>NZ_CP031965.1:460000-5985000 GCF_003443715.1 Aquimarina sp. AD10 | reverse complement strand
CACTCTTTCCAAAGTGTTCTAATTCATTATAGTTCAAATATCGTAGTCCTACAACCCCACATCTGCCGTAACAAATATGGTTTGGGCTAGTCCGCGTTCGCTCGCCACTACTAACGGAATCACTTTTGTTTTCTTCTCCTCCGGGTACTTAGATGTTTCAGTTCTCCGGGTTCGCCTCCTCGAAAGGATAATATGTCTTCAACATACTGGGTTGCCCCATTCGGATATCTGCGGATCAGTCTGTATGTGCCAGTCCCCGCAGCTTTTCGCAGCTTATCACGTCCTTCATCGCCTCTGAGAGCCTAGGCATTCCCCATACGCCCTTAATTAGCTTATGCGTCTTGCTTAACTTGCTCTTTTAGTTTTTTGATATCAATCCAAAGATTAATATCACTCTTTTATTATCACATATTATTAATATGTGCTCGTATTTTTAAATCAATATGTCAATGAACGTTTTTCTTGTAAACAATATAAAAATGATGATCATAAAAACGCTTTCAATTCATGAATCCTGTGTTTTATAAACTATCAATCCTTATATCTAAAGAATTGTGGAGAATATCGGAGTCGAACCGATGACCTCCTGCGTGCAAGGCAGGCGCTCTAGCCAGCTGAGCTAATCCCCCGTCTTTCTATAAGTGGCCGCTAGCCATTATAGTTGACAAGTAGCACAACTTCTAAAATTTCCTTTCTCAATAAATAAATAATGAACGTATACTAAACTTGTAGTACAGTAGTCTCAGGCAGACTCGAACTGCCGACCTCTACATTATCAGTGTAGCGCTCTAACCAGCTGAGCTATGAGACTTCTTCATAGTTGACCGTTGATGGTCTATCTTATGTAGCTTATTAAAACTACAACCAATAACTAACAACTATTGTATTAATTAACAGCACTAAAGACTAAAAAAATCAAAGATACATTCCATCGTATCACATTTTCTCTAGAAAGGAGGTGTTCCAGCCGCACCTTCCGGTACGGCTACCTTGTTACGACTT
Source organism: Aquimarina sp. AD10 (assembly GCF_003443715.1). Taxonomy (NCBI): domain Bacteria; kingdom Pseudomonadati; phylum Bacteroidota; class Flavobacteriia; order Flavobacteriales; family Flavobacteriaceae; genus Aquimarina; species Aquimarina sp. AD10. The sequence continues at coordinate 5,983,998 of NZ_CP031965.1, read as the reverse complement.
AGCCCCAGTTACCAGTTTTACCCTAGGCCGCTCCTTACGGTGACGGACTTCAGGTACCCCCAGCTTCCATGGCTTGACGGGCGGTGTGTACAAGGCCCGGGAACGTATTCACCGGATCATGGCTGATATCCGATTACTAGCGATTCCAGCTTCACGGAGTCGAGTTGCAGACTCCGATCCGAACTGTGATAGGCTTTATAGATTCGCTCCTGGTCACCCAGTGGCTGCTCTCTGTACCTACCATTGTAGCACGTGTGTGGCCCAGGACGTAAGGGCCGTGATGATTTGACGTCATCCCCACCTTCCTCGCGGTTTGCACCGGCAGTCTTGTTAGAGTTCCCGACATTACTCGATGGCAACTAACAACAGGGGTTGCGCTCGTTATAGGACTTAACCTGACACCTCACGGCACGAGCTGACGACAACCATGCAGCACCTTGTAAATTGTCCGAAGAAAAGTCTATCTCTAAACCTGTCAATCTACATTTAAGCCCTGGTAAGGTTCCTCGCGTATCATCGAATTAAACCACATGCTCCACCGCTTGTGCGGGCCCCCGTCAATTCCTTTGAGTTTCATTCTTGCGAACGTACTCCCCAGGTGGGTTACTTATCACTTTCGCTTAGCCACTCAGACCGAAGTCCGAACAGCTAGTAACCATCGTTTACGGCGTGGACTACCAGGGTATCTAATCCTGTTCGCTACCCACGCTTTCGTCCCTTAGCGTCAATATATTGTTAGTGATCTGCCTTCGCAATCGGTATTCTGTGTAATATCTATGCATTTCACCGCTACACTACACATTCTAACCACTTCACAATAATTCAAGTCTTGCAGTATCAATGGCAATTTTCCGGTTGAGCCGAAAACTTTCACCACTGACTTACAAAACCGCCTACGGACCCTTTAAACCCAATGATTCCGGATAACGCTTGGATCCTCCGTATTACCGCGGCTGCTGGCACGGAGTTAGCCGATCCTTATTCGTAGAGTACCGTCAGACCGATATACATATCGGGGTTTCTTCCTCTATAAAAGTAGTTTACAACCCATAGGGCAGTCTTCCTACACGCGGCATGGCTGGATCAGAGTTGCCTCCATTGTCCAATATTCCTCACTGCTGCCTCCCGTAGGAGTCTGGTCCGTGTCTCAGTACCAGTGTGGGGGATCTCCCTCTCAGGACCCCTATCTATCGTAGCCTTGGTATGCCGTTACCATACCAACTAGCTAATAGAACGCATAGCCATCTTATAGCAATAAATCTTTAATTATTAATCGATGCCAATCAATAATACTATAAGGTATTAATCCAAATTTCTCTGGGCTATCCCTTACTATAAGGTAGGTTCTATACGCGTTACGCACCCGTGCGCCGGTCGTCATCAAGTGCAAGCACTTATGTTACCCCTCGACTTGCATGTGTTAAGCCTGCCGCTAGCGTTCATCCTGAGCCAGGATCAAACTCTTCATCGTTTGTCTTTAAATATTATTTGAAAACAATACAACGGAATTATAATCGTATCTCTAAATGATTCTAGTCTTTAATTTCGTATGTATTAACTATCCTATAAATAAAATAGCTAAATACGCGCTGTCAATCAATATGTCTATGAACTTTCTTAGCAATCTAAAACCACATCTAGTAGCCAAAATTACTCTTGTTATTACCTAAGGAATCGAACCCCAATTCTACCTAAATTATCAGTAGAAAACCATTATAATTATTTTTACGAACTCGCTCTGTTTCGCTAAGCGGATGCAAATATACAACCCTTTTTTATTCTACAAAGCTTTTTTGAAATTATTTTTAAAAAACTTTTTCCTAAATCCCTAACCAAAACAAAACTCTCAATGAACTCCTAAGCCCTCGAGCTTAGCGGATGCAAACATACAACCCTTTTTTATTCTGACAAGCTATTTCATAGAAAAAAAATAAAGTTTTTTTAACCCAAAAATAAAACCAAATCTCAATGAACTACCCGAAACATATTACCCCGTTTCGAGGGCGCAAATCTACACACATAAAACTATTCGACAATGACTTTTTTAATGTTTTTTTTAATATTTTCTTAACTCCTTAATAACTTAGATGTTACATTAAAAAAAATTATTTCTTATCATTCACCGAACAAAACCCAAGATTGACAACCTCCTTAATATATAGGCATCATAATAAGACGACATAAATAATTCTGCACCTCTTACCCTTTAATCAATGTAGTTTACCAACATAATCATAATTTAATACATTAAATATGCATACTACTATTGTATGAACTTTAATATCGTATTATCTTTGCATCCTTAATTACATAAAGAATGATCAAGATTACGTTGCCTGATGGCTCGGTTAGAGAATACAGTAGCGCAGTAAGCGCTTTAGATGTAGCAAAAGATATTAGTGAAGGTTTTGCAAGAAACGTGATTTCTGCAAAATTTAATGGAACTGTTATTGAAACCTCTACCCTATTAACAACAGACGGTAGTCTTATTCTATATACATGGAGAGATGATGAAGGTAAAACAGCTTTTAGACATTCTACATCGCATGTTTTAGCACAAGCTCTAGAGCAATTATATCCTGGTGTAAAATTATCTATTGGACCGGCAATTGATAACGGTTTTTATTATGATGTAGATCTTGGAGATAAGACTATTTCTGAAAAAGACTTCAAAACAATTGAAGATAAAATGTTAGAAATTGCCAGAGGTAAGCATGATTTCAAAATGAGATCTGTTACAAAAGCAGATGCATTAGCAAAATACAAACAAGAAGGCAATGAATACAAAGTAGAGTTAATTGAAAACCTTGAAGACGGAACAATTACTTTTTGTGATCATGATACTTTTTCAGATTTATGCCGTGGAGGGCACATACCCAATACAGGGATCATAAAAGCTGTAAAAATCATGAGTGTTGCCGGAGCTTATTGGAGAGGAGACGAGAACAATAAGCAACTAACAAGAGTTTACGGAACATCTTTCCCTAAACAAAAAGAGTTAAAAGAATATTTAGAATTACTAGAAGAAGCAAAAAAAAGAGATCACAGAAAACTTGGCAAAGAGCTCAATCTTTTTACGTTTTCATCAAGGGTAGGTCAAGGATTACCTCTTTGGCTTCCTAAAGGAGCAGCGCTTAGAGAACGTTTAGAACAATTTCTAAAAAAAGCACAGAAAAAAGCAGGTTATGAAATGGTAATGACACCTCATATCGGTCAAAAAGAGTTATATGTTACCTCTGGTCATTATGCTAAATATGGAGAAGATAGTTTTCAACCTATAAATACTCCTGCTGATGGTGAAGAATTTCTTTTAAAACCCATGAATTGTCCTCACCATTGTGAAATATATAATAGCGGACCATGGTCATACAGAGATTTACCTAAAAGATATGCTGAGTTTGGTACAGTTTATAGATATGAACAAAGTGGTGAATTACATGGACTAACAAGAGTAAGAGGATTCACTCAAGATGATGCTCATATTTTTTGTACTCCAGACCAATTAGACGAGGAGTTTAAGAAAGTAATCGATCTTGTTTTATATGTATTCGGTTCATTAGGTTTTGAGAATTTCACAGCTCAAGTCTCTGTTAGAGATCTTGACAACCCAACTAAGTATATTGGAGATGTTGCAAATTGGGAAAAAGCTGAAAACGCTATTATAAGTGCCGCAAAGGACAAAGGCTTAAATTATATAATTGAAAGTGGAGAAGCAGCTTTTTATGGTCCAAAACTCGATTTTATGGTTAAGGATGCGTTAGGTAGAAGTTGGCAACTAGGAACAATCCAGGTAGATTACAATTTACCCGAACGCTTTGACCTTACTTATAAAGGTAATGATAACGAATTGCACAGACCTGTTATGATTCATAGAGCTCCTTTTGGAAGCTTGGAAAGATTTATAGCTATTTTACTAGAACATACGGGAGGTAACTTCCCACTTTGGCTGATGCCAGAACAAGCTATTATTCTCTCTATCAGTGAGAAATATGAAAAATACTCTGAAAAAGTTTTAAATTTGTTAGAAAATGACGAAATTCGCGCCCTTGCCGATCATAGAAATGAGACAATAGGTAAAAAGATCAGAGAAGCTGAAATGAATAAATTTCCTTATATTATCATCATTGGGGAACAAGAAGCTACTGATAACACGATATCTGTTAGAAAACATGGAGGAGAAGATTTAGGAGCTATATCTATTGATGAATTTTCTGAAATCGTAAAAGAAGAAATAAATAAAACCTTAAAACCGTTTAACGGATAAGAAATAAATAAAAAAATAAGTTTAATTTAAATTTTGAAGTCATAGCAATAAGAAGAAGAAGGTCTCAAAAACCACTAAGAGTAATCAAAGAAGATGCTCACAGAATCAATCATAAAATACGAGTTGATGAAGTACGTCTTGTAGGTGATAATGTTGAAGTTGGAGTGTATCCAACCAAGAAAGCATTACAACTTGCCGAAGAGCAAGAGCTAGATCTTGTAGAGATTTCACCTAAAGCTGTGCCACCTGTTTGTAAAATAATGGATTATAAAAAATTCCTTTATGAACAGAAAAAAAGAGACAAAGCTTTAAAATCTAAAGCCACCAAAGTTGTTATTAAAGAAATTAGATTCGGTCCCAACACCGATGAGCATGATTATGAATTTAAAAAGAAACATGCTATTAAATTTCTTAGCGAAGGTGCTAAACTAAAAGCTTATGTTTTCTTTAAAGGTCGTTCTATAATTTACAAAGATCAAGGTCAGATATTACTACTTAGACTTGCACAAGAATTAGAAGAGTATGGTAAAGTAGAACAAATGCCTAAACTTGAAGGTAAACGAATGATAATGTTTATCGCACCTAAGAAATAAAGTAAAGAGCTATTTTATAGCATTTGAAGATAATAAGTGAGATTATAAAAACAAGGATACAATGCCTAAAATGAAAACAAAATCCAGTGCTAAGAAGCGTTTTAAGCTTACCGGAACTGGTAAAATCAAAAGAAAGCACGCTTTTAAGAGTCATATATTGACAAAAAAATCTAAAAAACGTAAGCTTGCTTTGACGCACTCAACATTAGTGCACAAAAGCGATGAAAATAGTATTAAGGAACAATTACGTTTAAAGTAATTAATCCCTAATCAGGTTAGAATTATTATAAACCCAGGAGTTAGGCTTTTATAAAAGTAAAATTACAAACTATAAAAATAAAGTATCTAATTAAGATCGCCTACTACTAAAAAATTTAAAATTATGCCAAGATCAGTAAATTCTGTTGCAAAGAGAGCTAGAAGAAAAAAAGTTCTTAAGCAAGCAAAAGGTTACTTTGGACGTCGTAAAAACGTTTGGACAGTAGCAAAAAATGCGGTGGATAAAGCGATGCAATATTCGTATAGAGACCGTAGAAATAAAAAGAGAACTTTCCGTGCTTTATGGATCACTCGTATTAACGCAGGTGCTCGTACATATGGTATGTCTTATTCTCAATTTATGGGTAAAGTTAAAGCTAATAACATAGAGTTAAACCGTAAGGTTTTAGCAGATTTAGCGATGAACAACCCTGAAGCTTTTAAAGCGATTGTGGAAAAAGTAAAATAGTAATCTTTTTTAATAAAACTATACAATCTCACTTGTTTAAAACCTGCTTGAAAAAGCGGGTTTTTTTTATATCAATTCCTTAAAAAACACACTTAGTCGATAAAACAAGTATTTAATCCATTAAATCCATGGCGAACCCGCATTTTTTCATTACTTTTAAACAAACTCGACTTATATGAAGAAACACTACTTTTTAATTACTTTCGGAGTATTATTCATTAATCAAACTTTGTTTGCACAGGAACAAAGTACACATCATAGTACTAAACTAGGTTCAGAACAAATTTTTGGTTTACTAGAAATGCCCTTTCTTGCTATAGCTCTAATTTTTAGCTTTCTAACGGCTACAAGATTAAAAGGGGGAAAATTTGGCTCTGGAATGACACTTCTTGCCTGGGGTTTTGTTGTAATGGCTTTAGGTCACTTACATATGCAAATCGCTCATATTTTTGATTATAATATCTTCAAAAACATATTTGGCGACACCTTTGGTAATTATATCTGGTTTATTGCTCTAATTCTTACATGGGGATTATCTGCATTAGGTTTTTTCAAAATATACAGAGCCAGCAAAATATGACCCTTAGATGATCGCAAATTGGTTTAAAAAAATAATATCCAAAAATAGAATTGATCCAACAGGAAATAAAGAAGAACAGGACATCAATGATCTTATTAATTTTTTGTGGAAACAAATCGACATACCCGCTAATGCAACTAATCTGAAAGCAAAAGCTAAAATTTTTGATACCTACTCATTATCTAAAAAGAAAGAATTCTTACCCGAATTATATCTGCTATTTGAAGAACACATTGTTGAGAAGAATATAATTAATCAATTAAGTTCAAAAATAATAAGAGATAAAATCATTGAGCGATACGCCTTTTTGAATACTTACGAGAATTTTTATTTGATATTTCAATCCTCTTCAGAACAAGAACTCACATTATGCAGAACATTTCTTTTTAGCGTACTGGTGAAATCCGAGGAGCTTGTTGGAGGCAACAATGATCCAAAAATAGTTAACATTAAAAATTATCTTCATACCGATTATAATTTCAAAACTATAGATTTAATAAAAGAGCGAAAAAAACTATTAGAATATTCTACAGAGATTTTTCAGCGAATTAAAAATAGCCTAGGAATTAATGCTATTACTAATATTTACTTACTCATTTACAAATCCTATTTTCAGTCGTACCACTTATTGGATTCTTTTACAGGAATATTAAATGTTATTCCCGAAGAAATTTTGGCAAAAGATCTCATAAATTTCCCAAGCAAACAACAAATGCTTAAAATGCTTCAGAAACAATTGTACAGCATGGAAGAAATTAATGAGCGATTGACGAAAGAAATTATAGAAAGAAAAAAAGTAGAAGAAGATTTAAAACATATAGAACATCTTAACACGACCATTCTTGAGACCGCTATGGACGGAGTGATTTTAGTAAATAGTAATGGGACCGTTTTAAACTGGAACAATCAGGCCGAGAATATACTTGAACTAAAAAGAGAAGAGACCATAGGACGAAGTGTTTATTCTCTAGTGCCACGTAAACTTAGATACGCTTTACAAAACAGCTTTAGTAATTATATTAAAACAGGAACTGATGAATTAATTAACAAGAGAGTTGAAACTTCTGTAAATAGAATTAATGGAACCGTAGTACATATAGAACTTACGATCATAGCAATTAAAACTAAAGAAGATTTCTTATTTAATGCTTTTTTTAGAGACATTACTAGCAAAAAAGTTATTGATAATGAAATTAGAGAAGCAAAAGTAATTGCTGAAAAATCTGCAAAAGCTAAATCTGCTTTTTTATCGAATATGAGTCATGAAATCAGAACACCTTTGAATGTAATTTTAGGATTAACCGGAATTTTACAAAAAAGTGATTTTAGCACTCCACAAGTAGATAAAAAAAATCTCGATGGCATCCAGTTTTCTGCAGAAAATCTTTTAGTTTTAATCAATGATATTCTTGATTTTTCTAAAATTGAAGCCGGAAAACTCACTTTACATAATACTGATTTTAATGTACTAGAGCTCATACATAATTTATCTAGAGGGTTTAGAATCAAAGCTGATGAAAAAGGTATCGATTACACTGTGGATATCGCCCCAGAAGTACCAAAGTTTATTATTGGTGATCAACTTAGGTTAAATCAAATTTTAATTAATTTACTAGGAAATGCTATAAAATTCACCCATGAGGGCAAAGTCACTATTGAGATAACTGTTGGTAAAATACTTAAAAACCAAATCACACTGAACTTTGCGGTCAAAGATACAGGGGTTGGTATACCTAAAGACAAGTTAGCTAGTATTTTTGAAAGTTTTTATCAAGTACACAAGCCAGGAAAAAACAAAATAGAAGGGACTGGCTTGGGCTTATCAATTTCAAAACAGTTAATAGAATTACAAGGTGGAAAACTAAAAGCCAAAAGTAAACCTGGTATAGGTTCTGTTTTCCAATTTTCAATACAATACACTAAAAGTCAGTTTAAATCTACAGAAAAGAATCAAAAAAGCATCATCTCAAATCAGGATACAACTGATATTTCAGGAATGAGAGTTCTAGTCGTGGAAGACAATAAAATGAACCAATTTTTCTTAAAACAATTACTCTTAAATTGGAATATTGAAGTTCATCTTGCTGAAAACGGAAAAATAGCTCTAGAAAAAATAGAGCATAGTGTCTATGATTTAATTTTAATGGATATGCATATGCCAGTAATGGATGGCCCAGAAACTGCAATGAAAATAAGAAAATCCCCTAACGCAGCAATAAAACAAATCCCTATAATTGCTTGTTCTGCCGATGTATTTCCTGAATCAAAAAAGAAGGCAATTGCTTCTGGAATGGATTTCTATCTTACTAAACCTTTAAGTGAAAAAGCTCTTGAAGAAGTGCTTTTTAGCCTACAACCAAAAGGTATTAAAGGAAGAACCTCGATAAAAACAGAAGTGTCACCAGTAAAGAATTTAGTAAATTCTTCTTCAATAAAAACCTGTGACCTTTCTTTCTTAAAGAAAACCTTTGATAACGATAAGGAGATCATACAAAGTGTTCTTCAAATATTTATTGATGAAACACCTTTAGATTATCAAAAATTAAAAGATGCTGTGTATCAAAATGACATGGTTACTTCTAAACAAATAGCGCACAAACTCAAATCAAGCTTTAAAACTATTGGATTAAGCCACCAAACTCAACTATTACAAAAAATTGAACAAAATTCTGCTCAAAATAACGATTCAAAGGTGATTCTAGAATTATTTAAACAATTAGAAGAATCTTTTCCTCAGATTATAAAAGATATTAAACTATCAATAAAAGAGTTGGATTCTTGAATCTCTTAAAATAAAATTCTGAATCCTATTAGTATATTTGCAGTTATGCAAAATCAGATCAAAAGCTTTCAAAACACTAGAATCAAGTTTCTTAATCAACTGAAAGAAAAATCACGCGTTCGTAAAAAGGAAAAATGTTTTATAATTGAAGGAGTTCGTGAAATCTCTTTAGCCCTAAAAGGAGATTATTCAATTACTCAAATATACTATTGTCCTTCAATAATTTCATTCGAGGAAGCTTCAACCCTAACAAACCAAAGAGACCAAAAAACATCTATATTTGAAATCTCTCTAGAAATATATCAAAAGCTTGCATATCGCAGTACTACAGAAGGAATATTGGCAGTTGCCCTAGCTAAGGATTTAGACATAAACAGTTTTAAATTATCTTCAAAAAACCCTTTAATTCTTGTTACCGAAGCTCCTGAAAAACCTGGTAATATTGGTGCTCTGCTACGCACAGCAGATGCCGCTAATCTAGATGCTGTTTTTATCGCCAATCCTAAAACAGATATGTATAATCCAAATATTATTAGATCAAGTGTAGGGTGTGTTTTTACCAATAAAATTGCTACAGGTACTACATCAGACATTATTACATTTTTAAAACAACAAAATATCGAAATCTATGGCGCGGCATTACAATCCTCTCAGGATTATCACACACAAAATTACACAACCCCAACAGCCATTGTAGTAGGCACAGAAGCTACAGGTCTAAGCAGTGAGTTTTTACAAAATACTTCCCAAAATATAAAAATACCAATGGGCGGTAGTATAGATTCAATGAATGTATCTGTTGCGGCGGGAATTTTAATTTTTGAAGCAAAACGCCAGCGTAATTTCATTAAATAAAGATTAATAAATTATTAAACAAATAGATTAAAAAGTATTATCTTTCCACCTACCCCGTAAATCCCAAATACTTAAACTACTAATTGCTATTAACCGATGACCCCTATTTCCCTATTTTACCTATTAGTTGCTATCGTCGTTATTGTATTTTTAATAGACACCCTTTTGGATGTTCTAAATGCAAATCATTATGATGATAAGATACCCGAAGAATTATCTGATGTTTACCCAAAAGACGAATATTTAAAATCTATAGCATATAAAAAAGCAAACTATAAATTCAAGATATTTTCTTCGACTATATCACTTTTTATTATGTTATTGTTTTTCTTTCTTGATGGCTTTGCCTGGGTAGATAATATAGCCCGAAGTCTTTCTGACAATTCAATTGTTATTGGTCTCATTTTTTTTGGAATTATAATGATAGGAAGTGATATCCTTTCTACACCAACTTCTTACTATCAAACTTTTGTAATCGAAGAAAAATTTGGTTTTAATAAAACATCTTTAAAAACCTTTTTTGTAGATAAAATTAAAAGTATCATTATGATGATTATCGTTGGTGGTGCTCTTTTATCATTAATTATATGGTTTTATGAAATCACTGGAAAACATTTTTGGATGTATGCTTTAGCATTAATTTCAATTTTCACGCTTGCTATGAATATGTTCTATGCCAGACTTATTGTTCCTATATTTAATAAACAAACCCCGCTGGAACCTGGAGAACTAAGAAATATTATAGAAGCGTATTCTAAAAAAGTTGGTTTTCAGTTAAAAGACATTTATGTGATTGATGGCTCTAAAAGAAGTACTAAGGCAAATGCATATTTTTCTGGTTTTGGAAGTGAAAAAAGAATTACATTATATGACACGTTAATTAAAGATCTGGATAATGAAGAAATCGTAGCGGTTCTTGCCCATGAAGTTGGGCATTTTAAGAAAAAACATGTTATCGCTAACTTATTATTATCAATATTACTAACAGGATTGACTTTATGGTTTTTATCTCTTTTTATCGCTAATCCATTATTATCAGAAGCACTTAACGTTAGCGTGCCCTCTTTTCATGTGGGTTTAGTTGCATTTGGAGTTTTGTATAGTCCAATTTCTGAGATTACTGGCCTTGTAATGAACATAGTTTCAAGAACTTTTGAATACCAAGCAGATAACTATGCCAAAAACACATATAACAAAGAAGCTTTGATAAGTAGTTTGAAGAAACTTTCAAAAAACAATTTTAGCAACCTGACCCCCCACCCTGCAATGGTATTTATACATTATTCACACCCAACTCTTTTACAGAGAATAAAAAATTTAAGAGAATAAAATCCAGTGTTCAAGTACTTGCTCATTACAATTCTTAATTGTACATTTAATAAATATATGTCATGTTTACACTTTAATTAACATATATAATTTAAGGTATAATTTTTGTCAGATTATTTATTGCAAAGGGAGAATAGTTCACACAGTATTGAATAGGGCTTTCATAAAAAATTACGTATTATGACTGAAGCTGCTATAGAAGAAGAAAATAAACAAATAGCTAAGCAATATAAAGAATTGCTGCGTATTAGTTACAGAGATCTTTCTAAGGAAGACAAGGCACTTATACGACAAGCATTCGACATTGCCGTTGATGCTCATAAAGAGCAACGAAGAAAAAGTGGTGAAGCTTATATTTTTCACCCGATAGCTGTTGCCAAAATAGTTGCAAGTGAAATTGGTCTTGATGCAACTTCAATTGCTGCAGCGCTACTACATGATGTTGTCGAAGATACAGAATATACATTAGTCGACATCGAACAAATGTTTGGTGAAACCATAGCACGTATTGTTGATGGTTTAACTAAAATTTCTTCTTTAAAGAAAGATAGAGATATATCTCTTCAGGCAGAGAATTTCAGAAAAATGCTACTTACACTTAATGATGATATCCGTGTTATCATTATTAAAATTGCAGACCGTCTACATAACATGCAAACCATGGACGCTATGCGACCTGATAAGCAAGTTAAAATTGCTTCTGAAACATTATTTATTTACGCACCTTTAGCACATAGAATAGGACTTTACAACATTAAGACTGAACTCGAAGACCTAGGTTTAAAGTATACAGAACCTGATGTCTACAGAGATATTCTTGAAAAAATAAAAGAAAGTAAAGAAGAACAAGATGCTTATATCAAAAGGTTTTCTGATCGCATCCGTGAAGGACTCGATAAAGAAGGGCTAAATTATGAAATCAAAGGTAGACCTAAATCCATATTTTCTATCCGAAGAAAAATGGTTAAGCAAAACGTCTCTTTTGACGAGGTGTATGACAAGTTCGCGATACGAATAATATATAAGTCAGATTCGGACACTGAAAATGAAAAGTTTGTAGCGTGGAAAATCTATTCTATTGTTACTGATTATTATAGACCTAATCCAATTCGATTGCGAGATTGGATTAATCAACCAAAAACCACAGGTTACGAGGCACTTCACATCACTGTTATTGGTCCAGATAGTAGGTGGGTAGAAGTCCAGATCCGAAGTGAACGCATGCATGAAATTGCAGAAAAAGGATACGCAGCACATTATAAATACAAAAACAAAGAAGAGCAACAACAAGATCAAGGCCTGGATGATTGGCTAAATAGACTACAAGAGGCATTAGAAAACTCTGAGGCCAATGCTGTAGATTTTGTAGAGGAATTTAAACTAAATCTATATGCCAAAGAAATATTTGTTTTTACCCCTGAAGGAGATTTAAAATCATTACCCAAAGGGGCAACTGCTCTTGATTTTGGTTTTAGCGTTCATACAGAAATCGGGCTAAAAACTAGAGGTTCAAGGGTTAATGGTAAATTAGTACCCTTAAGCCATGAGTTAAAAAGTGGGGATCAAGTAGAGATTATTACTTCAACAAAATCAAAACCATCTTCTAACTGGTTAGATTATGCGACCACTGCAAGAGCACGTTCCAGGATAAAATCAGCTCTACGTGATGAGAAAAAACAAATTGCCGAGGATGGTAAAGTGATCTTGAAACGTAAGCTTCGCTCTCAAAAAATTACCATGAGTGAAAAAGTGGTTAATGAACTTGTACTATATTTCAAACTAAAAACCAGTTTAGATTTATTTTATAGAGTTGGTATTGGAACCATTGATAATAAAAAAATTAAAGAATTTGCTACAACAAGAAGCAATGTCTTTATGAATTTTATTAAAAATAGAATTAGAAGAGGTAATATAAAAGATGTAAATAAAGAAGAGATAACCTCTAAATATGATCTCTTAGTATTTGGTAAAGATCTGGAAAAGTTAGAATATAAATTATCAAATTGTTGTAACCCTATTCCTGGAGATGATGTATTTGGCTTTGTTACCGTTAACGAAGGTATAAAAGTCCATAAAAACAATTGTCCAAATGCTTTACAATTGCAAAGTAACTATGCCTATAGAATCATGCAATCAAAATGGATAGATTCTAGCCAAGAAGAATTTAAAGCCGTTATAAGACTTAATGGAATTGATAATATTGGTGTTGTTAATGAAGTAACTCAAATTATATCTAACAATATGCATCTTGCCATTTACAACATGAATTTTGATACAAACGACGGTGTTTTTACCGGTAAAATTACTGTAGGTGTTAAAAATAAAAATACTCTAAAAACAGTAATAAAAAGTCTTACTAAAATAAATGGTATCGATAAGGTTATTCGAGAATAATAGATATCTAAACAATAGCTTTAGAAATTCGATATATGCATGCATTATTGTAGCATTAAAAATTATGATAAAATAATATCTTATTTAATTCCTTCAATGCAGTTAGGGGGCTAATAAAAAATAATGTAACTTTGCTTTTTTAAACGTATGAGTACTAAAGCAACTACACAAAACGATCAAGTTATCGTTAAAAATGTGTTTACCAGCTTCTTAGAAGAAAATGGTCATAGAAAAACACCAGAACGATACGCTATACTTCAAGAAATTTACGAAAGTGACGAACATTTTGATATAGAATCTTTATATATTAAAATGAAAAACAAAAACTATAGGGTTAGTCGTGCTACGCTATATAACACTATCGAGCTTTTATTAGAGTGTAAATTGGTTAGAAAACATCAATTTGGTCAAAATCAAGCACAATATGAAAAATCATATTTTGATAGACAACATGATCACCTTATTCTAACAGATAGTGGTGACGTTCTTGAGTTTTGTGACCCTAGAATTCAATCTATAAAAAAAACAATAGAAGAAATTTTTGATGTAGATATTACAAATCACTCTTTGTATTTCTACGGAACTAAAAAGAAATCAAACTAATCAACACAACTAATGGCGGTAAATTTATTGCTTGGTCTTCAATGGGGAGACGAAGGGAAAGGGAAAATTGTAGACGTTCTTACAAAAGATTATGATATAATTGCTAGATTTCAAGGTGGTCCAAATGCCGGGCATACTTTGGAATTTGATGGAATCAAACATGTATTACACACTATTCCTAGTGGAATTTTTCATGACAAAGCCATTAATTTGGTTGGAAATGGAGTTGTAATAGACCCTGTTATTTTCAAAAAAGAATTAGATAATCTAAATAAATTTAATTTAGACTATAAATCAAAGCTTTTAATTTCTAGAAAAGCACATTTAATACTTCCAACTCATAGAATTTTAGATGCCGCCTCAGAAGCTTCTAAAGGTAAAGCTAAAATAGGCTCAACCCTAAAAGGTATAGGTCCCACTTATATGGATAAGACGGGTAGAAATGGTATTCGAGTGGGAGACCTTGAACTTAGTAACTGGAAAGATCGTTATAGAAACTTAGCTAATAAACATGAAGCTATGATTGACTTCTATGATGCTAAAATCGAGTATGACTTAGAAGAATTAGAACGTGAGTTTTTTGAAGCTGTAAAGGTATTAAAATCACTAACTTTTATTGACAGTGAAGAATATCTTCATAAAGCGCAAAAAGAAGGAAAAACAATTCTTGCTGAAGGAGCTCAAGGATCATTATTAGATATTGATTTTGGTACTTATCCATTTGTGACTTCTTCTAATACAACGGCAGCCGGTGCTTGTACCGGTTTAGGGATTGCTCCTAATAAAATTAAAGATGTTTTTGGTATTTTTAAGGCCTATACAACACGAGTAGGTAGCGGTCCTTTTCCTACTGAACTATTTGATAAAGATGGTGAGACAATGGCTAAAGTTGGTAATGAATTTGGAGCAACAACAGGAAGACCAAGACGTTGTGGCTGGTTAGATCTTGTAGCACTAAAATACGCTGTACATGTTAATGGGGTTACTAAGTTAATGATGATGAAAGGCGATGTGTTAAGTGGATTTGAAACACTAAAAGTATGTACTGCTTACAAATATCAAGGCGAAACAATTACACACTTACCATACAATATCGAACCAGAAAATGTAACTCCAATCTATACTGAAATGAAAGGTTGGTCAGAAGATCTTACAGGAATGACAGAAGCTTCTGAATTGCCAAAGGAGTTAAATGAATATATCGACTTTCTTGAAAAAGAGTTAGAAACTCCTATTACTATTGTATCTGTAGGTCCAGATAGAACGCAAACAATACATAGGTAGTTTCAAAATACGACAATACTATAATTAATTACAAAAGCCGTTAAATTAAATTTAACGGCTTTTTCAGCTAACTAAAATAGTAACACAAATATTATAATTCGTTTTACTATTACTCTTCACCATAATGGCATATTCTGTTAGATTACCACGAGGTTATTTCTTCTGTTGTTATTTTTAAATCAATAACTCTTTCAATTTTTTTAACCCCTCTTAATCTATTATTGTATTGTTTAGGAAAAGAAACTAGTTGTTTAAAACCATAAATATCATCATCCCCTTTTCCTCCGTCACGATTACTAGCTAAATATCCTGTTTTATGTTCTTCATTAATTATAAAAGTAAAATCGTCCTTTTCGCTATTAATTGGTTTTCCTAGATTATAAACTTCGATATTTCCGTCCTTGTTTGGTAGTGTCATGAAAATATCTAAACCTCCAAAACCACTATGGCCATTGCTCGCAAAAAACAAGTTCCCCTTATCACTTACATAAGGAAAAGTTTCTCTTTCTTTTGTATTTATTCTTTCTCCTAAATTAACTGGTGTTCCAAAATTACCGTCTTCATATATATCAACCTTATACAAATCAGATTTACCAAAACTACCCGGCATATCACTAGCAAAAAAAAGATGTTTTCCATCAGGGGACAATGCTGGATGAGCAATAGAATAATCATCACTATTGAAAGGTAATTCTTCTACATCTCTCCATTTTCCTTCGTAATAACTAGCTCTATAAATTTTTAATAAAACAACACCTTCATCATTTGTCCCATATTTCTTCTTCGAGTAGTTATTCCTGGTGAAATAAACTGTTTTTTTATCTTGAGTAAAAACCGCCGAAGATTCATGAAATTTAGAATTAATTTTTCCCTTTAATTTTCTAACTCTTTGCTGATTATTAATTTCTATAGTCTTATATAAGTCCAAAAAAGGTTGATTATTTAACGCATCAAAAGTTTTAGAGATACTATTAACATCTCTTGAAGATGCAAAAATTAACTCTCCATTATAAAAACTAGGAGCATAATCCGAACCTTTTGAATTTATTTTCAAAATATTTAGCACAAAATTCTTTGACTTTTTTTCTTTTACTGTTAGAGAATTCAATAAACATACATAAGATTCGTTTCTACCTTTTGTTTCATAATTATTTAAAAAACTCTCAGATAGCACTTTATCTTCTTCATATACTTTTATAATTGCAGGCTCTATATTAACATCACCTGTATATACTTTGTTATCGTCAACAAGAGCATAACTTATATAAGTATCAACTATTTCCCTATACTGTACTTCTTGTGAAAATACAGCTCCCCAAAAAAACAAAAAAAACAGCCTATTGAAGTTTTTCCCCAAAAACATACATTAGTTTTTTGTTATTTCTATTTCGATCTCATCTTTAAGTTTCTTTAAAAAAAATCATAATACCTCTAAGTTGACTAATTAAAATAACTAGTCATTAACAGTATTTAATAATTCTAAAAAAAATAAAGTTTAAGAAATGCTATCCCCATAGCATTGATCGTATTCTTTTGTTGTTTCCTCTTGCAATGTACTGATGCTTAATCAAATCAAGTGTTAAAAATTCGTAAAATTCTTTTTTATTTTTTTTAGAATCACATTAAAACCCTCTTCAACCCCTTTAATTATTCGGAAAATGGACTCAAAAAAAATATCGATTATTCATAATTCTCAACCAAATATTAATTAATTCAAAAAATGATATTCAAAAAATACGTAACATTAAAGGTATTCATAAGTATTTAAAACAAGAAGACCGTTATTTTACATAAACAGCAACAATCATTAGTAACAATTTTCGTTATTTTGCAAACAAATTAAGAACACTTGAAATACAAATTCATCTATATAACTCTTATTCTTTTGTTTTCTGCAGTCACTATGGCTCAAGAAGCAAAACAAATAAAGGTACAATCTGACCGAACTATTAAAGACCAAGACAGATTTCCTGGAGCCACAATTTTAGCAAAAGTGGATAAGCAGGTATACATGCAACACGAAGGTGTTGAAATTTGGTGTGATCAGGCAGTTCATTACGGCGAGGATAAATTTGTAAAAGCACTTGGTAATGTGATTATAAAGCAAGGAGATACCTTGACCATGACCAGCAAATATGCAGAGTATAATGGAAACACTCAATTTGCCTATGCCAGAGATGATGTATTTATGGAAACCCCATCGAATACATTGCGTACAGATACTTTATTTTTTGATAGATTAAAACAACAAGCCTACTATCGTAGTGGAGGTACAGTTAAAGATTCTGCAAATACAACACTTACTAGTAAGATTGGTCGTCATTTCATGGATAGAAATCAATTTTCATTTAACACTAATGTAAAAATTGTAAATCCTGAAAACACTATTGATTCTGATCGATTAGATTATTTCCCAGATGCCAACCATGTCTATATATACGGACCATCAACTGTAAAAGGAAAAGAAAGTACTTTATACTGCGAAAGAGGTTTTTATGATACCGAAGTAAAAACAGGGTATGCAATTAAAAATGCAAGAATCGATTATGATAATCGTACTGTTTTTGGAGATAGTATATTTTATAATAGTGCTGTGCAATTTGCATCGGCAACTAATAATATAAAAGTACTAGATACAGCAAATAATTCGATTATTACTGGACATTATGCCGAAGTATTCAAAGACAAGGATTCTGTATTTATTACCAAAAGAGCACTAGCCGCAACATTACAAGAAAAAGATTCTATTTTTATACATAGTGATACATTAATGGTTACTGGTAAACCCGAAAACAGAATCATGAATGGCTTTTATGATGTAAGAATCTATAAAATCAATATGAGTGGTAAAAGTGATTCTATCAATGTTGATCAAACTACAGGTTACACAAAAATGATAGGTAGACCAATTTTATGGGCGCAAAGAAATCAAATGACAGGAGATACCATAAAAATCATTTCTAATAACGAGACCGAAAAACTTGATTCTTTGGTCGTCTATCAAAATGCTTTTCTTGCTCAAGAAGACACCTTAAAAGCAGGATACAATCAAGTCAAAGGACAAACACTATATGGTTTGTTTAAAGATAATGAGATTTATCAAGTAGATATAGATAAAAATACCGAAACTGTTTTCTATCAAAGGGAGAGTGAAGGTGATTTAAAATTAATAGGTATCAACAAAGTATTATCCAGTTCTATACGATTGTTACTTAATAATCGAGAAATAGAAGATGTATACTATTATCAAAATGTTGATGGTACTTTATATAGAGAAATTGATCTTCCTGAAAATGCTCGTGAACTTTCTGGGTTTTTGTGGCGTGGAGAAGAACGTATTACTAGTAAAGCTGATCTTTTTAGAGGAGAAAGCCCTCCCGTTCTGACAAAAATAAAAGGTATCCCATTGCCAAAAGATGAAGCTGATTTCTTTGATGAAGAAACAGTAAAACGTATAGAAGAAAACAAATCTGAAGGATCACGTCTACTAGAACAAGAACTTAAGGATGCCGAATTAAAAGAGACCAATGAAGAGTTAGATTCTATTCCTTCTAAAAAAGAAATCAAAGAAGATCTCAAAGAAGAAAATAAAAAAAGTAAAAAGAAAACATCCTCAATTGATCTAGATTTACAACGAACAGCTAGACAAAGAGATAGTATCACTGTGACTACCCTAAAGCAGGCAAGTAAACTTAAGGATAGTACAAAAAGTTTATCTAACAATTAGAAGCTAGTAGTATATATCTAATTGTTATAAATCTAATTATTTTTTTCAATAAAATTTCACATACCTTAAATACTCTTGAAGGAAGATTTTTTTAAATACCAAGCACAAACAAGTCCACATCCTTTAGCAATGGAAATTTCACATGCTGTAGGATCTTATATTTATGCTACTAATGGTAAAAAATATCTTGATTTTGTAGCTGGTGTATCGGCCTGCAGTCTAGGACATAGACATCCAAGAGTAATAAAAGCCATACAAGAACAATTAGATAAGTACTTGCATGTTATGGTTTATGGTGAATATATCCAGCAACCAGCAGTAACATTAACAAAACTTTTAGCACATCACCTCCCCCCTTCTCTAGAAAAAACTTATTTAACCAATTCAGGAACCGAAGCTATCGAAGGATCTCTTAAACTGGCAAGAAGAGTAACAGGTCGCAGTCAAATTATTGCAGCCAATCTAGCCTATCACGGTAACACTATGGGATCAATGAGTGTAATGGGGTATGAAGAACGCAAAAGAGCTTTTAGACCATTACTTCCTGATGTAAGCTTTATTAATTTTAATTTTGAAGGTGATCTATCTCAGATAACAGAAAACACTGCGGCTGTCTTGTTAGAAACAATACAAGGCGGAGCCGGTTTTATAATTCCAAAAAATAATTATTTGCAAAAAGTTAGGAAACGCTGTGATGAAGTAGGTGCTTTATTAATTTTAGACGAAATCCAACCAGGATTTGGTAGAACAGGTACTCTTTTTGGTTTTCAAAACTATAACATAGTGCCTGATATACTTGTCCTCGGAAAAGGAATGGGCGGGGGTCTTCCGATTGGAGCGTTTACAGCTTCCTCTGAAATGATGGATCAATTGCAAGACAACCCCAAATTAGGTCATATTACAACATTTGGAGGAAATCCTGTCATTGCATCTGCTGCTTTGGCAACATTACAGGAACTTACAGAAAGTGACGTAATGGCAGAGGTATTAGAAAAAGAAAAACTATTTAGATCAATACTTGTACATCCACTAATTACAGAGATTAGAGGTATTGGTTTAATGTTAGCTTGTATAACTCCTTCAGAGGAGATCACAAATCGAATAATAATGCTTTGTCAAGAGAAAGGATTAATCCTGTTTTGGCTCTTGTTCGAGTCAAAAGCAGTACGAATCACACCTCCGTTGACCATTTCTGTTGAAGAAATCAAAGAAGGTTGCGCCATTCTCTTAAGTGTTTTAGATCAAATTAATGAGCTTAATAAATGATCTGTTAACTTGAAAAGTTGACTAAAATTTACTATATTTAGTTGAATAACACTTCTTTTCACAAAAATTCTTAAGACATATTGGCCAATAAAAAATAAACTCATGATCATTTTTTTATGAATGGTATGTATTTTGTTAATTAGTTTGTTAAAAACAAATGATGACTAAAGTTCAAACGTACAAATTCATTTGTAATTTTAATACTGAGGAAATCAATAATGCGAAAATAAATTACGTTTAATAAAGTTATCAAATATCCTCAATCGTTTGGGAAAGCAAAACAGATATTTATACTACTTTTACTATTTATTGAGCATCTCTAATCAACGTGTATGAAATTTAACCACGAAGAAGAAGAAAATAATTTCTCTATTACTCGATACGAGTCTATGCTGAGATCTAATGATGTTAAGTTTTTTGATTCTGACGAATTTGAATCTATTATTCATCACTATCTAGAAAATGGGAAAATTGCTAAAGCCAAAAAGGCAATATCTTTGGGTCTTTCACAACATCCATCTTCTGTAAACTTGAAATTACTACAAGTTGAAGTAATGGTATTTGAAGATCGCTTGGACAAAGCAGATAATCTCTTGGCTCAATTACATGCAATTGAACCAGAAAATGAAGAAATTTATATTCAAAAAGCTAATATTCTTTCAAAGAAAAATGAACATTTTAGAGCCATAGAACTTCTTAACATTGCATTAAAGTATACTAATGATGAAGCAGATGTCTTTTCTTTAATAGGTATGGAGTATTTGTTTATGGATGATTTTGAAAACGCTAAGGTTAGTTTCATGAAATGCCTTGAAGCCGATGATCATGATTATTCAGCTTTATATAATATTATTTATTGTTTTGACTTTCTAGAACAGCATGAAGATGCTATTGAATACCTTAACATGTATCTTGATAAAAACCCATATTGTGAAGTTGCTTGGCATCAAGTAGGGAAACAATATTATGATTTGAAAGATTACAAAAAAGCATTAGCAGCATTTGATTTTGCTATCATCAGTGATGAGTATTTTATAGGTGCATATTTAGAAAAAGGGAAAGTTTTAGAAAAACTAAAACGCTATAATGAGGCTATCGAAAATTATCGAATAACTCTTGAATTAGATGACCCGACCTCTTTTGCATTACTACGAATTGGAAAGTGTTTTGAAAGATTGGGGAATGACGATTTGGCCATTCAACATTATTCCAAAACCGTACATGAAGATCCTTTATTAGACAAAGGATGGATTGCCATAACCGATTTCTATTTACGCAAACGCAATTACCAAAAGGCACTGTATTATACAAATAAAGCCATTAGTATAGATGCAGAAAACGTTTTGTATTGGAAAAGATATGCCAAAATAAATAACAAACTTGATTTTTTTGAAGAAGCAGAAAGAGGATATCGCAAAGCGCTAGAACTTGGTAATTATGAACTAGAAACTTGGTTAAGTCGATCAGATATTCTTAGATTTCTTGGAGAATCAGACGCAGCTTTACAAAACTTGTTTCAAGCTATAGAGTTTTATCCTGATAATGCTGAAGTTCAATTTAGGCTGGCTGGGATCTATTATGAAAATCAAGATTATGACAAGGGAGAGCACCATATAAGAAAAGCACTTGAATTAGATTATGAATATCATATAGTTTTAGAAGAACTTTTTGATAAAGTATTTAATTTAAGTTTAGTGAAAAATATTATTTCAGAATATAAATAATAACAAAAAAGACATTTTTTTCTATAATAAGGCTTCGCAAAAATCCATACATTTGTTTTGATCAATACTTAAAACTAAAAAAATGCGGAGAAGTCTTAAGGACTACCTAATTATTTCAATTAAAGGATTAGCAATGGGAGCAGCAGATGTTGTTCCTGGTGTTTCTGGAGGGACAATCGCTTTTGTCTCAGGAATCTATGAAGAGTTAATCGAAACTATAAATAAGTTAGACTTCTCATTCTTTTCTACTTGGAAAAAAGAAGGTTTTTTAAATGCTTGGAAAGCATACAATCTTTCTTTTTTATCCACACTATTTTTAGGGATTGCTATTAGCATTTTATCTCTTGCTAAGCTAATTAAATGGCTACTTCATAATGAACCTCTATTACTTTGGGCTTTTTTCTTTGGATTAGTTTTAGCTAGTATTGTTTACATAGGAAAACAAATTACTAGTTTTAAACCCAAAGTATGGTTAAGCATTTTAATAACCGGCATATTATCTTATTTCATAACACTTGCAGAACCCTTGGCATCACCAGATAGTAACTGGTATCTACTTTTTTGTGGATTTATAGCTATTATAGCAATGATATTACCAGGCGTTTCTGGTGCGTTTATTTTATTGATATTAGGAGCTTATCAGACGTTTATTGATATTTTAAATCAACTAAGAGACGGTTTAGTTAATTTTGATATTGATATTTTAACACAAGCTATTATTAAGCTGATTATTATAGCTTTAGGCGCTATCACAGGTTTAAAATTATTCTCCAGAATTTTAAACTGGATGTTTAAGAACCATAAAAATGTTACTCTGGCAATTCTAACAGGTTTCATGATTGGATCATTAAATAAACTATGGCCATGGAAAGAAGTGTTATCTTGGAGAACAAATTCTGAAGGAATTAAAGTTCCACTTATAGAAAAAAGTATTTTACCAAATAACTTTGAAGGAGATCCAAAAATCTTATTGGTTTTGCTCCTTGTTTGTGTTGGTTTTCTTTTAATTTTAATATTAGAACGTTTAGCAAACAAAAAAGCTAATTAATATATAATGCAACAAAGTACTCGAACTTTTAGTGATAGACTTTTTCTAGTCATAAAAGGGTTAGCAATGGGTGCAGCTAATAAAGTACCTGGTGTTTCAGGAGGAGTCGTAGCTTTTGTTGCCGGGTTTTATGAAGAATTTATTTACTCACTTCAAAAAATAAATTTTAAAGCGTTTAAACTTTTTATCAATTTTAGATTCAAGAGTTTCTGGCGATATATAAACGGTAGATTTCTTGGGTTATTGATATTAGGAATGCTTATCAGCTATTTTAGCGTTTCAAAAATTCTTGATTACCTTATTATACATTATGAACTTTATGTATGGGCCGCCTTTTTTGGAATGATTATCGGCTCAATTTACTATATAGTTAAAGATTTTGATGATTGGAGTAAAAAAAACATATGTATCATCATCATTAGTATAATTGTTGGAGTAAGCATTAGTCTGCTTGACCCTGCAAAAGAAAATGACAACCTATTTTTTGTTTTTGTATGCGGTATAATTGGCGTTTCAGGAATGACACTACCAGGATTGTCAGGATCTTTTATTCTAATTTTACTTGGCAATTATGTCTTATTATTGGTAGACTCTGTAAACGCATTGTATGATACTATTGCTGATATCATTCAATGGGATTTTTCTTTTGTAGACAATACACAACGAATAAGATTATTGCAAGTATTAGTAATATTTAGTCTTGGTTCGCTAACAGGTTTAGTAACCTTATCTCATTTTTTAGGCTATGTACTTAAACATTTTAAAAATGCGACTTTTGCATCCATAATTGGTTTTATTTCAGGTTCTCTTGGTGTAGTTTGGCCATGGAAAGATAAAGTGTATAAAACAGATACAATGGGGAATGTTCAAATCGATGCGCTAGGCGATCCTATACTAGATAATTACGATCGATATTTTCCTGATTTTGCAATTGCAGAAACCTACTTCGGGATTTTTTCTATTGGTATTGGTATTGGTATTGTTTTATGGTTAGAATGGTATGGGCAAAAGACTTCTAAAATTTCAAAATGAAAAAAATTTACGGATTATTAGGTAGAGATATTGGGTATTCATTTTCTAAAGGTTTTTTTACTGAAAAATTTACAAAAGAAAACCTTGATTGTGAATACAATAATTTTGACCTGAAACAAATAGAAAGTTTTAAAGAAATTATTAATGATCCTTCAATACAGGGATTAAATGTTACAATCCCATACAAAGAAGAAATAGTATCCTATTTGGATAATTTAGATACTGTTGCCAAAGAAATTGGAGCCGTCAACGTTATTAAATTTGAAAAAGATAAAAAACTAACTGGATTTAATAGTGATTATTATGGTTTTACAGAAGCACTAAAACCATTACTAAACAAATCCATTAAAAAAGCTTTAATATTAGGTACAGGTGGCGCCTCAAAAGCGATTGCTTACGCACTAGATAAGCTAGGTATAACACATACTTTTGTCTCTAGAAATCCTGATTTTAATGAGTTAAGTTATATCGATCTGGATGAAGATATCATGAATGAATATAAACTAGTTATCAACTGTACTCCTTTAGGCACTCATCCAAACATTGAAGATTTCCCAAATATCCCATATGAATACATTACCAAAAATCATGTTTTCTTTGATTTAATTTATAATCCCGCTGAGACCACTTTTATGAAAAAAGGAAAAGAAAAAGGAGCAAAAGTATCAAATGGACTTCAAATGTTAATTCTTCAAGCTCAAAAATCATGGGAGATCTGGAACTCCTAATTTTCAGACGTCCTCCCAGTAAGATAACAATCTGCTATAAACACAAGAAGTTCCTAAAACGCTTCAATAACTTTGAGGTTTTCTAATATGTTAGTATCTTAGTCATTGATTAATGCTTAGACCAATAAAAACGTTCACACAATGTCAACACGTGATAACCTGCCTAAGGCAGATGGAGAGAAGGATAATAAGGCCGAGATTTTGAAAGAAAATTCTGAAGTTAACACTACTGAATCTGCTCCGGCGACCCCCTTAGATACTGGAGATACTATTAGCAAAGAATCTTCGGAAGAACAGCTAAGTATAGAAAAATCCGAAGTAGAAAATACTCTTGAGAACACTCCTGAAGAGCCAAAAGAATCAGAAGTTTCTGATCTTGATTCTACATCAACAGCTGCTAACCCTCAAATAACCGATGCTATAACTCAGGATATTCAAACGGATGCTGTAAAAAGTAAAGATGACGACGTTACAGAAGTTTCTGACGTTAAGAATGATGAAGTTCAAGATCAAATGGATGAGGCGGTTGCAGAACATAGTGAGGACGAAACCACCCAAGAAAGACATGATATCGAGAAGAAAGATTATCATGCTATGACAAAAGAACAATTAATCAAGGAATTGAGCATCTTGGTTAAAAATGAAAAAATTCAGGCAATCAAAGAACATGTCGAAGAGATTAAAACTGAATTTAATGAAAAATTTAATGAAGAAGTAGAACAGAAAAAAGAAGAGTTTTTAGCTGAAGGTGGTAATGTTATTGATTTTTATTACTCTACTCCTATAAAAAAAGAATTCAATTCTGTATATTTTGATTATAAAGAAAAGCGTAATGCTTATTATCAAAATCTTAAAAAAGATCTTCAAGAAAACCTTAAGAGAAGACTGGAATTAATAGATGAATTAAAAGGTCTATTAAATGTTGACGAAAATATCAACACCACATATAATCATTTCAAAAGCATACAAGAAAGATGGCGTAATGCTGGTCCTATTCCAAGAGACAAATACAATACTGTTTGGAATACATATCATCATCATACAGAAAATTTTTATGATTTTTTACATTTAAATCGAGAGTTTAGAGATCTTGACTTTAAACATAACTTAGAACAAAAACTCAAGATTATAGAACGTGCTACAGAACTTGCACAAGAAACCGATGTAAACAGAGCATTTAGAGAATTACAATTGCTTCACAAAATGTGGAAAGAAGATCTAGGTCCTGTTGGAAAAGAATATCGTGAACCTATTTGGGAAAAGTTTAGTGCCCTTACTAAACAAATTCATGAAAACAGACAAAAGTTTTTCAAAGAACAGGATAAAGTTTATGAAGTTAATCTAGAAACAAAACGAGCTATTATAGCACAAATAGTAGAAGTCGCTAAAACAAGTCCCAATAATCATAGTGGTTGGCAACAAAAGATTAAAGAAATTGAAGCTTTACGAGAAGAGTTCTTTAAAGCAGGTAAAGTCCCGTCTTATGTAAATGAACAAACTTGGAGTGAATTTAAATCGGCAGTTAGAGATTTTAATCGAAATAAAAATGCTTTCTACAAAGGATTAAAGAAAGAACAATTTCTTAATCTAAATAAGAAAATGGAACTTATCCAAATAGCCGAGGATAATAAGGATAGCGATGATTTTTCGGTTACTACTCCATTAATGAAAAAAATTCAGGCAGATTGGAAAAAAATTGGACATGTTCCGCGTAAGGATAGTGATAGGATCTGGAAAAGATTTAAAGATGCTTGCAACTCATATTTTGATCGTATACATGCAGAAAGAAATGAAGCCAATAAAGAAGAACTTGTCTCACTTGAAAAGAAACAATCACATATAGAAGCACTTAAAGATCTTAAACTTTCTGGTGATCCTGCAGCTGATCTTAAGACGATAAAAGACAATATATCTGTATGGAAAACTCTTGGAAGAGTTCCTTATAAAAAGAAAAATATTGAGTCAGAATATAACAAAGCTTTAGATGGGCTTTTTCAACAACTCAATTTAAGTCGTCAAGAAACTGAGATGATTAAGTATGAAAATAAACTAAGTTCATTATCAAATCAAAGCGATGACAGTGCTTTAAGAAATGAACAAAATTTTATTCGTAAGAAAATCGATGAAGTTAATGGTGAAATAAGACAATTAGAAAACAATCTTCAGTTTTTTAAGAACGCTAAAGATGACAATCCTCTGGTACTAGAAGTTCATAAAAATATCGAAAAGCATAGGGATAGTCTAGAAGTATGGAAAGCGAAATTGAAAAAAATTAAGCAACTGTAATTCATATGCAATGTACCCTTTGTGGTTCAGAAACTATATTGTTTTCTAAACTACGAAAACGAATTTTCTTGAGATGCCAGACTTGCCGTGCAATAGTACTTCATAAAGACCACTATCTGACTCCTGAGCAAGAAAAGGAAAGATATGAATTACATCACAATGACATTAATGATCTTGGTTATAAAAAATTTGTATCCCCAATAATACAAGCTGTAGAAAATGATTATAACCCTAATCATTTTGGTTTAGATTTTGGATCAGGAAGTGGTCCAATAGTAACTTCATTATTAAGCAAAAAAGGATATCAAATAACGATGTATGATCCTTTTTTTACACCCAATACTAATGCCCTATCCGCAAAATATGATTATATCATTTGTTGTGAAGTGATGGAACATTTTTACGATCCCGCCAAAGAATTTAAGCTTCTTTACTCTTTACTAAACCAGAACGGTTCCTTATACTGCAAAACGAACTTATTTAAATCATCAATTGATTTTACCTCATGGTGGTACAAAAACGACTCTACCCATGTCTTTTTTTACACCAGTGAGACTTTAAACTGGATTCAGAAAACATATGGTTTTATCAGTGTTACTATCTCTGATAAAATTATAGTTTTCCAGAAATAGTTTCTAATAAAATTTCAATACACTAAAAATCAAACCTTTACTCACTCTCTAGATTAAGTTCTTATACTAGTCAAAATAAATATTTATCTACTGTTTATCAACACGCAAACGTTTTCGTTTGTCAAAAGTAAAAAATAGTCTTTCAACTTCATGTAAATTACTAAATCACTAACTATAATATTAAAAAATTAAGATATACTCATTGATATCTTAAATTAATTAACACAAACGTAATTTTAATCTTTTCAGTGATTTCTTGCGCAAATTATCTGGAGACAAATAAGGCTTATACAAATGAAAAAACTACTACTCACTATTTTTGTGATGACATATCTTTTACCGATATCCTTAAATAGTCAAATTGATTTTAGAGAAGAAACCATCTATTTCTTAATGACAACAAGGTTTTTTGATGGTGATCCAAATAATAATGCTCCAACAGAATGGTCATCTTACAATCCAGACCCAACTATTAACCCAGACATTACAGATCCAAATGACGTAACATGGAGAGGTGATTTTAAAGGTTTAATTCAAAAACTAGATTACATCAAAGATTTAGGGTTTACTGCAATATGGATTACCCCTATAGTTCATAATAGAAGTCCATTAGATTATCACGGTTATCATGCTTGGGATTTCACTAGAGTAGATCCGAGATTAGAATCACCAGGAGCGACCTTTCAAGATTTAATTAATGAAATTCATAGCAGAGATATGAAAATAGTTCTTGATGTAGTCACGAATCATGCTGGTCGATTTGGAATTAAAGATGTAGCTGAAATAAAATACAATACCAACCCTGATGCTATTTGGCATGCTCCAGATAATCCAAATTGGGAATACGACGGATTAACCCCTAATCCTGAAGATGGTTTGCTATGGAGTAGAGCTAATTTGGCTAAAATGCCACCTCCATACAATCAAAACTTAGCTGCCTTTAACTTTCCTAGCAAAGAAAATTATGTAGATACCTCTGATCCAGATTGGTATCATCATTCAGGAAATGGTTTCGCTCAAGGTTTCGATGATGTTGAAAACTTACAGAATAGAGCATTAGCTGGTGATACTCCAGATCTTAATACAAGTAGTCCGGTAGTTCGCGAGTACTTAGTTAATGCTTATGCAAGATTTATTAATATGGGAGTAGATGCTTTTAGGTGGGATACTGTTAAGCATATGAGTAGAGAAGATATCATATACTTTTATGATGCCTTTAAAGCCATAAATCCAGATTTATTTATTTTTGGAGAAGTCGCTCAAAAACGTCATGAATTGCACCCTGTTGAGGAAACAAACCCGCATTATTATACATGGAGAGGTGATGTTAACAACTCTCAACCCTTGGACTTAGCTGTAATAGACTTTTTTGGAGAAGCTACTTTCCACGGATCTTTTGAAGAAGGGCAATCATTTCCTACAGTAAAGGCTGCTGCAAGATACGATCATTTATATAGTGACCCATCTACTTTAGTCACTTGGTTAGATAATCATGATTTTGGACCTAATAATGATTGGAATAGAAGATACGGTGGATCGGATGAAAATCTTGCCGCTTGTATGAATTTCATGTTCACTTGGCGTGGAATTCCGACAGTGTACTATGGAACAGAAATGAGATTTAAAGCAGGTGAATTTAATGACATTCATGATGCCTCAGGAATTCAACAATCTATTAACAAAACCGGAAGAGCATATTATGGAGATGTAATGGATCAAGCTCCAAATCATAAAATCTATCAACATATCAAAAAGTTAAATGCTATTCGCAAAGCAGTACCTGCTTTACAAAAAGGCGCGTGGAGTTGGAAAGATGCTCCGGGAAATGCAGTTGCATACAGAAGAGTACATGATAATAGTGAAGTTGCTGTTGGACTTGCTAAAGATGGTAATGCTTCTTTTTCTATTTCAGGAATGTCTAATGGTTTATATCGTGATGCTGTTACGGGTCGTGAAATAGCTGCTCAAAATGGTGTTTTAAATTTCACAGTTACCTCCGGTTCTGCAGGTATTTATGTATTAAATGGTCCTGGATTAATAGGAGGCTGCGGAGGTGGTTTTTTTGAAAATTGTATCAATGGCCCAATTGACCCTGTAGTCATTATTAATCCCGTTTCTTCAAATTCTGAAACTCCCATTCAAGTTACAATGCAAGGCGTCGGAGGAGCCGGAGCTCCCTATCAAATTTACTACACTACAGATGGAACGACACCAAATACATCAAGTACAAAATATTCCAGTTCGTTTAGTATTGACACTTCAACTACTATAAAAGCTATCGTTTATGACAAAAATGGTACTGCATCTCAGATTAATATCAAAAACTTTACTATTGGTCCAATAGAAGGTTTACATGTATATTTTAAGAAACCAAATACTTGGTCTCAAGTAAATGTGCATTATTGGAATACTTCTCCAAATACACTACCATCTAGCAATTGGCCAGGTCCTCAAATGAGTAGGATTGATAACTCAGATTGGTATGAATATATTTTTATTGGAGTGGAAAGCACCAATTTATTATTTAATGATAATGGTGGTGCCAAAACTGATGACCTCTCAAGAAACAGAGATGGTTGGTACGCAGATGGTATATGGTATGACACTGATCCAAGAACTACCACAAATACACCTCCTACAATATCAGCTACACCTAGCAGTGGCTCTTTCAATCTAGGGGAAACAGTTAGGGTTGAACTAATCGCCACAGATAACGATTCACAAAATATAGAAATATATTATACAACGAATGGAGATGAACCTAATACCACTTCAACGAGATACACAACACCTATAACGCTTACTACTGACACTACTATTAGGGCAATAGCATATGATTCTGAAGGTCTTTCTTCTGACATCCTTAGTAACACATATACGTTTACATCATCAGAAAATACAATGACTGTACATTATAAAGGTACGTTAGACAACCCAAGTGTTTACTACTGGAACACTACTCCCCTTGCCATTTCAACTTCTTGGCCCGGACAATCAATGACAGCCGTTGGAAATGGATGGTATACATACACCCTTAGTGGTGTAACTTGTTCTAATATTATATTTAGCGCAAATGGAACAAACCAAACTACTGATTTAAATAGATGTGGAGACGGATGGTATTACAATGGTATTTGGTATGACAGTAATCCTGAAGAAAATCAAAATCAAAATTTAACAGTTTACTTCAAATCAGACACCTACACATCTCCATCTATTTATTTTTGGAACGCTACTCCATCAGGAACTTCTACATCATGGCCAGGTCAATTAATGACTGCCGATATCGATGGCTGGTACCGATATACATTACAAAACACTAATTGTTCCAACTTTATTTTCAGTAACAACGGGGCATCCAAGACCGAAGATCTTAATAGATGTACGGAAGGTTGGTATTATAATGGTTCTTGGTTTGATAGTAGACCGATTACCAATAAATCGGATAATTTCGAAAATCTTGATCCTACAACTAAGGCTATCATTTATCCAAATCCAATAACTCAGAAATCTACTTTAGAATGGTCTACTAAAAAAGAAAAAAGTAATGTTCGTATTGCGATCACGAATGTATATGGCGCTTCTGAAATAATACTAAACAAAGTAATGGATCAAGGTCGACATACCTATGAACTTAATAGAGAAAATATCTTAAAAACATCTGGTGTTTATTTTTTCAAAATAACAATCGATGGTAAAACTCAAACAAAAAAAATAGCAGTGTATTAAACCCCCTTTTATCTATAAGTCTTCCATAAATTTATCTTATGGAAGACTTATTACATTTTTTTAGCCTCTTCCCAAA
The DNA here is from genome assembly GCF_003443715.1 of Aquimarina sp. AD10. Taxonomy (NCBI): domain Bacteria; kingdom Pseudomonadati; phylum Bacteroidota; class Flavobacteriia; order Flavobacteriales; family Flavobacteriaceae; genus Aquimarina; species Aquimarina sp. AD10. Next base: position 5,952,339 of record NZ_CP031965.1, on the reverse strand, counting down.
AAACATCCATTTCGGCAAGTGTCATATCTGCTAATGCTTTATTATTTTCTTTTGCCTTACTTTCAAGATATTGAAATCGTTTAATAAATTTTTTATTTGTGCGTTCCAAAGCATCTTCTGGATTTACATTAAGAAACCGCCCATAATTAATCATGGAAAATAATACATCTCCAAATTCTGCTTCAATATTATTTTGATCCTGAACTTTTACCTCATGTTGCAGCTCTTCAAGCTCTTCTTTTAATTTCTCGAATACTTGCTGAGGCTCTTCCCAGTCAAAACCAACACCGGCAACTTTATCCTGAATCCTACTTGCTTTAACTAGTGCAGGTAATGATTTTGGCACTCCTTCTAAAACACTACTTTTTCCTTCTTTGAGTTTAAGATTTTCCCAATTACGCTTGACATCTTCTTCATCATTTACTGTAACATCTCCATAAATATGTGGATGTCTATTGATTAGTTTTTCACAAATTCCATCAGCCACATCTGCTATGTCAAATTCATTTGTTTCACTACCGATTTTAGCATAAAATACAATATGCAGTAATAGGTCACCTAGCTCTTTTTTAACCTCATCAAGGTCATTGTCAAGAATTGCATCTCCTAATTCGTAAGTCTCTTCTATTGTGAGGTGTCTTAACGATTCTAGTGTTTGTTTTTTATCCCAAGGACATTGCTCCCTGAGCTCATCCATAATAGTTAATAATCTATCAAATGCCTTAAGTTGCTTTTCTCTTGAGTTCATAATATGGTTTAAATAGTAACGTTTTGCATTCGATTTTTGGTAGTTTCAAATTCGTTAAGCATATCTTGAACTATCGTTCCAGCTGGTTTAATATCGTGAATTATACCTGAGACCTGACCTATTTCTAATTCTCCTTCTACCAAATCTCCTTCAAACATACCTTTTTTAGCTCTTGCTCTACCTAGTAAATTTTTTAATTCATCTATAGTAGTACCTTTACTATACAATTCAGCAACATCTTGATAAAATTTATTTTTTAACATTCTAACAGGGGCCAGTTCCTTTAAAGTAAGATGCGTGTCTCCTTCTTTAGCATCTACCACCATATTTTTGAAGTTTATATGAGATGAAGCTTCATGACTTGCCACAAAACGGCTTCCTACTTGAACCCCATCTGCACCCAACGCCATAGCTGCAAACATGGCCGTACCTGTCGCAATACCTCCTGCTGCAATTAAAGGAATTGTAATCTGTTCTTTTACCATTGGGATTAAGGCAAGTGTTGTAGTTTCATCTCTACCGTTATGGCCTCCTGCTTCAAAACCTTCAGCGACCACTGCATCTACTCCAGCCTCCTGTGCTTTCAAAGCAAATTTTAAACTACTTACCACATGTACTACAGTAATTCCTTTTTCTTTGAGATACTTTGTATATGTTTTTGGATTACCTGCAGATGTAAATACTATTTTAATCTCTTCATCAAGAATAATCTGAATAATCTCTTCTAAATTAGGATACAACATAGGAATATTAACTCCAAATGGTTTATCCGTTGCTTTTTTACACTTTTGAATATGTTCTCTTAAAACATCCGGATACATTGATCCAGCTCCTATAAGTCCGAGTCCACCAGCATTACTAACAGCACTTGCTAGTTTCCAACCACTTGCCCATATCATTCCTCCTTGGATAATCGGGTATTGTATATGAAATAATTCTTTGATTTTATTCATTTATATTTTTCTTTAAAAACCCCAGAGGTAAGTCACCTTTGGGGTTTAGTATAAAATTATAAGATGTACAAGTTACGAAATTACACCAGACCCAACCAATTCTTCATCTATATACCAAGCCACAAATTGACCTTCTGTAATTGCACTTTGGTCATTTTCAAAAACCACGTACATTCCCGAATCTATTTGGTGCAATGTAGCTTTATCTAATGGTTGTCTATAGCGTATTCTTGCCATAACCTGAAGTTCTTCATCTACCTTTAGAGCTAAATCCTCTCTTACCCAATGTAATTCTTCATTTGAAATAAACAACGCTTTTCTATATAGTCCCGGATGACTTTTACCTTGTCCTGTATAAATAGTATTTGTATTTACGTCTGTTTCAATTACAAAAAGTGGTTCTGGAGTTCCTCCTACCGCCAATCCTTTACGTTGTCCTTTTGTATAGTAATGTGCGCCTTGATGTCTACCAACTATTTTTCCTTCATCAATGGCATATTGGTATTTTGTTGCGAGAAATTCTAATTCTTCTTTTTTAGATTCAAATTCAGGTATGACACGCGTATATTTATCTTCTGAAGCCGGTATTTCAACAATATTACCTTCTTTAGGTTTTAACTTCTGCTGAAGAAAATCTGGCAAGCGTACTTTTCCTATAAAACATAATCCCTGAGAATCTTTTTTATCTGCAGTAACAAGATCTTGTTCTGCAGCAATTTCACGAACTTCTGGTTTTAGCAATTCTCCAACTGGAAACAGCGTTTTTGCCAGTTGCTCCTGTGATAATTGGCATAAAAAGTAAGATTGATCTTTATTTGGATCTTTTCCTGCTAACAAGCGGTGTACTTCTTTTCCATTTTCTACAATTGTTTCTTTTCTGCAATAATGTCCAGTAGCCACATAATCAGCTCCAAGAGATAACGCTATTTTTAAAAAAACATCAAATTTAATTTCTCTATTGCACAATACATCAGGATTAGGTGTACGTCCCTTTTCATACTCATGAAACATATAGTCGACAATACGCTCTTTGTATTGTTCACTAAGATCAACCGTTTGAAATGGTATTCCTAACTTTTCTGCTACCAATAATGCATCATTACTATCATCTAACCATGGACATTCATCAGAAATAGTAACGGAATCATCATGCCAATTTTTCATAAAAAGGCCAATAACCTCATAACCTTGTTCTTTAAGCAAATAAGCCGCAACACTAGAATCAACTCCTCCTGATAATCCTACGATTACTCTCTTCATCAAAAATTCCTTTCTTTTATAAACTCTTACAGAGTCTTTTTAAAATTATTTTGCAAAAGTAATAAGTAAATACTTTAGAGACAGTCTACTTTAACTAATTTTTGGAATAGCTTGATAAAAGAATATGTAAAACCCAATATTAGATTTAAAAATACAAGGGATATTCTACATATAGAATACGTTTTATCATGTCTTATTTTATAGTAGACTTTGGGATTCCTGGCACAGTTGTTCTAAATGATGATGCTGGTAAGTTATCACCATTAAATAAGGTCGCCTCTACCCAATTAAACCATGCATACCTTGCCTGAGTTGGATTAGGAACAGTAGAGGAAGTTAGTTCGATGGTTCCGTTTTTTACAATAGCGTTTGCTTTTTTAAAATCGCCATTTTCTCCGGCTATCTCAAAATTACCGTCACCTGTAATTTTTAAGCCCTTGTTATGCGAAAATTTAAGAATTCCTTTTCCGTTTTCAAATTCTGACGATATATAAGTAGGACCTGAATACGCTACATTTTGATTGTACTGTTTAGCTAAAGCCCAAAACGCTAATCTCATGCCCGCTTCTTGTTTTTTACTAGGGTGAATCTGCTTTCGTTCACCCGTGTCTAATAAAACAGCCGTACCTACATCGGGAATATTTTGTGCTAAAAATTGAGCTTCTCTTACTTCTTGAGATTTTGCATTTACATTATACTCATATGGTGTAATTTGTGCTATATAGAACGGCATATTTACATTTTTAAATGCAGTTCTCCATTCAGTAATTAAATTTCTAAGTATGTCTCGATATTGAATACCATCACCAGAATTATTTTCTCCTTGATACCATGTTACCCCTTTTATAGTATACGGTGTAACTGGATAAATCATTCCATTATAAATTGCTCCTGGAGTATTAAACCCCTGTTGACCGTTGTTAATGTGATCTATTTTATACTTCCCTGTATTTGGTGTTTGTTTAGCAATTTCTAAATCAGCCATAACGTTCTCGAAACCATTGATAGCAGTGAGAGAATTACTTGATGTCCATGCTTCGCCTTTAGAATTTCCTCTTGCTGCAACAATAACACCTATAGGTACATTTAGTTTTTTATATAGTTCTCTTGCAAAGAAATAGGCTGTCGCTGAAAAATGTTTAACATTATCAGGGTTACAAATAACCCATTCACCAAAAACTTCCTTCTCTTGCAAGTACGATGCTTTTTTAGCTACTCTAAAGACTCTTATTTTAGGAAAGTTTGCCGCACTAATTTCTTGACTTGCATTAACGATGGTACCTCCTGCCCCCCATCCTTTCATAGGCATTCCCATATTAGATTGACCAGAACAAAGCCAAACTTCTCCTAATAAAATTCCTCCAAAATTATACGTTTTTGTTTTATCTTTAATATTTAATGTATAAGGACCTCCCGCATCTCCTGTCGGAATTTTCACACTCCAACTACCTTTATCAGATATTTTTGTGGTAACACTATTTTCGTTACCTAAAGTAATAGTGACCAAATTACCTGGTGTTCCCTCTCCCCAGATATTAACATTAGTATTACGTTGTAAAACAGCGTTTTGTTTAATCAAATTTGTGACTGACAATGTCTGTGATACCGAAGGAATCACAATCAATAAACAAAACAAAATTGTAACATTTGTTTTTTTAACCAATTGATTTAATAACAATTTGCATCTTAAAAAGTGAGAGATCATCATCTATTGTTGTTCTTTACATTTTATGATCAAATATTTTATATAACAACCAATTGTCATTACTTGGAAGCGGCATCTTTAATAATAAATTTCTCCTGATCACCTACTATAGATTTATTACATGTTAGTCCTTCTACACTTCCATTATTATGACTCACATACGCTCCATTATTTCCTTTAATAGCGTACAAATCTCCTCCTAGAGGTTCTAGAGTAAATTCCTCCCAAGCCTCTGCTTTTTTTCGATTGCATCTCATCGGCTTAAGTCCGTCCTCAGAACTAAAATATGACCCATTACTTCCTTTAATAGCTACTCTTCCTCCACCTACTGACTCTATACTAAATCGTTCCCAAATATCAACTTTAGTTCGATTGCAGGTTATTGGTCTAAGTCCATTTTCTGAACTAACATATAAATTATTACTCAAGGCGCGGATACTTATATTTTCTCTATTCGCTATATCTAAATCTTTCGATTCTTCTTCGATAACTTGAGTTGTAGTTATAGCCTGTATTTTAGCCACACTTCTAGTGGGAGCATCACTTGCTACTGGTCGTCGTTCAGACAAATTAGTTAACGCTCCTAACATAACATTATAATATCTAGAATCTTGACCATTATTCATTATTGATAAAACTCTATATTGACTGGACATTTTTCCTGTGGGAGTCTTACCATTTACATCTACAACTTTACATGTAGCGCCTTTGATTGTTGATAGATTACTTAAAAATTTATCTATTGTGATATTCTCTTGTCCTAAAGGCACTTTTATTACTTTGGCACCTTCGTCTATTTTATATTTTTCTGAAAAAACAAAAGCCGTATATGTTCTAAAAGATGATGCTGGTAGACCATCCATATTATACAATGTAGGGACTACCCAATTTGACCATCCATATCGCACTTGTGTTGGATCTGTTACCTCGTTAGATGAAACTTCTAATACATCATTATTTATAGCCACATCAGCTTTATGAAAAACACCATCTATACCAGAAATTTCAAAATTGTTTGGTCCTTTACTAAGTTTAAGTCCATCTCCAATATTATTAAACTTTAATTTCCCTTCTCCGTTTTCAAATTCTGCAGATTTATAAATCGGTCCAGAATATATTAACTCATTAAAATTATATTGTTTAGCTAAAGCCCAAAGTGCTAATCGTTTACCTACATCTTGTTTATTACCTGGGTGTATTTTCCATCGATCACCAAGATCTAAAGTAACTGCCATTCCGGTGTTACGTATATCTTTCCCCATAAATTGAACTTCTCTAACCTCGTAGCTATTATGTTTATTATTATCATAATTCTGAAATGGTGTAATTTGAGCATAATAAAACGGTAATTCTTCACTCTTGAATGCTTTTCTCCATGACTGAATAAGAGCAGGAAAAATTGAACTATATAGTTTTGGATTATCAGAATTTGATTCTCCTTGATACCAAATTACACCTTTTATAGTATATGACTTAATCGGAGAGATCATACCATTAAATAATGCAGCGGGTGTTTCGAATTGTTTGGTATCATCATTTATATAATCCAATGTATACGGCTTATTTTTGGTTTTAGATCGTGTTAAATCTCTTTCTATATTTTCAAAACCTACAACTTTTTTCAATTCATCAGTAGATGTCCATGCTTCGGCCTTTGAACTTCCTTTAGTCGCCTGAATTATTCCTATTGGGACATTTAATTTATTATATAATTCTCTAGCAAAAAAGTAAGCTACAGCAGAAAAATTATTGGCATTAGTTGGATTACATATACGCCATATACCATTAGCCTCATATTTTGGATCAAAAGAAGCATTTCGTTCTACTTGAAAAATTCTAATTTTTGAAAAATTTGCTTTTGCTATTTCTGTAGCTGCATTATTCACACTACCGCCAGCTCCCCATCCTTTTAATGGTAACTCCATATTAGATTGCCCAGAAGCCACCCAAACTTCTCCTAAAAGTATATTGCTAAAGGTTAACGTTTGATTCTCATCTTTTATGACCAATTTATATGGTCCCCCTGCTTCTTTGGTTGCTACTTTAGTTTTCCAGTCGCCACTATTATTAACTAATGCAGTAGCAGCGATTCCCCATTCTGGTTCTATTGTTACAATACTTCCGGGTTTCCCTTTACCCCATATATTAACATTTGAATTACGTTGTAAAACAGAATTATCTCTAATAAAATTGGTTACAGAAAATTGTTTTTGTGCGGGTTCCTTTTTAGAAACAAACTCAATATAGTCTATGTTAATTGCATACTTATCATCTGAAAAAATTTCTAATCTAAGTACATGTTTACCTTTTTTTATTTTAGTATTTACTTTATACTCTTTCCATTCACTAAACCAACCTGCCTTTGGGTTTACTTCTATTCTTGATGATATTTTTTTCTCATCAATAAATAATTGAAATCCTTTAGACCCTACATTCCTAGCAGTGGCCATAATCGATATTGTATAGCTTCCTTTATCTTTTGCATTAAATGTATATTCTAGCCATTCACCATCGCTAGTCCAACCAACAATATGACCATTAGATTTATTTGCTTTAGGCTCAATCTCTACACCTGCATCTTCTCCTGTTCTATAGTTAGCGACTTTATCTGCTTCTCCTTTATTAACATCATGATATGAAACACCCTCTCCTCCTGTATCATAATTTTCAGCTTCAATTATGCAAGGTATATTATTTGATCCTTTATAAGTGGATTGTTGCGCTGTAGCAACAGTATAGCAAAAACTTAATGTTAATAGTAATATTCTCATCATCTTTTTTAACCAGAAAGATTCTGAAATTTCCCTTATTGTTATCATAAATCTGTTATTTAGTTTTATTGGTAATCTGTAATTAGTCTTTTCCCGACTAGACTATTGTATTATTTCTAAATTTTAATCAAAATTCTTAAACATCTATAAAACTGCATATAAATTTATATTTGAACCATAACGTATGTTTAAATGAATAAAACATATCTCTATATTTATATAAAATATGTTAATTTTTTAGCATTATTAAAGTAAGGCATAACAATACAATACATATCCCTATACCAGCCATAAATTCATAGAAAACTCCTAAAATGATTCATAAAATATAAAAGCCTCAAATTCAAATGAATTTGAGGCTTTTATATTTTATTTAGTTTTAAAAGTTAGTTATTAGCACCACTTTTAGGCAATGGGAATTTCTTTTGTTCTTTTAATTTTCCGTTATCATAATATTTCCAGATACCATTTTTTTGGTTTCTTTTATAATTACCTTCTATAATAAGAACTCCTTTTGTATCATAATACTTGGTAAGACCATGTAATTTATCATTTTCGTAGGTAAAATCTTTAATAACGATTCCATCTTCAGAATAAATTATTCTTTTCCCTTCCCTTTTTCCATCGGCATAAGTATTCTTTTCTGTGAGCTTACCATTTTCAAAATAAGTAAGTTGCTCTCCATGTAATTTACCCAAACGATAGTTCTCGGTCATCATGATTTTATCGGATCCATTATGATAATATTTCCATAATCCAACTCTATCTTTATTAATCATGTTACCTTCACTGATAACCTTTCCTTTTTGGGTAAAATATTTCACCACTACAGTATCGCTTTTTGAGGAGAATGTTTTTATCGCTGTAGGGTTTTTACCTCCACTTGGCTTATAAAACTTAAACTCACCTATTTCCTTACCATGTTCAAAAGTCCCCTCATATCTTAATTGGTTACTGTTCGGAAACTTTTTTTGCCATTGTCCATGTCTTTTTCCTTCAGCGTCATAATTGTTGTACTTCTGAGCAACCACAGAAATACATGTAAAAAAATAAATACAGAATAAAAATCTACTTCGCATAATTACTAATTGATTTGGAACATTATTTCAACGGATGTAAATTCCAAAAAGTATACCAATATTATAAAATCCTAATGATAAAGATAAATTTTAAATATAAAAAGCCCCAAAATTGGAGCTTTTTATAACATAATGTTAATATAATTCTATTTCTTATTATTTTTTTGTTGTTCTGCTTGCTCCATCAACTCTTTCATCTTCTTCTGAAATTTACCTTGTTTTTTAGGTTTCTTTTTATTCTCTTGAATTTTTGCATGAATTTTATCTTCATCAATTATTACATTTTTGATGACCAACATAATACCAATAGTAATTAAGTTAGAAATAAAATAATATAATGACAATCCACTGGCATAGTTATTAAAGAAAAATAGCATCATTAATGGAGACAGATACATAATGAATTTCATATTTGGCATCCCTGGCTGCTGTGTTTGCATAGTTTGCCCAGTTGTCATTGTCATGTAAATGAATATCGCTACCGACGCTAATATTGGGAATAAACTAATATGGTCTCCATAAAAGGGGATTTCAAATGGTAATTGTGCTATATTATCGTAACTTGATAAATCATCTGCCCATAAAAAGCTCTTTTGTCTTAATTGAAAAGCACTTGGAAAGAAATTGAATAATGCATAAAACACAGGGATTTGCATTAAAGCTGGCAAACAACCACTCATAGGATTAACACCTGCTTTACCATACAACGCCATAGTCTCTTGTTGCTTTTTCATGGCATTATCCTTATGCTTTTCATTGATTTCTGTAATCTCAGGACGCAATACTTTCATTTTTGCCTGAGACAAATACGATTTATAAGTAACTGGAGACAATATGATACGGACAATAATAGTCATTACTATAATGGCCACTCCGTAAGGTAAAAACCCACTTAAGAACCCAAAAAATGGTATAAATAGATATCTATTAATAACTCCAAAAATTCCCCAACCAAGTGGTACAATTTCGTCTAGATTTCTATTATAACCATCCAAAATTTTATAATCTGTAGGACCATAATACCAGTCCATATTATAATTTAGCTCCCCTGCCGTTAGCTCTAATGGCATTGAGGCTGCAAACTCTTTAGTTACCTTAATATCTTTATCATCAAGTTCACTCTTGCTCGCTATGTTTTTTGATGTAAACGAAGCCGTTTTAAATGCTGTATCAGTTAATAAAATAGATGTAAAAAAGTGTTGTTTAAAGCCTATCCAAGTAACATTTTCTTCTTGATCATCATCAAATTCTCCTTGTCCAGTAAAACTATCTTTACCTCCGTCATATTCATAATGTATATCTGTATATCTATTTTCGTATGATGCACTTTTTGCGTGTCTTGTTCCTTGAAGTTTCCAATCAAGATTAATCGTTTGACTACTATTAATAACTTGTTGTAGTCCTTGAGATCTAATGGTAAAATCTACCATATAATCGTTTGGTTTCAACTCATATCTATATTCTAAAAATTTAGAATCAGAAACCTTAAGTTTCATAGATAAAATAGTATTCTCACCATTTTTAGACATTTTAGGTTCAAAAAACAGGTCTTTTGTATTTAAAATTCTATTATCTGTAGTCCCAAAGTTCAGATTAAAAGATGCATTTTTACCATCTTTAATAAGATACACAGGAACCGAATCATATGTTTTAAAATTCTTTAAAAGTGCTTCAGAAATGTATCCTCCTCTGTTATTTATTTTTAAACTTAATACTTCATTTTCAATTTTTGTAAACTCATCTTTTGCCGATGGTAAACTTGCTGAGTATGCAAATGCTCCTAATTGAGATTTTGCTCCTGCTAGTGCTACAGAATCTTGAGGATTTACTACAATAGCTTCGCTTTCTGTTACAAAGTCAGTTGTTGCGGTAGTATCTTCGTTTGATGTTTTTTCTTTTTCAGCTTGTTCTTTTGCTACTTTTTGTGCTTCTATTTCTTCTGGAGTCGGCTGATTCGTATAAAACATAAATGCTACGATTCCAAAAATAAGTGCAAACCCTATTATTGAATTAAGGTCAAATTTCTTTTCTTCCATGTATTGATGTATAAAAAGCCTTAATCTGAATCATCAGGAAGGCTTTTAAGGTTATTTGTATCATTTTAATGTCAATTATCTAGCCAATCACTACCCCTGTGACACTTTGGCATTTTTCTTATTCTTAGAATAGACAACAGCTGCTTTTACAAAAGCTATAAATAAAGGATGAGGATTAGCCACAGTACTCTTATATTCTGGATGATACTGCACCCCAACAAACCAAGGATGATCAGAAACTTCTATTATTTCTACCAAACCTGTCTTAGGATTCACTCCTGTTGTTTTTAGTCCAGCTTGCTCTAACTGCTCCTTATATTTATTATTATATTCATAGCGATGACGATGACGTTCTGAAATCATAGTTTCACCATAAGCTTCAAAAACTTTACTGTTTTCAACAAGTTCACAGTTCCAAGCTCCCAAACGCATTGTTCCTCCCATATCGGTGATACTTTTTTGCTCCTCCATAATATCAATTACGGGATTAGAAGTATTTTCATCAACCTCTACAGAACAAGCATCTTTTAAGCCCAATACATTTCGCGAATACTCTATCACTGCCATTTGCATCCCTAAACAAATTCCAAAAAATGGCAACTTGTGTTCTCTTGCAAACTGAACTGCTTTAATTTTACCTTCGATTCCGCGCTCTCCAAATCCTGGAGCGACTAATATTCCGTCTAAATGTGCTATTTTTTCACTAATGGTAGCATCATCAATATATTCTGAATGAATACTAACTACATTAACTTTTACTTCATTTTCTGCTCCAGCATGAATAAAAGCTTCTAAAATTGATTTATAGGAGTCTTGTAATTCTACATACTTACCAACAAGTCCTACTGTTACTTCAAATTTTGGGTTTTTATGTCGTTGCAAGAATTTATTCCAATTTTCAAGATTAGGAACGTTATCATCTCTTAATACTAATTGCTTTAAGACAACAGCATCTAACCCTTCTTCTAACATCAAATTAGGCACATCATAAATTGTGGATGCATCTATTGACTGGATCACCGCCTCTTGTCGTACATTACAAAATAGTGCTAGCTTTCGTCTTAAATCATCAGACAGTTCGTGCTCTGTTCTACATACTAAAATGTCTGCTTTAATACCGCTCTCCATCAAAGTTTTTACACTATGCTGCGTAGGTTTAGTTTTTAGCTCACCTGCAGCAGAAAGATAGGGTATTAACGTTAAATGTATGACCAGAGCATTAGTATCTCCTAATTCCCATTTTAATTGTCGTACTGCTTCTATATAAGGAAGAGATTCAATATCACCTACTGTTCCTCCAATTTCTGTAATTACAATGTCATAATTACCACTCTTTCCTAAAATCTGAATTCTTTCTTTTATCTCATTGGTAATATGAGGTACGACCTGAACTGTTTTTCCTAAAAACTCTCCTCTTCTTTCTTTTTCGATAACACTTTGGTATATTCTACCTGTGGTCACGTTATTAGCTTGAGATGTTGGGTTATTTAAAAATCTTTCATAATGCCCTAAATCGAGATCTGTTTCTGCTCCATCATCAGTAACATAACATTCTCCATGCTCATATGGATTTAGTGTTCCTGGATCAACATTGATATAGGGGTCCAATTTTTGAATGGTAACTCTATACCCTCTCGCTTGTAGCAGTTTTGCTAATGAAGCTGCTATAATCCCTTTTCCTAAAGAGGAAGAAACACCTCCCGTTACAAAAACATATTTGGTATTAGACATGTATACTTAACTATTAGTATGTTGCATTTAAATTCTGCGCAAAAGTACAAAGAAGTCATGAATTGATGCATTGAAAACCAAGCAATATTCATGAACTTATTCAGATTTCTTTAACAATTCAAAAAACTAAGAATCAGTTTATTACTTCTACAAAAAGAAAAATCCCGTCTATTGACAGGATTTTTTTATATAAAATTATATTCTACTCTTCTTCATCTGATGCTTTATCTTCTGGTTCTGAGAAATCTGTCATTCCTTTGGATTGTAAAATATTATACCATTGAATAACTTTTTTCATATCACTAGTGTATACTCTATCCTCATCGTAATCAGGAAGCACTTCACTAAAATAAGCTTCTAATTTATTCTTGGGCTCTTTATGACTTATAGCTTGTTCTCCATTCTCTTTATCTTGTATCTTCTTAAAAATATCACGTAAGGGAACTTCCTCGGTAAAGGTATAAATTGCTATTTCACTAAGAATACTTACATTATGACGTATACTTACTGATATTTTTTTCCCATCTAATAGGGATTCAGCTAAAAAACCACTACGAGTTTGTGTTTTTAACTCATATAAACCTGGTTTTCCAGAAATTGCTAATATTTTATCTAAGCCCATAAATATTTATTTCAAAAGTTGGCAAATATCAGTAGTTCGTTTCAAAAAATCAAACATTACTACTACAAATATTTTTAAAGTATATTATCTTCCTTTTTTCATTAAAGGAAAACGCATGCGATACTCTGCATTAATTTTACCTTTAGAAATATTAGTTAATTTTCCTTTAATCAAACGTTTTTTAAGACTAGATAGTTTATCTGTAAACAAGATTCCTTCTATATGGTCATATTCATGTTGAATAACCCTTGCTATTAATCCGTCGTAAACTTCTGTATGCTCAACGAAGTTCTCATCAAAGTAGTTTATTTTGATTGTATCTTTGCGAAAAACATCTTCTCTTATATCGGGTATACTTAAGCACCCTTCGGTAAAAGCCCATTCTTCTCCGGTTTCTTCAATAATTTGAGCATTAATAAACACCTTCCTAAAATCCTTTAAACTACTAGCTTCTTTTTCTGTTAATTCATCATCTTCAGAAAATGGTTCTGCATCTACCAAAAATAATCGAATAGGAAGCCCTATCTGCGGAGCAGCCAATCCAACACCATGAGCATTATACATGGTTTCGAACATATTTTCTAGCAATTCTTCAAGTTTCGGGTAATCTTTTTCGATTTCCTTAGCTTTTTTCTTTAATACAGGATCTCCGTATGCTACAATTGGAAGTATCATAATTATTATTTAATGTTTTAAAGATTATACAAATAATCTTGCAGTATAATCGTGGCACTTATTTGATCTACTAATGCTTTATCTCTTCGTTTCTTTTTCGAAATTCCGCTGGCAATCATAGTATCGAAAGCAATTTTAGAAGTAAAACGTTCATCAATTCTCTTAACAGGAATATCAGGAAGCATTTTATTTAGTTTTTCTAAAAATGGTTTAATCAATTTTTCACTTTCTGACGGCTCTCCATGTAATCTTTTAGGTTCCCCAACTATAAAGAGCTCTACGGGTTCTTTAGACACATAATCTTTTAGCCAAGACAATAGTTCTTTGGTATCCACCGTGGTTAATCCAGATGCAATAATTTGAGATTCATCGGTAACTGCGATCCCACAACGTTTACCTCCATAATCTATAGCTAATATTCTTGCCATTTACATTTTTGTGCAAAAATATGATATTATCCTAAATAAACATTCTATTTATTAATGGTTTCCTAAAATATGGTTTATCCGTACTTATTTTCCAACTAAGCTATTATCTTTACGAAAATTTTATAAATCAATGAACCAACTAAAAGAAACTATAGAAAAGGCCTGGGAAAACAGAGACCTTTTAAAAGAGTCAGATACTCAAGCAGCAATACGAGAAGTTGTAAACCTACTTGATTCTGGTGAACTTAGGGTAGCAGAACCTGTAGAAGGGGGATGGCAAGTAAACGAATGGGTAAAAAAAGGAGTCGTATTGTATTTCCCTATTCAGAAAATGGAAACATTAGAGGCTGGAATTTTTGAATACCATGACAAAATTCCTTTAAAGAGAGATTATGAAGCCAAAGGAATTCGTGTTGTCCCAAATGCTGTCGCACGACATGGTGCCTATATATCTCCGGGTACAATTTTAATGCCTAGCTATGTAAATATAGGGGCATATGTTGACAAAGGAACAATGGTCGACACATGGGCAACTGTTGGAAGTTGTGCGCAAATAGGTAAAAATGTACACCTTAGCGGAGGTGTTGGTATTGGAGGTGTATTAGAGCCCTTACAAGCTGCTCCGGTAATTATAGAAGATAATGCTTTCATTGGATCAAGATGTATCGTTGTCGAAGGTGTTCGTGTTGAAAAAGAAGCTGTACTTGGTGCCAATGTAGTACTAACAGCATCTACAAAAATTATTGATGTTACAGGAGATACACCTGTAGAAAGAAAAGGTGTAGTACCTGCCGGTTCTGTTGTTATACCAGGGAGTTACGCAAAAGAATTCGCAGCGGGGTCATATAATGTTCCTTGTGCATTAATTATTGGTAAGCGTAAAGAAAGTACTGACAAAAAAACCTCTTTAAATGATGCGCTTCGTGAATACGATGTTGCCGTTTAATGTAGGTATGATATAATGAGCTTGTCTTAAATATATTTTAGGACGAGCTCAATTGTTTTAATCGATAGTCATGAAAATTTTAGTCATTCAACAAAAAATGATCGGTGATGTACTTACAAGTACTATTATTTGTGAAGCATTGCGAAAAGAATACCCCAATGCAACTATTGATTATTTAGTCAATTCTAGCACTAGACCTGTATTGACTGAAAATCCTTTTTTTGATAAAATAATAGAGTTTAAAAATCAATATCGTGAAAGTAAGATTGATTTCTATCATTTTTTGGTGTCTATCAAAAAATCAAAATATGATTTAGTTATTGATGCCTATGGAAAATTAGAAAGTAATCTTATTTCACTATTTTCTAAAGCTCCAAAAAGAGTATCATTTTACAAATGGTACACTCAATTTATATATACTCAAGTAATTCATAGAGCATCTGAGCCTATTACCAACGCCAGTATTGCAATTGAAAACAGGCTTCGTTTGGTTTTTCCTGAAAACAGAATAACTTCTGAAATTATTAAACCAAAAATATTTCTTACCGAAGATGAGAAACAAATAGCTAACGAATACTTAAAATCTAATCATATTACTCAAAACAAACCTTTGATAATGATTAGTGTTTTAGGAAGTAGCCCAAATAAAACATTGCCTTTTAAATACATGGCTAAAGTAATTGATGAAATTGTTTCGACCACTGGAGCAAATGTCCTTTTTAATTATATGCCAAATCAGGAAAAGGATGCACGAACAATTTATAATCTTACAAATTACAAAACTCAAAAACATATTCATTTTGATGTATTTGCTAAAAGTTTACGAGGTTTTATAGCGATTCTTTCCCATTGTGATGCTTTAATCGGAAATGAAGGTGGTGCCGTTAATATGGCCAAAGCATTGAATCTTCCCACCTTTACCATTTTTTCACCATGGATTATTAAAAAAGATTGGAATATGTTTGAGGATGGGATTGAAAACGATTCGATACACCTTATAGATATAAAACCTGAACTATACGTTGGTAATTCACCAAAAAAAATGAAAGATCAATCTCTTGAGTTATACCAAGAGTTTTCTTCAGAATATATTATACCTAAGCTTAGAAATTACTTAACACAAACCTTTACCTAGTACTCATGAGAAATGATATGCATCCAAATCAATCTCATACTTTCAAAAAATAGTTATTTTTGTCCAAATTTTAGTAAAAAAACAATATCGAATGATCAAACTCTCTGGAGTAATTATTACTTTTAATGAAGAAAGAAAAATTGAAAAATGTTTAGCTTCACTTCAAGGAGTTGTTGACGAAATTGTTGTTGTCGATTCCTTTTCGACTGATGATACTGCTAAAATTTGCAAAAAATATGGAGCTAATTTTATAGAACAAAAATTCCTAGGATATAAAGAACAAAAGAATTTTGCTATTACCCAAGCTAAATACGATTATATAGTCTCTTTAGATGGTGATGAGGCTTTGTCTCCAGAACTCCAACATTCGTTAATCAACCTAAAATCAAACTGGGAACATGATGGTTATTATACCAATCGATTTAATAACTTTTGTGGACAATGGATTAAATATTCGGATTGGTATCCCGATAAAAAATTAAGAGTCTTTAAAAAAGGAAAAGGAGAATGGAAAGGTATAAACCCTCACGATTCTTATAAATTGTACTCCCCTAAAAACTGCGGTAAATTAAAAGGAGATATATTACATTGGAATTACCCAACATATAAGGCGTACAATCAACAAATTGAAAAATTTTCGACTATATCGGCACAATCGTACTATGATCTTGGAAAAAAAGCAACTTTATGGAAAATTCTATTTAATCCATCTTGGGCTTTTTTTAAGGCCTATATTTTACGTTTGGGATTCTTAGACGGTTTAAATGGTCTTGTTATTTGTATTCAAACAGCAAACCTTACGTTTTTAAAGTATATTAAATTAAGAGAACGCATTAAATCGGAGAATTTCCAGAAATAGTTTTATATTTTTTCTTCCAGAAGAATATTCTTTTCTTAACTCTGATTTTTCGATAAAATCGATATTGAAATTCTTTAGTATATGTCCACATAAGATTAAATACCTTCTCTTCATCTTCTCCACTGCATTTTGCATACTCATTACTCATAATTTCTATCATAGACTTATGAATTGTTAGCTTAGCAAAATTCTTAATTCTAGTATCAAAATCCATTGCCCCGAACTCCATTCGATTAAGATCCACCAAATAAAACAAATAGTCGCCGTTCACTCTTTTTATCAATGTATTACCAGGTGAATGATCCAAGAAATTAATTTCATTTTTGTGGAGCTTATATGTAAACCGAGTGAAAGCTCTCAAAATAGCTTCATGATCAGAAATACTAAAATCTGTGGTAAGTTCTCTATATGTTAAATCACAGGCTACCAACTCGCTTACATAATAACTTTTATTAAATAAGAAAGGTGTCATATACAAATCATAAGCTACCGGTAATGGTGTACCTATTTCTTTAGACAATAGAGTACTCGCATATATGTATGACCTTTCAGCTTTCGATTTTCTAAAAAACCGATATGCTACCTTATTAATGAAATTAGGGATTTTAAATGATTTAATAGCATACTTCTTACCCTCGATCTCAACAATTTTTATAACATTACGATCTCCTTCTCCTAGGATTTCGGTATGGTATTCAAAATTATGAATTGCATTCTTAATGGTAGGCTCAAGATGTTGTTGAGAAGAATTGACTATAAACTTGTTCTGCATTTGCTACAAAATAATGGTGTAAAGGTACTTATTTAAGAAGAGAAATCAAGTTCATTACATAATTAAAACAAGAATTAAAAGTTCTCTTTTTAATCCCATAGATGTATAAGCTAAAAATCAACTGGCATGTTTTAATATTACAAACCACATATTTAAATCAAAAAAAAAAGTTAAAATTAATATCTATTTTATTTACTTTGCAAAAAACAACCCCATGTATAAAATATTTCTAGAAACGCATAATATCAATAATATTCATACAGGTTTTGGTCAATTTAACTATCATTTACTTAAGGCGTTTAAAGAAATTAATGATCCAGATATCAGATTCTCTGTTCATACTCGTCCCATACAAGCGTTAAAACCTTATTTTGGTAATTTCTTCAAATACAAGCGCTATTTTGGAGCTAGACGTTATAAAGTTACTAGTGTTAGAAAAAAATATGATGTTTGGCACTCCTTAAACCAAAACACTAAAATAGAACCCTATCATAATCTACCTTATGTTCTAACGGTACATGATGTAAATTTTATTGAGGAAATTTCGAGTGACTTGAATCACGAAAGAAATCAAAGATTTATAGAAAAATTAAATAGAGCCGATGCGATTACTTATATTTCTGAGTATGCTAAACAGTCTACTCATAAGTATTTTGAAATTCCAGATATACCTGAATATGTAATCTACAATGGTAATCCAATGGTTTCTTTTGAAAATTTAGATAATTTTTCTACCGACATTGATATAAGTAAAAAATACCTGTATGGTTTAGGAGATTTTTTAGAACGAAAGAATTTTCATCTCTTAGTAGAAATGATGCAACACTTACCAGAATACAATCTAATTATTTCTGGAAATGATACTAGACCATATGGAGAAAAAGTTAGAGAAACGATAACATCATTAGGTCTAGCTGATCGAGTTACTTTAACTGGGCGTGTCTCTGAACAAGAAAAACAATACTACATGAAAAACTGTAGTGCTTTTGTATTTCCTTCTGACCGAGAAGGTTTTGGACTACCTGTAATTGAAGCTATGCGATATGGTGTACCTATTTTTTTAGCAAATACGACGTCGCTTCCCGAAATAGGAGGAAAATATGCTTTCTACTGGAAGGACTTTAACACTAAAAATATGGCTGATTTATTAAAAAAGAATCTTGCATATTATAATGAAAATGAAACCGAATTTAGGACTAACCTCATAGAACGGGCAGATTTTTTTTCATGGAATAAAGCGGCAAAGCAATACATTGAGGTCTACAAAAATTTGATAAATAACTCTAAATAACGTTTATTATAAAATCAACCATTAGTATATTAGCAGCTTCAAAATATACTTTTTAAATACCTAAACAAACAAAAATGGCTTTACAAATCATCATTGGTTTATTACTCTTAATAGGCATCATAATTTTGGGTAAAAAATTATCCAAACATAAATCACTATTTCCTCTTATGCCATTCAAATACAATTTTGCATTAAGAAGAGATACATTTGTAGAAACATTAAGACTTCTAGAACAAAGAAATGGCAAACTAATTGTAGAAACCGGTACCTCTAGAGATGGTCTTAAAAATACTCACGGAGATGGTGCGGCTACAATAGTATTTGGAAAATGGGCGCAAAGACATGGTGGCAAAGTTATATCGGTAGACATTAGCGAAGATTCGCTAAAAGGATCTCAAGAAGGTTTAAATGATGAAAATTTAAACAATGTAGTCACTCTTGAATTATCAGATTCAATTGCCTTTTTAGAAAATTTTGATCAAAAAATAGATCTATTATATCTAGATAGTTATGATTATTCTTTACACGATGAAGAAATACAAAGAAAAAGTCAAGAACATCATCTAAAAGAGTTTATCGCTGTTGAAAAAAATCTCCATGACGATACAATTATCCTTATTGATGATTGCGATTTACCTGGTGGAGGAAAAGGAAAAGTTGTAGTAGAGCATATGCTGAAGAAAGACTGGGTCATTGTAACAAATGCTTATCAAATTTTGATGGTTAAGAAAAGTAGTTTGAAGAACTAATATTTTAAATCATACAATATAAAAAGCGAGAATTCTTATTGTAGAATTCTCGCTTCGTTGTTAAAAGCAATTACTTTCTAAACCTGTTAAAATCACCAGTTAATAGTATCTCTCCAACGATTTGCTGACACATCACCAACCATTTTTTCTGTAATTACACCATTTACCCTAATATCCCAATTTGCTCCTGCTATTGGACCAGCAGCATTGATAGAATTAAGCAATCTAGATTGATGAGATGCACATTGTGATGAAAATGTTACTGACCCTACGCTAATATCACTTGGATGAGGGCGAATAGGCTGCCCTATTCTGTTTCTTAACACAGAACTATTTGAAACACTAATTGAAATCTCTCTTCTCTCCCCAGAAAGTCTCCAACGTCTTCGCTTATGATTATACTCTAATTTCACTCTTAAATGTATTGCGTATTGAGACACTTCGAAACCTGGTGCCCCTGAAGTAATGGTTTCTGCAAAAATCTCATGTACATATTTAAATGCTCTTGGCGAAGTGCCTTGAACTGCTCCAGTTCCGCAATTCTCTATATATTTCTGTTTTCTAAATTCACGTTGATTATTATCAAGAATAGATTTACCTGCACTAGCTTCTCCTTGTGAATCCAGAGTTATTGGACCCGCAATTACAGAACCTACTTGTCGTAGTGCAGTTCTATTAGATTTTTGGACATCAAGATCAATAGTATCGTCAAGTTCATAAAATTTACCGTCATCAAACCAAATTGTTTTACCCGCTACTTTAAATTGATGATCTTTATTTAAAATACCTTGTAGTGCATAGGATAAATCTACCCCTAACGCTCTATCTGATGAGAAAAAAGTTTGCATCTCTAACATCTCTGTATCTAGTTTGGCAAACTCAAGATAACGTTGTCTAAACTCGTCCCAATTCTTAAAAGAAAATATTTCTTTGTTCAAAGAAATAGAAGATTCGTCACCAACCCCTTGCGGCATTATAGTGTCATTTTCGCTTTCACAGGAAATCATTCCCAATAAAGCTGCTGCTACTAAAAAGATTTTTTTCATAATATATAGGTTTTAATTGTGCACAAATTTCCTGTTGTGCATTCAGGTTTTTTTGCTGATTAAGCGGTTAACTTTTAATAATGTCTCAAATCAATTATATGTTTCATAAAAAAACTATAACCTATGTTAATTATATACTAACAAGACATTCGTGTATCTTTATACAGAACATTTCTCCTCTTCTTTCCCTGTTGTATCAAAATCCTAGATTTAGTTTGTTCATGAATTCAGAATCTATGGTAAAGCAATACATAGATGACTATACATATTTATCATAAACAATGAATTACTATGATATTTTGACTTTCTTTGCAAAAAAGAAATTTTGAATTTTACTCCATGATAGATCATCAAATAGAAATCGAAAAAACGCTAACTGTATTAAAAAGAGGTGGACTTATATTATACCCAACAGATACAGTTTGGGGAATAGGTTGTGATGCTACGAATCCTGGCGCAATTGATAAAGTATACAAGCTTAAACAAAGAGCCGAAAGCAAGACGATGATTTGTCTCGTGAATGATTTTAAAATGTTGCAGCAATATGTAGAAGAAGTTCCGGAAGTTGCATACGATATTTTAAAATATGCTACAAAGGCCACAACAATAATATATGATCGCCCCTTAAGAGTTTCAGAAAACATTATCGCTGAGGACAACACTTTGGGTATTCGAGTAGTCAGAGATCCTTTTTGTGGAAAATTAATTAGGAAACTAAAAAGGCCTATTGTATCTACATCTGCAAATATTAGTGGAAAACCTGCTCCAAAAAACTTTGAAGAAATATCTTCTGCTATTTTGGAAGGCGTGGACTATGTCGTAAATTTGCCTTTACAAAATAAAGGTGCTAAACCTTCTTCTATAATCAAAATTGGAGGTGACAGTACCGTTAAGATTATTAGGAAGTAAATTGTACATGTCTGAAGTTAAAAATCACAAAGAAGCCTTACAACTATCTATTTTTAAAACAATTACCCAAGCAACCACTAACTTAGATTTAGAAAGTTATGTTATTGGTGGATTTGTTAGAGATTATTTGTTGCAAAGAGGCACCGTTAAAGATATTGATATAGTTGCAATTGGTAGTGGGATAGCATTAGCCAAAGAAGTCTCTTCATTGTTATCTAATCATCCCAAAGTACAGGTTTTTAAAACCTATGGCACTGCAATGTTGAGAGCAGATGATATTGAAGTAGAATTTGTAGGAGCTAGAAAAGAATCCTACTCTAAAGATAGTAGAAACCCTCAAGTCGAAAATGGTACTTTACAGGACGACCAGAATCGTAGAGATTTTACAATCAATGCATTAGCACTGGATTTATCAAAAGAAAATTTTGGAGATATTTTAGACCCTTTTGGAGGTTTGGATGATCTAAAGTCAAAAATTATTCGTACACCATTAGACCCAGACATAACCTATTCTGATGATCCCTTACGTATGATGCGGGCCATTCGTTTTGCAACACAATTAAACTTTAAAATAGAAGAAGCTTCTCTTAATGCGATTACTAAAAACAAGGATCGGATAAAAATTATTACTCAGGAAAGAATTGTAGAAGAGCTACATAAAATTATGCTTAGCAGTAAACCATCGGTTGGTTTTAAATTATTAGAAAAAACTGGTCTACTACCCTACATTCTTCCAGAATTAACTGCATTAAAAGGCATTGATGAAATAGAGGGACAACGACATAAAGATAATTTTTATCACACTCTTGAAGTCGTTGATAATATTTCAGAAAACACCAATGATTTATGGCTACGATGGGCTGCTTTATTGCATGATATTGGTAAAGCGCCTACCAAAAAATTCCATAAAAAAATAGGTTGGACTTTCCATGGTCATGAATTTGTAGGTTCTAAAATGGTTTTCAAACTTTTTAAACGTTTGAAAATGCCATTAAATGATAAAATGAAATTCGTTCAGAAAATGGTATTAATGAGTTCAAGACCAATCGTAATTGCGTCAGAAGTAACAGATTCTGCGGTACGCAGATTAGTATTTGATGCAGGCGATTATATTGAAGAATTGATGACTTTATGCGAAGCTGATATTACTACCAAAAACCCTAAACGTTTTAAAAAATATCACAATAACTTTAAGAAGGTTAGATTAAAAATGATTGAAGTAGAGGAACGAGATCATATTCGTAATTTTCAACCACCAGTTACGGGTGAAGAGATCATGAAAGCTTTTAGCATTAAACCCTCTAGAGAAATAGGTATTATTAAAGAAGCTATAAAAGAAGCAATTCTTGAAGGAGAAATACCAAATGAACATGAAGCTGCCTTCGAATTTATGATACAAAAAGGAAAACAACTAGGCCTAACCATAAAAAAACCAATACATTAAAAAAAACAATTTGTAGAAATAAGTAATATTGAATTTTTTTATGAAAAAAGATAATAAAAAAGTAATCTACTGGCTGCTCACTGGGTGTTTATTAATTTTCATTATGGTTATTGTTGGAGGTATTACCAGACTCACTCATTCTGGATTATCCATGTCTAACTATAAATTAATCTCAGGAACAATACCCCCTATGAATGAGGTTGAATGGAACGAGGCATTTGAATTGTATAAAAAATATCCAGAGTATCAAAAAATAAACAATCAATTTACTTTAGAAGACTTCAAAAGTATTTACTTCTGGGAATGGTTTCACAGGGTAATTGGTAGATTTATTGGTATTGTTTTCATTATACCATTTATATATTTTTTAATTAGAAAACAACTATCAAAACCAACGATAAAAAAGGCCCTTATCTTAATGTTACTTGGAGGTTTTCAAGGGTTTTTAGGATGGTTTATGGTAAAAAGTGGGTTGATTGACCGCCCAGATGTAAGTCACTACAGACTTGCAATGCATCTTACCACTGCGTTTATTACGTTTGCTTATACTTTTTGGGTGGCACTAGACCTTATATATCCCAATAAAAAAGTAATCGACATAAAATTTAGAAATCTGGTAAGATGGGGATTAGTTATACTATTAATTCAGATTATTTATGGAGCTTTTGTAGCTGGACTTGATGCAGGTCTGCTACATAATCATTGGCCGTTAATGAATGATGGTGCTCTTATTCATGAATCTGTGTATATTGAACAATCGCCGACTATTATGAATTTCATTGAAGGTAAAAGTGGTGTGCAATTTGTTCACCGTTACCTAGCTTACTTAGTTGTAGGTATTATTCTATTTATTTGGTACAAAAGTAAAAGACTAGAAAAAACAAAAATACAAAGTAAAGCATTAAACCTATTATTAATTATAGTAGGTATTCAATTTTTATTAGGTGTCTTTACGCTAATATATAGAGTTCCAATAGCATTAGGAGTACTACACCAGGTTGTTGCCTTTTTCTTACTTGGAGCAATGACTTTTTCATTGCACCGTTTTAGTAAATAACAAAGCATTTATAGTATCTTTGCTTTTCCAAATTAAGTAAGAATGATTTATCGTTTCAGAGTTATACTAGACACCGAGGAAGATGTGTTTAGAGATATCGAAATTGAACAGGATGCGTCTTTAGAGCAGTTTCATAATGTAATCACTCAATCCTTTGGATTTGATGGTACCGAAATGGCATCTTTTTATATTAGTGATGACCAATGGAATCAAGGTGAAGAAATATCTTTATTTGATATGAGTGAAGGATCACAGTCTACACGATTAATGAATGAGACTTCCTTAATCGATGTTGCTCATGAGGCATCTCCTAAATTACTTTATATCTATGACTTTTTAAGTATGTGGACGTTTATGATAGAGCTCGCAGAGATCGCAGAATATGAGAATGGGATGGAATATCCTAATATCATGTTTGTACATGGACAAATACCCGATCAAGCACCAAATAAAGAATTTGTAGCTGATGAATCTGATCAGTATACCGATGAGAGTTCTGAAGAGTTTATGGATCCAGATGAGTATGATGATCTTGGATTTGACGAAAACTGGAATTAAAATATTAACTAAAAAAATTCTCAGCAATATGTTGAGATAATATATGTTATGATCAATCTATATAGTACCCAAATTGAATCTCTTTCTGTACACAAAGTAGGAAATAAAAACAAAGGAGAAAACCTTTTCCTTTCTGAGTCACCATATTTAGTTAATGATGAATTAACCGCTATTCTGAAAGAATATTTCTTTAAACCATTTAGAGAAAAAGAAGAGAATTATTTTCAATTTGCAAATGATGTTGATGTAGAGTTTAATCCTTTATACAAAATTGTAAGTGAAATTTTTGATAATCCATCATCTGTACATGAAAAATCAAAACGAATCGCTTCTTTGTTATATGAACAGTCTAATCATCCGCATATTAAAAGTGGTGAATTATATGTAACGTATCTCGAAAATGTTACTATTGATAATGAAAAAGTAGACGCACTTGGAGTATTTAAATCAGAATTAAAACATGATTTTCTTCAGTTTGAAGAAAAAGAAACAGATATAGAACTTCTTATTCAACAAGGTGTTAACCTTAACAAACTAGACAAAGGATGTCTTATCTTTAATCATAAAAAAGAAGAAGGTTATAAAGTTTTATCTATCGACTCGAATAGGTATGACACCAAGTATTGGCTAGAAAATTTCTTAGGTGTTGAGGCCTTTGCAGATGAGAATTTTTATACTAAAAAATACATGAAATTCTGCCAAGACTTTGCAAAAGACGTTGTGTTACCTGCCGAAGACAAAAAGGAAGAAGTAATGTTTATGAATCGCGCCGTAAATCATTTTGCAAAAAACGATGAATTCGAAGAAACTGCTTTCTTAAATGATGTAATTGATAATCCTGATCTAATACCAGAGTTTAAACATTACAAAACAGAAAAAGCACCTAAGTATCAAATCGAAGATCTTACTACCTTCCCTATTGCGAATAATGCGGTAACCGCTGCTCGTAAAAAGATAAAAAATGTTATCAATTTGGATACCAACGTGCAAATAAAAATGGATTTTATAAATCCTGAATCAGCCGAGAAATTTGTAGAAAAAGGGTGGGATGAAGAAAAACAGATGTATTACTATCTTGTTTATTTTAATAAAGAACAAAAGACCTAAACATTCATAATTCGTTATGGACTATATTCTTGTTGGTATTGTAGCATTACTTGGATCTGGTCTAACTTTTTTTTCTGGTTTTGGCTTAGGCACTTTGCTTATGCCTGTTTTTGCATTATTTTTTCCTATCGATATTGCTATCGCCCTGACCGCTATTGTTCATTTACTTAATAATCTTTTTAAGTTAACATTAGTTGGAAAAAAGGCTAGCACAAGGACTGTCTTACGTTTTGGATTACCAGCTATAGTGTTTGCATTATTAGGGGCTTACGTTTTGGGTACTCTTACAGATATTAAACCTATTTACAGTTATACGCTTTATAACAAATTACATGAAATTACTGTTGTAAAAATCTGTATCGCTGCATTATTAACTTTCTTTTCTCTTTTTGATCTGATACCTAAATTGAAAAGATTAGAAATAGATACAAAATACTTGCCTATCGGTGGAGCGTTAAGTGGTTTTTTTGGAGGAATCTCTGGACATCAAGGAGCCTTACGAACTGCTTTTCTTATACGAGCAAAACTAAGTAAAGAAACTTTTATCGCTACAGGGGTAGTAATCGCTTGCTTCATTGACATTTCTAGAATTTCTATATACGCAAAAGATATTTTTAAGTTAGGTAATCAACTTAATTACAAATTACTGATCACGGCAATCTTAATGGCCTTTATTGGCGCTTATATTGGCAAATTATTTTTAAAAAAAATAACCATAAATACGATACAAGTAACTGTTGGTTTCCTTTTAATTATTTTTTCACTCCTTTTAGGCTTAGGTATATTATGAAAATACATTTATTTAAAAAACACAGCACAAAATACTAGTACTCATTTTAAATCATAAAAAATCCAACTTACAGGTAACAAAAAGTCTTTTAAAGACATTAATCATTAGCAAAATAACTAATTAATTTATCTTCAATAGATAACTAATATTACATTTTTAAACATGAAAAGAATACTATTTCTATCCGTCTCATTTATATTCATATCATCTATAAGCATTGCACAAAATAACATCTTCCCTTTACCTAGCGGTAATGTTGGACTTGGAACAACTAATCCTTCTGCTAGATTAGATATTCTTACTCTTCCTGGGCAAACAGAAAGTTTACTAAGACTCAAAATTTCTGATGCACCACAAGATTACTTTCAAATTACAAATTCTACAGGGACACCAAATCAATTCATACCTCTTATAAAAGGGTATCACGAAAGTGACAATAGATTTTCCCTATCAATCATGGGATCATCTTCAGATGTTATGGATACTGGAACAAATGCTCTTGTTAATTTCAATGCTAGAAGAAAAAACAGTCAAGTTCAAAATAGACCTTTATTTGTATGGACCAATTATGATCAAAAAAAAATGACGCTGACTGCAAATGGTAGTCTGGGAATAGGTACTGTAAATCCTGGTTCGAGACTAGATGTTAGAGGAGGTATTAAGGCATCGTATTCTGCAAGTCGGCATGTAACTCTTTTTAATTCAGGTGATGGAAACAGTTATTTGAATATTGCAGGAGGTACTTCCACTTCTAGATTTGGATTTCAAGTTGATGGTAGCAGTAAAATGTCGATAATGAAAAATGGTAATATTGGGATTGGTATAGGAAATCCATCTTCAAAAGTCGTAGTTCAATCCAATTCTGGTGAAACAGAAAGCTTAGCACAATTTAAAATATCAGATGCTCCATCAGATTATTTACAAATTGCAAACTCAACAGGTGCTGCAAATCAATTTATACCTTTAATTAAAGGCTATCATGAAACAGATAATAGATATTCTTTGTCAATCATGGGTTCTTCTTCGGATGCAATGGATAACGGAGCAAATGCACTTGTTAATTTTAATGCTAGAAGAGGAAATAGTCAAGTTCAAAATAGGCCTTTATTTGTGTGGACGAACTATGATCAAAAAAAAATGATCTTAACTGCCAATGGAAATCTAGGTATCGGAACAACAACACCTGATTCAAAACTTGCGGTAAACGGAAAAATTCATGCCAAAGAAGTGAAAATAGACCTTACGGGATGGCCAGATTATGTTTTTGAAGACAATTATGAGCTTCCTACATTAAAAGAAGTAGAAAGTCACATTCAAGAAAAAGGACATTTACCAAATATACCTTCTGCTAAAAAAGTAGAAAAAGAAGGTATACAATTAGGTGAAATGAATGCTAAATTGCTTCAAAAAATAGAAGAATTAACTTTATACATCATCGCACAAAACAAGAAAACAGAACAACTAACAAAAACGACTGAAGTACAACAAACAAGTATTGAAACTTTACAAAAAGAAATTATTAAATTAAAACAAAGAGATTGATAAGCATGAAAAATAAAATCATAATAGTTAGCATCTCACTACTTACATTATTTGGAGGAGTCGCACAAAACAATATTTTTCCATTGCCTGGTGGCAACGTTGGAATTGGAACCACAAGTCCGTCCTATAAATTGCACATTAAAGATCCTGCAGGCGGCGCTGCATTACGTGTAGAACGAGGAGGAAAAAGCTGGGACTTTTCTATTCAAAATACCGGGGAACACCTGTATCTCAACAATTCTGAGAATACTAGTACATTTTTCACGTTCAATAAAGACGGGAAATTTGGTATAGGTACCACAAGCCCAAAGGCAAATTTACATGTCAATTCTGCTGAAAGAACAGCTTTTAGAGTTTATAGAAAAACAATATCCGATAAATATTTAAGCATTTGGCATGGCACTTCTGGTGCAGTAATTGAGCCAATTAAAGAAAATGGTGGTACTTCATCTTTATATTTAGGTGGCTATGATAACCCTACTAATGTATATTTATCAAGTAATGGAGGTAACGTTGGTATTGGAACAACAACACCGGACTCAAAACTTGCTGTAAACGGTAAAATTCATGCCAAAGAGGTAAAAGTAGACCTAACGGGATGGCCAGATTATGTGTTTGAAGAAAATTATGAGCTTCCAACATTAAAAGAAGTAGAAAGTCACATTCAAGAAAAAGGACATTTACCCAATATTCCTTCTGCAAAAAAAGTAGAAAAAGAAGGTATACAATTAGGTGAAATGAATTCTAAATTACTCCAAAAAATTGAAGAATTAACCTTATATATCATCGCACAAAATAAGAAAACAGAGCAGCTTCAAAAAGAAGTAGCATTACTTAAACAAAAAATTAAATAATTACATAATACATGTTCAAAGTCAAGTTCTGTCTTTAGTATAGTATTTGGCTTTGGGCATCAACTTTTAAAATCAACCTTCTAATAGCCTCTTCATATTAACATTTTCATAATTACGGCGTACAAAATCCATCGCGGTTTTTAAAACTTCTCCCATAGATATACTACGTCTAAAATTTAGGTCAAGTGTAAAATTATATAAATGTTCTCTTAGCTGTTTAATATTATCCTCTGTAGAAATAGTATCTCTACACATACAGTTAACCAAAGTTTCATACCTAGACCTAGAGTTAAGGATTCGTTTTGCCAAGACGGATCGCTCTTCCTTCTTATACTGTTCTATCGAGCTCGCTTGTAACTTACTCATCACTAAATCTACCATTGCAAAATTTTCTTTAAAAAATTGTGGCTGATACACTTTTAATTTCCCTTCAAAACACTGTTGATCAAAGTCAATAGCCCTAATTTTATATTCTACATGTTCAAAATCATGAATAGGTATAATGACATAATTATAGGATCGCATATCTCCTAACAAACGCATTTGACAACGTTCATTAAATTTCACGAACTCTTTAGCGATTTGTGACTTTGCCTGATCACTTAAATCAGGTAAAAAATCTTTAATAAATACATCTCCTGGTATACCAGCAATATGTTCTTCTATCAATGTATTTTTATAAACCAAAAAATTGATGCGATTAGGAGAAAACATATGTTCTAATTCTAATCCATAAATTCGTGATGCATCTGCTTTTTTCACATAAATATAAGTGTAATTATCATTAAGAATATTTCTAATTTTTACTCTAAAAGGTTTAGAATTACCAAAAGTACAATAGTCTATCGCATCAATATTCAAAAATTCAATAGCATCTTCATTTCCATCAGAATGTAAAATCGTATATACTTTTTTAAGACTCGATTCTATTTCGGGCCTTTCGTGCTCTTCATAATACACTCTAACCCATAATGTATCCACATCATTACTATCATACACCACAATAGAACCCGAAAACCTAAGCAAATCATCATAAAATACTGGGATTTTAATTTTTCGATTGCACTCCTTTAAATACGCATCTAATTCATCGTTTATAGGATAGGTTGGTTTTTTTTTAGACATTAATTTTTCTTCCATACACTGCGATCATTTCAGTTAGCAATTTACAAATTACTATTTTTGATACTGTTAAAACTTTACACAATCAAAAAAAGACAATAACATATTTATGTAACAAAAACTCATACTGATCGTCTTGTTTAATATAACCACCAAAACTAATCACAATTGGAAAATATACTCACGCTACATAATCTTACCAAAAAATTTGGTCCGATTACAGCTGTAAATGACCTTTCTTTTACTATAAAAAAAGGAAATGTCTATGGCATTCTTGGACCTAATGGAAGTGGCAAATCAACTACACTTGGTATTGTACTTAATGTTGTTAATGAAACTTCGGGTTCATTTACTTGGTTCGATGGCAACACTTCAACACATGATGCATTAAAAAAGGTTGGTGCTATAATCGAGCGCCCTAATTTTTACCCGTATATGACTGCTGCACAAAACTTAAAACTAGTTTGTCAAATTAAGGGGGTAACTTCAGAAAAAATTGAAGAAAAATTAGAAATCGTTGGCTTATTGGAGCGTAAGGATAGTAAATTTAGAACATTTTCTTTGGGAATGAAACAAAGATTAGCCATTGCTTCAGCTTTACTTAATGATCCTGAAATTTTGATTCTTGATGAACCTACAAACGGTTTAGATCCACAAGGAATTCATCAAATTAGAGAAATCATTAAAAAAATTGCAGCACAAGGCACTACAATTTTATTAGCCTCTCATTTATTGGATGAAGTTGAAAAAGTATGTAGTCATGTGGTGATTATACGAAAAGGAATTAAACTATATTCTGGTCGCGTAGATGAAATGAATGCTAGTTTTGGTTTTTTTGAATTAAAGAGTAACCAAAATTCTGTTCTAAAAGATTGGCTAACAAAACACGACGGCTTTAAAAGCCACAAAGAAGAAGATGGAAAAATCATTGCTTTTTTAGCTCAGGAATTAGATGCAGAAAATCTTAACAGGCAATTATATACTGAAGGAATAGTTCTTACACACTTGGTAAAACGAAAAGAAAGCCTTGAAGAACAGTTTCTACAATTAACCAACAATTTAAACTAAAGCCATGTTACGACTACTCAATATAGAATTTCAAAAATTACGATATAACAAAGCTGCTAAAGTGATCACTATCACTTACTTTGTACTTATAACTTTTATAGCGCTAATCGCCTCGATAGAATTTAACTTTGGAGGTGTCAAGTTTAGAATTGCAGATCAAGGAATTTTTAATTTCCCATATATATGGCATTTCAACACCTATATCGCGGCTTGGGCAAAATTATTTCTAGCAATAGTTATTGTATCAATGATGGCTAACGAGTACAGCCATAGAACCCTAAAACAAAACCTTATTGATGGGTTAAGCAAAAAAGAATTTATAGGATCTAAATTCCTAACTGTTATTGTCTTCTCTATCCTCTCTACTATTTTTCTAATCATTGTATCAATGATATTAGGGGTTAGTTTCTCGGATTATAATGAGTTTTCAATTATAGTTTCGGACCTTGAATATGTTTTGGCATATTTCGTAAAACTAGTAGGTTTCTTTGCTTTTTGTATGTTCTTAGGAATTTTTGTAAAACGCTCTGCTTTTGCATTAGGATTCTTATTTATTTGGTGGATTGTTGAGAACATTATCTATGCATTACTAAAATTCAAAGTGTTTAAAGGCTCTACCATAGCCGAATCAATCGTTCAGTTTTTTCCTTTAGAATCGATGTCAAACCTAATTAAAGAACCATTTACCAGATTAAATTTTATTCAGTCTGCAGCAAATCAATTGGGAGAAAACTTTCAAAAGGATTATACGGTACACTGGTATGGTATCGTTATAGTACTTGTTTGGACTGTAATTTTCGTATATCTTTCTCATCTATTACTTAAAAAGAGAGATTTATAATATATTTGAGCTTAATTGCTCATTGAATGAGGTATATACATACCACCTTTTTAACGATATTACTTTTTAATGGCTTAACTATTTTTAGTCAGGGAGAAGCTAATAACTGGTATTTTGGAAAAAATGCTGGTGTAAGTTTTAATACTACTCCTCCAACTGTTCTTACAGATGGTCAAATCAATACGTTAGAAGGGTGTACTACAATTTCTGATGCAACAGGAGCACTTTTATTTTATACTGATGGTATTAGGGTTTGGGATAGGTTTAATACCATTATGCCTAATGGTATTAATCTAAAAGGAGATCCATCGAGCACGTCATCTGCATTAATCGTACCGCAACCCAATACTCCTAATATTTATATCATTTTCACTGTAGATGAACCTCATCATGATAATGCCGACAATGATCCTTCAACTGTAGATGGTGATGGCATAAATGATGGTTTTATGTATTCTGTGGTAGACATGTCTCTAAATGGAGGCGCTGGTGATATTGTTGCAGGACAAAAAAATATACCTCTGATCACATACGATACTTCAGATCCTTTACAAAGTGCATACAAATGCTCAGAAAAAATAACAGCAGTAAAAAGTGATGATTGCGACTCCTTTTGGGTAATTACTCATTTTGTGGATACTTTTTATGCTTTTAAAGTAGAACAAACTGGTGTTAATGTAAACCCGGTGACTTCTAAAATTGGCGTTACTGTTCCTCTTTCGGGATATCGTCGCAATGCTTTAGGATATATTAAAGCGTCTACAGAAGGGAACAAATTAGCTGTAGCACATTTTGGATTTGCCACTGTTACTGCTGGTAATGGTCCAGGAAAAGTAGTACTGTATGACTTTGATAACATAACAGGCGCTGTAAGTAATGAAATTGAACTCTATAACGGAGACTCCCCTTACGGAATAGAATTTTCTCAAAGCGGGCAACGACTCTACTCTGCCATTGGGATCGGAAATGAAGGTATAGGTCAAAGTTTTCTTTTACAATTCGACCTTACACTACCCGATATAGATATTCCGGCAAGCGGAACAAGAATTCTTAATGAAAACGGTGTCAATTTTTCTTCTTTTTTTGAGGGTGCTTTACAATTAGCTCCAGACGGAAAAATATACCGAACTCAATATGAAGATTTTGCAACCGACACAGGTGACTACTTAGGTATTATTGAGAACCCGGAAGAAATAGCAGCAAATGTGATATATGTCGAAAAAGGGCTTTTAGTAAATTCTGACGGGCGTCGTGGTGTCCGTCTTGGATTACCACCTTTTATTCAGTCAATTTTTGCACAAACTATTGATATCATAAATTCTGGTGATTCTAACAATGCAAACCTTTCTCTTTGCGAAGGAGAAACTTTTAGACTTTCTTATCAAAATATCCCGGGCGCTACTTATACATGGTTTGTTGATAATACTCCAATAAGTACTACATCCAATTTTTTAGATGTCACTGCAACTGCTAATTATCGATTAGAAGTCGATCTTAATGATGGTAGTTGCCCTCTTGTAGGAGTTGCGAATGCCACATTTACTGAAATTCCTCCTAGCATCCCCGTAACACTTATACAATGTGACCTATATCAAGTAATGGGTGATAATTTAGCACTGTTTGATTTAAGTCTTGCTACCGATCAAATTACCGGAGGAAATAATCAATTTAGCGTAAGTTTTTTCATTGATCTCCCCTCTGCTCAAGCAGGAACTCCTGCCCTTACTAATATCACTAGTTTTGAAAACAACCAAAACAATCAACTAGTATATGCCCGGGTAACAGACAATAACAACACGAATTGTTTTAGCATTACCACTATCGAATTACAAGTCAATGCTACAAGTGCCAATGATGTAGAATTACGAGCCTGTGATGATGATGGTATTGAAGATGGTATTACCGTTTTTAACCTTTTAGAAGCCGATCCACTAATTCTTCAAGGTATAACTACAGCTGGATTGACATTAACCTATTATCAAAATATTGACGATGCCCAATTTAATGTTAATCCGATTACTTCTTATAGTAATACCACCCCTAATACTCAAGGTGATGATATCGTCTATGCCAAAGTTGAAGAGAGCAATGGTAACTGCTTTGCTATTGCTTCTGTAGCATTATTCGTAAACCCTACTCCCGAAATTGAAGAAATAGGTGCTTATTTTTTATGCCAAAACCAAACAAATATTGAAATTGATACAGGCATACTTCCAAACCCTGGCTTAACTAATTTTACCTTTTTATGGTCTACCGGCGAGACAACACAATCAATCTTTGTGGATCAAGCCGGGACATATATGGTAGAAATAACAGATACGTCAACTCAATGTTCTAACACTCGTACTGTAGAAGTTACAGGTTCTAGCATACCAACAATAACATCTGTAGATATTAATGATGCATCAAATAATAACACCGTAACTGTTAATGTACAAGGAATTGGTAGTTATGAATATGCAATAGAAATAAATGGTGTATTAAGCGCCTACCAGGATGAAGCGACATTTAACAATGTTCCTCCAGGTTTTCATGTTGTTTATGTCAGAGATAAAAATGGTTGTCTTCCCGAGGTCACAAGAGATATAGCTGTAATAGGATTTCCTGATTTTTTCTCGCCTAATGGTGATGGGTTTCATGAAAGTTGGAATGTAGATGGAATATCATCTCAAATGTTATCCGACTCTTTAATCTATATTTTTGATCGTTATGGAAAACTAATCAAACAATTAAGAGCAGGTACCCCAGGTTGGGATGGCACTTACAATGGCAAACTAATGCCTTCTAGTCAATATTGGTATAGAGTTGAATTACAAACCGGGAGGGTTCTTACAGGCAGTTTTTCTTTAATTAGATAAACCCGAAAAACAAAAACACAATACATTAAAACTTCTTATAAAAGCTTACAATCGTAGGCCTTATTTTCTTCTTATGAATTAAAATTTAAAATAAAAAGTAGGGTATTTTAAAAGTCTTTTGTTTTGGGATATAAAGAAACTTAATTTTTAAAAGAAACATATCCTATGAGAAAATTGAATTATATACTCATCGCTTTCATAAGTATTTCTACATTTTTTATTCAATCTTGTAATAACGATGATGATGGTACCGGACCAATACAAAATGAAGCAAACAGTGCAGATGGTGATGGTAGTCTAAAAAATTTAACCTTGTACAAAGTAGAGGGGGAAAATATTGTAAAACAAAAAGACTTTAACGTATCAGGAAATGCACTAGCTCTACAAAAAGATACTCAAAAGCATCAGGAAATATGGGAATTAACTAAAAAAATTGTTCCTCTAGAGTATCGATCTAAAATGAGCGAATTCATGATTTATTCTGGAGATGACAGTGAAGACAAAGGCGTACTTGGATATGTTATAGAACGTACTCAAGACCTTTCAAAATGGCAAATGGGTATAGCTGTCGATTATGCATATGAAGGAGGGTTTAACGCTAAAGGGGAACTTGCCTACACTATCATACATGAGTTTGGACATATTATTACATTGGATAATACGCAACTAGATGCCTCGATAAAACAAAGTAACTGCACAAACTACTTTCCGGGAGAAGGTTGCGCAAAATCTGATTCTAATATTAATAAGCTTCACAAAAATCATTGGGCAGATATCTGGGAAGAATTTCAAAATACTGAAACCGAAGTTCAAGCACAAGAATTTTATACCAAGTATCAAGAACGTTTTGTCACACAATATGCTTCAACAAATCCTGGAGAAGATATCGCTGAAATATTTGCTACGTTCACAACTAGAGCAGAAGGTGTTAATGGAACTAGTGGTGCTGAACAAAAAATCAAGATCATGTATGATGACAATGAAATGGTAAAACTAAGAAACTACATTCGTGGAAATATTTCAAAAAGTAATAAAACATTTTTACCAGCTCCAGGAGCCTGGAAAAGAGCACATACTTTTGGAGATAAAAACAAATCGCATTGTAGACTTCATAAAAATTAAAAAATAAGATAACAGCTTCTTATGACGCTGATTAATTAAACAATAAAAATAAGAATATGAAGTATCTCGTAATGCTACTGGCACTATTAAATTTCTCTTGTAGTTCTACTAAGAAAACACCCTTGACTTCGGCAGAAGATGATATTCTAATATATTACTCAAAAAGTCCTTGTAATGGAAAATGTCCTGTTTATGATTTATGGATATTTAAAGATGGATCAATTGCGTACTCAGGTATTAATAATGTTAGTGTAAAAGGAAAGATAAATAAGAAATTAAGTAAGGAAGAATTTGAAAGCTTAAAAGCAACATTGACAAAAGATCCTAAAGAAAATATTACGTTTAAAAGAAAACGAGATAAATCTATAACTACTTTGAATATTAATAACAAAGAATACAAATATTATACAACGAGTGCTAGTAATTATATAAAAGTACTTGATAGTAAACTAAAAGATATAGTAAGTAAAATCATGCAAAATACTGCAAGTACTATTTAAATCTTGTTTATTGGTTTTAGTGGGAAAATCAATAGAGTAAATCATGATTTTACTGTTTTAGGTTAGTTTGTTTGTTTATTTCTGAATTGTTTATTTGGATTGAGGCTGTTTGATTAATTTCAAACAGCCTTACGTAGTATATAAAATTTCACATTTTTTTAGAAATAAATAGTAGCTATCAAAACTTTATGTTTCAGTATCT
Source organism: Aquimarina sp. AD10 (assembly GCF_003443715.1). Classification (NCBI taxonomy): domain Bacteria; kingdom Pseudomonadati; phylum Bacteroidota; class Flavobacteriia; order Flavobacteriales; family Flavobacteriaceae; genus Aquimarina; species Aquimarina sp. AD10. The sequence continues at coordinate 5,915,559 of NZ_CP031965.1, read as the reverse complement.
TTAATGTTTAAAAAGGAAAAAGAAAAGATTCATGAAGTTCGAACTTAAATCTAAATTCAAACCCACTGGAGACCAGCCTGATGCCATAAGACAATTAGTTGAAGGCATCGAATCAAATGAAAAATACCAAACACTTTTAGGAGTAACTGGATCGGGAAAAACATTTACAGCGGCGAATGTGATCGAAAAAGTACAGCGACCTACTTTGGTCCTAGCCCACAATAAAACCCTAGCAGCACAGCTATATTCTGAGTTTAAACAATTTTTTCCGAATAATGCTATCGAATATTTTGTTTCTTATTATGATTATTATCAACCTGAGGCTTACATTCCTACCTCTGGTACATATATAGAAAAAGACTTGTCGATTAATGATGAGATAGAGAAAATGAGATTAAGTGCAACCTCATCTCTACTATCCGGAAGACGAGATGTACTTGTAGTTGCTTCAGTATCCTGTTTATATGGTATTGGTAATCCGGTAGAGTTTCAAAAAAATGTAATCTCTATCGAAACAGGACAATTTGTTTCGCGTACGGCATTATTACATCGCTTAGTACAAAGTTTATATTCAAGAACTGAAGCAGAGTTCAAACACGGTAATTTTAGAATAAAAGGAGATACTGTTGATATTTTTCCTAGTTATGCAGATGATGCATTTAGGGTACATTTTTTTGGTGATGAAATTGAAGAAATTGAAGCTTTTGATGTGCAAACCAATAGCATTATAGAAAAGTATGAGCGCTTAAATATCTACCCTGCTAATATGTTTGTAACGTCTCCTGATATCCTTAATGCTGCCATTGATCAGATAGCATTAGATTTAGGTAAACAAGTAGAATACTTCAAGGAGATCGGTAAACCTCTTGAAGCTAAAAGATTAGAGGAACGAACAAATTTTGACCTTGAAATGATCAAAGAATTGGGCTATTGCTCTGGAATCGAAAATTATTCGCGTTATCTAGATGGCAGAAATCCGGGCACAAGACCCTTTTGTTTATTAGACTATTTTCCTGACGATTATTTAATGATTATAGATGAGAGTCACGTAACGATACCTCAAACTCATGCTATGTATGGTGGAGATCGATCAAGAAAAGAAAATCTAGTAGAATATGGTTTTAGACTTCCTGCAGCAATGGATAACAGACCTTTAAAGTTTGAAGAACTTGAAGCTATACAAAATCAAGTATTGTATATAAGTGCTACACCTGCAGATTATGAATTACAAAAAAGTGAAGGAACTTTTGTTGAACAAATTATCAGACCCACAGGACTATTGGATCCTGTTATTGAAGTGCGCCCAAGTTTAAATCAAATCGATGATTTAATTGAAGAAATGCATAAGCGAATCGAAGTTGATGAACGTATTTTGGTAACTACGCTAACCAAAAGAATGGCAGAAGAGTTAGCCAAATATCTTACAAGAATTAATGTTCGTTGTAGATATATTCATAGTGATGTCGATACGCTCGAGCGTGTTGAAATTATGCAAGATTTAAGAAAAGGAATTTTTGATGTACTTATTGGCGTAAACTTACTTAGAGAAGGATTGGACCTACCCGAAGTCTCATTAGTTGCTATTCTTGACGCAGACAAAGAAGGTTTTTTACGTAATAAAAGATCTTTAGTACAAACGGTTGGTAGAGCTGCTCGTAATGTAAATGGAAAAGCTATTATGTACGCAGATAAGATTACCGATAGTATGCAAAAAACTATAGATGCTACAGAATACAGACGAGAAAAGCAGATTGCGTATAATACTAAACACAATATTCAGCCTACTGCCATCAAAAAATCATTAGATAATGCTCTTTATGGTAAAAAAATTGAACCATACCAATTCGAAACGTCACCAACTTTGCAAGCTGCAGAGGAAGAAACAGCATATTATACCAAAGAACAATTAGAAACACGTATTCGTAATGTCAGAAAAGAAATGGAGAAAGCCGCTAAAGAGTTAGATTTTATTACGGCCGCTAGGTTACGTGATGAAATTAAAATGTTGCAAGACAAAGTACAAGATCAAAAAGTGTAATTTCCCCTTAAACAATCAAGAATTATGAGTACTATTTCAATCGAAAAGTTCATAGAAGGAATACCCAAAGCCGAGCTTCATTTACATATTGAAGGCACATTTGAACCTGAATTAATGTTCGAAATTGCTAAAAGAAATAATATAAAAATTAAGTATTCAACAGTTACCGAATTAAAAAATGCTTACAAGTTTAATAATCTTCAGGAATTTCTTGACATTTATTATGCGGGAGCAAATGTCTTGATCCATGAAAACGATTTTTATGATCTTACTTGGTCATATTTAAACAAAGTTCATGAGCAAAATGTAAAACATGTTGAAATATTTTTTGACCCGCAAACACATACCGACCGAGGAATTTCTTTTGATACCGTAATTACAGGGATTTATAAGGCACTAGAAGATGGAAAAGAAAAATTAGGAATCACTTTTAGGTTAATTATGTCTTTTTTAAGACACCTTGATGAAGCTTCAGCCTTTAAAACATTAGAACAGGGTTTAGCTTATAAAAAATGGATTAGTGGTGTAGGCCTGGACTCTTCTGAAATAGGAAATCCACCATCTAAATTCGAACGTGTTTTTGCTAAATCCATAGAAGAAGGTTTTATCACAGTAGCACATGCCGGAGAAGAAGGCCCTGCCGAGTACATTTGGGAAGCCCTTGACCTGTTAAACGTAAAGCGTATTGACCATGGTAATCGCTGTTTAGATGATCATAAATTGGTTGATAGATTAGCAACACAGCAAATACCACTTACATTATGCCCCCTTTCTAATTTAGAACTAAAAGTGGTTACTGATTTAAAAGATCATCCTATTGTAAAAATGATGGATAAAAACTTATTAGTTACTGTTAATTCTGATGATCCCGCATATTTTGGAGGGTATATGAACGAAAATTATCTTGGTATTGCAAAAGCATTAAACCTCTCTAAGAGACAAATTACCGAACTCGTGAAAAATAGTTTTAATGCCAGTTGGTTACCCGATACAGAAAAAGAAAAATACATTTCAAAAATTGAAAATTACTTTCTAAATAATTGATCAAAAATAGTACACCACATGCCACACTTTATATTAGATTGTTCAGAACATATCATAACACTTAAAACACCAGAAGAGATCATTAAAAATGTGTATGACACTGCAGATTCTACAGGACTTTTTGCAAAAGGAGATATCAAAGTACGAATCAACCCTTTTCAGCATTATACTATAGGAAATACTAATGATGATTTTATACACGTATTTGGTAATATCATGGAAGGAAGAACGGATGAACAAAAATTAGACCTTTCAAAAAAAATAGTAACGACTCTTAAGACTATGTTTCCTAATGTACCCATATTATCGATGAACATTAGAGAGTTTGAAAAATCCTCTTATGTAAAAAAAGATATGGTTTAGTACTATGACACATAAAGGGGGAAATCCTTTTTTCTATTACAACGACCTATCCAAGATTCCTAAATATGAATTTGATGTTTGTGCTATAAATTCTTTGTAGGACTTATTTTCAACAAAGGCCATTATACTTTCTTCTGAATCTGAATACCAAAGTAATATTTCATCCATATTGCAAGAAATCTGCTTTGGGTTTTTATCTTTGTTTTTAATATGTACCAATGAGGATACTGATCCCGAATAAAAAAGTTTAACCTGATATCTACTTGCTAAATCAATTACTATTTTTTTGGTTGCCGAAGTATGTTCTCCACTATAGTGATGAACAGCATACTTTTTTGTTGTATCCTTTGTCTTACTTGCTTTAAAATTATTTTTTGTGGTAAACCCAAAATTGAAATCTTTTACAGCTTTGATTCTTATCACACTTATAAGCTTAAAGTATAATTTTTCGATCAAATTCTTAAAACTTTTTACAGAAGGATACTTAACTATTAATAGCATATTTTGTTGATCACTTCCTAGTATTTTTTTTACAATCTCTCCTTTAAAAATTGGCCTTGCTCCTACATTATAAACACTTTTAACAGCTAAAAGATTATAAAAATTGTACAATGTTTTATTCTTAGTAACAAACCAATTTACTGCAAACACTTCTTTATCTAATGAAATATTTTCTGCTTTGGTCTTGATAAGTAGCGTCTTATCCCTTGAAACTTTGCATGAAACTTCCTGAAATGAATTCATAAACAAATTTTAGTTAACTCTGTTGAAGTGATATTTTTTTATAATGATTTCAGTTTTCAATTGGAATTGTGAAACTAAAAGTACTTCCTTTACCTATTTCACTTTTCACAGATAACGAACCTTTGTTTTGCTCTATTAATTCTTTGCATAACATCAGCCCTAAACCAGTACCTACTTCTCCAGAAGTACCTTTTTGAGTAGAAACCATATCCTCATCAAAAATAGAATCTAATACTTCTTTATCCATTCCTACCCCGGTATCGATAACTGAAATTACAACAGAATCTTCGATTACTTTAAGGTCAACCGTTATTCTGCCACCTATTGGCGTAAATTTAATTGCATTAGCAAACAAATTTCTAATAACAAATGATATTACATTTTTATCTCCATAAATAGTGGTATTACTGTTTGCATGGTTATAAAAATCTAATGATTTCTTTACAATTTTATCATGAAATAGCTCAGATATTTCCTGGGTTACTTCATTTATATTTACATCTGTTTTACTCATTTCTCTATTTGCCAATTGAGATTTGGCCCAATAGAGTAGATTATCCATTAAAGATTGAATACTATTCAATTCCGTTTTGACTGTACCAACATATCCAATCAATTCTTTTTCATCTAATTGTATTTCTTCATCACTAAAAATCTCTAACAAACCATCTAAAGTAGCCAGTGGGGCCCGTACATCATGAGATATGATTGAAAAAATCCTATCCTTAAGCATATTCAACTTCTGAAGTTCTTCATGTTGTTTAGAAATCAATAGTGCTTGATTTGCAATCTCTTCTCCGTTTTTTTTGATTTTAAGATAGGCGTCTTGAAGTTTAAGAGTAGCAGTAACTCGAGCTACAAACTCCAATTTATCAAAGGGTTTTTTTAGATAGTCATGAACTCCAGCTTCAAAACTTTCTTTCATAGATGCTGCATCTATCTTAATTGCAGATATCATAATAAATGGTATGTCCTTAGTTTTATGTGATGCTTTTAAGGCTTTCAACAATTCTAAACCATCCATCTCCGGCATCCCCCAGTCTGACAAAATTAAATCTGGAGTTATTTTCTCTATTAATCCTAGAGCTACCTTTCCATTAGGTGCAGAATAAATTTTATTCCCTAACTCCATTTCTTTTAATAAAATACTTATAAATCTAATATTCTCTGGCTGGTCATCAACAACTAATATAGAGTATTCCATAGGGGTATCATTTCAAAGATGTATTCAGTACTTTTTCTTTAAGATATAAAAAGGCTTTTTCGTCAAAACTTGTAAGTGCTTCCATCATCATATCTCGCCACTTTCTAACATTATCCGTTTCATGGGCTGATAGTTTATCAAAAATATCCAGCCACTCACCCATTTCGTATATGGTCAAGGTATTAATTTTTTCTGTAAAAGAATTCAACAAATTAAAATCTTTTTCTTCTAAATTTAAACGATGCATAGGATTGCTATATGCATTGTTATTGGTGTTAGTTTGGTTTTCGGCAACAATACTATCTGATGTTCTTTGAAGCGTAATAAAGAAAGAACTACCTCTATTAATTTCTGATGTAACCCAAATTTCACCACCATGTGCTTCTATTGCCATTTTACAAAAAGACAATCCTAATCCAGTAGATTGGGCCACTCCAGAATCTTTTGCTTCTATTTGTGAAAATTTATTAAATATAAAAGACAAAAGGTGTTTCGGTATACCCGATCCATTATCTTTTACACAAACAATGATCTTACTAGGGTTTTTATCTTCTACTTTTGCTGAGATTTCTATATATTCCTCAGATTTAGAGAATTTGATTGCATTTGTTAGAAGGTTTATAAAAACTCTTTCGATAACATCTCGATCTATATTTACGCTATAGATTTCATCAACGGTATTATTTATTTGTATTCGTTTTTCTGACGCCAATAAATTAACATGATCTGTTCCTTCTAGAATTACTCTTCTAAGGTTACACGTATTCATATTTAATTGAACATCTGTACTCTCAAACTTTTGCACTTCTAGCATATTCTCGATTAAATTAAGCATCGTCTTACCAGATTTATTGATACTTTTCAGGTTAGGGTTATCAGAAGTATCAGAAGAATATCCCAAAATTGTAACCAAAGGATTTTTAAGATCATGAGCCAACATACCTGTAAATTCATTTTTAAAATTCTCTAGCTTTTTCAATTTGGTATATGCATCTTCGGTTTTATCTTTTTCCTTGCTTAACGCTATATTTTTTTGTTGAATAGTTTTTGTTCGTTCATTTACTTTTCTCTCTAACAACTGGTTTCGTCTTTCTGCTCTATTAAGTTTAATACGATAATAACTATATGTTGCCAGTACAAGAATTAAAATCAGACTACTCTTAAAATACCAGGTCATGTACCAAGGTGTCGGAATATGTAATGAAATACTGGTATAATTTTCATTCCATAAAGTATTACTATCTGTTGATTTTATTCTTAATTCATAACTCCCGGGGTTTAAATTAGTAAACTCTAAATAACGATTCTTATTCAGATAACGCCAATCTTCATCATACCCTATTAATTGATAAGCATAATTAATTTTACTGGGCTTATCAGGGTTGATTGCCGCAAATTCAAAAGTGGCATGACTTTCAAACGGAATATTCAGTCTTTCCGGAATTTTAAAATATACGCTATCATTTATCTTAACTTTTGTAAAATTAATTTTTGGAAAAGCTACATTTGATTCTATTTCTTTAGGCTTGAAATATGTAATTCCGTTTTTACCTCCAAAATAAAACACCCCATCATTTGTCTTTGCATAGGCTTCAAGATTATAATCATCTCCTACTAATCCATCTTTTATTGTATAATTCACAAAAGTCTCGTTCTCTGGATCAAAGTGTGACAAACCGTTGTTTGAGCTTATCCAATACCTTTCATTATCATCTTGCAACATACCCATTGTAGAATTATTAGACAATCCGTCTTTTTCGGTATAGTTAATGAATTTTTTTTCTTTATAGTAAAACTTGTTTATCCCTCCTCCTAATGTTGTTATCCAAAAAAAATCTTTGTCTTGTTCGTCATAAATATGTAATATTTTATGATCATTAAGACTAAAATCTTTTTCTGTATCAGGTAAAAATCTTTCAAACTTCCTCGTACTTTTATCATAGGCATTGAGTCCTCCCCCATATGTACACACCCATATAATTCCTTTTTTATCCTGATAAAAAGACGTTATATGATCATCACTTAATGAGTCATCATTTTTTTTATCATGAACGATTGATATAAAATCATCTGTTTCTGGTTGGTAGATATTAATTCCTCCTCCATACGTACCAATCCATAATTCACCATCTTTATCTTCGAATATAGCAGTAATTATATTATGACTTAACTCATTATTTTCTCCTGATTGTGGTAGGTAACGTTTAAAAGTACCAGTCTTTTTATTAAATTTATTTAGGCCTCCTCCCCATGTTCCAATCCACATTGTATTAGCACGATCTTCATAAATAATTCTTACCCAATCATGACTTAAACTAGAGGGATTGTTTTCTTCATTCTTAAAATGATCAAATTTTTGTGTTTGCGGGTCGTAACGATTAAGCCCTCCTCCATATGTACCAAACCAAAGAATATCATTATGGTCGCGATATATACAATAAACATTATTATTACTTAGACTATTACTTATTTTTGGATTGTTTTTTAAGACTTGAAAGGGATTTTGTATTACTTTATCAAAACCCTTAGTATAAAACCCCACATATAAAACATTATTAGCCCCAAAAAATATACTACTTACATCGTTATCATATAAAGAATTGCTATCATAAGGGTCTTTATTATAATTATAGAATCGATTTTCTTCATAAGAATACAAGGAAAGTCCTTTTGTAGCACTACCAATCCATATATAATTATCATCTCCTTTTTCTATAGATTTTATTTTGTTTCCTCCTTTGTAATTAAATTTTTCTGATTGATCTTTATAAAAAATAAATGAATTTGTATTCGTGTTATACTTTACTAATCCATCACTATCTGTTCCTATCCAGATATTGTGATTTTGGTCAGCGTGTAAACTCCAAATAGTTTTAGTTTTAAACGATCCAATATTAAAAAAGGCTATAACTTCAGATCTATCTGAACTGATTTTAAAAAGTCCTAGGTTTTCGGTTCCTATCCACAAATTACCCAATACATCCTCTGTGACAGCACTTATTTTTGCAGTAGATGGTAATTCTTCTACCAAAGTAAACGTTTCTTTTTCTTTAGAAAAGATATACAACCCCTCACCTTCTGATCCCACATAAAATCTCCCTTTTTGATCTTCAAAAAGCGTTTTTACGGCTAGGTTACCCAGGGTTTTATTTTGCTTTCGTATCAAATAGTTTTTAAAGTTATTCTCTTCAAAATTAAACTTACTTAATCCCATTTTTGTACCAAACCAAAGCGTTTGATCTTTGCATTCTAAAATGGTCCAGACTGCATTATCAGCAATAGAAGAACTGTCTCCGAATTCATTAGAATATGAAGTAAAATTATATCCATCAAACTTATTAATACCGCCAAAATTAGCTACCCACAAGTAATCTCTGGAATCCTGATATATAAAATTCACGCTACTTTGACTAAGGCCTTCTTCTTTTCCGTAATGTGTGAATTTTTGAGATACTTTCTGAGCAGAAGTAACTAAACCAAGTAGTAGAAATATTGTTTTAAAGAACACCTCACTTTTAACAAAAAAGTTCAATAAATAATCTTCTTTTTGTTTCATCTCTATTGCTTAAAACTCTCTTTACTCTGCATAAGACTAATTAAATATCAAATAAAAGTTACTCATACAAAGATATTTATAAGTGTAAAATACACTTATAAAATCTTAAAACAATTAAAACAATCATTCTTTATTTCAAGAAAATGTCACAAATATTGATTTATAAAAGGTAATATCGAGACTTAGATCTTATATGAAAGGGTATTTTTCCTATAAAAAATGCCCTTCATACGAAGGGCATTTTTATATGTAAATCTTTATTCTTTACCTCCTGAATCTTCAGGTAGATTTTTTGATTTTAGACGCTTGGCATCCTTAAGACACTTATGCATCATCCATTCTAACTGACCGTTAACACTACGAAATTCATCATCTGCCCATTTCTCTATTAATTTAAAAGTTTCTGGGTCAATTCTAAGAACAAATGATTTTTTTTTACTCATAGATTACGAATGTAATGTACCTGTATTAATTACTGGGGTTGCTTCTTTATCTCCGCAAAGAACAACCATCAAATTACTGACCATAGATGCTTTTTTATCATCATCAAAATCAATGATATTATCTTTTGATAATTTAAACAATGCATCTTCTACCATACCAACAGCGCCTTCAACTATTTTTTTTCGAGCAGCAACAATAGCTACAGCCTGTTGACGTTTCAACATTGAATTTGCAATTTCTGGAGCATAAGCTAAATACCCAATTCGTGCTTCTGTTACCTCTATCCCGGCAATCAATAAACGCTCTGTTATTTCATTTTCTAATGCTTCATTAACCTCATCCATACCAGATAGCAATGTTACTTCATTTTTTCCATCTGCAAAGTTATCATAAGGATATGAACCTGCAAGTTTTCTTACGGCTGCATCGGTTTGTACTCTTACAAAATCTTCATATTGATCCACATCGAATGCAGCTCTATATGTATTCTTTACTTTCCACACTAAAATAACATTAATCAAAATCGGATTACCAATCTTATCATTTACTTTTACGCGTTCACTATAAAAGTTTCTAGCTCTTAACGAAATTCTTTGTTTGGTATAAAAAGGATTAATCCAAAAAAAGCCATTATCCTTTACTGTTCCTTTATATGCACCGAACAACACCATCACTTTAGAACTATTAGGGTTTACAATAAAAAAACCTTTTCCAATAAACAGCAAAACCAAAAGTAAAACTATAAAAAAAGGTTTTCCAGTTATGATCAAACCTAAAATCATACTTATCAAAACTAATAACAATGCTCCAAGCATTATATAACCACTAATCGCTTTAATTCTTTTCTCTTTATTCATAATAATATCATTTTGATATCACAATGATACAATTTTTTTTTGACTTAAAAAATATATTTCAGCCTCTCTTAAAAAGAAATACTTAGCATTTATCTTTAAAAAATAAAAAAACGCCCTTGTATAAAGGACGTTTTTTCACTCATTAACTAAATAAATCTAAACTCAACACAAATCATGAAATTTCGATTAATCTTTTTGGCTGTATTTTAGCCTCTTCTTTTTTTGGGATAATCACGGCTAATATTCCATTTTCATATATCGCTTCTATTGATGCATTATCAACAATTTCTGGCAGATTAAATGATCTTTTAAATGAACCATAACTAAATTCTTTTCTGGTATATTTACCTGCATTCTCTTTTGTTTCTTTTTCAGATTTTGTTTGTGATGAAATTATTAGCGTATCGTTATCTAATTCAATATTAAAATCCTCTTTACTAAGCCCTGGAGCCGCTAATTCTACTTTAAAATCATTATCTGTTTCTTGTACATTAACCGCAGGAGTATTAAATCCAATTCTACTTGTGTTTGTAGTACCTCCTAACCAGTCAGTTGCAAAAAAATCATCGAAAAGGAATGGCAATCTATCTGTTCTTTTTATTAAACTCATTGTATTTGTTTTTAAATGTTATTTATATTTTTATTTACAATGAGGATATAGCAAATTAGGTTCCAATCCATTTTTAATGACAGTTTGTCATCTTAACTATGGTATTTAGTGACTTTTTGTCGTTTTTGATATAAAAACAATGACAAAACCGCAATAAAAAACATCTCTACAAGACAAGCTCGTAAAGATGTTTTTTATTGCAGAATAACTATCTGCTATCAATAAATCAACATTTTTCTACTAATTATAAAATCTAGTAAAAATTGCTATCAATTCTTTAGGCGGAATAACTTTATTAGGATAGTTATGCATTTCTTTTAAAACGGTATCTAAAGCTTCTGGTCGCAATCCCATACGCAAACCTATATCTTTAATTTTATGAATCTCTTCTAGAGAAGTTTCTTGATCAACATTCATAAGAAGTACTAAACGATGAAACTGAAGAATGCGCTGAGATTCTGGTTGTAAGTTCTTTTTTGCTACTCCTTCTTCAATCAATTTTTTGATTTCTTCTTCTGATACACCTAACTGAGATCCCACAACCACAATAAAGTTATACTCTTGTTCCTTAAAGTTCTTATCTGCTTTTGCAAACTGTATCATCTCAGAAAGCAAACTCAATTTTTCTTCTTTACTATACATCGTCCTAATTACTTTTTGCCGAAAATAGTAAATTTCAAATTATATTTAACCATAATATAGTTACAAAACATACCTTTGCAGTATGGGTTTGACAAACAACGACATTTTCAAAAAGTTAAGAGTTGCACATAAATTACGTGACGACGATATTATTAAAATTTGTGCTTTAGTAGATTTTAAAGTATCAAAAAGTGAACTAGGAGCCTTTTTCAGGAATGAAAACCACCCAAAATATATGGAATGTGGTGATCAAATTCTTAGAAATTTTCTTAACGGACTCATTATTCATTTAAGAGGCCCAATGCCAAAAAAGAAACTACACCCAAAAAGAAGACCTCTTAGTTTTTTTTAAGTAAAAAAAGCTTCATATATCCTTTTAATCTATTTAGCTATTCAGAATAAATGCTTTATTTATTACATCTATCGATGTAATCATTAGTAACATTATAAAGGCTACGGAGCCCCCCTCATAAAGCATTGATTTTGTTATGATTTCCTATAATTCAACTTTATCCAATACATTTTTTAGTACATTTGAAATACATGAGGTGTCACAGGCGTAAATAATTTTAAGTTGATTATAAACTTGCTAAATATTTGAGTGATATCAGAGAAATATAGTTACCAGGGTAACTATATAACATTTTTGACAAACACTTAAAAATGTTTCAAATTATGATTGAAGAAATAGATCAGTTAATAATAACCAAGAGCATCAGAAAAAAAGTACAAGAACCAGAAAGTCGTATTCGGAATTTGGAGGAGAAGATTAAATTAATAAGTTTTATCAAATCATATTGGTAGTTTATACTAACCTCTATTGGATTTGGTGCTTTTTTGTCAAAAGTATTTCTCTTATTCCCCTAAAATAAAAAACGATTGCCAACAACATATATGTGATCATAGCAACTAAGTAATGAATCGAATGGTTGTTGTATTTTTGGTAAGGGCAATGCTTGAAAAATGAAAAAAAAAAAAAAAACAACAACAAACAATGCGCAAATTTATCGATCGCTAGGTAACATTTTGCTCTGTCATGACATATATGTTATTACCTTAGGTATAATTAAAAAAACCAAATACTTTTAAAACTGCATGATAGTTTATATTTCAGGAACCTACCAAATCTCAATCCACTCATACAGACCGAAAGAAATTAAATGTTATAACTGTAACGCTTCCAGCCAAATAATAGTCGAAAAAAAGGTATCGGTTTATCATTTGATGTACATTCCTATTTCTCCATATAAAACTAAAAACATATTCACATGTACATCGTGTAATAACGAATTTGAGCCAAAAGATTTAAAATCTGAAAACAAAACTTATTATAAGAACTTTAAATCAAAGAAATGGATTCCAATTTGGCTATTTAGTGGGGTAATAATAATCCTATTCGGAATTGGATATTTTGCTGTTAATCAAATAAAAAAAAATGAAGAAAAGTTAAGTAAATTAACCAACGGAGATCAAACACAAATAATACAATATGAAACTGATAATGGAAATTACACAACACTAAGAACTATTAAAATCACTTCAGACTTTGTTTGGTTGAATTATAATGAATATGAAATTGAAAAGTATGATTTCATATACCAAATAGGAGGTGAAGGAAATTACTCAACTGATACCGTAAAGGTTGACATTAAAATAATTAAAGAATTATTTAAACAAGGAAAGGTCAAAAAAATTTATCCTATTAAATAATTTTACAATGCTCAACAACCTGAATCGATTGCGGAATAAATCAAATAAACAAATGAAAATAATATGGAAACATTTTTAGTAATCTTATTTTTTCTAATTTGCTTAGGCTCTATGACAACAACTCTTGTGGCAATAATTCAAATTTTAACAAATGAAGTCAATGGTTCAAAAGGAATGTGGATAATAATTTCAATGATTGGCATAATTGGACCAATTTTATACTTGTCTAAGGGACGAAAATTAATAGTAAAAAAATAGAACGATTTATCATCATGACATATGTGATCACAGTTGACTAATGATTGGTCGAATGGTTCTTGTATATTGTATGGACAGAAAAAAACTTACAATCACAAATCGAAGAATTAATTAAAAAGTAAAATCACTTCATATATCCTTTTAATCTATTTAGCTATTCAGAATAAATGCTTAATTTGGAGGGTAACTAACCATAACCTTTCAAAGAAGCACCTATGCTCACCACCGAACAAAAACAAAAATACAGGGAAGAGCTTTTTCGTCATTTAGACGGAATCGCAGTTGCTCCTGTTGCTTATTCATTATTCAAAAATGATATCACAAAACACCTTCTAGATCATAAAGAGACATCTGTTACACAGATAGCCTCTGCTCACAAAGCAAATGAAGGATACATTAATGTTGCTTTGCGAATCTTAGCTGCACAAGGCTGGTTAACGTATCAAAATGAAGGTAACGAAATCATAGTTAGTATTAATGAGTATTCAAAAATCGCATTCGAGCATTTTTATCTATATGAAGACGTTGTAGATTTACTTGAGTATTCTGGTAAATTTCATCCAAGAAAATTTGAAATCGAACCTTTTTATAAACTTGAAAAATTATTCAAGAAGTACCAAGATCGTTTTAACCTCACACCTTCTTCAGAAAATACAACTAATCAAATTCAAAACCAAATTCTTAAACATATTGAAGGTATCCTTGTAGGGCCTACTGTTGTTCATTTAGGCATGGGAGGTATGTTTCATAAATATTTTATGGAAGCATCTTTTAGTGCTGATGAATACCATCAACACCCTAAAAGTTTTAACACCATACTCACATTTCTATCTGACTTAGGTTGGTTTTCAAAGTCTAACAATCACTATACGTTCACAGAAAAAGGTTTATTTTTTGCAAAAAGAGCTTCGGCTTATGGTGTCACCGTTTCATACATCCCTATGTTTAGAAAAATGAATACGTTGCTGTTTGGAGATCCTAATATTTTATGGAAAACTCAAAATGAAAGTGAGATTCATGTTGATAGAGAGATGAATGTATGGGGCAGCGGGGGTGCACATGCTACCTATTTTAAAAAAATCGATGAAATTATAATTAGTTTGTTTAATAAACCTTTAGACGAACAACCTAAGGGTATTCTAGATATGGGATGTGGAAATGGGGCTTTTTTGATTCATCTATTTGATGTCATAGCATCAAAGACACTTCGAGGCAAACACTTAGACGATCACCCATTATTTCTAGTTGGTGCAGATTACAATAAAGCTGCTCTAAAGGTAACTCGCGCAAACCTTGTTCAAGCTGACATATGGGCCAAAGTGATTTGGGGAGATATTAGTGATCCTGATTTACTTCAAAAAGACTTAAAAAAGAATTATCAAATTGAATTGAAAGACCTATTATCGGTTCGTACATTCCTAGATCATAATAGAATTTGGAGCCAACCAACCACTACATTAGACGCTCCTAGTATTTCTACTGGAGCATTTTCGTATAGAGGAAAACGACTAAACAATGATGATGTTGAGCGCAATTTAAAAGATCACTTACAAAACTGGGAACCTCACATTGCAAAATTTGGCCTAATCATTATTGAGCTACACACTATCTCTCCATCATTAACAGCAAAAAACATTGGCAAAACAGCTGCTACTGCATATGACGCCACTCACGGGTTCTCGGACCAATACATTTTAGAAATTGCTTCTTTTCTTAAAATAGTTAAAGAAGTTGGCTTAGAAAGTGAGAATACCTATTTTTCAAAATTCCCGGACTCTGATCTGGCTACAGTTAGCATTAACTATCTTATTAAAAATCATTAAAAAATAGAGTAATCTATATTCAATATTAGTAAACACACATGAATTACAGAACTTTAGGTAAAACAGGATATTCCATATCTGAAATCAGCTTAGGCACATGGCAAGTAGGCGGTAAATGGGGCTCTACTTTTAACAACGCTAATGCAGACAAAATTCTTAACACCGCAATAGACTCAGGAATCAACTTTATTGATACTGCCGATGTATACAGCGAAGGTTTAAGTGAAAAAGCTGTAGGTAGATTGATAAAATCAAGATCCGAAAAAATATACGTCGCCAGTAAATGTGGGCGTTTTATCACCCCCCATACAAACAAAAACTATACAGCCAAGGTCTTAAGGCAATATGTCGAGGACAGTCTTACTAATCTTGGAATAGAGACACTTGATTTAATCCAATTGCATTGCCCTCCCACAGAAGTATATTATCGCCCAGAAATATTTGAAGAGTTTGACAAATTAAAAGACGAGGGTAAAATTGGTGCATTAGGAGTAAGTGTCGAAAAAGTTGAAGAGGCCATAAAAGCTATAGAATACGATAATGTTACTACGGTTCAAATTATCTTTAATATGTTTAGACAACGGCCAAATGAGTTGTTTTTTGAACAAGCCAAAAAGAAAAATATAGGCATCATCGCAAGGGTACCTCTTGCTAGTGGGCTACTTAGTGGTAAATACTCGAAGAAAACCACTTTTCACAAAGATGATCATAGAGCTTTTAATAGAAATGGTGATGCTTTTGACAAAGGTGAAACTTTCTCAGGAGTAGATTACAATCTAGGACTTGAAACTGTTGAACTTTTAAAACAACATTTTCCAGATGTTTCGTTACCACATTTAGCTTTAAAATGGATTTTAAATCACCCTGAAATAAGTTGTGTAATTCCTGGAGCCTCTAATGTTGAACAATTAGTATCAAATATCAGCGCCAGTAGTATAAATAATCTTACAAATGGTGATGTCGAGACAATAAGAAATATCTATCAGGAGCATATCAAAAAATATGTTCATCAATACTGGTAAAAAATAAATCCCGGTTGATTAATCCGGGATTTATAATTCTATAAACTATTTAACAGTTTTATTCTTCTACTAGTCGCACTGGTAATTTAAAAGTGACTTTATCAGAACTAAAACTTGTATGAACTTTTTTATAATTCAAACGACCTTTGATGTAATTTTCTAATACCTCACTTTCAGAATCAACAGACAACACTACGATTTCATTTTCATCATTAATCGTCAAGATAACATCAGCTATCAATTCATTTGTAATTTTAAAATTAGGTTTTTTAAGTAACCCTTTAATCTCTTGGGTCAGAACATTTTCTGTAGTAGACGGATTAGTATTGGCATGGGCTACTGAACTGACTGCAATTACAATTGCCAGAAATAATACATTTAGTTTTTTCATGATCTATTCGTTTTTATTGATTTATATCTATAAGACTACGAACGATCTCAGTTTGTTACGTTAAAAAGAATCTTTAACCATTACTTAACAAAAGCTTCTTTGCTCCTAAAAAAACAACTTACATGTTTTATCATTCTCTATTAGAGCTTTCTTCAGTTTCTAGTATATTGGGTTATTACTTTTTGATGATCTGGGTATTCTTTAATTAGCGCTTCTCTTTCTGCCAGCTCAAAATCATTAAAATCAAAACCAGGAGATACTGTACATCCCACCAAAGAATAACTGTTAGTATCCTTAACACTAGAAGCAAACCAACAACCTGCTGGCACAACTAATTGCGGCAACTCTCCTTGATCCAATTGCATCCCCACGGTATATTTTCTATAAACTCCATCCAAACCTATAACATGCACATATAATGATGAACCATTATAGTAATGCCAAATTTCATCTTGTTTAATCCTATGGAATGCAGAAAAATTCTCTGACGTAAGTAAAAAATAAATTGCTGTAGCATAATTTCGATCTCCCGAAAATCCTTCACTTAAACTAGACTTAGAAATCAATCCATTACTTCTATAAGTCTCTTTATAGAAACCTCCTTCAGGATGAGGATTCATTTGTAATTTATAAACTATGTCTTCTATTTTTTCTTTCATAATGATTTACACTATTATATGACAAAAAAAAGAAGCGATCTAGATAGATCGCTTCGAATATATAGTATACAATCTATAAAGTACTACGCCAATACAGCCTGTACTTTATCAGCAGCTTCTTGGAATTGTACAGCACTTTGTACATCTAATCCACTACTATCGATTAATTCTTTAGCTATATCAGCATTTGTTCCTTGTAAACGAACAATAATAGGAACTTTGATTGCATCACCCATATTTTTGTATGCATCAACCACTCCTTGAGCGACTCTATCACAACGAACAATTCCTCCGAATATATTAATCAGAATTGCCTTTACATTAGGATCTTTTAAAATAATTCTAAACGCTTCTTCAACACGTTTAGCATCTGCAGTACCTCCTACATCAAGAAAGTTTGCTGGTTCTCCACCTGCTTGCTTAATCAAATCCATTGTAGCCATTGCAAGACCAGCACCGTTAACCATACAACCAACATTTCCATCAAGGTCAACATAATTAAGTCCCACTTCATTTGCTTCGACTTCAATAGGATTCTCCTCGCGGATATCTCTCATATCCACATAATTCTTATGACGGTATAATGCATTATCATCAATAGTCACTTTTGCATCAACTGCCATGATCTTATCATCACTTGTTTTAAGAACAGGGTTAATTTCAAATAAAGACGCATCTGATTTTACATATGCCGTATATAATGCCATTACGAATTTTGTCATTTCTTTAAATGCAGTACCACTTAATCCTAAATTAAATGCTACTCGACGTGCTTGAAAAGGGAGTAACCCAACAGATGGATCTACTTCTTCAGTAAAAATCAAATGAGGTGTTTCTTCTGCAACAGTTTCAATATCCATTCCTCCTTCTGTAGAATACATAATCATATTACGCCCAGAAGTACGGTTTAATAAAACTGACATATAGAACTCATCTGGTTCACTATCCCCAGGATAATATACATCTTCAGCAACTAATACTTGGTGAACTTTCTTACCTTCTGCAGAAGTTTGCGGTGTAATCAAATTCATACCAATGATCTGACCAGCAATCTCTTCAACTTCCTTAAGGTTTTTTGCAAGTTTAACTCCACCACCTTTTCCTCGTCCACCTGCGTGTACTTGCGCCTTAATAACATGCCATCCTGTACCGGTTTCAGCAGTTAATTGTTTAGCTGCAGCTACAGCTTCATTAGCATTTTGAGCAACAAGACCGCGCTGAATACGCACGCCAAAGCTGCTTAATATCTCTTTACCCTGATATTCGTGTAAGTTCATACTATTATTTTTTTGCCTTTTTTATAGGAGTCCCAAAAATATGAAAAGTGAAGTTACTGTGCCAATCTTTTATCGTAAAAAACATCGAAGATATATCTTTCAAAAATTTGCTTTAAAAAGTTTTAAAAAACAATACGGGATATCACAATTTAAAATCTTCAAAATCTAAAGGATCAAAATTTCTAAAATGACCATTCATTTGTATCACTTCTTTGGCCCTATTCATTTCACGAACAACAGGAATTGTTATTTTTAAATGTCCGATAAGATAATTTAATCGTTCCAATTCACTTCGCAATGTTAACAAATGATACTCTTGATGTAATGCTAAACCTATTTTATGCGCTACCTGGTAACTTATAAAAGGAATATCAAAAGAAGGTGGGTTTTCTATGGTAAGCTCTACGTACAAAATCGCTATATTTTTTAATAGCTCTTCTTGCAACTCTTCTGCGGTACTATCATTATCGGTTAAAAACTCAACATCACCTCCTGCATATAGTTTACCTGGAAACCGTTTAAAGAAATTCTTAATTCTAAAAATTCTAGTTCCAACACAAACCACATCACTTTCTCCTTTTTCATACTTCTTAGACACTTTTTGAAGCTTTACTTCTGTACCATAATCTAATTTATTGTTTATATACGTTGGAACACCAAAAGAAATACCATCATTTTCGCAATCATTAATTAATTGCTGGTAACGTTCTTCAAAAATATGTAAAGGCAGACGTTCACCGGGATAAACAACTGTTTGCAATGGAAAAAGAGGTAACATGTTTTTTTATTAAAAATACTAATTAACCATCTTTATCACGCTTAAACACAAGTTAAAAATCTCAAAATCTATCGTTATAGTAGATTTTTTAGATAACTGGCGCTGATATCTCTAATTTTATTGATAATTTCGTAGGCTTAAATTCGTGACACGATGGAAAATGAAAATTTATTAGCAATTGCAAAAGAATTTGGGAGTCCGGTATATGTATACGACTCTTCAAAAATTATTTCACAGTATAATCGCCTTTCTGGAGCGTTTAAGAAGGTCAAACGATTAAAACTGAATTACGCAGTCAAGGCACTGTCTAATCTTGCAATTTTAAAGCTAATGAATTCGTTAGGAGCAGGATTAGATACTGTATCTGTTCAGGAAGTTAAACTAGGATTACTTGCAGGTGTAAAACCGAGTAATATCATTTTTACACCAAACGGTGTTTCCTTAGAAGAAATAGAACAAGTATCTGCTATGGGGGTTCAAATTAATATTGATAACCTATCTATTCTCGAGCAATTTGGAACAAAACACCCTAAAGTACCTGTATGCATCAGAGTTAATCCTCATGTAATGGCAGGCGGAAATAGCAATATTTCTGTTGGGCATATTGATAGTAAATTTGGGATATCTATTCATCAAATTCCTCATATTCTAAGAATTGTTGAAAATACTGGAATGAACATTAACGGTATACATATGCATACCGGAAGTGACATCCTAGATATCGAAGTTTTCTTATATGCAAGTGAAATATTATTCGAAACCGCAAAAAACTTTGAAAATTTAGATTTTATAGATTTTGGAAGTGGATTTAAAGTTCCTTACAAACCAGGAGATATAGAAACTAATATTGAAGAATTTGGCGAAAAACTCACCAAACGATTTAATTCATTTTGTAAAGAGTATGGAAAAGAAATAACTTTAGGTTTTGAGCCTGGAAAATTTCTTGTTAGTGAGTCTGGCTATTTTTTAGCAAATGTCAATGTAGTTAAACAAACTACCTCTACAGTTTTTGCCGGAATTGATAGTGGTTTTAATCACTTAATAAGGCCAATGTTTTATAACTCTCATCATGAAATTATAAACATCTCAAATCCAGAAGGAAAAGAGCGTTTTTATTCTATAGTTGGTTATATATGTGAAACAGATACATTCGCTACCAATAGACGTATTTCAGAAATTAAAGAAGGTGATATTATTGCCTTTAAGAATGCTGGAGCATACTGTTTTTCTATGGCGAGTAATTACAATTCAAGATATAGACCTGCCGAAGTATTATGGCATAATGGAGAGGCGCACCTTATTCGTAAAAGAGAAGTTTTTGAAGACCTGACAAAAAATCAAGTCGATGTAGATATATTTTCTAAAGAAGCAGCATCTGTTTCTTAAGATCAGTTATGTATTAATACAAAAAAAAGCATCGATTAGTATCGATGCTTTTTTTTGTATCTATAAAAACTACTCTTTGATACCTGGTTGTAGAATTTTGAAATTTTCTTTTTTCTTTGCAGCATCTACTATTCTTTTTACATCTTTCAACAAGTTTTTAGCATCATACACAACACCATCTTTGATTGTATACTTTACACCTCCTACTCTTGTTACAACATTATCTTCTGTTAACCTAATTGCTCCTGTACCATATAGAACTTTAAGGTTTTTTAGTGGATTTTCATCAATGATTACAAAATCTGCTAATTTTCCTACCTCAACAGATCCTATTTTATCAGCGACACCTAATGCTTCGGCTCCGTTTAACGTAGCTGCTCTTATCACCTCAAGGGGATGAAAACCCGCCTCTCTCATTAATTCTAATTCTCGAATGTAAGCAAACCCATATAATTGAAAAATAAAACCAGAATCCGAACCAACGGTTATCCTACCACCTCTATTCTTATATTCATTTATAAAAGTCATCCATAACCTATAATTTTCTTTCCAAGCTACTTCTTGCTCTGTACCCCAATCATGCCAATAGGATCCATGAGAAATTTTACTTGGCTGATAAAACCTCCAAAGTGACGGTAACGTATATAACTCATGCCACTCTGCTCTTCTTGCCCTTTGCAAATCCCTACTCGCTTCGTAAATATTAAAAGTTGGATCTATTGTAAAATCAAGTTCTAAAAGCTCATTCATTACTTTGTTCCAATGATCAGAAAATGGCTTTGCAGCTTGCTTCCAAAGTTTTCCTGCCTCTTCGAATCGGTCTTGCTCGTTTTGGTAATTATAGTCTAATGGATATTGTTGAACGGTTTTATCTTCAAACAAAGCCTCTGGTAATCCATACCAGTGCTCCATAGAGGTCAACCCAGCTCTCGCAGAATTCAAAACATTCCATCTTGCTACATCAGTTTGTGCATGATGACAAGCAGAACGCAATCCTAGTTTTTTATTCTCATCTAATGCTGCTGACATAATTTCTGGGGCAGCTCCAAATAACTTTATCCCATCAGCTCCTCTCTTTGCATTTTCTCTAACCCAATTCCTTGCCATTTCGGGTGTACTAATCGGGGCTTCACTTCCTTCACCAAAGCCTGTATACGCAAAGATTCTTGGGGCTACAATTTCGTTTTTGATACTAGATTTTTTTAATTCCAAAGTCCAACCCAAACCTCTACCACTTGGTTCTCGAACTGTAGTAACCCCATGCGCCATCCATAACTTAAACACATAATCAGCATCAGCTCCTTGAGCAACACCACCTATATGTCCATGCATGTCGACAAACCCTGGCAGGAGATACATTCCTTCTGCATCAATTTCTTTTCCTCCGGCTTTTAAAATTGGTCTTCTGTCGTTTTTAATAGGCACTCCTGGATACCCCACTACTTTAATCTCTTTTATCACATTATTTTCTACAACAATATCTAATGGACCTCTTGGAGGGGATCCATTACCATTGATTAAAGTTACCCCACGAATAATAAGTTGTTTAAATGGTCCTTCAGAAAATTCTTGAGCAAAAGACAGGTTGAATATTACATTAAAAACAAAACAAACGAGTAGTGATTTTTCTATTTTCATGGTTAGCAATTAAAATACATTTCGATTTATGAATAAACTTACAGAATTCAATACAAAACCAAGGCTCTTCTTTCAAAAAAAACAATAAACCACTGGTAATTACATCAAAAGCAATTACTTAACACCTGCGCAATACATTTTTCTTTACTTTTGACTTTCAATCAAATCACGTATAATCATGGGAAAATTAACATGGAATTCATTTACAAAAAAAATATACATTCATACCTCTGCTAAAAATCTATATAAACTCTGGGCTACTTCAGAAGGGATTACTTCGTGGTTTTTAAGAGAAGCGACCTATAAGAATTCCCGCGGGGGAATTAAAAAACAATCTGAATATATTGAAAAAGGAGATTCATATGTTTGGAAATGGCATAATTGGGATGGAAAAGAAGAAGGCACAGTACTAGAAGCTAATGGAGAAAACTATCTAGAAATTTCATTCGAATCTTCTAAGGTATCTGTTTCTTTAGAAGAAAAAAACAACATTACTATTGTAACTTTAAAACAATTTTCTATTCCTGAAGATGATAAAAGTAAATTACAAATACACTATGGGTGTAGTAATGGTTGGACTTTCTGGCTCACCAATCTAAAAGCTTTTATTGAACATGGTATTTTATTAAATGAAGTAGAAATAAATTTAAAAGAAAATGACCTAGCAGGTTATGAATTCGTAAACATGTAACCTTTATAATTTTTTGATATTCCTAATCAAGTGCTCTAATCCGTTTAATTTTAATTCATAAACGGTTTGAAGTTGTTGACCAAGTACGCCTTTCGGAAATCCTTTATTGTAATACCAAACTATATAATACTCTGGAAGATCTATCAAGTATCGATCTTTATACTTGCCGAATGGCATTTTAGTATGAGCTAATTTTAATAAAAACTCTCTTTGAAGTTGGGGATCCATTTGATTTAAAGCGAAGAAATTATTTGGTATAATCTCTATAGTACCAGAGAAGTGTTTTTATCTTTTTCTCCCATTTTGCTTGGTTTGCAGTATTTCTAGAATGATCTGTCTCTTCATCATATCTTTCCTGCATATTGATTCTCATTCGCTCAACCAACTTATACATTTTATTTAAATCTCGTCTTATATTTTTACCTGCTTTGTATTCTTTTAATCGCTTCCTCATAATTCTAGCATGCAACTCTGAAATATCAAAATGTAATTGTTCATGAAAGAGAAGATGATCAGACATTTGCCCTCGTTTCACCCACGAAAGAGATGGATAGCAAAAGCTATCTACTTGATAATTTAATTCTATATCACCTTTATCTTTACCGTAAGACCATTGGTAAGTTATCCCTGTATTTACACTTGCATCAAAAGTACTATTCATTTCAGGCCTACCCCTAAAGTCAGACCAATCAAGCTTACTTCTTTCAGCATAAGAGAATTTACCTACAAAACCATTATTAATGGGAAAAGATAAAAATAAAATAATAGTAAAGTACTTAATCATAATTGCAACAATTATGCCCAACCCAAAAGTTATATTGTTCACTATTTAATTATGTTAGCGTCCAATATGGGGCAAATATTGTCGACACAATTAAAATAGTCTTAATTTCCTTGATCCTAAATATACATGTATTTTTAAATTTCACATGACCAATTAGCATCTAAAATGTATAATTTTTCCACTGCATATATTCCAATTATATATAAGCAATTATAATGCCAAGAGCACCTAATTTTAAGATAAATTCATAAAAAAAGACAACTTATACAATATCAAATATATAGAAAAATCTTTTTTTATACTATTGAATATTAAAATTATTTTATCGTAAATAAAAATTCGATTATTTAATACAAGTAGACTGTATCCTCAGCATACTTTTTGACAGAATTATTCTACAAGTGTTAATTTTAAATCATTATCAAATTTTATAAGATATGCTGCATTATTGTAGTATCCTCCTATTATCTTTTTGGTGTAATTAAATTTGGTCTCTTCATACTCGGTAACACCTTCAAAAGAAACAGAATGATATAGGTCATCTGCGGTCCCTAAACGCATCAATATATCATATGTAATATCAAAACCTCGTACTGCCCAATTATTAGGTTCAACACCATACTCTTTTATATATCTTTTAACAAACGGAGACACCGATTTCTTTTCTTCTCCTTCAACTTCTTCTTTATCATATTCTTTATTCAAAGAAGGATAATGCATATGCAACTTTGACAACTGTTCATTTTTTATACTATCATCATCAAAAGCTGTATTCTTATCTGTAGTAAAAAGAGTTATATTATGACTTTCTGCTTTAGCATTCAACAGTGGCGTAACATTACTTATCATTGCAACATCGTCTGATTCCAGAAAAACCCAATTAGGTTTCCTTTCGTCTAATACTTTGTTAAGGTGCACCTCATAAAGATAATTACCTTCTTCAATTCTTGCTATTTTAGCTTCCGGAAATTTAGCTTTTAACTTTGCCTTTATAGCTTCATACTTAGGACTTTGTTGCACTATAATTACAATGTTTTTATCTATTGAATCTTTCTCAACAAAAGCAATGATTTTATCCTGCAATACTGCACTTGTAGGTCTTGTCTGAAAGAAGTTATCATACAAACTTGATTCTCTTTTAGATGCCGGAGAAAAAACAGGGGTATTATACTTATTAAGTGCCTCTGCAACTGTTTCTAAATTATTTTGAAACAATGGACCAATAACAGCATCTGCTTCATCGAAATTATTTTCGTTTATAAGCTTTGTTATATAATCTTTATTATTATTTTTCTTAGTATCAAATACGTTTAACTCTGTTGTAATCCCTTTTACTCTGGCCGAATCAACAGCGATCAAAATACCACTATACAAGTCTAAAGCTATTCTAAGACTTTGTTTTTTCTTTAAATAATCTGTTGTTTGTTGTCTGGTCTCTATATTTAGAGTATCCAAAGTAAACGGTAACATTACCGCCAATTTCTTTGGAGCAAAATTAGATAACTTATCCTCTAATGTAAGATACTTACCTTTCGGAACAATATCTAAGGCCAACGTATCTTTTTGTGGTATTGTAATTACCATACCCTCTTTTAAACCTTCTGCTAAGAATGGATTCATTTTTAGCAATGAATCTGAAGAAATACCCGTATTTCGTAAAATATTAAAGATTGTTTCTTTTGGCGGCACCTGATACAATACAAATCCCGATTCTAAAGTTTCTTCTACTGGAATAAAAACAGTGGTAGGAACAATAATTTCGGTACCTATCGGGAGATTTGGATCGATATTAGGATTAAGTCGTTCTAATTCTCCTATAGTAATACCATGTCTGCGCGCGATATTATATCTAGTATCTTTTGGTTTTATAATATAGGTAGTTGTTACTGACAGCCTATTTACAATACTATCCTTCACAACCTCTACAGGAGTTTCGACCTTGGCAAATACAGGAATTCTGATTTTATCCTTCTTCTTGATTTGCTCAGAATACAATCTTTTATTCTCTTTCTTTATATCTTCTACTGTAATTTTATACTTACCTGCAATCCCGTATAGCGTTTCCTTTCGTCTGACTTTATGAGTAATATATCGAACAATTTTCTTTTCTTCTGGAAGAACTTTTAAGCTATCTAAGACTTTACTTTTTCCATCTTGTATTTGCTCTTCTACATCTCTATTTTCCTCAATGTTTTTTTCAATTACACCTATCCTTAGAACCTGTCCCAAATTAATACCATTAACAGCTTCTGGATTAAGATTATAGATAACCTCTGGAGTCGTATTATATTTTTTAGAAAGGTTATATACAGTATCATCCTTTTCTACAACATGTGTTTTATATTCTTGATCATCAACCACTGGAATAGCCAAAATTTGACCTTCTTTAATTCCGTCTTTTGCAGTCGGATTAATTTTATATATAGCCTCGGGAGTAGTATTATAACGTTTTGCTATTCTATATACATTTTCTCCTTTAGTCACAGTATGACTCTTATATTGCTGTCCTATAGCATAATTACTCATGATCAACAATACACAGACCAATAAAAACTTTTTCATTTAGTTCTATTTTTAAATTCCCTTACTAAAAACCAACCTCTAATATACTACTATTCCCATTCTATTGTAGCAGGAGGTTTGGAGCTTATATCATATACTACTCTATTAACGCCTTTTACACGGTTTATTATTGCATTAGATGTTTTTTGTAAAAACTCATACGGTAAATTCACCCAGTCAGCAGTCATCCCATCTGTACTTTCGACCGCTCTTAATGCAACACAATTTTCATAAGTGCGTTCATCTCCCATAACCCCAACGCTCTGCACTGGTAATAATATTGCTCCTGCTTGCCAGACCTTATCATACAAACCATTTTCTTTTAAACCGTTTATAAAAATTGCATCTACTTCTTGCAAAATACGAACTTTTTCACTTGTAATATCTCCTAATATTCGTATTGCTAATCCTGGTCCCGGAAAAGGATGTCTACCCAATAATTCCTTATCCATACCCATAGATTTTCCGACACGTCTTACTTCATCTTTAAACAACATTTTTAATGGTTCGACAATCTTTAGTTTCATATAATCTGGTAATCCACCAACATTATGATGACTCTTTATCGTAGCACTTGGACCCCCAGTAACAGAAACACTTTCTATAACATCTGGATAAATAGTCCCTTGAGCCAACCAAGTAACATTTTCAATAGCATGTGCTTCATCGTCAAAAACTTCAATAAAAACTCGTCCTATAGCCTTACGTTTTTTTTCTGGATCGCTCTCACCTTCAAGAGCTTCCAAAAAACGTGCCGAAGCATCGACACCTTTAACGTTTAACCCCATACCTTTATATTGTTCCAAAACTCCTGAAAACTCATTCTTACGAAGTAATCCATTATTTACAAAAATACAATAGAGGTTTTCACCAATTGCTTTATGTAAAAGCATTGCAGCAACCGAAGAATCGACACCACCAGAAAGCCCTAAAACAACTTTATCATTACCTAATTGTTCCTTTAAATTACTTACGGTTTCCTCTACAAAAGAATCTGGAGTCCAATCTTGAACAACACCAGCTATATGTACCAAAAAATTCTCCAAAAGCTGCGTACCATCTTTAGAGTGGTATACTTCTGGATGAAATTGAATGGCATAGGTTTGTTCTCCTTCAATTTTAAAAGCTGCGTTTTCTACATCATGCGTACTTGCTAAAAGTTTGCTGTTTGTTGGTAATTCTTTTATGGTATCACTATGACTCATCCACACTTGCGAACCATCAGAAATATTTCTAAATAATTCATTGTCGTTAACATAAGATAAATTTGCGCGTCCGTACTCTCGCGTATTTGATTCAGCTACTTTACCGCCTCCAAAATGCGCCAAGTATTGAGCTCCATAACAAATACCTAGTAGTGGTTTGTTACCTTGTATTTTTTTAAGATTTGGATGTGCTACATTATCTCCTCTAACCGACAATGGACTACCTGATAATATTACAGCCTTATAACTGTCAATGTCCTCTGGTGGTTTATTATATGGATGTATTTCTGAATAAATATTGAGCTCTCTTACTCGACGCCCAATAAGTTGTGTTACCTGTGACCCGAAGTCTAAAATAAGTACCTTGTTGTTTTGCATAGGCAAAAATAAAATTAAATTACAACCCTCGAAATCCTGAAGGCAATAAATTTTAACTTTATTTATTATTTGATTATTTAATCAAATAAATTCTTTTTCATATTCTTAATTCATTTCCTGTTTTTACGTTAATTATTCATAAATCGTTAACTGAACCCATAAAAATCTTATAATTTTGAGGAAAACTTTGTTGTGATGCCAGATATTATTTTTTCTTCAATTATAAGAGACTTAAAAGCAGCTTTAACTACTCGGGATCACTCTTTTAGATATTTTACGCTGGCAACTACAGATAATTACGGTATTCCAAAAATAAGAACGATGGTATTGCGTGGGGCTGATAATAACTTAAATATTACTATTTATACTGATAAACGTTCTTCAAAAATTTCTCATATTGCTAAACAAGATAGGGTAAGCCTTTTGTTTTTTGATCCAGAAAGATTAGTTCAAGTTTCTATACAGGCCAAAGCAAAAATCGAAGAAGATGATCAAACCTTAAAAAACATTTGGGAAAATATACCTCAAAAATCTAAAAAGGATTACACTACAAAATTTGCCCCCGGATCTGAAATACAAAAACCTGAAGCTGTAGATTACCTAGAAAACAAACATTATTTTTCTGCTATTACCTTTGTTCCTGAAAGTATAGAATATTTACGTTTAAAAAAGCCAAATCATATGCGAGTCTTATTTAAGAAAAAAAATAGCAACTGGAATGGTAATTATTTGGTTCCTTAAATAAAAGATAATAATTGTATATTGCCCTTGTAACATACTAGTTATACAAAAGAACAACTTAAGGGGATATATGAAAAAAAAAATTCTAAACACCGAAAAAATCATTGGTTTCTCGGCGATATTCATCAGTTTGCTTACACTTATTATTTTCTTATACCAAACTAAGATAATTAGCAAACAAGCAAGGCTATCTGTTACTCCCAGACTAACTTTCACAGCCGGCGTAGGTCATTTTGATGACGTTATAAAATTTAGTGTTGGAATAAAAAACAATGGGTTGGGTCCTGCTATTATTGATTCTACAGCCATTTTTGCTAATAACAAATACTACCCTCTTAATTTTAAAGATTTTACAAAAAAAAACTATCCGCAAGCTGACACTATTATTTCTAACTCAAGTACAAATATTATTGCAAGAGGAGCTACCATATTGCCAAATAATGAAGTACAAATAGCTGAGGCTGTTGTCCCCAATGAAAAAATAGCATCCTATTATAAAATGTATAATTTACCCATAGGAAGTACCGATTTTCCTTTTGACGTTATTATATATTACTCCTCTATTTATGAAGAAAAGTGGAAAGTGTCTCTAAAGACTGTAGGACACCCAATTGAGTTATAGTTTTTACTATAGTAATGATACGCTTTCTATCGCTTTAATAAAGCTTCAAAATTCTTGAATATTTTCCTATCTGTTTTTTTAATGGGTAAACATATTTTGTTTCTACAAAACAACATTATCAATTTAAAGATCCTAATTAAAAAGTATACTTAAGAACAAAAGTTCTTTTTGTTGTTATATAAAAACACACTTGTTTATATCTCAAAAAGATTCGTATTAAGTTATTGTAAAATCTTGACTCCACGCACTCATTTGTTATTCAAAAACACACCTAACAAAACCTATTTAATTATCTAAAAATCAAATAATTAAAATCGTGTCCCGCTTTTGTCCCTGTTCTTTTTTTTTGAAAACACATCAATGATTATAGGTTTGATTCTTAAATGAAGAATTCAACATCAAACACATAATCATGAAAAAAATTAACACTTCAAAAAGCAAGTTTATAACTGCTAATTGCTTGCTCTTTATACTCTGGATAGCAAGTACATTATATGTTCATGCACAAACCAATTATAGTAGCAGTACTCGTAAACCTGGCAACGTAGGTTATATAAAAAATTCAGGAGGAGAAGGACAGTACAGAAATGCAGCTGGAAGAGTCGTTATTTTTAATCCAGATGGTTCCAGAACAACTAATGAGAATTTTTATGTATCATATACTAACAATTGGTGGCCGAATGTAAAATTCGAAGTACAACGAGAAGGTGGTGCAGGCACCAGAAACGGTATGTTCATGGATACTGGTCACTTATATCTCATAGGAGATTGGGACAATAATTCTAATAGTGAAAATATCATTTTTGGGTTCAATAGCAATCTAAGATCCAGAGTAAGCGAAAAAATGCGTCTTACGCAAAATGGTTTCTTAGCCCTTGGTACTACAACTCCAAAGGGAATGCTTCATGTAAATGGAGATACTTATTCCAAAGGACATGTTTATCTGTATGCGTATGAAGGGGATGGTAATTCAGGAACAGCCTATCTACAGGCCAGAGACAAATCAAATAGTTCAAATATAGGACTTCAGTTAAGAACTCAAAATGTGGGTAATATTGTTAACGCACTTAAAATTAACCCTAATGGTAATGTGGGTATAGGAACTACTGATCCTGAACAAAAACTGCATGTTGATGGAAACACAAAAATCAATGGAAGCATACAAACGAACGGAAATACATATTCAAAGGGAAACCTTTCTTTATTTGCCAATGAAGGTGAAAACCAATCAGGAACTGCATATTTACAAGCTAAAGATGAATCTGGTCGTTCTTCAATAGGGTTTCAATTAAGAAGTCAAAATACAGGTAATTTCATCAATGCACTTAAAATCAATCCTAACGGCAATATTGGAGTTGGTACTACCGAGCCTAGCGAAAAACTAGAAATTCAAGGAAATATAAAGACCTCAACCGGAAGTGCTATTCTTCTTCAAAAGGGAGTTTTGTCTGATCAAGAAGGTCTTTATCTAATTGGAGATCGCGACAATACCTCAGAAAATGAAGATATCATCTTTGGTTTTGATGGTAACTCTCGCGAATCCATACAAGAAAAAATGAGGTTAACAGATGAGGGCTATTTAGGTATTGGCACCAATACCCCTTCAGAAAAGCTAGAAGTACTAGGGAAAATTAAAGCCAGCTCTTTTGTGACTTCTCTACAAAGTTTTCCCGATTACGTTTTTGAAAAAGATTACAAATTACAACCGCTTATCGAGGTTAAAAAATATGTCGAAGCACATCATCATTTACCTGGTATGCCTTCAGAAAAAGAGGTTCTAAAAAACGGTTTAGACATCAGAGAAATTACTGTTTTATCTGTTGAGAAAATTGAAGAGCTATTCCTGCATACCATAACACAACAAACAATCATAGAAGAACAAAAAGAAATTACTGCCAAACAACAATCATTTATGATATCACAACAAGAAATAATTAAAAAACTAGAACAGCGCATAGCTAATTTAGAAAGATCAAGATAATACTATGCTAACCCTATATAACAACTACACAATCATGAAAAACTTAATGAAGAAAAAAACTAGTACTCTAAAAAAAAAGTATTACATCATTCTAAAGACCACATTAATAATACTATTCTGGACACTTACACTACAGACAGGCCATGCCCAATACAGCAATAGTAGTAACACTAACCCCGCCACACACAAAATAGGATCTAATAGAGCTAGAGTAATTTTTTTTAATGATGATGAATCGAATCACAAAAATGAAAACTTCTATGTCTCCTTTGGAAAACAAAATAATTGGTGGAATAACGTAAAACTAGAAGTTCAACGTGAAGGAGGTGTTAGCGCCCGTAATGGAATGTTTATGGACCGAAGCCACCTGTATTTAGTAGCCGATTGGGATAATATAGGAAATCGAGAAGATATTGTTTTTGGATTTAATGGAAATAGAAGATCTACTATTCAAGAAAAAATGCGATTAACAGATCAAGGAAGACTAGGTATTGGAACTTCGAATCCAAAAGGAAAACTGCACCTTAAACATTCTAGCACTTCGTATGACGGATCAGGATTTATATTAGAAAACAATACCTCTTCGTCTGTTTATAACATTATAAATTCTAATAACAATCTTTTTATTGGTTTTAATAATAATCGTAACAGCAACTTTCCTCAAAATTCGTATCAACATCGCTTCTTTATAAAATCTAATGGAAATATTGGTATTGGTACCACAGATCCAAAAGAAAAACTTCATGTTAATGGTAACTCTTTTCTGAAAGGAAATTTTCAATTATTTGCAAATGAAGGAGAAAATAAATCTGGAACGGCTTATATACAAGGAAGGGATAAATCTGGTAGTTCGAATATTGGACTTCAACTACGAAGTCAAAAAATGGGTAATATTATTAATGCCCTTAAAATTAATCCAGATGGAAATATAGGAGTTGGTACAACTGCACCTAGTGAAAAACTAGAAATACATGGTAATCTTAAAACGGGAATAGAACATAATATACTGTTGCAACAAGGAACCCTATCTGATAATAAAGGATTGTATCTTATTGGGGATCGAGATAATACCTCAGAAAGCGAAGATATCATTTTTGGATTTGACGGTAACTCTCGTGAATCTATACAAGAAAAAATGAGATTAACAGATGAAGGGTATTTAGGTATCGGAACCAATGTCCCCACTGAAAAACTAGAAGTATTAGGTAAAATCAAAGCCAGTTCTTTTGTTACTTCTCTACAAAGTTTCCCCGATTATGTATTTGATGAAGATTACAAATTACAACCCCTTACCGAGATAAAAAAGTATGTTGAAATGCACCAGCATTTACCGGGAATGCCTTCTGAAAAAGAAATTATAAAAAAAGGACTTGATCTCAAAGAAATTACTGTTATATCTGTTGAGAAAATTGAAGAATTATATCTCTATACTATAAAACAACAAGAAGTAATTAAAGAACAAGAAGAAATCAATACCAAACTACAGTTACTCATGAGTTTTCAGCAAGAAATAACTCACAAACAAGAGTTAATGATCAAAAAACTCGAACAACGAATAGTACAATTAGAAAAAACTAAATAAAAGATACTCAATTGCTTTTAAAATTTTAAAAACAACATTATGAAACACACACTTTTTTTATCAAAGTGCATTTTAAAGGATAAAGTAGGGGTTGTAATATTGATTCATATACTTATTTCTACATTTAGTTTATCCGCACAAATTGGGCCCATTGGGCCCATAAACCCACCCAGTAATGGAATCACCATACTTAATAGTTCTAATAAAGGTATGGTAAATCACTTTCATAAAGACAGTCGCGGTGGTGGTGAAGATTTTTATTTTTCATCTGGATCTGGAAATTGGAGAAACAGAGTTCAATTTAGAATCCACACGAATGGTACTGTAAGTACAACAAGTGGTATGTATACAGATCACGGAAATCTATATCTAGTGGCAGATTGGGATAATTCTCATAATAATGAAGATATTATTTTTGGTTTTGATAGCTATCAAATCAACAACGTTAAAGAGAAAATGCGTCTCACTGATGAAGGAAGGTTAGGTATCGGAACTGCTAACCCTAAAGGAGTGCTTCATATTAAGCATACTAGTCCCTTATATGACGGTGCGGGATTTATATTAGAAAACCATACTTCTTCTTCTACTTATAATATTATAAATTCTAATAACAATCTTTTTATTGGTTATAATAATAATCCTAATGCTAACTATCCTCAAAGCTCATATAAAGATCGTTTCTATATAAAATCTAATGGAAATATTGGTATTGGTACCATAAATCCAAAAGGAAAACTTCATGTAAATGGAGATACCTATACAAGTGGAAAACTGTATGTCGACAATAATACTTATGTAAAAGGAAATGTATCCTTATTTGCAAACGAAGGAGAAAATAAATCAGGAACAGCCTATCTACAGGCAAAAGATAAATCAGGAAACTCTAATATTGGGTTTCAATTTAGAACCCAAAAAGCTGGTAATTTCATTAATACTCTTAAAATTAATCCTAATGGCAATGTAGGGATTGGAACAACTGAACCTACAGAAAAACTAGAAATTCAAGGAAACATCAAGATTTCAGATGGTAACAATATTCTTTTACAAAAGGGTACCTTATCTGATCAAGAAGGATTATATCTGATCGGAGATCGCGACAATACCTCAGAAAACGAAGATATCATTTTTGGGTTTGATGGAAACTCTCGTGAGTCGATACAAGAAAAAATGAGATTAACAGATGAAGGATATTTAGGTATCGGAACCAATGTACCAACAGAAAAACTGGAAGTCTTGGGCAAAATTAAAGCTAGTTCTTTTGTGACTTCTCTACAAAGTTTTCCCGATTACGTTTTTGAAAAAGATTACAAATTACAACCGCTTATCGAGGTTAAAAAATATGTCGAAGCACATCATCATTTACCTGGTATGCCTTCAGAAAACAATGTCCTAAAAAATGGTTTGGACATCAAAGATATCAGTGTAAAATCAGTAGAAAAAATCGAAGAGCTATTTCTTTACGTGATCCAACAACAAGAAATTATTCAAAATTTAAAACAACGAATTGAACAATTAGAAAAACCTTAATAAAACTCAATAAACCTATTTAAAAATTAAACAATGAAAAGCACAATTATTATTCATGCTATTTTGATTGCAACTTTGTTTAGTTCAAGTCAATTAACAGCACAAACCAGCACTAATAAACCAAGATCAAGTGCTTCAATTTTTGGTAGAAATAATGCCATTGTAATGCATATGAACGATGATGGTTCAAGTCATAAAGATGAAGAATTTTTTGTCTCTCGTGGTAAAGGAAGTTGGTATAACAACATACGTTTTAGAGTTCACGCCAACGGCACAATCAGTACGATGAATGGTATACATGCTGATGCAGGTAATCTCTACCTAATTGCTGACTGGGATAATTCTCGAAATACTGAAGACATCATTTTTGGATTTGATGGCTATCAAAAAGAGAGAATTAAAGAAAAAATGCGATTAACCGATGAAGGAAGATTAGGAATAGGCACTTCTAACCCCAAAGGGAAGCTACATGTAACAGGCAATATCTATGCAAAAGGACATGTTTATTTGCATGCCTACGAAGGAGATGGAAAATCTGGAACCGCCTATCTACAAGCTCGAGACAAATCTAACGATTCTAAAATAGGCCTTCAATTACGCAGTAAAAATGGTAGCAGCATTATCAATGCTCTTAAAATTAACCCAAATGGTAATGTGGGTATCGGAACAACAGATCCCACAGAAAAACTTCATGTAAATGGAAATACCTATGCAAAAGGAAATGTTCAGTTATTTGCAAATGAAGGAGAAAACCAATCAGGAACCGCCTATCTACAGGCAAAAGATGGATCTGGAACCTCTAATATTGGACTTCAGTTTAGAACCCAAAAAGAAGGTAATTTTATCAATGCTTTTAAAATTGATCCCACTGGTAATATCGGGGTTGGAATTACCTCACCATCCGAAAAACTAGACGTACAAGGGAATATTACCACAGCTTCTGGTCACAATATACTTCTTAAACAAGGAACACTATCTGACGATACAGGGTTATATCTTATAGGAGATCGTGATGGTAACTCGGAAAGCGAGGATATCATTTTTGGTTTTGATGGAAATTCTCGTGAATCTATTCAAGAAAAAATGAGATTAACGGATGAAGGATATTTAGGAATCGGAACCAGTGTACCAACAGAAAAACTGGAAGTTTTGGGTAAAATTAAAGCCAGTTCTTTTGTTACATCGCTTCAAAGTTTTCCAGATTATGTTTTTGACCCTGACTATAAAAAACGTTCGCTTTCTTCTGTGGAATCCTATGTTACTACACATAGGCATCTTCCAAACATGCCCAGTGAAAAAGAAATCGTAGAAAAAGGAATGAATATTCCTAAAATAGTTACCAAGTCTGTAGAAAATATAGAAGAAATATACCTACACCTCATCGAACTAGAAAAGAGAATAAAAACACTAGAAGCTGAAAATACAATACTAAAAAGGAAACAACAGAAATAAACCACCTATTTACTTATTTCCTAAAAAACAACAACTTATGAAAAATATATTTATATCATGTCGATATCATGTGCTAATAGTTCTCTTTGCACTATCAAACCTATATTTTGGAGCAGCACAAGAATTACGAATACCTTCTTCAGGAGAACTTCCTGAAGGAGCTTATATTAAAGGTCTCTATCACTTACAGGCCGATGATCCTGCTGGTCAATATATTAAAGAATCTGACGGAATATTAAGTTATGACACTTTTAATACTGCCGCTAGCAAGTTTTATTTTTGGGGTATAGAAAACGCCTTTAAAGGAACGTTTCAACTCTATAGCGCACGAATTGGAAGTGAAGGTAAACCCTTAAGTATTACCAATGACGGTACTACTCGATTTGCTACTACCGTAGATGAAGATAGATCTCACCTGCTATTACAAATGTATCCTGAAGGCCCTATGAATGATAGCAATAATCCCAAAGCATCAAAAGCTATCATAGTTACAGAATCTCTTACCGAATATAGTGATACAAATTGTAAATGTAATGTGCTACAAATAGAAGGAAATTCCAAATTTAAAATCATTCGTTCTGAAAATGATAGTTTTAATGAATACCGCCCTATTGTTTTTGAAAAAGCGAGTATTAATAATACTGGTATTATTAGCGAAATAAACGATCAAACGATTATCACACAACCCGAAACGCAACACTTTCAGAACTTTGTCTCTACTAATTTTTATGTCAAAAATTTTGCAGAAGATGATTTTAAAGTAAACATCACGCCGGGTACTCAAGGAACAATAGGTTTTTTGCATTATACCCATCATCATTATACTAAAAATGTTTTTGCCAATGCAAAACCTCAAATTGGTATTAAAATAATAGACGACAAAATTTCATTATTTTATCTTTCTGGTAATCAACCACTTCCTTTTAGTCAAGAAGGAATTGGACATGAAATACTTACAGATTTCGTATTTGGACAAGACATCACCTTTGGTTTTAGCGGTCAAGATGTATTCGTGGCATCTCAAGGGGATAAGGTTTTTGAACTAAAAGGTGCGGTTCCCACAGAGTTTTTCTTCAATCAATCAATTACCCGAACCGCTCGCGCAATCGCAAGACTTAAAAAAGGGGAAATTACTATAGCTTCTACCCCAAAGAATTTTCTTATAGGATCGGCAAATGACAAAGGGGATAATGATGGTTCAAATTTTATCTCTACAAATGCTTATTTACCCTATAATCAAGGAAAAGCATTTGTTAATACTTTTAACTGGCAACAGACCCAATGGGATGTAAGGTATATTGGCGATAATGGCTTAGTAGAAGAACGCGTATTTAGCCCATTTTATTCTAACGAAATAGATTTTGCAGGTATATCAGCTAAGTATAGTCCTAATGGTAGTTATCTAGGAGGAGAAGACTTTTCTGCAGTAGAAGGTTGGGAATTGATAAAATCTAACTTAGGATACAATGCAGATGGTACAAAGAGAAATCAAGCTTCAGTATATCCATATGCCATACTCTATGATAGGATTAGTGGAACTCTTAGAGTATTTATGTATACTAAAAATGAAAGCATTGCCAACCAGTTAACAATTAGCCTTAAAATGGACAGGGGACTTCCTGGGAATCAATCTAATGACCCAAGTTATACTCCAAAACTATGGGGTGGTCTACAACAGTTTGAGGCACTTAATAATTCTGAAAGCTCTGCTTATAGCCGTTCACTACCGTATCTAGCCAGTCCAGGGCGTAGCTGGTACTTTGCAGATTTTGTAATGGAGTATGACCCTTGTATAGATTTTTTTGAATCTAGTATTAAAATTAATGTTACAAAAACTACTCAAGGTGACTTAACCATGATTGGTCGTTTAGAAGGAGGGGCAATACCCGCAGGAACCCAAGAATATGATGATTGGCAAAATAACAAAGATAAGTTCTTACTTGGAGCCATGGATAACGATTTTGGAGAATTAGAAAACACATTGGGCGATGTAACCTTTAATCAATATGAAAACTTTAATGCCAAAGAGTTTACCGAAGAAATTACCGGAACTTTAGAAGGTAAAGAAATCCAAGCATGGGAAAAAGAAGCTGCACGTTTAGAATGGGAGGGCAAAAATCAAATTGCAAATGCTGAAATTGCCGACGGAAGTTTTAAAATAGCTGAGGGCGTTGCTAAAATAGCTGAAGGCGCAGCTAAAATGAATTCTAATCCATTAAAGTTTTTGGGGTTTAAAATTGGCGAAGGTGGAGCGAAAATCGCTCAAGGCGCAGCAAAAATCGGACAAGGTGGAGCTACTGTTGCAAAAGGAAATTCTAGAAAAAAAGTAGCCTATGCTAGAAAACTATACTATGATAACATCAAAGACAAGACAAAACGAAGTGATCAAAATATTAAACTATCCATTCCTCCTCCTCGTCCGCAAGCTGTATTTGGTGAAATTGCATTAAAAGGTACTTTATCTATTGAAACTACATTAATAAATGCCGAATTTATCGCTACACCAGGAGCAAAAAATTCAGATAACACTCCAGAATGGTATAATAATGGTACTAGAGGTGCTGCGCCTTTATACAATAAGGATATGGGGAAATTTTCCTTGCTTAAATCTCCTAAATTTGGCATCAAAATAATACATGACAAAAGTTTTGGGTATAGTGCTTATTTAAAAACCAAAGAAAAGCCTTACATCGTTCATAATGCACAAGCACTTGGTAAGCTAGATGATATTTTTAAAATTGCAGTACATGTAGAAACTTTTAATCGCACCGGGAAAAGAATCAGTGGATTTACAAGTAATGGATACACGAACTTTTTTGGTAACGATATCAATAATCCTTTACCTGGTAATATGGATATTACATCATTAATTGATTGGGAGCAAATACAAAAAAATATAAGAGCAAATGGTGATATCAATACAGAACTATCATCATGGATTCGTGTATCTTATGAAATATGGTCTTTAACCTTAAGTAATATTAAATCTCGTGATTTGGCAAGAGTATTTGCTAATGGGGACAATTATTATAGAGGAGAAAGTGAGTTTCACTACAGTAAAGAAGAAGCTGCATCTTTATATCATTTTGAAAACAGAGCAAAACAGCTCGCTAATGCTCAATTTAATGAATATACTTTTGTAGATAATTCTGATTGGGGTTTACAGTATAACTTATACAATACGCAATCTGATTTTGAAGATTTAATGCTCCAGTATTGTGCAAGTTTAAATTCAAACGCAAAACGTAGCAACCCTGCTCCAGAAGATCTACCAGAAACAATACCGCTCTTAAAAACGCAAGAAGACCTTTCTGTATACCCGAACCCGAGTAAACTAGTTACAAATTTTAATCTAAATACTCATGAACAAGGAAAAGTTTTAATTTCATTATTAGATATGTCCGGTAAGGAATTATTAAAAACTGACGACTTTTTGAATGGAAGAGATCTATTAACAGGAACTATTAGTATTCAAGCATTAATTCCTGGTATCTATATTCTTAAAGTAATATTGCCAAGTGGAAAGCGAATTACTAGAAAGATTATAAAAAATTAAGATTACATTTATACTGATTTTCTTAATGCGAATACCCCGGTACTTATACTGGGGTATTTTTTTGTATTATGACGGACTCAGATCAATACATTAGCTATTTTAGATCAAAATTACTATTACGTTACCCGATTGTTAAGCACACAAAAAAACTGAATCAAAACTCTACTTTTGTCTTGCTAACTAACGATTAATAATTCTCTATGAAAACCTTTTACTTTGGCTTTTGCCTTAGTATTCTTTTACTACTAAACTCTAGAGCATTAGCTCAAAACCTTAACAAAATAGATAGTCTACAAAAATTAATTAACACCCCTAAAACTGCAGATACTACACTTATAAAAGCCTATAATGACTTAGGTATTCAACATGCTACTTCTAATCCTATTTTGGCAAAACAAAATATAAACAAAGCACTTCGTATAGCTCACAAAATCAAAAAACCACGTGGTATTGCCGGAGCCAATAATTGTCTTGGAGTAGTGTATTACTATCAAAAAGAATATGACTCAGCTTTAGTGTATTTTAATAAAGCATATAAGATAAATACAGAAATGGGACATTCTTGGGGTCAAGCATCTGCATTGCATCAAATTGGAGTTGTTCAGAATCACTTAAACAAATACTCAAAAGCTATTAAAAGCTTTCAGAAAGCGGGTAAGGTGTTTAAATCGTTAAATGACTCTTTATCCTATATCAAAACTATAGAGAATATTGGTGTATCCTATAACTTAATGAAATACCAGAAAAAAGGATTAGAACGCTTCCTTTCTGCGAATACTTTATACAAACAACTGCATAATACATCAGGTATTGGTCGTACTTATATTCATATAAGCCAGATTCTAATTAAACAAAAAGAGTATGAAAAAGCGCTAAGCTATCTAAAGAAATCATTGCCTCATATACACAGTGGTGGTAACAAAAGACATTTAAGTGTAGTTTTAAAAAATATCGGAATTAGTCAACGAGGATTAAAAAACTATGACGATGCATTAGCATATTTACAAAAATCCTTGGCTTTGCGAAAAGAAAAAGGCAACTCAAAGACAGTTGCAGTAATTCAATCAGAAATTGGAAATACATATTTTGAAATGGAATCGTACGTAGATGCGTTACACTATCAAAAAAAGGCATTACAAAATTATAGTATCAAAGGTAGTTATAGACAAAAAGCTACTTCATATAATTCAATTGCAAGGTCTTTTCTAAAATTAAATCAAATCGACTCTGCCAAATCTAACGCCACAAAGGCACTTTCAAGTTCAAAAAAAGCATCTGATCTAGAGACCGAAACAGAGGCAAATCAAACACTTGCTAGTATTGCTGAAAGAGAAGAAAATAGTCTTGCTGCCTATCAACATTTTAAAAATTTATCTATACTTAAAGATTCATTAAAAATCATAAAACAAGAAGAAGTTGCAAAAGAATTATATGCAAAGTATGAAACAAAGCAGAAGGAATATCAAATTAACATACTACAACAATTAAATAATAAAATAAAGCAACGCTATACAATTTTGGTATCTGCATTAATACTCGCAATGGCCTTGTTAACCGTTGGTTTATTGATTTTTATAAAAAAAATAAAACATACATCTTTAGAGAAAGAGATACTAGATAGAGAATTAGATACTAAAAAAAAGGAATTAACTACTCATTCTCTACATTTAGTTAAAAAAAACAAAGTATTAGAAAGTTTAAAAGAAGAAGTTGAACACATTCGATGCTCTGAAGATCAAAATGCACAGTTTAATTACCTTAAACTTATACAAACTATTAACTTTGATCTTAGTGATGATACAAGTTGGGAGAATTTCAAACGGTCTTTTGAACAGGTACATAAGGATTTTTATAGCATTATTAAAAGTAAGTATCCCAATGTTACTTCTAATGAGCTACGTTTGATGGCCCTTCTAAAGATTAATCTATCGTCAAAAGAAATAGCAAGTATTCTTAACATTACACAAGAAGGAGTAAGAAAAGCTCGCTACAGACTTCGCAAAAAATTAGATATTCCATCAAATAAAATGCTTATGGATATGATTTTAAATATTTAATCATTCTTTTATAATTACAAATTCACCTTTAAGAGGGTTCAAATATGTAATTAAGGTAGGTATTAGATCTTCACCGTATTCCAAATACATTTCAGAAAAATTAGTATTTCGTTCTTGTAAGCTTTGGTTAGGAAATAACTGGTTTTGTATCTCGGCAAGTCTTTTTACCTGATCGCTAAGCTTTCGTCGTTGTGCTTTAAGCAAACGTTTCTCTAGCATATCTAAACCTTTAAGTTGTTTTATCTCTTGAGCCTTAACTGCATTAACAAAAGTAACATCTGTTTGCTCTGCCAATTCATACATTTCTTTAAACTGCTCTTCAAGATGTTTTTTCTGTGTATCAAAATTAATATCAATATTTGATATTTGTCGAACTTTGCGATTGATTAACTCGTGTTGTTTTAAAAACAAATCTTTATCAGAAACTTCTAATTTATTCACTTTCTCTGTTTGTTTCTTTGTTTGCATTAATACAGAGTTTCGCAATAACAGCATAGGAAAAGGTATCGCGACAGCATCAAAATAGTCTTTTAGCTCCAACCAATACGCTAGTTCTCCTCCCCCACCGATATAGCATAAATTAGGTAAGATCACCTCTTGATATAATGGTCGCATCATTACATTAGGGCTAAATCGTTCTGGAAATTCAGTGAGTTCTTTTAATATTTCATTCTTACTCCAACGAATATTTGTTTCATTAACTACATAATCTCCATCTTGTTCAATGATTCGTTCTCGTACTCCTTCTGCTAAATAAAACAGATTAATTTCTCTTGGATTTACTTGTACTTTATAACCTGCTTTTTCTAATTTATTTGCTTTAGGTTGAACATTTTGATACGATGTTTGTTCTAGAAGTTCTTTTTCCATAAAAGGAATAAAAAGACGTTTCAGTTTTTGATCGTTTGCATCAACTATTACTAACCCATAGGATTCAAAAAGGGCATTGGCTAAATACCGTGTTGCGTCACTAAGCGTGTTATGTTCTAAATATGCTTTTTCAAAAAGACTTTTTAATCGTTCAGCATTTCTTCCAGTTCCAATTTCAGTTTTAAAAATATCAAAAACCTTATCCAATCCTTCTGTATCAAAAACACCTACTGCTCCCCCATCATCACGATTCCATTGTATCTTTTTTCCGAATAAGTTAAAGTAATTAATTTCATCAAAGTCATGATCTTCTGTAGCCATCCAATATATCGGCACAAAATCATTTTCAGGATACTTTTCTTTTAAAGTAGTAGCTAAGTTTATTGTAGAAACGATCTTGTACAAAAAATATAGTGGCCCAGTAAAAAGGTTAAGTTGGTGTCCAGTGGTAATCGTAAATGTGGTTTCATTAGCCAGCAATTTAATATTGTCGTTTGTAACATCAGAAACAGCTGTATTTTTATATTGTTTCTGAAGTACATCTACTAATACTTTTCTGTTTTCGTTAGAAAATGACTCTCCTTTTTCTTTTATCTGCGCACCAAAATTATCTAACTCTGGGAAGCGATGATAAAATTCATTTAATTCGGGTTTCTTTTCTAAATAATCACAAATAAACGTTGAAAAGTAATTCGTATCTCTAAACGGAATACAGTCACTAGGCATAAACTTTTTTTTTGAGAGGATAAATATACATTAGATTGTGATTGTAAATCTTAAATTTTAGTTAACACAGATTATATCCTTGATATTACTCGGTATTTTACACGCGTTCTCTATTCTTTCTACGAGTAAATGAGGGCGCTATCAAGTACAAACATCTTATGATTCAATGAAAAAACTATTCTTCACACTTTTTGTCGCAACGACATGTATAACTTACGCTCAAAATAAATTACAGTCTCCTGAAGAGTTCTTAGGATACAAAATTGGAGATCAATTTACGCGCCATTCTGATGTAATTCAATACTTCAAACATGTAGCAAACAACTCTAAAATGGTAAGCTATAAAACCTATGGGAAGACAAATGAAAGAAGACCTTTGACCTATGCTATTGTCTCTTCTGAAGAAAATATTAACACTATTGAAAACATACGATTAGAACATCTTAAAAATGCTGGAATTGTAGAAGGAACGGCTACGTCAAAAAAAGCTATTGTATGGCTGAGTTATAATGTTCATGGCAATGAAGCATCAAGCACAGAAGCTGCCATGAAAACGATTCATGAATTAATTACAAAAAAAGAATCTTGGCTTGAAAATACCGTGGTAATTATAGACCCTTGTATAAACCCTGATGGTCGCGATCGATATGTAAATTGGTATAATCAAGTAAAAGCAACTCCGTATAATACTGATCAAAATGCTACAGAACATAATGAACCTTGGCCAGGAGGAAGACCAAATCATTATCTATTCGATTTAAATCGTGATTGGGCATGGGCCACACAAATAGAATCTCAACAACGTTTAAAAATTTACAATCAATGGATGCCACATATTCATGTAGACTTTCATGAACAAGGAATAAATGAACCATACTATTTTGCTCCTGCTGCAGAACCTTTTCATGAAATCATAACACCTTGGCAACGTGATTTTCAAACTCAGATCGGTAAAAACCATGCTAAATATTTTGATAAAGAAGGGTGGTTATTTTTTACCCGAGAACGTTTTGATTTACTATACCCAAGTTACGGAGATACCTACCCTACATTTATGGGAGCTATAGGAATGACATATGAACAAGCAGGTCATGGTCGGGCAGGATTAGGTATACAAACAGACGAAGGATATGTATTAACTTTAAAAGATAGAGCATTACACCATACTACTACGGGATTATCTACTGTAGAAATGTCTTCTAAAAATGCACTTAAATTAAATGAAGAATTTAAAAAATTCTTTATCAATACCGATTTAAAATATAAAAGTTATGTGCTAAATGGTCCTAAAGACAAAATAAAAGCATTAACTACATTACTTGATAAACAAGAAATCAAATATGGTTTCACTAAAACGCCTAAAGTAACTGGATATAATTTTAGAGAAAACAAACAAGGTAGTATTAATGCTAATGGAGCACTTGTAGTAAGCACTAATC
Organism: Aquimarina sp. AD10; assembly: GCF_003443715.1. Taxonomy (NCBI): domain Bacteria; kingdom Pseudomonadati; phylum Bacteroidota; class Flavobacteriia; order Flavobacteriales; family Flavobacteriaceae; genus Aquimarina; species Aquimarina sp. AD10. The sequence continues at coordinate 5,870,942 of NZ_CP031965.1, read as the reverse complement.
AACCCAAAGGAAAAATGGTCAAAGTACTTTTTGAACCCGACGCTAAATTAAGTAACCCCCTTACCTATGATATTACTGCTTGGAGTATACCTCATGCCTATGGTCTGGAAGCAATTGCGTCTACATCACTTGTTGCCACAAATCAAAGTAAACAACAAGAACCTATAGCCAACATCGCTAATGCATCGGGAGCAGGATATATCACAAAATGGAATAGCATCAATGATGCTGCATTTATGGCAGACTTAGTACAAAATTCTATCAGAGTACGTTTTAGCGAAAAAAACTTCTCTAATAATGGTGATGATTTTAAAAAAGGAAGTTTAATTATAACTAAGAGCGATAATATAAGTACTAAAGACTATGACAAAATTGTTATAAAAATTGCCAATAAACATCATCGTAAACTATTCACTGCAACAAGTAGTTTTGCATCTAAAGGTGTTGATTTTGGTTCTCCAGAAGTAAAACTAATTAATAAACAGCGAATTGCTATATTAAAGGGTGACTATGTTTCTTCATTAAGCTATGGTGAACTTTGGCATTTCTTTGAACAACAATTAAACTACCCCATAACAAGTATAGACTCGCAATATTTTAATAAAGTAAATCTTAATTCATATGATGTTCTGATATTACCCAATGGGTCTTATAGAGGAGAAATAAGTGCTAGTACACTTAACAAATTAAAAAAATGGGTGCAACAAGGTGGAAAATTAATTGCTATGGCAGGGGCCGTTGGAACTTTTGCAGGTAAAGAAGGGTTTGATCTTATAAAAAACAAACCTAAACCGAAAAAAAAGGATTCTATCGGAAATTTGACTCCCTATGACCAGCGAGAACGTGAAAATGTAAAAGATCTAATAACTGGTAGTATTTTTAAAACTAAAGTAGACCCCTCTCACCCTATGGCTTTTGGATATGATGACACCTATTTTAGTTTAAAATTAAATAATAATTCATATAAATTACTAAAAAAAGGATACAATATAGCGTATATGCAAAGTCCAGAAAATGTATCTGGATTTTCAGGAAAAACGGCTCTTAAAAACTTAAATAATTCACTAGTATTTGGTGAAGCCCGAATTGGTAAAGGAAGTGTTATTTACATGGTCGACAATCCTATGTTTCGGTCTTTCTGGGAAAATGGTAAGCTTTTCTTAGTAAATGCTATATTTTTCACCAATAATAATAAATTTAGGCTTTAGCACATCATAAATTAAGCTAAAAGCGATATTCTATTTAATCAAATCTCATCAATCAAAATACACATAATTAATACACAATACGATGAATACACTACACATTACTAAAACTGTAAAAATAATGGCGCTCTCTGCCACTGTTTTTATAACCAGTTGTAATCAAAAGAAAGAACCTGTGAAAACAAGTACAGCAAATGAAAAAACAGAAAATGTTTTATTAAAAGAATGGACAGGACCTTACGGAGGAACACCTGCGTTTGACAAAATGGACCTTAGCGATCTAAAGCCCGCACTTGAAAAAGGTATGGCTTTAAACCTTGAAGAAATTGATCAAATTGCTAACAACAGTGAAGCACCAACTTTCGAAAATACAATTGTTGCCATGGAAAAAGCAGGATCAGAGCTTGATCGTGTATTTACTTACTATGGCATTTTAAGTAGTAATATGTCTTCACCAGAGTTTAGAGAGATCCAAAAAGAGATGGCTCCTAAACTATCAGAATTTAGATCAAAAATATCACAGAATGAAAAATTATTTAAACGTATCAAAGCTGTTTATGATAGTGCCTTAAAAACACCTTTAGAAGAAGATCAACAACGTGTTGTGCAGCTCACCTATGAAGGTTTTGCTATGAACGGCGCAGAATTAGATGCAGAAAAGAAAAAAAGGTATGCCGCCATTAACAAAGAACTATCTGGATTATACACTAATTTTTCTAACAACATATTAGCCGATGAAGAAGGATATGTAACATATCTTACCAAAGATCAATTAAATGGATTATCAGAACCTTTAATTAAAGCATATGCAAAAGCGGCTAAAGATCGTGGACAAGAAGGTAAATATGCGGTTACCAATACACGTTCATCTATGGATCCATTTTTAACTTACTCAACAGAAAGAGCCCTACGAGAAAAAGTTTGGAAGAATTATTACTCGCGTGGTGATAATGGAGATGATAAAGATAATAATGAAAATATCGCCAAAATTTTAAAACTACGAAAAGAACGTGTTGGATTACTTGGGTACGATAACTTTGCTGATTGGAGGTTACAAAACCGAATGGCCAAAAACCCTCAAAATGCGATGCAATTAATGAATGCTGTTTGGCCTGCTGCTATTGCTCGAGTAAAAGAAGAAGTTACCGATATGCAAGCTGTCGCTAATTCAAACAAAGACAACATTACTATCGAACCTTGGGACTATAGATTCTATGCAGAAAAAGTTAGAAAAAAGAAATACGATCTAGATTCTGATGAAGTAAAGCAATACTTGCAATTAGATAAGTTAAGAGAAGCTATGTTTTTTGTGGCTGGTGAATTGTTCAATTTTAAATTTACCCCTGTAGCAGATGGTAAAGTTCCCGTATTTCATGAAGATGTAAAAGTATGGGAGGTAAATGATAAAACATCAGGAAAACATATCGGACTTTGGTATTTAGATCCTTTTGCAAGAACTGGAAAACGTTCTGGTGCCTGGGCTACAACCTACAGAAGCCATACTACATTTGATGGTAACAAAACAGTATTGGGTTCTAATAATTCTAATTTTGTAAAACCAGCCCCAGGAGAACCTGTTTTAGTTTCATGGGATGACGCTTCTACCTTTTTTCATGAGTTTGGACACGCACTCCACTTCTTTTCTTCAGAAGTAAGGTACCCAACCTTAAATGGAGGTGTTCGTGATTATACCGAATTTCAATCTCAATTATTAGAACGTTGGTTAGCAACAGATAAAGTAATCGACAACTACTTAGTACACTACAAAACAGGAGAAACCATGCCTAAAGCATTGATTGAAAAAGTAAAAAAAGCAGCTACATTTAATCAAGGTTTTGCTACAACAGAATATTTGGCGTCTGCATTAATGGACATGAAATTTCATTTAGCCGATCCAGAAAATATAGATGTCGACGCATTCGAAAAAGAAACTCTAGCCGAATTAAAAATGCCTAAAGAATTAGTAATGCGTCATCGTACACCGCATTTCGGACATGTTTTTTCTGGAGAAGGTTACGCTACCGCATACTACGGTTATATGTGGGCTGATGTACTAACATCTGATGCTGCTGAAGCTTTCGCTGAAGCTCCCGGAGGGTTTTATGATAAGGAAGTTGCAGCTAAACTTGTTAAATATTTATTTGCACCCCGCAATGCTATGGACCCTGCAGAAGCATACCGCAAATTTAGAGGTCGAGATGCTAAAATTGAAGCTTTAATGAAAGATAGAGGATTTCCAGTTCCAAAATCTTAAGAATCTAAAATACAGTGATAGCATACACATATATCTAGATAATCTAGATATATGTGTATTTTTATATATAATAAATATGTTGGCTAGTAAACATTGTGCATTGTTACCTACAATTATGAAAAACTTAATCTTTATATTCTCTATGTTGTTAATTTTATCCTGTAAAGATGATAAGAGAACGACTAAAAATCACATTGAAAAGAAAACTGAAAAAGTAGATAGTAAACCTGAAAAGAAACGAGAAAAGGAAGAAAAAAAAGAACAAGAAAAATTTAACCCAATAAAAGAGAATTTAGAACGAATAAAAAAGGAAAAAATATTGGTGAACAAAACATCTGTAGATTTAAATGACTTATTCATTGCAAATGAAAAAAGTATAATTTCAGTTTATCCAAATGAAACCGAAATAGAAAAAATGAAAGAAGAGATTGGGGAAGAAGATTTTTATACAGTTGCAGATGATGCTAATAATTATTCTTATGAGGCTGATATTTTTATAAAATCAAGGTCAATGAAATCATATTCTACGGATAAGAGATTTATACAATTTGTTATGAAAGATGGAGATACTGTGTATGTAGATACTGACAAAATTGAATCTAAATGGGTTATGGTTCTTTGTGATGGTTATGACAAACCCTATTCTAGTTCTTTAATAGATATTGAAATGAATTTTGAAGAATTGGATGAGTGAAATAATAAAAAAAAGTAGGTAACAACACCTATGCAATAATGTGGGGTTTTGGCTTAATCCAAAGGTCAGTGCTTATTTGGTTTGTCGCCAAAGTGTTAAATTTAGTATTTTAGAAAAAAGATAAAAACAAAATATAAACTTTGGCTATGTGCCAGATCGAAGATCGTTGATTTTCTGATTCCGCACTACGCATAGCTAAACGTTGTAAAACATATGAAAAAAAGTGTAAAAATAATATTCTTAATTCTACTAATATGTGTTAGTTGTACAAATTCTGATAAACAGAAATCAACAACCAAGGAAAAAAGGTATTTATGTGGATTTTCAAATGATTCACTGAAAATAAGAACTGAATATACTTTAACTAAAACCATAACTGACTCAATTATCAAATTTGATTATTCTAGTCACACTGATTCTTTAAGAGATTTTAATGTTGAATTTAAAAAACATAAGAATAAATTAGTATTCACACAGAATGAATATGAAAAATCCGAAATTAATCGATTTAAGAATAATAGGATTTCTATAAAACATTTTGATAGTTACACTTTTATTAAGCCCGAAATAGATGGTATGTCACCCGTATTATTCAACGAGAATTATGGGGTTTTAGCAATAGGGAATCCTCTTGGGCCATCAGCAATTTTTCTTAAAAAAAAGGAAGAATTTGAATTGGGTGATAAAATTCTTGATAAACTATAATAAAAGAATACATTTTACAACAACCAGTATGTGATCATAGCAGCTAAGCAATACATCGAATAGCTACTATATTTGATTATGCGCAATGCTTGCAAAAAGTAAAAGTTAGCAGCTAATGTCCAGAAAAAACCGAAAAACAAAGTAACATTTTGCTCTGCTACGAGACATATATTAAACGTTAGTGCTAATTACCCAAAAATGAAAATACCTAAAATTAAAGGAATAATTGACAGACGTATTCTAATCAACTACCAAGTTGACAAGGAAGTTTTAGAAAATTATTTACCGAAGCCATTTAAACCTAAACTGGTAAATGGAAAAGGTGTTGCTGGAATATGTTTAATCAGACTAAAAGAAATCAGACCTAAAGGGTTACCAAAACAAATCGGAATTTCCTCTGAGAACGGAGCTCATAGAATTGCAGTTGAATGGAATGAAAATGGAAAATTAAACGAAGGTGTTTATATTCCGAGAAGAGATACTTCTTCGAAATTGAACTCTTTAGCTGGAGGAACTATGTTTCCTGGAATTCATCATCTTACTGAATTTACGGTTAATGAATCAGACAGGAATTATAATGTGGCATTTATTAGTGATGATGGAACCTCTTTATCAATCGAGGCTCGTGAGACTGACAAATGGAATGAAGAAAGTGTATTTGAAAATCTAAATTGTGTCTCAGATTTTTTCGAAAATGGTTCAATTGGTTATTCTCCTGGCAAAAATGAATTTGACGGATTAAAACTCGAGGCATATAACTGGAAAGTATCTCTTTTGGAGGTAAAAGAGGTGCAATCAAGTTTTTTTGAGAATGAAGACATTTTTCCAAAAGGTTCTGTGAAATTTGATAATGCTCTTTTGATGAGAGATATTGAACACGAATGGATTGCATTGGAAAAAATAAAAACTACTAACACTATATAACAAAAAATAGCCGCACTATAGGTCAGTAACGTTCGTTATATTTAACGTTGTATACTATTGATGTGGATATTAAGAATAAATGAAAAAAGTCGCTATTAAAATATTATTTCTTCTAAATGCCTTTTTAATCTCAGCAATTGGAATAATTGTTTTTGTGTATATCAATACTCAAAAAACCTTTCCAGGATGTGCAACTGAAATACCACAATCAATATGCGGAACGGAAAATAGGCTAGCTGAAAACGAGCTTAAAGGAAGAGACATATTTAATGCAAATTGTGCTGCTTGTCATAAGTTATATAAAAGAATGACAGGACCAAGTCTAAAAGGGCTTCTCCAAAATAAACGTTATCTCTCAAAAGAGTTTTTTTTTGAGTATGTACGGAATGAACAAAAATTAATTGAAGAAAAAGACAAGCATACTTTATCAATTAATGAGGAATATAACTTTGATTATAAACATCATTTTGAATTGAACGATCTAGAAATTGAACAATTATTGGAATATATTGCAGAATAAAAAACGGTGTATAACACTAAGTATGATGTCATAGCAGCTAAGCAATACATCGAATAGCAACTATATTTGATTATGCACAATGCTTGCAAAAAGTAAAAGTTAGCAACCAATGTGCAAAAAAACCAAAAAGTAAGATAATATTCTGCCCTATTACGATACATATATTATACGTTGCGCTTCAGTATAATAAACCGCTAACTAAGACTAAAATTCTTTAGAAAAATTAGACAAAACTTACTTTTTAGAGTAAAATCGAAAATATTTTAAACCTATTCTTGGAGAAATTATTTTTTACTTTTGAATCTTACAAAAAAAAAGTTTCTAATTTATGAGCACTAAAGAGCCGTCCAAGAATACTTTAAAAACCGTATGGCGTTCATTTGCTAGTAGTTCTGTATGGCGTTGGTTTCAGAAAGCAATTATATTGATTATTTTCTCGTTAGTCGCAAATCATTTAGCAGCGAGTGATAATTTTCTTGATAGTGCAACGTATAGATTTCCTACTGTAGGCTTTCTTTTTACTATTGTTTTTTTTATTGTCGTGGGAATCATTGCAGAACTTAATTTTAAATTTTATAAGAAAAAGTACTTCTCTAAGAAAGTAGAAATTGCTACTATCATAAGGTTTATGGCTTCAACTTTAGGATACTTTACAATAATCTATATTCCTGTAAATATTATTTTAGAGATAGTTTTAGATGGAGAAATACAGTTCTATTATACATTAATTGGTTTAGTAATTTCGTTATTAATATGTTTTATTCTCATAGGTCTATTGTATGCTAAAGATCTACATAATTTATATAAGGTATCTATAAAAGATGCTGAAATTATTATTGACAGCGGTGCGAAAGTAACAAAGCTTACTTACGAAAATATTGCATGTTTTTATAGCGCAAACAAAATTGTATATACGGTTCAAAATAATGGCACCACAATTAACACCGATTTTACATTAAATGAACTCGAAGAAACTATAAACGATCAATTATTTTTTAGGGCCAATCGGCAAATTATAATCCACAAAGATACCGTAGACCTAATTGAAAAAATTGAAAATGGCAAGTTGCGTATTCAGTTAAAATCTTTCATTAAAAACGATGCAATTTCAGAAATCAACATCAGTCGTTACAAACGAAAAGCATTTATGGATTGGTTTCAATAAAAGATTCAAAAAAGTACCGACTATTCAGTTATAAATTACGACCCTTCAGTAAAAACACAAGTATTTAAAGGGGTTTTCAGAGATTTTGTTCATTATTTCGTCTAGAATTTAAAATCAAAAAACAATGAATAAAATCACCTTACGACAAATATTAATTCCTTTAATTACATTTACAATTATCTGCTTTTTATGGTTTGGACCAATTTATTTAAGTTTCTTTACAAATATTATTGCTTCGATAGTAATCATTATAGCAAATTATATAGAATACAAAAGAAAAGCATTTTCAGAACTTGGCTTTCAACGGGAAAAATTCACAACCAAAAACATTCTCGTACTTGCTCCATTAGTTGCACTGGGGCTCTTTATTTTTTATGCCTTTTTATTGGTACCTGTAATTACTAAACTCACTGGAGTTCCTATAGATTATTCAAGTTTTGATGAATTAAAAGGAAATCTTCCTACCTTATTATTTAATTTATTAATAGTATGGGGCACTTCAGGATTCGGAGAAGAGATAATTTTTCGCGGTTATTTTATGCGACAATTTGTAAAATTCTTTGGAGAAAGCAAAATTAGTATCGTAATTAATATTATTCTAGTTACTGGTTTTTTTGGCTTCATGCACGGTCAACAAGGTATTACAGGACAACTTGTTACTTGGATTACCGGAGCACTTATAGCTCTGATATTCTACTTACGCAAATATGATTTGTGGTTTGTCATTGCGGTACACGGTTTTTTTAACACCATAGCTTTAATTTGTATCTACTTTGATTTGGTGTAACGATAACTAGAAACATCGCTAATACTTTTATTTAATCAATGTAAGCATTTTTAAAAATTAAGTTATTTTAAATTAACGTGAGTACAACAACAGCTATAATTCATGGCGGTGAAATTTCTTAAACAGAAATTCCTATCTTGTTGTGGTGGTTTGGTTTTCTCAGAATGTCCTAAAAGAGTACATCACAACTAGGCCATAGTCGAAACGTTGTATGCCATTTAACTCACTATAACGCATAATGAAAATAATACGAACAAATTCTCAAAATCCAGAATTTAAAAGACTTGTACAATTACTAAATCTAGACCTCGCAGGAAGAGATGGTAAGGCTCATCCTTTGTCTCAATTTAATGACATCTCCAATTTAAATTATGTTGTTTTGGCATTAAAAGAGGACAAAGCAATTGGTTGCGGAGCAATCTCTGAATACAATTATAGTTCTATGGAGATTAAAAGAATGTACGTATCGCCAGAAACAAGAGGTCAAAGAGTTGGAGAAAAAGTTTTATCTGAATTAGAAAACTGGTCTAAGGAATTAGGATATTCTAGATGTGTACTTTTTATGGGATTAAAACAACCCGAGGCTGGTAAACTTTATCAAAGAAACAATTACAATTCTATAGAGAAATACGGTATACTAAAGGATATTCCTGATAGCTTATGCCTTGCAAAAGATTTATAAATTAAAACGAATGTACAACGACCAATAAAATTAATTACTACAAGCCTAATAACAAAAAAACTAGCGGATTTTTATTTAACATACATTCGTTAAATTCGTTGTTTAAAACACATAACTAATTACATCAATTATGAATTAAGTTTGAAAAATTAATGTTGTAACTATCCATTTTTCCAAATCAAATAAGCAGATCGTTGTTTAAAGAGAAGTTGCTTTACATATTTAAAGTAACCAATACGGTTAACCCAAACACTAAATCGCAATTTAAAACAAGATTTTGTCATAGTAATTCGTTATTTTAGTGTCAAACATCTTTTTTAACCCTAAAGACATCTACTTTGAAGATTAAAAAATTCTGGAAACGAATTTTATTAGCCCTAATCTTAGTTCCAATTTTAGTAGTAGGAGGACTAATGTTATATATTCAGAATAATCAATCTGAAATTATAAAAGACGAGATCGCTAAACTTAATAAAGAACACAAAGGCCTTATTAGCGTGGGTAAAAGTGAATTATCACTTTTTAGTAACTTTCCTTATATCTCTATAAAAGTATACGATGTAAAAATTTTGGAAACCAAAGAAGACAATGCACCCATAATAATGGATGTAAAAGATATATATATAGGCTTTAACCTATGGGATATGGTGAAAGGAAACTATGATATTCAGTCTTTAATAGTAGAAGAAGGTGTTTTTAATATTGTGATTCATGAAAATAATACTACGAATATTCAAAACTCCTTAGCAAGCACTTCTGAAACGGAAACACCTTCTACTAATATTCATCTAAAAAAAATACGATTTAAAAGTCTAGACATTCATACATTAGATGAAGCTACCAATACAGATGTCGAAAAATACATGTACGCCGGTACGGGTGGTTTTAGTCAAAAGGATAGCATTATTGCTGGGCATGTTGACACTCATTTTGAGTTAAATGTAATCAAAGACGGAGATACAACTTTCATTCATGATAAACATTTTGAAGTACATACAGACCTAATATTTAATGAATACACAGGCATTCTCGACATACAACCTTCTAGTATTGTTATGGAAAATGGCGATTTTGAATTAGAAGGCTCGATAGATACAAAAAATGATGTAGATCTTGATCTAGCTATAAAAGGAACGAAGCCCAACTTTGATATGTTGATCGCTTTTGCTCCCACAGATGTCATACCAGTATTAGAAAAATACAGAAATGCTGGTGAAATCTATTTTAATGCTAATATCCAAGGTCCTGCCAACAAAGGAAACAGACCTTTTATCAAAGCCAATTTTGGAGCAGGAAAAGCCTTTTTAGAAAATACTAAAAGAGCAAAAAAGATTGATCATATGGGCTTTAACGGTCATTTTACGAATGGGAAAAATAGAGATGCAAGTACCATGGAGTTTTCGCTAACCGATATGACAGCGTCTTTGGAAAAAGGAGAGTTTACAGGTTCTATTTTTGTGAAGAATTTTGAATCCCCAGAAGTAAATATGCAAATAAACTCGAATTTTAATCTCGATTTTATTACAGAATTTTTTGAACTAGAGCAAGTACAGGACGCTACTGGAGAAGTTTCGTTGAAAATGAATTTTCATGATATTATAGATATTGACAATCCCGAAAAAGCATTAGAAAAACTCAATCAGGCATATTTTACAGAATTGATTGTAAAAGATTTAAGTTTAGTTGCCCAAGAACTTCCTGCTCCATTACATGATTTAAATGTACATTTGGTAATGAATGGTAAGGAAGCAACCCTAAACAAGTTCGAAATGTTGATGGGAGATTCTGATTTATCAATACAAGGTTTTCTTTCGGACTTACCTGCGATTTTACACCATACAAACATCCCAATAGATGTACATTTAGATATTGCCTCTAAGCACCTAGATATTGCCCAGTTAACAAGCTTTTCAAAACAGGACACAACCCAAACTGGGTTCGATGAACAAATAAAGGATCTAAGTCTAGGTCTTTCTTTTAAAGCTTCTGCAAAAGATTTCACAGAATCTGAGTATTTACCAAAAGGCGAATTTTTTATTGATAGCTTATATGCAGATTTGAAGCATTATCCGCATAAGTTACATGATTTTCATGCCGATGTCTTAATCGATAACAAAGACTTAAAAGTAATAGATTTTACAGGCTATATAGATGATAGTGATTTTCATTTTGACGCTCTAATACATGATTACGCCTTTTGGATGAAACCTCAACTTAAAGGAGATGTAGATTTAGATATCAATCTCACTTCTAAAAAGCTAAGATTAGAAGATGTTTTTTCGTACAAGGGAGAAAATTATGTTCCAGAAGAGTATAGACATGAAGAATTTGACGATTTGGCATTGCATATTGCCACTAGTATGCATTATAAAGATTCTGCGTTACATTCTATCGATCTTACTTTAGACAAGTTAGATACAAAAATGAAATTGCATCCACTACGTTTTGATAATTTTAGAGGAAACATACATTACGAAGAGGAACACTTAATGATAAAAGACTTTCATGGTGAAATAGGAACGACCAATTTTAGTTTCGATTTGAACTATTATTTGGGGAAAGATTCGCAAATAAAGAAAAGAGATAATTACCTCGATTTAAAAGCAAATTATATTGACTTTGATGCGCTTTTTAAATTCGACTTAGGTTCATCAAAACCAACAGAAGCTGTAACTTCAAAAACTGAAGATGTAAAAGAACATGCAGATGCTTTTAATTTATATGAGTTACCATTTACCGATATGCAATTTAAGGCAGATATCACTCACTTTATTTACCATAGACTAGATCTTCAAAATATCAAAGCCGATTTAAGAACAACACCTAACCATTACATTTATATAGATACATTAAACATGGATGCTGCAGGAGGAAATATTCGATTGAGTGGGTATTTTAATGGTAGCGATCCAAAACATATCTATATGCAGCCGGATTTGGTTATGAATAATGTTGATTTAGATAAACTGCTATTTAAATTCGAAAATTTTGGACAAGATCATCTTGTTTCAGAAAATTTACAAGGAAAACTCACCTCTAGAATTAAAGGAAAAATTAGAGTATACCCCGATATGGTTCCTGATCTAGATCAATCTACTCTAGAAATGGATGTAAAAGTTTTAAATGGAAGATTAAAAAATTATGATCCAATGTTAGCACTTTCGGATTACATGGGAGATAAAAACCTGCAAAATATTCGGTTTGATACGCTACAAAATAGCTTAGCAATAAAGAAAGGAAAAATCAATATCCCTTCTATGAGGATCGAATCTACTTTGGGACATATAGAACTATCAGGAACTCATGATAGTAATCAAAATATAGATTATTATTTACGCATTCCTTGGAAAACTGTAAGAAAAGCTGCTTGGCAAAAATTATTTGGAAATAAAAAAGATACTATCATTAGCAAGGAACAAGAAAATGAAATTGTAGAAATAGATCCTAACAAAAAAATAAAATATCTCAATCTAAAGATAAAAGGTAGTATCGATGATTATAAGGTTTCATTGAGCAAGAAAAAAGATTAGATGTAATGATGAATAAATGAAATTACCATTGCTAACACTTTATATGTGATCATAGCAATTCCGTGTTTAATCAAATAGTTGTTTTATTTTTGGTAAGCCGTAATCCCCACAAAAAGTAAAAATTAGCAATCAACTCTGAGAAAATATTAATTTGTTCTGACTAGAATCCGTACATCATGTTTTAAAAAAATTGAAGATAGAAAAATCGGATTAAAAGAAATATTACAATTGACTTGTAAAAGATCATAGTTCTTATAACTCCCCATTAATTATGCTTTAAGATGAATGTTTTAATTATATATTGTCACCCAAGTAAAAAATCTTACACGCATCAAATTCTACAACAATTAAAAAAGGTTTTGAAAAACGAAAGTATAAAATTCGAAATTTCGGATTTGTATGAAATGAACTTTCAAACAGAAATGACAGAACAGGAGTATATGCGAGAAGGACTTCTTAATTTGGATTTACCCATCCCTGAAGATGTACAAAAAGAACAAGAAAAAATTGAAAATGCAGATTGTATAATTTTCTTATATCCCGTGTGGTGGAGTGATTGCCCAGCCAAATTAAAAGGTTGGTTTGATAGAGTTTATACAGTTGGTTATGCTTACGGGTATGACAAAGCCGAAAAAGAAAATAAAAAAATGAAAACTGTTAAATATGGTATTTCTTTATGTACTGCGGGGCATCCAAATATGTTTTTAGACGAAATCGGAATCGCTGAAAGCATGAGGAATATTATGATTGATGACAGATTAGGGCAACGATTCAGTAATAAAGAGCTAATAATTTTAGGTGGAACTTTGGATAGAAAAAAAGTAGAGAAAGACCACTCTAAAATTGTTAAAAACATTCCTAAACGTATAAAAAAGTACTGTGCCTAAAAACATAAATTGATGAATAACAACAAATGATTATTACCTACTGAAATACAATAATTAATTTTTAATATAAAATCACTAGAATAAAGAAAAGGCAATTGTCATTCAATTAAGAGGTACATCCGAATAGCTATACTATGGTGTAAAATGTACAATACCTTTTTTTAGATCTATCTCCCCTCTCCTAGTCTATTTTTACCAACAAATCCTTTTGAATATTCATAAACACCCTTAAATACCACAATATGTCCTAAACATTACATTTGGGAATTTCTTCAGGGTCTATAAGCATACTATTTTCACGTTCATATATAAAATTGATATAGATCAATTTTACTTCTTGATAGAAGTCAAGCTTTTTTCTTAGCACAGGTCATATTAATCTCATCATATATGACGCAACTTTGTAATGTAAATAATTGATAAATCTAGTATACGGTTTATTTGACTATTAGTTATATAAAACTAAAGCCTAATCTTTAAAAAAATAAAATAAAACCAAAATAAATAATATCCTCATGAATAAGTATTTACTCCCAGTTATAGCCATTGTTGTTGGTGTTATTATTGCTTTTATTACCAAAAAGCAAAAATCAATAGGCACTAAACTCTTATTAGCATTTAGTGGTGCATTTCTATTAGCATTAGCACTTTTTGATCTATTGCCAGAAGTATATCATCATTTAGACGGCAAGCAAACCGGGCTTTTTATAATGTGCGGTATCTTATTGCAAATTGTTTTAGAATTTTTCTCTAAGGGTGTCGAGCATGGTCATGAACATATACAAAAAGAAGGTAAAGAGTTTCCGTGGGTACTATTTGTAAGTCTTTGCATTCATAGTTTTTTAGAAGGGTTTCCTATTCATCAACACAATGATATGGTGTATGGCATACTGATTCATAAAATTCCGATAGCAGCCTTAATAACTACATTTTTACTTCAATCTAGTTATAATAAAACTCAAATTATTGGATTCTTGGTAGTATTTGCTGTAATGACACCTCTAGGTACTTACATATCAAATAATACAGTCTTAGCTACCGAACATATTGATATTGTTAATGCGATAGTCATCGGTATCTTTTTACATATTGCTACAACTATTCTATTTGAAACTAGTGAAGGTCATAAATTTAATTTATCCAAGCTGGTAGTGGTATGTTTGGGTATTTCGATTGCTCATTTTATCTAAATATTCCAAAAAAAGAATCAAGACAAATGTAGTAAGAGCTCTGGATTAACTTTAGAAAACCATTTTCCAAGAAAAATGGCTATTATACGCCACTATACTTAAAGAAGTTCCTTTCAAATTTCGTTTTTATACTAGCTTACAAGTTTTCTATTTGACTTGTATTTCATAAATTTAGGTGTACAAAAAAACAATTCATCGTACATTAACAAGTTCTAGGGTATTCTCGAAATTTAAAACAAGTAAAATGACAGAAATTGAAATGCTAAGTAAGCAAACCCATGATACATATCAATGGATATACAACCTTATAGATTCAATACCCGAAGAAAAGTGGAATGAAACTCCTGAAGTATTAGAATCTAATGTCACTTGGCAAGTAGGGCATTTAATAATTAGTATTTATTATCATTCAATTCTTGTAGTTAAAGGACATCAAAAAGATGTTTTAAAACTAGTTCCTATTAAGAAATACTCTGATTTGTATACCTTCTATTCTTCGCCTAGAAATTCTACTGGAAAATTTAGTTTAAGAGAATTAAAAAATCATCTTGATATTATTGTTAAGAAGTCAATTGAAATAATAAACTCATTAGCTCCTGAAGAACTTAAAAATGAATTGGTACCCGGAAAAGTAGAACATCCTGTTGCCAAAACCAAGTTTGAAGCAATAGATTGGAACATTAAACATACAATGTGGCATTGTGGACAGCTTGCTAGTTTAAAAAGAATATTAGGAAATCCCTACCAGTTTGAAATAAAGAAAGTCGAGAAAATGTAAATTAAAAACTCTTCTAAAAATAATAGAATTTACATAGCTATCCATAGAAAAAAAATGATGTTAGAAAATGTGCAGCATTTTACGAGTATCCAGAAAAACTGCACACAACAACATACAAAAACAAATATTAGATTGTAATAATCATATCGGATTTCCCTTGAAATACCTAGAGGTTCTTCTCTTTTTGCTATCTTTATTTCTTAAATACTACACATAATAAATAAAGACGTTATTGGCAAGAGTCAAAAAACACGAATCGATGAGTATATACAAAGGAATATTGGATAACATAGCCAGATATGTGAAACTAACAGATGATGAAATTAATGAGTTTACTTCCATATTAAAAACTACTAGAATAAAGAAAAGGCAATTTGTTATTCAACCTGGGTTTGTATCCGAATATCGAAATTATATTGTAGAAGGTGCAGTCAGGGTTTTTTATTTGGATGACCTTGGTAAAGAGCACACCGTAAGTATTGGAATCGAGGATTGGTTTTTTACAGACTTTCACAGTTATTTAAATAGAACTCCTGCAGAATATTATGCCGAAGCTCTTGAAGATTCTTTGATTTTACAAATGAAATATGAAGATGTTGAAGAACTTTGTAGTAGAATACACCCTTTATGTCAGTATTTTAGATTGTATATAGAAAGAGCCTTATCTTATTCTAACACGAGAGTTATTTCAAATATTAGTAAAACCTCAGAGGAACGATACTGGGAGTACGTTAATAAATATCCTCAAATAGCAAATCGAATTCCACAGTATGTCTTAGCATCTTATTTAGGAATTTCACCAGAATCTATAAGCAGAATACGTTCGCGCTCTTAAGTTAAAAATCTATGTGGTAATCCCACAAAACATCAAACAGATTCTTCATTTTTAAACTCTTCGACTTTTTACTAGAGCCGCAAACTTTAGGGTTTTAAACCTTCTAAGAATAAAAATTGATCTAGATCAATTTTACTCCTTGATAGAGGTCAAGCTTTTTTCTTAACACACGTCATATTAATCTCTTCACATATGACGCAACTTTGTAATGTTAATAATTAACAAATAGATCATGAAAAATGGAGGCTTCATAAAAGTAAAGTTTTGAAGCACCAACTAGGAACAAATTTCTCCTGATAATCGAGTAATCTTTGATCAAATGAAAAATCATTTGGTAAAGTTCCCAAGATCGAAAATGTAAAAGCATTCCCTTTATAAGGGCTTACTATATTTTTTAATATAAAAGAATTAATAATGAAAACTATGACAATTCCTTCCTATCGAGAAGGTTTAAAGGAATTAAAAGAAAATACATCACGGATGCTTTCTGCTCATGCAGGTGACGTATTTAATTTAGATGCCGAAGGATTAAGAAAAGAACACACTTCTATTTTAAAACTTCAAGTTGGAGAAAAAGCCCCAAATTTTACACTATTAAATACATTTAATGAATGCATTAACCTTTATAACGTTTTACAAACCAAAAGAGTTGTTCTTACTTTTTATAGAGGTACTTGGTGTCCTTATTGTAATTTAATATTGAGCCAGTATCAGACTGTTCTTCCAGAAATAGAGAAAGCAGGAGCTACACTAATCGCTATTTCTCCGCAAACACCAGACGAATCTTTGAATATAAAAGAGAAAAATGCATTACAATTTGAAGTCTTAAGTGATAATGGGAATATCGTGTCTAAAGAATTTACAACTATCCATAAAAATCCTAAAAAATCATTAGATAAAATGACCGAATTGGGATACAATTACGATAGTTACTATTCTGATGAAGGAAGTGCAATTCCTATTCCTGCAACATTTATCATCGAAAAAAATGGAACAGTTTCTTTTACAAAAACTGAAGGTGGTGATTATAGAAATCGTGTTGAATCGTCGGATATCATTGCTGCTTTAAATAAATAATAAATGTTCTAGTCAACATCCCAGGATAACTAAAATCTGGTTTGAAGTTTACCCGACCATTAGTTCTATAAAACTTAGTAACAATCTATTTTAAAAATAAAACAAAGTAAAAACAAGTAAATAATTTATCATGAAAAAAATAATCTTTAAAACCCTCCAATTCGTATTAATTACGTTCATAACTACGCTCCAAGCACAAGAAGCTAAACAACTTATTAGTAAAGTAGTAGAAGCTAATGGCGGCAAGAATACTTTACACAAATTAAAAGATGTATCCTTCGATTACACCTTCAAGGTTAAAGATAACAATGTAGTAGATGTTTCCAAAGAACGGTACATTTTTGATGGCGAAGTTTCTTATGCAGCATATACAAAAAGACAGGTTTATGCACTACCTCAAATCCCTGGTAAAACATACACACAGTTCTTTAATGGTAACAATTCTGTTTCTAAAATAAATGGAAAGACTATCACAGAGCAACAACCTGCATTTATTGGTCATATCCTTAGAAAAACAAACTATTACTGGTTTACAATGATGTTCAAGTTATTAGATCCAGGTGTAAACCATAAAATACTGACTCCTAGAATTGTAGACGGAATAACTTACAAGATCGTTGAGATGACCTTTGGAGATAACGTAGGAGAATCAAGCAAGGATAAATACATTTTATACATCAACCCAAAAACATATAGGATAGATCAATTTCTATACAACGCTACGGGATTTGGTATAACTGAGCCAAGTATAATGAAAGTGAAGTATGAGAAAATAGAAGGTATCTATTTATCTACCTATCGTAAATATGCACCTGCTGATTGGGATGGCAATAAACTAAAAGGCTCATGGACAGAACAATTCACCAAGAATGTAAAGTTTAACAACGGATACAATTTAGAAAATATCCAGAGTTAACCCCTTTAATTCTGTTGTATCTCGACACTTTATTAAAAGATGAGTACTGCGTAAACATAGTTTATGGCAAAGTCGATTTATAACTTTTAACAATAGAAAATTCTATAAAAAGAAAAAAAATAAAAACAGAGTAAAAACAAATTAAAAACAAATTAAAAAATTTATTATGAAAGCAGTTGTATATAAAGAAAGAGCACAAATTGAGGTCGTTGATATACCAAAACCTCAATTATTAAAAGACGATGATGTTATCGTACGTATTACACTAGCAGGTGTATGCGGAGCAGATTTAGAATTTACGCAAAACGGACCTGAAATGGGTTTATACAAAGGAATGCGAATAGGTCATGAATTTGTAGGTGTAGTAGACCAAGTAGGTAAAGATATTCATTCCTTAAAAGTTGGAGACCGGGTCATAGCCTCTGCTATGTTTATCGACGGAGATTGTTACTATTGTAAACGTGATTTACCTTCTGCATGTGATCATGGAGGTTTATTTGGGACACCTCTTTTTGCCGAGCATGGAGGGGATGATATCCAAGGAGGCCAAGCTGAATTTATACGTGTCCCTTATGGTAACTCAACACTATTTAAACTTCCAGAAGGTCTAACTGGAGATGAGTATGACACTAAGGTTCTTCCACTTGGAGATAATTTTGCCACAGGTTATCATGGTGCATTAAATGCTAATATTAAAACAGGAGAAACTGTCGTAGTTATAGGTGATGGTGCGGTAGGACTAAGCGCAGTAATGGCAGCTACGTTATTTGGACCTTCTACTATTATTCTTGTAGGCCGTCATGATAGTCGATTAGAATTAGCTAAAACTATTGGAGCAACCCACGTAGTGAACTCAAAAAATGAAGATCCTGTAGCATTTGTAAAATCACTTACAGAAGGAAGAGGAGCAAATTCTGTTATTGATTCTGTTGGTAATAAAACAGCAATTGCACAAGGTATGGAAATGACTCAGGCCGGAGCATCGATTAGTGTTCTAGGATTTGGTCATCTTTATGAACCAGTTGAGCAGCCTTATTCTTCAGCCCTATTTAGAAATATAACGATTCATACTGGTGTTGTAAATGTAGCAGCTTATATGAAAAAGTTACTTCCTATTGTAGAAAGAGGTGTGATTGATCCTAGTAAGATTTTTACTGATATTTTACCCCTGTCTGAGGCAGAAAAAGGATATGATTTAATGCGTGATCGTTCATCAGGAACACTTAAAGTAGCATTACGTCCATAACATTCTTTGTAATAGAAAGTAAAGTTGTATCAAAATTTATGTGTCGAAAAAGGTTTAAAAAAATCTTTTTTGACACATTTTTTATCAAAAAAATTATCTGGTATAAACGGTACTAATTCTTCTTTTTATTACTCGATCAAAGAACAATTTTAAAAATTACAAACTAAGAATATAAAAACATGAAAACATTATTTTTAAGTGTATTAGCAGGGCTTTTATTAGTCTCTTGTACAAATAAGCAAACAACAGAACAAAGAAAACAGGAAGAAACCAATTTAATGGAAACCAGCCGCAAATGGTCTAAAGCATTTTCTACTGAAAAGTATTTTAGTTTTATCGGCGAAGATGGTATTATGATGGCTCCGGATCAACCTCTTTTACAAGGTCATGAAAAAATTAGAAACGTATTAGAACAATTTCAATCACTACCTGGTTTTAACGTTACTTGGGAACCACAAGAAGTATTTGTATCTAATAGCGGAGATTTAGGGTATACTATAGATAAAATGTTGGTGAATTTTGATGATACAGATGGCAATACAGTAAATCAATTTGAAAAAGTTGTTTCTATTTGGAAAAAAGACAAAAATGGTGAGTGGAAAATGGCTGTAGACATTTGGAATGCAGATCCTACTCTAACATCTATCAATAAATAGGTATCATAAGAATATCTAATTATAGTGTCTTATACACCAAAATTTAATGAATTTACTTTAATAAGGGTCACAAAACCCGTAAAAGCAGCTCATTAATCATAAAAAAACATGTTACTTCTCTTTTAATAATAACCATTCTTATTTTTTTAGTATGTCAAACTTAAGAGCCCAAATCACCCTACCTACCTCAAGTCCAGAAGCAGAGGTCAGCCAACGTATAGGGATTACCGATATTACAATTCATTACAACAGGCCATACGTTAAAGGCAGAAAAATCTGGGGTAATTTGGTACCATATGGATTTA
This sequence comes from Aquimarina sp. AD10, assembly GCF_003443715.1. Classification (NCBI taxonomy): domain Bacteria; kingdom Pseudomonadati; phylum Bacteroidota; class Flavobacteriia; order Flavobacteriales; family Flavobacteriaceae; genus Aquimarina; species Aquimarina sp. AD10. The sequence goes on along the minus strand of NZ_CP031965.1, from coordinate 5,850,586 downwards.
ATTATTTAGGTTTTGGAACTGCCAAAGCCGCACCTTGGAGGGCTGGGTCAGACTATAACACAACGATCGATTTCTCACACGAGGTAAGTATACAGGGTCATAAAGTTCCTGCAGGAAAATATGCTTTATTTATAGCACCTGAAGAAAATGGAGAAGTGATTATTATCTTATCATCCAATACTTCTTCATGGGGTTCTTATTATTACGATGAAAAAGAAGATATCCTTCGCTTTAAAGTTACTTCTATAGATAAAACTACATCTACTGAAATGTTGACTTATAGTTTTGATTTTGTAGAACCTACTAGTGCTACAGTTTCTTTACATTGGAGTACCAAAGAGATACCCTTTAAAATAGATGTAGCAGTTGATAAAATTGTAATGGCAGGAATTAGTAACGATTTAAGGAATCCAAAAGGATTTCAACAATCTACTTGGGATAGTGCCGCAAATTATGCTTTTAGTATTGGTGAATTAGACCAAGCGCTGCAATGGATTAATGCATCTATTGAAGGTAACTTTTTCAGTAAAGAAACATTTATAAACCTTTCTTTAAAATCTAAGATTTTAGAAAAACAAGGAAAAACCACTGAAGCAAAGCATATACTACAAAGAGCCATCCCATTAGGAAACCCAGATGAACTTTATAGATTAGGCTTAGGTTTCATCGCAGATGGCCAATTAGACAAAGCACTCGAAATCATGCAAGCAAATGTCAAAAATAATGATGGAGCTTTTCCAAGTCATTATGGATTGGCTAGGGCTTTTTCAGCGAAAAACGATTTCAAAAATGCGTTGATAGCGTTGGAAAAAACAGGAGCCGATACTCCTGCTCATTTCAAGCCTAGATTTGCAAAATACAAAGCGCAACTCAAAAAAGAAGAGGATATTAATCCTACATAACTCCTATTCAATATCATGAAAATGAACAATTTTGCCCAAACTAATGGTTTTTAGATATGAAAAAAAAATCAATGTATAGACTTACTAGCAAACAGAGTTACGGTAATGTGATACTGTAAGAGTATGAATTAAAACAATCATATAACCTATACTATTAATCCCATTTGTTATAATCGTGTAATGAAATAAGGATAAAATTAAGTTTGTTACTCTTCAAGAAGTATTTGCTAAATTAGTTCATGAAATGTAAGATAAAATCACGTCTTAACACATTATTGACGATTGGCAAAAAAACACACACCAATGAGTAAATACAAAGGAATATTGGATAACATCGCCCGATATGTTACACTATCAGATGATGAAATAAAAGAGTTTACCTCTATATTAAAAACGACCAGAATAAAGAAAAGGCAATTTGTTGTTCAACCAGGCTTTATATCTGAATATCAGAACTATATAGTAGAAGGTGCAGTCAGAGTTTTTTATTTAGATGACCTTGGAAAAGAGCATACTATAATTATTGGAATCGAAGATTGGTTTTTTTCAGATTTTTATAGTTATGTACATAGAACTCCTGCAGAATATTACGCTGAAGCACTTGAGGACTCTTTAATTCTACAAATGAAATACGAAGATGTTGAAGAGCTTTGCAACAGAATACATCCTATATGCCAATATTTTAGATTGTTAATACAAAAAGGGTTTGCCTATTCTCATAAAAGAACCATTTCCAATATCAGTAAAACTTCAGAAGAGCGATATTGGGAGTACGTTGATAAATATCCGCAAATTGCAAATAGAGTACCGCAGTATGTATTAGCTTCATATTTAGGAATTTCTCCAGAATCAATCAGCAGAATCCGTTCGCGCTCATAAATAATATGATAATGAATACGTAATTACGTTCAGTTACTGTTATTATCACAGCTCTGCGATCAATTGAATGATTGTTGTATTTTTGGTAAGATGTGACATTCGAATTGGTACAGCAAACAATGAATGTTCAAATTCAATAAAAAATGAAAATATTAACTAAAGGCACCTATTATGGAGCGATGCATGCCGAGCAGCAGATGAATGGCGTCTTATTTTCAGAATACGATTACCTGACAGATAAAACTGATTGGCACTTTCATGAGAACCCTTATTTCATGTATCTTCTTCAAGGCAATTTATATGATGTAAATAAGAGATGTAAAACCACATGTCCTTCAGGAAGTTTTTTACTTCATAATTGGCAAGAACCTCATTTTAACTCAAAAGCGTCAACTCAAGCTAGAGGGTTTCATATTGAATTTGAAAAGAGCTGGTTTGAAAAGAATAATATAGATATTGATCTTTGGGAAGGTAGTAAACTTATAAAAAACCCTAAATCACATCATATATTGGCGAAGATTTATGCTGAATTTAAATATGCCGATGTTTATTCTGAAATCTCCTGTGAACTCTTAGTATCAGAATTATGTGAAAACATAGAAAAAGAACAGATTTATTTGTTTGAAGAAAACCCGCCTTGGCTTACAGCTCTTATTGAAATTATTCATCTACACAATGAACCGTTCGATTTAAAATCTCTTTCTCAACAGTTAGGAATACATCCCGGACATTTATCAAGAGCTATCCCAAAATATTTCTCAACAACTTTAGGTGATTATATCCGACAAGTTAAGGTAAAAAGGGCAATCGATCTTATGCTCTATTCTACTACTTCGCTTTCTGCTATTTCCTATGAATGTGGATTTTCAGACCAAAGTCACTTTTCAAGAACTTTCAAAAGATATATGGCAATGACGCCAAGAGAATTTTATAAAAAATGTCGTTGATGTTAATTTCGTTCTATTTTGGTAATCATTTCCATAATAGTTTTACACTTTAATCATTAATCAAATCTTTCATGAGAAATCTCAGTATTATTCTTCTACTAAGTATAACTTTTATACTAACATCATGCGCACAAAATAGTAAACAAAATTATCAAGGAGAATGGGTAGGTTTTCTACCAAATAAAGGTAGTTTCAATTTTCAAGTATCATTAAAACAGTTAGCATCTAATCGTTATCATCTTACTCTAATTAATGATAAAACTGTTATTGATAAAAATTTAGAGTCATCTAATAAGAAACGTGTACAATTAAATGTAGACCAGCAATTATTTCTAGATTTAGAATATAGCCAGGATAAACAACAACTAACAGGATTTATTAAATCCGGAAAGCTATTGTATCATATTGACTTAAAACATATTGGTGATCAAAAGTTTACCGGTGTCTGGAATGCCTTTATGGTAGACAATGGTATACAGTCTAATGATATTCTTTTATACATAGAAAATATGGACGATGGTAGTCTAGCTGCTTACCCATTTTTGGGAGATCAAAGGTTTAGAGGAACCTGGACCAGAGATTTTAAAATGAAAGGAAATACACTGCTATTTACAGATGGTAATACCGGATTTAATTTTCGTGCCAAGTTATTAGAAAGCACTATTGATCTTGAAATCCTTTTAAGCAACGTGGTCATTACCAAGACTAGCTTAACCCATACTAATGATGGTTGGGAATATAAAACAGATGCTATTGATCAATCACAAAACACAAATACACCTCAACAATTAAATGATGGTTGGTCTACTGCAAACATTAATAGTTTTGGAATTAAGAAAAACGAGTTAAACCGACTCATAGATAGTATTAATGCTAATAAGCTAGTAAATACACATAGTGTTCTTATTACTAAGAAAAACAAACTTGTATTTGAAAACTATTTTGGTGGATTTAACCGAAATATTCCTCACGACCTACGATCTGCTTCAAAGAGTATTTCTTCTGCTATCATTGGGATAGCCATTGATGATAAAATAATAAAAAATGTTGACGAACCTCTTTATGATTTTGTTCCTAAAGATTATCAATACACCAAAGATGAATTAAAGGCTACTATTAAAATCAAAGACCTATTAACCATGAGTTCGGGGTTAGATGTCAACAATCTAGCTTCAGAAGATTATTACCAAGATCCTAGTCGCACGAAAAATTGGCTGCAAACTGTTTTAGAAGCTCCTATGGTAAAAAAACCAGGAACTTATGCTGATTACGGATCTGCAAATCCTTTTTTACTTGGTATATGTTTAAACGAACGGCTAAAAAAGCCTCTTGAGTTTTACATGCAAGAAAAGCTTTTTGGTCCTTTAGGTATCATAAACTACATTAATCAAACAGATGACACACAAATTACACCATACTTTGGGGGAGGCATGCTTTTGACGTCAAGAGATCTACTCAAATTTGGTCAACTTTACCTCAATGGAGGTCAATGGAATGGAAAACAAATTATTTCAGAACATTGGGTTGCAGAATCATTTAAGAAACGTATGCGTTTACAAGATTCTAGAGATAAAAATGAGTATGGTTATCTATGGTGGCATGATACGTATATAGTAAACGAAAAAGCAATTAAATCTATTGAAGCCAGAGGTGCCGGAGGTCAGTTTATTTTTATAATTCCAGAATTAGAAGCAGTAGTAGTGATCACATCAGGAAATTTTAGAAATCGCAAAGGTAATCAACCAAGAAAAATTTTAAAAGAATACATACTCCCAGCGATGATCAATTAAAAAGTATTTCGATTTTTTAGATTAAAGAAGTTTTCAAAAAATATTGATCATCATATAAAAAAACATGTAACGAACTTGAAAAACAGACTACTAATTAAAAAATAGTCGAAAATTACTTTCTTACTTATCTAAAAGATCATCGCGAGCAAAAACAAGATCATGAAATTTAAAAAACCTATTAAAATTCTATTCTCTTTAATTATTATACTTAGTAATATAAGCTGTGATCAAATTACTAAAGAAAAAGTTAGACAAGAAATATCAAAAAATGAAACCATTAAAATTATAGGTGATAATTTCATTCTTACAAAAGTAGAAAATACAGGTGCTGCATTAAGTTTAGGAGAAAATTTAACTCCTAATGCTAAGATTATTTTTTTGCAAGTATTACCACTATTAGTACTTATTTTTATGTTTATCTATATTATTAAAGAAAAGAAGATTTCAAAATTTAATCTAATTGGATTCTCTTTCATAATTGGGGGCGGAATTGGAAATATATACGATAGAATCCTATTTAATTCTGTAACAGATTTTATGTATGTAGAGTTTGGTTCTCTACATACTGGGATTTTTAATATGGCAGATGTATCTGTTGTAATTGGAACTCTTTTTATTCTATTAAATTCAATACTATCAGAAATAAATAAAAAACGATATAACCTAACAAGATTTTAATTTTGTGTCTGAAATTGTAAATGATTATTTTACATAGCGGAGTATTAAAAATAAGGGAGATGTCAAATGTCAAATTATTTTTTGTTTGTTTAGTTTTACTTGGAATTGTCTCTTGTATGAGTGAAAAACCAGAGTTGATTCAGTTGAATTTCGAAAAAGATTTAATGCCTGAAGGTATTGCGATCAATAGTAGTACAAAAAAGTTATATTTAAACAGTTTAAAAAATAATAAAATAGTAAGTAGCTCACTCGATGGTAGTTCCCCTACAACCTTTCTCGAATCTAACAAACATAATTATTTAGCTGGTTTTGGAATGACAATTAAAGGAGATACTTTATATGCTCTTGGTAACAGTCTTACACAAAATAAAAACAAATCAATTCTTTTACTTTTACAACTTTCTTCTGGTGACCTAATTGATTCCTACTCAATTAATGATTCAACTTTTCACTACTTAAATGACTTAGCTGTTAGTTCAACCAATAAGATTTTTATAACAGACTCAGAAAGTAATAAAATCTATACCATACAAAGACCCAGCAAGAACATTGAGGTTTATTTGGATGCTGAAGAAGTTTCTAACTCTAATGGAATTACTATATCTAATGATGATGAATTGTTATACTTAGCATCAAGTAAAGGAATTCGAATTATTGAAACAGTATCAAAAAAAATAATAAACAAACCCAGAAAAGATTATTCGGGCATAGACGGTTTAAAATATTATAATAATAATTTATACGGCATAGTAAATGCTAAGCGTGACAGAACGCAAAATGGATTATTCAAATTTAAACTCAACAAAGCTCGAACCGAAATTCTGGAAAATGAAAAAATAGTCGAATTTACAGAGAGTTTTAAAACCCCGACTACTTTCGACATTTTTGATAAAAACATTTTTTTTGTGACCAATACACAAATAGATAATTTTGATGAGGATACGAATACGATTTTGGATTTAAAAAAGTTGAAACCTTATGAAATCATGAAAATCAAAGTAAAATAATATAATAAAGACCAATCCATAAAAAAAAAGGTTTAATCAAAAGTCTTATTAATTTCAATTCTCATATTTATCATAAAACAAAGTATCCATCTTGTATAATGTTACTGGCTATAACTTTTAATTAAATGAAACATCGAACCCTCATATTCAAATACAGCTAGATCCTATGCAATATAGTATCATAGTAATCAGGTTATTGTATTTTTACTGAAGTTCGGTGCTTTTAGAAAAAAGATTTTCAATTCATATCAGAAAAATAAAAAAATAAAGTAACATATTCTGGTATTGTGACATGTATGTATAACATGAATAATACTTAAACTTAAAAAATGAAAATTAAATTTATTTTAATAATTGTAGTATTTCCATATCTTTTTTCTTCCTGTAATTTAAAAGAAGGAGGGGTAAGAACAAGAAACAACATGGAAAAATATGCTTTGGAGTACATTAACAAGAACCAATTATTAGAAGAAGGTGAAAAAATATCAGCTTATTACGATTATACTATTTCCCTTGTAGGTACAGAATCTGTTTTATTAACCAATTCTAGATTAATTTATCACAACAAGAACACACAAACAACATCTATTGATATTAATGATATTTTTGACATACAAAACAGAACCGAGCCCTTTATCGGAGATATTATCGAAGTAACTAGCAAAAACGGAGATATTATGATGATCGAAATTGCTCCTTTAAATCAAGGAAAGACTTTTTTAAAGGTTTTAAAATCAAAAGTGAACAAAAAAATATAGTCAATATTATATAAACTATGTTTACTCGAACTTAATGAAAATTACAAACGAAAAATATAAAAACCTAAAATTAGCTATTGAAGAAGAACGTGCCGAAAACTTTATTATTGATTTTATTTTATCTAGTGTATTGGGATTAATAGTTTCCTTTCTAACCTTTCAAAATTTAGTTTTTGCTTTTTTCGTATACACAATTCTTAGGTTTCTCTATTATTTCTGTTTTGAGCTTTTATTAGGCAGAACACCGGGAAAATATCAAACACAAACCAAAGTTGTACGTATGAACAACAAAAAACCAACCATAACTCAACTAATAATAAGAAACTCAAGTCGATTTGTAAGCATTTTTTCTGGTGTTAGCGATCATGAAAGAGCTATTCATGATAACTTATCTGGCACTTTTGTTATAAAGGATAAAACATTAAAAAAAATTGACTTCAAAAGACCTATTACAATCTTATTTAATTTTTCTTTAGTTGGGTTTTCAATTTACATAATAGGAACACAACCTGAGTTAAATACTTTTGACATTATTTTAGTAATCACTTTAAGTCTCATATTTATTTCTAGTTTATATTTACTATTCAAAAATGGCAAATTGTAAATATACTATGACAGTTTAATGACTCCATAAATACGTGTTCTTAATTGTTACAAAAATTTCTCGTAAGAAATTAACCTGCATTAATTATCTTTAACTCTGAGTCATAACCTGCGTATATCTCTTCTAAAAAATAATAACACACAAAACACTAATTTTTAGGTAAGCATAAAATGATATTTATAATAAATAAGTTAAAGTTAGGTTCTAAAATTGCTTCAATGATTATAGGAACCTTCGTTCTTATTACTTGTAACTCTAAGAATGTTAATAGCAAAAAAACAATCTTTGAACCTACTTGGGAATCTTTAGCTAAACATGATACAGAACCTGAGTGGTTCAAAGATTCAAAGTTTGGAATCTACTTTCACTGGGGTCTTTTTACGGTACCCGAGTACTATGATGAAAAGTATCCCCGATGGATGTATTTTGAAAAATTACCCGAAAAAGGATGGGGAGGTCCAGTTCGTAAATATCACAATGAAACTTATGGTGGTGTAGAGAAATTCAATTATCATGATTTTATTCCTATGTTTAAAGCAGAGAAATTCAATGCAGCGGTATGGGCAGAATTGTTTGAGTTATCCGGAGCTAAGTTTGCGGGACCAGTAGCCCAACATCATGATGGTTTTGCTATGTGGGATAGTGATGTAAATCCATTTAATGTTATGGATAAAGGACCTAAAAAAGACATCACTGGTGAGCTATTTCAAGAGCTTAAAAAACGTAAAATCAAAACTATTGCTACATTTCATCATGCTAGAAATTTAGCACGTCATGCAAATGACACCAGTCAATGGGCAGATAAATGCGATAAGCCAATGATGTCAAATGATAGCTATTATCCTTATCACCCTAATTTAATTACTTCTACCAAAGATGCCGAATTAAAATACTTGTATGGTAATATTTCAGAACAAGAATTTAATGATTATTGGCTCAATCAGGTAAACGAAGTAGTCGAAAATTATGCACCAGATATGATCTGGTTTGATTCTTGGTTGCATTTAATTCCTGAAAATTATCGCAAAAAAATGGTAGCTCATCATTTTAATACTGGTGTAAACCGAGGACAAAAACCTATCGTATTTTACAAGCAACAAGATTTACCAGATAACGTTGGCCTATTAGACATTGAGCAAGGAGGTAAAAAAGGTATGTCAAAACAATATTGGTTAACAGATATTACTATTACCAAATGGGGTTGGAGTTATACCAATAAGTTAAAGTGTAAAAAACCAGATATACTTATCCGCAACATGATAGATGTATGGAGTAAAAAAGGAGTAGTATTATTAAACCTATCTCCACGTGCAAACGGAACCATCCCTAATGAACAACAAGAAGTTTTAAAATCTATTGGCAAATGGATGAACAAACATAAAGAAGCGGTATACGAAACAAGAACACATACTACATATGGTTATGGTGTTGTTACTGTCAAAGATAACGTGCATGGTGGACAATCCGCTACTATTAAATATACTAAAGATGATGTTCGATTTACAACCTCAAAAGATAAAAAAACTATATACATTTTTACATTAGGAATGCCCGAAGCGAAGACAAATTTAGAAATTAACAATGTGATAGATATTTCAAAAAATCAACCTATTAAACGTGTTTCTATAATTGGTAGTAAAAGCACACTAGATTGGTCTGTTAATGATGATAAACTTATCGTAAAAACTCCTGAAACAACAGAAATGGATGAAATTGCAACAGTCTTTAAATTAGAATTCCTTTAACCGATACAAGCTAAGCCATTGATTAACAAATAATACGTTACACAAATTAACAGGAGACGATATTTGCTATATTTAGGAAGACAGAAGTAGTATACAATAAGCCTTACTATGACCAAATAAAAACTTCTGAAACACTTTAAACAAAAATCTAATTAATGTATATTACCGCCCTATTTAAAGGTAAAAAATATGCAAAGTAATACCGTGCTGACTTACATTAAAGATGTAATAGAAAATATGCCTAAGGATTGGTTAAATCTAACAACGCATCGATTAGATATTTATGATGAAGAATTGGCCAAAAGTCAGTTTTTAGAACAGCTTGAAATTTTATTTGACACAAATAATTCTCAATCTTCAGCATTAAATGAACTACCTACTGCATACGATTATATTCGATTAGGTCACCCATTATCTTGCGTTCTGGAATGGGTTGTTGCAAAATTAAACAATTCAAAAGCAGAAAATATAATCAGTTTTTCTTCAAAAACAGTTCCTGTTTTATCTGTTCTTAGAAAGAACTTATTAATCAATAAAAACACTCAGATCTTTTATATCGATGAATTACCCGATTTTTTTGATCCAGATGTAATACAGCACATATACGGTTATAAATTTGATGTAAAGAAAATAAATAGTATTCAAGAGATTCCTGAACTCGATGACAGTACAATTTTCATTTCACAAAGAGATGATATTTGCAATTTTGATCTCATTTCAAATGTTGACTTTTTTATAAACATTCATCCTGACCTAGGTAGTCTAATATTAGTAAATGGTGAGCAAAACAAAAGTTATATCTCAGAAATTCAACATGTAAGAAGAAGAGAAACTATTGCAATGACACCGGCTAATACTTTGGTTGCACTGAATTACCTTTTAGAAAAAACTACTATCGATAGTCCAAATAATGCTATTGAAACTAATAAAACACTTGTCTTAAATTCAATAAAACACATTACTGATACCACTGTAGAACCATTAGTTGGATCTAGTGGACTCTCTATGCAGTATGCTATTGTAATGGGGCTGGTTCATCATGCACTCGAAAATCATAAAGGAAAAGCCATAAAAATTATCGTTCCCCCAAATTGTTATGGAGGAACAAACGACCAAGCAAGACGTGTAGCAGCTTGCAGTGATACTATTGAAGTAATGGATTTACCTGTTGACGGCGGTAAAGATATGGTACAAAGCATTGATCTAGTTTTAAATAAAATTGCTGATGAAGATGCAATTCCCTATATCATTGCTGAAATTCCAACAAACCCAAGAGTTGAAGTCCCAGATCTTATAAAGTTAAAAGACGTTTTAAGTAAAGAACGTAAGACTAAGAATAATGAAACCGCAATTGATCCAGTTTTTATATTGGATCAAACATTTTGCCCTAATGTTCATTTTCTTGGCAAATATGAAATACTCTCTTCTGTTAGAACCATTGCATATGTAAGTGGATCTAAATTTCCAAGTGGCGGTAAATGTACCGCTGGTTACTGTGTCGCGAATAATAAATCTGAGGCTTTGATGAAAAAAATAGAGCTACATTTAAGACTTTGTGACAATGAGGCTACAAATCTTCAAATGGAAATACTCGCCAAACAGTTACCTTCAATGAATCAAAGAATACATGATGCTTATAAGAATACACGTGAATTTGTAAACTATATCAATGATATATTACCAGAAGCAAAAATCAATTTTGTTTCAGAAGAGTTGGCTAATAAAGGATTCACCCCATCAGTATTTTCATTAGACCTTCCAACAAAAGGTAATACTGACGAAGAAAAAGAAACATACAAACGAGCACTTAATCTCAAATTAATCAACTTAATGATTAGTGAAATTCCAAATGAAAGTAAATTTTGTGTAAGCTACGGGCAGTTAAAAGGGTGTTATTGGACAATACCTGCAACCTCAACTCAAGGTACAACTAAAGAGGATGACAAAGATTATATTGTACGCGTAGCGCTTTCAGCTAATTTGGATTTTGAACTTCACAAAAAGGTGTTTTCGAGTTTTGTTAAAAGTATATAATCTCAAAAGTATAAACGATAGTCTTTTAAAAGGTAAGTCCGGATCAAATTAAAAAAAGCAAATCTTTTAGTGCTCTACAATACGTATATAGGATTTTGCATATCATTATGTTAACAAAAAATTAGACTCTACTAGTACTAAAATGTCAGAAAAAATTCGTAAATTGTTGTATAACCTTATACAAACCAACAACTTATGGAAAAATTTCTACTATTTTTACTTTTACTTCCTCTTACTATTTTTGCACAGACGAATTACTCGCAAGAGGATATTACAGCTGCTGCTTCGCACGAGAAACAATGGCTACTTACTAATACAACAGGAGACAAGACAGATTACGCCTATGGCATAACAAAGATGGTCCAACCTTTTATTCAAGCTAAAACGAATTGGGAAGCGCAATATTCATCATGCGGAACAAATTGCCAGCAATGGGTTCACCAAACCAATGCTCCCAGTACTCTAAAAAAGAGAAAAATATCTTATAAAGTATACTTTGAAAAATTACCAACTGGTAAACTAATAAGTACCAAAGTCGTTTTTGAAGGTAATAAAGATCTAATCATTGACTTTTTTATGACGTACTGGACAGATGACCTTGAATTTAATCCAGGAACTAAAGACAAACATGATCTTGCAACGGTCCGATTTTTAACCGATATAGCAACACTAAAAACTAATACTGATGGTGACGCTTCAATTATAGTTACAACAGGTACTGCAAAAGATTCTTATGCCAATATGCTATCTCATAATTAATATATAAGAATTCTTTTCAACATAATCATACATAGTATCCTCTTTACTCCTATTGGAATAAAGGGGATATTTTTTATCATCATATTTTACTTTGTAATTTATTTTTCTGTTATAGGTTTTTAATCTTTTGTTATAGTGAATTATCTCCTGCGCTTTAAAGAATTATTTATTTTTAGGTAACTAATTTATTATGAAAAGGAGACAGTTTATTAATACCGTTGGAAAGGCTACATTATTACTATTGGCACCAATAGAACTATTAGCTAAGAGTAAAATTCTTGATAACATGTCGGGCGATTTCGTCTTTGCCGAAGCAGAACAATTTGCCAATCACGGAGGATGGGAATTAGATCAGCAATCGATGGATCAAATGGGTTCTCCTTATTTATTAGCTCATGGATTAGGCATTCCTGTCGAGGATGCTTCTACAATGCTAACATTTCCTAAAAAAGGAAAATATCGAGTATGGGTACGTACTAGAGATTGGGTAGCTCCATGGAAAGCACCAGGTGCTCCAGGAAAGTTTCAATTACTTATTAATGACAAACCATTAGAAGAAACTTTTGGAACCAAAGGAGCCGATTGGCATTGGCACGATGGTGGGCTTGTAGAAGTATCTCAAAAGACAAAAGTAGCACTACATGATCTAACAGGTTTTGAAGGAAGATGTGAAGCCATCTTATTTTGTAAAGATTTAGATTTTGAACCTGTAAATGATATTGCAGCTCTTACCAAATTTAGGAGAGAGTTATTAGGATTACCAGAAAAACCTTTAGATGGTGGATATTTTGACCTAGTGGTTACAGGTGGTGGATTTGCTGGAACTTGTGCCGCAATTTCTGCAGCAAGAAATGGGTTATCTGTGGCACTTATTCAGGATCGTCCCGTATTAGGTGGGAACGGAAGTTCGGAGGTAAGAGTTTGGCCAGAAGGCCATACTCGACAGAAACCCTACGTGCATATAGGAGAAATTGTTGACGAAATTGCACCCGACTTTGTAGATCATGGAAAATATGGAACACGTAATGCCAGATTAGGCAATGTGTATGATGATGAGCGCAAAATAAAAGTTATCAAACAGGAACCTCGTATTACATTATTCCTAGAAGAAAGAGTAATTCAAGTTACACAAGAGAACAGCAAAATTAATGCTGTAGTTTCTCAAAATACCAGAACTGCGGTGCAGACTGAAATTAAAGGTAAATTCTTTGCGGACTGCACAGGTGATGCAACTGTTGGTTTTCTGGGGGGAGCAAAATATGAAATATCCGGCTCGGGATTCATGGGGTTTTCTAATATGTGGAATGTAATGGATGCAGCAAATGAGGAAGATGTTTTAAAATGTGAATGTAAAGATAAAGCAGCACTCACACTATCATGTGAGATTGGAGATACAGCACAACCATTTCCGAGATGTCCTTGGGCCATAGATTTAAGTGATAAACCATTTCCAGGAAGGGCCAATTACAAAGGGCAATGGGGATCAGAAGATCCGTTAGGTAATCTTGGAGGATGGTTCTGGGAAAGTGGTTTTGATAAAGACCCTATAACTGACGTAGAAAAAATTCGAGATCTAAACTTTCGAGCCATGTATGGTGCATGGGATGCTTTAAAAAATATAGATAAATTATACCCTAATCATCGATTAGGATGGTCAGCCTTTATTTCAGGAAAAAGAGAATCCAGAAGACTTATGGGAGACATAAAATTAACCGCTAATCATTTTAGAGATAAGGTTAAGTTTCCCGATGGTGCCTTTCCTTGCTCTTGGGGTATAGATGTTCATAGCCCCCATGAATCTTTTGATAAAGATTTAAAAGGCGAAGAATTTATTTCTTTTGCTACCACAGGAAAAGGATATGATTATGAAGGCCCATATTGGGCCCCTTATCGCGCACTTTATAGTCAGAACATTACAAATTTGTTTATGGCTGGTCGAAATATTAGTGTTAGTAGAGAAGGATTAGGTCCTGTAAGAGTAATGAAAACCTGTGGAATGATGGGTGAAATAGTAGGTAAAGCCGCAGCTATTTGTTCGAAATATAATACTACTCCTAAAGGTGTGTATAAAGACCATTTGGATAAATTAAAAGAAATGATGAAACAACCAGGGTCCAAGCGCATTTAAATTTCAAATAATTCGTAATATATAATGAAATATTATCCTCTATTTGTTTTGATTCTTTTCCTATCAAACTCTTGCAAAAATAACAGTTCGGTTTCAGAAGAAAGCAATGTTAAGAAAAGTGATTCATCCGTTAATTATTTTAAATTAGATTTAGGAAAACCAACTCTTAAATCAAAATTTGAAAATGATACTTGGAGTATCTGGGGTGGTTCTATGGTAAAAGGAAATGACGGATTGTACCACATGTTTTATTCACGTTGGAAAAAAGAATTAGGATGGGCCTGGGTAACTGATTCTGAAATCGCTCATGCAGTTTCTAATACTCCATTTGGTCCCTTTACGTTCAGGGATGTAGCACTTTCAAATAGAGGTAGTAATTATTGGGATGGATTGTGTACGCATAACCCTAATATACACAAGTTTGATGGAAAATATTATCTCTACTATATGGGAAATACTGGAGATGGCAAAACGACCACTTTTCCGGGTAAATTAGTATTAAATCCAAGCCATCGCAATAATCAACGAATTGGTGTTGCTGTTTCTGATAGTCCTAATGGTCCTTGGAAAAGGTTTGATACTCCTCTTATTAATACTGGTACGCATGAAAACGCCCTAGACGCATTAATGGTTAGCAATCCATCCGTTACTAAGCGTCCAGAAGGTGGTTATCTTATGGTGTACAAAGCTGTTGGAAAACAAAAACCTGGAATTTGGGGTGGACCTGTAGTACATTGTATAGCTACTTCAGAAAATCCTACCGGCCCATTTAAAAAATATGATCAACCTGTATTTCAAACAAAAGATTATGATTTTCCGGCTGAAGATCCTTTTATTTGGTATCAAAAAGGTAAATACCGAGCCATTGTTAAAGACATGCATGGGGCTTTTACCAATGTTGGTCGTTCATTAGTATTATTTGAATCCGAAGATGGATTTGATTGGAAACTATCAGATACTCCATTGGTTTCCGAATTAAAAATTGATTGGGCCAATGGATATACACAAACTGTAGATCATTTAGAACGACCCCAACTTTATATAGAAAATGGAAGACCAATTGCACTACTTTGTGCAGCTGATATAAAAGATTCTCAAAATGTTATACACTCGTTTAATGTACAAATCCCCATTTTAGAATAGTATGGGTTCTTTTTGATTGGTAAAAAATATCCAAAAGTAAAAGGTTTACATTTTATTCAATATCTATATTACAAACATTTCTAAATCAGAAATAAAAAATGTAACACTCTAAAATTATACCTTTACGATAATTCAAAAATGCAAATTAAGGTTTAATGAAAATAGCAACGGTACAGACAAAATCTATTAAAGGCGATATCGCTGCCAATATTACTAATCATAAAAAGTTAATCAATTCATGTATTTCGTTACAGGCAGATGCTGTTTTTTTTCCAGAGTTATCATTAACAGGATATGAGCCCAAACTTGCTAAAGAATTAGCTATCACAAAAGAAGACATTAGACTTGAGCCTTTTCAAGAACTTAGTAACCGCAATACAATTACTGTCGGTGTAGGTTTACCTACAAAATCAGAATATGGTATTCATATCAGTATGATTATATTTCGGCCTAATCTACCAAAACAAATCTATCACAAGCAATATTTGCATGATGATGAACTCCCCTATTTTGTTACAGGTCAAGATTGTAATATTATTACTATAAATGACATAAAGGTAGCCTTGGCCATCTGTTATGAAAGTTTACAACTAGTTCATTTTAAAAAATCTATCAAACGAGGAGCCAAATACTATTTAACATCTGTTGCAAAATCAAAAAAAGGGGTTGATCATTCATTAAAACATTATGCTAAACTAGCTCAACAACATTCGACACCTATTTTAATGTGTAATAGCATTGGACTTTGTGATACTTTTGAGAGCACAGGAACTTCTTCTATTTGGAATTCTAAAGGAAAACTTATAGCACAATTAGATAACATAAATCAAGGAATTCTTATTTTTGACACACAAACAGAAGAAGTAATTCGTACCCAAATTTAAGTATACAAAGACAATAAAATTCATGGCATATAACATAGTTCTTATCGAACCTGAAATCCCTAACAATACGGGAAATATAGGTCGGTTAAGTTTAGCTTCAGGATCCAATTTGCATTTAGTAAAACCATTTGGATTTGAACTCAGTGACAAAAGGGTCAAAAGAGCTGGGCTAGATTATTGGAAACATCTTTCTATAACCATATACGAGAGTAAAGAAGAATTCTTTGAAATACATAAGGACAAAAAAATAGCTTTTTTCTCTAGTCATAGTGAAAATTCATATTGGTCTATAGATTATGAAGATGATATGTTTTTCGTATTTGGGAAAGAATCAAAAGGGCTTTCTGAAAATATTATTGCGAATAATTTACATAGAACTTATAAAATTCCAATTTACAATGAGCATATTCGAAGTTTAAACCTAGCAAATGCTGTTAGTATTATAGTGTATGATGGATTAAAAGCTTTACATAAATAACCTACAAGAATAATTATAGAGTCAACATTCGTAACATTTGACTTTTTTTTGCATTTTTCGTCCTTAAATAGACCCTGTATGTTTTCAAAATTAGAGTAAAAAACTACCAATTATCTCTATAATTTGTCAATAAAATTATCAGATTACTCTTGTATCACTTTAATCCTTAGCAAGACACGAAACCTCTTTATCAAAAAATACACTATTCTTATTAAAATAATGTTTTACATGAGAAAACAATAAAAATACCAGATACAAACGTTTTTATATTACCAAATTGTTAATAATTAACAGTTTTACAACAAAATTAAGTTTACCAATTTCTTAATAAAACAGCTTAAAAATTACATAAAAGCCATCTCTGATCTTCGGTTTATTACATAATTAAGAACACCTCTCTTGTTTCTATTGCAAACCCAATAATCTTATTTTTTTCTTGAACCAGTTCATCATCAATTTTGTTAGAAAAACTTTATGATTTTGGATTGATTTTTTGAATACATTTGCCACCGATTTAAAAAACAAAAACGCAAAACTTTACTATTATGAAAAACTTTTTAATCTTACTTGTTATCGCTGTTAGTCTTTTTTCTTGTGAAACAGAATCATTAAATGATGCTGCTCCTTTTCCTCAAGAAAACAACCCTGTTGATACAGAACCAAATGATACTGTTGATGAATTAGACGAAGTTGACGAAATAAAAGGTTAGTCACTAAGACATAAAAAAACATTTTAGTTATCCCCCCAAATCTAATAGTTTTTTGATTTTAATTCGCCTCAGAACAATAAAAGATACATTTAAATAAACAAAACACAAAACTTTATTATTATGAAAAATTTTTTAATCCTACTCGTTATCGCCGTTAGTCTTTTTTCTTGTGAAACAGAATCATTAAATGATGCTGCTCCTTTTCCTCAAGAAAACAATCCTGATGTAGATCCTGATGTTACAATAGATGAACTAGACGAAGTTGACGGTCAATAAATAAGACATAGAAAATATTTAAGTTATAATACCCCAAACCTAATAGTTTTTTTCATTTGAATTAGCCTCAAAATAATAAAAGACCTATTGAAATAAATTAAAGAAGCCCTATAAAGGCTTCTTTTTTTTGTAGTACTTATTGATACTGCGAAAAATACCAAAATGAAGTATCTTTATGTTACAAGCATTTTTTACGACTTCAAGTAAAACATTGTTATTATTGTCACCCTTTAGCATATCGCTTATACAAATTTCCCAACGGCACAATTAGACCTCTAAAGGGTTCCTTTATTTTTCACAGATAAGATAAACTTAGTTCCTAAATCTTAATAATGTTAGTTAGTTTTTTGCAAAAAGAACTAGTCAAAAATTCGGGGAATTTTCCGTTTTTATTACAATTGTAATTTTTCTTAAAAAAGGTTATGGAATCCCGTATAAAAGTGAATTAAATTTTTATTATCTTCGATAAACACCCGCTTATATTTTCATTGTCAAAATAGTTTTTAGTCAGTCTCTAATTTAAACTTAAAACTAACTTTTCATGAATGTTATTGACCCCCTACATAAACACGAAGGATTCACATTTCGAACAATGATTGATAGTATTCCTAATCCATTGATTTTAATTAATCAAGAAGGAAAAATTGTATATATAAATACTTATACAGAACACTTATTACAATATCAAAAGGATGAAATTATTGGGCGAAATATTGAAACCGTTATCCCAAAATGGTTTAATTGGCAGCATTATCAGTACTTAGATTTTATATTTAAAGACCCTGAAGTTAAAATTACTGATAGAAACGTCGAAATTTTTGGGATACGAAAAAATAAAAATAAGATTCCTTTAGAAATAAAATCAAATACTATCGATACTTCTGATGGAAAAATGATTCTTATCTCTTTAATAGATATTAGTGAAAGAAAAAAAACGGAAAATACTTTAGAAAAACATATTAAAAAACTAAAAAACAAAAATAAGGAACTTGAACAATTTAATTATATTGCTTCTCACGATCTACAAGAACCATTAAAATCTATTTCTAGTTTGACAACGATGATAACCGATGAGTATCGAGATCATCTAAATGAAGAAATTAAAAATTCTTTTACTTTTCTACATGAATCTACTAGTCGCATGAAAAATCTTATTTCTGCTCTTTTAGATTATGGACGTTTAGGACGACATCTTGAATTAAAACAAATAAACTGTAATACCTTGATTCGAGAAGTTATAGATGATTTTTCTACTATTATCAAAGATTTTCAAATCGAATTTAAAATTGGGGATTTACCAATCATCTATGGTTATAGAACTGAATTAAAAGTATTGTTTGAAAACCTTATTAGCAATGCTATTAAATTTAGAAAAAAACATGTGCCAACCATTATCGAAATTTCAGCGCAAAAACAATTAGATACTTGGTTCTTTAGTATAAAAGATAATGGCATTGGGATGAACATGAAATTCATAAATAAGATCTTTACTATCTTTCAACAATTAAACTCTAAAGAAGAATATTCTGGAACAGGAATAGGCTTATCACATTGTAAAAAAATTGTTGAAATCCATGATGGAGATATCTGGGTAGAATCGGTACCTGGACGAGGTAGCTCTTTTTATTTTACCATTAACATCAAAATATGACTATCATGAAAAAGATAACAGGTTTAGATTGCATCATATTGGTCGATGATGATAAGATTACAAACTTTATTAATAAGAAAGTTATTAAGCGTGCTGATATAGATGTTACGATTAAAGTTAATTATAATGGCACCGAAGCTTTAAACTATTTAAAGGAAATGGATCAAGGCTCTAGTAGTGAGTTTCCCAGGCCAGGGATTATTTTTTTGGATATCAACATGCCCGGTATGAGTGGGTGGGATTTTATTGACGAATACAAAAAACTGCCCTGTATGCAAAAGGAAAAAATTATAATTGCTATGTTAACTACCAGTGTAAACCCTGATGATGAACACATTGCCAATACAACACCTGAAATTAATATCTACCTTAAAAAACCTTTAACCGTAAAAAAATTAGAAGATACTATTGATACTTATTTTCCGGTTTAATTATCAAAAAGCAAAATAAACCTTAACCTATATAGGTTCTCCATATAGGTCAAAATCTTCTGCCTCATAAATTTTTACTGTGGTATAATCCCCTGTCTTGAGGTAATGTTTAGTAGCATCTATTAATACTTCATTATCTACATCGGGTGAATCAAACTCGGTACGACCTATAAAATAATTACCTTCTTTACGATCTATAATTATCTTAAATTCCTTACCTATTTTTTGTTGGTTTAATTCCCAAGAAATCTGAGATTGAATTTCCATGATCTCATTTGCTCGTTCCATTTTCACATCTTCAGGAACATCATCTTCAAGATTAAAAGCATGGGTATTCTCCTCATGAGAATATGTAAAACACCCTAGACGCTCAAAACGCATTTCTTTAACCCAAGACCTTAAAGTTTCAAAATCTTCTTGCGTTTCTCCTGGATATCCTACAATTAGGGTAGTACGAATTGCCATTTCTGGTACAGCCTCTCTAAATTCTTTTAATAATTTAGTGGTTTTGGCTTTTGTGGTTCCACGACGCATTGATTTTAATATAGGATCTGATATATGCTGAAGTGGGATATCAATATAGTTACATATTTTTGATTCTTGTTTCATAACTGCTAATACATCCATAGGAAACCCTGTTGGAAATGCATAATGAAGTCTTATCCATTCTATACCCTCTACTTTTGCAAGAGATCTTAATAAATCTGCTAATTTTCGCTCTTTATACAAGTCTAAACCATAATATGTAAGATCTTGAGCTATTAACACTAATTCTTTTACTCCATCTGCAGCTAATTTTTCTGCTTCAATAACGAGCTCTTCTATTGGCGTGGATTTATGCTTTCCTCTCATTAAAGGTATCGCACAAAATGAACAAGGACGATCACAACCTTCTGCAATTTTAAGATAAGCATAATTTTTTGGAGTAGTAGTAAGACGCTCTCCTATCAATTCATGTTTATAATCTGCTCCTAAAGCCTTTAATAACCCAGGAAGTTCTGTTGTACCAAAATATTGATCCACATCAGGGATTTCTTCTTGTAAATCCGGCTTGTAGCGTTCTGATAAACAACCGGTAACAAATACTTTATCAACAGTACCTTCATCTTTTTTTTGCACATACTCAAGAATAGTATTTACAGACTCCTCCTTAGCATTAGCAATAAAACCGCAAGTATTAATAACCACAATGTTTCCTTCTTCCTCATGAACAACTTCTTTGTTGTTCGCCTTCAATTGCCCCATTAACACTTCGCTATCGTAGACATTCTTACTACAGCCTAATGTAACAACGTTGATTTTATTTTTCTTTAAAGTCTTTGTTCTCATATCTTTTGAATAAAAGGTGTGCAAAGATACAATGAATAAGTATAGTTTAGCCTATAAATTTAATTACTATAAGCATTAAAAAAAGAACTCTCTCTAAACTCAAGATATATTTATAGGAAATACTTTTTTAAAAAGAAACTCTAAAAGTAGCATTTGGTGTTAGCCCTAATGACTCTTCTTGAATTTCTTCCAGAGAATTTTCTGAAATTCTGTAGTAATTATTGATTACATTTTGGTTATTGGTAATATTCCAGACAGATACTCCTGCATGAGCAAAAACCTTTTTACCAAATCTAAAATCATATGTTGCGGAGATATCTAATCTAAAATAATCATCTAATCTACTACTATTAACATCTTCAAAATTAATTCGGTTCCCAAATCTCTCATTTCCTTGTACAGGTCTAGTTGTAGGCAACCCAGAACTCCAATTTAATCCAGAAGATAATTTTAAATCTTTTAAAATATAAGATGTCCCAAATGATAGAGAATGTCTAGCATCTAAATTATTAGGAAAAGCATCCTCTTGAAAGTCTTTAAAAATATAATCATTCTTTGCGTACGAATAACTCGCCCATGTATTAATTTTTCTAAATCTTTTATTTACTAAAACATCAACGCCATTTACCGTATATTCACCAACTGCATCTTCAAATTCAAAATCGTTTCTAAACCGCTGTCCTTTTGCTGTTATTCCGTCTACTGTTTTATAATACCCTTCAATACTAATTAAAAAACCTTTCCTGTTATAGTGCAATCCTAACGATGCTTGTTTACTTTTAATAATTGGTATTTCTTTATTTTCTTCAGATAGTATCCATCTCCTTTTTTCAATGCCTAAAAAATCGTTTTGTTCATCGATTAACTGAGAAATATTCTGGTGTTTGAACTCTCCCAATATCTCAAGATTAAAATATTTTAAAAATTGTTGATTAAAATTTAATCTAGGTTCTATGATGTGTGAGTTAAACTTTTCATTAAAACTATATCGTATTCCCAAATTAATCTTAGTGGTCTTCGCAATCGTTTGAGGTCTGTAGTATAATTGAGAAAAAAGTCCATGAGTTCTAATTACTCTGTTTTCTTTTCTATTAAAAGTCGGATCTCCAATATCATTTGAAGTAGCTACCCCCGTTTCAATAAATTGATATCCATTAAGCCATTTCATTCCTTTATTAAGGTCATAAAACGTGCTTAACTTTGCTCCTGTTTCTGAAACTTTATTTTCTTGGACAAAACGTTGACCATCTCCAAAGTTTGCATTAATAGCTTTAAGCTCATAATCGGTCTCATAAATCTGAAGTACAGATTCAAAAACATCACTCCATTGTCTTTTATACCAAATCCCACCCGCATAACTATTCTGCATCAAACTACTCTGTCTTGACTCTTGAGCAGTAGTAGCATCAATGTTTTCTGTAAAAACCAATTCGTTATTAATCACTAAGAAGTTGACTCGTAAATCATCTTTATCCGTGATATTATAGTTCCAACGCATACCAATATCATAAAAATCAAAAACAATATCTTCTTGTGCACTAAGCTCATTGTCCTGAGAAATTCTTTTAAAATATTCTCTATATGTTGGTGTTTCTGCAACATCGCTTATAGATTTCCTACCTGCCAGCTGCACTGATGATTTTTTTCCTAACGGAATATCTGTAAATGCATCTGCATTAATCATATTGATACCCGCGCTTACTTCAAATTTATCATTGATTTCCTTATCAGTATTCATTATAATAGTTCCAGACACTCCATCTGTATACTCGGCACTGGTACCGTTTTTATATAAAGTAGCTTTTCTAGTTAATGTAGGGTTAAAGGCTGATATAAGTCCAAAAAAATGACCAGACTGATACATTTTTATACCATCCCAAAGAATTAAATTTTGATCATGAGTACCTCCTCGAATATTAATATTAGAAACTGTTTCATCTGTGCTTTGAATACCTGGTAGTGCCTGAACGGTTTGTAACACATCACTTTCAATAAGTCCCGGTAAGGTTCCAAAATCATTAAAATCAATTTGAAAACTTCCGTCAGTGGTCTTTTTTATTCCTTTAGTGATATAATTACTTAGTACAACCTCGGTGAGTTCTTCTGTTTTAGGTTCTAGAAGAATTTCTGCACATTTATCACTTTTAAACGAGCTAGATAGTCTGTAAACGGTTTTGTAACCCAGATGACCTATAATAATTGTTTCTCCTTTAGAATATGCAGTTATTTCAAAATCTCCATTTCTTTTACTTATGCCCGAAGATTTTTTTCCTTGTATTGTAGCATCTGCTAAAGCTAAACCTGTTTCTTTATCTTTTAGCTTTCCACAAATGATATAGGAAATGTCTTTTTTATTTATTGAAATAAAGTTATTAGCAAGTTTTGTATAGGTAAGTTCTGTTTCTTGCTTTAGAAATTCTAATGTTTTATCAAAAGAACTCTTTTTCTTAAATGATGGTACAAAAATGTCTTTTACTGTATCATCTGCAAAAGTAAATGTGTACTGAAATCGATTTTCTAAATCAGCAATTACATCAGTTAATAAGATTTTATTTTTTTTTGAAGTCTGACCATTTGACAACAATACAAAAAACACAAAAAATAACCCTAAGATATTCTTTTTAGGGCTATTATTGTTACTTCTTATATAGTCTAATATGGTTATCCGAATCAATGTTGTAAGTAAAATCTAAAGGTAACGTTATGGATTTTAAGGCATCTTCTAAATTTGTATGCACAAATCCTCCAGTAAATATACGTGAAGTATCTATATTTTCTAATGAAAAAACAACATCATATTGTCTTTCAAATTCATTTATTACTTCATAAAGCGGAACGCTCTTAAAACTACTTATATTGTTCAACCAATTAGGAAATATATCTGAAGTCATATCAGAAGTCATAGTTCCGTTTACAATTTTTAAGGTGCTACCTGCGGGTAAATCCTTATTCTGCCCATTGTATTGAACATTTACAAGTCCTTCAAAACACTTAACTTCAAAATATCCTTTACGATTTTTAACATTAAATTGTGTTCCTTTGACACTTACGATTCCCGTACCTGCAACAACATCAAATTTTGATCCTTTTGCCACCTTAAAAAAAGCTTCACCATCTAGTACAACCTCTCTTTTATCACCCCACTTGTCTTCGTTAAATGCTATTTTTGATTTTGAATTTAACATTACTGTAGACGCATCTGGTAATGCAACAGAAGTTTTTTCACTGATCAAAGTTTCAAAATTTCTTGTACCGTTATCCATAAAGAAAAAGGATCCAATACCCAACAATAACACAAGTATTGCGGCAATTCTCAGCAATGGTTTGTACCATGTATTAGAGTCTTTCTCTTTGAACGAAGAGATTTGTTGCTTATCTAACTTTGCATACAAATCATCTAAACTAGCCACTTCAGACACTTCTGAAGCTTTAAAATTTTGAGCTCCTTCAAGAATTTTAACATGACTCTTATAATCATCTAATCTTCTAAAGGCTTCCCACTCTTCTGTGGTTAGTTCATCGCTCAACCATTTTTTTATAAGATTTTCTTTATCCATCTTTTATTCCTTACTATTTATAAAACAACTAAGTTTTAGTTTTTCCCCTAAAATTATTTAAAACCTTCTAATTCGCTTTTCAATTTTTTATATGCAGCATAAATTCTATTTTCAACAGCTTTTTTTGTAACTCCCAACATTTCAGCTATTTCTGCATGTTTTTTCCCCTCAACTTTATTCAATAAAAAGGCAACTCTTTGGTCTTCGGTTAATCTACTCAAAGCGACCTGATAATTTTTTAAAAACTCTTTTTCCTCTATTACGAACTCAGGAGACTCATTTGTATACTCTTTAGGTTTATTTTCTCTATGACGCAGCACAACCTTCTGATGTTTTATCTCATTAAGCATCATATTTTTTGCAACACTAAAAAGAAAACCTTTTGCTTTAGAAGGTGTTACTTTTTTACAATTATCTAATAATTTAATAAAAGCATCTTGCATTTTATCATTAGGGCCTAATGACTCTCCGTATTTATAATATAGATAGTTATACAAATCTTTTGCGTATTTTGTGTAAATTTTAGAGAATACCTCCTCTTTACAAACATTATCGTGTAGGTCTTTTGGCATTGGTATGGAGTTTCTTGGGTCTAAATTTAGAAAAAAACAAAAATAAAAAAGGAGTTTTTAAAAGTTAGTTGTTTTATTAGTATAATCTGAGTACAAAAAGATTACATTTTTATGAATACGAAAATCAGTATAATTCTATTTTTATTTATCACAATTACATTAGGGTTTTTCTCTTCTTGTAGGAGTGAATCTGATGAATTACCTCAGATAGTAGATAATGGGTTTCTTCAACCTGATTCTAGAATTACTAATTTTATATTGCGAGCAGCTACTAATGATGGTGCATTAGATGACAGTCTTGACAAATCCAGTTGTTTTACAGTAAAATTCCCATACACCATAACTGTTACAGGGGTACAAACAACACTAGCTTCTATAGTAGAACTAAGAACTTTTGAAGCCTCTTACAACCCTTCTAACCCAGTTACTTATAGTTTTCCTATAACTCTTGTCTATGGTGATTTTTCTGAGGTATTAGTTAATGATAATACGCAATTTGTACAATTGGTAAATACTTGTAATGACACTGATGAAAATATAGCATGTATAGACTTTGAATATCCTTTTTCTGCCTCAGGTTTTGATTCACAAGTAGAATTAATACGAACTATAAATTTCGAAAAAGACCTTGACCTTTACCAATTCATTGATGATCTAAAAAGAGATGATCTGATTACTATAGATTTTCCTATTACAGTTAATATTTCTGATGGTGCTGTTTTAAGAGTTAGTAGTATCGGAGAGTTAGAAAATACTTTTGATGATGTGTTAAGAAATAGATGTGATAATGTTTCTAACTAGTAAAAACAGAGAATACCAAATCTTTTAACCTAAATAATTGTCATATTATGCTAATTTATCTTAAAATTATAGGGATTTTATCAATTAATACTATAATTTTGTTTCAATGCTTTAAAAAAACAAAAGACCTTTCAAACAAATTCTAATAAGCAGTATCAAAAAATACTCTGCAGACCTAGAAACGTATTTATTTTTTTAAATAGCGTTATAACCATTGCTCTTTTGCTGTTATTTTGATCGCTCAAAAACACCACTACTTGAGTCTGATTATAATTTCAGAAAAAGATTTCACTTAATGTATAACACACAAAACTTAAACACAAATACATTAAGGCTTAACAATACTAAACTCAACAAACACCGAAATCCCATGTCAAAATTATTAAAACGAATGTCCAAGTACAAGCTACTAATAAGTGGAACTTTTCTAGTAGTTTATTGCATTTTTATGGCGTATTTGATTGTAAATCTGAATTTTTGACCTACAGCATCTTCTTGTTTCAAAACAAGACTAACTATTTAACCAAATAACTAAATAGCAAAAAAACCTCCAATATATATTGGAGGTTTTCTTATTTAAAATAGTTTTTTATTATCTGTAATTAACAGGAGTCTTTCGTTCTTTCGATACTTGTTCATAAGCATACCCTAACTGTAATAGTTTTGTTTCTGAAAAAGGTTTTGCAATTAACGTTAACCCTTTAGGCTGTCCTTTTAACGTATATCCCATTGGAACGGTAAGCGCCGGGTATTTTGCCACAGCTGCATATCCAGCATGATAGTTATTAATCGATAGGATAGCATCTAACTTATGTGCATCAATATGTATATCAAAATAATTACGAGCCACTTTTTTCAAGTTTTCTTTAATCACCTTTAATTCATCACTTGTTGTACTATCAACAAGAATACCCTCAAACAACTGTTGACCATAAGGAATTCTTCTAACTGTATCTTGATTATTAAAAGCTACAGCATCTTCAATATTTTTGATATTTACATTATTTCCTCCTTGAGTACTGATATAATCAGGTAGGTCATTTTTCATGTCAATATTAAGAATACTTAAAAAGCTAGGCAAAGGGGTTTGTTTTGGTTCTATTTCATAAACACTGGCACCGGCATCTTTAATTTTGTTGACAGCAATTTGATAAAGTGAATCCTCTAAGAGTTCTTTTATGACACCAAATCTTCTGTTTTTTAAAGATACCCCCTTTATTGAATCTACAAAATTATCTTTGAGTTCAATCGAGGCTGCATCATCATTATCTTTTCCTACGACAGCTTTAAGAAGAATAGCATTATCAATAACATTTTTTGTCATTGGACCTGGAGTATCTAGAGTACTAGAAATAGGCACAATTCCTGTTCTGCTTAAAACTCCTATTGTTGGCTTAAGTCCTACCACAGAATTTTGACTTGCTGGAGATAAAATAGAACCACTTGTTTCTGTTCCTATGGCAGCTACACAAAAGTTAGCTGCTACAGTAACACCACTTCCTGAACTTGACCCTCCAGATTCAAAAATCATTCTTCCATAAGGGTTCATAGTCTGACCCCCAATTGCACTATACCCCACTGGGCAACCTGAACATAAAAAATAAGCCCACTCACTTAAATTAGCTTTACCTAAAATCAATGCATTTTTTTCGAGTAATTTTTTTGTAATAAAGGCGTTATTAGTATGATTATTTTGAAAAGCAATTGCGCCAGCAGTTGTGGGCATACCTTTAGTATTAATGTTATCTTTAAGTAATATCGGCATTCCAAAAACAGAATTTACATCGATTGTAGATTTGTCTGTTTTATCCAAAATCCTTGCTTCATTAAAGACTTCAGGGTTTAATGATATTACAGAATTTAACGATAACTTATTATCACTTTCATACTTTCTAATACGATAGACATAGAACTTTGTAAGTTCTTCATAGGTAATCTTACCTTCTTTTATAGTCTTTTGAAGGGTAGGAATATCTTTTTCAAGAACAACTTCTTTCAATTCATTATACTTTTCCTCAGAAAAGTTTTCTAATTCTGATGCCAATGTACTCCAAATATCATTTTTATCTACAACTTTTGAATTCACAAGTTTTAAATGCATTCGTGTTTGCTCTAACTCTTGTGTAGCTGCTAGATCAGCTGTTTCGTCATAAGGTTGCCAAACCACCTTAGGTTCTAACTTGTCTTTTACAACTTCTTTTTGTTGTTGTTTACAGGAAATTAAAACAAAAATTGCAAGAAGAAAAAGGCTTATATTTTTCATGAGGTGTTCTGATTTATTATTTATAAATTATATGCTTACTTTTTTACTTAATTTTTTTTACTCTTTTTTAGTGGCGTATTCTCCCAATATACATTTTCTCCTTCAAAAGTATTTATTCTTGACGTTGATAAGGGCTTAAATTTATTCATTGAAGCTGTATTGTCATTTTTCTTTTTTTCAGGAAAAACCTCTTGCACAAACAATTCTCTATATTGATTAACGGAAACTTTAGGTACCTTATGCAATGTATTTCCCTTTAGATCCTTTATCGTTTTAACCTTTATAGTAATATATTGGGGTAATTTTTCCAGACTAAAATCTGGTAAGGAAAATAACTTCTTTTTATCGACTATAACCCTTAAGTGGTCTTCTAAAATTAAAATGTTCTTAATTGCTAGTTTTTCTTCTTTATAGGTAATTTTTAAATTATTGTTTCTAGATGTAATTGAATTTTGATCTAGTTCTCTATTAAAAAAAATATCAAAAGAGGTATTCTCTATATTGAATACAACATCTGTAACTTTAAAATAGTGATCACTATTTGCCTCAAACTTATTATTGAAAGTGATATAGTTTAGATACATTTTTTCACCTATAGGGATATATTCTACGGTAACAGCGTATAAAGGTTCTTTAACTTCTTTCTCATACGATTGATAGCTCATCTTAAAAATTGCGAAATTCTCTTTAGAAATATAAATTTTACCCTTTGCATAGTGTTTTCCTCCTGTGGCTCCAACCTTAGTTGATATCTCTATTTCATAAATTGGTACATCGTTTAAATTGCGAACCCCGACTAATTTAAAAAGATGATTTTTCACAAAATCACTATCAAATTTATCCACATAAGAAAAAGCAAGTTGATCATGATTTCGTATTGCATTCGTAATATTTAAAAGATTAAGTTCGTTTCCCCCAAAAGGAGTAATTATAACATTTTTTAAATATTTTTTTGTTTTATTGTCATAAGGTATTGCTAATGTACTATCCCTTAAAAAACTTGTGTTTTGTTTATATTTATAAAGAAGTGTTTGATTTTCTTCATTTGTTAAATAATTCGTTCCAAATCCAGCATCAAAAACTTCGACAATAGCCTCATTTAAATTAATATATTCTATATCTGCATCTTCATTAAATA
This sequence comes from Aquimarina sp. AD10, assembly GCF_003443715.1. NCBI lineage: Bacteria > Pseudomonadati > Bacteroidota > Flavobacteriia > Flavobacteriales > Flavobacteriaceae > Aquimarina > Aquimarina sp. AD10. The sequence continues at coordinate 5,821,122 of NZ_CP031965.1, read as the reverse complement.
TTAATTTATATGAATTATCTCTGGGCTGTTGATAATCTCTATAATACGCTATATAAGAAAAGTGGTTTTGGGGATAGTTATTTGAGATATTATCTATTGCGTTATTTACAATTTCTCTTGCAGTGAACTTTTTAACAGACTTATTTTTGTTAGAAACTAAAGTAACAGTCTCTAATTTTTCAATACCAGGCTCGATATAGATCGTATTAATTTGCCCTTTTTTGAGTTGATTAATAAAAACCTCTTTAGTTTTATAACCAATAGAAGACAAACTAATTTTCTCAGAAACCTCTAGATCAAAAGGTAACTTAAACTGTCCTTTGTCATCAGCAATTACTCCTAGGTTTGTTCCTACAAGTTTAACTGTTGCATAAACTACAGGCATATCAGAACCTTGATCCACAACTCGACAAAAATAAAAATCAGTATTAAGCTGACTTTGCATATTATAGCAAGTCATCGTGATAAACAAAATTGTTATTTTGATTATATCAATTTTATACCACATACCTACTTTTGTCTTTATTAATTCTGTTCAATACTTAACCCCTAATTAAAGGTAGTTTTCTAGTTTTATAAAAATCTATAAAAAAAGACGTTTCGATTATATCAAAACGTCTTTTTAACTATTTTATAACGATTGTACACCTATCAATGCTATCTTTATACTCTTTTTTCTTAGTTGTTTCGATTCCTTTTTAATGGGGTATTTACCCAATATTTTTCTTTTTCTTCTAATGGATTGATCTCAGACTCTAATAAAGGAGCATATTTATTCATTACTTTCAATCTTTTGTCCACTTTTTTTCCCGGAAAAACTTCTTGAACAAATATCTCTCTATATTGATTTACTTTTACAGAAGGAATCTTATCTAAAAGATTTCCATCTATATCTTTTATATTTTTAATCGTTAACCTAAGATCTCTCTTAAGGGTACTTTTATTAAAATCAGGAGAGGATAGTAATTGATTTTTATCAATTAAAACCCTAACATAATCATCAAAAATCAAAACTTCCTTTACATTTATTTTTTCTTGTTTGTAAGTATATTCGATTTTAAATCTATTCTTTTTAGAACTTATTGTTTTTTTATCAAATTTTCTATTAAAATAAACATCAAAGAAAAGATCTTCTTCATCAAAAACAGTTTTCTTTACTTTAAAATAATGATCACTATTTGCTTGAAATTTGTTATTAAATGTTAGGTAATTTAAATACATCTTTCCATTAATATCCTTGTATTCTAATGTCGCTGCGTATAATGGACTTTTTTTAATCTCTTTGTCTTTTTCGTACATTTCATAATTAAATTTATGAATTGCATAATTCTCCTTAGATATATATATTTTCCCTTTTCCATAATGAAGAGTTCCTGCAATCTTTGCTTCCGTTAGAAAACCAATTTTATAAATTGGAATATCCCCCAGATAACTAAGACCTTCTAATGTGAAAAAATGATTTTTCATGAAATCTTTATCAAACATATCGACAAAAGAAAACGTTACCTTATCATGATTTCTTAATATATCTGTAATATTAAGTACACTTAGTTCATTACCCCCCAATGGTGATATAGTAACATCTTTTAAGTATTTCTTTTTATCATTATCATAAGGGACTGAAAGGGTACTGTCTTGAATAAAAGTAGCATTTCTACCATAACTATAAAGCAATGTTTGGTTTTTGTTATCTCCAAAATAGTCTGTTCCAAAACCAGCATCAAAAACTTCAATTATACCTTCATTTAGATTAACATACTGAACACTTCCTTTACCCTTATACAGTTTTGAATAAGAGTCATCAGCAGGTTGCTGATAATCTCTATAATACCCTATATAAGAAAAAGGTGTTTTAGGATAGTTCATAGGGATTCTTCTAAGGGCTTTGGCTACAATCTCTTCTGCTGAAGGCTGCGGTAGTTTTTTCTTTTTCAATACTAAAGCTACAGCATCTAGCTCTTCAACTTTTGATTTTAAGTAAATGATATTAATTTGATCCTTTCGAAGTTCTTTTACCGATATTTCTTTGGTTCCAAAACCTATAGAAGATATTTCGATTTTTTCTATTGTATTTAGATCAAGAGGAAGTCTAAACTCTCCTCTATCATCAGATATGAGTCCTCTATTAGTTCCTATAAACTTTACAGTTGCATAAAGAATTGGTTGTTTCGAACCTTCTTCTAAGACTCTACAAAATAATTGATTTGCATCGACATGATCCTGAGCCTGAATTACATTTAGACAAGTACAGTAATATAATAATGTTATAAAAAATAACTTTTTAACCATATTTGCCCATTTTAAATTAAACGTTTTTATAAATAATCCTTAAAAACACAATTCACTATTCAACTTTTAATAGTAACAAAAAAAGGTATTTTGAAGAGATCAAAATACCTTTTTAACTATTTTATAACGATTACTTTTTATTTGAAAAAAGAATCTACAAATTCATATTTATTAAATACCTGAAGGTCTTCTATCCCTTCTCCTACTCCTATGTACTTTACAGGGATTTGAAATTGATCACTAATTCCAATTACCACACCACCTTTTGCCGTACCGTCTAATTTAGTTACTGCTAATGATGTAACTTCGGTAGCGGCTGTAAATTGCTTTGCCTGTTCAAAAGCATTTTGCCCGGTAGAACCGTCTAAAACCAACAACACATCATGAGGTGCATCCCCTATAACTTTTTGCATAACACGCTTAACTTTAGTAAGCTCATTCATTAAGTTAATCTTATTATGCAATCTACCAGCAGTATCAATAATAATAACATCGGCGTCTTGATTTACGCCAGATTCTAATGTATCAAATGCCACAGAAGCTGGATCACTTCCCATTGCTTGCTTAATTATAGGAACATCTACTCTATCTGCCCAAACTTGAAGCTGATCTATCGCAGCTGCTCTAAATGTATCTGCTGCACCTAGAACGACTTTTAATCCTCTATTTTTAAATTGATGAGCTAACTTACCTATAGTTGTAGTTTTTCCAACGCCATTAACACCTACAACCATAAGTACATATGGTTTTTTGTCCTTTGGAATTTCAAAGTCGGTAGCTTCTCCTACATTAGTTTCTGAAAGTAAACCTGCTATTTCTTCTCTTAAAATAGTATTTAACTCATCAGTTCCTAGGTATTTATCCTTTGAAACTCTGTTTTCGATTCTCTCTATTATTTTTATAGTAGTCTTTACACCTACATCACTGGTAACTAAAACTTCTTCTAGATTATCTAAAACGTCATCATCAACCTTTGATTTTCCGGCTACAGCCTTTCCTAATTTAGAAAAAAAACTTGTTTTAGATTTCTCTAACCCCTTATCCAGTGTTTCTTTTTTCTCTGAAGAAAATATTTTCTTAAATAGCCCCATTTGTATTATTCAATATGCTAAAATTCAACAATAATAGTATTAATTACTAAATATAAAAAGAAAGAGCCATTTCAATACAATTGAAACGGCTTCTTTTTAAAATATCTTGTTTGGGAAATTACTTTTTCTTGAAAAAATCGTTTACAGCCTCTGGTGCCATGATTGATTCAACAAAAGTATATGCTCCGCTTTTTGGAGATTTTACCATTTTAATGGCTTTAGTCAATCTCTTTGATCCTGTCTGTAACGTTGCTACTGATTTCTTTGCCATGTCTAATTATTTTATCTCTTTATGAACAGTCATTTTCTTTAAAACAGGGTTAAATTTCTTTAACTCGATTCTATCTGGAGTGTTCTTTTTGTTTTTTGTAGTAATGTATCTTGATGTACCTGGTTTTCCAGAGGCCTTATGCTCTGTACATTCTAATATTACTTGGACTCTATTACCTTTCTTTGCCATTTTTTAGTATCTTTTAAAAAAGGAGATTATTTAGTTAAGAAACCTTTTGCTCTTGCTTCTTTTAAAACAGCAGAGATTCCGTTCTTATTTATATTTTTTAACGCAGAAGTAGACACTTTTAGTGTTACCCAACGATCTTCTTCTGGGATATAAAAACGCTTTTTAATTAAATTCGCATTGAATTTACGTTTTGTTTTATTCATCGCATGAGAAACATTATTCCCAACCATTGCTTTTTTACCTGTAAGCTCGCAAACTCTTGACATCTCTTCTTAATTTTGGTATTATTTCAAAACAGGGTGCAAATTAACGAATTAATTACCGAACAACCAATAATACTTTAGTCTTTTTTTTGTTTAAGTGTAACTTTTTTTCAGAATTATAAAAAACAAGGATTTGCAACTATTTTAAAGAACATTTTGGTGCTGTAAAGTAAATAAATTAGGCTTTGCAACACAGTGACTTTGGAAGTTTTTACCTTATTTAAAAACGATTATACCATAAATTAACCACTATGACTACAAAAAACAATTAGAAATATTGAATTTTTAAAGGCATTGTTTTATCTTAGATAGACCAACTTTATTATAAATGCGCAGAAAAACAAACAAGTCATTAATTAATGAACACACTTTGGATATTGGAAAATTTTATTTCTATGAAAACTTTATTATTGCAGAGATAAAAGAAAACATCAATCTTAATTTTGAAAGTGGAAAACAACTTTTTCAGCTTGCACAAGACTATTACAAAAGTACTATTCCATATGTTTATATTTCTAATCGAATTAATTCATATTCTGTAAAACCAACAGAACATTATAAGTTAGAAAATATTTTTCCGAATTTCAAAGGTTATGCTATTGTTACTTATGATGATATCAGTTTTGAAGTTGCCAACTTAGAAAAATTATTCACCAATAGGCCTACATGTATTTTCAAAAATCTTGATAGCGCCATAGAATGGGTAGATCAAATTGTATTACCTGATTAATTTTTATTCCCGATTAAAAAATCATTATAAACATTACATTTTAAAAATCATTCTCTTATTTTCGGCCTTTTATATGTTATGATAGACAAAATTGACAAAAAACTTATCAAAAAATACACCCTCAAAATCGGTCAAGTTTATTTTTACGAAAACTTCTTTGTTGCCGAAATAAATGAAGGAATAACATTAAATTTTGAAAAATCAGCCATTTTATTTGAACTGGCTCAAATGCACTATACTGACAAAACCCCTTTTGTTTGTATTTCAAATAGAAAAAACTCCTATTCATTCGAACCAACTTCTCATTTTAAATCTGAGAAATTATTCCCTAATCTCAAGGGTTTTGCAGCCGTTATATACGATGATATAAGTAAGGAAGTTGCATCATTAGAGCAAGCATTTATCAATAAAATACCTTCTCGTATTTTTTATAGTCTAAAAGATGCAATAGACTGGGTCGATGAACTAATTGTTTCGCACTAATTTGTTATATGGTATTCTTACAAAATTTATCAAATATCATCTTTAATCCTTCTAAAAGAAATCAACACTAAATATTATTTAAATTTGTAACACACTAAATATCAAGTATAAAATGAAATAATATTTACCTTTTAACGACTCACTTAAAAACAAAAAAAGATAAGTCATGAAACTCGAAAATGACAAACTTATAGAAAAACACGATCTTAATTTGGGGGTCTATTATTTTTTTGAAAATTATTTTATTGCTGAAATAAAAGAAGGAGAGATTATTACTCTTAAAAAACTTGATGATCTTATTCCTTTGATACTTAAACATTATGGAAATGGGAAACCATTCTCTTATATTTCAAATAGAGTCAATTCTCATTCGATTTCTCCTGTAGATTATTTAGATTGCCCTCTAAATTCTATGAAGAATTTTTCGGGCTATGGAGTAGTTACGTATAATAAGATTTCTGAAAAATCGGTACATGTAGAAAAACATTTTGCCAGAAAACCCTTCTATCAGTTCAACACTCTAGAAGATGCAATTAACTGGTCTAAAAATATTTTATAAGTTTTTTGTTAGCACCCCCAGTATCAATTCAAACGCTTTATTAACCGCTTTACCAATAGTTCTTTCTCTTAGATTACTAAATATATATTTTTTAGAGAAAACACTATCAGGTGTAGCTATAGCTACAAAAACTGTCCCCACCTCTACATCACCATCACCTTTAGTAGGACCTGCATTTCCTGTTGTTGCAATTGCATAATCGGATTTAAATTTGTCTTTTGCAGCTAAAGCCATAGCTTCTGCTACCTCTGCACTTGTAACAGTATATTCTTTGATTACAGCGGGATCTATTCCTAAAACATCTATTTTTGACGCTGTAGCATAGGTTACAACTGCGCCTTTAAAATAAGCCGAAGCACCGGCATTAATAGTAAAAGATTGTGCTATCTTTCCTCCTGTACAACTTTCGGCAATAGCTAAAGTTTTACCTTGATCGACTAATAGACTGCCTATTTTTTTCTCTATAGTTTCATTTTCTTCAAAACCAACTATAATATCCCCAATTAGAGTCTTTAACTGGTCTACATTAATCTTAATTGCCTCTTCTAATACTGCCTTATTTTTACCTCTTGCTGAAAGCCGTAATCTGACCCTACCAAGATTTGGCAGATAGGCCAACTTTATAAATGAAGGTAAATTATCTTCCCAAGACTCAATTTTCTCGGCAATTGCACTTTCTCCCATACCATAGGTAAGTACAGTTTTATGCAAAATATAAGGTCTATCGAATCTTTTTTGTAATCCCGGAAGAACTTGACTTCTCATCAGTCCTTTCATTTCATAAGGCACACCAGGCATGGATATAAATACAGTATTATCCTTTTCTAACCACATCCCTGGAGCAGTACCGTATTGATTCATTAACACTCGTGAGGTACTAGGGACCATTGCTTGCTGCTTATTCACATCCGAAATAGGCGTAGAGATGTATTTTGCAAATAACTTTTCTACATGCACTAAAACTTCATCATTTTGAATTAGCTTATCATCAAAGTACTCACATATAGTATGCTTAGTTATATCGTCTTTTGTTGGACCTAAACCACCAGTTATGATGACAATATCAACTCGCTGTTTTGCCTCATCCAAAGCATTTAAAATATGTTTTTTATCATCACTTATTGATGTGATCTGATAAACATCCACGCCGATATCATTAAGTTCTTTTCCTATAAACGCAGAATTAGAATCTACGATTTGCCCGATGAGAATTTCATCACCTATAGTAATAATTTCTGCAAGCATATTTAGGCAAAATCTTCCTTAAGATGCTCTATAGCGTTATTAACTGCGGCAACAATATCATTTAAAACAGGTTTTATCTGTTCTTTTGCTTTATTATTTTTAGACCAGGCTTCTACTTGTTTGATCTGAGTCAAAAGATCTATATCAAATAGCTGAAGATTAGGTTTCATTTTATGAGCATATTGATATGCCATTTGTGGATTATCCGAATCAACAGCCTGAACCATACTATCAAGATCAGGTGGTATCTCTTCTAAAAACGTCTGTACCAAAACAGCTACAAATTCATCATCTCCTCCAGATAATTCATTCACATTTTTTAAACTATATCCTTTGCTCATTTACTTAATTTTTATTGAAAAAAATTGTTTATCGCTTATATATCCTGTCAGAATATCTTCTGCCTTTACGGATCCTACACCTGCTGGTGTACCTGTAAATATAACATCTCCTATCTTTAAAGTAAAATATTTTGATATATATTCTATTAATTCGTCAATCTTCCATAACATAAGTTTGGTATTACCTCGCTGAACAGTTTTACCATTTTTCTCTAAATGAAAATCAATATCATCTACATCTACGAATTCTTTTTTAGACACCCAATGTCCTATAACTGCAGCTCCATCAAAGGATTTAGCTTTTTCCCAAGGCAATCCTTTTTCTTTGAGTTTACTTTGTAAATCTCTAGCTGTAAAATCTATTCCTAAACTTATCTCATCATAATACTTATGAGCAAATTTCTTATCAATATGTTTACCCACCTTGTTTATTTTTATCAGTACTTCTACTTCATGATGAATATCATTAGAAAAATCAGGAATAAAAAAAGGTTGTTTTTTAAGCAAGATAGAGGTATCAGGTTTCATAAAAACCACAGGATCTGTTGGTCTTTCATTCTCTAATTCCTCAATATGATCCGTATAATTGCGACCGATGCAAATGAGTTTCATAATCCTAAAGTGATTTTAAAAGTAAAAAAATTATAGCTTTAAACTATTATTTAACTTACGAAGTCTAACTGCTGTAAGCACTTTTTTAGTATATAATGGAAAATCTGCATTTTGAATCCATCCAAAATAACCTGGTTCTTCTTCCATAACTTGTTCTACAGACTTCCCTTTATGCTTACCAAAAGAAAAAGTTTCTTTACCATTTTCATCGTATACAATAAAACCTGCGAAATCTGCAAACTGCTTTCTTGAACTAAATTCTGCCAAAAATTTGGTATCATTTTCTAACTCTGGATATTTATCTAATTGAGCTTTCAATACCTCATAAGTGGCATTAGTATCAGCTTCTGCAGAATGTGCATCGGTTAAATCTTTATCGCAATAGAATTTGTAAGCAGCCGACAATGTTCTTTTCTCCATTTTGTGATAAATGGTTTGTACATCTACCGCTACGGTACTTTTCATATCAAAATCGACATCAGCTCTCAATAATTCCTCTGCTAATAAAGGGATATCAAACCTATTAGAATTAAAACCTCCTAAATCACAACCCTTAATCATCTCGCTTATTTTACCTGCAAGTTTTTTAAAAGTCGGCTCATTGGCCACTTTCGCATCATCAATACCATGTATAGCTGTAGTTTCTGCAGGAATTGGCATTTCAGGATTTACCAACCATGTCTTACTCTCCTGAGTTCCATTTGGAAATACTTTTAGAATAGCTATTTCTACAATTCGATCTTTAGATATGTTTACACCAGTAGTTTCCAGATCAAAAAAACATATTGGTTTTTTTAAATTAAGCTCCATAAATTATTTGTGTGATACTCAAAGATAACAGCTATTATTTAACATTCTTATAATGAATCCCTATTTTAACATTTGTTAAATTTATACAAGCTTCTTAACGAATACATTATCAGCAAACTTTCTAGTTACCGTCTCTATTGTATCATTAAATTGAATCCGAATTGAATTATCAAATTCTCTAACTTCAATTACTTTGATTTCACTACTTAAGGCTAATCCTATTTCTGATACATATTTCAAAAAATTCACCGACCCATCATCTACAGCGATTAACTTACATACTTCACCTTCGGCAAGAGAAGATAACATTATTTTAGGTAGAACAGCGTACTCCCCATTGGCATTAGGTATTATTTCTCCATGAGGGTCTTTTTCAGGAAAATCCATAAAACGATCCAATTCATCTATTAATTTACTCGATTTTATGTGCTCTAGTTGTTCTGCTACTTCATGTACCTCATCCCAACTAAAGTTTAAGTATTTACATAAAAAAGTTTCCCACAACCTATGCTTTCTAATTAAGCGTACCGCAATTGATTTACCTTGCTCAGTTAAGTCTAATTTTCCGTACTTCTCACTTACCACATAATTCTTGGTTTTTAACTTTTTAACCATGTTATTAGTAGAGGCTGGAGATACGTTAAGATAGTCTGCTAATAAATTGTTCCCTACTTTCTCAGAATCATCTTCTACAAGCAACTGAAAAAGAGCTTTTAAATAATCTTCTTCACTTTTTGTTAAATTATTCAAATTTGATTTGTTAGTCATGGCTAACTTTTTTAGTTTTGCATCATTAATAAAACAAATTTAATAAACCTAATGCGATTAGTTACCATATTATTATTTACTTTTTTTCTTATTAGCATACCAAAGCATAGTTTATTGAATGCTCAAGAAACTGAAACTACCGGATCACTCGAGGGTGTAGTTTATGATGAAAATGGAGTACTTCCTTTTGCTAATATATTTATTGAAGGAACCTCTATAGGAAGTTCTAGTGATGACAATGGTACATTCTCAATACATAAAATCCCTATCGGAACATATAAAATTATAGCTTCTTTTACGGGGTATAATACAATTAAGAAAAAGCTCTCTATCAAAGAAGGAGTAAATAAAATAAGCCTTACACTATCACAAGGATCCACCTTAGATGAAGTAGTTGTTTCTGGAACCCTTAAACCTGTTATCAGATCTGAAAGTCCTGTTCCTGTAGAGATTTATTCTCCTACATTTTTCAAAAAAAACCCAACCCCCAATTTATTTGAAGCTTTGCAAAATGTTAACGGTGTACGTCCTCAACTTAATTGTAGCATCTGTAATACGGGAGATATACACATCAATGGTTTAGAAGGTCCCTACACGCTAGTTATGATTGATGGTATGCCAATTGTTAGTGGTTTATCAACTGTATATGGACTTTCTGGAATACCTAATTCTTTAATTGAAAGAATTGAGGTTGTAAAAGGGCCTGCCTCTTCTCTTTACGGAAGTGAAGCCGTAGGTGGATTGATAAACATTATTACCAAAAACCCAGATGCTGCGCCCGAAATAAGTACCGATGTATTTGCATCTGGTTGGGGAGAAACAAATATTGATTTCGGTTTTAAGGCCAGAGTAGGAAAAGCTACAGCATTAGTTGGAGCTAACTACTTTTTTTATGATCAAGTCATTGATAAAAATGAAGATGGTTTTACCGATTTAACACTTCAAGACCGTATATCTATTTTTAATAAATGGAATTTTAAAAGAAGTAGTGGAAAGAACTTTACGCTTGCAGGTCGTTTTTATTATGAAGATAGATGGGGAGGAGAAAATGAATGGGATAGATCATTTAGAGGTAGTGATGAAATCTATGGAGAAAGTATCTACACTACCCGTTATGAGGTTTTAGGAAGTTATGAACTCCCAACCAAAGAACCTATATCTTTATCTTTCTCGTATACAAACCATGATCAAAATTCTTTTTATGGCGATGTTTCTTATCAAGCAAAACAAAGAATAGGTTTTACACAATTAGCTTGGGATAAAAGACTAAAGTCTCATGATTTGTTGTTTGGTGCTGCGTATCGATATCAATATTATGACGATAATACAACGGCAACAGGATCTGATATTACAAACGACCCAGAAGAGACCAAAATACCAGGCGTTTTTGTTCAAGATGAAATTACGTTAGCCTCAAATCATAAATTATTGCTAGGGTCAAGACTAGATTATGACGATCGTCATGGTTCTATATTCACTCCTAGAATAGCATACAAATGGAGTATTAATGATAAAAACATTTTTAGATTAAATGCAGGAACAGGATTTAGAGTAGTGAATTTGTTTACAGAAGAACATGCAGCACTTACTGGATCTAGAGAAGTCATAGTTGAAGAAAATCTTGCCCCCGAAGAATCATATAATGTCAATCTAAATTATATCAAAAAAATATTTTTCGATAACGGAACATTTATTGGTTTAGATGCCTCTGCTTGGTATACCCACTTTACCAATGCGATTATTCCTGATTATGATACAAACCCACAACAAATACGTTATGGTAACTTAGATGGATATGCTGTGTCGACAGGTGTAAGTCTTAATTCTGACATCAATTTTTCTAATGGTCTAAAGGTAATGGCTGGTTTTAGTGCTTTAAATGTATCTAATACTGATGATGGCATAAGGTCTCGTCAGGTTTTAACAGAAAGTTTTACAGGAACTTGGGGAGTTACCTATAAAGTCCATGCTCTAAATCTCACATTAGATTATACAGGAAATGCTTACGGCCCAATGCGACTGCCTACCCTAGGCCCAAATGACCCTAGAAGAGATAATTCTCCGTGGTATAGTATTCAAAATATTCAATTTACTTACAAATCTAGCACCAATCTTGAAATATACGGAGGTGTCAAAAACCTATTAGACTGGACACCTAATCGAGGTAATCCTTTTTTAATATCTAGAGCTGAAGATCCTTTTGATAACAATGTGCAATTTAATCAAAACGGAGATGTTTTGGTTACTGCAGATAATCCATATGGCCTTACTTTTGATTCTACCTATATTTACGGCCCTAATCAAGGAGCTCGTGGATTCTTAGGGGTACGTTATACTCTACTATAATTATGAAAACAATACTACTATATAGCGTCGCAATTTTCACTTCTTTAATAAGTCAAAATATAAATGCGCAAATACAAGTGAATTCATTCGAGTCTCTAAAGGACAAAATGAGTACTGCTCCAAAACCTATAGTCATTTTTGTGCACACAGATTGGTGTATGTACTGTAAAAATATGGAGAACACTACTTTTAAAAATTCTGAAATCGTTCAAAATTTAAACAACAATTTTTATTTCGTATCTCTAAATGCTGAAAGTCGTAAAAGAATTACATTTTTAAATAACGATTTTAATTTTCAGCCAAATGGCCATAAAACAGGAGTACATCAATTGGCAAAAGAGTTAGCTACAGTAAACAATAAAATTGGCTACCCTACATTAACCATTTTAAATGCTAAATATGAAATCATATTTCAGCAACAATCATTTTTAAGTGCTAAACAGCTTAGTAAAATATTAAAAAAACTATCCTAACATGATCAATCGAATTATAAGTCTTTGTTTTCTTTTTATTACTCTATTTTCTTGTAAACAAGAAACGAAAGACAAAAACGAAAAACTCTATGTAGTTACAACTACATCTATGATCACAGATCTTGTTAAAAATATAGGTAAAGATTTAATCAAGGTTGATGGATTAATGGGGAGTGGTGTGGATCCTCATTTATATAAAGCCAGTGAAGGTGATGTATCTAAACTAGTTAATGCCGATGTTATTATTTATAACGGTTTACATCTAGAAGGTAAACTGGTCGAAGTTTTTGAGAAAATGAAACTTCAAAACAGAAAAGCGATTGCCGTAGGAGAAAGCTTAGATAAAAATACATTAATTGGGTCCGACTATTTTGCTTCAAATTATGACCCCCATATTTGGTTTAGTGTCATGAATTGGAAAATAGTTACTCAATTTGTAATAGACAAACTAGTAGAAATAGATGCTAAAAATGCTAGTAGTTATACAAATAACGGTAAGATATATCTTGATAAATTAAGTCAACTTGAAAAAGAATTACAAAATACCATCACAACCTTACCAAAAGAAAAACGTATTTTAGTTACCGCTCATGACGCATTTAGTTATTTTGGAAAAGCATATGACTTTAATGTTGTTGGATTACAAGGGCTTTCAACAGCAACAGAAGCTGGGGTTCAAGATGTTCAGAAATTAGCTAATTTTATTATTAAAAATGAAGTAAAAGCTATTTTTGTTGAGACTTCTGTACCAAAACGAACAATTAAAGCATTGCAGGCAGCTGTAAAATCAAAAAACCATGAAGTCGTTATAGGAGGCACATTATTTTCTGATGCCTTAGGAAACCCTGATACTAACGAAGGAAATTATATCGGCATGTTCGAATATAATGTCAATACGATTGTAAATGCCTTAAAATAATGAATAAAAAAATAGCCGTTCAAATAGATGATCTTACTGTGGCCTATAATTACAAACCTGTTTTATGGGATATTGACCTTGCTATTCCAGAAGGTGTTCTAATGGCTATTGTTGGACCAAATGGCGCAGGAAAATCTACATTAATTAAATCTATTTTAGATATCATTACTCCTATTGCCGGAAGTGTTCAGATATACGGAAAGCCATACAAAAAACAACGCTCGTTAGTTGCATATGTCCCACAAAAAGGAAGTGTAGACTGGGACTTCCCCACAACAGCCCTAGATGTAGTTATGATGGGAACGTACGGAAGTTTAGGTTGGATCAAAAGACCTGGTCAAAAAGAAAAAAAAGCTTCATTAGAAGCTTTAGAAAAAGTAGGAATGCTTTCTTTTAAAAACAGGCAAATAAGCCAACTTTCTGGCGGACAACAACAACGTATCTTTCTGGCCAGAGCTTTAGTACAAAATGCTGCTATTTATTTTATGGATGAGCCTTTTCAAGGTGTAGATGCTACTACCGAAAAAGCCATAATTAATATTCTCAAAGAGCTAAGAAAACAAGGGAAAACAGTTATTGTTGTACATCATGATCTACAAACTGTCCCTGAATACTTTGATTGGGTTACTTTTCTAAATGTAAAAAAGATCGCAACGGGCCCTGTGAAAGATATTTTTAACGATGATAACTTAACTAAAACATACGGAATCAATTACAAAGTGAGTATTCAGCAATAGATAATACTCATAACATAAAAATATGGATTTAATTCAATACATAGATCTCGTTTTTACAGATTACACCTTGCGCACTATTACTTTAGGCACAGCTGTTCTTGGTGCTATTTGTGGTATGTTGGGCAGTTTTGCCGTACTTCGAAAACAAAGTCTGCTAGGTGATGCCATTTCGCATGCTGCTTTGCCGGGTATTGCTATTGCATTTTTAATTATTGAAACAAAAAATAGTTCTGTTTTTTTACTCGGCGCCTTAATCAGCGGGTTAATTGGTACATTTTGGATTAGAGGGATAACTCGTAAAACACATCTTAAATCAGATACCGCATTAGGTCTTATACTGTCATTATTTTTTGGGTTTGGTATGTTATTGCTTACCTATATTCAAAAAATACCAAATGCCAATCAAGCTGGCCTAGAAAGTTATCTCTTTGGACAGGCTGCCACCCTTTTAGAAAGTGATGTTTGGTTAATGGCTATTGTTACAGGGATTAGTCTAATTATTTTATTACTATTCTGGAAAGAGCTTAAAATTTTACTTTTTGATGCCGACTACACCAAAACCCTTGGTTTTAATACTAAATTTTTAGACATACTGATCACAACATTTATTGTTATTGCAATTGTTTTAGGACTACAAACTGTTGGAGTAGTTTTAATGAGCGCTATGTTACTTGCTCCTGCTGCGGCAGCAAGACAATGGACAAATAACCTCGCCGTTATGGTAATTTTAGCTGCAATATTTGGGGCCTTTTCGGGTGTTTTAGGCACTGCAATTAGTGCTAGTAACAATAATTTATCAACAGGACCTGTAATTGTACTAGTTGCAGGAGTCTTTGTTTTATTTTCTTTTATATTTTCTCCTGGTCGTGGTTTATTATTTAGAGAAATTAGATTTAGAAAAAACAGAAGTGATCTTGAACTACATAAGACACTTTCTTTTATGTATAATATTGCCAAAACTCATGAAGATACTACTCACCCTCATGCTATAAAAATTTTGAACAATTTTCAAGGATTTACTAGAAAATCATTGCAAAAATTAGAAGACAAGGATTATGTAAAAATTAATGGAAATATGTGGTCAATGACTGCATCTGGATATCATACAGCTGCTAATTTATATGATCAATTAATCAAAGAAGAAAATGAGTAATGCCCAAATTGAAATACAATTAATTGCCAGTATGGTTGCCATAGCATGTGCTATACCTGGTACATTTCTAGTATTAAGAAAAATGGCTTTGATTACTGATGCTATTAGTCATTCAATTTTACCAGGTATCGTAATTGGCTTTTTTATTACCCATGATTTATCGTCCCCTTTACTAATTATTCTTGCTGCTGCTAGCGGAGTGTTGACTGTCGTTTTAGTAGAGTTTATTCAAAAAACAGGATTAGTTAAAGAAGATACAGCCATAGGACTTGTTTTTCCGGCGCTATTTAGTATTGGTATTATCATGATATCCAAAAACGCCAACGACGTTCATCTTGATGTAGATGCCGTACTATTAGGCGAACTTGCTTTTGCTCCTTTTGATAGACTAACTATCGGTGGAGCAGATATTGGACCAAAATCTTTATGGATTATTGGTACGATACTACTTATTACTATCACATTACTTTTTGCCTTTTTTAAAGAATTAAAAGTAAGCACATTTGATGCTGGGCTTGCTTCTGCATTAGGCCTTTCTCCTGTAGTTATGCATTATGGTTTAATGACTATTTCTTCAATCACTACCGTTGGAGCGTTTGACGCTGTAGGAGCTATCCTTGTTATTGCTTTAATGATTGCGCCCGCTGCAACAGCGTATTTATTAACCAATGATCTCAAAAAAATGCTTTTGCTTTCTGTTATATTTGGTGTAAGCAGTGCTATTATAGGATACTGGAGTGCTCATGCTCTTGACACCTCTATCTCAGGATCTATGACCACTATTTTAGGACTTATATTTCTTTTTGTTTATTTATTTGCTCCTAACAAAGGTTTATTCTCTGTTCTATATCGTCAAAAACAACAACGTATTGAAGTTTCATTACTTACATTTTTATTACATCTAGGTAATCACAATGATGATGAGTCTGAAAGACACGTAAAACACCTTAATGAACATATTAATTGGCAAAAGGTGAAAGCTAAATCTGTTTTGGATCTTGCTCTTAAAAACAACATGATTACTATTGAAAAAGATATCATTTTTTTAACAGAAAAAGGAAAGAACTTTACCAAAGAAGCGATCGATTACATCTTAACCAATAAAAACTCTGAAATTGAACATATGAAAGATCGGTTTTTCTTATTCAGAGGTTAATTTAGGTTTTACATTTCCCCATTCGATACCACATATCATAACCCTATGATATTATTTAGTATTATTTAAATAATCAAACATTTGGTAATACAAAAGCACCTCTAGTCCTATAAAAAAGTTAAAATCCTACTTACACTTCAAAACAATTAACTCAAAACATTTACTTTCGAACATTCACAATCAATCAACAAATCAATGATTAAACATAAAATAGTATTTAGGTTTATAGTTTTATTCTTCATATTATTAATCATTCCGTTTCCCCTTAATATTATCCCAGGTTTTGATTTTATAGACATTTTTTTTAATGACATTTATCACTTTATTATCCCTTGGATAGGAAAAAATATTCTTCAATTAAAAGAAGATATCACAGTTTTTACTAATGGTAGCGGAGATACTACATATGACTATGTACTGGTTCTATTTTTTATTTTAGTTGCTATTATAGGAGCTATTTTTTGGACTTTCTTTTTCAGAAGCAAAGAAGACTTAATCAAAATTAATTATTGGTTTAGAGTAGGATTACGTTATTACCTTGGATATAATATGATGTCCTATGGTTGGGCAAAAGCAATTCCTTTACAGTTTTCAGAGCCTTCATTTTATAGATTATTAGAGCCGATTGGAGATATGTCACCAATGGGACTTGCATGGACTTTTATGGGATTTTCTGCTGGATACACCATATTTTCTGGAATAGCAGAACTCATAGGAGGCATACTCTTATTACATAAACGCACACAATATCTTGGAGGTTTGATTTTAATGATAGTAATGGGCAACGTTATGGCCTTAAACTATTTTTATGATATTCCTGTAAAACTATTTTCTACCGAACTATGGTTAATGGCATTAATCATTTCAACTCCAAAAATAAAGCAATTGTACAGATTATTAATCCTTAATGTACCTACACATGCCACTACATCTTATCGACCGCCTTTTCATAAATCAATCCACAAAAAGATATTATTAATTTCTAAAGGTATGATTGTGCTATTTATATTTTTTTATCCTCTAAAGGAAAACATGGATTATTTAAAAGAATATGGACGCTATTCTTATAAAAAAACGCCTTTGTACGGTTTATATGAAATCACCAATTTTAAAGTAAATCAAAAAGAAATCCCTCCACTTACAACAGATACTATTCGTTGGAAATATATTGCAATAGAGTATAAAAAGTCTATGCAATTCTATAGAATGGATATGAAAAGATTTCGTTATAAATCTGAAGTAGACACGATTAATCAAAAAATAATTTGGACTGACACTAAAGACTCTACTAAAGTATACAACTTTATATACTCCCGGACAGATTCTACTATGCGCTTTCAAGGAATACATAAAAATGATACTATTGATTGTCAAACAAAGCGTCTTGACAAGAAAGATTTCAGACTCATGAACAGAGGTTTTAACTGGATTCAGGAATATCCTTTTAATAGGTAGACAAAATTTTAATCATTCAAAAACTTAATATTAGTATTACTTTTTTTAATCTTTTCTAAAATTTAAAGAGAAGATGAGTTATAATTGATTTAATTATCTATGTTTTAGTATTTTTAGACAATCACACACATCTCAAAACTTATTTTTAATGAAAAAAATACTTCTTACTCTATTTGTAGCGATAATTGCATGTAAAAAACAAGACACAAATACAGAAGTGATCCGCTGGGAGAAACATGCTTCTAATATAGAAATCATTAGGGATGATTTTGGAGTTCCTCATATTTATGGAAAGACAGATGCAGATGCCGTTTTTGGTTTATTATATGCGCAATGTGAAGATGATTTTAACAGGGTAGAACAAAACTATATTTGGGCTACAGGAAGACTAGCAGAAGTAGAGGGAGAAGAAGCTATGTATAGTGATTTACGTGCTCGTTTATTTATGACTAAAGAAGAAGCTATTGCCAATTATGAAAAGGCTCCTGTTTGGTTAAAAAAACTATGTGATGCCTTTGCCGATGGTATTAATTATTATCTCTATACACACCCTGAAGTTACGCCTAAATTAATCACTCATTTTGAGCCATGGATGCCTATGTATTTTAGTGAAGGGTCTATAGGTGGTGATATAGAAAGGGTGTCTACTAAAAGAATTAAAGCTTTTTACGAAAATAAAGAAGCCCTAAAACTCACAGCTTATGGCGATGCCTTAACACACAAAGATCCTCATTCAGAACCCAGTGGTTCCAACGGTTTTGCTATTTCGGGAAAACGTACTCAATCAGGTAATGCCATGCTTTTAATCAATCCACATACTTCCTTTTTCTTTAGAGGTGAAGTTCATGTTGTTAGTGAAGAAGGGTTAAATGCTTACGGTGCTATTACTTGGGGGCAGTTTTTTGTTTACCAAGGGTTTAATGAAAAAACAGGTTGGATGCATACTTCGACCTATACTGATGTGATCGATGAGTATATAGAGACTATATCCAGCCAAGATGGACAATTAAAATACGCTTATGGCGATGAATCTAGGGATGTAACCACCTCAGAAGTGACTTTGAAATATAAAGATGGTGATCAAATTAGAGAAAGAGAATTTCCTATATACAAAACACATCATGGTCCTATTACCCATATGATAGATGATAAATGGGTTTCGACCGCACTAATGTGGAGCCCAGTTAAAGCTCTGGAACAATCATACACTCGCACAAAATTAAACGGTCATAAAGCGTTTAAGCAAATGATGAATATTAGAACTAATTCTTCTAATAATACAGTTTATGCAGATGCGGATGGAAATATTGCTTATTATCATGGTAATTTTATACCTAAAAGAGATACCATATTTAATTTTAGAAAACCTGTTGATGGAAGTAATCCTGCAACCGATTGGAAAGGATTACATACCGTTGATGAAAGTATTGTGGTCGTAAATCCTGAAAGTGGTTGGATACAAAATTGTAATTCGACTCCTTTCACTTCTGCAGCCGAATATAGCCCTAAAAAAAAGGATTATCCTAAATACATGTCAATCGACAGAGAAAATTTTAGAGGTATACATGCGATTCGTCTCTTAAAAAAAGTAGACAGCCTAACGCTAGACAAGCTGATTGAGATTGGTTATGACCCATACTTACCTGCTTTTGAAACTTTGATCCCAGGATTAATAGAAGCTTATGACCAATCTCCTGTTAAAAATACAGACCTAAAAGAACCTATAGATATTTTAAGAAAATGGGATTTTGCAGTGTCTTCAGAATCCGTGGCAATGTCATTGGCGCATTTTTATGGATTAACTTATCGAAAACTAGGGAAAAAACCAGAGAATTTGAGTGCAATGGAAACTTTCACTTACTTTGGTACCTCTTCACCTACTCAAGAGCGACTTTCTATTTTTTCTAAAACTATTTCACAACTTAATACGGATTTTGGTTCATGGAATACTCCTTGGGGAGAAATCAATAGATATCAACGTATTAATGGCGATATACAACAACCTTTTGATGATTCAAAACCGAGTCTGCCAGTTGGATTAGCTTCTGGTAGATGGGGAGCTTTAGCCTCATATGGTGCCAAATCATACGATGGTACAAAGCGCATTTATGGGAATTCGGGCAACAGTTTTGTCGCAGTTGTTGAATTTGGAGACAAAGTGAAAGCCAAAACTATGCTAGCTGGTGGACAAAGTGGTGATCCTGATTCTCCACATTTTGATGACCAAGCGCAACGTTACATTGATGTCAAATTTAAGGATGTAGCCTATTACAAAGAAGATGTAGTAAAAAGAGCAAAAAAAACATATCAACCCGGAGAGAAATAAAATTAACTAAAAAAGAGAAGATATTTACAGGAACCTCTTAGTAAACACATTAAAACAGTTTCTTAAAGTCTTTTGTAAATATCTTCTTTTACTTTATAGCCATTAGACTTTTATTTAATCGGAATACAAAAATCAACTATACATTTTTTTTCAGGATGATCATTAAAGTTATTGTGATATATCTCAAAAGGATCATGTGCTGATTTTTGATATCCGTTTTCATTCATCCAAATAAAAAGACCACTCCAGGACTTTTCAAACTCTTCTACCGTAATTTCAAACCTACTTACTATATGTTTTCCACCGGCTATACTATCCATTCCTATTTCTCCTTCGGCTTTCATTTCTTTATCTAGAAACATACAGATACTCATACGCACTTTATCAGGATCTGTAATCTTAAAACTATCATGAAATATTCTGGCTATTTTAGTATTCGGGTTTTCTAGCATTCCCTTTGATCTGCCCCACCTCAGTACTTTATCAAATGCTTGTTCTATACCTTCAACACCTATTTGGGTTACATATGCTATATCTGTTTCTAAAAATTCTTTAATTTCAATTTTTGCATTCATTTTAATCCAAGTTATTTGATTATTAATGTTGCAAATATATTTTTCAAAGATTTGATTTTCTTGCCCATTCTTGCTTTCAACTTTACATATCTTGCTATATTTTCCTGGACTCAATTTCCTAAATTCTGAAGGACTTATCCCGTAAACCTTTTTAAATGCTCGTGTAAAAGAAGAGTTACTACTAAAACCATATTGTAAAGAAAGTTCTGAGACACTAGCTCCTTTTTGCCTTATTAAAATGCCTGCAGTTTTTTCAATTCGTTTACGAATAATGTATGCATTTAATGGCTCGCCCGTGATTGCTTTAAAAATTCTATGAAAATGAAATGGCGAATAGCTTGCTTTTTCAGCAATCTTTTCTAAAGACAGTTGATTATCAAGGTTATTATCAATAAACCTTAAAATAGTATTTATTCTGCCTATATATTCTTCTGAAACCATTTAACCCTATTACTTATAATTCAATATTTAAGGAAAATACTAAAAATTATAATGATGATATAGGTTTTCTGACATCCTTTACTTTTTATCTATTACTTTTGACACTAAAATAGCATCTGCTTCGTATCGCCAAGGGTTTACATAATCTGACCCTTTGGTTGGTATTGGTTTAGTCATTTCACCTGTAAGTGTATTAAACCAATAATAAGTTTTTACCTTGTCTTTTTCCGGCTTTAAAATCCAACCCAATTTTATTTGAAAATTTTCTTTGGGTACATAATGTAATTTTAACCCTTTTTTATTTGCCAAAGCATAGCCACTGCTATTTGTCCACGGTGCTGGTTTTAAATCTTCATTTACAAATTGTTTCCAAAAAGTACTTAAATGTTTAAAATAAGAGAATTTTGGCTTGTAAGAGTCTTCGGGCTGTTCAAATGGATTATATACTAGAACATTCCAAGAACTTCCTTGCCAATAGTATGTAGTTCCTGCTCCAGCAAATAAACACATATAATTTCTTCTTAAGCATACTTCTGCATTTGTATAATCACCTGTAAAAACTGTATAGTCAGAAGTTTCATATCCGCCATGTTCAATATTAAAGATAGGTTTATTCTTAAACGTTTGATAAACTTCTAGTGTACGATTATAAAGATTATGACTCCAATCTTGAGAAGAAATATAATCGACCTCATCAGCATGTTTTTTACAGAAACCATAATCATGAACCGTGACTAAACGTTGATAACTATCTTGCTTCCTAATACGTTCTATACGTTCGGATATATACGCTTCATCGGCTCGACCGTAATACAAGGCCTCTTTAGAAACATCCCAAAGTACATTTGGAAACGCTTGATAACGTTTAATAACATAGTCATAATACATATTATCAGCATCGGATCGCATATCTGGCCAAGCAACCAACTTGTTCCACACATAAATCATAATATGAGCAAATAATTGTCGATCGTGCATTGCAAGTATCGTACGATCATATTTTTTAAAAAAATCGATATTCAAACCACTAAAATCCGGAGATTCATTTGTTCCTAAAAAAGGAAAAATTGCTTCGGGACCTCCAAATTCATGATCTTTGTGCGCCTTTAACTTTTCATCTTTCTTCCAGCTTACATCATAAGAAAACACATTCATCACAATCTGATTATATCCATTATCTTTTATCAGATCTAGTAAATGATTTGTTTTAGGTATTTCATTTGGATTAGTATAATCCAGTGCATATAACCAATCACATTCAAATGCTATTGGTGTATATTTCTCTCCTGATTCATAATAAAAACTGCGAGTATCCTCTTTAGATAATTGTAAACCTCCCTTATGATCTTGATTATCAGAAACAGTTATTACTCCTTGTTTTTTGTTTAAAGTAGCGTGATCACTTTTTGTAACGAATTGCCATTCTCCAGATATAGCACTAGAAAACCGAATCAACCACTTGCTTTTAGATGCATCATCTCCGTTATAAATTAGAGGCAGCGTTAATTCTTTACCGGTATTATGTTTAAATACTACTGTACTAGAATCTTTAAAGGGATTAGTTACTTTTTTGGATTCTAATTTGATATCCAAAACCTCCCATTGTTTACTACTGTATTTTTTATTTGATTTAAAAGATTGCTCTTGATATTGTGCTATTGTATACTGCGAAATACATATCAGCAAAAGGACTTGTATGACAAACTGTTTCATTCCTGAGTTTTTTGTTTTTGGTTGTTATATAAAAATAAAAACTTAGGAGTAAAAACTAGAGAACATACCTTTTAAATGATGCAACAAATTGCTCAATTATGACATAACCTGACTAACGTGAATTACACAAGATCCTAGTACTATCTTGGTTCTTTTACTTTTGCTTTTTTATTTTATGATTTACTCCTATTATAAAGTATAAAACAGCACCTATAAGGTTGGACAGAAGTACTACCAGTATCCAAATCAGTTTATTATTTCCTGTAAATTCGTTTCTTAAAATATCAATCAAAGCCATTATTGGTATTAAAAGAAGCGAAAGAAATAATAGAATAAGTAAAATTTGCCAAATGCCTAACATCCCTAAAATAATCATGTCTTCAATTTACTATTTAAAATTATTAATAATTATGTGTTTGTGTCTTACAAAAACAAAATGTTACCTTAATCTTTCATTGCTTGTAATGTTTCTATAGACAATATCATTATATAAATTCTTTATTGAGATAAGACATGCTATAAATAAAAAACCATGAATATAGTTTTTCATGGTTTTTTATCAATCTGATGTATTGAAGCAGTATTACTACTTACATAATCTATTTTATCTAAAACTCTCTATTTACATCAAAAGCTTCTAAATAGTCTTTAACACGTTGTACAAACTGACCACCTAATGCTCCATTGACTACTCTATGGTCATATGAATGTGATAAGAACATTTTATATCTAATCCCTATAAAATCACCATCAGGAGTTTCTATAACAGCAGGTACCTTTCTAATAGCTCCAAGTGCTAAAATAGCTACTTGTGGTTGGTTAATAATTGGTGTACCCATAATACTACCAAACGTTCCAACATTGGTTACGGTATACGTTCCCCCTTGAATATCATCTGGTTTTAACGCATTATTTCTGGCTCTATTTGCAAGATCATTTACTGCCTTGGTCATTCCTACCAAATTTAATTGATCTGCATTCTTTATAACAGGAACAATCAAATTACCATCGGATAAAGCAGCTGCCATACCAAGATTTATATTTTTCTTTTTAATTATCGTGTCTCCAGAAACAGAGATATTAATCATTGGAAAATCTCTAATTGCTTTTGCGACAGCTTCCATAAAAATCGGAGTAAACGTTAAGTTCTCTCCTTCTCTTTTCATAAAATCACCTTTTACCTTCTTTCTCCAGTTCCAGATATTAGTTACATCGGCTTCTATAAATGACTGAACATGAGCAGAAGTTTGAACAGATTCTACCATATGATGAGAAATGAGTTTCCCCATTCTTGTCATTTCTATGATTTCATCTTCTCCAGAGGCTACTACTGGTGTAGCTTTAGGAGCGCTCTCCTTTTTACTTGGAGCAGCAACAGGCTGAACTTTTTCTGGTTGAGCTGCAGTCTTAGTTGTAGTCGTTCCATTCTTACGATCTTCTACAAATCCTAATATATCATTTTTGGTCACACGACCATCTTTACCCGTACCTGCAATAGCTTCTAATTCTGCCAATGAAACATTTTCTGCTGCAGCAATATTTTTTACCAACGGAGAGTAAAATGAAGTACTTTCAGAAAAATCTACAGCCGCATTAGTAACTGCTTCAGTAGTTTCTGCTATTTGAGTTTCTATAACTACAGCTTCTTTAGGAGCGTCTTTAGTATCTACTTTGGTCGTTTCCGGAGCTGAAACAGGAACATCATCCCCTTCAGTTTCTATAATAGCTATTGTTTGGCCTACTTGTACTACATCGTCAACATCAAATAGTTTTTCTACCAAAACACCTTCTACTTCACTAGGTACTTCACTATCTACCTTATCTGTTGCAATCTCAACAACAGTATCATCCAACTCGATAGTATCTCCTATTTCTTTTAACCAAGTTGTTATTGTTGCCTCTGCAACACTCTCCCCCATTTTTGGAAGCTTAAGCTCAAATTTTGCCATATTCCTAATTAAAAGTGTTTGTACGTTATATTTTTTGCGAATTTACTTAAAATTAACCTTAAAAATTAATTTTCCTCTATTAAAATTTACCTAAAAAGATAATACTTCTCCCTTTCCATCACTAAAATCACTCCCAATGATATAATTGCGATTCTTAGGTCTTATTCTAAAAGTTACGTTGCGTTTTCGTAATTTTTGCATTTGATTAATAATTTCATCAAAACTAATAAAACTATTGTCAAAGATAATCTCGATATTTTGATCTCCCAAATCTTCTTTTGCTATACTGCTTCTAAGCTCTAAGTTCCTACCTAATGTTTTCTTTATCAAATCATATAAATCGTTATCATTAGAGAGCAAACAATATAAAGTTATTTTTCTTTTTTCTTTTTCAAAATTCTTGAAGGATTGAATCCTAGATACAATATGTATTGCAATCGAAATTAAAAAATCTAAAAACCTAGTACTTTTAAAGTGTTTCTTATAAAACAACCGCATAGCAGTATAAAACCTTCTCACATATGTTGCATTGCGATCTGTACTTTCTCCTTTATAATGAATTGCACAAACATTGCCTATATAATAATTCTGGAGCCCTTTTTTCTTAATTTTATATGACAAGTCAATATCTTCGGCATACATAAAATAATCCTCATCAAAACCCTCTACTAATTTATATATTTCTTTTTTCACAAATAGAAAAGCTCCAACTAGTACATCTACATCCCCAATAGCTTTTCCAGAAATATGATCAGCATAGTAGCTTTTTATCTGCTCCACTCTAATTCCAAAAAGTCTTGTAAGCGATGACAAAGGTGATGGAATATTTCGCTTACTCTCATGTAAAAAATCTCCTCTACCATTAATTAATCTTGGACCTAATAATCCAGCATGAGGTAATTTAACTATTTTACCTAAAAGGTCCTTAAATATATTTGCACCTATCACGGTATCAGGATTAAGAAGACAAACATACTCTCCTCTCGCAATGGATACCCCTTGATTATTAGCTTTTGCAAAGCCTACATTTATTTTATTTTTAATTACTGTAACTTTCGGAAATTGATTTTGCAACATATGAAGACTATCATCATGGGAACAATTATCTACAACAATAATTTCTGAATCAATCGATTCTATAGCTTCATAAACACTAAGCAAACATTGTTCTAAGAAATAACGTACATTATAACTAACTATAATAATAGATAATTTCATAAATCACCTCATTCTAAGGATTTTTTAAAGCATTTTCAAAAGGGATTCTATTAAGAATACTTCTTCCTAAGGTAACTTCATCTGCATATTCTAACTCGTCATTAACACTAATACCTCTTGCAATAGTAGAGGTCTTAATCGTTATTTCTTCTAACTGCTTATAAATATAGAAATTCGTGGTATCACCTTCCATAGTAGCACTTAATGCAAATATCAACTCCTTTACCTCTCCTGATTTAGCTTTTGTTATCAAAGAACTTATTGTTAGATCCTGAGGTCCAATACCATCTAAAGGACTAATTTTTCCACCAAGAACATGATATAAACCTCTATACTGCCCTGTACTCTCTATAGCCATTACATCTCTTATGTCTTCAACAACACAAATAATATCTTTGAACCGACTATTATTACTACAAATATCACAAATCTGATCATCACTAATACTGTGACAGTTTTTGCAAAATTTAATCTCTTTACGCAAAGTACCTAAAGCACTTACTAAGTGTGCCGTTTGTGATTCGGGTTGTCTTAATAAATGAAGTACCAATCGTAATGCCGTTCTTTTTCCTATTCCGGGTAGCTGCGACATCTCGTATACTGCATTTTCTAATAATTTTGAAGAAAATTCCATAGCTAAGCAAATTTACTATTTTTAATGAAGACCTCTTCATAAATACCTTTTGATTATTACTACACATTTAAAAGCATTTTTCTACTTTTACTCTAAAAGTAAAAATAATGTTCGATTCCCTTTCTGAAGAAATACAGCTTATTTTAATGGTGGTAGGAATTGCGATTCTATTTATTGCAGTATCATGGAACACCAAACGGAATAAAAATAAGTTATACGGTCGGAAAAAACGTAATTTCAAGAAAAATTACTTTGATAAGAAAAAGAAACAATAGTACTTTTCAAAATTTATAATTCTAAAGTTAAACTCATAATGAAGATATATACAAAAACTGGCGATAAAGGCACCACTGCTCTATTTGGCGGCACCAGAGTACCTAAACATCATATTCGCATTGATAGCTATGGTACGGTAGATGAACTTAACTCGCATATTGGCCTGATTAGAGATCAAGAAATTGATGAACTAAGCAAAAAAGTACTTGTAGACATACAAGATAAACTTTTTACTGTGGGTGCTGTTCTAGCTACAGACCCAGAAAAAGCTACTCTAAAGAGTGGACAAAAACGATTAAACATTCCTACTATTTCGATTACAAATATCGAGTTGCTAGAAAAAGAAATGGATCGAATGAACGACGCTTTACCACAGATGACACATTTTATATTACCTGGTGGACATCAAACTGTGTCATTCTGTCACATTGCCCGTTGTGTATGCAGAAGAGCGGAGCGTTTGGCGACTGCACTTTACGAGTTAGAACCCTTTGAAGAGACCACTTTACAATATTTAAACCGACTATCTGACTATCTTTTTGTACTGGCACGAAAGTTGTCCCACGATTTAAAGGCAAATGAAATACAATGGATTCCAACAAAGAATTCATAATCCATTTTCCTTTTAAAATTTATCAGGATTTATCCTTAAAAAAATTACGTTCTTATAATTATTGTTGAAATAATTAATTTTTTACTTGACTTTTTAAACTAAAAAATTATTTTTGCAAAAAATAAACCAGTAAACATATGTATTGGACTTTAGAATTGGCATCGTATTTAAGTGATGCGCCTTGGCCAGCTACAAAAGACGAATTAATAGATTATGCAATTCGTACTGGAGCACCTCTAGAAGTTGTAGAAAACCTACAAGCAATCGAAGATGAAGGAGATTCATACGACTCTATTGAAGAAATATGGCCAGATTATCCCACTGACGAAGATTATCTTTGGAATGAGGATGAATATTAAAACATCGAAATAGTATTAAAAGTCTCGCAAGAGGCTTTTTTTTTGCGTAAATTATGTTGCTTTACGGCTTTTTACGTTTTAACATTGTATAACATAGCCAATAAAGGCTTTGAGATAACTTAAGGATGTCCCATTTTTAGGAATTTTCCCGATTGTATCTCAATAGAGATGGTAAATTAATTTCATTATTGAAATTAAAATCTCATTAAACACACAACAACCATAAATTATGGGAATTTTAGATTCTGTATTAAAAGTATTTGTTGGAGATAAATCCAAACAAGATATAAAAGGTATTCAACCAAAGGTTGAACTGGTAAAGCAAGCAGAAAAGGCTTTATCAAATCTTACACATGATGAGCTTCGTGCCAAAACTACTGAGTTTAAAAATAAGATAAACGAAGCGCGTGCAGAGGTTAATGCCAAAATAGACGCACTTAATGAAGATGCCAATAACACTGAAGATATCGACAAAAAAGAAGATATTTATGCAGAAATAGACGCATTAAAAGAAGAAGCGTATACGATTACAGAAAATGCTCTTAATGATATTTTACCAGAAGCTTTTGCTGTAGTCAAAGAAACAGCAAAACGTTTTGCAAATAATGAATCCATAGAAGTAACAGCATCTGCATATGATCGTGAGCTTTCTGGAACGAGAGAGCACATTACTTTAGATGGTGATCAAGCCATATGGTCAACAAGTTGGGATGCCGCCGGAAAAGAAGTAAAGTGGGATATGATCCACTATGATGTGCAATTAATTGGAGGTATTGCTTTACACGAAGGAAAAGTTGCCGAGATGCAAACTGGAGAAGGTAAAACATTAGTAGCTACACTTCCTGTATATCTTAATGCACTTTCTGGTAACGGGGTGCACCTTGTAACGGTAAATGATTACCTAGCTCGTCGTGATAGTGAGTGGATGGCTCCTATATTTCAATTTCATGGTTTAACCGTTGATTGTATAGATAATCATAGACCAAACTCTACAGAACGTCGTGCAGCCTATAATGCAGATATTACATATGGTACCAATAACGAATTTGGATTCGACTATTTGCGTGATAATATGTCTCACGCCCCTGAAGATTTAGTACAGCGACCACATAATTATGCGATTATTGATGAAGTAGATTCTGTATTAATCGATGATGCACGTACTCCTTTAATTATTTCAGGTCCTATACCAAAAGGTGATATTCATGAGTTTGACGAACTTAAGCCAAAAATAGCTGATATCGTTGGGGTACAACAAAAATACTTGACTACCGTTTTTGCAGAAGCTAAAAAACTGATTAAAGAAGGAAATACTAAAGAAGGAGGATTCAAATTACTACAAGTATATAGAGGTATCCCTAAAAACAAAGCTTTAATAAAGTTTTTGAGTGAAGAAGGTGTAAAACTATTACTACAAAAAACAGAAAATTTCTACATGCAAGATAATAATAGAGAAATGCACAAAATTGATGCAGATCTTTATTACGTGATCGAAGAAAAAAATAACCAAATTGATCTTACAGATAAAGGTGTAGAATATCTTTCTGGTAAAGATGATCCTGATTTCTTTGTATTGCCTCAAATCGGCATGGAAATCGCTAAAATCGAAGGCGGTGGGTTATCGAAAGAAGAAGAAGCCGAGAAGAAAGAAGATCTTTTTAGAGAGTATAGTGTAAAAAGTGAACGTATACATACATTACGCCAATTGTTAAAAGCATATTCCTTATTCGAAAAAGATGTTGAATATGTAGTTATGGACAATAAAGTTAAAATTGTTGATGAACAGACTGGTCGTATAATGGACGGTCGTCGTTATAGTGACGGTCTTCACCAAGCTATTGAAGCTAAAGAAAATGTAAAGATCGAAGATGCAACGCAGACTTTTGCTACAGTAACGCTTCAGAATTATTTCCGTATGTATGGTAAATTATCTGGAATGACAGGAACTGCCGTTACAGAAGCTGGTGAACTTTGGGAAATCTATAAGTTAGACGTTGTAGAAATTCCAACCAACAGACCTATTGCTAGAAATGACATGGAGGATTTGGTTTACAAAACCAAACGTGAAAAATACAATGCCGTTATTGAGCAAGTGACAGAACTATCTCAAGCAGGAAGACCAGTTCTTATTGGTACTACCTCTGTTGAAATTTCGGAATTATTAGGACGAATGCTAACCATCCGTAAAGTCCCACATAATGTATTAAATGCGAAGTTGCATAAAAAAGAAGCTGATATTGTAGCAGAAGCCGGTAATCCTGGTGTTGTAACAATCGCAACCAATATGGCAGGTCGTGGTACCGATATTAAATTATCTGATGCTGTAAAAGCAGCCGGCGGTCTTGCAATTGTAGGTACAGAACGTCATGATTCTCGTCGTGTAGATAGACAGTTAAGAGGTCGTGCAGGACGTCAAGGAGATCCAGGTAGTTCTCAATTTTATGTATCTCTTGAAGATAATTTAATGCGACTCTTTGGATCAGAACGTATTGCAAAGATGATGGATAGAATGGGATTAAAAGAAGGTGAAGTTATCCAACATTCTATGATCTCAAAATCTATCGAAAGAGCGCAGAAAAAAGTAGAAGAAAATAACTTTGGAGTTCGTAAACGATTATTAGAATACGATGATGTAATGAACGCACAACGTGAAGTAGTATATAAGCGTCGTTATCACGCCTTATTTGGAGAACGTTTACGTGTGGATATTGCGAATATGATCTATGACACTTCTGAAGTTATTGCAGAAGGAAATAAAATATCTCTAGACTATAAGAATTTTGAATTTGAACTAATACGTTACTTCTCTATGAGCAGTCCTGTATCTGAAGAAGAATTCGAAAAAATGGATTCTAAAAAGATAGCCGGTGAAATTTACAAATCGGCATATACACATTATCAGGATAAAATGAGACGTAATGCTGAAGCTGCATATCCTGTAATCAAACAAGTTTATGAAGATCCATCTAGTAAATACGAACGTATTTTGGTACCATTTACAGATGGAGTAAAAAACATAAATGTTGCTACAAATCTTGAAAAAGCATATGAATCTGAAGGTAAACAACTGATAACAGATTTTGAGAAAAACATCACTTTAGCAATTATCGATGATGCTTGGAAAACACATCTTCGTAAAATGGATGAACTGAAACAAAGTGTTCAATTAGCTGTTCATGAACAAAAAGATCCTTTGTTAATTTATAAGTTTGAAGCTTTTGAATTATTTAAAGCCATGATCGAGGAAGTTAATAAAGATGTTATTTCTTTCTTATTTAAAGGAGAACTGCCAACTGGGAACACTCAAGATATTTCTGAAGCTCGTCAGGTACGTAGAAAAGAAAACCTTGAAACTTCTAAAGAAGAAATTCCAAACATGGATGAACGAGCTGCTCAAAATAGAGAAGCTGGTCAAACACAATCAAGACCTCAGGTGACTGAGACCATAGTGCGTGAACAACCAAAAATTGGACGTAATGACAAAGTTACCATCAAGCATGTAATGAGTGGTGAAAATAAAACTGTCAAATATAAGCAAGCGATTCCTTTAATCGAAAAAGGAGAGTGGGTCATTATTAATGATTAACAATATTTGATGTTAAATATAGAAAAGCCTGAAGCGATAATTCCTTCAGGCTTTTCTGTTTTTTTCCTGTGACATTAATGATTGTTCTTCTGAAATAGTTAACAGCGAAATGAATAATTTTCAGAAAACGAAGCATGTACAGTATTAATTCAAAAAGGAAGTTTAATCTAATTAATTAGTCCGGATTTATAAATATCATGAACTACCGTACCCAATAGAAGTAACATTTTAGAAGATTTGTAGTTAACAAATGTAGCCTTGTGGTTTGTTTGGTAAAAAAACAAGGCGATTACAATTAAATTATTTATTCAAGTCTTATGAAATTTACAACAACTATTATCTTTTTACTATCACTGTTACTACTTGTAAGTTGTAGTGATGATGAATCTAATCCTCAAGAAAGTCCGGAAAATTCAGAAATAATAATTAATGACAGCGACATTTCATTTAACTTAGTTAATCTCAAATGGCCAGTAGTCACGGGAGAAAATAATGAAACTATAGTCTATGATATTTATTTGGGTGATACTAAAATCAAAAATAGTAATACAGATACAGATTATACATTAACAAAACTAGATGCAAATACCGACTATACAGGACGCATAGTACCCAAAACCACTGATGATAGTAGGTCAAAGAATAAAGTGTTTGTCGAGTTGCCTCCTATCCCATTTT
This sequence comes from Aquimarina sp. AD10, assembly GCF_003443715.1. Classification (NCBI taxonomy): domain Bacteria; kingdom Pseudomonadati; phylum Bacteroidota; class Flavobacteriia; order Flavobacteriales; family Flavobacteriaceae; genus Aquimarina; species Aquimarina sp. AD10. The sequence continues at coordinate 5,788,864 of NZ_CP031965.1, read as the reverse complement.
CTCTTAAAACGAAACAATTTGCAGATCCTAATGCTCCCATACCACAAGTTTCTAATCTTACCGCAAATAATATAACTAATAATAGCGCAACATTAAATTGGGATACTGCCACTATAAGCGACAATTCTACCATAACATATACTATTTATGTCGACGGCGATTTGGTCTCTAGTGACTTAACAGAAACCTCTTATATATTTGAAAATTTAGAGTCAGATACAACGTATAGTGGTGTTCTTTTGGCTATTAGTACAAATCAAAAATCAGCAGCTCTGGATTTTGAATTCACCACATTACCCGATCCAAGTGAAGTACCATTAACTGGTTTTACTTTCTTTAGAGGGACAACTACTAGTTTTGAAGGAAAAAGTTTTGTGCAATTAATTCCAATATTTACACCAGCAAATGCAAATGCTGTGGATCTAGTCTGGACAAGTAGTGATGAAACTATTGCCTCTGTAGATAAATCTGGCTATGTTACTACAAAAAATATTGGAATCGCCACTATTACTGCAACTTCTGTTGACACCCCTCAAATAACCGTTTCAATTGAACTCACAGTTACCGAACCAAGGCCGATAGGTGCTAAATTTATTTCAGCGCAACCAAAAAGATCCTCATTATTAGTTAATGATAGTAAAAAAATACAAGTCAATAAATTTAATATCGAAACAGGTTCTGCCGACGACAGCTTTACCTTTACATCAAGTGACCCAACAATAGCATCTGTTGATGCTGATGGAAATGTTACTGGATTACAAGAAGGCACAGTAGCTATCACAGTTACCTCTACCGTTGACACCACAATATCCGCCAGTATTATGCTGCGTATAGTTAGTACACCAATTCCAATTAGCGGTTTTACGTTCTTTTCTGAAAACCCGAAGACTTTATTTACAGGTGAGTCACAAAATGTATTTCCAAGAATAGAACCAGAAGATGCTACTAATAAAGACATCATCTTTACCTCTACAGACCCAAATGTTATGGAAATTAGCAGTGGACCTATAGCCAAGGCAGTTGGTGTTGGAAATACCAGTGTAATAGTTACTTCTGTAGCGGATAATTCTATAAGTGCAGTTAGAGATTTTATAGTTATAGAAGACCCTACATCATATGATGAAACAACAGGTGTTTATAAAGCTCCTGCAAACTCAAAAGTTACATTACAGATTTATGGTTTTGGGAGCTTAGCACAAGATATAGATCCAAATTCTATTTTTATTGAAAGTACCTTTTCTGTAAAAAAGAAAAATGGAGAAGAAATACTAGATGCTTCGCAACAAAACGGACTAACTATTACATACGTAACTGATACTTTTGAGGGTATAACTTCTTTCAATATCGAAACAGAACGCATTGAATTCACAATGCCAAATGATGAAGAAGTAACTATAGAAGTTTCTTTAATAATTTATGACAGTGCTAATGTGTTTGTCTCGTTTGCCGATTTAACTATTGATAATGATTCTGGAGTTCGTAAATCTGCAACGCTACGTAATGATCAAATAATTTTAAACTAACAGTTAAGTTTATATACTCTCTAAAAACACCGAATTCGTATATTTTCGGTGTTTTTAAAGAGCTATACTATATATAAACAAATCTAAATTTTCAACAATAGATTAGGATCGGGACAATTTTGAAGATAAAACTCTATATCATTTCTATTCGAAACCCCAGGGTAATCTCCCATATTACCTTGTAAATCTTTAATGACTTGAAAATGAAGGTGAGGAGCATAATCTCCATTAACTGATGCGTCACCTAGGACAGCAATTTCTTGTCCTTGTTTAATTTTTTCACCTATCTTAATGTTAGCGATCGAAGCTATGCTTAAATGCCCATACAGCGTATAAAAAACTATATCATGTATCGTATGCTCTAAAATAATAGTAGGACCATAATCTCCAAAGCCAGTATTGTTTTTAAAGCTATGTATCTTACCATCAAGAGGAGCTAAAACTGAAGTATTAGCATCACACCAAACATCTAAGCCTAAATGAATATTACGTTCTGTTTCTGGGTTTTCTTGATTAAAATGTGTGCTTCTACGATAGATTCCTCTTATCTCATTATATCCCCCGTATGCTATACTTGCATTATTCTCTTTTAGATATCGGTTAATATAAATTTCAAAGGCCTTAGAAGAAGAAACATCTATTACATCTAGTCTATGATTATCTTCAGATAGATCTATCTCAATATATTCTTCTTGAGAAAACCTTGAAGATACTACCGGTATAAAATTTGACTCGACATTCTCAATAAATCCTGAAAAATCTCTTATGATCATTAATTTGTAGCATTAATTGGGTTTGAAATATAAGATATTCAGTTTCAAATATACTAAATCCAACAGGTTCTTTCTTCTATATTTTTTCAACTGCATTAAAGTTATTGTATCTTACAAAAACATAATTACTAACGGTTATTTAGAAAAGCATGCGGGATGATTTGAGACAAAACTTAGAAATATTTAATCAACTTATTGCAAAGGGTAAACAAACAAAGAATACTGCTCAAAAGACACTACTAAAAGATGAATTATTTACCTTTTATGACTCTTTACCAGAAATTCTACCTAATGAGATGTTAGGCCATTGGAAAGGTGGTTCTTGGAAAGTAGGAACTCCTTTAGATGGGTTATTAGAACTTGGACAATGGTATGGTAAGATTTTTCACACCATCAATCATGTAGATGCTGTGGTTCATAAATTTCGATTCTTCTCTGTAGTTGGTTTTCTTGGCACTCTTCTTTATTTTCCTTGGAAAATATGGACAGAACAGCAAAAATACAGAATGCCTGCTACCAAAGCATGTTTAAGAGAAATCCATTATCGAGGCAAGACATCTTCAAGCATGGTGTATTACTATCTTCCGATAATAGATCATTTTAGAAAAATTGATCAAAATACTATTATGGGGATAATGGATATGAAAGGTAAAGCTAAATACGAGTTCTTTTTTTATCTTCAGAAAATAAAATAAACCCTTTTTTATACTACTTTAAGTTTCTTTACTTTCCAGTCTTTAGGTAATTGTTTTAGTAATGCCTTTTTAAAAGTATGAAAATCTACCGTAATGGTATGTCTTGGAGTATCAATTTGTTTGTAATGCGGGTTTGTAACCTCTCTTTCACAAAGAGCCTTGATATTAGATGGCATTTTCCAATCTCCTGTTAAATAATTTGCCAATAGTTTACTTTGTAATTCTGACCCCGGCCATATGCACCCTAATGGTTGAAACATTCCTACAAAAAACACATCATGATACTCTGGATGAAACATCTTTAAATATAACGGTACAGGACCATTACTATAATCAATAAAATCTTTATCAAAAAAAGAATGTTTGAGTACATATCCTGTGCAAGCCACTATGACATCAATTTCTTCTTTAGAGCCATCTTTAAAATAGACTGTATTCTTTTCTAATCTTTCAATATCAACTTTTGGTTGTACTTTACCATGTCTAATTTTATACAATAATTCATCATTAATGGTGGGGTGTGTTTCTCCAAATTTAGTTTTAACTTCTTGTAAACCATATAATTTGTTTTTACCCAACATAATGTTTAATAATCTATCAAAAAACCAACGTCTAATTCTAATTGGTAACCATGAAGAACGCTCGCCTATAACATCTGATGGAAGTCCGAAAAAAAACTTTGGAATGATTCGATAACCTCTTCTACAACTTATACTTGTTTTTTGACTAACTCTGCTGGTTTCTACTGCTACATCACAAGCAGAATTACCTCCTCCTATAACTAATACTTTTTTATCAGTAAAAGGAGTTGCTTTTTTATATTGATGTGAGTGCATGAATTTTCCTGTAAAGTTGCCCGGGTATTCTGGCATCCTAGGAACAGAATGATGACCATTACAAACCACTAAATCTGTAAATACCTCGATACGCTCCTTATTATTTTGAACAATAGTAATATGCCATTCATTATCAGCAACTCTTTCACAATGTTTTATACTTGTTTCAAATACAATAAACGAATACAAATCAAAATGTTTGGCATAACTTTGAAAATACCTTCTTAGCTCATCATGAGAAGGATAATCTGCGACTGTCTTATCAAAATCGTCAAAAGTATAATCTTCGTATTGAGATAGTGTTTTGGAACTAATGATATGAGTAGTTTCGAAAACACTAGAGTGACTTTCATCTTCTGAGTAAATCCAGTTACCTCCTACTTCGGTATTTCGATCATAACAAATAACATTGATATTTTTATCTCTTAAATTTTTAATAACAGTAATACCACTAGGTCCTGCACCAATAACACACACTCTTTTTTGCATATTTCAAATGATAATAAAGAATAACAAAATAAAAGTGGATACATACCTTTTGTAATTCTTGTAGCTTGATTTATGTCTGTAAAATAGAGAATGTGCTTCAGTTTAAAAAATATTTTTTCGTTTCACTTATTTAAAAGTATTAAAACTAATATCCTAGTGCTCTTGGATATCTTAAGTAAAAGGCATTGCCGTTATACAAACACTGTACATAGTTTGGCTCATGGGCTTACTTAATTCATGTAACCCAACATATCAAAATGAGTAGAAAAAGTGATCTAAAATGAATCTATATAAGTATTCATAGCTTCTAAATCAGACACTACATTATGAAAAACTTTTGTCGATTCTTTTTTTGAGTATTGGAATTTGAATAAAAAACAAAAGTGCCAAAAACAAAACGCCATAAATTGTGGAAACATGAAATGTAAATCCAGAAAATAGGTTTTGTATTTTTAGTATTTGAAAAAAGGAAAAGTCAATATTTTGAATAAAATCAATTTTTGTATTTGAAAGAAAGGGCACAATGCATAATAAAACTAAAGAAATTAATCCTATTACCAGCCAAGATTTTTTTGAAATCAATGGGCTATATATTACAGGAGCCGAAATGTTTGAAACCTCAACTTGATCCATTACATTTTTCAAAAAGTCTGGGGACGGATTATCCAACCCAGCATCTTTGACTAAATGTTCTATGTCTTTATATTGCTTGTCCATTTTTATTACTAATTTCTGGCAAAATGTGATGTTTCAATATCGAATATAGTTTTTTTCTACTACGATATAACTTTATTTTTACATTATCTGCCGTTAAATCTACAATCTCAACGATTTCTTTTACACTTTTCTCTTCAAAATAATATAAAGTCACAATAACTGCCTCATCTTCTGGTAACTTTAAAATACTATTTGATATCATTTCTTTTCTTTCTTTTGCTTGCAAATAACTAAGTGCATCACTGACTAAAGCAATATCTCCTTCACTAATTTCTTCAATCAATTCGGATGTCAGTACTCGATTTTTAGATTTTATAGCATCTAAGCTTTTACGATATGCTATTGTATATAACCAAGTAGAAAATTTAGAGTCGCCTCTATAATTTTTTAATGATTTAAATGCTTTAATAAAACTATCCTGCGCTATTTCTTCTGCATGTTCTTTATTTTTCACCATCCTATATACCACAGTATACACCAAACCTTGGTAGCGTTCTACTAGTATTGAAAAAGCATTTACTTCTCCTTCGAGAACTTTATCGATATAATATTGATCTGATTGATGGTTCATTTATTCATAAGACGATATTAAGTCTTACTTGGTTACAGAAAATATGATTCTATTTTTTTTCTTTTTTTGTAACCATTTTAAATCAAACCTCGTCATACCAAGAAAACGAACAGTTATTAACTTTTAAATCAAAAAATATGGGATCAGAAGTAGTTATTTTACCATTAATCTTTGGAGTATTATTTGGCATATTTTATTTATTCATTAGTGCAAGAAACAAAGAACGCATGGCACTTATAGAAAAAGGCGCGGATGCGTCTATCTTTTATAGTAGTAAAGAAAAAAGAGTAACTCCAATCTGGAAAGTGCTTATTTTAAATTTTTCTTTACTATTAATGGGAATTGGAATTGGCATTTTTATAGCAGGGATTTTGCATGTTTCAGTTGGTGTAGAAGAGGACATAGCTTATCCTGGTACTATTTTCTTAATGGCAGGAGTTGGATTATTTACAGGGTTTAATATGACAAAAAAATTAGATAAATAAATTTATCTAATTGCTGTATACAAAACCCTGCGTATAAGCAGGGTTTTGTATACTAATACATTTAATAAATCATCCAAGCCCAAATTACAATTCATACCATAAAAAAACCCATCCTAAATTAGAATGGGCTTATGAAATAAGTATTTATAATGTCTTACATATCTGTATCTGCTACTAGACTTTCGTCTTCAGAATATTTTTCTATTACTACAGAATCTCCATTACCATTTTCAAGTACATAAACTCCTTCTGGTAATTGACTCATATCAACATAGTTCGTTGTCTTTGATAAAATATGAACCGTATTTTTTAATTCAAATAATTTTATCTTATCTCCTTCTTCAAAATCAACTACTGTTATCATATCACCTTCTCTTGTGATAGCTAACAAATTAGTTTGCGTTTTATCATAGTAATGAATAAACTCTTGCTCTACATCAATTTCAGCAGGCATTAAAGCTTTTTTACTATCCATCTCTACTAAAAAGTCATTATGGATTGTTTCTATAGCACCGTCTACATTAAGCTCTTCTTCTAATCTATTAATAACTACAGATTTACCGTAGCTGTTTTCTAACAGATAAGAACCAACAGGTAATTGACTAAGGTCTATTTGGCTATAGGTCTTAGATAAGATGTGATCCCCTGTTTCTAATTCAAACAGTTTTATTTTATCTCCTTCTTCAAAATCTAAAACAATAACAACAAGACCATCTTTCTCTACAGAAAGAGTTTGATCATCATTATTTGCATAATTATTTAAAAAGAAAAATAAACTAAAAATAAATACTGTCAATCTCATCGCCATGTTTTTATTACGGTTTTACCATACAATAATATCACTTAATTCTAGTTAGACAAACTATAAATCAGACTTTTAGATCAAATAGCATTGATTTTCGATAAAAAACACAAAAAGTGTTAAAATTGACCTAAAAAAACACTAAGTACCTGATTATCAATTACTTGTTTTTTAAATAATTGAAACAAAACGGTTTAAATGCAATTTATAAGGACTAAAAGACAATATTTCAATTATTCTTACTTTATTCTACATTCATAAAAAGTAGTTTTTGTCTTCATAATCAGGTAAGAAAACACTAGTATATTGCTGATTTTTTGACTTATAGAAGGATTTTATACTAAATATTAGAGTTGTTAAACCTTAAGGTTTTAGTTAACAAAATTTCTTAAAGTATTGTTAACTAAAAAAGCTCAATCATTCTACTGACCGAGCTTTTTTATAATTAACACTACATTATTACTACTAAATTCTTTTATGCATTTACTCTTTATTATTAAGCATTACTTTACTGTATTTTGCATTGATTGTAATCATTTTATCAGTACTTCGAGTATTTTGAAATCCATTAATAAATACATTACCAAAATTCTTTCGAGTATTTATTTCTAGAGTTCTAGGCAACGAAATAATACTTTGAGCCCCACTATAAGACAAGTTAAATGATGTCTCTGGCAATTTTAATTTAAAGTCACTGTTTTGAACAGCAAGATCGAGTGTAGAGAAAGACTCTCCTAGGTTGGCAATTGTTATTACTCCAAAACTTCCAGAGATAGCCGCATTTTTATCTAACTCTTGAATATATATGTTACTAGAATCTGCATTAACTAAAAGGTTTTTAGCATTTTGTATTCTACAGTTCTTGACATAATTAACAACAAGCTTACCGTTATCCCATTGTCTCACAAAAACTGGAGAATAAGATGCTTTAATAAATGTTTGATCTCCATTAATCACATCTGCAGAGAGGGTTGTGTGGGACAAAGATGCCTTAACATTAGTCGATACTTCTGCTAATTGCACGTTGCCATGACGAATATTAAGTCTTAAATTAGCTTTTTTAGGCATACGAACTTTAATAATTTTATTGCCATTATTTGTTTTTGCTCTGCTAGTGCTGTATTGATATACTGTTACATTAGCAGTACCCCCGTGTTGATCATCTACATCTCTAATATTTTGTGTAACCCATGTTTCCATTTGTTTCCCGTACTGTTGTGTCCATGTTTCTACACGAATCTGCATTTTACCTGAAATATTTTGTGAACCATCGGTAAGGTTTGAAGTCCATTTTTGATTTTCCTCCTTTTTACCATCATCAAACTTTTCACGTATTTGACTCTCCCATTGTTGGATATATTTTTCATCTTTCGATTTATACTGACCGTTACTAAGAGCTACATTTGCTTGATTATCATTGTTTAGCGTACTTGGCATAGGGTTTTTTGCCATATTCTCTATTAGAGGACCTAATCTTTCAGAAATAACCGGACTTAACATTTTTAATTGTTGTCTTAGTTTTTCATCTGTTCTGATACTAGAAGCTGTGACTTCTCCTCTCCATAAATTACCCGCAGTAGAATTAATAGTAATCTCTTTACTATTTCCTAACACATCAACTTGCCAACTTTCTAAAATACGCTTACTATTATCATCGTCAAGGTCTCCTTCTAAGTATGCCTCTATAGCTATTGTGTTTTTATTCCAGGTTTCAAAGACAATATTAGTATGACTTGTATTAAGAGTAACAGTAACGTCTTCTTCTACAGCTAGTTTTTCACTTAACTTATCATGCTTTTCTTGTGCAAACAACCCTGCACAACATAACACGCTAATCGCAGCTATATTAAGCTTGTACCTCATTGTAATTTTCTTTTTCAATTCTCTCTAATTCTTTTAATTTATCATTTAGCCTTTTTAAAAGTGATAGTCTAATGGTCAAATTATCCATCATAGCCTCTACACTTTGTACATTTGGTCCAACTTCGATAAGTTCTTTATTAAGCTGCTGATACTCTTTATCTAGGTTTTGTAACCTTTTCATAAAACTATCTACCAAATCCCTATTCGTATCATCTACTTTTATATTCGAAAGTTGAAACTTTATAGTAGTTAGTATATTATTCTCTACCTCTTCATATTCTGGGAATGCTTCTGCCAAAGTAGAAGTCTGTTTTTTCATTTTAATTGTAGCATTTTGAACAGGACCATTATCTGTATCTACTACTTTTGGTCCATCAGAATTATCTCCAAATCGGTTAATAGACATTAAAGAAACGGTAAGAATAACAACAACACTCGCTGCAATTTTAAGCCAGTTATAATTAAAACGTCTTGCTTTTTTTGGAAGTTCTTTTTCCAATCTGGCCATAAAACGATCCTCATGACCTTCCTGTATTTGCTCTACAGGAATGTGCTCATCTTGCTTTAAAAGCTCTCTAATATCCTGTGCCATCTCTTAAATGTTTTAATTGTTCTTGTAGTTGTTTTTTACCTCTATGCACCAATGTCCGCGATGCTACTGATGTTATATCTAAAATTTCACTTATCTCATTATGATCATATCCTTCTATAAGGAAAAGCATGACGGCATATTTATACTTTTCGGGTAACCTTTCAATAGCCTTTTTAACCTCATCCACAGTAACTGAATCTGATACTGACCAGTCGTTTTGTTCTTCTACAGTAGACATTACTTGTTCATTAATTGCTACCATGTTCATTTTCTTGGCTTTTAGCATATCTATGCTTTTATTAATAACGATCCGTTTTAACCATGCACCAAAAGTCACATCACCTGTAAATTGATGAAGTCTTGTAAATGCTTTGATAAAAGATTCTTGCATCGCTTCCTCTGCTTCAAAAGGATCTTTGAGGAATCGTAATGCTACATAATACATACCTTTTGAGTATTTATTATAAAGCTTCATCTGGGCTCTACGGTCATTAGTCCTACATTGTTCTATTAGCTCGCTTTGTAACAAACTTTCTTTATTTAGGTTAGTGATTAATACTAGAAAAACTATCTTAAATCGTACTCATTTATAAAGACGTAATCCTATTTTCTTTGTTGCAAAATTATACATAAAAAAAATTACAAACCAACAAATTACTGAATATCAAACAATTAATACAAATTTAACTATTTACAAAGTAAGGAATACTAGCAAAACGATACTACTCTACGGCTTTTATCAATAAATAGAAAATCATGCACACAATAAAAAATGATTGCGATTATCAGAGTATCGATGATGTAAATGATATATATAATCTTGTAAAAAAGAATAGTAATTGCGCACAGCTTTTAATAAAGCATATTGATCTACTTCTCGAGAACAAACATCTATCCGAATCAATAGTTCAGATTCTTACTTCTATACGAAACACCTGTGCTATACATGTAATGAACCTTGCTCGCGTAGCTAAATAGTAATGTCGGGCATATTTTAAACTATTTTTAGATGTAAACAATTTTCTAAAAACTATCTTTAAACACAAATAATTATTATGTCAAAATTATTAAAACGTACCATAATTGTTCTTATTAGTCTTTTAGTTATTGGAGTTTCTACAGTGTATATATTAAGACAAAACACAAAAAAACATAGCCCTGAACAAACTATTACTCATATCGCAAATGATGCCACTTTCACTATCTTTTATAATAGACCCTATAAAAAAGGAAGAGAAATTTTTGGGAAATTAATTCCTTTTGGAGAAATATGGCGAACGGGAGCAAATGAAGCTACAACATTTACTACGAACAAAGATATTATGGTAGATGGTACTATTTTGAAAGCAGGAACTTACACCTTGTGGACTATCCCAAACTTGAAATCTTGGAAAGTTATTTTTAATAGTAAAACATATAATTGGGGAGTTAACATGGATGGTACGGTTAAACGTGATGATCAATTTGATGTATTAACCATAGAAGTTCCTACTCAACCTTTATTAAACGAAATAGAACAATTCTCTATATATTTCGAAAATGCGAATGACTTTACAATATTATACTTGGCATGGGACCGAACAGCTGTAGCTGTACCTATTAAAGTTTAAAAAGTAAGTATTCAAAACTTAAATTATTATGTGTTTCCAAAAAGGAATGTATAACTTTGCTATAAAGCTTTTTTGTGCCTAAAGAAATTACAAATAAAACTAATCACCCTTCAAAAGTACCATCTAGTACTAATCATCAAGTAATTGATAGATTTAAAAGGTTACAACAAAAAGAAATTTCAATAGATCATATCTTTAATGATATCGTCTCTAAGAACACTACTGCTCTAAGTAAAGGGATAACTTTGATAGAGAGCACGCAACAAGAACATGTCGAAAAAGCACAACAACTCATAGAAAAATGTCTTCCGTATGCAAATAAATCTATAAGAATTGGAATAACGGGAGTACCTGGGGTTGGAAAAAGCACATTTATTGAAGCTTTAGGTAATTTATTATTGGATAAAGGCAAGAAAGTAGCTGTCTTAGCTGTGGATCCAAGTAGTACCGTTTCTTATGGTAGCATACTTGGTGATAAAACTCGTATGGAATCTTTAGTTCGATCTCCAATGGCTTTTATTCGTCCGTCACCTTCGGGTAACTCTTTAGGAGGTGTAGCTCAAAAGACGCGAGAATCAATTATTTTATGTGAAGCTGCGGGTTATGACATTATTATTATTGAAACTGTTGGTGTTGGACAAAGTGAAACAGCAGTTCATGGTATGGTTGATTTCTTTTTATTATTGAAATTAGCTGGGGCTGGTGATGAATTGCAAGGTATTAAGAGAGGTATTATAGAAATGGCAGATGCTATTGTAATTAATAAAGCAGATGGTGATAATGAGAAAAGAGCGCGTGAGGCAAAAAATCAATTTAGAAAAGCATTGCATCTTTATCCTTTATCAGAAAATAAATGGTCTCCCGATGTGTTAACCTGTAGTGCACTCGAAAACAAAGGTATAAATAAGGTCTGGGATCTTATCCAAGACTATTTAAGTATAACCATAGAAAATGGTTTTTTTGAAAAAAACCGTATGCGCCAAAACAAATTCTGGTTATTACAGACTATAGAAGAACAATTGAAAACTTCGTTTTATAATCACAAAAATATTAAAGAAGCGCTTACCTCTAAAATTGATGATGTTATACACCATAAAATAACACCATTTGCCGCAGCAAGATATCTTCTAAAATTAAGTGAACATAAAAACGAGAAATAAAACTATCTAATGTTTTAGGCGATAAACATATCCGATACTAAACTCTGAAAAATCTGCTTGTCCAAGATTTGCATTGATATTTGCTCCCAAAAACACATTATTTACCGGAGACTTATAAGTATTTATTAAATAGTATTTTATTCCTAATCTTGATGACACAGTTCTTTTTACTTTATAATACCAATCCAACTCTCCTAATTTTGTATATTCTCCTCTAAAGAAAAACCCTTGACTAAGTTGCCAATCAATTTTATAAAAGGGTTTGTGTATGTTTATACCTAATTCAAATTCAGTCCCAAAATGTCCAAGTAAAAGTTCGGCATTTACAAATACTCCAAGATTAGTAGCGTATCGATAAGGGTTTTCTTTAAATTCTGGTACCTGCTCGCTAATTAATTGTCCATCATTTTTTATATGATCATAATAATGCTCATAAAACCTGTAATAAATACCCGTACCTAGCTTGATTCTTTTATTTAAAATTTTACCAGCAGACAATGCTATTGAATATACTTCTTTTTTATCATTAAACACTTGAGAAAGTACATTTTGACCAATACCCGTACGAAAGGAAAAATAAGTCTCAGAAAAACGTTTTTTTTGTTTGTCTTTGACTTTCTCGATTTTTTCCATTTCTGGTTCATTACCAATCGAAGAAGACAGACTAATTAAAAATGAATTAAGACCCTGATTAGGCAAACGTGTGTGTCCATTTGAAAAATGAGCGTACCCTAAACCCATGCGCCAATTAATCTTATCTTTCTTTATAAGATCATAATAAATAAAAGATCTAAAAGCCCAATTTATTTTTGTTGTAATCGCTTTATTAAATGCATTTCTATCTGCATCGAATTGTGTATCTAAATAGGCTACTCCTAATCCCAAATCTAAACTCCATCGATTAGAATATTTTTGAAATATTTTAAACTCTGAAAAAGGCATTAGGGTATACGCTAAACCCAATTTCTCTATGTTTCCAAAATCAGTTATGCCTAATGAAAAACCAGTTTTAAACGGTTTTAATCTACTCCTATTTTTTCCAGTTAAAGTAGTATAAACCCCAAAACTTACAAAAAGTGACTTTTGTATTTCGGTATCCGGAAAACCAGTATTGGCTTCTCCAGTTTTTCCAACGACAATTTCTGGAGCTATAAAAAAAGAATTCTTATGTACTGTATCAGAATCTTGTCCAAAAAACTTAATACCTATAAAAAATATAAGTAAACAATATATTTTATTCCCCATTTATAAGTTTTATTCCAACTACAAACGGGTAGTTCTTAACCCTAGTTTCATTGTTTAAATCAAATTAATATAATGTAATAATAACTTTTTAATAGCACATATTAAAGTTATACATAAACTATATGATCAATACAATGTCTTTAAACTAGCATTTTAAAGATATAACAGAACCCTTAATTCATCAATCTTCTAGATCTTCTACCTGATCTTTACTCATTGCAACAGGAACTTCTGTAGTAGAGTCGGTAGTATCGTCATCAAAACTTTCCATCGTATCTGCTAATCTTTTACTGATCTTTACCAGATAGATCGTATCTTCTGTTTTCACTTCAACCGCTTCAATAGCTTCGTTATGATGATTCCGAAAAGAAATAATATCATTATCATTATATCCATCTGGAAATTTTTCTACGAGAAGATTTAAAATATTCTTATTTAATTTTTTGTAATCAACAATTACTCTTTTCATGAGTTTGCAGGTTTAGTTAGTTACAATATTTAGTAGTCAAAAAATGCGCTAAGCACATTATTAATTATAATCCTGAGATACTTTACGGCAATACCTCAAGTAGTGTTCAAATTGGGTATATGAATATAATAATCTACATTATACACTTACAATTCTAACTAAAAAAAATGAAATTTCTAAGAAATTATCTTTAAAAAACTGATATTTTTTACTCTTTTCAACTTGCTAAAAAGTGTAGAATATTTAATTCAAAAATCAAATTATTTCATTTTAACTCTTTTAGATATAAATCACATAAAAAACATAAGGTTCACCCTTAAAAAACAAGATTTATCATGACATAACAATAAAACCATTAAAAACTTATTACTACTTTCATATCTTTTACTACTACAAAAAAATGTAAGAATACTCAACTGTCTAATAATATTTTGTTTTAGCCGTTATCTAGTGGATATTATGATTATGATTAAAAAATTATTAAAAAAGAAATGGGTCAAGTTGCCATTATTTTTAATAGGCACAGTTACCGTGTTATTTTTGTGCTTCTATGCCAGTATTTATTTAGGTTTTTGGGGGGATTTACCTACTAAAGAAGAATTAAGTACACTCAAACAAGCAGAGGCTACTCAAGTCCTAGATCAAAATGGCCAATTAATAGGTAAATATTATATTTTTGATAGACAACCTATTCACTTTGAAGATTTGCCTCAACATCTTATAGACGCACTTATTGCGACAGAAGATGTTAGATTTTATGAACATGATGGCGTAGATAACAAGAGTCTTTTAAGAGTTTTTTTTAAAACTATTTTACTTCGGGATAAATCTTCTGGCGGAGGAAGTACTCTAACCTTACAGCTAGCAAAAAACTTATTTGGTAGAGAAAAACACAAAATATTTAGTACTGTAGTTAATAAATTAAAGGAATCTTTTGTAGCAAAAAGAATAGAAGACATTTATTCTAAACAAGAAATCCTTACGCTTTACTTCAATACCGTGCCCTTTTCGGATAACACCTATGGAATCGAAAGTGCCGCCCATAAATTTTTTAATACGTCTACTAGCCAATTATCCTTATCTGAAGCTGCAGTTTTAGTAGGTAGTCTAAAGGCTAATCATAGTTATAATCCAAGGCTTTTTCCTGAAAGGAGTCAGCTAAGAAGAGATGTGGTCCTTAAACAAATGATCAAATATGGATATCTAAACGCAAACAAAGCCGATCAAGAAATGAGCAAGCCTATACTGCTTAATTATCAATATTTTAATCATGATCTTGGTGTAGCACCTTATTTTAGAGAAGCCGTTAAAAAAGAACTCATTTCGATTCTTGAAGAATATAAAAAACCAGACAACACGGCCTACGACATTTACAATGATGGTTTAATTATACACACGACGCTAGATTATAAAATGCAAGTTCTTGCAGAAGAAGCGATGAAGGAACATATGCAAATGCTTCAAAACGACTATGAGATATCTTATGGGGATATGGCACCATGGAAAAACAACACCTCCTTAGTTCAAAATGCTATTAAGAATCTTGATGTTTATAAAACATATAAAGAGATAGGACTCACAGATAATCAAATACAAGATTCTTTATCCATAAAAAAAGAAATTGAGTTGTTTGAATGGACAGGTAATACCACCAAAAAAATCTCTTCATTAGATAGTTTACAACATTACCTTAAATTTTTAAATACCGGAATGATTGCTATAGAGCCTTCAACTGGTGCCGTAAAAACATATCTTGGCGGAATTGATTACCGTTACTTTAAGTATGATCATGTATCGCAAAGCAAAAGGCAAATTGGATCGACATTTAAACCTTTTGTTTATACAACTGCTATAGAAAACGGGATGAAACCATGCTCCTATTTCTCGACAAAAGAAATTACATATACAAATCTAAACAATTGGACTCCAAAAAATGCTTCAGAAAAAGAAGACCCCCATCTTAATTTCACTCTAGAGAAAGCGCTAAGCAATTCTGTAAATACAATTGCTGTAAAGGTTTTAAACGAGGTAGGAATTCCAAAAGTGATAGATCAAGTTCGAAAATTAGGTATTACCGATTCTCTATCCAAAGAGCCTGCTATGGCTTTAGGAACAGATGCAATTAAGATAAAAGAACTTGCCGGTGCATATGCCAGTTATGTAAATCAAGGAAAAGGAGTTACTCCATATTTTATTTCAAAAATTGAAGATAAAAATGGTAACCTTATTGCTTCTTTTAAGCCTGATATTCTGGAAACTCCAGGGTATAGTGAGTATACAAGGCAAGCTTTGCTAGAAATGATGAAATCTACAGTAGAAAGTGGTACGGCGACAAGAATACGAACTACGTACAAACTCGAAAACGATATTGCAGGAAAAACAGGGACAACACAAGACAATAAAGACGGTTGGTTTGTAGGCATTACACCAAATTTAGTAACTATCACATGGGTAGGAAACGATAATTACAATATTGGTTTTAAAACAACCGCACTAGGTCAAGGCGCAAATACCGCATTACCAATTTTTGCAAAATGGTATCAAAAAATGAATATCGACCCTACTTTTGATACGATTACAAAAAGTAAATTTACAGAAACGTCTGAAGAAGTATTAAAAGATTTAGACTGCAAACCAGAGAAACGAGATAACTTATTAAAACGTCTTTTTGGAAAAAAGAAAAAAAAGAAAAGGTTTACTACAGAATAAAAGAAGAGCTTGCTATTTAGATAGCAATATGTTGTTTTTCTCCGTACTTACTGATCATATATATATGCAATTTGTACGCTCCTAAACCCAGTAAAATACCTATAGCCATACCCGTAATAATATCTCCAGGATAATGAACTCCTAAATAAATTCTACTATAACTTACTACAATAGACCATATCACCATAAATGGAAAAATATACTTTAATCGCTTTTGTAGCACAAGTCCTGTAAAAAATGCGATAGCCATAGAACTTGCAGCATGAGCTGAAAAATAACCGTGACGACCACATCGTTCTGCAATAAAACGTGTAAATTCTGCCACTCCTTCTGCCCGACAAGGTCTAGGCCTCATAAATAATACATTTTTAAACAGATTTGATAACTGATCAGTAGCAGTAATCAAAGCAGCAACAATTACTAAAGTAATAATAGTGCCTTTTAATCCAAAATATTTATAAAAAAAGAAAAGCAATACTAAGTACAATGGTATTTGATAAAGCTTTTCAGTCATAAACAACCAAAACCAGTCCCAAGTAGATGTTCCTAAATTGTTCAGGTATAAAAAAAGATCTTTATCTAATTGTATAAGTTCTTCCATTATTCAAGTATGTTATTATCCATCATAACGTTCAATCTCTCTGTCATAAAATTCATTAGCTGCCTGAAAAAGATTTTCGGCCTCTTCTAACAATTCTTTCTCTTCTCCCTTATCAAATTCTTCTAACCACTCCACCTCATCATTTTCTAAATTAATAATAAATCTAGGAAATTCGGTATGAATTACAAATATAGCCGAAGGATAATCAGTATTGTCGCCCAACAAGAATTTAGGAAAGTCCATAAATAACTACTTAAAATTACAGTTCAAAGGTAATAAGTTATTTAACTAAACTAACAAATTATCTTAGTGTTATTCAATTTTAATTTCCACTCTGTTATTTGATTCTGGATCTAAATCTGATCCTTCGGTAACAATAGGTTCGGTATTACCAGCAGCTATAATTTCGATTAACGATTCATCTACTCCTTTTTCAATCATATAAGCTTTTACATTACTAGCTCTCATTGCTGACATAATTTCATTTTCAAAAGTAGAACCGGCATCATCTGCATGCCCTGTAATTTTGATCGTGTTAACTTTAAAAATAGTAACATACTGGATATAGGAATCCAGAGCTTTTTTGATCTCGGTATATGCTTCACTTTCTCCAATTAAAAATTCAATAGGTGAAAAGTCTAAAGCCATATCACAAACTTGACCCGATACTAGATTTTTTGGATCTCTCATTTCCATTAGTAAAACATCATCAACATAATAATAACCTGTATCATACTTCCCTCCTTTTACCGATTTTCCTATTGGGCTATCAGAAAAGAATCCAAGAGAAATATATTTCTCTGTACCTTTTGCTCTATATACTCCACAAACTTTCGCCCATCCTTTTGTATCACAAACCATTTTAGAAGACTCGACATGCAAAGGAAGTTTTGAGGTCATGGTAATCTTAGGATTTCTGGCACTAAAATATGAGCCAATAGAAGAAGTACATGAATTAGATATCCCCTCTCCTAAAGAAACATACATATGAAAATAGTAGTATTTTCCTGCTCCTAAAGGCTTCTTCAATTTGGCTGTTACGCCTTCTTTATAAGCTCCTCCGGCGATATACATCCCTACTTTCCCTTTTCCAGTTCTTGGTTCTTGCGGGCCAAACTGCTTTAAGAAGTTTGGTGATTTATGAATAAATCTAATTAATTCTAGATCTGGATGATGTACATCTGGAGTATTTATTGAAGGTTTCCAGTCCTTCATAAAAGCAAAATTTTGCATCTCCATATCTAGTCTTTTAAGAGATGTATTTACATCTTCAAAACTAGGGTTAGGAATAAGGTTTTGCTTTTTACTATGTTCGAACTCTTGGCTTATACCAGGTGATGCACATACTACTGTAAAAAGAATCAGCAGCAGACAAAATTTAGAATTTGGGACTCTCATTTTTTGTGTTCTGTTTTTTTGGAAAGATAGTTAATTATTCGTTAATACAAAATAAACGAATAATGTAGATAAAACGTATTTCTTTCCTAATTTAATTAAAAATAACTTACTTCTTTTGAATTAAGTCTTTGGTTAATTTATTAAATCTAATATACAATAACAATGCCGAAGTAGTAAGCCCCGCAAAGAGACCAATCCAAATACCGGCACTTTTATACGCAGTATGTAACCCCAAATAATAACTTATCGGAAACCCTACTATCCAATAAGCGATAAACGTTATAAATGTGGGTATTTTTACATCTTGCAACCCGCGCAATGCACCTAAAACAGTTACTTGAACAGCATCTGATATTTGAAATAATGCTGCTATAATCAAAAGTTTTGCAGCTATTCTAATCACTTCATTATTATCTGCAAGGTTTTCTATATCACTAACATCTAAATATATTCTAGGCAGCATTTGATTGCAAATGATAAAAATCAATGCAAAAACAGTAGCTATTAAAAACCCTAATAGAAATATTGAAATAGCAATTCTTCTTAAATCCGAAAATTGTTGTAATCCTTTTTGATTACCTACTCGTACCATAGCTGCAACACTTAATCCCATAGCTACCATAAAAGTCATTGATGATAAATTTAGTGCAATTTGATTTGCGGCTTGAGGGTTTTTTCCTAAAATACCAGATAACCATATTGCAGCAGTAAAAATAGCCACCTCAAAAAACATTTGTAAAGCAGAAGGAAACCCCAGTGCTATTATTTTTTTCATCATTTTATTTTCTAACACAAAAATTTTAATGTTAGTAACATAACTACTTGATTTTTCTTTATTTCTAAGTAGTGTCCATAGAAAAACAACCATAACAAATCTTGAAACCAAAGTACCTACCGCTGCACCTACTATCCCCATCTGCGGAAATCCTAATTTTCCAAAGATTAACAGATAATTTAAAACAACATTAACGACATTAGCAATTAACGTTGCATACATTGGATATTTGGTCATAGATAAGCCATCAGAAAATTGTTTTAAAGCTTGAAAACTAACTAATGGTACTAATGAAAAAGCTACCAAATCTAAATATGGCATAGCTAACTCAACCACTTCTATAGGTTGTTTCATTAAAAACATTAACGGTTTTGCCAATAGTATCATTAAAAATAGTGCAATCCCTAATGTAGTACATAAGACTAAACCATGCTTAAAAGCAGATTTACCATTCTTAAAATTATGCTCTCCGTCTGCCTCTGCAACTAATGGTGTAATTGCTGTAGAAAAACCAATCCCTAAGGACATAGCAATAAACATAAAACTATTCCCTAATGACACTGCCGCTAATTCTGCCGTTCCCAGTTGTCCTACCATAATATTATCGATCAAACCTACAAAAGTATGACCTAACATTCCCATCATTACCGGGGCGGCTAATTTTAAGTTATATCTAAACTCTTTGGTATATTGGTACAGCATTATATAATTTTGAAGACGCAAAGGTATTGGATGCAAAATAAACTAAAATATTCTTATCGTATATTTAACTTTATTTAATTAAATTTCATGTTAGAAACTACAGTATCCCAAAAAGAGAGAAAGAAAAAGAATACCACTAAAATCTATCTTATTATAGCTAGCATTGTTTTCGGAATTTTAATACTCCCCTCTTTACCTATGATCATGATGTCTGCTATGATGTTTGATAGTCCGGGGTCAGAAGATAGCATTCCAACAATCACTTTAGTGATTAGTTTAATCGCTTATCCTTTTGTAACATCTATAAGTATTATAGTAGCTTGGATATTGTTTGTCAGAAAAATATTTTTTGGGGCTATCCTTTCTGCCAGTCTACCTTTTTTAAATATTCTTATCGGTATAGGTGCAATTATTTACATGTCTATTTTCTGTGATGGAAATTTTGCATGTTAGTAAAAAAGTAACTATTAAAATTCGGGCTAAGTGTTAACACTATATTTTCGGAACTATAATTACCATATTGATATTGTTAATAACCATTAATGTCAAATACATTTCACCTTTATAATCATTTAGGAAACTCGTGCTTAAATATAAAAAGCTCATATGCAAGTTCTTGATCTATTTTACTAACTTGATCGAAACCATGACGATGGTAAAATTTAATATTCTCTACCATAGAAGTCTCTAAACATATATTCTTCTTAAAGGGTTCATAATATGCAAGTACTTCTTTTAATAAAACACTTCCTTTTCCTTTTCCGAAATATTGCGGTAGTACCCCGATATACCAGAGATGAAAAAAAGGCTCATTAGGTTGATGTCGTCTTAAAATCTTTTCTCTTTTTAATATTTTTTTTATCCTAAAAAAACCAATAGCATTACGTACTAATCTAATATCAAAAATTAGTTTTTTAAATGTATTTTTATTTTTTTTAGAATCTATAACGATACAGCACGATAATTTATCTTCTCCTAAGAAAACTTCACCAAAATTCATTCCTATAAAAAAAGAATATTTCATCAAAAACTTAATTCTCTTTTTTCTTTTTCGGTCTTGTTTAATAATAAAATTGACTGATTTGTTTTTATCAAATGATTCGGTTAAAATTCTGATTACTGTTTCTTCATCATTCTGCGTAGCTCGTTTCATTTGGGAGGTTAAATTTTGATCACATTTTTTGTACAAGAATCGATTAAAAAGTTAATACTAGCCTAAATATCCAATATTATAGCAATCGAAATCGCATAAATATCTATTGGTTATAGTATTATTATAGAATTATTTTAAAAGAGTCTTTTCAATATCATTTTTAATAAATGCATAGTTCACACTAGTCATATTTTATTTTCAACTATATTCTTTTTTAGTGACTTATGATGGTGTTTAGCATGATAGATAGAGAAGTATAACATTTCTCTAAGTGTTAACTTTCCCATTAATGGATGCGGAACCAAAATTTCATCTAAATCCTGATCTTTTGTACTTTTAATTTTGATCAATAACGTGTCTACGGTACTTTTTAATGATTTGGCGAGTTGTGCTCTTTGTTGGATAGTTATCTTCTTGGGAATATATTTAGAAGTAGCTTTTCCTCCTTGCTCTAAGACTTTTGAATATTTTGTGATCATAGCATCATAGGAAATACTTTCTCTTTTAGCCTTACCAAAAAATATTTTTAAAATAAATTTTGGAAGTAAAAATACTTGAATAAGAGGTTTTACCGAAAGATATATATGTTCTAATTGTTGACCTGCAGACCATTTACCTTTTAAATAACTCACAAAATCATGTTCATCTAATACTTCTATATCATCTATAAACAATGAATGTACACTTTTAAATTCGTGAATTAATTGTTCTTTATTCATAAAAATATATCTTTTGATTTCGGAGATTAAATCGCTCTATTTTACGCCATAGTTATCAAAAAGATATACTAAACTCGCCATCGTAGCAGCGCCTAATTCTAGCTCACGCTTATTTACTGCATCAAAAGTATCATTCTTAGCATGATGATAATCAAAATATCGTTGTGAGTCTGGTCGAAGTCCAGCTAATACTATACCATCTTTTTTTAATGGACCAATATCTGCTCCACTTCCACCTAAAGCAAAATAATGAATTAAGTAGGGTTCAAATAATGGTTTCCAACTTTGGACTTGTTTAAAATTATCGACATCGCAATCAAAAGAAAATCCTCTAGGTGTAAAACCACCGGCATCACTTTCTAAAGCAAATACATGATTTTCTCCTTTATTTTTGGCTATTTCGGCATATTTTTTACCTCCTCGTAATCCATTTTCTTCATTCATGAATAACACTACACGTATAGAACGTTTTGGTTTATATCCTATTTCTTTAAAAAGTCTAAGAACTTCCATAGACTGCACTATACCCGCGCCATCATCATGAGAACCATCTCCTAAATCCCAAGAATCCAAATGTCCACCAACGGCCATATATTCATTAGGAAATTCGCTACCTGTTATTTGTCCAATCACATTATATGATTTCACATCTTTCCAAGTACGACAATTCATATTCATATGAAACTTAATTTTTGGATTTAGTTTGAGCATAGAACTCAATAAATCAGCCCCGTTTGTACTAATTGCTGCCGCAGGAATTTTGTCCATATTCGCTAAATCCCCATAACTCATTGCTCCTGTATGTGGAAAATCATCTAACCTTAAATTCATTGAACGAACAAGAACACCAACAGCACCGTATTTTGCAGCTTCTGCTGCTCCAGAGTATCTTTGATCCACACAACCTCCGTAAGCATTAAATGTGCTAATCAGATCAGCTTGCATAGGTCTGTTAAAGAATACAATTTTTCCTTTTATCTTATCTGTTCCTAAGGTTTTTAGATCATCTAAGCTTTTTACTTCTATAATAGGTTTTTTTACACCACCTATTGGTGTTGGTACAGATCCTCCTAGTGCACAAATTGGCACATTTGTAGTATTACCGGGAGTAGTTTCTATATATGCAAATTCGGTTACTCCTCTAGTCCATTTTGGTACCATAACAGGTTGTAACCATACTTTATCAATTCCTAACTCTTTAAGTTCTTTCTCTCCCCATTCTACTGCTTTTTGAGCGTTTATAGATCCTGATAATCTTCCTCCTATTTGATTTGAAAGGTAATCTAACCAAGAATAACTTTTCCCATTAAGCAATGATGTATCGTATAATTTTTTAAGTATTATCGAATCTTCTTTATTTTCTTTCTGTGAAAAAGAGTTTAGGGATAAAAGGGTTAAAAGTACTGTGATTATTCTTTTTGACATTTTGTTTTACTATAAGTTTAAATTAAGGCATGAACAACTGCACTGATCAGTTTATTCATTCTCTAACTGCTCTTTATACATTTCTAAATTAGCTTTGGTTTTATCATCTAATTCTGGCTCTTGTATATTGGTATATTTTGTTAGCGTATCATACAGTATTTTTGCTACAATATATCTTGCTACTGGTTTATCATCTGCTGGAATAACATACCAAGGAGCATGTGGGGTTGATGTTCTATTAATTGCATCTTGATAACACGATTGATATTGATCCCATAACTTTCGTTCTTTAAGGTCTCCTGATGAAAATTTCCAGTTTTTGTCTTTCTTTTCGAGTCTTCTTAAAAGTCTATTTTTTTGTTCTTCTTTGGATAGGTGCAAGTAAAACTTATAAATCAAAGTTCCGTTTTCTGCAATATGTTTTTCAAAATTTCTAATTTGCTCAAAACGTTTATCCCAAAACTCATCGGTAATATCACTTACAGAATTTATCCCCGGAATTTTCTCTCCCATTATATACTCAGGGTGTACACGAGTAACTAAAACATTTTCATAATGTGTTCTATTAAAGACACCAAACTTACCTCTTTGTGGCAAGGCAATATAATGTCTCCATAAATAATCATGGCCTAATTCAAGATCTGTAGGCACTTTAAAACTATGCACAACAATTCCACGAGTATTAAAATCTTTAAAGACTTCTCTAATCAAACTATCTTTACCAGCAGTATCCATCCCCTGTAAACAAATTAACACTGCATATTTGTCATGAGCATATATTGTATCTTGAAACTCTCCTAGCTCCTCCCGTACTTCTTCTAATTCTTTTTCAATTTTCTTTTCGCTCGCATCAAGATCATGTTTTGTTGGGATTTTAGACAAATCTACGGGGTTAGTTACTTTAAAATCTTTGTGATGTATAGAATTCATAGTGCAACAAATATTATATCTTGAAAGATACTAAAGTTTTGGATTTGTAAAAAAATAGTTAACTAATAAAAATTACAAAATAATAAGGTAACTATTAAAAATTATAAACTGTTCTAATTATTTTACTTTCCGTAAAAATCATAGCTAAACCCTATCAAAAAAGTATCGTAACGTCTCCCTAAACTTTTTAGATTGAATTCTCCAAAAATGTGCACATATCTAGAGAGTTGATGTAACGCTCTAATTTTAATTTGTGCTCCATGATTAAAGCTTCCTGTTCTAAACCCCAAAAAAGCTTCATCTTCGATATCTTCAAAAAGGCTTGAATCATTACCGGCATACCCAATACCTGCAGTTATTGTGGTCGGATACCAATTAAACAGTATAAGGTTTACTCCTAAAGCAAGCTCATTATGCCCCTCATAGGTCGAATCATCAAGTGTAAAAGATCGGTTATATTCACCAATAAAGGTAGTATAACAATTAAATGCATATTCTACACGAGCTCCTAAACCCACCTCATCTTCTAATCCAATACTTTTTATAGCTACTAATCCATAATTTACAGCTCCAGGATCATATTGAGCATTAGAAGCATAAATACCACATAAGCATGTGATTAAAAAAACAAATATTTTCATTTTCAGGGGCATATCAGATATTGGTCGTAAAGGATATATGATACATTACAACAATTAAAAAAACAGATCACAAAATAGGATTCTATGATCTGTAATTTTCTTTTTTTTTAATTATTTGGCTGCAAAGAGCTTAACATCTTCTTCGCTAACTTCTTTTCCTCCGAGTATGATTAATCGCTCTATTACATTTCGCAATTCTCGGATATTTCCTGTCCAATCATACTGTTGCAACTGTTTAACTGCTTTTTCAGAAAACGTTTTTACTGTAGACCCTTGTTCTCCTGCTATTTTCTTTACAAAATAGTCGACCAATAACGGAATGTCTTCTCGCCTATCATTTAGGGCAGGTACTTTTATTAAAATTACTGCCAATCTATGATATAGATCTTCTCTGAATTTATTGTCTGCAATTTCTTTCTTTAAATCCTTATTCGTAGCGGCAAGAACTCTTACATTTACTTTGATATCTTTATCACTACCAACTCTTTGAATTTTATTTTCCTGTAAGGCTCTTAATACTTTTGCTTGCGCAGAAAGACTCATGTCACCAATTTCATCTAGAAATATTGTTCCTCCATTTGCTGCTTCAAATTTACCGGCACGATCTTTATTAGCAGATGTAAATGCACCTTTTACATGTCCAAAAAGTTCACTTTCTATTAGTTCACCAGGTATTGCAGCACAGTTTACCTCTATCATTGGGCCACCGGATCGCTCGCTCTTTTGATGAATCCAGTGTGCCACCAGTTCTTTTCCTGTACCATTAGATCCTGTTATTAGAACTCTCGCATCTGTAGCAGAAACTTTTTCTATTATATTTTTAATATCCGAAATTGCCTGAGACTCTCCGATCATATCATAGTTTTTAGAAACCTTTTTCTTAAGTCTCTTATTTTCTACAACTAGCTCTTTACGGTCTAATGCATTTCGTACTGTATTTAATAATCTATTTAAATCTGGTGGTTTAGAGATATAATCAAATGCCCCTAATCTCATTGTATTTACGGCTGTATCAAGATCACCATGTCCAGAAATCATTACTACCGGAGTTTCTGGTTTTATTTTTTTGATTGCCTCTAAAACCTCAACTCCGTCCATCTTTGGCATCTTAATATCACAAAGAACCAAATCATACTCATCAGATTTTATTTTTTCTATACCAGCCAAACCATCTTCGGCTTCAAAAACTTCGTAAGTATCATTCTCTTCAGATAAAATTTTAGTCAGCACTCTTCGAATTGCTGCTTCGTCTTCAATTACTAATATTTTTGCCATTATATTTTTAATTTAATTCCGCTTCGAAAATAAAATGTATTTTCATTATTAATGGTTAATACATTATCTTGATTTTTATCTCGTAAGCGAATTTCATTACTTAATGTATATCCTCCATATGTATAGAACAATAAGTGTTCCGTAAAATAAAACTCATATCCTAAAGCTCCTATTACATTTAACATAGAAGCATTTTCTACTGTTTTCGTAGTTCCGTTTGCATCTACAAAAGTTCTGTTATTCTGCAAATTACCATAAAATCTATCTAAACCAATAAAAGCTTGGATTGTATTTATTTCATTAAAGAAATATTTAATACTTGTTTTAGGTGTACCTATACCATATGCCCAGCTTGGACTAAATCTTTTAAAATAATTAATTATTGGTAAAGGAAAACTTATACTAGCTGGTGTTGAATATCGTAACCCTAAAATTAATCGTGATGTTTTAGGTGTAATACTACTCTTGTAGCTTTTAACAAAAAAGACAGAACCTGTATATCTAAAATCGTCACTCTCTAATTTTGAACCTTCAAAATTAGAGGAGATACCTACTCCTATTTTTGTTCCAAAGCGCCAGTTATTTTTCATTTTAAAGGTAAACCCTAATTCTAGGCCTATAGTTTGAAAAACATTTAAATCACCACCTTGATCAAATATTAATTCATCTCTTATTTGAAGATCGTTATATCTATATTGAGGAGATATTACAATATATGTCCCTTTATTATCTGTTTTAATTGGATAATTAGCAGAAAACCGAATACGGCTATAAGTATTTTCACTACCTGATTGAGGAATATAAGCATACTCTAACCTAGCTAGATTTGTATCCTGGGATCTCATATAATAAACAGCATAAAAAAATATGCACATTAAGATTAGATCCTTTTTTTTCATTCTTGGGGCTTATAGGTTATTTATATTTTTGAAACATTGTTATTTTCATCCTGAATCATAGTTACAACTCTTTGCGGAAAAGGAATACTGATATTGTGTTCTCTAAATAAACGATCAATCTCAAAACGTATCTCACTTTTAGGTATTGACGCCTGAAAACTATCTCCTATTGTAAATATTAATTTAAAATTTAATGAACTATCTGCAAACTCTGTAAACAAAACTAATGGTTCTGGTGTTTTTAATACACTTTTATTAGATAATGCTGCTTGCACTAGAAGTTCTTTGACCAATTTTGTATCACTACCATAAGCAACACCTACACTAATAGATTCTCTTGTTAACGCTCCGTTTTGAGTCCAATTATACAGTGTGGAGGTTAAATATTTATGATTAGGTATAATTAACACTTTATTATCAATAGTAACCGCTCTAGTAGTCCTTAATTTTATTTCTTCTACTCGACCTACTTTTCCTTCTAACTCAATAATATCACCAACATGTACCGTTTGATCTATAAAAATAAATATTCCTGAAATAATGTCTTGAATTAAGGTCTGTAACGCCAAACCAACACCAACTAATAATGCTGCTGAAGCTGCAAATATGGCGGTAATATTGAAGCCAATGCTATCTAGCATTATGAATAAAATAATGAGATAGATAAAATATTTGGCAAAAGAAAATACCGATACAAACTTTATTTTACCATCATGTGATAGTTTTTTGGTTACAATTCTTCTAATAAACTTTAAAACTACAGAAGTTAAGACAATTGCCAAGACAGCCACCAATATCATACCCACGGTTAATACTATAGGTTTTTTATCGGTACCTAAATGGAATAATTCATACTCTAAAAATTCTTTTATCGAACCCCAGATATCCTTTGTAATCAACTCTTCAGCTTTGTCTAAAACGTCGTCTTGAATCATTAACTTAGTACTTTAGCCATTTAAAAATTTCTTTATAGCTAGGTTTTTTACCATACATCAATATACCAATTCTGTAGATTTTTGCAGCAAACATCACCATAAACCATATACTGGCTATTAAAATTACTATAGAAATGAGGATTTGCCACCAATCTACGCCAAAAGGCACTCTCATTAACATAACTATTGGTGAAGTAAGAGGAATCATTGAAAATACTGTAGATATAGTACCATGTGGATTTTCGATCACTGCAAATACTCCAACATAAAATGCTAGCATCAATGGAACGATAATTGGCAACATAAATTGTTGTGAATCGGTTTCACTATCTACAGCGGCACCAATTGCTGCATAAATTGAGCTATATAAAAAGTATCCTCCTATAAAATAAACAAGAAATAAAACTACTAAAGAAACTAATGGTAGGTTTAAAACATCTTGCAAAATAAGTTGTGATTGCTCCATCAATTCATCTTGCGGTATTTGCGCTGGAGTAGTTGGTTGCACATCTATACCTAAATAAAAACTCGCTATAAAGAGTAAAACACCACCTATAATCACCCATATAAAAAACTGAAGTACACCTGCTAATGTTGTACCAAGTATTTTACCGATCATTAACTGTACAGGTTTTACCGATGATATAATAACCTCTATAATTCTACTTGTTTTTTCTTCAATTACAGAGCGCATAACCATGTTACCATAAATCACTACAAACATCAATAACAAATATCCTGCAAGCCCACCAAAGAACATTTTTACATAGCTTGATATTTTGGATGTTTTTTCTCCTAAAAAATTCTCTATTTGTATATCTACCTTAGCTTTTGAACTCTCGATAACTGCTATATCCACACCTTTCTTTTTAAAATTTTGATGTGTTAGTTCTTCTGAAATAATTTTTTCTATCTGTTGTAAAATATCAATATTAGGAGCCTCATCTGCATAAAACTGAATACTCTTTTCTAATTCTTTATTGGATGTATTCCCTGGAATATATAACAGGCCATACAAGTCTTTGATCACTACAGAGTCTTTTGCATCATTTAAAGGTAGATTTGTATAATCAATATAACTTATCCCTTTACTACTTTTAAAATAAGGTTCGAAAGACCCTGTCTCATCAACTATTGCGATTTCACGAATTTCATCTTTATTTAAAGTAGTTAACCAGGTAATTAATCCGATCATTCCCACAAAAATAAGCGGACTCAAAAAAGTCATTACAACAAAAGTCTTGTTACGAACCCGAGCAATAAATTCTCTTTTAATGATTAGCTTTAAATTACTCATTTTCTGTAATGGTTTTGATGAATATTTCATTTACACTAGGTATGACTTCATTAAAGCGTAATACCTGAGCTTTTTCTGATAGATACCTTAACATATCATTTGATGACATTGTATTGTCCAAAGTGATCTTTAATTTTAATTGATCATCTATGGTTTTAAAATCGGCAGGTTCAACACTAAACTTATTATTCAGTGTTGAAAATAAGCTTTGGTGATCATCTGTTAAAAGACCGACTTCAAAAGTATTTGATTTATACGCTCTTTTAATATCTGATAATTTACCTTCTAATATTTTTTGAGATTTATTAATAAGTGCTATGTGATCACATAGTTCCTCTACGCTTTCCATACGATGAGTAGAAAAAATAACTGTCGCTCCTTCATCACGCAATTGCAATATTTCGTCTTTAATAACATTTGCATTTATAGGATCAAAACCACTAAAAGGCTCATCAAATATTAAAAGTTTAGGTCTATGCAAAACAGTCACTATAAACTGCACTTTTTGGGCCATCCCTTTTGATAATTCTTGTATCTTTTTGTCCCACCAATGTGTAATATCAAATTTATCAAACCAATATTTTAATCGCTCTTTAGCTTCCTTTTTTGACAAGCCTTTAAGTTGTGCCAAATACAAAGCTTGTTCTCCTACTTTCATTGATTTGTAAAGTCCTCTTTCTTCTGGCAAATAACCAATATCTTTTATATGTTCTGGTTTTAAAGGTTCATTATCCAGAAACACACTTCCTTGATCTGGTAATGTAATTTGATTAATGATCCTTATTAATGTCGTTTTACCTGCTCCATTAGGACCAAGTAAACCAAAAATACTTCCTTTAGGAACCTGAATAGAAACATTCTGCAAGGCTGTAAAGCTACCGAATTGTTTTGTAGCTTGTTGTACCTCTAAAAGATTAGCCATAGATAGAAATAATATTTTATAATTTATAATATACCCGAATGATACGAAAACTTAAAAACTTATGCTAAAATAAAGGTAACTAATGTTATTTCGGCACAAGTTCTTAATCAAATAAGCGAGTTTGATTTTTATTTCTTTAAAAAATTAAGGGACAGAATTAGACACTTTTTTATTAAAAACAAAACCCACCCTAAATACAAGTATTAAGGATGGGAAAAAAATTGCTATGAAAAAGAAAAATTGTCACTAAATACATTAGTGATGTCTCAAATATACGAATTTTTCCTATTCAACCATTAATAAAACTGCTTGGATTCATAATATCCGAACCACTTGTTTTATCTATGAAAACATATCTTTTACTTTCTCGAAAAACGACTTCTCGCCACTATCTGGGCTAGGTCTAAAATGGTCATCTTTTGACATTTTTTCGAAAAACTCTCGTTGTTCTTTATTTAATGTTTTTGGTGTCCATACATTAACATGTACTAAAAGATCACCTCTGCCATATCCATTAAGACTTGGGATTCCTTTACCTCTTAGTCTAAGGATTTTTCCACTCTGCACACCTTCTTCAATTTTGATACGCACTTTTCCTGAAACAGTATCAATTTCTCTAGATGCTCCTAAAGCCGCTTCAGAAAAACTTATATACAAATCATAATGAAGATTATTACCTTCTCTTTGTAAATCTGCATGATCAAGCTCTTCTATTGCTACTAATAAATCTCCAGCTATACCATTACCCGGTGCTTCATTTCCTTTTCCAGAAACTTTAAGCTGCATACCATCTTCAACCCCAGCAGGGATTTTAATACTTACTGTTTCTTCTAAAGCTTTTAATCCTTGTCCATCAGCCCCATCAGGTCTGTAATCTATTGATTGCCCTGCTCCGCCACATGTCGAACATGGAGATGATGTTTGCATTCTTCCAAGAATCGTATTTGTTATTCTGGTTACTTGACCTGTACCATTACAAGTAGAACAAGTTTTATAGGTTGTACCAGGTGCTTGTACTTTACGTTTTACTTTAATCTTTTTTTCTACACCATTAGCAATTTCTTCTAATGTAAGTTTTACTCGAATTCGAAGGTTACTTCCTTTGGCTTGTCGTTGTCTTCCGCCTCCACCACCAAAGCCGCCGAAACCACCAAAGCCACCGCCGCCAAAGATGTCTCCAAACTGACTAAAGATATCATCCATATTCATACCACCACCTCCGAAGCCGCCGCCGCCTTCGAATGCTTGGTGACCATATTGATCATAACGTGCTTTTTTATCAGGGTCACTTAATATCTCATAAGCTTCTGCTGCTTTCTTGAATTTTTCTTCTGCACTAGTATCACCAGGGTTTTTATCAGGGTGATATTCGATAGCTTTCTTGCGATATGCCTTCTTTATTTCAGATGCAGTTGCACTTTTGCTTAATCCTAATATGTCGTAAAAATCTTCCTTCATACCTCTTTATTGTCCGGTTACTACTTTAGGAAATCTGATCACTTTATCTCCAAGCTTATATCCTTTTTCTATCACATCCACAATTTTTCCTTTAAGATCATCACTAGGCGCAGGAATTTGAGTTATAGCCTCATGATCATCCGCATTAAAGGTGTCTCCCGCAGATACTTCTACTTCTGTTAACCCTTTTCCTTTTAATGTTTCTTTTAATTTATTGTGTATGAGTGATACTCCTTTGATAAGGTCTTTATCTTCTGACTTTTCGATTTCTTTTGTAGCACGATCAAAATCATCAAGAACCGGTAACATTGATTGTATTACATCTTGACTTGCCGTTTTAAAAAGCTCTAAACGTTCTTTAGAAGTACGTTTTTTATAATTCTCGAATTCTGCAAAAAGCCTAAGAAATTTATCTTTTTCTTTTTCCAAATCTTCTTTTAGCTGTGTTTCTACATCTACTTCTTCAGCCTGTTCCTCATCAACTTTTGTATCAAGTACTTCTTCTACTTGATCTTTTACATCTTCAGTATTTTTATTTTTCTTACTCATGTAATCTGTAACTTTTATAAGTTTTCATTTTGAAATAGCAAAAGTACTGCCATTTTTGAATTAATGTCATAATGTCACAGGAATATTTTAGTATATATTTAAGAGTGTTTTTAAGTCAAAAAAATAATTTTGAAATTCTGAAAACTATTAAGTTATATTTTATGAAAACCAAATTGATTAATCTTTTTGCAATTGCCTTAATAAGCATTGGTTCATTTTCTTGTAAAGGTGAAAAAAAGAATGAAACTGTAGCTTCTGAAGCGCAAGAAACCTCTGAAACTCCAAAAGAAGCTTCTATTTACATAGTGAATGATGCGTTAAGTACTATCGAGTGGACAGGCATTAAACCTACAGGAAAGCATACTGGGACAATTAAAGTAGCTAAAGGAAAAATTGCTCTTAATGATGATGTTATTCAAAGTGGATCTTTTATGATCGATATGACATCCATTACTGTAACTGATCTTCAAGGAAAAGAAAAAGCTGGTTTAGAAGGTCATTTAAAAGGTGAAGCTAAAGGTGAAGAAGATCATTTCTTTAATGTTACAAAGTTTCCCTCTGCTTCATTTGAAGTTACTGGAATTAGCAAAAAAGAGAATAAAACTTTTATGAATGGCAATTTAACAATTAAAGGGATTAAAAAGAATATTTCTTTTCCTGTCTCTACTGCCATTAATGGTAATACTATGACCTTAAACACTGAAGTATTTACTATTAATAGAACCGATTGGGGAATAAACTACGCATCTAAATCTATTATTACAGATATAGGAGATAAGTTTATTAATGATGATATAGAGCTAAAAATTAGTGTAACAGCTACAAAAGCTTAATTCAATAAAATTATTTTGTATAAACCGGTACTTGCAGTATCGGTTTTTTATTTTCAATTATTTAACCAAATCCGCGATTGCAGATTTAATATTATCATAGTTAAATCCAAAACCAAGTTTAGAAACCTTATCGCTACAGACGCGTTGGCTTGAAAACAAAAGTATGTGCATTTCTCCAAGAATAATTTTCATTATAAACTTAGGTGTATTTGGTAATACTATTTTTTTATTTAATCGTTCGGCAATAACATTGGTAAACTTTTTATTTGATACTGCATTAGGTGCTACAGCATTAAAAACTCCTGTCAATTCTTCTTGAACAACAAATACAAACATACGTGCTAAATCATGAACATGTATCCAACTTTGCCATTGTTTACCACTTCCAAAAAGAGCTCCAAAACCGTATTGAATAGGCTTTACTATTTTAGGAAACGCTCCTCCTTTTTCAGAAAGCACTAAACCAATACGAAGTAAACTCACATTTATATCCAAAGCTTCAAATTCAAGAACAGCTCCCTCCCATTTTGACACTACTTCTCCTAAGAAACCGGTATCTCTTTCTGGTGAATTTTCCATATAATAATTCTGAAAAGAATCTGGATAAAGCCCTATAGCGCTAGCAGAAACGATATGTCTAACATTATGTTTTAATTTTTTTAGAGAGTTAAAAATTAAATTAGCAGTAAGCGTCCTACTTTCTAGTATTTCCCTCTTATACGAAGCTGTCCAACGTTTTGCTACCGAGGCACCTACTAAATTAATAATCACTTCGACATCAGTAAAACAATTATCATCTATGATTCCATTACTAGGATCCCAGAAGTATCCTTTATAATTTGAATTATCGCTTAATTTGGATTTGTTGGTTGTAAGGTAATTTACATCAATTTTTAATTGATGACATAATGTTACAATTTCCTGGCCTATTAAACCCGTAGCACCAGTAATTAAAACCTTCATTGTAGTTGAATTTTATGCAAAATACTATCAGCTTATTACAAAACCTATTCCTTTATTATAGGTTTAACAATCGTTTAAAATGGTTAAATACTCAAAAACACAAAGCATTTGTTTATGGTTTTGTAGCTCTTAACATTTCTCGTTTACCAGGAGGACCAGGCAATCTTTCTACCTCAAAACCAACTTCAAGCATAGCTCTTCTAACACTTCCTTTTGCCGAATACGTCACCAATACCCCTCCTTTATTTAAGGCTTCGAACATTTTTTTAAAAATAACAACAGTCCAAAGTTCTGGTTGTACTCGCGCACCAAATGCATCAAAATAAACAAGATCAAAACTGTTTTTATCCTCAATATCAGAAAAGAATTGTTTTCGCTTTTGTAAAGTAAAAATATCGGTAACAGGTCTGTTAGTTTCCCAATTAGATGTATGCAACTCTTTAAAAATAGGTTCTGCTTCGATATTACCTAAAGCCCTGGGATAGTTCATTTGTTGAACTTCTTTTGCTGCAATAGGATATGCTTCTACCCCTACATAATTAACAGTTTGTTCCTTTTTCTTAGCTTCTATCAATGTAATTAAGGCATTTAAACCTGTACCAAATCCTATTTCCAAAATATTTAATGACTTAAAGGTTCTGGATTTTAAAATATGATATAACCCATTCTGTATAAAAACATGGTTCGCCTCATTAATAGCACCATGTTTAGAATGATAGTGTTCATCTAACTCTGGAAGATGTATTGTAGTAGAACCGTCTGCAGTTATACTTATTTCTCTCTTTATTTCTTTTTGCATTAATTTTTGATCAAAACACTCTCTGCAATTAATGAATATGTTTTTTTAGGTTCTGTGATTGCAGCTATTTCTTCTGGTGATTTACCTGCATCAGTGGCATAATGTCTTTGATCATCAACAGACATTTCTCCTACAAAAGCCCTTCCTTGAACAATTACAGTATCGTTTTCGATATCCTTTGGCACAAAAAAACCATAATTTTTGAACCTAACCATAGTTTCTTTGCCGTCTCCCATTGCAACTTTCATCCAACATCCTTTTGCTTTACAAACACCATTTACCGTTCCTGTAAAAGCAATAGATACGGTATCACCTTTTACAAGATTATTATAACGTTTTACTATTTCTTTCTTGTAGTAAATGTTTTCTGCTGTTAGCACCTCTCCAAAACTTTCATATTGCTCCACGGGAATATTTTTAACTGAAAACGAAACTTGTTTTTTATGCTGACAACTTGTTAATCCTATTAACAATACTATCAAGAAAAGTATACTTTTATTCATGATTTCATAAATATTGGTTACAGAATACAAAATTACGCATTTTAAAAATTTATATTTTGTCAGAAAAGGGTATTTTTGCTAGGAATTATTTAAGGTGTTAGTATGCTCTTAGTTTTCAGACCAAGAGTAGAGAATACAAATTCTGGATACAGTACTATCCAACCTTTTAAAATATGTATAGGATGAAAAATACAATCTCACAAACCGTGGAAGTTAATCAAGTAAATGAGTCCAAAATTGGACAAGTTGATTTCGAAAATCTTGATTTCGGAAAAATCTTTACAGATCATATGTTTGTCTGCGATTATAAAAATGGATCTTGGCAAACACCTAAGATTATTCCTTATGGACCTTTAACTATGGAACCATCTGCTCGTGTTTTTCATTATGGTCAAGCCGTTTTTGAAGGGATGAAGGCGTATAAAGATGATAATGGAGATACTTTTTTGTTTAGACCCGATGAAAATTTTAAACGAATTAACAAATCTTCTGAACGTCTAGCAATCCCTGAATTTCCTGAGGAGTACTTTTTTGATGGTTTAAACACTTTATTAAAATTAGATAACGCATGGATCAAATCAGGTTCTGGAAATTCATTATACATACGACCTTTTGTAATAGCAACTCAAGCCTCTGTATCAGCATCAGAAGCCGATGAATACAAATTTTTAATTATTTGCTCTCCCGCACAATCATATTATAGTGGAGATGTAAGCGTATTAGTTGCTGAAAAATTTAGTCGTTCTGCCAGTGGTGGTTTTGGTTATGCTAAAGCCGCGGGGAACTATGCTGGACAATTTTACCCGACAAAACTTGCAAAAGAGCAAGGATACCAACAAGTTATCTGGACAGACTCTAATACCCATGAATATATGGAAGAAGCCGGAACTATGAATGTATTTTTTAGAATTAATGATACGTTGCTTACTGCCCCGGTTAGTGACCGTATTTTGGATGGTATAACTCGTAAAAGTTTAATTTCAATAGCCGAAAAAGAAGGCTACAAAGTAGATGTTAGACCAGTAAAAGTAAGCGAAATAGTAGCTGCCGCTAAAGACGGAAGCTTAAAAGAGGTTTTTGGAGCCGGTACTGCAGCAGTAGTAAGCCCGGTTAAATCTTTTGGGTACAAAGGAGAACATTATGAAATAGAAAAACAAGAAAACTCATATGCTTCGTATTTCAAAAAAGTACTCATGGATATCCAATACAATAAAGTAGAGGATCCTTTTGGATGGAGATATAAAGTATAATAGTCTTCCAAACTATAACAATAAAAAAACTCCGGAAAATTATTCCGGAGTTTTTTTATTTATTATTTATCAAGTATTGCAGCTATATCTGGTTTAAAATAATTAGGCCCTTTAAGTACTTTTCCATCTTCTCTATAAATTGGATTACCATCTTCACCTAGCTTACTCATATTACTACGTTGAATTTCATTAAAAACCTCCTCTATTTTGTGCTGCATACCATGTTCAATTATAGTGCCGCATAAAATATAAAGCATATCCCCTAAAGCGTCTGCCACTTCTATCAAATCATTGTTTTGAGCAGCTTCAAGATATTCTTCGTTCTCTTCTTTCATAAGATTAAAACGAAGTGTATTTTTAGCTTCTCCTAAATCGGCTATTGGTTCATTTTTATATCCAATTTCAAAGGCAGTGTGAAACTCTTGTACAGCAGCAATTTTATCTTTCATCTATCTATTATTTTTTAGTATTCAGTTCTTATATTTGCTGTAAAAATAATCATTTATGTTTAGTACTGGTCAATTAATATTTGCAGGGTGTTTTGTTGTTGCTTTTATCGTTTTGATGATATTTAGCTACCGTAAAGACATCAAACTACATCGTAAATATTACAAAGGCAGTATTTTTATTTTAGTTGGTTTTATTGTTTTTATCTTACTGTTATTTGCACTTAAGACATACCTACAACCTAAGTAAACCTTATACACTTCTTTTTGTCTTACGTATCTCCCTTTTTTAGATCAGTACATTTTGGTTATTGATAGCTCAATCATTTTTTTTAATTAGCAACATTTAAAATACCTTGTATTGGGTATGGATTAACGCTTCTATTATTAAGAGTTTTGAAATAACTAAAAAACCATTACGACAATGAATATCAGGGTACTTTGTGTTGGAATAAATCACTACTTAGGAATTTCAAAACTAACATCATGCATTAATGATGCAAAAGACTGGCAACAATTATTTCATAAAGATTTACAAGTGCCAAAAAACAATATTACAAGACTTTCTTTTGGTCCCAAAACAAATGCCTCTACTATTAAAAAAGAATTAAGAAAACTAGTAAAAAGTCTAGAAAAAGGAGATCTAGGAGTTTTCATCTTTTCTGGTCATGGAAACCAGAAATTCACTACGACAAACGGTTTACCTACCATAAAAGAAGGTATTAGAGCAAGAGATAAATCTATTTATGAAAATGAATTACGTACCATAACAAATAAAATAAATCCCGAAGCATATTTTGTTTCTATAGTAGACGCATGCTACTCTGGCGGAGTAGATTTTAAAGAACTAATTCTCAAAAATTTAGAGAGAAAAAATCAAAACTTAGAAATAAAAAGTTATGCCAATAAAATTTTAAAAGAAAATTTAATCACAAAAGAGAATTACCGAAAACTATTAAAACCACTTAACAAAAATTTTATTACACTTTCTGCCTGCAAACCAAATGAATTAGCATATGGAGATTTATTTATCCGAGATCAAAATGCAAGAATGAATGGGGTACTGACCTACTATACTATAGGTTATATTAAAGACAACCCACAGATAACGTATGCAGAGTTAATTAAAAAGTTACAAAATATTCTTCCTGACCAGTCAAAAGGACATGACCAAACCCCACAACTTAACGGGCATAAAAACATCATTAATAATACAGTATTTAAATAATAATCACCAAACAACTATAGTACAATGCATGAAAATTTAAAATACACATTAAGATTAGACGAGAGCATCAAAGAATTTAGATCTTTTAATGCTATGAACAGAAACACGATTCAATCCAGAGCAGAAATCGGAGATTGGCAACCAATTTATTCGGATATAAAATATGGTACCCACTATTTTTTATATGGAAAATTTTTAGGTGAAAAAGACGGGGACGATTTCATTATCAATAAAATACAACTATACCTGCAAAACTATACAGGATCAGTTTCTATAGGGTTTAATGGCTACGTAGCTATGGATATTGTAGACCAAATGGATGAAAATGATCCTGATAACGATCCTAGATATACTTATCGAAAAAAATATTATCTTCATATTGGTTTAGAAGGCTTTAAAATGGAAAGCAAAACTCAAAATTATCCTGAAGATCATACTACCCCATTAAACATAAGATTAAAACAGGGAGATATTTTAATCACTAATCCGTTTTTCACTCCTGCAATACCCGATATTTCCTTGATTTATGACAATAAAAATAGAAACGAATCAAATTTTGTTGACGATTTATTTATGGAACGAATGGGTGAAGATGTTTTTATTACTCCTGAAGGAGAAGAAGCTTTAGTAAATTTATATCACTTAGATCTGATTTCAGAAGAATCATTACTAACAGCGGGTATCGATGAACAAAACGAACAAACAAAAACAAAATTATCAAAAATCGAAGCATATAAAGCATACAAAGAATCTAAAGGAATAACTTTTGCCTGTAGACCTGAAAATGCTTTTTTCCAAATAAACTAAATGAATAAGACACTATATGTTATTTTCTTTTTCTTGGGCCTTGGCTATCTCTCGGCCCAAGAACATTTTAAAGTGATTGATAACTTACGAAAATATGATCTAGAGAATGAATTTAATCACGAAAACACGTATGACCCCTTTACTACTCGAATGATTCTATGGCAAGTAAATTTCCTTAAAGAATTTGATATTTATCAACATAAGTTTTCTTCGATAACACAGGAAAATGCACTTAATACAGAAAATATTCTTGGTAGGTTTTTATATTATATCAATTTAGGAGATTATCTTTTTTATAAATATAGCAGCAAAAATATCCAAGCGAGAAATGCTTATCTCGAAGCATTAAAAATTGCTGAAATGAATAACAGGCCTCAATTAATTTGTGAAGTACTTAAACGACTACTTAAAATAAATAGATTTGATTATCTGATCGATAACACCTCTTCTAAGTTGTATATGGATCTATATAAAACAAATACTTATGATCCTATTGAGGTAGCCTACTATACTTATTACAAGCTTATTTTATCTTTTCAATATTTCAAAAAGGAGCAGTGGGATCAGACGCTGGAAGATCAACTCATCAATTTTACTGAAAATAGTAACCATTACTTTCTTAATGGTATGATATTTCAATTACTATCCAGTTACTATAATTTTTTAAAGGAGAACACAAAAGCTGTTGATTTTGAAAAAAAAGCGATAGCGAATTTTAAAAAAATTCCCTACAATTATAAATCTACACATTTAAAAACCTCGTACATAGCATTAGCACGATATTACATTTCGCTAAAACAAATGGAAAATGCACATGCTATTTTACCAAAAATAAATAGCAAAGCATATAACAAATTAGAAGATGATCACAAAAAATATATATTCTTTTATAACTCAATAATCGACTCTACACATAAAAATTACAAATCTGCTTTCAAAAACTTAATAGAATACACTTCCAGAACAGAACAATTCCTATTATCAAGTAATAAAAATGCTTATGACGAACTAGAAACTAAGTACCGCACAACAGAAAAAGAAAAGAAAATCGTACAACTACTTAATACCAACTTAAAATCAGAAGCGCATAGAATTCGAAATAGAAATCTCCTAATTGGATCAATTTCTCTCTTAGCAACGGCTATTCTAATTTCTTTTCTAGTATATAAAAACGTTAGACGCAAACAACGTATTGCCGAACAAGAACGTGAAATTGAATTTCAAAAAACAGAAAAATTACTTAAAGACCAAGAATTAACAGCTATTGATGCTATGATTGCTGGTCAAGAAAAAGAACGTCAACGAATGGCGAATGATCTGCATGATAATCTAGGAAGTACCTTAGCCACTGTAAAATTACATTTCAATCATTTAAAAAATAACAGAGAAAATTCTAAAATTAAAAACAAAGAAGAATTATTTATTAAAACAAATGATCTATTAGATGAGGCTTATCAAAAAGTACGAACTATAGCACACGAAAAAAATAGTGGTGTAATGGCTAATCAAGGGCTTTTACCTGCAATAAAAAAACTAGCTAAAAATGCCTCAAATAGTAATGAACTAACTATAGAAGTTCAAGATTATGGATTAGAAGAACGATTAGACAACACTCTTGAAATTTCAATTTTCAGAATGATTCAAGAATTGGTAGCCAATACAATTAAGCACTCAAAAGCTTCAGAAGTAAACATATCGTTAACCAATCATGATTCACTATTAAACATTATTATTGAAGATA
This sequence comes from Aquimarina sp. AD10, assembly GCF_003443715.1. Classification (NCBI taxonomy): domain Bacteria; kingdom Pseudomonadati; phylum Bacteroidota; class Flavobacteriia; order Flavobacteriales; family Flavobacteriaceae; genus Aquimarina; species Aquimarina sp. AD10. The sequence continues at coordinate 5,748,076 of NZ_CP031965.1, read as the reverse complement.
ACGGAATAGGCTTTGATGCCAAAATATTACCTCAAAAAGACGGAATGGGTTTAGCCACTATCGAAAAACGTGTTGAACATCTTGAAGGAACTTTTGAGATAGACTCTACTATTAATAAAGGAACGAACATTATTATAAATATACCAATATGATAACAGTAGCTATTGCAGAAGACCACCAGTCTTTAATTGATGGTATCGAACTTCTTCTTAAATACGAAGAGGAAATAAGCATCGTAGGGATGGCTAATGATGGAGAAGAACTAATCAATATTGTTAGAAGAAAACAACCTAAGGTAGTACTAATGGATATTCGTATGCCAAAAATTGATGGTATCGCAGCAACTCATATTATAAAAAAGAGTTTCCTTATACAAAAATAATAGCATTTTCTATGTTTGATCAAGAAGACGCTGTAAAACAAATGATTGAAGCCGGAGCATCTGGATATCTCCTCAAAAATTCGCCCTTAGAAGAAGTATTAACCGCTATAAAGCAAATATCAAAAGGAGCAACCTATTTTGATGCCGCTCTTGACCCTTCGCTTTTTTCGAAAGATGCCAAGCAAGAAATCAAAAAACAAATCTTATCAAAAAGTGAACGGGAAATTTTAAAACTTATCGGACAAGGGAAAACATCATCAGAAATTGCAACAATTCGTTTTAACTCTGTTTCGACAGTAGAAACACATCGAAAAAACATCATCCGAAAACTTGGACTGCATGGCAAGGGAGAATTATTGCGATATGCCATTGAGAAAAAGTATGATTTTTAAGTACATTTATTCTCAATAAACACTAAATATACCCTGTTATGGGTATTTTTTTATGCTTGATTGTGAGGTAGTTTTGAGTAAAATCTATAAAAAACACTAAACAATGAATTTTAAAAAAGAATTACGAAAAACATATGGATATGACCTTATTGATAGCCCTATAAGAAATCATAAACCACTACAATTATGGCTAAAAAAACCTTCTAATCCAGTTGAATTATATTATGAAAACATTTTACATGCATTAATATCGGATCAGAAGATTAGTATTATTGAAGATAATGCCTTTGCTGTAGATCATACTAAAAAATTAGAATACAAATTTAATCTCGGGATCACTGTTCTTGATGAGCTTCTTACTTCTTTAGGGTTAGGTAATTTAGGATTAAACACTAAATTTAATAAAGGAAAAAAAGTCAGTCTGAGTTATGACAGAAGTAAAACCTTAACCGTTGTGCAAGGTGAATTGGCAAATTTTTTGAGCAATGCTGATTTTATACACCCAAATAGAGAATTATTAAGAAATGCCAATCGAAACAACATAATTGTTATAACTGGTGTAATTATGGCAAAAAACATCAAAGCTATTATTGAAACTAATACCGACCTGAATATAGATTTAGACATTGAATTAAATAATATTGCAGAAGGAAAAGTTACATTTTCTAGGGTATCTGAAAGTAAAATTGAAATGATTTCAGAAGGAAATTCCTCATTTCCTATTGCTGTTAAGGCTAGTAAAATAGATTGGGATGATGGGGAATATGATCAAATGAGGCTTATCACAGATCATAGAAATCTATTCTAACAATTTATAAGCAATAAAAAACCTCTTTGATAATTTTTCAAAGAGGTTTTTTATTATTAGTTACAGAATTATTTTAATTCACTTCTGGTAAGAAATTATAATTCTTACTATACCATAACATTTGTTCTTCAAAAGTTTTCGGTTGGAATATTTCAAAACCAGTGATTTCACCAGTATCATCTTTTTGTGGCAGTAAAACTGGGTTTACAAAACCACTATAAGGCGCAGATGTAAATTGTTCATTACGCTTTAATATTTCTGCGTGTATATCTTGATCAACTTTTACTCCGTATCCTTCTACTAACGCTTCTGCAGCTTTATAATCACCTTCAGATTTTATACGTTGCGTCTCACGTAATAAACGTCCAAAAATCTCACGTAATTTTTGATAATCTTTAATATCATAGTAGGTTTTACCATCTCTGGTAACTTTCTCTATAACATTATCTTTTGCGCCTTGTTCAAAAGCCCAAGCACTCACCCACTGTCGGTTTCTCATATGGGCTTCTTCTACATCATCCCCAAGATTTAAGCGTATTAATTGGGTTAGTAATCCATTTCGGATATACCCATCATAGGCAGCTTTACCTGTTTTTTCCCAATCTTCTACTAATCCAAGTTCCTGTAATTTTGGATCCATTAAATAATATAAACCAACCAAATCTGCACGTCCTTCTTCCATTGTAGAAGCATAATTCTTTAAAGTTTCTTTTGTCTCTCCCACTCCTGGGTTTAATTGTCCAGATGCATGACCGACTACTTCATGTAAAGCTGTATGTAGTTTATCCCCTAATTGACCATATTTTTCTTCTAATTCAAATTCTTCATTATCATGTACAAATTCTTTCAATCGTCCAGATCCACCAGCGTTATTATAAGCTCCAATGATATTACCCAAAGAAACTGACTTTGATCCAACGGCTGCTCTAATCCAATTTGCATTCGGAAGATTTACTCCAATAGGTGTACTTGGTGATGCATCACCAGCTTCTCCTGCGACAGCAACAACTTTATACGAAACTCCGACTACATTTTTTTTCTTATGTTCATCCATCAAAGGTGATTCATCTTCAAACCATTGTGCATTTTCGGATAATACAGACATTTTCTTTGACATGTCAAAATCCTTGATTTGTACGATAGTTTCATAAGAACCTCTATACCCCAAAGGATCATTATATACTTCAATAAAACTATTGATATAATCAATATTTCCTTCGGTTGCAGCAGTCCAAGCCACATTATAATCATCCCACGTTTGCAAATCCCCTGTTTTGTAATATTCAATTAACAAACCAATAGCATCGCCTTGAGCTTTATTTTCTGCTACTGTTTTAGCTTTTTCTAACCATTTAATAATCTCATCTATTGCAGTACCATATAATCCTCCCGATTTATATACTCTTTCTTTTAGTTTTCCTTCTTCTTTAACCAATTGAGAATTTAAACCGAAAGACAATGGTTTCTCAGGATTTGGAGATTTCATTTTTCCATAAAAAGACTCCACATCATCATTTGTTACTCCTGGGCCATAAAAGTTAACAGCAGACAATGCTACATTATCAACTCCTTTTGCTTGATTCACCTTTTTAGCATCTGCTTCGTTAAAGATTACTTCATAAACTTCTTTTGAAACTTCTGTTCCTGTCGCTGCCAACAAAGAACTAAAATAATCCTGATCAAATTCTGGTTTAATTTTATCATTACTATAGTGGTGATGAATACCATTTGAAAACCAAACTCGTTTCAGGTAAATTTCAAATGCTTTCCAATCCTTAGACGTTTTATTACCATCATATGTTGTATAGATTTTTTCAAGAGCCTTTCTTAAAGTAAGATTATGCCGGTAATTTTGATCCCACATTATATCTCTTCCGCTTAAACCTGCTTGTGTTAAATAGTATACTAATTTCTGTTCTTTTAAGGTAAGATTATCCCATCCAGGGATTTGATACCTCAAAATCTTTAAGTCTGCAAATTGCTCTACTACATATTCAAATTTCTCTTCAGTAATCTCTGCTTCTTTTTGATCTATTTGATCCTGAACTTTTGGTTCATTTTTACAACCTACTGTAAACGCTATAAAAGCTGTAAAAACAAGTATTTTGTTAAGTTTCATGTGTTATAGTTTATGTTTTTTAATTTGTGTACTACATACGTTATTACTTTAATTTTAATGTAATATCAAAATTAGTAATAACGCATTTTATATTGAGCATTTCATTATTCAGACAAATGTAATAAAATAATAGGAGGCAAAATTTAGTTATATTAGCTGATCAAATAATCAAAACTAACTAACATGAAAATAATCAAGTATTTATTCTTTCTATTACTACTGGTTGTTATTGGAGGTGCTGTATATGTAGCAACTATTAATGGCGAATATCAGATAGAACAAAGTAGAACAATAGACGCTCCTGATGAATTACTGTTTAATAGCATTAATGAATATAAAACTTGGGAAAAATGGAACCCGTGGATAGATGGATCTGATGATATGATTCTTGAATATGCTACTACTACAAGTGGTAAAGGAGCTTCGTATAGTTGGAAAAGCGAGACGCAAGGTGATGGTACCATGAAAACTATAAAAACGATACCTTTTGCTAGTTTAGATCAAAAGCTAACCTTTATAAGTCCTATGGGTGAAAGTACAAGTGACGTATATTGGAAACTTGAAAAAATCGATGAAAGAAAGACAAAGGTGACTTGGGGTATGAAAGGTGAACAATCTTTTATGGAAAAAGCATTTTGGGCAACACAAGACAGTACCTTATCACAGACAATACGTCCTATGTACAAAAAAGGACTAGAAAACCTAGATAACCTAACCAAAGAGGTCATGAAACAATACCATATACATGTTGATGGTGAAACAGAACATGGTGGTGGTTTTTATATGTATAGTGCAACCGCTTCAACTATTGCAAATACTTCTGAAAAAATTGCTCAAATGCTACCTAATGTTAACGCATATATGATGCAAAATAATTTACCTCGCACTGGGACGCCATTCACAATATATAATGAATTTAATGAAGAGCAAGGAACAGCTATTTTTTCTGCAGCAATCCCTACCAGAGATAAAGTAGTTACTCCTAAAGACAGTGATATTCTTTCTGGTTTTCTACCTAAACAAAAAGCGGTTAAAACAACATTAAAAGGAGACTATATAAATTTAAAAGAAGCTTGGAAAGCAGGATATAAATATATTGCTGATAATGGCTTAGAGCTGGACACTGCTTCACCAGCATTTGAGGTATATCGAGTAGAACCAGAATTACAACCTAACCCGGCAGAATGGGTTACAGAAATTTATATTCCAATAAAATAATATTAGATACTACACAAACTGCATTTTACTATAATCATTAAAATGCAGTTTCTAAATGATTCACTAATGAAACAAATACTATTGGTATTTTTAGGAGGTGGCACAGGAAGTATAGCTCGATACCTTATTAGTAAATACCTAAATAGTACTGCTTCTAATATTCCTTATGGCACTTTTACCGCGAATGTTTTAGGCAGTCTGATTATTGGTATTATTCTTGGACTTGCTGTCAAGAACAATTCGGTGTCTCAAAATACGGTAGCCTTCCTCGCTACTGGATTTTGTGGAGGGTTTACTACTTTTTCGACCTTTGCTCATGAAAATCATTTGTTTTTAAAATCTGGAGATTTTGTAAATTTCATAATCTATGCCATTGGATCATTTGCAATTGGATTGCTTTTTGTATTTTTAGGAATGTTTATTACCAAATAAACCCTTTATATGTTTATGAAAAAAATTGAAGCTATTATACGTAAATCGCAATTTAAAGCCGTAAAAGATGCCTTACATGAAATTGAGGTAAACTTTTTTACATATTGGGATGTTACTGGGGTTGGTAATGAAAAAAAAGGACACGTTTACAGAGGAATCACTTATAGTACTACCGATATACAACGCAGATACTTGTCTGTAGTTGTTTCTGACCAATTCGAACAAAAAACAATACAAGCCATAATTGAAGCAGCAAAAACTGGAGAAGTTGGTGATGGAAAGATTTTTGTTTCAGATATTCAAAATACCTACAGAATTAGAACTGGCGAGAAAGGAAACCAAGCACTTAATTAAGCTATCTTCTTACAGGGTTTCTAAACAAATAAATAATTCTTTTATTTTTTACTTAAGGATAGGGATACATATTGTCAAATTTTAACAAATTGAACACTTAAATGTTTAACAATATGAAATATCCTCTTAAAAATTTTTGAAAAAAACTTCAAAAACTTCAAAAAACGACTTTCAAATTCTCAAAATTTATCCAAAATAAAGTTAAACCCTAATTTTTTTAGGGTATAAAATTAAGAATACATAAAAATACCACACATATCCCCTTTTTATATTGGGGTAAAACTCTTTTAACATAATTTTACGGTTCCGATTAAAACAATTACAATAATTAATGTTTATTATGAAAACAAAAACCGTAACAAATTTTTTAAAAAAAGTATGTCTTGTTGCACTAGCCTTAGCAAGCTTCACCACAGTAGCACAAGAAGAATCAGAAGAAAAAAGTTGGATCGAAAATTTTTCTGTTAGTGGATCAGTAGATGGTTATTATCGTTACAACATTGGAGCTCCTAATAGAATAGGTGATTTTGATGGTGATCCGACAACTGACCCTTCATATATTGCTCCTGGAACTTCTTTTGTTAATCAATCAGGGTTCGCATTAGGTATGGCTAATGTAATTTTAGGATATGAAGGCGATAAAGTTGGATTCGTAGCTGATCTTGTATTTGGTCAAAGAGGAGAAGATGCCGTTTTCAATTCTGATGGTTCTGCTCAAATTGTAAATCAATTATATGCATACTGGAATGTTTCAGAATCTGTAAAACTAACAGTTGGTAACTTTAACACTTACCTTGGTTATGAAGTGATTTCTCCAACAGGAAACTTTAATTATTCTACATCATATATGTTTTCTTATGGACCTTTTTCTCATACAGGTTTAAAAGCAGATTTTACACTTAATGATAACTGGTCAGCTATGTTAGCAATTATGAATCCAACAGATTTTACAGAAAGTAATCCTTTTGATACTTATATTATAGGTGCACAGCTTGGATATTCTGCAGATAATGGCAGTGCTTACTTAAACTTTAGATATGGTAATGAAGGATTTCCTGGTTTGGTAGGACCTACATTTCAAGCTGACTTAACAACAGGATGGGACGTAGCTGAAGAATTCTATTTAGGTATAAATGCTACATATCTTTCAACTGATCCTCAAGCAGATGGTGATGCTGGAGGTTTTTATGGGGTAGCTTTATACCCTCAATACAAAACTTCTGAAAAATTCACTATTGGAATAAGAGGAGAATATTTTGCATTATACAATGATGGTTTATTAGGATTAGGAGCTGTTGGAGTTGATACCGAAGGTGATGGAAGCGTTGTTGCTGCAACCTTAACAGGTAGTTATGATATAGGTAGTTTAACACTAAAACCAGAATTAAGATTAGATTCTACATCTGAGGATACTTTTCTAGATAATGATTTAGAAGCTACAAAAAGTCTATCGTCTTTTGTTTTAGGCGCTATATATAAATTTTAATATAGTTTAAATTAACTATGTTTTGTTTGTTTAAAGTTAAAAAGTCCGCTAATAAGCGGGCTTTTTATTTAGTTGTTATCAGGATATTTTCTATATTTTTTGACACCTACCGGCACTACAATGTCAAGATGATTTTCTGAAGGAGGAATTGGACATGAATAACGCTCATTATAAGCACAATATGGATTGTAGGCCGTATTAAAATCTATTAAAATTGTATTACCTTCTGGGGTTTTAAGATCAATAAAACGTCCTCCATCATAACTTTCTTCTCCGTTTGTTAAATCTGTAAAAGGAAGAAACAAATAATCTTCATATTCTGGTTTTGCCTTCAGCGCTTGATTCTGATATATATTTAGAGCAAATTCTTTTTCTTGAATATTAAAATGTACTTCTCCGTATTTTACATATACAGGTTCTCTTCCCGTAGTTGTTTTCATAATAAAAGGAGTTTCATGTGGAGTTCTCACAAAATTAGCAAGAACACAAAAAGTAGTATCAATATCAAAAAACGCTAAGGTTTTGAAATGAGTTAAATCCTTTGGGCTTAGTGGTGATTTATCTTCTGAAGCAAATTCTTCATTCAATTTTTCTTGGAACTGTAATATACGTCTTATACTAGAAGAATCTTGTGCAAAAGCATTCCCTACTACAAAAAATAATATTATAAATAATTTATTCACCTTCCCTTGTGTTTTTGCAAAAGTACAATTTATACTCATTCAATCTATAAATGTGCTTTATAATTTAATTTAATACAAACAATTAGTAACTACTAAATTTCATATAAATTGTATCTCTATCATAGATAAAAAACTACTTTTACAAATTATTAAAGTAAGCGCAAATCCTAAATTCATTATTACTATGTTACGCCATTACATAAATTCTTTTTCGGGACTCTCCAAAGAGGTATGGTGGCTTGCCCTTATTACATTAATCAATCGAGCCGGAGCAATGGTAATACCATTTCTTTCCTTGTACTTAACTGACAATTTAAATTTCTCTTTAGAACAAGTTGGGTGGATAATGACCAGTTTTGGGTTAGGTTCTTTTTTTGGAGCATGGCTTGGAGGTAAATTAAGTGACAAAATTGGATATTACAAAGTAATCTTAGGTTCTTTATTTCTAACAGGTGCATCGTTTTTGATTGTTCAATATTTTACTAGTTTCTGGAGTATTTGTATCAGTTTTTTTGTTCTCATAGCTATTGCAGATGCTGCAAGACCAGCTTTTTTTGTTGCTTTAAGTGCTTATAGCAAACCTGAAAACAAGACTAGGTCTCTTACTTTTATACGACTAGCTATTAATTTAGGGTTTTCTGCAGGCCCTGCTATAGGAGGATTAATTATCGCCTCGATAGGTTATTATGGACTATTTTGGGTTGATGGTATTACTTGTATTATCGCCGGGTTAGTTATGACACAAACCTTACATCCCAAAAAAGCAAAAGAACTAGATAAAGAAATTGTTATAGAAAACCCTACTCCAGCATATAGAGATACCACATACATTATCTTTTTAATTTCATTAGCATTATTTGGCTTTATATTTGTTCAATATTTTTCTACGATTCCTTTGTATTATAAAGAAATCCATCAATTATCAGAAGAAAAAATTGGTTTATTACTAGCTTTAAACGGAGCATTAATTTTTTTCTTTGAAATGCCCTTAATAGCCTATCTTGAAAAAACTAAAATTTCCAAGACAGGACATGTTATAAGTGGTTTTATATTAACAGGGATAAGCTTTATTCTTTTGCTTGTAACGCCTTGGGCCGGAATATTAATCATTGGGATGATTATTGCTACTCTTGGTGAAATGGTGGCTTTTCCATTTGGAAATGCATTTGCATTGGATAGAGCAAAAAAAGGAAGACAAGGAGCATACATGGGGTTATACAGTATGTCTTTTTCTTTAGCTCATATTTTTGGGCATAACTCAGGAATGCAATTTATTGATAATTTTGGCTATAATAACACCTGGATCTTTATGACATCAATAATGGTTTTAGGAACTTTTCTATTAGTATTAGTAAAATTAAGGGTTCGTAAAGAATCAATAACAAATATATAACGACAATGCAAAAATCATTTTTAATCCTATTATCAATCCTAATACTTGGGTGTAGTGAGATCAAAAAACCTGATCCTTTGGTAGCTACTGAAACAGAAAGCACATCTAATATAAAAACATTTCCAAAATTAGTCCCAAATCGTTATAATGTTGCATTTTTAGTTATGGACGGGACGTATAATACAGAATTTACTGCTCCTTACGATATTTTTCAACATACTCAATATCGAAAAAGCATTAAACAAATGAATGTTTTTACTGTGGCAAATACAGATCAACCAATAACTACTTTTGAAGGTCTTAAAATTATTCCTGACTATAATTATACTAAAGACTCGATTCCTAAAATTGATATTCTAGTAGTACCAAGTGCCGAACATCATCTTGATACAGATCTTGAAGATGTCGATATGATTAATTTCATAAAAGAGGTTGATAAGAATGCTTTATATATGACCTCGCATTGTGATGGAGCTTTTGTGCTTGCTAAAGCTGGTCTGTTAGAAGATAAAGTATCAACTACTTTTCCTAGTGATATCGATAAAATGAAAACTATGTTTCCGGGCTTAGATATCAGAAAAGAAGTATTATTTGTTCATGATGGAAAATACATTACCTCTGCTGGTGGCGCTAAGAGTTTTGAAGCTGCATTATACCTATGTGAATATTTATATGGGAGTGAAATTGCTAGGTCCCTAGCTGGTGGATTGGTCATTGATTGGAAATTAGAAGACGTGCCACATTTAATAACTAAAAAATAAGAGGTAACTTTTTAACAAATAAAACTCTTTCTAATATAAAAAAGCACCTTATTCAGGTGCTTTTTTATTTCTTTTGGGGCAAATTATGTACTCTCTTCAGTTTCTAGATTTGGGGTCTTTAACCAATGTCCTCACACGTAATTTTTCCCGGATGATCAAAAAAAATACAGCTTATCTAATTATCGTCATAACCGTTTAAACCATAATTTTTAAGAACTCCTTTATTCATTAACTAACAATACTAATATAGTAATTTTTTAGGATAAAAAGCAAATAAAATCGATGAAATACACAAATTTTAACAAATTAGTCGTTTTAAGCACTAATAGAATAGAAATAAACATTACATTTTCTAATCATTGAGCGGTAACAAAATCTTATATATTCTCTGTACTTTATATATAATAGTTATCTAATTAAATGTTTTTAGTACACCTTCTTTTAATTTCATATCTAAATGATCTACTCCCCTTCTAATAGGAGCATAAAAAAAGCGTTTGCTTTTTCAGCAAACGCTTTTGTGTTTTAGGGCAAATCACATACTCTCTTTAGTTTCAAGATCTGGGGTCTTTTTACTAATGTCCTCACATCCAATTTGTCCCTTAATGTATTCCAAACTAAAATTTTAATTCCATATCGTCATATAGCTTAAAATGTTGGTTATGGATATTACATCGAGTATTTCTTTTTGATGGTGTAAAGATAAACAGTTTTTTTAAACAAACGATAAAAAACAAATAAAATCGATGAAATACACAATTTTTTATGATTTCAATTTAATCTGAAAACAAATATCTTGATGACCCAAGGTATTTCTCTATTAAAATGTTGTAGGGTTTTGAGAGCCTTAGTCCTAATGTACCTTCTATGTTATATAGGTTTTTTTTATCCTTAAAACCATTTTTAAGTAATTTTTCTAAATAAAATAAGGCTGTTTCATAATCTTGGTCCTGCGCGCTTAAAGAAATAACAGTTCTGTAGGACTCATAATCTTTTTTATCTATTATCGTACTTAGTATATTAAGATACATTGTCTTCTCGAACTTATCTTCCTTAGCAAATTTAACTGCTTTGTAGTTACGTACCTTCTCTTTAAGATATCCTTTAATTCTAAGTACCATATTAGACGCATATTTTTCTTTAGATCGGGATAGCTCATCTAATTTAGACATCTCGTGTTGCCACCATCCCAAATTCTCGTATACCTCATTTCCAACATCTTCTGCCAAAGATAATTGATACGATTGTCTAAGCTCTGCTTCTTTTGTATCGTATTTTACATATAGTTTCTTCTCTCTTTCATATCCCTTAAATTGTTTCAATTGCTTCTCTTTCTTTTTAAGATAGCTTGTGTCAAAAAATAACTTATACTTATCCTTTATTTTTTTTATTTCTTCATAAGCCAACAAAAAATTTCCTTGATTCTGGTTAATTTCTACTTGTTTTAGTTCGGTCTGAAATAAATTTTGAATCCAGATAGAATCTTTTGGTATTACACCCTTACTCATTGTTTGTAAGGTAAAATTTGATAATATTTTTTTAAACAAATTAGGGTTTGGGAAATCTTGTTTACCCTCATAATCTAATACGTCTGCAAAAGCATTCTGCTTTTTAAGATACATTTTATTATATAAGAAGTTTTTATAATTATGACTACTAACATTTACGACTCCAAAGTAGGAAAAGTTTTTCCTTATTTTTACACTAGAATTATAGTAGTGTGTATCTCCAACAGCAATTGTTCCTGCCACATCGTTAATCAAAACAGAAACTAAACTTATTAAATTTGCATCTTCTCCTAATCCTGTAGTGTATACCCTTTTCTTTTGAATTGGAAAAATAGAGAAAATATGATCCATAAAAGAAGCAACATATTCTGCCTTTTCTTTTATTTCTACCTTTTCAGGAAAATCGCTAATTACTACCATATAACCTAGTTCTTCAGCTGCTTCTTTATACAGTCGTGTAATATTGCCTGCATTTCCATTAGAATCAAAACCAAAAACAACTGGCCATTTTTTATTAAGGTCAAAAGACTTAGGTAAGTATATACTAAATATTGTATTTGCTCCAGGAACAATCAAAGAATCAATAACTTTTCCTTTTTTTACAGTCAAACTATTTTGACTGTAAATAATTGAAGTAAAACAAAGAATTATAAAAAAACTAAACCCCTTTATGACTGATAACCGCATGACTGACTGTATTTAAATAATCGTGCAACAAAAAAGGTGCCACTATTAATGATATAAATGTAAGAAAAGCTTGCGAAGAAAATCAAAAAACGCCTGAATCTCTTCAGGCGTTCTCGTATCTTTTACTTGTACTCTCTTTAGTTTCCCATACTAATGTCCTCACACAAGATAAAGATCGTTTCCCATACAAATATAATCAAATCTCATGCCAAAAAACTAGTCATTTTTCGGTATTTAATCAAGCATCATTTGTTATTGGATTATTCTCGATTAAATTAGATAATATGATATGTGTTTTTACTTCACCATAAGTTATCAATCGATCAATAAATTCTTGTAAGTGTATCTGGTCTCTCAAGACTACTTCCATAATTATATTTTCATTACCTGTTATTCGGTAACAATTTGTTACTTCTTTAAACTCTGATACCTTAGTTAAAAATGGCTTTAAACGCCCCATAAAAGCTCTTAATGTAATAATAGCTTTTAGTTGATATCCCGCCTCGGTATAGGATACATTTGCTACATAACCTTTTAAAACACCATAATCTTCCATTTTTTTTATTCTTTCTGCTACCGCAGGAGAACTTAATCCAACCTTTCTACCTATTTCTGCATTAGATAACCTTGCATTTTCCTGTAGACATTGTAAAATTTCCCAATTTATAGTATCAATCTTCATAAATACAGCAGCTTATATTTTTAACTATTTGAAATCTTTAATCATAAAAAACGACTTAAAATTAAGTACCAATCTGATTTAATATAGAAAATCTTAATTTTTAAATCAAAAAATGGTTTTACAATTAATAATTAAAGCAAATTAGCAAATATGCATTAAAATCAAAATAAAATTTACTTAAAATAACCCTATTTTTGGGAAACCAAATAGAATATGAGACCACAACCAAAAAATAAAAGATTATATAAGAAAGCAAGAGAAATACTGACTCTTTCTCGAAGTATTTCTAACTATCTCGTTTATGACATGGCCTCATTACAAAATAATGGTACAGAACATCCTCATATTTATTTTACTGGTGATATTATTAGGCAATCAGATGAATTGGTTCCTAAAATCATTTCAGCAGAAAGTCAGACTTTTCAAGATGATCGAATCAAACATGCTAACTCACTAATCCATATTACGAACAGGTTGTATAAAAATTGTGAGCGACTTGAACAATCTGATAGTAATGGAAAAGAATTTTTAATTCTTCTTCGAAAAGAACTTAGAAAATTCAGACATCTTCAACGAAGGTGGCTTCTAAGTTTATAAACCATTTTACTTATTTATATCTTTTACCGTGTTTGATTACTATATCTACATCTTGTAAGATATTGATATGCCTTAACACATCTCCTTTTACTGCTATTATATCGGCATATTTTCCAGGCGTAACTGTACCTACTTCATTTGCAACGCCCATCCACAACGACGGCCAGTACGTTGCCGCACGTATTGCATACATTGGGTCAATTCCAAACTCATTAACCCATACATCTAATTCATTCCAAGTAGATTGACTATGAAACTTCATAGGAATCCCACTATCTGTTCCAATCATTAATACGACACCAGCATCCATTAATTGTTTAATCTTTGTTTCTAATGTTGGTTTTCTGATAGGAGTTAATTGAAAATAAGGCAACTGATCTTTATGCATAAAACTATTTTTAATATCTGCAATAATCGTATCATGTAATCCCCTATGCCATGAGTCATTATCTAAATGCTCGCCATTATCCCTTACATATTCATAATTGTATAATCCCTCGACTGTAGGGCACCAAAACATAGGTCCTAAATTCATTTGTGCTGTTCTCTCTCTTATAGCATCAATAACATCGTCAGGATACTTTGGAGCAGAAGACAAACCTGTATGTTCAAAACAGTCAACACCAACTTTTAAACCTTGTCTAATTTCTTGAGGTCGATGACCATGAGCTACAACTTTTAGATTATACTTATGTGCAGTGTCAACCACTGCTTGCAGTTCTGCTAAAGTCATTTGATCTTGATCAATTAATTTAATACAATCTACACCTGCATCGGCCAATTTTTTAATTTTCTTTTTTGCGTCTTCAACTCCATTAATTCCCCATCGAAAAGCTTCTGTACCCGGATATGGTTTTTTTTGGATAAACGGCCCTGAAACATATAATGTGGCTCCTGGTATCTCACCTTTATTTATTCGATCTCGTACAACGATACTTTCTTTAAGCGGTCCTCCTAGGTCTCTAGCGCTAGTAACTCCTGCCATTAATAACTGTTCTGCCGAAGAGGGCATAATAACTTTTTCTAATAATGGTGGATATGTTTTGTCCCAATACGAATAATCTGCATGTCCATTAATCATTGTATGTACATGCATATCCCATAGCCCTGGTAGTATAGACATTCCTTCGGTAGATATAACTTCTGCCGTATCAGGTATTGTTAGAGTTTCAACAGTACCAACTGCTTGTATCCTATCTCCCTTTACCAAAATAACACTATTTTGTATGGGTGTAGATCCATAACCGTCAATCAAAGTTCCCCCTACCAAAGCCTTTACTTGGTTTTGTTGCGCAAAGGAGAATGCTGTAATAAATACGAGGCCTATTAATAATTTTTGCATGATGAGTTTGTGTTTCTCTAAAGATAAAAAAACTACTTAACATCTCACTTTGTCAAATTTGAAATATTCTGTTTATACCCTATTAACTCTTCTTTTACTTTAGAACTTAGTAAAAACAAGCCAATCATATTGGGAACCATCATTGCAAAAATCATGGCATCACTAAAATCTGTTACAGAATTTAATGTTGCTGCTGCACCTATTACAGTAAAACAACAAAAGATAGACTTATATACATATTCTGTTTGTTTACCTCTACCAAAGAGATAGCTCCATGCTTGATACCCGTAATACGACCATGAAATCATAGAAGAAAAAGCAAAAAGCATCACTGCAATCGTAAGCAGGTAAGGGAACCAAGAAACCCCACTTTGTAATGCTGAAGCCGTTAACAAAACACCCTGCTCATCATTAATGGCAACTCCTGTGCTTATTTGCCCTGTAATAATCAAGACTAAGGCGGTCATAGTGCACACAATTACGGTATCTATAAAAGGTTCTAGTAAAGCCACTAAACCTTCACTAGCTGGAAATCTAGTCTTTACGGCGCTGTGCGCTATTGAAGCGCTACCTACTCCTGCTTCATTACTAAAAGCACCACGTCTTAAACCTTGTACTAACACCCCCACAAAACCGCCAATGACTCCTTGAGGATAAAAAACTCCTTCCCAAATTGCTATCAGTGCTTTGGGAATTTCTGCCCTAAATAGTATTAAAACTGTGAATACTGTCACGATATAGGTCAACACCATAAAGGGAACAATCTTATCCGTTACACTGGCTATCTTTTTAATTCCACCAATAATTACAACTCCGACTAATATTGCCATAATAAGGCCAAAAACCCAACCTTGACCATGAATCATAGAATTTTCTGAGACAATTACATGATCAAATAGTTTAAATGCTTGATTTACTTGAAACATATTTCCGCCACCAAAAGAGCCTCCAATACACATAATTGCAAAGAAAATCGATAAAACTTTTCCTAACCTAACATATCCTTTTTCTTTTAATCCTTTTGTCAGGTAATACATCGGTCCACCAAAAACTCTACCATTTTCATCAATCTCTCGATACTTTACACCAAGCGTACATTCCACAAATTTTGATGACATTCCTAAGACACCTATTACAACCATCCAAAACGTAGCTCCTGGTCCTCCTATTGATAACGCTATTGCTACTCCTGCTATATTACCAAGTCCTACCGTTGCAGAAACGGCAGTAGTCAATGCTTGAAAATGACTTACTTCTCCAATATCATTAGTATCTTTTACTTCGTCTTGTGCTTTTATTTTATCTTCTAAGACATCATATTTTCCACGGACTACTTGAAAGGCTGTATAAAAGCTTCGGAAATTAATAAACTTAAAATATACCGTAAAATAAGAAGCACCCAATAACAATACTACAGCTACCCAAGGAATACCAACAGATGATGTTATCGGGATTTCTGCAAACATTGCATCTACAAACCAGCCCGTAGCATTACCAAACATTTGATTAATGTTTTCGTCTAAATTTTGTTGTGAAATAATACAAGGAAGTAACATATAAAAATTTTTAAAGCAAATTGCCTTAAAAACCTATTATACAAAAGGTTAAGCATTACTCAAATTCAACAACCATTATGGTTAACCATAGGGTTACGCATGATCATCAAAAGAAGTATACTTTAAAAAATTATTAGCTCTAGCAAAAGCTATTAATTGCTCTTTTCCATCGGCTCCACTTATGTTTAGTATCTTTTTGATTTGATGAATATGCGTTTGAAATCCATCTGTACTAATATGCATTTCTTGAGCGATCTCTGTATATGATTTATAGCTCCCAAAATGAACTAAATATCCTAAGACTTCTTTTTGTCGATCTGAGAGTTCAATTTTAGCAGTGGATTTTAATGTTTTTAAATCAATTTTTAAAGTTTTGATTGTATCTAAATGACTCTCATTTGCAATAAGTAATTGTTCTTTTTCTTTTATCAACTTTGCCTTTTGTATATTTAATTCATCCACCAAACTTTGCTGTTGCTCTTTTTCAGAAAGAAATTTCCAACTATACAAAAGAATAGAAAACAATAGGATAAATAAAAATTTAAAGGATATCGCAGTAATACTTCCTAAAACGCTCCAAAACTCCTGGTCTATAAACTGTAACACCTTATCCTGTGGTATCATTCGATGGCAAACTGCTATGATAATGAGCACAAACAAAGTAAATGTTGGCAAGTACATAAATCGCATTTGCCTACCTACAAAAGCTTTATTAAGCTCATACAATAAAGAAATTGCTACTAAAATCGAAATCGGAATATCGATTATCCATATAAAATTATTGCTAATCTCGGGGTTACCATAAGACGCTGTCATGAATACAAAAATAATCATCCCCAATACCCCACAAAAAAGTCCTACAAACTCACGAACACTAAAACGCTGTACTAATCGAACTATAATTCCTGGTTTTTTGGGATGTTCTATAGAAGGTAGCGATAGTATAATGCACAATGAATTTGCCAAAGAAACCACTACACCAAAATATATTAGAATTTTATTGGTTGGAGACCAATTTAATCCAATCACAGTAATTAAGTTAAACAATGCCCCTAATCCCCAAACGAAAATTGCTAATCCAAACCACTTGATGCCTTGTATAGCATTTTGATCAGCCCCTCTTAATTTCTCTTTACTAAATATTCGCTGAATCACAACTGCCGAAATAAGACAAACAATTGTAGTTACTGTATATTCTATTGGTTGAAACATAAAGGAGATTATCTGCTAAAGATAAGCAAAGTCCAAAAAAAGAAAAACCCTTATGACAAAGGGTTTTTCTGTTATCTATTTCAAAGATTTAGTATACTGTAATTTATTACCGAAAATTACTTACATATTTCTTCTATACTGACCTCCTACTTCAAATAAAGCTGCTGTAATTTGACCGAGCGAACACTTTTTACAGACTTCCATAAGTGTTTCAAAAATATTTTGATTATTCACCGCTTTTTCTTGAAGATCTTTTAACAAATCAGAAGTTATCTCTGTATTTCCTTTATGTAGTTCATTCAGCATCGTGATTTGATACTGTTTTTCTTCTTCAGTTGCTCTAATAACTTCTCCTGGAGTTACTGTTGGCGAACCTTTAGAACTTAAGAATGTATTTACACCAATAATGGGAAACTCTCCTGTATGTTTTAAGGTTTCGTAATACAAACTTTCTTCTTGTATTTTACTACGCTGATACATGGTCTCCATCGCTCCTAACACTCCACCGCGCTCTGTAATTCTATCAAACTCTGTTAGAACAGCTTCTTCAACTAAATCTGTTAATTCTTCGATTATAAAAGAACCTTGAATTGGATTTTCATTTTTTGCTAACCCCAATTCTTTATTTATGATAAGTTGTATTGCCATTGCTCTACGTACAGATTCTTCTGTAGGTGTTGTGATTGCTTCATCGTAGGCATTGGTATGCAACGAATTACAGTTATCATAAATAGCATACAAGGCTTGTAAAGTTGTACGTATATCATTAAAATCAATTTCTTGGGCATGTAAAGAACGGCCAGAAGTCTGGATATGATACTTTAGCATTTGAGCTCTAGAATTTGCTCCATATTTGTTTTTTAGCGCTTTTGCCCAAATTTTACGTGCTACACGACCTATTACCGCATATTCTGGATCAATACCATTTGAGAAGAAGAATGATAAATTTGGTCCAAATTTATTAATATCCATACCTCTGCTTAGGTAATACTCTACATAGGTAAATCCGTTTGCTAAGGTTAACGCCAATTGGGTAATTGGGTTTGCTCCTGCTTCTGCAATATGATAACCTGAAATGGATACCGAATAGAAGTTACGCACTTGTTTCTCTATAAAATACTCTTGAACGTCTCCCATTAATCGCAATGCAAATTCTGTAGAGAAAATACAGGTATTCTGTGCTTGATCTTCCTTCAAAATATCAGCTTGAACAGTACCTCGAACCGTATTTAATGTTGTAATTTTAATTTCATTATAGATCGCCTCTGGTAACACTTGGTCACCGGTAACCCCTAATAATAGTAACCCAAGTCCATCATTTCCTTCAGGAAGATCTCCTTGATATTTTGGGCGCTCTACTCCTTTTGCTTTATATATTTCTGCAATTTTAGTAGCTACTTCTTCTTCAAGATCATTTTCTTTTATATATTTTTCACAATTTTGATCGATAGCAGCATTCATAAAAAACCCTAACAACATTGGTGCTGGTCCATTAATTGTCATACTCACAGAAGTCATTGCATGTGTTAAATCAAAACCAGAATATAGTTTTTTAGCATCATCTAAACAACAGATTGAAACCCCTGCATTACCAATTTTACCATAAATATCAGGTCTATGATCGGGATCGTTTCCATAAAGTGTTACTGAGTCAAACGCTGTAGAAAGTCGTTTAGCAGGCATACCTAAACTTACATAATGAAAACGACGATTTGTTCGTTCTGGACCACCTTCTCCTGCAAACATACGCGTTGGGTCTTCTCCTGTACGTTTAAAAGGGTATAATCCTGAAGCGTAAGGAAATTCTCCTGGCACATTTTCTTGCAAACACCACTTTAATATATCACCCCAAGCTTGATACTTAGGTAATGCTACCTTAGGGATTTGACTGTGTGATAAAGATTCTGTATGTGTTTCTATTTTAATTTCTTTATCTCTTACTTTAAAAGAATAAATAGGATCCTTATATTTTTTAACTTTTACTGCCCATCCTGTTATAATTTCCCAATTATATGGGTCTAGGTTAAGTTTTACTCTATCAAACTCTGCTAGTAATAGTTTTATAAATGCTAAACTGTCTTCATCTTTGACGTTTCTAAGGTGTTCATCATCAATCCCATTTTTAGACAATCCTATAAAATCTATTTCTGCTACACTACAGATTGTTTTATATATCCCATAAAGTTTCTGCGCAACTTCTACTTGGATATCTGCTGTTTTATCATAAGCTCGATTATTCTCGGCAATCTCTGATAAGTATCTAGTTCTACTAGGCGGAATCACAAATATTTTTTCAGACATTTCTTTAGAGATATGAAAATCTGATTGTAGATCAGCACCCGTTTTTTCTACTACTTTATCCATAATGGCTTTGTAGAGTGTATTCATTCCAGGATCGTTAAACTGCGATGCTATTGTTCCAAATACCGGCAGATCATCTTGCGGAGTATCCCATAGTTGATGATTACGCATATATTGTTTTTTTACATCACGCAATGCATCTAAAGAGCCTCTCTTATCAAATTTGTTGATCGCTACTAAATCTGCAAAATCAAGCATATCGATTTTTTCCAGCTGCGTTGCTGCCCCAAATTCTGGAGTCATCACATATAAGGAAGTATCGCTATGTTCTAATATTTCGGTATCTGACTGTCCTATACCCGAAGTTTCCAAAATAATAATATCAAATTCGGCTGCTTTAAGCACTTCTATGGCTTCTGCAACATATTTAGATAAGGCTAAATTTGATTGTCGTGTTGCTAGAGAACGCATATAAACTCTTGGTGAATTGATAGCATTCATTCTAATTCTATCTCCAAGCAGTGCTCCTCCTGTTTTTCGTTTAGAAGGATCAACAGATATTAATCCTATCGTTTTTTTTGGAAAATCAATTAAAAATCGACGTACCAGTTCATCTACTAATGATGATTTCCCTGCTCCACCAGTTCCTGTTATTCCAAGAACAGGTGTTTTAGATGTCTTATTTTTAGTATGAATTTGATCTAGTGTATCTTTTGCTATCTCAGGAAAATTTTCGGCTGCAGAAATCACTCTGGCAATAGCACCAATTTCTTTTCCTTCTAAATGATCCACTTCTCCGTTTAAATTATCCCCGATAGGAAAATCAGATTGTTCTACCAGATCATTAATCATACCTTGCAATCCAAGAGATCGTCCATCATCTGGTGAATAAATGCGGGTAATTCCATAATCCATTAACTCTTTAATTTCTTCAGGTAGAATTACACCACCACCGCCGCCAAATATTTTGATATGTGTTGCTCCTTTTTCTTTAAGCAAATCATACATATATTTGAAGTATTCATTATGCCCACCCTGATATGAAGTCATTGCTATAGCATTAGCATCTTCTTGAATTGCACAGTTTACAACTTCTTCTACACTTCTATCATGACCAAGATGTATCACTTCTACTCCTGTAGATTGTATGATACGGCGCATAATATTAATAGCAGCATCATGTCCATCAAATAATGAAGCTGCGGTTACTATTCTAACTTTATTCTTGGGTGTATACGGTGCTATTTGTTCCATTGATAATAAAAAGTGATTTTTATGTTGCTAATTTACGAAATATGCATCAAAAAGGATTGTTTTTTTAGAATTATCTAATACGAATACCTCTTTAAAGCTTTTCATTACTTATAGTTCAAATTTAGCACTATTTCTATTCCCTTTTTTGAAAATTCTGTATTGATATTGGCTATCTATTTCTAATCACTCAAAAACAGCACCTACGACCACAGCTTTGCCCAAAATAATAAGGTAATTCATAGTATTAATAGTATGTTTATTGTTGAAAACACAGATTATAATGAAAAAAACGACGCTACTCATTAATTGCCCAGATAAAAAAGGAATTATTGCAACAGTTACTAATTTTATCTTAGCTAAAAAGGGAAACACTGTATATATAGAACAACATGTTGATCGAGAATTAGGGGAGTTTTTTATGCGATTAGATTGTGAGTTTGATCATGACGAAGAAAAACTAGCATTGTTTAAAGAATCTTTTAATGAACATGTTGCTAAGAATTACAATATGCATTGGGAGCTTTACAATGCCGAAAAACTTCCAAAACTAGCATTATTTGTTTCTAAATATGATCATTGCTTATATGATATTTTGGGAAGATATGCCTCTGGAGAGTTAAAGGTTAAAATACCAATTATTATAAGTAATCATAGGGATCTCGAATCAATTGCCAATGCCTTTAATATTCCTTTCAAGCATATCCCTGTATCAAAAGGCAATAAAAAGGAGGCTGAGGCTGAACAATTAAAAACGCTAAAAGAGCATAAAATTGATTTTATTGTTTTAGCCAGATACATGCAAATTCTTTCTGCCAATTTTGTGGATCAGTACTCACATAAGATTATTAATATTCACCACTCATTCCTACCTGCTTTTCCAGGAGCCAAACCATATCATTCGGCCTATGAAAGAGGTGTTAAAATTATCGGGGCTACCAGTCATTATGTAACTTCTGATCTTGACGAAGGCCCCATTATAGAACAAGAAATCGTTAGAGTATCACATATCCATAACGTTCAAGATTTTATTCTAAAAGGTCGCGATCTTGAAAAGATAGTATTATCAAGGGCTATTAAACATCATATCGAAAGAAAAGTTCTAGTGTACAACAACAAAACTGTCATTTTTTCGTAAATCACTGTAGTCGTTTGGAAATACTGGGCTTTAAAATCAATATTTTTTTATTTAGGTAAAGATCAAATAATTTTATGCTTAAATTAGTCGTCTAATAGGCGGAAACTATTTTAACCCCAATTATTACTATTTATGAAAAAATCTATCTTTTTACTTTGTATTGTCTTTTTTAGTGGTTGTGCAGAACTTCAACAGGTTGTAAACAACCTCCCGCAGACTACCGGAGGTTTAGGTGGTATCGGAATTAGTAATATTGATATTGCTAATGGGCTAAGAGAAGCTTTAGACAATGGTATTGACAAACAAGTAAATAAGCTCACTTTAAAAGATGGTTTTTATAGAAATGAACTCGTGAAAATTCTTCTCCCTCAGGAGCTACGAAAAGTTGACAAAACATTAAGAGATGTTGGACTTAGTAAACTTGCCGACGAAGGGCTAAAAGTTCTTAATAGGGCTGCAGAAGATGCTGTTAAAGAAGCCACTCCTATTTTTGTAAGTGCAGTCAAACAAATGACATTTACAGATGCTAAACAAATACTTTTAGGTAGTGATAATGCTGCAACTTCATATTTAAAAAATAAAACAACAAGTCCTTTGTATGCAAAGTTTAATCCTGTTATAAATAAATCTTTTTCTAAAGTTGGAGCCGATAAAATATGGGCGAATATTATCAAGAAATACAATGCAATACCTTTGACTAATAATGTGAATCCAGATTTAACAGATTATGTTACACAAGAAGCATTAAAGGGTGTATATACAATGATTGCGATTGAAGAGAAAGAAATAAGAACCAAACTTAGTTCTAGGTCAACAGATTTATTACGAAAAGTTTTTGCACTACAAGATTAACAAAAAGGCGACCTGCATATCTTCTGAAAAACAAATTAGTAGCTCTCTTTAAGTTAAACAAGAGTTAAAAAAAGAATCCAATATTTACACAACTTTAAATAATGTTAACTCATTGTTGTGAAACCTTGTTTGTATTATCCTGTACTTTTGTAATGAAGTTTATTAAGATAAGAAATGTTTGCTTGGATTAAACAAAAAACCGAACTACAAAAATTACAGCATGCTTACTGTAAGCTGATGAAGCATGCCTACAAATTAGCACTTACAGACAAAAGTAAAAGTGATAGATTACATGACGAAGCCAATCAGATTTTAAGTCAGATAAAGAAAATTGAAAACCAATCGGTTTTATAAATTACTGGCTTAACATTGTTCTATAAAAGAAATTGTTTCTTTATTAAAAACTTCCGGTTGTTCAACATTCACAACATGCCCTGAGTTTTTAATTACAAAAAGGTGAGACAATTGATGGGCTAGAACTACTTTTTGAACAGAAGGCAAGAATAAATAATCTTCTTCTCCCATAACATATAAGGTTGGTATTTTTATATCCTTAGCTCTAAAAAACCTCAGCAGTGGATTAATTTCTGAAGTTAATCTAAACCAACGAACGAATTCTTTTTGATATAATTTTTTAGCTTCATTTGCGAACAGCAACCTAGATTTTTTATGATTTTTTTTAGGCATTATGATAAATGCAAAAAACTTATATAAAAACATATACGGGATAACAGACTTAAACACAACACCTAACTTCATTAGCACTTGCGATCTAAAGTTAAGTTTCATGATTGCACCTCCCATGATCATACTAGATACTCGACCCGGGTGTTTTTCTGCAAGATTCCTAATCAATATTGTTCCTAATGAAATACCTACAAAATGAGATTTTTCTATTTTTTCTTTATCTATAACCTCAACAATATCTTCTGTTATAGAATCAAAAGTATACTTAGAATTAAACGCATCCTTAAGCACAGGTTTAGAGTTACCATGCCCTCTAAGGTCTAAAAGCAATACGTTAAAGTGTTTTCTAAACTCTCGGACTTGTTTAAACCAAATGGAAGAGCTTCCTCCTGCCCCATGGACAAAAGTTACCCATGCAACATTTTTTGGATGACGGTATACCGAGTAATTAAGCAATATAAAGATTATTTAGTCTGCCAAAAATATAAACTTATTTGGTAATACAACTATGCTTAACAGTATTTATAGAAATGTTTATCTGATATCACTTGCTATGCAAGGTTTTAAAATAAGCAAATGCGCCTAATAGACGAGAACCATACCATGAAAAATATTCTCCGTCTACCAATACCACTTGTGCTTTAGTATTACTATTTTTTATCTCTTTTACATGTTTTTCTGAAAAAGGATAGGGTTCTGATGATAAAAGAATTAAATCGATATCTGTCAAAGATCGTATGCGATCGATTGAAACTTCGGGATACCTTGTTTGATCTTCATATACATTTTCAAAGTTATTTAATTTCAAAAGGTGATTTATAAATGTATTTCCTCCTACAGCCATCCAAGGATCTTTCCAGATAAAATATACGACTCTTTTTTTGGGTAGTTGTTTTATAAAATGATCAAGAGATTCTTTTTCGACCTTAATTTCCGAAATCAATTTATTGGTTTTGGTCTCTATATTAAAAACTTTACCATATTGCTCTATCATTTCAAAAGCATCATATAATGTAAATATGTCAGAAACATGAACAACATATTCTCTTTCTAAAGTTTCAACAATTTCTTTTGTATTCTCTTCTTTATTGCAAAGTATAATATCTGGCTGAAGGGCTTTGATTTTATTATAATTAATTTTTTTTGTCCCCCCAACTATAGTTTTTTCTTTTCTTAACGTATCGGGATGTACACAAAACTTAGTTATTCCTACGATCTTATCTCCCAAACCTAGATCTATCAATAATTCTGTTTGAGAAGGAACTAAGGAAATAATACGTTTTGGTGTATTTATAAGATTAATTTCCCTATTTAATTGATCTACGTATACCATGGTTTTATTTCATTACATTACTTTCAAACAAATCATAAAAAAAACATAAATACTTGTAAATCATGTATTTAAAATTGTTTTTTATTTCAAAAACATGTATATTTAAGATTATTACTAATTAAAATTTCGGGGCTATGAATTCAGAATTACTAAATTTTATTATTTACGGTATTATTGCATTTTTCGTAATATTCATTTCTTATGGACTCTACGGATATGCCAGACAAGTATTTAACTCCAACAGACGTTAATTCTATTGTTTACTAATCGGTAATTTAAAATTACTAATAAAGAAGACCAAGAATATCTAAAATATTTTTGGTCTTCTTTTTTTATTTAGAATTCAATATTTTCTCCATTGTTTCTTGAAGCTCTAGTGCTTTTTTTGCTGCAACTTCGGCATAATCTAAGCCATCTGAAGCATAAATAATTCCTCTTGAAGAATTAATTAATAATCCAACCTGATGATTTAATCCATATTTACATACATCATCTAAGTTTCCTCCTTGAGCACCTACTCCTGGTACCAATAAAAAACTGTCTGGTATTATTTTTCTGATATCTGATAAATATTCTGCTTTCGTCGCGCCTACAACATACATTAGGTTTTCTGAATTTTTATATGACTTAGAAACCTCTAATACGTGTTTATACAACTCTTTTCCTTCTACGTTCTTGGTTTGAAAATCAAAAGCACCTTGATTAGATGTTAACGCTAGCAGGATAGTATGCTTGTTTTTAAAAGCCAAGAAAGGTTCTACAGAATCTTTACCCATATACGGTGCTATCGTAATAGAGTCAAAAGCTAAATCTTCAAAGAACGCTTTTGCATACATTGTACTTGTATTACCTATATCACCACGTTTTGCATCAGCAATAGTAAAAAGTTCTGGATAATTAATATTTATGTACTGTATTGTTTTCTCTAAGGATTTCCATCCTTTAACCCCGTATGCCTCATAAAACGCAATATTTGGTTTGTATCCAACAGCCAAATGATGCGTAGCATCTATAATAGCTTTATTAAATTCAAAGATTGGATCTTCTTTATCTAATAAATGCTTAGGGATTTTTGTAAGGTCTACATCTAATCCTATACACAAGAAAGATTTCTTTTTATAAATCTGTTGTACTAACTCTTGAGTAGTCATATAATAAATATTCTTTTTTTACAATTATTCTTTACCATCTACATAAGCTTGAAGATAACTAAATGATTTTGTTAGTTTTCCATCCTTAGTCATTCTTGCTTTTTCTAAAACACCATCGATATCATCATTAAAAAAAGCCGGAATAACATGTTCTAAAAACATTTCACCAAAACCTTCACTAGCGTCTTTTGGCAGTTCACACGGAAGATTATCTACAGCCATTACCACTATTGCTTTTGGATCTTTATAATCTATTTCTAAGCTCGTTTGGGGATCATAACCATATATTGGGTCTGCAATGGTTGAGGCTTTTATAGTGCTAGCAACAGGACCATCTATATCACAAGAAATATCTGCAACTACTTTAATATTAAAACCTTTGGATCTAACATCTTCTTTTGTATAAATAAAAGGAGCTCCATCTCCATAAAAATGGCCCGCAATATATAAGTCACTAACTTCTGCAAATTTCATAAAATCGCCTACATATTCTTCTGGATTTTTATAAAAATCATTCTTATCTAAATCATCACCGTCTTTCCTTTTGTTATAATCTAACACATCTATTTGCACATAAACGGGCTCTCTAAATTCATTATTTAGATATTCATCAACAGTAACTTCTTTGATTTTCATAGCATCCAAAATTTCTTTGGCACCATTACCCACTTTACCATTACCTGTAAGTACAATCTTAATATTAGGTAGCTTGATTTTTGAGAGCTGTACTTCTAAAGCATGTTGATCACTAAGTGTTTCTGCTTTAGGAAGAAAAAAACTATCATCTCTTAACCCCCAAGCTCTAAATGCATTGTAAGCTCCAACAATACCAGCGTATCGACCAAAACCAATAAGCCTGAATCCTCTTGATCCTACAATCGTTTCATGGTCATAAAACTCAATATTTTTTTCTAGAATTGCTCTAAGTAAATTTCTATTATACGGTTGTTTCTTAATCGTATGAGAGAAGAAAAAATATTTTTTATTAGGCACTAATGCTTCGATAGGCACCTCTTTAACCCCTAGTAATACATCGCAATGCGACATATCATTAGTAACTTCGAAACCGGCTGCTGTATATGATGCATCTTCAAAAACTCTAATATCAGAGTTTTCAACAGTAAAAGAAGCTTTTGGAAATTTTGATATTGTGTTTTTTAAGCCATTTGGTGAGAAAACGACACGACGATCTGGCGGGTTTTTACGTTCTTTAATAATACCGAACTTGATCATATGTAATTGGTATGTATTTTGTATTATAAAATTGCGGTTAAAGATATGACAATTATATGTATCTTTGCCGACCTTTGATTTTTTAATCAAATTATAAATAGTAGTTGTATATTGTTTATCTATAATGATCAATTTCAAAGAAAATACTATTGGGGTCGACTGGTTTTGACAGCGAGATTAATAGAGTGGTAAGCACGTCGAGCGCTGAGATACAGCTCGTAAATATCATATTTCAACTTTTTTAAACGGCGAGAATAACTACGCCCTAGCTGCATAATCTGAATTTTAGTAAGATAATGCCTCGGTCTACAAGGTAGACAAGCAGGATACTCTTCAAAAGCCTTGGTTTATGGCGTTTGGTTTTGAGTATCGTAAAAGTAAACCTAGAAATTATAGAGTCTTGATATAATTTCGAAATCTAATTGAGAATAAGCGATAAGTTGGCGGTTTTTGGTCTTTCTTATCGACGAAAATTAAACAAGAACTAAGCGTGTAGAAAGCTATTGTATTACTTGTTTGGACGAGGGTTCGAATCCCTCCGACTCCACTTTAAAAATCCGTAATTACTTTATTTATAAAGTTTTACGGATTTTTATTTTACTATCTAGCCAACATTTAGTCAACAAAAGAAAAAAGTATTAGATAATTCTATACCTAATAACTCTATAGTTACTAGTTACTATCTAATAATACATTAACATCATTAATTATATATGCTATTGTATTTCCTTTTTTCCCATCTACCCCTTTAACTCCTTTTCCTAAATTCTTAGGAGATGCATTTCCTCCACCAGATCCTGATCGTCCTCCTCGACATAATCCTGGTCTTGATCCTCTTGCCCCTCCTGACCCTGGACGTCCAGCTAATCCAGGAATTCCTGGTTCACCTCCTTTAGCCCCATAGTTTTCTACCGAGGTAAACTGCAAAACATCAATAACACTTTCAGGTCCAACATAATAAATATTACCTCCATCTCCTCCATTTCCTCCATCACCAGCTCTACCGCCACTTCCCGCTTGACCTCCATTTCCTCCATTTCCTGGCCCCCTTCTACAGTCGAAAGGTCCTGCACTACCTCTTTGACCATCACCTCCTTTTCCTCCATTTCCTCCGTCACCTCCATCAGCGCCTCTTGAACCACTTACTCCCGGAACATAAATCTTAAAATTAACCAAAGCCGATTCATTAGTATTAGCACCTTGAATTCCTATTCTATTTGTAATTAACCATAAATCAGGAATTTTAACTGTATCACCCTTTGGACCGACCAATCCATTAATTCCCTTCTGTCCATGATTACCATGTCTTCCACTTCTCCCTGCATTAGGACGTGCTGAAGGTGTATAAGGTTTAGATGGCCTTGTAGCTTTTGCTTCCAACTTTCTGATTATTTGCGCTCCAACCTGCGCATCTGCAAATAAAAATTCATCTGCCATAATTATTACATAATCCCAATTAAAGTTATTAATCGAGGCTAAAGCACCTTTATTGAAGACTACCTTATCAGCTATAATGACATTTCTATCTAGTACTTCCGTACCAATATTAAAAATTTCAATTTTTTCAGTTTCTCTAATATCCTCTCTTAATTCAATAGGCAGTGAATCTATATTAAAAAATTTTCTATTGACCTCTGGCGCTTCTTGGCCATTCATGAGGTTCGATGTAAAAACGAAAAACAATGAAACAATAATTTTCCCCAAATCTTGATAATTAAATCTCATAACTTAATATTTTAAATGATTGAATTGTAATTATTTACACCACAAAACTATCTTTCAATTGGACACAAAAAAATACCTTAATCAAGGTATATTTGTTACTTAATATCAAGAATCTATACTATTCTAATCAAAATTAAATTTGTTTTCAGAAGCATATGCCTGTAATGCTGTAGGGCCCGACAAACCTAGTCTTCTAATCATATCTTTTCTGTGAGTTCCAACGGTATACTTAGAAATAAACAAAATTTCTGCTATTTCCTCATTTGTTTTATTCCTAGCTATCAATGCTAGAATCTCTTTTTGCCTTTTAGTAAGCTTATCACCATATAATTTACTTGATGTAGATTTTTCATTATCGACACTGGGATCAATAAATGTTTCACCATTTGCGACATTTCTTATTGCTTCTCTTAGCACGGTTAATCTAGTCTTCTTTAAAATATAACCCGATGCTCCAGCATCTAACATTTTTTTGAGCGCTATTTGATCATCATATGTTGTAAAAGCAATGACTTTTACTTTTGGATATTTCCTTTTAAGAATTTCCGTAGCCTCAAACCCTCCCATTATTGGCATCCTAATATCCACGACTACAACATCTGGAGTAATTCTTTCTATTTTTGAAAGAAGCTCAACCCCATTATTTACAAACCCTACTATCTTAATATCATCTTCAAATTCCAAGAATAATTGTATTCCTTCAATCATAGAATTATGATCCTCTGCAATTAGTACTTTTATCATATCGTAGAAACTTCTATAATTACACTGGTACCAGAATTTTCATTTGAATCGATTACAATGTCTCCCCTCAACAATTCAATCCTATCCTTTATTGAACTTAACCCCATTCCATCCACAATGTTATTATGATCAAAACCAACTCCGTTATCTTCAACAATCAAACTAATTTTATCTCCATAATTTGTTAAGTATATATTTGCTTCATCGGCATTTGAATGTTTTATTACGTTTGTAGTCAATTCTTGGATCATTCTAAATAATTGAATTTCTACTTCATTATCAATCGAGACATCCATTCCATCAGAAATAACTTCAAAATTAAGGTTACTCAAAGAATTTAATTGTTTTACGAATTGGTTGATTGACTGAATTAGGTTTTGACCACCAATTGTGATTGAATTCCTTGAATGAGCCATTGCCCTTATCTTTTGATATGCTTCTTCTATTAACTCTGAAGTTTTCTCTATCATATCATCTTCGATATCTAGTAATTTTTGTTTTTTCTTTTTCAGATAATCAAAATGATGACTTATTAGAGCAAAAACACTTCCTAAGTTATCATGTAAATCATCTGCTATTTTTTTACGTTCTTTTTCTTGACCAGATATCATTGCATCAATCCCTACGATTTCCTGTCTTTTTAATAGTTTATCAGCCTTTTCCATTTCCATATGCTTTTCACTTTCAGCAAGCTTCTTCTTATTTCTATAATTCAACATTAACAAAAAAAGTATTAGAGCTATAAGAGCAATAGTAAAAGAGATAAGCTGTAAATTTCTTTTATTAGATTCAAGAATAGTATTTTCTTTTTGGCTTTTTTCTAGGTCATATTTCCTTTTATACCTTGCAATTTGAGAAGCATACTCGATTTGGCTAAACTTATTTTCCAAGTTAACTTTGTTGCTTAAAAAGAGATAAGCACTATCTAAATTTCCAAGCTTTTTATAAGATTGTTCTAACCATCCAAGAATAAAAATCCTACTTTTTAATTTTCTTGATGTTGTATCTATAGATAATGCTTTTCTAAAATTTCCGATTGCATTTTGGAGATGATTATTTTGATACTCTAGTACACCTATATTATTATACACGCCTTGAAGTCTACTTTTATTATAATAAGTTGTATCTCTTTTGACTATATCTTCCACTTTCTTATAATAGAATAATGCACTATCTGATTTCCCGAGAAAAACGTCGTACCCAACACCTAGAAGTTGATAATAATCTGCTATACATTTATAGTTATTAGATTTAATAGCGAGATCTAAACCATCAGTAAAATCAGCAAAACGAAAATTTTTAGATGCAACTAGTTCAAAGTATTTTTGATAATAAATACTATAGGCTTTCTGCGATAATGTTGTTGCATATTTAATATAACCAGAAATATACTTTCCATTGTATGAAGATAAGCTATCATTTCTTTTTATTAGTTCTAATATTTGATGTGCCGAATTACAAATTAATAACTTATCCTTAGTTGTTATTGAAAGATCGAATGCTTTATTATAATTCTGAAAGGATAAACTTTGATTTGCTTTATCAAAATAATAATTACCCAAATGGATAAAGTAACTAGGAGCAGGGGCTGCTACTTCTGAATTTAGCCTTTCAATTTTTTGATGCAAGTTTTCATTATTTAAACCTACTGCCTCCATTTCTAGCTTCCATTGATTAATTAAAACACTTAAAGAATCAATATCACTATTTAGTCTTCTTTTAGACTGACCAAAAACAGAATTAAAAAAAAGCGATGTTATTAAAAGATATACTATTCTGGCTTTACGTTCGTATCGTAAGAGATATTGAAATTGCATATTCTACCTTCAAAAAATTCTGGATTCCTACAAAGATTATCCTTCATAGGTGTTTTACTCAGTGGGACTTTGTATAAAGGTACCATTGTAAATTGTTTTAAACAACCATTTACATATTCATTATTTCCCTTTACTTCTTTTGGGTAAATTCTCCCTTTAAACAAACTAGGTTTCAATACTATATAAATTTTACCCGTAGCTTGTATTTGGGAAAAATCAATGTCTAAAATCTTAAAATGAAACAACCCTGAAATTTTATCTGTTTTAAATTTTATTACATTAAGAATACAAGCTTCTTCGCCTTCTATTAGACATTTATCATATAAAAAATCTGCCATTACTGAAAAAGTACTGGTAAACTTTTTTGATACCAAAATAGGTTGGTAAATTCTCTTTTTTTCTTTTTTCTTAATTAAAGAATTAGTATTAATAAACACATTAGTTCTAATTCTTAGAGAGCAATCGATTGGTCTAGATATACTTAAAGCATAAGACAAAATTAAAAATGTTGCAAGAATAATAATAGTAATTTCCATTTTCTCATATTTTAAAAAGTTATTATTTAATGGTCAAAGACATTAAAACTTTGACTTAGGGGAAATTACTAGAATCCACATATATAAAATATACCTTCACGACGGTATTTTTGGCATATGTCCACTTTGGGGTAGTGTATTATTATAGCATCCTGAAAAATCCTATAATGATGTTCAAAAATCTATTTAGCTTTTACATCATTAAAACATCAGATACTATCTTTTTCATCTTTGAGATAATATAATCCATCTGTAATTTCTTCCATATATTCTTTCACCTCGGAAAACTCATTTATGAAGCTTTTAAAATCGATTCTTTGAAATTCTATTAGGTTATCTTCGCCCTCTTTATTCACTGGATATCTAAATCCGTCAGATTTTAAATCAGCCTTATGAAATTCCTTAATTTTATTTGAAATTCTAACTGATGGTTTATCATACTCTCCCCTCCACACTTTAACTAAAACTCTTTGAGATTCAATCCAAAGTGTCATTAAATCGTGTCCGCCTTTAGGCATAAAATGCTTATTATCCAGAATATAATTTCCTTCAACAATTATTTCCTTAAGTTTTAATTCGAGATAATGCCTATTCAAATACATCAAAGGATATATTAAAGAATCTCTGTCTTTAAGAGTCTTTATCAACTCTTTCTCTATTAATTCTGAAGCAATTTTATAACCTTCTGCATAAAACAACCACTTATCAATTGTGTTATGAATTAAGGAGTGATTTTCCCATTCTGTTTTATTTATATTAAAAAGCTTACCCATTCATTATTTTTCAACTAGATTCTTGTATCGCTTTTTCTATTATCGCACTTATTTCTGCTTGTTTCTCTCCTATTCTCTTGTCAATTTCTTTTTGAGCGTTTATTTGTGTTTTTATTTTACTTACTATTTCAACTTGTTTGTCTTTATCAGGAATTGGAATGTAAAAGTTATCTAGTTCTGTAGAAGATATTTTTACCATTGTTTGGTTTTTACCTTTAGAAACATATTTAAAATAATATCTACCAAAAAATGAATTAAACAAATAGGCTAAATATTCCTCATCAATAATTTCAACATCAAACTCAAGCTTAATATATAAGTCTGGAAATAAAACACCTTCTGCAACTTCATCTTTTACAATAGAAGCTAAAGCAACTAAATCAATTGTATTTCCCCTACTAACAAAAAAGTCTCCTTTTTTTATGTAAAAGTCTTTAATGTTTTCTCTTGTTTTAATCGTTGTTTTAGATGGAGAAACCTCTAAGGTTGTATTTGTATTAAAATGCTCTTGGCCTAGAATAGGTGTACCATCCCCTCCTTCTTGCGAATTTGGACTCCAACCATTTTTAGTTTTAGTTATGTAAGTTCCTAATTTTTCAATACAATCAATATCTTTATACAAGAATTCCTGAATCCTTTGAACTTTAAACCATCTAGAACTATTTCTAAAGTTTGAGTTTCTAAATGAAATTTCACTTAATGATAATTGAAAAATGTTTTTAGAATCAACCTCTTTCGCTTTGATTAAATCAATGCTGAAAAAATCTGTAAAAACGGTATTAATGATTTCTTGTTGAGAATTTATTTTTGAAGTTAATTGCTTTATTTCTACTTCTAAAGGTTCTATTTTCTTTAGTATTATTTCTTGTTTCTCATCTTTAATTACGGGTAATTTAATATCAAATAAGTCATCAATAGCTAAAAATGAATAACCAGCACCATTGTATACATTATCTACTAAAATTTTTATTTTTTGTTTTAATAAATATGAAAAAATTTTAATGTTATAAAAATCTTGATTTAATTGTAAAGCAATATTATTTTGATTTAATAATGATTTCTTGTCGTCATTTACGACAACCATTTTCCCAATACTCCCAACAAGGGAAATAATAATATCATTTTTATTTACTTTAAAGCGATCATAGATTCCATTAGAATAAAAATCATCCGGTAAAAAGGAACAGTTTTGATAATCAATAGAAAAATCTTGATTAAAAGAATCCCCTTTAATAGCATAAATCTTTCCTTCCTCAGAAAAATCCTTCCCTTTAAAAGCAAAACCTTTATAATATGATTTTAAAACATCTTTTACTTTATAAAATTTATTATAATCTAACTCGATGTTTTTTTTGAAATTCAAATATTTAAAGTCAACTCTAACTAAATTGTGAGTTGAAAAATCACTAAACTTAAATGTTGTAGTTTTTACTCCCATATGACTTCTTTTCTAATTGAATCTAAAATTTTATGGGTTTCTTTTTTTCTTAATAAGACATCATTACATCTGTGCTTTTCTAAAAGTCCTTTATCAAAATGGTTTATTAAATCGATGTCTGTTCTTTCATCATATTCCGCTTTTAAAATATCATTCTCATAATAGATAGCCAAAATCTCAATAACTGTTTCTTTTTCGGCTTTAAGTTCTTCAATTTTCGTTTTTAGTTCTTCAATTTCCGTTTCAAATTTCTTTATTGATTTTTTCGTTTTAGCTGTTTTCTTTTTTGCTTCTATAGCTGTTTTTTTTGTTTTAGCTTCTAGTTGATCATCTTCGTATGTCTTAATTTTATTATCATAATTGTCAATTATTGCAGAGCATTCTAATTTTTTTGGAGCATATTCTATATCAAACAAATCGTTTGGTCTTGGATTTTCTCCTCTTTTGGTTCTTTTGTAACCTACATTTTCGGCTTCTGCCATAAAAATATCATAATCAATATCCATTTCTTTGGCGACTTCTCCAAAAACCCACCAAGCGTTATAGAATCCAAATACTTCTGTTTCTTTTTCGTACTTAGATAAATCAGTAATTTCAGAACTATATTTAGTTAGAAGTTCTTTTATTTTTAAGACTTTATCTTCCTTGGTTAGGTAATCTTTTAAAAATCTATGTATATTTTTTAGAATGTTTTTGGTATTATTTTTCTCAATATCAGAAACCACATCTTTTGCCCATTTTTTATTGAGTTTTTTATCTTCTGTAAAAAATTGAACATAACTACTCATTCTTGTTTTAAGCAAACTCCATTCTTTACCAAACTTATCCCATTTAATGTTCCATTTTTCAATTTCTGCTACTTTCTTTTTTTGAGCAAAAAGAATACTTGTTTTGGTTGAAGTAAAAGGTTCAAATGTTATTTGTGGTAAACTTACTACTGCTTTTATTTTAAAATACTTGAACAAAAACAAACGAATGTATTTATTTTCCGTAGTATCAAAGACACTTTCAGGTAAAACAACCCCTAATCTCCCCCCTTCTTTTAAAAGTTGGTAATATCGTTCTAAAAACAAGTTTTCGGAATTCTTTTTCTTTCCAAATAAATAATATTTATCTACTTCTTCTTTTGAGTCGTTTATATTTACGCTGAAAGGTGGATTCGAAATAATTACATCAAATTGTTCATTTACTCCAATGTTCCCTTTTGTTTTGTTATAGACTTTATGACCTGTTTCATAAGTTGCTAACTTCGTATTTGTATACTTTGAAAAGGTTTGAAGGCTTTTAAGACCATCATCTTTGAAAGTGTTACTGCTTCCGTCTCCATGCAGTATCATGTTTACTTTTGTGGAAACAGTTAAGCTATATGAGTTGTCTATTCCGTAAATATATTGTTCTGCCCAATCGTTTGGTTTTTCTTCTGGAAAAAGCTTTTTAAGTTTACTCTTTTTTGTGTTGGTTAACTTAAAATCATGTTTAGAAAATTCTTTGGTAATAATTTTCATTGCTTCGATTAAAAAAGTTCCACTTCCTGCACTAGGATCTATGATATATGGTAAGGAATAATCTTTTTCAAAACATTTAATTGCTAATTCGTCAACTTTCATTGCATAAACTAAAAAGTCAACTACGTTGGTTGTTGTAAAGAATTGTCCTTTTGATTGTTTAAACTTCTCTCTGTTTGTTTCTTCAAAAAAGTGTCCTAAAATATCTTTTTTCTGTGTTCTAATACTTTTAGAGAAAGAATAGTTTTGAAGCTCTTTTACAAGGAAATATAAACTCTGAATTGATATTTTTTCTGTAGTTAAAATGTTACCTACATTTTTTAAATCTTCTTCCGTATAGTTTAATTTGTTTTGAAGAGCATCTTTATAACATTTGTTTATACGATCAAAAAATTTTGTTTCATCATCATAATCTTTATCGTAAATCTGACATTGATATTTTTCATCTTCTGCGGTTTCATCTTCGTCATAAATTTTAGTCAACAAGAATTTAACTAAGAAAATATAAGCTTCATTATCTTCAACTCCAGAACTCCAAAGTGTGTTATGAATGTTTCTTCTAATTTCAGACATCTTGAATTCTGAAATAGAAAGCAGGTCAGAATCATCTTCATCCTTTACTCGTTCTTTAAGTTTAGGTTTTCCATAATTGTAAGGAATTTCTAAACCAAAAGTTTTATCTTTTCCCTCTAACCAATCATCATATTCTTTGTATTCGTCTTTTTCAATGAGATACATACGATCAGCAAGTTCTTCACTTGTATCAAAGGAATAGTAAACAAGATATTTAACTTTTGTTTTGTTCTGTTTTTCTTCTAAATCAGAAAGTTCGAAAAGCTGACCTTTAATGTCTTTTTGACCATCTTCAAATTTATCAGGTGCTTTTGCTTCAATATATAAAAAAGGATTTCCAAGCTTGTCTTTAACTATAACATCAATTCTAGCTGAATCGTCTTTATTCTTTTGCTTTTCTCTTCCAATACTATCTCTTACATAGTATTTTTCAAGTTCTATATTTTTCTCAGAGTAACCAAGT
Source organism: Aquimarina sp. AD10 (assembly GCF_003443715.1). NCBI lineage: Bacteria > Pseudomonadati > Bacteroidota > Flavobacteriia > Flavobacteriales > Flavobacteriaceae > Aquimarina > Aquimarina sp. AD10. The sequence continues at coordinate 5,710,944 of NZ_CP031965.1, read as the reverse complement.
TCATTTACAAGTTTGTCAACCAAAAAAGCTCTAACAACTTCTTCTGGTCCTAGTTTTTCAATTTTCGGTTTTGTAATATCTTTAGAATACTCAACTTTTTCTTTTTCTAGGTCGATTTTGGCAACCTTATTCTTGCTTTTGGCAAGTTTTTCTTTAGTTAATATTTTCCAATCACTCATTGGTTCTGATTCATTTTTTTAGAATCTATTTTTCCTTTTTTTTAATTTTAATTCAAAGCACTAATGTACTAATCATTTTCTACTATTTCATTTGTGACACCCAAAAAATCATTCACTAATCAGAAGATTACTTCACCTATTGATATTAAAAAAATTCTTCTAAAAGCACTCCATAACACACCACAATAAGTCTTAATTCTATCTTTTAAATAGCTTTAATTCTTTTTAATATTACTTTTCCTTTTTCGATATAGTATTTCATCCACTGTTTTTTATAACTATTTAAAATTTCATCGTAATCTTCACCCACTTCAATTCGTCTAAAAAGCTCTATAGAGTAAAGAATTTGATAAATCATTACAGATTTAATATAACTGTCATATGGAATATCTCTCATTATATTACTCAAAAATGTACTATATGCGTACAACCTTTCCCCCTTAGTTTTAGCTTCCGTATTTATTCCTAATTCATCACAAACTTTTTGCATATGACTTAGTCGAAAAATCGAAACAAAATATTGAGGGTAAAAATAAGAAGCCAATCTAATAGGTAATGCTTCAGCATACTGTGGTATCCTGAAATCAAAAAGTCCGTTGCAAAAATTGAGGCGGGATTTTTCATCTTCGAAATTCCAAGGTTCTAAACCTATAGACTCTGGATACACATATGATATGACTTTCTTAAAATCTGAGTGTTCGAATACAGCTCTAAATTGAGACTCTCTTAAACCAGTTCCTGCCAATTTTGATTCAATTCCATAAGAAAAGTCATAAAACAAATTTTTATATCTCCTTGAATGTCCTTCAGGAGCATAAAAGCATATAGCATTAAAACCTTTGCTTTTTAATCTATCTCTAATCTGGTTTCTTGATTTATTTGCTACACCAGATAATTTTATGTGGTTTGAGTAATCTTCGTTTGAATTAAACACTTCGTCAATAAGCTTCCGAACATCTAATGTGCCTAATCGGAAGATCTCACCTACCTCTGGGATTTTTTCTGTTTTATGTTTTTGTCTTTTTAAAAGAACCTCATACTTATCATAATTCTTTTTTAATATAGCTTTAGTAATTAAGTTATTTTTTGATTGTTCCCATAAGTCATCAAATATTTGCTGGCAATTTGCAAAATTATTAGACTCTACATCAACTGTCAACTCAATATTATTTTCAAAACCACCTTTAGTTAAATTGGAAGAAGTTACAAATGTTTTGCTGTCAGTTATATATAATTTAAGATGAATCCTATTATTGTAACAAATTTGGAATCCGCAATCAATTAAATATTCAAGAGTAGGCAAATCAAATGTATTAATATTGTTTTCATCAAACCTCGTTATTAATCGTTTATCTACTGTACTAAGTATAACTTCTTGTTTGATTATTTTTTGTGCAAATGGACTTATAAATGGAACTGCTATATTTATTTTCTTGCTTGCATTACTAATGCTTTCTTTTATGACTTTAGAAATTGGATTAAGTATTATCTTTTCTTTCATATTTCATTTTTCTAAACATCAATTAAACAGTATTTACTTCAATACACTTTTTAATTCTTCGATCGAATAGGACGGTTTTTTCTTGTGCAGCATAGAATGGCAATTGGGACAAACAGGAATTAAATCAGTTATCGGATTTATAGAATACTCATTACCTATAGATGCAATATCCACTTTATGATGAACATGAATAAAGTCTTTTCCTAGTTCACCAAATTTCTCCTCAAAGTTAAAACCACATACCTGACAATCCAATCCAAAATGTTCGATACATTTTTTTCTTGCAATTGGATTACGCTCATAATTATTAACAACTACCTGTTTTGTTTTACCTTCAGAATATTTTTGATTTGGATCTACCTCATCTGCATAAACAGAATTATCATAAGAATCCTTTACTAAATCATAATAACGGTTATAAATTTCTTTTCTTTTCTTTATTGAACCCCCTGAAATTTCTTCATAATAATCGAAATGTTGTGATAGAGCAAGTAAAGCGTTTTTAAGTCCACTTATTCCATTTTCATTGTAAATCCTTTCAAGAAAATATTCCGTTCCATAAGCACTTGTTGTTCGTGTAAATAGTTTTCCTTGAATTAAATTAAAGTAGCTATAAATATAATCATGAGCTGAGCTTTCTTTCATCCCCATTTTTTCAAGAATTGAAATTCCTTCTTTTCGAGATAATTGATTGTGATATATTTTCTTTCCAATTTCAAAAGCTTTTTCAACCATTTCATTCGTAATCTTTCTCATTAGGTTAGGGCTTTTTTCCAATTTTGTTGTAATAATCCGTTATAAAGTTTCTACATAAACACATAACCCCTCTGCCCAAATATATAATTCGGACACAGGGGTTATGTGTTTACTTTCTAAATTTAGACATTATTTTACAGTCATTACCAAGAATTGTTAAAAAAAGTGCTACAATACGCGACTGCAACAAAAAGTGCAACACGATTTAATCAAAGTAAAAACCTAAAAAACAAACACTTAACCCGCACCCTTTAAGTCTTTAAAATTTTTGTTGCACTTTTTGTTGCACTTTTTTAAATCATAGTAAAGCTTTTGGCAGTTGCCGTGCGCAACGTATTGCATAAAGATTTATATCATTTTACAGTACCTTTTTCTTTGCATTAGTAATAGATAGTATATACCTAATTAGCTTCTTGGCTCGTACAGTTGTAAAAGACATAAACACCTCATCATCTTCTCTTTTCCTTACATCAACCGATATCACCCCATTTATTATTTCTTTGGACACCTCTGCATGCTGACTTATCAATTTATTGTGATGTAAAGCATTCTTGTATCGATAGGATGAGGTAAAGTAAAACTCATTTTTAGGGATCATCTTAAAAAGCTTTTTAAGGTTTCTACTTTCACTTTCTCTTTTAATATTCAATTTTTGCGTAACATTACTATACAAGTAATAAACGAAACGTTTTACGCACGTACTATTTATGATATATTGGCTATTATTAAGAATTCACTAGACAAAGTTTCTATAATAAAAATATATTTACTTTTACACATATATAGTTTTTACCTTTAATTTCATAAGCGTAAATCTCGCTATCAAATGTAATTTCATTGTAATTAAAAATCTATTATGAAATCTTTATTACGAATAATTTATTTGCCTCTTATACTTTTTTGGGTTTTGTCCTGTAAAAACACTCCCAATCAAAACTTGAATGTCAAGGATTTTTCGGGTATTAAGAATATAAATAACCAAAGGATTTCTATTGACTCATTAGAGACATTCATAAATCAACGCATGAATGAAATGAATATACCTGGACTCTCTTTGGCAATTATAAATAAAGGCAAGATTGTTTATAGCATTACAAAAGGATATACCAATAACCAGAAAAAGCAAACTGTTGACAGTCAAACTCTATTTGAAGGTGCGTCCATTTCAAAACCTATATTTGCATATCTAGTAATGCACCTGGTTGAAGATGGAAAATTAGAATTGGACAAACCACTATTTGAATATCTTAACTACGAATATCAGGGAATAAATTATCAAGATGAAAGATATACAACCATCACAGCACGAATGGTACTTTCCCATTCAACTGGATTTCCAAATTGGCGAGGGGAATCTAATCTTGAGATTCAATTTGACCCGGGAACTGAATTCGGATATTCTGGGGAAGGATATCAGTACTTGGTAAAGGTAATAGAGTCAATTCTTAAAACGGACTATAAAGGATTAGAAGCATATTTTCAGGAAAAAGTTGCAGCACCTTTAGGAATGAACCATACCAAATTTGTGCAAGATAACTACAATTTATCTCACAAAGCCGAACCTCATAAAAATGGTAAAGTATTACCCACTAAAAAGATGGCGGAAGAATTCAATGCGGCTTCCGCTATTCACTCAGAAGCAAATGAATATTCAAAATGGCTAATTGCTTTAATGAATAAAGATGGTTTGACCGAACAAAGTTACAAGGAACTGTTTACAGACCAAATTAAAACTCCAGAATCTGAATGGTTTACCCAAGTCGGAATTCAAAATTGGACATTAGGCTTTGCTAAACATAAATTTGACTTTTTGAGTAATCCGATTTACGGCCATATCGGAAACAATGAAGGGTTCACAAGTCTTTTCTTAATTGAATTAAATGCAAAATGGGGACTGATTACCTTTACCAATGAGGATCAAGCAGATGATTTTGGGTTTGAATTATTTAAATATTTAAACAAAAAAAGTAAATACAGGTAACAATGACTATAATTCATTGTGACTTAGCGCTAAACCAAAATAAAAATATTAATCAACGGTTGATTTCTACCGTGAGATAATCCTGCGGATGAGTTATACAACGAAATCATAGCCAAAAACGTTGTAGGTAATTTAGAATACTCCAAGTAGACGTAAGTTACACGAAAATTTCTTCAAAGAAGCTATTTAAGAAAAAAGTCTCTACATATTAAACTAGACCCCTTAAAAAATGACTTTTCTAAACACAAAAAAAATCTAACATTATTAAAAATAAAGATAGAAAACAAGAAGCTGTTTTTTGGAAAATCGTAATATTTATTATTTGTCTGATATTATTTGTAGTTTTAATTAGGTAAATAAACAATAGCTAACAATATATAAAGCAAATAAGGCGGTTTTAAGACAATTCGAAAAGTCATTTTCTGTTTGGTTTGTCGTCAAAGTCTAAAGTTTAGTATTTTAGAAAAGATAAAAACAAAATATAGACTTTGGCTAAGTGCTAACTCAAAAATCAGTAGTTTTCTGCTTTCGCAATACGCATAGCTAAACGTTAGAGCACATTTGAATAATGAATGAAATTTTTGACTTAATTTACAAACTTCTTAAATGGATTTCAGCACTTACTGGACTTACATATCGTGAGGTAAATATTATTGTCTATTTTATAATAATTCCCGCTTTTTTCATTTTCTTGATAAGCAAAATTCTGAATAAAAAACACCTAATTTTCGGTTTTCTAGTTTTAATTCTGATATTATTTTTAATTATACCTGATTTCGAAATTTTCTCAGATAAATTATTTAATCTATCCGTAGACTTTTTAAACTGGTTTGAACATATTGGATTGAATTATGTGCAAGCATCTGTAGTGATTTGTGTTATTGTACCAATTTTGATTATAACACTATTACTCTATTTGAATAAAAGCAGAGCGAAATCGGAAGTTGAAAATTAGAACTGAAAGAGAGTTTTGATAAACCACATGCAAGTGGAAAACTGAATGAAAAAATGCTTGTGGGAAGATAAATTTGAATTCAAACGAAAAGGAAAACACAATAAACGTACTCTAATACCATATGTGATCATAGCAGATTAATGATTAATCGGTTGGTTGTTGGATTTTTGATTAGACACCATGTTTGCTAAGAAGAAAAGTTAGCAATCAATACGCAGAAAAATCAAAAACAAGGTAACAATTTACTCTGCTACGACACATATAGTAAACGTTGCATGTCATTTGAACAAAATACATTAAAATAAAAATGAATAAAACTTTAAAAAGTATTTTAAAATACCTTGTCGAAATTATAATCGTTGCTTTTGGGGTATTTTTAGGAGTGTATTACAGCAATATTAATGCGGACAATAAAACGAAAAAAGAGAAAGAAAAATCTGTGAACCTAATTATTAAAGAATTAGAACTGAATAGACAATTACTTAAAGACCATATATCATACCACGAAAACATTAAAATCGAAATGGATAGTATAGTTCCCACTTTAAGTGAAAAGAAAATGTATTCAAACTTTACAGAGGCAGAATTTAAGCATATAGAAATTAAAGGTTGGACGGGTTTTAATTTTGCTAGACTTCAAAAAACAGCATTTGAAACAGCTAAAACTAGTGGGTTAATAAAAGAATTTGATATAGAATTAGTACAAAAATTATCCGATATCTACTACTTTCAAGATATTTATCTCGATTTTGGAACATCTATTTTGAATAAAGCCATAGGTATAAATACTTCTATGAAAATAGCAGACCTTATAAGTACAATTAGATTAATGACTTCGGATTTACTTGGTTTAGAAAAACAGCTATCAACAAAATTAGAAAAAGCGATAACAGAATTAAAAACGCAACACAACAACGGCTATAAGTAGTTGAATGCTGTAGTACTTAACTTTGTAATTGTAAATTCATAAATAATAGTCAAAATCTGATTATAGGATTTGGAATTGATAAAAATGATTATGGACAATACGAGGAATATAATGAGCCCACTTTAATCAAAAAGTACGATTTTGAAAGTGGTCAACTAACAGATATAATTGACAAAAAAACAAGTTCAGATTTACAAAAAACCTTAGAAGGAACCCAAAAATAACGAACACACAACACTATATATCTGATCATAACCGCTAAGGGATCAATCGAATGGTTCTTGTATATTTGGTAAGACGCAATGCATGCAAAAAGGAAAAACTGGCAACCAATGCGAAGAAAAAATCGATGGCTTGGTAAAATTTCGCCCTGCTACGACACATAAATTAAACGTTAGTATTAAGTATAAATAAAACTTTCACATCTATTTTAATGAAAGAGAGTAAGACACCGTTTTCATACGAATTAATTTTAAAAAACATTAGTCGTTTTATAGACTTAAATCTGGAAGAACAAAACTTATATATTTCTCTGTTAAGACAAAGGGTAATTAGAAAAAAAGATTTTATATTAAAACCTGGAGAAGTTGTAAAAGATGAATATTTTATCGTTAAAGGTTGTTTAAAGGTTTATAGTATCGATGACAAAGGAGTTGAGCATATTTCTATGTTTGCTATTAAGGATTGGTGGACTGGAGACATAGCGAGTTTTTTAACAAAACAACCATCAAGTTATTTTATTCAAGCGCTTGAAGAAACTGAAGTCATAAAGATTTCAAGAAAAAATTATGACTTGTTATTTAAAAAAATACCAAAATTTGAACGTTTTTACAGAATCTTATATCAAAAATCTTTGGCTAACTATATTCGTAGATCTGATCAAAACATTTCGTTAAGTGCAGAAGATCGTTACTTTAATTTTGTTAAAAAATATCCTTCTTTAGTTAATCGAGTTTCTCAAAAAGACATTGCTTCATACATAGGAGTTACACCAGAATTTTTGAGTGTATTACGAAAAAGAATATCTTCTATATAATTTCTTAATGTACATTATTTTTTCAGTAAACAAAGTTTCTGTTCTTTGTTTAATAAAAAATAACAAAATATATCATGAAAAAAATAATAGCATTAGGAGGAAGTAATAGTAAAAATTCTATAAACAAATTACTAGCTACCTACGCAGCCAATAAAGTTCAAAATGCAATAGTAAGTATCTTAGATTTAAACGATTTTGAACTACCAATTTATGGAGTAGATTTAGAAACCGAAAATGGAATTCCAGAAAATGTAAAAAAATTAAGTAACCTGATTGCTTCAACAGATGGACTAGTAATTTCATTAGCAGAACACAATGGCTCATATACTTCTTCCTTTAAAAATACTATAGATTGGTTATCCAGAATAGATATTAAAGTTTGGAAAGATAAACCCCTACTGTTATTAGCTACTTCACCAGGTGCCAGAGGCGGAGCTACTGTACTACAATCTGCTAAGACCTATTTTCCGTATTTAGGTGGTGACGTAGTCGCAGACTTTTCTTTAGCTAGTTTTTATGACAATTTTACAGAAAATACAATTTCGAATAATGAATTAAATGAAGAGTTAAATCAAAAAATTCGACTTTTTGAGCAAAAAATAACTCATATATAGTTTAATCGAGTTAAAAACCATTGCTAACAATACAGAAAAAACATAGTGCCTTTGCATTTAATCAAAAGTGCTGTGTCCTATTTTGAAAGTCGCCAACTATAAAATTTGCCGTTTATGAGTAAAAAATAAAGCACAATATTTATATTTAGCGCTGTTATAAATCAAAACACAGGTGTTTATCACTTGTCGTACATTTCTTGTACGAGATATTAGCTACAAGCTGGATAAATAAAAATGAAAATTATTTTAGGAATAGGTATTGGAATTAATCTATTAGCAATTTTTCAATTGTTGAAAGGAAGAAACTTTAAACTTATCTCTACTAAAATAGCCGTTTTAATTAATATGTTTTGGGCTATTAGGATTGTGTTTTTTATATTAAAAGACTTAGATATATCATTACGATTTCCGATATTATTAATGTTAGATCAAAATCTCTTGTTGCTGGACAGTGTGTTTCTATGGCTATATTCAAAATCATTACTACGCAACACTACGGTTAAATTTAAAGTATTACTTCATTTTCTTCCATTCATAATAGGAGTGTTACTTTCATTACTTAGTTATTCATCTGTGCCCGATGAATTAATTTTAGAACAATACGCGAAAATTGACAGAAATATCAGCGATAAAAAATCTCTTTTTGCCATAGATATTTTGGTTTTTATCCTAGCAGTAATTACAGTATCCACCGTTTACTTTGGCAAAAGTATTAGGGAGCTAAAAAAGTTCAACACTATTCTTTATAATCATTTTTCTAGCCTAAAAAACATAAATGCAAATTGGATTTTAAAGTTTCATAGCATATGGATTTTTCTTTTTTTAATTCCAATTATACTGTACTTTCTTAATTATATGTATCCCGTAATTAATATTAAGCTGTTTTTAAGTTTTATGGTTATCATTCAGATATTATTTTCACTGATTTTTAATTCAAATGTTATATCGCAAAATTATGTTAGTATACCTGAAACAAATATTTCAAAACAAGATGACAAACCAATAGAACAATTTAAAGAAAAATTAAATGAGTTAAAAAAGGTGCTAGAAACAAGTCAATATTATCAAGATGAAAACCTCTCGCTAGTTAAACTTTCAAATTACCTAAGTATTAAATCCACAGAGTTAACAGAGATAATTAAGTACAGCGAGTTTGATAATTTTTACGATTTAATAAATACATATAGAGTTGAATCAATAAAAAAAGAGCTCATAACATCTACAGAACAAATTATGATTATTGCCTATGATAACGGTTTTAATAGTAAATCTGCTTTTAATAGAATATTTAAAGATAAAACAGGGCAAACACCGAGTGCTTTTAGAAATTTAACTAAAAATACGTCCTAATAATATTAAAAGGACGTCTATACTTTTGATTGCCAATACTTTTGTTTCAAATTAAAATTTATAGTATCATGAAAAAAGTTTGGCAAAAAACTCCTGCTTGGTTAAAAGCTCTATTTTTAAACATTGTTTTATTATACCCAATAATAACCATTAATCAAATAATTATACAACTTAACCTAGAATATTTTCCAGAGTATGGTGTGGGTTTAATAGTAGTTTTGGCTACACTTTATCTCTACTGGAAAATTATTACTAAATGGAATCTATTTACAAATAAAGACGATATACAAATAAGGTTCAAGTTTAATATTTTAGATAAAAAAAATGTATTAAGCATCATAGGTTTAGGCCTGTTTACCTTTATGATGATATACTTTAGTTATATAATTTTTAAAATAGAAAGCACACCACAATTAGAGCTTATAAATACATTTTCAAATTACAATGCTATAACGGCTATCCCTCTTTTGTTAGGATTAGCACTTACAGCAGGTGTGGTAGAAGAAGTTACTTATAGAGGTTTTATGCAAAATATCACCAACAGAAAATACTCTAAAATTGTAAGCTACCTAATTATCGGAATATTATTCTCAATCGTGCATTTTTTACCATTAAAATTAATACTACCCTATATCCTTATTTCGATAGCGTATAGTTACATTGCAGATAAACAAAAATCAACTGGCTTGGTAATGTTTACACATTTTTTAGTTGATTTTGTTATGTTTTTATTGATTTATTATAAAGCATTATAACATACAATCGTTGAACATGTACAATTCACTTTAAAAATGTAATTTATTAAAAACTGCTTAAAGCCAGTAGCTAACAACATATTTATAAAATAGGGGTTAAAGTATTTAGACAAAAATGAATTGTATAAATTTACGGTCAATTTTTATGTAAAAATTAGCACTTAAAACCCACTACTCTTCATAAACAATACCATTAGCAAAAATCCCAACTATAATTTCAAATCGACATGTCCAAAATCTTTTCAATTTTAGTTATCATTCTTACCATAAATAATGTTGTTGCTCAAAATAGATTCAACAAAGCTTTTCGCAACGAAATTCGATCAACAAAGAATCATATGAAGATTGAGTTTAATGATAATTATGGTAATCAAGGCTCTTTACCTATTTCAATTATTAAAGGAGCAATTGATGGTCCTGTTTTTACAATAGTTGCCGGTGTTCATGGTTATGAATATCCACCAATTATTGCTGTACAGAAATTTTTGAATCAAATTGATGTTAAAAAACTAAAGGGTACCCTGATAATTATTCCTATAGCAAATACCGCATCATTTTTTACACGAACACCATTTATCAATCCTCAGGATCAAAAAAACTTAAATAATGCTTTTCCGGGTAATAAGGATGGTAGTATCACAGAACAAATAGCATATTTTATTACTCAAAATGTAATTCCTGTTAGCGATGTTTTTCTAGATGTACATGGAGGTGATGCCTGTGAAGATTTACTTCCCTTTGTTTGTTATTATAATAATAAGAAAAAACAAAATCAAACCGCATTAGCAAAAACACTATCTGAAAATAGTGGTTTTCAATACGTTGTTTCCTATCCTTATAACATCTCAGATAAAGATCCAGCAAAATATGTTTTTAAACAAGCGGTACAAGATGGTAAGACTGCTTTGAGTATCGAATGTGGTAAATTAGGTAACGTACAAAAAGAGAATGTAGATTTAATTAAAAATGCGATTTATAACATGCTGTTTACTATGGATATGTATCCAAAAGCAACTGAGCCGCATAAAGACATCATTTACAGAAATAGTCAAGAATATATTAAATCTAATGTTCAAGGGATTTTTTATAGTTCGCATAAAGCTGGTGATCTTGTTACCAAAGATGAAATTATAGGTTATACATCTGATGAATTTGGAAAAGTTCTCGAGGAATATAAGGCCACAAAAGAAGGTGTTATATTGTATATGCTAGCCACGCCACCCGTGAACATAGATGATACAATTATGTGTATTAGCTCTTTTGAAGATAATTAAAGATTTTCACAAACGGTGTATTTGACAATATCATTAACCACTTGAATAATATTCTTACTAAATGATTTAGAAGTAAGACAAACCAAATTTCAAAATATGACAACATCAAAAAGAGAAGATGTATCTCAAAGTGAAAAAGCTTATATAGATTCCCTTATAACAAAGTATTTAAACATACGAACTATTCATTTTGGTGATTCCCCAAGAGAAGCAATTCGATATGATAAACGCCCCCAAATGTATGGAGGAGAAGGTGTTGTTTATCTACTTCAAATGTTTGCTGAAGGAGAATTAGTTAATAACCGAATTGGAGCTTATATGATATTACCTACTTCTGATGATTCAATTGGGTTTCATACACATGGCTCAAGAAATGAACAAGAAATTTATGTTATTCTTGAAGGTGTTGGTCAGTACCTAGAAAAGGACAGTTGGGAAAGTCCCGAAAAAAAACATGAGGTGGTAAAAGGAAATATTACTACTATGATGGGAAAAGGATTTCATGGTATAAAAAACATAGGAGAATCACCTTTAATAATTTTTGTTATCACTACAAATGAAAAAAAAAGTTAGATCTGTATCAGTAGACACAGGGATTTAAAACTTAATTGAAAAGTTATCGCAATTTCATATAATCGATATTGTTTCTTGGCCCGCATTTTTTAAATAAGTAATTCGAATTATTACTTGGTTCAAAAATTCAATCATTACTTCATATTTGTACAAATGAATTAACCACTGTAACAGTAGCTTAAAACAAATTTTATTAATAAATTAACAACAACGATTACAATCCATTTTGAAATAACCAATACAAATGATTCTCAAAAAATGAAAAATACCGATGATCCTATTGTTATTGAACAGACTTTTAATGTTTCATTACTAGAAATCTGGTGTGCGATAACTGAATTAAATCGTATGAAAGAATGGTTTTTTAAAAATATACCATCTTTTGAACCAAAAGTTGGATTTGAAACACGTTTTATCATTAAAAATGAAGGTAGGATATTTCCTCATATCTGGAAGATCGTAGAAGTTGATCCCGAAAAAAGAATAGCGTACAATTGGAAGTATGAAGGATACCAAGGAGATTCGGTTGTGGTCTTTGATTTATCTCAAGATAAAGAAGTCTCTAAATTAACATTGACTCATCAAGTGACAGAAGATTTTCCTCAAAATATTGAGGAATTCAAAAGAGAAAGTTGTTTACAAGGTTGGAAATGGTTCATAAAAAAGAGTCTAAAAGATTATTTAGAAAAATAAAAAACCTAAACCAATATTGGTTGTAATTTAATCCAGCATATGAAACTACTAACATGCATTTATCTCATTAGTTTCTTTCAATTGAGTTGTGAAAAATATCAAAAGAAAAATCTAGAAACGCAAACTCAAGAAAAAAACAGAATAGAATGTACCGAAAATGGTTGTAGTGGAGCATATACAGGACCCGAATTTATAAACGGTCAGGATATTGCGCATCAATTTTCTAATAAAATGAGTGGAAATGTAGGGGACAAACTAAAAGAACTTTATCATGAAAAAAACTATAAAAAAGTAGATTTTTCTTCTATCAAAATGACAACTCAAGGAATGGGAAGTGGAAAAGTAGTTTATTATCTTTTCATTCCTTTTACCTCTGTTAACTCCAAATGCGAAGCTTATACTTCTTTTGACCACGTTGGAGGCTGGAATCATGCCCCTGCGCTAAATAAAAGAAAAAAAGAACTTGAAGGAGTCACTCTGGAAGGCCATACCTTGGATATCAGCAAAATTACAAAAACACCTGAAGGGTTACAGGAGTTTTGGATCCAATGGAAAAATAAAAAAACTCAATCTGATTGTAAATAAAAAATGAAGTTTTGGATTTATCTAAAATATTAGATTTGGATAGGACTATCATAGATTTGGCACATTATGACTTCACAATTTGATTCAACTTTGTATTGTAATTAAACACAATATAAAAAATGACTCAAAAAACAGCAATTATTACAGGAGCAACTAGAGGACTAGGAAGAGATATGGCAATTAATCTTGCCAAAGACGGAGTAGATATTATCTTTTCATATAACAGTAATGAAGATAAAGCAAAAGAAGTTATTTCAGAAATAAAATCAATTGGTCAAAAAGCCATCGCTTTTCACTTTGATGCAAATGACTACAAAAGCGGACAACAATTTATTGTTAATGCCATAGACTATTTAAAACAAGAAACTGGTAGCCCCAATTTTGATTTTCTAATTAATAATGCTGGTACCGGGGCATTTAATTTGATATCCGACACTACAGAAAAGCAATTCAATGAAATGATAAATGTACATCTTAAAAGCGTATATTTTTTAACCCAAAAAGCATTGTCTTATATAAATGAAGGAGGAAGAATTATTAATATATCTAGTGGCCTGGCCCGTTTTAGTTTACCAGGCATGTCTGCATATGCTATGATGAAAGGTGGTATAGAAGTCTTTACACGTTATTTGGCAAAAGAATTAGGTGCACGCAAAATTACAGCCAATGTTATCGCTCCTGGAGCTATAGCCACCGATTTTGCCGGGGGAAGTAATCGAGATAATCAAGAAAAAAGAAACATTATAGCCAATATTACAGCATTAGGTCGTGTTGGTGAAGCCAAAGATATTGGCGGCACTGTAGCTTTTTTATGTTCTGATAGAGCAAGTTGGATTAATGGTCAAAGAATTGAAGTATCTGGAGGGATGTTAGTGTAATATCTTTTACATAAATTTATACTGATGAAAGAATTAAAACATTTCAAAAAAATTAGCGATTATCACAACCTAGCTAGTATAAGTGCTCCTGAACATCCATTAATTAGTTTAATAGATTATAGTAAAGTAAAATATCCATCAGATATTGATAATTTGAAATGGAGACAAGATTATTATACTATTGGGTTAAAGCGTAATGTTGCACATAAATTCTTTTACGGTCAACAAGAATATGATTTTGACCAAGGCTTAATGACTTTTGTTGCCCCCAATCAAGTTATGAGTTTAGGTAGCAATCCAAATATTAAAAATAGTAAACCCTCAGGTTGGTTGTTATTAGTGCATCCGGATTTTTTATGGAATTCACCTTTTGCCAAACAAGTAAAACACTATGTTTTTTTTGGTTACAACATAAATGAGGCACTTTTTCTTTCTGAAAAAGAGGAAGTAATGATCACAGATCTTTTAAACAATATAAAGCGCGAATATGAATCTAATATTGATAAATTTAGCCAAAAAATAGTTATTTCACAGTTAGAGTTACTACTCAATTATGCCGAACGATTCTACGAAAGACAATTTATAACTCGTAAGATCTCGAACCATCAAATATTAAATAAGTTAGAGAACGTTTTATCTGATTATTTTAAGGACGAGAATTTGATTGAAAAAGGTTTACCTACAGTTTTATGGACTGCTAATCGTTTAAACCTTTCTTCAAATTACTTAAGTAGTATGCTCAAATCGATCACCGGACAAAGCACGCAACAACATATTCATAATAAATTGATAGAAGAAGCTAAAGATCAATTATCAACCACATTACTTTCGGTAAGCCAAATTGCTTACAATTTGGGTTTTGAACACCCTACATCTTTTACTAAACTTTTCAAAAATAAAACAGAAATGTCGCCTTTAGAATTTAGAAAATCTTTTAATTGAATATCTGATGCTACTAGCAATATTAGTATGATTAAGTATTAACTATTACATTTTAAGCTGCTCTTCTAATTTGTCTGCTTTATCCTTAGCGTAGTCCAAAGTATTATCCATAGCATAACATTTTTTAAAATTCGTTAAAGCCCGTATAGAATCCCCTTTTTCTAATAGTGCATCACCATAACTATCATACACATTTGCTGAGTTTGGATATTCATCTATGTTTAATTTGAATATTCTCAAGGACTCTTCTAAATTACCATTTTGTAATAACTGATACCCCAATTGATTAATATTACTTTCTTTCACTTCGTAGGTTAATGTATCTTTTTTTATTTCGTGATAATAAGCAATACCTTTATCAATGTCTTCATTTAATATTTTTTCGGCTAAAACCGTTTCTCCTTTAAATTTTGGAATCTTGTACGCTTCATTTCTATTAATATTCGCAAAACCAATCACAATATCCCGAAAATTATTATTTGAATTATTAGTTAATACAATAAACCCATTTTCGGCATCGACTTCATTATATAAATAAGTACCAAAACCTACCCAACCTCCAGAATGAAAAACAATTCTTGGTTTGGTTTTGGATTCTATAAACCAGCCAAAACCATAGTTAGTTTCTTCTCCATTGTTTAATTTTCCTGGTGTAAATGCCTCGTCTAAATACTTTTTTGGAATAATTGTATGATTAGAAAGTGCAATATTCCATTTCATCAAATCCTCTAATGTTGAGTAAATACCCCCATCACCTCTTACATCGTTGACAATATTATAATCATTAAGTTGTAAATCTTTTTGATTCAACGCCTTTCGGTAACCAAAAACGCGATTTGGCATGTTTACATCTGCAGCCTCTTGATATTTATACAAAATAGAGTTGTTCATTTTTAAAGGGTCTAAAATTTGTTCTTTCAAAAATTCACTAAAATGTTGTCCTGATAATTTTTCTACTATAGACGCTAAAAACAAATAACCTGTATTACTATATTCCCATTTTTCTCCAGTTTTAAAATCTAATTCTGGATTTACCCTATACATTTCTTTGATAATCTCATCGTTTCCTAAAATGTATCTTTTAGTAGAGTCTTCAGGTTTCCAATTCTGATCGATTAACCTTTCGTAATCGGTTAACCCAGAGGTATGGTGTAACAAGTGCCTAACTGTAATTTCTTTATATGGAAATTCGGGAAGAATGGTATTTACTTTTTGATCATAATCTAGCTTACCAGATTCTTTTAGTTTCATGATAGCCATACCTGTAAACTGTTTACTCACAGATGCTAGACGAAATTTCGAATCTAAAGTCAAAGAATCCTTAGGGTTGATGCTTCTTAATCCCGAACTATTTTTAAAAACAACTTCTCCTTTTTTGTATACCAGTATGTTTCCCGTTGTTATCCCCTTCTGTTGAAGTTTATTCAAAAATTCTTTATAGATGTTCGTTTTAGTTTCTAGTTTGTCTTCTATTTTACAAGAAAAAAAACATGCTGTAAACAAACATAATATTACTATCTTTTTTAGTGACCCCATTTTTTGATTGATTAATTGAACACACCTAAATTACAATTAAATCTTTAATTATTTAGTAACACATTGTTATACAAGAGTAACAAACATTTTTTGCAGAATGATATTCGAGAAATAACAAAATTATTCCATTTTATTACCTTAAAAAAACACTTTTTCCTTCTTTCTCATATTCCTAAGGTTGGTAAATGTTTTACGGTATGATATCTTAAAGCTGCTTTTATGCAAAATTTCAATTCCTCGGCAGGAATATCGTCTTCCATTTGAAAGATGATAGCTCTTTTTCCTTCAAAATCAAAAGTGTTTTTAAAAATCATTTTAAAAGTCTCTACTAATCTACTTGTACATTGAAAATACATTGCATATTGATTTGGCTTTTTTGTTTTCCAATCCATTCTTATCGTACTTCCTATCTTTGTTAAATAACTTGGTTCACCCCATTTAAGAGTTTCTTCCAACGTAGTTATTTCGTCAATTTCTTTGGCAGTTTCTATAATCAATTCACGAAGGCTAAACATTTTATTCCGTATAGAGTCCGGATAATTATCAAAAATCAATTTAACTTCAGGGTTCGTTATTATTTGTAAATCTTTCATTGGTTTTCAAATTACACTATGTATCTTTTATAATAAGTGCTGCATTTGTATATCTTTTAAAAAAACGTTTTTTATAGTAGTAAGAAAGGTATGTTTTTTATAGAAAATACCAAATCATTTAATTTTTAGCAGATTTCTACACCTATAAACATCATGAAGTTGTTCTACTATAATTAGCGATTCTCACGTTAAAAAACAACTACATTTTCCCCATAAAATAGTGGGTTGATTTTACACACCTGTGGAAATTCTTCACACTTTACAATAAACACTTTTACTTAAAACACTGTTTTCCAAGTATATTCAAAATGGTACTACAATTGCTTTATCCAGAAAGGTATTAATAAAACAATTAATGATTATGAACAAAGACCGCAACGGTATAGAAAAATTTATTTCAAACTCTTCATCTCCTTTAATTCTATTAGGAACTTTTATATTAATGTTTGGTGCTGCATTTTCGTTCTATTTTTTGCAACCCTATTTTGAAGAAATCTATTTAGAAAGAATGAATACCGCTTGGGGAATGACCTTAATGGTAGTTGGTTTTTCTCTACTTGCCGTTAAGGTGAGTTTTTTAATCTACATACTATTTTTATATCTAAGATATAAAGTAATTAAACCTATCTCTAATAGTGAACTACCTCTTCTAACAGTAATAGTACCAGCATACAACGAAGGTGAATTAGTTTATAAGACGTTAATTAGTTTAGCTGAAAGTGATTATCCCGCTGAAAAAGTACAGATACTTTCTATAGATGATGGTAGTCAGGACGATACATGGCAGTGGATGAAAAAAGCAAAAAATGAATTAGGAAACCGTGTTTCTATCTATCAACAACCAAAAAACAAAGGAAAAAGACATGCATTATATCGTGGATTTAACTTAGCCACAGGAGATGTATTTATAACTGTTGATAGTGATTCTATCGTTAAGAAAGATACTTTACGTATTATGGCAAGTCCTTTTATTGTAGACAAGAATTGTGGTGCAGTAGCAGGAAATGTACGTGTATTAAACAGAGATAAAGCTTTAATACCACGCATGTTAAATGTAAGCTTTGCATTTAGTTTTGAGTTTATACGTTCTGCACAAAGTAGATTAGGATCTGTGTTGTGTACCCCAGGAGCGTTATCTGCTTACCGTAAAGAAGCCGTTTTTAATTGTCTTCCGGATTGGATTAATCAAACTTTTATGGGACAAGTGTCAAAAATTGGAGAAGATAGAGCCATGACCAATATGATTTTAAAGCAAGGTTATAAAGTTTTATTTCAACGTAATGCATTTGTTTACACCAACATTCCTGAGCGTTATAAAAATCTATCAAAGATGTTTATACGTTGGGAAAGAAGTAATATTCGTGAAAATATTGCAATGAGTAAATTTGCTTTTACTGATTTTAGAGATGGTTCTAAAAGTGGTACAAGAATACTATTACTAAACCAATGGCTAAAAATGACAATGGCATATCCTGGACTATTACTAATGCTATTTTTTATCGTTACGTATCCAGTATTATTCCTTAGTTCTACACTAGTAAGCATTTTGGCTTTTTCAAGTATTCAAGCTATATTTTATGCTAAGAAACATAGTGTATCTGAAGCATTTTGGGCATACCCATATAGTGTTTTTTACGCATTTACCTTATTCTGGATCACCCCTTATGCCATAGCCACAGCAGGAAGAAGTGGCTGGTTAACTCGTGATTTAACCAAAAAACAACTAAAAAAACAGCAGGTTATTGCTGTATCATCTTAATATATCAACCAATTTATATCTTAAAACCTAGTAAAGAGGCTACCTTAAAAGGCAGTCTCTTTTTATTTATAGGATATTAATAGATGAATCGTAAATATTCAAAAAGGAGGGAAACAGTTTTCTCATTCATTAAACTACGATTGCAAATAGTTGTTTACTCTCTATAAATAGAGATCGCTAAGCCAATTCCAAAAATTATATAAAAAAACAAGAAACAACCTAACTTCATTTAGTTTTCTAACGGTTATTGTACAGTTTTTGTCTAGTTAGAAAAACCATATTGAGCTATTCGATATCTTAATTTTGAGATCAAAATATTATCGAAAAGCAATTAATTATGAAAATAAGATTTCTTCTTATATCCTGCTTAATTTTAATACATATAGGTTGTCATCCTTCTTTACCAGAAGAAGTAGAAATATCATACAAGAGTTTACCAAAAAACATAGATTACAATATTCACGTAAAACCTATTCTATCTGATAAATGTTTTATTTGTCATGGACCAGATAAAGCAAAGGTTTCTGCTGGACTACAATTACATACTCCAGAAACCGCTTTCTTAGAGCTACCAGAATCACCAGGTAAATTTGCAATAGATCCTGGAAATTTAAAAAAATCCGAGGTTTTTCATAGAATTTTGTCACAAGACCCTAATTTAATTATGCCTACACCAGGTTCTTATCTTACTTTAACTGCCAACGAAAAAGCAATACTAATAAAATGGATAGATCAAGGGGCCGAGTATAAGGATCATTGGGCTTTTATTCCTGTTGTTGAACCTAAAATTCCGCAAATAGATAAAAAATACAATCCTTCAAATCCTATCGATAATTTTATTCTCAAAAAATTAGAACAACAAAATATTACCCCTGCAAAAAAATCTACAAAAGAATTATTACTTCGACGGGTATCTTTAGATCTCACAGGTTTACCACCAACCAAGAAAGAAATCTTAACATTTACAAATGATACTTCTCAAAATGCTTATGAAAAACAAGTAGATCGATTGTTAGCATCACCACATTACGGAGAAAAAATGGCAATAGATTGGTTAGATTTAGCCAGATATGCGGATACTCATGGGTATTTTGTAGATCGATATCGAGATATGAGCCCCTGGAGAGATTGGGTGATAAAATCTTTTAATCAGAATATGCCGTATGATCAATTTGTTACTTGGCAATTGGCTGGTGATTTATTGGAGAATCCTACAAAAGAACAAATATTGGCCACTGGTTTTAATCGTTTACATCCTCAAAATTTAGAAGGGGGTATTATTGATGAAGAATTTAGGTCCGAATATGTAGCAGATAGAACAAACGTCGTAGGTCAAGGAATTATGGGGTTAACTGTAGCTTGTGCCAAATGCCATGATCATAAATATGATCCTATCTCGCAAAAAAATTATTTTGAGTTATATAGTTTTTTTAATCAGGTAAACGAATCTGGTCAAATCCCTTGGGATTGGTCAACACCTGTACCAACACTACTTCTGCCTACTCAGGATGAAGAAAAAATGGCTACATACATTGACAGTTTGATTCAAGAACAAGAAAAAGAACTTGAAAATGTAAAAACTAATGAATTAGATCATGTAAAAAAATGGATCTCAGAAGAGAAGTACAAAATTGATTCATTTAAAGACAGAAAGCATCTTTTAGCATATTTTGACTTTGAAAACGAAAACATCTCAAATAAACTAAATCATCAACAAAAGGGTATTATAAAAACCCAATTCACAACCAATCAAAACGTTATTCTAAAAGAAGGTTATTCTGGTAGAGGTCTACAATTTGATGGGGATTCGTGGCTTGATTTAGATAAAATAGGAATTTTTCAGCGAAGCGAAGCTTTTAGTATTGGATTACGTATTTTCATCCCTAGAGACCTTAAAGAAGGAGTCATTTTTCATAAAGGACAAGGCACACGTCTGCATAGCTATAGAGGATATCATCTTGCTATAAAAGAAGACAATACTCTGGAACTACTTTTGGCCCATGTATGGCCAGATAATGCTATCGTAGAACTAACAAAAGAGAAAGTGCCTAGAGATCAATGGATACAACTCACACTTACATATGATGGCTCTAGCAAAGCTAGTGGTCTTAAAGTCTATCTAAATGGTAAGGAAATGGAGTCAAAAATAAAGATAGATAACCTATACAAAGACATTGTATTTCATAATTTTGAAGACTACATCTATTCTAAACCTATAGAACCTGGTCTACAATTAGGAGCAAGATGGAGAGGAAAAGGTATAGCCAAAGCTATACTAGATGAACTCTTTATTTTTGATAAAGAATTAACCCAAATCGAAATCTTAAAAATAGCAGATAAAGAATCTCTAAGTTCAATTCTAAACAAATCCAATAATGAACTTTCGAAAGAAGAATTTAACAACCTAAAAAAATACTATTTATCATCTAAATCTAAGTCTACAAAAGAAACCAAATCCTCACTTCAAAAACTTAGAACCATGTATGCCGACAGTGTGAATGACATTCAAGAAGTCATGGTTATGAAAGAAACCCCAAAATTACGTAAAACATATATTTTAGAAAGAGGCCAGTATGACTCTCCTGGAGAAGAGGTCTTTTCTAATACTCCAGAAAGCCTCCCCTCTATGCCAAAAGATTTACCCAAAAACAGATTAGGTCTTGCCAAATGGCTTATGAATCCCAAACATCCTTTAACAGCAAGAGTAGCGGTAAATAGGTATTGGCAAAATTTCTTTGGTGCTGGTATCGTAGAAACATCTGAAGATTTTGGGAATCAAGGTTCGCTACCCACCCATCCCGAATTGCTTGATTGGCTTGCAAATGAATTTATGCAATCCAAATGGGACCTTAAAAAATTGAATAAGTTAATAGTCATGTCTAATACCTATCAACAAGATTCTAAAGCCTCAAATCAAATCAGAGAACTAGACCCTTATAATAAATTATTGGCTCGAGGCCCTTCTAAACGATTATCAGGAGAAATGCTAAGAGATAATGCATTACTTGCTAGTGGTATACTAAATAAAGAAATAGGAGGCGAAAGTGTAAAACCTTATCAACCAGACGGATTATGGATTATGACACACTTACCGTATAAAAAAGATTCTGGTAAAAAATTATACAGACGAAGTTTATACACTATTTGGAAAAGAACAGCTCCAAATCCTACTATTGGAACATTTGATGCTGCAAATAGAGATATCTGTACTACCAGAAGACAAGAAACAAATACCCCATTGCAAGCTTTAGTATTACTTAATGACCCAACTTATTTAGAAGCAGCAAAAGTAATCGGTAAAAATATGACCAAATTCTCGAGTATTGAGGAAGGTATAAAAGACACCTATATAAAGTTAACCGGAAAAACTATCTCTGATAAAGAATTACAAATTTTAATGTCTTTTCAACAGAAAGAATATGAGAAATTCAAAGAAAATACTGATAAAACTAAAGGTTGGATAAGTTCTGGAGATTTTCAAATCCTTAAAGACGATAATTTACCTTTAATAGCAGCAAATGCAGTAATAGCTAGTACCATAATGAATTTGGATGCTACTATAACAAAAAGGTAATAATGTTTTAATACTTAGATACAAATTCTACCAAATTATCATTTCTGTCTAATTTTAATTTTTTTCTTAATCGATATCTAGAAGTATGCACACTTTCTATAGAGATTCCTAAAAGTGAAGACATATCCTTACTAGAAAAATTAAGCTTTATTAATGCACAGATCTTTAAATCTGTTTGAGTTAATGGAGGAAAATCTTGTTTTATATTTTTATAAAAATCTTGATTAATATCGATAAATCGGGCTTCAAATTCTTTCCAGTTACTCCCTACTCCAGATTGAATAGATTTTATTACTTTATTTATTGTAGTCGAATTTAACTCTTCTTTGTTTTCTGTAAGTGCATTTTTTAAACCTGCAATAAACTCATCCTTTTCAATAAGCTGTAATGCTGATTTTGCAAGTTCTTTATTTTTTAAATCAATTGCCTTTTTATTCTCTTTAAGTTTAATCTTCTGCTTTTGTTTTAATAAAATCTTTTCTCTTTTATGCCTTCTCTTTAAATTTTTGAACACCATGAAACCAAAAATTATTAAGAAAAATAATGTTATAAATAATAGAATAGATCTTAACCTAGATAGTTTTTGTTTATGCTCTAGTTTTAGTAACCTTTGTTCTTTTAGTATCTGTTCTTGTTCGGTTTTTTGTAAGCGATATTTATCCTTAATTTCAAATAAATATTCATTGTTTTTACTATTTATACCAAATATTTTGTTTTCTAAACCAATGGCTTTATTTATATGGAAAAAAGCGTCTTTATACTCTTTAGAATCATAATATATTGTTGATAATTCCTTATGATTTATAATTTGATAATTCATATGGCTATTATACTTACTTGATAATTCAAGAGATTTTAGATAATGATACTTACTTTTTTTAAGTGCTCCTTTGATCTGATACAACTGTGCAAAAAAGTAATGTACAATAACCAAATACGATTCGTTGTTTTCTTTAAAATAGGTGTAGGACTCATTTAAAATCTTTTCCGAAGTATCAAATTGACCATCTATAGCTAATAAAAAACCTCGTTCAGATTCTAAAAAATAATTTTGAGTTTGATTATTTTTAGATTTAAAATAAATAAAACAACTATCCACATATTTCCTTGCAGTTTCAAAATCTCTATTATATCTATAAAAATTTGCTTTGGAAAAATAATCACTGATAAGATAACCTTCATCAATCTCTTTTTTTAGGTAAAGTTTTTTACTAATATCTAAAGCTTTATCAAAATTCTCTAGTGCTTTTTTGTTTCGGTTGTAGAAACTATATAACCAACCTAAGGATTGATACACTCTAGATTTAGAAAATTCATCATTACTTTCTTCTGCTAAAAATAACGCTTTCCAATACCCATCATATGATTTACCATAGTTTAGATTATGCCCATACAATTCAGATAATTCATGAATGCTATTAATAAGGTTTAATGTATCTTTTTTGTATGTAAAATATGCTATACTTTTTTCATAATTATGTACAGCTTTCTCGAAATTCACAAATTTATTTTTTCGAGCTTCTTCTAAATATTTATTTGTCTGATATGGTATTTGTCCAGATGAAAAATTCTGGAACAATAGAATAATTAGAAAATTAAATACCAATAATAATTTCTTCATCATTTGATTCTTACAATATTTTTTGACTTTTTATCATCTACAATTACATGGTTTTATGTTTTGAACACAAAACCAAAAAATCATATCTAACAATACATGGCTTACTTAAACTTTATTGTATTACCCAAAAACAATGAAGAATAGTGTCTATTTCTTATAAATTAACAAAAATTATTAAAAAAAAATTACCTTAAGACAATGCTTGATGTCAAAAATAGAGTTTTTGTCTAGTTATTTACAAGAGTTAGATTAAATTGTCTAGTTTATGTCTAGTTGTAGTTAAAACAAGATTACGCGATTAGTATTGATCTTTGTAAGAAAATTTATTCTATAATTTACATATGTTATTAAGACCTGTTCTTGCATTACTTTTAGTATTCTTATTCTTGGAAAGTAATGCTCAAAACTATTCAAAAATTGGAAATCATGATTTCAACTACAATTGGGAATTTAGGCTTCTAGAAAAATCAGAAAAAAAAGAGAAACCAGATTGGAAAAAAATTAGATTACCACATGATTGGAGCGTTAGTTTTTCATTTGATGCTAGCAAAGAAGGGGCAACTGGATATTTACCAGGAGGTATTGGATTATATCAAAAGAACTTTTTATTAAATAAAGACAACTCTAAAACAACATATCTTTTATTTGATGGGGTTTATAACAATACCGAAGTTCATATTAATAATCAATTACTAGGATCACATCCATACGGATATTCTCCTTTCTTTTTTGATATTACAAAAACCTTGAGAAATAATGACTCTCTAAATACTATTAAAGTTAAAGTAGATCATAGTAGATATGTAGATAGTCGTTGGTATACTGGATCTGGGATTTATAGAAATGTAAAACTTATTCATAAAAATAATCTTCATGTTCCAATATGGGGTATTTTTATTACTACCCCAAGTATTTCCAAAGATATCACTACGACACATTTAAAAACATTAGTAAAAAATAATAATCAATCAGAACAAAATTTTGACCTACAAATTCAGATTTATGATGATAACACTAAACTTGTATCTGATTATTCAAAAAAATACAATGTAAAAGCACATCAGCAAATCAATCTAGAAAGTACCCTTTCTATACCTAAACCATATTTATGGGACATCGCATCACCAAGAATGTATAAGGCCACTATTACATTAGTTCAAGAAGGTATTGTTCTAGATAAAAATCAGGTTTCTTTTGGTATTAGAAAAATAAAATTTGATGCTAACAAGGGGTTTTTCCTAAATGATATCAATACTCCTATAAAAGGAGTCTGTCTTCATCATGATGGTGGGATTGTTGGTGCGGCTGTACCCAAAGATATTTGGCGTAGACGATTACAAAAACTTAAAGATGCCGGATGTAATGCCATAAGAATAGCGCACAACCCTGGTTCACAAGAGTTTTTAGATTTATGTGATGAAATGGGATTCTTAGTTCAAGATGAATTTTTTGACGAATGGGATAACCCAAAAGATAAACGATTAAACACAAACGAAAAAAGTATAGATTCAATCACCAGAGGTTATACTCAACATTTTCAAAAATGGGCAGAGAAAGATCTTAAAAACACTATGTTAGCACACCGTAATCATCCTTCTATTTTTCAATGGAGTATCGGTAATGAAATTGAATGGACATACCCAAGAAACGCTAACGCTACAGGTTTTTTTAATAATATAAATTGGGACGGTAATTATTTTTGGGAAGAACCTCCCCACACAGTAGAACAAATCACAGAAAAATTAAAAACCCTACCCAAAGGAGCCTATGACATTGGTGAAACTGCCAAGAAACTAGCCACGTGGACTAGAGAACTAGATACCACCCGTTATATAACGGCAAATTGTATTTTACCCTCAGCTAGTCACCTATCTGGTTATGCAGATGCATTAGATGTAGTAGGATATAGTTATAGAAGAATTTTATATGACTATGGCCATAAAAACTATCCTAATAAGCCCATAATGGGAACCGAGAACCTTGTGCAATGGCATGAATGGAAAGCCATTGAAGAACGGCCATTTATTTCTGGAACATTTTTATGGACCGGGATCGATTATATGGGTGAATCAAACAACCAATGGCCTAGAAAAGCAACTCCTAGCGGAATGTTAGATCTAGCAGGTTTTGAAAAACCCTCCTATCATATGATAAAAACATTATGGAATAAAGACCCTCATATTTATGCTACCACACAGATACTTGATAAATCAATTTACAAAATAGGAAAAGATGGAGAACCTAAAGAAAAAACAAAAGATGCCTGGAAAACAGCTCTTTGGGTTTGGCACGATGTAAATAATCATTGGAATTATACTGAAAAAGACAAAATCATTGTAGAGGTATATTCTAACTGTGATGAAATCGAATTATGTCTTAATGGAGAAAGTTTAGGATCTAAAAAACTCATAAATTTTGAAGATAGAATATACAAATGGATTGTTCCATATACCCGAGGGGAATTAAAAGTTGTAGGATCTAAAAATGGAGAAATACAACAAATAGAAACCATTAATACATCTGATGCGGCCGACAGTATAAAACTTACAACAGACAAAACAGTATTAAAAGCAGATGGATATACTACTGCTCATATAGTTGCCCAATTGATTGATAAAAAAGGAAATCCAGTTACAACCAGCAATGAAAAAATTAGCTTTATTGTTGATGGCAAAACCAAGATTCTAGGTGTTGATAACGGATCTGCCAGTAACATTCAAGATTATCAATCAAATGAAATCATAACCCACAAAGGAAGATGTTTACTCCTTGCACAATCAACAACACAAAAATCTAACGTAACAATTAAGGCTGTTTCTAAAAAATTATCTAGTAATGATATCCATATTGCCATTGATTAAATAAAAACTCAAAAACTAAATTTTCTTATGAACTTAAGTTATAAAATTATCTTATACAGCTTATCTCTTTTCTTATTAAATGCCTGCAATAAACAAAAGGAAACGCAACCAGAAATAACAAGAAAAAATAATACCGAAGAAAAAACAAGTGAACCAAAATTAGACCTATCTAAAGAAAAATTAGATCGATTTGGTATTACCAATAAAGATTATCTAAGTGCTGCTTCAAAAAGAGCATTACAATGGAAATATGTCGAAAATGATTGGTATCGGGTTTTTAATGCAATGAAACCCTTAAAAGGAGATTTAGCTTATGAAAAAGGTATTGTACGTCGCGATCCATCGGCTATGATCAAAGAAAATGGAAAATACTATGTCTGGTACTCAAAAAGCATTGGTAAAACAGATGGTTTTGGAGGAGATATTGAAAATGATAAAGTGTTTCCCTGGGATCGATGTGATATCTGGTACGCCACGTCAGAGGATGGTTGGACATGGAAAGAACAAGGAATAGCCGTACCTCGTGGAGAAAAAGGATCGTACGATGACAGATCAGTGTTTACCGTTGAAATTATGAAGCATGAAGGTATGTATTACCTATGCTATCAAACAGTAAAGTCACCTTATAATGTAAGAGTGAAGAATCAAGTAGGTCTGGCTTGGTCTAATTCACCCGATGGTCCTTGGACAAAAAGTGTAGAACCAATTCTAAAGCCTGCTGATAATGGAATATGGCAAGGAACTGAACAAAATAGATTCTTAGTCGAAAAAAAAGGAGATTTTGACTCTCACAAAGTTCATGACCCCTGCATAGTACCTTTTAAAGGTAAATTTTACTTGTATTACAAAGGAGAACAAATGGGAGAAGAAATATTATTTGGAGGACGCCAAATCCGTCATGGTGTTGCGATAGCTGATACCCCCAAAGGTCCTTATATAAAATCAAAGTATAACCCTATCTCTAATTCGGGCCATGAAATTTGCGTTTGGCCAACACAAGGCGGTATTGCCTCACTAATCACTACAGATGGTCCTGAAAGAAATACATTACAATGGTCACCAGATGGAATAAACTTTGAAATAAAAGGTGCTGTAAAAGGAGCAAATATGCCTCACGCAATTGGACTAAACAGGACACTAGAAGCTCCAAAAGGTAATCCAACTCAGATTTTTGATTGGGGACTATCTCATGTATACAACAACTGGCATGAACAGAGTATTATGCGTTTTGATTCCTATAGAAAATCATCACATGTAGCCAGAGGAGCTAAAAAACCAAATGGAAAGAAAAAAGAAACAATACAAAAAGATAATTAAGTAATTTAATATATATAACATTGAAAGCAACTAGATACGAGGGTAATAAAACCTTCAATGTAATTGAAACAGAAGTTGAAGCTCCTGCAAAAGATGATGTACGCATTAAAGTCGCTTATTCAGGGGTATGCGGAACTGACGTCCATATCTATCATGGTATGATGGATAAAAGAGTAAATTTTCCGATTACTATTGGTCATGAAATGTCAGGCACCATTGATGCCGTAGGAGACAATGTAACAACATATAAAGTCGGCGACAAAGTAGTCGTTAGGCCTTTAGATGATAGAGGCGTTAAACCTTCAGATAAAGGATTTAATCATATCTGCGAAGATCTAAAATTTATTGGTATTGATAGTCCTGGATCTATGCAACAATATTGGAATGTACCTGCATTTACACTTCACAAACTAAAAACTACTACAGATTTAAAACTTGCTGCGCTCATAGAACCACTTTCTGTGGCTGTACATGATGTGAGATTAAGTCAATTAAAACATAAGGAAACTGCTGTTGTATTGGGAGGAGGACCTATTGGATTACTAGTTGCTATGGTAGCTAAAAATACTGGTGCAAACGTAATTATATCAGAAATCAATCCTGTAAGAATAAGTAAAGCTCAAGATCTCGGTTTTGATGTTGTAAACCCTACACATACAGATCTGATACAATATGTTAAAGAAAAAACAGAAGGACGATTAGCCGATGTAGTTTTTGAAGTCGCTGGTGTGCAACCCGCACTTGATGTCATGACAGAAATTGCAGGAATTAGAGGAAGAATCGTAATGGTAGCAATACACGGCGAAAAGAAAAACATTGATTTATTCAAATTCTTTTGGAAAGAACTCAAACTTATAGGAGCGAGAGTATATGAAAAAGAAGACTACGAAAAATCGATTCAATTAATTACAGATAACCAACTCCCCTTTGAACAATTAATTACTGATATACAACCCTTAGTAAAATACAGGAAGTATTTGAAAATATCGATAAAAAACCTGATGGTCTTAAAATATTAATGGATTGCCAATTGTAAACATAAACCAACAATACAAAATTAATGAGTGTTTTAAATAAATTTAGTTTAGAAGGAAAAACTGCCCTAGTAACAGGTTGTAAAAGAGGAATAGGAAAAGCTATGGCTATTGGTCTAGCAGAAGCGGGTGCAAACATTATTGGTGTTTCTGCAAGTTTAGAAAAAAAAGGAAGTGAAATAGAACAAGAAATAACTGCAATCGGAAAAAATTTCAAAGCCTATCAATGTGACTTTTCTGACAGAAAATCTTTGTATAAATTCATCAATCAAGTCAAATCAGACTTTCCTGTCATCGATATTTTAGTTAATAATGCAGGAACAATATTGAGAGCCCCTGCCGTAGAACATTCTGATGAATACTGGGATAAAGTAATTGAAGTAAATCAAAATGCTCAATTTATTCTTACCAGAGAAATTGGAAAAGAAATGATCAATAGAGGAAATGGTAAAATTATATTTACGGCATCCTTATTAACCTTTCAAGGAGGAATCACTGTGCCTGGATATGCCGCTAGTAAAGGAGCAATTGGTCAAATGACAATGGCTTTTGCTAATGAATGGGCTGGAAAAGGTGTAAATGTAAATGCAATCGCGCCAGGTTATATCGCAACAGACAATACAGAAGCTTTAAGAAATGACCCCAATAGAGCTTCTTCTATCCTTTCTAGAATTCCTTCTGGCAGATGGGGTGAACCTCAGGACTTTGCAGGTCCCGTAGTGTTTTTAGCCTCAGAAGCGGCAAGTTACATGAATGGTTCAATCACAGTGGTTGACGGTGGATGGATGGGAAGATAATTAAGTAACAACATCAGAAATACAAGATAAAAATGAGCACTATAAAAGAATATTTACTATTTATTAATGGAAAATGGGTGACCTCAACATCTAATGAAACTATTGATGTTATTAACCCTTCAACAGAAGAAATTGTAGCTACCATTCAAAATGGAACTCCGCAAGAAGGCATTAATGCCCTTGAAGCGGCTGATAAAGCATTTAAATCCTGGAAAAAAACTCCGGCTCGACAAAGAGCCGAATTACTATATAAATTTGCCGATCAGATACTAGCAAAAAAAGAGTACTTAGCAGAATTATTAGTAAAAGAACAAGGAAAATTACTTAAAGTAGCCCGTATGGAGGTAGAAGTTACTGCTTCTTTTATTCAATATGCTTGTGAATGGGCCAGAAGAATCGAAGGTGATATTTTACCTTCAGACAATGCAGATGAACAAATATGGATTCAAAAAGTACCAAGAGGTGTAATCGTTGCTATTACAGCTTGGAATTTCCCATTGGCATTAGCGGCCAGAAAACTAGGCCCAGCTTTAGTTGCTGGCAATACAATTGTAATAAAACCAACTTCTGAGACCCCGTTGGCAACATTAGAGCTAGGATATATTGCCAAAGAAGTAGGAATTCCTGATGGAGTTATTAATATTGTTACCGGACCTGGACGCGCGATGGGTAATGCTTTGGTAGAACATCCTATTACCAAAATGGTTACAATGACCGGGTCTACTCCTGTTGGTCAACAAATTGCCAAAAACGCAGCTCAAAACCTAACTCATGTACAGTTAGAACTTGGAGGAAAAGCTCCTTTCATAGTATTCAAAGATGCAGATATTGATGCTGCCGTGATCTCTGCCCTACATTCGCGTTTTGATAACTGTGGTCAGGTTTGTACCTGTAATGAACGTATGTATGTACACGAAGATATCTATGATAAATTTATGGATAAATTTATCGCAGCTACAAAAGCTCTTAAAATAGGAGATCCCATGTTAGAAGATTCGGATATGGGCCCCAAAGTAAATGCTTCAGAATTAAAGCATATGGAGCATTTGGTAGAAGTTAGTCTACAAGAAGGAGCCACTATTGCTACGGGTGGTAAACGACCTAAAGGAGCTCAATTCGAAAAGGGATATTGGTTTGAACCAACTGTACTTACTAATGTAAAACAAAATATGACTATTGTTCATGAAGAATCATTTGGTCCTATCCTACCCGTTCTAAAATTTAAAACCTTTGATGAAGCCATACACTATGCAAATGATTGTGAATATGGCTTGGCTGCTATGGTATTCACAAAAGATATGAAAACCATTATGCGATGTAATGAAGAATTAGAATACGGAGAAATATATGTAAACAGAGGCCACGGCGAACAACATCAAGGATTTCATAACGGCTATAAATTATCCGGCAGTGGCGGTGAAGACGGTAAATATGGTTTTGAGCAATATTTAGAAAAGAAAACCTTTTACCTCAACTACAAATAAAGATAACATACACAAATGGATAACGAAATTATAAATATTGATGTTCGGTTATTCGAAGTCCCTCTACCAGAAGTTCTATCAGATGCCAAACATGGTGATCACTATCATTTTGAGCTGGTAACGGCAACGATAACATTAAAAAATGGAAGTGAAGGTACAGGTTACACCTATACCGGAGGAAAAGGAGGTCATGCTATCAAGGCAATGATCGAGCATGATTTTAAAAATGTACTTCTAGGCAAAAATGGATCAGATATAGAAGGTATCTATGATTTTCTAGAATGGCATATACATTATGTAGGTCGAGGTGGTATTGCTTCTTTTGCAATTTCTGTAATTGATATTGCCCTTTGGGATATTTACTGTAAAGAATTAGATCAACCTCTTTGGAAAATTGCTGGTGGAGCAAATAATAGTTGCAAAGCATATTGCGGAGGTATCGATTTAATGTTTCCCTTAGATAAATTATTAAATAACATGAAAACCTATTTATCCAGAGGGTTTAATGCTGTAAAAATTAAAATAGGAAGAGACAATCTAGATGAGGATATAGAAAGAATTAAAGCTGTAAGAGACTGCATTGGTCCGGATATAACTTTTATGGTGGATGCCAATTATTCTATGAATATTGATAAAGCTATAGAAGCTATCAATAGATTTAGGGAATATAATATTACCTGGTTTGAAGAACCTATAATACCAGATAATTATAAGGGATACGGAGAAATAGTCAACAGAACAAGTTTCCCATTAGCAATGGGTGAAAACCTACATACCATTCATGAATTTGAATATGCTTTCGAACAATCCAAATTAGCCTTTATCCAACCAGATGCATCCAATTGTGGAGGAATTACCGGATGGCTTAGGGTAGCTAAACTGGCTCAAGAACATAATATTCCTGTATGCTCTCATGGGATGCAAGAACTTCACGTTAGTTTGGTTTCTTCACAAGAAAATGCAGGTTGGTTAGAAGTGCATAGTTTTCCAATTGATGAATATACCATCAGACCTTTGGTGGTTAAAAACCATAAAGCTATTGCCCCCGATACTCCAGGTGTAGGTGTGGTGTTCGATTGGAAAAAACTTACTCCTTTTGAAAAAAAGGAATTACACTAAAAATTATTCAATACAAAACACAATAACTTCTCACATTAATTATGAAAATAATAAAAACAAATTTTGGAAACATCGGGAAAGCTAAAGTTTCTTTATATGAATTATCTAATCATAATGATGTAGTGGTTAAAATAACAGATTATGGAGGTACCATCACATCTATCAGCACTCCAGATAACGAGGGAAACTCTACAGAGATTACTTGTGGTTTTGAGAATATTGAAGGTTATTTTTCTGAAGAATACAAAAATAATGCACCTTATTTTGGAGGAACAATAGGAAGGTATGCCTCACGAATACACGAAGGGAAATTTACTCTAGGAGGTAAAGAATATAGTTTGGTAGGAAATGATAGAGGGAATCATTTACATGGCGGAATTCAAGGGTTTGACCGACGTATGTGGCAAGTAGACGAAATTGTAGAGCTTGAAAACGAAATCTCTTTAACCTTAGCTATCCATAGTCCAGATATGGAAGAAGGATACCCTGGAAATGTAGAGGTAAAAACGAAGTTCACGCTTACTAATGAAAATGAATTGATAATTTCATATCATGCTGAAACCGACAAAGCCACTCCCATTTCATTAACTAATCATTCTTATTTTAATTTATCTGGCTTCAAAGAAACTATTCACGATCACAATGTGACTATTAATTCTAATTCATTTCTTGTGGGAGATGATAAAGGTGTGCCTCAAGGAAAAGAAAAGGAAGTTGAAGGTAGACCAGAAGATTTTAGAAATGGTAAATTATTTAGTGACGCTCTGCAACATACAGAAACTGGTTTTGATACTTATTTTTTATTCGAACAAGATTTTTTGTTAAAAAAAGTAGCCTCAATTAAACATTCAGGAAGTGGTCGAGCAATGGATGTTCTAACAACTGAACCCGGAATGCTTTTCTATTCAGGATATTTTACTTCAGATAATTTACAAAGAGAAAATGGCGATCAATACGGAAAATATAAAGCATTTTGCTGTGAAACCCATAGATATCCCAATGGTCCCAATCTTGATGATGCTCCTAAAACTATAACTTATCCGGGAGAACCCTACACTAGTAAAACTGTCTTTAAGTTTTACACAATTTAATAATTGAAACAAACAACTTTCACACTTTATCTAAATAACATTAAACATTATGATTTTAGGAGTTTTAATTGCCATTATTGCAGGTCTTATGCTAGGTTTATATGCCTTGCCCGAAAAATATACCAAAGGTTATGAATTTGAAAATACCTGGGGTATGATGTTTTTTATAAATATGTTTATAATTCCTATACTAGCCGGATTCTTATTTGTTAAAGGGTTCGATAGTATTGTGGTCAATATTCCCTCTGATATTTTATGGAAAATGGTTTTTGCTAGCATTCTTTGGGGAGTAGGTGCAATGATGTGGGGTAAAGCAATTAATCATATAGGTTTATCCTTAGGGTTCTCTATATTTATAGGAACCGTAATCCTAGTAGGGTCATTATTACCTTTTCTGGTGGAAGGCCTACCTCCTACCAATGTATTTAGTATAATATTGATTGGAATCATAATTGTATTGATAGGTGTATTCTTTAATGGAAAAGCAGGGATTCTTAGACAAAATGAGGATAAAGAAATTCAAAGTATTGGTAAGCATAAAAATTCATCTATGATTATAGGTATCATAATTGCCGTAGCTGGAGGATTATTAGCTACTGGATTTAGTTATGCTAATGCATTTGGTAGACCATACCTGCATGAAGCTTGTCAACAGGCAGGCAATCCAGAATGGGCAACTGCTGTAATGGTTATGATTGTCATATATGTATCAGGAGGTTTTTTTGTTATTCCCTATTTCATATATCAATTAAGCTCAAAAAAATTATGGGGTAACTTTAGTTCTGTTCATACCAGCAAAAACCTAATCTTTACGTTTATAATGGCTTTGTTAAATTTTGCAGCTTCGGGAACATTCGCTTTTGCTGCCTATACCCTTGGTTCTTCTGGTAATACAGTTGGGTATGCCATTTTTAATACGTCATGCGTTGCTGTGGCCATTATTACTGGCTTACTAACTGGAGAATGGAATAAAACAAGTTCCAAACCTAAGGTATTTCTTTATCTTGGACTTACAGCTATGATTATTGGCGTAGTTGTTATAGCAATTGGAAATGGGATGCAATAAAAACTGAATTTCTTTTAGTCTGAAAGTATGCTACAAAAGGATTATAAATTAATAGCAGATGAACCACGCTTTATTAATGTTGTATTTACGGTAATAGTTTCATAATCTTTTGTATAGTCTTCCTTTTGTAATCTTTCAATCATTTTTTTTGTTGCAACTTCACCTAATTCTATGCCATGTTGATCAATCGTAGTAAGTGGTGGATTACTATTTTCTGAAAGTATGCCATCGGTAAAACCTATTATTGAAACATCTTCTGGCACCTTTAAACCTTTACCAATCACTAAATTCATTGTGTAAATCGCAGAAAGTTCATCTGCTGCTAAAACTCCGTCTATTTTATTATTTTCAATATACGTGTTAAAACTATTTGAGAATTTTTTATAATCCTCTATGATCAATATCTCTGCAGATATTGTTGGCATTTGACAATCTTCTAAAGCTTTATGATACCCTCGTACTCTTTCAACACCAACACTAGTATTGTTAATAGGAGAAACAAATATTACGTTTTTACAACCAGAATCAATCATTTTTTTGGTCGCATTATATGAAGATTCAAAATCATTAATAACAACTTTATCACACGTTACTTTGTCGGTAATACGATCAAACAACAAAACAGGAAGGTTTTTAGCGATTGCTGCCGTTAAATGTTCATAATTTTTGTTTAAATAGGTTCCTTTAGAAACAGAAATAATAAACCCATCCACACTACCACTTGCTAACATTTGTATACTCTTAACCTCCTTTTCATAAGATTCGTCTGATATACATGTAATTATATTATAGCCATGTTTCACAGCTTCTTTTTCTATACCTACCAAAACTTTAGCAAAAAAATGAGCTAAGATATTCGGGATTATTACACCGATAGTTCTAGTCTTTCTTTCTTTCAAATTCTTAGCCAATAAATTGGGGGTGTAATTATATAATTTGGCTAATTTTTTTACTTTTTCTTTAGTCTTTGAACTTATTTCGGGGCTATCTGCTAAAGCTTTAGAAATTGTAGAAATCGAAAAATTAGATAAATTTGCAAGTTTCTTAAGTGTAATTGGGTTACTCATTGTACTATGTTCATTTTTGATGACCAAATTTTATAAAATACTAAAAAGTAAAAAATAGCCTTGTATCCCACAAAAATACAAGGCTATTTTTATATTGTTTATTTAATAAAGTTAATTTTTATCAATTGGTTTATATATACGAATCCAATCTACTTTAAAGGTATGATTATCTACAATTTGTAATTCAGAATCTTTTGGCGTACGTCCGTTGCAGGCATTCCAATTCTGATCCTCAACATTAATAATAATATCCATCTCTTTATCTAAATTCATATTATTTTTTAAATGATCTAATGGGTCTATTACACTTGTTGTTGACAAAGTATTTGCTTCTTCTAGACTACTTGCAACATTTACAGCTTGAAATCCGTTTGCATCTCTAGGAATTTTACCTCCTTCTAGAGGTTTGGGATAGCTATATTACCATTAACATCTCTACTAGCAAAAGCTTTGTCAGATAATGTTCTTACATGTATACCATCAATATAATACTCAAGGTGTTTTGGATCTCTCCAATATACTCCTACACGTACCCATTTACCTCCCCATTGATCAATCCCATCTTTACGCCACCAAGTTCCTATATCGGCCGGTTGATAATCCTGAAAAGGTTCACGAATAAAAGTGTGATGACTTAAGTGCACTCGTTCTGCCAACCATACATTACGATTATCCTCACCTTTTCCTCCATACGCTTCAATAATGTCAATTTCTTGGGTGTCATCAGGACTCAATAACCAAACATCTGATGCAGTTACAGCATTAGCTACTCTAACTCGTGCTTCTACATATACAGGGTATTTAACTCTACGGGTAGAAGTAATACATCCTGCTCGTGTAGTTGGTAAAGTCCAAGTTTCTGCTACACCATCTGTATTACAATCAACTTCAAATGACTTCATTTCTCCTTCATTTCTAGTTGCTTTTATCTGAAGCTCTCCATTAGTAACCGATACATTTTCTCTAACCCATTTTGTAGGGCCTGGTCCCTCCCAATTGTTATGATAAAAATTTGTCCATTTATCCCCAAATGTTTCCTCAGTTGGTGTTCCAGTAAAAGAATAATTAAAACTATCCGACAAATCTTTCTGTAATTTCCAGATTTTTCCCTCTCCTGCTGTTGGTGGCACAACTAAACCTTCCCAATCTGTCCCTACACTATCCGGATCTAAGGGTGTTGGATCTGGATCTGGATTTTCGACTTCTATACCCTGTACATCAGAACTATCATTGGAACAAGAGTTCGTAAATGTACTGATAAGGATAATTAAGAAAAATACTTTCATTTTCATAGTAATTAAAATTTAAAAAAAATATTGAAACACTAGATTTCCAGAAGTATTTGTTAGTTTTATTAGTAATGAAACATTAAAAAAGCTCTTTCAATAAGAAGCTTTTTAAGTATTATATAACAAACTATAAAATTGTACTACTATAAAATCTATTTTGGTTTTAAAAAAACAAAAGAGTTAACTCTTTTATGTTTGGTAAAATTAAAGCTCCTATGTTTTTAGCCTTTAAAATGATACTAGACAAAAACTAAACAGATTATGTAAATAACACTATATAATTACTTTATTACTTAAATTACATTGTTTACTACAATTAAAGGTCTTTTGGGTCGGGCCTTAAACGTTTCAAATACGTGAATAAAATTTTCCGTTTTTAATTTTCTATTGGCTTATTGACTATTTCAAATTTTCATTACAACAAGTGTAGTACGATTTTAAAATTGTATAGATAAATTCTTAATTTTTAATTAAAAGTAAGGCATTAAGATATCTAAACTAAGGTAATTTTTAACCCTAAAAAGTACAAATCAAATTCTTATCCCGAACCTATTGATTTTCTAAAAAAGTGTAGATTTTAGAAGACTTATTTAGTAACATTTTTACAATCAGTTTTATTTTTAACTGCTATCCCATATTTATATTAAATTTAAAAAAACAGTAAAACGCAATCGACAAAACAAAATTTACTGAATCCTTAAAATCGAATCAAATAGCTTACCATCAATCATTTAAATAATTTAAATTAACTAAAAACGCACCGTCTAGTTTTTGTCTAGTACGTTTCTTTTTGTTAAAAAATTAAGATTAATATGTTTGTTTTGAAGATTTCTTCATAAGAATATTAAAAACATTAGAAATCTGCAAAACACATTGATTTTTATTAAGCTACTTTATTTATGAAAAAAAAGAAAACCGTTTTTGAAAGAAAATATCATCTGTTATGGATATTTACTTTTTTAATTATATCTACTGTTACAAAAGCACAAGAAAAAGTAAATATTACAGGAACAATAACAGATGGTAATATTCCTATACTGGGAGTAAACATATTAGTAGAAGGAACAAATAGAGGAACTGTATCAGATTTTGATGGCAATTACTCAATCCAAGCTGCAAAAGGAGAAACTTTACTCTTTTCGTCTGTTGGTTTTGAAAAACAATCGATTATAGTTGGGGAACAAAACACAATTAATATTTCTTTACAAGAGTCTAGTGAACAACTTGAACAAGTTGTAATTGTGGGTTATGGAACACAAAGAAAAATTGAAGTTACTGGAGCAGTAAGTAATGTAAGTTCTGAAATAATCTCCAAAGCACCAGTTTCTGATTTGGGAGAAGCTTTACAAGGTCAAATAGCAGGGGTCAATATTCAAGCTAGTAATGGTAGACCTGGTGAATCCGCGAATATTCAGATTAGAGGTGTTGGATCTCTTAGTCCGGGATCTTTGGGTCCCCTATTTGTGGTAGATGGTGTCCCTTTTCAAGGAAATCCAAATATTGCTCCTGAACAGATTGAATCCATCGATGTTTTAAAAGATGGAGCGTCTGCCGCTGTTTATGGTACTAGAGCCGCTAACGGAGTCATACTAATAACTACTAAGAAAGGTAAAAAAGGACAAATGAGAGTGAACTATTCTACTTATGTAGCAGTTCAAAATATTACATCTGGAGTTCCATTAATGAATACCTCTCAACAGTTTTTTTCTGATCAAATAATAAATGATGTGGAAGGGACAGTGAATAACACCCTTTTTTTAAATCCAAATGCTTTAGATTTTGATAGTGATTTTGTAGGTGATGTACAGAACAATAATGCCTTAATTCAAAATCACAATATTAATGTTTCTGGTGGAATTAACGATTTAACACTAAACCTAAACAGTGCCTATTTTGATCAGGAAGGAGTCTTAGAAAATTCAGGTTTTAATAGACTTACTACAAGAATCACTGGTGAATACAAGAAAAATAGACTAAAAATATTCTCTAGTATTGGTATTACCGATGAGCTAAGAAAACAAGAACCTTTTGCTTTATTAGAACAAGCAATTGCACAGAAACCTTTTCAACCTCCAGTTAGTGATATTGTTCCTGTAGACGGACGAGTACAATTAGGAGTTGGAACAGGGCAACCAGAATTGTTAAGTTTCCTAACTAGAGAGTTAAACAATAGAGATGATAGAAAAATAAGAAGTTCGAATGTTGCTTTTAGTTTAGATTATGAAGTCATAGATGGCCTTACATACCGCGCTAATCTGGGTAGAAATACCTTTAACTTTAGACGTAAATTCTTTAGACCACAATATTTATTATTTAATGTCGAAGGTAATTTTGTTCCTGGAGCGTCTCGTGAGGATGCTATACTACAAGAGAGTTTTATTTTTTCACAAAGAAGTACGATCGAAAACTCTTTGAATTACAATAAAAATTTTGGAAAACATAATATTAAGCTATTAGCATTAACCTCTTTTGAACAATTCGATTCTAAAACTGTCAATACAGGAGTTATTGGTTTACAAAGTAATGATACTGATGTTTTAGGTGCTGGAGAAGAAGCTATAAAACCAAGTGGTTTTGATGACAAAAACAAACTCTCAGGCCTTTTGACCAGAATACAATATAATTATAATGATCGTTACCTTATTTCGGGAAGTTATAGAAGAGATGGTTCTTCTAAATTTGCGCCTGTTAATAGGTTTGGGGATTTCTTCGGTGTATCTGTAGGGTGGAATGTGAGTGAAGAAGCTTTTTTTAAAAATGCGAATATTGATATAATTAATAACCTAAAATTTAGAGCAAGTTGGGCAGAAGTAGGAAATCAATCTATCCCATCTTTCTTATTTACTCCTCGAATCGAATCTGGAGCTAACTTTATTATTGGTGATGAGTTAGTTTTTGGGCAAATAGGAAGACGATTTGTAGATCCTAATATTAAATGGGAAACAAAAATTTCCAAAAACATAGGAATTGATTTATCAATGTTCAACAATAGACTAAGCATAGTAGCAGACTATTATCAGAATGATCGAGAAGATTTATTGTTAGAAGAGCAATTGCCTCCTTCAGCTGGTACTAACACTCCCAGAGACAATACTTTTAGAAGTAGAGTTACTAATGCTGGAAATCTTACCAACAAAGGTATTGAACTATCTATTAGTTATAAAGATGAGACCAAATTTGGTTTAAAATGGAATGTATCAGGAACTTTCACTAAAAACAACAACGAAGTAACAGATCTAAATGGCACAAGAAGAGGGTTTTCTGGAGGTCGCCCACTAGCAACAATTGGAAACGCAGATAATACAACGTTTTTAGCAGAAGGTTTTGAAGCAGGTGCATTCTTTTTACTCCAAAATGCCGGAGTAATAAAAACGCAGGAACAATTAACTGCTTATCAGCAACTAGTACCAACGGCTAGATTAGGAGACATACAATATGTAGATCAACCAACTATAGATTCTAATAATGATGGTATTGCCGATTCAGGAGATGGGGTAATCAATGAAAATGACAGAACATATGCGGGTTCCGGGCAAGCAGAATTTGAAGCTGGCTTGAATATAAGTTTAGACTTTAAAGGTTTTGATCTTTTTATCCAAAACTATCTATCCTATGGCGCAGAAGTATATAATGGAGCGCGTCTTGCAGCATATGTATATGGTAGACATTTAGAGCAATTTAATCAATGGTCTCCTCAAAATACTGATTCTGATATACCCGCAAGAAGAAGTGGCCTTGTTACTTCTAGTACGAGAGCTAGATCTGATTTTTTTCTCGAAGATGGAACTTATTTACGAATAAGAAATATAACATTAGGATATTCTATCCCAGATGCTTCTCTACCCGAATTCATTACTAAACTAAGAATCTATGCCACTGCACAAAACCCATTTACATTTACAGAGTATACAGGGTTTGATCCAGAAATCGGAGGTGATGGTATTTTCACAAGAGGTGTAGATGCATTGTCTTATCCTGTTACAAGAAGGTTCCTATTTGGAGTAGAATTCGGTTTTTAAAAAAATAAAATTACAAATCATGAAAATAAAAAAACAACTAAAAAAAATCCTGATTACACTATCAATTATATTAGTTGTAAGTGGATGTGGTGAAGAAGCATTAGAGGTTGATAATCCTAATGCTATTACAGAGGATACATTCTGGAGAACAACAGAACATTTCAATTCTGCCCTTAATACTGTCTATGCCGCTTTACAATTTCAAGGCATTAGTGGTTCAGGACTACAGTTCGAAATGCTTCTTGGTGATGAAGCAGGAACAGAAGATTTCTACAGACAAATCGAGTTTGCCAAAATTGACTTTAGTGATGTAAGCGAGCAAGTAGTTGATAAATGGAATGAATTATACATTGGTATATTTAGAGCCAATCAGGTTTTAAGTCAACTACAAATCAATGGAGGTGTTTTTCAAGATGCCGATCAAAAACAATCTATAGAAGCTCAAGCCAGATTTTTAAGAGCATTTTAC
The DNA here is from genome assembly GCF_003443715.1 of Aquimarina sp. AD10. Classification (NCBI taxonomy): domain Bacteria; kingdom Pseudomonadati; phylum Bacteroidota; class Flavobacteriia; order Flavobacteriales; family Flavobacteriaceae; genus Aquimarina; species Aquimarina sp. AD10. The sequence continues at coordinate 5,669,248 of NZ_CP031965.1, read as the reverse complement.
TATTTTCAGATTGCTCATACCTATGGTGGTGGAGTCATCAGAATTGATGTACCACAAAATAGTGAAGATTTTTCTGCACCATTTAGTTCTATAGAAGAGGTTACAAATCAGGTAATTTTACCAGATCTTATGTTTGCAAAAAGTAATCTTCCACAGGCATGGCCGGATTCACAAAAAGGACGAGTAACTTGGGGAGCTGCAACGGCTTTATTAGGTAAAGTTCATTTATATAATAAAGATTGGAACCTAGCAGCAACACAATTTAGAGAGGTTATCGATTCAAACATCTACAGTTTAACTCCAAATAATTTAGACAATTTCTCTCACCTTACAGAGTTCAACTCTGAATCTATTTTAGAGACTCCTTACTCTATAGAATTTAATCCGGGTGCAGATGGTTCTGTGGTCGATGACAATAGTTTTGAAACAGGAGCCGAAGCAAATGCTATAGCCCGATCAATGGGACAACTTCAATTTGGTGCTTTTAATGTGGTACTTCCCACCTATTACTTGCATGAACTATTTGTTAGAGATGAAATTGATCCCACAAACCCCATAAATGACATAAATACGCAATCCAAAAGAATGGGTGCCAGCATAGTACCCATTAATGGTGATGAATTATACTATGGTCTTCCGATAGGAGAAAAACCAGGTTGGGTTTTTGGTCAAAGTTCGTATGCAAAAAAATATTCTAATTGGTATCATCTATCCAATGAAGATGGAAATAATCGTTCTGATATTAATTTTAGACATATACGATTAGCAGACATATTTCTTATGTACGCCGAATCCGTTTTAGAAGCAAATGGTGATGTAGACACCGCAATAGAATTTATCGATAGAGTAAGAAGAAGAGCTGGCGTAATAACATTAAGACAATACATTGATAATGATGGCGGTATTCCTGAGTTTCATATTAGCGAACAAGTAAGATCTAGACCTCGATCTTTTGCTTCTTTATCTGTAGAAAGTGTAAGAACTCATCTAAGAAGAGTAGAAAGACCTCTAGAACTATGTTTTGAGGGACATCGTTGGAAAGATTTAGTACGCTGGGGCATTGTACAAAACGTACTCAATGAATTACTACAAGATGAATTATGGAGACTTGATCCTACCAATTTTGCCGCATTAGATGTTGCAGGTGCTGGTGTTGCTCCCCTATTTATAAGAGAAAAAGTAAGACCAGACTTTGGTCAGGCTAGTCAAAACTACAACGCTACTTTGCATGACTATTTTCCAATACCTGCTGCAGAGTTGCAAACAAACGATCAAATTGGTAATTAAAAAAGGAAGAAATGAAAAAAATATTAAAAATTGTCAGTCCGTTGATTATCATTCTTATTACCATTATTGGTTGTGATAATGATGATGTCGATACAGATGTACCAAGCCAAAGATTGATTTTTACATCAGAACAAAATCAGGATAATCAGATTAGACTTGGCACAAGTTTAACTTTTGCAGACGTTTCTACTGGTGTCATTTCAAGAAAGTGGACTTTTCCTGATGATGTCACCACGATAAAAGAGTCTAATGAGGATATCGTGAAAACAATCTTCTCTAAAGTAGGAGAACATAACGTAGTTCTAAATCAGACTTTTGAAGAAAGTGCTTTTGTTAATGGAGAACAACGAGGAAAAGAATTAGATACCACTATTGTTGTGCGTGTTCTTGAACCCATTAAAATTAATCTAAAAGCCAATTACATTAATCCAGATGGTAGTCTGGGAGCCGCTTTGACGATTGCCGACAATACCCAAAATGAAGTAATTGCAAGTAGATCAATTCGATATAGTTTTGAAACAATCGGGGAACCCGAAGATATCAACTGGACTTTAGATGGAGGTGATCCTGAAAGCTCTACAGGAGCGTCAGAAATTGATGTTACTTATAAAAGAGTTGGTACATACGACCTAAAGGTTGAGGCTAGTACAAGACGTCCTTTTGGAGAAGATCAAATTAATTTTTCAAACTTAATTAAAGTTGTTCCTTCTACCGACCCTGTATCTCTCGACGAGATTAAAGGAAAAAGAGATGGTAGATTAGCTCTAGAGTTTAGCCGAGAAATGGATGAAACTACAATAAATAAAGCTAATTTCTCTCTTACTATTCAAAATGGAACTACTACAATACCAGCTGTCATTCGTAGTGTAACTATAAACCCTACACAACGTAATATTTTGGATATTACTTTAGATGGAGATTCAGTCTATATTGATGATGTAGTAACTGTATCATACGCCGCAGGATCTTTATTTACGGCAGATGGTGTTCAAGCAAACAGTTTTACCGATATTCCTATGAGTTCGTTTGAACAAGGAACCAATATTTTAGAGACCACAACTGTAGACTTTAGTTTTGAAAATTCTACCGATGATTCTAATTGGCCATACCAATTTTGGGGAGGAATTTGGGAATTATATGATTTCTCTATCGCTTTTGATAAAGCCAGAACAGGAAATCGAAGCGGAATTGTAGACATGCAAGCCAATGGAGGCATGATTATAGCACATGATTCTGGATCGTTCCCCTTAGAAACTGGTACAACTTATGAAATCGGAATTTGGACTTTTGTCGAAAATCTAGGAAATACTCCTGATGGTCTAGCTAACCCAGATTTAAGACTATATTGGATTCCTGCTACTAATTTCTCTGTAGGGCCAAGTCCAGAATTTACATCTGATTTTCCATTAAACCAATGGGTATACAAATCAATAATCGTAACCGCTACAGAAACTGAAGATAAACAATTTCTTATTCGAGGTTATAACGAATTTAATGATGCACCTATCCGAATTTTTATGGACGATTTATTTGTTAGCGAAGTTACGATAAGACCTTAGTTAGTTGTTTTTTTAGTCAATTCTAATGCTTAAAAAGAGGTTGTTTAGGATAACCAATTTTTAAGACAAGTAACCTCTTTTTTAAGCATTAATTTTTCATTATAAATTCTAGTAATAACCAATGTACTACCTAAAAATACTTAAAACATAACATACGCATTAACCAAGCAACACAAGAACACTCTTAAAACACTTATAACCAAAGAAAAAATCTCTGAATTCTACTTAAAACAACACCTTAACTATTCTTTTTGAGACTATATTTTTAAGCTAATCGTTTTCGCTTTGATCTGTTTTACAAATAGTGGTTTGATATAAATCACCCCCTCCATTTTATGATTAGAACTAAAAGCGTGTTAGTATAAATTTCATTTGGTTTTAGCTGTTTAATAATTAAAAATAGAGCTAAAAGATTTCTTTTTTGAACTCTCAAGCTTACGATATATGATCAACTAGTTTGTAAAAAACTCATTGCTTTTACATTCTGATTTTATATCACACAATCGTGTATTAACTCTATAAATTATATAAACACAAAAAACGTATTCAACATGAAAACAATGAATCATTATTTAATAATTGCTCTTATTTTACTCTACCCCCTGGTAAACAGAGCCCAAAATGTCGAAGTAGATGTAAATCTAAACATCAAACATTCTGTAGGAGGAATATCCGATTTTGGAAGAGAAAGGCATATTACTATGCACTCCAGTCTTTATGAAAACGCATGGGAAGGAGAATTAGATAAAGCTGAACGCTTGTTTGAAGATCTAGATGTACAGTTAGGTCGTGATAACGGTGTTGCATCTTTTTTACATCAATTCTCACCAGAAGATGAAAATAACAGACAACATCATGATCCTGATAGTTTATCTGTATTATTAGATTTTTGGCAAGGTGAGTATCAGCAAAGAATAACAGACAGAGGTTTGCTTAAATATAAGAACGAGCAATCTAGAGGTACAATAATGGGGACTAACCCACATCCCACTTATCCAACACTTTCTTATTTTGAAAATGGATTAAATGGATCTACATGGGGAAGAGAAAATGGTTTCACCTGGATTCCTCAAGATATAGAAACTTCTGCAGCTTGGATGGTTCAATATCTAGAAGAGTTTTTTGTTGAGACCGCTAGTCAAGAAGGTGTTGTTATGCCAGAATACTGGGAAGTAATAAACGAACCTGATTTTCCTTTAAACACTGGGCAATTTATGATGTCAAGTTGGGAGGATATTATAGAGTACCACAACTTGGTAGCTCAAGGTATTAAACAAAAATTAGGTAATCGTGCTCCTAAAATTGGAGGTATGACTTGGGGATTACATGATCTATTTAGAGGTGATGGTATTTCTCGTTTTGCAACAGTTAATTATGTAGATGGCTTTTATGGAAATACAGCAGCAGATGAAGTAGCTAAAGCATATGCAAGAGGCCAGGTGGATACGCCATTATTTAATCGTCCAAGAGATACACCATGGTACCAATGGGATGTAATTTGGAAAGAATTTATTGACAGAGCTGGTGATAATATGGATTTTTATTCGGTACACTTTTATGATTGGCCCCAATATCAGAATCAAGGAGGACAAAGAAGATCAGGTGGGCATGTAGAAGCTACTTTAGAAATGTTAGAATGGTATGATGTATTTATAAATGGGAAAAATAATAGAAAACCTGTTATTATTTCTGAATATGGAGCAGTTGCTAATTCATGGGATCCAATGCCACACGATACCCGATTTGACTGGGAAAACCTAAAGCCATTTAGTGCAATGATGATGCAGTTTTTAGAAAGACCTGATTACATCGAATTATCAATGCCTTTTCACTTATTAAAAGCACAGTTTAGAGATATCGATAATAATGGTGATGGTATACCAGAAGTCGTATATCATTATAAAACTTTACGTGATGATGACGGTGATGGTGTTTGGGAATATAGTGAGCTTGTAAAATGGTACGAACTATGGGATAATGTTGATGGAACAAGAGTTGACACCAAATCTTCAGATCCTGATATCCAGGTAGATAGTTACATTGATGGTAATGAAGTATACTTAATTTTGAATAACCTCCAAGAACAAAATACAACTATTAATTTGAATTTATTTGAGGATAATGATAATAATCCAACAAGTGTTCGTATAAAACATCTTTATTTAGAAGGAGTTAGAAATATTGTTTTAGATGATACTACTACTACTAATATTCCATCATCAGTTACGTTGAGACCAGAAGCAACTATGGTATTAAAATATACATTACCTAATGCGGTTGCTATCAATCAAACTTCAGTAGAAAACAAATTTTACGGAGAACCTGTTAGTAACAATCAGAGAGTAGCTATTAATAATGGAGATAATACATTTTTTGTAAATAACGTTACACTACCTGTTGATGCAGACAAGGCTGAAGCAATGATAAAAATGACCGTTACTCTTTTTGATGCACCTCAAACCGAGAATGGATTCTTATCTATTAATAAATTAACTTTTAATGGGGTTGAAGTAGAAACTCCTTTTGATTGGAGAGGAGAAACTCAAAATAGGTCAAAATGGTTTGGAGCTTTAGAAATTCCAGTTCCGGCAAGTTTGGTGCAAACAAACAACACTATTGTTGTGGATTTTCAACATGTTGGAGAAGTTAACATCGTTAATTTATTAACATGGGATTTCTCTAAAAAACCAGGTAGATCAGATCAAGGTAATACCGATCCCGATCCTATTGCTGTTACAGGAGTTAATGTTTCTCCGAATACTATTATTCTAAACCAAGGACAGACATCAACAATTAATGCCACTATTTCTCCTGCCAATGCAACTAATAAAAGTGTAATATGGAGCACTAATAATGCAGCAATCGCAACTGTAGATGCTAATGGTACAATAACCGCTAATGCCAATGGTAATACAATTATAACAGTAACGACTGTAGACGGTGGGTTTACTTCTTCTACCACAGTTACCGTAAATGATAATACCCCACCTACAGGTGACATAATTGTAATCGAGGCAGAGGATTTTGTAAATACTGGAGGCACTTTTAATGATAGTTTTGCTGGTGGTCCAGGTCTTGGTGTAAACAAAACTCCTACTAACATCAATTACGTGAATAATGGGGATTGGGCAGAATACACTTTAAACGTTACTACACCTGGAACTTACGATGTAGAATATTTAATTTCTACTCCAAGTTCAGGAGCTCAGATTCAATTATTTGTCGATAATACTATCGCCTCTACTACTAATGTTCCAAATAACGGTGCCTGGGATAATTATACTGCATTAACTGGAGGTACAATAAATCTAACTGCTGGCACTCATACAATAAAAATTATAGCCTCTAGTGCAACTACTTGGCAGTGGAATCTTGACAAAATCACATTAACTACGGGATCAACATTTTCTGGTAAAACGACAGCTTCAACATCTCAATACTTAAAACTGTACCCAAATCCATCATCTGGTAAAATTTATATTCAAGGACTTGGTACAAATAGTAACACTACTATTCAAGTTTATGACACAAAAGGAACAAAATATCCAGATATAAAATTAAATGATGATCACTCTATAGATGTAGAGAGTTTATCTAGAGGTATCTATTTCTTGAAAGTCATTAGTAAAAGAAACCAAACTACTTTAAAAATTATCAAAAATTAAGAACCCCAAGATTATTTAAAAATCAATAAAACTATATCTAACACAAATCATTTTATATGAAAACACAAACATTATTAATTGCGTTTTGCTTGGTCATTTTCCAACTACAAGCGCAAGATTGGAACGGAATTTCTGTCCCTGCCAATGCAGGTCAAGGCAAAACTTGGAAACTTCAAGAAGGGCCTTCAGATAGTTTTAATTATATTTTTAATGAAACGAATCAACGTTCAAACTTTGGAAGTAATAAATGGTACAACTTCTATCATAATGCATGGGATGGTCCTGGAACCACTTACTGGCAGCATAATCACGTATCGGTTAACGGAAGTGATTTGGTACTTCGAGCCTCGAGAAATCCAAGTACCGCAAAACTGGGAGTACCAGGAGTTAATGCAGGATGTATAACATCAAATACTCGAGTAAAATTTCCGGTATATGTTGAAGCAAATGTTAGTGTAGCCGATATTGTATTAGCTTCAGATGTTTGGTTATTGAGCCCAGATGATACTCAAGAAATTGACATAATAGAATGTTATGGTGGAGACGAACAGGGCAATGCTTTTTTTTCTGAATTTATTCATTTAAGTCATCATTCTTTTGTTCGCAACCCATTTACAGACTATCAACCAAGAGATAGAAATAGTTGGTGGAGCAGATCAGACGTTAACAATTGGGGCGAATGGTCATGGAACAACGGTAACAGAAGATATGTACGTATTGGTGTAAACTGGATTAGTCCTTTTCATTTCGAATATTATGTTGATGGTGAATTAGTAAGAGTTTTATACGATAAAGCATTTGCTACAAAAAGAAATGGCACTTGGTATTATACCTATCCAACCATGACCAACGGAACTCTTGATACTGCTAGTGATGGATTTCAATTAGCAGTGCAATATGCTACTGGTAGTAGTTATTCATTTCAAACCTTACAAGCGGCTAGTAATACATCTTCTGTAAGCGTTATTGACCCTTTTAATTATCAGGGAGGAAATGGGTTTACAAAAGAAATGGATATTATTATTAATGTAGAATCTCAAGATTGGCATGTCTTAGCTGGTCGCACTCCAACTGATGCCCAGTTAAATGATCCAGCAAGAAACACCATGAAAGTAGATTGGTTGCGTGTATACAAACCTATTCCATCTACAAATACTGTTGCAGTAACGGGAGTAACAGTATCGCCTCGTAATTTGTCTTTAACCATAGGCCAAACAGGTAACTTAACAGGTGCTGTACTTCCTGCAAACGCTTCTGTAAAAACTATGACTTTTACTTCAAGTAACACTTCTGTAGCTACCGTGAATCAAAGTGGTGTTTTAACCGCTATTGGAAATGGTACCACAACTATTACTCTTAAAACTACCGATGGTGGATTTACAACAACAGCTACTGTGACGGTTACGAGTAATCCTACCGTAGATGATATTATAATAGAAGCAGAAGACTTTATTAATACTGGTGGATCCTTTAATGATGCATTTGCAGGTGGACCTGGTTTAGGAGTAAACAAAACTTCTGCTAATATCAATTATGTCAACACTAACGATTGGGCCGAATATAATATTGATGTTATAAGCGCAGGGACTTATTCTGTTAAACATCTTATTTCTACACCAAGCAATAATGCCCAAATTCAATTAGTAGTAGATGGTGCACTAATAACAACAACCAATGTACCTAATAATGGAAGTTGGGGTAATTATACAACACTTAACGGAGGAACTGTTGACCTATCTTCTGGGGCGCATAAGATTAGAATTGTTGCATCTGGAGCAAATACATGGCAATGGAATCTAGATAAAATCACATTAACAAAAATAAATTCTCGAGCTATTTCGGGTAAAAATCAAGTTTTAAATAACTTAAGTGTTTACCCAAACCCAGCGTCTAATATGATTTTTATTGAAGGATTAAGTAATAACCAAGAACATAATATTCAAATGTATGATATTAAAGGATCTAAACTCTTTAGTAAGAAATTAGATCAAAACCATAAACTTGATATAAAGGATTTACCAAAAGGAATTTATTTCTTAAAAGTTAGCACAAGTAGAAATCAAAATACGTTGAAAATCGTTAAGAATTAATTTCATAATAGATTAAAACTAACTTTAACACTCACTATGCTATAATTCGTCATCACTTTATATGGGTAAATCAAATGTTCAAAAACCTTCTTCCCCAAAGAAATATTAAACAATTTTGCTTAACATTTGTATATAATCATTGATGAACTTATTTAATAGTGAGTGTTTAGATAATATAAACTTTTAAAGAAACAAAGTAATTTAAACTAGAAAAATAAATGGATACAACAATTACATATAAGCTTTCTAATGTATTACACTTTTACTTTGGGTAATCAAGTTTTATCCAACAAATTAAACATGAAAAAAATTATAACTTTCGGTGAGATCTTAATGCGAATCTCTCCAATAGGAAATAAAAAAATGATACAGTCTAATACGTTAGAATATTATTTTGGAGGTACCGAAGTAAACGTGGCAATATCATTAGCACAACTAGGAAATGATGTAAAACATGTTTCTGTTGTTTCTGAAGATTTTATAGGCCATACAGCAAAAAGTTTTTTAAATCAATATGGAGTAGACACCAGTTTAGTTACCAACTCGGGCTATCCTTTAGGTTTATATTTTTTAGAGACTGGAGCTGTAATGAGGCCTAGTACGATTTCCTATAATAGATCCAATTCTTCATTTTCTATGATGGATCCTAATCTTATAAATTGGAATGCAGCATTGGATGTTTGTGATTGGTTTCATTGGACAGGAATTACTCCTGCTTTATCAAAACAAGCCTATCAAAGTTTAAAAGTTGCTCTACAAACCGCAAAGAATAAAAACATTATGGTATCAGCAGATCCCACATATAGAAAAGATCTATGGAAATACGGTGCTAAACCTCAAGAAGTATTAAATGAACTTATTGAATTATCTGATATTTTTATTGGCGGTCCAAACGAAATTAATGAACTATTAAACACCAATTTTAAAAATAACACTACTGGATTTATAGAAGGTAGTAAACACCTACTACATACTTTTCCTAATTTAAAAAAGATCTTTGATAAAACTAGAATCTCTACAAATGCAAATTGGCATAAAATTAAATCTAGAATGTGGGATGGAGCAAATTTCTTTGAAACTGAACAGCTAGAAATAACCCACATAATTGATAGGATTGGAACAGGTGATGCATACGCTGCTGGACTTATACATGGATTATTACATTTTAATGATAAAAAAGCTTTAAAATTTGCAAATGCAGCTTGTGCTTTAAAACATACGATAGAAGGTGATGCTAATCTAGTTCTTGAGAAAGAAATAGAATTAGTTATGAATGGAAGTTTAACAGGAAGAATAAATAGATAACATGTCACAATACACTAGAATTGAAGTAGTCCAAACCATGGGGAAGATTAAAATCATCCCTCTTTTTTATCATAGCGATCTTAAAATTGCTAAGCAAGTTATAAGAGCTTGTTACGATGGTGGAGCAAGGGTATTCGAATTTACCAATCGAGGTGATCATGCACATGAACTTTTTTCTGAATTAATAAAATGGTCAAATATAGAGCTCCCAGAGATGATTATAGGTATTGGTTCTATAGTAGATCCGGGTACCGCATCTCTCTTTATTCAAAGTGGTGCAAATTTTATCGTCTCTCCCATTTTAAATTCTGAAATAGCTAAAGTTTGTAACCGAAGAAAAATAGCATGGATTCCTGGTTGTGCTACTTTATCAGAAATTAATTACGCCGAAGAATTGGGTGCTGAAATTGTGAAAATTTTCCCTGCTAGTCAAATAGGAGGACCAAATTTTATAAAAAGCATAAAAGCCCCATGTCCATGGACTAATATTATGCCCAGTGGTGGAGTTACTATTGAAGAAAGTAATATTAAAAAATGGTTTACAGCAGGAGCCTACTGTATTGGTATTGGGTCAAATCTAATGATTAAAAACAAAGAGGCAAACTTAGATTATCCAACAATAGCTAAAACAATGAAACAATGTATTTTGTTTGCAAATAACAATTCATAACATATTTTAACCTGTATTTCTGTTTCTCAGACTGAATTATTCAAAATTGTTTTTATAATCTAGAGATTACAAATAAAAAAAGCTTCTTTACACAAGAAGCTTTTTTTATTTGTAATATTTTCTATGTAGTTATTTTACTATTTTTTTACCATTAAATTTCCACTCAGTAATACCACCGTCAAGATCATAAATTTTTGTAAACCCTGCTTTTTTCATATAGGCAGAGCATCGACCACTACGACCGCCTCGACCACAATATACTGCAACAGGTTTTGATTTATCCACATTTGCTATACGATCTTCAAAATTATCATCATTAAAATCAATATTCACAGCACCTTCGATATGACCATCTGCGTATTCTGCAGGAGTACGAACATCAACAAGTTGTACTTTTCCCATCTTTAACAATGAATCCATATCTTCTACTGTAATAAGTTCTACAGTATCGCTACTTTCTATATTTTTACAATTGAATAATGCTAAAGAAAGAAAAACTACTAATACAAGGGGGGTAAATTTCATATACTATTGGTTATTCGGCAACCTCTCCATCCCAATTCATAAAACCACCTACTAAATTATATGTGGTTTCGAATCCCATTTGGTTCATTAATGTACAAGCTTGAGCACTACGTGCTCCAGATCGACAGTAAACATAATAACTTTTGGATTTATCGAGTTTTTCAATTTCATCCAGAAAACCTTGCCCTAAACGAATATCGATATTAAGCATATCTGGAATAAATCCATCTTCTACCTCTTCTTCTGTTCTTACATCTAAAATAACTGCATTATCATCTTTAGTAATAAGCTCTTGCCATTCTTCTTGGGTGATATCTTGTGCCATTTATAAAATATATTATACTAAACTTGGACTACTTTATTCTATATTCCTTACAAATATAAGAGTCCTTTATCAAATCTACGCACAATGTAAATCTTTTATCTAAAAAATCCTTGTACTATCAGTGCACTATGCCTTGATACTACAACCAATTGCTTTTGTAATTTCTACAGGAACTTTTTCTCCTTTTAACAATGCATTTACAGCGTTTTCTACATACTTTTCATTCGCGGCTGTAGGATCTTTATAATTATTATCTATGGCACCTATATAACGTACAATATTTCCTTTGGTAGTTTTTTCTAAAATATAAACATGAGGCGTTTTGGTTGCACCATATTGAGGGTAAATATTTTGTCCGTCATCAAATAAATAAGGAAAAGTAAATCCTTTTTCTTTAGCCCTTATTTTCATATTATCAAAACTATCATCTGGATACGCTTTTGGATTATTTGGATTTATAGCGATTACTGGATATCCTTTATCCTTATACATCTTATCCAATGCTACAATCCTATCTTCGTATGCTACCGAATATGGACAATGATTACATGTAAAAATTACAATGAACCCTTTGGCATTTTCATAATTTTTTAATGAAACCAAAGTATTGTCTATGTTTTTTAATTCAAAATCTGTAGCAATATCTCCTATTACATATCCTCCTTTAGCTTTTGAATCAGAAACCTTATCAATTGCAAAAGCACTTATAGCGATTACAAAAGCTACTCCAACAAGAATTTTTAAAGTTTTCATATCTACCGTTTAAGTGTTTCTATTTATGTTTTTATTTATAGCATTTTTTTTAACTCTTTTTCCAAATCACTATATGTAAATGATCTTTCATAAAAGTTAACATTATTTCCTTTATAAATAATAGTAGCTGGGATAGAACCAGACCAATTTTTATTTACTTTAGGTATCCAACTGTTTGCATCAGGATCGTCTAATAGCAAAACTCTACTTTCTATTTTTTGTTTTTTAACAAATGGAATGAGTTTTGATTCTACCTGTTTTGGTAAATCCAAACTCACTAAAATAACTTCTACTTCATTATCCGGATACCTACTATTAATTAATTCAAAATATGGTAATTCTGCTACACAAGGCTTGCACCAAGTGGCCCAAAAATTAATTACTCTTGTTTTACCATCATCAATTTTTAATAAGGGCTCAAAACTTTCAAAATCATATGTTGGTATTTCTACCCCTTTGCTCTTGTATACATCTGTAGCATCAAGTGCTATGTTCTGTTCTCCTTTACAATTTGTAAAGAATATTATTAATATCGCATATAAAATTAATCTCGACATGCTTCTAATTTATTAAAATCGCTAATTATGCGAAAGAAAATTAACAGGGTTTCTATATTATATCTAAAAATTTTCAGAATTTCTTACAAATACCCCACGGGACTACTATACTTTTATTGAGGCAATAATACTATTTAACCACAGTTAAAATTCAACTTTAACAAAGAATTAGTATCTCTTTATAATTTATAAAACAAATCATTCCATACATTTGTATATACAAATATTGTACAGACAATTGAAAATAGAAAACATTATAAAAACCGAAGTAGAGCTTCCTCTTTCTAGAAAAGTAATAGTAAATTTATTATATACTGAACATTGGATCATGGATAAAATAAACCTTGAGCTTAAAGCACATGATATCTCTCTTCAACAATTTAACGTACTTAGAATACTAAACGGTCAAAAAGGAAAACCGGCAAATCTTTCTACTATACAAGAAAGAATGGTTAGTAAAATGAGTAACACTACTCGATTGGTTGATAAACTTATTACCAAAACGTATGTAGAAAGAACTACTTGTCCTTCAAATAGAAGAAAAGTAGAAATTACAATCACTAAAAATGGAAAAGAGTTTCTAAATAAAATTAGTCCTATAATGGATGCTTTTGAAAATAGAACTACCGCTCATCTATCCGAAAAAGAATTATTGCATTTAAACGAACTATTAAATAAAATAAGAACTACAAATTAAAATTAACTATTCAAATTTAAAAACAATGAAAACTAGACTTAAATCACTAATCTTAGCTATTGCGATTATTACTTCTGCTTCAACTTTTGCGCAAAAAAAAGCAATTAAAACCTCAGAAAGCAAAATAAATTGGACAGGAAAAAAAGTTACCGGAGAACATAAAGGAACATTAAATTTATCTGATGGTTTTTTAGTCTTCGACGGAGATAAAATAACAAGCGGAGAGTTTACAGTTGATATGACTTCTCTACAAGTAACAGATCTTGAAGCTGGAAAAGGAAAAGAAAAACTTGAAGGGCATTTAAGTTCTGATGATTTCTTTAGTACTGCCAATCATAAAACAGCAAAACTAAAAGTCACTAAAGCTAAAAAAACAGAAAAAGGGTATAAAATTGCTGGAGATTTAACCATAAAAGGAAAAACAAACCCTATCGAGTTTGATTTAGCTGTTAATGGCGATACTGCTTCTACAACTCTTAAGGTAGACAGAACTAAATACGACATTAAATATGGATCAGGAAGTTTCTTTGACAATTTAGGAGATAAAGCAATCAGCGATGAGTTTGAATTAGCTGTAAATTTAAAAATGTAATTTTTTATGTTTTCAAATTATAAATTAATTTATATATTTGAACCAATAAAAAAATAATGAAAACAATCTTAACAAATAATTGGTGGTGGTTATCTCAAAACGAAAACGTCGTGAGATAGCTCCTGTTATTATGTTAAGTAAACATATCTAAGGCTTGTCAAATCACGACAAGCCTTTTTTTTGTTGTATAATCAGAGCTATAAATTAAATCAGCATAATGCAAAATGAGTTATAAATTAACCACACATTTCAAACAAATTCTAGCAGACACTATCACTCCCGTAAGTGTCTATCTAAAAATAAGAGATCGTTTCCCTAATAGTTTGTTATTAGAAAGTAGTGATTATCGAGGAAATGAAAACAGTTTTTCTTATATCTGCTGTAACCCTATTGCCAGTATTAAGATCGAAAAAGAAATCATATATCAATCTTTTCCCGATAAAAGTACTACCGAAACAAAAGTTACCGACAGCACCAATATCCCAGAAATTATTGAGCAATTCGGACAACAATTTGACACCTCAAAAAGTAACTTCAAATTTATCAACAATGGATTATTTGGATATATTTCTTATGATGCTGTTCGTTATTTTGAAAATATTGACATCACTAAAAAAGAAGGAGCACTCGATATCCCAGACATTCATTATGCTGTTTATCAAAATATAATCGCTATAAATCATTTTAATAATGAAGCATATATTTTTGCACATTGTTATAATTCTGAAAGTAATATCGCTGAAATTGAATCGTTACTTAATGTCAAGAATTTTGCTTCGTATAGTTTTTCTACTTTAGGTGATACAACTTCTAATCTCAATGATGAACAGTATAAAGAACATGTAGAATTAGCCAAAAGTCATTGTCAACGTGGTGATGTTTTCCAGTTGGTTTTATCGAAACGTTTTTCTCAAAAATTTAAAGGAGATGAATTTAATGTATATCGTGCTCTAAGAAGTGTAAATCCATCTCCTTATCTATTTTACTTTGATTATGGTGATTTCAAGATATTTGGAAGTTCTCCAGAAGCACAACTGGTTGTTAAAGATGAGATTGCAGAGATTCATCCTATCGCCGGAACCTTTAAACGAACAGGTAATGATGAACAAGACGCAGAATTAGCAAAAAAGCTATCTGTTGATGAAAAAGAAAATGCCGAACATGTTATGTTAGTCGATTTAGCACGCAACGACTTAAGCAGAAATGGAAGTAATGTTACCGTAGACAATTATAGAGAGGTTCAATTTTTTTCTCATGTAATTCATCTTGTTAGTAAAGTAACCGGAAAAAAACATCCTAATACGACTACTATGCAGATAGTTGCAGATACTTTTCCTGCTGGTACATTAAGTGGTGCTCCTAAACATATGGCAATGCAATTAATAGAAAAGTATGAAACGGTAAATCGAGATTTTTATGGAGGAGCCATCGGTTTTATGGATTTCTCGGGCAACTTTAACCACGCGATTATGATTCGTACATTTCTAAGTAAAAATCACCAACTACATTGGCAAGCAGGAGCGGGATTAGTTAATGAATCCAATAAGGAAAATGAATTACAAGAAGTATATAATAAATTAGGAGCGCTAACAAAAGCTTTAAAATTAGCTGAAGAAATATAGGAGTTTAAATTCCGCAAAGAAATAATGAAAAAAATATTAGTAATAGACAACTACGACTCGTTTGTGTACAATTTAGTACATTATCTAGAAGATTTAGGCTGCGAGGTTACCGTAAAACGAAACGATCAATTAGTTCTAAAAGATGTAGAACCTTATCAAAAGATTTTATTATCTCCAGGTCCTGGTGTTCCTGATGAAGCAGGATTATTAAAAGATATCATTAGCGCATATGCTGATTCAAAAAGTATCTTTGGGGTTTGTCTTGGACAACAAGCCATAGGAGAAGTTTTTGGTGGCAATTTGACCAATCTCGAAAATGTATATCATGGCGTTGCTACCAACGTCACCTTAGCTGTAACAGACGAGCCTCTTTTTCAGGGGCTTGAAAAAAACTTTGATGTGGGTAGATACCATTCTTGGGTGGTTACCGAACAAGGACTTCCTGAATGCTTAGAAGCAACATCATATGATGAAAACGGACAAATTATGTCACTTCGCCATAAAAAATTAGATGTTCGTGGTGTACAATTTCATCCAGAATCTGTATTAACACCAGATGGAAAAAAAATGCTAGAAAACTGGGTCAACAATTGACATAAAAAATATGATAATTCGATATTAACAAAAAAATAATCCTAACACACTCTATATCTTTATGATAAAAAAAGAGTTCTGGACGTACTTGCTATGAAAAATTTACTCAATAGATTAATCAATCACGAAACAATCTCAAAAGAAGAAGCCAAAGCCGTATTGGTTAACATTTCTAAAGGAGATTACAACCAAAGTCAAATCGCATCTTTCTTAACCGTTTATATGATGCGTAGTATTACCGTTGAAGAATTAGAAGGATTTAGAGATGCATTATTAGAGCTCTGCGTAGCTATTGATTTAAGCGAATACAACCCTATCGATCTATGTGGTACAGGTGGTGATGGAAAAGATACTTTTAACATCTCTACATTATCATCATTTGTCTCTGCTGGTGCAGGAATAAAAGTAACTAAACATGGCAACTATGGTGTATCTTCTAAATGCGGAAGCTCCAATGTCATGGAACACTTAGGTATCAAATTTAGTAATAATAAAGATTTTTTAAAGCGTAGTATTGATGAGGCCGGAATTTGTGTATTGCACGCACCTTTATTTCACCCAGCAATGAAAAATGTAGCCCCAATTCGTAGAGAACTTGGTGTTAAGACTTTTTTCAATATGTTAGGACCAATGGTTAATCCCGCTTTTCCTAAAAATCAAATTGTTGGTGTTTTTAATCTTGAACTAGCAAGGATGTATGGATATTTATATCAAAACACAGATAAAAACTTTACTATCATTCATGCATTAGATGGATATGATGAAATCTCCTTAACAGGAAATACTAAGACAATTTCAAATCAAACAGAAGGAATGTTAACACCAAGTGATTTTGGTGTTTCTGCATTACAACAAGAAGAAATAGTTGGAGGAGATTCTATTTCGTCATCTGCCGATATCTTTATGAATATTTTAAGTGGTAAAGGTACAGAGGCACAAAATAATGTTGTTTGTGCTAATGCAGGTATGGCTATTGCTACTGTAGAGAAATTAGCACCAATACAAGGGTTTGAACGTGCCAAAGAATCTTTATTATCTGGAAAAGGACTCGTAGCTCTACAAAAAGTGCAAGAGCTGAGTAAAACGGCATAAAATTTAATTTAGGATAGACTCCTAGCCTATTTGTAAAATAAACCATTATTAAAATTTATCTAAAAACTAGGATATAAAACAATGAATATACTAGATAAAATAGTAGCTGATAAACGTATCGAGGTCGAACTTAAAAAAAGCATCATCCCTACAACGCAATTAGAAAATTCTGTGTTATTTGATCGAAAAACAAATTCTCTGGCCAATGCATTGCGTAACAGTACAACAGGAATTATTGCAGAACATAAACGCAGATCTCCCTCTAAAGCAGTTATTAATCAAAAAGTAAGTGTCCAAGACGTTGCCATAGGGTATCAAAAAGCAGAGGTTTGTGGTATGTCAATATTAACCGATGGGAAATACTTTGGCGGCTCTTTAGACGATTTATTGCTTACAAGAGCATCTGTAGAGCTTCCTTTATTACGAAAAGAATTTATAATCGATGAATACCAACTACTCGAAGCAAAGGCTTACGGTGCAGATGTTATTTTGTTGATAGCTGCGGTACTTACCAGAGATCAAATCAAATCTTTGTCCGAGTTTGCCAAAAGCCTATCACTTGATGTATTATTAGAAGTTCATAATCAAGAAGAATTAGAAAAGTCAATTATGCCCACACTCGATATGCTAGGTGTAAATAATCGAAACCTAAAAACATTCGAAGTTAGTACAGATATAAGCAAATCTTTAAGTGATCAGATTCCTGATGATTTTGTAAAAGTCTCAGAAAGTGGGATCAGTAGTATCGAAGCTATTAAAGATTTAAAACAATATGGATATAAAGGTTTTCTTATAGGTGAAAACTTTATGAAGACCGAGAATCCAGGAACTAGCGCAATAGAATTTATCCAAAATCTAAAATAACTTGAGCAATATCAATACAATATTAGTAACAGGAGTAACAGGCAATATAGGGTCACATGTATTATTCGAACTCTTATTTGATTTGTATTCGAAAAAAGAAGAAGCACGTATTTATGTTTTGATTCGCAAACAAAGGCATATATCTGCTCAAGAACGTTTATTAAATGAAGTTTTTTCTAAACAGCTTATTCCCGAAAAGATTGTTCCTTTCTATAAGGAATACATAGATAAATATGTAGAAGTAATTGAAGGAGAGATTCATAATTTTATACTTCCAGAAAAGGCAGGAAATACAATAACAGTATATCATTTAGCCGCTTCTGTAAACCTAAGTAATACAGAAAAAGCTAAACATGAAATTGCACATGTCAATTATCATCATACGCAAGCTTTTTTCGATACGATTAAGTGTCGTACAAAAAAACTAGTCTTTGTCAGCACTGCATTTTCGAGAGGTGAAATAGAAGGTGCAATCGAAGAGGATTATCATTCTGCTACGACATATAATTTTAGAAACTTCTATGAAGCGTATAAAATGAAAATCGAAAAACTAGTTTTACAAATCGCAAAAGAAAATAATTTTAGCTGCACTATTGCGAGACCTAGTATTGTATCAGGAAGACTTATTGATTTTCCTAAATTTGTAAGCAGTAGATATATTGTTTTTTATGCTGTAGGAGAATTTTTTAACAAGATAAAAAAATCACATTCAAATATTGGCACAATAAGGCTTGCCTTAAATATAGAAGGAGGTCTTAATATTGTTCCTGTAGATTATGTTGCTAAAGGAATTATTCGTGCAGCTGATATCAAAGAAGAGCAATTAAATATCACTTTAACTCAAAATGTCCCAACCCAATATATAGCTACCAGTATTTTAAAAAAATGTGGTATTAACATAGAATTAGTTCCCGAAGAACCCGAAGATAAATCCACTATCGAGAAGTTATTCTATAAAACAATTGGAAGTCAATTACTGAAATATTCAATGTCAAAAAATCATTATTTCGAATCTAAATTAATACGAAAATTACTTTCAAATATTGAAGAACCAAACATGAAAGAACATTTTCAAGAAATATATGATTTTGCGCATAATATCAATTTTAATAATGCCAATATTAAATTAGAAGCCAACCTTTAACCTTGAAAAAAAAGAAGATGAAATTGAAAGTTTGCGGAATGAAATATGAAGAAAACATAACTGCTGTAGCTGACTTAAAGCCAGATTATTTAGGTTTTATTTTTTATGAAAAATCTCCAAGAAATTTTGAAGAAGATATTTCTGAGCTTCCTGATACTATAAAAAAAACAGGCGTGTTTGTAGATGCTTCAATTAATTTTATAATTGAAAAAGTAGTCAAGTTTGGTTTTAATGCAATTCAATTACATGGAAACGAATCTCCTGAATATTGTCAAGAATTAAGAAATCAGCTCAACGGCCCCCAAAGACCTTCGGGGTATCGTCACATTGAAGTATGGAAAGTCTTCTCGATCAAAGATCAATTCGATTTTAAAATACTTAAATCGTATGAAGGTATCGTAGATTATTTTTTGTTTGATACTAAAGGAAAAGAAAAAGGAGGCAATGGATATACATTTGATTGGCGCGTTTTAGAAAACTATCCCTCCACTACTCCATTTATATTAAGTGGTGGTATTGGCTTAAATGAAATTGAAAAAATAAAAGAAATTATGAAGACCGGTTTACCTATTTATGCATTAGATGTAAACAGTAAATTTGAAACGGCACCAGGTCTAAAAAACATAGAAGATTTAAAAGAATTTAAAAAACAATTATTCTCTAATTAAATAGAGCATATTATAAAATTACACTATGAAATATCAAGCTAACGAAAAAGGGTACTATGGTGAGTTTGGAGGAGCATATATTCCTGAAATGCTATATCCAAATGTAGAAGAACTGCGCACTACATATCTGGATATTATGAATGAACCATCTTTTAAAGAAGAGTTTAATCAATTATTAAAAGATTATGTTGGGCGTCCATCTCCGTTGTATTTTGCCAAACGCCTTTCAGAAAAACATAATACCAGAATTTACTTAAAACGTGAAGACCTTAATCATACTGGAGCTCACAAGGTCAATAATACTATTGGTCAAATTTTAGTTGCCAAAAAATTAGGTAAAAACAGAATCATTGCAGAAACTGGTGCTGGACAGCATGGGGTAGCAACAGCAACAGTATGTGCCCTTATGGGTATAAAATGCATCGTATATATGGGAGAAATTGATATTAAGCGACAAGCTCCCAATGTAGCACGTATGAAAATGCTCGGAGCCGAAGTAAGACCTGCTAAATCAGGTAGTAAAACTCTTAAAGATGCCACTAACGAAGCTATTAGAGATTGGATCAACAACCCTGTAGACACCCATTACATTATTGGATCAGCTATCGGACCTCATCCTTATCCAGATATGGTAACACGCTTTCAATCTGTAATTTCTGAAGAAATAAAATGGCAACTTAACGAGAAAGAAGGACAAGAAAACCCTGATTATGTAGTTGCTTGTATCGGTGGTGGAAGTAACGCTGCTGGAACATATTATCATTTCCTAGACAATCCTGATGTAGGAATCATTGCTGTAGAAGCTGCAGGAAAAGGTGTAAACAGTGGCGAAAGTGCTGCTACATCTCAATTAGGAAAAGAAGGTATTATTCATGGATGTAAAACATTGCTAATGCAAACTCCCGATGGTCAAATAACAGAGCCTTACTCTATCTCTGCAGGATTAGATTACCCTGGAGTAGGACCACTACATTCCCATTTATACAAAACAGGAAGAGGAGAATTTTTCTCAGTAACCGATGATGATGCTATGACTGCTGGGTTAGAATTATCTCAATTAGAAGGAATTATTCCGGCAATCGAAACATCACATGCACTGGCTATTTTTAATGATAAAAAATTTAAACCAGATGATATTGTTGTAATTAGTCTTTCTGGTCGTGGAGATAAAGACTTGAACACCTACATCGATTATTTTAAATTATAAAAACTACTCTATTTAAGAAAAATGAACCGAATTAATCAAAAATTAAATCAAGATAATAAGTTATTATCTATTTATTTTACCGCAGGATACCCATCACTTAATGATACCGTAAAAGTGATACAAGATTTAGAACAAAATGGAGTAGATATGATAGAGATAGGGTTACCATTTAGTGACCCTCTAGCAGATGGACCTACTATCCAAGAAAGTTCTACAGTCGCCTTAAAAAATGGAATGACTACAAAACTTCTTTTTGAACAACTTAAAGATATCCGACAATCAGTTAACATCCCTTTAATTATTATGGGGTACTTTAACCCTATGATGCAATATGGTATTGAAGCTTTTTGTGCTAAATGCCAAGAAATTGGTATCGATGGCTTAATTATACCCGATCTTCCCGTTGCCGAATACCACGAACATTATCAAGAGATATTTGAAAAATATGGATTGATAAATGTGTTTTTAATTACGCCTCAAACCTCTGACGAACGTATTCGATTTATTGATAGTGTATCTAACGGTTTTATTTATATGGTTAGTTCTGCAAGTACAACGGGAGCAAAATCAACTTTTGGAGATGTACAACAGGATTATTTTAACCGCATCCAGGATTTAAAACTCAAAAACCCTCAAATTGTAGGTTTTGGCATTAGTAATAACGAAACTTTTTCACAAGCCACCAAAACTACTAAGGGAGCTATTATTGGTTCGGCTTTTATAAAGCATATTACAAATAATGGAGTGAATAGCATAAGTGACTTTGTTAAAAAGATAAGATAGATAAGATAAACGATTTGTTTTGTCATTCTAAGATATCTTAGAATGACAAAACAAATCGTTTAATTACAACTTTTTTAAAGTAAATCTAATACTCCTAAATTTAACATTCTTTACGTTTAGATTATCGTAGTGTAACATCGGTTTCACATTGTACTAACATTCATTTTGTTTCTTGCCAGAAATCTAAATTTTAAATAATGAAACCACTTAAACACACATTATTATTGCTTATCACAATAATTTCTTTCACTTCTTGCGATTTTCTAGATGATTATACTGGGGGTCCGACTCCAGACAAAAAACCACTTATTATAGCACATAGAGGTGCGCAGTCTTTATTACCAGAACATACGCTACAAGGATATGTAAAAGCTATCGAATTAGGAGCTGATTTTATAGAACCAGATTTAGTATTAACAAAAGATGGTCATCTTGTAGTACGACACGAACCTATGTTATCAGGCACAACAAACGTAGCTGATCTTCCAGAATTTACAAACTTAAAAACTACCAAAGAACTAGATGGTAAAATGGTTACAGACTGGTTTGCTATAGATTTTACTTTGGCACAAATTAAAACACTAAAAGCCAGACAGGCATTTGGTAGTAGACCAAAAGATTTTGATGACCAATTTGATATCCCAACTTTTGAAGAAGTTATATTACTTGCTAAAAAACAGTCTATCAAAGGAGGAAAAACAATTGGGATATATCCCGAAATCAAACATCCGTTATTTCATAACAACTTCTTTGGAACACATGTAATGGAAAACAAACTACTATATACCCTAAAAAAGGCTGGATTAAATCGTAAAAATGCACCTGTATTTGTGCAATGTTTCGAGGTTGAACCTTTGCAATACATTAATTCTAAATCACCTGTAAAACTGGTACAATTAATTTCTACCTATAACATTAACAAAGATGGATCTTTAGATTATAATGTACCTTCGGGAGATTTTATATCGTATGGTTCTCCTTTTGATTTTTATAGCAATGGAGACTCTAGAACGTATGAGTTTTTTACTACTGAAGAAGGAATGAAGTTTACAGCGACTTATGCTGATGGTATTGGACCTTGGAAACCTTTTATCATTTCATACAAAACCGAAGAATCCGGAGAGCTTACTCTGTTACCGGCAACAGATTTTATATCACTTGCTCATAAAAATAACTTATTGGTACATCCATATACCTTTCGTAATGAAAACACGCAATGGAGTGGTGGAAATCCAGAAAGAGAATATCATTTATTTTTTGATGCTGGCGTAGATGGTCTATTTACTGATTATACTGATGAAGCTGTAAAAGCACTAGAAACTTGGAGGGATTAAAACCATAAATTAACGTAGAATGCATAAGAGGTTTCTTTTTCAAGAAACCTCTTATTTCTTTAATACAAATCATAAAAATACAATCAAAAAGTTCTTTTTTACGATTTAGCATACTAGAAAACTGATGATATTATTTATTTCAAAAAAACTTTCTATACTGTAGTACTCTAAAATCTAACGTATTAAATTTGGCATCTTTATTTTTACGGTTTTTATATTCTTGCATACTCCCAATAGCGCGATTGGCTGCTCCTGAGGGTGCCGTAAGTGATACTGTTTTAATGATTCTATCTTCTATATAAAATTTATGAATTCTAGGGACATCATTTGATACCACTTCTAGTTTTTTATCATAAGATTTTAAATGTTTTCTAAAGAAATATTCAGGTCCATTCTTACTATTTCCTCCTGTAAAGATTAAGGTATCAATTTTTGGATATTGTTGTAAATACCCTATCATGTCTCTAAGTTTGATATTTTGCATTCCTAAATCCGAGGCATCAATTTTTGATCTTTCGCAACTATGCACTATATCACAAACACCAATCCCGCGCGATGTTAGAAAACCTCTCCTTTGGTTAGCTGCTTCGTTAGTTGTTTCATACTTTAGATGTAGATCAAAAATTTTGTCCAGAACAGGCCAAAGCAATCCATTACTACTGCCATAACAAAAATCAACATCTTTTTCGTTAAGCTCGCCAACTGTAAATCGCGGAGGTGGCAATGTACCTACAATCAATTTTGTAGCACCTACAGGGAAAAAGGGTTCGTATGGATGAATATGTTGAAACAAATTATGAAATAAGAATTACGAAGATAAATGTAATATATATAAAACGGAAAAAAATTATTCACGTGAAGGATAGAAGTGGTATCTTTTTTATTTGTCACATTGAGCCTGCTCAAGTAGGTAAAATAAAAAAATATAATGAATAGCCCGACCTATAATCTAGTAAAAGATCACGGCTAAAATACAACTACACTTAGAATTGAAAATAAATAAACGGCTGAAAATCTGCGGCATATGTTTGGTAGCAGATCATAGCAACAACAATTACTACAGCTGCTTTTATAACCATATTACTCTTAATAAACTGACCTAAAACCCAATCTTTAGTTTTATAGGGCAACCAATGGGTAATATATCCTATCAACATAATAATAAATACAGTACGATATTCCCAAAGTACAAGTAAGGCATTTTGCCAGTCCATATTTGTCATTACTTGCTGATAGAATCTATCGATATGATCCATACTATTTCCTCTAAAATAGACACGTGTAAATGTGATAAAAATAAATGTTAGCGCAATACGCCATACTATAGCATACCAGGCCTTAGAATTTTCATACGGACTTATCAAACGCCAATATTTATATGTCACAATACCTATACCGT
Source organism: Aquimarina sp. AD10 (assembly GCF_003443715.1). NCBI lineage: Bacteria > Pseudomonadati > Bacteroidota > Flavobacteriia > Flavobacteriales > Flavobacteriaceae > Aquimarina > Aquimarina sp. AD10. The sequence goes on along the minus strand of NZ_CP031965.1, from coordinate 5,644,516 downwards.
TAAGTCCTCCCCAGATTACAAATTTCCATGAAGCGCCATGCCAAAGACCTCCTACTAACATTGTAATCATGATATTAACATTACGATTAAAATGCCAAGCTAATTTAGAAGAAAATAGGGTAACTATTAATAACAAACCTGCTCCTGCAGTAGCGATTATAGCTATTCCAAAATCTGCATATGCAAATGCTCCTAAAAAAGTAAACACTGTTATAAAGACATAAGAAAATACACTTCCGTTTCGATTACCTCCTATCGGGATGTATAAGTAGTCCTTAAGCCAACTGGATAATGAAATATGCCAACGCCTCCAAAAATCACCACAATGTATGGCTTTATAAGGCGAATTAAAGTTTACAGGTAATTTATACCCCATAAGTAATGCTAAACCAATAGCAATATCTGTGTAACCTGAAAAATCCCCATAAATTTGCAATGAGTAACCAAACATTGCCATAATGTTTGTAAAACCAGAGAACATCTCAGGAACATCAAACACTCTGTCCATAAAATTAGCTGCTATATAATCAGCAAAAAGCATTTTTTTGATAAGGCCTTTTAAAATCATAAATGTAGCATTACCAAAATCTTCTTTTGTGATATTAATATCTTTACGGATTTGTGGCACAAAATCAGACGCTCTAACAATAGGGCCTGCCACTAATTGAGGAAAGAAACTCACAAAAAAACCAAAATCAATAATCGATTTTAGAGGTTCTATCTGTTTTCGATAAATATCTACACTATAACTTATCGTTTGAAAAGTATAAAATGAAATCCCGACAGGGAGAATAATCTTATCTACGGTAAAATAATCCGTACCACTCCAGGTATTTGTCCATTGAGCTAGATAATTAATTACTTCATAGTCTGTCTCAAAAAGATAGTTGTATGAGTCTGTAAAAAAATAAGCATATTTAAAGTAGCACAATGTTGTCAAATTAACGATAACACTAATTGCTACTAATATTTTTTGAAAGATTACGGACTTACTATTATAAATGGCTTTTCCTAAAAAGAAATCATTGACAGTACTAAACAATAAGATCCCTATAAAAAGACCGCTAGTCTTATAATAGAATAATAAACTTATAGCAAAGAGGTACGCACTTCTTAGGCTTTTTTTATTGTAGACAGTTGCATATATAAAATAAATAACGGCAAAGAATATCCAAAAATTAGCCTGCGTAAAGATTAATGGAAAATCTTCGGAAAAAGAAAATATGTCAAAAAGTCTATTCATTAATTATCTGATTCAAAATAGAATTTGGTTGTAATTGTAATTCACTCTCCCAAGAATGTGCTAAGGCCTGCAATAAAAGATCTGCTTTAATTCTATACCCCATTACAGTAAAATGAATGCGATCACTAGGCATAAGCTTATTTTTGTACCAATTTTGCGAAGAATTAAATCCCCCCATTATTTCATAAAAATCCCAAACCGCCATTTGTTGTTCTTTGGCGACCTCATAAATAATTTTTTGGGCTACTCTTGTTCTAGGGTTTGGAATCTTTTTTTTGTAATAAGAATCATTAGGCACAGTGAGCAATACTGCACAATCTGGATTTGCTTTTTGTATTAACTGGATAAGTTCTGTATAATACTTTTTATATTCTTCTGGGTTAAAATCCGGATGATAGGCGTCGTTTGTTCCTACTGATACTATAAACAAATCAGGTTTGTATAATAATAGTTGGTCTTCAAAATAACGACATCTATCGTAATAAGAAAAGCTCCCGCCATTTACTCCTATAGAAGTGTATTCAATCCCATTATTATCATTCATTAGTTCTATTCCCATCATTAAGAACTCTGCATTCTCAATATTTTCTATTTTACGCACGCAAAACTCTATTTCTTCAACACTCTTGTGTAAGGCAAACTCTATAAAATGAGCTTTTTTATTTTCGTTTACTTTTGAGACTAAAGAATCTTGTTTAAAGGAAATTTCATAATCAGAAGTCCAATTATCATAAAAAATTCTGATTCTATTAAAGTCATACATCTTTTTATGATAGTTATTACCATTAACTTTTATTTTAATGTTTGCAATAGAATCTTTAAAAACTGCCGTTACTCCTGATAATCCCCATGCTACACTATCCTTACGCACAGAACATCGATATCCAGACCATTGCCCATCATATTCTACTCTGTAATTACCTGGATTATTAGTTTTAGCAATACTAAAAGGGTATATAAAGCCGCGTTGCCCCTTGGCAGTTGGACTCATAGTTTGTAGATAGGATCTAAGACGATTTGAGTAAATATCAGCTTGTATATGGGATCCTCCAATATGAAAAACATGTAGTTTTTCTTGTCCGCCTTTGGCTATTGTATCAAGTTTACAGTACAATTTTTTAAAAGCAGGCGAATTTTCTGCCATTTTAATCGTATTGGCTTTCCAATTAACAAAAGGATATTTATCTTGAATAGTATCTAAAACATAGGTTTGTGCCATCAATGGCATGGTTAAAAGCCATAGAAAAAAAGATAATTTGTTATGCATTGTCATTTTTATCAGGTTTTTTGAGGTCAAGGTATAGGGCTGTAAAAAATAATTCTGAAATAATTTTGGTTCCTTTCCAGGTAAAGTGCATATAATCCTTTGCTGTCAGTTTCTCATCTACCCATAACTCCATTGATCCTTTCCCTCCCATTGCATCATACATACTCCAATAGGCTACATTATTAGAAAGACAAGTCTCCATTAACTTCGCATTTAAATACGGTAGCATAGGATAAGTTTCCATCTTACCATTAACGGGAAGACACATATCGGTAGGTCCAATAAATATAAAACTAGATTTTTTTGCTCTACGTCGTATCCAATTTACTTGGCTTGCAACACGCTTTGCATATTTATCAACATCTGTTGAATCTTTAAGGTACGGCATGGTATTACCACCATATTGCATAATTACAATTTTAGGATCCAAGCTTCTCACCATCCTACTATATGTAGCTGCATTAGTACTCGTAAAAATAGTTCCAGAAGCTCCTCGCATAGCAACATTATCTATTTGTACTCTGGAGCCTCCATCTAATGTTAATCCATAAAAATCTGCACTTACTTTACCTTCAAATTCAATTTTAAGATTCGTGGGAGTGGTCGATGTCCTTATTTTATAATGATGATATCTGCCATCGGCAATAAGGGTATCTTGTTGTATCAAAACATCATCATTATACACAGATACTTTTATAGGGCTATTAGCATTACCGTAATGCAATCCTATTTTGGTAAACCTCCTAAATTTAGCATACGTTTTTTTAGATTTTCCTATCGTTACCGAAGCTTTAATTAGCGGTAAAGAGTCTAAAGCTAAGCTATCAGGGCGAATTTTTTGATATGGTGTAAATCGTGAAGCCGATAAATACGCTCCATATTTTTTATGAGAAAACTTTTTCTTTGTAGGATCAAAATATGCAAAACGTTCCCAATTTTCGCTTGGTTCTATTAAAGCACTTATCTGCCTATACACAGGTAAAATTGGAAGGAAACCCGGACCACTGCCTCCATACATATGCTGGAGTCTATTACGTAAATATGCCGTAATTCGATCCCCTTCTATTTGAGAGTCACCATAATGTATAATCCTACAGGATCTAGATGAAAGTTTTTTTCTTAATTCATTTGCAAAATCAGGGTTATCACTTGGATATTTTATTCTAATAAGTTGTGTAGTATCTATTTTAGAGAAATCAGGCAACTGTTTTATCTCTTTAGTCAACGCAATATCATTTTTACTATTTGACATTTCAATTTCTAAAGGTTTTACAATTTCAGTAACCTTTAAAATGTCCTGACGGGTTAGAGAAGAATCTTGATCTTTATCTAATCCTAAAAATGTTGTGTATGCTGGGTATTTTAGTGAAATCCCTTCAAATGAAAATCCATCATCTTGGGTTTGTTCTTTTTGAACTCCACCTTTTTCACTCAAAAACATAAGTCCAAACAATACTCCTAAAACAGATAGGATAAATAATGATATTTCGATAGGTCTGATTCTCAATGTTTCCCGGGGATGTATACGTACTGTAAAAATAGAAAGATTTTCCGAACTACAAAGGGTTTAACTTGTAGTTGTTACTATATTATCTACAATACTGAACTATTTAGAGTTGCCTATCTATAAAGAACTACTTAATTTTTTGACATCATTTACTACTGTACGATATTTGTTTCGATTGGGTTTGGTCATATGTTGCGACTCTACTATTATTTCAGAAAGTATTTCTTTGGCCTCGTCTGTTTTTCCTTTCTTTACCAAAAACTGTGCAAGAATATATCGTTCATGATAGTTAGAATACCTCTGATCGATCTGTTTTAAATGTTCCTCGCCCTTTTCGGAATCTCCTTGTTCTTCTAATGCTAACCCAAATAAAAATTGACTTCTTGAACCTTTAAACTCGGTTAAGTTTTCTATTTTTTCAGCATAAAAAATGACTTTTTCATGGTTCTGAACCTTAGCATAACTTTCGATTAATTTTTTAAGTACTCCAACATCTTGATTATGATTACTCTCTAAGGACTTTTCATACTCTTGTATAGCGTTAGTAAAATCCCCATTCTCGAATAAAGCATCTGCAAGGTTTACACGATTTTGAAATGTGTCTGCAAAATCTAACTGCTTTTGTAAATCCTTAACCTTTTTGGTCGGGTTTATTGCATTTACAATCTCATGTTGTACTACATCAAGATCTTTCTTATTAAATACCTGAGTAAAAAGATAGATAACACTACCTATTACCGGTAAGAATAGAATAACGAAAAACCAATAGTAGTTATTTCGGTTTTTAACTGCGTGATAGATACAAAAGGCCTGTAAAGCGATAATTAAAAAGTATTGCATACCTGCGAAAATAGAGAAAACTCTGTACATCTCTATACCATATAGAGTTTAAAAAAGGAATAATTTTATTAACAAAACTTTAATCAATTTACACGAAACATTTCTAATACATGAAACATTAATCTATAACAGTACTGTTTAAATATTATTATCAAGTTTTCTAGACAAAAAAACCGATTGTCTATAAATGTTCGGATATTTTAATCTATAATCTATTTAAAATGAAGAAAAAAAATTTAACCAAATTAGCCTTAAACAAAAGTATGATTTCTAAGTTTCAACTTCAACAAGTTAAAGGAGGCTACTATGTAGTAGGTAGTCAATTAGGGGGTTGTCAAACTCGTGAAGGATGTAATTCTCTACCAGATTTTGGAGATGCCATAAAAGATTGTGATAACTAGTTTTTATTTATCATGTTGAGCGAAGTCAAAATGTATTAAAAACACGTACATTATTTCTAGACTTCACTCAAAATGATAAGACTTTTCAAATAGTTCCTGTTTGTATTACTTTAATCTATAATTTATTCAAAATGAAGAAAAAAAAATTAACAAAATTAGCTTTAAACAAGAATATGATTTCTCGTTTAAAACAAAAAGCAATTCAAGGTGGAAATGATAATGATAACGAAACTCGTCCTTGTAATCAATCCGTTGAACCAGATGTTCCTTGTCATTTTGATTACAAGTATTAATCTGTTACAAAAAGAGGGGGCTTGTGTCCCCTCTTTTTTGCTTTATTTTAAAGTAATCACTAAATCATCAGCCTCTACCATAGTGCCAGATTTTAATATTATTTTCTTGACTACTGCATCTTCATTAGCGGTAATAGTAGTTTCCATTTTCATAGCCTCAATAATAAATAGTGGTTCATTCTTTTTAACTTCTTGTCCCGATTTTACCAATATTGAAGATAAAGAACCTTGTAACGGAGCTCCTATTTGTTTATCATCTGCTTTATCTACTTTTACATGACTAACCTTATCTACTTTAATTGCGCTATCTTGTATTTCTACATTACGTGTTTGTCCGTTAATTTTAAAGAATACAGTAACTACACCTTCATCATTTGGATCTCCTACAGAAATTAACTGCACTAATAAAGTTTTTCCTTGATCTAGTGTTACTATAATTTCTTCTTCGAGATCCATTCCATAAAAGAAATTTTTGGTAGGAATATTCATCACATTACCATACTTTAAGTGATGATTATAAGCTCCTAGGAATACTTTTGGATATAATTTGTACGAAAGAAAGTCTGTAATATCTAATGCTCTTCCCATTCCTTTCTTGAAGACTTTTTCAAAATCTTTAAATTCTGCTTCAAAATCTACAGGTTCTAAATGGGCATTGGGTCTATCTGTAAATGCCTTTTGATCTTTAAGTATTGATTTTTGAAGATCTTTAGGAAACTCACCTACAGGTTGCCCCAGTTCTCCTTTAAACAAACTAACAACAGATTGAGGAAAGGAAATAGTTTCTCCTCGTTTTTTTACGTCTTCTATAGTCAAATTGTTACTTACCAAGTATTGAGCCATATCCCCGACTACTTTAGAACTAGGAGTTACCTTAACTATATCTCCAAAAAGCTCGTTTACTTCTCCATACATCTTAGTAATTTCATGAAAACGATCAGATAGTCCTAATGCTTGCGCTTGCGGTTTAAGATTAGAGTATTGTCCTCCTGGGATTTCATGTTGATACACTTCTCCTGTTCCTGCTTTTAACCCTGATTCAAAAACATAGTAATATTCACGTACGGCTTCCCAATAATTAGAGTATTCATTTAATTTTGGAATATCTATTGAGTTTTCACGATCATTAAACTTCAACATTTCTAAAACGGCATTAAAATTTGGTTGCGCTGTTAATCCCGATAATCCGCCAAGGGCAACATCGACCACATCTACTCCTGCTTCTATTGCCTTAAGGTATGTTGCAGATTGCACTGATGATGTATCGTGCGTGTGTAAATGAATAGGTATGTTAATTTCTGATTTCAATGCAGAGACTAGTTCATAAGCAGCGTATGGCTTTAAAAGTCCTGCCATATCTTTTATTCCTAGGATATGTGCACCAGCATTCTCAATATCTTTAGCTAATTGGATATAATACTCTAACGTATATTTAGTACGATTTGGGTCAAGAATGTCCCCTGTATAGCACAATGACCCTTCTGCCAATCCACCTGTTCTAGTTCTAACGTGTTCTATACAAGGTGCTATTGATTTCATCCAGTTTAGAGAATCAAATATTCTAAAAACATCTACCCCATTCTCCCAAGATTGTTCTACAAACTTGCCAATCAAATTGTCAGGATAGGCAGTATATCCAACTCCATTAGAACCTCTTATTAGCATTTGCAGAAGAATATTAGGCATGGCTTTACGCAACTCTCTTAGACGTTCCCAAGGATTCTCATTTAGAAACCTTAGACATACATCAAAAGTTGCTCCCCCCCATACTTCCATACTAAACACCTCTGGATGATTTTTAGCAAATCCTTCTGCAACTTTTAGCATATCATAAGTACGCATTCTGGTTGCCAAGAGACTTTGATGTGCATCACGCATTGTGGTGTCTGTAAAATGAATCTTCTTTTCATTTTTTAACCATGTTGCAAATTTTTCTGGTCCAAGTTCTGTTAAAAGATCTTTAGTCCCTTTTGTATACAAGGCATTTTCTTCAAATTTTGGTATTGTTGGAGTAACAAAGGTTTTTGTTTTGTCTATTTTCTTTACGTCGGGATTACCATTAACAATTACATCTCCTAAGAAGTTCACTAGCTTTGTCGCTCTGTTACGAGACTCCCTAATTGCAAATAGAGATTTAGTATCACGAATAAAATTGACCGTCACCTCTCCTTTTCTAAAGGTTTCATGGTTAAGAATATTATCTAAAAATGGCATATTGGTCTTAACACCACGTATTCTAAATTCTGACAACGCTCTTCGCATTTTTCGACAAGCTCCATCTAATGTTCGGCTATTTGCTGATACTTTAACCAACATTGAATCAAAAAATGGAGAAATAGTTACTCCTTGATAAACACTACCCGCATCTAATCGTATTCCAAAACCAGAGGCACTACGATATGTCGTAATGGTACCATAATCGGGTTTAAAATCATTTTCTGGATCTTCTGTGGTTATTCTACATTGCAGTGCAAATCCATTAGTTTTAAGGCTCTCCTGACTTTCTATTTTAATCTGTTTGTCTGATAATTTATATCCTCCTGCAATAAATATTTGGGCTTTAATAAGATCAATACCTGTAACAATTTCTGTTACGGTATGCTCAACTTGGACTCTCGGGTTTACTTCAATAAAATAAATACTATCATCATCATCAACAAGAAATTCTACTGTCCCGATATTATTATAGTCTACTGCTTTACAAATAGATAAAGCATAAGCGTATAAACTTTGCTTTATTTCTTCGGCCACCCCAAAAGATGGTGCATACTCAATTACCTTTTGATAACGACGTTGTACAGAACAATCACGTTCAAAAAGGTGTACCATATTACCATGTTGATCGGCTACAATCTGTATTTCAATATGCTTTGGGTTTTCCACAAATTTTTCTAAAAACACAGTATCGTCACCAAAAGCATTTAGTGCTTCTCTTTGGGATTCGGGAAAGGCTTTCTCAAGTTCTTCTTGATTTCTAATAACTCTCATACCACGACCACCTCCACCAGAAGCAGCCTTTAACATCACAGGAAAACCAATACGTTTTGCTTCTTTAATAGCTATTTGAACATCTTTAAGATCTTCTTTATTACTTTGAATAATGGGTATATTATTATCTATAGCAACTTTTTTGGCTGTAATTTTATCTCCTAACGAACGAAGTACGGATACCTTAGGTCCAATAAAGATAATGTCGTTTTCTAAGCATTTTTGTGCAAAATTCGCGTTTTCAGAAAGAAAACCATAGCCAGGATGAATTGCATCAACATTATTTTTTTTTGCAACCTTTATAATAGCATCAATATTCAAATAAGGTTTAAGTGGTTGGTTATTCTCCCCAATTTGATATGCTTCATCGGCCTTGTAACGATGTAAAGAATAGCGGTCTTCGTAGGTATAAATCCCTACAGTTTGTAATCCGATCTCTGTACAAGCTCTAAAAATTCTGATTGCAATTTCACCTCGATTGGCTACTAAAACCTTTTTGATTTGCATACTATAAAATTTGAGTTAAAAACACTTTTAGCGAACATTCGCTGCGAAGATATTGATAAGAAAGATTCTTTGCAATAGAATGTATAAAATATATAGGAATAAATCACTTATAATATGATTTCTTTTTTAGGAAAGACATTATTTAAATCATAAAAAACTTCTTCAATCTTTAATGAGTATAGCAACAGCTTTATAAAGATTAACAATGACTTAACAATAATTAACGATACGTCTCATAAGATTCTGTGATTCAGCATCGTTATCCTAACACTATTACTACAGACAAAAATTTTTAAAACATTTACAAATGAAAAACAGAGTCATTGCTTTTTTAAGTATCGTATTAGTTTCATCTACTTTTTTGATAAGTTGTCAAGAAGATGATAATGATCAGAATCCAACAGGTCCCGTAACTACAAGTCAACAGTTTAAAGACATTGAAGCAGCCACTAACGAAATAAATTCTATGGTAGAAAGCACCTTTGGTAGTCAATCAGGTTTGCTACCAACAGCTAGAAACAATAACAAAATTAATGATTGTGCCACGATCTCAAATGAAGTAATTGAAGATATAAGAACAGTAGTTATTGATTTTGGAGATGGTTGTGAAGTAAATGGTGAAACTATTTCTGGTATCATTCGCATGAGTTTTGATGTGAAATTAAACGCTGATAATAAAGTAGAAATTTCCTATGGTCTTGAAAATTTTAAATACAAGGACATAACAGTGAGTGGAACTGCTACTACTACATTTACGTTTAGAACAGAAAGTACAAATACTACTTTTTCTACAAGTTCTGATTTCTCTTTTACTTGGGACGAAGGACTTACTGCCACGAATAAGTCAAATTTTAATAATGAAATTGTTATTGAATCCTCGACAGACGCACCTGAAGGCTCACAATACTATACATTAACGTCTGGAAGTAGCACAACCGAATTTAGTAATGGAGATATCTATACTGTAGAAATCAATACTCCTTTACGTAAAGAAATAGGCTGTAATTATATTGTAAGCGGAGTTGTAACAACTACCCAAAATGATGACACAACGACTTTGAATTATGGTGATGGAGAATGTGATAATAAGGCTACCCAAACGGACAAGGATGGTAATGAAACAGTGATTGAACTTTAAAGATTTACAGCAATAACCTGTTTTAACACCCTATAAACGGGTTATTGCTTTATAAAGATATAGAAGCATTATTTCTGAATTTTATTATAATACGCTTTTTCTGTAACCTCTGACCATTTGGCTATTCTATTTTGAAAATTAGAATAACTTTCATACACTTCTTTAGATAGGGGATCATCTCCTATCATTTCAAGTATAGCTTCATCTGTATACCCTCTTAAAGCATCAAGAGTTTCTTTAGAAAACTCTCTCACCTGAACACCTTCTTCATTGATTAACTTATCTAGATAGATTCCGTTTTGCTTATCAAACTCTGATAAAACCCATACCTGAGCTCGTTTTGCTGCAGCCATTAAAATTGACTGTAAATGAGGTGGCAATCCATCATGTAAATTTTTATTAATAAAAAATTCTAGTTGTGAACCTGTCTCATGCCAACCCGGTGTATAATAGTATTTAGCAATTTTATGAAAGCCCATTTTATAATCATGATAAGGTCCAATCCATTCTGTAGCATCAATTACTCCTCGTTCTAAGCTTGTATATACCTCGCTACCTGCTACCAAAACTGCGGCTCCTCCTGCTTTTTCAAGTACTTTACCTCCTATGCCAGGAAGTCTCATTTTTAATCCTTTAAAATCTTCAATCGTATTAATCTCTCGATTAAACCAACCTCCCATTTGTACTCCTGTATTTCCTCCCATATAAGGTACAAGATTAAATTTGGCATATGTTTTTTTCCATAATTCGTAACCTCCTCCAACTTCTAACCAAGAAGTAATTTGCTGGCTATTCATCCCAAAAGGTACCGCAGCAAAAAATTGTGCTGCTGGTGTCTTACCAGCCCAATAGTATGAAGCTCCACACCCCATTTCGATACTGCCTTGAGATACTGCATCGAATGCTTCTAATGGCGGCACCAGTTCTCCACCTCCATAAACTTTAATTTTAATTTGTCCGTTGGACATCTCATCCACCCACTTTGCATACTTTTCTGCCACTTCTCCCACAACCGGAAAATTAGGTGGCCAAGTAGTCGTCATTTTCCAATAAAACACTTTGTCTGGTTTAGATACATCATATGAATTCACATTCATACTAGCTGGTGGATCACCAAGACATGAAACAATTGATAAAACTAGTACTGACAGGACTAATAACATTAAGAGTTTACTCTTTTTAAACTGAAACAAATTCATGGTTTTATTACTCTTATTTTATTATTTAAAATTACTTCGAGATAAAAATAATCTCCGGAAAAAACACTACTATACCAACAATAATTAATTGAATCATGATAAAAGGAATAATCCCTCTATAAATCTGACCGGTTGTCACATTGTCTGGAGCTACTCCTTTAAGATAAAATAAAGCAAATCCAAACGGAGGAGTCAAAAATGATGTCTGCAAATTTAAAGCGATTAGTATACCTACCCATAACATATCCATACCATAGGCATTAAATATTGGAGTAACAACAGGAACAATGATGAAGACAATTTCTATAAAGTCTATAAAAAAACCTGCTATAAAAATCACAACCATTACCAATAACAAGAACAATAGCGGCGTTAAGTTCGAAGACATAATTAATTCCTGCAAATACGAATCTCCACCTAATGTTCTGAATACTAAAGTAAAAGTTGTAGCCCCCAGAAGTATAAAGAATACCATTGATGTAAGTTTTGCTGTCTCTTGTGCTACTTCTTTTAAAATACTAAGAGAAAATTTCTTTTGTACAATGGTTAAAACAGTGGCTCCTATCGCCCCTATCGCTGATGCTTCTGTGGGCGAGGCTATTCCTGTAAAAATTGATCCTAACACTAATGCAATAAGCAAAATTGGTAAGAACAATACCTTAATAATTTTTGTTCCAAAATTTTCTCCTCTAAATGCCTTTATTTCCTTAGCTGGAATACTGGGAGCATCGTCTTTATGGATAGACGATTTAATTAGAATGTAAACAATATATAGAACAACCAATATCCCCCCCGGAAGTAAAGCTGCAGAAAACAAAGCACCTACATCTACAGATGCAGCTCCTCTTGAAGAACTATTAATCGTATCTGCCAATAATACTAATACGATCGAAGGTGGTATTATTTGTCCTAAAGTACCTGAAGAAGCAATAACTCCTGTAGCTAGTTCGGTTTTATACCCTCTTTTTAACATTGTCGGCAAGCTAATTAATCCCATTGTCACTACCGTTGCTCCAACAATTCCTGTTGAAGCAGCTAGCAAGGCTCCTACTATTACTACGGAAATTGCCAATCCACCTCGAACTCTTCCAAACATCATTGCCATTGTCTCTAACAAACTCTGTGCTAGACCAGACTTTTCAAGCATAATCCCCATAAAAATAAATAAGGGAACTGCCATAAGCACATAATTATTAACGACCCCCATAATACGAGAAGGAAGTAAATAAAAAGTAGACATCTGAAAAACTTCTGGAGCCAAAATAGATACCCCAAACGCAAACGCAACAGAAATACCTCCTAAAGTAAAAGCAACGGGGTAACCTCTAAGAATGAGTATAAAAATTAGTATAAATAAAATTATTGCCAAATACTCCATTAATTATCGGTATTAAAAATGACCTGAATTGACTTTAAGATATGTGATATTCCTTGAAACAAAAGAAAAACAAACCCAAGCGTAATACAAAATTTAAGCACATACAACCCTGGCAATCCACCCGGTTGAGGAGAAGTTTCACCTATCACAAAAGAAGACAATCCATAATACCATGAAGAAACGATAACTACATAACACCACGGAATTAATAAAAAAAGACCTCCTAAAAGATCCACCCATGCTTTTCCTTTTTTTGAAAGTTTAGCATAAAAAATATCTACTCTAACGTGTTTCCCATATTTAAATGTATAACCTGAGGCCAATAGAAACATCATCCCAAACAGATATATTTCTACTTCTATCATCCAAACATAAGTAAACTGAAAAATGTAACGAAGAATAACATCTAACCCTATCGAAATGGCAAGCAGCACAGCTACCCAACTAACCAGTTCTCCTATCTTTTCACCGATTCTATCAAGAATAGTAATAATTTTTTGCATCTAACGATTTATCTTCTATACTAAAAAGTGAAGATAGTAAAATTAGATGCATCTTTTAAAAGAAAAATAACCTTGCAGTTTAATACTGCAAGGTTATTTATTTATAGGTTTAGTATATAATTTCAATTTATGAAATCAAACAAAAGCTTGATCTATTGGTATATTTTATCGTATAAAAACGATTTCATTAGGTTTTGTGCTATTCTCTTCACTAAAACCGTAGCCATCGTAATTGAACCCTTTTAAATCATCTATTGTTTCTGCTCCGGTATCGATAATATAACGTACCATCATACCTCTGGCTTTCTTGGCAAAGAAACTTATCATTTTTAGCTTATCTCCTTTCCAATCTTTAAATTGTGGTGTAATCACAGGCACTTTTAATGCTTTGGTATCTATAACACTAAAATATTCATTACTTGCTAAGTTTACAAATAGTTCGTTCTCGTCTAGTTCTTCATTCAAAGTTTGAGTAAGTTGTTTTTTCCAAAATTCATATAGATTATTTTTTCTCCCAATTTTAAGCTTGGTACCCATTTCTAATCTATAAGGTTGCATAAGATCTAAAGGTTTTAAAATTCCGTATTGACCAGATAATATCCTTAATTTATCTTGTAATATCTCTAATTTATTTTCGGGTATTGTATAAGCATCCAATCCCGTATAAACATCACCATTAAAAGCGTAAACTGCTGGTCTCGAATTATCGGCAGTAAATGGAATATGCCAATCTTGGTTACGTTGCCAATTAAGTTGAGCCAGTTTATCACTAATACCCATTAATTCTGACAGCTTTTTTGGTGTCTTTTTCTGAAGTACTGCGTTTAATTTCTCTGCTTCTTCTAAAAAAGAAGGTGTTGTATATTGCTGAGTAGGTAATGTAGTTTCAAAATCTAATGATTTGGCAGGAGAAATAACGATTTTCATTTGTATATATTTTCTTTTTCTTGTATCAAAAATACAATAGTGCTTGGATTATAAAAACCGAATTAAGTATTTCTTATCTATTTAGGTATTTAAAAAAGTTATTCTTAATTCAACTCTTGTAGTCATTAATTTGGTGAATGAAACTTTCTTCATCTTTAAAAGCTATAAGATTACCATCGGGATCAAAGAATTTTGCAACTGTTCCCCAAGAATGTTCCTGATAATCCACATCAACACCATTTTTTTTAAGCGTATTAGCAATACCATCCACCCTATCGACATTAATACGTATACAACTAAAATTTTTTAAATGTCCCGAAGCAAGAACTAAATAATCACTTCTATCCTCAATTTCAACCATTAAATACGTTCCAAATAGATCAAAACAAGTCAAGATATCATTTTGAAATAAAATTTCAAGTTTCAAGGTTTTTTCATAAAAAAAGATACACTCTTTATATTTTTTAACATAAAGTATAACTCCAATTCGATTCGTTTGCATGACAAAAAGTTTATGCTACTAAAAATAATATTACTTACGCTTTATTAAAATCTATTATAGTATTGATTATCTATACTTACATTAAGAATTTCTATCTTAAAGACATCTTTAATTTAGTACCTATTTGTTACTACTCCTACGTTTGTTTTCTCATAAATACTACCCAGATATTTATATTAAATCATAAAGCCATTTTAACATAAGGCAACATTTAACCCTATCTATGAGTTAATCGAAGCCATTAACACAAAAAAGAAGTCTTATACTTAAGAAAACCATATGTTTTAACAATAAGAACATATAGTTAAACGACTATCTAAAAAATAATTTTTATTTGTGTAATTAAATTTAAAGCTTAATGTATGAATAATTTATACCCAAAACTACTATTGCTAACTTTTCTATTAGTAAGCTACAGTATTTTTGCCCAAACTGTCAATGTTTCTATTGATCTTGAAAAACAGCGTTTTTTAGGAGAAGAATCTAATCTTGACCGATCAAAATATTTTAACCTTCATAATGCAAGTGAAGAACCTACTTTCCCTACTTTTTTGAAAGACAACAATTTTGGATTTGGTCGTCGTTTTTTTGACCCTCATTCTGATAGAAGTTTTGTAAATCCTATAGGAAACTATCCAACTACACCTGCTACTTCTGATGGTATTGTAAGGCCTGTTAGAAGGTTTATTGCTACCAGTAACCCTGCAAGTTCATGGACCGCAGATTCTGATCCTACGACAGGTGCCATTTCTGCAGCACGATACTTTGTTGATGTCGTTGACACTAATAATAGACCTGAGTATTGGGAACCTTTTAATGAACCCTTTATAAAGGCAAATAACTTTATCAATGCTGCTGCGCCAACCGGTCAGGATGTAGTTCGAAAAATGAGTGAATGGTTTCGTGACATGGCCAGAGGTATACATAATACTCCCGAATTAGCTAAAATGAAGGTAATAGGTTTTTCTAGTGCTTTCCCATCATATGCAAGAAGAGATTTTAGTGAGACATGGCAAAACCACATGAAACTTTTTATAGATGTAGCTGGCGCAGATATTGATGCACTTTCTGTACACCCTTATGATGGTGTAAATCAAATTGGACAATCAAATGGTCGATCCGGAAGTAATTCGGAAGCTATACTAGATTTATTAGAAGCCTATACCGATGAAGTTTTAGGAGAACCTAAAAAACTAGCTATAACAGAATTTGGTGTGATTGAAAGAGATTTCCCTCTTGGACCCGCACCTGGATTTTATAATGAATCCGCTGCTGCTATTACGATAAACGGACTGAATAGTATGTTGTTTAACTTTTTTGAACGTCAAGATAATATTGAAATTTGTATCCCTTTTATTACAGGTCGTGCAGATTTCTTTTATAATGACTTTAATGCTGATGGCGGTGATGGAACTCCGCAACCATATGTACCTGCCTATTTACGTCCAACCGAAGTATTATCGGTAAGAGACCCTAACACTGGCTTATTTAGAAATGATGAGTTTGTACTAACGTTTAAAGAAAATTTCTTCAAATTCTGGAAAGATGTCAAAGGTGATCGTGCCAGAATTACTAGTGACAATTTAGATGTTCAAGTTCAAGCTTTTGTTGATGGCAATACAGCCTATGTTGCATTAAATAATTTAGACAGTGCTGATAAAGTAGTAAATTTAAACTTTCTTAATACTACTGGTACTGTCACAAATGTTAGCACGTCCTTTTTAGTGATAAATGGTCAAAATACGCCAATCTATGAACCAGGAACAGACAGTAACACATTACCTTCTAGTGTAACCTTAAAAGTAGGAGAAACTAGAATGCTAAAAATAACGTATGACACTGCTATCCAATTTACCAGTAGTATTATTCGAAAAAAATATTATGGTACCTCGACTCAAGCTTCTGTAGATAAAGCGCCTACTGTTATAATTACCGCTAATGACCCAAAAACATTTATAATAGATGGAGTAGTAAAAGGTACTTCTGGCGACGCTACACTTCGTCTTGGTGTTGGTATCCCGATAACAACAGGAGTAGGAAGTACTACGCCTACTAACTTAGATAGATTACCTAGTGAAGTTACGTTTAATGGTACAACATTAACAATTCCTTCAAATTGGAAAGGTAATGATCAAACCGGAAGGGCTGATTTTTTTGGTGTTTTAGAATTAGATGTACCTCACAACATTATAAGTGATGGAAACAATACAGTGACGGTTAGATATACTCAGGCTGGAGGTAGAATTGCATCAGTTGTTTTATCTCTTGAAACTGAAGAAGGTCCCTGTACAGAAACTACATTATATGCAGATGAAGATGGTGACGGACTAGGAGACCCAAATGTTACTATCCAAAGTTGTGGACCTGTGAACGGATTTGTAGACAATAGTGATGATAGATGTTTAAATGATATTGAAAACGTTTGTTTAGCTATAGATATTCCTGGAATAGTGCAAGCCGAAGAGTTTGTTGTAAATAATGGCACCAATGTGAATGGTACTATTATTGACTCTGTTAATAATGGTGACTCATCAACATACGACGTTGATGTTTCGGTTCCAGGTAGTTTTGATGTTACTGTTAGAGCTAGTACTCCTGCTGGCGGAGGCGGTACAGTCAAAATATTTAGCGGTACTAACGAACTAACAACAATAACTATAACAGATACAGGAGGCGTTACTACTTTTCAGGATTTTACTGGGACAATTACTCTTGACAAAAGAGGTTTAAGTAAACTTCGTTTTGAATATAGTGGTGCCGCAGGAGAGTTATTCAATATTGATTCTTTTGAGTTCACAAGTAATGAAGCCTTTGTTGTACTCACCAACCCTGAATCTGATGAAATTGCCTTAATCATAACAAATACTCAAACTTCTTTCTCTATTGATGTAGAATATGCAACTCTTAAATCAAGCCAAACCGTTGATTTTAACTTGCGTGCAGGTACTACAGGTGTCACTGGTGGGTTTGCATCTATACGTCCTGGCGCACCGACTACAGCTGCTGGTACATTTAATATAACATTAAGCGGACCTTTACCGGTAGGTGATTATGAAGTGCCAATTTTTATCAATTCTCCTGGAGATGATCCACAGTTTATTGGAGGTCCTGACCCTACTTTGAAGCTTAGAGTAATCGAGCCTAATATTGATGCTGTTGATGATACTAGCGAAAATAACCCCAGAGGAACAACAATAAGCCTTAATATTCTAACTAACGATAAAAAAGAAGATGGTTCAACACCTATTGCTTCTGAAGTTACCGTTGACTTAGATACAACTACAACTGGTCAACAAACAGAGCTCATTGTCGCTAATGAAGGTACCTGGTCGTATAATGCCACCAATGGAATAGTAAGTTTTGTCCCTTTATCTGGTTTTACAGCTAACCCTACTGATATTACATATTTACTTACAGAGATAGCTAATAGCCTATCAGATGAGGCTACTATTAATTTTGAATATATTCAACCACCAACAATAAATAATGACTCAAGTACCGATAATAATTCTGGTGTAGTTTCTATTTCTATATTAAATAATGATACCACCAGTAATGGCACAACACTAAATCCATCTGGAGTTACTGTAGATCTAGACCCTAGTACAACAACTGTCGAAAACACGTTAAGTGCTGGTGTGTTAGGAGATTGGACATACAACGAATCTTCAGGAGTCTTAACTTTTACACCGAATACTCAATTTTCTGCAAATCCTCCAGCTATTACATATCAAGTTACAGAAACTGCAACCTCACTAAGTGGCACAGGGACTGTTACTATTACATATCGAGAATTTACTTTAGCTGAATTTACAGTAAAAAGCATTGGAGAAACTTGTGCTTCTGAAAATAATGGGATTATTGAAATTTCTGCACTAGCAAATGGTGCCTATTCTTATCAAATAAACAGTGCTGCTAGTATAAACTTTACTAAGGATATAAATATTGAAAATTTAGATGCTGGTACTTACAATCTAGTTATTACGGATACTAATTCTCAAGATACTTTTAATTTTGAAATTGTTATTTCTGAACCTGAAAACCTTAAAGCAAGTACTAGAGTTTTTCAAACTGCTAAACAGGTAATTTTAGATCTGTCTGGAAGTAATGAATTTAAAATTAATCTTAATGGTAATGAATTTACCACTACAGAAAACAGTTTGACTTTGTCCCTTAAAGATGGAGTAAACAATTTACAAGTTCAAGGTGAAAAAGAGTGTCAAGGCAAATTCGATCAAAAAATAATAATTGGAGATACGATTATTGCCTATCCCAATCCTGTAGTAGATAATCTTACTATTGAAACAAATACTTCGGGAACTACGAATATTGAAATATTTGATATTGCTGGAAAATTAGTGATCTCAAAATCTTCAACTTCAACAAATGGAATATCTCAAGTTAACTTGCAAGATTTGACATCTGGTATGTATTTCGTCATTGTGAATACTTCAAATTCATCAAAAACACTTAAAATTACAAAATAATGAAAAAGATATTTTTATATATAGCATCCTGTTTAGTAATAGCTGCATGTAGTTCTGATAGTGATAGCCCTGCTCCTGATCCACCTGTCACGCCGCCCACAGCAGCTAGTTTAGTATTTCCTGAAAATAATTCTTTATGCACAGAAGCTAAAGACTTAACTGGTAATCCTGGAGACACAAACAGAACATATACCATTACTTTTCGTTGGACAGGTGTCGTTGATAACATGTACGAAGTTTCTCTAAAAAACGAAGTTGATGGTACAACTCGAAATGAAAGTATTACTGCGACCACCACTGATATCGTTTTGGATATTGATAACATAATTCCTGGAGCCAATTATAGCTGGGTTGTAGTTGCTTCAAAAAACGGAACAACAGAAACCGCTGAATCTAGTGAGCAAACATTTACTGCAGCCGGAATTGCAGAAATATCTTTTGTACCGTATGCTGCAACTCCAAATAACCCAGGACTAAATGCTTCTTTAGCACCAACTACCTTGGTAACTTTAGATTGGACAGGAAAAGATGATGATAATGACATCAAAGAATATGATATTTATTTTGGAGAAGACAATCCCCCTGCAACCAAAATAGAAACGACAGTAGACAATACTATAACAACCAAAGATGTTGTGGTAGAGTCAAACAAACTATATTTTTGGCAAATTGTAACTAGAGATGAAGTTGGAAACGAATCTAACTCTGCAGTCTTCAAGTTTGCAGTTCAATAAGATCTACTATTTTTTTTCAAAAGGCTACTTTTTTTAGAGTAGCCTTTTTCTTTTTCACCTACTTTCATACTATTAAATTTATCGATATAGTTAACCCATACCTCCTCTACCTTCTGTTATAAGAAAACTATATTCTTCATCAAATTTCATACTCACTTCTATAGACATATCGCTATTTAAACCTGTTAAACAACAGGTTACGTTTTTCAAAACACATAACCCTAAAAATGTAGGAAAAGGATGTTGATGTTAAAATAATCTTAAAAATATTTTTTTTAGAACAAAATTATAATGTACCTTTAACGTCAATAACGTATTACATAAGAGGAAAAACCCTCTGTTTCGTCAAAAACTGAATTCAAGTTGAAAAGACTGAGAATTCTATTGCATTTCACACTTCACTTCTTAAATGCAAAAAAAGTTTAGACGTTTTATTTAATCCATAAAAATTAATTGTAATATGTTAAAACCATCCAATTCGATTATTGTTTGTATTATTTTTTTAATTCTACTGTCATATTCTTGTGAAAAAGAAGATGATTATATGTATTCAAAAGAACAACAAATAGAAGATGAATCTATTAAGGAGGTTGTTCAAGACTCTACATTTACTGATGCCCAACTATTAAAAGTTCTGGAAGAAGAACTTGAATTTATAGCTTTAGAGAAACAAGGAGCTATTGTAGATATTTCTGGTATGGATATCGTAAAAGAAAACCCTAAAAAGGTATATGTACATTATATGCCATGGTTTCAAAGTAAAGATTTTGACGGGTATTGGGGACAACATTGGACAATGACTAATCAAAACCCTGATGTTAAAGATGAAAATGGTAATTCACAAATTGCTTCATATTATTATCCACTTATTGGCCCCTATTCATCTTGTGATCCTGATTTACAGGAATATCACTTTTTAATGATGAAACTATCAGGTGTTGATGGTGTCATTTTTGATTGGTATGGCAGTAGAGATCTAAAGGATTACGGTTTAATAAAAAAATCTACAGAAACTTTTATAGATACTCTAGAAGATTTAGGAATGGAGTTTTCTATTATGTATGAAGACAGAGTAGCAAAACAAGCGGCACAAGAATCTTTATCAAAAGATATCGTTCAAGCGGTTAAAGAAGATTTTTCATATATCAATAAAGAATACTTCTCTAGTCCCCAATACATGAAACACAATGACAAAAACATGCTCTTTATATTTGGCCCCAGTCATTTAACTACACAAAACGAATGGAATCAAGTATTTAATATTTTACCAGAAGATAATCGCCCTGATTTCTTAACACTATGGGCATCAAAGGATAATGTAGGTCTTAATGCAACTGGAGAGTTCTTATGGGTGGATAAGGATCATCTACTTGCTCATGATTACTATTATAATACTTATGAATCTACAAATAAAATTACCGTAGGGTCGTCCTATCCTGGCTTTAAAAGTTTTTATACTAAAGGAGGTTGGACAGAAGGTATAAATGATTGGGTTATTAAACCTAATCAAGGACATACTTTTGTAGAAACTCTTAACTACACTCATCATGAGCGCTCTGATTTTATTCAAATCATAACATGGAATGATTTTGGCGAAGGAACTATGATAGAACCTACTCAAGAGTTTGGTTTTACATATTTGCAAGTTCTGCAACAATATACAGGAGTTACATTTACGCCTGATGATTTACAAATTGCCCTTGATTTATATAAAACTCGAAAAAAACATAAAGACAATCGAAGGGTACAACGATATTTAAACAGAACCTATAAATACATAAAAAGATTAAAATTAAGAAGAGCTAAAAAAATCTTAAAAGCGATTAATCGATTTTACTAAACTAAAAGAACTTATGACTAAATAATTACTCGTACTATTATAAAAAAAGCCCATCAAATTTTGATGGGCTTGTACTTTAAAAAAAATTAATTTGTATCTATTAAATCACTTTAACATTTACTGCGTTTAATCCTTTTTTACCTTCTTTAAGGTCAAACTCAACTTCATCTCCTTCACGAACTTCGTCGATTAAGCCTGAGATGTGTACAAAGTGATCTTTGTTTGATCCTTCTTCTGTAATGAATCCAAATCCTTTGGAATCATTGAAAAATTTTACTGTTCCTTTATTCATTATAAATTATTAAAAGGCAAATGTACTATTAATTGTTTAGGAATCCCTATTTATTTCAAAATAAAGTTTTTAGTAACTTTTACTTAATATTACAAAAACACTTTAATAATAAGAATAACGATTACTTTCAGTAAATCAATAATTTACTACTCTAATAATTGATTTTTGGCATAATTTCTCCACCGTTCTATACATTGTGTCATATCATCTGGGATGGGGGTATCAAAATACATTTCTTTTCCTGTTACTGGGTGCACAAAACCAAGTGTTTTTGCATGCAAAGCTTGTCTTGGTAGAATTTTAAAACAATTTTCTACAAACTGCTTATACTTCGTAAATGTAGTTCCTTTTAGAATTTTTTCGCCTCCATAACGCTCATCATTAAATAGTGTATGTCCTATATACTTCATGTGTACACGAATCTGATGCGTTCTTCCTGTTTCTAATTTACAGGATACTAATGTTACATATCCTAGCCTTTCTAAAACATTAAAATGAGTAACGGCGACTTTTCCTTTATGCTCATCTTCTCCTTCAAAAACAGTGTTTTGTAATCTGTTTTTTGGATGACGACCAATATTTCCTTCAATAGTCCCTTCTTCTTCATCAATGTTACCCCAAACAATCGCCACATATTCGCGTTTACTGGTCTTATCAAAAAACTGTTTTGCCAAATGGGTCATTGCCTCTTCAGTTTTTGCAATTACTAATAAACCACTAGTATCTTTATCTATACGATGCACTAAACCTGGTCTGTCACTACTATTATTAGGCAGATTATCAAAATGATAAATTAATGCATTAATTAAAGTTCCCGAATAATTACCATGACCAGGGTGCACTACCATTCCTGCTGGTTTATTTACCACAAGCAACGCATCATCCTCATAAACAATATCTAACGGAATATTTTCGGGAGTCAAAAGATTCTCATATGGCGGATGAGAAAACAGAACTCTAACCACATCATTGGGTTTTACTTTGTAATTAGATTTTACTGCAATATCATTCACAAATACGCTACCATCTTTTGCCGCCTGTTGTATTTTGTTTCGTGTTGCATTTTCTACAAAATTCATCAAAAACTTATCTACTCGCAAAGGCACTTGTCCTGCTCCGGCAACAAATCTATGATGTTCATAGAGATCATCTTCATTAGGGTCAAAACCAGCTGCATCCATATTCTCTTCCAAAATAGTGTATCTTATTAGTTAGATAGATTCAGTTTCAACCCTTTACCATCTCCAACTACCAAGTCAATAGTCGATGTCTTCATAAGCATTGTCCCTGCCTTTATTCTTTTTCCTTTATGTCTTAATTCTAGCACTTGATCAGACATATTAGGTTTGTATGTTATCGTACCCACTTTAAAACCAAGGGCAATGAGTTTAGGTTCTGCTTGCCTTCTTGTTTGTAACACAACATTAGGCACCTCTATTTTACGATATCCTGAGGGATTAATTGTGATATATATTTTACGTTTTTCTTTAACTTCACTTCCTGCAGCAGGGTTTTGCTCTACAACAGAATATCTAGGGTAATCTGGATTAAAAGTAGCAGAATCTTGAACTTCATATCGCAAATCTTTCTCTTCGAGAATTTTTTCAACATCATCTAAATTCTTTTTACTTAAACTTGGTACAATAATACGTTGGTGATGATTTGTAGTACTTTCTAACCATTCCAGAGCGACATACGAAAGAATCGCAAGCATTGTAACCGCTATAACCAGTTGTATTAAGAATATTTTACTATATACAAACTTAAAAAGATCTCTAAAGAATTTTATAACTACATTCATAAAATGGTATATAATTTCGACAAATATATAAAAACGGAAAGTTTTAAGCTTTTCTTATAAGATAAATGATATTTTTGTTTTTAAAATATCATTTAATGAAGAAAAACATTGCCATTGTAATGGGAGGATATTCTAGTGAATTTGATATATCTATCCAAAGCGGAAATGTCGTATACAAACACCTAGATAGAGAATTATACAATCCTTACCGTATACACATTACTAAAGAAAAATGGGCTTATGTAAGTGATGATAATCAACAATACGATATTGATAAAAATGATTTTTCATTAACCATTAATAATGTTAAAACTCATTTTGACGCTGCATTTAATATTGTTCATGGTACTCCGGGTGAAGACGGTCTACTACAGGCTTATTTCGAATTAATCGAAATCCCACAAACCGCTTGTGACTTTTACCAAGCTGCACTTACTTTTAATAAAAGAGATTGTATAAGTACCTTAAAACCATACGGAATCCCAACTGCAACTAATTATTTTTTAAATAAAGGAGATACTATAAATACAGAAGAGATTATAAAAACTGTCGGACTACCCTGTTTTGTTAAAGCGAATAAAGCTGGTAGTAGTTATGGAGTTTCAAAAGTAAATACCGAAAACGATCTTATTCCAGCAATTGATGTAGCGTATAAAGAGGATGATGAGATCATTATAGAATCTTTCTTAAGTGGAACAGAGGTATCAGTGGGTGTTATCACTTACAAAGGCAAAGATACTGTATTACCAATCACTGAAATTGTTTCAGAAAATGAGTTTTTTGACTATGAGGCTAAATACCTAGGTAAGTCAGAAGAAATTACACCAGCAAGATTATCTGATTCTGACACTAAAAAAGTTAAGGATTTAGCACTAAAAGTATATCAAATTTTAAAGATGAAAGGATTTTCGCGTAGCGAATATATATTTCACAACGGAGAACCCTATTTTATTGAAATGAATACTAATCCAGGATTTAGCGAAGCTAGTATTCTACCTCAACAAGCTCTAGCTGCTGGAATAAGTATTAAAGATCTTCTAACGAATACGATAGAAGAGGCTATAAATAATCAAAAAAAGTGATCTCGTAAAACAGAATTTATAATTTCATTTATCTTTGTGTACACATCTATTTAATAATCACTAATGAGAAGAGCTGTTTTTCCTGGATCATTTGACCCCATCACGTTGGGACATTACGATATTATAGAAAGAGGTTTAACCCTATTTGATGAAGTCATACTAGCTATTGGTGTTAATGCTGATAAAAAGTATATGTTTTCTCTTGAAGAACGAAAACAATTTATTCAAGAATCTTTTAAAAATGAACCCAAAATTAAAGTAATGACTTATAAAGGGTTAACAGTAGATTTTTGTAAAAAACAAAATGCTCAATTCATTTTAAGAGGATTACGCAATCCAGGGGATTTTGAATTCGAAAAAGCCATTGCACATACAAATAGAAAAATGTCTGAAATTGAAACTGTTTTCTTGTTGACCTCATCTGGCAAAAGTTATATTTCTTCTTCTATAGTTCGCGATGTTATTCGTAATGGAGGTGATGTTTCTGGATTAGTCCCAGATACAGTACGTTTCTAAATCATACATATGCATCGTAAATTAGGTAGTGTTACATTAGTCGTCGAAAATTATGATGAAGCGATTCAATTTTATGTAGAAAAGTTAAATTTCAAATTAATTGAAGACACAAAACTTAGTGATTCAAAACGGTGGGTTCTTATCTCACCAACCGATACTAATGAAACTACAATATTATTAGCCCAAGCAGCAACTCCAGAACAACAAAAAGCAATTGGCAATCAAACTGGAGGAAGAGTTTTTATGTTTTTACACACAGATAATTTTTGGGATGATTATACTATTATGAAATCAAAAGGCGTTTCATTTTTAGAAGAACCCAGAAATGAGATTTATGGTACCGTAGTCGTTTTTAAAGATCTTTATGGTAATACGTGGGATCTTATTGAGCAGAAAAAGCCATAATAGAATAAGCACTAAAACAAATGATTCAATATTAATAACGTTTGGTTAATTCTAAATAAATCAATCTATATGTATTGTCAAAATATTCATAAACTCCCTACATTTAATATTCACAAAAACCTCACTAAACTTATAATTATGACACTAAAAACACTAAAGTATTCCTCATTATTCTTACTAATGAGCCTTATGCTTATCGCTTGTAGTAGCGACGATGATCAATCACCTGATACTAATGGGGGCGATGTAGATACCCCCGATGTAGATCCAAATAATGGCGGATGTGAAAGTGGAGCAGCAGCAGTTTTTGTTGAAAAAGACGGTCTACTTGTAATCGAGTCTGAAAATGCAGTTTTTAACAATACCGATTGGACACTTACAAAAAGTGCTGCAGATTTTTCTGGACCAGGGTATTTAGTTTGGAATGGTGCTGATGCCTTTAATCAACCCGCAAACGGTACATTAACTTATAAAATTAGAGTTAGTACTCCGGGAACTTATAGATTTATATGGCGATCTCGTATTACTATTGGTACTAATGGTACAGAACATAATGATTCGTGGCTCAGAATAGCCGATGCTAAACATTTTTATGGAAGAAAAGGAAATGGAAATATTGTATATCCTAAAGGAACAATGCAAGAGCCAATTCCTGAAAGTGAAGGACAAGCCACAACAGTACCTAATGGTTCTGGTCAAGATGGTTGGTTTAAAATTTATATGAACACTGCTAGTGCATGGCACTGGCAATCCTCAACGAGTGATAATGATGGTCACAATATTTTCGTTGTTTTTGAAACAGCAGGTGATTATACCGTAGAAGTTTCTGGAAGATCTAGAGGTCACGCTATTGATAAATTTGTATTATTTACTGATGGAGTTACTGAAGGTTCTGCGACTGCTGTTGATGCCACAACAAGTGAAATAAAATGTGAATAAACCAAAAAAACACATTTAAAAAAGGCTTTTCGGATACATCTGAAAAGCCTTTTTTTTTATAATATTATTTAAGAAATTAAACCTTATCGTCACAATCGAGTCTAAACTATAAAACCTTATAGTCATGGCAGATAGATTAACTGACAAACATATCCAACACCTATATTGGCGAGCTGGATTTGGCATTTCTTCTAAAACATTAAAATCTATTAGAGCGCATAGCAAAAAAGAAATCATAGATCAAATTTTTGATCACAGTATCTCCAATAGCCCGCTATCAATGAACTTTGATATACTATCAAAAAATCAAAAAGACTTAAGCACTGAAGAACGAAAAAAATTACGAAAGCTTCGTAGAACAAAAATGCACGAGCTTAACCTGTTATGGTTTAAACAATTAACAACCACAAATGAAGTCTTAAGAGAAAAAATGACATTATTTTTTCATGATCACTTTTCAGTTAGACTTAAAACTCCACGCGCATGTATTCACCTAAATAATGTAATTAGAAAGCATGCATTAGGAAATTTTGGTGAAATGTTAATGCAAGTATCAAAATCTCCAGCGATGTTATTATTTCTGAACAATCGTCAAAATAGAAAGAACCACCCTAATGAAAACTTTGCCCGAGAAGTAATGGAATTATTTACTTTGGGTAGAGATAATGGTTACACCGAAACCGATATCAAAGAAGCTGCAAGAGCCTTTACAGGTTGGAATTTTAATAAAGAAGGTGATTTTGTATTTAGACAAAAGCATCATGATTTTGAATCTAAGACCATTTTTGGTAAAACTGGAAATTTTAAAGGTGAGGATGTTATCAAAATGTTATTATCAAAGAAACAAACAGCACGTTATATTACTGAGAAAGTATATCAATATTTTGTAAGTCCAAATAGCAATAATGAACATATTGAAGAGCTCACTACTGTTTTTTATAATTCTAACTATGATATCAAAGTACTACTCAAAGCTATATTCAAAAGTGATTGGTTTTATAATTCTGAAAATATCGGTTCTAAAATCAAATCACCTATCGAGTTACTAGTAGGACTTAGCAGAACATTCAATATAAAATATGATAACCCCAAGGTATTACTGTATCTACAACGTAAGCTTAACCAAACTTTATTTTTCCCTCCCAATGTAGCGGGTTGGCCAGGTGGAAAAACTTGGATTGACAATTCTACATTAATGCTTCGATTAAAACTAACCTCTATCTTATTAAACAATGGTGTTATCGAATGGAATGAAAAAGGTGATATGCCAGAAAATATGATTATCCAACAAAAAAACTACAATAAAATCCGTTCTCAAATACAAAAAAAGGTAAAAGCTACTCCTAATTGGAATTCGTTTTTAGGAACCTTAGAACAAAAAGACAGAGCCAAATTAATTGATTTTATGCTTCAACCCAAAGTATCAAATGGCGCAAAAAAAGTGTTGTCAAACCTCGACTCTACTAACACAAAAAACTTTGTAATAGAATTATTAAGCCTACCAGAATATCAACTTTGCTAAAACTACTAAATTATGGAACGAAGAGATTTTTTAAAACAATCCGTTTTTGCTTCAGGAATTACACTAATTCCTTCTTTTTTAAAAGGAATGGAGTTTTTATCTCCTAATCAACTATCTGGATATAAAAATGTAATTATCATTCAACTTTCTGGCGGCAATGATGGGTTGAACAGTATTATTCCTATTAGCAATGATATTTACCACAATCTTAGACCTTCTATAGCAAAAAAGACTACAGAAACTCTAAAAATCACTAACGACCTAGCTTTTAATGATAGTCTTAAAGAAATTGCGCGATTATATGACTCTGGTGAAGTAGCAATACTTAATAATGTAGGTTACCCAAATCCAAATCGGTCACATTTTAGAAGTACAGATATTTGGCAAACAGCAAGTCAGACTAATCAATATTTATCTACTGGATGGGTAGGCAGATATCTAGATGCAAATTGCCAAAACTCGTATCAAGCTATTGAAGTCGACGATTCTTTATCACTTGCCATGAAAGGAAACAAAATTAACGGTATTGCAGTCTCTGATCCTAATCAATTACATAACAATACTAGAGAACCTTTTTTTAAGAACATCGTTAAACACACTTCAAAAGATATGTTAGACGAAGATAATCAAGGATATTTATATAAAACCATGCTAGAGACCTACTCTTCTGCATCATATATCAATGAAACTTCTAAAATATATACAACCAACACAGTATATCCTCAAAACCCATTTGCTAAACATCTAAAAACTATAGCTGATTTTATTATTTCTGGTTTAAAAACAAGAGTATTTTATAGTACTCTAGGCGGTTTTGACAGTCATGTCAATCAGCTTACTAGTCAAGATAGATTGCTTAAGGTATATTCAGAAGGTGTAGGAGCCTTAGTTAAAGACCTAAAGAAAAATGATAGGTTTAAAGATACAATCATTTTAACTTTTTCAGAATTTGGACGACGTGTAAAGCAAAATGGCAGTAGAGGAACAGATCATGGCGCTGCAAACAATGCAATCGTTATTGGTGGGGCTCTTAAAAAACCAGGAATTTATAACGAATTGCCAAATTTAGCCGACTTAGACGCTAATGGTGATATTAAATATACTATTGATTTTAGAAGTATATATGCCACAATTTTAAATAATTGGTTAGATGTAGATGATCATACTGTATTACAGAAAAATTTTAGTAAACTAGGGTTTGTTTAAGTAAAAACTAAGCAAAAAGATCATATTACAATATATAGTTTCAAACAGAATTACATAACTATTTATATTGTTAACATTTCTTTAGACATAAATAATATCTGAAAACACAATTTTATTTTACTACTGACACACACCTGTCAGTACTTCAAATTACTTTTGTATTAATATTAATCATTTCAACACTTATCATTATGACAAAAGTAAAACTTCAACCCTTCTCTGTAATCGGAATTTCTGTACGAACAACAAATAAAAACAATCAGGCTACCCATGATATACCTGCATTATGGAATACGTTTATGTCTGAAAATACAATTGATAAAATACCTAATAGACTTGAAGATTCTATCTACGCTTTATATACAGATTATGAAAGTGATTATACAGAAGGTTATACGACTGTATTAGGATGTAAAGTAGAAAATTTAGATAATATTCCGGATGGAATGACAGGTATCGAAATTAATAAAAACACTTATTCTAGATTCACAGCAGAAGGAGATCTTACTAAAGGCGTTATTTATGAAAAATGGGGTGAAATTTGGAATTCAAATCTAAACAGAGATTATACTACCGATTTTGAAGTATATGGAGAAGAAGCTCAAAACCCTACAGATGCCATTGTTGACATTTTTATTGGAGTTGCTTAGAATTATCTAAAAAATTCTTTGATGTCATAAAGAGTATCCCATGATTTGAGAATGCGACAATACTATTGTTATGAAACGCTCTCAAATCATAGGGACACTCCCTCTGACTGACTAAGGACAAAAAAAGATATTTACTCCTCTTTTTTAATTATATATACCTATTCTTTCAAGATTTTCACTGCAGGCCCATTGTTTATAACAATGAAATACACACCACTTTCTAATCCTGAAACATCAATTATATTTTCATCATTTTTTTCTTTGATCTGTTTAGACATAACTTCTTGCCCTCTAAGATCCAAGATACGGATATCAGAAAATGTATTCAAGTTGTACAATACCAAGGCCTCTTTTACAGGGTTTGGTGCTATTATTAATTTTTTTGCATCAAAACTTGCAACTTCTCTTGTTACAGCACTCTTACTTAAAGCATTATCAGCTGGAACAATTTTCCATTTTTGATTTCTATTACCACTGTTGTAATCCCATAATTGTGCATTCGCATTTGTTGCTCCAGCAGCTCTGTCGAGACTTTTTTGTATACAGTGCATAGGTTTTAATCCAAAAATACCATTTCCATTTGATACAGCTTTCCATTGTTTATGAGCATCTTTGGCATCTGTCCATGTTGCAACATTTGCTCCATTAACACAACTCCCAAATGGCACTTCTAAATATCTATTTGTTCCTTTGTTTTTTATAGTATAGACATCATCTCCTTTGTGCTCGAAAATCCATTTTTGATCTTCAAAATTACCAGGATTACGCATCACAGCGCTATGTTTTTCTAATGCTCTTGACAATAGTCGTTGACTATTTTCAGAGGAACTGATATAATAAGTTCCGTTTGCTATCAATTGAGTGTTTTCTGCAATTACAGTAATACCATTAACTGTATCCCATTGTAATGCTTCTCTCCAAGTAGTGCCTATAGGGCGTATATGCGTTTTGTAAACATACCCTGTACCTGGCGCTGGCTTACTAGGAAGTTTCACAGTAATAGATTTTACTCCTTTTCCTGCAGTAACTACTTCCTTTTGTTGTGCAACCCAACCTAAAGACGACCAAAACTCTACTACTAGTTCTCTATTTGTTGAAGCCTCGTATCCGATATCAAAATTATAAGAATCTGCTGATATGATTGTTGTTTTGGGATCTTTAAAAGAAACCTCATCTTTAAATTGAGGTACCGCTTCAATAGTAATGTTATTTACCTGTGCCCATTTTAATGCTTCTTGCCAAGTCCCTCCTACTGGTCGTATGTGCGCTTTAAAAACATACCCTGTACCTGGTTCAGTAGGTTTTGGTAATTGTACTGTAATCGATTTTGTTCCTTTTCCTGCAGAAACAGTTTGTACAGCACTACTTGCAATCCATCCTGTTGATGACCAAAAACCTACTTGAATTTCTCTGTTTTTAGCGGCTTCATAATCAACATCTACAGTATATGAATCTGCAACTTGTAATACGCTATTAATATTTGAAAATGAAATTGTGTCATTATCCTCTTCAACAACATCATTATCATATTTATCAACACCTAGAATTACAGAACTAATTCTACCTCCACCATCTGGAAATTGTACCGTAACGGTAGTATTTCCTTTAAGCAAATTCATCGCTACAGGTATATCAATTGTACCAAAGAAATCATTTCTGTTTCTCTGATCATAACCTTTCCAATTTGCTGGTACAGAAACTCTAGTGCCATTTACTTTGACTATTGGTGATTTTGATTTATCATGTTTTCGGCCAATTGACATTTTTAAATTCGCATAACCCGTTCCTGTTTTTACACCATTAAATGAAAATGCAATTTCTGAATTTGCATTTATTGTTTGAAGATGTTTTTTAGAATAATAGTTTGCAGTACGAATAGTATTTGTTGAAGAAATTGTGTTGGCAAAAGTATATTCTAACACTACAGTTTCGCCTGCTATTAAAGTAATATTAGCTGGGGCAGTAGTTCTTTCTGTATCACTATATTTTGGATTAGCATTATCAAATATTTTTAAACTCTTAATCCTTACCTTTTGCAATCCAGCCAAATTTGAAGTCATATTCAAGGTAGCTTTTTGCGTTTTATCATCTAAATTATTTAGAGCTACATACAGTTTTTTACCATTAACAAAACCTTGAATTTGTATGTCAGGATTATCACTTTTTACTAGAACTCTTTTTCCTTTTACTTCTGACCAAAGTCTATAGAAATCAATTTTTGCTGTATACTTCCAATTTTTGAGTATAGGCTTATTAGGATTAGATGTTGGTGTTACAGATAAAGGTCTCCAAAGAGAAGGCGTATAAGGCTGATAGTTATTTGCTCCTGTAATATGCCATCTTGCTTTGCCCGTTATAAAAGGAATAGAAATAGCCATTCTATCTTCTCTATCTAAAAGGTTAAATAGAATTCCGTTTATAGATTTTAAAGAGATTGCACTTTTTATATCACTATAATTTGGTCCATATCCTTTTTCAATACCTCCATATTCTGTAATTGCATGTGGTTTTACTCTACCCCATTTTGTATAACTATACGTCTCTATTAAATCTAATATCGCTTCAGAGTTACTTCCTGATCTTTTATTATCCTGTCCTGTTACATTAACACCATCGTAAAGA
Organism: Aquimarina sp. AD10; assembly: GCF_003443715.1. Lineage (NCBI taxonomy): Bacteria > Pseudomonadati > Bacteroidota > Flavobacteriia > Flavobacteriales > Flavobacteriaceae > Aquimarina > Aquimarina sp. AD10. The sequence continues at coordinate 5,611,727 of NZ_CP031965.1, read as the reverse complement.
TGAACTGCAAAGGCATCCATGTGATTACCTGCAACATCCATAAACATCTTCATATTCTCGTTCCAATGTCTAAAATCCCATAGTTCTAAAGATGGCCAAGCACTAGAATATCCAATTACTTTAATTTTTGCTAATTCGGGAGTTTCATCAAATTTTTTACCTATTGCTCCAAACCACTCTGCCATTCGATACTTCATCTTTTTATTATCGGGTTGTTGTGGTTTAAAAACATCATCTCCAGCATGTACAAAAGGTTCATTCATCGGTTCAAAAAATTCTGGGCGTCCAGAATCATCAACATGATTTTTATAGTATTCTGCAGCCCATGCAGCTCCTTTTTCTTTATTCAAATTATATCGCACAACATTTCTTGGATGCTCTGTTCCTACATATCTCGTAACATTACGAACCGATGTATTGTTGGAGTTAATAAAATTGGGATAGTTACCTACAGATCCGGTTTTACTGTTTGCGTACGAGAAAGGACCCCAAAAACCTCTTCCAGGGCTTACATTAAAGTCTGCATAGAACTTTTTACTGTCTGTATCGTTCGAATTATCGTGAAGCGTAAAATATTTAGTACGATCTAATTGAGAAATATTCCCCAAAAACTTTTGAGTTTTAAAATCGATAGTTACCGTTTGCGAAAACAAAGGTGTTCGCAACATTACTAGTAATAGCAAAATTACTAGCGCTCTTAATTGAATCATGTGTTAGTTAGTTTAGGTGGTTTTAAGATGTTTTTTTTTGTGTGTTTATATAATCTATTACTTTATTTGTAAGCTAATACTAGTTGAGTTTATTCAATAATTAAGGTGAAATTAATACCCCTCTAATACCTATATCTGTGTAAGCTATTATTCGTTACTTAAAAAATAGAATTCGTAACCATATAGAAAGAATTCGAAAGAGATGTGGTTTACCAGTCAAAATAATACTTGAAACACACATATTTAAAAACAAATAACTAAAACTTTGATTAACAAATACTTAATTAACAAAAAAGACAAAGTCTTTCTTGTAAAAGAAAGAACTCTATCAAAACAAATAAAAAAAAGCCGCTTTGATAGTCTAAGCGGCCTTTTTCATGTTACTCTTATTGTTTTAAAAATTTAGTAAAAGGAGAATTATTAATTGATATAAAGTAAATACCTCGTTTATAACTAGACACGTCTATACTATTATATTTACCGATAACTTTTGACAGTACCTTTTGCCCTTTTAAATTCGACACCTGTATCAATACTGGGTTTGTTAAATTATGAATTGTAAACTTTTCCTTAACGGGATTTGAAGATATTCTTAGATTATTGATATTAAACAACATATCTTCTTTCTCTCCTCCACCAATTATGGTAACATTATTAACCTGATCTGTATCAATTGCTTGTTGCCAATTTGTACCCAATGGTCGTATATGGGTTTTATAAACATAACCCTCACCAGGTGACGGAGCAGAAGATAAGTTTACTGTTATCGATTTAACACCTCGCCCTGTTGGCACAATTTCTTTTTGTTGCCCCATCCAGTTGGTAGCTGACCAGAATTCTACAACAATTTCTCTATCAGTTGAAGCTTCATAATCTAAATTAAAAGAATAGGATGTTGTTGAAGGAATCGTAGTAGGCGCATCTTTAAATGATACAAGATCATCATACTCTATAATTTCTGAGATAACAATATTATCTATTTGTGCAGTATCCAGATATTTTCCTTCGTTTTCTCCGATAGGCCTGATATATGTCTTAAAAGAGTATTGGTCTCCTGGTTCTGCCATAGCAGGTAATTTTAAACTTATTGATCTAGTACCTGATCCTGCAGGTACCACTAATCGTTTACTGCTTGCGAGCTTACTTTTTGCTAACCAAAACTCAGCAATAATCTCACGGTTTGTTGTTGCTTCATAATTAACATTTATACTATAAGAATCAGCTATGGGAAGACTTGTAATAACTTCAGGAAAAAGAATTGTGTCTTTCTTTCCAATCACAGCTTTATCATACTTTTCAACTTCTAAAATCATTGAACTTACTCTACCCCCACTATCAGGGAAGTTTACAGTTATAGTATTGTCTACTTTTAACAACTCTATCGGAAAAGGTATATCGATGGTTCCAAAAAAGTCACCTCTATTTCTTTGATCATATCCTTTCCAATTTGTTGGTACATGAACTTCTACTCCGTTTATTTTTAGTTTTGGAGATTTAGAAACATTATGCTTTCTTCCGATTGCCATTTTTAACTTAGCAAACCCACTTCCTACTTGGACATTATTAAAATTAAAAACAATATCCGTGTTAGCTTCTATTTTTTGAAGGTGTTTTGTAGTATAATAGTTTTTACTTCGAATTGTATTTGCAAAAGCTAAGTCCGTATTAAATGTATACTCTAAAACAACGGTTTCATTTGGAATTAAAGTTATCGTATTAGGTGCTTTTTCTATTTCGGAATCTGTATATTCGGGATTAGAGTTTTCATATATCCGTAAACTCTTACTTCTAATTTTTTGTAAACCAGACAAACCAGAAACCATATTAAGTTCTACAACTTGTTCTTTATCATCTAAATTATTTAATGCTACATACACTTTTTATCTGTTGCAAATCCTTGAATTTGAACATCTGGATTGCTACTATTAACAAGAATTCTTTTCCCTTTTACATCAGACCATAGTTTATAGAAATCTATTTTAGCTGTATAACTCCAGTCTTCTAAAATTGGTCTATTTGGGTTATCCGTTGGTGTAATCGATAAAGGTCTCCATAGTGCTGGTATATACGTTTGATAATTATTAGAAGCATTAATATACCAAGTTGCTTTACCTGTAATAAATGGAATAGAGATTGCCATTCTATTCTCTCTTTCTAATAGGTTAAATAAAAGAGCATTAATTGATTTTAAAGATATAGCACTTTTAATATCACTATACCCAGCTGGATATCCTCTTTCGATACCACCATATTCTGTGATCGCATGAGGTTTAATGACTCCCCATTTTGCATAACTGTATGTTTCTATCAGATCCAAAATAGCTTCAGAATTACTCCCTGATCGTTTATTATCCTGTCCTGTTACATTAACACCATCATACAGATGTGTGGCAAATGCATCAATATGATCTCCTGCTACATCCATAAACATTTTCATACGTGAATCCCAATGTCCAAAATCCCACAGTTCCATAGAGGGCCAAGCACTAGAATACCCTATTACTTTCATTTTTGATAATTCGGGAGTTTCATCAAACTTTTTACCTATTGCACCAAACCATTCTGCCATTCGAATACGCATTTTTTGAGCATCGGGCTGTTGTTCTGAAAATACTGCATCTCCAGAATGTACAAAAGGTTCATTCATAGGCTCAAAAAACTCTGGTCTACCAGAATCATTTACATGATTTTTATAATATTCGGCCGCCCAAGCAGCTCCTTTTTCTTTATCTAAATCATATCTAACTACATTTCTTGGATGTTCTGTGGCGACAAAGCGCGAAACATTTCGTTCACTAGTATTATCTGAAGCTATATATTCTGGGTATTCTCCTACTACACCCGTTTTGTTTTTTGCATAGGAAAAAGCTCCCCAAAAGCCTCTACCACGCGTGACATTAAAATCCTTATAAAGCTTTTGATGGTCTGCATCGTTTGAATTACTATGAATGGTAAAATATTTAGTCCTATCCAAATCTGATACTGTCCCTAAATATCGTTCTGTAGACATATCTATATCTACTTTTGTTTGCGCAGTTACGCTTGGCAATGACAAAAGCATCATTACCCCTAAAATAAAGTGTAAGGTTTTCATTTTTTTGTGTTTTGTGTGTTAATATTCGCTACTGGTTAATAAATATTATGATATATATAATTCTACTTTAGAAAAGTGAACTAATCACCTATTTCTGTTTAAGTAAAATGTCTTATTCTTAATTAGATATTATAACTTAGCTATATCTAGTTATTTAACTTGTTTTGTTTTAAAAGAGGTAGCCAAAAAACATGCATCATGAAATTCGAAAACAAAACGTTTACATTAAAGAAGAAAAAACGAACGATGAAGCATTCTTTAGTATAAATTTCTTTTTAAATGTAAAATAAACATTTAAAAATAATAAATATATTAACACTATTAATAAAAATTAACTAAATAAACACTGCTTTTATTAATCAATCATTACTATAACAATAATTCTAGGGTAATATGCAAATTCACGAAACTGCTTTTATAGTATCAACTTACAGATCATATCATGAGGATATAAGCAAAGACATTTATGCCAAATTATGGAACAATCCAGATACTGATGCTTTAATACCAGAAATTCTTACTACTGTATCAAAACATGAAGCTATTTTACATAGTCTTAGAAATCGCTTTTTTTATGAAGAAATAAGAGGTTTTTTTAAAGCCAACAATGGCGGAACACTCATTAATTTTGGTTCTGGTTTTAGTATGTATCAATTCTCTTTTGACTCATCAATCGCTACTATAGAAATAGATAAAAAAGATATCATTGATTATAAAAAAGACAAAATAGATCACTGGACAAAAGAACACAAATTACCCCAAAGGGATATCCAATACACTGCCATTGATTTTAATCAAAATAGTATACAACAAATAATAGCAATATTGTCTCCAATGATCAAAAAAAAACCAATATTCATATTAATTGAAGGTGTTTTCTTTTTTTTGGATCGAAAAACTACAAATAAATTGTTTACTGTTTTTAAAGAACTGCAGAACCCAGGTGATATGGTTGGATGTGTTACTTATCTTCCGGATGTTGAACAAACTGAAGTATACAAGCGCCTTTTACATTATTTTGACAGTCATAATGATACTAATGATTCTTTTTCTCATCAAACCATTCCCCACTCTTATTTTTCTAAAATAGAAGGATATACCTTAAAGGAACATACTGATGAGTTCGAATTATCGAAAATCTATACTACAGACACTAATATCAATAGTAAAAAGGAAATATTGAATGAAACAATGTATATTTTAGAAAGGCATTAATCAAGCTGAGAGCATAGCCCCACAAATTCCGAGTCCAACTACAAGATATATACCAGCAAGTATAAAGAATACTTTTCCTGCTTTGCGACTAGTGGTTTTAAACAAAATCAAACCAATAATAGCTAGAAGTACTGGTGGCCCAAGAAGAATTAATAAAATTAGATAAACGATTCCTGCATAATTTCCACCTTCTAATAAAATTGAATTTGTTATCATACTGTTTCTTTTCTTAATTGTTCTAAATACTCTTGCTTATCATCACGATAAAACAAATTCATTGTCTCAAACGGAATGATTTTATAGTCCTTATTTACGATATGTACACAAGATTTTTTAATTGCTCTTACATCAAAGTTATACGCATCTATAAACTGCATAATTATGATTCTAAAAAGATTATCATACCCTAAGTCTGGCGCATCAATTTCTGGCAAACAACACATGATAGATTGTAAATTTTCTGAAGCAGTTTCAACAGAGTTACCTGTGCTAAACAACTCTAATACTTTACCATGTAATTCTGAATCTTGCTCATAGACAATAGTATTTTTACCATTATCTAATAAATCTGCAGGATTGATATATCGTGTAAGTGGTAAAATTCCATCTTCGTTTTTTAATGCATACCCCATGACCAATGCGTCTGGATTACAAGGCACAGGTATCAAATCATCAGACTCAAATACAGGAAATTGCTCTAGAATCTTTCTTCTTACTTCGGTTAATGTAATTCTATCGGTTTGCGTGTCAAAATCCTCTAATCGCCCAGCAATTTGTGTAGGCTGAAATGTCACCCCACGAACACATTTTTGTTTTGTAGCAAAAGATATAACTTCTCCCATTTCATTATCATTTAACCCTTTTTGTAATGTAACTACTAAGGTGGTTGAAAGATTAAACTGATTTAAATGGGTTATCGCCTGCTTTCTAACTTTGGTGAGATCTTCTCCTCTTAATTTCTCTAGGACGTCCGCTTGCAAAGAATCAAACTGAAGATAAATTTCAAAGTCCGGCATATAACTAGCCAATTGTTCTGTGAACTTTATATCCTTGGCGATACGAACACCATTAGTATTCACCATTAAATGTCTAATTGGTAATTGTTTTGCATAATCCAAAATTTCAAAAAACTGAGGATGAATTGTGGGTTCTCCCCCACTTATCTGCACAACATCTGGTTCTTTTTCATTTTCAACAATGGTATCTAACATCTTTTTAATTTCATCTAAAGAACGATGTCTACCATAATGAGGTGATGAAGAAGCATAACAAGTAGGGCATGTTAGATTGCAACGATCCGTTACTTCTATTATCGACAAACAAGAATGTTGCTCATGATCAGGACATAATCCACAATCATAAGGGCAACCATAATCTGTAGTTGTATTAAATTTATAAGGGAATTCTGAAGGTTTATTATAGTTTCTAATGTTCTTATAATATTCTATATCATCTGCTATTAACACCTTAGATCGTCCATGCTCGGGACATCGTTTTAGCATATAAACTTTGTCTTCTTCAAAGACAATTTTGGCATCTATTCTCTTAAGACAAGTTGGACATAAACTTAAGGTATAATCGTAATACGTATACTTTCTAGTAGGCATAAAATAGTTTTCGAATAGTTCTATGATAGTAAATCCAGCATAAGATACACAAATACTGAATACTACTTAATCCGAAAATCAAAAAAACATTGGGTTTTAGAAATTCTATACAAAATCGAAATAAAAAGTAAGAGATCATAAAATACTGAAATAGCAGTCCGTTTTTATATTTATAATTTCTCTGAAAATATCTCAAACACCACCAAAGCACTATCAGAAAAACGATTTCAAACAAGGCAATTGGGTATCTAAACACACCATCACCTAAGTCCATTCCTAAAAAAGAGGTTGTTTCTTTTCCATAAGTAAACTCGTTAATACCAGCCAAAAAACATCCTATTCTACCAATAATAATTCCTAAAATTATTGGATAGGTAAACAAATCCCCTGAAGATTTATTTTCTTTAATAATTTTCTTAGCTAGTTCTACACCAAGCAATCCTCCAAAAAGCCCACCCATTATGGTTTTAACACTAAGCAAATAGATTAAATATTCTGGCGTGAAATCTACTATTGGGTTTTCTAAAAAACCTAAAATACGAGACCCTAAAAAAGCACCAAAGACAGCACCAATAATAATAGAAAGTCGATTTGTAGAAGGTATCGGGTCTTGAATTCGTTTTTTGAGATATACGTAATATCGAAACCCAATAAAAAATGCAGCGTATTCTAAAATCAAATGGATATTCACTTTAAGACCAAATACTACAGGTTCAAAAGGAATATCCATTTATAATTATTTCTATTTTAAAATCGAAATATAAGCTTTATTTATTTCATGGCTTTAGCCATCACGTGATATCTAGGGTCATCTACATCATGTTCAATAACATTTGCTAGTCTTGGAGAAGCTTTAATCATTAATACTTGGCATTCTTCGCTAAGGTGTTTTATTCTAACTGTTTTGCCTGCCTCTTCATATTTACCAACAAGATTAAAGACAGCCTCTAATGCAGAGTGATCACTTACGCGAGATTCTATAAAATCTATTTCTACGTTCTCGGGATCATTTGCGATATCAAATTTACTATTAAACGCCTGTATACTTCCAAAGAAAAGAGGGCCCCAAATTTCATACACTTTGGTACCATCTTCTTTTATATGTTTTCTTGCTCTAATTTTCTTAGCATTCTCCCAAGCAAAAGCCAATGCAGACATAATTACTCCTGCAATTACTGCAACAGCTAAATCAAAAAATACAGTTAATGAAGACACAGCTATTAATACAATAGCATCAGTAAGTGGTATTTTATTAAGTATTCTAAAACTAGACCATGCAAACGTACCGATCACAACCATAAACATTACTCCTACTAGCGCTGCTATAGGAACTTGCTCTATTAAACCAGATGCAAACAAAATAAACAATAACAAAGTAACAGCGGCTACAATACCTGATAGTCTTGTACGTCCCCCTCCTTTTATATTAATAATCGATTGCCCAATCATAGCGCAACCACCCATACCACCAAAAAGTCCTGTCACAATGTTTGCTCCTCCTTGTGCTAAACATTCTCTGTTTGAATTTCCTCTAGTTTCGGTTAATTCATCAATAAGATTTAAAGTCATTAAGGACTCTATCAATCCAATAGCCGCTAAAATTAATGCGTATGGACCTATAAATTTAAATGTTTCAAAATTCATAGGTACTTTACTAAAAATATCAAATTGAAATTGTGGCAGTCCACCTTTTAAGCCTTCTCCCCCACCATCTTTAATAAAACTACCTACTGTAGCCACATCTAGTTTTCCAAAAATTACAATTGCAGAAACTACTGCAATACCAATTAATGCTTCCGGTAATTTTGAGGTTGCTTTTATTTTAGGTAATCCCCACATAATGGCCATAGTTAGTAATACAAGGCCTATCATTAATATCAAATCCCCACCTTGCATCCAAGTCTTTTCACCATCCACGAACTCTTTGAACATTCCTAACTGGGAAAGAAAAATTACTATTGCCAAACCGTTTACAAAACCCATCATTACAGGGTGTGGTATTAAACGCACAAATTTACCAAGCTTTAAAACACCAGCTAGCATTTGTATGCCCCCCATTAGGATTACTGTTGCAAAAAGATAATATAACCCGAGTTGTTCACCAGGAGCTCCCATGGCATTTCCTTCTGCCACTAAACTTACCATAACTACTGCTAACGCTCCTGTAGCTCCAGAGATCATCCCTGGTCGACCTCCAAAAATAGAAGTAATCAATCCAATCATAAAAGCTGCATATAAGCCTACCAATGGATCTACTCCCGCTACAAAGGCGAAAGCAACTGCTTCGGGTACTAAAGCTAATGCTACTGTTAATCCTGATAAAATATCATTTTTAGCATTCGCCACTCTTTTTCTTACAAACTCAGTCATAGTTGTTGTATTTTGAGGGTGCAAAAATACGTTTATTTTATAGTAAGGCAAGTAAAATGAACTTCTATCTAATTTACAACTTAAACTAAAACGTTTTAGAAGATTTGAAAATCTTAAATCTTAGTATATTTAGCCCATATACAAGTCTATCATGCAAAAACTAATACCAACTCTAAGTTTTCTACTTTTTATATTTTCTTGTTCTAATCCTGAAAAGAAAACTACCTCTACAATTGATTTCACAACTACCTTTGAAAAAAGTCAAGGAACTCAAACTCCTTCCTACACAGAAGTTATTGCATATTATCAAAATTTAGCAAATACTTTTCCTGAAATTAATATTAGAGAAATTGGAGCAACAGATAGTGGAAATCCACTACATATAGTAACACTAGACCCGAATGGCGAATTTAATTTTGATAAAATTCGCTCAAATAATAGAATTTTATTAATTAATAATGGCATTCACCCGGGAGAAAGTGATGGTATTGATGCAACTATGTTACTATTTAGGGATATTGCACAAAAAAAAATAAAAGCTCCGAAAAACACAACTTTAGTTACTATCCCAATTTATAATATAGGAGGAGCATTAAATCGAAATTCTGGTACTCGAACCAATCAGAATGGTCCAATAGCATATGGTTTTAGAGGAAATGCCAGAAATTATGATCTTAATCGTGATTTTATAAAAAACGACACTAAGAATGCTCAAACCTTCGCCAAACTATTTCATTTAGTTCAACCCGATGTTTTTATCGATAATCATGTGAGTAATGGTGCCGATTATCAATACACGCTCACACATCTTTTTACACAACACAATAAATTAGGAGGAGCATTAGGAAATTATTTACATCAAGAAATGCATCCGCAACTCGAAGCCGCTCTAGTCAAAAAAAAATGGGATATCACACCATATGTAAACGTCTGGGGAACAACTCCAGAAAAAGGTTGGACACAATTCATGGACTCACCAAGGTATTCTACAGGGTACACAACATTATGGAACACTTTGGGCATGATGGTCGAAACACATATGCTTAAACCCTACAAAAAAAGAGTCGAAGGTACTTATGAACTCATGAAATCTATGATTGAGATCATCGAAAAAGATGGAACTAAAATTACTAAACTAAGAGAAAAGGCTTTTTCTGATGTAGTTACACAAGAAAATTACACTGTACAATGGAAAGTAGACACTACTAAAATTACAACTTTTGATTTTAAAGGATATGAAGGAAACTTTATAGAAAGTAAAATCACAGGAGCTAAACGTTTGAAATACGACCAGAAAAAACCTTTTACTAAAAAAGTAAAGTATCAAAATTATTTTAAAAGTGCAGTTAACATAAAAGTACCAAAAGCGTATATTATACCGCAAGGATGGTGGACAATTAAAGAACTTTTAAAAAGAAATAATATAGAATTTAAAGTTTTAGAGCAAGATTCTACAATTACCGTTGAAACGTACCATATAAAAGATTATAACAGCAGAAACACACCTTATGAAGGACATTACCTTCACTATAACACCCAGGTTAAAACCAGTAAAGAAGAGATTACATTCACCAAAGGAGATATGGTCATCCTAACGCACCAAAAAGGATTTAGGTATCTCATAGAAACCTTAGAACCACAAGCTCCTGATTCGTTTTTTAATTGGAATTTCTTTGACACTATCTTACAGCAAAAAGAAGGGTTTTCACCTTATGTATGGGAAGATAAAGCAAACGAATTACTATCGCAAAACAATGAATTAAGAATTAAATTTCAGGAAAAGAAAAAAGATACTGCTTTTGCTAATAATTGGTATGCACAATTAGATTGGCTACACAAACAATCCGAACACTACGAAAAAGCGCATCTTAGATATCCTGTTTATAGAATTCCTAAATAAAGATATTATAGGTTTAACCTATCAATTCTGGCCTCAATACCAGAAGCTTTCATTTCTTGTTCTACACTATCAAAATCTGTTTTATCTACACTTTTTTTGATACGACCTTCTTTTAAATAATGTAAATAATCACAGGTTTCATGAAGCGTCGAAAAAATATGAGAAGAAAGAATTACTATTTTATTGAGTTCCTTTAATTTTAAAAGCACTTGGTTAATTACAATATTGCTATGAACATCAACACCATTAAAAGGTTCATCTAAAATAAAAATAGCATTGTTCTGTAATAAAATTCCTGTAAGCGCTAGCTTTTTTTTCATTCCTGTAGAGTATGTTTCAGCATACTTATTCAGCGGTAGGTCAAAAATATTTTTTTCTTTACTATCGGTTAATTTGATTTTTCTGGCATTACATACTAGCTGCAAATATTCTTTTCCGGTAATTTTTGAAAGAAAATAAGGGTTAGTTGGCAAAAAACCTATCACATTCTTTATTACTCCTTTATTATAATTAATTTTCCCTTTAAAACTATTCATACCCGAAATACAACGAAACAAAGTTGTTTTCCCAGCTCCGTTTTCACCAACAACTCCATGAATCTCACCTGGTTTAAAAGATAGGTTTATGTTTTGCAACACTTCTTTATTATCGTATGATTTATATAATGAGTCTATTTCTATCATTTTAATAAGGTGGTTAAGTTGCTTTTTGCTTTATAATAAAAATAAGGAATCAATAAAAACATTGCAGGAGGAAAAAAAAGACACAGGACTCCTATTATACCTTGAAACATTGCATTTCCTAAACTATTAAAAGCATATTTCATTAGTATATACATAACAACGTATAGAACACCCAAAACTTCAAACATTAAAGCGATGTATATTTGATCAAAATAAAAGATTGCCAAAATTGATACTATCGGGATGGTTAATAAAATACTATATCGAATAGCTATTGTTATTTTGTTTTTTAAAAATTCTTCTGGTGTCATAGCATGTACCCAAATGTAAAACTGAGGTTCTAAATTTGAATAATACAATGAGCAAATAAAAAAAATAGACACAATTCCGAAAACTCCTAAATTAAAATTATCTACGAGTATAGAAATAACAGAAACACCATAAGACAATAAAAATACCCAAAATGTTTTTCTAAAACCCACTATAAACTCATGTGGCCATCTATAAAAAGGGGTCGGTAGTACGAAATTGACCTTGCCCAGCTTCTTTAAGAAAGATAATATTACCACTAAAAGTAAAACCAGTATAGATTCTGCATAAAGTTGTTTATACACTAAAAAAAATAAAAAAGGCAGAACTAAAAACACATTATTAAGAACGTTAATGCCTCTATATATAAGGTTAGAAAATTGCTGCTTTAAAAAATCATCATGTTTTGAAAAACTAATAGTGGCTACAAAAAAAACAACCAATGATGGATACAGGTAGTTTGCATACATTACTTTTTCAAAAAAACTTGATGATCCCCAATACATAAAACAAGGAATAGCTACATATGCGATTATTGGTTCTATTCCTAGCTCTTTAAGATGACGATTTATACGTCTAAAAAGTAATGTATAATACAACTTCATCAATTAAGATAAATAATCATGTGAAAAGAGTTTTTTGATATTTGCATAGGAATTTGTTAAAGCTTTTTTAGCTTTTTTCTTATTCTTCCATTTTACTTTAGTAATACCTTCTTCTTTTTGCGGTAACAATACTCCATCATACTCTGTTTTCATCTCGAACCAATAAGTTACTTTTAACCTAAACTCTCCATTTCTTTTAAAAACATGAAATGTTTTATATAAAAACTTAGTGATTTCTAGTCCAGTTACTCCTGTCTCTTCTTCTACCTCTCGTATTGCAGCAGTTTCAATATGTTCATTTTTTTCAATCTTGCCTTTTGGCAAGTCCCATTTTCCGTTTCGGTAAATAAAAAGAATTTCGTCTTTGGTATTATATGCCTTTCCTCCTCCTGCTACAACTACTGGCAACTTAGCATATAGATGATCAATTAGTTTATTCTCATTTTTATGATAAAAATGGTATTTGGCTTCTTCATTAGCAGCTTCTTTTCCTAAAACATCTCTAATAATTTCAGGAAACACAACCTTTTTAATAGGAATCGTTTGATATCCATCAATTACCTTTTTTGTAGAAAGAATAATAGGCGTATTATTCACAAAAACTTTATACATTTGCAACTATGATTTTTGATAAAAATACAGCAAAAAAAACTGCTGAGTTATTGTTGCAAATTAATGCAATTAAATTACAACCGCAAGAACCTTTTACTTGGGCATCTGGATGGAAATCTCCTATCTATTGTGATAATCGAATTACGTTATCCTATCCAGAAATAAGAAAAACACTCGCTAAAAATCTTGCTACATTTATTGAGCAAACCTATGGCAAACCTGATGTTATTGCTGGCGTTGCTACAGGAGCTATTGGCATTGGTTTATTGGTTGCCGAAGTTTTAAATCTTCCATTTATTTATGTTCGACCAGAAGCTAAAAAGCATGGTAGAAAAAATCAAATTGAAGGTATTGTTCCTAGTAATAAAAGCGTTGTGGTTGTAGAAGACCTTATCAGTACTGGAAAAAGTAGCCTTAATGCAGTAAAAGCATTAAGAGAAGATAAGGCAGATGTAAAAGGAATGGTTGCTATTTTCAATTATGGCTTTGATATAGCTGTTGAAAATTTTGAACAAGAAGCTTTAGCACTACACACCTTAAGTAATTATGAAAACCTCTTAGAACAGGTTTTAGATACAGCCTATATCACAAAAGAACAACATAAAACACTACAAGATTGGAGAACTAATCCTGCAGAGTGGAACATATAACAATTAAATACTATTATGAATTTAGAAAGCCCTACGGTAACTGTAAATAAAACTGCAGAAGAAGTATTTGAATTTTTGACTAAAGTTGAAAACTTTGAGCAGCTTATGCCTGAAAGCAAACAAAAATTTGAAAAAATAACGGATTCAAGATTTCTTTTTCAATTAAAAGGAATGCCAGAACTTGTATTAGATCAAAAAGAAAACACTCCGTCTAGCCAAGTAGTTTTAGGAGCTGCCAGTGATAAATTACCGTTTACTTTAACTGCAGATATTGTGAATACAGAAGATGGAAAAAGCACTACTAAGTTGACTTTTGACGGGCAATTTAATGCCATGATGGCAATGATGATCAAAACACCAATCCAGAATTTCATAAATACACTAAGTGAGAATATTGGAAAACTATAATTTAATACAGTAATGAAATTTCTTTAAGATCAAATGCACTAACAATTTCATCTTCAAGAAGTACTTGTAATTTACCTTGGTTTGTTACTGATTGAATTATACCAACAAAAGAATTACCCTTTATATCTAAAAATGTAGAGGGTTTATTTTTTCTAAAAAGTACAGTTTCATATTCTTCTTTTAAGTTTTTAAAATTCGAAACGCTTAGTTTCGAAAATCTATAAACCAACTTTTTCAATAAAACTTGTAAAACCTCTTCTACATTAAAATGTGTTCCTAAAATCTCTTTTAATGAACCCGCTTGGGGTAAGTTTATAAACGAAGTTTGATTGATATTGATTCCTATACCGATAATCACCCCCGTTAAACTGCCATTTTTAACAACATTTTCTATTAAAATACCACATATTTTTTGTTTATCTGACAGAATGTCGTTAGGCCATTTTATAGATAATTTTGTTACCATGAAATCACTTAAAGCATCGCAAACTGCTAAAGAACTTGCCATTGAAATATAAAACTGATCCGTCAGCTTTATACTGTTAACCTGCATAAACACACTACACGTAAGGTTTTCTCCTGGGTTACTTTGCCATACAGTACCCATCTGTCCTTTACCAGCGATTTGTTCTTTGGCCCAGACACAAATTGGGTTTGTAAATTGTTTTTTACGATTAAGGTCTCTAAGAAAAGTATTTGTTGAGTCAATGGCATCAACTTTGATTATATCCATACAAAAGGTGTAAAAGTTTCATAAATGTCCGTATAATACGCACAGTAAAATGATAAAAAGTAATAACTTTACACAAATTAAAAAAATGCATGACTAAAAAAGAAATTGATACCGATCAATTAATCACTGAAATTATAAAAGGTATTGAAGAAGTAAAGGGTAATGATATTAACATTTTGGATTTAAGAGAAATCGAAAATACAGTATGCAATTACTTTGTTATCTGCAATGGTACTTCTAACACTCAAGTAAATGCAATTGTAAATTCCATTCAAAAAACCGTAAGTAAAAAACTGAAAGACAAGCCTTGGCATGTTGAAGGTAGTGAAAATGCAGAATGGGTATTAATTGATTATGTAAATGTTGTAGTGCATGTTTTCCAAAAACACATCCGAGAATTCTATGATATAGAAGGATTATGGGGAGATGCGAAAACTACAATTATTGAAACAAATTATTAAAAGCAAAGCGTAAATGGCTAAAGAAGATAAAAAAACAGAACCTAACAAAAAACCAAAGTTTAGCGCATATTGGATTTATGCAGTTATTATTATTGGTTTTGTAGTATTAAATTTTATGGGAGGTAGTGGTATAGGATCCGCTCCAAAAACAGCTCCCAATGAGTTTCAAGAATATTTAAAAAACGGAGAAGTAGCAAAAGTTGTGGTTATTAATCACAGAAAAGTAAAAGTATTCTTGACTCCAGAAGCTAAATCGCTAGACAAGCACAAGAAAAATAAAAGCAATTCTATTTTACCCGCCAGTCCTAATGATCCAGATTATCAGTTTGAATTTGGGGATTTGCAAAATTTTGAAAATAAAATTGCACAAATAAAGAATGAGAACAACCTCACTACACCTATAAGTTATGAAACTGAAAGTAATGTATGGGGTGAAATTCTAGTTACTCTATTACCATTTGCTTTAATTATTGGTATTTGGATATTTATTATGCGACGAATGAGCGGCGGTTCTGGTGGTGGAGCTGGTGGACAAATCTTTAATATAGGTAAGTCAAAGGCCAAACTTTTTGATCAAAACACAGAAGTAAAAGTTTCTTTTGAAAACGTTGCAGGTCTTGAAGGAGCCAAAGAAGAAGTTCAAGAAATCGTAGACTTTTTGAAAAATCCTGAAAAGTATACATCATTAGGAGGTAAGATACCAAAAGGAGCATTGCTAGTAGGACCTCCAGGTACAGGTAAAACTTTATTAGCTAAAGCTGTTGCTGGAGAAGCTAAAGTACCTTTCTTTTCTTTATCCGGTTCTGACTTTGTAGAGATGTTTGTTGGTGTTGGTGCCTCTAGAGTTAGAGATTTATTTAAACAAGCTAAAGAAAAATCTCCTGCAATTATTTTTATTGATGAAATTGATGCTGTTGGTAGAGCAAGAGGGAAAAGTAATTTTTCTGGTTCTAACGATGAAAGAGAAAATACATTAAACCAATTACTAACAGAAATGGATGGTTTCGGAACCAATACCAATGTAATTGTTATCGCTGCCACAAACCGAGCTGATGTGCTGGATAAAGCATTATTACGTGCTGGTCGTTTTGATCGTCAAATCTATGTTGATTTACCAGATATTCGAGAACGTAAAGAAATCTTTGATGTTCATTTAAAACCTTTAAAGAAAGTTGAAAACGAATTAGATACAGAATTTATGGCAAAACAAACTCCAGGTTTCTCTGGAGCAGATATTGCCAATGTCTGTAATGAAGCTGCACTTATAGCTGCTCGTAATGGTAAAAAGGCTGTTGGTAAGCAAGATTTTCTTGATGCTGTAGATAGAATCGTTGGTGGTCTTGAGAAAAAGAACAAAATTATTACCCCTTCAGAAAAACGAGCAATCGCTTTTCATGAAGCAGGTCACGCCACAGTAAGCTGGATGTTAGAACATGCCGCTCCTTTGGTAAAAGTTACAATTGTTCCTAGAGGGCAATCGCTAGGTGCTGCCTGGTACCTTCCTGAAGAAAGACTTATTGTACGACCAAATCAAATGCTCGACGAGATGTGCGCTGCACTTGGAGGAAGAGCTGCAGAGAAAGTAATCTTTAATGAAATTTCGACTGGAGCATTAAGTGACCTAGAAAAAGTTACTAAACAAGCAAGAGCAATGGTAACCGTTTACGGGTTAAACGAGAAAGTAGGTAATCTTACTTATTATGATTCTTCGGGACAAAGTGAATACAATTTCACAAAACCATATAGTGAGCAAACTAGCGAACTTATTGATAAAGAAATTTCGAATATCATTGAGGAACAATATCAACGTGCTATTGAATTATTAGAAAAACATAAAGATAAACTTACAGAACTAGCAGAAGTATTATTAGAAAAAGAGGTTATTTTCAAAGATAATTTAGAGAAAATTTTTGGAGAAAGACCCTTTGGACAAAAAGAAGAAGAGATCGTTGTAGAACCTTCTTAATGCTTGTTTGACTATAAAACCAAGTTAAAATTAAAAGTTTTTACTTGTAAATTGAAAAATCTTAACCTAACGAATATTTAGGTTAAGATTTTTTTTATCTTTGAAAGTATTGTAAAAAAAGTAATTTCCCAATCACAATTTAAAAATGAGTCTATTTAGAAAAATCTTTTTTTCGAAATCTAAATCAGACCAAAAGAGTAAAGAGCGCCACATTGAGGATCGCAGCAAGTATATGCCTGAAATCGATCTCCCGATTGATGAAAGTTTCATGATGAACTTTAAAAGAAACGGAGGTAAATTTTTGTATTGCGATAAAGATGATGAAGTTTTAGACTCTTTTGATAAGATTCTTTTAGAAAATGATTGGTATGAAAAGGATGTTTGCACATTTGAAATGGGACTAGAACATAAATTTACTGGTTTCAACTTAAATTATGTAAAAAATACTTCGGCGTCCTTCTTTTTTGCCACTTGTGAATATCTAATTGCAGATAGCGGAGCCATATTAGTGTCTTCAAATCAACTAAGAGAAAAAAAACTTACAGAATTACCCGATAATTTTATCATATTAGCCTCTACTAGTCAAATGGTTAAAAACATAGGAGAAGGATTAAAAGGCATAAAAAACAAAAACAAGAATTCCATTCCTTCAAATATCACAACAATAAAAGACTTCGAGCCACAAAAAGAAAAGGATTTCTTAAGCTATGGAAATAGTTCAAAAAATCTATATTTGCTGCTTCTGGAAGATTTATAATATGAAGGAATTACTTACAAGAGCTTTATCGGGATTTTTATACGTCTCAATATTATTAATATCTATATTTATTAATGAATATACTTTTATTGCCGTATTTCTAGTTTTTGGTATTATCTCTGTCTATGAATTTCAAAAATTAATTCACCTTAATAACAAAAGATTATATTTCATCTTTGTTATTATCCTAGTTGTACTTAATGTTTTTCAAGAACATATATATCTAATTATTCCTGTTTTGGCCCTTACAGTTATTACCGAACTGTTTCTTGTTAAAGATTTAGTAACTATTCGAATAATTCCTATGTTCGAAAAACGAAAATATGGGACAAGTATTTTTTATTTGATAACGGCTTTGGTTTTTTTAACCCTTATCCCAAAATATTCTGGAGAATACCAACCTCAAATTATTGCAGGAGCATTTCTAATTACTTGGGTCAATGATACTTTTGCGTATCTGGTGGGTAAAAACTTTGGGAAACATAAATTGCTTGAACGTATATCTCCTAAAAAAACTATCGAAGGGTTTATAGGAGGTTTTATTTTTTCGATAATTGCAGGGTATTTAATTGCTTTTTTCTCTAACACTTTATCTATCACTATATGGTTGATTATAAGTATAATTATGAGTATTTTTGGTACTCTAGGAGACTTAATACAATCTAAATTTAAAAGACAAGCTGGAGTTAAGGATAGTGGTACCATAATGCCGGGGCATGGCGGTATTTATGACCGTTTGGACAGTGTTATATTTGCCAGCCCATTTTTATACGCATTTTTACAAATTTTAAGATATGTTTCATAAAGAAGGATTTAAAATAATATCAGTTGCAATTGTATTATTCATAGGGATCAATGTAGCATCCTATGTCGCAATACAATCAGAAGAATGGCAAATAGCAATACTCGTATTAACATTAGCTTTTTTAGTTTTGATATTACAGTTTTTCAGGAACCCGAAAAGACAAACCACGATAGATGAAAACACTGTTGTTGCACCTGTTGACGGTAAAGTTGTCGTTATCGAAGAAGTCCATGAAAAAGAACATTTTAAGGATAAAAGACTACAAGTTTCTATTTTTATGTCTCCTATCAATGTCCATGTTACAAGACATCCTATTAAAGGTAAAGTAGTTTTTAGTAAGTATCATCCTGGAAAATATTTGGTTGCATGGCATCCTAAAGCTTCTGAAGAAAATGAAAGAACTACTGTTGTTGTAAAAAATGATAATATTGAAGTATTATATCGACAAATTGCTGGAGCTTTGGCAAAAAGAATAGTAAACTATGCAACAGAAGGAGAACAAGTTGTACAGGGATCTGATAGTGGTTTCATTAAGTTTGGCTCTAGAGTAGATGTATACCTACCAATTGGAACGAAAGTTAATATTACTTTGAATCAAAAAGTTAGAGGAGGAGAAAGTGTTATTGCAACTTTATAAAAATTGTAAAAAAACACCTTACTTAAAAAATATGATCACGATAGAAGTTAACCTTTTTAATTGAGTTTATCCTTCTCAATATTTTCCTTAAAAAGAAGTTGAACTAACATGACCGAGGAAGAATTAAATATTGCTTTTGATAATGCATATAAACGTGCATGTAATACAACAACAGTATTGCCTCCTGATATTATGCTGTATTTTTATGCATATTACAAAAGAGCCACCCATACTCAAGGCTACTACACTCCTTCTGGTAACAGCGAGTTACGAAATGCCTTTAAGCTCAATGCTTTTTTTCAGGCGCAAAACATTTCTCCAAAAGAAGCGATGATAAAGTACATAGAATTGGTAGATAAATACATCCCTGATTAAACAAAAAAAGCCTTGAGTTTAATCAAAGCTTTTTTTTAATTCTTAGTATTATAAATATTTACTCTTAAATTAACCTTTTAGTCCTGCTAAACTAGATTTTAATGTTACTATTTTAGCTTCTGCATCAGCTTCTTTCTTTCTTTCGATTGCAATAACTTTATCTGGTGCGTTATTCACAAATCTCTCATTCTGTAATTTTTTCTGTACAGATTTTAAGAAACCTTCTGTATAAGCTAACTCTTCTGACAGTTTTTTAACCTCTTCTTCAATATTTATTGCTCCAGATACAGGAATAAAGTATTCATTTGATTTTACTCTAAAAGATAATGCCCCTTCAACTTTATCCTCAACATATGCTAAAGCAGACAGGTTTCCTAATTTACTAATCACACTATCAAAAGTGGTATTACTTTTTTCGTTATTTAATACAGAAAGTGTAATTGCATCCTTAAAAGCAATATTTTTTTCTTTACGTATCGTTCTAATCCCAGAAATTACTTCAGCTGCAATCTCAAATTCCTGAGTTAATTTTTCATCAATAGTTTTACTTTTTGGCCAACTTTCGATAATTAATGCTTGTTCTGGTGTTCTATCAGTAATTTGTTGCCAAATTTCTTCGGATATAAAAGGAACAAAAGGATGAAGTATCTTTAAGTTATCCTCTAAAATAGCGATCACCTCTTTATAGGTCTTTGCATCAATCGGACTCTGATAAGCAGGTTTAATCATCTCTAACAACCAACCACAGAAATCATCCCATATTAATTTATAGGTAGTCATTAAAGCATCACTAATACGATATTTGTTATAATTATTTTCTAACTCAACCAGTGCTTTCTGAAACTTTGAAGTATACCAATCTATAGCCACAGCAGAGGCTTTTGGTTGCTCGATAGCATCATCTACTTCCCAGCCAAAAATAAGTTTAGAAGCATTAAATATCTTATTTACAAAACCACTTCCTTGCTTACAAAGATCTTCATCAAACATTAAATCATTTCCTGCTGGTGAGCTTAACAACATCCCTACTCTAATACCATCAGCACCATACTGCTCTATTAAATCTAAAGGGTCTGGTGAGTTACCTAAGGATTTAGACATCTTACGTCGTTGCTTATCCCTAACTATCCCTGTAAGGTACACATTGGTAAATGGTTTTTCACCTCTATATTCATATCCTGCAATGATCATACGCGCAACCCAAAAGAAAAGAATTTCTGGAGCTGTAACTAAATCATTTGTAGGGTAATAATAATTAATTTCTTTATTATCTGGCTCCAAAATACCATTAAACACACTCATAGGCCATAACCAAGAAGAAAACCAAGTATCTAGTGCATCCGGATCTTGTGTTAAATCTGTAGCTAGAAGCGCCTTATTTCCTGTTTTTTCTTGAGCTAGTGATAAAGCTTCCTCAGCACTCTCGGCAACCACAAAATCTTCTTTCCCATCACCATAGAAATATGCAGGAATTTGATGTCCCCACCATAACTGACGAGAGATATTCCAATCTCTAACGTTTTCCATCCAATAGCGATAGGTATTGATGAATTTTTCGGGCACAAGATTCACATCCTTATTTAAAACAGAATCCAAAGCTGGTTGTGCTAAGTCTTTCATCTTTAAGAACCACTGATCACTTAACTTTGGTTCTATCACAGCCTTAGTACGTTCACTTGTACCTACTTTATTTAGATGAGTTTCAGTTTTTTCTAAAACTCCTATAGATTCTAATTCTTTTACAATTTCTTTTCGAACCACGAATCGATCTTTTCCTTCATAGTGCAATCCAAATGAATTAAGACTAGCATCATCATTAAAAATATCAATCACCTCTAAATTATGCTTATCCCCTAAAACCTTATCATTTTGGTCATGGGCAGGAGTTACTTTTAGACACCCGGTACCAAACTCCATATCTACATATTCATCTTCAATAATTGGAATAATGCGATTTGCAATAGGTACTATAGCTTTTTTCCCTTTAAGATGTGTAAATCTTTCATCATTAGGATTAATACAAATAGCGGTATCACCCATAATCGTCTCAGGGCGTGTGGTAGCGATGGTTAGTGTATCTTCACTGCCTTCAATTTTATACTTTAAATAGTACAAGTTCCCTTGTTTTTCTTCATAAATCACTTCTTCATCAGACAAGGTTGTTTTTGCTTCAGGATCCCAATTTACCATACGATATCCTCTGTAAATAAGTCCTTTATTATACAAATCAACAAAAACTTTAATTACAGAAGCAGACAAATTGTCATCCATGGTAAAGGCTGTACGCTCCCAATCACAAGATGCACCTAATTTCTTAAGTTGTTCGAGAATTATCCCTCCGTGCTTATGTGTCCACTCCCATGCATGTTCTAAAAACTCTTCACGCGTAAGATCATTCTTATTAATACCGTCTTCTTTAAGTTTTGCAACAACCTTAGCCTCTGTCGCAATAGACGCATGATCTGTACCAGGTACCCAACAGGCATTATACCCTTTCAAACGAGCTCTACGTATTAATACGTCTTGTATTGTATTATTAAGCATGTGCCCCATATGTAAGACACCTGTTACATTTGGAGGCGGAATGACAATAGTATATGCTTCTCGATCATCTACTTCAGAATGAAAATAATTATGTTGAAGCCAGTACTTATACCACTTCTCTTCTACTGATTTTGCATCGTATTTTGCAGCTATTGCCATACTTTGGTCTAATTTTTGAATTTTAAAATGCAAAAGTAATTATTAAATACGACAACTTGAAAGTCTTTTACAATTTTGAAGTTGGATAAAAAGTAAGTACTTTTACGATTAATAAAAACCTACATTATGAAAAAAGTGATCATGATTTTATTTATTGGTTTCCTTGCAGTATCTGTAAATGCTCAGGAGAAGCCTAAAATAGAATTTAAAAATGAAGTTGTTGATTATGGTGAGATAGCCAAAGGTAGTGATGGTGTTCGTAAATTTGAATTTACAAATACAGGAAATGCACCTTTAATTATCTCAAGAGTATACTCTAGTTGCGGATGTACAATTCCTAAAAAACCAGAAGGACCAATTGCACCAGGAGAAAATGGAGTGATTGAAGTAAAGTATGACACAAAAAGAGTAGGACCTATACGTAAGACTATCTCTGTTTATTCTAATGCAGAAGAGGCTACAATGTCTATAAAAATTAAAGGTACTGTTCTAGATCAACAAAGTGTTTTAGAAAAAAAGAACTAATAAAATTTACATACTAATATGAAAAAGGTTTTACTCTTATGTGAGTAAAACCTTTTTCATATTAGATAACCTTCTTAAGATAAAACTCGTAATTCAGTTTTACGCCAAGCCGCAACACAGTCATCTTTATTTTTTTTCCTTCTTCTGAATAAAATAAGTTGTTAATTTCTGATAATTTGAACTTATAAGCCTCTCGCCCATTAACTTTTAGAATAATATCTCCTTTTTGCAATCCAATGTCATCTGCTGGTGAGTTATCCCTAATATCAGAAATCTCATATTTTGGAATTAAAAGAAAGTTATTTGCCAATTGATATGTTTTCTTGGTTACAACTTCATTTAACCCTAAATACGCCTGAGTTTTCTTTTCTTCATAGTCATAATTTTTTGCAGATACCGTAAAACCAACATGTTGAATTGAAAGTCCACTCATATTGTAATAAAAAGGTTTATCAAAATCTTTATTCTTTTTAAAAGATATTTTCTCATGAGGATAATCCACAATAAGGTTAAATTTTCTCAAAACGTTACCTCCTAATGAACCTTGTCGTTTTTGTAATGATATTCCTTGTATATATATTGAATCAGGAAATGAAGTTGTAACATTTTTCATCTCAAAATCGCCTATTTTGAATTCATCAATTTTGGTCTTTTCTCCATAAATATCTCCATTAAACCCTTTGCCTAAAAAATCCCTAAATGTATTATCTGGTATAGAAATACCTTTCTCTTCGTTTTCGAATAACCATAAAGACGAACCTGATCCCGAATCTAAAAGTAATCTTACATCTATTAAGCCTTTTGTTTTTGATAAATACTTAGCAGTTATTACTGGTCTTTTTTTCTGATTGCCAAAATCTATATTTGTTTCATAACACTTTTTACATTTTTTATATTTATAAGTCTTAGGATCACTAAGTTTGATATACTTTTTTGAATAGTTGATATCGACCACAAAATCCTTAAAAAAATCATACCCAATAATTCCATGAACCGGAAACCCCATTCGTGGAGAAAAATTAATCGATTCGTCAAAAATCAGGTAAACTTTGTGGTTGCCACTATTTGCTTTTCCTATACTTAATTGATTATTCAGAGATTTAATTGCTTCTACAGGTTCTCCATTGCCTAATCCTCTCAAATAAATTTTTGATGCATTTTTAAGCTCAAGAGAACTTTTATTATCAACACTAAAAATTATGGTAGATCCTACACCTGTATCCAGAATGAAAGAAAGTTCAATACCATTAATAAAAACAGGGATTATAATAAGGTTATTTGCGAGCTCAAATCTAATCTTATCACTACTTACTCCATTAGGTAGTCTAAAATTTGTTTGGGCCGAAAGCGTAAGATTAAAAATTAACAATACTATTAAAACCTTACTTTTAAGAAAATGATAAAAATCTAATACTAAAATCTTCATTACACTAAATATATGCAAATAGTTGAAAAATCATTCAAATTATACATCAATTTCTTAAAATAATTAAGAAATTTACCGCTATTTACTTTTTTAAATTAAATGAGATGCCAGTAGTATCAAGCAAAGGTAATGCAATGCCCGAGTCTCCAATTCGTAAATTGGTTCCCTTTGCAGAAAAAGCAGAAAAAGACGGTAAACACATATACCGTCTTAATATCGGTCAACCCGATATTAAAACCCCTATAGAGGCTATAAATGCAGTCAAAAACAATACTTTGGATGTTATTGGATATAGTCACTCTGCCGGTTTTGAAAGTTTTAGAGAAAAATTATCAAGCTACTACGCCAAACATGATATTACGATCTCATCTGATGATATTTTAGTTACCACAGGAGGTAGCGAAGCACTTATTTTCACAATGGGAAGTATAACTGATCCGGGAGATGAAATTATCGTCCCCGAACCTTTTTATGCTAATTACTATAGTTTTTCAACTCAATCTACTGTAAAAGTAGTTCCTGTTGTTTCAAAAATTGAAAATGGCTTTGCACTACCATCTATAAATGAGTTTGAAAAACTTATTACTCCAAAAACCAAAGCTATTTTAATATGTAACCCTGGAAATCCAACAGGGTACTTATATAGCAAGGATGAAATAAAACAGTTGGCAAACTTGGCAATCAAATACGACTTGTTTTTGATTTCTGATGAAGTATATAGGGAATTTGTTTATGATGGATCAGAACACTATTCGATTCTACAAGAAACTGAACTAAATGAACATGCAATCGTTGTTGATTCTGTCTCTAAACGATACAGTATGTGTGGCGCACGAATAGGGTGTTTAGTTAGCAAAAACAAGAGTGTAATGCAGACAGCAATGAAATTTGCTCAAGCAAGGTTAAGTCCTCCTACACTCGCACAAATTGCGAGTGAAGCAGCATTAGAAGCTCCAGAGTCATACTATATTGAAACTGTAGCAAAATATAAAGCAAGAAGAGATACACTAGTCGCAGGACTTAAAGAAATTCCTGGAGTTAAAGTTTCGCTGCCAAAAGGCGCTTTTTATTGTATTGCTGAGTTACCAATAAAAAATGCAGATCATTTTGCCGAATGGATTTTAGATAAATTTGTTGTAAATAACGAAACTGTCATGTTAGCACCGGCCTCAGGATTTTATTCAAGCCCAGACAAAGGTATCAACCAAGTAAGAATTGCTTATGTACTTAATCGTAGAGACTTAAAAAAAGCAATTAACATAGTTAAATTAGCGCTAGAAAAATATAACGATTAATGAAAATCGCATACCATAAATCTTTACGAGAATATAACACCTTTGGCATTGATGTTACTGCCGCTGAGTTTTTAGAAATTACATCAGAAACTGAGCTTAAAACAATCCTATTAAAAGAAACTAAAAAACCAATATTTATTCTTAGTGGTGGTAGTAATATGCTATTGACTAAAAATTTAGACGCTTTAGTATTACACATAGCCATTAAAGGCATTAAAGTTGAAAAAGAATCAGAAGATTCTGTGATCGTTACGGCAAACGCAGGTGAAAACTGGCATGAATTTGTTCAATATTGTATTTCTAAAAATTATGGTGGACTAGAAAATTTATCCTTAATTCCTGGTTATGTCGGTAGCGCACCAATTCAAAATATTGGAGCTTATGGGGTAGAACTTAAGGATACTTTTGTGAGTTGTGAAGCTGTCGAGATTTCTACTGGACATTCATGTACATTTACTGCTAAAGAATGTAAATTTGAATATCGTAATTCGATTTTTAAAAATGAGGTAAAAGGTAGATACATTATCACCAAAGTAACTTTTAAACTAACAAAAAAAAATCATATTTTAAATACTAATTACGGAGCAATAGAAACTGCATTAGCAACAAAAAAAATCATCAAACCTACTATAAAAGATGTTTCTGAAGCGGTTATAGAAATTCGAAAAAGTAAACTACCTGATCCGGTAAAAATAGGAAACAGTGGTAGTTTTTTTAAAAACCCTGTTATTTCTTCAACTCAATACTTACAATTAAAAAACCTATACCCTACAATTCCTTCATACAAGATAAACGAAGAATCAATTAAGATACCTGCAGGTTGGCTCATTGAACAATGTGGTTTTAAAGGAAAACGTTGGGGAGACGCTGGAGTACATGAAAAACAAGCCCTAGTTTTAGTAAACTACAACAATGCAACTGGTAAAGAAATATTAGAAGTATCGTTAAATATTAAAAAAGAAGTACTCGATAAATTTAATATTAAGCTCGAAACCGAAGTGAATATACTATAATCTTGATTCTTAACATTTCTTTAAACTAGCAATCATAAGAACTTATAAAAAACTTAATTTTTCCTTTAAAACTACTGTAACTTCACATTCTTTGTATCTTTGCACTAAAATTGTTTAAGATATATTGTTTCATTTTTGAGACATTTCGCAATAATTTTTTGAATTATTAATTTTTTATAGTTTACAAATGAAACTTATTTTACTTACTATCGGTCTTTTACTTTTGGCTTTTGCAGGAATTGCAATTAAACTTTGGGCTAAAAAAGGAGGTGAATTTGCAGGTACTTGTGCTAGTCAAAGCCCTTTTCTTAATAAAGATGGTGAATCTTGTTCTTTATGCGGAAAAACTCCAGATCAGTTTTCTAATTGTAATGAAACAGAACATTCTAAGTAAGTCACCTCTCTGTATCGTATCCAAAAACAATTCATTGAAAAAAGAGAATTCCATTTTATTAGAAGAACATATTAGTAAAGCTAAAGATGGAAAACAAACGTCCTTTAATTATCTTTTGCATACTTTTTGGAATGATGTTTATAATTTCCAACTCAAAAGAACAGAAGATGAATATGAAGCTGAAGATATAACTATACAAAGTTTTTCTAAAGCTTTTGATAAGATTGATACTTTTAAAGAAGAATACAATTTTAAGACTTGGTTAATCCAAATCTCTAAGAACATCCATATTGATCTTCTAAGAAAAAAAAATGCATCTATACGATCAAAAACAACGCTTAACGTTGACGATTCAGTATATAAAATAGTAGATGATAATCCTACACCAGAGGATAAACTAATTACAGAACAAAATCTTGCACAATTGTTATTATATATAAAGCAATTAAAACTTCCCTATCAGGAAGTTATCAATTTGCGTTATTTTCAAGAATTAAGCTATAAAGAAATAGCAGACCACCTAAACGAACCAATAAATAATATAAAAGTCAAACTACTAAGAGCCAAAAAATTATTGTCTGAAATTATTACGACAGCTAGTGAATAATTAATCTTTGAAAATTTTTACGATCGTAAATTAAAAGATGTAAAATTCTTAATAACCGCGAATAAAGGATCTATCCATTTGTCATTAATCTTTTTATCATATTTAACAAACTTCTGAATCAAGCCTTTAGGCGCAGATATTTCTTTTTCTATCGCAGTAATATTGATATATTGTTGATTCCTTATCAACCATTTTTCTACACGCTTTCTACTATTTTGTCGTTTTTTGGGGCTTATCAATTCGTCATGCATGATTTTTTTCTCTTTTACTCACATAACTTTTAAAATAAAGAAAAATTTTATGTTAACTTAATTTTAACTTATTGTTAGGGAACTTGTTAACACATCAAAATAGTAAAACAAAACATTCTACTTTATAAATAGAATCAAGCCATTCAACGAATCATAACTTTTTCTTTATTACTACCGTTATCTAAGCTTTCTTCGTATTTTTGCTAAAAATATTGTTAGAATGAATAATGATGTTGCGGCTGCAGCCCCTCCTAAGGGGAAACCAAAATGGTTAAGAGTAAAACTACCTACAGGCAAAAAATATACTGAGTTAAGAGGCTTGGTAGACAAATATGATCTACATACGATTTGTACATCAGGAAGCTGTCCTAATATGGGTGAATGTTGGAGCGAAGGAACAGCTACTTTCATGATTTTAGGTAATATCTGTACCCGTTCTTGCGGTTTTTGTGGTGTTAAAACAGGAAGACCTGAAACTGTTGACTGGGAAGAACCTGAAAAAGTAGCACGTTCTATTAAGATTATGAATATAAAACACGCTGTTGTTACATCGGTTGATAGAGATGATCTAGCTGATGGTGGTTCAATTATTTGGGCAGAAACCATTCAAGCAATACGTAGAATGAACCCAAATACAACCTTAGAAACTTTGATTCCTGATTTCCAAGGAAAGAAAACGAATATCGATAGAATTATAGCAGTAAAACCAGAGGTTGTTTCCCACAACATGGAAACTGTAAAAAGATTAACCAGAGAAGTTCGTATTCAAGCCAAGTATGAACAAAGCCTAGAGGTACTTAAATACTTAAAAGACCAAGGCATTAATCGAACAAAAAGTGGCATAATGCTTGGCCTTGGAGAAACAGAAGATGAAGTTATTCAGGTACTTAAAGATTTAAGAGAAGTTAATTTAGATATAGTGACAATTGGTCAATATCTCCAACCAAGTAAAAAACATCTTCCTGTAAAACAATTTATTACTCCCGATCAATTTAAAAAATATGAAGAGATAGGTCTGGAAATGGGATTTAGACATGTTGAAAGTGGTGCTTTAGTACGATCTTCTTATAAAGCCCAAAAGCATTTATTGTAAAAACTCTGATCAAAAAATAACTCAGGATTTAATGAATACACCCATTAGAATTGCCATTAATGGTTTTGGACGAATTGGACGAAATCTTTTCAGATTATTAATTAATCATACAAATATAAAAGTTGTAGCAATTAATGATCTTGCAGATACAAAGACCTTAAGTCATCTCTTAAAATACGATAGCATACATGGGGTATTACCAAATGAAATATCTCATACTAAAAATGATATTATTGTTGATGGTGAATCTTACCCTTTAACTAATGAAAAGGATCCTGCACATTGCAAATGGGCTAAATATAATGTCGATATCGTCATTGAAGCTACTGGACTCTTTAAAACTTTAGCACTCTCTGAAAAACATTTAATCGCAGGAGCAAAAAAGGTTATTTTATCCGCTCCTCCTTCAGAGGATAGTATAAAAACTATCGTTCTAGGAATAAACGATGGTGTTCTAGAAGGTACAGAACGTATTGTATCTAATGCGTCTTGTACTACAAATAACGCTGCTCCAATGATTAAGATTATTAATGATTTATGCGGTATTGAACAGGCATACATTACAACGATCCATAGTTATACTACTGATCAAAGTTTACACGATCAACCGCATAGAGATTTAAGACGTGCTAGAGCTGCAAGCCAATCTATTGTACCTACAACAACAGGAGCAGCTAAGGCTTTAACAAAAATTTTCCCTGATTTAAGTGATGTAATTGGAGGATGTGGCATACGAGTTCCCGTACCTAACGGATCTTTAACAGACATCACCTTTAATGTCCAAAGACAAACTTCTATCGAAGAAGTTAATGATGCATTCAAAAAAGCTTCCGAGACCTATCTAAAAGGGATTTTAGCGTATACGCAAGATCCAATAGTATCTGTAGATATTCTTGGAAACAGTCACTCATGTGTCTTTGATTCTCTAATGACTTCGGTAATTGGAAACATGGTAAAAATCATAGGTTGGTATGATAATGAAATAGGTTATAGTCACAGATTAATTGATTTAATTATTAACATTTCCAAGAAATAACTATCTTAGTTCAGATTTTTAAAGGAAAAATGCCAACCCCAATTAAACAATTTATAGCAATAGTTTTATTCATTTGTTGTTTTTTTACCTATTCTCAAACAGAACAAGGTGTTATAAAAAACCAACAGATAAAGGACTCCATTGACAATTATTTAATAAGGGCCAGTCAATCTATTGATCAAGCAAAACTAGAACCTGCACTTTCTAATATCATCCGTGCTAAAGAAATTGCCCTCCAAAATCAAAATCGTACTTATCGTGCAAAAACAAACATGGTTCTTGCCAAACTTTACAGAGAACTAAGGGATTTAGAAAAAGCGGAAGATCAAATCTTAGATGCAATTCAGATACAAACAGAAGATAATGATGAGATTATGCTTGCACATTCGTACGCTATCTATGCATCTATCGCTACACAGCTTAAAAAATACCAAACGACAAATGAAATTTTAGATAAGGCACTAGCCCTTACTAAAAAGAAAGATATAGAAGGACTAGAAGGATCTATTAAATTAAATCAAGGACTCCTAGCCCTTTCACAAAATCAACCAAAGGAAGCTATAAAACACTTTAAAGGAGGACTTCCTATTATTAAAACCTACAATTTAGCGTATCTTAAGGCCAAGTTATATGTAAATATGGCCAAAGCTCAACTAGCTATTGGTGAGCTTGATAACGCAGAAGCAACCAATGACTCGTCTATGCAAATCGGAATAAAACAGAGCTTTTCTGAAATACGATCTGAGTCTAACGAACTGTACAGTAGGATTTATGAAAAAAAGGGAGATTATTTAACTTCTTTGAGCTATCTAAGAGCTCATGAAAAAATAAAAGATTCTTTATTTAATACAAATAAAGAGATTATTGCACAAGAAGCTGGAGCTAAACTAAATCTGAATGAGAATAATGTTCTTATCGAAGAATTAACAGAAGAAAATATTCAACAACAAAAATCTCTTAAACTAGGCCGTCTCACAACTATTCTTAGTATAGCATTAATAACTATTTTATCACTATTAACACTCTCTTTATACAAGAATAACAATCTAAGAGCTAGGGCAAATGAGCTATTACAAAATAAAAACACCGAACTTATTCTCGCCAAGGAAAATGCAGAAAGAGCAGGTGAAGCTAAAATTCAGTTTCTATCGACCATAACGCACGAATTAAGAACGCCATTATATGCTGTAACTGGGTTAACACACCTTTTACTAGAAGAAAGTCCAACTCCTAATCAAAAAGAACACCTTAATTCTTTGAAATTTTCTGGAGAATACTTATTATCTTTAATCAACAACATACTGGATTTAAATAAGTTGGAAGCAAATAAGGTAGAAATAGAAAGCACATCATTTAATTTAAAGAAAAGAATAAATGATGTATTAATAGCATTAGGCAAATCTGCAAAAGACAGAAATAATAAGTTGCACTATGAGTTTGACGAATCTATTCCTACCAAATTAAAAGGAGACCCTTTAAAAGTCTCTCAAATCTTGATTAATCTTATTGGAAATTCTATAAAATTCACCCAAAATGGAGACATTTGGATACGCGTTAAGGCTATTAACAAAATAGATACTAAGGTATTTTTAAGTTTTGAAATAGAAGATAATGGTGTAGGTATTTCAGAAAAAAAACAACAAAATATTTTCGAAAATTTCACTCAAGGCTCAGTTCAGATTAATAGAAAGTTTGGAGGTACTGGATTAGGGTTATCGATCGTGAAAAATCTATTATCATTAATGGATAGCGAAATAAAATTAGAAAGTGAACTAGGAAAAGGTTCTAAATTTTTATTCAGTCTTAAATTTGACATTTTCGAAAACAAAAATTCTAACTATACAGAAGAAGCTAAAAAAATAGACTATAATGTATTAGTAGATAAAAACATATTAATCGTAGAAGACAACAAGATTAATCAACTTATTACCAGAAAAATATTAGAAAAAAACAAAGTAAAATGTGATGTTGCAGATAACGGAGATATAGCAGTACACAAAGTAAAAGAAAATAGTTTTGATTTAATTTTAATGGATATTCATATGCCAGGAATAAGTGGTATCGAAGCCACCAAACAAATTAGAGAGTTTAATACAGAAATACCTATTATTGCTCTTACTGCGGTTACATTAGATGATAATTTGGACGAATTTTATGACAACGGATTTAATGATATTATACCAAAACCTTATAAAACTGAAGAGTTTTTCACTAAACTTCATAAAGCCTTAATAAAAAAGCAAACCACAATGTAGAAAATGCCCTCCTAGCAAACGCACAAAAAGAGATGCATATAAATACACTTACATATCTTCCTTAACATATTTTAAAATAAGGTCTTCAAAAGCTTCCTTATCAGCCAAAAATTCCATTTCAATGGGTTGATACCATATATTTTTCATAGAAAGCTCAGACGCAAGTCTCGTATAATCCTTTTCCGTTGTAACTATACATTTGTTCTTTTCTAATTCTATAAGCTCTTTATCAGAAAAATTATGATGATCAGGAAAATTAATATGGTCAAATTTCAACCCCAAAGAATGGTAGTAATCTAATAATGGCTTAGGCGTTGCAATACCCGTAACAAGAGCAAAAGAACTTTCTTTAAACAAATCTATTGACCTACTATCCGAAGAACACATAAGATCCTTTCCATAAGAAATACTACTAAAAAACAAAGATTGTTCATCTTTGATATTAAGTTTTCTAGCTATATCCTGTTTCTCCTTATCAGAAATACCTATTGGACATTTGGTAACAACAATTATATCTGCACGTCTCGCCCCTTTTCTTGGTTCTCTTAAATCTCCAGTAGGTAAAAGAATATCACTTGTATAAAGGTTATAATAAGCTGTTAGCAAAATATAAAGGCCTGCCTTTACTTTTCTATGTTGATAGGCGTCATCAAGAATAATAGTTTCGGGTTTAGGGTTTAAGGACCTTAAATTAGCAATTCCTCGCTGCCGATTTCCATCAACACCAACTGTAACATTTTTAAATTTAGTTTTAAATTGAAGAGGCTCATCTCCTACTTCTCTCGCAGTCGAAGAAGATTGCACGAGTTGAAAACCTTTTGTTTCTCTTTTATAACCTCTACTTAATGTCCCAACATTTATTTCGTTTTTAAGTAACCCAATCAAATACTCAACCATAGGTGATTTTCCAGTGCCTCCAACACTAAGGTTGCCTACAGCAATAATAGGAAAATCATACTTCTTTGATGTTTTAATTCCAAAATCATACAACACATTTCTCAACCATGTTACAGCATAATATATGGGAACAATCGGAAAAAGTATTTTTCGTAATAAATTCAAATGCTTCTAGTTTTTTAAATAGTAATATTCAACACAAAAGTATAAAACGTAACTTTGATTATTGTGAAAAGTTTTTTTACATTCATTTTTTACTCAAAAAGAATACTATCATGCAAATAAAAGAGGTCATACAACACCTTGAAGCTTTAGCCCCAAGTGCATACGCAGAAGATTTTGACAATGTTGGATTACTTGTCGGAGATTCACAAACAACAGTCACTGGAATTCTAGTTACTCTGGATACTTTAGAAACCATAGTAGATGAGGCAATAGAAAAAAAATGCAACCTAATAGTTAGCTTTCATCCTATTATATTTAAAGGCATAAAAAAATTTAATGGCAACAATTATGTAGAACGAGTTGTAATGAAGGCAATTAAACATGATATTGCAATTTTTGCCATTCATACAGCTCTTGACAATGCTTTACTTGGCGTAAATGATATGATGTCACAACAATTAGGACTAGTTAATCGAAAAATTCTAATTCCTCAAAATGGAAATATAAAGAAATTAGTTACCTATGTTCCTAATAAAGAAGCAGAAAATTTACGTAGTAAACTCTTTGAAGCTGGAGCAGGAGCTATTGGGAACTACAGTAATTGTAGTTTCTCTTCTGAAGGTACTGGAACGTTCAAACCATTAGAACAAGCAAATCCTACATTAGGTAAGATAGGCAAAACACATCATGAAAATGAAACACAATTACAGGTAACCTTTGCTAAACATAATCAAAACAAAATTTTAAAGGCACTTTTTAAAAACCACTCTTATGAAGAGGTTGCCTATGAGATTACAACATTAGAAAACCAAAATCAAAATATCGGCATAGGAATGATAGGAGAATTACCTGATGCTATGGAAGAAGAGAAATTTTTACAACACTTAAAAAAAGTATTTAAAACTGGTTGCGTAAAACACTCTGCATTATTAAGAAAACCAATAAAAAAAGTTGCGGTTCTAGGGGGCAGTGGTAGTTTTGCAATTAAAAACGCACAGCGCGCTGGCGCAGATATTTTTATTACAGCAGATCTAAAATACCACCAATTTTATGAAGCCGAAAACAAACTTATAATTGCAGATATTGGCCATTATGAAAGCGAACAATACACAAAAAACCTAATTGTTAGTTATCTTAGAAAAAAAATCAGTAATTTTGCCATCATTTTATCGGATAAAAACACCAATCCTATTCAATACCTATAAATATGGCAAAGAAAGAAGTTACTGTTGAGCAAAAATTAAGAGCATTATACGATTTGCAATTAATTGACTCTAGAGTTGATGAGATCAGAAACGTACGTGGAGAATTACCTTTAGAGGTTGAAGATCTAGAAGACGAAGTAGCCGGCTTAAATAAAAGATTAGAAAAGCTAAACAATGATCTTGAAACTATTGATGAAAATATCAAGAGTAAAAAGAATCTTATTGAAGAAGCTAAAGCGCTAATCAAAAAATACGGAGAACAACAAAAGAATGTGCGTAACAACCGTGAATACAATTCACTAAGTAAAGAGGTAGAATTTCAAGAATTAGAAATTCAATTAGCTGAAAAACACATTAAAGAGCACAAGGCACAAATCGTTCAGAAGAATGAGATCATTAGTCAAACTAAAGGAAAATTAGGAGAACGAAATGAACATCTTTCACACAAGAAAGGTGAGCTTGATGCAATTTTAGCCGAAACTCAAAAAGAAGAAGAAGCATTAATTGCAAAATCTCAGGATTTCCAAAGAGATATCGAAGAGCGACTAATTGGTGCCTATAACAGAATAAGACAAAATGTAAAAAATGGATTAGCTGTTGTTGCGATTGAGCGTGGAGCATCTGGAGGTTCATTCTTTACAATTCCTCCTCAAGTACAAATGGAAATAGCTTCTCGAAAAAAAATCATTACAGATGAGCATAGTGGTAGAATTTTAGTAGACCAAGAACTTGCAAGAGAAGAAAAAGAAAAAATGGAAGCGCTTTTTGCTAAATTGTAAAAAAGCAATCTTACATATTATACAGAGCCTCAGTTACACTGAGGCTTTTTTGATTATTAATTTGAAATTAAAATGAACCATGTGCTAATCATTGGCTTTGTATGGCCAGAACCCAACTCTTCTGCCGCAGGAAGTCGCATGTTACAACTTATACATATGTTCCTTAAACAAGGCCATAAAGTAACTTTTGCCAGTCCCGCTACAGATAGCGAACATATGATTAACCTTGAAAAAATAGGGGTCACAAAAACTTCTATTAGTGTTAATTCCTCAAGTTTTGATCATTTTATAAAAGACTTACAGCCCGCTATAGTCATGTTTGATAGATTCATGATGGAGGAGCAATTTGGATGGAGAGTAACCAAACACGCTCCTAATTCGATAAAAATATTAAACACCGAAGACTTACATTGCTTAAGAAAATCAAGACAAGAATCCTTAAAAAAGAACAAAACCTTCAAAACAGAAGAACTTTTTAATAACGATATTACCAAAAGAGAAATTGCCAGTATATACAGATGCGACCTATCGCTTATTATTTCGGATTTTGAGATGAAACTTTTAGAAGAAGTTTTTGGCATCAATAAACAACTACTACACTACCTCCCCTTTTTATTAGACCCAATTAATTCTAACACCAAAAATGATTGGCCAAGTTTTGAGTATAGAAAACATTTTATTACCATCGGGAATTTTAAACACGAACCTAATTGGAAAAGCGTGCTTTATCTAAAAGAAACTATTTGGCCTTTGATTAAACAAAAGTTACCAGATACAGAAATGCACATTTATGGCGCATACCCTCCCGCTAAAGCAATACAACTAAACAACCCTCAAGATGGATTCTATATAAAAGGACGAGCACACAATGCCCCTGAAGTTATGAAAAACGCAAGAGTATGTCTAGCTCCATTACAGTTCGGCGCAGGAATCAAAGGAAAACTCGCAGAAGCTATGCTTTGCGGTACCCCCAGCATTACCACAACAATAGGTGCCGAAGGTATGCTACATGAAGATTCTGACTGGAATGGTTTTGTTACCGATGATCCAATTACTTTTGCAAAAGCCGCAGTTAGACTATACTCTGACCACCACTTATGGAGTCAATCTCAACAGAATGGCATAGAGATTATAAACACGAGGTTTCAAAAAGAAAGTTTTGAATCAAAGTATAATGAGCGACTCAAAACAATCGCCAATACCCTAGAAGTACATCGTAAATATAATTTTATAGGTAATATGCTTCAATATCACACCTTGCGAAGTACAGAATATATGTCTCGTTGGATAGAAGAAAAAAACAAATAGTTTTTTCACACTCAATAGCCCATTACATAAAACCTCAAGAAGACTTCAATTTTCTTTTTTTCATTTTCTCTTTATAAAATACATGATCAGCAACATATAAAACTTTTGTAACCTCCGCAAAAATTTTTCCTTTCCTATTCTTTATAAAGACCTTTTTAGTAATATCTATTTCTTGTCGCTCAAGAACCAAATCCCTTATTTCTTTAATCTCGTTTGGAGTAAACTCAAATAAAGCATAAACCTTTTCTCTTACAGGGATTTTATATCTTATCGACGCTTCTTTATCCCAAACCACAAAATCATTTCCCAAAATTTGAATCAATTGAATCATCATAATAGGGTCTGTAGCAGAAAATAAACTTCCACCAAATATTGCTCCAGAGTAGTTTCTATTTTTATAATTTATAGGTATTTTAATTTCAACCGAATGCAAATCTTCTGAGACTTTTATGACCCTTCCTACAGACCTTCTATACATCGGAGAAACATTAAATGCCAGTTTAAAGAACCACGGCTTTTTAAAGTAGGGTTTTATAAGATCAACAAGACTTTGCATGACAAAAAATAATATTGGTTATTTTAAAATATCTTGAACAAAAAAAGCCTTTCCACATTGTGAAAAAGCTTATAATATTATAAGAAGTAACGTTTATACTACTATAATGCAGCTACGTACTTTGCTAATTGAGACTTTAAGTTAGCCGCTTTATTCTTATGAATTACATTATTCTTTGCTAACTTGTCTAGCATAGAAATCACTGTAGGAAATAAAGTCTCAGCCTCCTTCTTATCAGCCTCACGTAATTTCTTAATAGCATTACGCGTAGTTTTATGCTGATATCTGTTTCTAAGACGTCTAGTCTCATTACTTCTGATTCTCTTTAATGCTGACTTATGATTTGCCATCTCTTTGTTCTGTTAAATTTCTTACTATACTATTGTAGCCCGTAGGGGAATCGAACCCCTCTTACCAGGATGAAAACCTGGCGTCCTAGCCGATAGACGAACGGGCCATTTTCCTTTTTAAGGATGCAAATTTATTATTTTCACAATAAACCTGCAATAAATTATCAATATTTGTAGCCCGTAGGGGAATCGAACCCCTCTTACCAGGATGAAAACCTGGCGTCCTAGCCGATAGACGAACGGGCCTTGTTTGCCTAATTGCGGATGCAAAAATACAACTATTTTTTAATGCCGCAAGTGTTATTTTATTTTTTTTAAATCTTAGTACGCTTTAGCAAACAAAACACGTATTTCTGATGGGTTTCCTGTGTACACACAATTCCCTTTTTCTTCTTTTGCATCAAAAGGAATACATCGTATAGTAGCCTTTGTAAGCTCTTTTATCTTTTGCTCTGTCTCCTCGGTTCCATCCCAATGCGCAGAGATAAAACCTCCTTTATTTTCTAAAACTTCTTTAAACTCTTCAAAAGTATTTACCTCTGTAATGTGATCATCTCTAAAATCAGTAGCTTTTTTATGAAGACTATCCTGAATCTCCTTTAAAAGAGAATCAATTGTTTCGACAACCTGATCTTTAGCTACAAATTGCTTACTCAAGGTATCTCTTCTAGCCAACTCAACAGTTCCTTTCTCCAAATCTTTTGGACCAATCGCTACTCGTAAAGGAACACCTTGCAATTCATACTGAGCAAATTTAGCACCCGGTCTATGCGTATCTCGATTATCAAATTTTACAGAAATACCTCTAGCCCTTAAATCAACAACTAATTCATTTGCTACTTCAGAAATCTGATTTAATTGATCTTCTCCTTTATATATTGGAACGATCACAACCTGAATAGGCGCCAAATTTGGAGGTAACACCAATCCATTATCATCACTATGAGTCATAATCAAAGCTCCCATTAATCTAGTAGAAACTCCCCATGATGTAGCCCAAACATAATCCTGCTTCCCTTCCTTAGAAGTAAACTTAACATCAAATGCTTTTGCAAAATTTTGTCCCAAGAAATGTGATGTACCCGCCTGAAGAGCTTTCCCATCTTGCATTAAAGCTTCAATACAATATGTATCCTCTGCACCAGCAAATCTTTCACTTTCTGTTTTTCTTCCTTTAATAACAGGTATTGCCATAAAATTCTCAGCAAAATCAGCATATACATTATTCATTTGCTCTGTTTCGGCAATAGCCTCATTCCTGGTTGAATGAGCAGTATGCCCTTCTTGCCATAAAAACTCTGCTGTACGAAGAAAAAGACGTGTTCTCATCTCCCATCTCACTACATTTGCCCATTGATTAATTAACAAGGGTAAATCTCGATAGGATTGTATCCAACCTTTATATGTATTCCAAATAATAGCTTCAGACGTAGGCCTAACAATCAACTCTTCTTCCAACTTTGCATTTGGATCAACAATTAATTTCGAAGCATCCTCTGGATCAGTTTTTAATCTATAATGAGTAACAACAGCACATTCTTTTGCAAAACCTTCTGCGTTTTTTTCTTCAGCTTCAAAAAGACTTTTAGGCACAAACAATGGAAAATAAGCATTTTGATGACCTGTTTCTTTAAATTTTCTATCTAATTCTGCCTGCATTTTTTCCCAGATAGCATACCCATATGGTTTTATAACCATACATCCTCTTACTGCAGAATTCTCCGCTAAATCAGCTTTGACGACTAATTCATTATACCATTTTGAATAATCTTCGCTCCGCTTTGTTAAATTCTTACTCATAAACTACTATTTGGCACAAATATTGTGACTATGTTAAATATAATTTTGTTAGCGCAAAACTAACTAAATTTGTAATGTTCAACAATAAAATAAGAAGATATGAGTCTTAAAAATTATTTTCAAAAAAACGGAGCCTTTGGTGTTTTACTTTTGGCTGGCTTATTAATGTTGACCTCATGTGGCTCATATGAATATGTACCTTATAATGATGGTATTTATGGTGAGGCTGCAAATCGCAGGAATATTGAAACCAAGCCTAATACGACACAAAAAAAATCAAATTACTATTCAAGCTACTTTTCTGAGAAGTCATCTCAAATTGACAATGCAATACAAGAAGAGGCTATTTTTACTGATGTAGATTCATACTCTAGTGAAGGTTATAATGCAGCAGATACAACTGCAACAGCACTTAATTATGAAGGAGGCAGACCTTCTTGGGGAAGTGATTATGATGAAATAACCGTAAATGTTGTTAATAACGGTGGATGGAACCGTCCTTTCTTAGGAGTTGGTTTTGGATTTAATGGATGGGGATGGAATGATTGGTACGGAGCAGGATGGGGAATTTATGACGGATGGGGATGGAATGGATTTTACGGACCCGGATGGGGAGGATGGGGCAACCCATATGCTTATGGTGGTTTTGGCTTCTACGGACCCGCTTTTTATGGCTATGGATACGGTCGTGGATTTTGGGGAAGAGGCTTTTATGGAAGAGGATTCTACGGAAGAGGTTTTTATGGAAGAAACCCATATGTAGCTTATAACCGTTTTAACAGAGGAAGAGATGCATACGCATACAACTCTAGAAGTCGAAATGGATATTACAACTCTAGATACAGCACAAGATCAAGAAATTCAAACTACGCTAATCGATCGAGAAACTCAAACTACAGCAGATCCAGAAACTCAAATTATAGCAGAGGAAGACAGGGTTACACTAACCGTAGAAGAGTATCTGCAGATGCTAGCAACAGAAGTAGAAGTGGATCTTACTCAAACAACAGGTCGGGAACATATAGCTCTCGTTCAAGATCATCAAACAATAATTACTCAAGATCTTCTGCGCCTAGAACCAATACGAGATCATACACTCCAAGATCTAGCTCTTCGTCAAGAAGTAGATCATACAACCCTTCTTCTGGTTCTTCTAGAAGTAGGAGTTCAGGATACTCAAGAAGCGGTTCTTCTAGAAGTAGCGGTTATTCACGTTCTGGAGGAAGTAGATCTTCTTCAAGAAGTAGTGGTAGCAGAAGTAGAGGAAGAAGATAAATAAAACTTTGGTAACACCTTACCTTATTTCCTAAGGTATTATTCTACAAAATATATTAATTCTATATCATCTAAATAGTTATTATGACAAACACAATAACTATTTAGATGAAGAAGAATTTCTTATGTCTATTTTAAATCAACACAGTAAAAAATGAAAAAGCTATTCTTATGCATAGGTATTTTGTCTATATCTTTTTTGAATGCTCAAGATATTAGTGATGTAATCCGATACTCTCAACAAGAAATAAGAGGAACTGCTCGTTATCGAGCTTTGAGTGGCGCTTTTGGTGCTCTTGGTGGTGATTTATCCGCCTTACATGTCAACCCAGCGGGGTCGGCTGTATTTTTAAATTCTCACGGAGCCATAACTCTATCATCTCAATCAATCAACAATGATGTTGTTTTTGGTAATGACCTAAATCCGTTTAACAATTTTCGGAACACAAGTTCTACAAACATCAATTTTAATCAATTAGGTGCCGTTTTTATTTACGACAATTACAATAGTGAATCTTCTGGTATTAATAAAATCTCATTAGGCTTAACATATGACCAAACAACAGACAACAAAGATGAATTTGTTGTACTGGGAACTACAAGAAATTCTATTGACGATTTATTTTTAGCAGATGCACAAGGTATTCAACTTGGGTTAATCACTCCAAGAGCTGGTGAAACAATTGATGGTTTATACGCTTTTTTAGGAGAAAATGAAGGAGTTAGAGCTCAACAAGCATTCTTAGGACACGAAACATTGATTATAGAGGCCAATGACTTAGATGATCCTACAGGAACAGGATACTCATCTAATATTGCATCTGGGGTTTTTGATCAAGATTATATCTATGAAAGCACTGGTTTAAATGGAAAGTTTACAGTAAACCTTGGCGCACAAATTGATCAAGATTTTTATGTTGGTGTTAATCTAAATTCTCATTTTATCAGTTATGATAGATTTACAGAATTCTTTGAAACAAATAATAACACCGGTAGCGCTATAAACGAAGTTCTTTTCACGAATAGATTATCTACTATTGGTGCTGGGTTTTCTGCACAAGTAGGAGCAATTGCCAAAGTAGCAAATATACTTCGATTAGGTGCTTCTTACGAATCTCCAACTTGGTACTCTATAGAAGAAGAAACCACACAACGATTAGAAACATTCAGTAACGCAAATGGAACAGCAATAGTAAACCCTGATGTGGTAAATATTTTTCCTGAATACACATTACGTACTCCTGCAAAATACACAGGTAGTGTTGCAATTCTATTTGGACAACAAGGCCTCATAAGCATGGATTATTCTTTTAAAGATTATAGCTCTTCTAGACTTAGCTCTGACAATAACAATGATTTTTCTAATTTAAATAGCTTTGTAGAAGACAACTTACAGAATGCTTATACGTTTAGAATTGGAAGCGAATGGAGAGATGGAAACTGGAGCTATAGAGGTGGTTATAGTTTTGAAAAGAGCCCTTACAAAAACACTTTGATTTTAGGCAATAAAAATGGATTCTCTGCTGGCTTCGGTTATGCTTTTGAGCAATTCAAATTTGACGTAGCTTATGACTACACACAACAAAAACGGAATGACCAACTTTATCCTGGCTCTGGATTTAGCAACTCTGTCTTAATAGAAAATTATACCGAGAA
Organism: Aquimarina sp. AD10; assembly: GCF_003443715.1. Taxonomy (NCBI): domain Bacteria; kingdom Pseudomonadati; phylum Bacteroidota; class Flavobacteriia; order Flavobacteriales; family Flavobacteriaceae; genus Aquimarina; species Aquimarina sp. AD10. The sequence continues at coordinate 5,569,241 of NZ_CP031965.1, read as the reverse complement.
CATAACACTTACAGCCTCTATGAATTTTTAATACGTAGAGACAAAAACATAAAACAAAAAAGCTGAAGGTATACCTTCAGCTTTTTTGTTTTATAGTTACGACTTTATCGTTTATCGTATTAAAGAAAAATTACCAGCAAACACCCTTCTGCGCATATTCGGATCTCTAGGCTCATTAAATTCTACTCTAAACCAATAATCTGATGATGGCATATTATTCCCATTATATGTACCGTCCCATCCTGGGCCTCCAGGTCTTAATTGCTTAAGCAGCTTACCATATCTATCAAATATATAAATCAAGGCAGTAGGTTGGTTTTCTATATTAACTAAACTCCAAGTATCATGAAAACCATCTCCATTTGGCGTAAAATACTTTGGGTATCCCAAGATCATAAAAACCTCAGACTCTCTTTCACTAGCAGGACAATCTCTATATCTAGCAGTAATTCGATAATCTCCTGGAGGAACTCCTGAAAAAACAGGACTAGACTGAAAAGGTCTAAATTCAAAAAAACCATTTCCTAAGTCCCTATCTAATCGATATTCAAAATCAAAATTCTCACCATTTATTGTGGGCGTAGCATCAAAGCCAGAGGCTATTGCCTCAGGAGAAGCAACAACACTTGCAGTAATAGTATACTCACCAGCAAAAGATTCTTCTGCAATATCAAATCCTACTGATGCTACAGCATCTGAGACATCTAAAACGACAAGGGCATCCGGAGAATCAACAACTTCTACTCCAGAAATATCAAAACCACTTAGTTGGTATACCCCTTCTGTATTTACCTCTAAAAATGGTACCGTAGCACCGGCTATATTTACAAAATTAGTACTTCCAAAATCAGCTCTGGCCCATTGATATGTTATAGCACCAGGAAATCTACCTTCAATAGTAACAGGAAATTCGCCACAAGTAGCTACATCTGGCCCTACTCCGGGATCAAGAATACTACAATCTGTAGTACCGGCATTGTCTTCATCCAAATTAGTTTGCTGTAATTGAATTACTCCTGCTTCATCAGAAAAATTAGTTATTAATATAAAGTAATATTCTCCTGATTGCGCATTAGGTATTGTTAACGTTTCAATAAACACATTATCTTCAGGGGTTCGTGCAAAACTACAATCTACAATATTTGTATTATCCTGATCCAATACATAATAGTCTGGATCATCAACATTATTAACACACTCTTCTGGGCGCAGACCTTCACCATCACCATTATTATCACAACCCATCGCCAAATCTTCACAATTTATAAACGAAGTGGGAAATGGTCCCCATGCAATAAAATCCACATCCAACTGTCGTTCTCCTCTGTCTAATCTACTATTACCATTACCATCAACCCATTGTTGTATATCAAAAATCAATTCTCCGGCTTGATCAATTCTAATAAAATACCACGAAGAATTACGAGTACTATTAAGGCATCCTAGCCCATTAAAGCTAATATCTTCTCCTGTAATATTAGGAAAAGTAAGTTCTTGTGCTGCATCTGAACAAAATGGTTGAGAAGACCTACAAGCAACATCAAAATCGAGTTGTGCAATTGCAGAAAAATTACTCAAACAGATAAAAACAACTAACGATAAAATTTTAGGTATAACTTTTGCCATATTTACATAACGTTAAAAATCCTACTTTTAATATGTAGATTTAAGATTTGGGATTTAAATATACAGAACTTCTTTAAAAAAACTAGTAAATCCAATTGTTTAACATAGCTTTTACCAAGTAAAACAACAAAATCGTATCTTTGCATCCCATAATATGGGAGTGATTAAAGATTACTTCCCATTTTTATTCAAAAAGAATAATAAATTTAAAAATTGACGTGTGAAAATTGACAAGGCCCTTGAAGCTATTGAAGCGCTAGGTGATAATCATGTAGCTACTAGCGCTACCACTCCTCTAAGAGAAGATGCCTTTAAACTTAGTGATAAAGAAAAAATCGCTCTAATCAAAGATGATGTAAAGCATATTTTAGAAACATTAGGACTGGATCTAACAGATGATAGTCTCAAAGGTACTCCGCAGCGTGTTGCCAAAATGTTTGTAAATGAAATTTTTTCTGGACTTCACCCTCAAAGAAAGCCAGATGCTTCTACATTTGAAAATAATTACAAATATGGCGAAATGCTTGTTGAGAAAAATATCACAGTATATTCAACTTGCGAGCATCATTTACTTCCTATTGTAGGTCGTGCACATGTAGCGTATATTTCTAACGGTACCGTAGTTGGTTTGTCTAAAATGAATCGTATTGTCGATTATTATGCCAAACGACCACAAGTACAAGAACGTATGACAATGCAAATTGTTCAGGACCTTCAAGTTGTGTTAGGCACAAAAGATGTAGCGTGTGTTATTGATGCCAAGCATTTATGCGTTAACTCAAGAGGCATTAGAGATATCGAAAGTAGTACTGTTACCAGTGAATTTGGTGGTAAGTTTAAAGAAGATGCGGTACGAAGAGAATTTCTGGACTACATTAAACTAGACACTACATTTTAAATCAATTTTACAACTAAAAATTCAGCATTAATTTAGATTATGGCAATAACTCCTTTGTACAAAACTGAAGAATTAAAAATTTATAATTCGATTTCTAGCCAAAAAGAGATTTTTACTCCTATTACAGACGGTAATATCGGCATGTATGTTTGTGGACCTACCGTTTACAGTAACGTACACCTTGGTAATTGTCGAACATTTATTTCTTTTGACATGGTGTTTAGATACTTAAAACATCTTGGGTACAAAGTAAGATACGTAAGAAATATTACGGATGCTGGCCATTTAGAAAACGATGCTGAAGAAGGAGAAGATAAAGTCGCAAAAAAAGCAAGACTTGAACAACTGGAACCTATGGAAATTGTACAGCGTTACACCTTAGATTTTCACCATGTAATGTCAAAATTCAATGCTATTGCACCAAGTATTGAACCTACTGCAACAGGGCATATCGTAGAACAAATAGAAATCATAAAAACCATTATTGATAATGGCTACGCTTATGAATCTAATGGTTCGGTATATTTTGATGTTCAGAAATTTAATGAAACAAATAATTACGGAAAATTAAGTGGTCGTAATCTTGAGGATATGATTGCCAATACTCGTGAGTTATCTGCCCAGAGTGATAAAAAAACTCCACAGGATTTTGCGCTTTGGAAAAAAGCAGAACCACAACATATTATGAGATGGCCTTCTCCTTGGAGCGATGGTTTTCCTGGTTGGCATCTTGAATGTACTGTTATGAGTACAAAATACCTTGGTGAACGTTTTGATATCCACGGCGGAGGAATGGATTTAAAATTTCCTCATCACGAATGTGAAATTGCTCAAGGTGAAGCAGCTTGTGGTCAAACACCCGTAAACTATTGGATGCATGCTAATATGCTTACGCTTAATGGCAAAAAAATGTCTAAGTCTACAGGGAACACCATATCCCCTGGAGAGCTTTTTTCTGGTAACAACACTTTTTTAGACAAACCTTTTGACCCTTCTATTGTTCGTTTTTTTATGATGCAAGCGCATTACAGAAGTATCCTGGATTTTTCTAACGATGCTTTAGAAGCTTCTGAAAAAGGGTTTTATAGATTAATGGATGCCATCAAAACAATAGAAACACTTAACCCTAGTCCTAAAACTGAAGGGTTTAATGTTTCTGAATGGAGAAAAGCATGTTATGAAGCTATGAATGATGATTTTAACAGTCCGATCCTAATTGCTAAATTATTTGATGCTGTTAAATTTATTAATACTGCTAAAGAAGATAAGGCTACAATCACTAAAGAAGATATAGAATTGCTAAGTCATACTATTCGAGGTTTCGTCTTTGATGTATTAGGGTTATTAAATATAAATGAAGCTGCAACAAACTCTGACGATAAACTTTCGGGTACCGTAGAGTTACTTATCAAACTTAGAGCAGAAGCAAGGGCAAATAAAGACTTTGCTACTAGTGATAAAATAAGAGACGAGCTTATAGCTATAGGAATCCAGCTTAAAGATAGTCGAGAAGGCACCACCTTTTCTGTAAATTAGATCGTTTTAGAGTTTAAAAGGCTATGAAAAAAGTTTTGATTTTTCCTTTTGTTCTATTGGTGAAATTATATCAAAATTTGATTTCACCCTTAACTCCGGCAACTTGCAGGTACCAACCCACTTGCTCTCATTATACTATTGAAGCTTTACAAAAACATGGCCTATTAAAAGGAGGTATTTTGGCTACTAAAAGAATATTTAGTTGTCATCCTTGGGGTGGTAAAGGGTACGACCCAGTCCCTGATATTAATGATAAAACTGTAAAAAAACAAGGAAACTAAAGAATGTATCAATGATAAAAGCATACTCTTTTATTTCCCATATAAATACCTATATTTACTTTCGAAAATAAATCGCACACATGATATTCTCAAAAATTATCTGGAACCCAATTGAAGGTATAGACCTTGGTTTTTTTGTAATCCGTTTTTATAGTCTAATGTTCGTTGTAGCCTTCTCGTTAGGATGGTTTCTGATGAAAAAAATATACATTAGAGAAAATCTATCTATGGAAAAGTTAGATTCTATTTTTATCTATGCGGTTGTGGCCACTCTTCTGGGAGCACGATTAGGGCATGTGTTTTTTTATGACTGGGATTATTATAGAAACAATCTTTTAGAAATTATTTTACCTATGCGATTTAAACCTAAATTTGAATTCATAGGATTTCAAGGGTTAGCTAGTCATGGTGCTGCAATTGGTGTTATTGTAGCTATGTATTATTATTCTAAAAACGTGATTCAAAAAAATATTCTATGGATATTAGATAGAATAGTAATACCTGTTGCTTTTGGAGCTATATTTGTTCGTTTAGGAAATTTCTTTAATTCTGAAATCATTGGTAATGAATCTGGAGATTCTGCTTTTGGAGTAAAATTTGTTAGAGAAGGATTAAGAAAATCTGAAGTTATTAAAGAAACAGGAATCAAAAATGTAAATGACGCATATAATGCTGTAGTAGAAAACCCTCAGTTTTCTGATTTATTAGACACTGTACCCTATCGACATCCTGCACAACTTTATGAGGCATTTGGTTATATATTCGTAGCATTCATTTTACTGTTCGTCTACTGGAAAACAGACAAACGCAACAATAGAGGTTTCCTTTTTGGCTTGTTTTTAATTCTACTTTGGACCGTACGCTTTTTTGTAGAATACGTTAAGAAAAGTCAAGGAGGTTTTGAAGACTCTTTAGGAGAAGCCTTATCCACTGGGCAATGGTTAAGTATACCTTTTATTATAGCAGGCATCTATTTTGTAGTAAGATCTTTTGGCAAGAAGAATGTTGCTTAAAATCGATTTGATTTATACTATACGATTTTATAGAAGTTGATCTTAATCAATTTATAAAAGAATTATCTAAGTAATAAAAAAACCTGTACAACTATACAGGTTTTTTCACTTTCAACAAACAATTATTTAACGAGTCAACTAACGCACAACACTATCCTATTTACATTAAATTAGTCTTTCTAAAATTCGCAGTTTACATTACATCAAGACCAAAAGTTTCTCTGATCTAAAAATCCCCAATAGCATCATCATAAATGGTCTCAAAAAGTTTTGTGATTCTCTCGAATCTACTGGTCTTGGATCATCATTCGTTCATAGTATTTCAAATTATTATAACCTTCAGATTTCATATACTACAAAAAATACTTGGTATTCTATACTCTTAAAATTTGGTCCCCTCATAAGTAAATAAAGTTTCAAAACTTAAAATTACAAGCTACTAAAAGCAAAACACCTTGAAACTTCTACATACTGCGTTTTACAAAATATGAATGCATAAAATACGTTTTAGAATAAAAAATCAATTTTTTTAGAGGAAATTAACCTGTATAATTGTTTTACTATTGAAGTGTTTTTAGCTTTTCGATATATTGAATCGCAAGTAAGCTATCTCTAAGCGATATAGCTTATTTAATCTTAACCAGATTAAACTCATTTCTAACATTACATTAACCGAGTATACGTATTATTAATATTATTAAACACAAAAACATGAGAATAGTAAAAGGTATAATAACTATTTTTCTAATTCTGGCAACAATGACTTCTTGCGAGTCTGATGCAGACACTCCCGATGGTGATTCAGGAACCACAGGTACGACTGGAACAACAGGTACGACTGGAACAACAGGTACGACTGGAACAACAGGTACAACTGGAACTACAGGTACGACTGGAACAACCGGAACCACAGGTACAACTGGAACTACAGGTACAACTGGAACAACAGGCGACACTGATGGCTCATCTGCAGTTGCAACTTTTGGTCTACTACAAGCCTCTGGAAATAGAATTGTTGATAAAAACAATAATGCGGTACAACTTAGAGGAATGTCCTTATTCTGGTCACAATGGATGGGACAATACTATACAAAAGAAGCTGTAAGCTGGTTAAAAAAGGACTGGAATTGTAATATTGTGAGAGCGGCTATGGGTGTAGAGGATAGTGATGGTTATCTTTCTAATAGAGCATTCGAAAAGCAAAAAGTATTTACTGTTATTGATGCTGCAATCCAAGAAGGAATTTATGTTATCGTAGATTGGCATAGTCACCATGCCGAAGACCATGTAGATGAGGCTAAAGCATTCTTTGCAGAAGTCGCACAAAAATATGGTAATCAACCTAATATTATTTACGAAATTTATAACGAACCATTACAAGCCCCATCATGGAAAGATGTTCTAAAGCCATATCATGAACAAGTAATTGCTGAGATTAGAAAACACGATCCTGATAACCTTGTTATTTGTGGTACACGTACATGGTCTCAAGATGTTGATGAAGTAATAGGAAATACTATAAATGATGTTAATGTGGCTTACACACTACACTACTATGCCTCTACTCATAAGCAATTTTTAAGAGACAAAGCTCAACGTGCTTTGGATGCTGGTATCCCTATCTTTGTTACAGAATATGGAACTACCGAGGCTACAGGTGACGGATTTATTGACACTAATGAAGCTCGAGCTTGGTGGGATTTTTTAGATAGAAATAAAATATCATGGTTAAACTGGTCCATCGCAGATAAACAAGAAGCTTCTGCAGCACTTAAACCCGGAGCAAGTGGTATGGGTGGTTGGTCTGAAAATCAGATAACCACTTCTGGTAAAATGGTTAGAGATGAACTAAAAGCTAAAAACCCTAAATAAAGAAACTCTCTATTTATTATATATTATTTTACAAATACCTTACACAATATATATTGTGTAAGGTATTTTATTTAAAATACATTTTAAAAACTATTTGATTTCAACAAACCAAGGAACATTCTCAAAATCAAACTGTTAATCATATTAATAAATCCACAAATCAAAAAATCATGATGGAATGAAATTTGATAACTCTTGTCTAAATAACGTTTCAAAATGATTAGATTTTTACCTTTTTATATTATTGTATTCCTTTATTCGATGAATGCCTTTACCCAAAAGCATTACTTATCAGGTTATGTAGTGCTACACTCAGGGGATACAATTCATGGTATTGTAAAAGATCGCACTCCAGAACCATTTGGTGATTTATTTGAGAGAATACATTTTAAAAGCAAGCAAACTGGAAAGAAAAGATATGGTGCTAAAGACATTAAATCTTATAAAGCGGGAAATAATGTATTCGAAAGTCATAGGATTGCTTTAAAATCTTTTAATCGTGGCAACTTCTTATTCAGAACACTTAATCGAAATGATGGAGAACGTGCATTTCTAAAAGTAATTAAAAAGGGTAAACTAAATTATTACAATAGAGAATTTAGAGATCCAGATTCGGGGTATTATGATTATCATTCCTATTACAGAAAGGAAGGAGAATATAAATTCTTTATTTTGTTATCAAGCATTTTTGGTTTCAATCATAAAGAGACTGCAGAATATTTAAAAGACTGCCCTTTAGTTTCTAAAAAAGTCCTAAATAAAGAGTTGAAAAATTTTATAACTATACAGGAATTGTATGAAAAAAAATGCAACTCAAAATAAATGAGTTGCATTTTTCTATAATTTATAAGGTACTTAGAAAACCTCGTTCGATTCTTTTAATTTTTCAGTATTAGCTACTAATTGAAGCTCATCTATAATCTTTTGGATATCTCCATCGATTATATTACTTAAATCATATAATGTTAATCCAATACGATGATCTGTAACCCTACCTTGCGGATAATTATATGTTCTAATTTTTGCAGAACGGTCACCAGAAGAAACCATACTTTTACGTTTCTCAGAGTCTGCTGCTTGTTTCTTTGCTAACTCCATCTCATACAAACGAGAACGTAATACCTTTAGTGCTTTTTCAAGGTTTTTATGCGATGATTTCTGATCCTGACAACTTACTATCATTCCTGTCGGCTCATGATGTAATTTAATTGCAGAATATGTTGTATTCACTGACTGTCCTCCTGGTCCTGTAGAAGTGGTACGCTCGATACGAACCTCTTGCATATCGAGTTCTATATCAAATTCTTCGGCTTCAGGCAATACCATTACAGTTGCGGCACTAGTATGCACTCTACCTTGGGTTTCCGTTTGCGGAACACGTTGAACACGGTGTACACCAGCTTCAAACTTTAAAATACCATAAACGTCTTCTCCATTTACTTCAAAAATGATTTCTTTGTATCCACCACTTGTTCCTTCATTAAGATCTACAACACTAGTACTCCATCCTCTACCTTCACAATACTTGGTATACATTCTAAATAAATCTCCCGCAAAAATACTAGCTTCATCCCCTCCCGTTCCAGCACGAATCTCTACTACACAATTTTTTGCATCTTCTGGATCTTTAGGCACAAGCATGTATCTAATTTTCTCTTCAAGAGCAGGTAATTCTTCTTTAGCTTCTTCTAATTGCATTTTAGCCATTTCCACCATCTCTTCATCACTTCCATCTGCAATGATTTCTTCAGCTTCTTTAATATTATTCGTAAGTTCAATATAGATTTCTCTTTCATCCATAATGGCTTTGAAATCTTTATATTCCTTATTAAGTCTTATGTATCTTTTTTGATCAGCAATAATATCTGGTTGAATGATTAAATCACTCACCTCATCAAATCTTTGCTTAACAATATTTAATTTATCAATCATAGTAAATGTATCCTAATCTGTAGAATTTACAAAAGTAAGCTTTTTTGTCTAAAGCTCATACCCGTTGCGATACTAATGACTTACTTCGACCTTTATGAATTTTGTAAAAATTACTTCTTTTGGATCGTATGTGGCTGTAATTCGTATTCGTTTTCTTGGAAAAGTTTAGCAATCGTGAATATAAATGTACTTCCTTCTCCTTCTTTAGAAAACACTTTAATTTCTCCTCCCAGGTTAGTTACAATTTTTTTAACCGTTGCCAAACCTATACCTGTCCCCATATTTCCGTCTTTATCAGCAACGCCTACCACAGAAAAAAGGTCAAAAATCTTATTCAAATATTCTTTTGGGATACCATCTCCGTTATCTGTAACAGAAAACTCATAAAAATCATCTTTTTCTTTAAGATCAATTTGAATAACAACACCATCAAAACCCTTATGATATTTTATCGCATTTGTGATAAGATTAATTAATATCTGCATAAGAGCTGATTTATTAACTATCAAATACTCTTTACAATTAGTACATTCAAAAGTCACATGACCTTCGGTATCTGTAATTTTTTTTAATTCTGTAATGATTTCATCAAAACTAATATTCTCGCTTTTGTTTTTTAACAGATCATCACTTTTATAAAATTTTAAAATCCCATCTATATAATCTCTTAGAGAATATGATGAACTTTTTAAATATTGTAAATATTGTAATGTTTCTTCATCAAGTTTACCTTTTCCATCATATTCGATTAGTTCTGTAATTGAAATAATATTAGCTAGCGGCGATTTAAGGTCATGAGATACAACACCTGCAAATTTTGTTAAATCTTCATTTCGCATTTGAAGTCGCTCTTGCGTTTCTAACAATTTAAGATTTTGATATCTATGTTCAAATAAGCTTACCACTTGCTTAGACATTGAAATTAAAGCCTGTTGTTGCTGATCGGTTAATTTCCTAGGTTTCGTATCATAAACACACAAAGTTCCCAACTTGTAACCATTTGAATCTATTAAAGGAGCTCCAGCATAAAAAATCGCATCATGTTTACTCACCAATGGGTTATCAAAAAATCGTTCATCTTTACGCGAATCTTCAATTATGGTTAAAGGGTCATCTGAATTTATGGCATGACCACAAAACGAAATTTCTCTTGGAGATTCACTCATCGAAATTCCATGATGTGATTTTATAAAGTTTCTATCTCCATCTAAAAGTGTTATTAGAGATATAGGTGTTTCACAAATATATGACATTAAAGATGTGATATTGTCATAACTTTCTTCTGGCAATGTATCTAATAGCTCATATTTCTCTACTGCAATCTGCCTTTGTTTTTCGTTATTTGGTAATTTGGGTGGTATCATAACAAACTAAAATAAAGTTCAATTTTGTTAGACGATAAATTCTGTTAAAAATAACAGTGTTATACCCTTATAAGTTACAAATTTATAATATCATTAAGAGTTTTAGTATGAATATATTACGAAGATTTCAAAAAAATATTCGTAATGTCATATTCTTTTCTCTTTAAATAAGAATCTAAGTGCAAAATCGAAGTAAAACAATGCTAACAACAAAAAAAAAAAGGTATTAAGAATTTAAAAAAACTATATTCAATATCAAAAATATGATGGTTGTTTCAAAAGAAAAAAGATTAGCTGTACATATCCAAGCCCTTGAAAATACCTATACAAAAAGCACTAAACTAAAATACAACTAGCTCTTATCAATTCTTTTTTGAGAATTATCTTCTTCTAAAAATTGTCTAGTTCATCTTTTTAGAATGTACCAAATAGGCAAAAAAACATTCCTCATATCAGAGAAATATATATATGACAAGCTATAAAATATAGCGATAACCGACATCTATTAAAATCTAATTACTAGGGTTCGATACACATATATCTTTAAGTATTTTTCCATTCAATTTTGAGTATATTTCACAGATCCTAATAAATTATATAAGATAATTTTGATGATCACTAGAAAACAAAGTGTTTGAATTTTAGATTATTTTCTGATCTTTATGGCGATGGATAGTTTTCAAAAAATAGGATTAGGTGGTGGGTGTCATTGGTGTACCGAAGCAGTTTTTCAATCTTTAAAAGGTGTTTCTAGAGTAGAACAAGGTTATATTAGGAGCACTGATGAGAACAATTATTTTTCTGAAGCTGTAATTGTGCATTACAACCCTAAAATTATAAGTACTCGGGATTTAATAGAAATTCACTTATACACACACAAAAGCACATCTAACCATAGTTTTAGAAAAAAGTATAGAAGTGCTATTTATTACTTTTCTTTATCAGAAAAACAACCCATAAAAAACATACTTGACTCATTGCAACTACTATTTGAATCACCACTAATAACTGAAGTATTAGCTTTTGATGAATTTAAACCATCAAGAGATGAGCTTCACAATTATTATTTAGAAAACCCTAAGAAACCCTTTTGCAAGCGCTACATAGACCCTAAATTAGATTTGCTAAGAAAAAAGTATAGCACGAATGTTAAATGATTAATATATGTAGGTACCAAATTCACTTTTGATAGTAAGTCTTTTCTCATTAGAAGCTTCTACTTTTCCTACTATTTGAGCATCTACATTAAAACTTTTTGAAATTGCTATAATATCATCTGCTATCTCTGGAGAAACATACAATTCCATTCTATGCCCCATATTAAAAACTTGATACATTTCTTTCCAATCTGTTCCTGAATTTTCTTGTATCAATTTAAACAAGGGAGGTACGTCAAAAAGATTATCTTTTATGATATGCAAGTTATCTACAAAATGTAAAATTTTAGTTTGTGCCCCACCACTGCAGTGAACCATACCATGAATAGTCTCGCTATTAAACTTTGACAATATTTTTTTAATAATTGGTGCATAGGTTCGCGTTGGAGACAACACTAGTTTACCTGCATCTATAGGTGCATCTTTAACAGCATCGGTAAGACTTGTTGCTCCAGAATAAACCAAATCAGCAGGTACTGAAGGATCAAAACTTTCTGGATACTTTTTAGCTAATGTTTTATGAAAAACATCATGACGTGCGGACGTTAATCCATTACTACCCATACCACCATTATAGGTTGTTTCATATGTGGCTTGTCCAGAGGATGACAATCCTACAATAACATCACCTTCTTTGATATTTGCGTTATCTATAACGTCTTCTCTTTTCATACGAGCAGTTACTGTAGAGTCTACAATTATAGTGCGCACCAAGTCACCTACATCTGCTGTCTCTCCTCCTGTAGAATGAATCTCTACACCAAAATTTTTCAGTTCTGCTAATAGTTCCTCGGTTCCATTAATAATTGCAGAAATAACTTCTCCTGGAATAAGATTTTTATTTCTACCTATAGTAGACGATAACATAATATTATCTGTAGCGCCAATACATAATAGATCATCTATATTCATGATCAATGCATCTTGTGCAATACCTTTCCAGACAGAAAGGTCTCCTGTTTCTTTCCAGTACATATATGCCAAAGAAGATTTAGTACCTGCACCATCTGCATGCATAATAAGACAATATGCTTCATCATTTGTAAGATAATCAGGAACTATTTTACAAAATGCCTTCGGAAAAAGCCCTTTATCAATATTTTTAATTGCACTATGTACATCTTCTTTGGATGCAGAAACACCACGTTGTGCATAACGCTTACTTACGTCTTGACTCATTTTACCAGAAATTAAAGCGCAAAGATAATTTAATTAACGTGATTTACGAATAAGATAGAATGAATTAATAACAACCATTTATTGCTATATAACTCTTTTCATATAATGCATATGCAATTCTAAACAAGTCAGATTAAGAATTTTATTCCCAATCTGGCATAGCTGCTTTTTCTAATACTTTAACTCTGTCATCAAGATCAGAGATCTCTACGATCTCAATTGTATTATCCGAAATGCCGTCATTAGATGTATTCACATAAATTACACTAGCATCGTTAGGTGCAAATCGTGCATCTAAATCATTGGTTCCCGACACCTTATCCGTTGATAAATCAACTGTAGGATCTCCATTAAAATTATGAATAAACATATGTGAGTCCAGTCTGCGATAATTTGTATTTTCTGATCCCGAGATATCTCTTGTATATAATAGTTTAGTTCCGTCAATAGATAAATTTATACCACCTGCAGCTCCTGGCATACCCATTAATACGGTTTGTTGCAGAACACCACTACTATTAATTGTAAAAATATTTACAGAATAACCATCTAAATCATTTGTTTTTAGAGCTATCAATCCAGTATTATCATTTTTATCTATCTCTGTAATCAAACTTCCATCTGTAGTTTGATACATCAAACTAAGACCACCACCTGCAGCGTTGATTGCATATAATTTATCTTGATTTGGAAACAATAATCTTGATCCATTATTATCCCAAGAGAAATCTATTTCTTCAAGATTAAATCCTGAAACACCAACTTGAGATGTGACTTGTCGAACCTGAGACCCATCTTCATTCATTGTAAACAAATGCGTTTGTGATCCTACTGATCGTAAAAAAGCAATTTTACCAGTACTTACATTTCTTCTTGGTCTGAAACTATTTTTAGATTTTGAAGTAAGTGCTATTTCAGTATTACCACTTTCATCTGCAGAATAAATAACACTATTCCCTTCAACTAATCGTGTAAAAACAATTCGATTATTTGGAGGAATAGCTGTTGTAAAAGCAAAGGTTGTACTATTTACAGCTGGATTAATATCGTCATTGGCACTCACTTGCCAAAAATACTTTATACCGTAAGCAAGGTTCGAAACTGTATATGTAGTATCGGTTATATTTTCAAAAACCTCTACGGTACTATTTTCTTCATTTCGAAGTGTCACCGTATACGTTAAGGTATCATCATCCGGATCACTGGCACTCCACACTAACTTTACTTCGATAGGTTGATCCTCTGCATTATCTAAGGGAGTCACTAACGTTGGCGCTACAGGAGGTCTATTTCCTGCAGTTGCCACATCTAATTCTAAAACTAGCTCTACTGTTTTATCGGCAATAACAGTAACAGATTTAAAAACTGCCAAAAAACCTTCTTTTTGTGCTGTAAGTGAATAATCTCCTGATGGTACATTTTGCAACAGGTAAAACCCATCTTCATCAGTAAAAACCGTACTTGATCCAGGGTTAGTTGAGATTTTTACATTTTCTATCGGTTCATTTGTACCTTCTCTTACTACTCTTCCTCTTACAGAACCTAAACCTTCTAAATCAATAGTATCTTCACTACAAGAAACTGTAGCTATTACTATTAAAAACAATATTATTTTACTGATAAATCCTTTCACTTTATTTCGATTTTAATACTCGCCTATTAGACAAGATAAATTTTATTCAATCTAATGCTTCGATTACGTATTACTCTTGTGGAGTCAGGTTTTCTTTTCTGACTTTCCTATTTCTCTTTCTAAGTTTTTGTAACTCTGCCCCGCGCTCTTGCTCTTTCTTTCGTGATTTTTTATTCATTTTTATTGGCGTATCAAAATACCAATTTAACCCTAGAGAAAAAGTAAAGTATTGATCATCTCGTTTTCCTTGTGCCACGTTATCTAGTCTATCTCCAAGTACTGCATTATGAGTTCCTGTTAGAGAAACACCTATATTATTTGAAATTAAATATTCTACTCCGCCTCCATATTGTAACTTAAAAAAAGTTCTGCTAAAACCGTCATTATTCACTGTACCAAAGCCTCCAAAAAAGAAAGGAGATAGTTTTTCAAAAGGTAATAATGTAATTTCAGCATTTAAATCAATTGCATTAAAACCTTCAGAAAATGAATTTTGATTAATCAATTCAAATTTATGAATACTGGCATTGGCATTAATAAATGGATTAAAATAATATCGAACTCCGGCTCTTGCAGAGTAAGAGAGTTCAGGGTTATTAAAATCACCATTAATCAAAGCTCCTCCTCCTTTTGCAAATACGGACTTTTTACCTCTTCTTTCTTTAAAATATCGCTCATATAGCCCTGTATTTTGTGCTTCGTCTTTTTCTGCTCTATATTCTGAAATTAAATCGTTCACAGTTTCGCTATTTGCTTTAACCGCCCATAGTTTATCTTCGATACCCTCTACTATTAATGACTCTACAGCTTTTTCGATAGCTTCAGATACAGCCATTTGAGCTGGTTCATTTTTTGTAAATCCAGTTTCTGCTTCTAATAATCTTCTGAATCGTACATACCTAAAAAAGTTTGCATCAAGAGCCTGTGATAATATTGTTTTGGACACATATACTGTTTTCAGTATTTTACCGCTAGAAGTTGAGACAGCTCTTAGGTAAATTGTAATTCTATCTTGTCTATATTGAGTTGAGGCTCCTATTCCAAAATACCTAGCTCCTAAACCTCCTGTTATAATATTCGAATCATATGAAACGATTCCTCCCTCTAAAATTATACCCGCATACAAAAGTGGTGGTAACTGAGGTTCATTCGGATTTTTAGTTTTTCTATATTCTTTTCTAGTAGACCTTATGATATTACGTTCATTAAGAAGGTTACTTAGGTTTTCTCTTTCTATAGGAACGAACCACTTAGAATCTTCAAGAGCTTTTACCAAAATTGTGGTAGCTCCTTGTGTAACAGCGGTACTAAATGTGCTTCCACTCTCGGTAGGCTTGTACTGTCCTGTTTGGTCTCTAAATTTATACACCCCTACTACTACTGGTTCTACAGGAGGTGGTAATTCTCTAAGTACTTTTGTAGACTTTGTGTCTTCACCGATTCGAGCATTTTCAACAACAATGGGTTGATTAAAATATGCACCACATCCAGTTAGTAAAAGTGCACAACAAAAAATTGTGATTACTTTATAAAATGTATTGTACATCAAAATTTAATTTGGAATTATTACTTGGGATTGATCTCCAGTACTTGTATCTAAAATATTAATTACAAGACCTTCTCCCGATGGAAAGATTTCTATAAACAAAGTTCCGAAACTAAAGGTCCCTTCGGTTAACTCTCCATTTTGACCAAATTGCTGGGTAAATAATGTTCTGGAAATTTGACTTAATAATTGATTATTTAAGTTTTCAGTAAAACGTTCTAGATCTGATCGTTCGTCTCTTCCTGAATTACTATCATCTGTAAATTTGTTTTGTGCTTCGGCAGAACTTAGTAACCATTGATAGTTAAAGGTATCTCCTCCAAAAGCCGGGTTCTTTGCTCTGTACACCAAATCTTGTCCAAAAGAAAAGCTACATACCGAAAAAACCAGAAATAAGGTTAACGTAATTGATTTCATTTAATTTATACTTAAAATTTTTCAATAATCATGTTACCACTAATATTGAAAAATGTCATTCTTTTGTTTTTTAAGGTCTTTAAAATATTTATACACTTTTCGAATTGCAATTTTCGACATTTGTTCTAAATATTCCAAATCTGGTTTACCTATAAATTGATGGATGGTATTGTCTTCTATCTTAACCTGAAGTATTGTTGTTCTTCCAAAACTTAATGTTTCATGTACCTCAACCACTTTATTACCATTGATTTGATTTAATGTATATGAATTATAAAAAAATTCGTAAAAATCCCTCCCTGGCTTGGTTTTAGTTTCTTCTATAACAATTCCCTTTAACTCTAGACCATCATCTTCTGATGTGTCTTGTTCTGTATTTTCTTTTGCCTTTTCATTAAAAGCTAAACGATCCTTCCCTATTATATTATCTTCTTCATAAACAAGTAACAATACTACAATTTTATCAGGATCTTTAGTACTCATAGAACCCATAGCTAGTTCTTTTGTCTCATTGGCTTCCAACGTAAAACGTTCTTCCTGAATGTTCTTTGAGATTTGATTCTGAGCATTTGTTCTAAAAACAGTAAGCTTGAATCGTAAGCTTTTATATACCTCTGTAGTATTGGTAGCAGTAGCTATAGCTGTAATCGTTTCATCAACTATATTTGTTTTTATTTTAGCAACCACATCAGTATTTGTATGCTGTTGGGCAATTGAAACCTGAAAAAGGGATATAAAAAATATACTTAATCCTAGTCTCATAACAATTACTTATGGGGTGTTATAGAAACTTAAAAGCTTCTAACAATTATTGAACGTGAATCACCAGTCATTTTAAATTTTAAATTTTTTGACAACTCATTAGTACCAAATCGTTCAAAAGTCAAATTATCCCCTTCTTGAATAAGCTCTAGACGTGTTGAAATATTTGGATTAAACGAAAAATCAACAACAGCATTATTATTTCCAGTTTGCGAAATCAGTTTTTCAATTTCTCTTCCAGATTCTTCCAATTCAACAATATTTTGATCGCCTTTTTGAAATATTTTAATATCTGACGATGCTGCAATTATATTGGATAACACTACGTTATTTGTTCCTATTTGTTGAATAAAAACTGAATTTACAGTCTGCGTTGTAGAAACTATATCTCTAGATGCTTGATTATTAATTTGTGATAGGGTTATAAATGTTTCCTGATCAGTATTTAAAACCTGTCCCTCATCTGTGTTCTGAGCACACAACATTGTTGTGGATAGCAATAAAATTGCTATTATTTGAGTGATCTTATTTTTATTCATTTTTTTTCTGGTATTAAAATCAAGAGAAGAGTTACGCTTAATATTAAGCGTAACTCTTTTATAACTTCTTTGTAAAGATATTAAATTTTTAGGTCAATCTTATCTTGAAGATCCACCACCTGCACCAGTTTGTGTAACTACAGCAGAATTATTAGTTCCATTTTGAAGAATGATACTACTATGTGCCTCACCTGTTTGAGTTACAAACGTTCTGTTTCCTGTTCCAAATTGAGTATCACTAGCAAGGTTACTAACACCATCCTGAAGGATATCGCTAATATTGCTTGCTCCATTTTGAGAGGTAAGAGCACTGTTCTCATCTCCTATTTGGATATGACTACCAACATTACTTTCTCCTCTTATTCCTGTAACTCCTTCTTGAGTAATATCTGAGCTGTTCCCATCACCTATTTGAAATTGTTGAGAAAAGTTTTCTCCTCCAAAAAAGTTTATATTCTGCACAGCAGATGCACTATTGCTATTTCCTAACTGAAATTGATTAATTGTATTATTATCTTCTTCATGTCTTGCAAATGCACTATTCTGATCTCCTGATTGTGTTTGGTTAATAGCCCCACCTCTAGAAGTAAAAAATGTTCCTCCTTGTAATGCAGTAGCTTCGTTACCAACTCCTATTTGAGATTGAACAGCAGAATTCTCATCACCTGATTGTGTTACACTTCCGTTGTTACTATCTCCTGTTTGATCTTGGTCAGAACTATTAGCATTACCATTTTGTGAAGCTGTTAAGGTATTACCATTTCCTCTTTGAATTTGGATTGCAAAGTTATCTCCACCAAAAGACCCAAGATTTTGAGAAACACTTGCATTATTACCGTCTCCTAATTGACCTTGAAGAGCTCTATTGTTATCTTCTTCGTGTTGTGCAAAAGCAGTATTCTCTTCTCCTATTTGTACTTGTTGTACTTCTCCTCCTCTAGAGTCAAAACTACTACTTCCTTGTAAAGAAGTTGCAGAGTTACCACCTCCACTTTGATCTTGGATTAGGGCATTATTAAGACCCCATTGTTCTCCAGATCCACTGTTAGCATCTCCTGACTGTAATTGCTGAGAAAAATTATTTTCTCCTACTTGTGCAATTGAAGCAACGTTAGAAGCTCCTTCTTGTGTCATCTCACTTGCATTAAAAAGACCTTCTTGTGTAGTAGAACCAGAGTTACCGTCTCCTATCTGCACCTGAAACGCAGCATTAGAAATACCTTCTTGAGAAACAGTTCCTTCATTTCTATTTCCTAGTTGATCTTGGCTTGAAGCATTAGCTCCTCCAGTAAATGCCAAGTTTTGAGTAGCACTTGCCGAGTTACCGTCTCCGTTTTGTGTTTGTACTATTGTGTTGTCAAATTCTTCATGTTGCGCTGTAGCAGAGTTTTTAACTCCGTTTTGAGTCTGTGCAACTGTACCTCCTGTAGAACTAAACGCCTCACTACCTTGATTAGCTACTGCGCTATTAGCCATACCTTCTTGTACAGTTATAGACGAGTTTTCTCCCCCTACCTGAGTAATATTAGAAGTATTATCTTCTCCCGATTGACTAACATTACTTGTGTTAGACTGTGCCACCATTAATGTCGCACTTAATAAAGCCGTAAGGCTAAGAATTGCTGTTTTCATACGTAATATAATTAAAGTGATTTATGAGTTTACTTCATTAAAATTTTGCACAACAAACCATTTAAGAAACCCGAAAGTTCTATCAAATATGCAATCTACCGTTAAAATATTCTGGGGTACTAGGGGGTATTGCCAAAACCACTGTCTGACTAAAACAAATTTATAAAAAATATCAAGGCGGTTATTGCGAATTTTTCAACTATTCGATGAAATACGTTACGGAAAACCCGTAATATGAAATTTTTATGCGAATCTATTAAGGATTTAACAGCTTTTTCAATATGTTAACACTAGTATAAAAAAGCAACTCAGTAAGTCAATTCCTACTTATCGCGTAAAAAGAAGCTCCCTATATTTAGTTAATGGCCACAATTCATCATCGATAAGTAACTCTAATGTATCACAACTATATCTGATTTCGTCAAAAATAGGTTTTATCAGATTACAATAATCGGCTGCCTTTTGATCTAAATTTTGAAGTTTATTTGCTTTTTTACGTCCCTCGGTCATTTCGTTAACCTTGGTATTAATCTTACCTATATGTTCAGAAATTTCTTCAATAATTTCCATTTGTTCCTTAGCATACTTCTTAAAATCTTTTTCGTAAAGCTCTTTGAGGCCAGAAACATTATTAATAAGCATATTTTGATAGCGTATCGCTGTAGGAATTACGTGATTTCTTGCAATATCTCCTAACACGCGGCTTTCAATCTGAATACGCATTACATATTCTTCAATTTCTATTTCGTACCGAGCTTCAGATTCTATTTTGTTCATCACTCCCATTTCTTCAAAAAGAGCAATGTTCTTTTGAGACACTTTTGCTTTTAAAGCTTCTGGGGTTGTTTTATTATTACTTAGTTTTCTTTTTTTCGCTTCTTTCTCCCATTCTACGCTATACCCATTTCCTTCAAAAAGAATATTTTTTGATTTTTTAATGTATTCACGAAGAACATTAAAAATAGCTTCATCTTTTTTAAGATTTTTCTTATCGATTAAAGCGTCAACTTCTTTTTTAAATTCTACCAGTTGTTTTGCAACTATCGTGTTTAGAATAGTCATTGGATTGGCGCAGTTAGCTTTGGATCCTACAGCTCTAAATTCAAATTTATTTCCTGTAAATGCGAAAGGAGAAGTCCTATTTCGATCTGTATTATCCAATAAAATTTCAGGGATTTTTCCCACTACATTTAGTTTCAGATCTGTTTTTTCTTGAGGAGAAAGTTTACCATCTGTAACTCCTTCTAATTCTTTAAGAACTGCAGTAAGTTGTTCTCCTATAAATACAGACATTATTGCTGGCGGAGCTTCGTTAGCTCCCAATCTATGATCATTACTTGCAGATGCAATACCTGCTCTCATGAGTTCTTCATTTTCATTAATAGCCTTAATCGTATTAATAAAAAATGTCAAAAACTGAAGGTTACTCATTGGCGTCTTACCAGGTCCTAAAAGATTAATACCTGTATTTGTGCTTAAAGACCAGTTATTATGTTTACCTGATCCATTTACTCCTGCAAAAGGTTTTTCATGTAGTAAAACCACTAATTTATGTCTTGTAGCTACTTTTGCCATAATATCCATTAAAAGTGAATTATGATCTACAGCTAGGTTTGTTTCTTCATATATAGGTGCCAACTCAAATTGATTTGGTGCTACTTCATTATGACGAGTCTTAACAGGAATACCTAGCAACATACATTCGACTTCTAAATCTTTCATGAAATTTAAAGCCCTTGTAGGAATACTACCAAAATAATGATCGTCTAACTGTTGTCCTTTTGCGGGTGAATGCCCTAACAGTGTTCTACCCGTCATCACAATATCAGGCCTAGAGTTTACTAAAGCCTGATCGATTAAGAAATATTCTTGTTCCCATCCTAAGGATGCATTTACTTTTTTTACGTTTTTATCAAAATATTTAGCCACTGCTGTCGCCGCCTGATCGACTGCTTGCAATGCTCTTAACAAGGGTGTTTTATAGTCTAATGCCTCACCTGTATACGCAACAAAAACAGTAGGAATACATAAAGTTGTACCATATATGAATGCTGGCGAAGTAGGATCCCAAGCGGTATAACCCCTAGCTTCAAATGTATTTCGAATACCTCCGTGTGGAAAAGACGATGCATCAGGTTCTTGCTGTACTAACTGTCCTCCTCCAAATCGTTCTATTGCCTGACCATTACCAATGGTCTCGAAAAAAGCATCATGTTTTTCTGCCGTAGCTCCGGTAAGAGGTTGAAACCAATGGGTATAATGGGTTACTCCTTTTGATAATGCCCAATCTTTCATTGCAGATGCTATTTGATCGGCTATTTTACGATCAATCTTAGAACCATGCTCTATAGCATCCACTACACTATTATGAGCGTCTTTGGTTAAGTATTGCAACATAGTTGCTTGATTAAATACATTTTCCCCAAATAATACCGAACGACGTTCTGTTTCTGTAACTGCCACAGAACTACGATTTAACGTCTCTTTTAGTGCTTGAAATCTCAGTGTTGACATGATTGCTTAAGTTTTTTGCAAAGATATAAGAACTTTTTATTGTGAATATGAAAAATATATTCTTTTAAAATTGATGATTTTTAAAAATACCCCCCAAAAAAGTAGGGTGTTAATAAAAATGATTAGATAGTTAACTATATCACCCCCTTTTTTTTTGGTTATCTCGAAAGATAAATTATTTTTGAAATCTATAAGAGTTCAATTTATAAAGTATTAATTATGAGTAAAGCTAAATTAGAATACATTTGGCTAGATGGTTACAAACCAACTGCTAATCTAAGAAGTAAAACAAAAGTTGAAGAAGATTTTAGCGGAAAGCTAGAAGACTGCCCAATGTGGTCTTTTGATGGTAGCTCTACTAAACAAGCCGAAGGCGGTTCTTCTGATTGTTTATTAAAGCCAGTAGCAATCTATCCTGATCCTTCTAGAAGAGATGGATATCTAGTAATGACCGAGGTTTTAAATTCAGATGGGACTCCACATGAATCTAATGCACGTGCTACTATTGACGATAATGATAATGATTTCTGGTTTGGTTTTGAACAAGAATACTTTATTATGGATACGGCAACACAGTTACCATTAGGTTTCCCTGTTGGTGGATATCCTGGTCCACAAGGAATGTACTATTGCTCTGTGGGAGGAAGAAATACGCATGGAAGAGATTTTGTTGAAGAGCATGCAAACCTTTGTATCGATGCTGGTCTTAATTTTGAAGGGATCAACCAAGAAGTTGCAAGTGGACAATGGGAATTTCAATTGTTTGCTAAAGGAGCAAAAAAAGCAGGAGATGAGATCTGGATCGCAAGATATTTATTAGATCGTCTAACTGAGCAGTATGGATACTATATTGAATACCACCCAAAACCAATTAAAGGTGACTGGAATGGTTCTGGTATGCACGCAAACTTCTCTAACGAAGTATTAAGAACTTGTGGTTCTAAAGAAGTTTACGAAACTATCTGTGAAGCTTTTAGACCTGTAACAAAAGAGCACATTGCTGTATACGGTGAATTTAACGACCAAAGATTAACTGGTGAGCACGAAACACAATCTATCCATGAATTCTCTTATGGAATTTCTGATAGAGGTGCATCTATAAGAATCCCTATTATTACTGTAGAGAATGGATGGAAAGGATGGTTAGAAGATCGTCGTCCAGCTTCAAACGGTGATCCTTATAAAATTGCTGCTAGAATTGTGAAAACTGTGAAAACTGCAGATGTATCTGCAATATTAGCATAAACCCAATATACAACTAACTACTCATGTTGGTTAAACGCTAAAAAACCTCTCAATAACATTGAGAGGTTTTTTATTTAGCATATGATCTTGCTATAAATTTTATTTTATAAAAACTAAAGCTATAAAAATAGCATAAGCTATAAAAATCAAAAGTCCTTTAGGGCGACCTAGTGTCATTCGCTTAGGGATAAATGCAAGAGGTAATAACACCAATGCAAACCCTAGCATCCAATAGATATTAACACTCATAAGAGATTCATCTTTGACTATTATTGGTTGTATCAAAGATGTAATTCCTAAAACCGAAGCAATATTAAATATATTTGACCCAATAAGATTCCCTAAAGAAATTGCTTTTTCTTGTTTAAGCGCCGCAATAACAGAGGCAGCTAATTCTGGCACACTTGTACCTACGGCAATTAAGGTTACGGCAATTACTCCTTCACTAACACCCATTGTCAAGGCTATATTTTCAGCTCCACTTACTAATAATTCTGAACCAAAGTAAAGTGCACATCCTCCTATTAAAAGCCATATTATGATTTTAAAATTTGAAGTCTTTTGAAGAGAATCATCTACTTCCTCTACAACTGTATCTGCATGTTTTCTAGCTCGTCTAAGTAATAAAAAAAGATATGTAAATAATGATACTAAAAGTAAGCCACCTTCTAGCTGCGTCAAAACCCCATCATTATTCAAAAGAAGATATAATGCAAAAGATAACAAAACCATTACAGGCCAATTAAACTTATAAAAATCTTTATCAATGGCTAGAGGACCAATTATAGCTGTAATTCCTAATACCAATCCTATATTAGCAATATTAGATCCAACTACATTACCCAAAGAGATATCAGACAACCCATCTAACGCAGCTTGCACACTCACCAACAACTCAGGTGCAGACGTAGCAAAAGAAACTACAGTTAAACCAATAACCATTCTTGACAGCTTAAGTCTAAAAGATAAGGCCACAGAAGAGCGCACCAAAAACTCCCCTCCTACAACCAATAGAACAAGCCCTATTAAAACATAAAATACACTTATAATCATCGTAAAATATTTGCTTGCGAATATAAAATAAGTATCTCTTAGTTTATAGGTATAGGCTACTATTTTTTTATTTAGTCTTATCCCAATCAGCATCTGAAAACTAAAAAAATAGTTAAATAACTATAAAATTAGTTGTATAACTAAAAAAGTAGTTTTACATTTGAATCAAATAAAAAACTCACCATGCAAAAACTTACGAATAAAGAAGAAGAAGTAATGCAAGCACTCTGGAAACTTCAAAAAGCATTTGCAAAAGAAGTACAAGCAGAACTTAACAATACTGTGCATTACAATACCGTATCAACTATCATACGTAATTTAGAAGAAAAAGGATATGTGGATCATCAGGCATTTGGCAAAACGCATCAGTATTTTCCTATTATAGATAAAGAAGAGTATAGAAATCGTTTTGTGACCACTGCCATGTCACAATACTTTAATAACTCTTATAAAAATATGGTGTCTTTTTTTGCTAAAGAAGAAAAAATTACAGCCGATGAACTTAGGGAAATTTTAAAAGTAATCGAACAAAAGAAATAATATGGAAGCTTTCTTACTATACATTCTTAAATCCAGTATATTACTAGCCATTTTTTACCTGGTATATTATGTACTACTTCGAAAAAATACTTTTTTTACTGTTAATAGGCATTTTTTACTAACAGGAATCTTATTTTCTCTTGTACTACCTTTTGTTGAGTTTACTTTTATCACATTTATTGATCAACCTGATATATACCTTATAGCATCAAAACAAAATTCCCCAATAAATGAAGTATCCACAAAAGTAAATTGGTGGCTCATAGGTTTTATAACTTACTTATTAGGTGTGCTTGTATTTTCAATTCGCTTCGCGATTCAATTAATATCCTTATTTAAACTTATACAAAATCATAATTACACCCAAGAAACAAAATTCAAATTTGTTCAAGTTCAAGAAGACATAAGTCCTTTTTCATTTTTTAACTATATCGTTTACAATCCAAAGTTACACTCTAGTCAAGAGCTTAGTATGATTCTTAAACATGAAAAAGTACATGTCACTCAAAACCACACATTAGACATCATTATTACCAATCTCTTCTTAATCTTTCAGTGGATTAATCCTATTGTTTGGTTTTACAAAAAAAGCACTGAACAAAATCTAGAATTTATTGCCGACAGAGAAACTATTAATCAAGTAAACTCTAAGAAAGAATATTTTATGACTTTGGTGAGTGTATCATCAAATAACTATTCTACTATTACTAATAATTTTTATCAATCATTAATCAAAAAACGAATTGTTATGTTAAACAAACAAAATTCTCAGAAAAAACAATTATGGAAAATTGCTATTGTGATCCCACTCCTAAGCTTATTCTTATGGAGTTTTAATACCAATGAAATTGTCAAAATAAAAGAAAATAATACTACAACCTCTAGCAATGCCACTAAAGGAGATAAAAAAATAGTAAAATTTAAAATCACCAAAAGCTCATCCAAAAAAGATTTAAATCGTATCAAAGAGACTTTTAAAGATGAATATGATGTAGATATCAAGTTTTCTAACATCCAAAGAAATACAAATAATGAAATAATAGGTATTATGGTAAATGTATCTTCTAAAAAGAGCAATGCCAACTACTCTTTACAAAATGAATCCCCCATACAGTCTTTTGTAATTTTATATAACAGCAAAACATATGGTATAAGTATAGGACAATCTGATCATATTAATTCTATATCAATACGTGAAAAAGGCAAAGATCAAATACTAGAGGTCTATTCTGACAATAACAAACAAGAGTATATTGTTTCTAACAATAATGGATCTAAAACTGTTAAAATAAAGGATAAAGACGGAAAAATCATCCAAGAAGAAGTTCATGGTCCAGAAGAAGGGTATTTCAAAATAAACACAAAAGACAAAAAAACCTATGCTTTTTTTAACGACGGAGCTAAAAAAGATCCACTATTTTTTATTGACGGAAAAGAATCGTCAAAAGAAGAAATGGAAAACTTAGACACTGAAAATATTGAAAGCATGAATGTTTATAAAGGAAAGAAAGCCGAAAAAAAATATGGTAAAAAAGGTGAGAATGGAGTTATTGAAGTTAAAACAAAAAAATAAACAAGCAAATCAATATCTATGATCATAAAAATATAACTATTTAGCATATTGCATAATTGTTATTTTTACTCAAAAACTCACTTAACCAAGCGAGTTTTTGAGTATTTTAGTAATATGAAAAAAACACTATTTTCTATCCTTGCCAAAATCAATAAACTGATTCTTCCAAGTTTTACCAAAAGGCGCCTAGATCTAGGCAAAGCTTCAAAATTACAGCTACTTATATTTGGATGGAGATTATATGTAACCAAAAGAGCTTTATAAAGCATACTACACTCCCTCGCATAAAAAATCATTTTTTTTGCAACACCATTATCAATTCTTCGTAATTATGATGAAGTTATAACATCACTAAACAAATAACCTAAAATACGAACAGATGAAAAAATGGATACTTTTAGGAATGACTGTACTAGGTACATTATCCTTAACCGCTTCTACATCAGATTCTAGCAAACCATTAAAAATCAGCACAAAACAATCTGATGAAGTAACTGCAGTTATAAACAAGAATACTTCAGAAAAAGAACTCGAAGATCTAAAAGCTTTCTTTGCAGAGAGTGGTATTGAATTAATACTTAAGAAAATCGAATATAATAACAAAAATGAGCTTACCAGCTTAAGTATTGTTCTTAAGAAAGGTAACTCTAAAAGTCAATACTCCTCTTCTTCAAATACTCCTATTTCCGAAATCAAGCTTGGCTATAAAGATGGAAATTTATATATCTCAAACTCTGGAGTATTTGATATCGCAGCTTGGAAAAGTCAATCTGGTTTTAATCATGTTCAGGTAGACATGGACAGTATTATGAAAAAACACAATTTTGCGTTTAATTTTAACTTTGATGAAGAATCAGACTCTCTTTCGATTAACGGAAACCATTTTGATTTTCAGAAATTAAAAGATCAAATTATGAGTTCTTTTACATTTGAAGAAGATGAGGACGGCGCATTTACATTTAACGGTCAAAAATTACGCCCTTTTCAAAACGGAAAACATCAAAAATTTAATTTTATCGATAATCCCGATATAGAAAAACTCATTATCATAGATGGAAAAGAAGTAAGCTTTGATACGTTAGATAAGCTCGCAAAAACAGATCAACTGGATAAAGTGGATTTCCTGAAACCCGAAACAGCTATCAGTATTTATGGTGATAAAGCAAAAGACGGAGCAATAATAGCAACTACTAAAAAATAATATTCCCATTAATTTTATAGTTTTTGTTGAGAAGCCTTCACTATATGAGGGCTTCTTTTTTAACTATAAGTTAGTAATGATTGTATAGGAACATCTAATTTATCTTTTCCTTTTAAAAAATCGAGTTGCATAATAAAATTACACTGTACAACTTTACCCCCCAATTCTGTAACCAAATCACATACTGCCTTTGCAGTTCCTCCTGTAGCTAATACATCATCATGGATTAAAACATGCTCTCCCGGCACAATAGCATCGGTATGAATCTCTAAAGTGTCCTCACCATACTCAAGTCCATAACTTATAGATTTTACTGTATACGGTAATTTTCCTTTTTTTCTAACCGGAACAAACCCAGCACCAAGGCGTTCTGCAATCATTGCACCAATTATAAATCCCCTTGATTCTATACCTATCACTTTGTCTATTTTTACATCCTTAGGACAAAAGCTTGCCAATTGATCAGCGCAACTTACTAAAGCCTCATGATTAGCCAATAAAGGAGTAATGTCTTTAAATAAAATTCCAGGTTTAGGAAAATCAGAAATATCTCGAATAAAATCTTGTATGTTCATCGGTCGAAAATAATGAAAATTAAAAAAAGAGCCGAAAAAAACATGAAAATCCCCTTGAAAATAAAAACAACACTAAAAAATCGCCTTCAATTATTACATACATAAACTAAAAACCATATTAAAGTTATATTCATTAACATCTTTCAAGACATCAATATTTCAATTTAAAACAGTATTCATCTTTTTAGTTATAAATGCATAATCAGTTTTGTAGATTTTATTATAAAAGTTTTGCCAATACTTTTTCTTCTGATATATTAAAAAAACAGTAACAAACTAATCTTAATATTCATATCTAAAAACACAGTAATCATGTAAACAAAATTACTTCTTCGGGTAAACAAAAAACAATCATTCAACCTTAAAAAATTTATCTTATATGCTAACAATTATTGGAATTCTGATGATTCTTGTTGGAATTATCATGCTCATTATCAAACCTTTTTTTAAAACTATAAAAGCCTTAAACTGGTTTACAAAACAACGTAATTTCCAGATGATCGGGATCGGTTTTATACTTAGTGTTATCTCTGGTATGTTCTTCTATGCAGAACCAGGTACTGCCTATGCGGTGCAATACCCATGGGGGAGTCAAAAAGCAGTAGTACATCAAGGTATTAATACCAAAATGTGGGGTCGATTAATCCCTATACAATTTGAACTGCCAATCAAATACGTGATCCCTAACAAAAAAGATGGGGAATTAGGAGAACAAAGTAAATATGCTAATGTAGATATTGCAAAGTATTGGGCGTTTAGTGATGCCGTAAAAGCAAGAATTGCAACTTCTGTTGTGATTAGTATCAATACGGCAGACGAGACACAGTTTTTATCGGTTGCCGATCGTAATAAGACAGAAAAAAACTTAATTCGTTCTAGAATTATACCCAATATCGATCAATCTATAAAAAACACTTGTAAACTTATGGATGCACAAGACTATATTTCTGGTCAGGCCTCTGACTTTGATCGATATTTTAAAGATCAATTAGAGAATGGTATGTATGTCTTAGAAGAGTATATCGCAAGTGAACAAAGAGAAATTATTGGTGACAGTACAATAGTTCGAACGGTCGTAAACAAAGATTCTAAACAAAAACGCTATAGAATTAAATATATTAATGGAGAGCCAATACGAGAACATGGAAATTCATTAAAGGCCTATGGTCTTACTGTAGTACAGGCTGTTGTTACAGAAATCGATTGGGAAACTACTTTTGATAAGCGTTTGCAGTTACAAAAAGAAGAGGTAGCACAAACGCAACTAGAAAAACAACAAGCAGAACGACAGTTTTATCGTGCTCAAAAAGAAATTGCAAAAGGTGAAGCTGAAAAAGCAACAGAACGTGCACGACTTGAAAAAGAGCAAATCCAAAAAACTATTGAAGCTGAAACCAAAGCCAAAGTAGCCGAATTTAATCTTATCGAGGAACGTAAAAATTATGAGGTAGCACAGTTTAAAGCAAAAACACAAAAGACCATGGCAGATGCACAGTCTTATGAAAATGCAAAATTAGTAAATGCTGGATTAACTCCTCAAGAGCGAGCAGAGTGGGAATATAAAACTTCGGTTAACATTGCCCGGGAACTTAAAGAGCTTAAACTACCAGAAATTTACATCCAAGATGGTGGTAAAAAAGATAGTAATGGTAATTTATTGCAATCCTTGATTGGCGCAGATTTAGCAAAAAAAATGATGACAGGTCAAAGTCAATAAATCATAAAGCTAACTAAAAGACTATAATACAAAATGTTATAGTTAATGTACCTAGCTACTCTAATTAGGTGATCAGAACTTATTTTTCTACACTTAATGAGTAGCTTTTTTTTAGTTCTCAAAAAAATTATATAAATGTTGTTAGCAATATAAAAAACCGTTATATTTGCACCCGCAAAACGGCCTCGTAGCATAACTGAATAGTGCACTTGATTACGGCTCAAGAGGTTGCAGGTTTGAATCCTGCCGAGGTCACTAAGCAAAAACGCAATAAACTTATTTTTAGTTTGTTGCGTTTTTTTATACTCTTTTCTAGTCCATATTAAGTCCTAAATTAAATATTTAAATTATTACAATAATTCACTAATACAACTAAAAGCTTCCTCAAATTCATAAGGATCGGACTTTGAAAAATAATAATTATAATTCACTTCATCTATTAACATGTTAACATGAAACAAATCATTATCTTCAGCAATTAATCGATCTTTTATACCATTAAGAATCTGCATAACTCTATTGTACTCTATATCACCCTTACGAACAATATTAATAAGATATTCAGATAAGAAAGCTTTATAACTGCTTCGCTCAAAATCATCAAAATCTGTTTGATGAATTATTTCAAATAATTGCCGAATCATATTATAATCTTCAATAATATTATAATTCTCAAAATTAAACGATCTAATTGAAAGTATCTCCTCATCCCTATCCATTACATCAATTATATATCGAATAGCTTCAATTCTATTAGACAAAAACAAAACTTGTAATGCATTTGTATTATGAATCTCACCTTCCAATCCCAAATATTCAATCGATCGATCGACACAAAAGTCCTGCTCTTTATTCAAGTCCATCAAAATATTAATAGCTGACCAATGAGACTGACTGTTAATATCCTCACATCGTTCAATTAGCAGAGCTATATCATCAGTAAGCTGTACAAATTTCTCTAATTTTTCGCTTTCATGAGAAGACAAGTTATCATTTAAAAAGTATGTCCTTATTATGGGATAAACATCCACCAACTGATAATCCAAAGCATACCCCACATGCTTTGTAAACGACCAAGAAAAAAGCTCCCTATTATTTAGGTTAAAGATGATTCTCTCATTAAACAATTCATCACTGTTAATTTTACTTTTTAGATAATCATAATGTTCAATAAGTGTCTTATCTCCATCTTCATTTATAAACAAATCAAATTCTATACATCCTAGTAAAAATTCAATTGATAGGTCAAAACCTAATAAATCTTGAAAAAAGAAAATGGTTTCTATTTTAAGGCTATTGTTATTATTGGAGGTATATGATCTGCCCCCATTAAATACAGTTATAACATCATCAAAGTCGAAATCTTCAACTTCACCAAAAGACCATTTTTCAACACTCTTTTTTTGTTCATTAGATAACTGAAATTCCCAATTATGACTTTTACAATTTTGTATAAAACGCTTTAACTCGTAAAACCTCACAAAATCTTCCTCAAGATTTTCTCTTATCATATCAAAATTCAAAGCATTATTACCAGATGGTAAGAATTCTCGAATGAACGATAATGGAGTATCAACCATTACACTTCCAAAACCATTTTCCTCATACCATTCATGTTCTATTTCCAAAAACACTTCCCAATTAATAGAATCCTCATTTTCTAAAAAAACAGCTTGAATTCTCTCTAATAACTCCTTAGTGTCAAAAATAACATTTAAGTTTTCTTGAACAGTATCCAAAAAAAAGTCCTGTTGCTGTTCTCTTTGTTCACTAGTAAACAATACTTCTGAAAAATTAATTCCATTCTTAGCCATTTTCTTCTCAAAAAGTAAAGCTAATCTATCAGTATTGGTATTTGCAATTCTATTTCTAAACCCCTCAATCTCTTCTTTATTTATACCCTTTTTAATAAATTCACTAATAACAAAATCCAAACTATTCTCTTCAAGAATTCGAGCTATTAAAATTAAAACCTCATTAACCTCATAGTTAGTTACTAAATGCCTAATTACCATATCATTAGTCTGTGTACTATTTATAATATGAAAAAGCAAATCACGATGAGTATGAAACCTAAGCACATCATTAATTTCATCAAGTAAGGTTATTAAAAACTGTTGATCCTGATTAATAAAATAAATACATCTTTCCGAAATTTTACCTACTTGATCATTTATACTTCGATAACCAATATCATTATTAAAATAATGAGATACAACAAGTAAAAAATTATCTGCTGAATCAAACCTAAAAATTAATTTTTCTACTTTATACTTATTCCCCCTCATAACATCATCATTATCATTTCTAGGAACTAAATGATGAACTCTTTTAAATTCTTCGTAAATGTATTCAGCAAATTCATCTATATCATCTCTATTTTCAATTAATGAAATTAAGGATGAATTAATCTGTTTGTTAGCTTCACCTTCAAAAATGTCAAATATTTCATTTATTAAATCTCGATTGTTTAGATAAAAAGATTTTGCTTTGACATAACTCATGATTTGACACTTAATCGCAATTTCCAAATCAACAAGATTAAGTTGATTTATTATGTATTCTCGAATTTCATTACGTCTATCCATAGGAATTCTAAAATCAGGCAAGAGCATTAATGCCGAATACCTAACCCTGAAATGATATTCTGTATCTTGTGCTATTTCATATAAATATTGGAAATTTTCTGTTGTATCAGCAAATCTAGCTATCCTATCAAGCTCAAACTTTCTTCTGGAATCAATCCATAATGTTTTATCGATACATTCTTTTCTGAAATAAGCTTGAAAAACCATTACTCTTGTATCATCATTTATTCTATCATAATCAGCCCTAAACAGTAATTCTGGCTCATTTTCTGTTAACCAATTAACTAAATCAGAACATTTTTTAGAATTCTTTGGTAAAAGATTTATCAGAAAAGTAATTGTATTAAATAGTAACGGATGAGTCTTTCCCGTTTTTTCGATTTGAATAAAATCAATTATGAAGTTGAAATTTCGCATTGACAATTTTGAAGCTGCGAAATATTCCTGTACATTTTTGTGTTCAAAATACCATAGATCAGAATTAATATACTTATCCATCAAAGGGTTCTTCTTAAACTCTTTGAAATCGTTTGTATTATTGTTCAGTATTGTATAGATGTCATCATCACTGAAAGTGTTTCTTCTCATTAATTCATTAATTAACGAAATTGACTTAGAATGAGTTTTAATTAATGGAATATTAAGTTTTCTCCTAATCAACTTAAAACCTGCATCTCTAGCCAATCTTTTATCTATATATTCCTTCCAAATTTCAGCAGTATTCGTTGGAATTTTTCCTTTGACATTTATAAAACTTGCAATGATTTCAATTTGCAATGGATTTTTAAGAAAATTACTAATAAAACTCTTCACAGAATTCTTATCCAAATTATTCTTACAACTTTCCTGTAATAGCTCAAAACCCTCTTCAAATCGAAATTCACGTAAAAATAATTTATGAAAACCAACAATCCTCTTAACTATATCTTCGTAAACATTTGTTCTACAACTTACTATAAACCTATGTTTTATATCATATCCTTGTAAATTAGTTATAAAACTCTCCAGCTTAGATATAAAATCATGAATATCAGATATTTCATCAATTCCATCAAAAATAAAAATCACATTATCCAACAAAGCCCAGTTTAAACCAATGTATGCTTCTAAAGTATCTTGAGCTGTAAAGTTTTTTAAATTCTTATATATTGGAATTAACAGTTCATCTTCATTCCATAACATAGCTGCCAATCTTTCTAACTCTGTAGTTTTACCTAAACCCGGATTACCAAGAATTAAAACTTTGTCTCTTTTAATTATTTCATCTTTAAGTTTTACCTCATCTTCTCTTTCATGAAAAGAATAGTCAAAACTTGTATCAGATTGATCATTATTATAATAAAAAGTACGGTCAATATATCTAGAATCTATTTTGGAGTTACCAATAAACTTTTTTCGATCAACAGATTTAATTTGTTTTTTTGTAATCCTACTTTTAGAAAGATCTTTAGCCAAGTCCATCTGAGAAGTAAAAATTAATTTCTCAATAATAATGACATTAGAATTATAAAGACCTTTAATATAGATTCCTCTCCTGCTAATATAAATTCCTTTTCTATGAAAAAACTCTTTAACCTTTCCTATCATTCCCTCTTTTAATCTTCACTCTTGAATCATCTTGAATGTCTTCAACATGTATAATAGACTCATCTTCAGATGACACATCAATGTCCACCTGAGATTTGGAAACAGTTTTAACAGTTGTAAAAGGAAGTTTTTTTTCAAAATATAGTAACAATAAAGCTATTATCTGTCCAACTATTACAATTATCGGTTCTATTTCAGGAGAGTCATTTTTAACCCAAACAATAGCAAGAATTAAAACAATAGCATTCAATACAAATAATGCAGTTTTTAAATTTTTATTCATAAAAAGACAATTTACTCATCCCCTTCTAAAGGAATGAAATTTATTAAGCTTTAATCTAATAAAAAAACAACATCCTATAGCTATATTCCCCAAAATTTTTGGTAATAAGTATAAAATTTGCGGTAAAACCTACTTTGGCTAATTTTTCACGTAATGGAAGATATCAATGAAAGCACATACATTCATAAAATGATTTCTAGCTAACCTAGTCTAACAGATCTTATTTAGCAGAAACATTTCCTTTAGTATTCCTCTTAAATTAATGAACTCTTATTGCATAATATCATCTATATTATTTCTTTTTTAGCTGATGTGAGCACACGTGTTCCATATAGAAATATATCCCAAATTCATTGATTTCTTCACATACCCAATTATACAAGTCCTTTATAGTTATACTCAACACAAAAATATTTTTAAACAAATAATTTTGACAACCTCAGAAGTTGTTAAACATAATACCCTTTAAAAAAAATAATGTCTGGTTATAAACTCGAAACAGTATACTCTTTATTAAATAAACACAAGGAAAAACAAAAACGTTAAAAAGATGCGTATGGGGTATCTTTTCTAGGTGTTTTCAGGAGATTTTTGACTTTTTTTCTATTCTTTAGAATCACGAATAGAAACTACATAAATTCTACCCCCTTTACAGAAGCCAAAGATAAAGGACGTATCCCTAAGACTCCGAACATATTTAATTGACCTTTTTTATATTTATTATTTCGGCTTCTTATATAATTACGTTTAATATCACGGATATGATGTGCTATCTCTCTAATCTCCTCTTCCGAGGATGAATTCGACCATCTTCGGGTTAAATACTTTTCCTTAACCTTTGTATACAATTTAGGATAATACTTCCGATAATACCTCAACCCTGTATGTGACAAAGTTATGCTATCATTTTTCTGCATTGATATATCTAGCCCTGTTACGAAACAATACTTTTTAGTCTCACTAAAAATCAGTCTTTTAGGGGTATCTTTTATTACATTATAGACAAGTTGTAAATTAGGACACCCCATCGCAAGATCATTAATTTTGCACTTTATAGTTTCTAAGATTTTTTGCTTATAATTCTGAGAGTAATTCTTAGTAAGCCATCTTAACACCTTTCGATGTTTTTTAAATGTTGAAGAGCTTCTATTTTCCAATAAATCCAACCAATACAAAGGGTTTCTATAATTCGCCAATCTTACAGTATTATGAATTATCGATGAATCGTAAAACAATATATTTTCCCACTCTTTTATTAAAATATTTGTGAAATTTTTAAACCCATAGTTGACCAAATCTTTTAATGTAAAGATCTTTTCTCTATGGATTTTTTGCATTCTTGTATACTTAATTTCAAACCTTAAAATCTCTTTATCGATACCATATTGAAGAGATTTATTATAGATTTTGATAATATACTGCTCATACTTAACCTGTCTATATTTACCTTCATCCGTATTATGGGTATAACATAAAGGATTTGTTTTATGTAAAAAGCAATGATCTAAGACCGTATTAACTGGTATGGGAGGTATAATATTAACCCCTATCTCCAAATTCTTTAAAATGCATAATTTAGGATCAATATCAAACCTTTTTTCTAAATCTTGCACTACAGCAAAAAACATCTCCTTAGTAAGATCATTATAGTTATGCTCTCCATCGTTCCAGTATTTATGTAAGCTTCCCATAACATAAATACTACCAGAATCGTATATTCTAAATTCTAACCCCTTGTAATCGGCATATTTGTAAGGAGTTTTTCTTTTCCCATTTCGATTAATAGTTCTAACTTCTCCTGTTACAAGGTTGATATCTCTATAATAAAACTCCAGATAAGGGTTCTCTTCTAAAACAAAACGTACAACTCCTTTTATTTGCATTTTCACAAAATCAATCACTTGACCTACTTTAGATACTTAGCAGATTATACTAGCTAAGCTTTATAAGTGACTCCTCTATTTCTTGTCTCTTATAGTAGACACGACCACCAATACCATAAGCTTTCAACTTACCTTTCTTAGTCCAATTATGAACAGTAGACAAGTCAACTTTGAGCATTTCGGAAACCTCAGATCGTGTAAGATATTTTGTAGGCTCTTTTGGTTGGAAAGATTTTTTCAACTCTTCAAACTCCAATTTTATTCCTTGTAGATATAAACTTTGTAATTGTTCTGGAGTTATACTTATTAACTGTATAAATGATTCACTTTTCATTGTAATTTGTTTTTTTTGATTACAATGCAAATATTTATGTGAAGCATTTCATTTTTCTTATAGCAAACGTTTCATTTCATTTCATTTTGTAGATCATTAAAAGAAATTTCCAAATTTGGTAAAGTGATATTGATAGTATCTTCTGCTTTATGATTCTTTTGGAAAATTTTTGAGATCCTAATACCGTACTTTTTTTCTACAAATTCTTTGTAATCATCTTGACGGCAATCTGGGCTAAGATAGTTATGGAGTTTAAAATAGTGATATAAGATAGAAGCCTTGGTTTTATCTTTAATCTTTAGTTCTTCCATGCAAAAATGGAACAGAAAGTAAGTTCTGTTTGTATCATCAGCAAAAATTAAAGGAAACGGATTAATTTGTTCATTCTTATTTTCTTCTTTTGTTACGGAAACCTGTTTTTCTACAACAAGACTTTTTTTGCTTTCAGATATATAATCAATATGTGGTGTATTATACTTTGTACCAAATCTATAGTCTTGTTCTCGGAGTTGATTAATCAATATATTCATTTTGTTCTCCTGTTCATTATATGAAAGGCATCTAAAGTCCTCTATAGATTTCATTACACTTTCTCTGGTCAGGATATCGCTTACCAAGGATAAATTATGATATACCTTTCTTCCTTTTACTTGAACAGATAATTCGGGAATCCAACAACCTATACCTTTTGAAAAAAAGCACATTAACTCATATTTCATTAATATAGAATATGATACTGCAATTATCTTAACCCTATCTGTAAAAAAATGATCCGATGAAAAACATTTACCATCCAAAATATGTCTAATTACATGTTCATCTTTTAAGAGTCCCGCATTTTTTTGAAGAGCAATAATATCTTGTAATAAAGTTTCACTACTAATATAACTTATGATATTTGCTATAAAAAAAGGTATGCTATCTATTCTAACATCTTCTTTATGATCAGGAGAAAGCACATACTGAATTATAAAATTTATCTCATCATTGGTTATATCCACCAATGGGTTATCTATATCATAACATTCTTTATCAATAACACTATTGTTCTTCATAGAACCAAATATCACCTATCTCTATTGAATAAGTATTAAATATAAGGAATTATTATAGACAAAGCTCTTGGATTAAAAACCTATAATTAACCGGAAACATTTTTAATGAGTTTTAGATGAGGTTTTCTACCTTCTTTTACTGCTAGTTTTCGCATCTCTTTTGCCAACGACAAAGCATTTTGCGTTCCTTTTTTACCAACGTAACGCAAAAACTGTTCTTCGGATGCATGTCCTGTTGCAGCTATCAACAATGCCGTATTTATTTTACCATAGTAATTTGTAGCATATGACCTTCTCCCTATGTGTGTACTAACCGCCTTATATTTGGGCACTTCTTTTTCCTCATACCTATTGGTTAAAGGATTCCTTAGATTTGCGGTTACTGTATTTTTAATATTAGCTAAGCGACATACATCTTTTATAAGTCTATTATAGATGGTTTTATTACTCTCTGTGTTTTCTGAAAAGACAGGAGGAAACTCTCCTCCCCTTTTGTTTAAAATGTCAACCACCTCATCACTCAAGAAAATATAAATCGGTTCATCAGTTTTCTTTTGTCTAATATCTAGAAACTTCTCTCCATCCATTTCCACAATACTGTCTTTGCTAAACCTCAAAAAATCCGAAACCCTCTGTGCGGTATAACAAGATATCACTAACCAATCTCTAGCAATATCAAGCTTTTCATCTTCTAGATCTGAATCTATTATTTTTTGTATTTCATCAAAATCCAAATGTATATGCTCTACCTTTTTGTACTTTAAACCTTTAGTTATTAAATCTAATTCTGGATGAGCAATAACACCGTTCTCTTTAGCATGATTACAAACAGTCTTGATAACTTTTAATGTTTTTACTTTTGTATTGTGGGCATATCCATTTTTATCACACCATTTCTGGATAGCTATACTTAATTTTTTATTAACATCCTGAATATAGACGATTCCATAGTCTTTTTGAAAATCGCCCATTCTAGATCTAAAGACTTTAAGTTTTTTAATGGTAGAAGATTCTAAAGAGGATCTCTTAAAATCTATATAATAATCAAAATACTCAACCAAATTACTAGGAACAGAATCTACCTCTTTATCAGGATTTATAACACTTTTTAGCCATTTACTATTTATCTCTTCATATTCTTTGCGATTGTTAAGTAAGTTTGTAAGATGTATTCTGAGACTATCCAAATCCTCTTGCAGCTTAATTAACGGATCATTTTTCTCTTGTATTTCCTTTTTTACAGAAGCATCAGCCCCAGATGGTTTTTTAAAGAGTTTTACTTTACCCTTAGAAAAGTTTTCATGGTTAACCTTAAAACCAGTTTTTGCTTTTGCATCAATTTCTACACCTTCCCTAATACGAACATATATGGGGGCAGGGGCTTTTTTGGATTGGATAAAGAAAGTAATTGCCATCTCCTTTATATTTTACGAGGTATACAAATATCATAAATCTAGTCCATATTATGACCATTTTTAGTCCATTATTTTAAATCTCATTAAATACACAAGGATTAAAAAAACCTTAAACCCCTTATAAATATGCTTATTTATTAATATTTAAATGTTTAATAAGAGTAATTAAAAATATTATTTGTGATCCTGCCGAGGTCACAAAGTCTAATAAAGACATAAAAATAAAAGCGAGTATTGTACATAATATTATGTACAATACTCGCTTTTAGCGTTTTATACATGTTACATAAAATAAAGCCTCATGGAGTTAATGAATCAAAATTCTGTATTTGTCCCACAATTTGACCCACAGAAAATGAATGGGAAGTTAACATACAAAGTAATCATCAAAAGTGATTATGTACGCAACGATGGAACCTGTGCCCTATACCTCCAGGTATATTTAAATAGCAGAAAAAGAATTCCTTTAGATATCTCTGTTAAACTAGATCAATTTGATAAGAAGAAACAACGTATCAATAAAAAGTGTAAGAACTATAAGGACTACAATTTGATAATCGAAAAAAGACTTGCCGACATTAATAAAATAGAAGTTAATTATAGATTGAACAATCAGGCTCTCACATTAAACCGATTGATGGAAGAACTTGAAAATCCAAGTTTAAGAATTGACTACATTGCTTTTGCCAAAAGAATACTAGAGGAACAAAGAGGAGTATTAAAACATTCAACTTATAGACAACAAAAAGGAGCTCTATCAAAAATAGAGCAATTCAAATCTCCGTTGTATTTCTATGAAATAAATGAGCAGTTTTTGATTGATTTTAGATCTTGGATGAAAAACTCTGAAAAAAACAAACCCGCTACAATAGAGGGAACAATTAAAAATTTCAAAAAATACCTGCATGCAGCTAACAAAAAAGGAGTTAATACTGAATTAAAATTCGACGATATTTCTGTTAAAAAAATGGTAGGTGATCGTACATTTTTATTACCAGAAGAATTAAAGATTTTAGTAAAATATCGAGATAGTGAATTTGTCACAAAGTCTCATAAAAACATATTAAGTAGATTTCTGTTTAGCTGTTTTACTGGCCTAAGAATAAGCGATATTGAGTCAATTACTGAAGAAAATTTCATTGGTGATCATTTAGCCTTTACAATGCAAAAAACATCTAAATTTATTCGAATAAAACTAAATCAATATGCCAATCAAATGATTGCATTTCCAACCCTATGGGAAGGGAAATATACTCGTGAGCATATCAACCGAGAGTTAAAAACTATCGCCAGACAATTAGGAATCAAGAAAAATCTTCATTTTCATTGTTCCAGGCATACTTTTGCAACCAATTTTTTAATTAGTGGTGGTCGTGTAGAAAACCTTCAAAAATTACTTGGACATTCAGAAATAAAAGAAACTATGATATATGTGCATATTGTAGAACAAATCATGGACGATCAAATCGATTTAATCAATAATCTTTTTAAATAAAATTAGTTAAGTTTTCAGTTTTTTCTGTATTTCTATATTTTTAAATGACTTTAGCATATACATAGCTAAATATCAAATTTTTATAATATTACAAAAAAAATACAGTTTTCTGGATATATTTCACATCTAATCAAACACAATAATAAAACACTGGTTATAATATATTTAACAAAATAATGCTGTTTTATATTTTTGTATTACACTTATTCTTAACCATTGATACCGATATCCCAATATAATTTTTGTAAACTGCGAGGAATACCAACATGAAGTTCACTTAAATAAAATATTCTAAATTCTATTTCATATTTTAATTGAAAAATTCTTTCAGAAATATCTATTCTTGTATTGTCAAGAATTTCTGACTTCCATCTTTCTATGTATTCGTCGTTATGAAAGTCACCTATAGATTGGATTAAATTCACAATTTCAAAATCTTCATACTCTTCATTTTTATGTCTTTTAACAAAACTATCAAAGACTAATTTAAATTTTTTAGGTTGTGTAGATTCTATATAATTTAATATTTTATCCAATTGTTGATTTTTATCTACTAAACCGTCTAAAATAGAATCCATACTTCCAAAATTTTTATGAACGAAACCTGTTCTATCATTAACATATGGGAAATTTGAACAGAATATGATGGCGTTTAATTCATTATATAAATTCCGAAAGTCAGTTGCAGATGGGTCGTCAAATCTTCTATTGTATAGATTGGAATTTTTCATCAAACAATTTAAGAATATAGTGCCTCCAAACTGATTGCCTTGATGGAAATTAGTGTTAATGAAATTACATCCAATAAAAATGGTATTCTTTTTTTTTGGGTATTCTTTTTTAGAATTAAAATGTAATATTTTATTATTTTTAATAGAAGTAAATTTTTGTGATATAGATTCAAAATTTAAATAAAATTTACAATTATTAAAACTACTTCCTTTAAAACTAACTTCACTAAAAATTGACCCTCTAAAATCAGTATCTATAAAGTCTATATTTTCTAACTTAGAATAACGTATTTTCGCATTTCTCAGGTTTAAACTTGAAATAATTATTCTATCATTCGGGTTTATTCTTCTTTTTAATTTGATGTATGATAATAGTGCTTCAATCACTTGATTTTTAGAATATTTTTCTTCATTATTATACATTATTTCCCGCTGAACCTGAATGTCACTATTTAAAATCTGATTTTGAAAAAATTTATTCTGATCTTTAATTAGACTATTCTGATCTGATAATAATTCTGTCTGAATCATCATAAAAATTATAGTTGCTAGTGTAAGGCCACCACCCGTGGTAGTAGCAAGTATAGCTGGCGAAAATAACAATCTCCATATAATTGCTTTAGTTGTTGCTAACCTGCGTGGATCATCCTTCGTGTATTGTCTCCTTTTTAGATAATTAGAAACTATTCTTATTGGACGATGTTCTTGCTCAATAAGTTCCTTCTCAAGATCCGTTATTCTTTTTTGCAATTCCTCCATGTTATAATTAGTATATTTAATATCAATGATAGATAATGTTGAAAATAAAAAATATAGGTTTTAATAGAAGAAAGAATGTGTCTTTTTTTCTAACCATTGCCTGTCAAAAACCAAACAAAAATACACTTAAAAATATTGCTCCTCCAATGAAACATAATAATGATAAAAACAACATTATTTTATAACCATTATCAACCCTACCAACAGTTTCTTTTACAGTAAACTCTTCAACTTTACCATCAATTAAATCCTGTAATTTACTACTCATCCTATCGTATCCAGATATTAATAATATATAAGCAATTAAAAGAGTAAGTATGCTGATAAAAAACAGCAATATTGATATTTTTGAGTTAGTTAATGACGCACAACGTTAAATACATGGCAAATTGGGCAGAAAACAAGGAGTTGTTTTCTGTATAACCACAAGCCAAATCTTTTGTATTTTGTTTTAATTTTTCTTTTTTAATACCAAATCAAAAGATTTGGCGACTTCACAAATAGATAACAAGCTTTGGATTAAACACTAATCGCCCAATTTACTATATATAGTGTTGGGGATAGTACTTATTTATTCCAATCTTTTATTACATCTATTAATTCATTTAATCTCTGTTTTAAATCCAAAACATCTATGGAATCTGCGTCTATATATTCAGAAATCTCTGAAGAATAGATTGTCTTATTTAAGTTATATTTTAGTTTTATTTTATCACTCGCGTTTAGTATGTTTTCTTCTAGCTTTGTGTTTTTATCATTACTTATTTCGAATTGATACTTATGCTTTTCTTTTAGCCAAACCGATAATATTTTGTCAGATAAATAATTTTCAATTTCTCTGCCTTTTGTTATCCAACATCTATTTTCTCCAATTTCATCTTGAATTCTAATTTTTGTTTCGTTAAGCTTAGTGTTTATCATTTTACCATCTCTATCTATTACTACGTAAGCATTGTGATTTATTTTTAAAAGAGGAATAACTTCTTTTTTTAACCATTCGAAATCAAAAGACAAATTGGATAGCAATCGACCTCCATAAAACATTATTACATAGTTTAAACCTTCTTGTAATTCTGGTGAGAGAATCTCAATCCATTTGTTTATAAAATGTCTATCACTTGGTCCTTCTACCCAAATGATTCCATTACTTTGAAGAATGTCACTTGCTTTTAAGCCTAAATCATTTAAAATATGCTTTGTGCCACTATATGATAAAACTGTTTTTGTTATTGATTTATCACCATCATTTGATACGTGAATTAGTTGAGAATTTTTGTCTGTTCCAAATGAATCTATTACAACATTTGAATGTGTAGTAAGGAAAAAATACGTAGAATGTTTCTTTGAATATATTTTTATATAATTATATAAGCGTCTTTGTAATGATGGATGTAAATTATTTTCTAGTTCCTCAAAAGCAAATACATAAGAACTTGGGTTCTTGTTTTCAATTTGTGGTCTGACAATTAAGTTAAGTAAGAC
Organism: Aquimarina sp. AD10; assembly: GCF_003443715.1. Taxonomy (NCBI): domain Bacteria; kingdom Pseudomonadati; phylum Bacteroidota; class Flavobacteriia; order Flavobacteriales; family Flavobacteriaceae; genus Aquimarina; species Aquimarina sp. AD10. Next base: position 5,525,824 of record NZ_CP031965.1, on the reverse strand, counting down.
TAGTAAGACAGTTTTTATTCCACTTCCCATTTTTGAAAGAGAGATTCTTTTTTGATTCGCATCTTCGAAGAATAATTCCCATTTATTTTGGTCATCTAATTGGACTAAAATTCTGGTAAAACATATGTCAGGATTAATTATGATATTAAGTTCTTCAAGTAGCTCTTTTTCAATTAAGCTACTGTTTTTATCAGTTTTATTCAATATTTGTTGAATAGTATTAGTTGCTCCAATACCATTAGAAGAGAATTTTAATTCGGCATTTGATTGCTCAGGATTAACATCTCTTTCGGCTGAAATATTACAAAATGATTTACCTGTAAAAGGAAATTCTACACTATCAGCCAAACCATTAATCATTTGTTGAGCTTGGTTAACAAATTCAGCATCTAAGCTCACAAAAGATTTTTGATTTTCACCTGTATATCGGTAAGTGTACTTTTTTCCTATAAATCGTTTTCCATATTCAAAAAAATTTCTTGCAGGTATTCCGCCACCACTTCTTCCTGAAAGAAAAACCCGAGAGATATTTGATTCGTTCAAGGTGTGTTCAATTAAAATTTCAGGAGCTTTAGAATCTCTTCCTGTTTTTTTAAAAGTATCATTACTATCAATTAAAAATTGAATTAAGTCGATTAGACTGCTTTTTCCTGAATTGTTTTTTCCAATTATTAAATTAATCGGTAGTATTTTATCGAATCCGCCACCTTCAATAGAATCAAAGCATTTGTAATTTTTAACAATTATATTATTGTTGATTGTCATTTTGTTTATTGATTAATTCTTGCGGTTCTTTTGCATTCTGACTAACGTAAAAATAATTTACTGTTTATCAATATTTTACATTTATTTATTTTTCTGCTCATTTTTACGTTCGCATACATACTGAAGACTTTTTTGAAGTCTATGAGGGATTACACCCAACGGACTTGTGTATGAAAAGTAGCGTGTAAAAAGACACGAACTTTTCGAATTAACACAGAGCCGAATTTTTATATTTTGTTTTTAACTTATCAATCTTAAAAGACAAATTTAAAAATTTGGTGGTCTTCGCAAATTGGTAAAGACCTATCGATTTAGCACTTAATAGCTATGTTTTATACACCGTGTTAGCAGTAGATTTTTAGAAAGGTAATTCATCGTATTCCTCTCTTTTCGTAATAATATATTCATCTATCCAATCAGATTTTTTAATGAATTTTAACTTATCTTCTTGGTCAAATAATTCTCTCGAAATTCCTAAAGTCAATTTCTCTCCTCTAAACTCTCTTTCCCACATCCAATACTTATCTGTATCATCAATACCTGCAAAATTTTTGGCTCGCACTAATTGGTCAACGTCCATCATTTCTTCAATATAAATAGGGTAATCTATTTTTAATTTTTCTCTTAATTCACCTACAAGCGGATGATTTATCATTAAAATTCGATTTACTTCCTCGGCATTCTCTTTATTTTGCTCACTTAGAAAATTGACAAGTTGATTTAACGTTTTAGAGGTGTTTTCTAATTTTGAAGCAAGGTTTACTTCTTTGAATCGCGATTGATTTTGTAAAAATCTTTGAAATAAACCTGCAAATTGTTCTTGTAAGTAGTGAAGAATATCTGCACTTGTTTCAAAACCTTTGATATTATTATTTGATGGTAAAGATTTTATTTCTTCAATGAACTTATAAACTCTAATATCGTCCACGTGTCTAAAGGATATATCCTTGTCTTTGTTCAAAAGATACGTTTCGTATTCAGCCAGAACATTTTTTTCAATAAAAATATAAACTTGTTTACTTTCTTCTTGGGCTATTTTTAATTCAAGATTTGAAATTGATTTTTCACTTCGTTTTGACTCAGACCCAAATCGACCACCTATTATTGATACAAGAATATCAATGTTTTTTATTTCCTTATAGCAATATTCTTCCAAAGCTTCTTCTTTACCATACGGAATATCTCCTTCTTCATTACGAATAGGTTCATAACCTAAATTCTCTATAAATTGATCAAGTTCCGCTCTGATATATTTTAAATCATAAAATGTGGAACTTAGAAATATTCTTGGTTTTGCCATAGTTTTTTTAATTTACTGCTAACAATTCGCTATGTTCACTAGTGAACATATTTTCATTATTAAAGTATACATACATCGTGATAATTAAATTATATATATACTTTTTTAGTATTTACAACCGTGAATATATTTACATTTATTTTCACTTTTTTACGGTAATCCGCAATCATCAAAAAAACAAACCCCAACTCAAAAAGTCAGGGCTTACTCAACAATAAAAAATGCACACTTTTACAGCGAACGAACAATCAATTTATTTTTTGGTCGTTGTTTAGATGGTATAGGCTCTTCAAGTATCACTTCATCATCATTAATGAGTTTTTGATGATAGATACTATATTTTAACATTGGTACCTCATTATAGCGATTCTTACGAGGTCACAACAAGACAATTTTTACCAAAGCGAGACAATATTGTCTCGCTTTTTTGTTGATTATTATTACTTTTATATTCAGGAAATAAAGGATATATATCCTTTATACAATTGTTCTACTCAATACAAAACCTGAATACCTAAATGAAAATTAAACGTTTTTTCACTTCCTCTCTTTTGCTATTTATATGTATATCATTAAATGCACAAAATGAGAGAAACCCATCCGAAAAATATAAAGATGCCTATAAAAAATATATTAATTTCACTTGTCCAATACCCCAAGATAGTATTCGACATTTTGTGTATTTTTCAAGAGATAGAGAATTAATTACAAAACATCCATTATTATTCATACCTCGGTTTCAAGGAGCACAGATAATGTATTCTTGGAAAGAATTAGAACCTAAAAAAGGGCAATACGATTTTTCTATAATTAAAGAAGATATAGCCTATCTAAAAAAGTATGGAAAAAAACTTTTTATTCAGTTACAAGATGTCACATTTGATAAAAGATATAAAGCTGTTCCAAATTATTTGTTGACTAATGAATATGATGGAGGTGCAGTTTTTCAATATAATGATGATGGAGAACCCGAAGGCTGGACAGCTAAAAGATGGAATAAAAAAGTTCAAGAACGTTTTGCAATATTACTTATGGCATTAGGAAATGAGTTTAATAAGGAAATAGAAGGAATTAATCTTCAGGAGACAGCTATTGGAGTTAGTAGTAAAACAGATCCTAGTTTTACCGAAGCAAATTATCTTAAGGGAATTAAAAATAATATGTTAGCAGTTAAAAAAGCATTTCCAAATGTAACAACGATGATATACGCTAATTTTATTCCTGGAGAATGGCTACCATTTGACGACAAAGGATATTTAAAAAGCATTTACAAATATGGAGAAGACATTGGTGTTGGACTTGGTGGACCTGATTTAATGGTTACTAGAAAAGGACAGCTGAATCATGCTCTTGCACAAATGCACGAAGGAAAATTCACAGTTCCTCTTGGAATTGCGATTCAAGACGGAAATTATATTAGTAAAACGGGGGCTGATAAAGATTATGAAGAAAATAAAGACAACGGTAAAAAGGATAGAAGAAATTTTGTTCCAATGCTAAATTCTTTTGCAAAATATTTTTTGAAGGTTAATTATATGTTTTGGGCAAATCAAAAACCTTACTTTGAAGAAGATGTTATTCCTTGCTTTTCGAATGAATAGGATAAGAAGCACAGGGTACAAAACCATTATTTTTTATTCTCTCCAAAAGTTACATAAGAGTCAAAATATTTTCAGGCAGAATAGTCTTAGCAAGCTTTCATTAAGGCTTTATACTCTTTTACATGATTAAAAACACTATCTAAATAATCAGTTAAAAAGTTCGAACTTTGTATCATTGGGATCACAACAAGTATAAATATGTATTTTTTTTAAAAACCAAGAATGCTTTTACTATACTAGTAAAAAGACTAAGGATAACTGGGGCTTGTGCGCAATATTAGTATAGGTTTTATTCTTTCATTTTTTCATATCTGGCAATAAGCTTACTCTCAATCCAATCATTTTCTGAGAAGTCATAAATATTAAAATCAAACATAATTTCAAATTCAATATTATTAATTCTATTTATTTTGAAATTGTTAATATTAAAAAACTCAAATTGATTAAAAGGGTCAGCTTCTATTTCAATGTTACTATTTATTAGCTTATAAATAAATCCAGTCGACATTTTTTGATATTCCATATTCATTTTAACAAAGTTATTATTTCCTTGATAAATTGAATCTATTCGTTGAATTGGAAATCGAATATCTAAAAATTGGGTAGTATTATTTGATTGATATCTAGTAGGTCTAGCTTCAGCAAAATTATGCCTCAATTCGTTATTATAGGCATAATTTATTATCTCTCCGTTATAAGAAATATAATTTGATTTAATTTCTTGAAGGTAATTATTAGACTTTAAGCCATCGTTGTTTAAATCAACAGGAATAATACTAGAAATGGACTTAATTTTATAAAACCCTTTAAAATCATTTATTTTAATTTCTTCATCACTACTATTACATGCTATCATTATTACACTCAAAAAGACAAGAACAACTTTATTTACATATTTTTTCATAATCTAATTTTTATCCCTTTTTATTAAAACTTAGTAACGGCTCTTATATGATGCATCTGTATCCCGAAGGATGCATAACACTATACAAATTTTTATAAGCTTGTTTATTTTTCAGATTCCAGTTTTTCCAGTCTCGATTGTAGTTCAAGAAGTTTTTTATTTAGTAATTTTACTTCTTTATTTTCTTTTTTAAGACTTTCAATTTCTTTCTGTTGTTGAATTGTATATAGGGTCAATTCTTCGATTTTTTGAAGTAATTTAGAATCCATTTCACCAAGATAAATCCCATTTTTTTCCACCTCTTTTGCGCTAGGAATGTCTTTTAAATGTCCATTTTCTTTTATATGACTTTCCACTTCTTGAAGTGTTGGTAGTTTATAATCCCTAAAAAACACAAAATCAGACCATCCAGTTTCTACTTTGATTTCTTTTGCTCTGATTTTTCCATTAACAGCTAATTTCCATTCTGAGTTAGATGTCCCAATACCAACATTTCCATTATTATTAATAATTAAATCGCTTCCGTGGTTATTAGTTCTAAATACTAATCTATTTGTAGAATGTTCATATTGCATTCCTCCAACATAATCATCTTCAGCATCAGAAAAACCAAAGTAGGCTGTTTTATTATTTGGAGTTAATATGGATATCATTGAATGGTCAGAACCCTCCACTGTTAATGCTGAAAAGCCGTGTGGATTACCCCCAGATATTCCTCTGTAAAGGTGAAACTTACTTTTAGGATTAGACGTTCCAATTCCAACATTACCATTTCGCGAGATTTTGATTCTTTCTTTACCTTCTGTATAAAAGTTTAGTCCAAAGTATCCTGACAAACCAACATAATGATATCCCGTTCCACTTATTCGTGACATACCATAATGTGCTACTGAATTACCTGATACATCAAAAGCGTCATTTATGTTAAATCCAATTTTTGTTTGTGCATTAAGTCCTAAATTCAATACTAGTAATGTAATAAATAATACTCTTTTCTTCATTTCCATTTTATTTATAAATAATTTACATTATTAAGTACCTTATTCTTCTAAAATGTTACCCCTAAATTTGGAAAATAATTACAACAGCAAGTATACCAAGCGTAGCGTCCCACAGGGTGTTATGATTTGTTATACAGTGTTATCTGCTGGCTTTTGATTAATATATTCTATTCGTTAATGCTTTTCTAAAATCTTCTTTATTCAATTCTTTTTCCGCTGATACAAGATATGAGTATGGATTTTCTCTTAGCATTGTCTTTTTTGCTTCATTATATGATATTGCAGATGTCACAATTGAAATACCAATACCTGCAAACAAAGCTTGCGGAATGGTAACGCCTAAAAGGTAAGGTAGCAATGCTCCTGTTCCCGTTTTAAAGAAAGCTACCTTCATTACGTGGTCATTTATCCATTTTAGTTTAAAACCATCTAGTGCTTTTTTAAAATTATTATATGATGGCTCAAACTCATTTGTGTAAATATCCTTTATGTTCTGCTGTAAAGTTTCAAATGGAATGTCATCAGGAATATCACTTACAAGCTTCTCAAGATTAATGCGAAATAATCCTAATTCATCTTTGTGTTTCCTTTTAAACTTAATAATATCTTCTGTTTTAGTATCAGGTGAAAATCTAATACCTTTTAAAATAAGATTAGATAAAATTCCTTGGCTCAAATGCAATGTTGTATTTTCATTTCTATCATAATCCCATTGCCTTGATCTACCTACGATTTTTCTTTGATTATCTAATTTGGCCTTGTCTGTTAATTTGGAAGCGATTGAATTGTCTGTCAATAAGACCAGCCTTTCTCTTTCACAAATTTTATTTGCAAGTAGTGTCATATAGAATCCTACAAACACACTATTAACTTCGAGCCATCCATTTCGATGAATTTGATCCTCTAATAAAACTTTTATTGCATAAGGTAGTTTTTCACGGTGTATTCTTGAAAATTTTTTAAGTTCTCTCGGTAATTTTTCCACATGAATTGAAGAACCGTTATCACGTCCACTTACCAAAAAATCAAATCCTTCATTTGTTTCAAGAAAATTTGTGACATCAGAAGCTAAGTCTCGAACTGCATTGTGGTCAGGATTTACAAAATGCGGTGTTAATAATCCTTCATCATTCAGGATTTTAGAAACCCTATTCTTATATGGCGTGTTAATAGATTCAGGAACAATCGTTTGAATGTTATCCCAAAATAACACTGCCGACTTTGCCCAATCAGAATTTTGAATATCAATAGTTGGATAATATAATGCTTTTGTAAATCCCATTTATTTTTTTTAGCGTTTTCAGATAACAATTCACTATGTTTACTAGAAACATATTTTTAGTATTTACATCCGTGAATATATTTACATTTATTTTTACTTCTTTACGGCAAACCACAATCCTGTAAAAAAATCCCCAACTAAAAATAGTCAGGGATATTCTACAATAAAAAACACATCATTTTTATTGCAAACGAATGATCAATTTATTTTTAAGGCTTTGTTTTAACAGCATTGTTTACTCTGGTCTTTACTCTTCATCATAGTTGCTATATTCATTGATACTCCTCTCTTACACTCTTTTAAGAGCCAAGCTCTAATTGGTTTTTCACCAAACTATAATAATCCCCTTTGGTACTTACCAGTTCTTGATGATTGCCATATTCTACAATGCCGCCTTTCTTTAAAACGATAATTTGATCTGCATTTTTTACCGTTGATAGCCTATGTGCGATGATCACTACTGTTCTATTCTTAAAAAAACCTTGTAAATTATCGTGAATTATTTTTTCGTTTTCTGCATCTAGGGCACTAGTAGCTTCATCAAAAAATATGTACCTCGGATTTTTATATATAGCTCTGGCAATAAGGATTCTTTGTTGCTGTCCTCCAGAAATGCCATTGCCAGCCGCTCCTATTTTTGTTTTTAATTTTAATGGCAGAGATTCTATATACTCTTCTATATTGGCTATTTTAAGTGCATAAGCAAGCTTTTTATAATCTATATCGGTGTCTCCTGTAGCGATGTTTCTTTCTATAGTATCAGAAAAAATGTAACCATCTTGCATGACTACTCCGCAGTTTTCTCTTATACTTTTTGGAGATAGGTCGAGTATATTTGTATCATTAAAAAATATCTTACCATTATTAGGATTATAAAAACGTAATAACAATTTCATTAGCGTAGTTTTACCACTACCACTAGCTCCTACAATTGCCGTTACCTTTCCTTCGGGAATACATAGGTTTACGTTTTCTAAAATATTTGGTGCTATTGCTGTTCCGTATTTAAAACTAACATTTACTAATCGTATCCCCTTTTTTATGCCATTTTCTTTTATCGCTTCTATATTTTGAAGCTTTTTTTGATCGTCTTGTTCTTCTGTTGGGTGATTTTGGACTTCGTTTAATCGTTCTAAACTTAATTTGGCATCTTGCAAAGAGCGAAAGAAACTAATTAACTGATCAATTGGTGAGTTCATTTGCCCTATTATATAAGACACACTTAATAATGCTCCTAAAGTCATCTTACCTTCGACCACAAAAGTTGCTGCTAAAAAGGTTACAATTATATTTTTTAATTGATTAATAAATTCGAAACCAGAAATTTGTATTTGGTTTATTCTAAGAATCCTGATATTAAGGTTAAACAGTTTTTTTTGAATTTTTTCCCATTCTAATCGTTTAAAATCTTCAAATTGGTTGATTTTCATTTCTGTTACACCATTGATGATTTCATAAATAGATTCCTGATCTTGACTTCTTTGTTGAAATCTATAATAATCTAACCGTTTACGTTTTTTGAGCCAAAAGAAGGACCACATAACAGATATTACTGTTAAAAAAAGGTAGACAACAAATATTTTGTAATCATAATATATAAACACTCCAAAAAACACAACAAAAGTTATAATCGAGAAGAACGTGGTTAAACTTTGAGAGGTTAAAAACTCTTCTATTCGTTCGTTATCCTGTATTCTTTGTATAAAATCTCCTTTCTTTTTTGTATCAAAAAACTTAATGGGAAGTTTTAAAATGTTTTTTATAAAATCTGAAATAATAGTAATACTCAAATTTGTTCCAATGTAGAGCATTAACCAGTTTCTAAAAATATCTATAGTAATAGTTCCTAAAAACACACCCAACTGAGCCGAAAGAATTATAAAGATAAAATCAATATCCTTAGCATTAACTCCTTTATCGATCAACATTTGCGTTAAAAAAGGAAAAATTAGGGTTAAACCACTACCAAACAGTAATAACAAAAACATATAGGTTAGCTGTTTGCGATATGGGGTAAGAAAGCTTAAAATATATTTAATTGATATTTCTTCTTTTTCGACAACTTCTTTTTCATAAAACTCTTCTCTCGGTATTAAAAATAAAATTATTCCGTCTTCGTCTTCAGAGTACCAAGATTCTAAAAACTTTTGTTCTGAAAGTTTAATTAAGCCATGTGCAGGATCTGCAATATGGTAATAGTATTTATTGGTAAATATATTTTTAGAGACTCTTCTTAATACTACAAAATGGTTTTGATTCCAATGAAGAATAGCAGGAAAATAATCTTTTCGTCCTTTAAGTTCTTCGATATTTAATTTGGTCGCTATAGCATCAAACCCGATATCATTTCCTGCTTCTCTTATTCCATTTAAAGACACACCTTCTCGAGTAATCGAAGAATTTTCTTTTAAATACTTTAAAGGATAATTTTTTCCATGACTACTGGCAACCATACTTAGACAAGCAGGTCCACAATCCATATTATCATGCTGATGCGTGAATTGAAAAGACATAAAAATATATTTTAGATGAAATTATGAGTTATTAATTATCAGAAACATAATCCTAATTATGGTATACTCTTTAGTATAAATTTGAATGTAATACCGGTTTAACTATTAATAATGTTTGATACATCTTTAACAATAGTATTTAATTTTGTTACCAGTTCTTTTGTAATACCAGTATCGTTTTTGGTACTCTTCAACTTTATTTTTATTGATTGATCATTTAAGATTATACTAACCCCATAAGGATTTTCGATAGTTATGTTTATGTTGGTGTCGTCTGCTTTAGGCACGCCTATCGCATTTTCTAAATAAGAAACTATTTCTTCTTTTTTATTTTTCTTGAAAGTAGAAGTGAATACAAATTTTTTATTTGTACTAACTAACTTTACATTGGCTCCGTCATTCTTAGCCGAAATACTAAAACTAATCATAGGATTTTCTTTTGGCTGTTATTCAATAATCTCAATTGCTTTTTTATCGTATAGCAAAGCCAGAAAATAAAGGCTAGCTTCTATGGGCCAATCTTTTGAAAGATCTTTTATTAAAGAATCGACACTACATACTTCATGAGTATTCAATTTTTTAATGATATTTTCTAGTTCAGGATGATATTTTATTTCCATTTTATAACCTCTGGCAAAAAAAGTTAACTCATCCTCGTATTTTGTGAAATATATTTTGAAGAAATTGGGAGTACTGATTTTTTTATCTTTTAACATGATATAGTCTTCTTCTAAATCAAAGACTTTTTCTAATGATAAGGTTGTGGGTAAACCAGACCATCCCCCGTTGCTTAGAATTGCTAATCTATATTCTTCACTAACATAATTTAAAACATCAAAAAGGGTATTATCTTTTTGAATATTCTCTACTGCTAATAAAGGTTTAACATTACTGGTATCACTATCTAAACTTAGAATAGAATCATCTTCATTAATGTATTGTAACGTAAATGATTTAAACATTTCTTCAGTGTATGTTTGTTTAGTAGGGTTATTAAACCATAATGTAATAGCTGAAGACAACTCTCCTGAATACCCTACATGCCATTTATTCCAGGGCATATAATACACATCTCCTGTTTTAAACTGATATTTTTGCGCATGCTGTAGTAACGGTTCTATATTAGGGTTGTTAGGCTTTGAATCTGCATATTTTGCATAAACGTCATCTTCCCAGTTATACATAATTTTATCTCCTGGTCCTAAGTGAAAATGTATTACATTTTCTCCTCTTCTATCTTGATGTATTCCTAAAGGAGTATACTCATAATTTCCAATAAAAATAGTTCCGTCCAGGCCTAATAACGGGTATCCCTTTTTTTGGATTAGCGGATCTATTTTTTCTCTAATTATCTTTGCCATTTCATTCGAATACTTTTCGGTAAAATTCATGATAATAGCAAATTTCTCACCTTTAAACACTCTTTCTGAATATGCTAAAATGTCTTCATTTTCTAAAGGAGGGTTGTTGAATATATTTTTTTTAATGTAATTTTCATTTTGTTCCTCATCTCCTAAATAAAAACGAAAACCCTCTACATTAACATTATACTCAAACATATTTTTCAAAATATTTAGAACCTCTATGCTTAGTTTTTTTACATCGATATCACTTAAAGCATTTTCAATTACACTCGTTTTTGTAAAATTTTCGTTTTTCAAGCAAAAATCGTCCCACCAATTCTCATTAAATTTTATTTCTTTTTCGATTAACGTATCCATAATTCATTAATTTTAAGTTAGATGTAAAACTAAGGAGTGCTTACACTCCTTAGTTCTAGTGATAATAATTTCAGAAAAGTTAATTAAGCCGCAGCTTTAATTTTCACTTTTACTTTTACTTTCACTTTATCTGTTCCTCCTTTTACTTGAGTTTCTTCTAGTGGAGAAAGAGTTTTTACATTTAAGAAGCCTTTTACATCAAATTTTTGATTTTTCATGTTTAAAAAATTTATAAATTAATAGTTTGTTGGCCCATTAGTTTAAAGACTTAAGAGCTCTTCTTTGGTCTTACTTGCAAGTATTTCTTAATTAATTCTATCTTTTTCTTCTTCGTTTTTAATTTCACGTTCTTCAACATCTATTTTTTTACCAATATTGTATACCAGAGATACTCTAAAATTTCTGGTATCATAATAGTTTTTGAAGCTTGTTCTTAAGTTATTTGAGAACCCTTTATATTCAGGTTGATTACTTTTAAGAATATCATTTCCTGATAAGGTTATTTGTAAATTTTTATCTAGTAAGAAAAACTTTAATGATGCATCTAATTGTGATAGAGCAGTGTTCCTGTCTAAATTATCCACTCCATCAGAAGCCAATATATATGATACATTAAAAAGTATTTTTTTGTCTTTATGAAGTACAAAATCACTTCCTATATAGCTCTCTAAATTCCATCCTGTTAGTGATTGATTTGTTACAGGTATACTTGATCTGGAGTCACTGTAATATACATTCATCACTAGGCTTGTAGAAACTCCTTTAAATGGTTCGAATGATATCATTTCATAAAGTCCTATTATATTTGTCTTTATAAAATTTTGTGCAAACAACCGTTGTGTATTTGTTGTTTCGTCTACAATCGTAACATACTCAAAACCGTCCTCTAAGCTAGAAAAGTACAATGAATTAATCCAGTTATCATTATAGGTATAATCCAACTCGATATTATGAGTAAATGAAGGTGTTAGATTAGGGTTTCCTTCAGAGAATGAAAAGTTAGAAGAATACCACCTAAAGGGATTTAGCCAACTAAATGTAGGTCTATCGATTCGTCTACCATAGTTTAGAGAAAATGTATGCATATCACTAGGTACATATGATAGGTAAGCCGTTGGGAAAAATTCTGTATACGAATTATTGTTCGTTTGGTTGGATACAATAGACTGCCCTTTAATTTCAGTATTTTCCATTCTCACGCCTATTTTTGCTTCTATTTTATCTCCAAAATTTTTGTGGGCTGAGAAATATAGTGCCTGGGTATTTTCTGTGTAGTTAAACTCGTCACTTTGAGAAGGATCAAAAACAGAAACTCCCGACGACAAATCATTAAAGACAACCTTGTTATCTGTTTCAGAAAACGATAGCCTCCCTCCATAATTAAGGCTTATATTTTTTAATGGGTGTTCCATATCAAGATTCGCAGAATAATTAGTGATATCTTGTTTTCCTATATTTTGAGCAGAAAAAAAGGAATCCGTTATTAAAGAACCATCACCTAAGAAATTATTTGATGACACATTTCTATTATCATTATTTTGATATTTAAAGAAATCAATATCTACCGAGAGTATCTTACCAATTGAATCAATAGTATAGGTAAAATTTGTATTGATCGAATTGTATTTTTTCTCTCTATTCGTTCTTGCTCTCGTGCTAATTAAAGAATCTAATTCTTGTGTTAAATTATTGGTTAGCGTTGCTCTATTATTTTCGACTATATCTGGTTTGCCATAATTTCCTATATACTGAACACCTATACTTGTTTTATCTGAAATTTGATAATTAGTCCCTAATTTATAGGCAATAAGATCTTTGTAATCTCGTCGATTGCTTCGTTCATTCCAGAACTGTTCAGGATAAGATATTTTATTTCTTCTTAAAGGAGCTATCGATCCGTTAGAATAGTTAACATCAGAAAATAAAGACCATTTATTTTTTTGATACGTAAATCCTACTCCTACGTTGCCTGTTGGATAAGTTGCTTGTTGATACGATGAACGTAATGAGGTGTTCCAACTATTAAGCTTCGCTTTCTTTAAGTTAATATTTATTAATCCACTATTACCTTCTGCAGCATATTTTGCAGGTGGGTTAGTAATTACTTCGATACTTTTTATATCATCTGTTCTAATTGTTTTTAGAAAATTAGATAAATCATCTCCTGCTAATTGTATAAGTTTATTGTTTACTAGAACCCTCATTCCGCTTTTTCCTATCATAGAAATCTCGTCATTCTGAACCCTAATTCGTGGCGCTACCTTTAATGCATCCAGTGCATCACCACCACTTGCAGCAATTGAATTTTCGACATTAAATATTAACCTATCTACTTTTCGTTCAATCAGTTTTTTCTCGGCCCTAATAACAACTTCGTCTAACTGATTATTACTTTCTACTAAAGAAATGATCCCTAAATCTGTATCTTCATGTATGGTTATTTGTTTTTTCCAATTTTCATAACCAATAAAACTAATTAGTAAAACAAAAGGTAGATCTGTTTTAACTGATACATTAAATTTTCCTTCTTCATCTGTTATAACTCCTGTAATTAACGAATCATCAGTAGCATTCTGTACAATCACATTAGCATAAGCTATTGCCTTATTTTGCGAATCTCTAACGATCCCTTGATACGTCTGAGTATAAGCTAAACAGCTTGTTAATGTTAGGAGTGCTATGATGATTGTATCTTTCATATAATTTGTATATCTATATCTCAAAATTAATGCGTACTGTTTCAATTTTGACTACACTAAAGAGTAGTTGTATGCTGGAGCATTGAAAACTACACTTTTGGGTAGTCTTGAAGATTCTACTTGAGGCGTTGACTTGCGAACAGAGGCTAATGACTTATTTTTATTGTAAAAATCTATTAATCCATCATATGCCATTACTATTGGAATAGTTTCTGATCCTAAATAATCTATAGACTTGCCTATAATGGTTGCTTTTATACCTAATAAAGACAATATTCGTAGTAATTTTCCATCACATTCTGCAAAAACTATATTGTCTTTATGTTGACAAACAGGAGCTATAGCACAAACCATTAATTGCTTAAACAAGTTAATATCGCGTACTCCTTTTTTTATCGCAAACCTCCCGATATGGAAAATGTTATTTATATTGGTTTGATTAATGCACAATAATGGATTAATTCTAAAAATCTTTTGAAGAGGTAAGGTGTCTACATAATTCCACCTTAAGACACGAATAGCTCCTAAAATTGATCCTATACAATCCTTAGTAACATAAATTTCTGAATTGTTATAATATGTTACTTCTTCATCATAAATTGAACGTACATCTTTTCTGTAATCTTTTGGTAAAATTTGATTTGAATGATGGTTAAAATTTTCTGTAACAATGAATTCTGCCAAATTTAATATTTGATCTGATCCAAGCTTTTCTAAATAGGTTTGTGTGAGTATCATATTGAAATATTTTACTGTCAAAGCTATCTAGATAAAACAGCCTCATCATTACACAAAAAGGTAGTAATGAGGGATCTATAAAAGAACTACACTTTTGTGTAGTTTGATTATCCTTCTCGATTAAAAAAGTATATCTTTGTTTTAGAGGATATTTTATTTATGGAAGATATAAACGATTTTTTTCATTTTAAAAACACAGTTAACAACATTTCTAATGATGAGCACAAACAAACTGCTAATTATTTAGAACCAATAAAGGCATTTGCTAGAACAACTTATAAGAGTATTTATGTTATTGATTATCATAAAAAAGAATTTGAGTACGTATCTGATAATCCGTTATTTTTATGTGGGCATACTGCGCAAGAAGTTAAAGAAATGGGGTATGCTTTCTATTTTAAATATGTCATAAAACCTGATTTAGATCTTCTTTTAAAAATAAACACTGTTGGGTTTGACTTTTTTGACAAAATACCTCTAGAAGAAAGAAAGAACCATACTATATCTTATGACTATTGTCTCAAAAATCAAGAAGGAAAGAAGATTTTAATCAATCAAAAACTAACTCCTTTGTTTTTGACTAAAGATGGCAAAATATGGAAATCTATTTGTATTATTTCACTTTCTGCTGAGCATAATTCGGGAAATATAAAGATTTACAAAAAAGGAGATAATAAAGTATTTAAATATGACTTGGAAGGTGATTTCTGGACGAATACAGAAAAAATAAAATTAACAAGTCGAGAAAAAGAAATACTACAATACTCTACAAGAGGATATACGATAAATGAAGTTGCTGAAGCTATATTTGTTTCACCAGATACAGTAAAATTTCATAGAAGAAAATTATTTGAAAAATTAGAGGTAGTTAACATTTCTGAAGCCATTGCACATGCTACAAATAATAAGTTAATTTAGTTATTCATTATAGTAGACAAGTAGAATTCGGGGAATTTCTTGTACTCTTTGTTAGTAGCAATATTAAAAAGTAAATGTGCGCACATTCCAGCTACCGTCCATGATGCTATAGACAGTTGAGGAGGAGGTAAACTCTCTTCTTCGTTTTTATATTTTTCTATAATATCGTCTATCCAAGTATGAGGTGTTCCCCAAAATTTTAAATAATTAGACGCATATTCTACCATATTTACTTCACTAAAATTTTCATCAAATTTTTCTATTGTATTTAATGCCAATCCATTAGGCGCAATTACAGTAACTAATCCACCCCATCCCAAATTATACGGATGCAAAATAGGGATATTATTCTCTTGGCAAATCTTATCAAAGACTAAAGGTACTTCAGAAGTGAAATCCAAGGCATTAATAGCTATTTTATGTCCTTTGATATACTGTTCAACATTTTCTGTAGTCAAAAAACAATTATGAACGGTAATAGTCGCATTCTCATTAATAGATTTTAATCTGTTTTTAATTGCTTCTGTTTTATCAATAGAGACATCATTTTGAGTATAATTTTGACGGTTTAGATTAGACAATTCTACTTGATCGCCATCAATAATAGTAATATTTTCAAAACCAAGCCGTAATATACACTCGGCTATCACACTTCCTATGCCGCAACCTCCTAAAATTATTGGATAATTCTTAATGGTTTCTTGCTCATTCGCATTCAGGTATATTCTATTTCGACTATATCTAGTTTTCATATAATGGGGTTTATTACAAAATTACCATTCCATTAGTGATTAAATGCTACACTAAAGGGTAGATTTCAAATATGAACTCATGGCTATCTGTTTAAAAAAACAAAGAATTAAGAATAGTACTAACAAATTACATACATAGTTTATAAATTCATATTACATCTCAAACAGATTATTAAAAGATTTGGTGGATTTTAATAAATACAAAATCTTAAGGTAAGTGTAAAAACTTTTATGATTCATAATCACTGCTGTCAACCGATTTTATTTTTGATTTTCAGACAATTCTCTTAAAACACGAATTGCTTGGTCAGCATCTTTTTTGTCAACAAAAATATGGTCATGATAATATCCTGCTATTACATTACAGCTAATTTCATTTTTTGCTAGTTCTGTAGAAAATATGGCGGTTAAACCTACTGCATCAAGAGATGAATGAATCATAAGCGTAATCCAAGAAGCAATATAATCATAACTTAGGTTTAATTCGTTTGCTTTTTTTCTTTCAATAACAATAGTAGTCCCTTCTTTTTCTTTAAATTCACAAATAGTGTCTGCTCTATCTATTTTATTAAGGTTAGTTACTGTCGAAAACACGTATTCACCTTTGTTTAATTTAGGAGTCATTCCTTTTATTAGTTTAGAAATATCTGTTTCTCCAGTCATTGTATGTTTATCTTATTTTTAATTAGTGCTCTGCTATGCTTTTATTTCGTTAGCAAACCTAACAAAACAAACTTTATTACTTAATACGGTTATGATTTAACATAAAACTCTTGACCTAATTCAAGTTTCATAATCATAATAAATAAATTTAAATCATCCGCTTTAACTTGTATCCTAATTTTCATTGATTTGGTTAGTTTTTGGTTTGATAAACTATCCAAATTTTTCTAAAAAAAAATCTCATTATAAACTCAAAACAATCTTCCTGGTTTTATTCTTTTTGTATATAAATTAACAGATGGATTACCAAATGCCTTGGTCATTTTTTTATACATCTTATCAGGTTTGTCATTTTTTCCTAATAGTAGATCAGAAGCTAATAGACCATAGCACAAACAGCCTTTTGCACCGATACCTGACATTCCTCCAACAACCGCTATATTTGTATCAAGAACTCCATACTTATTAAAAATATGAGTAACTATAGGTGTTTTTGTTCTTGTCTCTGAATATACACAATTATAGCTTTTAACTTCTTCAATATCCTTTTTTGACACATAGATCTCTAGCATTTCCAGGTGTTTCTTAAACTGTTTTTTTATCCATTTTAGTTCTTTCTTTTGTGGCTTTTCGTCCCAGATTTTTTCTAGGTCATGAATATTTCGTCTTCTTTGATGCCCCCCAGCTTTTATTATAGGAGAAACTCCTTCTTTAAGTTCGGATATCATTGCAAAATACTCTTGTTTTATTTGAGAAAAGAATGGTAGACTATTAAATAATGCTTCTTTCTCTACTTCGGACAACTGCCCATAACGATCATCGGTAATCTTAAAAAACGATAGCACAACTTTTTTCGGGCTTATAATCTTATTAAAATAAGGGGCAAACTCTTTGAGTACGTTTACCGTATATGCTCCTGAGCAAACAACAACTTTTTTAGCTTTGAGTTTATGAATTTTTTGTGTTTTCATATTCAAAACGCTTACTTCAAAAATGTCATCTTTTTTTACAAGCCCAACTACCTGATGTTCATACTTTATCTCTCCTCCTTTTTTTTCAATTCCCGAACGCAGTTTTTTTAATAACTCGGTTGGATTTAAAGTCCCCGAATATTGTCTTTTCTCTCGAACTAAAATTGTATCATCAGGAATCGACATTCCAAATTTTCTAAAAGAAGAACTCGACGAGGCTCTATTAAAATCCTTTTTTTGTTTTTTAAATCTTAATTTTTCAATTTTGGCATATTCGTTTTTATGATAAAGATAGGAAACAGGAGATGTCGAATAAATTTCATCTATGGTATGTTGTTGTTTTGGTTCTTCTTCATTTAAATACTCGAGTAGTCTAGCAACTTCTTGGATCGTTTTATTATGAGCATATGAAAACACATCTTTTTTCGGGCCCAAACTTCTAGCAATACCCGTATTTCCAATACTTGATCCTTTAAAATAGTTCTGACCTTGTTGTTCGATCATTACTACTTTTGCATCACGATCAACTAATTTCCATGCGACCGAACTTCCCATTAACCCACCGCCTATAACTACTATCTTTTCCATCTATAAATATTGATTTATTATGCATTAATGCTCTTAAGAATATATTCTAATAACCTCACCATTAACTCTACCGCTAACGCTTTTTCTGTATCCCATTATCATTTTCTCCATAGGGATAGGAGGATGGCCAGGGAAATAGCTTTCATATTTATGATATGCATCTACAACCACACCAGATGACACCACATTTACTCTTATTTTTTTCCTCATTTCTATAGCTACAGCTTGCACAAAACTATGTATACCCCCATTAACCATTGCGGCACTAGTGGTTTGATATACGGGATCATCGGCCAGTATCCCTGTAGTAAGTGTTATAGATCCTTTCTTTTTCAAACATTTATGTCCATATCTAACTACATTTACTTGCCCCATTAATTTACTTCTTAACCCTATATGAAAATCAGTTTCAGAAAGATCTTTAAACGGAGCCCATTTTGCCTCACCTGCAGCACATATTATGGCATCTACTTTTCCTGTTTCTTTTACTTTTTTATATAATTCTTTGATGGATTTGGTATCTGCGATATCTACTGGGTAATCTTTAGAACTTCTACCTGCAACAATAACTTGATGCTCTTTTGAAAAAAACTCTACAATCTTTTTACCAATGGTTCCCGAACCACCAATGACTAGTATTTTCATAATTTGTTTTTTAAATTAAAATAGCTTCTTGCGACATCAAACTGTTAATTTGATGATTGATATTTTTTATATAATGACTTAAAACATTACAGGAGAAATTCAGTGTATTGTCTAATTAATTCCTCATTTCGTTTAAAGTATGACCATTTGCCGTGTCTAGTTATGATTAACAAACCGCATTTTTCCATATTAGCCAGATACGTAGAAATCGTAGATTGTGATAGCCCTGCTTTTTCTTGAATATAGGTTACACAAACCCCATCATTAAAGTGCTTTAATGTCTCGTGAGGGGGGAAATGTTTTTCAGGTTCTTTCAACCATTCTAGAATTTGTACCCTAGGGTTATTAGATAAACATTTTCCTATTTCTGTTGCTAATTTTAAATTCATACACATAAATATATCGATAATTCTCGATATATAGAAATGAAATTACATTATTCAACATTTATTTATGTTTTGTTCTCTTAAAATCTTAATACCATAAAAGAGAAAAAGTCATAAAAATTGTAAAACCAGCTTTACAATAAAAAAGAAACTCATACATGTTTAAAGAACTATACATAGCCTTTATCAATTATATCATAAACATATCCAAATTTCTTTTTTCCTTTAAACTATAATAAATAGTTTTGTTTAGAATCATTTTGATAAAAATACTATGGCTTTAAACACACATAAAATACCTGTAACGATCATTACAGGTTTTCTAGGATCGGGCAAAACAACCCTTATACATAACATTGCAAAAAACGCTAACGGGAAACGATTAGCTATCATCGTGAATGAATTTGGTGAACTAGGAATGGACGGTGAAATCCTAAAAGGAAATGACTGCGGATGTGAAGAAGAAAACATATTAGAGTTAAGTAACGGTTGTCTGTGTTGCACAGTTCAAGAAGAATTTTTACCGACGATGTTACAGTTAATGGAGCGTAAAAAGGATATCGATCATATTATTGTAGAAACATCTGGTTTAGCGTTGCCTAAACCTCTACTAAAAGCTTTTAACTGGCCTGACCTTAAACCTCAAATAACAGTAGATGCAGTGATTACCGTTGTAGATTGCGTTGGTCAAGCTACAGGAGAAATTTGCGATCGAGATAAAGTGCAATCACAACGACTAGATGATGAGAACCTAGATCACGAATCTTCTATCGAAGAACTATTTGAAGATCAATTATCTTGTGCAGACCTTATCATCATGACAAAATCTGATCTGATTAATGAAGAACAATATATTCAAGTCCGTGATGTTATACAAAACCGAGTAGGAGATAATATTAAGCTAATTTCTGCAGTAAAAGGAAATATTCCTACTGAAGTACTACTAGGAATCGATGCTAAAGCCGAAGATCATGTAGATAGCAAACATTCTCATCATGAAACGCATCACCATCATGATCATGAGCACGGGCACGACCACCATCACGATCATGAACATGATGAAAAGATCAATTCTATCGTTATTAATGTAGCAATCCCACATACGCCAGAGATATTAATTAAAACATTAAAATCTCTTGTAAAAGAGCATCACATTTATAGAATTAAAGGGATCATTCACGTACCCGGAAAACCTATGCGTATGATTGTTCAGGGAGTAGCAGATCGATTCGAAAACTATTTTGATAGAAGATGGAATGAAGGTGAGCTAAAAGCAACACGCCTCGTAATTATTGGTGAGCAAATAGAAGAAGATAAATTACAACAGGCATTAGAAGCAAAACTAACGACACCTATAGAGGCTTAAGTTTATGAAAATATACACACGTAAAGGAGACACCGGTATGACCGGAGTTTTTGGAGGAAAAAGAGAATATAAGGACTCTGCCCGCATAGAATGTAATGGAGCATTAGATGAGGCTAATTCTACCATTGGGTTACTAAGGTCTAAGCTAGAAAATGATCATGAATGGCAACAAAATCTACATAAAATTCAAAAGGATTTAATGGATATGATGTCACATTTGGCAAGACCTTCTAATTCTAAAAAAGAAAACACCAACCCAAAACCTGTAGACGGAGCCGATTTTTGCGAACAATGGATGGATGCTATGGAAGCACAGATCAGTTCTCCTTCTGATTATTTTTTATTGCCTGGAGGTAATGAAATTTCGGCACTATGCCATGTATGCCGCACGCAAATTAGAAGAGGAGAACGAAGACTTGTAACCCTTATGCATGAAGATCCATCATCTGTAGAAGAGTACGTGGTGGCCTATATTAACAGATTATCAGACCTATTCTTTACTATGGCCAGAGCAGAAATGGATAAAGCAGGAGTAGCAGAAGAAAAATGGCAACTCTTTTTGTATAAAAGAAAAAAGAAAAAAACAACATAATTTTGCAAACCATCTATGGCATTGCTTTGGGTCCCGGAGATCCAGAGCTCTTGACTTTAAAAGCATTACGCATCTTAAAAGAAGTCGATCTTATTTTTTATCCTGGATCTATCACAAAGGGTACTAAAAAAAGTTATGTATTTCCTATTTTACAATATCATGGGTTAGAGAAGAAAGAACTTAAAGGTTTTTTTCTAAAAATGTCAAGTGATAGAACACAAGCTTCTACAGTCTATGCTCAAACAGCAAAAGAAATTAAAGAAGCTTACCATTTAGGAAAAAAAATAGCTATCGTATGTGAAGGAGATATTAGTTTATATGCTTCTTTTTCATATCTATTGACCGAACTTCAAGATTTACAATTACCAGTTTCTTTGATCCCGGGAATCAATTCTTTTTCGCTAGGTGCTGCGCAACATTTAGTACCCTTAAGTCTATTAAACGATAAGATTGCTGTGATCCCAAGAATTAAAGAAATTTCAGAAATCACTAAGTATTTTGAAGTATTTGACACTGTGATATTAATGAAAATAAGATCCGGATGGAATAATTTTCGGTTAGAATTAGCAAAAAAAGATTGGAACTGCTACTATTGCGAGCGCTTAGGAACCAATCAAGAATATATTACTTCAGATTTAACCAAACTGACTCATAGAGAAATACCATATTTCTCATTATTAATTATTAAGAAATGATCAAAGTTGTAGGGCTAGGCCCTGGACATTCAGACTATATTATTCCCATGGCTACAAAAGCAATTTCAGAGGCTACAGTACTCATTGGGTATCATTATTATTTTCAATTTATACAACATTTGGTGCAGCCTAATGCACTATGTATAGGAAAAGAACTTAGCGAAGAAGAAAAAAGAGCCGAAATTGCAATCCAACATGCCCTAGAAGGAGAATCTGTTGTTGTTATTGGTTCAGGAGATGCCAGTATTTATGCTATGGCATCAATTGTATATCAAAAAGTTGCAGAGCAGCAATTAGAAATACCTGTAGAAACTGTACCTGGTATTTCTGCTTTTATTACAGCCGGCAGTAAATTAGGAGCTGTTTTAGGTCATGATTTTTGTTGTATTTCTTTGTCTGATTTAATGACCCCTTGGACCACTATTGAAAATCGTATTAGGGCAGCTGCAATAGGAGATTTTGTTACCGGATTATATAACCCAAGAAGTAAGAAAAGGTATTGGCAACTTAAGGCTTTAAAAGATATATACCTAGAATATCGCAATGCAGAAACCCCCGTTGCTATTTGTAAACAATTAGGAAGAACAGAAGAACATATTAAAATCACCACATTAGAAAACCTAGATATTAATGATGTTGATATGTTTTGTGTGGTGCTTATTGGGAATAGTCAAACGTTTAGATATAAAGACAATTTAATTACCCCCAGAGGATATTTAAATAGAAAACCAGAAACAGGATTAGAGATCCAACAGGCCAGTTTTACAGAAATACTTAATAATATCCCCCCAAACACATTACAAAAAGATGCACTTTGGGCAGCTATTCGATGTATTCATACATCAGGAGATTTTGAGTATATCAATTATATAAATACATCAGAAAAAGCTATTGCCATTTGGCATGAATATCTTAAAGATGGAGGCACCATTGTAACCGATGTAACTATGGTACAAGCTGGGATCACAAAGGCATATACCAATAAATACAATAATCAGGTCGTTTGTTTATTAAATGATCCAGAAGCTTTAACCTTAGCTGAAAAAGAGGGATTAACAAGAACACAAGCTGGTATAAAATTAGCAGCAAAAAAATATCCAAAAGCGTTATTTGTTATCGGTAATGCGCCTACAGCATTAATTGAGATAACAGATCAAATTCATGAAGGTATACTATCCCCTACCGGTGTTATTGGAGCCCCAGTTGGATTTATTAATGTAATTGAATCTAAAGAACGTTTAAAAACGATAACAAATACTCCTTATGCGCTAATTTCAGAAAAAAGAGGAGGAAGCAATTTTGCTGCTGCTATTGTAAATGCAGCTTTTACCCTTGAAGAAGTTAAATCTGTGGCATTATGATAGAACACTCGCAACGATTGTTTGATAAAAATGAGCAAGAATTATTAAAAGAAATTTTAATGCATCGAAGAGATGTTCGTGGAAATCGTTTCTTGAGTACCCCGATTCCTCATACAGCAATTGATACGATACTAGAAGCTGCATTTTCTGCCCCTTCTGTTGGATTTTCTCAACCGTGGGAATTTGTACTCATCAAAGATCAAGCAACCAAACGTGCAATAAAAGAAACATTTTCTGAAGAAACTGCTCAGGCGGCTCTATTATTCGAAGAGGAAAAGCAAAAAGAGTATATAAAACTTAAATTAGAAGGGATTATAGAATCTCCTTTAAATATCGCTGTATTTTACAAACCTAAAAAGGGGCCCGTATTAGGTCAAACCAGTATGCCGAATATGGGAAAATATAGTGTGGTATGTGCCATACAGAACATGTGGCTTATGGCAAGATCTTTAAATATCGGAATGGGGTGGGTAAGCATTTTAGACCCAAAAAAAGTTAAAAAAGTACTTCATGCACCATCTGAAAATCAATTGATAGGTTATTTATGTTTTGGGTATACAGATATGTTTTATAACCAACCTGAGTTAGAGCTTAGGAAATGGGATAGAAAAAAAATGCGACAAGAAGTAGTTGTAGAAGAGCAATATAATCCTTCCTAAATTACTAAAGCTATATACAAATATCGTTATGACTTTTCATATTATAGGTATTGGAAATAAAGCGCCTAATTTTAATAAAGAGCAGCTACAAATTATTCTAAAACATCACATATTTAGTGGAGGAAAACGCCATTATGAATTGGTTAAGCACAGTCTCCCAGAAAATCATCAATGGATATATATTCAATCTCCGATGTCAGAGGTTTATAAAACCTATGAAAAAGTAGAAGCCCCCATTATCATTTTTGCGTCGGGAAACCCGCTGTTTTATGGATTTGCAAACACGTTAAAAAACAAATATCCAAATACTGAAATCATAATTGAACCCTATTTTAGTGCTATTCAATTACTAGCAAATGCAACAAATACCAATAGTAATCAACTGCAAACAGTTAGTGTTCATGGCAGAACATGGATAACATTTGATGTCAGTATAATCCAACAAAACAAATTGATCGGTGTACTTACCGACCAAGAGAAAAACCCAGCAGCAATTGCGAAACGTATGATTGATTATGGCTATACAAATTATGATATTATTGTTGGGGAGGATATAGAGGGCGATAACGAAAAATTTCATGAGTTATCATTATATGAAGCTGCAAAAAAAGAGTTTCATCCCTTAAATTGTGTCCTTTTAAAAAAGAAAAATCATCGTGTTATAGACTTCGGAATAAAAAATAAAGACTTTGTTGGATTACAGAATAGGCCTAAAATGATTACCAAAATGCCTATTCGATTACTAACATTACATCTTTTAGAAATTTTAAACTCTTCGGTATTCTGGGATATTGGTTTTTGTACTGGATCTATTAGTATTGAAGCAAAATTAAAAAACCCGGAAGTAGAAATAATTGCTTTTGAAAAAAGAAAAGAATGTAAAGCGATACTCAACGAAAATCAAAAACGTTTTGGAGCCCCTGGAATTCAAGCTATTATTGGAGATTTCTTAGAACAAGACCTAAATAAATTACCAAAACCCGATACTATATTTATTGGGGGACATGGTGGTAAACTAGAAGACTTTTTTTTAAAAATTCAATCTTTTTTAAAACCCACAACTACCATTATTATTAATGCCGTAAAAGAAAATTCGATCCAACAGTTTAAACGAAGCTGCGCTAATATTGAATACAAGATCATAACCGAACATACTATTACTGTAGATGCTCATAATCCTATTACATTATTAAAGGCAAAAAGTATCAAAAACTAAGCTTGATTCAACATAACTTCTGGTATCTTTGTTTTTGATATTTTTTATAATTCCCTTCTAAATATTTATGTCAGAACATACTCTAAAAATCGCCATACTCTGCTTTACAGATCAAGGACTACAAATAGCCAAAACACTGCAAAAAGAATTCTACCGTTCTAAAGTGTACACCACAAGAAAGGTAACAGCTAACAAAGACATTCACCAAATTGATACTGCCAGTCAATTAATGAGTGCTTCTTTTAATAGCTACGATGCTTGGGTTTTTGTAGGTGCATTAGGCATATGTGTTCGTAGTATTGCTCCACATATCAAAGATAAAACATCAGATCCTGCAATAATAAACGTGGACGATCAAAGTAAATTTGTGCAATCTGTTCTTAGCGGACATGTTGGAAAAGCAAATATACTCACAAAACAAGTAGGCAGAATATTAGATGCACAGGCGGTACTTTCTACCTCGAGTGATCTGCAAGAATTGTGGTCATTAGATACACTTGCAGAAACATATGGTTGGAAAGCAAAAAGCAATACTGGTACCAACGAAATCATCTCTTTATTTGTAAATAGAAAATCCACAGCACTCATCTTAAAAATAAAAGATAAAGGCACATCATATTTAGAAAAAAGCTGTCCCGATTTTGTCGATATATATTACAATCTTGAAGATTGTAGCCTAGATACCTATGAATTAATAATTTATATAGGATATGAAGTTATAGATTGTAAAACCCCGATAATTACCTACTATGCTCCCTGTATCGCAATAGGTAGCGGTTGTGCGAAAGATATTGAACCTTCATTATTAATTGAAGATATGGAGTCTGCTTTATATCAAAAAGGGATTGCAAAAGAAAGCATTTATGCTATTGGATCTGCCTCAATCAAAAACAAAGAACAAGCTTATCTTGATTTCGCTTCACAAAATGAAATTCCTTTTATTACTTATACAGGAGATGAACTAAATACTATCGACGTTGCTAACCCTTCTGAAGTGGTTAAGAAAAAAGTGGGAGTTTATGGAGTATCCGAAGCAGCCGCAGCACTAATTGCAGGGCAATCCAAATGGCTTGTTGAGAAAACCAAAGTACTCACCCAATCAGGTAAAAAGTTTACGTATGCTTTTAGTCTAGTAGGCGTTTACGAACGAAAAGCAAGTATTGCAATTATAGGTGCCGGATCAGGAGACCCCGAACTGTTAACCCTAAAGGGTCAATACATTCTAGAAAATGCAGATTGTATCCTATATGCTGGTAGTTTAGTTCCTGAAGCATTAACGCATATGGCAAAAGAAGGAGCCCTAGTTAGAAACTCGGCTTCTATGACCCTAGAAGAACAAATAGCAATCATAGACAGGTATTATACCCAAGGAAAATCTATTGTACGATTACATTCTGGCGACCCATCCATTTATGGTGCTATACAAGAACAGATGACTATTTTTGATGAAAAAGGATATGAGTATTATATCGTTCCTGGAATTTCTTCTTTTCAAGCAGCTGCAGCGTACCTAAAATCAGAATTTACAATTCCGGAAGTTGCACAAACTATAATTCTTACAAGAGGAGAAGGAAACACACCGATGCCTGAACATGAGAAAATAGCTGATATGGCTAAGCTAAGAGCTACAATGTGTATTTTCTTAAGTGTTGGTATTGCCAAGAAAATACAAAAACAACTCTTAGAATACTATCCTGAAGATACTCCCTTAGCCATACTTTATCGTGTAAGTTGGCCAGATGAAAAAGTTTGGATCGGTACTCTTTCTGAATTGACACAAATTATTAAAACTAATAAACTTAGTAGAACAGTTATGATTGTAGTAGGTGAAGCCATTGGAGCAAGAAAGAACCGATCATGGTTATATGATGATAAATGGCATCATATTTTTAGAAAAAAAGAAAAAATAGCTGAGAATTCATGATACTGGTTTTTGGTGGTACTACAGAAGGTAAACAAGTAGCTAAAATACTTGATAAACTGGATCTTTCATATTATTATTCTACCAAAACTCAAGTAGATTATACAGGGCAAGGTACT
Organism: Aquimarina sp. AD10; assembly: GCF_003443715.1. NCBI lineage: Bacteria > Pseudomonadati > Bacteroidota > Flavobacteriia > Flavobacteriales > Flavobacteriaceae > Aquimarina > Aquimarina sp. AD10. The sequence continues at coordinate 5,498,448 of NZ_CP031965.1, read as the reverse complement.
CCCATATTTGGTGAGATGACCTCAACCCTACTAGAATCTTTCTGTCTTACGAATAACATTACCATCATTATTAATGCTTCGCACCCCTTTGCTATACAATTACACCAAACTATTGCTAAGCTTTCTTTACCAATTCCTTTAATTCGTTATCAAAGAAAATTCTCAACACGAGTTTCACATCGACTTGTGTCACATATTGATAGTTTTGAAGAAGCCATAAACCTTTTTCACACGAATAATTACCAATCATTGCTTGCTTTATCTGGTGTGCAAACCATCATAAAACTTAAATCATATTGGAAAACACATCCCACTTGGTTTCGTATTTTAGACAGAGATTCTTCTCGTGCTATTGCCTTAGAAGTTAATTTCCCTAAAACACATTTACTTTTTGGATACCCACAATCTAAAAAAGAAGAAATAAAATTGTTCGAGAAGATAGCTCCAGATGTTATTTTAACTAAAGAAAGTGGCAATAATGGTAAACTAGAAGAAAAAATACAAGCGGCTCTTCATTTAAAAACACCTATAGTAATTCTAAAAAAACCAGAAATTTCGAATCGGTATCTTTGTATAGATACTACAGACGAATTGACAAAACTGGTAACTTAATTTTTGAGCGAACTACAAGACATACCTAACAAACCATTACGCAGAGGTTACACAACCGGAGCTTGCGCTACAGCATGCACCAAGGCTGCTTTATTAAGTCTAGTCACACAAAACAAACTAGAAGAAGTATCGGTTATATTACCCATTGGAGAAACAGTTACATTCAAAGTAAACTTAATCTCTCTTACTACAAACGAAGCCAAATACGCTACCATAAAAGATGCCGGTGACGACCCTGATGTAACACATAAAGCACACATCTCGGTAACAGTTTCTTTTAATACACTTAAAGAAATTGTTTTTGTAAGAGGCAAAGGAGTTGGACTAGTAACACTTCCTGGATTAGAAATTCCTGTAGGTGAACCAGCAATTAATCCTGTACCTAGAAAAATGATGAGTACTGTTTGCAAAAAAATATTATCAGATCATCAAATAGAAACCAAAGGAGTACATATTAAAGTATCCGTTAAAGATGGCGAACAATTAGCTAAAAGAACCCTTAATAGTCGATTAGGAATTCTATATGGCATTTCAATTTTAGGCACCTCGGGAGTAGTAACTCCTTTTTCTGCAGCCTCATATATTGCAAGCATCCAACAAGGAATAGATGTTGCTATTGCCAATAAAAAAACCGAATTATTAATTAATTCTGGTGCACGTAGCGAAAAAATGTTGAAAGGCTTGTTTCCTGAAATAGATGATATTTCTTGTATTCATTACGGAAACTGGATTCAGGAAACTTTTGAAAAAATTCATCAATCTCAACAAATCACAAAAGTATCTATGGGTATTATGCTTGGTAAAGCTGCAAAACTAGCACAAGGCAATACCAATACACATAGCGGTAAAACAACCTGGGACAAAAATTTTATTTATGAATTAGCAATAGCATGTGGCTACCCAGAAGAGATTGCTAACAAAGTTTTAGCATTAAATATGGCCGGACGTCTTAGAGAAATTTTTACTTTTGCCAGCCAAGAAAAATTTTATCAAGAACTAATAAAAAGATGTCATTATCATTGTCAGAAAATAGCCCCAAATGTGCATCTTCAGATGTATTTGATCAATAATGATGGAATCCATATAGCGTATCCTTTATGAACATAATGAATCTTGCCAGACCTCTTATTGCAGGAGTATTACATTCTTTTGAACCTGATCATATGTCGGCTGTTTCTGTTTTAGCAGCAGAAAATGCTATTCAAAAGAAAAAAGTCAATTTAAAAACGGTTTTTACTGCTTCTCAGTGGGCATTAGGACATTCTGTTACTTTATTACTATTTGGAGGAATAGCGTTGATTTTTAGAACTGCGCTGTTAACTTTTATTGAAGGCTTATCTTTCTGGGCTGAGTTTTCAGTGGGCCCTATTATGATTTGGTTAGGTATTATGGCTATTCGTAGAAACCATAAGGTCAACGAGATGATGGCGGATCATAAAAAAATAGAAGCTCATGAACATATGGCTAATAATCCCATTCATTTACATGGTAAAACTGGTGAAGAAATAGCTATGAACCCGATTAATCGTTCTTTTTGGATTGGGATGTTACATGGGTTGGCTGGAACCGGAGGTGCGCTTACATCTGCATTAATTATAAGTGCTGATACGGTTTCTGATGCTATCTGGATATTGATTATAGAATCAATTGGTGTTATTCTCTCTATGGCAATATATAGCTATGTCTTAATTTTTACAATGAGTCGTTTTATAGAGCGAAATATTTCTATCTTTAAATGGATGAACGGTATTATTGGAATCATTTCTATTGTGGTCGGATTAATTATGTTACAAAGAGCACTCCTAGAATGGTTTTAATATTCCAAATTATCAGACGATCATGTTCTAATTAAAAACCAACTACAATGGAACAACCAAACTTATCAGAAATCAATAAGTTATCTAATGGAGATAAAACTTTTGAAGAAAGAATCTTTAATGTTATCAAAAAAGAATTCCCTCTAGAAAAAGCTCAATATTTCAGTAATTTAGAAAATAAAAATCTAATAAAAGCTGCAGAAGACGTACATAAACTGAAGCACAAGGTAAGTATTTTTGGACTTGAAAAAAGTTATGAAATCGCAACAGATTATGAAAACAATCTAAAGGATGGGAATTACGAACTTAAAGAAGATTTCGAAAAAGTTCTACAAATGATCACAGAATACATAGATACTCTGTAACCTTTTGCAGAACTGTTTTCTTTTATACATCTAATTTCAACTGACTTTTGATTTGACTTTAAAGTTATAGTGATAAGCAATTTGAGCAAGTTGCCCAACAATTTTCACAGAATCTTTCATAGATAACTTAGAACCGTCTGCATGTATCCAACGTTTAAGAGGTTGCTCGCATATATAAGAAATTGCTTTTTCTTTTCCGTAAAATTTGCGCATCTTCATAAAGATTTCAACATCAAACAACCATTTTGTAATAAACTTCTCTCGGAACATTTCATTGACTATTTCTCTATCCATAATTTTAGCACCACATTGCGTATCATTAAATGACATACTCAAGATATTTCGAATAATCAGATTGATCGTTTTACTTATTATTTTACGCGCAGATTCTTTTGTAATATTTGCTCCCATCCTACTCATTCTCGAGCCACTTACTATTTTAAATTTTGAGGACTCTATCGTTTTAACCAAATCATCAAAATCCTTAAAATCTGTGGACAAGTCAGCATCTAAATATCCTATATAATCTAATTGCGGATCTTTTGCCAAATGCAAAACCCCTTGTCGCACTGCTTCTCCTTTTCCTCCATTTTTTTCGCAATTATAAACACTTATATTATCTTCTCTACCTTCAGATAATTTTTTTAAAACTTCTAATGTATTATCTGTACTTCCATCATTCACAAAACATAAATGATATCCTAAGTTACTATGAGTAAAATCGGTAAATTCTTTACTCAAGATTCTTGTTTCTTCATTATAACATGGGATAACAACTCCTACGCAATGTCTTTGTAACATTTGACCTTTAGTGTTGTTTTCTGTTTTCTTTCTTGATCTTATTCCAAATATTCTTGCTATTCTTGCCGAAATTTCATTAAGTGATAGTGGTTTTTTCATATAGTCATCTATACCTAAATCAAAACCGTCTAGAATGGTATCTTCATTAGTATTACCAGACATCACCAAAATCTTAACGTCTGATTTTTTTTCTTGACGAATATTTTCAATAACCTCAAGACCAGACATTCCATCCATGTTAATATCCACAATCACAATATCAGGCTTAAAACTATCAAACAGTTCTAGTCCTGATTGTCCATCACTTGCACATTCGATAATGTATCCTTGATCCGACAGGTGTTTTTCTAAGGATAATAAAACAAGTTGCTGATCATCTATTGCTAAAATTTTTTTCATGTAAAGTAGGTTTTTCAATATGACTATTTACTACATAGAAAGCCATATCGATATTCAAAAAAGTAGGGGTAATTAGAAAGACTGACTTCTAACGAATACTCTGGCTCGAATAAGCTTAGTATTCCTTAGCATTTTGACTAGAAATTGAATAATTCTCTAGAAACAGAAAAAATCAATAGCTAATCTAAAAATAGGAAAATATTAGGAAATTAGGTTTGTAAAGTTTTTATTATTTTATAGGGTATCCTTAAACACACAGAATATTCTGATAAAAAGTATTGTTTGTTATATTCAAATGATTCAGAAATAAATACTTTTAAGTACCACGCACATCATCTTCTTTTATATCCTCATAAAAGTGATATTTAAACAAAGAAGGATGACCATTCTACCTGCATAAATCCTTATTTTTACAACTCTTATATAGAAATAGATGCAATCAAAATATAATTACCCTTTTACTGCTATACTAGCACAAGAAGATTTAAAATTATGCTTGTTACTTAATTTAGTCGATCCAACCATTGGCGGAGTATTAGCAACAGGTGATAAAGGCACTGCCAAAACTACGATGGTAAGAGGATTAAGTCAGTTGATGGGGGAAAATTTTCCATTTGTAAACCTACCAATTGGTGCCACAGAAGACAGAGTATTGGGTAGCGTCGATTTAGAAACATTAATTAATAAAAAAGTATCTATTGTAGACAAAGGGTTATTAGCTCAGGCGCATCAAGGGTTTTTATACATTGATGAAATTAATCTTCTTAATGATTATCTAATGGATATATTGTTGGATGCTTCTGCAACGGGAGGATATCATCTAGAACGCGAAGGCATATCTCAATGGGTAGATAGCCGTTTTTGTATGGTAGGAACGATGAATCCAGAAGAAGGAGTGTTACGACCACAACTATTAGATCGTTTTGGTCTTAGTGTAAATATTGATACTCCTACAGATAAAAAAATACGTTCTCAGATCGCTATGCAACGTCTCTCATTTGATAACGACCCAGAAACATTCTTTATAAAATTTGAGTCTGAAGAACAGAAAATAAAAGAACAGGTTCTTTTTGGAAAACAGCGATTACAAAATGTTATCATTCCAGAAGACGTTCAAGAATTTTGTGCAGAGTTAACGATCACTAATAAAGTAGAAGGAATGCGTGCGGATATTTTATTATTAAAGACTGCCAGAGCATATGCAGCCTATTATAATTATCCAGAAGTAACTCTTGAAATTGTAAATAGTATTGCACCATTTGTACTACAACATCGAGCAAAAGAATATACTCCACCTAATACTACAAACGAAAATGATGATACCAATCAAAAAAATAAAGATTCACAAGAAGAATCAATAGCTCAAGCCTCTACTAAGGCAGAATTTCAATTACCTAAATCGGTACAACAAGGACTACAGTTTTCTGCTCCAAAGAAAAACAACAAACAAAACATTAAACTAAATCCTCTTTCTAATATTTCATCAGCACCCTATCCTTTAAATCCTCACACTGAGATCGCAATAGCAAAATCTGTAAAAGCCTATTTAAAATCAGGAGTTTTTAATCGTATTCATAAACAACTAGTACAAAAAGCAATAGCGCGTATTGTATTTTTAGTAGATACCAGTGCTTCTATGGCAATAGATCAACAAATGGCCTATTTAAAAGGGGTTATCGAAAAAACCGTACTATCACACCCTTTACATAAAATACAGTATGCTATAGTTGGTTTGCAGGGGTCGTCTGCTAAAATTCTACAAGAGTTCACTACAAACACAAAAGAAATCACCTCTATAAATCAGCAATTAAGAACTCAAGGGAAAACCAATTTAGGAGCTGCATTTTTTAAAGTTTATGAAGTATTAAAATCCTTAAACCTTCAAACGGTGCAGCTATTTGTTTTTACAGATGGCAAAGCTAACACAGGGGCCAAAGATTCTTTTCAATATGCTATAACCACCTATAAAAAATATCTTAGTAAAATATCTAAAACGACTATTATAGATACAGAATTAGGTTTTGTAAAATTAGGTAAAGCAAAAGAAATGGCTAAAATCTTACAATTAAATTATACTGCGATTTCTGATTTTTAATTCATATGTCTAAAGCATTTTTAATAGCAGCTCCATGGAGTAATTCTGGGAAAACAACGGTAACGTTAAGTTTATGTCGTTGGTTTTCAAATCAAGGTTTAAATGTACAACCTTTTAAGTGTGGTCCGGACTATATTGATACTATCCATCATAGTACTGCAGCCAGAAAACCTGCTGTGAATTTAGACGTAGTAATGATGCCAGAAGAACATGTGATACGCACATTTAATAACTATCAACAAGGTACCGACATCAGTATTATCGAAGGTGTTATGGGGTTATTTGATGGTGCTGTAAAAGATCAAGGAAGTTCTGCTGCAATTGCCAAGTTATTAGATATTCCTGTTATTTTAGTTGTCAATGCCAGTAGTATGGCATATACAATTGCTCCTATTTTGCATGGATTAAAAACATTTGATCCTGAGGTTCAAATAGCTGGAGTACTATTTAATTTTGTTAAAACAGAATCTCATTATGCTTTCTTGAAAGAAGCTTGTGATACGGTTGGTATTCCATCATTGGGATATATCCCTCCTAATGAAGAAATTGCTATACCATCTCGACATTTGGGTCTACATATTGATAAGACTTTTGAAACGATAATAGAAAAAGCTGCTTCTCATATAACCTCAAACATCTCGGTCTCAAAGCTATTAGAATCTGCCAAAGAAATTAATAAGATAGCAAGAGAAAAAATACCAGTCAAAACTCCCTCTAAAACAAAAACAATTGCTATCGCAAAAGATGAGGCGTTTAGCTTTACCTATATAGAAAATTTAAAGTGGTTAGAATCTATCGGACGTATTGTATATTTTAGCCCAATTCACGACTCACAGCTTCCGGATGCAGATTACATTTATTTAGCAGGTGGCTACCCAGAATTATATTTAGAAAAATTATCTCAAAATGTAAGCATGTGTAACCAAATCAGAAATGCCGCTAACCTAGGTGTAACTATCTATGCAGAATGCGGAGGAATGATGTATCTAGGAAAAACGATTATAGATGAAAAGGGATTGGCACATTCTATGGTCAATATATTTGACTATAGTACCTCTATGGAAAATAAAAAATTATCCTTAGGCTATCGTAAAGTACTTTTTGAGGGTTTAGAAATCTGGGGACATGAATTTCATTATTCTAAAATACTTAATGATCAAACCAACTCTAGTATCGGAAAAGTTTTCACCGCAAGAGATAAAGAAATTTCAACAAAAATATATACTTATAAAAATGTATACGCTAGCTATATTCACTTGTATTGGGCAGCGTTAAAACCAAAAGATATATGCATTTAGTAGCAACAATACCTGGTGGATGGAATCCAAATGATGATGAAATTTTTTATATCGAACAACAACCCGGGGATATTGTATTTCTAAGTGCTGGCGATACCGAGATTCATACCATGAATGAAGCATACAAACAATTGTATGAAACCGAAGGAGATACTTTACCAAGTTTACGTATGACCAATCTAGTATATCTTAAACAAGAATTAACAATTGACACCTATCTTGAGGAAGTCCTTGAAAAAGCCAAAGTTATCATTTGTAGCATGTTGGGAGGTATTAGTTACTACAAATACTTAATAGAATCCCTAGTCGAACTACAGGAACGAATTGGTAATACTATTTTGTTCTTACCTGCTCATGAACCCGATTTTGAGCTAATGAAACTATCTTCTGTTGATATTCAGATCGCACACCAATCGCGACAGTATTTACAAGAAGGAGGAAAAGAAAATTCAGTAGCTTTTTTGAATTATCTGCGATATACGTTTTTTAATGATCAGATAAACATTACTCCAGTTAAATCAATAGCTGATGTATTTTTATTTACTTGTGAAACTGGATTATTAGAACAGGAAACACTTGAACTTTCACTTAACTCTTCAAGACCCAATGTAGTTATATTAGCATATCGCACACATTATCTTTCAGATAACCTATCTCCAATACAGGCAATAAGTAAGGCATTACATGCTAAAGGGATGAATACTTTTGTGGTTTTTACTAGTAACCTTAGGGATTCAAAATTAGTAGAACAAGTACAATCGTTAATGACGCATTCAGGGAAACGCGATATTCATACTATCATAAACACTACAGGGTTTACTATAAAACCTATGGACGGCTCTGAATTTATTTTTGAAAACTTAAAAATTCCTGTATTACAAGCAATATTTTCTACAGCAAATAAAAAAGTCTGGGAAGAAGGACTTTTTGGTCTTCCTCCTACAGATATAGCAATGAATATTGCCTTGCCCGAAATAGATGGGCGTATAATAGGACGTGCGGTTTCTTTTAAAAAGGAAATAGAAAAAGATAGTCTTACAGATAGTTCTATTCTAAAATATGAAGCTTATATTCCTGCATGTGAATTTACAGCAGAGCTAGCTAAGCGATGGACTTCACTTCAGGTTAAAAAGAATAGTGAAAAAAAAGTGGCTATTATTTTACCTAATTATCCAAATAAAGATAGTCGTTTAGCTAATGGTGTAGGTTTGGATACTCCTGAGAGTTGTGTGGTATTACTGCAAGCGTTACAAACAGAAGGTTATGATCTAGGGACGCAATTACCAAAAAGTGGTACCGAAATCATGCATTGGATTACCCAGGTCACTACCAACGATATCACTACAACAACTACAAGACCACATGCTCTAGTGTTTAGTCATAACGAATTTAAACAATGCTTTTCGTTATTATCCCAAGAACTACAAAATAAGGTTACCGAGCAATGGGGTACTCCAGATAATGATCCCTATTGTACTGAAAATGGTTTTATTATTTCGGGATTTTTATTAGGTAATACCTTTGTAAGTATTCAACCCTCTCGAGGATATAACCAAGACCCACAGGCAATTTATCATTCACCTGATTTACCTCCTACTTATCAATATTTAGCCTATTATTTCTGGTTACAAGAAAATTATCAAGCAGATGCTGTTATTCATCTAGGAAAACACGGTAATCTAGAATGGTTACCGGGAAAAAGTGTATCCTTAAATGCTGAAACCTGTTTCCCGGCAGCTGTATTTGGTGCACTACCCCACTTTTATCCTTTTATTATTAATGACCCCGGGGAAGGAACACAAGCTAAAAGGAGAAATCAAGCAGTGATTATCGATCACCTGATTCCACCTATGACCAGAGCAGAGAGCTATGGAAATTTAATGAAGCTGGAACATCTAGTAGACGAATACTATGAGGCTGCTTCCTTAGACCCAAAACGATCTCGAGCATTAGAAAAAGAGATATCTGGACTGGTTAAAGAAACCAAGTTAAATGTAGATCTAGGTATTGCATCAGATGATGTAGACGAACTACTAATTAAGCTAGATGGGTATTTATGTGAATTAAAAGAAGCACAAATTAGAGATGGATTACACATTTTTGGTAAAGCACCAGTTAATGAACAGCTAATAGATTTATTAATTGCATTGCATAGAGTTCCCGGATATAAACAACAAGGGATTACTCAAGTATTAGCCAAAGATCTTGGTATTGAAGAGAACATATTAGAGATTCCGTATACAGCAGTAATGGAGCTTACTATTGAAGGTGTATTTTGTAAAACTGCTGGGCAAGTAGTTGCGCAATTAGAACACATTGTAAAGCGATTGTTAATCTCTTATTTAGAAAAGGGAGAAGAAACTACATTGTATCCTTTAACGTTCCAAATAATCCAACATATAAAAACCAGCACATTAGTAAAAGTGCAAAAAACAACCGATGAGTTGGATTTTCTATTAAATGGATTAAATGGTTATTACGTGCCTTCAGGACCGTCTGGTGCCCCTACTCGTGGGCGGTTAGATTTACTACCAACAGGAAGAAACTTCTATTCTGTAGATGTACGAACCATACCTACCGAAACTGCCTATCGACTTGGAGAAAAAAGTGCACAACTCATTATTGATAGATACTTACAAGAAAATGGCGATTATCCCGAAACTATTGGAGTTTCAGTTTGGGGAACATCAACGATGCGCACAGGAGGTGATGATATTGCACAAGCATTCGCACTTATGGGAGTTCGACCCATCTGGAAAAATGTAAATCGTAGAGTCACCGATTTTGAAATCATTCCATTACTAAAATTAAAAAGGCCTAGAATAGACGTAACCTTAAGGATTTCAGGTTTTTTTAGAGATGCATTTCCTGATGTTATAAATCTATTTAATGCCGTTGTTACACGTTTAGCACATCTGGATGAGTCTGTAGAAGACAATCCTATACGCAAGCGTTTTTTAGCAGAACAACAACAATGGCAAGAACAAGGATTACCAAAAGATGAAGCAACACAACGTGCGTTGTATCGTGTTTTTGGATCTAAACCAGGAGCGTATGGTGCCGGATTGCAAGCTGTAATAGACGAAAAAAACTGGCAAACACAAGAAGATCTTGCCAAAGTATATATTAACTGGAGCGGTTATGCGTATGGCAACTCTAAAAAAGGAGTCTCTGCACATGAGTCATTTCAATATCGACTACAAGCCATGCAGATTGTCATGCAAAATCAGGATAATCGTGAACATGATATTCTAGATAGTGATGATTATTATCAATTTCATGGTGGCTTGGCAAATGCTGTAAAAACAGTAAAAGGAGAAGACGCAGCTATATATTTTGGTGATAACTCTATACCAGAAACACCAAAAGTAAAAACATTAAAAGAAGAACTTTTAAAAGTGTATCGATCCCGAGTAATTAATCCAAAATGGATTAACGGTGTGCAACGACATGGATACAAAGGTGCTTTTGAAATGGCTGCTACTTTAGATTATCTTTTTGCTTATGACGCCACTACAAATCTTATCGATGATTTTATGTATGAAGGAATTACTGAGAGTTATTTATTAACTCCAAAAAACAAAGAATTTATACAAAAAAATAACCCCTGGGCATTAAAGGATATGAGTGAGCGTTTATTAGAAGCCATACAACGCGGTATGTGGAAAAACCCATCAAATGAAATAAAAGAACAATTGGAAAGTTTATATCTTGAAAGTGAGGGGTTAACAGAATAATATAAACATTAGCTATGAAAACTTTGATTTCTATACTATTAATTTTAGGATTTACAACAAACTCTAATTTTAAAAAAAGAACGTTATCATACCCTGTTATTATTTCAAAAGCTGATTTAATTGTCGTTGGTGCTATTTCTGAGGTATCTTTTTCTGTATATGAATACGATTTTCAAATTTCTGAATTTGTTAAAGGTACATCTGCACAAAAAATCACTGTTACTATGTGGAGAGAATGGACCTGTGATAGACGCATTAAATTTCCAAAAAATGGACAACGGTTAATCTTATTTCTTTCTAAAAGAAAGAATGGCAATTACGAAATCATCAACGGTAGTACTGGTGAGCTCTTTATATCAGAAAATGAAACTATAGAGACATTTATAAATACTAACTTTCCCAATCTCAAAGAATTTATCACAGGAATAAAAATGTTTTCAAAGGCTTATCGTTTCGAAGGAGAACTATACGCTAGACATTCTGAAAAAAAGTATTTCAAACGCCTGATTAATCAATCTGAAATTGACAAAATGGAAACAGAAAGTAGTTTTTTTAAATCTATGTCCTCATGGATTAAGGCTGCAATATTAGAAGATTAATACATTACTATATTCTTGACACCTTTTTAATCTTGGTTCTTATAATGCGAGAGCAAAACCAACTAAAATTTATACTCATGTGGCAAAAAAAATTAAAAAAGTAAAAGATTTACTAATTTAGTTACTTCTATAAGAGAAATATGTTTACCGTTAACATACACCTTTGTTGTGTGTCATTAAAACCAAAATTATGGGAAGATGGATGAGAGCTTTAAATAAAAAAGAGGAAGTTGTTTCTGAGATGGCTCCTAATTTTCTAATTTATTGTTCTAGGCATTTACCTAAAAACATAAGAGATGAGTTCCCAATACTCTTGAATTTAGACCTTAATTCGGACAAATGGACAGACGAATTACAATCGTATAAACAAGATAAAATATCTGTACTGAAAAACGAAATTGAAAAAGTCCGCAGAATACTGAACAAAGAAGAGTTTTCTCCAAAAGTTGACTCAGAAAAGATTTTAAAGTTTTGGACGACCAATGATTATACTTTGAAAGACATAAATAATGATATAGATAATTTAAAATCTTTCTTCAAAGAGTCGATAGAGCAGGATTTAGAAGTGAAAATTTATTTGTAAGTCAATGGAACAAGGTTTCATAAAAATCATTGAGTGTTTTAATATCACCGCAATTGGACTTTTAACAGAGTTACAACATTCCGAAAATGGAATCCCACCAAACACTCAAATATTTGATCCTATAACAAACGAAACTTGGATAGTTAAGAAAAGAGTGCATCATGGAATATTAATATTGGACAGGTCCGAGAAATACTTTGACTGTGAAACGGAATCAATGCATGTAGATAGCGTTTTTAAAAATCTAAAAGACCGAGAAATTGCAGTTGAAAAAGAATTGAACAAAAGAAAAAATGGAATATATTCCTACTTGATTGAAACTGAGAAGAAAAAACAGAAAATAAAACCTGAAATAGGTTCGAAATTAAAAATAAAACTACAACACAACAAGGTGTATAAATCATAGTGGCTTCGCCACAACGATTCATACACAAACCGTTGTAACCAATTAAAACAAAACGAAATGTCGATAACAAAAGAATCTGAATTAATAGGAATGAAAAGAGTTAGTGAAGTTGTTGGAACTACACTAAAATTGATGAAAGAATATGCTAAAGTTGGTATGTCAACGAAAGAATTAGACGAATATGGTGGTGAAATTTTAAAAAGCTATAGAGCAAAATCAGCACCTTATGAAACTTATGATTTTCCAGGATTCACTTGCATAAGTTTAAATGAAGAAGCTGCTCACGGAATACCATCAGAGAAAAAAATATTAAAAGAAGGAGACTTAATTAATATTGATGTATCAGCTGAATTGGATGGCTTTTGGTCTGACAATGGAAGTTCTTTTGTTATTGGAAAAGACCTCCATAATCACCAACCTCTTGTAAATGCTTCCAAGAATATTTTACGCAAAGCAATAAACAATATTAAAGGTGGAGTAAAAATTTCAGAAATTGGATATTTAATAGAAACAGAAGCTAAAAAATCAGGTTTTAAAGTAATTAAAAATTTAGCTGGTCACGGAGTTGGTAGAAGTTTACACGAAGAACCAGAAAACATTTTAAACTATAGAGTTAGAACAAATCGAGAAAGATTTAGAAAAAATACTACAGTTGCAATAGAAACTTTTATATCGACAAAGTCTACTGTTGCTGTCGAATTAAATGATGGGTGGACTTTAGTAGGTAATAAAGGTGGATATGTAACACAACACGAGCAAACAATATTAATTACGGATAAAAACCCAATTATTCTTACTGAATCTAATGGAATGTGGAATTAAACTGGCTAAAACAACGTGTATAAAACATAGCTAGTAAATGCTAAACCAAGAGGTTTATATTTATGAAGACCGTCAAATTTTTAAATTTGGCTTTTAATATTGATAAATTAAAAACAAAATATAAAAATTCTGCTCCTTGTTAATCCGAAAAGCCAGCGTTGTTTTACACGCTACATTTCATACACAAGACCGTTGGAATGCATTAGAACTGAAAAAGAGTAAAAAACTTAAAGAAGTAAAAAATTGTACACTATTATAAATTTCGTCATTTCATTTGGTGCCATGCAAGGTCTTATTATTGGCGTTTTTCTTTTAATAAAAGGATTTAAACTAAAACAAGATTTTTTTTATTTAGCCCTAATATTAATCGGTTTTGCAGCTTTATTAGGACGAGTTGTAGTAATAGGTATCTATGAAAAACAACCATGGCTCTTTAATAATCTTAACTTCTTTTTATTGATTTCTCCCGCCTTATACCTTTATGCAAAAGAATCATCTAGAGCTACTAAGAATCCTTTGAATTTTCACTCCCTACATTTCCTCCCATTTCTAATTATAAATTTAGTATTTATACTATATTATTTTTCTTTAAAAAACCCAATCGATTACATGACGTATCTAACTAACATCATAAAAGTTAACGATCGTTTTAGTATCATCTATTTTTCAATATACCTTTATCTAACTTACAAAATTGTTAGACAACATAAATCTTCATATCGTAAAGAACTTTACAAGCTTTTAAATAAATTAATACGCAATTTTTTTGTTTTTTTTATCATTTGGTTAATCTACGTTTTAGCAGAATTATTATACTTTGACTATACTATGGAGCTCATATATTATTATCCAGTTATGATAATATTAGCAGTGATTCTTTATTATATGAGTTTACAATTTATTACAAACGATCGATTTCTCTTTGACATTAACTTAATCACAAAAAGGAAAATTTTTACTTTAACAGAGACAGATGGTAAAAATTTATTGAATCAATTAACTCTTTTTATGACTGAGGAGAAACCCTATTTAGATGGTGCTATTTCTCTAACTGCTATTGCTGGTTCATTAGATGTAAATCCAAAAGCCTTATCTTTTGTAATCAATGAACATCTTCATAAGAATTTTAACAATTATATTAATGATTGGCGAATCGAAGAAGTAAAGAAAAGGTTAAACGACAGGGAATATAATCAATTGAAAATGCTAACAATTGCCTTTGAGTGTGGTTTTAATTCTAAATCAACTTTTAATCTTGCTTTCAAAAGAGCTACAGGATTATCTCCTACCGAGTATAGAAAACTCTAACAATCATTCAGTTTTAAATCTTTTTAAGATATTTTTTTTAATATTTCGAGTCCTAAATCTTCTTTTAGAGCATTTAATCCTTTTCTCTATTATTATTTTGTCAATAAAATATAGCAGATAAATACAACTCAGTTAACCATACACTAACAGGTTGGCATGCATTAAAAGAATGATTATGAAGAAAACAATATTACTACTATTTATATTACAGGCATTCTCTTGTCGAGAGAAAAAAGAGCAATTGAATCTTACTCAAGGTTTGTACATATCTAACGTTACCCTTATCTCAACAGAAGATGGAAATTATAACCCATATATAGGTCATTTAGTGGTCGAAAAAGATAAAATCATTTACATAGATAAGAATGAGCCAAACATAAGCGGAATATTTGAGCAGATTGATGGAACTGGAAAATTTGTAATTCCAGGGTTAATTGATAATCATGTTCATATGACAGATGTACAGGGAATGCTTCAACACCATATAGAAAAATACCCTGAACTAGTCAAAGAATTTAATAACCAAATGCCTAGAAGTTATTTATACTATGGTTTTACCACTATAATTAATCTTGGAGGTATATCAGATGAACGAATCAATTCTTTTAACATGCAACTATTAAAACCCGACTTATATCATATTGGATATTCTGGAGCTGCGGTTGCAAATGGTTACCCAATGATTTATACTCCTGAAGAGTTTCGATTTGAAATTGAGCCAAATTTCATATACATGGAAAGTCAAGCGGAGCATATTCCAGATAAATATAAGCCAGCCGACCATACACCCAAAGCGGTGGTTAAGCGTATTAAAAATTCTGGGGCTATTGCGGTAAAATCTTACTATGAGTCAGGCTTTGGACGCATGTCCAATTTACCTTTACCTACTAAAAACATTATGACTGAATTACTTAATGAGTCACATGCAAATGGACTAGTGCTAACAGTTCATGCAAATTCATTTACAGGACATTCTTTTTTGGCTGACGTAGGGGTAGATATTTTAGCGCACGGGTTATGGAACTGGGAAAAATATAAAGATGTACCAACGGACTCTCTTCCATTAGAAATAAAAGAAACATTGGATTTACAAATTCAAAAACAAATAGGCTACACTCCCACATTAACAGTCATTGAAGGAGAGGGAGCTTTAGTTGACAATAAATTTATTAATCAGCCCGCCTTAAAAAAAGTGATTCCTAAAAATTTACTTGAATGGTATAAAACGGAAGAAGCACAATGGTTCGCCAAAGACCTTTTTAGTGAATCTAATGTAGAAGAGGTGCATAAAACCTATGGCAATGTCCAGTCTCATGCAATGCTAGTTTTAAAATACCTTTCTGATAATAATGGTCTAATTCTATTTGGCACAGATACGCCATCAGGCCCAATTTATACTAATCAACCTGGTCATAATGGGTATTGGGAACTTAAATTAATGAAAAAGGCAGGTGTTCCTTTACATAAAATTCTTGCATCCGCTACAATTAATAATGCCAAAGCTTTTCATTTAGATTCTTCTATTGGTTCATTAGCTATCGGAAAAAAGGCTAATATAATTATGATGACTAAAAACCCTTTAATCGATATTGAAGCATATGATGCTATAGAAAAAATTATTATTGGAGGTGAAGTCATAAAAAGAGAAGATTTAGAGGTCGAAGAATAACGACATGTCAACAAAGGCTATAATTAATACGGGGTTTGATTCTTAATCAAAAGTTTAGTGTATTTCTATAACGTTTGCCAAATCTTTTAATTTGGCTTTAAAACAGAAAATTAAAACAAAATATAAAAATTGGCTCAGTGCTAATTCGAAAATGTAGTATCTTTTTACACGCTACGTTTTATACACTGAATGTTGTGCGTCACCTTGAAAAAAGAAACCGAGTGAACCCAAAAATATTTGAGCCCAATAGTGAATTAGAAGACTTTGTAAAATGTTATTGGACATTGGAAAGTTCTTTGGAAAACACCCCTACTAGGAACACTATTGTTCCAGACGGAACAGTGAAATTAATTTTTCATTATGGCGACTTGTATTGGCATCATCCTAAAATTGGGAAAAGTTTTCTGCAACCAAGATGTTTTTTAATAGGTCAACTTACTAAACCTTATATTGTTGAACCTGTAGGAGAAACAGGAACTTTTGTAATTCGATTTAATCCAAATGGATTTTCACCTTTTACCAACATTCCCATAAAAGAAATGGAAAACAAACCTATTGCTTTAAAAGAGTTGTTTGGTGAAAAAGGAAAAAAATTAGAGCAAGAAATTTTAGATGCTAAAAACACTAGTCAGCGAATCAACATAGCTGAAAAATTTCTGCTGGAGTTATTAAAAAGCAAAGAGGTAAAAGACCGAATTGTAAACTCTACAATAGAAACAATTGTGAAATACAAAGGACAACTTTCAGTTAATGAATTATCAAACCAAGCCAGTTTAAGTCGGAGAATATTAGCTAGAAAATTTTCGTCAAATGTAGGCTTAAGTCCAAAACAACTTTCAAAAATTGTGCGACTACAGGCTACACTAAAATCGCTTTTACAAAACGAAAAGACAAACTTAACCGATTTGACCTACGAAAATGAGTACTTTGACCAGTCACATTTCATTAAAGATTTTAAAGAATTTACAGGAATTACACCAAAAGAATTTTACGGAGAGGATTTAAAAATGTCATTGATTTTTGATTCAAAAAAATAGTGTTGTCCCATTTTTACAATTTTAAGTCTCAAACCATTCTCAACTTTGTAGAGAACTTAAAAATGATAAAAATGAATACTGTAAATCCTGTTTGTTGGTTTGATATTAATGTAGCAAACCTAGAAAGAGCTAAGAAATTTTATGAAACTGTTTTTGCAATAAAGTTAACTGACTTACCTATTGAATGGGGGCAACAATCTACATTTCCGTTTGAAAATAATGGAGCAAATGCAACAGGGGCTCTGGTCGAAAAAGAAAACTATGTTGCTAATGAAAACAATACAGTTGTTTATTTCGCATCTAATGATTGTACTACTGAAGAAATAAAAATTGAAAGTGCAGGAGGAAAACTTCTAAAATCAAAAACACCAATAGGAGAATTTGGATTTATCTCAATATTCCTAGATACTGAAGGAAATACAATTGGTCTTCATTCAAGAAAATAGATGAACACACAAGAAGGCATAAAAACAATAACGGTTCAAGTGCAAACTCGAACCGCTATTGTATTTATTCAGTATATTGCTTTTTGAAAAATAGTTGTATTTAATCCGCTACTCCTCATACACAAAACATTATCTCTTATTAGTATAAATCTGCAACAGTCATAATATTTTAAGGTTTTGTATTAAAACCCAATACATAATATGTGAATAATAAAGACTCGTTTCGCCTATTTATATTACTACATATTTTATTGACTTCGATAATCGGATATAGTCAAGAAAATATTGTGGAATTGACTGGCATAGTTGTAAGTCCAAATTATACTGTCTCTGATATTTTAGTTGTTAATATAAATTCTAAAAAATCTACGATTACTGATATTAAAGGGTTTTTCAGCATTGAAGTTAAATTGCAAGATACATTACAATTCTCTGCTGTTAGTTATAGAAAGAAGGAAATCGTTATAACAGATGAAATTCTAAATCAAAAGAAAATTCAAGTTGATTTAGAAGAAAAAATTGTCAATTTAGACGAAGTTGTAATTCTACCACATAATCTAACAGGTACAGTTGCTCTTGATATAAAAAAGTTTGATACTAACCCTGTTATTACTTCCACATCTTTGGGATTACCTAAAGCAAATATAAAAGTGAAAACTAAAAACGAGAGATTACTTTTTGAAGCCGATGACGGAAAGTTAATTAAATTTTATGGAGTTGCTGCAACCGTAAATGTTACTAAATTGCTTAATAAGATTTCAGGTAGAACAAAAAAGCTTAAAAATCGCGTCTTACTTGATAAGCATATTAAAATTGAAAATGAAATAGATAATTTGTTTTCAAAGCAAGTATTATCCGAATCACTGGGAATCCCTCAAACAAATATTGCCGATTTTCTTGATTTTTGCGTAAATCACCCTGATTTTTCTAAATTGCCGGAGACTATAGATGCGTTAAAAGTTTTGAAATACTTTAAAAGTAAAAGTTATGAATACAAAAAAGAAAACGGGTTAAATTGAATGCTTGCAGAAAAGTCGAAAAGTTAGGTAACATTTTACCCGATTACGACACACATATTAGACGTTGTAGCAAATTTAGCAAATGCATAAATTCACATTAATAATCTTACTTATAATATTCAATCCGACTTTCGGACAAGAAAAAGATGACCCAACAGAATTACTAATTACTAAATTTAGGTCGGAAATGAAATTGGAAAATATTTCAAACTTTTTTATCGTCAAGCATATAACTTATAGTTCTAGTTTTCTAATCCTTAAAAAGGGAGAGACGACTGTTTGCAAACCTAAAGCATATAACTTCAATATGTATGGTTTTTGGAAAAATGGAAATGAAACTTGGATTAAAAAATACGATAATTGTGGTGGATTCAATTCTATAAAACTAACTGATTCAAAATCTCTTGAGTTTTACGAAAAGAATATAGATAATCTAAAAAAAGACGAAGTTAAAATCTACACTACAAAAGCAGACAGTATAGTAAATGGGAAAAAATATTCATACGTTTCTACTCGCAGTCATTCACCACAAAGGCATTTTTGGTTTTTTAAAGATTCGACTAAATTTCAAAAGAAATTTAATAAATATAATTTAAAAACTGAAAAGAATAATAAAAACTTGAATTACGAATCAAATAACGATCTATCAATTGCGAAACTAAACTTAATCTGCGAAGAAATAATTTATGGGTTAGAGGAAAAGAAAATGTTTAACCGATTGAAATAAAAAACGCGCTACAACAATTTGTATATTGCAAATGTCGCCTTCGGCAGGCAAACACAACATGCAAAAGACGTTGTGGTTGATGTAAAATAAATGAAAGAATTAAATGCCCATATTGACGAATCAAATCTGGAAATTGCTTCTAGAATGATAATGAATGGAGCGGATATCAATGAAGAGTACGGAATTGGAATCAGACCGATTATTGCTGCGATAAACTCGGGAAACACAAGTATACTGAAATTTGTTATTGAAAATGGAGCAGATTTAAATATTGACAACGGAAAACCGTTAAGAGAAGCTATTGATATAGCCATAGACAGTATGATTCAAGATGGTCTAACTAAACCTCCTAAAAACGCTATGGATGTAGTAAAAACTTTATTGGATAGTGGAGCAAACTTCAAACTTAAAAATAAAGAAAGTGAAAGACCAATTGATATTATTTCAGCTTATGCTCATAATAATGAAAGTTTTGAACAATTGAAATCATTTTTCCGCCCTCTAATTCCGCAAATAGACGAACTAATAAAAAGAAACTAACCATAATGTCTATTAAAACAAATCGATGAGCAAATACATTTTAATAACCATTTTACTACTATTTTCTTCAATTACTATTGTTGGACAAAATAATGACTCTGATATCGTTATAGAAAATGCCAATTACCCAAAAATAGTATACAGAGGAATCCAAAATAAAATCAAAATTTCTGTACCAAACACTGACAGTATTCAAGTTTTTGACCCACACAGAGGTTTATTAAAAAAAGACAAACAAGGATATTATTATATCAATTGTACCACTGAAAAAGCCCCTAAAAAAATACTCGAGGTCAAATTGTATAACTCTGGAGTGAACACTAAATCTAAAAGTATCAAATTTGACGTACAAGACATAACCAGACCAAAACTAAAAATTAACGATAATTCAGGCCATCACCTTAAAATGTATTTAACTGATTTGAAAGATGCAAAAATTGAAATTTACTTTCCAAATTCAGGATACTTGGAAAAGTATTTCACCATCAGAAAATATAAAATAAAAATTGGAGATTTACCAACCGTGATAATCAACGGAAATAAAATTACTGATGAAACTTACTCAAAAATTCTGAAATTAGGTATTGGAGGGGAAATTCAGATATTTGATGCCAGCCCAAAAAGAATATCTGGAAATATAACTTCATGTCTTAAATCTCTAGGAAGTATATCAATTGAAATAATAAACAAACGTTAACACCAAGTACGTGATCATAGCTGCTAATCAGTAATCGATTAGTTCTTGTATTTTTGGTAAGACGAAATGCTTGCAAAAAGTAAAATTTAGCAACCAATGCATCGATAATATCGAAAAGCTTAGTAACGTTTTGTATCACTATAACACATGTATTAAACTTCATATACCAATTGAGTAGGATATTCATGAACAATAAAAAGATTTACAGATATACGAATGTTGAATTATTTGATCTTATAAAAAATGGGAACAATAAAATCGACACTAAAAATGC
Organism: Aquimarina sp. AD10; assembly: GCF_003443715.1. Taxonomy (NCBI): domain Bacteria; kingdom Pseudomonadati; phylum Bacteroidota; class Flavobacteriia; order Flavobacteriales; family Flavobacteriaceae; genus Aquimarina; species Aquimarina sp. AD10. The sequence continues at coordinate 5,477,197 of NZ_CP031965.1, read as the reverse complement.
TGAATTGGAATTAAAATCTCGGAATTTGACTCAAAAACAGCTATCAGAAGTCGAAATTGAATATTTCAAGTATAAAAAAAATCAAAATGATCGTAAAACTGCTCCATTAACACCTAGTGAATGGATTCCTCTTTTCTTTTTACCTTTTTTTATACCAACACAAAAATGGAGAAATTATGATCATTTTTCAAAATCTGAATTTGAACGTTATGAAAAGTATGGATTTGACGAAAAGGCTCGAGAAGCTAGAAAAATTAGATTATATGGAATTTTATTCTGGATCCTAATTATTATAAATGCAGTATTTATTTATAATTATTTGACAAGATAAAACAGCATACAACACTATAGTAAATAGTTCGATTAGTGTTTAATCGAAACGTCATTTCTTTTTTATAATAGCACTGAATTTTTATATGTTTAAAAGAAATAAAAATGGCAGATAGATCAATTGGTTCTGGCTTATTTGATTTGCTTCAGTTCATCTATCTAGCGTTAACAAAAATTAAGTAAACAAATCGTCATTATGAAAGAAAGTAAAACTGTAACTAAAAAACAATTGACCCCTTCAAAAATCATGCAAGTTGGATTGGGATTCTGGGCTTCAAAAACATTACTCTCAGCAGTTAATATGGGGTTATTTACTCTTTTAGCAGAGGAAGAAGAGTTAGCTGGTCAAAATATCAAGGAAAAATTAGGACTACACGACAGAGGGCTTTATGATTTTTTAGACACTTTAGTCGCATTAAACTTCTTACAAAGAACAGGATTAAAAGAATCTTCTATATATACAAACACAGAGGAGACAAATCTATTTCTTGACAAGAACAAACCAAGTTATGTTGGAGGCATGCTTGAACTATCAAATAATAGGTTGTATGGCTTTTGGAATACACTCGAAGAAGGATTAAAAACGGGTATTCCTCAAAATGAAATAAAAAATGGAGGAGCTCCAATTTTTGAAGATATATATGCTGACCAACAAAAATTGAAAGAATTTTTAAAAGCTATGGAAGGTCTTCAAAGTTCCAATTTTAAGATGTTGTCTCAAAAATTTGACTTTTCTAATTACAAAACACATTGTGATATAGGAGGTTCTTCTGGACATTTAGCCGTAGAAGTAGTACAAAACAATAATCATATAAAATCCATTACCTTTGACCTACCTCCATTAGAAATTCTTGCCAAAGAAAATATTTTAGCTAATGGATTAAGTGATAGCATATCTGTTAAGTCAGGTAACTTTTTTAAAGACGAATTCCCACAGTCTGATGTTATTACGATGGGGAACATTCTTCATAACTGGGGATTACAAGGCAAGAAAACACTTATCAAAAAAGCCTATGATGCTTTACCAAGTGCAGGGGCATTAATTGTAATTGAAAATATCATTGATGATGATAGAAGAACAAATGCATTTGGTCTAATGATGTCATTACAAATGTTAATGGAAACACCCGAAGGTTTTGACTTTACCGCAGCCGACTTTAATCTTTGGGCAAGTGAAATTGGTTTTTCACAGGTTTCTACCATGAATTTGACCGGAAATACAAGTGCTGTAATTGCTATAAAATAAAACTTTTGCTAACGATTTAAATAAACATCATTTAAGCGATTGTTTATTTAAATTGTTAGCCCTTTAATCAAATAAAATCTTCATACATAAACCCAATTTACAATTTAAAGATATCTAATGTAACTTTTCTAAATCCCCAGAACTTTCTTAATCTTAGTTCCTAAGGAGTTTTTAACCTCTCCAGGCTTTTCATCTTCCTCAAAAAGGATTCCTTTTACGTTCAAATGGTGGCCTACTTGTTCTGCACCATAGTCTTGTTCAAAACCAACTACTTGTTTTCTGTATTTACAAAGTTGACAATTCATATAGGCTGTCCCTGTCTTTGCTTCTTCTAAACGTTCATCAAAAGCCTTCATCAATAGCTCATCTGTACCAAACGGAGCTGTATATATAAATTCTTGATCAGAATTAGTATTCATAGTAGTTACATGACCATAAATACGCTCTAACAATACGCCTGTGAAAAAGAAAAATGGGATAACAATTGTACGTTTAAAACCAAGTTTTTCGATCATTTGCAATGATTCATCAACCTTAGGGTATGCAGTACCACTATATGCCGTAGTTGCAAATCCATACCCCATTCCTTCCCAAAGCATACTTGTAAGCTTACAAACATCACTATTTGCATCCGGATCTGTGGTACCTCTACCAACTACTACCAAACAAGTTTCCTTTCGATCCATTGGTGTTAACGTAGCTTCAGTTTCTTCAATTCGCTTTACGGCTAAATCAAGTAAAAACGAATTTACACCAATATGTTTACTCATGGTGATCGTTAAATCTTCATGATAACTTTGTATTGTATTTAACTCGTACGGGATGTCGTTTTTAGCATGAGAACCTGCAAACAAAATAACAGGTAGTGCATATACTTTTCGAATCCCGTTAAGATACATTCGCTCTACAGCAGCTTCGTATGTTGGATGATTAAACTCTAAAAAACCATAATCAACTTCATACTCTTTTTCATACCGATTTTGTAAAATTGTAACTAACTTTTTAAAAGATGTTATCGCAGCTTCTCTACGACTACCATGTCCACAAAGTAATATACCTTCTTTCATTTCTTATGTATAATTCTCTTTACATTAACATATAGGATTTGCTCCTATAATTAGTACTACAGGCATCTGTATTGTACTATTCTTAATTTGTTCTTCTATACTTCCTAAAGTACCTGTAATTAAAGACTGATTTGATCGCGATACATTAGAAGCTGCATTTACAGGAATTGTATCATCTTTACAGACTTCTAACAATTTAGGTATAATTCTGTGTAAACTTTTAAGTCCCATATATATCGAAATTGTATTTCCGGCTTTGAGCATATGTGCTATCCCATTAAGTTGCTCAAAAGAATAATCGGCAGTGTGTGCCGTACAAATAAGCATGGCATTAGACTTGTTTCTCTCTGTAATTGGAATGTTATGAATATTTGCTGCCGCCAGAGCCGCGGATATTCCCGGAATTACTTCAAAAGGAATTTTCTTAATCGTAAGATATCTAACCTCTTCTGCCGCTCTACCATAGACATATGGATCTCCAGATTTGAGACGTACCACTTTTTTTCCTTGACGGTAATACGATTCTAGTAATTCGTTAATTTTTTGTTGCCTACTGATCTGGTCTGAAGTATCTCCAAATTTTCGGCCTACATATATTTTTTCTGCCTCAGAACTTATCGCCATAATACGATCAGAAACTAAATTATCATGTAGAATGACTTGTGCATCTTTTATAAGTCGATGCGCTTTAACGGTTAACAAATCCGGATCTCCTGGTCCGGCGCCTACGATTGCTACAGCATGCATTATTAGATCAGTTTTAAAGGGTCTGGATATTTATATTCAAAGCCCAATAAGGTTTTACTTTTTGTATTTGATATGATTTTATAGACTATCGTTTCCTGTTTTATAAAACTTGGTGGTGTTAATCCTATATTTCTAGCCGCAATAGTATAGAACTCTTTTCGTAAAGGGTGCTGATCTGCACAACCGTTAATGATCTCTCCCCAACTATTTTTTTCTATCACAGCAAGTATTAGTCTGATACAATCATCTCTATGAATTACATTAATAGGCGCATCTCCGTTAAGTACCTCTTTTTTATTGGCTAAAAATCTACCTGGTAAGCGATCGTACCCTATTAACCCACAAAATCGAATTATGGTTAAGCGTTCTCCCAATTGTTCTTGTAAGAGTTTTTCGACAGCAGCAACTGCCAATCCAGATGCTTTCTCAGGTTGGACATAAATCGTTTCAAAAACCTCATCATTTGTATTTTGATATACAGAAGTTGAACTAATAAAAATAACTTTTTGAGTGTTTGAAATATAAGGTAATATGCTTGCTATTTGTTGCGTATATACCTGTAGTATATTTGGAATTCTTTTAGGAGGAAAGTTAACAACAATGATCTCGCTATCTTTTAAAAAATCTTTAGATACCTCTTGATTAGCTTCTCCTAATTTTAGTAAAAAAGGCATAATTCCTTCTTCTTCTAATTCAGAAATTTTAGTTGCTGTTGTTGTAGATCCTTTCACATTAATTCCTTTGGACACTAAATCAACAGCCAATGGCAATCCTAGCCACCCACAACCCAATATACTTATCTGTTTACTATTCACGTGCTCAAGTTTTAAAAATCAAATTACTTCAAAACGAGGATTAAAATTTATTTACACTTAGATCATCTTCTATTCGAATATTATCTATTTGCATAGACAAATATATAGTAAGCAGATGCTCCCATGTACTATTATCTTCTTCTTTAATCCAAAATGAAGCCAAGTGTTTTCCTTTTTTATTTTTAAGACGTAACACCTTGGTAAAGATAGTTTTTTTTCTTTGCCAGATAACTTCTGCAATACTTACTTTACGATCAGCTATATCTTCTGCTATATCCTTTGGAATACCCGCAATAGTAAGTGCTAACTCTAGTTGTTCTCCTGTTATTTTTACTTCATATTTATCATTATAATCTACAGTATGTGGTTGATTAATTACAATGATCTCTCCCGCTCCTATTTGTACGCCTATAGGTCTAGGTTGTTGAAAGAAATATTGAAATAAAGGATATAAATGTTGATCAGAGGCAAAAGCCCTCGCAATTAAAACCTCACCATATTCTATATCTTTTTTATATTTAAATACTGGCGGAGCTACTGTTTTTTCATTTTCTGTTAACAATACCGACCACCCCTCTTTAAATAAAAGATATTCTTCTTGTGGTTGCTCTTTTTCTACATGAGATTTCACAATAGCTACAGCCTTTTCTGGAGTAACATTTTTATACCAAAAATTACCCGGTTGTACGATCCAGGTTGGTGCATCCTCACACCTACCATTGCATCTTGTTTTTATGGTATGTGTTTCATCCCATACTCCTTGATTACGAAGGTATGCTCTAGCTTCTCTTACTGCTACTTCGCTTTTTGCTTTTTGACAAGATCCTCCATCACAAAATTGAAATGTTGTCGATACTTTAGGTATATTTTTTCCCATAATTAAAAGAAATATGTTAGACTTAATTTGGCTGAAAAAGGTGTTCCTGGTGTAAAATGAAAATCATCGACTGGAGCCGCTTCACCCTGAAGTTGAGAAGCATCATAAAATATAGCTTCTACCCAATCTTGATTAAAAATATTTTCTATAGACAACCCTATTTCATATTTGGGTTTTGTATAATTCATGACAAAATCTCCTAGAAAATATGCATCTGCACTTACAGATTCATCCTCTAGTAATGGACGCTCTGCTAAATACCTATATCGTAACGAACTTTTTATCCCGTTTGGTAATTTCAGAGTTATCCCACCGGTAGAAGTAAAACGAGGAGCAGAGGGTATTTTATTTGCCTCTTGTGGTTCATCTAATAAAGTTCCGTAACTATAATTCATATTAGTATCAAACCATAAATATGATCTTGGTTGATAATGCAACGATAAATCTCCACCCACTCGTTCAGAGCGGCCTCTATTTTCGAACTCAGGAGAATCGGTAATAAAAACAAATTCTGCATCACTTTGTATATACCATCCCGTAAGATTGGTTAGTATATGTTTTCCTATTTTAAACTCTACTCCTAGATCATATCCAACTGCCTTTGGCAATGGATCAATAGAAGGGTCTTTTATAACTGTTTGCGTATAATTAGAATGGAATCCAGAACTTGCCTTGGCATACAACTGAACGTTAGGAGCTATATCGTAGTATACACTAAATTTAGGACTAAGTCGAAAAGCATTTTCGTTTCCGGTACCTTGCACAGGGAGAATATCTTCTAAATCAAAATTAAAATAATCACCTCTTAACCCCATTAATATTCTAAAACGCTCATTGATATGAAGCAATTCTTCTGCATACAAACTATAATTGGTTTCTTTTACTCTAAATCGGTTAACTGATTCTAAAAATACTCTTCTAACTCCTCTATTTAATCCCAGTCTATTGTCATTATATTGAACTCCTAAGCCAAATTTTGTTTTACTTTCAAATGACCCAATCATACTTTTTAAAGATAAGATCCCTGAATATCCAAAAATATTTCTGTATTCGAATTGATGTATCATATCCCCATTAACAGGATCATTTTGAAAAAAGCTAAAATTGGAGTATAAATTAAAATCGTTAGACACGTAGTATAATTGATTGTTAAGAACCATATTTTCATTAAGTTCAGAACTTAGTTGTATAGTACCATGAATTCTTTTTGTATCTCCTCCTTCACTATCGTCTATCGCTCCGTACCTGCCTATCAAACCAGATTGCACTGCTCGCAATGGAATTTGCCCTGAGGCATTCCAATCGCTATGAAATGTAGATATTGAGGTGACTAATGTATTTGTATCATTAATATCTGCAGTATATTTAGAAAAAGTATTTAACCTTCTTAAATCCTGAGGAGTATCAAAAAAACTTCTATTATAAGTACCTTCTATAGCAATGTATGCGTTCTCATAGTTTTTGGTCAAAAAATTCTTCTGATCTAATAAGGTAACCATACCTAAAGCACGAACATAGTCATATTGACCATACTCTAATTTCACTAAATTCTTATTCAATCTACTTTTAGTTCTATAAGAGGCAGCTCCAGAAACCCCAAAATTACCAATAGATGTCTTATGCGGCCCCTTATAATAACTTGCATCACCAACAGTTTCAGGAATAAGAAAATGTAAATCAGCATATCCTTGTCCATGCGCATGCGATGTTAAGTTTATTGGTATATCATCAACAAAAACTGCAAAATCAGTACCATGATCATTATCAAAGCCTCTTAAAAATATTTGTTCGGCTTTACCTCCTCCAGCATGTTGCGCTATAAATAATCCAGGAACTGTTCTCAGTAAATCTTGTGCACTTGTAATAGGTCTTAATTTTAAAGAGAGTTTAGAAACAGTATGTTCATCAATTTCTTTTTCTTTATCTGATTCGATAATAATCTCAGATAAAATGGTTTCAGAACGCTTTAACCCAACATAAAGGGGCTGTAATTCTTCTTCTAGTTGTATTTTTTTTGAAACCGTAGTGAAACCAACTGCAGAAAACTCAATAATGTATTGGCCTTTAGGTAATCTAATAGAATATTCTCCATCACTATTGGTACTAGTTCCTATGTTTTGCTGTGAAACTGTTACAGAAACGTCCGAAATACTTAAACCTGTAGTATTTTCTTTTACAATACCTTTTACAATACTTTGTGATTGTGAAAAACCAAATAAGTTCATCAACAAAAATACACTGCATAATGTGTGTTTTTTCATCTGTGAAAAAATCGTAATTAAGCAGGAAAAGTTTTAGAAATAGAAAAATAAAGTTCAAAAGACATAAGTGTTATATCTTTTTTAAAAGTCAAAAACCCATACTTTATTCTAAAATATCCAACTCTTTACCCGAGAGTTTATATTAAAAATTATATGGCAGGTCTCCTGACTTACGTATTACTATCGCCTTCCCATATACAGTATACAGTGGCATTTTTGACAGTAATTCTTGAAACGTATTACAGTTGCGGGAACAGTTTTGGATTCTCACCAAATTCCCTTTTAATCTCGTATCACTACAAGAACCATTAATCCGCAGCGAATATAATTGTTTTGCTTAAATAATAGATCGAATAAAATCTACACGTTTTGTTAAAGTTACTTTAGGCAAGATTTTAACACAAAAATTAAGGTTTTGATAAACTTCTATAAGATGCTTATGAATATGCTTAGCTTCTTGAAAAGACTGAGGACGTTGCGGATCATTTGTGTAAATTTCTTTCCAGGGAGGTGCCAAAAAAATGATGGGTTCATAATGAGTATCAAACGGAAAATTCGACAAATACTTTGGTATTGATAATGATCTAGCGTTTAAATATGCGATTGTATCTGGTAACCCACGATCTATAAAAGTATTTTGTTCTACGGGATTAGTTAATTCTTTAATGGTTTGTGTATATACCAGATCTACAAAACCAGAAACGTCTCCCCAAGGTGTTTTATTTCCGTTTACTTTTTGTTGACCTTTTATTATTTTCCTGGATATTTCTTCATAACATAAATATCCCCTTTCATTTAATTCATTAATCAAGCTTGTTTTTCCTGTTCCAGGAGCACCAGTTATAATATATTTTTTATGCATAATAAAAATAAAAAAAACAGCAGATCATAGCTATAAAAACAAAGGTCACTTTTTGATTAATTCTTGTCACTATCTTTATTTCATGATCCATTAATACTCTTTCATTTACTCCTATATAGGGTTTCTCTACTAGTTTTCCATGATAATAATTAGGCCCTCCAAATCTACAATTTAGAATTGCTGCCAGGGCAGCTTCTGGATACCCTGCATTTGGACTAGAATGTTGTTTTCCATACTTTAAAACAAAAGAGATTTTATGAAGCTTGAAAGTCACTACCAACATCAAAAAAGCAGTTATTCGAGATGGTAGATAATTAACAATATCGTCTAACTTGGCAGCAAATTTTCCAAAATTAATATATCGATCATTTTTATATCCGATCATAGAATCTAATGTATTGATCATTTTATATCCCATTGCTCCAGGAACACCTAAAACCGCATAATAAAATAATGGTGCAATCACTCCATCACTTAAATTTTCTGACATGGTTTCAAAAACTGCTGCTTTTATTTGTTGTTCATTTAATTGATCAGTTTCTCTACCTACAATCCAAGATAATCGGTTTCGTCCTTTTTCTAGGCTTTGCGCTAAAGCTTTAAAGACTGCTTTACCCTCACTAATCAAGCTCTTATTTGCAAGGGTATAAAACACAAAAACACTTGAAAAAACATAGTAACCTAAGGAATACTCTACTACTATTCTTTGAATACTATAAAAAAATAAGAAAGTAGTACTTGTTAATAGTACTGCAAGTACAGTTCCTTTAAAAAAAACAAAATTGCCTTTATTCATCTTTTTTTCACCAAAAGCAATACTATTTCCGAATAATCGTATTGGATGTGGTAACCATCTTGGATCACCAAATATCAAATCAAGTAAATATCCTAGTACTAAAGGAATTATTAATGGTGTATACTCCATTCTTTTAATGCATTAACTAACAATTCATTTTTTTTTGGATTTTGGCTCGCAATCCTAATATAATTTGCATTTAGGCCTTTAAAATTTGAAGCATCCCGAATTAACAATTTATGAGTGCGTGCTAAATAATCTTTCAATTGTGTTGCATCTGGGTTTTTTAGTTTTACCAAAAAATAATTCGTTTTTGATGGAATAACACTAAAACTATCTAACATATTGATTTGTCGTTGAAGAGATTCACTGTACGCTAACAACATTGCCATATCTGGACACATTTCAGCATAATTATCGAAGATATATTTTCCAGCTTCTATAGCCATTGTATTTACGCTCCATGGCATTTTGGATTGTTGAAGCTTATGTTTAACTTCTGGGTTACACAAAATATAGCCTAGTCTTAATCCTGGAATAGAAAACAATTTGGTTAATGATTTTACAATAATCAGATTATCAAAATCCCTTAAAAGAGAAACACAAGAAGTTATTTGAAAGGTAAAATCTATATAAGCCTCATCGATGATAAAAATTGTATTTGGAAACTTTTTTAATACCTGTTCTATCTCTAAAACTGTGTTGCTAAAACCATCAGGATTATTGGGATTACAAATAAATACCAGATCTTCTTCAAAACTAGTGAGCAACACATCTGTACGCTGAAAAAAAGTTATATCCATTTTATTTTTCGCACAGGCATCATTATATTCAGAAAAAGTAGGTATACCTATTGCAACCTTTTTAGCATAAAATAGAGATGCTATAGTATAAAAAGCTTCTGTAGCACCATTTGTAATCAAAATAGCATCGTTACCTAACCCATGGTGTAAGGCTATTTTTTTTGCTAGTTCGTCTGCATTAGGTGTTGGGTAATTAGCTATACTTGGTAACTGTTCTTTAAGGTAATTAATAAGCCTAATCGATGTTCTTTCAAACCATACATTTGAGCTAAAATTAGCTTCAAATTCGATTTCATATTTATATCCATCATCACCGTGTCCGTAGATCATTATACGTATTGCATTTCAGAAATTATGGTTTCAACATCGATATGCTTTTCTAATAGAGCAGCTAATTTATTATAGTTTTCTTCTTTGTAAGCCTTATAGTCAAAAGAAGTTTCCACTTTTGGAGCTGTAAAATCTTTTAATAAATCCTCTATAACAATTGCGTTGTCTAGTATACCATGAATATAAGTACCCCAACAATTCCCAGACAAGTACCCCTCTGTACCAGTTACACTATAGTTTAATGGACTGGGAATCTCAATGGTAGTCTCACCCATATGGATTTCATATCCCGTTATAACATTAGGATATTCTTTAAAAGAAAAACTACATTGTGTTGTTGTTTTTTCTGCTGTCAATTTTGTAGCTATCGGCAAAATTCCTAGTCCAGGAATTGTTTTAATATCACTCTCTATTCCAAGAGGATCTGCCACAGTATTTCCTAACATTTGATATCCGCCACAAATTCCGATTATATTTTTTTGTAAGCGATGTGCTTCTAAAATAACCTTGGCGATTCCTTTTTCTCTTAGAAACAAAAGATCTTGGATCGTGTTTTTACTTCCTGGTAGTATTATAATATCGGCTTCTGAAATATTCTTGGGATCATTTGAATAGAACAAATGTGTTCTAGCATCTTTTTCTAATACATTAAAGTCTGTATAATTTGATATATATGGTAATAGTACAACGGCTATATTAATGCTTCCGTCACGTGCTTTATTTTTCTTTTTCTCTAATCCAAGAGAGTCTTCTTCTTCAATATATATGTCTTTTGCATAGGGTACAATTCCTAAAACGGGGACTCCAGTTAACTCTTCTAGAATACTTTTTCCTTCTTCAAATAAAGAAACATCCCCTCGAAACTTATTAATGATAATTCCTTTTATCAATTTCTTTTCCCAAGGTTCAAGTAATGCAATAGAACCATAAACACTTGCAAAAACACCTCCTTTATCAATATCTGCAATAAGATACACATCTGCATCTGCAGCATCGGCCATCTTCATATTTACAATATCGCGATCTTTAAGGTTTAGTTCGCTTATACTACCTGCGCCTTCAAGCACTATTGGGGTATATTTTTCATTAAGTCGACCAAATGCTAGTTTGGCTTCTTTAAAAAGTTGCTCTTTATTATTTCCTAAAAAATACTCTTTTGTCGTTTGGTCTCCAATAGGTTTACCATTTAAAACTACTTGTGATTTATGAATCCCTGAAGGTTTTAGTAAAATAGGATTCATATCTGTAGAACATTCGATTTTGCAGGCTTCCGCCTGTACTGCTTGTGCTCTCCCAATTTCGAATCCATCAGGAGTCACAAAACTATTCAGCGACATATTTTGTGCTTTAAATGGTGCAGGAGAATAGCCTTTTTGCCTTAGTAATCTGCATATACCAGTTACTAACATACTTTTACCAACATCTGAGCCCGTACCCACAAACATAATAGGCCGTAATTTTTTCATCTGTATATACTAAATCGATCGATGTCAAAATTAGGTAAATAATTCGGGTTTTATGCCCGAATAAAATCCTTTCTTGCCTTACTCTTTTGCCCTAAATCTCAACTTTCCTACTTCTATCCCAATTGCTGTTTTAGCAAGTATCGTAAATACAAATGCTCCCAAAGCCCAAATACCTAAAGTAACTCCTACTTCTATACCTGTTGGGGTATATTCTGCAATTTTACCATATGGTCCTGGGATAAATCCAGGAACAATTAATCCAAATCCTTTTTCGATCCATATGGCTACAAACAAAATAAAGCAACAAAAATAAAGCACTTTAAAATTGTTTCTTAGCTTACCAAAAGTCAATAGTACTGTGGCTAATACATTTAATGAAATTGCTGTCCAAATCCAAGGTAGTAAAGCCGTTTTTCCTTCTAAACCAAAGAATAGATAAAAAGCACTTTCACTATGATGTGTGGGGGCATAAAACTCTTTAAATAACTCAGAAACCAACATAATTAGATTAATCTGGGCAGCTACAGTAACTATTAGTGCTATTTTTTTGATGGTTTTATCTTCTATTTTAAAGGCAGTAAAACTTCTAATAATTGCTAGCACCAAAATAATTAACGCGGGCCCAGCTGCAAATGCAGAAGCCAGAAAACGTGGCCCTAATAAGGCATTATTCCAAAACGGTCGAGCCTGTAGCCCCTGATATAAAAAAGCAGTTACCAAATGTATTCCTACGGCCCACAACACTGATAAAATAGCGCCTGGCACATAAACTTTTGGATTTGCATCTTTTCCTTGATAATGTCTAAATAAGATATAAAACGGAATACTAATATTTATAAATAAATAACCATTAAGCACAATAACATCCCAAGTTAACATCGATGCAGGAAAATTAAAAACACCAATCCCTGGGATCATATGCCATAATACAGATGGTCCCCCCATATCTGCGACAACAAATGCCAAACACATAATCAATGCGGCTACGGCAAGCCCTTCGCCAATCAATACTGCTTGTTTAAAATCTATATCCTTAAGCACATATGTCGGCATCACTAGCATTACTGCCGCAGCAGCCACTCCTACCAAAAATGTAAAATTAGAAATGTATAATCCCCAGCTCACACGATCAGTCATACCTGTAACACTTAGCCCTTCTTCTAACTGAATTGAGTAACAATACATTCCTAAAAGCATTATAAAAGTCAGCGCTCCCATCCAAATATTATATCGCATAGAACCTTTTGAAACGATATCTAGGCTATCTTTTACTAAACTTCCAAAAACTCTTAGTGTTTTCATTTTATCTTTTTTTTGTCCGTGCCCTTCGCTATGCTTCGGTCGGGCTATTCGCTATATCTTTATAAATGTACTATCCTTTAGCAAGCTCAGGATGACATTAAAAAAAGGATGCCGCTACTATCCCTCACGCATGTTATTTTAATCCATGAAATACCAAAACTTAGGTTCTGTACCTAAATCTTCTTTTAATCTAAATACTTTTTTATTAGCTAATACCCATCTAATTGTACTATTAGGATCCAAAAGGTTACCAAAAATTCTTGCTCCTGTTGGGCATGCTTCAACGCAAGCTGGGTCTTTTCCTGATCTAGATCGTTGTACACAAAACGTACATTTTTCCATAACTCCTTTTTTACGCATTCTATTTCCTAAATAGTGTTGGTTTTTATTGATTTCTTCTTCAGGAACTTCAGGAGTACTCCAATTAAACCTACGTCCATCGTATGGACATGCAGCCATACAGTATCTACATCCCACACACCAATCATAATCAATTACCACAAGTCCATCATCTTCTCGCCATGTAGCCTGCACAGGGCACACATCTACACAAGGGGGATTATCACAATGAAAACACTGTGTGCCCATATAAAAATGACCTTCAGCCGGTACCTCATGATAATAGTTATCGTTGGCCTCGTTAAACTTAAAACCTTCTCCATCTTTCATTTCATGAATACGGATATACTGCATTTGCGAATTACGATCCTGATTATTTTCTTCAACGCAAGCATTTACACAATCCATATATCCTTGACATTTTGAAATATTAAAAGCATATCCAAACAATACATCTTTTAGTGCATCTGTGGATTTCATAGTAATATTCTCTTTTTTACGAAGCTCATAAGATCGCACTAAACGATTTACCGTAGCATTTCGTTCTTCGTCTGTCATCAATTTATAATTTCCTTTAAACTGCTCTTCCCAATCAATCTGCGCTTTTTCTTTAGATTCTTCTCCACTAGTAACACTACAGGATGTACTTACTGCACCAGCCCCAATCATAAGGCTAGCTGTTAACTTCCTAAACGCTGTGCGTCGATCCATTTTTACCTCGAATACTTGGTCGAAACCATCTTTTTTAGTTTCCTGACCGATAGAAGCATCTACTGCCGCCTCAAAAAATTCTTGATCTCCCATCTCAGGTTCAATATAAGATCCACAGCCTCCTGAATCACTACCGCAACCACAAGATGATTTTATAGGAGCTGGTTCACTTGTATCTGCGCTATGAGAACCACATCCTCCAGATGTATTACCGCAACTACAAGCCCCACCAGTTGTTTGTCTTGTTGCACTATTCATGTTTAACTTAAAATATTTTCCAATCCCACTCATAACTTACGTTTTATTAAAATCACCATAAAAAGGCTATTGGATTATTCTCTTTCTTTTACTTTTTGTGTATTAAATCTAGATGGCCATCTGGATTCGATATGCGGTTTATGTGGATTATGACAGTTTACACAGGTCATTGCGGCTCTGGGGTCAGCCCATCCCCCTATATTTTTACCGTGGGCACCACCTTTCCAGTCTTCAAATTGCTGACTATGGCACTGACTGCATAATTTATAGCTCCTATTAAAATCAATTGAATTACCTGTAAGACTTTGCAAATTATCCATGTTATTCCCGTTATGACACGTAGCACAATTCATAGTTACCTTGTTTGCATGCACCAACTCAATATCCCAATGCGCTTTCTTAAAATCGGATCCTTTCATTTGTTCTAAGGGTTTAGAATGGCATTCTGTACAGGCATATGATGTTATTTGACTTTTACGTTCAGGTATTAAAAACGTATGCTCTCCTTCAGTAATCTCTACAGTTTTAAGATCATCTATATATGGTTCAGACGAAACTGGAACACCATGATAATCTTTGCTTTTTTCTTCGATTTTATCTGTGAGACTATGATATTCTCCTTCTCCGTGCTTACAAGAAAAAAGCATAAAAATGAAAATACAACTAAGAAGAAATATATAATTTTGTCTACTCATTTTGATGATTATTAGTTCTTGTAAAAATTTCTACATCTGCAAATTCACGAATATCTGGCACATGACATTGACGACAATTTACTCTTTCGGGATGTGTAACCCGAATCTCTTTTGGTGCTGCCGGGCCGGCATGACAAGACAAACAATTCTCTCGCATTTGAATACCATGTGGCATCATAGGTGGACTTCCTGGTAATGCATTATTGACTCCTGCTTTAGGTGCTTGTATTTTAGTAGCATTCGAAATTGCAAAAAGTGTTTGTGTATTTTGAGCGACATGACATTGTCTGCAATTAATCATCTCTGGGTGTGGCGTTACCGGAGCATAAGCATCAAATTTGTCTACAAAACCTCCGTTTTGATGGCATTGCAGACAAGCCTTACCCCCAATTCCTCTTTCGCCTTTTAGTAACTCATGTGGAATACTTGGTGGTGCGCCTGGGTATGCACGATTATCATAGTATGTTTCTAAACTTCTTTGATGTGCTTCGTCGACAGGCATATTAAGATAATCCAATGCAAATTCGGCTCGTGTAAATACTCCTTTTTCAGAAGGAATACCAAAATCCAGGGATTGCTCCTTAATCGGAATATATGCTTCTTCTAGTCCTTTTTTGTAACTATAATTCCAGATTACAATAAAGGTGATGAATAAAATCACAAAGAATGAAATGATACCTAGTCTCTTTTTCATACCCTATGCTTTTTCAACTTTAACGGCACATTTTTTATAATCGGGCTCTTTTGAAATAGGACAAAAGGCATCTAGCGTAACATCATTAATCAACATATTTTCATCAAAGAAAGGCACAAAAACTTGCCCTTTGGTAGGTAAGCCTCGCTCATTAATAGATGCAGGTAGCACACATGAACCTCTACGAGATGAAACCTTAATATTTTCACCATTCCTAATTCCCAGTGCTTCTGCATCCTCAGGATGAAACTCTACATAAGCACCTGGCATAGCTTTATGTAATACTGGAATTCTGCGAGTCATAGAACCTGTATGCCAATGTTCGATTACTCTACCAGTATTTAACCAAAACGGATATGCTGCATCAGGAACCTCTGGAGCTGGCTCATAAGGTCTTTCCCAGATCACAGCTTTACCATCAGGTTTCCCATAGAAATGAAAATCTTCTCCATTAGTACATGCTGGGTCATACTTTGCATTAAACCTCCATTGTGTAGATTTACCATCTACATACGGCCATATTGCACCTGATTCTTTTTTTAACACCTCTAGTGGTGCCATTCCATGTTTTGGTCCTTCATGAAACTGTCTATACTCATTATAGATTTCTTCAACATGATTTTCTTCACTATACGGAAACAAATCTCCAAATCCCATTCGTTTTGCAACCTCTATCGTCATCCAGGCATCAGGAGTAGTCTCTCCTGGTCCCTCTACCATTTTATCCCAATGCTGGGTTCTGCGTTCAGAGTTTCCGTATAATCCACTTTTTTCGATATGCCATGATGCTGGCAATATTACATCTGCTACATCTGATGTTGGTGTTGGGAAAACGTCTGAAACTACCACAAAGCAAGAATCCTTTTCCATACCTGGTCGATATCTCCCTGTTTTTGGTAATGAAACCAAAGGATTAGTAACCTGGGTCCATATAAATTTTATATCTCCGCGATCTACAGCTCTAAACATCTCGGTAGCATGGTATGTTGGTTTCGGCGGAATACGTTCATAGGGAACTTTCCATATTTTTGCTGCAAGACGTCTGTGCTTTTCATTCGTCACAACACCTTTAGGCAGTTTATGAGTAAAAGTCCCTACTTCTCTTGCCGTACCACATGCCGAAGGTTGCCCTGTTAAAGAAAATGGTCCATTACCTGGTTGAGAGATTTTTCCGGTAAGTAAATGAATATTATATACCAAATTATTCATCCAAGTTCCTCTGGTATGTTGGTTCATCCCCATACACCAATAGGATACTACTTTTTTATTTGGGTCTCCATAAATAGCAGCTAAATACTTAATATCTTTTACCGACACTTTTGAGTATTTGGCTACTTTTTCTGGAGTATACTCTTCTAAGAATTTTTTATAGGCTTCAAAATCTATTCTTGAGGGTTTATCATTAAAAGAATAGTTATCTTCTAAACCATATCCCATATTAGTTAACCCCTTACTAAAATTACAATGCTTTTCTACAAAAGATTTATTCATCCAACCGTTATGAATAATTTCATAACAAATAGCATTTGCAACGGCCAAATCAGTTTGAGGTTCAAATAATATTGATCTATTAGATGCTGTACTAGAACGTGTTGTACGTGTAGCAAAATCAATAATCTTTGCCCCTCTTCTATTTTTTTGTTCTAACATTCTTGAAAATAATACCGGATGCATTTCTGCCATATTATTACCCCAGGTTATAAAATAATCGGCATGATCAATGTCCTCATAACATCCCATGGGTTCATCTGCTCCAAAACTGGTTAAAAAACCAGCTACGGCACTTGCCATACATAAACGAGCATTACAATCTAGATTATTAGTCCCAATTGCACCTTTCATAAACTTAGAAGCAACGTATCCTTCAGGTATTGTGGATTGTCCAGAGGTATACATTGCCACAGCATCTTTACCATGCTCCTGGATGGTCTCCTTCATTTTATTAGCGACAATATCTAAGGCTTCATTAAGAGGAGTTTTAACATAAGCGCCATTTTTCTTTACCAATGCATGTGTTAATCTATCTTTTGCTTGGATACACATAATTTGATGATATCCTTTTACACAGAGTAAGCCTTTATTTACAGAACTGTTGGGATCTCCTTTTACGGCTACTGCTTTTCCATTTTCTGTACCTACTAAAATGCCGCAACCTACTCCACAAAATCTACAAGGTCCTTTTTTCCAATCCAGATTTGCCCCTTCAGGAATGTTACTTTCTTGTTCTTCGGCAAAAATAATTCCCGGAAACATTGTCGCAGCGGCGGTCATTGCCGAGAGTATTGCCATTTTCTTAATAAATTCCCTTCTATCGGTAAGTGTCGATGTATACATTGGCTTAGTTTTTTGTAGTATTAAACCCAGAAACCATAGCTAACAGTTTTAAGCTTGGTATTGCCTCTATTTTTTCTTTCAGTATATGCTCTTCAGTCTCATCCTGAGTATCAGTAATCAAAATGACTACTTCATTATTTTCTGCAGGAATCACTTCACATTGTTCGTATTGGGTCAAGGAAACGATAAGGTCATTTTTCATACCTGTTATTGGGTGGGCGAGATAACTTTTGATTGGCATACTATTGTTAGTGTTATTCTGAATAGAGGTCTATTCCTAATTATATAGGATAAAGGTCATCTATCGATCTAAATTAAAACATGACATTTATCAGGTTACTAAACTTTGTTAGATCAAAACAGTGTAGAAATCACTATTACTTTATAAATTTAGGGCATCTTCAAAAAAAGCGGTTATCAATTTAGTTCAAGTCTACAACTCATTTAAGATTCTTTACAATTTAGCTGAACTTAAATGATAATTACCCTCTGGTATTAAGTCTTTAATTTTATGAAAATTACATATAATACTATTATGAAGTATCTACTGTTTTTGATGACGAGTTTCTTTGTGCTTACCCTGTCTTCTCAAGACTTATCTCAACTTTATGAAAAAGTAAATCCTGCAGTAGTTGTAATTTTCACTCAGGAAGCAAAGTTAGAGTCAAATGGTGGTATTACTAAAACAATAACTTCTGAAGGATTAGGGTCTGGATTTATGGTTTCGGATACGGAGATTATTACTGCTTCTCATGTTGTGGACATAGCAGAACAATTAAGAGTTCGATTTCTGGACGGAGAAGTTATCCCAGCAAAAGTAATCTCTACATTTAAAACAGCTGATGTAGCCCTTATAAAACTAGAATTTCCGAAAAAGAATGCAGTAACTGTTTCTTTTGGAGATTCTGATCAATTAAAAATTGGAGAACAAATTTTTATTGTAGGCGCCCCTTTTGGTTATAGTCACTCATTATCTTCTGGATATGTAAGTGGAATTATTAGAAATAAAAAAGGAAAAAACCCTTTTACGCAAACAGAATTTATTCAGACTGATGCTGCTATCAATACTGGTAATTCGGGTGGACCTATGTTTAATATGACTGGAGAGGTAATTGGTGTTGTAAGTCAAATTCTAACCAAATCAGGCGGTTTTGAAGGTATTGGTTTTGCTGCTACAGCAAATATTACTAAAAACCTAATGGCAAATAATAGAACACCTTGGTTAGGTTTTGATGCATTTCCTCTAATAGGTAAAACAAAACGGTTGTTTAACGTACCTCAAAATAGCGGTTTATTAGTACAACGCGTGGTCTTTGGATCCACATTACACAAAATGGGATTACAAGGAGGTGATACTGAAATCATAATTGACGGACAAAAACTAATAATAGGCGGTGATATTATACTTGCCTTTAATGATATTATCTTCGATTTTACTGATGATACTTTGATAAGACTTGGTGAATTGGGAAAAAATCTAAAACCAACAGATCCTTTAGAAATAAAGGTATTGCGAGATGGAAAAATCATCTTATTAAAAAGATAACCTATTGTTTTCAAATATACCAAAAACATAGCTTTTATTAATGAAACATTCCTACTCAATAAAAATAATAAGCATCAGTCTATTTATTCTATTTAGTAATCTTATTACTGCTCAAATTCAAAATAAAGACACCATAGTTTCGCCATTTCGTAAAGGGAAATGGCTTACCGGATTATCAGGCACTATTAACTCAAGTACCATTGAATTAAGAAATACTAATGAAACTACAACTACCAATGAATACGGAATTAATCTCACCACCGGAAAATTTATTAAAAATCGTTTTTTAGTAGGAGGTACAATTAGTGCTAATAGAAGCAATAATTCGGGGATAGTTGAGAGAACTACAGAGAACTTATTTCTGGGGCCAATAGTTTCATATTATCTCTCAAAGGTAGAGCGTGGATCACTTTTTTTTCAAGCATCACCTGGATATGTACTATACCGAGACAACACTCGAATAGAGCAAACAAATGGTTTTATAGAAGAATTGGCTGAAGGTGGTGGTTTTGGAACACTACTAGGAGTAGGATACTCATATGCATTTTTCGATGTAGTCACTTTTGATATTGGACTAAAAACCAACCTATTATGGATCAATATTGATCAAGAATCAACCCCAATAAACACTATAACTTCTGAGGCCATTTTTGTGAATAGTATTTCTTTTTCGTTTGGTTTTAACATTTTAGTAGATCAATTCTAATGAAAAAGCAAATTTCGACATATACAGTTGCTCTCTTACTCTTATTTTTTAATGGAGTTAGGTCCCAAAGTAAGGAAACGGTATTTAAAACAGATACTATAGCTAGTACAAAAAGTATTCAATTTATAGGAGTTCCTATTGCCTTTTATACGCCAGAAACTGAATTTGGTTTTGGTGGTGGAGGACAATTTTTCTTATTAAATAAAAAAAACATCTACAATGATCGCCTATCAAACATCCTGTTTAGCGGAATTTATACTCTAAACGAGCAATTTCTATTTGAGGTCAAACCAGAAATCTATTTAGGTAAAGGTGATTATTTTATAAATATAGACTATACCTGGGAGATCTACCCTAATTTATTTTGGGGTATCGGTAATAGAACACCAGACAGAAATGAAGAAGTGTATAACATGACTTCGCATAAATTAAAAATAGGTTATCTAAGACGCTTACCCCCAAATCTTAATTTCGGATTTGAATATGTCTTTGAGAATCATGATGTCACTGAGGTCGAAGAAGGTGGGATTTTAGAATCTGGAACAATTTTAGGAAGTGATCGAGCTATTATTAGTGGATTAGGTGTTACCTTCAATTTAGATACTAGAGATGATCTAGGCTCTCCTCTATCAGGTCGTTATTACAAGCTTAACGCACAATTCTCGAGCGAACTTCTAGGGGCTACACATGGGTATAATAAATTCTTTTTGGATTTACGAACATATGAATCATTAACCAAAACAAGCATCTTGGCGATGCAAGTATATAGTGAAAATACTTTTGGAGGCGCACCTTTTCAAGGTTTAGCAAAATTTGGTGGAAGCTATAGCGCAAGAGGTTATTTCTACGGTAGATTTACAGACAGACATATGTACATTATTCAAACAGAGTATCGATGGCGTTTTAAACCGCGATGGACAATGGCAGCTTTTGGACTAGTAGGCGAAGTAGCAAGTACTCCTGAAAATTTCTTTAGCATAAGTAACATAAAACCTAGTGCAGGAGCCGGAATACGTTTTAAGTTACTTAAAAACAAAAGTACTTGGCTACGATTAGACACTGGATTTGGCGAAAATGGAAATAGTGGTTTTTATTTTGGGATTAATGAGGCTTTTTAAACTACCGTAGTACTATACTTATATTATATTATCAATATTAATTTAAGCGAGTGATAATAATTCTCATGAATTCATTAAAATTACTCTGGTGTTGTTTATACTGATCACTTGATAAAATTTTTCTTACCTCAACATCCTTTTGGTTAACAACCTCATTAAATTTATCAATAAATTTCTTAGCATTAAGTTCTTCGTCACTATTACAAATCGCCCAAAGTTTCAAAAAAGAATGAAAAACAATACTCTTGTATCGCGTTCGTATTGTTTTGGATAAGTTCATCTCCGATAGATGAAGGTCAAACCAAACTTCCATATCAATTTCTTCTTTTTGAGAGATAGCCTTTTTCTCCCTAAGAAACATATTCAAGACTGATGCAAAAAATTCAATCATAGCAGTTCAATTTTCTATTTATAAATCAACATTCTATACAAGTAGTTCGTATTTATATCTTATTTTGAAACACAAAATTATATAGGATAAATCCATGAATTAGATACTATTAAAGTGAAGTGTACAAATTAGAATGCGAATCTGATAAATACGAGACTCAATCGGTTATGATTTATTTTAGATTATTTATCACTTAGAAGCTATTTTGAGAGATCTCAAACTATAAAAAGCAGAAAATTAAAGTTATTTACATTAAAGGAAATAGCCTTGAAGAGAGATTATTAATTCGAGACAAATTATAAAAATCTATAATTAATCTCATTTAAACATTTTAACTGTTTTGATATTCTAATTTGTATATTCAAGATACTCTGAGATGCTCTCTATAAATACCAGGTGTTAAACCCGTCCATTTTTTAAACGATCTAATAAAGTTTGGACTATCAGAATAGCCTAAATTTTCGCTAATAAGATTAATATTCATATCAGATTTTGTAAGAAGGTGTATTGCCCTATTATACAATATCTCCTCAAGAATATTAGAAAATTTAGTTTGATTAGATTTAAGTAGCCTTTTCATACTACTTTCTGATGTATTAAAATGGATAGATAATGTTTTTAATGAAGGAATACAACCGCACTCATAGCTAGATATGACTTGTTCAATAATATTTATGATATTAGTTTCTTGACATTCTGGAACTATACTTGAATTTAAAGAAATTGCACAAACCTCGGTATCTAATAATGATTTAGAAAAAACGAACTTATATTCTGATCGATTATTTTGAACGAAATATTTCCCTCTGGGAGACAAAGACTTAATATCGGAAATAGCCGTATTAGGTATGTAAATGGTAATAGGCTTCCAGTTATTCCCTAAGTACATTTTAAATAATTGACAAAGTATTACCAATATAATATTCTCGGATATTCTACTACCATGTGAACATTTCTCTAAGAAAGAAAAAGAAAAGACAACAATATCTTTATGTATCCTTAAATCCGTCTTAAGGTTAGTCTGAAGAATATTGCTAAATTTAACAAACTCACTAATTGCTTTTTTTAGGGTTGGTTGTCCTTTTATATACGTGCCAAAACTACCCAATTCTGAGAGACAAAAACCACAAGATAAATAGTCTACAAAACTATCGATTTTGCATTCTTTTTTTAATGCAACTAAAAAATCGTGTACTACTCCTGTAGGTATGTAATTTTTAGAATTAGACAAATCAAAATGTCTTATTTCAGACTTTCTAATTGTACTCGCTACGTCCAAACCACAATTTTCTAATCTAAGAAGTAGTGGTTTGAAATAGGATACTTGATATACAAAATACAATTGCTTCATTACGGGGTATGAAATCTATTAATTCTCTACTTGACGATGTAAAAAATGATGATATACATATATAAATGTATTCGATCTACCATACTAAAAAAAACAAAAAAAAGTGAAGTGTCTAAATTAAGTCATGAACTGACTAAATTAAGGTTTTAATGAGACACTAGCCAGTTTTTAAAAGTTTTAACCTTGGCTTTGCTAATAATAATAGGACCATCAAACTCTGGCGTAACATCAATTTTTACTTTACCATAAAAATGATTATACACTCTATCTACTCCGTTACGATTTACTAACAATTGTCTATTCACCCTATAAAATAGTTCAGAATCTAGTTCTTCTTCTAATTCACTAATTGTTTTATCTAGGGCATATGATTTATTAGAAAATGTAACACCTCTCACTATGTTTGATTCTATAAAGAAGAATGAAAAATCCTTTGTTTTTATTGGTAGCAGTGCATTTTTATCGGAAATCAAAAAAGTAGTAGTATGTTTATTTTTAGCTGCTCCTTGCATTTGCTTTAAAAACATATTCAATTGATCATGTTGGTGATTAATATGTGTTCTCGTTTTTTTAAATTTCAATAACGCATTCTCAAGATCTTCTTCCTTAATGGGTTTTAATAAATAATATACGCTGTTAACTTTGAAAGCTTCTATAGCGTATTGATCATATGCTGTAGTAAAAATAATAGGAATATCAACGAAGGTTTGTTCAAAAATCTCAAAACAGATCCCATCACCCAATTGAATATCCATAAAAATAAGCTCAAAATTATTCTCTTTTTTTAAATATTTGACAGCAGATTTAACACTATCTATAGTCTTTACTATTTCGATGTTTGGGTCAATTTTATTCAATAATTGTATCAAATACTTTTTTGCAGAAACCTCATCTTCGATAATCAGAACTTTCATTATATACAAGTGTTTCGATTAGGCATATCTATAAATTTAACAAAATACTATATAAATGATGCTATTTATTTACTTTTTTATCCCGTTTTTACCTAAATCAAAGATTATTTAATGTATGGGTAATTTTACAATAAAATAAGTATCTACATCTATTTTAATCACCTTATTTTTAAGCAGTTCAAACCTTTTATTTAGGTTTTTCAGGCCTTCACCTGTTGTTAAGCTGCTTTTACTTTTGAGTTGAATCTTATTCTTGACCACTATACTATCGTTTTCATTATAAATATCTATAATTAAAGGGAATTCTTCAGAAACTTCATTATGTTTGATGGCATTTTCTATTAACAATTGTAAAGAGAGTATAGGAATTAGCGTGGTTTTAGTATGAATAGAAAGTTGCATATTCACATTAAAATTATCCCCAAACCGAATTCTGGCTAATCTTATATACGCTTCTAAAACCTGCAACTCTTGTTGTAATGTAACTAGCCCTTTATCTTTACTTTGTAATATATATCTGTATAAAGAAGCCAAATGATCCACATAAACTATAGAGCTTTTTGGATTTGTTTCGATAATATACTTTAATGTATTTAGCGAATTAAATAAAAAATGAGGATTGATTTGATTGTTGAGTGCTACTAATTCATTTTGAATATTTTCTTTTTTTAGTTGTTCTTTTTCTAATACACTAATTTTCTGTTTTCGTTGAAATACAAGTAACCACCCAATCAAAACAGATGTTATACACATAACGACCCAGACATAACGTATTCCTTCTCTTTCTGGCTCTACAACTTTAAACAGTAATAAATGGTGAACCCACATTATTAGATAAAAAGCCGCAATAGGTACAGCAATAATAATTACGATAAAAACTAATACTCTTACTAACTTAGAAAACCTTTGTAAATACTTTTTTGAATATATAATAAGGTATAAAACAATTAAACAATATGCCGCAAAACTTATGAAACGAAATAAAAAAACAGGAATGGAACCAGCGGCAACATCGTTAAAATAGGATAAATCCGGATATACAATAAATAAAAATCTATTCAGGTTGATTAAGAAAGATATGCTAAGCGATATTAGCAGTAAAGTACTTGTTCTAATTTTAATTTCTTCCAATTTAAAAAGATTGTTTTTATGATCATTAAATACTGTTAATCATTAGTTCTACTAATGTATTTACCGACTACAATAGCGGTTAGAATAACCAAATAAAATTGCCCGATCATTCCTATTAAAATTGCAGCTTTTTGAGCTAATGTGGTTACAGGCACAATCTCTCCGTAGCCAATCGTCATCAAGGTAATGTAGGCATAATACATTAATCGTTCTGTAAACAATTGAGGTTGATCGATAGTTGCATTTAGTCCTGCAAAAGAACTTGGATAAGCCATTTCTATGGATAAACAAATAAAAAAACTGATTAGTCCTAATGCAATATATCCACTAATCAATCCAAAAATCACATTTTTATCGACAGACTTAGTTTCCCAGATTTGTTTTATAATTTCAAAAGTAACAATCACATAAAACAGGAAATACGTTCCCATGTTTAAAAAAGCTAAAAACTTACTATTATTATTTTCAAATAAATCTGTACTAAAAACAATTCCTGATACTATTAACAAAATGATAAAAAATAGCATAAGTCTTTTCTTTCTTGAAATCAAGACAATTCCTGCGACCAAATTGATTAAAAATAATATTGGTGACATTATCGTTTCAAAAAAATCTCCTGGAATTATTAAAGATCCAAATAGAATTGTAATTTGACTAAATAAAAAGAGCTCAAAACGATATGGATATAGTTTTCTTATCATCAAAAAGTTTTAAAATGAATACCCCAATTTTATTCCCCAACGAAATGCCGGAAGTATAATATCAGTATCCTGATTTCCATTTATCCGGAAATCAAGATTAAGATTGTCAAAAAGTTCATATTCAGAAAGAACTTCGGACACATCATCATAAAATGATTCTGGTATGGGTTGTTTTTCTATAAGTTTAATCTTATTCGCACTAATTCCGGGGCCTGCGATCAAAAAATCGATAAAGAAACGTTTCCGAATCATAAATTTATAACCTATTTCTACCCCCCCACTAAGTGTTATTATTTTCGCATCAATTTCGATAGCATTATCTATACCATTATTATCGGTATAAACACCTAAGATTTCATCTGTGAAATTCTGATATTTTGTATATACTCCTACATAAAAACCGCTTAATTTTTTGGTAGTATTTTGAATATACCATCTAAATTCTGGTAAGATTTTTACTCCTTTAAAATTAAAATCATCAGTAGAAATTCTGTTTATATCAATACCTGAAATTCTAAATACACCAGAGGTTGTTTTTACTCCAAACGAAACTCCAACACTTATTTTATCACTAATGGCTCGTTCATATTGAAATTGAAAAGTTCCAAAAATAGGCAAAATAGGATCTATACTAATATGATTTTTTTCTTGCGCTTTTAACATACTCATTACAAGAAGAAAACAAACTACTATCATACCTTTACTTCGCATCATACTGTAATTTTTAGTATGGTTCAACAGATGAGCTCAACCTACATATTAGTCACTTACCCCTTATTCAATGATTTTCTACTCCAAAAGTTTATCATCAAACTCATACTCCTTATAATCTACTTTGTACAAAACACTATAAAAAGCGGGGATGAATAATAAGGTAATTACTGTACCAAATAATAATCCTATCATAATGGTTACTGCCATAGGTTCCCACATCTCTCCTCCTCCCAGATATAATGGAATTAGTCCTAACACCGTAGTAAAAGTTGCTAATAGAATAGGTCGAAAACGTTGTATACAAGCTGCTATTATTGCATCCTGTGGCTTTCGTTTAAGCTCATTTTCTTCTATTTCTATTCGATCAATAAGCACTATCGCGTTATTAATTACAATTCCGGCTAAAGAGATGACTCCTAAAAAAGCCATAAAACCAAAAGGAACTCCAAATAATAACAACCCAATTACCATCCCGATAACACCTAATGGGATTGTAGTCACAATCATGGTCATTTTACGAAATGAGTTAAATTGTATAATCAATAACATCACAATGATAAAAGCTGATAGTGGTAAATATTTTGCTACAGCCCCCATGTTCTCTGCACTGCTTTCTGCATCCCCTCCTAAAGTATAGGTATATTCTTTTCCCCATTTTGATTCTTGTTCTTTTAACCAAGGAGTTATGACTGCCGTAACTTCTGAAGCATTTCCATCTTCAGTTAATTCACTAGACACATTAATCGTTCGTGTAAGGTTTAATCTTTTTATTTTGGAATATTGCCACTGCGGAATAATACTAGCCACTTGTAATAAAGGAACACTTTTGCCAGAGTTTTGACCATAAATATTTAGGGTTTCTAAAGAAGCTAAGGACTGTTGTTTTCCTTGATTACTAGTCATTACAATAGGAATAGACTTGTCATTTTCTCTAAATTCTCCTGCCTGAAAACCATCTAGTACAGTCTGTAATGATATTGCTACATCTTGATTTGTAATTCCTGCGGTTTGTGCTTTATTTTGATCAATATCAATTACAAATTTTTTCCCTTTGGGTCCCCAATCATCTTTAATATTTTTGGTCCCAGAAATACCAAAGAGTTTTGATTTGATTTCTTCAGCTATACTAGCCAATTTATCAGGGTTATCTCCAGATACTTTTATCTCAATAGGAGTTCCTCCACCTCCCGACCCTAATAGCCCCACTTTGATATCTGCATTAGGAAATGTTTTAAAACAAAAAGCATCCAACTGCTTTACCATATCATTATTCACTAAAAAAGATGATGTATTGACTAAAATATGAGCATAATTAGAATTGGGTTCATCTGCGTTATATCCCAAATCATAGGATGATGGTCCTTCACCAATATATGAAGACCAATCTACAATACCGTCAGGTTTTTCGTTTGCGACCTTCAAATTATTAATTATAAATTCTTCAATAGCTAATATGGTTTCTGTGGTGCTTTCAATTTTGGTTCCTTGAGGTAAGTTGATATCTATTGTGATCATATTACGATCGCTATCCGGGAAAAACACAAACGCTAGTTTGGTGAAGCCATAGAGTGACAAAAAGAACAACACCACAATACTTGCCAAAACAGTTTTTTTCCATGCTAAAGCTAATAGAATAAGGTCTTTATATTTGGATTTTAATCCATTAATCATACGATCTAAAAAACCGACTTTCCCACCTTCTTGTTTTTTAATTTTAAGAAAAAACACACAAAACAAAGTAATAATACTTAACGAAATGATCCAAGAAGATAAGAGCGCAATAGTAATAACCACAAATATCGGCCCCATGATATCACCCATTACGGACTCTGCCATAAAAAATGCTAAAAACGCAGCTGAAGTTGTTAGTGTAGATATCAACAATGGCATAAATAACTCAGCACAAGAATCAATAGCCGCTTTTTTTACATCAATACCATTTTCCATTTTTACCATAATAGATTCTGCAACCACAATAGCATTGTCAACCATCATCCCCAAAGCCATAATCAAGGCGGCAAGTGTTATTTGATTAAGTCCAACATCTATTAGCCCCATAACCATTAATGTGGTAATAGTAACAATTGGAATTAAGCTCGCTATAACCATTCCTGTTCTAAATCCTAAGAAAATCAACATTACTGCTAGTACTATCGCGATAGACTGCATTAGATTTCCTAAAAAATCACTTATCTTAAGATCTATATATTGATCAATAGATGCTAATCTAGCCACTTCTAATCCAACTGGTAATTTCTCCTGCCATTGTTCTAATAACAGGTCAATTTCTTCTCCTAATTTGATAATATTTCTTCCTTCTTTTAAAGATATGTGTAGTGACACGGCATCCCTACCATTAATACGTACCTTTTGTTTTGGAGGGTTGATATACCCTTTTTCAATTATTGTAATATCTCCTAAGCTAACCACTTGCCCACTTTGTCCAAGAGGGATTAGCATATTTTTAATATCTGAAATGGTATTAAAATTACCAGTAGGTTCTAATATAATTCGTTCTTCTTCGATATTGACCTCACCTCCAGAATTCAAAATATTTGTATTTGCTATAATCCCTTGCAGACTGCTTGAAGTTAATCCATACGCTTTAAGTTTTGTGTTATCAAATTTTACAAAAACACGTTCTTCTTGTGCACCATTAATTTCTACTTTAGCAGCATCTTCTAGTTTAATAAGGTCATCACGAAGGTCATCTGCTTGTTCTTTCATAGCAGCATATGAAAATCCATCGCTAGTAATTCCTACAGCAATCCCAAATACTTCACCAATACCATCATCATTCAGCTGTGGTTGTACATTATTGGGTAGTCCCTGAATTGAATTTAACTTACGTCGTAATCGATCCCAAACAGCTTGTAACTCTTCGGGAGTAACTTCCATTTTTAATTCTACTTGAACTACAGAAAGTCCGGTTCTTGAAGTACTAGTTACTTTTTTTAACTCGGGGAGTTCTTGTGCTATTTTTTCAATTTTATCGGTTACCAATTCCTCAACTCTTTCAGGGCTTGCTCCAGGAAATGATGAAACAACAGATGCTACACGAATAGTATATGGCGGCATACTATCTCGTGAGAGCGAAGCATAAAAAACCATACCCATTACCATCACTACTGTAAGAATACTTAGAGCAACACGATTTTTTTCTATAGAAAATTTAGCAAAATTCATATGTTTTTCTTTTGATAGTAATTATTGTAATTTCACCTTTTGACCGTCTAATAAAGTTTGTAGTCCTGCTGTGGCGATTTTTTGACCTTCAGAAAGTCCACTTTTAACCTTAAAGCCATCTGTAGTAAGTTCTCCAATTTCTATAGAATGTTTCTTCACAACCCCTACAGCTTCATCTTGAGAATCTATTAGAAAAACAAAATTACCATTACCATCTTCTCCGACCGATTTTACAGGAATCACCAAGACTGTTTCTGTCTCAGCATTTTCTTCTTTAAAATTAAACGTAACATTAGCAGTCATACCTGGTTTAATTTCTTTAGTGGGATCCGTAATGTCGATAGTAATAGGGTATGTAGCAGAATTTTCGTCGACAACAGGGGCTATTTCTATAACTGTTCCATTCATTTTTTTTCCTGCCAAAGCAGAAAAAGAAATATCAGGATTCATTCCTAATTTTACTTTATTAATTATATTTTCTGGTAATCCAACCTCTATATTAGTGTGATTCCCTGCATTTAATATCGCAATGACCTGCCCTGCACTTACATTTTCATTGAGCTGACTATTTTTTGCCGCTATAATTCCAGTTTTAGGAGCTTTAATATATCCATAACTAATTTGCGACTGCTGAATGCTTTTGTTACGTTTTGCTGATTCATATTGATCCAATGCACTTTGGTATGAATTTTTAGCAGACTCATAATCACTTAATGAATTACTCCCTTTTTCATAAAGTGCCTTAATACGATCCAAACTAGATTTGGCAGTATTCATAGCAGATTTAGCACTATTTAGTGCTGATACTGACTGCTCATAGGCAAGGTTAGCTTGCACATTATCTAATTTAGCTATCAAATCACCTTTATTCACTTTCTGTCCTACTTTGATATCCAGAGTTGTGATAATACCAGTACTTCTAAAACTTAATTCAATTTCATCACCCGCTTTAGCAACACCGCTAAACGTTCTAATCTTTTGCGAATTTAAATTTCCGACAACCTGATATTCTACAGGTCTCAATACTTCTTCTTTTTGTACCTCTTTATCTTTACAAGCAGTAAGCATCAAAAATCCAAATACTATTAATACTATATGTTTTACGAATTTCATAATCGTTAATTAGTTATTATTTAAAATATATTGATTAGCTCTTTGAATAAAATCTTGGTTGTTTGCCTCTGTATTCATTAAAAAGAAATAACCGATGGCTCTTTCTAACTGCATTGACGTTAATAAATAGTCATAATTGGCCGTTGCTCTAGCAAGCTGAGCCTGCAAATAATTGGTTTGGGCATCAATTAATTGAATAAGCGGCACTGCGCCTTGGGCATATGCATTTTGTGTAAGATCTAAACTCTCTTTGGCAGTTTCTTCTGATACTTTAGATATTTCGATGTTCGCAATCTGATTGGTCATATCCAATAAAATATCATTTACATTTTTTTCGATACTTAATTCTACATTCTCTTTCTGTATCAATAATTGATCTTCTTGAATTTTTGCTGTTTGTCTATTAATATTTCTTTGATTTTGTTGAAAGATCGGTAATGATAGATTGACACCCACGTTGTACGTGCCATCAGGAGCGTTAGGAAAGCCTTCTGGAACTATTGTTCCTTTACCTGATTGTGAAATAGCAAGATTATATTGCCCTTGCAAGGCTACCACTGGAACAAATCGCCCTAAGTTATTAAGTCGATAATTACGTTGAGTAGCTTCCATATTGTAACCGATGTTTTTTAATTCGGGAGCATTTTTATTTCCTTCTTCGACTAAAAACTTAACTAAAGCTGGGCGTAATTTTGGATCATCCAAAATCTCAAGAAAATCCTGATACTTATAATTTTCGAATATCCCTTCTGATATTTTGGCATCATCAATATCGATTTCGGTTGCGATCGGATTATTCATTAATTGATTAATCGTATTAAAAGCCTGTAGCTTTTGATTTTCTGCATTGATTAGACTTTGCGTATTCTGCGCTAATTGACTCCTGAAACGTAGTACATCTGATTTGCCCGATTCTCCTGCTGCAAAGTTTTGATCTGCGATTTCTAAATTCTTTTTGGTTACTTGAAGGTTTTGATTTTGAATCGCAACATTTGTTTTCAAAACCAAGGCATTAAAATAAGCTACCGAAGCATTAAGCAATGCATCTAGTTCTGCTGCATTATAGGTTTCCTTTTGTGCTTTTTGTAGATTTTCATTGATTGTAATATTGGCTCCAGCTCCTTCTGAATAGATTACCTGTTCAAGAGTTACGTTTCCAGAAGTAGAAAACTCGGGATTAGTACCATTAGAGATCTCTGCAACCTTTGGGTCCAGATACACACCATTTCCATTAGCCGTAATGTTTGGTAAATAACTACTCTTAGCAGTTTTTACATCCTGACTGCTTAACTCAATATTTTTTCGTTCTACATCAAGAGAAAGGTTTTTTGCTACCACTCCTTTCATGATATCAATAATAGAATATGATGTGCCGACTTTT
Organism: Aquimarina sp. AD10; assembly: GCF_003443715.1. Classification (NCBI taxonomy): domain Bacteria; kingdom Pseudomonadati; phylum Bacteroidota; class Flavobacteriia; order Flavobacteriales; family Flavobacteriaceae; genus Aquimarina; species Aquimarina sp. AD10. Next base: position 5,445,012 of record NZ_CP031965.1, on the reverse strand, counting down.
ACATCATTTTCTCCTCCTATAAAGTCTGCCTTAGCAAGCATACTGTAACGCAACGGAAACCCTATTTGCTTTGCGGTATTATAGTTTATAGAAAGTTTCTTCTTATAATTTAAATATATAGGTAATGTAGATGCGTTTGTTCCTTCAATAATTGCTTCTACATTGAGTGCAATACGTCTAAAAAATTGATCAATATTGGTTTCTGGCTGATTAGATGCTAAAATTCCTTTCTCTACATCTTCTTTGCTATATACAGAAAACGAAGGGAGTTTCTTAGAATTAATAGTAGTTACCAAAGTTTTGAATTCATTATCATTTAGGTAAAACCCACCTGCAAGGTATACTGCATCTATATCATTTAAATCACTGCTTATACTACCATCTTTCTGAAGAGGAATAAGTGTATAAGAACCTCCCTTTTTAGAAAAATAGTTATTAAATAGGTTTTTGACAGGTAATATACCGGGTAAAAAGTCATCAATTATAATACCTACTTTTTTATAATTATACAAGGATTTAAAAACATCCAAATCATCTGTATATGAAAAAGGAGCAATGAGATAGTTGATATTATTTACTGTCGATGTCTTTTGGTCTTCGTCAAAATCATAAAAGTCACTATTTGCGCTACCAAAAAGAATAATAGGTTTTGAATATTCATCTACCTCATCAATCATTATTGTATTTACGACTCCAAATACCAATATAATATCTGCATTTGAGTTTACTAATGTTTGATAGTTTGATTTTGCTAGTTCATTATTAAATCCATTTTCGAGTACTTCTTTGAACACTATAGTAGCACTTTGACCGACTACAGCTTTTATTTCGTTTTGAAGTTTTGCTAATAAAGGCTTCGTTTCTTCTGATGATTTATCGGCTAGAATACCTATTGTTAACGTTTTTGAGGATTGTGAATACCCCAATAGGTGTATGAAGGTAAGTAAGAACAGTAATCTTAAATTTTTCATATGACTAAGATGATGCGTGTGTATTGTCAGTTAAAAAAATATAATCATTATAATTGATGTAATCGTTTGTTCACAGACCAAGATATTTTATCATAAAGCTTAGAGAAACTCTCAAATTGTTCTGCGGGCAACATTTCTTTAAGGTCATTATTTTGTTCTTTTATCAAGATATTAAATTTTCCAATAATTTCAATCTTGGTCAGTTTTGTATTTTCTCCTAGAAGCTTCATTTTTAAACCATAATAAGAAGTAACAATCTTAAACCGTTCATTTATTTCTGGGGTCATCTCTTTGTCCAATATAAAGTTCTCCATCCATTTTTTGATATAATCAATTTCTTCTTTCTGGAAAATTTTTATAGTCGGATTTTGATCTTTTTGAGCTCCTTTTTCTTGTCCAAACATATGAATGGAGAAAAAACAAACACATAAAATACAGAAAATACCTTTGATACTCATTACTTATTAAGATATGGTAACCATTATATTATTGCTTAGTCCAACCTTTTCTATTATAAACACTAGTAACAATTTTACCAAAACTTTCTCGATGTATGGCATATTGCTCTTCTGTCAAAAATTCTTTAACCTCATCGTTTAAATTGATTACCATAGCGTCAAGTTTAGTTTTTTTCTCTGCTTCAGTATATCCTTTATTTTTGTCACCAATACGACCCATTTTGTTTGTATAGTATAAAAGAATACCATAATACTCTTCTCTTAACTTTTCAGAAAGCTTCATTTGTTCTACTTGTTTGGCAACAAATACTTGTAAATTATCTTTCTCGTCTGAAGTAAAGATTTCTACTTTATTTTTTTCTCTCTCTACTTGTTTTTCCTTTTGTGTTTGACCAAATGCAGTTAAAAAAACAAATAATAGTAGGCCTGTGATGTTTAGTTTCATAATATTTTAAATTTAAAAAATGATCTAAAAAGATAATCTGTGATGTATTAAAATAAACTAATTTTATTGTATAGCAATTATTTACTACGATATTATGCAATCAAAGAGTACCTATCATTATCAATTTGGCGCAGTTGTTAAAATTACCTTAAGAGATGGTGAAATATCAGAAGAAGAAAAAGCTTTTTTAGCTCATTTAGCTGAAACCTTAGGGGTTTCACGAGAAGAGTATGATCATATTATTCAAAACTATTTAACCTACCCACTTGACCCTAACAACACCTATAATGAGCGACTAGAAAGTATGTATACCTTAACAAAATTAATTTCTGAAGACAGTACCATTACAGGAGAGCAACAAACCATTTGGCTAGAGAGAATGGCCAAAGCAATAGGGTTTACTTCAGGAAATGTAAAGTACATAGTGGCTAAATCGTTGGCTGTTATCGAAAAGGGAATAGATCAGGAAACATATAAAGATGAAATCAAAAATATTAATAAGTGATTTACTGTAGTACCTCTGTTTTTCACTAAACTCTATTTATGATTATAACATTTTACGGCACTAGAGGTTCAACACCAGTTTGCGAATCGGGTTTTCAGGAATTTGGTGGTAATACCACTTGTGTACTAGTATCTGGTGGACAGGAAGGAGAAAGCGTGCTTGTTTTTGATGCAGGTACAGGTATTCGAAAGCTTGGTAAAGAACTTATCTCTAAAAAGCTTTTTCCTGGTAATAAGATTTATTTGACATTCTCTCATTTTCATTGGGATCATATTCAGGGTTTTCCATTTTTTGCCCCTGCGTATGACCTTAACAAAGAAATAGAGTTTTTTGTTATTGGGGATGATGCTCCAAAAATAGATGATTTCAAAGAAATATTAGCCAAACAAATGGAAAGCACTTATTTTCCTATAAGTATAGATGATATGGGTGCTAATTTTACTTTTACAACAACTAAAGAAGATAGAATTTCCTTTGATGGCGGTCAAATATTAGCGAATAAACATACACATCCTGGTGGTGCACATGGCTATAGATTAGAAACAGAAGGTAAAATATTTGTGTATTGTACAGACCTAGAACACGGTGAACAATTGGACCCCAAGGTGATCGAATTTTGCAAAAATGCCGATGTATTGATTCATGATGCTCAGTATACCCCACAAGAATTATTAACTCGTCGTGGTTGGGGGCACAGCAGTTGGGAACAAGCAATTCAGGTAGCAGAATTGGCTAACGTTAAACAACTATATCTAACTCATCATGACCCTGATCATAATGATGACTTTCTAAGAAACATGGAAAAAGAATGTCAGGAACGTTTTCCTAATTGTTTTTTAGCAAGAGAAGGGCAACAAATCAAGTTATGATTTCAAATATGTGAGGTATATTAACACTAAAAGATAAAAGGCATATGTTTTAAAATAAATTTGTCTAAATTTAAATACTAATTCACACAAAACTTGGCAATACAAGATAAAATATTACCAAAAAAAGGAACACATTGGCGCACCATTGCAGTATTTTTTATTGCCTGCCTTATTGGATTAGGGCTATTCATGGCTAAAGAATCCGAAGTGGTGTCATATTTGGGTGATAATCCACAAACGTGTGTTAACTGCCATGTAATGACACCTGTTTATAACAGTTGGATGCATAGTTCACATAGAGAAGTAGCTAACTGTAATGCGTGTCACGTGCCTCATGATAACATCGTTAACAAATACTATTTCAAAGCCAAAGACGGTTCTTACCATGCATCTGTTTTTACAATGCGAGCTGAGCCTGATGTTATAAAAATGAAAGAAGCTTCGCAACGCGTTGTACAAGCTAATTGTATTCGCTGTCATGTGCAACAAGTTACCCAAATTAAATACGATGGATGGATCGAAGATCATAGAGAAAATAGAACAAATAGACAGTGTTGGAGCTGTCATGTAGAAATACCTCATGGCAAAAAGCAAGGTATTTCTACTATAAAATATAATTTAGCTCCCATACCTACTGACCAAGCAGAGTCTGTAGTTCCTGAGTGGCTACAAAAAGAAATAGATTCAAAATAAACACAGCATTATGAAAAACAAAGTGTTATTTATAGTTACTATCATCGTTGTCTTTTTATTAGGCTTACTTGCTTCAAGTATTATTAATAGAAAAAGTGAAGCAAAGTATGCCTTTGTTCCTCAAGTAAACATAAGCGAAAACGAACCTAGAAATGAAGTTTGGGGTTTAAACTATCCTAAAGAATATCAATCATCATTACAAACATTAGATACCACATTTGCCTCCTTTCAAGGAGGTTCGCATATGAGAGATGTTCTTGAAGAAGATCCTAATTTAGTGGTTCTATTTGCCGGGTACGGTTTTTCAAAAGATTATAATCAAGGTCGTGGTCATGGTTATGCCATTAAAGATATTCATAATTCGCTTAGAACAGGAGGTCCTACAGGAAAAGGAGATGGTCCTATGCCAGCTACTTGTTGGACCTGTAAAAGTCCTGATGTACCTCGATTAATGAATGAAATAGGGATCGCAGAATTCTACAAAGGAAAATGGGCAGATAAAGGTGCAGAAATTGTAAATCCAATTGGTTGTGCAGATTGTCATGATCCTAACAGTATGAAATTACGAATCACCCGCCCCGCATTAGTAGAGGCTTTTGATGCAATGGGCAAAGACATCAATCAAGCTACGCACAATGAAATGCGTTCTTTAGTATGCGCACAATGTCATGTAGAATATTATTTTGACAAGAAAATACCAGGAAAAGAAGGTGTTCCATATTTAAAATTTCCATGGAAAAATGGAATGAGTGTTGAAGATATGGAAGAGTATTATGACGCTATTGCTTTTGCCGATTGGGAACATAAAATTTCCAAAACACCTATGCTCAAAGCACAACATCCAGGTTACGAAACTTTTGTAAAGGGTATTCACGCACAACGAGGTGTGTCTTGCGCAGATTGTCACATGCCATATAAAAGTGAAGGGGGGCAGAAGTTTACGGATCATCACTTACAATCTCCTTTAAACAATATGCAAAACGCTTGTCAAGTATGCCATCGCGAAGAAGAGGGCAAATTGGTGCGAAATGTATACGAACGTCAACGTAAAGCAAACGAAACAAGATTAAAATTAGAAAGCATATTAGTGAAAGCACATGTAGAAGCTGGTAAATGTTGGGAACTTGGTGCTAGCAAAGATCAGATGGCACCGATCTTACAAGACATTCGTCATGCTCAATGGCGCTGGGATTATGGAGCTGCTTCTCATGGAGCATCATTTCATTCTCCAATAGAAACAGTAAGAGTATTAGCCAGTGGTTTAGTAATTGCACAAGAAGCACGTGTTAAGTTAGTTCGTATGCTAGCTACCCTAGGACATAATCAAGAAGTTGAAATGCCAGACATTTCTACAAAAGAAAAAGCACAACAGTATGTAGGCTTAGATATGGAAAAGCTTCGTGCCGAAAAAGCCGAGTTTAAGAAAACTTTACTCCCAAAATGGATGGAAGAAGCTGTCGTAAGAGAAGCAACATATCCGGATGCTAAGGCATCATCTATTGATGCAACTAATGCTACTTCAGAAGAGAAATAATATACTATTGACATACAAAATTAAGGTACCGTCTTCAATTTAAGATGGTGTCTTTTTATTTTAAACTGAAACATGAATAAATTATATCGCTTCCTATCCTCTCCAAACCTTGCTGTACTTTTATTATTTGTTTTTGCGACATCGATGGCAGTAGCTACTTTTGTTGAAAATGATTTTGGAACAGCAACTGCCTGGAAAGTCATTTACGATGCTTGGTGGTTTGAAATGGTCATGATAGGATTAGGAATTTCTTTTTTTCTAAACACCTTTAAATACAGGTTATGGCGTAAAGAAAAATGGCCAATTTTGATGTTTCATTTGGCATTTATCATCATCTTATTGGGCGCGGGAATTACACGTTATAGCTCTTATGGCGGTATTATGCGTATTAGAGAAGGTGCCAGTTCTAATATAATCATATCCGACGCGAATTACTTAACAGCTAAAATCTCAAATGGAACCAATACTCGAGTCGTTCGCAAAAAAATTGAATTTTCTCCTATTAGTAATAATGATTTTACTATCAACACAAATATTAATGGAACACCTGTAAAAATCTCACATAACAACTTTATTGCAGATGCTATTCCGCAGGTAAAAGAAAATTCTCCTAATGGTAAACCAATGATCGAAATGGTGGTTACTGCAGGGAAAGGTCGACAGAATATATTTTTAGAAAAAGGAGAAATAGAAGCAATTGGTGAACACCAACATTTAGTGGGTTTTGGAATAAATAGAGATGATATTATTACAATTTCTGAAGAAAATGGTGAACTCTTTATTAAAACACCTCGTGAGTTAGGCAACTTTGTGATGGCTACACAAACCGCTAGTACTATTAAAAAAGATAGCTTATATCCACTTGTAATTCGAACCTTATATCGTGATGGTGATGCTTCTTTTGTGCCTATGAAGTATTATCCGAAAGGAGAGTTAGAACTAGTAAGTCTTGCTGACAAACCTAAGGACAATGATGAGATAAAAGACGACGCCGTAAAAGTAGATATTACTATTGGTGATAACACTAAAACTGTCACCATGTTATACCGTGATGGTTTTTTACCCAGTGAGCACGATACAAGAATTAATGATCTCGACATTATAGTATCGTATGGCGCCGAGGCGATAGAAACGCCTTTTACCATAAAGTTGAATGATTTTCAATTAGAACGGTATCCCGGATCTACAAGTCCATCTGCTTATGCAAGTGAAGTAACGGTTTTAGATAAAAACAATAGTATAAAAATGCCTTATCGCATCTTTATGAATAATGTCTTGGATTATGGCGGATATCGTTTCTATCAAGCAAGTTATGATACAGATGAAAAAGGAACGGTCTTAGCGGTGAATCATGATGTATTAGGAACAACAATTACCTATCTAGGCTATCTATTGATGGGAATAGGAATGTTTTTTACGCTCTTTGGAAGGAAATCTCACTATGCTGCGGTGAATAAAAAGCTAAAAAAATTAAAAACTAAAGTTGCTATTATTGGGGTATTACTGCTTTCTTTTTCTTCGGAAGTGGTTGCTCAAAATACACCTTGGGCTGGTAATGCCAATGCCATAATAGAACAACAACGTATTGATAAAAATCATTCCGAATTGTTTGGCCGATTAATGGTGCAAGATCTGGACGGACGTATTAAACCTATAAATACCCTAGCTTCTGAATTTCTAAGAAAACTGTCTAGAAAACCTTACTTCAAACTCGTACAAAATGAAGAAACCAATTCCCTAGATGCCAACCAAGCATTTTTGGCTATGCACGTGGATCCTAATACTTGGCAAAACATTCCTATTATCAAAGTAGATCTTACTAAAGGAGGCGAACTCTTTAAGAATTTACCGATAAGTGATAACGGATTAGTTCCTTTCTCTGGGTTTTTAGATAATGAAGAAGTCTATTTACTAGCCGAAGAAGTAGAAAAAGCTAATAAGAAAAAACCTGCCGAGCGTTCTGAATTTGACAAAGAAGTGATTAAAGTAGATGAGCGCTTCAATATTTTATATAATGTGTTCTCCGGGAATTATTTAAAGGTTTTTCCTAATAGTCTTGATGACACTAATAAATGGCATAGCTATTCCCACAATTTTGAAGATTTCCCTCCAGAAGATGCACGTTTTGCAAAAGGAATTATTCCTCAATATTTTACAGCTTTACTGAAAAAAGATTACGAGAGTGCCTTTGAAAACTTAATGTATATAAAGAAGTTTCAAGACGTTTTGGGTAAAGAAATTATTCCGAGTGATAAACGCATAGCGGCCGAGTTGTGGTACAATGAATTAAACCTCAATTTTTGGTTGTTCCAAGTGTTTTTTACTTTAGGATTTGTACTACTCTTACTAGCAATGGTCAAAATATTTAAACATAGCAAAGGCATTGAGTGGGCTTGGAATATTATTATTGTTACTACGCTCATTAGCTTTTTACTATTTACAGGAAATATTATACTGCGTTGGTATGTGGCACAACACGCACCCTGGAGTAATGGCTATGAAATGCTCGTATTTGTAGCATGGGTATTGTTACTTTGTGGATTGCTTACTTTTAGAAAATCTGATTTTGCTCTGCCATTGGCTACCTTGTTCTCTGGAGCACTCTTATTTGTTAGTTATCTAGATTGGTTAAGCCCTGAGATAACAAATCTAATGCCTGTACTAAAATCGTTTTGGTTAAAAGTGCACGTAGCAACTATTGTAAGCAGTTATGCTCCTCTAGCATTGTCTGCTGTATTAGGCCTTATGGCATTGATTCTAATAATTATCAGAACAGACAAAACCAAGAATGTTATCAACATTAAAATTAAAGAACTTACCTATATTAATGAAATCTCAATGACAATTGGCCTATTTGTATTAACTGTTGGCACATTTTTAGGCGGCATTTGGGCCAATGAATCTTGGGGGCGTTATTGGGCTTGGGACCCTAAAGAAACATGGGCGTTAATTAGTGTTATTGTGTATGCTATTGTATTACATCTGCGATTGATACCAGAATTGAAAAGTAATTTTGTATTAAATACCGCAAGTATATTTGCTTTTTGGTCTATTATTATGACTTCTTTTGGTGTGAACTACTATTTATCTGGATTACATAGCTATGCTGCAGGAGATCCAATACCTATTCCTAATTTTGTGTATGTATTAGCATTACTTATGATACTCTTAGCAATAACAGCATATTTTAGGAATAAAAAAACAACTTACAAAAAAGCTTAACTGTTCTATCAAAATTACTATTAAAATTATAGATTTTTATTCAGAGTTACTTTCGACCTCAATATTACGAAACAATACCTTAATAGTAAAAATTCCAACTAACTCACCTAATTTATTTATATCATAATCAAGTTGTTCAAATACAACCAACAAACTATTTTTTTTTGTGTACCATAAATGTTGAAGTTTGGGCATATCTTCATCTTTATTTTTCCTAAAGTCTGATTTCCCTAAAACTCGTTCAAATTTAGAAACTATGTTTTTATAATCCTGTAATGCTACATTAGCAATTTTTGTAGATGTCCCTTTATAGAATTTTTCGTATTTAATAAGTTTAAGTTTATCTGTATAAATATCATATCCCAACATTAGAATAGGAAAATCCACATCAAAAACTTGATTCAAATCTGTTTTTTCTTCCAATAAAAAATACAAATTATAAGAATCATCACTTCCATAAAACCTAATTCCATCGATTTCATAAGGCTTTGTACCAAATTTTATTGATTTAAAACCATTGTTAGAATCAAGTAATTCGACCTGTCCATATGTAACATTGGATACTACAAGAATAAAAAACAAAAATAATCTCATCTGAATACAACTTTTAATTAATAGAATCGATCTCATGAAAAAGAAAACCTTATTATTATAAACCTTCATACCTTAAAATTTTATTATTTACAATTAGTAATTTAATCCTCCCAACCACAAAGCGTTCTGCCAAACTCTTTTGCTGTTGTTATATCTACTTCTTTTATTTTTGCTTTACAATTTGACAATCCTCTGCAGTCTTCCTCGTAATGGTATTTCTTACTATATTTTCCTGTACAGATATACACAGAAGTCGTATCTAAACTATTAATTATAAATGATGTGCTAATCAAAAATAATGTTACAAGTGTTATTAGCTTTTTCATAAATCATATTTTAATATATTCTTGTGTCTCTCTTTGACTTTCTGGGTAATCTCCTACTTCATTATCATTAAAATACTGGAATTCTAGCTTGCTCTTGGTTAAAGAAAGAATACGAGATTTTAAAATATAAGTACGACCATTAATCCCTTCATTAGGAATAGAAAAGGTAAGTTCATCATCACTTACAGAATATTGAAAAGTTTTCATGCTATAATCACAAGGATCATTATCTACAAAATAATTTTCTATATTCCCATTATCAAAAAAAGTTAATGTTTCTTCTTTACGGCAATCACTTAGTATTACCTCGTCCATATTTCTGGTTACTTTTATAAGTTGCCATTTTCCTAGAATCAAATTTTGATCATTTGATCCATTTGAATCATCTGATGAACAGGATATGAATTGTGAAATAGTAAAAATTGCTAGCAATATATATGATAGTTGTTTCATGATGTTTTTATTTTATAATTAAACATTTACTCTCATTTCATACACAAATGTACTTCTAGGGTAATTATTCTTCTTTGAATTTATAGGTGAAGTGACCAAAAATGAAAGTGAAGTTTCTCAGCTTCACATTGAAGCATTTTTTAACAAAGATCGAGTAGAAATAAAGTAGTTTTAAAAACTATAATCGATGAGTTCATAGAGTAAAAAAGCCTCTTCACTTTGGATAACAAAGAGTTTTTGTTACTTTATTCTTAATAAAGAAAATAAATCATGAACTACTGTTGTTGGAACATAGTTTTGTGAATTAGAAAGATCAAAATGTCGCATTTCGCTTTTTGAATAATACTTTGGATATAAATACCCAAATTTTCTAATCTCATTAAAAGTGGTTGAAATAGGATATCTGGGATACAAAACACTCGTATTTCATTGTACATAATTACTAAAAAATGACCCAAATAAATAAAATTCATTCATTAGATCCTTATACATGTATTTGATTTTATAAATCCACCCATTTTTTAAACCCCGTAGCTTTGGCTTTACTTACCACAATGCGCTCTTTGGCTATTGGACTTATATTAACGATTAGTTTACCATTAAAATAGTGTTTAATATTTTCAATTGCATTTCTATTTATGATAAATTGTCTATTCACTCGGTTAAAAACTTCGGGGTTTAATTCATCTTCGATATCTTCTAGTTTTTTATCAATGATGTATGCCTTATTTTCTGAGGTAATTGCCTTCACCACACCCGTATCTATATAAAAATAAGCAATATTTTCGATTTTTATAGGCAGTAATTCATCTTTATGATGTACCAGATAAGTGCTTTTATACGGTTTTGTTTTAGCCTGAAGCACTTGCAACATTCCATGAATTTGATTATTTAAAGAACTATCCTCATTAGATCTATTTTTAAACTTTTGAATAGCTTCAGAAAGTTCATCTTCATCAATTGGTTTTAAGAGATAATCTATACTATTTACCTTAAATGCTTTAATTGCATATTGATCATAAGCGGTTGTAAAAATAATAGGTGTTTCTATTTTAACCTGTTCAAAGATTTCAAAAGAAATACCATCTGCTAGGTGAATATCCATAAAAATAAGTGATGCATCAGAAATATTAGAAAAATACTTGATTGCTGTTTTTACAGAATCCAAAACCTTCACCACTTCAATATTTGAATCTATTGTATTCAATAAAAAAATGAGTTGATCACTTGCTGCAATTTCGTCTTCAACAATTATTACTTTCATATATTTAATTTAAAGGCAGTTTCACTCTAAATACATTCTCTGTAGCACTAATGCTGATATGTTGTTTTTTTAGTAAAAAATATCGTTTATCTAAGTTCATCAATCCATTACCTGTACTATCAACAAATGAGGTTCTTAATCGCATCTCATTTTCAACATAAATATCAGAATCTTTTGAATATATGTTTACTTGTAAAGGGTTACTTTCTGAAATCTCATTGTGTTTTACGGCATTTTCTACTAACAATTGCAACGCTAACGGAGGAACTTTCTTTTCCAGATATTCTGCATCTATATCTATATCTATTTTAAAACGATCTCGATATCTACTCTTTACCAAATGGATATAGCTATCTAAGAATTTAAGTTCTTCTTGTAAAGGGACTACATCTCTTTCTCCACTTTGTAAAATGTATCGATACATAAAAGATAGCTTTTTTATAAACATTGTGGCCTCCTTATTATCTCGTACTATAGAATTTAAAGAATTTAAAGAATTAAAAAGAAAATGGGGATTGATTTGATTCTTTAGCGCTGTTAGTTCTTTTTGAAGATTTTGTTGTTTAAGTTTTTCGTTCTCTAAAAGATCTTCATGGTGTATTATTTGATATTTCAGAATTCTAGCTATAAAAATTGTAATCATTAAAATTACAAAATACACAAAGTACGTAAATCCAATTTCTGATTCTGATAAAACCTGCCCTGTTACCAAAGGATATACGGTAACAAATAATTGTACTATTCCTAAAAATAATATGGTATTAAACGCAATGGTTAAACTAGTTCTCACAAATAGAGAATACTGTCTATATATACTCTTATAATTGGTATTAAGTTCTAGAGAAACTAATGATAGTATAAAAAGAAATAAGAAACGAATCATAATATCTTTTACTGAAACTTCTGTAAAAGAATCGATCAACTTCTTAGTAATATCAAATAAAGATAATGTTCTTGGTAAGCTAATCAGCATTGCAATAAGCAATGCTATTCTTAAAATCACAATGTGTTTGATTTTTCTAGAGCTCAATGTAAATAATATCTTTTTTAATTGGTGATTGTTAAATTTACGGAAAATTGGATTGATAATATTAGAATTGCCACTCATGTTTTTATCATTTGTTTTTGAAAATGAAGAAGCCTCCGTTTGGGAGTTAGAGGCTTCTGAGTAGAAATAAAGGTGTGGGGGATACTCTTCATATCTGTATTTAAATCAACATTTTCTTTTTATCACTATCATATCTTATAGGTTTTTAAAAAAAGACAGCCGAAAACACCTACTTAAGTTCCCGACTGTCCGCAATCAACTTAACCTAATTATGAAAAAAACATTTATTTATTTAATTCTTTAACTACCTTTTTAGAGAAATCTATCGATACTGTCCCAAGAGTTTGTGGATCATCAACCTCTGTTGTAATTACAGACAGTAATTGTTTTTCTTCTGGTTGCGTTAGATCATATACTACCGTTTCAAGGATATATTTTTTAGCATTCTCTGTTAGTACTGTAACTGGTTCAGAATCCATATATACAGTCCCATAATACCCATAAAATCCTCTATAGTATCCTAATCCATAATACGAAGGGTATATCGCATAAAAGGAATCATTTTTACTAGTCGTTTTTGTATATTCTTCACAATGCTTTAGTACTGTTACAATTACTACGTCTATACCATTATTTTTAAGCTTTTTCTTTATTTCAAGTGTTTCAGATTCAGTCAATTCTTTGGTGGGTGATGATTTGGGAAAAACAACATAACTCTCTACCGAATGGTATCCTTTTTTGTTTAAGTTTTCAACTAAATCGTTCTCAAAACGTATCCTAGCTGTTTGATCATCAGTTTTACTTACCACCATCACCTTTTTACCTTTTATCTTTGGTATTTCAAGATTTCTCCAGGAATCTGTGATTTTTACAGATGAACAACTAGAAAAAAGTATTAATACCATCAAAGTTCCTAATAGTCTGTATTTTGTTTTCATGATTTCTAAATTCTTTAGATGAATAGAAACTTATCATCGTTATTCTTGTACTCCAATAAAAACTCTTCTCTATTTTTATAGCCTTCTTTATGTAGTATACTATTCCAGATATTTTCGGAAATTTTTATTACAATTATTTTTATCCTTTTCATCTTTTTATGGCTTTTGTTTGTTACTAATTTTTCTGTAATCTAGTTTCTAATTGCTGTACCTGCTGCACTACCTAAGAGTTCTAATTTGTGATACCAATTTCTAACTTGTATCTCTAACCTTTTAACAAACTGAGTTCTTATATTTTGTTTAGTTACAGTATCTGTTTCATTCTCATTTTTGTGATTATAGATAACCTTTAAGTTTACTGTTTCCATGATTTTCATTTTATTGTTTCAATTAAATTTTTATTCTTATTTCTTACACAAATGTACTTTGAGGTTAGCTCTTAATTATTGTCTTTTTGGGTGAAACAACCAAGAACGAAAGTGAAGCTTCCTAACTTAATAGTGAGGCGTTTTTAGACAAAGGATTAGTAGAAGTAATGGATATAAAAATTATAATAAATGAGCTATAAACACAAAAAAGCCTCTTCACTTTTGGTGGTAAAGAGGTTTGTATAATTTTTATTCAAAATAGTTTAAGGGCGAATTACATTGAAGTAAATTAACACAAAGTATTAGAACAGCAGGAAAATTACCACTTAAATGGTCTTAAACCAATACCGTACTCTATATAATCTGCCGAGCCACCATCTAAAGTTTTAAGGCCGATTTGTGCAAAAACAGTTTTAGAAATATTATAACGCAAAGCAGGTCGCATAAAAAATGTTCCTTTTCCTTTATCATCAGACAAATAAGTCCCTAGTTGAAATTTAACAATCAGTTTCCAAAATGAAAAATCATATCCTGCATGTATCCCTGTTAGTGTTCTTTCTGATGCTTCTACTTCGCGAAAACGGTTATCATAAAAGAAATCGACTCCTGCGGTAACACCATGCATCTCATTGAATTGATGCTCATAATCCAGAACACCAGAAAAAGTTCCAAATACTATATTCGTACCTATTTCTCTATCGCTTTGAGCAACTCCACCAGCAGCATATAGACTTATAGAATTTCTGCTGGTTTTATCCCTTGCAGAACGAGAAGGGCGTTTAAATCTTGCTGGTAAAACATTATTAGTATATGGGTTATTATCTTTCTTAAATTGAGCTGCATTATAATGATAGCGCATACCCAAATTAATACCATAAAGGTTAAGACCATTATTGGGCTTAAAGGTTGACCCATTGCTAAAATGGCTAAAATCAAACCCGTACAATAAATCTAATTCTCGTGTAAATTTATACGTAAAACCAAAATCAATATTAAAATAAACGGCCGCTCTTGCTCCTATAGAAGTGTTCAGCTCATTAGTTTCCTCATCAAAAGGATTTAAATTGTACGTAATCCCAATAGAAGGTTCAATACTAAAGGTATTTCTTTTATCAGATCTTGATATAGGAAAATTCATAAAACCATAGATAGCATTTGGGTTTCCAAAAACATTAGCATCACTTAAAAACCCTGCATATGCTCCAATACCATAGGATGGATATCCATATCTACTTGCCCAACCTTCTGGATTTGTAGGCTGCCAACCAATTTTGACCGTTATTCCGCCATAACCATTATCTAAAATACCACTATTTCCCAAGGCATTATCTGATTTTAGAAAAGCACCAAAATGAGATTTCACTTCGATAAACCGGAACCGATTGGTAGTCTCTGACTGTCCATAAATTTGTGTTACTGAATAAAAAAATGAAATGATTAAAAGAAGGTATTTCATAAATATTAGATTGATGTAAGACTCTAAACCAATAATAACTGAAATCTAAATCACTAGGAAAACAAGGTTTCAACTTATTCATGTAAGAGTTCTCTTAACTAGTTCAGGAATGTAATTAATGAACAACGTTTAAAATTACCTACGCTTCATTGAACTATAGCTATCATTTTGGATCAGTTCAAAAATCTCATTAATCCAATCAAGTTGTAAAAACCTCATCTATGCATTACAGATTCTTCTACCGAATTATTGTTTAAACCTTTCTCATTTATTCTGTATTACATCAATAACGCTTCCGCATTTTAACATCTCATCACCAAAGTAAGGATTACGTATTTCTTTTTCTGTACTAAGCCATACGGCCCCTTTGTTACTATTTGCCATAGGGCATTTTTGTATGTAAAGTGTGTTTTTAAATGATGTAACATTCGTAATAAGCGCAATCAAATTTTCATTAAGTGTTACATAAAAAGATCGTTGCTTTTCTAAATCTTTATTTGAAGATATTGATGTTAATAAATCAATACTATTTAGAAAGTATTCCTTTTCTAATTTACCTAAATCACTTTTTATTAATGCCTGCATTTTTTCGGATGTTGCTTTAGCAAAAACTGAGGCTTGATTGGCATCACTGGCTACAAAAGCATCTTTCATTTGTAAATAAGATACAAGAACAGATTGAAAAGCTATTTGAACACTTTCTGGTAATTTCATTTCTATCATTACATCACTATCCCTATTTTCTTGTGTTCTTATATTTTTATCCTTACTCAATATTGTTTTGACACTTGGTTTGTTCATCATTGACTTTTTACCTTGTAACTGGGCAGCGGCATCCACAGTAAATGTACCATTGGTAACAATTTCGTCTCCATTTTTTAAACCTGATACAATAGTATATGAATCTGTATTACGAGTTCCTATTGTTACTTCTCGCATTTCAAAAACAGGACTGTTAGGATCTGTTTTTACGTACACCAAAGAACGTTTTCCTGTCCACAAAAGTGCACTTGCAGGAATACTTACTAATTTGTCTGTAACATTAATCGAACTTTGGATTTTTCCTGATACAAACATGCCAGGTTTGAGTAAACTTTTCTTGTTTTCTAATGTTGTGCGTACCGTTACTGTTCTTGTACTTGTATTAAGAATAGGATCAATAAACGAAATAACAGCATCAAACTGTTTATTTGGATATGCATTTGTAGAAACTTTTATTTTTTGACCTTTCTTAAATTGAGAAATTTGTTTTTCATAAACATCAAATTCTGCCCATACCGTATTTAAGTTTGTTACTTTAAAGATAGGTTTTCCATCCATAATATGTGCTCCATTACTAACATCTATTTCACTAACAACACCGGAAACATGAGCATAAATAATAAAACTTGTCTTTGTTTTACCAGTTTTTATAACCTCATCTAGTTGTGAATCATGAATTTTCCAGTTTTTAAACTTATTGCGTACAGCTTTATATAATTGTGGCTGCGATTCTCTTAGTGCATAGGTTGTCATTAATTCTTGTTGAGCAGCTACTAATTCTGGAGAATATATGGTAGCGACAGCTTGTCCTTTTTTAACACTTTCGCCTATTGAGGTAACATACAATTTTTCTATTCTACCGTTAAAATGGGCAGGTTGAATTGCTACTTTATCTTCATTAATCACGATCTTACCTGATAATGAAATTGTTTCCTTTTCTTTACCTGTTGATGCATTACCTATAATACTCGTTTGAATATTTGCTAATGCCATTGCATTTTCGGTCATTTTGATTTCATTCGGTTCCAAACCACTTTCTCCAGAAGTTCTTGGGATTAAATCCATTCCGCAGATGGGACAATCACCTGATTCTGATTGCATAATCTGTGGATGCATTGAGCACGTCCAAATTTGGTTATCAGATGCTACATGTTCATGATCATCTAACATTTTTTTTTGTGCCGTAGAAGCATTATGACTACCAAACAATACATAACCTGTAAGTACTCCTATACCAACTGCAATACCGAGATATAAAATGTTTTTATTCATACTATATAATTCACTAACATTAGTACTGCCATTACTATCATAATCGCATTTTCTATAAAAGTAGCTTCAGTCATTGGTAGCTTAAGAGCTGTACCTAGACATGCACATTGAATAGCTTTTTTGTCCAACAAAGTTTTGGTAACCCCTATTGTAGTTATACCCAAAATGATGATTGTAACAACGAGAGCTATAAAAATTTCAAATCGTAATAAAAACAGTAATCCTAATCCCATTTCTATAAATGGATATATTCGACCATATAAGGGAATCTTTTTTGCTAACGGATCGTACATTGCAAAACTATCAGGAAATCCTTTTAAATCTAATAATTTAAAAAAGCTGAATACAATATAAAATAACCCCATAAAGTCAAGCATCATTTCGCTTACATTCCAATCCTTACGATGAATAAGTATACTCGCTACTGTAATATAGCCCAAAATAAGAAGTAAAGGTTTTAATTGCTCAAGCTTTGATTTACCTGTTTTTTTTACCGTAGATGAGTCATTCTCTATAACTGGATGCCCTCGTTTTGGGGTAATCGTATATTTTTCTGGTAGTACTGATTCTAAATCATGAATCTTAATCGGTTTTTCTGTCGCGATAATGGCTTCTCCTTTTTCTAGGTTTACTGTGGCCATTTTTACTTCGGGTATTCCATTAAGTTTTTTTTCGACACCTGTTCGGCATCCATTACAAGTCATTCCTGTAATTGTATATATCTCTGTCATTTTATTTTATTTTTTAATCTAGTAATGATACCTCTGTACTATTCTTAAATATGCTAACAGAATTACTAGTTGTTTTTATTCATGTTGATGATCAACATGTTCAGAATCATTATTAGGTACATAAGTCATACTACATACAGGGCATTTACCTTCTTTATCGCTCCCGCTTCCTTTGCAATGCATAGGACAAACGTAAGCAGCAGTATATTCTTTACCTTTACTTTCGTCTATCACTTCGATATTAGTTTCTTTAGTACTTCCTTTACAAGATATTATTAAAACTGTTGTAACTACTAGTAAGGCCGTTAAAATTGATTTTATTTTTTTACTCATTGTATTTTGTTTATTTGGACAATAATAATTTTTTAAATTTCATTGTTTTGTCTTATTCTGCTATTAAATAATTAACTATCGCACTTTCCTCATAATATGCCGATATAGCACTTATTTGATTGATTTTAAACTTTAAACCTAGCTCTTGTATATCCAATAACTCATTAAAATTAATAGCTTCGGCTTCATAGCCTTTTATAAGAATTTCTTCGGCATCATTGGTTTGCTTTATATTCTTAACTTGCATATTATATTGTATCCTTGCTTGATTTCGTCTTGATACTGCTTTCGCAAAAGCAGACTCTAAAACATTTAATCGATTATCCTTTTGAGATGTTATTTCTAGCTGTTTAAGCTCATTCTGTTTACTTTTTGAATCATACTTTTTATTAAAAACAGGAATGGATACCGAAATCATAGGCATAAGAATATCTTTCCCATTATCAGAAAAACTCAAATCAGGTCTTTCAGAAACAGGTACATAATCCAATCCAAAACCTATCATGGGATTATGTTCAGATTTATTTAATACTTCTGATTGTACTACAGACTCATACAATTTATCGTATTTAAGTAGCTCTGGATTAAATGGCAATCTATTGCTATCATATACTGCATCTTCTTTTGGTAACGATAATTCTTCTAAGATATTAACTACAACATTTCCTTCTCTGTTAAGGAGTTTATTAAAGGTTATTTGTTCTCCTAAATACGCTTCATCTAATACTTCTACTTGTTGTTGTAATTCATTTTGTCGTATTTGTAGGCGTAGCACATCAACCACAGAAGCTTTACCTACTTCTACCGATGTTAATGCTAGTTTTTCATATGTTTTTAAGAGTCGAATATTTTCATTGAGTACTTTTTGTTTTGCTTTTATAGTATAAAGCCTATAATATGACTGAGAAACAGAAAGTGTTAATTTTCGTTTTGCAATGGCGATTTCTACATATTCGGCATCTGCCATTGCACTTGCGTAATTTTCTCTAGCGGTAATGGCACCAAACCAAGGTAATTTCTGTCTTGCCGAAAATCGTGCACGTTGTGCTCCTGTTCTAGTTTCTGGTTCACTTACAAAGTAACCTGCACTAAATTCTGTATTTGGAATCCAGTTGGCTTCATTTATTTTTTCCTCGGCTATATTGTGTCGAAGAAGGTATCCTTGAATCTCTGGATTATTGCGTTTTGCATCTTCAATAAAAGATTGTAATTGTTGTGCTTCAATAAAGTGAAAAGTGAAAACAAACAAAACACAAATCGTAATTTCTATATTTTTCATTTGTTCGCTATTTTTAATTTAAATTCTTCTCTCCAGCTGTATAAAACAGGTACAATAAAATAAGATGTAACATCAATCACCATTCCTCCTAGAATCGGGATAGCCATTGGTATCATAATATCACTTCCTTTGCCTGTAGAAGTTAATATAGGAAACAGGGCAAGGACTGTTGTTACGGTAGTCATTAAACAAGGGCGGATTCTTTTTTGAGCAGCCTCTAATGCTGTATCTCGAATACTACTTTTGCTTGTTGGTTTATCTCGATCAAAAGTTTGCGTAAGATACGTTGCCATTACTACTCCATCATCAGTCGCGATTCCAAATAATGCAATGAACCCTATCCAAACTGCCACACTTAAATTGATAGTTTTCATATTAAACAATTCTCGCATATTCTCCCCAAACAGGTTAAAATTAAAAAACCAATCCTGACCATAGAGCCAAATCATAATAAAGCCTCCTGCAAATGCGATAGCAATGCTAGTAAATACCATAAGAGACGTAGTCACTGATTTGAACTGGAAATACAAAATCAAAAAGATACTTATAAGTGCTAATGGAACTACAAGCGAAAGTGTTTTTTGCGCTCGTAGTTGATTTTCATAAGTTCCTGTAAATTGATAACTAACTCCTTTGGGAATAATTAATTCTCCTGTAGCTATCTTTTGTTTAAACAAAGCTTGTGCACTTTCTACTACATCGACTTCTGCAAAACCATCAAGCTTATCAAATAACACATACCCTACAAGGAATGTATCTTCACTTTTAATTACTTGTGGTCCTTGCTCATAACGAATATCAACTAATTCGCCAAGAGGTATTGGATTACCCTTTTTTAAAGGAACATAAATCGTTTTAAGATCGTCTATATTACCTCGTAACTCTCTAGGGTAACGTACTCGAACTCTGTAACGTTCACGGCCTTCGACAGTCTGCGTAAGTGGCACCCCTCCTATAGCTACTTGCAAAACTTGTTGTACATCTGTAATTGATATGCCGTACCTTGCTAGCTGTTCTCTTTTGATATCAATTAATATATACGGTTTACCTACAATACGATCTGCAAAAACAGCTTGTTCTTTTACGCCTTTTACTTGTTTTAGCATAGTTTCTAATTGTATACCAAAAGTCTCTATTTGAGTCAAAATCTGACCTTTTATTTTAATCCCCATAGGCGCTCGCATCCCCGTTTGGAGCATTACCAATCGGGTCTCAATAGGTTGT
The DNA here is from genome assembly GCF_003443715.1 of Aquimarina sp. AD10. Taxonomy (NCBI): domain Bacteria; kingdom Pseudomonadati; phylum Bacteroidota; class Flavobacteriia; order Flavobacteriales; family Flavobacteriaceae; genus Aquimarina; species Aquimarina sp. AD10. The sequence goes on along the minus strand of NZ_CP031965.1, from coordinate 5,424,267 downwards.
AATTTGGGAGCAGAAGTTATTCCTGGTAATCTCGTAACTTTTATTATTTCGTTCCAAATATCATCTGGATTCTTAATTTGAGGGCGCCAATTACGATAAAACTCACCATCTTCGTCCTTAACTAAGTGTTCTCTTTTAACAGTGAATGGATTTCTTAGTTTATCAGCGTAATGATTGATTTTTTCATGATCTATATCTGCATTGGGATTGATTGTAAAGCTATTATCTTTTAATACAAAAAGCCCATCTTCGTTTACTTTGTAACGTTGTCTCTTTGATTTGGCATTACGCATATATTCAGATTTATACTGAATCATATTTTCATACATCGATAATGGTGCTGGGTCCAGCGCCGACTCTATTCTTCCGGCTTTACCAACGACAGTTTTTATTTCGGGGATTGTAGCCACTGCCATATCTAGCTGTTGTAACACACGTTTATTCTCTTCTACTCCAGCATGTGGTAAGGAAGTAGGCATTAGTAAAAAAGAACCTTCATCTAGTGATGGCATAAATTCTTTTCCAGTAGTATTCATTATCCACAATCCAGAAATAAAGACGATTGTAGGAATGATAAGAAACAATACTTTATTTTCTAAAGCCCATCTCAAAATCTGCTCGTAATATCTTTTAAAAACTATAAAAATTCCCAAAACCACAAAACAAATTATAGCCACAAAAATTAAGTTTACAACTATACTTCTATCAAAACCTAAGGGTCGCCAATATTGGGCAAGAATACCTATGATAGCAATGACAGAAATGATTACTTTAATTAAGTTTCCCTTTATCTCATCAAGCGTACCTCTTATTTTTAGAATACCTGCTATACCAAATGCAAGTAGGATGACACCTAACCAATACCCCAAAATTATTGCTACTATTCCTAATACTAGGAGTGAAATATGTATTATGTATTTTAATGATAATTTGGTATTTCTTTTTTTAAATAAATACGCTGCAAATGGAGGTATTAAAAACAAAGCAATGATCAACGCAGCCAAAAGGGCCATTGTTTTGGTAAAAGCAAGCGGACGAAATAATTTTCCTTCGGCACCTATCATTGCAAAAACAGGTACAAAACTAATTATTGTGGTAAGCACTGCTGTTAGGATAGCTCCCGAAACCTCTGTCGTCGCATTATACATAATCTCGTTAGTTGTATATGCTATACCATTTTCTCGAAAGCGCAACTTATCATCATCCATATGTCGTATCATATTTTCGGATAGAATGACGCCAATATCAACCATTGTGCCTATTGCTATTGCTATACCTGATAGCGCTACAATATTTGCGTCTACATTACATAATTTCATAGTCACAAAAACCATCAAAACAGCAACTGGTAATACTCCTGAAATCAAAATAGAAACTCTTAGGTTAAAAACCATAACAACGATCACCAAAATGGTAATCAAAATCTCTAAAATCAATGCCTCATGAAGTGTATCTAGTGTCTCTTTTATAAGTATTGTTCGATCATAAAAAGGAACTACCGTAAGCTGAGATACACGACCATCTGTTAGTACTTTTGACGGTAATCCTTCTTTTAATTCCTCTATTTTTGTTTTCACATTATTGATAACCTCCATTGGGTTTGCACCGTAGCGAGACACGACAACGCCACCAACAACTTCTGCCCCTTCTTTATCCAAAATACCTCGTCTGCTAGCAGGTCCTAACGTAACATTTGCAATATCTTTAATTTTTAGAGATGTAAAATTTTCTGAAGCAACTACCGCATTTTCTATATCTGAAATAGATTTTACATACCCCAAACCACGAACAAAATATTCAGCTTGATTGATTTCTAGAGTTTGTGCTCCTATATCTTGATTACTCTCTTTAACCGCCTTTACAACATGTTTTAATTTTACGTTATATTGTCGCATTTTTTCAGGATCTACATCTACCTGATACTCCTGAACATAACCTCCAACAGAAGCTACCTCGGCTACTCCTCCTACAGAAGATAGCGCATATTTAATGTAATAATCTTGTATACTTCGTAGTTCATGTAAATTCCAACCTCCTGTTACCTTACCTTGTTTATCTCTACCTTCTAGAGTATACCAAAAAATTTGCCCTAAACCAGTAGCATCTGGTCCCAATACGGGATTTACATTTTGCGGTAGTAAACCATTTGGCAAAGAATTTAGTTTTTCAAGAATTCTACTTCTAGACCAATAAAACTCTACATCTTCTTCAAAAATGATATAGATACTCGAAAATCCGAACATAGACGAACTTCGAATAGTTTTGACTCCAGGAACACCTAGTAATGCTGTCGTTAAAGGATATGTAATTTGATCCTCTATATCCTGAGGAGAACGACCTTGCCATTTGGTAAATACAATTTGTTGGTTTTCTCCAATATCTGGAATTGCATCAACAGAAACGGGATGGCTTGGTAAGAAACCTATATCCCAATTAAAAGGTGTATTAATGATACCCCAGCCTACAAATAGGAGTAACAATACTACTGCGACAAGTTTATTTTCGATTAAGAATTTTATGCTTTTATTGAGCATACATGTGATTTTTAGACATTAATACATAGATGTTTTCGAAGTTATTTCACAAACTACAAAATCAATTCAAGGCCTAACTAAATAGATGTATCTATCTATTTACTTGGAACATAATCTAAAAATCAAATAAGGAAAACCTGATGTAGCACTTGTACATCTTGTTTAATGTAGGGTGGTGAATACGCTGTAAAAGGAATCTTGGTTTCTTCAACCCCCTCAAAAAGATTGATATAAGAATAAATAAAAGATGTAATAAAAATCTCTTGTTCAAGATTTGTGGTTTTGCTAGTATCTTTTAAGTTGTCTTGCCCTTCAATAATTATCTTTTTATCTGAACAACATGACTTTTTAGTAAACGACAAATCTATATTTTGGTTATTGTATTGTTGCATTTCCATGCCACAAGACTTGGCTTCTTTAAACAATGCTACATCAACCAATGTATTACCACAATAATGCATATCTATAGTAAATGACATCGTAGTTATAAGAACTACGAAAGCCATACTTATCGACATTATTTTATGAAATACATTTCTCATTATCACAAAAATATTAATTTTTTTAATACCGACTCTGAATTAACAGTATTAATTATTCAATAAGCTGAAGTCCTTTTAGATCAATAATTCTAATATTACGACCTTCTATATCAATAAGTTTATCTTTTTTAAAACCCGATAATGTCCGTATCAAACTCTCGGTAGCAATCCCTGCAACGCTTGCCAAATCATTTCTTGATATTTTAATACTGTCTTCTGGTTTCTTATTAAGTACTTGTGCAAATTGCAAAATGGTTTGGGCTGTTTTTTTACGCACAGAGCTATAGGCCATTTGCAATAATTGTTCTTTGATTTCTGAAAGATTATCTGTTAATAATTCCATTAACTCTAGAGAGATATTTTTACTTCTTTCTAGTATATCTTTTAAATCATTTTTTGAAACGCCAGCCAATTCGGCTTCTTCTACTGCTGTTGCAGATTCTTGATAAGGTATTGTATCCATAAAAGAGGTAAATCCTAAAAAATCGTCTGCCTTATACAAAGCGGTAATAAGTTCTTTGCCTCCTTCATCCATTTTATGAGTTTTGATAACTCCTTTTAAAATCAAATAAATTTTATTTGAGTGCTCTCCTTCTTTGTAGATTGTTTCTCCCTTTTTAAATTCTGAAATTTCGCCGTTGTCATCAAAAAAATTTTTAAGTTCATGCAGACTTCTTAAACCTTTATCTTCTTTTACACCTTGTTCGGTCACTGCATTTTCTTCTAATACATTAGCAAGCAACTGTGCTTTTGCTAAACGACTTTCTATAGCACTAAGCAATTCTTCTTCGTCAAAAGGTTTGGTTAAATAATCATCTGCTCCTAAATCCATACCTTTTCTTATTTCTTTGTGCTCAGTCTTGGCCGACAAAAAAATGAACGGAATATGGCTTGTCGAAGCATCACCAGACAAGCTTTCTAAAACACCATAGCCATCGACCTCTGGCATCATAATATCGCAAACGATAATATCAGGCTTCTCATCTTTAGCTTTAATAATACCTGTTTTTCCATTTGGAGAGGTAATTACATTATAATTAGACAACTCTAACAGTTCTGCGGTATTTTCTCTTAATGCTGTATCGTCTTCTATTAGTAATATAGTTTTCATACTGATTGGTCATTATTAGTAACTGGTATTTTTAAAATGAAAGTAGATCCCTTATTTTCTTGGCTAGTAAAAGTTATACTACCTCCTAAATTTTCTATGTGACTTTTTACAATGTTTAACCCTATTCCTGTACCTTGATCTAACAACGCATTTTCTGCTCTAAAGTATCGTTTAAAAATAAATTGTTGTTCTTTTTCTGGAATTCCGATTCCTTGATCAATAATTTTAAATACTAGTGTTTTTTCTTCTAATTTTACTTGTAAATCAATAACACTATGCTCGCCTGAATATTTTACAGCATTATGAATCAGGTTAGACAAAATTAGTTCCAGTATTTTTTCATCAAAATCTATAGTGTAATCATCTACATCTTGAGGATAATTAATACGTTGTCCATCCTTAAGAAGCATATTAGCGTTATAAATTACCTCGTTAATCACTTTACTTAATGGAAACGAGCTAAACTTATAGGATACTTTTCCTGTTTCTAGTCGTTCGATAGATAAAAAATCATTTAGAATAGTATCTAGATATTTTACTTTGTTTTTTATGGTACCCAGATGTTTTTCTCTTTTAGACTGTTGGTCTTCTTGGGTATATTTACCTATTAAGGTGGCAGAGGTAAGGATACCGCTTAATGGTGTTTTAAATTCATGAGACACTAGCGATAAAAACTTAGTTTTTAACTCATTAAGATCTTGTTCTTTTTTTAAGGACTCTTTAGTTTTTGCTTCTGCTTCTTTACGAAGTTTAACTTCTTCTTTTAATTCTTCTATTGTACTATGAAGTTCTTCTGTACGCAACTCGATTTTACGTTCTAACTGAGAATTTAATTCTGTTATCTGTTGTTGTTGTTGTTTTCTAATGGTAATATCCGTAATCAAAGCCATTACATAATTACTGCCATAAATTGTAAATGGATTAAGTCCTGCTTCTACAGGAAAAATAGTACCATCTTTTCGTATTCCAAAAAGATCTTGCCCGGCGCCCATGTGCCTTTTAGATTTATGTTTTGTAAACCTATCAAAATGCCCATCGTGACTATGATGATACTCTTTAGGAATTAAAATATTTAATGGTTTCCCTACTAATTCATCCTCTTCATATCCAAAAATCTCATTTGCAGACCCATTATTAGCAACAATAAATTGTTCGTTATTAACAACAACTATAGCTTCTGAAATAGCTTCAGAAAGCAACCTAAAAATATTATTGTTTTTTTCAAAAACCTTCATTCTTCAAAAATAGTGATTTTATAAAGTTACAATAACTGATATATCTCATAAAAAAGAGTATAGTCCCTGCTAAAATTATCATAAAGTAGTTTCCAAAAACACTAACTAAAAGAGAATATTAAGATTAGCAAAAAATCTTTACTAACAATAGCGAAACGATTAAATTTCTAAATCCAAAAATGCTAAAAACCTATATAGTTTTATAATTTTTAGATTAGAAACAATTATGGCGATTCGTTTCGGGAAATTATACGAATTAAAAAACTTAAGAACCTAGACTCGTTTTTGAAGAATAGGCCTTAAATTCGGTGCTAAAGCAAAAGGTTACTATATTTATCTCATGAAAAAAAAGAAAAGAATAACGCTAAAAGATATTGCAAATGAATTTAGTGTTTCTATTGCGACTGTTTCAAAAGCTTTAAACGACAGTTATGAAATAAGCACTAAAACTAAAACTAAAATTCAGGAATATGCCAAAGAACATAAGTACAGATCAAATAGTGTTGCTCTTAATTTAAATCAAAAAAAAACTAAAACAATTGGCGTAATCATTCCAAACATTTTGAATCATTTTTTTACTAAAGTATTTGTTGGTATAGAAAAAACCGCTACTGCCAATGGATATAACCTTATCACTTGTATATCTAATGAATCTTATGAAAAAGAAGTTAATGCAATGGAGCTTCTTAAAAACTCTGCACTAGATGGTTTCATACTATCAATTGCCGAAGAAACACAGATAAAACAAAATTTTAGTCATTTTCAAAATGCAATTAATGAAGGAATTCCAATTGTAATGTTTGATCGTGTAGCTGATGAGATTTCTTGTGATAAAGTCATTGTTAATGATAAAGAGGGCGCATATAACGCCACTAATCATTTTATAGAAACAGGATGCAAAAATATTGCCATTGTATCTACAATTCATAATCTTAGTGTAGGTAAACTGAGGTTAGAAGGATATAAGAAAGCTTTACGTGAAGCTGGTATCCCGTTAGATGAGTCAATGATTTTAAAAGTAGATGAATTTAATGATATAGATACTTTATTAAAAATTCTACTAGACTCTAAAGTTGTTGATGCAATATTGTGTTTAGAAGAAGATTCTGCTGTAAATACACTAAGAATGTTACACTCAAAAGCATACAAGGTACCTGAGGATATTTCTTTAATCGGTTTTACAAATGGTGTTTTGCCAAGATATGTTACACCCGCGATAACAACCATTAGCCAACATGGTATTTATTTAGGTGAAACCGCTACACAGATGTTGATCGAAAAATTGGAAAATGAAAACACCCAAACATCTCACGTTACCAAAGTTATCAAAACCAACCTTATAGAACGAGAAACTACTAAACCTCTAGGCTACTAAACCATCTTACTAAAACGAAAAGTACTACTATTTTCGTAAAATTCGCCAGCTTTTAAAAAAGCCGAAGGAAAATGATCATAATTTGGTGCATCCGGAAAGTTTTGCGTTTCAAAACATATAGCAGGAAACGCTGTATAGGCTATTCCTTTTCTAAAATCCCAATCTGGGAATTCTTCTACCGTATAAATAACTACAGCTGGTTGATTGGTTAAAATATCCATTCTAATCCCTGTTCTCTCAGACATTAAAGTAGCTTTAGCTTCTTGTTCAGGATCAAAAACAAAAGCATTATCAATAATATTATCAGGTTCTAGCTTATGAAGTCCTTTTGATACTAAAAAATCATATTTTGTACCTACTACTGGTTTTAAAATCCCTGTTGGCAATTGTTTTTCGTCTACATCTACAAACTTCGAACAATTTAATTGAAGAGTATGATCCTTTATCGAATCCTCACCATTAAGATTGTAATACGCATGGTTAGTTAAGTTTACTATAGTATCCTGATCGGAAACTGCGTGGTAGGTAATCTTTAATTCATTATCATTTGTTAATTGATAAATTACCTTTACATTAAGATTACCAGGGTACCCTTCTTCCATATCTTCACTTTGGTAAGAGAGTGTTATTGCAGATTGATCGTCATCTATATAAGCTATTTCCCAAACACTTTCATCAAAACCATGTTCTCCACCATGTAAATGCACTCCTTCTTCATGATAAAGTGGATAATCTATATTATTTATTTCTATTTTTTTGTTGGAAATCCTACCTGCATATCTTCCTATAGAAGCACCAAGAAATTTTGACTCTTTATTTTTAGATTTTTGTATGTAATCTGTTATTGAGTCAAACCCAGCAACAACATTCGTATATCCCCCAGATATATCAGGAACATCTAAACTCATAATACTTGCTCCAAAATTAGTTACGCGAAGGCGCATTCCGTGGTCATTTTCTAATGATAAAACAAAAACTTCTTTTTGTTGATGAAAACCAAATGATTTCTGTTTTATCTTTATATTTTTTGTCCTCAAATTTAAGTTTCTTAATATCCGTTCTTTCTTTGACTTAGTTTGATATAGTCTTTATCTATGATAAAAGTAACTACTCTATATCATTTTTTATAATTCTTTTTAATTCTTTTTTCCAATTCTCGTAAGCTACTTTATATTCTTCTTGATTTTTAAGAGGTGAATATGTCTTGACATAATCATTTTGCGTAACTATTGTTCCAAAATCCTTAAAACTACCATTAGTCAATCCAGCTGCTCTAGCCGCGCCTATTGCTCCTGTAGTATTATAAATTTCTATCTCTTGATCTATGAGCGTAGCTACGGTATTTGAAAATATATCTGAGCGAAATAAATTGTCATTTCCAGCTCGTATAATTTTGATTGGTGTTCCGTCCTTTTTTAAAATCTCCATACCATATACAAAAGAAAAAGCTATTCCCTCAAGAGCTGCTCTTAAAATATGTGATCGTGTATGTATGTTTAAATTAAGGTTGCTAATATGGGTCCCAATAGTTTTATTATCAAACATACGTTCGGCTCCATTACCAAAAGGAATAAGTTGTAAATTATCAGATCCAACAGGAATTTCGGCAGCATAACTATTCATCATTTGATAAGAATCTGTTTCTAATTTAAGATTCTTCTTTAACCATCTATATTGAATCCCAGCGCCATTAATGCACAATAGTTTTCCTATTCGAACCTGTTCTGTATCATGATTTACATGCGCAAAATTATTTAATTTTAATCCTTCTTTGGCATATAACGTATCTGTTACTGCATAAAGCACCCCTGAAGTTCCTCCTGTTGCAGCTACTTCTCCTTGGTTGAACACGTTAAGTGATAATGCATTATTAGGCTGATCACCTGCTCTATATAAAACTGGAATGCCACTTACAAGACCACTAGCCTCTGCTCCTTCTGGAGATAATTTTCCTTGATCTGAAAATGTAGATACTATTTCAGGAATTAGATCTGGAGTTATATCATAGTGTTCTAATAACCATTGCGCGGGCTTATCTTCTTTAAAATCCCAAAGTGTACCTTCAGACAAACCGGATTTTGTCGTATTGGCAATACCAGTAAACTTATACGCTATGTAATCTCCAGGGAGTAAGAATTTATGAATTTTTTTATATTCTTCTGGCTCATTATCTCTAACCCATTTTAGTTTAGACGCCGTAAAATTGGCAGGTGAATTAAGTAGTGTACTCATGCATTTTTCTTCTCCTATCGTTTCAAAAGCATTATTACCAATAGCAACAGCTCTACTATCACACCAGATGATCGCATCTCTAATCAGGGAACCTTTATCATCTATTAATACCAAACCATGCATCTGATACGAAATACCAATGCCAATAACTTCTTCTGAATTTACTTTGCATTCTTTAAGTATTCGTTTTGAAGCGGTGCAAACGTGTTTCCACCAAAGCTCTGGATTTTGCTCTGCCCATTCTTCATGAACCGAGACAATTTCCATTTCCTCTTCAGGCTCATTTACGGATGCTATGGATTTTCCTGTTGTTGCATTTACTAGAGCTGCCTTTACAGAAGAACTACCTATATCAAATCCTATATAATACATCTTGCATTTTTTTAGTTATGACAAAAATTGAATTTACTAAAGAAAAACAAAACATCTATCCTAAAAATTATCGAAAACATAAGCAATAAGTTTTCGTAATTAGTTTTCAAAATTAAATAGGTTGTGCTATAGACTTTGCGGATTAACGGCTAAACTATTAAACAACTTCGCTTTAGCTTTAAAAAACTTATTTTGTACCTCTACTGATTTTAATTTAGCATTAATAAGACTACGCTCTCGAGAATTGATTAAAAACAAAGAACTTTCTCCAAAACTAAATTTACGTTCTTCTGCAGCAAGTAATGTATTATAATCTGTAACAATCGTTGCTATAAGTTGATTTTGTGTTGTAAAAGACTCTAACTCTGCATAAATACCTATTACTTTATTTTTGATTTGTAGTTGAGTAGTCTCTAATTCAAATTCGGCATCTTGCACTTTGTATTTGGCCAATTTTAAATCTCCCCGTTCTTTTCGTAGAAAAAGAGGAAACCTAAATGAAACACCACCCTTGTACTCTGCAGTAGTAAAAGATCTAGACACTTCTGGAGTCTCGGTTAAAAAATTATATTCTAGGTCTATTTTAGGCAATAATTTATTGGCTTTTAATTTTCTATCGATTTCTAATCCTTCGATTTTATAATTTAATGATTTCAATTTAGGGTGATTTTCTAATGTAAAATCACTTAACGGACTTCCTTCTATTTCTAAAGTCACATCAATATCTGTTTCTACGTTGGGATCAGGAATGACATTTGGTTGTAACTCTACCGGAATGTTATTATCAAACCATAAAAAGTTTGATAAGATTAAAGATTGTTTTGTTAGCTTCACTTTTGCTTGTTCAAGACTAAGCGCTCTATTCTGAAATGTAATTTTGGCTTCTACGGTATCAATTGCCGCTTTATCCCCTAAAAGCACACTTTTTTTAATACCTTCAAAACGTATTTTAGCATTTTTTAAAAAACTATCATATATTTCTTTTTCATTATATGCTTTTAACCAATCAAAATAGGCCAATGATGCATCGTAAAGGATAGTATTAATTAAAATATCTCTATCTGCTTTTGTTTGTTCTCTAAAAAATTTAGCCTTACGAAGTGTAGCCATTCTATCGTTGATCACTAAACCTTGTCCAACAGGAATAGAAATACCTGCATTAAACAGTCCGTCTTGAGGGACAGAGTTCTGTGGGTTTAAAAAATCTCCATCATTTTGCTCAAAACCGCCTTTAAATTCTATACCGTACCACGTAGGCACTTTAAATGTAGCATTTAACAGATCGTAATATTCTAGTCCTTTAAATTTTTTACGATCATAATCTATCTCCAATTTAGGGTCAAAACCTCCGCGGGCCTTCATAAGTTTGGCTTGACCTATCCCTATGTTTAGCTGTGCTTGTTTAGCTACAGGGTGATATTTTTTTACATACCCCAAGTATTCTTTAAACTTGAGAGCGACATTATCGTTTTCTTGAGAACATATAGAAGTCACAATAAAAAACAAGACATAAAACAGGTAGTTCTTCATGTTATTTTTTTTCGGATTTCTCTTTTTTTCCATTAGGCTGATAATAATTAGGAGGGAAACCATTAAGTTTTCGCCAAAGTTCAAACCAAATAGGTACGTCTTCAAGCAAGGCCATTGTATTTGCTCCGGAACCAATCTGGATTTTTGGCCACTCATGATCATCTGGATCTGGAGCTATTAGTATTCTATACTTTCCATTGTCACTTATAAAAGTTTCTATAGCCACTACCTTACCTCCGTATGTTCCATAAGATACATTAGGCCAACCACTAAATATGATTGCCGGCCAACCATCAAATTGAATTCGTATTTTTTCTCCAATATGAACTAATGGTAAATCTAATGGTTTTACGTACGTTTCTACTGCCAGATCGTAAACTGAAGGCATAATACTTACTAATTTATCTCCTTCTTTAAATGTCTCACCAACTCCAGACCTCAATGCTTTATTAATATAACCACTTTGCGGAGCTTTGATATAATACAAATCATTACGCATTTCATAATTCGTATATTGATTCTCTAGTTTGGTTACTTGCGCTTCTGCATCAAATTGATTTGACTGTGCTGTAAAACGATCACTTTGGGATTTAGATATTTTATCTGTATACTCTGCTTGTATACGATTTATCTCTACTTGAGCGTTAATTATTTCGTTTTTACTGGCAAGCAACTTATTTTCTTGAGAGATCAATTTGGCCTGTGTTTCTTGCAACTTTAACCGTTTCTCTTCTACATCTGTAAGTGCTTTTAATCCCTCTTTTTCAAGTTGAACAACACGATTATATTGGCGTTCTGCTATTGTAATATTAGTCTTCGCAGCCTCAAAATTAATACTATCACTCTGTACCTTAAGCTTGGATTGTAAAAGTTTATTTTTGGCTTGTTGTAGTTTTAGACTTCTTTCATTAACAAGGGCTGCTGCCTGATTTTCTAGTGCTTTTACTTTTCCTTCGTATGAAGTTACCGACATAGATTTTGCTTTGATCTGTTGTCCTGTACGTGCCACTAGATTAGGATCAAAATACTCATTCTTAATCTCTGATACAAACAAGATCGTATCTCCTTTTGATACAAAGTCACCTTCTTTTACGTACCATTTTTCTATTTTACCCGGTATTGGTGACTGAATCGTTTGAGGTCTTTGATCAGGTTTTAAAGTGGTCAGGTAACCATTACCAGAAATATTCTGAGTCCAAGGTAAAAACAAAGCAATTACTGCTGATATTGCAAACACCTTTAAAAAGCGATTAAAATACTTGTAATGCTTTTTATGAGAGACTTTTTGTACCGCGTTATACTGCGATAAATCTACTTTTTTATTTAATGTATTATGTGTGATGTTTAGCATAGCAACCTATTTTTCACTAACAATTTTTCCTTTTTCAATATTTATTACTCGTCCACATTTACCTATCCATTTGTTGTTCTGACTTACTACAACAAGTGCCCATGGGTTAGAAGATTCTGTAAGAAAATTCATGATACGAGTTACCTCAACTTCTTCAAACTGATCCAAAGGATCTTTTAATATCAAAAGTTTAGGTTTTCTAACAATACTTCTTGCCAAAACTATTTTTTTAGAAACTGTATAAGACATTTGTTTTCCCTCAGGATGAAGAATTGTATTTAATCCTTTTGTCTGTTCTTTTACAAACTGAGTTAATCCAACTTTTTCTATAGCCCAGTATACATCTTCAATAGGAATATGACTATCACCAAAAGTGATGTTTTCTAAAATTGTCCCCTCAAAAGGAGACTCTTCTGTTAAGGATTGACCTAAGTGAGAACGGTAATAATTCAGGTTGATACCACTAAGTTCTACGTTATTGATATAAATACTACCGCTATTTGGTTCTATTAGGCCTGCTATAAGACGTAGTAATGTTGATTTTCCGGAACCATTAGATCCTTGAACCAAAATTGTACATTTTTCTGAAATTTTTAATGAAACATCATCTAAAATTTTCTTTCTCCCTTCTGGAGTAGCGTAAGAAACATGATCTAACTCTACAGTAAATCCATGATTTTCTTTAAAAGGTTTTTCTCCTTCTTGTGGTTCAAGATCTTTATCAACAACCTGTCCAAGTTTTTCTAAAGATGTTAGGACATCGTAAAATGATTCTAAACCTGTAATTAGTTTCTCAACCGAGCCTATAACTAATACAATGATGATTTCGGCAGCGACAAACTGCCCTATGTTCATTTCTTGATTAAGTACTAATATTCCTCCAATTAGTAAGAGTCCTGCAGTCACTAAGACCTTAAAACCTATCATTTGGATAAACTGTAGTACTAACACCTTGAAATGACTTTCTCTTGCAGACAAATATTCGGTTACTAAAACATCATTTTTTTGTAAGGCAAGATTTGTTTTACCCGATAATTTAAAACTTACTATGGACCTTGCAATTTCTTGTATCCAATGTGCTACTTTATATTTACTTTTTGATTCTTTCAGACTTGTTTCGAGCCCTCTTTTTGCCGTGTATTTAAATACGATGTAAACAAGAAGCAATAACAATATACCGTAGATGATAAAAAACGGATGGTAAAAAGACAGTAGCATTAACCCAAATAAAATTTGTAATAATGCAGCAGGAAAATCTACTAATATTTTAGCTAAACCTTTTTGAGTTGTTAATGTATCGAAAAAACGATTTGCGAGTTCTGGCGGATAATAATCACGCAACTCACTCATCTTAATTTTAGGAAATCGATAAGAAAACTCAAAAGAAGCTCTTGTAAAAATCTTTTGCTGTACATTTTCGATGATTCTAATTTGCATAAGCTGTAAAACACCTGCAAACACAACCCCCAGGGTTACCAGGATTACCAAAACCACCCAAGAAGTACTAATTTGGGCTCCTTGTACTAAATTTATTATTGCTTGAATCCCTAATGGAAGTGAAAGGTTAACTAAACCTGCAAAAATTGCATAATAGAATGTTTGCAAAATATCCTTTCTATCCAGCTGCAGAAGACCAATTAGCCTCTGCCAAGCGGTCAAATTCTTTTTGGGCATTTTTTATTTTTTTAATGAATTAAACACTAAATCGATGAAGTAAGCTGAAGGTGTAATCTGTTGATCACAATCGGTTAACGAAGGGAAGTGCTCCTTAAGAAAGTGTTGATGCAAGGCTCCTTCAATTATAGTACTTGACAGACTAGCTGGATAACGGTATTCACTATCATATTCTATGATTATATCCTTAATTCGGTTAGCTAAGCGCTTGTATATAGAAAAATACCCCTCTTTATTTTCCTCATCAACTTCTTTTGTTAGGTACGACTTTGAGTATTCATTAATAACAATTTTATTTAGTAAAACTTCATTAATATGCGAGAAGGAGGAATCTTCTTTAACGGATCTGGTAACAATATCTATAGCTTTTTTCAATTTTTCTTCAGAATTAGAAATACTATTGGTTGAAAAAACCAATTGATATTCTAACCATCCCCAATACCAACATGTTAAATATAAAAGTAGCTTGTGTTTGTTTTCGAAATATCTGTAAATAGAACTTTCGTTAGACCCTATTTTTTCTCCTAGCTTTTTAAAAGTAAAACCTTCAAAACCTATTTCCTGAATCATTAGGATACTATGCTCTATTATTCTCTTACCTAACAATGATGATTCTGGATCCTTGATATAAATCTTATCATTAATTCTAACCTTTAAATCTTGAAGTAAATATTTCATCGTTTGTCTTTATTACTATTTATCATTATCTTATATACATCCCTTAATTACTTGTATGCATATATTAATTACAATTTTAAAAGCGCTAATTACTAAACTAACTTAAAATTATCTCACGCAAAATTAAAAGTATTACTATTATGTTTCAATAGATTAACTTTTATTTAACCAATTTCTTTTACAAATTCGTTGTACTATCTATAATTTTGTATTTATAAATTAATCCATAACACCCTGTAAAACAATGAAAAACATTATAATAATTGCTTTATTCATAACATGTACTGTTTATGGGCAACAAGACAATACGACCTCACAAAACTCTGTTAAAGTAGGAGATATATTCATTATTGGCGCTCCATCTAGTTCTAATTATCAATCTGTTTTTTTTCCTAAAAACAACTTTATCATCAAAAAAGGAGGAATTCCAAATTATAAAAGGATTAGAGGAACTTATGTAGTTACAACATCAGTTACTAAAGACCAGGAGGGTAGTACTAAAATCTCTTTAAAACGGAAAGATGGTAAGAAATTTTTTAATAGTATAACTCAAATACAGGCACATCTAGAAAATGCCTTAGTCCAAAACGAACTTAAATTAGCTCGATAAAAAAAACCATCCCAAGTATACTTGGGATGGTCTATAAAAGTTCAAAGTTTTTATAATTTTATATATTACTGATATAGTGCTCTCAATGCTGTTATATCAGTATTTGTAAATTCTCCATCTTCGTTACTTCCAAAACAAGCTAACATAATAGAATCAGCTCTATCAGAACTTGGAGTACCATTAATTAAAATTGCTCCAACTCCAGCAGTACCTTCGTTAGAGTTTTGACCACAACTTTGACGAGATCTCCAGTCTTGGTGACGGAACCCTATAGAGTGTCCTATCTCATGACCTATAACGTGCTCATTTACGTTGTTACCAAAAGAACTAGTACCAGCATTGATCTGGATAAATTTGTTTGCTCTACCACCGCTAGGGAATCCAGCAGATCCACCACCACCTCCTCGGTTATTATTATAAACAACCATATCAGCAGCTTGGAAATTAGTTCCAAAAGTTAGTCTGAAATTAAGTCTTAGACCTAATCTATTATAATTATCAACAGCCCAACGCAATCCTGTCTGCATTGTACCTGTTAACGCATTACCTGAACCAGTATATCCTAAGATATCGATAGTTCTGTTTGCACCTGTAACAAGATTGTTTGTTCTAAATTGCTTAGTACCGTCTTTATTTGTTGACAAAGCAATCTCATTTAATTGACTCATAGCCACAAATACATCATCAGCCATGATACCTTCTTTAGTAACGCCATCTAATGTAGTTTGGCTTGTAATGAAAGCATTGTTAGGGTTAATTCCCCCAGCTAATAATGCGTTGATTTGTGCTTTAGATAATTGTTGATTTACAACCGGTGCAGTTTCGTTTGAAACTTCGTCTTTTTGGCAAGAAGTTACGACTCCAGCCACGATAGCGCATAGCGCTAATACTTTGATTTTCTTCATTTCTAATAAGTTGAGTTTGTGTAGTTATATAAAAAAGAGTAGTTAGCTCCCTTCTATTATGCAATTTTTTAAAAAACTTTGAACTTTTTTATATTTTGCGAGCTGAATATATGATATTTTTTTTTAATTCTGAGTTAATTTTTTGAACTATTCTCTGGAAATATGGTAAAACCGTAAGATTACTTTAAAAAAAACTAGGAAACATTAATTCCCGAAAAACCAAAAAATCGATTAAATGCAAGTTAAGCACTGGCCATTAATCTATTAAAAAACTGTTAAAACAGTAGAAAAATGATAATAATCATAGTCCATGAAAAAAGCTAAAAAAAATATAAAAAGAAATCTTTTTCCTACAAATTATAAATTTTAAATTGCAAATGTTAAAAAAAACTTAATTTAATCGAATTGTTAAAAACTGAATGATTTTTATAATATACGAATCTTCTAAAAAAACCCATAACCTACTAATAATCAAATAAAAAAAGCCTATTAAAATGGGCTTTTTTTATTTGATTATTTTAATGTTGTTATACTATTTCTGCACTAAGACCTGCTTGTAGTAATTTAGAACATCTAGGAACTAATTCGTTATACGCTCCTGTTTTTACTGTACATTTTCCTTTATAGTGAACTAATAAAGCGCACTGTTCAGCCTGTACTGGACTATGTTCACAGGTACAAATTAGAGTTTCTATTACATGATCAAAAGTATTAACATCATCATTGTATAACACAATTTCGCTATTATCGTGATCAACCGTCTTTTCTAAAACTTGTTCTTCTACTTTTTCCTGAGTACTCATGAGAGAATTATTTTGTACAAATATAATAACTTAGTCAACTACTTTATCAATTCGCATATTATTTTAACGTATAAGACGCTGCTATCCAATTATTTCTACTGATATGCTTAGTAAAATTTAACTTATATTTTACACATTCTTCAGAAATCATATCTAGATCTTCCTTATAAAACCCGCTTAGAAACAATTTCCCGTCTGATCTTAAAGCACTTGCATAATGCTTAATATCGTTCAATAATATATTACGATTAATATTCGCTATGATTATATCATAACTTTTGCCTGATAATAAGGATACATCTCCTTCATAGGCCGTTATATGATCACAGTGGTTACGTTCTACATTTTCTATAGTATTTAGATAACACCAATTATCAATATCTATTGCATCAATTTCGTTTGCCCCTCTCATTTCTGCTAAAATCGCCAATACTCCGGTTCCGCAGCCCATATCTAAAACTTTTTTATTTTTCAAATCAGTTTTCAAAAGGTGTTGAATCATCATATGTGTGGTTTCATGATGTCCAGTACCAAATGACATTTTAGGTTCTATAATAATATCATAATCCGTATTAGGTTTTTCATGAAATGGAGCTCTTACACTACAAACATCTTCAACTATAATAGGGTTAAAATTCTTTTCCCACTCTTTATTCCAATTAACCTGTTCTATAACTTCTGAGGTATACTCGATTTCAAATTCACCAGAACTAAGAATATGAATATCATTAAGTATATTATCGTTCCATTCGCCTTTCTGAATAAATGCATTTACACCATCTTCTGTTTCAACAAAACTTTCAAACCCAGCATTTCCTAATTCTGCTATTAGAATCTCAGAAGCGGGCTGCAGAGGCTTGATTTTAAAATAATATCCAAGATATATTGGGACTGACATAGTTAATTTGTTT
This sequence comes from Aquimarina sp. AD10, assembly GCF_003443715.1. Classification (NCBI taxonomy): domain Bacteria; kingdom Pseudomonadati; phylum Bacteroidota; class Flavobacteriia; order Flavobacteriales; family Flavobacteriaceae; genus Aquimarina; species Aquimarina sp. AD10. Next base: position 5,406,404 of record NZ_CP031965.1, on the reverse strand, counting down.
TAATTCAAAAATACTCTTTATAGCTATAAAGAGCATCTCAATTGTTACCTGAGATGCTCTTTTACTACCTAATTGATTTATTCTTATATGTGCTTATAGTGCATTTGCTATTGCCGCGAAACTATCTGCATCTAAAGCTGCACCACCGATTAATCCTCCATCAACATCGGGCTTTGCAAATATCTCTTCGGCATTATTTGGTTTAACACTACCCCCGTATAAAATAGAAACTTCATCGGCAATTTCTTGAGAATATGCTTTACTAATAGTAGTTCTAATAAATGCATGCATTTCCTGTGCTTGTTCTGGTGAAGCCGTCTCTCCTGTACCTATTGCCCAAACTGGTTCATAAGCTAGAATGACGTTTTTCCAATTGTCTTCAGCTATGTGAAACAATCCGTTTTTTAATTGACTTTCTACAAGTGAAAAGTGTGTTTCATTTTTACGATCTTTCAATTCTTCTCCGAAACAAAAGATAATTGTCATATTGTTTTTTAAAGCAGCATCGACTTTCTTCGCCAATAAATCATCTGTTTCTCCAAAATATGCTCGACGCTCACTATGCCCCAAAATAACAGTTTGCACCCCTACGCTTTTTAACATATCGGCAGAAATCTCACCTGTAAATGCTCCATTTTCAGACTGATGCATGTTTTGTGCGGCAACTGTGATATCTACTGACTTTAACTCTTCTACTGCTTTATATAGATTTGTAAACGTAGGAGTTACAATAACTTCTACTCCTGACACATTACCCACTTTGGTTTTTAAGTTTGAAAGCAATGTTTCGGTTTCTGCCAGATTTTTGTTCATTTTCCAATTTCCGGCTACAATTTTTTTTCTCATTAATTTAAAATTTATGTTGTGGTTAACAGTATGGTTATATAGTATATATGAATGTCTAGGCGTTATGTCCTTATTCTGGGATCAAGCCATCCATATATAATATCGACAAATATATTGATAAGTATAAACATAGTAGCTATAACTAATACAGAACCCATAATCACAGGAAGATCTAAAGTATTTAATGCATCAACAATTTCTTTTCCTAAACCGTTCCATCCAAAAATATATTCCACAAATACGGCACCTGCCAGCATTGATGCAAACCATCCTGATATGGCAGTTACTACAGGGTTTAAAGAGTTTTTTAATGCATGTTTTCTTATAATTTGAAACATTGAAAGTCCTTTTGCTTTTGCAGTACGTATATAATCTTGACTTAGAACTTCTAATAACGAATTACGCATTAGTTGTGTTACCACTGCTAGTGGTCGAATACCAAGAACAATTGCCGGAAGAATTAAGTTTTTTAATTGAATGTAACTTCCTTCGCCAAAATCATCTACCTCATAAAGACTACCATTCATATTAAGATTAGTAAACTTATGCAAGACATATCCAAACAACCAAGCAAAAATAATGGAACTAAAAAACGAAGGAACACTCATTCCTAAAGTGCTTAATAACTGAATAAGTCTATCCATCCAGCTATCCTTATTTAAAGCACTAATAATTCCCAATAACACTCCAATAAAAATAGCAATAAGAATAGCTGAAACAGCTAAGACTGCCGTGTTTGGCAATGTCTCTTTAATCACATCACTCACTTTTTTTCCGCTTTTTTGAAAAGAATCTCTTAAATACGGGAATTTAAGAACCACAGCAGTATTACCGTTAGTAAACAATGTACTTGCCGTATATTTTTTAGTATCCAGGTAAGAAAAATCATCTTTATCTAAACTATGAAAAGAAACTGGAGAAAGATCATTAACATAATAAGAATATTGTGATATTAAAGATTTATCAAAACCATACTTTTTTCTCACATTATTTAATTGTTCTTTGCTTTCGTTTTGCCCTAACATCATTTGTGCAGGATCCCCAGGCAAAATTGTAAAAAGAAAAAAGATCACTGTCACCACTCCTAACAGAGTAAGTAATGCATATCCTATTTTATGAATTAGATAATTGAGCATTCTTTAATTTTTATAAAGAAAGATCGTCTGCATCATTCCAATGCAGCTTTTCTACAATTACACCTTTTTTAAGTTGCACTATCCCAGGGTTAGACCTAAGAATTGTCTTAAGAGCGGTCTCATCTGTAGTATAAAAATCGAAATTAAGATTGTATTTTGTTTTTACTTCTGACATTGCTTTAGGTGTTGAAGCTGTTAGTGCTATTACTTCATACCCTTTTGCTATAGCTTTATCTGTTGCTTCTTTGATTTCATGTAATCCTTCTGCTTCGCTTTTGGATAAATTATAGGTTACTATGACAATTAAGTTTTCTTTTCTCAAAAACTCGGTTGTATAATCCACACCTCCTTTTTCTATAGCAAAATCATGAATTGGTGGCTCATATCCCTCTTTAATTGTTTCGGTATCGACACTAATAAAAGTTCCATCTACTTTTGGATAGTCTCCTTTTGTTGTCACTATTTTCTCAGCACCATTTACTTTAAATTTCCAATGATAATCAAATTCAGCCTTAGGAGCATCTGCAGGCACTTTCATCCCTTCTTCTATATTTGTGCCTATTTTATAGGCTCTAAAATCTAATGCAGGCATATGCATCAATACGTGATAAGCAAAAGCCAAACAAGCTGTAAAAACTCCAAACACTATCCATTTATGAGCTGAAAGTGGATTAATAGGAGTTATATATTTTCTTCCGATAAATAAAACAATAATTAATACCAAAAGAATAATATCTTTAGAGAAAGACTCCCAAGGTGTTAACGGTAACGCATCTCCAAAACAACCGCAGTCTGTAACTTTATTGAAATAAGCTGAATAAAAGGTCAAAAAAGTAAAAAATACAATCATTAACAATAATGACCATACTGTAAATTTGGGCAAATACCCTAAAATCAATGTTATACCTAATATTATTTCAAAAATCACTAAAAAGATCGCTATAAGTAACGCAAATGGTATAAGAAATTCTAAGTTAAGAACTCCTTCCCCAAAATATTCTTGAAGTTTATAAGAAAACCCTACAGGGTCATTTAGTTTTATAAATCCAGAAAACAGAAACAAAGCCGCTACAAATATTCTGGAAAACGTGACTAGTATTTTCATAGTATTAAATGATGATGTTTACTTTAAGTGCCTACAAGATAGTGACAGTTTAAATCTTATTACCTTTGGTTTAACAGTATTTTAAAATTCTAAGTTTATGCCTCTAAATGAATCATAGCAAATACTGCATAGTTAATCATATCTTGATAATTTGCATCGATTCCTTCGCTAACAAGCGTTTTTCCTTTGTTATCCTCTATTTGTTTTACCCTAAGTAGTTTTTGAAGAATTAAATCTGTTAAAGAACTTACTCTTAAGTCTCTCCATGCCTCACCATAATCATGATTTTTATTCATCATTAACTCTTTAGTGATCGCAATATGTTTATCGTATAATCGTGAGGCTTCTTCTGATGATAGATCTGGTTGGTCCGCAATTCCTTTTTCTATTTGTATCAAAGCCATAATACTATAGTTTATAATACCTATAAATTCGGAAGTTTCATCTTCGTCTACTTTACGAACATCATTTTCTTGTAAGCTTCTTATTCTTTGTGCTTTAATAAATATCTGATCTGTCAATGAAGGTAGTCTTAGTATTCTCCAAGCACTTCCGTAGTCCTTCATCTTTTTTATAAATAGATCACGACACACTGTAATTATCGTGTCATATTGTGTAGACGTATCTTGCATATAACTGTTCAATTTTGCGTAAATTTCGCTTTAATATGGGAATAAAACCAATTAAACGTTCAAATTTCCTGAAAAATACAAAATCTCTAAGATGACAATTAACTGCAATGGTTCTTTAATAGATTTATCAACCCCCAAAGTAATGGGGATTCTTAATATTACTCCTGATTCATTTTATGATGGTGGTCTTTATAAAAATGAAACTCAAATTTTAAACCAAACAGAAAAAATGCTTACTGCAGGGGCTACCTTTATAGATATTGGAGCCTATTCATCTAGACCAGGTGCTGATCACGTTTCTATCGAAGAAGAAAAAAACAGGATTTTGCCGATTGTTGAATTATTAGTTAACCGTTTTCCTGAAATCCTCCTTTCTATTGACACCTTCAGAAGTGAAATTGCCAAAAGTTGCATTAGTTTGGGAGCCGCAATTATAAATGATATTTCTGGCGGAAGTCTAGATCCTGATATGATTTCTGTGGTGGGTGAATTGAAGGTTCCATATATCATGATGCATATGAAAGGGTCACCACAGACTATGAAAGATTTAGACCAATACGATGATTTGATTGGTGAAATGAATTTATATTTTGCCAAAAAAGTATTCGAAGCTAGAAAAAATGGAATTAATGATATCATTATTGATCCTGGATTTGGTTTCGCAAAAAACAGTACTCAGAACTTTAACCTTTTACAAAATCTTAAACTTCTAAAAGTTCAAGAATTACCAATTTTAGTAGGAGTTTCTCGAAAATCAATGATTTACAAAACTTTAAATATTAAAGCACATATGGCTTTAAATGGCACCTCAGTTTTAAACACTGTAGCTATACTAAATGGAGCTTCTATCATAAGAGTTCATGATGTTAAAGAAGCAGTAGAATGCATCTCGTTATTAAACACATTAAAAGAAAGCAACTCATATAATTAACAAGCATAACAAGAATTCTTTATTAGACAATACAGCTTTTTAAAGTTTTCAAATCTAGGTTTTCACTAATTTTTCTATTTTTACAAAAACACCTGACATTTGGATTTAATCAATCTTAGAATACTTGATGTACTAGATATTGTATTAGTAGCTTTTCTACTATACTACATATACAAGTTGGTAAAAGGTACAGCAGCAATTAACATATTCATTGGTATAGTAATTATCTATTTGGTTTGGAAACTGACTCAGTTTCTTGCTATGGAAATGTTAAGCAGTGTACTTGGTGAGTTTATTGGCGTTGGTATGTTTGCTCTTATTGTTGTTTTTCAACAAGAAATCAGAAAGTTTCTTTTAATGATCGGGTCTACTAATTTTGGAAGAAGACGTAAATTTTTACGCCAATTAAAATTTATTAGAGACACCCCAGAAGATAGCCTTACAAATATCAAAGCAATTATAGAAGCATGTAATAGCATGGGGAAAACTAATACAGGAGCTCTTATCGTTATCAAGAGAAATACTTCTTTAGATTTTGTAAAAACATCTGGTGATGAAATGAACATACAAGTAAACACACCTATTCTTGAAAGTGTTTTTTACAAAAATAGCCCACTGCATGATGGAGCAATGATTATTGAAGATAATCATATTGTTGCAACCCGGGTTATTTTACCTGTATCTAATAGTGATAGCATGCCTCTGCGATTTGGTCTACGACATAGAGCAGCCGTTGGCATTACAGAAAAGACAGATGCTTTAGCTCTTGTTGTAAGTGAAGAAACAGGTAAACTCTCTTATATAAAAAACGGAGAATTTGTTATCTATAAAACGCAAGAAGAAATAATAGAAAAAATAAAAAGGGATTTAACTTAATGAGTGACTTAATAACCGTTACCGATTGCAAAAATTGCGGACAACAAATAACAACCTATAATTTTTGCCCAGATTGTGGTGCAAAAAAAATTACTAAACGAATTACTTTTAAAAATCTAGTTTCTGATTTTGTAAATCGTTTTCTAAATGTAGATAACTCTTTTTTTAAAACATTTATTCACTTATTTTCAAAACCTGATGAAGTAATTGATGGATATATACACGGACTTAGAAAAAGATATATAAATCCTTTTAGTTATTTTGCACTTTCTATAACCATAACAGGGATATATTCTTTTCTTACAGAAAAGCGCTTGGAAGAATTAATGAATACTATTGATACACTTTCTAAAGAGCAGTTAGAAATACAACAAGCAGCTATGGATACTAGTTTTCAGTATCAATCAATAATAAGTCTACTACTAATACCTATACTTGCTTTAATCTCAAGATTAGTTTTTGTTAATTATAAAAAATATAACCTCACAGAACATTTTGTAATCTATTTATATTCCTATTCTCACATTGTAGGTTTAATGACTATTCTTTTATTACCAATAACTTTTTTATCTGATAGTATTATTACGATTACCATAGTACAATTTGTAGTTTACATAACATATATCGCATACGTTTTAAAACGACTTTATCAGATCAATCTCAAAAAAATTATTATAAAAACAATATTGTTTTTAATTCTAGGCGGGTTTCTATATATACTTATAGGAATAATTAGCTTTTTGGTAATGCTTATCAATGGCACATTCGAAATGCCAACAAAATAATTTCTTCTTTGTAACAAAAGAAAAAAAACTTACTCTGTAGTAGTGGCTGATGCAAATTGCACTTCATATAGGTTTCGATAATATCCATCGGTAATCTCAAGAAGTTCATTATGACTTCCTTGCTCTACGATCGTTCCCTGATCCATAACAATTATTTTATCTGCATTTTTAATAGTAGCCAACCTATGCGCAATTACGATGGAAGTTCTATCTTTTGTTATCTTATCTGTAGCATCTTGGATCAATTGCTCACTATGTGAATCTATTGAAGATGTAGCCTCATCAAGGACCAAAATTTCAGGATTAGAAACATAGGCTCTTAAGAAAGATATTAATTGTCTTTGTCCAGAAGATAACATTACTCCTCTTTCTTTCACATTATAATTATATCCTCCTGGAAGACTTGTTATAAAATCATGTATCCCTATTTCTCGAGCAGCCTGCTCTACTTTATCTTGAGAAATATTAGGATTATTAAGTGTTATATTGTTAAGAATTGTATCCGCAAATAAAAATACATCTTGTAACACTACTGCAATATGATCTCTTAAACTTTTTAGTTTTATTGTTTTAATATCGGTATGATCTATAGCAATAACACCGCTGTCGATTTCATAAAACCTACTTAGTAAATTTATAATTGTAGATTTTCCTGCCCCTGTTGCTCCCACAATAGCGACAGTATCTCCTGACTTGACTTCTAAAGAGATTCCTTTTAAAACCTCCTCTCCTGGGATATAGCTAAATCGAACGTTATCAAAAGAAATATCTCCTTTAACATGTATTAATTCTTCTTCTCCATTATCTTCAATTACCGATTGAGTATCTAGTACAGCAAAGACTCTATTTGCAGCAACCATTCCCATTTGTAATGTATTAAACTTGTCGGCAATTTGGCGTAACGGTCTAAATAAAATTTGAGATAATTGTATGAACTCTATAACAAGACCTAATGTCATCCCGTCTACTTGTGCCGCCTTTAATCCTCCATACCAAACTATAAGCCCTATAACAATAGAGCTAGCCATCTCTGCAATAGGAAAAAATATAGAATTATACCAAACTGTTTTTATCCAACCTTTTTTATGTTTTTCATTAATCTTTTTAAAATTAGCATACTCCGTTTCTTCTCTTGTAAAAAGCTGTACTATTTTCATTCCTGTAATACGCTCCTGCACAAAAGAGTTCAAATTTGAAACCTGAGTTCTTACTTCCTCGAAAGCAGCTTTCATTTTTTTCTGAAATACTCTTGTTGCATACACGATAAGCGGTAAAACAGCAAAAACCAATAAGGTAAGCTCCCAACTTTGATATGCCATATACCCAAGTATCGCAAGCATTTTAAGAAGATCACTTATAATCATAAATAATCCCTGACTAAAAATACTAGCAATAGTTTCGATATCACTTACTGCTCTAGTAACCAAACGCCCAACAGCTGATTTATCATAATACTGTTTTTTAAAGCCAAGCATATGTTTAAAAAGCTTGACCCTAATATCCCGAATAACTTCTTGACCAAGCCAATTCGCAAAATAAATAAACAGAAATTGCGAAATAACATCTACTACTAAAAAGACCAACATTAATGTAATATAATACACTAATAAATCACCGTTTTTAGGTGTTATTGTCTTATCTATAACTTGTTTAAGAAGGTAAGGATTAACGATAGATAATGCCGCAAGTAAAATTGCCGAAAACGCAACAAAGTAAAAAGTCAGACGATAAGGATTTGTATATGTAATCAATCGTCTAAACAAACTAAAATCAAAAGCTTTTCCACTCTTTCCCGCCATCTATTTTGTATATATTGTTTTAGGATAATCTACCTTTGTTAAGTATAAACCGTGTGCGGGCACAGAATAGCCTGCCTGTCCGCGATCTTCACTTTTAATAATCCTTATTAAATCTTCTTTAGTCAATTTATGTTCTCCTATTTCGATAAGGGTTCCGACAATTGCTCTTACCATATTTCTTAAGAAACGATTTGCTGAAATTTTGAAAACAAGTTGATCTTTATCTTTCTCCCAAATCGCATTTGTAATGGTACAATTATACGTTTTTACATCGGTTTTGGACTTACTGAAGCATTTAAAATTCGTATAGTTTAACAGTAATTTAGCAGCTTCATTCATTAGATCCAGATCCAATGGTTTCTTTATATAGTAAGATCTTTTAATTTCAAAAGGATCTTTTTCTAAAGTAACAAAATATTCATAGGATCTACTTAATGCATCAAATCTTGCATGTGCATTTTCTTTCACACTTCGCACACACCGGATAGCTATCTCCGAAGGCAAGACCGAATTAAGTTTATACTTCAAAACATCATATTCCAATTTTCCTGCAAAATCAAAATGAGCCATAATTTGTTTTGCATGCACCCCAGTATCTGTTCTTCCGGCGCCTACAATTACAATTTTGGCTCTTAAAATTAAGGATAAAGCATCTTCTAAAACTTCTTGAACTGAAATCGCATTAGGTTGACGTTGCCAACCATGATATAAAGTTCCGTTATAAGAAAGTTCTAAAAAATATCTCAAATCAATAGCTTATTTTTGCAGTCAAATAGATCGCAAATATACTTTTTATAATACAGATGTGTATAACGTTCTATCCTCAGTTTTCTTATTACAGTATAAATTATTCTTATAAAATATTTGTGAAAAAAATTCTTCTATTAAGCGATACACATAGTTATATTGATGATCGCATATTACACTACTGCAAAGAGGCTGACGAAGTCTGGCATGCAGGCGATATTGGTGACTTAAAAGTAACCGATGCCATTGAAGCTATAAAGCCTCTAAGAGCCGTATTTGGAAATATTGATGACGAAAAGGCCAGAGTTACTTTTCCTTTACATCAACGATTTACATGCGAAGACGTTTCTGTATGGATCACTCATATTGGTGGGTATCCCCCAAAATACAATAGTACTACTCGAGATGAAATTAAGACTAATCCTCCTAAACTGTTTATTTGCGGTCACTCACATATCTTGAAAGTGATTCCCGACAAAAGCAATGGCGTATTACATATGAACCCAGGAGCTGCCGGAAAACATGGATTTCACAAAAAAAGAACCATGTTACGATTCAGTTTAAATGCAGGTAATATTGAAAATCTTGAGGTTATAGAACTAGGGCAAAAATAAAACCCGAAGTTGGCATACTTCGGGTTTTAACGCACTAATACTACTAAGATTTTAGGTTTATCGTAATCGGTCTACAGATTTTACGAGATCCTCATCCTTTTTAATAGCCTTATTGGCTATCACTAATAAAACGATAGAAATAATAGGAATCAACATCCCAATACCTTTCTCAGAAACCATAGTTTCTCCAGATACCGTTAGCGACCAATAAACAAATACTCCTAGTAAAATAAAGTTTAATAAGATATTGATACGCCCCAACACAAATTGAAGCTGTCTTTTTTTAAATAAAAATATAGAAATCAAAGATAAAATAGCAGATCCTATAAACATTCCTATAACCATAGGCTTCTGTATAGCAAACAAAGGATTCCCATCTGAACCTATGGCAAATGGCACATATAAACAAAGAACTCCTGATAATACAGCAGCCAATAACAGATAAATAGTTTGAACTCTTTGGATCATTAATTTTTTCTTAGAGAAAAGCAAAAATAAGAGTTTCTTTTCATAAATATGTGCAAAAAATAAAAATAAAGTCGTATACTTGCAGCACAAAACATGTAACCTCTTCAATTTTAGGTTACTTACCTTCAAAATAAAATTTTCCTAGAATTCTTCTTTTGAAAATTTATATCAAAACGTAAATTATATAACAAATTTAAATGTTAGAGATTTCTGAATTAAAAGCGAAAAAGCTTCCTGAGTTACAGGAGATTGCAAAAGCCCTTAATGTACCTAAATATCGTACATTAAAAAAACTTGACCTTGTATACCAAATACTAGATCACCAGGCCGCAAACCCTGATAAACTAAAAACGACTACAATGGAGAAATCTCCAGAAAAAAAGTCTCCAGAAAAAAAATCCCCAGAAAAAGCCGCTCCGGTAAAAAAGAATCCAGACGCCCGTCAAAGGAGACCAAGAACCAGAAAAAATGATGGCCCTCGTACCGCGAGTACAAACAATCAACCAGAAGTAAAGACGCCACAAGAAAACAAGACAGTAGATACATCTTCGACTAAAACCGAAGACACTACCAAAAATAATAGTCTCGAAAAAACGTCTAAAAAGGAAGATCACAAAGAGACTAACAAACCTCAACACAATAAAGAGGACAAAAGAGACAATAACAGAAGTAGAAATAACGATAAGTCTCAACAAAACAAAAACAGAAATAACAACAACAAAAAGGAAAACGGAAACAGGGATAACAGAAACCGTTATAAAGAACCTGATTTCGAATTTGATGCTATAATACAAAGTGAAGGTGTCCTAGACACTATGCAAGATGGATATGGTTTTTTACGTTCAAGTGACTACAACTATCTTTCTTCTCCTGATGATATATATGTATCGCAGTCTCAAATAAGACTTTTTGGCTTAAAAACCGGAGATACTGTTTTAGGACAAGTAAGACCTCCTAAAGAAGGAGAGAAATACTTTCCTTTAATAAAGGTGAACAAAATTAATGGACTTGATCCGCAAGTCGTTAGAGATAGAGTTTCTTTTGAACATTTAACGCCTTTATTTCCGCAAGAAAAATTTAACCTAGCAGAGAGACAAAGTACAATATCTACAAGAATAATGGATTTGTTTGCCCCAATCGGGAAAGGGCAGCGTGGTATGATTGTATCACAACCCAAAACAGGTAAAACTATGTTACTTAAGGATGTTGCTAATGCTATAGCAGCAAATCATCCAGAAGTATACCAAATGATACTTCTTATAGATGAAAGACCTGAAGAAGTTACAGATATGCAACGAAATGTTAAAGGAGAGGTAATCGCCTCTACTTTTGATAAAGAAGCAAATGAACACGTAAAAGTTGCCAATATTGTGCTTGAAAAAGCCAAAAGACTTGTAGAGTGCGGACATGACGTGGTGATCTTACTTGACTCTATCACAAGACTTGCAAGAGCATACAACACTGTACAACCCGCAAGTGGAAAGATTTTAAGTGGTGGAGTTGACGCAAATGCGCTACACAAACCTAAACGTTTCTTTGGAGCTGCACGTAATATCGAAAATGGAGGTTCTCTTACGATAATTGCAACTGCACTTACCGAAACCGGATCAAAAATGGACGAAGTTATTTTTGAAGAATTTAAAGGTACTGGTAACATGGAACTTCAATTAGATCGTAAAATTTCTAATCGTAGAATCTTCCCTGCCATTGATCTTACGTCATCTAGTACACGTAGGGATGACATATTACTTGATGAAACAACTATCCAAAGAATGTGGGTAATGCGCAAATATCTTGCCGACATGAACCCTGTAGAAGCTATGGAATTCATTAACGAACGCTTCAAGCAAACACGCAATAATGATGAATTTTTGATTTCGATGAACGGATAAAAAAATAAATTTTAATAAATATCAAAATGGCTACCTATGCAGGTAGCCATTTTATTTTGCAGTTCTTTAAGATAATCTATTTTGCATCTTGTTAAATTTACAATTCATAAAAAACTGTGAAAGTTTTTCAGAAAGAAGTTGACCAATCAATAAAATTTAAATAAGAATAATGAAAAAAATAGCATACATAATATTGACTGCAGCTTTTATATTAACTAGTTGCCAAAGCAATAGTCAATCCGCTACGAACAAAAATAACAACACTCAAAACATAGAACCTGTTCAAGTTGAATCTACGGATGGATTAGAAAGAGCATATTTCGCTAGTGGATGTTTTTGGTGTGTAGAAGCAGTTTATGAAAGCGTTAAAGGAGTTAAAGAGTCAATATCTGGTTATTCTGGAGGACACACCCAAAACCCTACATACCAATCCAGTAACACCGGAAGAACAGGTCATGCTGAAGCTGTAGAAATTATTTATGACCCTAAAATCATATCCTTCGCCACTCTGGTAGACGTATATTTTGGATCTCAAAATCCGACGCAAATCAATGGACAAGGACCTGATCATGGTTCACAATATCGATCCATCATTTTTTATCAAAATGAAGATCAGAAAAAAATAATTGAAGAAAAGAAAACCGCCCTAGCCAAAAAACTGAATCGAAGAATTGCTGCAGAAATACTTCCATTTCAAAAATTTTGGAAAGGCGAAGGTTATCATCAGGATTATGAAAAAAGAAATCCTGGAAATCCATATATACGTAATGTATCTATTCCCAGACTACTAAAATTTCAAAAAAACTTCCCTGAACTTATCAAAGAAAAACATTAAAAGAATTCTCAATTAGCCAAATTGTATACAAAACGAGAGTTTAACCTCACATACTAAGGTTAAACCCTCGTTTTTCTACTTTTCAACTACACTTAGACTAGAACCGACAGAAATCTCTAAAAAAAACTTAAATATCGGTTATAATACACATAAAAATCGATGAAAAACACAAAATAAAGAGTAAAAATTATTTTTTTTATAGAAATAAAATGAAAAGATGTTGTGTTTTTAATATTAAAACATTACTTTTGAATCTGATTTAATGGTTTTCTTTTCAGTATTTTAAGCTTAATTATTAAAGTTTTACTAAAGAAAAAGCAATATAAAGTACTGAAAAACAATAAATTAAATCTAAAAACGTTCATTTAAAATAATGCTATTCACTTCCTAAGCTCAAAACGTTTGTTTAGGCAGAAAATGACACTAAACTTAGTTTGGCATCTTTTTTGAATTGCATTTTTTGACGGAAAAACACTTAATATTTGTGTTTAAATTTTAATTAGTAACTAATTATTATTGAAATTAAATTATAACCCAATCTACTTAAAACAAGAGATTATGAAATCAATTTTTACATTTATTCTGCTTTTGGTGATTACCTTTTCTGCTCAGGCTCAGTCCGAGCAGTACTTAATGTCTGCTCAGAAACTAGAAGTACGAAGTGGTCCTGGTCTAAACTTTAATACTATTGCTGAAGTTCCTCAAGGAACTCAAGTATATGTGATGAGTTCAAACTACGGTGACTGGAGTGCTATTCAGTTTAAGAGTATGAACGGATTTGTTCTTACAAATCGTTTAACACAAGATAGTACAATTGCAGATGCAGAAAAAGCTGCTAGAGAAGCTGAGGCTAAGAAAGCAGCAGCAGCGGCAGCAGCTAAAGCGGCAATCGCAAGAGCACAAGCAGCAAAAAGAGCAGCTGAAGAAGCAGCAAGAATTGCTTTTGCTGAAGCTGAACGTTTAACAAGAGAAGCACAAGCTACAGCAGCTAAGGCAGCAGCAGATGCAGACGCAGCGAAGAGATCGAAAACTGCAGCAGAAAGAAAAGCTTTGGCAGATACCGAAGAAACAAGGAAAGCTTTAGAACTAGCTAGACAACGTGCGGCTAAAGGAAATACTGGAATTTCTGCTCCTATAGAATCTACTACAGCTTCTGCAGGTGCTAATTCTGGATCTAGTGCTCCAAAGGCAGCACCAATATCGGTAACTAGAGAAGATAAATATTCTAGTTGGGAAAAGAAAACATATAAATCGGGTGCAACTCCGAAATCATTTAACTTTAAAGGTAAGTTCGACTATAAGTTAGACAACTACTTAAAAATTAAAGTTGGAAAAAACACAGAACTTGTTGCTAAACTTTACAAAATGGGTCAGACTAGTAAGGATGATCAGTTAGTACGAGTTGTATATATCAATTCTAACACTACTCAATTTATTAGAAATATACCTGAAGGTGAGTATTATCTAAAAATTGCATACGGTAAAGTATGGAAAGAAACCATGAAAGATGGTAAAAGATTTGGTACTTTTACACAAAACGCGTTATACGAGCAAGTACAATCTGTACTAGACTTCAACACTGTTAAAACAAGTAAAGGTATTAATGTACCTTCTTACAACTTATCTCTTGACTTATTGCCTAGTGGTAACGGGTATGCTACAAACAATGGAGAAGGTATTTCTGCAGATAAGTTTAACGATAACTAATATCACAAAACAAAAAATAACAACATACATATAATCACCAAATTATAAATGTAACAAAATAGCTAGGACTGTATAGTCCTAGCATTTTTGGTTTATTACTTTTTACAGTTAGTTTTTTAATTAATTTAAAAGGAGTATATAAAAACAAAGCCTGAGAATTTAAAATTCTCAGGCTTTGTTTTTATTGTATTTATTTGGTTCTGTTTTTTTATCTTAATGTTAGTTACTTTAAATATAACAAACAAGGACAACTACTATTTAGACACACTATTACGATGTCTTTCTCTTGCCAATAAAGTATTTTTTAATAACATTGCAATCGTCATTGGCCCCACACCGCCCGGAACTGGAGTTATAAATGAAGCTTTCTTACTCACATTGTCAAAGTCTACATCTCCAACAATCTTATATCCTCTTGGTCTTGATTCGTCAGGGACTCTAGTAATACCAACATCTATAATAACTGCATCATCCTTAACCATTTCTGCCTTAAGAAAATTGGGAACGCCTAATGCCGAAATTACTATATCAGCCTGCGAAATAATCTGTGTAATATTTTTGGTATGACTATGTGTTAATGTTACTGTAGAATTTCCAGGCCAACCTTTTCTTCCCATCAAAATGCTCATAGGCCTCCCGACAATATGACTTCTTCCAATAACAACGGTATGCTTACCTTTGGTATCTACATCATATCGTTCTAACAATTCAAGGATTCCAAATGGTGTTGCAGGTATAAAAGTAGACATATCTAGTGCCATTTTACCAAAATTCATTGGATGAAAACCATCTACATCCTTATCTGGGTCCACAGCCAAAAGTACTTTTTGAGTATCAATTTGAGGAGGTAATGGTAACTGAACTATAAAACCGTCAATATCATTATCTTCATTCAACTCTTTGATTTTAGCCAGCAATTCAACTTCACTAGTTGTACTAGGCATTTTTACAAGAGTTGACTCAAACCCAACACGCTCACAAGATTTAACTTTACTACCTACATAAGTTAAGCTTGCACCATCATTACCCACTAAAACTGCAGCCAAATGAGGAACTTTCTCTCCTCGTTTCTTCATTTTTTGAACTTCGGCAGCAATTTCATCTTTTATATCATTGCTTACTTTTTTTCCATCTAATATTTCCATTCCCCTAAATTAATATGCTTTATAAAGTTAAGTTATTATTTGATTATCTCATTTTCCCCATCATCTGCATCATCTTCTTGCCGCCACCGCCTTGCATCATTTTCATCATCTTACTCATTTGATCAAATTGTTTTAACAATTGATTGACTTGTTGAATAGAGGTTCCTGAACCTTTACCAATTCGTTTTTTCCTGCTTGAATTAATAATTTGTGGCTTAGCTCTTTCTGCTGGTGTCATTGAATGAATAATAGCTTCGATATGCTTAAAGGCATCATCATCAATATCCATATTTTTCATCATCTTTCCTGCCCCAGGTATCATTCCGACAAGATCTTTCATGTTCCCCATCTTTTTAATTTGTTGAATCTGCTTTAAGAAATCATCAAATCCAAACTGATTTTTTGCGATTTTCTTTTGAAGTTTTCTTGCTTCTTCTTCATCAAACTGTTCTTGAGCTCTTTCTACTAAGGATACAACATCCCCCATTCCTAGTATACGATCTGCCATACGAGAAGGATAGAAGACATCAATTGCTTCCATTTTCTCTCCTGTACCTATAAATTTTATAGGCTTATTAACTACAGATTTTATCGATATCGCAGCTCCTCCTCTTGTATCTCCGTCTAGTTTTGTTAAAATAACACCATCAAAGTTAAGAACATCATTAAAGGCTTTTGCAGTATTTACCGCATCTTGACCTGTCATAGCATCAACAACAAAGAGTGTTTCGTTAGGAGTAACTGCTTTATGAATATTAGCTATTTCGGTCATCATAGCTTCATCAACTGCTAAACGACCGGCAGTATCAATAATAACCACATTAAATCCATTTGCCTTAGCATGAGCGACACCTGCTTTTGCTATTGCTACAGGGTCGTTATTTCCTCTATCACTAAAAACCTCAACATTTATTTGCTCTCCAACAATATGTAATTGGTCGATGGCTGCAGGCCTATATACATCACAAGCTACAAGTAATGGTTTTTTTGTCTTTTTAGTTACTAAAAAATTAGCAAGTTTACCAGAAAAAGTAGTTTTACCAGAACCTTGTAACCCCGACATTAAAATTACCGAAGGTGTGCCTGATAAATCAACTCCCGCAACATCTCCACCCATTAATTCGGTAAGCTCGTCTTTTACTAGCTTAACCATCAACTGACCAGGTTTTAGACTTTTTAATACATCTTGACCTAGGGCTTTCTCTTTAACTCGTGCTGTAAAATCTTTTGCTATTTTATAGTTTACATCGGCATCAACAAGGGCTCTACGAACCTCTTTAAGTGTCTCGGCAACATTTATTTCTGTAATCTGACCGTGACCTTTAAGAATATGTAAGGCCTTATCTAACTTATCACTTAAATTATCAAACATAATGTGTTCTGTTTTGAAAAAAAACTATCTTCATCGATAGATAGCTGCAAATTTAAGAATTTGAAGTGTATAAATAAAGAATGGATTTATAGAATTATATAATAGTTCGTTAGTACCAAAAAACCACTTATCAGAACTAAATAAGTTAGCTCTAGCAAGTGGCTTTATTCATAATCCAAAGATTATTATCCTTATATTTTACTTATAACTAGATAGAAGGTGGTAATAAAACTCCTTTGATCACATGTATAATTCCATTTGAAGCTTCAATATCTGCAATAGCTACTTTAATTTCATGATTTAAAAGCACATTTCCTCTAGATGTCATTTCTATTGTAACTTCTTCTCCTTGTACAGTAGTTACTGTTTGACCCGTAATCAATTCTTCTGCGGTAAATCTTCCTGATACTACATGATACAGTAATACTTCTTTTAGTGCATCTCCGCTAGGAATAGCATCCAGTGCTAAAAAGGCATTATTAGTTGGCGCAAACACAGTGAAAGGACCGTCTCCATTTAATGTTTCTACTAGTTCGGCAGCTTGTAATGCTCCCACCAAAGTTGATAACTCAGGAGTATTTACTGCAATTTCAACAATAGATGACAATCCAGGAGCAGGTAATAGAACACCTTCTATAACGTGAACTATTCCATTAGATGCCTCCACATCTGCCAAAACCACTTTTATATTTCCGTTAAGCAACACATCTCCTTCTTCATTCATTTCAACACTAACTTCATCGCCCTGTAACGTAGTAATCGTTTGCTTTTGAAGTAAATCTTCGGCAGTAAATTTCCCTGCCGCTACATGATACAATAACACTTCTTTTAATGCATCGCCATCAGGAATAGTCTCTAGTGCTGCAAATGCATCATTCGTCGGAGCAAAAACAGTAAAAGGTCCATCACCACTAAGTGCATCTACTAGCTCTGCTGCTTGCAACGCCGTTACCAAAGTTGATAATTCTGGAGTATTTATTGCTATTTCAACGATAGACTGTAAATCTTCTGTTGGCAGTAAAACACCTTCAATGACGTGGATAATACCATTAGAGGCTTCGATATCTGCTATTGCTACTTTTATATTTCCGTTAAGTAACACATTTCCTGATTCATCAATCTCTATACTTACCTCATCTCCTTGAAGTGTAGTAACAGTTTGTTTTTGCAGTAGATCTTCGGCTGTAAATTTTCCTGCGGCAACATGATACAACAATACTTCTTTTAATGCATCTCCACTAGGAATAGTCTCTAGTGTTGCAAATGCATCATTGGTTGGAGCAAAAACAGTAAAAGGTCCGTCACCACTAAGTGCCTCAACTAATTCTGCAGCCTGCAATGCTCCTACTAAAGTCGATAACTCTGGCGTATTTACCGCTATTTCAACAATACTTTGAAGCGTTTCAAAAGAGGGTGGTAAAAGTACTGCGTCTATAACTTGAATAACACCATTTGAACCACCAATATTTGCTGAAAGTAGTTTAACCGTATCATTAATTACAATTTCATTATTATCGTTAAGACTTACTTTAATATTTTCTCCTTGAAGAGAAGCGACCATTTCTTCTTGCAGCAATTGTGAGGTATTAAATCTTCCACTTGCTACATGATACAATAAAATCTCTTTTAAAGTTTCGGCCCCTGGAATTGTTTCTAATGCCGCAAAAGCATCATCTGTTGGTGCAAACACTGTAAATGGCCCAGCTCCTGTTAATGGTTCAACCAATTCAGTAGCTTGTAGTGCTCCTACTAACGATGTAAACCTACCATCTTCAACAATTAATTCAACAATTGTTTTGTCTGGAAAAGTAGCTTCTGTTAATTCTGCAGTCCACAGACCCCTACCTATTCCTCCAGAAGTAAATAATCTAAAACCACCCTGGATGTTTCCGTCATCTCCTACTCTTCCTACACCAAATATTAAATCTCTACCAGGTGGATTAATAATTAAATATACGATTCCGTCACTTACAATTGCACCACGAGTTCTTGCTTTGGTACCATCAGGTAATACCAAATCCCCTCTAACAATTGTAAAACTTGCATGATAAAGTGTAAAATTCAGATTTAGTTCTCCAGCTATTTCAGAACCTTCACCTTGTCCATTTGTAACTGTAGCCGAGAAATCATAAACTCTTCTCTCTCTACTTATATCAAAACCAAAATTCTTACCTTCTTCAACTCTCAACTCTCCTTCGATTGGACTTTGTGTCATTTTGTCAATGGCATCAAAACTAATTATAGGGGATTCTTTAAATTCCTGAACCTCTTGTTCTGGAAGGACTTCGGATCCATCATCATTTTGACAGGACACAAAAAAGTTCATTAAAAATAGGCACAAGAAGGGTACCGTTAACCTTTTGATTAGCGTTTTCATTATAGTAAAGTTTTAAAAATTAGTATGTAAAAATTGTGTGATAAGAATAAATCTGAGCTACCGTTAAACTAAACGTAGCATGAGAACAACGATAGCTCAGAAAACTATTTTTTGGGGGGGGGAACTTTATAGTATTACATCATTGGTAATAATACTTGATCAATAACATGTATTACTCCATTAGCAGCTTGTACATCTGCAACTACAATATTACTAGCTGTCATATTTGTTGCTCCTGTTACCGTTGCTGGCATTGCTGTTAAAGTAATATCACCGTTTAATGTTGTGGCAGTTGGAGTAGCGGCCAACATATCAGAAGTTACATTTGCTCCTGCGACTACGTGATGATTTAAAACTCCAGCCAAAACAGTTTCATCTGTTGGCACTGTAATAGCTGCAAAGGCATCATTAGTCGGTGCAAATACTGTAAAAGGCGCTGGGTCTGTTCCTAAACCAGTACTTAGCACTGCCGCAAAATCGGTGGTTGGCGTTAACGTTGTAAGTGCCGAAACTAAAGTTGAAAATGTATCTGTATCTGCCGTAGCAAAAGTCACCACTGTAGGTAGCGTTATTACTGTGTTTACTTTATGAATCACCCCATTACTAGCTATAGCATCTGCTGTTGTAACAGTAGAATTTCCATTAAAAGTAACTCCACTACTAGTATTAATATATATACTTAAATTTTTATCAGTATCACCATATGTGGCAAGAGTTTTAGCATAAGAAGTAGATAAGCCTGTTGAAAGATTTACTCCAGCAATAACGTGATTTAATAAAATTTGTTCTAATGTTTCAACTGCTAAGCCTGAAATATCTCCTAAATCAGTAAAAGCAGTATTATCAGGAGCTAGCAGTGTTAGATTACTATCTGCTGCACTTAAGACTGCTGCAAAATCAGTATCAAACCCTGTAGTCGTTGTAGCAACTGTAGCTAATGTACTTAAGTCTGGATCATTTGCCGCAAATGTAAGCATTGTTGGCACTGGAATTACTTTATCTACTGCATGGATAACACCATTAGATTGATCGATATCTGCTGTTGTAACTGTCGCAACTCCATTAATTACTACTCCGCTAGAAGTATTAATATACGAGCTCATATCTGCAAGGTTAAGAAAGTATCCTGTTGATAATTGTGCTGAAGTTATTTCAGACCCGATAACATGATTAAGTAATATTGGCGTTAATTGTTCTTTGGTAGCTGTTTCTAATGTTAAGCCATTTGCAGTTAGGAACTCATCAAAAGCGGCATTGTTTGGAGCGAATACAGTAAAATTACCACTTCCGGATAGTGTTGCCACTAATTCTGCTTTTTCCAGAGCAGCTAGTAAAGAACTATAATCTGCATTTGCAGCTACGAATTCTGCTATTGTTGTTGTTGCAGGGGGAAATGAAGTATCATCATCATCACTACAAGAAATAAGTGTAGTAACAAATAAAGCAACTAAAACTGTTCTAAAAAGGTTTTTAAATTTCATGGTGTTTGTATTTATTGTTTGGTGATTAAACAACTCAATCAAAAAAACTCTAACCCTCAATTTGGACTTTAGCATTTTTTTAACTTTTTGTTTAATCTTTTAAAATATTTGTTAAACAAAAAAAACCATCCTATTTAATGAATGGCTTCTTTGTATTTAGTAATGATTTCATTGTATCATCTAGTATCATTTTCATCACAAGCACTAGCTACTCTTAAAATATTCGATAGCAGTTCACTATTATGTTGCGCACCTATATTTTGACCGTTATGTAAAAGTAAACTTATTGGGTAATTAATACTTACTGATACATTCTCATCTACGGTTTCCATAAAATTAAACATATTCGCATCATGATCTATTTTAACCGAGCTCATTATATTTGATCTACTGTTAAAAGTAGATAATTGAATAGGATATACAAAATCTATACACTCAATATCATCATCATCTTCATTTCGACAACTGTCTCCAAAAGTAGAAAGTTCGCTATCATTTCTAATCACACGTTGCGTATGATCTGCTAGTGTTATCGTAACTGGGTATTTAATTTCTACTACATCTATATTAGAAATTCCCTGATAATCGCTTATACCGTTTATTTCACGTTCATTTCCACCAAGCATGATAGTGTAAGGTATATTAATGCTGAAACAATTAGCATTATCTACAATGTCATCAAAAGACCCATCATGAATAACCATATTTTTCATAAGATTAGCTAATTGCGAATCTTTTGGTATTCTATTATCCTCATTAGGGTCAATGAATTCTTTTTCCTCTTTTTGGCAGGAAACTATTGACATTATAATTAACAAAAAACATAAAATCTTCCTCATTTTTTTATTTTTTTCCAATACTTGTGTATGTAAAACAATATACAAGATAAAATTCCTACTTGTAAATACATTTTTTTTTAATTTTAACAAAAATAACTACAAATGCCAAAAGATTTATTTGAAGATGTATGTGATGAAAAGTTGTTTTCTGAGCTTTTTAAAAAACATGCTACAGAGCTTCATGATTTTATTTATTATAAATATGGGCAACATATAGATCCTAAGGACAAAGTACAAGAGGCATTTATAAAGCTTTGGGACAATTGTAAAAAAACTTCGCTACAAAAAGCAAGAAGCTTTCTTTTTACAGTCGCTAACAACCTTACTTTAAATCAATTAAAACATAATAAGGTAAAAATAAAATTCCAACAGTCAGAATATAACGACAGAACCAATATCAACCCCGAATTCGTACTTGAAGAAAAAGAATATCTTCAAAAATATCAAAATGCTCTGGCTAATTTAACCGAACCACAACGTGTTGCATTTTTGTTAAACAGAATTGAAGGTAAAAAACATAAGGAAATAGCCGAATTATTAGGGATTTCTAGAAAAGCAGTTGAAAAAAGGATTTATGGAGCATTAGAAAAACTTCGTAAAGAAATTGATGGTATATAGAAAAGTCAAATAATTCTATCTAACTAGAAATATGATAAAATGGAAAAACAAGAAATAATTTCAGGTGCCAGGGTAGGAATTTTAACACGACAATTGTTATATAGATAGAAATCTTGCTATGAAAAAGAAAGATCTCATACGAAAGTGGTTGGATAATGACCAATTAACTTCATTAGAATCAGAGGCGTTTAAAAATTTAGACGCCTATGATTCTTATATTAAAATTGCTCAAACAGCAAAAAACTTTAAAGCTCCTAATTACGACCTTGATAGTAATTTAAAAGAATTAACTTCTAAAATTTCAGATCGTAAAACAGAACATAACTCTCTTTTTAACAGAAATATGATGATGAGGGTTGCAGCGATTTTAGTGTTAGGATTCGGAATTTACTTTTCTTTTTTCTATTCTTCACAAACAGTTATTAAAACCTTAGCAGGTCAAAAAACTTTAATTGATTTACCCGATGGAAGTACCGTGAATATAAACGCGCTTTCATCTATACAATATCAAAAAGAGGAATGGCAGAATAACAGATTAATAGTTTTAGAAGGCGAGGCATATTTTGATGTTGCTAAAGGCAAAAAGTTTGATGTACAAACTGATACTGGTATTATTTCTGTACTTGGAACGGAGTTTAACATCAAACAGAGAGAAAACTATTTTGAAGTGGTATGCTACGAAGGGTTAGTAAGTGTATTACACAAAGGTAACACAACTAAACTGCCTGCTGGTAATGTCTTTAAAGTGATCCAGAATCGAACTTTAAATGAAACCACTTCATTACTAAAACCTAAGTGGATAGAAAACAATAGTACTTTTACTAGTGTTCCTTATAAATACATATTGAAAGAGTTTGAAAGACAGTATAATGTGACGATTACAGCAAAAAATATTGATCTTAATAAACTTTTTACGGGCAATTTTGTACATTCAAATATTCAAACCGCAATACAATCTATTACTATACCTATGCGTTTGGATTATACAATTAATGACAACAACATAACCCTATATTACAAAGAGTGATCAAAATCAAAGTCACAACATTATTTATTCTTCTTTTATTTTTTTTAAATCAGGTATATTCTCAATCTGATAATATTATTGTGCCTTTGAGCATCATATTAGATGAAACACAAAATAAATTTGATTGTAACTTTACTTATTTAGACAAAGATGTATCTGGATTACGACTTAAAAAACCTTCTGACACCTTAAATTTACAAAAGACGATAGCATATTTAAGATACAATACCCCCCTAAATTATACTTTCTTAAATGACAATACTATTGTACTAAGTCTTACGAACAACACACAAAACGTTTGTGGAACTCTGAAATCACTTTATAAAGATGAAATTCTAGCAAATGCATCAATACAAATTAATGATGATCTTTTTATTAGTAATGCTAAGGGAGAATTTTCAATCCCCGTTAAAAACCCGAACGACTACATAAAAATTTCTTTTGTAGGTTTCAAAACATTAAAAATTCTTGCTAAAGAGCTTTTAGGAACTCCCTGCAAAACTGTTCAATTAATACCCGAAATTCAATATTTAAACGAAGTAGTTTTAAATGATTATCTGGTCAAGGGTATTGCAAGAAATCCAGATGGCTCTATAGTTATTGATTATACAGACTTTGGTTTACTTCCTGGATTAATAGAGCCTGATTTATTACAAACAATCCAGGCCTTGCCTGGTATTATTAGTGTTGAAGAAACTGTATCTGATATTAATGTTCGAGGAGGTACCAATGATCAAAATCTTATTTTATGGGACGGAATCAAAATGTATCAATCTGGTCATTTTTTTGGCTTAATCTCTGCATTTAACCCATATCTTACCAAAAACGTTCAACTAACAAAGAACGGTTCTAGTTCAAGCTATGGAGATGGTGTATCTAGTGTTATTGCGATGAATACTACTAATGAAATCAATCAAGACTTTGATGCAGGACTAGGTATAAATATGATTAGCGCAGATGGTTTTATAGATACTCCTATTGGTAAAAAATCATCACTACAATTATCAGCCAGAAAATCTATTAGCGAAATTGCAGAAACACCAACATATGAACAATTTTTTGACAAAGCTTTTCAGGATTCTGAAGTAGTAAACAGTTTAAATACTGATGAAAAATTTTCTTTTTATGATACTAGCCTACGATGGCTGTATCAATTCACTCCTAAGGATTTAATTAAAGTAAATGGATTGATTATTAGAAATGATTTAGGGTTTCAAGAAAATGCAATAATTAATGAAACTAACATTAGTCGAGAAAGCACTGTAAAACAAAATAATAGCGCTGCCAGTATCATGTATGAAAGAAACTGGACAGATGCTTTTAAAAGTGAACTTCTTATTTATGGAACAAATTATAAGTTAGAAGCCATTAACTCTGATATTATAAATAATCAACGATTACAGCAAGAAAATGAAGTTTTAGAAAGTGGCATTAAGTTGAATACAATGGTTATTTTAAATTCAAATGTTCATCTTAAGTCTGGCTATCAATTTAACGAAACAGGTATTTCTAATCTTCGTGATGTAAATAATCCAACTTTCAGGGATTTAATCAAAGAAGTCATTAGAACAAATAGTATTTTTTCTGAAATTGCATTTAAATCTAAAAATGCAAGCACTTATTTAAATATCGGAGCCCGTCTAAACCATTTTGACAAGTTTGGTGCTTTTCGGTTAGAACCTCGTATAGGTTTTAATCATAGATTTACTAATCATCTAAGTTTAGAATTTTTAGGAGAACTAAAAAGTCAAGTAACTTCACAAATTATAGAATCACAAAATGACTTTTTAGGAATAGAAAACAAAAAATGGGTGCTTTCAAACAATGATAACATTCCTATATTAAAAAGCCAACAGACTTCTTTAGGGCTAAGTTATAAGCATAATAACTGGTTAATCAGCGCTGACAGTTACTACAAAAAAGTAGATGGTATTATTGCTCAGAGTCAAGGGTTTCAAAATCAACTTGAATTTGCCGATGATCATGGTAATTATATTGTAAAAGGAGTCGATTTTTTGATTAATAAAAGATTTGCAAAATTTAGCACTTGGCTAAGCTATTCTTATGCCGATAACCAATATGAGTTTAATCAACTTAGTGAACAAAGTTTTCCTAATACAATTGATATTACACATAATCTTAATATTGCATTAGCTTATACTAATGAAAATCTAAAAATCTCTTCTGGTATAAATTGGCATAGTGGTAAACCTACCACACGCCCTATTATCGATAACCCAATAGATCCGCAAGGCAATATTAATTATGAACACCCTAATAGTGATACATTAACTGATTACTTTAGGTGGGATGTATCAGCTACTTACAATTTTAAATTTTCTTCAAAAGTTAGCGGCAATATGGGATTATCTATCTGGAATATTTTAAGTCAAGAAAATATTGTAAACAACTACTATAGAATTGATTCTGAAAACAGAGTAAGAGAAATCCAAGAACGAGGACTTGGGTTTACTCCAAATGCAGTACTAAGGATTAATTTTTAAATATGTTTTACACCACTATAGCTTACTATTTCTTCTCCACCCACAACTTTTACTGCATTTTTAATAATTTCAAATCCATTTTTCTCGAAAAAATGACGAGTCAATAAGTTAATTTGGGTTGTTAGCGTTTTAATATTTGCTTCTTTAGCGACTTCTTCAATGGTTGCATACAAATCCTTTGCAATACCCTGTCCTTGATAACGTTGATGAACAAAAACATATTCTATAGTTCCAGAAGTATCCATAGAAAAAGATCCTATAATTTCACCATTTAATTTAGCATTATAAACAAAAGCATTAGCAAACTTTTTCAACCAATACCCTTTATTGGTAGCTAAACGAGAATAAACTTTAATTTCTGCTTTAGTAAATATCTTAGAACCATAGGTAGTCACCGTTTGATAAAACAAACGTTGCATAAGTGATAAATCATTATCGGTCGCTTTGGTTATTTGATACTTCATCCAGTTATTACTCCCGCTTAAAACTATATATTAAAATACCGATAACAATAGTTTTGCATATGCATAGACTTTTTCTTTGATACTTTGTATTTCTAACAAGATATTAGAAAAAAAACTAGTATACACAAAAAAATCACATAAATTTCTTATTGAATCGTCGATGAAATTAACAAAAAATCGACAAAATACATAATTCCGTTTCTAAAATATATTAACATTCAAAACATCTACCTGTATTTTGCACCTATCACACTATAAATGCGACTACATTCTTTCCGGAACATTTATACCTAAAAGCCCAAATGCACTCTTTATCGTATTTCCTACGATACTAGAGAGTTGTACTCTAAATTGTTTTTCTTTTTCGCTATCTGCACCAAAAATAGATACGTTTTGAAAAAATGAATTATAACTTTTTACAAGGTCATAAGTATAATTGGCAATAACTGCTGGGCTAAGCTCGTTGGCAGCGTTTTGGATAATTTCTGGATATACTTCTAATTGCTTAATCAATTCTTTCTCTTTATCATGCAATGCTATAGTAGTTATTGATTCAGTATAGTCAAAATTTGCTTTTCGTAAAATTGCTTGTATTCTAGCATACGTATACTGAATAAACGGACCTGTATTTCCTTGAAAGTCTACAGATTCTTCAGGATTAAAAAGTATTCTCTTTTTAGGATCTACTTTAAGAATGAAATATTTTAATGCTCCTAATCCAATAGTATTATATATATTTTCTTTTTCTTCTTGAGAATACCCTTCAAGCTTACCAAGATCTTTAGAGATTTCTCCAGCTGTTTTTGTCATCTCAACAATTAAATCATCTGCATCAACTACAGTACCTTCTCTACTTTTCATTTTACCGCTTGGTAAATCTACCATTCCATAACTTAGGTGATGTAAATTTTGTGCCCAATCATATCCTAATTTTTTAAGGATTAGGAATAACACTTTGAAATGATAGTCTTGTTCATTACCAACTGTATAAATCATACCGGTGACATCTGGTTTATCTTTCGAGCGTTGAATTGCCGTTCCAATATCCTGAGTCATATACACCGAAGTTCCGTCACTTCGTAGTACCAGTTTTTCATCAAGCCCTTCATCAGTAAGATCGCACCAAACGGATCCATCTTCTTTTTTAAAAAATATACCTTTTGTTAACCCTTCCTCTATATTGTCTTTACCTAAAAGGTACGTATTGCTTTCATAATAATAACTATCAAAATCTACTCCTAACGTCTTATAAGTTTGATCAAAACCTTGATATACCCAATTATTCATGGTCTTCCACAAAGCAATTACTTCTTCGTCTCCTGACTCCCACTTTCTAAGCATTTCTTGAGCTTCTATTAAAATAGGTGCTTCTTTCTTCGCTTCTTCTTCAGATTTACCATCTGCAATAAGATTATGTATTTGTTCTTTATATACTTGATCAAATTTCACATAATAATTACCAACTAACTTATCTCCTTTTAGATTTGATGTTTCTGGAGTTTCCTGATGGCCATAGTTCTGCCATGCAACCATTGACTTACAAATGTGTATTCCTCTATCATTTATAATTTGAGTTTTATACACTTTTTTACCACTAGCCTTAATAATTTCTGCTACTGCATATCCTAATAAGTTATTCCTTATATGTCCTAAGTGTAATGGTTTATTGGTATTAGGCGAAGAGTACTCTACCATTACAGCTTCACCATTTTGTGAAGGGGCTATAAAACCAAACTGTTCGTTATCCTTAATACTTGCAAAAAAATCAAGGTAATATGAATTAGAAACTACTAGGTTTAAAAACCCTTTGACTACATTATAATCATCGATTTCTACAATATTTTCAACCAAATATTTCCCAACTGCCTCTCCTATTTGTACAGGATTTCCCTTAACCACTCTTAACATTGGAAATACAACAACTGTAACATCCCCTTCAAACTCTTTCCGGGTTCCTTGTAATTCAACAGATTCTAACGTAACACTATACAAGTCTTGTATTGCTTTTTTTACATTATCTATAATAGTTTGTTGTAGGCTCATATGCTAAAAAAATTAAGGTGCAAAGATAATAGAAATTATAGTCCTGTACCACTGCAACATTTCAATATCTTATAATAAAAAATCAATTTACTTTTATTTTATCTAACATAAATTCTTTGTAACTTAAACAGAAAAATGCGAATTCTTCTTACGGGAACCAACGGGTATATCGGGATGCGCCTTTTACCCTTACTTATTACTAATGGGCATGAAGTGATTTGTTGTGTACGCGACAAAAATAGACTCTCTATAGATTCTGAAACAAGAAAAAAAGTTTCTATTATCGAAATCGACTTTTTAATCCCTCCAGATTCATCAAAACTTCCAAAAGATATAGATGCAGCTTATTATCTAATTCATTCTATGAGTTCGTCTACTACTGATTTTGAAAAGAAAGAGGAAATTGCTGCTAAAAACTTTAATACTTACGTTGAAAACACCAATATCAAGCAAGTAATTTATTTAAGTGGTATTGTGAACGAAAAAAACCTCTCGAAACACTTATGGTCAAGAAAAAATGTAGAAGAAACGCTATACAAAGGAAAATATAATCTCACTGTTTTAAGATCAGGTATTATTGTGGGATCTGGTAGTTCATCCTTTGAAATTATTAGAGATTTGTGCGAAAAACTTCCATTAATGATCACTCCGAAATGGGTGAATACTAAAACGCAACCGATTGCAATTCGAGATGTACTTAACTTTATGATTGGAGTGTTAGGGAATGCCACATGTTTTAATCAATCTTATGACATTAGTGGACCCAATGTAATGACTTATAAGCAAATGCTTAAACAGTATGCTAAAGTTAGGGGAATAAAATTGTTTATCCTTACTGTTCCTGTGATGACACCCAAACTATCATCATATTGGCTTTATTTTGTTACTTCTACATCATATAAACTAGCTCTTAATTTAGTAGATAGTATGACTATTCCTGTTATTGCAAATGACAATAGGCTACAAGAACAATTGAATATTTCACCAATGAGCTATGTCAAGGCTTTAGAATTAGCATTTATCAAAATTGAACAAAATCAGGTTGTTTCTAGTTGGAAAGACTCTATGGTAAGTGGTCGTTTTGAAAAAAACATTCAGAAATATGTCACAGTACCTAAACGTGGGTGTTTTAAGGACCAAAAAAAGATAAAACTAAAAAATTCAGAAAGTGCTTTAAATCGAATTTGGGGTATTGGTGGAGAAACAGGCTGGTACTACGGAAATTGGCTATGGAAAATTAGAGGGTATTTTGATAAAATTTTTGGCGGTGTCGGATTGCGAAGAGGACGTACACATCCTGATGAATTATTTTCTGGAGATGCCTTAGATTTTTGGAGAGTATTAGTGGCTGATAAAAAAGAAATGCGATTATTATTATTTGCAGAAATGAGGGTTCCTGGAGAAGCATGGCTAGAATTTGACATTGACCAACATGGGGTATTACACCAAACAGCAACCTTTAGACCTAAAGGCATTTGGGGAAGATTATATTGGTATGCAATGGTTCCTTTTCATTACTTTATTTTTGATGGTATGATACGAAGAATAGCATCTTGAAAATTGACTTTAAAGGATTAAAAGCTAAGTTTTATCGATTAATTGCATATTTTTGCTTTTTTTCATATATTTAAGAAAACATACAAATGAAACAACTCTCACTTATCATCTTTACTGTACTAGCATTATTCTCATGCAATTCTGCTCCTGTAAAAGATGTAGAGTTGCATAATTTGGTAACGATGATATTGGGTGAATTTTCTAATGCAGAGCAAACAGAAAAGGATGCTAGTTTTAGACATTTAAATCTTAAATCAGTTAGAATCTGGAAAGATCGACCAGGGTATTGGGTATACACCGAAGTTCATGAAGCTTCTGAAAACAACAATATATATAGTCAACGAATATTAGAGTACGAACGAGTAGATTCTTTAAATTTTAAAAGTACTAGTTATAAAATATTAAATGAAAAAGAATACAAGTTTGGTTGGCAAAATGCTAAAGTATTTAATAAATTAACTTTAGATAGTTTACGATTAAAAGAAGGGTGCCAAGTGTATTTCAAGAAAAAAACGTCTACAATATACTCAGGAAAGACAAATAGAGACTCATGTCTAAGCTCAATTAAGTCTGTAAACCATATTACCAGTTCTTTCGTAGTAAGTAAAAATAAAATATCTGTATGGACCCGGGGTTACAGTAAAGAAGGAAAACACATTTTTGGTAAAATCAGTGGTCCATATAAATATAAGAAAATAGCAAAACGATAATTTTGTTAATTTGTAAAGTCTGCTAATGTTTTGTTTTCTAAAACCTTTAAAGTATTATCCCTTACCTCTATCATAAGACTATGAACGGTACACCTATCCTCATCGGGACAATCACCACACTTTTCATAAAAATTAAGACTAACACATGGCAACATAGCTATAGGTCCTTCTAGAATACGTATTATTGAAGCCATTACAATATCTTTAGGCTCTTTAATAAGATAGTATCCACCACCTTTTCCTTTTTTTGATCCTAAAATTCCATTTTTTCTTAAAGTCAATAATATACTTTCTAAAAATTTTTGAGAAATATTTTCACTTTGGGCTATTTCTGATATTTGTACAGGGTGATCACAATTTTTTCTAGCGATATAGGTAAGTGCTTTTAAGCCATATTTTGTTTTCTTTGAAAGCATATTTGACGAGTTTCAGGTTTACTATTAAATTGCTAAAAGCATTTGTAATCTAAACCATAAAACAAGGTACATAGATTACATGCTTTTCGGTAAAAAGACCTCTGCCATCATACATCTTGCACTACCTCCTCCTAATGTCTCAATAGTATTAAGGTCGCTGTGAAGAATTGAACAATGTTTTTCTATTTTAAGTATTTGATCTTTTGTCAAGCTTTTAAAAGCCGCCGTTGACATCACAAGATAGCGCTTATCTCCCGAACCTACAACTTGTAACATATTGCCTGCAAAATTATTCACTTGATCTTCATTAATCGCAATAATTTCTTTATTATCTGTTTTTAAGTGGTTGATCACATTTTTACGCTCTTTTTTATCATCTATACAATCTAAACAAACTACAGCAAATGTTTCTGCAATTCCCATCATTACATTTGTATGGTAGATTGGTAGTCTTTGTTCATTTACAGTTTGATAAGCCGTAAAGATAACTGGAGTATATTCAAAATCTTCACAAAACTCTATGAACAACTCTTCATCTGCTCTTGGAGAAAGAGCACAATATGCTTTTTTATTAACTCTATCTAAAACTAAACTACCAGTCCCTTCTAAAAAAACCTCTTCTTCTTCGGCAGCCGTATAGTCTATAATATTATGTATATCATAGCCAGAAGTTTCAATAAAATCTAAAATCTCTGGTCTACGTTCTTTTCTTCTGTTCACCGCAAACATAGGATACAAACCCACGTCTCCATTTTCATGAAAAGAGACCCAATTATTTGGAAAAATAGAATCAGGAGTATCATTTTTAGGGTCATCATCAATAACGATTACATCAACTCCTACCTTTTTCAATGCATTTACAAAATTCTCGAACTCTTGTTTTGCAATTTTATTTGCATCTTCTTGACTTATCCCAGCATCTTCCTGATAATAATTATTAACAGCAGTTTGTTCATTCATCCTAAATTGCACGGGACGAATCATTACAATGGTATTGGTTACTTGTCTCATATCTCTATAAACTTATAGCATTCAAAATCTATAAAATAATTAGTCTCTTATTAAAGGCATTGTAGAACAACGTAATAGCCCTTCTTGTTTTGCAATCTCAGCATACTGAACCTCCTCGACCGTAATACCTAAACTTCTTAGCCAAGTATTTAATCTTACAAAATTTTTCTCTGAGATAACTACATCTTCTGAGATTGAAAAAACATTAGAATTCATATAGTACATTTCATTCTTGTCAATATGAAATACATTCTCTTTTCCAAAAAAGTCAACTAAATACTGGTAATCCTCCGGATTTCGAAATCCTTCCTTATGAATTATTGCTTTATTCTTCCCTACTGGTTGAAAACAACAATCTAAGTGCAAAGCATTATCTCTAGGATCATCCATAGATTTATTAAGATCAAACTCTTTTACCTTTTTATTTGGAAAAAGCGACTTAATATATTCTACTCCCTTCATATTTGTTCTTGCAACAATACAATCAGGATAATCCTCCCCTTTATAGGTTCCTATAAAAATATGATCGTTATGAACAATAATATCTCCCCCTTCAAAATGGATGTCTTCTGAAGGTGCCTTAAAAACCATTTCAGGAGAAATCTTATCTATTACATGTTGAATTGCCTTAATTTCTTTTTCTCGATCAGGAAGAATATTTGACTTAATAAATTTATCATCTATCACCAATGCTATATCTCTAGCAAAAATCTGGTTGTAGTCTACAATAACCTCTGGCCTGTAAACTTTTACATCATATTTTTCAAAAATTTTTGCCACAGCATTCATTTCTGAAATCATATCTGACTCCTTTGGATAAGTTCCTGCTTTTATATGCTCAATTGACTTTGGATCATAAGCATCTTCAATTTTAGGAACAGGTCCATTGCTCATTGCTGTTCCTAAAACCACGGCTCTAAGTCGGGATGTTTCGTTTTTTATATTTAATTTCAAAAATCGAGTGTTTAAATATGTTAGTTGAAGTAGTTAGGCAAATATATAAAGAGACTATTTCATCGTAAAACTTTAATCAAAAAAAACACCTAATTTTTATTAATTTTTCAAAAAACAACAGATTTAAGTCTTGCTTTTATATATTCAATAAAAAAGGGCATTGAATTTCTTCAATGCCCTTTTTTATTTAGTTTATTTCTACTAACGCTCAGAGATTTCTTTAAAATCTCTGTGATTTTCTCCAATATAGATTTGTCTTGGTCTCCCTATAGGTTCTTTTCTAAGACGCATTTCTCTCCACTGTGCAATCCACCCTGGTAATCTTCCAAGAGCGAACATCACTGTAAACATTTCTGTTGGAATTCCTAATGCTCTATAAATAATCCCTGAGTAAAAATCTACGTTAGGATATAATTTTCTTTGCACAAAGTACTCATCCTTTAAAGCAACTTCTGACAATCCCTTAGCAATATCAAGAACAGGATCTTCAATACCCAAGTTACCAAGTACTTCTTCTGCAGATTTTTTAATAATCTTAGCTCTAGGATCAAAATTCTTATAAACTCTATGTCCAAATCCCATTAAACGGAACGAGTCTTCTTTATCTTTTGCCTTGTTTATGTATTTAGCAGTATCTCCTCCATCTTCCTTAATAGCTTCTAGCATTTCTATAACAGCTTGGTTTGCTCCACCATGAAGAGGTCCCCAAAGTGCAGATATCCCTGCTGATAATGAAGCAAACAATCCTGCATGAGAAGAACCTACAATTCTTACCGTAGATGTCGAACAGTTTTGTTCGTGATCGGCGTGAAGAATTAACAACTTATCTAATGCATCATTTACAATTTTATTAGCCTCATATGTTTTATTTGGTCTTGCAAACATCATTTTATGTAAATTCTCTACATATCCTAATGAGCTATCACCATAATCTAGTGGTAAACTCTTTCTTTTTCTCATTGTCCATGCTGCAAGAACAGGAAACTTAGCTAGTATTTTCACTATTGCATTATACATCTCTTCTTCTGAATCCACATCTACAGATCCTGGATTAAATGCAATTAAGGCACTAGTTAGAGAAGATAATACGCCCATTGGGTGAGCACTCTTCGGAAAACCATCTAAGATTTTCTTCATATCTTCATCTACATGAGACTCTTCTTTTATATCTTTGTCGAATTTTTCTAACTCAGTAGCTGTAGGTAAGTTTCCAAAAATTAGCAAATAACATACTTCTAGAAAATCTGCCTTCTCTGCTAATTCTTCAATAGAATATCCTCTATATCTTAAAATTCCTTTTTCTCCGTCAAGAAAAGTGATAGCACTTTCACAACTTCCTGTATTTTTATATCCAGGATCTATTGTCGTAACTCCACCTGTAGCTCCTCTAAGCGTTTTAATATCAATTCCTAATTCGTTCTCTGTTCCTTCTATGATTGGAAACTCATATTTTTTACCATCGATTTCTAAAGTAGCTGTTTTTGACATCTGTTTATATAAGGATTTTACTGTTATTATAAGGGTCGCTAAATTACAAAATATAGCGTTAATATGGTATTAATCGTATGATCAATTTTAACCTTACAAGTCTTTTTTTAAATTATTCATAAAAAAAAATAGACTGCCCTCGAGGACAGTCTATTTTAAGAACACTAATTCTGCTCTTATTTAATTTTAAAAGCTTTTTCTTTAGGATAAAAAGCAACAGTTCCTAATTCTTCTTCGATACGTAATAACTGATTATATTTAGCCATTCTATCACTACGAGAGGCAGAACCAGTTTTTATTTGCCCTGTATTTAAAGCTACTGCTAAATCCGCAATAGTATTATCTTCTGTTTCTCCTGATCGGTGTGACATTACTGAAGTATACCCTGCATTATGCGCCATATTTACAGCAGCAATAGTTTCTGTTAATGTACCTATTTGATTAACTTTAATAAGGATTGAATTTGCAATACCATTTTCTATTCCTCTAGAAAGTCTTTCCACATTAGTAACAAACAAATCATCTCCTACCAATTGTACTTTATCTCCAATTTTATCTGTTAGATATTTCCATCCATCCCAATCATTTTCATCCATCCCATCTTCGATAGAAATAATAGGGTACTTAGCTGCTAACTCTGCCAAGTAATCTGCTTGTTCTTCACTTGAACGAATTACGCCTGTATCACCTTCGAACTTCGTATAATCATATTTTCCGTCAACATAAAATTCTGCTGCAGCACAATCCAAAGCTACCATTACTTCATCTCCAAATTTGTACCCGGCTTTCTCTACTGCCAGTGCAATTGAATCTAGCGCATCTTCGGTACCATCTAATGTAGGAGCAAAACCACCTTCATCACCTACTGCTGTACTTAGTCCTCGATCATGTAATACTTTCTTCAAATTATGGAAAATTTCAGTTCCCATTTGCATAGCATGCGTGAAATTTTCAGCCTTTACGGGCATTACCATAAATTCTTGAAATGCAATTGGTGCATCACTATGAGAACCTCCATTTATGATGTTCATCATAGGAACCGGAAGTGTATTAGCACTTACTCCTCCAACATAACGATATAAAGGCATCCCTAGTTCGTTAGCTGCTGCTTTTGCCACTGCCAATGAAACTCCCAATATAGCATTTGCTCCAAGTTTTGATTTATTAGGTGTACCATCTATCTCAATCATTGTTTGATCTATTAGATTTTGATCAAATATTGAGTACCCCAATAATTCTTCAGCAATTATTGTATTTACATTTTCAACAGCTTTAAGAACTCCTTTACCCATGTAGGTATCACCCCCATCTCGCAGCTCAACAGCTTCATGTTCTCCTGTTGAAGCTCCTGATGGTACAGCAGCTCTTCCTAAAACACCGTTTTCTGTGATCACGTCTACTTCTACTGTAGGATTTCCTCTTGAATCTAAAATCTGTCTAGCGTGAATATTAATAATTACACTCATTTTTTTATTTATTTTGTTGGATAATTTTAATTCTTCGCAATATACAAAACAGGTAAATCTTGACCCCTTCAAAAAAGCCTTAATTTACTGTCGAAATTGCAATATTACTGTTAAGTTATCAACTATAACGTTATAGATTAACTCATTATCAAAATACTTAGTTAACTATCAATTTTACTTTGATACTAAGCTGTAATTTTTGCTTTTTTGATATTTTCAATAAATTGATCGAATAGATATGTTGAATCATTTGGACCTGGGCTAGCCTCTGGATGATATTGTACAGAAAAACAATTTTTATTCTTCATTTTAATTCCAGCCACAGTATTATCATTCAAATGTACGTGTGTTATTTCAACATCAGGATGTGCCTCGGTTTCTTCCCTATTAATAGCAAATCCATGGTTTTGCGATGTAATCTCTCCTTTACTAGTTACTAAATTTTTAACCGGATGATTAATTCCTCTATGTCCATTGTGCATTTTATATGTACTTATGCCATTGGCTAGTGCAATAACTTGATGTCCTAGACATATTCCAAACAAAGGCAAATCTTTATCTAATATTTCTTTAGCTGTATTGATTGCGACACTTAAAGGCTCTGGATCTCCAGGTCCGTTAGACAAGAAATATCCATCAGGTCCCCATTCACTCAATTCAGAAAAATTTGTGTCATAAGGAAATACTTTTATGTACACATCACGCTGAGCAAGGTTTCTTAAAATATTCTTTTTAATTCCAATATCTAAAGCAGAAATCTTATATGTTGCATTAGGATTACCAACAAAGTAAGGTTCTTTAGTAGAAACCTTAGACGCTAATTCTAGACCGTTCATGTCTGGCACTTTGGCTAGTTGTTCTTTTAAACTATCTATATTATCTACTTCTGTAGAAATAACCGCATTCATTGCTCCATTATCTCTAATATAACTTACTAAAGCTCTAGTATCTACATCGGATATAGCTAATAAATTATTTTTTTCTAAAAAATCTTGTAAAGAACTATCTGCTCGGTCTCTGGAATAATCAAAACTAAAATTCTTAACGATGAGACCTGCAATTTTAATAGAATCCGACTCTACCTCTTCTTTATTAGTACCATAATTACCAATATGTGCATTTGTAGCGACCATTAATTGCCCATAGTATGAAGGGTCTGTAAAGATTTCCTGATAACCTGTCATTCCAGTATTAAAACACACTTCGCCAAATGCACTACCTTCTCTTCCTACGGCTTTGCCATGAAAGATAGTACC
Organism: Aquimarina sp. AD10; assembly: GCF_003443715.1. Lineage (NCBI taxonomy): Bacteria > Pseudomonadati > Bacteroidota > Flavobacteriia > Flavobacteriales > Flavobacteriaceae > Aquimarina > Aquimarina sp. AD10. The sequence goes on along the minus strand of NZ_CP031965.1, from coordinate 5,369,303 downwards.
ATCAGCTAATACAAGAACTGCTTTTTTTCGAGATTGATATTTCATCTGTTGCATTTATTAAAATAGTATTTCCATTTTCGGCGGAAACAAACCTAGTTTACGATAATTCAAAAAAAAAGGATAAACGTTAAAACGTTTATCCTTTTTCACTATGTGTTTTTCACACTTTTCATTTATTCTTCTTCAGAATTTGCAGTTTCAGTTACAGGGGCTACAGGAGCATCTGCACTTTTCTTACTTCTACCTCTTCTTGTTGATTTTTTCTTAGCAGGTTTACCAGCGTTATATAACTCGTTGTAATCTACTAATTCAATCATTGCCATATCAGCATTATCACCTAGACGATTACCAAGTTTAATGATTCTTGTATATCCACCTGGTCTATCCCCTACTTTAGGAGCAACATCTCTAAATAATTCAGTAACTGCATATTTATTACGTAGTTTACTAAATACAATACGACGGTTATGTGTTGTATCTTCTTTAGATTTTGTTACTAATGGCTCTACGAATTGCTTAAGCGCTTTTGCTTTTGCAACAGTAGTATTAATTCTTTTGTGTTCTATTAAAGAACAAGCCATATTAGCAAGCATCGACTTGCGATGTGCAGTCTTTCTTCCTAAGTGATTTACTTTTTTTCCGTGTCTCATGACATTTTAATTTAATCATCATCTTGCTACAACCCATTTTGAGGAGCAAATTATGATGGATTAGTCTTTATCTAATTTATATTTTGAAAGATCCATTCCGAAGTTAAGACCTTTAACATTTACTAGTTCTTCTAGTTCTGTTAATGATTTTTTACCGAAATTACGGAACTTCATTAAGTCATTCTTATTGTACGATACTAGATCACCTAAAGTATCAACTTCTGCAGCTTTTAAACAGTTTAATGCTCTTACTGAAAGATCCATATCGATTAATTTGGTCTTCAATAACTGTCTCATATGAAGTGATTCTTCATCATAAGTTTCAGTTTGAGCTATCTCATCAGCTTCTAATGTTATACGCTCATCAGAGAACAACATAAAGTGATGGATTAATATTTTAGCCGCTTCAGTTAATGCATCTTTTGGATGTATAGATCCATCTGTAACAATTTCGAAAACTAATTTTTCGTAATCTGTTTTTTGCTCTACACGATAGTTCTCAATGCTATATTTCACATTTTTTATCGGAGTATAAATAGAATCCGTAAAAATTGTTCCTATAGGAGCATTAGCTTTCTTATTTTCTTCAGCAGGCACATAACCTCTACCTTTTTCAATGGTAATTTCAAGATTAAGTGCTACTTTTTTATCCATATTACAGATAACCAAGTCAGGATTTAGTACTTGAAATCCAGAAATAAATTTCTGAAAATCTCCAGCTACTAATTGTTCCTGTCCAGAAATAGATATAGTCACAGATTCATTATCTATATCTTCAATCTGACGCTTGAAACGTACCTGCTTAAGATTTAGAATAATTTCTGTAACATCTTCTACTACTCCAGAAATAGTTGAAAACTCATGATCTACACCCTCTACTCTAAGAGAAGTTATAGCGAATCCCTCTAAAGAAGATAGCAAAACTCTTCGTAAAGCGTTACCAACCGTTAATCCATACCCTGGCTCTAATGGTCTAAACTCAAATTTACCATCGAACTCAGTAGAGTCGATCATGATAACTTTATCGGGCTTCTGAAAATTTAATATTGCCATGTTAGTTTTTCTTCTTTAGCGTTATTACTTAGAGTATAATTCGACGATGAATTGTTCGTTGATATTTTCCGGAATTTGGATTCTTGCCGGAACAGATACAAAAGTACCTTGTTTAGTATCGTTGTTGAAGGTAATCCACTCATAGACTTTGCTATTATTAGCTAGTGAATTTTGGATAACTTCTAATGATTTTGATTTTTCTCTTACACCAACAACATCTCCAGCTTTCAATTGATAAGATGGAATATTTACTTGTTGTCCGTTTACAGTAATGTGTCTATGAGATACTAGTTGTCTTGCTCCTCTACGAGAATTTGCAAGCCCCATTCTAAAGACTACATTATCTAAACGAGATTCACATAATTGAAGTAAAACCTCACCCGTAATACCCTGAGAACGTGTTGCCTTCTCAAACATATTACGAAACTGACGTTCTAAAACACCATATGTATATTTAGCTTTTTGCTTCTCCATTAACTGGATAGCATATTCACTTTTTTTACCTCTACGTCTGTTGTTTCCGTGTTGCCCAGGAGGGTAATTTCTTCTTTCGAATGACTTATCGTCTCCGAAGATCGCTTCACCAAATTTACGAGCGATTTTAGTTTTTGGACCAGTATATCTTGCCATTATTAATAATTTAGTTATTGAGGTGATTATGAATTAAGGTCTCTTTCCTTCGATAATCATAGTTCCCCATTTCGATTTACTTATATATACTAGAAATACACATTCTGAACTTTATTCAGAAAACGGTTTCTAATTATACTCTACGTCTTTTAGGAGGACGACATCCATTATGCGGCATTGGTGTTACATCGATAATCTCTGAAACTTCAATTCCTGCATTATGTAGTGAACGTATTGCTGATTCTCTTCCATTACCTGGACCTTTAACGTACACTTTAACTTTCTTAAGTCCTGCTTCGATAGCAACTTTAGAAGCATCTTCTGCTGCTAATTGTGCTGCATAGGGAGTATTCTTTTTAGAACCTCTAAATCCCATTTTACCCGCTGAAGACCAAGAAATAACGTCTCCTTTTTTATTCGTTAACGAAATAATAATGTTGTTAAAAGAAGCGGTAACATGTGCCTCTCCTACTGATTCAACTATTACTTTACGTTTTTTTGAAGTTGACTTTGCCATACTACTTATTATTTAGTTGCTTTTTTCTTGTTAGCAACTGTTTTTCTTCTTCCTTTACGTGTTCTAGAATTATTCTTAGTACGTTGTCCTCTAAGCGGTAAACCAGCTCTGTGACGAATACCTCTATAACATCCTATATCCATAAGACGTTTGATATTCAATTGCACTTCAGAACGTAATTCTCCTTCAATGGTGTAGGTTCCTACAGCTTCACGGATTCGACCAATTTGATCGTCATCCCAATCAGAAACTTTTATACTCTCATCTACTTTGGCAGTATCTAAAATTTCTTTAGCTCTACTTCTACCAATTCCGAAGATATAGGTTAATGCTATAACTCCTCGCTTTTGTTTAGGTATATCTACCCCTGCAATTCTTGCCATAATTACCCTTGTCTTTGTTTAAATCTAGGATTCTTTTTATTAATCACGTAAAGTCGGCCTTTTCTACGCACAATCTTGCACTCGGCACTTCTCTTTTTTATTGATGCTCTAACTTTCATCGGTTTTTGTTTAATTCCTGAAAGTACAATATACACTTTCAGAAGATATCTTTAACAAGATTTTTCAGCCTGCAAAATTACACAAAAAATCTTAATTATCTAATATTCTTAAAATTATTAGTATCTATATGTTATACGAGCCTTTGATAAATCATAAGGACTCATCTCTAACTTTACCTTATCACCTGGTAACAACTTAATATAATGCATTCTCATTTTACCTGAGATATGAGCTGTTACAACATGACCATTTTCAAGTTCTACTCGGAACATTGCGTTTGACAATGCTTCGATGATACTTCCGTCTTGTTCAATTGCTGGTTGCTTTGCCATTATGCTACTGCTTTTCTATTTTTACCAGATTTCATTAATCCATCGTAATGTCTATTTAACAAATACGAATTAACTTGTTGCATTGTATCTATTGCTACACCTACCATAATCAGTAACGATGTACCACCAAAAAACAATGCCCATCCTTGTTGAACATTTAACAACTTAACTGCAATTGCTGGAAATACAGCTATTAGTGCTAAGAAAACAGATCCTGGTAAAGTTATTTGTGACATTATTCTATCCAAATATTCTGAAGTTTCACTTCCTGGTCGAATCCCTGGAATAAAACCACCACTTCTTTTTAAATCATCTGCCATTTTATTTGTTGGTACCGTAATTGCTGTATAGAAAAAAGTAAATACTATAATCAACAATGCGAATACAACATTATACCAAAGGCCAAAAATATCACTAAATGCAGCTTTGATACTTTGTGACATATCAGAATCAGATAATCCTGCAACTGCCGAAGGAACAAACATAATAGCCTGAGCAAAAATTATTGGCATTACTCCAGAAGCATTTAATTTTAATGGAATATACTGGCGTGAACCAAAAACATTCTTCTCATATCCGCCACCAGCTGTTCTTCTTGCATACTGAACCGGTATTTGACGTACAGCCATTACAAGCAATACAGATGCTAAAATAATAACAAACCAGATTACCAATTCAATTAGTACCATGATCATACCACCACCATCTCCAGAAACTCTAGAAACAAAGTTTTGTACAAATGATTGAGGAAGTGTTGCAATAATACCTACCATAATTAATAGGGAAATACCATTACCAATACCTTTATCTGTAATTTTCTCACCTAACCACATTGCAAAAATACAACCAGTAGATATGATAATTACTGAAGACACAACAAAAACTGTCTGATTAGAAATTACAAAAGCTTCAGGAGGTAATATTGAGAATAAGTTATAGATATAACCTGGTCCCTGCACAAGTGTAATAGCTATTGTTAACCAACGTGTTATTTGGTTAATTTTTTTCCTACCACTTTCTCCCTCTTTTTGTAGTTTTTGCAAATATGGTATCGCTATACCCATTAACTGCACTACAATTGATGCAGAAATATAAGGCATAATTCCTAATGCAAATATAGAAGCATTCGAAAATGCCCCTCCTGTAAATGCATTTAACAGACCAAGTATTCCTTGATCTGTTTGTGATGCCAAACTTGCTAATTGAGAAGCATCAACTCCAGGAAGCACAACTTGCGCTCCGAAGCGATATACTAAAAGTAAACCTAGAGTAACTAGGATTCTATTTTTTAGTTCTTCAATTTTCCAAATGTTTTTTATTGTATCAATAAATTTCATGAGTTGTCTATTATAAGGTTACTGCTTCGCCACCCGCAGCTTCGATAGCTGCTTTTGCTGTGGCCGTAAATTTGTGAGCTGAGACTTTCAATTTCGCCTTCAATTCACCTCTTCCCAGTATCTTAATCAAATCATTTTTCCCCGCTAATCGAGTTGCTAAGATCACTTCCAAATCTACAGCATCCTTGATTTTCCCATCATCTACTAATTTTTGTAGTGTGTCTAGGTTAATCCCTTGATACTCTTTTCTGTTAATGTTCTTAAAACCGAATTTAGGCACACGTCTCTGAAGTGGCATTTGTCCACCTTCAAAACCAATCTTTCTAGAATAACCAGAACGTGATTTCGCACCTTTATGTCCACGTGTTGCAGTTCCGCCCTTACCAGAACCTTGACCACGACCAACTCGTTTACTATTATTTTTTACCGAACCTGCAGCAGGTTTTAAATTACTTAAATCCATTTGCTTATATTATTTTGTTTCTACCGAAACTAAATGTTTAACTTTATTTACCATCCCAAGGATATTAGGAGTATCATCATGCTCCACAACCTGGCCGATTTTCTTAAGACCGAGAGCTTCTAAAGTTCTCTTTTGTCTTTGAGTGCGGTTAATTGCACTTTTTACTTTAGTGATTTTAATCTTTGCCATCGTTCTGTTTTTATCCTTTAAACACTTTTTCTAGTGAAACACCACGTTGTTTTGCTACTTGCTGTGCACTACGCATTTGCAATAAAGCATCAAATGTTGCTTTCACCACGTTGTGTGGGTTAGAAGATCCTTGGTTTTTAGAAAGTACGTCGTGTACACCTACTGCTTCCAATACAGCACGTATAGCACCACCTGCTATTACTCCGGTACCTGTTGCTGCTGGTTTAAGAAATATTCTCGCTCCACCATACTTACCTTTTTGTTCATGAGGTAAAGTACCTTTATGCAACGGAATACGAACTAAATTCTTTTTTGCATCTTCTACTGCTTTAGCAATAGCTTCAGCTACTTCCTTAGATTTACCTAAACCGTGACCTACAACTCCGTTTTCATCACCTACAACAACGATTGCAGAGAATCCAAATGCTCTACCACCTTTTGTTACCTTAGTAACACGTTGCACACCAACTAAACGATCTTTTAGTTCAAGTCCACTTGGTTTTACTAATTCTGCGTTTTTATATTTTTGATACATAATTTCTTAGAATTTTAGTCCTGCTTCTCTAGCACCATCTGCTAATGATTTTACTCTACCATGATACAAATAACCTCCTCTATCAAAGGATACTGTTTCAATACCAGCTTTCTTTGCTTTTTCAGCAAGTGCTTTACCTACTAGGTTTGCTCTATCAATTTTATTTCCAGATGCCGAAGCGATATCTTTATCTCTTGATGAAGCAGCACTAATAGTTTTACCAGTAACATCATCTATGATTTGAGCATAGATTTCTTTATTACTTCTAAAAACAGATAATCTAGGACGTTGTTCTGTTCCGCTCACATTTCCACGGATTCGCTTTCTTATCTTTAATCTTCTTAAGTCTTTTGAGAATGCCATAACTTGGTTATTATGCAGATTTACCTGCTTTTCTTCTTAATTGTTCTCCTACGAATTTAATTCCCTTTCCTTTGTAAGGTTCTGGTTTACGGAAGCCTCTAATTTTAGCTGCAACCTGACCCACCAACTGCTTATCATGAGAAGTTAATTTTACGATAGGGTTTTTACCTTTTTCAGAAATAGTTTCGATTTTCACTTCGGGAGCTAAATCTAAAACTATGTTATGAGAGAATCCTAGAGCCAAATCTAATTTTTGACCTTGATTAGAGGCTCTGTAACCAACTCCTACCAATTCTAGCTCTTTAGTAAACCCTTCAGAAACACCTTGAACCATATTCTGAATCAAAGCTCTATATAAACCGTGCTTTGCCTTATGATCTTTTGCTTCTGTTGGTCTTTCTAAAACCACTTTACCTTCTTCAACTTTTAGAGTGATACTATCAATCTCTTGAGAAAGTTCTCCTAATTTTCCTTTAACAGTAACAACATTTCCTGTCACTTCAACAGTGACACCAGACGGTATAATTACTGGATTTTTTCCTATTCTTGACATTTCTTTTGTCTTTTTCTCTGTTAATATACGTAGCAAAGTACCTCACCACCTACATTCTCTTGTCTTGCCTGTTTACCAGTCATAACACCGTGAGAAGTAGAAACTATCGCAACACCTAAACCATTAAGAATTCTTGGAATTTCTCCAGAACCGGCATACTTACGAAGACCAGGCTTACTGATTCTTTGTAATTGCTTTATTACAGGTTCTTTTGTAAACTTATCGTATTTAAGTGCAATTTTAATAGTACCTTGAGTAGTATTATCTTCAAATTTATAACTTAAAATATATCCTTGATCGAATAATATTTTAGTGATCTCTTTCTTAACCTTAGATGCAGGTATCTCAACAACTCTATGTTGTGCACTGTTTGCATTTCTAATTCTGGTTAAATAATCTGCTATAGGATCTGTATTCATTGTATCTAATTTATGATCTTGGTTTTCAATAAAAGTATCGAACCTTAGATCAATTAATTTACTTTATTATTACCAACTAGCTTTAGTTACTCCAGGAATTAATCCTTTGTTAGCCATCTCTCTAAACGTTACACGAGAAATTCCAAATTGACGCATATATCCTTTTGGTCTTCCGGTAAGCTTACAACGATTATGCTTACGAATTGGTGAAGCATTTTTTGGTAACTTTTGCAATGCTTCATAATCACCAGCTTCTTTTAAAGCTTTGCGTTTTTCTGCATATTTTGCTACTGTCTTAGCTCTCTTCACCTCACGGGCTTTCATTGATTCTTTAGCCATAATTAATTCTTTTTAAAAGGTAAACCTAGTTCGGTTAACAATGATTTTGCTTCTTTATCAGTTTTAGCAGAAGTTTCGAATGTGATATTCATTCCTGAAATTTTATTTACCTTATCGATATTAATTTCAGGGAAGATAATTTGTTCTAAAACTCCTAAAGAGTAATTACCTCTACCATCAAAACCTGTTGCTTTTATACCATTGAAATCTCTAACACGTGGTAGTGCTGTAGTTATCAAACGATCTAAAAATTCATACATTCTTTCGCCTCTTAACGTAACCTTAGCACCAATTGGCATTCCTTTACGTAATTTGAAAGTAGCGACATCTTTTTTAGATATTGTAGGTATAGCCTTTTGACCAGTTATTGTTGTTAACTCGTCTACAGCATAATCAATTAACTTTTTGTCAGCTACGGCTGCTCCAACTCCTCTACTTAAAACTATTTTTTTAAGTTTCGGTACTTGCATTACATTATCATAGCTGAATTCTTCTGTAAGAGCAGACATTACTCTGTCTTTATACTCTTGTTTTAGTCTCGGGATATAAGCCATAACTATATTACTTCATTAGATTTTTTAGAAAATCTCACTTTCTTATCTCCTTCTACTCTATATCCAACTCTTGTTGTTTCTCCTTTCGAAGTTAATAAAGTTAAGTTAGAGATATGAATAGGTGCTTCTTGTTTTACTATACCACCTTGTGGATTAGCTGCACTAGGCTTCTGGTGTTTTGAAACTAAGTTCACACCTTCTACAATCGCCTTATTCTTTTCTTTCAATACTTTTTGCACTGTACCCTCTTGACCTTTATTGTCTCCAGCGATAACACGTACTGTATCTCCTGATTTAATTTTTAGCTTTGTCATCTTTTCAAATGTTTTAAAGCACTTCTGGCGCTAGTGATACAATCTTCATGAACTGCTTATCACGAAGTTCTCTTGCTACAGGACCAAAAACACGAGTTCCTCTCATTTCTCCAGCAGGGTTTAATAAAACACATGCATTATCATCGAAACGGATATACGAACCATCTGGTCTGCGCACTTCTTTTTTGGTACGAACTACAACTGCAGTAGAAACCGCTCCTTTTTTAATGTTTCCATTTGGAGTTGCTTCTTTTACACTGACAACGATCTTGTCTCCTACAGAGGCGTATCTTCTTTTTGTACCACCTAGAACACGAATGACTAAAACTTCTTTACCACCTGTGTTATCTGCTACTTTTAATCTAGACTCTTGTTGTACCATAATTACTTCGCTCTTTCAATTACTTCTACTAATCTCCAGCACTTGGTTCTACTCATAGGTCTTGTTTCCATGATCTTTACAGTATCACCAATATTGCAGTCGTTCTTTTCGTCGTGTGCAACGTATTTTTTCGTTTTTAACACGAACTTTCCGTACATTGGGTGTTTTACTTTTTTAACTTCAGAAACCACTATTGATTTCTGCATTTTGTTACTAGTAACAACACCTATACGTTCTTTTCTTAAGTTTCTTTTTTCCATCTTTCAGCAGAATTAACCGTTTAATTCTCTTTTTGTTAGCTCTGTAGCCATTCTCGCTATAGATCTTCTTACTTTACGCAATTGCAAAGGATTCTCTAATGGAGACATCGCATGAGCCATTCTTAAATCTGAATACGCTTTTTGAGATTTACCAAGTTCCTCTTGTAATTCAGCTGTCGATAATCCTTTAACTTCTGATTGTTTCATAGTTTCTCAAATATTAAGCTCGATAATCTCTAGCTACAATAAACTTAGTTTTAACAGGAAGTTTTTGTGCGGCCAAACGCAATGCTTCTTTAGCTACATCATATGGCACTCCACTTATTTCAAATAATATTCTTCCTGGTTTTACAACTGCTGCCCAATATTCTACAGCACCTTTACCTTTACCCATACGTACTTCAAGAGGTTTCTTTGTAATAGGCTTGTCTGGGAAAATCTTAATCCACAGAGAACCTTCTCTTTTCATATAACGAGTAGCAGATATACGAGCTGCTTCTATTTGTCTAGCAGTAATAAAACTTGAATCCAATGATTTAATTCCGAAGGTTCCGTTTGAAAGCGTATGTCCTCTTTGAGACAAACCTTTCATACGTCCTTTTTGTTGTTTACGGAATTTTGTTCTTTTAGGCTGTAACATTGTTAATTTACTTTAAAAAATTACTTTCTACGACGAGATTTGTTATTACCTCCTCGTCCACCTCCACGGTTGTCACCTTTTCCTTGTTTCTTGGATAAACCAACTAAAGGAGAAAGTTCTCTTTTACCATATACTTCACCTTTCATAATCCATACTTTAATACCCAGTCTACCATAAGTAGTATGAGCTTCTACTAAAGCATAATCTATGTCAGCTCTAAATGTTGATAAAGGAATACGACCCTCTTTATAAGACTCAGAACGTGCCATTTCTGCACCATTCAAACGTCCTGAAATCTGGATCTTAATACCTTCTGCATTCATTCGAATTGCAGCAGCAATAGCCATTTTAATAGCACGTCTGTATGAAATACGGCTTTCTATTTGTCTTGCTACACTAGATCCAACCAAAAACGCATCAAGTTCTGGTCTTTTAATCTCAAAAATATTGATCTGTACTTCTTTTTCAGTAATCTTTTTAAGCTCTTCTTTTAACTTGTCTACCTCTTGACCACCTTTTCCGATAATTATACCAGGTCTAGCAGTAGTGATAGTAACGGTTACAAGTTTAAGCGTACGCTCAATTATTACTCTAGATACACTAGCTTTAGATAAACGTGCGTGTACATACTTTCTAATCTTATCGTCTTCGGCAAGTTTGTCACCGTAGTCATTACCTCCGTACCAGTTGGATTCCCACCCTCTGATAATACCAAGGCGATTTCCGATTGGATTTGTCTTCTGTCCCATAGTCTATATTAGCTTTGTGTATTATTGTTTGCTGCTACCACGATTGTAACGTGATTAGAGCGTTTTCTTATTCTGTGCGCGCGACCCTGTGGAGCAGGACGTAGTCTTTTTAACATACTTCCTCCATCTACACGAATTTCTTTTACAAAAAGGTCAGCATCTTCGATACTAGCGTCTTCATTTTTCGCTTGCCAGTTAGCTATTGCAGAAAGCAATAACTTTTCTAAACGTCGCGATGCTTCTTTAGGACTAAATCTAAGAATATGAATCGCTTTTTCAACTTTCTCACCACGAACCAAATCTGCAACTAAGCGCATTTTACGAGGTGACGTAGGGCAGTTATTAAGCTTAGCAAAAGCAACTTGCTTTTTCTCTTCCTTAATTCTATCTGCCATTTCTCTTTTACGAACTCCCATGACTTAAATTATTTTTTACCTTTATTTTTAGCACCAGCGTGTCCTCTAAACGAACGTGTTGGCGAAAACTCTCCTAGTTTATGACCTACCATATTTTCTGTAACATATACAGGTACAAATTGGCGACCATTATGAACTGCAATTGTTTGTCCTACAAAATCCGGAGTAATCATAGAGGCTCTTGACCAAGTTTTGATTACAGATTTCTTATTAGCCTCAACATTTGCTGCTACTTTCTTTTCTAACTTATAGTGAACGTAAGGTCCTTTTTTTAATGAACGTGCCATATCTTATTATTTCTTTCTACGTTCTACAATATATTTATTACTCGCTTTCGTCTTAGAACGGGTTCTATATCCTTTAGCAGGAAGACCTTTTCTAGAACGTGGATGACCTCCTGAAGAACGTCCTTCTCCACCACCCATTGGGTGATCAACCGGGTTCATTGCTACTGGTCTAGTACGTGGACGACGACCTAACCATCGTGTTCTACCAGCTTTACCACCAACAATTAATTGATGATCACTGTTAGAAACAGCTCCAATAGTCGCCATACAGTTAACCAAGATCATTCTTACTTCACCAGAAGGTAATTTCACAGTTGCAAATTTACCATCTCTAGCCATAAGCTGCGCGAATGATCCCGCACTACGTGCCATAACAGCACCTTGACCTGGACGAAGTTCTATACATGAAATGATTGTTCCTAAAGGTATACTACTAAGCGGCATTGCATTACCAATTTCTGGAGCTATATCACTACCTGAAACGATATTTTGACCTACTTGTAAACCGTTTTGGGCTATTACATAACGCTTTTCACCATCTTGGTAGTTTAAAAGTGCTATGAATGCAGTTCTGTTAGGATCGTATTCTATTGTAGCTACGGTAGCAGGGATTCCTTGCTTATCACGCTTAAAGTCTATAATACGATATCTTCTTTTATGACCACCACCTTTGTAGCGCATAGTCATTTTTCCTTGACTGTTTCTACCTCCAGATCTTTTTTTCGGAGCTAATAAACTCTTCTCCGGCTTATCAGTAGTTATGGCGTCAAACCCATTTACTACTCTAAAACGCTGACCTGGGGTAATTGGTTTTAATTTTCTTACTGACATTTTTTAGTCTTAAAGATTACTATATAAATCAATTACTTCACCTTCCGCCACCTGTACAATTGCTTTTTTATAAGCGCTTGTTTTACCAGTTACCATACCCGTTTTTGTATAACGAGTTTTACGGTCTGGACGGACATTTATTGTACGAACTTTAGTAACAGAAACACCATAAACAGCCTCGACTGCTTTTTTGATCTCTACCTTATTCGCTTTTTTCTCTACCACAAAACCATAGCGGTTATATACCTCACTATCAGCGGTAGCCTTTTCTGTAATAATAGGTTTTATTAAGATACTCATGGCTTCTATTTACTTAAATTCGTTTCAATTCCTTTCAAAGAACCTTCCAGAAGAACAATACTTCCTGCATTAAGTATTTTGTAAGTACTTAATTCTGAGGAAGTTATAACTTCTGAATCTTTCAAATTGCGTGACGACAAATATACATTTTTATTTGACTCAGCCAACACAAACAAAGATTTTTTGTTCTCAAGTCCTAAAGACTTCAAAACAGCAGTAAAATTCTTTGTTTTAACAGTATCAAAACTAAAGTCTTCTACAACTGTTATTGCCTTATCTCCAGCTTTAATACTTAATGCTGATTTACGCGCTAATTTCTTAAGATTCTTATTTAATTTAAAAGAGTAGTTACGTGGTCTTGGACCAAACACTCTACCTCCACCTTTAAAAACTGGAGACTTAATACTACCAGCTCTAGCCGTACCAGTACCCTTTTGTTTTTTGATTTTTCTTGTACTACCAACTATCTCTGCACGCTCCTTAGCTTTGTGAGTACCTTGACGTTGATTAGCCAAATACTGCTTCACATCTAGATACACAGCATGATTATTTGGTTCAATACCAAAAACAGCATCCGAAAGGTCTGCCTTTCTACCTGTTTCTTTTCCGTTTATATCAATTACCGTTACTTTCATTACTTCTGAATCGTTACGTATGCATTTTTGTGCCCAGGGACACAACCTTTAACCACAAGTAAGTTCTTTTCAGGAACTACTTTTAGCACTCTCAAGTTTTGAACTTTTATTTGATCTCCACCCATTCTTCCAGCCATCTTCATACCTTTGAATACTCTCGCAGGATATGAAGCCGCACCAATTGAACCCGGAGCTCTTAATCGGTTGTGCTGACCGTGAGTCGCTTGACCAACCCCACCGAAGTTGTGTCTTTTAACAACACCTTGAAAACCTTTACCTTTAGAAGTTGCTGAAACATCAACAAACTCTCCTTCAGCAAAGTGCTCTACTGTTACCGTATCACCTAATTTGTACTCCTCATCAAAACTTTTGAATTCGACAACTTTACGTTTAGCAACAGTTCCTGCTTTTTTAAAGTGACCTAAAGCCGCTTTTGTAGCATTTTTGTCTGCTTTGTCATCGAAACCTAGCTGAATAGCTTCATAACCATCAACCTCATTAGTTCTGACTTGGGTAACCACACATGGTCCAGCTTCGATCACAGTACATGGAATGTTTTTTCCATTCTCATCGAAAATGCTGGTCATGCCGATCTTTTTTCCTATTAACCCAGACATATTTAAATTATTTATTAATTATTCTTATTTATATTTGAAATTGCTTTCAATCTCTTGCAAAAAAACAGGGTCAAAATACTTCAACCCTGAATGTACTTTTTGCCGTTTTTCCCTTGCACGCAGCTCGGGACATTTTCATATCTCTTGTAGAGATCTCTGATCTATTTATCAGAAATTAGAAATTAAAGTTTCTTATCACACTTTAATTTCCACTTCTACTCCACTCGGTAACTCTAGTTTCATCAAAGCATCAATTGTTTTTGATGACGAGCTATATATATCCAATAGTCTTTTGTAAGAACTTAATTGGAACTGCTCTCTTGATTTTTTGTTCACGTGTGGAGAACGAAGCACTGTAAATATCTTTTTATGTGTTGGTAAAGGAATTGGCCCAGTTACTACAGCTCCTGTGCTCTTTACCGTCTTTACGATTTTTTCAGCAGACTTATCTACTAAATTATGATCGTAAGATTTCAGTTTTATTCTAATTTTTTGACTCATTTCTGTAATAAATTAAGCGTTAACTCCTTTTGCTGCTGCTATTACCTCTTCAGATATATTAGAAGGTGTTTCAGCATAGTGAGAAAATTCCATTGTAGATGTTGCTCTACCAGACGACAATGTTCTTAATGTTGTTACATATCCAAACATTTCTGAAAGTGGAACAGTAGCTTTTACAGTTTTCGCACCTGCACGATCTCCCATATCACTAACTTGTCCTCTACGACGGTTAAGATCACCAACGATATCACCCATATTTTCTTCTGGAGTAATAACTTCTAATTTCATAATTGGCTCCATAATTACGGCTTTTGCAGCTTTTGCTGAATTCTTAAAACCTAATTTTGCAGCTAATTCGAAAGATAATTGATCAGAATCGACATCATGATAAGATCCATCCTTAAGGGTTACTTTAACAGCATCAACCTCGTAACCTGCTAAAGGACCATTTACCATCGCCATTTTGAATCCTTTTTCAATAGAAGGTATAAATTCTTTAGGAACATTTCCTCCCTTAATTGTAGATTCAAACTGAAGTCCTACTTGTCCTTCATCAGCAGGCTCAATAGTAAAGACTATATCAGCAAATTTACCTCGACCACCAGATTGTTTCTTATAAACCTCTCTATGATCTGCAGATTGTGTAATAGCCTCCTTATATTCTACCTGAGGTTGACCTTGATTAACCTCTACTTTGAATTCTCGCTTTAAACGATCAACAATAATATCCAAATGCAGCTCACCCATACCAGAAATAATAGTCTGACCTGAAGCCTCATCTGTTCTTACTGTAAACGTAGGATCTTCTTCAGCTAATTTAGCCAATGACATTCCTAATTTATCAACATCTGCCTTAGTCTTAGGCTCAACCGCGATACCAATTACTGGATCAGGAAAGTCCATAGATTCTAAAACTATTGGATTCTTTTCATCAGTCATGGTATCACCAGTCTTGATATCTTTGAATCCAACCGCAGCTCCAATATCTCCAGCCTCTATATACTCTATAGCATTCTGCTTATTAGAGTGCATCTGATATATCCTAGATATTCTTTCTTTCTTACCTGAACGATTATTCAGAATATATGACCCTGCATCCAAACGACCTGAATACGCTCTAAAGAATGCTAAACGACCTACAAAAGGATCAGTTGCAATTTTAAAAGCTAAAGCCGAAAATGGCTCCTTCACATCTGGTTTACGGATTTCTTCTTGATCTGTGTTTGGATTCACACCTACAATACCCTCCTTATCGGTTGGAGAAGGCAAATAACGACATACAGCATCTAATAAAAACTGAACCCCTTTATTTTTAAATGCAGAACCACAAATCATTGGAATTATTGACATATCCATTACCGCAGCACGAAGAGCAGCATGCACCTCGTCTTCTGTAATTGAATCTTCGTCTTCCATAAATTTTTCCAAAAGATTTTCGTCATAAGCAGCTACTTCTTCAATAAGTTTACCTCTTAATTCTGCAGCTTCCGCTTTTAATTCTTCTGGAATATCTATTATATCGAATGTAGAACCTTGTGTCTCATCATGCCATACAATAGCCCGATTTTTCACTAAATCTACAATACCTTTAAAATCAGCTTCGTCACCAATATTCATAACTATTGGAACAGCATTTGACCCTAACATATCTTTAACCTGCTGACAAACTGCCATAAAGTTAGATCCTTGACGGTCCATTTTGTTTACAAAACCAATACGTGGCACCTTATAATTATCAGCAAGTCTCCAGTTAGTTTCAGACTGAGGCTCAACACCATCAACTGCACTAAATAAAAATACTAAACCATCAAGAACACGAAGAGAACGGTTAACTTCTACCGTAAAATCAACGTGACCTGGTGTATCTATAATATTAAAATGATAACCTTTTGTATCAGCAATTGGCTGCCCATTTTCAGTAGGGAATTTCCATTCACAGGTAGTAGCAGCTGAAGTAATCGTGATACCACGCTCTTGCTCTTGCTCCATCCAGTCCATAGTTGCTGCACCATCATGCACCTCACCTATCTTGTGACTAACACCTGTATAATAAAGTATACGTTCTGTAGTTGTAGTTTTTCCTGCGTCAATATGCGCAGCAATTCCTATATTTCTTGTGTATTTTAAATCTCTAGCCATTTCTTAATGATTAAAATCTAAAGTGTGAGAATGCTTTATTTGCTTCAGCCATTTTATGAGTATCTACTCGCTTTTTAACAGCTGCTCCTTCTTCTTTTTCTGCAGCTATAATCTCTGCAGCAAGTTTTTGAGCCATAGATTTTTCATTTCTTTTACGCGAAAACTGGATCAACCACTTCATAGCAGTAGAAATTTTTCGGTCTGGTCTGATTGGGTTTGGAATCTGAAAAGTAGCTCCACCAACTCGTCGGCTTCTTACCTCTACGTGTGGCATAACATTTGACAATGCGTCTTTCCAAATCTCTAATGATGTCTTTTCATCATTTTGTTTTTTCTCTTCTACGATATCAATAGCATCATAGAAAATTTTAAAAGCAGTTGACTTTTTACCATCCCACATCATCATATTTACAAAACGAGTCACTAATTGATCGTTAAAACGTGGATCCGGTAAAATAGGTCTTTTTTTAGCCTTTCTTTTTCTCATGTCTTCTTCTTAAAGTTTTTAATTACTTCTTAGGGCGTTTTGCACCATACTTAGATCTACGTTGAGTTCTACCTTCAACACCCGCGGTATCTAAAGCTCCTCTAACGATATGATATCTAACTCCTGGTAAATCTTTTACCCTTCCACCTCTAACTAATACTATCGAGTGCTCCTGGAGATTGTGACCTTCACCACCGATGTACGCATTTACTTCCTTACCATTAGTTAACCTAACACGAGCTACTTTACGCATAGCTGAATTTGGTTTTTTAGGTGTAGTAGTATAAACACGTGTACAAACACCGCGGCGTTGCGGGCACGAATCCAAAGCAGCCGATTTACTCTTCTTAGTTATTTTGGCTCTACCTTTTCGTACTAATTGTGAAATTGTTGGCATAATTTGCTTTACACTATTTTTAAATAATTTTATAATATCCCTTTTTAAAGGGCTGCAAAGGTAGAAATATTTTTCAGCAAATCAAATCCTAAGGGATTAATTTTCAAATAGATTTAAAAAGCAACAAAAGAAGTACACAAGAATTACTGTTTTTCCGTATGGCAAAAAATCGCATTGCTAAAACTCAATTCCTACATTTCAAACATAGACTACTACAAGATTTTAGAGACACTTTCAAGCTACACCTTTTTAACAGAAACATGTTTTAATATTCTGAAAAACAGTATATTACATACACGAATTCAAACACCAGACGCTAAAAAAAGAAAAGAAAAAAACCTACTACTCTAGTCTCAATTACCTCTAATTATGAAAAAACAAAAAGATTATTAAATTATTATAAATTAACAAACCTACACGTTAATAAACGTTAAAATATTCAAAAAAAAACCTTTTTTATCGCTTTTTATTATCAATTTTGTAAAGGCTAATTAAAATAAACACACAAATAATGAATTTAACTAGGAGGCAAATTCTAATGCTTTTCATGGCATTAGTCGTGCAATTTTCTTTTGCACAAGAAACAACCATAACTGGTAAAGTAACAGATGATAACGGTTCTCCCTTACCCGGAGTAAACATCATTATCAAAAACACAAACAATGGAACCCAATCAGATTTTGATGGATTATACTCTATTGAAACTTCTGCAGGAAGCGTTCTGGTTTTTAGTTTTGTCGGCTTCACTAATAAAGAAGTTACCGTAGGAGCTAGCACTACTATTAATGTACAACTTGATGCTTCAACTTCTCAATTAGAAGAAGTTATTGTAACAGCGCAGGGTATTAAAAGAGAGAAACAAGCTCTTGGATACGCTGTTGCAGAGGTAAAAAACGAACAATTAGAACAACGAGCAGAAGGTGATATTGGTCGAGTTTTACTAGGTAAAGCTTCGGGTGTTAACATTACACAGCAGAACGGATTATCTGGTTCTGGAACAAACATCGTGATTAGAGGACTCAGCTCATTTAGTGGTAGTAATCAGCCTCTATTTATTGTTGACGGTGTTCCATTTAGTAGTGACACAAACTCACAGGGTGGAAATGATGGCAATGGTCAAAATGACTTTATCGATGGAAACTCAGGATCTAGTAGGTTCTTAGATTTAGATCCTAATAGTATCGAGAGTGTTAATGTATTAAAAGGTTTAGCAGCAGCTACACTTTATGGAACTGCAGGTAGAAATGGGGTAATTCTAATTACCACAAAAAACGGATCTGCAGGTAATGCCGTTAAGAAAAATGAGGTAACCATTACCTCATCGTTTTTCTTTAATGAAATAGCATCTTTACCTGATTACCAAGATAGCTTTGGTAACGGTTTTGATCAAGCCTTTGGATGGTTTTTTAGTAACTGGGGACCAAGTTTTGAAAGAGATGGTGTAGCTGGTTGGGGTAATGGTATAAACGATGACCCAAATAGAGGATTTAATCCAGACGGGACACTTGCACACCCATATAGCACAGCATCATCTGCTACTGGAATCCCAGCCGCTTTTCCAGAATTTGCAGGAGCTCGATATGATTGGAGACCTTATGACAGTGTAGATAATTTCTTCAAAACAGGTGCAGTATCTAATACCGCTATAAATTTTAGAGGCACTACAGCAGACAACACATTAAGTTACAATGCAAACTACAGTTATCTTGAAGATGAAGGTTTTACACCTGGAAACAAGCTAAGAAGAAACACTCTAGGGTTTGGTGGAAGAGCTAAACTATCAAATAAATTTACACTTTCAAATACTTTAAATTATTCTAAAACAGACTTTAGAACTCCACCCGTTGCAGCAAGTCAAGGTAATGGAGCTTTTGGTACTGGTTCTTCTGTTTTTGGAGAGTTATTTTTCACTCCTCGTAGTGTTGATTTAATTGGATTACCTTTTCAAAATCCAATTGATGGATCAAGTACTTATTACAGACAGAATAATAGTATTCAACATCCCTTATGGACAGTAAACAATGCTCAAAATAGACAAATCACAAATCGTGTTTTTGGTAATGGAACTTTGCAATACGACCTTTCTGAAAATTTAAATTTAGTGTACCGATTTGGACTAGATAACTATACCGAATCTAACACGAATCAACAAAACCGAGGAGGAGTTAGTGATGATGCAGGTTTACGAAGCGGTGTTTACCAAACGTGGACGAACATTAACACAATATTCGATCATAACTTTATCATAAATGGAGATTACTCTTTAAATGATGATGTTGGGATGACATTCAACGTAGGTGCTACATCAAGAAGAGAAATTTTTGAACGAAATGGTGTCGCTAGTACAAACCAACAAGTTTTTAATGTATTCCAACACAAAAATTTTGCTGTACAAGATGAGATAGAATTCCAACAAGAAAGAAATATTGTTGGTCTTTATGGTCAAGCAGATTTCGATTATCGAAGAATGTTATATGTAACTGTAGCAGGACGAAATGACTGGGTGTCAAATTTAAGTACAGAGAATAGATCTATATTCTACCCTAGTGCAAGTATGTCTTTTCTTCCAACTACAGCTTTTAAGGGGATAAAAAGTGAGAACGGTATCAATTACTTAAAAGTGAGAGCTGGATACGGAACCTCTGCAAACTTCCCTACAGGTTTTCCTATTGCAACAACCTTACTTATAGATACACAAAACTTTAGAGATTCAGGAAGAGATATCGTAACAAACTCTGCAGCACCAAGATTAGGTAATCCAGATTTAAAACCAGAACGATTAAACGAAATCGAATTTGGTATCGAATCCCGTTTCTTCAAAAACAGAATCAGCTTAAACACTTCATACTACAGTAGAATCACAAAAGATTTAATCATTGATCGACCTCTTGACAATTCAACAGGAGCAACTATAAGAAGTGAGAATATTGGAGAAATTAAAAGTACAGGTTTCGAAGCAGATCTTGGAGTTGATATTGTTACATCACCAGATAATGGTTTTACATGGAATACAAACATCAATTTTACCACATCAGAAACAACTGTTGAGGATCTAGGAGCAGATACAGATATCATTGTATATTCAGGTTTTTCAAACTTAGGAAATGCAGCTATCGAAGGAGAACCTCTTGGTGTTATCGTAGGAAGCAGAATTCAAAGAGACGACGATGGGAATTTCTTGGTAAATAGTGCTGGAAATTATGTTGAAGAAGAAGGGACTTTTGTTATTGGAGATCCGAATCCAGATTACTTATTGAATGTTTCAAATTCTTTTTCTTATAAAAATTTCAATCTTAGTTTTCTTTTCGCTTTTGTAAAAGGTGGAGATATTTATTCTAGAACCGTATCTACATTATTAGGTAGAGGACTTACAACAGACACAGAAGATCGTATAAATACTTTTATTCTTCCTGGTGTGCAAGAAGACGGTTCACCAAACAATGTTCAAATTAACAACTCAACATTTTACTTTTCAAATGTATTATTTGGACCTGATGAATTAGGTGTATTTGACGGAACAGTTCTTAGACTACAGGAACTTTCTTTAGGTTATAGTCTACCTACTAAATTTTTAGATAACACTCCTTTTGGAGCTGTTAGTATGAACTTAACGGGATACAACCTATGGTTTAATGCCTTTAATATCCCTGATGGAACTAATTTCGACCCTAATGTAGCAGGGCTAGGTGTAGGAAATGGTCGAGGTTTTGACTTTTTAAATGGACCTAGTTCTAGAAGATATGGTGTAAGTATCAAAGCTTCATTCTAACAAAAAACATAAAATCATGATTAAATTAAGATTATCATATAAAATTTCAATAGTAACGACCTTAATACTAGGATTACTATTCATATCATGCGAAAGTACTGAGTTGGATTTAGCAAATGACCCAAACCAGTTAACCCCTGAACAATCTAATCCCGATCTATTTTTGAATTCTATTCAAGTGGATTTTGGAAAAGTAGTTGAACGTTTTGGGGCGATCGCAGGTCAAGTAACTCGAATCGATTATATGAATGGTAGGGATTACCCTAACACATATTCTCCTGCAGACT
The DNA here is from genome assembly GCF_003443715.1 of Aquimarina sp. AD10. NCBI lineage: Bacteria > Pseudomonadati > Bacteroidota > Flavobacteriia > Flavobacteriales > Flavobacteriaceae > Aquimarina > Aquimarina sp. AD10. Next base: position 5,347,855 of record NZ_CP031965.1, on the reverse strand, counting down.
TTAATGACGTATGGAGTGGTTCTTATCAATCTACCGGTGTTTCTTTCAACGATCAATTTGGTCATAGCCAAACATTTAATGGCATTCTAGCAGATATTAGAGCGTTAACTCCCCTAGCAGAAGAAGGAGAACTATACAGACATACCGCCATAAGCCAGGTGATTGAAGCATATACTATAGTAACTTTAGTAGATTTTTTTGGTGACATCCCTTATACTGAAGCATTACAAGCTAATATCGGAAATTTCAATCCTGAACCTGATGCAGGTAATGTTGTTTACCAAGCTGCATTAAACCTATTAGAAGATGCAATTGTAAATTTTGGTCGTACTCCACAAAATGATCCTATTAATGATTTCTTTTATGATGGAGATTGGGATAAATGGATTAAAGCTGCCAATACATTAAGAATGAAAATTTACCTACAACAAAGGCTTGTTGATAGTGATGCCATTTCTAGTTTTAATGCTATTGTCACAGCAGGGAATTATATTCAAACAGTTGACGAAGATTTTCAATTTACTTGGGGAACAAATGTTATACAACCAGACAACCGTCATCCTAGATATGCGAACAATTACGAAGGAGATGGTGCCGATGAATATATGTCTAATTGGCTAATGAATTTAATGCTCACGACGGATGACCCAAGAATTAGATACTACTATTACAGACAAACTAACGCTGTACCAGGTGCCGAAATTGCACCAAATGAAGAAACACTAAGTTGTTCTTTAGAAAGTGCACCCCAACATTATATTGACGGAGGGTTTACTTTTTGCTTCTTGAATAGCGGTTACTGGGGTAGAGATCATGGTGACGATGATGGTATTCCACCAGACGGGTTCTTAAGAACTAATTTTGGAGTATATCCAGCAGGAGGAAGATTCGACGACAGTAGTTTTGAAGGAACTTCTCAAGGAGATGGAGGTCAAGGAGCTGGTATTACCCCTATCATGTTATCATCTTGGGTAGATTTTATGATTGCAGAAGTTGCCATGGAAGAAATGAATATAATGGCTGCTAGAACTGCTTTAAGTAATGGAATTACTAAATCTATTACAAAAGTTCAGACTTTCAGTAGTCTAGACCCTTCAGCAAATTTATCTTTCGAACCAGATGCAACTGCCGTATCAAACTTTGTTAATGAAAGAACAAGTAGTTTCGATGCCGCAACAACAGATCAAGAACGCTGGAATGCTATTGCTCAGCAATATTGGGTTGCTTTATTTGGGAACGGTGTTGATGCTTATAATTTTTACAGAAGAACAGGTTATCCAAATACATTACAACCTAATGTAGAACCAAATCCAGGAAACTTTATTAGGTCTTTCCCTTACCCGGCAGATTTAACAACTAACAATTCATCTGTTAGTCCTAAAGACACTAATCAAAAAGTATTCTGGGACAATAACCCAGACTCTCCAACATTTCCTAGCTCAAATTAATGCTAAGAATAAATAATATTGGATTTACCAAAAACATGAAAAACATGAAAAACATAACAAAATATTTAAGTCTTACATTACTCAGCATACTTACTTTAGGATGTAGCGGAGATGATAAGATTGTAGATAGAATTCTAGACGATGTGACCAGTGGAGCAGTATTACGTACGAGAGACACTGACAATAATATGGTTTACAATAACCTTACAGGAGAATTTACTGCGACATCAAATTACATCCTTACACTCGAAGAACAGGACGCTAGTAATGGGGATTTACTTGATAACATTGAAATTTTTGCTCGGTTTGTTGAAAACACAAAAGATGACGCAAATAGCGATGGCACTATTGACGATGACAACCTTACTACAACCGAAGGGTTAATTAGAACTTTGACAATAGCAGATTTCACGACAGGACCAAGAAACTTACCAGAATCTGTAGTGACATTCACTGCAGATGAACTTGTAGCTTTTACTGGTGTTGACGAAAGTAAGATTCAAGGAAGTGATGATTTCGCACTTAGGTTTAAAATAAACTTAACAGATGGTAGATCTTTTTCTGAAGATGATGTAAATGGTAATGTATCAGGTGGATCGTATTTCTCATCCCCTTTTGCATATAGAAGCAGCATTAGTTGTGATATTACGGAAAGTCTTGCAGACACCTATACGTATACAGTAACCTCTTTACAATCAGCCCCAGGTGGAAGAAGCCAGTGCCAAACAGATCCGGGAGATCTCCCAAGCGGTACTGTAACTTGGTCCGAAACCGATACTCCAGGTGAATATTCAACATCAGATATTAGTTTTGGTCAATTTGACAACTGTTACGTTGATACTTTTAGTAAAATCGAATTTGATGAAATTTTAATCACGTGGGATTGCACCAATTTAAAAGCAGGTGGAACTATCGAGACAGTAGAAAACGATACTAACAAAGAGATAGATTTTACATACGTATATACTATCAAAGAAACTTCAGGATCAGATATGACTATTGACTTTAGTAATTCTGAAGGAGATCGAGGTACAGTCGTACTTACAAGACCAGCAGGCAAAGTATGGCCAATACTTCTTAGAAGAATGGAATAACATATCTTATTCACAAATTTAAATTAGCTAGAAAAGGTTTCTCAAAATGAGAAACCTTTTTTTATTTTAAATTATCACTTCGAATACTCAAATTCTTACCAAAATTATCATAGAACCCACACACCCAATACCTTAAATCCAAACACACTACTCACAACTTCAACTCAATACATTTTCTTTAGGAAAACAATAACATTTCTTGTAGATAATTTTATCATAAAAAGGCATTTTTAGTCGGAAAAAAAATTGTCTACTTACATAATTATCATCAATTTTGGCTCAGGCTAATTCTAACAATTAACAAATGAAAACAAACTGTAAAGCAATTTTAGCGCTGCTTATGGCGCTAATTGTGCATTTTAGTTATGCACAAGAAAAAACTGTAACCGGAAAAGTTACAGATGATAGCGGACTTCCTCTTCCTGGAGTGAATATCGTTATCAGAGGAACAAACAATGGAGCACAATCTGATTTCGACGGACTCTACAGCATCCAGGCTTCTGAAGGCAACATCTTAGTATTTAGTTATCTTGGATTTGCTAGTCAAGAGGTAACTGTAGGTGCTAGCAACACAATCGATATGCAGTTACAGGCTTCAACTGCAGAGCTAGACGAAGTTGTAGTCACTGCTCTTGGAATTTCAAGGGAAAAAAAATCTCTTGGATATGCAGTACAAGAAGTAGATGGTAACGCCATTGCCCAAACCAGAAGCACTAATGCACTTGGAGCATTAACTGGTCAAGTTGCGGGGGTACAAATCAACAATGCTGCTGGTAACATTGGAGGTTCTACAAGAATCCTTATTAGAGGTGCAGGTTCAATAACACAAGAAAACAGACCTTTAATTGTAGTTGACGGAACACCTCTTGACAATTCGAATTACAACGACGAAGACACTCAAGATGGTGGAGGTGGTAGAGACTTTGGTGATACAGGTTTCGACATTAACCCTGATGATATAGAAAATATATCAGTACTTAAAGGAGGTGCGGCAGCTGCTCTTTATGGTAACCGTGCCAATAATGGAGTTATTATTATCACGACCAAAACAGCTAAAGATGGTAAAGCAGAAATAGTTGTAAACTCTGGTGTTTCGTTTGAAAGCATTAATATTTTCCCTAAAGTACAAAAACTATATGGTGGAGGTGCTGGAGATCCAGGAACAATTGGCCAAAGTAATTTTGCTACTCAAAATATTAATGGAACTACATTTAATTTAGTAGACTATGCAACAGATGAATCTTGGGGTCCTAGATATGATCCTAACATATCTGTATTAGGATGGGACGCCTTTGACCCTGAATTCCCTAATGAATTTCTTAACCCAAGACCATGGGTATATCCAAATGCTGATGCAGAAAGCTTCTACGATGTTGGAGTATCCCTAAACAATAGTATTTCTTTTTCTAAATCTTTTGAAGATTCTAAACTAAGACTTTCTTTTTCTAATGTAAGAACTACAGGGATTATTCCTAATAGTGAGCTTGAAAAAACAACTATTAGTTTCAGTGGGTCAACTAAACTTTCTAAAAAATTCAGAGTAGATGCTGGTATTAACTATGTTATCACTGATGGTTTTAACCGACCAGAATCTGGATATGGCGATAATAGTTTAATACAGAAGTTCTACCAATTTGGTCAAACTTCTTTGGACTATGACAGATTAAGAAATTACCTTCTTCCAAACGGAAATCAGAGAACATGGAACAGAAGAGCATTTGATGATCCCACGCCAAGATTCTCGGACAACCCATATTGGACAATATTTGAAAACACTTCTGCTGATAGAAGAAATAGATGGTTTGGAAACACAAAATTCAAATATGATTTTACCGATAAAATCTCTGCATTAGGAAGTATCTTTTTAGATAGCTACGATTCTAAAATAAGCACTAGAGTTGCATCAGGGTCTCAAGCTCAATCAAGATATGACGAGGATATCAGAACTTTTCAGGAATTAAATTATGAACTGCGTCTTCAATACAACGAAAGTCTTTTTGAAGACAAAGTTAGCCTTAATGCTATTGTTGGAGCAAATAGAAGAAATTCTATTTTCTCTAGTCTTGAAGGAAACACAAGAGGTGGTTTAGCTGTTCCAGGTATTTACAACCTAAACAACTCAAACGAAGACCCTAGAATTATTGACACTGACGAAGAAAGAAGAACAAACAGTATCTTCGCCTCTGTATCTTTAGGTTACAAAAACTTTCTTTATTTAGATGTTACAGGTAGAAATGACTGGTCTTCTACTTTACCTCCAGAAAACAATTCTTATTTCTATCCAGCAGTAACTGGTAGTTTTCTTTTCTCTCAATTAGTAGATGCTGGTTGGCTTTCGTATGGTAAAGTAAGAGGAAGTTGGGCAAGTGTAGGTAACGATACCGATCCTTACAGCTTAAGAAATGTATTCAATAACAGAACTGCTTTTTTTGGTAATATAAGATACACACAACCAGATGAGAATAGGAACCCAGATCTACGACCAGAAGAAAAGACAACTTGGGAAGTTGGTCTAGAAATAGCGCTCTTCAAAAATAGAGTACGTCTTGACGTCACCTATTACGACGAACTTACAGAGGACTTGATCACACCAGTACAAATAGATCCATCTACCGGATACAGTTCTACATTTGTAAATGCTGGTAAACTATCAAATAAAGGTGTTGAAGCTCTTGTAACAGTTACACCTGTTCAAAACGAAAATTTTAGCTGGGACGTTACATGGAATTTCTCTAAAAATGTAAATGAACTAGAAGAATTAATTCCTGGAGTAGAAACTCTTGAAATAGCAAGGTTCCCATTTAATGGAGTAACACTTAATGCTGTTGTTGGTGAGCCGTATGGAGTTATACGAGGTACTAATTTTGTTTTTGACGACCAAGGAAATCGTGTCGTTGATGCTGATGGTAGATTTCTTGAATCTAGAAATGTTGAAAACCTAGGTAGTGTTTTACCCGACTATAACATGGGTATACGAAATACACTTACTTATAAAAACATAAACTTTGGTTTCTTAATTGACATACAAGAGGGTGGTGTTTACAGATCATTAACCAATATTTGGGGTAACTATTCTGGTATTTTAGAAGAGACAGCGGCAAATAATATTCGTGAACAAGGTATTATTTTAGATGGTGTGACCGGAGATGTAACATTTAATGCCGATGGCACTTATACTGTAGCAAATACCGCGCCCAATACAACTGTACTTTCTGCTCAACAATACGGGCAAGATCATTTCTTTAGAGCTGATGCTCAAAATGTATTTGATGCAAGTTATGTAAAATTAAGAGAAGTTACTCTTGGGTACTCATTACCAGCTAAATGGAGAGGACCTTTAAATACAATAAAATTATCATTGTTTGCAAGAAACCTATTTGTTTGGGGATTAGCAAATGATAATTTTGACCCCGAAGTAGCAACTTCTGGAAGTGGAAACATTCAAGGTTCTGAGGGAGGTTCTTTACCATCTACAAGAAACTATGGTTTTAATCTTCAATTAAAATTCTAAGAAAAATGAAAAACACATATATAACATTATTTGTAGCAACAGTTATTACACTGTTGTCTACCTCATGTTCGGATGATCTTGAGAATATAAACTCTAATCCCAACAACCCAGAGGTTGTGCTCACCAATACAATTTTTAACAGTGCAACTAAAGAATTGACAGATATTTCAAGAGGTGCCTTCTCTTCTGGACGAGCAGCCTTACCATGGATGCAGTATTGGGGGCAAAACAGTTATGCAGATGAAGATCGTTACTTGTATCGCGAATCTACTGCAGAAGATTTATGGGCTAATTATTATAGAGTTGGAACAGATCTAAAGAAAATAATAGAGCTTAATACCAACGCTGAAACCAGAGAACAAATGTCCTCTGTTGGAAATAATGATAATCAAATTGCTGCAAGTAGAATTATGCTATCATATATTTTTCATCAGTTAACAGATACATTTGGTGATGTACCTTACTACTCTTTTGGAAACAATGATCCGAATTTTCAGGCATTAAATGTGGATAATGTATTATCTCCTGTTTTTGTAACACAACAAGAAATATATGCCGACATACTTTCTGAATTAAGAGCTTCTGTAAACATGCTTACTACTACAGAATCTGTATTTACTAGTGGGGATAATATTTTTGGCGGAAATGCAGAAAAATGGAGAAAATTTGCAAACTCTTTAATTTTAAGAGTTGCAAACCGATTAAGAAGCGTCGATGCCGCTGCAGCAAATGCAGCAATCGATGAAGCCATAGCTTCGGGAGTTTTTACATCTAATGCAGACAATGCTATTCAAGCTTATGAAAATACAGATGCTACCGGATCTCCTTTATACAGAGCCTATTTTGTTAATAACAGAACAGATTTTGGTGTAGCGGCTCCTTTTATTAATTTATTGAAGAATCGCACAGGAAACTTTGGTCCTGACCCAAGATTATTTCAATTTGCAGCACCAATTACAGTATCAATTGAGGACATTAGAGATCAAAATTACACAGTCTCTACTAATTTTGATGATTATGAAGGTGTTCCTTATGCGTTTGAAAGTGTAAATTTCATCAAGTTCACAAACTACTCATTTCCTAGCGACCAAGTATTACGTGCCGATTATGGCGAAGTTTTAATGGAATATGCCGAAGTATCTTTTATTATATCAGAACGTAATGGGTGGAGTCAAGCAGAATATGAGCAAGGAGTAAGAGCTTCTATGGAGCGTTGGGGTGTTGCGGATACAGACATCACAACATATATAGGTACTTTACCAGCTGCCTCAGAAGAAAACGTACTTACTCAAAAATATATTGCTTTATACATGCAGCCATATGAAGCCTGGGCAGAATACAGGAGAACAGGCTTTCCTCAGACATTACTGTTACCAGGACAAATGGCCAATTTAACTACAGCTCAAGCTGCTGATTTACCTACAGGATCTGCATCTACTTATACTTTTGTTCCTAGAGTATCAATTACAGATTTACCCACAAGATTGCGTTACCCAGTTACATTACAGTCTCTTAACGGAACCAATAGAGCTACAGCGGTTTCAAGATTAAGTGATGGTGATGTCATAACAAGTAAACTATTCTGGGATCAGAATTAATTAGATTGTCATCTAAAAAATAAAATTAAAAAGAGTCTGATTTTCAGGCTCTTTTTGTTTTAAAACACTCTTCGGATGCCAATCAAACCCCAAATAAAACATTACACAAATCTCTCAAAAACCCCTACTATAACGTTATAGTAAGATTTTAATAAGTCACGTTCCCTATTACTCAATAATTCAAATTTTAATACTAAAAAGTTGTTTTATAAAGATATTATTATCATTTTTGGAACTGGCTAATTCAAATAAATTGTAAAATGAGAACAAAGTTTAGTGGAATTTTAACGCTATTTCTAGCGTTTATTGTGCAATTCACTTTTGCACAAGAAAAAACAGTTTCAGGTACTGTAACCGACGATAAAGGTTTACCTCTACCTGGAGTTAATGTAATTATTAAAAACACTGCGAACGGTACACAAACCGACTTTGATGGTAACTATTCCATCACTGCGAATAAAGGTGCTGTATTATCCTTTAGTTATGTAGGATTTCAGGTTGTTGACAAAGTAGTAGGCGACGGGGATACTGTTAATGCCCAATTAGCGCCATCTGCTGCAGAACTTGAAGAGGTAGTAATTACAGGTCAAGGTTCGGGAATTTCTAGAAGAAAACTTTCAACTACTGTAGATTTTCTTACAGCAGACGAAGTTGATAAACTTCCTTCAAACCAAATCGACCAATTATTACAATCTACAACGCCAAGTGCGCAGATTAGGTTAAGTTCTGGACAACCAGGTACTGCTGCTATTATTAGAACAAGGGGTGCTATTTCAGCTTCTTCTTCTGCTACTCCAGTAGTTATCATTGATGGTGTTCGTGTAGACAACCTTAACTCAAATCCACAACTTGGTCTTGCAACAGGTGGTGCAGATGTATCAGCTCTTGCAGATATCCCTGTTGAATCTATTGAAAAAATAGAATATATTAAGGGTGGTGCGGCAACTACATTATATGGTGCCGATGCGGCAAATGGTGTTATCCAGATTATCACTAAAAAAGGTACTTCAGGAAAAGCTCGTTTTTCATATGAAGCAAGAGTTGGTGTTATCAAAGCAACCGATGATTATTTATGGTATGAAAGAACTGGAGAAGCATTATTTAAGCCAGGACTTTCTATAGAACATAAAATAGGTATCAATGGTGGTAACGAAAAAGTTACTTACAATTTTGCCGGTAGCTTATATGCTGATGATTCATTTAACTTATTAAATGAACAAGTACGAAGAAACCTTTCATTTGGTCTTGGTGCTCAAGTTAATGACAAATTAAGATACCAAGGATCTTTTTCTTATGTAGGATTTGAATCAAACCTTGATTACAATGCAAACACTAGTTTTTCTAGATTCTCTGCATTTGAAGGTGGAGGTCGTGGAAATCTTGATGAATTAACTGATGCACAATGGCAAGCAGAATTAGATCGTTCTAATGCTATTGGAGAAGAGGTATCAATTAACAACACTGTAAATCGTCTTACAAATTCAAATAAATTTATATACGATTTCACTGACAACATTCAAGCTAATGCTACTATTGGTATAGATACTAGAACTCAAGTTCAAGAAGAAAATCAAACAAATGCTTTTCAAATTGCTCTAGGATCTATTGCTGCAGGTACATCTGATCAAGCAATACTTAATAGATTGATAAGAAATGCTTTTACAGTAACAGGAGATCTTAACTTCACACACAGAGGAAGAATAGATAACTTTGAATTTGTTACAGTTTTAGGTGGTCAATTCTTTAGAACAACAGATAGACAATACCAAACAAGTGGATCAGGTGGAGTTGATGGTACTACTGACCTTGGATTATTCCCAACGCAATTAACTGATGATTTCTTCTTGGAAAATGCAAACTACGGTGTGTATTTCTTAGAAAATATTGGTATTTATGACGTAGCATTCCTTGAATTTGGAGCTCGTTTAGACCAGAATACTCAAGCAGGTGATGACACAGATCCATTATTATTACCTAAAGTAGGTATTACTTATAATATATCTGATCATGATTTTTATTATGACAGTGGTATTAGTAAAGTATTATCAACTGTTAAGCTTAGAGCAAACTACGGTGAAGCAACAAACTTCGCTCAGGCATTCTCAGAAGATAGAACATTTGCTTTAAATCCTTTCTTAGGACAACCTTCATTTACATTCCTTAACCCTGGAAACCCAGACCTTATATCGGAAACGGTTATAACGACAGAATTTGGTATGGAGTTAGGTTTATTTAATGATAGAATTAACTTAAGTGGTACTCGTTATGTAGCTACTACTGAAGATGCATTGTTTACTCCTCCTTCTCTACCAACATCTGGTCAATTAAATCAAATCAGAAATATTGGTGAAATTAAAAATGAAGGTTGGGAATTTGCTCTAAGTGCAGATGTTATCAAAACAGAGAAGCACAATTTAAACATTAATGCTTCTTACAACATTAATGACAATGTTGTAGTAAGTACTGGTGGAGCTCCTGCTTTTAACGTAGGTGGATTTAACGTAATTGGTTCATGGGTTGAAGAAGGTCAAAGCCTTGGATATTTAAGAGGTACAAGCTCTGTAAGACAAGCCGATGGAACATTTTTACAAACTCCAAATGATGCATTAGGAGATACTTTTGCTCCAAACTTCGGATCGTTTGGTTTTAATTATACTTGGAATAACAAGTTAAATATATTCATGACTGGTGATTATCAGTTCGGAGGTAAAATCGTAGATTTAAGTTTCTTATTAAGACACTTAAGAGGTGTGGATGACACTGGTATTCCAGCTGATTTAGTGGGAACTACTAGTCCTTTTAATTATGTAAACTTCTTTACTTTTGATAATGACTTTATAAAAATTAGAAATATTGGAGCAAGCTATGCTTTTGGAGACGTTTTAGGTCTATTTGATGATTTAAAAATTGGCTTTACAGTAACCAATCCTTTCAACTTTGCAATTGACGGTCAGTTTGATCCAGAAACAACTGGTTCCGGTATCGGAAACCAAAATGGATTTGGTAGTGGTGGATTCGCTTATGGTACAGAATCTGCTCCAAGAATATTCATGACATCTCTTAGATTCCAGTTTTAAGATAATTTAAAAATATAATTAAAATGAAAAAAATATCAATATATATCTTAGCAATCGGTCTTTTGGTGGGTTGTACAGATAACCTAAAGGATGCTACGGATTTTACATCGGTAACAAATCCTAATTTAGATGAAGCGGCTATCATCGGGAAAGAAAACTCTGCTACAATTTGGCTTTCAGGTTTGAGACGTCAAACATCAAACTTATTAAATGAGGCTGTTATGTTGGCTGAACTTGGTTCAGATAACTATGTTAACACTCAGACCTTTTTTGATCAGTTTTTAGATGGTTTAGAAATTAGAACTGATGATCCTGAAATTTCTCAAACTCAGTTTGCAATAGCTCGTTTAAGAGTTATGTCTAAGTTTGGAATAGAATCTGTTGGTCCTAATGATCCAGCATATGATGCAGCTACTGAAGCTGAATTTAATTTCTTTGAAGGACTATCTTACTTATATGCAGCAATGTATTTCTCTGCATTACCTCAAGAAGACGGTGGAGCTCCTGTTTCGGCTGCTGATAACTATGCAAGTGCTATTGCTTCATTTGATATTGCTATTGCGGCTAATCCACAAGCACAATATCATCTTGCCAAAGCACGAGCTAATTACTATTTAGGAAATCAGGCTGAGGCTGTTGCTTCTGCAAACGCTGCTTTAGCACTTGATGACGATTTTCTTAATTCAATTCAGTTTGATGAATTAAATAATCCTGATAATACCTTTGAAGACGCACTTTATGAAAGAGCTACTTTTGATGATCTACAACCATTACCAACACTAGATTTCTTAGATCCTAAGTATTCTCGTATTGATGCTAATGATGACGCGCCTATTCACATTCTTAAAGCAGAAGAAGCATATTTAATACTTGCAGAAGCTGCTCTAGCAGATAACAACATCGCAGGTGCTCGTACTAATTTAACAAGCCTATTAACACTTATTGCATCAAGAGAAGTAAGAGAAATTGATGATTCAATTGAAGGAAGACCTGATGCAAGTTCTGTTTTTCCAGCTCGTCCTAAAACTACAAATGTTGTTGTAAATGGAAGACCTGGATTAGTATTAGACCGTCAGGCTGGTGATGTAATGATACCTTCTGTATCTGGAACATCACTTGTGCAAGGAGATGTAGATGCTTTAACTGCAGCTGATGATGCAACTTTAGCTTTATTGTACAGAACAAGACAGGAAGTTTTTATCGCAGAAGGAATTCGTTTTGCTGACATGGGAGTTAAATTAGTAATCCATGACAATGAAATTCTTCAAAATCCAAATATTTCTGATGGAGATCCTAGTACTGTAGCAGTAATACCTCCTTTTATTGATGCAATCAAAGGTGATTTAGACACAATCACATTTACTGAAGGTGGAACTACTGCAACTACAGCTATAGATTTAAATGCTATTTTAGTTGCTAACAAAACATCTAATCAAGTATTACCTTTCCACTAAGAAAGAGATTTAATCAAAATAATTCACAACCCTCTGAAAATATTCAGAGGGTTGTTTTTTTATAGTATATTTGCCCCCTATTCAATAGATTCAAGCTTTAAAGAGTTCAGATATATAATCAATTACTCTATAGCATAGAAAGTGATAAAAGTTAACAAATGAAAAGCGAAACATTAATTTTTGGTATTCGAGCTATTCTTGAAGCTATACATTCTGGTAAGACCGTAGACAAGCTTTTTATTCAGAAAGGACTGCAAGGAGATTTAGCTAAAGAATTAATGCAAATTGTTAGGAAACAAAACATTACTTTTACTTATGTACCCATAGAAAAGTTAAACCGATTAACTAGAAACAACCATCAAGGTGTTGTAGCTAACATATCCCCTATTGACTTTCACAATTTAGAAGATCTTGTCATGAATGTTGTGGAATCGGGACAAACTCCTCTGTTTTTAGTTTTAGATCAATTATCTGATGTTCGAAATTTTGGTGCTATCATCAGAACAGCAGAATGCACTGGAGTTCATGGTATTATTATACAAAAAAAAGGTGGAGCACCTGTAAATGCAGACACTATTAAAACTTCTGCAGGAGCAGTGTTTAAGATCCCAATATGTAAAGTTGACCATATTAAAGATGCAATTTTTTATCTACAAGGATCAGGGATACAGACAGTAGCTGCTACAGAGAAAGCAGAGACTACTATCTATGATGTAGATCTTACTATGCCTACAGCAATTATTATGGGAAGTGAAGGTAAAGGAATAGCATCTTCTGTATTAAAACTTGTTGACCATAAAGCTAAATTACCAATGTATGGAGAAATTGGTTCTCTTAATGTTTCTGTTGCTTGTGGTGTAATTGTTTATGAAACTGTAAGACAGCGACTATAAAGAACTATCTTTATCATACCCTTTCTGATTATTACTTTTATCCGTATAGTCATAAGTAATGGTAATATCTACTTCAGGAAAGTCTTCGGGAATATTTTCGATAAAATTACCATCTTCATCAAAATGCTTTAAAAATTCATCTTCTTCAGGGTCATAGGTTTCTGACTGCCATGTATACAGTTTAGGCTTTGCTATCCCCTTTTTTATAAAAAATGCCAAACCTGCACCAGACACTAAACCTGATAAATGTCCCTCCCAAGAAATTTTTGGATCTATGGGCAATACATACATTACCATACTTCCATAAATAAAAACAACAATTAATGATAACGCTATGAGCCTAAAATGCTTGGCTACAATCCCTTTAAAAAACAGAAAGCCAAAAAGCATATAAATCACCCCGCTTGCACCAATATGATTAGCGGGTCGACCAAGTAACCAAGTAAAGACACCTGTTAACAGAAGCCCTACAAGCATTACTTTCCAAGCATTGCTTTGGTAAAAATAAAAAAGCGCCGATGATAAGATAAGTAGTGGCAAAGTATTGTGCCATAAATGAGTGATATCTGCATGAATAAATGGAGAAAGAAAGATTCCTCTAAGTCCTAAAAAAGTTCTTGGATTAACACCCAGATAATTGAAATCAAAACCAAAACGAATCTCAAACCAAAAAACTATCCAAATAATTAGCACAAATAATAAGGGATACCCTATTACACCAGTATTAAACTTAAAAACATCTTGTTCTTCACTCATAATGATTTTATATATCAAAAAAAATTCCAAACCAATATGAACCGCTAAAATGGCAGGTTTTTATTAAATCATCATAAGCTGCTAATTAATTCTTCAAGAAATATTATTTATATCTTAGATTATATAAAGCTTTGTAACTTTGCAGATATGGATATAAATAAGCCTTTGGCAGAAAGAATACGCCCTAAAACACTATCATCATACCTTAGTCAAGAACACTTGGTTGGAGATAAAGGTTCTCTTACCCAACAGATTAAAAAAGGTATAATCCCATCATTAATTCTTTGGGGACCTCCTGGTGTAGGAAAAACAACTCTTGCCAATATTATTGCTAAAGAATCAGGCAGACCTTTTTACTCACTCAGTGCGATAAATAGTGGTGTAAAAGAAGTTAGAGACGTTATCGAGAAGGCTAAACAAAGTGGTGGCTTATTCACGTCAAAAAATCCTATTTTATTTATTGATGAAATTCATAGGTTTAGTAAATCACAGCAAGATTCACTGTTAGGTGCTGTAGAAAAAGGATGGATAACTCTTATTGGAGCTACTACGGAAAACCCCAGCTTCGAAGTTATTCCTGCACTTTTATCAAGATGTCAAGTTTATGTCTTAAATGCTTTTGGCAAAGAAGAACTGGAAGCACTGCTAGATCGTGCTATGCGTGAGGATGAGTATTTAAAATTAAAAAAAATTGAGCTTAAAGAAACCTCTTCATTACTAAGATTGAGCGGAGGAGATGCCCGAAAACTACTCAATATATTTGAACTTATTATATCCAGTCAAGACCAAGAGAATATTATTATCACGAATGACTTAGTAACAAAATTAATTCAACAAAACACAGTGCGTTATGATAAAACAGGCGAACAGCACTATGACATTATATCTGCATTTATTAAATCGGTTAGAGGTAGTGATCCCAATGCTGCTGTTTATTGGCTTGCAAGAATGATTGAAGGTGGTGAAGATCTTAAATTTATTGCTCGCAGAATGATTATTTTGGCTTCTGAAGATATTGGAAATGCAAATCCTACAGCATTGATTATGGCCAACAATACTTTTCAAGCGGTAACTACTATCGGATATCCAGAATCAAGAATTATTTTGAGTCAATGCGCTGTTTATCTGGCTACTTCTGCGAAAAGCAATGCATCATATATGGCAATAAACCAAGCACAGCAATTAGTAAAACAAACAGGAGATTTATCTGTTCCTTTACATATTAGAAATGCACCTACAAAATTAATGAAAGAACTAGGTTATGGTGAAGATTACAAGTATGCTCATAATCACAAAGATAATTTTATAAGTCAAGAGTTTTTACCTCAAGAAATTGTAAACACAAAACTTTACGAACCAGGAAACAATCAAAGAGAAAACTCTTTTAGAGCATTTTTAAAATCCCGATGGGGTGATAAGTATAATTATTAAATATTTACAGGAAATGTAAAGTATCTACTGCCTTGCAAAAATATCAGATATTAACTTATTGGTTATAGGATTGACTCTTTCTAGTATAAAGTTTCCATAGCTATCAAAATGTCCTGCACCACTTAAATCTCCAGCTTTAACTAAATAAGTATTACTTCTTTTTAACACATAAATTTTACCCACAAGAGCAGCCTTATCTTTGTCGCCTTTTAGCAGTTCATATCCGTATTCTTCCTTTTTAAACTCAAAAGCATCTTCATTTAAAAGATATCTTAATGTTTTTACTGACTGAGGTTTATCAGCAGGAATTTCTTTTGAGGATATTTCTGTTTTGGACTGTTCTACTGCTACAGTTGTCGAAATAGTATTTTTTTCTTCTACTTTAGACACTTTAGGCTTAGCCCCAATATCTTTGGATGCTATATTGTTACTTTCTAATTGTTGTTCTCTTCCTCCATTATAAACATAATTGAGTGCCTGAACATCCTTAAAAGCTTTGCGAATTGCTTCATGGTACCCTTTTTTAAACTCTTTTTCTCTACTCGCACCTTCAGACGAAGTAAAAACAACATTATTTCCACAATCAGTCAACCTAATAGCTACTTTTGTAATAAAAAGTCCTGAACCTTTAACCAAATTAGCTTTTAAAGCTTTACAACCATCTTTTGCCAGGTCCTCAGGAATATTTTCTCCTTGAATAAAAGCCTTATACCCATGCTTATTAAACAAAAATTTTGTCAAAGAATTCAATTGATATGCATCATTCTCTTTAAGAAAATCAAACTTTTGCGGAATTAATACATATTTATAATCATTGACATTTTTTTGCGAAAAAGAATTAAAACTTGACATTAAGATAATCCCCAAAAATAAAAAGCGTAACATACCTATCACATTATAAAATTAAACCCAAATTGCATAGAAACTGATCTTGCTTTTGCAAGATTAGAATATTCTAATACATTATTAGCCGAAATATAAAAATTAATTTTGTCAATATGGGTAGATAACAAAAAACCTATGTTATTATATGAATAATCATCTATTGTATAAGTCACTTTAGCTCTTAAAAAATTAAAAATCCTTTTATAGTAGAATAAAGATGCTGCATACTGTGGCCTTTTGGGTCTAAATTGTGAGAACACTTGTAAGCCAAAAGCATCTCGATAAACAGGACTATCCCCATAAAGGGAACAATTACAACTCTCGTCCTCATAAGGGTTAAATGAATATTTAATAGATCCATTGAGTTTTAAAGGACGCATGGTTAAGTACGTTGTAGACAAAGTATCTAAAGGAACTGCCGCTTCTAATTCATCTAGAAAATCCTGATCCCCATTACCTGAAAATTGAACTGGTGTTTCAAAACCCTCAAAAACAAAATTACCTCTTGCCCTATAGGCTTCTACATCTTTGGTGTATAAAATTGCTCCAAAATCATTAATACTACCTGTTAAAGACCATTGTTCATCTATATGATGAGTAAAACCTACATCAACACCTAAACCTAAGTTTCCTCCAAGAAGTGCTCTTCCTACCAATTTATTAACAACTTCTTTTCCGCTATTTTCACCTTCTAATTCTCTAAGAGATGCAAGGCCAGAAGTTCGCAAAGTAACATCAGCATTACTAATTATATGTTGGTAAAAATTATTTCCTTGAGGAGTTTCTACAGTTGTAAACGTACCACTATTTCTTGCGCTACGTACATGAAGCATACTTGAATATAATTTTGCTCTTGCACCAAAAGTTAATTTTTTGCTTACCTTTTTGTTATATCCAAAATGATATACCATAAGCAATTCGCCCGATCCATTTATTGTCGAAAAACGGAAAGGTCGATTAATAAAATCTCGATTTCCTTGATAAGCCAAAACTGCAAAATCTTTTGGAAAATACCCTATTAGATCTAACTCTTGATATACACCACCCGAAAAATAAACATTAGGATCTTTTTTGCTTTGCCACCCAAAATTAAACAATTCTAATTGTTGGGTCAAAGTCACAAAATCATTACTCGTTAGTTTATTTAATGTTTGTTCGATTTTCTCATTAATATTTCTACCATCATCACCAAAAACATCGAAAAGAGACGCACCTCTTAATCCTGCATTTACATGAAACTGAGACAAAAATGGAACTCCAGCATGAAATTTAAAGTTAGTTTCTGCTCCTGGGTTTAATAACAGTGCCTGAGGAATGTCTGTAAAATCATATAGAGTTTCTTTATTTTGAGAACACACAGAAATACTCCATATACCTATAAAAACGAATATAAAAACTCTCATAAGTCATAATTAATGAAGTAAGTACCCTTGGATCTCACATCTAGAATCCCTCTTAAACCACTATTTACATTCTGCACTCGAATGATTGAGAAAAGTCTCTTTGTAGGGGCTAAAGTTCTAATGGTTGCATTGTCTAAGACAATTATTTCGGCTGTAACGACAGGGGTTGTTCCTTCTCCCCTACCTGCATTAGCAGTAAGTGTAAAAAATGGGCCAATACGTTGATCTGCTTCATTTAAGAATCCAAACTCAAAAACAAAATCTCTCTCAATAGTATTTCTAAATTCAAAAGAAAGCTCAATTCTTTCTAGGTTATCAACAGCAAAACTTGAACCTAATAAATCGTAATTTAAAGTATCATCAACTTCAACCTCTGGTACCGTAATAGCAGGGTCGATACTAGGGTCCACAAATTGATTGGTATCAAACTTAGAAAAAATAAAATCTAGTTCTACAATTGGTGTTAGAACGATATCCTCGCTTTGATCAAAATCTAGATCTTTGACACAGGAAGCCATTAATAATGCTGTGCAAATAATGCTTAGCATTACGCATATTTTTTTTGTTTTCATCTTGGGGCATAATAGGTTATAGCCTCCTAAAATACGAATTTTTATCACTTATAAGTAATTTTTAATGTGTATTAGCTTTGAAACTTCTACATTGTCTTTGGGTAATTTCTCTTTATGATAGTTAAAACATATCGTATTTAATCCAAATAACTCAGCACCTAAAATATCTGCTTCATAATTATCACCAATCATAACACTATCAAATACTTGTGCTCCAGAAACCTTTAAAGCATGCTCAAAAATTAACGGATTTGGTTTCTTTACCCCTACTTCTTCGCTGTTTGTAACCGTTTTAAAATATTTTTTTATACCAGCATTATTTAACTTAGTGTTTTGCACTTCTTTAAAACCATTTGTTATAATATGCATGTGATATTTCGGTCTAAGATATTCAAGCAGTTCTAGTGTACCTTCAATCAAATAGTTATTAAGTGGAAGAAAGGCTATATAATCATGAGATATTTCATCAATTACTTGTAATGAATACTTCTTTTCTAGTTTAGTAAACGTATCTATTAACCGGCCTCTTCTTAATTCTTCTTTACTTACTCTTTCTTCTCGATATAATTTCCAATACTTCAAATTAACGGGTTGATATTGGCTTAAGAAAACATCAACTTCAAGATTGATATTGAACTTCTCAAAAATCATTTCGAAAGCCAAAGATGAATTCTTATCGAAATCCCAAAGCGTGTGATCTAAATCAAAAAAAACATGTTTTATATTTTTATTCATCATCTATATTCCAAATATCTTCAAGGATTGACTTCCAGTAGGGTTGTTCTTGTAAATCGCTAAACAAGGTGTTACCGAAAACTGGAATAAAACATCCCTTTACCTTTTTAATTTTTTCTATATAAGCAACTACTTCATTTCGGGCAAATGTTTCATTTTTAACAAATTCTTCTCCTCCTAAATTAGCCAGGCAAAAAGAATATATTACTAATGGAGTTTGTACTTCATAATCCAAATCATAAAACATAAAAGGAGTACATGTACCTGCTCTAAACCCAGGATATCCAGAATACCCCATAGAGTAATCTTCTTCTACCTCCAATTCAATAAAATTGCGATACGCTTCTGGCAGCTTAATCTTAAAAAAACCGCAAATCACATATTTAAGTCTTCTGTTAAGAATATTTTCGCTTCGTTCTTTTTCTTTGGTTAGTATAGACAAATTACTTATCGCTTCATATGATACTTTTAAACCTACATCAAGATAATCAGCAATATGTTTAATTAATGTCCTATGTTTTAAATGGTTAAAACCAATATTTTTCTCATAATTAGAATAATCACCTAAGCCGAATAAAACTTTAGCTTTTCTCTTCTTTTGCTTTTGTAAATCAATTATAAAGTCGAAAGTATCGTAGGGATCTTTTTTTAAACCTAATGAAACTTTTATTCTATCTGTTAATTCATCTAATTTTAATCCCCATAAATCTCGAAAACCACCTCCTATAGACCTTAGAAAGCCTTTATTTTTATATGCAAATGCCTGAGATACCGAAACAACAGGTATAATATTAAATTTTTTCTCCTCTAATTCAAGATTGGCGTACTTTTCTAAAAGGATTTTTTTGAATTTGTATGCCCAAATATCTATTACAGGATCTTTTAAAAAGTCATGTATGTATGCAATACTTTCGGTAGCAGGAAAACGTCCTAGGTTATCTTTTACATGCGGCAGATACTCCTCATAACGGGTTAAAAGATAGAATGTCGCCGCAAAAATATCAAAAGGCAATGCTGCATTTTCATGTTGTACTTGAAAAAAACACTTCGTCTCTTCCCAATCCTGAACATGAATATCTACATCATTTAACCCATGTTCAAATAACAACTCTACACTTTGAAAATACAACTCTTTTCCTAATGGTTGTTTTCCGTATGAAAATTTAGGCCCATCATGTGCTATAAAAGTTTCTATTTTGGCTGTAAAATCAACATCCAATTTTAAAATTCGTCTACAAATATGTTTAAATGTATAAGAAACTCTTGGTGTAACCTTTTGTACATGGATTAATACCATATTTTAATTTTATCCCTAATTATGATTATCTTCTTGACTAATCGAACGATATTTCTATATAAAGTTCTATTAGTTCTTCTATCTAAATACTCCTTTTTTTGTAATCATGTTACATATAAAACAAACTAACTTTGAAACACCCTACTCCTAAAATTGAAAAAGAATAAACTTTAACTTTTCTAAATTCTTAAGAATAATTCAAATCTACACGTAAAGTATTGCTTCTATTAGCTTAATAAATTTTCAGATCATTGCTTCATCGGCAAAGCTAAAGTAGGTTTTTTCTGTAATAATTAAATGATCTAGCACATTGATATCTAAACTAGCCCCTCCAGTTTTTAGTTTTTTAGTTAAATCTTTATCAGATTGGCTTGGGGATAATTTTCCACTAGGGTGATTATGCGCGAGTATAATTGCAGTGGCTCCTGATTCTAAAGCTGCTCTAAAAACGATACGCGCATCTACTAACGTTCCTGTCTTTCCTCCAATACTAATTTGTCTTTTGTACAGAACTTTATTGGCATTATTTAAAAACAACACCCAAAATTCTTCATGATCAAGATCACCGATAATAGGTTGTAAAAGAATAAAAGCATCTTTACTACTGGTTATTTTAGGTTTAATTTCTACTTCCTCTTTTTTTCTTCTTCGCCCTAGTTCTAAACCTGCAATTATCGTAATTGCTTTAGCCTCACCAATACCCTTAAATTTTGTTAACTGTTTTATAGATAGTGTACCCAAAGTATTAATTTTATGATCCACACTAGCTAATATTCGTTTACTTAAAGCAACTGCACTTTCTTCACGATTACCAGAACCGATTAAAATTGCCATTAATTCTGAATCAGACAAAGAATTCTTCCCTTTAGCGATCAATTTCTCTCTTGGACGATCATTTTCACTCCATTTCTTGATAGAAAATGAAGAATTTAACTCACTCATTTGCTTAATTTATATATAATAATACAATATTTTTTTATCCTCTAAAGTATAAACTATTTCCCTCAATAACAACACATTATTACCTCAATCAAGCAGGGATTTAACATTTGATTTTATACTTTTTTAACATTAATTTACATATATATTTGTTTGAAAATGAAAGTTTTACTATATTTGGGCACCCGAAATCCCAAAATGAACAAATTAACAACTTCAAATTAACCTATTTATGAAGAATATTTTTACTTTCGTTTTACTATTTACAGCGTTAAGTTTTTACGGTCAAGACAAGAAGGTTTCCTTTTTAAATTTAGTAGGAAATAACATACAAGTTCCTAGAGGATGCGAAGCTACATCAGAGTATGAATTGCAAGCCTGTGATGGAACATCAATTAGATGGGATTACTATAGTGCAGACATGTTAAAAGATGTTTTTTATGCAACAATCACTGCCTTTACTGAAGGAAAAAGTGATGATGCAGCAACTGAAGTAACTTTTACTTCTTTTGGTAGTCAATTGAAAGGATATAAATTTAAAATGGGAACTACATTTCAGTATTTTCTACAAGGAACAATAAAAGATCAACCGCTTATGATGAATTTAGGTACACCTAAAGATATTAATACCAGTGATGATCTTGAAGGGTTTTTAGGTTTATTTTTTGACGAAGCAAGTTAATCAGAACAACATATAAATAGAAATAAAGGCAAATCATATGATTTGCCTTTATTTGTTTCTATAGTTTTAATGCAGTATTTTTGGATATAGCTATTCACTATAATTTTTTAGTTATGAAGTCTTTGTTTGAAAAGTCTACCTTGGATGAAATAGAAAATAGAATTAAACAATTATCTGATGACGAAAAACCTTTGTGGGGAAAAATGACCACATCACAAATGCTTAATCATTGTCAATTTCCATTAAAAATAGCACTTCAAAAAAACCATCCACATCTTAAGCCTAACGTATTGGCTAAAATATTTTTCAAGAAAAGTTTATATAATGATAAACCTTGGAGAAAAAGCTTACCTACACATGCTAAATTAAAAGTAACAGACCAGAAAGAATTTATTAAGGAAAAAGATGAGCTATTGTCTCTTGTGTCTGAATTCGCTAACCAGAGAAATAAAAAAGAATGGGGCCCACATCCTATGTTTGGGAAATTCACTAACGAGCAATGGGGCCAAATGCAATACAAACATTTAGATCATCATCTTCAACAATTTAACGTTTAAACTGTGTATCCACCTAAACATCACCAAGATTACAACCCCGAAAATAGTAAAGAAGTTGCTAAATCTTATCCGTTCTCGGTATTAGTATCCGCAGAAAATAAGACTCCCTTTATCACCCATGCTCCACTAGTATTTCATGGCGAAAAATTAATTGGACATATCGATAAAAACAACCCACATATTAGATTACTAAAGGACGGTTACCCTATTACGGCTATTTTTCAAGGTCCTCAAACCTATATCTCCCCTTCGATATATACTACAAAGCAATTACCTACCTGGAACTACATCATTGCTCATGCTACAGGAACGGTAACAGAGCTAAGAGATACAGATGCGATCAAAAAATCAATAGTCACTATGACAGAATTTCTTGAAGCTCCCCATCAAAAATTTATACTAGATCTTGATGATACAAGAATGGATCGACTAGTTCCCTATATTCATTGTTTTGAGATTGAGGTAGAACATTGGGAAGGAAAGTTTAAGCTAAGTCAAGACAAAGTGCCTTCAGATATTGAAAACGCAAAACAAGAATTGATTTTAAATAACCAAAAGGATGTTGCTAATTTTGTCAACAAATTATTTGAACAACATTTTTAAAATCTCTTAAAACCAAGTTTTCACTTCATCAAAATTTAACCCACCATAGTTGCCACTACTCATTAAAACTAAGGCAGTATCAGAAAAATCTTTTTGTTTTAAATATTCTTGAAAATCCTCTGGATTGGTATAAATAATTAAGTCTTTTCTATTAAATGATTCACCTATTTGATTTGCGGTAACCTCTTCTAATTGTTTAATTTTAACTGCTTTTGGAGAATAAAAAACAACTGCTTCATCGGCTGCATCAAGAGCTCCTTCATATTCTTTAAGGAATTCGGCATTTAAACTACTATATGTATGTAACTCCAAACAAGCAATCACTTTTCTATTTGCATACTGTTCTTTTACAGCATTAGTTGTAGCTTTTACTTTTGAAGGACTATGTGCAAAGTCTTTATAAGCTATACCTGTAGCGTTTTCTGCTATCTTTTCTAATCGTTTCGAAGCTCCTTTAAACGACGCTATAGCTTCATAAAAATCTTCTTCATCAATACCCATATGCTGGCATATCCATTTCGCTCCTGCAAGATTACTTAGATTATGTGCTCCAAATACCTCAACAGGCATTTCACCATCTGGAGTATCTAAGAGGGTTTCACCATTTACTACACTATATTTTGGCGTCACATATGGGAACTTACGAATAGGGGCTTCTGTAGCTTCTGCCAATTTTCTGACTTCTGTATCTTCTTCATTATATACCAATGCTCCACCATTAACAATAGCGCTCATAAATATTCTAAATTGATCAACATAATTCTCAAAAGTTGGAAATACATTAATATGATCCCATGCAATACCACTGACTAAAGCAATATTTGGTTGGTATAAATGAAATTTTGGCCTACGATCTATAGGAGACGACAAATATTCATCCCCTTCTAAAACCATA
Organism: Aquimarina sp. AD10; assembly: GCF_003443715.1. Classification (NCBI taxonomy): domain Bacteria; kingdom Pseudomonadati; phylum Bacteroidota; class Flavobacteriia; order Flavobacteriales; family Flavobacteriaceae; genus Aquimarina; species Aquimarina sp. AD10. The sequence goes on along the minus strand of NZ_CP031965.1, from coordinate 5,324,025 downwards.
AAATCATTATCTTCTGTAAGATGTACCATAGTATCAAATCCCTCTAATTGGGCACCTACCATATAATCTACTTCTTTATCGTGATAATGTAACACATGTAAAATCATAGAAGTAATAGTTGTTTTACCATGAGATCCCCCGATTACTACTCGCGTTTTATTTTTGGACTGTTCATACAAAAACTCTGGGTAGGAATAAATCTTTAAACCAAGCTCCTTTGCTTTTTGTAATTCTGGATTATCTTCTTTAGCATGCATCCCTAGAATAATCGCATCAAGATCAGAAGTCACCTTATCCGAAAACCAACCAAATGCAGCAGGCAGTAACCCGTACTTATCTAATCTTGATTTCGAAGGTTCAAAAATAGTATCATCACTTCCTGTTACTTTATATCCTTTTTGATGTAATGCAATAGCGAGGTTATGCATTGCGCTTCCTCCAATTGCTATAAAATGTACACGCATAATTGTAATAATCTTCAAATCCGAAACTGATTGAATACTAACAAAAGTATAACAACAAAGCCCGAATGATTTTATATAAAGAAGTAAAGATACAACCTACAATGAATAATAAAAGCACCAGAGAACAAAAAAGAAATAAACCTAGTTTATATGCTTCTCTCTTGATTATTTAAGAAAACTTATTCACTAAACTAATAGCGTGTTAGAATAATTGAAATCAGGGTTTCCCTCAATATTACTTCGCCATTATTCATTTTAGTATTTTATTAGTAATGTTTTATCAAAACAAAATTGTTAGGGTTCAATACAAATACTTAGCTTTATCATGTTATTTAAAAGATATATAAAAGAGCATTAATTTGGTACATCTCTTGCTTATGTTAATTTAACAACTTAAAATCTTTATGATGAAAAAATTTATCATCCTTATTATATTATGTATATCAAATCAATATACTATGAAAGGTCAAAATGAATACCAAGCTAATTGGAAAAAAGTTGAAGTTTTTAACCAACAAGGGCTTCCTAAATCTGCATTAGAGGTAGTCCAGACCATATATACCAGTGCTAAAAAGGAAAATAACGATAATCAGATCATAAAAGCGCTTCTTCACAAAGCTAAATATATGCTTACCCTTGAAGAAGATGCACAGCTTAATATTATAAAAGACTTTAAAAGAGAAATTGATGAAAGTAAATTTCCCAAAAGAAATATTCTTGAAAGCATTCTTGCCAATATGTATTGGCAATATTTCCAACAAAATAGATGGAAATTTTATAACAGGACTCAAACTTCAGAAAAATCTGACCAAGAAGATTTTAGAACCTGGGATTTAGAAACTTTGTTTACAGAAGTACATCTATACTATCAAAAGTCTATACAAAATGGGGTTTTGGCACAACAAACCGATCTTTCTATCTTTAATCAAATACTAGACGAAGAAGAAGGCTCTAAAAAATACCGCCCTACGCTATATGATTTTCTAGTCCATAATGCCTTGTCCTTCTATAAAACTTCAGAAACTAATATTACCAAACCAGCTTATGCATTTACCATAAATAGCTCAGACTACCTTAAAGAGCATAAACAGTTTTCTACCTTAGTTATAATCCCAAAAGATTCATTATCCCTACAAGGAAATGCATTAAAACTATATCAAAATTTAATACGATTTCATAGTAAGGATAATTCTCCAGAAGCGCTAACAGAGGTAAATATTGAGCGTTTGAACTTTGTTTATCAAAATGCTAATTTTTCGAACAAACAAGATATTTTACTAAAAACACTATCCGAAGAACAAGAAAAAATAGGCACGAATAAAACATCTGCTTTATATGCATATGAAATAGCTAATCAATATAAACATCAAGGAGAAACATATATTCCTAAAGAAAACAAAACACACAGATGGAAACTAAAAGAAGCTTTAGAGTTATGTGATAGTATCATAAAAAAATTTCCTGATTCAAGAGGTGCTTATAAATGTAAGTCTCTAAAAAGTCAGATACTGCATATCGAACTTTCTTTAAAGACTGAGAAATATGTTCCGATCAACAAATCTGGGCGATTACTCGTTAACTATAAGAATTTAAATAAATTATACTTTAAAGCTTTAAAAATAAATCAAAATCAACTAGTAGCTTTAAGAAAATTATATCAATCTGCAGATCAAATTAAATTTTTAAACAATCTTAAAGCAAGTAAAGTTTGGGAATCTGAAATTTGTGACGAACATGATTTTCAATCACACTCAACCGAAGTCCTACTTCCGCCTTTAGAAAATGGCAACTATCTTATCGTTAGTACAATCACAAAAGATCTTTCACAAAAAAACTTATTCTCATATGGTACTGTGCAAGTAAGCAATTTAGCACTTATTGAAAATAAGACGCCTGAAAAGACTATTTTTCAAGTCCTTGATCGAATTACAGGTACGCCTATTGCCAATGCAAAAATGCACCTTAAAGCGAATGACCGAAGAGGATATGGTAAAAAATTAGATAAAACCTTAATGACTGATAAAAATGGCCAGGCAAGTCTTATCGTAAATACACATTATTACGATGTTACTATTACTATTTCTTACGAAAAAGATAACGCATATTTTAGTGGTTATTACTTAAATCAATCGTACCAGCCACAACATAATAATCAGAGTAGACAACAAACATTTTTGTTTACAGACAGAAGTATTTACAGACCTGGCCAAACAGTATATTATAAAGGAATTGTAATGCAATCTGGTGGAAAAGATGATTTTAAAGTTTCACCGCAACAACCTGCATACATTACACTTAGAGATGTAAATGGTCAAGAAGTCAAGGTTGCCAATCACACCACAAATGATTATGGGTCTTTTAATGGTGAATTTATTCTTCCAACATCTGGACTTACAGGTACCTATACCATACAAACTAATGACTATCATAGCGTTTCTTTTTCTGTAGAAGAATACAAAAGACCAAAATTTGAAACAAAATTTGATCCTGTAACGCAAACGTATAAAGTAAATGACACCATCAAGTTAAAAGCTATTGCAGCTGCCTACGCAGGTAGTACGATAACAGACGCCAAAGTGGTATATCGAGTACATCGAAAAGTACAATACCCTAGATGGTGCTATTGGTATCCAAGGTACAATGTTGAACCACAAGAAATCACACATGGTGAAACTAAAACCAATGATCAAGGAGAATATTTCATCGATTTTCAAGCAATTCCTGACCTTAGTGCAAACAAAGATGATTTACCCATATTTACATATGAAGTCACAGCTGATGTTACAGATATAAATGGTGAAACTAGAAGTACAACTACCACAGTTCGTGTGGGATATCATGCTATGATTGCTAGTATCGAATTAAAAGATAAGATTGACAAAACCCAAAAAGGAAGTTCACTTAAAGTAAGCACTCTAAACCTGAACAATGAAGCAATTGCAGCTTCTGGGAAAATAAAAATATTCAAACTAAAAGCTCCCAACAAACCAATACGTATACGCCCATGGAAAGCACCCGATTATGAAGGCTTTAAAAAAGAAGAGTTTGAAAAATTATTCCCTCATGACGCTTTTGAAAACGAACATGATTATAGAACTTGGAAAAAAGGGACATTAGTTTTTGAAAAAGCTTTTAATACTGCAAAAACGAAAGACAACACAAAAGGAATACAAGAAATTGTCTTAAACAACACTAAAAAGTGGGAATCCGGTAAGTATGTCATAGAACTAACTACCAAAGATCGTTTTGGACAATCTGTAAAGGACATACGTTACACAACAATGTATAGTCAAAAGGATACTAACATAAGTGACAAACAATTATTTGAAGTTACTACGAACAAAAACTCATATATCATTGGTGATGAAGCTATTGTCAAACTAAGTTCTGCATCAAATGATATTACAATTACTGTTGATATCGAAAAAAACCACAAGGTTATAGAAACGAGATTCATCAAGCTTTCTAACAACAGTAAAATCATAAAAATCCCAGTCACCAAAGAAGACTTAGGTGGTTTTGCAATACGTTATAGCTTTGTGAATTATAATGGATATCAAAATGGTTCGGTTTTGATACCCGTGCCATATGCTCCAACATCACTTAGTATCGAAACTAAGACATTTAGAGACAAATTAAAACCCGGTCAACAAGAAACTTGGAGTTTCACTATCAAAGGCCCTAAAGGAGATCGTGTAAGTGCAGAACTTCTTGCAAGCATGTATGACATTTCTTTAGATCAGTTTTCTCCGCATCAATGGTATTTTGACCCAATTAATCGTCCAGAATATTATTCTCAAAACAAAAGGACTGCCACACAAAGTTTTGGTAGTATATCTTTTAATCTACAAAACCACAGTGGGTCTGGGTACTATTATTCAAATCAAGAATATGATCGATTAAATTGGTTTGGATTGTATTTTGGTCAACAACAATATTTTAGAAGTAGACGAATGATGAAATCTTCTCCTGCTCCTATGGCTGCAATGGAAATGGCTGATGATGCAGAATTAGAAGAGATAACCGTAGAAAACTTTGCTAATACAGATAAAGAATCTGTAGAAGGAGATAGTATTGCTCTAGCATCTTCTGAAAAAACTAAAGAAGACAAGTCTCAAAAAGAAACTTCTTTAGAAGGTGTGAAAATCCGGAAAAATCTTCAAGAAACTGCTTTTTTCTTTCCAAAACTTACAACAGATAAAGAGGGTAATGTGAGTTTTAATTTTACGGCTCCAGAAGCCTTAACAAAATGGAAACTACAACTACTAGCGCATACTAAAACACTAAACTCTGCGACCACCACATTAGAAACGGTTACTCAAAAAGAATTGATGATTCTTCCGAATCCTCCAAGGTTTCTTAGAGAAGGTGATAAAATTGTAATAAGCTCTAAAATATCTAATTTAGCTACCAAAGATTTAAATGGTATAGTAGAATTACAATTATTTGATGCTTTAACAAATAAAGCAATTGATACTCAGTTACAAAATACTACTGCACGTCAAAATTTCGAAGTAAAAAGCAAAGGAAATACAAATATCTCTTGGGAGCTATCAATCCCTGATAACGTACAAACAGTACAATACAAAATCGTTGCAAAAGCAGGGGATTTTTCTGATGGAGAACAAAATGTTTTACCTGTGTTAAGTAATAGAATGTTAGTAACCGAAACACTGCCTATGTGGATTCGTTCTGATCAAACTAAAACATTTACGCTTACTAAACTAAGAGATAACAATTCTACCACTTTAAAACACCATAAGCTAACTCTAGAAATGACCTCTAATCCTGCATGGTACGCCGTACAGGCACTTCCGTATCTTATGGAATATCCTTATGAGTGTTCAGAACAAACATTCTCAAGGTATTATGCCAACGCACTAGCTAGTCATATTGCAAACAGCAACCCTAGAATTCAGGAAGTTTTTAATCAATGGAAATCTAGTGATGCTTTAGTAAGTAATCTTGAAAAGAATCAGGAACTTAAATCTTTAATAATACAAGAGACTCCGTGGCTACGTGATGCACAAAGTGAAACAGAACAAAAGAAGAGAATTGCTTTATTATTTGACTTAAACAAAATGAATAATGAGCTACAATCTGCATTGCTAAAACTACAGCAAATGCAATATGGTTCGGGTGGTTTTCCTTGGTTTAAAGGAGGACTAGAAAATCGATTTATTACACAACATATAGCTACTGGATTTGGGCATCTTAAAAAACTTGGTGTAACGCAATTTGATAGCAATACTAAGAATATGTTACAAAATGCAATTCGTTTTTTAGACACCGAATTTGTTAAAGAGTATACCGATTTAAAACGATATTGTGCAAAAAATAAGATAGATATCAATAAGAATCACTTAAGCTACACACAAGTGCATTATCTATACATGCGTAGTTTCTTTGAAGACATTGCTAGGCCGAAAAAAACGAATGAAGCTTGGGACTATTATTTAGGTCAATCAAAAAAATATTGGTTAAAGCAAAGTCTATATACTCAAGGCTTACTGGCTCTTGTTTTGCACCGAAATAATAATCCAGACATTGCTACAAAAATCATTAGATCATTAGATGAGAAAAGTATTACAAGTGAAGAATTAGGAATGTATTGGAAATCTAACACTTCTAGTTGGTATTGGTATCAAGCGCCTATAGAAACCCAATCTTTAATGATCGAAGTATTTTCTGAAATTGAAAAAGAACCGCTAAAAACGAAGATTGTAGATAATCTAAAGGTTTGGTTATTAAAAAACAAACAAACTAATCGTTGGAAAACAACTAAAGCAACAGCTGATGCTGTATATGCTTTGTTGCTACAAGGAAATGATTGGTTATCTGTTACAGATATGGTATCAATTGTACTTGGTAATCAAACTATTGATCCAAATCAATTAGAAGATGTAAAGGTAGAAGCAGGTACGGGCTACTTTAAAACATCCTGGAACGGAAACGATATCAAACCTGAAATGGGAACTGCTAAAATTTCAAAAAAAGGAAAAGGTATTGCTTGGGGAGCTTTATACTGGCAATATTTTGAAAACCTAGATAAGATTACACCTGCAAAAACCCCATTATTCCTTAAGAAAAAACTATACTTAAAAAAGAATACGGATACTGGTGAAAAAATTACAGAGATTACCGATAAAACCAAATTAGCACTAGGAGATCTGGTTCGAGTGCGTATCGAATTAAGATCTGATCGTGCAATGCAGTTTGTACATATGAAAGACATGCGTGCTTCTGGACTTGAGCCTATCAATGTAATTTCACAATACAAATGGCAGGATAATCTAGGATACTATGAAAGCACTAAAGATGCATCAACTAACTTTTTCTTCGATTATTTACCAAAAGGAGTATTCGTTTTTGAATATGACTTACGCGTAAATAATAAAGGAGATTTTTCTAACGGTATTACAACAATCCAAAGTATGTATGCTCCCGAATTTTCTAGTCATTCTGAAGGTGTAAGAATTAAAGTAAATTAGATATTAGCAATAAAAAAAGGAGCGCTATAAATAGCGCTCCTTTTTTTCAATTATATATTGGGACTTAAAAATAAAGTCTTATTTCTTAGGCATCATAACAGCATCCACTGTGTGTATAAATCCGTTAGATGCTTCAACATCAGTTGTAATCAATCGACCTCCGTTACCACTTTCGTCTATCAAATATACAGTATCCCCTTTTAGAGAAGCTGTTATACGAGACCCCTCAAGAGTTTTTAAAGGAATACTTCCTCCACCTTCTCTTATCGCTTTTACAATATCTCCTTTAGATATTACACTTGGAATGATATGGTATTTTAATACTGTTGCTAATTGCTCCTTATTTTCAGGGTTCAGCAACTTTTCTTTTGATTTTGGCGGAAATTTATCAAATGCATTATTGATGGGAGCAAAAATAGTAAAACCTCCTTCTTGCGTGAATGTTTCTGTAACTTCTGCTGTTTTAATAGCATCAGAAAGAACCGAAAAACCCTTATCAACAGAAGTAAACTCTATAATGGTTGGTAATTTTTCTTCCAGCTCCTTATTTGCATTAATTTCAGGCAAATCTGATATTTTTTGAGCTATTAACTTTCCGTTTTCATCTTTTGTGACTATATATTTTTCAGAGTCACTACATGCAGTGGTTAATAATAAAATAGCACCTACAAAAACAGGAAATAAATTTCTAATATTCATTATGACGGGTTTGATTTTAGTTTAATTTAATCTAGCTTTTTTTAAACGTTGAAAAATTATTTAGCTTTGGTAATCTTAGGTTAAATAACTCTTAACAGAATCTTAAATTCATTCTATCACATAGAATATAAAAGACGTAAATAATACAGTAATAATAAAGGATAAATATAGTATCATGATCAGCACATACGTGATGTAAAATTATTATCTGTAGCCATTCTTTTAGAATTCGTTTTTACTTTCCTTATCATTCAATTTAATGTGCTATTATCGTTTACTGTTACTATAAATAACCTTCATGTGCTTTAACATACCTTAAAATATATAGTTTTTAGGTATCTTAGATTGCATTAAAAAGTAACGCTATCTTAATCGATGTAATCTGAAAAAATTAATTCATGAGTTTTTTAAAAAAAATTATCTTAGCACTCTCTCTAATCGTTATAAGTTTTGTAGCATACACCTTAATATCTACTGGTTATTTCAGAACCATTGAACCTCATTTTAATGGTGAAATCTTGAAAAAAATACCTTTAGTAGGTGCAGAAGATATTACAGTGAGTCATATAGATGGATTTGCCTTAATCTCGTCAACAGATAGAAAGATTTACCCTCCTACAAAAGAAGAGCATGGAGGCTTATATAGCATGGACCTAACATCTGGTAATTTTAATCTTACACATCTTACTTCGTCTTTCTCTAAGTCTTTTGCTCCACATGGAATTTCTATACTTAAAAAAGATAGCACCTATATCGTTATGGCGGTCAATCACACTCCAAAAGGACATTCAATAGAGGTGTTTACGAAAAATAAAGAGCAACTTATTTTCGAAAAATCATTAATCGATTCAACTATGATTAGTCCTAATGATATTGTTTTGGTAGACGAAAATAGATTCTACTTCACTAATGATCATGGTTATAATGAAGGCTTCGGAAAATTCATGGAAGAATATGGTGGGCTTTCTGTTGCTAACGTGATCTACTTTGACGGCAAAAACTATAGAGAAGTAGCAAATGGTATCGCATATGCTAACGGAATAAATCATGACCCTAAACGACAATTACTCTATGTAGCCTCTCCTCGTGGTTTCTTAATTAAGGTCTATAGCATCAAACAAAATGGAGATCTAGAATTCATAGAAGATATTCCCTGCGGTACAGGCGTGGATAATATTGAAATCGATCCGCAAGGCAACCTTTGGGTAGGGGCTCATCCTAACTTATTACGATTTAAAGCATATGCCCAAGGAAAAAAGGAAACCTCTCCCTCAGAAATTTTAAAAATTAGTTATCGTGAAAAAAATGATTATTCTGTAGAAAAAATTTATGTAGAAGATGGCAGTACAATGTCTGGCTCGACAGTTGCCACACCTTATGAAGATTTAATCATTACCGGAAATGTCATGGATAAGGACTTTTTAATTTTAAAACCTAAAAAGTAATATCAATACTTATCTACCATATTAGCATTTCTTTACATAGAATTCTTACCATAATTTTGATACAATGTATTATTTTTATAGCACAAAACCTTTACGCTATTCTTATCATGGTAGAACCATTAAAAAATCACATATTAAGGTTTGTCACCCCACCTAGTAATGAACTCTCCTTATTCTTAAGAGCGTTAGAATATCAAGATGTCAACAACAAAGAATACCTTTTAAAAGAAGGGCAATACTGCAAACATATATATTTTATAATAAAAGGCTGTTTTAGATCTTATTTCTTAAACAGTAAAGGTGTCGAAAAAGTGATTAATTTTGGAATAGAAGATTGGTGGTACACCAATTTTGATAGTTTTATTAATCAAACTCCTTCAGAATTTAGTATCCAAGCCGCAGAAGATTCATTGATCTTAAAAATTAATAAAGAAAAATTAGATTGTATTCTAAAGGACTCTCTTTCCTTAAATCAATATTTTAGAATCATACATGAAAAAGTACGTATAGCAGATCAACGTAGAATTCAATTTATGTATAAATTATCAGGTGAAGAGCTGTATACTGTTTTTTGCAAATATAATCCTGATTTCGTTCAACGTGTACCTCAATATATGCTTGCCTCATATCTAGGATTTACTCCTGAATTTTTAAGTAAAATAAGAGCTCGTAAAAAACCAAGAACTCTTTTTTAATTTAATTCCTTTTTTAAGTCTAAAACTTCATAAAGTAGAACTATTTTGATTTTTTCTTTTTAATCAAAATAAGATATAAATTATACAGATTAAACACTTTGTGCACAGCATAGAAGAGTCGAGAATAAAAAAAAACGAATCAGTTTTATCCATTTTTTTAGGAAATATAAAAATCAAGGCAAGTTCTATATCTATTAAAGCAAATCTAATGAGGAAAAAGCATTAAACACATACTAAACCACCCTGTTTCAGGGTGGTTTAGTTATAATTTATTGTTTAATAATTTTTCTTACTAAGAAGCCTTTATCTGTTCTAAATTTTAAAAAATAAACACCTGATGGAAGTTGACTTGTATTAAATACTTGTTTATTATTTTCTGTAATATAACCTACAGAAAAATGTTTCCCTGTTATAGAATAAAAGTCCGCCTCAAATATCTTCTCATTTGTTATGCCATTCACAATAAGTTCATCATTAAATGGCATCGGAAATATTTTATATGAATTGTTCGCAATAAACTTATCGTTATAAACCACATCAGCCTTTATCGTATTAGAATTACATGTATCACCATTACAATTTTGAGTAAAAGTTGTGATACTGCTATCGATTCTTTTAAATTTTACAGTTGCAACATCAACATTATCAACACATATAAATTGCAACAAAGGAGCACCAGTAGCTACAAAATAGAATATATTACTTGTATTACCATTTTTAATATTTAAAGATTCTAAAAATGCGTTATTACTAACATCTAAACTAGTCAATGAATTTACACATGATAAATCTAAATTGGCAAATTTATTATTTTTCACATTCAACGACTGCAACATCTTATTATTTGAAAGATCAAGTTCAGTAAACTTTGCATTCGCAATATCTAATCGCTCTAAGGCTACATTATTTAAAAGATTTAATATTGAGAGTTCAGTATTTGCAATCGAAAGAATTTTTAATTTTACATTATTTGTTACATCTAAAGTTTTCAGGTTTTTATTATTTCCTATGTACAAACTTTCCAGATTAACATTATTAGATATATTAAAATCGGAAAAATTAGTGCCATAACCTGCAAAACTTTTTAAATTAATATTAGAAGATAAATCAATCTCGTTATATAAATCAGATTGCCATTCTAATTTTTCTAACTTAGTATTAGCACTTAAATCTATAGTAGTTATTTTAGAACCTCCCAGAGAAAGATCTTTCAATTCTATATTGGTTGATAAATCAAGAGAGGTTAAATCACTTGCAAATGCTTCTAATTTCACTAAAACAGTGTTTTTAGATATATCGATAGCAGAAAACTCTGTATGTCTTATGTTAAGCTCTTCTAAGTTAATATTTGCCCTTACATCAAGATTAGATAAATAATAATTACCCGAAACATCTAGTATTTTTAATGATAGATTTTTAGACAGATTTATATTTGAAATCTCATTTCCGCCAATATTTATTTCTATAAGAGATGTATTGGTAGAAAAATCTAAATCTTGATTTACCGATTGTTCTGAACAATCAAAACCCTTAAGATTTACAAAAGTTTCAATACCCGTAAGATCTTCTATTAAGTTTTCATAACTAAAATTATAATTTCCTACTTTCAAAAAACCATTAAATTTTTCTGCTTCAGAAACCTGAATTTCTCCATCTGCGTTACTATCTATTATAGGGTCATGACTTAATATTCGATTTTTGAAGTTAACATCTGGAATGTAAACAATAGAACATTGATTTGTAAATACCGTAGAGCTATCAATATTTGTAAACTGCTCATTAGCATACGCCACATCATCAACACAAATTTTGGCTGTTGGAGCTATACTTCTTAAGTACAAAGTAGTCATATTTATATTGTTACCATTTTTAACATTCACTGAAGATAATTTGCGACTAAACCCTGCAGAAAGATGGGTCAATCCTTTTTGAGTAGAAACGTCCAATTCGGTAATCACATTATTATTACCACAAGTTATAGATTTCAAACTTGAGATCTCAGACAAATCTAATGATGGAATAGGATTACTAGAACATGTTAAAACTTCCAAATTTGGAAAAGGACTAACATCTATTGATTCTAATAAATTATTATTACATGCAAAGCGCTTTAGAGAAGTAGATGACGATGGTAATATTAAAGTGGTCATATCATTATATCCGCATATAAAAGTCTCAAGCTTATCATTACCAGAAACATCTAAACTCGATAGTTGATTCTGATCACATAGCAAATACGTCAAATTAATATTAGTGGACAAATCTAGACTTGACAGTGAATTTTTTGTACATACTAAATTAGTTAAATTCAATAAATTTGAGACATCTAAACTATCTAATTGATTTTTACTAATACTTAAATACTTTAAAAGAGTATTAGAAGAAAGGTCAACACTAGAAATATTATTGTCCTCGACAAATAATGCTTTAATATTTACAAAAGCCTCAATACCTGTCATATCGACAATATTCTTACTAAACAAATTTAGATTTCCTGTATAAGCCTCTGCTTCTGTAACCTGTATTTCTGTATCTGCATTCGTATTAATAACTAAGTTATCGACTAATGCTTGCTTTAAATTAACATCCGGAATATAAACAACCGAACATTGATTTGTAAATATAGTAGAGCTATCAATATCGGTAAACTGCTCACTAGCATACGCTACATCATCAACACAAATTTTAGCCGTTGGAGCTATATTTCTTAAATACAAAGTGGTCATATTTGTATTGTTCCCATTGTTAACATTTACTGAAGATAATTTACGACTAAACCCTGCAGAAAGATAGGTCAACCCTTTTTGAGTAGAAACGTCTAATTTGGTAATCACATTATTATTACCACAAGTAATAGACTTCAAACTTGAGATCTCAGACAAATCTAATGATGGAATAGGGTTACTAGAACATGTTAAAACTTCTAAATTTGGAAAAGGACTAACATCTATTGATTCTAATAAATTATTATTACATGAAAAACTCCTTAGAGAAGTAGATAACGATGGTAACAATAAAGTGGTCATATCATTATATCCACATGCAAAAATCTCAAGCTTATCGTTACCGGAAACATCTAAATGTGATATTTGATTTTGATCGCAAAGCAAATACGTCAAATTAACATTAGTGGACAAATCTAGACTAGACAATGAATTTTTTGTACAAACTAATGTATCTAAATACAATAAATTAGAGACATCTAGAACACTTATCTCGTTATACGAAACAATCAAAAATTCTAACAATATATTTTTAGAAAAATCCAATGACCGTAACGCATTATCATTACAATAAAATGTTCTAAGAAATGTGTTTTTTGATATATCAATACTTTTTAAATCATTTTCTCCAACTCCTAATGATACTAATTTTGTATTCTTGGTAACATCTAGTTCAGCAATGTTATTCCTATTTAATGCTAAACTAGCAAGCATTATATTTTTAGACACATCTACAGTATACAAATTATTACTCGATAAATTTAGTCCCTTAATATTTACAAAAGCTTCAATACCTGTTGCATCTCCAATATTCTTATTAAACAAATTTAAATATCCTGTATAGGCATTCGCTTCGGTTACCTGTATTTCAGTATCCGCATTTGTATTGATACTTAAATTGTTAATTAATGTGTTTTTAAGGTTGGCATCAGGAATTGTAACTGTTTGAGCATAAAAAATAGTAGAAAAAAGTAATAAAATTACTACAAGAACACTTTGTTTATTAAAGTTTTTATATGAAGTTTTGAATTTATAAAAGGCAAAATTTAAATCTGCAATTTTTATCTGAGAATACTCAAGTATTGCTGAATTGGTTAATAATAAGGTTTTAAGTTTCATTTTGTTTTTTTATAGTTTTGATTAATATCAATGGTAGGTGTCTTAATCAAACAAAATGTTACCCCATTATCATTTAATTTCAAATGCTAAATAAAATCTCCAGATGTAATAATCACGAACTATTTCTTAATCTAGATTAATTTTTTGACCATCCCTTATTCGGATTTTTGTATTGTACTATAAAAACAAAGACATGAATACCGAAAGAATCAACATCAATGAAGTTAATCCTAACGCATATCAACCTCTATATAAATTATATGACGACATAAAAAAAAGTTCATTAACAGCATCAGAATTTTTATTAATCCAGATTAGAGCATCCCAAATTAATGGGTGCGCATATTGTATACAAATGCATATTAAAGAAGCTGTTGAACAAGGAGAAAAACAATTTCGAATTCATGCCCTAGCAAACTGGAAAGAATCTCCTTTTTTTAGTACAGAAGAGCAAATTATTCTTGAAATGACAGAGCAAATAACCAACATTTCTATTGATGGATTACAGGATGCCCTATATCAAAATGCAATTACTATTTTTGGCAAAGAAAAAGTAGCCGATATCATCATGGGCATATGCTGTATTAACACATGGAACAGAATTGGTAGAGCTACATTAATGACACCTATTCCATCGCAAAACTAGGCAAATATAAAACTATGTACATCAAACTGTTTTTAAGACTAACCTTAGCTATAGGTTTTTTATCTGCCATAGCTGATAGGTTTGGAATGTGGTCACAAGAAAAATCTGCATGGGGAAATTGGGATAACTTTTTAGAGTACACACAACTACTTAATCCCTGGTTTCCAGACGCTGTTATAAATCCAATTGCCATAGCGGTTACAATAGCAGAATTGTTACTTGCAATATTCTTAATTATAGGCTTCAAAACTACATTTGTAGCCAAATTGAGTGGTGTAATACTACTTACTTTTGCATTGGCAATGACTATTTCAACAGGTATAAAAGCACCTCTAGATTATTCTGTTTTTACAGCCGCTGCAGCTGCATTTGGTTTAAGTCTCATTAAAGAGAAATTCTTTGAAATAGACACACTAATACATACAGAAAAACAATAGTTTACTTTAATTTTAAGCTAAATAAAATACGCATACTATGATTACAATTATAGGGGGAGGAATAGGAGGGCTGACAACTGCTTTAGCTTTCGAAAAACACGGAATTGATTATCATATTTTTGAAAAAGCACCTTCTTTAAAAACGGCAGGGGCTGGTATATGGCTTGCCCCTAATGCTTTGCAGGTACTAGATTGGCTTGGTATCTTAGATAAAATAGCAGAAAAAGGAAATACTATTGACAGAATATCTGTCACTAATCAAGACTTGTCGCCTCTTTCTGACACACATCAAGGATTCGTAGTTGATACATTTGGATTTTCTACAATAGCAATTCATCGTGCCGAACTTCAAGAAATTCTATTAAACTCCATCCCGAAACATAAAATCACTTTGGGTAAGGCTTTTCATAAATTCGAAAAAGCAACTCCTCAAAAAATAAAAGTGATTTTTGAAGACAATTCTTCTACGGTAACAGACACTTTAATTGGTGCCGATGGTATTCATTCTAAAATTAGAAAACAGTTATTTCCAAAAAGCAAAATTCGTTACTCTGGTCAAACCTGCTGGAGGGGAGTTGCAGATATCAAAATTGACTCAGGTTTTGAACATAGAGGTATTGAAATGTGGGGAAATCAAATTAGATTTGGAATCTCGAGAATATCTGACCAAAAAGTATATTGGTTTGCAGTAGTAACTAGTAAACCAAATCAAAAAGATAATACAACACATCTTAAGAACAAACTTTTAGAAATCTTTTCAAAATTTCATCCTATTGTACATCAACTCATCTCCAATACAATGAATGATAAAATTATTAGAGGTGATATTAATGATATAACTCCTTTACAACAATGGCATACAGATACTATTTGTTTGATTGGCGATGCTTGCCATAGTGCTACTCCAGATATGGGACAAGGAGGTGCTCAAGCAATTGAAGATGCGTATTACCTGTCTCATTTTATCAATAATGAAGAAAATACGGAAATAGCATTTTCTAAATTTCAAAAGAAAAGATACAGTAAAGTAAATACTATTGTTAAATTATCGAGACGTACCGAAAAAATAGCACATTGGAAATACGGACAGAGCTTTCGAAATTTTATACTAAAAAGTACTCCAAATAAAATTTTAGAAAAGAAAATGATTAAAATGTATCAGATTGAAAAAATGAATTGAGTAAAAATTCAAGTCCAAAACACTATAGATTTTTAAAATAAATCAACTTTTCAAACTCTATCTCTAGTTAATGATTGAAGTAAGATAAACTATGCATTAAGCATTTGCCAAAGCTTGTCTTTTAATTCCTGTAAACCTTGTTGTGCGACAGATGATATAAATAAATATGGAACCTTAAGTTGACTATCAAGTTCTACTTTTAATTCTTCTTGAAGCTCATCGTCTAGCATATCACATTTAGAAATCGCAACGAGTCTTTCTTTATCTAATAAATCGGGATTATAGCGCCTTAATTCGTCTAGTAAAATCTCATATTGTTCAGTAATATTAGGAGCGTCTGCCGGTACTAAAAATAAAAGTGTTGAGTTACGTTCTATATGTCGTAAGAAACGATGACCAATCCCTTTACCCTCTGCAGCTCCTTCTATAATACCCGGGATATCTGCCATAACAAAAGTTTGAAAATCCCGATACTCTACAATCCCTAAATTAGGTTTAAGTGTGGTAAACTCATAATCTGCAATTTTAGGCTTTGCTGATGTAATTACAGACAATAAGGTTGATTTTCCTGCATTTGGAAATCCTACTAATCCCACATCTGCTAATATCTTAAGTTCAAGAGTAATATCATGTTCTTGTCCTTCGACTCCAGGTTGCGCATACCTAGGTGTTTGATTTGTAGAGCTTTTAAAATGCCAGTTTCCTCTACCTCCCATACCGCCTTCTGCAGCAATATATTCTTGGCCACTCTCAGTGATTTCGGAAATAATATTTTGAGTCTCTGTATCGCGTATTACAGTTCCCAGCGGTACATCAACATAAACATCTGTTCCATCTGCTCCAGTACTTCTACTTTTACTTCCATGCCCACCATGTTCAGCTCTTAAATGTCGTTTAAATTTAAGATGATGAAGTGTCCACATATTGGGATTACCACGAAGGATAACATGACCACCTCGTCCTCCATCACCTCCATCCGGGCCTCCTTTAGTAATATATTTTTCTCGATGTAAATGCACAGATCCCTTCCCTCCGTTTCCGGAAGTCACATGTAACTTTACATAATCTACAAAATTTCCTTCTGTCATAACTCAGTGCATGTTATCCCCGATAAATTGCGGAGAACTGGTAATAAATAAAACAATTAAAGTTTATCGATAGTAGAACTTAAACGTTCTGTAATCTCTTCAATAGCTCCTACTCCATCTACCCCAAAATATTTATCATGTTTTTGGTAGTAATTTTTTAAGATAGCCGTCTCGTCATAATATACTTTGATACGGTTACGAATTACTCCTTCATCAGCATCATCAGCACGTCCAGAGGTTTTTCCTCTTTCAAGTAAGCGTTGCACCAATACCTCATCATCCACCTCTAATGCCACCATAGCACTTACCTCTGTTCCTTTAGAAGTTAATAATTCGGATAATGAATCCGCTTGTGCTTCGGTTCTTGGAAAACCATCGAATATAAAACCTTTAGCATTTGGGTTTTTATCAACTTCGGCATTAAGCATATTAATAGTAACCTCATCAGGCACTAATTGTCCCTTATCGATATAAGATTTTGCTAAAGTACCTAAATCTGTTGCATTTTTTATATTATATCTAAACACATCTCCTGTCGAGATATGTACTAGATCATATTTTTGTTTTAAAACTTCTGCTTGTGTTCCTTTTCCAGCTCCTGGAGGGCCGAATAACACCAAATTTGTCATGTTATTTGATTTTAGTTGATAAACTTGAGTAAGATTGCGACCTAGTCCATCATAGTCTAAACCGTATCCTACTATAAATTTATTCGGAATTTCAAATCCGATATAATCTATATTAATCTCTTTTGTATATGCTTCTGGCTTGAAAAACAAAGTAGCTATCTTCACATCACTACACCCTTTATCCTTTAAAGTTTCGGATAATAAAGCAATAGTATTTCCCGTATCAATTATATCTTCTAGAACAACAACGGTTCTTCCTGTCAATTTTTCATTGAGGCCAATTAACTCTTTAACTTCATGAGTTGTTTTGGTACCTTCATATGAAGAAAATTTCACAAAGCTTACCTCACAATCATAGTTAAAACGTTTAACTACTTCTGAAACAAACATAAATGCACCATTCAACACCCCAATGAATAAGGGTTTTTTATCCGATAGCTCTTTATTTAACTGATCAGAAACCCTATCAATTGCTGTAGCTATTTCATCCTCTGCAATGAATGGAACAAATTGTAAATCGTGCAGTTTTATCATGCCTTCGTTTACTTACTCTCTACTGGTTTTCAATTTAAAGCGGCAAAGATAGTGATTATAAAAGTTTGACTATAGCATTTACTTCGTATTATTATGGTTATTCTTTATGAAAAATTTATTTTTGCTCACAGTAGGTTAATTTCAAATCCCCGTAATGATAAACTTTTTTTCATCAAATTTTAAATTAGGAATTTTAGGAGGTGGTCAATTAGGCAAAATGATGCTTTATGAAACCCGTAAATATGATATTCAAACATATGTTTTGGATCCAAATCCTGATGCTCCATGTAAGATCGCTTGTAATCATTTTGAACAAGGTAGTTTAATGGATTATGAGACCGTCTACAATTTTGGAAAAAAAGTCGATGTATTAACTTTTGAAATTGAAACCGTTAATATTAAAGCACTTGCTGATCTAGAAAAAGAAGGCAAAAAGGTTTTTCCTAGTGCCAAAACCTTAGAAAAAATACAAAATAAAGGAAAGCAAAAGCTCTTTTATGAAGATCATAATATTCCCACAGCTAAATTTAGAAGGTTCTCTAATAAAGCGCATCTCACAGAAGGAATAACCGACAACAAGGTTAAACTTCCCTTTGTATGGAAAAGTACACAAGGTGGATATGATGGAAAAGGAGTTTCTATTGTGAAATCAGGAGCAGATCTAGTAAAATTACCTGATGTAGAATGCATTGCTGAAGAAATGATCAATTTTAAAAATGAAATTGCTGTAATTGTCGTTCGTAATCCGCAAGGAGAAATCAAAACTTATCCTGTAGTAGAGATGGAATTTCATCCTGAAGCTAATCAAGTAGAATATGTAATTTGTCCAGCAAGAATTGATGAAAAAATTGCTTTAAAAGCGATTGAAGTGGCTAAAAATGTATCAACTGCATTTGAGCATGTGGGCATATTAGCTGTAGAAATGTTTTTAACGCAAAATGATGAAATTTTAGTTAATGAAGTTGCTCCTAGGCCTCACAATAGTGGACATTATAGTATTGAAGCTAGCTACACTAATCAATTTGAGCAACATGTTAGAGCAATTCTTGACCTGCCCTTAGGTGCAACAGAAAGTAAAGTAGCTGGTATTATGGTTAATTTGGTTGGTGCCGATGGACATACAGGAGACGTTGTATATAAAAATATAGAAAAAATAATGGCTTGGAGTGGTGTAACCCCCCATATCTATGGAAAAAAACAAACACGCCCCTTTAGAAAGATGGGACATGTTACAATTGTTCATGAAAGCATAGAAGAAGCCAGAATAATAGCCGAAAAGGTAAAAAAGACTATAAAAGTAATTAGTAGATAAATAATATAATAAATATCATAATGAGCAAGGTTGGGATTATAATGGGTAGTACTAGTGACATGCCAGTAATGGAAAAAGCTATTGATATACTACAAGGTTTTGATATAGAAATAGAAGTAGACATTGTTTCTGCACATCGAACACCCGAAAAACTATTTGATTATGCCAAAAATGCGCATACTAGAGGTATCAACGTTATTATTGCAGGTGCAGGAGGGGCAGCACATCTGCCAGGAATGGTTGCATCACTATCGCCATTACCTGTAATAGGGGTACCCGTTAAATCAAGCAACTCAATAGATGGTTGGGACTCTGTATTATCAATTTTACAAATGCCAGGAGGTGTACCTGTTGCAACTGTTGCACTAGATGGCGCATTAAATGCTGGTATACTTGCAGCTCAAATCATTGGTTCTAATGATTCATGTGTATTAGATAAAGTTTTAATATACAAAGAAGGGTTAAAGCAAAAAGTTATTGAAGGAGCTAAAAAAGTTAAGAAATAACCTCTGTAATAGAGCCATAAAAAAAAGAGCCACTTCTCAGTGACTCTTTAAATATCAGGTCTTACAAAAGAATATAACAATATTTATTAACCAACTTAAATATATTACACAAAAAAATTCAATGTAAGACCCTACTCTTAAAACCTACTACAAAGGTAAAACCTTACTTTGATTACACAATAGAAGTAACAAAAAGTTATTAACAATTTTAGTTAAAAAGCTGTTTTTTTCGATGAAATGCAATTTTAAAAAAAATTAACATTTTTTTTTAACATAAAAACACACATTAAGGAGAAAAAATAGAGTGAAAATATTTTTAAAAGAAGAAAAGAGCTATAGAAATTATAGCTCTTTACATATATTTGGTCTTTGGTTCGAAAAAAATTATTAACGCTCATACCCCCAGCAAAAATAATTTTCGAGTTTCCCTACCCATAGACCCTTTCACTAATAAACCGTGTTAAAGGTACAGGTATACCAAAGCAGTTAGATTAAAAAGCATGAAATGAAATCCTCTTTTTTCGATAAAAGACACCTTTTCTCGATAAAGAATAAAAAATATAATTAATAATTTAAAAAAAGAGCTATATAATGAACAATCCATTATTAAAAAAGTTTGATGCCGCTCCATTCGAAACAATAAAGTCTGAACATTTTCTACCAGCAATAAAAAATGGAATTAGTATTGCCAAAGAGGAAATTAATGCCATAGTTTCTAACACAGAAGAACCTTCTTTTACGAATACCGTCGAGTCATTAGAATATTGTGGTGAACTTTTAGATAGAGTAACAAGCATTTTCTTTAACCTAAATAGTGCAGAAACAACAAAGGAAATACAAGAAATTGCCCAAGAAGCCTCTCCTTTGTTATCAGAGTTTAGTAATGATATCGCATTGAATCTGGATTTATTTAAAAGAATTGAAACGGTTTACCATCAAAAAGACTCTTTAAATCTTAATCCAGAACAATTAACATTGTTAACCAAGAGATATAAATCTTTTTCCAGAAATGGAGCAAACTTACCAGATACCAAAAAAGAGACTCTACGAGAAATTGACAAGGAGCTTTCTAAACTAAGTCTCAATTTTGGTGAAAACATATTAGCAGAAACTAATGCTTATGAACTATTACTGACTGATGAGTCTGATTTAGACGGATTGCCAGACGGTGCAAAAGAAGCTGCAAAGGCAATGGCTGACGCTAAAGATAAAAAAGGCTGGCTAATCACATTAGATTATCCTAGCTATATTCCTTTTATTACCTATGCTAAAAATAGAGAATTACGTAAAAAACTCGCTCTAGCCTTTGGTTCGAAAGGTTTTCACAATGATAAATTTGATAATCAACAAAATGTTCTTAAAATAGCGAACTTGAGACACCAAAGAGCTCAACTTTTAGGGTATTCATCACATGCGCATTACATTTTAGAAGAAAGAATGGCGAAAACCCCTGATACTGTTTTTTCATTTCTTAATGAAATTTTAGAAAAAGCAAAACCCGCAGCAGAAAGAGAGTTCAAACAATTAGAATCTTTTGCAAAAGAACTTGATGGAATTGATCATCTCGAAAAATGGGATGGAGCATACTATACCGAAAAGCTAAAGCAAAAACTTTTTAATCTTGATGATGAAAAGTTAAAACCTTACTTTAAACTTGAGAATGTAATTGATGGTGTATTTACTATTGCCTCAAAACTATTCGGACTTCAGTTTAAAGTAACTGATGAAGTAGATACATATCATGAAGAGGTTAAAACTTTTAACGTCACTGATACCAATGGAAATTTTGTAGCTTTATTTTATGCAGATTTTCACCCTAGACCAGGAAAAAGAAACGGTGCTTGGATGACTTCTTATAAATCACAAATGAGAAAAAACGGTTTAGACAATAGACCTCATGTATCTATTGTGTGTAATTTTACAAAACCAACACCAAGCAAACCATCTTTACTTACGTTTAATGAAGTAACTACTTTATTTCATGAATTTGGCCACGCACTTCATGGCATGCTTGCCAATACTACATATCCGGGACTATCAGGAACTAGCGTTTATTGGGATTTTGTTGAACTCCCTAGCCAAGTATTAGAAAATTGGTGTTATGAAGAAGAAGCTCTAGCACTTTTTGCTAAACATTATGAAACAGGTGAGATAATTCCTATGGACTTAGTTGAGAAAATCA
This sequence comes from Aquimarina sp. AD10, assembly GCF_003443715.1. NCBI lineage: Bacteria > Pseudomonadati > Bacteroidota > Flavobacteriia > Flavobacteriales > Flavobacteriaceae > Aquimarina > Aquimarina sp. AD10. The sequence continues at coordinate 5,301,875 of NZ_CP031965.1, read as the reverse complement.
AAGAATCTGCCACATTTATGGAAGGAATGACGACTTTGCGTCAGCTTAGTTTTGGCTTACTTGATATGTCTTGGCATTCACAAGATCCTAGTGTTATTAAAAGCGTTAAAGAACATGAAAAAGAAACTTTCTCAAAGACTTCTTTATATCCCAATGTAGAAGAAAATTGTATGAGTACTGCCTTCTCTCATATTTTTCAAGGAGGTTATTCTGCAGGATATTACTCTTATAAATGGGCAGAAGTATTAGATGCCGATGCATTTGAATATTTTAAAGAAAATGGAATTTTTAACAAAAAAGTAGCTGAAAAATTCAGAGATAATGTATTATCAAAAGGAGGTACAGAAAATCCAATGATACTTTACAAGCGTTTTCGAGGTCAAGAACCTAAACCAGAGGCATTATTAAAACGTGCAGGGTTACTAAAATAGAAGATAAACGAGTAAACTGAGCTTGCCGATTTTTTTCAGCTTTTCAATAACTAGGTTATGTTACGACAAGCTCAGACTCACAAATTTGGCAAAAAATTTTAAAATTACTTCTTAATCATCTGCTTGGTATAACTTTTAGAACCATTAAATAAGGTTAAAAAGTATGTTCCTGTAGAGAGTTTAGAAGTATTTATTTTGGTATTTCTTTCTTTAAGTTTGACCTCTTCTATAATATTACCTATACTATCAATTATAAGTATCGAGCTTCCTTTCCATAAATCATTATTTACCGAAAGATTTATATATGCTCCACTTACTGGATTTGGAGATAACACTAACAATGTATCATCATCTGCTAATTTGGTAGTTGCTATATAGTTGCGTGCTGATGTTCCGCAGGCTCCTATAAGAGTCCATCCACTATTAGTTCGTTCATAGAGACTACCTTGATAGGTTACTCTATCTCCTGGTTGATAACTTGTGGATGAGTTATATGGTGCTACACCATCACAAATATCTGTACTTCCGCCAGAACCTTCAGTTAATTTAACATCATCAATAACAATATCACCTTGCCAACTAGTGCCAGTTACAGCATTAAATCGTAATTGTATTGTATTGCCGATGTATGAAGATAGGTTAATACTAGCAGTATTCCAACTGTTTCCTTGTTCTCCTGTTTTACTAAAGATACTGGTCCAAGTTGCACCATTATCTGTACTTGCTTCTACGGTTAAATTTCCAACGGCACTACCTAACATGTGGTACTGAAAACTAAATGTAGCTTTAGAAACACTACTAAGGTCAAAACACGGTGAATTTAAAATTGCTCTTTTATTTGGAAACCCATTTCCGTTACCAGACGCCTCTACATATATATATGATGATCCTTCTGCCGCTGCACTTGGTCCTGTACCATTAGAAGGAGTTCCATTTGCATCTATAGTCCAGTTTAGATTATCGTTACTTGCCTGTGTCCAAGTTCCTATTGCACCTTCAAAACCTTGTACATAAGGAAAAGAAGATGTTGTAGAAGCACATTGGCCTCCTCCTGGGCCTCCGGTAGTGACTCCATTAGAGATTTCAATCAAATATTCTAAAGCCAATTTTGCAAATTTTGCAGCATGTGTAGCATTAGGCGTTGGAGAGCGATCAAAAGTATCGCGTGTAGTATGAATATTAGGGTTACTCTGGTTAAAAGTTGCCTCAAAAGGAAAGGCAACATCATATCCTTGTTGTGCCCAACTATAGTGATCTGAACATCCATAATTACACTGCGAAGTACCATACGTAATTTTATGAGTCCCCGAAGCATTATAGTATTGCATTAGATCCACCAAGAAATCGTTTAAAGTGTCGTCGTTGTATGAGTCAGTAGAAATATATACATCATTAGATGAACCTTTATAATTGGTCATATCTAATTGCATATAACTTACAACATTTACATTACGCCTTTTATAATCTTCAGCGATTTCCTTGGACCCTCTTAGCCCTACTTCTTCTGCCGCAAAAGCCATAAACTCTACTGTTCTTTTAGGTTTAAAATTCATTGCAAACAAAACTCTTGCAGCCTCTGTAATTGTTGCTATTCCCGAGGCATTATCATCGGCACCTGGAGCATTATTACTATTACCCCCTCTTGCAGTAGAATCAATATGCCCTCCGATTATTACAAATTCATCTGGTTCTTCGGTACCTGTAATAGTCATAACCACAGATGGCATATTAGTACTGGTATGATTTACAATTCTTACTGAAACATCACTACGCCCCGCAGCTAATCCTTCCCACTTAGTTTTTAAATCTACAACAGATTGACGGGCACTATTGGTTGTATGATAACGTGATCCATAATCTTCTAATTGTTGTATTTGGTTAGCTATATTTCTATTATTTACTAAATCAAGACTCTGTCTTACTAATGCATCTTGAGTTATAGAAAATACTGCTCTTTGTTTTTCTGCAGCTCTTTTATTGATATTAGAAATTGAAGCAAGTGCATTTTTTTCGGATGTTTCATATATGAAACCAGGACCATGAACTAATACTTTATGATGGAGTTCTTCTGCCGCATTTTGACTCAGTTTAACGGCGCTATAACCGTTTGATGAATCGATAATCACAATATCTTCTGGATGGTCAATTATAAGTTCTTTAGCATCCTGAGTTTGCATGGTTGCAAAAAACATACTGTCTTCTTCTTGAGCATAACTATACGATAAAAAAAAGCATAAAAATACTACTGAAATAAATTGGTTAAATTTTTTCATTATAAGTTTGAGTTTGTATTAGGGCTTGAAATTACACAAAATCAGCACTTAACAAAAATGGCTCTACCACAAAATATTGACTGTATTAACATTAACAAATAATTAAAATTAAACATTATACAACCCACAATTATGGTATTACTTCAAGTGTAGGTAATGTAAAGTGCCCTGACTTTAAAAGTCAGGGCACTTTCTTTATTTTGTACTCGTTATTACGTATTATAAATACTATTGTATCACCACTCTTTCTGTAGTACTATAACTACCACTATCATCTGCCATTCTAATAATATAGACACCTCGAGATAATCGATCAGAATTAATAGTAATCGTTTTATTAGATGTTATCTCATCATAATTATTTTGATACACTACATTTCCTAACATATCATAGATTGTGATATTTAGATTAGAATTTAAAGCTCCAATGGTACTCATCCTAATTATACCGTTTGTAGCTGGATTAGGAGATACATTTACACTAAAATTTTGAGCATTTTCTAATTTTTCTAATTGTGCCAACTCCTTCTCTACTTCACTCTTACTAAACTTACTAAACAATAAACTTCTTAATAATGAGATATCTATTTTCCTCGTAAATGAAGCTCCTACTTCACTAACACTACCATCAGATGATAATACTCTTAAATTAAGAATAGCATTTCTTCTTTGGACTCTAGCTCTGATAAACTCTTTCAGGAGGGTTCTAAATAAACTTCGAGCCTGATCCTTTTCTGGAGAAAATAATGTCTCTGCAGATTTTTCATTAATTAATAATCCCTCAAAGTTTTCATTAAGACTACTTTGTAGTGTATACACAACAAGATCATTATCTGGATCTATTGCTTCATCCCATGAAATTATCAATCCTCTTCTTGTATTAACTTCACTAATTTCAGTAGTTGCTGGGAATCTATTATCATCTCTAAGAATTTGACCTCTTAATTCTCCTGAAGCAATTTCCAAAGAATGTACATTGATATATAATTCTCCTGCTAATAGCGCATCTCTTTGCCCATCTGTAAGGGTAACCACATTGTTTGCCGCTTCAAATACTCCACTAAGGTTATCTTCTGATGCAGTAGAATTTAGCAAAAATTGAATCGCTCCTGTTTGATTAGCATTACCTAAATGTGCATGTGCACCTCCTGCTAATTCTACATTTAAAGCAGACCCAAGATTATTAAAACTTCCGCTGGCAATCAGAGAGTTTCCGGTAACTTCGAATTGAATGTTACCAAAGGCATCACTTACTGCCAATGGAATTTCGTTTCTACTATCTAAATTTGTTGCGAAATAGCTCTGCGCCAATGGCATTACCTGCCCTCTTAACTCTCCTGCTCTAAATACACTACTATGAATATTTGTATATATTCCTCTTTCAAACAATGCATTTACAAATGAATCTGGTGTTTCTCCGGAAGCTACAATAACTCCTGCTTGATTTAAGTCAAAAGTATTATTCTCGGGTAAGAATACTCCATTATTTTGATCATCGGCAGTTGTATTTAAGATAATAGTTACGGGACCATTTGTACCAGCAACACCAGTATGTAAATGAATACCTCCTGCTAAATCAGTTGCCAAAGCTCCTGTTAGACCATTATAAGATCCTGAAACCACCAATTGATTGTTACTTGCATCATACGATACCAATAATCTACCATTTGCTGTGGTATTGGCTGCTTCAGGAACCTCTTGTACTCCCGATAACTGTACTCTAAATGCTGCATTAGTTAAGGGTGCTATCTGCCCTCTTAATTCTCCTCCTCTAAATGTTTGCGAATGCACATTTACATAGTTCCCCTGACGTAACAAAGTAGCCACTTGTGCATCTGATAATTCAAATATATTATCTTCTGCTCTAATAATTGCACTTCTATTATCTTCTGCTATTGTTAAATTTAAGATATTAGAAATCCCTCCATTTCGTCCTACTACTGCATCGTGGATATGAGATCCTCCTGCTAAATCTATAGCGATATCCCCTGCTAATCCAGAAAAAGATCCCGAAGCTGTTAGGATATTCCCTTTAAGGTCAAATATGATATTTCCACCAGCGGTAGTAACTATCGATGGCACTTCATTGCTTCCTGATAAATTAGCTCCTAAAACAGCATCGGATGTAGGTACAATCTGACCTCTTAATTCTCCTCCTATATTAGCTTGGCTATGAATATTGATGTACAAAGATCTAGATCTCAGTAATTCTAACTGACTAGGACTTAACTGATATCGATTGTTAAATGTACCATTACGATTTGTATTATCTGTTTGGATACTTAAAAATAGTCCATTAGATATGGGTCCGTTTGATCCAGCTACTGCTTCATGGATATGACCTCCGCCAGCCAATTGTCTAGCTAAATCTCCTTCTAACCCTGTAAATGACCCCGTAACCTCAAGCATATCACCTCTCAATATTATCTGTGCAGCTCCAAATGCTCTTGTTGTTACTGCTGGATTTTCTTGTGTTCCAGTTAAAGTGGCTTCAAAAGTTATAGGTTGTTGAGAAGCTCTTCTCACCACAGTAATTGTATTTTCTGAAATATCTGAGCATGGTAAATCATCTAGAGATGATAGTGGTTGTCCTACTTGGTTTAATCCGTTACCTTCTACGCCTCTATACGACCATCCCCAAATCTGACAAGTACCTGGTGCAACTGATTCTAAATCAATTTGATTGGTATTTACAACGTTTAGGATTAAACCCGTAACCGCATCAGTAATTACATACCTGTAAGATAAGTTCTCTGCGCCAAGATTTTGATGAACAACAATAATTGGATTTGCAACGCCATCACCAACAATAATTTCTGAAGAATTCTGATCATTAATGGTAGTGGTTCCATTGGCAAGATCTGTATTTTCAACGTCGATGGCAACCGTTCCACCATCAGCTACTTCTCTAATCACTGTAATCGCATTGTCTGAAATATCTGAACATGGTAAATTATCTAAAGATGATAATGGTTGACCTACCTGATTTAATCCGTTACCTTCTACGCCTCTGTAAGACCATCCCCAAATCTGGCATGTGCCTGATCCTGCTCCGTCTAAGCTAATCTCTCTTGACTTTACTACGTTTAAGATTAAACCTGTAGCGGCATCTGTAATTACATATCTGTAAGATAAGTTCTCTGCACCAGGATTCTGATGTGTTACCACTAAAGGATCTTCTCTTTCATCTACACATATAACAGCTTCGGTATCGCTATTAAAGCTTGTAGTACCATTTGGATTTCCTGTTGCGTCAATATCAATAGCAACCGTTCCACCATCAGCTACTTCTCTAATTACTGTAATCGCATTGTCTGAAATATCTGAGAAAGACAAATCATTTAATGACGATAGTGGTTGTCCTACTTGATTTAATCCATTCCCTTCTACTCCTGTATACGACCAACCCCAGATTTGACATGTACCTGAACCCGCTCCATCTAAGCTAATCTCTCTTGATTTTACTACATTTAAGATTAAACCTGTAGCAGCATCAGTTATTACATATCTATATGATAAGTTTTCTGCTCCAGGATTTTGATGTGTTACCACTAAAGGATCTTCCCTTCCATCTACACATATAACAGCTTTGGTATCGCTATTAAAGCTTGTAGTACCATTTGGATTCCCTGTTGCGTCAATATCAATAGCAACGGTACCACCATTGGCATTATCTACTACAATGGGATTTGAATTGACTTTATTTTGTTGATCTTGGATGGCATATGTGCTCATTCCATACAACCCGACAAAAAGGGTCATGAGTATTAATTTTAATCGAATTTTGAGTAAACCAAAAAGGTTTTCATAAGAGTTCTTGTGTTTCATGATTTGTGATTTTAAGTGATTTAAATTAAAATGATTTGTGATTCTAAACTGATTGTTTAGATATCTAACAGGGGTATATACGAGCCCGATACAAAAGTGGTTTTTGTAATTTTTACGTTTAACTCTTTTTTAACATTTAAGACATTAATTAGGTATTTAGTTTTTTAATTTTCAATATTTTTTGAAAGTTTAAAATTTTTTATATATTTGTACTATTATTAAAACAATTTAAAAGAGAGTGATGAATTACGATGATGCAAAAAATAAATTTATCTCCACATGGGGAGCACTTGGCACCTTATGGGGAATCAATAAAGCAATGGCACAAATACATGCATTATTGTTAATATCCCCTGAACCATTATCTATGGAAGATATTATGGACGAACTTCAAATCTCAAGAGGTAATACCAGTATGAATCTTAGACAACTTATGGATTGGGGAATTGTTTTCAAGGAAAATAAAATGGGGGAAAGAAAAGAGTATTTCACTTCTGAAAAAGATGTTCAAGAACTTGCGCGACAGATCGCTAAAGAGAGAAGCAGAAGAGAATTACAGCCTACAATTAAAGTACTTAAAGACGTATCCAATATTGACGAAGACGGCACTGCAAAAACTAAAGAGCTAATTAAACAAACCAAAGCACTGCATGATATGGCAGATACTTTAGATACTATGATGAACAAAGTTATTGGTCAGGATCATAACTGGATAACTAAAGCTCTTGTTAAATTAATTAAATAAACACAATACCTTAGACTAAAAAGGAGCTTAGACTCCTTTATATTTTAAATTATACTTTCATATTTTTCTGAAACTTTAAAAATAAAAAAACATGAAACTCTATATTCCAAATTGGCTAATCATTTTAGGAGGTGTTGGACAAATATTCACTGCATTAATTTATCCATATATAAGACACAAAGTATTTGATTGGTATACCGATGTAAAAAAATTAAAGCCTCTTAATCAAGAAATTGCTAAGACATATGGAAGATATATTCAAGGACTTAATTTTTCTTTTGGATTAATCGCACTCCTACTCTATCCAAACCTTAAAGAACAAACCCCATTAGCAATTGCTTTAACAGGATTAATTGCAGCTTATTGGGTAGGAAAAGTTATTACTCAGATCGCGTACTACCCAATGTATCAAATACCGCAAAAGAGAATTTTCAAGATTGGTAGTTATGGTATGAATATGCTTTTTGTTCTTTTTGCTACCGTTTATACATTATTAGTCATCTACAACTGCATAGGTTTCTTCAATATTAATTAAAAATCAAAAACAATGACTACGCTATCATTACTACATAAATTAAAATTAAGAAAAACAACTACAAAAGATAAAATAATTCGGTTCTACGACGAAGCTACAGAGGATTATGAATTTTGGAGTAAGGATTTTAATATGCATTTTGGGTATTACATTCCGTTCAAGACCAATCTATTTAAAAGAGACTCTATGCTTAATGAAATGAACAAACAAGTATTTGATCGTTTGGATGTCTCTAAAAAAAATACCATAGTTGCAGATTTGGGATGCGGTATAGGAGGAGCTATTAGGTATGGTTTGAGAAAATACCCTTTATTACACATTATTGGTGTTACGCTCTCCTCTTTTCAAGTAAAAGAAGGCAACAAAAGACTAAAAAAAATGAACGGATTGATTTTAGAAGAAAATTATATGCAAACATCTTTTAAAACTAATAGTATTCATGGAGCTTACGCAATAGAAAGTTTTTGCCATTCAGGTCATGATACCAAGGCTCTACAAGAAGCATATAGAATACTTAAGCCAAAAGCTAGGTTAGTTATCGCTGATGCTTTCATTAAAAAAGATGAAAATAAGTTATGTTTAGGAAGCTCGCATTGCTATGAAAAATTATGCGAAGGCTGGAGTCTTGAAGGATTAGGTAATATACACCAAATAGAAAAAAAATTAAAACAGATAGGTTTCAAAAACGTGGTAATTGAAGATATATCTTTTAGAGTTGCCCCCTCGGTTTTACACGTTCCATTTGCAATTTTAGGTTTTATATTTCAAAAATTATGTAACAAAGAAAACCTTAAACCTCAAAGTTGGAAAAACCTCAAAGGCTCTCTTTATGCATTACTTTCTGGATTACACATTCGCGATTTTGGATACTATTTAATAATAGCAGAAAAATAAAAACATGAAAAAAATTGTTATTGCTGCAGGAACCGGATTTCTAGGCAGCGTTCTAACCGAGCACTTTAAAAATAAATTTGAAAGCATAATCATACTAACTCGTGGCAAAAACAAAACCCAAAACAATATGAAATTCGTACACTGGGATGCAAAGACCCTTGGGAACTGGAAAACAGAAATAAATAATGCCGAGGTACTTATTAATATGACAGGTAAATCAGTTGACTGTAGATATACTAAAAAAAACAGAAAGCTAATTATGAGTTCTAGAATTGCCTCAACAACAGTATTAGGTAAAGCGATCAAAGAATGCAAAAATCCTCCAAAAGTATGGCTTAATTCTTCTACAGGAACGATCTACAGACATTCTTTAGATAAAGAAATGGATGAGATTAATGGAGAAATTGGAACAGGATTTTCTGTCGATGTTGCTACTACATGGGAAAAAACATTTTTTGATCAACACACTCCAAATACGAGAAAAGTAGCACTCAGGACATCTATAGTTCTGGGAAGAAACGGCGGCGCTTTACCACCAATTATAAATCTCGTAAAAATTGGTTTTGGAGGCAAACAGGGTAATGGAAACCAAAAATTAAGCTGGATTCATGAGGTAGATTTTGCAAGAAGTTTAGAATTTATAATTAATGATAACAATATTTCTGGACCAATAAATATCGTATCGCCCACACCTACCACAAATGTAAAATTCATGAAAGCCCTAAGAAAAACTATGCAAATGCCAATCGGAATATCTTTATCAAAACCCATCTTAGAATTAGGTGCTAGATTTATTAAAACGGAAACCGAACTAATACTTAAAAGCCGAAACGTAGTCCCGCAAGAACTTCAAAACAATGGTTTTAATTTTTCTTACCCAGATTTAGAAAACGCTTTCGAACACCTTATTTATTCTAAATGATTACAAAACTACATCTCATAACAGAAATAACAGCACCTATACAAGAAGTTTTCAACCTATCTAGAAATATAGATTTTCATATACAATCTGCAAAGAAAACAAACGAAAAGGCCATTTCGGGAGTTACTCAAGGATTAATTAACCTAAATGAAACGGTCACTTGGAAAGGAAAGCATTTTGGAATCTATCTTACACATCAAAGTAAAATTACCGAACTTGATTTTCCAAATAGTTTTACAGATGAAATGATTAAAGGACACTTTAAATCCTTTAAACATCAACATCACTTCAGTAAAACAGCATTAGGTACAAAGATGATTGATATTCTCGAATATCAAACACCTTACGGTTATATTGGAAAAATCTTTAATGGACTATGCTTAAAAAGACATCTCTTTAATTTTCTAACCACAAGAAACGAATCTATAAAAACTCATATAGAAACAAAAAAACGATAATCAATACTAATTATAATATTCTTTGTAAGGAAGCAAAAAGTATTACAACTAATTATTCGTTAAGTAAGCACATTAAGATTCAACTTTTTATCCTATTTTTGGGGAATACAACAATAGAAAAAATCATGTCAACAAACACCATAGACCCCAATTCATGGATTGATAAGTATAGTGATTACCTATTCAATTACACGATTGTACGAGTTGATGATAGAGAAATTGCTCAAGATCTGGTACAAGAAACGTTTTTTGCAGGTCTTAAATCGATGAAAAACTTTAAAGGAGAAGCGAGCGAGCGTACCTGGCTTATTTCGATTTTGAAAAGAAAGATTATTGACTATTATCGAAAAATAAATAGTAATAAAGGTAAGGCTGAAGTAAGAATAAATTATAGTACAGATTCTGAAACTGAAGGAGATTGGCTAGAAGAGCGAGTTGCAGATCCTTTTGACGGTAATGCTGAAAGTGAAATAGAAAATGAAGAATTGGGCTTAGCCATACACAGTTGTTTGGATAAGTTACCAGAGAAGCAAGCTGTTATCTTTAAAATGAAAACTATACAAGGCTTTGATACCGAAGCTATTTGTAATGAATTTGATATTACTGCGTCTAACCTATGGGTCATAATACATAGAGCTCGTACGGCAATGGCCGAATGTTTAGAAAAAAATTGGTATTAGAAATAAAATGAGTAAAGAAAACAAAATTTTAGTCAGTTGTTCTGAAGCAAATCACTTTTGTGATAAGAATCAATATAAAGAAGCGACTTTTTGGGAAAAAGTAAAGCTTAATATACATCTAATATATTGTAAAGCATGTAGAAAATATACTGCTAAAAACATGAAGCTAACAAAATTAGTGAAAGACCCAAAAGTGATAAGTATTGATAGATCACAAAAAGAGGCAATGAAAGAAAAACTTAAACAAAAAATGCTAGAATAAGGTTAACATTAACCATGCCCCAAATTAAAATAACATAATATGCAATGAAAACTACTAATAACATATTCGTGTCATGCGAACAGGCAAAGTATATCTGTGATAAAAATCAATACGGAGAAGCAAGTGCATTAGAAATTATACAGCTCAATCTGCGTTTAGTATACTGCAGAGTGACTCGAGCGTATTCTAAAAGAAATACCAAACTTACGCAAATGATAGAAAAATCTAACATTCAGGCGATAGATGTTTCACAAAAGAAAGTGATGAAACAAAAACTACATGAAGAGTTAACTAAATAGGTTCTCTAGTACGAATAGTATTAGTAACCAAAAAATAGGAACACTCTCTACCCAAAAAGAACAATAATATTCTGATTGTTTTTTTTCTGTGCCCCACAAGAACAAAAGACTTATAGTCGTAATTAAAATCGTACTTAATATCTCTATAGAGTTAAGTTCGTCCTTTACTGCGGTTAACAATAAAAATAATACCAATAAAATACTGCCAAACACTTTTGTTCTTGTTACTCCAATTTTTTGAGGAACTGTTTCTAAAGAAAGATCATCATACTGAAGATCTCTTATCTCAAATGGCAACATCATAACCACTATAAATAAAAATCGTTGCACTATTTCGACAATAAAATCAAAATTCATCAGATTCTCTCCTGCATAAACAAGTGGAACTAAAACTGTAATACCCGCCCAAACTGCTCCTATTATAAAGATTTTGACACCTGCTAGACTTCTCAGATTCTTATTATTAGGAAATACTGGCACGGTATACAATATGGTTAATGCAATAAAAGGAGATGTATATAATACCGTTTCGAATGGTATTTTAAAAACTGTATATATAAATCCTATACAAGCCAGTAACGTTAACAAATGGATGCTTTTCATCGATTTTGTTAAGCGCTTATGGTATAACTTAGATACTTTAGAATATTTGACAAAATTATAGGCTACCAGAGAAGTGAAAAAGCTATAAAAAAGAATTGTATAATCATAAGGAAAACCTATTTTAATTAAGGTTACCTGAACTAAAGCACACACTGCTAAAGAAACATGAATACTACTATTTATATAAAATCTAAAAATACTTTTTAAGGTTTCCACGTTGCAAATTTAGGGTAATCTGTTAATAACCCCCCGAAGTTGGTTAAAAACTTGACACCTTCTCGTTAATTAATTGTGAAATTTTCAGGATTAAATATGTATTTTTGAAATCTCAATTTCAACTGTTTTTTTGCTATGAAAACTGACTCATTTAAACTGCGTCATATTGGTCCTTCAACGAGAGACTTAAGCAGTATGCTCAATACTATAAAAGTAGATTCTATCGAGCAACTTATTTATGAAACTATTCCAGATGATATTCTTTTAAAACAACCGCTTAATCTTGATTCTGCAATGAGCGAACAAGAATATTCGGCGCATATGCAAAGACTATCTTCTAAGAATAAAGTATTTAAAAGTTATATTGGTTTAGGATATCACGAAGCTTGTTTGCCAGCCGTAATTCAACGCAATATATTAGAAAACCCGGGTTGGTATACTGCATATACTCCCTATCAGGCAGAAATTGCTCAAGGAAGACTAGAGGCACTATTAAATTATCAAACCATGATATGTGACCTTACAGGAATGGAGCTAGCCAACGCATCTCTTTTAGATGAAAGTACTGCGGCAGCCGAAGCTATGACAATGTTATTTTCGGTTCGTTCGAGAGATCAGAAAAAAAATAACGTCAATAAGTTTTTTGTTTCCGAAGAAATCTTACCACAAACACTATCTCTTCTTAAAACAAGAGCGATACCTCTTGACATCGAATTGATTATTGGAGATCATCAGGAGTTCGATTTTTCAGAACAGTTTTATGGTGCCATCTTACAATATCCAGGTAAATCAGGAGAAGTATATGACTATGCCGATTTTGTTGAAAAAGCTCATCTTTCTAATATTAAAGTTGCTGTAGCTGCTGATATTTTAAGTTTAGTTTCACTAAAATCACCAGGAAGCTTTGATGCAGATGTGGTTGTCGGTACAACGCAGCGTTTCGGAATTCCATTAGGCTATGGTGGACCTCATGCTGCTTACTTTGCCACAAGAGAAGCATACAAAAGAAATATCCCAGGAAGAATAATTGGTGTTACTCAAGATACTAATGGTAATCGAGCATTGCGTATGGCGCTTCAAACTCGAGAACAACATATTAAGAGAGATAAAGCAACTTCCAACATCTGTACTGCACAAGTATTACTGGCTGTAATGGCTGGTATGTATGGGGTATATCACGGTCCAGAAGGATTACAATACATCGCAAACAAAGTAAATGCTTCGGCAGTAACCTTAAGTAAAACAATAGAAGCTTTAGAATTTAAACAATTAAATTCTGTATTTTTTGATACTATTCGTATACAAGCCGATGCCAAAAAAGTAAAAGAAGTTGCCGAAAAGCATGATGTAAATTTCTTCTATCCAGATTCGAACACCATTTCTATATCTCTAAATGAAGCAACAACTATTGAGGATCTCAATACGATTGTATCAATCTTTGCTACTGTAGCTCAAAAAGATAGTACTCAAATTAAAGAGTTAGAAGAAAGTAATATAATTAGCAGTAGTTTAAAACGTACTACAGCGTTCTTATCTAACGATGTATTTAATACGTATCATTCAGAAACAGAATTAATGCGTTACATTAAAAAGTTAGAACGAAAAGATCTGTCTTTAAATCATTCTATGATCCCCCTTGGATCATGTACTATGAAACTTAATGCAGCGTCAGAAATGTTACCGCTTAGTGATCCGCAATGGGGAAACATCCACCCTTTTGCTCCAATAAATCAGGCTCAAGGATATCAAGAAGTATTAAAAAAGCTTGAAGATCAACTTACAGAAATCACTGGATTTGCCGCAACATCTTTGCAACCAAATTCTGGTGCACAAGGTGAATTTGCAGGCTTAATGGTGATTAGAGCATATCATGAGTCCAGAAATGATCATCACAGAAACATTTGCTTAATACCATCATCTGCCCATGGTACTAACCCTGCTTCTGCAGTTATGGCAGGTATGAAAGTAGTTGTAACTAAAGCTACAGAAGAAGGTAATATTGATGTAGATGATTTAAGAGAAAAAGCACTTAAGTATAAGGACAACCTTTCGGCATTAATGGTAACATACCCATCTACTCATGGAGTTTATGAATCTGCGATTAAAGAGATAACAAAAATCATCCACGATAATGGTGGTCAAGTATATATGGATGGCGCTAATATGAATGCTCAAGTTGGTTTAACAAATCCAGGAGTTATTGGCGCTGATGTTTGTCACTTAAACTTGCATAAGACGTTTGCAATACCTCATGGTGGCGGTGGTCCTGGAGTAGGACCTATTTGCGTAGCACCACAACTAGTGCCCTTTTTACCAGGAAATCCAGTAATTGAAACAGGAGGCGATAATGCTATCACGGCAATTTCTGCAGCTCCTTGGGGATCTGCTCTGGCGTGTTTGATATCGTACGGATATATTACTATGCTAGGTGCTAAAGGTCTAAAAGAGTCAACCGAATATGCAATATTAAATGCCAATTACATCAAAGAAAGACTAGACGGGCATTATAGTGTTTTATATGTGGGTGAAAGAGGAAGAGCCGCTCACGAAATGATTATTGATTGTCGACCTTTTAAAGCTAATGGTATAGAAGTAACAGATATCGCAAAGAGACTTATGGATTATGGGTTTCATGCACCAACTGTATCTTTTCCTGTAGCAGGCACAATAATGATTGAACCTACAGAAAGTGAAAGTAAAGCAGAATTAGATCGTTTTTGTGATGCCCTACTATCAATTCGTCAAGAAATAGCAAGTGCAAGTTCAGAAAATCCAAATAATGTGATGAAAAACGCACCGCATACACTGGCGATGTTAACTACAGACAATTGGGAGTTCCCTTATACTAGAGAACAAGCAGCATATCCGCTAGAGTATATCGCAGAAAATAAATTCTGGCCATCTGTAAGACGTGTAGATGATGCCTATGGTGATAGAAACTTAATTTGTACTTGTGCTCCGATTGAAGAGTATATGGAAGCAGAGGTATAAAAAGAAATACGTAGAAATTATAAAGAGGCAACTTAACAGTTGTCTCTTTCTCATTACAATTCAAAAATGAAGGATATTACTACAAGAAAGGATATAGAATTTCTAATGAGGACCTTTTACAAAGAGGCGCTAACCGATCCTGTAATTGGTGTTTTTTTTACAAAAATTGCCAAGATCAAACTCGAAGAACATCTTCCGCATATAACTAACTTTTGGGAACAACAATTATTCAGAAAAGGAGAGTATAAAAAGAATGTTCTTCAAATTCATAAAGATTTACACCTAAAAAAAGAACTTCAACAACAAGATTTTGATACTTGGCTACTACTTTTTAATACAACTGTAAATACACATTTCAAAGGAGAACAAGCAGAGTTAATCAAAACACGAGCTTTGTCTATCGCAACAGTAATTCAAATTAAAACCCAATAATCAGAACATAATTATCTTCAATAAAAAAAGCTTGGGCATTGTAATATATATTATGCATGCATAATAATCGGGTTTATATTCACTACCTTCCCGTCCATAAAGTTAAAGAAGAGAATTATGAACATCAAAATAACGGGGACAGGTAGCTATATACCTACAGAAGTAGAGAAAAATGAAGATTTTGCGCATCATCAATTCTTTAATGGAGATGGAGTCCAAATTGAACACTCTACTGATATTATAATTGAGAAATTTAGAAGAATTACGGGTATTGAAGAACGTAGATACGCATCAAAACAACAAAACACCTCTGATTTAGCATTTCTTTCTGCTCAGAAAGCCATTGAAAACGCTAAAATTGATCCTGAGACACTTGATTACATTATCGTAGCACATAATTTTGGAGATGTTTCTAAAGATTCTTCACAAGCAGATACCGTTCCAAGCTTAGCATCAAGAGTAAAACATAAACTTAAGATTAAAAACCCATATTGTGTTGCTTATGACCTGCTCTTTGGATGCCCTGGTTGGATAGAAGGTATTATCCAAGCTCAATCATTCATTAAGGGTGATATGGCAAAAAAATGCCTTGTTATTGGGGCAGAAACCTTATCACGTGTTATTGATGAACATGATAGAGATTCTATGATTTATTCTGATGGTGCCGGCGCTTCTATTTTAGAAATAACAAAAAGTACCGGAGGAATCCTCTCTACAGTAAGTGCGTCTCATACTTTAGAAGAAAGTAATTTTCTGTTTTTCGGAAAAACCTATAACAACAAATTAAAAGATGATAACAGGTATATCAAAATGCACGGTCGTAAAATATATGAATTTGCATTAAATCATGTACCCAATGCTATGAAAGTTTGTATAGATAAGACTGGGATCAATATTGACGATATTTCCAAAATTCTAATTCATCAGGCAAATGAAAAAATGGATGAAGCGATTGTAAAACGATTTTATAATCTTTATGGTAAAAAAGTTCCAGAAGGAATTATGCCTATGAGTATAAAAAAACTAGGAAATAGTAGTGTAGCTACGATCCCAACATTATATGATCTTATTCTTAAAGAAAAAATACAAGATCAACGTATTAATCAAGGTGATATCATTCTATTTGCCAGTGTTGGAGCGGGTATGAATATTAATGCCATATTATACCAGCATTAGTGTTGTTTAAAAAAACTACCAATTGTAGTCGAAGTAATGTACGTAATTATCTATTTTTACGTTCATAATTACTGATTTAACAACCATGTACGAAGGGACTTTTCCTCATAAACGATATCAAAAAACTTTAGAATTTCTTAGAAATCACGTTCCATCTCCGGCACATATTCTTGACCTAGGTGTGAAAAACCCTTTTGTAGAGTTTATGGAAAAAGAGGGCTACTCTGTTCAAAATACTTCTGGTGAAGATTTGGATATCAATACCGAAGTCGTAAAAAACAACAGTGCAGAAGTTATCACTGCTTTTGAAATCTTTGAACATTTACTTGCTCCTTTTAACGTATTAAGGGATAGTAGTGCCGATAAATTGGTAGCTTCAATCCCCTTAAAACTTTGGTTTTCTCCTGCCTATAGGAGTAAAACAGATCCTTGGGATCGACATTACCATGAATTCGAAGATTGGCAATTTGATTGGCTCCTGGAAAAGTCTGGATGGGAAATAAAAGCTAGAGACAAATGGACACATCCTATAAAAAAGATTGGATTTCGACCGCTACTAAGGCTCTTCACCCCTAGATATTATATTATATATGCTGAAAGAATAAAAAACTAGAGCACAAAATTTGGACATATATATCATCATACCAGCTCATAATGAAGAACGTTATATTTCTCATACACTTGAGTCTTTAGTTTCTCAAACATTACTGCCAAAAAAAATAGTAGTTGTTAATGACAATTCTACAGACAACACAGAAGATATTATTAATAACTTTAGAAATAACTACAATTTTATAACACAGGTAAAAATAAATTCCTCGCAAGATCACCTACCAGGTAGTAAGGTTATTAATGCGTTCTATGAAGGATATAAAGATGTAGACTCTAATTATGATATTATTTGCAAATTTGATGCTGATCTTATTTTTCCATCTGATTATCTAGAAAAAATGGTTAGTCATTTTAATAATACTAACCAAATAGGTATGGTTGGGGGATTTTGCTATATAGAAAAAAACCAAAAATGGGTATTAGAGAATTTAACCAATAAAGATCATATCCGTGGAGCGTTAAAGGCGTATCGAAAATCATGTTTTGAAAATATTGGTGGCCTTAAACGAGCAATGGGATGGGATACGATAGATGAATTACTTGCGCAATACCATGGTTGGCAAATCAAAACCGATTCCTCTTTAAAAGTTAAACACTTAAAACCAACCGGAAACACCTACAATTCTAAAGCAAAATATAAACAAGGCGAAGCTTTTTATCGTATGCGCTACGGCTTTTGGATTACGTTAATTGCCTCGTTAAAACTAGCAATACTTAAAAAACAACCAAGACTTATTATTGATTATCTTTTAGGCTTTTTCAAAGCGCAAAAACAATCTTTTCTTGTGTCCAAAGAAGAAGGGAAATTTATACGTAAACTGCGATGGAGAAGTATAAAGAAAAAAATCTTTTAAACAAAGAAAGTATCAGTATTCTAAAGTATTTGTTTGATTTGATTCTTTTCAACTAAAAAATTAGTTGAAAAATTAATTTGTACTATATTTGCAATAAATATGTAACCTTATTCCGATATGAAAACAAATCTATTCACCCTACTTCTGATTTTATTATTTACGGTTTCATGCCATAGAGAAAAAAAAGAAACTACAGATTATGTGATCCTAACTGGGTCTATATTAAATCACTCCAATACACCTTTAAACATTAAGGAATTCGACCAATACGGTTTTTCCCATGAAATAATGCTTTCATCAGAAGGGAGTTTCAGAGATACTATTTCCTTACCTTATAGTGGAAAGTATTTCTTAACAGATGATAAGACATTTAGTTCTGCCATCTATTTGGAACAAGACAAAGTATTAAATATACATCTAGATTTAGACCATCTTAAGAGCACGAAATTTACTGGTGATTTGGTCACTGAAAATAAGTATCTAGCTCTTAAAGATTCTGTCATTACAAATCTTAAACAACAACTAAAAAAACAAAAAGACTCTTTTTATCTACAAAAACCTACCGTATTCAAAGCCAAAATAGTAGATTTCAAAACCGATTTGGATAATCTTATTCTTAAACATCCTAATATGAAACCACAGTTTGTACAAGAGGAAAAGAGAGATAATCACTATCACTACCTTGACTATGTTTATAGGTTATACCCAGCTAGCTATAAATATTTAACCAAGCAACCAGATTTTAAATTTCCTGAAGGTTTTCTTGATGAGGGAAACGCACTAGACATTGACAATGGCGAAGATTTTAAGAGATCAATTCCTTACTGGTACCTAATTCATAATAAAATACAAATTGATGCTTATAAAAAAGCTTCAGAAGACAGTATCCCTTATCATAAAGCAGTTCTAGCAGTGTTAAACCCGCTTACAAGCAATAACATTAAAGATTACCAATTAAAAAGTATTGTTGGTCGTAAATTAAAACCAGGTAATGCAAACAATGAAGATATATATAAGTTATTAATGAGTAACATCTCCAATAAAAAAGTACGCGAAGAGATTACCAATGCATACGATCGTATTAAAGCTGTTGCAAAAGGGAATGATTCGCCTACATTTGATTATGAAAATTTCAAAGGAGGAAGAACTAGCTTAGAAAATTTAAGAGGGAAATATGTTTACATTGATGTATGGGCAACATGGTGCGCACCATGTATAAAAGAAATCCCTTCGCTAAAAAAAATTGAAAAGAAATACGAAAGTAAAAATATTAAATTTGTGAGCATCTCTGTTGATCAAAAACAAAGCTATGATAAATGGAAAGCAATGATTCAAGAAAAAGAACTAGGAGGAATTCAATTGTTTTCGGATAATGCAATGCAATCGACATTTATTACAAAATATAATATTAAGGGTATCCCACGATTTATACTCATTGATCCTGCAGGAAAAATTGTCGATGCAAATGCGCCAAGGCCTTCACATCCAGAATTAATTGAATTATTTAATACGCTAAAAATATAGCTTTTCACTATTGATTTTTTTTGTAAAAAAGTCTCAATACACCTAAATATTGAGACTTTTTATGAGCCCTTTATTGGATAACAAAAGATAATACATCTCCCGTTGCACCATTAGGAAATGTAATCCCTAACAAAGCTGAAATAGTTGGTGCAATATCTGTTATCTTAGTTTTTTGAGTCGTGCTTCCTTTTTTAATACCATGTCCGAAAAACAATAATGGAGCATGTGTGTCATATATCATTCCGCTACCATGAGTAGAACCAGTCTTAGAATATGATATTGTAGCTGGATCCATAATAACAACGACGTCTCCACTTCTTTTTTGATTAAAACCTTTCTGAATTAATCTTGCAATACCCGATGTATACTCAACAGATTCAAGTTGACTTCTGGTAAAAACTTTATCTACTTGGTTTTCTTGCAATATAAAATGTGCTATACTCTTTTGAAGTTTTTCTGCATCGATAGCATTGTTAATCAATTGTTTGTAATCAAAAAAGATTTGATTGTTTGAAATATTTTCTATTAAATTATCAGCTTTAAAGACCTCTTTAACATACGACCTCACCTTTTCTTCAAACACTTTACTGTCAAAATAACCTGCCGGAATTTTTATAGACTGTAAATATGAAGGTACATGAACTGCTCCATGATCTGCTGTTAAAAAAACAGTATACTGTCCTTTACCTACTTTTTGATCAAGTTGGTTTAACAACCTTTCTATATCGGCATCTAATCTTAAATATGTATCCTGTACTTCTTTAGAATTTACTCCAAAATTATGTCCTACATAATCGGTACTTGAAAAACTAATTGTAAGAAAATCTGTAACCTCATCTGCTCCCAGGTCTTCACCATCAATAGCTTCAATAGCAAAATCTGCAGTCAAACTATTTCCAAATGCAGTAGACTTTATGAGATCATACCCTTCATTAGCTTTCTTTAACTTTCTTAAGTCATAAGGAAATGTTGCTGTTTCTTTTCCTTCAAAACCTCTTTCAAATGTATTTAAATCTTTACCACTCTCTGTATATGTTTTAATATCTTCTTTGGTATCCCATACTTTAAAGTACGATGCCGCTTTTCCTGATGCGTTAAATTTTTTAACCCATTCTGGTAATTCATTTCTATAATATGTACTGGTAATCCATTTACCTTCATCTTTTCCTCTAAACCAATACGCCCCATTAGCTGTATGTCCAGCAGGGAGTATTGCACCGCGATCTTTTATCGCAATTCCAATAGTTTTTCCTTTTAATTGTGTATGTAATCTATTTTGATCTGCCACAGAAGTAGTTTTCATTCTATGCGGAGACATTTGCTCCATTTCACTATCAGAACCCACTGGCTTAACAGAAGGATCATTAGCACAGTATACCATCTTTTTACTAAACTTATCATACCAATGATTCGAAATAATCCCATGGTTTTGAGGTGTTGTCCCTGTATACACTGATGTATGCCCAGGTCCTGTATATGTAGGAACATAGTTAAAATGATTATTCTTACAGTTATATCCATTAGTAATCATACGCTTAAATCCACCATCACCAAAACGATTATAAAATCGAGTTAAATAGTCATATCGCATTTGGTCAACTACAATCCCGACTACCAATTTTGGAGATTTATGAATTGCTTCTTGTGATTTACAAGGAATAGATAACATTACGAATAATGCGATCAGAAATACATTCTTTATCATTACTTTAAATTTTATAAATCTTACTCTTTTCGAGTTTACCTAAAATAGTATTTCTGCAAATGTAAAACTTTAATAGAAGGTTAAATGGTGTAGCTATTTTTTTTTCTATTTTAGCCTTTCTAATTATAAAGAATGTTTTACTTAGACGATATCGGTCGCTATTTTTTAATGCTTAAAGGAGTTTTTAGTCGAATGACTAAAGGTTCGGTAATTAGAAATCTGATTTTTAAAGAAATAGATGACCTCATTATAGGATCTTTAGGAATAACGGTATTTCTTGCCTTTTTTATTGGAGCTGTTGTAGCCATACAAACTGCATTAAACCTTACCAATCCTTTAATTCCTAAAAAACTAATTGCATTTGCCTCCAGGCAGTCTGTAATTCTAGAGTTTGCCCCTACTTTTATATCAGTAATTATGGCAGGTAAAGTTGGATCATTTATTACATCAAGTATAGGAACCATGAGAGTTACAGAGCAAATTGATGCATTAGAGGTCATGGGGATAAATTCTCTTAATTATTTAGTTTTCCCAAAAATCATCGCGATGCTTATGTATCCGTTTGTAATTGCTATTGCTATGTTTACAGGAATCTGCGGAGCTTATATTGCAGGAGTTTATGGGGGTTTTGTTTCTAGCACAGATTTTTTAACCGGTTTAAGAGAAGAATTTATTCCTTATCACTTGGTATATGCCTTTATAAAAACGTTCTTATACTCCTTTTTATTAGCTACTATACCATCGTTTCATGGGTATTATATGAAAGGAGGAGCTCTAGAGGTTGGTAAAGCGAGTACTTCGGCCTTTGTTTGGACAACTGTAGTCATTATTATCACTAATTATGTACTCACGCAATTATTACTAAGCTAATGATAGAAGTTATCAATTTACATAAAGGTTTTAATGGAGAAGCTATCTTAAAAGGTATTACAACTACTTTTGATAGAGGCAAGACCAATCTTATAATTGGAACTAGCGGAAGTGGAAAAACGGTATTTTTAAAATGTCTATTAGGACTTTTTACTCCTGAAGAAGGTACGATCTGCTATGATGGCTCTACATACTCTGATTTAAACGAGCAACAACAACGTGACCTTAGAGAACAAATGGGTATGGTTTTTCAAGGGAGTGCCTTGTTTGATTCTATGACTGTTGAAGAAAATGTTATGTTTCCTTTAATGATGTTTACTAAGCAAAAAAAGGAAGAAATGACTGAAAGAGTTCATGAGGTTTTAAACCGAGTAAACTTAGAAAATGCAGACAAAAAACTTCCTTCTGAAATTAGTGGCGGGATGCAAAAACGTGTAGCTATTGCTCGGGCCATAGTGACCCGACCAAAGTACTTATTTTGTGATGAACCAAATTCTGGTTTAGATCCTAGAACCGCAATTGTTATTGATAATCTGATTAAAGAAATCACAGAAGAGTATGATATCACAACTGTGATTAATACTCATGATATGAATTCTGTAATGGAAATTGGAGAAAAAATCGTCTTTCTCAAAAACGGATATCTAGAATGGGAAGGTGATAAAACACAAATTTTCAAAACAGATAACAAAGCCGTTACTGATTTTGTATATTCATCAAATCTATTCAAAAAAGTCCGCGATGCTCAATTAAAAGGGTTATAATATCTACCATTTATCCTCTTCGTCTTTCTAGTAAAATCATCATCATTAATCCCAATAATATTCGCTCTTGATCGTCTTGATCTATTTGAATTAATTTTGATATTTCAAACTTTCTACCAAAAAAAGAAGGTTCTTTTTTAAGTCGTATTACAATTTCGTCTTTTGAGTTGACTACTTTGTATGATGGATTAAAAAGGTAACCGGTTAACATACTCAAAACAGGTATTTGTCCTAATAAAGAATCTAAAACTTTAACCCAACCATTTTCTTCTCTAATATGGTATTGCAACTTTTGATGTTGATCGATCAGTTCATATTCGGCTTTCCACAATGATGCCCATCCTTTTCTAGCAATTTTACCGGTTTCATTTCCATGCGCATCAGAGAAACTATATGCCGCAGAAAAATCTATCCACTTATCGGCTTTAATACTAAAATTGACTTTACTTTTGCTCTCATCCTCATAAATAGCAATATCTTCTTTAAGCTTAAACATTTTTTGTTTTACATATGCTACAGTCTTTCCACTGGCATCTTTAGCGGTAAAATCATTTGCTAATGTGGTAATATTAAAAGTAAATTTAATTGGAAATTGTAATTCTTTCATTTTGACGTTTTATTTGACACTTATATTCCAAAAAAAATAGTTCACACATAGGTAAACTATTTTTTTTCTCTTTTTTATTATAACTATTTTCTAGACTCTAATTTTTCAAGTCGCTCTTGTAATTCCAAGAATTTATTAGCTAAAATTTTTAATTCTTCATTCTCTTTTCCAACATTTTCATTTTCGGACTCTAGCTCATTAATTCTTTTTTCTTGGTTAATTGTATATAATGTTAGTTCTTCAATCTTTTGAAGCAACTTTGCATCCATTTCCCCAAGAAATATTCCCTTTTCCTTAACCTCTTTTGCACTTGGAATATCTTGTAAGTGCCCTTTGGCTTTAATATGATCTTCTACCTCTTTTAGTGTTGGTAATTTATAATCGTCGTAAAACACAAAATCTGACCAGCCTGTTTCAACTTTAATTTCTTTAGCTCTTATTTTACCATTAACGGCTAGTTTCCAAGCCCCAGGATTTGTGGTTCCTATACCTACATTACCTGAATTACCTGCTATATATACATTTCCATTTTTATTGACAATTAAAGGCATTTTATTAACAGTATTAGAATACACATAAAAATCACCTTCTCCAACACCATACGCAATATTATCTGCATGAGCCACCCCTAACCTTATAAGTCTATCACTACTTGGAGTCTCAAACCTTATCTCTGGCCATTCTTTTGAAGTTATTCTCAGGTAATGCCTATTTGCTAAAGATCCGATTTTAGCATCTCCGTTTACATCTAAAAGACTTACAGGGTTTGTAGTACCGATTCCAACATTCCCATTGGGTCTAATTGTCATTAAATGATTAGTTCCTTTGTTAAAAAAATGAATGTTTCCAATAGTTTTTTCTACACTACCTATATACAGCTGATTAGAACCATTAAGCCCAAAAGCCCTTGAAAACCCTGATTCTCCAACTTTTTGAACTCTGATATAATCGGTACTATTATTTAAATCAACATTTTGCGCGCTAATTTCAAAAGTTAATACAAGTACAATCACTGATAAGATAATATTTCTCATTTTAAATTTAATATTTAGATAGTTATTATAATCTATGTCATCTACATCAAAAATGTTACCTTAAATAATCACTTCTTCACAAATGTAACCGGTATTTTTTTTCGGAAAGATATTATGATTAATCTTAAACGCTACTCTATATGCAGGGTATCTGTTTTCATTTCTTTGGTAATCCATTCTTGTAGTGACCTAACTCTAATAGCATTTAAACTGTCTGACACTTTAAATTTCCATCTAGGAAAAATCACCTTTACCGTATCAACTTTTAAGAAATTAGATTGTAAAACCTCACCATACCCTAATCTTTCTAAATCCGGGAAACGTATTTTAGCATCTTTGGCAATACTAGCATAGGGCAATACTTTTACTGGTATTACTTTGTTAGCTTCTCTAAGACTGGTTTCTAAACCTGCTATCTGAATTTTAAGATCTTCAATCTCATCCAAAAGTTGACTGTTTTCTTTTTCTAAACGATTAATTTGTTCTATCGACCTGTCATACGCTTTTGACACTTGGTCAATACCTCTGGCTTTGTTTCCTCTTACAGTAAGTTTAAAATCACTTATGCTTTCATATTTTAAAATTTCATTATGTAAATCACTTGCTGTGGCCTCTGAAATTTCACCGTCAAAAAATAATTTTAACGTTCTATTATTATAATCATATATAGGCTTTCTTAGATACAGATTTTCATTAGCATCTACCTCGTTTGCAATAAAGCTTTCAAAATCCCCATACGCTTTACTTTCATTAAGAGTAACCCAAAACGTATACAGCGCAGGTATCATAACTACTAATGCCAGAATAGAAGCTATTCGAGCTGTTAATTTTCTTTTGGCAGAATTAGCATATCTAATCATCGGGAATCTCAACAACTTCAGCACTAGAAAAGTTGCTAAACCAATAAAAATTGTATTAATAATAAAAAGATACATTGCCCCTATGGCATAATCATATTTACCTATTGCTAACCCAAAACCAACCGTACATAATGGCGGCATTAAAGCTGTAGCAATTGCCACACCAAAAATTACACTGGCTATTGTTCCTTTTTT
Organism: Aquimarina sp. AD10; assembly: GCF_003443715.1. Taxonomy (NCBI): domain Bacteria; kingdom Pseudomonadati; phylum Bacteroidota; class Flavobacteriia; order Flavobacteriales; family Flavobacteriaceae; genus Aquimarina; species Aquimarina sp. AD10. The sequence continues at coordinate 5,276,105 of NZ_CP031965.1, read as the reverse complement.
AGTTCTGGCAATAATTAATGCCATACCTCCAAAGAAGGCTATCAATACATCTCTTATATCGGGTTTTGTTCTTGCCAATAACTCTGAAGATTCTTCTTTAAGAGGAAACAACCAGAAAAACAACCATGCTGTAATCACACTAAGCACAACCATTACTACAAAATTCACTAATGATTTTCTTAATGTGTCTATATCATTAACTGCAATTGACATTCCCATACCTAAAATAGGCCCCATAAGGGGTGATATTAACATGGCTCCAATAACTACAGGTATCGAATTTGCATTTAGCCCTATAGAGGCAATAAAGATTGAACAAATTAAAATCCAGGCAGTAGCTCCTTTAAATGGGATATCAGCCTTAATTAATTCTATTGTACTTTCTCGATCTGTATCATTTCGAAAATCAAGTAATTCTTTCAAAAAAGTTGAAAAACTTTTAAACAACCCTTTTGCATCTTGTTTTACAGCTTCTTTCTGCTGCTCTACTTTTTGATCTTGAGTTTTATTATTAAATTCTTCTTTATTTTCTTCCATTAGTATATTATCCGTATTGTTCTCCGTAGGTTTCCTTTACTTTTTTAAGCACTTCTTTGATATCTTGTTCCTTTTTTTTAGGATAGATAAGTAACACATCTTCCTTATCCACTATGATATAGTCTTGTAATCCATCAACTACTACTATTTTATTATTAGCAGTTCTAATCATATTACCCGAAGCGTCTTGTGGTAAAACACGAGTATTAACTATAGCATTTTTATCATCTGTTTTATCTAATTTATCATACAATGATCCCCATGTACCCAGATCGTTCCAATCAAAAACAGCGGGTAAAACATATACATTCTTAGCTTTTTCTATAATAGCATAATCGATAGATATGTTTTCTGCCAATGCATAGTTATCTGCTATAAAGTTTTTTTCATTTTCTGTATTATATAAGCTTTCTCCTTTTCTGAATAAAGCTGTCATTTCTTCTTGAAACACTTCAAATGCTTTTATTATACTAGAAACACTCCATATAAAAATACCTGCATTCCATAGATAATTTCCTTCACTTAAAAACACCTTAGCCGTATCATAGTTAGGCTTTTCTGTAAACTGTGTAACTTCCTTAATAGGATCACTTTCTTCGAGGTATTGAATATACCCATATCCTGTATTAGGAAAAGTAGGCTTAATACCTAATGTCATTAAGATATCCTTTTGCGAACATGCAACAAAACAATCTTTTAGATTTGAAACAAAAGCATCTTCATCCTCTATCCAATGATCGCTTGGTGCGACTACCATTACGGCATCTGGGTTTTCTTTTTCTATTTTCATTGCAGCATACAAAATACAAGGAGCTGTATTTCGCATTGCAGGTTCGGTTACAACCTGTCTTTGCTCTATCTTAGGTAATTGTTCCAGAACCAAATCATTATACCTTTCATTGGTAAGAATAAATATATTCTCTGCAGGCACTATTTTAGCTAAGCGCTCAAAAGTACGTTGAATTAAGGTTTCCCCGGTTCCTAACATATCATGAAACTGTTTTGGAAATTCTGTTGTACTTACAGGCCAAAATCTTGATCCTACTCCACCGGCCATTAATATGGCATAATAATTTTTATTCATAGTTAGTTTAAAAGTTCTACTTCTGCATTGGGGTTAAACAGATAGATTCTACCAGTATTAAGCTCTACACATTCATATCGTTTTACCTTCTTATTCCCTTTTTTAAAGATTTGTCCGTTATACAATCTAAATGTACTACCTAAAGGTAACTCAAAAATGTAGTTTTTATCACTTTTAGGATCGTATTGTTTTAGTGCCAAAGACAATTTCTCATCTGTATCACTACTCGCTCTTGGATTTTTAAAATGCTTAGCTAATACTGGTAATAATTTTGAGGGAAAAACTTCGGGGTGAATATAAGGCAACATAAGTTGCTGAAAAGTCTTCTTCCACTCAATACCATGGGGTTTTATATAGCGTCCATATTTCTCAAAAGCTATTAAATGAGCAATCTCATGCACTAGGGTAATTAAAAAACGATATTTATTTAACGAAGCATTTACAGTAATCTGATGTCTACCATCGGGCATTTTGCGATAATCACCATGTCGAGTTACACGTTCATTTACAATTTTTAAATGCACATTACACTTAACGACTAGGTCAAATGCCATATCAATAGCACGTTCTGGGATATATCTTGCAAGTATTTCCTTCACCTTTGCAAAATACAAAATTAACTTTATCACAATGCATCCCTAATTTAATATTTTTCTATTTCTTATTATCCTAAAATAAACCAAAATTATAAGTCCCAAAACAATCAATGGCCAAATATAGAATACTATAAGAATCAAACCTTTAATTAATGACCAGCCAAAAGATAGTCCCTCTTGAGCATTATCAAAAAAACCAGGTTCATAGGTCTCTGGTTCTTTTTTGGGAATTACAGTTTCGTACATATCGAGTTGAATGGTACTATATGAAACTTTATTTCCCAAGTAATTTAATCTAGCTTGAGCAGATTCTATCTCTTCCTGAAGTTCATTAAGTTTATCTTCTGCCAATAAAATATCTTCTACAGTTTTAGCGCTAGTGCGCAAGATGTTTTCATATCGCTGTTTTACTTCTAGTTTGGTTTTTAAACGTGAGCTAATATCAATGTATTCTTCTGTCACATCAATTGTAGAAACATTTTTATACTCTACAAATTCTGAAAGTTCACAAATTTGGTTTAATACCGTATCAAAATGATCTTGAGGAATTCTAATTGTGAAACGGTTTTCTTTAGTAGTATTGGTATTGGTAAAACGTTCATCTGAGACATAGCCATCATATTTTCTAGCTGTATTTTTGGCCAATTGTGTCGCTTTTTCTACATTTTTTACCTTAATCTTAGAAGTCGCATTTTTTATAATCTTAAGACGCCTATCAACTCCTATCTTGTTCGCCTCCCGATCATCATTTGTTTCAAAAGAATTTAAAACAGGTTGTTCTCCTGTAGTTTTAAGAGGAATATTTTCTAGCGCAATATCATTTAACTTCGATTCTTTTGAGCAGGAAATACTTAAAAGCAATATGACTACTAACATTACGATGCCTACCTTACTTATTTTGTTTGATTTCATTTTTATATTTTTATATTGTTAATCTGAAAGCAAACCTATTCGAGTTTTTGTTTCATCCTTTGTAGAACGCTTGTATAATAGTTGTAAATTATTTTACAAACTTCAAATAACTTATTATCAAAACAATACAACTATTACGCCTGAAGATAAAATAGTATTCGAACTCCTTAAAGAAGCTGTAGCACAAAAGTTTTTGAAAAACAATTCTGCTTCAAACCCTGATATTTCTAAATGGAAAGGACAAGATATTATTTCGTTTCAAGAAGATTTACAGAGATACACTAAAACAAGTATTAGTGAAAAGTCTTTTTATAGTTACTTTAAAAATTCAACAGAAAAGTTACCGCGAGTAGATATACTTACTATACTGTCTCAATATTGTGGTTATTCAAATTGGAATGATTTTAAAGAAAAGAAACTTTCTTCTAATGTTTTTAAAAAGAAGAAGAGAACTCCTAAATGGTTTGTAATTATAGTATCGAGTCTTGGTTTGGTAGGCATCCTATTATTATTAATTCCAACAAAACACACTTTTAATTTTTGTTTCATAGATCAAGATCGAAATCAACCCATAACCCGAATCCCTCTTGATGTAATCATCCTTAATGATAAAGAGTCTCAATTTTATACAAAAAGTGATAGTTTAGGATGTTTTTCATGGAAAACTACTGATGATTATATTCATTTTGTAGTGCAATCACCGTATCATAAAACTGATACTATATACCGAATTGCGTCATCTGAAAATCAAGAACATCTAAAAGTAAGAACAAATGATTATGCATTAATGCTTCATTATTATGCAAACGGAAAGATAGAAGATTGGAAAAATCGAAAAAAAGAACTATCACGAATGATTTCAGACGATGTCACAATAATGCAAATATTACCACATGGATTAGGAATAGAAATATATAGTAAAAATGATTTCATCAACACGTTAACCACACCGACAGAAAGCTTAAAAAATATTGAGATTATAGAATCTCAAAGAAAAAATGAACAGATTGTAAAACTAAAATTTAGAATAAAATCATGAAACAGTTTGTTTTGATAATCGTAATCTTAGTAACATCTGGATGTGCTAACAATTCATCCAAAGAGTTAGATAATTTAGCTCCCAATGCTGACATCACTGAAAAAGAAGTTATTCTTTCAGAAGAAGATGCATATAGTATCCTAATTAAGCAAAAACTTCAAGAACATATTGATAAGTACATCATAGCACAAAATCATCCAAGTTTCTCAATAGAAAAGGAAAACGAATACTTATTTTCAGAACAGCGTAAACTAATTAAAGATGTAGATCTTATATCACCTTTAAAGATGATTTCTGACTCTACAAAAGTCACAAAAACAAAAGTTGTATTCAATTCGGGGATAGACACGATTTATACATATATCAAAACTTCACAAACCATAGTAGATGGAAAACTATTAAAGACAGTAAAATTACGTTTCGAAAGAGGCAAAAATTAAGAATCTAATTTCATCTCACTTATTATTAAAGGTTCTACTTATACTCTCATTCAGGTTTACAAAAAAATAATGCTTCAATTTCAGTAAACCATCTCAAAAAACCTTCTATAATTTACCTCTAATTAAGGTTTTCAACCACTAAAAACATGCTAAAACCATAAATAAAATGGTTTTTAAGCGTTAAAAAAACACGATTCATCGAGTTTTCATTTATTTCAATCTACTGTATATCAATTATTAATATTTTTAAATCACAACAATTTAACATTTCATTCACAAACTAACCTCATGAAAACTTCTTTAACCATCGTCTTCTTTGTTATATGTCTTGGTAGTTTTGCGCAAACCCAAATCGAACCTAAAGAAAAAAAAATGCTTCAGAAATTGGCTGTCCAAAAAACAATTGAACTACAAAAAGAACTAAATTTAACCTTGTACACCAGCAGAATTCTTGAAAAAACAATTTATCAGTATTCTGTCAAAGCTAATGAAGTTATACAATCAAATTTATCTGAAAAAGAAAAGTCAAAAAATTTAAGCAATCTAGTATACTTTCAGAATCAAGAATTTAAAAAAGTACTTACTGTGCAACAGTTTTACCAATATCTTGAACTTAAAAATAAGTATTGATATAGGTTCATAAATATGAGTTAAGGTGTGCTATTTGACACTTGCAAAACCTTACCGTTGTAAAATTTATGTCCTGTAAGGGCAAAATTTTTGATATAAGTTGCCATTTCTATTGCTGTTAATGGGGCTTGATACCCTGGAAAAGCCTCTTCTAACATTTCTGTTTGCACAGCTCCAAGAGCTAACACGTTAAAAGCAATACCGCTTTCTTTATATTCTTCTGCTAGTAATTCACTTAATGTGATCACTGCTCCCTTACTAGAACTATATGCAGAAAGACCCGGGAATTTTGCACTACCCTGAATCCCTCCCATACTGCTTATGGTTACCACATGACTTTCTCTTTTCATAAACGGTAATACTCTACGAGTGATCTCTGCAACACCAAAAACATTAACTTTATATACATCTTCAAAATCCTTTGAAGAAATCTCACTAAAAGGTTTATTTAGCAGTTTTCCGGCATTATTAATCAATATATCTACTTGTTTCCATTCTGTAGAAATGTATTCAACCATATTATCTAGATCTTTTGATGTAGAAATATCAAATGAAAACGCATGAATATTTTTATGGTTAACATTAAGTATAGGCTTCTCATTCCTGGATAATGCCAAAACATTGTGCCCACTATCTGCACATAATTTTGCTAATTCATAACCAATACCTCTACTGGCCCCAGTGATAATAATATTCTTCATAGTTTTTCGATAAACTCTATTTAATTTAATGTAATTTCTTTAGTTGGCGTACGGCATATATTTACTATTGATGGCAAACAATTATTAATCAATTTTGCCATAAACTCAAAATTCATTTCAGAAACCTCGTCATCTACATGATGATAATAGTTATAATTTGTAAAATCAAATGTAGATATGGTCTGACAAGGCACATTAAATTCTTTATAAAAAGGGTAATTATCACTTCGTTGAAACAATTGAAACTCTTTTGCTTTCGGCAAAAATCCTACAAGTTCACTTTTAGAATATTCATTAATCTTGTCTGCCATATTTGATTTTTCATATCCCGTTATATAGGCTTCGTATGATTTTTCATTTAAAGGAACTCCAATCATTTCAAAATTAACCATAGTATATAGGTCAATATTTTTCTCTTTTAACACCTTAGCCAAATGTTTAGAACCTAATAGTCCTTTTTCTTCGGCTCCAAAAAGAACAAACAACACACTACGTTTATTCTTTTTTATCTTAGCCAATTGTTTTGCTAAAGATATTACTGCAGTACTTCCTGCTGCATTATCATTTGCTCCATTAGCTATAACATCACCATTAACTTCTTTTGCTGTACCAATATGATCAAGATGTGCTCCTATGATTACAAATTCTTCTTTTAAATCTTTATCAATGCCCTCTAAATACCCAACAACGTTAAATGTTTCGACTCCTTTAGCCAAAAAAGAATTTTTATAATTTTCAAAATATGGACGTACCCCAACTTCTTTAAATTCTTTTTCTACAAATTGAGCCGCACTTGCTAATCCTTTACTACCAGTATCTCTACCCCCTAATTTATCATTAGCCAAAAAATTCATTATTTCTTCAACTTCACCAGCTGTAACATTTCCTTTCAAAAAAGAACTAGTAACAGATGTATCTTTCTCTTTAGATTGCGCTATTGTACCTTGTTTACAATTTACAAAAACCACAAAAATCAATAGCACACTTAAACATTGTTTCATCTTAAATACGTTTTGAGATAAAGATAAAAAAATCCCACTTCGAAAGAAGCAGGATTTCTGTATTTTGATATTTATTTCTTGGATTACGCCAACATTGTTACTGGGTTCTCAAGATATTTCTGTAATGTTTGTAAAAACTGTGCTCCTGTAGCTCCATCCACAGTTCTATGATCACAAGCCAACGTAACTTTCATTGTATTTCCAACAACTACTGCTCCATTTTTAACTACCGGCTTTTCTACAATTGCTCCTACAGATAAAATTGCAGAATTGGGTTGGTTAATAATAGAAGTAAACTCCTGAATACCAAACATCCCAAGATTAGATACTGTAAAAGTACTACCGCTCATTTCTTGCGGAGTTAACTTTTTATCTCTAGCTCTAGTAGCTAAATCTCTTACTTTCACATCAATTTCCATAATATTCATATGATCTGTAAAAGGTAATACCGGAACTACTAGCCCATCTGGTACAGCTACTGCCACACCAATACTTATATGTTTATTATATACGGTTACATCGTCTTTCCATGTAGTATTTACTTTAGGATGCCTTCTTAAAGCCATTGCACAAGCCTTAACTACCATATCATTAAACGAGACTTTTGTATCTGGCAGCTCATTAATAATCTTACGAGAAGAAATGGCATTATCCATATTTACTTCAATTGTAAGATAATAATGTGGTGCTGTAAATTTAGAAGCAGAAAGGCTTTTTGCTATTGCCTTACGCATTTGCGAATTCTTAACTTCTTCAAAACTAACTTCACCTGCCGGAGTAAACGTTTGTACCGAAGAAGGTACCTTAGTTTCTTTTATAGTAGTATCTATTGCAGGTGCTGCACTAGGTGTAAACGATTCTATATCTTTTTTAACGATTCTTCCGTTCTCACCAGTTCCTTTAACTTGTGAAAGATCGATACCTTTATCTGCCGCTATCTTTTTTGCTAACGGGGAAGCAAATACTCTGCCTCCACTTGCTGTTGTTGCAGTGACTTCTAATTTAGTTTCTGTTTTTACTTCTTCTGTTGAAGATTGAGTCTTAGGTTCAGAAGTAGTTACACTCCCTCCATCCTTAATCCCCGAAACATCAGTTCCTGCAGGGCCTATAATGGCTAATAATTTATCTACAGCAGCAGTTTGACCTTCTTCTATACCTATATGTAATAAAGTACCGTTGTAAAAAGACTCAAATTCCATCGTAGCTTTATCAGTCTCTATCTCTGCTAAAATATCACCTTCTTCAACAGTATCTCCTACTTTCTTTAACCATGTCGCTACTGTTCCTTCTTCCATCGTATCACTAAGGCGTGGCATTGTAATAATTTCAACACCTTCTGGTACAGAAGTACTTTCAGAAGAGGTTTCTTCTGATGCTGCATTAGCTTCTTCTTTGGGAGCTTCAGCAGTCGCAGTTGAGCTACTACCATTTAGTAATCCCGAAATATCTTCTCCTTCATCACCAATAATGGCTAAAAGTTGATCTACGGGAGCAGTTTCTCCTTCTTGAATACCTACATGAAGTAATGTTCCTTCGTAAAAGGACTCAAATTCCATAGTTGCTTTATCGGTTTCTATCTCTGCTAAGATATCCCCTTCACTAACTTTATCTCCTTTTTTAACAAGCCACTTTGCAACAACACCTTCTTCCATAGTGTCACTCAATCGTGGCATATTTATTACTGTAGCCATATTTTATTGTGGTTTGTGTGATAAGAATGGGTAGTCTTCTTGCTCATAAACAACATCATACATCACGTTCTTTTCTGGAAATGGTGATTCTTCAGCAAATTTCTGGCATTCTGCCACCCTATCTTTTACTCTTTTATCTATAATTGCAATTTCTTCGTCACTTGCATACTTTTTCTCTTTGATAATATCTAGTACTTGAGTGATCGGATCAATTTTTTGGTATTCTGCTACTTCTTCTTTAGTACGATATTTCTGAGCATCACTCATTGAATGCCCTCTATATCTATATGTTTTTAATTCTAAGAAAGTAGGGCCTCCTCCTGTTCTTGCCCTAGTTATTGCTTCGTCAAAAGCCTCTGCAACTTTAACAGGATTCATAGCATCTACAGGACCACTTGGCATTTCATACCCTAGTCCTAATTTCCATATATCTGTATGATTTGCTGTTCTTTCAACAGAAGTCCCCATGGCATATCCATTGTTTTCTACACAGAATACTACAGGTAAATTCCAAAGCATTGCTAAATTGAAGGTTTCATGTAATGATCCTTGACGAGCCGCTCCGTCACCAAAGAAAGTTAATGTCACAGCATCACTTTTCTTATACTTATCTGCAAAGGCTAAACCTGCACCTAAAGGTATTTGACCTCCTACAATACCATGACCTCCATAGAAACGATGTTCTTTTGAGAAAATATGCATTGATCCTCCTAAACCTTGAGAAGTTCCTGTGCCTTTCCCAAATAATTCGGCCATTACTCTTTTAGGATCTACCCCCATTCCAATAGGCTGTACATGATTACGGTAAGCAGTAATCATTTTATCTTTGGTAAGGTCCATTGCATGTAGCGCTCCTGCTAGAATAGCTTCTTGGCCATTATACAAGTGTAAAAATCCTCTTACTTTTTGCTGAATGTATACTTGAGCAAGCTTATCTTCAAACTTTCTCCAGAAAAGCATTTCTTCGTACCAATTTAGGTAAACTTCTTTGGTTATTTTTTTCATTTGCAATTGTGCTGATGTGTGTATAACAAATCAGTTTTGACACTGATAATCATTTAATATTTCTCCTAATTTATTAAGAGAACGAAAAACAAAAATAACATATTCACAATTAAGGGAAAAGCCCTTTGCTGATAAAATCAACGAAAACGTTATAAATATGAATTATCAAAAATAAGGGGCAATAAATTAGATAAAGAAGAAGATTTGACCACTTTTCCTGTTTCTCCCATAAAATAAATCGTAATAGGCTTATTTTGTTTTAGCTCATATTCTGCAATTGATTGCCTGCATGCTCCACAAGGAGGCGTTGGAGTAACTAACTGATGCTTTAGTGACTTAGCAGTTAGCGCCATTATTAAAACGGGGACATCAGGATAATTTGCTCCGGCATAATATATAGCCGTTCGTTCTGCACATAATCCTGAAGGATAGCAAGCATTCTCTTGATTATTTCCTAAAACTACTTCTCCGTTCTCCAATAGCAAAGCCGCTCCTACTAAAAATTCTGAATATGGGGCATATGCTTTATCTCTTATAGCCATCGATTTCTGCATTAATTGCTGAATGTCTTTTGGCAATTCATCAAATGAATCATATACTTGCAACGTTGACTTTATCTCTATTTCTTTCATTTTATCTTATAATCTCGCTTCTTAATTTACTAGTAATGCAATAGCCTTACAATGTACTACAAACAAAAAAAAGTATCAAACCGTAGCTTGATACTTTTATTAAAATATTGTGATACTTAGAAATGATTAATAATATTCATCTCCAAAATTAAATGTAAGACCAAAACGTAGTGTACCTTCTAAAGGACTTTTAACCGCTGATGTTGAAAATAAATATGAAACATCTAAGTTAACTACATTGTATCTAAATCCTGTTCCTAAAGAAAGAAATTTACGCGCTCCTTTTTCTTCACTTTCGTTAAAATATCCTGCTCTAAAAGCAAAAACATCACGATACATATATTCTGCTCCTAAAGACCATGTGATTTCTTTTAGCTCTTCACTAAAACCTCCATCAGCATCTCCCCATGAAGAGAAAACTGCTCCGAAAGAATCAATCTCTTGATATTCTCTATTATCATCTGCATCAATATCGCCATCATTATCAAAATCTTGAGGAGTAGGAACTAACAATTTACTAAATTCTATAGATGGTGAAATTCTATTATCATCATCGAGAATAAAATCAAAACCAGCACCTATTCTAAAATTAGTTGGAATAAAGTTTTCCTGACCTGAATCATCATAACTAATTTTTGGTCCTAAATTTGAAATAGTAGCACCTGCTCTCCATCTACCATTAAAAGAATTGAATGCAATTTCTTCACTTTGATAGAAACCAGCAATATCTACACCAACACTTCCTGCCGCACTTGCGTCATCTGCATTTTCTGTCTGCAATCTCAAATCAGATCTAAGATAACGTCCAGCTACAGCCATAGAAAAATTCTCACTTAATTTTAACGTATAAGAAAGGTCTATAGTAAATTCATTCGGTCTTTGTGTATTTGAAGCACCATCTGCAGTTTGTCTGAACTCTATATCTCCCAAACTAAAGTATCTAAAACTTGCAGCAACCGCACTAGTCTCAGTAATACGATTATAATAATTCAAATTTCCTAAAAATATATCATTCACCAAGTTACTAAGGTATGGTGTATAATTCACACCCACTCCTTGCTTACTTTTAGCAAATACGTATTTAGCAGGATTCCATTGTTGAGAAAAGGCATCTGCTGAAGTAGCAACTCCCTGATCTGCTAAACCTGCTGCTCTAGCATCTGCAGCAATTAATAAAAATGGTGTGGCTGTTGTAATCGCTCTATTCTCTTGAGCGTTGATATTAAAATTAAAGAGTGTCAGTAATATAATACCAGCAATAAGTGTGTTTTTCATACCTGCAATAATTGAGTTTGACAAATATATAGTTATTTAGTGATTAAAAAATAGTGTGTAATTTGTTTTTTTTTACTACACTCTACTGTTAACGTTTAATTTACTTATATCTTATATAATCTTCGCAATTTAAATAAATAAAGCCTCAAAAAGGGTTATCATATGTACTAAACTAGAGTACAAATGGTTTTTTTTAGTAAAAATCTTCTATTGGAATTATAGATAAAAAGTGTTTTTTCAGAAAAGTTTAAATTTCTTAGATTTTATTTGGTCATCAATAATAATTTTAGAAATATTGCGTTAAACCAAAGTCGTTAGAAATTCACAAAAAATCGTGAATTGATAATATTTTACAAAAATTAGGGTAATTTTAACGTTTATTAATTATATTGCAAGCCCTAATTTCTACTTTTAACGAACTTAAGATTATGAAAAACGCGTTTATTATTAAGTCGCTAATGGCGCTTTCCGTTAGTGTATTGCTCATCAGTTGTTCTCAAAACGACTATGGGAGCAGTTCTAGGGCCACAGGTTGGAAATACAATTCCAAAGAAGGTGGTTTCCAGGTTGCTACAAATTACAAAGAACAAGAGACAGGACCGGGTCTTGTATTTATCGAAGGAGGAACGTACACCATGGGACGTGTGCAGGACGACGTAATGCACGACTGGAACAACACCCCTACTCAACAGCATGTTCAATCATTTTACATGGATGAAACAGAGGTTACCAACATCATGTATTTAGAATATTTAGATTGGTTAAAAGGAGTTTACCCTCCTACAGAACCAAAATACAGAAATATCTATTATGGTGCCCTTCCTGATACATTAGTATGGAGAAATCGTCTTGGGTTTAACGAAATGATGACCAATAACTATCTTAGACACCCTGCATACGCTAACTACCCTGTAGTTGGAGTTAATTGGATTCAGGCAGTCGAGTTTAGTAACTGGAGGACTAATCGTGTTAATGAAAGAATTCTTGAAGAAGAACAAGTAATAAAACCAAATGCTCCTTTTGAAGATGTTTCTGCAGAAAGTACTTTTGACACAGAAACATACTTAAACGCTCCTTCACAAACATACGGAGGTAATGATGAAGCTACCAGAGGTGGTAAAAAATCAGAGCAGTACGAAAAAAGAAATGACTCAACTGGTCTATATATTCAACGTAAGGATGGACTACTATTACCAAAGTACAGACTCCCAACAGAAGCGGAGTGGGAATATGCTGCTTTAGGTCTTGTAGAAATCAGAAGTTACAATATTTATAGAGGTAGAAAAAAATACCCTTGGACTGGTAAATATACACGTTCAGGAAACAGAAGAACTCGTGGAGATCAATTAGCCAACTTCAAACAAGGTGATGGTGACTATGGTGGTATCGCAGGTTGGAGTGATGATGGCGCAGATATTACTGCCCCTGTTAAATCTTATGATCCTAACGATTACGGACTATACGATATGGCTGGAAATGTAGCTGAATGGGTAGCAGATGTATATAGACCTATCGTAGATGATGAATACAATGACTTTAACTACTATAGAGGAAATGTTTATACAAAAAATGCTATAAACCCAGACGGTACAGTTAAAGTAGTTATGACAGATTCTATTGTTTATGACACATTAAGTAACGGTAAGATCATCGCTAGAGTTTTACCAGGTGGAATTTTACAGGTACCTATCGATGATGAAGATACGTACATGAGAACTAACTTTACTGATAGTGATAATATAAACTATAGAGATGGTGACAAAAACTCTTCAAGATATTTTGAATCTTATCAAGATGGAGGTGGTGAGCCAAGCAAAAGAATGTATAATGCTCCTATTCATTACGTAGGTCCAAGTGCTGAAGACAGTACAAAAATGGACAGAAAATATGATGAATCTAGTAAAAGAACTACACTTATTGGTGATGATGTAAGAGTATACAAAGGAGGTTCTTGGAAAGATAGAGCATATTGGTTAGATCCAGCGCAAAGAAGATTCATGCCTCAAGATATGGCAACGGATTATATTGGTTTCAGAAATGCAATGTCTCGAGTTGGTACCAAAGCAAAAAAGCAAAAGACTCCTAGACACCAAAAGCCAAGAAAATAGTATTAAGAAATAAATGTTCGTTATAAACAAAAAAGCCCTGTACTTAACTGTCAGGGCTTTTTTATACAATATGATATATGACCATTTCACAAATTCATAAATTATTTTTAGATAGCAAAGGAGTCTCTACTGACACAAGGAAAATTAGCAAGAACACCTTGTTTTTTAGTTTAAAAGGAGAAAATTTCAATGGTAACACATATGCCGATAAAGCACTCGAATCAGGTGCCTCGTTTGCCATAATAGATGAGCCAGAATTTAAAACTTCAGACAAACATATTCTAGTTAATAACACATTAAAAACACTACAAGATTTAGCTTTATATCATAGAGAGTTTTTAGGTATCACTATTATCGGGCTAACAGGCAGTAATGGAAAAACCACTTCAAAAGAATTAATAAATTGTGTTCTTTCTTCTAAATTTAAAACCACTGCCACAATAGGCAACTTAAATAATCATATAGGTGTCCCACTCACTCTTTTGTCTATGACACAAGAAACAGAAATAGGAATTGTTGAGATGGGCGCAAATCACCAAGGTGAAATCGAATCCTTATGTGCTATTTGCAAACCAGACTATGGTTACATCACCAATATAGGAAAAGCCCACCTAGAAGGGTTTGGAGGCATCGAAGGTGTTCTAAAAGGCAAAACCGAACTATACAGACATCTTAAACAAAATGATAAAGCTGTTTTTATTAATATTGAAGATCAAAAATTAGTCAACGCATCATCAGGAATAAAGAGTTTTAGTTTTTCTCAAACTAGTAAAAGTGATTGTACAATCAAATTAATCGAAGCAAATCCAAATGTGATTGTATCATACCAAAACCTAATCATCAACAGCAATTTAATTGGTGTATACAATTTTACAAATATAGCTGCTGCAATTGCTATCGGAAATCATTTTAACACCCCTCCTAATGCCATCAAAGGAGCCATAGAATCTTACATCCCAACAAATAATCGTTCCCAAATAATAAAGAAGGATTCATACACTATTATTCTTGACGCCTATAACGCCAATCCGTCAAGTATGGAGGCTGCCATAAACAACTTAACAACACTAAACGATAACAATAAAATTGTTTTTCTTGGCGATATGTTTGAATTAGGCTCTGAAGCTAAAGCCGAACATCAAAAAATCACTAATCTAATCACAAACACTAGTGTAAATGAAATCTACTTATTAGGAAAGAACTTTCTTCAAACAACATCTAATGATCCTAGAGTTAAAAAGTTTGAGTCTTTTGAAAACCTAAAGAGTAATTGGAAATTAAAAAACAAAAAGGTTACAATACTGATCAAAGGTTCTCGTGGGATGCAACTTGAACGAATATTAAATTTACTTAACTAGACAGATCTGCCTTCTTTTTTAATAAAATCAGAGAGCGCATCTAAAGATTTTGCTGTGGATTTCTTAATTGCTGCTTTAATAAACATTGACAGTACTATTTTTTTTATCCAAGATTTCGCTTCGGGGTATATCTCCAACCTTAATTGACAAAGAGTATCAGAGATTGGTTTTATAATAAAAAAATTATAAATCAAATCTATTGGTACATCGGTTGTGCGCTCACCATAAACAATCTCGTTTCCCTCAACCTTTTTAGTAACTGTTGTAAAATTTAACCGTTTTCCGTCGATTACACATACATGTTCAGAACCCAGTCTAGTAATTTCATTAACATTATATTCAATCTTATCTACGCCTTTAGCCCAATAATACCTGTAACTATAGTTTGTAATGTACTCTAATAATTGTCTTGCAGAAATTTCAAAATCCCTTACAATAACGATACCTGGTTTTTCATCAAAACTTACTTCTTCTGGAGTGGCAAAGGGATTAAGTTTGAGTTTAGTTTTATCTATTTCTGAGTATAAATATTTAACCTTCTTATCGTCATAAGTATCATAGCTCTCATGAAAGAGATACAACTTACTCTCATACCCTTTAGACAATCCTATAACCTTACTCACATCATCACTCAATAACGTATAGTTATCACTATCAATAGAGTTCTTTAACATTCTATGCACCTCTATAACTGATTCTCCAAAAGGTTTTCGTTTTCCCTGCACAGTAATAAACTGTATTTCTCCACAATGCACTACAATTTTTAATTCTAAATTTGGAGCCTTTGCACAGGCATTGCAAGGACAAATACGGTTTTTTTCTAACAACTTTAAATGACTATAAAACGCCGTAAACATTGTTTCAATCTGAGCCAAAAGCTTTTCTTGAGAAGGGATTTCGTTTTCCTTATAAAAAAATAAAGCATCACCTTCGACTTCGGCCAATTGCAGATGTTGAGTATTAGCTTTAACAAGAACCTCTAACAGTTCCGAAATTACATGTTGACTATGTTCTACTTCTGTATTCTGAACAAAATGGGTAAAACCAGATATATCTGGTATAAAAAGTAATGAATTGAGCATATTGATATATACAATACAACAAGAATTAAAACCTAAATGAGAGGATTTAACGCGTGTAAATAATATTTAGAGGAAATGTAACGAATTTATAGCCATCTGCCTTTTGATTAACACTAAAATAAGAAAAAAAGGCTATCGTCAAGTGCATTCATTTTAAGTTCCATATTTTTAACAGAAAGTGTATAAAACCAAAAAAGGTTCTCATAAATGAGAACCTTTGTGGGCGCTAAGGGATTCGAACCCCTGACCCCTTGGGTGTAAACCAAGTGCTCTGAACCAACTGAGCTAAGCGCCCGCTATCTTGCGATTGCGGATGCAAATATAAGACAGTTTTGCAGTCTACCAAAACAATTTGAAAGAAAAATTAAATTATTTCTGCTACTACAAATGTACTCCCTCCTACATAAACAACATCTCGCTCTGTAGCACGTTGTAAAGCAGCTTTGTACGCTTTTTTTACAGAGCTAAACCTCTCTCCTATTAAATTATTTTTTTTGCATTTTTTTCTAATTCTTCTACCTCAAGTCCTCTAGAAATATCTGGTTTTGCAAAATAGTACTGGGCTTCTGTTGGGAAAAGAGTAAGAATTTTACTTAAATCTTTATCATTAACCACTCCTAAAACAATGTGCAAACTATCATATTCCTCTTTTAGTAATTGCCGCATCACATACGTTAACCCATCTTCATTATGCGCCGTATCACAAATAACCTTTGGTCTTTGTTGTAAAACTTGCCATCTTCCTAACAAACCTGTAGTTTTAGATACATTTGCAAGACCATTCTGAATTGCCAATTCACTAATTAACCATCCCTGATCTTTTAAAACTGATATTGTTTGTAGAGTAGTCTTTATATTTTCGTTTTGGTATTCTCCTTTCAAATCTGAAGAATATAGAAATCCTGCATATCCACTTGCATTATACAAAACACTACTACAAGATGCGGCTTTGTTTTCAAATACCTTCTTTGTATCTACAGTTGTTCTACCAACAACAACAGGAACATTTTCTTTTATGATACCTGCTTTTTCATTTGCTATTTTTTCTAAAGTATCTCCTAAAAACTTTACATGATCAAGACCTATATTGGTTATAATTGATACCTCTGGCACAATTATATTTGTAGAATCTAACCTACCACCAAGTCCAACTTCAATTATAGCAATATCTACTTTTGAAGTTGCAAAATACTCAAACGCTAAACCAACCGTCATTTCAAAAAAAGACAGCTGATTTTCTTCAAAATACGCCTTATGTTGCTCTATAAAATCAACCACATAATCTTCTTCAATTTCTACACCATCAATCTTTATACGCTCCCTAAAATCCTTTAGATGCGGTGAGGTATACAATCCCACTTTATAACCAGCCTTTTGCAAAACTGAAGCTAACATATGACTCGTTGAACCTTTACCATTTGTACCCCCAACATGAATACTTTTAAACTTCGTTTCAGGATTTTGTAGATATTTAGCTAATTGAATAGTATTATGAAGATCTGCTTTATAAGCACTACTACCTTGACGTTGATACATTGGTAATTGGCTGAACATCCAATCCAGTGTTTCACTGTAATTCATATTTTTTATTCGGAAAGTTTGAATTGATAAATAATAGTTCCTACCTGTTTGACCGGCGCTTTTGAATCGCTATTAAACTTTGTAGCCATAGCTGCTCTTTTTGCAGGTTCCATTAAACATGCCGAACTATTAGTTGTACCTTTTACACCAGGAGTGGCACGGATTACTTTTCCGCTTTGATTCACTTCTATTTTTACAACCACGATTCCGGATTCATTACAATCTTGAACGAACTTCTCTTTGTTTAGAGCCTTTCGTCCTCCTAATCTATAATTACCATCGCCATCTAGTCCTTTACCAGTACCATAATATGACTTTGCATTTGGGTCTCCATTAGGACTACCCTTATCTCCTGGCGCTTTGTCGTTTCCTTCTCCCCCCTTAGATTTCCCATCATTTTTGGGGCCATTAGAAAAACTATTCAGTATATCCAATGTAGACTTATCAGGTTTAGGATCAGGTTTTTTTTCCTCTACCTTTTTTACTGGTTTATCTTTTACTGGATTTTTAACCGGCTTTTGTTCTGTATTTTTTTTAGGCTGCTCTTTAGGTTTTTCTACCTTCTTTTTAGGTTTCTTCTTAGGTTTTTTCTCTATAACCGGAGCTTCTTCGGTATCCTGAGTAACAACTTCATCTTTGATTTCTGGAGATTCTTCTACCGGTTCAGGAGGAGTTGCAGCCGTTTCAGGAGTAGTATTTTTAGGTGATGTTTTTATTGGTTTATTGGGTTGAATCTTACCAGAACCTGTTTCTGTAGTTCCAAAATTAACAGCAATACCACCTTCTTCATCTGGCTCTATATAATTAAGACTTAGATAAAATAACAAAAAAATAATCCCAATGTGCAAAATTAAAGTTAGCACAAATGATTTCTTTTTATGTTTTGTATCTAGTTTTATCATATTAATCGGGTTTCACTGCCAGTATTACTTTAAATTTATTTCTATTTGCTATATCCATTACACCTACGGCTTTTTCAATAGGCACACCTTCTTCTGCTCTTAAGATAATTGTTGGTTCGTTCTGACCTTTCAAACGAGCTAACAATTCACTCTCTAATCTACTTTGAGTTATTCGTTCACTATCGATATAGTATTGTAATTTATTGGTAATACTTACCGATATATTTTGTGTATTAGAACTTTTTCCTTTTGCTTTTGGCAAAACCAAATCTAGCGCTTCAGGAGTTATTGCTGGTGATGTTAACAAAAAGAAAACCAACAATAGAAATACAATATCCGTCATTGACGACATACTGAACTCTGGACTTACTTTATTTCTTCCTCTTAAATTCATATCAAGCAGGTTCGTTTAATAAATCAAGAAAGTCTACAGCCTTTGCTTCCATACTGTGTATAACTTTATCAGTTCGTACAACTAAATGATTATATCCTATATAGGCAACAATCCCTACTACTAGTCCTCCTACAGTTGTTGTCATTGCAGTATATATTCCTTCTGCCAAAACTCCCATATCAGCAGTTCCTTCACTAGATGCCAAATTATGAAATGCCAAAATCATACCAATAACTGTACCTAAGAAACCAATCATTGGTGCAGCTCCAGCAACAGTGGCCAATATACTTACGTTTTTCTCTAATTTATACACTTCTAGCCTACCTGCATTTTCGATAGCTTTATTAATATCCTCTAATGAATGGCCTATCCGTGAAATTCCTTTTTCAGTTAATCGAGCAACAGGGTTATTGGTTTGCGCACATAATATTTTGGCCGCTTCAATTTTACCTGTAGTTACATTATCTCTAATTTTAGTCATAAAGCTCTCATCATATTTAGATGCCGCTTTTATAGCAAAGATTCTTTCGAAATAAATGTACACTGCAACAAACAGTAATACAAAAAGAATAGAAATGATTACAACCGCTCCTGTACCTCCACTAAGTAGAAGGTCCATTATAGACAATGAATTCTCTGTCTCCGTTTCGCTTTCTGCAGCGTTTTGGGCAATAGCTCCAAGCATAGATAAATATGTCATGTTTGATTTTGTTAATTTAGTGTTAGTATACTAACGTTATTTCTGTAGGTTAAGTATATGGACGTTTTTTTATAATATATATATAATTCCTAATAAACCAATGCCTCCAAGCACAATTGTATAAGGAAAAGCCATTTTCACCATTTTCATATATGACAATCCTATTAACGGCGCTAACGAAGATGTTAGTAAGAATAAGAACGCTGCTTGACCATTAGGTGTTGCAACACTTGGTAAATTTGTTCCTGTATTAATCGCTATAGCTAACTTCTCAAATTGTTCACGAGATATTACTCCACTATCAAAAGCCTGTTTGACTTCACCAATATACACAGTAGCTACAAATACATTATCGCTAATCATCGACAATAATCCATTTGCGATATAAAACATAGAAGGTTGTTGATCGGGATCCAACGTTAATGCCCAATCTATAATAGGCTTAAACAGATGCTGATCATGAATCATAGCAACAATAACAAAGAAAACTACAATTAAACCTGTAAATGGCAGCGCTTCTTCAAATGCCGCCCCTAATTGATGCTCTTCAGTAATCCCCATAAAGGCAGTTTGTACAATTATTAAAGCTAATCCTATAAGACCAACCGGGGCTAAATGCATTGCTAAACCAATAATTAAAAGTATAGCTGATACTGCCTGAACAATAAGACCATATTTAGATTTATCAGATCTATTTGCATCTTCTTCCTCTGTGTAACTCTCTATAATTCTTCTGGCTACTTCTGGTAATTTTGCACCAAAACCAAAAGACCCTGTAGCCTCAAGAACAACTGTTGTAAGCAATCCTGCACCTAGTACTGGAATCGAAATTGGAGCCATTTTTAAGAAAAACTGTATAAAGTCCCATCCCATTCGTTCCCCTATTAATAGGTTTTGCGGTTCTCCTACCAAAGTACAAACTCCTCCTAAGGCCGTACCTACCACTCCATGCATTACCAAACTTCTTAAGAAACTTCTGAATTGTTCTAAAGTATCCCCGCTTAATTCCTTTCTATCCAAAGTCCCGCTATCATCATAATCTCCAGAACCTGAATGAATCTTATGGTATACTCCATAAAAACCAACTGCTACACTTATTAAAACAGCAGTTACAGTTAATGCATCCAAAAATGCCGAAAGTACTGCTGCAAGAAAAACAAACAGTAGCGACAATACCATTTTAGACTTTATTTTTGTAAACACTTTACTAAAAATATACATTAATAAAGGTTTCATAAAATATATACCAGCTACCATAAAAACTAAAAGCAATACAACTTCTAGATTTTGGTCTATTTCATGATAAGCATTTTTTGGAGTAGTAAGATTCAATATCAAAATCTGAATTGCCAACAAACCTCCTGATTGCAAGGGGTAGCATTTTAGTGCCATCGCCAATGTGAAAATAAATTCTGCGATAAATAACCAAGAAGTAATTATTGGTCCTAAAACGAAAAAAGAAAATACATTGAAAATTAAAAATCCAATCATTATGGTTTTGAACCATTTTGGACTATTACCTAAAAAATACTTAAACATAGTTTTACTTAGTTAATGCGATTAATATTACAGTAATTGTTTCAGGGCTATTTCAAACGCTGTTTTACTGATACTAGTTTTTGTTTTGTTATTATTATATGTATGTTGAATAGCTTTTTTTATAGTTTCGGATGTATCCATAAAAATAGCTTCATCGGTCATTTGCACTTTTCGTTCCATAAAATATGAAAATACTCTTGCCATACCGCAGTTAGAAATAAAATCAGGTATCAGACTTACTTGTTCATCTGTATACTCCATTATTGGTCCAAAAAATATTTCTTTATCAGCAAAAGGAACATTGGCTCCGCAAGAAATTACTTCTAAGCCTGAGTCTATCATTTGTGATATCTGATCTTTAGTAATTAACCTAGAGGCAGCACAAGGTGCAAATATTTCAGTTTGTAAAGACCAAATTTTTTCATTTAATTGATCAAAAGGAATTAACGTTTCACTATATAGTTTATTTCCTTTTTTATTCAAATATAACTCTTTGATCTGTTCAAAAGAAAAACCATCTTCTTTAATAAGTCCACCAGCATGATCTATAATACCTACTACCTTAGCTCCCATTTCTGAAAGGTAATATGCTGCTGCTGACCCAACGTTACCAAAACCTTGTACCACAGCCTTCTTTCCTTTTACATCACCTCCATAAATACTGTAATAATGCCTTACAGCTTCTGCTACTCCATATCCGGTAATCATATCAGCAACGGTATACTTTCTAGACACATCTGGTGAAAACATAGTATTTTCTAAAACTTTGATAACTCCTTGTCTTAATTGCCCTATCCTATTAATTTTATCAGCTTCGGTAGGTTGAAAGTGTCCATTAAAAACTCCTTCTTGTGGGTGCCATACACCACACTCTTCTGTAATAGGAATTACTTCATGAATCTCATCTACATTAAGATCTCCCCCAGTACCATAGTAACTTTTTAATAATGGAGATACAGCTTTATACCATCTTTTTAAAACTCCTTTTTTACGAGGATCATTGGGGTCAAAATTAATTCCAGATTTTGCTCCGCCAATTTCGGGTCCAGAAACCGTAAATTTTACTTCCATCGTTTTAGCCAAAGAGAGTACTTCGTTCATATCCAAACCAAGTCGCATTCTAGTACCACCTCCTGCTGCACCTCCTCTTAAAGAATTTATAACTGTCCAACCTTCAGCTTCTGTCTCAGCATCTTTCCAGTTAAAAATAATCTCGGGAGTTTTATTTTCGTATTTTTTTAATAATTCTTTCATTCAAAAAAATTTCAATTTATTTAACAATAATATTTCCGTCACAATTCGTAACGAAATTGTTCTCTTATTCTATTCGTCTAAATTATCCTCCATTACAGAGGTCAGCGCTGATCCATAAGACATTATTATAAATTGAATTCTAATAAAAATGTTTGATGACAAATATAAAAAACTAAATACGCTGAAACAGTAAATAAAATTAAAATTACGCTAATAATAGTGTTTTTCTTTTCTTATAGTAGGTCAATCAAATTTTAAAAAATATGGGAAAATTCCTCTAAAATACATTCAAAAATTCATGATATCAAAAAAGCAAAAAAACATTAAAACTATCATATTATAGCTTATATTTGTAGAATTAGTAAAAATCGAGGGGTAAACTCGATTTATTTTCATCAAAAAGTACGAATTTCGTGTTATGCACGCACAGTAAATTATAATAAAATATGGACTTTAAACTATCCGAAGAACAGTTAATGATACGAGATGCTGCTCGTGATTTTGCAAAAGCTGAATTATTACCTGGAGTTATCGATCGTGATAACAAACAAGAATTCCCAACAGAACAAGTAAAGAAAATGGGAGAACTTGGTTTTTTAGGAATGATGGCTTCTCCTGAGTACGGAGGTGGTGGTATGGATACTCTTTCTTATGTCTTAGTTATGGAAGAATTATCTAAAATAGACGCTTCATGCTCTGTTATTGTATCTGTAAATAACTCTTTGGTATGTTGGGGTCTTGACACTTATGGAAACGATGAACAAAAAAAGAAATATCTTTCGAAGTTAACTACTGGTGAATCTATCGGTGCTTTTTGTTTATCTGAACCAGAAGCAGGTAGTGATGCAACGTCTCAAAAAACTACAGCAATAGATAAAGGTGATCATTATATACTTAATGGAACCAAAAACTGGATTACTAACGGTGGGTCTGCAGATTACTATTTAGTAATTGCACAAACGGATAAAGAAAAAAAACATAGAGGTATCAATGCCTTTATTGTTGAAAAAGGATGGGAAGGTTTTGAAATTGGCCCTAAAGAAGACAAATTAGGTATTCGAGGTAGTGACACTCATTCTTTAATTTTTAATGATGTAAAGGTTCCTAAAGAGAATCGTATAGGCGAGGATGGTTTTGGTTTTAAATTTGCCATGAAAACACTTGCAGGTGGACGTATCGGAATTGCAGCACAGGCTTTAGGAATTGCTGAAGGTGCATATGAATTAGCAAAAGAATATTCTAAAGTGCGAAAAGCCTTTGGAACAGAGATTATGAATCACCAGGCTATTGCATTTAAATTAGCAGACATGCATGTTCAAATTGAAGCGGCAAGAATGCTAGTATATAAAGCAGCAATGGACAAAGATAATCATGAAAATTACGACTTATCTGGTGCAATGGCCAAATTAGCTGCTTCTCAAGCTGCTATGGAAGTAAGTGTAGAAGCTGTGCAAATACATGGAGGGAACGGCTTTGTAAAAGAGTATCATGTAGAACGACTAATGCGAGATGCCAAAATCACACAGATATATGAAGGTACAAGCGAAATTCAAAAAATTGTAATCTCAAGAAGTATTCTTAGAGATTAATTCGTTGAAGAAAATTTATTAAAAAGCGAAGTTTGTGTGAACTCACAAACTTCGCTTTTTGTTTTCAAAAATTAATACTCTAATATTCTAATATGGTTATGACAGAAAACCAGTATTAAATTGATATTTTATTCTAGCACTCTAAATTTATTCAACAAAACATGGGCTATTGGTAATGCGAATTCAAGCCCATTAACACAAATAATCAAATACGTGCTGACTACTTCTTACTGTGTGAAATGCATACCTCTATAAAACACCTGTATTACAGATCTAACTATAACTTATAACAGTCAATACTTTTATATATTAGAAGAGGATAACACGGTTGGATTTCAGAATCACATCCGTCGCTATTGTAACGATCCGTTCCACCACCCTTTGCATATTGCTCTGCCGAATTATTCAATCTTGTAATTTTAATTTTTTTTAATTCGATTTTAATTTTCTTGTTTTTTTTCAAAATGATTCTTGTTTTATTTTTTTTACATAGCGAATGTAACAAAAAAAGCAGTGTGCAATAAATACCAACAACTGGATATAGGTTAAAATTTATAAATCTTAACCTTATTGTTTAGGTTAAAAACATCTTCAAATATTAATTCTTAAATCTTTTTACATATTCAACGGGATTACACCCTTCTTTCTTAGAAAAGGCTTTAGCGAACGATTGTATATTATTAAAACCAATTTCTACTGCCATTGATCGTATAGAATATTGTCTAAATTTTTTATCATTCTTAATCTTGTGTTTGCAATATTCAATTCGTAAGTCATTAATATAATTTGCAAAATTCTTTTGCTTCTCCATATTAATCACCTTAGACAAATAGGTCGAATTGGTTTTTAATCTTTTTGAAACCTTTACTAGAGTAAGGTCATTTTTTAAGAACTCCAAGTCATCTTCGAAGTTGGTCAATTTCTCTAGTATTCCTTGTTTTAATTCTAATGGAAGTTCAACACTTATTTTTACAGACTTGACATTCTTTTGTTGCAACACTTTTACTTTTTGTTTCTCTGCCCCTAATAACACATTGTATTTATCTTTTCGTTTTTTAGAAAAATAAAAATAGAAGAAACCTATTATGGTAATCAAAAAAACACCAAAAGCTATTAACTTATAGACTAAAATTTTATTGCTATTTTTAATCCCGTCTATTAACAAATCTTTATCTTTTATTAGCTTTGGCGTATCATATTTTTTTATGAGAGAGTTATTTAATTTAGCATATTTTATATCCGATATACTATCATATTTTAAAAGCTTTTCCATTATTCTTAATTGATTTTTTGGATCATTACTTCTTTTGTAATAATCTATCAATAATGTAAAAGCTTCGGCTACTTCAATTCTATAATTTGAATCATTAGTTATTGCATCCAATTTTTTCAAATAGTGCAATGCCTTTGATTCTTTTTTAAGCTCCAGATACGTCTTAGCTAAAAACAAATATCCTTTTTTAACATTAATATCATTAACATCTTCTTCTGACAAAATTAGCGCCTTTTGCAGACTGTCAATAGCCGATTGATAATTTTTTCTTTCATAACTATTCGCTCCATAAGCAAATAATAGATTAGGATAGTAACGTCTATACGGATTCAACAAACTAGCTTTTATTCCTTTTTTTAAATAAAAATATGCAGAATCATAGTACTTAAGGCGATTATAACTATCTGACATTTTATATAAAGTAGCGATATAAATTTGACTAAGTTTTATAACACTATCTTGTTTTGAGAAATACTCGTAATTCTCTTTATACACTTTTAGTGCCTCACGTTCTTTTCCTAAGGTCGTTTTAAGAATAGCAATATTGTGCTTCAGTCCTATGAGTTGTCTTTCATTATTCATCTTTTCAGAATACTTTTGAGCAATCAAATATGCTTCTAAAGCCTCATTATATCTATCTATTTTACTCAGTATATTTCCTTTTATCTTATACCCTGTAGAAGGATATCGACTATTTTGTGTGTCTTTTGTCAGTTCAATTATTGAGTCTGTATAACATAATGCGATATCAGGTTGTTTTTTATAAATAGAAATAAACATTTGGTAACCATCCGCGATATTTTCTATATTATTTTCTTTCTTGGCTCTATACATATAGTAGTCTGCCAAAGTTCGTTTAACAATTGAATTATGATGTATTCCTCTCCAAAAAAGAGTACCTAATTCTTGAAGTGTTTTATTAGATAAAGAATCAGAAGAACTATTATATATATTTTTCTGCTGCTCCGCTGAGTATACAGAAGTCACGGAACAGACCAAAATAATTAACCAATAAGAAACCCTCATATTATAAGTAAGAGTAAAATGAATTATTACCAAAATTTTGAGTAAACATACAAAGAATATTAAATCAAAAACGAAAAACAACCATAACCCTAATCATCCTTTAATACGTTAACATTACAACAGCCTGAATAGTAAGTCAAAATTTATAAATAGATAGGGTAAAATTTATAAATGCTTACCAGATCTTCTTGAAAAACGTTGCTTTTACACATAGTTTAGTCTCTGAAAACTATTAAAACAATTAAACATTTTGAACATCATCTCCTATCAAATGGATATATAAATTTTAGTCGTAAAACCACACACGACATTAAACATATTGTGGTATAAAATAATTAAAACATATAATATGAAAAACTCAATTTTAAACTTAGGAACCGTTTTAACTAAACAACAACAAAGAAATGTTACTGGAGGAGATACAATATGTAATGATCGTCGTTGTTGGCAAGGGACTGGAGGCGGTCTTAATATGATAAAACTGGACGACGGTACTTACTACACTCCAGGCATGAACTAATTACGGTTTCACATTAATGCGGTTAGTTAAAATTATTGGGTAGTGTGATTTAATTTAGGTTAATAAAACAATATTTGAAACTACGCCTTTTTAAAGTCATTAGTTACCCCATGCTGTATTAAGAAAAGCAATGTAATCCCGATTTAAAAAGTGATAACCGAAAAGCTTTATAAAAATAGAGTAGGTGTAATTCTTAAAAATTAAATATGAAAAGTTTAGAAAATTATAAAATAGACGCAAAACAATTAAAAACAGTGTATGGAGGGGACAGACCTAAAGCTAAGGTTATTGACACGTCAGGCCTTAAACGTCCCATAGAACCAGTAGGAACAGGGTTTGATACAGAATTAATACTTTAATACTAAAATTAAATTTTATGAAAAAATCAATTTTAAACTTAGGAAAAGCTATTAGCAAAAAAGGACAGAAAGAGATTAAAGGTGGTATGAGACATTCTCTAAAATTAGCAGATCCCTTTGAATGCGAAGAGTGTACTGATGGGCATTTATGCGATTACGAAAATGGTTTACCCGTTTGTGTATAATTTCTTTTCAATAACTAAAGTAGATTATTTTTTTTTATTTTAAAATAATCTTAAATGCAATAGGTTCAAAACTTAAATAAGGTTTGAGCCTATTTTTCATTAAAAAAACACTTGAAGATTCCTTATCCTAATATAAATTAATAACGTGATTTGGGAAATTACGGCCTGTACCAAAAACTAATTAAAGACATCTTCTTTTAATTAAGTGATTTGTGTCTCTGAATACCTTTATCCTTTTCAACTCATAACTTAAAACACACTTATTCATCTATAAAGAGCCTATTAATACTATAGCATGAATTTATCCAAAAATACTAATTCTCATCATACTTAGAAGCATGCTATAGTATGTACAATAGTTTACTTAAGTAGTATATTGTTTCTATTTTGATTTGTTATTAGTTGGATAAAATTTAAGCATAAAAAAACCCTTCATTATTTTAATGAAGGGTTTCAAAGAAGGCGGCGACCTACTCTTCCACGATTGTAGTACCATTGGCGCTAACGGGCTTAACTTCTCTGTTCGGAATGGTAAGAGGTGAGCCCCGTTGCTATAACCACCTTAAATCTTTATTAGTACCTATACCTATGAAATACTATTTCATAAACACACTACTAACCTAATAAGTTGACATATTGATTTAAATACAC
Organism: Aquimarina sp. AD10; assembly: GCF_003443715.1. NCBI lineage: Bacteria > Pseudomonadati > Bacteroidota > Flavobacteriia > Flavobacteriales > Flavobacteriaceae > Aquimarina > Aquimarina sp. AD10. The sequence goes on along the minus strand of NZ_CP031965.1, from coordinate 5,248,041 downwards.
TAAAGAGTTACTAAAATAAGCTTGTAAAAAGCAATTCAGGCGCATAAGCCTATGGGTTATTAGTACTACTCGGCTATGACATTACTGCCTTTACACCTATAGCCTATCAACGTGGTAGTCTCCCACGACCCTTTAAAGAAATCTCATCTTGTGGTGGGTTTCGCGCTTATATGCTTTCAGCGCTTATCCCTTCCGAACGTAGCTACTCTGCAGTGCCTCTGGCGAGACAACAGATACACCAGCGGTTCGTCCAACTCGGTCCTCTCGTACTAAAGTCAGATCCACTCAAATTTCTAACGCCCACTGTAGATAGAGACCGAACTGTCTCACGACGTTCTGAACCCAGCTCGCGTGCCACTTTAATGGGCGAACAGCCCAACCCTTGGGACCTTCTCCAGCCCCAGGATGTGACGAGCCGACATCGAGGTGCCAAACCCCCCGTCGATGTGAGCTCTTGGGGAGATCAGCCTGTTATCCCCGGAGTACCTTTTATCCTTTGAGCGATGGCCCTTCCATGCGGAACCACCGGATCACTATGCTCTACTTTCGTACCTGATCGAGCTGTATCTCTCTCAGTCAAGCTTGCTTATGCCATTGCACTCTACGCACGATTACCAACCGTACTGAGCAAACCTTTAGAAGCCTCCGTTACTCTTTTGGAGGCGACCACCCCAGTCAAACTACCCACCAAGCACTGTCCATCTCGCGATGTTAGGCTTCGAATAAGCAAAGGGTGGTATTTCAACAATGACTCCACGACGCCTGGCGACGCCACTTCAAAGTCTCCCACCTATCCTACACATTACTTATCCAAAGTCAATACTAAGCTATAGTAAAGGTTCACGGGGTCTTTTCGTCCCACAGCGGGTAACCGGCATCTTCACCGATACTACAATTTCACCGAGCTCATGGCTGAGACAGTGTCCAGATCGTTGCACCATTCGTGCAGGTCGGAACTTACCCGACAAGGAATTTCGCTACCTTAGGACCGTTATAGTTACGGCCGCCGTTTACCGGGGCTTCAATTCAATGCGTCGCCGAAGCTAACATCTCCTCTTAACCTTCCGGCACCGGGCAGGTGTCAGGCCATATACATCATATTTCTATTTAGCATAGCCCTGTGTTTTTGATAAACAGTCGCCTGGACCTATTCACTGCGGCCCATCCGAAGATGGGCGACCCTTCTCCCGAAGTTACGGGTCGATTTTGCCTAGTTCCTTAGCCATGAATCTCTCGAGCACCTTAGAATTCTCATCCCAACTACCTGTGTCGGTTTACGGTACGGGCTGCTTCACTTGGTTTTCTTGGAAGTCGATTTGCTAGATTATCACCTCGACCGTAGTCTTAGTGTACTATCGGGGTATTACTACTCCCTTCAACGTACTATTCCGTCAGTACGCACTAACTTCTCGCCTCCGTCACTTTTAATGTGAGCAGGTACAGGAATATTAACCTGTTGTCCATCCACTACCCCTTTCGGGTTCGCGTTAGGGCCCGACTAACCCTCAGCTGATTAGCATAGCTGAGGAAACCTTAGTCTTTCGGTGTGCGGGTTTCTCGCCCGCATTATCGTTACTTATGCCTACATTTTCTTTTGTAGCTACTCCAGCAATCCTCGCGAATCACCTTCAACGCCACTACAATGCTCCCCTACCGATATTTCTATCCCATAGCTTCGGTAATATGCTTATGCCCGATTATTATCCATGCCGAACCGCTCGACTAGTGAGCTGTTACGCACTCTTTAAATGAATGGCTGCTTCCAAGCCAACATCCTAGCTGTCTAAGCAGTTCAACCGCGTTTTTTCAACTTAGCATATATTTTGGGACCTTAGCTGATGGTCTGGGTTCTTTCCCTCTCGGACATGGACCTTAGCACCCATGCCCTCACTGCTGATTAACATTTTATAGCATTCGGAGTTTGTCAGGAATTGGTAGGCGGTGAAGCCCCCGCATCCAATCAGTAGCTCTACCTCTATAAAACTATAAATCAACGCTGCACCTAAATGCATTTCGGGGAGTACGAGCTATTTCCGAGTTTGATTGGCCTTTCACCCCTACCCTCAGGTCATCCCAAGACTTTTCAACGTCAACGGGTTCGGTCCTCCACTTTGGGTTAACAAAGCTTCAACCTGCCCAAGGGTAGATCACACGGTTTCGCGTCTACTACTACTAACTATATCGCCCTATTCAGACTCGCTTTCGCTACGGATCCGTTGCTGAACAACTTAACCTTGCTAGTAAAAGTAACTCGTAGGCTCATTATGCAAAAGGCACGCCGTCACACATAAATGCGCTCCGACCGCTTGTAAGCGTATGGTTTCAGGATCTTTTTCACTCCCTTATTCAGGGTTCTTTTCACCTTTCCCTCACGGTACTGGTTCACTATCGGTCTCTCAGGAGTATTTAGCCTTAACGGATGGTCCCGCCAAATTCATACAGGATTACACGTGTCCCGCACTACTCAGGATACTACTATCTCACTACGCTTTACTTATACCGGGCTATCACCGTCTATGGCCACTCTTTCCAAAGTGTTCTAATTCATTATAGTTCAAATATCGTAGTCCTACAACCCCACATCTGCCGTAACAAATATGGTTTGGGCTAGTCCGCGTTCGCTCGCCACTACTAACGGAATCACTTTTGTTTTCTTCTCCTCCGGGTACTTAGATGTTTCAGTTCTCCGGGTTCGCCTCCTCGAAAGGATAATATGTCTTCAACATACTGGGTTGCCCCATTCGGATATCTGCGGATCAGTCTGTATGTGCCAGTCCCCGCAGCTTTTCGCAGCTTATCACGTCCTTCATCGCCTCTGAGAGCCTAGGCATTCCCCATACGCCCTTAATTAGCTTATGCGTCTTGCTTAACTTGCTCTTTTAGTTTTTTGATATCAATCCAAAGATTAATATCACTCTTTTATTATCACATATTATTAATATGTGCTCGTATTTTTAAATCAATATGTCAATGAACGTTTTTCTTGTAAACAATATAAAAATGATGATCATAAAAACGCTTTCAATTCATGAATCCTGTGTTTTATAAACTATCAATCCTTATATCTAAAGAATTGTGGAGAATATCGGAGTCGAACCGATGACCTCCTGCGTGCAAGGCAGGCGCTCTAGCCAGCTGAGCTAATCCCCCGTCTTTCTATAAGTGGCCGCTAGCCATTATAGTTGACAAGTAGCACAACTTCTAAAATTTCCTTTCTCAATAAATAAATAATGAACGTATACTAAACTTGTAGTACAGTAGTCTCAGGCAGACTCGAACTGCCGACCTCTACATTATCAGTGTAGCGCTCTAACCAGCTGAGCTATGAGACTTCTTCATAGTTGACCGTTGATGGTCTATCTTATGTAGCTTATTAAAACTACAACCAATAACTAACAACTATTGTATTAATTAACAGCACTAAAGACTAAAAAAATCAAAGATACATTCCATCGTATCACATTTTCTCTAGAAAGGAGGTGTTCCAGCCGCACCTTCCGGTACGGCTACCTTGTTACGACTTAGCCCCAGTTACCAGTTTTACCCTAGGCCGCTCCTTACGGTGACGGACTTCAGGTACCCCCAGCTTCCATGGCTTGACGGGCGGTGTGTACAAGGCCCGGGAACGTATTCACCGGATCATGGCTGATATCCGATTACTAGCGATTCCAGCTTCACGGAGTCGAGTTGCAGACTCCGATCCGAACTGTGATAGGCTTTATAGATTCGCTCCTGGTCACCCAGTGGCTGCTCTCTGTACCTACCATTGTAGCACGTGTGTGGCCCAGGACGTAAGGGCCGTGATGATTTGACGTCATCCCCACCTTCCTCGCGGTTTGCACCGGCAGTCTTGTTAGAGTTCCCGACATTACTCGATGGCAACTAACAACAGGGGTTGCGCTCGTTATAGGACTTAACCTGACACCTCACGGCACGAGCTGACGACAACCATGCAGCACCTTGTAAATTGTCCGAAGAAAAGTCTATCTCTAAACCTGTCAATCTACATTTAAGCCCTGGTAAGGTTCCTCGCGTATCATCGAATTAAACCACATGCTCCACCGCTTGTGCGGGCCCCCGTCAATTCCTTTGAGTTTCATTCTTGCGAACGTACTCCCCAGGTGGGTTACTTATCACTTTCGCTTAGCCACTCAGACCGAAGTCCGAACAGCTAGTAACCATCGTTTACGGCGTGGACTACCAGGGTATCTAATCCTGTTCGCTACCCACGCTTTCGTCCCTTAGCGTCAATATATTGTTAGTGATCTGCCTTCGCAATCGGTATTCTGTGTAATATCTATGCATTTCACCGCTACACTACACATTCTAACCACTTCACAATAATTCAAGTCTTGCAGTATCAATGGCAATTTTCCGGTTGAGCCGAAAACTTTCACCACTGACTTACAAAACCGCCTACGGACCCTTTAAACCCAATGATTCCGGATAACGCTTGGATCCTCCGTATTACCGCGGCTGCTGGCACGGAGTTAGCCGATCCTTATTCGTAGAGTACCGTCAGACCGATATACATATCGGGGTTTCTTCCTCTATAAAAGTAGTTTACAACCCATAGGGCAGTCTTCCTACACGCGGCATGGCTGGATCAGAGTTGCCTCCATTGTCCAATATTCCTCACTGCTGCCTCCCGTAGGAGTCTGGTCCGTGTCTCAGTACCAGTGTGGGGGATCTCCCTCTCAGGACCCCTATCTATCGTAGCCTTGGTATGCCGTTACCATACCAACTAGCTAATAGAACGCATAGCCATCTTATAGCAATAAATCTTTAATTATTAATCGATGCCAATCAATAATACTATAAGGTATTAATCCAAATTTCTCTGGGCTATCCCTTACTATAAGGTAGGTTCTATACGCGTTACGCACCCGTGCGCCGGTCGTCATCAAGTGCAAGCACTTATGTTACCCCTCGACTTGCATGTGTTAAGCCTGCCGCTAGCGTTCATCCTGAGCCAGGATCAAACTCTTCATCGTTTGTCTTTAAATATTATTTGAAAACAATACAACGGAATTATAATCGTATCTCTAAATGATTCTAGTCTTTAATTTCGTATGTATTAACTATCCTATAAATAAAATAGCTAAATACGCGCTGTCAATCAATATGTCTATGAACTTTCTTAGTAATCTAAAACCACATCTAGTAGTCAAAATTACTCTTGTTATTACTTAAGGAATCGAACCCTAATTCTACCTCAATTATCAGCAGAAAACCATTCTAATTATTTTTATGAACTCGCTCTGTTTCGCTAAGCGGATGCAAATATACAACCCTTTTTTATTCTACAAAGCTTTTTTGAAATTATTTTTAAAAAACTTTTTCCTAAATCCCTAACCAAAACAAAACTCTCAATGAACTCCTAAGCCCTCGAGCTTAGCGGATGCAAACATACAACCCTTTTTTATTCTGACAAGCTATTTCATAGAAAAAAAATAAAGTTTTTTTAACCTAAAAATAAAACCAAATCTCAATGAACTACCCGAAACACATTACCCCGTTTCGAGGGCGCAAATATAGAATCCTTTTTCATTCTAACAACAAAAAAAAACAACTATTTTTTAAAAAAAATATAATATTCTAGAAACATTAACGTTACGCGAAAAATAAATCTACACATCAAAAACATCTTCTCTTCTAAATCGTGTTATTTAGCCTATTTTACATCTCAACCATTTATAATTTATCAAACACTATTGTCTCTTCTTATTATAATTTACAATAGAAATAATGAGGTACAACGGTAACATCGCAAGAAATCTTTAGTACAGGCTATACGAAATGAAGGCTTTTCGTGCTCTGGACTACTCTACTTTTTCCAAACTGATCACGATAGACTTACTAATAGGTGTATTACTTTTATCTGCAAAATGATTATAAGGCACCAAAACATTAGTCTCTGGAAAGTATGATGCTAGATTTCCTTCGGGGATATTAAAAGGAATTACTAAAAAGTTGATTGCTTTTCTTTCTATATTATCATAACTACTAATTAAATTAACTACATCTAATTTCTCAAAAGCATACTTTCTCATGTCATTCTTATTCATTAACACTATCCTTCTTTCATTAAACACTCCTCTATACCGATCATTTAATCCATATATCGTAGTATTAAATTGATCATGTGAGCGAATAGTCATTAATAAGAACTCACCTTTTTTTATTTCATGCTTTGGTAAATGGCATACACTAAATTGGGCTTTTTGATTAGGAAGTTTACTAAAATCTAAATCTCTTACATTATTAGGTAAATAAAACCCCGAGCCTTTCGACTTTTTTTCAAGATTTTCAAAACCTTTAATGACAGAGGTTAGTTTTTCTCTAATTAGTTCATAATCTTCTCCCAACTGTTTCCAAGGTACCGGATGGTTGTTTTTGAAATATGCATTAGCTATTTCTCCTATAATTTCGGGTTCACTTTTTAAGTTACCCGAAGCAGGAGACATCATTCCTTTAGAACGATGCACCTTACCCATACTATTTTCTACTGTAAAGAATCTTTGTTTCCCATCTTTTATATCCACTTCTGAACGACCTAAAGTCGGTAAGATTAGTGCTGTTTTACCCGTAACCAAATGTGTCCTATTTAATTTAGTACTTACATTTATGGTCAATTCACAATTCTGAAGTGCTTCTGCGGTAAAATTTGTATCAGATGCGGCTGACAAAAAGTTTCCTCCTAAAGCCATAAAAACTTTTGCTTGCCCTTTATGCATAGCCTCAATAGCATGTACAGTATCTAAACCCTCTTTATTTGGAGGAGTAAATCCAAAAGTTTTCTGAATTGACTGATTTAATTCTGTTGACACATGATGCATTATACCCACTGTCCTATCTCCTTGAACATTACTATGACCTCTTACCGGACATGTTCCTGCTCCTGGTTTTCCCAGACTACCTTTTAGTAACAGTAAGTTTACACATTCTTTTATATTATCGACGCCATTTTTATGTTGCGTCAATCCCATTGCCCAACAAATAATAATCTTTTTACTATTTGCAAGTATTTCAACAGCAGCATCTACAACAGACTCTTCTACCCCTGACAATGTTAACAGTTCTTTTTCTGAATACCCCTCGATGCTTTTTATTAATTCTTCGAAACCGTTGGTATACTTTTTTATAAATTCATGATCAAAAACATTTCCTTTCTCTGTATCCAATACGGTTAATTTCTTAATCATTAGTTTCAGAAGTGCAACATCCTGATTAATTTTAACTTGAAGGTGTATATCTGTTAAGGAGGTACCTGTTGACAAGACACCTTTTACTTCTTGCGGGTTTTTGAAGCGTATAAGACCTGCCTCTTCTAGGGGATTAACACTAATTACTTTACCCCCGTTTTCTTTACATTTTTGTAACGCTGATAACATTCTAGGGTGATTGGTTCCAGGATTCTGACCTATAACCATAACGACTTCTGCCTTATCAAAATCTTCTAGCTTTACAGACCCTTTTCCTATTCCTAAGGTTTCACCCAAGGCAACACCACTAGATTCATGACACATATTTGAACAATCAGGCATATTGTTAGTGCCATATGCTCTAATAAAGAGCCCATACAAGAATGCTGCCTCATTACTTGATCTTCCTGAGGTATAAAATATTGCTTCATCGGGAGAATCCAATTTATGTAATTCTTCTGCTACCAATTTATAAGCATTTTCCCAAGAAATAGGTTCGTAATGCACACTATCTGGCCTTAACACCATAGGTTCTGTTAGCCTTCCACTTTTACCTATCTGAAAGTCAGACCATGTTGAGAGCTCTTCTACAGAATATTTTGAAAAGAAATCATTGTCTACTTTTTTATTTGTCGCCTCTTCTGCCAAAGCTTTAGCCCCATTTTCGCAATACTCTCCAAGTTTTGAAGGTTTATCAGGGTCAGGCCAAGCACAACCAGGGCAATCAAACCCTTCTTTTTGATTCATATGTGCTAGTGCACGAAAAGATCTTACAACTCCCATTTCTTTAAAAGTGTGTTGCAATGCTACTTTTACGGCAGGAAGTCCTGCTGCATAATCTGTAGGCTTTTCTAATTTTATACCTGTAAACTCTGTAGAACCTAAAACAGAAATGTTTCTTTTTTTGATAGTATTCATTCTCGTTTTTTGTAGTCAACAAAATTGTAAATGTTGATCACTTTCAAAGATACATCAAAATGTAAAGTCTTAGTATGCTAAACATACCTTCTACTTTATTATTTGTAATATGAATTAGGTTTTTAACTATATGTTCTATAAAGGAACATATCTAGACTTCATTTTTTAGGATAAATCAAAAAAAAGTTGCAAAAAAAAAGAGAATGTTCTAGAGAAAGAAATTCCAGACTAATCCAAATCGTATCACCGCATCTCTCGTTGCATAGCCTGGGGCAGAAAACTCATTGTTTTGCTTAAAAGCTTCTCCAAAATTTTCGACTTTGAAAAAAATACGTGTTTGTCTAATTTTAGCATTGAAAAATATATCAACCTGCGGAAACCCACCTATTTTTTGATCATTCTGAACGTAAAACTCTGATAATACAGGATCGTATGCATCTGCTGTATAATATGTAAAATATTTAAATGTTACGCCCGTTTGTAAAAAAAGAGCATTCTTTTTGAACCAATGATCTTCATAATACAATGTATTTCTGGTAATAATTTCTGGTACATTATATATTTGATCACCTCCTTCTACACTTTGATACATTACTGTATTATCTAAGCCAAGTTTCCACACTTTCACTCCTTGTGTAAGTTTTACTTTTAGTAAATCTATTTTTTCTCCGGCTTGCAATGGCACAATAGCATCATCGCTATTCTTGGCAAAGTAAGTATAGTTATCGATTGATGAAAAACTAGCTTCTATTCTTGCTATTTTTTTTGCTCTAAGATCAATCTGGATTTTTTGAGTTTCGACGTTTGAAAAATCATTTTGCCAATTATAATTAACATAATCACTTTGGTTTAACAGAAAATTGTAATTAGGAGCAACTGAATTAGAGCTTATTTTGGCTTGAATTTCATATTTATCCTTAAGATTATATCCTGCTCCAGCATTAAAATAGTTTCCGTCAAAATCACCAGAAACTAATGTTTTTAAACTTCCAAATAGTTCAAAGCCTTTATAATTATTCTGATATTCACCACCTACTGAGTACACATCTCCTTTAATACGATTTGTAATATCAATCGCATTTCCACTTTCATCCACTTGTCTAAGCACAGAATTGTATCCATAATTATAATTTGAACTTCCGCCAATTACCTTTAGTTCCCCAAGCCATTTATTTTCAAATCCTAAAAACACTTCATTACTAAAATCTTCTAACGCTACTTTATCAGAAATTGCTCCCGATCTAAAAGATGCTCCTAAAAGATTATTGGGCGCAATTGTGGTTTGATCAAATCGAAATGATTTATCTGTAAGATCCATAATATGTCCTATAGATAACCCTGTACTAGCACTATCGCTTTTCTTTATTATTGCATATTGATGATCTACATAAAATCTTTTTCCCTTAAGAATGTTCTCTGCATTTTCAAAATTAACGGTTATTGTTCCTCTATCCTTGAACTCTTCTTCTTCTCCAACAAAATCTCCTATATTTAAGTACTCTTCTATACCTTGTTCTGATAAACCACCATTTTCTTCATTTAATAGATCTTGAGCTACAAAATGTGATTTTACCCTATATCTTTTATTTTTTGTGATATAATTAAGCGTTGATCTAAAGTTACCTGTACTCGTGAGGGCATGTTGGTATTTTCCTAAAGACCGCACTCCTTTATAAGCAATAGAAAGATTAAGTCTTGGTGAAGTATTTATCGTAAAAAAAGCATCTAATTGCTGTCCTTGTTCAAAAGTTGTTCTGAAATATAATTCTGTTAGTGGTGTTGGCACATGATAGTAGTTAATATCACTTGCTTCCATAAAATTGAAATGTCTTGCTCTAGCTCCAAAAAGTGGCAATACACGTTGACGCTCTTCTCGTTTAGCTAAACTATTATAAGTTTGACCAACATTATGAATAGGTAGTAATTCAAAATCATCCCTTCTTAAATAATTAAACTTATAATCTTTTTGAAGGGTCAAAGTTGTATCTACATAGGTCGTATCATTTTTTATTGTAATAATTTTATAATCGGTCACAGGGGGTTTCTCTTTCTTTTCTTGGGGTGTAAATTTCCTTTGGGGACCTCCGGAACCTTCTTCTATTTCTTCTTCTTGATTTCTGTCCTGAGCCCAAATCAAAGAACTAGACAAAAGTGCAATTATAATTATTATATTTTTTCTCATTAGCATACTATACTCAGGCAAAAATATACTTTTTTTAACGAAAGTATATCATCTAGATTATTTGTTTAGGATATGATTTTAAAAAATAGTTTTTTGATCTTCTATTCATACTGTATCTTCGTGTTATGCTTACTTTAAAATTACATCCTGAACTCTTAGAGTGTGGCACAGACGAAGCTGGTCGTGGATGCCTTGCCGGTCCTGTTACTGCTGCCGCAATATTACTTCCTGATAATTTTAGCAACGCTGTTTTAAATGACTCTAAGCAACTTAGTGAAACTAAAAGAAAATCTTTAAGACCACTATTAGAAGACTGTTCTTTGACCTATGGTGTTACACATATTTTCATGGAAAAAATTGACGAAATCAATATTTTGAATGCCTCTATTCTAGCCATGCAAGAAGCTATTGCCCAACTTAACCCACAACCTGAGCATATTGTAGTAGATGGAAATAAATTTAAACCGTATCATAATATACCCCACACTTGCGTTATCAAGGGGGATGGAAAATATTTAAATATTGCAGCTGCCTCTGTGCTCGCTAAGACATATAGAGATGAATTTATGGAAAAAATACATGAAGAGTATCCTATGTACAATTGGAAAAAAAATAAAGGTTATCCAACAAAAGAACATAGAGAAGCTATTCGTAAACATGGTATTACAAAATATCATCGAAAAAGTTTTAGGCTATTACCAGAACAACTGACAATAGATTTTTAACAAAGAATTATATCTTTGAACCCAGAGCAGAACGTAGTACCAATATATTCGAATTATATTTCGATAAATAAAACAGACATTATATGTTGCAGAACAAGAAACCTCATTTTTTAATTTTAAACACTTGGTTTAAAAATACAAGGCCTTTTTTGAAAATGAGACAGATACTTACAATACTTACCTTGGTTCTTGCTGTTTCATGTGATGATGTTGCTAAAACATCAAATTCTTTAATTGATCATGTTCCTAGAGATTCTCAAATTATTATCAAAATAAATAATATTGAAGAAGCAACCAGTAAACTAAGAGATAACAACTTCATTAAAAATAATCCTCAAATTGCATTCTTTGAATATTTCAAAGACCTAACAATTCTTAATGAAAACAAACGTCAATCTGGTTTATTATGTTTTTCTCCCAGAGGGAAGAATGATTTCGAGTATACATATGTGTCAAAATTAGATCCCTCGTTACTAAAGACTGATTCTTTAAAAACGAAGCAGATTGAAACTATGAATTACGCCGAGAAAACAATTTATAAGATTACATCAAAAGGGCAGTCTTTCTTTGCAACCAGACAAGATAGCATCCTTATTGCTTCACCATCTCAATTATTAATAGAGAATTCGATTAGAGTGCATGCTAACCCGATTCCTATTGATAAAGATTTAAAAAAAGTATATGATGTTTCTAGTTCAGATAACGCGATGTCTTTATTAGTTAACGGAAAGAAGCTTCAAAATATTCACAATTCATTATTACCACAAGCCGAACAAACATTCTTAACTAACTTTAGTGGTTGGGCTTCTCTTGATACAACTATCGATCAAAACATGATTCATCTTGATGGTATTGCAATAGAAAAAGATTCTTTATCGAGCACTATAGGCATCTTTGATAGCACAATCCCGCAAGAAAACCGAATTGCACGTATAGTACCCGTTACAGCAAAAGGTTTTATTTCTTTTACTTATGATGATTTTGACACCTTAAAGAAGAATCTGTCTGTAGCTCAAGATAGGGATATTGAAGATATTTCAAGTGACCTGGATGACATCTTATCAGGAACATCTGAAATAAGCACCATTTTTATGGAAAAAGAAAATGCCTTAGTATTAACTTCTTTAGATTCTAATAGTGCTGCACAAAGTTTAGCAGGAGACAAAATCGATACCTATAGAAACATTGAAATCTACAAGAATCAAAATTCTGAAAATTTTTCTCAGATTCTAAATCCGCTTATTAAAAAATTTGAAGCAAAATTTTATTTTGTAAAAGATGAATTCATAGTCTTTGGTCCTTCAAAAGGTATTCTTAAAGATATCATTGCTAATATTCTTAATAAAACCTTGATCGGTCAACAAGAATATTACAAAAACACGATTAAAGATTTATCCGACAATTCTTCTATTTTAATTGGAGGGGCTGTAAAACACATAAAAGAATATATTTCAACTAATATTCAGGAATCCTATGCTTCTCAATGGGACGAGCTACAACACAAAGGTTATCAAATTGGTATTTTACAAATAATCAAAGAAAATGACTTTGCTCATGTTCATGGTGTGCTACAAAAAAGCGTTACCAAAGGTGCAGCAACATCGGTAACTCAAGTAGCTTCTACTACTTTAGAAAAGAAAGTACTTACTAAACCTATTTTAGTCAAAAACCATAGAACCAAAGGTATGGATGTAGCTATTCAGGATATTGAAAATACTTTATACCTGATCTCAGACAAAGGTTCTATTTTTTGGAAAAAGAAAATTGATGGAGAAATTCTTGGTGACATCCAACAAATAGATATTTTTAAGAATGGTAGATATCAATTATTATTTAATACCGCAAATACTTTGTATTTGGTAGATCGCGACGGTAACGATGTTGCTCCATATCCTAAAAAGTTTGAAAAAGCTATTACACAACCTCTTGCACTATTTGATTATGACAAAAGCAAAAGATATCGCATTGTTATAACTCAAGGTAATCAAATTACTATGCTAAATGCCGAAGGTAATATTGTTACTGGATTTGGTTTCAAAGGCACAGATACAGATCTGATTCTTGCTCCTAAACATATACGAATAGGAACAAAAGATTTTATTTTACTTGCCGAAAATAATGGAAAGCTTACTATTTTAGACCGATTAGGAAGAACTAGAGTTGATGTTAAAAACACTGTAGATTTCTCTAAAAATCAATGGTATCAGTATCAAGACAAATTTTCTTCAACCACTAAAGACGGAAAACTAATTCAAATACAAGAAGATGGTAATGCGGTAACTCAAAATTTAAATCTAGATGAAAATAATAGAATAGTAGCTACAAATAAAACTCTTGTTACATTTTCTGAAAACAAACTTTCTATAAAAGGACGGACTATTGAATTAGATTTTGGAGTGTATACGGCCCCAAAACTATATTACATTAATAACAAAATCTACATCTCTATTACTGATATACAAGCTAAGAAAGTGTATTTATATGACAGTAATGCAGTATTATTTCCTAATTTTCCCGTCTACGGAAATTCTGCCATGACTCTTGGCAACATGGATAAAGATCCAAATCTTGAGTTTGTTGTGCAAGGAGAAGACAATGGAATTCTTATTTATCAAATCAACTAACAAAAACTAAAAGGAAATATCATTCACAAAATATTATAAAACACCCAATAAAAAAGCCTTAAATATTCAACAATCTTTAAGGCTTTTTTTAATCAATAAAGTTTAGGGATTCTTTATTATAGCAATTACTACGTAAAAAATAGGGTAAAGTCATTTTTAATTGTTGTGTACTTATATTATTAAACACAAGTCATTAATTTAAAACAATTTTAAAAATGAAATTTTCATTTATTGCCAAATTAGCATTAGTAACAACATTTATTTTTACGATTACCTCTTGCGAAAAAGACAATGTAGATACTCCAGAAACAAGTCTTGAAACAAGAGCTCCATTATCACTTGATTTAAACTCAAGCATTACCTCTAAAGCTGAAAACCCACAATTACCACAAACTATCGAAGAATTAAGAGATGCCGGAATTAGTGTTTCTTTTGGGTTAGCTAATTTTCTTTCAAACGATCTAAATATCCTTTTACAAGTTCTTGACTTAGATACTAGAACATTAAGAAGGCTTGGTTTCTTTGAATCTGAAATAGCTGAACTAGAACAAATCAGAATAGCATATAGACGATTAGTTTTCACTATAGAAAATGCGGGAAATATTGCACCTGACCCAGGAACAATATCAAGAATAAGAAATGCTTCTTATGTATTAGGTAAATGGACAGTAGAAAGTTTTAGAATTAACACATCTGCTGGTGAAGATCAATTATTAACAAACGATTTAAGCAGAATAAGTAATGCACCTGCGGGGGTTAATGGTTTTGAAGTTTCTGCAACTGAATTTAAGTTTACAATTGATGGAGTTCAAGCTGGAGAAGCATATCCTATTGTTGAAATTACAGAAAATGGATCTATTACATACCTTAAAGACAATGAAGTATCAAGATTTTATCGTATTGGTCTAAGAAATGAAGCAGGAGATATTTTTAGTACTACAAGTCTTATTCCTAGAGGAAGTTCTATCGATGGTTTTATAGTACACCATAGATTTAGAAGACAATAATAGAAAATTCTATTTTGCAAAAAAACAAAAATCCATTTATATAAAAATATAAATGGATTTTTGTTTAAGTCTCTTTACCGAGATCTAAAATTCTGCTTCAAAAAGTATTTTAAAATGTTTTAACAGCTTTTGTTTTATTTCTTCTTCATTTACTTTTTCTAATCCCAACTCTACATTTAGAGATGTTACCGCTTTACCCTTTATACCACAAGGAATAATATTATCAAAATAACCTAGATCTGCATTTACATTTAATGCAAATCCATGCATAGTAACCCAACGACTTGCTCGAACTCCCATTGCACAAATTTTACGAGCAAAGGGTGTTCCTACATCTAACCAAACTCCTGTTTCACCTTTGCTTCGGGTAGCATTAATACCATACTCTGCTATAGTAAGAATAACCATTTCTTCGAGAAATCTAAGATACTTATGGATATCGGTAAAAAAATTATCAAGATCAAGAATAGGGTAACCTACTATTTGACCAGGGCCATGATAGGTTATATCACCACCCCTATTAATTTTATAAAATGTAGCGCCTTTCTCTTTTAATTGTTCTTCACTTAATAAAAGATTACTCATATCACCACTCTTTCCTAGAGTGTATACGTGAGGATGTTCTACAAAAAGAAAATGATTTGGCGTATCTAATCCTGCATCTTCTCTTCGGTTTTTTACCTTAATATCTAAAATCTCTTTGAAAAGCACTTCCTGATACTCCCAGGTTTCTTTAAAATCTCTGATTCCAATATCTTGAATTTGAATTTTTTTATTCATAAGTATAATAGAAATGCAAAGATACGACGATTAAAAAAAGTAACCTACCTCATCTTTAATTTCGATTATCGCATTCTAAAAAGAATATCGAATAAACTAATTAGATCCTTTAATATTGTTTATGACCCAGTCTAAGGGATTATCCGTTCCTATAGTTTCGGATACATAAATATCCGGTTTGATTCCGAATCCATCCTGATCTACTGTATAAGGGGCGTTTATCTTCATTAATCCAACCCGCATTTTTACTTTAGAGTTTGGAAGCTCTACTAAAGCAAAAAGACCTGCTATTGTTCCATTATATGCGCCACCTGTTTCTTCTCCGACAAAAACCGCTCTTTTTGTCGCTTTAAGATGTGTTGACAAAATACTACTTGCAGAAAAACTTGCTCCATTAATAAGAACATATATCTTTCCGGTGTATGCATTAACTTTAGGTTTTTGAAGTCTACTAAATTTTAATTTAAAATATGGTTCTCCATTTTCTTTTTTAACCTTAAATAATTGATATCCCAATAATACTGGAGATACTAAGGTCGCTCCTACTTTTTTCACCCATGGTTTTCCATGAAAAGCAGGATATAAAAAATTTGTGCGTTTGGTCATTTTTGATTCTTTGATAAACACATATTCTTTATCCGTTAAATAGGAATACAGCTCATCAATTTCTGCTATTCTTCCTCCTAAGTTATCACGTAAATCAATAATCAAATGTTTACTTTTTGCAGAATCTATCTTTATGAAACTTTCTTTATAAAAGTCCTTATAATTCCCTCTAGTAAAACTCCTTATCTTCATATAAGCTATTGCAAGTGCTGTATCAGACGCTATAAACTTAAAATTTCTATTATATTCTTTCTTGTACGTATTAAATCCGTACTTATTATTAAGTTTTCGACGTGCTTTCTTTTTTCTTCTAGTTATCTTATCATCAGATTTACTCTGTTTTTTTGCACGAATTATTGTCGAATCCTTATCCTTTTTTAATTTGTTTTTTGTTGTCTTTTTCGGCTTACTGTATTTCGCATATAAAAATTTAGAATAAATACTATCTCCCGATTTTAACGTCATCAAAACGCTATCCTTTTGTTTGTGCGTGCCCGCATACAAAGGGCCAAAACCATTTCCTACGTAACGCGGAACAAATGTTGTATTATATCCATCACCGGTATACAAATTTGTAAAATCAGAAAACACATCTTTAATCTCCTGATTATCTACGTTTAAGACTTGAACACCTTTAACAAATACACTGTCCTTTTCATAATTTTTTTTTATAAATAAATCGTCTCCGATTCTATGAAATGCTAGCGGTTTAAAAGGATAACTTCTTTTCCCTTTACTTTTCTTTTCTTTCTTTGTTTGCTTTTTTCTTGGTGAATAAATAGAAGTATGCCCTTGTCGTATGCTCGCAATAACAGGAGCAAACTGTTTATAAAACTCTAAACTAGATATCGGTTCTTGTATATTTTTCTTTAGATCACTTATTTTTTGATTTAAGGAATCTTTACTAATATACCAGTACAAATCTGGGTGTAGTCTCTTTAATTTTTGATATGCAAAATCAATGTCTTCCCGAATTTCTTCAGGATTATGCAATTTGCTTATCTGATTATTATATTTTTCTACAGAAGAACAACTGGTCAATACTACTATAGATAGACAGCTCAGTACTTTTCTTATCATCATTATACTAACTTACAAATAACCTGAGAGATTTCCTTTCTTTGCCAAAGAAATATAGATTAAAACATTTATCTATTATGTGTTAATTAAGATTTTGGATTATTAAGTATTACCAATGCAGCAATAACACCCGGAACCCAACCGCAAATAGTCAATAACAAAACTATAACAACTGATCCGCAGCCTTTATCTAATATTGATAGGGGTGGAAAAAAAATAGCTAATAAAACTCTCCAAATACTCATAATCGTGGTCTAAATAAATTAAATGTTATAATTATATGTATCCAAGAATTTTATATTGTTACAATAAAATCGTAAAATTAATTTCTATATTTTTAAAGTTTTGTATTTCATTATGAAATTGTACTGTTACCTTTTTTGTATTTTCTTGTTTGCTAGTCAAAAAACTCTAGTTGCGCAATATGATTTTTCTGGATATGTAGACACTCAACATTGGTCTGGGGATGTCTATTTATCGTTAATTGAGGATTACAGAAAGTTATCTGGTGTGTATCCTGAACAAATAATTCAAAAGACTACTAGTGATTCCTTGGGGTATTTTAGTTTCTCTGGAGACAATCTACCTCCAGAAAATCGCATGTATAGAATACATATGGAAAATTGTTCGGAAGATGAAAAAGATGCAATTCATTTTAATGGATTTTGTCCAGACAGTAAAGAAATACTTTTCATAGCAAATAATCACGACTCCCTTACACTACCGTTTTCTTTTGATAAAGAAATGTTCTGTAAGATTGTATCTAATAATCAAAAAAGTGATGCTTTTATAAAAGTTGATTCTATTATTCATGAAATGCGTTTTGCCTTTGCCTCATATCGAAGTGAAACAAATCGTAAATTAAATGTAAAAAAATGGTTCTCTACTTTACAACAATATGTTCAAAATCAGGATGAGCCACTTACAGAGCTATACATTTATGCTTTTCTATCAGACAAAGCCAATAATCTGTATGCCTACTATCTTGAGGATCTTAATACAAATCCTTATTATGACCAACTGCTACAACGGCTTCAAACAAAATACCCTAACAACATATATACAAATCGTTATAAAGCAGAATTAGCTTCTGATAAATTTCTGATTAATTCTGGTGAAAATGCTCCGAAAAACTATTGGTTATGGGCATTATTCATAGTTTTAATATCTTCAATAGCAATTAATATTCTTCAATTTAGTCAAGCTCGGGCAAGAAATAAAATAGCTAAAGATTTAAGTAAGAATCTCACGCAACAAGAACAAAAAGTATTAAACTTTATTTTAGAGGATAAAACGAATAAAGAAATAGCTTCTTCTATGTTTGTAAGTATTAGCACTATAAAAACACATATTAATAATTTGTACAAAAAGCTTAATGTACGTTCAAGAGAAGAAGTTAAATCACTATATATCAATAAATAACAAAAATTCCACCTAGGGTCTAGTCCTCATTTCAAACCCATTTTTATTGATTTTACTTGCTCTTATTTTCATTTTTGGCAACATAATCTATTTATGAACTAAAAATAAAATAATGAAAAAAGCAATCTTAATTCTATGTGTAATTTCAATTGGTTTCTTAATGTCTTGTAGCAATAATGCTAAAGACAAAATCAATCCAAAAAATGTCACCACGGCAGATGTTCGTGATGCCAAAGCCAAATTGTTACCTGCAATCACATTTACTAAAACAAATCATGATTTTGGTACTATTAATGAAGGAGATATTGTAGAACACAATTTTACTTTTACCAATACAGGTAATGCTCCTTTAGTAATAATAAATGCAAAAGGAAGTTGTGGTTGTACTGTTTCCAAATGGACCAAAGAACCAATAGCACCTGGAGCCAAAGGAGATATGTTAGTACGCTTTAACTCTAATGGCAAGCCAAATCTTCAAAACAAACAAGTTACCATTACAACAAATACAGAAAAAGGAAAAGAAATTCTTAAAATTAAAGCTATGGTAACTCCAAAAGGGAAAACAGCAATAAGTGGTACTCCATTAAGCAAGTAATATATCTATCAAAGAGAGTCTCTCGTAAAAGAGAGGCTCCTTCATACTACTTAAAATAATTACTCCCTTTTTTCAATCTATTAATTACACATTTTAAAATGAAGACTATTATATCCATCTCATTCTTGTTTTTACTTTCTATATCTCTAACAGCTCAGTCATTTAATCAAGAAATTGCACGAGAAGGGCGAGCTCCAATTCTCGTTGGCAAAATCAACAATAAAGGTTTAACTAAAAAACCTTATGATCAATGGTTTACAAAAAACTATCTAGAATACACCCCTAATCAAAATATAATTGATACACTGAAAAATAAACTTAATACATATACAATTAAAATTTTTTTGGGTACATGGTGTGGAGATAGTAAACGTGAAGTCCCAAGATTCTATAAAATATTAAACAACAGTAATTTTTCTTTAGATCGTGTTACGACAATTGCTGTAGATCACAGCAAAGACAATTATAAGAAGAGCCCCGGAGGAGAACATGAAGGGTTAAACATTCATAAAGTACCAACTTTTATATTTTATAAAAATGGAAAGGAAATTAATAGAATTGTAGAATCACCTAAACGCTCTTTAGAAGAAGACATGTTAACTTTATTATCTAAACAATATATTCCAAAATATAACCCTAATCCAGTAACGAAGTAATATCCAGAAACAAACTCTCAACTTTGACCGTATTGAATCATACTAACAGCTTAACGCATCTGGTATCTATCGTACAGAGTCTCCTTTATGAATTGTCATTTCTAAAAGTTCATAGTGTTCTCCTAATTTTCTAAGATCGATTTTTTTATTCTTTTTTAAATGTTTATCAAAAAAAGTGGTGACAAGTTGGGTTGTAATCTCTATACCTAATCTGACATCGATTGTTCCTGTTCCTGCAATAGATTTTATAGGTATCATAAACGGAATATCCATAAAATTAGGGTGCCCCGATTTTAACAATTTAGTTTCATAAAAATAATCAGTACTCTTATGTAAGTACGCATGAGAATTTATGTCTGGATGTGATGTTGGCCAATCAGCCGAAATGTATAAGAAAGGCTTGTGATAAATGGTATCCATCATTTCGCCCCATTGCACACCATCTATATTGGCTGCGGCCTTTATTCTATTATCCTTTATCGTTGCTTGACCCGCTGCACCACCACCTACAGAATGACCAAACACCCCTATTTTAGTCACATCTAACTTATTCTTAAAAAAACCTTGAGTATTCCAACCGTCAAATTGATCAATAGTATACACTATATCCTTAGACCATCTTTTTATTACTTCAGTAACAGAATATTCTTTAGAAGCTTCTCTAAGTATTGCATGTCTTTCTTTAAAAGAAATATCTTTAGTAAAAGCGTCTTTTATTGGATCTATATGTTTCATAGATTCAGAACTTATTTTAGCTTGAAAATCATAATCAAAAAATTTCATAGTACCATCAGGAAAAGTAGTACCAAGACTTTCATACGTATGAGTCATATTTACAATAACATATCCATGACTGGCTAATTCTGTTAATAGCGCATAGTATCCGGTAGATTTGGAACCATATCCATGAGAAAAAATTAAAATAGGAAATTTTTCATTTGCAATAGCAATACCTTCATACACGTGAGTTTTTACTCTATCTAAGTAGTTGATTGTCCAACTTGGTAAAATACCTTGACTATACTTAGTGATAAAGCCAAGTCTATTTGCCTGATCCACATATGGCTCATGTTTTTTGGTCACTGTAGCGTTTGATGGATACCAAACTTTGATCATTAGTTCCCGATTATCCGTAGGATCTTTTGTAATAGTTTCTTTAAGCTCTGTTTTTAAATGAATCCATTGTGTTCCTACTCTATATGGGCCTGTAGGTTCTGGAAGTGAAAATACAGGAAGTACAATCGGTAAAACCCACCCTATAATTACTAATAGTATAGTAATAAGAAATCCTAGTCCTCTAAAGAAAGCTAATTTTGAAGGCTTACTTAGATTTACTCTTATTATTCTCCAAAGTAAGACTAAAATCAAAAAATATGCGATTAACATCTGCCAACGCCAACCTTCGATACTTAAATGCAAAACAAGAGTAAGTATCAAAAAACCTAACACATATTTTCTATGTACAACTGTAAGCAATGGTCGTTTTACAAATGGTAAAACTGTAACACAAACTAATAAAAGAATTTCTAAAGCTCTCATTTTCTTAACTAAAAGGTTATAATCCTCTGCAAGTTCTTCCATTACTATTGGTTATTTATTTTTTATCGATGAATTACTTATTAAGGTTCCTTTTCTTATAAATAAGTAGCCTAAAATGCATTTTAGAAGCCAATTGATTTGAGTTATCTGATTGAACCTATATCTTTTCGACATCACCTCTTATTTTTTTAATGTAACAGTAAAATCACCATGAGTTTCAGTAAGAAATTCACTGTAAAATTCTATAATTGATAATATCTTTGAAAAAGCAGCAAAAGTTTTTAAACAGACTTTTCTTTAAATTATACAAATAGGCTACTTTTGTGCCTTCAAAATGGAGAATTTATGCAATTATCAGAACAAGAACTTGTAAGAAGAGAAAAATTAAATTCATTGCGTAGTATGGGAATAAACCCATATCCTGCAGCATTATATCCTGTTGATTACACTTCGAAACGTATTAAAAGTGAATTTGAAGAAGGTAAAAAAGTAATCATTGCAGGTAGATTAATGTCTAGACGAATTCAAGGAAAAGCTTCTTTTGCAGAATTACAAGATGCTGATGGTCGTATACAAGTATATTTTAACAGAGATGAAATTTGTACGGGTGATGACAAAACTAAGTACAATGATATTTATAAAAAACTACTGGATATAGGTGATTTTATTGGTGTTGAAGGTGAATTATTTACAACTCAAGTAGGTGAAAAAACTGTAATGGTTAAAGATTTTTCTATCCTTAGTAAATCTCTAAAACCATTACCTTTACCTAAAACCGATAAAGACGGTAATACATTTGATGAATTTAATGATCCTGAATTAAGATACAGACAGCGTTATGCAGATTTAGTTGTAAATCCTCATGTTAAAGATGTATTTATCAAACGAACTAAACTGTTTAATGCCATGCGCGAGTTTTTTAATGAGCGTGAATATTTTGAAGTTGAAACACCTATACTACAACCTATACCAGGTGGCGCTTCTGCCCGTCCGTTTATTACACATCATAATTCTTTAGATATTCCTTTATATATGAGAATTGCCAACGAATTATATCTTAAAAGATTAATTGTAGGAGGCTTTGATGGAGTTTATGAATTTTCTAAGAACTTCAGAAATGAAGGAATGGATCGCACGCATAATCCTGAATTTACGGCTATGGAAATTTATGTAGCCTATAAAGATTACAACTGGATGATGGATTTTTGTGAGCAACTATTAGAACATTGTGCTATAGCTGTTAACGGAGATACAAAAGCTACATTTGGTGAACATGAAATTGATTTTAAAGCTCCTTATGCTAGAGTTACCATGGCAGATTCTATCAAACATTTTACAGGTTTTGATATTACTGGCAAATCTGAAGATGAAATTCGTAGTGCGGCCAAAGAGATGAATATCGCAGTTGATGATACCATGGGTAAAGGAAAACTTATTGACGAGATTTTTGGTGAAAAATGTGAAGGAAAATATATCCAACCCACTTTTATTACAGATTATCCTAAAGAAATGAGTCCTTTATGTAAAGAACATAGAGATAATCCAGAACTCACCGAACGTTTTGAACTTATGGTTTGTGGTAAAGAAATAGCAAACGCATATTCTGAACTTAATGATCCTATAGATCAACGAGAACGTTTTGAAGAACAATTAAAATTAAGTGAAAAAGGAGATGATGAAGCCATGTTTATAGACCAGGATTTTGTAAGAGCTTTAGAATACGGAATGCCTCCTACTTCGGGAATGGGTATCGGTATGGATCGCTTGATTATGTATCTTACGAATAACCAATCTATCCAGGAAGTCTTATTTTTCCCACAAATGCGTCCTGAGAAAAAACAAATAGAACTTAACGACAACGAGAAAGCAATATTTGACATTCTTAAAAAAGAAAAGAGCATAGCTCTTTCTGACCTTAAAAATGCTGCAGGTTTAAGCAATAAAGGCTGGGATAAAGGAATGAAAGGATTATCCAAATTAGGATTAACAAAAGTTACCAAAACAGATGACAATCTAATTGTTGAAATAGCCTAGTTTTTAACTTTTTTTAACACTTATTTTAAGAGAGTTCAGGAGTTAACATTTTTTTAACTATATTTGCGCGGATACAAAAAAAACCCTCAAATATTATGAAAAAAAGATTACTGCTGCCTTTGGCATTATTAATTAGTCTTATCTCTTTTGCACAAAGTACAGATTTAGACAAAGAAACATTAACAGTTTCTTATGTTAAACTACCCTCTGAACCGATTTTAGATGATACCAAAAGAACGTATTCTTCTAGTAGTAGTTCAATAAGAATTTCTGGATTTTCTAAAGTAAAATCACCAGGAACCTTAGATATTTCTTACCGCTTTAATGGAACAAAATCCAGCGAGGTAAATATTGAGAAAATAACACATGAGAAAAAGGATGATGATGGTAACGTAGTATCAACAACTTACACTTACAAAGCAAAATCTTCTATATCATCATCTGCTACAATAAATGTTATTAATGCAGCCAATGGCGAGAGTTATGAAAAAGGATTTAGTGATTCTAACTCTTATGAAAGTAAAGAATTTGATAGCTATTATAAAGCTGAAAGACATTACAAAACTAACAAGTACGATATCAGAAGTAGTCATGGATCTAAACATAAAGGAAATATAAAAAGAAGTATCCGCTCTTATTTAGACAGAAGATATGGTTATGTTCCTTATACTACTAGTTCAGAATTTCTTTGGATTCTTGGATCTAAAAAACATCCAGAATTTCAAAAACATCATGAAGCACATGAAAAAGTAAAAGCTGCTTTTGCTAAAATGAAGTATGATGAGCCATTAGACGATGTAAAAAAAGAAGTAGAACCTGTTATCGAATACTTCAATAGTATTATACCAAACTACCCTGGTACAAAACGTAAAATGAGAAAAGTAAAGTATGCTAGTTACTATAATATAGCTAACATCTACTATTACTTAGATATGCCAGAAAAAGTTAAAGAATACGCTCAAAAACTTATTGAGAATGACTACGACAAGAAAGACGGTAAAAAATACATAAAGTATGCTGACAATCTAATTAAAACACTTGAAGTCAACAAAATGAAAACTCGTCACATGAAGGTGCTTACTGAAGATCTTAGTAACATACCTGATGAAGAAGAGGAAGTTGAAGAAAAACCAGCTGCTGCTCCTGCGGGAATAGAAGTAAATCAAGCGTATTTAATTACTAAAAAAGGTGATACTACACTTGTAGACATTAAGACAGAAGATATTGTAAAAATAGGCTTTGATCTAAAAACTGTAGAATATGACAATAACAAAAGTCCTATAGGTACAAGAGTACAGGCAGCTAAGAACTGTCAAGAACTTCTTTTTGTTGACGGTTTACATTACAGAAACATTAAATTTAAAGAATCTGCTCTTAAGGGTGATGCTGTAGATGCTGGTCAAATGTTAGCTGGTGCTACCGACAAATTGTGTAAAGTTCTTTTTGAGTCTGACAAAATAAACCTATACATATTTAACAATAAAGAATTGGTTATCCTTCCTACAGGTGCAGAAAAAGGAAAATCTACTATGGGTACAAGTTTTGTTTTTGGTTTTAAAAAGAATCTTGCAAAATTTGCCGAAGGATGTCCTGCTGTAATAGAAAAAGCTAAAAGTAAAGGATATAAAAACACTAAAGAAAGTTTACTTGAATATTGTCAAGAACTTACAAAATGCGAAGTTAAATAACTCCTTTGCATTACGAATACAAAAGCAAATAATAAAAGCGCAATCAATTATGATTGCGCTTTTCCCCTTTTTAGAACTAATTCTAAGTATACGAAACTGATTTTCCAATAGTTTCTGTATATCCTTCTTGCGCAATC
The DNA here is from genome assembly GCF_003443715.1 of Aquimarina sp. AD10. Classification (NCBI taxonomy): domain Bacteria; kingdom Pseudomonadati; phylum Bacteroidota; class Flavobacteriia; order Flavobacteriales; family Flavobacteriaceae; genus Aquimarina; species Aquimarina sp. AD10. The sequence goes on along the minus strand of NZ_CP031965.1, from coordinate 5,222,843 downwards.
GTATCAATGAAACTCCACTGCGCATCAGCAGCTCCTGCTGTAAACGTTACCTTTAAATACCCCCTTCTAGAAGAATCTGTATATTGTAAATCATCAATAAGTGTTGTTAAAGCAAGTTCAAAACCCATGATCTGATCTTCTTTTAATCCAGCAAAACCTTCAAATCCAGGAGACGTTACAGAAGATGTGGCAAACTCTACACCCACTTCTTTTCCATTACTATCCTTTAATTTGCTATACCATGCATTATGTGTATCTCCAGCTAAGCACACTGTTTTTTTATCTGCAAGAATTGCAAATAATCTTTCTCTTTCTACAGCATACCCGTCCCAAGCATCAAGGTTATAAGGTATTACTGTTTGCACTCTCGCTTTCTCTTCTGGCGTCAATGACGTATCGTTGGCTAACAGCCTTCCTTTAATTGTTGTTAGCTCTGTTAATGAAGTTTGAAAAGCTGTAGCAGTGGCTTCTGAAACAGATCCTGTTGCACCAACTTCACCTACAATCCTTCCCAATAAAATTAATACTTCGGCAGGCATAAACATTTTTCCCATTAACACTTGTTGTCCTAACACTTGCCATGAAGCATTACTTCCAGATACTACTCCAGCTAACCATGTTAATTGATCCTCTCCTAATATACTACGCCCAGAATCTTGTAAGGCAGCCTGAAAAGCTACTGCATCTAATTGACCTGTAGTAGCATCAAAAAAATCTCCATACGATAATTGCTTGTCTCTACCGATAACCCTAGTATCTAGCATATGTAAACTTATGATTGTCCCAAAATCAAAAGATCTATAGATTTTAGAAGGATCAGCTGATCTAATAGGTAAAAATTCGCTATACACCTGGATTGCAATTTGCTTTCTAGTTTCATAAGAACCTTCATTTTCCTGATGGTTCTCTGCTCCTTCTTTATATGCATCATTTGTTATTTCATGATCGTCCCAAACGCCTATAAATGGTTTCTTTTGATGCGCTAATTGTAATTGTTTATCACTGCGATATTGCTTATATCTACTTCTATAATCCTCTAAACTTAGGATCTCATCTTTGGGGCTATGTACTCTATCCAAAGGGACTGTGTTTTCATTAGTACCATATTCTCCTTCTCCATATTCGTATATATAATCACCTAAGTGCACTATTACATCCACATCTGATTTTGCAAGTGCACCGTATACATTAAATAAACCAGCAGCAAAATTCGCACAAGAACAAACACCCAGCTTAACATTAGCAATAGTATCAGTAGATGCGGGTAACGTAATTGTTTCACCTATAACAGACACTTTTTTTGTGTTTAACTCAAAAAACCTGTAATAAAATTTACTATTTGAAGGCAATTCTTGCACATCTATTGCCACTGTATAATCCTGTGTAGTGGATGCTGTTACCTCTCCATTTCGTACTATATCATTAAAGGTAGCATCTGTTGCCACTTGCCAATTTAAAGTAATTATATCCGCATCAACCTCTGGCGTATAGCGTGTCCAAATAATAACACTTGTACTAGTTGGATCAAAACTTGCTAAACCTTCAAAAAAATTATCTGTATTTAAGTCTGGAATTGTTATTGGTGTATCATCATCGTCGTTACAACTAATATATATTGGCGCAAGCATTAAACCACCCGTAACTAAAAGTGATTTCTCAAAAAATTTTCTTCTATCCATTTGTGTGTTTTTTAATACTGTATAAAAGTATTTCCCCATTACTATATTAATGTTATGACTCAATTAAATAAACCTTAATATTTATTTACAACCAACACTAATAGCCTATAACACCCTGTATAACAGCATCATTACCATTAATCACCTTAAGTTTTAGAAGAATTCCTATATTTGGTGTGTTTAAAAACTAACAACCATGGCATTTATAACGGATGAAGAACTTCAAGATCTTAAGGATCAAATAGAAAAAGTTGAAGAGGCTAAGCGCTCTGCAACCTATTTAAGTGAAAAAGCTGTTAAAGAGGAAAAAGAAAATTCGAGAAAATTTAAAATCGCTACTATAATACTAGGTATTATAGCCTTACTTGGTGTAGCTGGCACTATTTATTTTATGCAATTTGGCGCCAAAGATATGATTTCTCAAAAGGATCATAAAGAAAAGATAAGCGCATTAGAAACTAAAGTAACCGAATTACAAGGTACTATTCAAAATCTTTCAATGAACCAAGAATTAGCTTCTGAAGACAATGGGGAGTCTGCTGGTTCTATAGAAGGCGAAGTTATTTATGCTGTCCAGATTGGAGCTTTCGAGAGCAAAGACCTTTCTTTGTATTCTGAAAACTTTGTAAACTTTAGAGAAATCAAAAGTGAGGGCTTTAATAAGTATGCATTAGGAAATTTTGAAACACTTAATGAAGCTAAAAAATTTAGACGAGAAATTGTTCAATTAGGATTTAGAAATGCTTTTATAGCTTCCTATCAAAACGGGGAACGCATAAAAATCGAAGAAGCCTGGTAACAAGACCCAATAACATGCAAAGGGAAGTAAATCTACATTATGGTGAATTTTTACTTCCCTTTTTCAATATACATCTTTATTGATGCTCATTCTCAACATATTCTTTTATAGACATTCCTTTAATAATCACGTCTGCAAGGACTGAACGTCCATTTTTTACATATACCAAAGCATAGACATTTTCTTTTGAATTATTTCGGTTCACCTTAAAATAAGCTTTTTCGGCGTCATAGGCTTTGCTCTCTTCCATATAAAACCTATCAAATGGCAATTTGAATGTAACCGTATTATCATACGTATTTGTAACTTTAGCTACAATATAATCAGCTTTAATATTCAATTTCTTTTTGCTTACGTCTACCACTTTAGCAAAACCCTCATCATCTTCTTTGATGTATACCTTAATTTTGTCTCCATATATAAAGACCTTGTCTTTTGTTTTAAAAGAGTTTATATCAAAACGTAGTGTAATATATTTGCCCCTAAAAGGGTCTGAAGGGTCTATAGGCTTAGTTTTAAACTTATAAACTTTACCCGATAGTAAGACATCTTCTTGTTCCCAAATCATATATGACGGGACAAAAAGCTGAAATAATGCTACTATTACAAATCCAAGTGTTATATATATTGTTTTCATTTATTATCATTTTAGAATTCTTTAATTATTAACAGGAAATACATTCGATTTTTAAACCTGTAGATCATTTAATTGTTTCTTAATTTTTTGTTGCTTTTTTAACATCATATAATTGGTTAGAAAAAAACCTAATCCCACTATTACAAACAATATCCCTCTAAGTACAAAACTCATTCCTGTATCAAAAAACCTACAGACAATAAGAACAGAGACTATAAGCAAACCATAATTAAGAATTTTAAAATTAAACTTATCTGCACCAATTTTTATGGCAGACACTCCCAACGCAAAGACCAAAATATTTATAAGAACTACTGGTAAAATCTCTACAGTAAAGAGCAAGAAGTAAATCCCCCAAAATAAGATAAAAGCGACTTGAAACAGATTCACTTTTTTAAGACCTTTTTTCCATATTACAAAGCTTAGTGTAATTGCACTTAACATAAATAACGCAGATGATACGTAAAACCCTTGTAAATCAAAATTGAATCTTGATGAGGATTCATCCCAAATCCATCTAAAAGTAAAAAACAATAGAGAAATGACAGATCCTAATGATCCGATTACAAGAAATCCATTTCTAAAAACCCTTAGTTTTTCAAATACGGGAAGCTTTCCTATGTTATATAGCAATCCAAATAGGGTAATGTACATAACGAATCCCAGATGACCATTATGCCCTATAAATGTTCCCAACACAGTAAAAATGCTGGCTGGTAGTATCCAATTAAGTACTGTTATCATATTACTAGAAATAGATTTTTTTAGCACTTGCAGGTAATAAGGTATCACTGCTAACATAAAAACAAAATACAACCAAGGTGTCTCAGAATTTCTGTACTGCCAATATCCAACTTCGACAGCATAATATGTACTAAAAATTATACAAAACAATACTATTGCATGGGATCGCAATAAATAAATTAATGGTAAGCATAGTAAAATCCAGGTAACAAGAAAAGACCCTAATGTACCTGGAATATTATAAATCTGACTTATTAGAGAAATACAAGCTCCTACCGCAAAAAACAAGAATGTACCAGAAGCTTCTTTCCAGGTGCTACTTTTCTTTTTAAGAATTGAGAAACCTGTTAAAACCTGACCTATTAGTAATGGGGTAAATGCCAAAATTGTTTTGGTTAATTTGGTAAAATCATCCCAGTTATGAGCTAACATTAAAATAACACCAGACCCAATCAATAATGCACCTAAAACTCCAAATATTGTAAACAACTTAGTAGACTTTCCTATGTCTTTTGTAGCATAGTATTGCTCTATTTTTTGTGCTAACTCTGGTGAGATCACCTTATCTTTTATTAGAGTTTGCAACTCTTTATTAAATTTTGAACTCATTTCATTCTTCTTTAATAATTAAAAAATATTTTTATTTCATGATAGATATTCTTTCTTCGTAGGATTTCAATAAGACCCAAAGACCTAATCCTGCAAAAATATGTTTTAATGAATGCCCACTAATAATGGTCAACACATAGTAAATAAAGTCATCATAATATTCTACTATTTTTGCAATTAGATACGAAATCAGGAGTAACCAATATGTTTTTTTAGTACTAGTATTCGATTTGTAAAAAACAAGAATTAAGAGTATTGTTATCAATGGATAAAACTGTACTAAAACATAAGGTCTCAAATCATGTGTTTCTCCATATACCCAATAAACAATTGAACCTAGTCCAATTAACAACAAAGGAGCTAAAATAAAGTTACCTAATTTCTTAGAGATAAATTCGCTAATTACTGTTGAAAATAAGGTCATAAAAACAATTGTCATTGGTAATCTATCCCAAATCAATGATTGCGTATTTGGTGAGAAATGATAATAAGCAGACCCTAAACCGGTTAAAATAATTCCAATACAAAGTATCAAATACTGTAACTCTGCCCTTCTACCCTTACTAAACATATACAAACCTCTTATTCCTACAATAACAAATAATAGATTCGATATAACATTCCAAAAATTTGGGATACTAAAAATATCCCGTGTGTCGCTAAAAGAATGGTATTCCTCGTTTTGTAGTATTGGGTTTAGAAAAAACATTATGGTAATAGCAAGTATACCTAATGACACCAGTAAAAAACCTCCTATTTTTTCTTTCTTCATTTTAAATATAAATTATAGACTCGATTATTCGGCACTCATTAAAAAGACAGCCGCAACCTAGCGGCTGTCTTTACTAATCATCAAAACAAGGAGCCTACCCCCGATACTATTTAATGAAACAATTATCATTAAACAGAACCAGCTCCTTCTTTTGATTAGTCTTCACTTTTTTCAATAAACTTTTTATCTCTTGTGTTTTTTTGTACGGCAATAGCGGCGAATAAACTTAACGTAAAAGCCATTCCATAAAAACCTTTTTCACTTAACTCTAGGTCTGCATTCCACAACCCTATCACTAATAACAAAATTGATATGATAGTTGTAAACCAACTAATTCCGTAGTAGATGTCTGTAACAGGTATCCCTTCTAATCTATCTCTAACACTTTTTTGAACAGATACTGCAGAGAATAACCCAAATAACAAAATTGTAAAGTAATACCCTTTCTCATTTAGTTCCATATAAGCATTCCAAAGACCAATACAATAGGATACCATACCAATAAATAGTGCTGTCCAAGATGCTGATATAAAAGCAGGAGTTGGTTTTTGATCATACACTTTTTGTACTCTTTTTTCTACTTTTTCATTTACTGTATCTTCTGATACATCATTACTAAATTTATAATCCATGATAAATTGTTTTTGATGATTAACAGTACAAATGTGTGATGATTCTGTTAGCTATCAAATTCTAATTTTTTAAAAAACTTACGATATAATTTATTTTTTTAAAAATTAATGTATTTATTTATAGTCATTTAAATACTAAATAACTTATGATATAATGAATACTATATCTTCAATAATACAGACATTATCAGATGAAGAAAAACGAAGTTTTATAGTTTCTCAACGACAAAAAAACAAAAGAGGTGACACCAAAAACATTCAATTGTTCAAACTTCTGGACACTACAGATCATGTTCTTAATCCTGATGTTTTACTCTACGGAAAGCCCTCAAAGGGAGCTTTTCATGCACTTAGTAAAAGAGTTCATGATAGTTTAATTGATTTTATTGCTTCTAAAAGTTTTGAAGGAGAGACTTCTGAAGAAATGGAAATCCTAAAGCTTTTACTAGCAAGTAGAATTTTCTTTGAACAAAAGCAATATAAAATTGCTTTTAAAACAATTCTCAAGGCAGAACAAAAAGCAAAAACATATGATCTTTTTAGTATTCTTAATGAAATTTATTATACAAAAATTCAATATGGTCACCTCAACAATAAAATATCGTTAGATGAACTAATTTCTGATTTTAGAAATAATAAAGAAGCTTTGCAGCAAGAAGAAAATCTTAACCTCTTTTATGCTACAATACAAAACAAATTAATGCAACAAAAAAAAGATTTTGTAGGCATTATTAAAAAGACTTTAAGTTCATTTGGTATTTCGGTTACTAAAGGACTCACCTTTAGATCACTTTTTAAAATCCTTGAAATCACAAACACTACTGCTCAAGTAACACGAGATTATTATACTATACTTCCTTTTGTTGAAGAAGCCTATTCACAAATCGATGCTAAGGAAAATTTAATGGACAAACAATTGTTCTATCATATTCAAATCTTGTATTATGTAGCCAATGCCTATTTTAGAAATCGAAATTTTAAAACATCAATGCAATATCTTTCTTTAATGAAAGATCAAATGTTAAAACATCAACAAAAATATAACAAACGTTTTTTTCCTCAATACACCCTATTACAGACATTAAATCTAAATTATACAGGAAATGCGCATAAAGCAATTGCTATACTTGAGTCTTTTGACAACATTAAATATAAAGACCAAGTAACCTCCATTTTAGATTTAAAATTAGGTTTAATTGTATGCTACATTCAACAATCACAATTTAGAAATGCATTTATGATTCTAACCAATTTTTACCATAGTGATCATTGGTACATAGAAAAAGCCGGAATGTTATGGGTAATAAAAAAAAATCTTGTTGAAATTATACTACATATAGAATTAGACCATATGGATCTGGTAGAATCTAGAGTAAATAGTTTTAGAAAAAAGCATGGCGGTTATCTTAAAGACAATCAAGAAATTCGAATATTAACTTTTTTAAAACTAACTTTAGCATATTATCGAAAACCTGAAATTGCCACTACTAAAGAGTTTAAAACCAAAGTCTATGACTTGGCTAATATTCCTAAAGCAAAACAAGATGATATTTTTGAAATCAGCTTTTATGCTTGGTTAAAATGTAAAACACAAGACATGGGGCTTTATGAAACTACTCTAAAATTAATTAGTTAACATTTATCACCCCACGTGTGCTAAGAAAGATCAATTCCCTTACAAACTTATCTTTGTTTAATCTTGTCCAGATACTACCCAAAATATACAGATGAATTTTGATAGCCTAATGTTATAAAAAAGCGATTTTATTTTCATTTTACTTTTGTTTTTAATCCAATATTACATTGTCTAAAATTCTTAATCCTAGTTCACAATAGAATAGATATACAAATTCTAAGACACTTCAAATTTCACCTAAAGTCTTCGATAAAAATATTTCCTTGTATTTCATATCATATTAATAACTAGAGTCATTAATAGAAAATCTATTAAAGCATACTATTTGTTATATACTAAACAAGAACTAAAAACTCTCTATAAAACTTAACAATCGTTATAGTAAAACCCTCTCTCTGTTAACCTTTAACCTTCCTTTCACATAAGTCCGGTTTATATTTTATTACCTTCCGCCGGAAAAAAAACACATCACATGCTTAAAAATACGTTTCGACTACTGTTATTATTAGCAGTAATCACTATTTCTACCGACTGTTATGCTTTTCAGTCTAAAAAAGGAAAAAAGGGGAAAAAAGGAAAAAATATCCAAGCACCAGCAAAAAAACCCGGTAAAAACAAAGACACTATATTGCCTTATGGCAAAGTGATTACCAAAAAAGCTAAAAGTGACAAAGGCTTATTTACTGTTCATAATCTAGATAACAAATATTATTATGAGATTCCTGATTCTCTGTTAAACAGAGAAATGTTAATGGTTACCAGAATTGCTAAAACTGCCACAGGAATTGGTTTTGGAGGTGGTAAACAAAACACTCAAGTCTTAAGATGGCAACGAAAAAATAAACAAATATTACTTCGTGTAGTTTCTCATCAGATTTTTGCTGCAGATTCATTACCAATTCATGAAGCCGTAGAGAATTCGAATTTTGAACCTATCTTATATGCTTTCCCAATAAAAGCATTTCATAAAGATTCTATTTCTAAAACTACCGCTACTGTAATAGACGTCACTAGCTTATACAAAAAAGATGTCAAAGCGCTAGGTTTTCCAAGTAGAAGAAGAAAACAATACAAGATTTCTAAACTCGATGACAGTAAATCATATATTGATACGATCAGAAGTTATCCATTAAATATTGAAGCGCGTCATGTCAAAACATATAGCGCAGGTGAGCCTCCATCAAATAGTAGTACAGGCTCTATTTCTTTAGAAATGAGTAATTCTATGATTTTACTCCCTAAAACTCCTATGAAACGTCGTTATTTTGATCAACGTGTGGGATGGTTTGCCAGAGGACAAACTGATTATGGATTAGAAGCTCAAGAAAGTAAAACTGTTCGTTACCTTGATAGATGGAGATTAGAAGTAAAAGATGAAGATCTTGAAAAATTTAAAAGAGGTGAGCTTGTAATACCTAAAAAGCAGATTGTATATTATATAGATCGCGCTACGCCAGAAAAATGGAGAAAATACATTAAACAAGGGATTGAAGATTGGCAAATAGCTTTTGAACAAGCTGGTTTTAAAGAAGCAATTATTGCAAAAGACCCTCCTACTGTAGAAGAAGATCCTGATTGGAGTCCTGAAGATGTTCGTTACTCTGTAGTACGTTATTTAGCATCACCTATTCCAAATGCTAACGGTCCCCATGTAAGCGACCCTAGATCTGGTGAAATTTTAGAAAGTGATATCAACTGGTATCATAATGTAATGACTTTATTACGAAATTGGTTTTTTGTTCAAACCGCTGCTATCAACCCTCAAGCTCAAACTGTAGCATTCAAGGATGAAGTAATGGGTAAACTTATTCGATTTGTATCTGCTCATGAGGTAGGACACACATTAGGATTACCCCATAATATGGGAAGCAGTGTTGCATACCCTGTAGAGTCTCTTAGAGACCCTGAGTTTACTAAAAAATATGGTACGGCGCCATCTATTATGGATTATGCCAGATTTAACTATGTTGCGCAACCTGGTGACGGGGATGTGGCTTTAATGCCTGCTGTAGGAATATATGACAAACATGCTATACGATGGGGATATCGCCCAATTTTGGATCAAACTGCCAAAGGAGAAAAGAAAACATTAGACAGCTGGATTCTAGAGCACCAAAATGATCCAATGTACCGATTTGGAAGACAACAGTTTGGAGTAATAGATCCTAGTTCACAAACTGAAGATTTAGGTGACGATGCTGTTAATGCAAGTACTTATGGAATTAAAAACCTACAACGCATTGTACCTAACCTTATAAAATGGACAGCAGAAGAAGGTAAAAACTACGACGATTTAGGCACCATGTACAGACAAGTATTAGGACAGTATAATCGCTATATGGGGCATGTATCTTCTAATATTGGAGGTGTATATGAATATTTTAAAACTTATGATCAAGAAGGTGCCGTTTATACTCATGTGACGAAAGCAAATCAAAAACGTGCAATGAAATTTTTGCACGAGCAGTTGTTTGCCACTCCAGCATGGTTATTAGATAAGAATATTTTTGATAAAATAGAATCGGCTGGTAATATAGAACGTATTCGAGGTACACAAGTACGAACCCTTAATAACTTATTAGATCATGGCCGTATGGCAAGATTAATAGAAAATGAGGCATTAAATACTAAAGATGCATATACATTATTGGATATGATGACAGAATTAAGATCAGGACTTTGGTCTGAGTTATCTAGCGGTAGAACTATAGATGTTTATCGTCGTAATGTACAACGAGCATATGTTGATAGAATGGAATTCTTAATGACAAAAGAACAACCTAAAATTCCTGAAAATTTTAGAAGATTTGTAGTGAGAACAAATGTTAATGCATCACAAAGTGATATAAGAGCAGTTGTTCGTGCAGAGCTAAATACATTGCGTAGAAATACAAGAAGTGCTATTGCCAGAACAGGAGACAGAATGACAAGATATCATTTACAGGATATTGTTGAACGAATTACATCTATTCTAGAGCCCAAGAAATAGTAATTAAACTTATATGAATAAACCCCTAACTGATGCTCAGTTAGGGGTTTATTATTTTATATAATATTTCTACAAAATAAGAATATTACATTTACATAGCAATCACCTTACTCAAAATCAAACCAGTACTCTTTCTATATACACAAAACTTTTCAAACCTTTATACGGAATTCCGTATGTAATTCCTTAATTATTGACGTAAATTAAACATTCAAAAAAATATTGTAAGCATAGTAGTAAACACCCTTCGTCCAAAATAGTTTTTAAATCAATAAATACTAAACCATTATTTATGAAAACTAAACTCACTACTCTCGGCTTAGCATTACTCATACTTACTATTAAGGCATGTAGCCCTGAAAAGAAAAAGCCAATTGCGACACAAGATCCTTTTATCTATGATAAGATTACACCGGTAAATTTCCCTAAAGTTAACGTACCAAACTTCAAGTTTCCTGAAGACTCTACTACACTTAACGAATGGATTCGTAAAAATGATACTTTAAAGATATATACTCATGGTTGGGGTATATGGGCTGGATTAACACAGCCCACAAGCCAAACTGCAGGAGGTCAAAATTTACTTGTTTTTGAAACTTGGCTTACTCCAGAAGAAATGATTGATTCTATTTTGCAAAAACCAAATAAAAGATCCAACAGAGCTAATCTCAAACGTCCAAATCAGTTCACTCATTTCGGACATACTGTAAATGACAGCATACATGAATCAGTCTCATATAGTCCGTCTGCTGCGAATCATGCTATAAAGAACAAGTTGTTTCTAGCATCATCTTTATACCAATACGCAAAACAGGGTAAAACTGAAATTCCGATATTTCCAGACGATGCCATTACAATTAAACCAGTATTTAAAATTTTGCCTGTTTCTAAAGCAAAAGATCAAAAACTGTTTGCCATTTCTACTTGGCCTGGCACTATAGATTCTCTTGCTGCTTTCCCTGAAAAAGATTGGCATTCTGCAGTTTATATAGACATCACCAATCACAGTCATGGAGATGGTAATCAATTGTATTTTCCAAATAGTACCACTCCTCCTGAACCCACAGCTGCCACAACCTATGACCTAAGTGATTTTATACACTATACCATGAATAAGGAGGATGCTCATTTTTTTAATCAAGAGTTTACCGAAAACACGAGTAATCCCATGACCGCTAACCCAGGAGATATCGTTATTCTTGTAGGTATGCATGTTAATTCTAGAGAAAATACCCGATGGACCTGGCAGACTTTTTGGTGGGTGGCAGACCCTGATAATCCTGTAGCTCCGAGTTCACAAGCCATTGCTAACCAAAGACCTAAAGCCCTTACTCATGCAGCATCTCATTATGCTATGGCTGTAGCCTATTATATGATAAATCCTGAAGAACCTAATAATGGTATAAATATACAAGGTAATCCGAACTATGCCTTTAACCCATATTTAGAAGCTGGATTTGGACCTGACGTATTTAATAAAAAGATTAGCCAGATTACTACAGCAAAAAAGGACACCATACCCACTTACGCAGGCGTTAGAACAAATTGTATGAGTTGTCATAGTATGGCTACTGTAAATCCTGATGCGCTAAATACTAGTAAAAATTCTTCGACCCCCTATATAGGAGATGCTTATATCCCTTTAAACGATAGTATTTTTACTGGCCAATTAAAGTTAGATTTTGCATGGTCAATCCAAGGCAATATAGACACAACTGGTTTTAAAACCTTAATAAAAAAGTATACAAACACCTTAGAAAACAATACTATACAAGAATAATTGTTGCTAATTCAAAACCATGGTTATCGGGATGCGATAGAAGCTTTTTTTTATGAAGGTTAAGTTTGAGCTTTTGTTAATTACATCTCGATACCATTTTGATATATCAAAGCACTAGATATAATTTAGTATTTCTCTATTTATTAGGTTATGCTTTATTGTGTTTTGTCTAAAAATTGCAATCAAAACTTCTATCGTATTTATGAGCTACTTTATTTTTGTATTTCCTATATCGTTTCTTAATCGCCCACAAAACCACAACTATCTATAAATCAGACACAATTAAATAAAATTATAAATGTAAAATGTACATTTTCTGTTTTTCGAATTCTAATCAAATTACTACGAATTCTTATAATTCACTACGAATACTAAACCTGTTTATATAATTATACTAGTCATCATTAGTTTTATATTAAATTATTAACTCTAATTATACTAAAAAATTAACTCAAACAACAACTAACACGCACAAGTCATGAAAAAAATCACCTATCTTTTGTGTGCGATACTATTTTGTATTGCATCTCAAAAGTCTTTCGCACAACCCGCACCTCCAAATGGAAAAAAGTGGGAAAAAATTGAAGTCATGTCAGATGAATTTAACGGTTCATCATTAAACACCTCCAAATGGGCAATAAACGATCCGCAATGGGAAGGTAGACGACCTGCCAGATTTGAAACTTCGTCGGTATCTGTTGGCAATGGAAATCTTAAAGTATCAGCTTCGAAAAAGTCAAATCCTTTTGGTGGATGGACACACAATGGCGGTCTTGTAAGATCAAAAACCCGAAACCAATATGGGTATTATGAGACTCGTATGAAAGCTAACAAAACTTTTATGTCATCCACTTTTTGGCTGATTAATAAAAGAAATGAATTCACAGGATGTGATTTCAGAACTACTGAGCTTGACGTAACTGAAAATATAGGTGTTAACACTGGTGGGCAAGCCTGGATTAATAGAAATATTGTTACTATAAATTCTAATACGCATAGTAGAGGCGCACGATGTAATAGCACACCTATTGGCATTAGAGGAAACAAAGCTGACATCGGTGAACCAGCATACGCAGGGTATCATACATATGGTGTATGGTGGAAGAGTGCAAAAGAACTTCTATTTTACCTAGATGGTAAGTTTGTATATGAAGTTACTCCTGCTGCAAACTTTAATCTTCCTATGTATTTACGAATGGTAGTAGAGACTTACGACTGGAACCCTCCAAAGAACGGAAGAGACGGTATGAATGATTCTCAAGCTAATAGAACTACATATTATGATTGGGTTAGATCTTATAGATTGGTAGACTGCAATTCTGATTGTGGTAATACAGATCCAGATCCAAATCCTAGTACTGTTTCTATTGATTGTAATAGTTTACCTTCTACTCTTACAACGGGTACTTCTATTCAAGTTCCTGTTTCTTATACTGCTGATCAAAATAGAGATGTAGTAGTAGAATTATGGAATTCAGGATGGTTAGCACAAGGAAAAAAGACTGTAAGTGCAGGATCCGGAACTACAACAGTAACTATTAATATAAATAATGCTCCTGCTGCAGGCTCTAATTATTTATTAAAAGCAAGTGTTCGTCCGGTTGGTGCCGGATGGCAACAAAATATTAAAGCGTGTTCTAAAAACAACATAACGCTTTCGACTGGAACAACAGACCCAGACCCAGACCCAGATCCGGACCCAACTTCTCCACAAACGGTTTCTTTATCAGCTATTGATGATGCCTATTTACAAGGAGGTACTCGTTTTAACAGTACTGTTTTACGTACAGAAAATGGAAAAAGAGTGTCTTATCTAAAATTTGACGTATCTAACATTAGCGGTACTATTACTGATGCAAATTTAAAATTAACAGTTAACGGTGATGCTGGTAACGGTAATATCAATGTAAACAATGGTAATAGCAATAACTGGAACGAAAGTAATTTAAGCACTTCTAATGCTCCTGGAACAGGTGCTTTATTAGGAAGCTTAAATAAAACTTATAGTCTAAACCAAGCACAAAATTTCAAATTAAACAACCTATCGGTAAGTGGAAACTTCTTAACACTAGTGGTTACACAAACAGGAGGAAATGATGTAAGTTTCGCATCTGATGAAAATCAAAACGGAAAACCAGTTTTAACTATTACATATAACACTACTGCTGATCCTGTTCCTAATTCAGATCCAAATCGTGATGCTGTATCGATAGATTGTAATAGTTTACCTTCTACACTTACAACGGGTACTTCTATTCAAGTTCCTGTTACCTACTCTGCTGATCAAAATAGAGATGTAGTAGTAGAATTATGGAATTCAGGATGGTTAGGACAAGGTAGAAAAACTGTTAGCGCAGGATCTGGTACTACAACAGTAACTATTAACCTTAATAATGCTCCTGCAGCAGGTTCTAATTACTTATTGAAAGGAAGTATTAGACCAGTAGGTGCTGGATGGCAACAAAATATCAAAGCGTGTTCTAAAAACAACATAACGCTTTCAACTGGAACAACAGATCCAGATCCAACACCAACTGGAGGAGCGTGTAATACCACTAATAAGGTTACAGGTTTAAATTCTACAGGAAATACTAATAATTCTGTTACTATTGCATTTAATCAATTAAGTGGAGTAAAAACATATGAATTAAGAGCCTTTAAGAAAGGCACATTTACTGGTAACATTAATGGTGCAGATGCATACAAGAGCGGTGCTAGTTCTCCATTAACCATAGGTGGTCTAAATGCTGGAACAGAATATACATTCGTTATACGTGCTCTTTGTAATTCAGGCGGACCAACTCCTACTTCTCAAGTAAACGCTTCTACTTCTGGTACAGGCGGAGGTAATGGTGGTGATGGCACTGTCGGAGAACCAGACAATGGAGGAGACTCAGGTTGTACTGGTAGAGATACTTTTGATCAAGGTGTGAAAATTGTTCCAAATGCAAATTCATGGAAAGATAGTTATAAAGCAAACGGTTATTGTTTCTGTAAATCTTCATTTGATCACGGTGTTGGTAATTTTAAAATCACTATCAACGGACAAAGAAGAAACATTAGAGATGTTTGTGATGAACTTAAAAAACACCCTAAGTTCAGAGATTTAAGAAATGGAGATCCTAGATACAATACTATACAGTGTGGTAACGAACCTGGACACGGAGATGCTATTACTATTCAAGGTAAGAGAATTAAGGATGAAAAAGTATGTCCTGGTCGTGTAGATCAAGGTAGTAAAGGATGTAAATGTAAAGGGCCCAAATACGACATGAAATGGCTATCAAGTCGTAGTCGATTTGGTGGAAATGGAAAAGATACAAGCATTAGTAAATCTGATAGTTTCAGTATTTATCCAAACCCAGTTAATGCAAATGGTGAGTCTTTCTTGAACATTTATTCAGACAAAAATGAGCGTGCTCGAATTTCAATTCATAATTTAAGTGGTCAAATTATTGCTTCAATGAATTATGATGGAGCTGAAGGAACTACTTCTGCTATCGAGATTACAAGCTTAATTGAAGCTGCTTCTTCTGCCAAAGGAGTATACTTTATTTCGTACAAGACTAGATCTGTTTCTATGTCAAAAACTTTAGTTATTAAATAATATAAAACTAAATAGGCAGGTACAACTTTAAGTGCCATATTCAAAAAATGGATATGGCACTTAAAATTTTATATTTTAACACAATAGTCACTAACCATCCATCTTAAGGCCGCTAAGTTTATTTTTTCTTAGCGGTCTTTTTATTAAAAAACCCGGATCTTCATCCGGGTTTATAAATTTTTATTGTGATCATTTGTTAAGAAAAATCTTCTTCAGTAGTACTTTCTTGTACAACATTTTCCTCTTCACTAGATTCTTTTGTTACATCGTCTTCAATAACTTCAGATTCTTCTAATACCACTTTTTCAGTAACCTCATCAAAATCTTCTTCCAACTCAACCTCTACCTTAGGAGCGCCAGATTCCTTTATTGCATTAAAACGCTCTATCTGTTCTGCCTGTTCTTCTTCTCCGGAAAAATAAGGAAAAACATCCATAATAGGAGATTCTGCTATTGCAGGAATTGTATAATCACTAGTTGTCCCCTTCAATGCTGCGTTTGTATTATCAAAGGCTTCTTTAACATCATTTGCTTGTACTAATAAGTAGATATTTGACTTCCTTTCTTTACCACTTTCTTCATCATAAGCAATTAGGGATACTTTTGATTTAAACCAACGGTCAGAATTTTCAAAAGGATGAATCTCTGCAAAGTTAGCTACCTTTATATTTGTAATTTTAAACTCATCACTAATATATGCCGACATCTCTTCATTAATTCTGGATTCGGCTTCGGTATAGGATATAGCATCTACCAAATAAGGTTCTGTAGTTACCTTTTGCACACCCGAATCATTTAGTTTTCTATATTTTATTTTACACTCATACCAAGTTGCACTCATATCGTTTCTTTTTTAGGGAGGCAAATATAAATTTTAAAAAAAGGTCGTACTATTATTCTCAAAAATAGATATTCACAATATTCTAAAAGCAACATTAAAAACAATAATCCATTATATTTTTAGTAATGTAAAGGTTAAAAATAAAACCTGTAAGGTTATACTTTATACTAAGTCTACTTAAAAAAACAATCTTATGTTTTCATTAGTTCGAAAAGTTACGCTACTTAGTATATGTATGAGTTTACTATCTTTCTTTAACTACAATCACTACTCAGAAAAACTTATTTCACCCGACAATTATTCGTATTACAGTGATTATTTTGTCTTTATTGCCGATGATGAAGCAGCACCATTAGTTATTCCATTAGATATGAATTGGTCAATTAATACCAACGGATATACAAAGGAATTTAAAAGTTGGTATGGCACAAAAAATCATTGGCCAATTGCATATGTCAAGAAAAAAGTAACTAGTGCTTTTGATAGTATACCAAAGGAATCTTGGGAACACATTAGCACCAAAACATTTCAGTTTCAAACCACAACCAGACAAATCATTACTAAAATTCCGGGAGCTCCAGCAGTACACCTAACAATTCCTGAAAAATCAAAATGGGTAGCTATGCCATCAGATACTACCGAGAAAGAGATTTATGCTTTTAGGACTACTGCAAAAGTCAAAAAAAAGATTAGAAAAGGATGGATGATATATGAACGCATCCGATGGAGTGCTTCAGCTGTAAAGAATTTTGGTGATTTTGAAACTTTTTTTTGGATCCCATTGGTAATTAATGGTGATTTCTTTCATTTTGAGCAGCATAAAGGTAAACAAACTGCTACCAAATGGTCTTTTAATGGCACACAAGTTAAAGTCTCTTCTCTGCCAAGTTTTATATTACAAACGATAACTACGACTAAAGATAAAATAAGTGGTCGAGATAATATTCCTAAAACAATCCAGGTACAAGCTCCTGAATGGAATCTTGATATTACTTTAAAAAGTAGTGGTTCTCAAGTGGGTCATGGCGCTAAGTTTGCAAATGGATTGGCGTACTATAGACAAAGTCTTCTAGAGCCCACTAAAACCTCTAAAACAAAAGGTTATGGGATGCTTGAACTTATTATAGAAAATGACTAAAATGACACAAAACACCTTTTAAACTTTAAAGTTTCCAGAAATTTCCCCTGTAAGAAAGGGAGATTGTCCCCTTTACATCACACGTTTATTTCACTTAGGTTTGCCATATCACATTTCTAGTAAACCCGTAAACCCATTAAAATGTCCTTAGAAAATCTAAGTAGCATTACCTTTTCTGATGCAGAATTACATCAGCTTAATCAAGGTATTCTAGCTATAAAAGAAGTAATCGTTGGTAAGGCTATAGAGCTTACAACAGATCAACGTGATCAATATACACATATTGCAAATCAAAACATGTGCATCATCGATACTGCCAAAAATCATATGGAACAACATCCAGATTTGGTACCAACATTTTTAGATAAAGAAGAGTTTGATAGAGATTACACCACATGTCTTCAAATCAAAGAAAATATTGATATCCTTAAACAACTAACCCAACAACTAACAGATACTAAAATTTTACTTGACTATGACAACTATACCAACGCACTAAGTTTTTATCAAGCAATACGGTATAGGGCTGGGAAAGATGAACCTGATGTAAAAAAAGTATATGACGAAATGAACCTACTTTTTACAAAAAAAGAATAAACGCAATAATAAAACAGCTTTTAAGCTGCATCTTATCAAAACATTGAAAATTGAGTTTGTATTAGTGTTAAGACCTCTCTAGAATTTCTTGAAACCTCTGAGAGGTCTTACATTTTAATTTAATTAATACTCTTTTCAAAATAGTATATCAAATCAAAATTACTTCGTCTAATAGTTATATCTACCTGTTTGTTTTCTTTGCTTTTTTAACACTAATACATAGAAAAATAATGTATTTTTAATACAACATAGCTTAAACTTACCTTAAAGAAATAACGTACAATCTATATTACGAGTTAAAAATTTTATTTAACAAAACGTAGTATAACAAATTCTAGTGTTAAAACGTTATACACAACAATAAATACATTTCACACAAATGAGTATTTTACCACATTATGGGCTTAAACAGTACAGAAACTCTGCTAGGATATATATGAAAACTGTTACTGAAAGTTTAAAACTTTTCAGAGAAGAAAATCCTGATTTTAAAGTCCCTGTATTTATATTTCACAAACATGATGAATTAGAAGAATTAGACAGCGCTATTAATTTTTTGAGCAATTTTGATGTTTTACTTGCTGCAGATTGGATCGAAGCAAATATGTTTGATGACACTTCTACTGCAGCTGTTAAACTTGTACATCAAGCTATTAAAAATAAAATAAAGGAACATAAAAAATTTATTTTCTTAGCTACCGAAGATGCCATTACTTCAAAATTAGGTAAATGGGTATTGGGGCAATTACATGGCTTAAAAGATATGGAGCATATCGCTATTTTTCCAATACGAGGAGATTATAGTGATTATGGTGGTGAAGAGTATTTGGATAAATATCCTTATATACATGAAATTGAAGCAGAAATATATGGCGTAAGATATCCCAATGGAGATACAAAAGAGCTTGGTGCTTGGTTATCATCATAAATGAGCTAAAAAGCTATCCCAATTTTGTAACACTACAAAATTGGGATAGCTTTTTTATTTTTTAAATTCTTTTATAATGTTTGTGCCACTTTTTGCACTGCGTTTATCGTAGTGTCTAGATCTTCATATGTTAGTGCTTCTGTTATAAACCAAGTTTCATAAGCACTTGGTGCGATATAAATACCGTTATTGAGCATTCCATGAAAAAACTTTTTAAAAGTTTCGTTATTACCATGGGTAGCCGTATCAAAATCTACAACATTCGTTTCAGCAAAATGAACCGAAATCATAGATCCAATTCTGTTAATTGTATGGGTAATATTATTCTCGACAAGGGCTTTTGCAATTCCCTTATGCAAGTATTCTGTTTTTTTAGCGAGACTATCAAAAATTTGAGAGTTCTGATTAAGCTCTTTAAGCATTGCCAATCCTGCAGCCATTGCTAGAGGGTTTCCACTCAACGTCCCTGCCTGATACACTGGTCCTAATGGGGCCAAGTGATTCATAATTTCTGCCCTTGCTGCAAACGCACCAACAGGTAGTCCTCCTCCAATTACTTTTCCGAAGGTTACTATATCTGCATTTACACCTAATAGTTCTTGAGCGCCACCTTTTGCTAACCTAAAACCAGTCATAACCTCATCAAAAACGAGTAAAATATTATGTGAATCACACAATGCTCTTAATCCTTCAAGAAATCCTTTTGCCGGCGGGATACAGCCCATATTTCCCGCTACAGGTTCAATGATAATACATGCAATTTCTTCTAGATTAGAAGAAATAATATCCTTTACATGTTCTAAATCATTATATTTTGCCAAAAGAGTATCTTGTGCTGTTCCTTTTGTAACACCTGGACTATTCGGACTTCCGAACGTTACCGCACCACTACCTGCTTGTATCAAAAAAGAATCACTATGGCCATGGTAGCATCCTGCAAACTTAATTATCTTGTCTTTTTGGGTATATCCTCTAGCCAATCTTACAGCACTCATGCAAGCTTCGGTACCTGAATTCACAAACCGTATTTTATCGATATTAGGCACCATTGATACTGCTAATTCGGCAATTTGTGTTTCTATTTCTGTGGGCATGCCAAAACTAGTTCCCTTTTTGGCTTTTTCGACTACTGCTTCTACAACAGGCGGGTGTGCATGTCCAAGAATCATCGGACCCCAAGAATTTATATAGTCTATTAATCGGTTTCCATCTTCATCATATAAATAAGCTCCTTTAGCTTCTTTGACAAATATAGGATCTCCTCCCACTGCTTTAAAGGCTCTTACAGGTGAATTAACTCCTCCTGGAATTACTTTTTGCGCTTCTGTAAACAATGCGCTACTTCTTTGATAGATCATCTTTAATTAAAATCTTCTTCCTCTTCGTCGACATTTATTTTAGCTACTTTTAGTACCTGTCCGACTTTGATATTGTTATTTACTAACTTATTAAATGCTTTTAATTCTTCGACAGAAATCTTGTATTTACGCGATATAGAATATAGCGTATCTCCGTTAATTACTTCGTGTTCTCCTTTTTTAGTAGTAGCCGTAAGAGCACTAATGGTACTAATGACAGGCTTAGAGACTTGAGGTGTCGTAACAACTGCTTCAGTAATTTTTTCTTTTTTTGGTCGTTTTTTTCTTCCTAAGACATCATTATCAAATTCGTACAAACGATACTGCTCTATGATCGCAATGAGTTTTTGAGGGTATTTTTTATCCGTCGCATATCCCGCTTCTCTTAAACCACGAGCCCAAGATTTGTAATCTTTTTTACTAAAAGTAAATAATCTAGCGTAGCGTTTTCTGTTTTTAAGGAATAAAGAATGATCTCTAAAAGAATCACTTGCTTGGTCATATTTTCTAAAACATTCCTGAAGGCGATCATCATCATGATACACCCGATCTCCGGTCCAATCATGACATTTTATTCCAAAGTGATTTTTAGCCCTAGTTGTTAAATCTCCATAGCCTGCTCCAGACTCTAAAATACCTTGGGCTAAGGTTATACTTGCTGGGATACCATACGTTTTCATCTCACTTTTAGCAATTTCTGAAAATTCAAAAATATACTGTCTTACACGCTCTTTATATGGAAGTGCAGCTTTTGGAGGTCTCTTTACAGAGGTAGGAGTTTCTTCTTTTACAATTTCTCTTGTATTTCTCTCAATCTTTGTAACAGTGGTCTGTTTCGACGTTGCTCTTTTTGTCTTGGATGACGTTGTTAACACTTTTTTATTTCCTCCGCAAGAAATTAAAAAAACTGTAACACATACTAATGAAATAAATTTCCTCATTTTACTATCAAATTGTAATAAGGGGTAGCTTCTTTTTCTTTAATTTTTTATTCATACCAGCAATGCCTTGTAACCCTCCGGTATGCACGGCTAAAATACGAGTATTTTTTATAAAAAACCCCTTTTGTACTAGGTCAAAAATCCCAAAGACCATCTTACCTGTATAAACTGGATCTAGAGGGATATGTTGCTGATCATAGAAGTTATTTATAAAATTTACTCCTTCTTCATTTATTTTACCATATCCTCCAAAATGATACTCATTTATCAAATTCCAATTTGTCTTTGAAGTATATTTTTTGATTTCTTTAGATAAAAAATCCCCTTTTAACGCAGGAAAACCTAAAACTTTTTGGTTCGGTCCTGTACTATTAACAATTCCCGACATTGTGCATCCTGTACCTACAGCACAGCAAATAATATCATATTCAATATCATTATTTGTTAGTATTTCCTGACAACCTTTGACTGCCAAGTCATTGGTCCCTCCTTCTGGAATTAAATAAAAATCTCCAAACTCGGCTACTAATTTATTTCTAAACGATAAAGACTCTTTATCTCTATATTCTTTTCTATCTATAAACTTAAATTGCATTCCGGCTTTAGCGGCAAATCCAAGTGTATCATTCTCTAATAGGGTTTTATCAAGATTGTTAGCTAGCTCTTCTCCGCGAATTACACCTATTGTTTTTAACCCCAGTATTTTTCCTGCTGCTGCGGTTGCCGCAATATGATTACTATATGCTCCCCCAAAAGTAAGAATAGTGTTGTGCTCTAAATTTTTAGCTTCTAATAAATTATACTTCAATTTTCTGAATTTGTTTCCAGAAACATACTGATGTATAAGATCTTCTCTTTTAATATCCAAGGATACCTTTGCCTTATCCAAAAGCTCGTGCTTTATTTGTTTATTCTCTGAAAACTTAGTTTCCGAAGAAAAAAAATTCTGCATATTCTTTGTTTTTGATATTGCAAAACTACGTTTAATTATTTTTGTTTACTTTTGGTTGACCAAAATAACAGTGCTATGAAAATCAATTCTTTAAGAACTTGCTCTATATTACTATCCTCTATAAGAGTATTACTTTTCTTATGCTTAAGCATACTCATTAGCTGTAGTAGTTCTGAAGAAGACAATATGCCGGTCACCGAACCAGTTTCTGATGGAGATCCAGTTGATGAAGACACAACAGAGGAAGAAGAGCCAACTGAAAAAGAAAGTGTTGTTTGGAAAAATTGGTACTTATCTGTGCCTTTAAACCGCGGAAATGGTAAGGCTACTTCTATATATTATGAAACTATAGAAAATGACGGACTTACTGCGGATCAAAAAAAATATTTTTATAAAAATCAAGATGGTAGTTATACCTTTTTTACAGAATTTACTGGATATACGACGTCTGGAGAATCTGCTCTAGATGCAAGCAAGTATTGCAGGACGGAGCTTAGAGAATATTGGAGAGGTAATCAAAGTACTTCTGACAATTGGTCTATGGCAGAAGGAACTCACCTTTTAGAATCTACACTAAAAGTAAATTATTGCGAAGGAAGAAAGCAAACCTATATAGCTCAAATTCATGGTATCAAGAACGAAGCCTTAGGACTCAAAAACTCACCTGCTACGATTAAAGCACAGTGGTTTGACGGTAATATTGTTATCGAATACTATCAAAAACCTACTAGTGGAGAATGGACTAGCGAGGGTGATGGTAAAGTTACTATTGGTCGTGTTGATAATGAAAAATTTACCATTCATTTAAAAGTTGAAGATGGAAAATTTATCTACAAATTAGTTTGCCCAAATAAAAACTTAGATACCGGATATATAACATTATACGATTACGTAGGTAATGGTTATACTTATGAGAATTATTTTAAAACAGGAAATTACTTTAAATGGAATTCTGACTACACGCAATCAGCAGAAGTTATATTATATAGCGCAAAAACAACACATAACTAGGTTTTATAAAGACAAGGAATATTTAATCAAGTATATATTCAAACTTTTAAAGATATTTGATAAAGCTCCAAGGTTTTCTTCTCTTGAGATAGTGTAAATCATCTTCATTAAGGTAAGCTTCTCTTTCAAATGAAATATTACAATATGCTAATTGCGCATTTCGATATTGTAATAGCCTAAAACAGTATTCTGTAAAATATAAAAAATAAAAGGGTATGACAAGTAATTCTACTTGTTGTCTCAAGTGAATTTTTTCATGATTAATAAAGTATTCGTCTTTTTTTAAGAAAGGATCTTTAACCACAATAAACGGCCAAAGCGCTATCCCAACAAAATGCCTACCTATCAAATATTTGTTAACTACTATGCGCATATAACTCTAAGATACTATTTTTGTACGAAATGAGAGACCCTAAAAAAGTATTAACTCCAAAAGAAGGAGATTATTATATTACCCCAGAAGGGTATCGATGTTTTACAGAACAATATCACCTTAGAAGAGGGTATTGTTGTGAGAGTGGATGTAGACACTGTCCGTATGGCTATGACAAAAAAACAAACACTTATTCTAAAAAATAATTGCCTAACCTACTGCATGGTATGATTATTGTGCTTATTTTTTCTAAAAAAAGCTATTGTTAAACCTTTAAAATCAGGGATTATGAAATTTTTTTCACTTTTATCATTAATCCTTATCATAACTCTTAGTTCGTGCACTACCGTTCGTGTTGCTTCAGATTATGATAAGAAAGCAAATTTTAACACTTACAGGAGTTTCGCGTTTTACAAACCCGGAATAGATAAAGCTGACATCAGTGATCTGGATAAAAAGCGTATTTTAAGAGCTATTGAAGCAGATATGGCTACAAAGGGGTTCTCTAAATCAGATAATCCAGATATGCTTGTAAGTATTTTTACTAAGACCAAAGAAAACATCAATATCTACCAAAATAACTTTGGATGGGGTTATGGATGGGGTTGGAATCCTTGGTTTTGGGGTGGAAATAATTTTAATAGCGTTTCTCGTGTAACCGAGGGTACTTTATATATTGATCTTATTGACGCTTCTAAAAAAGAACTAGTATGGCAAGGTATGGGAACCTCTGCATTAACTAAAGATGTAAATAGAAAACAAGAAAAAATGAATGAAATCGTTACTGCGATTTTAAAAGAATATCCGCCTTTAGCGAATAACTAAGAAAAACATTTTTATTATAGATAGATAAAGCCTTTCTTTTATGAGAGGCTTTTTTTTGTGTACATTTATAACAAAACTGAATATAAGATAGCCTTAAATTGATTTTTAAGTTTCTGAACTTATACTGATAATACTCGTTTATGCGTAATTTTTTACTTGGTGCAGCATTAGCTTTTATGGTAGCCTTTGGAATAAAATATTTTATTGATAAATCTACTATCAGAAAAACCGAACTTGAATCATCTGATCTTATTCTAACTCAAATTAAAAACGTTGGTAAATTAGTAGTAACCGAGGGGCACTTTGCCGAGGTTATTACGTATAAGGATGATAAAAAATACTATTTGGATTTATTAACTGCTACCAAAAAAGCAATTGTAGAAGTAAACGCCCATGTCCAGGTTTCTTATGATTTAAGTACTGTTGAACATCATATCGATAATACAACTAAAACAGTGGTAATTACTAAAATTCCTAAAGCTGAAATAAACATTAATCCAACTATAAAATACCATGATCTACAAGCTGATTTCTTTAATCAATTTATTCCTGATGATCATAATTTAATTAGGGAAAAAGTAAAAAAACAATTAGAAGAAAAAGTAAAAAAATCTACATTAGTAACTAATTCTCAAGATAGATTAATTAGTGAACTACAAAAATTATATATTTTAACTAATTCTCTGGGATGGACATTAAAGTATAACAACACTATTATAGAAACTCCTGCTAATCTAAAACAATTCATTGATTAACTTTCGAATACCCTATAGTTAATAATAAACAAAAGTCATCCCATCTTTGACCTGGGAACTATAGTACTACAAACTCGTATAATTTATCTTTCTTGATCAAAACTGATCACAGAAAAAGTCTAAAGATCGACTGGGATGACAGTTCTGTATTTTAAAAAAGATGGAAAGAGAAAACCCTTTCCACCTTATTATAAATCTGCTTTTATAGAAATTTGTTTGTCCCTCAATCTCTAAAATTTTCTACAGATTACTAATTAGTTTACATAGTTAAAACGCGATACATTTAAAATACCCTACCCCCCTGTTATATCAAAAATTAAAAAAAATTAATTGATAGTAAATTAAGTCGCATCTCTTGTGCTCTCTTATCTAATATATTTTTACACTTAGTACCTATAAATAAAACCTTTCATTTATAATCATCAAAGGATTCTACCTTGTCTGTAGTAGTAGTTGATCAAAATAAATATAGAACCATAATCAACTGTTTATTTCGATATTAATACGTTTTTTAAACATACCTTTTCCACCTGCCATAAGACTAGTAATACGCCCATTTTTTACAGTAAGATCTACAGTAATTAAACTTGATGAGGGGTTTTTCATATACTCCCCTTGTTCTATTAAAAATTTCTTTTTTTGACTTTTAAATTGATCATAAAGATAACAAGCAAGTGGCCCAGCGGCCATACCTGTTGCTGCTTCTTCGAAAATATTATATCTAGGCCCGAACATTCTTGAACTGGCATCTCTATCCTTATGTTTTGTATCCAGAGTAAACGGATAAAAACCAATTAAATCAAATTCATTACTAATGCTTGTAATTATATCATGATTGGGCTCTATATTTTTTAGTATAGTAGAATTTTTAACTGGAATAAGCATAAATGAATTTCCTGTATTTACGACTTGAATTGGCTTATTTGATATAAGGTCATTTTTATCTAACCCAAGCGCAATTAAAATGTCTTTCTTTTTATGAGATACATCAATGTATCTTGGTGCTTTTTGTTCCATATATGCATAGTCTTCCTTTAGCAATATTTCTAAAACACCATCAATTGTTTCTTTACTAGAGTGGTCACTTTTTACTATCCCTAATTGTTTTAAATATGAAAATGTCGCTATAGTAGCATGACCGCAATGTGCTATTTGCTTATTTGGTGTAAAAAAATCTAACTTAAAATCTGCACGATTAGATTTTGAAACAAATGCAGTTTCCGAAAGACCAACTCTCGAAGCAATTTCTAATTTGTTTTCATTTGATAAGTTATCTGCATTTAAAACAACTCCTGCAGGATTACCTCCTTGATCATTATCTACAAAGGCATTTAAAACTTGTACTTCAATTTTTTTTGTATCGCTCATTTTATCCATTTTTTAGTATGATATATAATGGACGCAGAACTATAGAAAAAGACGTGAAAAATTATGAGTTATTAGAATCAAAGTCAATTAACTTTCCTTGAATATCTGTTTCTACATTTGGGCAATTAATAATATTTTCTTTTAAAATATCTCTTGCTTTCTGTACTCTGGATTTTGTTCCTGAATATGAGATTTTCAAATGTTTAGCTAGTTCTTTTTGAGAATACTCTTTAAACGTCACTAAAACAATAGCCTCTTTATGTTTACTAGACAGCAAATCTATCTTTTGGTTGATACATGTACTCAACTTTGTATATGCTATATCTTCACTTTGTTCTTGGGGAATATCAATATCGTCAACCGATATATTTTTAATTTTTAACGAACGAAAGTAATCAATAATAGTATTGCGCGTAATTTGATATATCCATGGAATGAGTTTCTGTACTTGCTGTAACTGTACTATCTTTAACTGTATCTTTATAAAAACTTCTTGAAGGATGTCTTTGGTGACCTCTTTGTCTTTTACTTTACTGTAAATAAACTTATAGAGTTCTTCATTAAGGTCTATCCAAATATTTTCAACATCTTTTTTCATGGATTTATTTTTATAAGTACTACATCTACCTATTTTGGAAGTCCCAGAATGTAGTAGCCTAATTTTTTTCCGTTTTTTTTCTTAGCAGATTCTATTTTCCAAGTATAATCTTCACCTTCTATATCTTGCAATAAATATTCTACATCCTTAAAAGTATAGGTTCTCATTGTAGAAGCTTGACCATCCCAAGCATAACAAATCGGAATGATCGGAATAAAATACGTAAATACTATTTGTTGCCATGTCAAAGGGCGTACAAAGGGAGTCATAAAAAGAGACATCACAAATAAGATTAGTAATGAAACTGGTAAAAATAACCACCAGATAAGAGTAGGTACAAAATTTTCACCCATTTCATATATCAAAATTGGTTCTTTATTTTCTTGAGCTGATTTTAATATTTTCTTTGCCTGAGCAGGAGGCATATGATGAAAACTATTCACCATTGTCTTAAGCCCTTTTGGTGTTTTATCTAAATTTGTTGCATTTATAGAGGTTTCTTTATATACCACATTCTTTAAACTTCCATTATTTATCTTATGTATACATTTTGAGTTTGGGTACAGATCTGTTAAAATCAACTGTATTGGTTCATCTTCTTTTTCGTTAATCAACTTGATCACTTCAGGCATTGCTCCTCCAGAACCTGATCCTAAATCTATTACTTTAGAAAATTCGTGATGTTTCTGAACATTTTCTAATAAACCTACGAGTACTTCACTAGTATTTAAAATTTTATGTAAAACTACAATCAAATTAGTCATACAAGTTCGTATCACTTCGGGAAACCAAATAAAATCCTCAAACTCAAAAAGCTCTATTCTTTTCATTATTTAGATTTTTATTTACGGGATAAACCAATTCTATTACCATATTTCGTGTAAACATATTATTTTAAATATTCATATTCTCTGATACACTTGGCTTATTAGTAGAAGCAACACAATCAATTTTCCATCCTTCATCGTATTTCCTATAAATCGCAACCCAAGAAAACTCAGTTTTCTCTCTTATTAGTTCTTCATTTTCATTAGAATACTTTACAACAACCTCTTTGTTTACAATCGTATACGCCATCTTATAATCATCAGAAAATCTAACAATCGGAGGGTTAACATCATCCCATTTCTCAAATTCTACAGAATTAAAGTAACTGCTAAAACGTTTAATGTTACTTTCTTTTGAGGGCATATTTATTTCGCCTCTATTAACAGAAATATGAGTCGAAGATAACTGAGAAGCAAATTCTTCTGCCATCTTATTAAAATGATACTCCCGTTGTTTTTGATGTAATTCTAAAATTTTATTCTTTTCTTCCTCTTCTGATATTGTATAGTTAAAACTACATGAAGCACATACCAATAAAATGCTGATCAATAATCCTAAATAATTCATTGAACACATCAAATTCAACTTTTTGTTAGCTATCATAATTCTCATTCTGTTATTTCTTTTATGATTATATCACTACCAGAATAACTATCATCCTTTAACTCATGCCAATGTCTAAATCTTGGAATTGTAATATTGTCTATGACAACATCTCCATTAAAATACAAACGTTCTCCTTTATTTGGATCATCCGGAAAAATGATTTCAACGCCTTTAATTTTATAATCTATCTCAGAAATAAAGACATTCCAATGTTTTGAAATCATCTTTTCCTTTAATTCTATTTCAATTTTATAACATTCTTCTTTGTTAAATTTTGTCTTTGTTGTCTTTCGTATTGTATGCAGATACTTGTTTAACGACATAGGTAGGCCGTACATAAGATGATAAAAATTCTTATAACCTATATTTCTGGATGCATCTAATCTGTATCTTTTTTTAAGTACAGAATCGATATCTCTTTTTCCATCTAAGAGAACATAACTATTAGCATTGTTATCTAAAACATGTGTAGAAATATACTGATCTCGATTTCTTGACAACTCAAAAGTATTTTTTGAGTTATCTAATTTTAAAATTGAATAACGATGAGGATTAGCTAGTCTAGGTTCTTGAATATGAATATCTAACCTAGTTTTATGCCACAAATTTAGTGAATCATGCTGCGCTATTGTTTTCTCTAAAAGCTGTAAACCATTAAGAGAATTTTTCTCAGCACAACCGCACAACAGTAGTATGCATAGCCCAAATACTATTAATTTCATAAATACGTTTTTTGATTGAAGTAAAAGTTTTAAGTATGATGAGTACTTTTTTATTGATAAAAATGATGATTACAGCTATTTATACCGTATCAAAATCAAGATACTTCGTGTATAATAATTTTCAAACGAAAATTACATCACAACAAACAGTGAATCATATAGTTTAACATTAATTTATTATAAAATTATACTTTACTTTATGATTTTTTCTTGAGAACATCTATTCATCCTCTATATTTTTTTCCATCAAAAGCCCAATCAATGGAAATTGCACCCAAAATGAGAAGTAAAAAAAAGTTAAATACCAATATATCGGTATAAACTGTAGTCCTTCTCCACCAATCCAACCTATAAAAATCACATCATATATAAATAATGGTACTGTTAAGTATAAAGCCAACCAAAGTGAGTTTTTAAAATATTCACGATCTGGAAACATCTTTTTTAATAAAAATGGAGCAAGGGGTATGTACATAATTGTTACAAGTATTATTATAATTACCTTTGCTTCGTAACTCCAGCGCTGATAATAATCTGGCAATCCAACAAGTACAAAGAAACCCCAAGTAACAAAACTCATGAGTAGAAGAGCTAAATGATATTTTAAAGCTATTTTATTCATTTTTAACGGTTTAATAGTTAGGATAAAATTTCTATTATATCACCATTGATACTTGCAAAAAATTTCGTCTTATACATTTAAAGCAAGATACTATTTTTGTAGTATTTCAATTTTAATCTTAGAAGTTACATAATAGGATATTTAAGCCATCATGATTTCAAACATTTAGTCTGGTAATATTTTAATATAAAAACCTTTAAGTTGAACCAGTTTAATAACATCCTCTTCTGACAATTTTTTTGTAGCTTCAATTCTGAGCACATTATCTATATCTTCAAGATCAATAGACCATTTTATAATTTCTGAATGATTATTAAAAGTCGGTTTTAAAGATTTTACTTTTTTCTTTGATTTAATATCCGTTCGAAATAATAGTAATTCCATTATTTTTTATCGTATTATTCTGATTCTGATGTATTTTCTTCTGTTTGACCTGATTGCCTTTCTACAAATTGCCTGTAATATTCATCCCCTTCTTCTTTCCAGAATTTATCATAATATTTCCATTTCGAAAAATCAGTTTTTGAATCCTTTTTACAATCGTTTTTAGAATTTTTTGATGAGCTTTTACCACTGCCTCCACTACCACAACCGCCGATTAGTAATTTTAACAATATAAACAAACCTACTGCTTGCCAATATGTAAGTGTGGTAAGTCCAAAAATTTCGGGCATAAGCCAGTTCCATAACCACATAATAACAAATCCAAATAAAATTGCTAATCCGGTTATGGCGATTATTCCAAATAGTATTATCCCAATGATTTCGATTGGTGATTTTTTCCTGAATTTATGAGTGAAAAAATTTGTCATGATACATGTATTTTATGTTTTTTTATTTCTAATTCTATATTTTTATACAATATTCCGATTGCCCTATGTCTTCTGGACATTAATGTTCCTGCAGGAATTCCTGTTTCTTTTGAAATTTCTTGATATGAATACCCTTCATAATCTACAGCTATGATTATATCTCTATAAGCCGGTTTAAGCTTGTCTATACATTTCTTAAGCAGTGTGATTAATTTGTCTGAAGGATAGACTTCATTTGATTGTTGTAATACGTCTACCAATTCTAAAAGATCATCTTCACTATCTATTGAGGTTTCTTTGTACTTATTTGTTCTCATAATATCAATAATTTTATTTTTTATTGATCTATAAACGAAACCAGCCACATTTTGTATAGGACCATATCTATCCGCGCCCGAAAACAATTTCAAGGCAACATCCTGGATAATATCTTCTGCATCTCGATTTGCTGTATCACTTATTTTTGTGTTTACATACATCTTGAGAGATTGATATTCTCTTCCAAAAAAATCTTTAAGTTTTTTACTATTGTCTGATTCCAAATTCATGTAAAAACCATTTAAGAAAGGCCTTTATTTAAAAGACGATTCTTTTTAAATCTATTGCATTTTAGAACATTTTTATTTAAAAAAGATCAAATTAAGCATTGGTTATTAGTTTTTATAAATAACAATATGCAACTGATTTAAAAAGAATTAGGAGATCAAGGTGTTTATACAATAATCTCAGAAAATAAAAACGCTCTTAACGAAAACAAACGTTTACAAACGAATACAAATGAAATTAAATACTTCCTAACCGAATCTGATATAAGTCATACTATAGGTTTGCAGTGTCGAATTGAATTAGTACAACACAAACTGTTTCTAATTTAAAATACATTAAAAAAGTTCTGAATATAAACTTTAGAACGTAATACAAATAATAAAGGTTTAACACGAAAACAAAAATTATGAACACGATTAAAAACAAAGTACAACTAATTGGAAACCTTGGACAAGAACCAGAAATCGTAAATCTGGAATCCGGTAAAAAACTAGCTAAGTTCTCTATTGCAACAAATGATTATTACTACAACAAACAAGGTGATAAAATAACAGATACACAATGGCACAATATTGTAGCTTGGGGAAAAACGGCCGATATTATTGAAAAATATGTAAGTAAAGGTCAAGAACTTGCTATTGAAGGAAAACTTACTTCTCGTAGTTACGATGATAGTGATGGTCAAAAACGATACATTACCGAGGTCGTCTGCAATGAACTTCTAATGCTCGGAAATAAATAATCATCATATCTTGAAACACAAATTTAAAAAGCCCTCTAACAAAGGGCTTTTTTTACATTAGAACCATAATTTAATAGGTGCAAATTTTATCAGATTGTCGCCTGAAGTAAGTTTCTCAAATTAATTTACAATCAATAGTATTGAAATACTTTACTTTTAACAATATTAACTTATAACTTCTTTAATTTGAATACATATACTAAATATTGGTTTTTAGAAGGATTCAACCTCTTTAATAAACTTGGTAGAATTACAATGATGCGTATGTGCGAAATCCTTGAAATGAAAAATATTGATAAGGGAACTACTATCCAATTACTTACTAGAGACCAAAAATGTATTTTTTTCCTCAAAAAAGGAACCATCAAAATAGTAGATGCCTCTGATGAAAATGTGAAATACATTGTTAAAAAAGGAAATATTTTTGGCGAGCTCTCTCTTTTAGAAGAACAACCTACAACTAAAGAATATGCCATAGCCCTAGAAGATTGTATTATATGTTATATAGAAGCTGATAGAATGGAAAAGATTATAGAAAAACATAAATCTCTTAAAAACGGCATCCTCAAGATATATGGTTTACGAATAAAAAAACTAGAAAGGCGTTTGCGAGACTTACTATATAAAGATAGCACTGCAAGAATTACAGATTTTATTGTCGATTATATTAATGAGTTTGGAGAAATTGAAAAAGGTAAAATAACTGCTAAAAATCTATTATCACATAAAGATATAGCAAATCTCACAAATACATCAAGACAAACTGTAAGTAATGTAATGAGCACCTTAAGAAAACAAAGAATAATAGATTACAATACTCAGTTTTTATCATTACTAAAATAAAAAACGTAAAAATATAGTGCAAAAAAAAATATACATCCATTACAAACTAAATCTATTTCATAATAAATCGAAAGCCTTTACTGATCTTTTCGTCAAATTATAAAACACTCAATAATGTTATATCAATCATTAAAACAATCATATATTTTTCTTTAGATGCTTTTTATATAAGTTACAATTACCGTACTAAAAAAAGAAATGCATTATAAAATATTATCTTAAAGAAAATTTTGGTCACAGTAGGGATCAGGTAGAAAATAATTTTGTACTCGTTTTTATAGTACCGACATACAAAATGAAAAAACTGAATTAAAAAAATCAAAATCAAAACACACAATCATGAAGCAACCAGTTTTAATTGCACAAATCAGTACGCTAGAAAATAAAAAACCAAGTCACGCCTTGGTTAATGGGCTAGATCTAGTTATTGTAAAATTTGACAAAGAAATTTCTGTTTTATATGGAAGATGTTTACATAGAGGTGCATTAATGTCTGACGGTCATGTAGAAGGAGACAATCTAATTTGTGGTGTTCATGGTTGGGATTACAGAGTAGATACTGGTGTTTCAGAATATAATAATCATGAAGTATTGCATAAATTCACTATCAAAATAGACGATGATAACCTATACGTAGATGAAGAGGAGATTAATACATATCTAAAAGCGCACCCGCAATCATTTAATAGAGACGAATATCTGGGAGCATATGCTGATACTCACCCCGAAGACACAGAACCCTACACGAATTATATTAAACATCTTGCTCAATATGGATTAAAAAAAGTTGGGCATCATGGGTTTTCCGAGGCTATGGGTGTTGATCGTAATACCTTACCAAAATGGGACAACATACAATTTCTTCCAGCTCAGCTAGCAAAAAAACCTCTATTAGATGATCACCCGGTTGCCACTAAAGTAGTAATTGGCCCTAAAGCCAAAAAACCTTTAATATTAGATATTCCCTTGTTTGTAAGTGATATGAGTTTTGGAGCACTATCTCGAGAAGCAAAAATATCGCTATCAAAAGGTGCAGAAATGGCTGGGACAGGAATTTGTTCTGGTGAAGGAGGAATGCTACCAGATGAACAAGCTGAAAATTCAAAATACTTTATGGAATACGCCTCAGCCGGATTTGGTTTTGCTTGGGATAGAGTTCCTAAAGTGCAAGCTTTTCATTTTAAAGGAGGGCAAGGTGCCAAAACGGGAACAGGAGGTCATTTACCTGGCGAAAAAGTAAAAGGAGAGATCGCCAAAGTAAGAAACTTAAACGAAGGAGAAGCTGCAATTTCTCCTGCTACTTTTACTAATCTTGTTACCGTAAAAGATTTTAGAGAATGGGGGGACAAAGTTCGTGAAGTTTCAGGAGGCATACCCGTTGGTTTTAAATTAGCTGCAAGTCATATCGAAAAAGATATTGCTTTTGCTTTAGAAGCAGATGCAGATTACATTATTCTTGACGGTCGCGGTGGCGGTACCGGTGCTGCACCGACTGTATTAAGAAATAATATCAATGTACCTACTATTCCTGCACTTGCCAGAGCTAGAAAATTTCTTGATAAACAAGGTGTAAAAGATGTAACCCTAGTAATTACAGGAGGCCTAAGAATCGCAGAAGATTATGCAAAGGCTATGATGTTAGGTGCAGATGCTATTGCAGTGTCTAATGCCGCTATACAGGCTATAGGTTGTGTAGGAATGCGAGCTTGTAACACAAACAACTGCCCAGTTGGTGTCGCTACTCAGAAAGAGGACTTAAGAGCTAGATTAAAAATACAATCTTCTGCAAGACAATTAGCTAATTATTTTGAAGCCTCGACAGAGTTAATGCAAGTAATTGCCCGATCCTGTGGTCATGATGATATTACTAAATTTAACTTTGATGACCTTACAACTTTTGACTATGAAATGCATCGATTAACAGGTATCAATTATGCTGGTATTATCTAGGACACTTAAAGTAAACTACTATTAATTAATAAACATAAAATCTATGACTACTCAATTGCATATTGCTTCACAATATTTGGCTGCGGCGCAAATAAGTTTTTTAGATAAAAAAGATGATGATAGTCATACTAATATTGGATTTAATATTGAAAAGGGATTTCTAGAAACCCGATCATTAAATGATGCCGGATATAAGCTTGCCCTTGATTATCAAAAATTCGCCTTACACTGGACACAAAAAAATACGACACGCTTTAGCCTAAATTTAAATGGAAAAACACATCATGAAGTATTAGAATGGATACAAAAAGTTTTAAAAGAAATAAAAACTGTAAAACCATTTAAATATGATTTACATTATGAACTCCCATACTCGGTTACAGAAGACTATAGTTTTTCAGTGTTAGATACCGATAATTCGATACTTCAAAAATTAATGCAACAAAGAGCATTAGCAAATACAGTTTTGCAAGATGTTTTACAACAGCAACAGTTAAAATCAGACGTTAGAATCTGGCCTCACCATTTTGACACAGGTGCCTTTAGCATTTTCACGGGTAAAGATATTTCTGTTGGATTTGGCATGGCAATACCGGATAGTATGCATGACGATTACTATTTCTATATTAGTGGTTATAAAGGCCATGACGCTCTGGATACTTCTAGTCTTTCTAAACTTACTTATGGAAACTGGTATTCTGATCAGTTTAAAGGAGCTATTTTACCTGTCACAGAAACAACTAAAGAAATGGCTACCTTGTTTTTTAACGAAGCTATTTCAATACTTAGAAACTATTGATCATGGAAAATTGGTATATCCCGGCTACAATAATACCTGGTATAGGGCTTTTAATATTATCTACTTCAAACCTGTTGGTAAATTTAAGTGCCGAGATCAAGTGGTTAATTAATGAAGATACCACTAAAACCATTCTTATAAATCGAAAATTAAAGCAGCTTAAACTACTAAATAACGCCATGGTATTTCTTTATATAGCCGTGGCATGCCTAGTGATTTCTGCTTTAGTAGCAGGAGTATATAAAAGTGTAGCTTCTACTTTTGACTCTGGTATATATATTACGATTATAGGAATCATAAGTGCTCTTATTGCCTTAATTATGCTCATTACGTATTCCTTTAGAGCAGTTAAAATAAGACAAGATCAATTTCACAACAAATGCTAACATTCAGAAAAAAAACACGCTCATGACTTCAAAAAAAGAAACTGTTTGGTATAAAGTACTAGATAACAAAGATCGATTGCCTGAGGGAAGGGTTCAAACTGTAACTGCGGGACATCAAGGTGTTTGTTTGACTCATTATAATGGTAAATTTTCTGCACTCGATAATCGTTGCCCACATCAAGGTGGTCCATTAGGAGAAGGATCCATAGAGAATGGAATGTTACGGTGTCCTTGGCATGGTTGGGATTTTGATCCATGTACTGGATTACCCCCAGGAGGTTATGATGATGGGGTAACTACTTTTGATGTAAAAGAAGAAGATAAAGCTATATACGTAGGTATTCCAGAAGAAACTACGCATCAAGATACCATTTCTGATGTCATGATGCAAACTATGACAAATTGGGGTGTAAATACTGTTTTCGGAATGGTAGGTCATTCTAATCTAGGTGTAGCAGATGCCATGATGAGATTAGAAGAACAAGGTAAACTACAATTTTTTGGTATACGCCATGAAGGAGCAGCAGCTTTTGCCGCTTCTGCTTATGGTAAGTTAACAGGAAAACCAGCCGTTTGTTTTGGGATTGCAGGACCTGGATCTACGAACATGTTTACAGGAATGTGGGACGCAAAAGTTGACAGAGCTCCCATGTTAGCATTTTCGGGGCAAGTCAATACCCAAGTAATGGGTACAGGAGCTTTTCAAGAAGTTGATCTAGTACGTGCTTTTCAAACAGTTGCCGATTTTAATCATGCGGTACAACAAAACTCAAAACATAGTGAACTAATGAGTTTAGCTATTAAAAGTGCTTTGTTAAATAGAAATGTATCACATATCACATTTCCTGATGAAGTCGCGTTTATGCCTAAACCTAAGATAGAAGAAGCGCAAACCCCGGACGGCAGAATTACACCTATGAACATATCGCCACCAAAGCAAATGGTTGCAAAGGCAGTAGATATGATCTCTAAATCACAAAAACCAGCTATTATAGTAGGACATGGTGCACGGTTTCATATGGATGCAATTACTGCTTTTGCAAAACAATTAAAATGTCCTGTGATTACTACTTTTAAGGGTAAAGGGCTTATTGCAGATAATCATGAATTAGGATGTGGTGTTTTGGGGCGCAGCGGTACTCCTATCGCATCATGGTTTATGAATGAAAGCGATTTACTAATCGTATTTGGTGCATCATTTTCTAATCATACCGGGATCACTCCTAAAAAACCTATTATTCAAGTTGATTACGACCCCACAGCACTAAGCAAGTTTCATAAAATAGATGCCGCTTTATGGGGTGAAATTTCTGAAACCTTATCTAGTATAAAAGAACAAATAACCGATAAGATTAACACTATAGATAGACGTCCCGAAATTGCAAAACGTTGGGAAATTTGGCAAGAAGAAAAACAAAGTAGATTACACGACACAAGTAACAAAGGAGTAAGCTCTATTGCAGTTTTTGATGCGATGAACAAAGTTGTACCCGAAAATGCGGTAATTGCTGTAGACGTTGGAAACAACACTTATTCTTTTGGCCGCTATTTTGAACCTAAAAATCAATCTATTTTAATGTCTGGATATTTGGGGTCAATTGGCTTTTCTCTTCCTGCTGCTATGGGCGCTTGGGCCGCACAAGGTAATGAAAGACCTGTCTGGTCTGTATCTGGTGATGGTGGTTTTGGACAATACTTAGGAGAAATGATGACCTTAGTCAAATACAATATGAATATAAAACACGTATTACTAAACAATTCTGAACTAGGAAAAATATCTAAAGAGCAAAAAGCTGCAGAATTAGACGTGTGGAAAACCTCCTTGCATAACGTAAGTTTTGCCAAATACGCAGAAAACTGCGGCGCATTAGGTATTCAAGTTACAAAACAAGAAGAATTAATCCCTGCTTTAGAAAAACTTAAAGCTCACAATGGCCCTGCTTTATTAGAAATCATTACCGATGTTACATTAATATAAAATTAAAATGATTCGACATTTAACAAATGAAGTTTCAACTCTTCAATCTTAATCAATAAGACTAGTTCTGAATATTGGGCAATTTTATTTGACAATGGTAATTGGTTTATCTGCAGGAAAATATATCAATGTAAAATCTTAGAAATTATGTTACAATCCTTTAGTATTATTTTTGCTATTGCTACTTTTTTCAATTTCATAAACTATAAATGGATTAAGTTACCCACAACAATTGGTCTCATGTTAATGAGTCTAGTAACGGTAATACTCATTACGCTTAGCAAAGGTATTTTCCCTCAATTCTACATGTTTTTTTGTGATATTGTCACTAATTCTGATTTTAAAACTTTATTACTAGACGGAATTCTAAGTTTTTTACTTTTTGCTGGTGCACTTCATGTTAATATTGATGCACTAGCCAAAGAAAAATGGTCTATCTTACTATTTGCTACCATAGGAGTACTTTTATCAACTTTTATAGTAGGAACGTTAACTTTCGGAACTGCACAACTCATTAGCCTTGACCTTCCATTTTTAGATGCATTACTTTTTGGGGCATTAATATCACCAACTGATCCTATTGCAGTAATGGCGATTCTTAAAAAAGCAAATATTGCCACTAGTCTAGGCATAAAAATAGAAGGTGAATCTTTATTTAATGACGGTATAGGAGTAGTCGTTTTTTCGGGTATCCTAATTCTATCTGGTATGGGTGAACATCATAACGAAACTTCAATTGGGTTAGAGATTGGAAAATTATTTCTTGAAGAAGCTATAGGAGGTATTTTATATGGAGGACTACTAGGTTTTATTGGATATAGGTGTATAAAATCTGTAACAGAAAACCCTCAACTATCTGTCATGATTAGCTTAGCAATTGTAATGGCAGGGTATGCCATAGCGTCACTCATTCATGTTTCTGGTCCACTTGCAATGGTAGTGTCAGGAATGATTATTGGTCATAAATTAAATATTAAAACCAATAAAGGAGCCGCTAGGAAAATGATTAACGAAATTTGGGAAGTGCTTGATGATGTATTCAACGGTATTTTATTCGTCCTTATTGGATTAGCTATTCATCTTCTAAAGTTTGACAGCAAACACTTAACACTAGGGATTATAGCTATTTCTATTGTTCTTATCGCTAGGTTTGTTTCAGTTTTTATGCCTTATTCACTTTTAAAACATAAAGAAAACAGTCCTATTAAAACAGTTTCTGTTTTAACATGGGGAGGGCTTCGAGGAGGTATTTCAATTGCATTAGCATTAAGTCTAGCAAACAATTCTTCTTCAGAAATTATTCTTTATATTACTTATGTTGTTGTCATATTTTCAATAATCATTCAAGGGCTTAGTATAGGGAGCTTTGTTAAAAAACTATATCGTTAAACTACATTTCATTTTAAAATAACCTAAACCTAACTTTTGACTTTATCTTCTAGTGTAGATTATTCACAAATTCAATACATTTAACCAAGAACTTATATTTTAAAAAAATGGCTTTAATCTCCAAAAAATATTATAACAGGGATCTTTCCTGGCTTCGTTTTAATCATAGAGTACTCCAAGAAGCAGCAGACAAAAGTAATCCACTTTATGATCGAATCAAGTTTCTAGCTATTTTCTCATCAAATCTTGATGAGTTTTTTAAAGTTCGTGTTTCTGATATCAGAAAAATTAAAGATTTAGATAAATCTTTACGAAAAAAGTTAATTACTAAACCAAATAAGCTTTTAAAAAAGATAAAAAAACAGGTTCTGCTTCAACAAGAAGAATTTGGAGAGCTTTTTAATCAACAGATCATTCCTGATTTAAAAAAAGAAGGAATACAATTAGTGTATTGCGAAGATTTTTCTGTAAGTCAAAAAAAAATAGCGCAAGAATACTATAAAGAACATCTTGAAA
The DNA here is from genome assembly GCF_003443715.1 of Aquimarina sp. AD10. Taxonomy (NCBI): domain Bacteria; kingdom Pseudomonadati; phylum Bacteroidota; class Flavobacteriia; order Flavobacteriales; family Flavobacteriaceae; genus Aquimarina; species Aquimarina sp. AD10. The sequence goes on along the minus strand of NZ_CP031965.1, from coordinate 5,182,535 downwards.
GTAAACTTACATTAGGAATTGTTACCGATGGAGATCATGAAAACATCTTTATAGAAAATGAAGAGCTTTACTTAACTACTTTACTCGATACTAATGAATTGATTGTAGTTAAAATCCCTTCCGAAACACCTAGGTTTATATCTTTTCCAATAGAGGAAGGTATACATTACATCACCTTTGTAGACGATATTTTAAAATATAATTTATCTAAGTTTTATGCTCAAAGTGATATTTCTTCATTTCATTCTATTAAAATTTCTCGTGATGCAGAATTGTATATCGACAATGAATATTCTGGAGATCTGCTCACTAAAATCAAAGATTCTCTTAGTAATCGAGATACTGGCCAAGTAACTAGAGTATTAATAGATAATACAATGCCTTTAGAATTACTAAATGCCATAAAAAAGATATTAGATGTAAATGAAACTGATATTTCTGAAGGGGGTAGATATCATAATTTTAAGGACTTCTTCGGTTTTCCAAATCCAACAAATAAAAAATTAGTTGAAGATGCTATAGCGCCTATTCGAGATCAAAGTCTATTAGGTTTCTCGAATATGTTTGATGCTATTTCAAAAAAGGATCGACTGTTTTATTATCCTTACGAGTCTTTTCAAGATGTAATTCGTTTAGCGCAAGAAGCCGCAACAGATAAAAACGTTACTAAAATAAAAGTCACACTATACCGCATAGCAAAACAATCAGGAATCGCTGATGCATTACTCTTGGCTGCAAAAAACGGAAAAGAAGTTTTTGTTTTTATTGAAACAAAAGCTCGATTTGATGAAGAAAATAATATACGATGGGGTAAAATTTTAGAAAATCATGGGGCAAAAGTAACCTATAGTTATGCGGGCATAAAAGTACATTCTAAAATACTGTTAATAGAACGTTTAGAAAATAAGCAAACCGTAAGATACAGCTACATTAGCACCGGTAATTTTAATGAAAAAACTGCTAAAATATATACCGATTTTGGGCTAATGACAGCTAATAAAGACATTACTTCAGAATTAAGTCAAGTTTTTCAGTTATTAGAACGAACCATTATTATTCCGAAAACTAAAAAACTATTAATATCACCATTCACAACTAGAAATACGTTTAAAAAACTAATAGAGACCGAAATCGAGAACGCCAAGAAAGGGCAAGAAGCCTATATCATATTAAAGATGAATAGCCTACAAGATCCAAAGATGATAGATTTACTATATGATGCAAATAATGCCGGTGTAAAGATTAGATTAATAGTTCGCGGTATTTGTTGTTTAGTTCCAGGAATTCCAGGCCAAAGTGAACATATATATATCACTAGTATTGTAGATCGATTTTTAGAACATGGACGTGTTTACATTTTTGCTAACTCAGGAAAAGAAAAAATGTATATAGGCTCTGCCGATTGGATGACACGTAACTTAGATCATAGAATCGAAGTGATAACACCAATTTTAGATATCGATGTGTATTCTAAAATTAGAGCTATGATACAACTACAATTAGACGATACCGTAAAAGCAAGAGTTATAAATGAAGATCAAAACAACATATATGTTAATTCTACGCAAGTACTCAGGTCTCAATTAGAAACTATAGAAAAAATCAAAAACCTTACGATAACCACTGATTAACAACTACTTATGTTAAAATTATTTTAAATAAATATTGACCATCTGGTTTGGTTCTGTTTTAAATTATCTTAGTAATAACTTAAAACCTCACCACATGAAATCTTCTAAAAATAATACACTAAAAGCTCATTTTTTGGTGTGCCTTACTATATGTATTTGCACAGTTTGCACATCACTATCAGGTCAATCTATTTTTAAAAATGCCTCTAATCAAATCCCACAAGTTACACCAACAGGTGCAGACTCTTTTGATTCGGATCTTGTAGATGTTGATGGCGATGGAGATTTGGATATTTTTATTGCTGAAGGTACTGCTGGATTCTCTGGTCGTGCCAATCGACTTTTGATAAACAATCAAGGATTTTTTACAGATGTTTCAGAAAGTAATTTACCTATATCCCCTAATCCTGCAAATAGTATAAGTGCAGATTATGGTGATATTGATAATGATGGAGATGTGGATATTGTAGTAACTAATCTAGGACCAACACAATTACTAATAAATCAAGGTAATGGTATATTTTCTGATGAGAGTATCAACTTATTACCTCCTCCTCCTATCAATATATTTGAAGATATTTCTACCGAAATAGGTTTTGAAGATGTAAATAAAGATGGACTTCTAGATATTTTTATTGCTAATGAAATACCTCCGATACCAGATATAGGACCAGGAGGAGCGCAAAATTTTCTATACATCCAAAATACAGATGGAACTTTTTCTAACGAATCTTTAAGTCGTTTACCAAATGTAAAAAATCAAACAGGAAGCTTTGTCTTTGGCGACATTGATAGCGATGGCGATAATGATCTTATTATAGCTAATGTTGGTCAAAATCAAGTTTTGATCAATGATGGAAATGGTTTTTTTACTAATGAGACCGAATTGAGAATCTCTCAACAAAATACAGCTAGTCGCGCTATGGTGTTAGCAGACATTGACAATGACACAGATCTTGATCTTATTATTGCTAACAGTAATTCGGAACAAAATCAGGTTTTTATAAATGATTCAAAAGGTTTTTTTCAAGAAAACACGACAAATGCATTACCAGAAAAAATAGATACAAGTACCGACGTAAAACTTTTTGACTTTAATTATGACGGTTACCTTGATATCATTTTTGCCAATTCTGCTCCTAATCCGATGGGGCCAGCTGGAGGTGGTCACCCTTTAGCTCCTGCCCCAGATATACTCTACATAAATGATGGTTCAGGAATCTTTACTGACGCTTCTTCTATTTTCTTACCGCAAAACAATGATATTAGTTTTGATATTGAAATTGCCGATGTTAATGGTGATTGTTTAGACGATATATTAGTATCAAATGCAAATGATGGGATCGAAAAATTATATTTACGAGATAGCACTCCTCAAACTCAATTTACCAATATAGTACCATTTACCACTTGTATTACTGATAATCTTGATGGTACTTTAACAGCGACCTTTGGATACACTAATTCAACTCAAAACACAGTATATATTCCTAAAAGTAATAGAAACAAATTAATTGCTGCTACCAGAAACCCTCCGGTTATCTTTTTCCCTGGTACGCATACAGATGTATTTTCTGCAACTTTTAGAGTAAGTATGGCGTGGATAATTAATAAAGATATTGCGATCGCCACGAGAAGAAACTCAATGTGTGATACTGATATATTTACCGAGAATAATGACGAAGATTTTAATTTAGAGATCATGAATTACCCTAATCCATTTTCAGGATCCACAACAATTAAATATACTATTCCAAAAGCAGATATGGTTGAAATACTATTATATGATCAATCAGGAAGAATTATTAAGATTATACAAAAATCACATCAAAGTAAAGGTCCACATAGCATACAACTTAATGCTACTACTCTTGGACTTAAAAATGGTATGTACTTTTATAAAATTACATCTGGACAAAGTAGCTCAATTAAATCTCTTATAAAAAATGGATAATAAATTCATTAATTTTGTACATGTTTTTAGTTCTTTAAAGCTGCTTTACTCTTTTTAATACCGAAATAAATAATAAACCCTCCTGTAAAAAACATTAATAAACTATATACTGCTGGAGCTATTGCAAACGAACTGTTTTCTAAAATAACGACTGCTACCGTAATTGCTAAGGTTCCATTCTGAATTCCTGATTCTATTGCAATAGAAATAGCACTTTCATTTCTAAGCTTGAAAATTTTAGCAGAATAATACCCAATCATCATGGTACCAATATTCAAACATAAAGCAATAAGACCCGCTTGTTCAAAATATGAAATCATATTGTCTTTTTCTTTAATCGAAATACCTATAATTACCAGAGCAAGCACTATTCCAGAAGCTATACGAACCGGTTTTGCCATGTTTAAAGCAAATGACTCTTTGTAATGTCTTATTACCATTCCTATGATTACTGGGATAATTGTTATTATCATTATTCGAATTATAGTTCCCGGGATATCTAAGGCAATCGTTCTGGATTCATCCAAAAAATGTAATAATGCGATATTTATGATAAAAGGAATCGTAAAAATAGACACAAAACTACTTATCGCCGTGAGCGTTACTGATAAAGCTACATCACCTTTTGCTAAGTGAGAAATCAAATTTGACGTAGCTCCTCCGGGGCAAGCAGCCAAGATCATAATTCCGATAGCAATTTCTGGTCGTAAAGAAAATGTAGAAGCTAGCAAAAATCCTAATAAAGGCAGGATAATTAGCTGATTAGTTAACCCAATAACTATGGCTTTTGGATAAATTAAAATTCTTTTAAAATCATCAACAACAAGAGATAACCCCATCCCCAACATAATTATTATTAATGATGAAGCTAAAATAATTGTTGATACATTATCCATAATAAATAGTAGTTATTTTTAAAGCAATATAAAACATTTAATATAAATTTTAAGAATACCTCACTATTCACAAAAAAGAATGTTTAAAATTTTGATAAATAAAAGGATGTAAATGCATATTTTAAAGTAATATTTTTTAAGTTTGACAAATTATGCTACTCTGTGCTACATACAGATAACTATTTTAATCCTGATTCTTTTAAAAAAGTATCACCTTAATACTCTTCGAAACTATGCTGGCTGTTTCTACATTTATACTATTCACCTTGCTTGTTGCGTATATATCTTATCGTAAAACCAAAGGAGAAGCTCTAAATACATCTGATGGATACTTTTTAGGAGGAAGAAGTCTCGGATGGTTCGTTATTGGTGGATCACTCTTTTTAACCAATATGAGTGCTAATAACTTTATCGGAGAAAATGAACAGGTATATAATGATAGTGTTGCTGTAATGGCTTGGGGGATGACCTCTATATTATCCTTAATTATAGTGTCCGAATTTATTCTACCCATTTATCTCAAAAATGGATCTGTAACCACACCCGACTTTTTAGAAGATAGGTTTGATTCGAGTATAAAAAAATGGATATCTATTATATTTCTAGTTGGGTATGTTATTAATATGATGCCACCGGTTTTATATGCAGGTGCAGTAGCTTTTAATGGAATGTTTGATCTCTCTGGCGTTTTTGGATTAAGCAATTGGGCTACAATATGGATTCTTGTATGGTCTATTGGTATCGTAGGAAGTATATATGCCATTTTTGGAGGGTTAAAGGCAATTGCTGTTTCTGATGCAATCAATGGTATAGGCCTTGTTATTGGTGGTTTGTTAGTTCCGTTTTTTGGATTACTATACATAGGAGAAGGTAGTTTTTCTGTAGGTCTCGACATGATTTTAACACAAAACACAGAGCACCTTAATGCTATAGGCAAACCCGATTCTCCCGTTCCCTTTAGCACATTATTTACAGGTATGCTATTGGTTAACTTAAATTACTGGGGAACCGAACAATATATCATGCAACGTGTTTTAGGAGCCAAAAATTTAGCTGCAGGTCAAAAGGGTATTGCACTGGCAAGTGTGTTAAAAGTAATCTCTCCGATTTTATTAAATATTCCAGGACTTATAGCCTTGCATATCTATTTTAATGTAGAGAACACTGCAGAAATTTATCCGCGTTTAATTGGGGATGTAATGCCAGAATATTTAACAGGGTTTATGGCAGCCATCATTTTTGGGGCAGCACTTACTACATTTAATTCTGGTCTTAATAGTTCTAGTACTTTATTTATGTTGAATATTTACAAGCCGTACCTAAAGGATAAAAACAAAGAAATTGGAGATTTAAAACTAATCAAGAAAAGTAAATATTTACAGGTATTTCTGGCTATGACCGCTATGTTTATCGCTCCTTTTATAGCTTTCGTAGATGGTGGTTTTTTTGACTATATCCAAAAAGTGGCCGGATTTTTTAGTGTACCTATATTCACAATTCTATTCGTAGGATTTGTCACTAAAAAAGTACCTCCAATTGGTGCTAAAGTAGCTCTGATATTTTTTATCACCTGTTACGGACTTACGCAATTGGTATTCGAAACAGGACTACATTTTCTTCATATAATGGCAATTTTGTTTCTAACAAGTACGGCAATCATGCTATTCTTTGGTAAATTCTATCCTATGAAAGTGCCGTATAAACCAATAGATAAAAAAATAGTAGATATTAAACCCTGGAAATATAGACACCTAATATCCTTATTACTGATCATTATTGTAATCGCAACTTATATTTTCTTTTCCCCATTAGGTGTGGCATCGTAACAAGAATAACTCAATATCATTATGGCTAACTTAACAACAAAAGGCTGGTGTTTTCTTCAAGAAATAGGCAAAGAACAACTTCCTTATGATGGAATATCACTATATACAAAGGAGGAACACTTTGGTTTTAGCATATCATCTCAAATAAACCAATTAGAAAAAGAGCTATATGTTACAACTGTAAAACTAAGCTCATCTACTCCTAAAAATACAAAACCTGTTAAACTAGTATGGAAAATCCCTGCTATTAATCTTAAAGGAACCTGGTTATCAAATTATGAAAGTGATCGACGTGTGTTTGCAGAGTTTGATGCAGAACGCATGCTTGTTTCAAGAACTGCTTACGAGGCACCTATACTATGTCTTTATGGTCATAATGATCAAAACTTACATACATTTGCCTGTTCTGATGCTATTAACACCTTATCATTAGGTGCAGGACTTAGAGAAGAAGATGGGTGGGTATATTGTAATGTAATCTTGTTTACCGAAAATGTTCCTGATTTTAAAGATTATGAAATTAGCATCTTATTAGATTATAGAAAACATCGATATGAACACTCTTTAGGTAAAGTTTCTGATTGGTGGGAGTCTTTTACTAAATATACTCCCATGAGCGTTCCTGAAATAGCAAAACAACCCATGTATTCTACATGGTACTCCTATCATCAAGAAATTAGTAGTGATACCCTTCTAAAAGAATGTACAATAGCATCAGAAATGGGTTACCGTACTATAATCGTTGACGATGGTTGGCAAACAAATGATAATAATCGTGGGTATGCATATACCGGAGATTGGTTACCAGAACGTTTTCCGGAAATGTCTAATTTTGTTTCTGATATCCATGGTTTAGATATGAAAATAATGTTATGGTATTCTGTTCCCTTTTTTGGAAAATACTCTAAAGCTTATGAGAAATTTAAAGGAAAGTTTCTTCATTTTTCTGAAGAGTTTCAAGCCGCTATTGTTGATCCCAGATATCCTGAAATAAGAGAATACCTCGTTACTATTTATTCAAATGCTCTTAAAAACTGGAAGCTAGATGGTTTTAAACTTGATTTTATTGATCATTTTATACCGTATCCAGAAACCATTTTGACTTTAGAAGATGGCAGAGATTATGCCGCAATTGGTCCAGCAGTAGATCGATTAATGACAGATATAAAAGAGGCCTTAATAGCAATTAATCCTAATATTTTAATTGAATTTAGACAACATTACATAGGACCTGCATTACGAAAATGTGGTAATATGCTAAGAGCACATGATTGCCCCAATGATGCTGTTACTAACCGAAGACGTATAATTGATCTAAGGTTACTTTCTGGAGATACCGCTATACATTCGGATATGTTTATGTGGAATTATGATGAACCTGTGGCATTAGCTGCTTTGCAATTTGTAAATATTTTGTTTTCGGTTCCTCAGGTATCTGTTCGTCTTGGTGAAATTTTAGAATCTCATAAACAAATGGTTTTGTTCTACACTTCCTATTGGATACAAAACCAAGACATACTATTAAGTAGAAATTTAACGGCAATAGGGCCTTCAGAAAATTATCCTGTGGTGAGAACTATTACAGAAAAAAAGGAGATTATTGCAGTGTATGCAGATGTTGTAATTGACCTCTTTAGTGAAGCTCAATATATTGATATAATTAACGGAAAAACATCAGAAAAAATAATTCTTAATACTGTATCTAGTCAAAAATCTTATAAAATCTCCATCATAGATTGTCAAGGGAATATAATTAAAAACACTACAAATTCATTTCAAAAAGGACTCATATCCATAGAAGCACCTATTTCAGGAATGATAACTCTATCAGCAGTTTAACATGAAATCAGAAATCAATTTTGATAGCGCCCATTTTTGGGAAAACCCTAAAGTATTTGCCATTGGCCAAGAAAAACCACACGCCAATATGTTTCCCTATGAGGATTTTAGCTTTTCTAAAGAAAATAAAAAAGAATATTCCTCTAGATTTAAATCTTTAAATGGCCTATGGTATTTTAAATATTCTGATCGTCCAGATCGTCGACCTAGTAATTTTCAAAAGCAGTCTTTTGACACTTCTGCATGGGATCAAATTAATGTCCCTGCAAATTGGGAATTAGAAGGGTTTGGTGTCCCTATCTACGTCAATGATCGCTATCCTTTTCCTAAAAACCCTCCTTATATTCCACATGATGACAACCCTGTTGGTTCCTATAAAAAGACATTTACCGTTCCAGATAATTGGCAAGGACAGCAAGTTTTTATTCATTTTGGATCTGTAAAATCCGCAGCTCATTTTTGGATAAATGGGCAATGGATAGGCTATAATCAGGATTCGATGACTCCTATAGAATTTAACATTACAGAACATCTCATAAAAGGTGAAAATACTGTGGCCGTAGAAGTATATCGATGGTGTGATGGGTCGTATCTAGAATGTCAAGATTTTTGGCGTTTAAGCGGTATACAACGAGAAGTTTATTTGTTTTCAAGAAATGCAATATACATTCAGGACTATTTTGTGAAAGCAGACCTAACTTCAGATTATAATGATGGAATATTAGATCTTAATGTTTCAATCCAAAACACAAACAATCAATTATGGAACGGCACTGTTGAATGTGAGATATTCGACAATAATAATGATCTTTTCTTTACGAAAACAATAGGTATTCAATCTACTTCAGAAAATTCTCTCTTTTCTATTAAAGAACATCTTCCTAAACCATTAAAGTGGACTGCAGAAACACCAAACCTCTATCAATTTTCATTAAAATTAATAGATCAAGAAAAAAACATTTTAGAAGTTATACACTCCAAAATAGGGTTTAGAAAAGTAGAAATAATGAATGCTCAACTCTTGATTAATGGAAAAGCAATAACCATAAAAGGTGTAAATCGTCATGAACATGACGAAGTGACTGGACGTGTTATCTCTGAAGAAAGTATGATTCTTGATATCAAATTGATGAAACAATATAACATCAATGCGGTACGAAATAGTCACTATCCAAATAAGACTAGATGGTACGAGTTATGTGATGAGTATGGATTATACGTTATCGACGAGGCTAATATAGAAACTCATGGTATGGGATCAAATTATTCAACTCCATATGATGCATCTGTTCATCCCTGTAATTTATCCGAGTGGAAATCTGCTCATTTGGATAGAGTATCTAGAATGTTTGAGCGTACAAAAAATCATCCTTCTATAATTATCTGGTCTTTGGGCAACGAAGCTGGAAATGGTCCAAATTTCAAAGCAGCATATCAATGGATAAAATCTAAAGACACTACCAGACCTGTGCAATATGAGCAAGCAGGAGAAGAAGAAAATACGGATATCGTATGCCCTATGTATCCGACTATCGAAGAGATTGAGAAATATGCCAAAAAAAATCCAAAAAGACCCTTTATCATGTGTGAATATGCACATGCTATGGGAAATAGTGTAGGAAACCTAATAGACTATTGGAATTTGATTCAGAAATACCCCACTTTACAAGGTGGATTTATATGGGATTGGGTAGATCAAGGTATTACAGCATATACAAAAGAAGGTGAAAAATATTGGAAATTTGGCGGAGACTTTGGCGCTACACATATTCCCAGTGATGGTAACTTTTGTATTAATGGATTGTTATTTCCAGATCGTACACCACATCCTGCCATTTGGGAAGTAAAGAAATGTTACCAATCTATTAATTTCAAAGTCATTGATTTAAAAAAAGGTATTATAGAAATTAGCAATGATTTTGATTTTATCTCTCTTTCAGACTTTCATATTAATTGGGAAGTATCTTCAGAAGAAGGGAATATTTGTTCTGGGTTACTTAAAGACCTTACAATTGATGCCGGTTACTCAAGTCAATTTCAAATTGATTATCAATTTGATCTTAATCCTAGTATAGAATATTTTTTAAATCTTCAGGCTATTTTTAGTAAAGAAGACGATAAGTCAATTCCCTTTGGTCATGAAGTCGCAAAAGAACAATTTTTACTCCAATCTCCTTCCGGAAAAGAATCTAACGACTTCTTTTCAGAAAAAGAACTTTTTATTTCAGAGATAAAAGAATCATACCAAATATCTGGTGAAAATTTTGTTATTCAGATAAGTTTAGCAACTGGATTACTAACCTCATTTTCCTATCGCGGGACACAGTACATTGATGAACCTATGCGCCCTAATTTCTGGAGAGCTCCTAATGACAACGACTTTGGCAATACTATGCCTGAACGTACAAAAATATGGAGATATGCTGGACAAAATCATACGTTAAAGGATATCAAACTTGTCAAACAATCTAAACATCAAGTTATTATCAATACCACTTTAATACTACCTGATGTCGATTGTTCTTTTAAAATGAAATATTCTATCACTAATAATGGCGTATTATCTATTGATTGTTATTTTGAACCAGGCTCTATGCAGTTGCCTGAGTTACCCCGATTAGGGTTATACTTTAAAACCAACAGCTCTTTTACTAAGATTAAATGGTTTGGCAGAGGTCCTTTTGAAAATTATATCGACAGAAAACATGCTGCACATATAGGTCTGTATGAAAAAGAGGTAGATCATATGTCACATGATTATATAAGTCCGCAAGAAACCGGTAATCGAGAAGATACTAGAAAACTAATTCTAAAAAACACTAATGGAGCACAATTAGAAATTTCAGGAAGCCCGAAATTCAGCTTTAGTACATTGTATTATAGTCCAGAGACATTAACCCAAGAGAAACGGGGAATTTTACATCATATTGAGCTTCAAAAAGAAAATGCAGTATCTGTATGTTTAGATCATTTTCAAATGGGTATTGGGGGTATCGATTCGTGGGGAGCCTTCCCTTTAGACAAATATCGATATTCATTAGATCATTACACTTTCTCTTTTACCTTAAAAGCAAGTAAAACGCTTTAGCCATCTTAGACTATTTTGTACAGGATACTGTTTTTCAAGTTAAGATAACCTTAAGAGTTACTGTTTTTTAATTTATTTATATTTAGGGACTAAATTAATTCAACATTCTCAGTCAATGAAATTTTACACTAATCAGCATAGGATTGTCTATGCCCTTTTTTTTCTAATCTCTTTTATTGGAATATCTCAGGAAAACAAAACGGAAAATGATACTATTAAAAAAGCTACAAAAGAGCTTCCTCTAGAACCTGAACGAACTATTTCTTTCACCACAGAGAAAGGAACTTGGATTTCTCTAGATGTAAGTCCCGACGGAAAGACTATTGTCTTTGATCTTATGGGTGATATTTACACCATACCCATTACAGGAGGTAATGCTACACAAATAACAAAAGGAATGGCTTATGATGTACACCCTAGATATAGTCCTGATGGTAAATCATTAGTTTTTATTTCTGATAAAAGTGGATCAGATAATATTTGGACTTTAGACCTTTCTACCAAAGAGGATAAACAAATTACCAAAGAAAAAAAGCATAATTTCTATTCTGCAGAATGGACTCCTGATGGAGAATATATCGTTGGATCAAAAGGACGTGGTAGTATTAAATTACATGTTTATCATAAAGAAAGTGGTTCAGGAAGTCAATTGTTTGATAAGCCAGAAGATATAAAAGCTATTGACCCAGCTATTAGCCCCGATGGTAAACTACTATATTTCTCAAGACGTAAAGGTTCCTGGGATTATAACGCCCAATTACCACAATATCAAATAGGAACTTATGACATGGAAGATGGAGATGTTGATATCATAACATCTCGATATGGATCTGCATTTACTCCAACACTCTCTAATGATGGCAATTGGTTGGTATATGGTTCTCGTTTTGAGGACGAAACAGGACTTATGCTTAGAAACTTAAAAACAGGAAAAGAACGTTGGTTAGCCTACCCTGTACAAAGAGATGAACAAGAATCTATAGCACCACTAGGCGTCTTACCAGCAATGTCTTTTACACCTGATAGTAAAAACCTTATCGCTTCGTATGGTGGTAAAATATATAAGATTTCTTTAGAGAATAATGCCGCAACAGAAATTCCTTTCAAAGTAGATGTTAAACTCAATCTAGGACCTAGATTAGATTTTAAATACCCTATAAAAGATGACAAAAATGCTTTAGTGACTCAGATACGTGATGCAAAACCGTCTCCAGATGGTTCTAAACTCGCGTTTACAGCATTAAATCGTTTATATCTTATGAATTTGCCTAACGGTACTCCTAAAAGGCTAACTACAAACAACTTTACCGAAGCGCAGCCAACATGGTCTCCTGACGGAAAATACATTGTATATACAACCTGGAAACAAGGAGGAGGGCATTTGTTTAAAGTTAATATCGAAGGGAGACCTAAACCAATACAGTTAACAAAAGAATCAGGTATATATACTAAACCATCTTGGTCTTATCGCTCTAATCGAATTGCATTTCATAAAGGATCGGCACAGGTCTATGATGATGCAATAAATCCATTTTCAAATGGAGTTCAGGAAGATTTAGTCTGGATACCCGCAGCAGGTGGTGATATTAAGATGATCGACAAAACTAAAGGAAGACAAAACCCTCACTTTACCAAAGTAGATGATCGTATTTACTTAACTAGCAATAAAAAAGGGCTAATTTCTATTCGATGGGATGGATCTGACGAAAAACAACACTTAGAATTAACTGGAATTACCACTTATGGTTTTCGTGATAGCTCTGGTAAAGACGATCATCATCATGTAATGGATGCTTGTTTTGCTTTGTTATCCAAACAATACGGTGCTGCAAATAAAAATGCTTCACGGCCATCTGAAATACAAATTTCTCCTGACGGAAAAACAGCCTTAGCACAAATAAATAATGATATTTATACCGTCATTATTCCAAGATATGGTAAAACACCATCTATATCCCTAGCAAAAGCTGATCAAGCAGCTTTTCCTGCTATGAAACTAACAGTTATGGGAGGAGAATTTCCTAGCTGGTCTACAGACAGTAAAAAAGTTCATTGGTCTTTGGGAGCAAGTCACTTTAGATATGACATTGCAGCTGGAAAAAAGTTTGCCGATAGCTTAGCTGCTGCTAAAAAGAAAGAAAAAGAACTTAAGAAAACTGAAAAAAAATCTGATTCTACAAAAACCGACGATAAAGAAAAAAAGAAGGAACCTAAATTTGAAGCCCAAGAGTTTAAAGTAAAAGTCACGTATGAAAAAGACACTCCAAAAGGTAATTTATTATTAAAGGGAGGACGAATTATTACAATGAATGGTTCTGAAGTAATTGAAAACGGAGATATTTTAGTAGAAAATAATAGAATTAAAGCTATTGGAGTTTCAGGAAGCTTAACTGTACCTTCCAATACAAAAACTATAGATGTTTCTGGAAAAACTCTGATGCCTGGATTTATTGATACCCATGCACATATGAGACCCACTTGGGGCATTCATAAAAATCAAGCCTGGACATATTCTGCTAATCTTGCTTACGGGGTAACTACAACCCGTGACCCTCAAACTGGTACTACAGATGTCCTTACCTATTCTGATATGGTAGAAGCTGGTACACTGCACGGACCACGTATATATAGTACTGGTCCAGGTGTCGGATTCTGGCAATATCAAATAGAGAGTCTGGATCATGCAAAAGATGTATTAAAGCAATACAGCCACTATTACAATACTAAAAGTATCAAAATGTATATGGTTGGTAATCGTCAGCAAAGACAATGGATCATTATGGCGGCAAAAGAATTGAAATTAATACCTACAACAGAAGGAGCTCTTAATTTTAAATTAAATATGACGCAATTATTGGACGGATATCCAGGTCATGAGCACTCGTTACCTATCTATCCTATTTATAAAGATGTCGTAAAAACTATTGCCGATTCTAAAATGGCATTAACACCAACTCTATTAGTTTCTTATGGAGGGCCATGGGCAGAAAACTATTATTACTCACGAGAAAATGTGTGGGGGGATCAAAAAATACAATACTTTACTCCCTACGAAGAATTAGCACGTAAATCTAGAAGAAGACCAGGATGGTTTATGGATGAAGAACATGTGTTTAAAAAGCATGCAGAATTTATGAAAGATTTAGTTGAAGCAGGAGGTCTTGCTGGTGTTGGAAGTCATGGACAATTACAAGGCCTAGGATTTCATTGGGAATTATGGTCTGTAGGTAGTGGCGGAATGAAAGATCATGATGCGCTTAAAGTCGCTACAATACTAGGAGCGCAGGCGTTAGGCCTAGATAATGACCTAGGAAGTCTTGAAAAAGGAAAGCTTGCCGATATATTGATTCTAGCAAAAAATCCATTAGAAAATATTCGTAATACAAATACACTTACGCAAGTTATAAAAAATGGTAGAGTATATAATGCCGATACGTTAGATGAAGTATGGCCTAAAGAACAAAAAGCTGAAGTTTTTCATTGGCAAACTAAAAAACCAAAGGGAATCCCAGGGATCAAAAAATAAGTGTTTAAATTATTCAAATAATACCGTTTATATAAAATAAATTAAAAGTGCTAGTATCTTGCTAGCACTTTTAGTTTTAAGAAAAAATAGAAACTTCAATTATAATTCTTTAATCTATTTTAAATGTTAAGGCTTTTTAATTACGGTACATTAAAATGCGAAATCTAGTTCATTACATTTTAATAGAGTATTAAGTGTATTTTAAACGGAAAAAGGCTATGCTTTCTCCGTATGTTTTAGCTTAAAAAACACACTAACCACTAATAATCAAGTCGTTGAATTCATATTACTCTATATAAATCTATTTGTGGTATTAAACAAAATCAACCAAATTCAATGTTTTTAAAATCTAGAAATGACTATTTTTGTGCATTCTTACAACCAAAAATCACTTTTAGACCCCCTAACCAAAATGACCAATCATTTATTTAAAACACCAAAACACTTATTTTCACTCCTTTTATTTTCAATAATTTTTTCATGTTCACCAATCAAATTAGATACTACAAAAAATGAAGAAAGCAGTAGTCTAAAAGATCCTAAAGACATGATCATTTCAATCATTTTAAATGTCTATAAATCGTCCAGTACAAAGAAGGACTCACTCTCTCTTTATGAAATCAGTATTGTAGATGGTCTTTTAAAAAAAGACATTACGCCAGCTCCTAAACGTGTTTCAGGAAAATGGATGTTATCTTTTTTAAACGCAGAACATGAACTAATTAAAAACACGATACTCGACGATCCATTGACCGTAGAACATGAATATGTTATTGGTAACGAAGATGACCTTAAATTTGAGCACGTAGAAATGCAACTTGAAAAGGCTACCTTAACCGTTCGGGCCAGATATTCACCAGACATGAAAGCTATTTTAATTGAAAAAACCGATTCTTTAGGAAACCCCGGCGCAGCTAAACTATTTAAAATTCGAGAATAATTCTCACTCATATTTTATCTTAAAACCTAAATCACATGAAAAAACAATTACTACACATTATTTTGTTACTATTTCCACTTTTGTTTGGATCTCTAGTAGTCAAAGCACAATCTTTTCCTTATGAATATATCATACGAAATGGCGCTCCATCGTCAAAAATAAATTTGGTATTTGTTGGTGATGGATATCTGCCTAGTCAAATGAATAGATATATTTCGGATGTAACTTCGGCGACAAACAAGATGTTTCAAATGGAACCTTTTAGATCACTTAAGGCTAATTTTAATGTAATTGCTGTTAAGGTGCCGTCAAATTCCCAAGGAGCGGCAAGTTCACCAAATAATCTAATTAATAATTATTTTGGTAGTACTTTTAATTATAGCGGAATACAACGGCTTCTAGTTGCAACAAGAAGTGGAAGAATATCCAGTGTAATTAATAATTCGTTTCCGCAGTCTGATCAAGGAATAATTATAGTTAATGATTCCAGATATGGCGGATCAGGAGGGGCTTATGCTACACTTTCAACCAATAGTGCGGCTCCTGATCTTCTTGTGCATGAACTAGGGCATAGTTATGCTGATTTGGCCGATGAATACTGGTTCAGAGCTCAAGAGAAAGCAAATCAGACTTCTAACGGAAGTTCTTCTACTAACAGATGGCGCCAATTTATTGGACGAGCTGGTGTAGGAATTTATCGCTATGAAAGCCCTGGGAGCAATTATTACAGACCTCATCAATCCTGTAAAATGCGTTATCTATCCAGTAATTTTTGCCTAGTTTGCCAAAATCATATCCGTAAGGTTACCAATAACCTAGGCGGAGATGGTGGTGGAGAAACCCTCGCTATTCCAGCAAATTTAGTAGCGCAAAATGTTGGAGCTACCTCATTTGGAATTACTTGGTCTAGTGTATCAAACGCATCTTCATATGACATACAATTATGGAATGGAAGTGATTGGATAAATAAAGGCAACACTAGTACTACTTCATTTTCATTTTCAGGTCTAGTGCCCAATGGTACAGAGTATGCAAGGGTTCGTGCAACTAATTCTACAAGTGCAAGTGAATGGACCAGCTATGTTACCGTTCAACTTAATGGTACCGATGTAGCGACCCCTGCCCGACCTACAGATTTAAAATCTTACAATATAAACCCTACTTATTTTGGGATTTATTGGACCACTGTAGACGAAGCTACATCTTATGATATTCAAAGATGGACTGGAAGTGAATGGGAATTTCATGGGAATACTAGTTCTTATTATTACTATTTAAATGACCTTCCTGCTGGTAGTACCCAGTATGTTAGAGTTAGGAGTAAAAATAGTGTAGGAACTAGTGACTATACAGAATATATTACTGTTGTACTTGGCAGTGCTGGATCTTCGGCTCTTAGACCAGAAGAAAATCTACCTAATTCAAAAGAAGTAAAAAACCAAATTGCCTTATTTCCAAACCCAGTAACTCGCGAACTGCATATACAAGGCCCACCAGATCAAAATACCGGAGTAATTTCTGTTTTCGCACTATCCGGAGAATTAATTTTAGAAGAAAAATTTAATACCGATACCCTAATGTTAGACGTGTCTGTATTACAATCAGGAACTTTTATTGTTATTGTAAAATATGATGATGGCTCTTCTATAGTCAAAAGATTTGTAAAAGAATAAAAAAAGAGGTAGTCTAAAAAGATAATTTTTCTGTCATTTCGAGCGGAGTCGAGAAATTGTATATCTTGATTTTCAACACAATTCGACTCCGCTCAATGGCACAGATTACAACTATCAATAATTTTTAGATATTTTTTTTAAAATCTATCAATTCGATATCCCAAAAAAGATTAGTTTTCTAAAACTATTCAAATAAGTAATCCTGGTTTAAGTTAGATGTCATAAATTGAACTATTTGTAATTTGAACATTATATTTCTCTTTTTAACATGAATAAGAATCAATCTGAAGAAAGCTCGTATTGGACAAAACGATATGCCGAAAATCGAACTGGTTGGGATATTGGATATGCAGCAACGCCCTTTAAGAACTACATCGATCAATTAACTGACAAAAGCATTAAAATCTTAATTCCTGGAGCTGGAAATGCCTATGAAGCCGAATATTTATTTCAAAACGGGTTTTATAATGTATATGTACTAGACATTTCTCAAACCCCGTTAGACTCTTTTTTAGAAAGAGTTTCTAATTTTCCAAAGTCACAATTATTACTAGGTGATTTCTTTACCTTATCTGGAGACTACGATCTAATTTTAGAACAGACTTTCTTTTGCTCATTTGTTCCTACCCCTGAAAATAGGTTTGCCTATGTAAAACAAATGGCAAACCTCTTAACAACAAATGGTAAACTTGTAGGGCTTTGGTTCGACATACCACTTACAGGAGATATGGAGAAACGCCCTTTTGGCGGAGATAAACAGCTTTATCTTTCCTATTTAGAAACCAATTTTAATACCGTCACCTTCGAAAAATGTTACAATTCTATTCCTGAAAGACTGGGAAATGAATTCTTCGGAATTTTCTTAAAAAAATAGCTGTTCTAATATTTTAGTAATTCCTCGATTTTAATTTTTACTTTTTCTGTTGAAGGAATCATTGTTTGTTCTAACGTACTATTTAAAGGAATTGCAGGCATATTTTCTGATCCAATGGTTACTACTGGAGCATCTAAATACCTAAAACATTCTTCTTGAATTTTTCCTGCCAAGGCTCTTGCAAATGAATTATTACTTGGTTCTTCTGTAACAACAAGGCACTTTTTACTTTTCTTTACAGATTCCATTATTGTTTCCTCATCCAGAGGGTACAGCGTTCGCAAATCAATTATTTCTACTGTTTCTTTTCTGTCTTTTGTAGCATTTAAAGCCCAATGTACTCCCATACCATAAGTAACTACAGTAAGTGTTTCTTTTTCATCTTGTGGCCATATTTGTTGTACAATATTTGCTTTTCCAAAAGGTAAGACATAATCTTCTGAAGGTTCTATTGTTCTGGCAGCATCTGTTCCTTTAACTTTAGACCAATACAATCCTTTATGCTCTAAAATAACTACAGGATTAGGGTCGTAATAAGCAGCTTTCATTAACCCTTTAAGATCAGCACCATTACTAGGGTATGCAATTTTAATTCCGCGAATATTTGTAATTACCGACTCTACTGATGAAGAATGATATGGCCCACCACTACCGTATGCTCCAATAGGAACTCTTAGTATCATTGAAACTGGCCATTTACCATTTGATAGGTAACAAGAGCGGCTCACTTCGGTAAATAATTGATTAAGACCTGGCCAAATATAATCGGCAAACTGTACCTCTACAATTGGTTTTAACCCTACAGCCGACATCCCAACGGTAGACCCAACAATAAATGCTTCTTGAATTGGAGTATTAAATACACGTTCATCACCAAACTTTTGAGCCAATGTAGCTGCCTCTCTAAACACACCTCCTAAACGTCCGCCTACGTCCTGACCATATAAAAGACATTCTTTATGTTTCTTCATTAATTCTTCTACCGCAAATAAAGCGCAATCAACCATAACAACTTCTTCTTTGTCAGATGGTGATCTTTCTCCTTTTTCTTCGGTAATTGGTGTTGGCGCAAAATCATGAGTAAACAGATCTTCAGGTTTTGGATCTTCTGCTTTAAGCGCTTCTTCAAGGTCTTTACTTACCTTACTTTTTGCATCTTCTTCTAACGCATTAATTTCATCTTCTGTAAATCCATTTGATAATAATTGATTTCTTAATACTGGATACGGATCACGAGAACGTGCTTCTTCTAAATCATCTCGATACCACTCCATTCGCACTCCTGATGTATGGTGATTTAATAAAGGTACTCTTGCATGTACTAAGATGGGTCTTCTTTCTTCGCGAATTGTTTTAAATACCTCTTGCAAAGCAAGATAACTCTCTGTAAAATTGGCTCCATCAATAGTAATCGCATCCAATCCATTAAACCCATTAGCATATTCAAAAGCACTTTGTGCTCTGGTTTCGGCCGCATTAGCCGATATATCCCAACCATTATCTTGTACTAGGTACAATATTGGTAACTGTTTTAAAGCCGCCATTTGAAAAGCTTCTGCTATCTCTCCTTCGGTAACCGATGCATCACCTAACGAGCACACGACCAGAGGCGCAGCCATAGGCTGTTTTACTATCTCACTCTTATCTAAATCATCTTGCGAAGTGTGATCAATTCCTATTATTTCTTTATACTGCATTCCCATAGCAACCCCGGTAGCAGGAATTGCCTGCATTCCTGTTGCAGAGGATTGATGAGGAATTTTAGGCTTATCAGCATCCCGCAAACTAGGATGTGAATAATATGTTCTTCCACCAGAAAAGGGATCTTCCTTTTTAGCCAATAACTGTAGCATTAAATCATATGGTCGCATTCCTATACCTAGCAATAAAGAATCATCACGATAATAAGGAAATGCATAATCTTGAGGTAGCAACTGCATAGCAACTGCTATCTGAATTGCCTCATGCCCTCTTGATGTAGCATGTACATATTTTGATACCGTTTTAAAATTCTCTTCATAAAGCTCTGTCATACTTTTTGCAGTACACAATGTAGAGAATGCCTTTTGTAATATTTCTTTTGTTATTGTTTTTTGGGCTAACATATTTTTCAATTTTTGACTTACGATATTTCAGTATTGTCTTCTTGTAAGTCGCAAGTTCAAATTATCCTACTTTTTCTTCAACATCTACTGGTATTATCCAGCCATGGATATCATCTCTCTTTTGCACTTTAATTTCATCCAAAGTATTTTTTACATCGATACTTACTGGATTAGTTTCGGGTAATGTAATCACCTCATCCTCATAACCTATTGCCTCTACCATTGCTATTGCAACTGCAGTTCCTGTCCCAAAAGCTTCTTCAAGCTTTCCTTCTTTAGAATATGCAATAACTTCGTCGATCGTAATCGGTCGTTCTTCTACTTCAAAACCTTTATCTTTTAGTAATGTGATTACACTATCTCTTGTAATTCCTTTTAGTATAGAGCCATTGGTACTTGGTGTAATAAACTTACCAGCTACTTTAAAAAAGATATTCATTGTTCCTACTTCTTGAACATATTTATGCTCATTGGCATCTAACCATAACACTTGGTCATATCCTTTGGCTTTAGCCTTTTCTGTAGGTAAAATAGCTGCCGCATAATTACCCGCCGCTTTTGCTTCTCCTGTTCCCCCATCGGCTGCCCGTATATATTCTGTTTCTGCGTATAGTCTAATTTTTTTTGTAAAAAATGGGCCAGCAGGAGAACATATTACAATAAACTTGTAGCTTGTTGCGGCTCTCATTCCTATAAAAGGTTCATCTGCATACATAAAAGGGCGCAAGTATAATGCACTTCCTTCTCGTGGTGGAATCCAAGCCTGTTCTATACCTACAATTTGCTTAACAGCTTCAACAAATAGTTTTTCTGGCACTGCCGGCATTCCCATTCTGGCTGCGCTATGATTAAATCGTTTGGCATTCTCTTCGGGTCTAAACAACAACGGTGTATTATTATTTCCAACTGTTGCTTTCATTCCTTCAAAAATGGCCTGTCCGTAATGTAACGCCATTGCCGCAGGATGTGTGGGAATTAATTCTAAAGGTTCAATTCTTGGGTTATTCCATTTTCCGTCTTCATATTCACAAATAAACATATGATCCGTAAAAGTTCTTCCTAAAGGAATAGTAGAAAAATCGATATCCTTTAGTTTAGAATTTGTGGTTCTTGTAGTTTTAATCTGCATTTCCATTTTGTTTTATTTAGTGCACATCCCTTTGGGTCGGGCTATTCGCTATATCTTTTTTAATTTTTCGCACTTCGACAAGCCTAGTGTGACAATTAAAAAGGATACCACTTCTATCCCTTGCGCATTTAATTTATATTTCTCTATTGCTATCAAAAGCTTCTAACTCATCTCCTACTTTACGTAAAAATGATCCTCCTAAGAAGCCATCTACAACTCTATGATCAAAGGATAGTGATAAATACATCATACTTCTAATAGCTATCTCATCTCCTTTTTCTGTTGTAATCACTTCTGGTCGTTTTTTAATAATCCCTAAAGCAAGTATCGCAACCTCAGGTTGATTTATGATTGGTGTCCCCATTAAGCTACCAAATGTTCCTACATTAGAAATTGTGAAGGTACTTCCTCCGATCTCATCAGGTTTTAATGCATTATTTCTTGCACTATTTGCCAAGTGATTTACATTTTTTGCTAACCCCAAAAGATTCTTTTCATCTGCATTTCTTACAACAGGAACAATTAGGTTGCCACTTGGTAATGCTGTCGCCATACCTATGTTTATATCTTTACGGACGACTATATTTTTATCATCTACAGAAACATTGATCATTGGGTATTCTTGAATAGCTTTGGCAACTGCTTCAACAAAAATGGGAGTATATGTTAGTTTCTCACCATGTTTCTCTTGAAATTCAATCTTCACTTTATTTCTCCAATTAACAATATTAGTGACATCAACTTCGATATAACTAGTGACATGTGGCGATGTATGTTTAGAATACACCATATGATCTGCAATCATTTTGCGCATACGATCCATTTCTACAATGCGATCTTTTCCTTCTGTAAATGGGATCTGTGGTGCAGCATAGGTTGATTTTTGTACCTGTGGTGCTTGAGGTATGCTTTGTAGCGGATATTTTCTGTGCTTTAAGTATTGCATCACATCACTTTTGCGAATTCGTCCATCTACTCCTGTTCCAGGAATACTTTGCACTTCTTCTAGCGATAAATTTTCTTTTTGGGCAATACTTATAATTAACGGTGATAAAAATGCATCTGGATTAGCTACCAATCTTTGTTGAACCACACCTACCTTTACGGCATTATTATTACTCTTGACAATATCTTTTTTAGGAGTATCTTTTTTAGAAATAGAGGCATTCTCTTCTTCTTTTACTTCTGTAGCTACTTGGCTAGCATCTGCATGTATTAAAGCAATAACTTTTCCTATCTCGACTACTTCATTAGGCTCAAACAATATTTTAGCAATTACTCCAGTACAAGGAGAAGGAACTTCAGAATCCACTTTATCTGTAGCCACTTCAAGGATCGTTTCATCTTCTTCTACAGAATCTCCAACCTTCTTTAACCAATTAAGAATGGTAGCTTCTGATATACTTTCACCCATTTTGGGCATTTTTAATTCTACTGTTGTCATTTGGTTAACTAATGTTCGTTAGTTTGTGATTTATATATTGTCTATAGACCTCATACGCTTTTAAAACCTATTGGATCTCTTCGTTATTTGTTTCTAAATTCTTCTAATGTTTTATAAAACGCTTCTTGAGTAGATCTTTGTTTTGGTACTTCTCGCAAAGGCTCTACTTCTTTTAATGATTCAAAACAATCCGCAGGTAACTGTTGATATAACATAGTTCCTTTTGTTTTCCAGTCGATCATATCATCGCTTACCTCTTTGATTACTTTGGCTGGATTACCTACAATTAAACTTCGAGCAGCAAAGATGGTTTTAGCTTTTACAAAGGACATCGCTCCTACAATACATTCATCTCCTATTTCTGCGTCGTCCATAATTACCGTATTCATACCAATCAAACAATTACGTCCTAAATTGGCTCCATGTATTACCGCTCCGTGTCCAACATGTGCACTTTCTTTTAATATAATTGATTTACCAGGAAACATATGCACTGTACAATTTTCTTGTACATTAACACCATCTTCAAGAATAATTTCTCCCCAGTCTCCTCGTATTGCTGCACCAGGACCTATGTAACAATTTTTACCAATAATTACATTTCCTGTTACTGCAGCAAGAGGATGCACAAAACTAGATTCGTGCACTACGGGTATATATCCTTTGAAGCTATATATCATTTAAACCTTTTTAGTGTTTCTTTTGTAAATTCACTTAGCACTAATCTGCCACTGATTACAGCCCTATCTGCTAATAAAGTATCCCAATTTTCTGTACCCGCCCAGAACGCTTTTTTCATCTCGGCCATAGCCTCAGGATTATAAGAGCATAAATGTTCTGCAAAAGTTTTTACTTCTTGGTCTAATGTTTCTATATCTTCAAAAACTTTAGTGAACAACCCTTTATCTTTTGCCCACTCGGCATCATAAAACGAATTTGCATCTATGGCAATCTGGGTCATTGCTGATAGTCCTATTTTACGTTCGACCGCAGGTCCAACTACAAATGGGCCAATACCAACATTGAGTTCACTTAATTTTATAGACGCGTATTTTGTTGCCATACAATAATCCGTAGCTGCTGCAACTCCTACTCCACCTCCAACAGTCTTTCCTTGGATTCTTCCGATAATAAACTTTGGACACTTGCGCATCGCATTAATTACGTTAGCAAAGCCTGAGAAAAATACCTTTCCTGTTTCGGCATCATCAATCGTTATAAGTTCTTTAAAACTAGCTCCTGCACAAAAAGTTCTGTCTCTTCCACTTTTTAAAACAATGACTTTTATATCCTCATTTTCTCCGGCATCGGTAATCGTTTGAGCTAATTTTGCCAGAATATCTCCTGGTAATGAATTATGAGCAGGGTGAAAAAACTCTATAATCCCTACTTGATTTTCTATAGTTATGTTAACGTATGGTTGTGTCATAATATTTGTTTTGTTATAACATACATCTGTATAGTATGTACAACACTTAATTAGTATTTAATCAAAAAGTCCAAACTGCTCGAAATGATGATTTAAATGCTTTACATTTAATAAATCCCATTCAAATTTATTCATATCGCCAAACACAGCATTTTTTGTAATCGCCTCAGGATTCTCTTTAAAATATGCTTCAAACTCATCAAAAGCTTCTAACAATTTTGTTTTGGCAGCGATTAAATTTTCATGTACCAAATCCTCTACAATTCCTTCTTTCATTAAAGGGTGTTGATGCCCCTCTGGCATTGGTTTATGGTTATACACCATTTCCTGTACTTTCTCTAAATATTTTTCTGGAGTAGCGATTTCAAAATCTTGAATTTCCCCAGCTCCTATTCTAATGGTCTTTTCTACATGCTCTATCATATGTTGAGCAGTCATAATTCCCCATTTAGGTTTTATACCTTCATTAAGTTTGGATAAATATCCCTCTATATTTGATCGATTCACTTGTACAAATGGAGATTTTTTTTGTACCATCGTTAAAATGGTGGCAATTGCAGTTAACTCATCTTCTTGATCAAATACTTCTACAAACCATTTTACAATTCCGCTTGGCAGTTCTTTACCACGGTGATCACGATCGATTTTTTGTTTGCAAGTTAATCTAACATATACCGTATCATTATGATATATTGGTCGTAAAAAACGACATTCTTCTAACCCATAGTTTGCAGCCACTGGGCCTTTATTAGGATATACAAATAGACCCGCAGCAGCAGCCAGGATAAAGTATCCGTGGGCAGTACGTTTTTCAAAAATACTACCGTCTAAAGATGTAATATCTGTATGGGCATAGAAATGATCCCATGTTAGATTTCCAAAATTAATAATATCGGTATCTGTTACCGTACGCTTATGGGTTTTAATAGACATCCCTGGTTGGATATCTTCCCAATGATACGAAAATGGATGCTGTTCTGATTTTTTATAAGCTGAATTTGCTTGATAAATTCCTGTAACTTCTGTTAAAGTAGTTGGTGTACCTTGAATAGCACATCTCTGCATATAATGCTTGATACCTCGCATTCCTCCCATTTCTTCACCGCCTCCTGCTCTTCCGGGTCCGCCATGTGTAAGCATTGGCAGTGGAGAACCATGACCTGTACTTTGCCTTGCATTTTCTCTGTTTCCTATCAAAATACGTCCGTGATGAGACGCTGCGCCCACCACATATTCTTTTGCAATTTGATCATCATACGTAAAAATAGAAGACACCAATGAACCTTTACCCATTTGAGATAATGTAATTGCGTCCTCTAAACTATCATAAGGCATAATCGTAGATACAGGTCCAAATGCTTCTATTTCATGAACACCTGTATTCTTAAATGGATTATCTTCTCGTAACAAAACAGGAGATACAAATGCTCCTTTTTGAGCATCAGCACCAATAGTTTCTATTTTATCGAGATCCCCATATACTAATTGTGCAGTTTTGGCAATCTCTGCTACATTATCCTTAAAACTTTCGACCTGTTTCTTGCTTGCCAGAGCTCCCATTCGAACTTCTTTCAATCTTGGATCTCCAATAGTTACCTTATCTAATTGCTGACCTAATGCTATTTGTACATCTTCAACTAGATCTGAAGGCACAATTATTCTTCGAATCGCAGTACATTTTTGACCAGATTTTACGGTCATTTCTTTTCTAACTTCTTTGATAAACAAATCAAATTCTGGTGTCCCTGGCACAGCATCTTTTCCTAATACAGACGCGTTTAAAGAATCGGCTTCCATTGTAAAGGGTACAGATTCTTCTATCAATCTTGGATGTGCTTTAAGAATTCTACCGGTATGTGCCGAACCTGTAAACGTAACAACATCTTGAGAAGCCACTGTATCCAATATTGTTTTAGTCATCCCACTTAGTAGTTGCAATGCTCCTTCTGGCAATATCCCTGAATGAATAATTACACGAACTACAGCTTCTGTTAAATATGCGGTTTGGGGTGCTGGTAGTACTACTGCTGGTACTCCAGCCATCCAGTTTACTGCGCACTTTTCTAGCATCCCCCATATCGGGAAATTAAATGCGTTTATGTGTACGGCTACACCTCTTTTAGGGACTAAAATATGATGTGCCATGAATCTTCCTCCTCGGGAAAGATCTATAGGATCCCCTTCTACATGATATGATTGATTAGGAAATAATTTACGCAAGGATGCGTTTACAAAAAGGTTACCAAACCCTCCTTCTATATCTATCCAACTATCAATTCTAGTTGCACCAGAACGATAACTTAATTCATAAAACTCTTCTTTGCGTTTAGTAAGGTACAATGCTAGTTTTTTTAGCATGTTACCACGTTCTTGAAACGTCATTTTACTTAAAATCTCACCTCCTTTTGTTCTTCCGTATTGTAGAACTTCAGGAATATCGAGACCTTCTGTAGTCGACATACCTATAACTTCGCCAGTTACGGCATCATGCATTATGAGTCCATCTCCAGAACCAGCAACCCATTTACCATTAACGTAATTTTCTAGTTTTTTCATAAATTAAAGGTTAACGTTTTCTATAATACAAGCATATCCTTGTCCTACACCCACACACATAGTGATAAGCGCGTATCTTTTATTTTGTTCTTGTAATTCTAAGGCGGCAGAATATGCAATTCTAGCCCCCGTAACACCCAAAGGATGTCCTATAGCAATGGACCCCCCATTTGGATTAATTCTTGGATCATTGTCTTCTAAACCCCACTCGCGTATGCATGCTAAAGCTTGAGAAGCAAATGCTTCGTTAAGTTCTATAACATCAATATCCTTCATTGTTATTCCTGCTTTCTCTAAAGCTTTGTTTGATGCTTGAACAGGCCCTATACCCATAATTCTTGGTTCTACTCCTACAACCGCAGAACTTACTATTCTTGCTAAGGGTTTCAAGTTATATTTTTGTACTGCTTCTTCTGAAGCAATTATTGTAGCAGCAGCACCATCATTAAGTCCAGATGAGTTACCCGCAGTAACACTTCCATCTTTTTTAAAAGCTGCGCGTAATTTTCCTAATACCTCTTTGCTCGTATTTGGTTTAATAAACTCATCATTAGAGAATAGGATAGGGTCTTTTTTGCGTTGCGGAATTTTGACAGTCGTAATTTCTTTTGCTAGTCTTCCAGATTTTTGAGCAGCCGTAGCTTTCATTTGACTCCAATATGCAAAAGCATCTTGATCTTCTCTTGAAATATTATATTTTTCAACCAAGTTCTCTGCCGTATTTCCCATTCCATCTGTTCCATACAATTCTTGCATTTTATGGTTTACAAAACGCCATCCAAAACTAGAATCATACATTTTAGAATCGTTACCATAAGCTGATGAAGGTTTGGCTATCACATATGGTCCACGTGTCATATTTTCTACTCCTCCTGAGATGAAAAGATCTCCATCTCCTGCTTTAATAGCACGATTAGCATGAATTATGGCAGATAACCCCGAGCTACAAAGACGATTTACAGTTTCTCCGGGAACCGTAAATGGCAAACCAGCCAATAACAATGACATTCTTGCAACATTACGATTATCTTCTCCTGCCTGATTAGCACATCCCATTATTACATCATCATATGCTTCTTTGGGAATATCTGGGTTATTTTCTACCAATTTCTCTATAACCAAAGCTCCTAAATCATCGGTCCTAACTGCTGATAAGGTTCCTTTATAATTGCCTATTGGAGTTCTGACTCCATCAATAATGTATGCTTCTTTCAAAATTTTTAAATTTTTAAATGTAAATGCAAATCTGATTAAAACTTGTTTATTTAAAATTTTACATTTTACAATATATTTATTCTTTCAGTTTTGCTGACAATACCGACTTTTCTATTACTGGTAAATATTTAGATTCTTCTTTTTCCAAAAAATAAGAAGATACCATAATTGTTTTTTCTCCTGCAGGAAAGGCATGCATCATTAATATAACGTTATTACCTTTTTCATTTACTGCCAATAACTTCTCAACCAAAACTTTCTTCCCTTGTATTTCTACTTCTTCTAGTTTCAAGGTTTTTCTTCCATCTTGGTTTTTTGGTTTTTCCTCGGCTTGCCTTTTAAACTCTTCATAAGAATCTGAAGCTAACATTTTCATAATCCCTGCCGTCTTTTCCTCGTTTTCTTTGTTAATGGCATTATCCACTACAAAAACAGTTTCGTCAATTTCCATCTCAATATTATCATTGAAAGCTTCATTAAGTGCTGTTTCTAAATCTTCTGCTGTGTAATCTCCTTCTTCGCTTGTTATCTCAAATTTTGATGGATCGACATCAGAGGAAGTTTCTTTTTTAGTCTTCACCTCTTTTCCACAAGAAATAAGCAGTAAAAAAGAAGCCATTATTAAAATTGTTTTCAATTGTTTAGAGTTTGTGTTTAGTTATGGTTAATATGGTTTATTTTATATTTATTCCCAGTCTTTACCGGTTCTATATACTACTCCTTTAAATAGGGCAACAATATCATTTTCTCTTTTTACCTCAACGATATTAAACCCTATTTTAGTTTTAGTTATATCGGTTACAGCTTCTGCTATGATATAATCTCCTTCTTCAAGCGCTTCAATATGATTAATTGATGTTTCAATAGAAACAGCGTATTTACCATGTGTATTTGCTGAAAAACCAAATGCTGTATCTGCTAATGAATAGCTAATTCCACCATGCGCTTTCCCCATGCTATTAAGCATTTCTTTTCTAATTGTCATACCCACTTTACATCTTCCAATCTCGCATTCTAAAATTTCAATTCCGAGCCAACTGCTGTATGCATCCTGACGTAACATTTTATATGGAATATCTTCTGCTTTAATCATACTTTATGGTGAATTACTACTTCTTATTTTTCTGGGATTAAAAAAAGGTTTTGTTTTCTTTATTCATTTTTCTAAGAATCGGACTACATCGATATCTATCTTCATGATATTCGTCATACAAATCATCCAGCATCGCAACACACCAGTTTATACTCTTTTCGTCTGCCCAAGCCAAAAGACCTTTAGGGTAATTCACTCCTTTGGTCATTGCATTATCAATATCTTCTGCAGATGCAATATTCCAAAACAATGCATCAGCCGCCTCGTTAATTAACATGACTAATACTCTGTTAAAAATATACTCTGATAAGGCTGTATCCTTATTTGGTTGCGGTTGCACTATATCATCACCATATTCGTAATACCCTTTTCCTGATTTTCGACCGAGATATCCTGCCTCAGACAATCTTTTTTGAGTAAATGAAGGTTTATATCTTGGATCACAATAAAAAGCTTTAAAAACAGTCTCGGTAACGGTATAATTAACATCGTTTCCTATAAAATCCATGAGTTCAAAAGCTCCCATTCTAAATCCTCCCAGAGTTTTAAGACTCCAATCTATTGTTGCGATATCAGCAAGGCCTTCTTCATAAATCCTTAAGGATTCTCCGTAAAATGGTCGTGCTACTCGATTAACAATAAATCCGGGAGTGTCTTTTGCGATAGCCACTACTTTTTTCCAGTCCCCAATAATTTGAACAACTTTCTCTGTCGTATGAGTTGAAGTTTGTACTGCTGGAATTACCTCTACCAATTTCATTAAAGGTGCTGGATTAAAAAAGTGAATTCCAATACAACGTTCTGGTTTATCTAAAGACGAGGCTATTGATGCAATTGACAAGGATGATGTATTTGATGCAATTATCGTCGTAGCAGAAACATAGCTCTCTAATTCTGAAAACACCTTCTTTTTAATATCCAGATCTTCAATAATTGCTTCTATAGTAAGATTAGCATCATGTAAGTCTTTTAAGGAACTTACATAGGAAATATTAGATTGAATACGGTTTTTTTCGATTTCATCGATTCTATCTTTTTGGGTCAATCGAGTTAGTATTTTCTCTAAAGCTTGTTTACTTTTATCGAGTGCTTCTTGTCTGGTGTCGAATACTTTTACCACGCATCCAGCAGTAGCTGCAACTTGTGCTATACCACTACCCATTGTTCCAGATCCTATAATACCTACAATCATATTTCTATTTACCTTTAAAAATCGGTTTTCTTTTTTGAATGAATGCATTTACTCCTTCTGCATAATCTTCGCTTTCTGCTGCTTCTATTTGTAAATCTGATTCTACGCTTAATTGTTCTTCAAGAGTATTCACCATAGATTGATTTAACAATCTCTTTGTAAGTCCTAATGCTTTGGTTGGCATCTGTGCTAATTTTAAAGCTAGCTTATTTGCTTCCTCGATAAAAGTATCGGCGGAATATACTTTGTATAACATTCCTAATCGCTCAGCTTCTTCTGCAGAGACTTTATCTCCTAACATCATGAGTGCAGAAGCTTTTTGAAAACCAATTAACCTAGGAAGAAAAAACGTACCTGCACTATCAGGAATCAACCCTATCTTACTAAATGCCTGAATAAAGCTCGCATTTTCTACAGCCACTACAATATCACAGGCCAATGCAATATTTGCTCCGGCTCCTGCTGCTACTCCATTTACTGCCGCTACAATAGGTTTTTCTATCGTTCTTATTCTTTCTATAATTGGATTATAATGTTCTTCTAATATTTTTCTGAAACCAGGGTTCAACTCTGGTGATGTAACTTCATTTAAATCCTGACCTGCACAAAAAGCCTTACCGTTACCTGTTAAAATAATTGCTCTTACTTCTTGGTTAGCACCACATTCATCTAAGGTATTTTGAAGTAATAAGGCCATTTCTCTGTTGAAACTATTAAAAGTTTCTGGGCGGTTTAGCGTCACTTGCGCCACACCATTCTCAATGTGTAATTGTATTGAAGGCATAGTTCTTTAATTCTCTATTTTAAATTCTGGATTATAAATAATTCCAATGATATTGTTCCAAGGGCACTTTACTGATGCTACCACAATTTCACCTCCTACATTTGTTGGTTTTTCATATTCGGAAGCCCCTAAATCCAATAATTTTTGATATGTATTATTAATATTATCTACACCCCAATAAGAAATTGCAGCTTCTGTTTTTTGATCACCATCATTATCTCTTGGTTGTAATCCTAATTCAAACCCTCCGATATTATATCCGATATAAAAAGGCTCGTCGAAATAAGGCTGTTTATCAAAAGCCTTAGCATACCAATCTTTTGCTTTTTCCAGATCACTAACTTTATAAATTGTGGTTCTTAGGCCTAACATTATTTTATAGTTTTGTTTGTACTCTGTATTTTACGATTAAAATCGCCTACTATCATTTAAGACACTTAAAATAATCAAAGGGTTCAAGGCAATCATCACACTGAAATAGCGCTTTACAAGCCGTTGATCCAAATTGACTTATTACTTTAGTATTTGGTGAACTACATTGCGGGCATTTTACTATTCTTTTACCTCCCAGTAGTACTTCTTTATCCGCTTCAGCTTCTAAAGGAGCAGCGATACCATATCTTTCTAAGGCTTTTCTCCCTCTGGGGGTAATCCAGTCTGTTGTCCACGCTGGAGCCAATACTAGTGATACTTCGGCTTTAATATTTACTTTCTCAAAAGCATGAACAATATCATCTCCTATTACATCCATAGCTGGACAACCACTATATGTAGGCGTAATAGTCACTTTTACAATATTATCTAGGACTTTTGCAGTTCGAACAACACCCATATCCATAATTGACAAAACAGGGATTTCAGGATCATGAACTTCTTCCAGAATTGGAATTAGTTCAGGATCTATATGTTGCTCTAATTGTATTGTCATTTTATAGTAGTTGTAGTCAAAAAAATACGTACAATAGAAAAATCATAAATATAAAAATGCAATTAAATTACCATTTCATATTAGGATATGTTCTTTGCATATATTGTAAATCTGAAAGTAAATACCCCATGTGTTCGCTATGGATTCCTTGTTTACCACCTTTTTGAAACCATTTGGTTTCGGGCACTTTAAGAGTAGCTTCTTCAAGAATTTCACTTACTATCTGGTAATATCTATCTTTTAATGTCTTTACATCGATACCAATATGATGTTCTACTGCTAAAGTATCATCTGCTGTCATATGAAATAGCTCGTCTGTAAATCTCCATAAATCATCTACGGCTTCTTGTACTTTTTCATGACTCTCTTTTGTTCCATCTCCTAATCTCTTCATCCAATCTGATGAAAATCGCTGATGATAACTCACTTCTTTAATTCCTTTTTTAGCTATTGCAGCTAAAGTTGAATCGGTACTATTTTCTAATTCTCTTAAGAATAGCAGATGAAAAACATCATAAAAAAATTGTCTTGTAATGACATACCCAAAATGCCTATTAGGTTGTTCTACTAGAAGTACATTTTTATATTGTCTTTCTGTTCTTAGAAAAGCAATATCATCTTCGGTTTTTTCTCCTTCGGTAAGTTGAGCAGCATATTGATAATAGCTACGCGTTTGCCCTAATAAATCTAACGCCATGTTGGTCATAGCAATATCTGTTTCTAGATTTGGCCCATGTCCACATAATTCTGATAATCGTTGTCCCAGAATCAAGGCATTATCAGCTATACCAAAGATATATTGTACTTTATTTTCGTTTTTCATTGTAAAATTTGCTTTAATTAGAAACATTACATTTTATTGAAACATTTCTTTGGATGCCTATCACATATGTTTCACTTCATCTGGTAACGTATAAAACGTTGGATGTCTATACACCTTATCGTGAGCAGGGTCAAATAATTCTTCGCTATTATCTGGATTAGAAGCTGTAATATTTTTGGATTCTACCACCCAAATACTTACACCTTCATTTCTACGTGTATATACATCTCTTGCATTTTCTAAAGCCATTTCAGCATCTGCAGCATGCAGGCTTCCAAAATGGCGATGTTCTAAACCATTTTTACTTCGTACAAATACTTCCCAAAGGGGCCAATTATTTTTCACACGTTTATGTTTTAGTAATTATTCTATAATTTGTCTTATGATTAAGAACTTCTCTGATCAAAAAATCAGATTGCCTTTTTAAGTTTCTTATCCTCTTCTTTTTTGGCATATGCCATTGCAGCATCACGAACCCATTCTCCCTCTTCCCAAGCATTAACTCTTGCTGATAATCTTTCTTTATTACAAGGGCCATGACCTTTTACGACTTGCCAAAATTCATCCCAGTCTATTTCTCCAAAATCATAGTGATTTGTTTCTTCATTCCACTTTAAATTTGCATCAGGAATTGTTAATCCTATCAAGTCTGCTTGCGGTACTGTTTGATCTATAAACTGTTGACGCAATTCATCATTAGTTTTTCTTTTTAGTTTCCATTTCATTGACTGTTCGGTATGCACAGATTCTGCGTCTGTAGGTCCAAGCATCATTAATGCTGGCCACCACCATCTGTCTAAAGCATCCTGAGCCATTGCTTTTTGCTCTGGCGTTCCCTTAGCAAGAGTCATCATAATTTCATATCCTTGTCTTTGATGAAAACTTTCTTCCTTACACACTCTTACCATAGCCCGTGCGTATGGTCCATAAGATGTACTGCAAAGCGGTACTTGATTGATAATAGCAGCACCATCTACCAACCAACCAATGGCTCCTATATCTGCCCAAGTAATCGTTGGATAATTAAAAATACTAGAATATTTTGCCTTACCTGTATGTAGTTGATCGTATAACTCATCTCTAGAAATACCTAAAGTTTCACAAGCACTGTATAAATACAAACCATGTCCTGCTTCATCTTGTACTTTAGCCAATAATGCTACTTTTCTTCTCATCGATGGGGCTCGGGAAATCCAATTCCCTTCAGGAAGCATTCCTACAATTTCAGAATGAGCATGCTGAGAAATCTGACGAATATGGGTTTTTCGATACTTCTCGGGCATCCAATCTTTTGGCTCGATCTTTTCATCTCTGGCAATCCTTTGATCAAAGATTTCCTCTAAATTTTTTATTTCTTTTTCGCTCATAACAATCTGTTTTTATTATGAAAATGAATTCTATTGTATACAATCAAAATGATGTAAAAACATCATTACACGTCAAAATCTACAACTACTTTTTCTGTTGTAGGTACTGCTTGGCACGATAGAACTAGACCTTTTGCTACTTCGTCCGGTTCTAACGCATAATTTATTTTCATTTCTACCTCTCCTTCGATAACTTTACATTTGCAGGTACTACAAACACCACCTTTACATGCATAAGGCAAATCCGCTCCTGATGCTAGTGCGCCATCTAAGATGTTGTCATAATCATCATCCATTGCAAAGTGAAATTCTTTTCCTCCATCAATAATTGTGACTTCGGTACCGTCGAATTTATGCTCTGCTACTTCTGCTGCCCGTTTTTGATCTTCTTCTGTTCCTCCAGAAAAGAAGAGCTCATAATTCACTTTATCTTTTGACAAACCTGCATTTACCAACTCATCTCTTATTAAAAAAATCATTTCTTCTGGACCGCAAACGAAACATTCATCTATACTTGAGATATCAATAATTTTGTTTGTTAACTCTTGTATTTTTTCTGCAGTAAATCTTCCATTAAGCAATGGTATATCTCTTTGTTCTTTAGTTAAGAAATAAAATATCTCTAACCGGCCAAAGTACTTATTTCTAAGTGCTTCTATCTCTTCTTTAAAGATAATTGATTTAGCGTTTCGATTCAAATAAAACAGTTTAAAAGTACTATTTGGCTCTTTGGCCAAATGGGTTTTAATAATCGACAACACAGGAGTAATACCACTACCAGCAGCAAAAGCTATGTAGTTTTTTGCTTTCGCAGGCTCTACTTCAACAAAGAAATTTCCTAAAGGAGGCATTAAATCTATAAAATCACCTTCTTTAAGAATATCATTCGCATAATTCGAGAACACTCCTCCATTTATTCTTTTAACAGCAACCTGCCATTTGTTTTCAACAGGGCTTGAACATAGAGAATACGATCGTCTAACTTCGTCACCATTAATCAAAGTTTTTAGCGTAAGGTGTTGACCTTGCTTATACAAAAACTGTTCTTTTAACTCTTCAGGAATGTCAAAAGTAATCGAAGTGCAATCCTTAGTTTCTTTTGTTAATTGAGAAACTCGTATGGGATAAAAATCAGTCATACAGTTTATTTAACTAAAACGTTATAGTAGAACAAAACTAACAATTGTTAGTTTTATATACAAACTAATTGTTTGTTAATTTTTTACCGCAGCGGATTATTACCTATACAATCCCCTTAAGTAGAACAGACATCATATCACGTTTAAGTATGTCTGCATCGATATTTTTTTGTTTGGGATACCATAAATAAAGAGTTCTAAGCGTTGACAATGTTGAAAACACCATTATCTCAATATTATACGATTTAATATCCCCTTTATCTACACCTTTATACACTATGTTTCTAAAACTTTCTTCATATTCATGCCTCATTTTTTCAAAATATTGAAGGTTTTCTTCTTCTAAATGCATCCAATCATTATTTAGAGAAGCTAATCCATCTGAATTCCTTAACGTAACATCTATATGCAGGTTTATTATGTTTTGTAATTTCTGAATTGCATTTTGATCAGAATTTGCAATTTGATTCATACCTGTTGTAAATTCTTCTGCTAAATCAATAATGATCGTAGAGAGTATCTCTTGTTTTGATTGTATATGATTGTACAAACTTGCAGCTTTAATCCCCATAGCTTTAGCTAAGTCTCTCATGGTAACTGCACTGTATCCTTTTTCTTTAAAAAGTATTGCGGCTGCATTAATTATTTCTTGCTTTCTGCTTTCGGGTCTCATTGATTGTTAAGTATTAGTTTTTATAGAATATAGGGTTGTTCATATCTTATTTTTAAACCGTATGACTATATCATTTTGACGAATTATACTACAACATAGTCTTTATCACAATTACCAAAAATAAATTTTAATCTCTTATAATACATATTTTTACAAATAAAAACCTAGATTATCGTAATTTAACTGCTTTAACCATATCTTAATTATTCATTAACCCTATACTACACATGAAGCACTTATTTATTATTTTACTTTTCTTCACTTTCTCAAATACGAAAAATTGCAACAATAAAAAGACTACTGATATTCATAAAGACCAAACAATCCAGGAAACAATACCATCCAAATTTTATATTATCACTCTTAATGGAAAAGATATTTCAGAAGAAAAACTTCATATTACATTTGACAAAAAAAGTAATTCAACCTATGGGTTTAGCGGCTGTAATACTTTTTCGTGCTCATACACAGATAATAAAGAAATAGTTTCTTTTGAATCTCCGATTAGTACCAAAATGTATTGCGAAAAGAAAATTAAATTAGAAGACAGTTTTCTTAAGAGCATCATACAATCAAAAAGCAAACATATAAAACAAGACTCTTTATTTTTAAGAGATAAAAACAAAAAAGTTTTAATCAGTGGAATACGCGCAAAAGAAGAATAAGGAATCAATCCTAAAATTAGCGCAACACTTTTTTTGTAAAAGACGTTCTATTAGAAGTATTAGTAATATAAACAAAATACATTCCAGGAGCCCTATCTGTCATATCGATAATTTTTTCGTCAGTTGATAATTGACCTGTCTCAATAGTGCGTCCTGCTATATCAAAGATACTAAAACCTAGTACTTTTCTAGCGCCATTCTTGATGGTGACTGTAGATCTAGAAACATCAAAAAACACATCAACTTCTCCAGCTTCGATAGGAGGATTGACTCCGCCTCCGTTTTCTATTTCCTGAGTAAACGTATCTAAAGTAGTTTTTCCGGTATTCGTAGGATCTAACCAATTTGAAAGTCTTGTTGCATCGGTTGTTCCAAAATCCCAAGAAACATCAAATCGCCCATAAAAATCCGGATCACCATTATCATTTACACCATCGCATGCCGCAGTACCACCAGAAAGTTTTCCTATAATCCTACCTTGTGGATCAAAAAGAGCAGATCCTGACGAGCCTCTTTCGGTAACTCCAAGGTCCCAATCTGTTATATTCCAAACTTCTGTGGTAGGGTTACCATTAAAATTAACAACTCCTTGGGTAGGTGCTTGATCATATCTACATACTTTCATAATATCTCCTGAAGGGTGATGTATCCCCACCACAAAACTTGGAGCTGTACCGCTACGATCCCAACCTGCCCATTCTAGATCCCATGCTGGATCTAATCCTCCATCCAGATTTAATAGTTTCATATCAGACTCACTATTAGATGCTAATAACGTTGCACCACTAGTCGTCTGATTAACCGTGGCATCAGGACTATTTGCTGTTGTTGAACAAGAAGGAGTTGGACTTATCCAATTAAAACGAAATGCCCAAGTCGCTGTTGATCCTGAATCACAATGATTTGCCGTTAGGAAATACGGAGCCTTATCATTTCTTGTATTATTTATCAATGTTCCAGTACAAACAAATCCATTAAGAACAATAAACCCTACCGACTTCTTTAATTCATTTTTTAAAGCTTCAAAATCAGAACCTACAGGACAATCAACATCTTGATTACAATCCCCAGAACTCCCAAGGGCCTTTGCCTGTACTTCGGCATCTGTTACAGATCGATAACCGTGTATTACTTTAGAAATATTCAACATTCCTTTTCCTCTCACTTTTCTAGGCTCATAATACTCCACCCAAATATCATCTCCTTCAACCAACCAAGTTCCTAGCATTTCATCAGGCCGATTAAATATATTTGTATACGCCCCTAAAAGATCTGTTTTATCATCATTATATAAATATACTGTACCTCCTCTAGGGATTTTATAGGTATTAAAAACAACATTTATTGTTTTGGCTCCATCAGAAACAATATTAATTCTCCAGATTCTATCTCCATTTGGAAGTTCATCCCAAACCCCAGCATTTTTAAACCCTAAATCTACCTGGAGCTCATGTCCAAATCGAAAAGGCACACCCTGTTTTTGATCATTTATTGCATCTTCTGCTTTGATTTTATCCATATCAAAAGTCTCCATTATCTCTGGAGTTATACTCTTTTTGCTTATTAGATTATAACTATGCGGGACTCCTTCATTAGTGATTTGTGCATCAACCATTCCAAAAGCAAAAAACAATACTATTATCAAAACATTATATCTCACAACTCTATTTTTATCTAAATCAAATTTAATCATTTAAAAATAACATGAAATTATCTTAACTTTTAATTTTGTAAATTCTTGTATGTTATAACAGGATATTTTAAAGAATTAAAATTACCAACTACTACATCTTGATTGTCTTGTAGTATAACGTATAATTTTACTAATTAAGTACATCTTTCTATTATATAACACATTAACACCAAAACACCCTACTCTTTTTTTAATTTTTTAATCAGCCAGTTATGTATTCTGTCTGGATAAAAAGACAGAATAACGCAAGGGTAGTTTCAGAAATTCACTAAAGATTAACATTTATGATGAAATTCTAGATCATTTCTACTTTTATATTCGCCATATTAAATAAAACCACTATTTTCCCATTCTATTATAGTTGAATAAAACATTTTTTTATGTCGCAAACCATAACTTCTAATCCTTTAATTGATAGGTTACCTGCACACTTGAAGCAATTCATAAAGCCTCAAAATTATGAAGAGTACACCCCAATTAATCAAGCTGTTTGGAGATATGTAATGCGTAAAAATGTTACTTCTCTCAGTAAGGTTGCACATAAATCATATTTAAAAGGTCTTGAAAAAACTGGAATTTCAGTAGATGATATCCCAAGTATGTATGGCATGAACAGGATTCTAAAAGAAATTGGGTGGGCTGCTGTGGCTGTAGACGGTTTTATTCCTCCTAATGCTTTTATGGAGTTTCAGGCTTATAACATTCTAGTTATTGCATCTGATATAAGGCAATTAGAAAATATAGAATACACTCCTGCTCCTGATATCATACATGAAGCTGCAGGACACGCACCTATTATTGCGAATCCAGATTATGCTGAGTATCTAAGGCGTTTTGGAAAAATTGGCTGCAAAGCTATTTCTTCTAAAAAAGACTATGAGATGTATGAAGCAGTTCGTAAACTTTCAATTTTAAAAGAAGCATCAAATATTGATCAAAATGATATTGACAATGCAGAAAAAAAAGTAGAAGCACTGCAAAATCAAAAATCAACACCTTCTGAAATGGCTTTAATTAGAAACCTGCATTGGTGGACAGTTGAATACGGATTGATAGGTACTACAGAAGATCCAAAAATATATGGTGCTGGACTCTTGTCATCTATTGGAGAGAGCGAGTGGTGTATGACCGACAATGTAAAAAAAATATCATACTCTCCAGAAGCGGCTTTTCAGGATTTTGATATTACAAAACCCCAACCGCAATTATTTGTGACACCTGATTTTGCGTATTTATGTCAAGTCTTAGAAGAATTTGCAGATACTATGGCCTTACGGAAAGGCGGACACAGAGGACTTGCCAAACTTATTGAATCAGAGAATCTAGGAACAATAGAATTAAGCACAGGGTTACAAGTTTCGGGAATATTTAATCGAATGATTAAAAATGAAGACAATGAAGTCATCTATTTTGAAACCAAAGGTCCAACAGCAATATCTTTTAGAGAAAAAGAACTTATTGGACACGGAGTTGATACGCATTCTAATGGTTTTAGATCTCCTATTGGAAAATTAAAAGGCATTAACCTTGCTATCGAAAACATGTCTCCTCGAGACCTAAAAGCATATAACTTTTACGATGGTGAATATATAGAATTTGAGTTTGAAAGCGGAATTACTGTAGCAGGGAACAATATCACAGGAATGAGAAACGTACAAGGCGAATTGATTTTGATTCAGTTTAGTGAATGTACCATTAAATACAAAGACGAATTTTTATTTAAACCTGAATGGGGAACTTTTGATTTAGCTGTTGGTAAAGAAATTGTTTCTGCTTTCTCGGGACCAGCAGATGATAATTCTTTTGACTTGGTAACACATGTTTCAACTACTACGACTGTGAAACAAGAACATAGCTCTGAGAAAAATGAATTGCATGAACTCTATGCATCGGTGCGGAACATTCGTAATGGTGAAAATTCAAAATTTTCGTTAGAAGCTATTTTCGAAATTATTGAAAAAGATCATCAAAACGACTGGTTACTATCGTTGGAAATCTATGAATTGGTTCATGATAGAGATCCAAAATTTACATCTCAAATTTTAAAATATCTTAATGAATTAAAACTCAAAAGAACTGAAATAAAACATCTAATCGACAGTGGTTTAGAAATAATTGATAAAGATCTTACAATTGCCTAATTAAAGTTTCTTATTAAAAATCCATAAAAGGATATTCAGCTTGGAGCTGATTCTTTTTTGACCATAATTTTTCCAAAAACATATTATGTTGCTTACTGTTAGGATTAAATGAACGATGAGCTAATCCTTTTTGGATTTCTTCGACTTCGCGCATTGTTTTTTTCACTTTTTCTTCGAACCAAACTTCTAAAAAACGTTCCCAAATATACTGAATAGCAGTTTCACTAGGGTGAATCATATCTGCATTATAAAAACGATAATCACGCAATTCATCCATCACAATCTCGTATGAAGGAAAATAAACCAACTCATCAATAGCATCCTTTACTCCATGAACAGCAGCTATCAGATGCGATTTACTTCTATTATTCTCTATAACTCCATCTTTAATATGTCTTACAGGAGAAACTGTACATATTATTTTGGCCTTAGCATTTACACTTTTTATTAAATTGATACTATTCTGAAGGCATTGTTCTATTTCAGAAACAGATAATAATTGTTTTTCAAATTCTCGTTGCGGTATTTTATGACAATTAGCTACCACCATATCCAAAGATTTTAATCTATATACCCAAGAAGTGCCAAGAGTGATAAAAATATGTGTAGATGACGCTATTTTTTTTCTTGCTTGAGTCAAGGCAGTATTTAAACGCTTACATAATGCCTCTTGACTTGAGTCACTTAAAGACGAGTGCGCATCAAAACAGTGCCATTGCTCATTATGATAAAACAAATCTGTTTCTGTATATATTTCACCTTGGGTAGCCATCCAAAGAAAAGTTTCTATGGCTTTAGGGTGAAACAAAATCCCAAATGGATTGATTTCATTCTTAAATTTATAATACTCAAATTTCTCTCCAATATTCTCTGCAAAACAAGAACCGAGCATAAACAATTCTGACTCGTAATCGATTTTTTGATCTTGGGGATCTACTTTTATTTTTGTCTGTAGGTTCATAGTATTCTGTTTCTCGCTAAGTCACTAAAAAGATACATATAATCTGCTAAGGACTTAGCGTGAATTTAACCTAAATATTGTCTCGCATTTTCTAGTGCTTCCTGAATACCCTTAGGATTTTTACCTCCGGCAGTTGCAAAAAATGGTTGTCCGCCTCCACCTCCTTGGATATATTTACCAAGTTCCCGAACTACTTGACCTGCATTTAGCCCTTTCTCTTCGACAAGGTTTTTAGAAATGTAACAGGACAATAATGCTTTTCCTTTTTGCTCTGTCCCAAATATGATAAATACATTATTTAGCTCTCCTCCCAGTTCAAAAGAAATATCCTTAATTCCGGCAGCATCAAGATCTACTTTTTTTGCAAGGAAATTGACTCCGTTAATCTCTTCGAATTCAGATTTAAGATCGCCTTTTAAATTTTTAGCTTTATCCTTAAGTAGGGCTTCAAGTTGTTTTTTAAGCTCTGCATTTTCTTCTTGTATTGCCAAAATAGACTTTATAGGGTCTTTCGTTTTCAGTATACTGGTTACCTCTGCATACGCTTCAGATTGTGTTGTAAAATATTCTTTTGCAGCATCACCTGTAATTGCTTCTATTCTTCGTATTCCTGCAGCGATTGCGCTCTCTGAAGTAATTTTAAAATGCCAAATATCACTTGTATTCGTAACATGGGTTCCTCCGCATAGTTCCATTGACTCTCCAAAACGTATTGCCCGCACAGTATCCCCGTACTTTTCTCCAAATAATGCAATTGCACCTTCTTCTATAGCCTTATCATAAGAAATATTACGTTGTTCTTCTAAAGGAAGTTGCTCTCGTATTCTAGCATTTACAAAATCTTCGACTTCTTTCAATTCTTCGGCCGATACTTTTGAAAAATGTGAAAAATCAAATCGCAAATTACCACTATGTACCATAGATCCTTTTTGCTCTACATGCGTGCCTAGAATTGTTCGTAATGCCTGATGCATTAAATGTGTAGCAGTATGATTAGAAGCTGATCTTGATCGTTGTTTTGCATCAACAACCGCGGTTAAAGTTTCGTTGATATGTTTTGGTAAATTTTTAGCAAAATGAATAATCAGATTATTTTCCTTTTTAGTGTCTATTATATATACGACATCTCCATTAGGCACTTCTAAATATCCTTTATCTCCAACTTGCCCTCCTCCTTCTGGATAAAATGGTGTTTTATCAAAGACCATTTGATACA
The DNA here is from genome assembly GCF_003443715.1 of Aquimarina sp. AD10. NCBI lineage: Bacteria > Pseudomonadati > Bacteroidota > Flavobacteriia > Flavobacteriales > Flavobacteriaceae > Aquimarina > Aquimarina sp. AD10. Next base: position 5,139,735 of record NZ_CP031965.1, on the reverse strand, counting down.
ACTCACCATCCTTTTTACTATTTACCTTGCGGTAACGTGTTAATTTCACATCTGTAGTAAGCGTATCATATCCTATAAACTCTTCGGTAGCATTATCTAACAGGATTTCCCAATCACCAGCAGACACTTGAGAGGCTGCTCTAGACCTATCTTTTTGTTTCTGCAATTCTGACTCGAAACCTTGTTCGTCTAACTCATAACCTTGTTCACTTAATATTAAAGCTGTAAGATCAATAGGAAAACCAAACGTATCGTAAAGCTCAAATGCTTTTTCACCAGAAATCACGTTACCTTTTGTGTTTTTTATCACATTATCTAACAACACTAATCCTTGATCTAACGTTCTTAAAAAAGACTGCTCTTCTTCTTTAATTACATTAACAATTAAATTTTTCTGAGCTTTAAGTTCAGGAAAAGCATCGCTCATTTGATTACTTAAGGTTTCTACCAATTTATAAATAAACGGTTCTTTAGTATCTAAAAAAGTAAAACCATATCGAATTGCTCTACGTAAAATCCTACGAATTACATAACCTGCTCCTGTATTACTGGGCAATTGACCATCGGCAATAGAAAATGAAACAGCTCTAACATGATCAGCTATCACTCGAATAGCAACACTCACTTTACCATTTTCTTCTGTTGGCAAGCTATTTTTATCATATTTTGAGTTTGTAATGGTCTCTATCTCGCGTATTAAAGGCGTAAAAACATCTGTATCATAATTTGACTTTACACCTTGCAATGCCATACACAGACGCTCAAACCCCATACCAGTATCTACATGTTGTGCTGGTAATTTCTCAAGAGATTTATCTGCTTTTCGATTAAACTGCATAAAAACCAGATTCCAAATCTCTACAACCAAGGGATCATCTTGATTTACCAAATCACGCCCGGGAATTTTAGCTTTTTCTTCTTCAGACCTTAAATCCACATGAATTTCGGAACACGGACCACAAGGACCTTGATCTCCCATTTCCCAGAAATTATCTTTCTTATTCCCCATGATAATTCTGTCTTCGGGTACAATTGCAGACCACAAGTCATAAGCCTCTTGATCCATTTCTAGATTCTCATCCTTTGCTCCTTCAAAAACTGAAACATAGAGAATATCTTTATCAATACCATAGACATCTGTTAGTAATTCCCATGCCCATTCAATAGCTTCTTTTTTAAAATAATCTCCAAAACTCCAGTTCCCCAGCATTTCAAACATTGTATGATGATAGGTATCCATACCTACTTCTTCTAAATCGTTGTGTTTACCGCTTACACGAAGACATTTTTGTGTATCAGTTAATCTATTATTTTTAGGTGTACCATTGCCTAAAAAGAATTCTTTAAACTGATTCATCCCTGCATTGGTAAACATTAATGTTGGGTCATCTTTAATCACCATTGGTGCAGATGATACAATATCATGTTTCTTTGATTTAAAAAAGTCTAAAAATTGGTTTCTAATTTCTTGGGATTTCATCCGTTTAAGTTTACTATTTTTCAAGGTCTGATATAGTTGGCATAGATAATCATTTTTAATAAATTATTGAAATCTTCAGTTATATTAGTTCAACACTCTTAAATGCCGAATAAAAATCTAAAAATCAACCTATTAAATACCACTTGTATCAAAATCATTTTTTCAATATCTGTCAGTTTTTTCGGCACTTTGCAACATTTTATTATATTTGTTGCGATGTCTGATAAAAAAACAAGTTTTTTTTGACTGATATCCTGCAAAAATAGCATATTTTAGATTATGTCAAAGGTTAAATATTACTATGATAGTGAGACACTTTCTTATCGAAGAATCGAGCACAAGAAAGGACGAAAATTCGGTTTAGCTGCAATTGGTGTTGTTGGTACTTTTTTGGCAGGCTTCATTTTACTACTTATTTATTTAAATATCCCCCAGTTAGAGACTCCTAAGGAAAAAGCATACAAAAGGGAGCTCGAAAATATGCAACTGCAATATGACTTAATGAATAAGCGCTTGAAACGTGATGAAGATATATTAAAAGAAATTGCAGAGCGAGATGACAATATTTACCGTCTTTATTTTGGAGCAAATCCAATACCTGAAGAACTTCGTAACGCTGGATTTGGTGGCGTTAATAGATACAAAAATCTAGAAGGATTTGACAATTCGAAAATGATTGTAGAAAGTAGTGAACGAATTGACAAATTGACTAAACAGATTGTTGTACAATCAAAATCTCTTGATGAAATAGCCGCTTTAGCAGAGAAAAAAGAAGAGCTTCTAGCTACAATCCCTGCTATACAACCGATACAAAATTCTGATTTAAAACGTATGGCTTCTGGTTACGGTTGGAGAAGTGACCCTTTTACTAAAGCTCGAAAATTTCATTATGGCATGGATTTTTCGGCACCTACGGGAACCCCTGTATACGCATCAGGTAATGGTGTTGTAAAAAGAGCAGATGCAAACTCTACAGGTTACGGAAGACATATACGCATTGATCATGGCTTTAACTATGTAAGCCTATATGCACATCTTAGTCGATATAATGTAAAAAAAGGACAAAAAGTGAAACGTGGAGATGTTATAGGTTATGTTGGTAATACTGGTAGATCTGTAGCTCCGCACTTGCATTATGAAATTTTCAAAGATGGCAAAAAAATTAATCCAAGAAACTTCTATTACGGAAGTCTAACCCCTGAGGAATTTGCCGAAATGCTTAAAGCATCAAACTTAATTAATGAAACTCTAGATTAAATCGTTTATGCGTAAACTCCTTCTTCTTCTTGTTATTTTTGGGTATAGTTTTTCTGTTCAAGCCCAAAAATATTCAAAAGAAGTGTTAGACTCGATGTACGTTATCGTACAACAAACACAACAAAAACTTGCTAAACCCTCTCAAATTAAAATAATGGCTGTTGGGGATATTATGATGGGAACTGATTTTCCAAATGAAAGCTACTTACCTCCTGATGGTAAGGGTCCTTTTGACGATGTTAATACAGTTTTGACTAAAGCAGATATTCTTTTTGGAAATTTAGAAGGCACGTTAACCGACGAAGGCGAAAATGCAAAACGGTGCTCTGACCCATCAAAATGTTATTCATTTCGATCACCAGAAAAATTTGGAAAATATCTTGAAGAAACCGGTTTTGATGTTATGAGTATTGCAAATAATCATATTGGGGATTTTGGTGAAATCGGTATTAAAAACACCTCGAAAACACTAAAAAAACATAATATTGCATATGCTGGAGTTTTTGCTCAACCCTCTATGGTTTTTGAAAAAAATGGCATTACTTATGGATTTTGTGCTTTTGCTCCTAATAAAGATTGCCTAAAAATTCATAACTTAACAAAGGCAAAAAAGATCGTAACCGAACTAAAATCAAAAGTAGATATTGTGATTGTTTCTTTTCATGGCGGTGCCGAAGGACTGGATCACACACATGTCCCCAGAAAAACTGAACGGTTTTATGGAGAAGACCGTGGTGATGTTTATCTCTTTGCTCACACAATGATAGATGCCGGAGCAGATATGATTATTGGCCACGGACCACACGTATCTAGAGGTTTTGAAATTTATAAAAATAAATTTATAGCCTATAGTCTTGGTAATTTTTGCACGTATTCAAGGTTTAATCTTAGTGGTATAAAAGGATATGCACCAATTGCTGAGATTGATATTGATCTAGAAGGTAATTTTATAAAAGGGATGCTGCACTCAGCTAAACAAATCGATGAGATTTATCCTTTTATGGACGATAAGAAAAGGGCCTTAAAGGAAATTAAAAAACTAACCGCAGAAGATTTTCCTGAAAGCAAGCTCATTTTTAATGATGATGGAAGTTTTACACAACAAAACAACTAATCTATGTATGTAGACTTACCGAAAAAAATGTATTACGGAATTGGTGAAGTTGCCGAGGCCTTTGATGTAAACACTTCTCTAATTCGTTTTTGGGAAAAAGAATTTGATATCCTTAAACCAAAAAAGAATGCAAAGGGCAACCGAAAATTCACTCAAGAAGACATTAAAAACCTAGAATTGATTTATCATTTGGTTAAAGAACGTGGTTTTACCCTTGAAGGTGCTAAAATTCGATTAAAAGAACAAAAACAAGACGCACTAGATAGTTTTGACATTATTAGAAAACTCGAATCTATCAAAGGCCAATTACTTAAAATAAAAGAACAACTTTAAGCCCTTAATGGGTATTTAATATAGTTTTATCATGAAAAAACTCTTAATTGTATTAGCTGTTATTTTTATACTTGGCGGTATTTTATATTCTCTATCTGCTGGAAGATATAATTCGGCTATAATACTTCAAGAAGATGCACAAACTGCCTGGTCTAATGTAGAGAGCGCTTATCAAAGGCGTAGTGATCTTATCGGAAATCTTGTGAAAACAGTACAAGGAGCTGCAGATTTTGAACGCTCTACACTAAAAGAGGTTATTGAAGCAAGATCCAAAGCTACTTCTATAAATATTGATCCTAGTAATATCACTCCAGGGCAAATGGCTCAGTTCCAACAAGCACAAAGTGGATTATCCTCTGCGCTATCACGACTACTAGTTACAGTAGAACGTTATCCTGATCTTAAGTCTAATCAAAACTTTTTAAACCTACAAACCCAATTAGAAGGAACAGAAAATCGAATTAACGTAGAACGTAATCGATATAATGAGGCAGTTGGACTGTACAACAAAAATCTTAGAATATTCCCTAACAACATCATACTTGGCATGCTTGGAAATTTTGAGAAAATGACTAGGTTTAAAGCCGATGAGGGAGCAGAAAAAGCACCAGATGTAGATTTTGATTTTAAATAATGTCAAACACAATTGAAGATTTTTTAACCGCAGATCAGGAGCAACAAATAGTTGCTGCTATACGACGTGCGGAAAAGACTACCTCTGGAGAAATACGTGTTCATATTGAAAGGCATACTGATTTAGATGTATTAGAAAGAACAAAAGAAGTTTTTCACTCTCTAAAAATGGATACTACCGCTCAGAAAAATGGTGTATTAATCTATGTTGCAGTAGATGACCATATTTTTGCGATTTATGGAGACGAAGGAATTAATAAAGTTGTTCCTAATAATTTTTGGGAAAGTACCAAAAATGCAATCCAGCACAAGTTTAAAGAAGGTAACTTTACCCAAGGATTAGTCGATGGTATTTTACTTGCAGGAGTACAATTGCAACACTATTTTCCATGGGATCATGATGATATTAATGAACTTTCTGATGAAATCTCAAAAGGATAAATGAAAAACACCAAAGGCACTCTTACTTTATTTCTGGTTCTTGCAATCTCTCTGTTTTGTAATATTATTAATGCACAAAGAGCAATTCCTCCTAAGCCAAAATTACAAACATCAGTTTATGATGAGGCAAACATGCTTGCCCCTTCACAAGCAAAAAGTTTAGAAGAAAAATTAATACAATATAGTGATACAACATCCACTCAAGTCGTTATTGCCTCTATACAGTCATTACAAGGAGAATATATTGGGTTATACGCGGCAGAATGGGCTCACCAATGGGGTATTGGTCAAGCAAAAGAAGATAATGGCGTATTTATACTTGTTGCCAAAAACGATAGAAAAATCTGGATCGCTACTGGTTATGGTGTCGAAGAAAAGCTTACCGATTTTAATTCAAAGACTATAATTGATGAAATTATCACTCCTGCATTTAAACAAGGGAACTATTACCAAGGATTAGACCAAGGCACTACAGCTATTTTTGAGGTACTAAATGGTACTTTTAAAGGTTCTCGTAAAAAAAGCAACGATATCCCGATAGGACAATTGTTCTTATTACTTATTTTCTTTATTATCATTATCAAGGCATTCTCTAAAAGTAATCACGGAAATAATGGCCGAGGAAATCGAGGAAACCGATCAAGAAGTGGCAGCCTTTTGGATGCTATTATTCTAAGCAATATGGGACGAGGTAGTTATGGCGGAGGTAGTTTTGGAGGTGGATCCAGTGGTGGTTTTGGAGGCGGCTTCGGAGGTGGCGGCTTCGGAGGCGGTGGAGCAGGTGGTAGTTGGTAAGATTAACTCACACTCATCTATCAATCTTTAATATCTCATAATACTACCCAAATCATGTATCTAAAAATCACACAAAAGCTTTAATCGAAATACTGTTTAATTTAAATGAATATTTTTCTAATGTGTGAAGTTTCCAAAATAAACCATATTAATATCTAATTTAGTATTCCCTAAAGTTGATCCATCGTGAAAACAGTTGTCTGTTGGTGCTATGTAATATTGAAAAGGTTCTTGCTTAATTTTAATCACAGGATAATCTGGGTAATATTTAAAAAAAGTTTCTGCCACATTATACACATCAACTTTTGTAACATCTGTCTTTTCTTTTAACATATTATGCACCTGTATCATAGAAAGATTAACATATAAAAAATAACGTGTTTCTTCTCCTATATTGATGCATATTCGATTTCCGAACTTATGCGTAGTATGTAATGTCATGTATTGCGTACCATCATTATGCAATCCCATATACTTTTTCTCATCAATCGTGAAATTTGGATGCAACCTTGTAATATCACATGCTACCATTTCAATATTTGGTAAATTTGCAGTTATACAATGTAAATGGAAGGGTTTAGCATTTGATATTGTTTTCAAAAAATCAGTAAGTTCTTCATTCAAGGCTTTTGTCAACGCTTCTGTTTTGCCAAAGCAACTCATAACATCATCTCTATCTTTACATTCACTAAAATCTATTTTTTTGAATAGGCTCTTCACTTTTTCAGGGAGTTCGCCAAGATAAATGTTATTATGATCTTTTAGATCAGCACTTGAATTTAATCTTCTTTTTTCATTATTGCTTAAAGTCCTCCAATCTCTCTTTGGTATGTACGCTTCATCAATATATAATGGCATAAAAGAGTATTGTTCAAAATTCACCCTAGAACCTTCATGGTCTGTATGATGCACGACACCAGAATTAATTTGTATACTTTCATATCCTTTTGGTAATCTATTGTGAATACTAATTCCTTTTTTAATAGTAACTGATTGTGTCATTATATTTACTTTTTAATATTGAAAACTCCCAAAATATACTATACATACATCTAAGTACCTACTTCCTAATGTAGAACCGTCATGAAAACAATTATCGGTTGCAGCAATGTAATATTGATAGGGTTTTTGTTCTACTCTAATCACTGGGTAATCTGGGAAATGTTTAAAGAAATATTCTGGAATATTAGAGATATTTACAAGTGCTAACTCACTGGTTTTCAGCTTTTCTTTTAGCATTGCATATACTTCTTTTATAGGCAGGTTTACGAATAACAAATAACGTGAATCTTTACCTAAGTTAATGCTAATTCTGTTTCCGAACTCATGTGCGGTATCAATTGTCATAGACTGTGTTCCATCATTATGCAGTCCTAAAAATTTTTTATCTGCCTGCTTAAAACCATCTGGCAGCATGGTAGTATTTGCAGCCACTAATTCTACATTTGGATAATTCACACCAATACAGTGAAAATGAAACTTTTTATCATTAGATAGAGGGAGCAAAAATTCATGAAGTAATTGTGTTGCTTGTTTAGTCAACTCTGGATTCTTTTCAAAATTACTAAAAACCTCATCTCTACTTTCACTTTCTTGCAACTGTAACTCTTTAAAACATGCTTGCAAAGGTTTAGGAATCTCACCTAAATACACAGTATTAACATCATTACAACTCTCGTCTGGTTTTAAACATTCAAGTTCTTCTACCGTTAATTCTCGCCAATCTCTTTTGTTTACATATGCATGATCTAGGTATTCTGGAGTAAACTCCTCATCTAAATAATGAACTAAAGCTGCTTTGTGTTGCTTATGGTAAACTGTTCCAGAATTTATAGCCAGTGCACCTGTCCCTTCTGGAAGCGAATTATGAACCATTATATGCCTTTTGATTTTCATATATTATTTTTTAAAACGATGATTAATATTGAAATTTGCCAAAATATATCATTAGCACATCAAGTTTTGTCATTCCAAAAGTTGATCCATCATGAAAACAATGATCTGTTGGAGCGATATAATATTGATATGGCTTTTGAGGAATCTTAATCACAGGATAATCTGGAAAATGCTCAAAAAATAGTTTTGAAATTGTAAACAAATCAACATCTTTGATAGCTAGGCCTAATTTTGTTTCAAGCATAGTATAAGCTTGGGGTAATGAAAGGTTCATATATAAAAAATAACGTGTTTCTGACCCAAGGTTTATGGTAAAACGATTTCCTGATTTATATGATTCATGAACAGTTGTAGGTTCTGCACCATCATTATGAATACCCATATATTTTTTATCTTCTTCAGTATGGTCTGCAGGAAGCACAGTCGTATCACACGCAACCATATCTACATTTGGGAGATTTGCGCCTATAAAATGAAAATGAAATGGAGCCGCATTGGCAAAGCCACTAAGATATGTTTGCATCGTATTACTTAGCTTTAACGTCATATCATGATCTTTTTTCATGCATTCATGCACATCTTCTGGTCGTAAACATTTATTGAATTTTAGGGTTTCAAAAATATCTCTTAATTCATTAGGAATATCACCAACATAGATCGTGTTGTAATAATTCCTATCAGAAGAAGCTTTTAATGCCTCTAATTCTTTTTTTGATAATTTTCTCCAGTCTCTTTTAGCTACATATGCATCTTCATTATACTTGGGTACAAAAGACCAATCTAAATATTCTATTTTGCTTATTTCCTGATTTAAATGATGTGTTGTTCCTGAATTAATACTAATATCATTAAAGAAGTTTTCGTCTGTACTATGTAATCGTATTCCATTATTTATTATTTCCATCTGTTATATATTAAGTAATTACAATTAAGGAAGTTGATCAAACAAACCCGTATAGACGATAGTCATATCTATATCTTTATTTCCTATAGTAGACGCATCATGAAAAAAATTATCTGTTGGTGCTACATAATACTGATACGGTTTGATTTCTAGCTTAATAACTGGATAATCAGGGTAGTACTTGAAAAAATATGCAGCTATATTATCAGGATCTAATTTTATTCTTTTTAGATCTATTTTTTGACTTAGTAAATTATACACTTGGATTAAGGTAAGATTCGTAAAGACTAATGTTCTTGTCTCATTACTTAAATTTATAGAGATTCTATTGCCTGATTTATGAGCCGTATGAATTTTGAAATGCTTACTTTGATCAATATGCAAGCCTATATACATAAAAATTTCATCTATATAATGACTTGTTATCGTTTCTCTGTTGGGCATTGCTCTGGTGATACGATGAAATTTATAATTCCCTATAGAAGAGCAGTCTTTTAGGAATGCATGTAATTCTTCATTTATCTTTTCTACAAGTGCCTTGTTATCCTGAAATTTTGGATATACCTGATCTGGGTGTGTGCAAGTACCTAAATTAAGTGATTTAAACAAATCTCTTAATGTATTTGAAATTTCTCCTAAATATAAATTTTTACTGTAGTCAGAAAATTTTGTTTGATCTTCTATTACCAGTTTTGATTCTTGATGTGTTAACAATCGCCAGGTATGCAATGGCACATATGAATCCTCAAAATATTTCATGCCATTATGCTCATCTACAGCTCTCACACCTGTATTGACAGAGATTTGTTCTAAAATCCCTTCGATATGCCCATAAATGCGCATTCCTTTTTTTAGTTTCATACGTGAATTTCCTTTTTAAATGAAGCTAATTCTTCTTGAACTTCTGGGTTAATTTTTACATTATTTTCTTGTTCGAACCCATTAATGATATCTTCATATTTTAATTCCTCTATGTTTAATTGTTGGACAACATCCTCTGGTAAAGAATTCAAAATATCATTTTGGATAAAAGAGATCAATCGTACCATATCTTTACAATACATGGTAGGATTGTCAAAACCATTTTCATTGGAGTATCTATGTCCTAAGAACCCGCCGCCACAAATATCAAACACTGGGCAATTCAAGCATTGTTCGGCTACATTATCATGAGCCCTATAATAGATCTGAAACGTTTTATCTTCGAATAAATCTTCAAGATTGTTTTTATAGACATTAATCTCATTACGGGTAATTCCTTCAAAACATGCCCTTAATGAGTCTACCACTTCAATACTCCCATCAGATTCTACAACCACTACTCCATTAGTACGTCTTCCGATCAATTGATTCCCTATTCCTTCTTCTCCCATTACCATCTTTATTAAGGTTTCAAAGAAGTAAATTTTTGATCGCTCTTTGTCATTTTTCCACAGTTTGTACAAATCAATAAACCAATCGGCATATGGCGTATAATGTTTATCATTCCATCTATTTTCATCTAATCCTAAAGGTGCCTGATCATAATGACCATCTGGTAATAGCAAATTTAAACTTGAAACATCTAGATGTTTTATTTCGGCATACAATTCTTTTACCGGAATATTAATATTCACGACAAGTAACAAACCTGCTAAATTGTTATTTTTACCTAATTGAACGGCTTTTGCTACTTTATTATAGGATCCTTTTCCGTTGTGAAAAACACGATATTCGTCATGGTATTTTTTTGGACCATCAATACTAATTCCAACAGAAATATTGTTTTTTTTAAATATCGAATACCAATCTTGATCTAAGGTTACTCCGTTTGTCTGTACCGTAAAAACAAATTCTAATGCTGGAGCTGTATTTTTAAAAATAGTAACACATTTTTCAAAATAATCAGGTTTCAATAGTAAAGGTTCTCCCCCATGAAATACTATTTGAACGTATTTAATATCGGCATTTTCGCAATAGCTCTTTAATCTATCAGCAAAATTTTGCACTGTTTCTAAAGCCATAAATTTAGGCTGCTTTAAGTATGTTTGATCCCCCATATTGTACATATAGCAATACGAACAATTGAGATTGCATCTACTGGCAATTTTTAAAACAAAAGAAGTGACTTTATACATAGTTAAAATTTAATCTGAATTTTAAAAAAACCAGATAACCTCTTTAGTTTAGAGGTTATCTAGTTAGTACTTTACTATAACTTAAAAAGATGCCGCTTGCAAAAACGTATCAATTTTGTCATAAGCAGATGATCTTAAGCTGTTTTTACTTACTGCTACTACAGAACAAGAAGAGCTTATTCTACCTCCAAAAATTGCTTTGTAAAGGTCTAACTGGTCTTCATCAGAAGTATTAAATGCTTTGTTTAATACTTCTTTTTCTTTTGAGTTTGAAGCGATTTTAGATTTTTTGTTCATTGTTGAAAAAATTTAATTAATTATTAAAATGTCATCAGTCAGGACATGACAATTGCCCTTCATTTTATAGTTAAATGAAAAACTTAAATTTTCATATACTCTCAACTAACAAAGATGTTCCTGGACATACTTATCCGCTATATTTTTAAGAAATGACTTCTCCAAAATATCGCGTACTATAAACAATGAACCTTGGTATTGTAATAATTACGTTACAATACTAGTGTCATCCTCCTGAACGATCTTTAGTATTCCAAAAACAAATTTCTTTCAGATAATTATGAACTAAATTTTCAAATAGTATTCATTAAAAAAATTAGTTCCTGACCTATTACCTATTTTGGAATTGGTCAGTATAGAGGGGTAGGTAATTTTAGCAAATTTGGTTAAAGAAAATTGAAATTCTTTATATAAGATAAAACCCAAATTTGCAGAGAATCTTAATAACAACTTAATATTCCTAATAGTTGCTATATCTTTTTTAATAGGTACAATTTTTTGAATAGCCCATTTATAATAAGTAAGTCTGTAGTCACTTATTACTAAAATCAATGCTATAATTATTTTTCTCATGAAGCCTAGGTTTTAAGCAAGTAAAACAATCAATAACGAGATTATCTGATTTCCAGTAATTTAAACACTATTTTTCTAGTTGGAAAAAAAGTAGTATCTAAAATCACCACTACTAACTTACAATAAAAATATTATTTCACCTAAAGAGATTAGATTAATTAAAAGTTAAGTCCCCTCGAATAAAGCACTATTAATCACCATGATTTGTTTCATCTAATAAACACCGATAAGGAAGCACTAATTCAACATTATTTGAAGAAAATCCTACTTAGCTACCCATAACTTTAAGAATTAAATAATTATACATTATTAAATAATAACAACTTAATTATATAATTAAGTAGGTTAATTAATATATTTAGACCCCATCTTTGTTTGTAAATTTTTAACCACTCGTACCTTAAAAAGAATTATGGGATTCCAAAATAAAACAGTAGTATTTTTATGTCTTCCACTATTTATTTTCACTCTTTACAGTTGTAAAAAATCGGAAAAAAAAATTGTAGAGAAGATAAGTTCAAAAGAAATAGTAATTCCTTTTGAATTGACCGAGTATAATAACATCAAAATAAAAACAGTTCTTAACGGTGTGGATACATTATACCTAAAATTTGATTCAGGAACCACTGGACTTTTACTTACACATGACGCTATAAAGGAAAAAACCAATTTATTAAATGACAAGAAAGAAAACGTACCTACTAAAAACTATGTAAAGCTTAAGTCTCTTGCGTCTTTACAAGTAGGGAAATTAAAATGGAATGATTTAGAGATATATCCTGTGCGACATTCTGGACAAGGGACAGATGGTAGGTTTGGATGGGATTTATTTAAAGACAAAATAGTCTCGTTAAACTATGATAAAAAACTATTGATTGTACATGAAAAATTACCTGATCTTACAAATTACACTACATCTGAACTAGAACAGGTTAAAACCGTTTTATGTCTTAACGGAACTATTGAAATCCAAAATCAGAATTTTAAAGGTCGTTTTTTATTCGATACAGGTTATCAGAAATCTTTGCTATTAGATAGTATCACAGTAAAAGAACAACTATTCAAGGCAGATCTCCGTGTCATTAAAACAAATCAATTAAGAAATGGTGCTGGCGATATATTTATAACCAAGGTAGTTGAAATACCTACACTAAATTTTGCAGGACAAACCATAAACAAACTACCGACACAGCTTTTAAATAGAGAAAATCCTGCGGGTTTTAAAACTCATATCTTAGGAAATGAATTACTTAAAAGATTCAATACCGTTTTTGATTTTAAGAACAAAACCATTTACCTTAAAAGAAATAGCCTATTTAACACTCCTTACAGTGACGCTTACTAAAAAACAATAGTATCACTCAAGAGCTGAGAAACTACTTCTTCCTAAAATACACAGAAACTGGCACCCCGTTAAAGTCAAATTCTTTTCGAAGTTGATTTTCTATATACCTTTTATAAGGATCTCTTATATACTGTGGCAAATTACAAAAAAATGCAAATTGAGGTTGTGGTGTAGGTAATTGCGTAATGTATTTTATTTTTACATACTTGCCTTTATACGCAGGAGGCGGATTTCTTTCAATTATTGGTAATAAAATCTCATTAAGCTCACTGGTTTTGATTTTTTTGGATCTGTTTTTATATACTTCTACAGCAGTCTCCATTGCTTTAAACAAACGTTGCTTGGTTAGCGCAGAAATAAATACAATTGGCACATCTGTAAAAGGCTCTATTTGCTTACGAATATATTTTTCAAAATCTTTTAATGTGTTACTCTCCTTATTTTCTATAAGATCCCACTTATTAACTAAGATTACTATTCCTTTTCTGTTTCGTTCTGCTAACCAAAAGATGTTTTGCACCTGTCCATCAAACCCTCGGGTTGCATCTAATACTAACAAACAAACATCAGAGTGCTCTATTGCTCGAACGGATCGCATTACTGAATAAAATTCTAAATCTTCTTTTACTTTGGATTTTCTTCGTATCCCAGCAGTATCTACCAAATTAAATTCGAAACCAAAACGATTATATTTTGTATCGATCGAATCTCTGGTTGTTCCAGCAATATCAGTTACTATATATCTATCTTCACCAATTAATGCGTTTATAAAAGACGATTTTCCTGCATTTGGTCTTCCTACCACTGCAAATCGTGGCAACTCATCATCATCATCTTCTTCTTGCTCTGGTAGTGCTTTTACTAGTGCATCTAAAAGTTCACCTGTACCGCTTCCGTTTATACTAGCAATGGTGTAGTACTCACCAAGTCCCAAATTATAAAACTCGACTGCATCAGCTTCTCTTTTTCCGTTATCTACTTTATTGATTGCTAAAAAAACAGGCTTATCCACTTTACGTAGCAGATTAGCAACATCTTCATCCATTCCTGTTACACCTGACTCTACATCTACCATAAAAATAATAGCATCTGCTTCATCAATTGCCAATTCTACTTGTTTATCAATCTCTGCTTCAAAAATATCGTCACTACCTACAACATAACCTCCGGTATCTATTAAAGAAAATTCTACGCCATTCCAATCACTTTTACCGTAATGTCTATCACGAGTAACACCGCTAACCGCATCAACGATAGCTTCTCTTCTCTGAATTAAACGATTAAAGAAAGTTGATTTCCCTACATTAGGTCTCCCTACAATTGCCACAATACTGCTCATTGAACTCTATTCTTAATTTTGTGCAAAATTAGACTTTTTATTTTAGAACTCATCTTGTGTTCTAAATATCTTTACATGATTAAAATAGAAGGAAAAAAACTGACATAAAAAACAAAAAGTCCAAAGGCCCTAAACAAGGCCTATGGAACTTTTCATAATTGATAGTCAGTCAGTGAAATAATTACTTACTTCAAATATAGCAAGTATTATAGCTAACTAGGTTACTGTAAAACAACAAAGTTTTTGATCATTTTACCTCGTAAATAGCTACTGTATTAGAGACTTCATGAGTTACTATAATTAAATCATTACCTGTTGGGCTATCTGATGCTTTTACTGATATCATACCTTCTGGACTAATATCATTAGCGTCTCTAAGCCACTCTATAAATACAGGGCTTGAAGGGTTAGAAATATCATATACCAAAATACCTCCTGTTCTTTCAAGACCAACAAATAACAATGTTTTATTTCCTATTCTTAACGTTTCTACTGCTTCTGGTTCTGCTCCTTTATCATCTGATCTTTTATCTGCTGCTCCACCTTCGTTTGTATTAAAAGCACCAGAATCAATTCCGAAAATAGTTTTTCCTATCTCATCACCACTATCATAAACCAAAGTACCCGAAGTAGACCATATACTAAAAGATCTTGCCCCATAAGAATATATAACATCATGATCGCCATCGCCATCAATATCCCCATTAGCAGTTGTAGTTTTTAATCTTCCAAGATTCTCGTCCAATTGCAAAGTAGTTGCGTTTGGAAACGCGGTTGGATCCAAAGTAAGATCTTTAACTCTAACTTCTTCAGAAAAACCATCGTAATCACGTGCATCGCCTTCATTAGCAGTTATTAAATATCCTTCTCCTCTAATTTTAGTATATGTTATTGCGTCTGGTTGGTAAAAACCTAAAACAGGCCAGTTTTGAAAATTCCCAACAATACCATCTTTATCACTAGCATCGAATTGATTGCTAAGTAATGTATGATCTTTTACGCCAAGCCCTACAATATTACTGATTGATTTAGTCTTAAGATCAACGATAGCAATACCATTATTTTCTTGTAAAACTACATATGCCGTTTTTGAATCTTTTGAAACGGCAATATATTCGGGCTCTACATCCTGCGCAAATGAAGCTCCTTGCCCAAATACTCTAAAATCGTTTCCAATGTTTTGACCATTAAATGCTGTAAAACTAACATTTGAAACTTCACTCGTCCCGACCTGAATGATAGTTATCGAACCTTCTGGGTCATTGGTGTAGGCATCATTTGGTTCTCCCTCATTAGCAGCAATAATATATTTCCCATTTGGGCTAAAAGTCACCATATCTGGTAAAGCTCCCGATTCGTATACGCTTAATAATGTTTGAGAATTCGAATCAAACGTAGTAATTGTACCATTGGCTTGCTTATCGATACTGTTTTCAAGGGCTACAGCTACAACCCCATTGCTAACAGCAACACTATTTGGAATACCTGATAAAGCAATATCTACTCCTTGGACAGGAGTATTAGGGTTAGATAAGTCCCAAACAGAGAGTTCTGAATCATTTGGATTTACAACAAATAGCTTATTAGTTTCAGGATCAAATGCAGAAATTTCTGCAAATCCTTCATCTCCATTTCCATTTATGAATCCTCCTATTTTAGTAAATGTAAGCGTATCATTTCCACCTCCACCGGTATAGTCATCAAGTTCGCAAGAACTAAAAATCCCCAAAAGAGCTGTTGCACAAAAAATTGTTTTGTTAAAAATTTTCATTAGTTGTTTTATTTGTGTGATTAAACACACAAATTTGAGTATCTAATATATCCTCAATGTTATCCTAAGGATAAATAATTTATCTATCCCCTAGAAGTTTCAAAAGTATACTATAAAGAAATTCCCTCTAGTTTTTACAATTAATTGTAAAAACTAGAGGGAATTTTACGTATTAAAAAAAATAAATTTCTTAGTTCTTTTTATTATCGACTACGATTTTTTCTACTTTAGACCAACCATCTCCAACTATTCTCATCATATATATACCTTCTGACAATTGTGGTAATGTTGAAAAATTTATATCAACGGTTTCATCTCCTTGATCAACAAATCTATTAATCACAGTACTCTTATTTCCTCCTGTAAGGTCATGTAAAGAAATAGTAACCTTCTGTTTTTTCTCTAGTTTAAGGTCTAACGACATTTTAGTTCTTGAATTAACAAGAGTAGGATATACCGCTGCTATTCTATTTGTACCATCTCCTCCTCCATCACAAGTTTCAACTAGTATCATCACACTATCTGTATCAAAATTATCACAACCATCTTTAAAAACTTTTACAGTATATTCTACGTTTCTACGAGTAGAAACTCTTATAGTTTGATCTCTTATCACACCATCTATTGTTGGTGCACTCCATACATATGAATCTCCACCGTTAGCCGTTAATTCTACAAATTCACCTATACATACAGTAACATCGTCACCTGCATTTGCTACTATAGAACAATTCATATCTACATCAACAGTTACTACTACTGTATCCATATCTTCACATCCATTCTTTTGAACCGTAACTGCATACTCAGTCGTTACTTCTGGGGTAACTTCGATTGACATTGTTGTTTCTCCTGTAGACCAAAGATATGTATCTCCTCCACTAGCCGTTAGAGTAGTTGTTTCTCCTTTAGTAATTGTAATATCCGAACCAGCATCTGCAGTTACAGAATTTACATTTACGAGTATTGTATCTGCAGCTTCACAGTCTCCTTGCTTTACAACAACAGTATATTCTGAAGTTTCTTTTGGGTTTACTATGATAGATTGAGTAGTCTCTCCTGTAGACCAAGAGTACTCATCAGCCTCGGTAGCTACTAAAACTACTTCTTCTCCTTCACAAACAGAGATATCGTCACCCAAACTAACTGTTGCAGACTTAACAGTTACTATAGCTTCATCTGTTGCTGTACACCCTCCCTTGGTAATTGTAACAGAATAGGTTGTAGTTTCTATAGGGCTCACCGTAATACTTGCCGTAGTTTCTCCTGTAGACCATAGAACTGATCCTTCTCCAACTGCTGTTAGAGTAGCGCTCCCACCCAAACAAACTTCTTGATCCTCTACGGTAACTTCTGGGGATGTTACAAACACATCAACCATATCGGTTGCTACACATCCATCAATAGTAACTTCAATTTTATACCATGCAATACTTTCTGTAGGGCTTACTGTAATACTTTGTGTAGTTTCTCCCGTAGACCATAAATAAGTATCTGCTTTAGTAGAGGTTAATGTAACCTCATCTCCTAGGCAAATAATAATGTTTTCTCCTATACTAACCTCTGGGGATTTAACAGTCACTACAGCTTCATCTATTGCTGTGCAACCACCTTTGGTAATAGTAACAGAATAGGTAGTAGTTTCTGTTGGGCTCACCGTAATACTTGGCGTAGTTTCTCCTGTAGACCATAGCACCGACCCTTCTCCAACTGCCGTTAAAGTTGCGCTATCTCCTAAACAAATTTCTTGATCCTCTACAGTAACTTCTGGTGATGTAACAAATACATCAACCATATCGGTTGCTACACATCCATCGATAGTAACTTCAATTTTATACCATGCTATGCTTTCTGTAGGGCTTACTGTGATACTTTGTGTAGTTTCTCCCGTAGACCATAAATAAGTATCTGCTTCTGTAGAAGTTAATGTAACTTCATCTCCTAGGCAAATAATAATGTTTTCTCCTATGTTAACCTCTGGGGATTTTACGGTTACTACCGCTTCATCTGTTGCTGAACAACCATCTTTAGTAATAGTAACAGAATAGGTTGTAGTTTCTGTTGGGTCAACTGTTATACTCGGTGTAGTTTCTCCTGTAGACCACACTACTGTTCCTTCTCCAACTGCTACTAGAGTTGTACTATCACCTAAACAAATTTCTTGATCATTTACTACTACACTACAATTATCTGTAGGGTTATCTATACAAGGCTCAAAAACATGATGATGTAACTCTCCACCATTATGGTAATAGTTCAAAGCAATAACCTGCCCATTAACATTACCTGAGGAATTTTTAGTTACACTTGATTGCGGAGCAAATAATGTACCTACAAGTGTACCTCCTCCTTTAAGAGTAATTGACGGTGCATTATAAAAGTTCCATAAAATGAAACGACCTTGTTGATCTCCTATACCTGCTATATTAAATATATTCCATTCAAAATCGACAGAAACATCAACATTAATAATAAGTGGTGTATCTATATTTGGTGCATTTTCAAATGTTAAATAAGGTAATGACAAAAGCTCATTTCCTGTAATATTAATTACATTAACTTGATTTTCTGTAAGTCGAATCTTATTATGAGCATCAATTTCTAAATTCGCATCGAATTCGCTAAATTGTTTAGATCTAGCTAGAAACCCTGTAAATGCCGCTTCAAAATCAATTAAATTATTATGATTTACACTATTTGCAGGTTGTTTATTATGAACCTGAACTCTAGGAATCATATCATATGTGCCTGGAGTTACTCTCGTATTTGTAGTAACTCTATTATTATCTAGGTCATATACAAACGATCCTTGTAGATCTCCTACTTTTGCAAACCCTTGATTAAGCTGAATCCCTTGACCATGATCATAAATTATTTTTCCATTAACTACTAATGAAGATGCTTCGCTATCTCCATTAAAGTAATTAGTTCCGGCTGTTTGACCGGCAACAGTTATAATTCCATCTAAAGTCAAATCCCCTCCTATTGCAACGGGACCATCGGTATCTCCCGAGCCCAGGTGTGCTTCATTTCGAACAAAGGCATTGTAACCTAATGCATTTGCTGTTGGATTAGAACAAGTGTTAGATGGGTTTGCTTCTGAAATATTGGTTTTATCATTTGATCTAGCAAAACCAATATTGACCAGAAAAATTATCATCGCGGTAGCAAAAAGCGCAGATGAAAGGTTAGTTTTGAGTGTTGTGTTTTTCGACATAATGTCATTTGTTTTAAAGAGATTAAAAAAAATATTTAAG
Source organism: Aquimarina sp. AD10 (assembly GCF_003443715.1). NCBI lineage: Bacteria > Pseudomonadati > Bacteroidota > Flavobacteriia > Flavobacteriales > Flavobacteriaceae > Aquimarina > Aquimarina sp. AD10. The sequence continues at coordinate 5,120,183 of NZ_CP031965.1, read as the reverse complement.
GTGAGTATACTTTAGGTGTTAAGCATAAAAAATAAAATGAATACGACATGAGTTAAATTAAGCCCTCATATCAGATCATATAATTTTATTTTAAAAATCCTTTTAAAAATTAAGAATGTGTGAAGAAGTATAGGTGTTTCATATTTTGGGTTTATGTTGATTTGGAATGCTAAAGTATGGAATAGCCGTAAAAATCAATTAAAAAAAAACACAAAAACGTTTAAGTGTATTTTTTAACCCGTGTTATACCTTGTTTTTAAAATTCCTACATTTAAAAACCTACAAAATTAGCTATTATAACCAAAACGTTTTAATTGCCGTTGATTACTACGCCAATTTTTATTAATCTTTACATAAAGTTCAATATGAATTTTCTTACCGAAAAATTTCTCTAATTCTTTACGCGCTTCGACACCTACTTTTTTTAACGCAGCCCCTTTGTGCCCTATTACTATTCCTTTTTGAGAATCTCTCTCCACCATAATTACCGAACGAATCCTTATAATATCTTCGTCTTCGATAAACTCTTCAGTCTCTACCTCTACTGCATAAGGGATCTCTTTCTTATAATTAAGTAATATTTTCTCTCTAATGGCTTCATTAACAAAAAACCGTTCTGGCTTATCAGTCAACTGGTCTTTTGGGTAAAATGCCGGGGAGTCTGGTAACAGTTCTACTAATCGATCAAAAACTTCTCTAACATTAAATTTCTCTAGAGCTGATATTGGATAGATTTCTGCATTTGGTACTTTTTGTGCCCAAAATTGAACTTGCTCTTCTAGTTTTGTCTGATCAGATAAATCAATTTTATTTATTAATAAAAGTACAGGGATTTTAGCACTTGTTATTTTAGCAAAAAAAGCTTCGTCTTTTAAGTCTTTCTCTCCTATTTCTATAATATATACCAGAACATCTGCATCTTCAAAAGCTGACTTCACAAAATCCATCATTGATTCTTGAAGCTCATAAGCCGGTTTGATAATCCCTGGCGTATCTGATAAAACAACCTGAAAATCGTCTCCATTTACTATCCCTAATATACGATGTCTAGTAGTTTGCGCTTTAGAAGTAATAATCGATAGTTTCTCGCCAATAAAGGCATTCATCAAAGTCGACTTACCTACATTTGGATTTCCAATGATATTTACAAAACCTGCTTTATGGTTCATATACTTAATTTTGCCACAAAGGTATATCAATATTAAACAACAAAATAATTCTATTTAGGATATCTTATTTACCCCTGTATCTTATTAACATTTACAAGCAAAAAACAGTTAGTAAGTAATCCTTAGTATTTTAACTATTTGTTTAGATTTTTCATAAATTTAATTCCAGTATGTGTTCAAAACCCCTGTGAAGACAATATTTTTAAAAAAATACTGGGCCCTTTTGAAAAATTGTAACTTATTTTTTTTATTCAATAACTTACTATTATTATGTCTTTTACTTTTTTCACCTAAAGATGTTAATGGTCAGGATTATAGTAAGCAATTAACCAAAGCAAACGAAAACTTTGAAGCATTTGCATATATTGATGCAAGAGCTATTTATCTGGATGTTGCTCAAAGGGGATTTTCTGCCCCCGATTTATATCAAAAATTAGCCGATTCGTTTTATTTTACGGGAGACTTAGAGGCTTCTGTGGAGTGGTATGAAAAACTAATACAAACTTATCCTGAGAATTTAAACCCTGAATATTTGTTTAAGTATGCCCAAAGTCTTAAAAGTGTCGAAAAATATGCCGAATCAGATAAAGTAATGGATCAGTTTTATCTACTTACCGGAACAGATAAAAGAGCCAAATCATTTATTAACAAGAGAGATTATTTAGACTTTATAGAATTGCAGTCGGGTAAATTTGATATTTTTCCTTTAAGTATAAACTCTGAAAATTCTGAGTATGCACCTAGTTTTAATAATCAAAATCAAATCGTATTTGCTTCTTCTAGAACCAAAAAAACAAATAACTCCAAAATTCATGGATGGAACAGAATGCCTTTTTTAGATCTGTTTTCTTCTAACATCAAGAAAGATACAATTAGCCTTGATGAACCTATTAAATTAAAAGGTAAGATCAATACAAAATTTCATGAATCGTCAACTAGTTTTAGCAAAGATGGCAAAACTGTATATTTTTCAAGAAATAACTTTACCAATAATAAAATAGGAACTAGTAAAAAAGGGGTTGTTTTATTAAAACTTTATAGTGCTAATTTTATTGATGGAAAATGGACCAATATTCAAGAGCTGCCTTTTTGCAGTGATAATTATTCTGTATCCCACCCTTCTTTAAGTTTAGATGGCAAAAAGCTTTATTTTGCAAGTGATATGCCAGGCACCATAGGTAAATCAGACCTCTTTGTTGTTGATGTTTTAGGTAATGGAAAATTTGGGAAACCAAAAAACCTTGGAGAAAATATCAATACCGAAGGAAGAGAAACATTTCCATATATAAGCAATACAGGAAATTTATACTTCTCAAGTGATGGACATGTTGGACTAGGAGGTTTAGACGTTTTTGTAACTGTACCTGAAGAGGTTGGTTTTTCTGAAGCATTTAATGTTGGTAAACCCATAAATAGTCCTAAAGACGATTTTACATTTGTACTTAATGAGGATACTAGAATTGGCTACTTTGCGAGTAATCGAAAAGGAGGAAAAGGAAATGATGATATTTATAGCTTTAAACAGACCAAAGAGCTGATCACTTCGTGCAAACAATACATAGAAGGCACAGTATACAACAAAATTACAAACCAAAGTCTACCCAACGCACGCTTGGAATTACTAGATGTTAATCAAAATTTGATTACAGAAATCATTTCTAACAGCTTAGGTAATTATAGATTTGAGGTAGAATGTAATACTGAATATACAGTAAAAGTCACTTTAGATCAATTCATCCCAGAAGAATTAACAATCGCTGCCAATGACACTTTTGAATTTATACATGATGTATCGTTCCCATTAGCTGCATTAGGCAGTGTCAAAAGTTTATTGACATTAGTTCCTGTAAACATTGGTGATGATTTATCCAAAACATTACAACTCAACCCTATTCATTTTGGTTTAGATGATTCATCCATTACTAAAAATGCAGAGGTAGAATTACAAAAGATTATTTCGGCTATGAACTTATATCCAGAATTAAAAATTGAGGTAAGATCACATACAGATAGCAGGTCAAGTTATTGGTATAATAAAAGGTTAAGTGTAAAACGAATGCGTGCAACCGTTAAATACATCATACAAGAAGGAAATATTAATTGGCGAAGAATCCGCGGTAAAGCATATGGTGAAAGACGACTAATTAATCATTGCGTTGATGATGTTCCCTGTACTGAGGAAGAACACCAAGAAAATAGAAGGAGTGAATTTATTGTACGTAAATAAACAAAATGGCATTCATTTCACAATACATCTACCAACTGTAGTTATACTTTTTTGAAATACTCTTTGGCAAACGCATTTACTTTTGGAGCTAAAATTAACCCTGAAACTACGGTGGGAATTGCCATTAGTGCAAAAGCACTATCAATAAGGTTAATTGCAAAATCAATTTTGACTACAGCAGCTATTACAATAAAAATTATATAAACATAATTGTAATACTTCCCATATTTAGGTTTTGTTAAAAACCCTAAGCAAACTGTTCCGTAATAGGAATGAGAAAATAGTGTAGAAAAAGCAAACACCAAAACCATGATAACCACAACAATATCTCCTAAACCATAAGGCAAAACACTATTAAAAGCTTCTAGGGTTAATGAAATCCCATTTCCATCAGTATATTGCCAAACACCTGTCGACAAAATGGCTAAAGCTGTTAATGTACATACCAATAACGTATCAATTGCCGGACCTATCATCGCTACTAACCCTTCACGAATAGGCTCATTAGTTTTTGCGGTTCCATGCATCATTGGAGCCGTTCCTATACCTGCTTCATTAGAAAAAGCTGCTCTCTTTATTCCTGTTTTTACTAAATATCCTAATGCTCCCCCCGCAGCAGCTTCGCCAGAAAAGGCATCTGAGAAAATCAACATAAACATTTGCGGCACTACATCAATTTGTATAATCAAAATTGTAAATACTGTTACAAAATAAAGAATTACCATAGAAGGCACCAATTTACTTGCTACCAATCCTATTCTTTTAATGCCACCTAAAATTACCATAGATGCAATTACAGCTAGTACAAGACCAATATATAATTTACTACCATCTCCCCAATTCATTACATCTACCAACGTTTGTGTTAGTTGATTAGCAGTAAATGCCGGTAAAGTTCCTACTAGGCCAGCAAGAGCAAAAAAAACTGCAAGAGGTTTCCATTTTTCACCCAAACCATTCATTATAACATACATTGGACCGCTAAGCAATTTTCCATCTTCATCTTTTGATCGATACATTACTGATAAGGAACAGGTATAAAACTTAGTAGCCATACCTATTAAAGCGCTTATCCACATCCAAAAGATTGCTCCTGGCCCTCCTGTAACAATGGCTATAGCTACTCCGCTAATATTACCCATTCCGACTGTAGCTGCTATCGCAGAAGACAAAGCCTGAAAATGGCTAAGTTGCCCTGGCGCTTCTTCATTATCATATTTACCTCCAAGTACTTGAATAGCATGTCTGAAATAAAAAAACGGAGTAAACCTAGAATAAATCAGAAAAAAAAGTCCACCTCCAATAAGCAGTATTAACAGTGGCCAATCCCAAATCCAAGGACTAAAAAAAGCTATAAAACCTTCTATTTTTTCAAACATATATCGATGTAATACTTTATTCTAAATATTAAACTATGAATTTAAGCCCTTGATAAATCTTGGTTTATCAATACCTCTATCATACATAATTATACTTCCTGCAACAGCAACATTTAAACTTAACTCTGATTTAAATTTTACGACAAATTGAGATTTCTCTATAGCCATTTTAGATAGACCATGATCTTCAGCTCCTAAAAGATACACGCAACGTTTTGGATGATTAAATGTTTCTAATGAGACAGCCCTATCTGTAAGTTCTACCCCTACAAGCATTGCTCCTTTTGGTAAGTGATGATAAAAATCTTCAAAAGTATCATAATGAAAGTAAGGCATTGCTTTTACCGCATTATGTGTATCGCTTGCTTGTTTAGCATATCTATTACCAATAGTAAAAATAAAACTTGCCTCCATATTCTGGGCAGAACGCCATAAAACACCAAGGTTTTCCGGAGTTTTCCCATTTTGAATACCAATACCAAAAAATTCGTTTTCAAAGTTATTTATCATGGATATAAAAATAACTCTTATTACATTATCGATGGAGTTTCCTTTTAAAAATTATCCAACTATATTCAAACTAAAATCAACTATACTTTTGATACGCTTTTTCTAATTTAGTATCATATTTATTTTTTTTGTATCCTGGCCCATTATATCCTTCAGCGAATTTGGCCCAATTTTTCTCTTTAATCCAATCCAGCAACTTTTTACCCTTAAAGGAGGTGTTTTCTACAAATTTCCCAAAAGCTTTGAGGTGTTCACGTTCGTGTTCATACATTTCTGAAACAAAATGATCAATCGATGCATATCCAAGGTTTTTATAATGAAAGCCCATAATCTGAAATGCTCCCCAGGAAGCAGCGTTATATGCGGCTTCATGAAATGCCGGTAAATCTGATATTCCCGCAGCTTTTTCTAAACGATCATACTCACCTGCTCCACCTCTATAATGTGATCTGGTCCATTTCTTATACAAAACATCTTTGGTTCGGTTAGAAACATATTTCTCTGGATTTATACCTTTAGACTTAAGTTCTCTCCAAAATATATGGCCTTCAAACAATATGACAGGACGACCGTATACCAAAAAACCTTTACCTCGACTTTCTATTTCATTAACAGCCTTTACCATAGCTATTTCCAATCCAAATTGATTTGCAAAATCTTTCACATCTTTTTCGGATAAAAACTTATCATTAAAAGCTACTAAGTTTTTTTCAGCTTCTATGAGTTTCATCCAAGATTTTAAACCAACGATACCATCTACTACTAAGTTGTTTTTACTTTGAAAATCTTTGACTGCAGCATCGGTATCTCGTCCAAAAAAATTAGATACATAAACCGTATACCCTAGTTTAGTCAAAATTTCTTCTAAATAATGAACTTCTTCTCCTCTTGATCGATATCTTATTGTTTTCATTTTTGTGTGTTTTTAAGGGTTTTTAATTTAAACATAAAAACTCATCCTTTAGTATTGTTTACTGTTTTTTTTACACCACCCTGAATTGGTGATAATTCCCCCACTCTACAGAATGTTTTTTGAGCGTTCAAAGGGGGTTACATACTATAAATCAAGGTTATTCTAAAAATTTAAACACTCTTTTACGAATTCTAATTAGATCATAACGAATTCTAAAACCACCACCTTTAGGAAGTATTAGGGTCTTACATTTACATTAAATAGCTAACCTCAAAATACGCTGTTATGAAAAATGTAGCCATAATCATTATTCTATTTCAAAGTTTTCAGTATCTGTATGCCCAAAATACATTTACGAAAAGCGACAAGTATTTAGTTACCACTGAAATCACAGATCAGGAGGGACAAGAATACCCTTCTTACATTGTTAATTTGGTAAGTGCAAAAGATAGCTCCGAAAAAATATCTACACTTACTATTGACGACACAGAACTTTTTGAGGACATCTTTATCACTACCTTAGAGAATCCTGGTTTAGAAGGAATCTCTGAGGTAATTAAGATGGAAATTGAATATTTAGCATGTTGTGCACATGTAGAATCCTATTATTTTATGATTGGAGAAGATAACAACATAATCGAATTACCAGAAATCAATAATGTGTATTGTGAAAATTCAGATACTGATTCCCAGTATATATTTCCTACTCAGGAATATGGAATCATAGGAAATATTTTACAAACACAGACTTTTTATAAAAACACATCAGATGTAAGGTATGTAAACCTTAAACAAAGCTATGCATGGAATGATGGGATCGTTGACGATCCTACCACAACTGCTATAACAGGGTATTAAAACACCTTAACAACAAACTCAATCTGATAAACAAAAAGGGGGAAACTTTTGTTTATTATACCGACAATCCTATTTAAGGTATTGTCGGTTTTGTTTGTTATTAAGGTTAAGGGTTTAGTTATCTACAACTAAAAATCAGTTTGATTATATTTGTTCTTAACCTCATTAATCTTTTATGAATTTAAACCGCCAAATTTATATTTTCTCTTTCTTGCTATGTTGCACCATTTACTCAATAAATGCGCAAAACAATAGACTTTGGGCTTTTACTCTTGAAGATGGTTTACCACAATCTCAGGTATACGATATGGTTCAAGATGAAATGGGTTACTTATGGTTAGGAACACAAGGAGGAGGCTTGTGTCGATTTAATGGTGAAGAATTCAAAATCTGGAATGAAAGTGATGGATTACAGTCAAATTATATTCATGCTCTTAATTTTGTAAACGATAGTTTGTTTATCGGAACAAAAAGAGGGCTTTCTATAAAAACAAAAAATAAATTCATAAACCTTGAAGGTCCTCGGATTAATAAAATATATCGTTTTGAAAATAAAACTTACTTAGCCACTAATGTCGGTATATATCAGTACACAAAAGAACTTGGTTTAAGTAAGGTTAAATTAAATCCTAAAATCAATACCAGTATTATTAATGATATTGCTTTTGATGGCAAATTGTTTTGGGTAGCCACAAGTAAAGGGTTATGGAAATTAAATGCAATTAAGAAAAGTGCCAGTATCAAAGAAAGACATAGTGCTCACCATTTTACCGCAGCCGTTTTTTATAGAAATAAAATTTTTGCAGCTGCCCGTGAAGAAGGTATTCTTGTTTTAAATACCAATGCAAGATCTTATGGGAACAAGTGGCTTTCGCAACCTTTGAGAGTAAATAATATTTCTATTCATAATTTAAATGAACTTTGGTTTTCAACAGATAATGAAGGTATAACAATTATCGACGGGGACACTCGGTTACATAAGAAAAAAATTAACCGAAAGAATGGTTTAACGGTTTCGCACGTAAGAAAAAGTATCGTAGATCAGCAATCAAATATTTGGATCGCTACTTCTGGAGGTGGTTTTTATAAATATTTTCAGAATAACTTTATGCACTATGACCAGAATACTGGGCTAAAAGGTAATCGAGTATATGCAATACACACTGCTAGAGATGGCATATGGGCTTCAAATTCTGAAACTGGACTTATTAAAATAGATTCGACAGGAATACATCATATCCCTCAGGATGATCGTTTAGCCGAAGTAAAAATAAGAACAATAACCAGTGATAATTCTGGAAATATCTGGGCAGGTACTGAAGGTAAAGGCATACTTTTTAAACAACGTAAGCAAATTGATACCATTATTGTTGACAGTACTATTATAAAAAGACAAAAAAAAGATTCTATTATTCTAAAATTTGATACTATTCCTAAAACAGTATATACAAATCATATTTTAGATAGTGATGATGGACTTCCTTCAGACTGGATTAGAACAATATTAGTTGACAAAAGTCTTATTTGGGCTGCGTCGTATTCTAGCGGTATTATTCGTTTTAAATATGATCCAGCACGAAAGCGACTCTTATCATCAAAAAAATTTAATCGCAAAAGCGGAATAAAAGATTTGCAAATTAGACATATGACTAAAGGTCCCAAAGGTAAAATTTGGTACGCAACTCAAAATGGTCATTTGGGATATATAAAAAATAATAGAGTAAAACATCTTGGAAATATTTTAAATCAAAAAACTGCTATAAGTACAATACTGTTTCATGACGATAAAATCTTTATTGGAACCGCAGGAAGAGGAATTTGGTGGTCTGACCTAGATAAAATAGTAATAAAAAAACTAAAAGGAAGAAAAAAACCATATTCGGATAATATTTACCAAATGATCTTTGACGACCAGGGTAATTTATGGGCAGGTAGCGAACGAGGTGTCGATAAAATTGAGCTTAATCAATTTAATGATATTGTTGACATATATCATTACGGAAGAAATGATGGCTTTCTAGGCATTGAAACTCACCTTAATGCAGTTACCAAAGATCAGGAGGGAAATTTATGGTTTGGTGCTATTTACGGGTTAACAGAATATAAACCTACTGTCACTACTAAAACCACCATAAAACCTAAACTATTCTTTGAAGATGTAGAAGTTGCTTACAGAAGCGTTGATTCTATCAATCTTAATTCATGGGCAAATAGCGACCATGTTTTGCGATTAAAACCAAATCAAACAGAACTATCCTTTAGTTATAAAACTATAGATCTAGATCACCCTAATGATATCCAATATCGTTTTAGACTTAATAACTCCGAATGGAGTCCTTGGTCATCAGAAAGCAAACAAAATCTTGCTGGTTTAGCGTATGGATCGCATTATTTTTCTGCGCAATCTAGAAATTATAGATGGGAAGAAAGTGATCTAACTACATTTCGTTTCTTTATAGATAGCCCTATATACGAAAAAGCATGGTTTCAATTAGCCGTACTTGCAGCTATACTATTACTTGTAGGTGGTTATGCTTTATCTTATATTCGTAGGGTAAAACAAAAAAATAAAGTAGAGCAAGAACGCTTACAAATGCAAAATCATTTGTTGTCACTAGAACAGAAGGCTTTAAGACTACAAATGAATCCTCACTTTATTTTTAATGTTTTAAACGGAATAAAAGCTATGGGGACTAGCAATCCTCTTAAGATGAATAATACCATTAATACCTTTGCTACTTTATTAAGAGAAACTTTATATAATTCAAGAAAAGATTATATTACTTTGGATCAAGAAATACAAACACTTAAACATTATATAGAAATCGAAAAGTTAATGGCTAGCAAACCCTTTACCTATGAGATTTCTATTGACACAGATTTTGATCCAGAAGAAATTCTGATTCCTCCAATGTTAATTCAGCCTTTTGTAGAAAATGCTGTAAGACATGGTATTTTAAAAGGAAGTAGAGATGGCGAATTAAAAGTCCTCTTTCACACTACAGAAGATTTCTTACATTGTACTGTAAAAGATAACGGACAAGGGATTTTTCAATCACAAAAGGCCAAAACGAATACAGATCATCAATCAATGGCATTGACAGTTACTCGTGAAAGACTAGAATCTATTTCAGGAGAAGATTCTTTACAAATAGAAGAGATTATGAATAATGGCAAAACTGTTGCCGGCACCCAAATTGCATTTAAAATTCCTTTAGAAACCGACTATTAGAAAAAACTATGCTTACAGCAATCATTGTAGAAGACATGCCCGATGCACTTCAACTTTTAAAAAGTGACTTACAGGCTAACCATCCAGAAATAAAAATCGTTGATACCGCGCAGAGCGTTGTTGAAGCAGCAAAATCTTTACGTAATACAGAACCTGATATTCTTTTTTTAGATATTATGTTAGGTGACGGAACTGGTTTTGATGTATTAGAAATATTTCCAGAACTAAAATCAAAAATTATTTTTGTTACCGCTAGTGATGAGTATGCAATCCGAGCTTTTAAATTTGCCGCTATAGACTATGTTTTAAAACCATATTCTAATGAAGAATTAGCGCAAGCTATTGCTAAAGCAAAAAAACAAATACAACCAAACAAAGAACGCTTAAACATTTTAAAAGATACTTTATCTGCTCCAGAGCAAAAACCTGATAAAATATCACTTCATACACTAGATAAAATTATTATTGTGAGTCTTGATGATATCATTAGGTGTGAATCAGATAGTAATAATACTATCTTTTATCTTCAGGATGGACAAAAAATATTTGTAACAAAAACATTAAAGTACTTTGCAGATATGCTCAAAAACTATCAGTTTTTAAGAGTTCATCAAAGTCATTTAGTCAATTTACAATGCATTAGTGCTTTTATCAAAACCGATGGAGGGTATCTTATGTTAAAAAACGGAGAAAACATACCTGTATCTGTAAGAAAGAAAAATGAAGTAATGGAGATTTTAGACCAACTTCATAGGTAATACAATAAGACAATTAGAAAAAGAGGAACAGAGAAATCAATACCGCTTTAGTTTAAACTTAACACTAAGTATTTGGTTTTATAGTTCCAAAATAACAATAAACTTTTTCTAAATTTAACATTGTATGATTCTATTTTGCCTTTATTTCATAACTCCATAAAAAACCATCATTCAATTTCCATATAAACTTCTGCCGTCCATTTAACATCCTTTACATCAGTATGAGGATTATTGTGATAAACCTCTATAATAGTTTTCAGAGGTTTAATTTGTTTATCTAAAGTATATTGACATAAAGCATACCATGCCCTATCTATATAACTATAGTTACCTTGAAAGGTAGCTTTCAAAGATTTTTTAGCGACTACTTTTTTATATTTTATCTCACTATGTACAGGAAAATCATCAAGTTTTTCAATAGGGAAACAGAAATTAAAATTCAATTCTCCTGTATTTTTATTCCAGTCTAATATTTCGATAAATGGGTTTGATTTTAGTGCTAAATTATGGCTTTTTAAAAAAGTATTAATATAAGTGCTGTTATTAATCATATTGACTGCCTTTGCATTTTGGTTACAAGAAATATTCACGTATGCCACAAAGGATTCAGGACTTTTTTGTTCGCCATCTATTACAACTTTAAACTGATCCAAATGCGATAATAAGGTCGCATTAAAACCTGTAAATTCCTGATGGATTAATGTTTGGATGGGTGAAATACCAAGTAATTTTTTAATACGAGTTCGTATAGGTTTGTCCAAATCATTTACTCCTATAAAGACTTTGGTGATGGAATCATTGATTTTGTGCATTTTCCAATCAAATTCTAATTTATAAGATTCAAAATCATAGGTATGGATTAAATTTTCGAATGGTTTCTTTTTACTAAATACAGTTTTTGTATTCCCTTTATTAAGACTAGCGTTCCATCCCAGAACATTATGATAAACAGTACCTGGCGATGTTTCTGCCTGTATAACAACCTCAAAGTCATATGTTTTTATGAATAAGTACCAAGCAAAAAATACTAGTAACGAAATAAGGCATCCAAATGCTATTCTTTTTATATGCATCATAATGTTATTTTGTTTTTAGGGATTCATTTTTCATTGCCATATTCAATTCATAAATTTCTACAGGAGCATTATGTACCATGACCAAAATATATATTTTTGCACCCATCTCAATTGACATCAATCATAGTGACTCCTGTATTCCAATGAGAGTTTCCTCCTATACCTGAATTATCCGTTATGTCTTCAAACTGGAAACCTTCTTTATTTAAATATAGTTTATTCTGAACTTGATTACCTGTAAAAAAAAGATCGGGTAGGTCATCATTATTAATATCGCCAATAGCTATTCCGCCGCCATTATAATAGTAAAGGTAATCCAGAATAGTAAGTTTTTGAGTCGGCTGTAAGGTATTCTGGAACGATATATTACTTTTCTTACTAGGTACTAAATGAAATAATTTGTTCTGCTTTTGTTGACACCCTATACTGAGTATCACAATGACCACTACATACAACCATTTGGATAACATATTATTCATGTTGTTGTACCTCATATATTAATGGAATCTCATCGTTAATACCTATTATAAGGCGTGTATCTTTCTTTGGAGAATTGAATGTTTTTATGGAATTGATAACTCCATCGATAAAAAAACCAGAATCTGCATAGTTGACCCAATTAAAATTAGCTTTACCATCTCCTAACAAAACACCGCCAAAACTGGCATCTAATTGCGAAAATTGAGGTTTTAACGAATAATTATTACCTCCAAAAATGATATCAAGGTTTCCATCATTATTAAGGTCTAATAATGCAATATCATTTATACATGAAAATTGTGCTTGCGGTGGTAACTTCTTTATCACAAAACTACTTTCTCCATTATTAATAGCAACCACACTCTCAGAAATGCCAACAGATTTTTTGATAGTTCTCTCTATCTTTTTTGCAGGAAACAGTTCGTGTATTGTCTTTTTTGCGTAAGCTGCAAATCTTAGATTTTTCTTTTTTAAAATGGGTACTTGATTTGTCAGTTCTCTTTTTAAATGTACAGGTACATCTTCTCCGTTCACTGATGTTGTAAAAATCTGTTCAATAGCTCCATTGTTATCAAAATCATTAATATACATTTTTAGGACATTGGTACTATCCGGTTTATATATAGAATTCGTACCACTATTTCCTAAAACGATATCGATATCCCCATCATTATCAATATCTTTGGTTGCACAAGTTTTCCACCATCCCGTCAATGCAGTTAGATTAGTGCGTAATCGTGTTAATTTTGCATCTTTTGTTAGATAGATATGGACTCCACCCCAATCCTCTGTTACGACAAGGTCTTTTATACCATCTGTATTCATATCGGCCCAAGTAGCATCGGTAATCATCCCTAATTGTTTTAGATCAACGGCCTTCTCTTTTAATTGGTTTGTGAAATTTCCTTTTCCATCATTTTCCAATAAAAAATGAGAAGGATTCATTCCATAAACTCCAGGAACACTTCTGCTTCCTACAAACACATCTATATCACCGTCTGAATCATAATCATAAGGCGCTATTATCGAAGTATTATAAAAATTACTGGGGATTTTAAGGGTACTTTTTGTAAAATCTCCTTTACCATTATTAAGGTATAATCTCAAATCAAAATTACTTTTCATACCGTCAATTTGATTGCCTCCAGAACCAACAAGAAGATCTACATGACCATCTCCATTGGCATCCAGAAAAGCAGCAGCAGTATCTTCAAAATCAGAATCTTTAGAGAGGTCTATAGGTCTTTTTTTAAGAAACCCTTTTTCTTTTTGCAAATATATTTGTCCGGATTGGCCTTTGGAACCCCCAATAAAAAAATCTTCGACTCCATCATTATCTACATCACTAACACTAATAACTGGACCTTCTTTTGAAAGCATTTTATAGATCAACCCTTCATAATTAAAATCAATATAATGGTTCTCTTCATGTTTTAGTAAGCTTGCATTTTTCACTTCTGTCAGAAAGATATTATTTTCATTAATTAATTTATTTGATGATGTAATTCCTGCTTCTTTTTGATCGAGAGTTACTAGTTGATTGGTAACTATATTTTTCATGACCTGTCTGCTGTTATCGGGCCATGTGATTATTAATGAATCTATTTTTTTATATTGTCCAGTACCAATCGTCATTACATAATCCACAGAAGATTGAAAACCTCTAGAAGGTTGCACTTGTTGATGTATAATTTCATCTTGTATATACATGTTGACAATACTTCCTATACCAAAGGTATTTCTATCTTTTCCTAATAACTTTAACCGAATATGAGTATTTGTTGTTTGATGATTCGTTTCATTTCTATACACGAATACAGGTTGGTTCACGTTATTTACGACCAAGTCAAGATCACCATCATTGTCTAAATCTCCGTATGAGGAACCATTAGAGAAGCTATTTTCCTCAAAACCCCATGGCTTTACAACATTCGAAAAGGTTAAATCCTTATTATTTTTGAATGCGAAATTAGGAATTGGCGTACTCGGCATTCTTTTAACAATAGTATCCATGCCTATTTTTTTACCTGTTCGTATCATTTTTTTTAGAATATCATCTGCAAAAAAATCCATGAAATCTTGATTTGTAAGATCATGAGAAATACCATTAGATACAAAAACATCTTTGAATCCATCATTATCCATATCAAATAAAACTGCACCCCAACTCCAATCCGTCATTGCTATTCCTGAATAGAATGCTATTTCAGAAAAACTTTGATTTCCATTATTAAGCTGCAAGGTGTTTTGCATGTATTGTTTATGGAAATTTTTACGCTGTTTAAGTTCGAATATATCATATCCCTCAAATTCTGTAGTTTCTTTAAGGCGTTGATTTGCCTCTGGCAGCATATCTGTAACAAAAATATCAGGATGCCCATCATTATTAATATCAGCTAAATCGGTTCCCATCGAGGATAAACTAATATGAGGAGTCCAGGCTTTTATTTCTTCAGAAAATGTTCCGTTTTTGTTATTTATATAGAGATAATCTTGCTCATAAAAATCATTAGAAACATAAATATCGGGCCATAAGTCATTATTAATATCCCCTATAGTAATTCCTAATCCAAAACCTATAAGACTGCCATAAATACCAGCACTTTCGCTTACATCTACAAATAAATCATTATCATTACGCAGTAATTTATCTCCTCCTCCTTTTAGTATGTCTTTTACATTCCAATCCTTACTTCTAAGCTCTCTCTTATTAGAATAACTCAAACTGTTTACAGGAACAAAACTGTTATTTAATAGATACACATCTAAATCACCATCTTTATCATAATCAACAAAGGCAGCATGAGTAGTAAACCCGGTATCGGCTAGATTATAAGCCTCTGCTTTTTCGGTAAAAGTGAGGTCTTTATTATTAATATAGAGCTCGTTTTTCTGGTTATCACCATCGACGTTACCTGCATTACAAATATAGATATCCAACCATCCATCGGCGTTAATATCTACCATAACAACTCCTGTAGACCATGTATTTTTGCCAGACATTCCAGAGGACTCAGTAATATCTTTAAACTCAAAACCCTTTTGATTTAAGTATATTTTGTTACTACCTTGGTTTGCTGTTAGTACAATATCTGAAAAACCATCATTATTGATATCTCCTATAGCAACTCCGCCTCCATTATAGAAATTCCGGTAATTAAATATATTTAAATCTTGTGTATTTGTAATTGAATTTTCAAATGAGATATTTGTTTTTTCTGAAGATAGCTTAGTAAAAAGAGGAGGGGCTTTAAACTTCTGAAAATTCTTATCTACATCGCAAGATGCACTACTAATTAGTAGTAATATTAATACCGTAAGTCTATTTTTAAAAACCAAATTTTTAAATCTTAAGTTATAGTAACATATCATATATGATATGCCTGATCTTATTTTCAAAGATCAGACATATCGTTAAATTAATATCCTGGATTTTGATTTAAACTTGGGTTTGCGAGTAACGCCGTTGGCGGTATTGGGTATAAAACTCTTTCAGAAGTAGTTGCTGGTTTTTCTTGCCATGCATCTAAAAACTTACCAAACCTGATTAGGTCATTTCTTCTCCAACCTTCCCAATACAATTCTCTTCCTCTTTCTTGCAATAGATTATCAGCAGTTACTGCTGTAAAAGGTGAAGGAGTTTCAAACCTTACGGATCTCACATCATTAATGATCGTTAAAGCAGTCTGCCCCATTGGATCAGTTCCACCTCTAAAAAGTGCTTCTGCTTTATTCATTAGTACATCTCCATATCTCAATAACACCATACTGTTGTTTGGGTTATCTGCATTATCAATCCCCCCTGTGAAATCAGGAATATATTTTAACACTCTAATTCCTTCTACTTCTCCATTTACTTTAAGAGTAACTTCTCTTGTAAAATTAACAGGAGTCACCCCATCTCGTGCAAACACCATATTTCCTTCGTCATCAAACTGTTGACCAATTAAAAACCCTGCACTCACCCCTGAACTATTTGTATAAGGGTTTGTAGCGCTATTATAGGGGCCTCCTAAACGACTATCACCTTCTTCAAAGGTGTCATAAAAATCTGAAAGTGTAGCATAACCACTCCATCCATTAGGTTTTTGATTCCAATGTAAAGAACAATTCCATTTTGCTTTAAATTGAGGTATTTGCGATCCCGGCACAGAAAAAATCAACTCAGTACTTTGTACATCATTTAGTTCGGCAAACGTATTAAAATAACCCTCTACACCAGGTGATAATGAATATACCCCTGAATTTATGATATCATTAGCGTAGGTTACTACTTGATTCATATCCTCTGAACCAAACGTAAATGTTCCCGAACTTCTATCATCTGCCTCATACACTGCTTTATTAAGGTAAAGTTTACATAATAAAGCTCTTGCCGTATTCTTATTTGCCAAATTTGGATTGGAAGTGTCTGGCAAATCTGATAATGCAGATTCTAAGTCATCGATAAGAAACTGAACAGACTCAGCTCCATCACGAACCAACGGATCTACTTCTAAACCTTCTGTAGCCCCCCTAAATGTTGTAATCCCCCAAAAATCTAAAATATGAAACATATAATATGCTCTTACCACCTTGGCTTCTGCTATTATTTGTGATGTTGCACCATTACCCTCGATTGCCTGTGTAGCTCTAAAAACCCCTTCATGCAAATCGCTCCATACAGTTCTAATAAATAAGTGATCAGGAGCCCAAGAGTGTAAATGCATTTGTTGAAAAACTCCGTTATCAAACCAGTCTCCTCCTCTGGTTGGTCCCATGAGTACATCAGAAGAATGTTCTGACAATCCAAAAATTGTACGCTCATTAGCAAACTCTCTAAGTTGACCATAAGCAGATGCTAACAAATCACTAGATTCTCCTACTCCTTCGGGTTCTATACCACCAAGGTTCTCAAACTCTAAATCGGTACAAGATGCTACCAAAAGAAAGCCTATAAAACCTATCATTAATTTTAATTTATTTTTTATTTTCATTTCTGTGAATTTTAATAATTATTTTTCAAGACACCTATTCTAAAACTAACTCTGATGTCCTAATTAAAAAGAAACTGAAAGTCCAACCACCAAATTACGAGCTCTTGGATATGCAGAATAATCAATCCCAAAAGAAGGTACGCCATTGATATTTTTGTCAACATTTACTTCTGGATCTTGACCAGAATAGCCTGTAATAGTAAATAGATTTTGACCTGTTGCACTTATTCTTAAGCTCTGGACAAACTTAATTTTATCTGTATTGAATGTATAGCCGATAGATAAGTTTTGCAACCTTATGAATGATCCATCCTCTAAAAACCGAGTAGAAACCCCATTACCATTGGTGTCAGCCTCGTTTGTACCTATCACATCTTGTGTTACATTATGACCACCCACAAGTGCTGATCTATAAAATTGTGCATTGGCATTATTGTTATAAATGTATGCTCCAACAGAACCGGAGAAAAATACATTCATATCAAAATTTTTATATGTTATATCATTAGAAAAACCAAAAGTATAATCTGGCAGAGGTGATTTACCTATTAATTTTGCCTCACTTTCTATACTAAAACCATTTTCATCAAAACCACCAAACTCAGGTATAAAATATGCGTATAATGGTTGACCTTGAGTAATAACCTGTGCAAATGCTCCAGTTAAGCCAGGACCACTAATAGCACCCGTTTGTATAGTTCTATCTATTTTAGTTACTTCATTTTTATTGAAACCAACATTGAAAGAAGATGTCCAATTTGTCTTTTCTGTATCGATAATAGATACTTCTACGCCCATTTCAAAACCTTGATTAACTACCTCTGCATCCAGATTATCAAAAAAGAAAGGTGCAGGTGCAGGAACGGCACTATCTAATTGAAGTAATAAATCTGTAGTTGTTTTTTTATACACATCAAATGAGCCTCTTACTCTACTATTCATAAATGCAAAATCAATACCAGCGTTTAATTGAGTCGTGGTTTCCCATTTTAAATTCGGATTAGAAAATCTCGGAGCGGATAAATTATTATTACTATCATATCTTTGTATAGTAAGGGCTGCTCCTCCTGGAAATTCCTGATTACCTGTAATACCATATCCTACTCTAAGTTTTAAATCATCGATTGAATCAGGAATAAAGTCTTCATCAGATATTCGCCAGGCAAAGGCTACCGATGGGAAATAACCATATCGATTGTTTTCTCCAAATTTACTTGAGCCATCAGCTCGCAAAGTACCTGTAAAGATATACTTATCGTCAAACGAATAAGTCAACCTTCCAAAGAAAGATTGAAGTTCATCTTTAGATGCAAAACTTCCTGCTTCTCCAGCCCTACCGATAGCGGTGGTAGCAGATTCTAAATTATTTAGCATCACATTAATATCTGTTGTTTGAAAGTTTTCTACTGTGAATACTGAAGTTCTTAACGCAAAATCTTGAAACGAATACCCTACTAAAGCGTTTAGTCTACTTTTTTCGCTTATTTCTTTTGTATAGTTAAGGGTATGTTCTGCGAGTAGATTAGATTGAAAAACATCGGCAACAGTTACGATACCCCCTCTTGAAGAGATTGCGGCAATAAGATTACTTGAGATTGCACTTTTACGCTCAGAACTAGAACGATCAATAGCAAAATTAAACTTATAACTAAAATTATCATTAAATCGATAGTTAGCAGAGATATTACCTAAAAGTCTAAACGTATCCGTTTTGTCACTAGAAAATGCCAAAATAGCTGCAGGGTTAAGTTCAGAAACTCCTGGTTGATTAAAACTGCCATCAGGGTTAAAAATTGGTTGTGTTGGATTTGCCCTATTTGCCGCACCTAATAAATCACCTGGCACACCAGCATCATTAGAAATTTGTGGATTATCATCAAGAATATTTGTGCCGGCTACAAAAGCATTTATCTTTAATCTATCATCAAACAATTTATACGTAGTATTAATAGTACCGGAATACACTTTGGTACCACTTCCTCTTACAATACCTTCTTGATCTTGTACTCCAAAAGACAAAGCATACACCGAAGAACCATCCTCATTACCACCACCATAACTAAAATGATGATTGTTAGAATACGCTGATCTATATACTACATCTTGCCAATCTGTATTTCCTCCTAAATCGGTGCCTCCTTCTGCTACAAATTCCTGAGCTGATAGTAATGGCAATCTATTTGTAATAGTACTTACAGCTACCGAAGTGTTATAAACTAACGAACTTTTACCTGACTTACCATTTTTTGTTGTAATTAAAATCACACCATTTGCTCCTCTGGACCCATAAATTGCTGTTGCAGAAGCATCTTTTAGAATATCGATACTTGTGATATCGTTTGGGTTAAGAAAACTAAGAGGGTTCTTAGGAGTAGTATTACCATTACCAGCATCATTACCTCCAACATTAGCACCTGATGGGGCTATTGGCGAACCACTTAAAGGAACTCCATTAAGCACATATAAAGGCCCATTACCACTTCTAACAGAGGATGTTCCTCTTATTCTTACATTTACATTTCCTCCTGGTTCTCCACCATCTGTAGAAATTTGAACACCCGCAGTTTTGCCTTGAATCAATTGCTCTGGAGATGAAATTTGTCCTCTATTGAAAACTTCTGATTTTATAGTGGATACTGCACCAGTAACATCTCTTTTTCTGGAAGAGCCATATCCCACAAGAACAATTTCATCTAATCCTGCTGCATCCTCTTTTAAAACTATGTTTAAGGTAGTTTGATCATTAACTACTACTTCTTGAGTGGTAAAACCAAGAAAAGAGATGACTAAGGTTGGTGTATCTCCTTTTAAGGTAATAGAAAAATTACCATCAAAATCTGTTTGCACCCCATTGTCGGTATCTTTCTCAAGAATATTAGCCCCCGGTAAAGGCTGTCCTTTGTCATCAGAGACAATACCACTTACTTCTATTTGTTGATCTTCATCATTATTTATTTCTGATCTATCCCCAGAATTCTCTGTTGTTGTAACTTTACGTAGTAGAATTTTGCGATTATCAATTTCATAAAGAGTATTTGTGTTATCAAAAAGAATACTCAATACGTTTTTAATATTCGCATTTTTTACATTTATTGAAACCTTGCGACTTAGGTCAACCGCATTTGTCTTAAAAATAAATTTGAATTCTGAATTCGCTTCTATTTCATCAATAACCCGAGAAACACTTGTATCATCAAGATTCAAAGTCATTTTTGCTTTTTGAGAATATGAAGTATTTGCCTGCAGTGCAACTATTGAAATCAGAATAAAAAGAAGGGATAATTTCATTTTTAAATCTAGTTTAAACTTCCACTTGGCATTATCTGCCCTGGAATTTCTGAGTTTTTTCATACTTTTGTGTGTTTAATTGTAATTAGTTATTTTTAATTAATTGCTACAACTCATCGGGGAATGTTGCCGCATTTCCCGATTTTTTTAATTCATATAAGACCTTAGCATTTAATAATTGTAGGTGTGTTTGGTGATCTTAATTAATTAGAATTTTATTATTTATAATTTCAAATTCTATGTCAAAAAATTTATTAAAATAATTCAAAACTTCTTCAATTGTTTCATTATCGACTTCGATACTTGCATTAAAATTTTCGTTTGCAAGTTCTTCATTGTTAATAATAATGGAAACATTATATACCCGTTCTAATTTTTTTGCAATTTCCCTGAAAGGGGCATTTCTAAAAACAACATTGCCTGTCATCCAAGATGTATACAGAGATGTATTAACTTTTGATGTAGAAATAGAATTTTCTTTTTTGTTAAAAACTCCGTTAAAACCAGGTTTTAGAATAACCGATTTTTCCTTGTTTCCTTTATATGATTGCTTATCCAATTCTACAGAACCTTCTACGAGCACCACTTCTATCTGAGAATCTTCTTTGTACGTAGATACATTAAATTTTGTGCCCAATACTTCTACATTAAGTTCTTGAGCATCTATAATAAAAGGGTGTAATTTGTCTTCTGCAACGTCAAAAAAGGCTTCACCGTTTAAAAACACCTGTCTATTTTGCCCTTTAATAAACTGAACTGGATATTTTATGGAACTACCAGAATTTAAGAATATACTTGTTCCATCTGATAATACAATATCAAATCTCTTTCCGTACGGCACCGTTAAGGTATTATATGTAAGTTTTTCTGTATGTGTGACATCATTATAAACTAATTTACCTCTGTTCTGAGATCCTACCAAATTTCCTTTAGCATCTACAACTGTCGAGGTACCATCTTCAGAAATCACTTGAATATTACCATTCTCAAGCTCTAGTGTAATAAGTTCTACCTTAGGCTCTACAACTATATTATTTGTACTCTTAGTAAAAAAATCATTTTGAAAATAATAACCTATTCCTATAAAAATAATCGCTACGGCAGCATACTTGAGCATCGATCTATACTTAATGCGATAAAGAAAATTCTTTTCCTTCTGTATTTCATTAAGTAGTTGTTCTCTTATTTTACTTGAATCTGGATCATTCATAGCAACTATTATTGCGAAATGTGTTTTTACAAAATCTCTAAAAATCAACTCATTTTCTGGATCTTGGATCCAAATATCTAGTTTATCTAACTCTTCTGAGTTAGCTGATTTGTTAAGAAACTTAATAAGAATAATATCTATTTCTGGAGTATCCATTCAAATTCATTTAATTAATAGTAATACAAGACCGATTGTCACAACCCTAATATTTTATTAATTTTTTTTTTACATTCGTAATGTTTTTAACAAGAAATTATGAATTCATCAAGCTATAAAAAAGACTTTAGTGATAATGCGATTTTAGTAGATAGCCTAAAAAAAGGGGAAGAAAAAGCCTATATATTCTTGTTAGATACTTACCATAGAAAACTGTATGCCTATGCATTAACATTAATAGATGATCCTGTTATAGCCGAAGATATTGTTCAAAATGTTTTTTTAAATACTTGGCAATACCGAAAAAAACTTAACGCTAAATACGTAATCAAGAGTTTTTTGTATAAATCTGTATATAATCAATTTATAAACACATACACTAAAAATAAGGCCACTATGCTTTTGCAAATGAAATATTATGAAGTTATGTATGAGGAAGTTGAAAAAACAGATGAGAAATCACTCGAAAGAATAATAACTTTAGTTTCTAAAGAAATAGAAAAGCTACCTCCAAAATGCAAAGAGGTATTTTCATTAAGTAAAAAAGAAGGATTAACAAATGCAGAAATTTCGGAATACCTTAATATTTCTATTAAAACGGTAGAAGCTCAAATAACCAAAGCCTTTACAACGCTAAGAAAAAAATTAGGGAATAAAATAAAGGTATCACTGTTCTTATTATTTTCTTTCAAATAATTTCAATTAATAGCCAGTAAAAGATAAAAAAAGGACCACTTTCCCATAAGTGGTCCATTAAAATGATTAGTACTAACCTATTATAGTACAGCAATCACAAATTGTATTCCTAATTGATAATTCTTAATCGATAAACGGATTACTCCATTTGGTATCGGTATATACATTTGTACCAGATAATGTTTTTATAAATGCTTCTAAAGCTTCGATATCCTCAGCACTTAAATTAAGGTTTTGGCCGTTCCCTGCTGGTCCACCTTTTAGACGATTATCGAGATTTGCGTTTCCTGTAGCATCAATATCATTATAATGTTCTAATACAGCCGTAAGAGAAGTTAGACTTGCATCATGCATTAATGCTCCATTAAGAACACCTTGGTCATTAAATATATCTCTAAGTGTAGGTGCTCTGGTAATTGTTATATCTATAGCGGTGGCATTACCAAAAACACCGATAACGCCATTATTTAAACTGTTTGGATCAATATCAAATTCTGGTGCTGCATGACAAGTAATGCAGCCTGCACCATTTTGATTTGGTGGTCTAAAAAATAAATCTTTTCCTGTATTTTCAAGATCAGTGAAATTAGGAAACTGTTGATTATCGTTTTGAACAGTAGCTCTACCCGAATCATATTTAGAATCAAAAGATTGTATACTTCTTATGAACTGAGCTAAACTTTCTTGTAATCTTGTTTCTGTAATTGTAGTATTACCATATACAGACTGAAATAATTCTTGATAATAATTTAAACCTTCTAGTTTTGTTAAAAGGTCTTGCAATGTTGGAGCTCCATTTTCGCCGCTAAATCCCATCTCTGCATGATCTTGAATAGGCTGGGTAGTTTGTTCTTCTAATGTATTAGCGCGTTCATCCCAAAAAAAACGTGATTCTCGTGCAAATCTAGCATTAATCAATCGCATACTATGTCTACCTGTAACACCATTCACACCTGTGCTTACATCGTTTTGATCACTAAAAGCAAAAGCTTGTTGATGACAACTAGCACAAGCTATTGTATTATCTGTAGATAAATTTTTATCATAAAAAAGTACACGTCCTAAAGTTGCTTTTGCATCTGTAATATCATTCTCTAAAGTGTTATCCTGCGTAATATAGTTAGGAATGCCTTGATCTGCATAATTTAATAAATTATCTAAATCTATATTTTGACCAAAAATATCTTGCAATACCGATACATCAGTAGACGTTCCAGGGTTTTCGTTAGAAACATCAGTATAATCATCTCCAGAACAGGAAGTTATTATCACAGATATTGTTAAAAATAAAATTCTTTTTAAGTTCATCGTAAGGGATTAGATTTGGGTTTCTAAAGTCTTATTACGAACAAATATAATTTAAGATTTCTTTAACATCTAATTTTTATGTTAAAAATATTTAATTATTTTATACAACTCTTTGTTAACTAGATGAATAAAAGGAATACCAGTAATTTATAAAGGGTATTTATGCACTTAACCATTTAATGGTTTTGATTTTTTAACGATAAAATAGGTATTTAAACGTATAACAAACACTTAAAAAAGATAGGTTTTAAAGCCTATTATAGCGTATTTTAACATTTTACTTGGAATAAGAAACTATTTCTTTTTCTTAGAAGAAATTTTAAAATCTCTTCGTGCTTTGATTTTATTATACAAAACTACAATCACTACAACTAAACCGAGAACTAATAAACCTCCTCGACCCGTTAGATATTCAAACATTTCCATTGTTATTTTTTCGAACAAATATATCTAATTTCTAAAAAAAAGAACTCTCCATTAGGAACATCTACTAAACTGCTTCCCACATTTTATCTGCATTTAACCTAAAACTTCCTAGATGATCAAAATTACATTCGTTAGGCGAGATTATTGATAAAAAGGGACGTTCTTCTCGATTTTTATACAGATGGTAAATTTCACCAACTACTGGTTCAAAATTAAACTTAGCATTATATACTAAATTGTTATACTCATATGTAGCTATTAAGTCATCATATTGAGCTTTTAACTCATCATATTTTGCCTTTACTTGTTTATTAACTTTATATATATTCGAGTTTTTCCATGCTACGGTATCTGGAGTTGTAATAACGGGTGCACCAGTGTCTGTTGCATATGGTTTTAGCGCTGCATCATATCGTCCTTCTTTTTCATTATATACTACCTGATCTGGTTTTTTCTTTTTCATCGTTTTGAGATTTTATTATGCGTAATTTGTCGCTGCATTGTACATTTAAAACGTCCTTCTTCAAAAATACGTTTCTTTAAATGTTTTGTTTTTCTTCCTTGTACTCTTTTTCTCCACATTTTAAAACTTGAAGGTTTCATCTCTCGACGCATCAAATTAATAACTTCTTGCTCTTTTAAACCAAATTGAAACAAAATAGCATCAAAAGGGGTTCTATCTTCCCAGGCCATTTCTATAATTCGATCAATATTTCGTATTGATAATTTTTCTTTCATTTTATTCTAATTTTTTACGATTTGGAAGCGTATGTGTTTTTAAAATTCGATAACTTTCTTTTTTAACAAGCGCATCATCTTTCATCTTCCAAAGTGCATCGCTTGCTTTTTTACGTGTGACTTGCATATCAACTATAGGAAAAGGATAATCCTCTCCAAGAACGACATTATTAAATTTTTGATCTAGTGTTGTCATTTTATAAGGCTCGTGTATAAATGGCACTGGAACATTTTGTAATTCTGGAACCCATTTCTTTATAAATACACCTTCTGGATCATGAAGCATACTATTCTTAATTGGGTTATAAATTCTAAGCATATTTATACCCGTTTCTCCTGCTTGCATTTGTAATTGCGGAAAATGTATCCCTGGTTCAAAATCTAAAAATAGACTTGATAAATATGCACTAGCAGCTTGCCAAGGTTGCCAAAGGTTATGCGTAAAAAAAGAAACTACCATAGCGCGCATTCTAAAATTAATATATCCTGTTTCTTTCAGGCAACGCATACAGGCGTCTACCAATGGGTATCCAGTTTTTCCGTCTTTCCAGGCATCTTGATATCCCAAAGAAATTTTCTTTTTAAGAATATGATAGCCTTTATTAATACTTTCAAATTCCATAATCTCTTCCATTTCGAATTTTTGCACGAAATGTACTTGCCAATTTAATCTAGAGGTAAAAGCGTCTATTTGCTTTTTATTATCTGAGTTTGCCCTAAATGCTATAGCATATTGCCACACTTGTCTAACAGATAAATTCCCCCATGCCAAATATGGAGATAATCGACTACAGCCTTTCCTTGCTAATTCTGGTTTTGAAATATGAAAACTATAATTTTTATACCTTCCTTGATAGAAAAAAGAATGTAAATACTTTTCTGCTATTATACTACCTCCTTCTTGAAAATTTGTATTCTTTTCTGTTTCTAAAGACTCTAAAGTAAAAACCTTCTCAACCTCAGAAATGGTCGTCAATGAAATAAAGTCGTTACTATCCGGATTAAATTTAAATTGAGTTCCATTCATATAAGACTCACAATCTTCTCGCCATGAATCTCTATTTTTTAATCCTCTAAATATCCCATTATTGCTATTTTCTTTCCATGAGATCAAATTATTTTTACAAAAGACTTTAAATGCTCTATCTCTATCATATGTGATTTTAATCCCGGTTTCTTGATGAGAAAAAACAGTATCGATTTTCCAAAATTGTTGTAATGTACTAAACGTCTTTATTACTTCTGATGATACTGCTAGTACTTTTGTATTAAATATTGCAAGTTGCTTATTAATATCGTTTAGTGATTGTTTTATAAAATTCCAATGTCGCTCACTATAATGATCGTCCTCTTTAAGAGAGTTTTCAAAGACATATACTAAAAGCACTGGGTTTTTAGATTGTAAAGCATTAAAAACAGCTTCATTATCATGAAGCCTAAGGTCTCTTTTTAACCAAACAATATTGATATGTTCTTTAGGATTAATATGCATCAGGATTTGATATTATTGCGCTTGCTCTATTTTTCAGTGCGGTTAACTTGTCTTTATCCATTTTATTAAGTAAACTCATCATCATTTTCATACGCTGATTATTTTTAAAATGATCTCGTTTATCATCTAAAAAATTCCAATACAATGCGTTAAAAGGACACGCATCGTCTTCGACTTTTTTGGTGACATTATAGCTACAACTTTTACAGTAATTACTCATTTTATTAATATAACTACCACTAGACACATAGGGTTTGGTCGCTACAATACCACCATCTGCAAACTGGCTCATACCTCTGGTATTTGTGATCTCTACCCATTCAATTGCATCTATATAGATCCCTAAATACCACTGATCAACTGCAGATGGATCTGTTTGGGTAAGTAATGCATAATTACCCGTTATCATTAATCTCTGTATATGATGAGCATAAGCATTATCCAAGCTTTGTTTGATAGCATGACTAAGACAATTCATTTTTGTATCTCCGGTCCAATAAAAATTAGGTAATGCATTATAGTTTTCTAAAAGGTTGAGATTTTGATATTCAGGCATTTTCATCCAATAAATACCACGCATGTATTCTCGCCATCCTAAAATTTGCCTTACAAATCCCTCTACCTGAGATATATCGATAGCATTTTGATGTACTCTCCAATACTCAACCACAGTATTAATAACCTCTGTTGGATGTAACATTTTACTATTCATTGCAAAGGATAACCGACTATGAAATAGAAATTTTTCATCTGGATGCATCGCATCCTGATAGTCTCCGAAATAAACCAATAAATTTTCACAAAAGTAATGTAACAGATTAAGGCAATCTTCTCTACAAATTGGCCAATCAAAGTTTTTAGGATCAATAGTACCTATCGTGGCCACGTCATTACTTTTAATATACTCTAAAACAGTTTCAACATTTTTATGAAATCTTTTTTCTTGTGGAATGATGGGTTTTCCTGTCCATTTTTTTCGATTACTTTGGTCAAAATTCCATTTTCCACCTTCTGGTTCAGTTTTACTTAGCATCATAATGTCATATCGTTTGCGCATATAGCGATAGAAATATTCCATCATGAATTGCTTTTTTCCTTTAAAGAAAACTTCAAGATCTGTTCTAGAAGTTAAAAAATGTTCGGTATCGTACACTTTAGATTTTATAGTAAGAGTAGTACAGAATCCTTTTAATTGTTCATCCAAACGATACTCATCTGGGAGTTGATATTCAAATTTGGTAACCTTTTTATCCTCTATTATTTTTTTAAGATTTAAAACTAAATCCTGTTGATTATCTTTATGATCCAAAGCATAGTACACAACATTTTTTCCTTGATCTTTTAAATGTTGCGCAAAATTTTGCATACTTATGAAGAATGCAACTACTTTTTGAATATGATGTTTAACATAGTCTGTTTCCTGACGCATCTCTGCCATAAAATAACATACATTAGTATCTGTTTCATCATACCATGAATGATTATAGTTTAACTGATCACCAAGAATAAGTCTTAATATCATAGTTTAAAATATTGTAGGTTGAAGCCATAGTTGTTGAAATTTTTGCTTAGGATCATATCGTTGCGCTTGGAGTCTATTATTAAATTTGCGATCTCTTGGATCATTACCAACTCCAGAAACATAAAGCCAATTACCATAGTTACTATGCACATCATAATCGATAAGCATAGCTTCAAAATAAGCTGCTCCAATTCTCCAGTCTAATTCTTGATTTTTCGCAAAAAAAGAAGCTACATTTTGTCGACCTCGATTACTCATCCACCCAGTGTATTTAAGCTCAATCATGTTTGCATTTACAAAAGGCTCATTCGTTTCTCCGTAGATCCATTTTTTTACTAATTCTTGATCTTTGTTCCATAGATATTCTTTGTTTTGAATCCCTGTTAACTTAAAGATAGCATTGCCATGTTTTAAAGAAATATATTTAAAGAAATCTCTCCAAATGAGTTCAAAAATCAACCAATATGTAGATTCATTGGCACCTATCTCTTGTTCATATCGTTTAATTTCAAAATATATAGTTCTTGGAGAGATACTACCATTTGCAAGCCAAGCAGAAAGTTTAGAACTGTAATTTTCACCCATTAATCCATTACGCGTTTTTTTGTAATATGATAGTTTTTTTGTTTCCCAAAAGTATTCTTGAATACGCTGAAGAGCTTGGGATTCTCCCCCAGTAAATGGAAAAGCTGATCTGGAATCTGTGGTAAATTCGTTAAAACCTAAAGATGCTAATGTTGGTATTATTGAATTATTTTCGATCTTATTTCCTAATGAAACTTTTGCGACAGTGCACTCTTTTCTCACTGGTACAAATTTTTCGCACTTCTTACGGAAATTAGTAAATACGTCTGGTATATCTTTAAGTTGGAAAGGAATATCATCGGGATGAAATAGAAATTGATCATAACTCTCTTTCCATTGCATAGCATATCGTTTGGTCCCTTTTTTTACAGCATTAGTAACTTTAACCTCTTCTTCTGTCCATTCTTTTTGCATATAGAGATTTGTAATATTTCTATCTTCTAAGAATTGAGGAAAAACATCTTCTGGGTATTGCTTATAAATAAACAAAGGGATATTTAGTTTTTCTAAATTATTCCGTAATTCGGTAATTGATTCTATCAAAAATTTCGCTCGATATTGTTCAGTTTTTTTAAAACCAAAAGAACTCACTTCAAAATGTCTTGGGTCAAAAAAATAAATACCTATGATGTTCTCATTTTCTGTTATTGCCGATAATAATGAAGCATTATCATTTACGCGCAAATCGTTTCTAAACCAAACTAATCCTGTACCACTCATCTACTTATTCTTATTTCTTCTACAACGTTCACTACAATAACGAACCTCATCCCATACTTTCTCCCATTTTTTACGCCAAGCAAAGGGCCTATTACAGACTACACATGTTTTAATTGGAAGGTTTGATTTTTTCATTAATCAATTTGTTTAACGAATTTACGAAATCATTAAACAAATAAAAAAATATAAAAGAGCTTTAACAGAATATATACACTATTTACATAGCTTCTAATTGAATAAAAGTGGTATAACTTCCTCAGGAGTAATTGCAAAAACCTGATCTTCTTTTTGCGGTTTAATTGTGTGCTTACCTGTAAAAGTTCCAAAGGCAGGTAATATTAATTGATCTTTCTTTTTAAAAAAGCAGGGAACTGTGAGCGTTTGCTTTCCCATCCCTTTTAATTGCACTCCAGGGTGTATATGTCCCGAGAAATTAAAAAAACCCGATCTACTTTCGGGATGATGTGTAAGAAGTACTTCATCTATTAACCATTCATTTGTAACATGAATATCTAATTCTTCAAACTTTAACGGAGAAATTATATCATGATTTCCTGCCACCAATACTACTTTTGCATCTATTTTGCCAATCCATTGCTCAAATAATATCCATTCTGTATTTAGATAACTATGAAACAAATCGCCTAAAAAACAGAGTGTTTTTGGGTTAAAATATTCTAGTACAGCATCTAATTGTATAAAATTATCATCAATTGCACCGTGCGGAACTGCACTGCCATGTTTTCTAAAGTGTGTAACTTTTCCTAGATGCACATCTGCAACTAATACCATATCTTTTTCTCGCCAATATATGACCCCACTAGGATGAAGTATAAATGTTTGATTATTTATATGTATTGTTTGGGTTTTCATAGTTGTTACTCTAAGAAAATCAAGATTTTTCTAATTGCGCTGTCATTTTTTTGATACGATCTGCTAACTTTTCTGATGAGAGTTTTTCTCGAAGTCGATCTGTAATAATCGGAAAAGAAAAAGGTGTCGGTTTTTTACAAGGTCTCCATGTTATATTTTGTGAATTTATACGCTCTAAAGCTAATTGCAATCTTCCTTCTTCTAATTGATGTTCAAATGTTTCTGTAAATGCTTGTTGAAATAATAGATTATCAGGTTCATAGTCTTTAAAAACATTAAAAAGTAATTGAGAACTAGATTGTAGGTGCTTACTCTTTATTAACTTATCAGGATAGCCTGTAAACACCAGTCCAGCAATAACGGCTATATCTCTAAATTTTCTTCTTGCCATTTCGGTTGCGTTTAAGCTTTTCTGTAAATCATTTTTTAAAAACCGGGTCGTAAACAAATCATTATCTAAAACCTGTTGTATATCTATTTCTTGATCAGATAGTAGTTCAAAACCATAATCATTATAGGCAATAGAAAATGTAATAGGATCTAGTAAGCTTATGCGATACGCTATTAAACTTGCCATAGCCTCATGAACAAATCTACCTTCAAAAGGATAAAAGATAGCGTGATATCCTTCTCTTGTTTTAAAGGTTTCTATCAAAAATTCATTAGACGAAGGGACAACACTTTCCCGTTCTTGTCTTTCAAAAATATGTGATAGCGCCTTAAGTTCTTTGGATTTCTTTACTGTTGTAGTCCCTGCTAAATAAAGTTCATCTCTTAACAGCTCACTCATTTCAGAAGAAAAACTCATGCGACCCCCCATCCAACTAGGAATTTTAGAGGTTTTTTGTTTAGATTTCTTAACTAAAACCTGCATATTTTTGATTCTAAAAAGAGCAAGGTTTCTACCTGCAAAAGTAAATACATCTCCTGGCTTTAATTTAGATACAAACCATTCTTCAATAGAACCTAAATAACCTCCTGTTACATATTTTACAGATAATACTGCATCGCTTACAATTGTACCTATTTGTAATCGATGCCGCATTGCAACTGCTCTACTATTTACTTTAAATCTGCCATCACTTTCGATTTCTACTTTTTTATATTCATCATACGTTTGTAGACTTTGACTTCCAAAAGTGATAAAATTTAAAATCCATCGAAATTGTTCTTTTGTAATGGATTGAAAACAGAATGTTCTTTTAATTTCTGGAAAAATCTGATCCGGATAAAACCCATTAGACACAGCAAGACTTATTAAATACTGCACCAATACATCAAAACTGTTTAAGTACGGTATTCTATCTTCTATACTTTGTTTTTTTACAGCTTTTTGTAATGCAGAAGCTTCAATTAATTCCATCGCATGTGTTGGCAGGAAATAAATCACACTTTGTTTTCCTGGTTGGTGACCACTGCGACCTGCACGTTGTAAAAATCGAGCTACACCCTTGGGTCCACCGATTTGAATTATCGTTTCTACCGGAGCAAAATCTACACCTAAATCAAGGCTAGAGGTACACACTACAGCTTTAAGTGTTCCTTCTCTAATAGCATGTTCGACCCAAAGACGAGTCTCCTTGTTTATACTTCCATGGTGCATTGCTATTTCTCCAGCAAGTTCAGGGTGTTTTTCTAATAATTTCTGAAACCAAATTTCACATTGTGCTCTGGTATTTGTAAATAACAATGTGGTTTTACTTTGTTCTATAATCGGAATTACTTCTTCTAACAAATGCAAACCCAAATGCCCTCTCCAGGGAAAAGTTTCCATTTGAGAAGGTATTATAGATTGCACTTTTATCTTTTTATTGATATTTGCCTTTATCAGTATCGAGTTTTTCCCTGCATTAGATTCATGACCAAGGAGAACCTCTTTAGCTTGTTCTAAATTTCCTATTGTCGCAGATATACCCCAAATTCTAAGTTCTGGAGCTATATTTTTAAGTCTCGACAGTCCAAGTTCCATTTGTACTCCTCGCTTACTTCCCAAAAGCTCATGCCATTCATCAATAATGACTGCAGTCAAATCCTTAAATGTCTTATCATACCCTTTAGACGCCAATAACAATTGTAAGCTTTCTGGAGTTGTAATTAACAAATCCGGCATAGATCTTTTTTGAGCCGCACGTTCTTTCTGTGAAGTATCACCTGTTCGAATACCAACAGTAAAAGGCACTCCTATTTCATTGACAAAACGTTCTGCGGCTTGTTTAATCTCTACAGAAAGTGCTCGAAGAGGAGTTATCCATAATGCTTTTACTCCTTTACGATGTTTCGTTTTATAATTTGGATTTTTCTTGATGTAATCCAAAACTATAGGAATCCATAGTGCATATGTTTTACCACTGCCCGTTGGAGCATTAAGCAGTCCATTTTTGCCTTGATAAAAAGCATTCCAGGTTTGCTTCTGAAAAGGAAATGGTTTCCAGGATCGTGCTGTAAACCACTCCTCGGCAATTTTATCAAGTTCTTTTTTATTCATACAATTATTTCGAAGAAGGAATCATCGCTTTAAGATCTTCAAGCGTATTTGCTTCTTCTATTTTTTTATCTTGTCTCCATCTCAAAATACGTGGAAATCTCGTGGCAATACCGCTTTTATGCCTTTTGGAAAATGCAATTCCTTCAAACGCTATTTCAAACACTAATTCTGGGGTAACACTTCTAACGGGACCAAACCTCTCTAAAGTATTTTTCTTAATCCAACTATCAACTTGTTTAAATTCTGCATCTGTTAAGCCTGAATATGCTTTTGCAAAAGTTACTAATTCTGTATTTTCCCGATTCCAGAGTGCAAATGTATAATCTGTAAAAAGATTAGATCTTCGTCCATGTCCTCTCATTGCATAAGTAAGTACCGCATCTATTGTTAAAGGATCTACTTTCCATTTCCACCAATCCCCTTTTTTTCTCCCTACTTTATATATTGCATCATTACGTTTAAGCATTAAACCTTCACTACAAATTTCTCGAGATTTTGCTCTTTCTTCTGCTACATCTTTCCACGTTTCTAAGCTAATTCTTTCTGATAATTGCAATGTATTTTTATTTGATCCTGTGTTGTGATTGTTATATTGTAAGAATAATTTCTCTAAGATTTTTCTTCTTTCTAAATATGTTGATGTCCTTATATCTTTTTCTTCCCATTCAAGTATATCATACACTTTTAGAATTACAGGAGTCTTAGCTAGTAAGGTTTTAGATATGGTTTTCCTTCCGATACGGGTTTGTAAATCGTTAAACGTTCCGATTGCACCTTCAGGAAACGGTAGTATTTCACCATCAAGAACGGTTCCGTTGGGTATTTCTTCGACAAATTGACGAAATTCGGGATACTTATCGGTTACCAATTCCTCACCTCTACTCCAAACAAACAATTCTTTATTTCGAATAATAACCTGAGCTCTAATCCCGTCCCACTTATACTCTATACTCCATTCTTTAACATTTCCAAGACCAGAAACCTCTTCTTCTATAGCATAAGCTAAATAAAACGGATAAGGTTTAGATAAAAAATCTTCGGGTCTTTCTCTTAGAATAAGATCTTCAAAAGTAATGGTATCTGGATCCCAATTACCCATAAGCTTATATGCTAAAATATCCTCATCTATTTCTGTTGCTTTTGATAAGGCTCTTGTCATTAGTTTTTGACTAACTCCAATTCTAAACCCTCCTGTAATGAGCTTGGTAAACACAAAACGTTCATAATAATTAAGCTTTGACCAATTCTCTAAAACATAAGATTTCTTTTCTTGATCATCTTTCTTTTTAAGTGTTATAAACTCTTTCAAAAATTGACTTAATGGTTTTTGAGTACTTTCATTAGATGCAGGAACGACTAGAGCAATCGTCTCTGCTAAATCTCCCACAATATGATAGGATTCTTCAAAAAGCCATAAAGGTATATTTGCAAGTTCTGCTGCCCATGATCGTAAAACTGTAGTATTTATAGGACGAGGGGGGCGACGATGAGATAGTATCGCGATAGTCCAAACCTTGTCTACATTTTCTGCTTTTTTAAAATATGACGCTAAGGCCTCTACCTTAAGATTTGTCTTATTGGTACTATCTAATGTTTTTATTAATTCGGCAAATAATTTCATGATTTACCCCCATCTGCTTTATCAACCTCACTATCGGTAAGTTCTCCTTCATACTGAGTTTTCTCTGTTCTTGCATCATATCCTTGTTCTCTCAAGTATCTTGAAAAAATATCTGTATATCCATGAGTACATATGATTTTATGTGCTTCTGTAGCTTTTATAGCAGTAAGTAACCCTTGCCAATCGCAATGATCAGACAGCACAAAACCTTTATCAATAGCTCTACGACGACGCGCACCTCTAAAAGTCATCCAACCACTTGCTGAGGCGGTTACATATGGGACCATTTTTCGAATCCAAGTACTACCATGAGCACTCGGTGGAGCTAATACGATATGTCCTAGTAAATCGGTCTTCTTGGTTTCTTTTGTTATTAATGTTGTATCTGGAAGATCAATCATAGGTCTTATAACTTCTGTCATGTTTTCTATAGCACCATGTGTATATATTTTTCCTATTGAAGAATCGAGATGTTTTAACAGGCGTTGTGCTTTTCCTAAAGAATATCCAAAAAGTACAGATGTTTTTCCTTCTGATTTATTTGTATCCCACCATGTATTGATATTATTAAATACTAGTTCTTGAGGCTCCCATTTAAAAGGAGGTAACCCAAACGTGCATTCTGTAATAAAAGTGTGACATCTTACAGGTTCAAAAACTTGTGATATCCCATCGTCTTCGATTTTATAATCTCCTGTAAATACCCATACTTCTCCTTTATGCTCTACACGAATTTGTGAACTGCCAATAATATGACCTGCGGGATGTAAAGAGAATTTTACATTATTAATTGTAAACGTTTCATCATACGATTTCCCACTCACATTAATCTCGCCTAATCGATGTTTAATAATTGGGATATTGGTATGATGCGTTATATATTGTTTATGCCCCCAACGACTATGATCTGCATGGCCATGACTAATAATTGCTTTATTTACAGGCCGCCATGGGTCTATATACACATCTGCCGCTTTACAATAAATTCCGTTTTCGTTAAACACAAGTAGCGGAGTTTGCATTTTTCTCCTAAAGATATTAGAAATATTGTAAAAATGATACTCAAATCACATTTTACAAAT
This sequence comes from Aquimarina sp. AD10, assembly GCF_003443715.1. Taxonomy (NCBI): domain Bacteria; kingdom Pseudomonadati; phylum Bacteroidota; class Flavobacteriia; order Flavobacteriales; family Flavobacteriaceae; genus Aquimarina; species Aquimarina sp. AD10. Next base: position 5,084,403 of record NZ_CP031965.1, on the reverse strand, counting down.
GCTAACAAATGACTATTGCAAACACAAATGAATAAAGCTCCATGTAAACATAATAGACAGCAAAACTGTACGTAACCAGTTTTTACGTATTAAAGTACTTAACATTTGGTGGTCAGTATCGCCAAATGAAATTTTACTGTGCATTGGGACAAACTGCAAAAAAGTAGATAACCAAATAATAGAAATTATGGTAAGACTTCCTATTTCATAACTACCAAGTTTATGAAAACTCTGAACGATGGCCAAACTTAATTGGCCTATCATTAAAGGCATAACAATATATGTTATCCTTAAAACATATTTCTTATGCCACTGTCGCAACCCTTCTGCTTTGTAATAACTAAAGCTCGGGTAGATTAAGATTTGAACATGCCAAATAAGGATTAAAAGTCCAAAGTCAAATAATAGTCTTATAGTGCCAATATCCATACCGTCAAATATTAGTACTAATTTCCCTGAAGCATTTCTATTTTAAAATAAATTGCTTCTGCATTTTTTTTATTACTTTCTACATGGTTATTATTAGATAACCGATGCGATTGACTATTTAGTTTTTCATATTTACTCTGTAGTATTCCTACTGCTGATTTTTGTTTAAATAATCCAAACATAGTCCTTTAGTTTTACTCCGTTGGAAGTCCTTTTAAACGTTTTTCTATTTTACGTTTTTTTGCAGTAAGACGTTTCATAAGATCCATTATCTCAGGGTCTTTAGATTCTTTAAAAATCTCATTTAGACTTAAGATTAGTGATTTGGCTTCTCTTGAAGCTTCTACTCTATCACTTGTACTCATATTACTCATCGTTCTGCTTTCGAATTCCAGAGCTTTCTCGATTAGTGTCATTTATATTTTTTTGCCAAAGCTACGTAATGTTTAAGAACTATAAAAAGGGTTTAAACAACATTAACTACTTTTAGCCCTGATTTTTACGATTTCTTGTAAAAAACATACAATTAATGCATTATTTGTTCTAAATCTTCTGAATTTGACAAAAAAGAATAGTGTAAAATCTACTTAACTATATAAAACTACCATTCGTCGATACTAAAAATGCTTTTCGCCGAAATAGATAACAATAAGGTTTTTAAAAGTAACATCTTTATCACATCCAAAACATTATGTGTAACTTAAATTAAAAACATGAGTCTAAATTTTTTATTAATCGAAGATGATGAAATAGAGCGCTTAAAATTTGCAAGAGTTTTGCAAAAAAATGGGTATAACCATAATCTCATAGAAAAAGAAAATGGTGAAGAAGCTTTAAAATTTCTAGAGAGTAAAGAGCAATTACCTGATATAATTTTTTTAGATTTGAATATGCCGAAAATGAACGGCCTGGAATTCTTAAAACTTTTGAAATCCAATTCATCGTTAAAATATACCCCTGTAGTCATACTCAGTACATCTAATAATCATAACGATTTAAAAGAAAGTTATGAAATTGGAATCGCTGGCTATATCGTAAAACCTCTAAAATATGACGACTATGCACACAAAATAAAGTGTCTTGTTGAGTATTGGAGTGTGAATGAATTTATTAAGACTTAAATTAATATAGATGAAGGGAATTGTATTTACAGAATTTTTAGAACTGGTTGAAGATAAGTTTGGTCTAGCTGTAGTAGATAAAATTGTAGAAGAATCTGCACTTGCCTCTGGAGGTATATACACAGCCGTAGGGACTTATGATTTCTCAGAGATGCTTAGCCTACTCACACATTTAAGTGCACATACTAAAATAAGTATCGACGATCTCTTACTTACCTATGCTGAACATTTTTTTGGAGTACTTGCCAGCAGTTATCCCGGATTAATTGATAAGTACGAAGATCCTATCGAGCTACTTTCATCTATCGAAAATCATATTCATATAGAAGTAAGAAAAATATATCCCGATGCAGAACTGCCTACTTTCGAAATTCTAGAAAAAACTTCGACATCATTGGTTATGATCTATAAATCCAGCAGAGCTATGTACAATTTTGGTTTGGGATTAATGAATATGACATTTGCCCATTACAATAGCACTGCAACTATCCTATTAGAAAAAATAAAAGAAGACGGCACAGAAGTTAAATTTAGTATCACTAAAAATTAATGAGTGAAGAATTAGACATACTAAAAAGAGCCCTAAAAAGAGAAAAAGCCGCAAGAAAACAAGCAGAACAAATTCTTGAAGGAAAATCCAGAGAGCTCTATGATCTTACTCAAGAACTTAAACAGTTTAATGAACAGTTAGAGGATGGGTTAACTAAAAAAACATCAGAACTTCAAGGTGTTTTTGATAATCTTGTAGACGCTTATGTTCTTATGGATATTTCTGGAAATGTTGTCAAAATGAATAATTCTGCCAAAAATTTATTCGGTTATGATATTGATCAAGAAAAACTGAACATAGTCACTTTGATTTATAAAGAAGACTATCAATATGCCATGACTTCGTTTCAGGAATTAGTAACAAAAGGTTCTTTTTCTGACTATCAAGCAAGAGTATACACCAAAGACAAGGGTGTAAGAACAGTACATATCAATGCAAGTCTTATTCGCAACAAAAACCATCAACCTGTAGCTGCACAGGGTATTGTTAGAGATATTACAGCGCAACTAGAATTAGAGCAACAACGAGAAAAACTTGTCATAGATCTAGAAAAAATGAATCAAGAACTTAGTGACTATGCTCACATTGTCTCTCATGATTTAAAATCCCCATTAAGAAGTATTTATGCACTAGTAAATTGGATAAAAGAAGACTACAGTAGCGCTTTTGATAAAATTGGACTTGGCCACCTCTCTATGATCGAAAAGACATTAGAGAAAATGGAAACACTTATCAATGATATCCTAAGTTATTCTAGAGCAGGAAACAAAGACAATCTAGAAACCAAACAAATAGATCTTAATACACTGATCTCTGATATCAAAAACATAATACTAATACCTGATAACACAAAGGTATATAGTAAACAAGAGTTACCGGTGATCCATGGAGATAAAACCCGAATACAACAATTGTTTCAAAACCTAATAGGTAATGCAGTAATGTATATGGATAAAGAAAAGGGTATTATTGAAATTGATTACACAGATCAAAAAACACATCATTTATTTATCATAAAAGACAATGGTCCCGGAATAAAAGAGGAATATCATAAAAAAATATTTAAAATGTTCGAATCTGTGGGTAATCATAAAAACTCTACCGGTATCGGATTGGCAATTGTTAAGAAAATAGTAGAGCTTTATGAAGGAAAAATATGGTTAGAAAGCAGTCTAGATAAAGGAACAACATTTTATTTTACTCTTAAAAAATAGACACTATGAGATTTCAACAACTCGAAAAGAAAAAAAATCAAGATTGGACTAAAAAAGTTAGCACCGAGACACCTCTAAAAAAGCCTTTAGTACTGGTTTTTGGTAATCGATATGCGTTAGAAGCTGAAAATATTTATGAAGAAGTAAAACAGTTGTTTCCCGATGGGGAAATCGTTTTTGGCTCTACTGCTGGTGAAATTATTGGCGATAAAGTACTTGAAGATTCTATCACATTAACGGCTATAGAATTTGAAAAAAGCAGGTACTCAATCTTTAGAGAAAATAGTATTGACAACAGTAAAGATGCTGTTGCCCTGGGGGAGAAACTTATTCAAAAAGTTCCAAAAGAAGGGTTGAAACATGTATTTATTGTCTCAGAAGGCAGTTTTGTAAATGGATCAGCACTAATTCAAGGTTTAGAAACCATGATTGATAACGCTGCTATAACAGGTGGTTTATGCGGTGATGATTCAAGATTTGAAAAAACCATTTCGGGCTATAATGAAAACCCAAAAGAAGGAGAAGTCATTTTGATTGCTTTTTACGGAGATTCTCTCGAAATAAGTTTTGCTCAATATGGAGGTTGGACGCCTTTTGGGCCAGAACGAATCATTACAAAATCTGACAATAATATTTTGTATGAATTAGACAATCAACCCGCATTAGATCTATATAAAAAATACTTAGGAGATAAAGCTTCAGAGCTTCCGCAATCGGCATTATTATATCCTTTAAGCGTTAAATCTAAAGATAAAAAAGAATCTATCGTACGAACTATTTTAACGATCGATGAGGAAACTAATGCCATGATTCTTGCAGGAGATGTTCCTGAAGGGTCAACTGTACAATTAATGATGGCCAACATTGATCATATCGTAGATGGTGCATTACAAGCAGCAGAACTAGGCATGAAAAATCGAGCAAATAAACCAGAATTAGCTATTTTGATAAGTTGTATTGGTAGAAAATTAGTAATGGATCAGCGTGTAGAAGAAGAGATTGAAGAAGTTATAGAATCTATTGGACAACAAACTATTGTAAGCGGTTTTTATTCTTATGGAGAATTAGCTCCTTTTGAGGGTAATATAAATTGCGAACTACATAATCAAACCATGACATTAACATTATTTAGTGAATAATATGCATTCGTTATTAGCTCGACAAATAAGGAAGTTCTTAGATCAAGATAGTAAATCCTCTGAAGAAATGAATACATTCTTCATGGCGATCAATAAATCTTATCAAAATTATGAAGATCAATTTAGCATGTTACAAAGAGCAATGTCTATCAGCTCTCAAGAATTATTTGATGCTAACCAGAGACTTCAGCAAGAAGCAGAACAACAAAAAAAGGTTATTGCTAGTCTAACCGATGCTACTAAAATGCTACAATCCATTACTTTCAAAAACGAAAAAGGTAATCAACAAGGAAAAGAACTAACAGGAATAGAACTTGCTAACTTAATTGAAAAACAAGCTTTTCAAATTTCTGAAATAGAAAGACAACGAGAAGTATTACTTAAAGACTTAGAAAAAAGTAATAGAGATCTCAATGATTATGCTCATGTAGTTTCTCATGACTTAAAATCACCCTTAAGAACTATAAATACATTAATTAATTGGATAAAAGAAGATAACCAGGATAACCTTGAAGCTACTACAAAAGACAACCTGGATTTAATTGATCAGAATATCGAAAAAATGGATAATCTTATTAATGGAATTCTAGAATATTCTGTAGTAGATGATAAAACAAGAACATTAGAATATAATATTGACTTGAATGATCTTATTAAAGAGATTATTCATTTAACCCAAATCCCAGATCATATACATATTAGTACTAAAAACACACTACCCGTCATTTATGCCGATCCATCTAGGATAAAACAACTGTTCCAGAACTTAATTACAAATGCTATTAAAGCTATGGATAAAGAAAGAGGAGAAATATATATTCTCTTTCAAGAAACAGATAACTTCTGGCAGTTTGCCGTTCAAGACAATGGAAAAGGAATTTCGAAAAAATATCATAACAAGATATTCGAAATTTTTCAAACACTAGACGATAAAAAGATATCCACAGGTATCGGATTATCTATTGTAAAAAAAATAGTAGAGTTTTATGATGGTAAAATATGGATCGAATCTAAAGAAGGAGTTGGTACTACTTTTAATTTTACACTAAAAAAAGAATAATTATGACAGAAGCCCCTAATCTAACATATATTAAAGAACTTGCTGCAGGTTCAGAAGAGTTCGAAAACAAAATTATTACAATTTTAAAACGAGAGTTTTACGAAGAAAAAACGCAATTTAGTGATAATTATAGCTTAAAGGCATTTATCAAAGCATCAGAGAATGTGCATAAACTAAAACATAAAATAGGTATGCTGGGTTTTGAAGATGGATATCAAACTACAGCTGATTTTGAAAATGGATTAAAGAAAAATAATCTCTCTCTATATCCAAAATTTATACTAATTTTAGATACCATAGAAGATTTTCTTAAGACATTATAAAAAAATAACCTATCATTTACCATTATGAATTGCATTATTATAGACGATGAAGAAACAGCTAGATTGATTATTCAACAACTTTGCTCACAGGTTGAGCAACTTAATGTTATTGAAGAGTTTCCGAATGCAATTCAAGCTATAAAGTTTTTAAATCAACATCATATTGATTTAATATTTTTAGATATTCATATGCCGGATTTTACAGGTTTTGATTTTATTCAAACCTTAAAGAATCCTCCAAAAATAATACTAACAACATCAGACAAAAACTTTGCGTTAGAGGCTTTTGAGTATGAATGCGTTGTAGATTATTTATTAAAACCAATTGCATTACCCAGGTTTCTAAAGGCCATTCAGAAAGCAGAAAGTACCAAAACTCCTGAAGTCAAAGACAAGACAGAAGATTCATCGTCTGGCATATCATCAGGAGAAAATGACCTCTACATTAATATTGATCGAAGACTTATAAAAATAGATATTCCTACTATTAATGTGATAGAAGCCAAAGGTGATTACATTTTAATTAAAACCCAAGAAAAAAATTATACCGTACATTCGACACTCAAAAAAATCGAAGAGAAGCTCCCAGAAGATACGTTCTTAAAAATACACAGATCCTATGTGATTAATATCAAACGAATTATTGATATAGAGGACAATAGCGTTTTGATTGACAAGGATGTTATCCCAGTAAGCAGATCAAATCGCCCAGAATTAATGAAAAGGTTAAACATGCTTTAAAATTCATCCCGAATTAAAAACCGTTCGTCTACAGCAAACTACCCATAAACGAATTATCCCCTTAAAAATCATAGGTATAGATTAGTTTTATCTCACAGAAACCGAAATCTATACCATTATGAAAAAAATAACTACTCTTGTAATCATCTTAATCACTTTAAACCTTAGTGGTCAACAAAATTTTGTTGGATCAGAAGGTGATTTTTACCAAGTAATATCTGGAGTTTTAAAGGCATATGACCCTGTAACAGGATCATATTCTGAAGGTTTGCACACCTATTCTTCGTACAACGCCGGAGGATATAATGAGGCGGACAATTACCTTTATGCTATAAAAAATAAGGATAAGCATTTACTAAGAATTGGTAAAGATATGATTGTAGATCTAGGCGCTGTAGCGCCATCAGGAACAACGGTTTTTGGCGGTGGTTATGCTGCAGATGTAGATGCAGAAGGTAACCTTTGGGTATATCAAAATAACACAAAAAATGCTTTTCATAAAATTACGAACTTAAAAGATTATGACGGATCTTCTTCTCCTGTTTTTGAGGTTGTCCCAACAGATGTAACTTCTCCATCTACATGTGCAGACATTGCGTTTATAGATAACGCCATTTATGGTGGTAGTAGAGGAAAGCTATATAAATGGGACCTTTCTACTGGTACTCCTGTATTTTCAAGTAAAACAGTAACCAACTTACCTAAAAGTACATTTGGCGCTGCTTACTCAGACTCTAATAAACGTCTATATTTATCAGACAATAATGGAGGTTTATATTTGATTAATGACTATGAAAGTGCAACACCAACGGCTACACTTCTTAATTTAACAGAAACTACAAATTCTAATGATGGTTTTAAAAGCGCTACTACTGTATCTCCCTTAGATAGAGATCAAGATGGTATTTTAGATTCTATGGATGCCGATTGTGACGGTGATGGAATATCAAATATTGCAGAATGCAACGGTTTAGATCCTTTTGGCGATGATGATGGCGATGACTTGTTTAACTATCTTGATGATGATTTTAGTGGTAATGGTGATAATGTTGTACAAGATGCTTTTGATAGAGATGGTGATGGTAATCCAGATTTCTTAGATATCGATTCTGATAACGATGGTATTTATGATATCGTTGAAGCTGGACAAGGAGATAAAGACACGAATAATGACGGAATTTGTAATGGTTTAGACACTGATTTTCAAGATACCGATTACGATGGTATTGCCGATGCATTTGATCAAGATCAAACAGGAAATGCCCTAGTGTTATTAGACACTGATAATGATGGCATATTTGATTGCTATGATACTGATTCTGATAATGACGGAATTGTTGATATTATTGAAGGGCAATTAAGTACGGCATACATAGGGTTATCTAATGTTGATGAAGATAATGATGGTTTAGATGATGCATTTGATCCTGATTATAATGGAACAACAAACGGAACCATAAATACTGATGGCACCGATAATTATGATCATTTAGATACCGATTCTGATAATGATGGTATTTCGGATACTATCGAAGCATATGACAGCGATGGCGATGGTGTATCAGAAACTACAAATTCAGGAAATGATGCTGATCAGGATGGATTAGATGATAACTTTGATCAAAGAAAAACTAGTTTTGACCCTGAAAATGGTGGTCAGACACCTGATAGTTTTCCTATTCCGGAGATATGTGATAGATATAACTATCTAGGTGACTTTTCTTCAGACGGTACGCCATTATATTTAGACGAAAGAGATGTGGTAAGCCAAGAAACTATAGACATGGTTAATGATGCACTACCTGAAGGATATCCCGTACCTGATTTTAATCCACATTATATTTCATCAGGATATGATACTGATGTGGTTTTACAAGAACAAGCTGATATCTGGGTAACGTTTGTTGGCGAAGGTGCTGGTTACAAAAATACATTAGGGTTTTATACCTATGACATTAATAATCCATCACCTACAATGCCTGCTCCAGAAGATATCACCATAGTTTTTCCTAATGTATCAGCTTTGTATAGCGGAGGCGGATTACAAATAGGTGACAAAGTAAACATCGGTAGTTTTCCACCTAACACAGGTATAGGGTGGGTATTACTTGCAAACGCATGGTCAGAAGGTTGCGTAGGAACTGGTAACTGGCAGTTACATTCTAATCCAGATTACAATCCAGAAAGTGATTCTTCATTAAGATATCATAATGTATTATTATCAGATCCTGACAACGAAAGAGTTATTCTTGGATTCGAAGATATAAGAAGAGATTATGCCTCTTGTGATCAAGATTTTAATGATGCCTTATTTTATATCACAGCAAGTCCTTATACCGCAATCAAAACAGATAATTATGCTAGTATAGATAGTGCTACAGACGTTACTTCTGCTAATGACGGTGGTTTAGAAAGTAACGGAGATTTAGCAAGCTTAATTGCAAAGCGAAACTTTAACAGAACAAAAACAAATTCAATTTTTAATACTAAGAAATCACAAAAACGTTTTCAGCCTGGTAAGAAATCATACAAATCAGCAAATGGTATTGATTTAAGTGTATATTTTCCTAAAACAGGATTACTAGGAACAGAATCAACATATGTATCAAGTCCTGAAGATCTATTAGGAATAACCAATGCCGAAGCGGTATTCTCTGTTGATTATTATAACGGAGATGAAAGAGTAGCTGCTGCACTAGCCACTGCAACTAAAGGAAGTATTTATGATCACTCTAAAACGATTTGTGATCGATTAAACGGATCTAAATTATTAGACGTTCGTACAGTAAATATCAGAAATCAAACTATAGTAAGTACTAAAATTGAAAGAGCTACTGGCGAAATAGAGTATGCCTTGACATTTTCTATCAAGAAAACACAATTCGAAAATGAAATCTATAGCTTATGGAATATCGGTAACTATCCTGAAGGTGATTATTCAAATTTCCAAGTATGGGGAGGGTCTGTATCTCAAGTGGCAAACTTAGCAAATCATATTATTGATACGTTTACTGCAGATAAGCCACTAAGAAGCCATAAAGTAAATCATAGAGTACCTACTGTATTTGTACAACAAGGATCTTATGCTCATGGTAAATTAACATTAAACATCGTTAATAAATTTGGAGCAACCCAAATGAACTTTAATGGAAATATTAGAAAAACAGAACTTTCTGATGAAGAAAATATGATCAAAGAAATTGCCTTATCAGGTTCATATAATGAGCAAGTAACTATAGATGCAGGGTACTTATTTGATATCGGATTTTCTATCACAGCAGACGACGCAACACAATCAGACGCTTTATACTTAGCTGATGGACCATGGGGAATAGATTTCCAAAAAGAAGGTGTAGTTATCGAAAGTTTTGAAGTACAAGAGCAAGATACTGAGCAAGAAGAAAACATGTATAGTATAGAACGTAATACTATAGTAGAAGGAGAAGTAAAAGAAACTTTAAACTTATTTAGAAATATATTAGCTGGTGAGCTTACATTAGATGTAACGCAATATGATGCAATACAGTTTGAAATGCAAAACAGTAAAGATGTTGAAGTTATTCTAGTCACAGAAGGTTTAACAGACTGGAACAACAGACTTAGATACAAAGTAATGGCTGGAGAAACAAAAACACATACGATCTCATTTTCTGATTTCACAAACGGTAACAAAGCTAATGATACTATCGGAAGAATTAAAAGCGTAGTGTTTTCGGTACAAGGCAATTACCAAAGCTTTGAGCCATTCTATCTAGAAGTTTCTGACATGGCGTTCACAAAAGCTAATGTAACAGATGTAGAGACAGATGATGATGTTGTTGAAGAAGACGATATAGAAGAAGATGATATCATCGCAGAAGTAGAAACGATAGACGAGCTTAAGAACTTTACCCTAAAAAATTATCCTAACCCTTTTAGCACTCAAACAACAATACAAGTGCCTGGAACACATAAAATGTTAAGCATTACAGTAATCGATCTTCTTGGCAGAACGGTAAGAAAAGAAATTACAAATGTAAATAACAACACAATTAATTTTGAAAGTAAAAACCTTATTCCTGGCATCTATTACTATATCCTAAGAGGTCAGAATAAAGAACAATATAAAGGTCGTTTTCTAATACAACAATAAAAAAAGTAAAGGTTGAGTTTCATGATTTGGGTAAATGGCGAGAACAAAACAACAATTTGTTCTCGCTATTTTTTATATTAATCTTTAGCATACTTCTTTTTAAAAGAAAGATCAACCTAAGTTGATACACTATATCTCCTACTATTTCTTTTTATCTAGTTCTAAGTAAAGCTGTTCTACTTTATCTCTAGCCCATTGGGTTTTTCTTAAAAACTTAAGACTAGACTTTATAGAAGGATCAATTTTAAAACAATTGATATTCACTTTTGCTGCTAACCCTTCCCAACCATAATGATTAAATAAAGTTTCAACGATATACGCTAATTTGACCCCATGTAAAGGATTATTGGGTTGCTGTTTTTTAGTATTATTTTGTTTATCCATTACTAAGTTTACTCCAAAATTAAAATCATTTACTGCATTACTGAGTGACCTTTTCTTTTAATGCCATAATTCTATTATTAAAAATTGGTTTTTTTAGAAAGTACCATTTCAATTTAAATCCAAATTCTACAAATTCAAAACCAGCTGCAGTTGCAGAAGCAATATTACTATACTTACCGTATATATTAGCTATAAATCGATCTGAAAATCGATGCCCGAACTTTGCTTCAGCTCTAAAGGTTGAAGAACTGGGATCTTCTTCTACAAATTGTTGACCAAATGCAGCACTGGCATTGTAAAACCATTTTTTTTGTGCATCACTAACGATTTCAATAAATACTTCTCCAAGATTAAACTCTCCTGGACTAAAATATATAGCAGGTACCTGATTCTTAAATGTTATATATTGATAGTTAAGACCCGCCTTTAAAACGGGTTTGTTTAAAATAGAATAATATAATGATGTAAATAATAAATTTCTGGTATTGCTATCGGTTTGAGAAGTATAGATATATTGTGTATACCAACCTAAATTAAAATTAGTACCAAGATTGTAGTTTACTATATAGTTATTCATCACAATCTCTCTATTTAATAAATCAGCATTAAAGTTTTGTAACTCTCTCTTATATCCAAAATCTAAATTTTGAAGTCTAAACAGTTTGGTTTGCAACATAACTTCTGCAATCCATTGGGTATAATCGCTTGTAGAACCACTGGCACTTGTTATTCCAACATCAGATTTTAAGGAGATCCCCTGACGAATATTGTATAAAAATCCTGCTTTAAAGTTATGAGAAGTTGCTTCGTTATTTATAACTGTATTCTTAGTAGTTCTATAATTGTATAAAAATGTCGTTTTAAATCTTGTTGAAAAAGGAATCTCTGCATTCACACCCAAACTCACTGCCTCATTATCACCATTATCAAAAGTAAATGTTGTTTTTTCTTCTATAAAAGGTGTGTGCGATTTCTTGAGCGTCTTTATTAATTTCTCTGCATCTGGTTGTTTAGGATAATAATTTAATGTCTTAAAGGCATATTCATACGATTTCATATCATCCCCCACTGCCCTATATGCATTTGCAATCCCCAAATTACCATCAAAAGCTCCCAAATTTTTATTCAAAATACTTTTATAACTATCCAGACTTGTCTTAAAATTACTCGTATACATACCACGGGTTGCCTTTAAACTTAGAATTCTTGGGTTATCTGGGTAATCCAGTGCTAATTGATCTGTAGCTTCTTTTGCAGATGTAAATTTTTTATTCCAAAGTAAGGCTTGGATATGTCGTTCTTGGGTTGCTAAATATAAATCTTTGTCACTTTTAAATTGCTCTACTTTTGATTTTGCTATTAGCGTTATATCAAGTGCTTTTTTTTCTTTTGATAACTTATGCGCAACCAAAGCTAAACCGTTTAATGAAACGATACTATCTTTTGGTGTTGTAGCTAATGCCTCGTATGTTTTCTTTGCATTTACCAGATCTTCTTGAACTAAATATATATTCGCTTTATTAAGCTGTGTATCCTTATCATTAGGAAAATCAACTAGGTTTTGGTCTAACAATGCAAGAGCTTTATCATACTTTTTATCTTGAGATAGAGCATTGGCGTATCCCAATCGAACATATTTTCTAGACGTCAAAGCATTTGCGTTTCCAGGTTGTAATGTTAGCGCTTTATTAACTACCTCTAGTGCTTTACTATATTTCTTTAAGTTTGAAAGCGTATTAGCATATCCCAAAACTGCAGGAAAACTAGTATCGTTCTCTTTAATAAGGTTTTCGTAGTATGACTCTGCGTTAGAAAACTGACTATTCCATAATAGTGATTCTGCATAATTTAATTTAACTTCAAAATTATCAGGATAGTCTGCTTTTAAAGCAGTAAAAATAGCAACTGCTTTTTCGGAGTCTCCAGATAAACCAACAGCTCTTCCGTAGCATAGTCTTGCTGTTTGATTTTCTGGATATGATTTTAAAATGTTTTCAAAGAAGTCTTTTGCTTCAATATATTTACCAGTTTCTAAATAGGTAAAACCTTCTTGCATTTCTTGAGCAAATACCGATGAAAATGACAACAAAAACAAAAGGATAAAAAAAAATGGTTTTAAGGACATGAATATGTATCTCGTTGATTGATATTGTTAAGTTAAGAATAACATCCAGAAGATTCATTAAAAACCGAATAAGTTTTACAAAAATCGTAACGCATTAGAAGTCAGCAGTAAAAGAATTTTAATCCATTTTAACATAAAATTAAAACTTTCACCTCCATTTAGGGGGAAAATACCCCCCTATTTTAACACTAAAACAGTAAAAAAATCATCTTTTTCTTTAACACTTGTAGGATTTATCTTTACATTTTAACTGAACAAATGTTAAAATTTCAATGAAAAATGCACGATTATCGACAAAATACACTGTTTTTGGTGTTAGCGTATTAAATTTGTGGTTTTACCGTAACCAACTTTCTAAAACACTTATTAGTTTTACATCAGATTGATCACTAGATATTTAGCATCAATTTAAGTTCGTCAAAATGTTAATATAGGCTTCAAAAATCCCCAGAAGAATGTTTAACATAATTTAAAAGAATAAAGACTAAAAACAACAAGTCACTTTTAAAAAATACTTCATTAAAAACGAAGTATCCCCAAAATAATAAAAACATGACGAAAATTACTGGTATTATTATCCCTTGTTACAACGAGTATTACAGATTAGAAAAAGAAAAATTTTTAACCTTCTTAGGTAACAACCCCTTATACCATTTATGCTTTGTAAATGATGGCAGTTCAGACAATACATTAGAGATGTTAAATGAACTTAAACAGATCAACCCTAAAAATATATCTGTACTTAATCTAGAAACTAATCAAGGTAAAGCTACTGCAGTACAAACAGGAGCCAATTATCTTGCCGAATTAGATTTTATAGAAAATATTGCATTTTTAGATGCGGATCTTTCTACATCTTTAGAAGAGATGGATAATCTAGTACAAAAACTAAATAACAATCCAAAACTAGCCATGGTTTTTGGATCTAGAAAAGCTGAAGAATCAAATAATATAGATAGAAATATAGTAAGAAAGTTTTTATCAAATTTTGTAGGGTTCTTTATTCGTTTTATTCTACAACTTCCTATTAAAGATACGCAATGCGGTGCAAAAGTATTCAGAAAAAGTATAATTGAGAATGTTTATAGCCAAAGGTTTATCAGTAGATGGTTATTTGACATCGAGATTTTTCTACGTCTTAAGAAACATATTGGTTTAAAAGATCTTTTAAATCATATTAGTGAAGAACCTCTTGATAGCTGGATCGAAGTAGACGGATCAAAAATAACATTAAAAGATTCATTTCTTATCCCGATTAATCTTTTAATTATCTGGTTTAGCTACTTAAAGGTAAATACACCTAGCAAAAACACAATAGCAGTAGATCAACTTAAAGTAAACTATACTATGGTTAAATAATTACTTTCTTTTCTATACCCTTTACATTCAACATATTTTTTAATTATAAAATAACTGCTAGCACATTATAGCTCTAGCAGACAACAATAAAAACACTATGAAAAAAACCTTTACTCTATTGGTTATTCTTATAGCCAGCTCTATCTATGCTCAACAACCTTTTGATTGTAATGACGGTAAATTTTACCAAGTCATCTCTGGAGCTTTGCGATCGTATGATCCTATAACAGGTACATACTCAGATCCGTTACACACCCATACTGCCTATAATGCAGGTGGATATAATCCTGTAGATAATTTTTTATACGCCATCAGAAACAGTGATAAGCACTTATTGCGTATCGGCTCAGATTTAATTGTAGATCTTGGTGCAGTAGCAAATAACGGAGGCGTAACATTTGGTGGTGGTTATGCTGCAGATGTCGACAGTGAGGGAAATCTGTGGGTTTTTCAGAACTCTCTTGATAAACGTTCTTTTCATAAAATTACAAACTTGCAAGATTATGACGGATCGTCTTCTCCTGTTTTTGAAATTATAGTATCTGATCAAGCATCACCAAGTTCTTGTGCAGATATCGTATTTATAAATGGTAATTTATATGGTGGTAGTAGAGGTAACGTATACAAATGGGACCTTACTACTGCCACACCGGCATTTAGTAGTAAATCTGTAACAGATTTACCAAATCATACTTTTGGAGCCTCTTATACAGATACTAGCAATCGACTGTATGTATCTAGTAATAATGGTGGTTTATATCTAGTTAATGATTATGAATCGGCAACTCCATATGCTACATTACTAAATAATACAGAGGTTACCAACTCTAATGATGGCTTTAAATGTGCTATTGGGGTCTCCCCGATAGATGCGGATAAAGATGAAGTTCTAGATCCTTTTGATAAAGATACCGATGGTGACGGGATTCCTGATCTTGTAGAAGGCGGTGGAATAGATCCTTATGGTGATGATGACTCTGATGGGATTTTTAATTATTTAGATGCTGATTTTGGAAACACATGTAACAGTGGTGTGTCTCTTGCATTTGACACAGACCGAGACGGAGTACCCAATGTATTAGATCTTGATAGTGATAACGACGGTATATTTGATATTGTTGAAGCTGGTCTGGGAAGTTATGATACCAATGGTGATGGCTTTTTTAATTCTGAAGACGACAACTTCGTAGATTCTGACTTAGATGGTATTGCCGATATAGTAGATGTTGATCAAACTGGAGTTATATTCTATCCAGCAGATACCGATAATGATTTAATTTATGACCCTTACGATATCGATTCTGACCAAGATGGTATTACCGACCTTATCGAAGGACAACTTAGCTTAAACTTTGTAGCACTTTCGGGATCAGATCAAGATCGTGACGGTATGGATGACAATTTTGATCCGGATAACGGGGGTACACCTCAAGGGTATATCAATACAGATGGTACAGATAATCCAGATTTTTTAGATACAGATTCTAATAATGACGGGATCTTAGATACCGTTGATGCATATGATACAACAGGTGATGGTATTGCAAATACAGTCCCATCTGGAAACGATTTTGATCAGGATGGTATGGATGACAGTTTTGATTTAAAAGAAACTGTTTTTGACTCTGATAACGGAGATCAAAATCCTAGTAGTTTTCCTGTTGCTAGTATAGGTGAACGATATCAATATGTAAGTACGTTTAATGCCAATGGTACTCCAAATAATTTGGGCACAGACGAAACATTGTCTTCTGATTATCTTACACGTATCAACGACGCTTTACCAGAAGGAAGTTCTGTTCCTAATCTTAATCCTAATTTTATCTATGCAGGATACGATACCAATATTTCGATAGAAAATACCGCAGATATCTCGGTAACTTTTATAAGCGAAAACACTACTTACAAAAATGCACTAGGATACTATACATATGATCTTAATAACCCTTCTACAACCGTACCTAAACCAGAGGATATAACTCTTGTTTTTGCCAATGCTTCAGGAACAGGTAGTGATGGTGAATTAAATGCCGGAAATACGATGAATATAGGTAGTTTTCCTGCAAATACAGGTATAGGATGGGTATTACTAGTTGACGGTTGGAACAGTACATCTGTAGACGAAGGTTTATGGCAAGTATATACCAACCCTGAATATAACCCAGAATGTGATGAAACGTTAAGACCTCATAATATTCTTTTGGCAGATCCTGCAAATGAAACAATAGTATTAGGTTTTGAAGATATAAGAAGAGATTACCCAGGAGCAGATCATGATTTTAATGATATTCTGTTTCACATTAGGGCTGATCAATACAGCTCGTTAAAAACGACAAACATTCCAGAGCTTACCGAAGAAGGTATAGTTACATCAGGAAATGATGGAGGATTAGAGAGTAATGGTGATTTGGCAAGTCTTATTGCCAAAAGAAATTTCTTAAGATCAAAAACTAATAAAGTTAACAATCAAAAGAAATTACAAAAACGCTTTATCCCTGGTAAAAAATCAAATAAATCAGGAAAGATTGATCTAAGTATCTATTTCTCTGATACTGGTGCTTCTGGTACAGAAACATCTTTTGTTTCTAGCCCTGATGATTTACTTGGTATTACAAATGCTACCTCTGTATTCTCTATTGATTATTACAATAAAGAACAACGTGTCGGAGCAGCATTAGCAATGGCTACAGAAGGGTCTGTTTACGACCATTCAAAAACCATTTGCGACAGGCTTAATGGTTCTGTTTTAGAAGATATTAGAACACTTACCATTAGAAACCATACACTAGTTAACACCAGAATAAGAAGAGTAACCGGTGAAGTTGAACAAGCTTTACATTTTTCGGTAAGAATAGATGAATATCAAAATGAGCTGTATAGTTTATGGAATATTGATCAATATCCAGCGGGAGATTACCTTAATTTCCAAATCTGGGGAGGGTCAATACCACAAGTGGCTACCATGGCTAATAACATTATTGATAAATTGATTGATCAAAAATCTCTGGGAAAAACCTTTATTCCTGATAATATTCCTCCTGTATTTGTACAAAAAGGATTTTATAAAGACGGAAAACTTGTCTTAGACATTGTAAATAAATCTGAAATAAGTCAATTTAACTTTAGAGGAAATAAAAGAATTACAGAACTATCTGAAGAAGAATTAATGATAAAAACTGTAGGTCTTTCGGGTGAATATAACGAAACGGTCACTATAGAAACAGGACACCTGTTTGATATTGGTTTTGCGATTACTGGTGAAGATCCTAATAAAGCAGATGCATTATACCTAGCAGATGGCCCATGGGGAATTGATTATCTAGAAGACGGCGCAACAGTAGCTAATTTTGAAATTGTTAAAAGTGAAAAAACTGAAGATCAAGAAGATCAATATACAGTAGAACGAGATATTAAAGTAAATGGTGAGCTTAAAGAAACTCTAAATGTATTTAGAAATATACTTGGAGGTGACTTGACTCTAGATGTCTCTAATTATGAAGCTCTAGCATTTGAATTATTTAGTGATAAAGATGTAGAAGTAATTTTAGTAACTAAAGATCTGGTAGATTGGAACCAAAGACTTAGATATACTATAAAAGCCAATGATAAAAAACAGCTGTATACAATTCCCTTTTCAGATTTCTCGAGTAAAACAAAACAAAACAGAGTTATGGATAATCTAAGAAGTGTGGTATTCTCTATCCAAGGAGATTATAAAAACAATACCACTTTTACTTTAGATATTTCGAAACTTGCCTTTACAATGGTAGAAGAAACAAATGGAAACATAATTGTAGATAATGATACTACTACGATAACTAATTCTCCTAACCCATTTAGGTCACAAACCACTATAAAAATGCCAACCGATAATCAAAAAATTACAATTTCTGTAATTGATATGTTGGGTAGAATAGTACAAAAAGAAGAATTAGGAGGTATAGGAACACCTACGCAAACCTTTACTTTTACTGCTAAGAATTTACAGCAAGGTGTATATAAATATATTATTAGAGGAGATGACTTTAAGAAGAGATATGAAGGAAGTTTTCTAATAAAATAGAAATCTAACAAAACAACTATATCTTATTTAAATAAGATATAGTTGTTTTAAAAAAGGTCTTATCTTTAGAGATATAACGACCAAAACTTTAAAACAAAACAACAAATAATAATGGCCATTCATATTTCTGTATTAAAGAAATTAAATGCTGAACAGAAGTTCATGGCCAGCGTAATTATAGTTAACGGAGGAAATTATCTTTACAATTTACTTTTAGGAAGAATTCTGGGACCCGAAGAATTTGCAGATGCAGCATTATTGATTACATTTCTTTTAGTACTCTCTTTTGTTGCCATGACATTTCAGTTATCCACTGCAAAATTTTCTGTCATTTTTGAAAACGAAATATTTAAAAGTTTTATCAATATCACTTATAAATATTCAACGATAACGGGTGTTATTCTAGGTATCTTAATGATTGTTTTTTCAAAACCATTGCAATCTCTTTTTAATGCGCAATCTTCATATATGTTTGTCATATTTGGGATTGGTATACCCATTTATTTTATTATGAGTGTTAATAGGGGGATTTATCAAGGAAGTAAAAAATTTGATAGTCTAGCAATTACTTATCAAAGTGAAATGATAAGTAGATTAGCTATTACACTAGTTTTAATATATACTATTGGTCTACAGTCTTCAATTTTAGTTGCAATAGGTATTGCCGTCTCTTTCTTTTTTGGACTAATACCATTTCGTACAAAAGATATAGAAATCACAACAAAACATAGTCTCCCTAAAGCAGAATCTAAGTATATCACTAAGTTCTTTATTTTAACAGCATTCTATGAACTTACTCAAATTATAATTAACAACAGTGACATTTTAATGGTTAAACATTATTTTGAAACTTATGAAGCGGGTTTATATGCATCATTGGCACTAATTGGCAGAGTAGTATATTTTGTAGCATGGATGTTTGTGATGTTACTGCTACCTAAGGTTGTTGAAAAGCAAAAAGATGGAGAAGCCCATGCGCCTATCTTATTTAAATATGTATTCTACATTACTCTATTATCGGCAACCATCGTTTTGGGTTGTTATTTATTTCCAGAATTAGTAATCCAGATGATGTTTGGTTCAGAATATATCAGCATTGCGCCATTACTATGGAAATATGCTATTGCTACCTCTCTTTTTGCTATATCTAATATTTTTGCTTATTATTTTTTGTCATTAGATCAATATATACCAGTTGTACTATCAGCCTTATTAGGTATATCACAAGTAGCACTCATCGTCTTTTTTCACAACACGTTATCAGAAGTTGTTATTATGCAAATAGTAGCAATGGCTATTCTTCTCACATTTCAGTTATTCTTTTTTATCGGTTACCTAAAGCTATCTAAAAAAGCTTAACGTACCGGTAGACCCATTCGTCGAAAGAGATTAGCATCTCAACATAATTCGTGTTGAAATGCCCAATAATTGTACCATATTTATAAAACAATAACCCTTAAAAACAAAATAGTTATGGCGTTACGAATTACTAAAAACCAAGAAGTTTTTGAAATTAAAGGAAACATTGTAGCAGAAAATGCCCGTTCTGTACAACACCATTTTGAGAAGTTATTATTTCATTCTGAAAAAGTAGTAGTGTGTCTCGATAAAGTAAAAAAAATAGATGCTTTTGGAGTTAATGTACTTACTCGATTGTTTAAAAATGCAGTAAAAAACAATAAAATCTTCTTTATTATCGGTAAAGAAAATAAGATCGTACGGCAGGCATTTGGCAATGTCAACTACATTTTAAGAAGTGATTTTGTCTAACCCCCAAACCCCAAAATACTACCATTATGAAACTACAAATTATAAACATCGCAGGAACCTTTGAAATTATAGGAAATTTAACCCTAGATAATACTGTAATCGTAAAAGAACATTTTAACTACTTATTAGATCATTACGAAGAAGTCGTTATGTGTCTTAACAAAGTTAAAAAAATAGATAAAAAAGGAATTGCAGTACTTAAAGAAACCTATGCCAAAGCAAATAAAAGAAGTAAAGTGTTATTTGTTCTAGGAAAAGAAAATGAGGTAGTTTCAAATGCATTCAAAGAAAACCAAGTAAACTATATTTTTAGAGATAGTTACTAAATCTTTATCACTTAAAAAACGTAATTCACTAAGATACTATAGATTCTTATCCTTTTTGAGTTGTTTTTTAAATAAGGTTGTTATAACTTAGTGTATAACATAAAAAGACGTACCCCACTCGTCCTAAAATCTTAAAACCTAATACCTCTTTTGGATTTTAATACGTTTCTGTCTCTTTCCTAATAAAATAGAAATATAAATGAGATTAGCTATTGTAACCGCTTACCCTCCAAGTAAAGTAACCTTAAATGAATACGCATACCATTTAGTAAAATATTTTAGACAACATCAAGAAGTTTCTGAACTTATATTACTAACAGATGTTTCAGACAAAGAAGCTGATATCAATTTTGAAGAAGACGGTTGTAATATTATAGTAAAACAATGTTGGTCTTTTAACAGTTATAGCATTCTTTTTTCGGTAATGAAAGCAGTTAAGCAAACAAAACCCGATGCTATATTGTTTAACCTTCAATTCATGAAATTTGGAGATAAAAAGATAGCTGCAGCCCTTGGTCTATTATTGCCAAAGCGATGCGTTATGAATAATATACCTACCATAGTTTTGCTACATAATATTATGGAACAGGTAGATTTAGAAAGCTCTGGGTTTACTAAAAACAAATTACTGCAAAAAATTTATACTGGCATTGGCACGATGCTAACACGCTTTATTTTGGGTGCGGATATTGTTGCCGTTACTATCGATAAATACGTACACATCTTAAAAGCAAAATATAAGACCGAAGATATAGTTCAAATTCCTCATGGCACTTTTGAATTGCCAGTAGAACCTAATTATCAACTACCCGAAGGGCCTTTGCAAATAATGACGTTTGGAAAATTTGGCACGTATAAAAAAGTAGAAATTATGATTGAAGCGGTAGAAAAAGTGCGTTTAAGAACAGATGCAGATCTAGAGATTGTAATAGCAGGAACCGATAACCCGAATGTTCCTGGATACCTTGAATCTATGAAGACAAAATATGCTCATGTACCGCAACTAAGGTTTACGGGTTATGTAGAAGAAGTAGATGTTCCTAGAATCTTTGCAGATAGTGCTATGGTAGTATTTCCGTATACCTCAACAACCGGAAGTTCTGGTGTACTTCATCAAGCCGGAAGCTATGGTAAAGCGGTTGTAATGCCAGATTTAGGAGACCTAAGCTTGTTGGTAAAAGATGAAGGGTATAAAGGTGAATTTTTTGACCCTGAAAGTATTGACAGCCTTGCTGATGCTATAGAAAAAATTGTATTAGATCCTGTATACCGAAATACTTTGGAAAAAGCTAATTACAAGGCAGCTACAGCGTTTCCTATGAGTAAAATTACATCAATGTATATAGAGCAGTTCAAGGCAATAAAAGCAAAGAAAAAATAGCTTTAAAACTTAAAACAACACTGTAAAAGCCCCCTCCTTTCATAGATTAACAATTATCTATGTGTACAATTCTTACTTCTAATACACAATAAACTCAGCCTTATCTCCCACTTCTTACTATTTCTATATCATTAACGGGTAGTATTAAATTAGTTCTACTATTTTTTTATCCTCATTTTCAACAATCTTTCAAGATAATCAGACTATTGATCATTTACTGTAAAACGTTAAAAGTCAATAACATTACAATCATCGACACATACTAACTGCTCATCGAAAATAAGGCTCAAAAGCTATCAATTAGGCCCATATTTGTAGTGTAACAAAGAAACATTATTAAAAAAAAGAATAATAATGTTGATACGGTCTTAAAAAAACAAATTCAGAATTAAAATATAAAATTCGATTTAGTAAGGATAAAATTAAAGTTTCGACTTCTTTACTACTTGAATAAAAATATATACAATACTAAATCTGGAAATTAGATCAATACCGACCATCTAATAATAAAAAGATGTTTATAGAATCTGATAGCCTTCGATTTAACATTTTCGTCAAAAATATGCTACACCTGCACCATACTGCAGGTGTTCTTATTTTTAAGAGTTCCTGTTGTTAATTTCCTATAAATTTGAAAGCTGGTTTTTTGTTTCCTTCACGATCAATAAAACCAAAATGCTTTTGTTTGTGTTTACGCCAAGGTAATTTTCCAACAACGGCACTAGGCACTTCTTCAAAATCATAGAGTGTCCAAGACATGTAATGCAAATTTTCTTGCTTTATAATTTCCTGAAATTGCTGATGGTAGTCGGCTTGTTTTTTTTGTGAAGCCCCAAAAGGGCTCCAAAGTCCTCGATTAGACGATAGTCCAAACTCTTGTAACACAAGAGGTTTTTGAATATTTGTTTTTAATTCTGAATACGAATCTGTAAAACTATTTTGATCAAGATAATAGTGAAAAGATATGATATCCATTTCATCTTGTAAAAGACTTGCAGATTCTATATCAGACCAGCCTATGGTAATCAAGTGATTTGGATCGTATTGTTTTATTTGATGTTTCATTTCTTTTAACCACGCTAATACATTTTCTTTTCCTCTAGTATCAAAATCCAAATTAGGTTCATTCTTTATATCCCATGCTAAGATTGCTTTGTGTTCTTTAAAAGCACTTACAATTTGCTCTGCATGGCGGTGTGTTAAGGTCCAATCTAATACAGAATAATCACCATAAAAATCAAATAAGGTTACAATAACCATAAGCTCTTTATTTTCTGCATTATCAAGAACCTGTTTTAATTTTTCAATTTTTTCTACCTCAACGTTTGCCTTTCCAAACACCTCATAAGGCACAAAAATCCGTATTGTATTTAAGCCTCCATCTAGCAAAATATCAAAATCCTTTCGTATTGCTTCGATATCAAAACTGTCTCCAAACATATCCCATGGTGTTTTTTGCGGATAATAATTAATGCCTTTAATTTGGTATTCTTTATTCTCGACATAGATTATATCATCTATCGTTTTTGCAAAACCGTTAGATTCAATAATGGTGTCTTGCTTTTTACTTTCTTCTTTTACTATATGTCTTACGCGCCAGAAACCATCTTCTAACATTAATAGTACTTGATAATCTGACTTTATTTCGGTCTCAAGTATCATCGTTTCATTTCTATAAACTCTTTGGTATTCTTTTACATTACTATCGGTTAACACGGCTAATTGCCCATCTGCACTATAAAAATCTAAATCTATGGTATGGTTTGTAGTGGTGCTATGTATAGCGATTCCCTGCTCTTTATTAAATTGCAATGTGCTATCAATATTCTTTCTTGCACTCTTGGTATAATAGTCTTCTATTCCTTCATTTTTATTAGTTTGGTATGCAGCATTACGAATATACCAGGCATTAAGGTAATCTTGTTCAATATCAAAAAGCGTTTGTTTTTCCATAGGTCGCCCTGGATTTGTGGTATCTTTCCACACTATTTTAGGCAAGTATATTTGTTCTTTATTTAATGCTAGATGCAACATTGAACTCCTATCGGCTCCGGTATTTAGATATGATAAGGTTTGGCTAATCCCAAAAAGTACTAATACTATTACTCCGACAAAAGAAATAATAATAAATATTCTGTATATGTATCTGTTCCAGCTTATCATTTTAGTCTTATATCGTTATATTTTTTTTCTACTCCCAGTGCCGATATTACAATAGTATACTCACCAGTATCATAAAAACCTTCTTGCAAAATGAATCGTACCAAACCCTGGCTTGATGATTCTATCTTAGTGTCTATTTTTACTCCATTTTTTATGATATTCATTTTAACGATAGCACCATCTGGAATTAATTGTTCCATAAAGCTTATTAAAGGTCCTACTTTAATTTCTCTATTATGATTCGTAAACTGAACATTAAAATCGTCTAATACTGCTTCATATTCTAATAACAGCGTATTACTTTCTGCCATACCATGTACATAGCCTTTAATTTGCCAAATTTCATGATGACTAGGGTGTAACATTTTAGCAACAGCTTTACCTTCAATAGTTTTTCCTTGGGTGTGTAATAATAATCCACTTTTATCTTTAATTGAAAAATCAACCATGGTACCATCACTAACTATATTACCATTCTCATCTCTAATTATAGAGGTTATAAACTCTGTAATTTGATTACCGTCGGCATAGATATGTTCTCGCTTACTGGTAATTTCAAAATTTTCTGGTAACGAAGGGTAAACTTCTACAGAAAACTCTTTAGATACTGTAGCATGCACTTTTGAGAATAATAGCATTCTACCTGATTTTTTATAAGAAAATATATTTGTCCATGTTATCATATCTTTACTATACAATTCTCGTTCTTCTATTCTATCCAAAAACTGATGTTTCATTATAACCTTAGTACTATCGGCAATAGGGTTATCATAAGAATCATTGGCAAGAACTGTCTGCATTGTATAATCTCTACCCCCAGCAATAATACTAGGAGGACCGATATAAGATTCAAGAAACACTTTTTGTTCTGTGGTAGCTATGATCTTTATTTCTCCGCTGGCAATACCTTTAGATTTATATACCAATGTATACGTTATTCTTCCTTTTTTGTTGGCCATAAAATCTGGAATGTCAAATTGAGTATTATCAGACAGATTAGGTGTTATGACAGTTGTACCATAGGACGAATGCAGAAAAAGTTCTGTTACCACAGAATCACTAAGTTTAAAGTCAAGTTGTATATTTTGCCCTGCTTCAAAAGTTGTTGACTTGGTTAACAAAGTAGCTGTAATATTTCTTTTTTGTGTTGTACTATTTGTAAAGGCAATACTGATAGCTATTACTATCGGAAACAGTAACAAAATGATATATCGTTTTCTTTTATTTAATTTCATTAATTCGGGTTTCCTATATAGGTATTCACTTCTAACTTGACATAACTAAAGCCTTTTCCACTTATTGGTATTAGAGGAATTAACTGGTGTTCATATTTTCTTTCTGGTACAACTTTATTGCTTATTTCTTTATTCAACAAACCATTAATAAAAACGTTTTCCAGGTTATTTTCTCCTTTACTAACTGTCGAAATATCTAATAACTTGTAGTCAAAATATTGTTTGCGTTGTGGTCTAATACCTTCTGGTAAATATTGATGATCGACCCATATCAGTTCACTATTCTCATCGTAATATGAAACTAATAACAACGGTATTGTTACCTCTTGGAGACCAGAATTAAACAATACGCCCTCAATATGATCTTTTTGAATAGAAAGTTCATTAATCGTTACTCCTTTATACAAATCCACTGTGGCGACGTTTCCTGCACATTGCAAATCAAAATTAGTAGGCTGCTCCTCTAAATTAACCGGAGTAAATTGATCAGGATCAAATGTTTCTGGTTTGCGCTCTTCATGGTTGGACCAAGCAATACCTTCAAAATTAACGCGAAAACTAGTTATTTCTTTAGGCATTAACTTATGTTTCATTTGATGTTTCACATTAAACATTGCCAATTTTTTATTTGCTTCGTTATATAATGTTCCTGCAATAACAACATCTGCAGGAACATTATCTATATTCTGTATTTCACCAATAATAGCGTATTGTCCATTATTCGATATAATTTTTGCCGAGAGTACTTCTAAAACAGGTTGTTTTAAGACATCTTCATGATAAGTTTGTTCTGAAGTAATTCTACGTCTTCCGTGGTTAAAGTAATTTGGAGTGTTTTCTACAAACAATTGATCTGGTGGAATATCTAGATCATAACTAGACGCTTTAACAAACCATTTTTTATCTTCTTTTATCAATTCATGAAAAAACGTTTTATCAATTTTCTCCAAAGGCGTAACCCATTTTGTAAATGCTTTTACTTTGGCTGTACTATCGGTTTGAGCAATTATGTCGACTCTTATCTCATCTAATTTTGCGTAAGAACTTAAAAGCCCATCTGTTACTGCAATCTCTAACATATACTGATCTTTGGTTTTAGTACTATTTGGATCTAAATAAGAATATGCTCGCTCAAATTCTTTAAAATCCAAGGCGTCATAATATGATTCGGTTACATTTATCGGGCTAATTTGTTTTGCATTTTTTATATACAATAAGTAAAAACCAATTCCAAAAACAATAATCATGAGTACACCCCATATATGACTAATTTTAATTACTGAACTTTTAAAACCATCATAGGCTACTGCAAATTTAAAATACACAGGAAAGCTCTTATGTTTAGATTTTAAACCATGGATCCAAATCAATTGTATATTAATAATAAACGCCAATAAAACAGTACCAACAGGTATCAAACCCCACATTAACTTTAAAAAAGTTGGTACGTCTTCTTTTGGTAAAATACTGGATAGCGGGGGAATGTTTAGTTTCTCCCAAACCATAATTCCGTTTTCTAATTGTCTTAATCTTTGCCAACCACAGAAATATAAAATAGGGTCATAAAACTTATCATTAGAAAAGACATATTTTAAATTGTATTTTTCGGGAACGGTAAGGAATTGTTGTAATGAACCTATGCCTTCTACACCTCTAAATTTTGAATTTTCAAGACGTTCTACTGCTCTAGTCGTCAATTCTGGTAGTCTTCTTGCAGAGTGATAATTTCCATCAACAGTCATTGCATTTGTCTGCGCAGAAAGCCAAGCCATTTGATCTCCAAAACCAAGTGGTAAAAATCGCCAATGATCGTGTTGATCTTGTTGTAAAAAATTAAGAATAGGAAGCATTTTTATTTTCTGAGGCTGAAAAGGTCTAAAATACCCTAAACTCATAGTAAAGAATACTATAAAAACAAAAGTAGATACAAACAAGCCTCCTAAAACTCTTCGATACACTCCGCCATATTTTTCTTGAATTTTCTGTCTTAAGTCACCTTCAACAAAACGGTAACCAAACTCCCCAAAAATTGGCAATGCCATTATTGAAGCCCATAATGTAAATCTATCTAATGTAAGAATATTAAATGCATTATCCCCAAGCATCATTCTGGGAATGGGAGTAGTCCCCCCTGTTCCTAAAATTGTTAAAAGCGTAAAAGATAATCCAAAAAACAGATATCGTTTACTGTAAAACCGAAACCAGATATAAGGAAGTATAAACAATAAGATTCCCCAAGGAATCAAAAAGAACACCAAACCAGAAGAAGTAACTTCAAAAAAATTATCTCTAGAACCATGCGGAATTGGAACTTGAGTAATTGGGTTATTTTTGGTATTCACCCAATAAGGTAAAATACAAAATATAATGAGCAATAATGATCCAAAACCAAAAACCACTATTCTTTTAAAAAGCGACAAAAAAGTTTTGAAAAATAGAAAAAACCTAACCTCTTTGTAGTTATTTACTTTTTCTCTCGATGCATCCATAATTATCATACCAATTAATGGAAAGATAAAAAAGACCATTCCAAAAATAGGAGTTACATGATGTGAGGTAACTGTAACTGCCAGAAGACTTAAGGCATTTACCAAATACTTATATTTTCCTATTTTAATCCAAAGGTAGATTTCGGGCAGTGCATGAAGTAAAATAGAGAGCCCTACAATACTAGGTAGTTGTCCAAAAATATGTAATGTCTCTATAAATGTAGACGAGAACACTGCAAATATTGCTGTATATCCGGCTACGTTTCTATTCGAGGTAAGTACTAATGCAAATCGATATATCCCAGTTATAAAAAGAATAATACCTATAATAGCCACAGTAAACAGCCCAAATTTTACTCCACCGATGTATGATAACAAACCAATACTTTGATGTACAAGAGGTGGGTACCCCATAACTGTAAAACCGGTATACCAACTATAACTCCAAGGATCAAACCAGTTATTGGCATAGTGATTCCCAAAAAAAAGATGAATTAATGCATCGTAAGTAGACTCTAGTGTAAAAAAAATTGCTGTTCCATGGAACATGACACCTATCAGCAATGCACTAATTAAATACTTATTTGTGGATTTATCCATATAGACTCGCCATAGTTTATGATTTAAATATACAACAAAGGTTTCAGTTTCGACGAATAGCACACCTTCTGAAAAAAACCATTCATCTACAGCAATTCTCTTCTCACCGAATTGTGGCAGATCTCGATATCAATGATAATTAATTTTAAAAAAGAACCCCTAATGCTACATTATGAAAACTGGAATTATTATACCCTGTTATAACGAAGAAAAAAGATTAAATACAATTGCATTTTTAAACTGTATACGAACAAATAACAATTTCCACCTATGTTTCGTAAACGATGGAAGTAACGATAATACTATAGATGTATTAAAAGAGTTACAACAATCTAACCCTTTTAGAATTAGTGTAATTGATATAAAGAAAAACGCAGGAAAAGCTTCTGCTGTAAGAACAGGTGCAAATTATTTATATACTAGAGGCGATATAGAATTTATAGGTTTTATAGATGCCGATCTATCCACAGATTTTAACGATTTTAACGGACTATTGCATACGCTAAAAAGTAATAATGATTTAGATATGGTATTTGGCTCAAGGGCAAAAGATACCTCTGCAACTATCGAAAAAAACGCAATTAGAGGATTATTTTCAAAAATCATTAAAATCCTTGTATACTTTATTTTGAAATTACCTATAGAAGATACACAATGTGGTGCAAAAATCTTTAGGACTAAACTTGTTCCTGTATTATTTAAGAAAAATTTCTTTAGTAGATGGTTATTTGATGTGGAGATGTTTTTAAGAATGAAGGAACACTTTGGAAAAGTCAAAATTTTAAGTAAAATCTATGAACAACCCCTACAGCGATGGGTGCATATGGAGGATTCTAAATTAGGGTTAAGAGATTCTCTAGAAATCCCTTATCGATTGTTATCCATCTGGTTTAATTATACTATTCTTCAAAATTTAAGTTACACCAATATTGAAGAAATCATTGAACCGAGTATAGAGATATTCGGTATGCCCAATACAGCTTTAGCAGCTTAATAATTTAAGGTGACTGTAGGCGAAAACCTGTCAAACTTGTTTTAATTTTGGATAAGTAATAAAACAAGTAGACAGGTTTTTCTTTTTGGATTCTTTGACATTATTCTTTTAAAGTGTATTAAAAACCTATAACGAAAAACACCTTCTCTATTTTTGGAATATTCATTCCATCTTTCTAGTTTTGCTATGTGAATAAAAAAGAAAGCATTCTTAAAGCTGCCTTAGAGTTATTAGTTGTAAATGGCATACATGCTACTCCTATGTCTGCAATAGCAAAAGCAGCAAATACTGGCATGGGTACTATTTATAATTATTTCCCTACAAAGGAAATATTAATAAATGCCATTTATATTGATATTAAACAAAAGGAAAAAGCATTACTATTATCACCAATTTCTAAAGAAACTATTAAAGAAGAATTTGAACACTACTATATTGTGGTGATTAATTTTTTCTTAAAAAACCCCGTTTATTTTCAGTTTTTAGAACAACTAAATAGCTCTCCTATTATCTCAGAAGAAAGTAAAAGAGAAGGATATAAAGCTATTGAACCTGTAATAACTTTACTCAAAAAAGGTCAAAAAGAGGGTGTCATAAAAGATATCGATATAGAGGAACTTTTACAATTTTTAGGAGGAGCCATTTTCTCTAATTTAAGATGGTTATTTCATACTACCAATCTAAAAACAATATCGACTTCGAATCAATTAAAATTGGTTTGGGACGCCTTGAAGTTATAATTTTTTTAATCAAAAATGGAATGAACATTCACTCCAAACTATACTCATATGAAAACTATTTATTGGACCTCTACAGGTTTACTATCAATTTTACTATTATGGAGTTCATACTCCTATATTTTTAGTCAAGCAACTATTACGGGAATACGCGCATTAGGGTTTCCTGATCATTTTAGGATACAGCTAGCTGTTTTAAAAATTATTGCTGTTATTATTTTACTTGTTCCCCAAATTCCTTTACAGATAAAAGAGTGGGCATATGCAGGAGTTACCTTCTTCTTTATAACATCAATCGTAGCACATACAGCTCATAAAGATTCTATTTTTATATCACTCCTTAACCTACTGTTTATAGCATTAGTACTTATTTCAAACCTATATCTACATAAATCAAACATCTTATAATCTTATATAAACCTTAAAAAATTAATCAATGAAAAAAATAGCCATTGTTACCGGAACATCATCTGGATTGGGTCTCGAAACATCTATTATACTCGCGCAAAACGGTTTTAAAGTCTATGCTACTATGCGTAACTTAAAAAAACAAGAAGCTCTTATGCAAAGTGCCAAAACAGCATCTATACATCTAGAGGTTTTACAACTAGATGTTACTGATCAAGAATCTATCGATTCATGTATAAAACTCATATTAGCCAAAGAAGGACAAATAGATTTACTGATTAATAATGCAGGGGCTGGTTTTGCCAAAACTACTGAACAAACTACTGAAGAAGAATTAAAATGGGTTACAGATGTCAACTACCTCGGAGTTGTACGATGTACCAAAGCGGTACTTCCTAGTATGCGAGAAAAAATGAAAGGTCATATTATAAATATTACTTCTGTTGGCGGTTTAGTTGGACAACCATTTAATGAACTTTACTGTGGTGCTAAGTTTGCTGTAGAAGGATTTACAGAAGCTTTGGCCTCATACATCACCGATCCATTTGGAATAAAGTTTTCTTTAGTAGAACCTGGAGGTATTGTTTCTGAATTTATGAAATCTGCGATGGAAAAAACCATTACAGATGGGCAAATGGCACATCCCGATTATATGCCCATATTAGAAAAGTATATGAGTGGGGTTCAAAAAAGAGCCCAAGAAAGTGCAGATCAAGTATATCAAACTCCTGAAGAAGTTGCTCATGTTATTTTAAAAGTAATTCAATCTAAAAACCCTCCTTTACGAATACGAACTTCGCAATGGGCCGAAGATTTCACATTGCTTAAAACGCAGGCAGATCCAGATGGCACCAAACTCATTCAAGATATAAAAGAGCGGTTTTTGAAGTAAAATCTTCAAAAAAATTATAAAAAAAGGTACTTTAAAACAAAGTACCTTTTTTTATAAACTTATATTCTTATTAAAACGAACATTTAATTTTATCTTATCGCTATTTCCAATACTTATTCGCTGCAGAAATTGTTTGAAAATTCACAGCAATCACATGCGATGCTGCAGTAAGACCAGAAGCGCTATTTGCATACTCCTTCCTCAATTTTTTTAAAACTTCTATATCTGGTTGTGTAGACTTCACTCCCATTCTTGATAGTTTTATCGCTAATTCATATCCTTCTTGTGGGTTCTTCGTAATTAGGCTTTCTAACCATATTTCTTTTTTTTCCATATTATAATAATCTTAATTAAGTTTATTCTGAGTACTTGTTACTTTGCTTATTTTCTTGGAGTCTACCTACAAATGCTACGGCATATGAAGAAGATCTGAATTTTAAAATAGGATCATCTATAAAAATGATTTAAATCAAATTAATAATCGTAAAGGAAATACTGAATGCTACACTCATAACAAGTAAATTAAAACTTATTTTGGGTTTTTGCTGAGATAAAATAGCCGCATTATAAAACATACACATGATGGTTATTATAAATAATTGAATCATTTGTATTGCAGAGTTCCCGTTCATTAATATAAACATAGCGGCTACTGACCCTAAACAACTTTGTCCTATAATTGCAATAGGAGAATATCCTATTATTCCTTTTGAATACTCTTTTAAATAACTTTGATAAATTTTCATTTTTCTTTTTTTATGAAACCAAGAATACAATACTGGTTTCGATTAAACATTGAGTCACTTTATCATTAGGGTCTGCTTTTCCAAATCGTTAAATATTGGCTTGTTGCCATTTTTCTTGCTGCATCTTTTGCTCTTTGCGCCAATTCGCCTTCATACAATGCATCTATTGTAGTAAACCATAACTCTAACCATTTCCCAAAATGAACTTGAGTAATACTGTGGTTTAAATTTTTATCCACATTTTTATGTACCTGCCCTGGGTTTCCTTTAAAACAAGCTTGTCCAAATAATGCCGTGACCCAAAAATCTGTGAGTTTTTCTAAATGCATTGGCCAGTTATTTTCGGGAATATGGCTATTAAATATTGGTCCCAGTAATTCATCTTTTTGAATGGTTCTATAAAAAGTTGATACCAGAACAAAAACATCATCTCGATTACGTATTTCTTCCATCTTTTTATTTTATACCAGTACGCATCAAGCAAATATTGATATGTACTGGCGTATTAGTTTAGTTTCTTTTTTTTAGACAATAGATCGTTTCTTGAATAGCGAACCAACAGAAATAGAATATTCCTACCGAGAATATAATATCACCTATCATACGCAACCATTTTAAAGTTTGCACGACTGGTGAGTACAGTAATTCTGCATCTCTCGCAAAAGAATATCCCTTTGTTATCGAGGTATACGCCTGGATAATACCAACAGGAAGGAGGCTTAGAATCACCATGGCACTTAACCCAATATTTAAGAACCAAAATGCTCTTTTTAATTTTTGATTATTCCATTTTCTATCTGAATAAAATCGAAGACATATAATAATAAATCCCATACCGAGCATACCATATACTCCAAATAGCGCTGTATGAGCATGCACAGCAGTCGTATTTAATCCTTGTATATAGTATAAAGCAATTGGTGGATTAATTAGGAAACCAAATACACCTGCTCCTACCATATTCCAAAACGCAACCGCTATAAAGAAAAATATTGGCCATTTATAATTTTGTATCCATTGATTTGACTTTAAGAGGTTCCAGTTTTCTCTTATTTCAAACCCCATTAAAGTAAGAGGTACGACTTCTAAAGCACTAAATGTTGCTCCAAGCGCTATTGCTTGTACGGGAGTACCTGAATAGTATAAATGGTGTAACGTACCTATAATTCCTCCTGCTAAAAAGATTGTAGCCGAAGCTATAGATGCTTTACCTGCTGTTTTTGCAGATAAGATCTTCATTCTTAAGAATATAAAAGCAATGACTACTGTTGCAAAAACTTCAAAGAAACCTTCAACCCATAAATGCACCAACCACCACCTCCAATAGTTTATCACAGGCAAACTACTATTTTCACCATACATCAATCCAGAGAAAAAGAACATTCCTATGGCTATTACTGATATTAAAAGTATAATCAATAAGTGTTTGGTATCGTCATTTTTTCTAATACCATAGAGTACATGTCTTCCTACCATGATCACCCATAACACTAAACCAACTGCAAGAAAAATCTGCCAAAAACGCCCCAAATCCATATACTCATACCCTTGATGTCCAAAGAAAAAGTTTGTTGTTAAGTCCAAAAATTGATGTACTCCCAACCATTCACCAAGCAACGACCCTAATACGATAACTAGTAAGGCCGAAAAGAGAAAATTAATCCCGAAAACCTGATACTTCATTTCTTTGCCACTAATCATCGGGGCTAAAAATAAGCCTGTAGCTAACCAAGTGGCAGCAATCCAAAACACGGCTAATTGTGTATGCCATGTTCGAGTAATAGCATATGGCAAGATACTGGCTAAATCGAAGCCAAAAAATGCTTGCCCCTCTACAGTATAATGCACCGTTAAAATTCCAAGAATAATCTGTAATCCTATTAATAAAGAAATTACTATAAAATATTTTAATACCGATTTTTGGGATCTTGTAAGTAGTATATCCGTAAGAGGATCTTCATTTGGTTGAACAACCGCCTCTCCTTTCTCATGATTTCTGATATAATAATAGGTAAGTACCCCAATAAACAATAGTAGTAAGACTACCGAAAACCCAGACCAAATCTGAGAATCTGGTGTAATTGTATTATCTATTAAAGGTTCATGCGGCCAGTTCGAAGTATATGTATAGGTTTCATTAGGTCTATTTGTACTAGCCGCCCAAGAAGTCCAAAACAAGAATGCATTTAACTGAGCTAATTTCTCGGTATCTACTAATGCTCCTTTTTGAATAGCATATTGCTCATGTCCTTCAGAGAATATAGTCGCATAATAGCCTGAGTTTTGTTTGATCGCATCATATCTAGCTTTAGATATTGTAATACTTTTAGTAGTATGGTTATATGTGTTTGTTTTAACATTTTTAATCAAACGTGCCTTTAATGCGGCTTTTTCTTCTACACCCAGATTATCGTAATTGTCATTGTAATCTTTACGAGCCCATGCATCTAACATAAACACAGCTTCTTTATGTATCCAATCTGCAGTCCAATCCGGAGCTACATAGCTACCGTGTCCCCAGATAGAGCCAACCTCCATCCCTCCTATTGATTCCCAAACGTTTTGTCCTGTTTGAATATCATTTTTTGTAAATACGACTGCTCCGGTTTCTGATACAATTACCAAATCCGGTATTGGGGGTTGTGTTTGATAAATTTCTGTTCCAACCCATATTAAAGCAATGAATGACAGTATAACTACACTGGAAAATCCAATCCAAATTTTTCTCATTTCTATATTTTTAATTTATAGGGTTGTTTTAGATTATATTTTTAACTCTGCCTGTTGTATCCAAACTTGAAATTGATAATCGCACAATAGCATCATCTATACATTTTAGATCATGTGGTACATTAGCATCTAACGCTATTAGATCCCCCTTTTTAAGGAATTGTTTATTGCCATTAACTCCAAAATCAATTGCTCCTTCGAATATTTCAATGACTATAGGAAAAGGAGCTTTATGCTCTTTCATTACTTGCTTACTTTTCATAACAATCCTAATCTCTTTAGAAGTTTCTGTTTTTAGTAAAACTGTAATCGCCGGTTTGTCCTTTTTGTATACTAGGTTTTCTGTTAAAGATCCTGTTTTCATAATTTTCTTAATTTTCATTTATCAGTTTAAAAGACATTCCGTTAATCTTTTCGTTTACTAGTATTTGGCAAGACAAACGACTCATCTTTGTGCTATTTTGTAATTTATTTAGGGTTTGTATTTCTGTAATATCTTTATCATCAATTAAGATCGAAAGAGGTTTAATATGGCATGTTCCGCATAATCCTTTACCACCACAATCCCCTATCTCTTCATAATAATTATCAATAATCAATTCCATCAAATTGGGATATTCGTATCGTTTAAAATCAATTTTATGAATCTCATTAAAAGCATCAATAATGGTTACGCTCAACCTTGTCATTGTTTTCATAAGTCATATCTTTTTAGTGCTACTCTTTTCCAGATATATTTTAAAAAGCATCATTCCGTAGGCGAAAAGACTTATTACTTTTAGTATTTCGAACAATACATACCATAAATGCAATCTGCTTTTGGGAACATCTACTCCTTGAATAATCAAATCTGCACGATGATCTAATGCTGGTAATAACCAAATAGTTTGTAAGCCTAAGATTAGTAATGAGATGCCTAAAAAGTATTTTCTTTTTATCTGCTTATACATTGGTTTTGAATAGATCATAACTACAAATATTGCTAATGCACAAGTAATCTCAACTTTGTTTAGGGCATTAAAAACTAATTGTCCAATTCCTAAACCTATCTCGGTAGTAATACCAGGAGCTTGAAACTTCAACCAAGCTTCCATAAAGCTAATGGCGCCTACAAATCCCAACCAGATAAAATTGATTGCTATGACGTATTTGATATATTGATATTCTTTTTTCATAAAAGATTAAAAGATCTTTTTATCCTTTTTATGTTTAAATTTTTTTTATCGCTTTAAAATGGTAAAATCTGTATTCATATCTTCTGCAATGGATAGTAAGGATGTATTTTCTAACATATTTCTTAAGCCATCTCTTATCTCTACAAACTTAAAATGAAGTGGGCAAGGAGAGTTAGCATCACATTGTTTTAATCCTAAACCACATCCTGTATAAATAGCATCCCCATCTAAAACACTCACGACCTCACTAAGTTTTGTGTTCATTTTATTGTCTTCTATTGTAAAACCGCCATAAGGACCTTTTACTGATTTTACGATGTTACTGCGAGTAAGTTGTTGTAAAACTTTAGCCGTAAATGCTTGTGGCGAGTTTATTTCTTCTGAAATAGTACTTAGACTAACCATATTATTTTTAGTGGTTTGTTGTGCAATAAAAATTACTGCTCTAAGACCATATTCACAAGACTTTGAAAACATATATAAAATATTAGAGCACAAAACTAACTAATTATTTTATAACGGACAAAAATATCCTTTATAAAACTTACTAAAATTCATATTCTTAAAATTTACCAAAGATTTTTCTAAACCAAAACACCTTGTTGAGAAGTTTTTTTATGCTTTTTATATGTACGTCCATACCAAAGTAAAACACCACTTACAGGCAATGATGCGCATAACAAGCTTACTAAAAAAGCAATTATTTTACCGACTATCCCGCCAATAGCACCAATATGGATATCATAATTCATCCGGATCACTTTATCTGCAAATTTAGCGTCTTTATACTTGCCGTAAATACTAGTTGTTTCTAGTTCTTGTAATGTGTTTTGATCAAAGAAGAGGTAATCCATATTATAATATAATCCCTTAGAATTGCTTACTTCGACTAAAATAGAGGTCGTATCATTTTCGGGATAATGCAATTCGTAACTAACAGCATTTGTATATTTTTGTTGTAAAAGAGGCACAAGTTTATTGTAAGCTGGTTCATCTTCTGATTCGATAACATAAGATTGCGTACTGTTAGGTATAATAAATTGAGGAGCTTTATCACCTCCAGATACTTTATACGCTATAAAATAAAACCAATTAAACGCCATTACACATCCTGTAAAAGCTAGTAACAATCCTAATGAAGAGACATAGAAACCAGTTACTGTATGAAGGTCAAAGTTTTTTCGTTTCCAACGTGTTTTAGAGTTCCAATCAAATTTTAAACGCTGCCGCCAATTCTTTTTATTTCTGGGCCACCACAAAAATAATCCGCTAATCATTATGATTAAAAACATTAAAACCGAGTATGATACTACTCTTGATCCTATTGCATCAGGCAACCACAAACGAAGGTGTCCTTTTAATATAAAACCAAAAAAACCAGAATTGTTATTTACTCTTTTTATAAAATCCCCAGAATAAGGGTCTAAAAAAACACTGTGATAAAAAATCTCAGGTTCTGCTTCATAAAATACAACTTCTATGGCTTCATTGGATTGACCGTAAATCACGCCATGAATGGTTTTATTTGGGATAATTTCTTCTGCGATTTTTTTTATGTTAGAAGCTGTAATAAAATCTTCATGTCTAGGCGTTACATATTTATAGTCATCATAAAAACTTTCTATTTCGTCTTTAAAAACCCACAAACATCCTGTTATTGAAACTATAAAAAGTACAACTCCCGTAATCAACCCTAATATTTTATGAAGTTGTAAAATTGTTTTACGTCTGTTTGCTTTTTTATTCTTTTTTATAGTTTTCATTTATCTATTGGTATAAAAGTATTTGCGCCCAGAAAAGTCTTGCTGAACGCAAATATCTATCCGAAAAAATTGTTATTTATTAATCTTGTAGACTCTATTGTAGCCTAAAGAACCCCTTTATTGTTTTACCAATAATTTTTGCTCCTTTAGTTCCAGTAGCACTTGCTATATCAACTTGATATACATACGCATCTGTTGCAGTTTCAATACTTACATACGCTTTACCATTTTCAACTAAAATTGGTGACGAATATCGTTTTGCATGCAGTGGTATATTAGCTACATCGGTAACAGTTTTTTCAACCAAATCGATGATCACTAATTTTTGATTAAATACAGTTCTTCCAAAAGCCTCCCATTTATTACCTGTATCATTGGTTAGTATACGAGCAATCGCTTTATTACCACCTGCATAATCTAACGAAAATAACTTACCACCACTTGTTACTTCTTCTACATTAAAGAAGTAATCAGTATCAAACTCTGTTTCATTATTTTTGATTCTTAAAATCCCTGATGGTTTTGTTGATGCTTCAGAGAAACCAGCCATAACAGCACCACAAGAAAAAGAATATAAATCTCCGTTATCTGCCTCTATCAAACCTGTAGTCGTACCATTAACTCCAATATTACTAGTCCTACTATCTGCAATAATTTTTTCTGGAGTCGTTCCTATATTGGGGTATGAATACACAGCTACAAAAGCTTCATCAGGGTCAGTTGTACTAAGATCAACAGCCGCTCCTTCATCATTAAATTCATTTTTTATTTTTTGAAACGGAATAAATAGTTTATCTCCTCTTATCTGCAAGGCAGTAGGCCATGAAATTTTAGAATTTCGAGGATCAGCATTAGGTTCTACAAAAATTTGAATGTTAGAAATTTGTTTTACTAAGCCAGTCTGTGCATCGATAACATGTAATCTTCTAGTTGGTAAATCTCTCGCTATTTCCATAGCTAAAAGTGTATTGCCATCATCACTAGCTCCAAACATCTCTAAGGCGTTTTCAAAAATAAAACCTCCTCTTTTTTCTATAAATCCTTCTCCATTATCGGCATAGGCAGTACCTTGATTATCTTCACTATATCCCGTAGAAAAAAGTGTTTTACCTACTGGATAGAAAAATCTCCAGCTTGTAAGTTCGATACCTGTTCCTACTGCTGAAATTTCTCCAGACATGATATCTTCTTTACTTACTATATAGTCGGTTTCATTATCACCGGTTGTTCGTAACGCCATAACAAAACCTTTAGAAGATTGACCAGTTACTGCTGGCTCTGTTACGCCTCCTCCAGTAGGAACATCATCATCACTACTACAGGCTGTTAAACCAAGCAAGCCCAGAATAGCTATTGATAAAGTAGTTATTTTTAATTGTTTCATTTTATACTTAATTTTAATTGTGAATACTTATTATTTATTGTAAAAAATATCTGAATTTCAGATAAATTGCTCTTCCTGGTTTTTGAATTCTGAAGTTATCAAAGACCAAGTCATCCATTAAATTAGTCACTGAAGCAGAAAGGTTATATCTACCCTCTTTCCAACTATAATCTATATCTAATCCATGTATATTTTGTGCAGGTATATCATTCTTATCTAAAGGGTTACCGTTATTTTCTGTTTTCAGGAAAAAAGATTCTGTGAACGAATAATTCCAATATATTGCTAATCTATCCTTTAAAAACTTAGCTCCAAGTCTGGTATTCCAGAAAAAATAAGGGATATTAGGCACTCTACTATTAAAAGCAGCATTCTCAAAACCTTCATCAAACCTGTCTTTATCAATGATATCTTGATATGTAAAATTAAACTGTGCTTCAAATCGATTTATGAACAATGCTTTGATTCCAGATTCTATACCTTTTGTAGTAACATCAGTAAGATTATCAAACTCGCTAAAAATCCCTTCAGGTCTTTTTAAACGGATAAAATTATTTGATTGTCGGTAAAACAGATTAATATCATATGCTATTTTAAAAGTAGAAAAAGTAGTATTTAAGCGCCCTCCCAAATTAATATTATCGCTTTCTTCAGGTTGTAAATCAAAGTTGGGGGTTATAAACAATCCGTTTCCGAGTAACTCATAACTTTCAGGAATTCTATAGGCTTTTTCATATGATGCTTTTAGTGTTAAATCTCTTATCGGCCTTATTGCCAAAGAGAGACCGTAACCTGTAGTAGAAAAATCAATAGTTTGGGCTATAGCTCCATTGCTGTTTTCTTGGTCGGCTGAAAATAAATAATGCTTACCGAAGAAAGTAACATCATAAATATTTTGAGAATTTTTTAGCGTGTATGAAAGTCCAAATACATTCTTTTTTAGTGAACTTGGAGCTCTAAAAGAAGTATTGTTAAGGTTTACATCGTCTTTACCTTTTCGTTTTAAAAAATTAAAAGCATGATTACCCTCTATAGTATGGTTATCATTTAAAGAGTACTTTATATTAAATTGACTATTTGCTACCAGATCAGTAAGACGAAATAATGATCTGGCTACCCCTAATTCTCCTAATTGATCAGATTCATCTCTTTCGATAAAATTACCTGTCCAATTATACTTTCGAGTGCTGGTATCATCATAAGTTTCTTTGACGTTACCTACTAGACCAGATGCGCGAAGTTCTAAATTACTAATCGTTTTTTGATAAACAGTTGATATTAAATACGTTTGCCCTTCTGTATTAAAATCACCTAAAGCTCTAAAAATATTATTATCAGGATGCTGGTAATTATTTTTATTGAAAGTATTGAGCAATCGGAAATACCATTTATCTGCATACGCCTTATCAAAAACTCCAAATTCTGCAGACAACATTGCTGAAGTATATTCGTCATTAAATCTCTTAGCATCAATATTGCCTAAAAAATTACCCAATTCTAAATCAAAAACAGGGACATCTTTCATTATGTAATCATTGTCTGAATAATTAAAAAAAGACGTAAACCTGAAATAGTAATTCCTTTTACCTATTAATTGAGTATTTAGTGCTACTCTATGCGTATTAAATGACCCCACACTGTAGCTTGCGTCTAAATAGTTTTTATTTTTATATCCTGTGTTAATATTAATAGCCCCTCCAAGTGCATCGGACCCTAAAGAAATAGGAACCACTCCCTTATAAACTTCTATAGATTCCACGAGGTTAATAGGGAAATTATTGAGGGTTAATGTAGAACCAAAATTTTCCATAGGAACACCATCAATAAAGTATCTGATTTGATTTCCTGTAAGTCCATTTAGTGCTAATTTAAAATTAGAACCTAACCCTCCTACCTCTCTTATATTAACTCCTGGTATGCTTTTGATCACTTGGTTAATATCGGTACTTGAATTTTTAAGGTTTTTTGCCTCTACAATATTGAGATTATAGCCCTTATTGCGTTTTTTTTCATTTTCTGTTTTACTTTTTATTACAACATCGTTTAATTGCTCTATATCTTCTTGTAAAATGATGGTTAGGGATACCGTTTCAGAAGTTATTACAACTTTTTGTGTATTCTTTTTAAATCCTATATAACTGGTCTCTAAAACATAGGTTCCTTGCGTAATGGGAATAGTAAATTTTCCTTCAAAATCACTAATTGCTCCTACTCCTTTTAATTCAAGTATTTGAATTGAAGCTCCCACTATTGGATCAGAATTATGGTCTACAATTTTTCCTTTAATGCTGCTCTGAGCAACACATGATATTGCTACAAAAAACAGAAAAAAGACACTCCATTTTTTTTCTAAAATATTCACTGACGATTACAATTTTTTTTAAACTATTTAGTTAGACTTTATAATTATTATTTATATTTGGTCTAAATAAACTTAGTTGCAAAATTACTGTCTACAGAAAGAGAAAAATGACGTATTATGGATAAAAAAAGACGTAAAAAAACGTCGCTTAAAACCGAAACCAAAAACCTGAAAAACAAATGTAGTCTATACGCTATCTCTCAATTATTAACAACTCAAGAAGAGTGTGGGCTTATTTCAAAAAAATTTAAATTTTTAGATACCTATGGAGTTGGATATTTTGAATATCATCAATTTGATGGGTTACATATAAGTCTATTTGATGCTATTTTAAAAAAAGACTTTGTAATTCATGGTTATTTATCTAAACAATTCTTAGAACTTTCTTTTTTAATAGAAGGAGAACAGATCATCTCTATTGATAACAATACTAATGACATCATTTATGAAAGTCAAGAATGTTATCTTATATATGTTCCTGAGGTAAGTGGCTCTATTGCTTATCATAAACGCAAACGTTTAAAAGAGATAAAAATTAGAATGGATACGACATTTATCCAAAGGCATCGTCTTAATGAATCTTATAATATTCTTGAACGATTCGCATTAAAAAATCTACAAAATGGTTTTACAATGCCTTTGTGTACAAAAACTCAGGAAATATTAACTCAAATTTTACTAGACCAACGTAAAGGATTATTAAAACGTTTATTTTTAGAATCTAAAACCTTAGAATTAATCGCATTAAAACTTGACTCAAAAAAAGTCTCTAATCCAAAAGTTTCAATTCAAACAGATCACCTCGTTAAAAAACTATATCAAACACAATTTTTAATTTCGTCAGATCTTTCTATACAATATTCGATACCATTATTAGCTAGAAAAATTGGATTAAATGATTTTGTATTAAAAAAGGAATTTAAAAGAGTTTTTGGTCAAACAATTTTTGAATATGCTACCGAACAACGTATGAATAAAGCCAAAGAGCTTTTACATCACAGTTCGAAACCTATTTATGAAATTTCAGAACATGTAGGATATAAAAATTCTACACACTTTACGGCTGCATTTAAAAAAATAGCGGGTATTACTCCAAAAAAATACAGAGACAAGGGTATTTCTGAAAAAAATTAATTGATTAAAACTTTTGACTTTCGAAATTGTGCTTTGGCTAAAATCTCCATTCTGCGAAGGTCTAAATTACTAATTTTCATACATGCATCCACCCAAACATCGGTAATCTCGATTAGTT
The DNA here is from genome assembly GCF_003443715.1 of Aquimarina sp. AD10. Lineage (NCBI taxonomy): Bacteria > Pseudomonadati > Bacteroidota > Flavobacteriia > Flavobacteriales > Flavobacteriaceae > Aquimarina > Aquimarina sp. AD10. The sequence continues at coordinate 5,041,356 of NZ_CP031965.1, read as the reverse complement.
CTTCTTTTTTTAAGGGAAAAACCTTTTTCTTACAAATACTATGGTAATATTCAAAATTAAATCTTTCATTAAGTTTTTTTGCCAAACTATGTAGTCCCACCATAGCCGATTCTTTTTCTGCTATTGTATTGATAAGCCCCAAGGATTCAAAATATCTAGCATTAAATACTTTTCCACTGCGGATAATTCTATCAGCATCTACGGTATTTAATTTACGAAATAGCAGACTGTAAGCTCCCATTCCTGGAAATAAATTAAATTTATTTTCAGGTAATCCTAATTTAACTCCTTCTGTCGCTATCATAAAGTCATGAGCAAGCGCAAATTCAAACCCTCCTCCGTAGGCATTGCCTTCTAATAGAGCAACTGTAATCACTGGTAAATTAAAAGAGGTGTACATGGTATACATCGCATCGATACATAAATGCGCATATTCTTGTAATTTACTAATATTCTTATTTTTAATATTATTCAAAAAAAATGGTAAATCACCTCCCATATTATAGACTCCTTTATGCTCAGAGGCTGATACTATAAATTTCAAAGGACGATTTGGATGAGAAAAAAAATCTTGCACCCATTCACTAAATTCTTTAAACTCTTGAAGTCCTTTTAAACAAAAGTTTGGCATTCCTGTATCTTTTATTTTCCATAACAAAAGCTCTTCATGTTTAAAATAATCTACTGTAATACAATCAAATTCTCGCATAATCATGTTTTTTGAACTATTGCTTCTTTTTTAGAATTTTTGATGCTTTGTCTTTTAGAACCTTTTGACATTAGCCAACTATCAAGCACTATTTTTTGAATACCTAATGTTACCAATATACTAATAGGAATAAGTACCAATACACCGGTCACACCGAACTGTTGATATCCTAAAAATCCCATCCCCCAACAAATAATAACCCATTGGATCACATAAATAGTGGTCACGCGTTTACTGCAATAATAAAAAAACTCAAAAACCTTATTTTTTTTTATTCTAGTAACCAAGAGATTGGTTAGCCATAGTAACGTTAAATTAAAACCGGCTAAATAAATTGTCCCGCCAGGTCCTAAATGAAAATAATCTCCGAAATGATATGTAAAATTATAGATACACAGCCCTCCTCCTAAGAGCATTAATACAATCCCTGCAATTCCCATTCTGTTAAATAAATATTTATTGCTCCTATTTTGCTCTTTGTACCACATCCCAAAGAACATACCTATAAGGATAAAAGAAAACCAAGGAAATAAAGCAAAATAAACATTCCACTCTGCACCCCATAATAAATCTAAAATGTAATCAACGCCTTTTATCCCTAATCGAAAACCATGTATTTCTTTTGAAAATACTGCTATAATTAATGCCAGTACAACGGGTACAAATTTGTTTTTTGAAAATCGATTAATGATTCCCATAAATAGCAAAGAAACCCCTGCTAATTGTAAAATATCACCTGTTCCTAGCATATATAACATATTATCTAGAGTCACTGGTTTTGTCCAGCCATAGGCCGCAATAAAATTATCGGGTACAGTATCCACCAAAACAGGTAAAATAAATTTCATGAAATTCATAAAATACCCTATCCCCAAAATATACAAGGCCCTTTTTATAGAAAGTATTATGCTTTGATTTCGCGATAAGGTAAATGACACCCCCATTGCTATTAAAAACATAGGAGTTCCTTTTCCTATAAGATGAATAATGGACCCCAACCATGTCTCGGATTGCGTGTGTATATCTCCATAAATCCAAAGTGTATGTACTATAACTACCATTAATACACTTATCCCACGTGCTAGGTCTATTGCTAATATTCGATTTGTTGTTTTATCCATTATTATTAATTTGTAACGTTCTGTTTTTTGTTAACAGCATCTTTTAATAAGGCCTCTAGCCTATACTCTGTTGCTTTTTTCCCTCCGTCAATGTGATTCCATCCAGGATGCATAAAAATGTACTTAACTTTATCAGTCCATTTTGAAGCATTATTAATATCTCTCCAAAGTTCTGTCCATAATACTACTTGTATTTGCCATATACTTTTACTGTCTATACTATCTCCCATAAGTCCGTATATTGGTTTATCACTATCTAATTCTTTTTGAAGAGTACCGAACATCCTATCCCAAATAGAAAATGTTTCTCCGTAATTTGTGTCAAGATATTTGTGATTTTTTGCATGATGTACTCTATGTAGAGAAGGAGTAATCAAAATATGCTCTAACCAAACATGTCTACCAACCAATTTTTCGCTTGCATGTCCATATAAACCATATAAAGCGGCGATTAATTCGATAATAAAAATCATAAAAGGATCAAAACCAAAAATTGGAAGCCATAAAACGGTATGCGGCATATGTAAGAAAATAAGAAAAGATCCTCTTACAGCCACGGTTAACTTCATCTCTTCTGCGGTATGATGTACACCATGTATGCACCAAAAAAAACGAACTTTATGTCCTATATAATGCAGTACATAAAACATAAAATCATATACAAAATAAGCTAAAACCCATATATACCAGTTATATCCTAATGTAAATAGACGATATTCATATACCCACATCATTGTTCCTAAAATTAGGACTTTACCAAAAAAAACATACGGTATAGTCTGTAATACGTATGACAAAATATTTACAAAACCTTCTTTATTACTTTCTATTTTTCTGGTAAAAAAAAGAATACTCCATTCTACAATAACTAATATTATAATAAGAACCCCTGAAACACTTTGAAACTTAGAGAACAGTAGCTGAATCCAGTCATTCATATCTATTATCGTTTTGTTTTTCTAAATTTTTAATTTCTCTCGTTAGTGACCGTTCGGATTGTCTTTTCATGTTCCTTTAAAGCTTTGGTAATTAGTTTTTTTAGTTTAGTTTTTTGCCTTTATCAATTTGCTGCTTTAAATTCTGATTATCTCTACCTTTAGAGCTTTTGAAATTCTTTTTCAACATTATTTGATAATTTATTTCTAAACTTTGCAATTGGATTCTTTAATGCCCCCACTAATTCAAGGCTTTCGATAGGATCACTAAGATCTAGCATTTGTTTAGTATTCTTTAATTGTAATCTATTAAGACAACACCTATCAAACTCAGAAACAAAAAGATCATATCTCTCAAAGCTTGATTGCAATTGCGGATAACGGGCTTGATATGTATGAATACATTTTGCCACTTGCTCCCAAAATAAGTCTTCTGAATAGTCTAAGTTTTTTTCTAAAATCGAACTCATAAATCTGAAAAAACAATCAAATACATCTGTAAAAATCGTAAGAGTTTTCATTCTGTCTGAAGTTTCGGTATACAGTCGTTTTACCTTTGCCGGTAGGTCTAGTTCGGGATTAAAAACAATAACTTCTTCGGTTATATCTTTCATAAGAATTTTAACTGGAGTGTTATTTTCTAAGACCATGATTATATTTTCGCCATGAGGCATAAAAACAAACCCGTATGCGTAAAAACAATGTAATAATGGACTTAGATATGCATCCAAGTATTTTTGTAACCACATTGTTGTATTAAAAGGTGATGAGTTTATAAATGCTACCAGTAAAGAATCTTCATTTTTATCAGTGTGCAACAAAGCAGCCATAGTCATTAACTGTTGACTATTTGTAACTTTACAATGTGGGCTCTCTCTCCATAAAGCCGACAACATTTTGTTATGCGCATTTGTTTTACCAAGTACTTCATAATAGGTATTTTGAAAACCTACAGTTGCGACCTCACCTAACATGCAAAAACCATTTTCAATCAAGTAATTATCATTTGCCAACAGCTTGGTAATCCAGTCGGTTATATGCGGAGTACTTTTCATATAATAAGGAGAAAGACCTCTCATAAAACCCATATTGAGAATGGATAGCGCGGTTTTTGTGTACATCTTCTTAGGGTTACTCACATTATACAATGTTCGTATCGACTGTTGAGCGGTGTACTTATCTTCACTCTCTCCTAAAAAAACAAGATTTTGATCTGCTATATCTGCAGAAAAAATTTGCAGAATTTTGTTATTCCATTGCCAGGGATGCACCGGAATAAATATATACGATTCAAAATCTAATCCTTTTGCTTCTAATTTTGAATTAAATCTTGCGATAGTACTCACACCAAGTTCTTTATGCATTAGTGATTTATATTCATATTTTTTTGTGGCTGTATATGTTGTTTTACTTTTATGTCCAGCAAGCCATATTAATTTAAATGGTTGATTAGTTTCTGGGGCATATTTCATATAGTCTCCGCCGGTAAATCCGATCCGACCATTATTAGCAACAAAACATGGGTGTCCCTCTGTCATTGCATGTTCTATTACCTGAAAAGAACACTTTACTAATTCTTTAGATGAAAATTCTTGATTTTCTAATTTATATGCAGCACTAAAAAGTGTACTTGAAATTTCTTCCAAATAATTTGGCAATAAATGCTCGGATATTTTTAGTGTATTTCTGAACTCTACAATAAATTCAAAAGCATCTATTTTTTTTGACTTACCATTGTTATATTTTGTAATTGAACCTTCTTGAATATCCCAATGATCTAGAGATCTTATCTTTGCATTAAATTCATAGTATATTTCGGGGATATCGGCAACCAAACGATAGGTATTAAAGTGCTCTCCCCTATTAATTTTTTGAGGAACCAATATAAGTTCATGGGCAAATTCGCCAATAGCTTTACAGACTAAGGCTATGTTGGCTTTTTTCCATATTTGGGGATTTAGATGGGTCATGGCAGATAGGGTATCGGTATTGGTGTTTAAGTTGGTTGGTAATAGTTTTGTGCGTAAATATCTTTTAGCTTCATTGAATTGTTTTCTATCGCAAAATGCTAACGCTGCTCGCTTTTCGGGTAATTCAATTTCTTTATGGTATGAGAAACCTGCTTTTTTATTTAAAACATGAATTTTTTTATTCGCAGTATCAGGTTCTACAACTATTCTATTGATATAAGGTTGAGAGAAAAAGTATTCTATTACTGTACTAAACACATTCCATGTAAAACCAGAGATTTTATGTTTAGGAGGAGCTACCAGAATGTGCATGCCGTAGTCTGTATCTTCTACATCATAATATTGAGATATTCGATCATTAGAAGCTTTATATTTTTCCATCAAGAAAATAGGTTCGTCGTTCCAGGTTCCGATAAAAACATCATAATTTTTAATGGAAACTAATTTTGCATATTCTGTCTGAACATCTTCAAGAGATTTGTTTTGCATTCCCCAATAGGAAGCATATGGCCTTGTTACCCAATCATGAATGATTTTAAGATCTCTTTCAAAATCAAGATGTCTTAAATAAATAGTGCCAAAATTGTCTATTGATCTAGAGTAAACCGCATTTGATATATTTAAAGTATCTTTCATTTTTACACAATCTTGATTAAGATATCACCTTTGTTTTGTCTCTTTTATATGCGGCAATAGGGTTTTTTAATTTGCCCATAAACTGCAATAAAGCTACTGGGTCGTCAAGGTCTATCATTTGTTTATTGTTGTTTAATTGAAGCCTATTTAAACAAGACAAATGAAAATCAGGAGCAAATAGATCATAGCGCTTAAATTTTTCTTCCTGTTCAGGGTAACGATCTTGATACTCATAAATATTTTCGGCTACTGTCTCCCAAAACTGTATTTCTGTAAAGTTTGCATGCTCAACTAAAATATGAGACATGAACCTAAAGAAGCCGTCAAAAATATCTGTGAATATTGAAAGTAGTTTTACATCTTCGGGCACAGATGCATACATTCTTTTTAAAGATTTTGGTAAAACAACTTCAGGGTTAAGGATACAGGCCTCTTCAGTAATATCCTTTAATAATGCTTTTACCGGAACATGATTTTCTAATACCATGATTAGGTTTTCGCCATGTGGCATAAACACTAAGTCAAAATGATAAAAGCAATGTAGTAAGGGACTTAAATAAGCTTTAAAGTATTTGCTTAACCACCTTTTTGTAGATAATCCAGACTTCTTAATTATTTTTGGCAATAATGCTTCTCCACAATGATCTATATGTAAAAAGGCTGCCATTGTCATTAATTGTTGTTCATCTTTAATAAAATTTACTGGGCTTTCTCTCCATAATGATGCTAACATTTTATTATAATCATTATGCCCACCAAACTCTTCGAAATAAGGATTTACATAACTAATTGATGCAATCTCACCAAGCATTTTAAATCCTGTTTCCTCAATAAACGGATCATTATATAACAACTCATTTAACCAAATAGCCATCTTGGGTGCTGTGCCTAAATAATACAATGGCAAGCCTCTCATAAATCCCATGTTTAAAATTGATAATGCAGTCTTGGTATAAAACTTATGTGGGTTTGTACTATTAAATAAAGTTCTTATTGATTGCTGTGCGAAATACTGATCCGGACCATACCCCAAACAAATAAGGTTTTCTGTCGCTATTTCTGGAGAAAATATATTTGCTAATTTATTAAACCATTGCCAAGGGTGCATTGGAATCAAAAAATAATCATCCGGGTTTAAACCTCTTTTCTTTATAATATTCTGAAATGTATTAATGGAATCACTATCTAATTCTTGTTCAATTAATTTTTGATATGGTAAATCTTTGGTTGCAGAATAAACGGTACAATTTTTATGCCCTGCTAACCATACGATAGAAAAGGAATTTCCTGCCTCTGGAGCATAAGCTCTATAGTCACTACTATCAAATCCAATACGGCCATTATTAGCAACAAATCCAGGATGCCCCTCGGTCATAGATTGTTCAATAGTTTGAAAATCTGCATTAACTAATTCGTTTACTTTTGGGTTTCCTTTTAAATACTTAAAAGCACTACCATATAATGTACTTATAACCTCCTCTAAATACACCGGCATTTGATCATTCTTAATACCAAGTTGTTTCCTGAATTCTTTTATAAATAAAACTCCATCTAGCTTTACAGATTCACTTTGTTCATATTTTTTAATTGATGATTGATCTATCCATAGGTGATTTAATGCCAATGGTTTTCCAAGAAATTGATAGTGTATTGTAGGAACATCAGATTTTAAAACATAACTATTCCAACCTCCTTCTAGTGTATCTAAAATCTCAGGTTTGATAAGCAATTCATGATTGAATTCACAAATTGCTTTAGTGATAAATAATGTATTTACTTTTACCCATACTTCTGGTTGCAAATGGGCAATAGATTGTTGAGGAGAAACTGAATTATCTAAGGTATTCATTGCACTTCTTTTATTGATTTGTGGTACTACTATGTGTTTTTTATATTGCTCTCTTGACAAAAAAGCCAATTGTGCAGTTTTATGTGGTAACTCGACTATTTTATCTAACCGAAATCCTATTCGTTGGCATAAGGCAAACATCTTTTTGTTTCTTATATCGGGCTCAATTAATATTCTATTTATATTTAAATCTTTAAACACAAAATCCATTATTGTATTAAATAAATACCAAGTAAAATTTGGTATTTGAACTACTGGAGGGGCTACTATAATATGAACTCCACAATCATCATTTTGAGGTTTATAGAAGTTTTTGATATCATCTTGTTGTGGATCGTATCGTTCTAATAAAAAAACGGGTTGATCTTTATAAACTCCTATAAATACATCATAATGGTCAGGTTGCATTAACTTGGCATACTCAAGTTCTACTTCTTGTAATGAAAAACCTTGCATTCCCCAAAAAATGGCATAATCCATATTAACCCATTGGTGTAATAAACTACTATCATCAGTTATCCTAAACCGTCTTATTTTTATTTCTCCTAAACCTTCAATAGATTTAGAAAACAAATACTGTTTGTTAGTAGTTATATTTTTGTGGTTAAAGTCTGTCATGAATCTCATGTTTTTACCAATCTTTTTACGGCTAGTTTCATTTCTAAATTGAAGAGCAAATAGTAAAGTACCAAAGTGACAACAAAACCAGCTAAAGCAATAAAAAATGGAATCTTTAATCCTTGGTTTTCGACTACTATTCCAACAAAAAAGGATGATACTAGGACTCCAAAGTTTTGGAAAAAATGAACTTTACTATAGTCAATTGCGTATGATTCTGGGGTACTAAATTTAAATAGCAAAACATCAAATTTTACTACCCCTTGAAAAATGGCCCAGCCATATATAATCCTACCTATAATTACAACACTTAAAACAGGTGTACCCTGCAATAACAATCCCAAAACACCTAGTAGTAATATGGAAATAACACCTTGAAATCCATTATCTCCTGATTTTTTTTTCGAATTTACCCACAGGGCTATAAGTGCTACAAATCCTGGAATTGCATACATTGTTCCTGAAAGAAATTTTGAATCGTATCCTGAAATATGCTCCCAATAGCTTGCAAAAAAAGGACGAATTAGAAAATCACTGAAATAGAGAATCATGGTTATAACACCTATTTTAAGTATGAATCCTTTTGGTATTTTTCTTGTCTTATGCGGAGCATGATCTTCATGTACAGGAATAGGTTTTGCAGTATGATACTCTTTACTAGTTAACATATAATAACTCATCCCCATTTGGATAAAGTCACCCGCTGCCATAATTAAAAAAATATAACTAGCATTTACTAAATCCACCGTTAACCCCCCAATAACTGCACCCAAAATACCCCCTAAATGCACCACAACAGACAATAATCCAATTGTATCTGGATGTTCTTTTTTGGTGATAATTTTTAAGATATATGGATACACTAACAAATAGCTGCCTTTAAATAAAATCATAACTAAGGATATGATCCAAAAGTTGATGTATGAAGTTGTCCAATAACAACAGAGTGCTAACATTCCTGCAATGCATTGCGTATATACTAAGATCCTTAGTTCTTCTATCCTTTTAGAAATGTAGGCCCAAATCGGAAATGCAATCATTACCATAAAACAAATGGCTGCAAAATAATACCCCACATACTTAGGGTTTGAAACACCAAAACGAGTTTCAAAAAATTCTGGATAGAAAGGATGAAGTAAATAATCACTTACTACTGCTACTAATGTCATAATGATTAGAAATCGTTTCATACAACAGCGTGTTCTACCTTTATTTCTTCCTCTTTTGTAACTTCAAATTGTTGAAAAGCAATTCGTTTTTCGATTGGATAATATTCTTTTCCTGTAAGTTCTTTAATGATATATGAATTACGATAACAAGCCATTCCTAAATCAGGAGTAACAAATCCGTGGGTGTGTAGTTCTACGTTTTGCACAAAAATATCCGTACCCTTATGATCAATCGCATAGTTACGATGTACATCAAATCTTCCTTTTTTATCCCTGGCAATACGATTTGTTATTCCTTGAGTAAACTGAGGTTCTTGATATTGATATCCTGTGGCTAATACGAGACTTTCGGTTTCATGACGGTAATATTTGTCTTCTTCATGTTGATGTATTTCTAAATGAAAATTCTCTGAAGTATCATCATATGTAGCTTTTTGCAATTCAGAATTCGTTCTAAGGTTAATGTTTACCTTAGTCATAAGCTGCTTGGTGTATATCAAATCAAAAATATTAGCAATTAAATCCTGATTTATGCCTTTATACAAATGTTTTTGATTTTTTATAAGGCCATCACGTTTTTCAGCAGGTAAACTATAGAAGTAATCCACATACTCAGGAGATGTCATCTCTAAAGTCAGTTTTGCATATTCTAAAGGAAAAAACCGAGGAGATCGTGTGATCCAATTTAATTCGTACCCTTTATTATCAATATCTTGAAGCAAGTCATAAAATATCTCAGCAGCACTTTGGCCGCTGCCCATAACAGTAATTGATTTTTTAGACTGTAGGCTTGCTTTATGATTAAGGTAAGATGAAGAATGAATTGCTTTTCCTTTTAAATCCCTACAACAACTTGGCACTATGGGCTGCGTTCCTGTCCCTAATACTAACTTACGTGTTTTATATACTTTTTGTTCATTAGTTTTTGTACATCTTGAAAACACCACGTAATACTCTTCTTCTTCATTATATACTATTTCTGTGACTTCTGTCTGAAAATAAACATTAGATAATTTCTGGATTGCCCATTGACAGTAATGATTATATTCATTTCGAAGTAATAAGAAGTTTTCTCGTATGTAAAAGGAGTAAATTCGTCCTTGTTCTTTACTATAATTTAGAAAACTATATGGATTTGTTGGATCGGCGAGAGTAACTAAATCTGCCATAAATGGGATTTGCAAGGTGGTATCTTCTAGTAACATGCCAGGATGCCAATCAAATTTTTCTTTTTTATCTAGAAAAATCCCGTTTACATCGGTAATTGTATCTGTTAAACATGCTAAACCTAAATTAAAAGGTCCTACTCCAATAGCTATAAAGTCTAATATTGTTTCTTTTTTCAGTTTCATAATCCAATTAGTTACTTGATTTATAATTATTCCCGGTTTCCTTAATCATTGCAATGATGCTTAATAAGTCATTTATAGTACTCTTAGGGTTGAGTAATGTAAATTTCAAGTAAGTTTTATCATTTAATTTTGTACTTGCAATAGAGGCTTGACCTGATTTAAACAATGTATTTTTGATGTATAGATTTATCGTATTATGAATTGTATCTTCGTCTACTCCATTTGCTTTATATCGAAAAACTAGTGTGCTTAGTTCTGGTTTATGAGCGATTTCAAAGTTATCGTCATCTTTAATACTATGGTATAGATCTAATGCGAGCCAATGTACTTTTTCAAGAAAAGAACCAATAGTTTTTTCGGTCGTCATCTTTAACGTAAACCATAATTTTAGTGCATCAAATCTACGGGTAGTCTGAATTGATTTTTCGATTAGGTTTGGGCACTCTTCATCTCTATGTTCTAAAGGATTTAGATAATCGGCATAATAGGATATGTACTTAAAGTGTTTAGTATCTCTTGTTAAAAAAGCACTAGAACAAACGGGTTGAAACATTGTTTTATGAAAATCAATCGTAATGGAGTCTGCCAATTCAATTCCATTAAATAGATGCTTATGAGTATCGGTAAGTACATAACAGCCACCATAAGCACCATCTACATGAAACCAGATGTCGTATTCTTTTGCAATTTTCGAAATAGTAGATAAGGGGTCAAAGCTTCCAAAATCTGTTGTTCCTGCTGTACCTATAATTGCAATTGGAATATTACCTAATTGTTTTTCTTTTTCTATTGCCTGTACTAAAGCATTGGGCTTCATTTTCATTCGTTCATCGGTTGCAATAGGAATTACAGCATCATACCCCATCCCCATAAGGGCTGCATTTTTTTTAATACTAAAATGTGATTTTTCTGAGCAAAAGAATCGAAATTTACCGACAACATCTGACCATCCGTTTTCTTTAAGGTTTAGTCCATAATGCTTAAAAGCGTAGTGATCTCTTGCCATGAGCAATGCCATAAAGTTCGATTGGGTTCCGCCACTGGTAAATACTCCATCTGATGAAGAAGGTAATCCCATTTTAGAAGTAATCCACCTAATCATTTCCTGTTCAATTAATGTGGCCGAGGTACTTTGATCCCACGTTTCAACAGCTGTGTTAACCGAAGATGCTATAAAATCTCCTATTAACGCAGGAAGAAGAACTGGACAATTTAGGTGTGCAACATAATTTGGATGATGAAAAGCGATTGTATGATCAAGATACAGTTCTTTAATTTCTAAAAGTGCTTCATCTATTGATAACTTAATGTTAGCATCTGCCTTAATTAAATCTACTTTAGACCTTAAATTACTTGGTGATTCACCACTAAAGAATTTATCAGTATTCAAAAAAGAAGATACATACTGAATTGCCTTCTGAGCATATTCTTCATAGGTGTATTTGGAATGCGCATCGAAAAAGTGATCAATGTCAACATTGGATATTAAGTCAGTTTGAGTTTCTAGGAGCATATTTTTATTTTTATTTGATCTAAATAAGCTTTGCGAAAATAGAACCTTATAAAAATAAAATGATGACGTATCTAGGATAAAAAATGACGTAGAAATGAATTTAGGAGTTTCTTATACTAAAAATTATAAATCATCTTTTTTTAAAAACAATTAAGAACAAATCTCTATTTGTTCATTTTTATTAGGGGTAAAAACCTGATATAAAGTCCGAAATCTTTGAAACTCAAAGATTTCGGACTTTTAAAATGTACCTGCATATACTTTTGAGCCAATTCTAAAAAAATAAAAACATGAGAACACCAATCAACTTAAAAAAATACTTCTTTGTATTTCTAGCTTCATTCATCTTTTATGCCTGCGAACATGATGCTACCTTAGAGGAGCAATCACCAGTAACCCAAGAGTTAACTGATCAAAACAAAGCTTCTGTATCTGCTTTGTATGCTAATTTTGTTACGGTTTTAAGAGATATTGAAGATCCTGATATCATGAGTTACTCAGAATTTGAAAAAAGTCTTAGAAATACTAATGATAGAGAGAGAGCTTTACTTGAAGAAGAAATAAAAGAAGGCTTAAGAGGTATTGACCCAAAAACAAATTTCGAAGATGATTATGCAAAAGCAGGAAGCAACTGTAAATCTAATGTCGTAAGCCGATTAACGCATTCAAGAATTAAGGCACTTGGTAGATCCAGAGCTAGAATGTCTTGGTCAAAGAAAGCACGGCAAAAATATGGGTGGAAGTATAGAAAATGGTCTAAAGCTAAAGATAAAGGCTATTACTTTTATACCGATGGTACAGACTTTTTACTATGGAAATATCGTGCCTATGGCAAACCATGTAAATAATAATGTTGAGTTAAAAATCATACAAGGTTCTCTATTTCTTGAGAACCTTGTATTTTTAGTATGTTTTTAATTTGTCTTAATTAACTGCTTTGTTGAAACTTTGCCATCAATATTGATTCTAACAATATATACTCCTTTACTAAGATTAGAAAGTATTACAGGCTTATTTCTATTAATTATAGTAGCAGGTACTATCTCATGTCCCAAAGTGTCAAAAATGGTAATACTTGCATCTTTACCTACAAAATCTAAGCTAATCTCATTTGTAAAAGGGTTAGGGTAAATTACCCATTCTTGTTTTTTAGCCTTATTGGCATCAATCTCATTCAACATCTTAGCACTGCTACTAACTTTGAGCCAATTAATATTCCAACCTCCAGTTAATGCCTTGATTGCGATCTCTTGCTGTCCTGCATCTAATGTAACCACATGTACAACTGTAGTCCAGTTCTGCCACCCTCCGGTATTAGGCACTGTACGTGTTCCAAAAACTGAAGCTCCCCCCGCTTGTTCTAATTGGATCATTCCAGTACTATTTGGACTTGCAACCCGATATTCAACAGTATATGATCCACGTACAGGAATATTGATATCCCAAACTAACCAATCGTCTTTATCAATATATCCAACGTTTTGTCCTCCTTCTGAACAATTTTCATTCTGGACACCAGACATATAAAGATAGTTTTCTGCTTCAATTACCTGACTATATCCTCCCGTGCTGGTTTTAGAAATGATAATAGAAGTTACTTGATCATTAAAGCCATCGGCAACAAGACAATTTGTATCACCTGTTTTTACAATTGAAGTGCCTGTAAAGTTATCATCGAAACATAGTATAGCTTGATACCCGACTTGTACTTTTACTGAAGATATATCATCATCTCTCACCCCTAATGCTAGTAACTGACTTCTTGTATACCTACCCTCACCTAATCCTACAGCATATCCACCATACGAGCAATCTTGATATATCGTAGCTACTCCTGTCGGGGGGTTAGGATCTGTACTTCCAATAAGACCACCTATAGTTATTTTTATATTCTCAGGCTTTGGCGTATGTATCGTTGCTGATTGATTATACACATCATCATAGGCAAATGTATATGTTTGACTTTCAAAACTAATATCGGTTTGATGAAAAAATTTAGAATACCAATTGTATGGCCATGTTTGATAATATTTGGACGTATCCCCAAAATCTTGCAATACTCCAGATGGTACATTAAGATCAACTGCATGTCGCGTGATCGCCGCTACCATTTGTGATTGTACTACCAAATCCCATCGTTGTCCTGAGGCCATTACCCCGCTTCCTTCCATTGCCTCTATTGTCGTTGGTTTTCCTGAAATAGTACCGATCTGACCATCACTATCCCGTCTAAACACAAATCGATTGCCTCCTTCTACTTTTCCTCTCCAAATACCAGCATCTGATGTAAAAGCAAGTTCTTGATTTGAATACTTAGACCAAATATCATTAATATAACCATCCATAAAGTTTTTAGGAAACGTTTCTACTTTTGTTGGAAAATGAATTATGCTTTCTGACGGATTTAATAGGCTTTTAAAATCACTAGGGGCAGATTCTTGCCACTGATTTAAAATGTCATTGTGTTTCTTTAACTCTCCTACTTTTTTATAAAAATTATCTCCCCAAACTTCAAGCCCCATAGGATATTGATAAGAATCTACTCTAGATGTATTACACCAAAGACCTATATCATTATACGTAAGCTCGATTAATTCGAATTTGATTCCTTGATTCGGATCTGTTGGATTTGCAAGATTAGGAGCAGAATATCCACTAGGAGCGCCTGAATGTCCAAAAAAGTAAAGATATAATTGGTCTTTAAATGAAATCATAATTCGACACCCTGCAATCTTAGGAATCTGGACTGTTTTATTTGGAATATCACTTAATCGACGAAAACAATTGGCATATTTTCCATTCTCTCCTGGACCTTGATTACCATCAATTACAGGTCCCTGAACAGTATTATCAGATCTATCCATTCGATTTACTTGCCCAGTAGCGGCATCAACCCACACGTGACCGTCTGTTATTCCCACAATAGCGACATACAGTTCGTCATCTGAGTATTCTGAATTATTAATAATTTCATAAGGTAAAGTTTGTGCCTGAAGTACGGTCCCAAATGAAATCAGTAATCCGATTAATACTATAATAATAGTATTCTTGTTAATGGTATTATAATTGGTTTTCATTTTCTTGCATTTTAAATTTATGTTGATTGGTTTTAAGATCTAAGTGTCTGCACTTATTAATAGAATAAATGAGAGATTTTTATTACAAATAGAAATTATTTCTTAACTATTCTCTTTATTTCTTTAAGTCCATCTATTTCTATCGTAATTAGATACACTCCTTTTTTAAGACTAGAAAGGTTAATTGTTTTTCCAGATGCAATATTTTTTGAAGGAATCATAGTATGGCCCAAGTTATCATGAATAACAATATTTGCCGTATTTGCATTAAAGTCTAATTGAATCACATCTGTAAAAGGATTTGGGTATACCGAAGTAGTACTTAGTTTCTTTTCTTCTTGAGTTAATTTTTGATTGTGGATTGAAATTGAATCAAAAGTTTTCTTATTGGTTTCTTTTGTTATTTTTATCCAATTCACATTAAACCCTCCAGAAACTGCATATATCCCCAAAGGATAGGTACCAGCATTTATCATAACTGAATGAGAAATCGTTATCCAATTTTGCCATCCTCCCGTATTTGGAATATTGAGTTGTCCCAAAACAGTTGTTCCTGCATTAATATCAGTTGATAATCTCCCTCCATTGATAGCACTTGCCACGCGATACTCAATATTATAACTTCCAGAAGTAGGGAAATTAATGTCGTTATATGCCATCCAATCTCCAGTATCAATATACCCAACATTTTGACCGCCCTCTGAGCAATTTTCGTTTTGAACACCGGACATAGAGGTATAATTTTCTGCTTCGATTACTTGGCTAGACCCATTATCTCCCAATTTAGAAACAATAATAGAAGTAACTTGATCATTAAACCCGTCGTTCACAAGACAATTAGTATTACCTGTTTTTATAATTGACTTTCCCGAAAAATTATCATCAAAGTATAACGTAGCTTGATATCCCGATTTCACTTTTACTGAAGAAATATCATTATCTATTGCTCCTAACCCAATTAATTGATCTCTTGTATAGTTGCCTTTTTCTAAACTTACAGCATATCCTCCATACGAGCAATGTTGGTAAATAGTAGCTGCTCCTGTTGAAGGAGGGTTATCTTTAACTTGATAAACGCGTACATAATCTACTGCCATGCGAGCAGGTAATTTGCCATCATCAATCGAAAATCCAGGCCAGTTACCACCAACTGCTAAATTGAGTAATAAAAAATATTCATTCTGAAATTCACTTGTCCCATTAATACCATTACTGATATTAACTTCATGATATTGATTTCCATCAATAAACCATTTAATCTCATTTTCGTTCCACTCTATAGCATATACATGATAATTATTTACGTTCACAGCAGTATGTCCTCCATAATTAGCATAATTACCATTATTATCCTGCCAATGTATTGTACCATGAACATCGGGTGAGTTATTTATGTGTTCCATTACATCTATTTCTCCACAAGCTGGCCAACCTACAGATGAAATATTACTACCAAGCATCCAAAACGCGGGCCATAAGCCTTGTCCTGATGGCAAAGCTATTCTTGCTTCTATTTTACCATATCTAAACCTTTTTTTACCCTGCGTTTTCATTCTGGCAGAAGTATATTTATATCCACCAAAATTTTCTTTTTTAGCGGTAATGATAAGATTACCATTCTCTACAGTTGCATTTTCTCTTCGATAATATTGTAATTCATTATTACCCCATCCGGATGAACCATTTCCGGTCTCAAAGACCCAATCTTGACTGATTCCATTAGTAAATTCATCTTGCCAAACCAGATCCCAATTTTGAGATCTAACATTAGAATGTAGTGTTAAAAAAAAACTAATAAAGAATAAAATTTTAATTGCTTTCATATAAATTGTGTGATTAAGTTAGTTACGTTAAGGGTATTATTGTCTGGTGTCAAATTGTACTTTTGCATCCAGAGTTCTTAAAAAAAATGAATTAAGATCGTTTTGATTCTCTCTTTATATCAAAAAAAGATGTTGAATAATTCTTTCTTGAGATGTTGATCTTTTTCTCAAATTATTCAGCATTTAAATCTCTTAATTAAGGGTTTTAACAAATTTAGGGAAGAAGAATATGCCTACATTAAAACCTACCACAACAAAAAATATACAAAACAAGAAAAGAAAAATGTATATCTAAATCGTTTTCAAAAACAAGCATTAAAAAAATGATAATCAAACAATTAATCCATTCTTAAGATAATAGACTGTATTGGTTGACATTACATTTGTATAGGTAATGTTGTAGTAATTTTTGCATTTTATAATTTACTTGCTGTATCATAAAATTTTCCAACTTAATTTATTTCTAAATTTTGGCTTTTATCATCAATATTAAGTTGTTCAGCTAATTTTATAATCTATATTGTTTTGTAATTCTGATATTAAAGCCATCACGATAGTATATCGATTTTTACTCGATATACTAAACTAATTCTTTTGGTTGTTATACTTAACCCTAATATCTACTCATATGTATTTTAAAACCTTGAGCTACCAAAAAAAGATACACCTATTCTATTTACTACTACTTTCAACAATTGCGTCATCTCAAGAATTGCCGCCAATAGCACATTATTTACCAGAAAATTATGGTGCAGAAGCCCAAAACTGGTCTATCTCTCAAACAAGTAATAAATTTATCTATGTTGCCAATACTATTGGATTATTAGAATTTAATGGATTTCATTGGAATGTATACCCTACGCCAAATAAAACCGCAATGAGATCTGTAAATGCAGTTAATGATCGTATATATACAGGTTGTTATATGAATTTTGGTTTTTGGAAAAAAAACGATTTAGGAACATTAGAATACACCTCTTTAAGTGATCCTATAAAAGAAAAGTTAATTGAAGATGAAGAGTTTTGGCATATAGTTCATAAGGAAAATTGGGTTCTATTTCAATCCCTTCATAGCATCTATATATATAATATCGATACTAAAAAAACTAACATCATCTCTTCTGAAACTGGTATTCTAGGTATTTTTAATGTTAGTGGTGCAATCTATTATCAAGATAAAAATCAGGGAATCTTTAAAATAGAAAAAGGAAAGGCTAAACTCTTAACAAAATTTTCGCCAATTAAAAATGATAAAGTAATCCATATCGCTAATACTAATGATGGAGTTCTTATACTTACTAGTCTTCATGGATTTTACAAGTATTCAGATAAGGTCATCAAAAAATGGAAAACTCCTGTAGACAGTTTACTAAAAAAAAGTAAAATATATAGCAGTATACAGTTAAAAGATAAAAGTTTTATTATTGGTACAATAGCCAAAGGAATTATTCATATTTCTGAAAAAGGAGATTTAATATACCAAATTGATCAAAGTAAAGGTCTAAATAACAATACAATATTATCAATTTTTGAAGATGTTGAAAATAACATTTGGCTAGGTCTTGATAATGGTATTAATTGTATAAATATTAATTCCCCAATTCGTCTTTTTAATAATGATAAAGGTACTATTGGAACAGTGTATGTTTCGAGTGTTTTTAAAAATTTTCTTTACTTAGGAACTAATCAAGGTGTTTTTTACAAAAAAATAGACAAAGAAGAGCAATTTAAGTTTGTAGAAGGTACAAATGGTCAAGTTTGGTCTCTTTTTGTGTATGATGACAAATTATTTTGTGGTCATGATTCAGGTACTTTTCTTATCCATAACAATACTTCAGAATTGATTTCTCCAGTTTCGGGAGGATGGAATTTCAAAACTATCCAAGAGTTTCCTCAATATTTAATGCAAGGTACATATACTGGACTTTATCTGTTGGAAAAGAAAAACAAAACATGGAAACTGAAACAGAAAATTAAAGGAATTGATTACTCCTCAAGATATTTAGAAATTTCTAAAAATACTGTTTGGATTAATCACGAACATAAAGGTCTCTTTAAAGCCAATATTAACGAACAATTCACCGAACTACAAGAAGTAACTAATGATTTTTTGATAGAAAGAGGACTAAATTCTAGCATCACCAAGTACAAAGAAAATATCATCTATTCTAACCAACAACAATTAACATTTTATGATAAAAAAAATAAAACCTTTGTAGAAGAAAACCCTATAAATAAAGTTCTGGATGGTAAAAACTATAAGATTGGTAAACTAATAAAAGACAATACCGATGGGTTATGGGGTTTTTCTAAAGAAAATATAAGTCATATCAGACAAAGTCAATTTTCTGGTGAATTAAAAATCATTAAAATACCTATTCCTAGATTTTTAAGAAAAGAAACTGTTGGTTTTGAAAATGTAGCACACATTTATGACACCAAGTACTTACTAGGACGAACTAATGGATACATGACATTGAATCTATCTGAGATCAACACTAAAGCATATACCATTTTACTGGATAAAATAACTATAAAAAGCAAAGACACTTCTTTTAAGGCCATATCATTGTCACAAAAATCACCTCAGTTTAAGTATAAGCTAAATACAATCGCTTTCTCATATACAATTCCTGAGTATAATAAATATGTTATCTCTAAATTTCAATATAAGCTAGATGGATTCTACAATAATTGGAGCAACTGGACCACTGATTCAAAAGTTATTTTTGAAAACCTACCTTTTGGAGAATATAACTTTATGGTTAGATCTAAAACAGGTAATACCTTAAGCAAAAATATCTTAGAATATAAGTTTAGGATCGATAGACCATGGTATTTTACGAAGTTAGCTATTGCTATCTATATTTTATCATTTCTTATTTTGTTGCTATTAGTTCATGATTTATACAAACGATATTATACAAAACAAAAGTTAAAATTGGTTACCGAAAATAAAAAACAATTTGCACTTAAAGAACTAGAAAATGAAAGAGAGATCATGAAACTGAATAATGAAAAATTGATCCAAGATTTAGAAAGTAAAAATCGTGAACTTGCAACATCTACAATGAGTATTATTAAGAAAAATGAAATTTTAAATACTATAAAAAAAGAACTCAAAAAGTTTACACTTGAAGATGGAAATTTTAAAAATGTAGAAAAAATCATTGACAAACACCTCAACAATAAAGATGATTGGAAATATTTTGAAGAAGCCTTTAATAATGTGGATAAAAATTTCTTGAAAAAGCTAAAATCCAAACATTCAAAATTAACTCCACATGATCTGCGGTTTTGTGCTTATTTAAGGCTTAACTTATCTTCTAAAGAAATTGCTCCTTTACTAAACATCTCTGTCCGCAGTGTCGAGATTAAACGATATAGACTAAGAAAAAAACTTTCTTTGGAACATAAACAA
Organism: Aquimarina sp. AD10; assembly: GCF_003443715.1. NCBI lineage: Bacteria > Pseudomonadati > Bacteroidota > Flavobacteriia > Flavobacteriales > Flavobacteriaceae > Aquimarina > Aquimarina sp. AD10. Next base: position 5,021,163 of record NZ_CP031965.1, on the reverse strand, counting down.
AGTTTAGTAAGCTACATTCTTGAAATTTAATGAACACCTGCTCAAAAAATAACAGATTTTACCTTGACTTCAATTTATCGTTTGATAAGGCAACAATTATCTCTTACAATTATCGATTAAAAAAACTATATATCTAATTTTTCATCCATTATTATGACCTCTACAAAAGTTTAAAGATTTAGTAGATATTCTCTTAAGTCTGTGTTTTCGTCTAAATTCATTTTCTTTTTAATTCGATATCTTGATGCTTGTACCGATCTTGGATCTATATGCATAATTCTTGCAATTTCTTTTGTCTGCATATATAACTTAATAAAAATACAATGTCTTAACTCGATTTCAGACAAAGACGGATGTTGCTTAATTAATTTATCAAAAAAACCTGTATGAATAACATTAAAATGTTTTTTTAAATTTTCCCAATCTTCTTCATTTTCCAAATTGTATTCTATTTGGTTAACAATTTTTTTAAGTTCTTTTTTTATACTAGTTGTATCTTCCTTAATAGTATCTTCTAACTCCTTTTTAATTTCCTTTAAGTACTGTTGATTGTCAAGAAGTTTTATCGAGTTACTCATCATTTCTTGATCTTTTCTTCGATTAATTTCTTCTAACCCAAATATATTTTCAGACAACTTTTTTTCCTTAGTTGTATGTTTTTTCCATAAAAGACTTATACCAATTATTGATAGTACTAATAGTGCTATTATAATGTAAATTGTGATTTTTAGACTCGTATTGGATTTCTGCAAAAAACCAAATTGGAGGTCCTTTTTTTCTAACTCAAGCTTATGATTGAGTTCTTTTAATTTTAAATCTAGACTAAGATTTTGTATTGTTCTTTCTTTTAAAACTATAGGAATCTTATTAGGATTATTATCCCCAATAAGTTCTAAATTAAACAAACAATCAGAAGATGTTACTCTTGATTGATGTACCGAAGCACTTATCGTATTATTTCCTACAATTAAATTATCCGGAAATATTAATTCGGTATAAATTACTTCTTCTCGATCAGACCTAACAAGACTATTTGCTTTTGTTTTATGTGTAATCGTATCATTTTCTGGCATATTATCTCTTAGGAGTTCTCTTCCATTTAAATAAAGAACTATACCATCATCTCTTTGTAGCTTTAATTCATATACTAAATATTCGTATGGATCATCGATTCTAAAGGTTTTTTTAAAATACTTTGTGATGTGTTTTTTGGACTTGTTGTTTCCATAACTTATTACCGTCTTTATTCTATCATCACCATATCCAAGAGGGGATATTCCTTTTTTCCAATCAGTATAAATATAATTATTATTAATCCATTCTTTGGGAGGTGCACTTTTGTCATCATAATAATACCATTCATCACCTTCGGAAATAATCTTTGTTTGTGCTAAACTTAGATTCAAACCAAAAACAAGACCTATTAGATAAATTAACGTTTTTTTCAAATTAAAAGTTTTTTGGCATGTTGTTAACAATAAAAATATCCTTTTAAGATGATATGTGTGTGATTTGTGTAATAAAAATAGTAAAAAACATGCCTTGTAGTAGCTTTATGTGATGTATTTCACAATCTATTGTATCTTAATAGTATGTTAAAATAATACAAATAGCACAAATCCCTTTAAGTTTGAAACTAGTATTTATTAACCCACTACTTTAAAGATAGAAAAACGATAACCCAACAATTCTTTTTCTATTAAGAGCCTAAAGTCTAACTATATAATTAGTATTTAAATTATGAAAATCAATTACTACTATTTTTTTATGTTTCTTTTTCTAAATACAATATCCTTTGCTCAAGAAATTGAGGTCAGCGGTACAGTATCTTCAGAAGATGGTCTTCCATTACCAGGAGCTACTATTGTTGTAAAAGATACTTCGACAGGCACACAAACAGACTTTGATGGGAACTTTACAATAAATACTAAACGAGGTGCTATTCTAGTAATTTCTTATTTAGGGTTTAAAGATCAGGAGGCTAGCGCTAGTAGTTCGCCTCTTACTATCACTTTAGTTGAGGATGAAAACACACTTGATGAAGTTATTGTAACTGCGCAAGGTATATCAAAATCTAAGAAATCATTAGGGTACGCAATTTCTAAAGTGGCTTCTGAAGAAATAGAACAGCGCCCTGAAGCTGATGTTTCTAGAACTTTGCAAGGAAAGATAGCAGGAGTTCAAATTACCGCAAGTAGCGGAAGTACAGGTAATGCGCCATTAATTAGGATACGATCCTCTTTATCGCTTACGCAAAGTAATGGTCCTTTGATTGTTATTAATAATGTTCCTTCTAATGCCAGCCTTATTGATATCGACCCAAATGATATTAAAAGTGTTAACATTCTTAAAGGTTTAAATGCATCTGTATTGTATGGAAGCGAAGGACGAAATGGTGTTATTTTGATAGAAACTATAAGCGGTAGTGGCAAACTTGGAAAAAAAAGCTTTAAAGCTTCTGTTTCTCAAACTACGTATACCAATGAGGTAGCAAACCTTCCTGAATATCAAAACACCTATGGCGTTGGAAACAATCAACAAATTTCTATAGGAAACACAGGAAGTTTTGGTGCACCATTTGCTGATTTTGACGAGGTGCCTCACCCTCTTTCAGGTAATCCTTCTTTTCCAGAATTTGCTAACGCAACCGTACCCTATAAAGCAGCTCCTAATAATGTAAAAGATTTTTTTAGAACAGGAAGAGGCTCTATAACATCATTAAGAATAAGATCTACCAATAAGACAACTGCAGTCAATCTTTCTGTGGGGTACACATCAGAAGAAGGAATCATAGGCAATAATGATCTTAAAAGATTCAATATAGGTTTAGGTGGTAAATTACGAGTTACAGATAAATTGAAAGTTTCTACATCTCTTAATTATAGTTCAAGGCAAAGAAACTCTCAAATCGGGAGCAACATTTTTGAACGATTACATTATATTCCCAGAAGTTTAGATATCCATAATTTACCTTTTCAAGATCCCGTAACTGGAGCAAATGTATATTACAGAAGTGATGATCAAAACCCATTATGGGTATTAAACAATACAGGTAGATTTGATGACATTATACGATTTTCGGGCACCTTAAATACAACGTATAAATTTACTGATAATTTAAAGCTAAGCTATCGTGTTGGATTAGATCATGAATCTGAATTCGAATTTGACTTTTCTAATAAAGGAGGAACTCTTAGTAGTAGCTTACAGAATGGTTTTTTAAATCTATCTGCAGATAAAGAGTTTGAAGTCGATCAAAGTCTTATTTTAAATGCAAATTATAAACTATCTAAAAAAATCGGATTTGAAGGACAAGTAGGAATCAACTCAAACTATAACACATTTAAAGTACAAGAATCTGATTCTGATAGCCAAATAGTATTTGGTTTTTTACGACCTGATAATTTTAGAACCACAGTTGCAGATTTTGATGAAATCAAAGAAAATCTCGCAGGTGTATTTGGTCAGTTCGAGTTTAATTATGATCAATTTTTATATGTCACTCTATCTGGTAGAAATGATTGGGGGTCTACTGTAGAACCTGAAAATAGGTCTATATTTTATCCCGGAGCTTCAATTTCTTTTATACCAACATCAGCATTTGATTTTAACTCAAGAAGTATTAATTATCTAAAATTAAGAGCAGCGTACGCAACATCTTCTGGTTTTCCATCTGCACTCAGAACCAGAACGATTTTAAATCTTGATCCTCTAGAATTTGTTAGTGATACGAATGGTAATGTTGCAGTTATTGGTGTTGATAATGAATTAGCTAATCCAGATTTACGACCAGAATTGCATAAAGAAATTGAAGTAGGAATGGAAGGTAGTTTTTTTAATAATAACGTGAGTTTCGAGGTTTCTGCTTTCAGACGAATATCAGAAGATCAAATCTTAGAAGCCGATTTAGATCCCTCTACTGGATTTGACCAAACCCTTATAAATGCAGGTAGGATTGATACAGAAGGAATAGAAATAGACTTAGGAATTAATCTATTTAGAAACAAAAATTTCAGATGGAATCTCAGAAATGTTTTTACTGCATTTGAAACCACAGTGGTAGATATCCCTTCTAATAGAATTAGGATTAATGATAATTCATTTGCAATAGAGGGACAACCTTTAGGGGTTATTGTAGAGAATTATGCATTAAGAGATGCCGAAGGTAATCTTTTAGTGAATCCTAATGATGGGGAGTTAATTGTTAGTGATGAAGTAGGACTTGAAGATCGTATTATAGCAGACCCCACACCAGATTGGAGAATGAGTACGATTAATACCTTTCGTTATAAAGATTTTGCACTTTCTGCACAACTTGAATATTCCCACGGAGGAGAAAATTATTCCGAATTCGTGAAAGATCTTTTAGAAAGAGGAGTAACTAGAGATACCGAAAACCGAGAAGGCTCTTTTGTAATACCAGGTGTATTAGGAGATCCAGGTACAGGATTACCCTTATTAGATGCTAATGGGCGAACGATACCAAATACAATACAACAAAATGCCTTTGCAACTGTACCCAATTATGCTGATGCCCGAGACCTACTAGTTTTTGATAATTCAGTGTTTAGAATAAGAGAAATTGCATTCTCCTATACGTTAAATAAAGGAAAAAGTAAATTGCCTTTTCAGAGTATGAGACTAACCCTAAGTGGAAGAAATCTATTCTATTTTGCTCCGAATTATCCAAAATATACCAATATAGATCCAGAGTTAGATACTAGCGGAGGAAACGTTACTGTACCAACAACCAAAAGATATGCTTTTGGTGTAGCAATTTCTTTTTAATAATTAAAAAATATATACTCCCGATGAAAAAAATAAGTATAATTATAAGTATTTTATCAAGTTTGTTTTTTACAGCATGTGAGGTTGCAAATTTTGATTTACAAGAAAATCCCAACAGTCTTTCTCCAGATCTGGTTGATCCAAATTTATTATTAAATGGCATTCAAGATTTGTTTGAAGATGCCATGGTCATTGTTGCTCGTAATACAGATGATGTAATGCGATATGAAGCAATGACAGATGTTTATACCGATATTGCCGAACCATCTGCATTGGATGGTGAATGGACAAGAGTATTTAGACTTAGAGAAAATACAAAAATCCTTGAAAACTTGGTTGCTCAAAATGAAGACTTACGTTTTCATAGAGGAATAGCCAAAGTACTAAGAGCATATGCCACAATCACATTAGTTGATTATTTTGGAGATATCCCATTTTTTGAAGCTAATAATGCAGTAGAAATACCAAATCCAATGGTAACACCTGGAGAAGAGGTATATGCTGCGGTATTAAGTGATATTGATTTAGCAATTGAAGATTTTAATAATGTTGAGCTTAGACCAGATACAGACCTGTATTTTGATGGAGATGAAGATAAATGGATAAAATTTGCAAATTCTTTAAAACTTAAAATGTTGGTAAATATTGGAGATCAAACTCGATTGAATGCATTATTAGCTGAAGATAATTTTATAGAAACTATTGATGAAGATTTTCAGTTCAACTATGGTATAACAGCGGTCCCAGAAAGCAGACATCCTTATTTTCAAAGAGGATACCTTCCTGATGGTTTTTCTCAATATATAGGCAACTATTTCCTTTGGTTACTTAAAGATTCTAAAACGGTAAGAGACCCTAGACTTAGATACTACATATACCGTCAGAGTGCTAGAAATATAACAACATGTGGAGGAGAACCAATTTTTGATTTTTGTTATGTTGGTGATTTTTATTCAGGAAGAGATCATGGTGATGATGGCGGTAGCCCTTCTGATGGACAAACAAAAACAACTTATGGTGTTTACCCCGCAGGAGGAACTTTTGATGCAGATAATCCAGATAGTGGTGAACGATCTCCTAACCTTGGTGGAGCAGGGATTTTTCCAATACTATTATCTTCATATGTGAAGTTTTTAAGAGCAGAAGCTGCATTGTCTATCGGTACTACAGGAGACCCTGCTGCTTTATTAGAAGCTGGTATTAGAGCATCTATGAATAAAGTTTTGAATTTTAAAAATGCTGATGAGGGATCACCATTTGCAGCCACAAATGAAGATGTTGATGCTTATGTGACAGCCGTTATGACAGAATATAACGCCGCCACAAACGAAACCAAATTAGATATAGTGATGAGAGAATATTATTTATCATCCTTTGGAAATGCCATCGAATCTTATAACGGATACAGAAGAACAGGCTTTCCTTCTAATTTACAAATACCAATTAAAAACGAAAGCAATCCTTTTCCAAGAACATATTCGTATCCAGATGATGTAGTAGATACAAATAGTAATATAAGACAACGACCTATCACCACACAAGTATTTTGGGATACTAACCCCGCAGGTTTTATACAATAATATTAAACACTATGATAATGAAACATATATTTATAATTGCACTAATACTGTTAGCGGTATCATGTCAAGATGATAATAATATACTTGATGACGAACTTGATCGAGGAGGTCTTATCGAATTCGCAGAAATTCCAGATTTTTCTCCTTTCAATATATTAGATTTTGCCAATGTATCCTTTACTGCCAACGTAGTAGACCCTAACAACAATGCTACTTCATATGATTTAACATTGATCTATAATGATGTAGAAGTTGATAATTTTCTGACTGTAACTTCTTTTCCTAATAGTTTTACTATTCTAGGTCAAGACATATTAGATGCACTTGGTATATCATCAAGTGATCTAGCCGCCGATGACTCATTTAGGTTTGTAGCTACAGTAACCACAACAAATGGTATTTTTATTGGGTTACCTGTGGATTTTAATCCTGATACTAACGAACAAGAAGGAGGCAGTATAGCTCCCAATGTATTTAGTAGTTCACCTAAGAATGCCCTAGATTTTAGATTTACGCTTTTCTTCCCTCCTCCGAAAAAATTAAGAGGGACTTCGTTTGAAGAGCCTTTTGCCGCAGCAGACCCATCAGAAGATTATATTAGAACTGCTGATAATGATGTCGAGGGAGAATTATTAAATAATCCCGGACAACGCCATGTAATGCATACTGCTGTGGGAACAGGTTTAGATGATGAAATTGGATTTAGATCAGAGTTTTTTAGTAATGGCAATGGTGGTTTTTCTAATGAAGAAATAGGTGTAACTCAAAAAACTGAGGATGTCGGTGGCTATATAGACGGTATTCAAGGATTTCAACTAGAAGATGTTGATGGGCTATTTAGATTAACCTTTGATACGGTAAATGTTGATCCAGTAACTAATCCACAAACTGGAGTACAAATACAATATTTTCTTCGTTCAACTTCTTGGGAAGATGATGACACACTGCGCATTTATGCTATGATTGAAAGAGCAGGTGCAGCAACAGAAACTATAGAGTTACTTAATTTAAGTGGCTCTGGCTTGAACGATGTTGAAGGTTTATGGAGAGTTGCCGATTCCGGGTTTCTGGATAATATTACTGCCTATACTTTAATCATAGATGCCGAAATTGATAGCGGAAATGAGGAAATTTACTTTGATTCGATGTTGGTTTATGTACCCGAAAATTAAACTAAAGTACAGTTAATATATAGACAGAGTGAAGTAAAGCATACAATTAGAAAAAACACTTTAAAATTTGTCCTTATTATTTCTTAAATAAAATTGATAAAAAATTATGGATACAAAAAAACAACTAGGAATATCAAAAGAGATATTTCAAATTATCATAGCAATCATCGCTTTAATAGTAGGGTTTATCTCCTGTGATGATGAAGATTATACATTTGTGCCAGATCCTATTTTGCCACATACCATTAGTAGTATTAATCCTGAAGTAGGTGAAGTTGGAAATTCTATTATGATTATGGGAACCAATTTTAGTCCTGTTAGATCTAACAATAAAGTTAGCTTTAATGGAGTAAGTGCCTTGGTTACGGCTGCTACCCCAACAGCCCTAACCGTAACAGTTCCTGAAGGAGCTACAGCGGGACCCATAACCGTTTCGCACTATCAATTAACGGTTACTGGACCAATATTTAACATTATTTCTATCCCAACAATTTCAGAGGTTAGCCCTACTAGTGGAGCAGAAGGAGATATAATAACGATAACAGGAACAAAGTTTAGTGATATTATAGATAATAATTCAATTGTCATTAATGGCATTGTAGCTACAATAACCGAGGCCACTGAAACGAGTATTACGACTTCAATACCGATAGGTTCTACAGCAGGATCTGGTGATATCACTGTTACAATTGCAGGACAAACTGCTACTTTTTCTGGTTTTGATATTGTACCGGTAATTACCGCAATTGATCCTTTAACAGGAGAAGAAGGAGATACTATTACTATTACAGGCACCAGTTTCAGTACAACAGCAGCTGATAATATTATTGATTTTAACGGTACTCCAGCTGTTGTTACTATGGCTACAGGAACTTCTATTACAACAACGGTACCCACAGGAGCCACCACTGGAGCTATCGGTATTATGGTAAATGGGAAAACTGCTACAGGGCCCGATTTTACAATAGAGGTTGCACCTACAAACCCCATCACTTTGGTCATTCCTATTGATAATGAAAATGATGATGCAGAAGAAGTTTCCGAAGTTGATCCTACAATTGATCCGGGAGATCCTATTCCAATGGTAGGTGATATGGATTTAGGAAGCAGCGATTTAGAATTTGGAGAAATCAGTAGTAACCAGGGATTACAGAATATTGGTCTACGATTTAATAATGTCACTATCCCGCAAGGAGCAAGCGTCACTCAAGCTATGATTCAATTTAAATGTGATGACGATGGTTCTGATCCAGTAGAAGTAACAATTTATGGAGAAGCTGTAGATAACGCACAAACGTTCGAAGAAACAAATGGAAATATATCAGCAAGACCACTTACTACAACAAGTGTTGTCTGGTCTATTGAACCTTGGCTTGCTGCAGGCGATAGATTAGATGCTCAAAAAACTGTTGATTTATCAAGTATTGTACAAGAGATAGTAAATAGACCTGGCTGGGTATCTGGAAATAGTATTTGCATTATAATGAAACATACAGGTGTAAGTGTTGGTGCTACTAGTAGTTCTACCGGTAGAGAAGCAGAAAATTACTCCTCGTCCACCCCTGATGATGGAGCAGAACTAACCGTAATCTATCAATAATAAATAATTAAGATTTTTTATGCTATAGATGTAGCTATATATTATTTGAATTGGTCTTGACTTAACAGCGTTTGCAAATATTTTGTTAGCGCTGTTAAGATTACAAAACCTATAACAATCCCTATAAAAAATGAAACGTATTGTATCGATATATATAGTTTTATGTTACATGTTGGTCGTTTTTAGCTGTAAAAACAAAGAGACTAATAACCTATATGAACATAAAACTAAGTCCACAACACTAGATAGTTTTGATGGCCCTTATATTTACACTAAAACCGAGGATAGTCTAGAAGTTATCTCTGTAGAGGAAAGAAAAAACTCCGAATTTTATGTAAAAAAGAAAGTCGTAAAAAGAATACAAAAGCAAAAATTTATAAGCAAAGTCAACAATAAAGAGAATGATAGCTTTACATTTTCATTAATGAATAAATATTTGGTTCCTAATGCAATGTACGAACCCCAAGAAAAAATATTTATTACATCGGATATCGAAGGTAATTTCAATACTTTTTATAGTCTTTTAATAGGTAATAAAATAATGGATAAAGACTATAATTGGACATTTGGTAATGGCCATTTGGTTATTGCCGGTGATATGATGGATCGAGGCACCGAAGTTTTACCTTGTTTATGGCTTTTATACAAATTAGAACAAGAAGCTAAATTAAAAAATGGGCAAGTCCATTTTGTATTAGGTAATCATGATGTAATGAACTTACAACTTAACTTAAAATATGTACAATCAAAATATCTTGAACTAGCAAAAATAATTTCAGAACCAAAAACCAATCAAAAGATTGCATATAAGAACTTAATGTCTGACGCTAACGAATTAGTAAAATGGATAAAATCTAAAAATACAATCGAAAAGATTGGTGATAACCTAATTCTTCATGGCGGTATTAGTGAAGATATGATTGATACCGGTTTATCTATAGAGGAAATTAATGAACATGTAAGAAACAATATTCGGGAAAACTTTGATAAAAAATCAAAAAACAATGAGTATGTTAATTTGATATTCGGAAGAATGGGCCCTTTATGGTACAGAGGATTAGTTAAGGATTATAAGCAGCATTATACTAAACTAGATAGCAACTCCTTAGAACATATTTTAAAATTTTATAAGGTAAATCACATCATAATAGGACATACTATTATCGATAAAGAAATAACAAGTGATTTTAACGGTAAGGTTATTAGAGTAGCTATAAAACACCCCAAAGAAAAGTTTAGTAGCAGATCCCAGGCACTGCTCATAGAGAAAGGCAATTATTTCAAAGTAAATGATCTTGGAAAAAAAATTAAATTAGATTTCACCAAGTAATTACAGCCGACAATTATACTATTCTTGTATACCCTCATACTAATTGACCAATAAAAACAACAACGTTAGAAGCGTATAACACTGAACAAAATTATATGTGAATTAAAATAACGATTTTGTATATCACATTTTCATGCTTTTCATGCCAAAAAATTGAGTAAGAATGTTCAGAAACAGCTTTCTGTACTGGGTTTTACTTTAGCTTCAGCTCGTCGTATAACATAATCATCATTTTTGCCACTTATCGATCAAATATATCCAATAGTCTTTCAAAATCTACTTATTATCGAAAAAAACCCAAATCGTTCGTCGTAATTACTATGCATTTAAACGATCAAAAAAACCTTTCATCTAAAAAAGAAAAATACCCTCATGTAAATAAGTACCTTAATAATAGGAAAATAGAAAACTGCGCGCCCTATTTCTACAATCAATTAATTATTAACTTAAAGCACTAAAAACTATGAAACAATTGACTTTTCTTTTACTAGTGCTCTTATTACCTTCATGTTCTGTAGAAGATGACTCTGCTCCGTTATTCATTGAACCAATATATATGAATAATCCTACATTTAAATTAAAATTAGATATAATTTATGTTCTCCCAAATGAGAAGTATGCGAAATCGAAATATAACATCGATGAATCAAAATATTTAGATTATTTAAACGGCTGTTTTTTTAATCGGCATGATATCGGAATTGTTTTGGGAGAATCCAGAACGTTAGTAAATCCAGAATTATATGACCTTAAAGACGATCGCGGTAATGAATCAGCGATTTTTGAGAGAGAAACAAAGGGCACCTGTAAACCGGACCGTTTGAATATGTATATTATACCCAGAACCAATACCATTGCCATTGCAGGCTTAGGAGTAACCCAAAGAACATTCATAACAGATGAGTTTCTGTTTAAAACAACAAGCCCTCATGAAATTGGTCATTCTCTAGGATTACATCACTTAGACGTAGATGGAAATATCATGAGTAGAGTAAAACCTTATTTACGAAAAGAATTTAATAGCGAACAAGTAAGTGAGTTAATTCAACAAATTATAACGATCAATAACCGATGAGTTTCTATACAACCGAGTATCTACCAATCTTATTTAAGTTTAAGAAAGAAATATTACGAGTAGTGTAAAACCTTATTTACGAAAAGAATTCAATCACGAATAAGTAAGTAAATTAGTTTAACAAATTACATATAACCATTAGGAGGAACGACTTAAGGATAAAAAAGTAGTACTAATAGTATAACAATAAAGTACTATCAAATTATAGCTAATTAACAAGTTTCACCCTAAAACAGCAGGATATAAATTATTATGTCCTGCTGTTTTATCAATACTAAGGTTTACGTTTTTAACACACCCCTTTATCTAATAAACTCGATATCAAAATTCATTTTAACCTCTATTCTATACCATTCACCACAACCAATTTCTATCTCATCGAAACACTAAGATTACGAGCTTAAATTCTAATTAATTTAGGGCATCTAATCGCTAAAAAGATCACTCTTACCATGAAGACCGGAATAATAATATCGTGTTACAATGAAGAAAAAAGATTAAATACTACTCTATTTTTAAATTTTATAAATCGAGAAGACAAATTTCATTTATGTTTTGTTAATAACGGTAGTAAAGATGACACAATTTCTTTATTAAAAACCATACAAATGGATAACCCGTTAAAAGTAAGCGTAGTAGATATAAAAAAGAATTGTGGCAAAGCAGAAGCTGTAAGAGCTGGTGCCAGATATCTTCATAGCAGAGGAGACATAACATTTGTAGGGTTTATAGATGCAAGTTTATCCACTACTGTGAAAGATGCCGATGAGCTATTAAAATCATTAAAAACAAATTACAGATTAGGCATGGTATTCGGTTCCAGAACTAAAAAAAGCCTTAAAGAGTTTAAAAAAATGTACGAAAGCATTATTTCTGCAAATGATACAAACATTTAAAATGCTTGATTTATAAAATTTCTTCATCATAAAATTTCATTTGTTCTATTTTCAATTCATTAAAATACCAGAGATAATACCTCAAAAGACATAAACAAATTAAAAACGATTAGTAAGTCCAGAGGAATACCTGTTGAATCCACAAAATCTATATAAAAATTAATTTAGTAAGAGTGTATTTATTAGATTTTAATAACGTAGATGTCTAAAAAACATAGCTAATTTCTTTAAAAACAAAGTATTTTTTTCAATTTCAGAGACATCTTATACATATTATCTATTTTTTTAAGTATCAGTTTTCTATCAATCAAAAGCTTAAATACTTAAAAGAGCTCAATCTTTCCAGAATATTATAAGCAACTGATTATCAGTATTAAAATTCAATAAACACAAATATTTCATCGAAGCTATCTGCTTAAAAAAAGTTATCTGCGAACGTGATCATTTTAATTTTTTATAAACATTTAGCGAACGTTCGCTTTTTTAATCAAAAACTTTTTTATAATATTGCCTTGTAATTAATTGAATACGAAAACTAATCAGTGATTTTATCAAACAGCTGACTGCTTTAGCATAAAAGCAATCAAACCACATTAAAACGGATAGATAAGATTATGATTTTCTGAATTGTATTACAAAAGAAAGAACCCCACAGATGCTGCTACGTAGATAATGGGAATCATATTATTAATAAAATAACAAAAACTAAAAAAATGAAATCTCAAGTAAAGACTAAAACATTGGTTACAAATTGGGCTATTAATAATACCCATGATTACAGTACTCAGAAAAAAGCGATAGTTAAATAAAGAAATTAACCTTAAAGTAAAATTAAAAATAACATTATGACTAATTATAATTCAGCCCTTGATATTGTACGTAAACTGAAAGCAAAACATGGAAATACATGGGCGACCATAAAGCCAGAAAATGCAGCACGTATTGCTGTACAAAATAGATTTAAAACAGGATTAGACATAGCTAAATATACGGCATCTATTATGCGTAAAGACATGGCCGAATATGATGAAAACAATCTAAACTACACCCAGTCATTAGGTTGCTGGCATGGATTTGTGGCACAACAAAAAATGATTGCTGTAAAAAAACATAAAGGCACAACAGATAAAACATACTTGTATCTGTCGGGTTGGATGGTAGCAGCATTACGTTCTGAGTTAGGGCCTTTACCTGATCAATCAATGCACGAAAAAACTTCAGTTCCTAAATTAATTGAAGAAATATACACATTCTTACGTCAAGCGGATGCAGTAGAATTAAATGATCTTTTTCGTCGTCTGGATGCAGGAGAAGATGTTCAGGCCGAGATCGATAATTTTGAAACTCATGTTGTACCTATCATTGCCGATATTGATGCAGGTTTTGGAAATGAAGAAGCCACATATCTTTTAGCAAAAAAAATGATTGAGGCAGGTGCTTGCGCTCTACAAATCGAAAACCAGGTATCTGATGCTAAGCAATGTGGTCACCAAGACGGTAAAGTAACGGTACCTCACGAAGATTTTATTGCTAAGCTAAATGCCCTACGTTATGCTTTCTTAGAGTTAGGTATAGAAGAAGGTGTAATTGTTGCTCGAACAGATTCTGAAGGTGCGGGCTTAACACAAAAATTACCCGTATCTATGGAAGAAGGAGATCTTGCATCACAGTATATGGATTTTGTTGAAGCAGAAGAAGTTGCTATAGGAGAAGTTAATGAAAATGATGTGTTGTTTAAACGTGATGGTAAACTAGTTCGTCCTGTACGTATGCCAAATGGCTTGTATAAATTTAAAGAAGGGTCTAATATTGATAGGGTGGTATTAGACTGTATTACGAGTTTAGAGAATGGTGCAGATTTATTATGGATTGAGACTCCAACACCAAATGTGAAACAAATTGCGCATATGGTAAACCGAGTTAAGGAACAAGTGCCAAATGCAAAATTAGTATATAACAACTCACCTTCTTTTAACTGGACCATTAATTTTCGTCAACAAGCATTTGACCTTATGGTGGCAACTGGTGAAGATACATCTGCCTATAACCGTGATGAATTAATGGATGCCAAATATGATGGTACTGAATTGTCGGACCGAGCAGATGAAATGATTCGTATGTTCCAAGCAGAGGCTTCTCGCGATGCCGGTGTATTTCATCACCTAATCACACTGCCTACATACCATACAACTGCATTACATATGAACGATCTTGTTGAAGGTTATTTCGGTGATATGGGAATGTTAGCTTATGTAGATTCTGTTCAACGTCAAGAAATACGAAAAGGTGTATCTTGTGTAAAGCACCAACGTATGGCAGGTTCAGACTTAGGAGATGATCACAAAACCTTCTTTGCGGGTGAAAAAGCTTTAAAAGCCGGTGGAGAGAAAAATACCAGTAATCAATTTGAAATTAAAACAAGTACTAAAGAGCCAGAATTGGCCTTGGACAAATAAAACCTTTGTCTCAGTTATGTATAAAAAGGGTGACTCTATTTTATGGGTCACCTTTTCTATAGTTCTAAAAATGTATCATTTAAAAAAACAACCATTGTATTAGATATAATTTTTAAGTCCCTAAAAATTATCAAATCTCTTTTTGATAATGGTACTCTTTTCCTTTTTCAAATATTCGAGAAAGGTAGTGGCAACTAAAGAGAACTTTTTATCCTTCAACCATATCATATGCCAATTGGATTTAATCGGAAAATCCTTGATAGGAATAATTTGTAAACGTCCAGTTTTAAGTTCGTTTCGTATCCCAATAATAGGCATAATAGAATAGCCAAGTCCTGCGATCACTGCTTGCTTTACAGCCTCATTAGAAGTGAGTTCCATTTTTTTACTTACGGGTAGGTTATTCTTTTCAATAAACTGTTCCATAGTAAACCTAGTCCCAGACCCTTGTTCTCTATAAATTAAAGGTAATTTTGCAAAAATAGATTTATCATATATATCTTTTTCGAATTTTTCATCATTATTTCCTACTAGATAAAGTTGATTTTCCATTAACTCAATTTTTTCTATTTGTAACTTATCTGGAAGAACTGAAACTAATGAAAAATCTACTGTGTTTTTTTCTAGACTTTGAATGACCTGTGCTTTATTAGTAACATCAAGAACAAGCTCTACATCTTTATGTTGCTTTATAAAATCAGATAAGAAATACGGCATAATATATTTACCTGTAGATACCACAGAAATTTTTAACACCCCAGATAGCTGCCCTTGATATGCTAATGTCTTATAGTTTATATCTTTTACTTCTTGTAGTATTTTCTCTGCGGCTATGGCAATTTCTTTTCCAAAATCTGTAACATAAAGCTTTCTTCCAATGACTTCAGTTAAAGGAATAGGAAATTGATTCTGAAAATTTCTTAATTGTATTGAAACCGCTGGCTGAGTTAGATGTAATTCTTCAGAAGCTTTAGTTATACTTTGTTTTTCAACTATTTTAGAAAAAATCTGTAATTGATGAAGTGTATAATGCATAAAATACTTTTATCTATTTTACACCAAAAATAAATAAAAGTAAATGAACCTCATTTTTTAAGTTAGTAGTTATCATGAATGATTTGCTTAAACTTAAAACACTAAGACCTAAGTAATTCATAAAAATTAATATTGTACAAATTAATAAAACAAAGGACTCTTTTGAAGGACAATAGCAAAACGAATAGCTATAAAATAGATAAATGAATAAAGCGCTTATCAACTGTTTAAATTGGAGATCATAACTATTCAAGCATATTTTTAAGTTTCATATTCTAGTTGATTTATAATTCTATAAACATTAATAAGTGTCAACAATTCGATTCTGATGGATAATGAATTTTTAGGAATTCTCTTATGACCCAAACAGGTTTTTAATTTATCAAGGTAATCACAATTGATCCCTAAGTATTTCAATCTTATTTAAGGAAATAACGGCAAATCAAAAACCCTTATAAAAATCAATTTTTACAAGGGTTTCAGTAATTCTTTCCAAAAATATCTGTCTTTATTTCATATTGTATTTCTAGTAAAACTAAATTAACATCAAAAAACTAAAAAACTATTCGAAAGAGGTTTCTCCCACATTTGGGTTATAGACATAATTGAAAGTATAAAAACGTCCATTAGCAGGATTTGAACTATCCTGATCCTTATAATAACTTACTATTTCCACTTTTGCGTAGTTTCCGTTTCTGGTTCTAAACACTAAAACTTTACCAGGAATAGGAGATATAATATTAGTCATAAAATTATAATTGTACCATCCATTATCACTTCCCGTTGGTATAGCAAAAGCACTGCTGTTATCTTGAGCAAAAGTTAAACCTTCTGCACTAGTCACGCTAGCAAAAGTGCCTGTAGCAATTGCAGCTCCTGTATTACCATTTCGAATTGGTTCATCAGCTGTACCAGTAACTTCTCCCCCATTTACAGCAATTGTGGTGCCTCTAAACGCAATATCCCAATCCGTATCACTTGTGGTTATAGCTCCTGTCTCAAAATCAAATTTAGTAAATGGGCCTCCAATATCCTGTCCAGTTCCTTGCCCTCCTATTTGCGGAGCTGTTAAATTCGTTACTTGATTCGATTCAATCGGCACTGGATCTGGACCATTCCCGTTATCATCATCGCTACATGAAGCGAGTATGAGACTAAAAATTGCTAGTAATAAAATTCCTTTTTTCATTTTGATTGTATTTAAAAATTATAATTAAGTCGAGTATACAGCTGTATTCCTGGTAATGAAGAGATATTAGAATCTGTATAATCGAATAGATTATTAGCTCCTATTTGTAGCATAAAATCTTTATATATTTTTTTGCTTGCAGCTATATTAGCAGTAACAAATCCATCAACAAAACTAGTGTCATAATCATCTATTAGATCATTACCATTGGTATCAAATAGTCCATATTTACTCCTATAAATAAATCTTAGGTTGATGTTTGCTGCTACAGATGGAATTTCATAGAAAACCTTAAAATTTGCATTGTGTCTTGACCGATTAACCAACCCAAAATATTCTGATTTTTTCACTTCAATTGTTTCGTTCGTTTGTGGGTCACGAGCAAACACCTGTCCGTTCTTTACTTGTTTTTTTTTTGTTTTGTCAAAAGCATAGAGTAATTGATATCCCGCATTAACGGCAAAATGATCAAATTTGTAACCAATATTGGTCTCTACACCTGTTGTATATACTTCATCAAAATTGAAATAACTAAAGACATTCTGTCCATTGGTTTTTCTAGCTATAATTCTAGTATCAATTAGGTTTTGAAAATCATTCCTGAAGAAATTTATTTCTGTATTCCAGTTTCTCTTTCTATAAGTAACACCAATATTATACCCGACAGAACTTTCGGCTTCTAATGGATTTTGCAAATCACTTTCAGGAACAACAATATCTAGAATTTGCCCTTGATTTTGTAAAGCTCTTAACTTATCAATAGCAACATTGTACCCCAATACTGTGTATCCTACTGCAGAATTGGTGAAATCAAAATATAATTGTCTAAAATCTGGTGCTTTAAATCCATATCCTGCAGATGCCTTGACAGCAATATGATTTGTCACTTTATAACGGAGTGCCAATTTGGGACTCAACTGATTACTATATTCTGAATGATTATCAAATCGAGCACCTGCAATTACATTTAATTTTTCAAAAAAATCAACATCATATTGTAGATATACATATTGAGAATTAAATGTCACTTTTTCATCAAAAAACGTACGATCTAATTGATCATACTGCACTCCTAAACCTGCAGTAAGCTTACTTGTATTATTAAAGGTATGAGTTCCTCTAATCTCTGGCCGCAAAAGACGTTGATCAAAATTACTATCTGTAAGAATATCAGCAGATATTGGATCCATAAGTTTTTCAACTGCTGTATAATTTGTATAATATAATTCATATTCAAAAGCTTGCTTTGAATTCCAGATATGATTAAATCGAAGGTGCATATTCCACTCCTCTTCTTTACTATCACCTTCAAAATTTGTGTCATTTAGACTAAAACTTGCATCTTGATTTTGATTGTAGTATCGTGCAGAAGCGAATACAGATACCTTTTTAGAAAAATCATTATAAACCCTAGCATTAACTGTATAATTTTCAAATGGATTTACCGTTTGCCCAGCTACTTCTGGGTTTAGGTCATATCCTTCGCTAGAGAAACGGTTCACAAAAACTCCATATCGAAATCCTTTGATGCGCTGTTTAAGATCCAAGTTTATATCTTGTTGCATGAAACTACCTATTCTATAAGATAAATTTCCAGATACAATTTCTTTTGTTGGTTTCTCTGTAATGATATTAATAACACCTCCTAAAGCCTCAGAACCATATAAACTACTCGACGGTCCTTTTACAACCTCAACCTGTTTTATATTACCTACTGTAAGCCTACTTATATCAAAATTACCTGCACTTCTACCTACTAAAGGAACACCATCAATTAAGATCAAAATATAGTCTGAAGCAATTCCTTGAATCTGAACCCCCTCAAACCCACTTTCATCTGCAACCGTAACAATACCTGTTTGTTCAGCGAGAATTTCGTTAAGTCGTACCGTTCCAGATCGAGTAATATTTTTCTTGGTAACCAAAGTAACGGGTAGTGGTAATGAAGAAAGTTGCCTTGCAGTTCGTGTAGCAGTAAGTACAACTTCATCTATTTCTGTAACTTTTGTGCTATCAACAAAAGTTTCTTGCGAATACACTTTCAAAAGAGAAAAAGCACATAAAAAACTAGTAAACAGATATTTAATACTCATTTTTATTTATAATCATTCTTAATAGTCAACAAATATATTTCTTATTTTTATTTATTCTAAATAAATTTAATTAATTTTGAAAAAAAATATTCAAACTATCACATCATGAAAACAATATCATCTATACTATTTGGAATTTTTATTACTTTTTCTCTTAACGCACAAAATAAGTTGTCAAAAGACCTTAAGGCGATTAAAAGTATGTGTGGATGTTTTGAAGTTACCTTTAATTTTGCCGAAACTTTTCAGTACAGTAAAGACTCATTATATAAAGGATCAAAATCTAAAACAGATAAAGGCTTAGAATGGGCACAATTAGTTGTTGACGAAAAAGATAAAGTATCAATCCAACATATACTTCAAGTTGGAAACCCATCTAAACCACATATTGTAAAACATTGGCGACAAGACTGGTTATACGAGAATACTGATTTTTATATGTTTAATGGTAATAATAACTGGGCATATAAAAACAAATCAAAATCTGATGTAAAAGGACAATGGACACAGAAAGTATATCAAGTTGATGATAGCCCCAGATATGAAGGTTCTGCTACTTGGGTGCACATAGACGGAAAAAGTTATTGGGAAAACAGTACGACTGCACCTTTACCAAGACGTGAGAAAACCACAAGAAGTGATTATAATTTAATGATGAGAGGAAATAGACATGAAATTACCAGTACAGGATGGGTTCACGATCAAGATAATGACAAGTTAATTCGAAAAGATGGAAAAGAAGATATTTTGTTAGCAAAAGAAAAAGGATATAACACTTATGTAAAGGTTGATGATAGTCGCTGTAAAGTTGCTTCAAACTGGTGGAAAGAACATCATCAAAAATGGGCTTTAGTGCGCGGAAAATGGGATGAAGTATTTAATAGAAACTCAAATCTATCTCTAGAAACCAAGGTCGATAATAAAGCTTTATACAAACATTTATTTTCTGAAGAGTACACTCAAGAAAACGATATTGCAAAGGTGATAGAATCATTTGTAAAAAAGTAAAAAACACTCCTCTTAATCAGAGCATAAAAATTAATAGAATAAATTGATGAAAAACAGATTTTGTATATACCTGTTACTAACTACAGGTTTGATGTTTGCCCAAGAAACAAACATCTTTTTAAATCGTGATTATTGGAAAACAAATCCTACTATCGCCGCTATCGAAGAAAAAATAAAAGAAGGAAATGATATTACCCAGCACAATAAACATTTTTTTGATGCAGTATCTTATGCACTTATCGAAAAAGTGGAGAATAAAACTATCAAACATCTACTTACTAAAAAGGGAAACGGAGTTAATAAATTAACTCATGATGGTCGAACATACATTTTTTGGGCCGCCTATCGTAATAATTTAGAGATGATGCAATTTCTTGTAGATAATGGCGCAAAAACCAATATCATTGATAGTCACGGATACTCTTTATTAAATTTTGCAGCAGTAACGGGACAACTTAATACAAAATTGTATGATTTTTGTATAGCTCATGGTGCTAAACTTAAAGAAGAAAAAAATCCCGATGGTGCAAATGCACTGTTACTTGTAGCTCCTTTTATTAAAGAAGTAAAACTTGTAGACTATTTTACCTCCAAAGGAATCGATTTACGCAGCACAGATGATTTTGAAAATAATATCTTTAATTACGCTGCTAAAAAAGGCAATATTACCTTTATGAATGCCTTGATCAAAAAAGGCATCTCTTTTAAGCATCTTAACAAAAAAGGTGAAAATGCTATGATTTTTGCAAGTCAAGGAACACGTGGACATGTAAATAATTTAGATACATTCAAATACCTCGAAAGTCTCGGTATTAATCCAAACATCACAACAAAAAACGGAGTAACCCCATTACACCTATTAGCATCTAAAACTAAAGACGTAAAAGTTTTGGAGTATTTTCTTAATAGGGGAATCGATATTAACCAACAAAATAAAAATGGAAAATCGCCATTGACAAATGCTATCCATAAAAACTCTATAGAAATCACTATGTTTTTCATAAATAATGGAGCTGATATTTTTATTAAAGATAAAAAAGGAAATAATCTCACTCATTACCTTATTGCTTCTTATAATTCAAGAAAAAAAGACGTATTTAATCAAAAGTTAGAGCTACTAATTCTGAAAGGTCTAGACGTGACTGAATCTCAAGGTAAAGGAAATACACTATTTCATCTGGCGTTAGAAAAAAATGACATCGATTTATTAAAAAAAATTAAAGCTTTAAACATTGATGTCAATGCAAAAAATAAACAAGGCCTTACAGCATTGCATAAAGCCGCTATGACCGCAAAAGATGATCGTATACTTAGGTTTCTATTATCTATAGGAGCAGATAAAACCATCAAAACAGATTTTGAAGAATCCGTATTAGATTTAGCTACTGAAAATGAGTTGCTTAAAAAAAACAACATTGCCTTAAATTTTTTAAAATAATATGAAGAACAAATTTTTTGTACTATCAACCTTTTTGATATTCTCACTCACGATATACTCATTCTTCAGCTTCAAAACAACAGCTATTACAAAATACAAATGTCTTATTCAAATGACTAATTACACAGGAGAAGGAGCCTATGTAATTATTTCTTTACTTGATAAAGAAGGGGATTACTATCAAACGTTATATGTACAAGGTGAAGATGAAGAATGGTATCATGATATCCCAGAATGGTGGAGTTTTTATGGAAAAAGAAGACCAAACATAGATGCAATTACTGGCGCAACCATTAGCGGAGGTAATCGTTCTATTAGCATTATTGAAATAGAAAACGATAAAATTGATGCTGGTTATAAAATTCGCTTTGAAACTGCTGTTGAAGATCAAGAATATTACAAAAATGATATAGAATTTGAACTTACCTCAGAAACCATTAAAAGCAAAGTAGAAGGCAAAGGATTTATACGATATATACGTATGCTACCCCAATAATTATATGATTGTATGACAATTTCTATATGGAGGTATAGTCACCTTGCTTTAGCTATATCTTCTTCTCTTTTTTTAAGTATTGCATCCATAACAGGTATCATATTAGCTTTAGAGCCTATTTCGGATTCATTATACTCTAATAACATAGAAGATGGAAAAGACCTAACACTAGCAGAAACCATAGCCACCCTACATAATAATTTTGCAGAGGTCATTAATTTTGAAATAGATGCCAATGATGCCATGATAGCATCGGTAATTACTAAAAATGGAAATAGCGAAACTATATATGTAAACCCAATTACAGGAGAAACACTGGGTAAACCTAAAGAAAAAGCGGCAATTTTTAAATTTGCAACGAATCTACATCGTTCACTTTTTCTAAAAAGTATCGGTAGATTTTTTGTTGGATTTATTTCTTTGTTATTGATTATTATTGCCGTAACGGGTATCGTATTGATACTAAAAAGACAAGGAGGTATAAAGTATTTTTTTTCTAAAATTGAAAACGACTATTTCGCACAGTACTACCATGTTGTTCTGGGTAGATTATTTCTCTTACCAATACTTATCATTGCAGTAACAGGAGTATATTTATCTCTAGAAAAGTTTTCGATAGTACCCAAAACCGCAATTACTCATCAACTAGATATTGATGATTCTAGACCACCTAACAAAATAGCTATTAGGGATTTTGAAGTTTTCAGATCTATAATGTTGGGCAATGTTAGGTCTGTAGAATTTCCATTTTCTAATGCTATTGAAGATTACTTTGTTATTAAACTATCTAACAAAGAACTAGTCGTGAATCAATTTAATGGAGAAATTATAAGTAGCAAACCATATCCATTTATGGCTTTTATATCTTTATGGAGTCTTTCATTGCACACTGGTCAAGGAAATGTAATATGGTCTTTTATATTATTGATCGCTAGTTGTTCTATCCTCTTTTTTATGTATTCGGGTTTTATGCTAAGCCTAAAAAGAAAAAGAAGCAGTAGTATTAACAATTTTAAGTACAAAAAACATGAATCAGAGTACATTATTTTAGTAGGTTCAGAAACAGGGAGTACATTTACATTTGCCAATCTTTTTGCCGAAGCACTTTCATCTAGCGGAAAAAAGGTGTTTGTTTCAGAATTAAACAACTATTCTCTTTATAAAAATGCACGTCACCTTATCATATTCACAGCTACATATGGTATTGGTGAACCTCCAACAAATGCAAGAAAATTTAATCACATTTTCAATACTATTTCACCATTAAATAAACTTCAGTTTTCTATTGTAGGATTGGGCTCTCTAGCATATCCCCATTTTTGCAAATTCGCTCTTGATTTAGATACTCTTCTTAAAACCAATTCAAAATTCGAGTCGATTTTAGAACCTTATAAAATCAACAATCAATCTTTTACTGATTTTAAAGCTTGGGTTTCTGCTTGGAGTAAGCAAACAGGAATTCCTTTACAAATTAAAGATTCTATAAAACAGCATACTACCAAAAGTGAGAATTTCAATGTCATTGAAAGATCAAAAATAAATAATGATCAAACTTTCTTACTTCGTTTACAACCGCAAAATGATATACAATTTGAATCTGGAGACTTACTAGCTTTCTTTCCTGAAGAAGACAATATTGAACGATTATATTCTATCGGTAGGATACATGGAGAAATCGTACTAGCCATAAAAAAACATGAATTTGGAATCTGTTCTCGATATCTTAGCAAACTACATCCAGGAGATACTATTAAAGCTTCTATAAAGCAAAATCCAGATTTTCATTTTCCAAATACTAAAAAAGAAATGATCATGATTGCCAACGGAACGGGAATTGCCCCTTTTTTGGGAATGCTGGCAAACAAAGAAAATAAAACCAATACTCATTTAATATTTGGATGTCGTACTAAAGATTCTATTAAAATGTATGATAATTACATTACTAAAGGAATATTAACAAAAAAAATAGCCAGTCTCCATCTCTGCTACTCACAGGAACAAAAAGAAAAAATCTATGTGCAAGATATACTTAAGAAAAAACCTCATCTTATTGCCAGAATCTTACATAATAAAGGAATAATCATGATTTGTGGCTCTACAACTATGCAAAAGGAAGTACTCAAAACCTTAGAGATTATTTCAGAAACCGAGTTATGCGTTCCGTTAAGTAATTTTCAGAAAAAAAATCAAATTAAAATGGATTGTTACTAAATAATTAATACAAAATTTAGCGCACCATACACGATTACAAAAAATACTGAGCAAAGGAACAACTACTGTATTTATTTTCAAATCCAAATAACCAATAGACATTACAGATGTTAGATATATTATTAAAAAACAAAATAATACTTTAAACCACATAATTACACGGCTCAAAGTATTATTTCTACTCTTTTATCTGTAATTGCATTACTAATAATCTGTATAACCTACTTCGCCAGGTGTATAGAAAGTATCAGGATTAGGATCTGTAAGTTCTTGATTATTTTTTAGCTTTTCAACCAGGTTTGGATTTGAAATAAATGGTCTTCCTATATATACTAAATCGTATCCTTCATTAAGTAGTTTCTCAGATTTAGGTATACTGTCTACATCTCCTCCTACGATTATATTTCCTTCAAAAACAGTCTTTATCGTTCGTTTTATATTTGTAGTAAAATCGGGAGCATTCATAGCAACTCTTTGATCAACAATATGAATATAAGCTATACCTAATTTACCAAGCTCCTCTGCCATATATGTATAGATATCTACCAGGTCATCATAATCTCCTTTCATATCATTAAAAACACCATAAGGAGAAACACGAACTCCAACTTTATTACTTCCTATAGCATCTGCTACACGTATTGCCAGTTCCAGTACAAAACGGGCTCTATTTTTATAATCCCCCCCGTATTCGTCTGTTCTAACGTTAGTTTTCGGATTAATGAATTGTTCTAATAAATATCCATTTGCTGCATGAAGCTCGACTCCATCAACACCTGCATCAATCAATTGCTTTGCAGCGTTCACATAATCGTCTTGAACTTTTTTGATATCTGCAATAGTCATTTCTTGTGGTGTATCATGTGGCTGAAACCCTTTACTATCTGTATATATTTCTCCTTCTAGCATTATCGAAGATGGTGCAAATACCTGTGAGTTTTCGGGTAGGTTTAACAGCGATGATACCCGACCAGTATGCATAAGTTGCACAAAAATATTACCTCCATTTTCATGAACCCCTTCTGCAATGTTTTTCCATCCTTCAATCTGTACTTTAGAATATGCACCTGGTGTCCTAGCATATCCAAGACCATTAGGTGAGGGAGAAGTACCTTCTGAAATGATTAATCCAGCGGTAGCTCTTTGTGCGTAGTATTTGCGCATTAATTCATTTGGAACATTATTAATAGCTCGATTTCTTGTTAAAGGAGCCATAACAATTCTATTATTTAATTGTATATCCCCTAACTTGAATTTTTCAAACGTTTTCATATTTATTATTTTTTATATCATCGTCTTTATACTACTTCATGAATATGGGCATATCAATTTTGTTACTAAAACAAGTTCTTACCCGTATTAAACTAAAATGTCAACTATTATCTTTAGCTAAGCTGAAGCAAGATTTTCGACTATTTCGGAAGTAACTACATTACCTCCAATACTCCAATTAATTGGATCTTGTTCATCTATGATTACTGTTACAAACTTGGCAAAATCTTCATTGCCTCTTCCCTCTGTTTTGATCATCAATTCTGTTATCCCTTTATGGATTTCTTTTTTAATTTCTTCTGTAAGCATTCCTTTTGGCGTACTAATTTTTACTGTTGGCATTTTTTAAGTTATTAAAGGTTTATAATTTATTTACATTTTTTATGAGGAGTGATATAGGATTGTTTAAATAGAAAACATCCTTCTTTAATCTCACGTTTTACTTTACTTTTATCCTCAGAATATTATTTCAAACTACTTTGCGTAGATGTCCATATCAATTTTAGTATTAAACTTGATATTTGTCCAATAGGTTGTCGCCCATTTTTTACCTACAATTTCGCCTTCCCAATTAGAAGAAATTTCTACACGTTCTGTAGGTACTTTTATACCATCGATTGTTTCGTAATGAAGCTTTAACAATTCTGGTTCTGTGATTCCAAATGCTACAACTGTAAACAATAATTGATCAATTAACTTTGTTTTTTTGTTAACATATAACACATAAGTATCTTGAGAGTCTCCAATGTTATTACCAAATGTTACCTTTACCAGATCATAATCACGTCCTTCTACTTTTTTGTTACCAATATGTTGCAGATTTAATCCTTTATCCTGTAACTTAAAGAACATGGCGAACCAATAATAATTTGTCTTTCTCCAAAATCTTGCTATTTGATTTGCCTGCTTATCATTAGAAATTTTATCATCAAACTTTATCCAAACATTTTCTCCGTCATATGCTTCTGTTACTTTACCTTTTCCTTTTAACATAGAATGCTCAGAATACGTTGCAAAAGAGCGTTCTTCATCAAAAACATAGATTTCCTTGCTCACAAGAGACATTGGCGTATTTGGGTCTTTATATTCTACATCATAAGTGACATTTTTCATATTGTAGAAGGCTTTCTTTCCTCCTAATTCATTAATCATGTCTGCAATTATTTTTTCAGCATTTTGAGCAGATACCGTAGGTAGTGTAAAGATTGCTATTAGTAGGGTTTTAATTGTGTTTCTCATTTTTTTATGTTTATCTATTATTTGTATTTTGTGAATTCATCGTTGTTTTTAGGCATCTGTCAATACTTCTAGAATTTGCAAGTCTATTTCGGTAAAAAGCATCGATCTCAGCACTTTAAAATCGCCCGTTCTATTTCTCCATTCTCCATAATCAAGGTAATGTTGACTTGATTCCCAATGCTCTATAAGGACATATTTGTAGGGTTCCATTGTGGATCTTGATATTTTTGCACTTTCACATCCTTCATAGTTTCTTGTACCAGGAAGTATTCTTTTAAAAAAAAGATAGACCTCTTCGGTATTTTCTGGTTGAGCAACTAACTCGATTTTTACCATAATTTTCATAATATCTGCTTTTTTATTTCCTAGCGTATTATAATCATCTAATCCCCGTCGACTTTTTATATGTTATCAATCTAACATCATAAATGTTTGCTTGCCCTCTTCCTTGTATAGCCTATTTTTAACACATACGTTTGATAGCTAAAAGATTTAGTATTTGTAAATTGAGGTGATAGTAGGATCCACATTCCAAATATCAACAGCCATTTTCCATTCGCCTTTATCATTCTTTTTCCAAATACTTACTCCTTTTTCAAATAGGTTTACAATGTTGCCGTCTTTACCATCAAAATTTACCAAAATTCTATCTACACAATAACCAAGGTCTCCGCTTTTAGATACAAAAGCTTCTTGTGGTTCCCATGCGATTTTGAAGCCTGGTAGTGATTGAAATTCTTGTAACGTTTTCGCCATATCTTCGTGTCCTTTAATGACTGGTTTATCGGGTGGCATCATTAAGGCATCTTCAGCAATGAAACTAAAAAACTCCTCTGGGCTAACAGATTTTGCCCATTGGCGACTTGCTTCCATTAGATTTGCTTCTTCCTGCTTTTTTTGTTCTGCTGTTTGTGCTACTTTTTCTTTGTTTGCACAAGAGGCTACTAAAAAGCCTATTAATACTGTTAAAAAGAACTTTCTCATTTTTCTTTATTCATTATTGTTATTAAAAATTATTAGGGGTGTTTAATTGATTACGAACACTTTTAGTTACTTGATTTACAAGTTTTCTATAAAGTTTATGTAGTTTTTGGCATTCGCCTCGATATCCTCTTGAGTTGGATTATGTTCTTCGCCATAGAACGCATAGAGCGGTCTATAATCTGCGTTAACATACTTAAAAGTAGTTTCAAAAGGTCTGGTAAGTTCTTCGAGCGTATATTCGTATTGTCCTGATGCCCTATAATCGTCTTCTTTAATACCCGCAGTAACGGCTAATGCAAATTTTTTACCTGCAAGTTTATAACCACTATTTTTACCAAATGCCCATCCATGAGTCAAGACATCATCTATCCATTTCTTTAAAAAAGGTGGACAATTGAACCAATAAAACGGGAATTGAAGCACTATTTTATTTACAGATTCTAGTAAAAGTTGTTCTTTTATGACATCTATTTCCAGAGTTGGATATGTAGAATGTAAATCATGGATAATATATTTATCCGGATATTTTTGAAGTTCTTGAATCCAACGTTTATTTATTTTAGAACTCCCTAATTTAGGATGCGTTACTATAATTAATGTTTTCTCCATACTCATTTGTTTTAGAACACATCTATTGAATCTTTTTATGTGTTATTTGTTTTATAAAATGTTTCTAAAACAAAGTTATTGAGATCAAATGGGCAACAAATGGAGGAAAAGTCCGCAGATATGGATTATAGGTTCAAGCCATATTTTTTTGACGATACTCTGTTGGAGAACCCCCAATTTTCTTTTTAAAAATTCGAGTGAAATATAAAGGATCATTAAATCCTACTCCGTAAGCAATTTCACTAACAGGCATTTCTGTAATACGAAGAAGTTCTTTGGCCCTTTTTAATTTTTGGTCAGTTATGTAATTATTAGGGGTGTCATTAAACACTTTTTTAAATTCTCGTTTAAAAGAAGACAGGCTCAGATTACATAATTTGGCCAACTCGTCTAACCCTAAATTTGAATAGCGGTGCAACTCGATTACATTTTTTACATGAACGCTCCTAGTTGAATATAGATCAGAGATTAATTCTTGTATAGAACAAACATTTTCGGATTGTATGAGCAATAGCACCAGTTCTTTTATTTTTAACTCAAGTAGATCGTTATTTATCAAAATTGGATTCTGAAAATAGAACTCTAGAGATTCTATAAATCTTGAAATAACCTCTCTTGACACTACTACTTTACTTTGTATATTACAGTCTCCTTGTTCTATTATTTTAGGTAACTCATTTGCATATATTTTCTTTAGTACTTCTGGATATAAATGCACGACCATAACTTCGACTTGTTCATCATCGGTTTTCTTCAACATATCCAAAAAATGGTTGCCGCACTTTAACAAAACTGCTTCTTGACTATTTACTTGGACATTCTGTTCTGCAGATAATAACTTAGGTGCTCTATCTTTAAAATATATAAAACAACCACTGTTTTCAAAAATAGCCTCATATCTAAAAGGAGTCCCGATTTTCACCTTTTCGATAAGGATTTTATTGTCATATTCAAATGTAAGTCGCTCAAGAATCATTTAGTTATTTTTTGTAAGTCTATTTATATATAAGTATATCAATAAACAGAAATAGTATTTTATATAAATATACTATTTCTGTTCTTTTTTAAGGAAAACATAGTGCCTACAAATTTTATAGGGTTTCAAAAAGTGCTTTCAATGGTTTTCTAACTTTTTTTGCATGTTGTGTAGCATCGTCTTCGCTTCTATATCCAATAGCCATTACTACACTAGCACTAAGACCTTTTTCTTTTAATTTTAAAAGTTCACTGTATGCTTCTGGATCAAACCCTTCAATAGGAGTACTATCTAATTTAAGTTCTGCACAAGCATTTAAAGCATTAGAGAGTGCAATATAGGTTTGTCTTGCTGTCCAAGAAATTTTCTCTTCTGCTGATTTTTCTTTCATTTTAGCTTTCATAAAATCAGCTGCCCCCTCCAAACTAGAAATTGGCAAATCTTGTACTTCTGCTTTTAGATTTATGTAAGTCTCTACATCGTCGTCTGTAACCTTATTATAATTACAAAAAACCATCAGATGGGACGCATCTGTTATTTGAGACTGTCCCCAAGATACTGGTTTTAGTTTTTCTCTTACGGTTTTATCATTAATGATAAGAACTTTGAACAACTGTAATCCATAAGAAGAAGCTGATAATTGGATTGCTTCTTTAATTTTTTGTAAATCTTCATCATTAACTTTCTTTGATGAATCATATTTTTTGGTAGCATATCGCCACTTTAGGTTTTCAATTAATTTCATGTGATATATTGTACAGCATAACCCGCTATCTGGCGGGTTACAGGTTACACCTTATTTTTAGGCATGTGCTATTTTGACTCTTGTCTAGTATAAAATATTTTACTTACTATTTTCCACTCTCCATCAACTTTTAACAAATGCATAAAATCTATGTATGTAAAGGTTGGGAACTGAATTTCTAACTGTGCACTCGCAGCGTCACCAGCAATGTTTACTGAAACGACACGAGTAGTTATCTTCTCCTTATGCGGAGTTCCATCCATACCTTCTGTTAAGCCTTCAATAGCATTAACTTCTTTATAGTCGTCGCCAATCCATTTCATAGTGGCCGTAGGATGAAATGCTTTGGTAAGTGTTTTAGCATCGTTATTTACAAGTCCTGTCAGATAATAATTTACTGTCTCTTCTATATGCTGTAAATCTGTTTGCTGCGCTTTAAGTTCTGTTGTTACAGCTGTCATTATTATAATTACTATTAATAAAATCTTTCTCATGTTTTTATAGTTTATGTGTTATTTAATTTTTAACAAAATTACTCCATGTTCTCATCAATTTAATGAATTTAGAACTAAGTCCCTCTTTTTTAAGATGTTCTGCCGAAACAGGAAGATTTAAAGGGATAAAATCTTTATTATTTAATACTTGTTTAGGAAAATCGTGATGTACAATGCCAGATTTTCCTATGGTTACAAAGTCTACCCCAGAATTAAGAACCTTATGTACTTCTGCACCACCAGTTATTTTACCGGCCACAGTAAGCTTAACACTTTTATAGTCTAATTCTAAAAAATGATCTAACAATGATTTATTAGTTTCTGTTTGTCCTTCAGGAATTTTAAAAACATCCCATAGTGAAAGATCTATAAAGTCAATTTTATCTGTATTAATCAATAGTTTAGTTATCAATTTTACTTCTTCTAAAATCATTCCGTAACGTTCTGGTGATAACCGAACACCGATAAGAAAATCGTTTCCACAAGCAAGTCGTATACCATCTACAATTTCGAGTAATAATCTGGACCTGTTTTCAAGGCTACCACCGTATTCATCTATACGATGGTTAATCTCACTACTCAAAAATTGCGCGATCAAGTATCCATGTGCGCTATGAATTTCTACTCCATCGTAGCCTGCTTCTTTTGCTCTGACTGCAGCCAATATGAAATTATTTCTTACCTCATGTACTTCTCTTAAAGATAACTCCCTTGCATCAAATTCTTTATTGATTGAAGGGCCTACTGGTTGCCCATCTATTAAATCTTTAGGAGAACGCATTCCACCATGAAAGATTTGTATAACAGCAAGACTACCATGAGATTTAATACTCTTTGTTAGTTTTTGATGCCCCGGTACATGTTCATCAGAATAAATACCTAACTCCCCTTCCCATACTTTTCCATTGGCCATTACATTTGAGGCGCATGTCATCACCAATCCAAATTGTCCCTTGGCTCTCATTGTTAACCAATGAAGTTCTAGATCTGATAATCTCCCATCATCATGACTTTGTTTATTGGTCAAAGGAGCCAACATAAACCTATTCTTCATGACTTTTTTACTAGTAAACTTTAAAGTTTCATTAGCTTTATTCACTTTGTAATTGACTACGCTCATTTTGATGATTAATTTTTTTAAATATCTAAATCTGAAAAGTTATTTTTTAATTCATTTCTAAAGTAGAGACAGTATTCCATTCTAGAATCTTGGACACTGGTAAATGGTCATCATATGTATTTCCATAGTGTGCTTTTACCACGTTTTGTTCTTCATCAATCAAAAAGTCTGCAGGTAAAACAGGGTCTTGAAATGTCGTTTTCAAACTAAAAAAACCTCCGGTTATAGCTTTGGATACTTTACCCGGATTAAACATGGTTTTTAACATTCCCTTGTACGAAATATCGATCCCATATTTTTTATAAATATTGTATTTCTCATCAGGAATGATCGGGAATGGTGCCTTTTGTTCTCCAGCGTACTTTAGAATCTCTGCTTTTGATGAAGCAAAAAGAGCAACCACCTTTATCCCTTTTTTTATAAATTCATCATGTTTTTTTATCAATTCTCTAACTCCCATATTACAAAAGGGACAAGCAGCTTTCCTAAAAAAAACCAGATATAATTTTTGCCCCATGTAATCAATTAGATTTATTGTCTCTCCATTGATATCTTCTGCCTTAAAAGGTATGAAAAGGTCATTCTCTATTATCTTTGCCATTGTTTTTAAAATTAGTTTCTTAGTAAAAAAGGTATATCTATTTTATTAATGACTACCTCATCTGCTCCCGTTTCTATTAAACCTATAATTCATTATTTTATCAGAGCTTCTTTCTTATACGTGATCAGTAATTTTCTTTATTAATCAACAAAGGCTGGATATCATTAAGTACACCATTCATATCAATCTATCATAATATACCCAGCCTTTGTGTATAGTTTTACACTAGGTTAAATTAATTTTTTGAATGAGAGTCATATACTTTCCCACTAATTTTCCATTGTCCATCTTTCTTATATAGCACAAAGAAATCTGTAAATCGAAAACCAAGCCAATCAATGAACTCAACCTTTGCTGCTGCTGCCGGACCTGAAATATCAATCCAAGCAATATGATGTTTTACATTTTCTGATGTTCCAAGAGAACCTACTGCTTCGGCAAACTGATCGGCAGTATGATTTAAATGATCTCCATTCATTGATCCTACTATATGTGCATGATCATAAAATGCAGTACGAATTACTTTTCCGTCTCCTGTTTTTGCACTTTCGATATATGGTTGAAGTGCTTTTACTACTTCTTGATATTCACTAAAGTTTTGAATCTCGTCTTGTACTGTTTCTTTTGTTATTGTTTCCATTTTTATTTTAAATTTTATTGATAACTAAATTTTGATCTATCTGAATAATCTTAATAGCTCATTGTCATCACAAAGGTATTGTCGTTATGCAAACAAGAAATGGAGAAAAAGTTCTTTGATATGGACAATACGTTCACATTAGGTATTGTATATCATTTATTATATTCTATAACAAAATGAAATCTGATTATTAGTACACCTCTAAAAACAAAACAAGAATCAGAATTGTTTAGCGTATACTCACTAAAAAGGAAATAACACTTATTCCATTTTTTTAAGAAAGTAATCTAATTTGGCCTAAATGTCCATGTATAAGGCCCATTTATCCTACTAAATTTTACATATGGTATCTATTTTTGCCTTAGATAAATAATTAATTATTCTGGCATAGACAAAATGCTAAAAAATGTAAATTTTATAAAACAAATAATATGGATTTAACTGATAACATAACAGGAAAAGTAGTAGTAATTACAGGTGCAAGTAGTGGATTAGGAGAAACTACTGCGCGTTATTTGGCATCTAAAGGTGCAAACGTAGTTTTAGGCGCTAGACGAGAAGACCGTCTACAAACGATCACAAAAGAAATCAATACTAAAGGAAACGGTAAAGCGGTCTACGTTAAAACCGATGTTACTAAAAAAGAAGATGTACAAAATTTGGTTGACACGGCAATAAACGAATTTGGTAAATTAGATGTAATGGTTAATAATGCCGGGTTAATGTCTATCGCACCTATGAGTGAAGTTAAAGTTGATGAATGGGATCGCATGATCGACATTAATGTAAAAGGAGTTTTATATGGCGTAGCTTCTGCTTTACCTATTTTTCAGAAGCAAGATTCAGGGCATTTTATCAATATTTCTTCTGTTGCAGGAGTAAAAGTATTTAGTCCAGGAGGAACCGTTTACAGCGGAACAAAATTTGCGGTTCGCGCCATATCTGAAGGATTACGTCATGAGGTTGGCGGAAATATTAGAACGACTTCTATAGAACCAGGACTTATAGATTCTGAATTAAAACATGGTAGTTCACATAAAGAAAGTTCTGATTTTGTAAAAGATTTTTATGAGATTGCTATCCCGTCAAGTTCTATTGCCAGAACTATTGCTTTTGCTATAGAACAACCCGCAGATGTAGATGTTAATGAAATAGTTATTCGCCCAACAGTTCAGGATTTTTAATCAATTTTAAAGAGTTGATAAAATATAGATAAGGCGTAGCCTTCGTTAATTAAAATCACAAATTGATTAGGTAGATGAGAGTTATCAAAACTTGTATCTATCTAATCAATTTAGCATTTAAAAAGTTTATTACCATAAGCATCCTTATACAAAAGAAGCAAGCTACAATCTTTAGGTAAGGTATTAGATTTTCGAGTATAAAACCATTTGTTCTCAATCGATTTTCTTTGTAGAAGGACCAGAACTTAAGACCTTCATTTTATGAATTTGAAAATCTAGTTTTTTTATTAAAAATCAATATCCGCATCACCCCAATCATCAAAAGATGTATTGTCATTAAAAAAATCATCTATGGATTCAAAAGTATCACTTATTGTATCAAATAGTTCATCAAAAGTATTATCCATATAGAATATATCATAAGCGTCATTATAACCTTCATCATTAGTTCTTGTAGCTCTTGAAAGTGGCTTAAGTTTTTCGAATAATTCAAATTTCACATTATTCAGTAGAAATATGTGTCCCTTTAATGAATTCACGATTTTCAATGCTTCTTCTGGGTTATTATCTATTAGATGTAAAATTTCTTTATCGATTTTATCTAAATAAGCTTCTATTTCCTTTCTAAAAAATTTCCCTTGACTATTAAGTAAAGTCAATCGAAATATTTGAGTAAGTAAATTAGAATTGAAGCTATTGCTTACCTTAGAGCTTTTGATTACATATTGATAGCATTTGTAATTAGAAGGTAAATCTTTATAGACTTTTCTTAAATAACCTTTTAAATAGTAAAAACTGTTTTCATCAATAACATCAATAAAATATGATTCAAATTGATCTGGGTTATATTTTGAGAACTTTTCTCCTGTTTCTACAGTAATATATTCTCTTATAGTTGTATCCCTTGGGTGTGCCTTTTTATATTCTTTTTTGATCCTTAATATTTGTTTTAAGATTAAATCAAAAAAAGTTAATTTAATGACATCAACAACATCAATTTTAGACCCATCTAATATCAGTTTTGTTGCAGATGGTTTTATGTTTTCAAGAAGAGAATTTATTTCTATCTGTGTATTACGCTTTTTGGTTCTTATTTCCATGTATTATATTTTATCCTTTTTTAGGATCAAAATAAAACCAATCATTACAAGTATTGGTCCAGAAACAAGTAAATAATAGATCCCAGGCCAATGTAATATTTTAAATATCACACCGAAAAAAAATAGTAACATTCCTATCAACATTAGCGCTATTGCAAAAATTTTCATCCTTTGATTGTTTTGTATTAATCTGCTTGATGAATCCAGTATAGTTCTCCTTCTTTATAGGTTATTATACCACCTCCAGTCTCTTTTTTTCCGATATAAATACTTGGTCTTTCTAAATTAAATAATGTGTCTTTATCAATATCTCCATCCTCTTTGAAAAGAACTTCTTTTACCTGTTTGTCAAATACTATACACCATTGATCCACCCACTCGACTTCACTTAACAAATCCAAACCATCCTTATTACCACAACCAAAAAAAATAGGTTTACTTCCTTCCTCCCTTATAAATAATTTCCTGCACTCACTCTCTTTAATGTATACCTTTTCCATGATATTGTTTCCATTCAGATCAATATATATAGTATCCTTTAAACTAAACGATTCAAACTTTTTGAAATCAAAATCCTCTTGCCCAAAGCTCAATAAACCTATTAAAACAAAGGCAATTAACACTAACAATTTATGAGCTCTATGTATTTTCATAATAGTTTTTCAATATAAGGATTTTTGTGTTCTATCGTATCTAGATTCATCACTACAGAATATCCATTTTTCTGATAGAAATTCTTTAATTTATAAAATACTTCATCTTTTGACATATCTTTATAACGTATAGGATGATATATTAAATTTCCTGTAATTTTTTTTAATTTATTTTTATAAAAAAGACATATATATTTTTCAAAATACTTTAATCCCAATGTTCCCACACCTCTTCTTTCCTTACTTAGGGTTTCTAGATCATATATTTTACAACTACCCGCTATAAAGTAAGAATACACTACATAAAATATTTCTTGTAATGGATCTTTGTTATCATATTTACGAGGGAAATTAGAGTATATAGAAAACCTATCTGTTCCTGAATCTATAAAACAATAGAATATATAATCTATTGACTCAAAACTATCTACTAATTTTGCAGAATTCCCCAATTTAATTTGTAGTTCCTTAACAAATTCAACCGCATTATTCTTAGTGTACATAAATTATTAAACTTTAATCATCCTACAAAACTAAACCTTTTTACCAGTGTTAATTTTTTCTGTTAACTCACCTATTTCAACAAAAGAATTGTAACACTAATTATTATTCTCACCTCTAATTTAATAAATTTTATTAACGAAAATATTCTCTGTAGACAACTAAGAACAAGTAGATTTTCGATCATTTATTTAGACTTTAATAACTTAAAAGTTCATACATAGCAATTTAATTACACTTCTATATTTTACTTAAATTAGATTTTAGTTTTTTCTATACTACAAGCATGGAAATGGTTTACTTTTATTTCTCTCAAATAAGAATTTAGGTAAAATAATGTGGTTTAAATATTTATTGAGTTACATATGAAGTTATATTAAAAATGCACCAGCTATAAAAACCAGTGCATTCTTTTCACACCTACCTATTCACAGAGAATATATCTTTCAATTGTTTTACCATACCACCGTCTCCAGAGACGCTAATCTCACCGATCTTATCAGCAATCTTCTCTACATACTCCATTTCTTTTAGTTTGTAGAGCATTTCGTTCTCTTCCATAAGTTTGGCTGTATTTAGCAAACTACGAGTAGAGGCTGTCTCTTCTCGACGTGTAATGATATTTGCCTGAGCTCTTTTTTGAGCGACCAACACCTGATTCATGATATCCTTCATTTCACCAGTTAAGATCACATCACGGATACCACAGTTTAGAAGTTGTACACCTAGCTTGGTAACTTTTGTTTTGGTATCTTCAAATACTGAATGTGCAATACTTTCTTTACGTTCCAAAAGTTCATCCAAAGTATAGGTACCTACATAAGCACGTAATACTAATTGCATTGCGATATATAATTGTTTTTCATAGTCTTTGTTATCCAATAAAGCTTTTTCAATATCAATAACTTTGTACTGTGTATAAAAATTGATACGAACGGCTGCTTTATCTTTGGTTAACAATTCCTGACCAGCAATTTCTAATTGCAATTGACGTAAATCAGCTTTGGCAATCTTGATAGAGGTATCGTTTCTCCAGAAACGGTATGTACCGCTTTCTAAAGTTTTGGTATACACATCATCAACTATTAGTACTGCTTTTTCATAGGCAGCGACCTCAAATACTCTGATATATTGAGTCAATGCATAATGACTAAATAATGATTTATCAATTTTTTCGGTGATGTAAATCTTACTTAAATCTGCAGTAACAAATTCATAGTCGATCAGTCCTTTCCAGTACACATAACGACCAGCGGGTAGTGTAGTTTTAAAATTACCATTCTCATACATTAATACAATTTCATTATCTTTTACTTCAATTACATGTAGCATGGCCCCCAACTCTTGATCTTGCAATAAGAGTTCCAATGCTACTGGTGCAGTAAAAGGTTTAGTAAGCTCATATTGTATAATGCTTTCATTAAATCTTAACCAATGGATTCCTTTGGTAATTACACGGTGGTAATCTCCTTTTTTGAAAACTAAACCTACTTTGCCCGCATTAATTCTTACTCTTTTCATTTTTTTACTTTTTAAACCTGTTTTTTAGACAGACGGGTTAAACATTTAATACATGGCAATTGCTGTAACGGAGACCTTGCCTATTTTAATCCAGAACCAAGTATATAGCTCTTTTCTCAAAATATATTTTTACCGATTTTTAGAATCAGAATATTGTTTTCTAAAAAAACAGTGAAAGCAAATCATCTTTCCTGTGCGGAAACACTGGTTTATTATATTTTCAATAACCAGTTTTAAGGAAGAGAGAAAAGAATCATAATATCTTAAAAAGATGTTACGATTCTAAAATCTAAATCCAAAAAAGTAATTATTTTGAATACTAACAATACCAATATTTCAAAGCACATTCGCGACTGTTGATATAGCAAGAATACTATAGCAACTGATCTGCAATCACAGTTCTTGTCATATTTAACAGCGTGACAGGCTGGCGATCAGTTTTAAAAGATGATCAACTTCTGAAAAATGGATTTTCAGTCCATATCCTACATTAAAAGTGTAGTGCTCTACCACTGAGCTACATAAACCATGAGTCTATGACGGGAGTCGAACCCGCGACACCTAATTGTCTGTTGTTCTAACCTCTGAACTATCTCAACTTAAGAGAGTGGGAGTCGAACCCACGACCTACAGATCCGGTGATTACTTTTTGGAAAATAATCGCAACCTTCAAGTCAAGTTGTATATGAAGTGATAATACAAATTTGCAATACCTCATACAATGGTGCTATACAGAAACACACAACAAGACTTGCTTGATATTTTAAAGAACTTATATTTTATACCTCTTACCAGATTCGAGCTGCTACTTCCGTTATTGGCGGACAGGTTGGCTCTAAATGCACTTTCCTACTCTGATTCTTGTTCATTTTGGTGCTTGTGCAAATTCTATTCATTAGTAGGCAAGCCACTAACAATGTTAATCCAATCACTCTGTAGTTACGATCTTATCATCGCTTCATCTGGCTCATTACTGTACCATGTCTCTACTACAGTTTTTCCTTTTAAGCTATAGAGGTGCTTATTTATGCCCTGCTACTTTCCCTATTTTGTAACAGGGCACTACTCCAAACCCTCATTTATACCCCATTAAAGATGAGGGTTTGTTTTAATTACATTACAAAGGTGACATTATACTACGCAGTCTTTTTGCGTAGATAAATTAGATCATTTATAAAAAATTCGATGTCTGTCATTTTTACTTTTTACTCCTTGTGTTTCAGAAGGGTATAAAGCTTTACTCATCGCTTTAATATAATTTGAAGCCCACTTTGATAACATTCTAGTGATCAAAAGCTTCAAACCTTTCTTTTTTCTTTTGGTAATAATAAAGTGAGTTTTCATAATACTTGAATGAATTGGTTAAACATTATTTTAAAAAATTAATGGAACAGATTTCAATCCTGCGTATTGACAAACTTTGTTACTGTTCCTTTTTGGGTGTACTCCGGGACTCGAACCCTGTTCCTCCCGTTCACAGCGGGGCGCTTTACCAGATAAGCTAGAGACACCATTTTGATGACCTGAAAGGATTCGAACCTTTACACCAAGAATCAAAATCTTGGATGCTGCCGTTACATCACAGGTCAGTTTGTAAGCTCAATAGGATTCGAACCTATACTCCAAGGTTCGTAGCCTTGGGTGCTTCCGTTACACCATGAGCCCATAATTGTACTCCACCTCGGATTCGAACTAAGACTATACGGGGCTTAAACCCGATGCCTCTTCCAATTGGGCTAGCAGAGCATTGTGCAGGGAGAGAGATTCGAACTCTCAAAATTCTGATTCTAAGTCAGACGCGTTTGCCAGTTTCGCCATCCCTGCATTTATTGAGGCATTGGGATTAGTTCATCAAATTATTATTTGATACAGCAGTATTCGTGAATGCTCTGCATTTCGAAGCCAAGATTTCTCTGATATCAGCACAGTACTCTACCGACTGAGTTATACCTCAATTTGTACTCCATAAGAGAATCGAACCCTTGTCTTCCGGTAGAAAACCGGATGCACTAAACTAATGGAGCAATTTGTCTGGGGAACAGGACTCGAACCTATAACCTCCCGCGTCCAAGGCGGGTAAACTACCATTGTTATATCCCCAGATGATTATTGCAGTACCGACGGGATTCGAACCCGCGACCTTCCGAGAGACAGTCGGGTGCACTAGCCATTGTGCTACGGTACTAATTGTGGAAGTAGTAGGACTCGAACCTACAAGCTCAGAAGAGAACAGATTTACAGTCTGGCGAGCCAACCAATTGCTCAATACTTCCATAGTTTTTTTGAGACAAGGATGAGATTGCTATGCTTTCTCATCAAGTCGCAAAATGGATTGTCACAGTATTCAAACAAGTTTGATGCTGATCCAATCATTGAGACAAGGATGAGATTTGAACTCATAAAAAACAGATTTGCAGTCTGCTGCCTTAACCATTCAGCCACCTTGTCTTTGCGATACTGATAGGACTCGAATACCGGATCAAGTCCGGCACAGGCTCTACTATTTTTTATGAATAACAGCTCATCAGCGCTAACCATTAAGCTACAGTATCTTTATTGCGGAGAGCAAAGGATTATTCATGGTTTATTATAGTATTAAATAAGATTTCATGAATGCATAGCATTTTGAAACTTCATCATTCACTAGACGTGAAGTCGCTTAGCAGGCGGACATAACAAACCAATATTTACCCAATCTCTAATGGAAATCCAACTCACTCGAGTCATTAACCCCTAACAGTCTTCACTCCTGTTTTCTTTTACCTATAGGTGTTGTTCAATAGTGAACTTGTCAAGGCTGTGATCACCAACTATTGGCTTTCCTTTCCATTATGTTGACGTAGTAGGAATTGAACCTACATCACCTCGGTTAAAAGCCGAGTGCTTTATCCTATTAAGCTACACGTCAATGTGTTTGGTTTTCAAAATATCAATGAACTATGGCAATAAAAAAAGACGCCTTGTTCGGGCGTCTTTTTATATATATGATGTATGTATAAGCTATGTTCTTATAATCATCTTCTCTATAAAATAGACACCTCTTATGCTCTTATCAGAACAATATCCCCTTTGCTTGGTAAAGAGTCGATTTAAAATATGTTGAAAATTATTCGGTATCATTTTTATACGTTTTATCCTATTAACAATAGTGCGATCTTGATTATTATTTTTGTTTTGATTGCGATGCAAAGATGAAAACTTTTTTTAAACCTGCAAACATTTTTTAATATTATTTATTTGGTAATCAGCACTTTATGGTTAAAATTAGATGTAAGAATCCCTGTCCGTTTTTCAACGGATATTGGATGTTTTGGCAATCGTCTGTCTCCCTGATGCTTACTTTCC
This sequence comes from Aquimarina sp. AD10, assembly GCF_003443715.1. Taxonomy (NCBI): domain Bacteria; kingdom Pseudomonadati; phylum Bacteroidota; class Flavobacteriia; order Flavobacteriales; family Flavobacteriaceae; genus Aquimarina; species Aquimarina sp. AD10. The sequence continues at coordinate 4,979,812 of NZ_CP031965.1, read as the reverse complement.
AAATACTAATCTTTATGTGCTAATTAACCTTTGTTCATTATTTTAAAAAAAATTCATAAAAAAAGCGTCCAATTTCTTGGACGCTTGCTATTTATAGTAGTTTTCTAATTTATATCATCTCAAAAATGATTCAAATAGTTACATAACGTCCTGTTTCGAATGGATAATCTATTAATCCATCGATAGTCACACTGGTTAAACAGTGATTTCGGTGCGGTATGTATTCTATTTTGTGTCATTTTGTTATACAAATATTTGTTATTTATAATTTAACTTCCAAATTTATTTTTGAAATTGGAATCTTTTTTTGTTTTCATTATTAGATATTAAGCCTATTATTTCTAAGAAATGTTAACCTCCAACTCTAAACTCTAATTGTCCTTCTAACTCTTTTATATTATCATTGATAATAGGTTGAATCCATTTTGGTCGATCTGGAATGTTTCCTTTTTTTACTTTTGATTTCCATTGATCATCATCAAATATTTCTCCTATAAACTCATGATATGAAAATATAGAACCTCGAGAAATATAATATTCTCCATTTATGGGAACTATCACATATATATCATCTGCATGTCCAACCGCAACATTTAGATTGCTCCTTTTGTAAGAGTAGACATCGGCTATAAGTGCCATTGATTTCTCACGTTCGGAAAGATGATCTGTTTCTAACAGTCCAAAAAGAATATATTCTATAGTTCCGCCCACATGATGTAATTCATCATAGATTTCACTTGAAACAGTTTTTCCTTCTACTTGTTGATACGCTACTAATCTCAATTTCTCTCCTAGATCTTTTATTTCTTTTAATTCGGAAGCAAAGGTTGAATCAAATTTGGAAACATTTTCCAACCATTTAACTAGTTCTAATGCAGTATCCCAGAACCTTAAATTAGGTTCTACATAACTATAATGTTGTGGAGGTTCTGGTCCTCCTCCCTGTCCGGACTCTGCGGCAAATGGTTTTTCTTGATACAATATCAAATCATGTTTGATATGAGCCCAAGATGCTAATGCGGTTGACAACTCTTTTCTATTATAGGCATTGGTTTTCATATAATCCGGATAACGGTCATCTTCTGAAGCTGCCTGTAAAGCAGTTTGAACCCCTTTATAACCATAATTGTTGTCCCAATCTTCGAACTTATAAAATTGTTCTTGTAGACTAGATAATCTTTCATTAAACTCTGACCATTTATCGCCGTATTTGTATTCGTTGAAAAGTATTTCTTCAGCAGTTTTGTTATTAAATACAGCTGGAAGATCCAAACCATTAGGAAAAGGACGTTTAGAATTTAGATCATCTACATGCACTAATCTGGAAAAAATTTCTCCGGTGATAGAATATGTACTCGATAAGAAAAATAGTCTTTTAATTTCTTTTTCTTCATTTTTAAATTCTTTTCCAAATACTCTTTTTACTCGTTCTTTATCCAAGCCATCTAAATACGTTATAATTTTATTTACGTTAGTATCTGATAACGTTTCCTCCAAATTAGTATCTCCTAATGCTTGAATAAGGTTAGCCATGGAGAGATTATCTTCTTGCCCTGCTAATTTTTCTATAATAGAAACATATTGTTGGTATTTCTCATACAGGTTTTGATCATTTTTTATAGCATACGCCATTGTTATTAGCCCTTTGAGTTCTTTTTTATTTTTAATGTTGATCCCATTTAAGCTAATCCATTTAAACCCTTTAAAATATTTTTTAAGCGTGTCACTTTTGGTATAATGTCCTCTTGGTTTTAGTTCTTTATAATTAACCAATATATTTGGGATAAAACTTGGTTTTCCCTGAATTTGGTTTATCGCTTTTTTTTCTGAATCAAACTCGAGAGCATAATCATCTGGAGCAACATATTTTTTTTCTCCCATTGCATATTGGGCGGTAGCAGTATACATCTGTGCCCATTCTAAGGAAGATTTAAGGTTTTTATTGTCTTCACTTTTTGCTAGTGCAGAGAGTTTATAAGATGCTTCTTCTAGTATCGTTTTTAATTGCACATACATGAAATTTTCATCAAGTTTTTCTAAACTCGTCGAGAAATATTTATGTAGTATAAACAAGTACAAATCTGTAGTAATATAATGAGGAATGTATTCATAAGCATTTTCATCATAGGTATAAAAGGGCATAGATCTATTGGCTTCAAGAATACTAAAATTTTGATTACTAAAATCATTCTGAACTTTTTGTGGAATTTCTTTGAACTGTTTTTTATTCACAATGAGATCGGCATTGTATAATTCTAATCTATTTTTATCCGTAATTGTTTTAAGTTCTTTCCTTTTCTCCTCTTCTTCTTTAATCTTACTAATCAATTCTTGTTCTTCTTCTGAAAGAATAACTTCAAAATCATCTACATCAAATATTGGCATGTACCATTTTGAGCGATTAAAATGACCTCTCAAAAAAGCATCATCAAACAAATGTCCATTTCGAGCATAGATTTCGTTACGTAATAAGCGCAACTCATCATATGATAAAACTGATAAATCTTCTGGGAATTTTTTAGGTTCCCATATCTGATATTTCATGTCTTGCCACTCATAAAACTCTTGAATATGAGGGATTTCATAGTACTTTTTTAAATATCCTTTAGCTCCATAATCGACTGAAACAAGCTCTGATGGTGGCTGATCCATTGAGGATTGATCTATTACTTCGACCTTTTTTTGTTCTTTTTCTTTTGGGGGTGCTGTCTTTTTTTTGCAATTAGTTATTATTGATACTAATGCCAGAAAAAAAATGATTTTATAAATTTTCATCTATTTAATTTTTATCATAAGGTTGGTTGATTTCATTTATTAGTTAAAGCAAATCCAAAGTCATCCCATTTATAGATTCTTTGATGTTTTTTACCTTTTTTATCTACTTCTATAGTTTGTAGGTAATTATATCGATTTTTGGTATACGGGCTAAAACTATCTACATCATCGATAAACTTTGTCCCCAACCATAATGGACTAAGACGCTTTTCTTTATAGCTATATATATTTAATCTCTTTTTTTCTTCTTGATCAAAGTGTACTTTCTTTTTTATTCCTAACAAAATATCTGTTATCCCATTATTATCAATATCAGAAAAATGCATTTCTGATAGTTCTCCAAATAACCCAACAGTATTAGATCGAGAATTTGGTGTATGAACTGTTAAAACCTTCTGTCCTGATTGCATCTTTTTTATGGTTGAATATATAGTATCTTTTGTAGATACCCACAAGGTGGTTTCTTCTTTAAAATCTACCATTTCCAAAGGTTTCAATATCCAACTTTCTTTATTTTGCAATGCACAAACTCCATTTGAAAATGACAAGTATTTTTTGAGATAAGAAAGCTGTCGATCTTTATTGATATGAAAGGGGAAATATCGTTTCAATTCAATAGGAATCAAATTAACCTGATCTATTTGATCCGTAACTTTTAAACTTATAGTATATGATATATTGGTATTTGGTAAATAGGCATCTGCGATATAATTACCTAAGCTGTAAAATACTGGTACATCATTAATAAAATCAATGGTTTGAACAACATGTGGGTGATGCCCAATAATAGCATCTACACCCAAATTTACTAGATCAACAGCTAGTTCTTTTTGCCATTTTTCTGGAGTATACTGTAACTCAAGCCCCCAATGAATATACAACACCAAAGGTATTTCTGGATGATTTTTCTTGAAGTTAATAACACTACTTTTTAACTTCTTTATAGAAGAAATACATAAGTTTTCATTATGCGTAGTAAGTGAAGCACCTAAAATAGCACAATTATACTCACCTTTACTAAGTATCTTAGGGTTACAAGTATTACCCAAAACATCAAGATTGTTTTGAGATAACGCCTCTACCGTATCTTTAAATCCTTCTTCATAATAATCGTAACTGTGATTATTGGCTATTGATACGTGGGTAACGCCACTTTTAGCTAATAAGGAAGCATATTTGGCTTGTTGACTAAAGTTAAATTTATCACGCTGGCTAGCTACTTGGTTAGTAAATGTCCCTTCATAATTAACAATAAGAAAATCTTCTGATTTTGCCTTGTAAAAAGCTTTAGTTAGTAATGAATCCCCATGAAGCGTTACTTGATCTTTTACTCCCCGATCTAAAATCACATCTCCAGTAAACATTATACCTAATGAAGAATGCTCATTTTGACAAGAAAAAAATAATGCTGTAACTATCAATAAAAACTTCACTTTTTTCAACCGAAATGTCTTTTTAAATTTTAGAAATAAAACCTATTCAATATAGCTAATATAAATTCTAAATATCATATTGTCCAGAGTATTTTTTTAAGAGAAAATATTTGCATTTAAGAATTGTAAAGTGATTTTACTTTTATTATTTGTTCGGAAATTAGGTATTTCTCATTTATCGTATTTTTACAATACACACTATTTCTTTCTTCTCCAAGGTGGATTCTTTTACCAATCACCAGTCATGATACACCCCTAAGGTGATACTTCATTAATTTCGTTACCTCAACCATATTCATCTATTTGGTTTCTAACGGTTTTCAGCATTTTTATAGCACTTGGCAATTCGGTAACATCAATTTCATTTACAAAGAAATGAATACCCAAGCATTTTGTTTCAACATTTCTGGTGATAATTCCTTTATGAAACGTTCTTCAATTTTAATCCTCTTTGTATTCAAACTAGCCATAGATCCTCTGGGTCCATAATGAATAACCATCATAGTATTTCCTATCTTTCTGGATTTTCCAATAAACAAAAAGTGATTCCTATCGCCTTGAATCACTCAATTAAATCTCATTTTTTGGTATAAAATTGACAGTTGTGCTCTTAGGGAAGGTAATTGTAGAATTACCCTCTTTTAAGGTTTTTGGTGCAGACAAAATACTACAAATCAATCATAGTTTTTCTAGCTTAGCAAAACCTACTGTCTTTCTATAATTATCGGGAGAAACACCTACTTTCTTTTTGAAAAACCTACTAAAATAAAATTCATCATCATAACCAAGACTAGCAGCGATTTGCTTCAAAGGCTTTGAGGTTAAATATAGTTCACGTTTAGCCTCTATAACAATTTTATTAGAAATTAATGTGCTAGGTGTTTGCTGCAAATATTTTTTCACAATTCCTGCCAATGTTTTAGTACTAACACTCAAAATATCTGCATAATCTTTAGGAGAGTGCAACTCACAATAATTATTCTCAATAGAATCTACTAAATTTTGTAAGATTTCAGATTGACCATCAGAAAATTTTGGTACTATATCTTTATCAAATTGTTTTTTCTGTCTCACTGCTTCTATTAAAAATACTTTTAAAAAAGCCACAAGAACTTCATGTTGAGCTATAGAATCTCTATCCATCTCTTTTGAAATTTGGTCTATGAGATTACAAAATAACCCTTCTTCATAAATTTTAAAATGCGGTAATCCATGATAATTGTTAAAAAGAATACCTTCTGTTTCAATTTCATTTTGATGTCTATATGTACAAAAAAAATCTGGATGAAAATTTAATAACCATCCTGAACAAAATTCATCAGAAGTAATCATAAAAGGTTGATAAGGCGACAAGCAAATCATCTGGTCGCCTTGCAATTGATAATTAGAAAGGTCTACACTTAATTTGTAATTGTTTCCTTTTAGTAAAATGATAGAATAATAATTTTTTCTCTGCAAATGGTCAAATTGATTAAGATCTTCAAATCTTTCTAGTCTAAATGCTAGTTCACCATTTTGATTATCAACAATAATTTGAGCCATAAGAATTTCTTTATTTAACCATATTTATTAAAAAGAAAGGAGTGCTTGCTACACTCCTTTCTAAAAATAACAATTATTTCGAAGCTATAATGTCTATTTCTTGAATTGCTGATGCTTCAAAACCTTCCAAAAGAAACGGTGCATTTTTCATAAGTGCTGCTGCAACTTTCCCTGATAAATGCGCATTTCTACCAGAATCATCTGCAAAGGTGTCAAAGATTGCATAAGTAGTTGCATCTATTTTTACTGCATACCAAGATAAAGTCTTTGACTCATCACTTACTAATTGTTTGCCAACATTAAGGAAGTTTTCTACATCTGTTGTCTTTGTATCTTTAGATCTCATTATAACAAGGAAACCTTTGTTTTGTAATCCAGACTTATGATTAGTCGCTAGCACATCTATTGTTTGAATATCTGTACTAGGATTAAAATTCTCTAATAAATCACTTGCATTTGCTAATAATGCTTTGGCAACTTCACCTGTTAAATGTGCTTGCCTTCCTTCTTCTATTTCAAAAGTATCAAAGATTCCAAAGGTGTTATGATCTATTTGAAAGGCAAACCAGGATACCGTTAGCGGCTCTTGGTTTACTAATCCCAATCCGCCATGTAAAAAATCTTTTACATCTTTTTCTTTTCCTGGTTTAGCTTTCATCGTTACTAGTAATCCGATTGTTTCTTTTTTTTGGTCGCTCATGTTAGTATTCTTTTTAATATTAGAAAATGTTGGAAGTGTACATCCTAGTAAAAAAACTAGGAGTGCTAATTTTAATGGGACTTTAGTTTTCATCTTTTCTTGTTTTTTGTTACGGTGCAAATTTGAGGCGAAACAAAGGACTATAGAATGGATGTTCTTTACTAATGCATGGATAATTTTCAAAAAAATACTATTAAATCCAGTAAAAGATCTGTGGTAATATAATTTTCTAACTAGCTTATGTAGGTCAATACCAATAAACAATTTAGTATGCTGCTTTCACATAATTGTTATGATATACACCAGTCTCTGAGTATTAACCCCTCCTAGAATAAAACATATTTAATAGTTTAACTATGCCTCAAAATTTCACCATGTTAGTAGCCAAAATACTTAAGGTTTAAGTTTGTATTAAATATTTATAATATAATCTTCAAGTGATTCTTTTGTAGTAAGGTTCATTTTTTTTCTTAGTCTGTAGCGAGCTTTTTTAACTCCCTCTGGAGATATATTAAGAAACTTACTTATCTCTTTTGAAGAAAGGTTAAGTCTTAACAAGCAAATAAGTCTTAGCTCTTTTGAAGTAATAGAAGGAAACCTATCGTTTATTTTTTTGTAAAAACCATGATGGGTTTCTTCAAAAAGTTCTCTAAAAAGTTCCCAATTCTGATCTTCCTTTTCATCAAAATTTATAACCTGTAGCACCTTGCGATACGGATATACATTTTCACCTGGTGTGTTGCATAAGTTTGTTAATTTTTCTTTGACGTTATTAAGGGTGTTATTTTTTCTTAGCAAATGAAGTGTATTGGCGGTTAACTCTTTATTTTTTCGTTTCACCATTTCCTCTAATTTTCGTTTTTGCTTATTTTTTTTTCTTAATATCTTCCCACCTACAAGCAAAAAAGCAATACAAACTAACCCCAAAATTATTAATACCCCAATTTGTTTTTGTTTCGTTTTAGTAGTTTTTTCGAATTGCTTAATCTTTAAGTCTTTTTCGTTGGATTCATATTGAGCACTCAGTTCATAAACCAGCGTTTTATTTTCTAACTCTTGTATAGAATCTTTCAATATTGCCAATTTTTTAAAATATTCAAGAGCAACAATGTTATTGTTTTTTTCTTCCGCAGCAAGCGCCAATAGATGATAGGTATCCATTTTTGCTCGTAAAAAACTATTTTTATGTGTATATTTTAATGCCTTTTGTGCATAAAAGACTGCTGAGTCCGTTTTTTTTTGCTTTAGAAAAAGTGTGCCCATAGAAATATAGGTGTACGCTTTCCCTAGCTTGTACATTTTTTTATTGGAATTCAATTCCTGTACGGCTTTTTTTTGATAGTAGGTAGCTTTATCCAGCTGATCTAAATCGTAATAGATCTCACTTAACATGGATAATACATAAGAACTATTAGATATTGAATATTTGTTTTTATAAATTTCTAATGCTTTTTCATAGTGTTTAATGGCATTATCATAATCTTTTAATTCTTTGTAACACCATCCTAAATTTTGATGATTAATTAATATGAATTTAAAATTACCCATTTCTTGAAAGCCTGATAAAGACGAGTTCAAATAAGGTAAAGCTTTTCTATATTCTTTTTTTATCGATAAAATATCCCCTAATTGATATTTTGAATGTGTTATTCCCGTTGTAATATTAAGTTCTTGATAGATTTTTATTGAGGCTAAGTATTTCTTAGTCGCTACGCTTAGCTGCCCCAATCCTTTATAAGCAACCCCTAAAGTTTGTAGGGATTTTGCATAAGAGAGAGAATCATTCTTTTTCAAAAACAACGCTCCTGATTGCTCAAGTACAGTGATTCCTTCAAGATAATTTCCTGAATAAACGTGGGTAGCAGCAATTTGATGCAGTGCAGAAGCCTGTCCCCAAATATGATTTGATTTTTTATTAATCTGTAACGCTTTCTCAAAATATTTTAGAGCAGTATCATACTCATTCTGATAAAGATAAACCTTACCCAAACTATTGTATGAACCAGCTATTCCTATAGAGTTATTATTTTGTTCTGAAATCGCTAATGCCTTCATTATATAATCTTTTGCCAATAAAGGTTTTGAAATAGCATGTTGAACCCCTAAATCATTAAAGGCTTTTACTAGGGTTGTATCTGCTACTGATTTTCGATGTATAACTTGTAGAAGGCTATCCACTACTTTATTATTTTGTGCATTTGCAACAACACAAATAATAGAAAAACAAAAAAACATAAAGGTTTTAAGAAACATTTTTAGATTTTTTAAATCAAGTTAAATTTTGTTTATTTATGACATTCATAGGAAATAAAGTAAGGTACTAACTCCGTCTCTTTATTTTATATTGTTTTAATACTGTTTCAGTACTTGAAATTCATCATAGGTTAAAAGCCATTTGCCATTTATTTGTTCCCATTTTTCTTGATAGATTTTGCCTTCACCTATATTCATGCTCCATTGTGATGATAACGTTGCACTTTTATCCGTTTTAACTTTAAATGTTGGATTATGATATGTTAAATTTTTAGTACCATCATTAATCAATTTCGTCCAAAAATCTTCAATTACTTCTTTTCCTTGAATAGAAGTAAATGGTACAGCATTCATAAAAGCATTTTTAGAATATCCATTTCCACAAGCCTTATTATCTCCTGAGTTAAATGAATTGGTCCACTTAATAGAAGCTTGTATAACTTCTTCTAAAATTATATGATTTGCGACAGGATTTGTATCATTTTTAATTGGTGTTTCAAATTTCTCTAAAACCTCAAAATCATCATAAGTTAAAAGCCATTTACCATTTATTCGCTCCCATTTTTCTTGATAAATAATGCCTTTTCCTACATTCATACTCCAGTTTGCAGATAAAAATGCAGTCGTTTTATTGACTACTTCGATGCTTACATTTGTATAAATTAAATTCGTGGCCCCAGAAGAGATGAAAGGCTTCCAAAATCCAGAAATTTCTGATACCCCTTTTTTGATTCCAAATGGCATAGCTCTCATTATTGCTTTTGTATCATATCCTTTTATACAAGCTGCAGCATTTCCTGAATTAAAATTTATAATCCAATTTTTACTGGCATTTAACACTTCTAATGCTACTTCGTGATGTGATGTAGGTGTATGTGCTACAAAAGATTGTTTAATTTGGTTTTTTTCAGTATTCGACTGTTGCCCGCAAGAAGTTAAGTTTGTCATTAATACTGCGACTGTAATTACTGTTTTAATACTTTTCATTTTCTTTATATTTTAATTTAATACAAAGGAAGAAGTATTTAAGAATAATTATTTGTGACTTTTGGCACAACAGTAAAAAAATTATTTTAAAATTTGAATTTCTTTTTGTCTTAGGTTTAGTTTTCCGTTAGATTCTAATTTTTTAGCAACCTAGAAATAACTTCTCTAGTTGTTCCTAATTCTTTTGCTAATTCTTGATGTGTTTTTTTAACAACCATATCATTTGCTTTGGAGACTAAGTAATCAAATAATCTATCTTTAAGCGGTTGAAATGCTAAATTTGAGTATTGATTAATAAGATGATTATAACTTTCTCTATACGTATTCGTGGTAAAAGAGTTCCAAGACTTGTATTTAAAATTCCAATCTCTAACAAATCTCACAGGTATATTTAGGATAGTACAGTCTTCTTCTACCACTGCATTTACCGTACTCTTACAATCTTCAAAACAAGCTGAAAGCGACAAAGTGCAAGCTTCTATAGGATTTAAATAATAAATAAGAATTTCACGTTCTCCATTTTCTTGATATACCCTTACTTTTCCTTTTAAAACAATTTTTAAAACTTTAATGTATTGATTGTTCTTTATTATAATATCATCTTTTTTATGTATTGTTATAGATGATTTTTCTTGAAGTTCGTCTTGAAGTTCTAATTCTGTAATTCGTAGCTGATTTATGAAGTTATTTAGCATTATCTTAGATGATTCAAAATGCTCATAAAGATACATAGTTTACAAAAGTTAACCCGAAAAATTCACGGTATTTGTTTGACTTAAGGCATTAAGTGCTAACTTTAAATAACAAACCAAAGAATTAACACTTTTGATCACACCCAAAAGGGAGTATTAAAATACAGTATTTTATGTATTTCTGTTGATTTCTCTTCGGAAGAAATACATTCTGATAGTGCTATTGTTTTATTAGAAAAACTGGAACATAGTCATAAGGTCATCAATTATTTCAGTAATCTGATTCTAGATAAGCATCATTCTCTTTTGATCACTCATAGTATCCATAAGCTAGTGAAATATCGAATAGTTATGCTGATACGGGGTTATGACGATTACTATGATGTATTGCATCTACAACGCGATCCTTTGTATAAAATATTCTGAAAGGTGATTTAGCCTATCAGCCTACTTTGTCTAGGTTTGAGAATAATATAATTTAGCATACTACTTTTTCATTATGTTCTGATTTTTTTCTCGTTATAACCAATTGTAGCAGATTCTAGGAGCATATATCTAGGCTGTCCCCCCTTTGTCCACCTTCTATTTTTGTGAAAGATCAACCTGATAAATATGTTTGTAGCAAAACTTTAATACACTGGAAAAATAAAAAGTTTTCTAAAAAAAGATAAAAATTAAAATCGAACATTAAAAAAGACAAAAATGATCCGTATTAAAACCCACAAATCAATTTTATGTATTCTGTTTTCTCTAACTCTTTTTTCTTGTGATTCTGATTCTAATCCAGAAAACAATGAACAAGTTTCTCAAGAAGTACTAGTTACCAAAGAAAAATTAGTTGGAAACTGGAAATTGGTAAGCAGCACTATTGACAATAAAAATGTTTCACCATCTGAATTCGAATGCTTAAAAAATTCAACAGCTACTTTCAATCAAGACGACACCTATGAAGTAACTTTTTTAAAACTAGGGAGTAATTCTACAACTCTTTGTTCTCGAACAGTTACACAATCCGGGACCTACACGGTTGTTGGTTTGAACAGAGTCACTTTTTTTAACTTTGATTCTGAAATCGAGCTGATTGACGATACTTTACAGATTACTTCCAAAGTTGCCAATGGTAATGAACAACAAGATCAAATAGATATTTTTATTAGAAGTGACAATTCCGAATTAGGAGAAAATCAGGAAGAAACAGATAATGTGGAAACAGATAACCAGACAGATGAGGATAATAATGACGACACTTTTGATGGAACCGAGGTAATTCAAAATATATTAGGAAAGTGGAAAATCGACTCTGATAAAGATTGCCTTCAAAAAAATACAATAGAGTTTAAACCTCAAAGTATTTTTGAATTTATTCAACATAAAAAAACCTTTAATCGTAGAGATTTGTTAGACTATAATGTAAGTGTGAGTTATCCTTTACCAGAAAGTATTAACGCAACAATTATCAAAGGAAATAGCACGGTTGTTTTTGATACCAGTGCAGAATGTCAATTTATTAAAACGAGTACTCTAGAGTATATTGTAAAAGATGAAAAGACCATAGCACTTAAAAATATTTCAGGAGTCAAACTTTTGCTAGAAAACAACAATACCATTAAGCTTATATACACATTCATAGATAGTAATGCCAATGAACAGGTAAGAGAATTTGTTTATAGAAAGCTATAAAATTAGTTCGTTTATACATCAGTTATAGGAAGAAAATGGAGGGTTTACCTCCATTTTTTTAATATCCTTAATAACATCACGTACTCCTAAAAGAATCAAGTATAACAAAATGCTCCGCAACCTCTATCTTAATACTAAAATAATTAGTTCCTTATAAGGAACTTAACACATGAAAACATAACTTATTTGTATCGTTCATTAATGATACTTTTATTGCTATTTTTAAATAAGCTATGCAAGGAAATACTCTCCAAGAATCCTTTGAAGATCTATCTATTGATATTTCTAGGTATACTAACAATTTCAAAAAACAAAAAAATAGTAGAATCCAACAAAACAAAAAAAGTGCCTATAAAGTATATTTCTAAAATTAATCAACTACTATAAAAATGAAAAACAACATTGATAAAATAATGTTGCTTTTAATATACCTTCCCGTTTTCAAAGACTACCCAGAACCATCTCATTTTCTGATAAATCCTAAATATAGAAACCCTAATCATAAAATAACCATAGAGATAGAGATAGCAATGGAACCCCATGACTCACGACTAACTTGTTTTTAGCATAGTACCTTATAAGCAACGCTTTTTTATAAAATAAACGTAAAAATTGCACCCCACCAATATCCCCTGCCAGTACTTAAATAGCTATACAATGAAATTGATATTCATTCTCACAAACGAAAGTAACTTATTAAAAATCAATAATTTATTCTTAGCAGCGGGAACAGGATTAACTCCCTATGGTCGTTGGCCCTTTTAAGGAACCTTGCACAAAGAAAACCAATGATGTACTGCATCATATACCTTTTTTATACCCGAAAACCTGATGCTGTGCTTCAGATTTTCGGGTATAAAAAAACCAGTTGCTTTCACAACTGGTTTTCTTCGTAGCGGGAACAGGACTCGAACCTGTGACCTTCGGGTTATGAGAACGATTCTTTGGTCACACAAATCACTAAAAACAAGCACTTTGAATATTTTGAAGTACGCAAATAGTGACATTTAACTACATTTCCATACTTAAAAACCATACTCCAAAACGGAGTATGGTTTCCTATTTACTAATTATTGTCAAAGTCAGTACCGTGATTTCACTTCTCACTCTATTTTTCAACCTGAAAACACCTGCATTTGGCAACAAACAGCAACATTTGTATACAAATCAAAACAAATACACTTCCATTGGTTATACTCCAATTTCAATGAATCACAAACTCCATTACACCACCTTGAATAGCATTTTAAGTTGAAAATTATATTTCCTTAATAATAAGAAAATCTGCTATCAGCTCAATTTTTTTCTTTCTCATATAAAGAAGGTTTTTCTCATTTAAAATAGATAGAGATGATTAAGAAGGAAAATATATGAATGAGCTATTGAAAGGGTTGAGAATTTTTTATAAAAATTATTTACATCTTTTATTTGCTACAAAAATGATTTGTATATTAAATCCTATAAGATATTTTACAAAAACAATAGGAAATGATTAACCAACTACAATTTGATGAGTTTCTTAGATCTGTTACTATAAGCAAAAATGATTCTTATTCTTTACTTTTAGGAGCAGGATGCTCCATTAGTTCAGATATACAATCTGCTTATGATTGCATTTGGGAATGGAAAAAGATTATCTATCAAAGTAATAATGCTAATTCTCAGGAATGGATAGAAAATTATAAAAGTCCTAAGGTACAAGCAATAATTCAAAACTGGCTTGATAACCAAGGTAATTATGTTGAAAAAGATAGTTTTGAAGAATACTCATTTTATGCTAAAAAATGTTTTCCCATAGAAGAAAACAGGAGGCAATACTTTCAAAAAATATGTTCAAATAAAAAACCATCAGTTGGTTATAGAACTATTCCTATTTTAGTTAAACAGGGTACATTAGATTCTGTATGGACAACCAATTTTGATAATTTGGTAAATGATTCCTGTGTCCATGGCGGTATTCAGGGAATTGATATTGCTTTGGATTCTGTCCAAAGAATAAATCAAAGAGCTCAGAATAGTAATGAATTGCCAGTAGTAAAATTACACGGTGATTTTAAATATGGAGAACTAAAAAACACAAGTGAAGAACTTCAAAAACAGGATGAAACATTTAGGAATAAACTAATAGAATATTTAGGAGATAAGCATTTAATTATTTTAGGATATAGTGGCAGGGATGAATCTCTAATGAATACTTTAAAGGATGCGTACTCAAAACCTGGGGCTGGAAGACTATTTTGGTGTGGTTATGGCAATTCTATAAACTCAGAAGTATCCGATTTAATTAATCATGTAAATAAAAACAATAGAAGTGCATTTTACATCCCTACAGATGGGTTTGATACTACAATGATTAGTCTTACAAAGTTAGTTGTTGCAGAGAATGCTGAACTCAAAAATGAGCTAAATGTATTGCAACATACTAACAATAAAATTGACTCTTTTACTCCATTTGATTTAAAGTTAGACAGAATAAACAAAGTACTAAAAAGCAATATATTTCCTATTGAATTTCCTAAAGAAGTCTTTGTTTTTGATGCAATTTTAAAAGATAAACCTTGGAAGTTTGTAAAAGAGAGAACTCTGCTTAACAATAATATTACGGCAGTTCCTTATAGTAAGAGCATTTGGTCTTTTGGAACATTGGAAGAAATCCAAAATACATTTAAAGATGTAATTCAAGGTGATATTGTAAGAAAACCATTAACAGATATTAAAATTTATAACTCCAGTATGAGTTTTCTTCTGTTATCAACCCTATGCAAATTATTTTCTAATACCAATAATTTAAAAACAAACTACAAGGACAAAGTATGGTCTGAATCAGATTATAAAACAATCCATAATCAAAAGGTTTTTAATGCTTTGAGGTTTGCATTAGAAAAAATTAAAGGTAAATATTATCTATCCTTAAATCCAGACTTTTATATTGAAAATAACAATCTAACAAAGGATATAAAACAGCAAATAGGTTTAGCATTTTTTCAAAAAATATGGAATAAACAATATAATAACTATGTTACTAATTGGAGAAAAAAACTTTTTAATCAAAAAAAATATGAATTTCCGTTAAATTCAGGTAGTGGTTTTACTTTTGGTATAAACAAAGCTCCTATTTTTACTAATGTTTGTGATCTAAACAATAGATATACAAATCACCACAACGTTCCTGAACATTTAATCAAACTTAAAGGAGTCCAGTTTAAGGAAACAAGCTTGTTATTTTCAACTATCAATGGGACCAAAGAAGCATTTGATGTACATCCAATGAGAGGATTAGTAAATTTCAAACCTTTTGAAACTAGTTTAAATAGTTTTTTAGATAAGACAATAGATCTAGGTGTCATTTGTCCTGATAATGATGCTGAGAATTTTTATAATTTTTTGAGTAAACAAAATCAAGAAATTCAAAAGAATAATCCTGATGATAACTATATTATAGATTTTAAAGGGTTTTATAATATTTATGGTGTGAGCCTAAACATACCTTTAAAGTCTTCTTCAAACTGGGAAACCTTAAATGAACCAATTAATAAAACTCATAGAGAAACAGTACATGAAATTAAAAGAAATATTTGTGATAAAATAACAAAACTGAGTACTATTGGTAGTCAAAAAATAATGGTTATCTACATCCCAAATAGATGGGAACAATTTATACATTATAATGATGGAGTAGAATCATTTGATCTACATGATTATGTAAAGGCATTTTGTGCAGAAAAAGGAGTAACTTCTCAATTTATTAGAGAAAAAACAATTTTAGACAATAGTCAAAGTTGCCAAATTAATTGGTGGCTGTCATTATCATATTTTGTTAAATCATTTAGAACCCCTTGGATAATCAATAATACCAATAAAACAACTGCATTTGCAGGAATAGGCTATAGTATTAATAATAAGAATGATGAAAATGATAGTCATATAGTTTTAGGATGTAGCCATATATACAGTTCTACAGGTGAAGGTCTTAGATACAAGTTGTCAAAAATAAGTAATGATAAAATTCAATGGAGAAATAGGAAACCTCATTTAAGCTATGATGATGCATATGAATTTGGAAGAAGTGTGTTAAACCTATTTTATGAATCTATGAATGAAGTTCCTAAAAGGGTTGTTATTCACAAAAGAACATTTTTTACTGAAGAAGAAAAGCAAGGTATTTTGGATAGTTTGTATGACAACAAGAAAATTGAGAATATTGATTTAATAGAAATCAATTTTGAAGATGATATTAGATATGTGTCCAGTAAAATATATAATGGGAAAGCTGATATAGATGGTTTCTCAGTTTCTCGAGGTACATGTATTCAATTAAATGAAAAAGAGGCATTATTATATTCCCACGGAGTTATCCCATCAGTAAAAAATCCAAAGTACAACTTTTATCCAGGAGGCAGATATATTCCTAAACCTCTAAAGATAATTAAGCATTATGGAACTGGTAGTTTAGAGCAAATTGCTAATGAGATTTTAGGATTGACGAAAATGAATTGGAATTCCTTAAATATGTATTCTCAGTTACCAGCGACAATTTCATCTTCAAATGAAATTGCTAGGATTGGAAAACTAATAGAGAGTAGAGAAAAGGTAGAGTATGATTATAGATATTTTATGTAAAAAATGCCCAAATGACACCTTCGTTATTAAATAAATTCAGCCCTGTCGTATAATCTACCTGATGGTCATAGATATAAAGGATACCGCAAATTAATCATTTAAAAGAACCATAAGAACATTTAGAAAAATACAAATCTTTAAAAATAAGATTATTAACTATAAACCAGGCCTTACATTGATAAAAAAGAGATTAAAAATACAGATTTAATTTTTCGGTTTATAACCATAAAAAGCTATATCCCATATGAATTCCGTACTCCAATTCCGTACTCCAATTCCGTACTCCAGCCAATAACTTGACACTTTTGTGGTCACAAAAAACTTCCTCAAACAAAAATAACCTCTTCAAAATGAAGAGGTTATCTGTTGTAGCGGGAACAGGACTCGAACCTGTGACCTTCGGGTTATGAGCCATTTCGGTTGCACTCAAACCATATTGATTATCAGTGTTTTAACTTTTTTGAAGTACCTAAAAACTTGCAAATACCTACAAATGGGTACTTAAAATGGGTACTTTTTTATCAAGTACCTATTTAAAGTATGCAAACACCAACAAATAGAAACAAGTATAAAAACATTGACTTTTATCACGAGTTATTTTAATAAGCGAGATAGCATAACTCAATATCCTAGTTTTCACAGAATATATTTCAGGGCAAATAAGATATTGAAGTACGTACCCCAGATAAAATCTATAAACCAATCTAAGTTTTAACTTTAATTTTTATTGCACATTAAGGGAATTTACCCTAATACCTTTATCTTTATTTTTATTTTTAATAACTAATAAACCTTAAAACCTATTAAACTATGTCTGAAATTACAATGGACTCTTTATCTATTGATAAAGTATCACAAAAACTCTTTTTTCTTCATAATGCACCAACAAAACCTATGGTTGCCACTTCTTATTTTCAAGATCCAAGTTTTAACAATGGTAATTATATGTATCAGATAGATATAGCTGTTTATCTACCTACTGAGATAACCAATCTTGGATTAGTAAAATGGAGTAATAATTTATTTATTTCTGAATGCCCTCCTACTACTCTTAATCCTAAAACTATAAATCCTCCTATAGGTAATTTTCGTCAGATTACTATAGAGTTCGATAATATTGATATGTTTTTTGATTTTAATCAGTTTAAGTTTTTACCTACATTATTAAAGAAAAAAGTAATAGAATTTGATTTATATACCTTACAACTTAAATATCATACTAAAGAGGAAGATCTTGTAGAGAAGATATTTGTAAACTATGTATATGATGACCCAGAAACTACGCGAGGAACCGTTACCACCGTAAGAGATATAAGTGAAACACAAACCACCTAAGTATTCTTGCCAGATTACCTATATTATTTTTAGCATTACTAAACTACATCTGTTTTATTTTAAAAAAACAGATGTAGTTCTATTAAAAAGCTTTGGAGTCCTAACTCTAAAAAACTATATACTAGCCCTAAAAAATGAAAATCAAAACATCAATTATTCTCCTATGTTTTATAGTTAACACTACTATGTCTGCGCAGCATAATTTTAAGAATTTTGATACATCTATACTAGAGATTTGCCAAACATCTGGTCACAATGCACTATTTCATAAATCAATACATAACTTTTTGAACAATCAGATTGACTCTACCTATATAAATATTAGCGAGTTTTTATTACAAAGGAAGAAAACTACACTGTCTGATTATGCCTATTATTTAAAAGGCTCTTGTGCCGTAAAAAAGAAACTTTGGAGTCAAGCAAAAGAAAGTTTTAGCCAAATATCGGATACATTTCAATTTAATTATTTAAAAAAACTAAAACTTGGTATCATACATACAAATCAAAAAGAGTATAAAAAAGCCTTGTCTTTTTTTAATGAATGGGAATCAGAGGGAGAAAAAACCGAAAAGGATAGTAATTATGGGTCAATATATCATAATATAGGAATCTGCCATTTGCACCTTAAAAACTATAAAAAAGCAACAGCTTATCTCTATAAAGAAAGAAATTTAGCGAAAAAAAAAAATGATACACTAAGTATTATTTATGCCACTAAGGATATTGCCAATGCATATTATGAACAATATCTAGATGATAAAGCCATACCCTTATTTAAAGAAGCGTATACCTTAGCTAAAACACAATCTAGTTTTGAACTCAAGGAAAATACGACACTCAATATGGCAGTAGTCGAAAAAAACAGAAAGCGTTACAAAGAAAGTGTGGAGTATTATGTAGAATATATACAATGGAAAGATTCTTTATGGAATAGAGATAAAATATCAAGTTTACTAAAAAAAGACAAACAAATTGCTTTAGCTGTAAAAGACAAAGAAGTAGCAGTACAAAAAGAAATTACCAATAAACAAAAAGAACGAATACAATTAGTTACTATTTCGCTTATTGGAGCCTTATTATTCTTAACACTTCTATTTTATCTGTACAGAATTAAAACCAAACAACATATTTTAATTACTACGCAAAAGGAACAACTAGAAAACTTAAATTCTACAAAAAATTATTTACTTTCTGTAATTTCTCATGATTTACGAACCCCCGTAAATACCCTAAAAAAACAACATAAAAAAGTAACGGAATTATTAAAAATAAATGACATAAACGAAGCGATAACGTTAAATACGAAAAGTGAAGCTATTTCGGAAAATACAGCACAAACACTAAATAATATCTTGAACTGGGCATTAGAGCAAAACAATCAATTACTCTGTATGCCTGAAAACCACCATATCAAAATTTTAATAGATGCACTTGTGTTCGACTTTACCCCTCTTGCGCTTTCAAAAAATATTTCGTTATCCACTTCTTTTGACAATCCAAGTATTAAAGTATGCTTAGATAAGGAACTATTTAAAATTGCTTTTAGAAATTTAATCGACAACGCTATTAAGTATACGCCAGAGGGAGGCAACATTTGGATACAGACAATATTAACCCCGGAACACTGTATCATTACGATAAAAGATACCGGAATTGGAATGTCTTCAGAAGTTTTACATACCATTAATACTTACGAGAGCTTAACTATAGAAAAAATAGATAGATCTAAAGGATTGGGACTTGGTTTGGTACTAAGCAAAACACTAATTACAAAAAATAAAGGGGAGCTAACTATAGCTAACAATACTGATAAAGGTATAACCATTACGCTAGAGTTACCCTTAAAAAATGATGCAGCATGAAAACTCTACAGATATTGATATTAGAGGATAATATAGACGATGCACAAAACATTATCAATCTTTTATCACAAGAATATAGCATTACTTTAGTCAACACTTTAGTAAAAGCTAAAGAAGCTTTAGGCATTTCTACTTTTGATTTAGCTATCTTAGATATCGATATTAATGGAAAATTGGATGGTATTGAATTTGCTAAATACCTTCAACAAACATCTTCATCGATCCCTTTTTTATTTCTTACTAGTATGCAAAGTAAAACCGTTTTTAATGCCGCTAAACTAACCAAACCTTTTACCTATTTACTAAAGCCTTTTAACACGATAGAATTACAATATACTATTGAGTTGGCTATAGAAAAGTACTTTCAACAAGAAGATACACTAAGCACAAATACCCCTTTAATTACAACGGGTTACCTAATGATTAAAAAGCAACAGACTATATGTAAACTCATCTTGGATGATATTGAATATATTGAGGTAGAAGAGAATTATAGCACATTATATACGCTAGATGAAAAATATGTGGTTAAAAAATCATTAGCAAAACTTAAACCACTACTAACAGGTAAAAACTTTGAGCAAATTCACAGAAAATTTCTAGTAAATTTTAACAAAATAAAGCAAATTAATTTAGCCGAAAACACGGTATATCTAAACTCTAATGCTAAGATAACCATTAGTGATCGCTATAAAAAACAGTTAACGCGTCGTTTTGATATTATAAAGTAAAACCTCCTTTGAAAAAGGAGGTCTTGGGTTTCAAATTAGTTTCATAAAACAATACATTAATATTAATTATTGTTTGAAATTACTGATCTAAAAACTGTATAAAAATATTTTTTATTGTTACTCCTCCTCTATACTCCATTCTTCTGGATACACATTCCCGTTTATTTGATTATAGCATTGAAATTTTTGTGATGGACTTGATGGAGTTGAATTTGGCAATTCTGAGCAGAAATTCATAGAGTAAACTCGCTCTGCACCTTGGATCTGAATTAAATAATCATTTCCGGAGTCTATTGTTAAAGGATTAATCCATGTTGACTCTTGATGATTCCAAGTGTCAAAACCCAGTTGACAGTTATTAGCTATACAATTAATATAGGCGACTTGTTTTGCAGGAGAATGTACAAATTGAGGTCGTGGATCTGGTGCCCACCCAAAACCTGTTCCGTAACCATATGCTGTGTCTGGACAATCGTTCGCATCAAAAACAGTCACTTGTGTTGCCGTACAAGAATTAAAAATAATATTAGTACCATTGGCACTAAATCCTGTTGACTGCAAGTCTTGAGGTACAATTGCAGTAATGTCATTAACATGGCTGTTAGTCACTGTAACATTGCTACCATATACTTCTAATCCAGTTGCTTTTGCGCCTGTTTTTTGAGGACCTAATCCATCATGAACATGACTAGCAGTAAAATTAGTGATTTCAACATTATCGACATCAAACGCAGACATTCCATGACAATCATCACAACAACCGTTAATCTCTATTGCCGCGCATCCTGAAAAACTTAAATAGTTAGACTTGACCGGCATAAAACCAATGCAGGTATGACCAATTGTTGAAAGCGGATTACCTTCATAAAAAGTAGTTAAATTCATAACCATACAATTATCAGTATTAATTCCTGAACAGTCAAAATATGGAAAACCGCAAGCTACTCCATCTTTATTTGTAAAATTATTTACTAGACAATCGCTAACAGTTCCTATGTTTGAATTAATTATCATAAAACCTCCAGTTAATATAGCGGTTGTTGTAACATTTTCCACTCTACAATTATTTAAGGTAAATTGCTGAGCTTCAATAAGTGAAATTGCGCTTGGGAAAAAATCATAATTCGGATAGGTTAACCCTTCTATTGTTATATTGGATATCGACAAATTAAAAGTGTTAATAGCCAGTAAACCATTAATTCCCATATTTTTGATGGTACCTTTTTGAATGGTTACGTTGTTACAATATTTTTCTGCGTTGTATACAACGATACCAATAGAATTATGTGTCCCTTTACTCGCTGCTACTAAATCATATCCTTGAAAATCTAAATGAACATTATCGCATTGAATTACGATAGCAACAGGCCATACTTCACCAACTATTAGTGATTGATTGGGAGGTGACCAATTGATATTGTTGCCCAAAACATATTCACCTGGTTGATTAATACAGTATCCTTCTGGGGGAATTTCAGTGATAACAACTGGTTTTTCACCTCCTACAACATTAGTTGGAAGGGGGTTACCTATGATTGGATATTTTTCTGCGATTTGTTGTGTAATTTGTTGCACTTGACCCGTAACTACTTTTTGTACTGTTGAAGTTCTGTGGTTTGACATTTGTATAGGTTTTAATTAATTTTATATAACCACATTTTGAAATTTTTGAAAATTATACCGTGGTTACTTATAATTCTTCATTTCTGTTCAATTGGGGCGTAATTGCTTCTGTCTACTACGGTGAAAAAGTTGGGCCACATCGAAACTATATATTTTGAATATCAATATTTTAAATATTTGTATCAAATAAATCGCAACTACACCTTTAGTTAAACTAATTGGCTTAAAAAGATTAAATGATTTGGAACTGACTTACAAGTTTTAAATATCACTAAAGACTATATTTCCTGTTTGTATAAAAATTACTTTTGCTTCATTATCAGAAATATCTCCGTATGTTTTTGTATTTAAATTTTCAGATAGGCTTTGATTTCTTTCTTTAATAGTAAAGAATTGCTTTAAATTATTGATCGACTAATTCTTCAATATCTCCGTAAAAGATATCTAAATCAATTGTGGTTGATTCAGAACTATACGAGTCACTACGTTGCCATATCTTAAAACCTTTATTTTTCCATATATCTGGAACCTTGGGATACCCTGATTTTGTATAATCAGCTATCCATAAGGGATATTTAGATAAAGTGGTATCTTTAAGATGTGTATTGGCAAAATAATGGCTAGTATAAATCATTGGAATTCGATTAAATTTTTCTTCTATATGACGTAAAAACAATAATAAATTTCTATTTAATGAATTCTCATCAATAGGTTCTTCCTTTTGAAGGCTTAAAGTTTCGATATCTACTATTGGTGTTATATCATGTGTATCTATAACTCCAACTGTATTTGCAAAATGGTTTGCTTGTTTTATTGGAGTATCCTTTAATTTATAGAAATGATATGCTCCACGTACGATATTTCTTTTTTTTAAGTATTCCCAATTGTTTTTGAAATCTGGATCGATATAATCTACTCCTTCAGTCGCTTTACAGATAACAAAAGAAATTGTATCTGGTAGACCTTCTTTTAATAAATTTCCTTGATAGTGCGATATATCAACTCCAAAGTGTGTTTCTTGGGTAGTATTTATTTCATTGCTTACCGCAATTCTTTTTGTAGCTCCTAAAATCGATGAAGTATACTTATTATTATTTTCAATATGAGTATGAAATTTTAAACTCAAGAAAAAATGGAAAACTAATATTAAGATAGTGAATAAAAAATGTAACCAGGTAATAAAATTAATTGCTCTATTAGTTGGTTTTTTTAAGAAAACTTCTTTATCAACTTCATTTTTTGCAATTAATAATTCTTTAAACTTTTCAGAAACAATATAGACTCCTGTAAGATTATGCAATGCTGCTTCATAATAGCTATCTCTATATATAGTGCCTTTATAAACCAAAACACCATTTTTATCAAATATAGCATCTGGATGCATCGAGTACCATCCTTTATCATTAAGAATTATTCTATCGCCTTGTATTTTAGGAAAATGAAAATCAGGATGAATCGCATACAATTTACTATCGGTTAATGTACCTCCTAAAGAATATATATATTGGTGATCCTTTAAATACCTAATTAAAGCAATTAATTTCCAAAAACTACTTATAAATTTATTGTGCTTCCCTACTTCGTTAAAAATTGTGTCTTCGCAAAAAAGCACAGCATAACGATTTATATTTTGCACTACTAAAGCACAGTTCTTATTCCTAGTAAAGAAAGTTTCTTCTAAGATAGTCTGGATCTCAAAACTTCCTTTTTGTTTTGAAATTTTCCGAATAATATCGTGATGTTGTGTTAAGATGTTTTCCATCGTTTGTTTAATATTTATGAGACGAAATCATATGCGTTTATGGAGGTTTGGTGAAAATATAATGAGAACTATTATGCAAAAGTCAAGTTCTCATTCTTTTATATTAGTTCTGTATTTATTGAAAATATGTTGTTAGACCATTCCACCTATCACTATAACACCATGCTAAAACTAAAACAGAATTAGTCTTGTCAAAATAATTTTTCCAAGTATTTTTAGGAGTGTTTTCATTTACATTAACACTTTTAAATGTTTGCGATTCAAGAGACTTATCTTCATAAAAAAATCCCTTATCAGCGACCAACCCCCCTGATTCTGTGCCATGGGTTCCTGACAAAATATAAATCATCTTTTTTTGTCCAAACTCTTTTCGAATGTTTTTCACTAATTCATTTACCTGTTGTTCATCACAATGAGGATCTGACACATAAAGAATAGGTTTTTTTACTTTTGTTAATTTAGAAAATGACATTTGTATTAAAGTTTATTTTCCTACTCTATTTATGATTTGGCTTTTCGGATACCGCCTTTATTTAAGGAGTAGCTTTAAATTGCCACTCCTCTTTGTTATGTTACAACTTAAGTTTAAGAGTCTCCACCGTCAGAGCTACTTCCATCAGAACTTCCAGAACCGCTATCGTCAGCGCTGCCAGCTTTATTAAATTTATTTGGGTAGTATTTAGCCATCCATGCACGAGCAATTTCTGCTTGTGTTATTGGCTTTAAGTAATAATTAATTGGTACTCCCAGGTTTTCACCGCCTTCAACGCATTTATTTACATAATCTTCTAGTGCGGTCATCATGGAGTTGGTATCAATAATTTGATTTTGTGCATCATCAATCTTTGAGACTCCGCTCAATGTTCCTTTGATTGTTGCATTTTTCAGACTAATCATTTGCTGCCCTGTACGTGCAGCAGTAGCGGCTTCTCCTATAGTATTGTTTTCGCTAGCAGTAGCTCCTTGAAGTGTTGCTAACTGATCCATAGCCTTGTCTGGACTAAAATCACTAAAACTATTAACAGCCATACTCACCTGATTGGATTTAATAGACGGAATAATACCCATAGTGATAAGGGAACAATGTGATGTTACATTTTGAGTACTTAATAAGTTTTTCGCACTATTAGAAAACGAATCACTCACACCAAACCCACCTGTTCCAGACGCAAACCAACCTCCTATTTCAAATGTTTCTTGCAGAGACGATGCTACAGATTCCATACTTTGGCTAGACTGACTAACTGTAGTATTTAAAACGTGTACCATACCAACAAAAGAAGACCCATAGGTAGCCCCAGATAGTATATTAAAAGATTTATCTTTCTTAGTATCTAAATTTGCTTCGATCTTTGCAATATTTTCTGGACTGTTTGTCTTTATCATATCGTCTGGAAACATAGCATTCCAAGATCTTACAGCTTTATCAACATCTAGAATATAAGGAGCAAAAACTTGAGCGTTTTTATGTGTACAGGTTATTGCAACAACTAAGGTTCCTGCAATACTATGGCGTGAATGTTGACTATTCATTTGTTGTTGGGCACTAGCACTTGCTTTAGAGGATGAACCCTCACCAAATATGCTTAAGGATTCACTTACGTAAGAAGCAACTGTTGAGGCATGACTTTGAGAGCTTTGAGAGTTTTGGTCAAATGAAAAATATTGACAATTCATATTTAAAGAATCAGCCGATATAGCCATTTGTTTAATCTTACTTTTATTATAATCTATTGGACTCTCAATAGATTCATTTACAGTATTCACTTTACTTTTTAAAGGTTGAATAGCTTTTTGAGCGGCAATTTTAGCTTTACCGTAAGCAACAGCAGCTTGTTGAACCTGACTATTTATTTGTTGAGATTCTTTAATGAGGTCCGAAGTATCCACCCCCATATTAATCATCTCTTGAATAGTCATATCCATACTCCTTTTTAAAGTAATCAAAGAGTTTAAATTATCTTCTGCTGCATCAGCAGGAGCTTGAAGTTTAGAAATTTGAACTGCATTTTGCAGTTTTTCCATAGGAACTATATTTCCTAATATTAACGAAGGATCGTAAGGAATTGTAGATGGCATAACGTTTAAAATTTAAAATTAGAATTACTGCTTTATATGTTTTATAAATTGTATTTAACATATAAAGCAGTGTCATTTTTAAGATATTATAATCTCTCCAGAAATATTAACATCAATATTTACACCTTCTACTGAGGTGCATATTTTTCTGGTTATTCCTTCACTATTTGCTATCCCTATAATTGCAGCAAATGATTTAGGAGTATTTGGACAAGGGTCTCCACCTAAAGCAGTATTATTAACATTTATAACACCACCATTTTCCATAAGCATCTTTTGAACAACTTCCTTTACATCTTTATAAAGACATTTTTCTGTACCAGTAATGTTCCATGAATAGATTGCATGATCAACTAGATAATTACTCATAATTTTTAGATTTTTTTCCTACTCTTTTCAATATTTGGCTTTTCAGATTCCGCCTACAATCAGATTTTAAAAATGATCGTTTATTAGATTTGATTACAATTCAAAGATGTAAAAAAAGAGAAAGTAATGGATTGATAAGTAGATAAACGAGCAAATCTAGGTGACTAACGAACCATTTTTATATTTGAGTATAACCTAATGTATTACCTACTAGTACAAAAACATTTCTAATACCCTAACTCCAAATACTTTTCGAGTACGGATCCATATTTATAAAAAGCATACAGTTTAGCACAAGAGATATATTCAATACAGCTACTTCTGTACAAACGAGCTTGATCCATTTTTCAGTTCTCAGATATAAAAACTACAAAAACAGGTACTTCGTTTAGGTACTTCAAAAAACACGCTTGTATTTAAAAGCATCCTAAATCACTTATAATAAAAAAGTTAACCTGATTATTGTCTAAAATAATGTATTCGAAACCTTCGGGAAAATCACACGAAGGTTCACTATTTATAAAGGTTTTTTCAGAAAAAATCGAAATAAACAAAAAAGCTAAAACATTAATTATTAATGTTTTAGCTTTAAAAAGTAGCGGGAACAGGACTCGAACCTGTGACCTTCGGGTTATGAGCCCGACGAGCTGCCTACTGCTCTATCCCGCGATATATGATCATAACTTACTTGTCTTTAAAACTTCGGGTCATAATTCCGACAAGCTATGTATCATTCCTTACGGACGGCAAATATACAACCCTTTTTGAACTTAACAAGGCTATTTTGAATAAAAAAAGTAAAAATATTGCAACACCTTAAAAATAAGATATTTAATTTTACTGTTCTATGCTAATTGATTCAAAAGATATTAATTCTTGATCCTCAAACCTGGGATGTAGCTCTATAGGGTTGCAACAAACCTCACAATCTTCGACATACGCTTGATACCCAACAGATGGATCCAAAAGCATCGAAATCTCCTCCCAACAATATGGACATTGAAAAAAATGTTCGAACATTATCTATTATTTATTAGTTTGTAAAAACACGAAGACAAGATTAATATGACATTCGAAACACAAAAAGAGAACTAAAACGCTATATTTAATAATTGACCTGTTAATTGCAATAGTTGTAGTTCTGCTATTTTTGCGTCGTACTTTGCTGCATTTTTATTTGTTCTAGCCAAAATCAAATTAATCTGTGCCTGTCTAAACTCTATAGAAGTAATCTGCCCTAATTTAAAGCGCTCTTGGGAGCGTTCAAAATTATTTTGATTGGTAACTACATTTTGTTGTTGAATCTTATATACGTTTAAACGGTTTTTATAATTTCCTAAGGCATTAGCTATATCCCTTTCTACTTCTTTAACTACCTGTCTTTTTAGGATTTCTTGATTATCTAGTGCTATTTTAGCATTTTTTACTCGCGTTATAGTACCTCCCCCATCAAAAAGATTCCACGTAAGATTCACTCCAGCTGCTAAAGTATAGGTATCTCCAACATTACCCGGAAAAAAGGCCGAAGGTGGATTTCTATTTTCGTTCCACCCATAAGATCCCGACAATCCAATTGTAGGCAAATATCCGGATTTACTTACTTTTATATCATAGTCACTAATCTTAAGCGAGCTTTGATTTTGTAATAATGTTACATTATTTTCTGAAGATTGTTCTAAATACTCGTCTAGTGTTATTTTAGGAATGAATTTTACGATAGTATCTACCTCGAATCCTTTTTCTAAATCATTATCCAAAATGACATTAAGATCTCTTTTAGTATTTACTAATTGTTGACGCGTGTTTAGCAAATTAATGCTATCATTAGCCACATCTACTTGAGCATTAAGCACATTTAACTTGGTATTTTGACCATATTCAAATTGATAACCTGATCTCGTAACGCGTTCTCTAGAAATTTGCAATGTTTCTTTGAGAATTTCTTCGTTTTCTGATAATCTAGCAACCTCATAATATACAGAAAACAATTGAAGCATTGTGTTTTCTATTGTTTCTCTAGCTTGTAACTCGCTAAGATTATATTGTTCTTTTAATCTTTTATAATTGTAGTATCGTCCTAACCCATCAAAAAGTGTATAATTAAGATCTAGTCCCGCGTTATACCGTTGTGTTTCGGCATCATTTATTTCTATATCTTCTCTGGGCTGTCCTGTATTAGGATTAATCGCTCCTTGAAAAGAGGTATTGCTAGAAGCGGATTGATAATTAGCACCCCCACTGGCTACCAATGATGGCAGATATCCGGAGTTAAGCACTCCTTTGTTGTTTTTAGCAACCTCAATAGTATTCGTTGCAATAAGAATTCCGAAATTATTCTCTAATGTTAATCGAATAGCTTCTTCTTTTGTTAGTTGTTGGGCCGTTAAACTTACGGAAACTAAAAACAGTAGGAAAACTAGTCTTATGCTATAAATATTATGCTTGCAATTCATGATGTTCTTCGTGTTCCTCTTTTTGTTCTATAATCGCTCTTTCTACTTCTTCTTTTGTAATTTTATTACCCGTAATCAACCACTTAGTTCCTACTTTTATATTGTTATTAAAAGATAAAAATAATGGCAGTACTAATAAGGTAAGCACGGTCGCAAAACCTATCCCATAGGCTATAGAAATAGCCATTGGTATTAAGAATTTTGCCTGCCTGCTTTCTTCAAAAATAAGTGGTGCTAATCCTGCTATCGTTGTTAATGAAGTCAGAAATATAGCTCTAAAACGAGATCTTCCTGCCTCATAAATTGCCTGATCAAAAGTAAGTCCTTCACGCAAATTGCTATTAAATTTACCTATCAATACCAATCCATCATTTACCATAATACCTATAAGTGCAATAATCCCTAACAATGATAGTAAATTGATCGAAAAACCATGAGCCCAATGTCCTAACGCTACAGCAGGTAAACTTAACGGAATTAACAACAATAGTAACAATGGTTGACTATAACTTCTAAAGGTAAAAGCGATTGTAATATAGATCAAGGCTAAAACAGTAAGTCCAACAGGACCTAGTGATCCTAAAAATTTACCAGCTTCTCGGTTTTGACCTTCATAAGAGGGAGTTACTGTTGGATATTTAGATAAAATCTCTGGCATAGTAACCGTTCTAATTTCGGTTAATATATCTGTAGAACTTGTTGTCTCAGGGTTTTTAATATCTGCAGAAATTTGTATTTCTCGTCGCCCATCCAAATGATTAACCGCTACATCTCCACGTTCGATACTATAATTGGCAATTTCGGTAAGCGGTATTTTTTCTCCTGTGAGCGTACTAATTCTCATATCTTCTAAATCAGAAATAGAAGATCGATTCTCACGATCGTATCGTACCCAAACCCGTATCTCATCCTGACCTCGTTGAAATCGTTGTGCCTGTACTCCAAAAAAACCTGCCCTTACTTGGCGCATCACATCATTTAAGTTTAAGCCTAGTAAGTATGCATTTTCTTTTAACTCTAATTTGATTTCCTTGATCCCTGCTGGATCATTATCAGTAACATCTTTTAATAAAGCATTTGCAACTAAGGTTTCTTTCAGTTCTTTTTTGGCTGCTTTGAGCTCGGCAATATTATTACCTAAAAGAGAAACCGAAACTGGTCTTCCTCCAAAATTACCACCACTACCATACACCAAGCTTTCTACTCCGGCAACCTCTCCCATCTTTTGTCTAATCAGATTAGTAACCATCGATGATGATACAGCATCTGGTCGTTCTTCTCCTGGTAATAAATTAATAGCCAATGCTGCTGAAGAAGATCCAGGACCTCTATTACTAATTATATTTTTAAATAGCTCTTTGCCTTCATAAATAGGATCTTTCAAATATTTTTCGGTCAGCTCTTTGTTAACTTCTACCGCTCTTACTTCTATTAAAGAAATAATACTATCTGTTGTTTTTTCATTTGTACCATTTGGCATATTCAGAGTGATCCTTACTTGATCACTTGCTACCTGAGGGAAAATTGAGGTACGCACGATCCCACCACCTATGCTTCCTATCGCTAAAACAAGGAAAACAACAAATACAGAAAATGTAAAAAATTTGTTCTGCAGGGTAAAACGTAGTAACGGACTATATAAGTTATCGCGTAACCATTTCATAATATGATCCCCAAATGTATTAATATAGCGAAGCTTTGCAAAAATAGCTCCCATACCACTTTTAGGCTCTTTACTTTGCTTTTTAAGTGCTTTTGAATGTGCCAAATGAGCAGGAAGAATAATAAGTGCTTCAACCAGCGAGACGGTTAAGGTTAGAATTACAATTACGGATACTTCTCCAAAAAACTCCCCTATTCGGCCGTCTAAAAACAGAAAAATGCTAAATGCTAAGATTGTTGTTATAATTGCAGAAATAATAGGAGGAATCACTTCCATAGTACCATCAATTGCTGCCTGTACAGGGTTTTTACCTCGTTCATAATGCTGATATATATTTTCGGCAATAACAATCCCGTCGTCTACTAATATCCCGATAACGATGATCATCCCAAATAAAGAAAGCACATTGATCGTTACATCAAACTGTCCTGCAAAAATAAACATCCCCATAAACGCCACTGGTAGCCCAAATGCCACCCAAAATGCCAATCTCGTATTTAAAAAAAGAGATAAAAAGATAAGCACTAGAAGCATTCCTATAATCGCATTTTCTGTTAGCAATGCTGTTCTTTGTACCAATGTAATTGATCGATCACTAATTACATTGAGCTGCACATTATTATATTTTTGATTAAAATCTTCTATATATAATTTTACTTTCTCGGCTGAAGAAATCAAGTCTTCGGTATTTGTACTTGTTATCTGTACATCTACTGCAAGATCCCCATTAAAATATGTCGCATTAGGGGTTTCAGAAAAGCGATCTCGCAGTGTTGCAACATCTTTTAATCGTATTGTACGCCCAGAGAGATCGGTTCTTACAATAAGATTTGATAATTCACTACCATAATAAGAACGATTATTTGCACGTATCAGATACTCCTCTGCTTCTGTTTTTATCGTTCCTCCGGTGGTAAGAATATTTGCTTGGCTTACAGCCTGTGCAACTTGATTAAAACTAAGGTTATAAGCAAGTAAACTATTTTCATCTACTGCTATTTCAATTTCTTCTGCTGGATAGCCTGAAATATTAATCTGAGAAATACCATCGATTCCTCTAAGGTCATTCTCTATTTGTCTGGCGATCTGTTTTAATGTTGAAAGGGGTATCTCATTACCACTTACCGCAAAATTGATCGTTGGTCGTATTGCTTCTTGCTTTGCAACCACCAAGGGCTCCATACCTGTTGGAAAAGAAGGAACACGATCTACAGCATTCTTTACTTCTAACAACATAAAATCAATATCTTTTCCCTTTTCGATTTCAACGTTAATGGTTCCACTATTTTCTCTAGAGGTAGATGTTACTCGATCTACCCCATCTAATCCTTTTAAATTATCTTCAATTTTAAGTACTATCCCTTCTTCTACTTCTTGTGGTGACGCTCCTGGATAAGTAATCGTAACCGCTATATTTTTAGAGTCACTTAAAGGAAAAAATGAAGATTTTAACGAGAGGGCTCCCGCAATACCAAAAGCAAAAAATGCAATCACGACAACATTTACCGCAACATGGTATTTGATAAAATAAGCAATAATCTTACGCATGAGTTATTGTTTTATATTTCTGCTTGCATTAGCGTTTGAAGCTCTCGATTCTGAAGAGTTTTTCTTTTGGTATATTTTCACCAACATACCTGCATAAGCTCCTGGGACTGGTTTATTAACAATAACATCACCATCTGAGACTCCTTTAAGCACTACTTTTTTATCTGAAAAATAAACAGGATTTACATTAATAACATCCAAAATACTATCTCTTACTATAAAAATCTTATCTCCTTCTTGTAACAAACTTCTATCAATTTGTATCGCATTTTCTTCTTTTTTAGCATCTAAGTATGCTTCAAGATACATTCCTTCTTTAAGCAAAGGGTCTTTGATCTCTATAAAAGCGGTAATTGTTTGAGTGGCTTGATCGATGCTCCCATTAATCCTAGTCACTGTTCCTTTAAAGCTCTTGGTTTTATTTAAATTTGAAAGAGCTACCGATTTACCTATTCGCAAAAGATCAGCATATTCTTTTCCTATAGCTACTTGCATTTCATATACACTAGTGTCGATATACTCTCCTAATTTTTGTCCTTGCCTTATCAACGTACCTTCTGTAACTAAAGATTCGGTAAGCACACCACTAAACGGAGCCCTAATCGAATATTTTGATAAGCGCTGTTCTAGGTTTTTTACATTATAGTATGATGTATAAATGTTGCGGCCTGTTATAAAATATTTCTCTTTTTCTGAAGTTGTCTCTGGTAGTTGAGGAGTTGCTTTATCCATATCAAAACTTCCTAAATAAGCTTGCCATTTTTGATAAATTTCTGGATAATCTAATCTTAAATCCGGCATTATCGCAGTAACTTGATTGTACAAATTACTTTTGGCAGATTGTACGGTAGCATAATATTCTGAAGCATCAATCCTGATTAATGATTGTCCTTTTTGATATTTCTGCCCTGTTTTAAAAAGCTTAGCTCCTCCTTTAAAAACACCTTGCACTTCAGCATATAACTCTAATCTACGTTTGGCAGTAAGATTACCATTTGCAGCGATTTGAATTGGAATTGTTGTATTCTGAACAGTATCCACAAAGACTGTTTTAACTACTTTAGAAGATCTTGGTTTGGGCCTTTTTTTACTATCTACTATTTTTTTGGCTCCAAAAAGGGCTCCAATAATAATCACTACCCCAAGGATAGAAAGTATAATATTTCTCATAGCTTGTATTTGTATTCAAAGTATCGTATGAAATACCGCACAAAACTATCAACCCTATTACTGTAATGCCGTTAAAAAACTCATAAAAGTTAAAATAGTCAATTTTAACACAAAAAGTATCTGTTCTCATAGATGCTTTTTTTTGTCTTTAATACACGTATTACACGTACTTATTCTGTTATTTCTACTATCTTATTTTTAACTTTTTTTAAGATTACAATTAGGCTTTCTATTTTTTTTGGGTTAAGACACTATCATAAACATTCGACACCCAAAAAGTATCTTTTAATACATTAGTTTTTTGATGTGGAGCAACACAGGTTTTCCTAAAGTTTTGTAATCAATATGAAGAAAGTACCGAAAAATCGGTAACATTTTACCTTGCAACAACATAAATAAATACACGCTTGACAAAAAGTATGTGTTTATTCTACAAATGACACAAACCTTGGGTGTCATTAAATGTTCAAGGAAATTATTATTTTTTAAATTTTAGATCATGAAAAAAAAGAAATTATCAGGTTTACTTTTTGACAAAAAAACCATTTCTAAGTTAGAAAGTATGCAAATCAAAGGAGGAAGAAACACCGCAATATCTTATTGTCGTCATTGTGGGCAAGCACCATCTCAGAGGCCTTCGTGTAATGACGAATAAATCTCATAAGGCTGCTAGAAAGCAGCCTTTTTTTGAATGATTTTGTACGATCACTTGAACTATCGAAAAAATTCAAGTTATATCTAATTTTAAAAACAAAAGACACTTTCAATAGATATCCTTATATTTTTAAGTCTAGCTTACTCAGCTATGTCAGCAATTTTAGCTTTCACTTTTTTGAGTGTAGCAATTAAGGTTTCTATTTCTTCTTCTGTAAGACTTTCTTGAACTGCAGGGATAAGATCAAACATGATTGGCCTTACTTTTTCAATGACTTCTTTACCATAATCAGTAAGAAAAATACGATTTACCCTTCTATCGTTCTCATCACTTTTTCTAACTACTAGGTTTTTACTTTCCATAGTATTCACTAACCTAGTCATAGAAGTTTTATCTCTATGAGTTATAAAAGCAAGATCGTTTTGAGGTTGTCCATCATTTACACGTAGGCGCTTAAGAACGCTCCATTGTTCTTTAGATAAATCTAATCCGTTTTCTTGAAATGCTTTTTGAACCAAAAACCCAAAATCATAGTGAATCTTACCAACCCAAGATAAGGCATGGGTATTTAAATCAATGACTTTTGTATTACTCATAAATACTATTGTTTAATTTTTCCAGATACAAAAATATCTATAAAAATTTAGTTGTACCTGCAACTAACGCTAAAAATGTCACAAAAGTATATCCTATTTTTTCACTTAACCTTTAGCTAACAAACTCTTATTTATCAAATGTTTAAAATAAAATGCTTTCGGTAAAAATATCATAATTTAGAAGTGTTTTTTTGATTAAATCTTTAAAAAAACATTTGTATTTTATACATTTATTAATGAATCAATTTCTTCTTGTATTTCCTCCCATTGTTCCATTAAAACTTCTAACTCATCTTTTTTAGCCTGATAACTATCAAAAAAATTCGGTTTTGCAATAGTTTCATCATAATTTACCGCCAATTCTACGTCAATTTCTTTGATTTGCTTTTCTAATTTATTGATTTTGGATTCTGTATTACTTAGTCTATTATTGAGTGATTTTATCTTTTTTTGATCTTCATAAGATTGTTTAGCTGTTTCTTTTGAAGTAGAAACAGATTTGGTCTGCTTATCTTTTTTCTCGATCTCTCTTAAATCATTAACTCTTCGTTCTTCGAGGTAAAAATTAATATCTCCTAAATACTCTTTAATCTTTTTATTCTTAAACTCATAAACAGTGTTACTAAGTCCCTGCAAAAAATCCCTATCGTGTGAAACCAAGATCAACGTACCTTCAAAATTCTTTAATGCTTCTTTTAATACATTTTTAGACTTTATATCTAAGTGATTGGTAGGCTCATCCATCACTAGTACATTAAACGGTTCTAATAACATTTTACATAATGCCAATCTGTTTCGCTCTCCTCCAGATAAAACTTTTACTTTCTTATCCACTTCATCTCCTCTAAACAAAAATGCCCCCAACATATCACGAACTTTGCTTCTTGTTTTTTCATTGGCTGCATGTATCATAGTATCATGGACTGTTAGCTCGCCATCAAGATATTCGGATTGGTTTTGAGCAAAATATCCTATTTGTACATTATGTCCTAATTTAAAATCACCATCATAGGATATTTCATTGATTATGATTTTTGCCAAAGTAGATTTTCCCTGACCATTTTGCCCAACAAATGCTATTTTTGACCCTCGCTCTACTAATAAATCAATATCACTCAGGATTTCTTTCTCACCATAACTCTTACCAACACTCTCTGCTTCAATGACAACTTTGCCAGGCTGTATACTAACAGGAAAACTAATATTCATAACAGCATTATCATCCTCATCAACTTCAATTCTGTCAATCTTATCTAACTTTTTGATTAATGATTGTGCCATAGAAGCTTTAGATGCTTTTGCTCTAAATTTTTCTATTAATTTTTCGGTTTGCTCAATCTGTTTTGATTGATTTTTTTGTGTTGCTAATTGTTGCTCTCTAATCTCCTTACGTAACACTAAGTATTTAGAATATGGTTTATTGTAATCATAAATACGACCTAAAGAGATTTCGATTGTTCTATTAGTCACATTATCCAAAAACATTTTATCATGCGAAACGATAACAACAACTCCCGTATAGTTTTTCAAGAAACTCTCTAACCAAATAATAGATTCTATATCTAGGTGGTTTGTTGGCTCATCAAGAAGAAGTATATCATTATTTTGTAATAAGAGTTTTGCCAATTCGATACGCATTCTCCACCCACCTGAAAAGGTATCGGTAAGACGATTAAAATCTTCTCGCATAAACCCTAAACCTTGTAAGACTCTTTCGGTTTCACCTTGATAATTATATCCACCTAAAATCTCATAGTGATGCGTATGATCACTTAAATCCGTAATGAGTTGATTGTATCCTTCGCTCTCATAATCCGTGCGTTCGGCGAGTTGTGCATTTATAGCATCTATCTCTCGTTCAATCTTCTTAATTTCAATAAAAGCTTCATACGCTTCTTCTAATACGGTACGACCTTCTATAAAATCAATATCTTGCTTTAGAAATCCAATTTTTACTTCTTTATCCATAGCAATTTGACCAGAATCCGGTTCTTGCTCTTTAGATAAGATTTTAAGCATTGTAGATTTACCTGCTCCATTTTTACCTACTAGTCCTACGCGATCTCCTGCACTTAGCATAAAGCTTATTTCCTCAAAAAGATACTCTCCTCCAAATGAAATTGATAAGTTGTGTATGTTTAACATCAGCTTTTGAATATTTTGTGCAAAGATGATTAATTTTGTGCTACCAAAAAAGCCACTTATGAACTTCTTAAAAGGCACTAAAATTTATAGTATTTTTACTGGTAACTGCCCTGTTTGCCAAAATGAAAGCATGTATACAGAATCAAATCCCTATAAACTTAGCCACACCCTAAAGATGCAAGACCGATGTAGTCATTGCAATACAAAGTATAAAATAGAGCCCTCTTTTTTCTACGGGGCTATGTATGTTAGTTATCCTGTTGGCATTGCTTTTGCAGTTGCTGCCTTTGTAATTAGTTTTCTATTATTTAAGCTTAACTTAGTAGTTACCTTCTTTATTATTGCAATTACAATGATTGTTTTTTTGCCTGTTATTTTAAGATTGTCGCGAAATATCTGGATTAATTTCTTTATGCATTATAATAAAGAAAAAGCGGTCTCTTAACCTAGTTAAACCCATATCTAAAGCTTTTTAATTACGCCATAAAGCGTTTTACATCTATCTCTTTATTTAAGGGAACATCTTTTTCTATGTATGCGAATAGATTTTGCGCCATCGAAGGAGCAATTAAAATCCCTCTGCTTCCCATGCCATTTAGGATATGTAAATTTGCAAATTTAGGATGTGTCCCGAGTATTGGCTTTCTATCTTTAACTGTTGGTCGTATTCCGGCAACTTGATCTATAATTTGATATGGTACTTTTAAAAAGCGTTCCAATTTTTCTATTAATTCTTCTTTAGCCCTTTCTGTTACTTCAACAGATTTGTCGTGGTTATTATAGGTCGCTCCAACTTTATAGATGTCATTTCCTAAAGGAATTATAAAAACCGAAGATTTGATAGCTTCTGTAACTTTTAAAGCCTTAGACTCGATAATTATATACTCTCCTTTATTGCCTACTATTGGTAAATCTTTAAAAAATGGGTTTTTTTGCACTCCAAACCCTTCTGTAAATATCACATGCCTTGCTTTTACTCCTTTATATTCAACATAATCCGGAGTAATACTTAAGGCGGCATAATCAAAAGATTCTTTAAACAAACTTTTCTTTTGATCAATCGCACCTAAGTATGATTCCAATAGTTTTTTAATTGCTATTCTTCCTGTATGCTTTACTTTTCCGTACTGGTAAGGAATATCCAACGCGTTATTTGTGTTTTCGTACAATTCTGCTGAAAGAAATCGGTCTAAAATAGGTTTGTCACAAGCCTCAAACCAAACATTTTGTTCTTCTACAGAATTAAATCTTCGTAATATAGGAAGCTCAAAAACCAGCGGTTGGTTAAGTTTTTTCTCAATATTTTTATAAAATGCTCCAGCTGTTTCAACTTGCTCGATTGCTTGCCATGCAGGAGTAAATCTTTTTAAAATAACAGGATTATATAATCCACCAGCCACACGAGAAGATTTTTGAGAACTATCCTCAAAAACAACATATGACTTATTATTTTTTTCTAATTGCTCTACAAAAGCCAATCCTGATAAACCAAACCCAACAATTATATAATCTAACATACTTCAAAAATAACAAAACGCCTAACTATTATGTTAGGCGTTTTATCTATATTTTAGATAAGAAGGAATTTAGTAACTCCACATATCCATTTCGAAATTTCGAATACTCTCTTTAATTCTTTCACTCTCTAAAAGCTGCATCAAGGCATTGTCAACGATATAATCATCTATCGACCTATCCCCCTGTTCATTATCCTCTTTATAAATTACAGAGTTAAATCGTCTTGCATTAAGAATATGATCCAAAGTAAAAGGCATTGATGTATTTCTTCTGTTAAAAGCCGATGTGTTATGTAAGATTTCTCTAGCATCTGGATACCAAACCCAGAACAATTCTACTAAATCCGGCTCATCATCATCGATAAAGTTAACATCAGGAGCAACTGGTGCTAAACCAAGCATTCTGTATCTTAACTCTCCTTGTCTTTTATCAAAATACCAATACCCTCTAATTCTATATTCTGCAATATCAGCCGAATTTAAATCTCTCTGATTAATATACTGAGGATCTACGGTCTCACCTGCATTGTACTGCTCATATCCTAAATCGGTAGTATCAATTTTAGACATTGTACTTTTAAGATCATCGAATGTACGAGTTTCGGTAAAATATGAATCTGAATAAATATTTTTGATTTTTCCGCTTCTGATATTGGATATTAAAACGTCGTATAATGATCTACGGTTAACACCAATATTAAAAGTATCTATAGGGTAATACAATGGGAAATTAATACGTTCATCAAGATCAATAGTCTCCCAAGTAGTTTTTGCCCATAATACATCACGCTTATCAACGTAACCATATTCTAAAGGATGATCATTATCATTTAAAATCTGTTCAGCCGTTTTCTTTCCTATATCATCTGGCGTATCCGCGTTTAAAACGTTTGTTTGACCATATGAAATAAGGGAAACAAATACACCTAAGACGGTTAATACAAAATTTCTCAAATTCATAACTAATTAGTTTGTTTTTTTAATTTGTTAACTCAACAATAACTGGAGATATTTTCTTCAGTTTATAACTTGCATTGTTAGATAACTGTGCTTTTATATCAAAGATTTGCACTGCAGATCCTCTTTTAGCTTTACGTAATGCTGATTTTGCTTTAGCATCTAATCTTCCACCACGTACACTAGCTGTAGGCTGTCCTTCTACCTTAAACTTAAATCCAGTAACTTTAATTTTGATATCAAATTCAAAATCAGGTAAAATTGCTCCGATAGAAGAAATTTGTAATGCATTTCTTGCCATTTTTACAGAACCGTCTTCACCTCTTACAGTTCCCACAGGTCTAGGAATATCTTTAATTCTAAACTTCTTACTATCACTCACACTTGTACCGTTTGCAAGTTTACCACTTACTTTGATACTTACTTCACGTGCTTTAACAGTAGTAACATTCATCATATATTTACCAGCACCACCAGTTTTTCTTAAACCAGGTGCATTAGCATTTACATTAGGTACACCAGGAATAGAAATAGTCATAGGGTTATTTACACCTCTATATACCACATTCATTTTATCTGCTGAAATCACTGCAGAATTTGGTCTTGGTATTACAGTATACGAACTCTTAATAGGAATCTTAACTATAGAATCTCCTTCTTTAAATTCAAGCTCACCTGCCACATCTCTTTCTCCAACATTACCTGCTGGGAAATCTAACATAATTTGCCCGTTCTGAACTTCTGTTTGCTCTTTTCCATTAACCATTACTTTGGTTGGTTTCAAAGTAGCATCAAAACGTCCAAGAACGATTCTTCCTTTAAACTTCTCTCCACTAAAGAAAGCAGTTTTATCAGCTACAACAATTGCCTCATAATTACTAAACGAAAGTTCAGAAGCTTGTTGACCTGCTAATAATGCAGAAAGAACTTTACTCTCTGTAGTTTTAACATCAGCTTGCATCTGAGTAAGCTTTGTAATAGAAGCAACTAATGGAAATCCTTCAAAATTATACTTTAACCATTCTACTGGTCTATTATCTCTATTTCTAACTTCTTCAGTTGAAAACGTTTTTTCAACATCATTTGCAACAGATTCATCTACTTCTTTTACTGTTCTTATAGTAGAAGCAACTCCAGTTCTATATGCATCGATTTTACTTACGAAATCTTTAGCTGAGGCAGTTAACTTACCACCTTCAAAAAATTTACTATCAAGTGCATCAGGCTTATCCATTGTTTCATAATCCGTTGGATCATCTGCCGTTTCTTGAATTTCCTTTTTTAACTGCTCTACGTAATCATTAAATTCATTTGAGAACTTGCTGATTTCATCTGCTTTAGCCTTTAATGGCCCATATTTTTCAGCCTGTTCAGTTACTTTGTCTGCAAGACCAGTCATAAACGCAGTATTACGTTGTGTTGCTAACGTATTAGACTCAGTAAGTCTTTCGTTCATCAAACCGAATGCTGATAATACTTCTTTTGACATATTTAATGCCATCATCGCGATGAAAACCAAGTACATCAGGTTAATCATCTTCTGCCTTGGGGATAATTTTCCTCCTGCCATATTCTTCTTAGATTTTGGTAGTTATTATAAAAATATTTTATTCAAAAATGTTAACTTCTGTTCATTGCAGTTAACATACCACCATATACTCCATTAAGAGAAGCAAGGTTACCAGATAGACTTTTCATCTGTTCTTGCAATTGACTAGCAAACTCTGCAGTTTGTGCGTTTGCTTCAGCTTGTTTTGAAGCAGCATCTAACTGTACTCTGTACAAACCATTTAATGATTCCATTGAAGCAGCAGCTTTTGCCATTTCTTCACTATATTTTTGTTGTCCAGCGATAGAATCTGCAGTTGGCTTAATACCTTTTGCAGCTCCTTCAAAATTACGGATACTATCACCAAGACTACCAATAAGATTAGAGTCAACTCTAGCCTCTTTTAGCATTTCATCTAATTTTTTAGATAATAATCCTTCTGGAGTCTCTTTTTCTTTTTTATCTCTTTTTGATCCTCCAGCTAATTCTGGGTATACTAAAGACCAATCTAATTCATCATCAACTGATTCGAATGCCGAAACAGTAAATACAAGTGCTTCTGTAACAAGACCAATGATAAGCATTTCGTTACCAAAAGGCCAGTGCATAATTTTAAAAAGTGCACCTAATATTACAACGGCCGCTCCCAGACCGTATACCATATTCATTAATTTTTTACTTGCTTTTGAATTTGCCATAATAAATTTGTTTTGTTTTTTTTAATCTAATTGTTAAAAAAGGTTAGTAATTAAGTAGTTGATAGAAAATTTTGGGACTTACTTTTGATTCTGAGTATTATCTTCTCCAGTTACATCAGTACCCATGTAATCTTGTACTGTTCTGAATCCAATATAACTTCTTGCAGAATCCGCATATTCATAATCTCTGGTACTTACCTGTAGGAAATAAGCAACATCTTTCCATGATCCACCTCGCACAACTTTACGCTTGTTTTCATCATCATTAACGTTAGGGTTCATAGATGAAACGTATTCATATGCTGAAGGGTCATAAGACGACTGTACCCACTCAGAAACATTACCTGCCATATTATATAAGTTATAATCATTGGCTTCAAATGTTTTGGCTTCTACAGTATATAAGAAATTATCTGCTGCGTAGTTTCCTCGAAGAGGTTTAAAGTTTGCTAAGAAACACCCTCTGTCATTTAAGGCATAAGGTCCTCCCCATGGGTATGTCGCTGATTCTAAACCACCTCTAGCTGCATACTCCCATTCTGCTTCTGTTGGTAATCTAAAATAGTTTACAAACTCTTTATTTCTTTTTCTTTGAAATGTATTTTTCTCGATAGTTCTCCATCGGCAGAAAGCTTTAGCTTGTTCCCAAGAAACTCCTACTACTGGATAATCATCATATGCACTATGCCAGAAATAGTCATTATGCATAGGTTCGTTATAAGAATAACTAAAATCCTTAATCCAAACAGTTGTATCTGGATAAACTGGTATTACTTCTTCTTTAATAAAATCTTTTCTTCCACCTTTTCTTGCACGTGCTGCAGCTTGAATATCCATCCAAGTAAACCTAAATTCGAACTTACTTACATCTAATGTACGTCTTCCATTATAAGATTCTTCTAATGGAATATACATCGTATCCATAACTTCAGCATAAAACTCATCTGGATAATCATCAATATCCCACTCGATATCAATATCCTTATTAAGTCTTCTACCTTCATAACCAGTTTCTCCTGTACCACTATAATTGTCATACATATACTTTTCGTATACGGTCATGTTTTCGGTATCTGCATCAAGAAAAGCAAACTCTCCGATACCATCGTCACCGGGAGTTTTTCCTAATTCATCAGCCATTATCGCTAATCGTACTCGGATTGTTGAATCTCGAACCCAATTAACAAACTGTCGATACTCACTATTAGTGATTTCTGTCTCGTCCATATAAAAAGAACGTACAGTAACCATTTTCGTAGGGGCGTTTGCTAATGCGGCTTTATCATCGTCAGATTTACCCATAATGAACGATCCTCCGGGGATGAGCGCCATTCCATATGGTTTCTGCGGGTGCCATTTTTTTCCTTGTGCTCCGGTCAGTTCTCCTCGACTTCCGCCACCACAACTGTAGAGCATTGCTAAAATAGCAAAGAGTGATACAAATTTCTTCATAACGTGTTTTAGGTTAAGATCTTCTTAGATTTAAGGACGTAAACCTATTTATTTATTTTCAGAAAAACAATTTTTTTCTAAAAAAAACCTTAAATCTACCTAATAATAATGTTAAACTTCATTTTTTCGTTTTGCCTTATACCATCTTTCAGGTATTTCTTGATTACAAGCTCGCTCATAATCGTTGTACGTGCAAGGTAATAACGTATGTCTTTTCAATTTATTATTGCCAGATGAAATAAAAGGTATTTCTATCCACCATCTTCCTGTTTTTGGGCTCTTATAAAAAGACAAAATCTCATCATCTATTGGCACATTGTAATGTAGTGTGTTTTTTAGATTTTTGATATCCAATTCATTAGAACGATAATTAACCCCTTCAATAAAATACCAGATGATTTGGGAAATGAGCACTGCAGCAGTTTCTTCATTTTTGAAATTTTTAAATTCATAAATCCCAAAACTCTTCACTTTATCACTAATCCCGGCATATCTAGAGATCGCACATATCTCTCTACCATCAAATCCGTTAGGTGATGTCGTTATACCATTCAAACTATTTGCATTCATCACTCCTAAATCTATAGAAACAATATCTGCATCTCGCATGATAGGTTCTACAACGGTTACATCTG
The DNA here is from genome assembly GCF_003443715.1 of Aquimarina sp. AD10. Taxonomy (NCBI): domain Bacteria; kingdom Pseudomonadati; phylum Bacteroidota; class Flavobacteriia; order Flavobacteriales; family Flavobacteriaceae; genus Aquimarina; species Aquimarina sp. AD10. Next base: position 4,936,331 of record NZ_CP031965.1, on the reverse strand, counting down.
CAATAACTTCACCTAAACGATAAGAATCAAAATATAGTTTTTCTATAAGATCAATTTCTTCTTGTGCATTAAAATAAGTTTGATATCCTATATTACTATAATTAAATAAATTATATGGTTGTTCAACAATAATCTTCCCCACAAAAGAAGTATTCGTTATATCCTCTGCAGAGTTCCCTAGATCGAATCTACTATCTACATTTGCTAAATTCACCATTCTTTCTAAAATATCGAAAGATCTGTACTGGGCGTAAACCAAATCTTGACTCCCCCCTATAATAATAGGTATAATATTTTTCTGCAATAATGTAGACAACACATCTTGAACCAAATAATAGGTATCACTAACCTGATTCCCCGAAATAACATCTCCCAGATCAACCATACTGGTATTCCAATTTCCAGGAAAAAGTTCATACAACGATTTACGGATAGCATCAAAATTTAATTGCTCACCTAAAAAGTTAATATCATTCCTATTTTCTTGCACACCAAGAATAGCAATATCAACTTTATCTAAATCAGGAACTCCATCTGAAGTTGTATGAATTTTAATTTGTTTCCCTAATGTTTGATCTGAAAGCAATTTAGTATGCGCTGCTACTAAATCACTTACTGGGGCAAGAAATTCGAAAGACATTTATTATTTCTTTTTGGTAGTGGTTTTCTTTTTAGCAGTAGTTTTCTTTTTAGTTGTTTTTTTCTTAGGAGCATTTTTCTCGATAATACCCTTTACTTCTTCAAGTGTTAATTTTGTAGCGTCAACTGTTTTAGGTAATTCTATTTTTGTTTTACCCTTTATAACATTACTTCTACCCCATCTTGCTTTTTCTACACGAATACCTTCTTCTTCCCAGTTATGAATAACTTTATCAATTTCTTTTTGTTTCTTATCTTCAATTAAAGTAATTATATCGTTATCTGAAAGGTTATCAAAATCATACTTCTTGTTTACATTAATAAACATATTATTCCATTTGATAAAAGGACCAAACCTACCTGTTCCTTTTTGAACCGGAAGATCTTCATACGTATATATAGGAGCATCAGCTTTTTCTTTAGCATCGATCAATTCAATAGCTCTATCCAATGAAGTATTTAGTGGATCTTCTCCTTTGTCAAGAGAAACAAACTTTGCTCCGAATTTAACATAAGGACCAAAACGACCATTATTCACAACTATAGTTTCTCCTTTATACTCACCTAATTCTTTGGGCAACTGAAACAAATCCATCGCCTCTTCAAATGTAATACCTCCTAATGTAAGACCTGGTGGCAAGCTTGCAAATTTTGGTTTATCTTCATCTTCTGCCGTACCTATCTGTACCATAGGACCAAATTTACCTAAACGTACACTTACCGGTTTGCCTGACGCAGGGTCTTCTCCTAAAATACGCTCTCCTACTTCTCGTTCTGCATTTTGCGCAACATCTTCTACTCGCGGATGAAACTCGTCATAAAATTCTTTCATGACATTTGTCCAGTCTTCCTGACCATCTGCTATACCATCAAAATCCTGTTCTACTTTTGCTGTAAAATTATAATCCAAAATACCAGCAAAGTGATTTACAAGAAAATCATTAACCACCATCCCAACATCAGTCGGAATAAGTTTACCTTTATCGCTACCTACTTTTTCTGATAGGTTTTTTTCGTTCACTGCATCTCCAGAGAGTACCATTTGAATATAATCTCTTTGCTCACCTTCTTTAGCTCCTTTTTCTACATAATTTCTATTCTGGATGGTAGAAATCGTTGGTGCATACGTAGATGGTCTTCCTATACCAAGCTCCTCTAATTTTTTAACCAGTGCTGCTTCTGTATATCTACTTGGAGGACGAGTAAATCGCTCTGTAGCCGAAATATATTTATTATAAAGAACTTCTTGAACTTTCATTGCCGGAAGAATACCTTGTTGTTCTTCATCCTCATCATCATTACCTTCTAAATACACCTTTAGAAATCCTTCAAATTTGATCACTTCTCCATTTGCAGTAAATTGCTCAGTATGATTATTTGATGCTATTCTTACATTTGTTCTCTCAAGCTTAGCATCACTCATTTGCGAAGCAATTGCTCTTTTCCAAATCAACTCATACAGTCGTTGTTGATCATAATCCACCTGAACACTATGCCTAGAAAAATCGGTTGGTCTTATTGCTTCGTGAGCTTCTTGCGCCCCCTTAGACTTACCTTTATATTGTCTTGGATTACTATATTCATTTCCATAAGCAGAATCTATCTCTGCTTTTGCTCCTTTTTGAGCTTCATCAGAAAGATTAACACTATCAGTTCTCATATATGTAATCAAACCTGCCTCATACAATCGTTGAGCCATAGTCATGGTCTTACTTACTGAAAAGTATAATTTTCTTGAAGCTTCCTGCTGCAATGTTGATGTTGTAAAAGGTGGTGCAGGTGATTTTTTTGCAGGCTTAGTAGTAAGATCTGCTACGTTAAAAGAAGCCCCTATATTTTTATCTAAAAAAGATTTAGCCTCTTCTTTAGTCTTGAAATTCTTAGGCAATTTTGCTTTAAAAGACTTACCAGCTTCATTAGAAAATTCTGCATCGATTCTATAAGAACCTTCTGGTTTAAAATTTAAAATATCACGTTCTCTCTCAACAATTAAACGTACAGAAACAGACTGCACTCTTCCTGCAGACAATCCTCCTTTTACTTTACGCCATAACACGGGAGACAACTCATACCCTACTAGTCTATCTAAAACACGTCTAGCCTGTTGCGCATTAACCAAATTATAATCTATCGATCTTGGGTTTTCAATAGCCTTTAGTATTGCTTTTTTGGTTATCTCGTGAAAAACAATTCTTCTTGTTCTCTTTTCATCTAGCTTAAGGGTTTCTGCCAAATGCCATGCAATGGCCTCTCCCTCTCGATCCTCATCACTAGCTAGCCATACCATCTCGGCTTTCTTAGAAAGATCTTTTAGTTTTTTTACTACTTCTTTTTTGTCTTTTGAGACAATATACTTAGGTTTAAAACCTCCATCAACATCAACACCCAACTCCTTAGAAGGTAAGTCTGCAATATGCCCAAAACTGGACGCTACCTTAAACTCTTTTCCAAGAAATTTCTCTATTGTTTTAGCCTTAGCTGGTGACTCTACAATCACTAAATTCTTAGCCATAGTCCTTTAATTTCTGACCACAAAAGTATATCAATTTTTTGATATCAAGATTCATTATCAAAAAATTAGTTTAAAAAAAACCTGCCGATCAGCAGGTTCTTTAATTTTTATTTTACAAATAACGTCTGTTCCCCCTCAGGCTCACCATGTTCAAAACCAACTGTATCTTTATACACATAATATGATACAACATAAGAGAAAAACATTGTGAAAATAATTCCAACATAACATGCTATAACCCCAAGTGCCGACAACATTCCCGAAATAAATATCAACCCAAAAAGAACAAGCCAATATTTATTTCCCAATTTAAAAGCTGCCTTAATAATATCTCCAACACTCATCTCTTGATTAAAAATAAAAATAGGGATAACTAACTGAAACGGTACCATCACATAAAATATTGGAAAGTAACATGCCAAGGTAGCTAACAATGCTATTCCCATAGTCGCTAGAGAAATTAGTATAATTTTTCCGAAATGTTGTTTTGCAATTGTAAAGTACCCTCCTATATCATCATTCGTATTTAAATCTATTTTTTTTAACGCTTTTAAAAAATGCCCATAAACAGAAAAGTTTAAAACCTGGAGCAGAAAAGACATTATAAATATGACTAAAACCCAAATCACAATCATTACAGGTGAAATATCTTCAAAAAATGATGGTTGATAATACGGGTCTCCTGCATTTTGAATCATTTCTATATAACCAGGTAAAACAGGAACATATACAATCAATAAAAAAGGTATCATTATTACCAGACTGATCAAACTATGTGTTACTCCCATAGAAAAAGTTTTTTTGTACAATTCAAAACTTTTAGATAGTACCTCTCCAAAATCTGGTTTTTTAGAGTTTTCAATTTTATTAAAAATAGGATGCTCCATTGCTAATGATTTTTTAGTTAGAACACAAATGTATATTTTTTTCAAAAAAACCCATGACACTTTGTCATAAATCGTATTAAAAATTATCTTTGCACACTATTTGACCTTAATTGATAAGGAATTATTTTTATGGAGAAGATCATTGACGAAAGCATACAAGGACAATCACTTGACCTTGAACAAAAAAAGGAAAATCAACGAAAGCTTTTTATCGAAAGCTATGGTTGCCAAATGAATTTTAGTGATAGCGAAATTGTTGCTTCAATTTTAGCCAAAGAAGGATTCAACACTACTCAAAACCTAGAAGATGCGGATTTGGTGCTAGTAAACACGTGCTCTATTCGTGAGAAAGCAGAACTAACCGTTCGAAAACGGTTAGAGAAGTACAATGCTGTTAAAAGAACAAATCCAAAGATGAAAGTCGGCGTACTAGGATGCATGGCTGAACGTTTAAAAAGCAAGTTTCTAGAAGAAGAAAAAATAGTTGATCTGGTTGTTGGTCCAGATGCATATAAAGACCTACCTAATTTAATTGAAGAAGTTGACGCAGGTCGTAATGCCGTAAATGTAGTTCTTTCTAAAGAAGAAACTTATGGAGACATCGCTCCTGTTCGTTTACAAAGTAACGGTGTATCTGCCTTTGTATCCATTACTAGAGGGTGTGACAACATGTGCACATTCTGTGTTGTACCTTTTACCAGAGGAAGAGAGCGTAGTAGAGAACCACAAAGCATTTTAAAAGAAATCGACGAACTAGTAGCTCAAAATTTTAAAGAAATCACTTTACTTGGACAAAATGTTGATAGCTATTTATGGTATGGTGGAGGACTAAAGAAAGATTTTGTAAAAGCTTCTGATTTTCAAAAAGCAACTGCTGTAGATTTTGCAAAGCTACTAGATATGACTGCACAACGTCATCCAAAACTCAGGATTCGTTTTTCGACGTCTAATCCACAGGACATGACCCTAGACGTTATAGAGGTAATGGCAAAACACAAAAATATTTGTAAACACATTCATCTTCCGATACAAAGCGGTAGTGATCGTATTTTAAAAGAGATGAATCGTTTACATACTCGAGAGGAGTACATTAAATTAATCTATAACATCAAAAAAATAATCCCTGATTGTGCTATAACTCAAGATATGATTATTGGTTTTCCAACAGAAACAGAAGAAGACCATCAGGATACATTATCATTACTAGAACATGTTAAATATGAACATGGATATATGTACGCCTATTCAGAAAGACCTGGTACTTTGGCAGAACGCAAATTAGAAGATGATGTCCCTGAAGATGTAAAAAAACGAAGACTGGCAGAGGTTATTGCAGTACAGAGAAAGCATTGTGCTTATAGACATGAAAGCTATATCGGAAAAACTTATGAAGTTTTAATTGAGAAAGAATCCAAAAAATCTGATCAACATTGGAGCGGAAGAACAACTACAAACATTGTAGCCATTTTCCCAAAAGGAGAACACAAAATTGGTGATTTTGTAATGGTACGAATAGATGATTGTACTAGTGCAACTTTATTAGGTGAAGCAGTAGGTATATCTCAAAATAATTAAACCTTACTTAAGACTAAAAGAAATCGAATAAAAAACATAAGATGGAATCAATTCAAGCCATAAAACAACGATTTGGGATCATAGGAAATGACCCTAAACTAAATCGTGCGGTAGAAAAAGCCATCCAGGTAGCTCCTACAGATATTTCAGTTTTAGTTACTGGAGAAAGTGGTGTCGGTAAAGAAAGTATTCCAAAAATTATACACTCTCTATCTCATCGTAAGCACGGAAAATACATAGCGGTAAACTGTGGTGCTATACCCGAAGGAACCATAGATAGTGAGCTTTTTGGACATGAAAAAGGAGCTTTTACAGGAGCAACACAAACACGAAATGGTTATTTTGAAGTTGCCGATGGGGGAACCATATTTTTAGATGAAGTAGGAGAACTTCCACTAACCACTCAAGTGCGTTTATTAAGGGTTCTGGAAAATGGCGAATTTATAAAAGTCGGATCTTCAAAAGTTCAAAAAACAGATGTTCGAATTGTAGCTGCAACAAATGTAAACATGTTCGAAGCTATAAAAAAAGAGAAATTTAGAGAAGATTTATACTACCGTCTTAGTACTGTTGAAATTTTACTACCGCCTCTTAGAGATCGAAAAGAAGACATTCATTTATTATTTAGGAAATTTGCCTCTGATTTTGCAACCAAATACAAAATGCCTACCATTCGCTTAGCAGATGATGCTGTTGGATTACTAGAGAAGTATCATTGGAGTGGTAATATCAGACAATTACGCAACATCGCAGAACAAATATCAGTCCTTGAACAAAACAGATTAATTTCAGCCATCACGCTACGTAGTTATCTACCAAACATAGGTAGCAATTTACCAGCAGTAATTTCTTCTGATAAAAAAGAGAGTGACTTTAGTAACGAAAGAGAAATATTGTACAAAGTTCTTTTTGATATGAAAAGCGATCTTAATGATCTCAAAAAATTAACAATGGAGTTAATGGAAAGCGGCAATAATCAACAAGTACAAAAAGATAATGAGAGCTTGATACAAAAAATATATAGAGAAGAGGAACAAGATATTAGATTTGAAGATACGACTGCCCCTACAGCAGAAGTACTACAAATACCACCTCCAACTATTCAAGAAACCGAAGAAGATAAGTATCATTTTGCAGAAGAAATTCAAGAAGAAGAAACCTTATCGCTTCATGACAAAGAACTAGAGTTAATTAAAAAATCATTAGATAGACATAGAGGAAAACGCAAAGCCGCTGCCGAAGAGCTAGGTATAAGCGAACGCACCTTGTATAGAAAAATCAAGCAATATGATTTATAATAAACTATAAATTAAATATGTCACACAAAAGCACCAGTAATTTAATGAAAAAAATAAAATACACCATAGTAGCAATAGTTGGATTAATACTACTTCAAGGATGTGGTGCATATTCCTTTAGTGGGATTTCAATAGGTCCTGAAACCAAAACTTTTCAGGTGAATTTCTTTCAAAATCAATCTCCAAGAATTTTTCCGGGAGCAGATCAAACATTCACTAATCAATTACAAGATTTAATCCTTAATCAAACCAATCTTGATCTTGTTACTTCTAGTGGAGACATTATTTACGAAGGAGAAATAGTGCAAGATTATGTTTCTCCTAATACAGCAACCTCTCAAATTACTGCCGCTCAAAACCGATTAACAATAGCAGTAAATATGCGATTTTATGACGCCAAAGATTCTAAACAAGATTTAGAACAACGTTTTTCGTTTTTCTTTGATTACCCTGCTGCTGCATCTGAAAATGCAATACGAGATGAGGCGCTACAAGTTATTTTTGAACGTATCACTCAAGACATTTTTAATGCCACGTTAGCCAGATGGTAAATACGATGAAGCACACAAAAAACAAATAAATCAATATAGTTTGAACACTAAAGAACTCACATATTTATTAAAAAACCCTGCTCAACTTAGCAAAGAACAGGCTTATTCTCTTGAAAAAATCTCTCGTGAGTTCCCCTATTTTCAATCTATAAAACCGCTATTACTAAAAACATTAAAAGACAACGAAAGTTTTAGATACAATCAAGAACTAAAGACTACAGCAGCATATACAATAGACAGAACAGTTCTATTTGACTTTATAACCTCTGATCTTTTCAAAAAAAATAACGATCAAAATGCTACCCCAAAGAAAACCAAATCAGACATAGATGTTGTAGATCCAACAGAAGTCAAGGTATTACAAAGAATGGCTATGGATGATGCCGTTAGAATGAAAATAAAAGAAGCTGAAGATGTTTTAGACCCAGCTTTATTTGCTGCCAGAAATGAAGAAAGTCTTTTAAACCAAATTTCTAAAACAGAAGAAATAGCATCAGAAGCAAATGAAGAAAAAAAGAGCAAACAAGAAAACAAAACCACCGAGCAAATATTAGAGATAAACAAACCTCTTGATTTTGATAAAAAAGAGACACATTCTTTTGCCGAATGGCTAAAGTTAAGCTCTTTAAATCCTATAGACCCTGAACCTAAAAATTCTGAAACAGAAAAAAAAGAAGACAAGAAACTGTTAGATCAAAAAGATAAATTTGATTTAATCGATGAGTTTATTGCTAGCAACCCTAAGATCAAACCTGCAATAAAAAATGCACCTACACGCAATTTAGCTAAGCAAAACGTCGTTCCTACAGATGAATTAATGACCGAAACTTTAGCTAGGGTTTATCTTGCTCAAAAAAATTACAAAAAAGCAATTCAAGCTTATAATATATTAATTTTGAAAAATCCCGAAAAAAGTGGTTTCTTTGCAGACCAAATTCGCGCAATAAAAAAATTACAAGAAAATAAATAACAATATATAATGACAACGTTTTCAATCTTTTTAATATTAATCGTTATCGTATCTTTTCTACTAATAGTAGTAATCATGGTACAGAACCCTAAAGGTGGAGGTTTATCTTCTTCTTTTGGAGGAGGAGGAACACAACAACTAGGAGGTGTTAAAAAAACAACAGACTTTTTAGATAAAAGTACCTGGACTTTAGCCACACTTTTACTAGTGCTTATCTTATTATCTAATATAGATTTGATGGGTGGAAATAGTATCCAAGAATCAAAGGTAAATACTGACAATGTTCAAATAGAAACTCCTGTTACTCCGGATGCTCCTGCTGCGGATGATGACAGTAACGAATAGTATTTTTCAAAAAAACAACAATATAAATGTCGACTTGTCATACAGTCGACATTTTTTTATTTCAATTTGTCAGTATACTGTTACTGGCATAATTTCTGAAATAAACGCTTCAAACATTTCATTTAAAATTTAAAAAATAAACTAGTCACAATGGGAGTAAATATTAAACCTCTTTCAGATCGTGTGGTTGTAGAACCACTTCCTGCTGAAACACAAACGGCTTCTGGATTATTCATTCCTGATTCTGCTCAGGAAAAACAACAAAAAGGTAAAGTAGCAGCTGTAGGTGCTGGTAAAAAAGACCACGAAATGACCGTTCAGGTTGGTGATACTGTTCTTTATGGTAAATATTCTGGTACAGAATTAAAATTAGATGGAAAAGACTATTTAATCATGCGCGAGGACGATATTCTTGCAATAGTTTAATCGGTAATCACAAAAATCAAATTACAAATTCCATCTTTTTTCTTCGACAACTCAAGAAATCAAGTTTTGGAATTTAATTTTTTAAAGTTTAAAAAAATAAATTATGGCAAAAGATATAAAATTTGACATAGAAGCACGTGACGGTATAAAACGTGGTGTGGATGCATTAGCCAATGCAGTAAAAGTAACTCTAGGACCAAAAGGACGTAATGTAATTATCAGTAAATCTTTTGGCGCTCCTACTGTAACTAAAGATGGAGTTTCTGTAGCAAAAGAAGTTGAGCTTGAAGATGCTCTTGAAAACATGGGAGCTCAAATGGTAAAAGAAGTAGCTTCAAAAACCAATGACCTTGCTGGTGATGGTACGACTACTGCAACCGTATTGGCCCAAGCAATTGTAAAAGAAGGACTTAAAAACGTAGCAGCTGGTGCCAACCCAATGGATCTTAAACGTGGGATTGACAAAGCTGTAGAAGCTATTACTGCTGATCTTGCAAAACAAACTAAAGAAGTTGGTGATTCTTCAGATAAAATTAAACAAGTAGCTGCTATTTCGGCTAATAATGATGAAACTATCGGTGACCTTATCGCTCAAGCTTTTGGCAAAGTAGGTAAAGAAGGTGTAATCACTGTCGAAGAAGCAAAAGGTACTGATACTACTGTAGACATCGTAGAAGGTATGCAATTTGACAGAGGATACCTTTCACCTTATTTCGTTACAAATAGCGAAAAAATGACTGCTGATCTTGAGACTCCATACATCTTATTGTATGATAAGAAAATTTCTGCTATGAAAGATTTGTTACCAGTGCTTGAGCCTGTTGCTCAAACTGGGAAACCTCTTTTGATTATTGCAGAAGATGTAGACGGAGAAGCATTAGCTACACTTGTAGTTAACAAACTACGTGGCGCATTAAAAATAGCCGCTGTTAAAGCTCCTGGTTTTGGCGACAGACGTAAAGCTATGTTAGAAGATATCGCTATTCTAACTGGAGGTACAGTTATTTCTGAAGAGCGTGGGTTTACATTAGAAAACACTACTATTGAGCACTTAGGTACTGCAGAAAAAGTAGCTATTGACAAAGATAATACTACTGTAGTAAACGGTTCTGGTGCAGAAGATTTAATCAAAAACAGAGTAAATCAGATCAAAGCTCAAATAGAAACTACTACTTCTGATTACGACAAAGAAAAACTACAAGAGCGTCTTGCTAAATTAGCAGGAGGTGTAGCCGTGCTATATGTAGGTGCTGCTTCTGAAGTAGAAATGAAAGAAAAGAAAGATCGCGTAGATGATGCATTACACGCTACTCGTGCCGCAGTAGAAGAAGGAATTGTTGCCGGTGGTGGTGTTGCTTTAGTAAGAGCTAAATCTGTACTAGGTGACGTGAAAACTGAAAATGCAGACGAAGCAACAGGTGTACAAATTGTAAACCGTGCAATTGAAGCTCCATTAAGAACTATAGTTGAAAACGCAGGTGGAGAAGGTTCTGTAGTTATTGCCAAAGTACTTGAAGGAAAAGCTGATTTTGGTTATGACGCTAAATCAGAAGCATATGTTGACATGCTTAAAGCAGGGATTATTGATCCTAAAAAAGTAACACGTATTGCTTTAGAAAATGCAGCATCTGTATCAGGAATGATCCTTACAACAGAATGTTCATTAACAGACATCAAAGAAGAAGCTCCTGCTGCAGGAGGTGGTATGCCACCAATGGGCGGAGGAATGCCTGGCATGATGTAATCAGCAATGAATCGAAATAAGGTTTTAATCCTTATTTACAAATAACAATAAAAACCCATCTTGGTAACTTCAAGATGGGTTTTATTTTGTTATGACTTTATGGTTGAAATTTATAAATCCCAAGAATCTTTTCTTGCATACCAGTCAACCTCTACACTAACTTTAAAACAAATAATCTTTAATATCTTAGAACTTATGAAGAAAAGTATTTTAAATTTAGAGGGTGTGAAAATAATTAAAAAAAAAGCGCAACGCCAAGTTAATGGTGGATCAGGTTGCAATTGTGGCAGCCATGAAACATCGCCTGGATCGTGCCTTTGCCACACGAGCGTATAATAGTAAAGTATTGTGTATGTGATGTAAAAAACATTACATACACAATGTTTCTTTTTTAAAACTACTTTTACGAATACTTCTTTACAATTTCCTGAACTAAAGCGGCAGTTTTCTTATGTTTTTTCTTGGCCAACAATCGTTTTGGCGGTGCTACTCTTACTTCACAATCCATTATAGAACATGACTCACAAGTAACACCCACCTGTTCTTTTGGTATTTTAGCGTCTTTTACAAAACCTATTTTTTTCTCTAATGCAGATGAAATTAAAAACCCTATCCCAATACTTCTATAATAATCTTTTCTAAAAGGATCTTTTGTTGCCGATGTAAACACCAAGTATTGTTGATCAGTATCTGTATAATCAGAAATCTGAATATCAAAAGCATATTCTAAATCATTATTAGCAGTCCTTTGTAATGTCTTAATAGCCATCCAACGTCTACAATAATGCTCATTTACTTCATTTGCATGAGGTTGCTGTTGATGTGTAATATGCAGTTCTTTAACTAAATTAAACTTTTCTACACCTAACTTATGCGTAAACCTAAGAAAGAATACATTTTGCATTCCGAAATCTTTAGGAAGAATATTCGTAAGTCGTTGATAAAAAGATTCAGGAGAAGCATTATATAATTTCATAACCTTATGAAGTGCTTTCTCTGAAAATTTATTTAACACAAAAAGCTCCTTAAGATGTTTCTTAAGATGATTTCTAGGAATAATGAGTGCTCCTGCAAAGTACGAGGCATAGAAATTATGCAACACCTCTTCAAAATTATCATAGCGTATCCATGAAAACGTATATGGCCTCTCTTTAATTTCTAAATACTGATATCCCAATTCTTTGGCATAAATAAACGTCTTTTGAGCTTCATCTACTCTATTAGACAATAAAAGTGTTTTAGTAGAAGGCACAAATACAGATCGTAAATTATCTAATTCATCTTCTTCAGGGATACCTTCATTATTAATGGTATACCCATACTCTTCTTTTAAAATTTCCTCTAATTCAACAGAAGTTATTTTTCCATCAAGATTTAGTTGATACGAATTGGCAAATTTTATTGCCTTATCCTCAAAGTCCTTAAAAAAGTTATTATGAGCCTCTTGATAAGAGCGCAGAGAAGCCAAATAAAAGCCCTCTCTACTCATATTGTAGTGCTGAGCAATCTCAATAACCGTACTAATAAATGCATTCACCTTAGAAGGAGCATTTGCTATTATATCAATAAGATCACTTTGTTGTATCCCGAATAACTCTAAGGGAATCTCATCTAATATTCCTGATTGCAAAATTTCACCTATCGGTGCTAAGTTTTTATCCAATTTAAGTGAAACCAAACTATCATATGGAACATCTAGTGTCTCAGCAAGTTTGATAATTTTATCTGTTTTTGGGTATTTTTTTCCCTTTTCAATTTCATTTAAGTACGACTTTGATAAGCCACACAACTTTGATAAGCCAAATAGGGATAAATCCTTTTCGGTTCGTATCTGCTTGATTTTCAGACCAAAAATCAATCTAATATATTCTTCTGCTATTGCCATAATATCAAAAATAACACTTTTCGCGTAATTCTGGAAAAAAGAAAAAATTCACTTTTAGCGAACGTTCGCTTGTTTTATTAAAAACTTTTTTTTAATATTGTTCACTCAAACGATATAGTTATGGAAATACAGACAAACCTTAGTCAGAAAATTAGCTTCTCGAAAGAAGTTAAAAACTACCATCCTGAAATCTTAACTGATGGTGCACTGACCTTTTTAGAAGCCTTACAAGATCGTTTTAATGAGAGACGATTAACGCTATTAAAAAACCGTGAGTGTCAACAACAGTTGTTTGATTTAGGTACGTATCCATCTTTTCCGGAGAACACAAAAGAAATTCGCAATAGCGAATGGTGTGCTGCTCCAATTCCAGAAGACCTACAAGATCGTAGAGTCGAAATAACAGGTCCTGTAGACCGAAAGATGGTCATTAATGCTTTAAATTCAGGAGCCAAAACGTTTATGGCCGATTTTGAAGATAGTAATGCCCCGCTTTGGGAAAACTGCCTTCAAGGACAAAGAAACCTTAAGGATGCCGTCAACAAAACTATTTCCTTTTACAATCCAAAAAGAGACAAAACCTATCAGTTAAAAGAGAAAACCGCAACATTAATCGTACGCCCAAGAGGTTTACACCTTAATGAAAAACATCTTTTAATCAAACAACAAGAAACAAGCGCCTCTTTATTTGATTTTGCACTTTATCTATTTCACAATAACGAACAATTAAAAGAAAATGGTACTGGTGCATATTATTACTTACCTAAACTAGAACATTTTACAGAAGCCATCTGGTGGAACGATGTCATTGATTTTTCAGAAGAATATCTTGGCATAGAGTCTGGTAGTGTAAAAGTGACCGTTCTTGTTGAAACCATTACTGCTAGTTTTCAATTAGATGAGATTATCTATGCTCTAAAAGATCATATCGTTGGGTTAAACTGCGGAAGATGGGATTACATCTTTAGTTATATTAAAAAATTAAGAAATCATAAAGGTTTTGTAGTTCCCGATCGAGCACAAGTAACAATGACCAGCCCTTTCATGGACGCTTATAGTAAATTAGTTATACAAAGATGCCATAAAAGAAATATCCTGGCTATTGGCGGAATGGCTGCTCAAATCCCAATTAAAAATAATGAAGAAAAGAATACTGCAGCTTTTGCTAAAGTTCTAGCTGACAAAGAACGTGAGGTAAAAAACGGACACGATGGTACGTGGGTCGCACATCCTGGGCTTGTAAAATTAGCAATGCAGGTTTTTGACAAACACATGCCAACATCTAATCAAATACATGTTAAGCGTAATGATGTTGTAATCAAAGAAGATGATCTTCTGGAAATCCCTAAAGGCACAATTACAGAAAGAGGAATTCAAGAAAATATTAATGTAGGAATCCATTATATTGCCAATTGGCTTAGCGGAAACGGTGCTGTTGCCCTATACAACTTAATGGAAGATGCTGCCACTGCAGAAATTAGCAGAACACAATTATGGCAATGGCTAAAAAACGAAGTATCCTTAGAAGACGGAAGAACATTTAACAACACGCTATTTCACATCTTTTTTGAAGATGAATTAAAAGTTATTCAAACACAAGTAGGAGACACATTATATGAAACAGAGAATTATCAAAATGCAATACAAACATTTTATAAACTAGTTACCTCTGATGAATTTGAAGAGTTTTTAACTACTAAAACATATCAATATTTATAAAAATATCACACAAATCATCTACTAATACTATGGAGGGTAGTATGGAAATTGAACAATTCTAATTTTTTCCGATTTTACAATTGTGCTCAAAACGGCACCTGCTATATGTAGGTGTCGATTTTTGTTAATCGTATTTTTAATCGCAATCCCATCTAAAATCCGAGATTTTATAGCCTTGATTGCTTTTAAAATTATAGTGCCACCATTCAGTTTTTATTGTTTTGAAACCGTGTTTTTCCATAGTAGTTCTTAATAATTTACGATTAGCAAGAACTTCTTTAGAAAGTTTGGTATATGCATGATGTGCTTTTTTTCCAAAATGATCAAACTTTGTACCCATATCTATCGCTCCACCACCAGATCTAACCAAAGTAATATCCACAGCTGCTCCTTTATTATGAATAGAGCCACCTTTAGGGTTTGCTACATATCCCGGATTAGGAAATATTTTCCACATTTTTTTCTGCACACTGTGTGGTCGGTAGCAATCAAAAAACTTAATCCTATACCCTTGTTTTTGTAAGTCGTTATTTGCTGCGATCAATGCCTTAGCCACCTCATCTCTTACCAAACATTTAGCACAATCATACACCTGCTTTTTAAGAAAATTATCCCTAGTAGCGTATTTCATATCAAATACAAAGTCATCAGATATTTTCGCAATATTCACAAAGTTACTTCGCTCTTGCACACGTCTAACACTTTCTCCCGCAGATAGACCTTCTATAGAGTCTTTTTTTCTATACAAACTCTGTTCTACTTTTTCTCCTCTCAACCGCAGTGCTTTAGCTTTCTCCAGAAGAGCCATTGTTTGACTTTCCGGAGCTACCTCGGTAGTAGTACACGACACTAAAATCATTAAGAAAATTAATGCCATTAGTTTTCTAATTACCATAAACGTTATTGTTTTATCCCAATTACAACAATATCAAGTCATTTAACACAATTTCTCCCTCAAAAAATTGACAATAGCAGACTTGGTACTTTTAAATATAATCAATATTTCTTATTAATTACCAAACAAATATACTTTACTTGATAATAACACTCTACAACCCATTTATTTAAACGTGTTTTTTACATCTCCACAAACAAGCATTGATTTTCCAAAATATGGATTTCGTATCTCTTCAGAATCAGATAACCAATACCCTCCTGCTCCATCAAAAGCCATCGGACAATATTGTTTATACACCTCTCCTGAATTTATCTTTGTTTTACTAATTCTAAGTTCAACCTCTGATGAAATGGTCACAAAAAAATCTCTTTGTTTCTTAATATCCTTTGTAAGAGAAATAAGTTTTGCAGTCGCTTTTAATTGTTTATTCTCTTTCGAATCATCCAGAATATTTTGTAGTTTTTTTGATTCTAATTGCACCTGCTTACTATCAGAATTCACCAAAGCCCCCTTCATAACTAGATATAAATCATAGATTTCTTGAACTTTCATATCAGAGAAATCTACTTTTGACTTCGAAACTGTTGCATTAAGGTCCACTTTACCGTTTACCACAACAGGTTCTTTTTTATCCTTATTACAGGACAAAAATAATATTACAATCACAAAAGACAACACTTTAAACAATTTACTCATAAGCTCTAAACTTTTGATATTATGTATTATATCTCAGATATTTTATTTAACCTAGTATTTAAAAATGTGTAAATTTACTTCATAAATACATACGAGCTAAACTTATTTTAGGTTTTTACTAGGATTTTTTAACAAAAGAATATCATAAAAAACAATCCTTGATTTTAAATATTTTAAATATTTTTGCCGGAAAAATTGAGGGAATGCAATTAGAAGATTTAAAACCCGATGTAACGGGCATACTTACCAATGAAGATGTATCAATAACCGAAAGACTAAATCAAATATGTCATTTCTTAAAAGATAACGTTGACCACTATGACTGGGTAGGTTTTTATTTTAAGAATGGAGACAAAGACGAATTAAAATTACGCACCTATGCTGGATTAGAAACAGATCATGTAATCATTCCTTTTGGCAAAGGAATTTGTGGTCAGGTAGCTGTTTCAAACGAAAACTTTGTTGTCCCTGATGTAAAGGCACAAGACAACTATATTGCCTGCAGCATTAACGTAAAATCTGAAATCGTTGTTCCATTATTTAAAAATGGCGAAAACATAGGGCAGATCGATATTGATTCTGACACTATTGATCCATTTAAAAAAGAGGATGAACGCTTTCTAGAGTTTGTAAATCAAGAAGTCTCTAAAATACTTTAACATTAAAACTATTACAATACAGTAGTATAATGCTCATCACTTTGAGATCTAATCTTTTGTGCTGCTTGTTCTGCTGTGATATCCCTTTGAGGATCTGCAAACATTTCATACCCCACCATAAATTTCTTTACTGTTGAAGATCTTAATAATGGTGGGTAGAAAGACATGTGCATATGCCATTCTTCATATGAACCACCATCGGTAGGAGCTTGATGAATCCCAGCAGAATAAGGAAATGAAGTCTTAAAAACATTATCGTACTTAGTGGTTAATTTTTTAATGATTTCTGCAAAATTATACGCCTCTGTTGTTGTTAATTCACTTATATCCTTAACCTTTCTACGAGGTATAATCATTGTTTCATAAGGCCAAACTGCCCAATATGGTACAAGTGCAACAAAATCATCATTTTCGATAAGAATTCTCTCCTTCATTGCCAATTCTTGATCTAAATAAGCTCCTAGAAGAGATTTTTTATGAGTTTGCCAAAACTCTTTTTGTCTTTCTGTTTTCTTCGAAATTTCACCCGGAATAGATCTTTGTGCCCAAATTTGTCCATGCGGATGCGGATTACTACATCCCATTACTGCTCCTTTATTTTCAAAGATTTGCACATAATTTATACCTTCTAATTCTCCTAACAAAAGAAACTCTTTCTGCCACAATTGCACAACATCAGTAATTTCTTCTACCTTCATTACAGGCAGCGTAAGTGCGTGATTAGGAGAAAAACAAATTACTTTACAAATACCACTCTCGGATTTGGCTTTTAACAAACCATCTGTAAAATCTACTTCTGGCACTTCTTTTAGTAAAGCCGCAAAATCGTTGGTAAAAGAATATGGTTTCTTATAATCGGGATTTACTTCTCCGTTGGCTCTGGTATTAGTAGGGCACAAGTAACATTCTGAATCATAAGATTCTTGAGAAAATTTTGCAGGTTCTTCATTCTTTCCCTGCCAAGGTCTTTTTGTTCTGTGGGGTGATACTAATACCCACTCTCCAGTTAATATATTATATCTCTTATGAGGATTATCATTAAAATCTTGCATTATTTTATTTTTGTATTGATGTTCCTTGACTTGGAACTGTGATAAACGAAGTTAAATCAATATTAAATTGCTCTTTATATGCTTTTTTGACAACAGGTAAATATGCATCTATGTGGTCTTTGTGAATTAAATTGATCGTACAACCACCAAAACCACCACCCATCATTCTAGATCCAATGATTTGGTCATTGCCTTCTGAAAAATCAACTAAAAAATCCAATTCTTTACAACTTACTTCATACTCATGCTGAAGTCCTCTATGTGACTTATACATGAGATTTCCAAACATTTCTAAATCACCTTTTTCTAAACATTCTGAAGCCCGAAGAACTCTATCATTCTCTTGTATAACATACAATGCTCTTCCATAAAGTTTAGAAGACAACTTATCTTTATACTCATCTAATAAACTCTTTGTAACATCTCTTAAGGATTTTACATGTTCATTTTCTTTGGCGATTACAGAAATTACTTCTTCACATTCTTCTCGACGTGTATTGTACTCACTAGAAGCCAGATTGTGTGACACATTTGTATTCAATAATAAAATTTTATACGGTTCAAAATTAGCATCTATCAATCGATGTTCTTGATTTTTACAATCTAAGAGAATAACCTTTTGATCTTCACTCATTACCGAAGCAAATTGATCCATAATCCCACATTTTGTACCAACGTAAGTATGCTCAGCTCTTTGTGACAGTTCTACCAGAGCAATTTTTGGTAAATCAAGATTAAAAAGCTCATTAAGCCCAAAAGCTAAACCACATTCTAAGGCAGCAGAAGAGCTTACTCCCGCGCCAATGGGCAATTCACTTTTTACAATGCAGTTAAAACCTTTTACCCCATTTGTAATCTGAAGTAATTCATTTATTACGCCTAGGATATAATTCTCCCATTCTACAGTACTAGGAGATATATTCTCTAAATCAAAAACTAAATGTTTATCATACGAAACGCTATATACATTACATTGAGATTCTGAACCATTAGCTTCAAAAGAAAATACAATTTTTTTATCTATGGCCGTAGGCAACACAAAGCCATTATTATAATCTGTATGTTCCCCTATGAAATTAATTCGCCCTGGAGACACTACTTTTAACTCTTCCTTAAAATTTGAAACAAACGATTTATGTTCTCCACTCATTTCCTCAATAGATTTATCTTTTACCATTTTAAATTTCTTAACATCAAAAATGAAATTACACTGTTTTTTTCTATAAAAAAAGACAAATATAATAAATGTAAAAAATACGTTTATTATATTAGAACTATATTTTTCCTTATTTTGTCATTAAAACCAATAAATACATGAAAACACACTTACCACACAATGGACTTATATAGTAATAAAGATAAATTTTACGTTGCCGTGGATTGTATAATTTTCGGTTTTGATAATGAGAAATTAAAGTTACTAGTTTTTAATAGAAAAATAGATCCTTTCATAGGCTCATTGTCATTAATTGGTAGTTTTGTAAAAATTGGTGAAAGTGTTTCGGATGCTTCTATACGAATTCTAAAAGAATTTACTGGCCTAGAAAACGTTTACATGAAAGAGCTAAAAACATATAGTTCTGTTGATAGAGATCCTGGATATCGTTGTATTTCTGTTGCCCAATACGCACTAATTTATGTGAATGACACTATTAACAAGTTAGTAGAAGAAAAGGGTGCTAAATGGTATGAAATAGATAACGTTCCCGAATTAATACTGGATCATAATGAGATGACTATTGATGCTCTTAAACGTATCGAACAGATTGCCCGATATAAACCAATAGGGTTTGAACTATTACCAAAGAAATTTACTTTACCCAAATTACAAAAACTTTATGAAGCGATTTATAGAAGGAAATTAGATCCTCGAAATTTTAGAAAAAAAATTCTTTCATTCGATATTATCATAAAATTAGAAGAAAAAGATCGAACAGGTTCTAAAAAAGGTGCTTTCCTTTATAAATTTGACCATACCAAATACAAAAAATTACAAAAATCAGGATTTGATTTTGAAATATAATATCCACCTAAATTTTTGATAAAAAAAACAATAAAATGCAATCGCTTTTAGAAAAGATATACAACCTACAGGACATTCACACCATATCTAAGCATGAACAAATCGTATTAGGAATCATTGATGCTATAGATGCTGGAGTTCTCAAAGTTGGCGACAAATTACCATCTATCAACCAAATGGTAACAGAAGTTGGATATGCTCGAAAAACATTTGTAAAAGCATATACCGAGTTAAAAGAACGAGGACTGGTAGAATCTAAAAACCTAAAAGGATATTATATTATAAGTGAAGAAACGAACGTCACACTAAAAGTTGCCTTAATACTATTCGCCTACCATAGCTTTCAGGAAGATTTTTACAACACATTCAGAAAAGAGTTAGGAAAAAAATATCATATCGATATATTCTTTCATCACACCAATCTTACCCTTTTTAAAACTATAATGGATAATATTTCGCGTAAATATGGAATGTATGTAATTGCCCCTATACAAGCTCCTGAAATAACTCCTCTTTTGAAAAAAATACCTGCTGATCGATTGTTATTAATTGATCGCTATTTAAAAATGCCAAAAGATTACTCATATATCAGTCAAGAGTTTGAAGATATCACATATCAAAAGTTAGTTGAACTAACACCAAGAATCAAAAAATATGATCGCTTTGTACTTTTCTTCAAAGAAAAATCAGATTACCCACCTCAAATCCTATCTGCTTTTAATAGATTTATAAAAGACTATAATATAAATGGATCTGTGGTAGAAAATTATGAATCAAATACACTAAAAAAGAAGACCGCATATTTCTCAATTGGTGATAACCACCTTTGGAAAGTACTAAAAGATGCTCGAAAATCAGAGTACCGAATGGGTACTGATATTGGTATTATTACTTATAATGATAATATTATTAAAGAAATTGCTTTTGGAGGAATTACAACAATTTCGACTGATTTTGAAATTATGGCAAAAAAAGCTGCAACTTTTGTCAAGGAACGTAATTTAATTCAAGAAATTACACCAACCTATCTACGTCAAAGAAATTCTTTATAGTTTTTTTGCTTACACAATCAATCAAAGGCATAAACCCTTAAAAATCAAAAAGAAAGGGGTTTACAGCCATTTCACCGAAAATCAATACCAGTTAATCAATAACTCAATTTTCCTAGAGAAAGTATTTTCTTACTATTCCTAAAAAAACAGATGTTAAAAAATCATAATATTTTAACATAATAGATATGATATTCTTTATTTTGTAAAATAAAAATTAATTTTTTCTAAAATATTATTCTATATTTGCACAGTAGCATAGTGTATCATAGCATGAATTATACTAGTACACTTATACACTTTCTAAATACTTAAAGAAGTTAAATTTTTATCAACAAACACAAATCGTATGGATCAAAAAACATTCACTGGTTTTATAATGTTTTTATTCGGGCTCATCACTACTGTTTATTCACAGCAAACAGTAACTGGTACAGTAACTGAATCACAAGGCCCTTTACCTGGGGTAAACATTGTAATAAAAGGGACCCAAAATGGAACAACCACAGATTTTGATGGTAACTACACATTATCAGATGTGAACAATGATGCTGTTCTAGTCTTTAGTTATATTGGGTTTATAACCAAAGAAGTTCCTGTTGCGGGACAGACAATAATCGATGTTACATTAGAAGAAGATGCAGCGGCCTTAGACGAAATTATAGTTGTAGGTTATGGTACGCAGTCAAAACGAGAAGTCACTGGGGCAATTTCGCAGATAAAATCAAAAGATATCGCTCAAGTAGTGGTAGCAAACCCAACCGCCGCTCTGCAAGGTAAATTAGCTGGTGTGCAAGTTGAAAGTGCAGGTGGAGCTCCTGGTAGTGCAACAAATGTTTTTGTAAGAGGGGTTAGCTCTTTAACAAATTCTTTTCCGTTATACGTAGTTGATGGCACAGTAGTAGATGATATTGTCTTCTTAAACCCTAAAGACATTATCGATTTACAAGTATTAAAAGATGCTACCTCTGCTGCTATTTATGGTACAAGAGCTGCAAATGGAGTAATTATAATTACAACAAATAGAGGTAAAAAAAATTCGTCTCCTACAGTTAATGTTGATATTAGAGGCGGGATAAATACCCAAGCTAAGGAATTAGATTTATTAAACGGATCAGAATACATTCAATTTCTAAATCAAAGAAGAGTAAATGACGGACTAGCTGGAAACATAGTAGATCCAGGAATAAATACCGATTTTCAAGATTTAACTATTAATTCTGGAGCCATACAAGATTATGGGTTTAATATTTCTGCGGGTAATGACGATTCTTCGTATTACTTTTCTGCTAATTATTATAATGAAGAAGGTTTGTTGATTAGTGAAGATTTCCAGAGAATAAATGCTCGTCTAAACAGTCAATTTCAAATAGGAAAGTTTAAAATTCAAGAATCTTTTGCATTTGCCGAAAACACCTTTACCAGAAACCAATCTTTTGGTAACCAAGGTCCAACATTACCTATACTTAACGCATTTAATCCAAATAACGAAGGAGGTTTTGAAGCAGTAGATGGCGATATTTATGGTGTAGGTGGTACAAATAAATTTGCACTTGCCAATCTATTAGATGACGAAAATACAGAACGTAACTTATTGGGTAATATTAATATTGCCTATGAAATTATTGATGGTTTAACCGCTAAAGTAAACTTTGGTGTAGATTATAAAAACATCTATCGTAATACATTTCTACCAACTTTCTTTCAAAGTAACACAGATGCTACCAATAATTTAAACGAAGCAAATGATCTTACTGAAGTGAGAGCAGAGATTTTATCAACCAATGTTGAGCCAAATCTTAATTATAAAAAAGTATTTGGTGATCACTCAGTTGATGTTTTATTAGGTGGAGCACGTCAGGAGGTAGATTTCAATTCTCTTGCTGTTTATGCTCAAGGACTACCAAGTAATAACATTAGAAACATAGGTAATTTTACAGATCAGGTAGAAAACACTGGTGGAGGTAAATTCTTATCACGTTTATTTTCTTATTATGCAAGGGTAAACTATAAACTTAAAGATCGATATTTATTTACTGGTATCGTAAGAAGAGATGCAACTTCTAGATTTTCCTCAGATGATGATCTTAATACCGGAGTATTTCCTTCTTTTTCTTTAGGATGGGTGGTTAGTGAAGAAGATTTTTGGCCAGAAGATGGATTTATAAACACCTTAAAACTAAGAGGTGGTTATGGAGAACTAGGATCACAAAACATAGGAGATTATGTATACCAATCTGTCTTAAACCCAACTTCTAATGTTGCTTTTGCTAATAATCCTGCCCAAGGTTTCTCTATCACTTCTTTGGTAGATGAAAGTATAAGTTTTGAAACCTCGGCAACAACAAACATAGGTGCCGATCTAACCATGTTTAATAATTCTATAAAGTTAAGTTTAGATTATTTTAGCAGAAACAATGAAGACGTATTACTAGCTGTAGACATACCGTCTACTACAGGGTCAGGAGCTCCTGTTATCCAAAATGCGGCTGCGATTAACAATAAAGGATTCGAACTAGAAGCGAGTTATAAACATGATACCGGTAGTGATTTTACATTTGATATCGGTCTAAATATAGCAGCTATTACTAACGAATTAACCGAAGCTCCAAACCCGATTCTTGGGCCGATCATTAATGAAGAACAAACAAGAGTAAATCGATACGAAGAAGGGCAACCTTTAGGTTTTTTCTTTGGATTTGAAACTGACGGAATTTATAATAGCCAAGCCGAAATAGACAATGATCCGTTTTTAGCCAATGACCCAGACAGAAGAGCATTACTTCAACCTGGTGATTTTAGAAGGGTAGACACTAATGGGGATGGTAGAATTGACGAAAGTGATAGAACTAATCTTGGTGATCCTACTCCAGATTTTACTTATGGTATTAACTTTACTGGTAATTACAAAAAATTTGATTTTGGTTTATTTTTTAACGGAGTTCAAGGAAGTGAGATTTATAATGTTACCAAATTTTTTGGAGTATTCTTTGCTGATGACAATAAATTTGGGTTAGTACGGGATGCATTTACTCCCACAAACACAGATACCAACATACCAAGAGTATCTAACTTAGATCCCGCAGGTAACCAATTACCTTCTGACTTTTTTGTAGAAGACGGCTCTTTTTTCAGATTAAAAACTTTAGAAATCGGGTATGATTTAACAGATGTAATCGGCTCAGAATGGGTTAAAAGCGGAAGAGTTTTCTTCAATATGCAAAATGTATTTGTGATTACAGGATATTCAGGATACGATCCAGAAGTAGGTTCTACTTCAGGGGCACAAGCAGATGCTGATACAGGTTTCTTTGGCTTTAGAGATGTAACAAACCCAATTTTGGGTAGAGGTTTAGACGTTAGAGCGCAACCAAGACCTAGAACATTTATCATGGGACTTCAATTTTCCTTTTGATACACAGATGTATAAAAAAATAATTAAGCTATATAGTTATGAAATCAAAAAATAAATTTTTCACCATTTTAATACTAACAGGTCTCCTGCTGGTTGTAAATGGTTGTAATGAAGATAAATTAGACCTTTCGAACCCAAATACTGTAGCAGAACCTGAATTTTTTCAAAACAATGCAGATTTTAGGTTGGCCGTAAACGGAATGTACCACCCCATAACAGCAGTACTTTTTTGGGGAAGAGTAATACACACAGGAGCGCTACTTCGTTCTGATGCCTTTAATATTGTTCCTTTTCAGCAAAACACAACAATGTCGACTCTAGAAGGTCAACCGGGTATTGCGAGATGGTCGTCGGACATGTTTCCTCAATTATATCAAACCATATTTAGGGCGAATACCATTATTGAAAAAATCAACGAAACCAATGTTCCTAGCGAGACAGATAGAAATGAAATTTTAGGGCAAGCCTATTTCATGAGAGCATTTGCGAATTGGTATCTTGCTAATCTATGGGGAAATGTACCATTAGTGATGAAAGTACCTAAAACCAGAGAAGATTTCTTCCCCCAGCCTTCTAATCAGGCCGCTATAAACGAAGCTATCGTTAATGATCTTACCGAAGCTTTTAATAGATTACCTAATTCATGGCCTGATGCAGAAAAAGGAAGACCTACTGCAGGTTCAGCACTTGCACTACGCGGAAAAACACATCTATACATGAAAGATTACCCTAACGCCGTAGCTGACTTAAGAGCCGTAACAACAGATTTTAGTTATGCTTTACTACCTGCGAGTAGATATGAACAGAATTTTACTGAAGAAAATGAAAATAATGAAGAATCTGTTTTTGAACTTCAGTATTTAGGGCAAGATAATTTTATTTGGGGAACAGATATTCCTGGAACAGGAACGCAAGGTCATTATTTAATTGATTATTCTCCACCAGAATTGAGTCCTGATAATGGGCATTTTATAAATCCTCATATTTTACAAGTATTTGAAGATAATGGTGATACTGTAAGACGAAATGCAACTATAGCGTTTGATTACCCAGGAGCCACTGGATACGGAGGAGTACCTTTTACAGAAGATTTTGCTGCAGATATCGCAGTTGCTAACACCATAACCGATCCAATGGGTAACGTAGGCGTTCCTGCCTTATTTACCAAAAAATATGCTGGTTTTGAGCAAGGTATGCGTGCAGAAATACCTGTTTTAGGACAAACCATAGGAAATAACTGGAGAATCATTAGGTATGCCGATGTATTATTAATGCTTGCCGAAGCCCTTAATGAAAATATGGCAACTGCCGAGGCGATTCCATTTATTAATCAAGTAAGGGAACGATCTGGCATTGCCCCGCTGGCATTAACATTAGATAAAGCCGCAGTAGAGCAAGCCATTATAGATGAGCGTATCATGGAACTAACAGGAGAAGGACATCGATTTTTTGACTTAGTACGCTGGGGGATCGCAGAAGATGTACTAGGTGCTGGTTCTACTATTGCTGCAGGACGTCATCCAAAATCATTAGCTGGTCCAACCGCTGTTTTTACAGTAGGACAAGATGAACTTATATGGATTCCTGTACCAGAATTACAAGCTAATCCTAACCTAAGACCTAACCCAGGTTACTAAAATATTGTTTGATTATAATTGTATTTGTTTTTAGTTACCGGGCCAATCTTTATCGATTCGCCCGGTATTAAAAAGCCACCTAACTTATTATTTCTTCTTGAAAAGACTCTTTTATCATATCATATTTATCATTGTACTCCTAAGTTGTAAAAACGTACAAAAGAAGCAATACTTATTTACCTATGTCCCCCAAAATACTTCAAACATACACTTTGAAAACACAATTACAGAAAATGATAAGATCAATGTAATTGATTTTCAATATTGCTATAACGGAGGAGGCGTTGGAATTGGTGATTTTAATAATGATGAGCTACCTGATATCGTTTTTACTGGAAACCAAGTCTCTAGTAAACTATACCTAAATCTTGGTGATATGAAATTTAAAGATATTTCTGAAATCTCTAATTTCACAACAAATACCTGGATCACAGGTGTTAGTATTATTGACATTAATACAGATGGCTTTGATGACATTTATCTAAATGTAGGCGGTGCGGATTGCCAAAACGACTGCAACAATCTATTATTTATAAATAACGGCCTTAATTCCTACGGTATCCCAACTTTTACAGAACAAGCTTCTATTTATGGTTTAGACGATGGTAATTATAGCCAACAAACTGTATTCTTTGATTATGATCAAGATGGCGATTTAGATGCATACATAGTTCATAACGGAAACACAAAAAGAGACAGAAATATTCCACTACCCAAAAAATATTTCCCTGAACACTTAGGGGATTATTTGATGGAAAATCGAATACATAAAAAAACTAAAAGACCACAATTCATTAATGTATCAGATAGCTTAGGAATTACACATAAAGGGTTCGGCTTAGGAATTGCAATAAATGATTTAAATAATGATAACCTACCCGATATTTATGTAAGTAATGATTTTATAACTAATGATCTAATCTACATAAACAAAGGAAAAAATAGCGATGGCATACATCTTGGTTTTGAAGAAATGAATAACCAAATCGTATCTAAACAAACATATAATGCCATGGGTGTGGATGTAAGTGATATTGATAATGACGCTCTTCCAGACATTATGGTTGTAGATATGCTTCCAAAAGATTACGAGAGACAAAAAAAGATGCTTGGTTTAAATAATTATGACAAATATTTACTTTCACAACGCAACGGCTATACTCCGCAATATATTCACAATACGCTTCAACTACACAACGGTATTTCGAATAATAAGATAATACCCACATCAGAAATAGGATATGCATCTGGTGTAGCAAGTACAGATTGGAGTTGGACTCCGCTAATTGCTGATTTTGATAATGATGGCAAAAAAGATATTTATATTACCAATGGATATGTAAAAGATATAACCGATTTAGATTTTATCAATTACTCTGGTCAAAATAACACCTTTGGAACTCCACAAGCCAGAAAAGAAAAACTTAAAAAATTTGTGGACGAATTACCCGGCATACATCTTCCTAATGTTATGTACCAAAACAGTGGCACAATGGCGTTTGATGATGTTTCTTCTGATTGGATAAAGGATAAAAACTCCTTTTCTAACGGAGCTGTTTATGCAGATTTAGATGTGGATGGAGATCTAGACTTAATAACAAATAATATTAATAGCCCCGCTTTTCTTTTAGAAAATCACAGCACTGAAAAAGAAAAAAAATACTTAAGGATTAAGCTAGAAGGTACTCTTCAGAACAAAAAAGCAATTGGAGCCAAAGTAACACTATGGGAGAATGGACAAAAACAAGTTCGCTATCAATCTGTAGTACGAGGATACCTTTCTTCTGTAGAACCTGTACTTCATTTTGGTGTTAACACAAACAAAATTGATTCTTTACAAGTGATTTGGCCTACTGGAAATGTAACAGTGGTCAAAGACGTTTTAAGTAATCAAGTCATTACTGTAAAACCAACAAATCTTGCTTTACAAAATAGAATTCCTGAAGTAAAAAGACTATTTACTAGAGAACATAATCGTATAGCATTTAAACATCAAGAAAACCCTCTAAATGATTATTTATATCAATCCTTATTACCCCATCAATTTAATTCGAACGGCCCATGTATTGTTGCTGCCAACATCAATAACATTCCTGGTGATGAAATTTTTATAGGTGGAAGCAAGAATAAAACTGGTCAATTTTTTAAAGAGAATAATAAAGGAACATATATTCTTACCCAAGAACTAGAATCTAAATATGAAGATACTGCTACTCTTTTTATAGATATAGATAATGATGGAGATCATGATTTATATATCGGCAGTGGTGGAACAGATGCAGCAACGAATATAGATTTATTACAAGATCGTATCTACTTAAATGATGGCTCAGGAAAATATACACTTTCAAAAACAGCACTAGAAAATGTCACCACTAACACTTCCTGTATTACACCAAACGATATCGATCAAGATGGAGACTTAGATATATTTATAGGAGGTGGTGTATCCCCTGGTAAATATCCACTTAACACCCCTAGTTATATCTTAACAAATACTAATGGCAAGTTATCTATTAATAATAAGATATCTTTTACTCATAAAGGGATTGTCACTGATGCTATCTGGGAAAACATTAATAACACTAGCTCAAAAGAACTTATTGTAGCGGGGCAATGGATGCCTATTACTATATATAACGTCCAAAACGAACAAGCAAAAGAAATAAAAATAAAATGGCAAGACACCGAAGGAAAGGCCATTAAAATGTCTGGATGGTGGAACACTATTACTAGTGCTGATTTTGATAATGATGGAGATCAGGATATCATCGCCGGAAACCAAGGAGTTAATGGTTTTATCAAACCTGTTTTCAACAAACCCGTATATGTATATGCCGAAGATTTTGATAATAATGGTAGTATCGATCCAATAATGGCTCAGTATTTTAAAACTGATACTGGTATTGCTTTAAAACCTATTCATACCAGAGATGATATTATGAAACAACTGGTAATTCTGAAAAAGAAATATGGCACTTACAGTGAATTTGCAAAGGTTTCTTTTACAGAACTATTAAATGTAACAGATCTAGAAAAACAAACCTTGAATGCTACTATTTTTGAATCCATTTATGCAGAAAACATTGGAAACAACACTTTTGTAGTGCATAATTTACCCGATGTATGTCAATTATCACCTATTAATGATTTTTTAGTCGAAGATTTTAACAACGATGGCTTTAAAGACGTATTGATCGTAGGAAACAATTATTCGGCAGAAGCAAACTACGGAAGACATGATGCCATGACTGGAATTTACTTAAAGGGATCTAAAAATGGATTTATTCCTCTTAAAAATTCAGAGAGTGGTTTTTTAGTTCCAAAGCAATCAAATCATATCATAACCTCCAAAAATAAGAATGGCGAACAACTAGTAATTGCCACACAAAACAATGATAGTATTAGAGTATTTAAAAACTCAATGTACACTTTAAAAAATTAACCATAAAGAATAATATTGACATCAGTGAATTCGACTCACTAAGTCAATGAAATAAAACTATGCTAAATGAAGGATGTAATTACTCACAATATTGAGGTAATAGGAAAAACTGAAGCGTTCAATGTAGCCATAACCACAAACTATGAAAGCAACGGGGTTTCAATATATACAATTACCTGTTATGCAGACTCCAATTTCACACCACACCCTATCACTCTAAAATGGAAAATACCTGCAATTAATGTAAAAGGAGTTTGGAAACCAACTACGGATTTTTCAAAAAGAATAATGGATGACTGGGAATTAGATCATATGGAATCCAGAATTTCTGTAGACTCTCCTATAATTTCTCTTTTTGGACACGATGACAACAATATTCATACGTTTGCTTGTTCTGATCCCATTAATACAACTGAACTAAATGCGTTATATAGAGAAGAGGACAATTATATGTATTGTCATATTACTTTATTTAAAGAAAGACACCATGATATAAGAGAATATCAAATACAATTGCGTGTTGATGAGGAAGATCAGCATTTTTCTAAATCTCTAAATAATGTTGGTGCTTGGTGGGGTAATATTGAACATCTTAAACCTATTAAAACTCCAGATTTAGCAAAAGTACCCGTGTATTCTACATGGTATCAGTTTCATCAAAAATTAGACACCGATGAACTTATTAAAGAATGTGAAATTGCTTCAAAACTAGGGTACGAATTAATCATTTTAGATGATGGTTGGCAAACCAAAGATGAAAATAGAGGGTATGATTTTACCGGAGATTGGCAACCAGAAAGAATCCCTAAAATGCAAGAATTTGTAGCATCTGTTCATAAAACAGGGATGAAACTTGCGTTGTGGTATTCAGTTCCATTTTGCGGAAAACACTCTAAAGCATATCAAAAATTCCAAGGTAAATTTCTTACCGAAGAACATCGATGGGCACCTGTATTTGACCCCAGATATCCAGAAGTTCGAGCGCATTTAATACAATTGTACACCAATGCACTAAAAGATTGGAATATTGATGGATTTAAACTTGATTTTATTGATGAGTTTAAAGTATACCCTAGTACGACTTTAACCAAAGAAAACGGACGAGATTTTTCTTCTGTAAATCTAGCTGTAGATCGTTTAATGACTGATGTAATGGCCGAATTGCATGCTATTAACCCAGAGGTAGTGATCGAATTTAGACAAAAGTATACAGGACCTGCTATGCGTAAATACGGCAATATGTTTAGAGCATTTGACTGTCCGGGTGATTCTGTTATGAATCGTGTACGAATTGCAGACCTCAAAATGCTATCTGGTCGAACTGCAGTACACAGTGATATGTTCACTTATCATCATAACGAACCACTCGAAATTAAAGCCCTTCAACTAGTAAATACTTTATTTGGAGTGCCTCAACTTTCTATTCTACTACAAGAAGCTTCAGATGAAGAACTAGCTATGATAAAGTTCTACACCCAGTATTGGAGGGAAAATGTAGAAATATTATTAAATGGCGATTTTGAACCTCAAAAACCATTAGCAAATTACCCTATTTTAAAAGCAGGTTCTGAAAAACTAACTATTATTGGAGTTTATGATAATTATATCATTGACTTTAAGGAGAAAACAAATCGGATAGATATCATAAATGGGCAAAATACCGAAAAAGTAGTTTTAAGCAGCACCGACAATCATGGAGCCTATAATTGTTCTGTATATGATTGTACTGGCAAAAAAATTAATGATTGCAAAGTAATGATTCTTATAGGAGTAGTACAAATAAAAGTCCCTCCTTGTGGTCTAATTAAGTTAGAAAAAAACATATAAACACAGAAATGCTTTATATTAGTATTTCATAAAAGTCTATATAAATAATACCAATTATATATAAACGCCTATACTAAACATCATATCGAAACCTCTATTTTAGTTTAACTTTTATTAAATACAACATTATTCATGGGAATCATTTCATTTATTGCATTTACGTTAGCCGTGGCGATATACGCTTGGTGGAAAACTAGAGGTACAGACGAGAAATCGGCTGATGGTTATTATCTAGGCGGAAGAAGCTTAGGGGCAATAACAATTGCAGGATCATTATTATTGACAAACTTATCAGCAGAGCAAATCGTAGGGCTTAACGGGCAGGCTTTTTCTGAAGGTATCCTGGTAATGGCATGGGAAACTCTAGCCGCTATTGCAATGATCATAACCGCTATATGGTTATTACCCAGCTATATGAAAGGTGGGATTACTACAATTCCCGAATATGTAGAAAAACGATTTGATCATCAGACCAAAGCAATACTTACAGCATTATTTTTAAGTGGCTATGCTTTAGTATTATTACCATCTGTATTATATTCTGGTTCTTTGGCATTTAGTACTATGTTTGATATTCCTGGAATGCTAGGGATTTCGCAACGAGCAGCTATATGGATGTGCGTATGGGTTATAGGACTTATAGGTATGGTATATGCCATTTTTGGTGGTCTAAAAGCCGTAGCAGTATCCGATCTCGTTAATGCTGTTGGTTTATTGACTGGTGGATTATTAATTCCAGTTTTTGGACTTATTATGGTGGGAGATGGTTCTATGATCGATGGAGTTAACACACTATGGGAGCATAATCCAGACAAATTTAAAGTACAAGGAGGTCCAACCGCATCAATACCCTTTGGTACAATTTTTACAGGAATGATGCTTGTACAAATGTTCTATTGGGGTACCAACCAAGCTATTCTACAACGTGTTTTTGGAGCAAAAAGCTTAAAAGAAGGTCAAAAAGGGATGATATTAGCAGCATTAATTAAGTTTTTAATACCCGTTATAGTTGTTCTTCCCGGTATAATTGCTTGGCATTTGTTTGATGGAAATTTAGCAAACCCCGATGAGGCGTACCCATCACTTGTTCGTAAAGTACTACCCCCTGCTTTTGTTGGTTTTTTTGCTGCTGTGCTTTTTGGAGCCGTTTTAAGCTCTTTTAATAGTGTCTTAAACAGTAGTGCTACGCTTTTTGGCTTTGATCTTTATAAACAATATTTTAAGAAAAGTGCCAATGAGCAGGAAGCTGTTAAATCTGGTAAAATTTTTGGAGTAATTGTTGGTATATTTGGTATGGTACTCGCTCCTTTTATACTTGACGCTCCCAATGGATTATTTGCAAGAATTCAAGAATTTAATGGATTCTACAGCATTCCTATTTTAACAGTTATTGTCATAGGTTTTTTCACCAAACGCGTTCCTCCAATTGCGGCAAAAATTGGAGTGATTTCAGGTTCTGTGCTATATTTAATTAGTCAATTTGCAATTAAACCAATATTAGTTGCCAATGCCTTAGAAAAAGCTACAACTTCAGGTATTACAGATGAAAATGCTCTAAGCCTTATAGAAGCAGAAGCATATCCTCATTTTCTTCATGTAATGGCCATTTTATTTGTCTTAAACATTAGTATTATGCTTATTATCGGGAAATTGTATCCTAGAGATTCTGATTATGTACAAAAAATAACAGATGATGTAGACGTTACCCCATGGAAGTATGCATTTATAGCGGGGGCTGCAATTACAGTTCTGGTTATAAGTACATACTTAATTTTTTAATACACTATTAGCTTTTCTGTTATGTGGTGAATCCATAACTTTGTTTTTACAACATAAGTCATTTATAACCACAAAAAAGAAGAATGAGGAAAGGCTTTTTAATTGACATGGATGGTGTCATTTATAACGGAAACGAACTAATTAAAGGAGCAGATGTTTTTATAAAAACACTTCAAGACAGAGAGATCCCCTTTTTATTTATGACTAACAATAGCCAACGATCACCAATCGACGCTGTAAATAAGTTACTAGGTATGGGGATTTCAATAAAAGAAGACAACGTGTATACTAGTGCCATGGCTACAGCATGGTTTTTAAGTTTTATGAAACCAAACGGCACTGCTTATATTTTAGGCGAAGGAGGTTTGATAACAAGTTTACATGAAAACGGATATTCTTTAGTAACCTCAGATCCTGATTATGTAGTTGTAGGCGAAGGTAGAAATTTCACTCTAGAGATGGCGAATAACGCTGTAGACATGATTTTATCAGGTGCCAAACTTATCGCAACTAATTTAGATCCTTCACCAAAGAAAAAAGGTTGGTCCAATTTAGGGATTAAATCAATCGTATCAATGATAGAAGAGGCCACAGGAAAAAAAGCATTTAGTGTTGGCAAACCTAGCCCGGTTATGATGCGTGCAGCTAGAAAAAAATTAGGCTTAACTACAGCAGAAACTATCGTTATTGGCGATACTATGGATACTGATATTCTTGGTTCGATACAAATGGGGTACAACACGATATTAACATTGTCAGGAGTTTCCAAAAAGAAAGATCTTGCAAATTATGCTTTTACTCCGGATATGATTATAGAATCACTTGATGAAATAGACCTAGATGCAGTCATAAAAAAATTTACTGATTAGAAAACATAGTGCTCATAAAACAAAAATTATAATAGATGAAAGTATTAGTCACAGGCGGGTTAGGGTTCATTGGATCTCATACCGTTGTAGAATTACAAAACAAGGGGTTCGAAGTTGTAATAATTGATAACTGTTCTAACTCATCTCCAGAAGTACTTAAGGGAATTACTTCGATTACAGGAAAAGAACCAATTTTTGAGCAGTTTGATCTAAGAGAAAAAAGCAAGGTTCAAGATTTTTTTAAGCGTCATGATGATGTGCAAGGTGTAATCCATTTTGCTGCGTCAAAAGCTGTTGGTGAAAGTGTAGAAAACCCATTGTTATACTACGAAAACAATCTTGCAACACTAGTATATATACTACAAGAACTAAGCATCAAAGCTTCTTCTAATTTTATCTTTAGTTCTTCATGCACTGTATATGGGCAGGCAGATGAATTACCTATTACTGAAAATGCACCTGTAAAAGCAGCTGAATCTCCTTATGGGAATACCAAACAAATCGGAGAGGAAATTATTCGAGACACCTGTAAAGTAAATACCAATCTTAAAGCAATAGCACTTCGTTATTTTAATCCAACCGGTGCTCATCCTACAGCGGCAATAGGAGAATTACCTATAGGAGTTCCTCAAAACCTTATTCCATACATAACTCAAACTGCAATTGGGCTTCGAGAGCAACTTTCTGTTTTTGGAGATGATTATCCAACACAAGATGGAACGTGTATTAGAGATTACATCCACGTTGTAGATCTTGCCAAAGCTCATGTCATTGCCTTACAACGACTTTTAGAAGATAAAAACAATTCTAATTACGAAGTTTTTAATGTAGGTACAGGTACAGGAAGTACCGTCTTAGAAGTTATCCAGTCTTTTGAAAAAGTTTCCAAACAAAAACTTAACTATAAAATTGTTGCTAGAAGAGAAGGTGATATAACAGCAGCATATGCTGACACTACTAAGGCTAATGAAGAACTAGGTTGGAAAGCAGAAAGTAATCTAGATGATTCGCTTAGTTCTGCATGGAAATGGGAGCAGAAAGTTAGAAGCTAACGAACAGCTATTTACACAATATTCAAAACAAAAAAATCCGGAAGAAAATTTCTTCCGGATTTTTTTTATCCTTTATTTAGTTTTATTAACTAGTAGAATTTAGCTCTTTTATCTTCGATCTCTGCAGCTTCTTTAAGTGCTTCAAATACCTTAGAATTAACTAAACCTGATTGCGCCTTTGTTGCTTGTACTGCATAACTCATATATGTATCTAAACCACTAGCAGGTGTACTTTTCGTTACCTCGATAACATATACTCCATTATTACCTACTATAGGACCAGAAACAGCTCCTATTTCTAAAGCAAAAGCAGTACCAACTACTTTTGGCTCTGTTCCTGCACCACTAATTGTAGGTGTTTTCATGTTTAATGCTGAAGCTGTTTTCACAGTTTGACTAGCACTACTAGCAATATTTTCAATAGTTGATCCAGAAATTTTATTTTTAAGCATTTCTACTTTCTTTTCTTTAATCAATATCGGTTTAACCACTGCACTACCTTCTTCAACACTCATATTACCTTTTTCAGATTTCCCTGTTAATTGAGCAACAATATATCCTTCTGGCACATCAAAACGCTTTATCTCACCTACTTTAACCTCTTCTTTAAACGCCCACTGTACTACAGATCTTTGACTTCCTACACCAGGTATATTTTCATCTAATTCCTTAATTTTATTTACTGGTCTTACTGCTAATCCATTTTCTTTAGAAACTTCAGCAAAATCTTTATCTCTAGCAGCAATTTGGAATTTAGTTGTTTCTGTAAAAATAGTATTGATTGTTTTTTCGCTAGGTTCTATTTTCTGAGCTACAGTAGCAACCTGAATAGCTTTTTGCTCATTCTTTTGATCCTCTATACGTATAACATGATATCCAAATTGTGTTTCAACAATTCCTTGATCTCCAACTTCATTATCAAAGCAATAATCATTAAAAGCAGGAACCATTGCTCCAGGAACGAAATATCCTAAATCTCCTCCTTTATCTTTGTTTGAACTATCAGAAGAAAATGCCACTGCAAGTTCTGAAAATTTATCTTTATTGCTTTTTATTACATTAGCAATACTATCGGCTAATGTTTTTGCTTCTTCTTTAGTACGTTTTGTATCCCCAGCTGTACGAAGTCCTTCCCAAGACACTAAAATATGACTTGCCTTAACAGAATCTGGTATCTGCTTCTGAGCAATTACTTTAGATAACTTAACATACTCCCCATCTTTATAAGGTCCATACACTCCACCAATAGGTAGGTTATAAATTGTATCTGCTACAGAAGTAGGTAAATCTTTTTTAAATTTAAAACGACCATCAAATTTAATAGCAGAATATTGATTAATAAATTGTTCTGCATTTTCAACATTTTTAAAACCTAGTACGGTATCGTTTGTTTTTGTAGCTTCAGAAAATTGTACTTTATCATCTAATAAAGCAGCTACTTTGGTCATAATCTCACTTTCATCTTCTGCACTTGCAACTTCTTTAAACAAAACATAACTAATATTTCTTGAAGCTTCTGCCTTATATTGTGATGCATGTGCATCTATATAAGATTTGATTTCAGCATCAGAAACAGTAACTTCTGAATCCTGAATACTTGAAAATGGTAATTGAACAAATTTTATATCCACATTGTCATTTTCCATCTTATACGCTAGCTCTCCTTCTTTTAAAGTAGAACCAACTCCTGCTTTAATCATATTTAAATATGTCT
Organism: Aquimarina sp. AD10; assembly: GCF_003443715.1. NCBI lineage: Bacteria > Pseudomonadati > Bacteroidota > Flavobacteriia > Flavobacteriales > Flavobacteriaceae > Aquimarina > Aquimarina sp. AD10. The sequence continues at coordinate 4,899,665 of NZ_CP031965.1, read as the reverse complement.
CTTCTACAGCACCTTTACTTATAGAAGTTTCATAATCTAACCACTGCTGATATGCTTGAGGCGAAGTAGCTTTCACATTTGCCACATATTCTTGCATTTTAGCTTTATCAAAAACACCTGCTTCATTTTGAAATGTTGGGTTATTCGCAAGTGATTCTTCTAACAATTGATTAACCTGATCTTCACCAACTTTAATCCCTAACTCTTCAAACTGTTCTTGAAAAACAACTTGACGTACTTCTTGATTCCAAACATAATTTACAGCTTGAATACTAGATCCGTTTCCTCCAAAATTTCTAGAAGCTGCTTCTACTTTTTTCGCAAATTCTGTTCTATCAATATCCTCTCCATTTATTGTAGCGATTGTATTCTCTGCTTTTTGAGAAATTGCACCTCCATTACGAATCAAGTCTGCTAGTACAAAAGAAAAAAGTGCTAGGGCTATGATTACAATTAGAAAAATGGAGCGTTGTCTGATTTTATTTAAAACTGCCATGGTATTTTATAATAATTCATTGAAATATAGTGGGCGAAAATACCATTTTATTGTAATAATACCAATTAAAGATTAAAGAAATAAAGGTTTGTTTTTTTAACCAAAAACAAATACGGTTTTAACACATCTATAAGACAGTAAACCTATTGTCGAGAATTGTTTTTATCTTTTAAAAGATTAATCAATAGACAATATTTCAAGTTCAATGATTTCAATTTTAGTGTTTGAAGTTTCTTTAATTTTAATCTTAAAATTATCTATAACCACAATATCGTCCTGTTCTGGGATTTCTTCTGTATGATTTACAATCATTCCCCCAAGAGTCTCATAATTTTCACCTTCAGGTAAATTTAATTTGTAGGTTTCATTAATATGATCTACTTCTATTCTTGCTGAAAAGCGATATTTTTTTTCTGATAACTGCTCTTCAATTAATTCTATTGAATCATGTTCATCTTCAATTTCTCCAAAAAGTTCTTCAACAATATCTTCAACGGTAATAATACCACTGGTGCCACCATACTCATCAATAACCACAGCCATACTTTTATGTTTCTTGGTCAAAAGATTAAGAACATCTTTAACAAACATCGTTTCTGGAACAAAGACTACTGGCATTAAAATAGAACGTAAAGATTTAGGTTTTTTAAACAATTCAAATGAATGCACATAACCAATTATATCGTCTATAGTGCCATTGAAAACCAATATTTTTGACAACCCTGTATCTATAAAAAGTTTACTTACTTCTTCTATAGATTGAGATTTTTCGACAGCCACTATTTCTGTACGAGGAATCATGACTTCTCTAGATTTTACATCTGAAAAATCTAAGGCATTTTGAAAAATCTGTATTTCACTATCCACTTCGTCATGTTCTTCTACAGTTTCCATCTGCTCACTTATATAGTCTCCTAATTCTGTTTTACTAAATGCCAGTTGTACCTCATCGCCATCGGTTTTAAAAAATTTTTTCAACACAAAATCTGATACTCGAATGACAAACCAAGAAATAGGAGAAAATATCAAGTAAAAGACATATGACGGAAATGAAAACGCCTTAAGTAATGTATTTGAATAGATTTGAAAAAAAACTTTGGGCAGAAACTCTGCCGTAATTAAAATGATCCCTGTACTAATTATTGTATGAGTCAATAACCTAAGCTCTGTAACAGCATAATCAAACATCCAAAATTCTGACGGCAAATACGATTCGAATACATCAATCAATATATCCCCCATATAAATACCATACACAACCAAAGCTATATTATTACCCACTAACATTGTAGCAATAAACTTTGAAGGCTTTTTCGTTAATCGAGTAAGAATATTCGAAATAAATCCTCCTTGTTTTTTTTCAATTTCAATATGAATTTTATTAGAGGAAACATAGGCTATTTCCATACCCGAAAAGAAAGCCGAAAGGATAAGTGAAAGTACAACAACAATGATTTGGAATTCCATGAATCAGTCTTTGTTATTGGCATCAAACTTCTTCCTAAAATTCCTTTTAAAGAAAAACATAAAAACCGCTATACATGCAAAAACGATATACATATAACTTCTACCTTCTCCTGATCCCCAATCTGCATATGCTTGATATAAAAAGAAACACATTATTGCCAGATAAGCATATTCGAAGAACTTAAATACTTTCATGTTCTTATTGTTATATTTTTAGGTGATATGTAAAAAATTAAATTTGGTGCTAAGCTACAACAAGAATACATATTCTCATACAGTAGATTAGGAGAATTAATCTTCTATAAGAATTACACCATCGTTAATTCTTGAATTCAATATAGTAAAATCCTGATTAGCATCAAAACCATCGGCTTCGTTAATATTACCGTCTGAAAGGTAGCTTTTATACGGTTGATCTGTAAAAACCCAGTTTATGCTTTTATCCCAATAGAGTTGTTTTGCCTGCAAATGTGTACTATCTGCAGTTTGAATATCAACATTTCCTCTCATATCTATCAAACCTGTTTGTTGATATGAAATTGCATAATCTGAAGTAATCACACTAACTTTTCCTTCTTTATCTATGATATCCAAAATGATCCCTTCTGGAAATTCATAATACCCAAAAGATTTATTCGTAAAATCAAACACTCTAGGCGCCTTTAATATTGCCGTTAATCTTCCGGAATCGGTATACTTAAGGTTTAAATCAAATCCTTCGGCAATTGGAGCTTCTTCAGACATTAGATATCTTGAGCTACTGCGAGTATTTGAATTGCATGAAAAAAACATTGTCACAGCAAAAGCTATGACAATGTTGAATAATATATGATATTTTTTGTTTTGCATTATAGCTTAGGAACTCTTACTATTTCTCCAATCCAACATCCGATAGATACAGAACTAACACCAGGGTTATTAAAGATATCCGTTTTTGATGGAGCCTTAGCTTTATAGTTTGCAGCAGTCTTACTTGCTGTTGATTTTAAACTAGGATCAACCTTACCTGCTCTTCTTGCATAATTTTCTGCCAACCAATATACTGCTCTTTTACTAAAAACATCTGTACCGCAGTTATTAGCACTACTTGCGATCATTGACGCTATTCTAAGATATGCAGTACCCATAGAAGGTCTATATTTTAAAGCTTTTCTGTAATATCCTCTAGCTTTTCCTTTGCTTCCTTGCTTTTTCAAAACTTCAGCGATTCTAAAATACACTTTAGCTTTATCACTGCTCTTAGTTTCTAACTCTGCAGATTGATTAAAATACTTTAATCCAACAGAAGTCTTCTTGTCTTTTAAAGCTAAAATCCCTAAGTAATAAGCTGTCTTAGCAGAAGGATCTGCTTTATGTAAAGCTTCTACAAGTTTAAAGAACAAAGGATCATCTGTACACTCTTTTGAGGACATTCTACTTGCTGCTCCTTTTAACCAGTTTATATCGGTCTTTTTAGCTTCAAACTGACCTGTATATAAAGGTATTAAGTTTTTACAATCTGCAAGTTCACCAAGTTTTTGGTTTACTCCAGCTTTTACCTTACTATAATTCGATAGAATTTTTCCTGATCTGCTTAGTTTTTTCTTTTCTTTAGAGCTTAAAGCAGTACCAGATTCTTCTTTTTCTGTTAATTCGGCAATAATTTTTGCTTTTTTACTTTCTTCGTCTTCAATTTTTTCAATCACGCCATCATAAAGATCAAAAACATCTTGAAGCTCTCTTTTACCTTTTTCATGTAACTCAACTAGCAAATAAAAATAAGTATATACATTTTTAGGATTACTCACATTATCTTTATCTTCTGTCCAAGCTTTATGCAACTCTGCATATTGCGTATCTATTGTACCTATTTTATTATCAAACATTATTTGACCAATAGTACCATGCATGTTCCCTATCTTCGTTTTTGAAGGAAAATATTGAAAACGTTCTTTAAGTAATGTTATAAGCTCATTAGCTATGGTTTTTTTATCAGCCGCTGCTGCTTTTTTCAGTTTGTCCTTTAATAATTTCTCTCCAAATTGATATGTAGCAAGGCTATACGTTGGGCATTCTTTTCTTACTTTCCAAAGAGGCTCTTCAGCCGCTTGATAATTTTTCACTTTAGCATGCTCATAGGCAATTGAAGCCGTGGTTGCACAGTCTGTAGCTTGAGCACTAATACTACTAGTACTTAAAGCTAATCCTGCTGCTATTGTAAATAAAAACTTGGTATTCATAGCTGTAAAATTGTGTTAATTAAATTTTATTCTTCTAAACCATTTGTCATTTAGTGACAAACCTATAGATATATTAAAAAAGTCTTCTTTTACTAATCCTAAATCAGTTGTCCCTCTCTGACCATACTCTATGCCTATATTGGCATTAGAGAATAATCGTCCTACAGGTAACCCTACTCCAAAAGATATGCCAAACTCATCAATCGAAGTGTTATTGATATTTAATCCCGTTTCTTCATATCGAATACCTGCTCTATAAACTACTCTTTTAAAGTAACTTGTTAGCGAGTTATATTTAGGGATGTAAAAACCTCCAACTCTAAATTTAGCGGCATTCTCATATGCTACATTATCCTGAATAAACACCGCATTAGAATAATCACCTACATCTAAATACGTGTATTCGGCTCCAACAAACCATTTTCTTTTCTCACCTATACCACTACCAAATTTAAACTCGGCAGGGATATCTATATCATTATTACCTAAATCTGTTTCTTGTCTATCTATCACTGTTTCTCGTCCATCCGTGGTTACTAATACTGAAGATAACTCTCTAGTACTATCAGCAGTAAGATTATAAGACGGTGTAGAAACAACAGATGCAAACAACTCTAACTTATCAGTTATCATTCTTTTATAAACCACTCCTAAAGAGACACTAAATGCGGATAGATCCGAATTCGTAATTTCTCTAGTATCAAACTGTACAGTCGGTCGCGTTAATATTGCCTTATTCTCAATATTTCCAAAGTTATAATTAAAATCCATACCAACACTTAGATTCTTGTTAACTTTGAATCCCGCAGCCACAAACACTTTGTTCAGCCCTCCTGTTCCAGTAAAGCGTTGCTCTGAATTATCACTTTCTACAGAATTAAGCTGAAATCCAACAGATGTTAAAGGGATAACCCCAAAACCAAAACCAAATTTTCCTGCAGGAATACCTATCGCCAAATAATCTAACGAAGCATTATCTCCAGATGATGATTCTGTACTATTACTTATTTTAAAATTACTATATGATGTACCAAGGGCATAAGTTGTTAACTTAAGTTCTCCAAAAGATGCTGGGTTTTGAAGGTTCGCATGAATACTATCTGTAAAAACGCTCAACCCCCCCATAGATCTATTCTCAACCGTTCCTTTAAACTTCTGGATTCCTATTCCATAAAAAGAATATGGTGATGAAGTACCTTCCTGCGCATAAGATGTTAAGGTTACAACCATTAACATGACTACTAAAATCTTCTTTATCATCTACTATTATTAAAAACTAAAATGTAGTTTAAACCCTCCAACAAAAAATTGGAAGTGGCAAATATGCCATTTTTTAATCTTTTAGACAAAAAATGTGCATCTCCTCCGGTTAAAATAACTGTTAAATCAGAATAAATGTTGCAATATTCTTCAATTACTCCATTAATTTCGTGTAAAATCCCGTTTATAACTCCAGAATGAATGGCTTCTTCTGTACTATTTCCTATTGTATTTTCTGGATCTTTTAATGTTAATAATGGCAATTTCGCAGTAAAGTTATTCAGGCTACTATACCGTAATCGGATTCCTGGAGCTATGGCTCCTCCTAAATATTCTTCGTTAATATTTTTAAAATCATAGGTGATACATGTTCCTGCATCGATAACTAAAACATTTTTTTTTGGAAATTGATCCACTGCCCCGGCAACCAATGCCAACCGATCAATCCCTAATGTTTTTGGAGTTTTATACAAATTTGTAAAAGGCATTTCAACCATATGATTTAACACTATTGTGTTAAAAAGAGCTTTAATATGAGTAATTGAGCTCTTAGGTAAATCAGAAACTGATGAAATAATTGCATTTTTTAGTAAAGGGTAATCTTTTTTTATTTTTTCAATTTGCTCAATAAGCCCTTCTAGCTTAACTATCTCTTTATAAATAATTTCTGATGTATCAAACACTCCTATTTTGGTAAATGTGTTACCTACATCTATGATAAGATTCATATCTATTTTTATAAGTTGTAAAAATACAAAACGATTTTTTTAAAATTTTCTTTTGAGTATTAAAAAAAGGGTTCTATATTTGCATCCGCTTACAGCAAGGTGCCTTAGCTCAGTTGGTAGAGCAAAGGACTGAAAATCCTTGTGTCCCTGGTTCGATTCCTGGAGGCACCACCTTATAAGGGTAAAGTTGAAAAATTCAGCTTTACCCTTTTTTTTGTCTCACAAAACTTGACCAATCTGTTTATTACATTAAAACCACACTAATCTTTTTGTTGGGATAAATTAAATGTAATTTTTAGTATTCTTCCTCCATATCGTTGTTTTCTCGTCTTATGCTAGTTTTAAATTTATCATCTTAAGCCTTTGCTACTTCCTCAAAAACAAATCTTTCTTCTAACTTATCAAGTTTTTTTTAAAACTCTAAAACCTTCAAAACATAGTTTATAGAATAAAAAAAGTTCATAAAACAGAACAAATCTATATCAATCAGTGATTTGTTTCATCTTTCCCTTTTTTTGTATCAGTATCGTACACAACTTCCAATATATCTTTGCCCTATAAATTTTAAATTAAACAAAATATGGATCTAACAAATAACATATCTGGAAAGACAGTAGTCATTACAGGAGCTAGTAGTGGATTAGGAGAAACTACAGCACGTCATTTGGCTTCAAAAGGTGCAAATGTGGTTTTAGGTGCACGTCGTGAAGAACGCTTACAAAGTATCACAAAGGATATCAACACTAAAGGTTTAGGAAAAGCTATTTATCTAAAAACTGATGTTACAAACAAAAATGAGGTGCAAGCTCTTGTAGAAAAAGCGCTAAACGAGTTTGGAAAAATGGATGTTATTATCAATAATGCAGGATTAATGTCCATTGCACCTTTAACTGAAGTAAAAGTTGATGAATGGGATAGAATGATTGATATTAATATAAAAGGTGTTTTATACGGTATTGCTGCAGCTTTACCTATTTTTCAAAAACAAGAGTCAGGGCATTTTATTAATTTATCTTCTGTTGCAGGAATAAAGGTATTTAGTCCAGGTGGTACCGTATATAGTGGCACAAAATATGCGGTTAGCGCTATTTCTGAAGGTCTACGCCATGAATTAGGTGGTAATATAAGAACAACAACGATTGAGCCAGGTGCCGTTGATTCAGAATTAAAGAGCGGAAGCTCACATAAAGAAAGTGTCGAAATAGTTCAAGAATTTTACCAGCAAGCAATCTCTTCAAATTCTGTTGCAAGAGCGATTGCGTTTGCTATTGAACAACCTGCCGATGTGGATATAAATGAGATTGTACTTAGACCTACAGTTCAGGATTTTTAATGTCATTATAAACTTATAATTTTATAAACTAGTAAAGAATCGTAAATTTCCTTAGTTATAACTACAGCCTCATTTATGGATACTATGCAATATTTCAATACTATAAAAGAATACAACCAATTTATTGGTTATGGCTCACCAAAAAAGGAACTCATTGATGTTGTTCATTATGATGATTTCCCTGAGCTTCGTCTCTCTTGTAAAGGATTGAAATCTGATTTTTATATGATTGCTTTTAAACGAGGTATGACCGACTTAGAATGGTATGGAAATACTGAATTTGATACCAAATCAGGTTTTTGTTATTTTATAAAACCTGATCAAACACATAAATGGGAAGTAAAAAAACCTTGGAAAGGATACCATATTTTGATATCCCCAATTTTGTTACAAGAACATAATATAGATTTTAGTTTTTTTCAGTACGAAATTAATGAGGCACTTTTCTTGTCAGAAGATGAACAATCACAAATAGAGACACTCTATAAGCAAGTTCTAACCGAGTACAGAAAAGACAATTATGCATTGGATTTGATTATGGCTTATTGCAATTTGATATGCACATATATCAGCAAATGTTATAAAAGACAATTTGATACACGAGAACCATTGTATAATAAGATAGTAGTCGAGTTTAAAAAACAATTAAACAGCTATTATGCAGGTAATCCACAACAATTACCATCTGTAAATTATTTTGCGGATAAATTAAATCTTTCAACTAACTATTTTGGTGATTTAATTAAACATAATTTAGGAAAAACAGCCACAGAAATTATACATAGTAAAATTATAGCTGAAGCAAAAAAACAGTTATTATCAAGTAACAGGAGTATTTCAGAAATCGGTTATAATTTAGGGTTTGAATACCCTACATATTTTGCTCGATTGTTTAAAAAACATACGGGAGTTACACCGTCTCAGTTTAAAAATGATTAATATTCTCTGGAAAAACTATTAAGAACTATTTTTTATGTCATCATAAAGAGGAAGATGATAAATTAATTCACAACGGCTCTAGTTTTAACAAATGAATGAGAAACAGTTTTATAAAAAAGACTTAATTCGGATAAAAATCTTTGCTCTTTCTGAAGAACAGACAAGATGTACTTATGAATGCAATAGCTTTACGAGCTATTAAACTTTATGAAGTTTTCAAAGAATTAATGGTAGATACGGTTATGAAGTATTTTTTTTAAATACTAATATACGAACGTTCTAATATAAAAATATATGATATCATAGTTAACCATAGTTGCACTATGATTTCTGTTCTAATAAGCAACTAAAAAAAAAATAAAAATGGATACAAAAGAAATGAACACAAAAGAAGAAATTCAAAAATTTAATGAATACCAGGAAATAGTTAATGCTCTCCAACCGTATTTCGAAGGAGGACGAGCAGGAAATGGTCAATTGATGATTACTGCATTTTATGATCATGCACATGTCGTAGGATCTATGGATGGAGGGTTTATGAATGTAAATAAAGAAGATTTTGGTAAAGGAATGGATTCCTTTGGAGCCGCAAATAATATGCAATATCATATAGCGTGGATTGACATCTCAGGTCCTGCTGCGGCCGTTAAACTTGAAATTACCAATTGGGTTGGATTCCGTTTTACAGACTTCTTTGCTATGTATAAAAAAGATGGTGAATGGAAAATTAGCGCAAAAGTCTACGATTCACATTCACGCAATTAATAGCTAAATAGTCAAGTGAAAGTTTAATCATTAAAAAATATAAAAAATGGAAATTACACAAAACGAAACTCAGGAATTTAATGAATACAAGGCTGTAGCCAAGGCGCTTCAACCCTATATTGATAGTGCTCGTACTGGAAATGGAAAGTTAATTCGTTCAGTATTTTATGATCATACACACATTGTAGGATCAATGGATGGACAATTTATGAATCTTGATGCCGATAAGTTTGGTGAGGTTATGGACTCTCTTGGAGAATCTAAAGACGTTCAAAATCATATTGCCTGGATTGATATTTCTGGGCCCGCAGCAGCAGCCAAAATAGAATCAATTAATTGGCTCGGATTCCGTTTCACAGATTTTCTTGTCTTATATAAAAAAGATGGAGAGTGGAAAGTTAGTGGAAAAACCTTTGATTCACACTCTCGCAATTAAATGTTAATTAAAAATAATAATATGAAAAATATAAAGTTTTTACTAGTCCTTACACTAGGTTGTATAGCATTAAACATTAATGCACAAATTCAACCTGTTGATGATAATGGCTTAGCTATTGGAGGTTATGATGTTGTAGCCTATTTTTCAAATACGGCAATACAAGGTAGCACAAAGATTACTGAAAAATACAATAATGCTACTTATCAGTTTTCAACTACAGAAAATCGAGATACCTTCAAGAGTGACCCAGAAAAATATCTGCCACAATTTGGAGGGCACTGTGCTTGGGGAGTCGGTGCTAAAGACACTAAATTCCCAATTAATCCGGAAACATTTGATATCGTTGATGGTAAATTATATCTGTTTTACAATGGCCCGTCTGAAGGAGGTGATTTCAATGCGATGCAACTCTGGAATGTTGATACAACCACATTAAAGATTGCAGCCCACAAAAAATGGCCAAGTGTTAAAAAGAAGTAAACAACAAAACCAAAAAGGGCGTACTGCAATCATTTGTAGACGTCCTTTTTATAGTAGTTATAACAAAAAGAGATTGATTACTTTACCCCATATTACGTCTTTAGTGCAAATAATGCTCGCGTTTTTACAACCTAAAACACTCAAGATGAACCAGGTTGACACATTTCAGCAGATAAGTTACCTATCGGGATATAAAAAACTACAAAGATCGAGTTAACTTTGCCATCATTTTCTCAAATTGTTTCTCTACTAGCTTTGGAAACCATTTTTTAAAAAAATGATTTCGCTTTGCGTCATAAGGGTGTATGATTTGAAATTTTCCTTTTGAAGCCTCATGCAGTGAAACCTCAGCAAGTTCATCTGCATTTGTTTTAGAGTATTTCATTTGTTTTTCTGCAAAGGCTTTAAAATCCTGTGATCCTTTTGCACTTTGCATTACATTACTTTTGAAAAACGTTGGTGTTACAACACTTACATGAATGTTACTTGACTTTAACTCATGATAAAGTGTTTCAGAAAGCGAATACACTCCAGCTTTTGAAACATTATATGCCGACATTCCTGGACCATTAAGAAAACCAGCTGCACTTCCTATATTAATAATTAAACCATTTTGTTGTTTTTGCATCATTGGTACAAAATGATGACATCCATAAAACGTCCCCAATAGATTGATACGAATCATTCTTTCCCAGTTTTCTAATTCATAATTTTCAAACAAGGCTCCATCACCTATACCGGCATTATTTATCAATAGATCAACTTTTGTAGAGTGTTCTTGTACTTTGTTAAATACATTACTGTACTCGTTGTTATCACTAACATTTAGGGTATACAAATGAACAGTAGCTGCATTTTCTAATGACCGACTTGATTGTTCTAAGGTTTCTCTATTAATATCAGAAAGATGAAGTGTCCATCCGTTTTTTGCTAGTAGTTTGGCATATGCTAAACCAAGTCCGCCACCGGCGCCTGTTATAAAAGCACTCTTATTAGGGTAGGATGTATTTAGTTTTTCTAATTTCATTTTTTTTAACGATAAGTAATTAAACTTGATTCAAATTCTAAATGACTATACTCATTATAAGTACTTAATGAGAGTCCACTTTTACCAACCAATATCTTCGTAATACCTGTATTTACTATTTTTCCTTGAAGCCCCATAAATTGTTGATCTCTTAATCCTAAAAGTTCTAACATAACAACAGCTATAGGACCCCCAGAAGTAAACACCCAAGCTGTTTCTTCTTTTTCTAAACGTGTTGCTAATTCATTTACGCTAGACCATACACGTTCTTTAAAATCAGACCATTTCAAGATATAATCATGCCTATCGTTCATCCAATCTTTGATTGAGTTGTTTAATAATTGTTGAAGCGTTCTTGTAGGATGAGTTTGATTCTTAATATAGCGAGCTAATTCATCAAAGTTTTCAAAATCTGGTTGATGTTTTGTGATTAACTCCATATGATCATATTCATTCCAACGACCATCTTCTGTATACTTTATATCAAGATCAACTGCTTCTGTAGCATGCAATGCAGTTTCATGATGGCGTTTCATACTACCCCCTAAGACATAAGCCGGAACATTTTTTCTTTGTTTTAAAACTTCTCCCAGAATGATCGATTGTTTGACACCTATTTCTGAAAGTTGGTCATAATCCCGTTTTAAGAAACTTGCCTGGCCGTGTCGTATTAGATAAATTACAGACATATTAAATTGCTATACATTTTTTTGCTTAATAACATTCTCGCATGTTTTTATTAAGTACCAAGATGCGATCCAAAAGTTCTTAAAGGCTTTATTTTTGGTATACCCTTTTGAGTAGCGATAATAAATTTGCTGAACTATTCCCGCAAGTCTAAATAAACCGTATACTCTGTAAAAACGAAAATCATCTACTTCTCGCCCTGTTTTTTGACAATAGTAGGTTATGATCTCTTCTCTGGTAAGCATTCCAGGAATATTACTAGGTTGTCTTCTCATTGATTTTGCAAAAGATGTATCATTATCCTCTATCCAATATGCCAAGCTGTTTCCTAAATCCATCAACGGATCCCCTATAGCAGCTAATTCCCAATCTAATACTCCTAAAACATTTGATGGATCAGAAGGGTCTAAGACAACATTGTCTAATCGAAAATCGTTGTGAATCACACAAAGTTTTTCTTCCTTAGGCATATTTTCTTCTAGCCATTTCATCACCTTTTTCCCAGAAGGAACATTCCAGGTCTTAGCATTAGCATACCGTTTATTCCACCCTAAAATTTGTCGCTCGATGTACCCTTCTCCCTTTCCTAGATCCTCTAAGCCTTCTTTTTTATAATCAACTTGATGCAGTTCAATCATTTTATCCCAAAAAGAATAGCAAATTTTTTGAACAGTAGCTTCATCCCAATTAACTTCCTTTGGTAAGTTTTTTCTAAGAATAATACCTTCTAAGCGTTCCATAAGATAGAAAGTAGACCCTAAAACAGATTCATCTTCGCAAACGGCAAGCATTTCGGGCACATATTGATAATGTGGTTTGAGTTTCTTTTGAAGGTGAAATTCTCTAGGCATATCATGGGCTCCTGCGGCTTTTTTACCTAATGGCGCTCTTCTTAAGATAATATCATCTTGTTCAAATTTCAATCGATATGTCCAATTAGATGCACCACCCGAAAACTGTGTAACAGTGGGTTGATCATTAATGGTTGGAACATATTTTTTCATCCATGGGAGCAGTTTCTGTAAATCAAGTTCTTCTCCTGAACGTTGTTCTTTCTCTAAATCTTTAACCTTAGACATTATGTAAGATATTTTTTAAATTCAAGTCTGGAAATCATACGCATGTGCACTTCATCTGGTCCATCTGCTAATCGTAAGGCTCTTGCTTGTGCAAAAAAACTACTTAACGGAAAATCATCTGATAATCCTGCACCACCATGAATTTGCATAGCCATATCTGTTACTTCTTGTAATACATTTGGTGCTACTACTTTGATTGCAGAAATTTCGGTCATACTATTTTTTACTCCTTCATGATCTATTTTCCAAGCGGCATAATGCGTAAGTAGTCTAGCTTGATCTATGGCTATACGAGCTTTGGCAAATCGTTCTGAATTTCCTCCTAGCTTTGCTAAAGGTTTTCCGAAAGCATGTCTAGTTCCACTTCTAATAATTGCCAATTCTAATGCCCTTTCTGCTGCTCCGATACAGCGCATAGAATGATGAATTCTACCCGGCCCTAGTCTTCCTTGAGCGATAGCAAAACCAGCTCCAAATCCCATAATTAGATTTTTCTTAGAAACACGTACTTCTTTAAAATGTATTTCTCCATGACCAGCAGGTGGATCATACGCACCAAAAGTATTTTGCATACGTATAATTTCTACTCCTGGAGTATCTAACGGCACCAAAACCATACTGTGCTGTTTGTGTTTCTCCTCAAACTTATCGGTTTTACCCAAAACTATAGCCAACTTAGCATCTGGGTGTCCCAATCCTGTTGACCACCATTTTTTTCCGTTTATTACTATTTCATCTCCATCTTCTTCAATAGAAGTTTGAATATTTGTTGCATCAGAGGAAGCTACTTCTGGCTCTGTCATACAGAAAACAGATTTTATTTCACCACTAAGCATAGGTTGTAACCACTTACTTTTTTGCTCTTCACTTCCAAAATGGTACAGCACCTCCATATTTCCGGTATCTGGCGCATTACAATTAAAGATTTCTGCTGCGTTATACACACGTCCCATTTCTTCTGCTAATGGAGCATACTCTAAAACACTTAATCCTTGCCCAATTTTATTGTCCGGCAAAAACAAATTCCATAGACCTTCTTCTTTAGCCAATGTTTTTAGTTCACTCAACTTTGGATGCTCTGTCCATTGGGTCCAGTCACCATCTGCATTATTCTTTTTGTTATATAGTATTAATTCTTTTTCAAAAGGGAATACATGCTTTTTCATAAACGTTTTTAAACGTTCTGTATATTCTTTCGACTTAGCGGATAAGTTAAAATCCATAATTGATAATTAAAATTTTCGTAACATTTTTAAAGGCATAAAAGGCATAATAAGTTTAATAAAATACCATGGCCAATAGGGAACAAAAGTCTTTGCTTTTTCTTTGTTTATTGATTTAACCAAAAGCTTTGATCCTTTGTCAAGTGAAATCATAAAAGGAGGAGGTTTCCCTACTGAGTCTGTCATTTCAGACTCTATATATCCTGGAAATATAGTCGACACCTTGATAGGTTTATGAAGCACATCAACTCTTAATCCTTCGGCTAAACTTTTTATACCCGCCTTGGTAGCCGCATAAACAGTCATTGCTCTTGGGTATCCTCTAAATGCAGACATCGAAGAGATCAGTACAAGATGCCCATGATTTTGCTCTCGAAAGATCTCCATTGCAGCTTCCATCTGGCTAATGGCACCACAAAAATTAGTCATTGCCGTTTGCATATTTTGTTTCGCATATCCCTTACCAAGAGAAGCTCCTTTACCCATACCGGCATTAATGATAACACGATCTAAGGTTTCTCTACTGTTTTTAAAATCTACTTCAAAGGCCTTAAAAACTTTAAATACATCTTCTTGCTTGGTAACGTCTAAAGCTCTCAAGAAAACATGAATGTTAGGATTCAGTTCTTGTAATTCTTTTTTAAGCAATTCAAGTTTTTCAACTCTTCTCGCACATAAAGCTAAATTGCATCCTTGTTTTGCAAATTCTATAGCCATTCCTTTGCCTAATCCAGAACTTGCACCGGTAATTAATATGTTTTTTCTTGTCATTGTTATTCAACTCTAATGATCTCAAAATTAGAGAGAAAATATGTTTTAACATTTCACCTATGTTAAAAAACAGACAATATTATGTAGTATTAGCTCTTATCCTACTAAGACTTTGTTGTGTGATCCCTAGGTAACCTGCGATATGACCAAGCTTTGCACGGTAAAAAATATCTGGATACGTTTTTATTAATTCATGATATCTTTCTTCTGCACTTTTAACCTGTAAGTAAATAGCTTTTTTACCAACCGCCATCATAATTTCGGTCATTATTAACCTCCCAAACCGCTCTAAACTATGGTATTCTTGAAACATTTCTTCTAATTGCTCATAAGAAATTGCTCTCACAACAGTATCTTCGATAGCTTCAATTCCTAAAAAACTAGGCTCACGTTTAAAAAAACTTTGTGCAGCAGTTATAATCATTTCTTCACTTGCGAACCAATTTGTGACATCTTTTCCCTTTCGATCATAATAAAAACTACGTAATAATCCTTTTCGTACAAAGAAGATATAATTGCATGTTTTACCTGCTTCTACTACTATTTCATTACGCTGAAAAGTAACTTTTTTAGATTTTATCGATAATGCATGAAGTACCTCGTTGTTTATTAGACTTTTGTCAATCTTTATCATATTTCTTTTGATCACCTGATATCACAAAGTTAACCTTTTCTACTATCCAAAATGTCTTTATTATTTCATGTTTTTAGTAACCTATATCAATAAGTCACAAGATGTTTTCTACAAATTCCTAATTGTACCAGACGAGTACCCTTTTGTCCATTTTCTAAAACCTATAATCAATATACTTTTGAATCTCCTAATTTTCTAGGACACGTACATTTAAAAAATCTAAAAATATATAAACACATGGCACAAGAAAAAGCTACCATATTACAACCAGAATATTACCAGCGTAGAGCATCCGAAACTGAAAATGGTTTTGGATATTCATTTGCGGTAAAAATCGGTAACCTCATTAAAGCTTCGGGGGCTGTTAGTATGGACGAAGAAGGAAAACCAACTGCTATTGGTGATTATGCACAACAAATGAAAAATTGTTATGCAGATATTGAGAAAATGTTAATACATTATGGGTGTACTTTTGACGATATTATTGTAGAAAACATCTATACTACAAACATGACTTTATTTATGGAAAATTTAGAATATCGAAAATCGTTATATACCGAAAACCGTTATCCAAAATCAACTTGGTTAGGAGTAAAAGAACTGGCAATGCCAGAACTTATGATAGAAATAGAAGTGGAGGTCTACATTCCATAATAATAGCCATTATTTCTGTTATTGATAAAGATATAAGTACTATGAAAAAAGAAAAATTAAATATCACAAGAGGCGCTATAAACGTAGCGCCTCTTATAACAGCAAAAGAACTTAATGCTATTTTAGGGCAATCCCATATCAAAATTTTTGATGTGCGAGGTACCTGGGGTACAGATCCTAGATCGTTATATAACGATTACTTATGGGGGCACATCCCGACTGCAACCTTTCTTGATTGGCGGAAAGAATTTATAGAGCAAGATATTGCGCCTAATTTAGCTCAGGTATCAACATATGAAGCAGCAAAACAATCTTTTAAGACTCTAGGTATTAACAAAGAAGACACGGTAATACTCTATGATGACTATCATCATATGTTTGCTGGTAGAATCTGGTGGGCTATGCGATATTGGGGTTTTAAAAATGTTCGTGTTCTTAATGGCGGTTATAAATATTGGCAATTAGAAGGTTTACCTATTTCTCAAGAATTTGATAAAACATTAGCAGGTACTTTTGAGCCTATATGTCAAGAACATTTGCGAGTATCGCTTCCTGATTTTTTGATTAAAAAAGATAGTGCCTGTGTTTTAGACGGTCGTGGTATTGCCGGATACAACGGAAAACCAGAAGACCCAAGAACCGGACATATTCCTGGAGCAATTAGTGCTGCATATAACTCGCTTTTAGACAAAAACACAGGACTTTTTCTAGAAAAGGAAGCAATTATCAAATTATTTGATGAAACTATACCCAATTGGCGTACTAGCAATATTATTTCTTCTTGTGGTGCTGGATATTCTGGAACAGTTGTAATGATAGCATTAGCAAACTTAGGTATTCAAGCAAGTCTGTTTGACGGATCTTTCTCTGTATGGAAACAGGACCCTGAAAGACCTGTAGTACAATCCTTTTGAGGTTTAAAAATGAAAAACACATTAATTCTATTTATAATATTTATGACATCCACTACAGCTACTTTTGCACAAATATCTGATCGAGAGTTAGTCGAAAACACATTAACCAACTATATGGAAGGTGGCAAAAACAATGACTTTACCACCTTGAAAAAAGCATTTCATAATACTGCAACCATGAAGTTTATAGGTGATCAATATACCGAAGTGAACGCATTAGAGTTCTTTGAAGAAAAAATGATTAAGGGTACTGTAATCGATAGAACCAACAGAATACATGATATTAGTATTTCTGGCAATGCTGCAAGTGCGAGGCTAGAACTAGAGTATCCAACATTTACGTATATAGATTATATGAGTCTTTTAAAAATAGAAGGTGAATGGAAGATCGTAAGTAAAATATTTTCTAAAAGAGAAAAAGAGAACTAATTTTTATGACTTCTAAAGCACAATAATAAATATGAAGTTCCATAAGTTTATTCTAATGGAATTTCATATTCTAACTAGCTTTTATAAAAGAGGTGTTATGCAGTTCTCCTAAAAAATCTTTTAATGATATGTCTTCAGATAATCCTAATTTAATTTTAGCTCTATAGCGTGCCGTTTTAACTGTATTGGCATTAACATTTAACAAATCGGCAGATTCTTTTATAGATAGCCCTAATTTTACTAACAAACAATGTCTTATATTGGTTTTAGAAAGCTCAGGATAAAGTTCTTTAAGCTCTATTACTAAACCCGGATATTGAGATTCTATCCGCTCTGTTAAATTAATATTAGAGGTATTATTCTTTAAAAACCTATCAAATGTTTTTAATGATTTCTTCAAATCTTCAGCAGTACCTTCGTTAATAACCGTGCTAAACTGATCTCTAATTTCCTTTAATCCTTGCATTTTGTTTGTAATTCCGATAAGTGTAGCCGAAAGTTCATCTTCTCTCAATTTAATATGATGTTGTAAAATTTTCTTTTCGTTCTTTTTTAAACTTACAATCTCTTTTTGAGATTGATTGTTTTTATGATAATGAATAAAAGCAATAATCCCAATTAGTAAACAAGCAATACCAAGAAATAAGCTTATAATGTATTGTTTTTGCCTATTATTTGCCTTAGCCAAAATAACCTGCTTTAGCTTTATCTTTTCATTTTCTTCAGCGGTTTTAATAAGGTCTAATTTAGTTTCATAAAATTCGGTATAGATTTTTTTCTCCAGATCTCTTATACTATCAACAATGTGACTTTTTTGAGTATTATAATACAAAGCAGAATCTTTTTTGCCCAATTTTATATAATAACTGGAAAGATGATCATATAATTTAGGTCGCTCATTTGCTGGTGATTTTTTAATTGTTTTTCGCATTGCGCTTACGGCATTTTTAAACTGTCCTAATTCTTTATATGAAAGCGCTAAAAATTCATAATGATTTACTACTCCTCGAGGTAAATACTTTTTTAATAAATTAAAATTAGCCATTAATGAATCTATAGATTTTTGATACTCCTTTTCATAATAGAAATTATGTGCTTGAAATACCTTTGCATACGCATAATGAAGGCTATCTTGATTTTGTGCAGATTCCTTAATAACCTCTTCTAATACTATTCGGCTTTGCTTAGGCTTTTTTAAAAATTGATAAGCAACAGCAAGTGAAACCTTCATAACATTTTTCGACCTTACGTCTACATGAATAGTGTCTTTTATGATTTTCTGAATTTGGTTAATAGCCAATTGATACTGTCCTTTATAAAAATAACAATCTGCAATTCCTCGATTTAATCTAAATTTAGTTTTCACATCATTCTCATCATATATTCTTAGGGCATCTATATGATATGGCAGTGCATATTCAGGAAGAGCAAAGTCATATAACAAAATATATCCCATAGCGCGTAAATATTCTAATTGTAGGTCTTTACTAGGATATTTTTTTTGGTGTTTTTCAAATTTCCTACTGTGATAAAACAGGCTGTCAATATTAGGGTGAGTAGTATAATATTGGATGGTTTCTAAATGAGACCTTAAAATACCTTTATGATACTTTAGTTTTCTTGACTTTTTTAATACATTTTGATACAAGTGATAATCTCTAGAACTATAATTACTTCTATCTAATTGCATCAAACTATCAATTTGTTTACTGAGTTGTAATGTGTCTGTTTCTACTTGAGCTAAAGAGACAAAACAAAAAAGATGAAAGCCTAAAAAAAGTAATAAACGCATTGGTTTTAATTTTTTGTGTGTTGGTTATCTATACAACGCTTATTCCTCCAACTACCCTACTCTTTAGTCGATGACAAAAGAAAATTTTAGAGATTTTTTTTATCGGAAATTGAAAAATTAGATTAATGCTAACCAAATGATACCAGTACATGATGACCTTTTGATGACCTGTTTTTTGTTAATTAAGTAGTGTAACAATTTAATTTTGCAATAACAATTTATGGCATTTCGAAATGTAAAAAAAACATACAGTTGTTGTAACAATAGTTGGGTTAATATCCATGTACTAGTGAATTGGATTTAACTCATGAAACACAAATTTTTTAATCCTTAATCTTTTTTTATGAAAACCTTAAAAATTAATGCTCTTTTTGCCTTTGTAGTAGCTATCTCAATGATGTCTTGTGACAAAGAAGAATCTTCTAATCAAGATCAATTATCTGTTGAGAATGAAGTTGTCGAATTCGAAAATCGTTTACCAAAACAGGCAGCAGAAGAAGGTGATCCTGGCGATAGTGTCTCAGACTGTAGTTTTGATGGATTAATAGAAGCTACTGTTCGTATCGGGCATTTTGTTGGAGTAAATGAATTTCCAAATCAGTTCGGTGCAGACACTCAAGTAGAGTGGGAAATAAATGGCTCAGTGGTTAATCCTAGAAGACCTCGATTTGTTAGAGTGAATGATCACGTTTCACAAGCAGGACCAGTTGAAGTTTGTTATAGTGCCACTTCAACAGATTGTCAAACAATAAACGAATGCGTAACTATTGACTTTAAAGGATAAGTCCATAAAGCTTTTAAAAATAGAAATTCGGATGATACCATATTATCCGAATTTCTTAAAGTTGAATTTAAAACAAAAACTTAAAAGTTTTGCCAGTTAATGAAGGATCGACAGGTTGAGTATGTTGAGTATGTTGAGTATCCTAAAACAGCAACAATCCATTATTTATTTTCTTTATAGAATTGCTATTAAACTACCTGTCCTTTCATACATATTAAATTAATAAAGTAGACAATGAGTAAATAAATTTACCATGAAAAGAAATCACATATTAGGGTTATTATTTATATGCTTTCTAATTCAACCAGTTATATATGGTCAAGTTAAATCAAGCAAAACCAACATCCCAAAAGGACATCAATTATATAAAACTTCAAAAATTAAAATCAAGCAAAATCAGCAAAGCAATACAATTGTTAAACCCTCTCAAATAAGAGACAAAGCTTCTGATAGATTTTTTTATGAGTTAGATCGAACATGTGACCCCATGACAAGACAAATCCCAGAGGGTATAGAAAAAAAGAGGAGTCATTTATTCAAAATAAAAAATCGTTAAAATCATCTACAATTTCAAAAATGTCTAACACTAACTGGATCAACAGAGGACCATTTAATGTTGGAGGACGTACAAGAGCATTAGCTATTGATATGTCTAATGAGAATGTTATACTTGCCGGTGGAGTATCTGGTGGATTATGGCGTTCTGAAGATGGGGGCCAAAATTGGAACAAAGTAACTAGAAAATTTCAAAATCCCAGTATTACTGCCATTGTTCAAGATCCTAGACCAGGGCATCAACATATTTGGTATTATGGCGGAGGAGAACGTTTAGGAAATTCTGCAAACTTTAATGCAGTAACACTTTATACTGGGGTAGGCATCTATAAATCTCAAGATAGTGGACGTACCTGGGAGTTATTACCATCAACAGTAGATAATACTGTTCTAACAGCTTCTCCTTTTGATATTGTAAATAGCATGGTCATCAACCCAACTAATGGAGATTTATATGTAGCTACTTTTAATGGTATACATCGATCACAAGATGATGGAAATAGTTTTCAAGAAGTTTTAACAGGAGGTATAGACAAAAGAACAGAGATTGCAGTGACAAAGCAAGGAAAATTATATGCCTCTGTAGCAGATAGAGATTTTAATACGGTCGTTGGAGGAGTCTATACCTCTGATGAAGGTACGAATTGGACTCGAATATCTGATAACATCACTGATCTTAATAGAGTAGACAGAACAATATTCGCTATAAATCCGTCAAACGAAAACGAGGTATACGTATATAGTACTTTTGCAAGTCGCAACCGGTTGTTTAAATATAATGCGATCGATCAAACTTTTATTGATCTTAGTGAACAACTTCCTGTAAGATCAGGATTAATAGGAGGGCTTGTGACACAAGGAGCATATAACATGGTGATAGCAGTACATCCAACAAATCCAGAGTTTATTATTATTGGGGGTACTAATCTATTTAGAACAACGGATGGCTTTAGAACTAAAATAGATGATACTCCTAACAATTGGATCGGGGGATACTCCCCAAGAAACGATGTATCATTATATCCTGATCAACACCCAGATATGCATGCGTTAGTATTTTTTCCTTCAAACCCCAATAAAGTATTAAACGCAAATGATGGTGGGGTTTTTATGACAGAAGATATTACCACAAGTAGCTCTTTCGAAATGCCTGTAGATTGGATTTCTTTAAACAATGGATATGTTACCACCCAACCTTATGCAGTTTCTTTTGATCCCAATGCTGAAAATGAAGATTTATTAGCAGGTTTTCAAGACAATGGCACCTGGTTTACAGATCAAAAAAATACAACTGCTTTTTGGGAAGAAGAATTTGGTGGTGATGGTAGTTATAACGCTTTTGCCGATAACGGTCTTACTCGTTATGTTTCATCGCAAAGAGGCAATGTGTTTCGTCTTAATAATGATGCAAATGGAAATACAATATCATTATCTTGGGTACGTCCTGCAGGTAATAGATCTTTTGCTTTTATCACTCCTTTTGTATTAAATCCTAATAATGATAATGAAATGTATCTTCCTGCAGAAACAACATTACTTAGAAACAGTAATCTTGATGAAATCCCTTCTGTGGCGACTATTGACGACCTCACTGCACCTACAGATGTAAATTGGTCAGAAACTACAAAAGTAGAATCTATTCTTGACCCTAATAGCGGAAGAGAACTTAATACTATTACAGCACTAGACATCTCTACTTTCCCTGAAGCTAACAAAGTATATTATGGTACAGGACAAGGTCAGATCTTTAGATTAGATTTTGCAAACCTTCCTTCTAGTAAACCAGTTGACATATTTACCGGTAAAGGTTTACCGGAAAGAGGTTTTATAAGCAGTATACAAGTAGATCCTAATAATTCTGATCGCGTATTGGTTACTTTCTCTAATTATAATATTCCTAGTATATTTTTATCAGAAAATGCTGGTGAAACTTGGATAAACATTAGTGGTAATTTAGAAGAAAATAAAGACGGTACTGGTAATGGACCTTCGGTAAGATGGACTTCTTTTTTAGGTAATAAAGATGGGATATTAGCTGGTACTAGTTCAGGACTTTACTACACCAAGAAAATTCTGAACGAAAATATCGTCTGGCAACTAGAGAACAACCAAATAGGTGACGGTGTAGTAATGCAAGTACGAACGCGTAAAGATGGATTTGCAGCATTAGCTGTTCATGGAAACGGAGTTTTCAGTAAAAAATTCAATGTTACACCTCCGAGAGGAGAAAAAACATTGGTTGTTAATAAAAAACCTGATGACATTATACTCTCAATAGAAGAAACCCCACAATTTATGACCGTAGATGTTAACGATGTTTTTAGAGATCAGTTTGATAGTAATAGCACTATAGATATTATTGTAGAAAGTTCTGACAAAGATCGAAGTTTTATCGGATATGAGTTTTTTAATAATCAATTAGAAATCTTCTTCTTTGGAACCAACAGAGATGTTCCAAATGTGGACAAAGAAGGAAAAGCAACAATCAGGTTAACGGCAACATCAGGTATAGAACGATTAGCAACAGAATTTAAGGTACAGGTAGTTCAGAAACCTTTTCTTAATAGGTTTGACGAAAATAAACTTCCATATAGAGTTCAATTCCCTTCTTCTGAAGTATCAGAAACGGATATTTTTGGAAACCCTCCTTCATCAGTCGAATTAGCAGACCAGATAAAGGTCCCAAGTGGTAAAAAATGGACTATTGAAAGAATGAAAATATTAGCAGGAGCAGATCCTTTTACAAGTGATATATTTCCACCAGGTGGAAATACGGCAAGAATAAGAATTTATCAAGATGAAAATGGAAAACCAGGAAAGCAAATTGCCAATATGGTCAACAAACTAAGAAAAAACCCATTGTTAGACGTTTCATTAAGTATCCTAGGCGATCTAGGTTCACCATCACAAATAGGAGAATTCGATCTTGTATTACCCAATAAAGTCGAACTTACTGAAGGTAAATATTGGATATCTTTTACAAGATTAGAAGAAATATATGCCGCAAATAATATTGTTTGGGCACAACAAATTAGGACTTTTGGTGGTCCAGAGTTTGATAATATAAATGAATCTGTAATTGCTAATAAGCCAAATCCACACTATAGAAGTCTAGAAGGATCGTTGTTTAAAAAAACTTGGGAACCATTTGAAAATTTGGATGTGTTGCTTCCTACCGCAGAATATCCAATTGAAAATCAAAGTTCACAATTATTATTCTCTTTATTTGGAGAAGTAGATGATATCAACGCTATCAAATCTAAAAATAGAGATTTACAAACCAATGTTGTAATTTCTCCTAATCCAACAGACGAGATATTTAATATTCAATTTAGTAGAAAACTCGATGAAGATATTTTAGTCAAAATCATGGATCTAACAGGTAATGAGATTTTCAGAAAGAATTTTGACAAAAAAGAAACCAGTTATTCTATAGAAACTTCAGGTTTTGCTCGAGGCATTTATATCGTTAGTATTACTGGAAATACTATAAAAACTACTACTAAAATGGTTCGTAGATAACGTTTCTAGGCGATACAAATTTTAATACTGATTGTTTTGCTAAATAGTAACATCAGAAAGGATACCAGTGGCTATATTGACTAAAATTTTAATAAAAAAACCTTGTAATTTAATTACAGGGTTTTTGCTTTACTATTATTTTGCTTTAGGCTTTTATTAAAAAAAACTTAAATGAGTATCACAATATCGGTCATTCAATATATCTTTATATACTAAAATTAAGTTAGCAGCATCTTAATTGAAATTTAGCAGATATTATAATTACCCCCCATATGAAAAGTGATCACTTTAGAATAGAAACCGACATCAATTATATAGATTCAAGAGATAAAATATTTAGAATGATATTTATTAGCGCTGGCGATGCTACTATTAAAATTGATTTTTCAACATATAATATTTTGGGGCCCGCATTAATTTTCATCTCTGAAAATCAGTTATTAAGTATTGAAAAAAAATCGAGTGAATTAAGTGGAAAAGCTGTGTGCTTTTCTAATGACTTTTTTTGTATTAAATTAAACAGAAGTGAGACCTTCTGTGATGCTGTAATTTTTAACACTACCAAACCTCCGTATATTCCTTTACAAGCTTCTGAATCAAGAAAAGTAGACTATCTCATCACAGCTATGAATAATGAACTAGAAGAGGCCAATGATTTTCAAGAGGAAATCATTATTTCACAATTAAAAACCTTGTTACTATCCTCTTCCAAAATTAAACTGAAACAGTTTGGAGAAGTTAATTTATCTATTCTATCCCCTGTTGTAACAGGGTTTCAAAATCTTTTAGATCAAGAATATGAACGTCAGCATAATGTGCAATTTTATGCTGATGAACTAAATATTTCGCCAAAAGGGCTAAACAAAGCTGTCAAAAAAGAGTTAGGAAGAACAGTTAGTGAGTTAATCAAAGAAAAGCTAATCGTTGAAGCAAAAAGAGAACTTTATACAAAAGAGCTTTCTATTAAGGAAATTGGTTTCAAATTAGGCTTCGAAGATCCTGCATATTTTAGTAGATTTTTCAGAAAAGAGACTTCGCATAGCCCAAAAGAATACGCAGAATTGCTGTAAAGACCCAAAAACACCATACAAGGGGATATTTGTCCTACCAGTAAAATCTTAAAGCCGAGTACGTTTGTATAAAAGATTACAAATGACTCATTATAGCATACTTATTATTGGTGCGGGACCTATTGGTTTAAGTTGCGGAATCGAAGCTCAAAATGCTGGTATTTCATATAAAATTATTGACAAAGGAACTCTTGTTAATTCTATCCACAATTTCCCTACAGATATGACATTTTTTTCTAGTTCTGAAAAATTAGAAATAGGAAACCTCCCTTTTACATCACTTTCTGTACGCCCTACAAAACAAGAAGGTTTAGAATATTATAGACGTGTTGCCCAACATTATAAATTAAATATTGGCCTTTACGAAACATTCGAGTCTGTTAAAAGAACATCTAATTTATCTAATAAAACACCATTTAAAATTGCTACATCCAAAGAAGCATATACTTGCGACTTTATCATAAATGCAACTGGGTTTTATGACTCTCCTGTTCTACTGGATATTCCTGGCGAAAAACTTAAAAAAGTAAATCATTACTTTACATCAGCACACCATCTATTTAAACAAAAAGTTGCTGTTGTTGGGGCCTCAAACTCTGCAATTGATGTAGCATTAGAGGCATATAGAAAAGGTGCTGAAACAACTCTTTTGGTAAGAGGAAAAGAAATTAGTCCAAATGTAAAATATTGGATCAAACCAGATATAGAGGCCAGAATTGCAGAAAACAACATTAATATATACTATGAATCCGATGTTACAGCAATATCTGATCGCCATATCATATTTAAATCAAGAAATCAAACCATAAAACTTGAAAATGACTTTGTGTATGCCATGACCGGATATAGACCTAATTTCAATTTATCAGAAAAACTAGGAATAGAAATAGATTCTACTACGGGATACCCAAAATACAATAAAACTACCATGGAAACCACTAACCCAAATGTTTATCTAGCGGGAGTTGTTATAGGCGGTATGAATACTCGCCAATGGTTCATAGAAAACTCAAGAGATCACGGAAGTAAAATCATCAATCACATAAAAAAATATGAAACTAAAAAATAAAGTGGCTATAGTAACAGGGTCTAGTAAAGGACTAGGACTAATTGTTGTTGAACAATTATTGGCCAAAGGTACATTTGTAGTAGGTTTTAGTCGAAATAAAACTCCAATAGATCATCCTAATTTTGAAGGATATTGTTTAGATATTGGAAACGAAAGTGCCGTTACAGAAACTTTTAACAACGTTATTAAAAAACACAACACCATTGATATCATTATTAATAATGCTGGTTTTGGGGATTATCATAAACTCGAAGAAACAGATTCTCAATTAATGAGACAAATGTTTGAAACTAATGTCTTTGGGGTTTTCTATCTCACCAAGTGTGCCATCCCTTTTATGAAAAAGTCGCAACAAGGTCATATTATTAACATTTCTTCTATTGCAGGAATAGTAGGTATAGAGAACATGTCGGTCTACAACGGGACAAAATTTGCCGTAAAAGGAATGTCCGAATCTTTATACAAAGAATTACGTCCCCACGGTATAAAAGTGACCTGTATTCTTCCTGGATCTATAAGTACTAATTTCTTCGATGATTTTGATGGTTTCACAGCCAGCAATACAATGATGAATCCAACAGATGTTGCAGATAGTATTTTATATTGTTTACAGTCTTCGGCTACGTTTCATCCAGTAAATTTAGAGATTAGACCATTTCATATCTCAAAACAATAATTAAAGGAAAATAATACAAGTCAAGTTCCTTTTTATCCATTTCGTACCCTCTCTTATCAATATACCTTTGTTTTGTAATCAAAACACAATTAAAAAGAAGTTAATACAATTAAAATTTAAAAATTATGAGAAATTTAATTCTTGCACTAACCGTGCTAATATCAACTACGAGCTTTGCTCAAAGTATTAATACAAAATCTGTAGCCCTAGAAGGATATGATCTTGTAGGATATTTTACAAAAAACCAAGCCATTCAAGGTTCTGATAAATTATCTGTAGAAGTCGACGGGATACACTACTATTTTAGCAGTGTAGAAAATCAAAAACTATTCAAAGAAAACCCAACCAAATACATGCCAGAGTGTGGCGGTTTTTGTGCCACAGCAGTAGCCACATCAAACGCCAAGTTTCCAGTTGATCCTGAAACTTTTAAGATAACAGAAGGTAAACTTTATCTTTTTTATAACGGACCATATAAAGGTGCCAATTTTAATGGTAAAGATCCTTGGGTAAAAGATGAAAAAGCTCTGATCAAAAAAGCAAATGATAACTGGAAGACACTTAAAAACAGTTAATCCAATTTCTAATAAAGCCATCGTAGTGTTTTAACCTATAACGATGGCTTTAAAATTTAAAAAACTAGCTTATGAAAGTTTGCGCATTTATAATAGCGGTTTTCTTGATTTTATATAACCTGCAAGCCCAATCGATTAATATTAAAAAAGTGGCTATAGAAGGCTATGATGTAGTCGCCTATCATAAAGGTCAAGCAATAGAAGGTACGAATAGATTAAGTGTAAAAATAAGAGACGTATTCTATCATTTTAGTAGCATTGAAAATAAGGCCCTTTTTAAGAAAAACCCAAAAAAGTACTTACCAAAATATGGTGGTTTCTGTGCCATCGGAATTGCAATTTATGATGGCAAATACAACATTGATCCAGAAGACTTTTTAATCGATAATGGTGAACTCTACCTATTCTGTCCTGATCAAATAGATAATTGGATAGCCGATCAAGAAAATCTAAAAAGGAAAGCTGAAATTGAATGGTTGAAAATGGAAGAAAAAGAAACTAAAAAATAATACAATGAAACAATACATTTTTTTAGCCTTTAGCATTATAATAATCACATTTAATAGTAATGCTCAAAGCAAAGACAATCCCTATGCGGGAAAAACATTTAGAATTGATAATTATATAGGTGACAAACTAGATAATTCTGAAGATTTAGTATTCACAAATAACGAAGTTGAAGGCTCTATTTGTGTACAGTATGGATTTAAAAAAGCTAAATACACTACCACAATTAATAAAAAAGGACTTCAAGAGTTTTCCTGCACAATGATTAGCAAAGAACATGGGAAAATGGTATGGACAGGCGAAAAGAACAAAAATCAAATCTCCGGAAAATACCTATGGACTAAAGAAGGACAAGATCCAATACAGTATACTTTCAAAGGAAAAATTAAATAACATGAAAAAAAGCAACATTTATATATCACTATTTTCTCTGTCCGGAATACTAATCTTAACTATTATAATCTCATCTTTTACTAAATCCAAAAAAGATGAAAAATTCCCCTTGAATACTAGTATCTCTAACCTTATTTTTGAAGGGCAAAGAACCGTTTCTGAAAAAACAAAAGAGTTTTGGTTTGACGGAAAAGCAGAACTTTCGAGTTATAAATTAACTCAAGCCAGATACGGTGAAACACACCAAGGCACAGCAGTTTTGGTATACGTAACAGAGCCATTTTCTAAAAAAGCAAATACAAAAGCTGATCACAATAATCCCAATAATGTATCTGTTCTAAAACTCAACAAAACACTAAAATTTAATACTGGTATTTATCCGTATTCGATGATGACTAGTACATTTTTTCCTTTAGAAAAAGAAAACACTTCGCTAAAAATTACTTCTTCATTACAAGAATGGTGTGGTATGACTCACCTTGAAATGAAAAACGAAACTGATTTTATATTTGATTTTAGTTCATATTATGAAGGATTTACTTTTAAAAATAAAGTGATTAAAAAAACAATATTAGAAGATGATTTATGGACATTGATGCGTTTGAATCCAGAATTACTTCCTATTGGCAAGCATGACATAATACCGTCAATGTCGTTCTTACGATTAAGAAATCGAGAACCAAAAGCATACAAAGCAATCATCACCCTACAAAACGATGATAAAGGCACCTCCCATTACACCATGAACTATCCTGAATTAGAACGTGAACTTACGATACACTACACTTCAATATTTCCTTATGCTATTTTAGGATGGGAAGACACCCACTATAGTGGTTATGGAGATGAAAAAAAACTACTAACCTCTAAAGCCGAACTCTTAAAAACTATTAAAACCGATTATTGGAATCAAAATCACAATAAGGACAAACACTGGAGAAAGAAGCTCGAATTATAAAACACTTAAACCAAACAACATGAAAAATACACTTATTATCATAGCACATCCCAATTATAAAAATTCTACAGCTAACAAAATAATAGTTGATTCTTTAATAGATAACATAAAAAATTATGATGTGCACAATTTATCCGAGCTGTATCCTAACTTTAATATTGACATAAAAAAAGAACAAGATGCACTGGTAAAGGCTGACCACATTATTTTTCAGTTTCCGTTCTACTGGTATAGTGTACCGCCAATTTTAAAACAATGGATAGATATAGTATTAACATATGGTTTTGCATATGGAGAAGGAGGAAACAAGTTAAAAGGAAAAAGTTTTATTGTCAGCACTACTACCGGAACACCACTCGAAGCGTATAAAAGTGATGGAGCGAATAAGTATACGATGGAAGAATTTTTGTATCCCATTAAACAAACGGCAAAATTATGTCTTATGAACTATATAGCCCCTGTGTACTCACATTCAATGATTGCTTGGAAAGAAGAAGATCAAATACAGGTGAGAAATAAAGCAAAGGAACATGCTAATCGTTTACTAACTTTAGTGTCATAAATCTAAAACAACTAACTAATAAAGACAGATAATGAGTAATGATATAAAATTTGATTTTGCAAACAATTCAATAGCGACAGCCTATGACCAAGTTTTAGTTCCTTTACTTTTTGAACCTTGGACCACAAGACTTATTACAGAAAACAAACCTTGGTCTGGTAAATATGTTTTAGATCTAGCTTGCGGTACAGGAGCTGTTACAAAACAACTTTTAAATCATGTCACTTGTAAAGGAAAAGTATTTGCTTTAGATCTAAATGAAGAAATGCTTGCCATTAATAAAAAGAAGTTTGAAGAGTTAGGCTGTGAAGATGTAATCGAATTCATTCATGCATCCGCAGAAAAAATCCCAATTGAAGACAATACTCTAGACACTGTAATATGCCAACAAGGGTTTCAATTTTTTCCTGATAAGCACAAAGCCGCCAGAGAAATATATAGAATACTAAATAAAGGAGGAGAATTAGTTATCTCTACTTGGCTTCCTGTTTCTGAATGTGAAATCTTTGGAACGCTCTGCGAAACATTAGAGGAAATAGAAGAAAAAGAATTATCTCAATTAATGCGCATACCTTTTGATTATATGCAAAAAGACGAGTTAAAAACAGTTTTTACAAAAGCTGGCTTTAACACCATCAAAATTGAAAAACAATCCATGAATCTTCACCTACCTGAAGGAGTGAATCAAGCTCTTGCATTTGTATACGGAACTCCTATCGGACCTAAGTTAAAAGCGTTACCTCTAGAAAAACAAGAAAAATTTAAAGAAATCTTTACGAAAAAATTAAATCGATTCGATAAGAATAATTTTGGTGAAATGGCCGCATATATCTTAAAAACTCAAAAATAACCCTTTACAAAAGTGACCGAACATCTAAACTATTATATTATTTAACATAATTAGTTTGATCATATTATCTAGTTTTTTGACCATTTATGGTAATAAAACTTTAAGTGTACTTGTCTTTATTTTTTACATTTATATTCTTCGAAAAGTGTAAGAATCAAGACTAAATCCTAGCTTTTTTGTGTTACAATCATCATAAAAATAAAACCTCTAGTGATTATAGTTTGACTAATCTTTAATCAAGTTTTTCGGATTAAAAATTGAAAACATGCAAATTATGAAAACTAATCACATACGAGTTCTCTTTTTCTTTTTAGTGATAATTAGCACAATGGGATATGTGCATTCTCAGGAAACAAAAAAATATCAAGAAAGTTGGGAATCAGTAAATACCGTTACGGCAACTCCTAATTGGTTTCAAGATGCTAAATTTGGAATATATGCTCATTGGGGTCCTGTATCTTCGGCATTTGTTGGAGCAGATCCTAATCAATATTACGGAGGATGGCATGGTATGTTGATGTATCAGAATGGTAAACTTACTAAAGGAGAAAAAACAAAACCTACATCAAATTATATACATCACAAGAAAAAGTATGGTGATCCAAAAAAGTATGGTTATAAGCATATTATTGAACAATTTAAACCTACCGCTTTTGATGCTAAAAAATGGGCTGATGTATTTGCACTTTCCGGAGCAAAATTTGCCGGTCCAGTGGCGATGCATCATGATAATTTTGCAATGTGGGATAGCAAAGCCACTCGATGGAATTCTATGAATTATGGAGGAATTGATCCTTCTGCCAATCTTAAAAAAGAAATTGAAGCTAAAGGGATGAAGTTTATGGGGTCTTTTCATCATGCTTTTACATGGAAATATTTTGCTCCAGCCCATGCTTACGGTGGAATAAAATCTGAAGATTATGACCTCTATACAGATCCACATGAATTAGATTCAGATATTCCTTCGGATCGTTTTTACAAAGAATGGTGGGCTAAATTGAAAGAATTTATTGATGTATACCAACCTGATCTAATTTGGTTTGATTGGTGGCTCGAAAATATGACTGAAGAATCCAGACTTAAATTTTTAGCATATTACTACAATAAAGGATTAGAATGGAATAAAGAAGTTGCGGTATGTTATAAAGAAAGTACTTTTACAGAAGAAAATGCTATTAAAGATTATGAACGAGGGCGTCCTAATCAACCTAAAAAAGCAACTTGGCTAACCGATACTTCTCCAGGACAATGGTTTTATCGTCCAAACGCAAAGTTTAAAACTCCAAATGAACTTATAGATATTTTAGTTGATATCGTCTCAAAAAATGGTGTGATGCTCTTAAATGTACCTCCAAACCCTGATGGTTCTATACCCGAAAAAATGAGCGATTTATTAAAAGATATGGGTGCTTGGCTCGAAATAAATGGTGAGGCTATTTATAAAACACGTCCTTGGACAATCTTTGGAGAAGGCCCAACTCGTCTTTCTGAAGGGGGGCACAAAGTTGAAAAAATAAAAATCTCTTATACAAGTACAGATATTAGATTTACAAAAAGATCTGATAAAGAGATTTTTGCAATAGTATTAGACACTCCTGAGAGCGATATTTTAATTAAATCCCTTACTACACAAATTGGATTGCTAAACTCTAAAATTGAAAAAATCCAACTACTAGGAAGTACAGAAGAAATAAAATGGGAAAGAAATGAGCAAGGTTTACTAATTAAAAAGCCAAAATCATTTCCTACATCGTATGCACATTCATTTAAAATAACTCTTGAAGGATATACCGAAAATAATATTGGGGGTACTGTTGATGCCCATAAAGACTAAATATATAATTTTATAACTGACGGATTTCTAAATCACCTATTATCACACTTTAAGAAGCGATTCATTAAAGTGCTTTTTTACCGCATCAACAAATGAATTCTCAATATTAGAAATTTTGTTTAAACTAGCGATGTACCAGTCTCTTTTTCCTACATTTAAATCAAAAGGAATTATTTCTAGATTTTTATGATTTAAAAAAGGAACAACGGACCATTTTGCCATAACCGAGATCCCCAAATTTGCACTAACCAGTTCGATAATTGCCTCGGTTAATTGTGCTTTTTGAATAGTGCGTACAAATCCAACATTATTATGTAGGATACTTGTAAGCACATAGTTTTTTTCTTCAGGAATATCATATAAAATTAAATCTTGATTGATCAAATCAGTTAAGTTGATTGTTTTTTGCGTACTTAGTTCATTGTCTTTAGATAAAATCACAACCATTTCATCTGTTACCAAAGGTTCAAAATGAATTGATGGATGACTAGATTTAGTGCTTACAATAGCCAAATCAATTTTACCTTCTATTAAATATTCTAAAGGCTCTTTTGTAGCCTCTATATCAATTTTAACGTTAATCTTTGGATGTTCTTGTCTAAATTCACGAACAACATTTGGTAACCAATGATAACATGTATAGCACTCGGTAGTTAATCTAATATTTTTTTTCTTTCCCATTTTAATGGCATCCAATTCTGAATTAAGTTGATTCATCGATGCTAGCATTTTTTCTGAATTCGCAAAAAGGACTTGACCTACTTCTGTGAGTATTAATTTTTTATTCAATCTATTAAATACTTTGAGTCCGAGTTCTTCTTCTAGTTTTTTTAATTGATGACTTAATGCAGGTTGAGAAAGAAATAATTTATCGGCTGCTTTTGTTACAGATCCTTCTTTTACAATAACATTAACCAATTTCAAATTCCGCAAAGAAACATTCATTATTCATAAATTTTATTAATACTATAAAATTAATTCATTTTTCTTATAAACACAATTGATTTATTTTTGAATTTTAGAAATGTTGATTAGGAAATATGAAACAAGTTCTTCTGTTTTCAAAAAAAAATGAAACTACTACACTATCATCTATACTTTTTTCAATAACCACTAAAGTTTAAACTATGACTCAGAAAAACCAAGAATTAAATTCAAATTACTATGAAGTATATGGTAGTAAAATGCATGTGCTTGAATATGGAAAAGAAGAAAAAGGAAATCCAATCCTTTTTTTACATGGAAATCCATCAAACAGTTTTTTATGGAGAAATATTACCCCATATGTTCAAGAGATAGGACATCACGTTATTGTTCCCGATTTAATCGGAATGGGAAAATCAGACAAGCCTGCCATTGATTATACTTTTATGGAGCAGTATGCCTATATAGAGAATCTAATTGAGCAAATGAAGCTTAAAAACATTATTTTGGTATTGCATGATTGGGGTTCTGGACTAGGGTTTCATTATTTTGCAAATCATAAAGACAACATAAAAGCTATTGTTTTTATGGAAGGTATTATTCAGGATATTGGTACATTTTTTCCAAAAGAAAATATTGATTTTTTCAATAAACTTCGTGGTCCCGAAGGGTATAAAATGATTGCAGAGGACAATATATTCTTAAATAATGTTCTACCAACATGGGTTTCAAGAGATTTAACTCAAGAAGAACTGGATGCTTATAAAGCTCCTTTTCAAACCATAGAAAGCAGAAAACCCATCTGGAAATTTGTTTCTCAAGTACCTTTACACGGAAAACCTGAATTAACCGCTTCGATTGTAAAAAACTATAGAGAAGCTTTACAAAACTCTAAAATACCGAAGTTGTTCTTTTATGCGGAACCTGGAGCTTTTATGCCAAAATCTGTACGAGACTGGATACTTAACAATATCCCTAAACTAAAAGCAGTGAATATCGGAAAAGGAGTTCATTTTATTCAAGAAGACAATCCAGAATTAATTGGATCGACATTAAAAGAGTGGATTACTGAATTAGATTAGTCTTAAAGACTAATCTAACACCTTATAAGCCCAACCTATACAGCTCTTAATTTAGAATATGAATTATGTAAACTCTATTCTAACTTAAGGGCCGTATTTTTAATCAACTTAGTAAACTTTTCTCTTTAAAATTAGAAGTAATGTTTAGTACAAAAAACGATATTACTATTATTCTTTTTGAAGATCTTGAATTTGTACCTGTAAAACTTTACTATCAATTGTATCGCAAGTTGCTTTGATATTAATCATAGCTTCATTTAAATTAGATTGAATAATTAACAACGCTTTTCCTTTTGAAGTCTTTACACGATTGCTTTGGTGTTTTTCTAAAACTTCTCTTCCTCCATTATCAATACCTAAAAGTTTAGCATCCCCATCGATATGAAATACCACTTCTTTATCGTTATTTTGGATAGGATTTCCATTTTTGTCTTCTAATTGGATTTGGATATGAGCTACATCATAACCATTTGCCTTTAAGTTCTCTTTATCTACCTTTATAGCAACCCGTGCTAATTCTTGAGCCGTGGTAATAGAGCTTTCTATTTTAGTCACTTTAGACTTTGCTGTTAATTTTCCTTGATGATACGGAACTAGCCATTTTAAAATATGATCATTTTGATCTTTTAGTTTTTTAGTTCCTAAAGACGTATCATTTAAAAATAAGGTTACTTCTGGCTGATTTGTATACACTTCGACCACAATATCTTCTCCTTTTTTGTAATTCCAATGCTCATTAACGTCATGCCATCCCCACTTTTGTCTAGCTGCCCAGTTTGGAGTTTTTTCGATTAATGTTTTCTTAGATTCTTGCCAAACATAAGGTGATTTATCTACTAACTGTGTTGTGATAAATATATGAGGATCATCAGACCATAATGATTTAAACATATGAAAGGCTGGTTTTTTAAACCCTGCAAAATCCAACAAACCACTATTAGAACCTCTGATAGGCCAATCTCTAGACTCACCCATATAATCAATACCGGTCCATAAAAATATTCCAGCAATATACTCCTTATCCAGTACGTGTTTCCATTCATGATATTTTGCCCAGTTTTCTGTTCCTAAAAATACTTTTTCAGGATAATTGCGATGTACATAGTCATACACGGATTGGCGATAGCTTAGTCCTACAATATCTAGCGCATCGGCATAACCAGAAAAATTACTTACTGTTGGTATTGTAAGGTTAGCAGTAATAGGACGAGTAGTATCTATTGCTTTAACAGATTTTGAAAGTCTTTTTGCTGTAGTTGCCAGAATATGTTTTCCTTTTTTTCCTTTATTAAAATTATCTTTTACTTGATCAATAGATAATGGTGGTTCATCCCAATAGTAATTAACATCACCAACTTTATTCTTACCCCAGTATCCTGTTGCTTCTCCGTATCTGGGATAAGTCCATTCAATTTCATTACCAATACCCCACATAATAACAGAAGGGTGATTTCTATCTCTTAATACCATACTTTTAATATCTTGAGAAGACCATTTGCTAAAATGCTCTGTATATCCTGTTGTTAGGGGACTAGCCTCTATCTGATTATAATTATGGCTTTTGTCCTTAGGGTTATCCCATTCATCAAAAGCCTCATCCTGAACCAAAAATCCCATTTGATCACACAAATCCAAAAATTCTGCTGATGGTGGATTATGAGCTGTACGAATAGCATTACAACCAGCTTCTTTTAAATTTTGCAATCTACGCTTCCAAACTCCTCTAGGTACAGCACTTCCTACAAGTCCTCCGTCGTGATGTATACAAACTCCTTTGATTAATGTTTGTTTCCCATTTAAGAAAAAACCTTTATCCTTATCAAAAGAAAAAGATCGAATTCCAAAAGGAGTTTCAAAACTATCCACTACAATATTATCAATCATAATTTCTGAAACAAGTTGATACATATTTGGGTTTTCGATATCCCATAAGTAAGGAGTTTCAATATTTGTTTCTTGTATTTTATCTCTTGATGAATTAGGTTCTATTTTAATAGTGTCTTGAACATTCTTGATTTTAATACCATCGTGATAAACTGTAGATTTAATAACAATTCTTTGTGTTTCTGAAGTTTGATTTGTTATTGTTGAATTAATCGCTACTACTGCCTTTTCTTTAGTAACTTTTGGGGTACTTACAAATACACCCCATTGCGGAATGTGTGTTTTGCTTTTGGTCACAAGTTTTACGTTTCTATAAATCCCAGAGCCTGGATACCATCGGCAATCAATATAAGCAGAACGATCTACTTTAACAGAAATAAGATTAGGTTGATCGTATCTTAAATATTTTGTGAGTTCGTAAGCAAACGGTGTATATCCATAAGGATGTTTACCCAGGTAATGACCATTAATCCATACTTCTGAGTTTGAATATACTCCATCAAATTGGATCCATGTAAGCTTATTTGCACTAGTAACAGGCATGTTGAACTTTTTACGATACCAACCTATCCCACCAGGTAAAAATCCTGTTGCTCCTGCTGTTTTTTCTTGTGTAAACTCTTGTGCTATACTCCAATCATGAGGTAATCTTACATTTTCCCAATTTTCATTAGATAAACTTCTAATTTGTTCTTTCTTAGTATCTCCATAATGAAATTGCCAATTAAAATTAAAGTCTTCAGTAATTCTAGAAGTTTTGGATTGATCTGATGTACATGCCAAAAGAAAAACACTAATCGCGATACTGCAAAAAAAGGATGTCGATTTCATTATACTAATAGGTAAGTTTATTAATGTCAACATCTTTCTTTTAAAGATGTTTTTATTCGACAAAACTATAATGATCCTATCTTTTCATATACAACGAATAGATAAAATGTTATAACATTTTATCTATTCGTAGTTAATACTATTAATTTACATTAGTCTTTCATTTATACAGATTAGTTTTATAATTTAAAATCGTAAGGATATTCCAAAATTAATAACACCTTTATAACCAAAACCTAATTCTGCAAAACCCGCAAGAGTACTACCTACTCTAATTCCTGCACCAGTTAATTGACAGTTAAAATGATTAATATTATCCTCTGTTGGCTTCTCATTTCCAAAAGTATATCCTACCCCAAACCCAGAATACATTTGAAAATACTGTGTTGAAATGTATCTATAGTCAAACTCCGCACCAACTGTAGTAACGGTGGCTGTTCCTCTTACAGTTTCCCCCTGTAGATTAATGTCATTAGTAATTTTTTCATAAACAATAATTCCACCAAGCATCCATCGGTCAGAAACTGCATACTTATAGCCTACATTAATGGCTCCTGCATTATTCTCATCATCGTCATCATTATTATCAAAATCGAAACTTTGCACATTTGCATCATATGATGCATAACCACATCCAACACTTACTTGACTAGTTCCTTTAGTTTGCGCAGTAATACAGCTTAAGCCCATTAGAAGAAATAACATATTTATTTTAATAGTTTTCATATGATCTATGTTTTGTTTTACACTATAGCGATAACTAACAAGGCCTAGTTCATAACTTTATTATATGTTAAAGTACCAATTATAGGCATTCCTCCTACTACGCTTTCTCCTGTTATAGTAAGCGTATTGTTATCATTACTAAAGCTTACCATAATGGGAACAGGTGAATCATTTGTGGTATTGGCGTATGTTCCGTTTCCGGTGTTTTGCCAAGTTGCATTCACTTCTTCTTCTATGATACATTCTGTTTCTGTTACATCCAGTTCATATTGTATAGAAACAAAAGTATTGTTTGTGAAAAATTCTATAGAAGTTCTCGCTCTACAATCATTCACGATATCGTCTACACCGTTAAATGTTGCTCCCACAAGCATCCATTTTCCAAGTATTGGGTCTTGATTCTGTTGATTATCATCATCGTTATCACATGAAACTAATAAAAGTGTGCATAAGAATGCTATTGACATTATTACGTTTTTCATAATTTCTATAATCTAATTTTTAAACTTATTTTAAAACTCTATGCATTTGATAGTCCTACCTTATTTCTGAATAATACAGTACATTAAACTTTGGCTTTGTTGTCTTTAGGCTTCCATCTGGGTTATAGCATTTAACATTTACTGTGGCTCCACGGGGGTATGTTCTTACATTTTCTATAGAAACATACGAACCATCATTTCCAAAAGAAGATGCTAATGCAATAGGAATGATAGGCGCACTTTGCCCATTACTAGGTATCTGTACATCAAAAGATCTAGAGGTAGAATTTACAACTGTAATATGCTCTTGAGTTGGAAAGTTAGATTGATTATTAGTAGATTGACTATTGTTTTCTCTAAAATTCACATATGCAGCTTTATTAAATTCGTATAACATATGTTTATCCATTATACTTATTGTAAAATCCGTATTTCTAAGAATTCCAGTAGCATCATACGCTCTAAGAATCAAATCAGTTCCTAATGAACCTTGATTGATCCAATTAATCTGAAAACGTCTTGATCCATAATGAATATTACCTTTGGCCGTAACTTGTATATGTCCTGTTTTACGTCCTACCCTTATAATTCCCGGAAACTTGACTAGGTATACTCCTTGAGCTAACCTAGTAATAGTATTTATTCTTCCTTTAGAATTATAGCTACGTCGTGTATCAATGGTGGTTCCAAAATGACCTATAGTTTCTAAATATGCTGCATTAGCAATGTTACTATCTAACCTATTATATACAAACGCTATAAAACCGCCATCTACAGCCATACCAGAAGGTGTATAACATAATACGTAGGCTATAAGATCATTACCATTACTTCTCCAATGACTTAATTGTACTGTATGATTGCCTTTATAACCTACTACGTGATGTACTCCATTATCTAGATATTTTAATCCAGGGTATGTTATCGCATAATAGCCTCTACTAATTCTAGTGATCCGAATAGCGGAGCCTTCTGGGTGATATTGATAAAGACTTGAATAAATACTATTCCGGGGATCATACAAAGTCCATGCTTTTCCCTTGCGAGGAATACTCTTTGAACTAATATCAAGATCATTAGTAGTTATTTCTTCTGTAATAAGATCTTCTGGTACTAGTTCATCATCTTCTTGACTACAATTGTAAAATAGAAATAGAGTAGTTATAAGGACTAATCTATATGCAATTTTAAAAATTCTTAAACTTTTAGTTTTCATAAGTTCTATTATTTAAGAGGTTTGTGAAAAATCAAGAGTTATTGAAAAGGATGGTATTTAAAGAATAAATAACTAATGATTTATGAATCAAACTTAATTTAAATCTGTCCTTATGATTATCAACAATGTAACAAAGGCTAACATTTATGTAACATTCCTTTGAAACAAGGAGTTTTGGAAGTAGTACTATAATAAAATAAACTGAAGGAAAAACAAAAAATGTGCTCTAACTATGTTTTTTGGCATATTCAGAAGGTGTATAATCATACATTTCTTTAAAAGATTTAGTGAAGTAAGACACATTATTAAAACCAACTTCATAGGCGATTTCAGAAATATTTAAACCCGGCTGCTTAAGTAATTTTGCAGCTTCTTTTAATCGTTTTGAGGCAATGAATTTTGAGGGAGACAAACCCGTTAGCGCCATTAATTTTCTATACAAATGATTACGACTCATTCCTATTTCAACGCTAAACTCTTCAATACTAAACGCATGATCCTTTAATCTTTTCTGTAATATCACATCCACGCGTTGCCAGAATTTTTTATCCACCTCATTATGAGTCTTTTTAGGAATAACATCAGATTGTTCTGCATAGTTTCTTCTTAATTTTTGAGTGTGTTTAATACTATTATTAACCTTACTCAATAATACTTTGGTATTAAAAGGTTTAATAATATAATCATCTGCTCCAGTCTCAATACCGGTTAGTTCATGTTCTTCACCAGCTTTAGCAGTTAGTAAAATGATCGGAATATGACTTGTACGCACATCATTCTTTAATTCGAAAGTAAGCTCAATACCATCCTTTATGGGCATCATTACATCAGAGATAATAAGATCTGGTATATATTGTATAGCTAAGTCTATTCCCTCTTGACCATTTCTAGCAATTTTAATGTTGTAGTTACTTCTAAAAATATCAACAAGTACAACTCTTATATCGTTATTATCCTCTACAATTAATAAAATTGGTTTCGTACCTAAATGATCATGATGTTTTTCTTTTTCTAATAAATCATCATATTCATAGTTTAAATGTAATGCCTTATTTTTAGAATTTCTTTGATCCCTAGACTTAGACTCTACAAAACTTTCTTTGCCCACTGAAAGGCTAACATTAAAACTTGTCCAGTCATCTTCTTCACTTTCTACAGTTATTCTACCTTTGTGTATATCCAACAATTCTTTAACATATGCTAATCCGATTCCCAAGCCAGGCTTGTTGGCATCAATCTGGTAGTACCGTTGAAATATCTTGTTTATTTGTTCTATCGAGATTTCTTCTCCTGTATTTTTAACAGATAGATAAAGTATATCATCTTGTATCTTCGCTTCGCATATTATAGAACCATTTTGAGGTGTATATTTAATTGCATTTGACAATAAATTTGCAGCTATCTTACCCAAAATATCATGATCAAACCAAACATATTTTGCTTTCTTGATATGAATAGAATAGCTTATTTGTTTCTGGTCTGCATGATAAGCAAACGATTCTGTTAACCCTTTAATAAGTCCTAAGGCATTTCCTCGCTCGATTTGTAAATCTCGATGTACGGATTCTGATCTTGATACTTCCAGAAGTTGATCTAT
The DNA here is from genome assembly GCF_003443715.1 of Aquimarina sp. AD10. Lineage (NCBI taxonomy): Bacteria > Pseudomonadati > Bacteroidota > Flavobacteriia > Flavobacteriales > Flavobacteriaceae > Aquimarina > Aquimarina sp. AD10. Next base: position 4,858,232 of record NZ_CP031965.1, on the reverse strand, counting down.
CAAACTTAACAATCTATTACTATTGCGTTGAATCATCTCAAAATCTTTTCGGTCTGTTTTTGAAATCTTCTGATTTTCTAACCTTTCATCAATGGGAATCTTAATAAGAGTAAGTGGTGTCCTTAACTCATGAGAAATATTGCTTTTAAGTTCATTTATCTCTCTAAGTTTATCACTTTCGAGAGCTTTTTTAAAATTTTTAAAATCTAAGTATGAAACAACCCCCATAAAAAGTACAGTCTCGATTACGATTAACGGTAACATTATAAAGGTATTTGATACTCCAATTGCATATACATACCCCAAAAGCAATAATATACTTCCTACAAATACAATAGCAGTATGTGTTAGTTTTCTTTTAAAGAACATATAGAAAATAATAACAAAATTCACACCAGAGATAACGCTCACAACATAACGAAAGAACTTACCCATTACAGGATGATATGGGTCAATTGATATCATAATATTATACAAAAATGCCGCAATTACAGAACAAAGTATAACCTTGTTATAAAGAGGATATAATCGAGGATAATTCTTCTTCATATCAACAAAATACTTCAGAAAATACATATAACTTAATGAAGATAAGATCTGGACATTTAAGTTTAGGTAGAGGTAAAGATTATAGTGTACACTAGCATAAATATTATAGATATAAGGGGTTCGAATCATATAATTACTAATCAAAAAGAACAAATAACAACTATATGGAATAAAGTATATTTTTCTATGAAAAACATAATGTACTACTACAAAAACAAAAGAAATAAAAATCATACCTAACATAATCATATACCAGGAGTTCTTATATGCTTTCTCTAAAATCTGATGTCTGTAATCTGGATGTACTTCGAGTGTTTTATCTCTATGTCCAATAACGTATGCTTGTTCTTTGAATCCGTTTAAAGCCAATATTGAAATAAGTGTAGAAGAACAATAAAATGGAGCATTAAAATCTATGTTCTCTGTGCTAATAAATAATGATGAGGTTTCCTCTAAATTTAAAACTTCTTTTCTAGGATTAGACAAACCTATACTGAATTCTTGATACGTACCATTGATCATTGGAACATAAATCATCATTTTATCGACCGTCGGAAAATAAAACGTTATATAATTGATACTAAGATTTTTTTGTACTTGTATATTAAAAGTACTCCAATAGGGAATCCCAGATTTTGGATTTTTTATTGTTTTTAAAGTAAATTCTTTTACTCTTTTTTCAGAAAAATTTTTGGTATTAATAAGGGTTTTACCTGAATAATAGTAGGCATCAATTCTATAAGGTTTGTTTATAGAATCTAATCTAGATATACTTTGCCCTTGAATCGAATCAAAAAAAAATATTGAAAAAACAATACAAAAGCATCTATACCATCGAAGAATATGATTGTTTTTTCTAATTTTCATCAACGGTCTATTTTGCGAATTTCGCGTTGTCAATACTTATAAAAGATAATATCTAATATAATTCGTTTTAACAATTCGATCGCTCAATATACCATTTCTAGCTCATACCTAAACATATAAAAAAGTTCTTCTTAAAAAAACCTCTTATTCTTTATCTATCCCAATTATTCCTCTGCATGAGCAAATCCAACAGTATCTCTATATAGTTGCGGAGATACATCTGTGTTGTTTTTAAAAAATCTACTAAAATAATGCTCATCTTGATATCCTAATTCATAAGCTATTTCTTTAACTGTTTTACTCGTTAAATACAATTCTCTTTTTGCCTCAATAATTATTCTCTCAGAGATTAGATCAGTTAATGTTTTATTAAAGTATTTCTTAGTGATTTTTGCCAAAGATTTAGGAGAGATATTTAATAAATCAGCATAATCACTTGCAGAATGTTTCGATTTAAAATGAGCTTCTATATTGTCTTTTAAATTTTGTAAAATAAATGGATTTTGACTATCAGATTGTTCTTCCTTAAATTCTGGTATTTGCTGACTTTTGAGTCTAGAAGTTGTAATCAAAAATATTTTTAAATAAGATATTAATAGTTCATATTGTGCCAAATCCGGATTATGTAATTCGGTTTTTAATTGGCTTACAACCATTTCTAAAGTAGTAGCAGAAACACTATCTATTGCCACAATCGGAGAGCTGTAAACTGTATTAAACAAAACTCCATTACAAGAAACCTCTTTATGATGTTTATGAATACAGAAAAAATCAGGATGAAAATTCAAGACGACTCCCTTAACCTCTTCAGCATGACTTAACATAAACGGTTGATAGGGTGCAAACGCTAATAAATCATTTTCGACAAAATCATATTCAGAAAAATCAACTTTTACTTTCCCTGTTCCTTTTTGAATCCATATTAATGAAAAATAATTTAGTCTTTGAATATGATCAAAATGACTATTATCCTGAAAATAGAAAAGTTTAAAAGCTAAATTTCCGTTTTGTTGATTAATTAATGTAAAAACATTTTCTTTAAACATCACCCATTGTTATTTAAATTTTCTTTCATTATCACGTATCGATAAGTCGTTAATACTAGCAAATCTTTTCTTCATGAGTCCATTTTCATCAAACTCCCAGTTTTCATTGCCATATGCTCTGAACCAGTTACCCTCTTTATTTTGATATTCATATTCGAACCTAACTGCGATTCTATTTTCTGTATACCCCCAAAGTTCTTTTTTAAGTTGATAGTTTTTTTCTTTTTCCCACTTTTCAGTTAGAAAAGCAACAATTTCTTCTCTTCCGTTTATAAAATCTACGCGATTCCGCCATTCACTATCAACAGTATATGCTTTAGAGACTTTTTCTGGGTCTTTACTATTCCAAGCATCTTCTGCTAATTGTACTTTTTGTTTGGCAGTTTCCTTGGTAAAAGGAGGCAATGGTAGTTTTTGTTCTTTACTCATCTCTATTTATTAATTCGATTATTAAATATAAAGTTTTAATACTAACATGTATTCATTTTATTCCTCTAAAGTAGGAGCCAAAGGGTAGTCCACAGCAACTTTAGTAAAATTATGCAAGTAGTTCAAAACAACTTTCTCACTTATTTGCAGCATTAAATCAATAAGATTCTCTTTGGTGTATCCTTGTTTAAAGAACGCCTTGGTCTTGCTTTCATGTACGTTCCCTTTATTTTTTAGTATTTCTATAGTTAATTCTACTAATGTATTTATTTTAATATCACCACTTCTTCCTTTACGGATATCAACAATTTCTTCTTCAGTAAATCCTTTAATTTTTCCCAAAACCATATGACTACTTAAACAATAGATAGAATCATTAAACTGGCTTACTACTAGATTTATAGCTTCTCTTTCCTTTCCATTTAACGACGTTTCAGAATTTTGATACGTTAAAAACCTAAACAAACCATTCTCTGAGTGCGCCAAAACTGCATGTAGATTTGGAACAAACCCTAACGTTTCTTCAAAAACTTCAAAAATAGCTTGGTTAACCGGCCCAACCTCTTCTTTCTTAGGGATATTGAATGTCTTGGTCATATAATTCTCTTTAAAAACTATACAAGTATACTATCATATTAATATTCGTAAAATGGACAATCATCGCAAGTTGATGGATAATTTTCCCCAAAAACTGTCCTTAACTTTATATTAGGGAAAAAAGTCCATTTAATAGCGTACATTCTCCAAGGAGATTCTTGAAAATGAATCTCAAATTTGTACTACGTTGAAATGTAAGTATCTCATATAATATCAGGACAAATCATATGAACTGAAAATGTTGTCAATAGGTAAAAACTAATTTGAAAATCTAAGTATGAATAATCTTAATCGTAAAGTTGCTATTATTGGTGGAGCTAGGATTCCTTTTACAAAATCTTTTACCCACTACACTCGTGTTTCGAACAATAGTTTAATGACCGGTGCTCTAAAGGCTCTCGTTAAAAAGTATAATCTTGAAGGAAAAAAAATTGACGAAATTGCTTTAGGAACTTTGATTCATTATTCAACAGAGTGGAATTGGGCAAGAGAAAATGTCCTTAGTAGCGGATTAGACCCTCATTCTCCAGTTCATTTTATAAGTAGGGCATGCGGTACAAGTCTTGACGCAGCGAATACTATTGCCATGAAAATTGCAACAGGGCAGATTGATATCGGAATTGCAGGAGGAAGTGATACCAATAGTGACACTCCATTGACTATTCGTCAATCCTTGGCGTGGGACCTTATGGATATTCGAAATGCAAAAACAACTGGAAAGCGATTACAACAAATTTTTAAAACAAAATGGTTCGACTTTTTTAAATTGCTGTATCCAAGTGTATACGAACCTCGCACCAAAATGAGTATGGGTGATCATACAGAATTAACTGTAAAAAAATGGGGTATTAATAGAATTGAGCAAGATGAACTTGCTTACCTGAGTCATCATAAAGCTCAAAAAGCTTATGAAGATGGCTTTTATGACGATTTAGTTTATGAATTTAACGGGATCAAAAAGGATAGTATTATTAGAGGCAATACCTCTATTGAAAAACTAAGCACTCTAAAACCGGCATTTGACAAATCAGATTCTGGTACGCTAACTGCAGGAAATAGCTCTGCTTTTACCGATGGAGCTTCTACAATTCTTCTTACCTCTGAAGAATATGCAAAAGAACATAATTTAGAAATTGAAGCAAATTTGATAGATATTCAAAATGCGGCGTTTGATTATGTAAATGGAGAAGATTTATTACTTGCCCCAACAGTAGCGGTCTCTAACCTATTAAAACGTAATAATCTCACATTACAAGACTTTGATTTTTATGAAATACATGAAGCCTTTTCTGGACAAGTGTTAGCAACTTTAAAAGCATGGGAAAGTGATGATTTTGCGCGTAATGTTCTTAATAGAGATAAAGCTTTGGGTGCTATAGATCGTACTAAAATAAATACAAAAGGCGGCAGTACTGCCATGGGACATCCTTTTTCTGCAACAGGAACCCGAGTACTAGCCAATGCTGCAAAAATTATAAAAGAAAATGGAGGTGGTCGTTGTCTTGTTTCTGTCTGTACAGCAGGCGGAATGGGAACAGCAGCTATTGTCGAAGGCTAAAAAATGAAAAAACCTTATATCTCAAAAATTCGTGTCTATCCTGTAAAATCATTAGACCCCATAGAAGTTAATAAAGCAGAAATAGGCATTCACTCACTTCGTTATGATAGAGAATTTGCTATGGTTGCAGATGACCGACGCTATGTAAACGCTAAACGAACCGGACGTGTTAATCAATTAAAAGCAACTTACGACTTACCTAATCAACGTATTTTCTTATCTCATAGAGATGGGGGAGAAATAAATGATTTTGAGTTAAGAGAAAATAATAAAGCGTTAGAAAAGTATTTAGAAGATTTTTTTGATATGAAACTCACCTTATATCATCGTACAAAGGGTGAACTTATGGATATTCCTAAGGCGAGTAGTATCACTATTGTTAGTGAAGCATCTTTACAATCTTTACATCAAGATTTTAGTGATCATACACTAGAAGATTTGCGATTACGTTTTCGGGCCAATATTGAGATCGGAGGTGTAGATCCTTATTGGGAAGAAAAACTATTTGGTGAACAAGGTATCGGTTTTCGTTTTCTGGTAGGCAATGTTGAGATGATTGGTGTAAGTCCTCGAGCACGTTGTAATGTTCCTCCTCGAGATCCCTTTACAGGAGAAACAGATAAAACCTTTGTAAAAACGATGCTAGAAAGTAGGTCTAAAAGCCTACCAACAGATAGTTTACTGTCAAATTATGGAAGTTTGTATCATTTAACCGTAAATACATTTGTGCCCGAATCAGAAAAAGGAAAAATAATTACGGTCGGTGATGAAATAGAAATTATCGAACCTGTACGATTGCAATAACAAAGTTTGTATTTTTTTAATTGAGGTTTGGCAATCATGTAACCAAACCCCAATTAAAACAATCTTACAAAGCCTTTGTTACCGATACTTTTCTAAGATTATATTGATGATTATAGTTCTAATATCTATTTTTTAGAACCATCGTTTTGTAATCATCATTATTGAAACAAAGATACTTTTGAATCCTCGTAAATGAAATGGACAAATAACGCTAGTTCATGGATAATTTTCTCTATTGTTCTATTAATGTTTTAATTATTAGAGTAGCTCTTTACTATCTTTACTAGATAACCCCATCAACAGACTTTGTTATAGTAGAATCAGTAAGATGTTCACAAATAATGTGATACGAAGGAACCGGAATACTCATACCTCCTCCTTCTACGGCTTTCATATTCTCTAATTTTGCTATTTTGATCTTCTCTAAACTTAGTGTTTTTTTCTTGCTATTCTTTTTCATGTGAAAGTGAAGTTTTAATTTTAAAAACAACAAAGTACACGTTTTAACCATCTTTAACAGGAAGTATCACCTAAAATTGATTAATTTTGGGTGGTATTTTAAGTGTCTATCCAGTCATAAATCATTATCTATCAGTTACTTATTTTTTTTATAAAGTAAGAAGGGTAAATTCCTGTTTTTTTATAGAAAGCGGAAGAAAATGATTGTGCATTTTTAAACCCCACTTCTTCAGCTATAGCCTTTATAGTATAGGATCGTAAAGATTTATTTTCTGTTAACTGTGCAACGGCATAATCAACTCTTAAATTATTGAGGTAATTTGCAAAATTCACATTCTTATGGACGTTGATTATTTTAGATAAGTAAGCACTATTGGTCTGTAATTCTTTAGCTAATGAATTTAAGGTATAATGTTTCTTCGAAAACTTATCGGACTGCTCAAAACTCTGAAGCTTTTTTAATACGGTTGCTATAACATCTTTAGGAATATCTAATTCTTCCTTTTTTGGAAGTTCAGTAATGATAGTTGGTTTTGTTTCCGCAGATTCTCTATTTTTTTGTGCTGTAAGTAATTTTTCAAACCGTTTTTTATTTAAGTAACTTCTTCTAAAGCCATATATCGCAACACCAAAAACAATGATAAGAACTATAATTAATAATAGTATTGTATCTCTTTTTAAAAAAGTTTCTTCTTGTAGTTGACCTATTAGTTTTTCTTTTTCTGCTATAAGCTCAACAGTATCATATTTTTCATTAATATTTTTTGTTAAATATAGTTGATCCGCATATCGTATACTATCCAACCTTAATAACGTATTAATATACTCTATTTGTTGTTTTACATCCTGTTTTGATTTAGAATGCTTAATTAAATAATCGTAAGTATCGGCTAATTCAGGAATGACATGTTCTGTCTTTCTAAGAATCCTATCTACATTTTTAAAATATTCAATACCGGTTTCAGTTTCTCCAAGTGCATCATAAGAACGAGCTATATAATAATCACAAGTAGCTACTCGTGTTTCTACTTCATCAAATTTTTTAATTAACGCTTTCCCTTTCTTTAGACTATCGATGGCGTTAACATACTTTTTTGACAAATATTGATGTACTCCAGAAGTTACAACCAGATAAGAATACGTAGTTGTATCTTTTACTTTCAATGTTTCTATAATGCCTTTATCAATATAAAAACTAGCTTTCTCCAAATGTTCGCTATGGATATAAGAATCCGCTACTGCAAAAAGGACTCTGTTATATGTTATAACATTTTTGTGTTTAGGGTTTTCATCCAGGAATTTTAAGTAGTCCACAAAAATAACCTGCGCTTCTTCTCGTTCACCCGCTGTGTTTTTTAATAAACCAATATTAAACTTTAAGGTTCTATACAAAAGCTCATTTCCATTTTTCTTTGCTGATTCCGAAGCAATTAGATAAAGACTTAAAGCTTCTTTATGATTCCCTTGCTCATATTCAGTTATTCCTTTACTCAAATAGCCCCTTGCTGGATATCTAAAATACCCTTTCCCTTCTGTTAAAACAATCAAACTATCTGCATACACAAAACTATTTTTATATAACGTCTGATTTTCTCCCGTTACCCTTGACAAAAAATAATACGCGTCTGCCATGGCTAGAGTATCAGCCTGTGATTTAGCATCGTTTAACGAAACTAACAATGTTTGTATTTTCACACTATCAGGTAGTGTTGATATTTTTGCTCTTAATCTATCAAAATTTGAAACTTCTTGTGTTGCATTGCTGGCTTTGGATTGCCCGTTTATTTGTTCTAAAAAAACAAATAACATTAATAAACTACTTAAAAGTAAATATCTTTTATTCATACCAATACCATTAGAATAGAGATCATCATATTTCTGACAAAGACTGTAAAAATAGGGATTTTAGAATCCTAATACTACTTGACATTTATAAATTTAAAGTCCTGATTTATAAATATCAGGAATATCAACTTGTAGTTTACCGTCTATTGAAACTAGCTTTGAGGTTTCAAACAAATCAGTTCACAAATCTTTATTTCTTAATCTTATGAAAAATACTTTTCTTTCATCATTTGCAATATTACTATTCACTATCACATTTTCTTTTACTTCTTGTGAAAAAGATGAACAAGAGGTTAATCCAGATCAAAACAGTAATCAAACTGAAATCACTCCAGATACAAAAATAACTGGTAAAGCTGGTGGATTTACAAATGAAAAAGTCTATAGATATTATCAAGGCGGGAGTTCTTCTTTACATACATACAGAACGCAAAGTGGAACAGGATCTGCTATTGGGCGTAGAGAAGGAATTGCATTTACAATTCCCACCTCAGCGTCTTCATCTGGAGTAGATCGAAACAAATACAACTTCTTATGGTTTCTTTTACACCCCCAACAAAAAGACTTTATATTAACAACAAGTTCATCTGAATTCTGGAATTTACGTCGTCAAGGTTGGAAAAATGTAACCTACAAATATATTTTGATACAAAAAGGATCAGGGAATGGAGCAAAAAAACTCTATCGTTTTTATGATACCAAAAACTCTGATCACTTGTTTACTAAAAATTACACCGAAGGAGTTAATGCAGGTTTAAAATATGAAGGAACCGTTGGCTGGGTCTTTTAAGAATCAAATAATAATCAGAAGAACAATCTTTACATTATTAAATTAATTTACTGGGGAATAGATAATTAATTAATATGTCAAGAATGTTCATATCAAAACCCAAATTGTATAATTTGGGTTTTGTTTTTTGAAAGCCTGATCTCATATAGCTTTTAAACAATCTACTATTTTTATATCTCTTTTTCAACAAGACCTATTACCCATTAATAGGTAAATAATCACACCCTTTATTTATTCATCATTTTAAACAATATGAGGAATCATTATTTATGTGTTTCTATATAAATCCACTATATTCATAAGAGTAAACTCCTATAAATCAAATACTAAAAACTAACTAACACAAAACAATAGTAAAACATGATACCCAACAATACGTGAGAAATCATTAATAAAATACACTCCAGATAAATTTATTCAATAACTCTTAAAACTCTAAAACAATGAAAACCAACAAATTTTTATTCTCGATTTTTACTTCATTTTTAATAAGTATAGTATTTATATCATGTGAAGTAGAAGAAAGTACAATACCAGCAGAGCAAATAGTTAAAGATGCTGATCTAAATTCTAATGAAACAACTGGAAAATCAAGTTTAAGGCGAGAAAATGTCTATCGATACTATAGTGGCGGATCTCAAACTATGCATACTTATAAAACCAGAAGTGGAAATGGTATCGGGATCGGTAGCAGCGAAGGCATTTCTTTTTCGACTCCTGTTACTACAAATGTAAACAGCGTTAACAGCAATGAATTTAATGTATTGTTTTTTATGCTACATCCCCAACGTAAAGATTTTGTAATAGGATCCGGAGTTGGTGAATTTCTTGATTTAAAAGGAAAAGGCTGGAGAGATGTAAGTGGTAGAAACTATGTATTGATACATAAAAAACCAGGTAATGGCAGAAAAAAATTACACCGTTTTTATGGTGTTGCAAATTCTGATCATATATACACCAAAAATTATGCTGAAGGAATTAATGCCGGATACAGATATGAAGGAGTCACTGGTTGGGTATATTAAATGCTAAAAATTAGGTTAGACAATTTTTTTAAGACAATCAATTTAGACTATCTGGAGAAATAATAATGAATTGATTATTTTAGAACTCATTAAATTAAAAGTCCGAACCTTAAGATTCGGACTTTTTGTGATAACTTATATAGATATAGTGTTTATTATGAATAAGTTATTATTTTTGTTTACCAAATTTTATCTATGACAAGCATTAAACCCCTAATTACGAGCCTACTATTGTTATTTATAACTTCTTTTACATATGCTCAAAATAGCGCTGTTCTTCAAGAATCTAATATAAATACAACAGATACCACCAATACTAAAAAAACCAAAATGACCAGGTGGCAAATGATCAAGTATGATGGAGCATCGGCATTTGGAGGTGTAAAAAACACATATTTAAGACCGCTAACCTGGAAAAGTAAAGATTGGTTCACCTTTGGAGGTATACTAGCAGGTACAGGTATTTTATTAGCCGCAGATGAACCTGCAAATGAATATTTTACAGAACAAGGAGATGAAATACCAAGTGGTGTAAAGGAAGTAGCCTTTCGATTTGGAAAACCCTTAGTTAATTATGGATTAACTACTAGTGTTTATGCTCTTGGGTTAATCACAAAAAATGAAAAAATTAGAAAAACAGGAGTACTTTTAATAGCTTCTGCCACAGCAGGAGGCCTACTGCAGACAGCAAGTAAAACCATAGTGGGTCGAGCACGCCCTCTTGAAGGAGAAGGTAATGTAAGTTTTCGTTTTTGGTCTAGTGAAGCAGGGTACCACTCTTTTCCTTCTGGACATGCAATTCTTTCGTTTACTACAGCCTATGCTTTATCCAAACAGTTTAAAAGCCCCTACATTAAAGGAGGACTCTATGCCGTTGGATTACTTTCTCCAGTATCTCGTTTATGGGAAGAAGCACATTGGTTAACAGATGTTGTATTAGGTGTTGCAATAAGCATTGTTGTCGTTGATAGTATAGACAACTACTTAAAGAAAGACGAGCGCTATGTTTCTGGTGATAAGAAACATAAAATTAGATGGAATCTACGACTTGGTGCCGGTAGAGTTGGCCTAGTCGGTAGATTTTAAACATCACTATTTGTGCACCTAAGAGAACTCTTTTTCGTAATACGTAGCGGCATCTTGCAATAATAAATCCAGATATTTATTTTCTGCTTTAAGGCGTATTTCGTCCCAGTTAAGGTATTTTACAAGATCTTCCTCAACTATAGATCTATAATCATGCACACTATTGATATCAAAATAAAGTCTACCAGTTCTTCTCACAAAGAAATCGGCTAATCCATTCGCCATTTCATGATGTACACTATACCAAACTTCTGCTCTTATGAGTCTATCTTCAACAGATTCATTTAAGAAATAATTTACCTTATCTAGAATAATATCTGTTTGTTTCCCATATGTCGAAACCAAATACCATCCATAATCCGAATCTTGGATATTTAACGCTTTAAGGCGTTGTGTAACTTCGTTCATATATGTGTCTACTTCGCTAAGATTCTTAAGTGGATGACTTGTGAGTTGAATTTGATGGGTAGAAGATTTAGAGAAAGCTTCTCTCTTTTTACTACTCATGGTTTTAAGAACTGTGTCAATGACACGTTGCGCCATTTTTCTGTATCCTGTTAGTTTACCTCCAGCAATTGAAATCAGCCCTGTTTCTGACACAAAAATCTCATCTTTTCTAGAAAGCTCTGATGGATCTTTCCCTTCTTCATGAATTAAAGGCCTAAGTCCAGCCCAATTAGACTCTATATCGTCTTGAGTAAGATTTAAACTAGGGAACATATGATTAACTGCTTTTAAAAGGTATGTTGCATCTTCTTCTGTCGCCACGACTCGATTAAGATTAGCATTATAATTAGTATCTGTTGTACCCACATATGTTGCTCGACCTCTAGGAATTGCAAAAATCATTCTACCGTCGGGAACATCAAAATAAATAGATTGTGTAAGCGGAAAACGTTCTCTTGAAAAAACCAAATGTACACCTTTAGTCAGGTGTAGGTATTTATTATTCATAGAATGATCTTTTTCTCTTAAAAGATCTACCCATGGACCTGCTGCCGAAACATAATTTCTTGATTTAATTACAAAACTTTTCTTACTATTATGATCTATACATTGTAAACTCTTAATTTTTCCTTTCTCATCATAATTAAAAGCTATCATTTCACAATAGTTGATACTATTTGCACCAAAGGAAGCAGCTTTTTTTAATAATTCTACCGTAAGTCTAGCATCATCTGTTCTATATTCTGCATAATATCCGCCTCCTGTAAGGCCTTCTGCGCTAAGCAAGGGTTCTTTTTCCAGCGTTTCATCGGCAGTAAGCATCTTACGTTTATCATCTCCTTCTACATTCGCTAAAAAATCATAGACTTTTAACCCTACAGAAGCCATAAACTTTCCATACGTTCCTCCTTCAACAAGAGGCAATAGCATTTTCTCTGGTACTACAAGATGAGGTGCTAGTTTATGTACTGCAGCCCGTTCACTACCCGATTCTTTTACCAAGCCAATCTCCATTTGTTTCAAATACCGCAATCCACCATGAATTAGCTTTGTAGATTTATTACTTGTTCCTGAAGCAAAGTCATTTTTTTCTACCAAACATACTTTCAACCCTCGAGAAGCTGCATCTAAAGCAATACCTGCCCCCGTTACTCCTCCTCCTATAATAACAAGGTCATATTTTTCATTTTTAGTCTTGCGCAGCTGCATTTGGCGATCCAGAACCGAAAAACGAATAGGTCCTTCTTCTTTTACTGCAAGCATATTTTTATTTGCAGTTTTTGTACGTGCAACTGCTTGTTGCCAGCCTATATACTTTCTACTTCGTTCATACTCTTTAATTTTAGGAACAAAAACAGTATCTACAGCCCTAATTTTTGTAATATCTTTTTTGGTCCATATACCTGCTTTAATACCTGCTAAAAATGCTGCACCCAGAGCAGTCACCTCTAACATTTTGGGGCGATCAACCGCCACATTAAGAATATCAGACTGAAATTGCATTAAATAATTATTAGCAGAAGCTCCTCCGTCTACTTTAAGCTCTTTCATTTGTTTACCACTATCTTCAACCATAGCCTCAAGAACATCTCGTGTTTGATATGCTAAAGCTTCTACTGTGGCCTTTATAATTTCATTTTTACCAGAATCTAATGTTAGTCCGTAAATAGCTCCTTTTGCCTCCATATCCCAATGTGGAGCACCTAAACCTGCAAAAGCGGGTACAACATATAAATCATCTGCTGTAGTAGTCGTATTACATATATCTTCTGTCTCTGAGCTATTCTCTATAACCTGAAGTTTATCTCTAAGCCACTGTATAGAGGCTCCACCTACAAAAATACTTCCTTCTAAAGCATACTTAATGTTATCTTCTGGCAAACTACAACACAAGGTTGTTAATAATCCATTTTTAGAATTATACGGTTTTTTTCCTGTATTAAGTAACATAAAACATCCGGTGCCATATGTGTTCTTAGCTATTCCGGACTTGTATCCTCCTTGACCAAATAATGATGCCTGTTGATCTCCTGCAACACCATAAATAGGAATATCATAACCTTTGTAATGGATAGCTCCAAAATCAGAAGAAGAATATTGTACTGTTGGTAACATAGAGGTAGGAATATTCATTGCAGCTAGTAACTTATCATCCCATTCTAGGTTGATAATATTATAGAGCATTGTTCTGGAAGCATTGGAGTGATCTGTAACGTGTTTAGTACCGTTTGTGAATTTCCAAATCAGCCAAGTATCAATAGTGCCAAATAACAAATCTCCATTAATTGCTTTTTCTCTCGCTCCTTCTACATTATCCAGTATCCATTTTAGTTTAGTTCCTGAAAAATAGGAATCAATGACTAATCCTGTATTTTCAGACACATAATCATTTAATCCTTGAGATTTGAGGCTTTCACAAATTTTTGTAGTTCTTTTATCTAACCAAACTATGGCATTATAAATTGGTTCTCCTGTGTTTTTATCCCATACCACAGTAGTTTCTCGTTGATTTGTTATTCCAATACTTGCTATTTCCTCTATTGATATATCTGATTTTTCAAGTACTTCACTAAAAACTTGTTGTTGATGTGCTAAAATCTCAAGCGGATCATGTTCAACCCATCCCGATTTAGGATAATGTTGTGTAAGCTCTTTTTGAGCTATTCCACAAATTTCCCCTAAATTATTGAAAATGATTGCTCTGGTGCTGGTTGTACCTTGATCGAATGCTATGATATACTTTTTAGCCATATTTTTGAGTATTTGTGATTCCAGATCAATTTTGAAATTGAATTTTAAATAAATTCTTTATAACAAAGACTGAAGTCTTACAAATATCAGAAGTATTATAGTAATCTCCAATTAAAAACTATATTTTATATGCTATTCTATGCTACTTTTATGAAAAATTCAATAAAACATTGATATTTAAACCTTTCAATCTTTAATTGGCAAGAATATTTCTGTTTTCCAATCAAGTTCATTACCTCCTTGCATTGGATTGTTATAAAAAATCTCTAGTGGAGATCGTTCAACTTTTATATTATGATTTTTGGCATATTCTAAGAGTTTAAACCATGCCTGATCACTATTTCTATAGTTACCGTAATATGTTGCTTTTAAAACTTTTTGAGAAGAAGTATGTTTATACTTTAGACCATTCAACTCTGGTATCGTATCTTGATGTAGTATCGGAAATCCAAATTCAAACGTAATACGATCACTTTTATCATCCCATTTATTTACTTTAACTAATGGATATCCTCCTCTTTTTAAGTTATTTTCGATTATTTTTGGGTAAAGAAAATCATTATTATTGATCATAACTTGCGCCTTATCTGATCGTTTTGATTTCATTTGAATATATACATATTCCATTCCCGGAATTTCCTCTTCTCCATTAATCTCAACTTTATATTTTTTTGAAAAATCGAGAAAAATCTTTCGAAATTGAATCATCTCATCCCTAACCCCATTCATTAATGTTGAAGATCCAGTAATTACCTTTAACCGATTATTAATGCTATGTTCTTTTGAAATTACACCAACTACCACTTTAGTGATGGTATCATTTACTTTCTTAAAATTCCAATCTAAAATAAAGCTCTCGTTTTGCTTATTAATTTCTTGGTTAACGTGGTTAAATTCGATTGCTTCTCGTAATGTTACATTTTCTTTTTTTTCATTCTTACCCCATAATTTTAATCCTTTTACTTCATAGTATAAACTTGCCGGGCTCGTTGTTACTTTAAATGTAATTTGGTAATCATACTCTTTTATACCCAAATACCATATTGTTAATCCTAAAAATAGAATTGAAATTATAGCAATTATTTTTTTCATATACTACTAGCTTATCAGTCTCATGATATATAAGGTTAGTTACTTTTTTTCATTTGAAGTTTTTTAACCACGAAACTTCCTAATGAGCGACCTTGATCTAATCCAAGATCTATCGCTGCTCGATAATGAATCCCTCCGTACAATCGACTAATTGCCGCTTCGTCTGCGGCTTGATTAAATGAATTAAACGAGCGTATTGGTAAACCATATCGCAATTCGGTATCATCATTAAATTCGAAATTATCCCCGAAAATAGACGTTAATACTGTCGAAGCGGCTCCTGAAACTACAGAATGCCCGCTTGTATATTCCGGAAAAGGTGGAGTTTGCAAAACAGGCTCCCAATTTTCATCAATATGCTGATTTATTAGTGTCTCTGGACGTATTAAATTACTTCTGTATTTTTCATCCCAGCAACTAATAAATGCATCTGCAATTGCTATTGAAGTCTTAGTATATGCAAAAACAGTTTTTGAGAAATCTGCATTAGTTTTTTCACAAGCAATCTTACATATCCCAATCCAATGTGCTCCTGGTGTTATTTTTTTTGTTGCAAACATTAGGTGTCCTTTATGCGTAGAAACATAAGGATTACAATCCCAAAATTGCGCAATTTCGAGTTTTTCTGATTCTTCTCCTTCCTTTTTGATTGTCTCACCCACCTCATAAGTTTCTAAAAGCTCTTTATAAAATGCAGATTCTTTTTCTAAAGAAAAGTCAGGATATCTTGCTGGTTTAAATTGTGCCGAAGAGTCTATAATCGAAGGCCTTATTTTTGACCAATGTGGCTCTATCCCATCCATATAATCAGGTGGTGTAGGTTGCCATCTTGAAGGATCTTCTGTATTAACAGAGAATTTAGGCATCGTTCTAGTCTGGGCATAATTATCACTAGAATACCAGCTTTTTATATGTTCGGCGACTTGATTTCCATATGCTTTTGAATCTTGAAAAACGGTTTTATTTTTGGTTTGCCATGACGCATATAAACTATCTTGATATACGTTTATTTTATCCTCAGAAAAAATAAGATTCTTTCCTATTTCCAGGTACGCTACTAGTGATGCCATAGCATAATTTATTTGTTTACCATCACCAGCCTTTGGGATAGAATTTAGACCATGTAATTGGCTTTGTAATGAATTGTATTCATTTTCTTCTTGACAGATTACTTCGTAGGCAGCAATATTGGCATAATTATATATTCTACTAGCTACTGGAGGTGAAAAAATATCATGTACCATAACTTCAGTAACTTTATCGACTGCGGCATGATAATCACTAGCCGTAATATTAATTTCTTGATTCTGATTTTGACATGATGCAAAACATATAAAAATAGCGAAGAGTCCTATACATTTCATATGTATTCTCTTCAAAAAAATGCTAGTGTTTACTTTATTTGAGAATTTCATAAATTTCTGCTTTTTCATTGTGTATGGTAATTAGCAAATAGTCTTTAGTATCAAAATTAATAATATTTAATCCTCTAATCGATTTTTGAGACAGATTAACATTTAGTACAGTTGCATCAATAATTTCATCATTTGTACGCAATAAAGCTCCTCCGAATCCATCAAATTTGCCATGGTAGGGAATGACTCCAAAATAATTGCCTGCCATAAATATTTCTTCATTTCCATCCCCATTAAAATCATGTCGAAGCATTCGCGTGATTGGTGCTACTTGTAATTCTTCCTTAAATGGTATAAATACGAAAGTGCCATTATCATTCCTTAAATATCCCGAAGCTAACTGATGCACTTCTAACAAAGTAGCTTTATTTAAGGTTTCTTTTCCGAATACATTCTCTATTGTAAGACCTGCAAATGTCTTATAGCTAGTAAATTTCTTTCTTAAAAAGTTTAATTGTCCTGATAACTCATCCAAACCTAAGGCTGTATAATACTTTCCGTCTTTTGGAAGCGCTAGAATAGTCTCTGTTTTTTGATTATTATCAAAATCAGAATAATACAAACGTAGCGGAAAATCCTGAGATGCTTTAAATTTTGTATTCAAACCAAAATTACCAAGTACATAATCTAAATCACCGTCTTTATCTATATCAAATTCTTGTAACGACTGCCATAAACCATTTAGTTTTTCTTTATAAAGTGTCGTTGTTACATCTTTTAAATCACCGTTTTTATTTTCAAAAAAACGAGGAGACATCCATTCTCCGATAATAATTAAATCTTTGACTCCATCGTTTGTAAAATCACTCCAAATAGCATCTGTTACCATTCCTATTTGTTGTAGTGCTTTATTTTCTTTTACACTAAAATTTCCCTTATCATTTATGAGTATATATGAATTTGGGATTTTTCCAAAATCGTTAGATACTACATACCCTCCTACGAAGATGTCTAAGTCGCCATCTTTATCTATATCGTTGGGTTTTATAATTGATTCGTGTTCAAATAATTCTGGAATCTGACTTTTCTCAAATCCTGAGTTTGATTTAAGGTATAATCTATCAATTAATTCTTTAGATTTTCCGAAAAACTCTCCTCCTGATGAAGCTATTAAAAGGTCATTTTTTTGATCCGCATTAAAATCTTCGATAATAGCAGTTACATCTTCTTTCTTTTTGTCGGCATCTAAAAAATCCAGAAATTGCTGTTGAAAGCCTGTTTTTGTTTGAAAAAATAGCTGAGAGGGGTTATTTTTTGAACTTCCAAAGAAAACATCATCCATACCATCCCCATTAAGATCCCCAATTGCTGTAGCGGGACCACGATCAGAAATTCTATAGGGTATCAGTTTTTGTCTATTAAAATCAACATAGCTATTTTCTTTGTGTACGTATTGTAACCCGGGAATACTATCTAATTTTCTAAACCAATTTTTATCAGGTTTAGAAAAGATCTTGGTATAATTTACAGCATCTCTTTTATGCAATACTTTTATCTGTAAGGTCTGATTGGTTTTTATATTTTCTGCCACTTGTATGGTATGATCTGGCCATATAATTTTTAATGAATCTACCACCTCAACATTTCCATATCCAAAATGTACAATTGGTTCTGATGACGACTGAAACCCTTTTGTGGTATATAATTGTCTATGTTGCACAATACCATTGTGATAGGATATTACTTTAGTTCCTATCCCAAATTTATTTTTCTCTTTAAAATTAAGTTTTAGTTTTAAGAATTTATTTGTACCATCTATTTGATTGCGATAAAAAGTCACCGGAGAATTGATATTGTTTGTAACTAGATCCAAATCCCCATCATTATCAAAATCTGCATATGCACTTCCGGTACTGGCCAATTCCTCTTTTGGCAACCATTTTTTCGACTGATCTGCAAAACGTATGTTTTTGTTCCCCTGGAAAATATAATTCTGTACAACTCCAGATGGCATCATATCAAGAGCTTTATTATCTACTAACTTTGTATTATGAAGTTGTTCTTTGATTTTTGTATCGGAAATATATTTAATATAATCTAAATTATTAGGTCGTTTAGGAATACCATTTGAGATAAAAACATCTTGTTCTGCATCTTGGTTATAATCGGCAAACAACGCAGACCAACTCCAATCTGTAGCAGAAAGACCACTAAGTAATGCTGTTTCGGTAAAATATTCTCCTTCTTGATTGATTTGAAGCATATTTCTAGCATATTGATAGTGATATCCCAATCTATTAATTCGTATTGCTAACATATCTACAGTTTCATCTCCCGCCGATGCCTTAAGAACCGCCTCATCATCTGGGGTCATATCCAAAGTTAGGATATCTTGATATCCATCATGATTAATATCTGCAATATCACTTCCCATAGAAAAGCGACTAGTATGTCCAAATTTTTCTTTTAATCTTTCTGTAAAAGTCCCATTTCCATTATTGATATAGTAATAATCATCTTCATGAAAATCATTACTTACATAAATATCTGTAAATCCATCATTGTTAAAATCCGCTGTAGCCACCCCAAGTCCATATCCATTTCCTCCGCTATATATACCAGAAGCTTCGCTTACATCTGTAAATATTGATCCATCATTACGAAGTAATTTATCACCACTTTCATCACTTTTTTTATTACGTAACGCGGCTTTTCCATATGAATTTTGAGTATGAACTGCATGGTTTAGCAAATACATATCTAAATCGCCATCGTTATCATAATCAAAAAAGCTCGCTGAAGTGCTATAGTTTTGAAAATCTAATCCGTATTGTGCTGCTTTCTCAGAAAATGTTCCGTTTTTATTATTAATGAAAAGTTCATTTTTACCTTTCAGACCTCGAAGTCCGACTACTGCACAAACATAAATATCAAGAAAACCATCTCCGTTTACATCTGCCATCACTGCTCCAGTATTCCAATCTGAAGTTCCAGAAATACCTGCCTGTTCTGTTGCATCTTTAAATTGAAAATCTCCAGTATTGAGGTAAAGTTTATTTTTGCCCTGATTTGCTGTAAAAAAAACATCTACCAGTCCATCGTTATTAACATCTCCAACAGCAACTCCAGCACCATTATAGAAATATAAATAATCCAGAATATTAAGTTCTTCTGTAGGAATCAAAGTATTCTGAAATCCAACTTTTGTGATTTCAGAAGACATCTTATGGAATACTTCTCCTTGTTGTAATTTTTGTTGAGTACAACTACAAAAAAGTATAATCCCTAAAATTATTATGATCTTATATTTAATCATTCTTTTGTATTCTACCTTTTCGGTTTATTCAACCCTGAAGGTTTTGAAAACCTTCGGGGTTTAGACAAACAATTTCTATTTTTTTAATTTAAAAATCTTAGGAGTTTTGTTATTAATTCCTGAAATCAAGTACTTCTCTCCAGATTTATTTTTCAACCAATGTAATTCTTTAACCTCACCTTCAACAAAAAAACCGGAAGCTTTTTGATCTATATACTCTCCATTACTGGTACTTAGTAGAATATTACCTGTACTTGCATCTAACCTTGAGAATTGTGGTTTAAAGCTATAATTGTTACCTGCTACAATAAGATCCAAAACTCCATCATTATTTAAATCCTCTGTTTCTATATCGCAAATACAGGATATTTGCACTTCATCTGGTAGTGTTTTAATTTCAAAATTACCTTGCCCATCATTATAAGCGATAAGACTAGCAAAATTGTTCACACTTTTAACAGTAGCGTTTTGTAATACTTCTGGAGAAAACAATTCATCTATTGCTTTGGTTGCATATTCTGAAAATTTTAAATTTTGTTTTTTCAAAACATTGATTTGCCCTGTTAGTTCATTTCTTAAGTGTATCGGAATATCTCTACCATCGATTGTTTGTGTAAAAACTTGTTCTATGGTTCCATTACTATCAAAATCATGAATATACATCTTTACAGGGTTTTCATTATCAGCCTGATACATTGCATTAAGGCCTCGATTTCCCAGTATTATATCAATATCACCATCTTTATCAAGATCTTTAGCTTCGACGGTATTAAACCAACCAGAAATACTATCCAAATTTGTGTTAAAACTGATTAATTTTTCTTTAGTATTCTTAAAAACTTTAGGAGACATCCACTCTCCCACCACAATTAAATCTTTTATTTTATCATTATCTATATCTTGCCATATAGCATCTGTTATCATACCTATAGTACCAATCGCTGTAGCCTTATTTTTAGTAACATCTCTAAAGTTACCTTTACCATCGTTTTCTAAAAGATAACTGTTTGGGGAAACTCCGTACATTCCAATAACACTTTGACTTCCAACAAAAATATCTATATCTCCATCTTGATCGTAATCATTAGAGGCTAGAGCTGCAATATTTGTTTGTGTTGGAAGTATAATACTACCTCTTGAAAAAATACCTTTTCCATCATTTACATAACTTCTAACACCAGTTCGAGCTCCTTTAAAATTACCTCCAGAACCAATAATAAGGTCTAAATCTTTATCTCCATCAATATCTTCAAAAACGGCAACTGTATCCTCGAAAAAATCTTCAGTCTCGAATTTTGTAGGTTTTAATTTACCATCATGACTTTGTAAATAGACTTTTCCTACTTGTCCATATGCGCCACCAATATATACATCATCATTTCCATCATTATTAACATCACCTATTGCCATTGCTGGCCCTTCTCTGGATTGCATTTTATATAGCAAACCTTCAAAATCAAAGTCAACATAAGCATCTTCTTTATGAGTAAGGAGTTCTTGCTTTACGGGCTCAAAATACTTGCCTTTTCCTGTTTCAGGAAAAATATACTCTTGAGTAGCGTCTTTTTGATCTAACGTGAGTAGTGAATTTAGTTGTACATCTTTTTTTACAAGGGTTTTTCGATTTGGAAATATCACTTGTAAAGAATCTATTGTATTGATAGTACCAAGTCCTATCGTCATGATATATTCGATAGACGATTGAAAACCTCTTGAAGGAATTAATTCTTGTCTAAAGATTTTATTTTGAGAAAAAACCTCAACAATACTTCCGATACCAAATGTATTTTGATCTGCTCCTTTAATTTTTACTTTTAAGTACGCGTTCTTTTTTTGTTCGCTATGGTTTTGATAGACTCCAACGGGCATATTAAAATTGTTTACGATCAGATCTAAATCTCCATCATTATCCAAATCCCCATAAGCAGAGCCGTTAGAAAATGTAGGTTCTTCAAAGCCCCAATCTATTGTCTGATTAGAAAATGTAAGGTTCCCATTATTTTTAAAAGCGTAGTTGGGAATTGGGGTAGATGGCATTTTGTTAATAATCGAATCTACTTCTTCTTTTTTACCTGTTAAAGTCATTTTTTGTATAATAGTATTGGCAAAAAAGTTCATAAAATCTTGATTTGTGAGATCGTGATAAATACCATTGCTTACATAAATATCTCTATACCCATCATTATCCATATCAAATAACAGGGCGCCCCAACTCCAATCTGTTTTTGCTACTCCGCCGTAAAAAGCTATTTCTGAAAATGTATTATCCCCATTATTTAGTTGTAATGAGTTTTGCATATATTGATTATAAAAATCTCGGCTTTTTTTCAGGGTATATACATCATAACTTTCAAAAGCACTGGTTTCTTTGAGTCTCTTATCATCTTCTGGAAGCATATCGGTTACAAAAATCTCTGGTAGACCGTCATTGTTAATATCTGCCATATCGGCTCCCATTGATGAAATACTTAAATGTGACATCCATTTTTTTATTTCTTCATTAAATGTCCCGTCACCTTTATTGATATATAAATAATCTCTTTCATAGAAATCATTAGACACATAAATATCAGGTAGTAGATCTTTATTTACGTCACCTACTGTTACCCCTAAACCAAAACCAATTAGACTTCCGTATATTCCTGCTGCCTCACTAACATCTGTAAAAACACCTTTATCATTTCTTAGGAGTTTATCACCTCCTCCTTTTAAAATCTCAGGAATATTCCAATCTTTGGCTCTTACATCTCGTTTGTTTACATATCCCAGACTACTTACTGGTATAAAACTATTGTTTAAAAGGTAGACATCGAGATCCCCATCAAGATCATAATCAAAAAAAGCAGCATGTGTTGTAAATCCACTATCGGCTAGATTATATTGTGCTGCTTTTTCTGTAAATGTTAAATCACCATTATTAATAAATAATTCATTTTTTTGATCATCACCTTCTACATTACCTGCATTACATACGTAAATATCTAATAACCCATCGGCGTTAATATCTACCATTACCACACCTGTAGACCATGCATTTTTTCCTTTTATATTTGCCGATGTCGTAATATCCTCAAATTTAAAATCGCCTTTATTAAGATATAATTTATTCTCCTTTCGGTTTGCAGTAAGATATACATCAGGCAATCCATCATTGTTAATATCACCTATAGCAACACCACCACCGTTATAAAAGTTTCTATATTTAAAAATATTGAAGTCCTTTTCATTATGCACTTGATTTATAAAATCGATATTTGTACTTTCTGAAGATACCTTCGTAAATAATGTATTTTTTGGAGTTACAATTTCTTCCTTTGATTGTTCTTTGACACAAGAGACCAACATCACAAGAACAATACAATGATATATAAATTTATTCATCAGTATATTTCATTTTTTTGACAACCTGAAGGCTATCATTATTTAAAGTAAACATCAAAAATTCTTCGTTTTTTATTTTAATACTCTTTACTGATCTTACGGCTCCTTTAACACTTAGCTTCGCTTCTTTATGGCTTTGAAAACCTCCTGCTTTATCATTAAGTAGTACAACTCCGTAAGACGCATCTAATCTACTTAATTGAGTACTGATCTCATATGTATTTCCTGCAAAAATTATATCTGGGTATTGATCATTATTAATGTCATTAATCAAAATATCATGTACTGATGATATCTGAGTTTCCCAGGGTAGTATATGAGTTGTAAAATTAAGATCCCCCATATTCTCAAAATAAGTAGTGCCTAACGTATAGACTTCTTTTTTCTTGGCTTTGTTAATTTTAGAGGATGAGAAGTAATCCTTAAAGTCTGCATCAGCGAATGCGCCGTAACTTAAGTACTTTTTGTTTAATTGTGGAATTTGTTTTACTAATTCATCTTTGGTAGCAATAGAAGTTTCTTTTCCTTTATAATAATATGTAGCAATAGGATCTATTTTACCATTATCATCAAAATCGGCAAGGTATAATTTAATAGGTTCTTTTACTGTGGCTTTTAATCGGCTATTTAATCCCCAATTACCCGCAACAATATCCAAATCACCATCGTTATCCATATCATGAACTTTAATAGTATTCCACCATCCATTTGTATTTTTTAAAGACAGAATTTCTTCTTGTTTAAAATGTCCTTTCCCATCATTAAATAGTATTGTAATGGGCATATAGTGACCTGCTAATACCAAATCTTCATAATGATCTCCATTCATATCTATAAATTGAGCGTCATAAACGTGCCCTATTGAACTTAATTGAGGAGCAAGATCAGAAGTTACATCTTTAAAATTACCTTTTCCATCATTTTTAAAAAGATAATTCTTTGGTACCACTTCGTATTTGTTAGGCACACTAGCGCTACCTATAAAAACATCTATATTTTTATCTCCATCAATATCAGAACTTACTATTGTAGATGCATTAATTTTATCTGCAAAGGTTCCTATTTTCTTTTTAAAAACCCCTTTTTCATTGATATACAAACTCGGTGCGCTTTGATAATTTTCTAATTTTTCGTTACCTCCATAAATGGAAATTACATCTAGATCTCCATCATTGTCTATATCTAAAAAACATTGGTCTACATCCTCAAAACGTTTATCCAAATCAAAATCACTTTGCTCACTCTTTTTAAAATTTCCGTTTGCTTGTTGTATAGAAAGGGTAGCCGCTTTAAATCTTCCTCCAGGAATAAAAACATCATCTAATCCATCATTATTAACATCTACTACAGAAAGATGGGGACCCTCATTAGAATTTGTATAAGGTATCAAAGGTTCTACATCAAAATCTTTGGTTTCAAAATCTTGATGCTTGAACTTTATATTTATCGTATCATTTTTAAAGAAAACCGCTGAGCTTACTTTAGATTTAACAGTTTTAGCCCCTTGTCTATCAACGGTTACTAGTTTATTTGCCTCAATATTTTTAAGAGTTGTTATTTTTTTATCAGGCCAATACACCTGTACAGAATCTAGTATAGTCGAGTTTCCTAAGCCAAAATGAGGTATCAAAGAAACTGATGAAAGATATCCTCTTGTAGTAAAAACTTCAGACATTTGCATGGCATCATTAGTATAGACAAAAATCTTAGCTCCTATAGCATTTGGATTACTTTTAGTGCCGTTTAATTTAATTTTTATGTAGTTATTTTCTTGGATAAACAGATCTGATTGGTTTTCATACACAAATGCTTTCTCATCTATATTATTTGTCACAATATCCAAATCACCATCATTATCCAAATCAACGTAGACTGCCCCATTACTGTATGACGGAATAGTTTCTGACCAAGAATCTGAAACATTATCAAAGGTCAAGTCTTTATTATTTTTATAGAAATAGTTAACCGTTTTCTTATTGGGTATTTCTTTTATAAGAGCTAAATCTTCTTTGGTCATTCCTTTACTTATTCGCTTCTGAATATTCTCATTTGCGATAAAACTTATAAAATCCATGTCATTTGTTGCTCCTTTAATACCATTAGAAATAAATACATCTTTATAACCATCATTGTCAAAATCTGCAAGTAGGGGCGTCCAACTCCATTCTGTTGCTGCTATCCCAGAATAAAAAGCTATTTCGCTAAAATCACCATTACCCCTATTAAGCTGTAATGCATTTTGCATAAACTGAGCTCGGTATCCGTTTTTTAAATACTGATTATAGGTAGAAAAGCCATATTCTGTACCTGAAGATTTATATGTGGATAAATCCTCTGGCAACATATCTAAAGATAATATATCGACTAAACCATCATTATTAAAATCTGCCATATCAACACCCATTGAAAAGTGTGAAGTATGTTGAATTTTTTTTTGATCAGAAGAGATTACTTCTTTAAATGTTCCATCCTTTTGATTGATATATAAATAATCGTTTTCAAAAAAATCATTACAAACATAAATATCAGGATACATATCACCATTAACATCACTTGTTGCAATACCTAACCCATAACCTATCGCTCCTTGAAAAATACCAGCCTCTTTAGAAATATCCTGAAAGACTCCATTATTGTTTTCATACAATCGATCTCCTGAAAACGGATCAATTTGTTTTCTTTTTGAACCTCTTCCGTATGTACGATTAGGATGAACAGAATGATTTAACAAATACATGTCCAAATCTCCATCTAAATCATAGTCAAAAAAACTTGCTTGTGTCGCAAAGCTCGAAACATCTAAATTGTATAAAGATGCTTCTTCTTTAAAAATGGGAATACCCATCTCATCCACACCTTGATTTACAAAAAGCTTATTTTTACCTCTTATATTTTTATAGTTAGCAACTTTACATACATAAAGATCTTGTAAACCATCCTGATTAATATCAACTACTGTAACTCCAGTCGACCAACCTTGATTATCTTTTAAGATCTCAGACTGGACTTTTTTAAACTTAAGACCTCCTTGATTAATATATAACTGATTTTCGTTTTGATTAGCCACAAAGTACAAATCTTCTAAACCATCATTATTAAAATCTGCAACTGCTACTCCGGCTCCATTATAATAATAGAGGTATGTTAAAATATTAAGCTCAGGAGTATTTATTAATGTGTTACTAAATGAAATACCCGTACGGTTACTTGACAACACATTAAAAAGATGTGATTCCTTTTCTATCTCACATGATATAAAAAGAAAAAAGGTAAGCAGTGAGATACTAATATTTCTGAAAGTAAGATTCAAGAGTTATTTTTTATCAATTAAAATTACTATGAATAGAGCCCTTCTATGACAGAAGGGCTCCATTCTAAATACATTTTATTATAAATCAGGATATTAATTAATACCCAGGATTTTGATCTAAGTTTGGATTTGTAGCTACAGCAGCAGCTGGGATTGGGAATAAGTTTCTGAAATCTTCAGTATTTGTTTTCATATCCCAAGTTGTATTAAATGTTCCAAAACGTATTTGATCGTTACGTCTCCATCCTTCGATCCATAACTCTCTACGACGTTCTAACAAAAGTTCATCCATAGTGTAACTTCCTGCGGCAGTAACGCCTCTAAGTGTTCTTAAACCATCTATAATACTTTCTGCTGTTTCAGCAGAAGTACCACCTCTCATGATTGCTTCAGCTTTCATTAATACAACATCAGCATATCTTGCTAATACACTACCGTTTTGAGGATCAGGATTACCATCAGCATTCTTGTTTGTATACTTCATTGGTCTTACACCTGTACGTTCATTATTCCCGCTAATTCCTGTAGGGAAATCTTTTGTAAACACTAAAGGATTTCCTCCTCTATCATTTAAGGCTGTTCCATCTGGAGCAAATTGCTGACCGATTAACATTCCTGTTCCAACCCCAGCAGTACCAGGATCTCCTAAACGAATATCTGCACTATCGAATGAATCATAAACTTCACCTAATGTAACAAACCCATTCCATCCTCCTTGAAAAGGGTGCAAGATATTCCAAACTCTGTTTCCTGTACCTGTATCTAAAGCCAAAACAATCTCTTGATTTGCATGTCCTGGTAAGAAAATACCAAAATAATCAGCATCAAGTGTATATCCTTGAGCAGTTACAGCATCACAAAACTCAACAACTTTTGTATAATCGGCAGCATCTGCACTACCTGTATATACAGCTTTATTAAGATATACTTTTGCTAATAAGAAATTAGCAAAAGCCTTATTTACAGTATATATATCTGTTAAATCGGCATCTTCTAAATCTGGTAATGCTTCTGTAAGGTCCTGAACAATAAAATCAAAAGCCTCTGCTCTACTCATTACCATTGGGTTTACATCAACACCTTCATTTACTCCTCTAAAAGGTACCTGACCAAAGAAGTCCATTACATAGAACATATTTAATGCCCGTAAAGTCTTTGCTTGTGCCAATTGGGCTGGTGTAGCGTTAGATTCTGGTGCTATAATCTGATTACATCTAAATACAGCCGCATTACGATTATTCCAAGCGGTAAGTATATGTGCATGTGTTGGTGTCCATGCATGCTGATGCATTGTTCTCCAAATACCATTATCTCCCCAGTCTGCTCCTCTAGTAACCACAGCTAATTCATCTGAAGACACTTCAAGAAGTGCATAGGTATTAGCCTGATCTCCCATTCCTTCAATATCATTATATGCAGATTCTAAAAAATTACCTGCATCAATTCCAGCAAATGCACCAGAACTATCTTCTGCTGGCACAGAATCATCAAATGTTGGCTCTAAATCAGTACACGCAGCTCCTCCCAATACTAGTAAAGCTCCAAAAACGTACCGTACGCCGATCTTAAAATTTAAATTTTTCATTTTTGTGTTTTTTTTATAATTTACTAAAAAGCTACGTTTAATCCTAATGTAAAGGTCCTAGCTCTTGGAAAGGCTGTATAATCAATCCCGATAGATGGAACCCCGTTAATCTGTTTATTTACAGATACTTCTGGATCTTGTCCGCTATAATCTGTAATTACAAATAAGTTTTGGGCATTCATAAATAGTCTCAATGAATTAAATAGCTTAGAATTAGCTACATCAAAATTATACCCTAAAGTCACATCTTGTAGTCTTAAGAATGAACCATTCTCTAAGAACCTTGTAGAAACATCACCTGCATTAAATGGATCTTCTGTACCTATCAAAGCAGCAGCATCTGTAGATACATTTCTTCCTTGAGATAAATTTGCTACTGTAAATAACGCATTGGCATTGTTATTATATATTTTATGCCCGAATTGCCCAGTTAAAAATAAAGTTAAATCAAAATCTTTATATTTAAAACTATTAGAAAAACCTAACGTAAAGTCTGGCAATGGACTATCGCCTGTAAATTTCTGGTTATCGACTCCACCAACATATTGAGCAATACCATTTGCATCAAAACCTGTAAACTCTCTTAAAAAGTAAGCATATAACGGTTGACCATCTGCAATTTGTTGTGCAAATGCTCCTGTTAACCCAGGACCATCAATAGCACCTGTATTTAATGGAGCTTCTGTATAGTTCTGAACTTCGTTTTTATTATATGCTATATTAAATGAAGAATCCCAAAAGAAGTTTTCTGATTCTAAAACAGTAGCGTTAATTAAAAATTCAACACCTTGGTTAATTACATCGGCATCTAAATTTCTAAATACAAAAGGATTAACCGCCGGCTGAGCACTAGTTACTTGAATTAATAAATCAGAAGTCACTTTACGATAAAAATCTACTTGTCCATTAATCCTACCATTCAGGAATCCAAAATCTAAACCTAAGTTAAACTGAGAAGTTTCTTCCCACTGTAAATCAGGATTATTAAATGCAACTCCTCCTTCTCCTCCAGGAGTAAATAATCCGTTATTATCAATAGCACCAACACCAAAACGAGTTCTTTCTACATATTGATTAGAAGGAATCTCTTGGTTACCAGTAATACCATATCCTACTCTTAATTTTAAATCTGTAAATACTTCTGGAATAAAATCTTCATCAGACATTCTCCATGCTGCTGCAAAAGAAGGGAAATATCCGTATTTATTATTATCTCCAAATCGTGTAGAACCATCTGCTCTTACCGTAGCTGTTAATAAATATTTTCCTTTATGAGAGTAATTAACTCTACCAAAATACGATTGCAATTCATCAACAACATTCGCAGAGTTTGCACCAAAAGCACTAGCAGATCCAATATTATTGATCATAAGTTCTGTATTGGCTGTTCTAAAATCTGCTGCAATTGTAGTTCTTGCTTCTCCTCTAAATCGTTGATATGAATATCCTAATAAAGCATCTATTGTATTGCTTTCATCAATTTCTTTATTATAGTTGAAATACGCTTCCCATAATCCTGTAGTAACAGCTAAATCATCTATTTGTGCTCTACCAAGACCCTGAACACCAGTTACTGGTAAATCAGAAGAAAATGCTCCTGCTCTAGTCGAAGTAGATTTATCGATACCTACTAATGTTTTAAAAGATAATTCGTCTGTAAATGAATATTCTGCAGATAAATTTGCGAATGTTCTAAATGTATTTGTATTATCTGTGATATAAAATAACAGTGCCGCTGGATTGATCTGCTCAACAGATCCTGTTAGCGTTGGTATACCATTAGCATCAAAAGGTGCCAAAGTTGGATTTGAATAGTATGCAGTAGAAATTAAATCTCCACGAGCATTTGCATTATCAGATACTGGAGCACGCTCATCCTCTATATCAGATACTGTTAATTGTGTTTCAAGTTTAAGTTTATCGTCGAAAAAACTATAGTTTCCATTAAATCTTGCTGTAAATCTTTCTAAACCACTATTTTCTACAACACCTTCTTGATCAGAATATCCAACAGAAAAACGATATCCACCTCTTTCTTCTGCTCCACCAAAAGCTACATTATAATTGGATGAAAAAGAATTTCTAAAAATTACATCTTGCCAATCCGTATCTGCTCCTTGATCTAAAACACTTAAATCTGCACCTAATGAACTTTGAGCTGCTAAGTATCCAGCTCTATCTAATAATTCTATTCTTCTGGAAACCGATCCCGTAGAAATAGAAGAGGAGAATTCTAATAATGGAACTCCAACTTTTGCTTTTTTAGTTGAAATAATTACTACACCATTTGCACCACGAGAACCATAAATTGCGGTAGCGGATGCATCTTTTAAGATATCAATACTAGCAATATCATTTGGATTTAAGAAATTTAGTGGGTTTTTTGCAGATGCTGCTCCAATATCAGATCCTCCTGTTCCCGCAGAAGTATCTGTACCATTTAATGGAAAACCATCTACAACATAAAGCGGGTTATTATTTGATCGAACTGAAGAAGTACCTCGAATTCTTAGGTTAATGCCTGCTCCAGGTTCACCACTAGTTTGGGTAATTTGAACCCCAGCAGTTTTACCTTGTATTAACTGTTCTGGCGAAGAAATCACACCTCCATTAAAATCTTTTGCTTTTACGGTGGCTACAGCTCCTGTCGCATCTTTAGCACGAATAGAACCATATCCGATTACAACCACTTGTTCAAGTTCTGCTGCATCTTCTTCTAGTGTTACGTTAATCGTGGTTTGCCCATTTACGGAAACTTCCTTTGACTTGAAACCTACATAACTAAAAACTAAAATTGCATCGCTTGCAACATTATCTAAGGTATACTTACCGTCAAAATCCGATACTGAACCATTAGATGTCCCTCGTACTAGAACATTTACACCTGGCACAGGACCACTTCCATCAGATATTACCCCTGAAACTGTAATCTGTGAATACAACATACTCCCCGATAAAAATACCAATAAGAATATGAGCTTTTTAAGTATCATACTTTTCATAATATAGAGTTTGATTTAAATTTTTAATTGATTTGTTGTTTAACTTATTTTATTAATTATTGTTTATTGATAAAAAGTTTATTCTAGTTTTTAGTAACAGTGAGACATCTAAGTCTTTTACCACATTTGACTCATTTTGTAACTGTAAAGTCAAAATTAAAAACAAAAAGTTACAAAAAAAATAGATGCCTCACTTGTCACACCTTCGAGAAGTTTTATAAAAAACTTCTACGCTAACAAACAAAAACTATTTTCACTTTCTACTGAATTCATATTTGTTTCTCATTTATTATTCGAATTTTAAAATTAAACCTTGATATGGCTTAAGATTGATAACTTCATTATCAAACATTAAGCTCTCGTAATTATTTACTATTATGTTTTTATTTGTACATTTATTAGGCAATGTAAACTTAGAATTGTTATCACTAAAATTTAATATCACTAGTATTCTTATTTCGTCTAGTGTTTTGGTATACGCATAAATACTTGGATTATCATACTCCAACTCTTCCACATCTCCGTAAACAAATACGTCATTGCTTTTTCGGATGTTTAATACATTTCTATAAAAATTAAGTATCGAGTTTGGATCATTTTCTTGAGTTACTGTATTAATCTTATTGTAATTTGGATTTACTTTTAACCAAGGTTCGACAATAGAAAAACCCCCATTAATTTCATCATTCCATTGCATTGGTGTTCTGGCATTATCTCTTCCTTCTTTATTTATTAATTCTAGAGCTCGTTCTTTAGACATTTTTTGAGTCCCTAAATTTTCTTCATAAAAATTTAAAGACTGCACATCTCTTACCTCATTAATAGATTCTAAAACAATATTGGTCATTCCAATTTCATCTCCTTGATAAATATTTAAGGTTCCGTTTTGGGTGGATTGCATTATAAAAAGCATTTTTGCAGATTCTGCCCAATATTTATCATCATTCCCAAATCGTGACACCATTCTAGCAAAATCATGATTACCCATAGCATTTGCTAACCAACCTTTTTGATGAACGGCATCTCTCCATTTCTTAAAAATACTTTTCATATTAACCAGATCAAAAGATGATGACTCTTCAAACTTACCATTAACTATAGTACATTCAAGAATATCAAAATGATACAACATATCAAGTTCTTCTCGATCATTATTAATATACAAACCTGCATTATCGTGATTAATCCCTACTCCTTCTGCTAAAGAAAATGCGTCATAATGTCGAATAACTTTTTCCCTCATTTCCTTTAAATACTCATGCAACCTAGGACCATTAGCATATACATCTTCAATTACCTTTCTAAATCCAACATTTGGTGCATTTGGATATCCATCTCTTTTCGAGATCAATGGGATGACGTCCATTCTAAATCCATCAACTCCTTTATCCAGCCAAAACTTCATTGCATTAAATATTTCTTCTCTTACTTTTGGATTTTCCCAATTAAGATCAGGTTGTTTTCTTGTAAACAGATGCAAATAGTATTCACCTGATGTTTCATCAAACTCCCATGCGCTTCCACCAAAAAACGATTTCCAATTATTTGGAGGCCCTCCATTACTTAGAGGTTTTTTCCAATGAAAATAATCCCTATACGGATTATCTTTTGATTTTTTTGCTTCTTCGAACCACTTATGCTCATCTGAACAGTGATTGGCTACCAGATCTAAAACCAGCTTCATGCCTCTTTTATGAGTTTTTTCAAGCAATTCATCAAAATCTCTCATTGAGCCAAACTCGGGCATTATCGCACGGTAGTCACTAATATCGTATCCATTATCATCGTTGGGAGAGCTAAAAATCGGGCTCAGCCAAAGAATATCTATATTAAGTTTTTCTAAATAGTCTAATTTCTCTATAATCCCTCGTATATCACCAATGCCATCATTATTACTATCATTAAAACTTCTGGGATAAATTTGGTAGATAGTCCCTTTTTTAAACCAAGAAAAATTCACTCAACAATCAATTAATTTTTAAACAATAATTTATTTTATATCTAGCATACAGTACTGTATGATTTTAACCTTACTTTATCTGCATAACACTAATTCAAGCCTATTAAATCACAAATAGTGTTAAATTTTTAAAAAATCACTAACTAAACAAGCTATTCATTGACAAAAATATAGCGATATTTATATACAATCGTCGACTTAATCCTCTTTACATTATATATACATCTATAAAAATTCTCAACAACTACACAATAAAAAACTAATAATCAATATTTTACATAAAAAATAACATTTACACTACAATATCAAAATTGTATTAAAAAAGCAATTGAGTATAGATTTTGTAAAGATTGACTTATATGTAATGTCTTTAAAAATTAACATTATTACTCTTTATCGCACAGCATCAAAATTTCCTAAACCCTGTTAAGCATTGCTTTTTTTATTCTAAATTAGCACAGCTATATATATTAAACCTAAGTATTTTGGGGAGGTTTTTTTATTACATTTTTCAAAATTTTAAGCAATAACGTATGCGAATTGCCTAAAAATCAAATATGTTTATTACAAATTACTAAACTATTCAGATATATGAATAGCAATCCTTTCACTTAAAAAAATACAAACGTTTGTATTATTATATATTTACTGAAAATGATGTTTTAATAACAATTTTTTAACTAAATTCTAATGACTTTTAAAAAAAGGAGGGTGAAACTTGAAGATATCGCTAGACATCTTAATATTTCTATTGCTACAGTTTCAAGAGCTTTAGACGAAAGCCCTAGGGTAAAAGAAAGCACTAGAGAAAAAGTTTTCAAAACTGCTAAGGCAATGGGTTATATGCCTAATCAGATCGCAAAAAGTCTAAGTTCGGGAAAAACTAACATCATTGGGGTTATAATACCTAGATATGATGAACCATTTTTTATAGAGGTCTGTAGAGGAATTGACGAATATGCAAGAGAACATAATTATAAAATATTAATTAGCTCTTCAAGAAATTCGTTTGAATTTGAAAGGGACAATCTTATTGCTTTTGAACGTGGATTAGTTGATGGAATTATTCTCTCTCCTACTCATGAAACAGAGATGTTTGCTCATATTAGAAATATTACACGCAAAGGCATACCTGTGGTATTATTTGACAATATTAGAGAAGAAGTACCAGGAGCAGATCATATCCTTATAGATGACGATAAAGCTTCGTTTAATGCCGTTGAATATCTTATTAAAAAAGGAAAAAAGAGAATTGCTTTTATTGGCGGTATAATCGAAAAAAAAGTATTTCAAGATCGATACAAAGGTTTTCTGGAAGCTATGAAGCAATACAACGTAACTATATATGACGAATTAGTTATGCACTGTGCCTCATTAGATCGAGATCTAGAAGACATGGAAATACAAAACTTTTTTAAAAATCAAAAAATAAAACCTGATGCAGTTTTTGCTTGTACAGACAATTATGGCCTACTCGCCATGAAAACACTTCTTAGATCTGGTCGAAAAATCCCCGAAGAAGTCTCTGTAATTGGCTTTGGAGATCTTGGACTAGGCGCAGTATTTGTTCCTTCTATGACTTGTATCGCTCAACCTACTTTTGAGATGGGTCAAAAAGCCGCAGCATTATTAATTGATCAATTAAACGAACCCAGTGATGTGAAACATCATAAAAGAGTAGTAAAACTTGCAACTAACTTAATCCTAAGAGACAGTACTTGAACAATGATTACTGATATATAAAACCAAGTTACACTTAATCAGTTTGTAGAATCCCTAACAATTAAAGAGGTTTTTACTATTTCTGTTTTGGGTTTGTAATTTTCGTCAAAATTATCAAGGTGACTAACTAGAATTTGAGCTGCTTTAGCCCCTAGTTCTTCGGCATGTTGAGAAACGGTAGTTAATTTGGGATACGAATGTTGAGAAAGTAAACCATCTGTAAAACCAATTACAGAGACTTCTTCGGGGATTTTATACCCTAATTTTAAAGACATATTAATGGTAATTGCTGCTGCAGTCTCATCTAAACCAAGTACTGCATCAATATCGTTTTCTCGTAAAAAATCTTCTATTTCAGATTCAAAAGTATTAGGATCCTTTAAAGGCAATTGTTTCAGAGATACTTTATCATTTTTATCTGTAACTTCTTTTGCTCCTTCTAATCTTAACTTTGCTACACTTAAATCATTACTAATTGTTGTAATGACTGCTATTTTTGTGCAACCTGTATCAATTAAGTATTGAATAGCATTTTTTGAAGCTACTTTATCATCGACGACTACTTTATCACAATTAATCTCATCGGTAACTCTATCAAACATGACTACTGGAACACCATCTCTTTTTAAATCTGTGTAATGATCAAATTTATTTAAAAATTGAGTTTCTTGACTTAATGCAACTATAAAACCATCAACACTGCTGTAATTAAGCATTTCTACATACTCCAATTCTTTTTTGAAAGATTCGTTTGTAATACATGTAACGATCTTATACCCACTATTAGATGCCTCTTGTTCTATACCGAACAAAGCTTTTGCATAAAAATGGTTTAAAATTTCAGGCAGAATAACTCCTATTGTTTTTGTCTTATTACTTTTAAGACTAACAGCTAGTGCATTAGGTTTATAATTGTAAAAATTAGCTAATTCATGAACTCGATTTATAGTTTTTTCACTGATTTCGGGATCATTTTTTAATGATTTAGAAACAGTTGAAATTGACAAATTAAGCTCTTTTGCAAGCTGCTTGAGTGTTACTTTTTTCCTCATGACTCCAATTTTGAAACTTCTTATTTAAGGCTAATAAGAATGTTAATCAAATTATCTTTGGAGTCTAAAGTAAGCTTTTTTCTTAATCTATGCCTGCTAACATCTACACTTTGTGAACTTATTCCTAACAAAGGAGCTATTTCTTTAGAAGATAAATTCATTTTAAGATAGGCACATAATCGTAAATCTTTAGAGGTAAGATTAGGATATTTCTTAGATAACTTCTCATAAAATTCCTGATGAGATTTATCAAAATTAATCTCGAACAGTTTACTTTCTTTATTAGTGATATAATATTCTACAAGTCTAATTAGCTCATTATAACTGTTAGTAGGTAATTTTTGCTCTGATGATTCTTGAACCTTAATAATTTTATTTCGTATCTTTTTAAGAATTTTATTTTTATTAAGATTCACATAAGCAATTTGTGTAAGTTCTCTACTTTTTGCTTTAATTTCATCTTGTAATTTAGCATTGTTTAACTCGATAATCTTGTGTTCTTGTTCTAGTTTTTGAGCTTTATGTTCTTCTTCTTGTTTTTGAAGTTTCTCTGCCTTTTGCTGCAATAACATCCTTTCTTGTTTCTTCATCTTATATCGATTAAACGAAACAGTTGTGATGATCAACAACAAAAACAGTAACAGATATAGCAAGTACGCCCAAGGTGTTCTATATATCGGTGGTTTAATTTTAAATTCAAAAGAAGCTTCCTCGATATTTTCCTTATATTTTGCTCTAATATTAAAACTATAATCCCCTTCAGTTATATTAAATAAGGTTTGTTCTGTACTGGTTGTCCAACTACCCCACTCATCGTCATTGAGTCTTGTTTGATACAAGACTTCTTGACCATAGACAGGTAACGCATAATTAATTTTTAAATCATTATCAGAAAATGGAATCTCTGCTTCTTTATCATATGATTTTTGGCTATTAACGGAAACAAAATCCATTATCAACAAATTGTTCTTTACACTTTCTGGAATTATAACACCATTTTTAGTGTACACCGAAAAACCATTAAATACAGGAATAATCTCACTACTTTCATTTACTGAAAACGCATTTAAAATATCAGGAATTAACTGATCTCTTAATTCATGAAGTACAGTAACGCCTTGCTTGTCTTCAATTGCTACATTTTGATTATCCAAATACCATGTTTGCTGACCCTTTTTAAATATTCTAGGAGCACGCCCCCTATTTTCACCAATAATAACTTTATCAAAAGTGTTATTTTCTTTTAAGTATGTATATTTATGATAGTCTGAAGTAATTACAATCTCATTATCTACCTTAGACATGGATACTTCTGAGCCCCCAAAATCATTAAGAGAATAAAATGCCAATTTCTTTATCTCTTTATTAGCATAATCAAATTTAAATTTAAAAACTCCTTCGGATCTAATCGTTAACCATATATTGTTTTCTACGTCTATCTCAACATATCGAGTAGATTTTTCAAAACCTTTTAGTTTGTAACCACTCCATTTTTGATCAGTTTTTTCATAAAAAGAAACACCACTATAATTACCAGAGATAATACCTTCAAACCCATTACTTTCATCTTTAATAGCCCTAAAATTCCAAGAACCCAGGTCTTCTCCAATTCTAGTTAGGTTATCGCCATTAGCTAAATAAGCACCATTATCATGCCCTATAAAGACCTGATCATCAACTTTTTCTATATTCCAAACTTGACCATTAAGTAATAATTCAAATTCTGGATTTGGCTCATTGGTATTTGCTAAATACAATCCTTGATTGGTACCTAAATACAACAGGTCTTTGTCTTTAAGTACTGCATAGGTTGTTCCAAATTCCCCATAATAATCATAAAAATACTTAAGAGATGAGTTTAATTTGATAAAATCTATTCCGTAATCTAATGCCAACCATAAGTTACTTTCTGAATCTTGGTATATCGATAAAACCGTATTATTTTGTAACCCGCTTTTTTTGTTAATATTTTCGAATTCACCAGTCTCCAAATCTAATATATATAACCCATTAGATACAGTACCTATTGCTATTCTATTATCATGAAGTTTTAAGAACGAAAATATCTGAGCCTTTTTTATCGCATCTAATTCGGAGAACTCAAATGGAATTAATGTATCTCCTATTAGTTTAAATATGCCTTTGGTATCAGTGATAATCACCAAATTCTCGTTAAGACTGGTAACTCCGATAATGTTTTCATTAAGCTTCTGATCACTAACTATAGGCATAAGGTTAGTTCCTTGAAGCTTAAAAACACCATATTTAAGATCATTTACGTATAATTCATCATTAACGATATAGCTCCACTTAAACCGATACGGAGCGGGGATTTTGGTAACAATATTACCTTGATTTACATAAAGATTTCTAAATGTCTGAAATACGACTTCATCATTTACATAATGCGCTCTCCAATACTCTTCTACTTCGGAAATAGCATCTTTCTTTCCTGCCCCAAGAGGCACCACTTTATAATCAGTATATCGTTGATTAACTAATACACCATATTGACCATCTGCTCCGAAATAAATTGAATCTTTGTTCTTAACAAAAAGGTTTCTATTAACAATATCCGACCCGACATTTACTGATTCCCATTTTGTGCCATCAAAAATTAAAACCTGTCCTCCATTGGCGACATAAATCAAACCTGTTTCATCTTGTCCTATATCCCAAGATTGTGTATTAAAACCCATACTTTTAGTATCGTAATGGGTAATTCGAGGTAAAGCCTTTTTTTCAATAAATTGTGAAAAAACCGAACAACTGAAAAACAAAACTATAATTACTACTCGATGCATTTTTATTTTAATTAATATGACAATGCTTATAAATATACCTTAAAAAATCTTAACAATCATAAGGTGAACTTAATACACTACAATGACGCAAATATTACAATTCTTATTTGATACAATTAAAAAAAGATATTTCCATAGAGAATTTTATTAACGGTTTTAAGTATCTTTTACTTAAAAGAAAAATCTTTTTCTAATGCAGTTTTTGAGCTTCCGCCTACAAATATTTTAAATTCACCTGGTTCGGCTTCCCATTTTTTATTAACTGTATAAAACTGAATTACTTCTTCGTTAATCTCGAAAGAAACCGTCTTACTTTTACCTGGTTCTAGTTCTATCATTTCAAAACCTTTTAATTCTTTGACCGGTCTAGTTATACTTCCTATTAAATCACGGATATAGAATTGCACAACCTCTTTCCCACTTACTTTACCTGTATTTTTAACCTCTACAGAAACCGTAATTTTATCACCAGAAGAAAATGATTGCTTACTAATAGCCATATTTTTGTACTCAAACGAGGTGTAACTTAATCCATGCCCAAATGAAAACAACGCATCATTTTTTTCGTCGGTATAATGTGACCAAAATACCATTCCATCAGCATTAGATGGTCTTCCTGTGTTCTTTGCATTGTAATATAAAGGAACTTGCCCCACACTGCGAGGAAAAGAAACAGGTAGTTTTCCTGAAGGATTATAATCTCCAAATAACACATCGGCAATTGCATTCCCAGATTCTGATCCTAGATGCCATGTTTCTAAGATTGCTGAAGATTTTTCAATAATACTAGTTAAAACCAACGGTCTTCCGTTCATTAAAACGACAACAATATTCTTGTTTACCTTAGCTACTGCTTCAAACAGTTTTTGTTGAGGCATTGTTAACTCTATACTAGCTTGACTTCTACCTTCACCAGATTGAAAAGCTTCTTCTCCTAAAGCTAAAATAACAACCTCTGCGCCTTTTGCCGCCTGAACAGCTTCTGGAATCCCTGCTAAATCCTCTCTATTTACCTTCAACTCTCGAACAAAACTTCGTTGTCCTACTCCAACAGCCACTCCCTTTGCATGAGATATTTTTACGTCTTTACCAACAGCACTTTTAATTCCTTCAAGAAGTGATACTGCAGAATTTTCTGTAGCCATTGCCCTCCAGCTACCTATAGGCGTATCCTTATCATCAGCTAACGCCCCTATAACGGCAATACTTTTTATATTTTTCTTGAGCGGTAAAATACTATTATTATTTTTTAACAATACAATAGATTTTTTAGCAACATCTCTAGATGCTTCTAAATTTTCTTTGGTATAAATTTCATTTTTCTCTCTATTTTCATCACAATATTTGTAAGGGTCATCAAACAATCCTAATTGAAACTTTACCCTAAGAATACGTTTCGCAGCATCATCTATCAATTTCTCATCTACTTTTCCATCTTTCACTAATTGTTCCAACCCTTTCTCATAAGCGCGACCTTCCATATCCATATCATTACCTGCTACAATCGCCTTCTGGGATGCATCAACTCTATCCTTAACATATCCATGATAAATCATCTCTGCTATTGAAGCCCAATCTGAAACGATGAAACCATTCCAACCCCATTTGTCCTTTAAAATATCACGTTGCAAACCTTTATGTCCGGTCGCAGGTATACCATCTATTTCATTAAAAGCACTCATCATAGATGCTACGCCAGCTTCTGCTGCAGCCTTAAATGGTGGCAGTACTGTATTATGCAATTCATACTCTCCGATGTTAACCGTATTATAATCTCTACCGCCCTCGGCAAAACCATATGCTGCAAAATGCTTTGCACAAGCAGCCAATGTTTCTTTTCCTGAAAGATCATTTCCCTGAAAACCATTGATTCTTGCAACAGCTACTTTAGCTCCAAAAAAAGGATCTTCTCCGGCACCTTCCATTATTCTGCCCCATCGTGCATCTCTAGAAATATCTACCATAGGACCAAAAGCCCAATTGATACCCGCAGCAGTTGCTTCTTTTGCAGCTACAGAAGAAGATTTCTTAATTGCCTCAAGATCCCAACTTGCACTCTCTGCTAAAGGAATAGGAAAAATAGTTTTGAACCCATGAATCACATCGTATCCAAAAAGTAATGGTATTTTTAGTCTAGAATTCTCTACTACTTTAGACTGTAACTCTCTAGTACCTGCAACAGATGTTACATTTAACATTGCACCTACTTCTCCATTTTTTAATTTTTCGTACTTCTCTTTATTTCCAACATCAGAAGGAGGTCCGGTCACATCCCAACTTCCGTTATATAAAACTAATTGCCCTATTTTTTCTTTCAATGTCATTTTAGCCAATAAAGCATCAACTTTATTTTCTATCAAACTTTCTTTATTTTTATTTAAAGTAGATGGAGTTGTAGAATTTTGAGAAAACAAAACCATAGAATTACAAAAAAATGTAACTAAAAAAATAACAATGGTTGTTTTACTATTGTTCTTTATTTTCATAAAATAGAATTTTCAAATTTTAATATTTACAATTCTAAATTTACAATACACTTTACAAAAAACGTATAGTATTAAATCTAAACATTATATATACAGTTTACAAAAAAATAATTATTTAAAACATTGTAAAAACATAAAATTTTGATAATCAATTGTTTAAATTCTAAAAATCAAACCATAAATCTATATAAAAATTATAAAATATAGAATAACTGTAAATATTTTATAAATATATAACTTTACTTTTTTAGAATACTCCAAAACCTATTTTGTCTAGTTTTTTCTTAGCATCTAGAAACATAAGTAAATTAACTACCGCATTAAAAAACACTTTACATTACGCTATTATTTTTTCTAAAAACACTTTATAATTACAAATAATCACCTTAAAAAAATATATAAATCTATTTTCTGTTCTTATTACTTTATCTTCATAATAAAAATTTTAGCTTTTTTAATTAAACAAAATAGCTTTTATTGTAAGTATTAATTCACGTATACGACATATAGCTTTTATATCTGTCGATAAAACATCACATAGCATGTCAAAAACATATTACGATCCAGCAGATCTTAGAAAATTTGGAAAAATAACAGAGTGGAGCGAAGAGTTAGGTACTAAGTTCTTTGATTATTACGGTAAAGTCTTTGAAGAAGGCGCTCTAAGTGCTCGTGAGAAATCACTGATAGCACTTGCAGTATCACACGTTGTTAAATGTCCGTATTGTATTGATGCCTATACAAAAGATGGTCTCCAAAAAGGTATTACTAAAGAAGAAATGATGGAAGCTGTTCATGCTGGAGCCGCCATAGAGAGCGGTGCTACCTTAGTTCATGGAGTGCAAATGATGAACAAATATGAAAAACTGTCTATGTAATTGAGACCTGTACTTGGTAAAAACATTTTTTACCTGTCTAAAACTTTCATATCTTAACAGTAGCAGTGATACAAAATAATTCAATAGAGGAAGATGTCTGAAGCGAAAACAAAACAATCCTTACATAAGCGCAATGACCAATTAGCAAATGCAAATAGGCAATTGGAGATTTTAAATAATGGTATTTTTGCAAATGGTGAATTACCGAAATTTGCCGATAAAATTGCAGAGATAGGTTACGCACCTTTACGTCCAAATAAGCTCGAAATCTTACAGATTAATGTGGGATATATGTGTAATCAAGTATGCGAGCATTGTCATGTAGATGCCGGTCCTGACAGAAAAGAAATCATGACCAAAGAAACCATGCTTCAATGTCTTGATGTTATTAAAAAAACTGGAGCACATACTTTAGATTTAACAGGTGGGGCGCCAGAAATGAACCCTAACTTTAGATGGTTTGTTGAAGAAGCTAGTAAAGCAGGAATCAAAGATTTTATTGTTAGAAGTAATCTTACAATAATTAGAGCAAATAAAAAATACTATGACCTGCCAGATTTTTTTAAAAAACATAATGTTCATGTAGTTTCTTCAATGCCACATTGGACCAGAGGTAAAACCGATAAACAACGCGGTGATGGTGTTTTTGACAAATCTATTAAAGCATTACAAGAACTTAATGAACGTGGTTATGGAATGCCAAATAGTGACTTAAGATTAGATCTTGTTTATAATCCTTCAGGAGCATTTTTACCAGGGGATCAAATGTCGATGGAAAAAGATTTCAAAAAAGCATTACTCGAAGATTTCAACATACAATTTCATAACCTCTTTGCAATTACAAACTTACCTATAAGTAGGTTTTTAGATTATCTAATCGCATCAGAAAACTATGAAGATTATATGTATGCTTTGGTAGAAGCTTATAACCCAAGTGCCGTTGCAAACGTAATGTGTACAAATACAATATCAATAAGTTGGGATGGTTGGCTTTACGACTGCGATTTTAATCAAATGCTCGATCTTAAGGTAGCCAGTAAAGTAAAGCATATTAGTGAATATAATGAAGAGTTACTTCAGAATAGAAATATCCTAATATCACAACATTGTTATGGTTGTACAGCCGGGGCAGGAAGTAGTTGTCAAGGAACAGTAGCATAATTTATGAATCAAAAGACCGCCATATTAGTTTTTGCAAATTCAATTCAGGAAGAATTGAAAAACAAAGCTATTATAGGTGGTAAAGCTCTGTTTTCTGAGCTGAATCAAAAAACCATTTTAACGGCACAACGTACTGGTCTTCCATTTTTTGTTTACACAGAAAAAGAACAACGTGGCCATACTTTTGGAGAGCGTTTTGTGAACGCTATTCAAGATGTCTATGATCGAGGATATGAAAATGTTATTACAATAGGTAATGACACTCCTCATCTTACTAAACAGCATTTAATTGAAAGTGTTAAACAACTTGAGAATAATAAATTTGTATTAGGCCCATCGAAGGATGGAGGGTTTTACCTTATGGGATTGCATAAATCCCAGTTTAATATTGATGTATTTTTAAAGTTACCTTGGCAATCAAGAACACTATCCAAATGTATTTCTAGGCTTATTAAAACAGCCAAAATTGAGTTAGTTACATTAGAAATACTTATCGATATAGATACTATTAGTGATATTGAATCTATATCTCGTTTTTTTAGAACACTTTCTGTACATCTAAAAAAAATTATAAAAGCTATACTAAACAGCAAAGTAGTTATTCAAGATACTGTTACAGAACTTATAACTTCTTTGCACACAAATTACTTCTTTAATAAAGGTCCTCCTTTTGTTTCTTTTCAATAATTTAATTTAGGCGTTTTTATTTTTCAATAATGAAACAATAAAAGCCCTTTCATTCAACTTTCTTTTTTATTAAAATTAAACTCATTAAATGAAGAATATATTCATTTGGGGATTACTATGTATAAGTGCAATTAGTTTTGCGCAAGAAGATTTTACAGTTTCAGTGATAGACTTCGAAACTAGTCAAGCTTTATCTGATATTACTATTACATTAAGTAATCCTAATCAAGGAATTACAATACAAAAAACAACTGATTCTAAAGGAAAAGTTATTTTTAGAGCACTCCCAATACTTAACAACTATGAACTTTCATTTATCGGAAATGATCAATTTAACCCTTTAAACAAAACTGATATTGATATCCGATCAAACAAAAACTCAAGTATCAAAATTGCTTTACTTGCAAAAGGGTCTACAACACAATTAGAAGAAGTAATTCTTTCTGCTAATCCAACTGCTAATATCAATCGAAGAGATGCAGAAGTCGCCTTTGAACTAAAAGCTAAAGAAATTCAGGAAATTCCTGTAGAAGGTAGAGACATTACTCGTGTATTGTATCGTCTACCAAATGTATCACAAGCAACAGGTTTTTTTCCAGAGGCGCCTAATGTTAGTATTAATGGCGCTAATTCTCTATTTACCTCATACTTAATTGATGGATTAGATAATAATGAACGTTTTTTAGGAGGACAACGCTTTGCGATTCCTGTTGGTTTTGTAAAAGACATCACTGTGTTAACAAATAATTTTTCTGCAGAATATGGGTTAACCAATAATGGAGTAGTTGA
This sequence comes from Aquimarina sp. AD10, assembly GCF_003443715.1. Lineage (NCBI taxonomy): Bacteria > Pseudomonadati > Bacteroidota > Flavobacteriia > Flavobacteriales > Flavobacteriaceae > Aquimarina > Aquimarina sp. AD10. Next base: position 4,813,399 of record NZ_CP031965.1, on the reverse strand, counting down.
TATCACTACAAAATCAGGTACAAATGAAGTAACTGGAGAAGTATTTTTTACTACACGTCCTGGACCTTCTATTGATGGTCAGACAGATTTTGCACAGCGCGATTTATCCGGTAACGCTGTAAGAGATGGTTTTGCTCGATATCAGACGGGTATTGGTATCGGTGGACCTATTATAAAAGATAAAACCTTTTACTATTTTAATTTTGAACATACCACAGATGTAAAAGATAATTTATTGAATGTATCGGATTTGGGAATTAACGAAACCATACGCGGAAATAATTCCTTTAATTATTTTTCTGGAAAAATTGATCAATTTTGGAGTACCAATTTTCGATCTTCCTTACGTGCCAATATTGGCGTAGTAAGTATCGAAAGACAAGGAGGTGGTCTTGATGGAGGTGTACAATTTAATTCTGCAGCAAATCAACAACAACGAAACAGCATCAATATTGCACTAAAAAACTCATACACCCTAGGAAACATAAGTGCAGAAACCAATGTACAATACAGTAGATTTCGTTGGAACTATGCAGATCCAGAAAATCCAGATAGTCCCCAAGTTACAGTACGCAATCCTTTGCAGGAAACTATTGCTGTACTTGGACACCCTGGCTTTGTATTCGATGCTCTAGAAAACACTATTCAATTACAACAAAAATTCAAATTATACTTATCAAATCACACCTTAAAAGCAGGCGCAAATTACATTAGAGGTGATCATGAACTTTTTGGAGGTGGAGTTCCAAATGGATCATATACTGTTGACTTAACCCAAAATCAAATCGATGTATTACGCAATAATAACGTTAATGGCAACTTAAGTATCACCGATATCCCTTCCGATGCTTTGGTAAGCAATTATAATGTTGAACTGCGTCCAGCTTCTTTTGGTACGAATCAAAACATTTATTCTATTTATGTTGAAGATCTATGGGATGTAACCGAAAAACTAAACATTACTTTAGGTCTTCGATATGACTATGATAATCTTTCTAAGGCTGGTAGCACAGATGGAGATTACAATAATTTTGCTCCTCGTGTTAATCTTAACTATCAACTAAGTAATAATAGCACCATACGAGGAGGCTATGCAGTATCATACGATAAAATCCCATATGCGGTGTATAGCGATGCGTTACAACAAAACACCACTTCAACAGATTATAGAGCGCAAATTCAAGAATTTATAAACCTAGGTATATTACCGGCAGACACAGATTTAGATCGTGTGCTTTTTGATGGAAACATAGGTGCAAATGTAAGTGGTGTAAACTATCTTCAGGGACCTACCGCTGATCAACTACAGGACCAAAGAGAAGGTGCATTTTCTAATGAACGTAGAATATTAAATCCTAATGGGTTTGACAATCCGTTTACACATCAATTTGCCTTAGGATATCAAACTCAAATCAACGATAACAAATTGTTTTTTGTTGATCTTGTACACAATCGAAGTGAGAACTTGTTTAGACTACGCAACTTAAATGCGGCAGCGCAATATGCAATAGATCCAAATAACGTTGTCGTTAGAACCATAGAAGAAGCAGATGCAACTCGTCCTATTCCAATTCAAAATAGTGCCGCTGTAATCAACGGACAAACACGTACAGGAGTTGCAAGAAATGTGGTTATCTCAGAAACCGAAGGAAAATCTAGATACTATGCGGCTAGTTTTAATTTTCAAAAAAATAAAGGAACAGACAACTATGCGTATCGTATAAATTATACACTATCCTCATTAGAAAATGATACAGAAGACATTAATTTCAGAGCGCAAGATGCTAATAACTATGACTCAGAGTTTGGACCTTCTATAAACGACCGTACTCACAATATCAATGGTATATTTAATTATTATCCATTCAAAGGCACATCAATAACTCTTGCCGCTCTTTTACAAAGTGGACAATCTATTAATCGTATTCCTGATGCTTTGTTATTTGGAACAACTGATCTTAATGGTGATGGATCAGGTTTTGGAGATGCGTATGTTGGTAATAGTGATCGCTTTCCTGGAGAATCCAGAAATAGTGATCGTTTACCATGGAGCACTAATTTTGATGTTGGCTTGCAACATCAATTCGTATTAGGAAATAATACTATCGAAATACGAGCTGATATTTTTAATGTATTTAATACCGAAAACCTTAGTGGCTATAGCAACAATGCTACACAAAGTAATCAAATTCAGCAAGGTTCTGCTGCAAGCGGGCGGTTTGTGCAACGCAACGCAGGACCACCTAGACAGTTTCAATTTGGAGTTCGTTATTTATTTTAAAAATCACTTATGAAAAAGTTAATCTATGTTATACTCGCAATGCTCTTACTAGCATGTGGAAAAGAACAAAAAGAAACTTCTTTTGCTATTGACTCAGCCAGCTGGGACGAGATTATTAAGCAAGGGCAAAATCAAAGTGTCAACCTAATGATGTGGACAGGTGACACAAAGATAAATGCGTATATGAATTCTTATATCAGACCTTTGGTGAAAGAAAAGTATAACATAGATCTTACTATTAGCAGTGGACAAGGAAATACGATTGTACAAATCTTGATGGCAGAATTACAAGCCAATAAAACAGAAAGTGATCTAGATATGGTATGGATTAATGGAGAAACTTTTTATCAACTACAACAAATTAAAGGACTTTATGGCCCATGGACATCCAAATTACCAAATGCCGAATTCATAGATTTTGATAATAAATTTATTGGTATGGATTTTCAACAACCTATTGCTGGTTATGAACTACCATGGGGTAATGTACAAATGACTATCATTTATAATAGTGAAAATGTAAAAACTCCTCCAATGACCAGAGAAGCTCTATATAAGTTTGCAAAAGAAAACCCAGGTAAATTTACTTGGGACAATCACTTTACAGGACTTACCTTTCTTAAAGCATTATTAATTGATATTGCTGGGGGTAACGGAAGTTTAAATGGTGATTTTGACGAAAAAAAGTACCAAAAATATAGTTCAGAACTCTGGTCATATCTCACCACTTTAAAACCATATCTCTGGAAAAACGGAGAAACTTTTCCTGAAGCTGTAGCCCCTATGCATCAACTATTTGCTAGTGGCGAACTATGGTTTACAATGAGTAATAATGATGCAGAAGTCGACAATAAAATTGCCGAAGGAATATTTCCCGAGACCACTAGAGCCTATGTTCCTAAGTATGGCACTATACAAAACTCGCACTATATGGGAATCTCTAAAATGTCTATAAATAAAGCCGCTGCTATGGTAGTCGCCAATGAAATGATCTCTGCTGAAGCTCAATTAAAAAAACAAGATCCAAGTATATGGGGAGATGGAACAGTATTAGACACAAAGAAATTACCTTCTTTACTAAAAGCCAAATTTAATAACCAACCTAACAGGAAATATGCACCAAAACGATCAGAAATTACTCAAAGAGCTTTACAAGAAATCAACCCAGAATATATGATCCGATTAGCTGAAGATTTCAGAAAATATATGATCAAATAAATAAAAACATGAATGCTAACCATTTTAATATTCTAAGTAGTAAAATAGTATTCTTAATGCTTACTATACTTCCTGTAGGAAGTGGTTTTGTGTACGCATTTCTATATAGTATTGGAACCATAGGGATTTTAAATAACGGTTTCACTCTTGCACATTGGGTTAATGTTTTAACCGATACCTCATTTTGGTTTTCTTTAGGGTATAGTTTCTATATTGCCATTGTCTCTGTGAGTATAAGCATACTATTAGCTTTAACAATAGTATTATTCTGGAAAAAAAGCCTGGTTAGCAACAATAGTATAGTATCATATCTATTATATATACCTTTATGTTTTCCGGCTATTGTAGTCGCATTATTTAGTTTTCAAGTATGGTCAAAATCAGGACTAATCTCAAGAATAGTATCACATCTAGGTATACTAACAGAAATAACGTCTTTCCCTGATCTTACAAATGACACGTATGGATTTTCAATTCTATGCTCATGTATCTTAATGATTACGCCCTTTTTTGCAATTCTTTTTTCAAATCTCTATAAACAAGAACAAATAGATCATTTAAAAAATATTGCAATGAGTTTAGGGGCAACAAGCACACAGGCCTTATTCAAAATTGTGTTGCCTGTAATATTAAAAAAAGCAAAGATCACTATTAGTTTATTTATCGTTTTTGTGATGAGCAGTTATGAAATACCATTACTACTAGGAAGACAAAATCCGCAAATGATTTCTGTTCTTGCAATACAAAAACTGCAACGCTTTAATCTTAACGATATTCCTCAAGCATATGCTATTGCTTGTTTGTATATGATATTTATTGGATTGGTATTATACTTTTTGTTTTTTTCGAAGTCAAGTACACAACTATCTGTTTCACCCTTAAAAAGAAACTTTGATGATTAGAAAAGCTTTGATACCTGTATTTATGCTTATGGTAACATTTCCTATAGCTTTGTTATTACTATTATCTTTTGGCAAATCATGGGTATACCCAAATATTTTTCCAGACCAATTTACTTTACAGCACTGGAATGATATATATCAAATAAATTCTGAATTACTTATGGTTACCCTAAAATCAATAGGGATATCTCTAGGAGTAAGTTCTGTGGTAACATTATTATCTTTCTTTTCTTCTAAACATATATCATATAGTGTCTACAAAAGTAGATGGTTGTTTTTGGCCTATATCCCCTACGTATTTTCTCCTGTAATTTTAGCCGCTACACTACAGTTCTATTTTACTTTTGTAGATGTTTCAGGGACTTTTTTCGGAGTAATACTAGCTCAACTATTTATAACTTATCCATTTGGAGTCCTTATTTTTAGCAATTTTTGGAATCCACGTATTAAAGCAATAGCTGAATTAAGTAATACTTTAGGAGGTAATTCATGGATAACATTTTATAAGGTCGTTCTACCTCTGTCTAAAGGAGTTCTACTGTTATGCTTTTTTCAGGTTTTTTTAATCTCTTGGTTTGAATATGGCTTAACTGCCTTAATAGGGGTTGGAAAAATAAAAACCTTGACACTAAGTGTTTTTCAATATATACAAGAAGCAAATATTTTTTTAGCTGCGCTAGCATCTTGTCTTTTGATCATTCCACCAATGATACTGTTATATCTTAATAAACGTTTCATTTTTACAAACCAACAAACGATATGACAAACCAACTGCTAGACATACAAAACCTTAGTAAGGCATTTGAAGATGAACACATCCTTACACAAACTTCTTTTTTTCTTCAAGAAAGCAAGACACTTAGTATTTTGGGCAAATCTGGTAGTGGTAAAACTACATTGTTAAAAATAATTGCGGGGTTAGAAAAACAAGATAACGGAACTATACTTCTAGAGAACAACGACATAACTACCCTTTCTGCCCATAAACGAAATGTAGTATACCTATATCAAGATGCATTATTATTTCCTCATCTAAATGTTTTTGAAAATATAGCGTTTGGATTAAAATTAAGAAAGATAAATGCTCAAGAGGTCAAAAATAGAGTCACTAAAATGCTCTATGATCTAGAATTACAAAAACACATTCATAAAATGCCAACGCAACTAAGCGGTGGTCAACGTCAACGTGTATCTTTTGGACGAGCATTAATTATACAACCAAAAATATTACTCTTAGACGAACCTTTTGGAGCTTTAGATGTCGATACCCGAAAACAAATGCAACGCCTTTGTAAAGAAACCTTAAAACAATATAAAATCACAACTTTATTTGTTACCCATGACCTTAAAGAAGCCCTAATTATGGGAGATCAAATTGGCAAAATGCAAAGTGGTGTATTAAAAACTTTTAAAAACAAAGAAGAATTTCTTAATGACCCTTCTACAGGAATAAAAGAAGAAATAGAATTCTGGAAAAATATACATGCAAATGAAGAATGATTTTAATCACATACAATCCATTTATTGGGTATTTACACAGCTCTGTAATGATGACTGTGATCATTGTTACAATGATTCTAGCCCCTTTGGTAAAAGAATGAGTGAATCTGACTGTATGGCAATTATAGAAAATTTACCCGATACGGTAGATCGTTTAATCTTGAGTGGTGGTGAACCTGTTGCCGAAAAAAAATTACTCTATGCAATTTTAGATAGAGTTCAGGAAAAGTATAATGGCAAAACCCAAGTAATGCTTCAAACCAACGGAGATCTTCTTAATAAAAACATAGTCGAAACGCTTATTAACAAAGGCGTTACACGTTTTGACATTGCTAGTATTGATCGTTACCATAAAAAAGCCGGTAGTCGACTTATAGAACTAGCCGATCTTTTTGAAAGTTGCGGTGTTTCAGGAACAGAAAAAGATCCACTGATCGAAGGAGGGCATTATCTAACAGAAAATCCACTAAGCTGGGGGTACTGGGGAGCCAGTGAAGATATGTGGTTAGGTGGTAATTGGGCACGAGGAAAAGCAATAAAAAATGACATCTGGAAAAAAGACCCAGATCATAATTTTTGCTCTATTTTATCTGGAGCACGTAATTTTCTTGGCGGACATGATGATATTCCTCAAGAAATTAGTATTCAATTATGGAAAATCAACCCATGCTGCCCAGGTACACATTTCCCAATGGGGGATGCTCGAAAACAAAAAGTTGCTCATGTATTGCAACGTGCTTCAAAAAATGCCGTATTTAAAATACTAAATGAAGGTACCCCCCTGGAGATGGGAGTTCCAATTGGAATTTCCAAACAACAAGCTTCACTAAAAAATAAAGAACTCAAAAATATTTGCTTGTATTGCGATCATTTCTTAAAATGTAATAAAAATATCATTTTCGATGAAAATGGAATAAAAGAACTAGCCTAATGAAAAAAAACTTTTATATCTACACCGTCCTTATGTCTCTATTGTATTTAGGGGTAAATGCGCAAACCACCGATCTTGACAAATTACTAAGCAAATATAATAATGAAAGTGTACCATATATTTCTGTAAATGAACTAAAAGACATTAAAGATCAAGTGGTATTATTGGATGCGAGAGAAAAAAATGAATTTGATGTTAGTCACATCAAAAACGCAAAATTTGTAGGGTACGATCATTTCAAAATAAATACTATAACCAAACAAAACATCCCTAAAGACACTAAAATTGTGGTCTATTGTAGTCTTGGCGTTCGATCAGAAGATATTTCAGAAAAGTTAAAGAAAGAAGGATACACAAATGTACTCAACCTATATGGTGGCATTTTTGAATGGAAAAACAAAGACTATGAGGTAGTTGATTCTGAAGAAAAATCAACAGAAAAAGTTCATGTTTGCTCTAAAGAATGGTCAAAATGGCTATTAAAAGGTAAAAAAGTGTACTAGTCTTAAACCACTATCATTTTGAAAAATCATATATAATTTAAAAATAAAAAGACCTAAAATTTGAAACAAGAAAAAGACAATTTATTAATGATCTTTACTCGCAATCCCGAGTTAGGAAAATGCAAAACTCGTCTTGCCGCTACTGTTGGAGATCAAGTTGCTTTAGATATCTATACCTTTTTATTAGAACATACTGTCCAAATCACCAAAGATCTAAATGTAACAAAAGAAGTGCATTATTCTCAAAACAAGAATAACAATGACTTATGGGAAGCAGCTATTTACAATAAGATGGAGCAATCCGGAAGTGATTTAGGTAAACGAATGGAATATGCTTTTGCAGCTGGTTTTGAAAAAGGTTACCAAAACATAATCATAATTGGTAGTGATATGTATGACTTAAATCAAATAGATCTTGAGCATGCGTTCACAACTCTTAAAACTCATGATTATGTAATTGGTCCGGCAGAAGATGGAGGGTATTATTTATTTGGAATGAAATCCTTAAATTCACAGGTTTTTAAAAATAAAATCTGGGGCACCGATTCTGTCCTTAAAGATACTTTAGAAGATTTAAAAAAAGAAAATATAAAACTACTAGAGGTACGCAATGATATTGACTATTATGAAGATATTAAAGACATTGCGGCCTTTCAAAAATTTCTAGACTAATGATCAAATACATAGAAGAAACAACAGATTTCCTTAAAGAAAAAGGATTTGAAAGCCCTGAGATAGGTATAATATTAGGAACCGGATTAGGTCAACTAATTAATGAAATAGAGATTATTAAAGAAATAAGTTATAATCATATTCCTAATTTCCCGACAGCTACTGTAGAATTTCATAAAGGAAAATTAATCTACGGAAAAATAGAAGAAAAAACTGTTATTGTAATGCAGGGACGTTTTCATTTGTATGAAGGATACACATTACAAGATGTAACATATCCGGTTAGAATAATGGAAAAATTAGGGGTTAAAACGCTTTTAGTATCAAATGCTTCTGGAGCTGTAAATCTTAACTTTAAGAAAGGCGAATTAATGCTAATCGATGATCATATAAACTTACAAGGTGGGTCTCCACTAGCATTTAAAGGTGTAGAGAAACTAGGAAGCCGTTTTACTGATATGAGTGCCCCTTATGATCAAAAAATTAATGATACATTAGAAAAAATAGCAAAAGAAAAAAATATACAGCTTCATAAAGGAGTATATGCTTCTGTATTAGGTCCACAATTAGAAACCAGAGCAGAATATCGTTATCTAAAAACCATAGGAGCAGATGCCGTTGGTATGAGTACCGTTCCTGAAGTAATTGTTGCCAATCACTTAGGTCTTAAGGTTTCTGCAGTATCTGTATTAACAGATGAATGTAATCCAGATGACTTAAAACCTATTAATATCGACGAAATAATTGCTATGGCCGCAAAGGCAGAGCCCAATATGATTCTTTTGTTTAAAGAGTTAATAAAAACATTCTAATTAGAAAAAATAGTCTATTTTAAAAAATGAAAGTTTTGGACTACTGTTTCGACTAAAATTTATTGATAACCCAAAATAATCCTAGTAAAAGGAATACAAAAATTAATTTATGAGTTATTTAGATACCACTCACGACGTGTATAAAGAAGCAGCATTAACACCAGATGTAGGTTTATGCTGTACTACTAACCCTATTTGGGAGTTACCTGGTCTTAAAATACCTAAGATCATGCAAGAAATGAACTATGGTTGCGGAAGCACAGTTAACGCAAGAGATTTAACCAATAGTCCAAAAACACTATATGTTGGTGTTGGAGGAGGAATGGAACTATTGCAATTCTCATATTTTTCACGTCAAAAAGGAGGTGTTATTGGGATTGATGTAGTAGAAGAAATGTTAGAGGCTTCTCGTAAAAACTTTAAAGAAGCCGAGGCTCAAAATGATTGGTTTAAAAGTGAATATGTAGATCTTAGATTTGGAGATGCTTTAAATCTTCCTGTTGAAGATAATAGTATTGATGTTGCCGCTCAAAATTGCTTGTTCAACATATTTAAAGCAGATGATCTAAAAAAAGCAATCGAAGAGATGTATCGCGTTTTAAAACCTCATGGAAGATTGGTGATGAGCGATCCTACCTGTGAACAACCTATGAATGATAATTTGCGTAATGATGAAAGACTAAGAGCATTATGCTTAAGTGGAAGCTTACCAATTAACGAATATATCAAAGCTCTTACAGATGTAGGGTTTGGAACCATTGAAATAAGAGCTCGTAAGCCTTATAGAATTTTGGATCCAAAAAACTATGATACCGACGAACTTATTTATATAGAATCAATAGAAGTAGCTGCCATAAAAGATCCAATGCCAAAAGATGGGCCTTGTATTTTTACAGGAAAAGCCGCTATTTATTTTGGAGATGAAGACTACTTTGATGATAAAAAAGGTCATGTACTTCTAAAAAACCAGCCTATTGCTGTTTGTGATAAAACAGCAGGTGCTTTAGCCGATTTAGGCAGAGACGATATCTTTATCAGCGAATCTACTTATCATTATGATGGTGGGGGATGCTGTTAAGATTCAAGGCTAATTAACTATAACCAGGAAGTCGAAAGCATGTATTTGTTTTCGGCTTCTTCTTTTCTAAGGATAGTAAAATAAACCAAGATATAATTTTTACATACCGTAATAGATCGCTTAAACCCAATCTATGCAATACATACATTACTTTCCTAATTTCTGCATCATATCGCTATTCTGAAGTTAAAAAATACAACAAAGCGATCGCATTCAAAGTAGTTCAAAAGTTTACTAGGTTTTCTACATATAAAGTGAGTTAAAACAGCTCTTCATTATTTCTAACATAATTAAGATATACTATTGTTTTAACGTACTTAAATTATTTAAATCAAGGCTCGATTTACTTAAAACAAAACCAAAATAAACAAAGGTTCGTCTTTTGACCATTTTTTAGGTCAGGTTTTGGACTTCTTTAACTGCGTAAAAACCTTAAATACTATAAATCAGCAAGTTAAACAACTTTAAAAGTATATAAATTTAAAATTTGAGGATTCCTTGCTTAGGCTACGTCTTTTATGAGATTCTTTGTTTAATTATCAAAATTTTTAGAAGTATTTTCCTACTTAAATAATCAAATCGTGTATTATGTCCGTTTTTTTTGTATATTACAGATTCGAAATTCTACAATAACCCAAAATACCTAACAAAATGAAATTTCTTAAAACAACTACTTTTATTCTATTGTCACTTTTGTTTAGTACTACCTACGCTCAAGAAAAAGTGAATCATTCTGCTTGGGATCAAATTTTAATTCTTAATGTTCAGGATGATGGTATGGTTGATTATGAGGGTGTTACTAGAGATGTTGCTGTGTTTTATGATTATTTTAGATCTCTTTGCAAAATATCCCCAAAAGAAAATTGGAGTAAAGAAGATAAATTAGCGTATTGGTTAAATGTTTATAATGCCGCAGCAATGAAGATGATTATCGATGATTATCCTGTAGCATCTATTAATGAGGTTGAGAATCCATGGAAAAGAAAAGTTTTTAAATCAGAAGGGGTACGATATAGTCTTGATGAAATAGAGCATGATATTTTAAGAAAATTTGGAGATCCTAGAATTCACTTTTTGCTTAATTGCGGATCTATGTCTTCTCCAAGATTATGGAACAGAGCCTATACTGCTATGAATATTAATGATGCCTTAGAAGAAAGAACAAGAGAATTTATTAATGACCCACAAAGAAATCAAATTACTTCTAGTACCGTTAAAATTTCTCAAGTATTTGAATGGTATAAAGATGATTTCGAAAGTAATAATATTGATGTCATAGATTTTATTAATCAATATGCAACAGTTAAAATAAACAAAATTTCAAAAGACAGTTATATTACTTATGATTGGTCTCTTAATAAAAAGGATATTAAAACTCCTATTTCGAGTAACCAACATTAAATTTAAAGTAGTACAAAATTTACAATAACCTCAAGTTTGATTTCTTTTCAGATTTGAGGTTACTTAGTTAAAAAACTTCTTTAGCATAGCTATTTTAAATTCGTAAAGTATTAAGAAAACCGAACTCCATAAGGGATTCATATCTCCTTTAAAGCTTTTTCCTTTAGAAAACCTAATCAACTGACGAGCATAAAACCCACCTTCTGCAGCATCTTCAAGTTTTTTTATACCAGTCCTAATCACAAAATTTTCTAAAGACAAAATCTCTCCTTTTAAAAACCCGGAAATACTTTCTCTATTAGTGATAAATGGTCTCGCCATACCTATTAAATCAACTTCTTTATTTTGCAACACTTCATTGCAAAAATGATAAGATCTAAAACCTCCTGTAATCATTAAAGGAATCGTACTTACTTTTCTTATTTTTTTCGCAAAATCTATAAAATAGGCCTCTCTCTTTTTAGTACTTTCTTTAATCCCTACTTCTTCATTAAGTTCAAAAAAAGCCAACTTTTCATAAGTTCCTCCAGAAATTTCTAACAAATCAATAGTTTCTTTATCCAACATTTTCACTACTTCTAATGATTCTTCTTCTGTAAATCCCCCACGTTGAAAATCTGCAGAATTTAGCTTTACGGCTATCGGAAAATCTGGACCTACTTCATTACGTATTTCTCTAATAATTGTTAATAATAAACGACTACGGTTTTCTATCGTACCACCCCATTGATCGGTTCTAAGGTTCGTATGGGGAGATAAAAACTGGCTTAGTAGATATCCATGAGCAGCATGTATTTGAACTCCTGTAAAACCAGATAATTTAGATAATCTTGCTGCCTTTGTAAATCCTTTAATAACATCATCTATATCCTTTTCCGACATAGCTATAGGCTTACCAAAAAGCCCCATCTTACTTAACTTAACTTCAGAAGGTGCTAGAGGTTTACTAGTTCCAAACTTATTAGTTTGTCTTCCGGAGTGAGAAATTTGTACCCAAACATGATTTCCATCCTTTTTACTCGATTCTGCCCAAGAACTAAGTTTAGGCAACATAGACTCATCATCAAAACATACATTTCCTGCAGATTCCAGATGTTTTCTATCTACTACTACATTTCCAGTAATTAACAAACCAGCATTTGTATCGGCCCATTTTTTATATAACTTTTCATGTCCTATAGTCGGCTCAAATCTTTTATTACTAATACGCTCTGTCATAGCAGATTTCACCAGTCTGTTTTTCAATATTGCTCCACAAGGAAGCTTTAATTTTGTACTAATCATACCTAAATAGTTCGATTGCAATAATACATAATCTCTATTATTAAACCAATTTTTAAAATTTTCTTCCTAAACCTGCAAAAAATTAACTATAATAAACTTTTTTTGTTAAAAAACATTACGGTTTAACCGTAAAACTTGCATTTTATCGATTATTTCACTTCTTTTGTCTAATATCAAATTAGAAAAATATTATTTTAAATAATTTACGTTTAATACAAGGACTTTAATCCCCCATAAAAACAATGAAAAATTTTAATTTAATACTTGCAATATTCGTAACAATTTGTTTTACAGATATTAAAGCACAAAATAATGTCGATCATTCTGTTTGGGATCAACTCTTGATACTTAATGTTTCTGAAGTAGGGAAAGTTAATTATAAAGGAGTAATGAAAGATAGTTCGCTTTTTTATGAATATTTTAGATCACTTTCGCAAAACCCGCCTACCGATGAATGGTCAAGAGAAGAAAAACTGGCCTATTGGGTAAATGCATATAATGCAATTGCTCTAAAAATGATTATCGATAATTATCCTGTTGAAAGTATAAATGAACTTCATGATCCTTGGAAACAACGTTTTTTTAAGGTAAATGATAAACGATACAGTCTAGATGATATTGAACACGAAGTACTTAGGAAATTTGATGAACCTAGGATTCACTTTGTTATTAATTGTGCATCTAACTCTTCTCCAAAACTGCTAAACATGGCATACACTGCCGAAAACATTAATGAAGCCTTAGAAAAATGTACTACCATGTTTATTAATGATCCTTCAAAAAACACCATTACGTCTTCTGAGGTCAAAGTTTCAAAGATCTTTGAATGGTATAAAGACGATTTTAATAATGGAAATGTTGTTGATTTCATCAATCAATACGCAAATGTAAAAATCAACAAAATTCCTAAAAAAGGATATGTAGAGTATGACTGGAGTTTAAATGAACAGTTATAAGTAATACTCTTAAATTACTCCTCACACACAAACTTCTTCAAAATAAGATTAAGGCATTGCCCTATTTATTTTAGAAAACAATTCTAAAACTAAACCTGAGGGTGGTTTTTTTATATGTAATACTTAAGCTTTTATAAGGACTAAAACTCAATTAATACAAGAAACTTTAATCTGCATTCAGAAATAAATTAATTCAGAGTAAGGTTATTAAATTCTATAGACTAAAAATTGTGGCTCGAATTTTGGTTTAGTACTAAATAGTAACTGATTGTTTATTCAAATATGATAGATCTAAGAGATATAGAAATATCTGAATCAATGAATAACGAAGGATTAAGAGCTATTATAAAGTCAGTTTAATTGGATTATACACCTTATTTAACAAAAAAGTAATTTATCTATGAAAAAAACGCTCCTTATCATATTGATTTGCTTGTCTTTTACTTGTTCTGCTAACACTAGAGTAGTTAAAAACACTGCTCAACCAGCACTTACAAATAACACTTTAGTTAGAAAACAAACCGATACAACAAAGACAACTTTAATTATTGAAGAAAAGGCACCCGAAACTATTCTCAAAAAAGCTCCTTTACAAAAAAAAGAAGTGTTGGAAATAACAGCTCCGATTAAAAGAATTGATACGGTAAAAAGTACACCCAAAATATCTAAAGAACCAAAAAAAGTATCCAAAACATTACTTCATCAACCTTGGAACGCTTTATTAAAAAAATATGTTTCTAAAGATGGAAATATAAACTACAAAGGGTTTAAACAAGATCGAGCTTTTCGTTTATATTTAAAAACATTAAGTACAAATATGCCTGATCAAAATTGGTCTAAAAACGAAAAACTTGCCTATTGGTTAAATGTATATAATGCCTTTACTATAAAATTAATAACTAACAATTATCCTTTAAAAAGTATAAAAGAAATTAAAAAGCCATGGGATCTACGTTTTTTTAAGTTAGGAAGTAAATGGTATACACTTAATGATGTTGAACATAGAATTCTTAGAAAAATGAAAGATCCTAGAATTCACTTTGGAATTAACTGTGCTTCTTTTTCCTGCCCGCCTTTATTAAATAAAGCATTTACATCAAAAAATGTAAATAGCGAACTTGAAAAATTAGCTATTTCATTTATTAATGATCCTAAACGAAATAAAATCACTGCAAATACTATAGAGCTTTCAAAAATATTTTTGTGGTTCGCCAAAGATTTTAAATACAACGGAACCTTAGTCTCGTTTCTTAACAAATATTCAAAAATCACCATTAATCCAAATGCCCAAAAGAGCTACATGGACTATAACTGGAATCTAAACGAATAAAGGACACAATACTAAACCTAAAACTACAAATCCCTATCTATTTAAATAGATAGGGATTTGTAGTATCTATACTTTTATTTACAAACCGATTATGACTTGGCATTCATTAATAGGATGAAACCCATATGCTTAATTATATAGTATTTCTTTAATTTTTTTTCGTAGTAAACACTTACAAAAGCATTTGATATTGTAAGGTAATCCTCAATTTTCCTACTAAATTTCAAACCTTGGATAAAATAATCCAAAAAATAATACGTAAGTATATCCAACTATTCAAAAAAACAAAACAATGAAACCCCTAAAATTAATAATCGTATTTACATTAATATTATTTCACAAAACGTATGCTCAAAATGAGTTTAATCATAACATTTGGGATCAAGCATTATTATTAAATGTTTCTGAAGAGGGACAGGTAGACTATAATGGTTTTATGCGAGATAGCTCTCAATTATATGCTTATTTCAAAGTATTATCAGATAATCCTCCAAAAGAAAATTGGACAAGAGATGAAAAACTAGCATACTGGATTAATGCATACAATGCGTATACCATTAAATTAATTATAGATAGTTACCCTGTAAAGAGTATTAAAGATATTAAAGCTCCTTGGGATAAGAAGTTCTTTAAAATAGATGGAGAATGGCATAGTCTGGGAGAATTAGAACATAAAATTCTAAGAAAATTTGGAGACCCTAGAATTCATTTTGCTATAAACTGTGCTTCTTTTTCTTGTCCTGTTGTTTGGAATAGAGCATATACTGCTGATAATGTTGATGCAGCCTTAGATGAACAAACGAAAAAATTCATTAATGACCCTACCAGAAATACAATTACAGAAAGCGTAGTAAACGTATCAAAAATATTTTCATGGTATAAAAAAGACTTTAAAGTTAATGGCGGAGATGTAAAAGACTTCATCAATAGATATTCAGAAGTTAAAATAACAGATCAACCAAAAAAAGGCTATAAAGATTATGATTGGAGCTTAAATGAGTAATTTTGTAATTTAATTAATTGAATTTCTAGTTAACATTGAAGATATCTATTATAATCCCTATTCTTAATGAGGCTGATAACATCAGCCATCTAACATCATACTTAATAAAATCTACACTATCTTTAGAAAACATAAAAGAAATTCTAATTGTTGATGGTGGTAGTGTAGACGGGTCTCAAGAGATTGTTAAAACTCTGGCAAAAGAATATTCAGTTTCTGTTAAACTAATTGCATCAGAAAAAGGTCGTGCCAAGCAGCTTAATACTGGAGCCACTAACGCTACAGGAGACATTTTGTACTTTCTGCACGCGGATTCCTTTCCTCCTCAGTATTATGATAGAGATATTATTCAAGAGGTAAAAAAAGGTAATCTTGCGGGGTGCTTTAGAATGAAATTTGATTCTGATCATTGGTGGTTACGTTTTCTGGGTTGGCTAACTCAATTCGAGAGCAAACGTTGTCGTGGTGGTGACCAGAGTCAGTTTATCACCAAATCTTTATTTATCGAAATAGATGGTTATGACGAATCTTATATTGTTTATGAGGATAATGATTTGGTTGACCGTCTCTTTGCTATAAATGAGTTTGTAATTATACCAAGGTATGTAATCACTTCTGCCAGACGGTATAATGAAATTGGTGTTTGGCGATTACAATATCATTTTTTTAATATTCATATGAGAAGATGGATGGGAGCATCCTCTCAAGATTTATATCGTTACTATAAAGAAAAAGTAGTATAAAATGAATTTAAACACGCTATTTTGACCGAAAATCACCACTTTTAACATATTATAGTATCTTGATCTTAGGAGTGTTCCTAATTTTATAAACTATGAAAATTGTTCCTCAAGCATTTTACGCACACACAGAAATTGAAAAAATTCTCGTTAATGGTCTTTCTTGTGTTCTATTAAAAAACACAAAACAAGTTGGTTTTCAAAACAATAGATATTTAGCCACTCATGCCATAACTATTGTACTAAACGGGCAATTACGAATTGAAGATTCTGAAGGAGAAATTACTTTAGTGAACAAAAACCAGATGATTCTCTTACCAAAAGGGCTTTATATAATTTCTGATATCATTCCGAAAAATCAATCTTTTGATGCTATCATCTATTTTTTCGACACAGAAATTATAAATGAATTTCTAAACACTTTTCCTAAACATGAAGGTCAGGAAATCCCTAAAACCCTAGTGCTTAATTACGACCATAACTTAAGATTATTTTCAGATACTCTAATAGCGCTATACAGAGACAAAAATCAACACCAATTCACTAGACCTAAGTTACTAGAATTATTACACCTTATAAGTGTATCCCAAAAAGGAGCGCAATTTATTACCAAATTACAATCTCTTAAAAATAGGTCTAAAATGAACGTAAAGTCATTTATGGAGGAAAACTTTGACAAACCTTTAGACATTAAAGATTATGCTTATTTAACCGGTAGAAGTATTTCAACATTTAGAAGAGATTTTAAATCTAGATTTAAAATCTCACCAAAGCAATGGTTAATCAAAAAGCGATTAGAAAAGGCTGCCAAATTACTCGAACAAAAGAACGATTCTATTACCGATATTGCCCAACAAGTAGGTTATGAAAATATCTCACATTTTATAAAAGCCTTTCAAAAAGAATTTAAAATTTCTCCTAAACAATATCAAATAAAAAGCAGAAAAGATATTCTTATATAGCTCATAGAAGACAAGCCATAAAACCAGGTGTTAAAAAAGTAACACCCGGTTTTCATAGGGTTTAAGAGGGCAAAAAAATGAACAATACATCTGAATTTTTCAGATGTAATATACTCAAGTGTTGGTCAATAAATATGTTTAAAAAAACATATTAGCTATTTACATCACGCGGCAAAATTAATAGCAATCTATAAATTATTTATTAACCTAAGTTAACAACTTAAGCATTAGGAAAATTTTATGATTTAACCGTAATTTTCTTAAAAATCACTTGGTGATTGCTTACTTAATTTTGTTCGAATTCTGCTAAGTGACTGTGGCTTAATACCTAGATAAGATGCTATGTAATGTTGCGGAATTGTATTAAAAAGTTCTTGCTTTGTATTAATAAAATTCAGGTACCTTTCTGTAGCTGAATTTAAAATAAATGAAGTTTCTCGCTTCTTATGATAACAATACAAATCTTCTAAGAGTTTGATATGTATTTTACCTAAAACGGCATATTTTTCATTAAGAGTATAAACATCATTTATATTGGCTATTTGTAATTTAGCCGGAGTTAGTGCTTGGATATTCATTGTAGTAGATTTTCCTTCTTGAAAAGCTACAAAATCTAAGGCAAAGCACGGTGCAGCATAAAAGCTAATTGTAATTTCTTCACCTTGACAGTTGGTTTCATATGCTCTTAAAATACCTTCTCTTACAAAAGCTATTTTATCTGCCGCGGAATCACATTTCATAAAATGTTCCATCTTTTTATAGGATCTATTTTCATAAATAGATAAAACTTCATTTTCAATTTCGGGACTAAGTTTAATAAAAGAAGAGAGGTAGTCTTTTACTGAGGTTTTCATTTAAACGAGGCTTTAAGGTTAATTGTGTGTTCTTGTGTTGTGAGTTTTGGGTTATTTACATATGCTTTTTGATTCTAGTACGTAACTAGCAATATAGTTCGTCTTTTTTTATATAAGAATTTATTATTTGTTAAAACTTTGATTTTTTGATCAAAAAACACAAGTTTCTTTTTTTTGGCAAACTTAACATACATATTTAAAGTGACTTTTACATATAATTTAAAATTACATTCATGAAAAAAATAGGTATTATAGGGCTTGGTATAATGGGCTGCAGAATGGCTAAAAATTTACAAAAAGCAGGATACTCTCTTGTTGTTTATAATAGGACCAAAGAAAAAGCAAATGATCTTTTAAATGCTGGGGGCATTTGGGCGCATTCACCAAAAGAAGTTGGAAATAACGCAGAAATCATCATCACGATGCTCTCTACCCCAGAAATTGTAAAAAAACTTGCTCTAGGAGAAGATGGGTTTCTTCATAAAATGAAACCGAATAGTATTTGGATTGATTCTAGTACCGTCAACCCTTCCTTTAGTAAAGAAATGCACAAGATCTCAAAGAAACATCAAATACAGTACCTGGATGCCCCTGTCGCAGGATCTAAAGCAGCAGCAGAGAATGCAGAGTTGTTATTTTTAGTAGGAGGGACTAAAGATACTTTTGAAGAGGTAACTCCTCTTTTTGATAGTATGGGTAAAAAAACATTGCACCTTGGTGTGGTGGGAAAAGGAGCCGCAATGAAAATGCTAATCAATCAATTGTTAGGACAATCTGTATTAGCCTTCGCCGAAGCATTAATACTTGGTGAAGCTATGGGACTAGAAAAAGAAAAAGTATTTGATATTTTATTAGCTACCCCAGTAGTAGCTCCTGTAATCTCTGCTATACGTCATAAATTAGAAAATGACGATTATGAAACAAATTTTCCTTTAAAATGGATACAAAAAGACTTACATTTATCTAGTATTTCGGCCTACGAAAATGGCATCGCAACACCAAATCTAAATACTACTAAAGAAGTATATGCTCAAGCAAAGCAAAATGGATTTGGAAATCACGATTTTACCGCCATTTATAAATTTTTAAATCCTAAGAATTAATATTAAACATACTCTAAAATCAACTCAAATGAAAAAAAATGCAATCACTTTTTTAGCAATTATGCTTGCTTTTTCTAGCTATGCACAAGATCCAAAGTTGCTAATTTCTGAAATGATGGATGCTCTAGGAGGCAAAGAAAATTTTTACAACAAAGGAAATGTAACGTACGCATATGAATATGCTGATCCTAACTCTAAAACAAACCTTAGAGGTCAGGAAACTTATGTATTTGACAAAGAGTTATCGCATGCTTCATATACAGAGCATAGTCTTTTAGGTGCTGCAGGAAAAGTAGTAGAAGGATATGACGGAAAAGATGCTTGGGTTACTATAAATGGAACTTTATCAAGCGATGAAAAAGCTAATGGAATTGCTCGGTTTTTAAGAAAAACCAATTACTATTGGTTTGCCATGTTTTTTAAACTCTTAGACGATGGTGTACATCAAGAATTTACCGGAACCAAAAATATTAATGGGAAAGAATATAACATAGTTAAAATTACATTTGGTGACAAGATCGGAGATGTACAGGATACTTACATTTTATATATCAATAAAGAAACAAAATTAGTTGATCAGTTTTTATTTACAGTTGTTGGTTTTGGGATTACAGAACCCAATCTTATGATTTATGAATATGAAACAATAGACGGAATTAAAATTGCAACAAAAAGAAAATATATTGCCGCAAATTGGGAAGGAGAAGTTGTTGGAAAACAACATGCAATTACCAACTGGACAAATATTAAATTTAAAACTGATATTGATAAATCAATTTTTATAAAAAAATAAACAAGAACTAAAAAAGTACACTAGTGTAAATACTTTAGTGTACTTTTTTAATGTGAAACATTTTTTAATAATTACTATATTCTTTAAAGCGTTAAAAGTACTGTCCAATTCCAAATACGAATCCATTCGTTGAATCTTCTGTAACACCGTATCCATAATCTATTCTAAAAATTGCATTAAAGATACGCTTATGTATAAAGCGTAGCCCTATCCCTGGATACACTCTAAAGTTTTGAGTATCGCCAAAATCACCAAAATCACCTCCTGGATTACGCCAACTTCCTCCGTCCACAAAAACATTACTTTGTAAAACGAACCAATCTTTTTCATAAACAGTATGCCTATATTCTGTATTTAAAACAATAACTCCAGTTCCCCTATCTATAGTATTACCAACACCTCTAATGTTTAAATTATTATCTACTGCAAATGGTGCAAAAGGCGAATCATCGTTGGTTGCTAATCCTAATCTTAATCTAGAAGCCCAATTTCCTTTTTCTCCTATTCTATGGTAATAAAAAAAGTCATTCCAACCTATCACAAAATCGGGCAAAACATTTTCGGTACTTACTACATACTGTAAATTAGAACTACTCTTAAATCCAGATACATATTGAAAATGATAATCAAGATTGTTGTATTCGTAAATACCTTTAAATAGTAGTTTATCTACATCAAAATCCTGAGGGATTCCTTCTTGTGTTGACCCTCTTTTATATTCATAATCTTCATTAAAGTAATTTACGCCTAGCTCTATGCGATGTCTAAGATTGAATTGATATAATCCTTGAATTTCGTAAGAGGTAT
The DNA here is from genome assembly GCF_003443715.1 of Aquimarina sp. AD10. Taxonomy (NCBI): domain Bacteria; kingdom Pseudomonadati; phylum Bacteroidota; class Flavobacteriia; order Flavobacteriales; family Flavobacteriaceae; genus Aquimarina; species Aquimarina sp. AD10. The sequence continues at coordinate 4,792,269 of NZ_CP031965.1, read as the reverse complement.
TGTTGTATTTATAATCTGCAGTTCCGTTATCTAAAAAAACAGGTTCTTCGGTAGTTAAATTATTATAGTTAAGTGCTAATCCTAATTTTTTACTAAACAAATAGGGGGCTCTAAAATTGATCCCATATGAGCTATATATATCGTTTTGATACACTCCTCCAAACGTAATATTATGACCAAATAAATTAAACTCATACACCCCTACTCTAAAAGCAAACTCATCATCATTGGTTGTATATATATTTGCTGACGGAATTATCGTAAAATTTTCTTGCACTCCATAAACTACCTCATATCCCCCGCTCTTTTTATGCACCTGATAATAAGCATGTGCTATAGATGATAACCTCTTTAATCTTTTAATGTCATCTTCTATTACAAGAGAATCTAATTGTTGCCCTTTTTTTATAGAGGTAAGCTTTAGCAAAGCCGACGTTTTTGTTTTTTTATTCCCTTGTACTTTTAAGTCTACAATAGTTGCATTTTGAGCATAACCACAAAAGCATATCAACAAAAGAAAAATAATGGTTAGCTCTTTTCGCATTAATAAAAATTATATAATGAAGTAATTCTGACTTTCAATTAGTAAACATTTGATCACTTACACTTTTTACTTTGATATGTAATCTGTAATGGTTTTAATAAAAACTAAAATTAATATTAATTATTTTCTTGATCTAAAAATATTGACCAATTCCGAAAACAATTCCGTTGGTTGCATCATTTCCAATCCCGTAACCATAGTCCAATCTAAAAACAGCATTAAAAATACGCTTATGTATGAATCTAATGCCTGCTCCAGGGTAAAAACGTAAGGTACTTTCATCGAACAGTTCTCCTAAATCTCCTCCTGGATTACGCCATGTACCTGTATCCAAAAAAACATTACTTTGAACAACAAACCAACCTTTTTCATACAATGTATGTCTGTATTCGGTATTTAATACAATGGCAGCAGTACCTCTATCTATAGTGTTACCAGTACCACGAATGTTTAATTGATTATCTACTGCAAAGGGTGCAAAGGGTGTATCATCGTTAGATGCAAATCCTAATCGCAATCTATTTGCCCAATTTCCTTTGTCTCCGACTCTCTTAAAATATTCAAAATCATTTCTTCCGATAAAGAAGTCATTTAATAAGCCTTCTCCCCCTGTTACAAATCTTACATCTAATAAACTTCTAAATCCTGATACATACTGATAATCAATATCAATATTATTATATTCATATTCCCCTCGATAAGAGACCTTGTCCGCAGTAAGTCTTGAAGGTATCCCTACCGGTAAATCTCCTTCTATAAAATCATAAGTTTCATTAGAAATATTTATTCCTATTTCTGCTCGATTATGAAAGTCAAATTCGTATAATATATTAGCTTCAAGAGCTCTACTATCGAATTTATAGTTAACTGTATTATCTTCAAAAAAAACAGGCTCTTGAGAAACTAAATTTTTATAATTTATTCCAAAACCCAATTTATTAGTAAAAAGGTACGGAGCTTCCCAATATCCACCATAAGAATCGAATACATCTCGTTGATAAAATCCTCCTAAAATTTGATTTCTTCCTAATAAATTAAACTCAAAGAGAGAAAGTCTAAATGCAAACTCTCCATTATTATCGGTAGCAATATTAAATCCTGGAATTATTGTAAAGTTCTCTTCAATTTTATAAGTAACAACATAGTTCTTGTCTTCACTTTTTGTGGTGGTAGCATCTGCATTTGCTATTCCTGCCAATCGCTTAAGACGGGCTATATCTGTGGCTATACGTACAGAATCGTATACGGATCCTGGCTTAACTTTTACCAATCTACGTATAAATGATTCCTTGGTTCTCTTTAATCCTTCAATATGTAATTCTGACACTATAGCATCTTGGGAAAAAATACTGCCAGAAACAACAAAGATTAATGAGAATACAATCTTCTTAATCATGATTTTTCTTTTTCAAAACGATATTGTTGTAGACGAGAAAAAAGTGGGGTTCTTACAATAGAAGTTTGAGATAACTAGATATAAAATAATTTTAAGGGGTAAACTTTTTTTCTATAAAGAGATTCACCCAGTTATCTTCACTAACTCCCATTAGAGTAAAGTTGAACTGATTTGAAGAATTTAATACAGGAGGTGTTCCTTGAGTTATATTAAGCACAACATTATCTAGTTTATAATATTGAAATTGTTTTTCGAATGTATACGTTCCTGAGATAAAATTATTCTCTACATCAGAGATCACTTGAAAGTAGATTTTGTTATCGTTAAATACTCCGTCATCCCATCCAAAAACTGGCATCCCATCCAACATTGTATCCACAGTTACTGTTTCAGAAAACTCTGTAGGTTTGCTAAGGTGTTTTAAACGAATTGGATTTGACAAATGCAATTTATTATCCTCAAAAAAAGTAATAATCACCCATTTTTCTTCGGTATTTATACGAGTAAATTTTTTAAGATATCCATTAAAAAAGTCAGTTGCTTCTATAGATACTTTTGTATAATTTTGGTAATCATTTTTGTCATCGTCTGTTGAAAAAGTTTCAAAATATTGCAAATTACTAGCTCCTGGTCTTGGGTATGCATAAGCAATAATTGTATTTTCGTCGGTTTTGGATCCCGAAGCGCAAGCAATTACATTATCGATTTCAATATCATATTGTGTTACTAACGCCGCTAAAGAGTTTTCGGAAAAAATAGGAGTATCATCATTCTTACAAGAATAACATACAAGTATCACTACAATAATTATGACATATCTCATTATCAGCATCCTATTCATTTTTATATAACCTTCTTATAATTTCTTCTGCTGGTTTGTTTTGTATCGTAAATCTATTATTCTTGTTACCTCCAGATTCTTCATGATTATGATACCATTTCCATAAAAACCCTCCGGCAAACCAAGGTTCTCCCCAAAACTCTTCATACAATGCTGTTAATGCATTGTTTTGGGCTTCAAGATCAACATTACCATCTGCTCTATTAGAGTCCCATGGTTCTTTTGCTGTATAATGAATACTTCTGTACCCATATTCTGTAAATAAAACAGGTTTCTTTTTACTATTATAAAGGGTTTGTATACTATTTTTATGTTTTTGCCAACCTTGTTTTAACATGTCAATTTTTGGCGTTTGATCCTCAGAAATCGGAAAATAGGCATCGATACCTATGTAATCCAGTTCACTCCAAAACGGAACCTTATCAAATTGATCCCAATTTTCTGCATAGGTTAATTTCCCTTTATATACCGCTTTAACTTTTGTTATAAGTTGACTCCAATATTTTGGTCGATGCTGCACAAAAGTATGTAACTCTGTTCCAATACATAACATTGGCACATTCATCTCTTGAGCTAATTTTGCATATAATACTATAAATTCTTCATATGATTGCTCAAAAGTGATCCATTCATTTTCTGAATTCATTTGTATATTTCCTGTAAATTCTCCTCTCCAGACCCATATCTGAGGTTTAAGCATTACCTTAATACCTCTAGAATTTAATAACTCTATTGTTTTTTTTGCTCCATCTCTTCGCTCACCCCACCATTGTCTTTCGATATTAAAAGTAACTTTAGGTGTTTGTAAATTTTTCACAAATCCAAAAGGCATTACGGCTGCCCAATTTGCATTAACTTTTACAATTGGGTCAATTGCTTTTGAAGTTATTTCGCTTGGTGATGCAACAAAACTAACTCCGTTAATTTTTGCCGATTGTCCAGAACAGTTTAAAAATATAAAAGATAACAGCAGTAAAAAAACTTTATTCATTTCTGTTTTTTTACTGCTGAAAATACAATTATTTTATAATATCTTCTTAGAATATTGCTCTTAAACCTATACTTGTTGTGTTTCCAAGCCCTTGAAAATTATTTCCTCTTACTATCTTTCCGTAAGATGCTTCTATATTAAGAACTCTAGTTAACTGATACTTACCTCCAAATCCTAATTGTGTAGAATTTTGCGCAAATCCATTTCCTAGATCTAATAGAAAAGATTGTTGAGCATTAACAAAAACTGTTGATTTTGAAGACGGAAAATAACTCAAGAAAACAGTTGATGGTAAAAACAAACTTTCGTTTGCAAATCGCTCATTTAAATTTTCGGTTAGTGGGTCCGCATCCGCAGCATCTTCACCAAAATTAAATCTAAAATCTAATTCTGTAAATACTTGCCATTTATTTCCTCCAAAAGTGTGATCAAAGAAAAATCTAGTTTCCCAAGCAAAACTACGTTGATCCAAATATGGTGTAAATGCAGGATCTCCGTTTCCATCTGTTAACCCGTTTAATGTACTTGTGTCTTCGAATAAAGGGATGAAAAATGAACTTGTAAAAGAAAAATTAGCTATATTTTTGAAAGGCTGTACTCTTATCGATGGTGCTATCGTTGTTAATCCACTTCTTGTACTATTTTTATCGTTCTTAAATCTAAACACACCTAAAGCATCGTAGTAATTATCACCTCCTACTTGATTCGAACGAATTTGAAAGATCAAACCAATATTTACTCTAGAATTCTTGCTTATCCCGGTATAAATTTCGTTTGTATTAGTTAAAAAAGTTTCTCTAAGAATATCTACAGAGTTAGATCTGGCATCTGTTCGTTTTGTCTGGGTATATACTCCTGTAAAAACTTTGATATCCCACTGCCCCTTCTTTAATAATTTAGACGGTGTAAATTCTTGAATATTCGAAACATCACCATCTCCATCCTGAGCAAATCCAAAAGTAACGGTTAGTAATAATAAAAGAGTTGCTATTATATTTTTAGTAGTTTTCATTTTCTTAATTTTTAGTTGCATAAGTTCTTATCCCAGGCTTTGGTGAGCGCAAGGGTAGTTTCTTATTTTTGGTATTGTTAATAAAAGATTATTTAATTTGATTTAGACTCCAATTATAAGTATAGTATGACACTCTCGCGTCAGAAGGTATTTTTACTTTTCTAAACTTATTCACGTAATCAACCTCAGATCCATTTTTAGTAAAGTCTCCTTTATACCATTCGAATATCTGAGATAATTGTACTCTTTTTCCTTTAACTTTTATGAATGTAGGATCATTAAGAGCTTTAACAGTTTGACGTTGTAATTGATTCTCTAAGCTAGCGGGCTTATATGCCGATGCAATAATCGGAGGACAACCTAATCCACCACATACTAGTACAAAGTGAAAACGCGCCTCATTCGGGAAATTTTTACGAAGGATTTTATTTTCTAAGTTATTAAGGGTTGTAGCCTTTCCTCCTATAGTATACGTGGTTTTATCAAAAAAACCTTTAATACTCGTTGGAGATTTTACAGGATATTTATTCACCACTCCTTTTATTACTGCCAAATTATAAGCATTGATATAAAAAGATTGAAAAGTCTTAGGTTGACTTTTAGGTATTGATATCTTAGCAGCCATTTCTAACAACGTATCCAAAGATGAAGGATCTTTTTTAATAGCAGCATACTTTACTCTACCATTTGATACGTAAGTTTTGAAAAAAGTATCTGCCTTAGCAAAAAAATCTGCTTTGCTCTGAGAAAACCCAAGTTGAGTTACAAGTACAAATACTATAATAATTATTCTTTTCATGATTTACTTTTTACCAGTTTTTAATTCAAAAAACTTCGATTCAGATTACATTTTATTTTTTTAAAGTTCACCTCGGTAACGGACAATCAGTCGAAGGGTAATTTTGCAACTTACAAACTAAGTTACATTTTATTTTTCAAAACAAATCACATACTAACAAAGAGTTATTACTGTTCGTAGATCAATAAAAGTCCTTACAACACAATCATTTTTTAGATTGATTCTAAATTAAATCAAGCACATAAGTTCTTATATTTATATGCGACTTACTGTCAGAAGTATTCACTTCGAAGTAAAAATTGACAATCAACAATCATCTTTTATGGAACACATTGCAATTATCGGAAATGGAATTTCAGGTATAACTGCTGCAAGGCATATCCGAAAAATGTCCGACAAAAGAATCACTATAATTTCTGGCGAAACGGACTATTTCTTTTCCCGCACAGCTCTTATGTATATATACATGGGGCATATGAAATTTGAACATACACAACCCTACGAAAACTGGTTTTGGGAAAAAAATCGAATAGATCTAAAAAAAGGTTTCGTGTCTAAAGTAAACCATGAAACTAATACATTAGAATTTGTAGATGGAGAAACTTTAAGTTATGATAAGTTAATTATCGCAGTAGGTTCTAAACCTAATAAATTTGGTTGGCCTGGTCAAGATCTAGATGGCGTTATGGGTATGTACCACAAGCAAGATCTTGAAAATCTTGAAAAACATGCTCCAAATAATGAAATATGTAAAAGAGCCGTAATTGTAGGCGGTGGTTTAATTGGTATAGAATTAGCCGAGATGTTAAACTCTCGCGGAATCCCTGTTACCTTTTTAGTACGAGAAAAAAGTTTTTGGGATGCTGTATTACCAGCTGGAGAGAGTGGCATGATTAATAGACATATCAAAAACCATCATATAGATCTTCGTTTAGGAACAAACTTGAAAGAAATCCTTGCTGATGACAATGGCAAAGTAAAAGGTGTGGTCGTACAGGAAACAGGTGAAATTATCGACTGTAATGTTGTTGGATTAACGCCAGGAGTATCTCCAAATGTAGATTTTCTAAAAGATTCTGGTATTGAACTGGGACGTGGTGTAAAAGTAAATAGATTTCTTGAAACCAATATTCCTAATATATATGCGATTGGTGATTGCGCAGAACAACATGAAGCAATTGGACTTAGAAGACCAATTGAAGCAGTTTGGTACACTGGGCGTATGATGGGTGAAACTGTTGCGCAAACTATCTGCGGAAATAGAATTGAATATAAACCTGGACACTGGTTTAATAGTGCAAAATTTCTTGACATCGAATATCAAACATATGGTTGGGTGTTTGGAAGGCCACAAGAATATGAAGAACAATTTCATTGGATTCATGAAGATGATACTAAGTGTATAACGGTTTCATATCATAAAGAAACTTCAGAATTTTTAGGAATAAACACTTTTGGTATTAGAATGCGCCACGAAATTTTTGATCGTTGGTTAACTGAAAAAAGAGATGTTGATTATGTAATACAACATTTACCTGAAGCTAATTTTGATCCCGAATTTTTTAAACATTTCGAAAAAGATATTTTAAATGCTTTTCAAAAGCAAAAACTTATAAACGCATAAATCATGGCAGTAGAGAGAAATATGGCACTAACAGGACAACCTCCTAAAAGCCTTAATACAATACAAAAAATAGGCGTTCTAGTCGGGATGTCTGGGTTGCTAATATTAGTACTAGCAATCTTTAATATCAACTTACCAAATAAAACTGCATGGCTTGCTATATCTTTGATAGCATTAATAGCAGGAATCATAACGTTTTCAAAAGGAGCATATGATAAAAAGCTCGAAGGAATTAAAAATGATGCAGTTTGGTTTAATTCTATTTCATCCCGAGGCGTACTTGCCTGGATTGCAGGAGTAGCACTTACAGGTTTTTACATTGTACTATACTTTTATGCAGAATTATTAGGTCTTGGACAAGGAGCAGATGGAACAAATACTGGTCTTGTAGGTCTATTCGATCCGTTAAGTAGGTTATTAAGTGGTAATCCAGCAAGTCAATGGTTTGTATATGGAACATTATATACCGTAGCCATTATTTCTTTTGGAGTAAAATTCATCATGAAATACAAACACAATCGTTATGAGCAATTACGAACGGTAAGCGTGATGTTTTTTCAAACAGCTTTTGCATTTGTAATTCCAGAATTAATGGCCCGTCTTAATTCGGATACATTTTCATTACCCTATAATGATTTAAAAAACATGTGGCCATTAAATTATTATGCTTTTGAACAATGGAGAGTAGATCAATTTATTAATGCGCAAACCATTGGGTTATTCTTTTTAATCTTGGCTGTATTAATGGTATTTGTGATTTCACCTTGGCTTACCTATAAATATGGAAAGAGATGGTATTGTTCATGGGTTTGCGGTTGCGGTGGATTAGCAGAAACCGCAGGTGATTCTTTTCGCCAACTATCAGACAAAGGAATTAAAGCCTGGAAATTTGAAAGATGGATGATCAACTCTGTATTGGTTTTTTCTGTAGTAATGACGGTTGCTACCATATCTACATATTTAGGATATGACTCAACTAAATATTGGTTTACAAAAAATACATTCTTAATAAGTGTAGGTGCATTTTTAACAATTGTTTTTGCAACAGTAACATATTTCAAAAGAGATCAACTTAACAACACTGCTTTTAAAGGAGCTATAGGTGCATTTGCAATTACTATTGGGTTTCTTTTACTAATTGCTTTTGTAGATCTTAATCAGCTTAAAATTAATGCCTCATATTTTTCTTTTGGACTTAATACAAAGAAATATGCTTTTGATGGTGCCTTAAGAAGTTTTTATGCTTTCGGAATCGGTTCTATTTTCTCTGGTGTTATAGGAACTGGTTTTTATCCTATACTTGGTAACCGTATATGGTGTAGAATGGGATGTCCAATGGCTGGTATTATGGGGATCCAACAACGATTATTCTCTAAATTTAGAATTACTACTAACGGAGGACAGTGTATCTCTTGTGGTAACTGTTCTACCTATTGTGAACAAGGAATAGATGTACGTGCATACGCACAAAAAGGTGAAAACATAGTAAGGTCTAGTTGTGTAGGTTGTGGAATATGTTCTGCAGTTTGCCCAAGAGGAGTACTTAAACTAGAAAATGATTCTCTTGACGGTAGAATTAATTCAAACGAAATCTTACTAGGTAATGATGTAGATTTAATGGATTATGTAAATAAAAAATAGATTTTAAGATCTAATAACAAAGTAAAAAGCCATATCTAAAAACAGATATGGCTTTTTTACGAATTAACTTAAAATTCTCTGTTAGTATAGCTTTTAGCTTACGTCTAAGACTGCAAACATAAAATCATCATGATCCAAAAGTTATCTATTTTCTTATTGATGTGTTGCTTTTCTGCTAGTACCTATGCTATTCAAAAAGAATATCATTATGAGTACTATCCTGATGGTGTTCTTAAATCTCAAGGATGGAAAGAAGACGGAAAGAAAGTGAATTTTTGGTTTTTTTATTATCCTAACGGAAAAGTTTCTCATGAGGGGCATTACCAAAAAGATAAAAAAGAAGGTTTTTGGTATTATTACTCTTCTAATGGAATCATCATGAAAGAAGGGCATTTTAAAAATAATGCTAAAAATGGCTATTGGTATTTTTATACAGAAAAGGGTAAATTATTTAAGGAAGGCCATTTTCTAAACGATAATGCAGAGAAATGGTGGATTATTTACGATATTGCGACCGGAATAACAACAAAGTACCAATATCAAAACAATAAAAAAGAAGGATATTCCTTATTATACAAAAACAATAAAATTTTTAAAGCCGAACGCTATGTTAATGATGAAAAGATCGGAGAATGGACCGATATCTTTAGCTTTAAAAAAGACAACCCAAATGTTTCCTTATAAATGCCTCCAATAATAAACGTAATCATACCTGCTTTTAACGAAGAAGAATCTATTGCGCATGTAATTCAAGAGATTCCCGAAGTGGTTTCTGAGATTATTGTGGTGAGTAATAATTCTACAGATCAAACAGAAAGTGTGGCAAAAAAGGCTGGTGCAACAGTACTTATAGAAAATCAAAAAGGATATGGATATGCATGTTTAAAAGGCATGAGTTATATTGCTTCAAAAGAAAACAAACCAGATATTATCGTTTTCCTTGATGGAGATTATAGTGATTACCCTGCCGAATTAACTAAAATTATAAATCCTATACTTACTGATAATATTGATATGGTTATTGGTTCTAGAGTAAAACATTTACGAGAAGCTGGATCAATGACGTTCCCACAAATCTTCGGAAATTGGCTAGCTACAAGCTTAATGAAACTTTTTTTTGGAGCAAATTTCACAGATCTTGGTCCATTTAGAGCGATTAAATATGAAACACTTCTAGCACTCGACATGGTTGATAAAACCTATGGTTGGACTGTAGAAATGCAGCTAAAAGTGTTAAAAAAACGTTACAGCTACACCGAAGTCCCTGTACAGTACAAAAAGAGAATTGGAGTCTCAAAAGTTTCAGGAACAATAAAAGGTGCTATATTTGCAGGCGTTAAGATTTTAAGTTGGATTTTTAAATATAGCTTTACGTAATGGATATTGCTATCATCATAACCTACACATTAGCCTTACTAATCATATTTATGTATAGTCTGGCTCAATTGAATCTGCTCGTTAATTATCTAAAGTCAAGAAAGCAACCTGATAGCTCTCCTACTTTTGATTTTACTAAAGCAGAAGAAATACCACAAGTAACAGTTCAATTACCTGTATTTAATGAACTATATGTAATGGATCGATTACTTGATAATATTGCAGAGCTTGAATACCCTAAAGATAAATTAGAAATACAAGTTTTGGATGATTCTACAGATGAGTCAGTGATTACTACCGCTGCTCAGATAGAAAAACTTCAAAAAAATGGATTAGACATTAAGCATATTTGTCGCGAAGATCGTACTGGGTTTAAAGCTGGCGCTTTAAAAGAAGGATTAAAAATTGCTAAAGGTGAATACATCGCGATTTTTGATGCTGATTTTCTTCCCGGAAAAAAATGGTTACTGCAGACTATTCCTTACTTTAAAGATCAAAATATTGGTGTTGTACAAACACGCTGGGGACATATTAACAGAAACTACTCTATGCTAACCAAAATTCAAGCGTTTGCGCTTGATTTTCACTTTACTATGGAGCAGGTAGGACGTAATTATAAGGATCATTTTATTAATTTTAATGGAACCGCCGGTGTTTGGAGAAAGAAATGTATCGAAGATGCAGGTAATTGGCAAGGAGATACATTAACCGAAGATCTAGATTTAAGTTATAGAGCGCAATTAAAGAAATGGAAATTTAAATACCTTGAAGAGGTTGAAACACCTGCAGAATTACCGGTAGTAATTAGTGCCGCAAGATCACAACAATTTAGATGGAATAAAGGTGCTGCAGAAAATTTTCAGAAATTATATTGGAAATTACTTAGAGACAAAACCGTACCTTTTAAAACCAAATTTCATAGTTTTTTCCACTTGTTAAACAGTAGTATGTTTTTATTAGTATTATTGGTTGCTATTCTTAGTGTACCTGTAATGTATATTAAAAACAACAATCCATTGTTTAGTTGGTACTTTAATGTAATCGCATTCTTTGCTCTAAGTACGGTAATATTTTTCTATTGCTATTGGCATACATTTAAAAAAATACACGGAAAAGGATTTTGGAATTTCATGGAGTATATTAAAATGTTTTTTACATTTTTCTCTATTGCAATGGGATTCTCTGTGCACAATTCTATGGCTGTCCTTGAAGGCCATTTTGGAAAGAAAAGTGAATTTGTACGTACTCCAAAGTTTAATATAAATACGCTAAAAGATTCATGGAAAGACAATAAATATGTAAACAAGAATATTTCGGGTAATACTATTATTGAAGCTTTACTAATGGGCTATTTTGGATTTGCTTTATATAGTGCTTTTAAGCTTCAGGATTTTGGACTCTTCTTATTTCATATTATGCTTTTTTTGGGATTTGGTTTTGTATTTATTAAATCTGTTACCTCTAAATTATAATGTTATCGTATTGGAAACATAATAAGTTTTCTATACTTCTCATTTTTATTGGTATTCTTTTTTATTGGAGCTTTGCTTATCAATTAGAGCGCATTGATTTTGTTAAGATGATTAGTCTTTGGACTATCTTATTCTTTATTTCCTATAAAATCATACAATCCAATCCAAATAATTGGAAGCTTCTTGCCGTAGCCGGATTACTATTTAGGATCGTATTTTTATTTGCTATCCCTAACCTATCTCAAGATTTTTATCGCTTTATCTGGGATGGCAGAATGTTACTAGAAGGATACAATCCGTATTTATCTTTGCCTGAAGTCTGGATTAGCGACAACAATGCTCCTATTAACCAAGCTCACGAGCTCTACAAGGGCATGGGACAACTTAATGGTAGCCATTTTACCAATTACCCTCCTATCAGCCAGCTTTGCTATTTAATTTCGGCTGTATTTGCAAGTAAGAGCATTCTAGGATCTGCAATGGTATTTAGAATCCTTATTATTCTGGCAGATATTGGAACATTTTTCTTCGGAAAAAAACTACTAAAGGCTCTTAAGCTTCCAGAAAAACAAATTTTCTGGTACGTTCTTAATCCTTTTATAATTATAGAGCTTACGGGAAACCTGCATTTTGAGGCTGTAATGGTCTTTTTTATCATTTGGTCCTTATACCTGTTACATAAAGGCTATTGGTATTGGGCTGCAATAGCATTAGGACTATCTGTTTCTGTAAAACTGATTCCCTTGTTATTTTTACCATTATTCTTTAAGAAATTTGTAATTGGGGATCACAAAAACTACAACAAGCTTGGTATAAGATCAGGATTACCAAAACTACTTGGATTCTATAGTATTATTCTTCTTACTGTTTTGGTAACCTTTGCACCTTTTTTATCAGAAGCTTTTCTTATTAACTTTAGAAAAACAATTACGCTCTGGTTTCAAAATTTTGAATTTAATGCCAGTATTTTCTATATCATTCGTTGGATTGGGTATCAAGTCGTAGGTTGGAATATTATCGAAACCGTTGGTAAAATATTACCAATGATTGTTATTTTAATCCTTCTTAGTTTGACTTTTATTCGAAAAAACAAAACAACAATACAACTCATCACCGTATTGACCTTAGGAATTTGTTGTTATTATTTTTTATCCACCACAGTACATCCCTGGTATATCGCCGTTCCTTTATCACTTTGCATATTTACAAGGTATAAATTCCCTATTGCATGGTCATTTGCAATTATATTAAGTTATACAGCCTATATTCATCCTGATTTTAAAGAAAACTTATGGATGGTTGGATTAGAATATTTTATAGTCTTAACTGTCTTTTTTTGGGATATGTATCTGCTATCTAAAAATCAGACTAAGTCAAGTCTTACATCATCTTTAAATTAATTACTTCTTGCTCTGTTAGTACTCTCCAGTGGCTACGAGGAAGATCTTTTTTAGTTAATCCTGCATAGATAACACGATCCAATTTGACTACGCTATAGTTAAGATGTTCAAAAAGTTTATGAATTATTCCGTTTTTAGAAGATTGTAATTGAATACCTATTTCGTTTTTAGAAGCGCCTTCGATATAAGAAATCTCATCAACGTTTATAAAACCTTCTTCTAGTTTAATTCCTTTTTCAATTCTCTGAAGATCTTCAAATTTAAGATTACGTTCTAACTCTACATGAAAGATTTTACGAACCCCACTTTTATGATGAGTGAGTTTTTTCTCTAAATCCACATCATTTGTAAATAAAAGTAAACCTGTTGTATTTCGTTCTAATCGTCCAACGGGTTTTAATCGTTGCTTAGAAGCATTTGCGACTAAATCCATTACCGTTCTGGTTTTTTCGGGACTTGTCGAGGTTACAAAGCCTTTTGGCTTATTAAGTAAAACGTACTCTTTTTTATGTGGTGTAATAAGTCGTCCATCAAACTTTACTTCGTCGGTCAACTTCACTTTATACCCCATTTCTGTCACTGGCTTACCATTTACCCAAACACTTCCTGTTTGAATATATAAATCAGCTTCTCTTCTAGAGCAAACACCAGAATTAGCAACATACTTATTTAGTCGTATCTCATCAGATTCTACAATCTTTTTAGGACTTCTAACAGACTTTTTTACAGGAGTATTATCCTGTTTGAAAGTCTTAATTTTAGATTTCCCTTGTCTTCCACTACTTTTTCCATCTCGAGAACGATCTCCACGACTCATATCTTAAATTTTTTGCAAAGATAGTGGATTACTATTTAGGATTGACAATTATTATTTATCGAACCTTACTGTACTTTGACGTTCTCTATTTACATGTAATTGAGTTACATCGGGTCTTGAATAATGCCCTACTGGATCAAAGTTTTGACGTTCTTGTAGCACCCTATTAAAGTCTAATGTTTCTATTAAAAGTCCTTCTGTATGTAAAACGGGTTCAAGAATCCATTCTCCATCGGGACCTGCAACACAGGAGCCTCCATTTCCTAGAACATCAGGAGCATTTTTTAAAATTTCATTTAGATGCGGAGTTGTCTCAGGAAAATCAGATTTTCTCATTAAACTTGAAACTGAGATCACATAAGAGCGTGATTCTCGCGCAATAAACCTTGTTATATCTTTTGTATTATAATCGCTCCCTGGCCATACTGAAATATGTAAATTTTCTCCTTGACCGTAAAGCGCCGCTCTTGGCAATGGCATCCAATTCTCCCAACAATTTAATCCACCAGCAGTAAATGCTTTAAGAGGATGAACCTTAAGCCCATTACCATCTCCAGGGGACCAAGTTAGTCTTTCTTCATATGTTGGTTGCAATTTTCTATGAACCGATTTAATTTCTCCTAAAGGGTCAATATAAACCAATGAAGCATATAAACTATGTCCTCCACGATCTATAGGGCGTTCAATAATACCAATATACATTGCCATTTTATATGTAGCAGCAAGCTTACAAATAGTATCTAAATCTCCATTTTCAATGCTAACAGCATTTTGTGCGTAATGTGCATGGATTTCTTTTTGAACCGTGCTATTAAATTTAGCGCCATTGGTAAGTTCTACCCAAAAAGGGTATCCAGGAAGAAGTGATTCACCAAAAACAATTAGCTCTGCTTTTTTAGAAGCAGCTTCGTGTATAGTTTCTTCAATTTTTTGTAATGTTCCTGTTTTGTTTAACCAAACAGGAGAAATTTGAGCTAGCGCTACTGTCAATAATGGATCCTTCATGTATTCAATTGTATTATTTCTTCATGCGTGAGTGATACAAATTCCCCAGCACTTCGTTAACAAATAATTAATATATAAAATTCTGTTTTTCAATTCATTAAACTCTAAAAATGAGCTTACGGCAAAACCACAACATAACATTATCATAACATTAGAGCCTTAGTAAAAAACTTACTATCGACAGGAAATCATACTAAACGCTGAGAATTTAACAACAAAAAAGTACTTCCTTATTTATTATGAAAAAGTAAACATATAAAAAGTATATAGTATTCAAAGTTTAATTTACGTTAAAACATATGCTTTTTAACCAAACCGTAAACATATTGACACATTCTAGTAAAACTAAAAACAAAAATAATGTAAAATCCAGCGGTACATTTGTCATGTAAAATTGAAACAAATAGTTCAAAACTCAAATCTTAAAAGATCAAAAAAATGAAAAAGTTAATCGTTTTAGTATTCGTCATTGTATTAGGATTTAATCAGTCATTTGCCTCAAACGACAAAAATTCTATTAGTACAGAACAACAAATAAGAGATGAAGTTGCTGTACTTTTAAAAGACCCAGAAATCAAAATTGAAAAAGCAGATTTGACCGCTACAATCCAATTTACTATCAATACTAATGGTGAAGTTGTAGTTCTAAATGTTGATTCACATGAAGATAGTGTTGTTACTTATATAAAATCTAGATTAAACTATAAAAAAGTAACTACAGAAAAATCTGTTACTACAAACAGAATCTTTAGACTTCCACTTAAAATTAAAAAGCCAAATACTATTTAATCTTAAATACATCTTCAAAGAGATTAAATTGAGAACTTATCTTTTTAAGCAGTTGCATATGCAACTGCTTTCTTTTTTACCAAAGAATTCTATCTAGAATCATGTTTACATCAATAAGAATTATGCTAAATGTACCTGAAACTATAATTAGTTTTAAAATATTATGCAACCAAACATAATGTAATTTCCCCTTAGAACCCCATAATCCAACTAGTAGTAAAGTAAGAAGAACAAGACAAACATAAAAATACAGATACATAAACCCTATTTCATATTTAGTCAATAATAAATAAATAGGTATACAAGCAATTATGATTAAACCTGTAATAATTCTTTTTGACGCGAGTTCTCCATACACAACGGCAATTGTTTTGTAATTTTGAACTAGATCACCTTTTAAGTTTCCTAAATCCTTTATCATCTCGCGAATCATTAACATTAGAAACAAAAAAGTTGCATGTACAAAGATGACTTCATCAAAATTTTTATAGTATATAAATACAACAAAAAAAGGCGTTATTGATAGTATTGAAGCCACCATATTCCCAGAAATAGGATATTTCTTCAATTTATGAGAGTAAAACCAAATTGCAAAAATATATACCGAAAAAAATAGAACAGCCCTAAACGAAACATAGCTTGCTAAAACAACAGATAAAAAGTTTAAAATAAAGTAACCTGTAAGTTTAGTTTGCTGACTTACTAGACGGTCAAGCATCGTTTTTTGAGGTCTGTTAATTAGATCTTTTTCTTTATCATAAAAACTATTAATAATATATCCTGCCGCAATTACTCCTGCAGAAGCCAATACAATTACAAATAAATTTGGATCAAAAAGAACTTGCTTTAATTGAATATTAGGTGCAAGAATAAATATAGATGTCAAATATTGAGCAAGGACAATAATAAGAATGTTATATCCTCTAACGACAGAAAATAAACTTAACAATTTGAGAAAAAAAAGTTTGTTTTTTCTAGTAAGCATACTAATGCTTATTAAAAATTATAAACTACTTCTAATTTGTAATCTTTAAGTGAAGCTTGTGCTTTATCAAAATCTTGTGTAAACCCAAGGATATAACCTCCTCCGCCAGAACCACATAATTTAAGATAATAGTCATTCGTCTCAATTCCATTTTTCCAAAGATTATGAAATTCTTTTGGAATCATAGGTTTGAAATTATCTAACACTACATGAGAAAGCTGTTTGATATTTAAAAATAAAGACTTTACATCTCCTTTTAGGAAATCATCTACACATGCATCAGTATACTTTACAAATTGATTTTTAAGCATGCTGCGAAAACCTTCTTGCTTCATGTTTTCCATGAAGATACTTACCATAGGAGCTGTTTCTCCTACAATACCACTATCTAACAAGAAAACGGCACCTTTTTTATTTTCCACACTTTGAGATGGAATACCTGCGGGTTCTATATTATCTTTAGAATGAATTAGTATCGGAAGACTTAAATAACTATTTAAAGGATCTAGCCCTGAACTGCTTCCATGGAAGAAAGACTCCATAAGACCAAAAACTTTCTTAAGCTTTAATAATTTATCTCTAGTAAGATTTTCTAAAACTGTAATTTTATTTGCAGCATATTTATCATAAATAGCAGCTACAAGTGCTCCACTACTACCAACACCATAACCTTGTGGTATGCTACTATCGAAATACATGCCCGCATCTATGTCTTTTCTTAACTTTTCTAAATCAAATTTAACGACATCTTCATTTTGAATTTTCTCAAGATAAATTGAAAATTCTTTCAGGTTCTTATTAGATTCTAAAGCTTCATCATTTGGAGTTTCTGACACTTTAAGGGCACCCTTAAAAAAATTATATGGTATAGATAAACCCTTAGAATCTTTTATAATTCCATATTCTCCAAATAATAATATTTTAGAATAAAATAATGGTCCCTTCATCTGTATTTTTTAATATATATCTTATTTGTCTTCCCTATTAGGATAAAGTTACAACAATTTTGCTCCCAATCCTATTTTGTCACAAATATACTGACCGTTTTCACAATACGCAACTAACTCACTAGTAATGAAAGATAAAACCTTATCTTTTTCATTATTTGGATATAACAAATGTACATTAGCACCTGCATCTAATGTAAAACAAAGTTTAGATCCTGTTGCTTTTCGATATTCCCAAACTTTATTAATTACTACCAATGTGTTAGGTTTCATTAAAATAAAATAGGGTAACGAGGTCATCATCATAGCATGCAACGTTAAGGCTTCGCTTTCGACCACCTCAATAAACGCATCTAAATCTCCTGTACCAAGTATTTCTTTAAGTTTAGATAAATTGTTTGTAGCTTGTTCAAATCGCTTTGCAGAAAATGGATGACCATGCATAAGATCATGGCCAACGGTACTACTTACTTGCTTCTCACCTTTATCAACTAGTAAGATCGTATCTTGAAATTCTTTAAAATTATCATGAATAGTATGCGGAAATTTAACAGCAAAGGCATCACTACTTCCGCCAATAGCATCGTGTTTTCCCCATACCGTAATTGGACCTTCAAGACTTCGGCAAGCACTCCCAGATCCTAAACGGGCTAAAAATGACGTTTTTTGTAACAATTCATGTTCTGTAATACTTGTGTTTATTTTTCTTTCTAATTGCATCAAACAATATGCAAGGGCACTCATACCACTAGCCGAAGATGCAATCCCACTACTATGAGGAAAAGTATTACTTGTTTCTATGGTAAAAGAATATTCTTTTAAAAAAGGCAAATATGTCTCTATTCGTGTAAAAAAACTCTGAATCTTAGGTTTAAAATCTGGTTTGGGTTTTCCTTCAAAAAGCAATTCAAAATCAAAATCTTCAGAGGGTGTTTCCTTTCTTTTGTATGCTAAACTTGTTATTGTTTTGCAAGTCTCTAACGTAAAACTAATAGATACATTTTCGGGTAGCTGTATAGGTCTTTTACCCCAGTACTTTACTAAAGCTATATTGCTAGGAGATGTACACTTTATTACTCCATTATCTGGTAATTCTGACACTACAGAAAAGGTAAACTCAGGATAGTTCATCATAATATTAGAATAATTTTGAACAAATATAAGTGCTCTACGATATTTAAGTGCATCAGTAGTGAAAATAAATTCCTATTTTAGTACTGCACTAATTCCTTTTAATGAAAAAAAAGTTATCTCGCATCGGTATTGCCGTAGTTTTATGTCTACTAATTGGTTTTTTGAGTAGTATTGCAACTCAAAGTTCTATAGATACTTGGTATTTAACTTTAAAAAAGCCGTCCTTTACACCTCCAAATTGGATATTTGGACCTGTATGGATACTATTGTACATTATGATGGGTATTTCAGCAGGAATTGTATGGAGTAAAGGTTTTTATCATAAATGGGTAAAAACTGCGTTATATCATTTTGGTTTTCAATTAATATTGAATGCTGCTTGGTCAATTTTTTTCTTTGGCTTGCAGAGTCCGTTGATTGCATTACTAGATATAATAGCCCTATTTATCCTACTATTGTTTACCATTAAATGGTTTACTGTAGTGAACACTATTGCCGCTTACCTACTTATCCCTTACGTTGTTTGGGTTGCTTTTGCGACTGCATTGAATTTTGGCATATGGCAGCTAAATTAAATTAAGAATAAGGAATTTCATTTTTATGAGTAAAAAAGCAATAGTCTTACAGACTACTCTAGAATTAATTACTAAACAAGGAATTAATGCTACTTCTCTTTCGCAGATTATTAAAGAATCAGGAGTTGCTAATGGTACCGTATATCATCATTTTAAGAACAAGGAAGAGATTATTACAGAATTATATTTAATGCTTACGCAAGATTTTGGTACAGTAGTAATGCGTAACATCCCAGAAGACGATATTAAAAAGCAATTTACCGTAATGTGGCTAAACCTATTCTATTACTTTGTTAATAACCCATTAGCTTTTATTTTTTCTGAACAAATTGCTCGTTCTCCAGAAATTCCACAAAGCCTAAAAGATAAAGCTCGTGAATACTATGGTGAAATAGAAAATTATTTTAAAAATGGTGTACGACAAAAGGTTTTTAAATCTTACAATACACTCGTTATGGAAGAGTTATTCTTTGGTAACGTTGTTTCGTTGGTAAAGATTCACGAAAATGAGCAGGTGAAACTTCAAGAAAAACATATTAATCAAGCTATTGAAATCTCATGGCGAGGTTTTCTAAAGGATGCAACTATTATTCAGTAAGAGAAATAAAGCAATACACATACTTAAATATACAAAGCTTAAGTATGTGTATATGCTAAATACTATTAATTAAATACAATATTAACACAAGATTCTTTATACTGGTGTTTTAGTACAACTTCTAGTGCTTTTCTTGAATCTGCGGCTTTTCCAATTTGCACACCTTTAAAAGCTATTTTTCCAGTGCCTTTATTCCAATAATACTCATTGCTATTTGATTTAATGATTCGTTTTGTATCTTTTGTCGTAACCTGAAACGCCCCTAGTTCTTGACTATATTCTAATCCTGATGGGTAATATACTTCTGTGACAAATTTGGTAGTCCCTTTACCGTATACATAACAAATGCATTCTCCTATATCTTTTGCTTCAGAAACTCTAATCATATTATTTTGTGCTATTTTCCAACCGCCGTTTACTCTAATAGCAACAAGATCCATTAGCATTGTTCCTTTTTCGGCAATTTTCTTATCTATATACGATTCAAAGTTAATTACAGCAGAAATTGTACCTGCCCTTTCTTTCTGAGTTTGAAAAACAATTTTTTCTAATGTAAGCTTAAATTTATAATTATCATCATCAATAATATCGTCTAATTGTCCAGAAATATCCTTTTTAAAGTAATTTTTCCTAACTAAGGCTCCCGATAAGTTTACATATACTGTATTTCCGTTATATTTTTCATCAAACAAACTTAGTACATCTTCTTTTTTGGTTCCTTGCGTCAAGGCATTCATTTTGTCAATATAATCCATCAATAACTTTTCCATAGGTTTTTTATCACTATAGGCATGTCCTTGATGTGCATTACTAAATAAAATTATGACAAAAAGAAAGAGAGTAATTTTTTTCATAGTTAATTGAGGTATTAGTTAATCTCTATTAAGATACAAAAATTTACTTAAAAAACCGTAATACTTTACTCTAATTTACAAGTTCAAACCACTTAAATCCAATAATTTAATTACTGTTTTTAAGTTTCTCGTTGTGGCTACACTTTTCAATTTTTTTTCGAAAAAATTATTATTTAGTTTGGTTTTTCCGTATCCAGCAGTTACATATAGGTACACTACATTTTTAGTAATCACAAACTCTTCTTCTCCATTAAAACCAGATCGTAATTCTTTTACTAATTCTTCATCAGGAGGGGTTGACAATAATGTAAAATACATTTTTTTTGTTTCAATTTCTTCTTTATTTAATCTATCAAAAAATGGGTTTTTTTGATAAATAGTAGCTAATGTCTCTGGAGTAATAACCAACACAGGAACATCAAAACCAAATCTTTGTTGTATACCTTTTGAGATTAAATCACTTAAGAATTGTACATCATTTTGTTCACTTTGAAAAATTACATTTCCGCTTTGGATATAAGTGGTAACAGAAAACAATCCTAATTTTTCTAATGCTTCTGTAAGATCTGCCATTTTAATCTTTTTCTGGCCACTTACATTAATTCCTCTTAACAATGCAACATATGTTTTCATAAGTTAATTTTTAAGTCCTTTATCTCTTTTTAAAATTAAGAAATGTTATTTTGACGTAATAGCCTTAGCAGCTATAAAAGCACCAGTCCATGCATTTTGAAAATTAAATCCACCTGTGATAGCATCTATATTTAGGACTTCTCCGGCAAAATATAGATTTTGGCATTTTTTACTTTCAAACGTTTTAAAACTTACTTCTTTAAGATTAATACCTCCTGCCGTTACAAATTCTTCTTTAAAGGTACTTTTACCATTAACCTTAAAAACACTTTGGGTTAATTGTTCTGACAGGGTTTTACTTTGAATTTTATTAAGATCTGCCCAGCGAGTATCTTTTTGGATACCCGATGCCAAAACTAAACTTTGCCACAGCCTTTTAGGTAAATCGAACTGTGCATACGTAAATACTAATTGTTTTGAATAGGTTTCTTTAAGACTCCTGATACTTTGTAAAACTTCTTCTTCAGTATCATCTTGCAACCAGTTTACGGTTATTTCAAAATCATATTGAAGCGCATTTAATTCTATTGCTCCCCAAGCAGAAAGTTTTAATATTGCCGGACCACTCATCCCCCAATGCGTTATTAACAAAGGCCCTTCACTCTGCAATTTTGAATTATTCACCTTAACCATGGCATGCGTTACCACTCCTGGTAATTCTTTAATTCTGGAGTCTTTAATATTAAATGTAAATAATGAAGGAACAGCATCGATAGTATCATGACCCTGTTCTTGTAGTACCTTCCAAATCTTTGGATTACTGCCAGTAGCTATCATCAGTTTTTTTGTAGTAAAACCTCCTTGATTAGTTTCGACAGACCAAGTTTCTTGTTCACGTTTAAAATTTTTAACCGCATGACTTGTACAAACATCAATTTGCAATCGCTTTGCCTCGGACAAAAAGCAATTTATAATAGTTTCTGATGAATTAGAGACAGGAAAAATTCGACCATCATCTTCAATTTTTAGAGCTACTCCTCTCTGATCGAACCAATCCATAGTATCGCCAGTCATAAAGGTATGAAATGGTCCTTTTAGCTCTTTTTCTCCTCTTGGATAATTTTTACTTAGTTCATTAGGTATAAACTCTGCATGGGTAACATTACAACGTCCTCCTCCAGAAACACGAACTTTTGACAATACCTCTTTTCCTCTTTCGAGAATTGCAATTCTTAATTTCGGATCCTGTTCGGCAACATTTATTGCTGTAAAAAAACCTGCAGCTCCGCCACCAACGATTATTAAATCATAATTCATTATACAAAATTCGGAAAATCTGTGATGATAGCATCAACATTCCAGCTTTTTGATTGTTCTATTAATGTTTTTGTATTTACAGTCCAAACGTATACTCGGTATCCCTGTGTTTTTGCTTTATCAACCGCTTGTTGAGTTAGTGTTGAAATTGGAGGATGGATTGAAAATGCTTCTAAGTCATGAGCTACGGGCAGTACTTTACTTATATTCTCTTCAGTAAGAACACCTATTTTAAATTTAGAAGTATGTTCTTTTAATTCGAACAATTGACTATGGTCAAAACTTGATATAATAAAATGTTTGTATTCCCAATTGGTTTTTAATATTTGCTCTTCAAGTAATTTAAGCGTTGGTAGTGCTGTATGTATACCCTTTAGTTCAACATTAAGTTCACATCGCCCGTCTATAACTTCAAGAACTTCTTGTAATGTTGGAATTTTATAACCTTCTATCGTGGTTATCTGTTTTAACTCTTGTAAAGTATATTCAGAAACTAAACCCGTTCCATTAGTTGTTCGTTCTAAGGTTTCATCGTGGATCACCACTAATTCACCAGATTTACAGCAATGCACATCGATTTCAACTCCTTTTACATTATTGTTCAGCGCTTCTAAAATTGATTCGATGGTATTTTCGGCAATTAAACCTGCTGCTCCGCGATGTCCGTATATTTTCATGATAATAACTTACTGTGTTCGAGATATAAAAATGATAAAATCCTGGGTAATTCAATATCCTAAGATAATTTCTTTGTTTTGTTAGAATTTCTTTTATTTACAAATCTCGCTAAAATTAATACAAATAGTACTATTCCTAAAATCCAATACCACGATGTGTTACTACTAAACTGTATTGCAGTAGTATCACCAACTACATAAAAGCCTCCCCAATACCATGGGTGAACACGATCTAAATTTGCCGTTTGCAAGTATTGTAGTTTTGCTTGTTGTAATGCCTTGGACTTATTCATCCCTTCTTTTAGGTTTGTATAAAAGTATTTCATCAACTCTGGCGTTGTTTGATCCGATACTACCCAACTGCTTAACAACAAACTCTTTGTGCCTGCATATTGAAACGCACTACCTAAACTCATAATCCCTTCGCCTTTGGCAACTTTTCCTGTACCTGTATTGCAGGCACTTAATACGGTAAGTTCTGCTGGGATATCCATTGCAAATAACTCATGAGCATACAATAAGTTATCATCGATAGTGTCTTTACTTTTGGTAAAATACAGCTTTGAATTTTCTGGACGCTTATGATCTACATCCCCATGCAATGCCAGATGTAGGATGTTATACCGATTCGCATTTCGCTTAAAATTAGATTCTATTGCCTGAGATCCGAAATAATACTGACCATCTATAATTTCTGAAATTTCTCTGATTTCTCTTCGTGTACCAGGTAAATCATCCCCAGCATTTCTCAAAGTTGCCAAACTCATCGTTTTGGCATCTACTACAGTTGTACTGTCTGAAAATGAAAACGCCAAACAGTCTTCTTTTTCTTGGTGAACAGATTTTGTATTTGATGATTGAAACAATAAACTTGCTGAATTAGCATAACTGATCGCAAATTCTTTTAACAAATATGGTAATGACTTAGGGTTGTTAGAACTATCCTGCTGGGTAAGTAACAACTCAAAATTGCAATGCCATAATGCTCCATCGGGAACAATAATTAACTCATCGCCAGTTAACTTATTTTTTATAGGTGCTATTAATTGCGAATATAGACCATAAGCAACTTTCTTATATTCTTGTATATCCTTGGCGATAATAGATTCTTTTAGTGCTTCTATTTTTTTATTCAAATCTGAAACTGTTATTTCTTTAACATCTAACTTATCTTTAGAGATGGTAAATGCATATACAATACTATCTGAAACAAAAAATTCTAACAAGGTCGTGTTTGCTTTTAGCTTTTGTTGTATATCTGATACCGAAACAAGCGCATTTTTATGCTTTAATTGATGATATTTAGGATACTCTTTTTCTAGAACGGTGGTAAGTGAATCTTGCCGTTTACTTATATCAAAAAGCCGATTCTCATAATCTATAATCTTTGAGGAATCTATCCCCTGTTTTGTGCGTTCTTCTTTAATTTTAGATTGATAAAAGGCTTGATCAATTCGTAGCTCTTTTTCTAGTTCTAAAACTTCTTTTGGTAATCCCGCATAGTTTGTAGCATTAGCCGTAGCAAGTAGTTCTTTTAAGGTGTTGGCTTTACTCTTCTCTGAATAATAAAATGCTTTTTCTAGCGATTTTTGATCTTTGGTTACTTTATATGCCAATAAGTGTGAAGCTATGGCACCTTGATAGATTGCTGTTGCTTTTTTAGCAAAAGTAAGCTTGTCTTGATAGGTAGTAAACGATTGCCGAATAGCATTAATTAAAATAGCTGCTTTTTGATAGCTTTCAATTGCTTTGTCAAGATCTTTTACATCTTTGTTTTTTTGATATCTATTTTTGTAAGCCTTAGCCTTTCCTGCAAGACTGGATAAAACGATGTTTTGATCTAAATAGGAACTGTTTTTATCATTTAATTTTCTATTGGATATTATAGCATTATCATAGTAACGTAAACTATTTGCAACATCACCTTGCAACCTATACATATTGGCAATCGTAGTATATGACAAAGCTACTTTAGGATGATGTGCTCCAAAAACATCTAATCGTATGGCTAACGCTTTTTGATAATTTGTTAATGCCGTTGTAAGATCTTCCTTATTCTTATACACATTTCCTAAACCTTCATAAGAATCTGCAACACTAGGATGAGTTGTACCAAACACATCTAATCTTATTTTTAAAGCTTTATTAATATTATGAATAGCTTTATTATGTTCTTTTTTTAAGTTATATAATTCGCCAATATCATTATAAGAATATGCTATTTCAGAGTTATTTTTATCTAAAGTACTTTCTCTTATTTTTAAAGCTTTATTGTAATAGTTCAGTGCTTGATCATACTCACCTTTCAATCGACATACATTACCTATATTATTATAATTAAGTGCAACAACGGGATGTTTCGTTCCATAAATTTCAAAATTAGACTGAAGAGCTTTTTTTAAATACTCCAATGCCTTATCATATTCGCCTTTATATTTATATACAATACCAATATTGTTATACATCCTTCTACTAGTTTTACTCTGGAGTTTTCTAGGAAAACCATTTTTAATCATAATTGCTTGATTGTAAAAATTCAAAGCTTCATTATACATCCCCATATTCCTGTATGATACGCCTATTGAATTAAGAGGGTTAATTAAACTTTGGTGTTTTCGCCCATACAAATCAATCAAAACTGATAAGGCTTTTTTCACATATCTAATTGATTTATTATATTCTCCTTTTTTTTGATACGCTATGCCAATTGCTCTGTAACACCTAGCCATATTAAAGTTATTCTCTTCCAATATTACTATCCAAATCGACATGACCTTATAAAAATACTTTAAAGCAACATCGTACTCTTCTTTTGCACTGTATGAAAGTCCTATATTAAAAATAGCTGTACTCGTTTCAAAAGAATCTAATCCAAATTTTGTATTTCTTATTAAAAAGGATCTTTCGTAATATCGAATTGCAATATCATATTTTCTTTGCATATATGATATAACACCTAAACTATTGTAAGCCTCGGCTTCTTCAAGATTATTTTTCTTTAGGTATTTCTCACAAGTTTTTATTGCTTTTTCTGCATTCAATACTCCTTTATCAAAAACACCATCCTCCCATTGATTTCTAGAAATCTTATTATAACACCTAGCAACTCGCCTCCACACCTTTGCTTTTTCATAGACAGGCAAAGCTTTTTCAAAATGTTTTATAGATTCTTCATATTTCTCATTTGTTAGTAGTGAATCTGCTTTTACAAAATGTTGATAGGCTACCAGAGTATCTGTGGTTTGACTGTAGCCAAGACTTGTAAACAATATTAATGATATGGATATTTTCAGCAGCAATCTCATAAACTATATCCTTTCTTTTTGTATACCAAACCTCCTATAACTAATACAAATAATACTATTCCTAAAATCCAATACCACGATGTATTACTACTAAACTGTATTGCAGCAGTATCACCAACTACATAAAAGCCTCCCCAATACCATGGGTGAACACGATCTAAATTGGCTGTTTGTAAGTATTGTAGTTTTGCTTGTTGTAATGCCTTGGACTTATTCATCCCTTCTTTTAGGTTTGTATAAAAGTATTTCATCAACTCTGGCGTTGTTTGATCTGATACTGCCCAACTGCTTAACAACAAACTCTTTGTGCCTGCATATTGAAACGCACTACCTAAACTCATAATCCCTTCGCCTTTGGCAACCTTTCCTGTACCTGTATTGCAGGCACTTAATACGGTAAGTTCTGCTGGGATATCCATTGCAAATAACTCATGAGCATACAATAAGTTATCATCGATAGTGTCTTTACTTTTGGTAAAATACAGCTTTGAATTTTCTGGACGCTTATGATCTACATCCCCATGCAATGCCAAATGTAGGATGTTATACCGATTCGCATTTCGCTTAAAATTAGATTCTATTGCCTGAGATCCAAAATAATACTGACCATCTATAATTTCTGAAATTTCTCTGATTTCTCTTCGTGTACCAGGTAAATCATCCCCAGCATTTCTCAAAGTTGCCAAACTCATCGTTTTGGCATCTACTACAGTTGTACTGTCTGAAAATGAAAACGCCAAACAGTCTTCTTTTTCTTGGTGAACAGATTTTGTATTCGATGATTGAAACAATAAACTCGCAGAATTAGCATAACTGATCGCAAATTCTTTTAATAAATAGGATAATGACTTTGGGTTATTTGATGCATCCTGTTGTGTGAGTAACAATTCAAAATTGCAATGCCATAATGCTCCATCGGGAACAATGATCAACTCATCGCCGCCAGTTAACTTATCTTTTATAGGTGCTATTAATTGCGAATATAGACCATAAGCAACTTTCTTATACTTTTGTATATCTTTTGCAATAATAAATTCTTTAAGTATCTCTATATCCTTACTTACATCTGAAACCACTACTTCTTTGACATCTAACTTATCTTTAGAAATGGTAAATGTATATGCAACACTATCTGAAACAAAGAATTCTAACAAGGTCGTGTTTGCTTTTAGCTTTTGTTGCATATCTGATACCGAGACAAGCGCATTTTTATGCTTTAATTGATGATATTTAGGATAGTCTTTTTCTAAAATGGTGGTAAGTGAATCTTGACGTTTACTTATATCAAAAAGCCGATTCTCATAATCTACCACCTTTGACGAATCTATTTCTTGTTTACTACGTTCTTCAGTAATTTTAGATTGATAAAAAGCCTGATCAATGCGTAACTCTTTTTCTAGCTCGAGTACTTTTTTAGGTAATCCAATAAAATTTCTAGCATTAGCAGAAGCTAGTAATTCTTTTAATGTATTAGCCTTACTCTTTTCTGAATAATAAAATGCGCTTTCTAATGCCTCTTGATTTTTTGTTACTTTATATAGCAACAATTGTGATGCGATAGCACCTTGATAGATTGCTGTTGCTTTTTTGGCAAAAGTAACTTTGTCTTCATAAGTAGTAAAAGATTGACGAATCTTATGAAGTAAAACATCTGCTTTTTGATAGTTTTCAATTGCTTTGTCAATATCTTTTACATCTTTACTTTTTTGATACTTTTTTTGGTATGCATTGGCTTTTCCTGAAAGACTGGATAAAACAATATTTTGATCTAAATATGAATTACTTGTATAATTTAATTTTTTATTTGCGGTAATGGCGTTTTCATAATACTGCAGACTGTTTACAACATCACTTTGTAACCTATACATATCAGCAATAATAGTATAGGACAAAGCAACTTTTGGATGACGTTCTCCAAACACATTTAATCGTATTTGTAAAGCTTTTTGATAATTTATTAATGCTGTTTTATAATCTTTTATATTCTCATATACCTTTCCTAAACTCTCATAAGAATCTGCAACCTCAGGATGAGTTTTACCAAATATTTGATTTCTTATTTTTAAAGCTTTATCAATATACTGGATAGCAGTATTATACTCTTTTTTTAAATTGTATAATTCTCCAATGTCATTATAGGAATATGTAATATCATAATGCCCTCTATTAAACGTTTGTCTTCTTATCCCTAAAGCTTTATTATAATACTTTAGTGCCTGATCATACTCGCCTTTTAATCTATATACATTTCCTATATTATTATAATAAATTGCAACTCTTGGATTATTTTCTCCTAACTTCTGAATATACAAAACACATGCCTGTTTAAGGTATTTTAATGCGCTATTATATTCTCCTCTGTACTTGTAAATAATTCCAATATTATTATGAACACTTGATAGTTTATCTGTTTTATCTTTCGACACTTTACTGATCTTAATTTTATCGATAATACTAATTGCCCTTTTGTAATAATCTAATGCCTTGTCATATTCACCCTTATTCTTATATGTAAGTCCTATTAAATCCAAAGCACTAGTCACATCAATGTGATCATTCCCATAAATATTAATCAAAATAAGCAATCGCTCTTTTAAATACATTAGCGCTTTATCATATTCGGCTTTTCTTCGATATAATTTACCAATTACCTCATAACACTTAGCAGTTTCTTTACTATTCTTACCAAATTCTTTTATTCTAACAGAAGAAGCCCTCTTAATAAACAACAATGATCTATCATATTCTTGCTTTTCATAATATGTAAGTCCTACATTGAAATAAGAAGCGCTCGTCTCTGTATGATGTATTCCAAATTTTTCTATTCGAATACCTAAAGATCTTTGATAATATTCCAACGCATTATCATATTCTTGTTTAAGAAAGCATATGCTCCCTAAATTATCAAAGTAATCGGCTTCTTCTCGATTGTTTTTTGAGAGGTACTTAATACTAATTTTAATAGCACTTTCTCCACTTATTAATGATTCTTTAAAATCTCTATTCTTCCAATAAATCTTTGATATTTTATTATGACATCTGGCAACTCGCTCCCATGCCTTTGCCTTTTTATAAATCGGTAATGCTTTTTCAAAATATTGTATAGATTCCTCATATTGATCATTTGCAAGTAATGCACCTGCTTTTACAAAGTGTTGGTATGCTACCAAAGTATCTGTGGTTTGTGCATAGGATACTATTGTATTCAAAAAAATGAAGCAACATGTCATTTTAAAATATAATGACAGTCTCTTGGGTATATATCTGGGTCGTATTACCATTATTTTTATGACTTATTGTTTACGTATATAAGCTATATTACAGTATAAAAATCGTTACTAATTTCAATACTAGTGTCTCTTATCAATTGTTTCCTTTCTTTATTAATACCAAAGACACTAAAATTGTTACTTTTACAGTTCTTATACCAATAGTTCGACATAAAATAAAAAAATCCATCTAAAAAGGTAACAAATTGTTATCTTATTACATTAATGTATGAAGAACACCGAAGATCAGAAAATTTTGAAGGGTATCGCGGCAGGAGATGAACAGGTTTTAACCTTGTTTTATAAAAAAAACCTTCCTTATATACGGCGATATATTCTACAAAATTCAGGAAACGAAGAAGATGTAGAAGATGTGTTTCAAGACGCATTAGTCATGATCTATCAAAAACTAAAGACAGATTCTTTAGAGCTTCAGTCTTCTTTACGTACATTTTTCTACGCTGTTTGTAAAAACATTTGGAGAAATCGGTTACGAAAAAACAAAAAAATAGTACTTGCAGAAAATATCTATGATACTGCAGATACTATAGAACTTAAAGTTCAAGAAGATATAGAAAATAGTGAACGCGAACATATTTATCGCAAATATTTCTTAAAATTAAGTGATAGCTGTCGCGAAGTGTTAAATTTACTCTTTCAGGGCAATAGCATGAAAGAGATTGCTAAAATAACTGGGTACACCGAAGGGTATACCCGAAAGAAAAAATTTGAATGCAAGGAATCTTTAATCGAAATGATCGAAAAAGATACTGCATTTAAGGAGTTACAGCTTACTCCCCAAAAAAATAGCGAATTATGAAACGAACCCCACAAATATTCGATAAAATCGAAAGTTATATTGCTGGCTCTTTATCTAAAGAGGAGCTAATTGCTTTTGAAAAAGAAATATCGCTTAATCCTGAACTATCCCGGGAAGTTGAAAAACATAAATCTTTACATGCTGCCTTAAGTGATCCTGATACTATCGCTTTTAAAAAAAAATTAATAAAAATAAGTGCTGCGATTAAAGAAGAGGAAACCGCTAGCAGTTCTTTTTTTTCTGCACCCTGGAAAATCGCGGCCTCTATTATAGTCATATTAAGTATTGGAGCATTAGTATGGAACTATACCGGCAAAACCGTTGATACCCAAGATTTATATTTAGCGTATTACACTCCTTTTTTAACAGAAGATACAACCAGAGGTAAAACAGACACTCAGTTACAAGATATTATTGAAAACTACAATAACAAAGATTACGAAACTGTAATCGGAGAATTAGAAAAACTACCTCATCTAGACCGTAAAGAAAAGTTACAATTATATCTTGGCAATAGCTACTTAAATACAAATCAAGAAGAAAAAGCTATCACAGTATTTGAAGATTTTGAAAAAGATAGTAAGTTTTACGAGGTCGCCAAATGGTACTTATCGCTTACTTATCTAAAACTCGATAAGAAAAACATAGTAATTTCAGTTTTGGATGAAGTAATAGCCTATGATGGCATCTATAAAATTAGAGCCCTACAGTTAAAAGAAGCTTTATAGGAACACTAGTATTTCTAATTTAGAGTATTATTTCTCTTTTCATATTTCCTTTCTTCCTTCAAACATAGGTAATTCGCTTTTTTAGAATTTAATTCTTTTCTTTTTTTATTGTTATCTATTTTAGGTATAGGAATTTTGTGATGAAGTTTCGGGCTGTAGTGCATAAACTATGCTAAAAATCGCACCAAGTTTCCTGTTCTGTGTAGCAGGTATACTCTTCATTTTATAAAAAAATAAAAAAAATATCATTTTTTAGGTAACATACTTTCTATTGACAACATTAATAGACAACCCCCCACAAATAAATACGTATTAGAATATTATTTAAATGAAAGGGAATATCTATGAATGTTATCATAAAACACATTAAGCTTATAGAGAGAATAGATCAGTTGGTTCGATTAAAATCAACTGGAACACCTGAAGCACTTGCTTGCAGGCTGGGAATCTCAAAAACAAAACTATATCGTACCATAAGTACTATGAAAGCATTAAATGCTCCTGTAATCTATGATGTAGCATTAAAAAGCTTTGTCTATGAACAAAATGTTGGGTTTCGATTTGGGTTTTATGAACAAAAAGAATTTAGAAATAAGAAATTGACTAATACCGCATGATAGGTATTAACTTAAAAAGTTTGATATCTGGTCAAGGCTAGGGGTAGGCGAGATCAGTATTAAACTTCAAAAGAGAATCGTTAAAAGATTCTCTAAACTTTCGACAATTAGTTGAGTTTTTAAATTCCCTTGCTTTTGTAAGGGAATTTTTTGTTTGCAATACTTAAAATAATTCTTCAGAAAAAAAGAAAAAATAAATCCCAGTAACGAAAAATGAAACTACCCTAAGCTATCATTGCATCATTATTAACAAATCATTTTCAATACATAGTTAGCCATTATAGTACTGAAAAATCCAATATTGAATTGAGACTAGGGGTAGGCGAAATCAATATTGGACTATTAAAGGTTCATACGACCTTTAAACATTCGGCGATTCGCTGATTTTTTGCAATTCCCTTGATTCTCCTATACCTCGGTATAGGAGAATTTTTATTTAAATGCAGGTATCCCTGTAATATCCATACCCGTAATTAGTAAGTGAATATCATGTGTACCTTCATACGTTATCACACTTTCCAAATTCATCATATGTCGCATAATACTATATTCACCAGTAATTCCCATACCGCCTAATATTTGTCTGGCTTCTCGGGCGATATTAATTGCCATTTCTACATTATTACGTTTGGCCATAGAAATCTGTGCAGTAGTTGCTTTGCCTTCATTACGTAAAACACCCAATCGCCATGCTAATAATTGAGCTTTGGTAATTTCGGTGATCATTTCGGCTAATTTCTTTTGTTGCAATTGAGTTCCTCCGATAGGCTTATCAAACTGTATACGTTCTTTTGCATATCGCAAAGCCGTATCATAACAATCCATAGCAGCTCCAATTGCTCCCCAAGCTATCCCATATCTAGCAGAATCTAAACATCCTAGTGGTGCTCCTAAACCACTTTTATTTGGCAATAAGTTCTCTTTAGGGACTTTTACATTATCAAAAATAAGTTCTCCAGTGGCAGACGCACGTAGTGACCATTTATTATGAGTTTCTGGTGTTGAAAACCCTTCCATTCCTCTTTCTACAACAAGTCCATGAATTCTTCCTTCTTCATTTTTAGCCCAAACCACAGCAATATCAGCAAAAGGAGCATTAGAAATCCATAACTTTGCTCCGTTCAGCAAATAATGATCTCCTTTATCCTTAAAATTAGTAGTCATTCCTCCAGGGTTAGAACCATGGTCAGGTTCTGTAAGCCCAAAACAGCCCATGAATTCTCCTGAAGCTAATTTTGGAAGGTATTTTTTACGTTGTTCTTCGTTACCATATTTCCAAATAGGATACATTACCAGAGAGGATTGTACAGAAGAAGTTGAGCGTACTCCAGAATCACCTCTTTCTATTTCTTGCATAATCAAACCATAACTTATTTGATCTAATCCTGCTCCTCCATATTCTGCAGGAATATATGGGCCAAAAGCTCCTATCTCTGCTAGTCCTTTTATAATTTGTTCAGGAAATGCAGCACGCTGCGCATAATCCTCAATTATAGGCGACACTTCTCGTTTTACCCAACTTCGGGCAGCATCACGAACTAATTTATGTTCATCTGTTAGTAATTCATCTAAGTTATAGTAGTCAGGAGCTTCAAAAAGATCAGGTTTCATCTAGCAGTATGTTTAATTTTACACTATTTTCAAAATTCTTGTATCAAAGTACTTAACAAATGTAATTAATGAAAAAAGAGCTACCAATTTTTTTCACATCTTTAAAAAGATTGTTTTTTTAATGAGAATTTGAGCATTATGATTCTTAAAAAATTGAGATTCTTTTTTCAACCATAATTACAAGAAATCCGTGTATAAATTCCGCAGTTTGACACTTCTTTCTACACTTATCACAAAATATTAAAAATCAATAATCTTCCACACATTCAATACAACTATTTGATTATTAATTGTTTGCATAAAAACTACCTTACCCTTTATCTTAATGGCATAATTATTCTATTGTATAAAGCGTAACAAAATTTAAATCTTAAAAAGAAATAAAATGAAAAATTTATTTGTATTACCAGCCGTAGCTTTTGGATTATTAGTAGGAACTCAAAATAGCAATGCTCAGGAAGTAGCTTCTAGTGAAAATACTGAAATAGTAACTCCAGTTCAGGATAAATATATTGATTTAGCCGTTGAAAATTTACCTCAAAAAGTTCTTGAAGCAGTTGCTAAAGACTTTGCTGGAGCAACAATCGAAAGTGCTGGGGCAAAAGAAGATGCTTCTGAATTTAAATTAGTATTGAAGCAGGGAGAAAAAGAAATGGAAGTTTTTTGTGACGCTGATGGAAATTGGATTACCAAGTAATTCTATTCTGCTTAACAGAAAAGCATAAGTTTAATTTATAATGCGTAATATAAATTAATCTTTAGTAGAGTGATTGAATTTAGAAAGGGGAGCCTATAAAAGCTCTCCTTTTTTTGTTCAAATTCTACATTTTGAGATAAAATTCTTTGGTAAGATCACTATACTCATCTGTATATTGATGACGAGCGTTTTCGATAACCAACTCATTTATCACCATATCGTTTTCTTTAAAACCCAATAGCAGCATACTTCTTTTTACTTCAGAAGTTGGAGTTCCCTTTACTCTTGTAATTTTTTCAGGAAAAAGCCCCACTTGTTTTGCTATCGCAAGTAATTGCTCCTCTTCTTTAAACGGGATAATTAAAGCCAGTTTTCCCTGTTCGGATAATAGTTTTACTGCTCCAATTATTAAATGATCTAATGGAAGTGCATCCTGAAACCTGGCTAAATCCCTTTCTGCATTTGCAGATTTATAATCTTCTGCATAAAAAGGAGGGTTACTAATCAATAAATCATAAGTGTCTTCGATTTCTTGAACAAATTCTTGAAACGAAGCATGATAACAAAATAATCTATCTCCCCAAGGTGAAGCCTCAAAATTATCAACAGCCTGCTCATAAGCCCCTTCATCAATTTCTAGAGCATCAATAAGTTCTGCATTTGATCGCTGCGCAGCCATAAGTGCTATAACTCCTGTACCGGCACCTATATCTAATACCGAAGTTACCTCATTACTAATAGGAACCCAAGCACCAAGCAAAACACCATCAGTACCTATTTTCATAGCACATTGATCTTGTTTAACGGTAAACTGTTTGAATTTAAAAGGTTTATTCATACTCTAAATATGAGATGTATATCTCTTTTATAGATAAAGGTCGATCAATCCTTCTGGAGTATTTACTCTTACTTCTTTTGAGTCTCTGTCTATTTTATCAATAAACTCATCATTCATAGGGATAAGTATCTCGGTACCATTACGATCGATTTCAAATAATGCTTGAGCTGTTGAATCATTTATAGACTTAATTACACCAACTTCTCCATACGCATTATCTATAATTTTAAATCCTATAACCTCATGGAAATAAAACTGATCTCCTTCGAGTTTGGGTAATAGTGTTAGTGGAAGGTAAATTTCTGCCTTCATTAGATCGTCTGCATCTTCTTCAGAATCTACATCTTCAAATTTTACCCGTAGTAAATCGCTTTTATGTAAAGTACTTCGTTCAATAAAAAATGGAACCAAATTATTGTTGTAGTCAACAAAAACTGATTCCATTTTTACATAACTTTCAGGTTCATCGGTATCTAATTTGATCAATACCTCCCCCTTAAAACTAAATTTACTTACGATTTTACCTAGATAGAAGCATTCTTCTTTCTTCATCGTTAATAATGCAACTATTCTTCTTCGTTGCTAGCTTCAGTTGTTACTTCTTCTGTTGCTGCTTCAGCTTCTTCAGGTGCTGCAGCTGCCTTTGCTTCTGCTTCACGCTTAGCATTTACTTCTTTTTCTGCTTCAAGAGCCTTAGCTTTTGCAGCAGCTTCAGCTTTTGCTACTTCATCCTTTTTTGCAGTTACACTTCCATCCTTTTCAGATAACCATGCAGCAAATTTCTCGGCTGCCTGCTCTTCAGTGATTGCTCCTTTTCTAACTCCACCAGCAAGGTGGTTTTTAAGCAAAGCTCCTTTATAAGATAAAATAGCTCTTGCAGTATCACTAGGTTGTGCACCATTTTGTAACCATTTTACAGCTCCATCAACATCAAGGTCAATACTAGCTGGGTTTACATTAGGATTATACGTACCTAATTTTTCAAGAAATCTACCATCTCTTTTTGATCTAGCATCTGCTGCTACGATCCAGTAAAAAGGCTTTCCTTTTTTACCGTGTCTCTGTAATCTAATTTTAACAGGCATATAAATTAATTTTTGGGTACTCGACCCGGGTTATAATTAAGGGCGCAAAGATAATTATTTTAATTTATAAAGAATCAATAATTTACAAGTTTATAGTGTCTAATTTATTAGATAGGCCATTTCGAATTCATTTACGCTTTGTCGATAATAATATTTTTTGAAAGATAAATTCTTATAAATAATAATAATTAAACATATTTTTTATTCTTTTTGTGTATTTCATCGATATTATATGCTTTTTTTCGATGAAATTTTTGATTTATACGAAATTTACCTGTATGTTTGTCCTGTAAGCACTTTTTACGGCTTGACCGTAATTAATAATTGCAAAAGCCCCAAGCGTATGATTAGAATAACTACCCTATTAGCAGTTTTCTGCATTATTTTAACTTCTTGTTCGACAGATATCGAAATTAACGATCCTGCATTACAAGCTAAAATTGATGGACAGCTTTTTAGATCTACATTCAAAAAGGCAGTAATTCATGATGATGGAACATTAGTAATTTCTGGAAGTGAAGGCAATCAGTCTATCAGCTTCACAACGTCCTCTACAAAAACGGGAACGTATAAATTAGCACAACAAACCCTTAGTAGAATAAGTTTTGAAAAAGATCAAACAAAATTTACTTCTCAAGATGATACAACAGAAGGAGAAGTAGTTATTACCGAAATACATAATAATGAAATTTCAGGTAACTTCTATTTCAAAAACTTAAATGATACAAAAGGAAACACCACAAGCATGGAAAGTGGATGGTTTTATAGAGTTCCTATTGAAAATGCAGTTGCAGAAGAGCCAACAGTAGAAATTAATCCTTGTTTACTTAATGCCTCATTAACTGCATTAATTGACGGTTCTGAAATGATTACTGACAATCACACCGCAGAGTTATTCGGCGTTTCGTCTGTATCTATTCTTATTAAAGCAACGAATGAAGACGGAGAAATTACTATCGTCCTTCCTGCAACTACCAGTCCGGGAGAATACTCATTAACAGGATCAGGAGATTACAGTGCTACTTATACAGCAGGTACAGATAAGTCATCTGCACTTTCTGGAAGACTTATAATAACAGACCACGATATTGATACAAAATGTATTGGAGGAAGTTTCGAATTCGAAACCCGAAGCGGAATTCAAGTTACAGAAGGCCTATTTGATTTTGGTTACTAAAACCAGAGACTCAACTTAGCGATAAAAAGTGCTCATTGTCTAATGAGCACTTTTTTTTATTTAAGAGCATAAATTTAGATTAGGCACCTCTAAACTTTATGACACGTATTCTTTCCTTACACCTCTTACCTGAATCACAAAACTATTTACAAATATGTTAGATACCTAACATTTACAGGGGCTCGGCTCGCTTTGACCATGCTGTCGATTTGTTAATTAAATGCTAATATTTCAATAAAATCATTTATTTTCAAAACAAAATTCGCCATTCATTTTTCATCTAAAACCCTTTAAAACAGTATATTTTTTACTTATTGCAAAAAAAATATTAATAAATTTTACTTATTCTGTAAGTTTTCATCTTGTAAGTACAAAAAAGTGCTGTCGTCTCAACTTATATCAAAATTAAAACATCAGTTTTTTGATATATAGAAACGATTGGCCAGTTGTTTTTTTTAAAAATATAAACATTAAAAAATACAAACATTTTAAAAATTGCAAACATGAAAAATTTAAGAACAATATTTTTAGGTATCCTAGCCGCCTCATTACTAGCAGCCTGTAGTGACGATGATGATTCAACAATAATATCTCCACCGGTAGATACACCATCAGAGGCTAGTTTATTATTAGAAAGTATTAGACAGGACGGAGGAACTCCTTATGATGTAGACAATCCTGCTTTAACTTTTACCGCCGCACAAAATGTATTTTTACCAAGTGTATTAGGTATCGATTTCAGAACAGATAGATCAGTAGTACCGGCTGGACCCACAGCTAGATTCCCTATGTTTCAAGGTTGGGAGACAACTCCTAGTGGACCTAGACGCTCATATTATGTAATCACAGAAGCATCAGATAGAGATATGGCAAGAGAATTAGGGGTTATTTTTGCTCCAAGAATGGCAGCTTCAGTAGGTTCTGGTGGAGTTCAAAATGCTACTTGGACAGATGATGGAAGGCTTGTTTTTGAAGGTTCTGTAGATTTCTCTCCAAAAAGATCTCTAATAGCTGGGCCAACATCGGCAGATGGCTTATTATTCGGATTTCCTCCTGCAGAAGTTAATCCTGGAGCAATAGCAGATGCTGCATGGTCTTCATATGTGGTTTTACCTAGTGGAATTGTTATCAATGCACAAGTTGTAGCAAATAGCACTGGTATCCATGACAGAATACCTCACCCAGACGGAAACGGTCCTGCACAAGAAGACGATTTAAACAATCCAAATCTTGCAACAGATCAAGCTTCAGTAGTAATGCAACTTTTAGATGGATGGCAAGATGGAAAACCTTATTACTTTCATATCGTAACAGATACTTCTGATCCAGGACCAGCAACTATCGAGTTAGGCGTTTTTGCACCAAGATTAGCTGAGTTACCAACGTTTGGGTTATTCCCAGGAGGTTCTATGTTACCTTTTAGCCCTACAGCAAACGGTAGAACGACTAATACTGACGGTGATGGAGTTCAAGGTTTAAACTCTGCTTCTTTAAGCGATAGACAAGTGCAAGATCCTACAAACACATTCCCTATCGATCCTAGAGACGAAAGATATGCACCAATGTGGGATGCTCATATTACTGAATTTACAGTAGCAGAATCTGAACGTCCTATATTAAAGAGTTTTGAACAAGTAAATGATCTTTTAGCAGATGGTACTTTAATTCCTTTTAGAGGAAATGCAAATCCAAGTCCGTTAGCAAATTCATTATCTGATTTACTTACTGCAACCGGAGCGATTATTAACTGCCCAGTAATCACACAACCTGAAGGAAGTGTAATTGGAACTCAGATCGGATCTCCTCGTAATAATTAATAAAATAGTAATAACAAATAATTAAAAAAAGAAGGCTTAGAGATATCTCTAAGCCTTCTTTTTTTAATTATTTATACTCTTGACAAGAACATAAAACCATCAAAACAGATTCTTCGCATTAGCAAATTAATCACATTAATCTACTTGAACAGATTCTTGTTTAACAAATATATTTTCTACATCAATTACTACTCTTCTATAATCAAAAAGAGAAGCAATCGCATTTTTATCTTTTACCTCTAAAATTAAATGTATTTGTTTCCCTCCTGCCCCTGTAGGAACTACTATTTTAGTTTTTGACTGTTGAGGCTCCGAAATCATTATTTTTCCCGAATACGTTCCTACTTCTTCATAAACCCACCATTTAAAAATTAGTTCATCACCATCAGGATCGGAAGAAGAAGAGGCATCAAATGTAATTGTTTCACCAGCTAGAGCACTTATTCGTATAATTGAATTTGAATCATCTCCGTTTATCGCAGCTACTGGATGATGGTTAGCTTCTTTAAAAGGTTTTACACACCAATCCATACGACAAATCTGATCATTATACATAGCTTCTCGCCATCGCCATATTGGCGCATAATTATTATTATATACTTTGCCATCTTGTGAATCAACCCAATGATCACTTACTTCTCGATATGTATAAAATGGCGTTTCTTTTTCCTCATCGACTTTAATATCTACATGACGAGACCAAAAATCAGGCACCTTGTTTGCGCTAAAACGACCGCCCCATCCACCCCAATTAGGGTGATTAACATCAAAGAGTCCTTTATTCACAAGTCCCATCCAAGGTATAGTACCTCCACCTTCCATAAATCCTAAACCTCCATCTCGAAAACCATGATACCTGCGTTCGGGATATACTTTCCCCAACGCTCCATGATCTGTCATTACGTTTTTTATCAACCATTCATTTTGACCTGTTACGCTATATGCATAAGGTTTCCAATAATGTGGTCCAAGATTGGTAGTAATATCTCCGTCTGTCCCTCCTGGTCCGCCATACGCATATGTTTGATAATTACTACGTATCCAATGTATTTTAGGATAATTACTGCAAATCCAAGCTCCTGCATTGTCCTGAGCTCCATTTTCAAAAACTCGTAACTTATCTATAAAAGCTTGTAATTCCGTTTTTGAATGTTCTTTTTTATAATCATATAAGGCTTGTGCAAGTGTATTTGAACCTGCATTCACAACAATCCACACAGGTCTGGGGTCATCTTTGGTTACTACATCTATTATTAATTTTGAACCTTTACTTGATTTACCTTCACCAACGTCTGCAATCCCATATCCTTTCTGACCTGAACAAACAACTTTTCTCAATTCTTCTGGGTTAGGCCAACCACTAGCATGTTTTCTTAGGTTTGGAAGGTCTTTAGCATAAGCATCTAGTATTTCAATAAATAATTCAGGGTGATTAACTCTTCTGTATTCTTCTTTTGATTCAGGTCTCAAGTATTTTCCTGTTACAGCTATAAGACCTTCAATATCCATTTCATTAGAACATGTCATCATATGAGTAATTTGTTGAACTTCATCAGGTTCATTACCCATATCAGCAAGTATTATAACTCTATGTTTATCATTAGCATAAATTATTAATGTAGAGCAAAAAATTAAAATCAGTAAATAAGCTTTTTTCATTAGTGTATATGTTGAAGATATATTTAGTAAATAAAGTTTTTTAAATCAAAAAAAATAAAATTACTCTTAAAAAACTATTTAATCATTAACAATTAAACTCATTTTGTATTATAATAATATCATACAATTTTTAAAGAATTTGAATTGCAAACTCAAAATGTAAATTAAAAACTTCTTTTTACTTTTTGAAAACCTTTAGTTATATGTTAGCTACCTAACATTTCATATTTTCGGTTTGAATTTAAAAACACTTAAACTTTGTTAATTAAAAGCCAAATTTGGCTTTTAATTCATTTTTCAAAGATTTCTCCACCCTTAAAAAACCCCTACAAACATTGACTTTTTTTAGATTTTTAAGCTCATTTATTTGATAACCTTACATTTTTTATGGTTTTTTTCATGTAAGCATAAAATAGTACTGTCGTCTCAATTAACATCAAATTTTAAGTACTGAATTTGGATACTTAGAAAACGATTGGCCAATTGTTTTTCTTTTTTAAAGACACAAAAATTTAAAAAATTAAAACATGAAAAACTTAAAAACCTTACTCTTAAGCCTATTTGCTACTGCTATATTTACAGCTTGTAGTAACGATGATACAGTAATAAATGAAGAACAACCAGTAGCATCGGCAAAATCCTTAACATCTTTTAAAGCCCTAAAAGAAGCTAAAATATTACTAAACAGTATAAAACAAGACGGAGGAACTCCATTCAACGTTCTTAGGCCAGCACTTTCATTTACTTCAGAACAAAATGTATTTCTACCTAGTGTATTAGGTATTGATTTCAGAATAGACAGATCTGTAGTACCTGCAGGGCCAACAGCTAGGTTTCCTATGTTTCAAGGTTGGGAAACTTTACCCAATGGCAGTCGTAGAAAAGGATATTATGTAATAACCGAAGCGTCTGACAAAAAAATGGCAAAAAAATTGGGAGTTATATTCTCTCCACGAATGGCCGCATCTATAGGTTCTGGAGGAGAACAAAGAGGATATTTCACTCGTAAAGGAAGATTGGTATTTGAAGGGTCGGTAGATTTTTCACCAAAAAGATCTTTAGTAGCCGGACCTGCATCAGATGATGGTTTATTATTTGGTTTCCCACCTGCAGAAGCTAATCCTGGAGCAATCGCAGATGACAAATGGTCATCATATGTAGTACTTCCTAGTGGCGCCGTAATTAACGCTCAATTGGTAGCAAACAGCACTGGTATTCATGATAGAATTCCTAATCCGAACGGAAACAGCATTGCTGATCAAGATGATTTAAACAATCCAAACCTTGCTATTGATCAAGCATCAGTTGTAATGCAACTTTTAGATGGGTGGCAAAACGGGAAACCTTACTATTTCCATATAGTAACTGATACTTCTGATCCTGGACCTGCAACTATAGAACTAGGAGTTTTTGCACCAAGATTAGCCCAGTTACCAACATTTGGTTTATTTCCAGGTGGTTCTATGTTACCTTTTAGCCCTACGGCAAATGGAAGAACAACAGATACAGATGGTTTCGGAGTACAAGGCTTAAACACAGCTTCATTAAGTGACCAGCAAGTACAAGATCCAACAAATACATTCCCAATCGATCCTAGAGATACTAGATATGCTCCAATGTGGGATGCACATGTTACTGAATTTACAATTCCTGAAAATGAGCGTCCGATCTTAAGAAGTTTCGCCGAAGTGAATCAACTTTTAGCAGATGGCACTTTAATTCCTTTTAGAGGAAATGCAAACCCTAGTCCATTAGCAAATTCTTTATCAGATTTATTGACCGCAACAGGAGCAATTATCAATTGCCCAGTAATTACTCAACCCTCAGAAAGTGTAATCGGAACTCAAATTGGATCGCCTAGAAACAATTAATAAAGTATAAAACAAACAAATAGATTGTAATAGTAAGCTTAGAAACATTATATGTCTCTAAGCTTACTTTGTTTATATCTATAACCTTGGTAATAAAAAGGACAAATACATTTTGTTATATTTCCAAAAAAGTGAGAAGATTAGAAATCGAAAATATTTATTCTAAAAAATTTAGAAGATTCGCTAATAAATATTTCAAAAAAGTATGATTAAAAAACAAAATCAAACATCATCTTTTATATTACTAATAAAATAATGTGATTTTTAAAACTACTAAAATTACATTTAGGCATTCTTTTGAGACAACTACTTCATTCAAAAACCACTCTAATGTGTTAGCTGCCTAACACTTAAGACTTTTGAGTTTGATTTAAAAACGCTTTAATTTTGTTAATTAAATGCTAAAATTAGTATTTTATTTTTTTTCAAAACATTTCTTATTCTTTCACAAGCCCCAAAAACATTGATTTTTTTATTTTTAACTATAATTATTAGAACAATCATATTTTTTTAATACTTTTTTTCATGTAAGCATAAAAAAATACTGTCGTCTGAATTAATATCAAATTTTAAGCTTTGATTTTAAGCACTCAAAATCAATACTTAAAAAAAACAATTGGCCAATTGTTTTCTCTTTTTTAAACACACAAAAATTTAAAAAAATTAAAACATGAAAAATTTTAAAACATTACTTTTAGGCTTATTTGCAGCGTCGATATTTACAGCTTGTAATACTGATGATATAACCTCAGAGACCCCCCCATTAGTAACCAACAGTGAAACAGCAGAAGATGCTTTAGAACTTGAAGCTAAATCAAAAGGTTTTTTTCAGTCCCTAAGAGCCTTAAAAGAAGCTAAAATATTATTAAGCAGTATAAAACAAGATGGAGGGACCCCCTATAATGTATTTAACCCTGCTCTTCGTTTTACTTCAGATCAAAATGTATTTTTACCTAGTGTATTAGGTATCGATTATAGAATAGATAGATCTGAAGTACCAGCAGGACCAACAGCTAGATTTCCTATGTTCAAAGGATTGGAAACCTTACCTGATGGAAGTAAAAGAGAAAGTTATTATGTAATAACCGAAGCATCAGATAAGTTTATGGCCAAAAAATTAGGAGTTATTTTTGCTCCAAGAATGGCAGCTTCAATAGGTTCTGGAGGTGAACAAAGAGGATACTTTACTCGTAGAGGTCGATTGGTTTTTGAAGGGTCTGTAGATTTTTCTCCAAAAAGATCTTTGGTTCCAGGACCTACATCAGATGATGGATTATTATTTGGTTTTCCACCTGCAGAAGTTAACCCAGGAGCTATAGCTGATGCTAATTGGTCGTCTTATGTAGTATTACCAAGTGGAGTTGTAATCAATGCTCAACCTGTAGCCA
This sequence comes from Aquimarina sp. AD10, assembly GCF_003443715.1. Lineage (NCBI taxonomy): Bacteria > Pseudomonadati > Bacteroidota > Flavobacteriia > Flavobacteriales > Flavobacteriaceae > Aquimarina > Aquimarina sp. AD10. The sequence goes on along the minus strand of NZ_CP031965.1, from coordinate 4,748,019 downwards.
ATAGTACAGGTATTCATGATAGAATACCTAATCCTAATGGGAATGGGCCACAACAGGAAGACGATTTAAACAATCCAAACTTTGCTCCTGATCAAGCATCAGTTGTAATGCAACTTTTAGATGGGTGGCAAAACGGAAAACCTTACTATTTCCATATAGTAACTGACACTTCAGATCCAGGACCGGCTACAATAGAATTAGGTGTTTTTGCACCAAGATTAGCTCAGTTACCAACATTTGGCTTATTCCCAGGTGGTTCTATGCTACCTTTTAGCCCAACGGCAAACGGTAGAACAACAGACACCGATGGTTTTGGAGTTCAAGGTTTAAACTCTGCTTCATTAAGTGATAGACAAGTACAAGATCCTACAAATACTTTTCCTATTGATCCTAGAGACACTAGATATGCACCAATGTGGGATGCTCATATTACTGAATTTACAGTAGCAGAATCAGAGCGTCCAATCTTAAAAAGTTTTGAACAAATAAACGATCTTTTAGCAGATGGCACTTTAATTCCTTTTAGAGGAAATGCAAACCCTAGTCCATTAGCAAACTCTTTATCAGATTTATTAACCGCGACAGGAGCAATTATCAATTGCCCAGTAATTACACAGCCTTCGGAAAGTGTAATCGGAACTCAAATTGGATCACCGAGAAACAATTAATAGTAAAACAAATTATACAAAAGAGGCTTAGAAACATTTAATGTTTCTAAGCTTTTTTTATTGACATATTTTAATCAAAATGACTAGTTGATAATTCTGGATAACTTTTCGGAAACCGAACGTATCATTTTCTGTATTTTTGAACTACAGAAGTAAGGCCTTAATTTTTTCGAAATATATCTTTTATGTATTTAATTTTTGATACAGAAACCACCGGTTTACCAAAACGATGGGATGCACCTATTAGCGACAGTGATAACTGGCCAAGATGCATACAAATTGCTTGGCAATTGCATGATGCAATGGGAAACTGCATTGAGCATCAAGATTACCTTGTAAAACCAGATGGTTTTAATATCCCCTACGATGCCGAAAAAATTCATGGTATATCAACTGAACTTGCTGATCAGGACGGAATTACTTTGCAAGAGGTTCTTGAAAAATTTAATATAGCGCTTTCCAAAACTAAATTTGTAGTTGGTCAAAATGTAGGATTTGATGTTAACATAATGGGGGCAGAATTCTATCGTTTAGGTGTAGAAAATGATTTGCAAAACCTACCCGTTCTTGATACCTGTACAGAAACCACAGCATCACTTTGTCAAATACCTGGAGGACGAGGAGGTAAGTTTAAACTTCCTACTCTTACCGAATTACATCAACATCTTTTTGGAGTAGCTTTTGGAGAGGCACATAATGCTACTGCCGATGTAGAAGCAACAACAAGATGTTTTCTTGAACTAATTCGTAAACAAATATTCACAGTAGAAGAGCTTGATGTTGAGCCAGATTACTTTCAGAATTTTAAGGAGATTCATCAAGAACCTATTGAACTAATAGGGTTAAAACATATAAACCTTAAGAAAGCTTCACAAAAAATACAAGAAGCCCTTAATAAAAAAGGTACTTCTGATATATCTCAACAAGAAATTGAGAAGAATATAGCAGCTCTTGACGAAGTCAATTTTGCACATCTACATAATCACACTCAATTTTCAGTTTTACAATCTACTACAAGTATCCCTGATCTAGTTAATATAGCGGCTCAACATAAAATGACAGCTGTTGCCATGACCGATCATGCTAATATGATGGGTGCATTTCATTTTGTACAAGCCGTTTCTAACCATAACAAAAGTGTGAAAGCAGCTAATGCTGAAGCTATTGAAAATGGAGAGACTCCAACAGGTATAGAAATGAAACCTATTGTAGGATGCGAATTTTTTGTTTGTGAAAACCATAAAGATAAATCTCGAAAAGATAATGGTTATCAAATTGTGATGTTAGCCAAAAATAAAAACGGGTATCACAATCTAGCAAAAATGTCTTCTACTGCCTTCGTAGATGGATTCTATTATTTACCGCGAATAGACAAAGAGATCATAAAGCAATATAAAGACGATATTATAATTCTTACCGGTAACCTTTACGGAGAAGTTCCTAGTAAAGTATTAAATATTGGAGAAAAACAAGCTGAAGAGGCTTTATTATGGTGGTATCAAGAATTTGGTGATGATCTTTATATCGAGATCATGCGTCATAATCAAGAAGATGAAAATCGGGTAAATCAGGTACTGATTGATTTTTCAAAAAAACATGGGATTAAAACTGTTGCAACGAATAACACCTATTATTGTGAAAAAGAAGATGCCAATGCCCATGATATCCTATTATGTGTAAAAGATGGTGAAAAACAAGCAACACCAATAGGTCGTGGTCGTGGATATCGCTATGGCTTACCAAATCAAGAATATTATTTCAAAACACAAGAGGAGATGAAAAATCTCTTCAAAGATTTACCTGAAGCTATTATTAATGTACAAGAGGTTATAGATAAAATCGAACCTTTTGTACTTGCACGAGATGTACTTTTACCTGCATTTGATATCCCTGAACAATTTCAGTCTAAAGAGGATCAAATCGATGGTGGTAAAAGAGGAGAAAATGCATATTTAAGGCATATCACTTATCAAGGTGCTAAAATACGGTATGGCGACATCACTCCAGAAATCGACGAACGTCTGGATTTTGAACTTAAAGTAATTGAAAAAACAGGTTATCCTGGATATTTCCTTATTGTTGAAGATTTTATAAGAGCTGCAAGAGACATGGGCGTCTCGGTAGGGCCCGGTCGTGGATCAGCCGCTGGATCAGCAGTAGCATATTGTTTATGGATCACGAATCTTGACCCTATTAAATACGATTTACTTTTTGAGAGATTCTTAAATCCTGATCGTGTAAGTATGCCCGATATTGATATTGATTTTGATGATGAAGGACGAGGGCGAGTTATGGACTATGTAATTGAAAAATATGGCGCCAATCAAGTTGCGCAAATCATTACATACGGAACAATGGCTGCAAAGTCTTCCATTCGAGATACAGCCAGAGTACTTGATTTACCGCTTAGTGATGCCGATCGTATTGCTAAGCTAATACCAAATATGTCCAAATTAGGCAAAATATTTGGTGTAGATGAAGCCACATTAAAGAAAAAATTTAGAAGCGACGAATTAGAAAAAGTAAATGAGCTTCTTAACATAGCCGAAGGAAGTGATCTCGAAGCAGAAACCCTAAACCAAGCAAGAGTTCTAGAAGGCTCTGTAAGAAATACAGGGATCCATGCCTGTGGAGTTATTATTACCCCAGACGATATTACCAAATTTGTACCTGTTGCCCTAGCCAAGGACTCAGATATGTACTGTACTCAATTTGACAACTCTGTTGTTGAAAGTGCTGGATTACTAAAAATGGATTTCCTAGGGCTTAAAACATTGACTCTAATTAAGGATACCGTTAAGATTGTAAAAGCTAAACATGATGTAGATTTAGATCCAGAAAATTTCCCATTAGATGATGAAGAGACCTATGCTCTATTCCAAAGAGGAGAAACTGTAGGCGTATTTCAATATGAATCCCCGGGAATGCAAAAATACATGAAGGAGTTAAAACCTACTGTTTTTGCCGATCTTATCGCAATGAATGCTTTATATCGTCCAGGGCCTTTAGAATATATCCCTAGTTTTATTAATAGGAAACACGGAACAGAAGAAATCATATATGACCTTGAAGCATGTGAAGAATACCTAAAAGAAACCTATGGTATTACTGTATATCAAGAGCAAGTAATGTTATTATCACAAAAACTTGCTGATTTCACAAAAGGTGAAGCCGATGTCCTTCGTAAGGCAATGGGTAAAAAACAGAAAGCCGTTCTTGACAAAATGAAGCCTAAATTTATATCTCAAGCATCTGCAAAAGGTCATGCCGAAGATAAATTAGAAAAAATTTGGAAAGACTGGGAGGCATTTGCTGCCTATGCTTTTAATAAATCACATTCTACATGTTATGCTTGGATTGCATATCAAACAGCATACTTAAAAGCGCATTACCCTGCAGAATATATGGCTGCAGTACTTTCTAACAATATGAATGACATTAAACAGGTTACTTTCTTTATGGAAGAATGTAAGCGAATGAAATTAGATGTATTGGGACCTGATGTTAATGAATCTTATAGAAAATTCTCTGTAAATAAGGATGGTGCCGTACGATTTGGTATGGGAGCAATAAAAGGTGTAGGAACAGGAGCTGTAGCTACTATCGTAGAAAATAGAAAAGAAGATGGACCATACAAGTCTATTTTTGACATGGCTAAACGTATTGACCTTAGAGCAGCTAACAAAAAGGCATTTGAAAGTTTAGCTCTTGCAGGTGGCTTTGACTCATTTGGAGAAACACATAGAGGGCAATATTTTCATAAAGATGGAGATGATATTACTTTTCTTGAAAAAGCTATGAAATACGGCTCTAAATATCAAGAAAATGAAAACTCTTCACAAGTAAGTTTATTTGGCGAAGCCAGTGATGTTCAAATCCCTGAGCCTGTAGTTCCTCCTTGTGAAGAATGGGGAACCATGGAAAAACTCGCCCGAGAGAAAGAAGTCGTTGGGATTTATCTATCCGGACATCCGTTAGACGATTTTAAATATGAAATGAAATATTTCTGTAATGGAACTCTTTTGAATTTTGCTGATCTAGAAAATAACCTAAATCGTGAAATAGCGTTTGGAGGAGTAATTACGGGAGTAGAACATCGTACTTCAAAAAATGGAAAAGGCTGGGCAACATTTACAATTGAAGACTACAATACAGCTCATGAATTTAGGGTGTTTGGAGAAGACTATCTTAAACACAGACCTTTTCTAGTACAAAGTACTTTTGTGTATACTAAAGCATTTATAAAAGAAGGGTGGGTTAATAGAGATACAGGTAAAAAAGGAGACCCCAGAATACAATTTAATAGTTTTCAGCTATTACACGATGTTATGGAAACCTACGCCAGAAAACTAACAATCCAATTAGACATTAATAATTTATCAGACTCTAGAATTGATAGCCTAAAAGAACTATTAACCGAACATTCTGGAAATCATACTCTTAATTTTGTGATTTATGAAATGGCAGAAAAACTAAAATTACATATGCCAAGTAGAAAACAAAAAATAAACATTTCACCTGAATTATTAACTGCGTTAGAAAATGATGCTGTGTATTACAAATTAAATTAATGTATACAGACTATAATTTGCTGATCGCTCACGCAAAAAAGAATGTTTTATATTCTTTTGATTTTTAATATTTTAGTGAGTACAATGATTTATTTACTATAAAGATTAGTCTAATCAAAAAAGCTACTTGCCCAATTTTCAGCTTCTTCAAGCGTGGTAAAAAAAGTAAACGCCTCATTCCATAAAGATTGTTCTTTTACTGCCCTTTCTACCTCATCAGGATTATTAGAAACTATCGCAAAGCCAATCATATTTTTTAAAATTTTACCCTTATAAACATCCAGATCTATATCATGACCGTATTTTCGATGAGTTATAAAAACAAATTTTCTTCCTTGGTAAAATTCATCTAAGAGTGCAGTTATCTCTTTAGCGTTTTCTATGGTAATCGCTGATCCTTCATACATTACCAAAATGGCATGAGATTCTTTAAAAGTTAAGTGACAATATGAGAGTTGGGTTTCCTTCATTATTTCTAATTCAGTCTTACAAATATAATGTTAATTTCATTTTAGAACATATAAGTGTATATTTAAAGTATTGTTTTCGTAGAAATATAAATTAGATTATATTTCGATATTCAAACTTAGGTATCAGAAAACCATATAGCTAAATAGTCAAAACAAATACAACGATTGTAAGCTTTCGAAGAATTATTGACTAATTTTGTAATTATTAAAACAATATAAAAATTTAAACAATAAATAACTATGGCACTAGAAATAACAGACGCTACTTTTGACGAAGTAGTACTTAAAAGCGATAAACCAGTATTAGTAGATTTTTGGGCAGCTTGGTGTGGTCCTTGTAGAATGGTAGGTCCTATCATCGAACAAATTAGCGAAGAATATAATGGCAAAGCCGTTGTAGGTAAAGTAGATGTAGATGCTAATCAAGAATTCGCTGCTAAATACGGTGTAAGAAATATCCCAACTGTTTTGGTTTTCCAAAATGGAGAGGTTGTAGGTCGTCAAGTTGGTGTTTCTCCAAAAAATGTATACTCAGAAGCTTTAGATTCGCTTTTGTAATTACAACTCAATAATAAAAACAATAAAAGGTTTGACGAATTGTCAAACCTTTTTTATTTTCACAAAAATCTGCATGTATGGATATTCAAAAAGAAATAAATAAAACTGGTGGGTTTACTAATCTAGAATTATTAGCTAAACAAGTTGTAGAAGGGTTTATTTCGGGTATGCATAAAAGCCCTTTTCATGGATTTTCTGCAGAATTTGCCGAACATAAAGTATATAATAATGGAGAAAGTACTAAACATATAGATTGGAAACTTTTTGCCAAAATAGATAAACTTTTTACAAAACGCTACGAAGAAGAGACTAATCTAAGGTGTCATATTATTATAGACAGCTCATCTTCTATGCATTACCCTAAAGTAAAAGAGCACAATTTAAATTCCTTAAATAAAATTAGCTTTTCTGTTTTAGCTACTGCTTGTTTAATGAATATTTTAAAAAAACAACGCGACGCTATTGGGCTTAGTGTATACAGCGATGCATACGATTACTATGCCCCAGAAAAAGGTAGTGAAAGGCATCACCAAATGTTACTTAACAATCTTAATCAAACGATTGTTAGAGAAGCTGAACATAAGAATACTGAAACTTTTAAGTTTTTACATCTCATTGCTGAAAAAATACATAGGCGATCTCTTATATTTTTATTTACTGATATGCTTCAAGCTACAACAAGTCCCGAAAAACTTTTTGAAGCATTAAGACATCTTAAACACAATAAACATGAGGTTATCCTTTTTCACACTTTTGATAGTGAAAAAGAATTAAATTTTGATTTTAGCAATCGCCCTACTAGATTTATTGATGTTGAAACCGAAGAACACATTAACTTATACGCTGATAATATAAAAGACAATTATCAAAAAGCCGTTTCTACTTACTTTTATGACTTAAAAATGAAATGCGCCCAATATGGCATTAAGTATGTTGAAGCAGATATCACCAAAAACTTTGATAAAATTTTAACCACATATTTAGTTGAAAGGCAGAAATTTAGTTGATCTCGAAAAAAGATTTTGAAAAAAAACAAAAAAAAGATTTGCGGGTTCTAAAATGAGGTGTATATTTGCATCCGCAATAAGGCCTGGTCTGGTAGTTCAGTTGGTTAGAATACCTGCCTGTCACGCAGGGGGTCGCGGGTTCGAGTCCCGTCCAGACCGCAAAATTGTAAAAGCTTCAATTATTATTGAAGCTTTTTTTAGCAATTGAAAAATGTTGTGTTGATCCCGAGAGATCGGGATGGTTTAGTAGTAAACCGATGAGAAGCTTTTCCATATAAACTTGGAGAGGCTTTTTTTAATTCATGTATACAACATACAAAAAGATTCTACTGAAGCATTTTTGCACTTCGGTTAATCAAATAGTTTAAGATGGATTAATAATTGATTGCTATAGTATTCCAAGCTGATTTTTAGAGTAAAAAAGTACCTGATCAATAGTAAACTTAATGATTGTAACAATTCTTATTCAGCGCTATGCGACTTCGTTTGCTACACAATACTCTTGTTGAATCTATTTTTGTTGCCTCCTCCATTTGATAATATCCCTCTATTTTTTAAACCATATATAGTTTTAACTATAAACCTCCTAATAGATTATCATATAATCTAAAAAAAGGAACATACAAGTGTATCCCAAACCAACAAATAATAAATCTACGGTGATTAGTATCAACTCAGGTGTAATTCAAAATTCTAAATTCAAGGATAATATGTTTAGTGCGTTAAAAAATACACAACCGTAACTAAAAGCAGCAATAAGACGAACATAATCAATCCTTCAGAAGGTGTTTATCCAGAATCTATGTAGTTGTTTCAAAGGTGACTCCTATTCGACAAATTAATGACTCTAAAATGATAAATTAACATAATAATACTATCAAAAACAGTCATATTCAAAAAAAAGATATAGTTGTTTTTAGTTTAAATAAATCATCTCCTTAAAAAAATCGAAAAAATAGGGTAACATCTTTTAACATTAGGACACTAAAACATCTCGGACAAACAAAATATATCATAGGATAAATCAATCTTATTATTAAGCTTTTTAGTATCAAAACTTAAAATATAGTAATCATAAATAATCAAATAACATGAAAAAAATAATCAAATGTACGTTAGCCTTTTTAGTTATGAATTCCTTTTCTTACGGACAATGGAATCCTAATGGCGATAATACTACTTCTGGAAATATTAGAGCGACAAACCCTAACAATACTGCTGCATCAAACTCACTTTCTTGGTATAACAATATTGCCCGTTTACGAGTAGGCGGTGTAGGGATAGGAGCAAGTAATGGATTTGATTTTCAGGGACCTGGAGATACAAGCCTTTTTAGAATAATGGGGAATGGAAATATTGGTATTGGTACAACAAGCCCAGGCACTTGGAAACTTAACGTTAAAGGACATGTGAACATAGGAGGAGATGGAAATTACAGATTGCGTACTAGACATGTCGATGGAAAATCCTCTACTAGTGACGTTATAGATGACCTATACCTTAACTATAATTCAGGAAAAAATGTATATGTAGGGTATGGAGATAATGCCCATTCAAATTTTTATGTGTTTGGCCGGATTAGGAATGGAGGTGCTGACTTTCAACTAGGAGTGCATGACGGTAGAGATCAAGGAACTAAAACAAGTAACAGAGCTTTAGTTCATTATATAAATGATGAGTTACATTTAAATTACGATAGTGACTTCGAAGGGGGGACTTTTATCGGTGGGCCAAAGGTCATTATGGATAACGTAGGTATTGGCACCAGGAATCCAGACCCTAATTACAAACTATCCGTTAACGGTAAAGTAAGAGCCAAAGAGATTGTTGTAGAGGCCAATTGGGCAGATTATGTGTTTCAAGAAAACTATCAACTTCCAACTCTAGAGGAGGTGGCAATCTTTATCAAAGAAAATTATCATTTACCAGATGTTCCTTCTCAGCAAGAGATCGAAAAAGAAGGTGTAGCCGTGGGAGACATGCAACGTATACACATGCAAAAAATAGAAGAGCTTACTCTTTATATCCTTCAGCAAGAAAAGAGAATAAAAGAGTTAGAAGTACAAAATGCAAAGATCGAAGCATTAGAACAAAAACTGGAACTCTTACTAGAAAGAAAATAGCCAATAGAACATGTATTATCATACGTCAAATTAAAAGCTATGAAAGCAAAAATAATAAGAATAAATAATTTATTCATGCAAAATATGGGCTCAAAAGTTAAATACAGTTGTTTCCTATTAATGTTTGTCTCGCTATTCACTTTTGGCCAAACAGCGACTAAGACCGTTACTTTAAACTATACCCAGCGACAAGGAGCTACCTTAGACTGCTTTTTTAACCCGTGCAGGCATAGCTTAAGTCAGGCAGATGAGACCCTATTTGATGATGCGGCGGGGGCTCCCGTGAGGTCTCCAAAATATAAAAATGCGCGATACCGCTTTGATCATCCCGATTTTAAGAATAAAGACATTACAAAGATCGTTTTAGAACTTCGTATTAGTAAAACTAATATCCCTGGTAATACTATAAACAACGTACAATCTGGCTTTGGGATATCCGTACCATTGGCAGCTTGTAACACATCAGTTCCCTGGACACCCCGTGCAGATGCTAAAGCCCTTTATCTCTGTAACAACTCAGGAAATCCAATCCATGAGAATGGGGTTGGCACTAATAGTAGTAGTCCAGAAACTGTAAGTTTGATTTTATACGATAAAGGAGCTTCCGGTTTTCCAAGTGAAACATTGCAACATTTTAACCAAGAAGGCAACTCTTTTACCTTAGCTTTTTTTCCATTACGTGGATGGGTAAAGATCCACCAAATAAAAACCAAAGTAACCTATGAAGGAGAACTCCCTGCTGTCCCTGAGATAACATCTCATACAAGTACGACCAATAGTGTAAGACTTAATTGGAGCAATAGCATAGGAGCAACGAGTTATGAGGTCTTTACATGCACGGGCACTAAATTAGGTACGACCTCTAGTACAAGTTACACGATAACGGAACTAGCCTCAGGAACTAATTATTGCTACAAGGTTAGAGCGCTGAATAGTTTAGGGGCTTCTGGTTTCTCCTCAGATTTTGAGGTAGAAACGGAAGTTGTGCCTACCCCTAGCACTCCTACATTAAGTGTTAACGCCATTGGAATTGACTGGGTTGGTTTTACCATGGGTCAGAGTACTAATGCAACAAAATATCAGGTATATGATTGTAATGGAAATGAGATAGCTGAATATGAAAGTTCAGGAAACTTCACATTCCAGATAACCGAATTAGCCCCAGATACTAACTATTGTTATAAAGCTAGAGCAGCAAATAACGGTGGTGTTTCTTCTTTTTCCGAAGACCTTTCGGTTAGAACGGAAGTCGCACCTATTCCGACTGTTCCAGATTTATATGGCAGCCAACGCCAAGTGGACTATATCAGAATATTTTTCAACCCTAGTGATAACGCAACGGAATATGAGGTATTTGGTTGCGAGGGTAATTTCATTGGTACGACCACCTCGACTTCGTATAAAATTACGGGCTTAGATCCTGATACGCGCTATTGTTTCAAGGTCAGAGCTAAAAACAAATATCTTGTTAGTGATTTTTCGCAAAACCTTATGACGTCAACTCAAGAAGCACCGGTGCCTGAGACTCCGATTATAACTAATCATTCTACCTCGCAAACACAAATTTCCATATATTGGAATGAAGTTGCAGATGCAACTGGGTACAAGGTCCGAATGAGGCGTTCAGACGGAACAGGTATTACATCTCCTGTTTCCAATACATTTCATACAGTGCGCTTTTTAGAGCCTGAAACTAAATATACTTTTTGGGTGCAGGCCATTGGTCAGTATGGGGAATCAAACTATAGCGCTGCTAAAATCATTTATACCAGTCCGAAGGATTGTACTCATGATTCTTTGTTACTGCAAAATGTCACAGAAACCTCAGTCAAAGAATATAGAGTAAACAATAATATTGAGGTAGTAGGAAGTACATTTAAGGCTGGTAGTAATACGAACGCCCGGGCCAGAAGACAAATTATAATAAGGACAGGCACCCGTGTTGAAGAGGGCTCGCGAACAGTTTTCACAATAAAACCATGTACTTCGAATAGACAAACAAATTCTAAGTCAGATACGACCATAGCCGACATAAAAGAAGAGCTTATTGAATCCGACTCATTCATTGGGCATATGGATCTATATCCAAACCCTTCAAAAAATGAATTTACAGTGATCGGTATCGATTGGGGTAAAGTAAAAAACTCACAAGTGCGAATCTATAATATGATGGGGGCTTTGCAAATGCAAAAGACCATTCATAAAGCTAGCAATAGTGTAAATATAGAGCACTTATCAGAAGGTATTTATATAGTATATATAAGTGATGCTAAAGGAAAAAATTATTCAAAAAAATTAGTTGTGAGAAAGTAATTGAACTTTAGTTCATCATTTTTTTTCCGTATTGAATTGTATCAATTCTTTATAATTATCATACAGCAGTCCATTAAAATAGGCTGCTGTTTTTTTTATGTGATATAATGATACAACTGTCATATGAGTTCCCTGGGCTACTAAATTCCAATCTCCTTGAACCGTTTTTAAAAATAATCCATCAAGACTAATAAAATAAGTACTAGACCAAGGCTAAAATCGAATGAACACAATTTTAGACTTGATCTAGTGTATTGGTTTTTTATTTTATTTATTGCACTAAGGCTTTAAAAACCTTTCTTTTGATTCCTTTATTTAACTCTAGTAGATATATTCCTTTTGGAAAACCTTTCGTTGAAATTTTTGAGGTAGTTAAAATACCTTTTTTCACTATTTGACCAGATAAATTATATAAGGCATACCTCACATTCTCAACACCAGTAAACACTGTTAAATTATTTATCTCCAAAGAACCTTCATACGCTATAATTTCTAACTCTTCATTATTTACATTCTTAGCAAGTGTTGCACTTGTTGAAGCGTTAACTAGAGGAGCAACCGAACTAGCCCCAGGGTTGCTACCTGAGCATAGCGCTCTAAATACAAAATCATAACTAGTAGCTCCTTGTAAACTTTTTATCGTTATTGTAGAACTTCCTTCTGGGGCTGCTGCGTAACTAACTGCTCCAGAATTTATATTTCCCCCAAAAGTACCTTGCACGAAAGCCCTTAACTCAAATCTTCTAAGGTCATTACTCGAATTATCAAATGAAAACGTAATCGAATTTGTAGTCGAGCTAATCGCTTTTAACCCGGTAGGTGCATCATTGCAATCTAATGTTACTGGCACGGCGGTATTCAACTTAAATTCTGCTCGATCAAAATTAAATAAGAATCCTGCTCCCCCAGTATATGTAAAACGAATTTTTTGAGTCCCTGCTACCAAATCTAAATTTGCAGTGATTGAAGTATCATAGGTATGCCATGCATTATTAACAGGAACCATTAGGGTGGCCTTGTTTACTCCCCCGACAGAAACTACAACATTACCTCCTACTCCATTTGAAGAAGTAAAAACATCTAACGTATAAGTTCCTTTTTTATCAACATTAATATCATATTCGGTATAATTATTATTTTTTATAAACCCTAGGTTTTGTCCTCCTCCAGGTGTGTTTTCTGCTCTTACTTCTCCATTTTTAGCAACAAAATTTTCTACCTGAATAGTTCCCGGAATTACAATACCTATTGGATTTGGTGGTGTTCCTGAACAATCATCTATACCTCCTATACCCAAAGGTAGTGTGTTTGTCCCTAGACACATATCTACTATATTATTGGCAATAATATTTGGATTAGTTTTATTTGAAGCTGTCGTAGTGACTTCAGAAAGACTAGAAGAAGCTACTCCCGGAATATATTGATTATTGCCATTTCCCTTTAAAGGAGCTTTTACCTGCTTAATATTTGTACTTGTGTTCGTACGATAAAATATAGAGTTATTTAATGTAACTCTTGAAGGCACTGTACCTTGCCAAAACATGATGTCATTAGCCACAGTTCTATTTCTAGGTTCATTTTTATAAAAAGTACAGTTATTAAATGACCCTGATTCAGGTATTTTTTGTAAAAAGACGGCTCCTTGCTGCGGTGCATCTACAACATTAAGAAATTTAGTGTTTGCAAAAGTACAGTTGTCAAATTCAAAATTATTAATCAATCTAACATTAGCTTGTCCTACTTCATTATTATTAAACACAGAGTTGGTTAACTTCATTTTAGCACTATTGCCATGAAAAACAATACATCCTGCAAAAAAAGCTCTTTCAAAGTTACTTACGCCTGCATAGTTATTATATGTATTATCTTTAAACTCACAATTATCAATAACTAGAGCCGGTTCATTGGTAGGATAACCTGGTGAAGATCCAAAAACTGGAGCTATAAATACCTCCATTACGGATACTTTCACATTTGCAGAATTTCTAACAAAACTAGTTCCATAGATTTCAAGAGGCTTTGTGGTTCTATCTACTCGCAAAGCGCCAGCACCTTCTACTACATTCATATAACCAGTAGTTGATTTGTATCCATTAGATAAATTAGAATCAAAAGAACTATTAATGATAGTAAGTCTTTCGATTGAAGTCGCTCCTATGGCTCCTCCTGTAACCGCTTGATTGTTTTTGAAACTACAACCAAATACCTCTACAGTACTTTTGTTATTAATTCTAATTGCTGCACCATTCTGGTTTTCACCTATACCATTAAAATGCGATACTTTATTATTAACAAATTGGCAATTTCTTACTCTTAAAGATCCAAAAAATGACGCTGCTTGCGCCACTTCTATGGCACCACCGCCAGAACGAAAGATATTTTTAAGATTTGCCTGGGAGACTCCTTTAAAGTTAGCATTTGTTAACGTTGCATCTTGAATTACTAATCTAACACTACCCCTAACCAAAAAAAGACTAGTATTATTTTGACCATCAAATGTGATGTTCTTACCTTGAATTACAATTGTTCTTACTTTATCTCTATTTTGGTATGATGGATTAAGATGAATAACATTATTAAAATTAATAGTGGTTGGAGTCGTAGCATTGAAACGAAGAATTCCACCATTATTATCAAGAAGGTTTTTTAGTGCTGTTTCCAGATTACTAAAAGTTGGGTCAATTACTATTTGGTCTATATTAGCGTTTACATTAACTGGCACCGCATCGGGCATTTGTGAGGGATTATTTGGATTCCTACCATAAGTTTCCCATAATGTATTGGCTGCTTGTCTACGAGACTCTACTGTTTGTGCTGAGGCAAAATTAGTGCATAACAACACTAATAAGGCAATAATAGATACTTTGTGTTTCATAGTAAATTAAGAGTTTAGTTTTAAGAATAAACGTAAGAAATACGTTTTTATGCTGAATACCTAATTTAGATTTGGTAAATAGGCATACTTATTCTTTTTTTAACCTAATTAAACATTTTATAACACATTTTAAAGGCCTAAAATTGGACATAAAAATACCCCTGTTAGAGCTTTAACAGAGGTATTATATTTTTATACACTTGTTTTTATTGCTTGAACGACGTCGATGTTGGAATATCAGATTTCAAATGCTTTGCAAAAAAGCCCATCATACTTTTATACAATTCGATTCGGTTTTTCTCATGTCCAAACCCATGACCCTCATCGTATTTAACCATATACGGAACATCAAAACCTCTTCCTCTTAAATTGGCTACAATTTGATCTGATTCATTAATATTTACACGAGGATCGTTAGCTCCCTGCACAACAAAAAGAGGTTTAGTAATTTTATCTACATTTAATGCAGGTGAAACTTCTTTCATTATTTTTTGATCTTCTGGATCATTCTCATCATACCATTGTTCATATACTTGTGCCAGATAGGGTTTCCAGTAAGGAGGAAATGACTTAAAAAAGGTAAATAAGTTTGATACACCAACATAATCTACTCCACATTGGTATAAATCTGGTGTTTTCACCAAACTTCCTAAAGTAGCTAGTCCACCATAACTTCCGCCATAAATAGCGATATGATTTTCATCAATGAATCCCATAGATTTTACATATTTCACTCCATCTTCAAGGTCATCTAACATTTTTCTACCAATTTGTTTACTCCCCGCTAGAAAGAACTCTTTTCCGTAACCTCCTGAACCGCGATAGTTAATTTGTAAAGTTGCGTAGCCTCTGCTTGCAAAAAGCTGTGTTTCTGGATTAAACCCCCAATAATCTCTTGGACCATATGGGCCGCCGTGTGGATTCACAATCAAAGGAAGTTTTTTTCCTTTTTCGATTCCTTTTGGTATTGTTAGATAACCATATAATGTTAATCCATCTCTTGACTTAAATTTAATAGGTCGCATTTCTGCCATATCCTCTTCTTTTAATTGAGGCATTAAATTCATAATCTCTTTAAAACTATCTTTTTTTGTATCATACAGGTAATACATCCCATATAATTTGTCACTATCAACATAGAGTAAATACTTATCTTCTTCGTCTGTTTTACTAGCTATAGAAACATCTTTATCCCCAAACTTATCGTTTACTTTCTTGTATAACTTCTTAAATGTTTCACTAACTGGTATTGTAACACTTTTTTCTCCAGTATAATAGTAATAATCAGTTTCATAACCTCTTTTTCTAGAACGATTCATTCCTCCCACATCGAAAGTAGCATTGCTAAATACTTTTTTAAGTGTTTTTTTATTTTCTAGATCATACAAAATAATCTCATCTGTATTATTTTCTAAATTACTCATTACAAAAGCGTCGTGAGGATATGCCGTAGTATAATCAAATCCGATAATATAAAAATTGTCTTTCCAGGTTGTTGTAAGGATTTTTTCAAAAGGTTTTTCTTTAGCTACTTTATAATATAAACTATAATTCGTTCCGTTTTCTTGTTTACTATAAGCCCTTAAATTTCCGTCTTTATCAAAATTATATCCTGATATAGGGTTTTGCACATCTTTATTTTCGTACAGTTTTTTTAGCTCTCCAGTATTTATGTTTATTCTAAAAGGTTCAAATATCTGTGGATTATCCTTGTTCATAGTAATAATCATGAACTCGGGTTGTTCTTTTAAGGATTCTTGAATATTTACACGAACCCCTTTAAAAGGTGTAAGATCCTTTTGATTCGAACCATCTAAATCTGAAGCAAAAAGGTGATAATCTTCATTTCCACCTTGATCCATGACATAAATAAGACGATTATTGTTAGCCCAACCATAACCTCTGATAAGTTCTTCTTTTTCTTCAATGATTCTTTTTGTAACTTCTGTTTCTGTATTCTTAACATATATATGTCTTTTTCCATTAGTATCTTTTTCGCGATAAGAAAAGTACATCCCATCTGGTGAAAATTGAAAAGAAGATTGTTTCGGCCTTTCAAAATAATCTTGAACGGCGTACTTAAAATTTCCTTTTTCTTGATCTACCAAAGCTTTAAGTTGTTCTTTTGATGAAACTAGTGAGGGATTGCCAGGCAGTTTATCCTTTTTGTCTTGTGCTACACTACAATGTACACTTAGCACGACCAGTGCCGATAAAAAATACGTTTTCATGATTTGATGATTTTGTGAATTTATATTTATAAAACTGATTAAAATTCAATATGTTACAACACAAAAGAGATCATTTACTAAAATAATGCTTCCCAATTTTCAGAAACTTTAATAAAATAAAACCAAATAAATACTAGTGATACTATAAATTTTAAAAACGTTCCTGCCAAAAAACCTATGAATGATCCAAAGGCTGCTTTGAGTGCCTTTGATGTTTCACTACTATCTCTTATAAATTCTCCTAAAAAAGCACCAGCAAATGGCCCAATAATAATACCAAGTGGCCCCATGAATATGATACCGACAATTAATCCTAAAGAACTTCCGATCATACCATATTTAGTTCCTCCAAACTTTTTTGTACCCAATGCCGGAACTATGTAATCAAGTACCCAAACCAATATAGCAATTGCTAAAGTAACTCCTAAAAATGTCCAATTTTGAGGAACGGCATCTGTAAAATGTAAAATCAATAATCCAATCCAAGAAGTAAAAGGTCCAGGTAAAACTGGTAAAAAACTACCTATAATACCCAAAAGACAAAAGAGAAGACCTATAACTACTAAAGCAATATCCATACTTTTTTATTTATATGACGACAATGTTTCTGATTTGTTACGACAATATCATTTAACACGCCCAACCTATTCTTACTTAGATAAGAGTACACATATTATAGTTAAATTTAATTATTTTGTATAAGCTTACTGTTAAGCAAAGACTAATAAACTAACTATTGATTCAAAACTACCCCCAGAATTATGAAAACTCTTTTTACATCAGCGCTTGTCATGATGACATGCTTTATGTCTTTTTCTCAAAGTAGTTTCACTACAAAAAAATGCAAAAATTCAACTAATGAACGTGTAAGGAAAAACTGTGTCATCAAAGAAATTCAGAAGTATGTTAATGACAACTATGATATTACTGCAATTTCTTCAGATACCAAACCTGGAGCTAATCGTATTTATACACGTTTTAAGATTGATACTACAGGAGAAATTACCGACATACAGGCCAAAGCATCATCTTTTCCTTTAGAAATAGAAGCTATTAGAGTGTTAGCATCATTTCCTGATTTGATACCTATTGCAAATACAGATAATACACTTGAGTCTGAAGATATTTATACCCTACTTATCACTTTTGAGGTCAATAAAACCCAAATAGAAATTAACCCTACAGAGAAACAACTAACAGGCAATTAATAATACCTATCTGCACTCATACCAAAATATTTTCTTCATATTGATTACTTGTCTCGGGTTGTTGTTAGTTTTTAGACAAAATACAGCTTGTACCAATAACACACATCCCTAAAATTCATTGTTTTACATTTTTTTAACTAAATAATTAGTTTTAACTAAATATTTAGTTATATTTGTTTTTTAAATAAAACAATCACACTAAAAATCTTATTCTATAACTCTATCTAATTTACAGAGAAACGCTTGTTCGTTTCTTAGTTTAATAGTCTATAGAAGAATCAATTTATGAAACAACTTACAAAAGCCGAAGAAGAAGTAATGCAGTTATTATGGGAACTGGAAGAAGCAAATGTAGCGTCTATAATAGACAAAATGCCTAATCCAAAACCTGCATATAATACCATTTCTACAATAATTAGAATCTTAGAAAACAAAGCATTTGTCTCACATCGGAAAAAAGGTAAAGGGTATATCTATTTTCCTTTGATAAAAAAGGAAGATTATAGTAGTCAATCCCTTAACAAACTTATGAACGGTTACTTTAATGGTTCCTTTAGAAATATGGTTTCATTTTTTGTAAAAAAGAATGATATGGACATCAAAGATCTGGAACAAATTTTAAAAGAAATCGATAAAGAAAATTAAGTATTATGCCTCATTATCTTTTACAAACCTTGATTTTTCAAGTGCTATTTTTAGTGCTTTATGATATATTTCATAAAAAGGATACATTTTTTATATGGAATAGAATATACCTAACATTTACACCAATTCTATCCTTAATATTTCCTTTTATAAAAATTCAGGCGCTAAGTACACCTACTTCTCAAGTATATGTATCTAAACTAGAGAGAGTAATTAACACCTCTTCTGAAAGTCTTGTTGTTCTTGGTACCACTGGGCCAGAACAAAGTCCAACAAATTGGTGGTTAGTTTTATATTGTTTAGGTGTAATAGTGAGTCTGTTTCTACTTGTAATGAAGTTTTACAAACTGAATATTTTAACAAGTTTTTCTTTTAAATCTGTTCTCAAAAATCAAAAAATAGTAACGCTTCCTAATAGCAGCCAGGCTTTTTCTTTTTGGAATACGATTTATCTCGGAGATCAACTAAATGCAGAAGAGAAAAAACAAATTGTTACTCATGAAATTGTTCATGTAGAACAAAAACATTCGCTGGACCAGCTATTTTTTGAAATTTTAAAGGTAGTCTTATGGTGGAACCCAATGATTTATATCTATCAATCTAGAATTACAATTTTACATGAGTACTTGGCTGATGCCGCAGTGGTGTCTACTATAGAAAAAAGAAACTATATAGAACAATTATTAAACTCAGCTTTTCAAACTCAGGAAATTACATTTGTCAATCAATTTTTTAATAAGTCCCTAATCAAAAAACGAATATTTATGTTACAAAAATCCAAATCTAAAACTATTGCTAAATTTAAATACCTACTACTAGCACCCGTAATTATTGGCATACTGTCTTATACTTCTTCTATTGAAGCTTCAAGCACTATAACAAGAAGTAGTATTGAAAATTCAACAAATAACATTGATGAAAGCACTTCAAATTTCTTTGCTAGTGGAGAACCTATATGTCCTAATGAAAATTCTGAATACAACGGTAAACTAAATAATTACTTAAAATTGTACAACGGAAAAAGCTCAGAAGCCATTGTCGATATAGTTTCTACTGAAACTTCCAAAAAGGTAAGAACTGTATATATTACACAAAACACAACTCAGTTCGTAAGAAATATTCCAGAAGGAACATACAAGCTTAATGTGGTCTATGGTAAAGATTATGCTGAAAAGCAAATTGATGGTGAATGCAAAGCCTATTTCACAAACCAAATAGCTATAGAAACAAATCCGAATATTCTTGATTTTAAAATAGTCAAAACCAAAAAAAGAATCAACGTACCATCTTATTCTTTAAGTATTGATTTAAAAAATAAAAATCAAAAAAAGACTATCAATGAAGAAGCTACTTCATCCAAAAATGTTAAACCAAAAATTTCTAAAAAAATTATTGAACGTGAAGCCGAGCCAAAATGTCCTAATCAAAATGCACAATACGATACTAAAATAGATAACTATTTAAAAATTACAGCAGGTAAAGATGCTGATGTTATTCTTACTCTAACTTCATTAGAAAATCAAAAAGTCGTACGTACAATTCACGTTAAAACTAACCAAGTATATATTGCTAGAAACATTCCCGAGGGTACGTATGAATATAGTGTAATATATGGGGATGATTATGCTGAAAAAACTATTGATAATATCTGTATGGCCTATTTTAAAAACGTCAAAAAATCAGAAAAAGGAGTGCCTAAACTTGATTATAATACTGTAAGAACAAAAAAAGGTCTAAATGTACCTTCCTATAATCTAAAATTAGAGTACACTCCAGAAACTAAAAAATAATATTTAATTGAGAAAAAAGTAGTTCTAACCATCATGATACATTATTTAATTAGCATTATAATTTTTCAGCTCATATTCTTAATCGCATATGACTTGTTTCACAGAAAAGACACTTTTTTCTCTTTAAATAGGGTTTATCTACTTATCACCTCTGTGTTATCGTTTATTTTACCTCTTGTGCGGATTAAAAGCATCCAAAATACTATTCCAGATGAATATATAGTTAACCTCCCGGCAGTTCTTATTGGTCAACAAAGTGAGCTTAACAACGCCTCACAGATACTGCAAACAACAACTGTATCAGGTAACTTTAGTAATCTAAATTGGTGGCTCATAATATATGGTATTGGTCTCACCGTTGCCTGTTTATCCTTTATAAATAAAAACGTAAAACTTTATTTACTAAGAAAAAAATCAATAATAACTAAAATTTATAACTACAACCTGGTAACTGTTAAAAACAGTAATGATGCTTTCTCTTTTTGGAACACCATTTACTTAGGAGATCAAATCCACAGTGAGAAAGAACAAATTATCACTCATGAGATCGTGCATCTTAAAGAAAGGCACTCAATAGATTTGTTATGGTTTGAGTTTCTTAAAATCTTACTATGGTTTAACCCCTTAGTTTACATATATCAATCAAAGATTAATGTACTTCATGAATTTATAGCTGATGCCAAAAGTGCAACTGTATTTGGAAAAAGAAAATACTCAGAACAATTATTAAACACAGGGTTTGATACAGAAAAAATAAAATTCATTAATCAATTTTTCAATCACTCCTTACTTAAAAAGAGAATCTTAATGTTACAAAAACCAAAATCCAATAAAAACATGACAATCAAATATTTAATAATACTTCCTGTTTTTATGATAATGATCGTTTTTTCTTCGTTTTCGGGAAAATTAAGCAATACAAAAACAGCTTCTAGAAGTACTCTTGACAATGTAAATCATATTGAAAAAAGGATCACACAAATCTCAAAAGATACAATTAAAGACGGGATTCCTTTTGCATTAATAGATAAAATCCCTACTACAGAATCTTGTAAAGGCATTCTAAATAAAGTAGAAATGAAGAAATGCGTGTCAAATGAAATTAAGGAATTTGTCAATACCAATTTCAATGTTTCTGAAATGAAAAAATACTCAGAACCTGGTGTAAATCGTATTTATGTTCGCTTTAAAATTCATAAAACAGGTATCATTACAAGTGTGCAAGCTAGAGGGCCATCGCCAGAATTAGAAAAAGAAGCTATAAGAGTAGTTAAATCTATACCTAAGATGATTCCGGGAGAATTAAATGGAGAAAAAGTAGGAGTGCTATATTCTTTGCCTATTGTGTTTAAAAATGGTTCTGAGGATTTATCAAAATCGTTTGAAAAAAAAAGTATTAAAACAGAACCGATAATTTTATCGGATAATCTATCCGACTTTAAAAACCATAACGTTAAACTTGGGTATTATCTAATCTCTAATATTTATCAGCGTAAATCACTTTTAGAAAAAGGACTTAAAAAATTACAAGAGCAAGGTCTTGATCCAAAAGTATTTCAAAATCCGAAAGACAAATATTACTATGTATATCTTAAAAAGTCTAATGATTTAGAAACAGTAAAAAATATGCTTACTTCTAATTTAGACGGAAATTATGAGGGAGATTTATATATTTTAAAAATACATGAAGGGTAATTATTTTTTAGTACTTATACTGACTGCTCTCTTGGGCAAAATTGCACCTATTAAAGCGCAATCAAGCACTGTGGTAGAAGCAGATAAATTATTTCAACTTGGAGATTATACAAACGCCATAATGAAATATGAAAATGTAACTCCCAATACTAATTATACATTCTTGCAGATTGCACGAGCTCACAAAGCAATAGGAACTTATGATGACGCCTTAAATTTTTACTCAAAGGCTATCGATATAGACTCAGAATCTACGATAGCCTTATTTGAATACGGAAAGTTATTAATAACAACAAAAAAATTCGTTAAAGCCGATAGTATTTTTGGGGGACTCATTTATAAATACCCTAAGAATCCCAATTTTCAATATCAATTAGGATTAGTCAAAGAGATTCGTAAGGATAGTACCGCTATAAACTATTACCAAAATGCTTTTACTTTAGATAATTCACACCAAAAGAGTTGCTATAAAATTTCAAAACATTTTTTGTCACTTAGAGCATATGATAGTGTTGTCAAATATGCCAATACAGGTCTTTCTTATTACAATAATAATGTAGAACTTATAAGTATTCTAGGGCAAAATTATTATAAAAAAGAGCACTTTGATAAGGCTATACCTTATTTTTTGAAGTTATTAAAATTGAATTTCAAAAATGAATTTATTTACCGCATGCTTGCCACCTCATATCATAAAGAGTATGAATACCAAGAAGCGTTAAAATACTATGGCATATTACTTAATTATGACGATAAAAATCCAAAATTGTATTATACGATAGCAGAGCTTTACAGTCAAACTAAAAATTATGCAGAAGCTCAAAAATACTATCATATTGCAATTACACTTCTTGACTATAGTCTGGATAAAGAATATCACAATTTGGCTATGAATTATAGACATCAGGAGAAATGGAAAGAGGCGATTACTTTTATGAAAAAATCTTTAAAAGAAAATCCAGAGAGTCTTAGATCTCAATATCAACTCGCCGTTTTTGCAGATGCCTATTATAAAGATCCTAAAACTAAACTTTCCTACTACACCAAATACATGGAAAAGTTTGGGAAAAAAGAAAACACTTCGGTAAAAAACCAAAAGAGAACCTTCAAAAGTTTTTTTGAAGAAAAAGTTAAAAAAAGAATAACTCAACTTAAGAAAGAAATTAAATCTACCAAAATCGAATCCAATTCGAATTAATCAAATTCCAAAACGATAAGCGTATATCACGTTAGTTCTAAGTAAGTTATTTTAATAGCCGCTTCTATCTCATAACAGTTGATTTTTAGTAAAAACATAATAAGGAAAAACTAAGCTTATCTTAATTTTTCCTTAAAAAAAAGTAGGGTAGCTTTTGTTTTGATTGTTATTTAAATACACAAACGTCACATAGGTGGCTATTACTAATATTAATAACTCTTAAAATGAAACAAAAGTTAAAACGCTACGTCACGTTAGGGCTAAGTCTTTCTGTATTTTCAGCTTTATTTCTAACCCGCTCAGGCTTAGAAAAACAAGAAAAACAAAATGACAGCACTATCGCCGCTCAAAGAGCATTACACGCTCAACATTTAAAAAACAGCCCTTTTACAGAAACATTAAAACTTAGCAAAGCAGAACGAAAGTCTAAAGGATTACCCCCCAACAAGTATTATGAACAAATGTGGGAACTTACCCTAAATCCACAAACAGGAAAAACAAGTCCTGAGAATGTACACCTACTTCAACAAAAATTAAGAAAAGAAATATCAAAAAGAGCTCCCGGAGATGCTGCCAACAACCCCTGGATAGAACGAGGTCCAAATGATATTGGTGGTCGTACCAGAGCAATCATGTTTGATCCAAATGATAATACCAATAGAAGAGTTTTTGCTGGTGGTGTTAGTGGTGGATTATGGGTAAACGATAATATAACAGCAGTCAATTCACAATGGAGTAGAATTGAAAATGTTCCTGGAAATCTATCGGTTACTTCAATTACCGTAGACCCAAGAAATTCTAATACATTCTATATAGGTACCGGCGAGCAATATACTGCTGGAGATGTTGTTGGTAATGGTGTATATCGTTCTACTGATGGCGGATCAACATGGCAAGCTGTAAATATTCCGGCAGCCGGACCCGCGACTTTTGAATTTAGTGCTACCAATTTATTCTTATCAGGAATTTTCTTTGTAAATGATGTTACTGCATGGAACAACACAGCAGAAAACCGAACTGAGTTATTCGTTGGAGTTGGAGCGCATATTTATGGAGATGCATCCAATCCAACAAATAGATTAGGATACCAAACAGCTGGATTATATAGATCTATAGACGGAGGAGCCAATTGGAATAGAATAGAATCTACTAATCTTAGATTTACATTTAGTGGTGCCAATTATTACTATATCCCTAATGATTTAGAAATAGCTTCAGACAACTCATTATGGATGGGAACAATAGAGACGCCTGGGCTTTCAAACGGTGGAGGAAGAGTTTTCTCATCTACAAATGGTGCTACCTGGACAGAAGCTACATCATCTCCATTACCAGATTCTAATCGAGTAGAATTAGAAACTTCTGCAACAGATGCTAATACGATGTATGCATTAACAGAAGGTCTTGCCAGAAATGCTCAGGATAGATTAATTGATCCTGTACATATTTACAGAACTACAAATAGGTTTGGTGCTGTTACAGAAACAACATTACCAAATGATGTTGATACTGGG
The DNA here is from genome assembly GCF_003443715.1 of Aquimarina sp. AD10. Classification (NCBI taxonomy): domain Bacteria; kingdom Pseudomonadati; phylum Bacteroidota; class Flavobacteriia; order Flavobacteriales; family Flavobacteriaceae; genus Aquimarina; species Aquimarina sp. AD10. Next base: position 4,723,153 of record NZ_CP031965.1, on the reverse strand, counting down.
ATTCCTACAAACGACTTTACACGTGGGCAATCATTTTATAATTTGATGATAGAAGCTGACCCTACAAATGATGACATCCTGTATGTAGGCGGTATTGATTTATTTAGATCTACAAATAGTGGTAATAGCTGGACACAGATTTCTAAATGGTCCAACAATAATAATCTAGCAGCTTTACCAGTTTCTTTGGTACATGCAGATCAGCATGCAATGGTATTTCGTCCAGGAAATACGAACCAAGCAATTTTTGGAAATGATGGTGGTGTTTTTTATGCTAATAGTTTATCAACAGCCGGAAATAATAACGTATTTGGCGCTAGAAACAATAATTATAATGTAACTCAATATGTAAAAGCTGCCATTGGTCCTAATGGTGTTGGCGACACCGCTGGGATTTTTACTGCAGGAGCTCAAGACAATGGATCTCAAGCATTTAGAAACGTAACTCCTGGAATTAATGGATCAGAAGAATTATCTGACGGTGACGGTTTTTACACATTTGTGGATAGAGACGGACAATTTATGATTGCTACTTTTCTTCATAATATTATTTATAGATTTAATTTACCTTGGGATGGAAGAAGTAGAATTCAAGGAGGTGCTACAACCTTGTCAAATGATGATCAAACAGGAGATTTTGTAAATCAAATGGGATATGACAGTCAGGCTAATTTTTTACTCTCAAATGCCTCATCAGGAACTAATTTTGCTATAAGAACAATAGATGTTGCTAACGATCGAAATTCAGATATTAGAAATGCTTTATTAACAGCAAAACCAACGGCACTTACACCTTCTCCTTTTGCAAATAACACATGGCTTATAGGTACTGCCAATGGAGGTTTATTACGTCTAACTAACGTAGGATTAGGAACTGCAAATTGGGCTGCCATTACTACTCCATTTGTAGGTTCTGTGTCTTCAGTAAGATTTGGAGCCACAGCAAACGATATTATGGTTACTATGCACAATTATGGAGTGACTAGTATCTGGTCTTCTACTAATGGAGGAACAAACTGGGTTAATAAAGAAGGAAATCTTCCTGATATTCCGGTTAGAGATATTTTACAAAATCCATTAGACAGAGACGAAGTAATTGTTGGAACGCAACTTGGTGTTTGGGTTACTACTAATTTTAATGCTACCAACCCTACTTGGAGCAGATCTCAAAACGGAATGAGTGATGCCAGCGTTACTTCTTTTGATTATTGGGCTATCAATGGAGATGATAACAATAATAGGATTATAGCTTCTACTTATGGACGAGGGGTTTTTACAGGTTCATTTACCTCTAATTCTAATACCCCCTCAGGAAATGCTCAAACTGCATTTGTTTCGAATAGTATTCCGGGAACTATCCAAGCTGAAAATTATGATAATGGAGGACAAGGTGTGGCTTATAATGATACCACAAATAATAATATAGGGGGACAAGGCAGAACAAATCAAGGCGTAGATATTACCAATACCCCAGATGCGGGAGGAGGCCAAATCATAGGCTGGACAGCAAATGGAGAATGGTTAGAATATACTATCGGAAATGTAACACCTGGAACCTATAACGTTACCTTTAGAGTAGCGAGCAATGTAAGCAATACAAAATCAATTGAAGCACTTTTGGGTTCTCAAAACTTAGGTAATATCTCTATTGGAAATACTGGCGGATGGCAAACATTTACAGATTTAACGCTTAATAACGTGGTGATTTCTAATGGAAATGCTAATCAAATATTACGATTAAACATTAGCGGTGGATCCTATAACATTAATTGGGTTCGATTTGAAGCTGTTACTAGTGCTCAAACAGCTTTTGCCGTTCAAAACATTCCCGGTACTATTGAGCTAGAGAATTATGACAATGGAGGACAAGATGTTGCCTATAATGATGTAGACACAAGTAATAATGGAGGGCAAGGTAGAACAAATGAAGCTGTTGACGTTCAAACTACAACTGATGCAGGAGGAGGTACAAATGTAGGCTGGGTTGCAAATGGAGAATGGTTAGAATATACTATCGCAAACACAACGGCGGGAACATATGCTATTAACATTAGAGTAGCTAGCCCTAGAAATACTGCAAAATCTGTTCAGGTTTCATTAGATGGTGTAAATCTTGGTACCGTTGCAGTTCCCAATACAGGTGGATGGCAAACCTGGCAGACTATTACCATACCTTCAGTTACTGTTTCTGGTGGATCTAATAAAGTTCTGCGCCTTACTATGGTGGGTGGTTCTTTTAATATCAACTCTGTTCAGTTTAGTTCTTCAGTTAGAAATACAGCTATCACCTCTATCGCTAATAGTAATGAAAATAGCAAGAACAAAGCTAGTATCAGCCTATATCCTAATCCAGCAATTGAAAAAGTACAGATCGATTTTGGTAAAATTATCTCTACTAAAGTACCTGTTCAATTTTTTGATCATCTAGGACGAGCTATAAAAAGTGTAGAAATAAACACTAATAATCAATCTATTGATATACAAGATTTGACAACTGGACTATATTTTATCAAAATAGGGTTAGAAAATCAAACTATACAAAAGACGTTAGTAAAACGATAGGTTATTCTCATATACTTCATTCTTTACTAAGAAAAAAAGGTTACCCATTTTGGGTAACCTTTTCTGCATAAAATAACGTGTGTTTACTATTTGTTATTTACTTATTTTCTTTCTGGATACTATTCTATTGTTCTCCAGAATAGTTATTATATAGTGCCCTGAAGGTAAGTCTTGAACATCTAAAGCGTTATTACCCTCTTTCAAAGTAACTTCTTTTCTTAAGATTCCCATAAAGTCAACTATTCTAGCAACAGACCCATTAGAAACTCCTGATACATTAAGCATCACTTTCATAGGCACAGGGAATACTTTAATATCACTCTTAGCACTTTTACCTAAATCTTCCTGTCTAGCCCCAATAGTAGTTGTATATGTAATAACTAACTGCGGTGCTTTTACTGATTTATGATCTTTAGAGGCAAAAGCGATATCATTCCCAGAACTTGCATTAAGAATAAGTGAAAGTTTATCTCCGTTTATACCTCCGGCATTTAGGCTAATCGTTTTATTACTTCCTACTGCAAACCCTGTATTTAAATTACCTAATAAATCTCCAACTCCAGGCTTATTAGCATTGGATAAGTTATTTTCTGTCCAATTGCTACTACTCCCTTTATTTACATTGATGTTTCCATTTCCTGGATCAGAATCAATTGTAAACTGTAAGTCTGCTTTAGTAACAGTTCCTTGAATAGAAGATAGATCAAACATTAGATAACCTGATCTGTTATCCTTTTCTACACGAACAATACCATCGTTATATCTTTTTGACCCCTGTAAATAAGCATCATGAATCGGTGATAATGTAACAGTTCTAGTTTGAACAACAGGAGGAGCTACAACACTTGTAGTAACATTATCTACATTAAATAGATAACCTACTGCCCCTTTGTATACCAATCTTAGTTTTTTCTCACCACTAGTAAGTGAAACTTCTGCCGTATATGATTTATAATCATGCCATTGCCCTGTTACCGGAATTGTTACAGTACCAACTGTTGTTCCGGCTTCAACAATATCAATTGTTCCTCCTTGACCAGCACTTGAAGCTGCAATATTAATTGCATATTTTGCACTAGATTGAATATTAACAGTATACTCGGTATAATCTCCATTTTTAACAAATCCAAGATTTTTACCAGAAGTTCCTGGGGTGTTTTCGATACGTACACTTCCTGATTTAGAAGCAAAACTTTCTGCCTCAAAATTTCCTGGAATAGCTATAGTATTTACTGGTGGTGTATTATCTTCTATCTCGACCGCAACACTTGTTGAAGTAGTTGAAGCCCCTTTATTATCTGTAGCTTTAGCAGTTACGTTATATGATCCTACATTTGCAATGGTAGTTGTTACTTGATAAGGTGCTGTTGTATCCTCACCAACCTTATTAGCACCAATATAAAACTCAACTTTAGCCACAGTACCATCACTATCAGATGCATCTGCGCTAAGTGTTATTGATTCTCCAGTACCAAATGTTGCTCCATTTGTAGGAGATGTCATTCCTACTTGTGGTTTAGCATTTTCTGATCCTGTATTACAATCTACTAAAACCTCTGCTGGTCCGTTACCTGTTGGTTTTGTATATGCTTTCGACAATACAAATTTATCCATTTCGAATCCATCTTCTCTTAATGAGAAAGAGATAGTATGTACTCCTGCAGATGGGATATCTAAAAAGATCTTGCGCTCTTCACCACAGTGATTAGCCGCTGTACGTTGTTTACTCTCCCAAGTCCATTTGTTTTTGCCTGAACACCATTGCATTCTTCTACCTGATGCAGGCCAATTTCCATTAAGACCTACGTGTACTCCATTATCTTCGGTACCTGTAGAATGCGCACGTACCCAAACAAAATATTTTCCGGCAGAAGTAAACTTAACCTTGTAATTTACAATTGTAGTTTGCCCTGCTACATCACTAAAACTTACTCCAGCTACTAATGGATCACCATGAGTGACTCTGGTATCAGGTAAAATTTCTAAATACCCACCACTACTAGCTCCATTTGCATGATTTGGATCTGGATCTGGAGTAGGAGTTCCTGTGGTATTTGCATCAAACACATACCATTTTCTATTGCTTGTTTTTTCTTGGCTTAAAAAGTGTTCTGCTTCTACGGCTACTACTCCGTTTTTCTCTAAAGCAACACATCCTTCTCCACCATCGGTGTCGCCTCCACCATCAGGAGTTCCTCCTCCTTGACAAATAAAGTCAAGTGCAGTCCATCTTCCTCTAGAAAATGCAGTCCCGTTTCCTTCAGGAATATTACCATTGGTATGAGAATTAAACTCTACTCTAATTTTGGCTCCTTTTTTAACTTCAATACCTTTAAAAGTTGTTCCAGACTCTGCATAATCAGTAGCAGTAGTTGGGTTTTTAAATTCCCCTACTCTTACACCATCAATAGAAACTCTATAAGAAGACTCACCATCAATTTCTGTAAGTGTTGTTAATTTGATATCATATTTTCCTGTATCACCTCCAAAAGTAGCTTCTGCAGCTGCAAACTTATCTTTGTATTTAGATGCATCTATTGCCACTGCATTTCTTGCATTATCTTTATAAGCAGGAGAGAATCCTGAAACTGATAATGTTGGAAAATCAGAAGTTGATTTCATTGAAACTGTTCCGCAGTTTCCTCCTCCATCACCGCCTCCATCTGGGCAATCTAATTCGAAAATTAGTTTTGGTGCTGTTGAACCTTCTTTAGAAGAAAAAGATACATCATTACCTCCTGTTTGCTTTATTATTAGAGAAATAGTTTCTCCAGGGGTAACACCCGTTAAATCCCATTTATACGATTGACCTACGCTATATGTGGTATTTAGAGAACCTATTTTTGTTCCTTGTGCAGGCTTGTTACCATTAGAAAGATTACCTTCTGTCCAGTTATTAGAGTTTCCTTTAAACACCTCTATAAGTCCATTACCTCCATCTGAAGATACGGTTAACTCTAATTTTACTCCAGTAACTTTTTCTGTTGTTGAAGGTGCTGTAAATTTTAAGTATGAAATTCTGTTCCCACTTTCTACTCTTAAATCTGCCGTATTAAACTTTGTTGTGCCTTGTAAATACGCATCTTGAGATGGAGTAGCTGTTTTTGTGTTATCACAAGTACCGCCGTCTCCGCCGCCGTTACCGTTTCCATCTTTACTTGTAATCAATGCAACCCAGTCATTATTATCAGGAGCAACCAAATTACCTCCTAATGTTGTTTTAGCTGTTAGGTTACCGCCATTACGAGGGTTATACCATTGTACATCATACTTATTATTTCCGGCAGGTAGACTTAACCCTGTAGAACCTCCATTTGGTCTATAAACAGCATATATTTTGCCTGCATTTGCGAGTACATAATCATTACCATCAGATGTAACTCCATCTGAAGAGGTCATTTTTATCATATCCCCCTGCAGGTACTTATTAAAAAAGTTAAGAGCATATCCTCCCTCTTTATATTTATTTCCTCTTTTTCGATGGTCGTTCCCATTTATATCGCCATCATTATTTGTATAACCACTATAGTATTCTACACCGGTTCCTCCAGCCATAAGTGTACCCCACAAAACTTTGTGTCTTACTTCTTTATCAGAAACTCTAATTCCCGTTGAAGCTGGACCTTGTTCATCATTAGCTACAACCCATTTTCTACCCGCATTACGAGATTTTTCTAACCATCGCTTTACATCGTTATGTACTTTATTCTTGTCTGTTTGTATAGAAGCACCGGTTAAGACAGAGCTATTACCTAGTAAAGGATTATATCTTTGATCTTGTTGGTTAGGATATGTATGAATTACAATATTATGATCATATGGGTCTACATCTTTAATGTATGATGCTGTAGCCTTTGCTACATTATCCTTAAGAGTAGTCTCTTCTGTGAGGTTCCAATTAAGTGCTAAATGATGACTAAATCTAGCTATTAATTCTCGGTAATATAATTTTCTTTCTCTACCAAAATTATCACCATCCATTTTATTATCATTCTCTGTTTCCATGGTTTTAAAATGAAGGTATATACCTTTTTTATCTGCATATTCCATCATTTTTTCCCACTGAGCCAATTTGGATACATCAAAACGGTCATGATGTACTTTATTCCATTGTTGAGCTCTCCCTGTATTACCATATTCCTGTTCAGAAACTTTTAAAACATGAGGAAAAACAGCTCCTCCATCTCCACTTGTATTCCATGTTAAGAACGATACTACATTTGCTCCTTGAGAAGAAAGGTAATTAATCATACCTAAAATCTCTGTTCCTTTACCGTTGCTCCATGTATACGAACTTGCATCTGCAGCTACATAATCTCTTTGATGAGGCTGCCATGTTTTACTACCAATTTTATTAAGGTTATTATTATAACTTGGTGTAGCATCAAAATCTACATAGTTAAGTGCATTTTCTGGGGAATCTGCTCCTGCTTTTACAAACCAATTACCATTAGGATTTGCAGGGTTTGTACCTGAGTATCTAAGGTAATGTTCTCCTACATACTGTAATCTTCCTTTATCTTTTGCTCTGTGATCTCTTCCTGATTTATCAGATTCTGAAATAGCAAAAGATCCTGTATTACCATTCATAAATCCAGCACCAGAACCTCCTCCGTTTATAGCCACATTAGATCCAGACTTAAACGACGCAGACCAATTCCAAGCCCCTGTTTGATCTGGTGTAAAATGTACTCTCCATTTATTACCAGATTTACAACCAGTATTCTCAGCATTACCACAAGCTGCAAAATATCCTGGCACAGTATAGCTTCTATTTGTTGCTTGGTGAGTAAATGTAACATCTAACCTAAAATCAGAAAAAGGATTTGGATTAGCAGTTTCAGATGTATTAGGACCATTAAATGTAAGACTGACTTTATGCCATCTTTTTAATTCTCCTTCGGGAGTTTGTGCTTTTACCACTAGCCCTAGAAGGAAAAAAGCAATTAGACAATTGAGTTTTGTAAGTTTCATGATTTAATTCGTTAAAAGATTTGTTTCGAGTGTTAGTTTTCAATTATAAAATATTGCATAATGTTATAATGCCCTCCCAAGCAAAATTTGACATCGTTACAAAAGCAATTTATAAAGTTGAATTAGTGTTGTTTGTTTTTTAATCAAATTATATCACAAATTTGATCAAAAACTAAAAGTAGTACTTAGCATACCAGACAACGGTATGTAATTATGATTCGAAGGTTTGTGATTAGAATTCGTTAAGTACTAATTAGTATCTGTTATAAAGTTTCTTTACTATTTTAAGCTGAATACCCTGTGTTTTAAAGGATTTGTTTATCTTTTTTTAATATTCATTTAACAATAAATTGGCATTGTATTTTCAATTCATGAAAACGTTATAAAATACAAATGGAGAGAGATATAAAATCTCTCTCCATTTTATAGACTCAAAAAGTATACTTATTCTATTACTATTTTACTTTCTGTTCTTTGTTTTGAAGTAAAATCAAAAGTTTCCAAAATATAAACACCCGGTTCTAAACCTATTATAGGTATTTGAATTTTTGATTGATTTTCTTGGCCTTTTACCTGTTGCTCTTTAACGACATTACCTATTAAATTAAATAGTCTAATTCGAACATTCGTAATTTTACTACTACTCTTTTCATCTCCTTGTCTCAATGAAACATTGATCAAGTTTGAAGCAGGATTAGGGCTTATTACAACATCTGGCTGAGCTTGTATCGCATCAGAACTAATACCACTACAATCAGGTGCTGTAGCAGATGTACTAAAGTAAATAGTAAATCCTCCTGTTTTTGAAACTAACACGAAATTACCAGCATCTTCTGTTGCCCAATATTCACCATCTAATCCTGTAAATCCAGAACCTGCAATTGTAATCGCTGGCTGTGCAGCATTAAATGTTTGAGTTACTTTTGGTAAGAAATCATTATACCAATCTGGAGTACCATTGTTGGTATTCATAGAAAATTGATATAATCCATTATTTGAAAGATCCCAATTGATTGTTAAATCTAAAACGTTATCAAGATTTGGACCTCCTGCACCTAGAACAAATATATTCTCATACTTTGAATTAAGTGCTGGTAATGCATTAGCCAACGGAGCTCCAAAAGTACAATCTCCTCCTGTCGAAACTGGGTTTCTTACTACTTCAATACTATTTGAAAGATCAAAATCTCCTGATAAGCCTGAAATTAATGCATCTGCAGTAAGACCTGTAATTGTTCCGTTATATGTTACATTATAAATAAAGCAACTTCCTACTCCAGCTCCATCAAAATCAACTACTTCTGGAGAAGCTGGTAATCCTAAAATCTTACCTGCTGCATCAGTTACTATCCATTGATTTGTATCTCCTACCGTATCTGTTAATGTTATTCCTGAAACGTTATCTGCGATACCATCTCCAACTGTAAACGTAAAAGGACCTCCTGCAAGTACTCCACCATTAACTGTAGGGTTTGGTGTAGTTGTTCCGCAATCTGGTGCTATAGCTGATCCACTGAAATATAAAGTAAACCCTCTTGTTTTTGAAACCAATACAAAATTACCAGCATCTATTGTTGCCCAATATTCACCATCTAATCCTGTAAACCCAGAACCTGTAATTGTAATTGATGGTTCTGCAGCATTAAAGTTTTGTGTAACTTTTGGCAATAAATTAGTGTACCAGGTTGGAGTGCCATTATTTGTACTTATAGAAAACTCATACAATCCATTATTAACAAGGTCCCAATTCACAATAAATTTTGTTACATTATCTAAGTTTGGACCATTTTCTCCTAAAACAAAGATGTTTTCAAATGAGTTTCTTATAGATGCTAGAGTGTTAACAGTTGGTGTTCCAAAAGTACAACTTACACTACCATCGGTTACATTAATTGTTTTAGTTTCAACAGCTGTGTCACCAGCTGCATTTGTAACTGTAAGTGTTACTGTAAATTGTCCTACAGTAGTAAAAATAGTAGAAGCAATTGCAGTAGCAGCTGTCTCACCATTACCAAAATCCCAAGCATACGTAAGAGTTCCTCCTATTGGATCAACAGATCCAGAAGCATCAAAACTAACTGCTAATGGTGCTACTCCTGATTCTGCATCTGCTGTAAACGAAGCAACAGGACTACCATCGGTTACCTTAATAACTTGTGTAGATGTTCCTGTCTTACTACCATCGCTTACTGTTAAAGTAGCTGTATATTCTCCTATTAATGCATAGGTATGATTGGCAGTAACTCCAACTCCGGTATTTCCATCTCCGAAATCCCAAGCGTATGTTAATGTATCTCCATTCTCATCTGTAGAAGTAGATGCATCAAAGCTAACCGTTACAGGAGCAATACCTGCTGTTGGGGTAGCCGTAAAATTAGCAACTGGTGCTATATTTCCATCAGAAACTACAATATCCTTTGTCACTGCACTAGATACATTAGTACCATCACTTACAGTAAGTGTTACTGTATACGTTTTTATATCTGTAAAAGTAACTTTAGGAGTCGCTAATGTTGATGTCTCTCCATTACCAAAATCCCAAGAATATGTGATCGCATCACCATTAGGATCTGAAGAAGCACTAGCATCAAAACTAACTTCTAATGGGGAAACTCCTGACTCTGGAGTAGCTGTAAATGAAGCTGTAGGTGTATTATTAGTTGTTCCATCACTAGTAAACGTTATTGTAGAAAAATTAAATGCTCCATTATCGATAAACATTCTCATTACTTGTTCTCCTGAAGTAAGAGCAACATTTGATATTTTATGCGGAACAAAACTTGTCCAACTACCTGTTGTTGATACTGTCTGGATACCTGTAACATCTTTACCATCAAACTCTATATGATATTGTCCGTTCGAGTTTTGAGAAGCAACCAACACCTCAACACTATAGGTACCTGCTTCTGCGACATCTACAGTATATTCTATCCATTCTCCTACTGCAGTAAAACCGATACTTCCACCATCTCCAGCTGTTTCTGTATCTACATCTTCATCTTGTCTTATTCCATTTCCTTCATTTCCAGAAGAGATATCATGATATGCTACTGCTTCTCCACCTAAATCAAAACTATCAGCTTTGATTTTTCCCGGAACAGCCTGAGGTAACCCGTTTACATATGGTATTTGTGGAGGAAGAGGAACTGTAGCATAAGTAACTGCTATTGTATGATTTTCTTTTACACTAGAAAATGTATACGTACTAACGTCCCCTACAGAAACACCATCCACAAGAACGTCTTTAATTTTGAAACCGATATTAGCTTTGATATCAAATATTTGATTATCATTCTCAGAGACTACGACAGTTCCTGAGGGTGAGATTGATCCCCCAACTTCTGAAGACGCAGTAATAGTATAAGTTGCTCCACAAGCAGCAATAGTACCATCTATCATAGATGCTGGTATTATTGATGTATTCTTTATAGAATTGATATCTGAAATGCACATTTCCTCTGCAAAAGCCGTAGCCCAACTTCCGAATTTACCATCAGTAGTAATATCTAATTTACTATTTGGAGATCCACAATCATTATTATTTACTGCTCCCCAAGACCAAGATAACCAGCCTATTCCTTCTTCTTGTAATCTTTTCATCATTTCTTTATATGGAAAACTCTGTCCACATGCTACCGGAGATGCAACTACTTGTGGACCTTCACCAATGATATAAGGTAACTTCTTTAATTTAGCATCTTCAATCATGGTGTTTAACCGATCAACCTTAGCTTGATCATCTCCATTTGTCCAATAAGTATGAACAGCAAATATTATATTGTGTTTCGGGTCAAATTCTAGTAACTCATTTCCACCTTCCAAAAAATAACTCTCTCTATTTCCATATCCCCCACAATCAATCATTAGCGGCCCATCAATTCCTGCATCACGTAATTGTGTAATAGCATCTTTATAGTAATCTACCCATTGTGCTGTAGATTCAGATCCATTTCCAACTTCGTTACCAATATTTACAATCAACCATTTCTTATATTTTTGAATTGTAGATAAAACTGCTGGTTTTTTCCAATAGTCTAACAATTGCTGTAGCTTACTAAAATCCCCTGTTGCATCGTGTAATTCGGCAACGGGTATCATATTATTCTTTATACTATTATCAATTAATTTATCAAGTTCTGCTTCTGCCCCTTCAGTAGTCCATACCAATCTCACTGCATTAGATCCGGTCTTTGCTATTTCTGGCAGTATTGTTTCTCCTGTTCTATCTTGTGACCAAACAAACATTTCATTAACTCCCCGCATTACTATTTCTTCATTACAAGAAGAATAGATTTTACCTTGATCTACGCGAATCGTATTTTGAGAGAATGAGGTTTGATGACTCATTCCAAATACGACCATACATATAATCGATACTATTTTTAAAAATTTAATTTTTATCGTATTCATAATTTAAAATTTAGCATAACAATTTCCAGATATACCGCAAAGAAGTGTTTAAAAAACTTTTCTTAAGAGTACATCCAGAAATAGTTAAAACTCTATTACTTAATAACCTGCTTAACAGTCATATTTTGACCTTGTCGAATCTGGACAAAATAAATCCCTGATTGTAATTGTGTAAAATCTAACTTTACCATATCGGTATCGTTTTGGACTTGCTTTTCATAAAATATTTTTCCAGAAAAATCTGTTACCTTAACACTAGCATGTTTAAGGCTTGAATTTGTATTTAATGTCAAATCATTAACAACTGGATTAGGAGAAACAGTTACTTTTAATGCAGTATTCTCTATTTGTTGACTCTTAACTGGTGCAACTGGTTCTGCACCCCATATTAATCCACCGCTACGATATAATGTGATTTTATCATGTGTTGTATACGATGTTTTTGAACTATCATAAGAGTAATCATTTGTTTCGTCAAATCCACTCCAGTTTGCTTTTGCAAATCTTGTTTGAATATCTCCCGAATTCGTTAATCCAGCTATAGTACCTGCAGTTGCATCAAAAGAGATTTCCAAATAATCTACTCCGTTGGCTTCTCCAAATACACCTTTGACATTACTAGTTCCTAATTGTGCCCAATCACACCAAAAATTTAGGTCTTTATTTTCTTCTGAAGTAAACCAGTATCTTATTGTAAGATCACTATAGGCAACAGCTGTATTTCCATCATTTACTATTTTTAAATGTGGATTAATCATATTATCAGACGAGTTTCCATTACCTCCATCTCTATATTCTACTGAAATATCTGAAACTGGAAGTACATCTTGCACTTGAATTGTTATGGTATCAGTATCCACTCCACCTAGACCATTATCAACTTGTAGTATTACCGTATAGGATCCAATAGCAGTAAACGTATGAATTATGGTTTGTCCTGTACCCGATGTTCCATCACCAAAATCCCATGAATAACTTAAAGTATTATTTGACGGATCAACAGAACCAGAAGCATCAAAAGAAACTTCTAAAGGCACAGTTCCAGAAGTTACATTTGCAGCAATATTAGCAACAGGATTTCCGTCACTTATTATAATTGTTTTAGTACTACTATCTTCTAATTTTCCATCGCTTACTGTGAGTTTTACTTCAAACTCTCCGACTGTAGTAAACTCATAAGAAGTAGTAACTCCAGTTGCCGTATCGCCATTTCCAAAATCCCATGCATATGTTAATGGATCATTATTTGCATCTGTAGATGTAGAAGCATCAAAGGTTATTAAAACTGGTGCAACTCCACTACCTTGACTACTTGTAAAGGCTGCTACAGGAGCAATATTGGGATCATTAACTGAAATCGTAATTGTTTCTGTATCAGAATTTCCATTACCATCATTTACGGTTAATGTTACTACTTTATCACCAAAATCGGTAAATTCATAGGTAGTTGTAACTCCTGCAGCCGTATCACCATTTCCAAAATCCCAAGTATAGGTCAATGCATCTCCATTAGGGTCTGTTGATCCCGAGGCATCAAATGTAACCGATAAAGGCCCATTTCCTGATGTAGTTGACGCTGTAATAGCTGCGGTCGGCGTATCGACGGTTGTACCAGGTTCGATACCGCTAATTAACTTTCCGTTAAGATATAATCCTATTTTTTCCCACTGAGCAAATTCTTTCTTAGTACTATCATAGGAATAATCATTGGCTTGATTTGTTTCAGAATACCTACTATTTGCAATTTTAGCTTCTACTCTACCAGATCCTGCGTTTCTTCCTAATATTCCTGTTGCAGGATCAAAAGTAACTTCAAGGTAATATGAATTACCTTCAACCTGTACAAACTTTCCTTTTACATTACTATTTCCTACTACTGCATAATCTGTAGAAAAAGTTAGTGGTAAATCTTCTTCGGTTTCGAACCAATAACGAACACTAATATCTGAGTAAGAAACTCCTTGTGATGAGTTATTAAATATTCTAAAGTGTGGTTTTATAACATTACTTAAAACAGCTGTAGAAGCATCTTTATATTCTAATGTTAATACACCTTCTCCTCCAATTTGAATATTTCGTGGTGTTGATGTTTTTTTAACAGGATTAATTCCTGTACCAGTAGCGATAGAAGTTATTGTATACTGCCCATCAGGAAGTCCTTTGAGATCAAGTTCATAAGGAGCGATAGCATCTTCTCCTACTAAAACACCATTACTAAAAAACTCTACTTTAGCTACATTTCTATCTTCATTAATTAGATTAGCTTCGATATGTACATCACTTCCTGAAACGTATTTATCACCAGATTTTGGAGACATCAAGGAAAGATAGATAGCCTCACCTCCCGACATTTCGTCCATTTTAAGAGCATGTTCTTTATATATACCTACTTCAGTATCTCCTTCAAAAACTCCAAATTTGTCTCGTGGTGTTTTATTATCAGGAAACCACCAGAAGGCACTTGCCCCAATTTTTTCTTCTTCTATGAAACGATACATTTCTTCCCACCACTCAAAACGTTCTTGTATTTCTACATTAAATTCTCCTATATACAATGGTTTTTTGATGATGTTATGAGATTCGTCTGCCCATTGTGCCATAAGTTTCATGGTTTGTTCTAAGGTAAAATTTGACCAGCTTTCTCTTATGTAAGGGTGAGCAGATGTAAAATCTATAAATGGAGATTGATGAATTTTAATAAAATCATTTCCTTCATCTCCACCAAAACCATATTTTGCACCATGTGCTTCTAAACCTGTTCCTAAAAGATGTTTTGAATCAATGGATTTAATAAATTCTCCCATATCATCTACCCACGCTCTTAAAGTATCAGAAGTTAGATCATCTCCAAAACCTTGGTATCGTGGCTCGTTCATTAACTCCCATGCTAAGATTGTTGGGTCATTTCTATATTCTACTCCATCATAATGATTAACACGAGTAATAAAATATTTTACATAATCTTTAAATCCTTGTACTGCAGATGCATTTGTAAAAAACTGCCCTTGATCATGTGTCCCTGCACCAGCAACATCGATACCTTCCCATTTAAGCCGATCTTTGATTCCTCCATAATCGTTCCAGTAGTTTTCTAGGGCTACAATTAATTTAATACCATTTGCTTCGGCAGATTTTACTACATAATCAAATAGAGCAAACTGCCCTTCACTATACACCCCTTTTTGTGGTTCGAAACCATGCCAATCTTCATGGCTGAATCCCCATAAACGAACTACTCTCACTCCGTTCACATATAATCTTCGCATATGCTCATCGATACGGTCTTTATCCATAAACTGAGTTTCAATATCTCCACTTGAAGATCCATAAGTAAAGAAATCGTATACATTTGTTCCAGAAAAATAGTATGGTCTACCATCTAGCATAAATTTTTCACCTTCGGTATATACAAACCCAGGAGTTTGAGCCTGTAGATAATAGCTTGCGCTCAATAAAAAGCAGCAATAAATAAGCAAGTTTTTAAGAATGTTTTTCATAATTGTGTAATTAAGTTAAGTCACTAATAATTTGTGTTTTAAGAAATTTTACTGATTTAATTAAGGTAGACTTATTTATATGCAGTTTCACCCATATAATGATATTGGTATGTATAAGAGGGGGGTAAGATTAACTGTCTTTGATCATATACAGAGGCACATAATATTTACTATTAAAACCTTTAATAAATTCAGTTATTGTTTATAAATTGAAGGGGAATACAGGCATATTTCCTATCAAAATAATACTATAAAGGTAATTTCAAAATCCTCTAAGTTGTAATACTATTTTATCATTTAATACACTTATTCTTAAAGTATTCTTCTTTAAAACCATTATATAAACCAGCAAAAACAGAAAGCAGTCAAGAATTTTAAAAAAAATAAAAATACTTGACTGCTAACCTATATAAATATGTTTGTGTTATTTAATAACTTGCTTGATTATAGTATTATTTCGTTTACGAATTTGCACAAAATAAATTCCACTTTCCAGAGTATTCATATTTATCTGTACTTGTTTTGAATTTGTTTGAATTATTTGAGTAGACAATACTTTTCCGGCAATATCAACAATATTAATAACAGTACCTCTAAAATCTTGTTCACCTACCAAGGTCAAATTATCTATAACAGGATTAGGAAAAGCTTTTATTGTTTTAGCATTATCAATAACTGCTTTTGTAACAACAGCTGTGGTTTGGCAATTCGGTGCATTACCATTATTACTGAAATACAGCGTAAAACCACTATTTGATACCAATACAAAGTTATCACCATCTACTGTAGCGCTATACACACCATCAAAATTTGCAATCCCTGTTCCTGAAAATGTTATCGCAGGTTGAGTTTCGTTAAAGTTTTGACTAGTTATACTTGCTGTTAAATCCAACCACCATGATGGATTACCATTGTTCGTATTCATAGATAACTGGTACAGTCCATTATTTGTTAAGTTCCAATTTATAGTAAAATTAGTCATATTACTCAAATCCGGTCCTCCTGTTCCTAAAACATGAACTTCGGTATAACTTAAGTTCTCTAGAGTTTGTAACGCTGAACTTTGAGGGGCTCCAAAACTACAGCTATCTGTACTTCCAGGATCCGTTATTGTAATAGTGCTTGTTGTACTATCTGTTGTTCCTACTGCATCTAAAACGCTTAATGTAACAGTATATACTCCAGCAACACTAAATTCATGAGAGGCATTTACTCCTGTAGCGGTAGTATTATCTCCAAAATCCCAAGAATATGAGGTAATACTACCTCCTGTACTTGTTGAAGCAGATGCATCAAAATTAATGATAGCAGGAGCAACTCCTGTACTTGCATCGGCAACAAAAATTGCCTCTGCAATAGGTGCATTTGGTTCATTTGCTGTAATTGTAACTACACTAGAAATATCAGAGTTTATACCATCACTAATAGTTAACGTAACCGCATAAGATCCAGATAATGAATATGTATGTGAAGGATTTGGCACATCACTTGTACTTCCATCTCCAAAGTCCCATGTATAGTTAATTGTACTTCCTACTGGAAATACTGATGATGAAGAATCAAAATCAACTACTAATGGAATTGTACCTGATACAGGTGTAGCAACAAAATTAGCCTCTACAGAAATTGCTGGCGACAGCACTTTAATTGTTGTAGTAGCTATATCTGTTTTACCATTACCATCGCTTACTGTTAAAGTAACAATTTGGTCTCCAACATCTTTAAACTCGTATGAAGTAGTTACTCCTACAGCTGTATCACCGTTTCCGAAATCCCAACTATAAGATAGTACATCACCGTCCGGATCAGTAGAACCTGAAGCATCAAAAGCAACTGCTAATGGCACCATACCCTGTGTGGTATTTGAAGTTATGTTTGCCGTTGGTTTACCGTTAGTATCTGTTGGGCCTCCTGATGGCTCTAATCCCCAAACTAAAACTCCTTTTCGATAAAGTGTTACTAAAACATGAGGGGTTAAAGCTCTTTTACCACCATCATAAGAGAAATCGTTACTTTGATCATGTGCTTGAAATCCTGAATGATGTAATCTAGTCTGAATCTCACCGGTTTTTCCGTTTGCTGCCAAACTTCCAGAAGAGGAGCCAAATCCAATCTCAAGATAATCATGCGTTCCTGTAGTATTAAAACTTCCTGTTGTACCAGTTACTGCAGAATAATCTGTGTTAAATACCATTGGTACATTATTGTCTGGAGTAAACCAATATCTAATTTTAAAATCTGCAAGATTAACAGCTTCTGTAGCCTCACTTACTATTTGAAATACCGGTTTTAACTCTACAGTGCCTGCTGAAGTGCTATTATCACGATATTCTAGACTAAAAGGTGTGTCTGGCAAATTACTAAATCTCTTATCTACCGTAACAGTAATTTCGGCAGGATCTCCAGTTACTGTTCCATCTGCTTTGGCTAACACTAATTTTATAGTATGTTTCCCTTCGGCAAGATCGGTAACAGGAATAGGTTTTATTTCAAAAACAGATCCTTGTTCAACACCATCGATAAAATATTTAACATGTTGTCCTCCCGGTGCAATATCCCATTTAAAGGTTGAAAATTCTATATCGAAACTGGTTCCTATTAAACCTCCATCTGTCGGAGATTGAATGATTGCGGTAGGATCTTTTGGCAACTGATCTTTTGTAACAATAACAGTAATTGTTTCTCCAAGATCGGTGAGTGAATTATCACTACGTTCCATTTGTAACGATAATTCATGTGGTCCTTCTGTTAAAACAGTAGGATCTGTAAGTACTCCACCACTACTAACAAGACCTCTATCTTGCCCATCAATTCTAAACCTAAGCTTATATTGTTGAGAAGGTATAGACCATCCTTCAGTTTTGAATCTAATCTCTAAAGGTGTATTAACTAATTCACCATCTAATGGAGATTCAAAGAACACATCAGGCAGGGGGCCTATGGGGACATTGGCATCCCCGCCATGAAGTGTCCATAATACTGCCGCATCAAACATGTTTAATCCATCATCGGTTAATAAATGCATGAATTGGTCTCTTAATGGGAAAGCTACTCTTCTTGAAGGTATATCAAGACTTGCTTCATATCCAAATAAAATTGGTTTTGTTCCTGCTTTGGCAACCACAATAGCATCTGCTGTTGGATTTCCAAAAGGAAGACTTTGCGTAATAGAATACAAGGCAGTGCTTGCCTTTGCTCCAGCCGCCATTGGATGTGTTGGATCAGAAACTGTAATAGTTGAAAACCCTTCTGTTGTAAATCCAAAACCTGTATTTAGCTCACCCGTTGTTAGTTTTAACTTACCATACATAAAAGGATTCCATGTCATCAAAGGTACTTTGGCAGCCTCAAGATCATTTCCTAATTCTCTAGGATCTACAGTGGAAGATATCAATGCCATATCGAACGGATTTGCAGACTGCGGACTTGTAGCTTCTTCATCAGAAAACAATGTTATCTCAAAACCTAATTTTTGCTCCAAACGGGATTTAATACGTTGGTCTTCTGAAGTTAAATTATTCTTATCACCTACAACAAACATTACCTCGATCGTATTTTTATATTTTATACTTACTTCTGGAGTTATAGAAGCTGTATTTCCATTGTTATAAAAAACCTTGGCGGTTATTGTATATGTTTTCCAAATAACTGGAGTCCATGTAGACTCAAAAGGTGCTGTAGTCACTTCTTCGACTAAAGCATTATCTACGTAATATTCAATTTTAGTAATACCCGTAATATTAGTATCTACGCTTAACTTAATAGGATCAGCCTTATCGATAGCGGTTCCATCTGAGGGAGATGCAATTTTTAGTGTTTGTTGTGTTGCCGGCGATACAGCTGATCCATCTATTTGTTTAAGGTAAGCTTCTAATTGCATCATTTGCGTAGCACTTAAGGTGGAAGTGGCGCCATGAGCATCATTGGTATTATATTTTGTAAATATTTCTGTTAGTGTTTTGGCAGAACCATTATGTAAATATGGTGCTGTTGCCCAAACATCTTTTAATGTAGGTACATCTAAGGCGATTAGTTTTTTACCTAATCGACCTCCGCTATTTGTTACGATGGTTCCTACATCATGCATTTTACCAGTTTTACTATCTGTAAATGCTTCACCACTATGACAAGAATTACATTTTAAATCCTCGAATAAAGATTTTCCTGCAACACCATCTGTAGTTAATGTTCCGTTAGGATTACGATAAGGGCTAGGATCAAATGTATTTAGTGATTCTATATAGGCTACTAAAGCGTCTAAATCTGCTGATTTTCCTTTTTTAGTATCGCCTAGAGATAACGCAGTTGTTCCTTTGTTAAAATCGGCATCACTCATAAACCCTTGACCATTAAAATGGAATCGAATATCATTTTCAAAATCCTGAATTTCATCAAAGTTTGCACTCCAGTGTACTCTACCATGTTCAGTTCCTGCTCTACCAACTAAAGAGATTGTATTTCTTAATCCTTCTCCTCTATCTGTAAAATCCCAGGTACGACCATCTTGCGTACCATCACTATGGCAACTTACACAACTTACATATCCATCGGTTCCCATTCTTAAATCTGCAGCATCGTAGAAAATTTGTTTTCCTTTTAACACAACAGGAGAAAGGGTTTCGGTAGTAACTGTATTTATTGTTGATAATTCTTTAAGGGTATTACTTCCGTTTTTGATCATATCAGATGCGTCAAATACAGAAACAGTACGGTCCATAAAGTTTTTTACAAAAACACGATTTGTTGTTGGATCAATTGCCAATCCTTGCGGTGCTTTTCCAACATCTTTCTTTAATAATTCTAATCCTCTTTTTGGATCTATAACAACTATTCTGTTATTACCTTGCATGGTCACAAAAAGGTAGTTACCTGTTGGTGTATAAAGTGCTGAAGAAGGTTGTCCGTGATTATCAATATCTAATCTCTTAGTAAGTTCTTCTTTACTCGTACTTAGGTTTATAGGAGAAATCGCTGTACGTACAACGTTATCAAAAACTAAAGGTTTTCCGTCTCTTGCTAGCCCACGTAGAATATTATCTTTTTTACCTACTGACCAAGCCGATGTATTATCCGGATGAATAGTTATACCTGCAATATAATTAGGTAATCCTCTACCTTCATTTCCATTATCTACAGTAAAATCATCTATTGCTAATGCGATTGTATTTTTTAATGTAAAAGTATTTAGGTTCACTTCCCAAACTTCTCCTGCAGCGTCTTCAGAAATAAATCGAGTCACCAACAATTTTTCTCCATCGCTTGTAATAGCCAATGCTCTTGGAGTAGCACCTATATCTAGAGATGCTTTTATTGTATTTGTTGAAGGGGCTAGTTCTATGATTTTTCCTGATCCAAAAGCAGATACAAATCCACGACTACCGTCTGGTGTGAAAACGATACCATAAGGGTGTGATCCTTTTGGTAAAGCTATTTTTGACACTAAAGTTCCATCTGTATTTAATACATATACCTCATCAGAATCTCTACAAGAAATCCATGCTTTACCTGTATTATCTAATGCAACATTTACAGGATCTTGTCCTACTGTTACTTCTTTGATAACTTTTAAATTATCGGCGTTTATAAGAGTAACCGTATTATTATCTGGATTTACAGACCAAGTAATTCTATTTGTAGCATCTACTGCTATAGGTCCCGACTGGGTAGGTAGGGTTGAAGCAGTTCCAGATACTACAACAATAGATTGAGAACCTACAACAAAGCCCCCATTATTATCTGAAACTTGAACCTGAACAAGATAATTACCAGCTTCAGTATAGGTATGTGAAGCTGTTTTACCGATCCATGCTGTTTTTGGCGAACCATCGCCAAAGTCCCATCTATATGTAAGTGTATTTCCGTCTGCATCTGTCGCATTTGCTGTAAAATCCACAGCAGTATTTATGGCTACAGGAGAAGGGATATTTAAATCTATTCCTGCAATTTCAGGAGCTTGATTAGTTGTATCTCCTCCTGTGGTAAAATAGAAAATATACTCTTCCATCCCATTACCAACAGCATCTTTGATTCCTCCTTCAACAAATTTTACTTCATAAGTTGTATTTGGAAGTAATTCTTCTTTAGGAGCATAATTAACTACTTGATATGAGGTTGTAGTTACATCACCTTTTATAGGTGCTCCTCCTAAAGGGCTTACTTGTATTGTTTGATCGTTTAAGGTAAGATCATCTAATGTTTCATTTATAACAAAACCTAATGTTGTTGCTTGCGGCTGGTTTATAGCACCCGCAACCGGAAAATGATGTCCTACTGTTGGTGGTTTAATATCCAGTCCGTCTTGATGGGCAAAAATAGAAGTCTTATCATCTCCACTTGCTACAAGAATATGCCCAATAGGCATCCATTGGTTATCTATAAATTGAAGTGTTTCATCGCTAGATGGAGGGAAAAATTCTTGTTCAACCTCCATTTTTTCAAAGTTGAATTTTACGCCTCTATCAAATCTTCCTGAGAATCCGTACTCATCCTGAAAAATCATATAACGCCCTAGAGTTATTTGATCAGAATGTAAACTGAATCCTCTTTTAACATTTGTTGGGTCACTAATATCAAAACCTACTAATGCATCTGGTCCTTGGTTACCGCTCATAAAGACCAAGTAATTTCTCCATAATTGGATTCCTGTACTGTACTGTTCATGTGGGATATCACCACCAAAAGAACCTAGAAATTTAATATTTTTAGGATCTCCAAAATCAAACACACTAATATCTCCTGTTTGGGGAGCATAAAACACATAGTTTCCTACACGAACTACAACATCGGGTAAAGAAACTGTTGCAGGAATGTCATCTACTTGCGCTCCTGTTCTCATATCGAAAACTCGACTACCATCTATGGTATGCGGAAACGTTTCTAGGTTATCATAATTTGATTGGCCATCTTTTACAGTATATAATATATCTGAAGATGTTACCGGTTTTCTGTTCAACATATCAGAAAGATCCAGATATTTATAGCCTGTACCTTCTACTTCTGGCACAGAATACTCTCTATAAAATAAATCTCCTTCTAATTTCCACCATCTGTGACCATTATTTGCAGCGTCACTAAACTGTATTCTTTTTGGTGCTGTTGGATTAGATACATCCCAGACACCTGTTCCTGCCTGACCACTCATAAATAAATAATTACGGTGGTAGGTATTAATTCTGTCTCCTTCCGGAAAATTGGCTAAAAATGTTCCTGCCGGCCAGGTTTGCGTAGTCATTTTGGGACCTGCCGTGCCATCATATACTTGTCTAAACGACTTAATAGCAACACCTAGTGTAACTAATAATACAATAACGCAAAGCTTGCGAATATTGTTTTTTACAAAGGTGAAAGCCCAACTTTTTGTAGTATGCTTTTTTGATTTCATAAGTAAGCGATAAGTTTGTGTAGAATTGGTTATAGGGTTTAGTTTTTTTCTTATTCAGAAAAAGTTCATATCTCACTCAAATCATTTTTTAAAAGAAGGAAGCTATTTAAAGCCCCATAGCTTCCTTCAGATATGTCTAAATGGTTTTAAGAATACATTTACATCTTAGCTATTTTCATAGTTTGTATGTTTCCTTTCAAACTGTTAAACTGTACAAAATAAATTCCTATCGGAAGATCTGATGTATTAAGTTCTATTTCTTTCACTTTTGATTGTACTTGCATTGTTTTCATTACTTTACCAGCAATATTGACAATATTTACAGCAGTACCGTCTAAGAAATCATTACCTCTTATCACTAATTTATCCTGAACAGGGTTTGTAAGTGCTTTCACGGTTAATCCTTCTACTATTTGACCTTTAGGAGCATCTTCACAAACAGGAGCTGTTGCACTATTACTGAAATAAATAGTGAAACCACCACCTATTGAAACTAATGCAAAATTATCTCCATCTTGAGTAGCATAATATGATCCATCAAGATTAGAGAATCCAGTTCCAGAAAGTGTAATAGAAGGTTGTGCAGCATTAAAATTCTGAGTAGTGATATTACTTAACAAATTAACCCACCAGCTTGGTGCTCCATTATTTGTATTCATAGACAATTGCCATAATCCATTATTAGCAAGATCCCAATTAATTGTAAAATTGGTTACATTACTAAGATCAGGACCACCAGTTCCTAAAACATGAACATCATTATAAGATACATTACCAATTGTTGGTAATGCATTAGCCAAAGGAGCTCCAAAAGAACAATCTCCTCCTGATGATACAGGAATTCTGATTACCTCTATACTATTAGAAAGATCAAAATCACCGTTTAATGCTGAGATCAAAGCATCTGCAGCAAGCCCTGTGATAGCTCCGTTATAGGTTACATTATAAATAAAGCAACTTCCTACTCCAGCTCCATCAAAATCAACAGCTTCTGGTGTTGGTGGCAATCCAAGAATTTTACCTTGTGCATCAGTAACGATCCACTGATTTGTTTCTCCTACTGTACCTGTTAAAGTAACTCCAGAAACATTATCTGCAATACCATCACCAACTGTAAATGTGAAAGGTCCACCTGCAATGACTCCTCCATTAACTGTAGTGCCTTGCTCTTCTCTAGTTACTACAATAGAATTTGTTGATACTGAAAAACTACCATCTGAAAGGTCTGTTGCTGTTACATTTTTACCAATAACATTAAGAGTTCCTGTGTATGATAATCCATATACTTTACATATCCCTACAGAAACACCTTCAAAATCATGTGATGTTGTTTCTGTTGTCAAAACCTTTCCAGCTTCGTCTGTAATTAAATAAATATAATTAGCAGTTGCTGCACTTGTATTTGTAAATACGATTACATCGGCAATACCATCTCCTGTTATAGTTGTTACGGCAGTTAATCCACCATCTGTAGCCACTGTACCTCCATCTGTTACTACTACAGCATTTCTTACTACTTCAATTCTATTAGAAAGATCAAAAGTTCCTGATAATCCTGAAATATTTTGATTAGCAGCAAGACCGCTTATCGTACCATTATAGGTTACATTATAAATAAAACAACTTCCTACTCCAGCTCCATCAAAATCTACATCTTCTGGTCTAGCTGGTAAGCCAAGTATTTTACCTTGTGCATCTGTAACAATCCATTGATTTGTGTCTCCAACTGTACCTGTAATAGTTACTCCTGAAACATTATCTGCAATACCATCACCTACTGTAAAAACAAAAGGTCCTCCGGCAATTGTTCCTCCATTTACTGTTGGGTTAGATCCACCTACTACATTTGGGATTAAAGGCGCAAAATGTGTTTTCAACACATCTAATTTCCATTGGTTTACTGATGTCCAGTCATCTTGTAAAATTCCTCCTGTATCGCCAGAGTTAGGATTCATACTCCAAAATGTCCAAGAATAGATATCTCCCATAAAGTCTGTAAACTCTGTAAACCATGTGTAGGCGATACCTCCAAATGCATCCTGTTCTTTTATACCAAACTCTCCCACAAATAGTGGCGAAGTTTCTTCTTCGTATAAGTAATGATAGTTATCTTTCCATATTTGTGGCATATTTTGAGGAAAATCTGCAGCTGTAAACCAATCTTGTTGCGCTACTTCTGGTCCATATTCGTGAGCAGAATACATTAATTTACTTGGGTCAGATAATTGAATTGGGTATTTTCTCGCACCCATAAGTTGTCCACCCCACCAATATGAATTTCCTTCAAACTCTCCTACACCTTCTATGATGATTAAAACATTAGGATTTGCCTTTAAAACAGCATTTCCACAACGTTCTGCGGCTTTGTTCCAGTCTGTTGCCGGATTACTATTTCCCCAAGAAGAACCATGAGGCTCATTATTTAAATCCATTGCTACTACAGCAGAATAATCTTTGTAACGATCAGCAATAAAAACCCAATCTTTAATCCATCTTTCTTCTGAATATTCTGGTGTATACCAAACTTCTTCATTCAAAAAACCATCTGCAGCTCTAGAATGGTTATCAAGAACGATTTTCATATCATTTTCTTGACACCATTTTACAAAAATGTCCATTAATTCAATAGGTTTGGTCACTTTTGTCTCTTCTTCATTCATAGGAGATATTCCTGTATAAGGATCTGTACCATATGAATTAATTGCAATTGTTGATCCTGGATTAAGCATTTCATTGGCCCAAGGCACTCTTATGGTATTAAAACCAAGATCTTTGATCTGTTGTAATACACTTTTCATATCACGAGACCAAATCCCATGAGGAAAATAATTTTGGGTTTCAAAACCAAACCAATTTACTCCTGTTAATCGAACTTCTTTACCTTGAACGTCATATAACTTATTACCTTTTACGGTCAAGAAATTTTGCTGCTGTGCTGATATTTTTGATATCAGTCCAACTGCAAATATCACTACCAATAAAGCTAGTGACTGTTTTATATTTAAAATAGTGTTTTTCATTTCATTAGATTTTAGCAAAAAATTAAAAGAGAGAGGTTGTACAACCTCTCTCATATTTAATTAAACTAGTTTTCAATTATTAGTTTGCTTGAATTTCTTTTGTTAGAAATAACATCAAAAGTATTTACAATATACATTCCAGGAGCTAATCCAGTTACATCCACACGAGTTTGTCTTTCTACGTTGTCTATGTTCTGAACTTTAACTTTATTTCCTAAAAGGTTATATATTTCTACTTGAATTTTAGCACTCTGAGCACTATTTTTAGCTTCATTACTATTAACAGAAATTGTTACAAAGTTTTTAGCAGGGTTTGGACTCATCTTTACATCAAAAGTTGTTTTTGACGGAGCCGAAGGTGTCTTCGCATTATCTCCAAAGAAGAAACCGTATTCTGCATTTGCTAGAGCAACTTCCATTTGTGCCCAAGTTCTGTGGTAACGTTGTGTAAAATCAGTACCAGCATCATAAGCAGTTTTTAGTCTAGCATAATCTGGATCATTTTTTAATCCTGATCTAATATCTAAGAAAGATACTCCTGGCTTGATATCATCACCATTAGCCATTTTACCAGTAAATCCTGCAGGGATATGTACTTCTTCTTCAAAGATTCTTTTGTAGTCTCCTCTACTTTCAGGAGCAGAAACTCCTTTATCATCTCTATACGTCACCCACATTCTATCTAATACTTCTTTAGCTAAATCACGAGACTCAGCATCTACAGTACCGTACTTTTTAGTAGCTGCCGCATAATAGATAAGTGCTTTTGCCATAGAAGCTGCAACACCAAGATCTTGGCTATAACTTACAACTTTAACGCTAAGACCACTATTACTTCCTGGGCTTGCTGCATTCCAAGTATCTGGCTCACCAGTCCACTCTAGAGTAGCAGGGATTTCAAAATCATCGTTTCCGATAAGTTTTACTTCACTTTTTACCCAAGTAGCCCATTTATCCATTAGATTTTTAGCCATAGGGTCATTAGAAATATAGTAGTATTCTGCTACTCTTTCCATAGACCAAGCTTGCCATCCAAACCAAGTTCCACTTCCTGGATCGTGATATACAGGATCTTTATCGTACGCCATATCATAGAATGTAGATTTACCTGCAGGGTATGCACTGTAGTCTCCATTCCAACTGTTGGTAGCACCACCAGCGATAGCACCTTCTTTAGACTGTAACCAAGTATAGAATTCCATTTGTCTTTTAAGACTCTCGTTCCAATCTCTTGTACCATTTTGAGATTTCGGTTTTAGTTCATCTACCTGTGTTAATGCATATGCAGCAACAGGGTTTTGATATCCGAAATGACAGTGACTTGAACTGATTCTAAATGCCCATTGAGAAGCTGGATCTGCTGATCCTCCCCAAGACATATACCAAGACATTAAGTAATGAGCACTATCATATCCAGTACCTGCTCCAGTCGTAGCACTTTGTACTCCAAGAGGCTTAAAGTACTTATCAAACATAGAAAGTCTTAAGAAATCTCCCATTTTGGTAGCTTTATCTAAATCTAAACTTCCTAAACTAGCACCTTGCTCTTTAGCATATTCTTGAGCCCAGTACATTGCTTGTACCGCTCTTGCATCTGCATCAGGAGCACTTGTATATCTCCATTGCTTTGCATAACTCTGATCTTCAATAAAAATTGGTAAGAATCCATTTGTTCCTCCCCAGTTAAATGCTTCCCAAGATGGATGAGGTACAGTTTCATATACCGACTCTTGTTCTCCTCTTTGGAAAGTATTGATATAAGAAGGTGTACTTACACCATCACCTCTGTTACCATATCCATAAAAGTTATCATTATCTAATAACCAGTGCATCTGGTAAATATCAGCGCCGTATGTTGATGTTAAATCCGAAGAAACCGGATCTACACCTACAGGAGCACTAAAATTAAGTGGTGCAGGATAGTTACTTGGTAATGGGAACTCACTTGCATAAGCTGCTGGTGAAGAAGGGTTGTATGCCGCATTAGTTGGCTGATCTGCTGTTGTAGGAATGATAAATTGCTCTATCTTATTCCAAACATCATTTACAGGCTTCCAATCTTTGGTAATTCTACCATTCATAACCTCTAACCATAACCAATATGAATACAATTCACTTGTAGACTCATGACCATGATCTGGAGCCTCAACAATTAAAGATTCTATTGAGTGATGTGGAGATCCATCTGCACTAAAATAACCATTTGCAGGGTCATAGATCTCATTCCTCATTTCAGTAAAACGATCAATATATATATTATCTCCTGTTGGTGGATCTATTATAATATCACCATCAGTTACTTTGATTGTGATTTTTGCTTGATCTTCTCCTCCGTTTCCATCTGCTACTGTTAATGTAGCTGTATAATCTCCTTTAGTAGAATACGTATGTTCTGCTGTTACTCCAGTTGCAGTGTTTGTGTCACCGAAATCCCAGCTATACGATAATGCATCTCCATCAGCATCTGTAGAAGCAGAAGCATCAAAAGTAACTAGTAATGGTAATTCTCCTGTAACTGGTGTTGCAGAAAGACTAGCAACTGGTGCATTATTGGTTGGATTACTTCCACCACAATCAGGTGCTGTAGCAGATGTACTAAAGTAAATAGTAAATCCTCCTGTTTTTGAAACTAACACGAAATTACCAGCATCTTCTGTTGCCCAATATTCACCATCTAATCCTGTAAATCCAGAACCTGCAATTGTAATCGCCGGCTGTGCTGCATTAAACGTTTGAGTTACTTTTGGTAAGAAATCATTATACCAATCTGGAGTACCATTGTTGGTATTCATAGAAAATTGATATAATCCATTATTTGAAAGATCCCAATTGATTGTTAAATTAGTAACATTATCAAGATTTGGACCTCCTGTACCTAGAACAAATATATTCTCATACTTTGAATTAAGTGCTGGTAATGCATTAGCCAACGGAGCTCCAAAAGTACAATCTCCTCCTGTCGAAACTGGGTTTCTTACTACTTCAATACTATTTGAAAGATCAAAATCTCCTGATAAGCCTGAAATTAATGCATCTGCAGTAAGACCTGTAATTGATCCGTTATATGTTACATTATAAATAAAGCAACTTCCTACTCCAGCTCCATCAAAATCAACTACTTCTGGAGAAGCTGGTAATCCTAAAATCTTACCTGCTGCATCAGTTACTATCCACTGATTTGTATCTCCTACGGTACCTGTTAATGTTACTCCTGAAACGTTATCTGCGATACCATCTCCAACTGTAAACGTAAAAGGACCTCCTGCAAGTACTCCTCCATCAACTGTTGGATTTGTTACTACTGGGTTTCTTACAACTTCTATACTGTTTGAAAGATCAAAATCTCCTGATAAGCCTGAAATTAATGCATCTGCAGTAAGACCTGTAATTGATCCGTTATATGTTACATTATAAATAAAGCAACTTCCTACTCCAGCTCCATCAAAATCAACTACTTCTGGAGAAGCTGGTAATCCTAAAATCTTACCTGCTGCATCAGTTACTATCCACTGATTTGTATCTCCTACCGTATCTGTTAATGTTATTCCTGAAACGTTATCTGCGATACCATCTCCAACTGTAAACGTAAAAGGACCTCCTGCAAGTACTCCTCCATTAACTGTAGGGTTTGGTGTAGTTGTTCCGCAATCTGGTGCTGTAGCTGATCCACTGAAATATAAAGTAAACCCTCCTGTTTTTGAAACCAATACAAAATTACCAGCATCTATTGTTGCCCAATATTCACCATCTAATCCTGTAAACCCAGAACCTGTAATTGTAATTGATGGTTCTGCAGCATTAAAGTTTTGTGTAACTTTTGGTAAGAAATCAACATAATAAGAAGGATTACCATCTGTTGTATTCATTGAAAATTGGTATAATCCATTATTAGAAAGATCCCAATTGATTGTAAAATTAGTAACGTTATCAAGATTTGGTCCATTCTCTCCTAAAACAAAGATATTTTCAAATGCACTATTAACAGCTGGCAGAGCATCTGCTGTTGGTGTTCCAAAAGCACAACTTACACTACCATCGGTTACATTAATTGTTTTAGTTTCAACAGCTGTATCACCAGCTGCATTTGTAACTGTAAGTGTTACTGTAAATTGCCCCACTGTTGTAAAAATAGTAGAAGCAACTGCAGTAGCAGCTGTCTCACCATTACCAAAATCCCAAGCATACGTAAGAGTTCCTCCTATTGGATCAACAGATCCAGAAGCATCAAAACTAACTGCTAATGGTGCTACTCCTGATTCTGCATCTGTTGTAAACGAAGCAACAGGACTACCATCGGTTACCTTAATAACTTGTGTAGATGTTCCTGTCTTACTACCATCGCTTACTGTTAAAGTAGCTGTATATTCTCCTATTAATGCATAGATATGATTGGCAGTAACTCCAACTCCGGTATTTCCATCTCCGAAATCCCAAGCGTATGTTAATGTATCTCCATTCTCATCTGTAGAAGTAGATGCATCAAAACTAACCGTTACAGGAGCAATACCTGCTGTTGGGGTAGCCGTAAAATTAGCAACTGGTGCTATATTTCCATCAGAAACTACAATATCCTTTGTCACTGCACTAGATACATTAGTACCATCACTTACAGTAAGTGTTACTGTATACGTTTTTATATCTGTAAAAGTAACTTTAGGTGTAACTAATGTTGATGTCTCTCCATTACCAAAATCCCAAGAATATGTGATCGCATCACCATTAGGATCTGAAGAAGCACTAGCATCAAAACTAACTTCTAATGGGGAAACTCCTGACTCTGGAGTAGCTGTAAATGAAGCTGTAGGTGTATCACCTCCATTTGGCTCTTTACCACCAGTAAGTACTCCATCTACATAGATAGGAATATTCTCAGAAATCTTCAGATTATTATTTAATCCTGTGTATGAAAAATCATTAGAAGCATCCCATGCTGCAACAGGTGCGTCATTAGGTAAAGAAACTCTTAGTTGAATTTCACTTCTATATTCTCCTTGCCCTCCTGGGAAAGGCATTTTATCTTTATCAACTTCTATTTCAGCATAGTAAATATTACTTCCTGCATCCCACACCTGTAAGTTTGGTGATGTTGTAGAACCTGCTCCACGAGCTATAAGGGTATAATCACTAGCGCTAAAACCAGCTGCAATCCCTTCAGAAATGTCAACAAAATAACGTGCAGTTAATTTATTTGCAACTCTTGCAGGCCAAGCAGAACGGTTATTTAACCAAATTGCAACCTCAGTAAATCGAGATTGGTCATTGTTAATTTTAGCTTCGTTGATAAATTCTATACCTGCTTTCTCAGGTTGTGGAAAGTTTGGTAGTGGTGTACCTCCAAATTCCATAACCATTCTTGCTAATACTCCCTGATAACAAGCATTATAATCGGTAGCAACTTCGTTCGCTTGGAAATCATCTCTATCTTCTACAAAAGCATCATTTGCAGCCATAGGACCTCCCATTAAAGCTCCCCACATTGTGTGTCTTGATTCTACTGGGTTAGCAGAACTTCTTGACCAACTTGCATGTTGACCTCTATGATGTGGTTTTGTTGGTGGATTTACACCAAAACCTGTAACTAAACTTCTATTATTAGGGTTATCACCTAATGCATATCTTACCTGAGATACAGCAAAATCATGATATTGCTGTTTTTTAGGTGTAGCCACATTATCACTATATATTAATGCGGTTAAAGAAGCATTCATTGCATGACGCAAAGATCCCCATTGTGTCAAGTGTGCTTGACCTCCTGGAGAGTAACTTACTCCTCCACCTTTTTGCCACCAGTCTAAATGACGTTCGGCATCTGCTTTGTACTTTTCTTTTCCAGTAATAATTGATAATAAAACCATATTACCATAAGACTTATCTTCCCAAACAAGACTCCATAAAAAATCTGGTTGTGCATATTCTGCTTCAGCCTTATCTAAATATTTCTGCTCTCCTGTTGCTTTATACAACCAAAGTGCACCCCAAGCTAATTCGTCTTGAAAATTACCCGAAGAATATGTTCCTGTAGCTGGAATCCCTCCATCTTCATTATATAATCCTCTATATTTATCTCCAAATTCATATAATTCTTTTGCATGTCTTAGCAATGTTGCACTATATGCAGGATCACTATCTTTAAAAATTATACTAGCTGAGGCTAATGCTGCTGCTGTTTCACAAGCAACTTCTGTTCCTGGCTTAGTAGTTGTTAATGCATAAGATTTACGTTGACCATACATTGGGTGTACATCAACCATTTCTGCCGGCATCCAAAAGTTATGATCTTGTGATTTACTATCGGCTACCTGAGCATAAAAAACATTAGGTGATGGGTGACATTTTATAAAATAATCTGTCACCCATTTAACGTTTCTTTTAAAGTGCTCTGTCTGCTGCGCAGCATCGTAACCATCTTTATATTCTAAAAATCCCCAGTTAAGTGCTGTGACAGAAAATGCCATTGGAAATCCAAATTTTACGTGATCTCCAGCATCATTCCATCCACCGGTAAGGTCAAGACCTACATCTTTTCCGTCATTGACTCCAGAATTCGATCGCCAACTAATTCTATTCCAATCTGGTAGAACACCTGACTGCTGAGTCTCATAAAATAATAGGGACTTTTGCAAGGCTTCTCCATAATTAAATTGTGCAGTCATCGTACTACACATCAAATACAATAATAATACTGTACCCGATCTAATAATGTTTTTCATAATCGTTCTAGTTTTATTTTAAAAGTTTGAGGGGGTTATATTTTTTTTGTTAATAATTGGTTTATATCATTAACATTAAGTGCAATAATCATTGTAGTTATTGCTTCTTTTTCATTCATTTTTTTCATATTTATAGGGTTTTAAGATTCACTATTTAGTTTACACAATGAGTTAACCAACTATTTATCTATCAAAAAAGAGAACTAGTCAATTATGCTTGTTTGCGTAAATTCATAAGAAGAATTATCCTTTAGATTCAATTTATTTTTTCGCTGATTGTTTTACAGGAAAGTTTTAAACGATACAGTATCTTAAATAAGGTAAAGATGCTTATACATTGACAAGCTAGTATCAAGGTCATGTAATTGATCATCATAAGGATTAAGTTCTTAATTAATTAGAGTTTAGCTTTTGAATAGCGTTGTGGTAATTGCTATTCTATTTTTAAGTTTGTTTGTGTTCTATATTAATAACAACTAAGGCTTCCTTTTTACTTTAAAAAAAGTCAGTTTTTTTATTCTAACTCAAAGATTTGAGCAAAAAGACTTATTTATAAAACCTAAATATCTCTTTTATAGATTTTTAATTCAAAAGAGCTTACAAGATTTGTACGCTTTAGTTAGTTAAAAAGAGAGAGGAGAAAAACCTCTCTCTTTTTTTAATTAAAAAAATTGTTTACTGAAGAATTACTTTGTTCTGTGTTCTTTGTTTTAATACAGAATCATAAGTCTCTAGTATATATATTCCCGGCTCCAAATCTTCGACAGGTAATACATTTTCACTTCTATTTTTAATGTGTTGTGTTTTAACAACCGCTCCTGTTAGATTAAATAATCTAACTCGTACATCAATGATATCACTAGTACTTTTTGCAGCATTGTTGCGGATAGATACATTTATAAAGTTTGTTGCAGGATTAGGACTTATAACCACATCAGCAACTGCAATTGTTTTTGCAATAGCCGCACCACAATTAGGAGCGGTAGTAGCTGTGCTAAAGTAGATAGTAAATCCTCCTGTCTTAGAAACCAATACAAAATTATCTGCATCCATTGTCGCCCAATACTCTCCATCTAATCCTGTAAATCCTGAACCTGTTATTGTAATTGCTGGTTCTGCTGCATTAAAATTTTGTGTCACTATTGGCAAGAAATTGTTCCACCAACTTGGAACACCATCGTTTGTATTCATAGAGAATTGCCATAAACCATTATTGGCTAAATCCCAATTAATTGTAAAATTAGTAACGTTACTAAGATCAGGACCACCAGTTCCCAAAACATAAATATTTGTATAAGCAGCATTCGGAATTGTTGGTAAAGGATTTGCTAAAGGAGCTCCAAAAGCACAACTTGTATTACCATCGGTAACGTTAATCGTTTTGGTAGTTACAGACGAATCTCCTGTAGCATTAGTTACTGTAAGTGTTGCTATAAATTGACCAATTGTCGTATATGTTGTAGTAGCTGTTGCAGTAGTTGCCGTTTCTCCATTTCCTAAATCCCAAGAATAAGTAAGCGTACCACCTGTGGGATCTACAGATCCTGACCCATCAAAACTAACTGTTAATGGAGCAACTCCTGACTCTGCACTAACTGTAAAAGATGCAATTGGACTGCCATCGGTAACTTTGATAACCTCGGTTGTTGTTCCTGTTTTGCTACCATCACTTACTGTTAATGTCGCTGTATAATCTCCTACTAAAGCATAAATATGAGTAGCCGTAGCACCAACTGCAGTGTTTCCATCTCCGAAATCCCATGCATAAGTTAATGTATCTCCATTTTCATCGGTAGATGCAGAACCATCAAAACTAACTGTTACAGGAGCAATACCAGCTGTTGGCGTAGCAGTAAAATTAGCTACTGGCGCAATATTACCATCTGAAACTACAATATCTTTTGTTACAGGTGTTGAAGTATTCGTTCCATCACTTACAATAAGGGTAACTGTATAGGTTTTGATTTCTGTAAAAGTAACTTTTGGAGTTACTGATGTTGACGTTCCTCCGTTACCAAAGTCCCAAGAGTATGTGAGCGTATCTCCATTTGGATCTGAAGATGCTGTAGCGTCAAAACTAACTTCTAGAGGTGCAATTCCTGATTCTGGTGTTGCAGTAAATGACGCTGTTGGTGTGTTTCCTCCATCAGGCTCATTACCAAATACCAAAACACCATTATCATATACCGGAATATTCACACTTTCTACTGCCCCATTAGCTAGCCCTTGAGCAGACCAATCATTTGCAGTATCATAAGGCACACCGTTTGCTACTCTAATATTAATTTGTGTTTCTGTTCTAAATGCAGGATCTCCTGTAGGAGCAATTGAAGGTAGATTTATGATTTCGGCATAATACACACTTCCTCCTGCTGGCTTAATAGTCATAGTTGCATTACCACCAATTCCATTAAGTGAAATATCATAATCTGCTATTGTTTTTCCAGCAGCAACACCCTCAGCTATATCAAAGTAATATCTATAACTTAATTTATCTGTAACTCTTGCAGGCCAAGCACTTCTGTTTTGAATATTTATACTAATGGTAGTTCCAAATGCATTATTACTATTAAATTTTGAAAATGAACGAATCTCGGCTCTACTAGGAATTTCATCAACTGGAAAATCAGTTAATGGGTTTCCTCCAAACTTTCCATACATTCTGGCTAAAACACCAGTGATACATGCGTTGTAATCACAGGCAACCTCATTCGCTACAAATTCTCCTCTATCATCAACAAAACTATCATTATTTGGTTCTTTTGGTCCTCCTACCACTGCTCCGTAAAGAATATGACTTGCTGCTGTTGGTGGGCCACTATCGCTATTCGTCCAGTTTCCACTATTTCCTCTATGATGCGGATCGTTGGCAGGATTGTTCCCAAAACCATTCATGAAACTTCTATTAATAGGATTATCTCCTAAAGCATAGTCTACCATTCTTTTTGCGAAACCTGTATATCTAGCTTGCTTAACAGGATCTGTAGTTACTTTATCTCCATAAATTAAAGCTAATAAAGATTGATTAGACGCATATCTAATTGTACCCCATTGTCTAAGATGTGGAAGTCCACCAGGTGTAGTGGGAACTGATTCTCCATTTACGTTATGAGCAAAATAATCCAGATTACGCTCAATATCTTGTACATATCTATCTTTTCCCGTTATCTGGGCTAATAATAAATAACATCCATATGCTTTATCATCCCAGGAAAAAGCTTCTTTATATTTAGAAGTAGTACTTTGTCCTTCTTTCTGAAGGTTATCATATTCTGCTTCTGCTTTTGTCAAATACTTTGTATCATTTGTTGCTTTATACATCCAAATTGCTCCCCAAACTATTTCATCATTATAGCTACTAAAAGATCTATAAAAACCCGCTGCATCTGTAATAGAGTTTGAGTATTCATCTCTATAAGTATCGGCAAAATCGTATAGTTGTTTTGCATGTTCTACTAAAGTTGCGCTATAAGTAGGGTCATCTGATTTTATTAAGATACTCATGGCTGCCATTGCCGCTGCAGTTTCAGCAGCAAGATCAGAACCTGGATTAGCTGCATCAATTTTATATGATGGTCTTGCTCTAGGATACACTTCTGGTGAGCCCCACCATCCATGATCAATACCACCATTACCTACCTGACCATATAGTTCATTTGGTGCGGTATGGCACTTTATAAAATAATCGGTAACAAAACGAAGATTTCTTTTTAGAATATCTAATTGACCACTATCTCGATAAGCATCTTCAAATTCAATACCTCCCCAAGCTAAAGAAGTAACACTAAATGCCATTGGAAAATTGAATTTAACATGATCTCCTGCATCAAACCAACCCCCGTTTAGGTCTAATCCAACATCAGATCCATCTTCCATGGTAGAATCTCCTCGCCAGCTTACTCGGTTCCAACTCGGCAACTTACCCGATTGCTGAACTTCGTAGAAGAAAAGCGACTTTTGCAAGGCTTCGCCATAGTTAAACTGCGCAGTCATTGTGCCACACATCAAACACAATAACAGTATTGCACTTGATCTAATTATCTTTTTCATATGTAAAGGTTTTAAAGAATTAATTATTTAGTATTTTAAAAATTTTGATTACTTTTTTAAGACGCAGGCAACATATACCAAGAGGTATTATCAATACTTAAAACATAATCTGTTAGATTATCATTAAATAAAGAAATAACAAAGGCGTTACTCAGAGTCAGACTTGAATCTGGTATTATACCATCAATAAAAATTGTATGAAATTCTGGATTTGGATATATTATGACTTCCTTACCTTGACTTTCGAAAAAGTCATTTTCAACATCTACAGCTATCTCTTCCAATACTGAATCTCTGCACATCAGAGAAAATCCAGATTGAAATAGCATCAATAAGAAAATAAAAGAAATCATTCTTGGATACCATGACACCAAGAACTTTTTGTTAGTTTTCATTAGGACTGAATTTGCGTTTCAATTTTAAATAGCGTTGTGGTATTGCTATTCTGTGTGATGTTTGTTAGCGTCCTATATTTAAATAACAACTGAAGGTTACTTTTTACTTTAAAAAAGTGTATTTATTTTAATTTTTTTCATTTTAGGTAAATTTGAGTTTGTGTTTAATATGATATCTAATTAAAAGAATTGTTCTTTTAATTCTTGTATTATTTTATGTCTTTAAAAATTTAATTATAGCCCTATTATCTACAGCTACAAAATAGAAACCATCTTGTAAGGTCGAAATATCAAGAGTCTTGTTTTTTAGATTATTCTCTACTGTAGTTCTTAAAACCTCTCTTCCCTGTTGATCTAAAACATATATATATGAAGCACCTTTTACATTATGTATATTTATTATATCTCTAGCGGGATTAGGTGACAACTTTATTGTTGTTTCGGTAATTATATAAGGTATTTTATGTTTTGTATTAATCTTTAGATCTTCTTGAGAAACATTTATATCAGACATATCATCATTTAATGATCTAATCTCATTAGTCTCAAT
Organism: Aquimarina sp. AD10; assembly: GCF_003443715.1. Taxonomy (NCBI): domain Bacteria; kingdom Pseudomonadati; phylum Bacteroidota; class Flavobacteriia; order Flavobacteriales; family Flavobacteriaceae; genus Aquimarina; species Aquimarina sp. AD10. The sequence continues at coordinate 4,685,604 of NZ_CP031965.1, read as the reverse complement.
AGATATATTCTTTACCTGATCGGTATCCAAAGCTTTTTGCCAATCTGTTCCGATTGGTCTAATATGTGCCTTATACATATAATCATTTCCCAAAGCTGGTTCAGTATATAATTTTATAGTTATTTTTTTATCATGGAAACCTTTAGAAATACGCTCAATTTTGCTACCTAACCAAATATTATTTTTCCAAAAACTAACTGCAATTTCTCGATCACTTGAGGCAATACATTCTAAATTAACTGTATAGTCTGTTTTAATATTTAGCGTGGGGGATACATTCTTAAAAGTTACTTTATCTATGATTAAATCTTGTTTATTTGTGTTTGAGTCAAAACTTCGTTTTGCATGTTTATTCGCAGAAGAATACACGGTCGTTTGAGCTATAGATTGCTCAACAACAACTAACAAAACATATAAAAATAATATAGATTTCAAAAAATTCATAGTACTTAATAAAAGCCGATTTAATATGCTTTTGTAAGGTCTTTTTAAGATCGATTTCAAAAAAATTCGTTTGCAACATACATTACAAATCTGTAATAAATCTGTATATTGTCATAACACACTAATTTATCTTACAGATTTAGGTTGTACTTTTACTTGATATTTATATCAAATAATAAGGAATCATTATTTTAATACAAAACCTGTTTTATCATTAAAATACTTGACAAATAAATAGCCTTGGATTTTATCGTGTTGGTAAAAATTGAATGTATTTTGATTGTATCTCACTTAAAGTATTCTTAGCTCCGAAATAAGAATATTTAAACTATACAAAGCGACACTTCAAATTTACTTTTCTAAAACACATAATTCTACTAAAAGTTGGGATACATTAGGGGTACATAGTTGAAAAAAGGAATACATAAAGCGTACTATTATTGTTCTAATACGTAAATAAATAAAGAAATATAATAAACCCCCAAAATCAAGTGAAACACCTAATCAAAAAATCGCTGATCTTTTATGCACTATTCGCGTTAAGCAATATCCACTCTCAAGACTCTCTAAATCAATCACTCCAAATCAAATATATTGATAGCCTTTCGGAAGTGGCAAAAAAAGACCTAATCGGTAGTGCAGAGTTGTTAAAAGAAATTACTGTTTTATCTCAAGAAATAAACTATACTAAGGGCGAAATACAAAGCCTCATGAACCTTGGAACTTATTACACTAACAATTCTATGATTGATAGTGCAAATTATGTATATGACAAAAGTGAGAATATTTTAAAACAACATCCTGATTTAGAAGAAAATCTATCACATATATATGTAAGAAAAGCAACTATATTAGATAACCAAAGACTACATTATCAAGCACTTGTATACTACCATAAAGCCAACAAAATACAACTAAAGCTTGCAAACAAAAAAGATGCATTAGATTCTAAAATGAAAATTTTAGATTGTCATTTAGCGCTAGGGCAACCAGATAAAGTATTGGCTTATTCTAAAGAATTATTGCAAGATTCTACCATCGTAAATCAAGCCAATCTAAAATATAAATTGTATTCAAAATTGGGTACTGCATACTTTGATAAAAGAGAATATGGACAAGCTATTAATTGGTGGAGTGCAAACTTAAAGGCAATAGAAAATTCTGAAGACAAAGGAGAAATAACCAATTTAATGACCTTAATAGCAGATGCTTATAGAAGTTTAGGAAACTACAAACTTGCTCTTGAAAAAGCTTTAGAAGCTAAAGAAATTTTGAATCATAAACCCGAATTAAGTTCGTATGCCGCTACCAATGCATTAGTTCTAGGCAAAATTTACAATTCTCTTGATAATCCAAATAAATCAATACTCCATTTTAAAAATGTACTTATTCAAAGCCCCGAGGACCCAATGGATATTGCTTTTTCATACAAAAATCTTGCAGCGATATATAAAAGGATGGAATCCTGGAATATGTCTGCCGATTACTACGAGAAATATGGTACTATAATAGATAGTCTATATCGTAAGGGGTATAAAGATATGTCCAGAATTTCTGAAGGAAAAGTACAATTAGTAGAAGAAGAATATAAAAATGAATTACTAACTAGAGACAATGACTTTTTGACTTATAAAAACGAAAAACAAAAACGATACCTTATGATCACTCTATTTATAGGGTTTTGTAGTCTATTGTTTATATTTCTTTCCTTTGTTTTTTATGACAAAAACAATAAGAATCAGAAAAAAGTAGAATTACTTGAAGAGAATGAGAAAAAAATCTTAGAAAATCATATCCAAAGTCGCGAAGAAGAGTTTTTGGCAACCATGATCTCTGTAAATGAAAGATTAAATAAACTTACTACCATTAAAAACAATTTAGCTTCGGCAATAAAATATGACAACAAAGAAGAAATTATCGAAGCAGAAAAAGGGCTAGGCCGATTTATATCGTCCTCTTCTGATCTTACTATTATAAAAAATAGAATAGAATCGCAATATCCCGGTATTACAGCACAAATTCATACCCGATTTCCAGATCTATCTACGAACGATATGAGGCATTGTCTATTAATAAAACTTAATTTATCTATTAAAGAATCTGCTCAATTACTTAGTGTCTCTACTCATGCTGTAAAAATGGCAAGAAAAAGACTAAAAAAGAAAATGAACATACCAGAAGATGTTTCTTTAAAAGATCATTTAAATGATTTAATTGTATAATAACATCTATACAAAAACTTAACTATCGTGATTTACAGAATAATTACAAATGTGTTTTAAACTCTTAAAATTTTCTGTAGTTTGGCCACTCAAAATAGTTCATAAATAATGAAGAATAGCATTTGGTATATTAGCTTGCTCGTATTTACATTTTCTTCTTGTAATTATTTTGTTCTTAAAAAAGATAAAAAAGAAGAATTAGTTAAGGAAAAACTCGACAAGTTTAATTGGGATGAAGTAGAACAGCCCCCATTATTTGTTCCTTGTGAAAACAGTATCGAAGAAGAATTAGAGTTATGTTTTCAAAATACAATTACAAAACATTTTCATCAGTTTTTATCTGATCAACCCATTAAAGTAAAAAAAAGAATTAACGATACTGTTTGGATTCCTGTACTCATTACTAAAAACAGTCAAATCCTTTTAAAAGATTTTGAAATCCCAGACCGTATTGAGTCAGAAATCCCTAATCTTAAAGATTTATTAGAAACAGCCATTAATTCACTCCCAAAAGTGGCTCCTGCTCATAAACGTGGTACTCCTGTAACTGCATTGTACAAGCTCCCCCTTGTAATACGTATCGATTAAACGTATTACTAAACATGAATTACGTAATTTTGTAATATCCAAAATACTATACAAAATTTGAACGACGAAAAAATTATATTAGGCATTGATCCCGGAACGAGCATCATGGGATTTGGACTTATAAAAATAATTAACAAAAAAATGTCTTTTTTGCAACTTAATGAGTTGCAGTTAGGCAAATACGATGATCATTATTTAAAACTCAAACTTATTTTTGAGCGTACTATAGAACTAATAGACACCTATCATCCCGATGAGATTGCTATTGAAGCTCCATTTTTTGGCAAAAACGTACAGTCCATGTTAAAATTAGGAAGAGCCCAAGGAGTAGCAATGGCAGCAGGTTTAAGTCGAGAAGTTCCTATCACAGAATATTCTCCAAAAAAAATCAAAATGGCGATTACCGGAAATGGTAATGCTAGTAAAGAACAAGTTGCTAAAATGCTACAAAGTCTTTTAAAACTTAAAACTTTACCTAAAAATCTTGATTCAACCGATGGTCTCGCCGCAGCAGTTTGTCATTTTTACAATATGGGTCGGGCCGATATTGTTGGAAAAAGTTATACAGGTTGGGCATCTTTTGTAAAACAAAATGAGAAACGCGTTAAAAAATGAATTGGCAATCGTAATTTTCAAAAATATCAAATTCGCAATGTATTGTCTTTTTTTGCTTAAACTATTTCTTATTAAGGTATAGCGTTCATAGAAAATTTAATGCCAATTTCTCTAATTAAACACTAACTAATTTGTCTGGAATTTATATCCATATCCCTTTTTGCAAGCAAGCATGTCACTACTGTGATTTCCATTTTTCGACATCCATGAAAAAAAAGGAAGATATGATCTCTGCTATATGTAATGAAATTGTGCTAAGAAGTCCTGAAATATTAGACAACGAAATTATACAGACTATTTATTTTGGAGGAGGTACCCCAACAGTATTAACTACCGAAGAACTTTTAGTGATTATTAATACTATTTTCGAAAATTATACGGTTTCTAAAGATGCCGAAATAACAGTCGAAGCAAATCCTGATGATCTTACTCCAGAAAAAATTAAATCCCTAGCAAGTAGTCCTATCAATAGACTTAGCATAGGAATACAGTCTTTTTTTGACCAAGACCTTAAGCTTATGAATCGGGCTCACAATGCCGATGAAGCCAAATCTTGCTTATCATTAGCTACTCAACTATTTGATAATATTTCAATTGATTTAATTTACGGCATACCCAATATGTCTATTAATCATTGGAAACAAAACATCCAACTTGCCTTAGATTTTAAAGTACCACATATTTCTTGCTATGCGCTAACCGTAGAACCTAATACAGCCTTACCAAAATTAATCGAAAAAGGAAAAATCCCTCCAGTAAACGACGATATTGCGCAACATCACTTTGAAATTTTGACGGCTACATTAGAAAATGAAGGTTTTAAACACTATGAACTTTCTAATTTTGGTAAACCTAAATATTTCAGTAAAAATAATACTGCATATTGGCAAAACAAAGTCTATTTAGGAATTGGTCCATCTGCACATTCGTATAATGGAAAACAACGAAGCTGGAATATTAATAACAACATAAAATATATAAATGCACTGCAACAAAACATTCTGCCAAATGAAGTTGAAGAACTGTCAATAAGAGACCGATACAACGAGTATATAATGACTGGCTTGAGAACTATCTGGGGAGTTTCTTTAGAAAAAATATCGCAAGAATTCGGGATCGCGTATAAAGATTATTTACTCAAACAAGCGCAAAAAAATATAGAAGAACATCTCTTATTTTTAGATGGTGACACCTTATTGGTTACTAAAAAAGGAAAGTTTTTAAGTGATGGAATTGCAAGTGATCTTTTCTTAGTAAATTTAGGGTAGTAAAAACTAGAAACAGAATCCTAAAACTATTTTATTGTTACCGTATGTATCGTTTAATTTCATAATTCAGGAATATGCAAGAAAAATACGATACAATAGGAGAAAATTATAATAGTACCCGCAAAGCAGATCCTTACATTTTTAATCAATTATTACTACATCTTAATCCATCTTTTTCAGGAAATTATCTTGACATAGGCTGTGGGACTGGCAATTACACCTCTGAGTTTGCAAAAAAAGGATATTCCTTCATCGGTATCGATCCTTCTTCTAAAATGCTGGCAAAAGCTAAAACACAAAACCATTCTATCTCTTGGAAATCTGGCACTGCAGAGAATACTCGACTACCATCGCAAAGTATCGATGGTATTGTTGCAAGTTTAACAATTCATCACTGGCAAGATCTTACACTTGCTTTTTCAGAGTTAAATAGAGTTCTTAAACAAAAGGCGACAATAGTTATTTTTACCTCTACTCCAGAACAAATGAAAGGATATTGGCTAAACCATTATTTCCCAAAAATGTTACAAGACTCAATCATACAAATGCCTTCTTATAACAAAATAGAAACAAGTGTAAATGAAGCTGGGTTGCAAATTGAAAATACCGAAAAGTATGAAATTCGAGATGACTTAAAAGACCTATTTCTGTATTCGGGAAAACATCATCCAGAATTATATACAGACCCTAGTGTTCGCCAAGGAATATCGTCTTTTTCTTCATTGGCTAATGCAGATGAAGTAAAAAAAGGTCTGCTAGCTTTAGAAAAAGATATTGATTCGGGAAAAATAAATGATATTATTGCAGCATATGCAAATACAAAAGGAGATTATCTTTTTATGACGATTAAAAAAGTTTGATATTATTATTTTATGATTGCAACAATACAATATAACGGCAAATCTTATACAATTGATCTTTCTAAACCTCTAGACATTTCAATACCTCTAAGAGCTTCTAAACAGAATGTTAATGCTTGGTACATACCAGAACCAAAGATCGAGCCTGTAACGGATGGTCAATGGGTCGGAAAAGTTACAGAAGGAGCATCAACAAACTTTAATACAATTACCTTTAACCCCCACGGTCATGGTACGCATACAGAATGTGTTGGACACATTACTCCAGAGTTTCATAGCATTAATGATACTTTAAAACGCTTCTTTTTCCTGGCAGAAGTCATCACTATTGTACCGCAAGAACAAAATAAAGATCTAGTCATTACCAAAGAACAAATACAAAAAGCTGTGACTTCAGATCAAATAGAAGCATTAATCATAAGAACAATACCTAATGATAACAGCAAACATGATAAACAATATTCTAATACTAACTGGCCGTACCTAACAGAAGAAGCTGCCACATATATTAGAACACTTAGGATTGAACATTTACTTATAGATTTGCCATCGGTCGATAAAGAAAAAGATGAAGGAAAATTATTGGCACATAAAGCATTTTGGAACTATCCTCAAAAAATTAGATATCAAGCTACTATTACAGAAATGATATATATACATCCTAAAACTAAGGACGGGATCTATTTCTTAAACCTTCAAATCTCATCATTTGAGAATGATGCTTCACCAAGTAAACCTGTTTTATATAAAATAGTGAAATAATGAAAATAACACTACAACTTGAAGAACTTGCAATGCTAGGTTTAGGAATCTATGCTTTTAATTGCTTATCTTATCCTTGGTGGTTGTTTTTAGCACTTTTTCTTGTTCCTGATATAGGAATGCTAGGCTATAGCATCAATACAAAAATAGGAGCAGCTTGTTACAATCTTTTTCATCATAAAGGCCTGGCTATCCTAATATACTTTTCTGGTGTTTTTGGTAATAATGAAATCCTTCAATTATCCGGAAGTATTCTTTTTGCACATGCTGCTTTTGATAGAATCTTAGGATACGGCTTAAAATTCGAAAAAGGTTTTAAATTTACACACTTGGGAGAAATAGGAAAAAAGAATTAGAATGGAGTTATTATTTATAGGACTTATAGGCGGAGCCATCTTATCATATTTTATTTTTGCAAGGTTTACCGCTGCAAAAAAGAAATCTTCTATAAAGACACAGTCTACAGTGCTTATGGAAAAGATCAAAAGCGTCTGTAAACTTGTTACTGTAGAAGGGGATTTCGCAGAAATTTATCATTATGAAAGTGTAAAAGAAAAATTCTTTAGCCTACTGTCTGGAACCAAGAAAGCATTAATATTAATCGATGCAAAAGCCTATGTTGGATTTGATCTATCTCAAGTCAAACTCGAAAGCGATACTAAAAACAAACGTATTATCTTGACTCATTTTCCACAACCCAAACTATTGACTATTGAAACCGACTTTAAATATTATGATAAAAAAGAAGGATGGCTTAACCCTTTTACATCAACAGACCTTACAGAAATTAACAAAGAAGCCAAACAATTTATAAAAGATAAAATACCTAATAGCGGTCTTATGGAGTCTGCTCAAAAAGAGGCGTTAACAGCAATTTCACTAATGGAAACTCTGGCAGAAGCCATTGGATGGAAATTAGATTATTCTGCTTTACAATTGGATAACAATAATACCGATGCAAAACAGTTAAAATAAGAAGTAATGAGTATTAATATCTCTACAGATAAACAAAAATTAAATATTGATTTTATTCATGAATTCTTAACGAGGTCCTATTGGGCAAAAGGAAGAACCAAAGATGAAGTAAGAACTAGTATTGAACATTGTTTAAATTTTGGAGTGTATATAAATACTACACAAATTGGTTTTGCAAGAATTTTAACCGACTATGTTGTTTTTGCCTACGTGATGGATGTTTTTATTATAGAAGAACATAGAGGAAATGGATACGCTAAACAATTAATGAAAGCAGTAACAGAATGTCCTGATTTGCAAAATATCAAACGATGGATGCTCGCAACTAGCGATGCTCATAACCTTTATAAACAGTTTGGGTTTGATGCCATACCTGACCCTTCTAAAATAATGGGAAAACTAATTATTTAATATGAATATTGAAGCTTTTAGAGAGTATTGCCTATCAAAAAAAGGAGTTACAGAGCATTTTCCTTTTGATGAAACAACCTTGGTATTTAAGGTAATGGGTAAAATGTTTGCCCTAACAGGCTTAGAAAGAATTCCGTTTAGTGTAAACTTAAAATGTGATCCAGATAGGGCTATAGAATTACGAGAATACCACTCTGAAATTACTCCTGGATATCATATGAGTAAAAAACATTGGAATACTGTTAACTTTTCGGAAGGTTTAGCTACTAATATGTTGATCGAATTAATAGACCATTCTTATGATCTAGTCGTAAGTGGTTTAACCAAAAAAGTGAAACAAGAACTAGAGAACCTTTAACTCAAAAAAAAGAGAATATGTTGTTTTTTCGAAAAACACAGTAGCGTATTCTTCAATATATATGAATAATCCTAAAGAATTTTATACAGAGCAAATTTCTGAATACACAATAGCGCTAAAAAAAATTAAAAGACAATTAGCACTTTCAAGCACGATACGTTTGTTTGTTTTTTTATCTATTGCTGCAGGTGTCTATTTTGGATATCCAAATAGTCAAATTATTATAAGCAGTCTTCTGCTAGGATCCATTGTATTTATTTATTTGGTCACTCGCCATACCAATCTTACGTATACGAAAAAGAAACTCGAAAAATTAATTGAAATTAATCAATTAGAACTAGATGTTTTTAAGGATGATATTAGTAAACTAGATACAGGAAAAGAGTTTATAGATGCCACTCATGTCTATAGTCATGATATAGATCTTTTTGGAGAACGATCTTTTTTTCAATACGGAAACCGAACAACAACACTTGCAGGAAAAAGTAAATTTGCCTCAATACTTACTGCAAATTCTATTGATCATATAGAACGTAAACAAGAAGCTGTGCAGAACATTGCTAAATTGGCTAAATGGAGACAAGAATTTTCAGCAACGGCTGCATTAGTAAGCGTATCTATTCCGGTAGCTTCAATACAAAAATGGCTGAGTAATTACACTCCTTTTGTTCCGAAAGTAATGAAACTACTACCCATAATCGTATCAACAATTTCAACATTACTAATTGTATTACTATTTCTTAATGTTATCACATTTAATATGCTATTACTATGGTTCTTTATAGGGCTGGGTATAACAGGAACTCAATTTAAAAAAATAAATGCACTATATAACGATGCAGGTAGAGTAAAAGATACTTTTGATCAATATTATAGACTTGTTGAGAAAATAGAAAACACCTCTTTTGATGCTGCTCTGTTAAAAGAAAAAAAACAATTAGTTATTGATGAAAAAGAAAAAGCTTCGCAGATTTTAAAACAGTTTGCAAGTATTCTTAATGCCTTTGATCAACGAAATAATATGATGTTTGGGGTACTTGCTAATGGACTATTTCTTTGGGATATCCTTCAAAGTTACCGAATAGAAAAATGGATTTCTCAAAACCAAAATAAAGTTACCCGATGGTTCGAGGTCATTGCATTTTTTGATGCCTATAATTCACTTGGAAATTTTGTATTTAATCACCCCAATTATAACTATCCAAAAATAGTATCTGGTACTACGACTCTTAAAGCTAAAAATCTTGGGCACCCGATGCTTAAAACAGCAAAACGAGTAGACAATGATATTACTATCGACACAGAACAATTTTTTATTATTACAGGGGCCAATATGGCTGGAAAAAGTACCTTTTTACGTACAGTCGCTTTACAAATAGTAATGTCAAATATAGGCTTACCTATCTGCGCTGATTCTTGTGAATATAGACCAATAAAGTTAATATCAAGTATGCGTACGTCAGATTCTCTAAGTGATGATGCATCCTACTTTTTCTCAGAACTCACACAACTTAAAAAAATAGTTGATGCACTAGACACAAACGAGTATTTTATTATTTTAGATGAGATCTTAAAAGGAACCAATAGTAAAGATAAAGCTGCAGGATCACGAAAGTTTGTAGAAAAGCTAGTGGCCGCACACGCTACAGGTATTATTGCTACTCATGATTTAAGTCTTTGTGAAATTGCTTCAGAGCTACCACAAGTAAAAAATCGATTTTTTGATGCCCAGATTGTTAATGACGAGTTGTATTTTGATTATAAATTCAAAGATGGAGTTTGTCAAAATATGAATGCCTCTTTCCTACTTAAAAAAATGGGGATTGTATAATTTAGTTTCTCTATAGTAAAGATGAATAGAAATTGGTAAATTCACTCTTAGAATTTATTGGTTTCAAAAATGGCAAAAACTATTTTTAAGTGTATTGATGCACATACATGTGGAAACCCTGTAAGGGTCGTTACCACAGGAAAACCTAATCTTGTTGGTAAAACGATGAGTGAAAAAAGGCAACATTTTCTAAAGGAATATGATTGGATTAGAAAAGGGTTAATGTTTGAACCTAGAGGACATGATATGATGAGTGGAAGCATCTTATTTGACCCTCATGATCCAAAAAACGATTTTGCTATATTATTTATAGAAACTTCTGGGTGTTTACCCATGTGCGGACATGGAACTATAGGAACCATTACTATAGCTATTGAAGAAGGCTTAATACACCCTAAAATCCCTGGTAAAATAAAAATGGAGGCTCCAGCAGGTTTGGTAGAAATTGAATATCATCAAAACGGGAAAAAGATAGATTGGGTAAAACTCAAAAATGTAAAATCGTATCTAGCTGCAGAAGCATTAACAATTACATGCTCAGAACTTGGTAAAATCAAATTTGATGTCGCTTACGGCGGCAATTATTATGCTATTATTGATCCTCAAAAAAACTTTAGTGGGATACATAATTTCACTGCAGGAAAGTTAATACAATACTCTCAAGAAATAAGACAACGCATAAATAATGAATATCCAGATTATTTTATACATCCAGAAAACGATACGATAAGAGATGTTAGTCATATCCTTTGGACCGGCAATCCAATACATACTGAATCATCTGGAAGGAATGCTGTTTTTTATGGTGAAAAAGCCATAGATCGCTCACCTTGTGGCACAGGAACCTCTGCTCGAATGGCTCAATTATATGCCAAAGGGCTATTAAAAAAAGGAGAAGATTACATTCATGAAAGCTTTATTGGCAGCACATTTATTGGAAGAATTGAAGAAGAAACTATTCTAAATAATAACCAAAAAGCTATCGTTCCAAGTATAGAAGGGTGGGCCAAAATATATGGCTATAATACTATTATAATTGACGAACAAGATGATCCATATGCACATGGGTTTCAAGTGATTTAACTCTAGTCGAATCAAAGAATTTAAAACTTAATACAGACTAGTACTGCAAACACACTCAAATGTATTATTATGAATAAAAAAGTGATTGTTATCGGTGGCGGAATCATAGGGTTATGCACAGCTTATTATTTACATAAAGCAGGGCATCAAGTAACTATAATTGATAAATCTACTATGGATTTTGGAGCCTCGTATGTTAATGCAGGGTACCTGTCTCCAAGTCATATCATACCAATTGCGGCACCGGGAGTAATGAAAAAAGGGTTAAAATGGATGTTTGATTCTTCTAGTCCCCTATTTATTAAACCACGTTTTAATCTCAATTTCTTACGATGGTCATTAGCCTTCAATAATTCTTGTTCTCAAAAAAATGTATATCGAGGTGTTCCTGCAATTAAAGATATTGCAATTTTGGGGCGTGATTTATATTCGGAAATTAAAAATGAAGAAAAATTCAAGTTTCAATTAGAACAAAAAGGTTTACTTATGATCTGTCAAACCAATAAAATGCTCGAAGAAGAAACTGGTGTCGCGGAAATTGCAAAAAAAGAAGGATTACCCATACAAGAACTTACACCAAATGACTTAAAAGAGCTAGAGCCTAATGTTTCAATAAATGCAAAAGGAGCTATTTTATATAAATGTGATGCGCATACTACTCCTGGTATGTTTATGGAAGAAATGAAAACTTATTTACAGAATGCAGGTGTTGTTTTTCGTAAAAATGAAACAGTAAAAGATATTAAATTCAAGAATGATACAATTATTTCATTAAAGACTACAAACACAACATATTCTGCCGATGAATTTGTTCTTGCAGCAGGATCTTGGTCTCACCTTCTAAGCAAAAAAATAGGCCTCAAATTACTTCTAGAAGCTGGTAAAGGCTATAGAATTAATTCTGAAAGAGAATTAGGAATCAAATACCCAGCTATTCTAGCAGAAGCAAAAGTTGCTATTACGCCAATGCATGGCTTTACAAGATTTGCTGGCACTATGGAGATTGCAGGGATTAATCATAATGTAAACCCCATACGAATTGAAGCTATTGCTAATGCTACAAAACGTTATTATCCCGAAATTACATTAACTCCTGAAGAAAAAAAAACTGCAGCTTCAGGTTTACGTCCAGTATCTCCAGATGGTCTACCTTATATTGGGAAATCTCAAAAATGTAACAACTTAACAATTGCAACAGGTCATGCTATGATGGGTTGGAGCATGGGTACTGCAACAGGAAAATTAGTTTCAGAGATTATATCAGATAAAAAAACATCATTAAGTCTTGATGCATACCATCCGGATAGAAAATTTTAGACAATTTCCTTATCTCTTAGAAAGTACGTTTACAAAATTCCTGTTTGACGTTTATAAAATGCATCCTGTTGTTTTTTCATCATTTCCCGAGCTATTTTCTTCTTATATGCATATAATTCTTCTTCTTCTGTTAAATCGTTATAAACACGATCGTTTATAGTATGATCCGTATCTAGTACTATTCTGCGTTGGCTTTCTTTTTGAGTTACCCACGTTTTTACTTCACCTTCTATATCCTCAAGTTTAAAATCATACTCTCCTTTTGGCGATAATAATTTAGCAAAAATTGGAGATGTTTCTATCGCTAGAAATAATAAGAAAATAAAAAACGAAGGCAACCATGGCAATTCGTTAAGAGCTGTAACACGAGCCATTAAACCATCAAAATTATCAATAATGGGTTGTGAATTGACTATTTGATTTTCGTACGCTAGTGCTAATTCGTTTTTTTGAGTCTCTAAACCTATAATCTTATCATTATTGGTCTTTTTTAAGGTGACTAATGCTGCTAATGCTGCATCATGCTTTTCTCTTTTTTCTTTATAAACTGGGCCTTTACCTATGCGCTCTGTTCCTTTTCTGCCTTCGGCTTCAGCTATATAAGTTTCATAAAGATTATTTACTTCTGTTTCTTTGGTAGAAACCTCTTCTTTTAAAGAATTAATTTCAGCATCTATTGCGGCAATTGCTGGGGTATATTGTGTAGCTATTTGCTCTTTATTGGCTAAGGTTAAATCATTTTTTTGCTCCAATAGAACACGATCAATTTCTTTCTCGAATATCTTTAATTCTAAAGGTTTAGAAATTACAACAGCTATAATTATTGCAAGAATAAGTCTTGGCGATGCTTGCAAAAACTCATCTAGGAAACTTTCTTTTTTCCTAATGGTCGAAACTATAAATCGATCCAGATTGAAAATTAACAATCCCCATACTAATCCAAAAAATACAGCTCCAAAATAATTATCAAAAACAGTATACAGTGCATAACTGGCGGCAACAAAAGCCATAACTGCAGTAAAAAAAACAGTAGCACCTATACCTGCATATTTGTTTTGTTCTCCACTAGAACAACTATCCAAAATATCAGCATCTGCTCCTGAGCATAAAATAAAAAAACGTTTTAACATAATCTAAGGGTTTTGATTGACAATAGATATAACGCTGATTTATAGGTTAATGTTGCATCTACAACCCTATAAGCGTGGTGTTAATCAGAAACAAAAAACTCCTATAAAGGAGTTTTTGACTATTACAAATGATCTAAAACAAGTAGCTTAACTAATTATTTTCTTTACGAGATTTTTCAAACGCTCTACGTTCTTCCTTCCGCACTTCTTCCATTATTTTTCTGGCTTCTTTACGGGCTTTTTCTGCTTCTCTCCTTACTTCTACTTGAGCTTTTCTTGCTTCATCTAAAGCTTTTCTTCTAGCTTTACCGGCTTCTTTTCTGGCTTTATGAGCGCTATTTCTAGCTTTCTCTCTAGCTCTTTCAGCTTGCAACATTGCTATATTAGCTCTTTGTTCAGCTTGTACCGAATGTAGCATTGCCATTTCTTCAGCTTTTAACCTTGCAATTTCAGCATTATGCATAGCACGCTCTCTGATTTTGTGAGACTCTTCCATCGCTAAATTCGCTTCTTCCCTAGCAATTATTCTAGCCTCACGTGCAACTTCCATAGCCTCTCTGCGTACTTCTTCGGCACTCTCTCTTGCTCTTTCTGCAACTTCAATTGCATGAGCTCTAGCTTCTTCTACCATGTGCATTACATTTTCAATTTCATGCTCATGCTCCATTTCTGCCTCGTGCATCGCCTCTTCTACCTCATCCATTTCGGTGATTACTTCATCTTCTTCAATCTCTTCGTTTATTTCTTCATAGGATGCGCCAACAGCTGGGGCTTTAGAAGGTTTTAGTGGTTTGGGTGGTTTGGGATATGTTCTTTTCTTACTCTTTTTTAGTTTAGGTGGAGCCGGCGGTGCTGGTATAGTACTTGCTTCTCCTTTTCTTACCTTTGGTGCCTTTGGTAAAGGGGGTGGTGGAGGTATTAGATCATGAGCATTTGAATCGGCTTTATACAATCTCGTTTTTCTATACGTTTCATTTAATTTCTGCACTAACCCATTATCTGCATTATTAATCTGAACATTAAAATTAAAACCAGTAAGTTCATCATCATTCCATTGTTTAGTAATCTCATCAATAGTCTTAGCAAAATTTGATACTTCAGTTGTCTTACCATTTACTTTGATTTGATCACCATTGATTTTGATTTTAATCTTTTTGTTTGGATCTGTATCTTCAACCGTCTTGGTATAATTTACATTTTTTTGCTGCGCTATAATTTCATGATTAAAAAGTAGCATACAGCCTAATAACATAGGTAAAAGCAGCAGCATTTTAGCCGCTGCTCTAGTCTTTGAAAATTGTTGTGACATCATAATAATTCGTTTTTTGGTTAATGAATAATTAATAGGACTTGATAACTCAGCTTGATTAGTGCTGTTTGGATAGTTAACAAGAAGATTCATGTATTGATGTAGCGAAAATTGACGTTTTAAAACGGTTTGATCTGCTAAGAATTCATGATTTAATTTAATAGCTTTTTTTATCCAGAATAACAACGGGTTAAACCAAAGAACAACCTGTAAAATTTCTACAAATAATATATCCAGAGTATGTTTTTGGGTGACATGTGTTTGTTCATGAAGTAAAACTTCTTTAGGGATACTTTGCTCCTGATACGCTTTTTTAGATACGAAAATATACTTTAGAAAAGTATGTGGTACGACAGCAGTATTTCCCACTAAAACATTAACATGAGATGATTCTTTTAAACGCTCATTCGTAGTAATTTTTAAGGTTAAGTTTTTAAGGTTTCTTAAAAATCGAAAGCCAAAAATTAAAAAACCAACCCCATAAACACTATATAGTAAAAAGAGTGTATAGTTTACTGAAGGCGTTGATACATCTTCATTGGATATAGTAGTCATTATAATTTGTTCCTGATGCTCTATTTGAGGTTCTACAGGTATTTTAGTAGTCGTATAGGTAAAAGTAACAGTAGGGATAACCAGTGCAAATATTAAACTTAGAATTAAATAAAACCGTTTAACATGATGCATCTTCTCTTTTTCTAAAAACAAAAGATAAAACCCCCAGAGGACAAACATGCAAAGCGATGATTTTATTAAATACACTATCATTACTGTTGTTTTTTGATTTGCTGATCCACGATCTTTTTGAGCTCTTCTAACTCTGATGTAGATAGATTAGTCTCTGAGGTAAAGAAAGAGGCAAACTGTGATGCAGAGTTATTAAAAAAATTCTTTATCAGACCATTTACATGTTTTGAAAAATAGTCCGTCTTTTTAACCAGTGGGTAATATTCTCTAGACTTACCATACAACTTGTAATCTACAAAACCTTTATCCTTCATTCTTTTTAATAAAGTCGCCACAGTGGTAGTAGCAGGTTTTGGATCTGAGAAAGCATCAAGAAGATCCTTCATAAAGGCTCTCTCTAGTTTCCAGAGATATTGCATAAGTTGTTCTTCAGATTTTGATAACTGCATTACTCTACATGATTAGAATTAACTCTACAAATGTAGAATAAAATATTTTACAAGCAAAAAAAAAATCACTTTCTATATTAAAATTACTGGAAAACCGTATATAAGTTACTAAATATCAATTATTTAACTTTTATTTTACATTTCTAAAAAAAGACAAGTACGGGGAATTTGTACCTTTAAAAATAAGATTTAACCAATAAATTTATTACACAATGAAAAAAATTATTTTATCAATAGTGACTCTTTTGAGCGCTATAGGATTGCATGCGCAACACAATTACGACAACCAAAACACCATTTACAGTTTAAATGGAAATGTAGGGATTACAACTACCACACCAACCGCTAGGTTACATCTAAATGCATTAGAGAGAACTGCTCTTAGACTTTATCGTGAAAATAGAACGGATAAATACTTAAGTATCTGGCATGGCACAGGCGGTGCAGTAATCGAACCTATACGTTCAGATAATTCTAATGGCATACTCTACTTAGGTGGATATGATACTCCTACAAATGTCTTTTTTGCTAGAAGAGGAGGAAATGTTTCTATTGGGACAACTGATGTCCAAGCTAAACTACACTTAAATGCATTAGAAAGAAAAGCTTTCAGAATTTATCGAGAAGATAGAACAGATAAATACTTAAGTATTTGGCATGGTACAGGTGGTGCAGTAATCGAACCTATACGCTCAGATAATTCGACTGGAGTTCTATACCTAGGAGGGTATGATACCCCTACCAATGTTTTTTTTGCTAGACAAGGTGGAGATGTGGGCATCGGAACTACAAATACAAGAGGGTATAAGTTGGCTGTAAACGGGAAAATACGTGCAAAAGAAATTGTAGTTGAAGCTAGTCCTTGGCCAGATTTTGTTTTTAAATCCAATTACAACCTCTTACCACTAAAAGAAGTGGCTAAACATATCAAGACTAAGGGTCACTTACCAAATATTCCTACTGAAAACGAAGTGCATCAAAACGGTATTAGTTTAGGTACGATGAACGCAAAACTATTGCAAAAAATAGAGGAGCTTACTCTTTATACAATCCAGCAAGAAGATCAATTAAATTCTCTTCAAGAAGCACTTAAAACTGTGCAAGCAGAACTTAAAGATCTAAAAAAACAACACTAATCAACCTTATATTATAAAGAACTAAAATAAGGTCGTCGAATTACATAAGCTCCTAGTTAATACTTCTAAGATCACAGCATTTACATCTTCTAGGGATGACTTATTTTATTCGAACGACATTTAATTCTCTTATGATATTTAAAATTATTTAAAATGAAAAAAATAATCTTCACACTAATCGTAGTAACGTTTACAATTCAATTTCACGCACAAGAGCAATTTAGCAGTATTAATCTTTTTGGTAGTAACCCTACTCCATCTGTAAATGGTTTCTTAAACAAACTTGAATTTACACAAGGTAATCATGGGGCGTTGGTATTTCATCCTGGGCAAAAAGACGAATTAATGTTTGGTTTCCACAAAAATGGTAGCTTTTATTGGGGAACTGGACGCTCTGCTACAAAAAAAGACTATTACTCTATGTATTTAAATGGAAGTAATGGAGATCTAAGAGTTCTAGGAACCACAACTATAAAATCTACTTCAATACTTGGAAATAATCCTACACCTTCTGTGAATGGGTTTCTAAATAGATTAGAATTTAAAGGTGGTGCTCATGCCGCATTGGTATTTCATCCTGGACAAAAAGACGAATTAATGTTTGGGTTACACCAAAATGGTAATTTTTATTGGGGGACAGGACGTTCTGCTACAAAAAAGGACTACTACTCTATGTATTTAAATGGAAACAATGGAAACCTAGGAATTCGTGGCAAACTTACCTCTAGTGAAGTTGAAGTTAAAGTTGGTGGCTGGGCTGATTTTGTTTTTAATGATGATTACCAACTACCATCACTAGAAGAAGTTGAAAATCATATCCAGAAAAAAGGACACCTTGCTAATATTCCTTCAGAAATAGAAGTAATTCGAAATGGCATTAATTTAGGGGAAATGGACACTAAATTACTTCAAAAAATTGAAGAGTTAACCCTATATACCATTCAACAAAACAAAGAATTAAAAGAATTGAAAAGCATCATTAAAAACCTTCAAAGTAAAGTTCAAGATCTTAACAAATGAAAAATAAAACTCTTAAAACTCAAATTATGAAAAATTTATTATTTCTATTTCTTATTCTTACAATAACATGTAATCTTACTGCTCAAGATCAGACGATTAACGGCAAACTTACCGTAACTGAAAGTATAAAATGGGGAAGCACAGGAGCCATATTAAATACCGACCAAGGGGCTTCTATCGAATTGAGAGGCAATGGAATACCTTATCTTGATTTCTCCAACGATCCAACAATCGACTTTGATTTAAGATTAATCTTGAGAGGAGATAATTTACTTTCTTTTGAAGGTGGAGACATCAAAATGAGTAACAAACTATCGGCTAGACAAAGTATAAGTTGGGGAAATACGGGAGCCTTATTAAATACCGACCAAGGAGCTTCTATTGAATTGAGAGGTACTGGAATTCCATATCTTGATTTCTCTAATGACCCAACAACCGACTTTGATATGAGGTTAATTCTAAGAGATAACAATACTCTTGGAGTTTCAGGTGGTAATATGGCAATAGATGGAGCTTTAAAAGCTAAAGAAATAGAAGTTAAACCTAATGTATGGGCTGATTTTGTTTTTAATGAAGATTACAAACTTCCTACCCTAGAAGAAGTTGAAAATCATATCCAAGAAAAAGGACACCTTGCAAATATTCCTTCAGAAAAAGAAGTGATTCAAAATGGTATTAATCTAGGAACAATGGACGCTAAATTACTTCAAAAAATTGAAGAGTTAACCCTTTATATTATCAAAATAAATAAAAGGGTTGTTGAATTAGAAAAGGAAAATTCACAATTAAAAAATCAAAACTAAACGATGAAAAAATATTTATATACTATATGCCTGTTAATTGCTTTCAGTATTCAAGCACAGACTAAAGTTGGTGAAGAAATTACTCGTACTCACCAAAGTCCACATCCATATCAAGGTAATACTACCAATACCTATAAAATGGTATGGAGCCAAGAAATATCACAAAAAGGTGCAGGTTATGTGGCTGTACACTTTAGCAAAATACAGCTAGCTACGAATGATTTTATAATTGTACGAGATGTAGACAATACTAGATCCTGGAAATACTCTGGAAATACGATCCGTAAAAGAGGTAATAGTTTTTGGAGTATTCCTATTTATGATGACAAAATGATCATTGAAATCTTTAGTATCAACCCTAAGGGAGGATTTGGGTATACTATTGATATTGTAGCCAAAGGATATCCCATAGAATCGTTAAGAGCTCAAGAAGATGAAGCTCTTTGCGGTGCTGATGACTCCAGAAACGCTATTTGCTATTCAAATAACGAACCAGATGCATATAATCGCTCACGTGCAGTAGCTAGATTATTAATTAACGGGACATCTGCTTGTACGGGTTGGTTAATTGGAGATAATGGCCAGTTAATGACTAATGAGCACTGTATCCAGAATCAAGCTGACGCGAACAATGTAACTGTAGAATTCATGGCGCAAGGAGCAAATTGTGGTACAAACTGTGATTCTTGGTTTGCATGCCCAGGTACTATTGAGGCTACATCTGCAAATCTTATTCGCGCTAATGCCCCATTGGATTATGCTCTTTTAGACTTAAATACGACTACTAATTTACCTCAAACTTATGGTTTTCTTCAATTAAGAGATACAGGTGCTGTTCTTAACGAACGTATCTATATCCCTCAACACCCACGAGCTTGGGGTAAGCGAATTGCATTACTTTCTACAGATCCAAATGATCAAGGAGGTGTAGCTCGCATATTTTCTTTAACCCGACCTCGTTGTGGTGGTAGTGGTAACGATATAGGCTATTTTGCTGATACCCAAGGTGGGTCTTCTGGATCTCCAGTTTTAGGGTATGGAGACAACCTAGTTGTCGCATTACACCATTGTGCTAATTGCCCAAATAGAGGAGTACCAATTGAACTGATCATTCAAAATTTAGGTAATGACTTACCTCCTAATGCTCTTCCATCAGATGGATGTCCTAATAATCTGACCGTGACCCAAAATGTCCCAGGAGGAACTACCGATAATCAAGAAGCGGCAAATATGCTAACTGCCAATAATACAATTGCGAATGGCGGTATTGCAACCTATACTGCGGGTCAAAAAGTGGTCCTCTCAACAGGTTTCAAAGCTTCAACAGGGTCAAAATTTACGGCAAAAATTCAAAATTGTAGTACATCTAGAGAAGTAGTATTCACTTCAATAGAAAAAAGTTCACCCGCTGTAGAAAAAGTAGAATCTGATGATTTTATAATACATCCAAATCCAACAAATAGTGAGTTCATCATTTCTGCAAACTCTTTAAAAAATCTAGATAACACTTCAATAAAAGTGTATGATATTCTAGGAACTGTAAAACTAAAACAGGATATTTCATCTACCAAAAACAATGTAAATGTTCAAAGCCTTGAAGAAGGCCTATATTATGTTATTATATCAACTACTAGAGGAACCTCGGTTTCTAAAAAATTATTGATAAAACGATAATTTCTTTATTTAATTCTGAAGTATAAAAAAGGGGGAATTTTATTTCCCCCTTTTAACATCAAAGGTATATTGATATTATTTATTCTTTGAAAGCTCGGTAAAATATTTATAAAAAAGCGGAATTGTTTCGATACCTTTTAAATAGTTCCAGACGCCAAAATGTTCGTTAGGAGAATGTATGGCATCACTATCCAACCCAAATCCCATAAGAATAGTTTTACTTTTTAATTCTTTTTCAAACAAAGAAACAATAGGAATACTTCCGCCACTGCGTTGTGGAATTGGTGTTTTACCAAAACTATCTTGATACGCACTACTCGCAGCCTGATACCCTAAACTATCTATTGGTGTAACATATCCTTGACCACCATGATGAGGCGTTACTTTTATAGTCACTCCATCTGGTGCAATACTTTCAAAATGGTTTTTAAATAAAGTTGTTATTTCTTCCCAATCTTGATTCGGGACTAAACGCATTGAAATTTTAGCATATGCCTTACTCGCAATTACAGTTTTGGCCCCTTCTCCGGTATATCCGCCCCAAATACCATTTACATCTAGTGTAGGCCTAATTGAATTTCTTTCATTTGTACTATATCCTTTCTCTCCATAAACCGCATTAATATCTAAGGCTTTTTTATATGCTTCAAGAGAAAATGGTGCTTTTGCCATCTGTTCACGTTCGCTATCAGATAAATTCTCTACTTTATCATAAAATCCTGGGATGGTAATATGATTATTTTCATCATGTAAAGAAGCTATCATTTTGGTTAGAACATTAATAGGGTTTGCTACTGCTCCCCCATACAACCCACTATGCAAATCTCTATTAGGACCGGTAACCTCTACCTCTACATAACTTAATCCTCTTAACCCTGTTGTAATCGATGGCACATCTTTAGCGATCATACCGGTATCACTAATTAAAATTACATCATTAGCTAATTTTTCTTGATTATTCTCAACAAACCAACTCAAACTTTTACTTCCAACTTCTTCTTCTCCTTCAATCATAAATTTCACATTACAAGGCAGTTGATCGGTCTCAGTCATGAGCTCTAGTGCTTTTACATGCATATACATCTGTCCTTTATCATCACAAGAACCTCGTGCAAAAATAGCGCCTTCGGGATGAATTTCAGTTTTCTTAATTACAGGTTCAAAAGGAGGGCTATCCCATAAATCTATTGGATCTGGTGGTTGTACATCATAATGTCCATATACTAAAACCGTTGGTAAACTAGGATCAACAATTTTTTCTCCATACACTATTGGATATCCCGGAGTTAGACAAATTTCTACAGCATCACAGCCAGCGGCTTCTAGGCTTTTTTTGATTACATCAGCCGTTTTGATTACATCCTTTTCATAAGCAGAATCGGCACTAATTGATGGAATTTTAAGTAATTCAAGAAGTTCATTTATAAAACGATCCTTATGTTCTTGAATATAAGTATGTATATGTTGCATATTATGAGTTAATTTTTGTCTAAAAGTACTAAAAGTTTATATTTTTTCGGCTTGGTCTTTTTATTTTAAAAGTATTGTTTATATTTGCACTCGCTTTTACAGATAGTCCTAAGCAATGTAAGAGTTAGTTAATGCGGGCGTGGTGGAATTGGTAGACACGCTAGACTTAGGATTTAACCAAGTATAGGTTCTTAAAATATTGTTAAAATGCGGGCGTGGTGGAATTGGTAGACACGCTTGACTTAGGATCAAGTGCCTCACGGTGTGAAGGTTCGAGTCCTTTCGCCCGCACAAAAGCCGAAGAGAAATCTTCGGCTTTTTTATTTTTAACAATGGAATTTCGTCAAGGTTTTTAGCCTTGGGTACAACATAGGTACAACATTTGGATATTTTAAGAACTACATTTGAATTGATTACTATTACTTCCATTTAATCTCAAACCATATTAAGTTTCATAGTAATTAATAGATTTAGGCGAATAGCATCCACATTTCTTCGCTAGGCAGAGTTTATTATCATACAATATACCCGCAATTTAAACTCGTAAAATACTTCCATCAAAAGACTACGGCATAAAGCCGACCCTTTATCCTTTGCTTATTTATTCCGTTTCCTTTTGAGCCAAGATTTTATCTTCCGTTTGGTTTCTGCTTAAATATTGTTTAATCTAAAATTTAAGTATTATGACAACAAAAGCAAGTATCAAAAGTAGAAACGGTAAAGTAAGTACAACTGTTAAAAAGGATGTCAAAGAAGGATTGACGCAAAAGGCAATTGGACTTCAAATTCAGAACCTTAGCATTGATAAGGTCATTCCCGACCCAAAGCAACCAAGAAAGACTTTTAACGAAGCGTTGTTAAAGCAGCTTTCCGAGAGTATTAAAAAACACGGTGTACTTCAACCTATTACTGTACGTAAGTCTGGAAAAGAGTATATCATAGTAATGGGCGAACGCAGGTTTCGTGCTAGTAAGTTAGCAAGTAAGAAAACGATACCTTGTATAGTGAGAACGTATAAGAACAATGATGTTCTGGAAGTTCAAATCATCGAAAACCTACAAAGACAAGATGTCGAACCTACCGAAGAGGCAGAAGCAATTGCCTTTTTGAGCGAGAAATATGTGCCTTCTGAAATAGCAAAACGATTAGGACGAAGTGATAATTTTATAAGACAGCGTTTAAAATTAGCTGGACTTATAGAAGGGTTTAAGCACTTTGTTCGCAATGGTGATATGACCATTTCTCTAGGAATTGGCGTTGCACTATTTGAGCCTGAAGAACAGCAAATGATGCTTGAAACAATGGGTGAAAATTTCAATGCACATCAAGTCAACAGAATGATTAAAGACAAAACCTTTGATTTGGAAAAAGCATCCTTTGATGTAACTGACAAAAAGTTAATGCCAAAAGCTGGGTCTTGTGTAGAATGTCCATTTAATGCGGCAAATCAAGGAAATTTATTTGGCGAAGGAAAAATGGTCTGTACAAAATCAGCTTGTTTTGAGGCAAAGAAGACAAAATCTTTCTTGAACCTGATTGAAAAATCCAAGAAAGAGAACATTCTATTGATTCCGGAAATACAGAAATATTGGGTAGATGACGAAAATAATCAGCTCATTATATCCCAACTGGAAAAAAATGGTTTGAAGGCCTATTTGCTGGATGATGTTGAAATTATCGAAAACCCCAATGAGCCAACAATTGAGGACATCAAAACAGAATATCAACATTATGAACTTTCTGATGATGAATTAAGAAGAAAATTAACGGAAGCTGTACAAGATTATGAAGAAGAATTAGGAATATATCATTCAGCTCAAGAAAATGGATTTGTAAATGGCATCGTGTTCCACCCTGAAACGCACCAACACAAAGAAGTGTTTGTTAAGGTCATTGAGAAATCTGAAACTGAAAATTCAATATATTCTGAACCCTTGGCCAACAGAAAAATGGCTGACTGTACCCCAGGAGAACAAATCGTAAAAATCAACGAAAGGGAAATCCGTAAAAAGCATATTGAAAATAACAAACAGTTTGAAGAAGTTGTCTCAATGATTAGAGAGACCAAATACATTGACACCAAGAAAGCACTTTCAGTAGATGAAATGGTGGCATTTTCATTATCGCTCTATGAAAACAATGTGGATTATGTAGGACGACAAAGATTCTTTTCGGGTTTATTGAGTAATACGTCCAAGATGACAGATGTGGAAATTGTCGAAAATTTCAAGAAGAAGTTCAAAAAAGAAATCTTTCATAAGCTGATTCGCTATATGCTAACTAAGCAAGTACATTTTGGCGAAAGCAACCACATTAATAATTTGACGAACATTTCATTCTACAATGCGATGCAAGGGTATTACAAATCCAAGATTGTAAACATTGAGAAGGAATATGCTGAAAAAAGAAGCCAGCGTGAAGAGCGCTTGAAAGAGCGAATAACAATTCTTGAAAAACAAATTCAAGATTTGAACGATTAGCTTTTGTTGTTTGAAGAAGGGTCGGCATTCGTGCTGGCTCTTCTTCTTTTTTAGATAATATTCTGATTGAAGTGGGTTATTTAACAGAAAGAAATAATCAATCAATAGTAGCGCAAAGATAAACTCGCAAAATATACCCATCAAAAGACTACGGCATAAAGCCAACGCTTCTTCCCTTACTTATTTATTCCGTTTCCTTTTGAGCTGAGATTTTAGCTTCCGTTTGGGTTACGCTCAAATATTGTTTAATCTAAATTCAAAAGCTATGTATTTACAAAATTTACAGCAGGATGAAATCTTTGTTCCATCAGAAATGAAATCCTTAAAAACTTTGACACAGATGGAATCTCGACGAGGGCTTGAAAATGTCATCATCTCAAATGGAAAAATCGTTAATGTAGTCTCGAACAGCTACGGTCATATCCCGAACCAATTGTTCTTCAAGAAAGCAGAAGAAATGCTGACCGATGCAGAACTGAACTTTCACAAACGCACCATCAACAAGAATGATAGGTCGTTCATAACCGACTTTATCATCGATGATAAAAGTCAGTTTACCGTCAAGAATAACAAGGATTTGATACTGCCGATGTTACGCTTTAAAAACTCTTATGATGGTAGCGAAAAGACCTCTGGTCACTTTGGGTATTACCGAAAAGTATGTTCCAACGGATTGCACGTTTCTCAGGCAGAAATCGAGTTTTCTATCAAGCACAGTAAGAACAATACACACCTTATTATGCCCAGATTGAACAACTTGTTTGACAAGTTTTTAGATAATGAGTTTTATACCATTACTAAGAAGTTCGATAAGATGAAGGAATTTAAAATCATCGATGCCCAAGAATTCGTCAAGGCTATTCTCGAAAAAACCAAACTCTTTAGATACGAGTGTAGCGACAAGAATAGCGACCCTTCAAAAAAGTCTCGTGAAGTCATTGAAATTTTGAATTACGAAGCCTTGTTACTCAATGAAGAACCGAATCTGTGGTTAGGTTACAACGCTTTTAACTCAGTATTACATAATACTTTGAAGAAGAGTTTTGGTCAACAAGAACGGTTGGATAAGAAATTATTCGATGAAGTCTATGAAATGGCTTAGAAATAGTTAAAGGTTTATCCAGTACCTATCTAAACTGGATTTTCTCTTATATCTAAAATTTAAATATTATGAATACTATAAAAACAGTACAGCTCGACTTTGGTTTTGAGTGCGAACCGATACAAATAAAGAAAAAGATATTGAAGCCTAACAAAAAGCGTGATAACGATTTTGTCTTTAATTTTATGGATTGTCTTACCAGTCCAATCATTGTTTTTAAATCTGCTTGGCAAGATATAATTCCTAAAGACATACTTAAAAACATAAAATTATCAAGACTGTTATGCTCAATGCAACAAGAAGAAATGGCTTCACTTACCGAGGCTTTAGCATATATGATGCCTAGAACGTATGAAGCACCGATGCCCACAGAATGGGCAAACATTTATACTTGGTTGGGACTTCAATATGCAGGTCAGTTTAAGAATGCAGACCAATTAGGTACAATGAAAGAAATAGCACCTACAGAGCTTTCGGAATATGAAATGGGTCTATTAAATAATTTGCGAAGATGGATTTATGATAAAAGAAGAAAAGCTCTTAAAAATATTTTGAAGAAGAATACATTGAAGCCTAATTTTCCGGTTCATCAAAAACGACTCTTTGTAAAATGAGTTAGAAATTGGTAAAACCAACAAGCCCGCAAATTAATTACGGGCTAAAATACTTTCGTATCTGCGGATAGAGAGGGATTCGAACCCCCGGTACGGTTTCCCGCACGCCTGAACTTCAATCAGGAGCTTTAGACCACTCAGCCATCTATATTTTCACCCTTAATCTATCCTTTCTTTGAATAAACTGGCTTGAGATAAGTAGTTCTAAAGCCATTGGGCGTGAAATTATGTATTCCTAATAAGTTTGCAATTTCCCTTGTTGTAGCCGCTGTAAACCCCGAATTATTGACTCCGTCAACAAATCTTCTTAAATTATCTTTCAATAGAATTAAAGAATCTTCATCGATTACACGAGTGTTTTCGCTGGTATTTACATTCCAACCCTTAATGTTTGGAGGCTGCAATGTAACCAAATTATGATTAGCGGCAGGTCCATATAAATTCTTAAACCATTCGCCAGAACCCAGAAGTTGATTGATGTTATCTCTAGTTATAACATCGTGAATTGCTCTTGATTTTGCTTCTAGTACTAGATAATGCTGGTCTGTCATTACCCAGAGGACATCTGGCCCATTTCCAAACTCAGCTTCTGGTTCTTGTGTATAAAAACCGATTAAACTTCCTATTTCTGCCAAGGCATTTTCAAACTTTGTGTGCGGTATATCTTGACTAAAACTAAGATTTTCAAAGAGACTTTCAATATACATTTTAAAGTCTTGTGATGTTTCAAAGCGTTTAACGAAATGAAGAACTTGTATTGCTTGTCCTTCATTAGCTGTAATCTTGGTATAGCTATGACCATTTTTAGACTGAAGCATATGAGAAGTCGTCTGAGCCGCTTTTAATTGTAAATCATTGGATTTCGGAGCATTATCAAGAAATAAGTAATTTGCGGACTTTTCGAAGTACCAACCGCGTTGTTTGGAAGTTAAATCAACCGAGTCAACAATATCATTTAAAATAAGATTACTCGCACCTTCATAATCCCTTCTTCTGAATTGGTCAATAGCTTTCGACTCTACATCTGCGATTTCCAAATTTTTCAATATGCGGTCATCTGTTTTATCGCCTTCGATTTTTGACAATATATCTGAGTGGTATTCTCGCCAACTCATATCTTGCACCAAACATAGATTTGCTGTTTCTTTAATTGTTTCAAGAGTATTGTCTTTTGATTCTTCATCTAATAAAGAAAGACCCAGTTTAAGCTGTTCTCTGGTAACAGGTGTGAAATATTGAAGGTTAGATTTATTGCCCACAAATTGCAATAGGTCTTTTCCCATAAGAAAAACAGTACAGTAATCACTTCCAGACCGTACCGCTCTACCTAATCCTTGCTCTATTATCTGCGCTTTTAATGATGCTTTGACAGACTCTAAACGTAGTTCAGCATATAGCTGTTCATAGGAACTAAAAGATGGATAGCCATCAAGAATAAGTACTCTACACATATCCCCATTTAAGTCAACCCCGTCGTATCTATTTACTAACACATAAAACAACCCTTTTTCTTCTTTTAATTTTCCGATATCTGAATTTATACTATCGTTTTGCAGAACTTTGGCACCTATATCTTCCCATTTTGTAGCTCTTTCTGAAGAAGGAGTTAATACCATTACATTAATTCCAGATTTAGAATAGTCTTTTGCTAAGGCCATTATTTGCTCATCTGTTATTCTGGAATCAAAACGTTGTGGAGCTAGTATTAGCCGTTGACCAACATCCTTTCTGTCTTTAGGTATTAAAGCATTTTTGATGCTATCTTTATCTATTCCTAAATCTTTAATTAAGTCTATTTGGTCTTCGAATGTGGCGGAAAGGATATATCTATGTTTGGCTTCATTAAAAGCCCGAACATTATGAAATGGGACATAGGCTGGTGCAATTTCAATTCCTCTGGGACCAACATAACAATCATAAGATTTTAGGTCGTCAGCAATTAGTCCCCATTTAAAAAACAGTTCATCGTCCTCGCTAAATTCACCAATGAGTTCAATTAATTCGTCATTACGTGAGAGCCAGGACCAATAAGGGACTTTCAAAATTTTAGCATATGGGTCGCCCTGTATCAATCTATGATAAGTGCCCGGCGCCTGATATTTCAAATCCCCTTTAAATAACTTTAATAATCTCTTTGCTAAATCGTGACCAAATGGGATTAGTAATGTAGTTGCATCCCTAGCAATATCTAAACATACGTGTGCATCATCCAGAACAATAGAACCGACATCGATATTATCTCTCTCGAAAATTGAACGTGAGTTGAACAGTTTTTGAAAGGTGCATAAAAGTATTGCTTTAGAGTTCAAGAAATCGTCGGGGAACACACTTCTTTGCCCTACATATTCTACTTCACAGACAGGTATTCCATACAAATGTGCTTGGATTTTTGCTTGTTCCAAGAGTTGTCTGTCTGGACATAAATATAAACTTGGGCCGACACCTTCGACCATTTTTGAATACAACATTAGAAGGCTTACCAAAGTTTTTCCAGAGCCCGTATTCATTTTACAAAGCACATCGCGCTGGTCTCGTATTTTGTGCCAAGAATTTAATACTTCTTCCTGTATGCCACGTAAATAAGCATAACCTTCTTTATGAAATAAAGATTGAAAAAGTTCAGTAGGTTCAAAGTTGAGTTCTTTTGGTGTAGTATCTTCTAGTTTTTTCTTGAATATATTCATTAATTATGTAATTCTTTTAGCTTGATAATGTAATAAAATTTAACAGATTATTATAGAGAATAATCGTTTTGTTTTGATGAAAATTTTTGATTCAGAACCAGTTATATTTTTTCGTCTAAAATTCTATACCCACTCAGCACATTCCCCTACATTTCGTTACTCTCCATTCCAGGAAAAGAGCTTCACTACAAATATCTTGGACACAATCCCCAATTTCAGCTTTCCATTTCGTTAACCCTTCCCTGTACTCTGGGAAGGAGCACTACATTCCCGAGCCAAAATTGTAAATTAAGTCCGCTTTTTCATCGGAAATCCATCACTTCGGTTTTCTCAACAGGATTTTCGGCGCGGTCTTCTTGAGCCCTCACTCGAAAATCCTTAAAAACCGAACCGCTGTCTTACACATTTTAAGGGGTTTATAATGGATAAAGCTTTTGTTGTTTTTCGGGTCGTCGAAAAACAGGCACGACATAACCAATTCTAATTTAACCACAGCTACTTATTTCGCTTAACTATCGGTACGCTCAACCGCAACTGCGTTTAAAAGAATTGCTAATGCCCTTATGGAACTTGTCAAGACTATACGAGTTTTATTGAAAAATAAGGTTTCTACTTCCTTGAAAATCCAAGGATTTTACTACGTCGCAAACACACCTGATTTATTCCCTAAAAGTCTTGACAAAACCCACTCTATCCATTGTGCGGTGCACGAAAGAAAAGAACAAACACCCCTTAAAATTTAATCTGTTTTAAATCAATAGGGGAAATATAAATCACTTAAATATTTTATTATGAGTACTATTAAAAATCACGTACAGTTAATTGGAAACGTTGGACAAGAACCAACCATTACGAACCTTGAAAGCGGAAAGAAAGTAGCCCGTTTTTCATTAGCCACAAATGAGTATTATAAAGACAGCAAAGGCGAAAAGCAAACAGATACGAATTGGCATACAATTGTAGCCTGGGGCAAGACTGCTGAAATTGTAGAAAAGTATGTTGCCAAAGGAAAAGAGGTTGGAATATCGGGAAAACTAAAAACTCGAAGCTACACAACTGATGATAATGAACAACGCTATGTTACGGAAGTAGTAGCGGATGAAATCCTTTTACTTGGAAGTAAAGGCGATAACTAAATCTAAAATTAAAGAGGGCGTAACCGTCGAAAGATGCGCCCTCTTTTTTCATTATTCACACATTAATTATATGCACAATGAAAGCACAAGTTAACGAAATAAAAATAAGTTATGAGGGTGGTATCAAATCCAAAGATTGGGTACAGGTTTCATCCTCTGCACAAGCTGCGGAAGTCCTTTTTCAAAATTGGGATAAACGTACTATGGAATTACAAGAATCATTTAAAATTGTACTCTTGAATAACAGCAATAAAGTGAAAGGTATCTGCCAAATTTCACAAGGTGGAATTGCAGGAACTTTAGTAGATATGCGTATCCTATTTGCAACTGTTTTAAAGTCACTTTCAGTAGGTTTGATATTAGCACATAATCATCCGAGTGGTAAGTTAGAACCAAGTGAAGCAGATATAAAATTGACAAACAAAATCAAAAAAGCCGCATCTGTTTTTGACATCCGATTGTTAGACCATTTGATTTTTGCGCCCGATGGCGATTACTATAGTTTTTCTGATAACGGAATTTTGTAAAACAAATAGCTATGGTATATCTCAATTTTACAGACCTGAGCGAAGAGACTCAAAACCGACTTTTAGAAAATTCTAAAAAGGATGTGGAACGAAAATTTGGGGATGCTATCCGCAAATACGTAAAGGAAAATTATATCTGTTTTGAAACGGTAATTGAGGAAGAAGCACTTCGGAATTTGTATTCCTACACATACGTATTCAATATATAATTTTTTCATTTTTTTTGAATCTTACACCTCTGAATTTTTAGAGGTGTTTTTGTATGTAATTCATATCCAATTCAAGAAAAAAAATGTATCTTTACAATGCTGAAATTCAGCATACAAATTAAAGTAAGGTTATCCAATTTTTGACTTTCGCCGATACCCTTACACATCGAAAAATAACATATCGGAAAATTATTTTCTCTGAAAGAGGCAATCGGCTTTTTAGCCGGATTGTATGGATTTTTGTCCCGCGAGCGGGACGAAAAGGAATAGCAAGAGGGTAACACGCTTCGCGATGTTTCGGATTCCTTTTCATTTTCAAACAGCTGATTATCAGCAATTTGAATTTATATTAATTTCTTGGCAATCAGCGATTTGCGACAAACGAGCTGTAAACGCCCATTTTTAGGGAAGATTTTGCGACAAATCGGCGAAATATGGACTCATTTACTGGAATTAGATTTAAAAAAGAAACTGCAAAACGTTTCCAAACTTTCTCACGTACTTACTTCGAATCGCATACGGAGGCAATGTCTACGATGCTTGATTTTTTCTTCTACAATGAAATTTCACCAAAGGAAAAACTAGGACCGACAGGGCGAACCATTGAAGCGAAATTACTTAAAAGAATCAATGCGGTTATTGCTATAATGCGAGATGTAGAAAAGACACAAACCAAACCTACGGTAGCAATGATTCAATCGCTGTTTGAAACAGATGAACCCACAAAAAAACCGCTAATCGTAGAAAAGAAATATGTCGAAGAAAAGAAAGAAGTACGCTTTCGTGAAAAGCAAAATACAAGTAATCAACTCTAATTTTTTAAGCTATGTACATTACAATCACAGCTCAAAAATTGGGTAATAATTATTCACAAAGTTCAGCAGATTTCGTGGGTTATTTAGAGAAAGAAAATGAAGGTTTAGAACAGCGGGATATGGAACACTTTTTTAATCAATGTGGGGATGAGATTTCTGCCGAAGAAGTGGTAAAAGAGATTGATGGAAACACCGCAAAACTAAAAAAGAAAGAACCTAAATTTTATTCCATCACAGTCAGTCCATCAAAATATGAATTGCGTAAACTTCAGAACAATAGCCAAGACTTAAAAACCTACACTCGTGAGCTGATGAAGGATTATGTTGCCAGCTTCAATCGGGAAATAAATGGACGACCAATTTCAATAAACGATATAAAATATTACGCCAAAATTGAACATCAACGCACCTTTAAAGGAACGGATTTTCAGATTAAAGAAAACCAACCGTATGCTACGAAAATATTGCAGCTCAAAACGGAAATCAGAAATGTTCAAGAAGGACGAGCTGAAGGGAGCATAAAAAAAATGAAAAAAGAAATTGCCAAACTGGAACGCCAAGCACCACATCAACAAAATGGAAAACGGATTGTTCAAGGAATGGCTAAAGATGGAAACCAAAGTCATATCCATATCATCGTAAGTAGAAAGGATGCTTCCAATTCGGTAAGTCTTTCCCCAGGAAGCAAGCACAAAGCCTCAGAAGTTGAAATGCACGGTAAGAATGTTAAACGAGGTTTTGACCGTGATAAATTCTTTGAAAAAGCGGAAAAGACCTTTGACAAGACTTTTGGTTATAAACGCAACTTTGCCGAGACCTATAAGGCACGCAAAGATTTTGTTAAAAACCCCAAGCTCTACTTTGCTGCCTTGATGAAATTACCAGCTAACGAAAGAGCATTGGCTTTCAAAATGATGACGAAAACGGGATTGCCAATCGTTCCAAGTATTCCAGTAAGTCAAGCACAAATTGCACTTCGAGTTTTTAAACGGTTAAGACGTGGTGCGGAAGTGGCTATAAAATCAAGTTCCATCGGAATCTAACACCTATGCAGATAGATAATGCCATAACAATTCTTTCAATTATTGGTCTAACCAGTACTGTTTTCTATGCGATGTTTCGCGTAAGTAAATATGCATTCTTATTAAATATCACTATGCTTTCATTTCTCGTTTTCTATATTTCTGAAGGAAATGAATTAGTATCGATATTATTGTATTTGGTTTGTCCTCTTATGCTAATTAATACAGTACTGTATGTTTTTCTGCATAAAACTGAAAATAAACAAAATGGAAATACGAAATACCAAGTCAGTTTTTCTACGAATAAAGGAAACTTCAAATTAGATAACATTAAACGTGGTGCATCCGTCATCGGATCCGCCGGAAGCGGAAAAACCGAGAGTATAGTTTATGGGTTTCTCAACCATTTCAGGAAAGAGGACTTTTGCGGAATCATACACGACTACAAAGACTTTGAACTAACAGAAATAGCGTACCCGCTTTTTAAGGATGGCGATATTCCGTTTAAGGTCATTTCCTTCGATAAAATCATCCATAGGGTAAATCCTATTGCGCCCCGTTATTTAGAGAACGAGGAAAGTATAAACGAAGTGTCGAGGGTGCTAATTGAAAACCTTTTGGAACAACGGGAATCAGGAACTACAGGCACAACCAAATTCTTTAACGATGCTGCTGAAGGTTTGATTGGTGGTTTAATTTGGAAACTGAAAACAGATTATCCTAAATATTGCACGCTACCCCATTTAATAGCTATTTATCAATTATTGGACACGGATAGTCTTATCCAATTTTTGGAAACCAACACAACATCAAGGGCAATGGCAGATGCTTTTATTAGTGGAAAGGATTCCGATAGGCAGACAGCTGGCGTTAAAAGCACCTTGGCTAATGCACTAAAACGCATTAGTACACAACGTATTTTTATGGCATTATCCGCAGACGAAGTACCATTAAATATAAATAGCAAAGATAATCCTGCCATCATTTCCGTAGTAAACAATCCAAAATTTGAAACATCGTATTCGCCTGTAATTGCAACCATAATTCACACAATTACTAAACAAATGAGCGTGCGAAATTCTAATTCGTCGTTCTTGCTAATGGAAGAAGCGCCTACCATCCGATTATTGAATATGCATCGAATTCCTGCAACGTTGAGAAGCTATGATATTGCCACCATCTATGTGATGCAGGACAAAATTCAGAATGATATGATGTACGGCGATAAGGCGAGTAAAGCAATTTTGAGCAATTTGTCTTATCAATTTTTTGGAAAGGTAAATGACCCAGATACGGCTAAATATTACGAACGCTTTTTTGAAATTATCAAAGACCCAACCAAGAGTATTAGCCGTGGGCATAATCTTGATTTCGATACACGTATTACGACTGGAGAGAAAGAAATCCCAAAAATTAGAGCAGATGTGTTCTTCAGGTTAAAACAGGGCGAGTTTATTACTTATGCTGATGGGAAAGACAAGAAAATTAAATTTAAATTGGCTAATATTCAACGAGAATTACCTAATATATCGAAGCAGTTTTCTCAGGTTGATTTAGAGGAGAATTTTGAGCAGGTTTATGAGGAGGCAAGGTCAATTTTTAAATAGTTTCTATGCTTAATTTGGTTAAAACCTATAGTCGTCATATTAATGTAGAATCTGTTTAATAAGGCTAGTAATTGCTTTATCCAATTTTTTGGAATATTTCCAAATATTAGTAAAACTTCAATTATCAAAATCGCAAAATCATTTGTACCTTTGGGATTAATTTAGTATGTAACTAACTATCAGGTATTTTGGACAACTTTCGATATGATTGATTTTGATATAATAGAAAATTTAGGCTTGAATAAGGCCGTGTCTATTACTTCAGAATCCAATCAAGTTTCTGAAAGTCAATTAGTTGTAATCAATCAAGTTAAGGATTTTGGTATTGATGAAATTTATTTCAGTACCGATGAAAATCACAATAGCTATCCAGCGGTTTTTTTAAAGAAAGTTCAAAAATTTGATGACTTTGCCCTTCGAGAAGTTGCAATTGCTCAAAAAAAAATATGGAACTTCAAAAAAGTAATTTTCCTTTATGTTTATTCGGAAACAGAAATTCGTATATATAATTGCGCTGAGAAACCTCTTTTGATTAAAACTGACGATTTTGATTATAAGAAGGAGCTCAAAACTCTCGAAATTGAGTCTTACAAGTTCTCAGATAAAACCAAGCTCAAACAGCTTCAAAATCTATTTTCTACTATAGCCATTGATACAGGTATCATTTGGACATTGGAAGAGGCATTTGAGATTAGGAAGAAGATAAGTCTTCAACGAAGAGTTGATAAATATCTTGTAGAGAGTCTCACCTACACGGCCAAACAATTACAAGAGGAAGGTTTAGAAATCAACCTTATTCACAAAATAATAATGCGCTCTTTATTTCTTTTGTATTTAGAAGACAGGGGCGCAACAGATGAAAAATTCTATTCAGAAATAAAAAAAGGTGCAAAGTCTTACTTTGACATTCTGGATGATGCTGATAAAACTTATTCTCTTTTCCGGAAGCTAGAAGAATACTTTAACGGTAATGTTTTTACAGTAGATAGAAATGAATCAATTTCCAGAGAGCATTTGCTAATTATCAAAAAGTGTTTTATTAATGGTAACGATAATTCCTTACAGCAGAACCTTTTTGAGGATTTACGCCTGTTCGATTTCAGTATTATTCAAATAGAGTTGTTGAGTGAAATCTATGAAAACTTCCTTGCGGAAATAAACCCTACTTTAAAGCAAGACACCGGTACATTTTACACACCGCCTTCTCTAGTAGAACTCATATTGAATGAGAAATTACCAATCTCTAGGGCAGAAAAAGAATTTAATGTTAAGATATTGGACCCAACTTGTGGTTCAGGTATTTTTTTGGTTGAAAGTTTTAAACGCTTGGTCAAGCGTTACGAAAATGCCAAAGGGGAGAAGCTTACTGACTTTAATAAATTGAAGAAGCTACTTACGGATAATATATTTGGTGTAGAGATACACCCGCAGTCTATAAAAGTTGCCGCATTTAGTCTTTATCTTGCCCTGGTAGACAACTTAAATCCAAAAACGATTTGGCAGAATAAGGACTATTGCTTGCCTTATTTGATAAACGACCCTTCGGATGGTACTCTGGTCGAACAAGGTAATAATCTATTCCGAAGCGATACTATTCAGCAAAATCCACAAGTAGAAAGATTAGATTTTGATTTGGTGGTAGGAAATCCGCCTTTTGGAACTAAGAACCTATCTCAATCTATACGTGATTATAGCGATAAATATGGTTTCGCTAAAGAAATGGTTTTACCATTTTTACACAAAGCAACAACCTTTTCTGAGAATGGAGAAATTGCCTTGATTTTTAATACCAAAATCCTCACCAATACCAAGATAACATATCAGAATTTTAGGAAGTGGCTTTTTAACGAATGCTATGTTGAGAAGATTTATAACTTTTCAATATTAAGGAATGCACCTAAAGACTTTGGTGGTCAATTATTCGGTTCGGCTACGGGACCAATAAGTATTGCATTTTACAGAAAAAATCAACCAAAGAAAAAATCTGATACAATTGTCTATTATGCCCCTAAGACTTACATTAAGTCCAATGTTATAGAAGGTGTTAGCATTGATGGCACAGATTTGAAATATCTTCCTCGTGAAGAATGCAAAAAACCGACCTCAAAAATTTGGAAAATTGCAATGTGGGGTGGAATAGGAGATATTAATTTAATACAAAAACTAAATACTTCAGAAAGTCTCGAACAGTTTATTTCAGATGAAAAAATTTATAAGGGTTCTGGATTACAATTTTTGAATAATTCTACTAAGAACCCGAAAGTAGACAACGAAATTCCAAACAGATACATTGCCCCTAAGAACATTAGACGTTACATTTCACACTCATTTTCAGATTTGAATTCTGGGCTTACTCAGAGGTCAAAGGAGATATATGCCAAATATTACGGTGTGCAAGTGGAGGACTTACCCACGATTAATGTATTTAGACGTGTGGGCGCAAAAAAAACTTATTTTGCACCACATATCTTAATTAAGGAAGGTCTTTCTAATTGGAAAATTTGTGCTTCTTACGAAGATGAAGCCTGTTCGTTTAATAGTAAAGTTCTAGGGCTTAGCCACTCAGACTCAAAATTACTTAAGGGATTAACTTGTTTTATAAACTCAAAACTTGCCTATTATTACCTTTTCTTGTGTTCCGCATCTATAGGAATAGAAAGAGAAGAAATCAAACCAAATGAAGTTTATCGACTACCATTTTCTTTGACAAAAAAGAACTTACATCACCTTGCTGATATTTATGATAGGTTGATAATTGAAGAATCTAAAATTTTCAACACCAACACAAAAAAGTTTGAACAGGAAATTGATAGCTATATATCCAAATGCTTTGACTTTTCAATCGATGAAAGTTTAATTGTAGACAATTTTGTAGAATTCACAATTCCATTATTAATCAAGAAATATCAATATGTCCTCGGTCCAACCAATAAAGATGAAATTCGAGATTATGCCATAAAAGTTTCACAACATTTAAATGACTTTTTGCAAAATCAGAACCTATATGCTAATTGTACCGTTTATGAAAATATAAATCATTTCTCACCTTTAATGATAGCCAAAATTATGTTTGGAGATTCAGAAAAGGAAGTTTCAATGTCTAGTGTTGATTTACAAGATATATCGCGGGAATTGGATAAAGAATTATGGCAAAAGAAAGCAACTAACATCTATTTCAGAAAAAAATTAAATTATAAAACAGGCAACGAGATTTTTATTGTTCGTCCCAATCAGAGGCGATTCTGGACTCAATCGATGGCGATTGAAGATGCTTCAGAATTAATACTGGAAATCCTTAATGAAGTATAATAAATGGGATTAAGCAAAGTAATAGTTGCTAGCTTCAAAAGAGGCTTTGAAGAAAAATGCTTTCAGCTGATAACAGAATCTTATGTTTCAGCTATGGAAACCAAGGTCATCAAACTAAACTGGGATGAAAATGATATCACTTCAGAACTACACGAGCATATCAAAGAAAACCCACTAAGATTAAAGTGGAGTATCGTTACGAATGTTGAACAGCATTTGCCAAAAGATGATATAGAAAAGGAAAAGGGTTTTTCTGCGAAACTGCCTAGAATAGACCTTAGGTTGGTAACCATAAATTCATCCTTAGAATATGAATACCATATGGAAGCCAAGAACCTTAAAGAAAAAGATTCGGGCTTAAAACGACGTTATATTGATACCGGAATTAACAGTTTTGTTTCCAAGAAATATGAAAACGGATGCCTACTTGGGTATGTACTCGAAGGAGATTTAGACAAAACTGTAAATGGGGTTAATAAACTTTTGAAAAAAGACGAGAGGGAGCCTGAATTTTTGAAACATAAATCCTTTCTCTTACACGATAAGTATTATGAATCAAAACACCCCGAAGATATGGTAATAAGACACTTTATGTTTGATTTCACTTCTTTAAATAGTGCTTAAAAAGGCCCTTTCTCTCTCGGTCCTTTACTCGTCACTTTCCATTGGTCATTTTCTTTGACGAGTTTAAAGATACCAGACTTTCCATCAAAAGAGGTTTTATATTTTACCCAGGCAATTTCACCTTCAATAGCTTCATCCAAAATCTCTACTTTAATTTCCTTATCAGAATCTGGTATCATATTTTGAACTGTGATTAAACTGGCATATCCATCTGATGTTGTATGCTTTTTTAAAGCTGATTCATCTTTTGAGAAGAAACTTTCAGCAACAATTTGAGCTGTTTCGGTGTGGGACATATTATTATTCCCGGCACAGGAAATAAATAGAAGTACAAGTGGGCAAATAAGTAATCTTTTCATAATATTATTAATTTGGGTTATTGATATATCTATGTGATATATTCAGTTTTATATTTCGTTCGCCATCTTTCTCGTTCAATTCTAAAATTGCCCTACGGTCATTGGACAATGAAAATTTGGGCATTACATAAACAAACCGCACCATTTTTCCTTCTGCAATTTTTGAAGGTAGATAGTGTTTGTAAATAGGTTCTTGATATAAACTCTGTAAAGATTTCTTTTTCCCTTTTTGTCGAGTCTCGATTGAGAGGTTCAAAAAATTCAAATCGTAATCCAACGTAGAATTATTCTCAATCTGGATAACAAAGTAGAGTTCTTCTTTATCAAAAACAACATTCTCAACATTCAAGACAATGCCTTGCATTCGCTTCTTAATCCGACCAATACGTTGGTTTCTGTTAAGAAGATAGGAGCAGAATTTTTGATAATAGTAGGTTCTGTTATCTATATTTTTTTCAGAAGTTACAACCTGAATCGAATCGGTTACAATTGGCTTTTCATTCCCAATACTATTTGATAATGGGATAAAATAATTGAGCTTTGACAGATGCTTCTTATATCTTACAATATACGAAAAAATTGCACCATTCCTGTTGACTACCAGTAGATTACTTTCTTTGCCAGGTTTAGCCTGAAGCAGCCCGAAATATTGTTCTTTTTCACGATTATAGCTGAAAACAAAATTATCCGAACCGGTTATGCCCTGTCTAATAGGTTCTGGGAAAAATAACGCAACATTTTTAGTATCGTTTGCATAAATTGTATCTAGTACTGTGTCTGTTTGAGCTTTCACAAAAGTGGAAATCAATGATATGAATATTAAAAATAGGGTTCTCATAATTTTGGTTTTAGAATTAATTTGTAGTTGTTAAGCACAGTTACCTTAACGCTTCGATTACGACGTCTAAATACCTGTGTGATTCCGCCCACCTGTGGAACAGTCGGAATATTGATATCACCTATAACATCATCCAAAACTTCTGTGGTAGCTTCTGCCCGAAAATTATTTTGCACATATATACCTTCGCTACCATCCAACAAATCAAAAGCTTTAAGTTTGGTCGGATGATGCTTAATGTTCTCAATTTCTATTAAGGCACGATTGGGTTGAAAACTTATAAATCCGAAGACTGGTGTATTCTTTGGCATCAGCTTACCATTTATAGTTGCTGATTTGGTAAGGCGCATTCGCAATCTAGTGTTCGCTTTAACAATCTGGTCACCATCGACAACCACATATATCGTTTCATCTGTATTACCAATAATTGAAACTTCATTGGGTTTTGGTGAGGCAGCAAAGAATAATTGATGTTCTAGCCCTAATTCTTGGGCTTGAATTTTTTGCTCTCGTATTATTTCGGTTGAATCGATTTGTTGTGAGCTCTTTTGAGCAACTTTCTTTTGCTCTAAGTTTCTGTATTTCTTGTCAGAGTATTGAATTTTACCTGCTTTGTATATACTATCCACAATGCGTTCTTTTTCGAGTTCTGGCAAATCAGGATTGTAAAGACCTGTGGAATCCAAAAGTTTTTCATCGTAGATGCTGGGTGCGTTATTCTCGCGCACTTCCTTTAAGTCATTGATGGCATCAAGCTTAGAATCGTATTCTTTTTGATTTTCTTCTAAGTCTGGAACTAAGGTCTGTTCAAGGTTTTCATTTTCACTTTCGTCATCGCCTATAATCATTACAGAATAGGAAATTAGGAAAATGAAAATCACAGCCAGTACAGCTGCAAAGACAATTTTATTTTTTTCAACTTTCATCGTTTATTTTTTTTAAGGTGTTCTCGAAATAGTTTGTAATCAACAAACCGTGTGGATTATTTGGAAAGTTTCTATCAACGG
Organism: Aquimarina sp. AD10; assembly: GCF_003443715.1. NCBI lineage: Bacteria > Pseudomonadati > Bacteroidota > Flavobacteriia > Flavobacteriales > Flavobacteriaceae > Aquimarina > Aquimarina sp. AD10. The sequence goes on along the minus strand of NZ_CP031965.1, from coordinate 4,644,859 downwards.
GAATTAAGTTTCCACTAGAAACCAGTTCATAAGTGTCTATTATTGAACCTCTATTTATTTCAAAGACGGTAACCGTTCTAAAGGTGTATGTTCCGTTTTGTTCCCCTATTTGTGAATCTATGCTCAGTACTTTCTGAACGAGCGAATATTGCAATAATCGATTGTAGACGCCATCAGCTTTTTTCTGGCGATATAGATTGTCCACAGAACTATTTCCTAGCCAAAGCGCCTTTTCAAGATTCCGTTCATAATTACTGGCGTCGATATTATAGAAGTAGTTGTGGAATAGGTCCAAATGTGCTAATGCCTCTACATTGAAATTTTCTTTTTGAGTAACGAGCTTCAGCGGAATAATACTACCATCGGTATTGATAGCAAAGGCACTATTAAGGGAATCCTTGTTCGTCTTAAATGCCACCCATAGTGAAAAGGTGCTGGATAGCATTGCAAAAACAACAACTGCCAACACTATAAATCTGTTCAACTTTAATACTGCATAGATGTTTTTATAAGGTGTTTTCATTTTCATTGGAATTAACTTGTAAATAATCTGAGGGTAAATGAGGTGGCACGCTTATATAATTTGAATTTTAGAAAAACTATAAAACCAACCGACCCAAGCTGAACTACAGGTGCAAAAAAGCCCTGGCCAACATCAGTTCCAAAAAGGTTTGTCCAGAAGTTCGTATTGATTTCGGTATAGAGTGCATTTACAAATACGTTGACCAAAAAGAAAGCTGGGACCAACATATACACCGCAGCGTATAATTTAAAAAATGTATAGGCAAGCGAACGGAATTTTTCAAAAACCGCTAAACTTATAACCAATGGAAAGAAGGCTTGCATAATTCCCAATAGAAAATAACGTTCGGCGAGAAATAACGGGTATATGAACAAATCCAATATCCAAAGGATAAGGCTAATGATAAATGCAAATATTTTGAATCCATAAAGTGGTGTGACCAAGGCTTCATATAAGAGCGTCATTGCGGCTTGAGCTACCTCGATGATACTTACATCTTCCTCAATAGGAATATCCTGCATCTGTAATGGTAACAAAGCAGGGGCAGTACCACGATACTGCGCTTCAATGGAAACCAAAATTCCATCAAAGAAACCCAGTACTTGAGTAGAAAATATAACAAGAAGAACCACGGCAAAATTCTTGGCTAATTCGCCTGGACTCAACCCCCAAGTGTAACCGTCTTTATCCGCTACACCTTCATTATATTTTTTAAGGATATTGACCAGAAAGAACAATACAGCAAGTGTTTTCATTCCGGCAATAGTGTATTGCGAGAAGTCACTGGCTTGTATCGTCTGAAAGACGGCATCCACATATTCAAGTCCAAAACTCATTAGTAATTCGTTTCGCGATTATTGATTTTGTCTTGCATTTTTCTGAAGGAAATGATATCACGATAGCGTTTGGTTTTTGTCTTAATGTTAGAAACCATTTCCTTAGATTCCTGCTCTTTTTGTTTTAAAACTTCAGCACGCTCAGCATCGGACATTTTTAGATTATCGCTGGATAAGATTTCGCCAATAAAATCAACGGTGTCCAAAGAATTTTGAACTATGGCATCAAATGATTCCGCAACTCGTGTTACTTCTTCTGGTTTGATATAAGGTGAGTTTAAAATATCCTGTAAATCATTTTGCATTACATTGATAAGGCGTTGATTGTTCTGTGCAATTTCCTCAACTGCTCTAAGCTGTTGTACAACGCTGGATACTTTCTCTATAGCTTCCTTAGCATCTTTCAGGAATTTTACAGACTTAATCATTTCAGCTGTCTGCTTACCTGATTCTATAAGTTGTTTTACTAGACTAACAAAGTTGGTATTGTCATAAACTGGCATTCCCTGGGCGGTAGCACCGTTGGGTAATAAAAGGGCAACTGTTAAGCATAGCCCAAACAAGATTGTTTTGATTTTTGTTTTACTCATTGTTAAAAATTTGTTTTGGTATTCGTGAATCTTCGATTTCATAATATTATGTTTTAGATGTGAATTGAATTATTGCTTTCTCCATATTGTGATGCTCGTTGTAGAGCTTCATTATTTCCTCATTTTCTTGTCCATCGGTTAGGTAGGCAGCATAGACTTCCTTTGGAACCTCCAAACGAAAGATGTTGCTTTCCTTTCCTATTTTGATAAACATTTCAGTGTATTTTCTTGGTCCAGACAAGTTGTTTTTGATGGACTTTAATTGGTTTAAATCGTGGCTCGATAGATTGAGGCGTTTGACCAACTCGTCATAGCCTTTTTCGTTGTTTAGACTATAAATAACTTGTGTATTTTCTAGTATGCTGGCTGATGTTGAATTATTGGGAAGCTGATTAATGGACTGAAGAATAATACCAATCGCACCATTTTGTTTACGGATGGCTTGATAGTAGAATTCTACACTTTCGAGTACATTATCAAACTTTAATTGTTTTGCAAATTCATCAAATAGGATGATGCCTTTTTCGGCTCTGTTTTTCCAGATTGTTCTTTGGATGGCTGACTTTATCAGCTTCAACATTACCGATAGGATTTCCTTATTGTCCTTTACTTCATCCAGTTCAAAAACAATCAGGCGTTTGTCCTCAATTTTATAGGTCTGGTCTTCGCTTACTTCAAAGAGGAAGCTATATAGACCATCGCCGACATATTCAGACATTACGTGCAAGAAACTGGTAATATTGAAATAGTCGGGATGGATTTTTAAGGTGTTCAGAAGGTCTTTCTGATTCCTCTCTATAAAGTTGCAAAAACCATCTAGCGAATGATTTTCTGATATATTGTTGTAATAGTGGCGCAATATCTTTTTAACCGAAACCGATTGTGCTTTGGTTACTTTTAAATCTGATGCGAATAGTTCAAACAGAAAGACTGATAAATCTTCCAGTCGTTCAGGTGTCAAGTCATTTACATCACTTATATAAAAAGGATTGATACCGAGATTTTTGCCACTTTCATAACGAAGCACGGTATATTTTTCTGGATAGAGTTTGGCAAATTTTGTATAGGATCCACCAAGGTCAATTATGACCAGGCGGACACCACTCTCAAAGTATTGCCTCAGTATATTATTTGCCAAGAACGATTTGCCCTCACCCGTTGGTGCAAAAATGGCAAAATTGCGTGCCTTGATGCGCTTCTTACGTTCGTCCCAAACATCTTTTAGAACAGGAACATTATGTTCTCTATCATTAAAAATGATTCCAGTAGCATCAGAATTATAGTTTGTGTTATTAATCAACAGGCATAGAGCGTGTTTTAAATCGGTAACGTATAAATCGTTGTTTGAAAAATTGGAAGAAAAACAGCAGTAGCTGTTAAGAATGTAGTTCTTTCGTTCTTCACCTCTTGGGTAATATGGAATGATGTCTAGTTCCTTAAACTCGGTCTTTATTTTCGAACCAATCCGGCTTAAACTCTCGGGGTTTTTATCCCAATACACAATGTTTAGATGACCACGAATAATACGTGCATTATCGTCGGCATTAATTTGGTCAAGTATATGCTGAATTTTACCAAGTACTACCTTGTTTTGTGAACCGAAGTTGGAACTTTTGTTCAGTTCTTCGACTTTCTTATCCAAGAGCTTGCGCCACTTCTGCTTGTCATCGAGATATAAAATTTGGTTGACAATGTGGTTTTCATTAAGCGTAAGCCCTAAACCATCAATGAACCCTTGATGAAATACAAAATCGTCAGAAGTGAATTTCTCATTGGTCTTGCTACTCTGTACACTTTCGCCAAAGCACAGTTCGCTATTGATAGCCAGGGCATCAAAATAATTTTCGCCAATATTGACACTTTTTTTATCTAATATGATATCAGTATCAAACCCATCATTGAAGCCATTGAAATAGCCATTTGTGAGTTGTTGAATGTCTTTTGCGTTAAGCGGAAGAAAATTCATTTTTCGGCTATTGTTTATAAAGGAAATAGAATCACTAACAGAACCGATAAAGCTCTTAACGTTGTCATCTAATTGTTGAATAATTCCTTTTGAAACTTTACGGAAAGGATTAACATATTTTGAATTGTTTAAAGCTTTGTTCTTAGTTAGCGTAAAGAATAAAAAGCAACGATGTTCCATATAATCACGTCCTTTAAAATGGTCGTGTGTTGCTTTTTCTAAAAATGTTGTGTTGGGTAATGCCTCTGAAGTGTATGTCTTTTTAAGGTAGATATCCTGTTTTTGCATCACCGTACCAATAGGCAATGATTTTAGAGCCTGAAACCAAGCACCGTGTATATCCTCAAAGTCTTTTTCCGATAAGGAATAGATTTCTGGCAATTTTCCTTCATAGCATAGGACAACATTGCCATTATTGGCAAATATGATATTGTCTTGAATATCCGTGATTGGTTGATATGCTGAAAGATTAATTTTGTCCATAATCGAAGCCAGAGTTTCTTTTATTACTTATTATTATAGGGAAGGCTTTAGCCATCTGAAAGATTTGTGGGTTATGCGTTATTCTAGTCAAGGCTACGTACAAGGCAGCATTAAAAACGAGTATGCCAATTATTATCCCAAAGCTGAAAGAGAAGATGATAATGAGTAGCGAAGCTAAAATGGAAACCATCATTAGAGCAAACAGAGAAATAGGCAGCCCAAAGATGACCGCCCGTTTCCTGATGTTTTTATAGACCTCGTAGCGTTTCATTTATACTACGATTCCTATTAAATATGTGAAGATGCCGACAACTGCACCAGCAATCAAAACAAACACAAGTACTCTAGTAATACCTTTTTTAAGGTCTGCGTTTTCCCCAAAGAAGTGCCCTGCATTAAACAGGAAACCAACAAGAAAAATGACACCAAGTAAAATTGGAAATATAGTACGTATGGTATCGCCCACATCATTAACGGAATCTTCAATTCCCCCAATTTGAGCAAAAAGTGATGTTGAGAGCAACGATAAAAAAGTTGCTAAGTAGATTGATTTTTTCATAATAAAACTGTTTAGATTTTTTATTCATTTTCTCTTTCTTAAATTTACATATATTTGTACATAAATAACTGAAAATCAAATATTTGTGAATAAAATATTATTTGAAATCAATTGAATTTAATTGCTATTATTTGGTATCAAATTCTATGAGATTTTGAAAGAAAGTTGTTGATAACCTAAAAATTGAAAATGAAAAAAGTGCTCAAAAACGTCAGTTTTGTCTTTTTGCTTCTAAAAATGTGTGTCGTTTTTGGACAAGAATCGAGTACTCAAAAACGAATTGTAATTGACGTTGGACACGGTGGAAAAGATTCCGGTGCGATAGGTGCAAATAAAATTCAAGAAAAGGATATTGTATTGAATATTGCAAATGCGATTTTGAAGCTGAATAATAAATTTAATAAGCCTCTGGATATTTATTTGACCAGGTATAATGATACGCTTATTTCGTTATCGGATAGAACAAAACTGGCCAAAATCCTTGATACGGATTTGTTTGTCTCTTTACATTGCAATCATTCGGATAATTCTAATGCTAGAGGAATAGAAGTTTATGCGTCACGAAAACAAACAAATTATTCAAAAGAATCTATTTATATAGGTTATCAAATTGAAAAAGCACTTTGCAAAGAGATAGGATATGAAAGTAGAGGCGTGAAGTTTGCAAATTTTCAAGTGCTGAGAGAAACAACCAGTCATTGTGTTTCTGTTCTCTTGGAACTAGGTTTCTTATCCAATAAAGACGAAAGTAGCTATTTGTCAAATTCCACAAATATAAAATTGATGGCATTGGCCATTTTATTATCCATACAAAAACAATAGCATTATGAAAGATATTTTTTTAGAGTTAACCAAAAGCTTAAAGGCAATTGTAATACAGTTTATTTCAGAAGTGATTTTGTTATATAAATTGTTCAGAAGTTAGATTACTTCCACTTATTATTAACACTTATATTAAAAGTAGCTAAAATGAAAATCACCATAAATCGATATTATTTATTTAAGTATTTGCTTAAATACGTAATTAATTATATATTTGCCCGTCTAAAGCAATAATATGAAACTAGAAATATCTTGCACACGAGCTGAAGCTGACCACAAGCAGCTACAAAACTGTAGAACTACTATTGATGGTATGGCTAATGGTTTTGATAAAATTTCAAAATTACTATCAATTTCAGGTAATGAGGTACGTTTAAAAATTCTATTCCTTTTAAATATGGAAAAAGAGTTGTGCCCTTGTGATTTAGCCGATATTCTAGGTATGAGTGTCCCTGCGGTTTCACAACATATACGGAAAATTAAGGATGCAGGTATTATTACTGCCAGAAGAGAAGGGCAGACCTTATATTATTCATTAAATGACGATGAAACGGATATTTTGAATAGTATATTCAAATCAATAAAATTAGAAAGAAAAATAGCATAAAATTTATAGTAATGAGTTCAAAAAAAACATCAAATAAAGCAGCATATACAGGTTTGTTTGCTGCAATAGCAGCATCATCTTGTTGCATACCACCAGTTATTGCACTAATTGCCGGAGTTGGCGGGAGTGCCTCGGCTTTATCTTGGATGGAACCCTTTAGACCGTACTTAATTGGTTTAGCGGTTGTGGCTATTGGTTATGCTTGGTATAATTACTATAAGCTTAAAAACACAGATGATTGTGATTGTGAGATAGATGAAAAACCTAGATGGTTTCAAACTAAAGGATTTTTGATAGGAATTACGCTGTTTGCGGCTATCTCAATAAGCTTCCCTTACTACTCTCATATTTTCTATCCAAATAATGAGAAAGAAGTGGTTATAGTAAATCAATCTAACATTCAAACTGTGAACTTTGATGTTAAAGGAATGACCTGCGCTTCTTGTGAACAACACGTTACGCATGCTGTTAATGAGCTAGAAGGTATTGTAAATGTAGCGGCTTCTTATGAAAAAGCCAACGCAAAAGTAGAATTCGATAACACGAAAACTACTAAAGAGGATATAGAAAAAGCAATAAACTCAACAGGGTATAAAGTAATTAGCGATGAATAAAGTAATCCCTGTTTTATATACTGAACAACTTCAAGAAAGCATAAATTTCTATTGTGATATTTTAGGATTTGAATGTGACAGTTTTGAACCTGATTCCGGATGGGTAAATATTAAGAAAAATGGAGCTGAAATAATGTTTTCGCTTCCAAACGAACACCTACCATTTAAAAAACCAACATTTACGGGTTCGGTATATATTAAAATAGAAAACATTGATTCACTTTGGAACTCGATAAAGGAAAAGGTAAAAATTTCATATCCATTACAATCCTTTGAATACGGTATGAAAGAATTTGCTATCCATGATAACAACGGTTATTTAATCCAATTTGGGGAAGAAATAGACTAACTATGGAAATACAATTAATAATCAATGAAACTCGATACATAATCATTAATGAATAATAAAAAACACATAATTATGAGAAGTTTAATTTTAGTTCCAATCATTGCATTATCCTTATGCTCGTATAACGTCCAAGCACAAAGTAATGAAACGGTTAAACAAGAGGTAAATGCAGATTCGAACAGCCAGAATATTAAAACGATAAAATTTAAAATAACAGGAATAACCTGTGCGGGTTGTTCTAATGGTATCTACAAAGCAATTAAAGCAGTTGACGGTGTTACGGAGCATTCTGTTGAATATCCAGGCGATATTGCGGTAATACGATTCGATAAGACAAAGACGAGTATGGAAACCTTAAAAGCTGTTATTGAGAAGAAAGGATATAAAGTAGAACTACTAAAGGATAAAGTGTAGATATTAACCTTTATCATTTAATCGAATAACCAGTTACAATAATGAGAGATAACGAAAATAAAGATTTAAAAACTATCGCTTTAGAAATAAGTGGTATGACTTGTAGTGGTTGTTCATCACATATCGAAAAAGATATGAATAAGACCAATGGCGTTGTAAGTAGCATTGTAAATCACGAAACAGGAAAGGGAGAGTTTACTTTTGATACGAGTAGAATTGATAGTGAAGAATTAATCAATGCAGTAAATAGCATTGGTAATTATTCTGTTGTAAATGGTATTGAAAAAGAAGATTGTTGCTCTTCAACGTCTGATGCTACAATTTCAAAAGAATCCAATACAGATAAAAATCAATTTGATTTAATTGTTATTGGTGGTGGTTCCGCCGCATTTTCAGCAGCGATAAAAGCTGAAGGTTTAGGGCTTACAACACTAATGGTAAATGGTGGCTTAAACTTTGGCGGTACTTGTGTAAATGTAGGTTGTGTACCTTCGAAAAACTTAATAAGGGCTGCCGAAACTGCATATCACGCAACACATTCAAATTTCAAAGGTATTAAACCTAGAGGTGTAGATATTGATTTTATGCAAATCATTAAAGGTAAAAAGGAATTGGTTTCGGCTTTGCAACAACAAAAATATATGGATGTTGTAAGTGATTTTGAAAATCTAACAATGCTTAAGGGATGGGCTAAATTTGTAAATAATAACACCATTATTGTTGATGGTAAAGACACCTATACTGCAACAAATATTGTTATAGCAACAGGAGCAACTACGAATATTCCTAATATTAAAGGATTAAATGAAGTAGGTTACTTAACCAATGTTTCTTTATTTGATTTAGAAGAAAAACCTGAAAGCTTAACCATTATGGGAGCTGGATATATTGGATTAGAAATAGCACAAGCTTATAGCCGATTGGGTGTAAAAATGCGTATCATAGAATTTACGGATAGACCTTTACGTAGTCAAACAGATGATATTACAGATGTATTGGTTGAACAAATGAAAAGTGAAAGCATTGAAATTTTACCAAATTTTCGAGCCTTTAAATTCGAAAAGCGAGGTAATGATACTATCATTCATTGCAACTGTCCCGATGGTTCGACAACTCAAATCATTGAGAAAGGACATATTGTTGTAGCCACCGGAACGAAACCCAATACCACTAAATTAGGTCTTGAAAATATTGATATAAACTTAACCAAAAGTGGACAAATTGTAGTTAATGAAAAAATGGAAACCAATGTTTCTAACATTTATGCCGCAGGGGATGTAACAAATACACCACCATTTGTATATACAGCTGCCACCGAAGGTAATACCGCAGTAAATAATGCATTTTCATTGTCGAAGAATAGTGTGGATTATAGATCATTACCTTGGGTAGTATTTACTGACCCTCAAATTGCTGGTGCAGGAATGGATGAAATAGAAGCAGAAACAAAAGGTATTCCTTTTGAAGTGAGTAAATTAGACTTAAAACACGTTCCTAGAGCATTGGCAGCACAAGACACAAGAGGCTTCATTAAATTGATTCGTAATACTGAAACAGATAAGTTAATAGGAGCTAGAGTCATTGCACCAGAAGGTGGCGAACTTATTCAACAATTAAGTATGGCGATTAAGTTTGGCATTACAGTAAAAGATTTAGCTGAAAGTTTTTACCCTTATTTAACATTAGGAGAAGGAATCAAGTTAGCAGCGATTACGTTTGGAAAAGATGTTTCTAAATTAAGTTGTTGTGCTAGTTAATTTGACACAATTAAATTAACTAATTACAATCATCAAAAGTCTTTTCTAAATCATTTCCTCTTATCCCCAGCCTGCTTATCAAAAGCAATCAAATTAAAAAGTTCTCGCATTCTACTACGAACACGATTTCCGTAGCGTTCTTCAAGTTCTTCAGCATTAAGGTTTGTGGTAGCGTGAGTTTTGATTTTGCGTTTGGTCTCTAGATAGAGTTCATATCTGGATAAGAGTACTTCGCCCATTACGTTCAAGTCTTTTCCATAAAACCGTCCAGCCGGTTCAACGCCCAAATCATCAAAGCAATAGAATTTAGTATTGCCGTATTCTTCAACGGTTTTAAAGCCAAGATGGTTAAAACCAAAAGTCACATTCCGGCAGGGAATCATTTCGTAAGGGCGTTGTAGTGGAACTATGTGGCGTAGTAATTTCATAAGGGTAGTTTTGCCACATCCAACAGGTCCAGAAAGTAAAATACCTTTGTCAATGTCAATACCGTAAGTAGCACAGTTCTCTTTATCCTTAATGAAGTATGAACAAAGTTTGAGCAGTATGCTTTTATCCTCTTCATAGATTCTGAATTTCTTGCCAAACAATAGTTTTCCTTTTGCATTCAGGTAAATTAAAATTTTTGGAAAGTCATAGACAACGTTTTTGCCGTCAAATTTTCCCAGCGAATATTCCACGCCACCTTCGGTTATTTTAGAGGGGTTGTCCATAATCTTTGTTTTTAGTGGTTCGCAAGTTGTCCTTGATTTGGGACGCTTGATTTTTGTTTGTTCTGTTTTCTTCATCAAATAATTCCGTTCTGTCCATCCAATTCGTGGCCAAAGCGCGCCAATCACGAATTGCCTCACCATCACTAGTTTGCCAGTTCCGAGCTTCGTAGTGCTCAAAGAATTTTATGCCCTCATATGCATCAAATCCATTTTCTTCAAAAAAATCAATAACCGCCTGTCTGCCCTTTGGCTGTTTTGTATAGTTTTCTTGTTTGGTATTGTTTGTATTAGATACCAGTACTTGTCCATTTATGGGATGGTGCTGTCCCACAACTGGTTCACGTATGGGATAGTACTGTTCCGCAAGCTGTTCTAATGTGGGATTGTACCGTCCCATACCTGGTTCATCACTTGTCCCAATAATGGACATCTTAATTTTGCTGCCTTTGTATGGATTGTTGGATGGGAAATAGGATAGATAAAGCCACGCGTCCAAATCCGTAACACAACGATGGTATGTGGATTTTGAGCCTATTTTAGCACAGCGCATTAAATCTCTACGGTTTACATAAAATTCGTCTGCAAAGCGACTGCTGTTCCATTCTTGGAACAATGCCATATACAGACTGATATGGGTAGGATTTAGGCGGTCATCAAAATAGAACTTTTCAAAAGCCGCATTGAGTAGCTTTATATAGTTCATCATTTAAGAATTTGAACCGTGCTGTACACGATTGGCAGTCATTATGCTTTGAATTTCTTCAGCATCGTAATAGATGATACCACCTACTTTGGTATAGGGTAAAGTGCCGTTGATGCGTAGATTTTGTAAAGTACCTGGACTTACCTGAAGCAAATCCATAACCTCAGAAGATTTGAGGTATTTTTTCAGCTTTCCAGTAGCTTTTTTGGATAATAATTTTTTAATGTCATCGAGCAATTCCATTTTGAATTCCCGAAGGTCGTCTGTTGTAATGATATTTGCCGGCATAATAGAACGGTTTTAAAGAAAGAGGCTATCGCATCTCTATCAACTAATTTGATAACCTCTGACCTGATTTGACTTTCGTTCTACAAATTTGAATAGCTTTAGTGGATTTTATTCCCCAGTATAACCGTACTACGGTCAAAATTTAACATTTTGAAGTTTTATTTGTTTTAGTGCTGTTTTCTTGAGTTTCCGTAATTAAGAGACCTTTAAATTGTATCAAAATTTATGGAAAACAGGTGTACAGTGTGATTACCGTAGGTCAACTGTAGTACGGTCTTATTTTAACGAATAAAAGAAGGGCAAACGAATAACTATTCCTCACTTTTGTCCATTTCCGAAAGTAGAGAAGCAGTCAGCTGGTCGAGGAACAATGTCCGGCTATTTTTGCGGTTTTTGATGTCTTGAAAGGTTTTGTATATTTCCTTTGGGGTAAAGTCAAATACCTCTTGCAATATTTTAGATAATCTAATGATACTTAGACCTTTTTGTTTCGCAATTCCACTAGCAGATAATGCATAGAGAAGTTCTACCCAATCTGTATTTGTGAATGGCCAGGGAATTTTTTCCGTAGGTTTTATATTCACACTATTACCGTTCAATTTATTTTTAATAGAATGTTTCTTTTGGTCCATATAGTTGATAAGAGAAATATACGCCTTGAACTTTCCCAAAAGCATATCTCTTGGTGTACAAAAATCAGGGTCTTGAAAATAAAATTTGGAAGTAGTAATATGGTAAATATCAAGGTGGCTTCTGGTATAGTAGGCTTTATCGAAGTGAGTTGCCCCAGATTTTACATATTGACCGAAGTCAATATTATAAAGGAAAAATCGATTTAATTTGTTAATCTTCTTTTTTACAAATTTTAATTGGGCAGCACTATCCGCTTTGGGGAATTGAATTTCAAAAGAATGAATCTCAGAGAAGTAAATAAGCTTGACTAATGGTATTTGCTTAATTTTCTTGAAAAAGATTATTTCTTTATCGACACTTTCAAAATCATTGACCAAAATTTCTCTTTTGAAAACACTAAGCAAATTTCTACTTAGCTCAATAGAACGATAAGATTGCTCCAAAATTGGTAGATTTTCGAGCCTTATCCCGTTTAACTCTTCGAGAAGATTTTCGCATAATGTTTTTAAATCCAATTGCATCCATAAATACAGTTAAGTCCATCTAGGTTTGGGTGGTTTAGTTGTTAGAATTCTTTGGTATCAATGCGTAGTACCGTACTTTGAAAGTAGAAGTTTTATACTAAGAATGAGCTAAAGAACTAACCGAAAAGTACTAACATAATTTTGAAAGAAGCGTAATTTATTCCGTAGTTATGTACGGAATCAACCGTATATTCCTACGGTAATTGCTGTAAACCTAAGAATAACGCTATTTCGATTTTTTTCTGTAGCGAGAAATAAATTGCCTTCTATTCTTTGCGCCTGTTTTTTTGTAGATGTTAGAGGCGTGTTTTGATACTGTACTTTCTGCAATGAATAAATCCTTGGCAATTTGTTTATAACTAAGATTGCCGAGAATGGACAAGGTAATCTCTATTTCTCTTCTTGTCAAATTTTCATAAATAATTCTTGTATCAGCCGAGTTGATTGCCTGTTCTTTGCTCATTGCAAATACTTCGTACATTTTTGTCTTATTTTCTAGAAAGTAAAGGTGCCTATCTATCTCAATAATCGTTATGGCGTAGAAAGATGCATTCATAACTGTGAAGGTCAACCACTGATAATCTCCAATAAATGTCAGTACTGGTAACAGAGCTATACTCGCCACACTAATCATTGATAATCTGTTACGACGTAAAATATATTCATTTGGGTTACTTGGATTAGAAATCCTTTCGTAAAACATCCCTAAAAATAAAAAGGCGATTATCGAAATTGGTATGGTAAAAAGTAATCTTGAAGAATTCAACGAATTTGTAAAGAAGTAAGGAATTAAGAAGAGGACGATGAAACTTGCTGAGACTAAAATTGCTAAATTTCGTATAGAAGAATTATATTTTAAAACCACAATATCATATTCCTTGTACAAGTAGTAAACGATATAAACGCATAGCGAAATAGCGACCCCGTAGGTTATGATATATTGAAGGATGAAAGGCCCTGGAAAGTTATCAATTGGTAAGAACCCACCTGTTAGATTGTACGTTATAAACAGTATACCCAGATAGAAAAATCTTTTGTAACCGCTAGAATACCTACGCGTTGAATAGTAAAGTGTAAACAATACAATGACCGTATCTAATAAAAGATAGAAAAAAGTTGTCCAATGTATCGAGGTTCCAAACATAGCGCATACTGAACCTTATATGGTTTCAAACCGATTGTGCTGATTATTTTTTCGGACATTATCCCAATTAAAAACTGTTCCGTTCATAGCGATGTACACTCCTGGTTCTAGAAACTGAAGCGCAGAAAGAGCAAATCCCAAATTGAAAGGCGCATCGCTATTCTTTTTTGTTCCCAAAACAAATGCTCCAGTGAGAACGACGGTTTTTTTGATTTTAAGCCTGCCTAAGAATTTGGCTGTTTCAGCCATTGTAACAGTACCGTGAGTTAATAATATCTTATCCGAGTCTGAAGAATTGATGGTTTTAGCTATTAGTTCTCTGTCATCATCATTAATAAAGCGACTATCCTTATTCAGAATTTTATCTATGCTGTAAGCTGAAGTGATTTTGGCATTTGAAAGTATATCTTCAATAGCAACTGTATTTGTTTGCTTTTGATTAAGATTTTCGTAATCCAGACCTTCAATCGTGCCACCTGTTGAAATAATATGAGTTTTCATAATACAATAGTTTTGTGCTAAATGGTTGATTAGTCTATTACCTGTTTTACCTCTCCACAGGTCAACATTGCATCACCGAAATATGGGTTTAATACTTTTTCTTCTTTGCTCAACCAATAAGCGCCTTTGTTGTTATCCGCCATTGGGCAAAATTGATTATAAACCTTTTCGTTGACTCCAAATAACTGTATCGCACTGCCCAAATGAGATGATAGATGCTTAAAATGATTTCTCTGTTTTTTAATATCCGAGGTTTCTGCGATAGATTTGGTTGAGGATTTCAGTTCTTTCTCTAACTTCATCCAGTGATTATGAGCATTGTTGTCCTTCAATAGGGTCATATCTATCAGATTCAATTTATCGAGTAGTTTCTTTGCATCGTCAGCTACTTTCTTTGAATCATCTTTTACCAATGCATTTTTTACTTCTAAATAATCATTAAAAGCAGTTTTCAATTGACTTTGAAAATCCACCGAGACCTTTATTCTCTCATTCATTTCAGAGTGATTACTATTGTTACTTGAAGTTGTTTCTTGCATTCCCAAATGTCCTTCGTGTCCGGTCATTACTTTTCCACCTTCCTTGTTCATCATTGATTTTTTACCCTGTAATTGAGCAGCTGCATCGATGGTAAAAGTTCCATTAGTGACTATTTCATCACCATTCTCCAAGCCATTTAACACCTCATAATTATCGCCTAAAGTATTACCCAATTTTACTTCGCGCATTTCAAAAACTGGTTCATCAGGGTTACTTTTTAGATAGACAACCGAACGCTCTCCAGTCCATAAGACCGCTGTTGATGGAATACTAAGTGATTGTTCTTTAGTTGAAGAAATACCTTCAATGTTACCTTCAACAAACATTCCTGGTTTAAGCTCATCTTTTGTATTGTTTAATACAACTCTTAATTTTACGGTTCTTGTACGTGTATCTAATACTGGGTCTATAAATGAAACTTTCCCTATGAATTCTTTGTTGGGATAAGTATTGGTGGTGATAGCCACTTTTTGTCCTTTTTTGAATAAATCAATCTGATTTTCATAGACATCAAAATTGGCCCAAACTGTATTTAGTTTTGCAATTTTCAGTAGCGGTTGTCCTTGCTTTATGTAATCACCTTGTTCTACTAACTTTTCTGAAACTGTACCAGAAACCGTAGCATATACAGGAAAGTTTTCTAACACCTTACCAGAAGTCTCAATTTTATTAATTTGATTCTCCGATAATTTCCAGAGTTTCAATTTGTTTCTGACCGCATTGTATAATGCTGGTTGCGACTCTTTTAATGAAGCTGCCGTAATCAACTCTTGTTGCGCTGCATATAATTCAGGCGAGTAAATAGTAGCTAACAGTTGCCCCTTACGAATTTCTTCACCCGTAAAGCTCACATTCAAACGTTCAATTCTTCCGGAAAAATAGCTTACTTGCACAGCGTTGGATTCTTCATTTTCTACTATTTTTCCTGATAACTTTATGGTGTTATTCTCCACGTCACCATTACCAACTATGGATGTCTGAATGTTGGCCAAAGCCATTGCGTTTTCTGTAAGTTTGAATTGGTCTGCCAACAAACCATCTGCACCACTTTCGGCAGGAATTAAATCCATCCCACATATAGGGCAGTCGCCTGCTTCTGGTTGCATAATCTGTGGATGCATTGAACAGGTCCACATTTGATTGGTCTCTGCCACTTCATTGTGATTATGCTCTGCTTCCTTGTTTGATGAGTTACCGAATAGTAACCACCCAAACAGTAATCCTAGGACTACTAATCCAATGTAAATCGCGTATTTCTTCATTTCTTTGTTTTTTTTCGTTTTAATAATTTTCTAACTGAGGGTGATGATGTGTACCATAATAAGAAGCCACTTAATACTGTAATCAAACCTAAAAGGGAGAAAGCTCTTAAGACCATAGTATTGAAATTATCCCTACCGTCGTAATCCATAGTGTGTGTCATCCATAAAAAGTCGAACCAACGCCAACTTCGATGTCTAACGGTTTGAAATTTTCCGTCTTTTGTCGATACATAGGCTTTAAGGGCTTCGTCTGTTTTATATGAAATCACATAAGCAGGCAATAGTTTCTCTCTATATTCGTGATGCTTTCCAACCTCATTTATTTGCTCAATAGCGTCCACCTCTAAACCGTTTTTCATATAGTTTTTAGCAACATAGAGTGCTTCTTCCTCTGTGATGCTATTCTTTGGGCTTCCATCTACAGCATTATACAGCTGCTTGCCATTTACCCAATAATATGGCACGTTACCAATATCTCTTAAAGCGATGGTGTTAACACCTTCAGAAACATTAAGTTGTGATGGACTTATAAGATTGTTAAACGCTTTGGGCTGATGCTCTAAATTTTTAAAGTGGTCACCGTGTATATCGTCAATATCTGTCCAACTGAAATACATACCGCTAATCGTCCAAAACAAAAATTGTATTCCTAAAAACAACCCTAAATAGCGGTGTGTTTTTCTGATTTTTAGTGCTGTGTGCCTATTTACCATCTATTGCTCTACTTTAAAATTGAAGTCAATTGATACTTTTTCCCAAGACAGACTTATTTTCCCTTCGACGTCATCAACTTTGCTGACTTTGTATTCTAAATGTTCCTTTATTTCTTCAGAAAAATTAGGTTTTACTTTAAACCTAATTACATCATCTTTTTCATCATATTCATCTTTACCGTGTTGCTCCCAATTAGAGTTAAATATGACTGTCCATTCATCTTTTGAAGGAATTGTAAAGAATCCGTATTTACCCGCAGGAAGTGTTTTACCTTTAATTTGTAAATTCTTATTGGTCTCTATCCAAGTAGCCATATGTGCTCCTGATTGCCATACTTGGTCGTATGCCAATAAACCGCCGAAAATTATTCTACCCCTAACTCCAGGTGATGAATAGTCTACGTGAATATGTGCATCACCTACCATTGCCATTGCAGATGTATGAGGGCTTAAAACTTTCTTTTTATTCTTCTCAGCATCCACCTCCATAGTTTCTTGGTGGTTATGTTCTTCTTTATTACTATTTACGTTTTTACAACTTATGAGGAGGATTCCAGCAAATAGTATTGTGAATATGATTTTCATAGATTTATTCTTTTGTGGTTATTAAATTCCTTTTTAATAATTGTGCATTTACAGCACAGATTATGGTACTTATACTCATTAACGCCGCGCCAAATGCAGGGCTTATCATAAGCCCAGGGATGAACCCTGTTGCCAAGGGCAAAGCCACAATATTGTAGCCTGTTGCCCAAACCAGATTTTGGACCATTTTACGATAGGTAGCCTTACCAAATAATATCAAGTTGGCAATGTCTTTTGGATTACTGTCCACTAAAACAATATCTGCGGTCTCGGCGGCTACATCCGTTCCAGAACCAATGGCAATACCAACATCTGCTTGTGCTAATGCAGGTGCATCGTTTACACCGTCGCCTGTCATTGCCACAAATTCATCCATTGCTTGCAATTCTATTATTTTGTCTTGTTTCTGGTCTGGCAGTACTTCTGCCATATAATCATCTAGTCCTAATTTATCAGCGACATCTTTGGCTACTTTTTCATTGTCTCCAGTAAGCAAAGAGACTTTGATATTGTTTTTCTGAAGGACTTTAATAGCTTCATAAGAACTTTCCCTGATTTCATCTGCGAAGGTTACAAAGCCAATCACTTCATCATCTACAATGGTAAAGATTTTGGTTTCAATACCCTCGTCTTTATCTTCAGCAACATCTTTGTTCAATTGTTCCATTAGTACATATCCACCTGCTTGTACTTTCTTTCCATTGACTGTTCCGCTAACACCAACGCCTGCGTTGTACTTGAAATCGGTTACAGAAGGAATCTCAATATTTTCCTCTTTTGCTTTTCGTCTTAATCCTTTAGAGATATGGTGCTCGGAAGGGCTTTCAACAGCAGTCGCATACTTTAAGAGTTCTGTTTTATCGTAGTCTGATGACAATGGAACAATTCTTACTACTTCGTGTGAACCTTTAGTTAGTGTTCCAGTTTTGTCGAACACAATGGTTGATATTTTTCGAGAAGCCTCAAATGCTGTTCGGTTACGAATTAAGAGTCCATTTTTAGCAGAGATACTTGTAGATATTGCAGCTACTAAAGGCACTGCCAGCCCTAAAGCGTGTGGACAACAGATTACCATTACAGTTACCATACGTTCTAAGGCAAATGATACTGTTTCTCCTAATGCCAACCACGTAAAGAATGTACCAAAACCTAATACTAATGCAATTACAGTAAGCCATTTTGCTGCTACGTCTGCCAAACGTTGCGTCTTGGACTTCTGCTTTTGAGCCGTCTGAACCATATTTATCACTTTTGATAAATAGGTTTCTTCTCCTATGCCTTTTACTCTTACTTTGATGACCCCATTACCATTAATAGCACCGCCAATTACTTCTTCATCAACACTTTTACTTACAGGCTTACTTTCCCCAGTGAGCATACTTTCATTGAGGTCACTTTTACCTTCTACTATTACACCGTCAGCTGGAACTTTTTCACCTGGTTTAATGAGAATGATATCACCTTCGCTTAGCTCGTTTATTTTTACTTTTCGAGTTTGGTTTCCATCTACCAAGTTAGCTTCGTTAGGCATTAATGCTGCCAATGCTTCTAAAGCTTTACTAGCACCCAAAATAGAACGCATTTCTAGCCAATGACCAATTAGCATTACATCGATAAGTGTTGCCAACTCCCAAAAAAACGTTTTCCCCTCAAACCCAAAAATGACAGCTACGCTATAAAAATATGCTGCCGAAATTGCTACGGCAATAAGTGTCATCATTCCTGCCGATTTCTTCTTTAACTCACTTACCAAACCTTTTAAAAATGGCCATCCGCCGTAGAAGTAAACAATACTCGACAATGCAAACAGCACATAATTACTGCCAGTGAAATTCCAGTCCACGCCCAACCAATTCTGTATCATTGGCGATAATAGAAGAATAGGTATGGTCAAAATTGTGGACACCCAAAATCTTCGTTTAAAATCTTCTATCATCATTTTGTGATGGTCGTGTCCCATTTCGCCGTGAGCAGGATTATGACCTGAATGGTCCATCTTACTATGGTCCATTTCTGCCTTTTGTTTGGGATGGTTTTCGTGGTTATGATGTTTGTGGTGTTCGTGATTTTCCATTTTAATTGTCTTTAATACTGTTCAATATAAAATTCACTCGTTCCAATGGTGGTAATACAGGTACGTGTACCACTGGAAAGGGTAATGATTCATACACTTCGGTAATAAGATTGTGTATTTGAATTTGGTCGTTTTCACTTTCCAATCGCGCATAGTCGTTGATTAAAGGCAGTTTGTCTAAAACGAAAATCATTTTGTAATTCACTTTACGCATTGCGTCTTTTAAAATTTCGTCAACTTCCAATTTTAAAAACCGATAATATGCTAACGCATCTGGGATTGCCCTGTCTAGAAAAACTAAATTTTTAGGGTTTATCGATGCTTCCTGTTCGATTTGCATATCTAAAACACCGAGTTGAAACTCTCGTTTATTGCTTCGAAGTTCTTCAACTGTTTGCCCCTTTATTCGCATCGTATCTATATAATGTCTAGCGTGTTCAATGGTAGTTTCATACCCCAGTTCTGCAAGCATATTGATAGTAGTAGTTTTGCCAGTGCTTGGGCCTCCTGTTATGACACACCAATTGGTTTCTATGATTTGGTAATTCTTCATTTTCTTTTAGTGATTACATAATTCATTAGCTTCTTCTAAAATCTTTTTCTTTTTCGATGTAGGTATTCCTAAGTTGTTTAATAGCTTGGGATTATCGCAAACCTCCCTACAAAGCACAATACCATTGTTTAGAATCTTTTGTTTATCCTGTTTGCTCAATGAGGGCAATGCTGTAATTGGGTACAATCTTGAATGGTCAATCTTACTTTTAAGACTATTTTGTTGAGGATAATCCCAACTAACTAATCCGAGTCCAGCACATTCACCAAATTGAATTGCATCGGTTGAAAATCTTGTATTGGTATAAACCCAGCCTTTATGAAATTTCTTGGAATGGTCTTTTTGCTTTAGCCAATGGGTTTCTAAATCTTTAAACCTGGACTGTATGTAAAGAGGTATTTTTACATTGCAATTCCTGCCTTGGTCGCTATGGAACTTACATTCCACCAAATAATGTTTGTTAGTTTTCAAAGCGGTTACATCTACCTCGTGGGTTACACAATGACCTTGCATAACTACACCTACATCTGTTTTGAAACCTTCATATTCGAGAATTTTACCAATATATCTCTCAAAAGGGTAGCCAGTAGGACCAAATTCCATAATGGCTTTTTTGAGTTTGTATCGAGCAGAACCTGATTTTGATTTCTGTTTCAAAATCGCATAAGCAATTTCATAAATTCGTTTGGTTGTCATTCCATCTGTTAATTGCTTCTGTACTTCTTCGGCGATTTCCACTACAAGTTGTTCACTCGCTTTGGAATGCCTCAAAGAGCGTTTTAGCTTTTCAATATTGAAAACTTCAACCTCACCCGAATACTTTATGATATTGATTGCATTTTCCATTTTAAAGATGAACTGTCATTACAGGTTTTTTTGAATGGTTAGTAACACTTTCAGCAATACTCTTTGAAAAGACACTCGCAAACCCTTTTCTACTGTGGGTGTACATTGCTATTAAATCCACATCATTTGAACCTTCAAATTTTTCAATACCACCTAACACGGTAGATTCATTATAGACGTGCATTGCGTAGTTTTCCAATTTTGGGAAGAGTTTTAAAAATTCTTCGATGGGTTGCAGTCCATTTTCAACACTATTAAAATCCGATGTGGTGTTGATATTCAACAAATGGATTTTTGCATTACATTCTTTGGCTATTTTGTCAACTTCCTCAAATGCATTGGATATGCCTTCCTTAAAATCAGACACAAACACGATATCCTTAAAAGGAAAGGCTACAGCATCTTCTTTCACAACCAAAATAGGTACTCGTGCCTTACGAATGATTTTTTGGGCATTGCTTCCTAACAATTTCTTTAAGAATCCATTTTGTATGCCTTTGCTTCCGGTAATAATAAAATCGTGATTAAAATTGTGGGAATGTGCCACAATTGCATCTTCATCTGAAACAAATTCTAGAAACGTCCTTGATTTCAAACCTTTACCTTCAGCTTCTTTGTCCAAAGTCCTCAATTTGCTTTTAGCTATGCCAATTTCTGCAAGGGTGTCAGGGTAGTTTTGCTCCTGGGTCTTGGTCAATTTTGTCCAGTTAACTACAGTACTTATTTGGTGCAAAAAATGTATTTCTGCATTAAAAAGCGCCGCCATTTCTATTGCCAATTTTGCCGCTTTATTGCAGTTATCCGAAAAATCTGTGGGTACTAATATATTTTTCATCTTATTTCTTTATTTGCCAATTATAAAGCGATGCAATACAGGCACCGATTAACCAACCCAAAATGAACGTTTGGATAATACCTAGGCAAGCTTCCCAAAGTGGCATATCCATCCTAATTATGGTCGATACATCCAATCCGTGCAGTAGGCTATTGAAGAATTTTACAGAGCCTTCACGGCCAACAGTAAACATTACCACCATACAACCCAAATAGAGCAATGCTCCAGTAAGGCCTGTGGCCATTCCTAATTTTTTGATGCTGATTGTTTTCATAATTGTGGTTTATTGTTATTTTCTTTATCGTGATTATGTTTATGATGCGGCATCAACAGATGGCAACCAAACATTAGAATTATAAAAATGAATAAGGATATATTCTCCCCCATTCCTATACTTGGTGCAATAAAAATGAGTAGTAATGGAAGTACACAACCTAATATCATCCAAAGCGTATGTGATTTCATCTTTTATATAATTTGAGTTAACATTACTATCGCCATTACAATCATAATGGCATTTTCAATAAATGTGGCTTCGGTCATTGGTAATTTTAATGCCGTTCCAAGACAAGCACAACGAATTGATTTTTTATCCAAAAGCGTTTTAGTAACGCCAACCGTTGTGATACTTAATATTATAAGGGTAGCTATAAGGGCAATTTCAATTTCAAAACGCATTAAGAACATCAAACCCAGAGCAGTTTCTATGAATGGGTATATCCAACCATATATTGAAACTCGTTTTGCCAATGGGTCATACATTCTGAAGGATTCAGGGAAATTCTTTAAATCTAGCATCTTGAAGAAACTGAACACTATGAAAAACAACCCCATAAAATCCAACATTACGGCATTACCATCCCAATTTTTATAATGCAACAAAATACTTGCAGTTGCTATGTAAAAAAGGATGAGCAATAATGGTTGCAATTGTTGCAGTTTTGATTTTTGCTCTGTTTCATCCATAGATTGGGATGTCATCTGGAAAACATTTTTGTTTTCCTTTTCCGAAAGAGTATATTTTTCCGGTAATGCTTTTTTAAGAACTTCCGTAGCAACGTGACTACTCATTGTAACTTCAGCTTCGGCTTTTTCGAGATTAACAGTAACGTTGGTAACGTTATCTACGTTACCTAAATATTTTTCTACCGAAGCCTTACAGCCTCCGCAGGTCATTCCTGTTATGTTATATGTATGTGTCATTGTTCATTTTTTTTAATGATTATTACACAAAATTAATTTCGGCAACCCACCTTCATTTGTACAATTCTGGATAATCCTTACACAATTTGGTCTATGGGTTTTCTGTTCCATTTTTGCAGGTTCTTAAATACTGTCATTGACATTCCTGTTACATTTTTGAATTGTCTCGCCAAATGACTACTGTTATTATAGTTCAAGCTGTATGCTATTTCTGAAAAATTCAACTGCCCCAATTGTATCAGTTCTTTTACCTTTTCAATCTTTAAGTTGATTTCATATTTTTCTATGGTTAAACCTTCAGTTTTACTGAACAACTTGCTTAAAGCCGAATAGGATTTATTAAACCTTTTGGTCAAAAAAGTGGAAAGGTTTGCATTGTCTTGATTTTCGATTTTTTGTATGAGTACAATCTTTATTTCCTCTATCAAAATTTCTGTTTCATCCTTTATGATTTCAAAACCGTGTTTGTTCAGCACTTTTTCCAATTCTAATGCTTGGATGCCTGTCTTTTCATTTAGAACAATTTGCCCAAGCTCAACCGATTTTATGTCACAACCCAATTCCTCCAACTCACGCAATACAGTTGATTTGCATCTGTCGCACACCATATTCTTTATGTTAAGGGTTTGTTCCATATTTCTTTTATAGTGCCTGAAACGGGAAGGGCTATTAACCAATCAACCAGTATTTCCTTCCCATATCAGGGCTTTATCTTAAATTTTCTTTTAGGTTCTTTATATAATCAATAATCAAGGTCTTTTCAGATTTGGACAACTTAGCATCCTTGTGAATCAATGTGTAAGATGCTAGTGGCATTTCATCATCTTTAACCTGACTAATTATTGACTTTAGTTTGCTATTTTTTCTTCGGTTGGAATATGTGTCCCATTCATTGAAATTCAATTCTTCCTTTCCATCCTTTATGTGGTTTTCTAAAAACCAAGCAGCAGGTTGTACTTTATTGTACCAAGGATATTTTGTGTTATTACTATGACAATCATAGCAGGACTCTTGTAATATTGCGCTTATGTTTTCTTGAGTGTTGTTTACTAACAAGAAGTCGGTTTTTGGCACAGTATCACTTTGATTAAGGTCTGTGGGCACAAACTGTATGCCCACAAATCCAATCAATAAAATCAATGCTATGATTTTTGTAATTTTCATTTAGTTAATTTCTCGCTGCACCTTTCCGCATTTCAACATCTGGCTTCCATAATATGGATTTCGTACTTCTTCCTTTGTACTCAACCAAGCTGTACCGCCATCATACATCGGGCAAAATTGCTCGTATAGTTTCACTTTTGTTCCTGTGATAGCTACCATATCCGTAACATCCTTACTCAAGACTTTAAAATGCTCACGCTGATGTTTAATATCGCTTTCGCTGATGTGTTCAGCGTGCTCGATAGCATCTTCCATAATATCCTTTAATTCAGACTTCTCTTTACTTGAAAAGCTAGATGCGTCAAACGATTTTAAAGATTGAGCCAATACATTACCCAATTCCTTTACCTTTGCATTATCGTCATTTACTAAAGCATCCTTAAGAGCCATATAATCTGCCAAAACTTTTTGTGCACCTAAGTTCTGCGTATCGGAATCCATCATATCATTGGATTTATCCATTTTATCGTGGTTCATTTCGGAATGTGTTGTATTATCTTGCGCATTTTCCTTTTTGGTGTCTTTGCAAGACATTGCAGTTAGGCTTAAAAATGCCATCATCATAATTGTTGTTGTTAATCTTACTTTTTTCATTATTATTAATTTTAAATTATACTTGTTTTTTAGTTACTTAAATAATTGACTATTGTTGTTTTTATATAGTAGGTTTTAATGGATTCTATTTGGTTTATTTGAAACTTTAACTGTAATTCCTGAATGTCCAGAACATCATTAAAATCAATGGTTCCAGTTTCATAGCTTTTGATTAATATTTCTTCGGCATCATTAGCTTGCTTCAAATTCTTCGTCTGTGTTTTGTAGCTGATTCTTGCTGAGATTCTATCGTTTACAGCTTTGTCCAAAATTGTTTCCAATTTGTTCAAACGTTCTTGTTTCTGAGCAGTTATTTCCCGCTGTTGTAATTGGTTTTGTTTTGTTTGCGATTTGTATTTTTTGTTGAAAATTGGAATTGACACTGATACCATTGGCATTACAATGTCTTTTCCGTTATCACTAAAATCCATATTTGGTCGTTTGTCAACGTTGACATAATCCAAACCAAAACCAATCATAGGAAGGCTTTCTTTTTGATTTAATAATTCTGACTGCTCAACAGATTGGTAGAGCTTGTCATATTTTATCAGTTCTGGATGCAGGGATAAGTTTTCTGTATTAATCAAAGTAGTTTCAGAAGGAATCGTCAATTCTTGAACTACATTCACCACAATATCCTTATCACGGTTTAAAAGTTTATTGAGTGCCGTTTGTTCTGCTAAATACTGTTGAGCTAATACTTCCTTTAATTGTTCCAACTCATTTTGACGCATTTGTAATCGCAATACATCCACCGCTGAAGCTTTACCGACTTCAACAGAGGTCAATGCCAAAGTCTCATAGGTTTCGAGCAATTCAATATTTTGCACCAAGACCTTTTGCTTTGCTTTGTTTGCATACAAATTGTAATAGGATTGCGATACAGAAGCGATTAATTTTCTTTTGGCAATAACAATGTCCTCGTATTTGGCATCGGCCAATGAACTTACATAGTTTTCCCTTGCAGTTATCGAACCAAACCAGGGTATCATTTGTTTTGCCGATACCTTAAAGCGTTGAGCTCCTGTCCTTGTCTCAGGTTCACTAACAAAATATCCAACTCCAAATTCAGTGTTTGGAATCGTGTTTACTTCGTTCACTTTTTCAGAGACAATACTATATTGCAATTCAAATTTTTGAATTTCGGGACTGTTTTTCAGAGCTTCCTCAATAAGAGTTTCCAATTGCTGTGCATTTGAAAAACCAAATGTCAAAAGCCCAATCCCTAATAAAATTATTTTCTTCATTTCGCTACTTTTTTAAGTTGTGCCTCGTGTTTCCAACTGTATAATACAGGAACAACAAACAGTGTAATTAAGGCGATGACCATCCCGCCAAAACTTGGGATTGCCATAGGAATCATTATATCGCTTCCACGTCCTGTGGATGTTAGAACTGGCAGTAATGCCAAAATGGTGGTTGCCGTGGTCATCAAGCAGGGGCGAATACGCTTTTCTCCAGCTTCCACTACGGAAGCTCTAATTTCCTGTTTCGTTTCTGGTGTATTTCTATCAAATGTTTGGGTTAGGTAAGTTGCCATCACTACACCATCATCGGTAGCAATACCAAATAGCGCGATGAAACCGACCCAAACAGCAACACTTAGGTTAATGGTGTGCATTTGAAATAGGTCTCTTAAATTTTCTCCAAAAAAACTGAAGTTTAAAAACCAGTCCTGACCATATAGCCAAATCATTACAAAACCACCTGCAAACGCTACTGCAATGCCTGTAAATACCATTAATGATGTGGCTACCGAACGGAACTGGAAATACAAAATCAAGAAGATAATAAGTAGAGCCAACGGCACCACTACTGATAATGTTTCTTCTGCTCGCAATTGATTTTCATACGTTCCAGTGAATTGATAGTTGATGCCTTTAGGTACAATTAATTCCCCAGAATCTATCTTTTGTTGAATTAGAGTCTGGGCATTTTCAACCACATTGACTTCTGCAAAACCATCTAATTTATCGAACAGCACATAACCAACTAAAAAGGTGTCTTCACTTTTAATGACTTGTGGACCTTGCTCGTATCGAATTGATGCCAATTCGCTCAGTGGGACAGGACTTCCTTTTTCGACAGGCACATAAATTTGTTTTAAATCGTTCGGGTTGGCTCGCAATTCTCTTGGATAGCGTACACGAACACCATAACGTTCACGGCCTTCTACCGTTTGTGTTAACACCATTCCACCTACAGCAACTTTCAGCACATTTTGAACATCATCTATGGATATGCCATAACGAGCCAGTTTATCCCTATCTATATCAATTAATAAATAAGGCTTTCCAACTATCCTATCTGCAAAAACAGCTTCTACTTTAACACCTTCAGCTTGTTTTAAAATATCTTCTAATTGAATTCCAAAAGCTTCAATTTGCTTTAAATCTTGCCCTTTTACTTTAATTCCCATTGGAGCACGCATTCCTGTTTGAAGCATTACCAATCGGGTTTCAATGGGCTGTAATTTGGGTGCTGAAGTAACGCCTGGTAACTTGGTTACTTTTACTATTTCTTTCCATATATCGTCAGGAGAATTTATTTCAGGTCGCCAGTTTCGATAGAATTCACCATTGCTATCTTCGAGTAATTGTGAGCTGTCGAATGTACTGAAAGTAGCATTTTCAGAATTGTTAGGATTTGCAATAAATCGCCCATCCTTCAATTCAAATAATCCGTCGTCATTTACTTTATAGCGTTGCCGATTTCCTTTTTCGTTCAGTGCATATTCTGGTTTATACTGAATAACATTTTCATACATTGATAAAGGAGCAGGGTCTAAAGCTGATTCCGTTCTACCTGACTTACCAACAACGGTTTTGATTTCTGGAATACTGGCTACCGCCATATCTAACTGTTGTAAAATCCGTTTGTTTTCTTCAACTCCTGAATGGGGCATAGAAGTTGGCATCAACAAGAATGAACCCTCATTTAATGATGGCATAAATTCTTTCCCTGTATTTTTCATAATGGAAAAACCAGCAATGACAATAAGTGTAGGTATTGATAGAAATAATAGTTTATTGGCAAGAGCCCACCTTAAGATGCGTGTGTATTGTCGTCTGAATAGGGTGAATGCTCCTAATAGCCCGAAGCAAATAACTCCAACAAAAATTAAATTCCAAAGGATGCTTCTGTCTACACCAAGTGGTCGCCAATATTCTGCTAACAAGAATACAATGGCAAAAGCGGAAATCCCTATGTTTAATAGATTGGAACGTTTTTCTGTAATCCTGTCCTGTGATTTTAAGAAGGCAGTAATGCCAAACGCAATTAGAATTATGCCTAACCAAGAGCCAAAAATTAAGGCTACTATTCCTAAAACAACTAAAAGACCATTGATTATATAACCTGATAGTTTCTTAAGGCTTTTCTTTCTAAACAAGAATGCTGCAAAAGGCGGAATTAAGAATAAGGCAACAATTATGGAAGCCGTTAACGCAAATGTTTTTGTGAATGCCAATGGTCTGAACAATTTACCCTCTGCACCAATCATTGTAAACACAGGGATAAAACTAATAATGGTGGTCATTACCGCCGTTACAATTGCACCAGAGACTTCCGCAGTAGCAGTATAAACAACGGTGTTTATAGGTAGCTTTTCTTTGTTTTCATCAAGATGCCTAATAATGTTTTCAGAGAGTATGACCCCCACATCTACCATTGTACCAATAGCAATAGCGATACCTGACAATGCAACTATGTTAGCATCAACTCCGAAAAGCTTCATCGCAATAAAAACCATTAAAACTGCAACAGGTAGAAGACCAGATATAAGTACCGAAGCTCGAAGATTAAATACCATAATGATGATAACCAAAATGGTAATAAGTATTTCTAAAGTGAGGGCTTCGTTAAGTGTTCCAAGAGTTTCTTGTATAAGTTCTGTTCTATCATAAAAAGGCACAATAGTCACTTGTGAAGTCCTTCCGTCACTCAGAACTTTTGTAGGTAACCCAGGGCTTAATTCATTTATTTTCTCTTTTACATTATTGATGACTTCCATTGGGTTAGCACCATATCGCGCTACAACAACTGCTCCCACAACTTCCGCACCTTCTTTGTCTAGTATTCCTCTGCGTGTTGCTGGGCCTAAAGACACTTTACCAATATCTTTAATTTTGATTGCCGTATAATCTTCTGATGTAACGACTGCATTTTCTATATCCGATACAGATTTCACATACCCCAAACCACGCACTAAGTATTCAGCTTGATTGATTTCTATAGTTTGGGCACCTATATCTTTATTACTTTCTTTTACGGCTTTTACAACGTGATGTAATCCGACATTATATTGTCGCATCAGTTCTGGATTGACATCTACTTGATATTCCTGAACATAACCACCTATGGATGCTACTTCTGACACACCACTTGCCGATGACAAAGCATATTTTACATAGTAATCTTGTATGCTTCGCAATTCGTGTAAATCCCATCCGCCCGTAACCTTACCGTTTTCGTCCCGACCTTCAAGAGTGTACCAAAATATTTGACCTAAACCTGTAGCATCAGGACCCAAAGCTGGGTTGACTCCTTCTGGAAGTAGCCCACTAGGTAATGAATTTAGCTTTTCTAGAATTCGACTACGACTCCAATAGAATTCTATATCTTCTTCAAAAATGATATAGATACTCGAAAACCCAAACATAGAGGAACTACGTATGGTTTTTACTCCAGGAATACCTAGAAGTGATGTCGTTAATGGGTAAGTGATTTGGTCTTCTATATCTTGTGGGGAACGACCATCCCATTTAGTGAAAACTATTTGCTGATTTTCGCCAATATCTGGAATGGCATCTACAGCTACAGGATTAGCTGGTAAAAAACCAGTGTCCCAATTAAAAGGTGCATTTACAATTCCCCAGCCTACAAAAAGGACAAGTAGTAGTACTGCAACGAGTTTGTTTTCTATTAGAAATTTTATGCTTTTGTTTAGCATTGACTTGATAATTAAATAATTAGACATTGGTGCTAAGAAAACACCGAATACAAGGAATTATCCTAATGGAAATAATCCACTGGATAAAAAAGTCTATTATTTAAAAATCAAATTAAGTATGTCTCGTCAAGCTTGTAGATTTGCCTGACAACGAGAGGAGGCCTATATTCTTCATAGGAAACAACCTTTTTATCTAAACTTTCAAAAAGGTTGATATAAGTGTAAACAAATGAAGCAACAAAAACTTGTTGCTCAAAAGATAACTTGTCAAAAGTTATGTTTAATTCATCTTGACCATCAACTATCAACTGTTCATCAGAACAGCAATTTTTTACCTTAATAGAACATCCCTCAGTTGAAGGGTTTTCCATTTCCATACCACAGCCTTTTGCCTTTTTGAAAATGGCAGTTTCTACCAAAGAATCTCCACAATAATGCATATCAATAGTGAATGACATTGTAGAAAATAATACTACAATTGCCATTAAAAAGGATGATATTTTATGAAAAAATTGCTTCATTGGTAATGCAAAGGTATAAAATTTTAACAGTTTTTATTAGGATTAACAATATTTTAATTTTGCAAAATAGCTAGTTCCAACGTATTCGTTGTAATCTAACAGCGTTCAAAATAGCTAATAATGCCACCCCAACATCTGCAAATACAGCTTCCCACATTGTAGCTAATCCACCTGCTCCTAAAATCAGAACAATTACTTTTACGCCAAACGCTAATATGATGTTTTGCCATACAATTTTACGAGTGGAACGACTTATTTTGATAGCTCTAACTACTTTAGATGGCTGGTCGGTTTGAATTATCACATCTGCCGTTTCAATAGCAACATCACTTCCTAAACCACCCATTGCAATACCAACGTTACTTGCAGCTAAAACCGGTGCATCATTAATGCCATCACCAATAAATGCTACTTTATTTTCTGAATTTTGTTTTAAGGTCTCAACTTCATTTAATTTATCTTCTGGTAGCAAGCCTCCTTTAGCATTTTCTACATTTAATTCTTTTGCTACTTGTTGGGTAATGGAATCTTTGTCACCAGAGAGCATAATTATATTTTTAATGCCTACTTTTTGCAATGCGGTAATCGTTTCTTTCGCATCTTCTTTTAATTCGTCTGCTATCACCACATAACCAGCAAATTCATTATCGATTGAAACCAATACTATAGATTCTACAATACTTTCAATTTCAGTTGGAACATCAATATCATAGACAATCATTAAGGCTTTATTTCCTACTAAAACGATTTTACCTTTTACTATTCCTTTTAAGCCTTTACCTGCAATTTCAGAAACTTCTTTTGCTTCATAGTCATCTCCATTTTCTTTATACTCCATAATAGCTTTTGCAATAGGATGAGTTGACTGTTCTTCCATAGCCATTAGGTATTTCATAAATTCAGATTCTTCCCAACCTATAGACTTGATTTCCTTGATTTTGAAAACACCTTTGGTAACAGTTCCTGTTTTGTCCATTACCAATGTATTTATCTTGGTCATAGCATCTAAAAAGGAAGCTCCTTTAAACAAAATACCATTTTTTGAAGCTGCACCCAATCCACCGAAATAACCTAAAGGAATAGAAATCACCAATGCACAAGGGCAAGAAATCACCAAGAAAATCAATGCTCTGTACAACCAATCCCTAAAGACGTAATCATCTACAAAAAAATAAGGGATGAATGTTACACCTATCGCTAAAAACACTACAATTGGTGTATAAATTCGTGCGAACTGTCTGATAAATAATTCCGTTTTTGATTTACGTGCAGTAGCATTTTGGACCAAATCTAATATTCTGGCAATAGAACTATCTTCAAACTTGTTAGTGACTTCAACTTCAATGACACTTTCTAAATTAATACTGCCCGCATATACTTTTCCTTCTTTTAAAACAGAATCTGGTTTGCTTTCTCCAGTTAAGGCAGCCGTATTTAATGATGCTTTTTCGGATAATAATATGCCGTCCAAAGGAATTTTTTCGCCCACACGAATTTGAATCTTCTCACCAATTCTCACATCTTCTGGTGAAACACTTATATAGTCTCTTTCACGAAATACATTGGCTTCTTTTGGTCTAACATCCAGTAATGCCTTTATATTACCTTTTGCTCTGTTGACTGCCGCATTTTGAAATAATTCACCAACTGCATAAAATAACATTACTGCCACACCTTCCGGATATTCACCAATAATAAATGCACCAATAGTGGCTATGGACATTAAAAAAAACTCGGTAAAGAAGTCGCCTTTTTTAATGCTTACCCATCCTTCTTTTACCACAGGAAAACCCACGGGGATATAGGCCACCACATACCAAAGAATGCGAATCCAACCAGAGAAATGAGGAAATGCTTCAAAATAATCTACAGCAATACCTACTATTAACATTACAAAACTGAAAATAGCCGGCAAATAGGTGTTAAAAGTTGAAGCGCCTTTAGGGTCGCTATGATTGTGACCATCATCGTGACTATGTTGCTCCTCTGAAGCTGGTTTTAAGTCTCTTAAATTTACTTTCTTTTTTTTCATTATTATTTGAAATTGATAACAGCAAATATCCTGCTAAAATGTATGCAATGGAATTGCATTATTGCCCACTACATTTATCACACATACCTTTCACCACTAGGTTTATATTTTCCGAAACAAAGCCATTAGGGACTTTTATTTTAGGGATTTTATGCTCTGTTAAGCAAATGGTTTCATTACAGTTATTACAATGGAAGTGCAGGTGTAAATCCGTTTCAATTTCACAGCTGCAATCTTGTTCACATAGTGCATATTTTACTATACCTGTACCGTCGTCTATTTGGTGTACAATATCTTTTTCTACAAATGTTTTAACTGTTCTATATAGTGTTGTTCTATCTGCCTTTTCAAAAGCGTTCTCAATATCACTTAACGTTACGGCCACCTGGTTTTCCGCAAGGAACTTATAAATTAATAAACGCATTGCAGTAACACGTATGTTTTTTGACTCTAATACTTGTTCTATTGTTTCCATAATTAATGTTCGTGTTCTGCTTCACCTTTTTTCATTTCTGCAATAAGGTAATATGCATTATTATAAGCAAATTTTGTGTTTGGTTTTATTTCTTCGGAAAATTGAACTGCTGTCCAATTGTTATCTTTTGCTCCCAAAATAACTTCAACTGGCTTAAAACTCCAATCGTCATTTTCCTTTTCTGCTGAAAAAACATAATACCTATCACCTTCTTTAATAATGGCACTTTCAGGTAATGCTTTTGTCTTGGTGTTCTCTACTTGAATTTTACCTTGAATATACATCCCAGGGATTAAGTTGCCTTTCTTGTTTTCAATTTCCGCGTGAACGTGAACTGCTTTTGGATTGTCTTCAAAAGTTTTGCTAACGGAATAGATTTCTGCTGTAAGTTCTTCATCCGGAACGGATTGTATAGTAAAAGATACTTTCTGACCTCTTTTTACTTTATACACATCCTTTTCAAACACCATTAAATCAGCGTGCACGTGATGCGTGTTTACAACTTCAAATAACTCGGTTTGAGGCTCTACGTATTGGCCTGTTTTTACTTCAACCTTTTGTACAAAACCTTCAATGGGACTACGCAATGCAATTTGTTGAGCAATAGTACCATTACGGACTGAAGTGGTATTTACGTTTAGTATTTTTAATTGGGCAGCTAATCCGTTTACCATTGCTTTTGAAGCATTATATTCTGCTTCTGCCTTTTGAAAATTAGCACCAGAACCTACACCTGCATCGTATAATCTTTTTTGACGCTCATAGTTTTTTTTCAAAAAAACACTATTACTATGGGCATTTAAGTAATCAGTTTGCAGTTTTATAATATTTGGGTGAGAAAGGTAAGCTACTACTTGACCTTTACTGACTTTATCGCCTTCAATTACTTTAATCGATACTACATTAGCACCAACCACAGAAGTTATAGCAGCTTCGTTTTGTGGTGGCACTTCCAATGTTCCATTAGCTTCTACATAGCCACTCATATTGCGTAATGTAAGCGTGTCAATTTTCATTTTTAAAGCATTGAACTGCTGTTTTGAGAGCACAACTTCTTCTCCTTCATTTTGCGACTCCTTTGCTTCAGTTTTTTGGGTATGACCATCTGAGCCATTTTTATTTCCACAAGCGGTTACTAAAATTGAAGCTATAAATAGTATTAAAAATTTATATGATGTATTTTTCATTGTCTTATTGGTTAAAATATTGTAATTGAAATGTACTTTGTAAATAATTGATTAGCGCGGTTTGAGATTCCAAATCAGATTGAACAGCTTCTTTTATAAGTTGTGTAAATGTGGTATAATCAATTTCCCCTTCTTTATATGCCAATAAAGCACCCACTTTTTGTTCTTTCACAAGTGGTAACACTTCATTTTTGTAGAAAAGCCAAGATGTTTTCCATTTTTGGTAATTTTCTTTAGCTTGAATAAATTTGGATTGTACTTCTTTTTGCTTGAATTGCACATTGGCTTCCGTTATCTCCTTATCAATTTTTGCGGTTCTAATTTGCGCTTTGTTTGAACCCGATAAAAACGGAATTGAAATACCTGCTTGATAGGTGTAAAATCCCGAATTGCCATCAACTTTTTGTAAACCCCCTTGTAGGTTGAACTTTGGTAAATTATTTGCTTTTGCAGCTTTATAATTGGCTTCGGCTTCATCTACAATATTCTGTGACATATTGTACAACGGATGATTTTCAATATTGAATGCTTCCATATTTATATCCGTAGCAATATCAAATTTATCAGTAACCGTATAAATTTCCTCTGAAACAAACCATAGATTTAATTGCTGTAAAGCGACTAAATAATCACTATACGCCTGCGCTTTTTTATTTTGAATTTGTAAGGCTTGATTTTTAGCTGCTGAATATTCTAATCTTGAAATGGCCTCTACTTCATAATTTAAGGCAACAGCTTTCTCGAAGTTGATATAAATAGAATCTAACTCTTTGTACAAATTATAATTCCTTTTACTCTGCAAAGTATTTGTCCAAGCCTTTTTCACTTCCAATTCTAAATCTAATTCTGAAAGCTGAAACGCTTTTTGAGCTAATTGAATGCGTTGTTCTTGCAATCGCTTTTTCGCAGAAATACCAAACACATCAATGTTGCTTTGGCCAATTCCTATGGTAGTATAAATACCATTTCCATTATTAATTTCCTCACCTCCGGTAAATATTTGAGTTGTGCCAAAATCATAGGCTGTAGCTTTTAGTTGTTCCTGTTTTGTGATTTCCAACTGCTTTTGCTTCAACAACGGATAATTGTTTTTTGAGAGTTTTACAGCCTCCTGTATTGTTATTTCAGGAAGTGTATCGCTTATCTGTTGAGCGTTACTTTGTGTCGAAAAACCAAACATTATAAGTAAAACCGCAGTTGCTGTAACTATCTTTTTATTCATTTTGAACTTAAAAGATTTGTTTTCTACCCAATGGTACAAAATTGGTAACACGAATAGAGTCAGTAATGTAGAAGTCATTAATCCACCAATAACCACGGTTGCCAATGGGCGTTGTACTTCTGCTCCAGCAGATGCCGAAATTGCCATAGGTAAAAACCCCAATACATCTGTAAATGCTGTTAGCATAATTGGTCTGATTCTTCTTTTTGTGCCTTCTACAATCCTATCTTTTAGATTGGTTACACCTTCATCTTTTAACTCGTTGAGCCCGCTAATCATCACTAATCCATTTAAAACCGCAACGCCAAACAGCACAATGAAACCGACACCTGCCGAAATACTAAAAGGCATATCACGTAACCACAATGCCACGACACCACCAATGGTTGCCATAGGAATTGCGATATAAATCATTAAGGTTTGTGGTAAGGATTTTAATGCAAAATATATTAATATAAAAATGAGCAATAATGCAATAGGAACAACAGTTTGTAAACGGTTACTGGCACGTTCCAAATTCTCAAAAGCCCCACCATAGCGAATGAAATAACCTGATGGCAATTCTAATTGTGCATCTAGTTTTTTCTTTATTTCAGTTACCAATGATTTTACATCACGACCTCTCACATTAATCCCTACATAAGTTCTTCTGTTAGTATCGTCTCTACTTATTTGCATTGGTCCTGATTTGTAGCTAACATCCGCAATTTCACGTAATGGAATTTGAGTGCGAGAAGGTAGATTGATGTAGAGGTTTTGAACATCTGAAATATCCTTTCGGTTTTGAGAACTTAAACGCACCACTAAATCGAAGCGTTTTTCACCTTCAAAAATCACGCCTGCCGTACCACCAGCAAATGCAGATTGTACAGTTTGATTTAGCGCATTTATTTGAAGTCCGTATTGCGCTAATTTATCCCTATCGTAATTAATAGTCATCTGTGGTAGTCCGGTTGTTGCCTCCGCTTTCATATCACCAATACCTTCTGTACCTGCAATAATTTTAGATATTTCTTCAGCTTTTTGAGACAACACATCAATATCTTCACCATATAGTTTTATGGCAATATCTTCTCGAACACCTTCAAGCAATTCATTAAAGCGCATTTCAATAGGTTGGGTAAACTCATAATTAACGCCCGGAACGATTTCAACCGCTTCTTTCATTTTCTCAATCAGCTCATCTTTAGTAGTAGCTGTCGTCCATTCGCTTTTTGGTTTTAGAATTACGAAAACATCCGCTAAATCCATTGGCATTGGGTCTGTTGGTATTTCTGCAACACCAATACGACTAACTATTTTTTCGACTTCTGGAAATTTAGCTTTTACAATTTGCTCTATTTTTGTCGTTGTTTCAATGGTTTCTGTTAGAGAACTACCTGGTTTTAAAATGGCGTGAAATGCAATATCTCCTTCATCGAGTTGCGGGATGAACTCGCCACCCATTCGGCTAAACATAAAAACTGTAATTCCGAATAGCACGACTGCAATACCTATAATCCATTTTCCTTTTTTCAGTGCCTTTACCAATAATGGTTGATACTTATCCTCAACCCAATGCACAAATCTATCTCCATAAGATTTTTTGTCGTTTTTTGGTGCCCTTAACACCAATGCAGACATCATTGGTACATACGTCAAACAAAGCACCATTGCACCTATCATAGCAAAAATGAAAGTTAATGCCATTGGTTTAAACATTTTCCCTTCAATACCTTGTAAAGCCAGAATTGGAAGAAAAACAATGAGAATAATAAGCTGACCGAAAAAAGCAGCATTCATCATTTTTTTTGAAGCATTTGAAGCTACTTTATCTCTTTCTTTTGCCGTAAGACTCTTCTTTTTTAATACTTGGGAAGTGATAAGAAAAACAGTGCTTTCTACTATAATTACAGCGCCATCTACAATGATTCCAAAATCGATTGCACCCAAACTCATTAGGTTTGCCCATACGTCAAATACATTCATTAGTATAAATGCAAATAATAGGGACAATGGAATGGTTGAAGCTACTATTAAACCGCCTCGCCAGTTTCCTAATAAGAAAATAAGAACGAAAATGACTATTAATGCGCCTTCAATTAGATTGGTTGCAACTGTAGAGGTTGTTTCACCGATAAGTTTACTTCGGTCTAACAGCGATTCGATAATGATTCCTTCAGGTAATGACTTTTCTATTTGAGCCATTCGCTCTTTTACATTAGCGATAACATCATTGGAATTAGCACCTTTAAGCATCATCACCAAACCACCTACAACCTCGCCTTCACCATCTTGAGTTAATGCACCATAACGAATTGCAGAACCAAATTGTACTGTAGCGATATCACCAATAGTAACAGGAATATTATTAATGTTCTTAACAGTAATTTTTTTAATATCCTCTAAACTTCGTACCAGGCCTTCACCACGAATAAAATTAGCTTGATGGTTTTTTTCGATGTAAGCACCACCTGTATTTTGATTATTAGCTTCTAGTGCATTAAACACATCAGTAATGGTCAAACCAATAGCGTTTAATTCGTTTGGGTCAACTGCTACTTCGTATTGCTTAATTTTGCCACCTATGGCATTTACTTCAACCACACCTTCAACCATAGCCATTTGACGTTGTACAATCCAATCTTGCATAGAACGCAAGTCCGCAATGGTATATTTGTCTTTAAACTCTGGTGCTACCTTTAATGTGTATTGGTAAATTTCTCCCAGACCTGTTGAAATAGGTCCCATAGTGGGTTCGCCAAAACCAGCAGGAATTTGCTCTTTGACTTCATTTAGTTTTTCTGCTACTAATTGTCGCGGAAGATACGTTCCCATATCATCGTCGAAGACAATGGTAACCACAGATAGGCCGAAACGAGAAATTGACCTAATTTCCTGTACATTGGGAAGGTTGCTCATTGCAACTTCGACAGGATAGGTTACAATTTGCTCAATATCTTCAGTGCCTAGATTTGGTGCTTGTGTAATGACCTGTACTTGGTTGTTAGTAATATCTGGAACAGCATCGATTGGTACTTGGGTCATACTCCAAATACCTGCTCCAATAATGGTGAGCGTTAGCAAACCAATTATGAATTTGTTATTGATTGAAAAATCAATGATTTTATTAATCATAGAAAATGTATTAATTCAGTTGAACTATTCGATAGACACCAATTTAATAGTTGTACATCGAAGTAATGAGAACCTGCTTGCAGATTCATAAATGGATATAATTATCCTAAAACTGAATTAAACTTGTGGCGGTTGCCAAATATTGGAATGAAAATCAAATCTATAAATAGATTGATATGAAGAAAATATTTCTGTAGAAATTTTTGAATCAATTGTAAGGTTAAAAGTACTGAAAGGCTCGTATGTAATTGACATCCCACAACAATTGCAAATACAGGTCACAGGGCAAGAATCGTCGCTATCTTCTTGGTGGTCGTGACTAGCACTTATTTCTTCTGGATTTTGGTCTTCTAGATTTTGACCATCAGAACAAGGTTTCACAGATAGAAATAGTAGAATTAATGATAATATTATTGTTGCAAATTTCACAGATACAAAGATAAAAATTATTTAATGCAATGGTTGTGCAAAATTAGAATGGTTCAAAAATTGACTACGCTATCCAAAGCATCATCAGCGTCTTTGTGTATAAAGTTTGCTTGATAATTAATGGTAGTTTTTAAATCTGTATGACGGTACAGCTTTTGAAGCATTAGAGGATGAATACTGTCAGCCGCAATATTGCCAAACGAATGGCGAGCAATATGCATCGTTACCTTTTTTTGAATACCTGCTCTTTTTGCAATTTTCTTTAGATGGTCGTTAAACTTTTTATTTGCGACTTTCTTTTTTCTATAAATATCTTTGGCATCGGTTAAATCTGCTTTTTTCATTTCTGGAAACACAAAATCATCATCACTATTTCTATCCGAAATATATTGTAATAAGATTTTTTCAACCTTGCTTGGTATTTTCAAGGATAACAACTTGGAATTCTTGCCCATTCTATAATGTAATCTGCCATCATAAATTTGG
The DNA here is from genome assembly GCF_003443715.1 of Aquimarina sp. AD10. NCBI lineage: Bacteria > Pseudomonadati > Bacteroidota > Flavobacteriia > Flavobacteriales > Flavobacteriaceae > Aquimarina > Aquimarina sp. AD10. The sequence goes on along the minus strand of NZ_CP031965.1, from coordinate 4,606,044 downwards.
GACCACCTTGTAAACAAAACATCAGACACACGCATTCCCGCAAAATAGAAACTAAAAAGCCAAACATTCAACGAGTGTTCTTCCATATTGGAGAGTTCAGAAACATTTTCAAGGGCTTTTATTTCTTTGCCCGTGAGCCCTGTTTTGGTAGTTTCGGGAAACTTGATTTTAAATTTACCTGTGCCGAATGGATAAAGTTCCTTACTAACTACCTTGTCTTTTATTGCCCGATTAAAAAGTAAACGAATTAAAACCATAACATTCATAGCAGTAGTTTCAGTAAGTGAGCAAGAGCCCTTAAGGTAGATTTTAAACTTTTTGAGGAATCGTTCATCTATTTCTTGAAAAGTAAGCTGTCGTGCCTTGCAATATTTCTCAATATAACTTAGCCAAGCAGAATCCGTAGAAAGACGATTAATTTTATTTTCTGCTACAAGAGCTTCAAGATGTTCGTCTGCAAAATCAAAGAAAGTGAGTTTAGAAGTTGGTTTATAAATTTCCTTTTTAATTTGGCGAACCGTTGCATCCTTATTGTTAGTCTGTAAAACGATTAAACCTTTCCTAGCTTCTGAAAGTTTTGAAGTTAAGAGATTGTTTAAGCTTTCCGCGTTAGGATGTGATTTCTTTACTTTAAGATTTTTCGTATCCCAATCTTCCAGTTCAATATAATGACCTATGTGTTTATATGTTGAACGACGGTCTTTAGTTATCCTAATAGCAAGGGGATATAGACCTTTCGAATTAGGCTTTTTACGAAGAATAATTTTTGCACTTGTTGACATTGTAAACCTGTTTTGAGTCCGAAAGTCAAATCAGGTACAACATTTGATATGAAAACCGCCCTAAAGTTACTAATTTATTAGGTAATCTGGGTACAACATAGGTACAACAAATATTGAAATCAACTGATATTAAATGACTTTAAATAAAATGATTGAAAACATAAATCATTGAAAATGAGATTATTTATGTTTTATTGGTGCAATATATACCAGACTTAGGATCTAGTGCCGCGAGGTGTGAGAGTTCGAGTCTCTCCGCCCGCACAGCAAAAAAAGCTTCTTGGAAACAAGAGGCTTTTTTGTTTGGATACAATATTTTTTTCATTTTACTCCTTGAAATTTTGATTCTTGTTATTTGATGTTAATCAATCCCAAAAAAATATTTTGAAACCTGTTTCACAATAATAAACTGAGAAGTTCATTTGATAAATTATTGAATTTTAATATTTTGTGATTCTAAACTTTTTATTAGTATTTGATAGAATATAAAGATAACATAACATCCATAGACAAATCAATTGTCGTTTTACCTTTCAAAAATATGAGTGGGGATGTAGGTTATGATTATTTTTCTGATGGTATTACCGAAGAAATTATTAATGCCCTTACTAAGATTGACGGACTAAAAGTTACTGCTCGTACTTCATCATTTACATTTAAAAACAAACCAACAGACATTCGAATTATAGGCAATGAACTTGGTGTAACCAATGCTGTAGAGGGAAGTATTCGCATTGCAAAAGAAAGAATCCGAATTTCAGCACAACTGACACGAACCGATACGGGTTTTTTACTCTGGTCTGAAAAGTTCGATAGAGAGCTCGATGATGTTTTTGCGCTTCAGGATGAAATTAGTCTTTTGATTGCTGACAAAATCCGTGAGAATTTTGGTCATATCGAGATTGACGATTCTCTTTCAATCATACAAACAGATAACCTTACTTCTTATCAATGGTATTTAAGAGGACGGTATTACCAGCTTACTTGGAACCTGGCTAATATGGAAAAAGCCATAACGTTTTATCAAAAAGCTGCGGATTTTGATAGTACTTATGCCGACCCTATTATTGCAATAGGATGGTGTTATGCTATTATAGCAAGCTGGGGACATATCAATAGAAAAGAGGGGTTAAAAAAGGCCAATCGGTACCTTGACAAAGGATTGAAAATGAACCCTAATTCCTATACTGGGCATTTTAGCAAAGCAACTATCAGTTTTTGGGGAAATTGGCAATTCGAAAAGGGTTTTCACGAATTACAACTTTGTTTAAATGAGAATCCACATTTCTCCGAAGGTAAGGAAGCACTCGCAGAACTTTTTACTGCTACAGGTTTTTTTAAAAAAGCATTGCAGGAAACAGAGCAGATTCTAAAAATCAATCCACTTTCACCAAACCACTATTACACAAAAGGCAATCTACATTATTTACAAGGTGATTATCAAACTGCGCTTTCGTGTTTTGAAAATTCCTTGAAATTGGATAACAGTTTTGATTTAAGTAGACACTTAAAAGTTGCCTGTTTATTATTTCTAGAGGATAAAGAAGGAACATTGAACTACGCTAAATCCTTCCTTAACAATAAGTTTGTTACGGTTGTTGAAGCAATTTTCAATTCAGTTAACAATCGCCAACTTCCAATTTACGATGAGAGCTTACTATCCGAAAACCTTAACCTAATGGTGTATTGGGACTTCTATTACCTAGTACATTGTCAAAAAACAGATATAGCTTTAGAACGTTTAGAAAAAATGGTCGACCAACGCATTGGACAAATAATCAATTTCAAGTTTGATCCATTCTTAGCACCGTTACGAAAAACAAAGGTTTTTAAAAAATTAGAGAATTCAGTATTTGGTAGAATCCAGCCTACGACCTTCTCTATTGAAGCACGAAAAACAGATATTACCCCATCGTTTACTCAAAAAGAGTCTAATGAATTAAAAGATGCTTTAGTCCAAATTTTGAATCACGAACAAGCTTTTCTTCGATCAGATTTGTCGCTTCGTTCGTTGGCGGAAGAATTAACCATTCACCCCAATAGGTTATCAAAATTCATAAATGATTACCTCCAAACCAATTTTACAGAATTAGTCAATGGTAAGCGTTTGGAGTATTTTAAAAAGATCGCTTTATTATCTAAAAACAGCCATTTAACCTTATTGGGATTAGCCTATGAAAGCGGATTCAATTCTAAAACTGTGTTTAATACGTACTTTAAAAAAATTGTAGGTATGACACCAAAACAGTGGCTAAAAATTAATACATAGCTAAACTTCTGTTTTATTGGTTTCAAGAAAATGTTTAGTCAATCTTTCAAAACTTCTTGGTGAAAGTTCTGGTTGTAATTATGATTGCTCTCAACAGTCCAATATTCTTTTCAATTATCATTATTAAGAAGCTTCTAAAACCTTTATCACCCCAAAATCAGAGCAATAAAAGTTCTGATTATCATTTTACAAGTTCCGAATTTCATTTCAGAACGATTGCCCTTCCTTTCTAATTCATCTTTGTACCATCAAAATTCATGAATCAAAAAACAATCAATTATGATAACATTATCTAGAATTACCAGATTAACACTACTAAGCCTTTTTGCATTTTTAACTTCCTGTTCAAGCGATGATAACAGCACATCAATCGACCCAACGCCTATGGGGATTCAAACAAAAGCAGACCTTACCGCTTATTTCGAAGAAATTATTGAAACTAAAGAAATACCCGGATTTGCAGTAAGTATAGCAATTGGGAATGACATTGAGTACAAAGCTTCTTTTGGATTTGAAAACATTGAGACACAACAGGGTTTTAATAATCAAACTGTAATCAACATCGCTTCATTGAGTAAGTCTTTTGTGGGTGCTGCAACGGCCAAAGCCATTGAGCAAGGGTACTTTACGTTAGATACACCTATAAATGAACTACTGCCTGTTAAGATTGTAAATCTAGCCAATCCAGATGCAATAATTCGTGTAAGACACCTTGTCACGCATACCTCAGGTATTGTTGATGACCCGAACACCTATATTCAGACAAATTACTTTGTATTACCCGGTCAGGATATGAGAACTATAGGTGCCAATATCTTAATCAATAGTCTTGGCTTGGAAGTAAATCACCCTGTGTCTCTTTCTGACTATTTGGGCGAATACTTTTTAGAAGACGGTGCACTCTATGGAAATTCTAATTTTATAGATACGACACCTGGCGAAGTATGGTCATATTCTAATGTAGCTACTTCATTGATGGGCTTTGTTATTGAATCTGCAACAGAAGAGGATTTTGCAGCCTATATGGCGACACATATTTTATTGCCATTACAAATGAATAACTCCACGTTTAATGTGACAGAGGTGAATCAACAAGAATGGGCTATTCCTTACTTGGATAAAAATACGCCGCTTCCATTTTATGGAAATCACGGTTATCCAGAAGGAAGTATACACACAACAAATGATGATTTAACCAACTACCTTTTGGATATGACCAAAGGTATTAAGGGACAATCCAACACCTTGTTTACAAGCGAGTACTATGAGTTACTATTTACAGAGCAATTACCAATGGGTATTGTTCCTGATTTCTTTGCCAAAAACCACGGATTGTATTGGTATAAAACGGGAGACAGTTGGTCACACGGGGGAAATAGTTTAGGCGTATCCAGCCATATGGAAATAAAGGCAAACGGCAGTTCAGGTTTCTTTGTAATAGCCAATATGGATGCCACTTTTTCTGATAACACACCTAAATGGGAAGCAGTATTGCAACTTATTAAAGAAGGTATTCAACAGTATATTCAGAATCAATAATACATCAAATCAAAAACAATGGTACAGAAAACGAACAACAAACGTATATTACTTGCAGGTGGTACCGGATACCTTGGCGGTCATATAGCAAATGAAATAAAAGAGAGGGGTTTGACGGCTCGGTTACTTTCACGAAAGCAAGAAAAGCTACAACAATATAAGTCTTCTAGTATTCAAATAATGGAAGCTACGCTTACACAACCAGAAACATTAACGAGCAGTTGCGTAGATATTGATACCGTGATTTCTACTATAGGCATTACACGTCAAAAAGATGGGTTTACTTATATGGATGTAGACTATCAAGCTAATCTAAATCTATTGCGCGAAGCACAGAGAACAGGTGTTAGAAAGTTCATTTACATATCGGCTATTAATGGCGACAAGCATCGAAAGCTAAAGATTTTTGAAGCTAAGGAAGCCTTTGTCGATGAGCTGAAAAAATCGGGGCTCGATTATACAGTGGTACGCCCTAACGGATTTTTTTCAGATATGAAAGATTTCTTGAATATGGCAGAAAAAGGAAGGGTGTTTCTCTTTGGAAATGGCGAACAATTGATGAACCCTATTCACGGAGCCGATTTAGCCGAAATCATATTAAGTATGATTGATGACCCATCCAAGGAATATACCGTTGGTGGGCCTGATATATTAACCCAAAATGAAATTGCAGAACTGGCTTTTGATGCATCCAACAGGGTACCTAAGATTGTACATCTACCCGACTGGACGCGCAGATTGGCACTCTGGTCAGTGCGCAAGTTTACTTCTGAAGAAAATTACGGTCCTATCGAATTCTTTTTAACCCTAATGGCAGACGATAACGTTGCAATGCGCTACGGAAACCACAAACTCAAGGACTTCTATTACGCAGAGGCAAAAACCAATTAAAACACATAATGATGATACAGAAAATAATAACCAATAAGTGCCCTAACTGTGGCAAAGGCCACATCTATAAAGAGAAGAACATATACTTCAATTTTAGAAAACTTAAAATGAACAAAGAATGCAGTAAGTGTGGATTTATATTTGAAAAAGAACCAGGCTTTTTCTTCGGTGCAATGTACGTGAGTTACGCTTTGGGTATTGCACAGGCAATAGTAGTTTTCACTATAGGGACATTTTTCTTTGAGACCATTTTTGACCTTAGAATTTTGCCTTGGATAACGGTCACAGTATTGCTTTTATCCTCATTTAATCTTCGAGTTTCGAGGATTATCTGGATTTATCTGCTGAGAGGAATTTAAGTACTGCAAAAAAGTTCGGGATTTCATTTCAGAACGACTGGTGTACTAATCAATCGCATCTTTGAACCATCAAATTATAAGAGTTTATTCATCAACAAAATTCAAGCAATTATGAAACCAGCATTTTATTTACTAGCCACCTATGTTCAAGAGATACAGCTCTTGGCTATACGACCACATTTGGATGCTATATTAGGAAAAAGACAATGGAACTTTGACCTTGAAGATTGTGATAAAGTGTTACGGATACATTGCAATCATTCAACCAAAGAAAAGGTAATTCGGTTCCTCAAACGAAACGAACTTTTTAGCAAGGAGCTTAATTATCTGGAAAGTGAGCAATACGCCCATATCGGTAAAGTTCATAAACTACTTACATATAGACGAAGTGTAAACACATAAATCTAAGAACTATGAAAGCAGTACGCTATTCAAAATACGGCGCACCTGAGGTGTTAAAATTAACAGAAGTAAAAAAACCTGCCCCAAAAGCCAATGAAATTTTGGTAAAGATACACGCAACCTCAGTTACCTTTGGTGACGTTAGACTCAGAGCTTCAGATTTTCCCCCACTTTTCTGGTTGCCTGCTCGATTGATTTTTGGTCTGTTCAAACCTAAAAAACAAATTTTGGGACATGAATGGGCTGGAGTTATAGAGCAAACAGGAAAAGAAGTCACACAATTCAATATTGGAAATGAAGTTTTTGGAACTACTTCAATGCTTAAAACGGGTGCTTATGCCGAGTATCTATGTGTTCCTGAAACATGGAGCCAAGGAGCAGTTATTCATAGATCTAAAAATTTAAGTTTTGAGGAATCTGCAGTACTTCCCATAGCTGGAATGACGGCCCTATTTCTTCTTGAAAAAGCAAAGATTGAAAAAGGGCAACACATACTTGTAAACGGAGCATCCGGAAGTGTGGGAAGTTATACCGTTCAGATTGCAAAACACTTGGGTGCTGTGGTTACTGGGGTTTGTAGTACAGGAAATATTGAAATGGTTCGTTCCCTTGGAGCAACCAACGTAATCGATTACAAAAAAGAAGATTTCACACAATCTAAAAAACATTTTGATATCATTTTTGATGCTGTGGGTAAAATTTCAAAATCAAAAACAAAATTAATTTTAAGCACTAACGGACACTTTGTATCCACCAAGATGCTAACCAAAGAAAGTCCCGAACTTTTAGAGAAAGTAAAGAAACTGGCTGAGCAAAAAGCCATCATTCCCTATATCGATAGACAGTTTAAGTTAGCCGATATCGTTACCGCTCATAACTATGTAGATACGGGAAGAAAAAGAGGCAATGTTTCTATTAAAGTAATAAACGAAGAATAAAATGAAAAAAATACTCATCATTAACGGACACCCCGATAAAGAGAGCTTTAACTGGGCACTAACCGACAGTTATAAAAAGGGAGCTATTATGGCCGAAGCTGAAGTAGAAATCATCAATCTGATAGAATTGGATTTCGACCTTGTTTTGAAATATGGGTATCGCATACCACACCCATTAGAACCTGATTTAGAAACCGCCGTCAAAAAAATGAAATGGGCAGACCATTTGGTCTGGATTTTCCCAATGTGGTGGTATGGTACTCCTGCTTTGCTCAAAGCTTTTATAGACCGCACTTTTTTACCTGGTATCACCTTTAAATATCAGAAAGGAAAACTATTTCCCAATAAACTGCTTACTGGAAAAACGGCAAGAATTATACTAACCGCAGATACGGTGAGCTGGTACAACAGCTTCATTATGAAAAACCCTGCTATCAATCAATTTAAAAAAGGCGTTTTAGAATTCTGTGGTATAAAACCAGTTAAAGTTACCTATCTGGCACCTGTAAAAAGTTCAACCCTAGAACGGCGAAAAAAATGGCTCTTAAAAATTAATCAATTGGGGGAGCAATTAAAATAAATAGAAACAATAATAGACAAATATACTCAGTGATGAGCACTTTCTGAACAAATCATACATCTGTCCGAATAAGTGTTTCAGTCTAAATACACTGAGTTTTGCATCAACAACAATTAAAAACAATAAAAATGAAAAACATTTTAGCCTTTTCTGGAAGTAATAATCCAGATTCCATTAATGAAAAACTAGTTCATTCAGTAATCGAGAGGTATTCAAAATACAATATTCGATTCATCGACCTTAAGAAGTTTGACGCTCCTATATTCTCTCAAGAGATTCTAGTCAAGGGAATTCCGCAACAAATTCAGGACTTGTATGCCATATTTAAGGAGAGCGAAGGGTTTGTCATTGCATCTCCCGAGCATAATGGTTTGCCCTCCGCATTTTTAAAAAATACTTTGGATTGGCTCTCTGTTATCACCCAACGTTTCTTTGGAGAGAAACCAGTCTTGTTGTTAAGTACATCTCCTGGTGTCACAGGAGCATGCACACATTTAGGATTACTCTCAAAATTAGTGCCTCTTTGGGGTGGAAAGTTAACAGCAACTTATTCCTTTGGAAGTTTTCATGATAATTTTAATCTAGAAAAAATGGAAATTACCAAGAAAGATGAATTGGCAAAACTGGACAATGCTTTTTATGCTTTCGTGAAAGGGAAACCCAAGAAAACGAATAAGCAGGTTGTTGAATGTTATTTCAAAGCATTTCAGTCCGGTAATCTCGAAGAAGTCGTACAAATTTTCCACCCAGATTGCTATATCGTTAGTGTAAAAGAAGAAGAAAGACCAAAAGAGCAATTACACGGTATCTATCGCACACGTGAAGCTTCCAAACAATTCTTAAACAATATCGTATCACTTTTTGAAACCAAAGCGTTTACAGTAGAAACCGTTGTTGAAACAGCCGATAATCTCGTAGTTGCCAAAGGTACATTCTCACATTTAGTAAAAAGTTCAGGGAAACTATTTAATAGTAATTGGGTACAGCTTTGTATTGTTAAAGATGAAATGATTAAAGAGTATCGTTTCTACGAAGACTCTGCTGCGCTTATAGAAGCTTCAACGGTTGAATATGCATAATGAAGACGCCTTTAGCAATCCAACATCAGTTTGAATTTTGGACCCACATTGGTCAAGTGGGAGGATATCTATATAACAATTATGGATATACAGTTCTTTCTCCCAAGAACACCACTTGGCCTTCCAAAATATTTGGCATTCAAAAAAATCATATTGCGCAACTTCAATTAGAGATAGAAAGCCATCATCTACCAAGGTCGTTAGCGCTATCGGAAAATGAAATGCTCGAAACCTTATTGCACAAACAAGGATTTACACGAACATCTTCTGTAGAAGCAATGACGATGGAAGTCAAGAATCAAACACATTACACTTCCCTTCCTGAGATTGAAAAAATAACTGATGATATTGGTATAAAAGCCTTCGTGAAAATTGCCTCTGAAGCATTTGGTTATACCATTTACGAGTCTACAATTGCACCTTTAGTACGTAGTACAAACGTTCAACTTTTTTTAGGCAACTATCAAAATGACTATGTAAGTTGTGGCATCGTATTTAAGGATTCCAATGGTGATTCTGGACTACATATGATTGGGGCAAAAAAAGAATATAGAGGATTGGGATTAGGAAAGAAAATGACCCAGCATTTGCTGCACATTGCCATAAGCAATAGTAGTGAACGAATTCATCTTGTGGCTTCAAAATTGGGAGCGCCTATTTATTACAAACTTGGTTTTCAAAACCGAGGATATTTGAAATCTTATACCTTTTAAACAAAATAGTATGAAGTATCTATTTTTATTTTTTACATTCTTATCTCAAGCACAGATTACTATAAGCTTTAGTGACATTCAATATAATGAATCGCGATTAAGTGTTCAAAAAAAATTAAACGCAATAGCTAATGACGTAAGCGTGGTATATATCACAACACCAAACTTTCCGATGGCTCAAAACAAAGAAGAACACCTTATTGCATCAAAAGTTGACTTTGAAAATGGAACTCTTGATAAAGTTGTTTTTACTTTTTCAGATGATAGATTATCCTATGTTCAAGCCAAAGGAGATATCGTCAAAGCAATTACTCCCACCCATAAAAAGTGAAGCCAAAATGTATCTAGATTATCAAGTATTTGAGTCTGATTTATTATTTACTTGGGATACCCCTTATTTATATACAAATGATGAAATTGAATATAAATCATTCACAAAAATTCCAAACCTTATCAAAATGGGAGAGCTAATGAACGATGTAATGCCCCTTTTAAAAAGTTATAGTTTGTTTATTGAGATCGAAAAATTAGAAGAAACGGATACAATGACTAACACTCAAATTAATTATTTTGGAATTGAATATGCTGGTTTTCCCAGAAAATTTGAAGCTCGATTTGAAAATAACAAACTAAATATGGTCTGGATTTTAACTGGAAAAAAAGAGGAAAACCGATTACGTAGAAAACTGACTGCAGTATATGGAAAAGTATTATTTGTTAATGGTAGTTGGGAAGTTTTTAATAATTGGACAGTGCTTCTAAGAAAAATCAAACCTGGGATTCTTTTCTTACCAAAGGACTCGGATTTCGATATAAGGAACAATATTCAAAATAGAATTAGTAATAACAACTAAAAACCACACAATGAGTACTACAAAAACATATACTTTGATTACTTTTTATCTTGTCTTCTCTTTTGTGGGAAACGCACAGGATGCTATTCAAAAAGTTCTCATTCAAAAATTGGATAGCACACCAGAAAATCCTATTCATAGCATTTCTTTTTATCAAAATAATGGTAGAGGAGATGTTTTAGCCCAAGTAGTCGGCATAAGAGATGTAAACTTAGCAAAAGCTAGAATTACAGACCAATTCCGTATTGCCAGCAGTACCAAGACGTTCGTAGCAACTATTATTCTTCAAATGGAAGAAGAGGAACGAATCAGTATCACCGACAACATCTACAATTACCTAGGAAACATAAAGTTTCTGCGACTTGATGAATTTCATCTTTTCGAAGGAAATGCAGAAGTTGGTGCCAAGCAAAGTCTAGGTTCAAAAGCGATAACCATAAAACAACTCTTATCCCACAGAAGCGGATTGGCAGATGTTTTTAATGATAAGCAGGAAGCCTTTTTTAATCGAGTAATGACAAACCCCGCACAACAATATACCTCTAAAGACATCGTCAATCTGTATTTTGAGTTTGACTTGCATAAAGCATCCAAATTCGAACCGGGTGAAGGCTGGCATTATTCTGACATGAACTATGTATTGTTGGGATTACTTATCGAGAAATTGGACAAAAAATCACTTTCCCAATCCATTCGCGATCGAATTATTGAACCGCTTGAGATGAAAGATACCTACTTTGAATTTTATGAGAAAGCACATTCCAAAAATGGAAGGTTACATCAATATGTTGGTAGTGTCGATTTCAATAAAATCAATACTTCATTCGACTGGTCTGGTGGCGGATTGGTCAGTACACATCAAGACTTAGCAGTATTTATGAAGGCGTTGTTTGAAGAAAAGCTCATTTCCAAAAAATCGTTGGAAAAAATGATAGCAGTACAACCCACAAAACCAACTGAATTACCTTATGGGTTAGGTGTTTATCAATCTATCTATGATGGAGTTACATACTATGGCCACTATGGATTTTATGGAACATATATGGGCTATTGTCCTGAAAAAAAGACAGTGCTATCGTATTGTATTTCACAAGCAATACCTTTATTTAATGTTTATGAATTTGTAAATCACGTAGTCAAATCGGCAAAATGAACCTAAGAAAAACCATAGCCATTTTATTTATGAGTGTAACCCCAGTTTTTGGTGCCGTTTTCTATTTAGGCATTGGGTATCCAGAAGATTTTGAGAGCTATTTTGAAAATTCATTTTTATGATTAATACGGTTCTTTGGTAATTTCAATTGAACTCTTAATCATTAGATTTTATCTGTTCAAGACAAGAAAAAAGCCTATTGTCGAATATTTTGTTTTTAGTACTAGACTAAATATTTAGTATTCAAAATAAAGGTTTAACTACAGAAACTCCTTTGCTTTTAGAAGATAATAAAGAAAATACTTATATCAATTAATTATAACTTCTTAGACTTAAGATCTAGTGCCGCGAGGTGAGAGAGTTCGAGTCTCTCCGCCCGCACAGCATAAGAAAACCCAACTTGAAAGAGTTGGGTTTTTTAGTTTAAGTATTCAAGCTTAAATTTACGACGATATAACATCAAATTAAATATTGGAATGATAGAAGCAAAAAAATAAATTTATTTTTATTTATTTTGTAAGTGAATAGATTTATATACGACTGTTCGAATATTAAAATGAAAAAAGAGAATATACATAGAGCTTTAGAAACTGGAGTAAAGATTTTGAGTCAGAAAGGATATCATAATCTTGGGCTTAGGGAGTTTTTAGAAAATGCCGAAATTCCTAGTGGTTCTTTCTACTACTATTTTAAGAGCAAGGAAGATTTTGCCGCCAAGGTACTCGAATATTACGGGGATAAGGCTGCAACTTACTACACAACAAGGTTACTGGAAAGTGATATACCCTATGCAAAAAGGTTAGAAACCGTTTTCAATGAGGAATTAGAGCGACTAAGTGCCACAGAATGTAAGGAAGGTTGTATGTTAGGAAGCCTTACTAGTGAAATTGCTGGGCAGAACGAGGTCATTCAAAAGGTAGCTGACATCAATTACAGAAAATGGCAAAATATATTTGAGCGGTTTTTCAAGGAAGGACAGGAAAAAGGTGTCTTTTCAAAAGATTTTAAGCCATCAGAAATGGCAGTGTTCTTTCTCACAAGTAGACAGGGTGTGATGACACGCATGAAGGCTTCGGGAAAAAATGAATCTTATCGATTGTTTAAGTCCTTTATGATGAAACTAGTAAAAAGTTAATTTTTTTTTAATATTTAATATACGAACGTTCTAATATAAATAAATTAATATAATTATAAGCAAACAAAAACACAATAACAGACTGAAAACATCTATTAATTTTTTAAAACAAATATATTTATGTACAAGAATATCTTTTTAGGAATTATTTTATACTTTCTTACTAGTAGTTTAATAGCTCAAGATCAAGATAAGCAAGCTTCTTTTGGTATAAACACTAAGATTTCGGAGTCTTATCAATTTCAAGAAAGTCAACATAAAGGAGAACCTAAAGAACTTTTTATTGGGCTAATTTTTGCTCCTTTTGCAGCTACCACTTTTGAAGGAGACCCTCCATTTTCAACTGATACTTCATTGTTTTTAACAGCTGCACTGGTAAAAGGCGATTGGTCTGTTGCACCCTATTATAACTTTGGTACTAATAGTGCCGGAGCTTTTTTGACCTATAATATTTTAGACGAATTAGGAACATATGTTTCCTCTGATAAAGCACTCACTGGAAATACAGGAACCTATGCTCTGGGATTTACTACTCCGATACTCGAAGACTATATTCAAGGGTATGTAGAAATAGGCGGTACGTATGGAGATGATGCCACAGCTTTTTTTGGTGTAGGTCTTTATTTTAACATTCTCAAATCTGTTAAATCTTGGTGATATAAAGTTTTTTTTTAAATACTTACTATACGAACGATCTAATATTAAATACTACTATAATTACAAACAAAAATTAAAATGGAAACAACTACAGAAATGACAAAAGAAACAAAAGCAGATGAAGTTCAAAACTTCAACGAATACAAGGAAGTTGAAAAAGCACTACAAATCTATATTGATAGTGCAGAGTCTGGAGATGGAAAATTAAGCCGCTCAGCATTTTATGATCATGCTCATATTGTTGGGTCTATAGAGGGAACTCTTTATAACCATTCTGCAGCTGAATTTGGTAAAGCGGTTAGTGCAGGTGGCCCATCCCCCGAAGTACAAAGTCGTATTACATGGATAGATATTTCTGGTCCAGCAGCAGCAGCAAAGGTAGAATTCATTAATTGGTCTGGACTAAGGTTTACCGATTTCTTCGTACTCTACAGAGAAAACGGTGTATGGAAACTCAGTGGCAAGGTCTACGATTCACACGCTAACAATTAATCAACAAAATCATAATTTTTAAAAAAAGAAAACAAAAGTAAAATCAAATTAAATAATTTATCATGAAAAAACTAATTTCTAAAATCGTCACGGTAGTACTAATTGCATTTATTACCACAGCCCACGCACAAGAAGCTAAACAAATAATAACCAAAGTAGTAGAAGCTAATGGTGGCAAGAAGGCCTTACATAAATTAAAAGATGTATCATTTGATTACGTATTTAGGGTTAAGGATAATAATTTAGCTGATATTTCTAAAGAACGATACATTTTTGATAGAGAAGTCTCTTATGCTGAATATACAAAAAGACAGGTTTATGTCTTACCTCAAATGCCGGGCAAAAAATACACACAGTTCTTTGATGGTAACAAATCCGTTTCTAAAATGGATGGAAAAGTTATTACTGAAAAACAACCAGCATTTCTTGGGCATATCTTTAGAAAAACAAACTATTATTGGTTTACAATGATGTTTAAATTATTGGACCCAGGCGTGAATCATAAAACGTTACCTTCCAGAAATGTAAATGGCATAACTTATAAAGTAATTGAGATGAGCTTTGGAGATAATATAGGAGAATCAAGCAAAGACAGGTATATCTTGTACATCAATCCAAAAACATATAGAGTAGATCAATTTCTATATAATGCTACTGGATTTGGTCTAACTGAACCAAATATAGTAAAAGTTAAGTATGAGAAAGTAGATGGTATCTATTTACCTACGTATCGTAAATATGCACCTTCTGATTGGGACGGAAACGTAGTAAAAGAATTTTGGACAGAACAGTTTTCTAACAATATAAAATTTAATAATGGGTACAATTTAGAAAACATCCAGAGTTAGTATTGTTAATTCAGTTGTATCACTACTCCCTAATAAATTACAAGTTCTACTCAAACCCAACGTATACTCTCTAAAAACAGGGAAATTTAAACGAAATGTTTTATAATTATACTATTATAGGATATATCCATAGTTGGGTTTGAGTAAAACCTATACTCGCAGGAAATTATTAATCTTGACAAAGTGTAAAGTTTATTACAAAAATAGTAGTGAAGTATTTTGGCTACGATAAGCCCCTGATTTCCAATCAATTTTTTCACAAAGCAAAACAAAAGCTTCTCAAGGTGAGGAGTTTTTTTGGCTATCCATATTTTTCTTAAAGTTTAGTGGTAAACCTATATAAATATTCTAAAACTTTGTTAAAATAAGAAATCTTGTTCCAAAATTCCTGAAATTGCGGCTATGCGCAAACCAATACTTAAATATATCATTACTCTGTTTTTTACAGTAGCATTGCTTATTCCAAGGATTGCAAACTTACACGCATTAAACCACTTATCAGAAGACGGAGAACCTTTAATTTCTTGTGAACTATGTGATATTATATCCAGTTCTGATCAATTTGATTTAATTATTGGCGACACATACTCTTTTGAAGACCAATTACAAATTGTTCCAAACTCGTTTGTAGTCTTTTCTGAATATAATACTCCAAAAGAGAAAATAGCTTCTCCTGTTTCGATTTATAATAAACCACCACCTCTTTCTTAGAGAATATTCTTACTTTCTTTGACAATGTTTTCACTTTGTCAATTTGCATTTATACAGTCATTTCATTTAATGTTAATTTCTAGTAGCGCCTAAATAGTTGCTCAAAAGAAGGTTACAGTAATGGGATATTTATAGTTCAAAATGGAATACAATATAGATTAAGCTATTCTCTCACATCCAATTATTATCGGTTCTAACCGAAGTTACACACATTAATCGTCAATCTTATTTTATAATATAAAATGCTTGAAGCAATAAACCTTACCAAAACTTATGGTAAGCACGAAGCACTTTCTCAACTGAACTTATCAGTCGATAAAGGTGAAATTTTTTGTTTACTCGGTCAAAATGGCGCGGGTAAAACGACAACAATCAATCTGTTTTTAGGTCTAATTGAAGCCACCAGTGGTGAGGCATTAGTAAATGGTGTTCCCGTTAAGTCGAATGGTAACAAAACCACTAAAATGATTGCATACATCCCAGAGGTTGTTCAACTCTATGGTAACCTTTCAGGAATAGAAAACCTTAACTTTTTCAGCAGATTAGCAGGGTTTAAGTATAACAATACTGACTTATCTAATTTTCTATCAAAAGCTGGACTTCAAGAAGCTGCACACCAAAACAAATTGTCTTCTTACTCAAAAGGGATGCGGCAGAAAGTAGGTATTGCCATTGCACTTTCAAAAAATGCAGATTACATTTTTATGGATGAACCTATTTCGGGATTAGACCCCAAAGCCACACTAGAGTTTACCAAAATCTGTAAAGAATTAAGCCATGAAGGTAAGGCCATTTTTATGGCTACTCACGATATTTTTAATGCTGTAAACGTGGGAACCAAAATTGGTATTATGAAAGAAGGACAATTGGTCCATACGTCTAATACAGACTCTATTAATGCAAGCGAATTGCAAGACTTATATCTAAAAACTATCTAATACAATACAATGAATACCTTTAAAACACTGTCAACCATATTTTTGTTTCTAATTGGCTATGCTTCTTTTGCACAAGTACAAATTGTTGGCACCATAGTTGACAACCAGAATATTCCTATAATAGGAGCTACAATTTCACTAAAAAATACAACTAATGCTTTTGGTAAACTAACAGATAACTCGGGGAAATTTGAAATAAATGCTCCGTACGGAAGCTATACCATTGAAGCACGATATTTAGGATTTCAGTCCTACAAAAACACTATAGAAATCAGTACTGGAACAACATTTGATATCGGAACTATTCAATTAGAAGAAGGTACTGAACAATTACAAAGTGTAGAAGTTGTTGGTCGTGCCCGAACGGATTATAATAGTGATTATTCGTTTTCATCTACCAAAGTTGCTATTAAAAACAAAGAGCTACCACAAGCCGTATCCACTATCACCAAAGAATTAATTAACGACAGACAAGCTTTCCAGATTGCAGATGCTATAAAAAACTCTAGTAGTGTTACTCATACAGGATTTTACAACCACTTTAATATAAGAGGGATCATCCAGGCAGAAGATGGTCAACTCATTAATGGTATGAGAACTCGTCAGTATTATTTTTTACAACCTATCACTTCTCATATAGAAAGAGCAGAAGTTATTAAAGGACCATCTTCGGTAACTTTTTCTAGTGTTGATCCAGGAGGATCTGTTAATTTGGTAACCAAAAAACCTTTAAAAGAAAACCGTAATGAAGTAAGCGCAACGGTTGGAAGCTTCGGGACATTAAGAGCTACAGCAGATTTTACCGGACCATTAAATGAATCAGGAACTTTATTGTATCGTTTTAACACAGCAGTTCAAGAAGCCAGATCTTTTAGAGACTTGGTACAAAATAATCAATTCTTGATAACACCTTCCATCACATTTTTACCTAATAAAAGTACAGCGCTAAACGTAGAAATGATATACAGTAACGGTGTCGGGAACCTAGATCGTGGTCAACCTCTTTTTGGTGCTATTAATGGTCAATTTGATTTAAATAGTACAGACATTTCAACAAATGTCGGAGCTGCTAACGACTTTTACTCTTCCAAAGAATTTATGGTCATTAGTAATTTTAGTAAAGAAATTACCGATAATATAGAATTCAATGCTTCTTATATGAAACAAACCTGGGAAGAAGACCTTGCTGAGCATCGAGTGGCAGGTTCTGCAGCTGTAGATATTGCAGGAAATGCAATACCCACGCTAGCCGAATTACGATATACAGAAAGACAACAATTTTGGATAACAGATAATTATACAGCCTATATCAATTTTGATCTGGAAAATGATTCATTTACCAATAAATTCTTAGTAGGATATGATGGTAGTAGATGGGAACGTACTGTAGGAGGAGCATCAAATGGTGCGCGTCGTTATAGACGATTAAACGGAACGGCAACCTCTTTTGATCCTGCAGAGGCAGCTCAGTTTGAAACTATAGACATTAATGGTGTAATCGCACCAAGACCCAATGTTGACCATTTTGATCTTGCAGATCCTAATAATACAGCTAGAGAAACTTCAGGATATATCACGTCCGAATTTGCTATTCCTGCCAATCTTACCACTTCTAATGGTATTTATATTCAGAATCAATTTAAGATAGGTAAATTCTCTGCATTACTAAACCTACGTTATGATTGGTACGAAGATATATTTGATTATAAGGGTGACGAGCGATCTTTTAAAAATGAGGCTTTTATTCCTCGAATTGGGTTAACATATGAAGCTACTAAAACGATTAGTGTTTATGGCTCTTATGTAGAAGGTTTTCAGCCACAATCAAATACTGTAACGCTATCTCCTGCCACGGAAGACTTTTTCTGGGCAGACTCTCCTGCTAATTTTGACCCTTTAGAAAGTGATAACATAGAATTTGGTGCCAAGGGAGAATTTTTAGGTGGTAAATTAACAGTGAATGCTGCAGTATATCAAATAACTCAAAAAAATCTATTACAGCAAGATCCTAATGATGAATCTGTATTAATAGAAAGAGGAGAACAACGCAGCCGAGGGTTTGAATGGGATCTTACAGGGTATGTATTACCTAATCTTCAAATAAGTGCTTCGTATGCTTTTATTGATGCAGAAATTATAGAAGATGAGGATCCTGCATTAATTGGTGAACGTATTGGAGGAGCACCAGAACATAGTGCCAACTTTTGGGGAAGATATGATTTTACGCACGGAGCATTAAGAAATATCGGAGTAGGTCTAGGTACCGTATATCGAGGTGATCGTTTATCTTGGTATGGAGATCGTTTAGAATTGCCATCATATACTGTATTTGATGCAGCTGTTTATTATCGCCCTTCTGGAATAGATATGCAAATTGCTTTAAAACTTAATAATTTGTTTGATGAAACCTATTGGAATGGTGCACTAAATGCAACACGACTTTTCCCTGGAGCCCCTAGAAATGTATTGTTAACTACAACTTATAAATTCTAAAAGATGAAGTGGGAAAATGTTAGGTTATTCGCATTGAACTTTTGGCACAATGCAACCACGCCAAAAACTTTTTATCTTCTACATTTAATTTTTATACTACTAACGGTTTACGCAACCGTTAGTGGTATTCAAAAAAACGTCACTCAAAACGATATTCGAAAAACACATCAAACTAAAGCCAGAGAAAGTTGGGAAGCAAATCCTGACAAACATCCGCATAGAATGGCTCATTTTGGGACGTATGCTTTTAGAGTAAGTCCGTCTTTAGGAATATTTGATTATGGGTTAGAAAGCTTTACTGGAAATACTGTTTTCTTAGAAGCGCATCGACAGAATAGTGTTAATTTTTCGGAAGCTACATTTTCAACGGGTACCTTAAGATTTGGAGAGCTTAGTTTAGCGCTGCTATTACAATTAGTGTTACCCTTAATCTTATTTTTCATTGGCTTTTCAAGTGTTGCAGCTGATAGACAGAATGGCACATTAAAAATAGTATTGTCACAAGGCGCCAGTTGGAAAGAAATTCTTTTTGGAAAATCACTTGGGCTTTTTGCTATATGCATGTTATTTTTTATACCTATTTTGTTGACGGTAATCATAGCATCTTTAGTATTAGAAAATCAAGTTGCAAGCAACCTGCATTGGTTACGAATGCTACTAATTACTTTGGGTTATTTAAGCTTTCTCTTTATCGTTTGTACCCTAACTATAGTAGTATCTGCAACTAGTAGTAGTTCAAAAAATGCCTTGTTGCGATTGCTTGGTATTTGGTTATTATTGGTCGTCCTTTTACCAAAATCGGCTCAAGCTATGGGGAATTACTGGTTTCCTACACCTACGAAACTTGCTTTTCAATCGGCTATAGAGAAAGAAGAAATTCAAAAAGGTGATAGCCATAATCCGGATGATCCCTATTATAACAATCTACGTGATTCTGTATTGACAGTCCATAACGTGAGCAAGATAACTGATTTACCTTTTAACTATTCAGGTTTCGTAATGCGAGAAGGTGAAAAAAACACATCTGCATTATATAAAAAACATCATGCACGTTTAATAAATATCTATAAAAGTCAAAATAACGTCACCCGTTTTTCGTCTTTTTTTAACCCTTTTACTGCTATTAAACAGTTATCAATGACAATGGCAGGAACAGATTTTGCCTCCTATATTGACTTTCAACATCAAGCGGATAATTATCGTTATCAATTATCGCAAACTATGAATGAATTGCAAATGAAGTATATAAGTCCAAAAAAAGAAAGTGGTTCTGAAGGAAAAACGCATATAGTTGGCCATGAACATTGGGAAGAATTCGAGGATTTTAATCACAAGCCTCTGGCTTTCAATGTTTCAATTAAAGAAACCTTACCTGCACTAATTTCCATTGTATTATGGACATTACTCTCCTTTGGTTTGTTGCTATTCACCTCAAAAAAAGCAAAAGCAATATGATAACGTATAAACTGTTTTTACAGCAATGTATCCGATCAAAAGAAGTTTGGATTAGTTTGCTACTCATTACATTATTAGGTATTATTAGTCTTGTTATTGGAAGTAAACATCTTGTAAGACAACAAGAAGCAATTGCCGAAATTAAAACATATCAACAACAACATTTTGATAGACAAGCATCATTACATAATGAAGATTTAGGTTTGTTACTTTACTATACAAAATTTGCTTACGTCAATAATCTAAATCCGTTAGCGGGCATATCAATTGGTCAAGGAGATGTTAACCCAACTGTTAAGCGCATTTCAATCAAGACTTTTGAGGCTCAAAAATTTGATACAGATTTGGTTAATCCTATGAATCTACAATCTGGTAACCTTGACCTCTCTTTTGTAATTATTTATTTGTTTCCTTTACTTGTTATTGTTCTAACTTTTAATGCCCTTTCGGAAGAGACAGAAACAGGTACTTGGCGTTTGGTGGCTATTCAAACCAAATCTAAACTAGGGTTTCTAATTTCTAAACTTTTAATCAGATTAGCTCTTTTGTATATAGTTTTGATATTCCTTTTTTGTATTGCAAAATTTATGCTCAACATCCCTATAAATGGTAGTTTTTTATCAATCTTAGGATTATCGATGCTTTATATCATATTTTGGTTTACTCTGAGCTTTTTTGTTATTAGTTTCAAAAAATCTTCAGGTTTTAATGCACTACTATTGTTATCAATTTGGTTAATCTTAATAATTCTATTACCAGCTGGAATTAATGCTTATATATCTTCAAAATATCCGGTACCAGAAGCATTAAGTACTGCGATAGCACAACGGGATGGATATCACACTAAGTGGGATACAGAGAAGTTACCTACGATCAAGAAATTTTATAGTCATTATCCTCAATTTAAAAAATACGGTTATCCAACAGACGGGTTTAATTGGTTATGGTATTATGCCATGCAGCAAATGGGTGATGATGACTCAAAAAATCAAAGGGAAGCGTTAAGTGAAAAAATCAAATTGCGAGAACGTACTAGTAAGCAAATTGCATCAGTCATACCAAATATGCAACTGCAACTCGCTTTTAATTTATTGGCAGGTACCAGTATGAGTCAACATATGGAATACTTACAGGGAACAGAAGGATTTCATGAAGAATTACGACTGTTTTTCTATCCAAAAATCTTTGAAAAACAGCAAGCTGATACTATTGACTGGCATCGATTTAAACCAAAATACTACGAAGCAAAAACGGATATAAACCCGTTTAAAAGCATGATTCCTTTATTGCTTGCTTCTGGAGTTATGATTCTGATTTCAATCCCTCTAACAAGAAAACTTTAGTCTCCAACTAAAAGTTTAACAACTGTAGTTGTACTTCTAGATTTTAAAAAACAATGCTTTATAAATTGCTGATTTATAAAGCATTGTTTGTCTATTACGGAATGTATCAAAAAGTATTACTTTGATGTTTATTTATTGATTTAATTAATCAATAATTTCAGTTGTTGACTTTTATTGGCACTACGTATCTTCAAAATAAATAGCCCTTTACTTGGGAAAATATCTTCTTTATTAAGATCTATACTACTTTTTGTAGTAGTTGTGTGATACACTTCTCTGCCTTTTATGTCAAAGATATTCACATTAATATCATTATTAAACCCTTGCAAATCCAATATAAAATTATCTCTTGATAACGGGTTAGGATATACTAAAGCTTGATTTTGATCACTACCTGGTTGATTTGTTAAAATCAATTCTGGGGCTAAAGTCTGTTGTAAACCACTACCCTGAGATTTAACTGTAATAGCATCTACTGTATAAACTTCTGCTGCAAAGCTAGTATATGATTTCACTAAGATTTCAAGTGTATTCCCCTTCAAATTATCAACGGTAAGTATTTCTTCTGGAAAAGTATTAACATGTTCTAGAATGGTCACTTGGGGTCCTCCGTTTATTTTATAGTAAATATTTAAAAAGTCTGCGTTTTCCATAGCTCCTATCCCTGAAGCTCTCAAAGAAATATCCACACTTGATGCACATGAAATATCCAGAATACCTGAAGTCCAATTTACCGTTTGTCGTTCTATGGTGACTCCATTACTAGTATATGGCACATCGCAATTTCCACCATCTGTAGTTCTAGAGTTAAATTTTAACCAATTAATGTTCGTGCCTCCTCCTTCAAACTCAAGTCGAAGGATTTTATTAGTACCTCCTGCAATTCTTACATTTTCAATTTTTACTGTTTGGAAAGCCCCCCAGCCTCCTGTATTGGGAAGATTAAATCTACCTAAAGTCACTCCATCTAATTTAGCCACAATAGATTTTCCTGTAGAGATAGTCGCAATTCTTGCTTCCAGATCATAAGCCCCAGCGTTTGCATTAACGGTATACTCTAACCATTCACCATTTGCTGTCCATCCTACATTATTACCTCCATCACGTGCTTCAATATCTACACCTTCATTTTCTCTAAATACATTAGGACCGTTGTTAACAGGATCAGTATCGTTATATGCTACACCTTGACCTCCTATATCATAATCTTCTGCTTCTATTGTTCCTGGGATTGAACGAGCTACACCTCCAAAAGGTTCTTGAGTTACGGGACCAAATCCTCCTGATATTCCTTTTCTAGTAGAAATAACTTTATTTATAGTATTATTAGGTCCAAAAGTTAAAAAATCAGCTTCAATTGATCGTAACTTATCGTTGTTAGAAATTTTGTTATGATGATAAAAAAGTATCCATTTTCCTTTATATTCAACCATAGAATGGTGATTAGTCCAACAGCCATTGGTCCAACGGTCCATAAATCGCCCCTTATAAGTAAAAGGACCTAAGGGGTTATTCCCAGTAGCATAAGCCAATTCTTCAGAGCCACTTTTAGCATGTGGGAAAGTAAAATAGTATACTCCATTTCGTTTGATCATGTAGCTACCTTCTTTATATCCCGAAGGCAAACCTCTAAGGTTAACAACTGGACCAGTTATAGACTTCATATTCGCACTAAGTTTAGCGCCTTTTAAGGTTTCACCGCCGCCCCAATAGATATAAGACTGGCCATTAGTATCTGTGAATACCCCTGGGTCTATACCATTTACTCCTGACATATAATTCTTTTCTGGTACAAATGGTCCGGTAGGGCTTTTGGAGGTAGCAACTCCTATTCTTCTAAATCCACTGCCATCGGCTGGTGGCGCTGGAAAATACAAATAATATGTGCCGTTTTTTTCTATAATATCGGGCGCCCACATACCGTAACTATTTCGGGCTACCCAAGGGACATCATTTTGGTCGAGCATCACACCATGATCAGTCCAATTTGTTCCGTCAGTAGTTGAAAAGGCATGATAGTTAGGCATACAGAAACCATTGCTGCCTTGATTAGAATTACACGTGTTTACATCGTGAGAAGAAAACACGTACAGTCTATCTCCAAATACCCGAGCAGAAGGGTCCGCGGTATAAATATTTGTTACGAATGGATTTTGAGCTTGAATTATACCCATAGAGAGCATACTCAAAAAAAAGACAGTTAGTTTAATTGTAGTTTTCATATAAGTTGGTTTTAAGAATTTCAATATTTGAAAAATATATCTAAGCAATTTTGTTTTTAAAAACAAGTCTCTTACATCTTTACATCATCAATAAAATAGTATGATTATGATTTATCTAAAAAGTTAATTGCAAAACTCTTATCTGCATAACTTTTTAAGGAAATTTTAAGAAGTACACTAATTTAGTAAACATCAATAATTAACACTTATTTTGGCTATTGAGATTATTAAAATATAATTAACTTTTTTTAGTAAAATTTAACATTTAAAGCATGTTAAACCGACAAGCAAGAAAAATTAAATTATAACAGCACAAAACATATTATAATAAGTATTTAGGTTATAGTAAAACCAATTTATTAAAGGTAAGGATTAATATAACTCACTTTATAATTTATTGTTTTATCACTTTTTTAGGTAACTTTATAATTAATAGAGAATCGAAACTAATCATGATATTTACAGAAGATTATTGTGAACCTTTATTATTTAATATTATAAAAAACAATGGTGTATAATCAATTTCCGGATCCAGATTTAAATTCAGGTTATTTTTATAATGATCTATGGTCTCGGAATATCCTATTAAAAGCCAAAAGTAAATCAATCACATACATTGATAAAAAAGGTCCTTTATCTGTAAAAACCACTCTAAAAGGTACCGAAACCTATGTCTTAGATAATATTCCTATTCGAGTTTATCCCGAATCTATCTTGATAATTAATGAAAATCATTCGTATACCAGTATTATAGATTCTAAGGATGAAGTAGATTCTGCTTCGTTATATTTCAGAAAAGATTTAGAAAAAGAAGTGTTTGCTGGATTAACTCAAAAAGATGACCTTTTACTTTCTAACCCATACTATTCACACAATAATGTAGAATTTTTCGAATTTAAACAACAAAAAAGCAAAAGATTAGTCTACTTGCTCAATCAACTTTTGGGGATGTTACCGAAAAGTGAGAATTTACTTCTCAAAAATGAAATCAACATTTATATAATAGAAGAATTGTTATGCTTAAACTATCAATTATATGTTCAGGCAAACAAACTTAATCATCAAAAGACTAGTACTCGATTAGAGATATTTAAACGAATTAATCAAACCAAAGAGTATATACAATCTAGCTATGCAAAAGACTTAAATCTAACGATTTTAGCTAGTATTGCCTGTATGTCTGAATACCATTTTCTGAGGTCTTTTAAATCGGTGGTAGGAAAAACTCCGCATCAATATTTGATTCAATTACGAATTAATTCTGCCTCAGAATTGCTTAAGAAAAAAACGTATGCTCTCTCTGAAATTTGTGATCTTGTTGGTTTTAAGGATATAAAATATCTACAGAAACTAATCCGGACAAAAATGATCTCAGATTAAAAATATATTTAAACCAAAATTAGCAAGTTTTTCTCCTCTTTTTTCCTGACTAGATTTTATTTTCGTTATTACTTTTTATCCTGTAACATTATGAACATAAAACCCTTCAAATTAGAAAGATACTATACTATTCATGAATTTTCTGCAAAGTATTCTCTTTGCAATTCTGATTGTGAGGCTATGACCATAAAGGAATTACTTTCTTTAGAAAAAGGAGCTACCGATAAGTTTCATAATTTATGGCTTGGGTATACAGAAACAAAAGGTCACCCTCGACTTAGAAAGGAAATCTCTAATATTTACACTAAAGTTACGTCAGAAGATTTATTAGTTTGCACAGGTGCACAAGAACCTATCTTCTTGTTTTCACAGGCAAATCTTAAGTCTCAAGACGAAATTATTGTACAATCGCCATGTTATCAGTCTTTACATTCTGTACCCGAAAGTATTGGGTGCAAAATTCAAAAATGGAACGTAAAGTACGTAAATAACACTCCGACATTTGATCTGGAAGAATTAAAAAAAATGGTGACTAGCAAAACTAAAGCCATATATCTTAATACACCTCATAATCCGACTGGTTTTCACTTTTCTAAAGAAGAGCAATTAGCTATTGTCGAAATAGCACGAACACACAACATCATTATTTTTTGTGATGAAGTTTACAGAGAATTAGAGCATAAATCTGAATATACTATTCCTGCATTTGCAGATATTTACGAAAATGGTGTTTCTGTTGGGGTGATGTCTAAAACATATGGATTACCTGGTTTAAGAATAGGCTGGATAGCTTCTCGAAATTCTAAAATCATAGAAAATATAGCTATTTTCAAAGAATATACAACTATTTGTAACGCTGGTCCAAGTGAATTTTTAGCCGAAGTAGCCCTTAGAAATAGAAATAAGATCTTGGAAAGAAATCTTAATATCGTTCATGAAAACTTACCTTTATTTGATCGTTTTTTTGAAACATATCAAGATTTATTTTCATGGTATAAACCAAATGCCGGTCCAATAGCTTTTGTAAAAATGAAGTTTGATACCGAAGACATGAACTTTGCTCAAACAGTATTACACAAACAAAGCGTTTTACTATTACCCAGTAGTATTTATGATCTTCAAGGTTATTTTAGAATAGGTTTCGGAAGAACAACAATACCTGAAGCACTTAAGCAATTTGAAGTATTTGTTATCCAAAATTTATTAAAAGCATGATAAACGTCTCTTTTGAACAGATACAATCTTTGATTGAAATACAAGATTTATTTGAACCTGTTAAACAATCATTTATTGACTATAATTCATCTCGTTTAATAGGTATACCTATACATCTATTACATTTTCCTAATAACTCAGATGCACACATAAAAACAGCAGCAATCGATGGTTATCCTTACTTTTCTATAAAAGTAGCTACAATGTTTCCTAATAACTTAAAACAAAATAAATCCCCTAATAATGGATCTATTTTTCTTTTTGATGCTAATACCGGAGAATTAAAAGCAATATTGGATGATAAAGGAACTTTAACCGATTTAAGAACAGCTGCTGCCGGTGGCATAATAACCAATGTTGTAGCATCACAACAATCAAATGCTATTTCTGTTATCGGTACTGGTATCCAAGCGTATCATCAAGTTTTAGCCCTAAGTAAATTGAGAGCAATAACTAGTTTGGTGATCTACGGAAGAAATAAGAACAACGCAATTCTTCTAAAAAACAAATTAGAAAAAAAACTTCAAAACATCTCGATTACCATTGCTAATTCTGTTGAAGAAGCTGTAAAGACAACCACAATAATACTCACAACAACCTCTAGTAAAACTCCTTTAATAAAAGGAGAATGGTTACAAAAAGGACAACACATTACTGCCGTTGGTGCAGATGACACATTCAAAAAAGAGTTAGACATCGATTGTTTTAAAAAAGCCGATATGGTTTTTGTAGATAGTCTTGATTTAAACTCAAAATATGGAGAATATTCTAAGGCACTTAAATCATTACCTCAACTCAAAAACAAAACAATAGAATTTGGAAAAGCATTTTCTGACAATACATATTCTGGCGATAGTAATAAAATAACCATAGCAAAACTTGTAGGTTTAGGCACACAAGATTTAGCAGCAGCCACTTTAGTCATGAATAAGTTAGCTTAAAAATTGGCTCATTAATTAATTTTTATGAGCTGTACATAATCATTGTTTTTGGCACAAATAATAAAGTCCCCTTTAGAAGTTTTAACTGTAGCCATATCTTTAACATCATTAGGCGCATAGAAACCACTTTTGCTAGCATTAATTGGTTTAAAAGCTCCAGTACCGTCTCCTTTTAAAAACAATCCAATTCCGGCATCTGCTCTTGGAGTTTCTACTTCTGAACTATATAAATTACCCGCTAAAAGAGCATCTAGATTACCATCTTTATCAAAATCTTGCACTAAAATTTGATTAACACTTGATATTTGAGCTTCGACAGGTAATCGATGAATTTGAAATTTACCATCTTTATTTTCAAGATATATACTCGCAAAAGATTTTACTTGATAATGCAATGCATCTTCTAAATACTTTTTTGTATAAATATCTTCGAGAGTAGCATTAGAAAAAGAAGCATAGTTCTTGAATTTATTTTTAATCCCTGGCATTTGATCAGATGAACATTGTCTTCCTCTTACAGGAAATTTTTGACCATCGTTAAAATAACTTAGTACAATATCTTTGGTCATATTACTATCAAAATCATGATAATAGATATCAAAAGTCTCCTCTGCATTTGCTTGATATTTGTAGTTTAAACCCAGGTTTCCTATTATAAAGTCTTTATCACCATCATTATCAAAATCTCCTTCTTTACAACTAAACCACCAGCCAGTAGTATCCTGTAAACCCGTTTGCTCAGAAATATCAACAAAGTCTTTCCCTTTATTATTTTTAAATACTTTTATAGGCATCCATTCTCCTACTATAATAAGATCGATCCAATCATCCTTATCAAAATCGGTCCAGACAGCACTTGTTACCATTCCTAATTTGTAAAGTTCTGGTGCTTTTTTTAAGGTAACATCTATAAATTTTGCTATTCCATTTTTTGAAACATTTTCAAGTAAATAACTATTTGCTGGTAATGGGTAATTTCCAGGTACTAAACGACCACCTATAAATACATCTAAATCCCCGTCCTTATCATAATCTTCGGCATACACTCTAGATCCGCTTGTAATCATTTTAGGCAAAGCAGAAGCTGATTTAAAAAACTCTCCCAAACCATTATTGATATATAATCTATCTTGAAGCAATTCTGAATCTTTACCATATTCGTTTCCTCCACTTACTATATAAAGATCATTGTCTCCATCATTATCTGCATCAAAAATAAGTGCGCCTAGATCCTCATATGCTTTATCATTGTTTATAGCGTTACTATCTTGTTTTTCGAATCCATTTTTTGTTTGATAATAAAGACCTCCGACATGTTTAGCGGCGCCTCCTATATAAAGATCATCTAAATCATCTCCGTTAAGATCCCCTACTGCTATACCAGGTCCAAAGGCAGAGGTTTTATGTGGTAATAAAATTTCTTTAGCAAAATCATCATATACATTCTCTTCATGTTTATGAGATAGCCTCAAGGAATCTGAAATAACAGTGGTAAAAACTTTTGTTACGTTATCTGTGGTTGTTTTTTTGATTAACGTTGCGTTTTTGTAATCTAATACGATTTGTTGATTTGATTGAATATTTTTAATTATTTGTTGCCTTTTATCTGGCCAAATGACTTTAAGTTCCAAAATCTCATTTTCTTTTTTCAAACCGAAATGAAGTTTTGGTGCTACAGAAGATTGAAACCCTCTGGTTAATGAGAGTTCTTGCATTTGCGTTTTTTCTGAAGTAGAAACATAGACTCTCGCTCCTATCCCGTATGGATTTTTTTCTTGACCTCTAAGTTTAATAGAAATGTAATTGTTAGCTGCTACATTTGTATTTTCAAAAACAGATGCATAATCATCAATATTATTGGTTACAATCTCAAGGTCACCATCATTATCTAAATCTACATATACACACCCATTAGAAAATCCTTTATACGATATCCCCCATAACGTATTAACCTTCTCAAAAGTTAAATCTCCTTTATTACGAAAGACGAAATTGTCGATTTTTTCTGAAGGAATGGCTAACGATCTTTCTAATAAGCTATCTCTTTTATTTCTTACTTTACTAAGTTGGTTAAAGTAATCCCTGTTATTAATTTCTCTTCTTGTACCATTAGAAATAAAAATATCTTTCCATCCGTCATTATCAAGATCTGCAAATAAGGGCCCCCAACTCCAGTCTGTGGATGAAACCCCTGCCAAACGAGATAAATTGCTAAAATCTGGAATATCATTTTTTAATACTCCCGAATTCATTTGTAAAGAGTTATGCATATATTGATAATGGAATCCTGAATTTACGGTACTCCAAAAAATAGCTGGATTCATACTTGCCATATTAGCTTTTGCGCGTCTGTTATTCTTTGCATCCATATCTACTTGCAAAATATCTAGTAACCCATCATTATTATAATCAGCAATATCTACACCCATACCATAAAATGAAGTCTGCTTGGTGGCCGTTTTAAGTACTTCTTTAAATGTTCCATCCTGATTATTCAAATACATATAATCTGGTGTACTAAAATCATTAGACACATAGATATCGGGCCACCCATCTTCATTTAAATCCCCTACGGTAGCACTTAGTGTAAGACCAAAAGAACGTACTCCAGACACATCTGTAACATCTATAAATCGATCTCCTTCATTTCTATATAATTTATCACTCTCAACATCTTTTACGGTATTCATTTTGAATAAATAATAATCATTAGGGGCACTAAAACGAGTAGGCGGATAATTGGCTACATAAAGATCTAAATCCCCATCTAGATCATAGTCAAAAAAAGTTCCTTGAACACTATTTCCTTTATCATCGACACCATATTCTGTTCCTTTTTCAGTAAATGTACTATCCCCATTATTTATATATAGAAGGTTGTTTTTTGGTGCACTTTTTCCTGCAACAGCGCAATAAATATCAAGATATCCATCTCCATTTACATCTGCCATTGTTACTCCTGTAAACCATTGTTTGCCTCCTGATACCTTAGCCTCTGCAGTAATATCCTTAAAAGTTAAATTTCCTTGATTTAAATACAACTTATTAGGAACCATATTTCCTGTAAAGAATATGTCTGTATAACCATCATTATTTATATCTCCTACAGCTATACCACCGCCCATATAGAGGTAAGAGTAGCTAAAGTAATTTATAGAATCATTTTCAGTAAGTGTATTTTGAAAATTGATTTTAGTTTGTTCTTTTGTAAGTCTTCTAAATTGCTTTTCTGAAGTTTTTAACTCATCCTGACATGACATGATCATTGACAAACAAATACAACAAAGACTACTCAAAAACTTAAACTTTAACGACATACTATCGAATAATTAAGGTTAACTGTATTCATAAAATCAAATTAAAAAGAACAGAGCACAATCATGATACGCTCTGCTCTTTAACTAAAATAAATCAACTCTATTTACTTTAATATCCTGTATTTTGTTTGATAACTCCTTTACTTAAGTCAATAACAGATTGTGGGATCGGAAAAATCGACTTCGTATCTGCATATGTGGCAGAAGACAAATAACTTCTAAATTGTTCTCTAGTTAAGTATCCATTTAATACTTGGTCTGCTTTCTTGCGTCTTACCAAATCAAAAAAGCGATGTCCCTCTAAAGCTGTTTCTAATCTATATTCAAACAAAATAGCTTCTTGAGCAAAATCTATATCCGAAAAACCCCCATTGTCGGTATATAACCCAATAACATAATTAGCGGCATCTGTACCATCATCTCTTTTAACCCACCCTGCTGGATTAGCTGCTCTTGCTCGGACTCTATCTACATACGTTACAGCTGTTCCCAAGTCTCCTTCATCGGCAGCTATTTCTGCTCTCCATAGTAATACTTCTGAAAATCGAATGATATTTGTATTAATTGCGTTGACTGTTGTTGCCCAACCGGTTGCTGTATTTACCGTTCCTTGTTGATCTGCGCGATAAACTATTTTCTTTGAAACATAAGGACCGCCATTTGCAGGGTCTCTGGTCCATGCCAATCCTGGAAAATCACCCCAACCATTAAAAGGAATACCTTTTCTACCTACTGTCCAATCTAATCTAGGGTCTAGATTTCTAGTTTCTGGAACAAATGAATCATTATCTCTATTTCTTGGTATTGAGCTACCGTCTGTATCGGTTCCTATAATATCGCTGGGGTCTACGTTTTTAACATAGTTAGCAGGATCTGTAGGTAAATTTCTTATTAATGGTAATCCTGATGCATCTGTTAAATATGCATTTACCAAATCATGAGAGGGCTGAAAAAAGCCACAACACCCTGCCCCAATAGGACTATTATGGGGATGATTTAGGATATCGCCATAGTTACCATTACTACTATCGTTACTCCCGTCGTTTACTGCATACTGTACTGCAAAAACAGATTCTGTACTATTGTTTGTATCGGCATCAAAATTATCATGAAAAAATGTATTTAACGAGTAAGGACCTGAATTGATTACATCATCAAGTAAAGGTTTGGCAGCATCATAATCTAATTGATACATATGTGCTTTTGCTAAATAGACTTTTGCATTCCAAGAATTAGCACCTCCAACACGCCTACTTTCTTCTGGTAGATTATCTATGGCATATTGAAAATCAATTTCTATAGGCGTCCATACATCTACGTCAACATTTGTGATACTTTGAGTAATTGTTTCATCTACAAAAGGAATATTACCCCATATTTTTTTAGCTTCAAAATGATAATGTGCTCTCAGAAATCTTGCTTCTGCCATAAAATCATTTGCTTCTGCTGCTGTTATTGTTCCAGCTGCGATCCCTTTATTTATAGAATTGATAACTCCATTTGTTCGTGCTACTCCTTCAAAAACCGAAATCCATTTATAATCTACGTATGAGTTTTGAGGTGCTCCTGCATACGTTTCAAAAGCTGTTATTTCGGATTGGTCTCCTGCATCACTACCTTTGTAAGCATTATCCGAAGTAACCTCTCCATACACCCAATTTGATGGGGCTGCTCGCCATACATTTTCATTATCTCTATTTCCATCTAGCATTGCATATGCTGCAACAACTTGAGTTTCTATAAACGCCGCGTTTAATGGCACCTCATCACCTGAAATAGCAGATTGAACAGGTACATTTAACTCATCTTCACACGAGAAGAATACGATCGTAAAAATAGTTATTATTGTTATTATTTTTTTCATGATTATCTTTTTAAAATGAAACATTGAAGCCAAATATTATAGATCTATTTATTGGATAAACTCCACTATCCAAACCAATGGTTAGGTTTGGATTAGTTCCTCCTACGTTTCTTAAATTTACTTCAGGATCAAGTCCAGTATAATCTGTTAATGTTATCAAATTTCTTCCTTGAAGATACCATCTGATTTTTTGAACACCTAATTTTTTTGATACTGCTTCTGGTATTGAATATCCTATTACTATATTCTTTAACCTTACATAAGAACCGTCTTCTATATAAAAGGAAGATTGGGCAGATTCTGCCAAAATAATATCGGCTTCGTTAGTTAATGCAGGTAAACCATTTTGAGTTACATAATTTATACTTTTGGCTCCTGGAAATGTGTTGAAATCGGTAAAAAACTTCATGAAATTATATAAATCATTTCCTTGAGACCCTTGTAATAGTAGTGAAAAGTCAAAATTCTTATATGCTGCGTTAAAATTTAAGCCATAGGTAAAATCAGGGTGAGGGTTGCCAATAAACTGTTGTTCTCCATTATTAGCAAACTGCATTCTTCCATCGGGTCCTATCCCGGTAAAAACTTTTCCATAAAATGAAGCAAGAGGTTGACCTGCTTGGGTTCTATTGGGTAACTGATCTCTTACCCGATCTCCTTGAATAAAAGTATTAAGGTTTTCTTCATCCAAAAAAACAACTTCATTTTTATAAGACGATATATTAAAGCTAACATTATATGTAAAAGCATTAGTTTTAGGGTTACTATAGCCTAAACTTGCGTCAAATCCTTTGTTATTCATTTCTCCCAAGTTCTCTATCCTTCCGTTATTCTGCCCTAAAACAGTAGGATCATCAGGAACAAACAATAACATATCTTCAGTAGTGGCATTGTAATATTCAAGGTTAACATCTAAGGCATTAAACAATTTAGATGTAATTCCGATATTAAAAGTAGTTGTCGTCTCCCATTCTAGATCAGGATTTCCTCTTGATCCCAATCCATATCCCACTGCCGAGACTTCATTACTTGTAGGATAGGCAAAAAAATCGGTGTTTGCAGAAAAAGTATTTACTCTTGAGGTAGCATTAATAGATCCGTTATTGGCTGTGATACCATATCCTACTTTTAACATCAAATCATTAACTGCATTAGAATCTTCTAGAAAACTCTCATTTGTCACTCTCCAACCGGCACTAAACGATGGAAACACGCCATCTCTATTATCTTTACTAAATATTGAAGAACTATCGTAACGCACTGTTGCGCTTAATAAGTATCTATCTTTTAATTTATAATCTGCTTTACCAAATGCTGAAAAGTATGATGTAATAAATCCGTTTCCGAAACCACCGTAAGAAGTTGTGCCCAGATCCAGGTACCGAATATCAACTACATCGTCAAAAATAAAACCACCTCTATTTGCTCCGAAATTTCTAAATTTTTGTTTGTTAAATTCTGTTCCTGTTAATATATCTATTGTGTGTTCACCAAAAGTCTTGGTATATGTTAAGGTATTAAACCATGTATAGGTGGTCGCGAATGATGATGATTCTGTTAGCAAATTATTTGTTGGTGATTCACCTTCTACAGATGCAGGTTCAAAATTTGTAGTGTTTATTGATTCAAGATCAAATCCTAGATTTGATTTAAACGTTAAGCCTTGGACAACATCAAATTCTCCATAAAAATTACCTAATGCACGTAAGGTAAGAATAGCATTATCTTTATTTCTATCTGCAATAGCAATCGGATTTTTTCCATTTCCTAAACCACCTACTCCTGATCCTGCAAAATTACCTCCTATATCTCTAACTGGTATAAGAGGGTTGATTCGATACAATGACGCAATAGTACCATCATCAACATCTACCCCAGGAGGTATTGTTTGTTCTGCATAAGAAATAGTTACATTTTCTCCTATTCTAAATCTATCTGTAACGTTAAAAGAAGAGTTTGCTCGTAAGGTATATCTTAAAAAATCGGTCTCATAAGCAACTCCTTCTTGATCTAAAGCACTAAGTGACATAAATGCTCTAGAATTTTCTGATCCTCCTGATGCGCTTATATTAAAATTTTTAATGGTAGCTGCATTAAAATATTCGTCAAACCAATCTGTCCCTTGCGAGTTTGCTCTTGTGATTCTATTATCAGGAAAGTTATATGAACTTTCATCTGCTGTTTGGGCTCCTTGCGGAAATAAATAAACAGGTATTAATGGGTTAGCGCCGTTTCCATATTGTTGATTACTTGGTGTTGTACCATCATTTGTCGCTGCCTGCCAAATTGCATCAGCTAATTGTTGTGGTGAGGCTAAATCGGGAAATACACTATTTGGAATAAAATCTACACCTACATAGGCATTAGCCGAAAAGTTAATTTTTGAGTTTCTTTTTCCACTTTTAGTGGTTATAATGATAACTCCGTTTGCCGCTCGGTTTCCGTAAATAGCTGCCGAAGAAGCATCTTTTAACACCTGAACTGATTCAATATCATTTGGGTTTATATCTGTAAGTCCAGCTCCAGTTGGAGTACCATCAATTATATATAATGGGTCATTACCATTTATCGTTCCATACCCTCGAATACGAACTACTGCACCTTGACCAGGACCTCCTTGATTACCGACAACCACACCAGAACTTTGCCCTTGCAAGGCTTCTTCTACGTTTAACGGCGAAGTAGCTTCTAGATCTTCAGCTTTCACTATAGAAACAGATCCAGTAATATCTCTAGTACTCTGGGTTGAGTATCCTGTGACTACAACTTCTGCTAGTGCACTAGCTTCTTCTGTCATTGTAATATTTATAGAAATTTGATCTCCTACAAGAATAGTTTGTGAAGTAAACCCGAGTGAACTAAAAACTAAGGTTTCTGAACTTGATACTTCTATAGTAAACTTACCATCAAAATCTGTAGTAGTACCCCGATTGGTATCTTTAACAAGTACATTAGCACCCAAAATAGGAGTGCCTTTATCATCTGTTACAGTACCAGTCACTATTTTCTGTGACCAGCCTAGTTGTATCACCCCTAAAAACAGGGTGATTAATAAAAGTTTGGTTTTGGACATAAGAGTATATTTAGTTAATTAATTTTTAAGTCAGTATGGGTATAGAATCATCATTTTCTATGGTTTATTTTAGTTTTCTTATAATCTCTATACAGGCTCTGGTATTATGATAAGGACATTTCCAGGGGCCTACTTTATTTTCATTTTGGTAGGGTACACTGTGACGATCTACCCTAAAATACCATTCTCCATTATCGAAGTCTATAATATATCGTTCTATAAATGCCCAAACTTTATTTGCTATAGCTAGGTATTTTTTATCGTTGGTTATTTCCCATACATATAGTAATCCTACAATTGCTTCTGCTTGCGGCCACCAATGCTTATCAAAATCAAGTTTATTAGTCTTTTGATTAATGGCATTAAACACCCCAAAATCCTGATCTATTGCTTCTTCTAAAAAAGTATCTACAATTTTTAAAGCTAGTATTTCAGTTTTTTTGATATAACTAAGATCATTTAATTGTTTTGATGCATTTAGCAATAACCAAGCAGCTTCTATATCATGTCCAAATGAAGTTTCGTGTGAGAGATTTTTCCAGTCTTTTGAAAAGAATAACTTAAAATGATTGTTTTCTGAAACAAACTGATCTAAAAATAAATCTATAAGTGCCTTTAAAGCTTTTTCTACTTTGCTATTATTAGTAACTTCAAAAAGTGTCGTATATGCTTCTAGAATATGCAAATGCGTATTCATTGTTTTTGGTGCATTAAGGTCTTTATCGCTTAAGCGCATATCTTGTAAAGAGCCCCAATTTTTTTCAAAAGCTTCTATATACCCATCAAACTCTTGATCTTTTGTTTTTTCTTCAACTAGTTCAAACAAATCAAAGGCCCATTCTAACACTTCCTTTTTATTGCAATACTTATAATATTCTGCAAGACTATAAATTGTAAAGGCTTGCGCATATGTCTGTTTTTTTGTTTCTAGAGGTTCTCCTAAATAGTTAACTTTCCAGTATACCCCACCATTATTATTATCACGAAAACAACTCTGTAAATATTGGTATGCCGTAATGCACTCTACTTTATACGCATCATTTTGATAATGATTTGATGCGGCAGAAAATGCCCAAAGAATTCTAGAATTAAGAATAATTCCTTTAGATGATTTATCTATAACTTGATTAAAATGATCAATCCTACCTAAATATCCTCCATGTTTTTTATCGATAGTATTCGTTTTCCAATAATTTAGAATATTAGTTAACTCATGTGTAACGCTATGTAGAAATTCCTGATTCACTAGTACAATCCTTTATTCTTTTCAATTAAATGATGTATTACTTTCACAGATTCTTTACTAGATAAACCATCCTGAGGTGTATTCATACAATAATCAACTAGCCTTTCTACTGTAGATACAGCGACATGCATTCTAACATCTGATGAGGCATAGTAAATAAATACTGTTCCGTCTGGATCTTGAATCCAACCATTTGAGAACAAAACATTTCCTACATCCCCTATGATTTCATTCTCATTAGGAGCCATAAAATAGCCTCCCGGGCGATAAATTACTTCGCCAATATCATGTAAAGCAGTCATAAACAAATAGAGTACATAACGTAAACCTGATGCAGTACTACGCACTCCATGAGCTAGGTGCAACCATCCTTTTTCTGTTTTTAGAGGAGCAGGACCCAATCCATTTTTTAGTTCATAAACCGTATGGAAAACTTTATTGAAAATGACTTTTTCTTCTTTTATGACTGCATTTTCCATTGATTTAGTATACCCTAAACCGATACCACCACCATTTCCTGTTTCTATAAATCCATCCTGTGGTCTTGTATATAAAGCATATTCTCCGTTTACGAACTCAGGATGTAACACTACATTACGTTGTTGATTAGAAGGTGTTATAAGATCTGGAAGTCTCTCCCAGTTAATAAGATCTTTTGTACGTGCAATCCCTGCATTTGCAATCGCTCCTGATAAATTGTTCGCTTTAGCACAAGAGTCTTTTCTCTCTGTACAAAAAATCCCATATATCCAACCATCTTCATGATTTGTAAGACGCATATCATAGAGATTAACATCAGGGGTTTCGGTCTCTGGCATTACTACCGGTTTATCCCAAAATCTAAAATTATCTATTCCGTTGGGGCTTTCTGCAATTGCAAAAAAAGATTTTCGATCATACCCTTCTACTCGTACACATAATAAATAATTACCTTTCCATTTTATGGCTCCAGAGTTAAAAGTAGCGTTTACACCTATTCGTTCTATAAAAAAGGGATTCGTTTGAACATTTAAATCATATCGCCAATGTAAAGGAGTGTGATCGGCAGTAAGTACAGGAAATTCATATCTTTTATAAATTCCATTATGGCGCGTTACTGCTTTGTTTCTTCTATTTAATAGTATTTCATGCTCTTTAAAAAGAGTATCGAAAATAGTGACTCCAGACTGTATATTTCTATTATCAATCATTTGATTACTTAATA
Source organism: Aquimarina sp. AD10 (assembly GCF_003443715.1). Lineage (NCBI taxonomy): Bacteria > Pseudomonadati > Bacteroidota > Flavobacteriia > Flavobacteriales > Flavobacteriaceae > Aquimarina > Aquimarina sp. AD10. The sequence continues at coordinate 4,567,951 of NZ_CP031965.1, read as the reverse complement.
TTAAATTTCTTGATTTCGTTTATTTGTTAATTCTTTATTTATTTTTAACATGAATACATCATCCAATGCATAAAACCATATAAAAATTGCTGAAAGCAATGCTCCTATTGCAGGCATAAAACTGAGCATCATTCTGATTCCTATTTTTGCTTCTTCTGTTTGTATCGCATTAGCTTCAAATCCGTAAAATGCTAACATCCACCCAGTCAAGGCTCCCCCAAGTGTCCAACCCATTTTTTGAGACATTGAAGAAGATGAAAATATAAGTCCTGTAGCTCTACGCCCTGTTTTCCACTCTGAATAATCGGCTATATCCGCATACATTGACCATAGCAGCGGAAAAACAATTCCTGCACAAACACTAATAAAGAATTGAAAAATGAATATTAATATTAGGTCATTTTCTTTAAACCAAAAAAAGATGCAACTTAAAATAGTGGCAATAAACATTGCTATAAAAAAAGTGTTTTTCTTTCCTATTCTATCAGAGATTATTTTTGCCATTAGTACACCCACAATGTTAGCTACTTGTCCAAGAACCAAATACAGTGTGCTAAATGTTATCGAAAGTTCTATTAATGGTAATTTAAAGGCTTCTTGATGTTCAAAAAAATATTTAAAATAATAAATTGTTGATCCATCTCTTAGAGAATTAAAGATTAAAGAACAAACACCTGCTCCTAAAAGTACAAACCAAGGTTTATTGGTCGCTAAGTTTTTTAAGTCAGCTTTTAATGAAGTTTTTTGCTCTTTCGGAGGTTTTATGCGTTCTTTGGTTAAGTAAAAGGTTCCTAAAAAAAAGAGTATTGCAATTATAGAAAATACTATCATCGTAAATTGCCAACCTTGTTGTGCATTATTACTTTTTGCATTTGTATTACTAAAAAACTCGACTAATGGTTCTGCTAGGGCTAATACTAAAATACTGCCGGCAAATGCGAAAATAAATCTATAAGTTGCTAATGAAGTACGGTCTTTTAAATCCGAAGTCATAACACCTAGTAATGATGCATAAGGGACATTTATAGCCGTATATATAATCATCATTAAACAATATGTAGTATAGGCATAAATTACCTTGCCGGTCATACTTAGGTTTGGAGTTGTAAATGTTAACACCCCAATAATTCCAAAAGGCACTGCTACCCATAACAAGTATGGTCTAAATTTACCCCATTTTGTATTCGTTCTATCTGCTATAATACCCATGATCGGGTCGTTGGCGCCATCAAAGATTCTGGTAATTAAAAACATTGTTCCCACAACAGCTGCAGAAATACCAAAAACATCTGTATAAAAAAATAGTAAATAAACCGAGAACATTTTCCAGAACATTGAGGATGCAAAATCACCAAACCCATATCCTATTTTTTCCTTGTATTTTAATTTTTGAGTTTTTAATTGTTTCATATATAATATCTTGATTATGAAATGCTATTTCACTTTTTTTATATCTTCTAAAAAAAGAACATGAGATAAGTTTTTAAAAGCTTTAAAATCACTAGCATTCTTATGACCTGGATAGGGTACAAAATAATGGCTTGGCCATGCATTTCTCCAGAATAAAGCCCAAGAAATTCCTGTGTTTGCAATATGTTTATCTAAAACATCAACCCACCAATTGGTTACTGCTACTTTATTTAATCCTGCTTCTGACAAAACAAAGGGTTTGTTTTTTTCAAGAGCAATATTTTTAACTACTGCAATATCTTCTGTAATGGCTTTAATAAAATCTTCGGTAGTGGTGTGCTGATAAATATCGATACCAAGTATATCTACATATTCATCTCCCGGGTAATATTTTAAATAGTCAGCTTTATCTTTTAGCTTATTAGGAGAATAAGCAAATAAAACATTATTTACTTTATATGTTTTCAGTTGTTTTACTGTTTCTATCCAAAGCTGTCTATATTGTTGCGGACTACAACTATCTTTCCCCCACCAAAACCAACTGCCATTCATTTCATGATAAGGTCTAAATACTACAGGAATTTTTTGACCCCATGAGGTTCTTAAATGATTTAAAAAGTTTGCCACTTTTAAGAGCCAATCTTTATATTTAGCATGAAGAACACCACCAGAGAGTATATCCTCTACCGCTGGTATTGTGTCCCATGCGCTTTTACCTGAAACAGGATTATTTGGATGCCAACTTATTGTGATAATACCTCCTTTTTTATGAGCCTTCCGAATAAGTTTTTTCATCATTTTAAAATTAACAGTATCCAGATTAAAAGCATGCCCTAATTCTATATGACCTATCTCAAATCCATAAACGGCAGGATAATCTCCTGTAACATCATAAACATCACTTTGATATTGCTTTCCATTGTTTTTCCATCCTATTCCGTAAGCAGTTGCGTCCTGATGACCAAAAGCATATCCCTGTTTAGGGATCATCTTAATTTTATTAAATAAAAACCTGGCATGTCTACTCGCATGAGTATCTACTAAAGTTGTTTCTTTTTTTAATAAAGCACTATTCGATTTACAAGATTGAAGAAAAAACAAAAGTGATACTATTTTAACAAAAAGCAACATTGAACTGAAATTCAACAGGTTATAAGCATCACGAAATTTAATTAACATTTGTAAAAATATTTTTTAGTTTTAAGAGTTTGTAAAAAATATTAACTTTATTCGTAAAATATTGTCATTTTTTGTGAATTATATTTTATGATTTGCTAAATTCTTAACAATGACAAATGTAGCTCCTGAAGTATTTATAAATTAATACTATTTTATCATTTTATATACTAATTCTTACGTCATGACCTTGTTAGAACAAAACATACATAGAGAAATTACTCCGTTAACACCTAAAGATTGTTTTCTTGTTTTTGATAGAATTAAGGATAGTTTTGACTTTCCTATACATTTTCATCCAGAATATGAACTTAATTTTATTTATAATGGAAAAGGGGTTAAGCGAATCATTGGCGATCATATGGCAGAGATCGATGATATTGAACTAGTACTCGTGGGACCAAATCTTCTTCATGGTTGGACATTAAATAATTGTATTGAAAAAAAAATACATGAAATAACTATTCAATTTCATAATGATTTATTTCAGGAAAAACTACTAAGTAGGTCTATTATGAAACCGATTCAGGATATGTTTGAAAATTCTACTCATGGAATATTATTTTCTAAAGCAACTGCTCAAGAATTGTGTCCTAAAATCAAAAATATCATGAATCTACATGGATTAGATTATTTTCTTTCGCTGATTTCTCTTTTACATGCATTAGCAATTTCTAAAGGACAAAAAACATTATCAACATATTCTCCAGTAAAAGAAGATTTTCATAATAGTGATAAGATAAAAGTCGTTTATGATTATTTACAGAAAAACTTTCATCAAAAAATTAAAGTACAAGATCTGGCATCATTAGTTAATATGACAGAGGTTACCTTTGGAAGATTTATGAAGAGTAGAACCGGAAAAACTTTTGTTGAGTATCTAAACGATATGCGCATAGGTTTCGCAGCTCAATGGTTATTAGAGAAAGATACCTCTATTGCCGAAATAGCTTACAATTGTGGTTTTAATAATGTATCTAATTTTAATCGCGTATTTAAAACCAATAAAGGATGTACTCCTTCTGAGTATAAAAAGGATTTTGAAGGTGTAAAACGTGTATTTTGATACGAACAATATTTGGTATTATTCTCTAAATCTTTTTCATTTTATTAATAAAGAATTATTACAAACCTCTACTACTATTAAAACACCCTATCTTGATTTTACAAAGTTAAAAACACATAACTACACCTTTTAAGGCAAAACATTTACTCCTTTACGATACCAAAAATAAAAAGTGCAATTTTTTGCGTTTTTTTTGTACTCATAGATCTTCTCTTTGCTCATACATTTGTAATGTTCTTATAACTAACATATTATAAGACATTAAAATTATAGAGTATGAATATTAAATCTTTGGTAAAAGATCTAGATACATTGGTATCTCAAGGTTTTATGATAGCTGCTGTTGAGCAATTCTTTGCTGATAATGTAATCACTCTAGATTATAAAGGAGTGCGAACCAACAATAAAGTGCAAGCATTAGAAAAAATGCAAGCGATCACAGACGCTGTTGGTAAAATTAATAGCATCACGCATCATTCAACCATTACAGATGGGAATGTTTCTATTTCAGAGTTTACTTTCGATTTTAATCTTACAAGAAACAATACTATTTATTGGCACGAGATTATATATCGAATCTGGAATGATAAAGGTCTAGTCATCAAGGAAAAATATTTTAACTCACATAAAACAAAAATTTAATCATATAAAACTAGAAACTATGAAATTTGTAACTAAAAGAATACATGCATTCTTAGATTACCCAGTAGCTATTTCTTTAATGGCACTACCATTCTTATTAGGATTAGGAAGTTCAAATCCACTTGCTTTGCAATTATCTGTTGCTACAGGTATAGCAGCTTTTATTTTAACCTTGCTTACTAATCATCATTTAGGAGCACTACGCGTAATACCTTACAAAGTACATCTAATTGTAGATTTCTTGGTAGGCGTAGTCTTTGTGGTAGCTCCTTTTCTTTTAGGTTTTGAAGGGATAGATGCATATTACTATTGGATTATTGGTGCAACTGTGTTATTGGTGGTAAACCTGCATAAGGGTGATCCTGTGACTGCATAATAATTGTAATACGAATATTATGAATAGAATAATGAGTTTTTAGTACTGGTAATGATATAAGAAAACATTATGTAAATTACTAAAAATAGTATCATAAAACTTATTTGAAAAGGGTATGGATTTTAAATCCATACCCTTTTTTTATTGAATTAATTTCAAGTTTAACTCTAGAAATATATAGCTGATTATTTGATCTTACTAAGCCCCCATTTTCAGAGTTTTTTTAATCCAGAAAGTACAATTTTTTGCGTTTTTTTTGTAGGTCAAAACCCTTATTCCTCCTCTAACTTTGCCCCTATAATTAAAACATTAATCTTATAACAATTACAAAATGGATATTAAATCAAAAGTTGCAGAAATGGACAGTGTAGTATCAACAGGAGCTATAGTAGACGCAGTTCAACAATTTTTTGCAGACAACGCTTCAACATCAGACTATAATGGTGGAACAACTATTAACAAAGAACAAATGGTTCAAAAAATGGAAGGATTTGCCGGTGCAATTGCACAAGTAAACGGAATTACTCATCATGCTACTATAGTTGATGGTAATGAATCTGCCTCAGAGTTCACCTTTGATTTCAACATGAAAGACGGTAGCAAAATTTACTGGCACGAAATCATTCGTCGTACCTGGAACAGTGAAGGAAAAGTATCTCGTGAAGAATATTTCAACGCACAATAATAAAAATTAAAATTAAAAAAAATGAAAAATTTATTTAAATCAACAATAGTAGTACTAGCTTTATTAGTAAGTACAGTTAGTTTCGCACAAGATAAAAAAGCAAACAATATCGATGACAGTAAAATAGGATTACAAGGTTATAGTCCTGTATCTTATTTAGATTTAGGTTTGGCTCAAAGAGGAGCAAAACAATTTAAATCAACTCATAATAAGATCGCTTATTACTTTACTTCTGAAGATCAGAAAAAGACTTTTGATAGCAATCCGCAAAAATACATGCCACAATATGGTGGATTTTGTGCCTTCGGTGTGTATGCAGGAGCAAAATTTAGAGTAGACCCAACAAAATTTGTTGTAAATAATGGAAAATACTATTTATTCTTAAATGATGTCGAAGTTGACGCAAAACAACTATGGATCTCAGAAAAAGAATCTAAACTTTTAGCTACTGCTAATAAAAATTGGAGTGGTCTAAAAACAAAATAATACTTGATTAGTGATTTTTTTCATGTTCTTGGCATGCTGATTCTAGAATCAGCATGCCTTGACTTTTATTCTCTTTTTTTGTTATCCTGAGAGTATATAATTGCTGTTTTAAGATTTTGATTATTGGTAGTAAACCTACATAAACCTGAGTCAGTAACTTCGCAACAAGCATAATATAATAACACGAATAGATTGAGAAATTTAAGATTATTAATCTCATATAAAGATATCATATAAGCTATTAAAATATTGTAATAAATTTTGTTTAGAAAAGGTATGGAGTTAAAATCCATACCTTTTTTTGTTGTATTAATTTCAAGTTTAACTCTAGAAATATCTAATTGATTATTGATCTAACTAAGATTCCTATTTTCAGCGTTTTTTTAATCCAGAAAGTACAATTTTTTGCGTTTTTTTTGTAGGTCAAAACCCTTATTGTCCTTCTAAATTTGCCCCTATAATTAAAACATTAATCTAAAAGTTATAAAATGGATATTAAATCAAAAGTAGCAGAAATGGACAGTGTGGTATCAACAGGAGCCATAGTAGACGCAGTTCAACAATTTTTTGCAGACAACGCTTCAACATCAGACTACAATGGTGGAACAACTATTAACAAAGAACAAATGGTTCAAAAAATGGAAGGATTTGCCGGTGCAATTGCACAAGTAAACGGAATTACTCATCATGCTACTATAGTTGATGGTAATGAATCTGCCTCAGAGTTCACCTTTGATTTCAACATGAAAGACGGTAGCAAAATTTACTGGCATGAAATCATCCGTCGTACCTGGAACAATGAAGGAAAAGTAACTCGTGAAGAATATTTCAACGCACAATAATTAAAATAATAAAAATTAAAATTAAAAAAAATGAAAAATTTATTTAAATCAACAATAGTAGTACTAGCTTTATTAGTAAGTACAGTAAGTTTTGCTCAAGATAAAAAAGCAAACAATATCGATGACAGTAAAATAGGATTACACGGATATAGCCCCGTATCTTATTTAGATTTAGGACTAGCTCAAAGAGGATCAAAGCAATTTAAATCTACTCATAATAAAATTGCATATTATTTTACTTCTGAGGATCAGAAAAAAACTTTTGAAAAAAATCCTCAAAAATATATGCCTCAATACGGTGGTTTCTGTGCTTTTGGTGTATATGCAGGTGCAAAATTTAGAGTAGATCCTACCAAGTTTGTAGTAAATAATGGAAAATACTATTTATTCTTAAATGATGTCGAAGTAGATGCAAAGCAACTATGGATCTCAGAAAAAGAATCTAAACTTTTAGCTACTGCTAATAAAAACTGGAGTAGTTTAAAAACAAAATAGTACTTAGTTCGTGATTACTTTTATGTTCTTAGCATGCTGATTCTAGAATCAGCATGCTTTGACTTTTTATAAATTAAAATTATTAGTCTGGAATAAATATCGATCTTTGTTTATAAATTAACCAACCTAAAATGATCCATATTCTTTGTACTAAAATATCTGAAAGTTTTCATCAAAATGGGTTTAAAAAACTCTTAGCAGAGCTACCTAAAGTAATGCAAAGCAAAGCTAATTCATACAGAAGATGGCAAGATCAACAAGCGTTTCTTTTAGGAAGATTATTAGTAAAAGAAGGGGTTAAGAAATTTGGTTACACCAAAGATCCATTAGTTAATTTTCAATACAATACTTTTGGAAAACCTTTTATAGATGGAAGTATCAATTTTAACATTTCGCATTCTCAATCCTATGTTGTTTGTGCTATAAGTAATTATTGTAATCTGGGTATTGATATTGAAAAAAGAAATAACATACCTCTAGACAGTTTTAAAACTCAATTTTCTGAAGAAGAATGGAACGAAATTAGTATTTCTAAAAATAGTACACTAACCTATTATGAATACTGGACCAAAAAAGAAGCGACCACTAAAGGCGTAGGCAAAGGAGTATCAATTCCTTTTTCTTCTTTCACATTCAAGGAAAACACAACTCAAATTGAAGGTGTGACTTGGTATATATACCCAATTAACTTAGGTGAAAAATTAGACTATTCTGTTCATTTAGCTTGTAATAAGCGTATAGACCCTAAAGATATCCGAATAGAAAACATCATTTTTAAATAGTTACTAGTTATGGCGAACATTATAATACAAGGAATACAGTTTGACGAAAAATCTTCTTTTCAAAAAGGACCTAGACTTGCCCCTCCTCTGATAAGGGAAGCTTTGCATTGCGGAGCCATGAATCTATTTACCGAAAGCGGAATCACAATTGAAAATCCAAATATTCAAGATAATGGAGATTTTGAAATCTTAGACTATTTTGATATTGAAGATATTACAAAAAAGCATCTATCTAGTGCCGATAAAATATTTACATTAGGCGGGGATCATTCGATAACTTTTCCAATACTTAAAGCATATCATCAAAGATATCCTGTACTAGATATTTTACATATCGATGCACATGCTGATTTGTATCATGAGTTTGAAGGAGACCAATATTCTCATGCCTGTCCTTTTGCTAGGATTATGGAAAATGGTTTTGCTGCAAAATTGGTTCAAGTAGGTATTAGAACTTTAAATCCGCATCAAGCAGAACAAGCCACAAAATATGATGTAGAAATTCATGAAATGAAAAACCTAGACCTAAAAAAGATCCCAAATTTTAAAAACCCATTATATATATCGCTTGATATGGATGGTTTTGATCCGGCTTTTGCTCCTGGAGTTTCTCACCATGAACCAGGAGGGCTTTCGACAAGACAAGTGTTAGAAATAATTCAAAACATAGATACTCCCGTTATTGGTGCCGATATCGTAGAATATAATCCTAACAGAGACACTCAGAATATGACTGCTTTTTTGGCGGCTAAGATGATGAAAGAGATTTTAGGTAAAATGATAGTCTAGCTTTAATACAAGTTTATAAATATTCCTTTTAAAATGCAGTTGCATATAGAAATACATATGTTTTAGATTAGAAACCATATGATTTAAGTACGATCTCCTTTTTTCTATACTTTCATGTTACTATTTATCTAACCAGATTAATTGCTTATTTACATGAAAACAATTCTGAAAACTATATTTGTTTCGAGTATTATTTTTTTATCATGTACTACTCCTAAAACTGAAAAACACGAATCGCTTCCAGAAGTGCAGTTTGCCATTAAGGAGATTGAAAAAGCTAAAATAAGTCAACAAAATTCTGAAAATTTTCCCGCTATTGAATTTTTGTTAGATACCATTAGTCTTAAAACTGAAGCATATCGAGTCCAAACTTCAAAAAACAAGATTGTTATTTTTGGAGGAGATAATAAAGGGATGATGTACGGTGGTCTTGAAGTAGCCGAGCAAATTAAACTAAACAATCTCATTAAAGACACAAAAGGCGAACCTTTTATAAAAAAACGTGCGATTAAATTTAATATCCCTCTTGATGCAAGAACGCCTAGCTATGATGATTCTGGCGATGCAGCACAAAAAAATATTCTAAACATGTGGGACTGGAATTTTTGGACCACTTTTTTTGATGAAATGGCTATACATCGTTACAATGCTATTACTTTCTGGAATCCTCATCCTTTTCCTTCGATGATTAAATTAGAAGAATATCCGGACATTGCTTTAGAAGATGTATGCACTACTACATTAACACCAGTAGGAAAAGAAAATGAATGGGGTGACCCTCAACTCGTAACAAGTAACGTAATGAATAATTTAAAAGTGGTTAAAAAAATCACTATTGATGAAAAAATTATCTTCTGGCAAAAACTGATGCGTTATGCAAAAGAACGAGGAATAGACACCTATTTTATTACCTGGAATATATGTCCAAATAGTGTTGCAACACCAATGGAACCCTATTACAAGACTTTTGGGATCAACATCAAAAATGAAAAGCCTGGAAAATATGGGATTACCCACCAAATGGACAACCCTAAAACTATAGCCTATCATCGCGAGGCAGTTAAGCAGTTTTTAGTAACCTACCCTGATCTAAAAGGTATCGGTGTCACCGCGGGTGAACATATGCCCAAAAAATGGGAAGGTGAGTATAATAGAGAACAATGGTTATGGGAATCTTTTGGTCTTGGAATTTTAGATGCAAAAAAAGAACAACCAGATCGCAAAATTGATTTTATCCATAGAGTATGGCATTCTGATATGGAACAAATCATGAAATATTGGGGAGAGTACCCTGACTCCTTTGAAGTTAGTTTCAAATACGCCAAAGCTAGATTATACTCTTCTCCTACACCAAATTTTGCAGATGAGCATATCAAAACCATGAAAACCTATGACTTAGATTCCTGGTGGAACCTTAGAAACGACGATATTTTTGTATATCGTTGGGGAGATCCTGATTATGTAAGAACATTTCTTAACAACTTCCCAAAAGAACGAACCGCTGCATATCAACTAGGGTCAGATGGTTATGTATGGGGTAAGGAGTTTATTAGTAAACATCAAGAATTATCGGGACAACTTGAAATAAAAAAACATTGGTATAATTTTATGCTTTGGGGAAGATTAGGGTATAACAATCAATTAGATCAAACCTTTTTTATAAAAAAACTAAGTTCAAAATTCCCAGGCATAGATTCTAAATTATTATACAAAACTTGGCAAGAAGCTTCAAAAATTGTTCCTCAAGTAAATACATTTCATTGGCGAAACTGGGATCATATGTGGTCTGTAGAGGCCTGCATCGCAAGACCAGCGCTTGGTGGATTTAGAGAAGTTACTGATTTTATAGATAATCCCACAATGTCTGGAAGCAATATCATAAACCCATCTAGTTTTGCAAAAGCAACTATTGCCAACGAAAAAATCAATGAAATTACTCCTTTGCAAATAGTTAACAGACTTAATACGCATGCTATATCATCAAGAAATGGTATTAAAAAACTGCAAGAACAATCTATAGATAATCAAGAGTTATCTGTTCTTTTAGATGATATTTTGGCAATGGGATACCTTGGACAATATTATGCCAAAAAAATAGAAGCTGCAGTTGCACTTGCTTTTTACACAGAAACAAAACAAATATCCTATAAAAACAATGCCATCACATATTTAGAAGAAGCTTTAGAACATTGGAAAGCATACACTCATATCTCAGAAAAAAACTATAGCCCCCAGATGTTAGCAAGAACTAATAAGCTAGATTGGAGTCAACTAATACAACATGTAAAACAAGACATAACCATTGCAAGAAACTTTTAACTTCAACGTTTTAAAAAAACACACTATTTAATTTAACACAAATATCTTAACTCATACTAATCACCTAATCATGAACAAGCTAACTTTTTTTTACAGTATCATTTTAATACTAATCCTATTTTCATGTAATACTGCGACAAAACAACCAGAGATTATTGCTCCTCCAGAACAAAACACCGCTACCACTATATCAAAAAACAATTCTGAAGAAAAACCTGATCTTTTCTATCATTACTCTATTTGGTGGGCATTTGTAAACAAAATATTCGAAGGGGATATCGATGCTAAAGAATTAAAATCCAAAGGTGATCTGGCATTAGGATCCTATAACTTTTTAGACGGAGAATTAATTATGTTAGATGGTGTTTTATATCAAGCTACAGAAGACGGAAAAGTTCATAAACCAGACAATGTCGCAAAAATCGCATATGCTAATGCAACGTTTTTTGATGCAGAACAATCCTTTAAAATAGATAAAGTAAATGGTTATGATAGCTTAAGAAGTATCATTAATGAGCACCTTACTTCTAAAAACTATTTTTATGCTTTCAAGATTCATGGAGATTTTAAAAAAATGAAATGTGGTGGTTTGCACAAACAAGATAAGCCTTTTGTAAAAGGCTTAGATGTGTTGATTCCTAATCGCCCTGTATTCGAAAGAGGGAATTTTTCTGGTACTATGATCGGATTCTTTTGTCCTGAATTTATAGGAAATATAAATGTTGCGGGATATCATTTACACTTTGTTTCTGATGATGAACAATTTGCAGGGCATGTTATGGAGTTTGAAGCAGAAAACCTTACCGTAGAAATTGATATGATGAATGAATATCAATTCGTTCTTCCTAAAACTGATGATTATAAAAATGCAGGTTTCGAAAAAGAGTTTCAATACAAGAAAAAGTAAATTACTTTTTCGCCAGTTTTATGAAGTGGTTATTCTTAAAAGCTATCAAACTTAGCCTTATTAGTAAGTTTTACATAAAAAATTAGACATATATAGAAAATTAAAGACCTTATAAAATTCTATAGTATGCGTTATTTTTCTGAAAAACATATTGGTTTATTTCTGTTATGTATTACTATTCTTACATCAACTTTTGGGCAAGAAAAGACCTCTGCTTTAAATCAAGATGAGGAACTAGGAAAAGTAAGCTGGTATCGGGATTATGACGAGGCTCTAAAATTGGCCAAAGAACAGGATAAATCTGTTTTAATATTATTTCAAGAAGTTCCTGGTTGCGCTACTTGTAGAAATTATGGCCATAATGTATTAAGTCATCCTTTAATGACCGAAGTCATAGAAAACCTATTTATTCCTTTAGTGATTTATAACAATAAAGGCAAAAAGGATAAGCTAATTCTGCAAAAATTTAAGGAACCAAGTTGGAATAACCCAGTAGTCAGAATTATTAATACGCAAGAAAAAGATATCGTTAAAAGACTTGCGAGTGATTATTCGGCTATAGGTTTATATAAAGTAATGGAAAATGCTTTAAAAGCAGAAAAGAAGTCAATTCCGGATTTCATGAAATTATTAGGTGAAGAATTAACATCTTATAAAACTGGAAACATAAAAGAAACATACTTTAAAATGTATTGTTTCTGGACGGGAGAAAAACACCTTGGATCTGCCGATGGGGTTTTATCAACCGAAGCAGGTTTTATAGGACATAACGAAGTCGTAAAAGTAAGATATGACTCAAAAACCTTAGATAAAAAATATCTTTTAAAATACGCTGCCGAAGCCGATTTTTTTCCAATTGCTAACAATGACAGTTATAAGGTTTCTGATAAAGATAAAAGTTATTATTTACAACATACCGATTATAAATATATCCCGATGACCGAATTACAGCGCACAAAAATTAATAGTGCGTTGGGCAAAAGACAATCTCCAAGAAAATATTTAAGCCCCCAACAGATTGCATGGCTAAATGATTTAAAAAAATCAAGTGCCAAAAGAGAAATACTCTACAACAAAAATGTAACTGAAGCTTGGGCAATGATGAAGTAAACACTAATCATTTTATTTACAACGCACAGATTTTACTTCTTAAAATACCTTTTGTTTCTTTTTAAAGTATAATTCTCCTCTTCTTTTAATGATGACTCCTATAGGATATTAAGGTATTTATCTTATACACTTTCTGAAAAAACACCCATAACATTAAGGGTACATGACCTTTTTTTAATGGGTAATCAAAATTAATTTACAAAATAGGGTATCATTTTTTTTTCTGGTTACACTAAACCACGAAAATTGGTTAAACTCATTTTTGAACATTAATAACCAATTGACTTTTACAAACTAAACAAATCACTCTTATTATGAAAAGGTTATTATTTATCGCTGGTTTTTTAATTATAACAACGGGACTTTTTGCTCAAGTTACTGAATTGCCTAATGGAAATGTAGGTATAGGCACAAGCTTACCTCAGGAAAAATTACATATTAATGGAAGTATACGAGGAAATTCTACCGGTGGTGCGTTAAGAGTAAAAACTTCTTCTGGAAATCTGGATTTGGGAGCACAAAATACATCGTGGGCCCATATTTATACTGATAGGCCTAAAATTATTTTTAATAGGGACGTTTACACAGTTACCAATGCATTCTCTTCATATAATAATGATCTTATATTAAAAACCAAAGGCACAGAACGCTTACGTATCGACGACCAAACAGGTAATGCTATTTTCACCAATAGTTTAAAATCCAATGGAACTGTTAACGGACTAAAAGGGGTTTTCGATTCTAGTAGTTTGGGAGGTAATGGATGGATTCCTGTTTCTATAGGTCGTGAGTATAAAACAGATCGAAGAACTTTTGAATTCGTTGTTGATCCCACCAATACAGGTTCTGGATATACTGCATTTGGAATAACAGATCAATCAGAAAATTTAAGACATGATTTTGTTTCTAATAACACATCTACTTGGATAGATTTAGATGATCACAAAGGAACTCATTTTTTTAAATTAAATAGATCAGAAACTGCACCTGGAAAATTTGCTACTTATATCCATATGCCTACTTCAGATGCCAGAATTGTTATAGGACAATATGGTGGATATTTAAGTAATGAAGGTTATAAGTTGGTTGTAAATAATGGAGGAGCATTAATAAATGGCGATTTTATTGCTAATGGTAATGTAGGTATCGGTACTACCACTCCAGATGCAAAACTGGCCGTGAATGGAACCATACATACCAAAGAAGTAAAAGTAGATCTTGTTGGATGGGCAGACTACGTTTTTGAGGAAGCTTACAACCTACCTACCCTACAACAAGTAGAAGATCACATCGCTACAAAAGGACATCTTATCAATATCCCATCTGCAAAAGAAGTTGAAGCAAAAGGCATCAAATTAGGAGAAATGAATGCAAAACTCCTAGAAAAAATCGAGGAGTTGACGTTGTATACGATTGCGCAGGAGAAGAAGATAGTAAATCAAGAAAATCGAAATACGAAATTAGAAACAGTGATCCAAAAACAGGAGTCGATCAACGATCAACTTAAAATAAACAACCAAAATCTTGAAGCTAGACTGGCTAAGATTGAAGCTTTTCTCAAAAAAAAATAATCACATCTGATATATCGGTTTAAGAATAAGTATTAATTATGAAAAATATAACAACCACGCTCTTTTTGTGTTTTTGTATAGTATTCTTAGTAGGAAACTCACAAGAAGTAAATGATCGTACAGGAGGTGACATGAATTACACTCCTGCAACGCCCGAAATAGCTGCATTAGGAAAATATATAGAGACCCCTGTAAACTTATACTCTGGATTACCACAGGTTAATATCCCTTTATATACGATTAATCAAAAAAGATATTCAGTCCCTGTATCTTTATCATATCATGCCTCAGGCATAAAAGTAGAAGAAGTAGCTTCTAGATCCGGTATTGGTTGGACATTAAATGCTGGCGGTATGATTACGAGACAGGTTCGTGGAGGGATTGATGAAAGAGGCTTTTTATATTCAAGCAGGACAATCTCTTATTTTAAGAATCAGGTTGCTTCAGGAAATAATGAAAATCTTCGAGAAGAAATTTTTTACACCAGTATCGGAGAACGAGATTATGAACCTGATTTATTTAGTTTTAGTTTTAATGGGTACTCTGGAAGTTTTTACTTCGATCAAACTACAAAATTACCCGTACTAACAGAACACTCTCCCTTAAAAATAACTTATGAAACCGAAAATGCAAACAATGGTAAAAGAATATCTTCCTTTACAATAACTGGACCTAACGGAGTAAAATATTATTTTGGAAAGGATAGACTACATACTAGTAGCGATGTAGAAATACGAGGAGGTTTTAATAAGGAAATGTCATATTCTTTTACCGACTATCGCATTGATAGTACAGAAGATGCCGATCAGGAAACACAAGAATACGTGTCCTCATGGTTCTTAAAAGAAATTTATGATCCTATCGCCGAAGAGTCCGTAACCTTTGATTACCAAAAAAACACTAATGTTTCTTATATCTATCGAAAATCTGAAGTAAAAGAAATTGTGGAATGGTTGGTACATCCAAATGTAGTACCTATTTCTTTAGGATGTAAAAAGCCAAGATCTAAACTTAAGCAATACTTTGGACAAAGTACCTATGATGAGTATTGGGTAAGTCAGATCAATTTTAATCATGGTAAAGTGATATTTGAACAAGATCAAAGTGTCGAAAGAGAAGATTTATCAAATTCACATAGGTTACGAAATATTTCCATCTATGACACCTCTGATCTTTTGATAAAGCAATTTGAATTATTTCATTTTTATACCACAGATAACTCTTCATATTCAGGAACAAAGATATACAATGGTTATCCGTTTATTGATGAACACTTAAACGATACCCAGCCTCTGGAATATGCAAGAAAAAGGTTATTTCTAGATAACATTAGGGAATATGCCATTGTAAATAATCAAGCAGATACTAATAATTACAAAAGGTATAAATTCGACTATGAATCCCCTAATCAAATGCCCTCTCGTTTTTCTACTGCGCAGGATTTTTGGGGATATTTCAATGGAGAGCGGCTTAATACTAATTTAATTCAATTAGATTATTATCAACATCGTAACTTTTTTACCGGACCTAATGGGAAGTCAGAATTAGTGGGTACCGCAGATCGTTCTGTTTATGAAGAAAAATGTAAAGTAGGAACCCTAAAAAAGATTACCTATCCAACTGGAGGTAGTAAAGAATTTATCTTTGAGAGCAACCGTATCGAAGAAGATATAGATTTATATACCATTTCTAATTCTACAGAAAAGGTTAGACATGACTTTAGTGATTTAGATACGCAATACATCACAAATGATGGATCTATTGAGCGACGTGATTTTAAATTCGAGATGGAATTTGAAGTTAAAAACCTTGAACTTTCAGGTCATGATTCTCAAAACATTACATTTTATTATGATATTCCTTGTACTGTTGATGAAGGAGATGAGGATTCATGCCCATGGGATATTACATTGGTAGATGTACAGTCAAACACAGATATCTATAGAGTATTTATTAGATCTGGTGAAATCATGCTTAATCTAAAAGCAGGTACCTATAAATTACTTGGACGAAGGGGTGTACAATACGAAGAAACTCCTATAGATCTTACACGACCAGGTAATGGTGATCCTCTTTTTGAAATGTGGTTTACTACTTTTAAAGATAAAATACCTGATACCGAAACATTAACTGGTGGATTAAGGATAGCAGAGATTATTTCGAATACAGATGAAGAAAGTTTAAGTAACATGTCAAAAAAGTATACCTATGAAGATACCTTAGGGAAATCATCAGGTAATTTAGTATCTAAACCTTATTTTCAAGATGTAGCCTATGTCAAAACGTGTTTTGACATTTACGAAACTACGCGTTTTGCCTATCTAACTAAATATCCGCACCTCCAAATGTTTTATACGTCAAACAGCAGTGTTCCCTTATTTAGAACTAGTGGTAGCTATACTGGATATACAAAAGTTACTGAGCATGAAGCAGGTTACGGCACAGGGAAAATTGAATACACCTATACTTTTTTTGCAAAAAAAAGCTTTTCAGATTTTTCTTTCGAAAATTTTAGAACACTCTCAATAGACCCCAATATACAAGACTACCCATATAGCCCAAAAGATGATCTGGAATATAAACGTGGTAAATTATTGTCTAAAACTGTGCATCGCTGGCATAATGAGGAGTTCTTGAAAGTATCTGAAGAGATTAATACATATGATATTGATGTTACCAAGCATAGTCAGGAAGCTATAAAAATTGTTCCTATGTTGGCTTCAAATAATATATCAACAATAAATGCCGTGGGAGCAATGAGAAATTATTATTTAAATTCTACTTACAATTTAATAAGTAGTAAAGTTGTCAAAACATATAATGTAGGAACAAATACACATATCACCGATAGTATTACCTATTCTTATAACCCAGAAACGCTAAATACCACCAGAAAAAAACACTATAATAGTACTATTCCTAATAGCGGTCTTCTATCTGATACCAGATATTATTATCCTGATGATATTAATGGTCTTAACGACATTTCAACCGCTCAAAAAAACATTATAGAAAGTCTTAATAGAGATAATGATCACAGAGTTAGCGAATTGGTAATGTCTAAAACCAACGGATCATCTCAATTTGAGACCAAAACAAAGCTATTTTATAACCAATGGGGTGTAGAAGACAAAACATTTATGGAGTATACCCAAACCAAAAAAGAAGGGTACCCAGGGGATGGTTTCGTTACCGGTAAAATCTTGCAATACGATGATTATGGCAACCCTATAGAGGTACAAGAAAAAGAAAATGGCCCTATCACTTCCTATATTTGGGGTTATCACCGAAGCTTTCCTATAGCCGTTTTATCTAACGTTTCCTACAGTGATCTTTCTTATGATTTTATTGATAATCTGACCAACTTATCAGATCAAGATACTGATAGTTGTAGTGAAAATAGTTGTAGTGAACAAGCTTTACGAAACGAATTACAACAACTTCGAAATCAGCACCCAAAAGGTATGGTAACCACCTATACTTACGACCCGGTTATAGGTATGACCAGTAGTACAGATCCTAAGGGACTTACCTCCTATTATAATTATGATTCATTTAATAGACTGAAATTCATAAAAGATTATAATGGAAAAGTTTTGCAAGAGTATAACTATAACTATAAAAATCAATAAGCTATGAGCAATTATATACAAAAAATTAGTATTTCAGTATGCTTATTGCTAGGATTATACATCAATGCACAAAGTAACGACAAGAATTATATTAGCACAAAAGCATATCAAGTAGCTGTTACCGAAACAGAGTTATCTACACTAGATCGCGATTCAGTTATACAATCTGTTTCCTATTTTGATGGATTAGGAAGACCCATTCAAAATATTGAGGTAAGAGCTGGAGGTAATCGTGAAGATATTATTGTACCGATGTATTATGATCAATACGGCAGATCAAGTAGCGAACATCTTCCATTTAGTCAATCAAATAATAATGGAGATTTTATAGAATATGCTTCTGATCTTTCTGATGAATATTTATTTGACACTCATTTTGATATAGCTTCCAGAAGAGTTCAAAAAACCTTTTACAAGTCACCCTTACACAGGATACAATCTCAAGCAATGCCAATGGATCGTTCTGCAAGAACCTCTAATTTGCAAGGTGTAATAAGTTATGAGTATGCATTAAATACAACCAATGATAATATATCCAAATATCATGTATCATATGAGGATAGTGATAATATTATTGATTATCACACATATCTTAACAAAGATGCGAATATATACGGCACAGGAACTCTCTATAAATCCATCACAAAAGACGAAAATTGGATACCTTCTATGGGCCAAAACCATACTGTAGAAGAGTATACCAATACAAGAGGGCAAATAGTTTTAAAGCGAACATTTAATGATAATATTTCTCACGACACCTATTATGTGTATGACGAACATTTACAGCTTTCGTTTGTTATACCGCCATTAGCTGCTAAGAAAACCATATTATCTGAGACGGATATTAACGAATTGTGTTATCAATATTTGTATGATGAAAAGGGAAGATTACGTAAGAAAAAAATCCCAGGAAAAGGATGGGAATATATAGTTTATGACACCTTAGATCGTCCTATATTAACTCAAGATGCTAACCTAAGAACCGATAATAAGTGGTTGTTTACCAAATATGATGATTTTAATCGAGCAGTATATACAGGAATTTATGTTGCTGAAACTGATCAAGGTTTTAGTACACTACAACAATTAGCTGACGACGCCACAGAGGTAAATGAATGCAGAACACAACCTATAGAAGTAAGAGCTCCTAGATTAAGTAAGAGTACCACTACTTGCGGCGTATCACAAACTATAGATGGCACTTTGGTACATTATACCAATAATGTCTTTCCGCAAGAAATTGATCAGTTATTAACGATCAACTACTATGATACCTACAACAACATGTCTAACCTAAGTTTTTTATCAGAACAACCTTTTGAACAAGAATACCTTACTACTCCTACCGGGCTAGCGGTTGTTACAAAAACCAGAGTTTTAGATACCAATCAATGGATTAATGAAAATATTGGTTATGATCGTAAAGGTAGACCTGTAGCCATATTAAGGACCAATGAGTATTTGGATACTTATGAATTAACACATACACTATATGATTTTACGGGTAAAGTATTAAAAAACAAACTAACTCATAGAAAAGGGAATTCAGGAGATTATATATATTCATTAGATGAATATACTTATGATCATATAGGAAGATTAAACACACATCATCATAAGATTGATAATAAAGAGCTTTCTGATACAGCTGGAAATTATCCAGACATAATCTCAGTAACAGAAAATCCAACTAATAACACAGATCTGGTCGCAACAGAACGTATTATCATTTTACCTAATACAACAATATCTGCAAGTACGTCAAATGCTTTCACTGCCCGAATAGAAGAATCTTCTGTTACGAGTGAACTTATCGTTGATAATACCTATAATGGATTGGGGCAGCTAGAAAGCAAAGATGTTGGGAATAAGGTAAACAAACCCCTACAGTCGGTAGATTATCGTTATAACGAACAAGGTTGGTTAAGTGGTATTAACAATCATAGTCAAAGAGAAGAAGATGATCTTAGAGATATCAGTACCATTGCCATGGGCGCAGGAGATTTGTTTGGGATGCAAATTAATTATAGCCATCCCACGGCGGAAGCAACCCCTCTATACAACGGTAACATAAGTCAAATACATTGGAGAACGGCATCAGAAGACGCATCTCAAAAAACATATAACTATGAGTATGATGCACTTAATAGAATTACCAAAGCCGAAGACAATACGAGTAAATACAACTTGAACTCGGTTAGCTATGATCAAAACGGAAATATTCTAAGTCTAAATCGTTCTGGTCATACCAATGCAAACGCCTCTAGTTTTGGTATTATGGATGACCTTACCTATACCTACAAAGGAAATCAACTACTTAGTGTAACAGACATCACTGGTTCTATCTACGGGTTTAAAGATGGTAACACTTCTGAAGATGATTATGATTACGACGACAATGGTAATATGGTTATGGATAAAAACAAAGGAATCTCCCAAAATAACCCCATCACCTATAATCA
This sequence comes from Aquimarina sp. AD10, assembly GCF_003443715.1. Lineage (NCBI taxonomy): Bacteria > Pseudomonadati > Bacteroidota > Flavobacteriia > Flavobacteriales > Flavobacteriaceae > Aquimarina > Aquimarina sp. AD10. The sequence continues at coordinate 4,547,198 of NZ_CP031965.1, read as the reverse complement.
TTTAAATCTACCAAAAAAAGTAACCGTAAATCATACCAATTATATTGAGTATATTTATGACGCCAACGGCACAAAAATAGAAAAAAAAGTAGGTCCTTATGGAAATATTACCCACTATACAGGTAACTATATCTATGAGACTATAGGTGGCGCAGGTACGTTCTTAAAATTTATGCATCATCCAGAGGGATATGTAGAACCCAAAAACCAAAGTAACCTTGGTGATGGTTTTAACTATGTATACCAACATAAAGATCACTTAGGTAATATACGTCTTAGTTATACAGATACCAATGATGACTATGAGCAAATCTTATCCAGTAGTTTTGTAGATCGTAATAATCTTGAAGGCTGGCAACCTAATGGATCTGCCAGCATTTCTGGTTTTCCAGGTAGCTTGATAGCAAGGGTTCAAAACAGTTGGGCTGGTGTAAAACATCTACTAAACAATGAAGTATTTGTCCCTGGAGAACAGCTAACCGTATATTGCGACTTTGACAAGTCAAGTACAAATGCCAATGTGCGATTGTATATACAGGAACTAGATAGTAGTGGATCGCACCTAAGTTGGAATACCCTTGATGGAAACCTGCAAACAGGAAATCATCAATATGAGTATACTGTAAAAACAGGGACCAAACTAGTACTGCGTGTAGATAAAAACAATACTCATCTCGATGAGACCACTTCATTTGTAATTCATGAAATAGGGTTAACTCGCGGAGCACTGGAGATTAAAGAGGAAAAAAATTATTATCCATTTGGATTAACGCATAAAGGATATAATAATACTATTACTGGACGTAAACATAACTATGGTTACAATGGTAAAGAAGAAAACGATGAACTTGGATTAGAATGGCTAGATTTTGGAGCTAGAAATTACGAAGCCTCTTTAGGTAGGTGGATGAATTTGGATCCATTTGCAGAAGCTATGCGAAGGCATTCTCCGTATAACTATGCGTTTGATAATCCTATATTTTTTATTGATCCTGATGGTAATATGCCATGTCCTAATGGGGATTGTGGAACTCCAGGAGATGCTGTTCCTCTTACACAAAGTAAACAAATAGCTATTGCTGTTAAGCGCAAAGCTGTTAGCGCATGGAATACACTTAAACTTATTGGCAGTGTACCAGCATCAGTGAGTTCTTCTATAATTTGGAACTCCATTTTTACTGAAAACCTAGGGAATGGTGTAAGAGCTGCGACAAATGGTGATGTAGAAGGTGTGGTAAATGCGATAGGTAATTCTGTTGATTCCTCTATTAATCAAATAGCTGCAGAAGAAGGTATTAGTAGACAACAAGCTGTTGGAGTATGGTCCACAGGAATTGCTTTTGATGTCGCAACGAGCATTGCTACTGATGGAGCAACCTCAGCAGCTACAACTAGCACTAAAATTGTTAGTAAAGCTGATGACCTTGTATCAATTAGTCCAGGCACTACACCAGCAAAAGTTAAGCCAGTTATAACGGCACCTTACAAAAGGCCTTCAAATGCGACAACACCTTCAATGAGAAATTATGTAAATGAAGTAGGGAAAGAAACAGGTTGTGTTAAATGTGGTAATAAAGTTGATAAATATATCGCAGGGCACAAAAAAGCTCTGGTAGAAGAATACTATGAAACTGGAACAATTGACAAAACAAAAATGAGAAGTAATAGTGCAATACAACCTGAATGTACAAATTGTTCAAATAAGGAGGGTGCAGCAATGAGTAAATTTTCAAAAGAAATGAAAAAAGAATATGGATTTAATTAATAAATATATTGAAGAACAAAGAAAAATCTGTCGTCAATATGAAGCAAATTATGCTGAGGCTGATTGGGATATGTTCATAGGCTTAGGAAAAAACTTTGATCCAAAGCAAAATCCTATTAATGGTTTACGCCATCCTATACATGACCAAACAACAGGTTGGTACATATGGTCAGGAGAAGATTTTGATAAAAGCGATGATACTTTTTTTGAACCAGTTCATTTACATCACTTAATAGAAATTTACCCAGAAATAATAAAATTTTTGGGTCTTGAACCAGGTTGGAGGTTTTTGATTGCAGATAATGCTAGCTATGTTGATGTTTGGGAAGATCTAAGTTTATTAGATGCAGTAGATTAAAAATATACAACTTACTAGTCCTAAAAAACCCCGCTCCGCAAAGTCTCCTGACTTAGCGGAATGATCAAAGAAGAATTATAAATACTAAGAACCAGTTACATTGATTTGTAGCTGGTTTTTTACTAGACCGGCTCCTTGCTCCCAATTGCTACGCAAAGTCTCTCGACTTTGAGATAATTTGACCAACTAATACTTTTATAAAATGAGTCTTTCTTATGCACATTAATTATCGGGTTTTCTACTTTTTGTATTACTAGTAACCCATAATCATGTACATAATTACTGGCGCTAGAATATAAATAATTAGAAGCTTTGCAAACAATTCTTGAGCGTACAGGGTTTAAATGAATATAATCTAACTTGGACCACATAAACTTTTGAGAATATATTTCTTCTGCATGGTTACCATATCTCCAAAATTGATAATTTTTATTCCTATTATGACTTTGAGTTGCAAGTTTAAATCGTTCCAACATCCATTCTCGACGACTTTCTGGTACTGTTTGAATCTTTTTTAAAATAGTTACAGCTGTATACTTCTTAAAATCTCGTATCAGATCAGATAACTTTCCTTCTTGTGATTGTATAATTAAATGTACGTGATTACTCATAATAACATATCCGTACAGCAGCATTCCTTTATTTGTTATACAAAAATCTAGACAATCAATGATCATATCTCGATATGTTTGTCTTGAAAAAATATCAATCCAATCTACTACGGTAGCAGTAATAAAATGAGGTTTGCTTTGATCTCTAATAATATACCCTTCTTTCATTTTTAACAGTTTTAGATTTACACTTGGCAGGAGACGTTATCAAGATAGGCACAAATATAAAATGCAGTAGTTTCAAAAAATGAAACAGCCATATCTTTTATCAAGATGACTGCTTTTACTTATTCTATTATTTCAACTTACCGTTTTGATTATTCCTCAAAGTCGGGAGACTTTGCGGAGCGGTTATTCGAGTGCTAGAAATTATCAAGCTGGTACTGCGGTTATAGAAATAGATCAAACCGGATTTATGGGATAAAGTAGAATAGTACTCATTTTATACACCCGAAAGGATTCGAGCGCTAACCAAGGGATTTAAGGCACAGACTAGCGGTAACAAATGCGGAATGTTTAACTCAAAAGACCTTCTGATGAGTCAAAAAGACCTTCGGTTTAACATTGAGAGTACAATTTTTAACTTCTTAGGTTAAAAATTAGACATGAACGATCTAATTTTTAAGAAAACACCTTAAAATTTTAATGTTATTGACTCAAATCTAGGCTAGTAACACGCAAATTTTCGTCAAAATCGCCCAACAGAAGGCCAAAAAGGCCCATGACTTTATCAAGAAATATAAATTTAAGACCATATTACTTTAAAATTGAGTGGCTATAGTCTAATTTTCATAGTCAAAACCGACTACAATACTATATGCGCTTTCGTCGATAATAAAATAAACCAATTAATAGTATAGCTAATACGCAAAATCCGAGAATCCAGTACCAAAAACTTGTAGTGTTAAACTCTATAGGCGCACTATCCCCTACTAGATAGAATCCACCCCAATAAAACGGTGCTTTATGATATCGATCGGCGGTAGTAAGATATTTTAATTTAGCTTGTTGTAAAGCCTTACCCTTATTCATACCGCTTTTAAGATTGGTATAAAAATAGTGCATCAATTCTGGTGCAGTATCATCCGGAACTTCCCAACTGCTTAATAATAAGCTTTTGGTGCCGGCGTATTGAAACGCATTACCTAAACTCATAATCCCTTCGCCTTTAGCAATTTTTCCCGTTCCCGTATTACAAGCACTTAGTACAGTAAGTTCTGATGGAATATCTAATGCAAATAACTCATGCGCATATAGTAGATTATCCTCTATAGTATCCTTAGATTTGGTAAAAAAGAGTTTAGAATTTTCTGGGTTTTCATTATCGACCTCGCCATGTAGTGCCAGATGAAGTATCTTATAACGTGTTGCATTTTTTTTGAAGTTTACCTCATTTGCCTCTGTTCCAAAGTAATATTGCCCATCGATAATATCCGAAATAACTTTAATTTCTTTACGTGTTCCCGGCAAATCATCACCACTATCTCTTAAGACCGCTAGGCTCATATTCTTTGAAGCTGCTGCATTTATCGAATCTGAAAATGAAAATGCTAAACACTCTTCTCGTTCGTCTCTTAACGCTTTCTCTTTAAAAGAGTTGAATAGTAGATTTGCAGAATTGGCATAAGTAATAGCATATTCTTTAAACAAATAGGATAGTGCTCCTGCGTTTTCTGAAACGTCATTTTGACTAAGTAATAGTTCAAAATTAAGATGCCATAATTCCCCATCAGGGATAACAATGAGTTCATCACCAACGAACTTATCCTTAATGGGATATATTAGTTCGTTATATAATGCATATGCTTTTTGCTTAAAATTTGTTATGTTTTTTGAGATAATACTCTTTTTAAGCTCTTCAATTTGTGACGTAAGTTTTGGAGTTTCTAATTTCTTTACTCCAATATTATTTTTAGAAACCGTAAAAGCATAAGTGACATTATCTACAGTAAAGAATTCAAGTAGTGTACTCATATCACCCAAATTTCTCTGGATATCAGAAACCTTTACGATATCATCATTATATTTAAGTTTATAATATTTAGGATAATTTCTTTCTAAGACTTGTGTTATAGAGTCTTGTTTTTTATTAACATCAAATAATTTGTTTTGATAATTAGCAATTTTTATGGTATCTACAGTCTTTTCAGAATATTCTTCGGTGATTTTTGATTGATAGAAAGACCTATTTATTTTTACTTTCTTCTCTAATTCGATTAATTCAACAGGTAGTCCAGAAAAATGTTTAGCATTGCTATCACTTAACATTTCTTTTAAAGTATTTGACTTACTCTTTTCTGCATAATATACTGCCGACTCCAGATATTTTTGTTCTCCAGTTTCATTATAATACAATAATTGTCCTTGAATAGCTTCTGTATAAATTTCTTTAGCCCGTTGTGCATATGATATTTTGTCATGATAATTATTCAAAGAATGCCTTAAAGTATTAATAAGAGTATCCATTTTTTTATACGTATTGACACTAAGGACAAGCTTATCTACATCTCTACTATTTATAAATATTTTTTGTAAAGATTTAGCCTTTCCTTTAAGTGTTGTTACTAGTATATTAGAATCTACATATGCATTTTCAGAAGTATTGCTTTTAATATCATTTACCGAGTTTGCTTTTTCAGCTCTCAAATAGTACTCTAGTGCGGTTTTAATTTCTTGTTGTTCAAAATACAATTCCCCAATATGGTTTAACATCAAAGCCACCTTAGGATGATTTGATCCCAAGGCATTAGTATATAAATCAAGAGCTTTCTGATAATATTTTAAAGATGAAAGGTAGTCTCCCATTTTTTGATAAGCAATCCCTATTTTTTGATACGAAGTAATTACGGCTCCATGGTCTTCCCCAAAACTCACTCTCTCGATTGCAATAGCCGCGTTGTAATACTTAATAGCGTCAGAATACTGCATTAATTTTGTGTAAATATTTCCTTTATAAAAATATACTTCAGCAACATAAGGATGACTTTTTCCTAGTTTGCTTTCATAAATCACCTGTGCCTTTTCTATATATTCTAAAGCCTTTTTGTATTCCTTTTTTTCTGCTAAAAGATTTCCATAAGTTGTATAACTTAAAGCAAGTTTGGGATGGTTTTGAAATTCTTTTTCTCTTATTTTAAGAGATTTATACGTGTAGTCAAGTGCGGTCGTAAAATTACCCAGTTTAGTATTAAGATTAGCAATTGTATTATAGACGCCACTAAGATATAAGTTGTCTTTATTTTTCTTTGTATTAAGTATAGCCAATCCTTTTTGACAATATTCAAGTCCCCCATCATAATCACCAAGTTGACTAGCCATAATAGCTAAGTTATTATATGATGCTACATTTCTAATGTTATTTTTTCCCTTTGTCTTAATATTTATATCTAAAGCCTTTTTGAAATATTCTATGGTTTTGTTTAATCCATCTGTTCTATAATAGATTATAGCAATATTATGATAGCTTTTTGCGATATCTGCATGTATGCTTTTATAAAGTTTTTCCCTTATTTCAAGAGCTGTTTGATAGTTTAACATTGCATCTTTATACAATGCTCTTTTTTCATAACATTTACCAATATTATCATAAGCATAAGCTTCTTCTTTATTCCCCTTTGTAAGATACTTGCTACTAATCTCAAGAGCTTTTTCAGCATTGAGAATAGATTTTTCGAAATCAGAATTTTTCCATTGATTTTCAGAAATCTTATTGTGACAACTTGCCACTTTTTCCCAAACTTTTTCTTTTTGATAGATCGTTAATGCATTCTCAAAAAGATCGATAGATGTATTGTATTTCCTATCTCTTAAAAGAGAGTCGGCTTCTTTAAAATTTTGAGAGGCTACTAGTGTGTCTTTTGACGTTTGTGCATTTGTAATACCAATAGAGAAAATAAATAAACAAAAAAACAATAATGGCACTAGACGATTGTTTGGTGTGATGGTCATATTAGAGTAAAATGTAGTTATAATTACTGCAAATCTTCAAGCAAATCTATAGCACTCTTTTTATACAAGTTTTCATAAGATGCTAGGTCTTTAAGCAAAATAATAGCTTTATCTTTATTATCTTCCTTTATATAAGTTAATGATAAAAACCATAAAGCATCGTTACGAAATGTATCATTATGTAGCACATTTTCAAATAGGTAAATTGCTTTTTCTTCCTGATTTGTATTAAGATAGCTATTACCCAAATAGAGTCTTAATTTATCATTTTTGGGATACTTTAATGTAAGGGTTTCTAGAATTGGAATCGTTTTTACGTATTCTTTTCTTTTATAGTAGCCAGACACTTCTTTCAATTCGGCTATCGTGGTAACTTCATTACTTCGTGTAAGTTCACTTATAGGGTAAGGGACATAGTATTCTGCATACAGATCCCTTTCTAAAGGATTAAATAACCATAATAATGATGATATCCCCAGTATTGCTATAAAAACAGCAGCAATTTTATAATACTGCTTAAATGATTTTTTCGGTATAGTTGCACTAATTTTTTCTTGTTCTATCTCATGGTCAATATCTCTTAGTTTCTCTCTAAACTTGATAATATCTTCATCTTTTAATGCATCTTTTACTAATTCATACTTTTTGACTTCTTCTTGTAGTCTTACATCAGATCTCAGCGCGTTTTCAAACAGCTCTAAATCTTCGCCTTTTAAGTCGCCTTTTAGGTATGCATCAATATTTTCAAATAACTCCTGAGTCCTTTTCATGATTTACTCGTAATTAGATGATTCTTTTAGTTCTTTAAAAACTGGATCTTTTTCAATCATTACCATGAATTTCTTTTGACAGATAAACTTTCGTTTTCTAGCATATGATTCAGAAAGGTTTCTTTGTTTTGCGATTTCTTTTAAACTATGTCCACTAAAAAAGAGCATTAAAATTTCCTTACATCCTTCTCCTAATACTAATAAATACTTTTGAATTAAAAGTATTTTCTCTTTTCTTTCTATGTTCTCTAGAGCCACTTCTTCTTCACTTTGATCTATCTGAGCATCCTGAGACATTACCTTACTATTTCGTCTTAGTCTATTTCTCCATAAATTTTTACTAATTCCGTAGACATAGGTTCCTAAAGAGCAATGTATATCCAAAGTACTTTCTTTTATTTTTTCATAAACAATAACCATTGCATCCTGAAAAACATCTTTTGCATCATATTCATTGCCAGAATTTTTGATAACATAACTGGTGACCATCGGCAAGTGCCTTTCATAAAAAGTCTTAAGAACTCTGTCATCATTACCAATGATTCCTGCTATTATTTTGTTGTTATCTTCCTGCACTATTGACGATTGCATATTAAAATCTTTTTTTTGATTTTAATATTGGGTGAAAAAATATTTTTTCTTTGAATAACGTGTAAATATATTTTTATTTTTTAAGGATTTTACAAATTCTATCAATTAATTGAGAATCTAAATCTTATTCCTTCTCAATTATCAAATTTGATTATTTCGTTGCACCTTTGCATGTAGAAAAGATTTACTATGATATCTGTACAACAAGCACTGCAATTCACTAAAAACCATACAAAAACTACGCCGAAAACCATTCCCTTACCTTTATCTGAATCTTTAGGGTTCGTTATAGCAAAAGACATTACTTCTCCTATAAGTATGCCTCCTTTTCGCCAATCTGCAATGGATGGATATGCTTTGGGCTCTATTGATGATATGACTTTTAAACTGATTGGCGAAGTTAAAGCTGGTGATGAAAAAGAGATACTATTACATAAGGGAGAAGCTATCAGGATTTTTACTGGTGCACCGGTTCCTAAAACTGCAAAAGCAGTAATCATGCAAGAAAAAGTAACTGTTAGCAATATTACAATTACTCTTCAAGAAACAGCTAGACTACATAGTAATATTCGCCCTGCTGGTGAACAAATAGAAAAAGGTGATATTGCGCTATCAAAAGGAACCGAAATAACGCCTGCAGGCATTGGATACTTGGCAAGTTTAGGGATCACCACTATTACTGTTTACCAAAAACCTACCATCGCAATTATTGCCACAGGAAACGAATTAGTGCCTCCTGGACAAACTCTTGCTCATGGACAGATATATGAAAGTAATTCTGTTATGTTAGCAGCAACATTGGCAAAATCGGGTTTTACTGATATTGTTACCCACAAAGTAGCAGATGACTATGAAGCTACTCGCCAACTACTAGATCAAATGATAAACACCCATGATGTGGTACTAATATCTGGTGGTATTTCTGTAGGAGATTATGACTTTGTAGGAAAAGCGCTTGGCGCACTAAATGTTAAAGAAGTTTTTTATAAAGTAAAGCAAAAACCTGGTAAGCCTCTGTACTTTGCCAAAAAAGAGGATAAAACTATATTTGCTTTACCTGGCAATCCTGCCTCTTCTTTAAGCTGTTTCTATATTTATGTACTTCCTTCGTTATTAAAAATCTCTGGATATCGCAATCATGAATTAAATTGGCGTACTGTAATTTCTGATTCTGAATACACTAAAAAAGGTCAAAGAGCAGAGTTTCTAAAAGCACATATGGCAAATGAAAAAGTTACGATTTTAGATGGGCAAGCCTCTTCTATGCTTAGATCGTTTGCGCTTGCTAACGCTATGGTTTACCTTCCAGAGGACATTTCTAAAGTACACGTTGGTGACACTGTGCAAGTCATTAATTTGCCATAAATAGCTTCAAAAATGATAAATATCATTAAAATAACCCCCTGAAAAATCTTTATTTGCTAAAATTTTTATAAACAAAAACATAACCTAAAAAATCGTTGTATCTTTAAAAACCGAACGCTGGTATTATGGAATACACGATTAAAAGTAGAATTTGGATTGAATCACAAGATAGGGTTTTCCTTGGTGAAGGAAGAGTTCGTTTACTTAAAGCAATCTCAAAACAAGGTTCGTTAAGTAAAGCCGCAAGCTCTTTGGATATGTCTTATAAAAAAGCATGGAATTTATTGGATAGTATGAACAAAACTGCCAAACAACCTCTTGTTATAACCGCAACAGGTGGCAAAGGAGGCGGTGGGGCTAAGTTAACTGAGTACGGAGAAAAGGTCATCGACACATTCGAATCTATTAATAAAAGATGTTGGGAGTTTCTTGATAAAGAACTAAAACAAGTTTCTATATAAAGTGCTCATGATACGATGAATAATGAAGAAAACATTACAGGAATTATACTTGCAGGAGGCAAAAGCTCTCGAATGGGAAGTGATAAAGGCCTGCTAGTCTATAATAATAAAACATTTGTTGAACATATCATCGAAGCAATGCAACCGTTGGTATCTGAAATAATCATTGTAAGCAATACTAAAGATTATGATCAATTTGCACACAAAAGAGTAGAAGATATTATTCCAGACTCTGGTCCTATTGCAGGAATACATACTGGATTAACACATTCAAATACTCCTTCAAATTTTGTAGTGAGTTGCGATGTACCATTAATTAATAGATCGTTGTTAGAAAAGCTATCTCTTCAAGATAAAGAAATATATGACGTTGTTCAATTTGAAGATAACGGAAAAACAATTCCGTTGATTGCTTTATATAAAAAGCGATGTGCCAAAAAATGTATCGAATTATTAGATGCCAATGAAAAACGCTTACGAAAACTTGTTTCAGCTTTAGAAGTAAAAACGATTTCAATTCTTGAAAAAGAACGTGTTTTGGTAGCCAATATAAATACCGTTGATGATTTTAAAGTAATTAAAAATGCAGTTAACCATTAAATATTTTGGAATGTTGGCCGAAGCCACATCAATTTCTGAAGAACAATTACAAATAGATACGTGTTCTGTAGCCGAGTTATTAATTAGCTTAAAAAAGCAGCACCCAAAACTTAGTAATAAAGATTTTAAAGTAGCCGTTAATCAAGAGCTTGTTGCTCATGATTATGCCATAACTACAGAAACTGAAATAGCATTATTGCCTCCTTTTGCAGGGGGATGAATAAAAACAAAAGTACAAAAGATAAATAATGAGCTCATTTAATTCTAGATATCACAGACAAATTATCCTTCCAGAAATTGGTGTTTCCGGTCAGGAAAAATTAGATAATTCTAAGGTATTGGTTATTGGTGCTGGTGGATTAGGGTGCCCTATACTTCAGTATCTTACAGCTGCTGGTATTGGTTCTATTGGTATTATTGATTTTGACGTTGTAGAATCTTCAAATTTACATCGACAGATATTGTATGGTGCCAGCTCTTTAGGTATTAACAAAGCAATTGCTGCAAAGCAGCGACTTACCGATTTAAATCCTGAGATTACCATTACTGCTTATCCCGAGAAGCTAACTACAAAAAATGCGTGCTCACTTTTTTCTAAGTATGATATTATTGTGGACGGAAGCGATAATTTCTCGACAAGGTATTTAGTCAATGATGCCTGTATATTAATGAATAAACCACTAGTATATGGGGCTATTTTTAAATTTGAAGGGCAGGTTGCTGTTTTTAACTATAAAAACGGTCCTACCTATAGATGTTTATTTCCCGAACCACCTAAAGCAGGTAGTGTTCCTTCATGTTCAGATATCGGAGTGTTAGGTGTTCTACCTGGTATTATTGGTAGTATGCAAGCTAATGAAGTACTAAAAATTGTACTTGATTTAGGAGACATTCTTAATGGAAAATTATTGCAATTTGATTGCTTAACTATGCAATCTTCAGCTTTCAAAATTCATAGATCTGAATTACAAATTTCGAAAACTAAAGCTTTACAGAATGATTTTGAAACCATGAATTATGATACTTTTTGTGGAATTATTCAGGTCGTAGAAATTGATGCAGAAGCAGCATTCTCTAAAAATAATGTACAATACATTGATGTAAGAGAGCCTCATGAACACCCCAAAATTGAAGATCTAGCACCTATTTATATCCCACTTGGTAAACTTCAAGAAGAGGTTCAAAATATTTCAAAAGAAAAAGAAACTATACTCTTTTGTCAATCAGGAATTCGAAGCAAAAAAGCCGCAGAATTATTACTAGACAACGGGTTCAATAACATAGCACATATCAAAGGAGGAGCAATTGCACTTTCTGAGTATCAAGCAGTAAAAGAAGTATAAAAGACATATGGAAACAAAGAAGTTCAAAAACGTATTTAAACAAGGGCCTATATCATCAGATTTTATAGGTACTTCTATTGCAAAACATCAATCCAAAACAAGTATTGGTGCTCATAATATTTTTTTAGGGCAGGTTCGCGCAGATGAGATTGAAGGTAAAATGGTAACTGCTATAGATTATACGGCTTACGAAGAAATGGCCAATCAAAAATTTCATGAAATTCGTGAAGCTACATTTGAGAAATTTGACCTTACTTGTATGCACATCTATCATAGCCTTGGTAAAGTAGAAGTCGGAGAAATTTGTCTTTTTGTTTTTGTCTCTTCACCAAGAAGAAAAGTTGTTTTTAAAGCTTTAGAATATGTTGTTGAAGCGATCAAAGCAGATGTACCCGTGTTTGGAAAAGAAATTTTCGAAGATCAAACACATCAGTGGAAACAAAACACTTAAAAATTGATACAACAACTATCTAAGCGCAGTATAAAATTGAAACATAAATAAGATGGTAGACATCACACAAAAAACGTCAACATTAAGAATTGCAACAGCCCAAGCCATTGTAAAGGTTAGCAAACCTGAGACTATCAAAGCTATTAAAAATGGTACTGTTCCTAAAGGTGATGTTTTTGCCATGAGTAAAGCTGCTGGCTTATTAGGAGTAAAAAAAACTCCAGATTTATTACCTGATTGCCACCCATTACCCATAGAATATACTGGCATTGACTACTCGATAGAAAATCTTGAAATTACGATATTAGTAACTATAAAAACCATCTATAAAACAGGTGTAGAAGTTGAAGCAATGCACGGGGCTAGTGTTGTAGCTTTAAATATGTATGATATGCTTAAACCGATAGATAAAGGTGTAGAAATTCATCATATTAAACTTCTTACTAAAAAAGGAGGTAAGTCTGATTACAAAGACAAATTTAGAAGAGATTTAAAAGCTGCAGTTATCGTATGTTCTGATACAATTTCGGCTGGTAAAAAAGAAGATAAAGCGGGTAAAGCAATCATAGCAAAATTAGAATCTTGTGAAGTAGAAATTCAAGATTATATAATTATTCCTGATGAAGTTGAAATCATTCAAGAAAAGGCAAGAACATATCAACAACTGGGAGCAGATCTTATCATCTACACAGGAGGTACCGGTTTATCTGGACGTGATGTAACTCCAGAGGCACTACGCCCCCTTTTAGACAGAACAATTCCAGGAGTCGAAGAAGCTATACGGAAATATGGACAAGATCGTATGCCTTATGCTATGCTTTCAAGAAGTGTTGCTGGAACCATTAAGGACACTTTAGTCCTAGCTTTACCAGGTTCTACCAATGGTGCAAAAGAATCTATGGATGCTATTTTTCCAGAAATACTTCATGTATTTAGAATTTTGAAAGGAGCACGACATGACTAAATCAAATACAGGTTCACAAAGGTTTTCAAAACCTTTAGAATCTATAAAAGGAGACATATTAACCGATACCTTTGGCAGAAAACACAACTATCTGCGTATCTCTCTTACCGAACGTTGTAATCTTCGTTGTACCTATTGCATGCCTGCAGAAGGAATTCAATTATCTCCTAAGGACCACATTATGACCTATGAAGAGATCTATACAATAGCTAAAGAATTTGTAGACAGAGGAGTTACAAAAATACGCTTAACTGGTGGGGAACCTTTAGTTCGTAAAGATGCAGCCTTAATCATGGAAAAATTAGCCTCACTTCCTGTTTCGCTCACCTTAACTACAAATGGTGTTATTGTAGATAAATTTATTGATCATTTTAAGAAATGTGGTATTAAGACTTTAAATGTAAGTTTAGACTCTTTAAATGCTCAAAAAAACAATGATATTACCAGAAGATCTTATTTTGAAAAAGTATATCAAAATATTCTTTTATTAGTTAAAGAAGGTTTTTATGTAAAAGTAAACTGCGTTCTTATGAAGGGGTTTAATGATAATGAAATTATTGATTTTATTACTATAACAAAAGACCTACCCATTCAGGTTCGTTTTATAGAGTTTATGCCCTTTGACGGTAATCGATGGAATATGGATAAACTAGTTTCCCTAGAAGAGGTTCTTTCACAAGTAAATTCAAATTTCAAAGCAGAAAATATTATTAAGTTAAAAGACGCTGTTAACGATACTACCAAAAGTTATCAAATAAAAAATCATAAAGGGACTTTTGCAATTATTAGCTCGGTTACTAATCCATTTTGTGATGGTTGCAACAGAATTCGTCTTACAGCTAATGGGCAAATAAAAAATTGCCTGTTTTCTTCTAAAGAATCCGACTTATTAACACCTTTAAGAGAAGGAAAACCTATTCACACTATAATCCAGCAAGCTATTAAGTCTAAATTAAAAATACGTAATGGCATGGATACACTTGATAAATTTAAAGAAAGTGATGCACATCTAAATAATCGTAGCATGATTACTATTGGCGGTTAAACCACTACATTTTTACGCGTTTTTAATCTTATTTTCTTAACTATTGTAAGTATTCCTTTACTTAATGCGACAATAATAAGAAAAGGAAAAACATGAAAAAAAATATTTTTTTACTAATTTTTGTTCTTGGAACCATTTTTTATAGTACCGCTCAAAGCCTTAATGACGTTCCGACTCGACATATTGCCAAATTAACTAACGGATGGTATAAGTTTAAATCTCAAGGGGCAATTTTTGACGTAGAGGTCTTAAACGGATCCTTATCCAAAGGTATTGTTATCTGGTTTGACACTGCAAAATACTCTGGTAGTTTTGTAAACAATAAAATATCAGGAAAAGGAACGTACACATGGCCAAATGGCGACTATTATGAAGGTGCATTTAAAAACAATCAACGTCATGGTAAAGGAACTATGCATTGGGCAGACGGAACAAAATACACTGGAAAGTGGAAAAACGACAAGCAAAACGGTAAAGGAAAGTTATTTGATACTGCAGGAGCTATTGTAAAACAAGGTGTCTGGCAAGAAGATCTTTATGTTGATAATAGTAAAAAATAACTAATCTCTTAAAGTGTATTATTTTACGATACAAACAGAATTAATATTTCCGTTATAGTCATATTCTCTTACGGGATTATCTGGATCAAGTATCCATTTATCATCGACTATAAATTTATAATGATATTTGCCAGCAGATAACATTAATGTTTGCTTCCACCCTTCTTCTGTCTTGTTCATTTCACAAATGTTTTCTGACCATTCGTTAAATGAACCAGACAGAATTACTTTTTTAGCATTTTGAAATCCATTAAGCAAAAAGTTAGAAGAACCTTGAATATCCAACACAGAATTGTATCCGTTAAATTCATTAATTACCTTTTTAGGATTCTCAGGGTCTTCCATCCATTTACCGTCGACTATAAATTTATATTGATACGTTCCTGGTCTTATATTTAGAGTTAACATCCAGCATTCTTCATTTTTGATCATACTAAACATATCTTCATCCCACTTATTAAAACTACCGCTTAAAATAACCTCTCTTGCATTATTAAATCCATTAAGCGTAAAAGTTGCATTACCATTTTTATCCGGATACGCTATATACATTTTTAAGTTATATGCGGGTAGTGCATAACCGTTTTCGAATGCTCTCGTTATATTTTTGTCTTTACGTGAAGGTTCTGCCCAGTAAGCATTATTAATTACAAATTTAAACTCCCAAGAAAATTCATCTGTAAAATCACTTAGTTTTTTTCTAAGTTCATATCTATTAGCATCAATCTTAATCATCTCCCATTTATCTTTAGACCAGCCATTAAATTCTCCTGCTACAACTACATTTTTAATATCTAGATTTTCTATTTTAATCTTTTGGCTAGCTCCTGTAGCTTTTTCATAATCTCTTTTATCAAAAACAAATACCAACATATCGCCTTCGATCTTGTACCCTTTAAAAGGATCTTTTTGGGCATATAAGAGTTCGCTCGTACAAACAAGAATTAACAAAATGCTATGTAAAATATTCTTTTTCAATATCTCAATATTGGGTAGTCTACAAAATAAAGCTTTTCTTTCTGATAATTAATGATAGTTCTTTTTTGTTGAAAAAACTCAAATCCTAGAACACCGTCTAGTTTGGTTCCAAAGGCCTCGTTCATTCTATTTAAATTAGTCAAAACAGTATTCATGGGTCCAAAATAAATTGTTTTACTTAATTTTACTCGAAACAATTTTCCTGCCATTACTTCAATTTGATCAGTACTAGCTCCAGATAAAATCAATCGCTTCTTCGGATAAAAGTATTTCAATACTTTTCTACCTACTTTTTTATTAATCTGATTAAATTCTGCTGCACTATCTAAACCAAACTTAACTTCTTGATTCCCTACAAAACCATTGAGCACGATGGTGTGATTTTTCAACTTAAAGTCAATACTATCTGTAATTTTTTCGGCATATACATTTTCATCTAATTTTTGACCAAACTTATCTACTTTAGTTAGTGTAATTTGATTAAGGTAAGTATCTATAAATACTTCATAATCTTTTAAAATACTATATCCAATAACCCCTAATAATCGTATTTTCTTGCTTTTTTCAATATGCGATAAGTTTACCGTATTAGACATCTTATTCTTTAAATTAAAATTTTGAAGAATAAATTCCTTGACTTGCTGCTCAAATGTATTATCAGTAATCGAAATCACTCCAGAGGCTTCTTTTTTTCTTGAAGGGTGTTGGTATTGTAATGGAAAATGAACCTCGTTAAGGATAAGTACTTCAGATCCTGTATCAATTATAAAATCTCCTTTTTTATCAAGAATTTCTGCTTCTACAACAATTAAATTATCTACGAGTTTAAAAGGAATTCTAGCGGTATACTCATTTAAAATTTCAGCTTTAGAAAAAACAATAGTTTCATTATCCAAATAAAAACTATGTCCATTATTAAACGCAAGGCTACTCGCCGCAAAAAAGCAAAAAATGATATGGAGTATACTCTTTGACATATAATGTAAGACTCCAAAACATGTCCTTTTGTTACATTTTTATACCAGTAATTGCTTAAGTCGAATATAACCATAAGATTTTGGGCGATAAATGATCAGAATGATAAATATCATAGTAATCATAACCTTTCTTATTTATTTTTAAGAATACTAAAATCGAGGACTATGAAAAATATCTTATTACCCACAGATTTTTCTGAAAACGCAAAAAATGCTATCGACTATGCTATGCATTTTTTTAAACATGAATTGTGTACTTTCTATATTCTTAACGTACAAAAAGCATCTCATTACACGTCGGATGATTTAATGGTTGCTCCTGCAAATACGTCAATACATCAATCGGTTATTAGCGATGCAAAAAAGAAACTTGATATCTTAATCAAAAAACTACAAGAACAGCATTCCCAAGAAAACTATACTTTTAAAAGTATTACCGATTATGATACCTTCACCGATGCAATAAAACAAGCAGTTCGTTCTAAAAACATTGACCTTATCATGATGGGAACAAATGGTGCTACTGGAGCTAATGAAATAGTTTTTGGTAGTAATACACTTAATGTAATTCGCAAAATAGATTGCCCTGTAATTGCAATCCCTCAAGGATATCAGTTTAAAGAACTTAAAACAGTTTTGTATACGATAGATTATAATGATTATTTTAACCCAGATGGTATCGAACCTTTATTAGATACTGTTCAAAAACATAAAGCCTCATTACGCATTCTTAAAATTAAGGAAGATGAGACGGTAACCATTGCCGATTTTGATGACAAAAAACATATGAAAGAGTTTTTTAAAGGTATAAATCATACTTTTCATTCTATTATCAACGTTCCAACGGCTTTAGCTATTGCAAGTTTTGTACAAATCATGAATGTTGATATGACTGCTATGTTTATACAACGAGAAACGTTTCTGGATCGTTTCTTTAATGGTTCAGAAACGTCAAAAATAAGTTACGGAACAAGAGTTCCTCTTCTTATTATGCATACAAATTAATATCTTTAGATGGCCAACTAAAAATAGTTAGATGTTATTTTATATTGCCTTCTCTTTTTACATCCTTATAGGAGTTAGTATTGTTATTAGGTTACTATTAAATGGCATGCGTCCAACAAAAACTTTGGCATGGTTACTAACTATTTTTACGATCCCTGTGGGTGGAATGTTTCTTTACTTAATGTTAGGCAGAAATAGAAGGAAAAATAAATTATTTCGTCTCAAACATACTCCAGAAATAAACTCATATATCAAAGAGGTACAAAAGTATCATGAATTTATTACCGATCAAGAACGAAAAGAGCATCAAAAAATAATGTCTCTTATCACTAAGAATTCATCGTTTCCACCTTCTACCGGAAATTCTTTAAGGCTTTTAAAAAATGGAAACGCAACCTTTCAAGCAATATTTGAAGCCCTTGAAAAAGCAAAGCATTTTATACATTTAGAGTATTATATTTTTGAAGAAGGGAAATTATCTCAAGGTCTTTTTGAGCTCTTCGAAAGAAAAATAAAGAAAGGTGTCGCCATACGCATTCTATATGATGGTATCGGAAGCATATCCTTAAACAAATTGTATATCAATAAACTTAAAGAAATAGGAGTAGAAATTTATAAGTTTTTACCGATTAGGTTTGGAAAATTCTTATCATCGATAAACTATAGAAATCATCGCAAAATTATCGTTATTGACGATCAGATTGCATTTACCGGTGGTATTAATGTATCGGATAAATATGTACAAGGAGATCCCAATCTAGGTGCCTGGCATGATATGCACCTTCAACTAGAGGGCCCTATTGTACATAGCTTACAAGCTATTTTTGCTATGGATTGGTATTTAGTAAGTTCTGATGACAACATTTTAAAAACTTCTTATTTTTATCCTCATAAAAATGCAATAGGATCCACAGCACAAATAGTGCACAGTGGTCCAGATTCTGATTTCTCGGCAACGCAACATATGTATTTTTCTATAATTAATGAAGCTCAGGATTATGTATACATTACCAATCCTTATATTATTCCTGGAGAATCTATATTAGATGCACTAAAAGTTGCATCTATGAGCGGCGTTGATATACGATTATTACTATCCAAAAAATCAGATAATGCAATTGTTAAGTGGTGTGTTCGTTCTTACTTTGAAAGATTATTACAGGCTGGAGTAAAAATTTATCTGTTCCCTGAAGGATTTGTACATAGTAAAACTATAGTATCTGATGATACAATATCATCTGTAGGAACGACGAATCTAGATATAAGAAGTTTTGAACAAAACTATGAGGTAAATGCTGTAATTTATGATGATTCTTTTGCGATTTCACTTAAAAACGATTTTTTGAATGACTGTCATAAAAGTATTCAGTTAAACTATGATACCTTTGTAAAAAGACCGTGGCATCACAAATTAAAAGAAGGTATTGCTAAAGTTTTTAGCCCTGTTTTATAATATTTGTAATGTTTTAATACATATGGAAATACCGAAAAACATAGGACTAGTATTATCAGGAGGCGGATTTAAAGGCGTTGCTCACATAGGTGTGATACGTGCTCTTGAAGAAGCTGGTATTATCCCCAATTTTGTCTCTGGCACTAGTGCAGGAGCAATTGCAGGAGCTTTATATGCAGGGGCATATTCTCCTGATGAAATCAAAAAATTCTTCACAAAAACATCCATATTTAATTTTAATCGATTTACCCGAAAAAAAGCGGGGTTTCTAGATTCTGAAAAATTTCAGGACGACCTCGAAAACTTCTTTCCTGATAATTCTTTTGAAGCCCTGGATAAGAAACTCTTTATCACCGCAACAAACCTTATCGAGGGTACCGTAAAAGTTTTTAGCAAAGGACAATTGATCAAACCGATTTTAGCATCGGCGGCATTTCCTGGAGTTTTTACACCTATCATGATCGAAGAAGAATTGTATGCCGATGGCGGAATTTTAGACAACTTTCCTATAGATCCTCTTCTTCAAAAATGTGATATGATTATTGGTGTAGACGTCTCCCCCATAAAAAAACCCAAAATTTCTGATTTTAAGCATTCTTATAACGTAATGCAGCGTGCGTATTACCTTAGAGCTATGCCTAATGCCGAAATGAAATTTAAACATTGTGATATCGTAATACAACCTAAAAAGCTCGTTAATCATGGGATTTTTAGCAGTAGTAATCTTGATAAGGTTCTTGATTTAGGATATCAAGAAGCTAAACTACAATTAGACAAATACTTTAATGTTACCTAAATAGCAAAGTCTATATTTATATGATAAAAGGTTGAAAAATTATGGTTATGTAACATAAGTCACATACAATTTACTTTTATTCAGGTTAATTTGTACCTAAATTTTATAGAATGAATTGGATTTTTGATCCATGGCCATGGTATATCTCTGGGCCATTAATTGTTTTGGTAATGTTTGCATTACTAATTACTGGGAAACAATTTGGAATGTCTTCAAATTTAAGAACCATGTGTACTATGTGTGGCGCTGGTAAAGCAGCAGATTTTTTTAGATTTGACTGGAAAGCACAACGTTGGAATTTAATTGTAGCAATAGGGACTATAATAGGTGGATACATTGGCGCTAATTTTTTAACCAAAGATGCTGCTGTTGATTTGCATCCAGAAGTGATTAGTAAACTGCAAAACCAAGGTTTTAAAAGCGCAGGAGAAGCGTATTTACCCAATGAATTATTTGCCAATGCAATTTTCTCAGATCCATCACAGTTAATTTTTCTAATTATTGGTGGATTACTAGTAGGTTTCGGGGCTCGTTATGCTGGTGGTTGTACCTCTGGCCATGCCATTTCTGGATTAAGTAATTTGCAAATACCATCACTAATTGCAGTTATTGGCTTTTTTATCGGAGGCCTACTCATGATTCATTTTATTTTTCCTTTAATTTTTTAACCATATGCGTTCAATTATATATTTATTCATCGGGATTTTTTTTGGGATTGTATTATTTAAGTCCGAAGCGGCTTCGTGGTTTAGAATTTATGAGATGTTCCAGTTTAAATCTTTTCATATGTACGGCATCATCGGTTCTGCAGTGGGTC
The DNA here is from genome assembly GCF_003443715.1 of Aquimarina sp. AD10. NCBI lineage: Bacteria > Pseudomonadati > Bacteroidota > Flavobacteriia > Flavobacteriales > Flavobacteriaceae > Aquimarina > Aquimarina sp. AD10. The sequence goes on along the minus strand of NZ_CP031965.1, from coordinate 4,526,340 downwards.
TTGGTATTATCGTAATTCAGCTCATCAAAAAATTGAATATAAAATCGCTTTACGGGGAGGGTATAAAAATTCAACCAAAAAACAGAAGTTTTAAAAGATATATGTTCGGTGGGATCATTTTTGGATTAGGTTGGGCACTTGCAGGAGCATGTCCTGGCCCTATGTTTGTATTATTAGGCGCAGGATATTTACCTATCTTAATTGTTATTATTTCTTCTATTTTAGGTACTTTTTTATATGGTATTATAAAACATAAACTACCCCACTAATGCAGGAATAAGTTCATGCGTACTCGGTTTGTTTTGAGCCCAACAGTTAATTGTACAAAAGGTCGTATCTGCAATAGTAGTAAGCGCTTCTTTAGTAGCAAAAGCCTGATGCGCTGTGAGCAGTACATTAGGTAAATCGATAAGTTGTTTTAATACTGTATCATCTGGTTTGTTTTTAGAACGATCATAGAAGAAAATTCCTTGTTCATACTCATACACATCTGCGGCATAAGCTGCTATTTTTTTTGATATCAAAGCGGTTATAATATCTTTTGTATCTACTATTGCACCACGTGCAATATTGACAATTATAACTTCTTTTTTCATAAGATCAATACAGCTCTTATTAATAAGGTGATATGTTCGGGTATTTAAAGGCGTGCTCAAAAAAATAATGCCGGATTGTCTACATATGTTTTCAAGATCCATATACTTCATATCATATTGCTCGACTAACTCTTTATCTTCTTGAATGTCGTGCCCCACAATAGTGCAACCAAAGCCATATAGTATTTTGCTTAATGCTTTACCTATTCTACCCGTACCAATGACTCCTACCGTTTTTTGATTTAGATTGGTTCCAACCAAGTTACTTAGAGAAAAGTTATACGCATTTACTTGTTGGTTAGCTTGTATAAGCTTACGTTTAATTGCTAATAATAGCGCAATCCCATGCTCTGCAATGGTAATCGGTGAATATCCCGCAGCATTAGCTACTTTAATATTTAGTTTTTGGGCAGTAGCCAAGTTGATATTGTCATACCCAGTAGATCGAAGAACGATATATTTTATATTAAAGTCTTTTAATCGTTCTAACACCATAGTTGACCCATCATCTGCGGGGGAAATACAAATAGCATCAAACTCCATAGCTAGTGCTGCCGTTTTTGATGTAAGATGATCTGGTATATATTTTACATGATGTACCTCATTATTCGATTTTTCGAGAAAAGGAATTTCAAAATCTTTACTACTATAAGTCAATATCTTCATCTTCAAAATCTTCAATGATTAATAATCGCTGTCCTTTTAAAGCCCAAACCAATACTTTTATATAATCACCAACTGCCTTTTTAATATTTTCGGGTTCGGTGATGTCTATTGATCCTTTCCATATTAATTCTTTGTCTTTATCAGAACAAATACAATAGAGAGACGACTCTGCATGAAAAACCTGGTATTCTTCGTAATACCCATCGTTATAATAGATTTCTTGATTTTCATAATAATCATCTCTAAAATTATTAAATGTTTTATCTAAATTTCTATATGCTTGTACCGTACTGACTTTATCTTCTATTCTTACTACTTTGGAAAGTAATATCGCATCAAATTCTTTTTCGACTAATTGTGACTCTAAAGCAAGTATATCCTCTTCTGTTCTAGGAGTACTCGTAAAGGTTTCTTCAAAAAAATCAAGGCTTCTTACTGCGTTAACTCCATTCTTACCTAGTTCTGTTACAAGTTTCTTTTCAAATACTTTTCGGTTACTATCGTTTGATGATATGCCAATGACCAGCACTTTTTGTGCTTCAAAAGTATCTATTTCTGGATTTTTCCAATTTTCGACTAACTCACTAGATGAGCAGCTATAAAAAAGTCCGATGATCATGAAAAGATATATATATCGCTTATTCATAGTATCCCTATTTACTTTATTATTTTGTTTAATCGTTCTACCAGTATGGTAGTATATTTTGGGGCTTTGGTTATTATAGATTCTCCTGATATCACATCAACATCTTTTAACACTATATTACTGCTACCCACAGTTGAAACAACAATTAGTTTATCTAACTGATCAGGGTGGTTTTTAATAAATTTCCTGAGATTAAATGGAGGACGATTATACTCCCAAGAATTAATAATTACTATAGCATCCCATTTATCAATATCTACAGTAAAAAATGTGTAGGCATCTATCACTTTAAAATAGATATCCTCATTTTGATAATGCCTTAGCATACCTAGTACCAAAGAGTCTTTAAAACTACTACCCTGCGAGGCTATTAACACTTTAGTAGTTAGACTTGAATCCTTGACCTTAATTGGTATTACAGTATCCATCTCATATTTATGCGCATACCAAATCCAAATGCCTATAAAACTCATCAAAACTAAAAAGACTACTATTATGGCTGTTCTTTTCATTAAAAAATCAACTTAATAATCGCTTTTGTTTATTCTCTTTCATGATCGTTTTGATCAAATTAAAAATTGTTCTTTTTAGCTCTTTATAGTGATTAAAATATACATTAACCTCTTGTAATAGTACTCGATGATGTTGCTTGTATTCTTTTTCCTTTACAAGTTCATCTAGATCATCAACAAGTATTAAAAGTTCATTATGGTGATTAATTATTTTCTTTAGTAAAGGAGTTATCATCTTTTGTTTGTATGCTAGTTCTTGTATGATGACTTTACTTTTTCTATAATTTTCTTTAGAAATAAGGTGTAGTGTATGCTCTTCAACAAGTTTAGTTAAAAATTGCTGCTCATCCTTGATAAACTTTAATTCTGATATCCAATGCAAAGAGGTTTCATATAATTCTTCTGGACTTTTCCATGCTACATATTTTGTGTTTGGTGCTTGCGTTTTCATCGGTTTTAGATTTTAGTTTTACAATCACAAGACATCCAATTTCATAAAGACAGAGGATAATGATGCCCCTTTTTATCCTCTGTCTTACCTATTAAAATTAATTAATCTCTATAATTTTTTTAGGTTGTTCTTTGACCTCTTCTGTTTTTAAAAGTTTTACAGTCAAAATGCCATTGTTATACTTCGCTTTTACATCCTCATTTTGGTTTATACTAGTAGGTAATTGTAACTTACGATCAAATTCGTTATAGCTAAACTCTCTACGCTTATAACCGTTATCTTCTTCTATTTCTTCATTACTATTTTTTGCACAAATATGCAATACGTCGTCTTCCATGGTTACTTCAATATCATTTTTAGAAAAACCAGGAACTGCGAGTTCGATTTCAAAGGCATCTTCGTTTTCTTTTAGGTTCATTGCAGGTAGATTTCTATCTCTTACAAAAAAATCATCTGCAAAAAAATCATCGGTATCCAACCAGTTAGATGCTCGGTCATTAAACCAAGGAAATCTGTTCTTGTTAAATTTAATTAGTGACATGTTTTTACGTTTTTAATGTTATTGATTATTTTGAGTATTAAAGTTAGACATACAACAGCTTTCTTAAAATGATAAATATCAGTTTATTGCCTTCTAACAGTCTTTCTTATTTTTTTTGAGTATACCGCCAGCATAATTAAAAACTTCAGATTTCAATTTTTTAAACCTTTGATAAAACTCATCAAAATCTTGTTGTAATATCAGGTGATCTTTATAATAATAATTATCACAAGAAATAGTATCACATTCTAGCATCCCTCCTAATTCGTTTTCATGTTTTCGTATCTCTTGATGTAACTTTGAAATATCTTTTTCTAGTGTTTTCATAGTAATCTTATACTCTTGTAACCGTTCAAAAAGATTAGGAGTAGTAGGCTCAAATACATACGAGTTTAATAATTGATTGATAAACTTTACTTCGGATTCTATAAACTCTAGATTTGATTTCCAATCCAGATTATCAAGATGAAGGTTTTTAAGTTCTTTTTGAGATGCGATCGCTGTTGATTTCATTAGTATTAGTTTTAAACTGAAGAAAAATTATGTGAATTAACATTCAAAATGCGATACTAGTGAGATTACCAAACTAAGATCCTTTTGACAACTAGATCAGGCAAACGTATTATTTGTATTAAAATACTCTCGTATAAGGGCTTTTGTTTGGTTATCAGTCATACTATCTGCCCTAAGTACATCTTTTACTTTTTTACTAATATCTGCATAGTGTTCTTTAAGTTCTTTATTAAATTTTTGCCCTGTTTCTGCAGGTCCAAAAATCACAACTTTATCTGCTTCTTTTAGTAGCTGTGCTATTTTTTTAAAGTACTCTTTATGTTGTTTTTTCTCTCTTTCTAAATACTTACTATCATGCACAACATCCTGTGGACCGCCTTTAAAACGAGTTCCGGATCCTCCAGAAATTTTGAAAGTATCAATCTCTGACAGTATTGTTATCATTTCTTCTTGGTTATCGGTTACTTTGATAACATGAGCTTTTTCTTTATCTATCCAAATTCCTATATTCTTCATCTTTTTATATTTTAGTTTTTGATATCATGTAATGCTAAAACGGGAACTTTAGAGTGGTATCCTAAATTCTTAACCATTGGTTTTGAAAATATACTTCCAAAAAAACTATGCTTTCTGTTTACAAAAGTGATCATATCACTCTCTCTACTCTCTACAAAAGCACTTAATCCTCCTTTTACATCAACATTATGTAGTACATGAAAAGTGTGTTGTATGGCATCAAAGTTTTCTTCTAACAATTTCTTGTTATTTTCTTGTTCTTGGGTCAATGGTTCTCCATCTGAAACATATAATACCCGTATTGCTGCATTGCTAATTTTTGCTATTTCTATAACATGCTGTAACTCTCTTCTTTTAAAACTTGTTTTATAATCTGTGGGAAATACAATTTCTTTAGGTTCCTGATATAATGTATCTTGAGGTATTGCCATTACAGGACAGTTTCTTACTTTTTCCATGATAAGAACAGTATTGCTACCATATACTATGGTTGCTGCATCTGTATTACCTTTGGTCCCCATGATAACCATCTCGATATCTCTTTTTTCGACCAAATCCAAGATAGCGTCTAGTAATAAGCTAAATTGAGAAACCATATAAAATTTATGATTTGGATTATCATCTCTAAATGTTAGTCTTTCTAGAATTTTGCCTAATCCTTTTTCTGATTTTTCTTTTGCCTCTTCATATAATTTTTCACCTGGCTCTGGAACCATCATACTTTCTAAACCATATCCGGTAACACTAAAGGTGTTTAAAACATAAAAATCACAATCTTCATTTTTATAAAGTTCTATTGCATATGTAATAGCATTCCAAGCATTTCTGGAAAAATCTGTAGGTAATAAAATTTTCTTTCTCATCTGTATGGTTTTTTAAATTGATTTCTATAAAAATAAATGTATCCGCTAGAGAAAACTATGATAATTATCAGCTCATTACCGCAGGAATTACTAAAAATGGAATCGTAGCTTTAAAGCCTATTTTTTTTACTACTGCTTCACGAGTAACACTTTCTATTAAACCATGTCTGTGCTTTAACATCACTAACATATTAACATTCATTTTATCAATAAATTCATTTATGATTTCGGATTTTTTTGTAAAGTTGGATACCCAATGCATGCTATATTTATGATTGTTGAGATATCCTTTCAAAATCTTAAAATTTTCTTCTTGCTCTTGGTTTAATTTTTCATTTTCATGAATATGTATGACCCTAATTGTAGCGTCAAACAATTTGGTTATTTCTAATAGTGGTTGCAGTGCTTTATTATCGATTGTTTTAAAACCTGTTGCAAAGGCTATATCTGTAGGTTTTTGAAAATCAAAATTTACCGGAATCATTAACACAGGACAGTCTTTAATTTTTTGAATCACTTTAACTGTATTACTTCCTATAAAAACTTCTTTTAACCCGCTAGCTCCTTTGGTACCCATAACCACAAGATCAATATCTTTATTTTTGATTGTTTTATTTACAGTTTCTGTTAATTTTTTTGATACAGATATAGTCTCAAAATGATGATTAAAGTCCTCTGTATCTCTCACAATTGCATGTTTTACAGCAATTAGTTTCTCATTAGATTCTTTACTAAGTCGCTTGTATAATAACTCTCCCTTGGTTTTATCTAGTCTACTTGTTAAAACAGGAGTTTCAACATCAAAAGTGTTTAGAATAAAAAAATGACAAGCTTCATCTTGAAATAATTGAGTAGCATAAAAAAGTGCACTATATGCATTATTTGAAAAATCGGTAGGTACTAATATTCGTTTCATTATTTACTTATTTTATATCCTATATGGAAAGAAGCTAATTACTAGCTATCAAGAACCTTATGACGATTCTCATTTAAATTAATTAGAGCGTTTTAAACAGTTTTAAACCACCATATTTTTTGTAGAAAAAAAGGCTTCTGTACTTTCAAAATTAAAAGTTTCGGGTACCGCAAGAACTGGACAACATTTAATCTTTTGAATTATGTTTGATGTATTGCTTCCGATAAAAAAGCCCTTTGCACCAGTAGCTCCTTTGGTTCCCATTACAATTAGATTGATTTGCTTTTCTGCAACGATACTTTCTATTGTAGTTATTAGTTTTTGAGAGGTAGAAATAATATCAAAAGAATGTTTATAATCCTCGGTATCTCTCGTAATTGAATGAAATACTTCTATCAATTTTTCTTTTGATTCGTTTACTAACTGTTCACCTTGTTTACCCAGTAAAGTACTTTTGTCGGTATCTAAAGTATTCAAAATATAAAACAGGCACGGTTCATTTTTAAATAAGCGCGTTGCATAGTATAATGCATTATAAGCATTATCTGAAAAATCGGTAGGTACTAGTATCTTTTTCATGGTCTTAGTTTTAAATATTGAATTATAAAACTATGAGCAAATCGTTTAAAATGCTATGATAATTATCATGTATCGGCAGGAATAATCAAAAAGGGAATTGTAGTATGAAAAGTTATTTTCTTTATAACCTCTTCTCTTAATAATCGTTTTATAAAACTATGTTCATAATTGATCATCACAAGTATATCAATTTTTAAATCACTTATAAACAAATCAACCGCATTCTCAAGTGTAGAGAAATCCGGAATAACATGAAAATCATATTTCACACTCTTAAAAAAATGCTCTAGTGAACTTGAATTATAACTTTGAATACTACCTAATTCTGGTTGGTCATATATATGTATCATTCTTATAGTAGCATCATACGATTTTGATAAGTGTAGTATAGGAGCTATTTCTGATCTATGATATATTCTTTTAAAATCTGTTGCAAAACCTATTTCAGAAATCCCTTTAAAAGTATACATTTCAGGAATTACCAAAATCGGACAATTATTAACGTTCTTGATAACATTATGAGTATTGCTTCCTAGAAAAATCTCTTTAGCTCCTGTAGCACCTTTTGTACCTATTACGATCATATCAAAGTAATCTTTAGTAATTACTTCTTGAATCGTATGTGCCAAAGAACCTGGTTTAGAAATAGTAACAAAACTATGTGCTGCATCCGTCCTAGAATTTTTAATATCTTCAAGGACTGTTTTTAGTCCTTCTTGAGATTGTACTCTAACAGAATCATATAAATATCCTATCCTTTGCGAACTTATTGTTGTTGCTAATTGTACAGAACTAAGGTCATAAGCATGTAATACGTAAAACGTGCAAGTAGTGCCTTTATACAATTGCATAGCATACAACACTGTATTCCACGAATTATCAGAAAAATCAGTAGGAATTAATATCCTTTTCATGAGCTCTTAGTTTTAATCATCGATTATTCCATCCTTTTTTTTGAAGGAATCACTAAAAATGGCACATTAGTATGATATGCTATTTGGTGAATAACTGGTTTAAAAAGTAAGTTTTCAAAAAAGGAATGTTTGTTATGAATCATGACCAGTAAATTGATTTTATACTTTACCTGAAAGTCTTCTATTGCTTCTAACACATCAACACCTTCTGCCAAATGAAATACATGCGCATTGCTTTTAAAGTACTCATCTAAAAACTGTTTGGTTTCTTGTTGATGTTCTTCTAATGCAACTCCGTAATATGCATTTAATATATTCATTCTACATAGGTGTCGATCACAGATTTCTTTTAAAAAAGGCAAAAAAGCATTGTCCTGTTTAACTTTATAATCTGTAGCAAATAAAACATCTTTAGGTTTTTCGTATTCAAAGCCATCAGGAACCGCTATAACAGGACATTTAGCATTTTTTATAGTGTACATTGTATGTGTTCCTATAAATACTTCTTTTGCTCCTGTTGCCCCTTTTGTTCCCATTATGATGCAGTCGATCATGTATTTATCTACTACTTCTTTAATTTCTCCGACCAAAGTATTAAGAGCTGATAATTGAATGAAATTATGTCTAGGGTTTTTGAATTCCTTTTTAATTCTTTTTTCAGTTTCTTCTATTTGTTTTTTAGAATTCATCAAGGCAATATTCTCAAAATCATAGGGTACTGGGGTTTCAACCAAGTATCCCACATTATACGAAACGGGAGTAAATGTGTTTAACAGATAAAAAGTAGTATCATCATCTCTAAACAATTGCATCGCATATCGAATGGCATTAAATGCATTTTCTGAAAAATCTGTGGGTAATAAAATACGTTTCATCTTATTAGATTTATTTCATGATTATTTTTTATCGTTCTATATTTTGAAGCACCAAAAAAGGGATTTTAATATGTAATCCTATTTTATCTATTGTTGATTGGTATAGTAGACTTTCTAGATATGATCTTCTCGAATTTATCATTACTAAAAAATCAATTCGATTTTCTTTTACAAATTGATTGATAGCAGTTGTAATATCTTTTGCTAGTATTCTATGGGCATCATGTTCAATTTCTGAAAGTGAAGCCAAAAGAAAAGCTTTGTTCTCTTCTTGGCGTAAAGAGAGTTTATCAAAATTCGAAACATATAAAAAGTGAATTTTAGACCTAAAGCTCTTGGTGAATGTATTCAATAACTTTAGTTCTCTTCTCTTAAAAGGCAGTTGATAATCTGTAGGTAATAGCACTTTTTTTGGTTGCGTATATATACAACTATCAGGTATTCCTAATACTGGGCATTTTACGTATTTAAGCACTTGTAATGTGTTACTGCCAAAGGTTAAATTTCGATCATTTGTTTTTCCTCTGGTTCCCATGATTAGGATATCTATATTTTCATGCTCTACAATACTATTAACCTCATCTATTAAAGTCCCAAAAACCGACATCGTCTGGTAGTTATGCTTGGGATTAGGTGAGATTTGATGTAACCTTGTAAGAACCTTAGCAAGTTCTTTATCAGAATTTTGACCAACCTTTTCTTTTACTTCTTCAAAAACATCTGGAGAAACTAATCTATTATGATCATATACCTCATCTGCATACGCATGTAGTATAAAAAAGTCGCAACGCTCATATTTAAACAGCGCTACAACATACTGTAAAGCATTCATAGCATTTTCTGAAAAATCTGTAGGAATAACTATTTTTCTCATTCTTATCTGTTTTAGAATATCATAAAACTAGATAAACACAAATGCAGAAACTATGATTTTTATCAGTCAAGAAAGTATGATATTAATCATATTATATCCAAAAGTGTTTTAACAACTTTGCAAAAATTAATGAGACGATTATGGTAGAATCCACATGTTTCCATTGTGGAAATGATTGCGATAAAAACAGTATTAACTATGATCAAAAAACATTCTGTTGTAATGGGTGCAAGACTGTATATGATATTTTTTCAAATCATGATTTATCCTGTTATTATGATTTACAATCAGCTCCTGGAGCCATTCCTAAAGAAATTGAAGGAAAATACGATTATCTCGATACTCCTGCTATTGCTGAGAAACTAATTGAGTTTGACGATGACAATACTCAAATAATCACTTTGTACATCCCTCATATACATTGTAGCTCGTGTATTTGGATTTTAGAAAACCTGCATAAACTTCAGCCTGAAATATCTGTATCTCAAGTTAACTTTCCAAAAAAAACAGTACGCATTACTTTTAATAATAAAAGCATTTCACTTAAAGAGGTTGTTTCTTTATTAAGCACTATCGGTTATGAACCCTATATTAGTTTAGAAGATTATTCGACTGGTGCACAACAAATAAATCGTAGTTTGATTTATAAATTAGGTATTGCAGGATTTGCCTTTGGAAACGTAATGTTTCTATCGTTTCCTGAGTATTTTGAAGTTTCTGAATTTTGGTTAGAGCGTTACAAACATACTTTTCGTTGGTTGATGTTTGCCTTCTCAATTCCTGTCGTATTTTATGCAGCTCAAGAATATTTTATTTCGGCTTACAAAGGTTTACGCTCCAGAATACTAAACATCGATATTCCAATTGCATTAGGTATTCTAGCTCTTTTTATGCGAAGTACAATTGAAATTATTTTTGATTGGGGTACTGGTTTTTTTGACAGTCTTACCGGACTTGTTTTCTTTTTATTGTTAGGTAAATTTTTTCAACAAAGAACGTATTCATTTTTATCCTTCGAAAGAGATTATAAATCCTATTTTCCAATTGCCGTCACTAGAATAAGTAAAGACAACAAAAAAGAAAAGAGTATTCAGGTATATGATATTAAGAAAGGTGATCGGTTATTAATACGAAATAGAGAACTCATACCTGTAGATTGCATTTTAATAAAGGGTGATGCACAAATCGATTATAGTTTTGTAACAGGCGAAAGAGAACCTGTGGTTAAGCAATCTGGTGATAAACTTTTTGCCGGAGGAAAGCAAATGAACGCAGCAATAGAGATTGAAGCGATAAAATCTGTAGAACAAAGTTATCTAACGCAATTATGGAGTAACGATATCTTTACAAGTAAGGCATCAGTTTCCTTTACAAATCTTACAGATACCATAAGCAAATATTTTACAATAGTCATTTTATCTATTGCAATATTGGCAACTACATTTTGGATTATTGTTGATGCTACAAAAGCAATACATGTATTTACAGCTGTATTAATTATTGCTTGTCCTTGTGCATTGGCGTTGGCAAGACCTTTTGCTTTAGGTAATATCCTACGCATTTTTGGAAAACATAAATTCTATCTCAAAAACACGGACGTTATTGAGCAATTAGCACAAATCGATAGTATTATTTTTGATAAGACCGGTACCATAACTACCGCTACATCAGGAGCTATTCAATATCACGGTATGCCACTGACTCCTGAAGAAGAATCTTTGCTTAAAAATACCTTAAGAGCCTCTAACCATCCTTTAAGCCGAAAACTATATGCCATACTTGATCAATATGATATCATGACCTTAGATGATTATCAAGAGTATTTAGGAAAAGGTATTTCAGGAACATTGGATCAAGAGCATATAAAAATAGGATCGTCGGATTTTGTTGGGGGTACTACAATTACAGAAAAATTGAATACGAGTGTACATATTAGTGCAAACAATACGTATAAAGGGCATTATAGTTTTCATAATCAATATAGAAATGGTGTACAGTCTATATTTGAAGCTTTATCCAAAGATTATGAATTAACAATTTTATCAGGTGATAATGATGGTGAAAAAGAGTATCTCACAAAGTTTCTTCCAGAAGAAACTACCTTGCTTTTTAACCAAAAACCTAATAACAAACTTAACTACATAAAATCCCTGCAGCAAAAAAACCAAAAAGTTGTTATGGTTGGTGATGGACTTAACGATGCAGGAGCTCTTAAACAAAGTAATGTGGGTATTGCCATTTCTGAAAATGTAAATGTATTTTCGCCCGCTTGCGATGCCATTTTAGATGCCTCTAAATTTGATCAAATCTCTACGTATTTAACCGTATCAAAAAATGGAATCCGAATTATAAAGTCAAGTTTTGTGTTATCTTTTATCTATAACACAATCGGGCTATTTTTTGCTGTTACAGGCCAATTATCTCCAATAATTGCAGCTATATTAATGCCGTTAAGTTCTATTTCTGTAGTATTATATGTTACACTACTCACAAATATTTCATGTAAAAAAATAACCAAGTCAACATAATGACATTGAATGATCATAATCCAATAGCACATTTTCAAAAATGGTTTCACGAAGTAGATAAAGCTTATCCCGAAGACGAAACTAATATCATGCTATTATCTACAATAGGATTAGATGGTTATCCAAAAAGTAGGGTTGTTTTATTAAAACGATTTACATGGGAAGGTTTTGTATTCTTTACAAATTATAATAGCGAAAAAGGAAAAGCTATAGCCGCAAACCATAATGTTTCTCTTCATTTTAACTGGTCTAATGCAAAACGTAATGTACTTATTTTGGGTAAAGCACATAAAATTGCTTCCAATTTATCTGATGGGTATTTTGACTCTAGACCCCAAGGAAGTAAAATAGCTACATGGGCATCGTATCAAAGTGATATAATTTTATCCCGAGAAATACTGGATACTCGTTTTAGATATTACCAAAATTTGTTTACAAATCAGGATATTCCAAGACCAGAATATTGGGGTGGATATATAATCAAACCTAACTATCTTGAATTTAAAGAATATACTACTGCCAAAGAATATAGTGATATCACATTATACACACTTAATGCAGATTATAGCTGGTCTAAACATAGAAAATACGATCATAATCACTAATGTTCATTAGTCTTGTAAGTAGTAATATTTAGCACCTTATACAAAGGGCACCATCTTGCAAAACCCGTAAGTATTACTATTCCTGATATGGTCAATAAAAAGATTCCTAAGGTATTCGAAACGTAATTTTCATAGAATAAATAGGCTAACACAATGCCTATTAAAATTCTAAGAACTGCATCTATCTTTCCTATATTTTTCTTCATAACAAAAAATCTTTAGAGCGTTAAAAATCAGTTTTCACAAAGTTGCTAAAGAAATCCTCAGAAAAACCTGACAAATGTCATTTTTTAAGAAAAGCTTCACACATACTTTTGAGGCATAAACGTAAAACATGGGTGTGATTTATATACTTCTAACGATTAGTATAATCGTAGCGATCGTCTTTTTTATCAGTTTTATTATAGCTGTTAAAAATGGGCAATACGATGATGTATATACTCCTTCTGTTAGAATGCTCTTTGATGATGAAATTGTTAAAGACCAAAACGCAAAACCTTCAAAAACTACTAAAACTAAACAATCATAATATGGAAATAGAAAAGTTCTACTACGATAACAAAATCGTAAAAAAATTCTTGTATGCTACTATGCTTTGGGGCATCGTAGGAATGTCTGTAGGATTATTGTTAGCCTTTATGTTTCTTTTTCCAAATCTTACCGATGGTATCTCATGGTTAAGCTTTGGAAGACTAAGGCCACTTCATACCAACGCAGTAATTTTTGCATTTGTTGGAAACGCCATTTTTGCAGGAGTATATTACTCTACTCAGCGTTTATTAAAAACACGAATGTTTAATGATACATTAAGTAATATTAACTTCTGGGTTTGGCAATTAATTATAGTAGGAGCAGCTATCACACTACCCTTAGGGTATACTACATCCAAAGAATATGCAGAACTAGAATGGCCTTTTGATATTGCAATAGCTATTATATGGGTAGTTTTTGGTTGGAATCTTATTGGCACTATATTAAAAAGGAGACAACGCCATATGTATGTAGCGATCTGGTTTTATCTAGCCACCTTTGTCACGGTTGCCGTACTTCATATTTTTAATAGCCTTGAGTTACCCGTTAGTGCTTTTAAAAGTTATTCTGTATACGCTGGTGTTCAAGATGCTCTGGTTCAATGGTGGTATGGTCACAACGCCGTAGCTTTCTTTCTTACGACTCCGTTCTTGGGGTTAATGTACTATTTTATTCCAAAGGCGGCTAATAGACCCATTTACTCATATAGATTATCTATTGTTCATTTCTGGTCTCTAATATTTATATATATCTGGGCAGGACCACACCACTTATTATATTCTTCTCTACCAGACTGGGCACAAAATTTAGGTGTTGCATTTTCGGTGATGTTGATCGCTCCTTCTTGGGGAGGTATGATTAATGGTTTATTAACCTTACGTGGGGCTTGGGATAAAGTGCGTACCGATCCCGTTTTAAAGTTTATGGTTGTGGCGATCACTGGATATGGTATGGCTACTTTTGAAGGGCCAATGTTATCTCTTAAAAATGTAAATGCTATTGCTCACTTTAGTGATTGGATTATAGCACACGTTCATGTAGGCGCTTTAGCATGGAACGGGTTTTTAACCTTTGGTATGGTCTATTGGTTAGTTCCAAAACTTACCAAAACAAAATTATGGTCTACAGGATTAGCAAATGCACATTTCTGGATAGGAACTTTAGGGATTATCATGTATGCGTTACCAATGTACGTAGCGGGATTTGTGCAAGCATCTATGTGGAAACAATTTAACCCCGACGGTACCTTAACTTATGGTAATTTCTTAGAGACTGTTAACGAGATCATCCCTATGTATTGGATGAGAGCTATTGGTGGTAGTTTATATATTCTCGGAACCTTTGTAATGCTATATAACATTGTTAAAACTATACGAAGTGGTAGTGCAGTAACCGACGAGCTTGCAGAAGCTGCTGCGCTGCAAAAAGTTACTAAAAAAAGAACTGCTAAAGAAGGGTACCATACCTGGTTAGAAAGAAGACCTGTTAAGCTAACCATCTTTGCTACCATTGCTATTCTTATCGGTGGTATTGTACAAATAGTACCTACATTAATGGTAAAATCTAATATCCCTACGATTACAAGTGTAAAACCATATACTCCACTCGAATTAGAAGGAAGGGATATTTATATACGAGAAAGTTGCGTTTCATGTCATTCACAAATGATAAGACCATTTCGAAGTGAGGTCGAACGATACGGGGAGTATTCTAAAGCAGGAGAATATGTTTATGATCACCCATTTCTTTGGGGCAGTAAACGTACAGGTCCTGATCTCATGAGAATTGGTGGGAAATACTCTGACAATTGGCATCTAAACCATTTTTATGATCCCCAAACGACCTCATCCGGATCTATTATGCCAAGTTATAAATGGCTGATCAAAAATAAACTGGACAGATCCAATACTGAAACAAAAATGAAAGCAATGGTCACTCTTGGTGTGCCATACACTCCTGAAGAAATTACAAGGGCACAACAATGGATGGACGAGCAGGCTACAACTATTGAGAAGAACTTGTATAGCGATCCTGACTTTGCCAAAACTTATGAAGCAGATAAAAAATACGCCAAAGACAACGGGTTAGATTTTGTTGAAATGAGAAATCGAGAAGTCGTAGCTCTAATTGCTTACATCCAAAGATTAGGAACCGATATTAAAGTAAAAACCAAAGAAGATTTAGTACAAACCAAAGAATAGATATTATGCTAAAATTTGTAAAAGGTCATATGGAAAGTATTGAAGGTATAGCTATCTATCCTATCATTTCGCTACTTATATTTTTCGTCTTTTTCGCATTGTTATTCTGGTGGGTATTTACCGCCAAAAAAGAACATATCAAAGAAGTAAGTCAAATTCCATTAGAAACTGAAAACGAAACACAATTATGAGAAGTACATCATCATATTTGAGAGTGCTTGCCTTTTTAGGCATCGCATATATATTGATAGAATTATCTGTTGAATCTCCAGAGCAATCTGCATTTTTAACACAACCCTTAACCTGGATAGCATTAGGACTTGTTTTGTTATTTTCTGTGGCTATAGAAATATGTGTAGCAGCACTAAACAATGTCTTATTTCAATCACTAAAACCAGAAGAACAAGAGCGATATCTTCTAGCACAAAAAAAGAAGAAAGAAAATCAATTTAGATGGTTTAAAGCTACATATTTAAGACTATTAGATAGTAAACCTGTAGAAGAAGAAGGTGAGATTATCCTTGATCATAATTATGATGGCATTCAGGAACTAGACAATAATTTACCGCCATGGTGGGTATACAGTTTTTATGCTACAATTATATTTGGTGTAATATATCTTATAAGGTTTCATGCATTTAACGATTATACACAAGCAGAAGAATACGAAACAGAAGTTGCTGAAGCTAAATTAGCTATCGAAGAGTATAAGAAAACGGCCAAAGATCTTGTTGATATCAATACCGTTACCGTACTCACAGAAGCTTCTGATATTAGTGCTGGAAAATCTATTTTTTCTGCAAATTGTGCTGCATGTCACAAAGCCGATGGCGGCGGAGGTATTGGTCCCAATCTTACCGATCAATATTGGATATTAGGAGGCGGTATTAAGAACATTTTTAGAACAGTTTCTGAAGGTGGTCGTGATGGAAAAGGGATGGTAGCCTGGAAACAAACTTTGAAACCCGCAGAAATGGCTCAAGTAGCGAGCTACATACTTACGCTACAAGGTTCAACACCTTTAGATCCTAAAGAAGCACAAGGAGAGTTATGGATTGATCCTGAGGCTTCAAAAGAAGAAATCCCGCAGGATGAAATTCCTGAAACTATCTCAGATTCAACTGCTGTAGTAAGTAAATAACTCTAGAAAACATTTAAAACCAGTATCCCATTGGAAACACCAAATAATGAAAATTTCAGAGATTCTATAGGCACGATTAACGAAGAGGGTAAACGTGCCTGGGTGTATCCCAAAAAACCTAAGGGCGTTTATTATGACTACCGTAAATGGGTAAGTTATGGTTTATTACTATTCTTGTTTTCTGCTCCTTTTATTAAAATTAATGGAAACCAATTTCTTCTTTTTAATGTTCTAGAACGTCGTTTTAATATTTTCGGAGCCCCATTTTGGCCACAAGATTTTCACTTATTTGTAATCTCGATGATTATAGGAGTCATTTTTGTGACTTTATTTACAGTGGCATTTGGTAGACTATTCTGCGGATGGGTATGTCCACAAACGATCTTTATGGAACTGGTTTTTCGAAGAATCGAATACTGGATCGAGGGAGATCGCGGCAAACAAATACGTTTAGACAAACAAAAATGGGATGCAGAAAAAATCAAAAAACGTACTCTTAAATGGTTTATATTTTTTGTTATTTCTTTTCTAATTGCCAATGTTTTTTTGGCCTACTTAATAGGTAGTGATCAATTATTAAAATACATTATCGATGGCCCATCTAAACATATAAGTACACTTATCTCTCTTCTTATTTTTACAGCTGTATTTTATTTTGTATTTGCTTGGTTTAGAGAACAGGTTTGCATAATCGCCTGCCCTTACGGAAGATTACAAGGAGTATTATTGGATTCTAAATCTATTGTTGTCGCTTATGACTATAAGCGAGGAGAAAAAGAAACTGGGAGAGCTAAATTTAGAAAAAATGAAGACCGCCCTACTACAGGAAAAGGTGACTGTATTGATTGTTTTCAATGCGTTCATGTATGTCCCACGGGAATAGATATTAGAAATGGAACACAACTAGAATGCATCAACTGTACTGCTTGTATCGATGCTTGTGATCATATGATGGAAAGTGTACACCTGCCTAAAGGATTAATACGATATGCCAGTGAAGATAACATTGCTAAAAAAGCAAAATTCAAATTTGGACCAAGATTAAAAGGATATAGTGCCGTACTGGTCATCCTTACAGGTGTTTTATTAGGGATGTCGTTCTTGCGCAATGATGTAGAAGCAACAATTCTAAGATTACCAGGGCAATTATATGAGCGAAAGGCAGATCATATTATTAGTAACGTCTATACCTATAAATTGGTCAATAAAACCACTTCAGAAATAGAGGATGTTCATTTTGAATTGCTATCACATAATGGAAAAATAGAACTCGTAACGCATAAAAATTTTAACGTCCCAGAACAAGGGTTAGCTGAAGGAACTTTGTTTATAGAAATCAACGGTGCCGCGCTAAGTGGAGATAAGGACAGAATAAAAATTGGCGTATACAGTAAAACTGAATTAATAGAAACAACGACAACGGCATTTCTAGGCCCAAGAAGTTATAAATAAAACAACTCTCATGAAAATAAACTGGGGAACAGCAATCGTATTAGTTTTTATAGGATTTATTTCTTTTATACTATACTTCGTAGTTCGAATGAATACCGAGCAAAAGTTTACTCATGATCTTGTTACAGAAGAGTATTATAAGGAAGAGCTAGCTTTTCAAAAGGAAATCAACGCCGAAAAAAAACGCAAAAACTCTGGAAGGTGCTATTCAAATTAAAAAAACTGATAGGGGTCTATTGATTTTATTTCCAAAGCACACAAATTCTGAGGATATCTCTGGTACGCTATCTTTTTACAGACCATCAAATAAAAAATTAGATTTTGAAGTTCCTATTTCACTTTCAAATGCTCAAATGCTTATACCAGATAAAAATCTGATAGAAGGCAGATGGAATATTACTATTGATTGGGAGTTCGACCACACTCCATATTTATTTAAAAAATCATTTATGTATTAAACATGCTACTATCAGCTGTCATATTAGGTTTATTAGGAAGTTTTCACTGTATTGGCATGTGTGGACCTATTGCATTTATGTTACCTGTAAACAGGAAGAATAACATCCAGAAGCTATTTCAGATATTTTTATATCACCTTGGTAGATTGTTGGCTTACGCCATTATTGGATTATTTTTTGGGGCTCTAGGTAAGAGTTTACACCTTTTCGGGATGCAACAGACATTATCTATTATTGTTGGCGTATTAATGATTTTAATTATCATAGTACCGCATCACCATTTTAATCAATACAATTTTTCTAAACCTATCTATAAGCTGGTGTCCAAAATAAAAAACAATCTCGGAGCCGCACTTAAAAAGAAAACTTCGGATACTTTTTTAACCATTGGTTTTTTAAACGGTTTTTTACCTTGCGGTCTCGTATACATGGCTGTGTTTGGCGCCATTGCATCTGGTGATATTTTTGAAAGCAGTCTATATATGATCCTTTTTGGATTAGGAACTATTCCTTTAATGACTACAGCGGTCTACTTAAGTAACTTTTTAACCAAAAAAGTACGACAACATATCCAGAAAGCCATTCCGGTATTTGTAGTACTTATCGGGTTATTGTTTATAATACGAGGATTAGGGCTAGGGATTCCTTATATTTCTCCCAAACCTGTTACAGAAATAGTTTCTACTAATTTTGAGTGTCACTAAATCGCAGATTAAATAGTCATCGAAAATAATGTAGTTTCAGGAATACTGCGTTGTAATCTTAAGTCAAAAGCCATACATATATTACGCACAAACGGACGACCTTTTTCGGTAACAGTTACCGTATTTCTAGATATTTCTAATAGCCCATCAATTTCAAGCTCTTTTAGATTTTGCAACACTTCTGGCAATTCTTTAAAGTATAAGTCATCCTCTTTCCAGTTGGTTTCAAAATGACACATTAGGTTAAGAATGTGTTGTCTGATAATCTCATCTTCTTTGTTTAATATATGTCCGCGATACACCGGAATGATATTTTCATTTACCAAGTGCTGATATTCTTCTATATTCTTTACATTTTGAGCAAAACCATACCAGCTATCACTAATAGCAGAGACGCCTAACCCAATCATCATTTGTGTTTTTGATGCTGTATATCCCATAAAATTACGATGTAACTTTTGATCTTCCATTGCTTTGTATAGCGAGTCATTTTGCAAACCAAAATGATCCATTCCAATTTCTACATAGCCTACTTTTTTTAATAGTTTTTTACCCATTTCGTATTGCATTCTTTTTTGCTCTGCAGAAGGCAGGTCAACATCTTTAAACCCGCGTTGCCCATTTCCTTTTTGCCAAGGCACATGCGCATAACTATAAAATGCTAGTCTATCTGGTAATAGCGCTTTGGTTTTTAAAATCGTATTAATCACGGCTTCTTGAGTCTGAAAAGGTAAACCAAAAATAATATCATGCCCCACAGAGGTATACCCAATCTCTCGAGCCATCTCGGTGACATATTTTACATTTTCAAAAGGTTGTATACGATGAATTGCTTTTTGAACATTCTCATCATAATCTTGTACACCAAAACTTACTCTTCTAAAACCTACATCAAACAACGCCTGTAAATGTTCTTTGGTCGTATTATTAGGATGACCTTCAAAACTAAACTCACAATCTTTGGCACGGTCTACTCCTTTAAATAAAGAACTAATTAAATACTCTAAATTCTTTGGAGAAAAAAAAGTAGGTGTGCCACCACCTAGATGTAATTCTTTTATTTTTGGTTTGGTTTCTAATAAATTAAGGTATAAACTCCATTCTTTAAGTAACGCATTTATATACGGTAACTCTACGTCATGTCGTTTTGTAATTCTTTTATTACAACCACAAAATGTGCACATACGTTCACAAAAGGGCAAGTGAATATACAGGCTTATCCCCTCGGTAGTATTACTTTCAGAAAAAGATCGTTTTACAGATTTCTTCCATTTGGACAATGAAAATGTATCAATATCCCAATACGGAACCGTTGGATAACTTGTATATCTTGGTCCTGGAATGTTATACTTATTAATCAAATTTGTGCTCATTATTATTATTTTCGATTAGAATTACTACTATTTATTCATGTAATACCAAAAAGGGAATAGTGGTATGATAGCTTATTTTTTCTACGGTAGGATGAAATAAAATGCGTTGAAAAAAATTAAGGTTCTTTGCAATCATTGTAATCATTGTAATATCTCTACTTTCTACAAAACATTGTACTGCTTCTTCAATATTAGGGTTTGATAAAAAATGAAAACTATGCTCTATATCTTCTAATGCATCATCCAAAAAATCTTTATTCTTTTCTTGTAACCCACTTAACTTTTGATTTTTCTTAGTGACATGCAAAATTCTCAAACATGTATTATGTACGTCCAAAATTTCTGCAATAGTATGCAGTACCCTATTCTTATATGATATATTATAGTCTGTAGGAAAAGCTATTTCTCTAGGTCTTGTATAAGTTGCTTTTTCGGGAACTACCAAAACAGGGCATTTTACTTTTGTAATAACATCACCTGTATTACTTCCTATAGTTTTTTCTTTGAGACCAGAGGCACCTTTGGTCCCCATCACAATAAAATCAATATGTTTATGCGCTATTTGTTTTCTGATAGCATCAATAAAGAAGATATGTTCGTTAATTGTAAAAAACTGATGCTTTGTATTTAGTGGCAATTTTTCGATTTTTTTCTGTAACAATCGCATTTGTTCTTTGTGACTATGCGTCGTGTTTTCAACAACCGAATTTGTGGTATCATAAAAAGTAGTTCCTCCCATCATTTCTTCATAAGGTGATACATGCAAAAGAAAAAAATTGCACTTCACTTTTCTAAAAAACGATAATGCATACACAATGGCATTCCATGAATTGTCAGAAAAATCTGTGGGAATCAGGATGTTCTTCATCATAATTACTTTCTAAAACAACAAATGTATTGGGATGCTATGATCAAAAGAATGACAAAAATCAGTTTATCGATAATTATACTATGCTAATCAGAAGTTATTCAAAAAAATAAGTCAAATACAAATACCTACTGTATCACTAAAAACATGATAAGGAAATAGCAATGAGAACTGATTTATATCATAAAAAACCTTGTGATAACTCCTTAAGTTTATCCTATTAACTAAACCCGCTTTATGTATTAGAAAATCTATTACCTAAAGCAGGTTACACAAATAGTACTACTATGAACACTACAGATAATATTGCGGTTACTTTTTATCAAAATCTTGGTAAACTCTTTTATGCGATTGCAGCTTCAGATAAAATTGTTCGTAAATCAGAATACGAGTCTTTAAAACAAATCGTAAAATCAAAATGGTTAGCTGTTGATGATATTACAGATGAGTTTGGTGTGGATGCAGCTTTTCAAATCGAAATTGTTTTTGATTGGATGGATTATGAAACTCCAAATGCAGCTACTTGCTTTAAAGAATTTCAAAATTTTTACGAAGAACACAAATCTCGTTTTAACACCGAGATAAAAACATTAATATGGGAAACAGCAAATGCTATTGCCGGTGCTTTTTCTGGTAAGAACAAATCAGAGCTAATGATGCTGGGCAGATTAAAATTGATTTTTGAAAACTGATTTATATCATATTTTAATAGGGGTTGCGTAATTAATTTTACTTCAACTTAAAAACGTACTATTATGACACTATATGCAAAAATAAATGCTGATTTTTCTCAAAATTATATTGGGTATTCTGCTTTGGCTATCATCGCATCAACTTGTTTAGGTTCAATAGCAATTATGACAACATTATTAAACGGAAACGATCCTTTACAGATGTTTATGGTCTTTTTAAGCGTTGTTGTTTGTAGTGCTCATAATGCAGCTATACTAACCGTTCAAAAACCTAAACTAGTTTTAGATCTTTTAATTATAAGTATTGTAGTTAATACAATGCTACTTATCGGAAACGGGCTTTTTTAATCAATATTAATGCTATTTACAAAAGGCGAGTTTTATGTTAAGCTCGCCTTTTTTTGTTTTGCCTATAAGGTGATCAATATCATATTTTTATACGATAATCTCGATTACATTTATTGAACTCATCTTGAGTAGTGATTTTGAACCGAAAAGTTTGGCTTTTGTAGCAAAGCTAGCGTGCAAAATGTAAATTTTGTAGGTAAAAGCATTACCCAAAATGAGTTCGTTATATAAAACCGATGAAGCTATGCCTAGACCAAAAACCAAAGAAGCATTACTAGATCTAAGTCATAAGAACTATACTAAGTTACTTGATTTTGTTAATTCTTTTCCTAAAGAACAAGTAAACCGTGAGTTCCCCAAACGTTATCTTAATAGAAATATTAGGGATATTCTAGCGCATCTTCATCATTGGCATATCATGATGTTAAATTGGTATACAATAGGAATGACAGGAAACAAGCCAGATATGCCAGCAAAAGGATATACCTGGAAAACCACTCCGGATCTTAACAAAGTGATTTGGAAAAAATATCAAGATGTTGAGCTAACCGAAGTAAAAAAATTATTAAAAACATCGTTTGATCAGCTACAAAAAATAATTAACGACCATACCGAAGAAGAACTTTTTGAAAAACGAAGATTTAAATGGACCGGCACTACCTCACTAGCCTCCTATCTTATTTCTGCTACGTCAAGTCACTATGATTGGGCATATAAATTCATAAAGAAATGTATGAAATAATACCTAGAGCTATTTCATCTTAAAAACAAAAATCAACCGTATGAAAAATCTAATCATTTGCCTTATTATCCTAAGTTTTATGGCTTGTAAGCATGAAACTTCACTTCAGAAAACCTCAACACCTAAGGATGTCGAAATTGAACACAATACTGATCAAAAGATCAAAGATTCTGTGCTACCGCTTTCTGGAGAAGCTATAGCACTGGATCATGAAAAAACAAAAGCTCTAAAAAGAGATAAATTGATCAAAGCCAAAGACGATAGAGCTAAGTTGCAAGAATTAGTGATTTCTAAACACTTTTTAAAAAAAGAAGACCTTTATATTTTAGATTATCAATACCCATATCTAAATGAAGAAATTGATCCATCTTATGCTGTTTTTAATAACTTCATCACAGAAAATTACCTAAATATCGAAAAAACCGAAAATCAAATCCTTGAAGACAAAGAGTTGCTTTGTGATACCCTAAAAATAAATCGTTTTAGAGATAAAAGAAGCATTGATTATAAGATTTATACTGTAAAAAGCAACTTTATTAGTGTAGTACTATACAAGGAAAACTATTATTCGGGGATGCGATACTCTACGTATTTATTTGATTGTATCAATTTTGATCTGGAAAAATATGACTTTGTTTATTTTAATGACTTCTTTACCAAAGGTTCTGAAGATGCTGTTTTTGTAATTATAAATAACATTATAAAAGAAAGCATTGCATCAGGAGAATTGTATTATGATTGTTGGGAATTGTCTAAAGGTGATTTTAACGCCTATAAAAACAATTTTGTCATGAATGATGATGTTTTAGAATACTATTTTGATGATTGTGTTATTTGCCCCTCATACACAGGTACCTATTCTATAGAAATCCCGATCACTGCAATAATGCATCTTATAAAAAAATACAATGCACCACCTAAGATAGGGTAATCTATCAAATTTAAACTGAGTTTGATTGTTCTTTTTCCCTGTCACCTCGAGCGCAGTCGAGAGGTTATTTTTAGTCAAATCCAAGGATCTCGACTGCGCTCGACCAGCCAGATATAGATGGATGATCTATAGAATATAAATCGAACTGAGGTTATTTAGCATACTTCGTTGTAAATTTGTTTTTTAAATTTTAGATATCTATAGCTTTATGAAAAGTAGTTTTAACAATATCATCGATTCAAAAACACCTGTATTAGTTGATTTTTTTGCAGATTGGTGCGGCCCTTGTAAAATGCTAGCGCCTATACTTAAAGAGGTAAAAGATGAACTAGGAGAAACTATTAAGGTGGTTAAGATTGATGTAGATAAAAACCAACCTTTGGCTTCAAAATATCAAGTTAGAGGGGTGCCTACTATGATACTGTTTAAAGAAGGTAAACAAGTTTGGCGCCAATCGGGAGTATTACAAAAAAATGACCTTATCGGGATCATCAAAACACACCAATAAGATGTTACTTAATGCATACATAGATCATACCCTATTAAAAGCTGATGCTACCGTAGATGCTATTAAGCAACTTTGCTCAGAAGCAAAAACATATGATTTTTATGCCGTTTGTGTTAACAGTTATTATGTAGCATTGGCACATAGCGAATTAAGAAATACAGCTATTAAAATTGCCTCGGTTGTAGGTTTTCCTTTGGGTGCGAGTGTCAGCAACGCCAAAATATCAGAGGCTCAATATTGTATCGATAATGGGGCTCATGAGATTGATATGGTTTTAAATATTGGGTTATTAAAATCTAACTATTATAAGATTGTCGAAGATGAAATTAAAGCCATCAAAAAAACAATTGGTGATCACACCTTAAAGGTCATTTTTGAAAATTGCTATTTAACCGATGACGAAAAGAAAATGGCTTGTAAACTGGCATTACATGCTGGTGCTGATTTTATAAAAACCTCTACTGGATTTGGAAATGGCGGCGCTACACTAGCAGATGTAAAACTAATGAAAAACGAAGTCGGCAATCAAATCCTTATAAAAGCTTCTGGTGGTATTAGAGATACCAAAACGGCCCAACAATACATTGATTTGGGAGTTTCTAGAATAGGAACCTCATCAGGTATCGCAATTGTTTCTTCTTAGCGCATATACTAACAACACTTGTAGTATATTCTGGTATTTTGAATGTAGCTGCGTATTGTCTTACTTTTTGCAACATATTGTTTTATAAAACTCTTTACTGAGGATTTGTCTACCTATTCCTAAATTTTGACAAGTTATAGATAAAACTTTTTAATACGCTATGTGGATTACCGTAATGGTATCTTAAAAGATAATTATAGTTTTATTGGTCGAAAAGGAGTACTGAAATACGTAACTATATAACATTGTTGTACACAATTATGGAAGTAATTACAGAAATATTAAAATTTTCCGTTGGAGGTATTACAATTGGAGCTATTGTAATCTTCCTTGGGAAAGTTATTATAAATAAAAGCTCAGATCTGATTCTGGAAAATCATAAAAACAAATTAGACATTCTTAAAACTGAACACCAGATAAAATTTTCTCAACTTCATTCGGAAAGAGGTCAGATCATTAAAAGACTGTATCAAAATCTATTTGAAATTGAAAAGCTCCTAAATCATATGACAACACTATTTCAAGGTGTAGACTGGAAGTACGATCGTGAAAGAGAAATGGCTGCTTTCGAGAAAATAAAGGAAACAAGAGACTTACTAGAACTTAATAGAATATATTTCCCTGAAGAATTTGAAAATTATTGATACACTAAACAAATTTAACAATGTAATTAGTTTAATGAATGAGGCGAAAACTAAAGGAAAAATTGAAAACTTACTACAAGGCACTCAAACAATTGAAGGAGAAAATTCTTTAAAAACTTGGAAGAAGGCTAACGAATCAGTCGAAAAGGATGTTAAAGAATTGAAATTAAAGTTAGCAGAGGATTTTAGGAAAATCATATCCACGTAAAACTAATTCAATGACATTTGAACAAGCATTAAAAATAAAATTAGAATACAGCAATGGTGTATCTTCTAAATCGTACAGAGTAATTCCAAATCCCAAAACAGATTCTAAAGGATATAATAAATTTATGACTGACCTCTGTGAAGATAAAGATTTCACTGATGAAGATGCTAAAAAATATTCAACTAACTCGGACTATAATGTTCTTGAAGGTCACTTCTATTAAATTTACAGGATTAAAAAAATATATCAATAAAAGCGAATGTCAAAAGAAATAAAACATATTTGGTACGCCAGTTATGGTTCAAACATTTTAGAAAGTAGATTCCATTGTTACATTCGTGGAGGGCAACCAATAGGCTCGAAAAAAAATTATAAAGGTTGTTCTGATAAAACTTTACCAAAAGCCAATGAAGAAATTTATATCAATAGTGAACTTTATTTTGCAAAAAGATCTAAAAGTTGGAATTCTTGTGGTGTTGGATTTATAAACACGAAGTTTAGTGATGACATTCAGACATTTGGAAGAATGTATTTAATAACATCTGAGCAATACATTGAAATCGTAAAACAAGAAACTAATCACCAAGGAGAATTACTTATTGATTTTAAAAAAGCAAAAGAAAAAGGCTCTCTTATTTTTAAAGAAAAGTCTTGGTATGGAAATTTGCTTTATTTAGGAGAGCAAAACGATAATTCAATTTTCACATTCACAAATGAAAAGAATCTAATTAAAGAAATAAATCCACCAAGTGAAGAATATCTATTAACAATTATTAATGGATTGAAAGAGACTTATAATTTGAGCGAAATCGAAATAAAGGAATATTTTGAAAATTTACCTGGAATTAAGGGTTATGAAATAGAAAAAAAACTGACTGAATTAATCAAATCTGAATAAAATAACAGTTTACAACAATTTGTATATTGCATATGCCGCCTTCGGCAGGCAAACGAACCATATATGGGACGTTACCCTACTCTAATCTCTTTTTAAAAGCATAGGTATTCATTATACTATGTAAAAAAACAAATACAAGGATCACTAGATTTTAATATTACATAGGTAAAACTTTTAAATTCTTAATGTGGATTCCCGTAATGATATCTTAAAAAGATAACTATAGTTTTATTAGTCGAAAAGTATTACTTAAATAAGTAACTATATAACATTGTTGCCTGCAAGACGAAAAGAACACCTATAGATAAATGAAAAACATATACTAAATGCCAAATCCTTATATAGATAACTCTGAAAGATGGTTAGCATTAGCAGAAATTGATTATTTAACTCAATTTGTAAAAGCTTGGATTCCCTTTAATGCTTGGTATATGAATATGTATCCAACTTTAAAACGAGATAGAGTAATTATCGAAGAAATTAAAAGTAATCCGAATTTATTTAGAGATAAAATTATCGCTTTGTTAAATGGAAAGGATAATGATTCTATAATATTTAAAGGTCAAATTGCCAAATTGCATCAATACCTAGAATCTATTTATATCCCAAATGCAGACAAAAGAATCACATTTCAATCAATTTCTGTAGAAACGAATCCAATAACTTCAGAAACTTTGACATTCAGAAGATGGATTTACAAAGTTGAATTAACTCGAACAGGCAATGGCAATGCAATTAATATTAATTCTCTGGTTACCAATTCAGGAAGCATAACTCAATATACATTTAATCAATCAAAATTCGATATTGAAAATTTAAATAATCACATTCAACAAAATTCAAGCTTAACTGAAAACCAAAGAAACTGCCTTTTAGATACTTATAGAAAAATTGACCCAAAAAAGCCAACAAATCTAATATCATCAAATCGCCAAGGTATAGAAGCAGGAAACATATTTTTAATAAATGATGTAGAAAAATTAGTTAAAGGATTAATTGAGGTTATATACAAATTGAGAAACATTCTTTTTCACGGTGAATTAATACCAAATAAGGATAACAAGAAAGTATACGAACCTGCTTTTTATATACTAAAAACATTAATTCAAAGCTTAAACTAAACAATATGTCATCAGCAGCAAATAAAATAGACGCAAACGATAAAACACTTAGAGATATTCTTCATTCTAAAAAGTATTCTATTGATTTTTTTCAAAGAGAATATAAATGGGAGAAAAAACATATCGAACAGCTTCTTATTGACATTGAAGAAGCTTTTAGTGGTAGCTACAAATTAGGAGATACTATTGCAGATGTTTCTAATTATGATTCATATTATATGGGACCTTTGATTTTTTGTGAAAAATCAGGTGTTTCTTCCATTATAGATGGACAACAAAGACTAACCTCTCTTACTTTGTTACTTATTCATATTAATAATTTACAAAAAGACAGAGATGATAAAGAACCTATTGATGATTTAATATTTTCTAGAAAACATGGTAGAAATTCTTTTAATATTGATGTTCCTGAACGATTCAATATTTTAGACGCATTCTACAAGAATATAGATTTTGAAATTAATGAAAATGACAACATTACAATTCATAATATTTATGAAAGATTTCAAGATATAAAGGAGGTTTTTCCTGAATATCTATCTGGAGACAAGCTTCCAATATTTATTGATTGGATAAAGGAAAAATTAATTTTTGTAGAAATTGTAGCTTATTCTGATAAGAATGCCTTTACAATTTTTGAAACTATGAATGATAGAGGTTATAATCTTACTCCAAGTGAGATGCTTAAAGGCTTACTTCTATCTAAGGTAGAAAAAGAAAACTTTCTTATAGAACTAAATGATATTTGGAGAGAAAACATTTCTAAATTACATTATTTTTCCAGAGATGAAGATTTAGAATTTTTTAGAGCTTGGTTTAGAGGTCAGTATGCCGAAAGTATGAAACGTTCTTCATCTGCTGGAACAGCAAGAGAAGATTTTGAAAAAATTGGAACAAGTTTTCATCGGTGGGTTAAAGAAAATGCTAAACTCTTAAAATTAAAGTCCGAAGAAAACTATTATTACTTCGTTAAAAGTGATTTTGTTTTTTACTCTGATTTGTACATTAGAATTAAAAACATGGAGCGTTATCCAACAAATGGATTTGAGATTGTTAATTATAATACCAACTACTCAGTTGCAACCTCATTGTCTTATCCTCTATATTTATCAGCAATCAGTAAAACTGATTCAGAAGAAGAAATCAATGATAAAATATTAATCGTTGCTAATTTTATTGAGAGGTATGTGGTACTAAAATCAATATTAAATCAACCAATTTCACAAACGTCAATAAGATATTCATTTTTCAATACGATAATAAAAGAAATTAGAGATTTAAGTGTTCAAGAGCTTGAAGATAATTTCAAGACATATTTAACTCAATATGATGAGGCTTATGAACAAATAAGAAATATAAGCACTTACAATTCAAATCGTAAATTTTTGAAATATTTTGTTTCAAGAATTACAATGTATGTTGATAATTTATGCGATAGTAAAACCGACTTTTATGATTTAATAACTGCTAGGAGAAAATCAGGGTCAAATATTACTCATTTATTAAAAGATACTGATAAACAAAAGTTTGAAAGTGATGATATCTTCTATAGTGTTGCCACAAATATTGGAGCAATCGCTCTTTTGCGAAAAGACATTGACTATATTGATGAATCTGAAACTAATGTTTTATATAGGATTCTTAATAATGGTTCTCTATCAAAAAGTGAAAATTTGGTGCTATCTGACAAATTTACTCTACCTAAAATTAATGAAGTTGGAGTTGAATGGTTAATTAAAAATCAAAGCTTTATAATTGAAATTTGCGAGAAATTATGGAGAAATTCTTCATTAAAAAATAAAATCACATAAAGCCCGATCACGCGGATTTGTAATCCGTGCTATCTGATTAGTGTCAATTCGAAATGAAGTACCGATCGACAGCCCTACATTTCTTATACTAGACCGTTGTCCTTTATATAAAAAACAAGAAAGTAAATAGATGAATATCATAGTTATTGTAGTACTACTTATTATTGGGTTGATTATAGTTCTTCTATTCATTGGATGGATTCTTAAACTATGGCAAGAAAGATTAGGATGGAATGCTTATGGAAGTGGCCGAGATGGAATTACCTATACCCAAAAAGTTGACGGAAAATGGAAACGCATAGAAATTGATGCAGAATTATTACTCGGAAAAATAAATCGCATTATCTATT
This sequence comes from Aquimarina sp. AD10, assembly GCF_003443715.1. Lineage (NCBI taxonomy): Bacteria > Pseudomonadati > Bacteroidota > Flavobacteriia > Flavobacteriales > Flavobacteriaceae > Aquimarina > Aquimarina sp. AD10. Next base: position 4,496,121 of record NZ_CP031965.1, on the reverse strand, counting down.
TCAAAACTGAAAAAGAATGGACTGCATATCCTGAGTGGGCTCAAAATCGAACGGAAATAATACATCGGATTAAATTAAAGTATCCTGCAAATCGGACAGAATACGAGAATGCATAAAAACTAAATTGGGTAATGAGTGATCAATATTATAGTACAAGAAATTTTATAATAGTTGTAAAAAATACATAGCAATTTATATAATGCGATATCCAATAATATTTCTTCTCATATTTGGTCATTATGGATTCTCACAAAATAATCCTGAATTAAATTCAATGGCAAGTTGCCTACAATCTGATATCTATTTAAAAACAGAAATTCAAGAAAAATCGAGAAGAATTTTATTCTTCAAAACACATGATAAAAAAATAAAAACGATTGACCGAATTATAGATCTTGATTCGAATATAATACTTCAACGAGTTACAAAATCTATTGAATCAGGTGATACTTGGAGGTTCAAAATCTTTAATCGCCTTGAAATAGAAGGGAATGAAATAGTTGAATATCTAATAACTAAAAATTCTGATAATGGGAAGGTCATCAGTTATAACAAATGCGGAGAAAAAATTAGAGAGAAGAATGTGAAATCTAATCTGATATTAACTAAGTTTATGACAAACTAAAACTACTACCAACATTATCTCAGCTAACCCGATCACACGGATTACAAATCCGTGTTGTCATAGCGAGTACAAATAAAAAACGATCACTACTAATGTGATCGTTTTTTTACTTACAAAAGTTCAGTGTCAGAAAATAAAACTAACAAACTTTAGTATTGTAGTAGATAAAAAATGAAAAAACTAGTTATTTCAAAACCTTTTTACTAATAGAATATTTCTCAATAAAAGGGGTCAACTCCCCTGTTGCCATGGGCATATATTGCCTAACATTGTGCAACAAATTAAAACCAACAATAATGAATAAAATATCCTTAATCCTAGTACTTTTTATAAGCCTAAATTTTTACAGTCAAGACCAATCAATTTTTTTAGAAAACATAGGTAAAAAACTAGAAGACGTAAAAACAACAACTTTTGAAAAAGTTAGAACAGATGCAAACGGACAGTTTTTACATTGGCGCATGATACACAATACTTATTTAGGTCAATTTGTTCGAAGTAAGCATTATATAACTAATAGTAAAAGCATTATAACCGGTTTTTATTTAGAAGTAAATGACCGAATAGGATCAAACTTGCATAAAGCCCTTGTTAAGAATTTCGGGAAACCTAAAAACATGTACGAGAGAAACAAAGAAGAAGCTGTTCCTCCTAACGCTAATCTAGTGGATATAGCAGATCAAGAAGTTCAGGAGTTTAGCGACAAGGTGTATCTTATGAATTTTGAATCTGATAAATACAAGATACAAGTTTCAGAAATGTTTAATGTATTAAACTTTGTAATAATCCAAAAATGAAAAATCTCTTAACCTTTTTATTTTCCATTTTAGTTTTTTCTGTTTATGCTCAAAAAACAGGAAATGCTTATGAAATAACAAACAAAGAAGAATTAAAATATGCGCTAACGTATTTAACCCATGACGCTATAGAAACTTATGACTTTAATGATGGCTATTTCCTTAAAACATTTAAAATCGAAACACATGAATATGTAACGTATCGTGAAGAACATAAGTTTTTAAAATCTTACTATTATATCATTGTTGGATCTTATAGTGAAGCAACTCATTTAGAAACCAAGCTATATAAAACAGATAAATTTGTTTCTCCTGAAATTTATCATAACGTAAAGAATGAAGATAAATCAAAACACACCATAGAAATTATTAGTTTAGAATCTACTAAAACAACTGTAGAACAAGTAAATGAAAAGGTAAAAACTCATATCACAATTTCTAAATACTAAGACAAACCATGAAATTTATACCTATAATCGCGTTGCTGTTATCAGTAAGTACTTTTGGTCAGAAAAAATTTGATTATAAAAATATAATTGGAGAGCCTATCGAAGCTATAGGTGTGTTTCATAAAGCACAAAATGGAATTCAACGACTAAATAACGATAAGGTTTTATTTTATAAATATTATTATGATTACACTTGGTACAATAGAAAAATGGGATACACAAATATTATAACCGACTCAAATCATATTATAAAATCTGTTCGATTTAACTTAGAGAAAACAATAACGAGAGATTTATTTGACGCACTAGTAGCTGATTTTGGTGAGCCAACACAAATTACAGTTAGAATAGAACCTCCTTATTCTAAAAGCCCCACTGAAGCAAATTATAAGACAAAAGACGTAAAAAAATATTGCGATGCAGCTTCGAGTATAAATTTTGAAAAAGATTCTTTAAAAATTTCGGTTTCCTCGTATAGCAGTAAAAAAACAACAATAGAATTAAAAACACTGTAATAAAATACCTGCTCGATCACACGGATTTGTAATCCGTGTCGTCAGAGCGAATTCAGAAGGTATTGCACAACCTTCATTAAATATAGTGTTGCTTGGCTATCCTGGTATTGATATAATCAGAGGATGTTTGAAAAGGGCGTTTGTTAACTTAAATCATTATTTATAAATAAAGAAAAGCAAAAATTAAATAACCGATAGTATCTGTATAAGTAAGAGGCTGTAGAAAAAGACATAAAAAAGACCCATTACGTTTTTTAATACCTAACAGGTCTTCTTATTCATGAAAAATCGCGTACTATATCGACTACCTATAGGCAAGCCTTGTGAAATTAAACTCCACAATGTGGATTAAATCTTAAATGTTAGCACTGGTTTATCCGAGTGGTTTGCGATATCTTCTCCTATACTTCCACTAAAAAAGTGCGCTATACCACGTCTTCCATGTGTTGGAATAGCAATGATATCTGCATCTATCTTTTTACTATAATTAAACACTCCGCTTTCTACAGAGTAATCACTATAATATACTACATGATCATGCATCTCTAAATTACCAGCATCGGCTTTAAAAAGAAACTCTTTTACTTTTTCTTCCATTTGAGTAGAGTTTTTGAACTTCTCTCCTGGTAGATTTACATACAGTAAATGTACATTAGCTCCCAGTGCATTAAACAATCGCATTGCATTATGATAAGGTCTAAGGTTTTCTATTTTAAAGTCACATGCAAATACGACCTCTTTGATCTTAAAATCTCCTACACTGTTTTTTACAACAAATACTGGCACATCTGCAGTACGCACTACTTTTTCGGTATTTGACCCTACAAAAACTTCTTCTCTAAGGCCACTAACACCATGAGATCCCATAACAATAAGGTCTGCATTATTTTCGTGAGCTACTTCATTGATTTCGCTAAATATTTTATAATTCTGTACCGTCTCGGTGACTTTTATCCCTTTCAGGTACTCTTTGTCTAAAAATGTTTCGAATCTCTTTTCAGCAAGTTTCATATAGTACACAGCTTCTGCTACCTCCTGTCCTTCATTTTTAGTTAATACTGCTTCTGATAATCCAAGCATATGTAACACTATAATTTCGGCATCGTGTTGCTTAGCAAATACAGCAGCTGCTTCTAATGCATATTCTGAATACTTTGAAAAGTCTACGGGTACAAGAATTTTTTTCATAATACATAGTTTTATACTTTCAAAATTAGAGGATATAAGTAGTATTAAAAATGACATTTATCATATCATAAAGTAAACTTCTTTTACTTTTTACAGTATCTTTCATCTCAATTCAATCATCTATATTTTAAAAAAATGTCACAACAATATAACATCATTGTAAAAGGTAAAGTATAAGGTGTCTGGTATCGAAAAAGCACACTAAAGAAAGCTGTAGAAATAGGTCTTATAGGATTTGTAAAAAATCAACCCGACGGCAGTGTGTATATCGAAGCTAAAGGAACTAAAAATCAACTCGAAGAACTTATAGAATGGTGTAAAAAAGGTCCTGAATACGCAAGAGTTGATGCTGTTACTTTTACAGAAGTTCCTGCACAAGCTTTTGATGGTTTTGAAATTTTATAATCAACTACATAAAAACAGAAACAGGTAGATGAGGGTCTACCTGTTTCTTTTGAAGAAATTTATTTCTTCGCTTGATTTTTGTTGCATTGCACCAGCAAAAATCAAAAACTATTTTGACTACAGTACTAAGATAATCTTATCACTAGTTTTAAATTATGATAAATATCAGTTTTGAGTTTTTCTATTTTAAAGATAAGGTTTCATAGTACCTTTTCGTTTTTTAATCTGTGTCTCTACATCGCCTAAGGTCTCTTTAAAGGCTAGTTCAAAACTCTTTTCATTCGAGGTTGCATGAATTTTAGGACCTGGTAAACTAAGCTCTATATCACAAATTTTCCCTTTGCCTTTGGGATCATTTTCTTTCTTAAAAAAGACATCAGACTTAATTACCCAATCATATTTTTTATAAAATTTATCAAGCTTTTCATGTACATAATTCTCCATAGCTTCACTAGTTGGCATTTGTACAAATTGAATAGTTACTTTCATAGGTTTCGCATTTAACTTTTATCCAAAAATAGTGGTAAACCTAAATTCTAAATATGACAAAAGTCATCCTTGGTAGTATACACCAATCTAAATTAATTTGAGTGTGAAAGGATTAAAAAGAAATACTATGTAGTTGTACCAACTCTTTTTTTCCACGCAGCTCTAATTCTCCAATTTTAGTGTGTGTAAAATCTTTTTCTTTTGATAATTTAAGAAGTAGTTTTTCTGAAATTAAAACTTTGGTTTTATAGGTGTTGCATGTTGCTTGGATTCTGGCGGTGGTATTTAAAATATCTCCTGTATAAATGATATCTTTTTTAATATTTCCGATCTCTCCTATAGTCACTTCTCCAATATGATATCCTGCTTTAAAATCTGGAGCAATCCCAAACTCGAGAATATATTCTTGCTTGTTTTTCTCAAAAGCATCTTTGATTTTTTTAAAACACCGTATGCAATTATTATGTTGTATTCCTTTTCTCTCGGGCCAGGAAACTACAATCTCATCTCCTACATATTGATATATTTCTCCTTCAGTTTCCAAAATGGCATCGGTCATATCGGCATAATACTTCTTAATCAATTTAAAATATTGCTTATGCCCGATACTTTCTGCAATAGTGGTAGATGCTTTCATATCCAAAAACATAAATATTCTAATTTCTTGCTTTGGCTTATGATACTTTCCTAATAAAAAATTATATAACACCCCCATACCTACATATTCTCTAATCTCAGAAAAAAGTAATGCTACAAAGGATATTAATCCCAAATAGATGACTACACTCCAAAATGAAAACTCTTGCATAAAGACATATAAACTCCTAATCACTAAAGGGTCGAATAAACCAAGTTTAAGCAGTCTACTATTGGCTAACAAACTAAATATAATCAACACGATTAAAATAAAGGATACATAAAATATGCTTTTGACCACTACTTTAACCCATAAAGCTCTATTGATAAATAGTTTACGAAGCCACACTAATTCTATCCAACCTTGAATAAAACCAGAAAGAAAGCCCGCTATACAAGAATGTATAAAGGAACTTTTAAAATCATATAGGTTTCCTGTAGAAGGATAATACTCTGAATCCCCTAGGATGCCGAATTCTAAAAATGTGTACACCACTGCAAAAACAAGCCAGATGATACCAAAAGGGATTGATTGTTTTAAATACCGTTTATATTTTGCATTTGACATGGCTTTATAAATATATAAAATATAAAAGAGGTAATAGGGTCATATTTGCTACTGATATTTATCATAGTACAATTTAAGCGGCTTAAGTAGTTTTGATCTTTTAACACTTTTTAATTCTAAAAACATGAAAACTACTGTAGCAATTCAAAATTTAAAATGTGCAGGCTGTGAGAGTACCATTGCAAAAAAACTTCATATGGTACAAGGCATATATAATATTTCTGTAAATACCGAAAACTGTACTGTATCATTTAACTATAAAACCGAAGACGGCTTAAACACCGTTCAAAACGAACTCTCAAAATTAGGATATCCATCTGTTGGAGATAAAAACAACTTAAGTACAAAAGCAAAATCATATGTCAGTTGTGCCATTGGTAGACTTACTAAATAATCGTATTCAAAAATAGTAAACCGCCTCAAGACAAGTCTACGAGGCATGTAATAGAAAAAACATTTTGATTTCGAGGCAAGCCTCGGATATTTAAATCTCTGTTATCAAGTAAAACCATGAAAGAAACAGCAAAAAAAAGTGCTTCCTCAAATACAATTTATGGTATAGGATGTATAGGAGCAATAATTTACTTTATCAGTCACGCTACAAGTTTTTGGATGGGCGTTTTGGGCGTGCTAAAAGCTATTGTTTGGCCAGCCATATTAGTGTATGAAGTTTTTAAATTTATTGGAGTATCATAAAACTATTGTTTTTTGAACATAAACATCCAATCATAAATATTCATATCAAAAGCATCATGGCTCTTACTTTCACTCCCCATTCCTTTGGCGTTATATGTTTTTGTCCATGAATCATGACCAATATCCGGATATATTGTCAGTTTAGCCCTAGTATTTGGGTTAGCCTGATTGATTGCAGTAATCATATCAATAGATTGCTTTTGGGGTACTACTTTATCACTATCCCCATGAAATGCCCATACTGGTACTTTAGTAAATTTATCTCCCGAGTTAACATCTCCTCCTCCTGCTACTGGAACAATTGCTGCTGCATAACTACTTGAACTATATTTAGAGATATAGTTAAAACTACCATAGCCTCCTAAGCTTAATCCTGTAACATAAATACGCTTGGTGTTTATATGATAATTGGATATTAAATAGGTAATAAAGTCATGAATATCTTCTGGTTTCCAATTGCCCGATGGTAATTGTGGTGAGGCAACAATCATAGGATATTTTGGAGACCACGTTTTATTTTCGATAAGTTTTGGTGGTCCATGAATGATTACTTTTTTTAATTTATCAGGACTTTTTTTACTATTGCCTCTTTCTCCAGATCCATGTAAAAAAACAAGCAATGGGTACTTTGGAGAATCTTTGCTATAGCCACTTGGCGTATAAATGTAATGCCCGTAAACGGCATCTGTTACGCCTAAAGCATTTGCTTTATGTATGCCGCCACTATCTTTGGGTAAAGATTCTAAGTCTGTATGATCATCTTGAGAAAAAGTAGTACTCGTATTTAAAAACATGGTTATCATTACAATATTAATAAGTGCTCTCATAAGTATTGTGTCTTCTGGATACACTATAAATATAATTATAAATTCAAGACATTATTTATATTCACTTTCAGAAATACTATATATTGTATTGTATATTTACTAAAAACATTTGACTATGTCCTCCCAATCGCGTCTGGATCGCGCCTATAAAAATGCAAAAGTAATTGCTTTTGATGATACCTCTAAATTTGTATTATTTAGTGATTGCCATCGAGGAGATAATAGTTTTGCAGATGAATTTGCAAACAATAGGAATATTTATTTTCATGCATTAAAACATTATTACAATGAAGGCTTTACCTATTGTGAATTAGGTGATGGAGATGAGTTATGGGAGAATCTTAATTTTGATGTTGTTTTTCGCTCTCATAAAAACGTGTATGAACTGCTGCAATTGTTTTATAATGGCAACAGGCTTGCAATGATTTGGGGAAATCATGATATGGTTTACCGAAATCCAAAATATGTAAAAAAACATCTTTACGCTTACCTAGATCGTAAAACCAATAAAGAGGTTCCTCTTTTTCCAAATATAACATACCATGAATCTATTATTTTAAAACATCAACATACAAATCAAGAACTATTTCTGTTACATGGACATCAAGCCGATTATATGAATTATAACGGATGGCGTATTAATCGGTTTTTGGTACGTGTTTTATGGAAACCTTTGCAAATAATCGGTATTTCTGACCCTACAAGTCCAGCAAAAAATTATAAAGAATCTATAAGAGTAGAACGTAGAATCAAAAAATGGATAGCCGATAATAAGAACCTATTTACTATTATAGGGCATACGCATCGCCCTCGATTTCCCGAAGCGGGTCAATTACCCCTATTTAATGATGGTAGTTGTGTTCATCCCAGATGCATTACAGGAATCGAAATAGAAAATGGTACAATCACATTGATCAAATGGCAAATTTCTACTACAGAAGATGGAGTTCTTAAGATTATTAGAGTACCGCTAGAAGGACCTCAAAAACTAGTCGATTTTAATATCAAGTAGCACGATAATTTATGGAAACTAGCCAATATATCATCGATCATATCCCTATACGCCATAATCTGGTCTCTTACTTTATTTTTCTGGGTGTATTTATAGGAATATTGATCAGTTTCGTTATTCTTATTAGGGCTTCTTATAAAAACACTGCTTTTAAAATATTTGGTTGGTCTTTATTGCTTCAATCTATTATTGCTGGTGATGTTTTTTTATGCTATACCGGGCTTATGAAGTATGTACCTCATTTAAATGATAGTACAGAACCTCTGGTGTTACTGCTTGCTCCCTCGATATATGTATTTGTATACTCCCTCTTAGAAAAAGAAACGGTCACCTTAAAAAAACATTGGATCCACATACTCCCTTCAATTTTATATTTTTTTACTCAACTACAATTTTATATACAACCCAAGGCTGTAAAAATAAATGCCTATTTAGGAGCGTATTTCCCAGATATGAAAACAGTAGCTGTTCCTAATGATCTTGATTATAGCTATCTTATGATTAAAGATGAATTTAGATGGCTAATTTTGTTAAGTTTTACTGTCTATATTTTACTATCTAGCAGACTTATCGTCAAAAATGTGTATACTAAAAAAACCAAAAATGCAGGTAATATAAGTGTAAACAAATACAATTTTTCTCGTAATACGATCATTGGGTTATTAGCATTTTTTATTTTAGTATTCTTAGTTTTTTTAAATTTTGAAGATGACAATGGGGATCATTATATATTTATATTTCACACTTGTTTAGTAACAATCACAGCCTTTGTGCTGCTATCAGAATCTCGTTTCTTTTCATCTTTATGGATCGCTGATAAGTATGAAACGTCTAAAATAAATACCGATACCAATACGATAAAAGAGATTAAAGCATACGTTGAAAACGAAAAATATTACTTGAACAAATCAATATCGTTAAAAGATTTGGCAACACTATTAGGTTCTAATCCCAATTATATTTCGCAGATTATAAATACGTCTACCAATTTAAATTTTAATGACTTTATAAATCAATATAGAATTGCCGAATCCAAAAAAAGACTATTAGATCAAAAATATAGCCACCTTACCATAGAAGCCATTGGTAACTCTGTAGGTTTTACATCAAAAGCCACATTTTACAACGCTTTTAAAAAACACGTTGCTGTATCACCTAAAGAATATATAAAACTTCAAAAAACCAAAACCCAGAATTAAAAACGTCTAAAATTACAATTCTAGACATAGAACCACCTATTTTATTGCCAGTTACAAGCAAAATATTCCACTTTTGGCAAAACAAAATTAGAATATCATGCAACAAAAAATTCGTCGATACGACTTAGATTGGCTACGTGTATTAGTCTTTGGCTTGTTAATTTTTTATCACGTAGGAATGTTTTTTGTGCCTTGGGGATGGCATATTAAAAACAATAATATTATCGAATGGATGCGTTGGCCGATGCTTTTCTTGAATCAATGGCGTTTACCTATTTTGTTTGTGATTTCGGGAATGGGAACTTATTATGCTTTATCTCATAGAACCCTTTGGCAATTTAATATCGAGCGTTGTAAACGACTATTAATTCCGTTACTTTTTGGAATGTTATGTATTGTTCCGCCCCAGGTGTATTTTGAACGATTAGCTTCAGGACATTTTTCAAAATCGTATTATGATTATTTTACAACCGAAGCTTTTATTGGGGTATATCCTGAAGGAAATATAAGTTGGCATCACCTTTGGTTTTTAGTGTATCTATTCCTTTTTTCGCTTGTACTATCCCCTGTTTTTGGATATTTAAAACGAAAAAAGTCGACAGTAGTAGACTGGATCAAAAAGAAGATCGAAAAACCTTATGGGCTATACCTGTTTATTATACCCTTGTACTTTACAGAGGCATTAGTAGAACCTTTTTTTCCTGTTACTAATGCATTAATCGATGATTGGTTTACGGTACTAAATTATATCATTTTATTCTTTTATGGATTTGTTTTAATTGCTACTGGGCCTATATTTTGGAAAAGCCTAGCTAGTATAAAAAATAAAGCATTAGGTATAGGCATAATAGTTTTTGGAGTGCAGTTAATAATATGGATAATAGGAAAAGACAGCATCTATATACACTTTACAGAAGCATTCATAAAAGTAACTAACTTGTGGTCTTGGATTTTGGTTATTTTTGGATATGCAGCAACCTATCTCAACAAAAAAAGTAAGCTGTTAGCATATTGTAATCGCGCGGTGTACCCCTTCTATATTCTACATCAAACCGTTACCATAGCAATTGGATACTATATCATGAATTTGGATTGGGGCTTTGTACCTAAATTTATGGTATTAAGTCTAGGAACTTTTATCATAAGTTGGTTGATTTATGACCTCATCATTTTGAGAATTACCATTTTGCATCCCTTATTTGGACTCAAAAAGCCATAAATCAAGTTTGTAACTTATTAAGGTGTGGTTTATGACAAGAACTTATGCAATATTTAATACTTCTTCGATCTGAGGTGCATATTTTTTGATGGTCATTTCTACACCTGACTTTAATGTCATTTGATTTACGCTACATCCAACACAAGCGCCTTCTAATTGCACTTTAACTCTCTTATCATCCTCTATAGAAACTAAAGAAATATTACCCCCATCACTTTCTAAAAAAGGCCTGATCTCATCTAGGGCTTTTTCTACATTCTTTCTTAATTCTTCAGAAGTCATAGTCTATTTTTTTACGGCAGAACAACCTGCCATTGTTGTTATTTTAATTGCTTCGGTAGGTGGTAAACTTTCATTTCTGTTTACTACTTCCTGCACTACATTTTTAGTCAGTTCTTCGAACGCTTTTTCTATAGGAGTAGCAGTTTGTAATGCTGCTGGCCTACCTACATCTCCCGCTTCACGAATACTTTGTACTAATGGAAGTTCTCCCAAGAAAGGAACATCAATATCTTCTGCCAGATGTTTAGCACCTTCTTTTCCAAATATATAATATTTATTGTTAGGAAGCTCTTCTGGTGTAAAATACGCCATATTCTCTATAATTCCCAATACCGGAACGTTAATACTATCCTGTTGGAACATCGCAACTCCTTTTCTGGCATCTGCCAAAGCCACATTTTGTGGTGTACTTACAACAACAGCACCTGTAATAGGTAAAGACTGCATGATCGATAAATGAATATCACCTGTACCTGGTGGTAAATCCAGTAATAAAAAATCAAGTTCTCCCCAAGCGGCATCAAAAATCATCTGATTTAATGCCTTTGCGGCCATAGGGCCTCGCCAAACTACTGCTTGGTTAGGTTGTGTAAAAAAACCTATCGATAATATTTTTACTCCGTAATTTTCTATAGGTTTCATCTTAGATTTATCACCTACTTTTACAGATAATGGTCGTTCTCTTTCTACATCAAACATTATGGGTGCTGATGGTCCATAAATATCTGCGTCCAAAAGTCCAACTTTAAAGCCCATTTTTGCCAAAGTCACAGCAATATTAGAAGTCACTGTAGATTTACCAACGCCTCCTTTACCAGAAGCAACGGCTATAATATTTGTGATCCCTGGAATAGTTTTTCCTTTGATCTCATTTTTTTGAGGTTGCTCGGCGGGTGCTTCGACTTTGATATTTACTTTTATTTTAGCCTTTTCATATACTTTTTCATGAATCACTTTCATGACATCAACCTCTGCTCGTTTACGGATATGCAATGCAGGAGTAGTTAAGACTAAATCAACTACAACTTCATCTCCAAAAGTGATGACATTTTTTACGGCACCACTCTCTACCATATTCTTTCCTTCTCCAGCTACGGTAATGCTTTCTAATGCTTTTAGTATATCTGATTTTTCTAGCTTCATGCGTATTTTTCTTTTTCCAGAGAACAAATCTATCTAGATTCATTCTAAGGGCAAAGATAGGTCGAAAAGTTAAGATTATAAAGCCTATAAATCGAAATGATTTATAGGCTTATATATTGGGTTTATAATCATTATGTACTGTAACTCGTTTACTACCTAAAACTTTTTAATTTTCTATTTGAGTTTCTGTACTAAAATGATGGAAAATTAATTTATATTCATCATTATAAAATTGAATATGCAAAAAATAGCAGATTACATTTTCGACCTTTCTCCCAAAAAGTTAGCTGTATATCTAATCCTAGGTCCTTTGGTGCTGTTTTTATGCTCCTGTGATAATAATCCCAAGAGTAAATTATTCTCTCAAAATTTTGAGAAGTCAAAAGCTAAAAATGAACTTGAAGTTATTAGTTTGGATTCAGTTATGAGCTTTTCTGAATTAAGAGAAATGATGGGCAAAATAGCCTGCAAAAGAAAAGTGTCTGGCTTGAAATTCGAGGACAATGATACAATTTATCATATTCTAGGATTTTCTAGTTGTCCTACATCAAGTGAAATCGCTTGTTACTTTAGAAGAAATCTATTAACGATCAAAAACGATTCATTAATTATTGGAAGAGGTAAAGAAAAAAATAAAAAACCAATAAAATATCTAAAAACAGAACTTGAAAACATAATATCAAAACCCTATAATTTTCAACACAATAAAGATAAACTTAAACCTGCTTTGATTTATTTGTACATAGAAGACAAGCATACGATTTCAATAACAAAAAAAGTTTTAAAGGAAATAGCAAAGCAGTTTCAAAACATTAATCCAGTACATAAACCTGACTTTTTTAACTATACTATATTATTTAAAGGGTTTGACATTACAAACGTTCCTCCTCCACCTCCACCAATTCCGCCACCGCCAATAAAACCAAATGAAATTGAACTTGAAGAATAAAAAGTTAATAATGAAAAATTAACCTATATTGATCATTATAAAATTGAATATGCAAAAAATAGCAGATTACATTTTCGACCTTTCTCCCAAAAAGTTAGCTGTATATTTAATCCCAGGTCCTTTGGTGCTGTTTTTAGCCTATACGTTTGTAACAATTAGCTTTAAAACCATATCTCAAAACCCACCTACCTCTCAAATTACAGTTACGTTACTGTTAGGGGTTATTGCTATTTTTTTTGGTCTTTTTATACTATTATGGCTTCTCTGGTTACGCAGCGCAGTCTATGCTGTGCAACAAACAGAAATTAGATTGTCCAGAAAATGGTTTCAAATTGCATTTATTGTTTTATGGATATTAATTCTTTTTAATCTTGTAACCTCACTACTTGAAACCTATTTAAAAAATAGCAGCTGGGATGAATACCTAAGCCTAATCTATGCATCTCGTGAGTTTATAAATTTTAGTGGTATCATGATTGCCTATCCCATAGTTTGTCATTATGCTGCACGAGCCGTAATGGTAAAACGAAGTGGCGAATCTGCTACTTTTATATCTGCTATTCCTTTTACGTTACTGCTCATATTTGGGACCGTTTTGGGGATACCCTTCTTACATAAATATTTTAGTCGTAACAGCTCTACAAATCAAGAAGTACTAGTGATGTATGCTATAGGGTTTGGCTTATTTTTGTTAATTCTTGTGATCGGCTTTATTGCTGCAATAACAGGTATGGTTTAAGTAATACATATATGAGCTGTGCATCTCGTTTTTTGAGAGGCCCACTATCGCTAATCTATGACTAGTGGCCTTGAGACTAATTGGCAAGAGTACAATAGTGTAACAAATCGCTATAGGTTTTGTAACTTATAGTTGTTTTTTAATATGTTGGCATAGACTTTATATGAAACACTAGTGAAATACTAGGGGCAATAGAGAAAAGTTAACAATCAATCCACAGATAATGCTGATGACTTAGTAACATTTTACCCCGCTACAACACATATCTGAAACCTTATCAACAAGCAAAAAGATAATGCAAAACTATATCTATGTAGCAAAAAAGAATGGAGTGGCACTTTTAGATAGTGGACAGTGTCAATTTTGTGGTGCAAACACGAAAAGAGGAATTCATGAATGCTTAGAAATCTTTAATCTTGGATTTCAAGAGATTGATTTTTCAAATCGGGCAAATCACATATATAGATTTCTGATTGTAGACGCACACACACTACAACACCCTGAAATTCATGGTAGATGGAACAATCACTTTCACTTATCAAGACTTCATTTAATTTTTAAGTATGATATAAAATGGACATATGCGCATTCACCAAAACTTAGTGATTATTTAAATGAATATAAGGTTCATAAACATGACGAATATTTAAATCCACCTGAAATTCTAAAAAGAGGGAATATTACGACCATTGATATTAAAGAGAAGTCCACTAATGAATTTAATTGTAAAGATTTGATAAAGAAATGGGCATTAGAGGTATATGAAAAATGGAGTACCCACCACGATATTGTAGATGATATCGCCAAAGGATTTTTAAAACGGAATAAAGGGTTTTACCCACCTAACTAACTGATTAACAATCAAATTAATTAAATTTAATTCTTGCGCTAGGCATAGCTAAACGTTATGGGTAATCAAAAATCAACAAGAACAATCCTTACAAGTCCCTGATAAAACACAATTTACATCATTTACTTGATAACCATTTGGTACCGAAAAATCAACCGCCACAGCCAAACATTCAATTGTATCACATTTAATACATCTAAAATGAAAATGAGGCCCTGAAAGGATTTTATTATCACAGTTTACACAAACGGCAAAATACTGTTTACCATCTTCTGCCACGACACGATGTAGAATGCCGTCTTCACAAAATCGATTTAAAACCCGATAAATTGTTGCGCGATTAATATCCTGTTCGATTTTCTGCTCAATAGCATCTCGACTCATTGCCTTTCCTGACTCTCTAAGCAAGTCTAATACAGCTTCTTTAGTTTGAGTATTTCGTCTTTTCATATTAATGCGATTATTTTGCAATAACTAATGCGATTCATTTGCAATAATAATAAATTTACTTAGTTTTGTCAAAAATTCAAGATAAAATGACTGTCTTAGACAAATATGTAACACAAAATTTAACCTTGAAAAATAGGGTTGTAATGGCTCCAATGACAAGAAGTAGAGCTACCAACAAAAAAGGATTGGCAACTGACCTAATAGCCCAGTACTACGAACAAAGAGCTACAGCCGGGCTAATTATTTCGGAAGGAATTAGTGTAAGCAAACAAGCTATTGGATACATAAACATCCCAGGGATATATAGTGTAGAACAAACAACTTCTTGGAAAAATGTCACTGAAAAAGTGCATCAAAAAGGAGGGAAAATATTTGCTCAGCTGTGGCACGTTGGAAGAATTTCTCATCCAGATTTACTTGATGGAAATTTGCCTTTAGCTCCTTCTGAAATTAATCCAAATTCAGAATGCTACACCTATTCGGGTTTTAAATCAACAGTTATTCCTAAAGCAATGACTGCTCAAGAAATAAAAAATACGGTTTTAGATTTTCAAGTAGCGGCTGAGAATGCTATGAAGGCAGATTTCGATGGTATAGAAATACACGCCGCAAATGGTTATTTATTTCATCAGTTTTTTGCCAAATGTGCCAATACACGAACAGATCAATATGGCGGGAACATTGAAAATAGAGCACGAATTTTGTTTGAAACCTTAGATACAATTCTACAAAAAATTCCTTCATCGAAAATAGGCATTCGACTTTCTCCTGATTTCAAGACTTGGTTTGGTATTCAAACAGATGATGAAACAAAGCAATTGTTCGAGTATATCATCACAAAGCTAAATACCTATAGTTTGGCTTACCTTCATATTGGAGGGTATGTAGAAGCAGATGATCATAATCCAACTCAAAGTATTCTAGAGACTGCAAAACACTATCGCAAACTATACAAGGGTTCGTACATTATAAATAGAGGCTTCACTAAAGAATTAGCCGATGATGCCATTGAGCAAAATGTAGCAGATCTAATTTCGTTTGGAGAACTTTTTATTAGTAACCCTGATTTGGTGAAACGTTTTGAGCTTAATACAAAATTGCAAAAAGCAGATCAAAGTACCTTCTATTCCACAGGAGAAAAAGGTTACATAGATTATCCATTTTTAGAAAGCACCATTTAATACTAAAATGACAAGAAGGGAACATCTAAAGTTAATCATGTTAACTAGTTTATCGATTCCATTCGCCTCATTTTCAAAATTCAATTTTATGATAGATAATAAAACTTTTGATGTAATTATTGTTGGAGGAAGTTACGCTGGGCTTTCTGCTGCAATGGCTCTTGGGCGATCGTTACGAAATGTTTTAATCATTGATAACGGCAAACCATGCAATAGACAAACTCCTTACTCTCACAATTTCATTACACAAGATGGAATTAAACCCAGTGTAATCGCTCAAAAAGCAAAAGAAGAAGTATTAAATTATGACACTATAAAATTCTTGAATGATTTTGCAATTAGAGGACAAAAAACTAAAAATGGTTTTGAAATAATTACAGAAAATGGAAAGAAAATCAAGTCTAAAAAGTTGATTTTCTCCACCGGTATAAAAGATACAATGCCTGAGATTAAAGGTTTCTCAGATTGTTGGGGAATTTCTGTTATTCATTGTCCGTATTGCCACGGTTTTGAATTCAAAGGACAAAAAACAGGAATCATAGCCAATGGAAATACAGCATTTCATGTTGCTTCATTGGTGAATAATCTAACCGATAAAATTTCAATTTTGACCTCTGGAAAAAGTAATTTTACCACTGAACAAACCGAGAAACTTAAAAAGAATAACATCGAAATTATCGAGACAGAAATTTCAGAAATTGAACATAACAACGGGAATATTAACAATGTTGTTTTCAAAAACGAGAAAAAGATTAATTTCGACGCGGTTTATGCAGCTATTCCATTTGTACAGCATTCTAATATCCCTGCTTCTTTAGGCTGTAAACTAACAGAACAAGGGCATATTGAAGTGGATGATTTTCAAAAAACTAGTATTGAAGGAATTTATGCTTGCGGAGATAATTCAACTAGGATGCGCTCAGTAGCCAATGCCGTAGCTAGTGGAAATATTGCAGGAGCAATGACAAATATGGAATTAATTAATGATAATTTCTAATGAACAATGATAAGTAACAAAGTATATAAAAAATAGGAGATCGTATTTTATTAAAAGGTTAATGCTCGAGAATTTTATGATATATACTTTTATAATGATACATTAAATTGTCTTTCTTGAAAGTCCAAATCCAATTAAACTAAATATAACAGAATAAAAACTACCAATAGCAATATTTAAGAAAACGTAATTACAAGGTTCAAACTTAAGTCTACCTGTAACTTACGTTCAAACCTTTTAGTATCTTTGATCAAGGTTTGAGTAATCAAACAGTAAAAGCATAGATAAAATTTAACATTAAAGTTTAAATAATGAGTAAGTTTTTTTGGATTACCACCACGTTGTTCTTTCATTTCCTTACTTATGCTGCAGTACCCCAATCTTACGACCCCAATACATCAGAAGAACTTCGTATGAGGAATGGGATACCGAATCTATTCGAAAAATTAAACACTAAAAAAAACATTAATATAGGCTATATAGGAGGTAGTATTACTCGACAAACCGGCTGGAGCGATAATGTATTTTCATGGTTTCAAAATCAATATAAGGATATTAGATTTACTGAGATAAATGCAGCAGTTCCAGGTACAGGAGCTGATTTTGCTGCTAGTCGTGTAAAGAATGATTTACTTGTTCATAAACCCGACGTGGTTTTTATTGAATATCGTGTAAACGGTGGAGGTGGATATGAAGCACGTGCAATCGAAGGTTTGGTTCGGCAGATATGGGAAACAGACCCAAATATTGATATCTGTTTTGTGTATACCGTAGGAGAGTGGATGTTAGATAGATTAATGGTGGGTAAACAATACGGTTTTGGTATTATTATAGAAGAAATGGCCAATACATATGGCATCCCTTCAATTGATTTAGGTGTTGAAGTAGTAAAACAATTAAAAGCCGACCAACTCGTCTTTAAAAATTCTAGTCCAGTTAAGGGCAAAGTAGTATTTTCTAAAGATGGTGTACACCCAAATGCTGATGGTCATAAAATATACAGTGATATAGTTGTTCGATCTATTATGACCATGCATGACATAGGTGAGGATGGACCACACAAAATCCCTAAACCTATTGTATTTAATCATTTTTCAAACAGCTCATTGTTATCAGTCAACAATGCCACTAAAAGTTCGGGCTGGCAAAGTGTGAATGTAAATACCGATGCTGTATATAATAGTGACCAATACAGAACTAGCAGTATGTTAAGCGATGCGCTCAAATGTTCAAAGGTGAACGAAACCCTAAGATTTAATTGGGAAGGAGATTTAATTTGCTTCACAACTATTCCTCAAGGCGAAGGCATGGAAGTTGAAATTACTATTGATGACGGTGCACCTGAGACCTTTACTTTTGGACAAAGCTCAGGAAATGTATATTTCTCAAAATTCTTTTATGCCCAACAACAAGAGGTTGGACAACATACAGCACAACTCAAAGTAACAAAATTACCCGAAGGAACATCTATTTATATTGGCCAGGCAATGGTGCATAACCTACCTTCTGGAAGCAATTCTGAGAACACGCAAAAACCCTTTAAAGAAGTTCATACCATTCCTGGGCGAATTGAAGCTGAGGATTTTGACACAGGAGGAGAAGGCATTGCTTTTCACGAAGTTAATACCAACAAAAAATCGGAAACTAATTACCGGAGTGGGCAAAATTTAGATGTTGAGATTGAAGCAAAACCAAATCAATCAAACGGACATATTATAAGTTGGACAAGAGATAATGAATGGCTAGAATACACCATACAAGTAAAAAATGCGGGTGAGTATGTGATTAAAGCAATGGCTACTGCACGCAATGATGTTGCAGAACAAAAGGGATTACATATTTTTTTGGATGGAAAAGCTTTAGCCAATAAAATTAATGTGACACCGTCGAGCGATTGGTTTTCGGATTGGGCAGAATATTCTGTTAACGCAAAATTAGAAGCTGGAGAACACGTGTTGCGCGTTAAGTTTTTCTCTACAAGTCGTTGGTGTATTAACCTCGACTATCTAGAATTTGTTGCAAAACCATAACCTTTTTTGTCTATAAGAGAAAATCAATAGCGTATAAATTAGACGGATATCGTCTTTGTCTCAAATATGATGCTCTGGAATAAAACTAATAACTAAAAATATATCTAACAAACATAGTTATTTAACTATGCCTATATACATAATTCTAAGAAGATTAATTAATATTTCTAGTGTCTCATAAGATAAAACTGTACAACATTATGTATAATTAATCCCTAGTTATTGTTTTACTTACGAAGGCGAGTTCAAGTGTAAAATTCTTTTCAAACAAATCATACTTCTTTTAGAATAAATTACTGATATAGCATAATTATAGATTTGTATCATAATTTCAAAATCAAAGATTATGATGACCAATCGATTATTTAGTATTGTATGTGCCATATTAGTATGGGTTTTAGGTGTTAGTTTTTACCTCGCATCGTTTTACATTACAATATTAGATAACTTAGAGCGACAAGCCAACATTATAGTAGCCTTAGCTATTATTCCTAGCGCCTGTCTTGGAACCTATTTATTCTATAAAAAAGGACAAATGAAACCGACCCATCTAGCACTTATCTTTGTAATAACTGCTGCGGTATTAGATGCATTAATAACCGTTCCTATATTTGTAATTCCTGAAGGTGGTAGCTACTCAACGTTTTTTGGAGATCCGATGTTTTATACCATCATTGTTGAATTTTACTTTATCGTAGTATACTTCGGAAAACATCTCACACAAAACATAAAAAAATAAAAATCATTGTGTTTTTAGTGTTCTCTGATAGCTCAGAGATGATAACACTAATTACAAATTAGATAGACCGATAGCGCAGATTTGTAATCTGCGCTATCGGTTTTTTTACACTTCTTATACAAATTAGCAAGATTATTCACATTGAGGATCACGACCACCATCTCTAATATCCCAATTACTTTCACTAATCAACGTAGCTCTTGCGGCAGCTGCTTCATCAGAACAAAAAGTGGTTCTAGATACGGCAAAATCAACATCATTTTGTCGTATTTGATTTGCAAAACTAATGAGTAGTTTGTCATAGTTTTCTGTTGAAAATGCTGAACTACTAAACATACTACCAGCATCAGTAACGTTAGAAATATTCCAGTTACTAATATCGGGGTTTGCCGATGAAGCAAATAAAAACATCCCAAACATTTCCGTTACATTAGAAGTATCCCATTTACTAACATCGGGGTTCGCCAACCTTGCACTACTAAACATACCCACTAGATTAGTTACATTGCTAATATCCCAATTACTTACATCTGGATTTGCAATGGATGCACCAATAAACATGAAGCCTAGACTGCTCACGTTTGACAAATCAGGTACATCGGTTGCAGGCACTTTAAGATTAGTGCATTCTGCAAATGATTTTTCCATAGATAACCACGTCCCTGTTCCCCATTGATCCACAGAGATAATCTTTTTAACCCCATCGTCCCCAGTATTTGTAGCATTGTCAAATTGTATTGAAGGAAAAGTACCCGTTATACGTATAGTATGCTCTTTATCAACATCAAAACTATGCGTGATATCCCCATTGATTCCAGATTCATCTACTATCCCATCATTATCCCAATCTACATTATAGTTATACGTTAATGCTGGATTTGTGGGAATCGTAATTTCTTTAGCAGACCAAGTCGTTATAAATTCTATTCCTGATGCTGTTCCCAAACGAACAGTAACATTTACCGTAAACTCTTGAGTATCTCCGTTTTCGGCAACGACAGTATACACTAAAGGATTTGTAAAATCTTGTGCCAAACCAACTGCTGGAACTATAGTTAATCCTGTATGCTCAATAACGGGAATTAACGCTGTAATATCTGTCCCCGTATCAAGCTCAAGCGTAATCGTGTTATTATCTATAGTGCCCTGTTCCTCATTAATACTAAATGAAGTAATCTCATTAAGATCACTTGGTTCTAGTTCTGTTATAGTCACAATAACTGTAAATTCTTGAGTATCTCCATTTTCAGCAACGACAGTATACACTACGGGGCTTGTAAAATCTTGTGTCGAACCGTTTTCAGGAGCTATACTTTCTCCAGTATGTTCAATAACGGGAGTCAAAGCTGTAATATCTGTTCCTGCAGCTAACTCAAGGGTAATAATCTTATTGTCTATAGCGCCCTGTTGCTCATTAATACTAAATGAAGTAATCTCATTAAGGTCACTTAATACTCGATCGTCATCATCATTAGAACATGATATGAATAGTAAGAAGAGGCAAATGTAAATAGGTAGTGTTTTCATTTTTTTATATTTCTGAATGATTTGATGTCGCAAATAAAGGATGGGAAAATTATGAAACCAAAATAAGATACGCCAAAAGGAAAAAATAAGCTTGAAAGAGGAAAACAAATGGTTAGAATACCGTTTGTTTTTTATTAAAGTTTATTGGTTAATGCTATTAGTTACGAAAAGGCAGCATAAGCATAGATTCGTTAATGATCCAATCGCTCGGAAACGATAGCACGGATTACAAATCCGCGCTATTCGTTTCATCCCGTATTCTATGAATATTTGCTACTAAATTACGAACCCAGATAGCTAGGATATGATAACGCGGATTTGCAATCCGTGTCGTCATAGCGAGTACAAATAAAAAACGGTCACATTAGTAGTGATCGCTTTATACTTAAGAAAATTCAGTGTCAAAAAACAAAACTATCATGATCTATTATAGTAAATCATCGTCTTAAGTATATTCTAGTTTTGTCGAAAGCACGGATTACAAATCCGCACTATTGGAATTCCTGTATCCTATTGTAACATCTGACAAAACGAATACTTCTTTTAGGGTATTTTCATCAATATCAACGTTTTTGATATCAGTTTCAATATTTACAGAAACACCAAGGCTTACTTCAAAATGATCATTGTTTTTTACCTGTAAGCCCCAATCAAATAGGTACGAGCTAAGATTCTGTTTGCAGTTGGATTAAGTGCAAAACAACTATCAAGATTAAAAAAACTACCTTCAAAACCTAGGTAATAATTTTAAATTAATAATTGACTTTTATGAGCTCTATAAAATTTTTACAACTATGTTACTTCCATTGTTAAACCTCCTTAAAAAGTACGGTTTGAAAATCTGCTAATAGCAGTTCTTTAATAGGACCTCATTCTTTTCAAAGTAGGGTTTTTCTCTAGTCAATTGTTTATAGATAAGCACCTTAATAGTGACATATAAACTATAGCAATCAAATTAAGAATAACACACTCTGGTATAATTTATGTGCATAAGAATTTAAATTTTATAGACCCATCGATTATGAAAAAAATTACACTTATACTAGTACTGCTTAGTTTTGGAATAACAAACTCTGGTTATAGTCAAGGTAAGCTTGACATCGCCGAGAAGAGTTTAAGTAAAAGAGAAAGTAACAATACTAGTAGAAATGATTCTAGATCTGGATCAGATGACAACTATGAGTCAACAGATTGGGGAGATATGTTTATCGTTGCAGAATTAGGCTTGTTTGCCGCCGAAGCTTTTTTATATGCTACATATTTTACGGCAATAGAAACTCCTATGGAAGCAGAACATAGAGCAACTGGGGCTCGTATCACGAAATATCCTTATCTTAATTCTAAGATCGGGAATTATGCATATGATAGCGGTGAAAACACTACACAATTTAGAGCCACAATAAGTAATAGATATATCATCGAAAATCAAAAACTATATGGAAATCATCTAAATGCAGATCTGCGATTTCTTGAGAGAATTGGATTCGAAGCTGATTACCTACAACTATGGGAAGACAACACTAATTTTGGTGTCAATACATTAGCCATATTTACTGCAATGGCAAAATACCATAGAGTACGTACAGAAAAGTTTAATGCCTGGTGGGGAGTTGGAACTACCTATGTTGGAGGAGAAGTTGATGAGTTTGGATTTGCATATGGTGTTGGGGCAGAATTATTTTTTGCGAAACCACTAAGTATAGAAACCAATTTTTATGGAGCATACATTAATCAAAGACCTGTAAATAGGCTTTCTGCATTGCTAAACTATCATTATAAACGTCTTAAGTTTTCTGGAGGGTATGAACACCTTAGAATTGGTAGTCTTGATTTATCAACCTTCTCCGGCGGAATGGGAGTTTCTTTCTAGATAGCGAGCATCATCTAAAAAATGTACTATCATAATTCGGTCATAGGATCCCAAAAGATCTTATCAAAATCTTGAATCTGACTTTCGATAACTTCTACACCTTCACTTTCTAGTAATTGTTGCATTAGATTAGTTCCTTGAAAATGGTGTTTTCCTGTCAAGATTCCTTTTCTGTTTACTACACGATGCGCAGGTACATCTTCACGGCCATCACAAGCATTCATTGCCCAACCAACCATACGAGCACTTTTTGCCGCTCCTAAAGATTTAGCAATAGCCCCATATGAGGTTACTCTACCATAAGGTATTTGTTTAGCCACCTCATAGACTCTTTCAAAAAAATTAGTTTCCTCTTTTTTTACTCCCATGTATAAATAATTCTTGCCAATGTAATAATTACTAAAACTAACATTAAGGCCGCCATAAAATAGTTAGTGTACTTAGTTATTGAAGCTGTTTTCTTTTCTATCTTTAAAAATGAAAGTACATAAAAATATAGCGTCACAAAGGTTCCTGTTCCAGCTGCTATAGTAAACGCTGTTATACGAACTGCATCATATTCAATTTTACCACTTACACTCATACCTGCCGCAATTGCACAAAAATAGGGTATCGGCAGAACATTTAAAGCAGACATCATTGCACCTTTAAAAAAACTTCGAGTACTTGCTTTTTTATATACCTTAATTTTTGCGCTTTTTTGTTTTGCTTTTGCAAAAAAATAAATGGCCATTAAAAAAAAGATAACTGCTCCAGTACGTAGTAAAATATTTCTAACAAATGGATTAAAGAAAATATATTTTGCCAGAAGTATTGCGATTAATGCCTGAAATAAAACAACCACTGAAGCGCCTATAGCTACCAAAATACCATTGTTCTTACCTCTCTCTAGGCAGGTTCTAGCCACAGTCATATTGACTAATCCTGGAGGGATTACTCCAACTAGTGATGCAAAAAACGTGACTAAAAATAGTTTGGTAGTTTCCAAAATGACGATGCCAATTACACGATCCTAAACTGGATGTAAGTTATAGGTTTATTTTTTTCTAAATATTGTTTTTCATAAAAAGTTTGAATCGAAGTTACCACCTCTGGTGACCCCTCTTGATGATAAACATTATGATTTGCATATAGCACCTCATGACCTTCACCATGCAATAACCCTAAAGTATATCCATGCATAAATTCACTATCGGTTTTAAGATGCATAATCCCATCTGGTTTTAATATCTTTTTATATCGTTGCAAGAATGCAGTATTAGTCATTCTATGTTTTGTACGCTTATACTTGATTTGTGGATCGGGAAAAGTAATCCAAATCTCATCGACTTCTCCTTCTTCAAAAATATGAGCTACAAGTTCAATTTGTGTTCGAATAAACCCAACATTGTTTAAATCTTCTTCGATAGCCGTTTTAGCACCTCTCCAAAAACGAGCACCTTTAATATCAATACCTATAAAATTTTTATCTGGATATTTTTGAGCAAGACCAACAGTATATTCTCCTTTACCACATCCTAATTCTAACACTATAGGATTTTCGTTTTTAAAGAATTTCTCATTCCATTTCCCTTTATATCCTAGGCTATTATTAAGTACCTCATCTCTTGTGGGTTCTACCACATTCTGAAAGGTTTTATTTTCATTAAATCGTTTTAATTTATTCTTACTTCCCACCGATTCTTTTTATTACTTATTTACTAGTCTTTAGAATGTCTGTTATGTTACATTAACTAAAGAAAATCATACCTTAAAAAAAGAGCTCTCATCCTGTAACACTTCTAATTACAGAATCTCTAAATTTAATTTTTTGGTAAAATTAAGGAAATATACGGATACCGAAATAGGATTAACTTTATTATTATACTGAAATGATAAATTGCTCTAACAACTTAAAAAATAGAACATTTGGACAAAAAAGTACTTGTAGCACCTCTTAACTGGGGATTAGGTCATGCAACTCGATGTATTCCTATTATCAATGCCTTAATTCATGAAGGTATCGAACCTGTAATTGCATCAGATGGTGTAGCGCTTTCTTTATTAAAAAAGGAATTCCCTGAACTACAAACAAAAGAACTGCCTTCTTACAATATTGAATATTCTAAAAAGGGAAGTAATTTTAAATTCAAAATGCTTTTAAATAGCCCAAAGATTGCCCATGCTATTAGTGCAGAACGAAAAATGATTAAAAAAATAATCGAAGAAGATAATTTTTGTGGTATTATATCCGACAATCGTATGGGAGTCCGACACAAAAGTATCCCCTCTGTATTTATAACGCACCAACTAACTGTATTGAGTGGAAAAACTACTTCGTTTAGTACAAAGATTCACAATAAATATATCAAAAAATTTGATGTATGTTGGGTTCCAGATATGGCTGATGATCCAAACTTAAGTGGCGAATTAGGTCATCCTAAAAAAAGTAATATTCCTGTTACATATCTTGGTCCTTTAAGTCGGTTTGAATATCAAATTGTTCCCAAAAAGTATGATATTATGGTATTACTTTCTGGTCCAGAACCACAACGAACACTACTAGAGCAAAAGCTCTTTCAAGAATTTGAACAAAGTGATAAAAAAATTGTTTTTGTTAGAGGGCTTATTCAGGAAACTCAAGAAACTTATGTTAAGAATAATATTACTATTCATAACTATCTTACTGGAAAAAACCTTGAGGATACTATAAATAGTAGCAATCTAATTATTTCAAGATCTGGTTACACCACCGTAATGGATTTGGCTAAATTAAAGAAAAAAGCTTTTTTTATACCTACTCCAGGACAGTTTGAGCAAGAATATCTTGCAGAACGTTTAACATTAAATAAGTTAGTGCCAAGCTGTAACCAAAGTGAATTTACATTAACAAAATTAAGGGATTTAAATGCCTATAGAGGATTAAGTAGTTTTAGTACCGACATCGACTACAGGGAACTTTTTCACTTTTTCCAGAGTAAATGAAAATTCACTTCCTACTCGATAATCACTTTCTACATAGATACGTTCATGGTGGGCTTCGATAATATGCTTTACTATTGCTAAACCAAGTCCAGATCCTCCTTCTCGACGAGAGCCACTTTTATCTACTCTGTAGAAGCGTTCAAAAAGTCTTGGAATATGAGCTTGGGCTATACCTTCACCATTATCCGTAACTCTAACTATTGTTTTGTTACGAATAAGATCTTCGATACTTACCTCTGTCGTACCATCTTCTTTTCCGTATTTAATAGAGTTTACAATTAGATTTGATAACACTTGTTGTATTCGTTCTCTATCCGCATGAACAATTATGGGTTCAGAATAGTTCATATCAAAAGTAAGAGCGATATTCTTTTTTGACGCTTTCATTTCAAAAAGATCAAACACACTTTGAACCAATTCTACGATATCAAAATTTGTATAATTAAGATTTAAATCACCTACTTCTAGCTTGGTGATCATATCTAAATCATTAACGATATAAATCAAACGCTCTACTCCTTTATTAGCTCTATTAAGATATTTATCCAAAATTGCAGAGTCATGCATTGCTCCATCTAACAACGTAAGTATATATCCTTGAACCGTAAATAAAGGTGTTTTAAGCTCATGAGATACATTACCCATAAATTCTTTACGATAATCTTCCCTAATTTTTAAGGTTTCGATCTCTGTTTTTCTTTGCTGGGCAAACTTCTCTACTTCTTTAATAAGAGTTCTCATATCTGTGGTTACAGGAGTATCACCGATATTATCAACATCGAGCATCTCGATATCATCATATATTTTTCGAACTCTACGATAAATGAATTTCTCTACACGGTATTGCACAATCAAAAAACATATAGCGTAACATACTAGTGAAAAACCTACTATAAATATAGGATTAACTATTGATTGAGTATACAAAAAAACGCTCAATACGAGCGTTAAAATTATAGTTATATATAAAGAAGACAAGTATGCAAACCTATACGACTTTTTAAAATTTTCTGCCATTAAACTACGAACTTATATCCGACTCCTTTGATAGTTTTGAAACTATTATCGCCGATCTTTTCTCTAAGTTTTCTGATATGAACATCTATAGTACGACCACCAACAATAACTTCGTTACCCCAAACCTTATCAAGGATATCTTCTCGTTTAAAAACCTTACCTGGTTTAGAGGCCAATAAAGATAATAATTCAAACTCTTTTCTTGGTAAAACGATCTCTTTTTTGTCTTTGATGATTTTATATTCATCACGATTAATTACCAAGTTTCCAATTTTTACAACATTATCAGAAGAATCATCTTCTTTAAGCCTACGAAGTAAAGCTTTTACTTTACTTACCAATACTTTGGGGCGAATTGGTTTTGTTATATAATCATCTGCTCCGGCATCAAAACCTGCTACTTGAGAGTAATCCTCACCTCTTGCAGTCAAGAAAGTTATGATTGTATTCTGTAAATCTGGTAATTTGCGGATTTGTTCACAAGCTTCGATACCATCCATCTCTGGCATCATCACATCCAAAATAATCAATTGTGGTTTTTTCTTCTTAGCTAGTTTTACAGCTTCAACACCGTTTTCTGCAGTAACAACGTGGTAGCCTTCTGCTGTAAGATTATATCCGACGATTTCTAAAATGTCTGGCTCGTCATCTACTAGTAGTATGGTAATATCTTTTTTATTCATGTTTTCCTATAAATTATATCACGACAAGTAAATATACTATGTTAAACTGAAGTTTTGACAACTATAAAGCTAGGAAACAATAATCTAACATAAAAACATCATAAGGATAACAATTACTTAACGTAAGAAAAGTGGTCTTAGAGATAGATATACTTTAATCCTGATGATCTCTATAGGTTATTAAGAGATTCATTGTTGCAGTAATAAGATCCTTTGTCTCTGTTAATAAACCAAAGTATAAAGTAGTATTTTTAGGACTACTTTCTTCTGTTCTAGTTCTTGCTACTTGTTTATTAATTTTATCACTTACAATAGTAAATAACTCTTGTTTTTCTGCTATTATATCATTTAAAGTGGCAAACTCTCGATTATCGAAAACAGACTTAATATTTTTGTAAAAATCATCTAAGTGATCTTCTATCTCTTTTAAATCTTTGATTTGATTAAATCGAAGTTTCTTGTGATTATTATTCACATGTTTGTGACTAACTTTTGCTATATATTCTAGAGATTGCGTAATATCTTCGAGATAACCTAAAATCGAAATATAAAAATTACTGGCCCCAACACTAGATTCGTCTAGATTTTTAATGAAATAAAATATACTATCTCTTAATTCTTCTACTTCTGTTTCTAATTTAGCTATTCCTTTCCTACTCTTTTTTAACGCAGTTAAATCATATTTTGCCAGACTATCTATGGTTTGCCCATAAATTTTATTTCCTCTATTAACAAAGGATTTAATATTATCTGCACTTTCTTCAATAACACCTTTTATAGAGCTACTTTCTGATTTTTTAAGTCGATCTTCTGCTCTTTCTGCCCTTGTCTTATTGCGATACTTAATTGTATTTCTTACCAAAAGAAAAATTGCTAGTGCTAATAAAATAGCTAGCATTGATGGGAGATGTAAATGAAGTAAAAAAGCAATTGTAGCAGCTGCTAGAAATGCACTTATTGCGGTAAAAAACCAGCCACCAATAACATTTAGTACTCCGGCTACACGGTATACCGCACTTTCTGTTCCCCAAGCTCTATCGGCCAAAGAGGTACCCATTGCTACCATAAAAGTAACATAAGTTGTAGACAAAGGTAATTTCATTGATGTTGCTATCGATATTAAAACCCCCGCTACCATAAGATTTACAGCAGCTCTTACCATATCAAAAGCCGGTAAGTCTTCTTGTTTAGCTGTAAAAGTATTTACCTCTATAGATTCCTGATCAAATTGCTTATCTGAAACTTTCTTGAAAGATTGTGGTGTTATCGATGAAATTATCTCTGATAAAAATACGGTACTTCGTACTACTCCTCGGGATAAAAAATTTGGACGAAATTTTTCGTCTCCTTCTCCTTGTCGCGAAAGATCTATTGATGTTTTCACTACGTTTCTAGCTTTAGAAGAAAACCATAAAGTCAACACCATGATAATTCCTGCCGCGAGTAAAAGTAATGTAGGTGTTTCAGCTTTACCTCCCAAAACAGCCATCGAAAATTCATGTGGTAATTCTCCAGAAGCACTCCACGCTTCATACGCTTTTAAAGCTGCAATAGGTACACCAATAAAATTTACAAGATCATTACCAGCAAAAGCTAACGCAAGAGCAAATGTACCTACTACGATAATTAATCTATAAATATTCGTTTTAAAAACTTGTATTATCGTAAATGATACTAAAGATAATATCACAAATCCTACCGATACAATCAACGGCACATTAGTTTCTAAAAAACCTCTTAATGTTAATGCTACTGTACCTGTATTCGGGTTAATCTTAAAAAGGTCTTTTTTAGCATCTACTAAATCTTTAACCGTCTCAAATGAAGCATTAAAATATGTGTTTGCCCAATCTAATAGTCCTTCAGCTCCTCCTTCATAAAGAATCTCTACAATTGTTTTGGCATAATTCGTTCCTTTGATTCCTTTAATAAAGATAAAATATAGTATTGCAGTTAAAGCAACACCACCAAATAATGCACCTACCCACTTTGCTTTCTTTTCAAAATTAAAAGATAACAGGAGTCTAGAAATATATTGAACTAAGGCTCCAACAGAAAAAGCTACTACTACCGATAATAAAATACCTGCAATAATTTCTCCAGCCTTTTTGGTGTTTATATAATCTCCTAAATCAGCTACAGAAAGATTAGCATCGGCCGAAATTTTTATTAAGGCAACACATACAGCTGCTCCTAATAATTCAAATACAATAGAAACCGTAGTAGACGTTGGCATTCCTAATGTATTAAAGAAATCGAGTAACAAAATATCAGTAATCATAACCGCCATAAAAATGATCATGATTTCATCAAAATAAAATTCACCTGGAACAAATATACCCTTACGTGCAACTTCCATCAAACCGCTAGAAAAAATTGCACCTGCTGCAATACCTAAACTAGCTACAATCATTATCGTTCTAAACGAAACAGCCTTAGAACCAATTGCAGAATTTAAAAAATTAACGGCATCATTACTTACTCCTACAATAAGATCTGCAACGGCTAAGACAGCCAAAGCAACAATCATCAATATGTAAATATCACTCATATATTCCTAACGTACTTATAGATCACAAAAATGTTACTAAAATTCAAGTCATATGTTATTGAAATGTTATCTTTTCATAGCTTTTTTATACTACTAGACATAGCTATCGACTAGATACAAACGTATCTAATAACTGCATACTATTTAGATTTTATAGACCTTCTTACTACCCTCCCTGACTAAAAGAAAATTCATAAAGAAACATCAAACACCTATAAATACCCTATTTATCAAATATTCGAGGCTCAAAAAAAAGTAAACCACTAGCAAAAAAAACTAGCTTATATAAAAACGAATAGCCTATTTTATCCCTTAACCAACCATAATAGTAAAGATTGATCTTACCTATATCAATAGATTTACAAAATCTAAATACTTGTTTATCAATTAAATACAAGCTTATTGTTAATTTAATGTTACGCAATTGTTGTTTAAAAGTAAAATTAATGTTACATTTGTAATGTAATTATTAAGAACCCCAATTAAAATATATAATATATGAGAAATTTAGTAATGTTTATAGCACTGGTGTTTTCGGCGACTATATTTGCTCAGGAAGTAAAACCTACTTTTGAAAAACAAGGAGACCAAATTAAAGGTACTTTTTTTCATGCAGATGGAACCATTAAGCAACAAGGTTTCTATAATAAAGAAGGAAAACTTCATGGAGAATGGAAATCATATGATGCTACTGGAAAGAAAATTGCAATGGGTCAATACAATAATGGTGTAAAGACAGGAAAGTGGTTTTTTTGGTCTACCGAAAAGTTATCAGAAGTAAATTACGACGATAATCAGATAGCAGATGTAACTACTTGGTCAAACAAAGATAATGTTGTTGTAAATTATGACAATTAAGATATTTGTCTTAAAATATAAAAAAACGCTTCAGGTTTCTGAAGCGTTTTTTGCTTTTAAAGCATAAAAAATATCAAACCCTCGCATTAAGTTTAACTTTTACTATAAAAACCTACTTAAACTTTTTTTTACACTAACCCTTCACTTAATCTTTGGGTAACAAAAAAATTATACCAAAGAAAACGTTGTAATAGGCTTTATTGATCTTATATCAATCACTTATAAAAGACGTAATACATTCTTAATGTTAAGTAAACATTTTATAAACAAGCCTAGGTAACAATTATCTAACATTATAATCATACATAGTTAATTTTTGTATAACACTTATTTAACACCTTCTCTCGTTCTTTGCCCCGAATTTGAGAACAAATTAAATGAGAAAAATTTTCACTTTACTTGCGCTATTTTTTGTTGGAATACTCTTTGCGCAGGAAACCGGTACAATTACCGGTACGTTGTTAGACAAAGAATCTAACAATCAACCATTACCTTTTGCTAATGTGTTAATCAAAAACACTACAAAAGGAACGACTACAGATTTTGATGGTTTATATAGTATTGATAATTTAGAGCCTGGTACATATATTCTAGAATTTAGTTTTATAGGATATGAAACTTTAGATAAAGAAGTTGTAGTAATTGCTGGTCAAACTGTAACCGCAAATGCTTCTATAGGAGCAAGTGCAGCTGCATTAGACGAAGTGATTATAAAAACAACTACAAAAAAAGAATCTGAGGCTGCCATTTTATTAGAACAAAAAAATGCAGTTACTATTCAACAAAAAATTGGTGCACAAGAACTTTCTAAAAAAGGAGTTAGTGATGTTGCTACTGGATTGACTAAGGCAACAGGTATTTCTAAACAAAGTGATAAACTATATGTACGTGGTTTAGGAGATCGTTATAATAATGCTTACTTAAACGGTTTACCTATTCCATCTTTAAATCCAAAGTTAAAACTGATTGATTTAGGAATTTTCCCTACTGATATCGTTGAGAATTTAGGGATTTACAAAACCTACTCCCCTGATATTTATGGTGATTTTGCTGGAGCAAGTGTTAATATAGATACTAAAGATCGCCCTGGTAAAGGTTTTTTAGAATTTGGCTTTAGCTCTGGCGTAAACTCGAATGCAGTAGCAAATGATTTCTTTTTACTAAACGGAGGAAAATATGATGACTGGGGATTAGATGATGGATCTAGAAGAGTACCTGTATTTTTAGATATCCCAAACTACAATTACAATAGTACAGAAATTGATTATTTCCCTTTTGATACTTCTTTTAATCCTGAAAAACGATTTAATGCTCCTGATGGAGGAGCAAGTGTTACCGGTGGAAAAAGTTTTGCTATAAGTGATGAAAAAAAATTAGATGTTTTGTTTACTGGCTCATTTAGTCAAAACCACAGAACATCTCTAGGAGGTAACCAAGCGGCCTTTAACTCTCAAGGAGAAAGTATAACAGGACTTGGAAACTTTAAAAATGTTGATCGTTATGAATACTTTACTAACACTACACTTTTAGGAAGTGTTGGATATAGATGGAATAGTAATAACAAAATTCTTGCTACTACTTTATTTGTTAACGATACCTCAGATGAACTTAGAGAATTTACAGATGGTGTAAGTAGTGAAGATACCGATGTTGGTATACGTTTAAGAAGAGGAACATACGAGCAAAACAACTTATTTACCCAACAACTTACAGGAGAACATAAATTTGAAGAAGGTAAATATCAACTAGGTTGGGGAATGGCATACAACAAAGCGCAAGGATTAATCCCAGACAGACGCCAGCTAGTATTTACAGAACTACAAAATGGTAACCTTGTCTTAGGAAACCGTACAAGTCCAGATTTAGCAAACAATCAAAGGTTTTATCAGGAATTAAATGAAAATGATTATTCAGGAAAATTAGATTTTGATATAAATTTTGCAAAAGACGAAGACGATAATTTTAAAAACAAATTAACTGTTGGTATAGCAACTAGATCAAAAGATAGAGATTTTGAATCAAACCAATTAAACTACAATCTAAATAATTTTAGAAGTACCAATGTAGATTTTAATAATCCTGACGCATTATTAAACGAAGCTAACTTTCTTGCTGGTGAATATGTAGTTTTAGAAAACCTAAATACGACTCGAATTTACGAAGCAGATCTATTAACACTTGCCGGGTATGCCAACTTACAATATGCAATAACAGATAAATTAACTTTTAACGGAGGTATTCGTACAGAATTATTTGAACAAAATGTATTTTATAGAGAACAACAAGATTTAGAAACTTCTCCTTTTAGACAACAAAAGATCGACGAAACATTTATACTACCAAGTATAAGTTTAAAGTATGAGGTTAACGAGCAGTCAAACCTTAGATTTGCAGCTAGTAAAACAGTAACCTTGCCTAAATTTACAGAAGTAGCACCTTTCCTAGATGAAGATGTTACCGAATCTACTTTAGGTAACCCAATTCTAAAAAATTCTGATAATTACAATGTTGATCTTAAATGGGAATATTTTCCAGAACAATCAGGAGAATTAGTTGCCGCTACCGTATTTGGGAAATACCTTGAAAACCCCATAGAAAAAGTATTTGTAGCCTCGGCATCCAATGTAAATACGTTTATTAATTCTGACAATGCTGTTATTTTTGGAGCAGAATTAGAATACAGAAAGAATCTGGGTAACCTTTTTAAAGTTGAAGAAACAACTTGGAATAACTTGAATTTTGGCTTTAATGCTACACTTATGTATTCTAAAGTTAAAATTGATCCGGCAATTACAACATTTAATGGATCAAATATAGCACCTACAAATATCGAGAGACAACTACAAGGAGCATCTCCTTTCTTAGTGAACGCAGATATTGCTTACAACAAAGAATTCAAAACACATAAAATTACATCGGCACTGGACTTTAATATTTTTGGAGATCGAGTATACTCTGCTGGAGGAAACGGTGTAGGAGATATTTTTGAAAAAGGTTTTGGTGTATTAAACTTCAATTTTAAAGATGAAATAGGAGATCATATCGTACTAAGTTTTAAAGCAAAAAACTTATTAAACCCTTCTGTAGAGCGCTACCAAGATCAAGAAGATCTTAATCAAGAATTTACTACTTACAAATTTGATGATGGGATCAATTTTAGTCTTGGGATAACATTTAAATTATAATAAAATTAAACAACAACACAATTAAGGATTTATATTAATGAAAACTAAAAATTTACTTACGGGAATAGTATTAGGTACTGCAGTTTTATTTAACGCATGTACTGTACAAGAAGATAATATTGGTGATATTACAATCAACCAAGGAGGAGGCGGAAACGCTAATGGAAGTGTAATCCTTGAAGGCCAAATTACTGCAGATCGTACATTAACATCTGATGAAGTATATGAATTAAGAGGTGGTGTATCTGTAGTTGATGGGGTAACATTGACTATCGAGGCTGGTACTAGAATTATAGCTGGTGATGTTGGTGGTGTATTCTCATACATGGCCATAGAACAAGGTGCACGAATCATAGCCGAAGGTACCGCTGCCCAACCTATTGTATTTACATCTAATAAATCAACACCAAACCCTGGAGATTGGGGAGGATTATTATTAGCCGGTAAAGCCCCTATTAATAGAGGAACTACAGCAACAACAGAGGTAGCTAACCTAACATACGGTGGTACAGATCCTGCAGATAACTCAGGGATTTTACGTTATGTTCGTTTAGAATATACTGGTGGTAAAATTAATGATGATGCCGAGTATAACGGACTTTCTCTATATGGTGTCGGAAACGGAACTACACTAGAGTTCATACAAGCTTTTAATGGTAATGATGATGGTATCGAATTTTTTGGAGGAACTGTAAACTTAAAGTACGCCGTAGTAACTGGTGCTGGAGATGATTCTTTTGATTGGACAGATGGATGGATCGGAAATGGACAATTCTGGATTGCTCAACAAACTTCTGCCGCTGGTGATAAAGGTATAGAAGCTGATAACCTATCTTCTACTCCAGATGCAGCTCCTTTTTCTAACCCAACGCTATCTAACATTACTTTAATTGGTGCCGAAGATGGTGATGGTGAAAACAAAGGAATCGAATTTAGAGCAGGAACTAAAGTAACCATGTACAACACAATTATCAAAGCTTTCCCTGGTAAAGGAATTGAAGTAGATGATGATCAAACACTAATCAACTTAAACAATAATGAAGTTATCGTTAGAAACTCAATTATAGATAATGTAAACTCTTTTGATTTAGATCACGGAGGTGCTACTGTAGACCTTGCTGATTTTGCAACCTTTGGTAATTTTACTTTAGACGGTTCTAAAGCTCCTTTTGATAATATGGGATCCGCAATTCCTACTGATTTTGAAATCAATGGTTTTAGAGGAACATATGAATACACAACTGCAATAGACGGAAGAGATAATTTTGACCCATCTACGATAGGAACTTTCTTTGATGCTGCTAACTATGCAGGCGCATTACAAGAAGGAGATACTTGGACATCTAATTGGACTCGTTTGTAAAACGATATTTATAAAATTAATGAACTTAAGCCTAGTTTATATAACTAGGCTTTTTTTCGTTTTACTATCATCTCAAATAAACTTCTAGTCTATCACAAAAGTTCGATTTATACTCTACCAATGATCCATTTGTTATCTACATCTGTCTGGTCCAGCGTAGTCTAGATCCTTAGGTTTGACTAAAAATAGCATCTCGACTACGCTCGAGGTGACAGAGAAAAAGAATAATCATTTAAAATCAAACAATTAACAATCGAACTAAGGTTAATAGTAATAAACTATTTCTATAAAAAAATAACAGAAAAATACTACAAAAATTCATTCACTCCACCTTCAACTTTATCTCACTGTTAAGACTTGTATAATGTATTTACTCATTTTAACGTTAAAGAAACAATTCTGTGATATTTTGAAAAACTCCTCAGCATTCAAATACTACCTATAAGCATCATAAAGTTTTTCTAAATACCAAAAACAGTAAATCCTATTTAAACTTCTAATAATCAATATTTTACATTTTTATCTAGTAATATTATTTAGAATAAAAGGATTACTAAAATCCTATCTCATTTATTTATTCCGTCTTTTTTCCTACATCACAATCCCTTAAACTAAGCATAATAGTGTCATAAAACCTATTACTGTAAAACCGTATTTATTTGTATCAGATTTTGAAACTAGAAAATGAGAAAAATACTTACAACTATCGCCCTATGCTGTCTAGGGATAACTTTTGCACAAGAAACAGGTACTATTGCTGGAAAATTATTAGACAAAGAAGCTAACAATCAACCCTTACCATTTGCCAATGTAGTCGTTCAAGGAACTGCAAAAGGAGCATCAACAGATTTTGATGGGTTATTTGAAATTCCAGATGTACCAGTAGGTACTTATACGTTAGAGTTTAGGTTTACCGGATATCAAACTGTAGAAGTCCCAAATGTTTTAGTAGAAGCGAACAAAATAGCAGTCGTAGATGCAACCCTAGGAGCTTCTGCTGCTGAATTAGAAGCAGTTGTAATTAAAGTTGTAACAAGTCGAGAGCGAGAAGAAGCCTTATTACTAGAACAAAAAGCCGCTGTAACACTTAAAACTTCTATTGGAGCACAAGAACTTGCAAAAAAAGGAGTAGGCGACGTAGGAACTGCTGTTACTAAAGTAACAGGGATTTCAAAACAAGAAGGTTCCGGAAATATATTTGTAAGAGGACTTGGAGATCGATATAATATCACAACACTTAATGGATTACCACTACCATCAAATGATCCGTCAAAAAAGAACATTCAACTAGGAATTTTTAACACAAGTATAGTAGAGGCAATAGGAATTGACAAAACTTACAACCCAGAAAATTTTGGAGATTTTGGAGGCGCTAACATTGATATTTCGTCTAAGGATTACAAAGGTAAAGGGTTTATAGAAATTGGATTTTCAAGCGGTATAAATACAGAAACTACGGGAGCAGATGATTTTTTCTTAACAGATGGTCCAAATAGAAGTGGTTTTTATGATATCGACATTCCTGCATTCCCACTTAGCAACTATAATTTTGAAACAAGTTGGGATAGACAAAAGACTTCTGCACCTGTGAATTCAAATATCTCGTTAAAATTAGGAGATTCATACAACATATTCGGAGGAGATACAAAACTAAGTGTTTTTGGAGTTGGATCTTTTAGTAACAACTATAGCTATAGAGAAGGTATTTCTAGAGGTGGAGTAACCGTAAATTCGGTTGCAAATAGTGATTTTGATTTCTTTAATTATGCATATAATACCAATACAACTTTAATGGGTAATATTGGTATTAAACATGGCCAAAATAAGATAAGCTACAATGCGCTTTTTCTAAACAACTCTAGTGAACAGCAAAAAGAATTTTTTGGAATCATAGACGTAGAAGATGATGCTCCTAATGGAGGTGGATTTATTCAAAGAGCCGTGTTTCAAAGAACCACACTTATCACTCATCAATTATTAGGTGACCATGAAATTGGTAAAAACTTTGAGATTAATTGGGGAGGGTCATATAACTTCCTTGAAGGTTCAGAACCAAATAGAAGACAAGTTACTTTAGTTCCTGAAGTTCCTAATCAACCTGATGGACCTAGATCTTTTCGTTTAGTATCTGCCGCATCCGATAACCACAGGTTCTATTCTGAATTACTTGAAGAAGAGATTGCTGGAAACCTAAAGGCAACATACAAATTCAAAAAAAATGAAGAAGACGAGTATGATGGTAAAGTAACCGTAGGATATAGCGCGCGATTTAAAAATGTAGATTTTGAAGCAACACAGTTTAACTTCCAAGTCTTTAATAATATTGCACAACCCACTACAGAAATTTATGATGTTGATGCTTACTTTAATCAACAGAATTTAAATAGTGGCTTATACAGAATAAGAACTTTTAGAGGTACAATAGATACACCTAATGCTTTAGACCCTCAATTTTATGAAGGTGATCAAACGATTAACTCTGGATTTATAAACTTTGAATATGCTTTTTCTCCAAAATTTACTTTACTCGCAGGAGTTAGAGGAGAACAAATTAATCAAACCATTGCTTGGTCTACGTCACTAGAACCGCAAGGAGATGAAAGTGAGCTCGATACTTTTGAGATTTTACCAGCACTATCCTTAAAATATGAGATAGACGAAAAGCAGAATATAAAGTTTGCTTCAAGCAAAACCTATACACTTCCTCAATATAAAGAAAGAGCTCCTTTCCTATTTCAAGAGGTAAATCAGGATTATTTCGGAAACGAAAATTTAGACCTTTCTACCAATTACAATGTAGATTTAAAATGGGAGTCTTTTCCTAAATCTAACGAAATTATCTCTGTAGGTGTGTTTGGTAAATTAATAGAAAACCCTATTAATGCTATCACAATCCAATCGGCATCCAATGATATTACTTGGGCCAACACAGGAGATCAAGCCACTGCTTTTGGGGCAGAGTTAGAAGTTAGAAAAGTACTATTTGAACATGAAGCAGACCAAGTTGATGTTAGCTTAAAAAATAGTTTGACTGCAGGTATAAATGCAGCTTACATGATCACTAACCAAGAGTTAGACGGGCAAAAAGTATTAGATGAAGCTGGCTTAAGTTTTATACCAACATATACAGATACAGGTATTTCTGGAGCTTCAGACTTGGTAGCTAATGCCGACCTAAGTTACTATAAAGATTTTTCAAAAGACAAAAATATTCAGTTAACACTAGCTGCGAACTATTTCTCTGATCGAATTTTTGCGATAGGTAACTTCGGAAAGGGAAATATTATCGAAAAAGGAGTTCCTACAGTTGATTTTGTAGCAAAGACTCAATTAACCGAAAATATTACGATTGGTTTATCTGCCAAAAATTTATTCAATCCAAGTATCGAACGATTTCAAGAAGCAGTAGATGGGGACACAAATGATGACCCAACATTAAACTTAAATTTTCAACAAAGAGAGATAACCATATTATCCTATAAAAAGGGATATGATGTAAAATTATCTCTTGCTTACAAATTTTAATAAAACCAAATAATAAAATAGAAACTCTTAAAGCCTTAGTTAAAAACGAACAATTTTTATTTATAATTATTAAACTTCGAAAACAATGAGAAAGATTCTTTTTACATTAATGTTAACCTTTGCTACAGGAGCGTTTGTCGTATCTTGTAACGGTGATGATGATACTCCTGGGAGTTCTTCAACTTGTAGCGATGGTGTTCAAAACGGAAATGAAACTGGCGTAGATTGTGGTGGTTCATGTAATCCTTGTACTGCAAACAGTGAATTAACTGGTGACGTAACTGAAAACACAACTCTAGATGCTACTATAGAGTACCAACTTACAGGTGCTTATGTTGTTAAATCTGGATCTACTTTAACAATTCCTGCAGGAACAGTAATTAAAGCTGTTGGCGGAACCGCTGCTTATATTGCTGTAGAACGTGGTGCTCAAATATTCGTAAACGGAACTTCTGCTTCTCCCGTTGTTATGACTTCTGGCGCTGCTAATCCAGCTCCTGGTGATTGGGGTGGATTGGTTATTTGTGGTGATGCTCCTACTAACAAAGGAAGCAATGTAACTTCTGAAGTTGCAGATCTTACGTATGGTGGAACTAATGCAACAGATAATTCTGGGTCTGTTCGATACTTAAGAGTTGAATATACAGGTGCTACTTTCTCTAACGATAAAGAATTTAATGGGGTATCGCTTTTCGGTGTTGGTTCTGGAACTACTTTCGAATTTGTACAGTCTCATAATGGTGGAGATGATGGAATCGAATTTTTTGGAGGAACCGTTGCTGGTGAAAATTTAGTATCTACTAATAGTGGTGATGATTCTATTGATTTTGCAGACGGATGGGCCGGTACAGGTGAAAACTGGTATATTGCTGGTGGTGCTAAAGCTGGAATCGAAGGATCTAACAACGGAGACGATGGTGATGCTACACCTGTAACAACTACTACACTTTCTAACATTACAGTGGTTGGACCTGTTACCGAAGGTGCACTTTTCTTTAAAGAAGGTGGTGGTAACTTTACAATTACGAACTTCTACACAAGTAATGTTGACCTTGGTATTAATGTTAAAGATACCGATGCACAAGCCGCTGTTAGAATTGAAAACGGTGATTTAACAATTACAGATATTCAGTTTGCTAATGCTCCAACTGGACTTGATGCTACTAACTATACAGGAACGAACCAAACATTCTTTACCGAAGGTATTGCTACTGGTGCAGGAAACGGTGCTGCTTCTCCTGCCTGGGCAGCTGGATGGACTGTAGGCCTTGACAATAGTGGTCCTGCAAGCTCTGAGAACTTAGCTGGTGAAGTTAACGGAACTGTTACATTAAGCGCAACTGTTGAGTATAACCTTACAAGTGCTTTTGTTGTAAAAGACGGAGGGTCATTAACTATTCCTGCTGGAACAACAATAAAAGCAACTGGTGGAACGGCTGCTTATATCGCTGTAGCCAGAGGTGGACAGATATTTGTTAACGGTACTGCTGCTTCTCCAGTTGTAATGACCTCTGGTGCTGCTACTCCTGCTCCTGGTGACTGGGGTGGATTAGTTATTTGCGGTGATGCTCCTACAAATAAAGGAAGTAATGTAACTTCTGAAGTTGCAGACCTTATCTATGGTGGAACTAATGCTACTGATAACTCGGGATCTATTCGTTACTTAAGAGTTGAGTACACTGGTGCTACTTTCTCTAACGATAAAGAATTTAATGGGGTATCTCTTTTTGGTGTAGGTTCTGGAACTACTTTCGAATTCGTACAATCTCTTAACGGAGGTGATGATGGTATCGAATTTTTTGGTGGAACAGTAACTGGTAACAACCTTGTATCTATTGGTAGTGGTGATGATTCTATTGACTTTGCCGATGGATGGGCTGGAAATGGATCTAACTGGTATATTTCTAAAGGTGCTAAAGCTGGTATTGAAGGATCAAATAATGGTGATGATGGTGATGCTATGCCTGTTACTA
Organism: Aquimarina sp. AD10; assembly: GCF_003443715.1. NCBI lineage: Bacteria > Pseudomonadati > Bacteroidota > Flavobacteriia > Flavobacteriales > Flavobacteriaceae > Aquimarina > Aquimarina sp. AD10. Next base: position 4,454,620 of record NZ_CP031965.1, on the reverse strand, counting down.
CAACTACACTTTCTAACATTACAGTTGTTGGTCCTGTTACTGAAGGTGCGCTGTTCTTCAAAGAAGGTGGTGGTAACTTTACAATCACGAACTTCTTTACAAGTAATGTGGATCTTGGTGTAAATGTAAAAGATACTGATGCTCAAGCTGCAGTAAGACTTGAAGCAAATAATCTTTCTATCAACCCAATGCAATTTGATAGTCCTGCTACTCCTTTTAATCAAACAAACTATACGGGAGTTAACCAAACGTTCATCACTGTAGGTGATAATACTGGTGCTGGTAATGGAGCTGATGCTCCTGACTGGGCTAATGGTTGGGCAATTGGTTTCTAAAAATAAAGAATATATAGTGTCTAAAAGGGCTACCATAATGGTAGCCCTTTTTCTTGTAATCTTATCCCTATATTACCCATATTAAGGAATCATTAATTACACAGAATAAAGGGTAACATTTTTAAGTCGGTAGGCATTAAAGGGTATACATTTTAACCTAAACTTTTAAAACTTTTTTATTATGAAACAATTGACTTTTTTAGTATTACTATTCATCACGATTACTGCTAATTCTCAAATTAACATTAAGAATTTTAAAGTAACCTCCAATCCAAATTTAACCATTGAAAAAGGTGACAGGTTCGATTTCAAATTTGATGTTCAAGGTACCTATCATTCTTTAGATCTATTTGTTTACTACCAAAGCGAATCTTCCTCAAATCTTTTAGGCCTAATTTATTGGAATAGAGACAGAGACAACCCATTAAATTTTCCATCTTTTACAACTAAAAACACTTGGTTTAATAGTTTTTTAGATAGACGTGTTACAATTCCTGGAAAAAAATTCATTCTTGTCGTTAAATACAATAATCAAGTTAAAAAATTAGTATATCCAATATCTCAACCTGATAATGATGGCGATGGTGTTCCTAACGACTCTGATAATTGCCCTAATGTTGCTGGGCCAGCTTCTAACAATGGTTGTCCTGTACTTAAGAAACCAAACTTAAAATTAAAAAGTCTTAAAGTTAAAAATACGACAACTAAAACGCTCATTTTTAACTTTCCCAATGGCAATACGAATACTCCAACACTAAAAAAGAATAATCGATATGACTTTAGTATTGAAGTAGAAAACAACGTATCTGGTTCAACTCAAGCAAATCCAGTCTCCTTAGACATGTTAATTAACACAAGTAGTATTTTATACCCGGATCCAAGGGCAAGAGTATTTAATGTTACTACAGATAGTAATATTGGAAGCATCAGTGCCAGTAACTCTATTACAAAAACCTTTAATGTATTTGTAAGTAATACCATTGGTTCTTCTCCAACATTATCTAATGGAAATGGATATACATTAAGTTTTGACATCGATGGAAAAGGAAAAGTTGATGAATCCAATGAAAATGACAATATAAACCAATTACAGTTTGTTTATTCATCATCTTCAAGGTCAGGACTAGTTAACATTTTAGATAAATCTAATCTTAACTCTCATGAAGTATCTGTATTCACTATTTACGGAACTCTCATAAATCAAAAAACCGTAGCTACAAAAGATGAGGAAGATAAATTTATTAATAGTCTACCCAAAGGATTTTATATCGTTAAGAACGGTACAGAAACTTATAAAATAGTAAAAGAATAAAGCTTACCTATTGTAATTTTATAACCGGAAATCAATATTTGATTTCCGGTTTTTTTACCATTCAAAATATATTTTAATACTTAAAATTACACCTTAACAGTTTTCCAATTTCCTTTTTTAAACCAAATAATGCCTATTACAGCAATTAACACTTCGGCAAAAGTTATTGATAAAAACACTCCAATTGCTCCCCAATCAAAAACTAGAGCAGCCAGATAAGCAAACGGTAATTGAAATACCCAGAAACAAAAGAAATTAATAATAGTCGGTGTTTTAGTATCACCAGCACCATTAAATGATTGAATAACTACCATTCCGTATGCATAAAACACATACCCTGCTGCAATAACTCGTAAACTTAAAGCGCCATATTCTACGATAAGTGTTTCGGTACTAAAAATCTTTATAATTATCTCTGCGAAGAGTAAATAAAAAACAGATACAAATAACATAAAAACAGCATTGTATTTACCGGTTTTCCACACAGATTGCTCTGCTCTATCCGGCTTAGATGCCCCTAAGTTTTGCCCTACTAAAGTAGCGGCAGCATTACTCATCCCCCAAGAAGGCATTAGCGTAAACATTAACACTCGTATCGCTATTGTATACCCTGCTAAAACTTCACTACCAAATTCAGCCATGATTTTCATTAAGAAGACCCAACTTGAGGTCCCAATAATAAACTGCCCAATACCTCCAAGAGATACTTTGATAAGATCAATCATAATTTGAGCTCTAAAAACAATATCTTTAAAAGTTACTTTAATCTTACTCCACCCGTAAAATAAGATTAGTAATTGAAAAATTACAGCACTACCTCTTCCTATAGTTGTTGCTATTGCAGCACCTTCTACCCCAAAGGCAGGTATAGGTCCAAACCCAAAAATAAACATGGGATCTAGAATAATATTTAAGACATTTGAAAATATAAGAACTCTCATTGCCACAGATGCATCTCCTGCCCCTCTAAAAACAGCATTGATTAAAAATAGGAGCATGATAGTTACATTTCCTCCTAGAAGTACTCGTGTATAACCATAACCTTCTGCAATAAGATCAGGTTCTGCTCCCATTAGACCAAGAATCTCTTTAGGAAAAAAGATTCCTATTAAACTTATCAATGCAGCAATTCCTATTCCTAAAAAAATAGCTTGGATAGCCGTTTGTGACGCTCCATTGATATCCTTTTCGCCAACTCTACGTGCCACTATCGCAGTAACTCCCATACTTAATCCAATGGCTACTGCATAAACCAATGTTAGTACCGATTCTGTTAGTCCTACTGTCGCAATAGCATTGGCTCCTAAACTAGAAACATAGTATGCATCTACTAAGAAAAATACCGACTCCATCATCATCTCAAGAACCATTGGTACAGACAACATAAAAACTGCTCTGCGAATACTGCCTGAGGTAAACTCTTGCTCCTTACCTGAAATTGCAATTTTGAAATATGATATAAAACGGGAAATATTGACTTTACTTTCAGCCATAATATGAAAAATTATATAATTAGAAATAAAACAAAACAGAAGACTAGTGAAGATATTTCTAGCTCCTAAATAAATGAGGTCCTAATGCGTACAAAAATGTACATAATTTTTTTACAGCTTCATAATGAAACAAAGATGCGGCATTATTTTTGAAATACAAAAATATATCGATGGAAAAACCGTAGTTTTACTACCGAAGTGCCCTAAAATCAAGATTTAACAGAAAAGTATCGGGCTATCTTAGATAGTTTTTAATTTTAAATTGTATCTTTATTGCCCCAAAATAAGTTTTTATGAAAAAAATCTACTTACTAATCATATTCGTTGCCTTACTATGCTTTTCCTTTACCACGGGAATCCAAGCACAAGCTAACCAACCTCAAAATCCAGCCTCCAAAAACCTAGACAAGATACCAGGACTTCGTATATTTCCTAATCCTGCAACTGGTGATGTTATATATATAACTTCTGACAAACAGTTAACCAAAACAGTTAAAATCTATACGGTTCTCGGTAAACAAGCTGTATTTAAAGTACTAATCGGAAAAGAATTAGATATTAGTGATTTAAATGAAGGGGTATATGTAATTAAAATTACCGAAGGACAGAGAGAAGCCACAAGAAAGCTCATCATCGAATAACTATTATTTCACCATTAGTCCATTTTTTTTTGATCCATTTTAAGTAATTTATCTTAAAGAGACTTTATATCTTTGTAGCATATAATTATCGATAACACCGTATGCTAGCTGAAACCATTTTTTCTATTCAAGATGACATAGAGTTTAAGGAAACAGCATTAAAAGTCTTTAAGCATCAGTACACCAACAATAATACGTATCAACGGTTTTGTAATTTACTTGGCATAACCAAAACATCAGTTCACCTATTAGAAGACATCCCGTACCTACCTATTGATTTCTTTAAACAGAAAAAAATAGTAAGTACAACTGCTCCAGTTGCTAAAATTTTTACAAGTAGCGGAACTACTGGTAGCACAACCAGTAAACACTATGTAAACAATCTTTCTATTTATGAACAAAGTTTTAGATTAGGCTTTAAACACTTCTATGGAGAGATTGAAGAGTATACTATATTAGCATTACTACCCTCTTACCTAGAAAGAGAAGGGTCTTCACTAGTATACATGGCCGAAAAACTCATACAAGACAGTAATCAAACCCTAAGTGGATTTTATCTATATGATATTAAAAAATTGGTAGGAGTTATCAAACAATTAATCTCCGAAAACAAAAAAATACTTCTATTAGGTGTATCATTTGCGCTATTGGATTTAGTCGAAGAATATAGCCTCCGTTTGCCTCCAGATACGATCGTAATGGAAACAGGCGGAATGAAAGGACGAAGAAAAGAACTTATACGTGAAGAATTACATCTATTGCTTAAAAAAGGATTTGGTATTTCTAAAATCCATAGTGAATATGGCATGACCGAACTACTATCGCAAGCTTATTCATACGGAGATGGACTTTTTTATCCGCCACCATGGATGAGAGTATCTATACGCAATCCAGAAGACCCATTAACAACATTAGAAAAAGGCAGAACAGGAGGAATCAATATTATTGATTTGGCCAATATTGATTCTTGCTCTTTTATTGCAACTCAAGATTTGGGTAAACTTCACGAAAAAAATAGTTTTGAAATAATAGGTCGATTTGACCATAGCGATATTAGAGGATGCAACCTAATGGCTCTCTAAACTTTTCGGTTATTGTATACATATATAATTCGAAAATTATTTTAAGCATAAAAGCAGAGTAAAGTGCCTTCCTACACTATCCTAACAGAAAAACACTCATAAACAAAGTCTTATAATTATGTTAAAGTTGTAATGATTAAAAAAAAACTCGACTGAATTGGGGAAGTTACTTGAAAACAAACAAATGAAAACTTATCTCACTTTACTGTTTAGCTTTTTTATAATTATAGCAAGTGCGCAACAAATAGATTATAATACAAAAAAAAGTTTTGTTGCAGAGGGATATGATGTAACAGAGTATTTTAACAATAAAGCAATCAAAGGAGATAGCAAAATTACAGCTACTCATGATAATGTAAAATATGCATTTGCTACTCAAGATAACTTAAATAAGTTCAAAAGTAATCCAGATAAATTCATACCACAGTATGGCGGATATTGTGCATATGCAGTAGCTGTAAACAATGATAAGGTTGATATTAATCCTAAGACTTTTGAAATACGAGATAGTAAATTGTATTTATTTTACAATTCATGGGGAGTAAATACCCTAGAAAAATGGTCAGCAGAAAATCCTAAACAATTGCAAGCTAAAGCAGACGCAAATTGGCAAGGAATTAAAATAAAGAAATAATACAGTTGCATCGAACTGTATTGAATGTTAAGTTTTTTTCAATAATTGATTGGTTAGTTGACAAAGCCTACTAAGAAGAGATTCTGGTAGGCTTTGTTTTTTATTGTTTTCTTGTCAAAACAAATTAGATGTTTTGAGTTTAAAGCACTAACTATACTGCTCTAATAACAAAATAATTTCTTCTTCCTCGTTGAAGAAGAATAAACATATCATTAATTAAGTCACTTTCAGATATAGCGTAACTATCAGTAACCTTTTCTTTATTTACAGATATGGAGTTTTCTTTCAAAGCTCTTCTAGCCTCACCATTAGATTTTAAGAATCCCGTTTTTTCTGCCAAAGCTCCTATAATATTAAGTCCCTCTGTTAAAATTTCTCTGGGCAACTCAGACTGCGGTACACCATCAAAAACATCTAAAAATGTAGCTTCATCCAAATCCTTAAGGTCTGCAGACGTTGATTTCCCAAAAAGAATTGCAGAAGCCTTAATTGCATTATCTAGATCCTCTTGAGAATGCACTATTACAGTAACCTCATCAGCCAGTTTCTTCTGTAAAATCCGTAGATGTGGGGCTTCTTTGTGCTCCAGTATTAATGATTCTATTTCTTCTTTTGTTAAAAAAGTGAAAATCTTAATATATTTTTCTGCATCCTCATCACTGGTATTTAACCAATATTGGTAAAACTTGTACGGAGAGGTTCTCTTAGCATCTAACCAAACATTACCCCCTTCGGATTTTCCAAATTTAGAACCATCAGATTTAGTAATTAATGGGCACGTTAAGGCATATCCTTTACCGCCTCCAATTCTCCTGATCAATTCTGTTCCTGTAGTAATATTACCCCATTGATCACTACCACCCATTTGTAAAGTGCAATCATGTTCTTTATAAAGATGCAAAAAATCATACCCCTGTACTAATTGATATGTAAATTCTGTAAAAGACATTCCGTCTGATGATTCAGAAGAAATTCGATTTTTTACAGAATCTTTAGCCATCATGTAATTTACAGTGATATGTTTACCCACATCTCTAATAAATTCAAGAAATGAAAAGTTTTTCATCCAATCATAGTTATTTACTAATACAGCTGCATTGGCTTCATTACTTTCAAAATCTAAGAACCTTGCTAATTGTGCTTTGATCGCTTCTTGGTTATGACGTAGTGTTTTTTCATCCAACAAATTGCGCTCTGCAGATTTACCAGAGGGATCACCTATCATTCCTGTAGCTCCGCCCACTAAAGCAAAAGGCTTATGACCTGCTCTTTGATAATGTGCCAACAACATAATAGGTACAAGATTACCTATATGCAATGAGTCTGCTGTAGGATCAAACCCTACGTATGCTGCCCTCATTTGTTCCATTAGATATTCTTCGGTTCCTGGCATGGCATCATGCAACATACCTCGCCACTTTAGCTCTTCTATAAAATTCTTGGTCATTATACTATAATTCGATTAAGATCGACAAAGATAAAAATATGGATAATATTTAGCTATGAATATATAAGGAATCCTAAATATGATTATTTTAGTCTTTAGAATATTTATTCATGATTTTAGTTACAGGAGCAACAGGATTGGTAGGCACTCATTTATTGATGAAAATCGTAAAAGAAAAACATAAAGTGCGCGCACTTTATAGATCCGAAACCAAAAGAGAACATGCTAAAAAAATATTCTCGTATTACTTAACAGATCAAGCAGATACACTTTTTAACACTATAGATTGGGTAAAAACAGACATTACGAACATCCCGGATTTAAGTGATGCTTTTCATGAAATTACTCATGTATATCATTGTGCCGCTTGGATCACATTTAATCCTAAACATTACAAAAAATTACGCAAAATTAATATTGAAGGAACCGCCAACATAGTAAATCTATGCTTAATTAACAACATCCAAAAACTTTGTTATGTTAGCTCTATTGCTACCTTAGACGAAGAACCTAATGTTCCTTTTATCGATGAATCATCAGAATGGAATCCCGAAATCTCAAAATCTGTATATGCCATTACAAAGTATGGCGCCGAAATGGAAGTTTGGCGGGGAGCTCAAGAACATTTAGATGTTGTAATCGTAAATCCTGGAATTATTATTGGGCCAGGGTTTTATGAAGGTGGTAGTGGATATCTATTCAAAAGAATTAATGCGGGTATGAAATACTATACTTCAGGGTCTACAGGATATGTTGCAATAGATGATGTTACGAATATCATGTGCCAACTCATGAATGGTGCATGTACTAATAAAAGGTATATTGTGATTGGAGAAAATTTAGGTTTCAAGACTGCATTTACATTAATTGCAAATGCGTTAAACAAACCCGTACCTACTAAAAAAGCTACTCCTGTTTTAATGAAAATCGCATTCTATTTGCAATATCTAAGTCATATCCTTTTTAGAACAAAACGCTCAATTTTTAAATCATCAATTCAGAGTGCTTTTTCTAGTCCTATATATAAAAACGATGCCGTTAAAAAAGAGTTGGATTACACTTTTATTCCAATAGAAAAAGCTGTAAAAGAGACCGCACAACATTTTTTGAGCGAAATTTAAACCCTACTTCTAGTGATCAAGCTGCATTAGTTCTTGATGCATACTTTCATCATCTTTTAGAAGCTCCTTTTTATCAGTTAATGTATCTTTTACTTTATTAATAGAGTCTTGTATCTTTTTTATAGAATCTTCTTCTTTTCTAATCTTTTCATATTTATTCTTTGATTCTTCAAGATTAGCTTTTACTCGCGTAAATATCTTCTCATATGTATCCAATTGTCCTGAATACCATATATTATTTTCTTCAAAAACAATACTATCAATATTGTGTTTTTGCAAAATATAAGTCTCTGGATTCATTTTATTCTCTTCCAAAAATCTCTTATAAGAGCCTTTTGCTGCTTTTACAAAAGCAATATCTGTAAGAACCTCAACCATTTGATCTTCTCCTAGTAATATTTTAGGCTGCTCTATTTTATCTATACTTTGACAAGCTAGCGCAACTAGAATCATCACAAAGCATATGTATCTTTTTTTAATCATCTATCAAAAGTTAGTCTTTGCCCATGCTTTTCTTCATAAAACTTGAAATTTTCGTATGCCAAATTTCCATTTATAAAAGTGTGGGTGATACGTGATTTAAATGTTGTTCCTTCAAAAGGAGACCAACCACATTTATAAGCTATATTTTCTTTATTTACAGTCCATGGTGCATTCAAATCAACTAATACCGCATCTGCACTATACCCTTCTTTTATATATCCTCTATTTTCAATCTGAAATAAGATTGCGGGGTTATGACACATTTTTTCTACAATCTTTTCTAAGCTTATCTTATCCTGATGATAAAATTCCAACATTGCGGGAAGCGCATGTTGAACTAATGGGCCTCCAGAAGGTGCTTTGGTATACACATTATCTTTTTCTTCAGAAGTATGTGGCGCATGATCTGTTGCAATCACATCTAATTTATCTTCTAACAAAGCAGTAAATAAGGCATCTCTGTCTTTAGCTGTTTTAACTGCCGGATTCCACTTGATTAAAGTTCCTTTTGTAGCATAATCTGCATCCGAAAACCATAAATGATGAATACATACTTCTGCAGTAATCTTTTTATCTTTAAGAGGAATTTTATTTGTAAACAATTCAAGTTCTTTTGCTGTGGAAAGATGAAAAACATGCAATCTTGCACCTGTTTTCTTTGCTAAAGCTACGGCATTTGACGATGATAAATAGCAAGCTTCTTCACTACGTATTACTGGATGAAATTCAATAGGAATATCATCTCCATACGTTTCTTTATAACGAGCTGTGTTGTCTTTAATTGTTTGCTCATCTTCACAATGCACAGCAATTAGTAAATCTGTAGACGAAAATATTTTTTCTAATATCTCGGGGTTATCCACCAACATATTTCCTGTAGATGATCCTAAAAACAACTTAAGAGCCGCCACTTTTTTAGGATCAACTTTTAATATCTCCTCTAAATTATCATTAGTCCCACCAAACATAAAAGAGTAATTGGCATAACTTGTTTTTGAAGCTATCTCGAATTTCTCTTCTAATTTTTCAATAGTTGTAGATTGTGGTACCGTATTAGGCATTTCAATAAAAGATGTTATCCCACCAGCTACGGCTGCTCTGGATTCTGTTTCTATAGTTGCTTTATGTGTTAATCCAGGTTCTCTAAAATGTACTTGATCATCAATTACTCCAGGTAATAAGTATTTTCCTTCAGCATCAATAATTTTAACATCAGAAGATTTTGCACTTATCTGATCAGCTATTTCTTTAAAGACTCCATTTTCTATATAGACATCTCCTGCAAAAATTTGACCTTCATTTACTATATGTACATTCTTTATAAGTACTGAGTTTACTTTCATATCTCGTAACGATTAAACAAGCTATTAAATTTCATTTTTATTACTCCAAAAACGGCTTCAGATATAATCCCTTTGCTCATTTTTGAATTACCCCTAGTTCTATCTGTAAAAATTACAGGAACCTCTTTTATTTTAAATTTTAGTAAATATGCTTTAAATTTCATCTCTATCTGAAAAGCATATCCAACAAATTTTATTTTATCTAAGTTTATTTTCTCAAGAACCTCTCTTTTATAACAGATAAATCCCGCAGTTGTGTCATGAATATCCATTCCTGTGATAAAACGAACATATTTTGATGCTCCCCACGAGAGTAAAACTCTACTCATCGGCCAGTTTACAACATTTACCCCAGTAACATACCTAGAACCGATAGCAACATCGGCAGTTCCCTTAGAACAGGCATTATACAATCGTATCAAATCATTTGGGTTATGAGAAAAGTCTGCATCCATTTCGAATATATAGTTGTAAGACCTTTCTAATCCCCATTTAAATCCAGTTATATACGCAGTACCTAAGCCCAGTTTATCTTTTCGTTCGACCAAAAATAGAATATCCGGATATTCTTGCTGTAACTCTTTAACTTTTGCAGCAGTTAAATCAGGAGAACTATCATCTACAATAAGAATATGAAAATCACGCTGAAGTGAAAACACATTCTTAATAATTCGTTCTACATTTTCAATTTCATTATAGGTAGGAATAATGACTAAAGCCTCTGCCATCGATACTATTTTTCACGCAAATATAACTAAATAATTAGACCCATTGAACAATGAAATAACTAGATGTTTTTTTGCTTTTATACATTAATTGATCGTAATTTTATCCCGCAATAGGATATGGAATTTATCACAAGAGAAATAACATCGAATAATTGGCTAACTATCTTACTAGTTTTATGCCTTGCATTACTTGCTATTGCGAAAAAGTTAGACGCTCTTAAGTTTGCCGATTTCATGACACTCTTTACTAGCACTAAGTATATCATATCATCTCAAAAAACCAGTACTTTATCTTCACCTTTTAATACAATCTTACTTATTTTACAGATTATCTCTGTTTCATTATTTTTATATTCAGGTTTTGAAGCATTCGAATTTGAAGTTTTACCTATACAAATTAACTTGTTTTTTAAGATCATAATTCTTTATACTGTAATTGTAATTTGTAAATTATTAGTAGAAAAAATAGTTGCCACAATTTTCTCAATTGATTCTATCATAGATGAATATTTATTTCATAAGGTATCTTATCGCAATTTTATTGGCGTATTATTACTACCTATAAACATTATATTTATCTATGCTTTTCTCCCCACCAGAAATGTATTTATCGCAGTATTAGCCCTACTATTTATCATAAATGCAATTGTTCTCATCTCTTTTTATAAAAAAAATGAAAATACAATTTTAAAGCACTTGTTTTATTTTATTTTGTATCTTTGCGCACTTGAAATTGCACCCTATTTTATACTATATAAGCTTATTAAATAAGATAAGTTAGGAACGTAAGAAAAGAATATTTATGAAAGTGAAAACAATTTTGGTCTCTCAACCTGAGCCTAAAGTAGAAAATTCACCTTATTTTGATTTAGAGGAAAAGGAAAAAGTTAAAATTGACTTTATCCCCTTCATTCATGTAGAGGGAGTTGATGCCAAAGAAGTAAGGTTACAAAAAGTGGATTTATCACAGTATACTGCTATTATTCTTACCAGTCGCAACTCTGTTGATCATTTTTTCAGAATTGCTGAAGAAATGCGATTTAAGGTTCCCGATTCTTTAAAATATTTTTGTCAAAGTGAGGCTGTAGCTTACTATCTTCAAAAATATGTAGTTTACCGTAAAAGAAAAATTTATGTTGGAAAGCGTACTTTCCAAGAACTTGCTCCGTTAATTAAGAAGTATAAGAATGAAAAGTTTTTACTTCCTTCTTCAGACAAACTAAAACCTCTAATCCCTGACACTTTGGATAACCTTAAAGTGGATTGGAAACAGGGCGTTTTTTACAAAACTGTAGTTAGTGATTTATCTGACTTAAGAGATGTATTTTACGATATTTTAGTGTTTTTCAGTCCTTCTGGGATACAATCATTATTCGAGAATTTTCCTGATTTTAAGCAAAACGACACTCGAATTGCTGTTTTCGGAAACTCGACTGTCAAGGCAGCCGAAGAGCATGATTTAACAGTAGATATTCAAGCTCCAACACCAGAGACGCCGTCTATGACCATGGCGCTTCAAAAATATATCAAAGAAGCAAACAAGAAGTAATATATCAAACTATTATTGATATAACGTAAATAAAAAAGTCTGGAAATTAATTTCCAGACTTTTTTATTATAGATTTATTATACTAGCTATTCTTAGAAAGAATATCGTTGTGGCCCTCCACGTCTAATTTCTTCATTGGCATAAGCTTCAAACTTTTTAAAGTTTTCTCTAAAAGCGTTTGTAAGCTTAAAAGCAGTTGTATAATAGGACTCATCATCATTCCATGTTGCTCTAGGGCTCAAAACACTATCTGGAACACCAGGACATTGTCTAGGTTGCGCAACTCCAAATACCGAATGAATATGGTATTTATCATAGGAATACAACCCTAAATCACCATTAAGCACTGCTTGAATCATAGCACGAGTATATTTTAGCTTAATTCGTGTCCCTACACCATAAGGCCCACCGGTCCAACCCGTATTAACCAACCATACATTTACCCCAGTTTCTTTCATTTTCTTAACTAACATTTCTGCATATTCTGCTGGATGTAATGGCATAAATGGTGCTCCAAAACAAGCAGAAAAAGAAGGTGTAGGCTCTACAACTCCAGCTTCTGTTCCAGCCACTTTAGCCGTATATCCTGATATAAAATGATATGCTGCCTGACTAGGAGTAAGTTTAGAAATTGGAGGAATAACACCAAAAGCATCGGCTGTTAAAAAGAATATATTTTTTGGGTTTTTACCTATTGATGGTTCTTGAATATTCTCAATATGATGTATAGGATAGCTTACTCTTGTATTTTGAGTAATTGAAGTATTAGCATAATCTACTTCGCCTTTATCATCTATAATTACATTTTCAAGAATTGCTCCTTTCTTAATAGCTTTATAAATCTCGGGCTCTTTCTCTGCCGACAAATCAATTACCTTTGCATAGCAACCGCCTTCAAAATTAAATATAGTATTTTCTTTTGTCCACCCATGTTCATCATCTCCGATTAACTTGCGATTTGGATCTGTGGATAAAGTTGTTTTTCCAGTTCCCGAAAGCCCAAAAAATATGGCTGTATCTCCGTCTTCTCCAACATTTGCAGAACAATGCATTGGCAACGTTTCTTTATATACGGGTAAAATAAAATTTAAGGCAGAGAAAATACCTTTTTTTATTTCTCCGGTATAACCCGTTCCTCCAATAAGAGCAATTTTCTTAGTAAAATTCAGAATTGCAAAATTATGTTGACGCGTACCATCTGTAGCCGCATCAGCCATAAAACCAGGAGCATTTACTACTGTCCATTCCGGTTCAAAATCTTTTAACTCTTCATTAGTTGGCCTTAGAAACATATTATAAGCAAACATATTAGACCAAGGATACTCATTGATCACTCTTATGTTTAACTTATACTCTGGATCTGCACAAGCATAGCTATCACGTACAAAAATCTCTTTTCCAGAAAGATATTTAGTAACCTTTTCATAAAGCGCGTCAAATGCATCTGCACCAAAAGGAATGTTAATATCTCCCCACCATATCTTATCTTCGGTGACTTGATCTTTAACAATAAAGCGATCCATAGGCGAACGACCCGTAAACTCACCTGTGTTCACCGCCAAGGTGCCAGATGATGTAATTTGTCCTTGACCTTTTTGCACTACTTCATCCTGAAGTTCTTCAGGAGATAGTTGGTAACGCATTGTAGCATTTTCAATACCGTAATGCTTTAACGAAAACGTTTTCGTAATTGGATACAGTGGTTCCATAAAAATATGTTGTGTTATGTTATGTACGTGCAAAATTATAAATAATAATCACACTAAGCGATAAAAAATCATTTAATCTTAACAAGTGAAATAATAAAGAAAATCCATCCAAAAATTAACAAAAAACCTCCTAAAGGTGTAACAAAACCAATACTTGACAAAGAAAATCCTAAAACCTCATCAATTACCAAAAGGTATATTGACCCTGAAAAAAGGGTGATTCCCCCCAGAAACAAGTAAAAGATCTTCTTTCGTGATACATCTTCAAGAATTGTCATATTACCTAATATGATACAAGCAATTGCATGATACATTTGATAACGCACCCCCGTTGTAAAAGAATCAATACCATCAGAATCTACCAGCTTTTCTAAACCGTGTGCTCCAAATGCACCTAAAATGACGGATATTAAAGCCAATGTAGCTCCAGTAATCAAAATTATTTTATTTACTTTGGTTTTATTCATAACTGATTATTATTGATAAGATTTTTTATGTTTTAAACACATATTTTAAAGAAACCTAATTAATACAATACTATAGAGAACTTACTTTTTGCAGTATTTACTACTTTCGTATCAAAGTTATCAAAATATCAACACCTATGAGAAAAATTCTAGTTATTGGCGCAGGAAAATCTACTGCTGTTTTAATTAAATATTTCCAAGACAAATCGGTTTTAGAGAATCTTCATATTACTATTGGGGACATTTCTCTTGAAAATGCTAAAAAATTAGCGAATAAGCACCCTAATACCGTAGCTATTAGATTAGATGTTTTTGATACTGATTCTAGAAAAGAAGCAATCAAAAATGCAGATATTATAGTATCCATGTTGCCTGCGAGATTTCATATCGAAGTAGCCAAAGACTGCTTATCATACAATAAATCAATGGTAACCGCCTCATACGTAAGCCCAGAGATGCAAGAACTTGATTCCGAAGTTCGCAAAAAAGGACTAATCTTTATGAATGAGATTGGTGTTGATCCTGGAATTGACCATATGAGTGCTATGCAAGTTATTGATCGCATCAGAAATCAGGGTGGGAAATTAATTTTATTTGAATCTTTTACAGGAGGTTTGGTGGCCCCAGAAAGTGACACCAATCTCTGGAACTACAAATTCACTTGGAATCCTCGTAATGTTGTAGTTGCTGGTCAAGGTGGTGCTGCAGAGTTCCTGCAAGAAGGCACTTATAAATACATTCCTTATCATAAATTATTTAGACGTACAGAATTTCTGGAAGTTGAAGGATACGGTCGTTTTGAAGCATATGCCAATCGCAACTCTTTAAAATACCAGAAAATTTACGGATTAGATGATATTCTAACTTTGTATCGTGGTACTATTAGACGAGTTGGTTTTTCTAGAGCATGGAACACCTTTGTTCAATTAGGAATGACGGCAGATGATTACACCATAGCTAACTCAGAACATATGAGTTATCGTGACTTTACAAACTCTTTTTTAGCATACTCCCCAACAGACTCTGTAGAATTAAAACTACGTCATTATCTAAAAATTGACCAAGATGATATTATGTGGGATAAACTCTTAGAACTTGATTTATTTAATCCTAATAAAAAAGTTCAAATTGCAAATGCTACGCCTGCACAAATACTTCAAAAAATCCTAATGGATGAATGGTTACTTGCAGAGGATGAAAAAGATATGATTGTAATGTATCATAAATTTGGTTATGAACTCAATGGAGAACGCAAACAAATAGATGCAACAATGGTTAGCATAGGAGATGATCAAACATATACCGCAATGGCCAGAACTGTAGGCCTACCGGTTGCTATGGCCGCTTTACGAATTTTAAACAAGAAAATTACAACTCCAGGAGTTCAAATTCCCATTGCAGAAGAAGTATACACCCCTATACTAAAAGAACTTGAAGAATATGGAATCATTTTTAAAGAAGAAGAAAAAGAGTATTTAGGATACAACCCTGATGGCGTAAAAGGGTAAAATATCTATATTCACCTAACTATCAGTGATTTTTGACATTACTTCAAAAAATCAAATACGTCATCCATAGAAAAATCTATCACGTTTGGAGCATTCGGTATTCCTGTTCCTATATCTATAGTTTTATTTAGTGTAATTGATGATCGTGTTGAAAAATGATATTTCCCTTCATTATCAACAGTAACAATTACTGTATCACGCGAAGCACTATCTGAATCAAATTTAGAACTTGCCAAAGGATCAACTCTTTGAGTTCCTGCCGTACAAGAAATTACGACAAGTTTGGCAGCTGGATCTGCATCTAATATCGTTACCAATTCTTGGGCAGTAACCACAGTATAAGTTCCGCCACCATTTAATGAGTAAGTAACACTCAAAGAAGATCCGGCATAATTACCATTTGCATTATCCTGACCCAAAGTGCTAACTGCAATTACACCTGTATTAGTAACACTTGAAATATTTGTTGATGCATCTCCACCAGTATATTCAAAATCACCTAACATCCATAAAGAATTTGTCGTACCACCAACGATTGGATTAGGATTATCATCAGAATCGCTGCATGAAACAAACAATATCAACCCTAAAAGCAGTAGTATTTTTAAACCTGTACGCATTGCGAAATATTTGTTTTAGTTTCTAAAGTACTATAAATACAAACGTGATTAAATATAGGATATGATAATTTTATCAAAAAAACAGTTAAAGCTTAATTAGATACTTTTAAAACTATTACAACTATAAAGCATTAATCGTATTTTTGATTTATAATTGAAACTTATAGCACTATGAAAGGACAAAATAACAACTTAAAAATCGATGGTATCGATAAAGAAATCCTTAGAAACCTTATGAGCGATGCAAGAACTCCTATCTTAAAAATCGCAAGAAAAGTTGGCATCTCAGGAGCAGCTATTCACCAAAGGCTTAGAAAGCTTGAATCTTCTGGTCTTATTGCCGGATCTAAATTTGTTATCGATCCTAAAGTACTAGGTTATAAAACAATGGCTTTTGTTGGTGTTTTTTTAGATAAAGCAGTTAGTAACCCAAAAGCAGTAAAACAACTAGAAGAAATACCAGAGGTAATAGAATGCCATTATACTACCGGAAATTGGTCTATTTTTATTAAAATCTTATGTCGAGATAATGAGCATTTAATGAATGTATTAAACAAGAATATCCAGGCCATTGAAGGTGTTTCCAGAACTGAAACTTTCATATCTCTTGATCAACAAATTGATAGACAAATCAATGTATAAAATCAAATCACGAAATCATCAATCCCTCGTGATTTGACTTTACTTTCAATTTTTTAATCTCTTCTTCCTAGAAATATCGAAATAAAATATAGCAGTGTTGCCAATGAACCTAAAGCAGCAACTAAATACGTACGAGCTGCCCATTTTAAAGCATCTTTCGCTCCGGCATGTTCTTCACTTGTAAGCATATTTGTATTTTCTAACCACGCCAATGCTCTGTTACTAGCATCATATTCTACTGGCAAGGTAATCATACTAAAAAATGTAGTTACAGCAAATAGCAATATTCCGATTAGGAACACCATATTTCCAAAAACCATACCCGAAGCAGATAAAACTAAACCTGCCATAATTACGATATTTGACAATTTACTAGAAATCCCAACGGCAGGAACTATCTTAGACCTCATAGTTAACCAACTATATGCTGTAGCATGTTGTACAGCATGACCACATTCATGAGCAGCTACAGCAGCGGCAGCGGCATTTCGTTGATTATACACTCCTTCACTAAGATTTACCGTCTTTTTTAATGGATTATAGTGATCTGTAAGCATTCCAGATGTTGAAATCACCTGAACATCATGAATGCCATTATCTTTCAACATTTTGGTCGCAATCTCTGCACCACTCATTCCATTTTGTAAATGCAGATTAGAATATTTCTTGAATTTCCTTTTTAGTTGATTACTCACATAGGAGCTCACTAAAAATATAATTCCCGCAATAATATAATATCCCATCATAATTATAAACTTTTAATGTTTGTTAAATTTACAATATAAAATACAAAAACCTCGCCATACTAGCGAGGTCTTTGTTTAAATAAACTTGAGTTAGCCAATAAATCGAGTTTATTTTAAATATCCATTCACATCCTTTAAAGGAAGATCAAAAGCTTCTGAAATTGCGGGATACACAACATCTCCCTGCACTACATTTAGTCCTTTTTTAAGGGGTTCATTTTCTAAACATGCTGTTTTCCACCCTTTATTTGCCAATTGTATTGCATATGGCAAAGTGACATTAGTTAATGCCATAGTTGATGTATATGGCACTGCTCCTGGCATATTAGCTACAGAATAGTGCACTACATCATCAATTATATATACCGGATCTTGATGCGTTGTTGGTTTTGTAGTTTCAAAACAACCTCCTTGATCTACCGCCACATCTACTAATACAGTCCCCGGACGCATTTCTTGTAGCATATCTCGAGTGATCAATTTCGGCGCCTTAGCTCCCGGGATCAATACCCCACCAATAATCAGATCCGACGTTTTTATATGTTTGCGAATATTATGTTCGTTAGAGAATTCGGTATTTACATTTGCAGGCATCACATCATCAAGATAACGCATACGTTTTACACTAATATCAAGTATCGTTACACTTGCTCCCATACCAGCTGCCATTTTTGCAGCTTGTGTACCTACAACTCCTCCTCCAAGAATCAATACTCTGGCTGGGGCTACTCCTGGTACACCACCAAGAAGAATACCTCTTCCTTTTAATGGCTTTTCTAAATATTTAGCTCCCTGTTGTATAGACATTCTTCCGGCAACCTCACTCATTGGTGTTAATAACGGTAAACTGCGATCAGGATCTTCTACTGTTTCATAAGAAACGCACACAGCCCCGCTGTCTATCATTGCATTTGTAAGCGGTTCACTTGATGCAAAATGAAAATAGGTAAATACCAATTGATCTTTCTTAATCAATTTATATTCAGGTTCTATAGGTTCTTTTACCTTAATAATCATTTCAGCAGTTTCATATACCTCTTCAATTGTAGGCAATATTTTACCTCCTGCATTTACATATTCTTCATTACTAAAACCACTTTGTAAACCAGCATTTTGCTGAACAAAAACCGTATGACCATTTTTAACGAGCTCCATCGTTCCAGCAGGTGTTACACCCACTCTATTCTCGTTATTCTTGATCTCCTTAGGAACACCAATTATCATATTCTTAATTTTTTGTCGAAAATAGATGTTTTTATGAAATAAAACAATAAAACATATCCAAAAAATGATCAATCAATAATTTTATTGAATTACACGACAAAATGTTAAAAAACAGAAGAACTGTATATTTTCTATCGGTTTTTATATCGATATTTAAAGTACAATAATAGAAATCCTGAAATTGCCGTAATAAAATTAGCCAAAACTATGGGCAAACTACTTATCAAAAACCCGTAGACCAACCAACAAAGTACGCCAGTTACAAAAATCAATAGCATGGTCATTGATAAACTCTCGGTGGATTTCGTTTTCCAGGTTTTATACACCTGAGGCAAAAATGAAGATGTGGTTAATACTGCAGCTACTAACCCAAGAATTTCTATAGAGTCTATCATTACTATAAAGGTATATTAAAACAGGGTATAAAAATATTTCTTCTATAGACAAGCATTGATATAATAACTGTTAATTTACTATAAAAAAGTGTTAGCTAGCTAACACTTTTTTATGTATTAAGTTATTTATTTTGAAATACCAACTTAAAATCTATATCCCATGAAAAATTCGTTCTACACTTCGGTATTTTTAAAAAGTAACATTTATTTTTATTTTGAATTTGCTTAACCGTTTTTTCGAAACACCTCTCGTTCTTAAGTAGTGTATTACCCCTATTTTTCTTACAAACAGTATACCATGTGCATTTATTATAAAATATACCGCACGCACAATCTTAATGCTGTTGTATTAAAAACATCATAGGTATTTTATGACCTAGATAACATCGCACACTTATTACTTTTTAAGACACATTTATTTATAGTCAAGTAGCTGTATACAAGAAACAGCACTATGCACATTGCATATATTTTTAATATTTCTCTTATACGAGTTAATACTCCGTATAGACTCTATAGTTGATGATAATCGACTATACCTTCATTTAAGAACCAACATAAGTTTATTATAAATATTACACACAAATGATTATGAATTACAAACAAAAATTTTCTGGTATCTTTTTTATTACAGGCTTACTATTTATTAGTTTAACTACTACTAGTGTGAAAGCTCAAAACACTATTGGCGGACACTTTGGAGTTGTACAACCTATAATCACCTTTCAAGACGGAGAAACCATTGATGGATTTGATCCTCATGCCATTGGATTTCCTATAGGTATAACGGTTAGAAAAAGTGAAAAATTTGCATTTGATGCAGAATTTGTTCCTTTTATAGCCTCTGCAGAAAATGGTGCAGGTGAAAATGTTAGTGCCGTTCGTGAGCTATTGGTTCACCCCGGACTACTTTGGGGCATAGGTAACAAACTTACCTTTGGAAATCGACTTGCATTTGAGCTTGGTAGCGGTCGTTATGGATTCACACCACTCTTAAACAGAGGTTTCACTTTGGGGAAAACCAATGTTTTTGCAGAATTAGTTTTACCTGTACGATTTGGTAATGACCAAGAAGTTTCTTTCACCGCCGCATTACACTTTGGTATTGGCTTTTAATCAAAAAAAATCCGCTTGTTCGCATAAACAAGCGGATTAATTTGTTTAACATATTAAGGTACTAACCAACAACATTTACAATTTTACCAGGTACAACGATCACTTTTTTAGGTGTTCGCCCGTCTAGTTGTTGTTGCGTTTTTTCATGAGCCATAACAGCGGCTTCTATATCTTCTTTACTCATATCCATTGGCAATTCTATCTTAAAACGCATTTTACCATTAAATGAAATAGGGTACTCTTTTGTGCTTTCTACTAAATGTGCAGCATCAAAAACTGGGAAAGTGGCAGTTGATATAGATTCATTGTTTCCTAGTTTTTGCCATAATTCTTCTGCAATATGGGGTGCATAAGGAGAAATTAAAACAGCCAAGGGCTCTAATATCGTTCTTGACGTACATTTTTGAGCTGTTAATTCGTTTACTGCAATCATAAAGGTACTTACAGAGGTATTAAACGAAAATGCCTCGATATCTTCTTCTACTTTTTTGATTGTTTTATGCAGTGTTTTTAAAGCATCTTTTGTAGGTACTGCATCTGTAACAGCAAACTCTTCATTATTGTGATATAATTTCCAAAGTTTCTTTAAAAAACCATGTACTCCGGTAATTCCAGCAGTATTCCATGGTTTTGCTTGCTCTAATGGTCCCAAAAACATCTCATACAGTCGCAAACTATCTGCGCCATACTGATCACAGATCCCATCTGGGTTTACTACATTATACCATCGCTTTGACATTTTTTCAACCTCGCGACCAACAATATACTTTCCATTTTCTAAAATAAATTCAGCTTCCTCAAATTGAGGTTGCCATTTCTTCAATACTTCTGGATCTAATTCATCTGAAGCATTAATCATATTTACATCAACTCTAAGTTCTTCAACGTCATATTCATCTTTAAGACCTTTTGACACATATTGATTGGTTCCACTAATCCTATACACTAATGCACTAGTTCCTAAAATCATACCCTGGTTAATCAATTTTTTCGCAAATTCATCAACAGGAATATAGCCTCTATCGAACAAAAACTTTTGCCAGAAACGTGCATATAACAAATGACCTGTGGCATGTTCGCTACCGCCAATATAAAGGTCAACTTCTTTCCAATACTGTATAGCTTCATTAGAGAATACCTCATCCTCATTATGAGGGTCCATATATCTATTGAAGTAATATGAACTTCCTGCCCAACCTGGCATTGTATTTAATTCTAAAGGAAAAACAGTAGCATTATTAATAAGATCATTTGCTACTACTTTATTGTTTTCGGTATCCCATGCCCAAACAGTAGCTCTACCCAATGGTGGCTCACCGGTTTCTGTAGGTAGATATTTTTCAACTTCTGGTAGCTCGATTGGCAAGTGCTCTACATCAATCATTTGTGGCATTCCATCTACATAATATACAGGAAATGGTTCTCCCCAATATCGTTGACGACTAAATACTGCGTCACGTAATCTATAATTGGTTTTACCTTGACCCTGACCTAATTTTTCTAATTCGTAAATCGCTGTTTTCACAGCTTTTTTATAAGATAATCCATTTAAAAAATCAGAGTTGGTGATGATCGTTTTTTCTTTATCAGCAAAAGCTTCCTCAGAAATATCTACGCCTTCAAAAATATTCACGATTGCTGGCATACCAGCTTTATCTGCAAAGTAGTTTGCAAAATCATAATCACGTTGATCCCCACATGGTACGGCCATAACAGCTCCTGTACCGTAGCCTGCTAATACATAATCCCCAATCCAAATAGGTACAGGTTCCTTGGTAAACGGATGTTCTGCATAGGCACCTGTAAACACACCACTAATGGTTTTTACATCGGCCATACGTTCACGTTCACTACGTTTAGCAGTAGCTTCTATATAAGCGTCTACTTCATTTTTTTGATCAGGAGTTGTAATTTGAGTTACCAAATCATGTTCTGGAGCCAAAGTCATAAAAGTCGCCCCAAAAATGGTATCAGGTCGAGTTGTAAATACTTCTATAGTAGCATTATGATCTTTTACATTAAAAGTCACACTTGCTCCTACAGAACGTCCTATCCAATTGGTTTGAGAATCTTTTAGTGGTTGCGGCCAATCGATCGTTGCAAGACCATCTAATAATCGCTGCGCATACGCCGAAATACGCATACTCCATTGGGTCATTTTTTTTCGGACAACGGGATAGCCCCCTCGTTCTGATACACCATTTACAATTTCATCATTTGCCAATACGGTTCCTAATTGCGGGCACCAATTTACTTCGGTCTCTGCTAAATAGGTTAATCTATATTTTAGTAATACCGCTTGTTTTTCTTTTGAAGAAAATGTATTCCATTCAGCATCGGTAAACGATACTATATCTTCATCGCAAACTGCATTAATCGTAGCATTTCCTTCTGCAGCAAAAATGGTTTCAAGATCATCTATAGCTCTTGCTTTATCTTCATTAATATCGTACCAAGAGTTAAAAAGCTCTATAAAAATCCATTGTGTCCATTTATAAAATTTAGGATCACTGGTTTTTACTTCGCGACTCCAGTCAAAAGAGAATCCGATTTTATCTAATTGCTCACGATAGCGAGCTATATTTTCTTTGGTCGTAATTGCTGGATGTTGTCCTGTTTGTATAGCATATTGCTCTGCAGGTAACCCAAAAGAATCATACCCCTGTGGGTGTAATACATTAAATCCTTTGTGACGTTTATAGCGGGCATAAATATCACTAGCAATATACCCTAATGGATGTCCAACATGTAATCCAGCTCCTGATGGGTATGGAAACATATCCAAAACATAATATTTTGGTTTTGAACTGTTATTCTCAGCTTTGAATGTTTGCTGTTCTGCCCAGTACTTTTGCCACTTGGCTTCAATAGTATTAAAATCGTAACTCATCGATCTAAATTTAAGACCGCAAATTTACTAAAACCCCAAAGGTTTTGGAAACCTTCGAGCTTTATTTACGTGCTTTTATTTCCATTGGCGCTAAACAGCTATAAACAAAGGTGTTTACCGGTGTAGAAACACCTAGTCTTTTCCCTTCATTTACAATATATCCATTAAAATTTTCAAGTTCTGAAGGTCTTCCCTCTAAAATATCTCTTTGCGTAGAAGCTGTTGAATCAAAAGGTTGTTTACCAATAAAATTCATAATACTATCTACAATGGTTGTAGGTAACGCCACACCTTTGGCAATACCAACCTTATAAATTTCGGTCGCTGTTTGCTCTAAAAGCTTTTTGACATCTGGAGCCTCATACATTTCTCCGATAGATGCTCTAGTTAATGCGCCTAAACCACTAACTGTAGCAATGAACATAAATTTGGTCCAAATAGCCACCCCAATATCTTCTGAGATTGTATTCTTAAATCCAGCTTTATCAAATATTTCCTTTACCTTATGTAAACGATCTGTTTTTTTCCTATCCAATTCTCCAAAAACAACTTCGGGTGTATGTCCAAAATGCGAAATAACACCAGGACTTTCAATTTTACTATAAATCCTACATAATCCACCCAAAACATGTTCCTTATCCACTACAGACACTAACTTTTCTGCATTATCAGCACCATTTTGTAATGGAATAACAACAGTATCTTCTTTTAAAATTGGTTTGATTAGCGCCCCAGCCTCTTTGACTTGCCAAGATTTTGTGCAAATTAATATCAAATCAGCCTTTTCAACCTTATCAATCGAATCAGTAACCATAAATGGGTGAGCTATAAAGTCACCAGCGATACTTTTGACTTGTAGTCCATCTTTGAGAATAACTTCTAAATGTTTTCCTCTTGCTACCAAAGTCACCTTTTGACCAGAATCAATAATTTTTCCTCCAAAATATCCTCCAACACCTCCTATACCAATAATTACTGTATGCATAATTAAATTATTTCGTAAATAAGATTGTTTTCAAGTATACGTTATTCCTTTATAAACCAAAGTTAATTAACTATTCTTTATTATTTTTACTGCAAAATCGAATTATTTATGAGCTCTTCTTTTGAAAAATACCAAAAACGACGACTAATTTCTTCTTATTTTTCTGTAGTTATTAGTATTTCGTTAGTGTTATTTTTATTAGGTTTATTAGGGTTGTTAGTCTTAAACACCAAAAAAGTTGCTGATCATTTTAAAGAAAAGATTGCTCTAACGATATATATGAAAGATTCTGCAAAAGATGTAGAAATTAAGCAGCTCGAAAAAACCCTTGCCCTTGCAGAATACACAAAGTCTACTACTTTTATTTCTAAAGATGAAGCAGCAGAGGAGCATAGTAAGGATATAGGTGAGAATTTTATGGATTTTTTGGGTTACAACCCGCTTCAAAACTCTATAGATGTATTTCTAAAGGCAGATTTTGTAGATGCTGCAAAAATTGAAGACATCTCTGCATCTATTACGAAAAAGAATTTTGTCGACGAGGTAATTTATGATAAACCTCTTATCTCACTATTAAATGACAATATTAAACGAATTAGTTTTTGGGTACTACTGATCAGTGGTATTTTTACATTTATCGCCGTCCTTTTAATTAATAGTTCGATTCGGTTATCGGTATATTCAAAAAGATTTATTATTAAAACCATGCAAATGGTCGGGGCAACTAAAAAGTTTATTCGTAAGCCATTTGTTTGGAAAAGTGTACGCCTTGGTATGATCGGCGCTATAGTTGCTCTTATTGGTGTAGGTGTTGTACTATATTACATTAACAAAACTTTTCCCGAACTAGCACTACTTGATGATGAAATCTTGCTTATCATTCTGTTTGCAGGAGTATTTGGGCTAGGAGTACTTATCACTTGGATTAGCACCTTTTTTGCTACGCAACGTTTCTTAAATTTAAGGACAGACGAATTGTATTATTAATCCAATTTTTATGGGAGTTATAGAATGGAATGTTGATCCTGAAATTGTAAAGCTATTTGGCACATTTCCTTTAAAATACTATGGGTTACTTTTTGTTACCGGACTAGTATTAGGATATTTAATTGTTAAAAGAGTTTATATATTTGAGAAAATTCCTGTTGAAAATCTCGAAAAACTTTCTACCTATTTATTCATAGGGATATTAGCAGGTGCACGAATCGGGCATTGTCTTTTTTATGATTTTGCTTATTTTTCTAAACATCCTTTAGAAATCTTTCTTCCTTTTCAAATTACAAATGGCAACTGGCATTTTACAGGATTTGCAGGGTTAGCAAGCCATGGTGGCACCATTGGTGTGATCTTGGCTATTCTATTGTACTATTACAAAACTAGAGCTTCCTTACTTAAGATATTGGATCTTGTAGCCATAGGTACGCCCATAACAGCCGCCTTTATACGTTTTGGAAATTTTATGAATTCTGAAATCTATGGCAAACCAACAGGAGGAGACTACGGGGTAATCTTTATGAAAGATGATATGATCCCTAGACATCCAACACAATTGTATGAAGCCTTTTCTTATCTTATTATTTTTGGATTATTATGGTATGTCTACAAAAAAACAAACTTAAAAAAACGTAGAGGATTTATATTTGGCCTTTTGCTCACTACCTTATTTTCTGCGCGATTATTTTTAGAAATTTTTAAAGAAAATCAAGTAGCATTTGAAGAGAGTATGTTATTAAATATGGGGCAAATATTAAGTATTCCATTCATCATCATAGGAATTGTATTAATCATAGTTAGTAGCATAAAAAACAAAATCGAAACAGTTTAAACAATGGGAAAAATAGCAAAAATCTGGTTTTGTATTGTTTTGGTAATTTTTATAGGATTTATGGCAGTTGTTATCCAAACATTTAGACCCATACGTAATGTACAACCTGACGACGTAATGCAGGTTCCGGGTGTAGTAACTCAAATTGCCGAAGCTCCAGGTTTTGATATTGCGATCACTCTAAAAAATGATCAACATTATTACTATATCAATCGTGGGTTAACACAAAATTTAACCATCGACCAGCTTAACAATACTATCTTAAATAAAAGTGTGACTTTGTATACTATTAAAAGATGGACTATCTTTACCCGCGATGGAAACATGGGACATGTTTCTAAATTAATTATTGATGGTAAGGTCATTTATAATGAAATAAAAAACGATATCCATGAGCAAACAAAAAACTAAGAACGTACAACATAAACATGATTATGTTTTTGGAAAGAAAAACTACATTGTAATGGCTATAGGAATAGCTGTTATTGCTCTTGGCTTTATCCTTATGGCAGGTGGCGGCAGTGATGACCCCAATGTATTTAATCCTGCTATCTACGGATTTAGACGAATTAGATTAGCACCTACGATTGTTTTAATTGGTTTTGGAATAGAAGTCTATGCTATCCTACTAAATCCCAACAAGGCTAAAAAAGAATAATCTAGATACTTTTTATATTAGTGTAGGTTATATATTTGCATCGAATTTAACAAAACTACATGGAAACCATTGATGCAATCATTCTTGGTATAATACAAGGACTTACAGAATTTTTACCCGTTTCGTCTAGTGGACATTTAGAACTTGGCAAAGCCATTTTAGGAGACAACAGCATTCCTGAAGAATCTTTACTTTTTACAGTTGTTTTACATTTTGCTACA
This sequence comes from Aquimarina sp. AD10, assembly GCF_003443715.1. Lineage (NCBI taxonomy): Bacteria > Pseudomonadati > Bacteroidota > Flavobacteriia > Flavobacteriales > Flavobacteriaceae > Aquimarina > Aquimarina sp. AD10. The sequence continues at coordinate 4,427,446 of NZ_CP031965.1, read as the reverse complement.
GCATTAAGCACTATTGTTGTTTTTAGAAAAGATATTCTGGAGATTGTAAAAGGTCTTTTTCAATTCAAAAAGAATGAAGAAACTCTATTTTCCCTTAAAATAATAATCTCTATGATCCCTGCTGTACTAGTAGGCTTATTTTTTGAAGAACAATTAGAACAACTCTTCGGAGGTAACATTATGTTTGTAGGCTTTATGCTGCTCATTACAGCAGCACTTTTATGGTTTGCAGACAAAGCAAAAAGCACCAGGAAATCTGTAAGTAGCTCTAACGCTTTTATTATTGGTGTTGCACAAGCTATTGCTATGCTACCAGGAATTTCAAGAAGTGGTGCTACAATTTCTACTTCTGTATTATTAGGAAACGATAAAACCAAAGCTGCGCGCTTTTCATTTTTAATGGTAATCCCCTTAATTTTTGGAAAGATTGCCAAAGACATTTTAAGTGGTGATCTAGCGTTTTCTTCAGAAAACAGTACCCCAATAGCATTAGGCTTTATAGCTGCCTTTATTTCAGGGTTATTTGCCTGTACATGGATGATTTCTCTAGTGAAAAAGAGCAAGTTAACTTATTTTGCCGTATATTGTATTATCGTTGGTCTATTGGCCATCGGTTTTGGTTTTACTAAATAGCCCCACTATAATGCTAACCGAAAAGGATTATAAAGACGGTCAGATTCTTCTGATTGACAAAGAATTACAATGGACTTCTTTCCAAGTTGTGAATAAGCTTCGTTGGCTGATTCGAAAGAATTTTAATATCAAAAAAATAAAAGTTGGGCACGCAGGAACTCTGGACCCCCTTGCATCAGGTTTACTTATTATTTGTACCGGAAAATTTACGAAACGTATTCAAGAGTTTCAGGGTCAAGTTAAAGAATATACTGGTACGATTACACTTGGAGCAACAACTCCGTCTTACGATCTTGAAACAGAAATAGACAAAACATTTCCCATTGATCAAATTTCTGAAACTGAAATAAAAGAAGCTACCACACAATTCATTGGTGAAATTGATCAATATCCACCAGTGTTTTCAGCTTTAAAAAAGGACGGTAAACGATTATATGAATATGCTCGAGAAGGGGAAACAGTAGAAATTAATTCTAGAAAAATTACTATAAACGAATTTGAAATCACAAGAATCGAACTACCAGAAATTGATTTTAGAGTTGTTTGTAGTAAAGGCACATATATCAGATCATTAGCACATGATTTTGGAAAGGCTTTACAAAATGGTGGACATTTAACAAGTTTAAGAAGAACAAAAATAGGATCATTTTTAGTAGATGATGCTATTACAGTTCAATCTTTTGAAAACCAGTTACCGACAAAAGTTGAAACTACATAAAATATTGTAATAAAAAATTAGTTATACATACCTATGGAGTTTATAGAAAAACATAAAGCGCTGATAATCACATCTATGCTGATGGGGATTTTTGTTCTTAGCCTTTATAATATCAGTATGATAAAAAAGCAAAAAGCACAATCAGAAATTTTAATGGAAATTCCTGAAGAGTTTTTAGCAGAACAAGAAGAGGAATTAGAAGAAGAGGAAGTATTAGAGGAAGACAGACAACTTATTGCCTCTAAGAGAACCCATAGTGCCTTTAATGAAGATTTTGAAAATCATGATGAAATAGAGCAACGAATTAAATCCCTTACAGAGTCCGAAGAACAAGCATCTCAAGAAGTTGAAGAAACACAGATAAATGAAGGAGACGTTGCTATCGATGAAAAAACTGACAATATAGATGAACAAAAGGAAGAAGCCACTTCTACAGAAGAGACTAATAATAGAAATAGTTCTCTGACCTATAGTTTAAAAAACCGAAAATCTGTAGAACTTCCTAACCCTGTATATACTTGTGAAGGTAGTGGTAGGGTAGTTGTGAAAATTGAAGTTAATAAAAATGGCTATGTAACCAATACGAAAGTTGATAAGAAAAGATCAACAACTCGTAATGAATGCCTTTTTGATAATGCTATGGAATATGCGAGAAAAGCTTTGTTTTCTAGAACTACTATAGAAAAACAAGAAGGCACTATTACGTATTATTTTAATTACAGTAATTAGATTAAAGAAGAAAGGTCTTCAGCAATATTTGCTCCTTTATCTTTATTATACCATACTTGTAGGCTCTCTTTAAACTCAGCATCAAGCCCGCCATGTTTTGCCTTATAATCGTTTACTAATTGGGTAGCAACAGATGGTCTTGGTCCCCAAGAGTTGATCACCTTTTTATTTTGTGTATCGTAGGCTATTAACTTTGGAATTGATTTTCCGCCGTTAGTTAAAAAATTATTCATCAATTCATCATTATCATCTCTAGATATAATTCTTAGATCTATGCCTTCGTTTAACTCTGCTAATTTGTTAATTACAGGTAACGATTGCGCAGCATCACCACACCAACCTTCTGTTAATACTAACCAGGTTACTTTTGTCTCTGCATTTGCAAAACTTTCTTGTATAGCTTCATCAATCTTTAGAGTTTTATCCAACCTTTTCATTCTTCTATCATTAAGCATACTATAATTTGTCAGTGCTTCAGATTGTTCATGACCAGTAGATTTATCTTCTACTAATAAATCGCTTACTAATTTTCTATATTCTGGATAAGTATATGAATCTGCAATTCCTTGCTCGATTAATGTAGTTACTGTTTTGTTTATTGTTTGGCTCATATTCGTTTTTTTGTCTAAGAGTATGACGTTTAAAATTTAAAAAACTTACAATCGTATATACTAATGAAATTAAAAAGATTACTCCTTTTAACAAAGATTAATAAAATTAAATGAGCGCGTTTCTTTTTTTTTAATATTTTCATTTCTTCAAAATTTAAGGGGCACTTTTTTATGAAAAAATTATGTTTTATCATCGCGATATTTGTCTATATCGTTAGTACAGCGCAAGGAACACAATTATTAAGACAACCTACAATTTCAGACACAGAAGTTGTTTTTGTATACGCTAATGATTTGTGGAAATCTTCATTGCAAGGGGGCAATGCTATACGATTAACCAGTAATGAAGGAGCAGAGTTTTCTCCTCATTTTTCTAAAGATGGAAAAACAATAGCTTTTACAGCCCAATATGATGGTAATACAGATGTTTACACTATTCCATCTGGAGGAGGAGAACCTAAACGTTTAACTTGGCACCCTGGGGGTGATTTTGTTCAAGGTTGGACTCCAGAAGGGACTATTCTTTTTCGTTCGGGAAGAGAAAGTCATCCCACGCAAACAAATAAGTTTTATACCGTTTCTCCTAAAGGAGGATTACCTCTTCCGTTTGGAATCCCGAGAGCAGGTTCTGGAGAAGTATCACCAGATGGAAAACACGTTGCATACGTACCCTTTACCTCTTGGGACTTAGAATGGCGTAATTATAGGGGAGGTCAAGCATTTCCGATATGGATTGTAAATTTAGAGACGAACAACCTGACAAAAACTCCTCAAACTACTAAAGAGAGACATTTAGATCCTGTTTGGATCAACAATACAGTGTATTATCTTTCAGAACGTGATTATGTAAGTAACATATGGTCCTATGATATCGTTTCTAAAACTGAAAAACAAATCACATTTCATAAGAAATTCGACATCAAAAGTCTAGATGCTCATAACAACAAAATTATATACGAACAAGGTGGTTATTTACACCTTATAGATCTTCAGAACGCTAGTACTAAACAATTAGAAATCCAGGTACAAGGTGATATGAATTTTGCTAGACCTAGATGGGAGAATATAACTGCGTCTCAATTAACAAACGCGAATATTTCTCCTACAGGTAAACGAGCTATTTTTGAACACCGTGGAGAGATATTTAGTGTTCCAAAAGAAAATGGAACCTGGCGTAATTTATCTAATGCACCAGCTTCTGCAGAACGTGCTCCTATATGGTCGCCAAAAGGAGATAAAATAGCTTGGTTTTCTGATGCAAGTGGTGAATACAAACTAGTCGTTACAGATCAACAAGGAAACAATAAAAAAGTATTTGATCTGCCCAATCATACTTTTTATTTTCGACCAGATTGGTCTCCTGATGGATCACATATAGCTTATTCTGATACAGATTATAACATCTGGGTTATTAATCTAACTAATGGAAAAGCAAACAAAGTAGTTTCTGACAACTACGCACATCCCAATAGAACATTAAATCCTGTATGGTCTCCTGATAGTAAATGGATTGCCTATCCAAAACAATTAAAGAGTCATTTCAAAGCAATTTTTGCTTATAACATAGATTCTAAAAAAACTATCCAATTAACCGATGGAATTGCTGATGCTATAAGTCCTATTTGGGATAAAACTGGAAAATACCTTTATTTCTTGGCCAGTACAAATTATGGACTACAATCAGGTTGGTTAGATATGAGCTCATATGACACAGAAGTTGAAAGAAGTTTATATGCTATTGTTCTTTCTAAATCAGACAAAGCTCCTAATTTACCAAAAACCGACGAAGAGGTATTAGAAAAAACAAGTGCTGAAAAAGATGAACCTAAAGAGAAAGACGACTCAAAAAATGTTGTTACAGTAACTATAGACGCAGATGGTATTTACAATCGTATTGTAGCCTTAAAATTAGAAGCACGCCAATATGCCGGATTAGCAAAAGGACCTGATAATGTTATTTTCATAGCTGAAAACGTCCCTAATGAGCCCGAATTAACGATTCACAAGTACACCATAAAAGATATGAAATCTGAAGTCTTTGCTAAAGGCGTATCAGATATGATAACCTCATCAGACCGAAAAAACACTTTATTACATCAAAAAGATTCATGGAGGATTGTAAGCACTAGTGCAAAGCCCAAACCTGGTGACGGAAAGCTTAAAATGAATTTAAAAGTAAAAGTAAATCCTACAGAAGAGTATCATCAAATTTTTAAAGAAGGTTGGCGCTATATGAGAGATTTCTTATATGTAAACAATACACACGGAGCCCCTTGGGATGAAATATACAAATGGTATTCACCTTGGATCAAACATGTAAGACACAGAACCGATTTAAACTATGTGGTTGATATTATGAGTGGAGAAATTTCTATAGGACATTCATATGTATCTGGGGGAGATACTCCTAAAATCGATCGAATACCTGTTGGACTACTTGGTTGTGATTTTGAAGTTAATAATGGCGCTTATAGAATTACAAAAATTTATAGTGGTGAAAGCTGGAATCCAGATCTAGAAGCTCCCTTATCACTTCCTGGCATTGATGTAAAAGAGGGGGACTATATTTTGAGTATCAACCATCAAAAATTGGATCTTAGTATAAATCCCTATAGCTTATTAGAGCAAACCTCGGGTAGAGAAACTACTCTTACAGTAAGCAGCTCTCCTTCCTCGACAAATACAAGAGAAATTCTTGTAAAACCTATTCGCAGTGAGCGAGGATTACGAACGTATGATTGGATCGAAGCTAATAAAAGAAAAGTAGATAAATTATCTGGTGGTAAATTAGCATATGTATATGTACCCAATACAGCAGGTCCTGGTTTTACCTCTTTTAACAGGTATTATTTTTCACAACAAGATAAAAAAGGTGTTATTATAGATGAGCGTAATAATGGGGGTGGTTCTGCAGCAGATTATATGATCGATATTATGTCCAGAGAACTTTTAGGGTACTTTAATAGTAAAACACATGATAATCGCCCTTGGACAACACCTATAGCTGGCATTTGGGGACCTAAAGTAATGCTTATTAATGAACGAGCAGGTTCTGGAGGTGATTTATTACCCTATATGTTTCGTGCTAAAAAAATAGGACCTTTGGTAGGAACAAGAACCTGGGGTGGCCTTGTAGGTACATGGGATACTCCTCGTTTTATAGACGGAGGTAGAATGGTTGCCCCTAGAGGTGGGTTTTATGATGTTAATGGTAATTGGGCAGTAGAAGGCGAAGGAGTTGCTCCGGATATCGAAGTTATACAAGATCCAAAATCTGTACTACAAGGAAAAGATCCACAATTAGAAAAAGGAGTTGAAGAAGCCATGCGTTTATTAAAGACTCAAGAATTCAAAATTAAAGCAGAACCTACAGCTCCAATACGCTGGAAACGTCCTGAAGGCTATCAAACAGACAATTAATTCAAATTAGTATGGACAAACATAGGTGTGGGTGGTGTGTAGGCGATGCATTATACGAAAATTATCATGATAACGAATGGGGAACTCCTCTTCATGATGAGCAACTTTTATTTGAATTTCTAGTACTCGAAACTTTTCAGGCAGGATTAAGCTGGATTACAATTCTACGTAAAAGAGATAATTTTAAAGTTGCCTTTGATAATTTTGATTATCAGATTATAGCAAATTATGATGATCGTAAAAGGGAAGAATTGATGCAAAATGCGGGCATTATTCGTAATAAGTTAAAAATAAATTCGGCTATATCCAATGCTCAAAACTTTATAAAAATTCAAAAAGAGTTTGGTAGTTTTGACGCTTACATATGGGCTTTTGTAAATCAAAAACCCATTAAAAATAATTGGAAACATCACAAAGAATGTCCAGCAACAACAGAGATTTCGGATAAAATCAGCAAAGATCTTAAAAAAAGAGGTTTTAAATTTGTAGGCTCTACTGTCATGTATGCTTTTATGCAAGCTATAGGCATGGTCAATGACCACACTACTAGCTGTTTTAGATATAATGAGGTTTAAGTAATACTTACTCCTCTAATTGTGCATTGTATTTAATAAACTGTAAAAAATCATTATTCTTTACAGAAAGAATGTAGTCCTGTTCTTTTATTTTTATCATTGCTAGGTCTTTTACATCTCCTCCTGTAAATAAACCACTATCTACTGTAGGCACAGAAGTAAAAGAGCCTTTACCATTTCCTAAAAGAAGAACGCCTTGGCCTGCATCTGCGCGAGGAGTTTCTACTTCTGAAGCATATAAATTTCCTCCTGCTACTACATCTAGATGACCATCGTTATTAAAATCTTTGATTAACATTTGATTTATAGGCGATAATTGGGCTTCATTAGGAAGTTCATGTATTTCAAACTTTCCATCTACATTTTCTAAATAAATACTTGCAAATGATTTTACTTGATAATGAAGTCCTTTTTCTAGCTTTTTCTCATCGTAAACATCAGTTAATGTAGCTGTCGAATACTCTTTATAGTTTTTGAATTTCTTTTTAATTGATGGTATTTGCTCTGATGAACATTCTCTCCCTCTCACAGGGTATTTTTTACCTTCATTGTAATAACTCAATACAATATCGTTTCTTTTATTACCATCAAAATCATTAAAATAAATATCAAAGGTTTCATCTTCCTTTGCTTTATATTTATAGTTTAAGCCAAGATTACCTACCATAAAATCAATATCGCCATCATTGTCAAAATCTTCATTTGCAATACTAAACCACCAACCAGCAGTATCTTTAAGTCCTAAACTTTCTGAAACATCTTCAAAATTACCTTTATTATTTCTTAAAACTTTAATCGGCATCCACTCACCAACAATAACAAGATCATCCCAACCATCTTTATCATAATCTACAAAGGAAGCTGCGGTAACCATTCCAAATTTTTCTTTAAGCATCGGAGCTACTTTTAATGTAACATCTTTAAACTTAGGAATTCCCTTGTCACTTACATTCTCAAGAATATGACTAACAGGTGGGTAAGGATAATTTGTAGGTAATAATCTTCCTCCTACAAAAAGATCTAAATCTCCATCATGATCAAAATCGTTCGTATACACTCGACCACCACTTGTGATCATATGGGGTAATGCATTCGTACTTTTTCTAAAATTACCGTTACCATCATTAATATACAGCCGGTCTTGCAACATATTACTATTATATCCAAATTCGTTACCTCCGCTTACGATATAAAGATCATTATCGCCATCATTATCTGGATCAAAAATCAATGCTCCCATATCTTCGAAAGCTCGATCAGCAATCAAAATTTTAGTTTTCTGCTGTTCAAAACTACCATCAGGTTTTTGAAAAAACATACCTCCAGGATATTTTGAAGCTGCACCTATATAAAAATCATCTAATGTATCGCCATTTAAATCACCAACGGCTATACCTGGACCGAATTGCGAAGTTTTATGAGGTAATAATACTTCTAACTTAAAGTCATTAAATCTATTTTCTTTGTGCTTGTACAAAACAAGTGTATCAGAAAAGCTATCAAATAAATGTTTTTTGTCAGGGTTATTACTTTCTGCTATTGCTTTAGAACCTTCTGAAAAATCAAGAGTAATCGTTTGATTTACGGCAACATCTTTTATTATTTGTTCATTTCCGTTTGGCCAAATAACTTTGAGCTCATCTATTGTATTTAATGTCCCTAAACCATAGTGTAACTGTGGAGCTACAGAGGATTGAAAACCTCGACTTAAAGTCAGCTCTTGAGTCTGTATAAGTTCCTGAGATTTAAGAATTACTTTAGCTCCTAATCCGAATTTATTTTTATCACTACCCTTTAATTTAACCGTTAGATAGTTATTAATTTGTGAACTTGTATTTTCGAATACGGAAGGCATTTCATCTATATTATTCGTAATAATTTCTAAATCTCCATCATTGTCAAGATCAACATACACCGCCCCATTAGAAAATCCTTTATGCGAAATACCCCAATAGTCATTGGCTTGTTCGAAGGTTAGATCTTTTTTATTACGAAATACATAATTATCAATTTTTTCTGAAGGAATTCTAAGGCTTTTTACCAAGAGACTATCCTTGTTTTTCTTTTCTCCTTTTAAAGCAGCAAAATAATCTTTGTTGTTAATTTCTCTTCTGGTTCCATTAGAAATAAAAATATCTTTAAAACCATCATTATCTAAATCTGCCCACAAAGGAGCCCAACTCCAGTCTGTTGAAGATAACCCTGCCAGTCTTGATATATCACTAAACTTTGGCGTTTTATCTTTAAGGATTCCCGAATTAAGTTGTAAAGTGTTTTGCATATATTGATACTGAAAACCAACTTTCTCAATATTTTCGAACAATTTGGGGTTCATACTAGCCATATTTGCTTTTGAACGTCTATTTGAGGCTGCATCCATATCCATTTGTAGAATATCCATCAACCCATCATTATTAAAATCGGCTATATCCACTCCCATTCCGTAAAATGATGTATGCTCTGTTGATTCTTTAATAGCATTTTTAAAAGTTCCATCCTGATTATTTAGATATAAGCAATCAGGTGTACCAAAATCATTAGAAACATATAAGTCAGGCCATCCATCCTGATTAAGATCACTTACTGTTACACTTAATGACAAACTATATAATCTTACATTTGATTCGTTGGTAACTTTAGTAAAATGTCCTCCATCATTTCGATATAGGTTATCTGTTTCTTCATCTGTTACCCTATCCATTCGCATTTTATAATTATAACTATTATATTGAAAAGGAGTAATTGGATAATTTGCTACATATACATCTAGATCTCCATCTAAATCATAGTCAAAAAAGGAGGCATCTACACTATTACCAATATCGTTTAGGTTATATTCTTTTGCTTTTTCAGTAAAAGTCATATCTCCATTATTTATAAATAACAGATTATCTTTAGGATTTGATTGCCCAGCAACCATACAATAAATATCCAAATAACCGTCATTATTTACATCTGCCATAGTTGTCCCTGTAAACCATCGGTTATCACCAGATATGCCTGCTTTAGCTGTTATGTCCTCAAACTGTAGATTTCCTTTATTTAAATATAGTTTGTTTTCAACCATATTTCCGGTAAAGAAAAGGTCAATGAGACCATCATTATTAATATCTCCTGCAGAAATACCTCCGCCCATATAGAGGTAAGGGTACGTAAAGTAATTTAAAGTATCATTTTCAAGAAGATTGTTAGAAAACTTTATTCCTGTACTATCTGCAGCTAGTTTTTTGAAAATTTTGACATGATTTACCTTAGCATCAGTACTATTATTTTTTGTTGGTTTGGGGTCTTTGTCACAACTCCAAACAAAAAAAATAAATAACACTCCAACTATATATCCCGTAACCTTTTTCATAGCATCAAAAAATTAAAAAGTACCAACTACCATAACATATATACTTAATGATAGTTTATTGATAAATGCTAAAGTAAATATTTATGAAAGAAATGTCCTTTTCTTACACAAAAAAGAACGTAAACTATAAAAAGGGCAAAGACAGACATGTCTCTGCCCTTTAAAAAACAAATCAAACTACTCTATATTAGCAATTTAGTATCCTGGATTCTGATCCGAAGAATTTAATTCTTCATTCGTATCAATTTCGACCTGCGGTATTGGCATTAATCGATGAACATCAGGATTATATCCTCTTGGGTTACCGTTATCGTCTGTGGCTAATTCTTGCGCATCTAAATCCCATCGGATTAAATCATCAAATCTTTGTTGTTCTGCACATAGTTCAACCATACGCTCATGTACAATTGCTCTAAAGACATTATCCGGAGTATCTACTGGATACCCCCTAGAATCCATTTCTGCTGATCCGTATAAAGGAAGTTCTGAACGTGTTCTTAGTTGATTTAGAAAAGTTATTGCTTGTGGATCGTTTCCTAACCTATTTTCAACTTCAGCCTGCATCAAAACTACATCTGCATATCGTAATACTCTAGCATTTGTCGCTCCTTCTGGTACCGTTGCATTATTCTCGTACAATTGTGAAAATTTAAACCAAACGTTACCATCGTCTTTTATCTGATCATTGGCTGCCCCAAAGGTATCACCAGGTTGTAAAATAGCATCTGCTAATCTATGATCATCATCTTCAAACTCATCTATCATTTTTTGAGAAGGTCTTGCATTTCCCCATCCAGAATATTCTTGAGCATGAAATGTTACTTCGGCAACTCCTTCACCATTTGCATTCCATTGCGCATTATTTTCTGCCTCTCCATTAAAAATAACTTCAAACATGGACTCATCATTAAACTCTCCGCCATCATTAAAATTATCTCTATAGTTTTCTTTAGATAATAAACTATATCCGGATACTTGAGCTAAAGCAGTTTGGGCTTCATTATACATTTTTCTTTGTAAATATACCTTACCTAACATTCCAAAAGCCGCACCTCTTGTAGCTCTTCCATTCTCTGTAGCACCTTTACTAAACAACATATTAGACGCCATCGTAAGATCGTTAATAATAACATCATACACTTGATCTACTGTAGACCTTGGCACACCCGTTATTGACGTTTCTGCCTCAAGTTCTAAAGGCACACCACCATATCGTTTTACCAGAATAAAATAAAACAATCCTCTAACAAATCTTGCTTCACCAATTCTATTAGTAACATCGGCATCTGTAAAATCTGAATTTGCCACTCTATCTCTTATCAATTGCTCATTACGAATTAAAAAATTACATCTTGCAATACCATTATAGGCTTGTGTCCATAACAAAGCTGTTTGATCTAATTCTGGTGAAATTCTATATTCATAAGACGGTAAAAAATTTGGATCCCCAGAAGGCACCATCTCATCTCCAAAAGTGTCGGGTAAAATATATCCAAAACGTTGGTATAAACCTTGCGTTTGGAAATGCACATAAGTAGCATTTGCTGCAGAAGCTAAGCCTGCTGCATCAAGCGTACTAAAGAATGTAGCCTGCGGAATCTCATTATTATTCAATACAACAGCATCATCGTCACATGATACAATGAATAGCATAGCCACTACCATTGTACATGTTAATTTAAGAATTAATCGCTTTTTCATAACTTTATTTTAAAATTCAATTTGTAGCCCTGTTAAAAAAGTGACAGGTTGTGGTCCTCTTCCTCTATCGATATTAAGGCCTTCGATAATACCTGCAGCGGAGTAAAAAGGTTCAATTTCTGGATCTAACCCAGAATAATCTGTAAGTGTAACAAGGTTTTGAGATTGCACATAGACTCTAATTTTACTTAAATGTCCATTAAAAGCTCTATCCAAAACATTACTAGATAACGAGTACCCTAAGGTAACATTTTTTAACCTTGCATAAGATGCATCCTCAACAAAACGTGTTGATATATCATTATTTGTGTTTCTACCAAATCTAAACCTAGGTACATTAGTAACATCTCCTGGAGCTTGCCAACGATCTAAAACTTCTACACCTCTATTTAAAACACCTTCTTGTCCTTGTAGGTTAAAAACATTAGTATTAAAAGCATCTGCTCCTTGAACACCTGTAATTAATGCAGATAAGTCAAAACCTTTATATGCAGCATTTAGGTTTATTGCATATGTAAAATCAGGATTAGGATCACCAATAATAGTTCTATCTTCATCGGTAATATCTCCATCACCATTTATATCTCTGTAACGAACATCACCAGGTCTAACTAAATAAGATGCTGTAGATGTTCCTGAAAAATCATCAAGATTATCGGCTCCTAGATCATCAATTATATCTTGCTCTGTGGAATACACCCCATCAAATACTAGTCCGAAGAAGTGATACAAAGGCTCTCCTACAGCTAATCTACTCACACTCGCTTCAAGAGGGTTAATACGTCCTTGTAAGATCTGATCGTTACGACCAATACTTTTTACTTCACTTTCGGCAAAAGTTATATTAGCACTTGCTCCCCAAGTAAAATCTCCTTCATTATCGGTATATCCTAAAGTTAATTCGAATCCGTCAACTTGAATATTTGCAGCATTTCTAATTACAGGTAAACCAGCATTACCACCTCCACCACCTATACTAGGTCGTGTAGGTTCAGAAACTAAAAGATCATTACTTTCATTGATAAAATAATCTCCAGATAATGTTACTTTATTGTTCCATAACCCTAAATCAAAACCAAAATTTTGTTTGATCCCTTCTTCCCATTTTACATCAGGGTTTGCAATACCACTTAATCCACTGGCTAACTGCGTTTGCCCTCCAATCGGATAGTTTAACTGAAAAGCTACATTAGCATTAGCAACATCTCTTGGAATTCTATTATTACCTGTAACCCCATAACTCGCTCTTAATTTCAAGTTATTAATTACTGGATTATCTATTAAAAATGACTCTTTTGAAACTACCCAACCTATTGACGCTGCAGGAAACCATCCTACTTGATTATTTGGTCCAAACAGTGATGATTTATCTCGTCGAATAGATCCTGAAACTAAATACTTTCCATCATAGGCATAATTTAAACGACCTAAATATGAAATCAACACCTCTTCTTCTGTTAAACTACTTGTACCACCTGTTCCAACTAACTCATTTATTAAATTTGTAACATCATTTGTACTTGAAGCCGTTAAAGTCTGAAATTTAATATCCTGTCTTTCAGAAACCAATGTTGCACCTATATTATGCACATCTCCAAAAGTATTGTTGTAACTTAAAGAATTTGTAAATATTCTTGATATTTGGTTTGCTCTAGTTTTAGAAATATCAGTATTTGGTTTACTAAATTGCCCTCCTTCATCATATGCTCTAAGAATATTATCTTGTAAGAAGTAAAAAGCATCTAAACCAAATTGCGTTCTAAATTTCAACCCTTCGAGTAATTCATACTCTGCATATAAAGAACCAATAATAGATGTATTTCTTGATAAATTATCATCAGAGTCCTGAACACGAATCTGGTTTCTAGCATTATTGTTATCTGCATCGGTTTGTCCAGAAAATGACCCATCAGCATTTCTAATAAGTGTATATGGTGCAGAAGCTAATACGTTTAATAATGGCTCCCTACCATCACTCACTTGAGGTGCTACTCTTTCTGTAAAACCTAAAGCAAATGTTTCACCGACTTTAAACTTATCGGTAATTTTAAATTCACTATTTGCATTAAAAGTATATCGTTTAAAATTAGTATCTATGTAAATCCCATCCTGATCAAACACAGAGGCTCCAAAACTATAAGTCGCTTTCTCTGAACCACCTGAAACATTAAAGTCATGACTAGTAATTGGGGCACTACGAAATAATGCGTCCTGCCAATCAGTCTCTACTCCATTACCATTAAAATTTGGGTTATCATTTATAATATCAATGGTTGTACCTCCTGCATTAGGCACTTGTCCTTGTGCATTAATCTCACTAATATACTGAATATACTGCGCAGTATTTAATACATCATATCTTTTATTAGAACGTTGCCATCCAGTATATGTATTGAAATTAAATTTTGGTTTTCCTTCCTTCCCTTTATCTGTTGTTATAATAATAACACCGTTTGATCCTCTAGAACCATAAACGGCAGCCGCAGCCGCATCTTTTAACACATCAACCTTTTTAATTGATGCAGGGCTAATATTACTAATACTTGTAGTAAAAACACCGTCTACAACATAAAGTGGGTCTCCGTTACCAAATGTACTTAATCCTCTAATTCGAACCGCATTTCTTTCACCTGGTGAACCCCCATTAGTTACGGTAACCCCTGCTGCTCTACCTTGAAGTGCTTGTCCGATATCTGTAGAAGGAATCTCTGCCAATTTTTCAGATGAAATTGTGGATATAGAGGTTGTTAAATCAGATCTTCTTTGTGTACCATATCCTACAACTACTACTTCGCTTAAGGCCTCGGCATCTTCAACGAGTACAATATCAATAACCTCTCTATTTTGGATTGGAATTTCTTGAGTAATAAATCCTAAATAACTTATTACCATTATAGCATCATCGGCAAAATTACTAAGCGTATATCTACCATCAAAGTCTGTTTGCGTTCCATTTGTAGTACCCTTAACCACTATACTAGCCCCTGGCAAAGGTGTTCCCGAACTTGTAACTTCTCCTGTAACTGTTTGTCCAAAACCTATATTTATGGACAATACAATTAAGACGAAAAGTAATTCTCTTACATATTTTGCATTCATTTAGTTTGTTTTAAATTAATCATATTATTAGTGAGTAGATTTTTAATATTTTATCGACCAAATTTATTTTGTTAAAATAAACAAAAGTTAATGAGGTTTTGATAAGATCGTTTTACAAATAAAACAGTGTAAAGCATAATTTTATATATACTGACAAGTATTTTACTGTGGTTAAACCGTACGATTTTAATTGTATAAACCCCTGTTTATCAAATTTTTATATTCAAAAAAAATGGTGTTTTCTTACTTTAAAAAAATATTAACTTTTGGGTTATTTGATATTAACACTAAATAAGAGTTTGTTAATAAATTGTAAAGGAATTATGGTCTTTATATTACGCAAAAATGAAGTCAAAAAATCTTAAAAACATTAAGAATAGTTTAGATCTTTCACAAAGTAATTGTATAGTTCACAAAAAGCAGCACAAATCTTTCTCTTTTTATCATTCTCCTAGATACCATATTAAGAACTATTATTGTCAAATCGTTTCTTTATATCATAAAACAAAAATTGAATTCTAAAGATTCACCGTATTATTTTGAATAATTCGTATTAAAAAACACAAATTACTTTTTTGTTATTTATGATTTGACAGTCTCTTTTAAAAGACTCATGAGAATTTTGATATGAGGAACATTGGGAACCTACTATGAAGAATCATATTCTAATTACTTAAGTCACTTAAGTTCTTCTTTAAAAAGTAATTATCGTCTTGGGTTTTCTATCTCAATATGGCAGTAGTGTTCTAGTTAAGCTAAAGATAAAAAACTATGGTAAGAGACTATATTTTAACTCCGTAAGATAGATCTCCTGCATCTCCCAAACCAGGAATGATATAACTCTTTTCATTAAGTTTGTCATCTATAGCACCTATCCATAAATGTGTATTTTTTGGAAACACTTTTTGTATATATTCTACACCAGTTTTAGAACCAATAACTGAAACTATATGTATTTGTTTAGGTATACCATTTTCTTTAATGGCATTTAACGTATTTTCTAGCGTTTTTCCTGTAGCGAGCATAGGGTCCGCAAGAATAACAATTTTATCTTGAATCGAAGGGGAGGCTAAATATTTTATGATAATTTCGAAATTGTCTTCATTATTTTTATGATGTCTATATGCTGAAATAAATGCATTTTCTGCACGATCAAAATAATTAAGTAGCCCTTGATGCAACGGTAATCCGGCCCTTAGAATTGCAAATAATACAAGTTTATCATAAGGAACAGACATCTTTATCTTATCCAAAGGAGTCTGAATAATTCTTTCTTCAAAGCTAAGAAGTTTACTTAATTCATAACCCAAGATTTCTCCAATACGCTCAATATTTCTTCTAAATCGCATGGCATCTTTTTGTATCTGTACATCTCTTACTTCTAAAATAAATTGATTTAAAATTGAATCTTCTAATCCTAAATTATGAATGATCATCCTTGTGTTATTTTAAAACAGTTTAAAAATGGTGTTTTTTATTTTAAAAATGTCAAGAACTCTGCTCTTGAAATTTCTCTTGCACCTAGACTCGCCAAATGATCTGTATACACTTGACAGTCAATTAAATTTACTTCTTTTTGTTTTAACCATTCGACCAATTTAATAAAGCCAAATTTAGATGCATTATTTACTTTAGAAAACATACTCTCTCCGCAAAATATTTTTTTATCGGCTAACCAGATTCCATAAAGTCCTCCTACTAGTTCACTATCAAACCAAACTTCTACAGATATCGCATATCCTAATATGTGCATTTTTTTATAGGCTTTTTGCATATCATTTGTTATCCATGTCCCATCCTGCTCTACTCTTTTAACTGTTGCACAATTATATATAACAGTATCAAAATCCTTGTTAAATGTAACCTCGAACTGATCTTTTCTTAATAATTGCTTCATACTTTTACTTATATGTAGCTCTTTAGGAAACAACACCATTCTAGGATCTGGACTAAACCACAATATAGGTTGATCTTCGCTATACCAAGGAAAAATACCATTGGTATAAGCTTCTACTAATCTATCAGTTGATAAATCTCCACCCACAGCTAATAATCCATCAATATCAGCATGGTTCACAGAAGGAAATTGTAATGTATTTGTTAAGATATACAAAATAAAAAAGGAGATGTTTCTATAACGTTAAATATCAATTACTTGTTTGAATTAACCAAAATAATCCCAATATTTGTTAAGGCCTTTTAAGATAAATTTTGTTCATCATTGCTTTTTTGAGTTTTATTAAAAGGTTAACCTAAAACTATAATATGAAAAGTCCGATATTTCTATCGGACTTTTTACTTTTAATATACATGAAGAACTATAATAGATTAAAATGGTAAATCATCATGTTCGTCTTGAGTAATGTTTGTAGCTGGTTCGAAAGCGTCTGCTGGCGGCACTGCTGCTGGTGCTCCACCTGAAGGTGCGGCTGGCTGTAAACTTTCTATTCTCCATCCTTGTATTGAATTAAAATACTTAGTTTCACCTTGTGGGTTTACCCATTCTCTACCACGTAAATTGATGCTAATTTTTACATCATGTCCAACTTGAAAAGGATTTAATAAGTCACATTTGTCCTGAACAAACTCTACCATGATATGTTGTGGATATTGCTCTTCAGTAGTTACTACTATTTCTCTCTTTCTAAAACCATTACTACCAAAGGTTTGTGTCTCACCGATCATTTTTACTTTACCTTGTACTTCCATCTCTACTATATTATAATTTTGCTGATAAAATATTCCATGCTGTATCTATATCATCTTGATCTAGATATTGCTTTGCAAATCTATGAATTTCTATTTGGTTAGCTTGCTCTATTCTAACCTTTATATCACTATGGTTATTAACAAATTGCAAAGCCCCTGTTTTTTGGGGTATCTTTTCTACATTTGCCAATTTACCTAAATCGTTTCCTGTAAAAACATTGCTATTTTTTATAGTCAAAGGTAACTCATCTACACCTATACCAATCGTACTAAGAGGTTTAGGGACTTCAAACATACCTTTATTAGCCCTGGTATACCAATTTCCTCCCATTCGAGCTACTTGATCTATTTTATGTTGATCTATTTTCCCGTCTTCATCTAATACATTTTTGTTTACATGCATTAAAAGCACTTCACAAATAATTAAATTCCCTGCACCTCCTTCTTCTCCCATTGCTACAATTTCATTAACCTTACACTCAAATTGCACTGGTGATTCTCCTACACGATATGGAGAAACTTTCTCTGATGCAACCATTGTAAGTCCAGATTTTTCAAATTCATTAACTCCTTCGGGGTATTCTGTACTTGACAACGACATTTGTTGTACAATATCATAGTTTACAATATTAATCACAACTTCTTTTATCGCTTTTACATTTTCTAAAGTATGCTTTATTGTATTGTCTCTAACTCTACGCGCTGGAGAAAAAATAAGTATTGGCGGATTAGCGCTAAAAACATTAAAAAAGCTAAAAGGAGATAAATTAGAGTTTCCATCGGCATCTATTGTACTAGCAAATGCAATCGGTCTTGGACCAATCGCTCCAAGCATCATACCGTGTAATTTTCCTATTGAAACCTCAGAAGGATTAATTTTGATCATAATTTATATTATATTCAACAAAGATAATTAAAGTTTAGAACAGACTTTTAGTATTAAGGTATATGGGCAATAAAATTGTCTAAAAACGTTTATATTTAAGATTTAGTTAACGGGTCTATATGAATTTCTCTGATGAGCGCAATTTTTCAAGCTATTTTATTATTATAGCTGTTGTAGTAATAACAGCTTTAGCTTTGTGGAGTACCTCTCTATTTTTAGAACGCTTTAAAGATGATGAACGTACTAAAATAGAAATATGGGCTCAATCACAAGAAGCTTTAAATTCTGAACAGTCTGATGATTATCTAGAATTATCTATTTTAATAAGTGCTACAAATCGATCAATTCCTATAATAATTACCGATTTTAAAGGAGATTTTATTAGAGATTCTATAGGGAAACCAGACCCTAGTTATTTCCAAAATATATCAGAAAACATAATTGAAAATGAGAGTAAATTAACCTCTTATTTAAATAATCTAAAATCTCAGAATAAGCCTATAGAAATAGATTTAAGAGATACGGTACAATATATTTATTATGGGCATTCTGATATTTTAAATAAATTAAAATACTACCCGTTAGCCATCGCTCTAATTTTACTTCTATTAATAGGCGTTATCTATTTCTTTTTCACAACTTCTAATGCCAGTAAAGAAAATAAACTTTGGGCAGGTATGGCAAAAGAAACTGCTCACCAAATAGGTACACCATTATCTTCATTAGTAGGTTGGAATGAAATTTTAAAAGCCGAAAATGTAAATCCTGAATATATTATAGAAATTGAAAAAGATATTTCAAGATTAAAAGTAATAACAGAACGCTTTTCAAAAATAGGATCTATCCCAAAATTAGAAGAGGTTGATATTGTGCAAGAAACTAAAGATGCCTATACCTATTTACAATCTAGAAGTTCGAAATTAATCAATTTCTCTATCAATCTACCTAACGATCCAATTAATGTATCTCTTAATTCTCAATTATATAGCTGGACAATAGAAAATCTAGTAAAAAATGCCATTGATGCAATGCGAGGAAAAGGAGATCTTAAGATTGAATTAACTGATGACCCAAAACGAGTATTTATTAAAGTTCATGATACCGGAAAGGGTATTCCTAAAAGTAAATTTACAAAAATATTTGAGCCAGGCTACACCTCTAAAACAAGAGGTTGGGGGCTAGGGTTATCCTTAGCTAAAAGGATCATTGAAGAATATCATCCCGGAAGAATTAGAGTACTTAGATCCGAAATAGATAAAGGATCAACTTTTCAAATAACACTTCCAAAATCGGGTATCGATTCTTTATAATATTTTATAAAAGTGTAAGATTAAAGACCAAATAGTATAACAATATTTTCTACAAAACGTTATACAAATCTACTTAGCTATTAAATCATATAGATCGTGAAAACCGAATATATTACATTAAAAGAAACCACTCTTACCAATAACTGCCCTGAATGTTACTCTACTGATGGAATGGTACTTTCTTTTAAACAACAAAAATTAAAAACGAAGTTTCTGATTAAAACAAAGAAACATATCATAGATCATATTGAGTGCACAAAGTGTGAAAATCAAATCTACCCTGGACAGTGGACTCTTGATATTGAACGAGTATATGAATATCATAAAAAGACCATTACATCTATCCCATCATCGACAAAATTTACCGGGCTGTTTTATAGTCTACTCATCATAGTACTACTTATCGTAGGGTTAGGATACACATATTTATATCATCCAGATATTTTAGGAATCTAATAAAATAAATATTCCTCAATATTTAGACATTACCTGTCGCAATTCTTCTGTAATTAGAAAAGTTTTGTCAATGTTAAAATCAAAACAAACCGCTACATCATGACCTTCTGCACAGAGTAATCCTTCATCATTATAAAGATGATGATACAAACCAAAACTTGAGTTCTTTATAAATTCGACTTTGGTTTTAATAGTTACGTTTCCAGGAAAAAAAAGAGGATGTTTAAAATCACATTTAGTTGATACTAACATTGGCCCTTTTTTAGTTTCAGAATACAGCTTTGCTAAGCCTGTAACATCCCAAAATTGAACACGAGCACTTTGCATATACTTCATGAAATTTACATTATTAACATGTTGATATGTGTCCATTTCGCTCCAATCTATTCTAAGAGTCAAGGATAATTTAAACTCTAAATCTTGCATTACTTATAAATTAGATTGAATTTCTAAAGCAAGTGCTTTAAAGTCTGATTCTTCCATAGATATTTTATGCTGAAATGTCATTTCTTTCATTTCATTAATTGGGATTAAGTGGACATGAACATGCGGAACTTCGAGCCCTACAACGGCAATCCCCACACGTTTGCATGACACCGTTTTTTCTATAGCCTTAGCTACTTTACGAGAAAAGCTCATTAAACCTAAATACGTATCTTCATCAAGGTCAAATATTTTATCTTCTTCTATTTTTGGAATACAAAGCGTATGCCCCTTTGCATTAGGGTTAATATCTAAAAATGCAAAGAAATTTTCATCCTCGGCAACCTTATAGGACGGAATATCGCCATTAGCGATTTTAGTGAACAGGGTAGGCATTATAAAATTTTAGTTGGATTATGATTCCGAAATATAGTTCTTTTATCTGTATTATACTTATCTCTAAATCATAAAAAAGCCTTTTTTGATTATTCTCAAAAAAGGCATTAAATATTCTTTAATAAACATCTATTTATTCTCTTGAAATTTCAACAATATCAAATTTCATCACTCCATTAGGCACCTGAATTTCTGCTATCTCTCCTACACTTTTACCAAGTAGTCCTTTACCTATAGGTGAATCTACAGATATTTTTCCTGTCTTAAGATCGGCTTCACTTTGTGCCACCAATTTATACGTCATTTGTGCTCCATTAGTTTGATTTTTGATCTTAACGGTAGAATGCACTAATACTTTAGAAGTATCTAGTTGGGATTCATCAATTAATCTAGCATTAGCTAACGTAGCTTCCATTTTAGAAATCCTCATTTCTAGAAGACCTTGTGCTTCTTTTGCTGCATCATATTCAGCATTTTCACTTAAATCTCCTTTATCACGTGCCTCGGCTATTGCCTGAGATGCCTTTGGGCGTTCTATATCTTTAAGTTGATTTAATTCATCTCTTAACTTTTTTAGCCCTTCTGCAGTATAATAAGATACTTTGCTCATAACTTCATCGTTTATATAAATACAAAAAATCCCACGAGAATGGGATTTGTTATCCAAAGATAACAAAAAATTTACGGAAGATTACAAATTTACGTATTTTGGCAAAACAATAATAGTCTTATGAAAAAGTTAGTATTTTTATTCGCTGCTCTTTTAGTATTATCCTGTAGCGGAGACGATGATCAAAACAACCCTTTCCTGCCTAATATAGCGGTTAATTTTCAAATTAACCTTGACCTTCCCCAATACAATAATCTGAGGTTTCCGGGAGGTATTTTTGTGGATAGAACAGATGGAAGAGGAATACGAGGTGTGATTATCTATAATCAAAATGACCAGCAATTTTTTGCATACGAATTAAGCGACCCGAATATATCTCCTAGTGATTGTTCTGCTCTTAAAGTTGAAGGCACTAGAGCTTCATCTAATTGCGGAAATGAAAATCTTTATGAAATCGCATCATTTGGACAGCAAATTAGAGGAGAAGGAGGAAACCCACTCTTAGCATACCGTGTTACAAAGAATGGTAACACATTGAATGTGTCAAATTAGGTAAACTCCATTTACTATTTCCAATTATTCGCCCAGTCTTTCCAGACCACTTCGAGTCCTTGGTTTTTCAACATTTGTACAACTTCTTCTGTCGGACGGTCATCAGAAATTTCGAACTGTTCTAAAGATTGCGGTTCTACAACATATCCACCAGGATTAGTTTTAGACTCTGCACTAATTGATGTAATTCCAAGAGAAACTATATGCTCTCTAAAGACTTCACTTTCTCTTGTAGACATAGATAGCTCTACATCTTCATCAAATAACCTAAACGCGCATATGAGTTGTACTAGATCTGCATCTGTCATTACAACCTTAGGCTCTAATCCACCACTATGAGGTCGCAATCTAGGAAACGATATAGAGTACTTAGTTTTCCAATAGGTCTTTTGTAAGTACAGTAAATGTAATGCAGTAAAAAAACTATCTGCTCTCCAATCTTCTAATCCAAAAAGAGCTCCTAAACCTATTTTATGAATCCCTGCCTTTCCCAATCTATCAGGAGTCTCTAATCGATAGTTAAAATTGGATTTCTTTCCTTTAGGGTGATGCTTCTTATATTCGGCCCTATGATATGTTTCTTGATATACCAATACCGCATATAATCCATTATCTATTAATTGCTCATAGTCTTCCTGATCCATTGGCTGAACTTCAATAGTAATGTTTGCAAATTTTGATCGTATTAGCCCTATTGCATTATTGATATAATCGACACCTACTGTCTTATTAGCTTCTCCTGTAACTAATAATATATGGTCATAACCTTTAGATTTTAAAAACTCAACCTCTCTTAGAATTTCAGCATCTGTTAATGTTCTTCTCGGAATTTTATTGGTCATACTAAACCCACAATATGTGCATATATTCTGACATTCATTACTCAAATACATTGGTGCGTACATTTGAATAGTATTTCCGAAACGTTTCTTTGTAGTATAACGGCTTAACTGAGCCATTTCTTCTAAATATGGTTTTGCAGCAGGAGAGATAAGTGCTTTAAAATCTTCTAGAGTACGCTTATTTGCTTGAATAGCCCTAATCACATCTTCTTCCTTTTTAGAAAGAATATCAGATAACGTTTCTTCCCAATTATATTGATCAAAAATACTTTTGAAAGATGTCATATCGGTTAACTTTCGGTTAGAAATGAAGTTAATGGACTACTTGCATGGGCATGTTGTTGAACGGGTGCTAATTTTGCCTCATATGCCATTCGACCCGCTTGTACAGCAATTTTAAATGCTTCTGCCATCATAACCGGTTGTCTGGATACAGCAATAGCAGTATTTACCAGGACCGCATCGGCACCAAGCTCCATAGCATGTGCTGCATGTGACGGGCTACCGATACCTGCATCCACTACTACAGGAACATTACTTTGATCAATAATAATTTCTAAAAACTCTAATGTTTTTAATCCTTTATTGCTACCAATAGGAGCCCCTAATGGCATAACGCATTGCACACCTACATCTTCTAGTCGTTTACACAAGACAGGATCAGCATGAATATACGGCATTACCACGAACCCGAGTTTTACTAATTCTTCTGTAGCTTTTAGTGTCTCTATCGGATCTGGCAATAAGTATTTAGGATCTGGATGAATCTCTAATTTTATCCAGTTTGTTTCAAGAGCTTCTCTTGCCAATTGTGCTGCAAAAACAGCTTCTTTTGCATCCCTAACACCAGAAGTGTTAGGCAAAAGGTTAATTTTAGGATGATCTAAATGTGATACGATATCATCATTTTTATCATGAATATCAACACGCTTTAAGGCTACCGTAACCAATTCACTTTCGGCCCGAACTAATGCTTCTTTCATTAACATCGAAGAACTAAATTTTCCTGTTCCTGTAAATAATCTTGACGAAAATTCTTTATCTGCAATTCTTAGCTTATCCATTACACTTTAATTTTAGCTCACTAGAAATTAGTGTTTTTACGTCTTCTATTTTTTCTTTCAAGTTTTTCTTGTTTGTCAACATTCCTGAAACTGCAATCCCAGAAACACCTGCATTTATAAGTCCTGAAATATCGTTGTAATCTATTCCTCCAATCGCTACAATAGGCATCTCAGAATTCTGATTTTTAAACTCGGTGATTATTTTTGCATAGCCTTCATTTCCCAATATTGGACTTAGTTTCTTTTTTGTAGTTGTGTGCCTAAAAGGCCCTAATCCTATATAATCTACTCCGTTCATATCGTGTTGCATACAATCTTTTATCGTATTGGCTGTACCTCCTATTATAAAATTAGCTCCTAATATTTTACGAGCTTCAACAGGGTTCATATCCTCTAATCCCAAATGAACACCGTCTGCCAAGATAGCTTTAGCAATACTAACATTATCATTCACAATCATTATGGCATTATATTGATCGCAAATTTTTCGGCATTTTAAGGCGGTATCTAAATAGGTTACCATATCAACATCTTTTAACCTTAATTGTATCCAAGCGCCTCCTGCTTTACATACTTCTTCTATATGATAAAGATGGTCATTTGGTGTTTTTCCTTGGGATATATATTGAAGACTTACTTCTTTCATCTGTATAATTACATCTTATGATATCCTAATAAGCTTTTATTAGAACTTAATACTTTTTCGGTATATCTTTTGGCTCTAAAACATGATTTCAACAATGGAAACCCATGTGCTAGATATGCTGTTATTGCAGAAGATAGTACACAACCGCTACCGTGTTTTTCTGAAAAGACCTTTTCTTCTTTAGGGTTTAATATAAAATATTTTCCTGTGCTAGTAAACAATTCATCTTTTCCTATAGCCTCTTTTCGATGTCCACCTTTTAAAAATAGATTTGTAACGCCACTTATATGTTTGATAGTTTCTTCTATACTTCTATCAGTATACAACTTCTCTATTTCTTGATAATTGGGAGTGAGTAGGTATATTTTTTTTAATATTTCTTCAAAATAGTTTTCATTTACTGACTCTTGTTTTGATGATCGGCTATGAAATTCAAAATCCGAACTTGATCGTAACACTGGATCTAAGATTATTTTAATACTACTATTTTTATCCAGTAGTATATCTATTATCTCATTTAAAATCTCCCAGTTTTTAACAATCCCAATTTTCACAAAATCTATAACAAAACGTTCAAACAACAACTCTAGCTGTCCTTGAATAATAGATATATCAATCCACCGGCATGCAATAAGCTTAATATCATTTTGTACCGTATTTGTTGTTTGCACAGCAAGTCCATAACACTTTAATGACTCAAAGGTTTTTACATCTGCCATTAACCCCGCACCTCCAGAAGGATCAAAACCTGCAATAGTTAATGTATATGGGCGATTTTTCATTTTGTATTTCTAATGGTCAGGTTTCATTTTACTAGCTGACTATTGACTTTATTAATCTTTAAAAAACTCTCTAACGAGTCTTCTGTGCTCCATATACCACCTAAAACACCTACTCCTTTAAACCCTAAATCAAAAGTTGCTTGTAATGTGTCTTCATTGACCCCTCCCATTCCGATAACGAATGCATCCAAATCCGTAACATCAAAGCCTTTTCCTTTGTATCCAGCTTTAGAAATAGACCCAAAAACAGGGCTTAATAGTACATATTCAAAATCAACAGGACAATTTTTAATATCTTCTTTAGAATGAAAAGAACTACTTACTGCAAAGCCTTTATTGGTATATATTTTGGCAGTTACTTCCAATGCATCTTCTAAATCTAACCTTGCTTGTTCTTGCAAATGTATACCTCTAAGATTATAATCTATCGTTAACTCAGGAAATTGATGTATCATAATTTTATTATGATATTTTGCATCGATTTGGTCTAATAACGCACGATAACCATCAATGGTAAACGTTGGTTTACGCAAATGCAATATTTCTAGACCAGCCTTAAATAAATTATTAATTTGTTCTGCTTCATTTGTTAATGGTTTTTCTGATGTTAGTACTATTAACATAAAGTTTTTCTGATTTATAAATCCCTGATATTACTTTTTAATTATAGGTATACTTCGCTTCCCTTCTCTTTAAACTCCTCTGCTTTTTCTTGCATTCCGGCTTCAAGAGCTTTTTGATCATTGATTTCCTTTTTTGCGGCATAATCACGTACTTCTTGTGATATTTTCATTGAACAAAACTTTGGTCCACACATACTACAGAAATGGGCGATTTTAGCACCTTCGGCAGGTAAAGTTTCATCATGATACTCTCTTGCTTTTTCAGGATCGAGTGCCAGATTAAACTGATCTTCCCATCTAAACTCAAAACGCGCTTTACTCAATGCATCATCTCTATGCTGAGCTCCTGGATGTCCTTTTGCTAAATCTGCAGCATGAGCCGCTAACTTATATGTAATTACACCTGTACGCACATCTTCTTTATTTGGCAATCCTAAGTGTTCTTTTGGAGTTACATAACAAAGCATTGCCGTTCCGTACCACCCAATCATAGCCGCTCCAATACCTGAAGTTATATGATCATACCCTGGAGCGATATCTGTAGTTAAAGGACCTAAAGTATAGAAAGGAGCTTCTCCACATGCTTCTAATTGCTTATCCATATTTGCTTTAATCATATGCATTGGCACATGACCAGGGCCTTCGATAAAAGTTTGAACATCATGTTTCCAAGCTATTTTTGTTAATTCACCCAAGGTTTCTAATTCTGCAAATTGAGCTTCATCATTAGCATCTGCGATGCAACCTGGTCGTAAACCATCTCCTAAAGAGAATGCAACATCATACGCTTTCATAATCTCACAAATATCCTCAAAATGTGTATATAAAAAACTCTCTTTGTGATGTGCTAAGCACCATTTTGCCATAATTGATCCACCTCTAGAAACTATTCCCGTAATTCGTTTTGCTGTCATAGGCACATAAGCCAATCTAACACCTGCATGAATGGTAAAGTAATCAACTCCTTGTTCTGCTTGTTCAATTAAGGTATCTCTAAAAATCTCCCAAGTAAGATCTTCGGCTTTACCATTTACTTTTTCTAAAGCCTGATAAATAGGCACAGTTCCTATAGGCACCGGAGAATTACGAATAATCCACTCTCGTGTCTCATGGATATTATTACCTGTAGAAAGATCCATTATGTTATCGGCACCCCAACGACATGCCCAAACCGCTTTTTCTACCTCTTCTTCAATGCTAGATGTTGTAGCTGAATTTCCAATGTTTGCATTAATTTTAACCAAAAAATTTCGCCCTAGAATCATTGGTTCTGCTTCTGGGTGATTAATATTAGATGGTATTACCGCTCGGCCTCTGGCTACTTCTTCTCTTACAAACTCTGGTGTAATAACTTCTGGTATACTAGCTCCAAAATCTTGCCCAGGGTGTTGTTTAGATAGCCTTTGTACTTCTTGTAATTTTTGGTTTTCGCGCATTGCTACATATTCCATTTCGGGAGTAATAATGCCTTGTTTTGCATAATACATCTGCGAAACATTCCTGCCTTCTTTTGCTCTTTTTGGCTTATGTAAATGATTAAACCTTAAATGATCCAAACTAGAATCATTAAGCCTTTCGTTACAATATGTTGATGAAAATGCATCCAGCTCTTCTACGTCGTTACGATCTAAAACCCATTGTTCTCGTATACGCTCTATACCATTATGCACATCAATCTCCTTTAAAGGATCTGTATAAGGACCACTTGTATCGTATACTGTTACTGATTGATTAGGTATTTTTTTTCCGGTAAAACTATCAGTCGTATCATCTAATGAAATCTCACGCATTGCTACTTTGATTTGCGGATGAATTGTTCCTGACACATAGATTTTCTTAGAATTAGGAAATGGTGTTGTAGAAATTACATTTCCCTTTGGTGCGGTATCCTTTTTCTTCATGGGTAATTATTGTTTTGAGCTTTTATTGTTTAGTTGAAAACCTGACATTACATACAATTATATTGGTATTTACAAATATTTACCCTCCTTGAGTGGCTTGTATAATTGTCACATGATCTTCTTTTTGTAATTGTATTTTATTCCAATTCTCTTTAGAAATAACTTCATTATTAATAGCAACCGCTATCCCATTAGAAGCAACATTTAATTGCGCTAATAGTGTTACTATAGAGGTGTTTTCTGAAACAGATTGTGATTTATTGTTTACGCTTATGGTCATACTATAAAATAAATATTAATCCATAAACCTTAGGCGTATTGCCTTAATCGAAGAATCAAAAACCATATGATTATAAAAAATCATATGATAATTAACTTTTCCCTTCGTCGGTACTAACCGAATCAGGTTCAAAGGGTATTTCTCAGATTTCGCTTTTGCGAAAACACCCCTAAAGTTTATACCATAAAAGTACTATAAAAAAATGAAGGTACAATTATTTTGGACTTCATTTTTTTATAGCATCCATTTAAAATTTCAATGTAGCACCAAGCAAGAAATTTATTCCGGCTTGTGGATAAAACCCCGCACCTTCTCTTGTAATAATAGTTCCTGGGTTAGTAAAATCATCATCAAAAGTGAAGAAAAACCCGTTAGAAACGTACTCCAAATCAAAAACATTATTTACAAGCCCTGTTAACACAATAGATTTAAAAACTGGTATATTTTTAATCTCATATACAATATTAAGATCATTAGTAAAAAAGCTATCTAGCTTAGATGCTTTGCTATCAATATTACCCATATATTGTTCTCCTACAAATTTTGAAAGAAACCCTAATTGTAGATTTTTAATTGGTTGATAAATAAGCATATTTCCCAATACAATATTAGGTGAATATGAAATGTTTGTATCTCCAAGATTTACTAAACTCCCATCTTTAGAAGTTACAAAGTCCTTGTTTTTATTTGAACTTATGGCAAGATTAGGTTTTATAATAAACCTGTCCCATAATGCTATATCTGCATCTATTTCGATTCCTAATCGATAACTTTCTCCGCTAGTTGCTCTTATTGGCGCCCCTACATCATCTAGAGCACCAGTTAGTACCAATTGATCCTTATACCACATGTAATATAGATTTGTATTTATTACTGCTTTCTTATTTGTAAATCTCCATCCTAATTCTATATCATTTAGCCTTTCAGCTGTGTTGATTCCATTTTCAAAATCACTTCTACGTGGTTCTCTGTTCGCTCTTGCATAAGAGGCATACAGGTGATTCGTTTTATTAACATGAAAAGTTGCTCCAAGTTTCGGGTTAAAAAAATCATACTTCTCATCCACTTCCAGCGGCACTCTATCTGAGGTATCTCCTGCGGTTTCATATCCAACAAAACGTCCTTGAAGATCTAAAAACGCACTCCATTGATCATTAATTCTATATGTTGTTTTACCAAAGATGGTGAACTCATCTTTTTTACCATTACCAAAATAATAGTTATCTCTTATCTCTGAGCCTCCTGCATTTTGAGCCCAAATAACCTCCCCAAAATGATCTCCATCATAAAAACTATAAAAAGCTCCAAAATCAACATCCAAATTATTGTCTTTATAGTTTGCAGTGGCATTAATGACATAGAAGTCATTATCCAACCACCTACGACGAATTAAATCTGTAGTATTAATTGTCTCCCCACCTATCACAATTGGTGTAAAATCATAATCAGCAAAATCCTCATCTTCTTTAAATTGCTCAAAAAACCCACGCCCATAGGTATAATTTAATCCTAAGTTTGTTGACCAGTTATTGGTATATTTTTGATTCCAATGCAATTGATAATGGTCCTGTTTATAGTTGTCGACTTCATTGTCATAAAAACGAGTATTTCCATCAGCATCTGTATACTGTCCCGCAGGATTAAAAGTTCTATCATTTTCTAATGTCGTTTGATCAATACCGAACCATGATTGGTAGGTGATCTCATGTCCTCCAAAAGCAACGGCCTTGATTAATGTAGTATCATCGATATAAGAACCTTGTAAAAAATAAGATTTTAAATCTGAAGACGCACGGTCAACGTAACCATCAGAGGCAATTGCTGATAATCGCCCTGCAATTTCAATATGATCATTTAATATCCCTGTACTAAATTTCACATTATGTCTTCTGGTTCCGAATGACCCAAAAGAATTTGAAATTTCACCACTAGCTGTTTCAGAAACTGCATCGGTAAGTAAATTTAAACTTGCTCCAAAAGCTCCAGAACCGTTTGTAGAGGTTCCCACTCCTCGTTGCAGCTGCAAATTCTCTACAGAAGAAGCAAAATCTGGTAGGTTAACCCAAAATGTCCCTTGGCTTTCTGCATCATTAAACGGAATCCCATTTAACGTTACATTTACTCTGGATGCATCACTACCTCGAACACGAATATAAGTATATCCAACTCCAGTACCGGCATCTGTAGTAGAAACAACTCCTGGCAGGTAGTTTAAAAGAATAGGAATATCTTGCCCCAGATTACGTGTTGCTATTTCTTCTTTTGAAACATTTGAATGTGTAATTGGTGAATCTGCCTCTACACGTACCGATTTTACCAAAACCTCATCTAGTTTTTCTAGAATTTCTTCTAATTGAATATCCAGTTCATTATCCTTTATTAAATCAACTACTACTTCTTTTCTATCTGTTCCTTGATAGCTAAAAACTAAGGTATATGTTTCTTTTTCTAGGTAAAAGCTAAATTTTCCATCTTCGTTCGTTTGTGTTCCTGTAGATGTACCTTTAATAAGTATCGTAACATTAGGAATCGGTTGAGATTTTTGATCCGTTACTGTTCCAGATAATTGAAATTCTTGAGCGGCTATATAGTTACTCAACAATAAGCATGTAAGATAAAATATTGCATTTTTCATTCGCAAAAGTTCATTACGAATAAAAGGGGTAGTTATTCTATTTAATTGTTAGTTTGATTAAAAATAGTAAGATCGCCAAAACATAAGTAACAACAATGTTTAATGACCATCTCGATTACGCATTAAAAAGATTTTATATATCTTTTTAATGCTACCGTCCCTTGGCAACATTACTCGCCCAGGTTCATCGGGTATGATCTCAGCCAAACCATTAGATTTTAGCACCCCTTTGAGATTTCGGGGCAAAAGTACTCTGTTTTATTGATTTATTGTAACTTTATTTTATGTAATAGAGTTGATTGCTTAAAATAGAGCATTTAAAACTCTAATTAACATGGAAACAGAACAATGCTTTTTGTTTTTTACAGTTATAGAAACATATGAAGAACACTAAAAAATCGGTGACTTTTAAGATTATTGCCGGATACCTAGTCGCAGGTTTATTGGCAGTAACTGCATTTTGGGTAATATACAGGCAAATAAGTAATTACACCCAGATTACTGAAATCAAGAATGAAAACAACGAAAAACTTTTCCTTGTAGGAAAGGCTATAACTGGATTGTATGAAGCTGAAAGCTTAACTAGAAATATTGTTCAGACATCTGATATAGCAAAATTTGATATCTATAAAACTAAAATCGACACCATCCTTACTACAATCAATAAGGTTTCTGAAATATCTGATGACACCCTACAAACCAAAAAAATTGATAGTATTAAATATCTGATTGACAGTAAGAATAAAAATTTAGAAGAGCTTATCGAAATTTACCGTCAACGCAAAAAAAAAGGTATTTATGCTACTGCCATTGATGAGTTAAAAAAAGCCAACGAATCTTTTGGAGATCCGAATTATGAAAAACGGTTTAAGAATCTTGAGAGTAAGCACAAAAAAGCAATGTTTAATATTATAAATCTTCTCAAAGAAGACAATGCAAATAGATTGACCAATCAAACCATGGATTCTGTTACCACTACTGTAAGACAGGTGTTGACCGAACTTGAAAAAAAAGAAAAAAAATACAAACGAGAAATCTCTTTAAAAGAAAATAACATTCTTAAAAATGATCAAATAACCACCAAAAAACTAAGAGATTTACTTGCGGCAATAGAAAACAATGAAAGAACACAGTATGTAGCTCGCTTACAAGCTTCGAGTAAAGTAATGGACGATACATCTAATATTATCGTAATAATCGCTACTATAAGTTTGTTAATAGCGGTCATATTTCTCTATCTAATTACCAAAGACGTTTCAAAAAGTCAAAAATATCGTAACGAACTGGAAGCAGAAAAAACGTATACAGAATCACTCCTAAAAACAAGAGAGTCTTTAATCAATACGGTAACTCATGATTTACGATCACCTTTAAATACAGTAATAGGATATTCAGATTTATTAGAAAGAACAGGATTAAGCAACAAGCAAAAACATTATTTGGATCACCTAAAAAAATCGTCTGATTATATTCTTCATTTAGTAAATGATCTCCTAGATTTATCCAAATTAGAAGCAGGAAGAATGCTAATTGAAGAGCTTCCTTTTTCTCCTAAAGAGTTAATAGAAAATACAATATCAAGTGTAATACCTATCAATGATAAGAAAAATCTAGAAATCTTAATTCACACAGATGATCAATTAGATAACCAATATTTAGGAGATCCTTTTAGAATAAAACAAGTGCTAACAAACCTTGTTAATAATGCCTATAAATTTACTGATGAAGGAACAATAACAATAGAAAGTGAAATTACTGAAAATGGCTTAGCCGAAAAACAATTGGTAATAGCCGTTAAAGATACTGGGATTGGGATTACCAACGAGCAACAAAAATATATTTTTGAAGAATTTTCTCAAGGTGATGATGAAACTGAAAAAAGATACGGAGGTTTTGGTCTAGGCCTTGCCATCACAAAAAAAATAATAAAATTACTTGATGGTAAAATCACACTAACCAGTGAACCTGAAAAGGGTAGTACATTTACTTTTTATATTCCTATTAAACTTACCAATTCTTTAGTTAGAGAAGAAGAAAACGAAACTTTAGAAATACAGAATTTTCATAATAAAAAAGTCCTTATTGTAGATGATGATCCAAGCCAACTAGCATTAACTAGTGAAGTAGCCTCATTAGCGGGGCTTTCTTACGATGTTTGCAAAAATGGCGTCGATGCTCTTGCTCTTCTTGACAATAATACTTATGATCTAATACTTACCGATATACAAATGCCCAAAATGGACGGGTTTGAGCTTTTAAAAACAATAAAAACTAACACAAATCAAACTAAATTACCTGTTATAGCCCTTTCTGGAAGGACCGATACTTCTTTTT
The DNA here is from genome assembly GCF_003443715.1 of Aquimarina sp. AD10. Taxonomy (NCBI): domain Bacteria; kingdom Pseudomonadati; phylum Bacteroidota; class Flavobacteriia; order Flavobacteriales; family Flavobacteriaceae; genus Aquimarina; species Aquimarina sp. AD10. Next base: position 4,394,156 of record NZ_CP031965.1, on the reverse strand, counting down.
CTGAATACCAAGAAGCTGGGTTTTCTGGTAGCCTAAGAAAGCCATACGCACCAAAAGCACTCATTGACCTAATTGCAGAAATTTTAAGTGTTGATTTGATAAGTCCCCAAGAAACAAATAACGGTATTACCGATGAAGATTATTCTTTAAATGACCTAATGCTTTTTGCACATGGAGATTCTGATTCATTATATGCCATTTTAGACACATTCTATGATAGTACTATTGACAATGTTAACGACTTAAAAATAAGTCTTGAAGAAAAAGATAATATACGAATCAAACAAATTGCGCATAAGATGTTACCTATGTTTAAGCAGATAAAAGCTAAAGATGTAATTCCTATTCTAGAAAAGTTAGAACATCAAAATAAATATCATCTTGATCAAGACGCTATATTAGAACTAACTCATAAAGGTATTACCAAAATCGAAAGTCTAATTGATAAATTAAAAGTAGAAAATTAAATGTATATTATTTAAAGACTAATATCATATTGCTTTAATTTATTATACAACGTTTTACGATCTATCGATAGCATTCTGGCTGCCTTAGCCTTATTTCCATTTGCTTTCTCTAGTGCATCTAAAATAAGCTCTTGTTCATTTTGGTTCTTAAACAAACCATAGGTCTTACTTTCGTTTTGAGATGCATATGCAATGTCATTTGGCAAAATATCCAGAGTTATCATATCTCCTTGAGAAAGAAGAACAGAACGCTTTACGATATTTTTTAATTCTCTAAGGTTTCCTGGCCAATCATATTTTTTAAATGCTTCTAGCACTTCATCTCCGAAACCAACAACATGCTTATCTAATTCTACATTTGATTCTTCTAGAAAGTGATTTGCAAACAACATTAAATCTTCTATTCTATCACGTAAAGGAGGTACTTTTATTGTGAATTCGTTTAATCTATGATAAAGGTCCTCTCTAAAATCTCCTTCTTTTACAGCATTACTTAGATCTTCATTAGTTGCCGCAATCACTCTAATATCTACTTCAATTTCTTTATTACTTCCAACTGGCTTAATTTTTCTTTCTTGAAGCGCTCGTAAGAGTTGTACCTGTAATTCATAACTAAGATTTCCTATTTCATCTAAGAACAAAGTTCCTCCGTTGGCAGCTTCAAAATGACCTACTTTGTCGGTAACAGCTCCTGTAAATGATCCTTTAATATGACCAAAAAACTCACTTGAAGCTATTTCTTTTGGTATCGCCCCACAATCAACAGCCACAAAAGGCTTTTCTGATCGTTTACTTCCTTTATGAATACTGCTGGCAACATACTCTTTACCTGTTCCGCTATCCCCAACAACTAATACAGACATTCGGGTTGGCGCGACTAATGCAACATATTCATTTAATTTTTTAGAAGCATCACTAACCCCTCTAACAAACGCATGATTTGCATCTTTTTTGGTTTTAGCAGGTGTCTCTTTCTTGCTTTCCTTTTGAGTAGTGTTTGCACTAACAACTTCTGTATGAAGAGCCTTTTCTATAGTTTGTAAGATAGTATCAGGATTGAATGGTTTTGATATATAATCAAAAGCCCCTTGTTTTATAGCATTTACAGCCATATTAATTTCTGCATATCCCGTCATAATAATAACTTGGGTTTTTGGGTTACTCTTATGAATTTCTTCAAGCAATGTAATACCATCCCGATCTGGCAATCTAACATCGGTGAGTACTACATCAAAAACATCTTCTTTAATTTTAGGAATTGCCTCATTTCCTGAGAATGCTGTAGTTACCTCGTATTCTTTTTTTTGCAAAAAAGTCTTGAGCATTGTACAAAAAGCAACATCATCTTCAACAATAAGTATTTTAGACATATTCAAAAAATTTAACGCTAGAAAATCTATGTTATAAAATTACAATTTAACTATGATTCTACAATGGTTTTTAATTGTTTAAAATTGAGGAATTAGAACAATTTATAATGAATAAAGGCATAAAAAAAGAGACCCTTGGGAGTGAGTCTCTTTTTTAGCACTAAACAACTTTATATCGTCCTTGGTTGCAAAACGATATCCTTTTTCTACCCCTAGATTTAAGATTTATTGTCGTTTGGTATTAATAATTCACCATTAGTGCTTGCAAATACAACTTTTGTGTTATCATTTCTATCTCTTAGGACAATTTTATATGTATTGTCTTTAGACATATAAGTTTTAACAATTCTATATTTTTGAAAATCTCTTGCTGTTGCTTCTTGAACAGCCAAGGGTGATTCTACTACATTTATTTCTGTAAATTCTTGATGCTCATCTTCATAATTCATTAATCCAACCTCATCGTTAAAAGCTAATTCATCCTGTGCCATAACACCTTGGGCCGAAAAAATACTTACTACTATTGCTACTATCATTGGTGCCTTTTTCATTGAATTACTTGATTATATCAACAGTAAATACATAAGTAATAATTGTTCCAAACATGAAGATTTTCGAGAAATGCACACAACTATTTGATTATCAATATTTTATATTTTTAGGCAAATTACCCATAAACTATGAAATACTGTAGAATCCACACAAATGTGTAGAAAAAATACACACTTTAATTCTGGCACGAGTTTAAAAAAGTGGTTTTTTGCGATTGGATTTCTTTAAAGAGTGTTTTTGTTTACTATCTAATCGTTTTTTAACGGATCCTCTAGACGGCTTTGTAGCTATTCGTTTCTTGGGAACATAAAGAGCAGCTTTTAAAACATCTATTAGCCTTTTGATCACTAATTCCTTGTTTCTATGCTGACTTCTACTATCTCCACATTGCAAATACAAAACGCCATCCTTGGTTAATCGAGACGATAGTTTTTGTTCTAATCTTAATTTTTCTTCGTCGGTAAGTCCTTTAGAGTTTAAAATATTAAAACTAAGTTCAACTTTTGAAGATACTTTATTTACATGCTGGCCTCCTGCGCCAGAGCTTCTAATAGCTTTGAACTTTAATTCGCTTATGATTAAAGATGCATTCATGAAAAAAGCTTTTCCTGATGTGCAGATTTCAATAAATCATTTACACTTTTTACAGGATTAAAAGTAGTAATAGGAACTTCTACAAAAACACTTATCCAGTTTGACATTGCTCCATTCCATAATCCTGGCAGCTCTAATGCTTTTAATACCTTTCCATTTAAAGTCTTTTGGGTAATGAAACCAGCATCAGGATCTACAAAATCTATTAAATTAAATTTGTTTCCTTTATAGTCTCGCACTCCACAAACCAAATCTACCGGATTAAAATGAGTAGAACTGGCAAGGATATCTTGTTGTCTCTGATCTTCTTTATTAATCTGTGGGGCTTCAATAATTTGTAGTACCAATCTACCATTTTCTGGTTTGACCCAAAATGGTCCTCCTCCGGGCTCCCCTTCATTAATTACCATACCACATACTCTGATTGGGCGATTTAAGGATTCTCTTAAAAATTGTAATTTATATTTTTCTGAAAATTTATCAAAATCAAAAGGTAATCTCACATTTAATTGTTGTACCAAAAACTTTTTAATATCCTTTAATTCAGCTTCTGTAGGGTTTTGTTGATCAATTGCATTTAATATTCTAAAGACTTCATCTTGAATCTCGATTAATTTTCCGGCAAGAACCTTTTTATACCCAGAAACTTCGTCTTGATATTTTCTTACCACCACATTATCAATATTTTTGATATAAATGATATCTGCAGAAAGATCATTTAAATTTTCGATTAACGCCCCGTGACCACCAGGCCTAAATAAAAGAGTGCCATCTTCGGTTCTAAAGGGTTCATTATCTTGAGTCACTGCGATAGTATCTGTTTCTGGTTTTTGAAAAGAATAGGTGATCTTAAAATTAGTATTTGTCTTTTCTTCAACTTTTTTCTTTATTCTTTCAAATTCGTCTTTGAAACCCTCTAAATGATTTTTGGATATGGTGAAATGTAATTCGGAGTTTCCTTTATCATTGGTGTTATATCCCGCGGCTTCATACAGATGTTCTTCAAAAGAAGTTGCGATACTGTCTGTATATTTATGAAAAGGAAGCAGCCCTTTAGGAAAATCTCCATAATTAAGCCCCTTTTCTTTTAACATCATTTCTACAAAAATATAGACTTGTCTCCCTTCAGATAAAGAATCAAATTTAGGATAAGCGCTTTTTATCTTTTCCATAACTGTAGCATAAAAAGGAAATTTCTCTAAGCCTATTAAAAAAAGTCGTATTGCATTTGCTTTTTCATGATTAGTATATGAATTTAAGCTTTCTTTCTCACTATGATAATTATCCAAAAACCTAAATAAATCCTTAAACATTCTGGTTGCCGCTCCCGAAGCTGGAACAAATTTAATAGTTTCGAGATTTGACATTCTAGAATTATATAGTTTAGTCAATTCTGATTGATAATGTTCTGTAAACTTTAAAATCCCATTATCTAGAGTAGCAGCACTTCTCAAGGCTACAAAAGGAATTCCATTTTTAAAGATTTCTACTTGTGATAGTACTTTATCAATTGTTAATCCTTTTGATTTGATTAACTTAATATCCTTATCTGTTATATTCACTTTTTTGTGCTATTAATTGATCAATAATTTTTATTGCATTTTTTTGACGATTGGCCTGATCCCCCTTTAAAATCACATAAGGCAGACCATACTTATCAAGAGTATTTTTAAATTGTAAAAACATCTCTTCACGTTGGTGGGGTTTATCTCTCAAATCATCTTTGACCCAAGGGACATCAATATAAGTTAAAAGATATAAATCATAAACATTTTCTAATGATATTTTATCTAGGTCAGGATGAACTAACCCGTCAAAATACACTTCAGAATAGACTTTGGTTTCTAACAAATCTGTATCACATATTAAAACTTTATTTGCCTTTTTTACTGCATCATTCTCTAATGAAATTTGCCCTTTAGCAATTTCAACAAGGTCATCATATGTACATATTTCTTTATTCTTATTCCACTTTGCCTGCAAATATTCTCTTGCATATTCTGGAACCCATTCTGTATCGTAGTAAGCAGCTAATTGTTTAGCAAGAGTAGTTTTTCCTGTAGACTCTGGTCCAAAAAGCACTATTTTTATACAGTCACTATTGTGTTGTCTAAGCTTCTTTTCCATGCTAAATATCCAAAAATTCCCATTATCGTAAATAGTAAATACTGAAAACTAGAAAAGGTAAACCCTTTATAAAAATATAACGGCACAGAGATAATATCCCCAATTATCAAAAAAGTCCAATTTTCAATCTTCCTTCGTGCCATTAACCACATACCGACAAAAAATATAGCCGTTGTCAAGGTATCTACATACGCAGTCCAGTCTTTCAACTTATCAAAAGTAATATAAACTCCATAAACAAAAATCAAAGTTGTAATAAAGATTAAAATTTGAATGGCTTTTTCTTTTATAGTAGTTCTAGAAATAGGTGTAACTTTTACATCATCTATTTTTCGAGTCCAAATATACCATCCATAAATACTCATAATAAAATAATATGCATTAATTATCATATCTCCTAATAACCCCCATTTTAATAGCAAATACACATAAATAGATGTACTAATAATACCCGTTGGATATACCCATATCTTATTTTTCCAGGCAAAGAATACACTAGCAATTCCAAAAAACACAGCCACAATTTCTAATACCAAATATCCTATTGGGTATTCAGAATATTGCGCAAAGAAAAAATCAAAAATCTGGCTCATAATCACTTCTATTGCTTTTTACTAGTTTCATCTGTATTAGTCCAGTATCCATAGCATCAAATGCAATTTTTATTTCTTTAGTAAGAAAAGGCATCAATTGATCATACGCTCCATAAATCTGAGTACTTAACGGATTTTCTAAAACCGTAAACCCTGAATCACGCAATCGTTTTATAAATCTAATGATATGCTCTTCGAAATCATTTTGAAGCGGAGATAGTGTAAGTTCTATTGATATTTCCATAAATTGTATTTTGATATACTTAACATTAAAACTCTTCTGCTGGCAAGGCATATACACACGTAAAGCCTTCAAATTCTAAAAATGATAAATCATAGTGACTGACATTACCATCATGATTTATAGCGCCGTAAACAAATGGATAATCTAATGTAAAAGGAGATATGAAAGTATGCTCTTTAAAACTTAATCCCGCAGTACCAAATAATTTATATAGTGATTCTTTAGCCCCCCAAATTATGGTTAACGCCTGAATTTCGTTTTTAATTTGCGAGATGTAATCGTTCTCAAATTCATTAACAAACTTATTCGCTATTTTGTGGATTTTTTCACGTTGTTTTTCAATATCAATCCCTACAAGCTTATCACTAACAATAATTCCTGCAAATTCATATGAATGTGTTATCGATATCTGTTTTCCGTCCTTTAAGTGTGGTTTCCCAAACTCATCATAATACAAATCATGATCCGTATATCCTACAATTGCTAACAAGTGCCGTACACTCATAAATGCACGTCGATGCAGCTCAGACTTCATACTATTTACTCTATCTCGACAATGTTTTGTTAATTCTATATCTTTACTAAGGAATTCGTAAGACTCTTCGATCTTCCAAATCAACACGTTAGTACTATTATCTACTGTTATAGTTTTGAAAAGAGGCATTTATATTATTAAAAGTTATTGTGTATCTTTGCAAACCAAAAAAAAGAGTCAAAACTAATTTTTTCTGGGAAACGAATTTAGAACAATTTAGTGCGAAATACCAGAATGCGCTTCATAAACATAAAATAAAGACTATGAGTACCAAAACAGTATCTTATGTTCCTTACAAGGTAAAAGACATTTCATTGGCTGCCTGGGGAAGAAAAGAAATCGAACTAGCAGAAGCCGAAATGCCAGGCCTTATGTCACTTCGTGAAGAATACAAAAACGAACAACCTCTTAAAGGTGCTCGTATTGCAGGTTGTCTTCATATGACAATACAGACTGCTGTTCTAATAGAAACGTTACAAGCACTAGGTGCAGAAGTAACCTGGAGTTCTTGTAATATATTTTCTACTCAAGATCAAGCGGCAGCAGCTATTGCAGATGCCGGAATTCCTGTTTATGCATGGAAAGGTATGAATGAAGAAGAATTTGACTGGTGTATTGAGCAAACTTTATTCTTTGGTGAAGATCGTAAACCACTAAACATGATTCTTGACGATGGTGGAGATCTAACGAATATGGTACTTGACAGGTACCCGGAATTAGTTGATGACATTAAAGGGTTATCAGAAGAAACCACTACAGGTGTTCATCGTCTGTATGAAAGAGTGAAAAACGGAACCTTGCCAATGCCCGCAATTAATGTAAATGACTCTGTTACAAAATCTAAATTTGATAACAAATATGGATGTAGAGAGAGTGCCGTAGATGCAATCCGAAGAGCAACAGATACTATGCTTGCAGGTAAACGTGTTGTAGTTTGTGGATATGGTGATGTTGGTAAAGGAACTGCCGCATCTTTTAAAGGAGCTGGATCTATTGTTACTGTAACTGAAATTGACCCTATTTGTGCTTTACAAGCTGCGATGGATGGTTTTGAGGTTAAAAAATTAGAAACGGTAATAGGTAACGCCGATGTAGTTATTACTACTACTGGAAATAAAGATATTGTCCAAGCACAACATTTTAAAGCGTTAAAAGACAAAGCAATTGTTTGTAACATCGGACATTTTGATAATGAAATCGATATGGCTTGGTTAAACGATAATCACGGAAACACTAGAGATGAAATCAAACCACAAGTTGATAAATATACTATCGACGGAAAAGATATTATCATCTTGGCTGAAGGGCGTTTGGTAAATCTTGGTTGTGCTACAGGGCACCCAAGTTTTGTAATGAGTAATTCTTTTACCAATCAAACACTTGCCCAGATTGAGCTTTGGAATCATTCTGAAAAGTATAAAAACGAAGTGTATATGCTACCTAAACATCTTGATGAGAAAGTAGCAAAATTACATCTTGCTCGTCTTGGAGTAGAATTAGAAACACTAAGAGAAGATCAAGCAGAATATATTGGTGTAACTGTCGAAGGACCATTTAAACCAGAATATTATAGATATTAAAAATCTAATTATAAAAAATAAAACCCCTTATCGATCGATAAGGGGTTTTATTTTTTATAATTCTTTGTGTTTTGTAATTTCACAAACGATCTTGTAACAAAGATGCGATATCATCGTCATATTTAAACACTTCAAAAACGATCCTTGTATGAGTACACTAAAAATTACAAACCTATCAAAAACATATCCTAATGGCGTAAAAGCATTAGATAACGTATCAATTGAGTTAGAAAATGGAATGTTTGGATTGTTAGGGCCAAATGGAGCAGGAAAATCATCTTTAATGCGTACTCTAGCTACACTACAAGAAGCGGACTCGGGAACAGCTACTTTAGACGATATAGACATCCTTAATCAACCATCAGAACTTAGAAAGGTTCTTGGTTATCTACCTCAAGAATTTGGAGTATACCCTAGAATCACAGCAGAACAATTGCTAGATCATTTAGCTATATTAAAAGGTTTTACCAAATCTACAGAACGAAAAGAGATGGTTAAATATCTTCTAGACAAAGTTAACCTATATGAAAAACGTAAAAAAAATATAAAAGGTTTTTCTGGGGGAATGAAACAGCGCATTGGAATCGCTCAAGCCTTAATAGGAAACCCCAAGTTAATTATTGTCGATGAACCAACTGCTGGATTAGATCCGGGAGAACGAAATAGATTTTATAACCTTCTAGCTAATGTAGGCAAAGATGTTATTGTAATTCTTTCTACTCACATCGTTGATGATGTTAGAGAGCTTTGTACTAAAATGGCAATCATGAATTTTGGTGAAATCGTATACCAAGGATCCCCAGATAGTGCAATAGATGAACTTAAAGGTAAAGTTTACCATAAAATCATCGGTCTTCAGGAATTAGAAAAATACGCTGAGCAATATAGTATTATCTCAAATAAAATGGTCGGCGGCAAACCTTCAATACATGTTTATAGTGATACAAATCCAAATAATGGATTTGAACAAGTAATCCCTAATCTTGAAGATGTGTTCTTTTCTAAAATTAACACAGATAACGTACTTGTTTAATCACTAGCCAGAAAACTATGTTTAAAAATTTTTTCTTATCAGAATTAAAGTATACATTAAAACAACCTTTGGTGTATATTATGTTGCTTTTAATGACATTAATGGTTTTTGGAGCTACGGCAAGTGACAATATCCAAATTGGAGGAGCCGTTGGAAACATCTACAAAAACTCTCCTAATATCATAACTCAATACACTGCTATCATGACCATTTTTGGATTAATGATAGCTACTGCTTTTTTTAATAATGCAGCCTTAAGAGATCATAATAATGGATTTAATGAAATCCTCTTTAGCACACCACTAAGTAAATCAGGGTATTTCTTTGGTAGATTTTTTGGAGGATTACTATTATCTACAATACCGATGCTAGGGGTTTTTTTAGGTTCTATTCTTGGTACATTATTAGCTCCTATTTTTGGATGGACCGATGCCGATAGATTTGGTAGCTTTTATTTAGAAACGTTCATAAATAATTATGCCTTATTCATATTACCCAATATGTTTTTTGCTGGCACTATTATATATACAATGGCTCACAAGTGGAAAAGTACTGTCGTTTCATTTGTAGGCGCATTAATCATTATCATAGCCTATATTGTATCTGGTACACTTACTTCTGACATTGACAATGAAACTATTGCTGCACTAACAGACGTTTTTGGAATTAGAACGTATTCTATAGACACAAAATACTTTACTCCTGTAGAGAAAAATAGCATTAGTCCTAGTTTTAGCGGAATCTTATTTCAAAATAGATTATTATGGACTTGTATAGGAATTATCATATTACTCCTTTCTTATTTTAGTTTCTCTTTCAAAGAGAAAAACAAAAAAGTAAAAACCAGAGATAAAGAAAAAGAAATAGAAAATAGAAGTTTTTCTCTTCCCAATATGATCCCTCAATTCTCAATAAAAACAGAATGGGTTCAATTTAAGAGTTTCTTCTATACCAATTTCTTAAGTATTGTAAAAAGTGTAACCTTTAAAATTCTATTCTTATTTAGCGCCATCATACTTATTTCTGATCTTTTAGGTGGTTTTGAATATTTTGGATTAAAATCTTACCCACTAACCTACAAGTTAATAGATTCTATAAATGATAATACTTCACTTTTTACAGTGATTATTTTAGTGTTTTTTAGTGGTGAACTAGTATGGCGAGATCGAGATAGTAAAATTAATGAAGTGGTAGACGCCACTGCACATACTTCTTTTATTTCATTGGCGGCAAAAGCTTTTTCTTTAGTTGGTATTACTATAATTCTTCAAGTATTTTTTGTGATTTGTGGGGTATTATTTCAATTATCAAATGGCTTTACGCGTATCGAATTAGATGTTTACTTTTTAGATTTTTTATACAGTAATCTTCCTATATACATTATTTGGAGCGGTGTTATGATCATGATTCAAGTATTACTCAACAACAAGTATCTTGGATATTTCATCTCTATACTAGTGATTTTTGTTTGGGGAATAATGTTAAACATCTTTGATATTGAATCTAACATGCTTACTATCGGAGCGGGACCATCATTACAATATTCGGATATGAATGCTTTTGGCCCTGGACTTAAAGGTGCACTATGGTTTAATTTTTATTGGATATTGTTCTCATTACTTTCTCTTTTTATAGCGGGTGCTGTATGGAGTCGTGGCGTAATGAGTTCTTTAATGAATAGAATTAAAATTGCAAAAAAACAGGTTCCAAAAACATATCGCCTATCGATAATAGCTATTCTAGGACTTTGGATTTTTGTTGCTGGTTTTGTATACTATAACACCCAAGTATTAAATCCTTACAAGACTTCTGATCAAGAAGAAGCTTTAGCTGCAGAGTATGAAAAGAAGTATAAAAAGTATAAGAATATTAAGATTCCTAAAGTTTCGGGGGTCAATTATTTTATTGACATTTATCCTAACAAAAGAAATGTAGACACCAAAGCGATAGTAACACTTACAAATGAGAACAAAACCCCTTTAGACTCTATTCATTTTAACATAGATAACCAATGGGATACTACATTTAAAATACCTCAATCAGAATTGGTTTATGAAGATCAAGATTTTGGATATTTGATTTACAAACTTAAAATACCATTACAACCAAACCAAACTATTGAAATTGAAATTAACAATAATTATAGGACCAAGGGTTTCACAGATGATAGAGGAAATACTCGGATTATCCAGAACGGTACTTTTTTAAATAATTTTCAGATCCTTCCGGGGTTAGGGTACAATGAAAATGCTGAATTATCTGAAAAAAGTGCTCGAAAAAAATATGGATTACCACCAAAAGTAAGAACTCCAAAGTTACAAAAAGGACCGACTCAATATCATATGAATAATTACCTTACCAATGGGCGATCTGACTATATTAATGTAGAAACAATAATCTCTACAGCAGGCGATCAAATAGCAATTGCACCGGGTTCATTGAACAAAAAATGGATAGAAGACGGAAGGAATTATTATCATTATAAATCGGATCAAGCTTCTCAAAATTTTTATTCATTTATTTCTGCCAGATATGAAATTGCTACTAGAAAATGGAACGGTATTGATATAGAAATATACTACGATGCAAAACATAGTGATAATGTCGAGATGATGTTAGACGCTACTCAGAGATCACTAGAATATTACACCAAAAACTTTGGACCATATTACCATAAACAATGTAGAATTATCGAGTTTCCGAGATATGCCAGCTTTGCACAAGCTTTTCCTGGCACAATGCCTTATTCTGAATCTATTGGGTTCGTTATTAACCTAGAAGATGAAACCGATAACAATGTCGTTGACGCTGTAATTGCACATGAAATGGGGCATCAATGGTGGGCGCACCAAGTAGTAGGAGCAAATATGCAGGGAGGAACAATGATGAGCGAAAGCTTTGCAGAGTATTCTTCTCTTATGACCTTAAAAAGTATCGCAGAAACACCAATGAAAATGCGTAAATTTTTAAAATATGACCATGATCGATATCTAAGAGGTAGAAGTACTGAAATAGAAAAAGAACTCGCCTTATATAAAGTAGAAAATCAAGGATATATCCATTATGGCAAAGGAAGTGTGATTCTATACGCTCTACAAGATTACATAGGAGAAGAAAAAGTAAATAAGGCAATGAAAGAATTCTTAAATGAATTCAAATATCAGCGCCCTCCTTATCCATCTTCTTTAGATTTTATGGAATACCTAGAACCAAAAGTGCCCGATTCATTAAAATATATCATTAAAGACTGGTTTAAAGAAATTACACTTTACGATAATCGTATAAAAGAATCTTCTTATAAAAAATTAGATAACGGAAAATACGAAGTTTCTATGACGGTCGAATCTTATAAAATAAAATCAGATAGCCTAGGTAATGAAACTAAAGTACCTATAAATGACTGGATAGACATAGGTGTTTTTACGGATACTGATGAAGAAAAATTAGTCTATGAAAAAAGGGTGAAAATCAATAAAAACGAAACCAATTTTGTATTTGAAATAGATGATCAACCTATTAAAGCTGCTATTGATCCTAAAAAACTATTAATAGACCGAGTTTACGACGATAACATTAAAAATATAAATGAAGAATAACTTGTATTCAAATTTTATATCCTAAACACAACATAGCCCTAAGTTGAAAACACTTAGGGCTTAATTGTTTATTTGGCTTTCTTGAAAATATAACTCATCCAAACAGGATCATTTTCTTCTGAAACTATCGATTGTCTATCTACAAATTCCCAATTGGCAGTATTCATAAAATTTAATAAGTCCGAGGTGTTTTCTATATCTTCTAATTGTTTTACTGTAATTGATTTTCCTTCAAGAGACTGCTGTTCTTCTACTTTTATTCGCTTTACTCTACCGCTATTATTTGCCTTTTGAATAACGATAACCTCTAGATAATCATACTTGGGGATATCTTGCGCCACCATTTCAAAAGTTACAAACAACACAAATAGTGTACACCACAACGTATGGATCATTGAATTTTTCATAGTTTTTATTCGATTTATGATTTTGGTATAGTAAATTTAGACAATTAGTTTAATACTCCTTACAAAATGAAACTAATCATAACATTATTTTCTATTCTTTTTTTAGGTATTTTTAAAGGATTTTCGCAAACAAAGGGAAGCATTAAAACTATTAAAGAAAAATACACTATTATCACAGATTTACTTGAAAAAAAGGAGCTTACACAAACTATTTTACAAAGTAATTGTGAAGACAATAATAGCAAAAACATACAGATAGGTTTTTATTATACCGATGATGTTTTGGTCTACATTAATCATACTTATAATCAAGGACATAACAATTATAATTATCACTACTATATCTGGGACAATGTACTAATTTTTTATTTTTCTGATCATGCTTCATGGAACTGGGATTATGAATGTGCACCCAAAGAACAAGAATACGCAAACGAGGTATGGACATATGAAGAAAAGCGTGTTTATCTTGTTGATGAAACCCCTATAAAATGTTTATACAAAACCTTTGAAGAAAAATCAATTGATCGTGCAACTAATCCCGAAATCGAGCTATCCAGTACTATCAAAAATAAAAATATAGATTGTAATAAAACTATGATAGAAAATATCCTTTCTTCTTACAAGAAATTATTAGCACTACAAGATAAAGAAGACATTTGTAATCTGGATATAGATTAAAAAAGCATAAAAACAAAAAACCCTTCTTTTAAAAAGAAGGGTTTTTTGTTATAAAGGAAAGATCCTTAGTTACGCTTCAAAAGGAACTATTGAAACATAAGACTTATTATCTTTCTTTTTAGTAAATTTTACCATACCATCTACCTTTGCGTGTAGTGTATGATCTTTACCAGCGTATACATTTTCGCCTGGCTTATGAGCTGTACCTCTTTGTCTTACAATGATGTTACCAGCTACAGCAGCTTGACCACCAAAAATCTTCACACCTAAGCGTTTCGATTCTGATTCTCTACCGTTTTTCGAACTACCAACTCCTTTTTTATGAGCCATTTTCTTTCGGTTTTATATTATTACTATTAAACAGTATTACCTGTTCTCTCTTTATTATCCTTTTAAAGCTTCAATCAACTCAGCTTTCTTCATTGAAGAAATTCCTGAAATTCCTTTAGCTTTTGCCAATTCTTTCAATTCAGCAACTGTTTTAGTGCTTAAATCTTCAGTATTTGCTTTTGGTTCAGCTTTTGCTTTTGGCGCAGCTGCTTTTACTTCTTTTTCAGCTTTTGCCTTTGGTTCAGCTTTTTTTGGTGCTGCTTTCTTAGCACCTGAAGTTACAATGCTTTCAATAACAATTTCAGTAAGAGATTGACGATGACCATTTTTAACACGGTATCCTTTACGTCTCTTTTTCTTGAAAACAATAACTTTATCACCTTTTAGGTGTCTTGTGATTTTTGCTCCTACTTGAGCTCCATCTATAGCTGGGGCGCCTAAAGTAACATTATCTCCATCGGCTGCAAGAAGAACTTTATCGAAAGAAACTTTATCTCCTTCTTCTCCTGCTAAACGATGTACAAATACTTTTTGGTCTTTTGCAACTTTAAATTGCTGCCCTGCTATCTCTACAATTGCGTACATAGCGTAACGTTTAATTAATTATTTTAAATAAAAGAACTACACCTATTTCGTAATAGGCGGGTGCAAATATACTCCTAATTAATTAAATCACAAATATTTCGTACTAATTAAACCCTTAATTTTCATATGATTTAATTAGTTTTAAGATCTCGTATCATTATATCTCAACTGGTCTTGAGTTATGACTTCTTTTAGGGTTCCAACTTTCTTTAAATAACTGCATAAAAGATAGTGTAAGAACAAATGTGGTAGCAAAGCCCATTATAGCAGCAATAAAGACTACTATACCTACTCCGACATGATAATGAGAACTCCAATTAGCTAACATTTCTGGCAAGAAACTCGTATTTATATTAGTAACGTAGATAGCAAAGAAAATAGTAAAAATAAGTGTAGCATTAAATCCTGTAAAAAGACCAGCCATAAACCCTTTTTGATAATCAAAATCGCTACTTTTTTCTTTTTTATATTTTTTCATGGCAATGTATAAACCATAGGCAACAATAAAACCATTCCCCAAACTAAAAACTGGATTAGTTTGCACTCCTATTAAAGCAAGAATCAAAAAATAGATAATAAGTCCTAGAGCAATTAGAACTCCGTATTTAACTGGAATAGTAGACTTTTTCATAGCTTAATTTCTTTAAGATTGTATCTTAAATATATGAAGATTGAGCCTCTTTCAACCTTAAAAGGTTGTTAATTTATTGTCTAACAGTACAATAGACGACTATTTACTCTTGTTAGTTATATAAACTCCTAGAATAATAATTCCAGCTGCAAATACCTGATATATTGTAAATTTCTCATGATCTAATACTCCCCACAATAGTGCTATAATGGGTATAGTATAGGTTACCGAAGTTGCAAACACAGGCGTACTTATCTGTATCAACTTATTAAACAATACTTTAGCAATACCTGTTCCAACAACCGCAAGTATCGCCACAAACATAAGACTGGTTTGCACCTTAGGATCAACAATCACATCAGCGCTAAAAAAACCAGAAAAACCAAGAATGATAAGAGCAGGTATAACCAACACTATAAAATTTCCATTAGCAATAGCCATTGGCGATATATGTTGCATGTATTTCTTAATAATATTTACATTAATAGCATAACATACTGCTGCACACAGCACCAACAAAGCATACCAATAATTTTGATTTGGGTTGACCGACGCACCTTCAAATATTAATGCCAAACAGCCCACAAAGCCGACTAAAATTCCTATTAATTGATTTTTGTTAAATTGAACTGAAAACACTAGCACTCCTAAAATTAGAGTAACTAAAGGTGTTGTAGAGTTTAGAATGGAAGCAATGCCACTATCTATTTCAGTTTCTGCAAAGGCAAACAAAAATGCTGGAATAAAGGTTCCTGCAAATGCTGATATCGTTACCCATTTCCAGTCTGAAGCTGAAATAGTTTTTAAACTTCTAAAACCAATTAAAAATAAGAAAATTGCTGCAAATAGCGTCCTTAGCGCCCCTAATTGCATTGGAGTAAGACCAACAAGAGATTTTTTAATAAGTATAAAAGAGCTTCCCCAAACTAAGGATAGTATTACGAGATACAACCATTTTAGTTTACTATTTTGCATTTCCCGAAATTAAGCTGCAAAAATGATAAAATTATAAACAAATAGATTCGTTTTGAAAGAAAATTAACTAAGGTTTAGCTATTCGACCCACCTTAAAGTTTCCATAAGATGCCTCATATCATTTCGTAAATAATCGGCAGCCGGTAAGATCGAATCATAATTAGGTTTTACTTCAAAATATATAGAACCTACTAGAAAATGACGCGTGCTATCGGTTAGGTAAAATTGAGATTGGGAAGCTGCATCTCCGGATACCTCATAAAACATACCGAATACTTTATTTTTTTCATCTACAAATGGCCCTTGAATAATACCATCTGCTTTAACTACATGTTCTTGCGTTAAGTTCTGGGCATCTCTTAATAAGGAATCTAAGTTATTATCTACCCTATAATAAGAGAGGTACATTGTTGCCTTTAGTTTTTTATACTCCAGATTATACCAACATTTTCTATTTCTTCGAGCTCTTTTAAGTTCAGAAAATTCATTCTTCTCAAAAGTATAAGGACATGGAGATGTAACTTCTATATACTTTGGTTCTGGATAGCTTAATCTTAGCATTCCTTTTGGCTTTGGAATTACTTCTCCCGCACATGAGCATATCAATAAAAGTATACTCCCCAATATCGAACATCTAACTATGGTATTCTTCATTAATTGTTAGTTTCACCTGTTTTATTCTCTTATTATCTAATGACTCTACTTTAAAGGTATATGCACCTAAGTTAAGGGTATCTCCTCTTTTAGGAAAACTCCCTGACATCTCTAGCAAAAGTCCTGCAATAGTTTCTGCATCACCTTTTTTATCTTCAAAAAGACTATTGTCTTCTAGTTTCAATACTTTATAAAAATCTTTTAATGCTGTTCTTCCTTCGAAAACATAGTTCTGATCATCTAATTTTGAAAATATTAGATCTTCATCATCAAACTCATCACTAATTTCACCAACAATCTCTTCTATAATATCCTCTAATGAAATTAAACCACTTGTACCGCCGTATTCATCTACTACTATAGCCAAATGATTTCTTTTTTTCTTAAAATCATTTAGTAAATCATCTAGTTTTTTGTTTTCTGGCACAAAATAGGGTTCTCTAAGCAAATTTGTCCAATCAAATTTTGTTTTATTAATATGCGGTAGTAAATCTTTTACATATAAAATACCTATAACTTTATCGATACTCTCCTCATAAACTGGTATTCTGGAGTATCCATTCTCTATTATTTCTGGTAGAATTTCCTTATAAACCGATTCATTATTTAGTGCAAAGATATCCAAACGCGGTCTCATAACCTGCTTAGCGTCAGTATTTCCAAAAGAAACGATGCCTTCTAGTATTTTTTTCTCTTCGACTGTAGTATCAGTATCTGATGTTAACTCTAAAGCTTGTGACAACTGATCTACGCTAATATTTGATTTTTGTTTCCCTAATCGATTATGGATTCCTACTGTTACACTTCGCATTGGAAGACTAATAGGCGTAAATACCCAATCCAAAATACCCAAAGGTCTTGCCATAAATTTGGCAAATTTCACACTATTTCTACTGGCATAAATTTTTGGTAAAATTTCACCAAAAAGCAAGATTAAAAACGTAACGATAACTACTTCTAGAACAAACCTAACATCTAACCAACCCCAATATTTTGTAGTTATACCATTAAAATACGTTTCGCCTAAGCTTGTAAAAAGTAATACAATAGCGATATTGATAAAATTATTAGCAACTAATATTGTAGCCAATAGTTTTTTAGGGTTATCTAATAATCTTGATACAATACTTAAATTCTTAGAAGTATTCTCCTCATCCTTAAGATCTGTTGGAGTTAAAGAAAACAATGCTACTTCACTACCTGATATTAAGGCAGAAAAGAACAGTAATATAAATAATACAACCAAATTAATGGGTTGCATGATATCAAAAGCTAGTAATGAAATAAATATAGGTTCGGGATCAGGGTCCAATTTATGCTTGTTTAGTTATACATATCAGAACGGAAGATCGTCATCTTCTGTATCTGGTGAAGTAGATGAAGTTTCCTGCGTCTGTACCGAAGGTGTATTCATCTGTGGTGTACTCTGAGTTTGTTGTCCAGAGACTTGACTTTCATTTTTGGGTGTTAGAAACGTAAAATCTGTACATTGTATCTCTGTACTATACCTGTCTTTACCCTGGTCGTCCTGCCATTTTCTAGTTTTAAGCCGTCCTTCAATATAAATTTTATCTCCTTTATTAAGGTATTTTTCGCAAATTTCGGCTGCCTTATTGCGCACTACAATATTATGCCACTCGGTTGTAACGACTCTCTCATTTGTGCTCTTATTCACATAAGAATCATTAGTTGCCAGTGGAAATCTTCCGATACAATTTCCGCCTTCAAACCAATGCATCTTTACCTCATCTCCTGTATGCCCAATTAGCATTACTTTATTTAGTGTTCCTGACATTATAATTATGGTTTGTGTTTAATGAATTTAGTATCGCTACAAATTCACGGTTTACAGATTACAAAGAAATAATAAACCTTTACAAATAACGCTATAAGAATGCTTCTTATTCTTAAGTACTCATAAAATAATTACGTTATCTAGTAAATGTAATAAAAAATCGACAAACACAACATCATACTAGTTGAGTTAGTCAATGTTTTAAGTCTGCGTTAACATCCTCTAATCATATACTATAACTCTTAAATCAAATACATTTTTTCTTCTTTTATTCTGGAACCACAGTTTCTTTAAAAAAAGAATCTATAAAATTACCCAGTAATATAGGAACAGGATATGTTTTTATATCCTTATAATCAATGAGCTTTTGATTTTTACTGATCACTCCAATAGCATCTAATCTAATAATATAAAACTTTGTGTATAAATGCTGATGAGATAGCTTATGTATAATTGGATCCTCATTATAAAGTACAATCTCATAATTCTTGTCTTCTATTATATTTTTAATAGTTGTATCTGATGTTATTTTTGTTATATCTATAGTTTCATTTTCTATTAAAGGAAATTCATACAATCCTTTCCAGATACCATTACCTACTCGCTGTTGAATAATGGTTTGGCTATTATTAATAAGGAGTACTATATAATTAAAGTATCTTTTTTTTATTTTAAGCTTTTTGAGCTTAACAGGGAGTACGGTGACTTTTCCATTTTTCAGACTCTCACAACTATCATTAAGAGGACATACAATACAATAGGGGTTTTTAGGTTTACATTGCAAGGCTCCAAACTCCATAATTGCCTGATTATAATCAGCAGGCTCATCATGATCCATTAAGCTTATGGCAAGTTTTTTAAATTCCTTAACCCCTTCGGTACTATTAATAGGTGTTTCTATTCCAAAATATCTTGATAACACTCTATATACATTTCCATCTACCACAGGCACTGCTTCTTTATAGCATATAGATGCAATGGCACTTGCTGTATAGTCTCCAACTCCTTTTAATTTTAAAAGACCAATATATGTATCCGGAAAAACACCATTGAGATCATTGGCCACATATTTTGCCGTTGCATGCAGGTTTCTAGCTCTAGAGTAATAGCCTAATCCTTGCCATAATTTTAATACCTGTTCTTCGTTTGCATTTGCAAGATCAAAAACAGTTGGAAAAGTTTCAGTAAACGACAAATAATATGGTAATCCTTGCGCAACTCGAGTCTGTTGTAATATAATTTCACTAAGCCAAATTCGATAAGGATCGGTAGTTTTTCTCCATGGCATGGATCTTTTGTTTTGTAAGTACCACGTTATGAGTTTTTTAGAAAATTTCATAGTAAAATTATAAGTTTTGCAAAATTAAACGATTAAAGATGATAATTTCATCTTAAGTATTGATATTTTGGATTTTAAATTCATATATTTGCCCCCTTGAAAATTTAAAAACCCCTAAATAGGTAAATAATGACTAAAGCAGATATCGTAGCAAAAATTTCAGAAAAGCTAGGAATAGAAAAAGGAGATGTTCAAGCAACAGTTGAAACATTCATGGAAGAAGTAAAAAGTTCTTTAGAAAGCGGAGATAACGTTTATCTTAGAGGATTTGGTAGCTTTATCATCAAAACAAGAGCAGAAAAAACTGGTCGTAATATTTCTAAAAATACTACAATCAAAATACCAGCTCACAACATACCAGCATTTAAGCCTGCTAAAGTTTTTGTAGAAGGTGTTAAAACAAATGTAGAAGTTAAATAATAATAAATAAACAGTATACAACTATGCCAAGTGGTAAAAAACGTAAAAGACACAAGGTGGCTACGCATAAGCGTAAAAAAAGAAGAAGAGCCAACCGTCATAAGAAAAAGTAGTTTCTAACTACTTTTTTTGGTTAAAAATTTTAGTTCTTTGAAATCGAAGTAAAGCAGGTTTTCTTAATCGATTACTCTGGTTTATTTCTACGGAATTATTAAATTCCTGTGAGAAAATTTTGTTTAATCCATCTGTCCCGCGATTATGGGGTGGATAAAAATCTAAAAACGAGTGAACAACGAATTGATCATTAGATCTGGTTCCTCTACAGATTTTGCCTTATTAAAAGATGGAAAACTAATTGAATTACATAAGGAAGAAGACGACAGTAATTTTGCGGTTGGTGATATTTTTATTGCCAAAATTCGTAAATCTGTCCCAGGTTTAAATGCTGCATTTGTTAATGTAGGCTATGAAAAAGATGCTTTTTTGCATTATCACGATCTGGGCCCTCAAGTATCTTCTTTACTTAAATTCATTAAACGTGTAAGCACAGGTAAATTAAAAAATTATTCTCTTAAGGATTTTCCTTTTGAGAATGACATTGATAAACACGGTGTAATCACCAATGTGTTAAAATCAAATCAATCACTACTAGTACAGATAGTAAAAGAACCTATATCTACTAAAGGCCCTCGAATAAGCTCTGAGCTTTCGATTGCCGGAAGATATATTGTTCTCGTTCCGTTTTCTAATAGGGTATCTATTTCGCAAAAAATAGAATCTACAGAAGAGAAAGAACGTTTAAAAAGACTCGTAAAGAGTATCCGACCTAAAGGTTTCGGAATTATTGTACGTACAGTAGCTGAAGGCAAAAAAGTAGCAGAACTAGATAAAGATTTGCAAAATTTGGTGGACCGCTGGACTGCAATGTGCAAAAAAATGTACAAAGCACACCATCCATCAAAAGTATTAGGTGAAATGAACAGAGCATCCTCTATTTTAAGAGATGTGTTTAATGACACCTTTACATCTATTGTTGTAGACGATGAAGAACTCTGCAACAGAATCAAAGAGTATCTGCAAGAAATTGCACCCAAAAAGGAGTCAATTGTAAAACTTCATAGTCCTAAAGTGCCTATTTTTGAAAAACATGGTATTGAAAGGCAAATCAAAACGAGTTTTGGTAAAACGGTATCAATGAGTAAGGGAGCCTATTTAGTGATCGAGCATACAGAAGCTATGCATGTAATCGACGTAAATAGTGGTAACCGTTCTAACAAAGCCAAAAATCAAGAAGATACTGCACTAGAAGTAAATTTAATTAGTGCAGCTGAAGTAGCCCGCCAACTACGTCTAAGAGATATGGGCGGTATTATCGTAGTCGATTTTATCGATATGAATAATGCCGATAACCGTAGAACCCTCTTTAATCATTTAAGAGAAGAGATGAAAGACGACAGGGCGAAGCATAAAATTTTACCGCCAAGTAAATTTGGCTTGATCCAAATCACGCGACAGCGTGTACGACCAGAAATGAATATCAAAACCCGTGAGGAAAATCCTAACGGAACAAGCGGCGAAGTTGAGGCGCCTATCGTTTTGGTAGAGAAAATAAAGGTCGAATTAGAAAAATTAATTAAAAAAGAACATAAAAAGATAACGCTGAGTGCGCACCCTTTTATTGCAGCTTTTTTAACAAAAGGATTTCCATCCACCCGATCAAAATGGTTTTTAGACCACAAACGATGGGTTAAGATTGTACCTAGAGACGCTTACACGTATTTAGAATATCACTTTCACGATAAAGATGGTGAAGTGATAAAGTAATATAAAACCCGGCCTTGTAAAAGTGCCGGGTTTTTTGTTTTTAATTTCGTTCTAAACGATTTGACAAATACTTTTATCTAAGCATTATCATGAAATCCTAGTTTTTTTATAAAATACGACGGATAAATCCCTGTTTTCTTATAAAAAGCTTTGGCAAAAGCCTCTGCCGTATTAAACCCTACTTCTTGTGCAATGGCTTTGATCGTATATTTTCTAAATTTTGGGTCTTCTTGTAGTTTTTTAACCGCATAATCGATACGTAAATCACTAATATACTGGCTTAAACTTTTTTGCTTATACGTATTCACTACCACAGATAAATAACTAGAGTTTGATCCAAATTGTTTTGCAAGGTCTTTAGCATTAATTTTAGGAACTAAATAGCCTTGGTTCTCCTCAAATTTTTGCAAATGCGCTAACAAACTTTCTAAAGTTTCTTTGCTTATGGCATCTATACCTATAGTATTTTTAGGAGATTTTTTCTTTGTACTTTCTTGTCCGGTATTGGCTGCGACCAATTGTTTAAATCGTTGTTTATAGCGCTGTTGTTTATAATAGTAGTACCCAGTACCCCCAAGACTTAGTGCCAAAAACAAGGAAACTAAGATCACTTGATTAGAACTTTCTTTCTTTTCTCCTTTTAAGGATGCAATAAGTTGTTGTTTTTCTTGTAACAAATTAGGAATGTCGTATTCTTTAGACAACCTATCATTTTCATATCTATAAGAACGATTAAATACACTATCAGAGTATATCAATTTATTGATATAAAGCAGTTGTTGATCCTTTTCATTTCGAGATTTGTAATATTCAATTAAACCTCTATATGAATCATGTACTACAATGTCCGTAATAGGATGTCTTTTTGTTTCAGCAATTGAATCTATTTTAAGGTAATATTGGATCGCATTTTTCATATCTCCTAATGCTTCATAAGATTTTGCTTGATGAAAATATATATCTAAGACGTAAATTTTCTTAAAAAAAATTTTATTTTCTGGTTTGTGTAGTCTAGATAGTATTCTATTCGTACCTTCTATTACCTTTTTATACTCCTCATTATAATAGTTAAGTATGGCTTCGTTTAGTTTAAAAAAAAGTAGCTTATCTCTTTCTCCTCTTGCAAATTCATAACCACTATTATTCAAAATATTTGCAGAATCTATTTGTTTGGTTTCAATATAAACTTTTATCAATTGATATAATGAGGAAATATAATTTAAAGAGTCGACTCTAGACATAACCTTTTTATTACTTCTATAAAAAAGACATTCTTTAAACATTGATTTTGATTCATTATATTTTCTCATACTTCTTTTAATCGTTCCAATATTATGTTTTATTATAAATTCTAAGTGTTTATTTCCTCTTTTTTCACACCATTTTAGTCCTTCTAAATAACTCTTGAGTAAATTATCAAAATCACCTAACCGTCCATATGCATTAGCTTTATGAATATAAAGTAAAGCTGGGTAACGTCTATGTTTCATTAGTTTAGAAGCAGTTATAGCGCTATCTAAATAAACAAGCATCTTTCTATCTTCTCCTGTTCTATAGTATGCTGAAACTACTAAATTATACGCCTTAACAATTTTGAGAAGAATTCTTTCTTTTTTAGCTTCTTTAAGGTATGATTGAGCATATAATTTCATAAATAATGAATCCTTCTTTTCGAATCCATTATAAAATCTTAATTGAATTTCTTCATAACTTAAACTTGCTAAAGAATCTGGAATTTTAAAGGATTGCCCATATCCTAAACAAGAGCATAAAAAAAGAAACAGGATAAGTTGGCGAGCGTGCATAGGTAGTTTTTCTGAGTCGTTCAAAAATATCAAAATAATGTGGTACATACCCAATTTATTAATCTAAATACATCACCTTAAACTAACTTTTTAAGCTGTAGAAACTCCTAACTCTAAAAACAACCAATAGTTTTTTTTAATTTGATTATCAATTTATTACATCAATCACAAAGGCTCTGATTTTATCAAAACCGATATACTTTGCTTGTTTTTAAGTACATCATGACCTTACATTTGGCTAGATCAAAAATCATATTGTCATGCAACTTACCCCACAAAAAATGTTATGTAAACGATCGCATACTTTGCATATACAATCGTGATTATTTAATAAAATACAGGGAATTAAAAATGAGTAGTATTATCAAACACATTCAAATTATAGACCGAATCGATCAATTAATTCGGTTACAAGCCACTGGATCACCAGAAGTATTTGCAGATCGATTAGGAGTCTCAAAAACCAAATTATACCGAATATTAAACACCATGAAAGCTTTAAATGCTCCCATAGTCTATGATATGACTTTACAAAGTTTTATCTATCAAGAAGAAGTAAATTTTGCTTGTGGGTTTTATGAGAAGGAAATAAACAGTAACGAACTGAATTCTTTTGTATGGTAACTCAACCCCGTTAAAAAATAAACTCCATAGCTTGGATAAACCTATGAAGTTTTAATTATAATATTATACTAATTTTACTCTGGTTGATAATCAGGGTGTCCAGTTTGCCAAAATGCAAAAGATAAAGTATTTGCAAATTGTTCATAAACCTTTAATGCTCCATTATTCATGCCTCCATGACCAGATTCAAAATCAACAGCAAATAATATGGGGTTATCAGAGCTATTAGATGCTTGTAATCTAGCTGCAAATTTAGCAGGATCCCAAACCACAACTCTACCATCTTTTACCCCAGCAGCAATCAAAGTAGCTGGATAACTTGTATTTTCTTTTATGTGATGGTAGGAGTCCATTTCTAATAAGGCTTCAAATTCCTCTTTAATTTTAACTGTTCCAAATTCCTTAACACTATTTAGCCCATTAGGTTGAATCTCAGATCGCACTAAATTTAATGAAGGTGAATATAAAACCGCCGCTGCATATAGATCTGGACGCTCTGTTATTGCTCTACCTGCCATAATACCACCTGCGCTTGTGCCCCATATTGCAGATTTTTCTGGTTTGGTATATCCTTTTTGGATCATGTGTTCTGTACAAGCAATCATATCCTTCCAAGTATTAGGTTTGGTTGTTTTAAAACCAGCCTTATGCCACGCTTCACCTTTTTCTCCGCCTCCACGTACGTGTGCAATAGCCAATACCCCTCCTTCTGTAACCCATGTTAAAAAACTTGAATCAAAGAATGGGTTCAAAGCTCCACCATAAGAACCATAACTAAAAAAAAGCGTTGGGTTTTTCCCATTTTTTTTAATCCCTTTTTTATAAATTATAGATAACGGGATCAAAACTCCATCATGCGAAGGCACTTCAACTTCTTTCACTTCTAAATTCTCAAAAGCAGGGTATTCAATAGTCAAATTAAGATTAGTCTGTTTGTATTTATTAGTTTTAAAGTTATATAGGTATGATGTCGGACTTTTAGTCCATCCAGTACATGTTATCTTTAAATAATCATACTTAGAACCTTTAGAGCTTATTTGGATATTCCCTGAAGGAATCGGTAATTTCAATTCTTTACTTACACCATTTCTATAATGATACAATTTTGCTTCTACTCCATTTTTAACGCAAACATAAAAAATTCCATCTTTTGTTATTTCTACATCCGAAACCACAGCATCTTTATCCTCTGACACTAAAACTTGAGGCGATTTAAAATTAGGTTGCAATATAGATGTCTTACAAATTTGAAAGTTAGAAGCATTTTTAGCAGACAAAAAGATCAAATCCTGATCATCTAATATAATTTTATTAACCATATCAGATTCTCGATATAGAAGTTTCCATTCTGATTGGTTCAAGAGTAAATCTTCATGTTTTTTATAATACATGTCTTTAAACGAAGAAGCTCCACTTACCTTACCAAAAACATACTGATCTGAATCGGTATAAACTTGAACTATAGGAAAATCTTCATCCTTAAGTTTTAAATTTGGATTGTTCGATTTAGAAAAGACTTCATGCAATTCATCTGCATTTTCTCCGATACTATACAAGATAGCTTTAGTATGTAAACCATAACTCGGATCCTTAGGGTCGACTTTAGGGAAAAATTGGTATATAAAACCTGAATTATCTGGCAACCATTGTATTCCTCCAAAATTTGGATTACAATTTTTCACTATCCCTGACAGCACTTTTTTACTAAAGACATCTATGGTGATAACCTTCGAAATTTCATCTCCTTGTTTAGATAAACTAACGGCTATTTTTTCTCCTTCCCAATCCGGTTTAATATAATTAATAATATATGTACTGTCCGATCCCAATTCAAATTGTACAGGATCAAATAACAAAACCTCTTTGCCATCAATACTAGTTCGAAAGTATAATTTTGCTATATCGTCTCCAGCAATAGTTTTAAGATAAAAGTACTTTCCGTTTGAAGTATTTTTGACGCTGCGGATAAAATACGATTTTTCTTTACCATACCCCTTCTGTAAATCTATTAATCGCTGTTTTCCTTGTATTTTATTTAGAGTTTCAAAAGCAAAATCACCTTGCTTCTTCAACCAATCGACAACCAAAGAATCTTCTAGATTCTCCAGATTTCTATATGGATCCTCTAACTCTTTGCCGTGATACAGATCAACAGTCTTAATACTTTCTGCCAAAGGTGGTTTATTTACCTGAGATGAACAGGAAGCTAAAGACAAGATGAAAAAAATTCTTTTTAACATAGGTTAGAATTGAAAGGCTGAATGAATTTTATTAGTAAGCATTTTGAATTTTAACTATTAAATCTCCACTACCGCTATGATTACAAAGTACAGGATTACCAGTCAAACTTCTTGTCCCTCCATCTCCTTCATTATTACTACCTCCTTGTACATTTGATAATTGTTTATCTGATAATTTTGCAACTGTAATTTTGTTTAAACTAAGCTTTTTCATGTTTACTTTTTATTTATGTGAGTTTATACGTTTGTGATAAAGCGAATATATAAGAAAAAGTTAAAAAACCTTATATTTAAGATAGCCTTGGTGTCTGTATTCCTGAATACAGGGTCAGCATTCCTGAATTCAGACTTTGCCAACTCCCTTATTTCATTACTATTTCTGGCTTTCCTCTTTTTTTTCGAGCTGCTTAATAAAGTAGGATGGATAAATACCTGTTTTTTTATAGAAGGACTTAGAAAAAGCTTCTGTAGTATTAAAACCAGCTTCAGATGCCAAAGCCTTTATTGTATATAATCTATATTTATTTTCATTTTTCAGCTTATCAATAATAAACTCGATACGCAGGTCATTGGTATAGTGTATAAAACTTTTTTGTTTATAGGTATTAATGACTTTAGATAAATACTTAGAGTTCGTTTTAAATTGACTCGCTAATGAAGAAGTAGTAATATTAGCCTCAATATAACCTTGTGTATGTTCAAACTCATCGAGGCTTTTTAGGATTGAGTTCACAATATCTTCAGAAATTCCTATAGCCTTTGAAGTTTCTTTCGGGACCAAAGTCTTTTCAGATTCTACTTCTTTATCTTGTGCATTGATCAACTCTTCAAAACGTTGTTGATATCGTTTTTGTTTTCGATAAAATACAACCAAAAAAATACCACCAATACCCAAAATTATAGAAAGAACAATTACACTTAATGAAGAACTATTGTGCTTTTCTTCAAGATCCGCAATCAATGCTTCTTTTGCCCGTAAAAGCTCTGGGGTATCATAATCTTTATTGAGTTTATCACTAAGATATCTATAATTATTATTTAAAATACTATCAGAGTATAATAACCTATTAATATAAAATAATTGTTGATTTTTGTTACCCAAGGATTTATAATGATTAATCAAACCTAAATATGCGGATTTTGTTTCGGGAACTATATAATTAATAGTTTCTGCTATAGAATCAATTTTCTTAAAATAGTAAGTTGCTTTTTCCTTATCAGAGATTTCTTCATGTGATTTTCCTAAATAAAGCAATGCATTTATTAAGTTATAATCTTCATAGAAATATGATAATTTTTCCTTATTAGGTATGGATGTTTCTATTTTATCAATTGCTTTTCTGTATTCTCTTCTATAATACTGCAATATTCCTTCATTTAATTCAAAAAGACTCTCACTTAGAGTTCCTTTAGACATTTTAAGCCCTTTATTATTAAGTGCATATGCAGAATCAATCTGGCTATTCAACCTGTAAATATTTACTAATTCGGATAATGTTAGTAAATACGGAGAAGGGTCTTGATCCTTATCCAACAATCTGGCTTCTTCATAATCTAAACATTTTTGTAAAATAGATTTCGCTTCTTTATATTTCCCAAGTTTCCTTTTTACCAAGGCTATATTATGATTAGATACTACTTCTAAATGTCTATTCTTAACATTTTTCGCCAATTCAACTGCATACAAAAAGTTATCTAATGCTTTTTTAAAATTTCCATTGTCTTCATAAGAAGCCCCTTTAGCAATGTAAAAGAACAAAGGGTATCTTTGATGATTCAACCCTTTACATACATTGATTGCACTATCCAAAAATATTAATTGCTCTTTTAAATGTGTTTTTTCATTAAAAGTATATCCAATAAAACTATATCCAATAGCGGTTTCAATAGGTTTTTTCTCATCTTTCCCTTTTTGTAAATACGCTTTAGCATATAAACTAGCATGTTCATCATTGGTTCTTAGTACTTTATAAAATTTAGTACTAAGCGCCTCATAACTTAAAGCCCTTAAAGAATCAGGAATAATAAAAGACTTTTCCTGAGCAAGTCCAGAAATAGTTTGTAATAAAAGAATGCTAATCAATAGCTGAGCTACTTTTCTCATGGTCGATGGCTTACTTTTGTCTTATTATATAACAAAAAACACAAAAGGTTTTACTAAACAACTGTTCTAAAAACCTTGAGATTTTCTGAAATATAATAGTATTTGATACATGGTAAAGTAACACAACAATTATACCTTGTTTATATATGGTTACAACATGTCGTCTAAGATCAGTCGTTGTATATGGTTTTACTTTCAAAAAAAACCAAAAAAAAGCATCTAATGTATTCGTTTTCAAGAGGCAATTATTTAAATCTACTGTATCACTAGGGTAATGGTGGTAAAGATACTATTTTCTTTTTAGTATTATACTTGGCTTTAGATACATGATGGCTTTGATATACTATAATGCAACTGTTAACTACAAAAAAACCACCAGATATACCTGGTGGTTTTAATAAAATCTATTCTTTATTTTCTATTACGCAATGTTATCAACCTGTATAGGATCACAAATCCACCACTTAGATCTTTTGCATATCTTTGCATCACGAGATTGAAAACCACAGTGTGAAGTACCTCCATTGATTTCCTTTAATGACTCATCATTTAGCTGAGCGACCTTAATTTTTCCTAAAACTAATTTCCTTTTTCCTTTTTTATTTTTCATGAATTTTTTGTTTGAGTTCTTAGCAAATATATATATTAGTCTTAAAAAATTCCTAAACAAAAAGTAACTACAGGTCTGTTTTCTAAGAAAACAGACCTGTAACCTACTTTATATCAAAATCTTAGTTATTTTTGTTTTTCAAGCTGTTTTATGAAGAATGAAGGATAAATACCCGTTTTTTTATAGAAAGACTTAGAAAAAGCCTCGGTAGTATTAAAGCCAATTTCTCTTGAAATTGCCTTAATTGTATATAATCTAAATTTACGATCACTTTTCAGTTTATCAATTACATAATCTATTCGCAATTCATTTATATACACACTAAAACTCTTTTTCTTATACGAATTTATAACCTTAGACAAGTATTTAGAATTTGTCCTTAGTTTTTTGGCCAAGTTACTGGTAGTAATATTTGGGGATAAAAATTCATTATTACTTTCAAACTTTTCTAATTCTTCTAAAACAGCATTAACAATACTTTCTGAAATCCCAATGGCTTCGGGAGTAGTCTTAAGACTATTATCTTTTTCCACTTTTAATGAACTCTTCTGAGCTTCATTATTCATTAATTCACTATATCTTTTTTTATGTTTTATATTTTTAATGTAAAAGAATAGCACAAAAACAATAAGGATGATTGTTAATATAATTACAAGAACAAGTGTAATATCCGTTTTTTTTTCTCTTTCTTTTAAAATACTTATCAAGTTTTGTTTTTCTTCTAAAAGTTTTGGTCTATCGTATTCTTGAACTATTTTTTTACTCAAGTTTTTATACTTAGCATCTAAAACACTGTCTACAGCAAATAACTTATTGATATAATATAACTGTTTATTTGTGTCATCTAATGATTTATAATACTCTATTAATGATTCGTATCCTTGCCTAATTCCTACTGAAACAAAACCCTCATCCTCATACTTTTTGTCTATTTTAAGCAATGCTTCGAGAGACATCTGGTCATTACCTCTTTGCTTATAAATCTCACTTAAACATAAGTAACCATCGACTAAAAAAGTATTGCCATATTTATATTCTTCTAAAAAAGATATCCCTTTGTTAAGGCTGTCTAATGAAGCTTGATACTTTTCCTTGTGAGTCAAGTTTATACCCTCATTCATAACAAACAAATGATAAATATCTGGACTACTTTTTATGGATTCTATAACCCCTTTTTTATTATAAAAAGTTGCAGAATCATTTTTTTTCAACTTTATGTACACTTCTGATAGTGATAATACCGTAGACAAATGTCCTCTGGTATTAATACCATTATCATCTTCATATATTAATATTTCTTTAAACATTAAGGCCGCCGCTTCATATTCACCAATATCCTTTTTTAATTCGCCTATATTATGTTTTGTTATATAATAAAAACGTATGTTATTAGCTTGTTTAGAATAGTTAAGTGCCTGTAAATAATCATCTAAAGCTTTAGTATAATCACCATTTTCACTATGTGCATCTGCTCTATTAGAATATGAAATAGCAGGATATTTTATATCGTTTATATGCTTACTTACGGCTATAGAACTATCTAAATATTGTATTCTAACCGAGATATTATTCATATTATTAAAAGAAAAAGCTCTATATGCTTTAGCTAATGCTAGGAAATTTTCTTCCTGTTTGGATTTAACCAACAGTGTATTTGAATAAACAGAAAACTTAATCGAGTCAGCAAAGTTTTGGTTGAGTGATGCTTCAAGTTCATCAAAGGTTTTTGTTTTTAATGAATCAGGAATGGTAAACTTTTTTTCCTGAGAAAACCCTAAAACGGTTTGCGAAAAGATAATGATAGTTACTAGTTGTAATATTCTACTCATGTTACAGTAATCTTCTTTTTTACGCTTATATTAAAACAATACATTACTATTTTACAAAAGTAAAGCTTTAATCTTAACGTTTTCTTAAAGGCAATAGTATATACATTATTATTGCAGGGCTACGCTTCTATTATCATGTTCATAGTGTTAGAATGTATCTTTTCATTCTCAAAAAACAGATATTATTCAATCCTAAATATATAAAAATCACAAAAACTACTTCATTGATAGCCTAGTAACATTTCTATTTTCAATATTTAGCTCATTTTACCACGAATACAGTTTAACATTTTGATAATCATCAATAT
The DNA here is from genome assembly GCF_003443715.1 of Aquimarina sp. AD10. NCBI lineage: Bacteria > Pseudomonadati > Bacteroidota > Flavobacteriia > Flavobacteriales > Flavobacteriaceae > Aquimarina > Aquimarina sp. AD10. The sequence goes on along the minus strand of NZ_CP031965.1, from coordinate 4,362,304 downwards.
AAACATATTCAATCCTAGTCTGGATTCTGAGAATAACGGGTCGTTATTCGGGAATGCAGATGAACTTCACTTGTTTTACCGCTTTTATCGAGGCTATATTTGATCAAATCAAAAAACGAATAGCATCAACTATTCTCACCTCACTAAAATCACATTTTATGATACATCTATTAGTCAACATCATTACATCGATTACAGCTTTCTTAATGAATCACTGTATGAGCATCTACTCACTAATTTTTAACGCTTAATACTTGTATTATGAAACAGTTATTTCCAAAAGAGATTATTGAAAACACGGTAGAAGTTCACCAATTTGAACATAGTAATAAAAGTAAAATTATCTATAGTACCATACTATTTGCGTTTATCATTGTCTTGGTTTTACTCCCATTTATTAAGGTCGATATCTATACAACCGCCAGGGGAATGCTTAAACCTAGTAAAGAAAGAATCGCCATCACACCATTACAATCTGGTAAAGTAGTATATGCAAATATGGTTGATAATCAAAAGGTCAAAAAAGGGGATACCTTAATGATGACTAATACTACAGTTGTAAAGGACAATATTAAAAGGGCTACTACACAAATTGTAGAAACTAAAAAATTTATTAGCGATTGTGAATATTTAATTAATACCAGCAAACCAAACTTTAGCAATATACAATCTGCCCGTTACCAAAAAGAGTTTTTGTACTTCACTCAAAAAATACAAGAATTACAAACCAGATTCGAGAAAACGAAAGTTGATGAGTTACGTAACGAAAAATTGTACAAAAAAGGAGTAGTTGCCAAAGTAGATTACGAAAATAGTGCTTTTGAACATCAACTGGCGGCTAGTACATTGCAACAATACAGAAAACAACAACGAAACAATTGGCAAGCCACATTAACAGAGTATCAAAATGTTATTCGCGATTTAGAAAGTAACGTATCTCAATTACAACAAAATCAAAAAGAACTTGTAATCACTGCACCAATTAACGGCGTACTAAAAAATGTATTAGGTATTGAACCAGGAAGTCTAATCCCCGGAGGTGTAAAACTTGCAGAAATATCCCCTGATACCGGATTAATTGCAGAGTGTTATATATATCCATCTGATATTGGATTAATTAGTAAAGATAAAGCCGTTAATTTCCAGATTGATGCTTTTAACTATAACCAATGGGGATTGGCCACAGGAGAAATTCTAGAAATTAGTAAAGATGTTGATATCATTAATGAGCAACCTGTTTTTAAAGTGCGTTGCGCTGTAGATCAAAAACATCTAGAACTCAAAAATGGTTTTAAAGGAAATTTTAATAAAGGAATGACCCTTAGTGCTCGATTTCAACTTACCGAGCGTACGCTATTTGAATTACTCTATGACAAAGTTGATGATTGGTTAAATCCATCCAGTCCAACAATTGCATCTATTCAAAATTAGTAACACTCATCATTAAACTGTAAATACCATGGCAAAAACAAAAATAAAACAACACGATATTACAGATTGCGGTGCTGCTTGTTTGGCATCGATATCTGCACATTACAAATTACAATTGCCTATTGCTCGTATCAGACAATTTGCAAGTACCGATAAAAAAGGAACTAATGTATTAGGATTAATTGAGGCTGCCGATAAGCTCGGGTTTGAAGCCAAAGGAGTACGTGGGGAGTTAGATAGTTTATCTAAAATTCCTCTACCTGCCATCGCCCATGTGATTGTAAACGAAAAATTACATCATTATGTCGTGATTTATGAAGTTACTGGGGAATACGTCAAAATCATGGACCCGGGAGATGGCAGGTTTCATAAAAAAACACATGAAGAATTTACAAAAGAATGGACAGGTATACTGGTATTGTTATTACCAAAAGAAGATTTTACAACAGGTAATGAAAAAGTCTCTGTATTAAAACGATTCTGGTTCTTACTGAAACCGCATAAAAGCGTACTGCTACAGGCTTTTATTGGCGCTATTATTTATACTTTATTGGGCTTTTCGACTTCAATATACATCCAAAAACTAACAGATCATGTCTTTATGGGGACCAGTACAAAACTACTAAACCTATTAGGTATTGTCATGATCTCATTATTAGTTTTAAAATTAATTGTAGGTGCTTACAAAGATGTTTTTTTGATCAAAACAGGACAACAGATCGATTCTCGATTAATTCTAGGGTATTACAAACACTTACTTAAACTACCTCAACAATTCTTTGACACCATGCGAGTTGGAGAAATCGTATCAAGAATTGGGGACGCTGTAAAAATCAGAACTTTTATTAATGGTGTAGCCTTAAATCTAACAGTTAATGTAATGATTCTGGTATTTTCATTTGGTCTCATGTTTACTTATTATTGGAAACTTGCGCTTATCATGCTTGCCATTATTCCAATATATGCGATCATTTATGCAGTTACCAATAAACTAAATAAACGTACCGAGCGAGGTATTATGGAAAAATCTGCTGATCTTGAAAGTCAATTGGTAGAATCCTTAAATGCTGTAGGAACCATAAAACGATTTGGTCTTGAAGATTATGCTAATATTAAAACTGAAACACGTTTTATAGGTTTATTAAAAACCGGATACAAATCTGCATTAAATAGTGTTTTTTCTGGAGCAAGTACAGGCACAATTGCGCAACTATTTACTATTATCTTATTATGGAGTGGTTCTTTTTTTGTTATTCAAAAAGAAATTACAGCAGGAGAACTTATGGCATTTTATGCAATCATCGGTTATTTTACGAGTCCTGTTGCTAGCTTGATTAGTGCTAACAAACAAATTCAAAATGCATTAATTGCAGCAGATCGTTTGTTTGAAATCATGGATCTTGAACGTGAAGATAATGAGCAAAAAATAAAACTAACAAAAGAAAGTATCGGTAATATCAGCTTTTCTAATGTAGACTTTAGATACGGTTCAAGGGTAGAAGTGTTTAAAGATTTTAATTTACAAATCCCTAAAGGTAAAATCACTGCTATTATTGGAGAAAGTGGATCAGGTAAATCGACCTTGATGTCTTTACTTCAAAATATCTATCCGATACAAAAAGGACAGATTTCTATAGGAGAACAGGATCTAAAACATATAGATAATAGCAGTTTAAGGGATTTGGTTAGTGTAGTACCACAAAAAATAGATCTTTTTGCCGGGAATGTAATGGATAATATCGCGGTTGGTGAATTTGCGCCCAATGTAGATCGTATTATGGCAATATGTAAAGCTATAGGTATTCTTGAATTTATAGAGGGGTTACCCAATAGTTTTGCTACCTATCTAGGAGAAAATGGCGCTACCTTATCTGGTGGGCAAAAACAACGTATCGCAATTGCTAGAGCTTTGTACAAAAATCCCGAAGTTTTGGTCTTGGATGAAGCAACTTCATCACTGGATAGTACTTCAGAAAACTACATCCAAAAAGCCGTACAAAGTCTGCGTGATCATGATAAAACAATCATCATTATTGCACATCGATTAAGTACCGTCATAAACGCCGATAAAATTGTAGTGCTAGAAAAAGGTAAAGTAGTAGAAGAAGGAAATCACGAAGTGCTATACGCTAGACAAGAAAAATATTATGAATTATGGCAAAAACAAATGCCAGTACTAGATCAAATACCCAATATCAATGCTGTTGCTTAACTAAATTTTTAAAACCAAAACCTTAGGCCATGAGAAAAATAGAACGTCAAATTGAAGTCATAGAACAATTAGATCAATTCATACGATTAGGAGAAACAGGAACTCCTGATCAATTGGCCGAAAAATTAGAAATTTCAAAGACATCTTTGTTTCAAATAATAATTGCCATGAAACAACTAAACGCATCTATTGTATTTGATATTAAACTGCAGAGTTATGTTTTTGAGAAATCGACAAATTTTAGATATGGTTTTTATACGCGACAACTTTATGGAGAAGAAGTACTAGAGGTATCTTCAAATGGCACGCAAAGTATAATAGCTTCTGTAGATTTTAAATATCCGAGCTTAAGAATAGTATAATCACATTTAAACATAAAAATTATGAAAAACTATGATCCAAAAACAAAAGAAAATGACCTAACACAAGGCGAAATCGAAAACGAATTCTTACTACAAGAAATACGTGATCCCGAACTCAAAGATGTTATCTCTGACGTTATATCCTATTCTGAAGATTACGAGATTTATATTGACAATGACGACATGATGGATTGGATATAATCTATAAAACACATCATAAAATCAATCAAAATTCTTAGTTATTATCTTATGTATTAAAAACGAACACTTATGAACATCATCATCAAACAAATCGAACTTATAGAGAGAATAGATCGTCTTATTCGTATGCATGCTACGGGAACACCTGTAGAATTAGCGTCTAGATTAGGCATTTCTAGAGCACAAACCTATAGAATGATCGATATCATGAAAGAGTTAGAAGCTCCTATTACGTACGACTTCACCATACAAAGTTTTGTGTATGAAGAAAGCGTAGGGTTTAAGTTTGGCTTTTACACAAAAGAACTCGATGCTACCGAGATTAAATCTGTAAATGGAGGAAGTGCTTTTGAAAGACTATACTATTTGGCGAAAATATCATAACAAACAAAAGAATTAAATAATGATCAACCATACTAAAAGAAATAATTTTATTCTTTGATATAGATAAACTAAAAAATCGGCTATATAATTAACTGTTGATTTTCAATCTTGTTTTACGCAACTATAAGCATCAATTATTATAAAATTAGATTTCAACATGAAAAATTCTTTTGAATAAAGACCCAGGAAATACTTTTCTGGGTTTTTTGATATACTATTATCTCAAATCTCATCTTAAGAGACACGCTTACCATATTCTTGTACTATAGAAACGTTTAGAAGGCGCTTCTCGTTAGAAATCATTAATCATTAAATCGTAAAAAATGAAAAATCTAAGTAACAAAGAGTTATTAGAAACCAATGGAGGATCACCTTTCCCTATTCCTACCTGGTTACAACCTCTAGCAGATTACTTTTTCGGGGTACCCAAAGAAGAAAAAGAAAATTATAGAAATTCAAATAATCATTAATTCTAAAAAGAGATAAATCATGAAAAATCTTAACGAAAAAGAACTAGTTGAAACAAATGGCGGAACAGGAATACTAGATTTGATACAACCATTAATTGATCTTATTTTGGATCGACCAAAACAAGAAGAGCAAGGCAGTTGTATCGGAAATCACAACGCACAAAATTAAGAACTACCAAGATTGAATTTTAAAAGAAATCATAATAGCCTTTGGAGTAACAAATTCTAGAATGGTATTATACATATCGCAATACTAGTTTTAAGTTAGGTAAGGCTTATTTAATAAATTTCAATATTTCAATCATAATTCTATTTAAAAAAGAGATTCGCCTTTTGAATCTCTTTTTTATTTACATTATATTTTAAACTTTTAATCATCTTAAAAACATCTATTTTCAATGCCTTTTGATATCAAACATTAGACAAGATAGTATGTTCAAAAATAAATTTTTCGAAAAAACTTCTAAAAAAAATACAATCTCAAAAGATGAGACACCCTGAGCGTATCATTGTACTATGAAAGGGAAACAACAATACTTTTCATAGTTGTTGCAACAACAAGGATCTGTTTACTAATCAATTTGACGGAATAGATTAAGTAAACAATAAAATAATCATTAATCATTAAATCGTAAAAAATGAAAAATTTAGATTTATTAAAAGTGTCTGAATTGTCAACTAAAGACAAAATGGATATTGTTGGAGGAGAAGGAACGGATTGGCTAAAAGCATGGAAAGCTGTTAAAGAAGTATTTAACGATTTGGATTATGCTTTTGATCATATCGCGGATGGTTGGAACAATCCTAAATAATTATTATTAATATTTAAAATTAAAAAATATGAAAAATTCAGAATTTTATTCAGTAAGTAATTTAGAGAGTTATGAGCTAATATCTGTTAATGGAGGTGGTGATCCTGCAGAAGGATCTTATGAAGTAGGAAATAGAATTGGGAAAACACTTAGATTTTTAGCAGTTGCACCTGCGCTTGTAGCAATTGCAGCTTGGGATATTCTAACAAATTAAATTAACTGTTTTAGATTTAGGTTAAAATTTTATAGCCTAGACGTAGACAAAATAGAAACACTTATTATGAAAAATGATGTAAACAGTTTTTCTGTTTTAAAATGGATATTGATTTTTTTTATTTTGACTGTATTATTTATTGCTTTTAAAGAAATTTTAGAAGGGTGGCAAAACCCTAAATAAATAAAGCTTTAAGAATAGAAGAAGATGAAATCTTATAACCAGAATATTTCGAATAGTACAAATATTGTTTTCAATATCATAATTTGAGGTTATAAGGAGATTTTTTACTCCTATGCCAAAGAAATAAGTGTAATTAGATGCTTCGTATCAATATTTAAATCAAAAAATATGAAAAATTTAAACAATTATGGTGTTATAGAGCTTCGGAACAATGAAACTATATATACCAAAGGAGGCATTGCTCAGGCTTGTGCTGCTTATAGAGTTTACAAAATTGCAAAAGCAGCTTTTGAAGCTTTGGATTATGCCTCTGAACATATTGCAGACGGATGGAACAATCCTCAATAAGAATAATTAATATTTAAAAAAATAAACAAAATGAAAAATTTATCAGAATTTCAAGTACTAGAGTTAACAACAGAAGATGCATTATTAATTGATGGTGGGGGCCCTATTAGAGAGGCACTTGAAGATGGGCTTGCGACAATAGGTAGTTTCGCTCACGGCGTATGGGACGGGTTATTTGGAAATGAACCTGCAGTTTGTTACGATACAAATCACTAATAAATTTAAAATAAATAACATGAAAAATTTAGAATTTTATTCAGTAAGTAATTTAGAGAGTTATGAGTTAGTATCCGTTAATGGAGGTGGTGATCCTGCAGAAGGATCTTATGAAGTAGGAAATAGAATTGGGAAAACACTTAGATTTTTAGCGGTTGCACCTGCGCTTGTAGCAATTGCAGCTTGGGATATTCTAACAAACTAAAGATGTTGACTAGACATGGGTTTTCTATGTTTAGATTAAAACACAACCGCAAACCTTTGTAAACAAATAGTTTGCGGTTGTATTTGTTTTTACCTAAACGAGGGTTGTGCAAAACACAAATATGAGAATATTAATTACTCTAAACATCATTTAATCACACCTATTTTATTAAGTAAAAACTAGCAATCTCAAAAAATGAGACCAACTCCTCTTAACATTGTATAACAATAAAGGAGAGTACATACTCTTTTATTAATCAATAGAATTAATAATATTAAAATAAAAAGACATGGAAAATTTACAATCATTCAGAGATTTAACTCAAAACGAAATCGAAAACACTAACGGAGGTTGCATAGATGATTCTGTACTAATGACATTACATATTATATTTCATGATTCTCCTTCACCCGTAGGGCAATTAATAGATAAAGTTGTACATATTCTTGGAGATTTTTAATCTTTAAAATAAAGATTACTCAAAGTACCGAAAGTACACTAATAAAAGGTTGATCACATAATCAACCTTTTATGTTTTAAAACATGATATATAGCCCTTTACAGTTACAACTATATTGTTCTTCTATAAAAAAAATACAGTCTCACAAGATGAGACAACTACGCTCTATCATTGTACTATTAAAGAACATCATTAATTAATTAAAAAATACAGCGTTATGAAATATCAAATAAAAAACCAGTACACGTCTTTATCCTCACAAGAACTTACAACTATCAATGGGGGTTCAACAATGACAGAAGATTATATCTGTCCAGAATTACAAGAACTTTTCGATGCTTTAAACAACATTAGATTCATTATCAACAGATAATAAATCATACCATTACAATTCATCAATCAACATTAATTAATCATTTTATTCATCAACCTGTCTCTAGACAGACAGGTTCAAAAATCAAAAAACATGAAAAATTTACAAACATTATCAAACAACGAATTAAATAGTATTAACGGTGGATGTCAATTTGATCCTTGTCCAAAACCATTTGGAGGGCCAATCATTATAATTGATCCGAAAGAAGACCCGATACCTTTTGGAGATCCAAGAGATCAAGACCATCAGTTCCCTTTTCACATTTAAAAAAATAGCAACCTGCCCGTAAAAAGGCAGGTTCTTAAAATCAAAGAACATGGATAATTTAAACGCTTTTAGTGTTACTGAAATGAAGATCCAAGAGACTTCAAAAACTTTAGGAGGAAACGTACCTTCTATATTAACCATTTTTCATGGATTAAATCCATTCGATATATATGTGTCAGACCTTGACTATAAACCATTTGATTGGGTAAATACTGGTGCTGGCATGCAAAATATTAGTTTATAAGGCTAATTATGTGAGTTTAGTGAGTTCTAATTTCCCCATGATCTAGTCAGAACATGGGGAAATTTAATTTATAAGACTAGAAACAATTAAATCATAACCATTAAAATATCCTAAATACTACAATAGCATGAAAAAAGACAAAGAGATTTTATATAAAATCATAGAACATTTTGATGGATTAGATAAGATAACGGCATATGATCTAACCCATAAGTTAGAAACACTTTTGTTCTATGCTGATAATCCAATACGTGTTAAAAATCTAAAAACTATTATCGATTCTGATATTGAGGATGGTCATGAGATTGATCCTTTTCATTTTACGATACTACCTAATGGAAATTTTTGTGAATTTATGGGCTACAATAGTTGGCTCCATATTTATAAAGAAAATAAAAGGTTACTGCCAGAGTGGTCAATTTTTGACACCTATTATTATAAAACAAAATATGCTCCTCTTGAGCTCAGAAAACTAACTAGAAAAAATCTCTTAGACGATATAAAGGATAAGCCTGAAGAAGGCAATGTGAGAACTTTTTTAAAAAAGTGTAGTCTTTGTAAAAAAAATGTGATTACAAACAAATTACTGGTTTTAGAAGTTTAGTCTATTATAGACTAGACCTTATCTAACCTAAACCAAACTCTTAAAACTATTTAGGATTAGATATTCTATCGGCTAACAATAATGCATTATATGCATTAATAACCTTACCAGATTTTGAAAGTTCTGAGAAAGGAATCATCTTTTCTGACTTCCCATCTTTTGATGAAATCTTCACCTTAATAGCATAAGATGTTCCCGATTTCATTAAGATTTCTTTGATTTGGTTTGCCGACAGTTTAGGATAATAAGATCGTACTAAAGCAGCTACGCCAGAAACAATAGCTGATGCCATAGATGTACCACTATCTGTTTTATATTTATTTTTAGGTAAAGTTGTATAAATTTCACTTCCTGGGGCAAATAAATCAATATCCTTTTTACCATAATTAGAATAAGACGCTAGCAATGTATGATCTACTTGATTCGTAATAGCACCTACCATAATAAAGTTATTAGCAACTTCCTTCCCATAATTATGATCATTTGGATAATAGTTATGATTTATTTCTTCTAAATCTAATGCGCCGTTTCCTGAGGAAGAAACAATCAAAACGTCTTTTTCTGCTGCATATTTAATAGCTTCTAAAATCCATTTTTTATGTAATGAAAATTGCTTTCCAAAACTCATATTAATTATTCTTGCTCCATTATCTACTGCATATCGTATTCCTAAAGCAATATCTTTATCATGCGGATCTCCTATAGGAGATACACTTATTGGCATAATTTTTATATGATTAGAAATACCTTGAATTCCAATGTTATTATCTCTAGTAGCAGCAATAACACCAGATACAATAGTTCCATGGGGTAGTTTATCTATGTTATCTGAGATTCTATTATTTCCATAATTTGTATCGGAAAGGTTATTTGAATCATCATTAAGAATAGCTCTTTCTTTATAGTCAAGATTAAGTTGTTGATGAACTTTAATACCTCTATTTCTTAACAGTACTTCTATATCTGATTCAGAATACCCATAATCTATGATATCATAAATACTTTTTACATATTTACCTAAATCATTATCAATAGTATCTACCTTTTTGAGGTTTTCTAAAGTATAATTTCCATCAGGTATATATTTTTTTATTTTAGCTTTTGCCTCTACATATTTATTATTAACGTCTATTGCATAGTCCAAGAACAACTGTGCTTTTTTACGTTCTCTTTCATAGGTTTTTAATGCTTGATGATATTCTTTATATTCTTGTGAGAAAGTATCTTCCTGAATTTGATCATGTAATTCTTTATACCTCCTTAATACTCTTACAAATTCATAATTTGCATAAATTATACTTTTTCCTTGATCATTACCCAGAAAATTCCAGCCATAAACATCATCTATATATCCATTTTTATCATCATCTATATTATTATCTGGAATCTCATCAGGATTTATCCAAATTTGGTTTTTTAGATCTTCATGGTCTATGTCAAACCTAGAATCCAACACTGCAACAATAATTTCATCTCCTTTTTTAGTATTTAATATTTTTGTGTATGTTTTTTCTAAGCTTATCCCCGGTATTGTATCGGTTATAATATCTTTATACTGCCAATCTTTTAAATCGTCTTCGGAAAGTTTATTATTTTTCTTTTGAAATACTGTAATAGTATCAAAAACTAAATAATTTGGTCGTTGTTTAGAACAACAACCGAGAAGGCATATAAGTAAGGGATAAATAAGTTTATACTTCATTTAAGGAAATTTAAAAAAGATGATGAGTTAAATCTCTCATCACCTTTTACATATCTATAATCAATTGTTTCTAAGCAATATTTATAATTCCTATGACACAAGCTCCTTTAGATCTACATCTAGGATTAAAAGGATCCGTAGACTTAGTTGGTTCGATAGGTGGATCTACCGTATCTCCATCACCATAACCACCTCTAATTCTATCTATATTATTTAATTTTGCAATTGTCAATTTTTCGAAATTCAGTTTCTTTTTAAGTCGATTTTTCATTTTGCGAAAGTTTTAATTTGTGATGAAACAAATGTATAAGAAACCGATTGTAATTAGTACTCATTTAATTGAGTACCAGTCTACATTTATGAATAAGCAGTTTTATTTTAATGTAAAAAACTGATTTACAATGCTTTATAATTACCCTTCTTTTTTGAGCTGTTTTATAAAAGTAGAAGGTTTTAACTGTGTTTTTTTATAAAATGCTTTCGAAAAAGACTCTGGACTTTTAAAACCGACCTCTTCGGAAATTGCTTTGATCGAATATTTTCTAAAAACTAGATCCGTTTTTAGTCGCTCAATAGTATGCTCTAATCTAAGTTCGTTAATATAGCTTCCAAAACTTTTTTCTTGATAATGATTTACCATTTTAGATAAATAATTAGTGTTGGTATGTAGTTGCTTTGCTAAACTATTTAAGGAAATAGAATCATTTAAATATCCTTTATTCTTTTCAAATTTTTCTAACCCTCGATTAATATGATCTTGAATATCTTGAGATATCAGTAGTTCATCGCTTTTGACTTCAATTGGTTTGTCTATTCTTTTTTGTGAACTTAAATATTCTTCAAATTTCTTTTTATTAATTTGTTGTCTTTTGTAGTTATATACCAAAACAACTCCAAAAGCGGCAAGAGTTATTAATAAAGAGATGCTCCAATAAATATTTTTATTCTCTAATTTTTTAATAATAATATCTCTTTCATTAATTAATTTCGGAGTGTCATATTCTTTTGTAAGCTTCTTTGTTAAATATTCATAGTTACTTTTTAAAAGACTATCTATTTTTAGTAATTTTTCGATATACAACAATTGTTGTTCTGTATCACCATTTTTTCTATAGATATCAATCAAGATTTCGTATCCACTTCTTAACTCTGGATGAATATCAGAAGTCTCTTGATAGATTGTATCTACTTTTTTTAAATAGAGTTCAGATTTTTCATTATCATTTAATTGCTTATATACTTTTCCTAAAAAATGATATCCCATTGCAACATTGGGTTTATCGTTAATTTTTTGAAGATATGGAATAGCTCTATCTATATAATCTATAGACTTTTGATAATTATTTTTATCATATTGATTCGCACCTTCATTTAACAAGAAATAGTAATATCGTTCTTCATAACCTTTTGACAATGCTGTCTTAATTCCTTTTTCATTGTAAAAAGATGCAGAATCTAATAATTTCAAATGCCTATACGTATCGGCTATAGCATATAACGATGTTAAATAACTATTATCCGAAGATTCCTTTAAATAACCATCTGCGCAATCTTTAAATATTTCTAAAGTTTCTTCATAATATCCCAATCGGGTTTTAATCAAACCTATCCTAAATTTAGTTCTGATTTTCTGATTTTCATTATCACTTCTATCCGCATATAGGTTGGCTTGTATACAATTATCTAATGCCTTTTTTAAATCTCGTTTTGCATAATAATATCCTGTCTTATGAATATATGCTTCTAGAGGGTATTCTTTTAAATTTGCATCTTTGGTATACTGTATAATACTATCTAAATAATTTAATTTATCCTGGCCTTTATGAATATGTGCTAATAAATTAAACCCTTGAGCTATTCTTTCTAGGAAGTCTTCTTTTTTTGCTTTATCAAGAAAATATGTTGCATAACTAGTTGCTGCAATCGTATCCTTATTGTCATCCTCATTAAAAAAAGCATCTGCCAATTCTATGTATGTCTTGTTTTGCAAAGAATCTATTTTTTCTTGAGAAAAAACATTGATCGTATTTATAAGAATCAAAAAAACAACCACTCTTTTGTAGAGTATTCTAACATGATAATATCTAAAAAAAGAATATAGATTTTCCAATTTTACTAAAGTTTAAGAGTAATATTCGCTCATATGGCGAAGGATAAATATAACATTTTTCTTTTTTTAATAGTAATGTGACCAATTGTTTTATAAACCCTTCATTTTATACCCTTTAACAAATTTTATTCTTACTGTTAATTCATAAATAGTCTGCTGGTTATTCATGAATCATAGGTTACTAGCCTTGTTTTTAAGGTTTTATCGAACATATATTTGCTCAAGTCAAAATGAAAAACAGACGACAAACTTTCAACATTAAATTTCAAATAAAATGATATCCATATTCACACACTATGTTTTTGAAGTAATAGAAATCATATTTGAAGTTGTAAAATCTGCAGTAACCTTTTTTTAGATTTAAAAAGACTTACTGAATTATAACCTAGTAAAAAACTAAAAATAACAGAAGATGACAGAAATCTATACACCAGCCGATGAGTATGTTCTAAGAACACACAACTTAGCCTCTACAGAAGTCTCAGGTCTTACTGTTGATAAAATCAAAGAACTATGCGCATCTCCAATTGTATCCGAAGCTATTTTCTTGGCTTCTCCAGAATTACATCAGGAAATGACAAAATATCTTAACGGAAAAGAAATGAAAGATCCGGATCGATTGATTCAATCTTTACATAAGTATCTTCTTAGAATGGGCCATCGATGCACACCTTTTGGATTATTTAGCGGCTGCTCTGTTGGCACTATTGATGAGCAAACCAAAATAGAACTTAACTCTTCTGAACATCACAAAAGATTTACCAGAATTGACATGAGTTACATCTGTACATTGGTTCAACAATTAGAAAAAACAACCCAAATCAGAAGTGAACTCACCTATTATCCAAACACTAGTTTATATCCTGTCGGCAATAAACAAAGGTATATAGAATATCGGTACCAAAATGCTAATCGACGTCATTTTACGGTATCTATTGACAATTCAGAATTCATAGAGCACATCTTAAATCACACTAAAAAAGGCATAAAAATTAAGGAATTAGCACAATTTATTGTAGATCCAGAAGTGTCAATAGAAGACGCGACGGCTTTTGTTCATCAACTTATCGACAATCAAATATTAATAAGCTCTATTTCACCTTCTGTAACAGGAAAAAATTACTTAGAAATATTAGTGGATACTATTCCTGATCAAGACATAAAAAATAGATTAAAACAAATAAAAGAGCTTTTAGAAACACTAGACAATAGTAAGTATACCAATAACTTTTCGTATTACAAAAAACTATCTGAGTTACTAGATTCATTTGAAATTAGCTATAATAAAAAATACTTGTTTCAGACCGATTTAATTATCTCAGCAGCCTCCAACACACTTTCAGAAAAAGTAATAAAAGATATACAAAAAGGAGTACAGCTTCTTAATAAGCTTGTTCCATACCGAGAAGATGAAAAGCTAACAAATTTTAGAAATAAATTCTTCGCCATATTCGAAGAAGAACAAGTCCCTCTATCGCTTGCTTTAGATGTAGAAACTGGTGTAGGCTATGGCTTTAATAATGAAGATGATTATGATATATCTCCCTTAATTAATGATCTAAATATATCTAAAAAGAACTATACCGCCCAGCACAAAAAAATAAGATGGACTAGAATAGATGGGTTCTTAAATAAAAAATTAATCGAGTTAGATAAAGACGCAACAGAAATGTTTCTTACAGAAAGTGATCTTGATTACTTTAAAGAAAATTGGAATAATCTACCATTGTCTTTTACTGTTATCTCCCATGTATTTAATAATGATAGTGACAATCCATTAATTAATATGTCCTATGTAGGAGGAGCTTCTGCCACATACATGCTTGGACGATTTACACAAGCAGATAAAAAAATTGATCAGCTTCTAAAGAAAATTACCAAAAAAGAAAGCGAGAAAAAAGATGTGATTTTTGCCGAAATCGCTCATCTCCCAGAAAAAAGAACCGGTAATATCATTAATAGGAGTCATCTTAGAGCATATGAAATTCCTTATCTAACAAAAAGCACATTACCTGTTGAGCAACAAATACCCATTAATGATATTCTGGTATCTGTAGAAAATGATAGAATTGTATTGTTCTCAAAAAAATTAAATAAAGAGATTATGCCTCGTATGGCAACTGCTCATAATTTCTCTTACAACGCTTTGCCTATTTATCACTTTTTATGCGACATCCAAACACAGAATCTACGTGAAAATCTAGAATTCGATTGGGGAAATGCTGCACAAAACAGAAATTTCTTGCCAAGAGTGCGCTATAAAAACATAATACTTTCTCTTGCTCAATGGACAATTGGAAAAAAAGAAATTCAAAAAATTATTCAACTAGATGATCTAACTGAATGGAGAAAAGAAAAGAAATTACCGCAAAAAATAATGCTGAAAGATGATGATAATGAATTGTTAATAGACTTAGACCATCCTTTAAGTGTACAAACATTTCTGTCGACTATAAAAAAACGATCCCAAATTACTTTGGCAGAGTATTTATTTGACGAAGAAAATGCATTGGTAACCAGACAAGGAGAAGCATTTTGTAACGAGCTGTTTTTTTCATTCATCAAACAAAAATAAGAACCGGATATGACACCAAAAGTACAGCGTTATTTTTTTATAGGAAGTGAGTGGCTATACTATAAATTATATATGGGATCACGAATCTCGGATATCTTTTTAACCAAAACACTTACGCCTATTGCAAACCAATTATTAGAAGAAAATGTAATAGATAAATGGTTCTTCATTAATTATAAAGATACAGAGAGACATGTGCGTATTAGATTTAGAGTCTTAGATCCTCAAAATCTTAACTATGTGATCCAATCGCTACATAAAGCTATACTGCCATATATAAATGATAAGACCATAAAAAAGGTCGTTACAGATACTTATAAAAGAGAGTTAGAAAGATATGGCAATGAAACTATAGACGAATCCGAATCTATATTTTTTATCAACAGTAGATTAATAGTATACCTAATCTCTAGAGTTACCAATGATAATCAAAGGTGGTTATGGGGCATAAAAACGATCGATACATTTTTAGATGCCTGGAATATGAGTGTAATTCAAAAAAGAGATTTTTTTGAGGGCTTGAAAAAAGATTTTGATCAAGAAATGGGTGCTAATACAGATATAAACCGGCAACTATCTAAAAAATTTAGAAACAATAGAAGCGATATTAATCAAATAATGGATCAAAATACAAATGAAGAATTTGATATGGTTCTTCAAAATTATCTAGAAGAAAATAAAAGGGTTGTTTCTCAAATTGCTAGAAAAAATAAAGGCATGAAAACCAAATTAGATCTTCCTGATTTATTGAGTAGTTACATTCATATGCATTGCAATCGCCTTTTTAAATCCAATCAACGATTAAACGAATGGGTACTCTATAATTATCTATATCAATATTATAGAAGCAAAGCTGCACAAATGAAAAATAGTGTACCAAAAAAAGTATTAATAGCACAGGAGTAAGCCGAAAATCCTTTAAAGAGTAGGTAATTTTTAAAATTTTCAACAATGAACAAATTAAATTTAAACAAAGAAACCATTTCTAAAATGGACAACGATGAAATGGCAAGTGTAAACGGAGGGATTGAAATCTGTCTTGCTAGTTGTAAAAGAAGTACAAGAAAAGGAAAGCCTTGCTGCGAGGATCCAACAAATCTTGTAATTACAATTGAGTAATTAAAGCAACAAACAGGTAACCGTTATTTTGGTATGTATATCGATAACCAAGCCTAAGTATTTTCCAAATTAAGAGGTTTAGATTTTTGCCAGCAAAAGGTCTAAAAACTGTTGACAAAATCTCTCTTAATTTAATTCCATGTGTGCATGGAAAAACAATGAGTATTAATACGAAGTACTAAAAAAACTACTTCACAAAAATCAAAACAATGAATAAATTAAATTTAAACAAAGAGACTATCTCTAAAATGGACAACGATGAAATGGCAAGTGTAAACGGAGGAATAGAAATCTGTCTTGCTAGTTGTAAAAGAAGTACAAGAAAAGGAAAGCCTTGTTGTGAGGACCCAACAAATCTTGTAATTACAATTGAGTAATTAAAGCAACAAACAGGTAACCGTTATTTTGACAAACATCCCATGATAACCAAACCTGAATGTTCTTCTCATAGGAGGTTTAGATTTTTGCCAGCAAAAGGTCTAAAAATTGCTGGCAAAATCTCTCCTAATTTAATTCCATATGTGCATGGAAAAAATAAGTATTAATACGAAGCAATAGAAAAACTACTTCTCAAGAGGTAAAGTTAAACAAAGAAATTCTTTTTTAACAATAAAATTATTTTCTACAGTAGTACAAGACTTATTTCATTCAGAAAAATGATACTACAATTCGACAATCACAAAAGTTGCTTATAAATACACTAAAAATGATAGAAACACAGATAAAAAAAATAGAATCTATTCTTTTTGAAAAAGCTGAAAAAATGGAAATCCCAACAATTCATAATGATCTTGGGGCTTTGATTTTTGAAGCAACATTATATCGATATACGAATGAAGATATCTACAAACAAAAAGCATTAAAGCTTCTTAAAACATTAACTCAAGTATTTGGCGAACGAAATCTAGGTTCTGGATTCTTTGAAGGATTTGAAGGAATATTTTATGTGATTCAATATCTAATGAAATGTAACATTATAGAAGATGAAAAAATTCTAGAAGGGCTTGAAGAATATCTGCTACAATCTTTATCCATTGATTTTAAAACCAATCACTTTGATCCAATGCACGGTAGTATTGGTAAACTATTATACTTTATAAATTCTAAAAACCAGGATAAAGAAAAAGTAAATGGATTAATTGATCAATTTTTAAATTCACTATATGAGCATCGTCAAGAAACAGATCAAGGTATCTTTTGGTACGATCAAAACGAGGATAACAAAGAACTTGTTAATTTGGGTATGGCGCATGGTCTCCCAGGCATACTAGCATTTCTTGTAAGATTAAAAGAATTAGGATACAAACACGAACATATAGATACTTTAATTGAAGGGATTATAAAGAGCTTTATTTGCTTCAAAAATGAGACGAAACTTCTAAGTCAATTTCCAGACTATTTTTCTGAAGATGTACACCTAAGAAATATGAACAGTCGTTTAGGCTGGTGTTACGGAGATCTAGGTATTGCAAATACATTATTATATGCCAGCAAAATTCTAAAAAGAGATGACTTAAAAAAAGAAATTCAAACACTCTTAAATAGTATTGTGCTTAGAAGAATGAGCAATTCTAAACTAGATCATTATGAAGACTATTCTTTTTTTGATACTGGATTTTGCCATGGTCTTAGTGGAATAACTTACATCTTTCAAAAAATCAATAATCAATTAAAAAATACTACTCTAGACAAACGAATTGATTTTTGGAAAAAACAACTGCTAGAAAATCTAGAAAAACAATTAAACATACAAGGCGATATCTACTTGCCTTGGTATAGACAAAATGAAGATTCTTCGTATACAATGGATCAAGTCTCTGTTCTTAATGGGTTATGCGGAACAGGATTAGTATTACTATCGTTACACTACAACCAATATGATTGGAGCGACTTCTTTATGTTATTCTAAAACCTTAATTGTTTAAAAAACTAAAAATCGACAGATGGAAAATAATAATCTTTTACAATCAATACTAAGCTATTCAAAGCAACAAAACATTTCTTTGGATAAAGAAGCCTTTGGTTTTAGGTTATTAACGCATCCTAAGTACCCGAACATAACATCTGTAATAGATACTTTAGCATATTTTGAAATTAATTGTGACGCTTACAGTGTTGATTTTAAAGATATTGATATAACTCCAGATCATTATCTTACGTTCTTAAAAGGTCGATATGCAAAACAAGATCTACACCAAATACAGAAAAAAAACAATACTTATTACCTAGATTCAAAAAAGACTTCTTTGGCTCACCTAAAACAACGTTGGAAAGGTATTGTGCTTTTATTAGATCATAAAACCACAGAAAACCAACCTAGAAAGTCAAAAAACAAATATGCTCTTTCTGCTTTAGTCTTATTATCTATTCTTTTTTTTACCTCACTTGTTAGCAAATACAATACGATCATAGAAAACTTATTCTATATATTTCCAATAGTTGGATTAACACTTTCTATTTTTTCTCTGAAAGATCTATTTAAAATTGACTCAAGGATTTTTAATAAATTTTGCTCAATTTCTTCAAGCGCTAACTGCAATGCCGTTTTGAATTCCAAAAAATGGAAAGTTTTTGAGAAAATCAGTTTTTCTGATTTAAGTTTAGTTTTCTTTTTATCCCAACTCATTTCTTATTTCGTTTTTTCAATCTCTAATAATACCTCAACATATTTTATCTATCAAAAAATACTCCTTCTAGGGAGTCTTCCGATAATTGTTACTTCTATCTATTTTCAAAAATTTATTGTAAAAAAATGGTGTCCTATATGCCTGGCTATACTAACAACGCTTGTTCTTGAAATGGTTTTTGTTCTAAATACCATAACTCCTCAATTTAATTTTGATACAATACAGTTGTTTATAGGCATACAAATCGTATTGATTTTTGGTTGGACTTACCTTAAAAAAATATTAAATAAGCTTAATTACCTAAGAACGCATGAGGTTAAATCTACTCGCTTTTTACGTAATTATTCAATATTCAAAAATGCTATTCTGAACAAAAGCCCCATTACTACTATTGCACCAAAAAATACGCTTGCAGATGTAACAATTACACTAGTAACTGACCCTTTCTGCGATCACTGTAAAAATGCTCATTTTTTTCTAGAAGAATTAATTAAGAAGTACCCTGAAAAACTGCATCTAGACATACTTCTTAATGTTGATATCGAAGATGAATACGAGGAGTACAAATTACTTTGTCAACGTTTAATTACTATACAATTAAGTGAAGGAAGACAACATTTTTCCAGTGCTTTAAATGATTGGTTTAAAAACGAAGATGTCTTTAACTGGCTGGATAAATATGGTTCAGAAATAAACGAATCTAGAGCGAATACAACATTTATACATCAAAAAAAATGGTGTGCAAAAAATCAAATAGATTTTGCCCCAGTAGTACTGATTAATGGATATCAATACCCACTAATCTATGACATAGAAAATCTGGATTATTTTATTCAAGATTTGATTAACGACAGTGATTTTTTACATGAGAAACAGGAATATAATGTTGATTTAACACTGGTTTAAACGATATACAAACAGAACATAAAATACAAGAATTTGAAAACTTTTCCTTTCTATAAACAACCCGGAGCCAAAGATTGTGGTCCAACATGTTTGCGAATTATAAGCAAACATCATGGCAAAGTGATTCCTCTGGAAACCATACGCAACTTAAGTCAAACAACAAGGACAGGAAGTTCTTTTTTAGGACTTGCCGAAGCTTCAGAAAACATGGGTTTCAAATCAATTGGTATAAAAACCGATTATGAAACTTTTAAAGAAGATGTGCCACTACCATGCATAGTACACTGGAAAAAATACCATTTTGTAGTAGTCTATAAAATTAAAAATGACAGAGTATATATCTCAGATCCATCTTATGGGTTGATCGATTATAGCAAAAAGGAGTTTGTAGAAGCATGGATTGGAAACAATGCTAATGAAAAAACCCAAGAGGGGCTTATTTTATCTCTGGATACAACACCTAAATTTTATGATACCAATTGGGATAAAGTAAACAATGGTAAATCTGGATTCTCATTCTTATTTAGATATTTATTTAAATATAAAAGTTTAATGATGCAACTTCTAGTTGGATTGTTAGCTGGAAGTTTACTACAATTAATATTTCCTTTTTTAACACAGAGTATTGTTGATATTGGGATTCAAAATCAAGACATCAACTTTATACATCTAATCCTAGGAGCACAAATTATGTTGTTCATTGGTCAAATTAGTATTGATGCCATAAGGGGTTGGATATTACTGCATCTAAGTACCAGGATCAATATTTCACTAGTTTCCGATTTCTTTATCAAGCTAATGAACCTTCCAATATCTTATTTTGACACTAGAATGACCGGTGATTTAATGCAACGTATTAATGACCATCAAAGAATTGAAAAACTACTAACCAATTCTTCTTTAAATACCCTGTTTTCCTTTTTTAACATCGTAGTTTTTAGTGCAGTTTTGGCCTATTACAATCTTAAGATATTTGGAATTTTTGCAATAGGAAGTACGCTTTTGGTTATCTGGATTTTGTTTTTCCTTAAAAAAAGAAAGGAATTAGATTATAAGCGTTTTAAACAAATGAGTGATGAGCAAAGCAAAACCATCGAACTTATCGAAGGGATGCAAGAAATTAAGTTACATAATGCAGAGAAACAAAAGCGCTGGGGATGGGAGTTTATACAAATTAGGTTATTTAAAGTTGCAACTCAAGGGTTAACATTAGAACAAACACAGACTATAGGTTCTACATCTATTAATCAATTCAAAAATATACTCATCACCTTTACGTCTGCCTCTTTGGTTTTAAGTGGTCAAATCTCCTTGGGGATGATGTTATCTATTCAATACATAATAGGTCAATTAAATAATCCTATATCACAATTATTACAATTCATTCAAGAAACACAAGATGCAAAAATAAGTCTTGAAAGGTTAAAAGAAGTTCATGATCAGGACAATGAAGAAAACATAGAAGATGCTAAAGTTTATGAAATTCCAACTGAAGGTGATATAAAAATAGAAAACTTAACTTTTAGGTACATCGGTGCAGAAGAACCAATTATCAAAGACATGAATCTTGTTATTCCGCGTAATAAAAAGACGGCAATTGTTGGAGCATCTGGAAGTGGTAAAACAACTTTAATGAAAGCTTTAATGCGTTTTTACAAACCAAACAAAGGGCTTATCAAAATAGGGGATCAAAATTTTGAAAATATCTCACAAAAAACTTGGAGAGGTCATTGTGGCGTCGTTATGCAAGATGGTTATATTTTTAATGATACCATTGCAAACAATATTGCCCTAGGAGAAGATTACATCGATAAAGACAAGCTTTTACATGCAGTAAAAGTTGCGAATATCAAGGATTTTATAGAAAGACTACCTCTTAGTTACAATACCGAAATTGGAAATGAAGGAGTTGGAATCAGCGGAGGAGAAAAACAACGGTTATTAATTGCTAGAGCTGTGTATAAAAATCCAGATTTTATATTTTTTGATGAGGCTACAAGTGCATTAGATGCTAACAATGAAAAAACGATCATGGAAAATCTAAATACATTTTTTAAAGGTCGAACTGCAGTAGTCATTGCACATCGATTAAGTACAGTAAAAAATGCAGATCAAATTTTAGTAATGGATAACGGAAAAATAGTTGAAAAAGGAACACATAAAGAACTTTTAGACTATAAAGGAGCCTATTATGAATTGGTAAAAAACCAATTAGAATTAGAAAAATTAAATGGCAAGAAACCATTGCCTGCAGAGTTTCTTAATGGTAATTCTGTAGCTACAATTATAAGTTAAAATAATATTTATCGTTATGAATGATATAGAAAAAAATAAACTTAAAGAATTAGAATTACGCTCAGAAGAGGTTCAAGAAATATTAAGTAATCCCCCAAGTTGGATGACTCGTTGGGGGATCACAGTGGTTTTCTTCATTCTAATGTTAATCGTTGGAGCTAGTTGCATTGTAGAATATCCAGATATGGTTACTTCAAACATCACTATTACAACCGAAGTCCCAGTAGAAAAAATTGAAGCAAAAAATAGTGGAAGAATTCTTAAGCTTTTGGTTAAAGATCAAGAATATGTAAAACATGGACAAATACTTGCTGTTATCGAAAATACTGCAAATTTCGAAGATTTCTTACAACTAAAAAGTATCGTAGACACGCTGCGTTTAGACTATCAGAATTTTGAGTTTCCTATAGATAAAACAGCACATTTATCTCTTGGAGAATTGGAACAAGATTATGCCTTATTTGAAAAATCATTTACTGATTTTATTTTGAATAAAAATTTAAAACCTTTTTCTATGGAAGCTATTTCTGGTCAACAAACGCTATCTGAATTAAATGGTAGAATACAAGTATTACAGACTCAAAGAGAACTAGAAAAAAAAGAATTAGAGTTTAGAAAACAAGATCTAGAACGTACCAAAGGGTTATATACCAAAGGTGTAATTTCTAAAGTAGAGTTTGAAAACAAAGAATTAGAATACTTACAGGCAAGACGTAATTATGAAAATACAAAGATTAATATGTCTCAAATCCAAGAATCCAAAAACAATACTCGCAGAGGAATTCAAGGATCTAATATTAGCAAAATTCAAAACGAAACAAAATTCCTTAAAGATGTTATCTCATCTTACAAACAATTAAAAAGAGCCCTTAAACAATGGGAACAAAATTATTTACTTATCGCATCTATCGATGGAAAAGTAAGTTTCCAAAAGTTTTGGGGGAAAAATCAATTTGTAAAAGCCGGAGACAATGTATTAACTATTTTGCCTTCAAAATCACTTTTAGTCGGAAAGATAACAACTCCGGCAATTAATACAGGAAAAATAAAACCTAACCAAAATGTTCTAATCAAACTAGATAATTATCCTTATCAGGAATTTGGAATGGTAAGAGGCGAGGTAATTAGTATGTCCTTATCCCCAGATAACGAAGGCAACTATTATATCGAAGTAAACTTACCAGAAAACTTGCAAACAACTTATGGAAAAACATTATCCTTTAATCGAGAAATGAGAGGTACTGCAGGGATTGTGACAGAAGACTTAAAAGTAATTGAAAGAGTATTCTATCAATTTAGAAATATCTTCAAGTATAATTCATAACCTTTATTAATCATGAAAAACGACAAGAAAATACTTCATGAAATTGTGAAGCATTTTGATGAAATGAATAAAATTGAAGCTTATGACATCATACATAAATTAGAAACACTTTTGTTCTATGCCGACAATCCATTAAATCTAGACAATCTTATTCATATTATTAATTCTGATATTGATAGTGATCATGAAATAGATCCTTTTCATTTTACCATATTACCTAATGGAAATTTTTGCGAATTTATTGGCCATAACAACTGGATTCATATTTATAAGGAAAACAAAAAAATAATGCCCGAGTGGCTATTATTTGATACCTATTATTACAAAACAAAATATGCCCCACTAGAGTTGCGAAAGCTTACTCGAAAAAATCTTCTAACGGATATAAAAGACAAGCCAGAAGAAAGAAAAGTAAGAACTTTTTTAAAAAAGAAAAGACTCTCTAAAAAAGATATCATTACCAATAAGTTGCTAATTTTAGACGATCAATTATAAAAGGTGTTGCAAAAGCGTTGTACCTTTATGCCAATGTACAATCGAATGCAACAATCTATAACAGTTAAAGAAGCTACTAGCAAAATGGAGCGGTATTGTGCATATCAGGAACGTTGCCATAAAGATATTATGAATAAACTGGCTACAATGCACTTAATTCCTGAAGCCAAAGAAAAAATCATTTTACACCTTCTAGAACATAATTTCTTGAATGAAGAACGATTTGCACAAAGTTTTGCCCGAGGAAAATTTCGAATCAAGAAATGGGGTAAACAACGTATAATTAAAGAACTTAAATTTCGTGAAATTTCTGAATACAATATAAAAACAGCTCTTAAAGAAATCTCAGACAAAGACTACCTAACTACCTTTCATGAACTCGCAGAAAAGAAGTTTGATACAATTCGTGAATCAGAAAAAAACAAACAACGAAAAAAGTTAGTTGATTATCTTTTATACCGTGGTTGGGAGACTCATCTGGTCTTCGAAAAAGTTAATGAACTTATCCCTTTCTAATATACTTTTTATTAATAATATTCTTGTTTGTATAAGATCATAATACTTCCTTATTCATTTTTTTTTGAACATAGTTGAATCCATTTCTAATTCAATATTAAAATCGTATTCTCATAATTTGAGACCATTCTACTATATGTTTGAATTTGAAAATAACATCTAAAACTTCAAAAAATGAAAAAAACAGAAAAGTGTAACATTAAAGAACTAAACACTGCAGAAATGAGATCAATTGACGGTGGAAATTGGATAGAGGAATACATTCAATATCAAATTGAAAAGATAAAAGACTTGATGAGAGAAGCTGGTGTTTTTGATCAATCTAATTAGAACTAATTACAAATCTTAAAAACAACAAAACATGAAAAATGTAAAGCAATTAAATGTCACAGAACTAAATATTCAAGAAATTACCCAAACTCAAGGAGGTGGATTTGGAGATTAGATTGATGATATTGTAGATGCAGTGGAAGAGGCTATCGAATGGTACGATAACATTAAAAAAATTACTCCGATTTTATAATAATAATACATTAGAAAAAACAAAACCTTATTATTTAATTTATATAAAGTTTTGTTTTTATATATTATAGTTACTCATTGGTCATCATTAATTAAGTATCCATTCCTTTTATTGGTACGAAGTATAGCTTTTTCATTTTTATAATTCATCCACTTCTCTCCTCTTGTTTTTCGCATAACATTATCAAAGTGTCTCATGATAAAAACATTATATACTGCTTTTATAAAATTTATAGTTTTCTTAGGATAAGACCTTATACTCATCGAAAAACCAGGTGTTAAATAGGTCATTTGATGCCAGTATCCTTCTGGCATATAAAGTGTCTCACCATGTTTTAGATTTGTAATATAACCTTGAGCATTTTTTAAAGCTGGCCATTTTTTAACATCAGGGTTTTGAAAATCTATA
Source organism: Aquimarina sp. AD10 (assembly GCF_003443715.1). Lineage (NCBI taxonomy): Bacteria > Pseudomonadati > Bacteroidota > Flavobacteriia > Flavobacteriales > Flavobacteriaceae > Aquimarina > Aquimarina sp. AD10. The sequence continues at coordinate 4,336,715 of NZ_CP031965.1, read as the reverse complement.
CCTTGATGAGAAATCAGAGCGTGAGGGACTTTATATAGATACTTGGTCTGCGAAGGAGGAAATAATATACATTGTTTTTCTCCGTTAAAATGAAAGTGAATAATATTAGCTAGATCAATATCATAATGCATAAATACCTTAGAATTAATTCCTCCAAAAAATAACATCGGCATTTTTTTTAAGAATTTAAATCCTATATCTGGATATTTAAAATCCTTCTGAAGTTTCGGAACCTCTTTAAGTAAATTATATAAAAAAATCCTATAATTAGTCGGTTTGGTTTTGAGCAAATTAATGTATTCGCTCATTTTCATGTATGTATGTGGTTCATTAAATTTAAACTCAGACGATAAAGGCCTGTCATCATACAAAGGCACTTTTTTTTCGCCAGCTACTTCATTAATGTAATTTAAGTTCCATTTATGATATGCAGGCCAATCTTGGGTTAAGCGTTCTATTACAACAGGTTTTTGCAAAGCAAAATATTCCTTAAGAAATTCCTCTTTGGAAATTGTTTTAACCCTTTTTATTGGCTCTAAATTTAATTCCATTTTCTGCGAACTAATTTTAAAACTTCATGATGTCAAAGACACAAATCATGCTTTTACTTATCTTCTATAATTTCTTTAGCTTTTTGTTTAGCTGTTTCGTTTCTATCTATTGTATGCCCAGGTCTTGTCCATTTCGGTTTTTCTCCAAGAGCTTCATATTTAGAATCCTCGGCTTCAACAGTTTCTGGTTGTGCTTTTTTTACGAAAGGTTTTTGAGGCTGAAGTCCAAGTAACTTAAACATCTCCATATCTGCATTTACATCTGGGTTTGGCGTTGTTAATAATTTGTCCCCAGCAAAAATAGAATTTGCTCCGGCAAAGAAACACATTGCTTGCCCTTCTCTAGTCATTTCTGTTCTTCCTGCAGATAACCTAACTTGTGTATTTGGCATTACAATTCGAGTAGTAGCTACCATTCTAATCATATCCCAAATTGCCACTGGTTTTTCTTCTTCCATCGGCGTTCCTTCAACAGCTACTAATGCGTTTATAGGCACAGATTCGGGCTGCGGGCTTAGTTTTGCTAAAGCAACTAACATACCTGCTCTATCTGCTACTTCTTCTCCCATACCAATAATACCACCACTACAAACGGTAACATTAGTTTTTCTAACATTATCGATTGTTTTTAAACGGTCTTCATAGCCTCTTGTAGAAATTACTTCTTTATAGTACTCTTCAGAAGTGTCTAAGTTGTGATTATACGCATATAAACCTGCTTCTGCTAATCGTTGTGCTTGATTTTCGGTAATCATACCTAAAGTACAACATACTTCCATGTCCAATTTGTTGATGGTCCGAACCATTTCTAATACATCCTCGAATTCCTGTCCATCTTTAACATTACGCCAGGCCGCTCCCATACAAACTCTAGAACTTCCAGAAGCTTTTGCTCGTAACGCTTGCGCTTTTACTTGGCGTACGCTCATAAGATCATTTCCTTCAATATCTGTATGATATCTGGCAGCTTGCGGGCAATATCCGCAATCTTCTGGGCATCCACCAGTTTTTATAGATAATAGTGTAGATACCTGTACTGTATTTTGATCATGATATTGGCGATGAATTGTTGCTGCTTCATACAGTAAATCCATCATGGGTTTATTATAAATATCAAGAATCTCTTGCTTTGTCCAATCGTGTCTTATAACGCTCATAAAAAAGGTATGTGAATCTTCAAAAGTAATTGTTTATAATCAAAAAACACAACTAAGAAATATCAAATTCTTAGTTTTTAATAACAAAAAAACATAAAACTTGTTAATTTCTAAAAGGTGCTTCCAATAAAATGCTCACCGCATTTCCTCCAAAACCTACAGCATTGATCATAATTCTGTTTAATTGTTTTGGTATATTATTATTTTCTATATAAGGTACTGGAATAAACTCTTGATACTTTAACATCAATGTTGCTAATTCCAAACTTAAAATACCACTAGCCCCGAAAGTATGCCCTATTTTCCATTTATTCGTGGTTAGTGCAGGTAACACATCTCCAAAAACGGCTTTTATAGCATTATATTCTGCAAGGTCCCCTTTTACAGTTCCAGGAGCATGCAATACAATAGCATCAACCTCATCTATAGCTATATCTCCCAAAGCCATTTTCATAGACTTCTGAAAACAATCTGCTGCTGTTGATATTGATATATTGTGCTTTAAAGGTTCTGTTGCATATCCAATTCCTTTTATATATGCCAAAGCATTTTCTTTATTCCCTTTTTCTAAGCAAGCTACAGCAGCACCTTCACCTAAAAACATAGAATTTCTCTTTTTATCTAAGTTCATTGCTTGACAAGGGTAATTCGATTTGTCGGTAGCAGCATAAATCTTAAGAGCTTTCATTTGTGCTATAGTAAAAGGTGTTAATGGTGCTTCACTACCTCCTACCAAAAATTTATCTGCTAGTCCAGATTGTATCCAGGCAACACCATTTAAAACGGCATGTAAAGCCGTTGAGCAAGTGATTGAATGACTAATTTCTGGCCCCTGACTTTGTAAATCATGAGCAATCCACGAAGAGATGTTACCTAATGTTGTCGTTGGAGAACTTAAAGTCGATGATTTACCCGTAACTAGAAATTCCTGATGATATTTCTCAAAAAGTGAGGTTGCACCCCGAGAAGAACCTATATTAATACCAAAATCAAGATCCTGTTTCCAAGCAGCCTCAAGTACCGCATTTCTAGCTGCATATATTCCAAAAAGTACAGAGTCGTCTAAATCTTTATAGTGATCAGATTCGGTTCTTAGTTCTTGTATAACTTGTTTTGCGCGCTCAGAAAGTTCGGCAACAACAGTTTGTTCTTCATTAAAATCTTTATAAGAAATACAATGCGAAGCTTCCTTATATTTTCTCCATATCTCTTCTGTCGAAATTCCTAAAGATGATATCGAAGAAATCGCTGTAATGGATATTGTGTGTTGCAATTTGTAAATTTTGGCAAATGTAGGGGTTTGATCTGTTTTGTTCAATAGTAATTCTGTTTTTTACATAATTATAACCCTATAATTTCGTAACAAAAACTAGTTTTTAGCTACATATTAATAAACAAAACTATAACAATACAATATGGAAGATCATGGACAACAAAAAAGTTGGTTTGCCAGAAACTGGGGATGGGTAGTTCCTTTAGGAGGATGCTTAACTATTATCGTCTTATTTTTTGTTTTTTTAGGATCTATGATTTTTGGGGTCAGTAAGTTAATGACCGGTTCTGACCCTTATAAAGAAGGCCTAGCCAAAGTACAACAAGACGAATATGTGATTGAGATATTAGGCGAACCTATCGAGACAAATGGCATGATGCAAGGGGAAATTTCAATTAAAAATAGTGTAGGAATAGCGAATATTTCTGTTCCTATTAAAGGCCCAAAAGGAGAAGCTAAACTTTATGTAGTTGGAAATAAACGAAATGATCAATGGACATATTCAGATATGTATGTGATTATTTCTGAAACAGATGAACAAATAGATCTATTAGGATATGAGCAAAACGAAGACGAACACCAGAATTAACACTTCCTCTTTAGTAACCTTTGGGCTTCCGTTAACATTAATAGCTGTGATGGTTTTGATTACGCGATCAAAAGTATTCGAAGCACATCCTGATGCCTTATCTGTTGGGGTAACTATTGATTTGTTATTTACTATACCTTTTGTTTATTTTTTATTGATTAAGAAGAAAAACATTCCCAAAACTACCGTAGTTTCATTTTTTGTGCTAGGGGTACTGATTTCTTCTTTTATTATACCTCAAGAACAACAATTTACTCTAAACTGGGCTAAAACTTGGATATTTCCAATCGTTGAGCTAAGTGTTGCGAGTTATGTTTTTTATAAGGTTCGAAAAACAATTCTAAGATATAAGGCTAATGCACAACTAAAACCAGATTTTTTTACTGCGTTAAAAGAGACGTGTATTGAAATACTACCTCGTAAAGCAGCAACTTTAGTTGCTATGGAACTAGCTGTTTTTTACTACGGTTTCATAGCTTGGAAAAAAAGAACTATTGAGAAAAATGAATTTACTTATCATAAAAACAGTGGCACTATTGCACTACTACTAGCTTTGATATTGATTATAGGAGTTGAGACCTATACAATTCATATACTTCTCTTAAAATGGAACGTTATTGCTGCTTGGATTGCTTCGGGACTAAGTATTTATTCGGGTATTCAAATCTTTGGGTTCTTAAAATCTATTGCAAAAAGGCCTATAGTAATTGAAGATAATATACTGCATCTACGCTATGGTATTTTAAGTGAAACGAGTATAGAAATTAATTCAATAGAAACCATAGAGATTACATCAAAAGATATCGAATTTGATACTAAAACTCGAAAATTATCTCCTCTAGGTGAACTGGAAGGTCATAATATGGTCATTACCTTAAAAAATGAACAAACACTTACAGGTCTTTATGGAATTGAAAAAACCTATAAAAGAATCGCATTTTTTATCGATACTAAAGAAGAATTTAAAACTACTTTAGAAGATAAAATCAACGCGACATCATCAAATTTGATTCAATAATTCTAAAATAGCATTATAAACCTTATCTAACTCTTCTTTTGTAATCACATAAGGAGCAAGAATGTAAATGGTATTTCCTAATGGCCGTAGAAAAACACCTTGTTGCATAAAGTGGTTAAACATCTCATATCGTTTTTTGCCATAGCGATTCATATCAATATTTAACTCCAAAGCATATATAACACCTTTTTGACGAGTAATTTTTACTTTAGGATGGTTTTTTATGGTATTATCAAACGTTGTATGTGAACTTATTATTCGTTGAATGTTATGTTGCATTTCTTCACTTTGCAATAATTCTATCCCAGCCAAAGCTACAGTACACGCAATTGGATTTGCAGAATAGGTATGTGCATGAAAAAACGCTTTTCCTACAGAATCGTCTAAAAATGCATCATATACCTGTTGTGTACAACTAGTAACTGCCATAGGTACAAATCCAGCAGTAAGAGATTTAGACATTGAGATAATATCTGGTTTAAATTCAAGATAGTCGGATGCAAAGGTTTTACCTGTTTTTCCAAAACCTGTCATTACCTCATCAGCAATCGTAATAATTTTGTTCGCTCTACAAAGTTCTAGGAGTTGATCTAAATGGTGAGCTTCGAACATATGCATAGCATTTGCGCCTTGTACTAGGGGTTCATAAATAAAAGCAGCAACCTTGTTTTCTTGAATGATGAATTTTAATTGCTCTAAAACATCATTTATATTTTCTGAATTTGGCGTGGGTATACGTTTTACATCTATAAAAAAGTCTTCAAAAGGACCATTATAAACAGATAAACCTGAAGCAGACATAGCTCCAAAAGTATCGCCGTGAAAACCATCTTCAAACGCAATAATAGTATTTCGTTTTTCTCCTTTATTAAAATGATATTGCAATGCCATTTTAATACCTACTTCGTTAGCCGTAGAACCATTATCCGAGAAAAATACTTTTTCTTGATTATCCGGTAAGATTTTAATTAGTTCTTCCGATAATTTTATAGCTGGTTCATGTGTAAACCCAGCAAAAACAATCTGATCCAATTGCTGCATTTGATGCTGTACTTTCTCTAAAATATAGTCATTACAATGCCCGTACATAGCGGTATACCAAGAGGCAATCCCATCGATATACATTTTTCCACTTTCGTCGTATAACAATGCTCCTTTTGCTTTTATAATCGGCAATGCATCTGGATGAATTTTATGCTGCGTTAGTGGATGCCATAAATGTTTTTTATCTCTTTCTTTTAAGGTCATATTGCTATACTACTTATATTATTTGTCAATACATTTTCTAAAAAGATGTACTAAACACATCTCTTTTCATCATCTATAATTTCAGTACACAGATGAGTTATAAAATCAATTTCAGAATACAGATGATGTGCTTTATTTTTATAGATTTTATTATCTATTTCATTTTTCTTGAACCATTCTACATTGGGCTTATACACATCATCTCCTCCAAAATAAAGTTTAATCTTAGCCTTAGGGATTTCATCTTCATATCTCAATCTTGTCGAAGAAACACTATAAAAATGATCAATATCTAAACCTTGTAATCCTGCTTTCCATGCAATGGTACCCCCAATACTAAATGCCAGAATATTGATTTTCTTTTTTTCTAATTTTAAAAGTTTTTGAACTGCATTATCGATTCCTTTATCAATAAATTGTTGATGTCTCTTGGTTTCTAATGTACTAGAAGTATTAATCTCTCCTAAACGACAAGAATCGTAAACTTTAATCTCAAAATCGCTCTCTAAACGTTGTAGGTAGTCTTGTATCCATACGGCATTTTCAATACCCCACAAATCAGAAAGGAGTAACAATTTCGGTTTCATTGTTTTCACAACTTAGATTTCAAAAATTCAATTAAAGTAATTCTAATTTTTCCTTAAATAATGTTGCGTATTCTCTTACTACATTTTGATCAAAATATGGCTCATCATCAATCCTACCAATTACTGACACATCTGTCATGTTACGAATAACATCCTCGGTTGTTTTATGCTCATCTCCATTAAAGATAACCGACACATTAAATCCTTGTTCTTTTAAGATCCAAATAGTCATTAACGTATGATTAATACTCCCCAAATAATGCCTTGAAACCACAATAACCTTATATTCTGATGCAATTAGATCTAAAATAGTGTCTTCTTGATTAATAGGTACTAAAAGTCCTCCCGCTCCTTCAATTACCAAATGATTATCTGTTTGAGGTAAAACTATCTCATCTAATTTAATTTCGACTCCATCAATTTCTGCTGCAGCATGTGGACTCATAGGGGTATTTAGTGCATAACTATTTGGAAAAAAATGCGATTTTGAATTAGATACCAACTCTTTTACCTTATGTGCATCAGCATAGTCTAAATCTCCGGCTTGTATTGGTTTAAAATAATCTGCACTTAATGCCTCTGTGACAATCGCCGAAACTATAGTTTTGCCAACATCGGTACCAATTCCAGTTACAAATATTTTTTTAGGGTTTTCGTTTTCTATTTTCAACATATTCGTATGGGTTTACGTCTTTGCAAAAATAGCTAACAACTCTATAACTTTGGTTATTTCTTTTTTAGAATTAAAGCTATGCAAACAAAAACGTAATCGCTCCTTACCTTTTGCCACTGTAGGAGATTTAATAGGCTTTACATCAAATCCTTTTTCTTGAATTTGCCTAGCGACTTTTTCTACATTCTCATTTCCTGAAATTATACAACAATGTATAGCAGAATTACTTTTGATAAATATTGAATCTAGCTCTGTTTCTTTGATTTTTTTATTGAAGAAAGAAATGTTTTCGACTAATTTTTGTGCCTCTACAGAATCTTGTAATTCTTTATAAGCAGTTTGTATGGTCGCTAATGAATGTGGTGGTAACCCTGTTGTGTATATAAAGCTTCTAGAGAAATTGATTAAATAACTCTTTAAATCTTTACTTCCTAAAATAACTGCTCCATGGCAACCCATTGCTTTTCCGAATGTATTGATCCTTGCAAAAACTTGATGTTCTAACCCAAGTTCTTGTACTAATCCTATTCCATTTTTTCCAAAAACTCCCAAGGCATGGGCCTCATCAACAACTAATTGATAATTTTTATTTTTACAAAAAGATACAAGCTTTTTTAAATCTGGAGAATCGCCATCCATAGAAAAAACAGATTCTGTAACAACATATACTTCATTATCGTTTTCTAACTTGGCAGAAAGTGTCGTTATCTTTTCTTGTAAATCATCTATATCATTGTGCTTAAACTTATAAGACTTAGCAATACCCATCTGCAGTCCATCTCGAATTGAAGCATGAATCAATTCATCATAAAAAATAATATCTCCTCGTTGTGGTACCGAAGAAAAAAATCCAATATTGGCATCATATCCTGAATTAAAAATCAAAGCTGCATCTGCATGATGAACCTTTGCCAACATTTGCTCGGTTTCTATGTAAAAATTATGATTTCCAGAAAGTAACCTAGAACCTGTAGCTCCGTTTCTAAAGGTTTTTTTTTCTTCTAACAACTTATGAGTTTCATTGAAAATATCTTTTGACGATGCAAAACCTAAATAATCATTCGATGAAAAATCTACCCAACCTTTTGAACCAGGAAGTGTGCGCAACGCATTATTTTGCGCTCTATCAAATAGTTTCTTTTGAAGTTTTTTTGGCAACCCTTCCATAGGGCTAAAATACAATAAATTAGTAGTACAAAATACATATATACTATTATCTAAAATATTTATAAAATATTCTTTAACGATAAAAAAATATTGATAAACAATAATTTTTTGTATATTTATTATCGATAAACAATAATTATTATCAATATGAAGAATAATACAACACTTCTTAGAGTCATCACATATGTTGTCCTTATTTCTACAACATCTATATTAATAAATGATATCCAAGAATTTAATTTTGAGCAATTCAAAAGTTTTGCAAGCTGGTCAAAATCTGTAAACAAAAATGAAAATTGGTTTACATCAAAAAATGCAATCATGTGGAGTTACTACATCATAATAACAGCTCTTTTCTTTTGGAGAGGGTATCTAATTTATGGTTTTACTCATTTTGTTTCTATTTTAAAAGAAATAGAAAAGGAAAACTACTTTAGTCAAAAAAACATTAATTACTTCAAAAAAATTGGAAATGTTTTTATTACATACACTATTAATGTTCTTGTTTTACAATTTTTACTTTCTGTAATACAAGGGGCATCTTTTAACTTTTTTAAAGAACTTAAAAACGAATTTACCTTTTTAATCCCTTGCGGACTCGCTTTTTATTTACTTGCAGAAATATTCAAAAGAGCCAAAACACTAAAAGAGGAAAATGACTTAACCATATAATTATGCCCATAACCGTAAATCTTGACGTAATGCTTATTAAGCGAAAAATGAAAAGTAAAGAATTGGCACAAAAAATTGGTATAACTACTGCCAATCTTTCTATCCTTAAATCAGGTAAAGCCAAAGCCATACGATTTTCTACGCTCGAAGCCATTTGCGAAGCTCTAGAATGCCAACCTTCTGATATTTTAGAATATAAACCTTAGACCATAATTTTAATAATTATATTTGATTTTGTCTATTTAAAACATTTTTAGAATGAGGTTATTTACCGCTTTTATTTTATTTTCATTAGTCTCTTTTGCTCAAACCAAAAACACGTATCATATTTCTTTTGAAAATGCTGTTCATCATGAAGCCAATATAAAAGCTACTTTTTCTGATATAAAAACAGACATTTTTTCTTTACGAATGAGTAGAACATCACCTGGCAGATATGCTTTGCATGAGTTTGCCAAGAATGTATATAATGTTATTGCTACAAATAGTAAGGGTGAGGCTGTAAAAATAACACGCCCAAATCCACACCAATGGGACATTTCTGGACATGATGGAACAGTCACTATTTCATATGTTTTATTTGCAGATAGAGGAGATGGCACCTATTCTCAAATCGACGAAACCCATGCACACCTTAATATTCCTGCAACTTTTATATATGCCCCAAAACGTAAAGATCAACCAATCGATATAGTTTTCGAGCCTAGAAAAGATTTAAATTGGAAAATCGCTACACAACTAAACGCTATCGGAAACAATACATTTACTGCTCCAAATTTGCAATACTTCATGGATAGTCCTGTAGAGCTTAGTAATCATGCAACACGTGAGTTCAAAGTTGGCTCTAATGAGTCCGAATACACTATAAAGTTAGCCTTACATCATTTAGGAAGTGAAGAAGAAGTAAGCACTTATTTTGAAAAAATAAAAAAAATCGTAATACAAGAAAAAGCAGTATTTGGAGAATATCCAAAATTTGATAATGGCACTTATACTTTTCTTGCTTGTTATATGCCCCAAGTATCTGGTGATGGTATGGAACACAGAAATTCAACAATTCTTACCAGCCAAAATAGCTTAGCCAATGAAGGGATGAAAAAAAATATCGGCACTGTTTCACATGAATTTTTTCATGCATGGAACGTAGAACGCATTAGACCAAAAACACTTGAGCCTTTTGATTTCGAAAAAGCAAACATGTCTGGAGAATTATGGTTTGCCGAGGGCTTTACGAGTTATTATACTGGATTAATTTTATGTAGAGCTGGTATTATAAGTCAAGAACAGTATATAAAAGAGTTAAAAGGACCGTATAATTATGTGTGGAACTCACCTGCATTAGCATATTTCAACCCAACAGAAATGAGTTATCAAGCTCCGTTTGTAGATGCTGCAACATCTGTTGATCCTGTGAATAGAGAAAATACATTTATTTCTTACTACTCTTATGGTAGCGTTTTAGGTTTAGCCTTAGACCTATCATTAAGAACACTTAAAAACGATCGTAATCTAGATGGTTATATGAAGTTGATTTGGCAAAAATATGGAAAAACAGAAGTGCCTTATTCTAAAGAAAACCTGCTAACAAGTTTACAAGAATATGCCGGAGATGATTTTGCTAATAACTTCTTCAAAAAATATATTGACGACAGCAAAATTCCTGATTACAAAAAACTATTTGCTGATTTTGGTATCGTTATAAATGCTAATTCAGAAAAATCACACCTAGGTGCGTCTATAAAATTTGACAAACATAATAATGCTATTATTTCTAACTATTCTAAACAAGGCACTCCTATATACAAAGCTGGATTAGATAAAAATGATATCATTTTATCCTTAAACCAAGAATCGTTCACTAGTCAAGGTGAATTATCCAAAATACTCGAAAAATATAAGCCTGGTAGCAAAATAGAAATTCTGTACAAAAGATTTGAAAAAGAAATCAAAACAGAAATTATTTTAAGCAGCGATCCAAAAATTGAAACAGCCCTACTACCAAAGCCTAATAAAAAAGCTATAGAAAACCGTGAAAAATGGCTAACCGCTAAATAACAACTATTATGAATATAAACTTTACTATCGCCACTAGTGAAGAAGAATTGCAGCAAATCATAACTTTACAACGTAAAAATTTAACTGCTTCAATATCTACAAACGAAAAGCAAAAAGAAGGTTTCGTAACTGTTCAACATGATATTGAAGTTCTAAAAAAAATGAATGATACGCAAGCCCATATCATTGCTAAAAGTGGTGACACAGTAGTAGGATATGCCCTTTCGATGGTCAAAGAATTTCAGGATGAGATAGAAATATTAAAACCGATGTTTGCTAAAATAGACGAAATCCTAAATCCCACAACCACTTATATAACTATGGGTCAGATTTGTATCGATAAGGCTTATCGAAAACAAGGGCTTTTTAGAGGACTATATCAAACCATGAAAAAAGAATTAAGTAAAAAATACGAACTACTTATTACTGAAGTAGCTGCTAGTAATACTCGTTCTTTACAAGCCCATTATGCAGTAGGTTTCTCTGACCTATTAGTGTATACTTCTAATGATGTAATTTGGCATATTGTACAGTGGGATTGGCAATAAAAAGGGCCATAAAAGACCCTTTTTTCTAGTTTTCATTATTTACTGAATACCCAGAAAAGGGTTATAGGTATACACTTTACTAAAATTACCTAATCCATTAAAATATTCATCAATTAAATGAGCTGGATAGTATGCTAAACCACCAGCAAGTAATCCTTGGTTTCCACCGTCGTTTCTATCATCCCAATTCCATGGAGCATTAGCAGTACCATTACCATAAGATTTTTTGAAAGATTTACCGTTACTAAATAAACTAGTATTAAACCTCTGATCCCACATACCATCATTTTCGAAAATATTAATCAACTTATACTTCACGTTTCTATCATAAATATCAGATGGGTGTTCGCTAATTGTTTTACTTGGATAATACACTACATAATCATTGCCTCCTGGTTGTTGTTTTGAATGAGCCTTTATACCATGTCCTTTAGCTTCTGCCGAAGTCTTGAAACGGATAACACCCCTATCATTTTGTAAAGTTAATGTCCCATCTACATCCTGATTTCCACTTATAATTCCAGAATTGGGAGCTTTATAAGAGTAAAAATCAGAATGAAAAACAGTCACTATTCCCAACGCCTTACCATAAGAAGAATTGTCTTTTTCTACTATTGTTAATATACCTTCAAGGTCGTTTTCATGTTCATCAATTCTATATAAAAACCATATATCGGTCCAATCTCTAGGGTGAAAAAATGCGTAGATAATAAAATAATGTGTTGACGTTTCTACAATAGAATAATAACCCACGGCTTTACCTTTTATGGTATTGCTGGCTATATTGTTCCAATTATTTTTTGCATTTAGATCTCCATCAAAGTCATATCTGGTAATAAAATCTGCTTTTCCGTTTAATCCATGAGAACCTGTACGATCTACATCTTGATAATGTATCAGAGCATGATGATAGGCAAGATCATTATAGAAATTTTGGTTCTTCTGAGTCTTACGTTGGGATTGTGTTTGAATAAAATCATCACCTTTTTCACAACTAAAAAACACTCCGATTAGTATAAGAAAGATTAGCTTGTTTTTCATTTTTTAATAGGTTTTATGTTAGTTTGTGTTTCTAAAATTACTTTATAATAGCTCTCAACATATTACCTATAGATTAAGCAATTCTCATCAAAAGTTATCTTTACTACTAACAACACCTTTTTACACTTTTATAATTTACGAACCATCAGGATCATTGATTAATCTGCCATAACGGTACAGGAATAGCTGTATAACTTATCACTACATGAAGATGTTTGCTTAAAACCAATCCTATTAAAGTAATCTATTCTTTAACATTGATTTGTACGATTGTCCAATAGGAATGTTAGTTCCTTCTAATCTTATTTGATTACCTACAATGCTTTTAATAGAAAAAATATTTACCATAAAAGAACGATGTATTCGTATAAATTGATCTGCCGGCAACATTGTTTCAAAATGAGAAATAGACTCGTGTATCAATAACATTTCTTCTTTTAAATATAGTTTAGTATAGCTTCCGTAACTCTCCAAATATTTAATATCCGTTAATTTAACATGATGCGTCTCTTTATCTCCTTTTAAAAACACACTAGAACTAGTAGCTTCTGTAGCTTTTGCTGTTTTCTTTGGCACTTGCTCTTTTACTTTAATAATTTTGGTATATGATTTCAAAAAACGTTCAAAAGAAAATGGTTTTAATAAATAATCGCACACTTCTAATTCATAACTCTCTACAGCAAATTCTGAATACGCAGAGGTAATTACAATCATTGGCGGGTTGGTTAAAGTTCGCAAAAAATCCAATCCTTTTAATTTTGGCATTTCAATATCCAGAAATATTAAATCTACTTGTTCTTTTTGCAAAAGAGAAATAGCCTCAATGGCATTGTAGCAATTACCAACTAAGATTAAATCGGTTAGTGATACCGCATAATCTTCTATTATTGTATGCGCTATAGGTTCATCATCAACAATGATATAATTCATAATCTAGATATTAAGTAGTAAACTTGCCTTATAAATATTTCCTTCTGTGACAATATTAAACACGTAATCTTTTGCATATATAATCTCTAATCGCTTTTTTAGATTTTCTAAACCAATCCCTTTTGAACCATTAGAATCTTCTGATAAATCGAAGTTATTACTAACTTCGAATCGGATTTGATGATTTAAAACCGTTAAGTTTACATCTACAAAGGCATTATAAATCATTGAATCTACGCCATGTTTAAAAGCGTTCTCTAACAAGATAATAAACAAAAGCGGAGTGATCGTTACATTTTCGCATTGTATATTTTTAGTAAAAGTAATCGCTACTTTTTCATGATGTCGTATTTTTTGTAATTCAATGTAATTCTCAAGGTATTCTATTTCTTCTTCTATTTTTACTTCATTTTCTTTTCCTTTATAAATAACATAGCGCATAATTTCGGAAAGTTTTAAAATTAAATCTGGAGTTTGATCTGATTTTTGTTTCGCTAATCCATAAAGGTTATTTAATGTATTAAAGAAAAAATGAGGATTTACCTGTTGTTTTAACAATGCCAATTCGGCTTTTGCTTTATCTGCTTTTAGGTTTTTAAACCATTTCCATTGGTCATAAATCCATAATATGATAAATAATGGTAAGGGAAATAAGAATAGTATGAATACATCTAAATTTTCCTCGTGTGTTCTGCTACGTATCAACGTTATAAATAAAATAAAAAAAGCAAAAAGTATCCCGTAGAGACCTAAAATTAAAAATCTGTATTTCTGAAAGAATTTCGGAACTAATACATAAAAAACCCCTAACCAAAATAAAGTCAGTAACACAAATGTTATCGGATTATCAGGAACTCCCATATAGTCATCTATAAAAAACATAATTATAAAAACTACAGAGAGCGACGCTAACTTTATCAAAATAAGCTTGCGTTCTTTTAAGAAATTAAGTCCTTTTTTATTTTGATACTGTTGCACATACCACGACCAAAGAATATAACTACTAATTATAAAGAACAAAAATATACAGCTAACTCCTAAAACTTTATAATCCAATAGTCGTCCTAATACAAACCCTAACAACGCACCTACCCAACCAAGTATCATTACATAAAAAACCTTCTTTTTTCTGTGAAAAAGCAGTGCGTGCATAATCATAGAAACTACTAATCCCCAAAAAATAAAACCGATTAAATTAAAAAGTATTTCTTTTGAATCAATCCTTATAAAATCAACATATACAAGCCCTTGAACAATAATATAAAGGACAGCAAATCCATACGGGATAGCTTGGTATTTCTTTAAAAATGAAATCATAGACCAAAAGTAACAAACCTACATGCATTTTGATAAGTATATGCACAGACACTATCAAAATCTATACGAACACTTCTTTTTTTATTACGAGCAACATTGGTTTCCTTTTTTAAACTATCTATTCAATATTAATAGTGTTTATAAAAATTACTGGATTAGTTTTTTTACTCATTATATGTTCGTACCAGAATCAAAACTAATTCTTATGAACACATTACAAATAACTAATGTCTCCAAAACCTACGCTAATGGTGTAAAAGCACTGGATACCATTTCATTAACCATCCATAATGGAATGTTTGGATTACTGGGACCTAATGGAGCTGGTAAATCTTCCTTAATGAGAACAATAGCAACTTTACAAGAACAGTCATCGGGAAATATCCTTTTTAACGAAATTGATATTGTAAAACATCCACAGGAATTAAGAAATCAATTAGGGTACTTGCCACAAGAGTTTGGTGTTTACCCAAAAATCTCTGCACAAAAACTTTTAGATCATCTAGCTATTCTAAAAGGCATCATTAATAAAAAAGAACGCAAAGAACAGGTTGAGGCTCTATTGCTACAAACCAATCTATATCAACACCGAAAAAAAGCGGTACATACTTTTTCTGGAGGAATGCGACAACGATTCGGGATTGCTCAAGCATTGCTCGGTAATCCCAAACTAATCATTGTCGATGAGCCTACAGCTGGTTTAGACCCCGAAGAACGCAATCGTTTCTTAAATCTCTTAAGTGAAATAGGAGAACATATTATTATCATCTTATCTACTCATATTGTAGAAGACGTAAAGGATTTATGTTCTAATATGGCTATACTTAGTCAAGGCAAAATTATTACCGAAGGCATTCCGGCTAAGCTAACTGAAAAGTTAGAAGGCAAAATCTGGCACAAGATTGTCAAAAAGCAAGATCTAAAAAGTTATCAATCTGCTTTTAACGTAATTTCTACTCGCTTGATTTCTGGTAAAACACAACTTCATATACTCGCCGATAAAAAACCAGAAGCTGGATTTGAGCCTATACACCCAGGATTAGAGGATGTATATTTTAGCACACTACAAGGATAAAAAACAACTACAAAATTTACAGCTCATGTTTACTCAACTTTTTAAGTTCGAATGGCAATACCATTCTAAACAATTATCATTTTATATATTTTCTATAGTCTTTTTTGTTTTTGGTTTTTTTATGTCTTCAAGAGGCCGATTAGGAGGATCAGAAATAGTACAAAGCAATTCCCCTTATCAAATAAGTTTTTTTATAGGAATGTTTAGTTTGGTATCTGTTTTTGCTATTATGTTTTATTGCGTTAATGCAATGGTTCGAGATCGACAATACCATACAGAGGGTATTATTCACAGCACACCGATAAAGAAACACTACTTTTATTGGAGTCGCTTTTCTGGAGTATTTCTGATAAGCTTATTGGTGATGACATTAGCGCTTGTAGGCTTTGGTATCGGTACTTTTTTTCCTTCGCTACCAGAAAAATTTGCCCCCTTTACTATTATTCCTTATATATGGGTCTGGTTAACTATTTTGCTTCCTAATTTATTTATTCTTGTCTCCTTATTATTCTCAATTGCTTCCCTCTCAAGAAAAGCATTGACTATTTATATTGGCGCAATTTTTATATATGCATTGTATTGGGCATGTTCTATATTCTTAAATTCCCCAATGTTAGCCCAGGCTGTAGCTCCTTCTCCAGAGAATATGATCATTGCAGCTTTAGCAGATCCATTTGGTTTATCAGCTTTTTTTGAACAAACTATGTATTGGACACCTCATCAAAAAAATTCTCAACTTTTGTCTTTTTCTGGTTATTTTTTTTGGAATAGGAGTATCTGGACTCTATTTTCATTGTTTTTGCTAGGCTTAACATTTAGATTATTCTCATTCAGGAAAGGAAGTCAAAAAATTAAACAGAGTAAGACTCCTTCTATAATTTACCCGTTAACAAAAAAATACACACCAGTCTTAACTTCCCCTAAAACAAAAAAAGCACAACTTATAAGCCTGTTATCCTTAACAAAATTAGAACTAAGTACTATCTTTAAAAGCCTACCTTTTATAGCGGTATTACTGATATGGATTTTAATAGTGGTAACAGAAATATATAGTAGAGTTTTTGAAGGAGGCTCATATTATGATAGTCTATACCCAGTAACCTATCTTTTAATCGAATTAACAAAAGAAGTATTACCTATTTTAGGGTTAATTCTAATCATATTTTATAGCGGAGAACTGGTCTGGAAAGAACAAAATCTAAATTTCAATGGAATTGTGGATACCACTCCCACAGCTAATAGCACATTCTTTTTCTCAAAATATATAGCCTTACTTGTTTTACCAATGCTATTGATTTTAATCAATATTCTAATATCAGTAAGCTTCCAGATAATAGGAAATTATTTTCATTTCGGATGGCGTCAATATATTAACTTATTCTATTTCCAAGGTGTCGAAATGATCTTCTATGGGGTTTTAGCTTTATGTATTCAAAACATACTGCCAAACAAATATATAGGTATGTTTGTTTCCGCAATTTTAATCTTTGTGTTTGGTAGTACTTTAAGCAGTTTTATTGGTATTGAACATCCTTTATTAAAATTAGGCAGAACACCATTAGTTCAATATAACGACCTATCAGAATATGGGTATTACTTAAAACCTTTTCATTGGTACACCCTATATTGGTTAGCTTTAGGAGGTTTTTTTGTTTTATTAGCATTTAAATTATGGAGACGAGGTAGTATCGTTAACCTTAGATCTCGCTTACATCGCTTATTTTATAATTGGACGAAATTTGAAAAAAGCATCTTTATTTCATCTATTTTACTTTTGATCGGATCCGGAAGCTTTATTTTTTATAATGTCAATATTGTAAACGAATATGCATCTACAAATAAGCAATTAGACTTAGCCCAAGCATATGAATTAAAATTCAAGCAATATGACACCTTAGAAGAACTGTATCCTGTTGATATAAAAACAACTGTCGATATTTATCCAAATGAACAAAAATATACTGTAAAAGCTGATTATATCTTAAGCAATAAAAGTGATACTAAAATCACTACAGTTTTTATCTCTCCAAGAAAGCCACTACAATCGGTATTTCTAGAAAATGCGATCTTAATCGAATATGACTCTATTTTCAAGACTCATTTATTTAAATTAGAAAATCCACTTTTACCGGGTGAAAAAATACGTTTCAAATACCAGATAATCGTTAAAAACGAAGGCTTTGATACCAAAAATGATATTGTCAACAACGGTAGTTATCTACTACACTCTTCTTTTGAACCCTCATTAGGCTATAAAAATAGTAAAGAGATTAAAAATGCCGACGAACGCAAAAAACGCGGGTTACCTAAGTTAGAAAAAGAAAATACAGAAAATATTAACCTGCATGGTACTCCTGATAATTTGATAGGAAGAGTATCGTTTCAAACCTTGGTATCTACTCAATCAGACCAAATTGCCATTGCACCAGGAAACCTTATTAGCACATGGAAAAAAGATGACAGAAACTACTATCACTATAAAACCAATAATAAAGTATCTCCTTTACTTGGGTACTTTTCTGGACGTTATGAAGTACAAAAAGAAAAATATAATGGAGTAAGTATAGAACAGTATTTTCACCCAAAACACAATATGAATATTTCTTCAACAATGAAAGCCACGAAAGAGACATTAGCGTATTGTATTAAAAACTTTGGTAATTACTCGTTCGATCACCTTCGCATCGCAGAAATCCCATCACATTGGACGTTTGGAGGACAAGCTATGCCAGGAACGATTAGTATGGTTGAAGATAATTTTTATTTACTAGACCAAAGAAATACTGATGTTTTTGATCTCGTAGCAAAACGTACCATACATGAAGTTGCTCATCAATGGTGGGGACATATTTTAGTTCCTAAAATGACTGTAGGAGCAGGTTTTTTTATCGAAGGATTGGCTAAATACACTGAGATTGTAGTAATGGAAAAATATTATGGAAAAGGTGTGCTGTGGAATTTATCTGAAAATGCTAATAATCGATATTTTACAGGCCGTTCTCATACATCCGAACCAGAACCACCAGCTTATTTATCAAATGGTCAAAGTTACTTGCAATATGGTAAAGATCACACTATCATGCTAGCTCTAAAAGAATTAATAGGTAGTGAAAAAATAAATACTGTATTACAAAAAATGGTTTCTAAATATGGATATAAAGATGAATTTGAAATCGTGACTTTAGATTTTCTTGAAGAATTGTATCAAGTAACTCCGTACAAGTATCATGACTTAATAGATGATTGGTTTAAGCGTATTATTACTTATGAACTAAAAATAGGTAACACTTCATATAAAAAGCTTCAAAATGGTCAATACGAGATTATTCTAGATGTAATTACAAAAAGGTTTGAAACAAAAAAACAAGGCGAAGATCTTGAAATCCCTATTAAAGAACCTATACAAATAGGTGTATTTAGAAAGCATCCTAAAAAAGTTGGTCTTGATGATGATATCCTATATTTAAAAGCACATCAGTTTAACAAACATAAATCCCAGATCAAAATAATTGTAGATGACATCCCATCTTATATAGCAATTGATCCCTATGGCACAAGGTTAGATAAAAACAGAATTGATAATATAAAAAAAGTGGACTAATCAAAGCATAAAAAATCCCAAATTCTAATTTTTGAATTTGGGATTTTATTATTTTTCAAAATAATATAATTTGCTAATCAGCTAATACTATTACTTTATTATCTTTCATTTCGATAGCTCCAGAATTGATAGGAAGTAAAGTTTCGCCATTTTCACCTTTGGTGAATTTGTCTGCTACTTCTTCCTCTAAATTCATATCTCCATACACCTTTACATTACCTTTTGCCAGTAATGATATAATAGGTGCGTGATTATCCAACATTTGAAATTCTCCATCTACACCTGGCACAGCAACCGATGTTACTTCGCCACTAAATAATACTGCTTCTGGAGTTACTATTTCTAAATACATATCTTTTAGTATTGAGTATTGAGTCGTTAGTTTGATTATAATGAGCAATCAATTGATCTCATTAAAAACTAATTTCTCAGTACTATTTATGCTTCAGCCAACATTTTCTCACCAGCTTCGATAGCTTCTTCGATAGATCCTTTAAGGTTAAATGCTGCTTCTGGTAGGTGATCTAATTCACCATCCATAATCATATTAAATCCTTTAATAGTCTCTTTAATATCTACTAAACATCCTGGGATACCTGTAAATTGTTCTGCAACGTGGAAAGGTTGTGATAAGAAACGTTGAACACGACGTGCACGTCCTACCGCTAGTTTATCATCTTCAGATAATTCTTCCATACCTAAGATGGCAATAATATCCTGTAGTTCTTTATATCGTTGTAATAGCTCTTTAACGCGTTGTGCACAGTTGTAATGCTCATCACCTAAAATATCAGCTGTAAGAATTCTTGATGTAGAATCTAGAGGATCTACTGCTGGATAGATACCAAGCTCTGCAATTTTACGAGATAATACTGTTGTTGCATCTAAGTGAGCAAATGTAGTTGCCGGTGCTGGATCAGTTAAATCATCTGCAGGTACATAAACCGCTTGTACAGATGTAATAGATCCTTTCTTAGTAGAAGTAATACGTTCTTGCATCACACCCATCTCTGTTGCTAACGTAGGTTGGTATCCTACTGCAGATGGCATACGCCCTAGAAGTGCTGACACCTCGGAACCTGCTTGCGTAAAACGGAAGATATTATCTACGAAGAAAAGTACATCTTTTCCTTGTCCATCTCCAGCTCCATCACGGAAATATTCTGCAATAGTAAGACCTGAAAGTGCAACACGTGCACGTGCCCCAGGAGGCTCATTCATCTGTCCAAATACGAAAGTAGCTTTAGACTCTTTCATTACTTCTTTATCTACTTTAGAAAGATCCCATCCTCCTTCTTCCATAGAATGCATAAAGTCATCACCATATTTGATAATTCCTGACTCTAACATCTCACGTAAAAGATCATTTCCTTCACGAGTTCTTTCTCCTACTCCTGCGAATACAGAAAGACCACCGTGACCTTTTGCAATATTGTTAATCAACTCTTGTATCAATACTGTTTTACCTACTCCGGCACCACCAAATAATCCAATCTTTCCACCTTTTGCATATGGCTCAACAAGATCAATTACTTTAATACCTGTAAATAAAACCTCTGTAGAAGTTGATAAATCTTCAAACTTTGGAGCTTGACGGTGAATTGGAAGACCATCTTTTCCTGCTTTTGGAAGTTCACCAAGACCATCAATCGCATCTCCGATTACATTAAATAGACGTCCGTATACATCTCCACCTATTGGCATTTGGATTGCAGCTCCTGTCGCAACAACTTCCATTCCTCTGCTTAATCCGTCACTGGAGTCCATGGCTATAGTACGAACAGTATCTTCTCCAATATGAGATTGTACTTCTAATACTATTTTACTACCGTCTGTTTTATTAATTTCTAATGAATCGTAAATTTTTGGTAATTCGGAACCAGCTGCGAATTCTACATCGATAACCGGACCTACAATTTGAGATACTTTACCCGTAACTTTAGACATTATCTAACTATTTAATGTTTAGTATTTAACTATATGAAAAAGATTAAAATTCTATAACTAAAAATACTTCCCTTTTTCAGGCTGCAAATATAGTCTTTTAAAATAAAAAAATAGCGCCTTTTGTTTTGTTTTTTTTAAGAGGAAAAATACAAGCTTTTGTAAGTCGTTTTTATAGGCAAAATACTGTAAAACAATATAACAGCGGTCTACGTCTTACAACTACAAAATTATTTTCGCCCAAACAGTATAATAGCAAAGCCTGCCAAATACATTACTAACGTATAGATAGCTCCTGCAATACCAAAAGAAGTGTTTTGTAATGTGACTACAGCAATTGTAATTGCCAATGCAGAATTTTGGACCCCAGACTCTACTGCAATACTTATGGCTTGAGGTTTTCTTAGCTTAAGAACATATGCAGAAGTATACCCTAATACCATACTCAACACATTTAATAAGATTGTAGGTAATCCAGCTTGCTTAAAATAAGGGATGATATTATGACTTTCCTTAACAAATAAGGCTGTAGTAATAAATACTAAAAGCACCACCGATGCTATTCGCACAGGTTTACCCATTTTAACCGCAAAATTTTCTGCTTTTGCACGAATAAACATTCCAATAAAAACTGGCACAATGACAATAAACAGTAATTGTGTTATCATTTGGGGAACATTAAGAACAACTTTTTCTGCTTCTCCCAAAAATTCTTCTAATGCAAATTGAACAATAAAAGGTATTGTAATTATGGTAATAACACTCGATATTGCTGTAAGAGAAACAGATAATGCGGTATCTCCTTTTGCTAAATGAGCTATAACATTTGAAGTCGCACCTCCGGGACAAGCAGCCAAAATCATTATACCAATAGCTATTTCTGGTTCAAGATCCAATACCGAAACTAATACATACCCTATGATAGGCAAAAACAGCAATTGATTTACTAACCCTATAGCAATAGCTTTAGGACTCTTTACAATTCTTTTAAAGTCATTAACAGTAAGAGATAATCCCATCCCAAACATTATGATCATTAAGGATACTGCAATAATTATAGTTCCGGTCTCATTCATGTACTGTTACTATTTATAATTCAAAATCATATTTATACTCTAATAAAATCTAAGGCCACACTTATATCTTGCCACATGGGTTGAAATTGAAAGTATCCTGCTAATGGGAAACCAAGTTCGGCTCTTGTTTTCATTGCAACCTCATGGTCTATTTCAATTAATTTTTCGCCTGTTTGCATAGCTAATAGTTGAGCTTGACATGTTCTTTCCATAGTAATGAACCACCATGCCGCCTCATCTACAGAGTGCCCTACGGTTATCAAGCCATGATTTTGTAATATCGCTGCTTTAGTATCACCAAGTGCAGCTGCAATTCTCTTGCCTTCTTCTAATTCATTTACAATACCAGAATAATCATTAAAAAGCGTATGGTCTTTATAAAAAGCACATGCATCTTGAGTAATGGGTAATAATTCTTGACCTAGAGCTGAAAACGTCTTACCATAAACAGAATGCGCATGGGCTGCGGCTACTACATCAGGTCTAGCTTCATGTATTTGAGAATGAATGGCAAAAGCTGCTTTATTAAGTGGCAGGTTTCCTTCTACAACATCACCTTTATGATTAACCAACAACAAATCTGCAGGAGTAATTAAATTAAATGATAATCCAAAAGGATTTACCCAAAAATGGTCTTTATGTTTAGGATCTCTTACTGTTATATGTCCAGCAACACCTTCAGAAAATCCAAACTTTCCAAAAATTCTAAAAGCACCTGTCAACTTCTTCTTTAGATATTCTCTTTCTTGTAATGCATCATTAAATTTAGGAGGGAACGGGGTATTTTGGGGAAACATTTCTAACGGTGGGTTTGGTACTGCCATATTACTTTATTTTAATTATTAATATTCAATTTTGCCTTTTTAAAAAGCAATATTTCTTGGTACTCGGCATATCCTTTTTCTGTTAAATAAGGTGATAAAGTCCCCCAAAGTGCATTCATAGGAGAATCATAAGATACAGACGTATGTTTTCTATCAATAATAGATGTACTTGTACTCCAGAATGTACTAACCATCCATAAATTATGAATTATAATATCATAGTCGATCCTATCACTTTCTGGAATCAGTCTGCCTGATGCTATGAAATGATCAACCAATCTTCTTGCATCTTGAAATCTCTTGGAGGTAGCTACCTTATACCCATTCATAATCATGGGATATTCTTCTATCAAATAAGTGATATCAAGAAAAAAGAAGCTGTACTGTTTTTGTATTGCGTGAAATTTTCGAAACATTTCTTCAAAATGAGAAAGCGTAATAAGTCGATCTTTGGGCATCACATCTATTGAATTACTTAATATCTCCTCCTGTATAGCGGATAATAAATTTTCCTTTTTTTTGAAATGATACGTTAAATTACCTGGGCTTATTTTCATTATATCGGCAATATCTTTAACACTAACATTAAAGAATCCTTTTTTGTTAAAAAGGGTCACAGATTGCCTTATAATTTCTGATTTAGTATTTGACATATTATCGAATTAGTACAAATATACTAATTATGCATAAATAATAGTATAAACATACTAAATTCTTAATATTATATTTTTTGTACTTTTAAATAAACCCATGTTTTATGGAAACTTATGCTACAGCTTTAAGCTATGCTATACCAGGCTTTATCATTTTAATTTTGATAGAATATTTCATTGGTCGATATATTGGAGTAGTAACCAATCAAGGTATGGATACTATTTCGAGTATTAGTTCAGGGATTACTAATACTCTTAAGAACCTTATTGGTCTTACCATTATTATTGTTAGTTACGAATGGATGGTAAATCACTTAGCCCTTATTCAAATCAAATCTACAGTTCTCACATACGTTTTAACGTTTATTGGGCTAGATTTTGCAGGATATTGGTCTCATCGTTTTAATCATACTATAAATGTATTTTGGAATAGACATATTATTCATCATAGTAGTGAAGAATTTAATTTGGCTTGTGCATTGCGTCAGAATGTTTCGGCCATCGTTTCTATTTATTTCTTTTTATACATTCCGATTGCACTAATTGGTATTCCTGCTCACATTGTAGCTTTTATCGCTCCTATTCATTTTTTTGCACAGTTCTGGTACCATACCAAATTAATTAACAAAATGGGGATACTTGAATACATTATTGTTACTCCATCTCATCATAGAGTTCATCACGCTATTAATACAGAATATCTTGATAAAAACTATTCTGAAATTTTTATAATTTGGGATAAAATTTTCGGAACATTTCAAGAAGAGTTACCTGAAAAACCTCCTGTATACGGTGTTAAAAAACCAGTAAACACTTGGAATCCCTTCTTGATTAATTTTATGCATTTTTGGGGCATCCTAAAAGATGCCTGGCGTACCAAAAACTGGTTGGATAAAATCAAAATATGGTTCATGCCTACAGGTTGGAGACCCGAGGATATAAAAGAAAAATATCTGATTCTAGTTACCACAAATCCCTACAACAGGAAAAAATATGAAACCAACAACTCCTTACTATTAAAACTATGGTCCTGGACACAACTTGTTATTACGATAACACTAATGTATCATCTATTGATTAGTGTTGGTGATTTAGAATTTACTCAAATCTTATACTATGCTGCATTTCTAGCCATTTCAATATTTGCCTATACCTCATTGATGGACAAACACAATATCGCACTATATGCCGAAATAGTAAAAACCCTACTTGGAGCATATTTTATCAAACTATATAGTGGATGGTTTTATATTGACACTCTATTTAG
This sequence comes from Aquimarina sp. AD10, assembly GCF_003443715.1. Taxonomy (NCBI): domain Bacteria; kingdom Pseudomonadati; phylum Bacteroidota; class Flavobacteriia; order Flavobacteriales; family Flavobacteriaceae; genus Aquimarina; species Aquimarina sp. AD10. The sequence continues at coordinate 4,311,449 of NZ_CP031965.1, read as the reverse complement.
CAGAGGGACTTATATTATAGGCATATACATTGTAGCATCATTATTATTTTCCATCTACTTTCAATTTTTTGAAAAAAACAATTAAGATCTTATCTAACAATCTATTGTACCAATAAAAAAATGCCCTCGAAAACGAAGGCATCTTGTATTATTTTTTAAGTTATTTACTGAAGCATTGCCGAGTAAAAAGTGGGGTAGTCGGCTGCTTTAACCATAGGTAAATTAGAGCCATAAGTTGTATTAATAGCTTCTGCCGCTTTATTAGCCAAGAATGCATACCCTCTTGCTGTAGGATGCACTCCATCAAGAGAAAATAATCCTCCAAAAACTAAATTTCCCTGTATTAAAAACTCATCAAACTGCAATCCACCTGCAGAAACCTGATCTAAAAGTTCATTTGCATTTACAAAAGCTAAACCAGCTCCCTGAACTGCAGCATTAATAACTCCATTAAATTGCTCTGTGGCAGTAGCGATTTCTTGTTGTTCTTCTGGCGTTAATACCCATTTATCTTCTAAAGGCAATGCGACTCCATTTACTGACAAAGGATTATTTGGATCGGCAAGTGTTCCTATAAAACTACTAGCCGGCAATACCAACAGGTCCTCTGCAGTAGCTTGTCTTATACTCACTAATTGCATATTGATTCCCGTTAAGTTGGTTAAATTTTCATCAAAAATTACAACAGCATTACCTTCACCTTCTGAAAAAGTAATTGTTCTTTTAGCTATTTCTAAATCAGCATTTTCTTGAGTAATAGCTCCATTACCTACTAAAAAAGCAAATGCCCCTACAATACCTGCATTATAATTAGCATATGCGGCATTTACGGCTGCAGCCGTAGCAGCATCTAAAGGAACTGGATTATGTGGAACAGTCGTAAAATGAGCAATAGAAGTTACATCAGGAATATTAAATGCAACACCTTTTGCACTTCCTGAGGTGAGTGTTGCAATAAGTCCATTATATGCATCTGTAAACATCCCAATATCTGTTATAGGATCTGTTCCATCCCCTCCAGATAAGGCATATCCTAAAACATCATTGTTACCAATCCAAAGAGAGAAAAAAGTTGGGTTTTGCGCCATTGCGTCTCCTAACACTGTGGCCGTTCCACCAGAAGCAATTCTCGCAAAATAAGGGTTTGCTGTTCCCATAGCCACTCCTGGAATACTACCATATCCCGGTGCCAATAAATGAAAACTTTTTGCACCTGGAATTCCCATATTATTAAATGATCCCGACAATGTACTTGTTACTTCTGTGGTAGGTTTTTCTGGTTCAAGATCAGTAGGTGGAGTAACTCCCAATGGAGTTGGACCCGATAAGCTAGGAGGAGCCGGATCTGGATCACTATAAAAATAAAGTCTAGGTCCCTGTATTTGATTTCCACCTAATAACAATCCACCTATATTATCATTCATTAAAGGCTGTTTAAATTCACCACCACCTGCCAAAGCAAATTGCTGTGCTAAAATATTTGGCATAGAGTTCTCTTGTCCAGCAATAAATAGGGCATTATCTGTAAATCCCGCTGTCAACGAATTTCCTAAAGCCACAAATGTCGAAAAATCAGCCGATCCAGAAGTGATCGGAACTTGATTTTCTGTTTCTGGAGTATCATCATCAGAGTCACATGCAAGAAATCCAAAAATTAATAGCGGTAATAACCATTTATATTGAGTATTCATCTGTTTTGTTTTAATTGTACATTTCTAATTAATTACTATAAATTGTTTATAGTTAAGCCAATATAGTATTGAGAACCTATGAGTCCTGTACCAAAGGCAGTAAAGTATTCGTCTCCACCTATATTGGTTGCACCTGCTTTAAGAGAAGTCTTCAATTTTGGAATCTTATAACTTATTTGTGCATCTATTACAGAAAAAGATGGCACATCTCCATTTTCAAAAGGTGCTTCCCAGAAATAATCATCACTCCATCTATAACTTGTATTAAATCCAAAATTCTTAAAAAGGTCCGCTTTTCCGAAAGATGCTTTTACTTTGTGTTTTGGAGTGTTAAAGTTTGTTTGAAAATCCGGATCTCTAGCTTTATCAAAATCTTGTTCGGCATAGGTATAATTTACTCCTATATTAAAACCTGCAATTTTAGTATCCACTCCTGCTGTAACACCAAAAGAAGTAATATCTACATCAGAATTCGTGTACGCTTGATACACCGTGAAATCTCTATTTTGAAGAGCCAGTAACGATAGTGCATTATCACCAACTTGACCGTAATATGGCACGATCACATTCTCTGTAGAAATAAAGTCTTTGTATTGGTTATAATACCCGCTAACATCAACAATAAATTTTTTGAGTTTTCCTCTATATCCTACCTCGAAAGCTGTTACTTTTTCGGGTTGTACAATTTGCGAACTTGCAGCTTCGGGTGCACCATTTGCTACAGAGGTCACTGAAAAAGCATTTTCGTAAGCGGCTCTACCGGTTATGGTAACACTATTACCTCCTATAATAGTTTGACCCGCTCCACTAACATCATCAAACACCCTTACGTCTCTATCTAAATTATCCGGTGCAGAACCTACTAATATTGCTCTTCCAACATCTAATCCTATATATAAATCTTGAGTTGTTGGGTTTCTAAATCCAGTTTGTACAGAAGCACGTAAATTATGATTTCTATTTTCACCTACTGTGTACCCTACAGAAACCCTTGGTGATAAGTTACCATCAAATAATTCAGCTTTATCATAACGTACAGACGCTGTTATTTTTAATCGTTCATCAGCTAATTTTTTTTGCAACTGCGTATATATCCCAAATTCTGAATATCGAATAGGACCATCAAAATCAGTAAAAATTGTACCTGAAGAATTTAATTTATATTCTCTGAAAGATCCTCCGACCTGAATGTCTGCAAAATCAGCTGTTAAGTGACTAAAATTATAGTTAACATCTGCATGTTTTAATTGTGTAGCATCCTGAAACTTAGAACCTGTGGCTAAGTTAGGGTCATTTATCACTTGATTAAAAGCACTAGCAAATTCTGCTGTTCCAGGAATTAATCTTCCTGTATCTGCAGTTTGTCTAGCAATAGCATGTGCTTGTTCTGGGAGCACTCCTTGTAAGCTAGCAGTGGCAAAAGCTCCTGCATATTCTCCAAACCAAGTGTTATCATCTTTCCAACTTCTATTAATATTTATACCTGTAAAACGAGTATCATAGGAATCTCCCGCATCTTCATCGGTAAAGTATCCTCTAACAAAAAAATTGTTGTTTTTAAATTCTAGCTTATGTTGTTGTAAGAAAAAATTCTTAATAGAATATCTATTTGCACCCTGATAAATAGTAGTACCTCTACCTACTTTTGCTTGATAAATGATTTCAAAATCATTTGCGAAAGGTCTATAATGTAGTGCTGCATCAAACTTAACACTTTCTGCCCTATTGGCATTTAAATCTAGTTCATTATACCCAGTCCTACTTACATCTTCATCAGGCAATAAGTTTTGAGCTCCTGCTGGTAATATACCGGCGTTTACTAGCGCCTGCCCAACACCTCTTATATTTGTACTTACCTCATCACCATAAACATTAAGTCCATCATAAGCAGGATCTGTACGATCAGTAGCTGGGTTTAAAACATTAACTGTACTTGATGCGGCCCAATCTGTACCTCTTAAATAGGAGAAATTTACTTTTGCAGCAAATTTATCAGAAAATTTATGAGCAAGTCTGATTCCATAATCATAGAACTCATTATCACCTGCAACATCTTGAGAGGTTATACCCCCTTTAAAATATGCACTAATTCCTGTATGATCAAATGGGTTTTTACTGGTCATAAATAAAATCCCATTAAATGCATTAGCCCCATATAAGGCCGAAGAAGCACCTGGTAACAGTTCAATACTATTTACATCCAACTCTGTGATACCTAAAAGATTCCCCAAAACAAAATTCAGTGCTGGAGAAGAGTTATCCATACCATCTACTAATTGAACAAAACGGTTATTTGCAAATGTGGTAAACCCTCTTGTATTTATTGACTTAAAGGTTAAACTATTGGTATTAATATCAACTCCTTTTAGATTCTCTAAACCATCGTAGAAATCAGCAGCTGGGGTATTTTTTATTTGTTTGATCCCAAAACGCTCAACACTCACTGGTGACTCAAAAATACGTTCTGGTGTTCTTGATGCTGAAATTACCACTTCGTCTAACTCTGTACCTTCTTTAAGAGTAATTGTTATATCAGATGTATCAGACGATATTGTTATGGTATTTGCTTCGAATCCCACACTACTAACTAGAAGAGTGAAGGGAGGTGATTGATCAACTGTTAGGGAAAATAACCCATCAAAGTCCGTAACCGTACCCACAGCAGACCCTTGTACTTTAATATTAGTTCCAGGGATTGGTTGATTATTATCATCCACAACCTTCCCTTTAACTGTTGTTTGTGCAGTAGTAATACTACTTACTATCAGCATTATTGCTAATGTAATTGTTCTCATACCCCTTTATTTTATAATTATAAGAACAATATACGTTTTTTTAGGAATTATTTAATAAAATAGCCAAATCTTTGTGTTTTTACATCATTAACAGGCATAAATTAGCAGTATTGTTAATACAACTATTAGCAGTAAATTTGTTTAAGATTTTTTAAAGAGAGGAATAAAAAAAGCCTGTCTGATAAAAATCAAACAGGCTTAAAATATTTTAATGATACTATTTTTCTTATAGATTATTTATAATCAAACCTATATAGTACTGAGAACCAATAAATCCAGAACCAATAGCCGTAAAGTATTCTTCTCCAGTAATATTATTAGCTCCAATTTTTAGCTTAGTTTTAAGCTTAGGAATAGCATAGTTAATTTGTGCATCAACAACAGTAAAAGAAGGTATCATTCCTGTTCCGAAATCTGATTCCCAAAGGTATTCGTCACTCCATCTTCCACTCACGTTAAAACCAAAATTCTTAAACAACTCTTCTTTACCAAATGTTGCTTTTACCTTATGCTTAGGCGTATTAAAGCTACTCACAAAATCAGGATCTTTACTTTGATCAAAGTCTTGTTCAGCAAAAGTATAATTCACTCCTAAGTCAAAACCTTTAACTTGAGTTGTTACACCTGCGATAAAACCATAAGAGCTAATATCCACATCAGAATTAGTAGAAGCTGTAAATATTTTTCTAGTCTGAATATTTGCAGCAGCCGTAGCAGCAGCAGCTTGTTCTGCTGGTGTACCATTTACTCTACCTACACCTGGAACTATTACACTTTCATTAGCAATAAAGTCTTCATATTGGTTATAGTACACACTACCATCTAAAACAACAGATCCAAATTGTGCTCTATACCCAACTTCGTAAGCCGTAATTTTTTCAGGCTTTACAATATCAATATCTGCTGCTACAGGATTTCCTTCGAGCACAGATCTAGCCGAGAAAGAATTCTCGTAAGCATCTCTTCCTGTAATTTGGTTACCAGAAGGGTCTTGGATAACATATCTATCAAGGTTATCAGGTGCAGAACCAAGTAAAGCATTTGCTCCGATATCTAAACCAATATATAAATCTTGGGTAGTTGGGTTTCTAAAACCTGTTTGTATAGATGCACGAAGGTTACGATTTCTGTTAGCTCCTAAAGTATATCCAACAGAAAACCTTGGAGAGAAATTACCGTCAAATAACTGAGACTTATCATAACGAACAGATCCAGTAATTTTTAATCTATCATCTAACAATTTCTTTTGAACTTGAGTATACACCCCAAATTCTGAATACTTAATAGGTCCATCGGCATCAGTAAAAACAGTACCAAAAGAATTTAGTTTATATTCTCTAACAGAACCACCCACTTGAATATCTGCAAACTCACCAGTAATATGACTAAAATTATAATTGGCGTCTGCATGTGTAAATTGTGATTCATCTTTCACTCTAGATCCTTCTGTTAAATCAGGATTTGCTGTTACCGCATCAAAAGCTGCGTTAAATTCAGGAGTTCCCGGAATTAAACGTCCAGTTTCTGCTACTTGTCTAGCAGCAACGTGAGCTTGCTCTTCTGATCCAGTAGCGCCTAAAGCTGCAAGATAAGCTCCTGCATATTCTGCGAACCACTGATTGTCACTTTTCCATGCTCTGTTAACATTTATACCTGTAAAACGAATATCATATGAATCTCCTGCATCAGAAGCGGTCACATATCCTCTTACAAAGAAGTTATCATTTTTAACTTCTAATTTATGTTGTTGTGAAAAGAAATTTCTTAATGAAGTTCTATTGGCATCTTGAGTAACAGTAGTACCTCTACCAAACCTTCCGTTATAAATAACTTCAAAATCATTTGCAAACGGTCTATAGTGTAAAGCTGCATCAAATTTTAAACTCTCAGCATCATTTTCGTTAAGGTCTGCTTCATTATAACCAGTTCTACTTACCAAAGTATTTGGTAATAAGCTCGCCTGAGCTGGAGTTAATAAGTTATTTTGTACCAATTGCGCTCCAACTCTGTCTAAGGTTTGTGCAACAACATCTCCATATACATTCACTCCATCATAACCAGGATCATTTTCTCTTGTAGAATTTGGGTTTCTTAAATCTTGTTTATCTGCAGCAACCCAGTCAGTACCTTTTAATATAGATAAATTTACTTTGGCAGCGAACTTATCTGAAAAAGCATGTGCTATTCTTACACCTACATCATAAAACTCATTATCTCCTCCAGCATCTTGAGAAGTAATACCACTTTTTGCATAAGCACTAATTCCTTGATGATCGAATGGGTTTCTACTATTCATAAATAGTATCCCGTTAAATGCATTCGCACCATATAAGGCCGAAGATGCTCCAGGTAGTAATTCTACACTTTGCACATCTAATTCACTCATACCAATAAGGTTTCCTAACACAAAATTAAGTGCTGGTGCTGTATTATCAATACCATCAACTAATTGTACAAATCTTGTATTCGCAAAAGTTGCAAAACCTCTAGTGTTAATTGACTTTAATGTTAAACTATTGGTATTAATATCAACACCTTTTAAATTTTCAAGACCGCCATAAAAATCTGCAGAAGCCGTATTCTTAATTTCTTTTGCACCAAATCTCTCGATACTTACTGGTGATTCAAATAATCTTTCCGGCGCTCTAGATGCAGAAATTACTAATTCATCTAAAAAAGTAATGTCTTCTAAGACAATTGTAATGTCTTGTCCTGCTGAAGTAACTTCATACGTAGTGGGATCAAAACCAATACTGCTAGCCTCTAAAGTAAAAGGGTAGTCTTTGTCTGATGTTAACGTAAAATTTCCATCAAAATCTGAGATTGTAGAAATTGATGTTCCTTTTATTGTAATACTAACGCCTGGAATTGGTGCATCGAAGCCATCAATAACCCGACCAGTGATTACATTCTGTGAGATGCCTATGGTACTGACCAAAAACATTAGAACTAGTGTAATTGTTTTCATAAGTAGATTCTTAATTTATTTATTTAAGTCGATTGTTTTCTTATGCATGCACAAGAAATTTCACAATTGGGATGCAAAAGTACAATTTTTTGATTAAAAACAAAGTTAAATTGCTTTTTAACGTTAAAAAATGTTGTTTAGCGATTATAAATGTTAAGGTAATTATAAAAAATTAAGTTTTCTTTAAACCTTAATTTCATGTAAGTAACTGACTAATAGGCATGTATTTAAATTTAGGAAAAATATTTCAAAAAACATCAATTAATCCAACATATCTAAACTTATCTATTTAAACGAATAAAAACACCTATAAAAAGCAACAAAATCTATTTATATATAAAGAAAAACCGCCAAAAAGGCGGTTTTCAACGTTTTTCTAAAGGAGCAAGATACTTTTATTCAACCGTTACAGATTTTGCCAAGTTTCTAGGTTGATCAACATTCTTGTCTAACATTACGGCTATATGATAAGATAATAACTGTAATGGTATTGTTGAAAGTAGTGGCGTCAAAAATTCTTCAGTTTCTGGTATTTCGATCACATGATCTGCCAATCCTTTTACGGTAACATCTCCTTCTGTAACTATACCTATAATCTTTCCTTTTCGAGATTTGATTTCTTGAATATTACTAACTACTTTCTCGTAATGACCTTTTTTAGTAGCAATAACCACTACAGGCATTTGCTCATCTATAAGAGCAATCGGCCCATGTTTCATTTCTGCAGCAGGGTAACCTTCTGCATGAATATAGGAAATCTCTTTTAGCTTTAATGCTCCTTCTAATGCAACTGGAAAATTGTACCCTCTTCCTAAATACAAGAAATTCTTTGCATCTTTATATGTTCTAGCGATATCCTTAATATGCTCATTCGATTCTAAGGCTAGTTTTACTTTTTCAGGTATTCTTTCAAGTTCTTGCAAATAGTAATGGAAATTGCTATTTGATATTGTTCCTTTTCTCTCTGCTAATTTTAAAGCAATTAATGAAAGAATTGTGATTTGTGTTGTAAATGCTTTTGTTGAAGCTACTCCTATTTCAGGTCCAGCATGAGTATAGGCTCCTGCGTGCGTTTCTCTAGATATAGATGATCCAACCACATTACAAACCCCAAAAACAAAAGCTCCATTTTCTTTGGCTAGTTTTATCGCTGCCATGGTATCCGCAGTTTCACCACTTTGAGATATTGCTATAACAACATCATCTTGATGAATAACAGGGTTTCGATATCTAAATTCTGAAGCATATTCTACTTCAACAGGAAGTCTTACTAATTCTTCAAAAATATATTCTGCAACTAGACCTGCATGCCATGAAGTTCCGCAGGCAATAATAATAATACGTTTAGCATTAAGAAGTTTTGCTAAATTATCATCGATACCAGCCATTTTAATAATACCTTCTGCAACTCTCATTCTACCTCTGTAGGTATCACTAATCGCATTAGGTTGTTCATAAATCTCTTTAAGCATAAAATGGTCATATCCACCTTTTTCTATTTGCTCAAGGTTGATCTGTAGCTCCTGAAGATATGGTTCTATAATGCTATCATCTTTTATCTTCCTTACCTTTACTTTTTTATCTCTTCTAACAATTGCCATTTCCCCATCTTCAAGGTATATAGCATTATTTGTGTATTCTAAAAATGGCGAAGCATCAGAAGCAATAAAAAACTCATCCTCTCCAACGCCTATAGCCAAAGGACTTCCTAGTCTTGCTACTACAATTTCATCTGGCTTTTCTTTATCAAAAACAGCAATTGCATAAGCTCCTACAGTCTGATTCAAAGCTATTTGAACAGCTTTTCCCAGCTTGACATTTTCTTTAGTTTTAACATCTTCTATTAAGTTAACCAATACCTCTGTATCTGTTTCCGAAGTAAACGAATACCCTCTATTAGATAACTCTTTACGAAGTGATTCATAATTCTCGATAATACCATTATGAATAATTACTAGATTACCTGAATTAGAATAGTGAGGATGTGAATTTACATCATTGGGAACACCATGTGTTGCCCATCGAGTATGACCTATCCCAATATTACCTTTTGTTGGTATTTCTTTAACTAGTCTTTCTTCTAGATCAACAACTTTACCTTTGGTTTTTGACAATTTAATCTCATTACCATCATAAAGAGCAATTCCTGCTGAATCATACCCTCTATACTCCAATCTTTTTAATCCTTTTAAAACAATTGGATAGGCTTCTCTATGACCTATATATCCTACTATTCCACACATGATTTATTTTTTTCCGGTTAATTTAGTTAGTTTTTAGACTCTGTATAAAAAATATCAAGTTTTAAACTTTTTGCTTCGGGAACACCTGCTCCATTACCAAAAAGAATTGTTCCTTCATGAGAAACTATGGATGAGGTAGGGATAATCTCATCTATATTTGTTGCTGTGTCTCCTACGACACTTGTAACTGCGTTTACATTTTGTGAGATACAAACACCAAATTTAATATTATCAAGATCATTATCATTTAAAAGATTAATGATGTGTTGTGTAATTCTTATTCTATAAAAATCTCCTGCATCATCAGAATCTCTAGTAATTCTACCTAAATGATTAGGTATAGAATTTAATGGTGTATTAAAATCTACTAATCTAAAAGTGACATCTAGAGTATAATCTGCTATAATTGCTCCTGTCTCTAGATTAAAAATATAAATTCTCTCTGGTTCTAATTCAGGATCATTAATATTAAGTGCATCTTGATCTATATAGAATTTAAAACTTGCATCATTTATCAACCAATCTCTACTTCTTAAAAAATCCAGTTCTGTCTTTACCTTTTGAGCGTCTGTAGGGTTATCAATAAAAACAGGTCCTCCATCCTGATCTAACACAAAATCACCATCAGCATCTGTTTCTACATATTTATTAAACAGATCAAGTACTGCATATGAGCCATCTCCTCCTTTAAGATATAGCTTTTCTTCTCCATTAACTTTATCCTGATTTTCTGATTTTAACTCTTCGGCTATAGTGGGTTCAAAATCTGTTCTAATATCATTAACAATAGTACCGCCAAATGTTAAAGTAAGTACTTCCTCATCCCTTGTCGGATTACCATCGCTATCATTAGCCCCATCATTTGTATAATGTAGTGTAAAAGTGATACCCTGAGAATTCAAATATAGTAAATTACCAGAATCACTTACAGCTTCAGCTTTGAGGTAAATACCTCTAAAAAAGTTATTGAAATTATCTTGATTACTTAACTCTATACCATCTTCTTTATCTAAAAATTGTGCTTTAAAACTGTCTAAAACAACTTTTCCCGGGTTACCAGCAACAGTAGGATCATCTTTAAATGCCACTCTTAATTGAGGCGGTATTCTAGTTCTATCAGGTGCTGTATTATCATCGCTACCACCATCATCAGGAACGGTAGTAATTACCTCTGATGCAGATGGCACAAAATTATCATTACTATATAATAAAGTCCCTTCAACTGCGGCACCAAAACTCTCTATATCATTAGAATAGTATATCTGTCTATCGTTTGTAGCAGGATCAAAATCTCTTAAAAAATAATTTGATTGATAAATTGATAATTTAAAAGGATTGCTTTGATATATAGAATCTAAGGTATAGACAGTCTCATTTTCTGTGACATCAACAGTAGTACCATCAGGTTGAGTAAGTGTAACATCAACTTGTCTTGTTTCTGTTCTTGTACTTATGTACGGTATACTCACAACCACACTATCTAAAACAGGATTATTCCCAAACTGTGGATTAAACTGGCTTGGGATAAGTTGAGATAAAATCCCATATGTAGTCTGACCGTAAACCGGGTCATTATACACTCCCAATAATCTAGCATGATTAATTGGTTGAGTATTCTGAGTATATGTCAAGTTTCCTGTTTGAACTCTATCAAACTTTTTGCTATACGCTACTGGTCTTGCTATATATTGTCGATCTTCAAAATTTATTCCTCCTATAACTTCGCTACCAACCGAATTAAAATCATCATCACAAGATAAAAAAGTACATATAACAACAACAATTGTTGTTATTCTAATTAAAGCGTTCATCAATTTCATTAATTTATATCTGTTGTTCTTACTCTACAGATAGAATTTATATTAAAATTTATAAGCATAGTAGCTCATATTATTTTAATTATACCAATACTTCTGTTTGATAGAAGGCTTCGTAGGCATCCGCAAATTCATCTGGTTGTTTATATTCTAGTACAGGCTGGTCTACATTTTCTAAATATTTTACAAGCTCATCAGGAATTTTCTCTGATCCTACAATTACAGCATCAGAGTTATCTATAGCAACTTTCATAACATTATTATATGTTGGCTGCTCTAGAACGCTAATTTTCTCTTCATCGATTCCATCAAACTTGACTTTACCCATCATATTCTTATCCAAAATACCTTCATAACCATGATCGTATACCGAGGTAACTATCTTGCTATGTCCAAATAATGGTTCATTTGCATAATAATTTTTAAGATATAACGGTAAAAGAGATGCTAACCACCCATGAACATGAATTACATCTGGAGACCAATTCAATTTTTTCACAGTTTCAATAACTCCCTTAGCAAAAAAGATTGCGCGTTCGTCATTATCTGGAAACAAATTGCCATCCTCGTCAGTAAGCGTAGCTTTTCTTTTAAAATAGTCCTCATTATCAATAAAATAAACTTGCATACGCTCTTTTGGTATGGAAGCTACTTTAATAATTAAAGGCATATCCAAATCGTTTATTACCAGATTCATTCCCGAAAGACGGATCACCTCATGCAATTGGTGTCTTCTTTCGTTAATATTGCCATATCTAGGCATAAAAATTCGTATTTGCCCTCCTTTGCTGTTCACCATCCTTGGTGCTTCAAAAGACATTGACGAGATTTCGGTCTCTGGTAGGTAAGGTATTACTTCTGATGATACATACAATATCCTCTTATCTTTCATATAATCGATACTTTTATCGTCCTCCTTGTGGAATTAATTTTGCAAAATTACGAAAATTTATGCAGTCTGCTAGTAATATCTTATTTTTGCACCCTTTAAGTTATAGACCAATGCAGGTACACGAAAAAAGACGAGACATTATAAACTATGTTGCAAGTCTTAAAAAAAAGCAGAAAACTATAGGTTTTGTGCCTACTATGGGAGCCTTACACAAAGGTCATCTTGCATTAGTAGAGCGAGCAATTCAAGAAAATAATATTGTGATTGTTAGCATATTTGTGAACCCTACACAATTTAATAACTCTGAAGATTTAGTGAATTACCCAAGAACTTTAACATCAGATGTTAAGCTTTTATCAAGTTTATCGTCTAATAACATTGTAGTTTTTGCTCCTAAACCTGAAGAAGTGTATGCCGAGCAAGTCTCTTCGATTTCGTATGATTTTCATGGATTAGAACATGAAATGGAAGGGAAATTTCGCCCTGGACATTTTGACGGCGTAGGAACTGTACTCAAACATTTGTTTACTATAGTCTCTCCTACAAAGGCATATTTTGGTGAAAAAGATTTTCAGCAGTTACAAATTGTGAAAAAATTGGTTGAGATTGAAAAAATGAAAATACAGATTATTGGTTGTCCTATTTATCGGGAGGAAAGTGGATTAGCCTTAAGCTCAAGAAACAAAAGGTTAAACGAGCTGCAGCTAAAAACCGCACCTATTATCTATAAGACACTCAAACAAGTACAAAAAGACTTTGGCACAAAAAGTGTTACTAAACTAGATGAATGGGTATCTAAACAATTTGAGAACAATGAGGTGCTTACACTAGAATATTTTGAAATTGCTAAGGTGTCTGACTTAAAATCTATTAAGCAAAAACAAAAAGAAACAAAATATAGAGCATTTATTGCAGTATTTGCTGGTAAAATAAGACTCATAGATAATATTGCCCTAAATTAAAAATAACTAACTTTGTAACATGTTTGTACACGTAGTAAAATCAAAAATTCATCGCGTTAAAGTTACTGGTGCTGATCTAAATTATATAGGTAGTATCACTATTGATGAAGACCTAATGGATGCCGCCAATATCATCGAAGGAGAAAAAGTGCAGATCGTCAACAACAATAATGGAGAACGACTAGAAACGTATGCGATACCAGGACCTAGAAATAGTGGTGAAATCACGTTAAATGGAGCTGCAGCTAGAAAAGTAGCAAAAGGTGACGTATTGATATTAATCACATATGCTATGATGGATATCGAAAAAGCCAAGGATTTTAAACCTAAACTTCTTTTCCCTAATGAGGAAAATAATTTACTAACGTAAGTAACGTGAATCCTAAACTTGTAAAACTAATTAAAATAGTGCTCCCACTTATTCTGGGAGTTTTTTTAATTTGGTATTCTATACATTCTGCTACTCCCGAGGAGCGACAAAAAACATTAGAGTACATATTGCAAGCTGATCCTAAATGGATTATATTATCACTTACTATGGGGATTCTTTCTCATCTTTCCAGAGCTTATCGTTGGAAATTTTTACTAGAACCTTTAGGATATTCTATTAAAGTATCTAATAGTTTTATGGCATTAATGATAGGCTATTTAGCTAATCTCGGAATACCGAGATCTGGAGAAATTCTTCGTGGTGGTACAATCTCGACTTATGAAGGCATTCCTTTTAAAAAAGCATTTGGCACCATTATATCAGAAAGAGTAATTGATTTACTTATGCTATTACTTATTATAGGCATAACTCTTCTTTTTCAATCTGAATATTTATTAACGTATTTACAAGAAAAAATTGCAAGCCCATTTATATATCTGGCAGTACTAGGCGGTCTATTATTTGCAGGTATTATTTTCTTAAGAATTATAAAAACCTCAAAAAATCCAATTCTCGCTAAGCTTCGTGATTTTGGCAATGGTATTTTAGAAGGGGTAAAAACAATCACCAATATAAAACAAAAAGGAGCGTTTATTTTTCATACTGCTTTAATTTGGATTTTATATGTCGCAATGTTTTATGTGATCAAATTCACCATTCCTGAAACAGCTTCACTATCACTAGGACCTATACTTGCTACATTCGTAGCAGGATCATTTGCTATGACTTTTACTAATGGAGGTATAGGAGCATTTCCTGTTGCAATTGCCGCTATTTTACTATTATTCGACATAGACAAGCCATCTGGAGAGGCTTTCGGATGGATATTATGGGGATCACAAACCGCAATAAATATAATTATTGGTGCGTTATCCTTTTTGTTTCTGCCCATTATTAACCGAGAGAGATAACAAAATTATTTATATATTGTCCCTTGCTTAACCTTAATTCTATTACTTATGAAAAAAAGTATAACTCTTATTATTGCTTGTATAATAACCGTTTCTGGTTATAGTCAGGCTATCTACGAGTCTTTTAGATCAATAAAACTAGATCAAAGTCGAGAACTAAAAATCCAGTTGCCTCGTAATTATAAAAAAAATGTAAAAAAAACATATCCGTTGATCATTGTATTAGATGCTGACTACCTATTTGAACCTGTTGCAGGTAATGTAGACTATTTTTCCTACTGGGAAGATATGCCAGAATCTATTGTGGTTGGGGTAAATCAGAAAAAAACAAGAGAAAATGATTGTGAGTATGATACGGCAGAATTCTTACCTACTCTTAAAGGTTCAGAATTTTATGAGTTTATAGGGCAAGAATTAGTACCCTACCTAAATCAAACCTATCGTACTGCTCAATTAAAGATCATTGTTGGTCATGATTATACGGCAAATTTTTTGAATTACTTTTTATTTAAAGACAACCCTATATTTCAAGGATACGTTTGTTTAAGTCCAGAGCTAGCTCCGCCAATGGCAGAGCGAATCTCTAGCAAAATAGCTTCTGGTTCTGATATTTGGTACTATCTTGCCACTGCTACAAATGATGCTGAAGGGATTAAAAAAAGCGTTTTAGCATTAGACGAGAAAATGCAAACTGTAGAAAATCTGGAAACTCATTACTTCTTTGATAATTTTGAAGAATCTTCTCATTACACCCTAGTTGGTAGAGGAATTCCTAGAGCTCTAGAGGCAATGTTCGAAATGTATCGTCCAATAAGCAAAAAGACATACAAAGAAGTATTACTTCCTCTAGAAACTTCTGTATACGACTATCTGGTAGATATGTATAGAACAACAGAGCAACTATACGGTATTAAGAGAGAAATACGAGTAAATGATTTTATAGCAGTATCTACAGCTATAGAAAAAAAAGCTAGAGACGAAGACGAAAGATGGAAAGAACTTGAACCTCTAGGGAAATTGGCAATAAAAGAACATCCAGACACTATGCTTGGGCATTATTATCTAGGCATATTTTACGAGCAGACTGGCGAACCTAAAAAGGCAATGAGAGCTTATGAAAATGGTTTCCAATTATCAGAGGTAGCTTTCTTAACAAAGGACTATATGCTAGATAAGGTTAATAAAATTAAAGAAGATTTTGGCTGGTAAATCACCAAAAATCATAAATAGAAAAAAAGGTCCTTTGTAAGGATCTTTTTTTTGTCAACACTACTTTAGGTTTAAAGTCAAATAATAGTATTTTTACATCTCATCTTGTTTTTTATGGCCAAAACCAAAACTGTTTTTTTCTGTCAAAACTGTGGAGCTCAATATGCTAAATGGCAAGGGCAATGTACATCTTGCAAAGAGTGGAATACAATTGCCGAAGAAGTAGTTCAAAAAGCAGAAAAAAACGATTGGAAAAACGCAACTTCTGCTTCAAAAATCAATAAAACTGCTACCCCTCTTCGTATTTCTGAAATTGACACTAGTCAAGAAGCAAGGTATAACACTGATGATGCAGAGTTGAATCGTGTTCTCGGTGGAGGATTAGTGCCTGGTTCATTAACTTTATTAGGTGGTGAACCCGGTATCGGAAAAAGCACTCTTTTACTGCAAATAAGTTTAAAATTACCGTATAAGACACTTTATGTTTCTGGTGAGGAAAGTCAAAAACAAATCAAGATGCGTGCAGAACGTATTGATTCTAAAACAGACAACTGCTTTATCCTTACCGAAACTAAAACACAAAATATTTTTAAGCAAATTGAAGCTACTACTCCTGATATTGTTATTATTGATTCTATACAAACCCTACATAGTGACTATATAGAAAGTAGTGCAGGAAGCATTTCACAAATCAGAGAATGCACCACAGAGCTCATCAAATTTGCTAAAGAAACCGCAACACCTGTTATTCTAATTGGGCATATTACAAAAGATGGAAACATAGCAGGACCAAAGATTCTGGAACATATGGTGGATACTGTTCTTCAATTCGAAGGAGATCGCAATCATGTTTACCGAATTTTAAGAGCTTTAAAAAATCGTTTTGGATCTACATCTGAGTTGGGTATCTATGAAATGCAGGGCAGTGGATTGCGAGAAGTTAGCAATCCTAGCGAGATCTTAATTTCTAAAAAAGATGAAGAATTAAGTGGTACGGCTATCGCATCTACCCTAGAAGGCATGAGACCTTTAATGATCGAAATCCAAGCCCTTGTGAGCACAGCTGTATATGGCACACCTCAACGTAGTGCAACAGGGTATAATCTAAAACGTCTTAATATGATCCTAGCTGTTTTAGAAAAGCGAGCAGGCTTTAGACTTGGTGCCAAAGATGTTTTTTTAAATATTACGGGAGGTATCTCTGTAGATGATCCCGCTATAGATCTTGCGGTAGTTGCTGCCATATTATCCTCTAGTGAAGATATCCCTATCCAGAAAGACCATTGTTTTGCTGCAGAAGTAGGCCTTGCCGGAGAAATACGCCCTGTAACCAAAGTAGAACAACGTATACAAGAGGCTGAAAAACTAGGATTTTCGACCATTTTTGTCTCTAAATACAATAAAATTTCTTTACAAAACACCCAGATTCAAATTCAGTTAGTTGCTAAAATTGAAGATGTTGTAGAGCATTTGTTTGGGTGATAGGTATCCGATTTTTGTAGATAGCCATATATGTGTTGGGTTGGTTTTAATTGTTATCTATCAAAATCTTTCGAAAGATCATTTATGAGAATAAAACAAAAGGAAGAGAATTGGCAAAGTTTAAGAATGAGATGAGGCTTTTTTTTGATTATAATTTATATGTAAAGAGAAACAAAAATTAAATTGCCTATGGATATAAAAGTATACTCATAGGCAATAAAAAAATTAAACTTATACGTTATAGAATTCCAAGTTCAGACAGGATTTTTCTTCCTGCTATGGTACCGTCGTAATTTGTGTGTAAGGCTTTTATTATTTTATCAATTCTTATGCCTTGGTTACTTATCCACTTATTACTACTATTGTCCCATTCTCCTGCAGCGTGATGTAGTGCAACTACATCCCAAAAATTATTAAAAACTGGAGAACCTGATGAACCTGGTTCAGTATCTGTAGTGTAGCGAATTTTATTTGAAAATATATTTGTTATTGTATTTTCTTGAAGTGCTACCTCTTTTCTTCTTGCCCTTGGGTGTTGAACAATATTCAAAAATTGATTTTTGGTATATTTCACTCTTTTTTTCAGTTTAACAAATCCCCATTTTTTACCAGGAAAAGTACATACCCGTCCCCAATTATTTACCCAATCACCTAAAGGAATATTGGGTTGGCCTATATTTATTCCCCTATCTACTGGATCTAAAGGGTTTGGAGTATATTCATGTTCTCGATCTATAACTGTTTCTGGTAAAAGATCCAGATTAAATTTTGAAAAGCTATAGTAGCATTTTTTATTTACCCGAATAAGTGTACAGTCCAAATTTCTATTTGTGTAAAAAACATCATCCGGATCAAATGTATATGCATCAATAGCTAATGGGTTACCAGATAAATCATTTTGATAATTAAACTGTGCTACTAATTTTTTAGCAAATGATTTTGAAGAAATTACATGATTATTGGTTAAAAGCAAAGAAGGAGAAACCATAAACCCAGTAGCCCAACCATCACCAGCTCTAAAACCGCCATAACTTTCTCTAAAAGCTATTCTCGCAACAGCTTTTTGAGTTATCGCTCCTTCCTCTAAAAAGCTTGCGGGCAGAAAATTTCTACGGTCAATTATACGTTCCAAATAATCTAAATCTTCGTAGGCCACACAGCTATCAGTACCTTCTTTGATCTCAGATCCAGGATCTGGTAAATCTTTGGTTTTCAAAACAGGTAATTCCTTTTCCTGCATATTTCCCATTACTTCTGCAATTTTATCTCTCCCGAAATGAGCTAATACTTCTTCTATTTCTTTTATTTTATTATTTTGTTTCATGACTATTTATTTTGTTAAAAAAATTGTTTGATGTATGGTTCCTGAAGAACCTAATTTTATAAAATTTGAATAAATTCTGTTAATACAAGATTTCTAATGCAACAACATCAGAATCACTGAATTCCCCGTCTTCAGTACCATTAAAACAAGCTAGCATTATAGAATCTTCATTGGTTGCTATGGGGGTCTCTGGAATCCATATGGCAGGAGATTCGACTGGTGGAGCAGAAGTTGTAATAGTACCACAACTTTGTCTATCAAACCAATCTTGATGTCTAAATCCTATTCCGTGCCCAATTTCGTGTGTTATAACATGCTCAACCAAATTGGTACTAAAAGAATCAGTCCCTGCAAAAATTTGAATAAATTTCCCTGGTTTTCCAGAATTTGTAGGAAATTCAGCCTGACCACCAGCTAAAGTCGTACCATACTTATATACAACCATATC
The DNA here is from genome assembly GCF_003443715.1 of Aquimarina sp. AD10. Classification (NCBI taxonomy): domain Bacteria; kingdom Pseudomonadati; phylum Bacteroidota; class Flavobacteriia; order Flavobacteriales; family Flavobacteriaceae; genus Aquimarina; species Aquimarina sp. AD10. The sequence goes on along the minus strand of NZ_CP031965.1, from coordinate 4,292,277 downwards.
AGCACGGCCGTAGTCAACACCAAATGTTAAATTAAATATTAAACTTGTATCTAATCGGTTATAGTTAAATACAGCCCAGCGTAAAGCTGTTTGCATTTTACTGGTTAACTCAAATCCATCACCTGTATACCCTAAAATATTAATAGTTCTATTTGCTGACGAAACCAAGTTTGAAGTTCTATATTGCTTGTCTCCATTCTCTAAAGGTTCTAAATCAGGATATGACTCTATTTCATTTATTGGAATTCGAATATCTTCTGTTATGAAATATTCTTCTTTTGATCCGTCAAGTAATGTAATTTCCTCAATAGCTACATTCTTGTTATTAACTCCCATCTTGTCAAGCTTATCTAATTGCTCCTTTGTAGGTTGTTTAATCTGCTCTATGGATTCATTAATTTCTTCTGAATCACAAGAAAAAATAAACAAACACATAAAGATCAACCCCAATTTTAAATTAAATCTTAAGAAAAGTTCCCGATTAAATGGGCAAGAACTCTTTTTCAATTTTAAAGTTTTCATAATACTTTTTGATTTTAAATTAATACTGATGATTGCGCAATCATTAAAATTTCGAAATATACCAGTTAATACAATTTGCACTAAAAAGTAAACAAAGGATAAAAAATCAAAGATTGTGAGAACTATTTTATTTCGTTAGAAAATGAAATTAAGTCATTGTGAAATAGAGGTTTACAATCTTATAAATTTTGAAATTTCTCATAAAAAAAGAAATATTATTACTAAATTATGTTTACTTTTTTTTGATTCAATTATTAATAACCAACTATAAAAAACATACACAATGAAAACTTTTTTTATAAAACCGCATTTTCTCATTCTACTAGTATTAACGTTAAGTTGCTATGCACAGAAACATCAAGGTAAATCGAAGGGACAACTATCAAACGGAATCTCTATTGACCACATTAGAAAACCAGTAATCCCTGATAGCAAGTTAATTAAACCAAAGCTTCCTATGAATCCCGAGGAATTAAGACGAGTTAATAAAATATCTTTTTCTTCAATAAATGACAAGGAGTTCTTATTTATATCTGGGTCTAGCAATAGTAATTCTCAGGCAAGCTCTAAAAATCGAAGGGCTTCCAAAAATAACATTAAAGATAAAATTGAAAACCCTTCTCAATTATCAGACATATGTATTATTAAGCCTAGTAGAGAAGGTTGCTTTATAAATTTATGCACTAAAGAAGAAATTTGTGATATAGTAAGATCTGAAATCGGATCTGTAGAACCACCCAGAGGCTGTAGTACAGGCCACTGTAATGACAAATGGAATCGTATCAATCGATTAAAATATGTAATTCGTCCGTTTAATGAATTTTACAAGGAGATCGTAATATTAGATCAAAAAGGCAACAAGGTGGGAGGCTCTATAAATGAAAAACATTACATAGAAGGAGTTTCTGGTTATGTCGCTTATCCTATTTCATTTCAAAATAAAATTTATGGTGTCGCTCAAATAAAAATTAGGAATATTAGTGGAACATTAAGAAACAAATCTTTTTATGTTAGACCTCAATAATTTTTTGATCGAATATATAGCAAAAGTAATACTAACAATCCTTTTGATCGGAGCCTATAGTAAAACTTATTCTCAGAATAACAAAGATTCGTTACTATTTAAAGCTGAACAATACTATGAAAAAGGGGTTAATCTAAAATATAAAGAAAAAGATTCTTCCCTTTTTTATTTTGATAAATCTTATGAAATATTCAAAAAACAAGAAAATTGGCTTTTTTGTATTTATTTGATCCAACAGTTAAATAGTACCTCTAGTTGGCATTATGATTTAAAAAAACTGGATTTCTATATTAAAAGAGGAGACACCATATTTGAGTATCAAAACTCTTATTTTGATTCAATACCAGAGGGAAGAAAAGTTATTCATCATCATCAAGTTGATAAAATTAATTATTGGAAAAAGTTACGAAGCTATGATCGTGTTAAAGAACTTGCTATTGACTTAAGAAATAGTATTTCTAAAATACCAGATTCTCTTCGTACCATAGAAGAAAAAAAATACTTTAGTGTAGCTCTAGAATATGAGGCATTAGCCTATAAATTCTGGGGTGAGTATACAAAAGCTGAGAAATTATATAATCTTAGTCTAAATTATACACTTCAAGAAATAGGAACTGATTTTGCTCAACAAACCTATACTTTATTAGGGGATCTTTATATTGAACAAGGGCGATATAAAAGTGCATTATCGTTTATTCAAAGGAGTTTGAAGAAAGAAATAAGTACTGGAGAAGAATCAAAAAATAGAGTCGTTACAAAATGTTACACAATTGCCAATAATTATCTAAAATGGTATCAAAAAAACAAAGCCTCGTCTCTTTTGGATAGCGCCAAATATTATCTTTCCATTAGTCATAATAACCTAAAAAATCCAGATCCTTTGCTTTATCGTTATCATTACATTTTAGGTAAGATTCAATTTTTAAATAAGGAATATGAAAAAGCTCTAATTTCTTTGGATACTACTTTACACTTTTTGAGACAGGATTCTACGAAATCCAAAAACCTAGAAATAGCCAGAGTCCATAGACTTAAAGGTGATATTAAACAAGAATCAAATAATGTTATGCAAAGTTTGACACATTACAAGAATGCGATTATGTTATTGTCAGAAAATTTTGAACCTAGAGATGTATTGCAAAATCCTGCATTAAAAGAAGTAAATTATAAATATGAATATTTAAAAGTTTTAAACCAAAAAATAATTGCTCTTGAAAAATCAAAGAAATTACCATCTGCACTTTCTACCGTTGAAGCAGCAGTTGAAGTTATTGATAATATTAAATCTTCTTTTTGGAACGAAGAGGATAAACAATTTTTAATCGAGAATTTTTATCCTGTCTTTGAATCTGGAATCAATATTACATATAACCTTTATAAAAAAACAGGAGAACAAAGTTTTATTGATAAAGCTTTCTATCTATCTGAAAAAGGTAAAAATGTTGTATTACTAGAAGCATTGCTAAACGCTAAAGCATATCGCTTTTCAAACTTACCAAAATACGTTTACGAAAAAGAATATCAACTGAATGATAAAATTAAAACACTAAAAAGGAAAAAACAGTTAGCCGATGAAAATTCTGAACTAATTGCTCTTGATGAGGAACTTTTGGAAAATGAGGAAAATTATAAAAATTTCATTAAAGAAATCGAGTTAAAATTTCCTAGATACTACAATTTAAAATATGATGATCAGGTTATATCTATTAAAGAGTTCCAAAAAACATTAAATAAGAATGATATGGCTTTATCGTACTTTTACGATGAAGAATATATATACATAATTCCAATTTCTAAGGATCAAAAAGATTTTAAGCAGATTCCTATTCAAAAGGGGTTTGAAAAGCAACTTCAAAAACTTATAACATCTCTACAAAATCCAAAATATGATCTTACAACATTAAATAAAGAGTCTTATTCTATTTATCAATCGCTTATAAAATCAATAAGAAATGTTGAAAATGTTGAAAATTTAATTATTATTCCTGATGGGATACTCAATTATATTCCATTTGAAAGTTTATACACTGGTAAAAAATATTTAATCGAAAAAAGCAAAATTACTTATGCAAATTCTGCCACTTTATTACAAAAATTAAAACCCAAAAAAGAAAACAATAAACAAGTACTGGTTTTTGCTCCTTCTTTTTTTTCCGGCAAATATGTGAATTTACCACATTCAAGTAAAGAAGTTAAAGAGATACTATCCTTCCTAAATGGTAAATTGTATGAAGGAGATAACGCAACGGTTGGTTCTTTTGTCAAAGAAAGTCCTTTTTTTGACATAATTCATTTAACAACCCATTCTATATTAGATGACAATTATCCTGAAAGATCACAGCTTGTTTTTACAAAAAATAAAGAAATAGATTCTTTATTGACAAAAGATATCTATAATCTTGATCTAAATGCTTCATTAGTATGCTTAAATGCCTGTGAGACTGGAATAGGACAATTCAAAAAGGGAGAAGGTATGTTAAGTATATCACGTGCTTTTTTCTATGCAGGAGCTTCTAGTATTTTAAGCACCAAATGGAAAGTAAGTGATAAATCTTCTTCAGATATTGTAATAAGCTTTTATAAATACCTCTCCAAAGGCAAAAAGAAACACACAGCTCTTCAATTAGCAAAAACAGACTTTATAAAAAAATATAGTGATACAGACTATATTCATCCTTATTGGTGGTCTGGCATAACCCTTAATGGAAGTACGGAAAGTATCGCTAAAAAGGATTCAGTAATGAATTGGTTTTGGATTGTATTACTACTATCTTTAATACTGTTCTTATATATCAGGAAAATAAAATTTAGATAGAAAAATTATTCCAAAGCATTTTTAATAGATTGGGCTTCTTTATGTTTATATGATTTATTATTAACAATCCTTGTCAAGGAAACTAGTGCTTTTTTATTTTCATTATTTTTAAGATGCACCAGAGATAAATACCAAAGAGCTTCGTCCGAAAACTTTTCATCTCTCTTAATGACCATTTTAAATCTATTCTTTGATTCCTCTATTTGGTCATTTTGTAAATAGGATAATCCCATATAGAAGTCAACATAGTCAAGGTCTTGCTCTGACTTAAGTTGTTTAAATAATTCTATTGATTTTTCAAAGTTATCTAATTCATAGGCGATAAAAGCCTTTAGTTCAATGGAGTTTTCTTGAGACCCACTTTTTTCAATAGGATAAATGGTATTAGGATATTTTTCAAAATGCAAAGCATATAATTTTTCTGAAACATTATTAAATCTATAATTATAAAAGTAGAATGATATAAAAAATAAAATACTTGCTGCGACAGCCCATTTAACCCAATACATCCCTTTTCGAATTTTAAAAATCGTTTTTTTATTACTTTTTTCCTCTTGAAACAATAGAGAATCTATCCATCTTTCCTTATCTATTTCATTTATGTAATCATTCTTTTGTTTATTCGATAATCGTAATTTTAATACTTCATTTTTTAAGACTTTTCTCCTTTTACCTTTTACAATTAATTGCAAACTTTTTTCCAACTCAAATTGTTTTTTAAACTTCAGGTCGTTTTCTAAAAGATGATTGAAAATTTCCATCTCCTCCTTATTAAGGCCTTCTAAAAAATATTTATTTAACAATTCCTCACTTTTCATACTCTACCCCTCTCTTTCAATTATCTCCTTCAACTTCTTTAAACATCTAGATTTCATACTTTTAACAACGTCTGAAGATTTATAATTCTCTTTTTTTTGAATTTCTTTGATTCTTAATTCCTTTATATAAAACAAGACAAGAATTTTTTTACACTGTTCTCCTAATTGATCAAAATATTTTTCTAGTAAAACTTCCTCATCATTTAGTTCTTTAGGCTCTAATTCGAAATTCTCAATTTGGTCATCGATGTCTTTAATATCAAAATCTATTTCTCTATCAGTTTTTCTCTTGTCTTTATTGATATAATTCAATATTTTGTACTTACCTATACTAAATAAATATGTAGATATTTTACTTGAAAGTTTAACTAGCTTCCCATCTAAAACATTCTCCCAAAAAACAATAATAGAATCTCCATAAATATCACTAATATCTTCTTTTGACCTAATATATTTATAAGCAAATCCATGAAAATTATCCTCATTTTCTACGTAAACAGTTTCCAATGCTTTTTTGGAACCGTTGCTAATGGCATCAATCAGTTTTTGATCTCTTTCTATACTCATTAATAGTAGTTAAGGAAAATAGTAAACTTGTTTAAAGTTAATTTTTTTAAATATGACAAACAATATATTACATATAAACTTAATATTCCTCTACCCCTAACGGTTTAAACACCACTCGTACCTCTTAAGGATAGAGCAATTGCTTCCTTAAGATCTCTAGCACTTCAATTTCAATACAATTTGTTTTTGTTTATCACAAAAAAACAAGCCCTTCTTATCTCTAGAATGGCTTGAAATATTTTTATTTTATTTGCTAAATAATGAAATTAATTACTAAGGCTTTGGCTTAAAAAATAACTCAGTAAATAAATCATCAAGGTGCTGGATTAGGAAACGTTTCATGCACAGCTTCAATCTCCTTTAAAATCTCATCGGACAGGATGATATCAATACTACCAATATTTTCTTTAAGCTGAGCCATGCTAGTTGCCCCAATAATATTACTGGTTACAAAAGATTGATCTGTAACAAACGCTAATGCCATTTGCGTTAAACTAATACCGTGTTTTTTGGCAATCTCGCTATATTGTCGTGTGGCATTAAAACTATTCTCACCCATATAACGATTATAGTTTGGAAACAAATCTAATCTTGAATCTTTTGGTATTTCTTCAAGGTATTTACCTGTTAACATCCCGAAACCTAAAGGTGAATAAGCCAAGTGCCCTACATTTTCACGATGCAACACCTCTGTTAACCCTATTTCGTCTTTTCTGTTTAATAAATTATAAGGGTTCTGAACAGTACTTATTTTTGGCATCCCTTTTCTAGCTTCTTCTACAAAACGCATTACTCCATAAGGAGCTTCATTAGAAATCCCTATTTGTCTGATCTTTCCTTCTTTTATTAGCTCTTGTAACGAAATTAATATCTCGTTAAAATTATCTTCCCATTGTTCATGTTCATTATGAGTATATCCTCTTTTACCAAAGAAATTAGTATTACGCTCTGGCCAATGTAACTGATAAAGGTCAATATAATCTGTTTGAAGACGCGCTAAATTTTTATGTATAGCATCATGTAATGCTGCTTTAGAAAAGCCCATATTATCTCGAATATAACTAAAGGTTGGACTTGGGCCTGTGATTTTTGAAGCCAAAATTACCTTATCTCTATTCTTGTTTTTAGCAAACCATGATCCTATAATACGTTCGGTACTACCTTGCGTTTCTTTTCTTCCTGGCACAGAATACATCTCTGCAGTATCAATAAAGTTTATGCCTTGATCGATTGCATAATCTAATTGCTCATGTCCTTCGGCCTCAGTATTTTGTTGCCCCCAGGTCATACTTCCTAGACATATCTTACTAACTTGTATATCTGTGTTTGGTAATGTAGTGTATCTCATTATTTGATAATCTTCTTTTACATAGCATTAAAGCTTGTAAAAATAGAAAGTATTGCTTTAAACTATTGTAAAAATTTTCACAATAATTATACTACTTCACTATACCTTCTGAATCATCAAAAAAAGCGGATGTGACTACCCCATTATCACATCCGCTTTAACAACTAACCAACCAAAAAAATACTATTCATCATGTTCGTTTGTCAAATATTTAAGTTGGAATAGTATAAATGTATAATGAAATCGTCTGCTATGAAATCAAGAATGAGGGAACAGATCTTTTGAATGAGGGAAGTATTACTATGAGGTATTATTCTGCAAAAATCGTATTTATATCGTTTAAACAACCTTCTATCAAATATTTTCCGAGGTTAAAGTTCTTTTGAGCTCTGTCAAGAATCCAAGCATCAGAACTTACCACAACATGATCTGATGTGGCTAATACCTTATCGGGGTTATTATCCAAATATATATCCCAAGAAAAATTATTTTGCTCTGCTAATTCACGAAGTATTGTTTTCAATTTTCCACTATTTGAAACCGGAGCATCAAAATACCAATGCACTGATGCAACTTGTAATCTATTTAAAGTTTGTCCTATCAACAAAACAGCTTCTTCTGTTTTCTTTACACGTTTGTATGTTCCATGCACTCCAGATAAATCGCGATAGTACCCATCTAAACCTTTAAACACATATGCTCCAGACAAAGCACTCTCTAATAAGATTAGTATATTAAATCCATCGATGATAAGGGTTTTGTCTTTTAACTGTTCAGGAGATAGAGAATGATCAGTACGCCATATGATTTGTTGGGTACCAGCACTCATCCCTTGTATTGCTTTTTGTTGTCGAGCATTAAGTTTATATCGATTACCAACTAATTGTACTGTTGATTTTTCTGCAAAACCTCGAGAGAGCAAATAATATATATCTTTTAAAGACTCTTTTAATTTTTCTTGTATAATGAGATCTCCAAATAAACGATCATCGCTTGCTTCTTTGCCTCTATTTCGTGTAGTCATGCTAATTTTATGATAGGTAGTAAAACAAAAAAAGCGCTTATAGCGCTACTTCATCTATGATATTGGCAATATCTCTATTACTTTACCATATACATTTTTTGTCCACCCATTAAGGCGTCCTTGGTTATTACCAATTAGTAATCCTCGTTTTGCATTTTTTGCTTTGACTAAATGCGTAAAACAATTCCCTCTTACTTTACAAAAAACAATATCTCCTGCTTCACAATCTTGCCAATCAACTGGTTCGAGCAGTACAGGTTGTTTTGATTTCAAAATGGGTAACATAGAATTACCTGGTTCTTTGGAGACAATTGTCTCACCATTCAATAGTTTTTGAATTTTCCAATTCATCATACATAGTTTTAAAAATTAAACATAAATTCAAAAACTATGGAGTATGGTATTTTAAGAACTATTAGTAATACCAATGCGAAGATACCTATTTTTTTAGAATACAAATAAAAGAGGATGTCTAAAAAGATTATTTTTTCGGTCATTTCGAGCGTAGTCGAGAAATATATATCTTGATTTTCAATACATTTTCGACTCCGCTCAATGTGACAGATTATAACTATTAATTCATTTGTTCTTTTTTAAGGGTCGTCATATCCTTTTGTTTCAGTTTATCAATCAATGTTTGATACATTTCTTTAGGGAGTCCACAAGCGATAAGGTACTCTTTCATAAGATTTTCTTCTTCTTTCTCTATTGTACCATCTGCTAATAAAACAACTGCAGCTTGCGCAAGGATATTAATTAAAGCTTCTGATGATAATTCATTTCTAGCCGAATTTAAAAAATCAAATACCTGATTATTCATATTTGCATTTACTTTTACATTTTCATGAATGGCCAGAAGCTCTTCTTTCATCTCTTGAAAACCTTCTATAGCATCCTTAATCTCTCTTTCTTCTTCAGGGGCAAAATCCTCATCGATAATAGCCATATGCGTCATTGCAGCAATAAGTGCTTTGGCATATATTGATGTTGCTCTTTTTTGATTTTCATTAATTTCTTCCTTAGACCGCTGTAAAATTGTTTTGATACTTTCATTATAGGCACTTTTACAACTATCGCATTCATAAAACCGATCTACTGTATCCAGTGGGATTACCGGAATAAAAAATAAGGTAAACCATCGTCGATATAACTTATTGACAAGACTACCATTATTACAATTTGGACATGAATTTGATAAAACAGGACTATCACTAACCGTGTGTTTTAGTCCTCGTGTTCCGAAGATAATAAACATAAAATATAGGTTTTTAAAATAATTTAGGGTTCTTTAAAGATACTATAATATCTTAAAACACCTAATTACCAGTCTATTATCTAAAGTAACTTATGTTTGTCTTGTCTTATATCTATACATCAAATATCCGAGAATGCACAAAATACCGATTCCAAAAACCCAATACCATGAGGTAATGTTATTAAAATGCATAGCTCCAGAATCTCCTACCAAATAAAAACTGCCCCAATAAAATGGATCAGCACGATCAGCTTTAGCCGTTTTGAGGTATTCTAATTTGGCTTGTTGTAGTGCTTGACCTTTGTTCAATCCCTTTTTAAGGTTGCTATAAAAATATTTCATCACCTCTGGAGTTGTTTGATCAGGCACTTCCCAACTGGTTAATAATAAGCTTTTTGTTCCTGCGTATTGAAACGCGGTACCTAAACTCATAATACCTTCTCCTTTAGCGATTTTACCACTTCCTGTATTACAAGCACTAAGTACAGTAAGTTCTGCAGGGATATCAAGGGCAAACAATTCATGCGCATATAACAAGTTATCTTCTAAGGTATCTTTACTTTTGGTAAAAAAGAGCTTAGAATTTTCTGGGCGATCATTATCTACTTCTCCGTGCAGTGCTAAGTGCAAAATATTATACTGACCAGCTTTTTTCTTAAAATTAGCTTCGATTGCTTCGGATCCAAAATAATATTGCCCATCAATTATTTTTGAAATTTCCTGGATCTCTCTACGTGTACCAGGTAGATCACTCTTAGCTCCTCTTAAGGTTGCCATACTCATTGCTTTTGCATCAACGACATTAGTACTTGTCGTATCCGAAAATGAAAAGGCTAAACACTCTTCTAGAGGGGTAGTATTATTTGTTGCATTCGTTTTAAATGATGTAAATACTAGATTTGCAGAATTTGCATAAGTAATAGCATAATCTCTAAGGAAGTAAGGTAATGCTTTAGGATTATTAGACGTAGTATTTTGCGTAAGTAGTAGATCAAAATTAAGATGCCATAATGGTCCATCTGGAACTATGACAAGCTCGTTACCTACTATTTTGTTTTGAATAGGAGTAATTAATGTAGTATATAATGAATGGCCTACACGTTTGTATTTTCTTACATCTTTTGAGGTTATTGCTTCTCTAAACTCTTTTGTCTTTTCTAGTATATTAGGAGTTGATAATTCTTGTACTTCTAGTTTATTCTTTGTAATGATAAGGGCATAGGTAATACTATCGGCTGAAAAAAACTCTAACAATGTAGTTTTTGCAGATAGATTTTTTTGAATACCTGCAACGGTTATAATATCATCCTGATATTTAAGCTGATGATATTTAGGGTACTCTTTTTCTAAAACCTGAGTCAAAGAATCTTGTTTTCTATTAAGGTCAAAAAGTTTATTTTCAAAAGTTGAAATTTTAATAGAATCGACTTCCTCTTTTGATTTTTCATCAATAATTTGTGATTGGTAAAATGCTCGGTCTGTTTTTATAGTTTTTTCAATGCTCAAAAGTCCCTCTGGTATATTTGCAAAACCTTTAGAAGTCGACTCAGAAAGTAATTCTTTTAGGGTATTTGCTTTGCTTTTTTCTGCATAATAAAACGCACTTTCTAATGCTTCTTCTTTTTGATAGTCTTCATACATTACCAAATTTGCCTGAATAGCATCTGCATAAATTTCTTTTACTTCTTTAGAAAATAGTATTTTGTCTTGATAGTTTTTATAAGTATTTCGAATATCATTTATTACAACATCAATCTCTTTATATATATTAATACTTTGAATAAGATTTGTCTTTTTAGCACTCCTTTCATATTCAACCTGTAAGATTCTGGCCTTACCCCTAAGTGTTTCTAATAGAAATTTTGAGTTATAATAATTCTTAGGAGTAAAAATCTCGTCTTTAACATTAGATATTTTAGTTTTTAAGTTTATCGATAACGCTTTATCAAAGTAATAAAGAGCATTTTGAAAATCTCCTTGTTCATTATAAAGATTTGCCATTTGATTTAATGTCCCCAAAACAGATGGTGAAGATTCTTCAAGTTTTGCACTTAATACTTTTAATCCTTTTAGAGTATACTTATTGGCTTCCTTACTATCATTATTTTTAAGGTAAATTTTAGCCATTTTCATATATACACTTGAGACTTCGAGGTTATCTTTATCAAAAATCTCATCATATATTTCTGCTGATAATCTTAAATACTTCAACCCTTCTTCATATTTTTTTTGGACGATATACAAATCACCAATACTTGTATACAATTTTGCTACATCATCATGATTTTCTTTATATACAAAATTAAATATTTTTAGAGCCTTATTATAGTGTATCAACGCTTCTTCATAATTACCTTTGTTTTCAAAAATAACCCCCGCATTCCAATAAGAAATCGCTATATGTGGATGATTTTCTCCTAAAACCTTACTTCCTATATTAATACTTTTTTTATAAAACTGTAATGCTTTCTCATATTCTCCAATATTGGATAAAAGATGTTGTATATTACTATAAATAACAAATGCGGGATACTCACTTTCGGTCTTAATAAAAATTGATCTGGCCTTTTCGTAATAAGCCAAAGCTTTTTCATATTGATTCAATTGTTCATACACATTTCCTATATTGTTATAATTATACCCTGCATAAAGATGATCTTCTCCTTGATTTTTAATTGTTATATTCAAATCCTTGTTAAAATACTCTAGAGCAGTGTATAATTCTCCCAGAGCTTGATAGGTATTACCCACATCATTATAATCCCTTCCTGTTCTTAAGTGTTCAGGTCCAAAAGTCATTATATTAATAGACAATCCCTTATTTTGATAATAAAGTGCTTTTCTATACTTTGATAATGTTTGATATACAATACCTATATTACTATAGCTTACCGCCAAACTTTCATGCCCTTTTGGACGTGTTTTTTTTCGATTATCTAAGGCCTTTTTATAGAATGACAAAGCACTATCAAAATCTGCCTTTATTTGATAATATTTCCCTATATTATCGAAGGAAATAGCCTTTGATTTGCTACTATCTCCCAAATACAAATCGCTAATTTCTATTGCCCTATTAGCATAAAGCAAAGATTTTTCAAGGTCTTCGACTCTCCATTGATTCTCTGAAATCATATTATAACATGATGCGACTCTGCTCCAAACCTCTTCTCTTTTATATAAAGGAATTGCTTTTTTAAAATAATAAATAGAATTCTTAAACCTACCTTTGTCTTTTAATGAATCTGCTTTTTGAAAATATCGAAAAGCTACTAGTGTATCCTTTTGAACTTGTGCACGTGTAGTACCTAAAAAAGCGATTGAAAAAACAATCGCTAAGTATATTAATTTTGAAAGTTTCATAGTTGGTGTATTGCTATATACTTAATAGCAAAGAAACTAAAAATGTTACTATCCTAATAGTAGATGTATTGTTAAAATGAATACCTAAAATAAGTTAAAACTACAAGGTTCTTTTATCTACATGTACATAATCTACATACATATAAGTCCTAGAGAATAAATTAATTCTAGAGTTGTCAAAAATACCGGTATCCGAACCTACATTAAGGTTAAAAATAACATTATGTGGCCCAAAATTCTGTAGTCTAAGGTCACTATCAATACCATTATAATAATTTGCCACTTTATTTCCATCTACAAGAATATCTAAATAGACATTACCATTTATATTCGTCCAATACAGATCATAGGTATGCCACCCTTCACTATTTGGATATCTTCTTTCTGCATTTGTTTCTAACAAATTTTGCCCTGTACTGGTGCCGTAAAACAGGTTACTTGCAAAGTGGCTTGAGTTTCCAAAAGAGTACCCTTCCATAATATCAATTTCACCCCCAGTAGGCCAATTTTGTTCTTTTACGGTCCAAAAAGCAGGCCATGCCCCATAAGTTTGTGCAAAACCTTTATAATTAGATCCTTGTTTAGCAATTAACTTAATTGATGCAGAAACACGATACTGCTCATTACGATTTGGCTTGAAGGAAAATCTAGATTTTACATGCCCCGATCTATATCTATTACTATACCTATATGCCGATAATTCTAGACAGGATCTATTATCAAAGTTTGTAACTCTAGGGTTTCCTGAAACATATTCGCAGTTGTTCGAATTATAGTCCCTTCTATTTGTTCTTTCCCATTTACTTGTACTTACTGTATTGTCAAAATTGTCGGTGAACTGTCTTGTCCAAGGCCCTGCCTTTTGTGCAATTTCATCTGAAACGGCAATATCTCCTAAATTTTCTTCAACAGTGTTTTGAGACGTTTCGTTCTCACAAGCAAATATGAATGTGATTAATAATAGCAACGAAATCGTTTTAGTGATGGTTTTCATTTCTTAAGTATTTAATTTTCAAGGATAAAACTAACCATTAAAAATAACGATAACTTAATGATTTAACCACATGATTGTCGTTTTCTCAAATTGTAAAGATTATTTTAAGAATATTCGTATTTATTATTTCTTTATGTTAAGAATACACCTTCAAGTATTTTGTGGTTTTATCTTAAATATGTGATTGTTGTCATATTTTATATAGTCAAAGGTTCTAAAAATGTTACTGTTTCTTCAAACCAATACCTTAGATTCATTTTGAAGTTTGTTTTATTGATTCAACCTCTTTTAATTTCATTGAAAACCAGGTTTTTTTACTAAAATCTTTTCAAAGCTTCAAGATTAGTTAAAAATGAAACAATATCCTGATCAGACAGCCTAAAGTTATACCTTTCGACAGCACTTTAACAAGCTCGCACTGAACTGTGTCTAATTATTCAATGTGACAATGAGTCAGAATCAAAGGTTATTTCGATTTCAGAATAGGTTGTGTTTTTCGCTGATATATTGATAAAACAACACCTATGACTCGAATTTACTGGAATATGGAAACAGCGTATGCTACAACTTATTCACTTTTATTCGCTTTTTTGGCGATACCGCACTTTCTACGGACTGTTCTTTCGGCAAGGGCTGCGGCATTTCTGGCCTGATCCTCAGTACCTCCGCCATTAACAATCCCATCATATACTGTTTTGTTTTCTAGAAGACCACGTAGGATACACATAAACCCCGGGCTATCCTTACCCTTGTAAGGACGCTTTTTGTTTGGTTTTACAATCAACTCCCTGAACAAGCGATCTTTTAATACTCTATCTTTTTGGACTTCTACTACGAATGCATTTAGGGCATTTTGATCTTCTGGATACATCTCATTTACCTTATCCATAGCATTGGCATACTCATCATTGGTGAAACTAAAATAGTTATAAATGTCAAAGTAGTTGTTATCTCCTTGTTCATTCTCTGGCACTTCTTCTTCACTTTGTGTTTCTTCTTCATACTGGTACTCTTCTTCACTTTCCTGACTCACTCCTTTGAACATGGATATTATTAATATTACAAAAATGGATAGCCTCTTCATTTATTTTATAGTTTTAAATTAATTTGGGGTATTATAAACGTCTGGTAACGTCCTTTTGTTATCTGTATTCCTTATTTTTATGCTTTAGTATAAAAATAACATACTTTTCACTATATACATAATTAAGGATATTATTTTTGTTTATTAAATTCGTGGCACACTTTTTGGTTTTTATCAAATAAATTGAGTATTTTGACTCAATATTTAAGGTTATTTTAACAATAAAAAAAGTTTTATGACGTTTAGATAACCGGTGTAATTAACCTATAAACTTATAATACATTATTAAACACCCAAACATTATGAAAAAATTATTTCTACTTGCATTTGTGCTGTGCGCAGGATTATCGGTTCAAGCTCAAGAGGACACCTGGAGACAACAAGCTGCATCTTTTACGAGATTGTATGAGCTAGCATCTGAACTAAATGACCTTACTGAAAACGTAGTAGCACAAGGAAGTGTAGTGTCTGTAGTTAAAAAAGATGGGACTATTTCTGTTGAACAAAAATTAGATCCGTCGAAACCTAAAGAAAAGAAATTTTATAAGTATAATTTATTAACTTCTACAGGAAGAAAAGTTCCTCTTGATTTAGCAAATTGTGAACTTGTAATTGAACGTTTCTACTCTAAACTTTTACAAGTTAAAGAAAGTATGAGAGTAAATCATGATCAAGATGTAAATAAAATACTAGGTGATCTTTTTAATTAAAAAGATACTAGAATAAAAAAAGCGACCAGGTTGGTCGCTTTTTTTATGCTTATACTTTGCGTTTAGATATCATTTAACAGCTTAGAAATTTCATCTAGTTTTGGCGTTAAAATCACCTCTATACGTCGGTTTTTACTTTTTCCTTCGTTAGTTTCGTTAGAGGCAACAGGTGCAAATTCACCTCGACCTGCTGCTGTAAGATTCTGTGCATCTATTTGCTTATTCTCTAACAAGATATTTACTATCGCCGTTGCTCTTTTTGTAGATAAATCCCAGTTACCAGATAACTGTGCATTACCTGTATACGGATCATCGTCTGTATGCCCTTCTATTAAGACAGCAATGTCTGTATTTTGGGCAAGTACACTACCCAATTGTTTTACAGCTTTTTTTCCTTGCGTACCTACGGCCCAACTACCTGACTCAAATAAAAGCTTATTTTCCATAGAGATGTATACTTTCCCATTACGCTCTTCTACCGTAAGTCCTTTTCCTTCAAAATTACGAAGCGCCTTGGATATGGCAGATTTTAATGCTTGCATTTTAGCATCTTTGGCAGCAATTAGTCCTTCTAACTCATTAACACGCTTAGACCGTGCCTCTAAATCGCTTTGTAGTTTATCTAAACGACTGCGTTCTTGTGCCAGGGCTCTTTCTTTTTCTTCTAACTGACTTAGTAATTCTCTATTCTTTTTGCTATTAGCAGCAATCGCAGCAGAGCTATTTTTTTCTAAGGCATCATACGAGTCTTTTATATTATTATAATTGGCTTGCGCAGCATTATACTTTCCTTCAAAATCATCTCTTTCGGCTTTGAGTTTTTGATATTCTGATTCTAGCTGCTCCAATGCCTTTTTATCTGCATCACTAACTTTTTGTAACGCAACTAATTTATCTTGCGTCTTTCTATTTTTTCGTTTTAGACTGGCATATTTACCTTCTAAGTCTTTGTATACTTTTGATGAAACACAAGAGGTCATTAACAAACCTGATAGTGTTATCAATACTATTTTTTTAATCATTACTATATGTATAAGGGGGTTAACATTTTATGAACGTATCTTGACTTTTTATAATTCTAGTTCAACCACAATAGGGCAGTGGTCACTATGTTTAGCATCTGATAAGATAACGGCTCTTTTTAGTTTATCTTTTAAAGGTTCAGCTACCATTCCGTAATCCAAACGCCATCCTTTATTATTAGCTCTTGCATTTGCTCTATAGCTCCACCAAGAATAATTATGAGGTTCTGTATTAAAATGCCTAAAAGAATCTATAAAACCACTTTCTATAAAATTACCAATCCACTCACGTTCCACTGGCAAAAATCCAGATACATTTTTATTACGTACCGGATCATGAATATCTATGGCTTCATGACATATATTATAATCTCCTAATATTACTAAATTAGGGCGTTCCTTTTTAAGGTCATTAATATATGTTTGAAGGTCTGCCATATATTTAAGTTTAAATTCTAAACGATCTAAATTAGTACCGCTTGGCAGATACATGCTCATTATAGAAACACCATTAAAATCAGCTCTTAAATTACGTCCTTCAAAATCCATATAATCAATACCAGTACCATACTCGATATGATCAGGCTCTGTCTTAGAAAGAATAGCAACACCACTATATCCTTTTTTTTGTGCGCTATACCAATAATTATAAGAATACCCAGCCTCTGCAAAAACCTCAAGATCTAATTGTTCTTTATTGGCTTTAATTTCCTGCAAACAAATCACATCAGGATCTGCTTGTTGTAACCATTCTAAAAAGCCTTTATTGATTGCAGCTCTAATTCCGTTAACATTGTATGAGATGATTTTCATTGACTGTGGATTTAAAAATTTTAGTAAAAATAAAACTTACCAGTATTTTATTCTAGGTCTCTTCTTGACTTTTTGTAGTTTAAATACACTATAAATACATTTATGTTGCATTTACTGTCCTTTTCGTAGCTTCTAAAGCTTTTAATTTCTGAAGTTTTCTAATAAATTTTTCTGATCTTTATATTCAAAACAACCTCAACACATGAAAAATATGCTTAAAATAACCTGTTTTCTAATATTATTGAGTGCATACAATTGCGTTCCTGCAAAAGGTGCGAATTCAAAAGACACATCGAACGCACAGACCGAGGCACAACAAACTACTGATAAGCAAATGAAAGATAAAGGATTTAGCAAAGGAACCATTGCAACAAGTAAATCTTCTGGTTGCCCATACATCCTTAATGTTGAAGAGTTCAAGGATAATCTTGACCCTATTAATCTGGAAGAATTCTTTAAAGATCAAATGCCCACCAAAGTATGGGTAAAATACGGTAGTCTAAGAAGGCCCAGCAGATGTAATGACGCCAGACCTGTATCTATCATAGAAATTAATAAACGCACAGAATGAGTGCATAGAACTTTCTTATCTAACGAAAAAACCTTGCGCGTCTGATTTATTATCGCCTAATCTGGCAAAATAAACTCCTGATCTAGCAAAAGACATATCTAATTCGTAGGTAAATGTATTTCTACCATCTTTTTTTAATAAGTTAGAAGCTACTACACCACCTAAGATGTTAAATATGTAAATTCTTAATTCTGCAGGTGCATTTGCTTCTATTTTAGTGATCACGAACTGATTTTCAGGCTGACTTATAACTAGTAGCTCGGTATCAGGCACAGGAGCAATTACCTCTTCACTGATAACCACGGTATAGTCATGTGTTGTACCAAACTCCATAGAACCGCAAGGGTCATTTAATGGAGCTCCAGAATTAGTATTTGTGTCTCCACCTCTTATTCTTAACAAATGACTTCCTAAAGCAGCATCTGGAGGCAATGAAAGCGTAAAGTCCTGATCTGTATCGCTTACAGAAATTATTCGATTATCTAGTAACAATTCTGTTTCCTCAAATATACTATTATCATTAAAATCAATCCACAAAGAAAAACGTTCTGCTCCACTATCATTAGCAAATCCTGATTGAACAGTTACTGTGTATTCTGACACTGATTTACTTAAATTTATTTCAAAATCACTAGTAAAATCAACATATCCACTACTGCTACATCCTATTGGAGTATTTGAAACGTTTGCTAATTCAAAAGAAATAATCCCATCTCTAAAACGAGAACAATTAGCCGTGGGTCTGCAAAATTCATAAATTATGGTTCTTGTTACTGCATCATTAGAATCATCCTGATCCCCTGCTAAAGCTGTTCCTATTTGAAAACTATATTCTCCAAATGTTTGCAAATCGGCCGTGGTTGTAAATGTATAGCTTACAGATTCACGAGGGGCTAAAGTCCCTGTAAAAACTTCATTGACCGGTGTGCCTCCATTAATAGTATAAGAAACCGGGATATTTGATTGTTCTGTTCCTCCAAAATTAAAAATGGTAATCGTAATTTCTTCTTCTGAGGTAAGCTGATCTCCTACTTGTGGCGAAACCAAATCTATCACACCAGTATCACTAGAAAATAGATTTTTCACACTTTGCATTGCACAATCATTTTCTGGAAAAGTATCTCCGGCTAAATTTGTTTCTGCTGTGATTGTATATTCTCTATCTGCCGTTAAATCTGCTGCGGTTGCAAAAGAAAAAGAAGCGGTTTCACCTGCGTTAAGAGGCCCAGCAAACATTTCGATAACCGCTGCACCTCCATTAATAGAATAACTAACTGGGATATCAGACTGTGCAGTAGCTCCAAAGTTTTTTAATGTTACTGTTATGATTTCTGCATTTGTCAAAATAGCATCTATTGGTTGGTCAACTTTTGTAATACCTACATCATTAGTTGGATCATCCCCAATCTTAAATACACCAACTATATTTCTTGCATTATCTCCTGTATCCTCAAAATATTCTGCTATATGCCAAAATGTTCTATCATCTGCAGGATCCACAGTAAGTTGAGCGTAATCTCCGTAGCGATTTCTTTGCGTAATATTAATAGCACTTCCTGTAGCGATAGTTTGCTCTGCAAAAGTCATTGTCCCTAATGGATCTGTGGCCAATCTACCCGTATAACGTATTGACCCAAAACTATCTGCTGTCGCGCCATTATCTGTAGTTCCCATTGTGGTATATCCCATCCCAATATTACCAAAAACATCCATTGCCATACTCGCACACCATGCACTTTTACCATCGGGAGAAGTATACGTTCCTTCTTGATATACGGTCCATGGCTGACCATCTGCAGCTTGCCTTAATTCATACCATCGTATTCCTGCAATATTATCGAGGTCTCCACCCGCAGTATCTGTTCTATCATCTATATCAACTGCAAAATTTAAAACAACCGCATTATAATCACAAAACCTTCTGTAATTAGAAGCGTACATTACTGCACCTTGTAGAACATCTATATCCTGACCCTCTGTTCCTGGTTGCGGGATATTACCAAAAGATCCACCATCAAAAGTATTATCAAACGAATTAATAGCACCAGAGCCTACAGTAAATTCTTCTGATTCTGTAATCGTTGATGCTTCTAGATTAAACCAATCTACATTAATTGTCCAAAGTTTTAATGCATCTTCACTTACACCTTCCCATCCATCATCTTGAAAATAAACAATTCTAGCATCTCCTTCTGGGGGTAATGTATTTCCTATTGCATTAAAGCCTGCCGGACTATAAAACCCTCCTATTCTTGCTCCTGGTAAAGGAAACCCTACCATTTTCACGTCTTCTTTACCTTGCAGCATTCTAGTACGATCAATTACATATACAACTTCACTTGTCGCTTGTGATCCCTGATCTTTATTTGCTGTTATATAATATCCATCTGACCATATAGAGAATTTTGTATAATCAGGAAAACTTCCTGTATCAAAACGGTATGTATACCATCCATCATTTACAGGATCCGGCCCTTTACCTACTGCTACTAAAAAACCATTGGGTGTATCTGAAAATTGTGTTATTACAAATCGATCTGCAAAACTATCATAAAAGACTATAGGATCGCCTAAGCTTTCGCCTGGAAAAATATTTTCTAATGAAGAAGAAGCTACTAGCTCAACACCAGCTCTATCATGTATTGCAAATGCTGAATTTTTAGCACTAACATAGTGATTTGGTCCAATTGCTCCTGTTGGATCTGTAGGTGCAGAAGCACTAGCATTAGCTTCAAAAGTTAAAGAAGGTGCTTTGTTTGCTCTTACAATAACCGAGTTCTTTTGTTGTGTTAAAAGTGGATCTTTTCCAAAGGGAAGTCCTTTTCCTGGTACTACTTTATTAGCATCTATTCTTCTAGGATTGATATTTCCTTTTCTTGGTTTTTCTGGTACTAATGTTTTACCTACTAAGGGTCCAACTTCTCTCATATATGTAGAAGAGCTAGTCATACTAGCATTCATCACCTCTTTTTCTTGAGAAATTCCTGTAATAACAGAAAAAAGGAAAACAATAACTACAATCTTTTTCAATAGCATATATAACAATTTATATTTGGGAAAACTCCTATTTTTAAGGCTAAAATACAATTAAACTTCAAAACGCAACTGTATATCAGTAAAATACAACTTAAATTTTGAAAAAAAATACTTAGCTAAAAGATCACAAAAGCTACCAAGATGTTTAGTAGCTTTATAATGAAACGAAATATTAATTATATTATTTCAACCAATACTCTGCATCGGTTTTCTCGGATATTATAGATTTAAGAGCTGTAATAGCAACACGTTTTTGCTCCATTGTATCTCTATCTCTTATCGTTACTGTTTGGTTTTCTACAGTTTCGTGATCTACAGTAATACAAAATGGTGTTCCGTTTGCGTCCTGTCTTCTGTAACGGCGACCAATAGCATCTTTCTCGTCATACATTACATTAAATTTCCATTTTAGATCATCTACAATTTCTTTTGCAATCTCTGGCAAACCATCTTTTTTAACTAACGGAAGAATTGCTGCCTTAATCGGGGCTACTACAGCAGGTAATTTTAATACTACTCTGGTGCTTCCATCCTCAAGCTCTTCATTTTGTAATGCCTTAGAGAATACTGCCAAAAACATACGGTCTAATCCTACAGAAGTTTCTACTACATATGGGACATAACTTTCTTTTAATTCTGGATCAAAAAATTGCAATTTCTTACCTGAAAACTCTTCGTGTGCTTTAAGGTCAAAATCTGTTCTAGAATGTATTCCTTCTAATTCTTTAAATCCGAAAGGAAAATTAAATTCGATATCTGCAGCAGCATTTGCATAATGTGCAAGTTTATCATGGTCATGAAAACGATAGTTTTCTTCTCCTAGCCCTAAGGAATAATGCCATTTTAATCTAGTTTCTTTCCAGTACTCGTACCATTTCATTTCTTCTCCTGGACGTACAAAAAATTGCATTTCCATTTGTTCAAATTCGCGCATTCTAAAAATGAATTGGCGTGCTACAATTTCGTTTCTAAAGGCTTTACCTGTTTGAGCAATCCCAAAAGGTATTTTCATACGGCCAGTTTTTTGAACATTTAGAAAATTAACAAAGATTCCTTGTGCTGTTTCTGGTCTTAAATAAAGATCCATTGCCGAATCTGCAGATGCTCCTAATTTGGTTCCAAACATTAGATTAAATTGTCTAACATCTGTCCAGTTTTTGGATCCTGTTTCTGGATCTGCAATTCCTAGTTCTTCTATTAACGCTTTTACATCTGCTAAGTCATCATTATCTAAAGAGGCAGACATGCGTTTTATTACTTTTTCTTTTTCAGATAAATATTTTACAACTCTGGGATTAGTAGATACAAACTGCTCCTCATCAAAATCATCTCCAAATCGTTTTCTAGCTTTGGTTATTTCTTTTTGAGCTTTTTGATACAGTTTCTCGGCATAATCCTCGATAAGTACATCTGCTCTATATCTTTTTTTAGAATCCTTGTTATCGATAAGAGGATCACTAAAAGCATCTACGTGTCCCGAGGCTTTCCAAGTGGTTGGGTGCATAAATATAGCTGCGTCTAGACCAACAATATTTTGATGCATGTTCACCATACTTTTCCACCAGTATTCTCGTATGTTCTTTTTAAGTTCTACTCCATTTTGACCATAATCATATACGGCACTTAAACCATCATAAATCTCACTAGAACCAAATATATACCCATACTCCTTTGCGTGGGCGATAACTTTTTTAAATGTATCTTCTTGCTTTGCCATTTTAGTTATTTAAAATTTCTGAAAACAATTTCTTTTCAAAAATTTCGATTAAAAATTAAGAACGGATATATGATATATACGTTCTTTTGTTAAAACTTTAACCGATTACGTAGTATATCGTTAATGTTTTTTAAAACTTGCCTCGCAAAAATAATTCAATTTAAATGATTTAAAAACGAATTTTATCATTTAATAAGTAAAGCAAGTAATTTCTGAAAAATGCATAAAAAAACCGTCATATTTTCATACGACGGTTTTTATTATATACGCTTATAATTATTTCAATTCGAACTGTGTATTAGAGATCATTCTTGGTCCAGAGAATAGGTTAACTACATAGTTTCCTTTTACTAATTCTCCTTCGGCTGCATCAACTAGGACACAAACATCTAACTCATCATTTTCATAAAATACTTTGTTTCGCCCACTATATGTTAGTATAGCATCATCAAAGTTTACTGAGATTTTATCTCCGATAAGATTATTTTCAGGGTTTATAACCTGTACAAAAAGCTCTTTATCTCCTTTTTCGGTTAATTTATTAGGCGAAAGTGTAAAACACACTCTCACTTTATCTGCTTTACTTGCTCTAGGAGTAGTAGAGATTTTACCACTGTTACGCACACGCACACCTTCTGCTTTAATATTTGCAGCAGTAAGAGCTGATCCTCTTTCTACAATCTCTGCAAGTCTACTGTTTTGTGTTTGTAAAGAGTCTGAAAAAATAATTCTTTGATTTAATGCTACAGATGTACTATCAAGATCTGTGGCAAGTTGCGTATTTGCAACTGTCAAACTATCTGCAAGTTTAAACAATCTTTCTCTTTCTTTCTTAAGCTTTCCAACTTCTCTTCTATATCTAGAAATCAAGGCTAAATTAGCTTCATTCTTTTCTACACTATCCAAAAGCACTACAATACGTTCTTTTGCTTTAAGTAAATGATCATCCATTACCTCATTAAGCGCAATAGCATTATCATACTTTGTAATCAATTCTCCTAGTTCACTTTCAATAAGATCCTTTTCTTTTTGCAAAATTGCTTTATTTTCCTTCTCTTCGTTATAAAACTTATAAGTAAAAATACCCAGAATAAGTAACAGCGCTCCTAGAACACCGATAAGAATTTTAAGGGTCAAGTTATTGTTTTGAGTTGTCATAATAATGTATTTCTAATTTTTGATGGTTATTTCAATAGTTAAATATAATAATTAATGTTAATCTCTCTACTAAAATGCTAAGAGACTTGGCTTATTTATTTTATCCAGTATACTGTGCAGCCTGTGACAGTCCACTTTATAAAAACGAAAGGTTGCTATGCACTTCTTGCAGACATGAGCTTCCTTTGAGTAATTTCCATAACGTAAACGCAAAAAAAATTGAAAAAGTATTTTATGGTCGTGTCAAAGTAGAAAATACGTGTTCCTTATTTATATTTCGCAAAGATAGTTTAGTTCAGAATTTAATTCATAATCTTAAGTATAAAGGGAGAGAAGAAATTGGAAAAGAATTAGGAAAGTGGCTAGGAGACGAACTAATTCAAAAATCTGATTATCAATATATTGATTTTGTAATACCTGTACCTCTACACAAAAAAAGATATCGCGAACGCGGCTATAATCAAGTGGCAAAATTTGGAATAGAAATAGCTAAAAAGCTTGAAATAACCTATATAGATACTGTTCTCAAAAAAAAATCCTACAATAAAAAGCAATCTAAACGCGAACGTCTTCGCAGATGGGATAATACTTCTGAAACATTTAGCATAGAAAATGAGTCTTTACTGAAAAACAAACATATTTTACTTGTAGATGATATTATAACAACTGGTGCTACTATAGAAGCTTGTATACAAGCTTTAAAAGCTATTCCTGGAATTAAAATTAGTGTAGCAGCCATGGCAATTACAGAATAGTATTTTATTAAGTTTTTTTGTTTTTCAATATAATTGTTTCTTTGTGTCTTTAAAATATTAGGGTAATATGAACAAAAGGATAAATACCATATTGATACCTGTCTTGGCATTGGTTTTTATAATTAGCTGTGCAAAAAAAGGTTCAATTTCTGGTGGAGAAAAAGATGAGACACCTCCTGTTTTCGTAAAAGCTTTTCCTCCTAATTTCTCTACAAATTTCGATAAAAAAGAAATTCGTATTTATTTTGATGAATATATTAAACTAAAGGATGCTCAACAGCAGATTATTGTTTCTCCGCCAATGGATCCAAAGCCGACTATAACCCCGTTAGGTGGAGCAAGCAAGTACATAAAAATTCAATTTGAAGATACTCTGCTCGTAAACACTACATATAGTATCAATTTTGGAGAAAGTGTCGAAGACAATAATGAAGGCAATGCATATCCCTTTTTTAGATATGTATTTTCTACTGGAGATTTTCTTGATTCTTTGAGTATAAAAGGTACTATTACCGATGCCATAAAAAATGAAGCCGATCCTAATATTACCATTGCGCTTTACGAAATAGACGAAGAATATTCGGACTCCCTTGTATTTAATACAGTGCCACGATATGTAACTAACACATTAGATAGTACTGTTTTTAATTTTTACAACCTTAAAAAAGGAAAGTTTAAACTTATAGCTCTTAAAGATGCATCTTCGAACTACCTGTATGAACCAAAACAAGATAAGATAGGTTTTTATGAAGATATTGTTACTATACCAGAAGATACTGCTAAAATTTTTAATCTAAACTTATTTAAGGAAGTACTGGGTTATAAAGCCTTACTGCCAAAGCAAGTTTCTAAAAACGAATTTATATTTCCATTTGAAGGGCAACTTGATAGTATGAAAATAAAACTATTAAGTAACACTCCTGAAGATTTTAAGGAGCTAGTTTACAAGGATCAGAAAAAAGACACATTACATTATTGGTTCAAACCTTTCTTTGAAACTGATTCTTTGATTTTCGAGGTTACAAACACAAAGGGATATAGAGATACCTTAATTACCAGATTTAAAGATCAATATAAAGACTCTTTACAACTATCGTCATCTATACGTTCTACTGTAAAATTAAATCAAAATTACACGTTTACAGCAAATACACCTTTAGATAGTATTAATCAAGAAAAAATAACTTTAACCGATAAAGATACTCTTAATGTTCCTTTTTCTGTAAAGCTAAATACTTCAAAAAATGAGGCTGAATTAATTTTTGATAAAGCTGAAGACAATAGTTACACATTACAAATGCTCCCCGAAGCTGTTAAAGATTTTATCGGTAATGTGAATGATACGATTAATTTTAATTTTAGAACAAAAAAGTTGGCTGATTATGGTACTATTTTCCTTACGCTACAAAATGTCAAAACATATCCTGTAATAGTCCAAGTTACTAATGAAAAAAACGATGTAATCTCAGAAAAGATTGCAGAAAAAGAAGAATTAATCACCTTTGATCACCTTAATCCTGGTAAATATCTTATACGAATTATGATTGATTCAAATAAAAATGGAAAATGGGATACCGGAGACTTTTTAAAAGGAATACAACCAGAAGTTGTTCGATATTTCCCTGATTTAATCGATGTTCGTGCCAATTGGGAATTAAAACAAACTTTTATTCTAGAGTAAATTAAAAGGGTCTGAATCTTTTAAAAATGGTAATTTAGCTCTAACCTTAGAAATATGAGATTTATTTAATGTTGCATATAAAATAACCTCTTTTTCAATTGGTTCTGTTTCTATAACAGAATGCCCGAGAACATCATACACTGCTGAATGCCCATTATATTCATACCCTTTTCCGTCTAGACCTATTCGATTTACACCAACACAGTAGCACATATTTTCGATGGCTCTTGCTTGTAATAATGTATCCCATGCATTTATTCTAAGTTTTGGCCAACTGGCTACATATAGTAATACATCGTACTCTGAAGTATTTCTAGCCCATACTGGAAATCTAAGATCATAACATATCTGAGGTTTTATTTTCCAACCTTTAAACGATATTATAACCTCTTTTTGACCCGCAGTAAATACCTCATCTTCTTTTGCCAAAGTAAATAACTGATGTTTATCATAAGTTTGATAACTACCATCTGGAAAAACAAACACTAATCGATTGTAATACTTTTTACCATCTTGTATGATCAAACTTCCAGTGATAGCACATTGTTTTGTCTTAGCCATAGTAATAAGCCACTTTATAGTATCTCCATCCATTTTTTCTGCAACTTCAGAAGCATTCATTGTAAACCCAGTAGTAAACATTTCAGGTAAAACAATCAGATCTACCTCGGTTGGTATTGAGTTTATTTTTTGTTCAAATGCCGCTCGATTGTGTATTGCATTTTCCCAAGCTAAATGAGATTGAATAAGTGCTATATTTAAAGTATCATTCATAGGTTAAAAATAGTAAAATCTATCCGTTATCATTTTCTATTGATTTGCATATTTTTTTATAATCAAATTTAAATCTTTCTCTTCTTCTAAATATATCGGAAAATGAAAATCATCTAATTTCTTGAGAGTTTTTAATAATGTAATTTGCTCGGTAGTTGTTAAAGTGCCACTAACCATTTTTGCAGCTTTATGCGCCTCAGAATACGCTTTTATAACATTTTCTTCACCATTTTTAGTTAATCTTAGTAGCTTACTTCTTTTATCATCTGGATTAGGAAACTGTTCTATAATCTCATTTTTCAGTAAGCGTTTAATAACTTCCATACCTGAAGATTTGTCATATGCCATTTTTCTAATTAACTCTGTTTTCCCAATAGATCCAGAACGATGAAGTATTGCTGTAAATGCAAAATCCATATCAGTAGCAAATGGCAAATCAATTAATGCCGACTTAATATATACATTAGAATATCTACTCATTCTACCAATATAGGCAGCTATCTCTGCTTCTATACTGTGTCCTGTTATTTCATATTCTTCTGTTGCGATAGTTTCGTCTAGATATTTAGATAACCAACTCGAAAACGATTTTATCGTGATATCTCTATCTAATCTATTCGTTACAAACTCTCCTGTAAGATTAATTAATTGCTTTATTAATTCATAAATCTTCATAAATACTATTTTTTAACATTAAATTAAAATTATTTACTGCTATATAATACTATTTTTGTTTAATCTTTGCAGTGAAATGATAAACAATTTTAATTACAAACTTAAATATGATCTGTTTTAAAACATTAAAACCTCTAACTATGAATATCAAAAATACTGTTTTAGTACTTTCTTTACTATTAGTTTCGAATATCTATGCTCAGGTATATGGCGAATTATCAGGAAATGTAACAGACCAAACAGGTCAACCTATTCTTGGTGCTTCAGTTTTTCTAGAAGATACAGAAAAAGGAGCACAAACCGATTTTGATGGTAATTATCGTATTGAAAACGTAATTCCTGGATCTTATAATCTTATTGTAAGTTATGTGGGATTCGAAACACAAGCAAAATTTAATGTAATTGTAAGATCAAAAGGAACACCCAGTTATAATTTCACACTAAAAGAATCAGCAGAAGCCCTAGATGAAGTTGTGATTAGTAATGCAAACAAAATAACCAGACCTAAAGAAACACCTTTGTCTACTCAAACGTTATCTGCTGTAGAAATTGCCACGTACCCAGGAAGCAATAATGATGTTGTACAAGTTGCCCAGACATTGCCCGGTGTTTCTCCATCTATTGGCGGATTTCGTAACGATTTGATCATACGTGGTGGTGCTCCTAATGAAACTGTATATTATTTGGATGGAATGGAAGTGCCAAATATCAATCATTTTAGTACGCAAGGAAGTGCCGGTGGTCCAGTAGGACTTATCAATGTGTCATTTATTGATAATGTAACCTTATCTACTTCTGCTTTTGGTGCCCAATATGACAACCCTCTCTCGGGGGTATTACAATTTAGCCAACGTACAGGAAATAATAGAGACTTTACTGGTAATTTTCGAGTAAGC
Source organism: Aquimarina sp. AD10 (assembly GCF_003443715.1). Taxonomy (NCBI): domain Bacteria; kingdom Pseudomonadati; phylum Bacteroidota; class Flavobacteriia; order Flavobacteriales; family Flavobacteriaceae; genus Aquimarina; species Aquimarina sp. AD10. Next base: position 4,263,658 of record NZ_CP031965.1, on the reverse strand, counting down.
GCTAGTGAAGCTGCACTTACTTTAGAGGGACCTTTATTTAAAGGAAAAACCGAAGAATCAAAAACTACGTTTTTAGTATCCGCCAGACGTAGTTATCTTCAGTTTTTATTTGAAGTAATTGGACTACCATTCAGACCAAATTATTGGGACTACCAGTATAAAATAAATCATAAAATTAACGCTTACAATGAACTTAATTTTATTGGTTTAGGATCTATCGATGATTTTTCTGTAGAAGCTCCAGAAGATTTTGACGCCGAACAACAAGCGCAGTTAGAACAAGCACCTTTTATTAATCAAAAAACTAATGCTATTGGTTTAACTTGGAAGAATCGTTTTAAAAATGGTTCCGGATTCATGGAAACTACTCTTAGTAATAATACATTAATTAATGAATTTACCCGATACGAAGATCCAGAAAATGAAACAGGTGTGATTTTTAATAATGATGCAACAGAATCAGAAACGAAACTAAGGTATCAATTAACAAAATTTCTTGATACTTGGAAACTAACCGCTGGTTTTAACATACAATATTCAGACTATACTAATGAAACTATCAATTTAACTGATAATAACATTTTTAATACCGAGATTGACTTTTTCAAATATGGCGTATTTACAAATATCACTAATTCATTTTTTGATGATAAGTTAGATATATCATTTGGTTTTAGGATAGACGATGATACTTTTACAGATGAAGACAATCTACTTTCTACATTCTCTCCTCGATTCTCTTTGTCGTACGAGTTTAAAGAAAACTGGAAATTAAATGGCTCTATCGGAAGATATTACAAGTTACCTCCGTACACCATATTAGGATTCAGAAACAATGAAAATCTTCTTGTAAATCAAGACGTAAATTATACCGTAAGTGATCATTATGTTCTTGGACTACAGCGGTACTTTGGGCCTTCATCAAGTATTTCTTTAGAGGGTTTTTACAAACGATATGATGACTATCCCGTGTCTGTATTGGATGGCGTATCTCTCGCAAATAAAGGTGCTGATTTCGAAATATTAGGAAGTGAAGATGTAGCAACAGTTGGTAAAGGTAGAAGTTATGGTGCAGAACTGCAATTTCAACAAAAGCTTTCTAACAATTTTTATGGGATATTTGCATACACCTGGTTTTATAGTGAATTTACAGGTTTTGACCGCAACACTTATCTACCTTCTGTATGGGATAGTCGACATCTAATCTCATTTACTGGTGGTTACAAACTAAAGAAAAATTGGGAAATAAGTGCACGATATCGATTTGCAGGAAATACCCCTTTTGTTCCTACCGACCTTGATGCAACTCTAGCAAATTACCCAGAAGTAATTTTGGATTATGATCGTCTAGGCGAAGAAAAATTAGACACATTTAGTCAACTTGATTTACGAATTGATAAAAAATGGAACTTTAAAAAACTATCTTTAAACGTGTTTGCAGAAGCTCAAAATGTGCTAGGACAAGCAACTCCAGAACCTACTCAATATGGATTAGGTAGAAATACAAATGGAACTATTATTCAACCTAGAGAGTTAAGCGCCATCGAAACAGAGTCTGGACAAATTATTCCTAGTATTGGAATCGTAGTTGATTTTTGATACCATATTGTTACTTTTTTATCAAAAAATCGTGAGCTTTGTTAAAAATCATCATAGAGTTACATTTATTTTGTAACGCTATTGGATTTCGTTCTACTTTTTTCAATAAAATCCTTATTTTCGCAGACCTAATAGAAAGAACGATCAAATGAGCACTAAGTTTCCTGAATATAAAGGACTTGACTTACCAAAAGTAGCAGACGAAATACTTAATTTCTGGCAAGAAAATGACATTTTTGAGAAAAGTGTCAATGAACGAGATGGAGCAGAACCTTATGTGTTTTTTGAAGGACCACCTTCAGCAAATGGATTACCAGGTATTCATCACGTAATGGCGCGAGCAATTAAGGATATATTTTGTCGTTACAAAACTCAAAAAGGATATCAAGTAAAACGTAAAGCAGGATGGGACACTCATGGACTACCTGTTGAACTTGGTGTAGAAAAAGAGTTAAGGATCACCAAAGAAGATATTGGTAAAAAAATCACTATTGAAGAATACAATGAGGCTTGTAAAAAAGCTGTAATGCGATATACTGATATATGGAATGATCTTACCCAAAAAATTGGGTATTGGGTGGATATGGATGACCCATATATTACGTACAAGTCGAAATATATGGAGAGTGTTTGGTGGTTACTTTCTCAAATCTATAAGAAAGGGTTACTGTACAAAGGATATACTATACAACCCTATTCTCCTAAAGCAGGTACTGGATTAAGTTCACACGAGCTTAACCAACCAGGAACCTATCAAGATGTTACAGACACAACAGTAGTTGCACAATTTAAAGTTGCTAGTAATAGTGATCAAAGCCTAAACTCTATTGGTAAAGCATTTAATATTTCTGAAGATATAGAAAACGTATCTTTCCTGGCGTGGACAACCACACCTTGGACATTACCATCAAACACAGCTTTAACTGTAGGGCCAAAAATAGATTATGTGTTAGTAAAAACATTTAATCAATATACTTTTGAACCTACTAATGTGATACTTGCTAAAAATCTTGTAGCTAAGCAATTTGACAAAAAAACTTTCTTTGAAATACCCAATAACATTGATTTTTCAAAAATTAAAAGTAAAATAGGTGGAGATGATAGGCTTAATCTTTTATTAGGAAGAAAATTAGAACAACCAGAATTTCAATTATTTTTTGACATCCTAGTAGGTGAAAAGAGAAAGAAATACGATTTAAAATCAGAATTTAAAAAATATGGTTATGAATTTGACGAAAAAACAATTAACCATTTAAGAGGAATTGACATACAAATTGTTAGCGGAAAAGTTCCATTCTCAATTATAAAAGAATGTAAAGGAGCTGATTTAGTAGAGATTCGTTATGAGCAATTATTAGATTATGTTCAACCTTATCACAATCCTGAAAATGCATTTAGAGTAATTGCTGGTGATTTTGTTACTACCGAGGACGGAACAGGAATAGTGCACACCTCGCCAACTTTTGGTGCAGATGATGCTTTTGTTGCTAAACAAGCAAAACCAGAAGTTCCTGCATTATTGGTGATGGATGAAAATGATAACTTGGTCCCTACTGTAGATTTACAAGGTCGATTTATCAAAGAACTTGGGGATCTTGGTGGAAAATATGTAAAAAACGAATATTATGATGACGGCACTGCTCCTGATAAATCAGTTGATGTAGAAATTGCCATCAAACTTAAGATTGAAAACAAAGCTTTTAAGGTTGAAAAATACGTGCATAGTTATCCAAATTGCTGGCGTACAGATAAGCCTGTTTTATACTACCCATTAGATTCATGGTTTATTAAAGTTACAGACTTTAAAGATCGTATGCACGAACTTAATCTAGGTATTAACTGGAAACCTAAAGCTACCGGAGAAGGACGTTTTGGAAACTGGCTTGCAAATGCCAATGACTGGAATTTATCTCGTTCTCGTTTTTGGGGAATCCCTCTACCTATATGGCGTACAGAAGATGGTAAAGAAGAAATTATTATAGGTTCGATAGAAGAACTAAAATCCGAAATGGATAAAGCTGTAAAAGCGGGAATATTAGAGCAAGATATTTTTGTCGAGTTTACAGTTGGAGATATGAGTGAAGAGAACTATGACAAAGTAGACCTTCATAAAAATGTAGTAGACCAAATAACGTTAGTCTCTCCTTCAGGAAAACCAATGAAACGAGAAAGCGATCTTATCGATGTCTGGTTTGATTCTGGTTCTATGCCATATGCGCAGTGGCATTATCCTTTTGAAAATAAAGAAAAAGTAGAATCTGGTGATGGTCAAGCTGATTTCATTGCAGAAGGTGTAGATCAAACCAGAGGATGGTTTTATACATTGCATGCTATTGCAACCATGATTTTTGATGATGTAGCTTATAAAAATGTCGTATCTAATGGCCTAGTTCTAGATAAAAATGGTCAAAAAATGTCAAAAAGATTAGGGAATGCCGCTGATCCTTTTGAAACGCTAAAAACATATGGACCAGATGCAACTCGCTGGTATATGATAAGCAATGCAAATCCCTGGGATAATCTAAAATTTGACATTGAAGGAATTGGTGAAGTGCGTCGTAAGTTTTTTGGCACATTATACAATACGTATTCATTCTTTACACTATATGCCAATATCGATAACTTTAATTATAGTGAAGATGATATTGCACTAAAAGATCGCCCAGAAATTGACCGATGGATTCTTAGTGAACTGCATACGCTAATCAAAAATGTAGATGAGTATTATAATGATTATGAACCCACAAAAGCTACCAGAGCTATTTCTGATTTTGTGCAAGAAAATTTAAGTAATTGGTTTGTACGATTAAGCAGAAGAAGATACTGGAAAGGGGATTATCAACAAGATAAAATTTCTGCATATCAAACACTTTATACGTGTATGCTAACTGTAGCTAAACTTGGTGCTTCTGTCGCTCCGTTTTTTATGGACCGATTATATAAAGATTTAGTTGCCGTAACTGGAAAAGAAGCTCATGAAAGTGTACACTTAGCACATTTTCCAGAATACAATGTAGCATTCGTTGATAAAGCATTAGAACATAAAATGCAAAAAGCGCAGACCATCTCTTCTTTAGTTCTTTCTTTACGCCAAAAAGAAAAAATTAAAGTCCGTCAGCCATTACAACGCATAATGATACCTGTATTAACTGATGCAGAAAAAATAGAGATCAATGATATTGCCGATTTGATCAAAACAGAAGTAAATGTTAAAGAAATTGAACTTATCGATGATGCTTCTGGGATACTAGTAAAACAAATCAAACCTAATTTCAAAGCTTTAGGCCCAAGATTTGGAAAAGATATGAAGTTGATAGCCAATAAGATACAATCTTTCGATCAAGAAGCCATTAAAATTCTTGAACAAACTGGCAATTATACTGTAGAAATTAACGATAAAATTATTACTTTAGAAACTAGTGATGTAGAAATTAGTTCTCAGGATATAGAGGGTTGGTTGGTTGCAAACTCAGGTTCATTGACAGTAGCATTAGATGTTACTATCACTCCAGACTTAAAAAAGGAAGGAATCGCCAGAGAACTTGTAAACAGAATCCAAAATATACGTAAGGATAGTGGATTTGAGGTGACTGATAAAATAGGAATTGTTTTTCAGGAAAATAACACCATTAAAGAAGCTATAAGCACTAATGAAACATACATTAAAAATGAAACCTTAACCGAGACTATTGAGTTTGCAGCAGATGTAATAAATGGTACAGAAATTGCGTTTGATGACATTGCAACACAATTGGTAATAAAAAAACATTAAGAGAATGGCAGAAGACATCAAAGTAAGGTACAGCGATAGCGATTTGGAGAATTTCAAAAAAATTATCGTTGAGAAAATGGAAAAAGCACAGAACGACTTAGAATTACTTCGAAGTGCGTATAAAAATGATGGGAATAATGGAACTGATGATACTTCTCCTACATTTAAAGCATTTGAAGAAGGAAGCGAGACTATGTCGAAAGAAGCGAATACTCAACTTGCAATAAGACAGGAGAAATTTGTACGTGATTTGAAAAATGCATTATTACGAATCGAAAACAAAACCTACGGTATCTGTCGTGTTACAGGAAAACTAATTAATCCTGAAAGATTAAAATTAGTTCCACATGCAACACTTAGCATTGAAGCTAAAAATATGCAGAGTTAGTAGAAAAGAAATTAGAAACAATTAAAGTATAAGGATGTCTTTCTTAAAGGGCATCCTTATTTTTTTTAAAATACACTTCTTAAATTATATTACAAATCTTAACTAGCTTATCCATATTTGTTACATACAAATTATTGTCGCTAATTTTAATCACACCTTCTTCTTTAAAATCATGTAAAACACGTACCAGAGATTCTACAGAAGTCCCTACTATATTACTATGATCTTTTCTGGATATCTTAAACCCTTCTTTATCAACCCCAAAAAACTCTCGCAATTTAATAATTGATATTGCACAACGTTCTCTTACATTGTGCTGCGCTAATATTCTGGAGTTACTAATAAATACTCCAAATTCATGTGCTATGGTATGTAACAATCTACTTTTAATATCTTCGTTTGAAGTTATTATCTGAGAAAATATCTTTTTAGGAACCAGATTCACAACACAATCTGTTAAACATGCGGCAGAGCAAGAATGTGCTTCTTTAGAAATAAGCTCATGATGACCAATAATATCATTTTCTTTAGCCAAATAAAAGATGTGTTCCCTACCTTCTAGACCAGTGGCGTATTTTTTTATTTTTCCTGAACTTATAATATATGCAGCTACAGGTATAGTGCCTTCATGAAACAACACTTGTCCTTTTTTAAGCCTGAGAATTGTGGTATTTTCTTCAATAAATTTCAGTTCTTTTTTAGGAAGATTTTCTAATACTGAATAATTTATAAACGAATATCTCTTATATGGAAATAATGTATTTATCATTTTTCAATCCAAATATGATATCATTATCTAGTAGAAATACTCTATTTATACATCCTAATTTTAACTAGTATTCTTTTTTTCTTTTTGAAATAAACAACAAGTAAAGACGTATATTTTTGATATCCTAACTAGTTTTGATAGGTTTTAATAGTTGTTAATATACCATCTTTAACTCATAAAATCATTTTTGAGTATATTCTTTTCTCGTTTTTTCTACGAAAAACTTTCGTTTGGTTGTCCAATTATGGTCTTATTTTTGTCATAAATATATCTAAACTAAATGTTAATATTTTGATTGCCAGTAAAATACAAAACGGGCACTAATTTCCTTAAAAACACAACGCTAATCTAATAAGTCTAATTAAAAATTAAAAAAACAATCTCTTTAGTCACAACTTTCATCTCTAAAATATGAGGATTTAATAAAAAAACTGCCCAAAATTTACATTTAGGCAGTTTTAATAATTAGTAAAAAGAGAGGGAACTTTTTAGCTTTTAGTTCGTACTGTTCTTCCATTTAAATCTTGAACAGGTCTATAATTTTTGTGCATTATACTTTCAAATCTGGATAATTGTTCAGCAGAGGCTGTTATTGACTCTTTTACAACATACCACGTCACAATTTCTGAACACCCAGGGGTGGTTAATGAACCATCGTAGGTATAAAATTCCATATTCCCTGGTAATAAATCTTCTACCTTAAATTTAGATCTACTAACATACTGTCCTCCCTCTTCTTTTGGAAGTACACTTAAATATTTACTTAATACCTCATTTTTCTTTCCTTCTTCAAAAAAGATACCTACTACACCTAAAAGTTTGGTAATGGGGTCTTGGTGCACCAAATGCATCTCCATAGGGTATTGTTTCCCATTTATGGTGTGCTCACTCCCGGTATGAAAATGAAATTGTATCAAATCATAGTCAATGTTATTTAATGATGCAGAACTACCTTGATCATAGGTAAATTGTAACGTATGACCGTTATTAAATATATCTGTCTTACTTTCTGTATAATTAATATTAATATTATTGATATCTCCATCTTCTATTACCGAATCGGTAATGATATTAATAGGTGATTGTACATTACCTGCACAATCTACCCATGCTCCGTTACATAAGGTTGACCAAAACTCTGGTCCCTGCGGATCATCTCCATACTCAAAATTACAGTCAGAAGCCGATGCTTTGCCAAAATAACTACTTGCTAATTCCATTTCACTAGTACTAATGGCATTACTTTCAAAAGTTTCTATACCAACCTCTTCATTGTTACAAGAAATAAGAAGTGATAGGGATAAAAAAAGAAGCGCTACTAAAATTGATATCTTTACATGCCTATTTGTAGATACCGTTAAATTTGTGTTTTTCATAATTCTTTTGTGTTTACGTTGTATAAAAGGAGTTTGTTATTAAATTCAAGATTAATTTTCACATACCATGACCATCTGAAAATACAGCTCTTATTATCAGAGTCTAATAGTTAGCAATTATAAACAGGGTAAATTTTATGGGGTTTATAGAGTTAGCCTATTTATATAGTCTAGCTCTTTGTTCTTACTATTCTATCGTTCAATTCTTGTGTTGGTCTATAGTTTTCTCCCATTATTTCTTTAAACCTATTCAATTGATTTGCCGTTGCTGTTATAGGGTCTTGAAGAACAAACCATGTTACTATTTCTGAACAAGCAGGTGTTGTTAGAGAACCACTATAGGTATAAAAGTCTAAATCATCAGGTAACAATTCTGTTACATTAAATTCTTCATCACTTATAAACTCTTCGTTGGCCAACTCTGGCAAATCTCCCAAATACGTTTCTAAAATCTCATTTGATTCTCCTTCTTCAAACATAACACCAATTACTGCTAAAAGTCCTGTGCTTGGGTCTTGGTGTACTAGATGCATTTCCATAGGAGCTCTTTGTCCATCTATAGTATGTTCACTACCTGTATGAAAATGAAATTGTATTAAGTTATAATCAATATTGTTTAGAGATGCAAGACTTCCTACATCATATACGAACTCTACTGTAGTACCAGTATTGATTATTTCTGTAGCACTATCATTATAATTAATATTAATGTTATTGATATCTCCATCTTCAAGAACTGTAGTTGTTACGATATTTATTGGTGATTGTGAATTACCGTCACAATCCAACCATAAATCACCGCACAAATTGGCCCATAACTCTGGTCCTTCAAGACCTTCATATCCAAAAGTGCAATCTGTAGGGTCAGATTTACCGTAATACATGTTTGCCAATTCCATCTCGCTGGTTGCTCTTGAATTTGTATCCTGTACTGTAGGGGTTTGTAAAGTTTCATTTTCACAAGAAGATACTATTAGTAAAGACCATGCTACTAAAATTAATACCCCTAATCGTGTAGTTAATACATTTTGACTTTTGTGTGTCATAATAGTTTAAATTTAGTTTGTAGATTTTTACCGAAAATAATCACTAGTAAGAACTCAAAACTCAAAATAAATCAATGAAATACCTGTTTTTGATCAATCAAAAAAGAAGCTTTAATCAATACTTATATTGACATAAATCAACTATTTATATAAAATGTGAATAAAAAACCAACTAACATGTAACCTTTTTGCATAACAGAGGTATTAGTAATAAAGCCAACCGAAAAAAGAGTAACATCTTGAAAAAATTAAATGACGAAGAGTTAATGATTTTAGTATCTAAAGGTGATTTAGATATGATGACTATTCTTTTTGATAGATATCATCTCAAAATTTTCAATTATGTATTGAAAATGACAAGAGATCGAGAAATCAGTCAGGATATCACTCAAGAAGTTTTTTATAAGGCAATTAAATATAGAGCTTCTTATAAAAAAGGTAAGTTTTCATCATGGCTATATACAATCGCTAGAAATGTATTTTCTGATCACTACCAGCGTCAAAAAAACAAAGACCAACGTATAGACGACATTGTCTATAGAATGGAAGATCAACAAATTGATACTGTAGAACAAAATGAAACAAGAGAGCAATTACATAAAGCTCTAGACAAATTACATGATGGTGATAAAGAGCTAATTGTTATGAATCGCTACCAAGGAATTAAATATCAAGAAATTGCCGAAATAACAGGCTCTACAGTAGGAGCGGTTAAAACTAAAGTGCACAGGGCAATTCACAAATTAAAAGATCATTATTTACAAAACATATAATATTATGAAATGTAAACACATAGAAGATCAACTCATTGATTACATAGATCAAAATCTAGATGAGGAGATATCTCAAAAAATTGAAACACACCTTTTAAGCTGCACTAATTGCAGTGATGCTTTACATCAACTTCAAACTATTTTTGAAGTTATTAATACTGAACCTATTGAAGAACCTAGGACAGACATGCGAATCAATTTTGATCAAATGTTACAAAGAGAGAAGGCGATTCTAAAGGATTCTAAAGTAGTTTCAATCCGTAAAAAAGACAATATTTCTTGGAAAAGTATATTACAGATTGCAGCTACAATTGCACTTGTCTTATGCGGGTATTTTTATGGAAAATTTCAAAACACCGCATCATTCTCTCAAGAGATGGCTATTCTTAAAGAAGAAAAGCAACAAATGAAACAAGTAATGACTATTTCTTTAATCGAAAATGAATCTGCAAGTAAACGATTACAAGCAGTGAACTATGCCGAAGAATTTGAAAAACCGGGAAATGACATCTTAAATGCTTTAATTAATAAAATGAATTATGATGATCATATCAATGTGCGATTAGCTGCAGCAGAAGCATTGGCAAAATTTTCGGATTCTGAAATGGTTCGTAAAGCATTGATTAATGCCTTGGACACAGAGCAAGATCCGGGCATGCAATTAGAATTAATTCAAATATTAGTATCCATTCAGGAAAAACGCGCGATTCCTTCAATGGAAAAATTGCTCAAACAAGATGCAACTCCAAACTATGTAAAAGATCAAGTAAAAATTGGGTTGCCAAATTTAATTTAAATCAAAAAACGAATACTCATGAAAAAAATAGTGATAGCACTACTACTATATGTAGTCACAGGAAACTTAACTGCACAAAATCATTCATCTGCATTACAAGGAGTAAAAAAAGTAAAGATCAGTTCTGCATCTGGAACAAACATAAAGACTCACGCTAAAAATGAACTGTTGATTATTGGTGATGGTCATTCAATGCCCGAGAAAGCTAAAGGCTTAAAAGCTGTTTATGCAGGTGGTAGTGATAATACAGGAATGGGAGTATATATTAATAAAGAAGGAGAAACTTTAGTGGTTAGAAATCTAAAGGGTATGAATAGTAAAACACTAGAGATCTATCTTCCTAAAGATATTAATATAACTGTAGAAAAAAGTAACCTAGGACATTTATCAATTGAAGGTTTTTCTTCTGAAATAGAGGCAAGAACCAATGTAGGAAATATTATTTTAAAAGATGTAACAGGTCCCATTGTTGCAAAAACCTCAACGGGAGAAATAAATGTGATATTTAAAAAAGTAAGTCAAAGTTCACCAATTTCACTTATATCTTCTACCGGACCTATAGATATTAGCATTCCTTCTAATACTGCAGCAAATCTTGAACTTAAAACAAGTATGGGAGAAATTTATACTGATTTTGATATAAAATTTCCTTCTGCCGACGATGACATGAGAATAGTTGCTGGCAAAAGAACTGTAAAAACATCACTTAATAATGGTGGCGTAGACATAAGTCTAAGATCATCAACAGGTAATATATATTTAAGAAAACAATAAAATAAGAGGTCATCAATCAATCAAAAAACAATCATATGAAAACTGTATTAAAACTTTTATTCTTGTGCTTAGTTTCTTTTCAAATAAATGCACAAAAAACCATTGAGAAAGAATTTAACCCAGCTGATCTGGTTAAGATAGAATTTAAATTTGCTGATGATATTACTATAAAAACCTGGGAAAAGAACAAGGTATATGTAAAAGCTGACATCAGTATTAATGGAGGAGAATTTGACAATTATTTTACTCTAAAAACCGACGTTTCATCATCAATATTAGATATATCTTCAGATTATGGTGATTTATTTGACAAGTGGAAAAAAGAAAAAGGGTCAAACAAAAATAATAATTGGAATCCTTGCAATAATCTTGACATAGATGCACAATACACAATTTTTCTTCCTAAAAACTCTAAACTAAAAGTAAAAAGTATATCGGGTAGTGTTGCGTCAGAAAACTATGAAGGAGAATTAATCGTTGATATCATAAGTGGTAATATTGATATCAAAAACTATCTTGGAGATCTAAATCTTAAGACAATTAGTGGAGACATTGATATTAATATTGCAAAATCATCGTTAAAAGCAGAAACGATTTCGGGTATGATTTATTCAGATAAAGATTTACAATTTGATCATGGTAAAAACAGAGTTGTGGGCAGTAAAGTATCTGGTACTTTTGGAAACGCACTAAGTGATTTAGAGCTTAAAACCATTAGCGGAAGTATTTTTATTAGAAAACAATAACCCGTCTAACAGGATACTCAAACACAATAAAATATAGTAAAACATAAATTTTAAGTGTTACTTAGAGTTTAGTCATTGTAGTAGCGCAGTGACTAAACTCTTTTCTATTTTAGTATATCTTATTCAATATCATCATATTTTAACTCAATCTACCATAGAAATAAAATAAAATACTATTTTTGCCCATTGCCATAAGTGCCTAGCAAATCAATATCTATATGTCCTTAAAGAAATCAATCTTAGTTATAATCTTAGTATTGCTTATTGATCAAATTAGTAAAGTATATATTAAGACACATTTTAGTCTTCATGAAGAAGTAAAAGTCCTAAGTTGGTTTCGAATAGTTTTTGTAGAAAATAAAGGAATGGCTTGGGGAGTAGAACTTCCTGGTAGTTATGGAAAACTTATTCTTACATTATTTAGATTAGTGGCTATTTCAGGTATTGGATACTGGCTTTATGATTCTATCCGAAAAAACAGTCCAAAGATACTTACATTTTGTATTGCCCTAATTTTTGCAGGAGCTTTTGGAAACATAATTGATTCTGTTTTATACGGGGTTCTTTTTGAAGAAAGTACTCGAGTAAATATTGCAAGCTTTTTGCCTGCAGATGGTGGATATGAAACCTTATTTTATGGCAAGGTGGTTGACATGATTCAATTTACATTTTATGATGATATCCTACCTGATTGGATACCATTCTGGGGTGGTGAACATTTTTCTTTCTTTGACCCAGTATTTAATATTGCCGACTCGGCTATTAGTGTTGGTGTATTCTTACTTATAGTATTTTATAAAAAAGCATTTCCAAAACAGGAAGAAGAGTTATAATAAACACTAATTTTTACATTAGTATTCTTTCAAAATCATTCAATTTTATTGGTTTAGCAATATAGTCTGAAACGATATCTATTGCCTTAGCTCTCTCGATATCTCTAGAATCTATTGATGAACTAACTACATAAAGATTGATATTTGAAAAACCTTGGTTTTTAATTTTCGAAAATTCTTTCAAAAACTCCCATCCATCCATTATAGGCATGTTAATATCAAGAAATATCACTTCTGGTATTTTTCCACCATTTTGTAGAGAAGCTAAAAAGAAGTCTAAAGCTTCTTTACCGTTATTAAAAACTAAAACCGATTTAGACAACCTTCTTAGTTCTATTATTTTACTAACTAGATTAATATAAATATTGTCATCGTCTATGATGCAAACACTTTGAAAACTTTGGGACATTATAGGGGTAATTATATATGTCGAATATATAACAAAGTATTATCGAATACAAGAAATGTTAATTAATTCTTAAAATAATATGTTTTTAGAGGAGTAACACAAATATCAAGACTAATATCCGTTGGCAACACATCGACAATTTCTTGTTCTGATTCAAAAAAAGATAAGCCTATTTTTAAAGTATCTGCATTACATTTTTCTAAAAACTTATCATAAAAACCTTTCCCATAGCCTACACGATTTCCATTTTTATCAAAAGCCAATAAAGGCACAAAAACTACTTCTATTTTTTCTTCAGGAATTGGGATTCCATCTACTGGTTCTGGTATTCCCCAAGCATTTGATTTAAGTACTGTGTTATCTGTAAGTAAAATATGTTCTAGGGTATTATCTTTAAAATTACTTTTAGATACAATAACATTCTTGTCTTTTCCCTGAAGGATATGAAGAAGGTATTCTGTATTAATTTCTTTTTGTTTTTCTATTGGCAAAAAAAGATGATAATAGGATTTTTCCCAAATAGGTAATTGTAACATTCGGTTGGCTATATCTATACTAAGGTCTTCAATTTTTTCTCCATTTAGTTCTAATCTCAACGCCTTATACTTGTTACGTAAATCCTTTTTATTCATGTATCAATTCCTTTGTAATTCTAAAAATTGCATCTCCTTTATATACAATTGGCGCCTCGTTGGCATTGATAACATATCCTTCGGTATTAGCTTTAACAACATGTCTCATTTTACCATAAGGATCGGTTATTGTAGCAAGAATTTCACCTTTTTCAACATGTTTACTAATAGGTATTTTTATATGAAGTAATCCGCTATATTTAGCTCTAAGCCAGCTACTATTTCTAATTACAATACTATTTGATTTTTTAGTAGGCATTTCAAATGTATTGTCTAGCATATCCAAATGGTGCAGAATACGCATTGTTCCTTGCACTCCTTCTATTGCTATTTCTTTACTACTATTCTGTGATTTTCCGCCTTCAAACAACAATATATCTTTGCCTTTTTTTGCGCAAGTAGCTCGATAAGAACCTGCCAGATTCTTACTTAGAAGTATAAAAGGTGCATTAAATATTTTTGCCAATTCGATTAACCTTTCATTATTTGGATCTACTCTTATATGCGCGGCATTAAATCTACTAGCTCCACCCGTATGAAAGTCCAAACAAAAATCGGCAGATGGTAATATTTCATTAATAAACTGAAATGCAAAGCGACTTGCCAATGATCCGTTTTTTGTACCAGGAAAAACTCGATTGAGATCTCTACCGTCTGGAAAAAAACGGTTCATACTTAAAAACCCAAATACATTAAGCACAGGAATACAAATAATACTTCCTCTTTTAGGTTTATTAATTTTTTTAGCGATTATTTGTCGTACGACTTCTACTCCATTTATTTCATCTCCATGAATTCCTGCTGTAATAAGTACTGTTGGCCCTGGTTCTTTAGACCTTTCTATAATTATAGGTATCTCTACTTTAGTGGATGTATATAGTTTTGCTATATTAAAATTTATGGTAGTACTAGCTCCTAAAGGAACTTCATTACCAAGAATATTAAGCACATTATCTTTTGTCGTTTTTGTCATTTTCTTTTATAAACTTCTTTCTATATAACGAATAATCGTTTTAGCAATATCTCTTCCTGTAACAGTTTCTATACCTTCTAATCCTGGCGAAGAATTAACTTCTAGAATTAAGGGTCCCCGTTTACTTTGTAGCATATCAACTCCTGCTACTCCCATTTTTAATGATTTAGCAGCCATAATTGCCGCTTGTTCTTCATGTCTACTTAGACGTATCAATGATGCTGTACCTCCCCTATGTAAATTAGATCTAAATTCACCTTCTTTGCTTTGTCTTTTCATTGCACCAACAACCTCTCCATCTACTACAAAAGCTCTTATATCTGCTCCTTTGGCCTCACGTATAAACTCTTGTACTATTACTCTAGCTTGTAATCCATTAAATGCTTCTAAAACTGACTCTGCTGCCGTTTGCGTTTCTGCCAAAACCACTCCAAGTCCTTGTGTTCCTTCTAATAGCTTAATTATCAGTGGCGCTCCCCCTACATGAGAAATCACTTCAGATACATCTTTAGAATAATTCGTGAATACTGTTTTTGGCAAACCCAATCCTGCCTTTGATAATATCTGCAAACTTCTTAGTTTATCTCTGGACTGCAGTAACGCTTGAGATTTTAGCGTCGTAAACACATTCATCATCTCGAATTGTCGTACAACTGCTGTTCCATAAAAAGTAGTAGAAGATCCTATTCTCGGGATAACAGCATCGACATGATCTAGTTTTCTACCTCGATAATAAATCTCGGGTTTTTGTCTTTCGATTACGATGTCACAATTTAAAGGATCTATAACTTGTACGCTGTGTTTACGTTTTACAGCAGCTTGAACAAGAACATTTGTAGAATACAAATTTGCGCTTCGTGACAAGATTTTTATATTCATTACAATTTTTGGTTATGAGACTGGTTTTCTAATTGAGGATCAACTAAAAACTTTCCGCTTAAAAACTTTCTTCCGATATGAATAGGAAAACACACATCCTCATGCGGAGATAGGTTAAGGATTATGGGGTGTGTTTTATCAAAAATTTTAATTTGGGTCTTTATTGCAAAGCACATTTCAACTTTTCCAGTGCTCCCTTTAACAGCAGTAATGTCATAATTTTTAAATGTGAACTTTTTGCCATTATATTCTGGATGCGTAGCATCTAGAAAGCTACACTGTAATGTCTGATCAATTTCTTTTATATCAACACAATGAATTGAAGAAGTATACGCTCCAGTATCGATTTTGGTATCGATAGCTAACAGTTCTAAAAGAGGAAAATCCGCTTTATCAGTTCGGCCAATTATTTTCTTTTCTCGTTTCAAAAAAATAACATTGCTATTGGGACTACTAATGTAATAAAAATCAATCTGTATTAAGGAATTAACCTACTTTTAAAACGGGTTTACGCATTAAAAATGATAATTTTGACTATGATTTAACAAAAATTAAACCTTTAAGGATTATACTTCAACCCTGTAAACCCTTAACTTTACCAATGGAATATGCTTGAAACTTCTTTAGACATACAGCTTAAAACATTACCTACCGATCCTGGTGTATATCAATACTATGATAAAGATGATAAGTTACTGTATATTGGTAAAGCTAAAAATTTAAAAAAACGTGTAGCTTCTTATTTTACTAAAAGTCACGATAATTACAAGACTAAAGTTCTTGTTAAGAAAATTCATTCGATTAAACATATTGTTGTAGAAACAGAGACAGATGCACTATTACTTGAGAATAATCTCATAAAAAAGCATCAGCCTCGTTTTAATGTTATGCTTAAGGATGATAAAACGTATCCTTGGATATGTATTAAAAAAGAACGCTTTCCAAGAATCTTTCCTACAAGAAATTTAATTAAAGATGGATCAGAATATTACGGTCCTTACACTAATTTTAAAACAGTTAACACTTTACTTGATCTTATTAAAGGACTTTATCAGCTTAGAACTTGTAATTACGATTTATCTCAAGAAAAAATTAATAATGGTAAATACAAACTTTGTTTAGAATATCATTTAGGAAACTGTAAGGGACCTTGTGAAGGGCTACAAGATGAAAATGAATACAACGAAAATCTAAACGCCATAAGACAAATCGTAAAAGGAAATTTTAAAGATTCTTTAAATAGGTTTAGAAAACAAATGGCAGAGCATGCAGAAAAAATGGAGTTTGAAGATGCTCAAATAATCAAAGAAAAAGTTGAAGTTCTTGAAAAATATCAAGCAAAATCTACTGTAGTAAACCCTAATATAAGTAACGTCGATGTTTTCTCTATCATCTCAGACGAATCCTATGGGTATGTTAATTTTTTCCAACTGTCTTATGGTGCCATTATACGATCGCATACTACAGAAATTAAAAAGAAATTAGACGAATCTGATAAGGAACTTTTAGAACTAGCTATTATCGAACTACGACAACGTTTTGGATCCGAATCTAAAGAGATATACGTTCCTTTTAAAGTGGATATTGGTACCAGTTTAAAAATTACTGTTCCTCAATTAGGAGATAAAAAAAAGATTGTTGACTTATCCTTACGAAACGCAAAGTACTTTAGACAAGAACGTTTTAAACAAATTAAAATCATTGATCCTGATCGTCATGTAAAACGATTGATGGCACAAATGAAAAAAGATTTAAGACTACCCGAAGAACCAACCCATATAGAATGTTTTGACAACTCTAATATACAAGGAACTAATCCGGTAGCCGCTTGTGTGGTGTTCAAAAATGGAAAACCTGCAAAAAAAGAATATCGGAAATTTAATATTAAGACTGTTGAAGGTCCAAATGATTTTGCTTCTATGGAAGAAGTTGTGTACCGCAGATATAAACGATTACTAGAGGAAGAACAACCACTACCACAATTGGTTATTGTTGATGGTGGTAAAGGACAATTATCCTCAGGATTAAAAGCACTTGATGACCTAAATCTAAGAGGTAAAATAACTATTATCGGAATTGCCAAAAGGTTAGAAGAAATTTACTATCCCGGGGACTCGATACCCCTGTACTTAGACAAAAAATCAGAATCACTGAAAGTTATTCAACATTTACGTAATGAAGCACATCGATTCGGAATCACTTTTCACAGGCAAAAAAGAAGTAAAGCTGCTTTAGAGACAGAGTTAGATGATATTCCGGGTGTAGGAGAAAAGACCGTAATAGAATTATTAAAACATTTTAGATCAGTAAAACGAATTAGCACAGCATCCAAAGAAGAACTATCTCAGGTTATTGGAAACGCTAGAGCAACTAAAGTATTTAATTACTACCTTTCTAAAAAAGAGTAATTGTGAACGAAAAATATATCTTAAGAAATATATTAACTAGGGTATTGTTACTATCTGCAATGTTCTTTTCGCAAATACACTGGTCTCAAGTCAAAGAAAATATCGACACACTTAATGTTGATCAACCCGAAGACCTAAAAGTTGGTTTAGTGCTTAGCGGTGGCGGCGCAAAAGGGTTAGCACATATTGGCGTTTTAAAAGTCATTGAAGAAGCAGGAGTTCGTATAGATTATATAGGAGGTACTAGTATGGGGGCTATAGTAGGAGCCTTATATGCTTCGGGCTATCGAGCAAAACAACTTGATTCAATTTTTAGAGCAGTCAATTTTGAAGCCTTGCTTCAAGATCAACTTCCTAGAGAAGCTAAGACATTCTATGAAAAAGAAGACGCCCAGAAATATGCAATTACTTTGCCTTTCGACAATTTTAAGGTAGGACTACCAAAGGGACTTTCAAAAGGGCAAAATTTTTACAATCAACTCTCAAGATATACAGCTCATGTAAACGATATTTATGACTTTAATGAATTACCAATACCTTTTTTCTGTATGTCTACTAATATAGAAACTGGTGAAGAAGTACTTCTAGATAAAGGATATTTACCAGAAGCTGTTGCTGCTAGTGGTGCACTTCCTTCTATTTTTAGTCCAATTGAGTTAAACGGAATTTTAATGACCGATGGTGGGGTAACAAACAATTATCCTGTGAAAGAAATTAAACAGAAAGGAGCAGAAATTGTAATTGGCGTTGACGTACAAGATAGTTTATTGCCTAGTGAACAACTTAATTCTGTAACGAATATCATGTTACAAATAAGCAATTTTCGCACCTATAAAGCCATGAAAGATAAAGTTTCGCAGACCGATCTTTATTTAAAACCATCTATAATGGATTTTTCTGTAGTTTCATTTGATAAAGCCGATGAAATAATAGCCAACGGAGAAAAAGCGGCAAAATCTAATTTTGACAAACTTAAGGATATAGCCAGCAGACAGCAACCATCTGAGCCTATAGCCAAAGTTCCAAAAAATTTAGAAAATCTAGTGATCAATAGTTTAAAAATCTCTGGACATAAAAGATATACCCGAGCCTATATTAAAGGAAAATTGAAACTCAAAACACCGAGTGTTACTACTTATCAAAAGTTAAATGAAGGTATAAACAACCTGTCAGCAACAGGAAATTTTGATCGGGTTAGTCACAAATTAGTAGATGCCGAAGAAGGCAAAGAATTAGTTGTTAATGTCAAAGAAAGTCAAAACAAAATGCTTTTGCGTTTTGGATTACATTATGATGATTTGTATCAAACTGCAGCACTAGTAAATGTAACAAAAAAAAGCCTGCTAGTAAACAATGATGTACTATCCTTAGATGTGATTTTAGGTGACAACATTCGCTACAACCTAGATTATTATATCGATAAAGGATTCTATTGGAGCACTGGATTAAAGTATCGATATACTAATTTTAAAAAAGCATTTGACTTTGATTTTATTGGACAATTTGGAGAAATTCCCACTTTAGACATTAATACTATTGATATAAATTATACTGATTTTAATGTACAAGTATATGCAGAAACATTATTAAAACAGACATTTTCGGTTGGTTTGGGTGCAGAATATAAACGCTTACAAATCATTTCTGAAACCTTTGGGGAAGATCAAGATCAAATCCCGAGAACCGTATTTGATGATAGTGATTACTGGAGTGCTTTTGGTTATATTAAATTTGATACCTACGACAATAAATATTTCCCCAAACGAGGTGTGTTTTTTGAAGGAGATGTTCATTCTTATCTTTTATCGTCTGATTTCACAAATAGCTTCGATGAGTTTTCTATTGCCAAAGCGCAACTTGGTTATGCCACATCTTTATCAAGCAAGTTGTCTCTTAATATGAGTGCAGAAGCCGGTACCAAAATAGGAAACAATGCCATCAACTCTTTAGGTTTTCTACTTGGTGGTTTTGGAGCTAAAACAATTAATAATTTTGTGCCTTTTTATGGATATGATTTTCTAGGTATTACCGGACAAAGTTTTGCAAAAGCACTTGTTGCCCTTGACTATGAGTTTATTAAAAAAAATCATATTAACGCAACAGCCAACTTTGCTAATGTCGGTAATAAACTGTTTAGTACAGGAAGATGGTTTGAAGATCCCGAGTTTAGTGGATATGCCTTAGGTTACGGATTAGAAACATTCGGAGGTCCGGTACAAATAAAATACACCTACTCTCCAGAATTAAATGAAAGTCAATGGTTCTTTAGTGTTGGTTTTTGGTTTTAAGTAATTTGAAACTTAAAAGAATAGAAATATTTCCGATATTTGTACTATTATGAACTTGTTTTGGCAGGATTTATTACTACTATTACACTACCTTATTAAGCGTAATCCGGAATAAGGCAGGTTTACTATTTGCTTTTTTAAAAAAATAGTTAATCCTTAAAACTTAAGTTACAATGCCTTTTTATCATACTTTAGGGAGCATACCTCCCAAACGCCATACCATCTTTAAAAAACCAGATGGTAATCTATATTACGAGCAACTGTTTGGCACCATTGGTTTTGACGGAATGTCTACAAATTCATACCATTGTCATAGACCAACGCAAGTAAAAGAAATAAAAGGAAGTTACAGTGTAGCTCCAAAAGTGGCTATAAAAAATAATATAAAATCTTATCGATTTCATGGTTTTAAAGTGAATCCCGAAAAAGATTATTTAAAGAGCAGAAAAAATGTACTTATTAATAGTGATGTAAGTATTATTTTATCCGCTCCTCAAAACCTTGCTACAGATTATTTCTATAAAAATACTGACGCAGACGAACTACTATTTATACATCGTGGTTCAGGAAAATTTAGAAGTCATCTAGGTAATCTAGATTTCAAATACGGGGATTATATTGTCGTTCCTAGAGGCACAATATATAAATTAGACTTTAACACTAGTGATAACCGCCTATTTATTGTAGAATCCAGAAGACCTATTTATACCCCAAAAAGGTATCGTAATTGGTTTGGGCAATTATTAGAACACTCTCCCTATTGCGAACGAGATCTTAGAGCTCCTTATGAATTAGAAACAAATGATGAAAAAGGAGAATTCTTAATCAAAGTTAAAAAACAAGATGAAATTTTTGACATGATTTATGCAACACATCCTTTTGATGTGATTGGTTATGATGGATTTAATTTTCCGTATGCCTTTTCTATTCACGATTTTGAACCTATTACAGGACGAATACATCAACCGCCACCTGTACATCAAACTTTTGAAACTGATGCCTTCGTGGTCTGTTCTTTTGTTCCTAGGTTATACGACTATCACCCTGATAGCATCCCTGCTCCTTACAATCATAGTAATATCGATAGTGATGAAGTTTTATATTATGTAGACGGAGATTTTATGAGTAGAAATGATGTAGATGCAGGTCATATATCCCTACATCCTGCTGGTATCCCTCACGGTCCTCACCCAGGTGCGGTCGAGAGAAGCATTGGTAAAACAAAAACCGATGAATTAGCAGTAATGGTTGACACTTTTAAACCCCTTATGGTTACAGAAGAAGCTATGCAAATTGCCGATGAGGACTATTACAAATCTTGGTTAGAATAAGATATCAGAACAATTTTAAGTAAATTATTGCATCAATATCATAACAAAATGTTGAATTACAGAAAAGATATTACTGCTCATCTTAGAGCAATGTGGTAAGTTAGATTGACAATATCTGTACAATTTTAGAGACAGTGTAAAATTTCAGTATCTAATTTTAAATTAATTAATAATCTAATTAAAAATATCATGTCAACAAATATAACTCCTCAAGATTTAGAAAAAGTAGTTCCTCAAGCAGAAGATTTTTTACCACTTTTAGGAACCGATTATGTAGAACTTTATGTTGGTAACGCCAAACAAGCCGCATATTACTACCAAACCGCATGGGGTTTTGAACCTGTAGCTTATGCAGGATTAGAGACAGGTCGCAAGGATAGCGTATCTTATGTTTTACAGCAAGATAAAATACGACTTGTGCTCACCTCTCCTCTTCAACCAGACGGAGATATTAATAAACACATTAATGCGCATGGAGATGGTGTGAAAGTTGTAGCACTATGGGTAGATGATGCCACCAAAAGCTATGAAGAAACTGTAAAACGTGGTGCCGAATCTTATTTAAAACCTACAACTCAAAAAGATGAAAATGGTAGTGTTGTGTTTTCAGGAATACACACTTATGGCGAAACTGTACACATTTTTGTAGAACGAAAAAACTATAAAGGGACGTTCTTACCTGGTTATATGCCATGGAATAAATCCTATAAAACAGAGCCAACTGGTTTAAAATTTATTGATCATATGGTTGGTAATGTAGGATGGAATGAAATGAACAAATGGTGCGAATTTTATGCTAAAGTAATGGGCTTTGCACAATTAGTTTCTTTTGATGATAAGGACATTTCTACAGAATATACTGCACTAATGAGTAAAGTAATGAGTAATGGAAATGGGCGGATTAAATTTCCAATAAATGAGCCAGCAGAGGGAAGAAAAAAATCTCAAATCGAAGAATATATTGACTTTTACAACGGTGCAGGTGTACAACATATGGCACTAGCTACAGATAATATCATCGAAACTGTTTCGGCACTTCAAGATAGAGGTGTAGAATTTCTTACTGTACCTGCTAGTTATTATGAAACAGTACTTGACAGGGTAGGAGAAATTGATGAAGACCTTGCTCCTCTTAAAGAATTAGGAATTTTAATCGATAGGGATGATGAAGGATATCTTTTACAAATTTTCACAAAACCTGTGCTAGATCGTCCAACAATGTTTTTTGAAATCATTCAACGTAAAGGAGCTCAGTCTTTCGGTAAAGGTAATTTTAAAGCATTATTTGAAGCAATTGAACGTGAGCAACAACAAAGAGGTACATTATAAAAAAAAGAAAATAATCAGCTTTAATGATCTGGAGCCAACCTTGTTAATATCTTGAAAAAATTGAACTATTATGAGTTTTCATATAAGTTTTTGTTAAATCTCATAATAAAAAAACGTTTTCGATTGATAATTATGCAAAAAAATTCGATATTTGCAAAATATAGATGGAGTGGTTACTATCTATATCTAAAACAATAATTATTCTCATAATTTAAGTTTTTAGTTGGTTAATAAAAGTAAAAAAGAGAGCTGTGGTGGCTCTCTTTTTTTTTACATTTTTATATTTGATAACAGTATTCATTTTTATCTCTTTATATTATATAGTACTTTTGGAATGGATATTGTAAATACACAAAACAAGTATATGTATATCAATTAATAACAATACCCTAAATTATGAAAAAGCCTATCCTACTTTTACTTATAATATTGAGCACTTTTCCTTCTTTTGCCCAAGAAAATCATAAAGCTTTTGATTCTGGTGAATGGTTTAGGTTTAGAATTCATTACGGTGTTTTTACAGCAAGTTATGCCACATTAGAGGTTAAAGACGACATGATTAATAACACACCTGTTCACCATATAGTTGGAGCCGGTAAATCTACTGGTCTACTAAGTGTATTTTTTAAAGTTGAAGATTATTATGAAACTTATATAGATAAAGACGAAGTTAAGCCGTATCGCTTTATCCGAAAAATAAACGAAGGAGGACATACCAAGGATATTGAAATAAACTTTGATCACCAACAAAGCCAGGCTTTGGTTTTCAATAAGAAACATAATACAAAGAAAACTTTTCCTATAAAATCCAACGTACAAGATATGATGTCTTCTTTTTATTATTTGCGTAATAGTATTAAGACATCTTCATTAAAAAAAGGTGACGAACAATATGTAAATATGTTTTTTGATAATGAAAACTATCGTTTTAAGTTAAAATTCCTAGGAAGAGAAGTTATTAGAACTAAAATGGGTAAAATTGCATGTTTAAAGTTTAGACCTTACGTTCAAGCCGATAGAGTTTTCAAAGAAGAAGAAAGTATGACAGTTTGGGTTAGTGATGATGACAATCGCATGCCTGTAAGAATTAAGGCTGATATTTTAGTTGGCTCTATAAAAGCAGATTTAGATGCATTTAAGGGACTTAAGTATCCATTTAAAATTGTTGTTAATTAATGAATGAACCAATACAACCAGAAATTGCCGAAAAAATAAAGCAATTAGAAAAAAAGTTTAAAAACTCAGGGCAAGACTTAGGCTCATACTTAGACGGGCTACTTCATGATCGTTATCTAACCTATTGGGATTATATTCACTTAGACACTTTACTAAGTCTACAAATTCCGCGAACTCATTTTCCGGACGAAGAAATATTTATTACCTATCATCAAATAACAGAACTTTATTTTAAGCTTATTATTCATGAGTTAAAACAAATCATTGATGATAAACTACAGACAGCCCAGTTCTTTACCACAAAACTAGAACGAGTAAATCGCTATTTCAGAGTTTTAATCAATTCTTTTGATGTTATGATCAAAGGAATGGATAGAGATCAATTCTTAAAATATAGAATGTCGTTATTACCTGCTAGTGGATTTCAATCTGTACAATATAGATTGATAGAAATATATGCTACTCCGTTAGTAAATCTCGTTAATATTAAAAATCGGTCTCAATTTTCTGAGCAAGATAAACTTGAAGATATATTTGAACATTTATACTGGAAATCTGGAGCTACCGACAAAGAAACTGGTGAAAAAACGCTTACCCTTAAACAATTCGAGTATCGTTACACCCCTAGAATGATGAGAATTGCGCATCAAGTTAAACACAGCACTATTTTTCACAAATATCTTGAACTACCAGAAAAAGAGCAAAATAACGTGCACCTTATCGAAGCATTACGTACTTTTGACACTAATGTCAATATTAACTGGTTATTAATGCACATGGGAGCAGCCTTCAGATATCTTAATAAAGAGAAAGGGGAGGTTTTGGCTACCGGAGGAACTAATTGGAAAAAATTCTTACCTCCTAGTTTTCAAAGAATTATGTTTTTTCCTGATCTTTGGAGCGAGGAAGAAAAAGAAAACTGGGGTCAACAATGGGTTGCTCATCAATTTAATACCGTAAAATAAAATAGTCGTCAGTTGAAACAAATAGGTTATGCACTACTATTTATAGTAGTATTGTTTTCATGCAAAAAAGAAAAGAAAGAAGCAAAGATTATAACACCAGAGGTAATTGAAGAAAAAAAAGAACCTCCTGTTATTACAAAATATGGTTATGTTCTAGATAACTTTAATGTTATTAAAGACACAGTACGTCCCGGAGATAGCTTTGGTGCTATAATGGACGCACATGGTATCACCAGATCAAGAGTATTTGAAATTAGCAACAAGATTAAAGATACTTTTAATGTTGCTAGAATTATGGCCGGAAAACCATATATGCTCCTTACTTCAAAAGACACAACACAAAAAGCCCAAGTCTTTGTTTACCAAAATAATAAGATTGACTATACTGTTATCGATTTTAGAGATAGCATTATGGCTAAAAAAAGAAAGAAACCCGTAAAACTTGTAGAAAAAACAGCTTCAGGCACCATAAATAGTAGTTTAATGCAAACATTTGATGATTTGGATTTAAACTTTTTGGTAGCATATGACATGGCTGATATTTATGCCTGGACAATAGATTTTACAAGACTGCAAGCTGGTGATCGATTTAAAGTAAAGTATACCGAAAAATTTATCGACGATACAATTCCTGCTGGCGTTGATAAAATTAAAGCTGCCTACTTCGAACATATCGGAAAACCAATTTATGCTTTTAGATTTGAAGAGGATTCTATAAATGGAGCTATTGATTATTTTGATGAAGAGGCTAATAATTTAAGAAGAGCCTTTCTTACAGCACCAGTAAAGTTTAGTAGAATTTCTTCTAGATATAACCTCAGACGTAGAATTAAATACTACGGAAACAAAGTAAGACCACATAGAGGAACCGATTTTGCAGCACCTATCGGAACACCAATACTTGCAACTGCAGATGGTATTGTCACAAAATCTGAACGTAGAGGCGGTAATGGTAAATATGTTAAAATAAGACATAATGCCACTTATGACACGCAATATCTGCATATGAGCAGACAAGCAGTTAAAGTTGGAGAATTTGTAAGACAAGGTGATGTTATAGGATATATAGGTATGACTGGTAATACCGGAGGACCTCATGTATGTTATAGGTTTTGGAAAAATGGAAAAGAAGTAGACCCTTTTAAACAAGATCTTCCGGCATCAAAACCACTATCTGATAGTCTAAGACCAAAGTTTTTTAACCATATAGAACCCATAAAAGCTGAATTAGACAGCATTCAATTCAAACCACAAGAAATTTTATAAAATGGCATTACCAACTATTAATCCCACCACCACAAAAGCCTGGGAAGCACTTATATCACATTACGAGAATATAAAAAATCTACATCTCAAAGATCTTTTTAAACAAAATCCAGATCGTGCTCAAACATTTTCTACGGTATGGAATGATTTTTACATAGATTATTCTAAAAATAGAATTGATCAAACGACTAAAACTTTGCTTCTAGATCTTGCTAAAGAAGTGAAACTAGAAGATGCAATACAACATTATTTTTCAGGAAGCAGTATTAATGAGACAGAAGAAAGAGCTGTATTACATACAGCGTTAAGAGCTCCTTCAAACAAAAATATACTCGTAGCAGATAAAAATGTAGTACCTGAAGTCACTGCCGTAAAAGAAAAAATTAAACAATTTACAGACCAAGTGGTATCTGGATCCTCAACAGGTTATACAGGAAAAGCGTTTACAGATATTGTAAATATCGGAATAGGAGGCTCTGATCTTGGCCCTGCAATGATTACAGAGTCTTTAGAGTTTTATAAAAATCACTTGAAACTACATTTTATTTCTAATGTCGACGGTGATCATGTACATCAAAATCTTAAAAACTTAGATCCTGAAACCACTCTTTTTGTAGTTGTTTCAAAGACTTTTTCAACTCAAGAAACACTATCTAATGCAACCACAGCCAGAAACTGGTTTACAGATAAAGCCCCAAAAACCGAGGTAGGTAAACATTTTGTTGCTGTTTCTAGCAATATCCCAAACGTTACCGCATTTGGAATTGAAGAAGAAAACATATTCCCGTTATGGGATTGGGTTGGCGGTAGATTTTCATTATGGAGCGCTGTTGGACTATCAATAAGTCTATCTGTAGGCTATGAAAATTTTGAAGCCCTTTTAGAAGGAGCACATGAAATGGACGAACATTTCAAAACAGCTCCTTTTGAAGACAACATACCTGTACTATTAGGTATGCTAAGCATCTGGTATAATAATTTTTTTAATGCTGAAAGCGAAGCTATTATTCCATATTCTCAATATCTTCATAGATTACCTGCATATTTGCAACAAGGCATTATGGAAAGTAATGGAAAAAGTGTTGATCGATCTGGAAATAAAACCAACTATCAAACAGGAACAATAATTTGGGGAGAACCTGGGACAAATGCACAACACGCTTTTTTTCAGCTAATTCATCAAGGAACAAAAATTATTCCGGCAGAATTTATAGGTTTTAAAAAATCTTTATTTAATGATCAAGATCATCAAGATAAATTAATGGCGAATTTCTTTGCACAGACAGAAGCCTTAATGAATGGGAAAACCGAAGCTGAAGTTCAAGAAGAACTAAAATCCAAAAATCTATCTGCCCAAAAGCTGAAGCAATTAGTACCTTTTAAAATCTTTGAAGGTAATAAGCCGACCACTACCGTATTGATAGAAAAATTAACTCCAAAAAATTTAGGAGCGTTGGTATCGATGTATGAACAACGAATATTTGTTCAAGGTGTTGTTTGGAATATCTTTAGTTATGATCAATGGGGAGTAGAATTAGGTAAACAATTAGCAACAAAAATCCTAAACGAAATTAACGATACTACTATTTCTGAACATGACTCTTCAACAAAAACACTACTAAAACAATATTTAAATTAACTACTATTCCTATTGTCTTTTTCAGTCCTTAGGTCGTATAAAACATAGAATTAATAGTACTAAAAACACCTCGATCATATTTAATTTTTAGATCGAGGTGTGTTTTTCTGAACGAGTTAACGATAATTTTACGCAAAAGTTGCAGAAAAAAACTACTATGTTATCAACATTTTTTCGGTTAACAAGTTGTTAATATCTTCAATGTATTGACAAACAGTATACTTACATAATATTACTACCTTAATCCTGTATACAATTTGTTAAAATACTTAACATTATCTTAAACTTGGTTTGCATAAAGATTCGTTCTTTTGCGGCGATTAATTAACTCAATTTTTTATATGAAAAAGATTACATTTTTATTAGTTGTAATCCTACTAGCAACTGTCGGGGAAACATTTGCTCAAGGAGTAGTAACGGGAACAATATTTGATGCAGAATCAAATGCTCCATTACCAGGAGCAAACGTAATTGAATCAAGAACTAACAACGGAACAACTACAGATTTTGATGGAAAGTTTTCTATTAAAGTAACAAAGCCAACAGGAATTATCAATATTTCTTATGTTGGATTTCAAACACAAAACATTCCTTATGATGTTACAAATGGCGATCAAGATCTAGGTACAGTAAGCTTAAGCTTAGGAAATAGTCTAGAAGAAATCGTGATTGTAGGTTCTGGAGTTGTCGATTTGGCAGAAGACAGAAAAACTCCAATTGCTGTAGCAACAATTACAGGAGAGGACATTCAGTTAAAAGCAGCAGGAAATGTTGAATTTACTGAAACAATTAAAAACACTCCTTCGGTTTACGTTTCGAATCAAGCAGGAGGTTTTGGTGATAGCCAGATTTTCTTAAGAGGTTTTGATGACACTAATACAGCTGTATTATTAAATGGACAACCTATTAATAGTCCAGAAGATGGTAGAGTATTTTGGTCAAACTGGGCAGGTATGTCTGACGTAGCCAATGCTGTACAAGTACAACGTGGTTTAGGTTCGTCTAAACTAGCAATCTCATCTGTTGGTGGTACTATTAATATTGTATCTAAGTCTACAGATAAACGTGAAGGTGGTTATGTAAGATTACTTACAGGTAATGATAGTTATGCAAAAGGAACAATAAACTACAACACTGGATTAAGTGATAGTGGATGGGCTTTTTCAGTTTTATTAGATCACTGGCAAGCACATAGAAAATATTCAGAAGGAACTGCAGGTGCAGGACAAAACTATTTATTCTCTGTAGGATATAAGCCAAACGATCAGAATACTTTTAACTTATTAATTACTGGTGCACCTCAGTGGCACGAACAAAATTTCTCTCAAGACCTTGAAGTTTTTGCTCAATTTGGAGAAAAGCACAACAGAAACTCAGGTTTCTTAGATGGAGAGCGTTTTACAGAAAGAAGAAACTACTATCACAAACCAGTAGCTAACTTAAACTGGGATTTTGATATTAATGACCAATTAGAACTTTCTACAGTACTTTATGCATCATGGGGACGTGGTGGTGGAACCGGAGGCCTAGGTAGAGGGCGAGTTAGAGTCAACAATGACAATAATAATAATATTGACTTTGATCAAATTGTTGAAAATAACATTGCTACTGCAGATGCTAATGGATTTGGAAACTTTGGATCATCATACATCAGAAGATCTTCTGTAAACAACCATAACTGGTATGGATTACTTTCTAATTTAAATATTGAATTAGAAGAAAATTGGGCTTTTAACGTTGGATTTGATGCTAGATTGTATCATGGAGATCACTTTAGACAAGTAAATGATTTACTAGGTCTTAATGGATTTACCGATAATTTTAATAACGCAAATAGACCTAGTGATTATACCTTCACCGAAGAATTTGAAGCTAACCCTTGGTCCGCTTTATTTAACTTTGCAGACGAAGCTAATCGTACACAATTTGACTATTCTGAAGATATTAATTATTTAGGAGGTTTTGGTCAAGCTGAATACTCAACAGATAAATTTGCTGTTTTTGCACAAGCTGCATTATCAACACAATCCTACCAAAGAGAAGGGCGTTTTACAGGAACAGGTAACGGTCTTGGGAAATCTGAAAAATTAAACAAAATAGGATATAATCTTAAAGCTGGAGCATCTTATAACTTTACTGATCAGCACTCAATTTTTGCGAATGCTGGATTTTTCTCACGTCAACCTTTCTTAGATAATGTATTTGCAGACATCAGAAACTCTAATGACTTAGTAGATCCAGAAGTTGATAACGAAGAAATTACTGGTTTAGAAGCAGGTTACCGTTTTAAAGGTCAAAACTTTAAATTAAACGTTGATGTTTACAGAACAGAATGGGCTAATCGTTTCTTATCTGTAGCTGGACCAGAATTGCAACCAAGTGGAGATTTTACTACATACAGATTAACATCTGTTGGGCAAATTCACCAAGGATTTGAGTTTGACTTTGAATACAGACCAAACGGAGGAAGATGGAGACTAAGAGGATATGGTTCTATGGGTAATTGGAAATTCGACGGAGAATCGCCATTTACGTTAGCAAACAATCAAACAGCAACCATTATAGAGACTGGAAACATTGATCTTACAGGAACCAAAGTTGGTAATGCGGCACAAACATCTTTTGGTGTAGGTGGATATTTTGACATTTTGGATAACCTATCTGTAGATGCAGATTATAATGTTTACACAGATTTATATGGTTTTGTAGATCCAGAAGATGTAGCAGAAGCTGGATTTAGAGGAGAAGTTTTTCAAGCTCCAAGATTACCTTCATATGATCTTGTTGACCTTGGTGTAACTTATAAATTTAATTTTGGTGCAGACAGATTAACGTTTAGAGGTAATGTTAAAAACGTATTTAACTCACCATATATAAGTCAATTAAATTCTTTTGGATATTTCTTAGGAATTGGAAGAACTTGGAACGCTAGCTTAAGCTATAAGTTCTAAGAAAAAATATTGATTTAAAATATCATATTAAACCCTTATTCGAGAATACGAATAAGGGTTTTTTTTATTCACAAAACCCATATAATCAATGCATTAAATAAAAAAAATCCACTTTTAATACACCCTAATTACCACTATAAAACATTCTAAAAGAGCTATTTCAATTAACTGACAGTTAATATTTTAACACTTCTTTTCATCTAATACTTACCATTACTTAACTTTTAGATAAGCCTAGGTAGTAACGAGATTATTTCTTTTGTAAGATAATTAACACACAAATAGTTAGAATGAAAAAGATTACATTTTTATTAGTTGTAATCCTTATAGCAGTCGTTGGGGAAACGTTTGCACAAGGAGTAACTACGGCCTCTTTAGGAGGTAAAATCACAGACAATACAGGAGGGCCTCTGCCTGGGGCAAATATTATTGCTATTCATCAACCTTCTGGAACAAAATATGGTGCTACTACCGACTTTGATGGGTTTTATAGAATTTCTGGTATGCGTTCTGGAGGCCCCTATACTATTACCATATCATATGTTGGTTTTAATGAATACAAAAGAGAGAATGTTTCATTACAATTAGGTGAATCATTTCGTATTAGCACCCAAATGGTTGAAGCTACAAATGATTTGGAAAAAGTAGTTATTACTGTACGAAACAATGGGGTTTTTAATGCTAACAAAACTGGAGCAGAAACGAATATTTCTCAAAGAGATATTCAAAACCTACCTCAGACATCACGTTCTGTTGCCGATTTTGTAAGATTAACACCTCAGGCACAGGTTAGCGAGGGAGACGATGGTTTTAGTATTTCGTTAGCAGGTCAAAATAACAGATATAATGCTATCTATATTGATGGTGCTGTTAATAATGATGTTTTTGGACTTGCCGGTTCTGGAACTAATGGAGGACAAACTGGAGTAAATCCTTTTTCTGTAGATGCTATAGAATCTTTTCAAGTACAAATTGCTCCTTTTGATGTTAGAATAGCAGGTTTTGCTGGTGGTGCTATTAGTGCAGTTACAAGATCCGGAACAAATACGATCGAAGGATCTGTTTATGGGTTTGTTAGAAATCAAGATTTGGCAGGAAAAACACCACCTAGCCTACTAGATGAAGGAGAATCTGAAGAAAAATTCCCAGAATTTACAGCTACAACTTATGGTCTACGTGTAGGCGGACCTATTATAAAAGATAAATTATTTTACTTTATTAATTACGAAAGAGAAGATAGAGAGGTTCCGCAACCTTTTAATATTAGTAATTATAGAGGTGACTCAAATACCCTTGCCGCAATAGAAGATCTTAGATCTAGAACTTTGGCTACTTATGGTTATGACATTGGTGATTTTAGAAATAATACAGCCACATTAGAGAGTGATAAACTAACCTTCAAATTAGATTGGAATATCAATGACAATAACAAATTATCTTTTAAACATGGCTATGTAAAAGGTAATAATCTTGAAGCAAGATCATCTAATAACTTTGGTATAGGTTTCTCAAATGGTTCTGAAGAATTTGTTACGGTCACTAATTCTTCTGCGTTAGAAATTAATTCTTCAATAGGTACAGACTATTCAAATAACTTTATTCTTGGATATACCAGAGTAAGAGACGATAGAGATCCAGCAGGAAATCCTTTCCCAACAGTACGAATAGCAGATGGATTAGATAGTAGAAATTTTAGACAAGGGCTTATTTTTGGTAACGAACCTTTCTCAACAGCCAACCTTTTAGATCAAGATATTTTTACACTCACAAATAATTTTGAAATTTACAAAGGTCGCCACACAATTACTCTGGGGACTCATAATGAATATTCTAAAATTAAAAACCTATTCTTTGCGTTTAATCATGGAGATTATACATTCTTAACTATCGAAGATTTTCTTACTGGGCAACCACCTAGTTTTTATCAAACAGAATACTCATTGTTAGGAGATGGAACTGTTGGTGATAACTCTGATGGAGCAGCAGAATTTGATGTATTTCAATTAGGTTTTTATGTACAGGATGAAGTACAGTTTACAGATAATTTCAAAATTACAGCTGGACTTCGTTTTGACATTCCTTACTGGGAAGATGGTCTTATAAATAATGATTTCAACAACAGAACTATTCCATTATTAGAAGCCGCAGGATATGATTTACAAGGTGCTAGAGTTGGTAAGGCAGTTGATGCACAGATATATGCTTCTCCAAGAGTAGGTTTTAATTTAAATGTAAACGGAAAAAGTAACACACAAATTCGTGGAGGATTTGGTATTTTTACATCAAGATTACCATTAGTATGGCCAGCTGCCACCTATAACAACAACGGAATTACCGGAGGTCAAACAAGAAGTTTTGAACTTTCAGATCCTGTTGTATTTAACCCAAATGTAAATGAACAACCAGTTAATGTTCAACCTGGATCTGGTGGTTTAGGAGGTGCTATTAACCTATTTACTCCTGATTTTAAATTACCTCAGGTATTCAAAACAAATTTTGCCATAGATCAAAAGTTACCATTTTGGGGCTTAGTTGCTAGTGCAGATTTTATCTGGAACGATAATATAAATGCCATTAATTACGAACAATTAAATATTCAAGGCGTCGAAGGTAGATTAAATGGCCCAGACAATAGACCTTTTTATAACGATGATGCAATTGATAATACCTATGGGGATATAATTCTAGCATCAAACACTGGAGAGGGTAACTCTTGGAATGTTACCTTTACCTTAAGAAAAACATTTCAAAAAGGTTTTCAAGGACAAGTATCATATTCATATGGTGATTCTAAATCTCTTTTCGACGGAACCTCTTCTAGAAATATTTCTCAATGGAGAGGTATAGAAACTGTTAGTGGTAAAAATGCGCCTGAGTTAAGTAGATCTGATTTTGCTCAAGGTCAAAGAATCACGGCAAACGTATCTTATGAACACAAATGGAATGACAACTTAAAAACGACTATCGGTTTATTTTATGAAGGATCTCAAAGTCAACCCTATTCCTTTATCTATAGAGGTGCATTACTTGGAGATAACAGAACCGATAATGCCTTAATATTTATTCCTGCAGGTCCAGATGATATCAACTTGGTTCCTATCTTAAACGACGCAAACGAAGTTGTTGCAACACCAGAACAACAGTGGGAAGATCTAAATCGTTTTATTGAAGGCAATAGTTATCTAAGATCAAGAAGAGGTGAATATGCAGAAAGAAACGGTGATCAAGGTCCATGGAGTCATGTTCTTGATCTACGTTTTGTACAAGACTTTTCAATCAACTTTGGAAACAAAAAACACACTCTTCAAGCTACAGCTGATATCAATAATTTTACTAATCTACTAAATAAAGATTGGGGTAAACGTAAATTTATTCCCGGTTCTGTTAGTTTAATTAATGTGGTAGAAGGTGGTCCTGATCCTGAGTATACTTTTGAAGCCAGCAGGTTTAACGATGGTATTGAGCAAATTGTTGATACAGGAAGACTAAACTCTTCTAGATGGCAGATGCAAATAGGGCTGAGATATTTATTTAACTAAAAATATTTCTAAAATACTATATTTTAAAAACCTCATTCGTTTATTCGAGTGAGGTTTTTTTATTGATTATATTTACGTTGAAAATATCAAATACATAATTATGTACGAAGCAATACAAATCGTTCACTCTTATTGGGCCTATCTTGTTGTCCTCATTGTTACCCTTGCAACTATTAATTCACTTATTGGTTTTTTTAGTAAAAGAGAATACGCACCAAAAGATTTTAGAGTATCACTATTTGCACTTATAGTTACTCATATTCAACTTCTAATTGGTATTGTCATTTTCTTTGTATCTCCCCTAGTAGTTTGGTTTTCTGGAAGCCATAAAATGGGAGAGATTATGGGAGATGCTACCTTGCGTTTATATAATGTAGAACACCCTATGATGATGATCCTAATGGTTGTTTTTATCACTATGGGGTATTCAAAACACAAGAAAAAACTAACATCTACTCCAAAATTTAAGATGCTAGCTATTTTCTATACTTTAGCTTGGGTTATCATGTTATCCCGTATTCCTTGGGCCAATTGGTTCTAATAGGTAAATACTGATAAAATAAAACCTCAAAATTTGGATGTCTCCTTAAATTTTGAGGTTTTTTTACATCCCGAACACTGTTAGTACAATATTCCTACTGCCCCCATAATCGCGATGTTCGCAAAGATATATGCCTTGCCAGATACCCAAATTTAATTTACCATTTGTAATAGGTATTTGCACAGAAGCCCCCATTAAAGAAGATTTTATATGCGCTGGCATATCATCTGAACCTTCATAGGTATGTATATAATAAGGTGCATTTTCTGGAACCAATACATTCATATGACTCTCAAAATCCTGTCTTACAGTTGGATCAGCATTTTCATTTATAGTTAAACTTGCCGAAGTATGTTTGATAAACACCTGTAATTGACCTATTTTTATTTGCTCAATTTCAGGAATACTAGCAATAACTTGATTCGTAATTAAATGAAACCCTCTTTTTTGAGGAGTTAATTGGATTTCTTTTTGGAAGAATTTCATAGAAACTAGTATCGTAAAAAAACTTTATTTATTCTTGAATAAATTAAACAACAAATGATATGACCAATTTAATACAAATTTCACAGTCATAACCTACTGTATTTCTATTTACTCTATACCTTTACAACCTAAAGTCGCAATTCACTATGGATTTATCACAAATTAAACTAGTAGCAACAGATATGGATGGCACACTTCTTAACTCTAACGGTGATGTAAGTCCTCTTTTCTTTGAGCTCTTTGAAGAATTACAACATCTTGGAGTAACCTTTATTGCTGCTAGTGGGAGACAATACTATAGTATTATTCATAAACTAGATGCTATTAAAAACGATATTATTGTTATTGCAGAAAATGGTGCATTAACTATGCAACGTGATAAAGAGCTACAATGTACAGAGATTAATCGTGAAACATACCTAGAGTTACTTGATCTCACAAAAGATCTAGAAGGATCACAAGTGATTCTATGCGGAAGAAAAAAAGCATATATAGAACCCCATGGGTATGTTTTCGAAAATATGCTTAGCGAATTTTATGGTCGATATGAAGTTGTAGACAATTTATCCAAGGTAGTTGATGATCAATACTTGAAAATTGCCATTTGCAATCAAAATGGCTCTGAGAAATATTTGTACCCTGCCTTAAAACATCTCGAAAATCGCCTAAAGGTAAAAGTATCTGGCGAGGTCTGGTTGGATATATCTCATCATAATGCTCATAAGGGATATGCATTACAAAAAGTTCAAGAAAACCTAAATATTAAACCCGAACACACCATGGTTTTTGGAGATTATAATAACGATCTCGAAATGATGTCACAGGCAACCTATAGTTTTGCGATGCAAAATGCGCATCCTAATGTAAAAGCCATTGCGAATTATAGTACCAAAAGTAATAATGAAAATGGGGTAGAATATATGTTGCAAAAAATGATTAAAGCCAAAAAAGCTACCAATCTTTAATTATAACCTAAAACAAACTGTTTCTTAATTATTATTCCTAACTTTATAATGATTACCCCATAATAGTGCAGAGTCTTCTGTATGATATCATAGTTTTTTACACCTAAAAATGTCTTGTCAAATGTACAAAAAGTGTCTTTTATTGACTCATCACAATTAGTAACCAATAAAGCATTTTTAAAAATTGTACCTCATTATAATGATAGTACAAAAAATAGTACATACGCCGTTGCAGGCTACAATTTTTGATATACAGGATGAAATAGCATGAAATAGTATTCTTTCGTCAAAATACAGAGATTTACATATTGTCATTAAAAATGATCTATAATGAGTTTTATAATTTCAAAATTCATCAAAAAAATAGACAACTTAAAACCTTACTATGACGCTCAAGTGTTTCAATGCAAAAACTATTGCCAAAGAACTAGATTGGTTCCAGGAGTTGATACTCCTAAGGGGTAAGATTACATTTGAGCAGTCATCAGAAGAAGAAGAAATTCTAAGAATCAAGCCACCATTATTAGAAAACACTGAATCGCCATATGCCAATTTGATCAAAAAGCATACTATGGGATCAGAGGAACGACTGGTATTGATTCTAGCACTAATCCCCCATATAAAACCTGCGTTACTAGATTTATTACATACAAAAAACAGGCTCTATGACATCCCTTTTACAGAATTTGGAGGGATAAAACTTGATAAACATAAAGCCTATTTGCCAACAATAGAAACAGCAATATTTATACTTGCAGGCGATGATTTAGAAAAAAGATTTGAGTTATTATCCTTATTTAATAAAGACCATTTTTTTCAACGAGAAGGTATTTTATCATTAGACAATTCATCTGCAAAAGAGCCTCTGTTATATTCATTGTTGTCTGTATCTCAAGAATACTTGTCTTTATTTATTACAGGTGAAACCTTTAGACCTGACTTTAGTGATCATTTTCCCGCAAAACGCATATACACCTATCAAGAATGGGGCGATCTAATCGTTACGGATCATATAAAACAAGGACTTGATGAGATTAAAGACTATTTAAAATATGGAAAAAAATTAAAAAACGAATATCAGTTTGGAAAAAAAATTAAACCGGGGTTTAAAGTATTATTTACCGGTCCTCCTGGAACAGGAAAAACATTAACGGCAAGTTTATTAGGTAAATCTTGCCAAATGGATGTATATCGAGTAGATCTATCGATGGTGGTCTCAAAATACATAGGTGAGACCGAAAAAAATCTTTCACGTGTATTTGATATTGCCGAAACAAAAGATTGGATTCTCTTTTTTGATGAAGCAGATGCTTTATTTGGTAAAAGAAGTATTACTTCTGATGCACATGATCGCTACGCTAACCAGGGTGTTTCATTTCTATTACAAAGAATGGAAGCTTTTGATGGTTTGGTAATATTATGTTCAAATTTTAAAAAAAATATAGACGAAGCTTTTTTTAGAAGATTTCAGTTAGTTCTTGATTTTGAACTCCCAGATGCACACCATAGGTATATTTTATGGAATACATCAAAAACCAATGAATTTCATTACGACACCGAAATAGATATAGAATTTCTAGCAGAACAACATGAACTAAGTGCTGCATCCATAGTTAATATTCTTCATTATAGCATCCTAAAATCTTTAAGGAGAAATGATAAAATCATCAAAATAAAAGATATCAATGCTGGATTAAGAATAGAAAAAATAAAGGAAGGAAAAAGTATCGTTTAATAGAGCATTACTGGTTCGCATATAAATTTAAATAGCGAATTACTAATACCTATTAAAACTAGCTACAAGCAAGATTTGTCTTTGTTAAAAATCAATTAAGAAACTAAAAAAAATTACAAAACATAAAGTAATCACACAAAACACACAATCATGTATTATATTAACATTAACATAAGAAGTTATAACTTTTTGTTAAAAATAGCTATATTTAATAGAGGAAAATGGGATAACAACATAGCAAGGCAAAGTTTAATAGGGATCAACTGATTAATTTTTATGCACTACTATGATCCATACTGCACTCACATATATCCAGGAAATACTAAATGAAAATTTTAAAAACGAGTTTTCTATTTCTGAAAATAAAGTTGTCCTTTCTAATATTATTAATAATGACGGGGGCATTGCCCAAAACATTGATAGTAAAATTGTTTTTTTTCTAGTAAACCTTGATGAAGAATCCTCTTTAAAAAATAACCTAAATCGTTCAATGCACTCTGGCAGCGATTCTTTTGGTCATAAACACCCTGCTTTACATTTAAATATGCGCTTGCTTTTTTGTGCCAATTTCACTGAAAAAAATTATGTCGAAGGTTTAAGATACCTGTCTTCTATTCTTCAGTTTTTTCAAGCTCACAAAAAAATAACACCCAACTCTTCAAACACTTCCGCATCGCATATTGATAGATTAAATTTTGAATTGTGCAAATTAGATTATGGTGAATTAAGTCATCTCTGGTCAGCAATAGGAGGTAAACTAATGCCTTCGGCCTTATATAAGGTTGGAATGTTAATGTTTAATGATGCTCCGATACAGAAAGTAATTCCGTCGATTAAAAATACAGAAAATTAAATATAATCATTGAGTATGAGGCAACAGTATAGTCATATATTAACCCTATTATTTAGGCATCAGTACTTTAGAGATAATTTGTTTAAATCAATTCAAATTTCCTATTCTGAAAGTACTGCTAAGCTAATTCAGGATCTAAATATTATCCTAAAACCCTTTGTAGGGGGAATTCACGTACTTGTCTCTAATCCTGATCTATTAAACAGATCAAATGACGCAGATCCAATACGATTATACATTAATTGTGAAGATCCATTTTATATCAACTACACAGAATTATCAACCTATAACCCCACGGATACTGTGTTATGGTTTAACAACTTAAATTTAACAGTCAATTCTGATCCAGAAAATAAAGACCTTAAATTACATAAAGAAGGTTTTGTTAGCGAAAACGAAATTATAAAACTATCAAGCAACACCATAAGTATAGATAAGTTTCAAACAGATAAGGAGTATAATTTTACAGATGTATTTAAAAACGAAATTTCTACCGAATTTCTGAGTCAGTCCAAAAGTTTTTCTAATCATTTCATACCCTCTAATTTACCTGAAGGTATCATATATCTGTTTCAAGAAAAACAAGAAATAGAGAAGATCTATTACTATCCAAAAACTATCGAAAAAAACCCTTTGGGCATAGTTGATCTATACACAACAACACTTTTAAAACAATACAAAGAGCAAGGAAAATTAAACTACACAATAGCCTTTAATAGTAAAGAGACGATTTGGAAATATTTTTTCGTAAATCCTATATATCAAAAATTTGACAAACTCAGTATTATAGATAAAGGTAAAGAACAACTATTTAGTTCACCTCAAAAACAATACGTACACGGAAACACAGAAGCATTAGTATTTGAATCCAATAATAAGCTTCCGCTTTCTGAATTTTCAAAGAACAATTTTCAATTAGTAGATAATTATGACAAAGAACTCAGATCAGGAAAGGTAATCATTAAGAATTTAGCAAAACCGTCTCCTGAGCAATTGTATAGTGATGAAACAAAACCGAATGAACTCGTTTATTCACATATTTATATATAAAAACAATTAATACAGAACGATTATGGCACAAAAATTAATGACACCGGGCGTTTATATCGAAGAGATAAATGCATTTCCAGGTTCTGTCGTAGAAGTAGCGACAGCCATTCCTGCATTTATTGGCTACACCGAAATAGCTTCTAGAAATGGTAAATCTCTTATAAATCAACCCGTAAGAATTACTTCGTTTAAAGAATTTTACGAACTTTTTGGTGGTGGGTTTAATCCTAAATTCACGCTTAATAAAGTAGGAGGAAATCAGGCAGCAGCACCAAAAAAACCTGAAAAAGGTAAAGGTGCAGATGATAAAGCTGCCAAGGACCCAAAAGCCGCAGATAGTAAAGCTACAACTACAGATCATAAACATCTGGTGACTATCAATGGCGAAGAAAGAGCTATCGAATATAAAGACAACAACCTTTTGTTTATGTATAATAGTATTAAGCTCTTTTATGCAAATGGTGGAGGAACCTGTTATATCGTATCTGTAGGTACTTTTTCTGGAAAAGATGCTATGGAAATCAAGAAAGATGATATTCTAGGAGAAGCTACAGAAGGAGGCTTAATGACATTGCTTAAACAACAAGAACCAACTATGATTGTTATTCCTGATGCAGTAGCTCTGGGGGATGATTGTTATGAAGTTTATAAACAAGTACTTGCACATTGCGCTAAAATGCAAAGTAGAGTAGCTATTTTAGATATCTATGATGGAGATGGCGATCGTATCGTAGGAGATGCATCTGTTGATGTTGTTACTAAATTTAGAGAAAAGATCGGAACAGAAAATCTAAATTATGCATCAGCATATTACCCTTGGTTAAATACCAATATTGTTGAAAGTGGTGAAATTACATTTAAAAATCTTGATGAAAGTGTAGTTCTTAATGATTTGCTTCCTGAAGAAAAAGCCAAAGCATTATTAGCCGCAAATGCTAGTGCTGCCAAAGAAACCTCAGAAGCATTAATAAAAAATAATGAGCGAAATCTACATTTAGGTTTAATGGCTACCAGTCCAACGTACACAAATCTTTTAGATGAAATAAGAGAAGTAATGAATCTTTTACCACCTTCTGCAGCAATGGCTGGTATTTACACAACAGTAGACAATAATAGAGGTGTTTGGAAATCTCCCGCAAATATTAGCTTTAATAGTGTCATCAAACCCTCTGCAAATATTACGCACGATCAGCAAGAAAACTTAAATGTCGATGCTATTTCAGGTAAATCAATAAATGCCATTAGAACCTTTCCAGGAGTAGGAACGCTTGTTTGGGGTGGAAGAACACTTGATGGTAATAGTCTTGATTGGAGATATATAAATGTAAGACGAACTATGATCATGCTAGAACAGTCTATAAAATTGGCACTTAGAGCATATGTTTTTGAACCTAATGACGCTAATACATGGGTAACCGTTAAAAGCATGATTATTAATTTCTTAACCGAAAAATGGAAACAAGGTGCTTTGGCAGGAGCTTCACCAGATGACGCATTTGATGTACAAATAGGACTCGGAAGTACAATGACGAGTTTAGATATTTTAGAAGGAAAAATGCTAGTAACTATCAAACTTGCAATCGTAAGACCTGCAGAATTTATAGTAGTAACATTTCAACAACAAATGCAAAAATCATAACAATGTTGTTTTCATTTTTTTCATCTCAACTAGGATGTAGCAATCTTAGAAGAAATGACTAAAAATGAAATACGTATCAATTAAAAAAATAAAAACCTTTAAAACAAAATATTATGGCAGGAGAAGCACAAGATAAGAACTGGCCGTTACCAAAATTTTATTTTATGGTAGACTGGGGAAGTACAACTAATATTCCTTTTCAAGAAGTAAGTGGTTTAGATATCGAAACACAAGGAATAACATATAGACACGGTAATAGTCCTGTATTTTCAGAAATTAATATGCCTGGAATTGTTAAAAACAGTAATGTAACCATGAAAAAAGCAGTGTTTGCTAAGGATAATGGCTTCTGGGATTGGTATAGCAAAATAAAAATGAATACTATCGAGCGACAAAATGTTGTAGTCAAACTTTTGGATGAAGGCGGAAATCCTACCATGACCTGGACCCTTAGTAACGCATGGCCTACAAAGATTAAATCAACAGATCTTAAATCTAATGGTAATGAGGTTGCAATCGAGAGTATAGAAATAATGCATGAAGGATTAACTATCGCTAATGGATAAAGAATATGATAAACAATAGTTTTTTCAAACCTGGCTATACGCCTCCATCTGCATTTTATTTTAATGTAAAATTTACTGGTTTTGGATCAGATAAAATGGAAAGTAGTTTTCAAGAGGTATCAGGTTTGAAAGTAACTCTTGGAACAGAGCCAAAAAAAGAAGGTGGAGATAATCGATATATGCTTCACCTTCCAACACCTCCAAAATTTGAAAACCTCGTATTAAAGCGTTGTCTATTATATAACTCAAAGTTAGAAAAATGGTGTAGAGACGCTCTCGAGGATTTTAAATTTGATCCGAAAGATATTCAAGTTGCTCTTTTAGGCGCTAATGGAGGGACTTTAGCCTCTTGGACAGTAGTTAAAGCGTATCCTATTGCTTGGGAGTTATCAACACTTAATAGTACAAGCAACCAATTAGCAATAGAAACATTAACATTAAAATACAGACTTTTTAAAAAAGATAAAAAATGACATTAATAATTAAAGAGCTTGTTATTCGTGGAGTTGTATCCTCAGATGATTCAGAATCAAATGAATTCTCTTTTAATAAGGAACACATATCGCCCTATCTAGAACAGATGAAAAAAGAGATAGAACGTGAATGTTGTGAAAAAATATTACAAAAATTAGAAACCACTACAATTAGGTAAATTATTTATGGGGCAGTTAACAAAAATGAAAATTGTTGCTTATAAAAACCCTGATTTTTCAAGTAAAGTAGGAGAATATGATGTGCTTGTAAACCCAGAAAACTATAAGAAAACCAAAGAGCAACAATACATATCAACAGATACTATAGGAGAAAGTGCTAAAACCGAGAAATATAAAGGAAGTGGACCTGGCACATTCAAAATGGTTTTGTTTTTTGACGGAACAGGCATCGTTTCGAAAAAAAAAGTAGATGATCAGATTAAATTGGTAAGAGATTTAGTCTACAAATACAATGGTGATATTCATGAACCCAATTATCTTAGAGTATACTGGGGTACTCAATCATTGTTTCAAGGTAGATTAAAATTATGGAGTGTTAATTATACTATGCTTGATCTTGATGGTACTCCTTTAAGAGCCGAAGTAACAGCAACATTAACCTCATCAATAAGTGCTAAGAACAAAGCCCTCGAAGAAAAGAAAAATTCTGCAGATTTAACACATGTAAGAACGGTATTAGACGGTGATAATCTTCCGTTAATGTGCCATAGAATCTATGGTGATAGTAGCTACTATATTAAGGTAGCAGAACATAACGGACTCACTAATTTTAGAAATATAAAACCTGGTAAGTTAATTGCTTTCCCTCCTGTTATTTAATAAACTATGGCAAAAGTATTACAACAATCAGATGGTGTATTAAGCTTTGATATTAGTATCAATGGCTCTAAAATTAAAGATGTCGTAGAAGTAAGTGAAATATCCATTCACACAGAAGTTAATAGAATATCTTCAGCGATTATAAGTATAGAAGATGGCGGGGCAATAGGCGCTGTAAACAATCCCTTTACCAATAGTGAAGGAAATGATTTTATCCCCGGAAACGAGATAAAAATATCGTTAGGATATGACAACAAAAGAGAACTTGCATTTCAAGGAATTATCATATCGCATAGATTAATAGTTAAGCGCGGTAAATCTCAACTGATGATTACCTGCAAAGACAAAGCCGTCAATATGACCAAAGGTCGGTTTAATAGCATTTTTCAAGACAAAAAAGATTCAGACGCTATAAAAAGCATTGTTGATAAATATGGTTTAAAATTAACTATGGATGCTACTACCCAGGTAATGCCAGTATTAATGCAATATAATTGTAGTGATTGGGATTTTACAGTGATTAGAGCAGAGATGAATGATATGACAGTATTAACTAAGAACAACGATCTAATTATTAAAAAGAATAATTTTGGTGATACCCCACAATACGAGATAAATTCTTCTCAATATGTTGTCGATATTGATCTTAATCTTGACAGCGAAAAAATATCTGATTCTTATCAAGTTACGGCTTGGGATGATAAAACACAAAAAGAGAATGCGGTTTCTATTACTATTAATGATAGCCTTTCTCAAGGAAACTTATCTGCAAAAAAAATATCTGGAGCGGTTGATAATGGTACATTTAATCAGTATTCATCAGCTTC
Source organism: Aquimarina sp. AD10 (assembly GCF_003443715.1). NCBI lineage: Bacteria > Pseudomonadati > Bacteroidota > Flavobacteriia > Flavobacteriales > Flavobacteriaceae > Aquimarina > Aquimarina sp. AD10. The sequence continues at coordinate 4,219,026 of NZ_CP031965.1, read as the reverse complement.
ACTTTCAAAAAATGAATTAAAATCCTGGGGATCCTCTCTTGCAAATAAAGCTATATTAAGCAAAGTACAAGGTAAAATTGTAGTTCCAGGAACTACATCATTAACCGCAGGGGATATCATTACTATTTCTGGTTTTAGTGCACGTTTTAATGGCAAAGCGTACCTTTCTCAAGTGATTCATGAAATAAAAGATGGGAGTTGGCTTACGACTTTACATGTTGGAAGAGCCCCAAAGTGGCATTCTTATTTACCTGACATTAGAGATACAATGGCATCAGGCTTAATACCTGCTACAAGCGGACCCCAGATCGGTAAGGTAAAAAAAATAGATGAAGATCCAGAAGGTAAATATCGTGTATTGGTTTACTTACCTACTTTTTCAGGAACAGGTCAGACTACTGGTATTTGGGCAAGGCTATCATTTCCGTATGCAACTGCCGATGCTGGTTTTTTTTTCTTTCCAGAAATTGACGATGAAGTAGTAGTAACTTTCATTAATAATGACCCTAGGTTCCCAGTCATTACAGGAGCCTTATATAATACCAAAAATAAACCTAAAGAAGTTGCCGATAGTACGAATCAATATAAATCGATTTATTCAAAATCAGGAATCAATATACGTTTTGACGACAAAGACAAAATCATAACCATAGAAACTCCCGGCGGCAATTCATTTACTATGGATGATAAAAACAAGAGTATTACCGCAAAGGATATTTCTGGAAATTCTTTACTCCTGGATCAATCAGGAATTGCAATTGATAGTTCAAAGGATCTAAAACTATCTGCAAAAGGAAACATAGACATTTCGGCTTCTGCAGGAATAAATATAGAGGCAAATTCTGATGTAGCTATAGATGGTACTAATATTCAGTTAAGTGCTAAAGCAAGTTTAACGGCAAAAGGAAATGCCTCTGCAGAAATTTCGGCCGCCGGCCAAACCACCGTAAAAGGTGCAATGGTAATGATTAATTAATACTAAATATATGGGATTAGCAGCTAGATTAAGTGATATGCATACATGTCCAATGCAAACACCGGGATTACCACCAATTCCTCACGTTGGAGGACCAATAATTGGACCAGGAGTTCCCACTGTATTGATCGAAAAATTGCCCGCCGCTGTAATGGGTGATAGTCTTGTATGCGTGGGGCCTCCAGATTCGATAGTAAAAGGATCTGCAACAGTTTTAATAGGTGGCAAACCAGCAGCAAGAATGGGAGATACTACCGCACACGGCGGTAGCATTGTCTTAGGATGTCCAACGGTAATGATAGGAGGTTAAAACTATGAAACTCAAAAACGATTCATTTTTAGGTAAAGGTTGGGGGTTTCCTCCTGTTTTTAACCAAGAAAGCGGACAAGTAGAAATGGTAGAAGACGATGAAGACATTAAACAAAGTCTTGGAATCATTATAGGAACCATTCCGGGAGAGCGAACAATGTTTCCTGATTTTGGATGTGATATTAAAAGTTTCGTGTTTGAATCAAATGATCCAACACATAGAACCATGTTAAAAGATACTATTTATGATGCATTACTTTTAAATGAACCAAGAATAAAACTGGATAAAATTGAGATCGAAGATGATACTCAAACCTATGGTTTGATATATGTTCATCTATTTTATACTGTAATAATTACAAATACAAGAAACAATATAGTATTTCCTTTTTATACCAAAGAGGGTACGAATCTTTAATACTATCAAATTTTTATTTGATTTACATGAATAAAGGCACAAGTCAAAAGTATAGAAATAATACATCACTAAATCCAAATTATATTTCAATTGATGAGAGATCTATGTTGGATTTAGTCCAATTTACTATTGATTATTCTGAAAATATAAATTACTACAACTTAGATAATAAGATAGCAGGGGATTGGAAACCATTTTTTTTAAATGACCCAGCTTTTATTATAGCAATGATTGCTGCAACAAATATAAATACCTTTAAAATAAACAATGAATCAATATCTAATGAGTCACATACAACTAGCATAGAAGAAATAAAAAAACAGCTTATTCGTATGATTAATCTCATTTCATACTGGTCTACCTTATTAAAAAAATCTGATCATAAAGACCCCTTGTTAAAAGAACTTATAATGTTGTCTAGATCTATACCAGATAAAAATCTTTTAACAGAAAAGAAAAATAAAGAACTAGTACATGAAATCTATAAGAAAGTTTATGGAAACATTGTTTTTATAAAAGAAAAGGCTAATAATAGATTTACAGAAGAACTTATCAATTCGAATCATCATCCACACCTAGGATTACTGCTTTCATTTTTCAAATTATTTCAGAACGTACAAAAAGATATCAATTTAACCACAAAAAAACATCTTGACTATTATTATCTTAAAATCTTAGAGCAAAAAAGAAAAAAATTAAAACCTCACTCAGCTATAATTGCATTAGAGCTTGACGAAGTGACTGAAGGTGTCATTATTAATAAGGGTAGAAAAATTGATTTTATTTTTGAAGATAATCAACAATCAACTTTTGAAACTATTGCCACCACCCAAATTACTAAAGCAAAAATTGCCGATGTTAGAACACTTTATAAAAGTGACTATTCTCCTTATAGTAATACGTTTGACGGGGATGATTTTACAATTAACATACTTTACGATAGTCATATTTTTGGCAATGATTTAAACTATATCAACCTAATCGACAAAGAGAATCCAAACAATCTTGATTTTCCATCGGCTCTTGGTGAGGAGCAAATGCATGATATAGATTCAGAAAGAACAATTAACCTAAGTGATATAGGAGTTGTAATAAGTTCTCCCTCGTTAATTCTTGAAAAAGGAAAACAAAAAATTACACTTACCTTAAATATGACTTCGGCTTCTTATGAAGATGAGCAAACAAAAGCAACTTTTAATGCCTTGGTTGCTCAAGAAATTAAACAAAAAAACCGTGAACTTTCGTCTTTAGATATTGAAGAAATAAAAAAACGTAGTATTACTCGTTTCTTTAGAGAAGCATTTAAACTCTATATAACAGATAAAAACGGTTGGAAGTGTATTGATCATATCAAAACCATATTTCAAGTTTCTAAAGCGTCACTTACGTTTATTGTAGAATTACATGAGAATTCTGAAACACTTATTCCTTTTAACCCGAAAATACATGATGGAGGCTTTGAATCAAATTGGCCTTGCATAAAACTACTTCTAAACAATGACGCAGTATATCATCCATATAAGTTTTTAGAAAAATTAATTATTGAAAATATTACTATAGAAACCTCTGTTTCGGGAGTCTCAAATGTAGCTTTATCAAATTCTACCGGAGAATTAGACAGTTCGATCCCCTTTAATCCGTTTGGATCTACACCGTATGTTGGTAGTTATTTACGAATTGAAAATCCAATCATTTTACAAAAAAGTCTTTCAAAACTACAATTTGATTTAGATTGGGGCGGTCTTCCGCAAGAAAGAAATGGTTTTGAAGAATACTACAAGGCATATCCAAATAACATAAACACTACTGCTTTTAAAGCAATAATAAGTCAAACCAGAAGTGCTATACAAAGTCTAGGGAAACAAAATCAACAATCTTTTGAGCTTTTTGATGCTGATCCTAGAACAGATAGCTTAGTAAGTACTAAAAAAGTTAGTCTCAACCTTGATAATATCATTTTTAGAAATCAAATCACTTCATCCAAAGAAAATACTAACGGTACTTCTTCTCCTTTATATATTGTTTTGTCCAGCCCTGATATAGCATTTGGTCATCAAATATTTTCTGACCTCTATGCTAAGGCAGCTTTAAAAAGTAGCAGATTTAGAAAAAAAAGTATCTCACTACCAAAACAACCATATACTCCTGTTCTTGAACAACTCACAATTTCATATTCTAATTACACGAAAGAGATAATGTTAAGAAAAAAAGAAGAGAGTGAGAGTGATATAAAACTAATACATTTATACCCTTTTGGACACATACAGACATTTCCTGGTCCAATAAGATCACCTTCTTATTTTTTACCACGCATAGAACATAAAGGAAATTTATGCATTGGTTTAACAAATGTAAAATCAGGAGAAATTATTAGCATAGGCTTTGATTTAATACCTGCAGTATACATGCATACGATCATAAAAAAACCTTCTATTCATTGGGAATATCTTTCTAACAATGAATGGTTGTCTTTTTCTCAATTTTTATTAGAAGATGGAACAGATGGTCTTATACGATCAGGAGTAGTTAAAATAGAAATTCCAAAAATTATCCCGTTAGATAATACTCGGCTGGCAAAAGAAAAGTTTTGGATAAGAGCTGTGTCGATAGGCAAAGAAGATCTTAATTCTAAAATCAAAAATATAGTTACTAATGCAGTTATGGTAACTTCTGAACATCTACTTTCAGAAACAACAACTTACACAAATAACATTCAAAATGCTAAAGTTCAAAAAATTAGTTTTGACGAACACCCCAACATAGTCAATATTCTTGGTCCATTTGATTTAAAAATGAATGAATTAAACGAAAGTGAAGGTGCTTTTTATTCTCGAGTAAATGAACAACTAAGGCATAAAAATAGAGCAACATCTCAATGGGATTATGAACGTTTAGTGCTAGAAAAATTTCCGCAAATTGAAAAAATAAGAGTGTATGGGCGAAACAGTCATCCTGATGAATTGGTAAAAGGAAGTGCTATACAAATTGTAGTAATCCCCAAATGCAATCTTACTAATGAGATCAATAAAAGAAGAAATGAAGTTGCTTTTGATATACTTGAAGAAATAAAAGAATATATAAAGCAATTTGTATCTCCTTTTGCTAAAATTGAAGTCTCTAATCCAGTATATGAACAATTAAAAGTACGATGCAGTGTGAAGTTTACCGATTATGAAAAAAGAGGATATTTACGAAATAAACTTAATAATGAACTCATCCTCTTTTTATCTCCGGATATAGAAAGTTCGTTTGTTGAAAAAGGTTTTGATGAATCCATCTCAAAAACCGAAATCTTAAATTTTATCGAAAGTAGACCATACGTAGCGTTTGTTACAGAATTTTCTGTATTACAGCTCATCGAAGTTCAAGGAAAATATAAAATAATAGATACCGCTAAAATTCGAAAAATAGAATCCCTAAGAACAATTACACCATATGCAATGCTCACTTCTGTTAAAAATCACCATATCAATATCATCAAAAATAATGTGGCGTCTTCACCCAAAATATCCAGAATAGGAGATTTATCATTAGCATCAGATTTTGTGATTAGTGATATCGAAGAGAATTATAATTAATACTTAAAAATGAAAAATCGAGGAAACATTACAGATAGGAAAATACTCAAAAACTTATTCAGTAAGGGTAGACTTCCAACGGATGATCATTTTAAAAAACTAATAGATTCTACATTTAATAAGGTTGATGATAAAATTGACATAGATGAAGAGGATGGTTTAATGATATACCCTGCCAATAAAGGAGAATTATTAAGTTTTTTTGAAGATATTGATGATGAAAGTGCAAAATGGGTCATGTTGGCTTCAAAAAATAAGGGGCTCATTATACAAGAAGTAAAAGAATCCGGAAAACAAGAAAGTAAAACATCTTCAGAAAAGGAAAATGCCTCAGCACTTTTTCTTAGGCAAGGAGGAAATATAGGAATAGGGACCAATACTCCCTCACAAAAATTAGAGGTTAAAGGTATTGTTTCTTCTCAGGGACGAATAGGTAATTATCATGATGGTAAACTAGCTGCAGATGGCAATTGGTATAATGTTTTCGAAAAGAACCTAAGCGGTTGTAATGCCTATGAAATAACTGCATATGTGCAAGGTAAAAAGGGGGATGGCAAATATTCATTACTACATGCCACCGCGGTTTGCACTCATGGAAATTCAAAACCCAAAATAACTAAAACCTGCGCTCATTATGGCAAATGGTGGAATAAAATTGATATTCGTTGGGAGTCAAGACCAACACGAGTAAAATTAGGCAATCCACAAGAAAAACCGGATCCAAAAAGTGATACATGGTGGAGTAAAATTAAGGCACTATGGGAAGTAAAAGATATTAATGCGTATAATCTGCAAATACGCACAAAAGGTGATTATGGAAATGGCATAACCATACTCTATAAGGTCTCGATACTATGGGATTCGAATTTTTTAGCACCAACAACAGAATAATAGAATATTAAAAATTTAAATGCGTGAAGGAATCTGCTAGCTTTTCTAACAATGAAACCGAAAACGTAAGTCTGAATTTTTCAGAATTGCGCGAAAAAGGACTGGAGTATATCCAGGAGCTAAGTGGTGAGGTTTGGACAGATTTTAACGCCCACGACCCTGGGGTTACCATACTAGAGCAGTTATGCTATGCACTAACAGATATAGCTTACCGTACCTCTTTTCCTATCGAAGATTTATTAGTGCCTGGTGAGGGATTAAAAATTGACGCATTAAAAAATACATTTTTTGCTCCTTCTGCTATTTTAAGTTCTCACCCCATTACATTAAACGATCTAAAAAAATTGATCATTGATCGATTTGATGAAATTCAAAACGTTTGGATTACTACAAAAGAAAACATTGGATATCAAGAGCAACTAAATGGCACCTATCAAATAGAAATATTACCTAAGTTAAATTTTCATAGCCAGTTAACAACAAAAAAAGAGAAAGCGTTTTTAACTAAGATTAAAGAATTCTTAACCGAAACCAGAAATTTGGGTGAAGATTTTGATGATATATGTTTACTGTCAAACCAAAATATTGCGATTAACTTTCAGGTTTATATCAAAGAGCAACTAGATATCGAAGAAATTATAGCAAACCTTTTTGTTACCTTATTAGAGTTTGTGTATTGCCCAATACAATACTACAGCTTTCAAGAGATGAAAGCCGATCATAGTCGATTAGAAAGAGTTTTTTCGGGACCTAAATTGAATAAAGGGTTTATCAAAAATGAGGATTTAAAAAACCGAATTAAAATCATTCATGTCGATGAAATCCAAAAACTATTTACAAAAATTGATGGGGTTCTTAAATGCAACGTAACTCATATAGAAAATTACAACGGTAAGACATCTCGAGAATTAGAAGTAGCACCTAACAAATTTTTTCATGTATTTGATGATAGTTTTGAAACTATATATTCTAAGATGAATGTATTCGTAAATAATAATAAAATTACATTATACAATAAAGAACAAATAAATAGTTTGTTTTTTGACAAGTGGTCAAAAAAATATAGAGATTATGCTGTCGGAGATATAAAAAATGATGCTTTTGAAGAAAAATTAAATGCTACTTATCAAAACCCCACAGACTACTATTCTATTCAAAATCATTTTCCAAATATCTATGGTATAGGTAGTAAAGGTATATCTAGACAAGAACCTAAAGAAAGACATGCAAAAGCACTACAACTTAAAGCATATCTTCTTTTTTTTGAACAACATCTAGCCAATCATTTGGCACAAATTGGACATATTGACGAGTTTTTTAATAGTAATTACTTAGATGGAGTCAAACAGACTTATTTTACTCAAAAATTATCATCTGTCCCCCAGATCGAAAAACTTGAGAAAAATGAAAATTTATCTCATCAAAAAAAAGCAAAACCTGATCCTGTTTTTTTCGAAAGAAAGAACAGGGTATTTAATCACCTCTTAGCAAGATTTGGAGAACACCTAAGCGATATACCATGGAAAATAGCTTGGAACGTGAATATGATCAAAACAGAGGATGAATTTTGGGATAGTTTTCTTCAAAAAAAGTCAGAATTTTTACAACATATAGATCAGCTTAGTTATCAAAGAACAAAAGGAGAATCATTTGTTAATGGTAAAAGAAACCCCTCCGGTTTAGAACAAATCATTGTAGCAAAAACCGGAATCCTTCCTAGAGATAATAGATCATTAGTAGATAACGCTACTTACTTTGAGTTTGAACATGAAAACGAAGTGAAACGTGATAAAAAAAACAGCATACAAGAAAAAGAAATTAAGGAGAACTATAGAGGTCTAAATACAGACGAAATCGAAAATAGACATCTCTTCAAAGAAACCATTCAGGATATACGATTTAAAGGCATACGTTTTCAATCCTTATTTCAAGAAACTCTTGATTATAATAATTATAGAATTTCTAAAGCCAAAGGACTTGATAATAAAATTGAAATTTTATTTCGTCAAAAAAAGAATGAATGGATTTCTTTATTAAAATGTTCTAGCGAAAAAAAAGCGATTAGTAGCATTCATCATATTGTATCACATATGATTGAACAAAACAAAAAATCAGAAGGTCTGTATATTGTTGATCATATCATGCTTAGAGACTGTTTAAGAGACACCAAATACGGTTTTTGTTTTCTAGATCAATACAACATGCCTCTATTTAGAACTATAGAAGATGAATCTTGGTTGGATACAGAAGAAGATAGAAATGACTTATTTGCTAGTTTAGATACATACTCTTACTCTTTTTTTGATGAAAAATGGATTATTAAAAATAAGGACCGAATACTGGTGTCTTTTAAAACCGATAATCCAAAATTTCTACGGCTTACTAATGAATTGCAAAGGGGACACTACTGTTATAACAAAGGAAAATGGGTCATAAAACATGAAGATCACATTCTAAGAGCGGATATAAACGACAATGAAAATCTTAAAATTCTTACCGATGAACTTAAAACCGTTTACAAAAAGGCAAAAAGAATAATTCAATTCTTTGAAATTGGTTTAAACAAAGATTCTTATTCATTTGATAATGGAAAATGGGTACTTAAAAATCCCGACGGAATCATACTCGCATCTTATGCACCTAAACAAACCGAAGCACTTGATCAAGTTTATAAAAAAACCAAACATTTTATTCAATTGTTTAATGATCCATATGGCGAGCATGGTAGATTACGTCTTGAGGAAATGGAGAGTTTACGTTCTAAAGGTTCTAAAAAAGAATATAGACAGAGGCGATTGGTTTTTCAGAGAAAATTACCCAATGGAAAAATTATTAATGAAGATTTTTTTGATTTAAATGTTTCCATTTTATTACCAGATTGGCCCGCAAGGTTTCAGGATGAGCAATTCAGAGCCTACGTTTCTGACCTTGTTCATGAAAGAATCCCGGCTCACCTAAGCAATGATATTATTTGGCTTGACAAAAAAAAATTAGAGGAGTTTGAAAAAGTATACTTTCATTGGGGGAAATTAAAATCAAGAGCTAACCCTTCTAAAGAATCATTAGAAAAAATAGCACAAGCGGCTTATACAGTTTACGAAAAAATCACTAACCTAAAACAAACTAACGAATGATAAAATCCAATCATGATATTGTGGATACCTCTACTTTTAGTTTAAAATACGAGAGTAAAACCTCTGCATCTAGGGGCAATATTTTGATTGAGTCAATTTTTAATACACATATATTACCACATCTCGAAGAAGCTATTTCTAATACAATACCCGAAGAAGCACTTTTAGAACTATCTAAACTTGAAATTGATATAGGCCAAATTAATGAGTCAGAGTTTACAACAAATCTTGGAGAAAGGATTAAAATAGCTTTAGAAACTGCGTTGCATGATAAACTAAGCGCTAAAAAAAATAGCCATTCTTTACAAACTATTTATAGAAATTCTGGATCAGATGCATACTTAATTGAGGCTATAGAAATATATCTTACTCATGGCTATTTACCATCTTGGGTAAATGGATCAATTGCTATTCAAGATTTAGTTATCAAAATCATGCAGCAAGCAAAGGATGATTTTAAAACTATGCTTATTACTATTGGGAAATATGATACTATAAGTAAAAGGATCGCATTTAATCTACCTATTCAACTCTTTGATGAGATATTTCTGATGCTTCATACTACAAACACTTCGTGGATTTTTGAGGTTCGAAAAATTCTTATGCATATCAAAAAGACCAGTAACTTCAATAAAACAAATGATGAGCATTTTTTGAGAACAGTCAATTTTTTTATCATACACTACGTATTAACTCAAACCAGTGCCGTTTTTAGCGAAGGTCAATTTTTAGACAGTATGCTAAAAAAAGTAATTCAAGAATTCAAGTTAGAACCGCAATTATTATTAAAGGCAGTCAAATCATATTCAGGAAATCAGACGATTCTTATTCTTGTACATAAAGTACTTGAAAAATTCATAAGCAACATTTCAGAAATTGATATTTATAAGAGTTCCGAAAAAGAAAATATTCAAATACTTGAAACCAATGCAAATTCCTTACTAAAAAAGAAAAAACTTAAGGTAGACGAAAGTCTGGATATCAATTCGACAACAGACTCACAAGTACTAGAGGCTATAATCGAATATCTAACAAGAGGACATTTTCCTTTCTGGATAAACAAATCAATTACTATAGAAAACCTTATCAGTAGAACGTTAGAGCAATCTAAGGATGCTTTTATAAAAACACTTCTTGCCAATGGTGAGAACAAAAATGTAAGCAATAGGATAGCATCTAGTTTAACTCCTGAACTTTTTGACAAAATACTTCTAGTACTAAACACTACCAATAATGAATGGATTTTAGAAGTAAGAGCAATACTAATACATGCAAAAAAGAATACGAATTTAAATACAGTAAGCGACAATGATTTTCTTAGAGAAATCAACATTTTTATACTACATGACCTCTTAACAAAAACAAATAATACTTTTAACAAGGCAGAACTCTTAGAGGATATCATTCAACGATTGATGATCAAATTTAGCATAAAACCTGAACGATTATTAGAGTCAATAAAGTCTTCTACAAAAAATACAACTACTCTAACTCTTTTTAATAAGGCAATAGAAAAAAATCAAGAGCTCATTTTAAAAACTAAAGTCGATACAAATTTTGAAAAAGAAGACCTCAAAAATCTTCACACAACCACCAAAAAATTACCAACAGATCACAAAAAAAATAAAATCTACGAGGTTTCTAAAAATCTAGATAATTCTGATAACGATTTAAAACCAGACACCTACTTGATTACGGCAATAATAGCATATTTTAAAAAAGGATATTTTCCTTTCTGGGTCGATTCTTCTGTAACTATAAACGATCTTGTAAGCAAGGCGCTAAAGCAATCTAAAAATGCTTTTATAAAAACTCTAGTCACTAATGGTAAGAATGAAAATATAAGTAATAGAATAACATCTAGTTTAATTCCTGAGCTTTTTGATCAACTAATTCAAGCACAAGATGCAATAAATAATGTATGGATTTTTGAAGTTAGAGCAATTTTAATACACACAAAAACAGCAAACAGATTTCATCAATTTAGTGATCATGATTTTTTACAAAAAATCAATTTCTTTATACTACAATATCTACTTAATACAACCAGTGTATCTTTTAATAAATCAAATTTCTTAGATACTATACTAAACAATGTATTGCGAGTTTTTAATTTACAGCCGCAACCCTTGATAAAATCTATTAACACCTATACAGGAAATGTAACTACCACTGCATTAGTAAAACAAAGGCTCGAGAATTTTAAAAATATTACATCAAACATTGATCCTGTTTTGTTTACAGAAAAAAAAGCTTTTAAAACTCGAGAAACCAAAACTAGCTTAGTCTCTCAACAAAATAATGAAACTAAAAAAAAGGTTCTCGTTTCGGATACCGCAGATAAAGATTCTAAACCAGATAGCTATTTAATTAATGCAATCGCTCAGTATTTTGATAAAGGATATCTTCCTTTCTGGGTAGATTCCTCTATTACTATAGAAGAACTCGTTCTTAAAGCTCTTGATCAATCAAGAGATACTTTCAGAAAAATGCTACTGATCCATAGTAAAAATGAGCAAGTGACAAAAAGAATAGTGGCTAGTTTATCACCGCAACTTTTTGACCAAGTATTACAAGTACAAGATGCCAATAATAGCACATGGATTTTAGAGGTCAAAAAAATTCTGATGCACATCAAAAATGCCGGTGGTTTTAATGAATTTAACACTCATGATGTTTTACAAAAAATCAATTTCTATATACTAAACTATCTCTTTACAAAAACAAGTGAGGTCTTTACTAAAAAACATTTTTTAGATGTTATTATTCATAAAGTACTAAAAGATTTTAATGCAACACCTCAACTGTTATTAAACTCTATCAAAACATATACAGAAAACGAAACTACAGTAAATTTAATAGTCGACGCATTAACAACATCCCAATATAAAGATGTTTCTGAATTAATATCACACAAGAAAAAACAACTTACCGTTAATGAACTTATAACACTACTAAACTCAGGTAATATTGATTTTAAAAAGACAACTCGCAGACTTTTAAAAAAGCAGATTAAAGAAGTTCTTGAACATAAAGAAAAAAGAGATGTTTTATTTGATAACCTTACTAAAAATGGAATACAACAAATTTTAAAATTATACTATCAGCATACTGCAGATGAGCTTATACGGTTACTAATTTCATTTACAAACCATCTGATACTGCAAGATAAAAATGAAGTACTTCAAAAACCTACATTAGCGATAAAGAAACTTATAATATCAACAATCCTATATTATAATGAAAATACTATTAGAGTATTTGATAAAGAAGAATATATCATATTTCTAATGTATGCATCAGGCGTAAAAAATCATAAAATTAGTGCTAATCTTAAAAAATTTGTAACGGCACAGGGCCAAATTGATCTTCATAAGATAAAGAGGTTAATTGCCGAAGAAAAACAATTCGCAGAGATCTCACACATACAGAATCTACTTTCTAAAAAAGAAAATGAATCACTACAATTCGAAAGCAAGTCTAAAAACAAAGTTGCTTTTACAGAGGGTTATCTTACTATTTATAGGCATAAAATCATAGGGCACTATTTAATTTCTGGCCAATTGCCTGAAACATTTTATGATTTACGCCTTAAAGACGTTCAAAAATTACTTAATGAAGTTCTTGAGAGAAAAGATCAATTTTTAGTTGTTCTACTTGAAAGAAACAACATTTCTGAAATGTTAATTAAAAGAGTTCAAATAGTAACCGAACATACTTCTACAGATATTTTTGAGGAATATTTGATCTATTTTTTTAAAAAGGAATACTTTATCTTATCACAGCTCTTTGGGTATTCGCCTCCTACTGTGTCATACAAAAAAAATACAACAGATATAGAGTTAGAAAAATCTCCTGAGTATCTAAATAAATCTAATACCACAAATTTTAGAACACTTCTTGCCTTTATCATAGGTAATCAAATTCTATTTAAGAAAGTTGTTTCTATTACTAAAGATTATCAAATTCCAAAAGCATTTGCGTTCTGGACCAAACAAACACGACCTTATCTAAATCATCTTATTTCATTTTCACCAGGAAAGGTGTCAAACATAATAGATGAGACCTTTTGGAAATCTATAGTGCTACGTTTTGGGATTTCAATTTTTATTGAAGAAAAAGAACACACTCTACAAACTTTTATCGAGGCATTTATGAATTATTTGCGTCAAAGCTTAACAGATGTAAACAAAGAGTACGCTTTCGACGACATCATCGAAGAAATAAAAGTATCAAAATTAGGTGACGTAAAAAATACAGTGATACAGTGGTCAAATGAAGTACATAAAAAAGAAACAAAAACATCTGGCCACTTTACTACAGATATGCATATAGTATCTAACGACACGTTAGCTACCAAAAACTCATCCCAAGAAGTTCAATATTACATCTCAATCCTTAAGTTTTATGCAAACAACAGGTTTTTCCCATGGTGGTCTAATACTTCAGTGATATCTGAGCTATTTATTCAGATAAAAAAAAGAAAAAAACTTTTTCCTAAAGAGTTTAAGGAAGCCTTCTTTCAATTAGAAAAAGAAAAGTATACTTTGGATAAATTAGCACATCAATTACCAATTGCACTAATTAATGAATTTGATCAATTAATCCCGAATGATACATCACTAAAAACACTTTGGAAGAAATCACTTAAAAAGAAAGAAGAAAAAACAAGCTTAAATTTAGTACCCAATAGCATTCTAAAACCAGATGCACCTATTAGCATAGCTCAATTAATTCAAAAAGACTATAAAGACACTCACCTACTATCTAAACATCTTTATTCTTTGGATGATAATGAGATTTTAACTGTTTGGAGCAAAGAGAAATTAAAAATCACAGATCAGGTTAGAGAATACATAGCATTGTCTTCATATTTTTATTTCCGGAATATTAATCCAACTCGCTGGCGACGTATAGTGTATGAGTTTAGTTTTGAGTATTATAATAATGACACTAAAGAAATAACCGAGCAATTTCATCATGATTTTCTAAAATACGTAAAAAGTAAGCATCAACAAGTTGATTGGGGCGATACGTTAACAACAGTCTATAAACTTGTTCAATCTTCTAAAAACAAGGACCAATTAACTTTTCCTAAGGGATTAGTAAAACTATTTCAAACTGAAACATCAGAACCTGAAATAGATAATTACAGAAATAATCTAGAAAACAATTTAATACCAGAAGAAGAAACAGGTATAGAAGTTCAAATTTACAACGCTGGCTTGATCATTTTATGGCCTTTTCTAACTCGACTATTTGAACATTTTACGCTTGTAAAAAACAGAGCATTTGTAGACCTAGATAGTATGCATAAAGCCGTTTACATGCTTCAGTATCTAGCGTATGCTACAATAGATTTCCCAGAACATCAATTAGTGTTAAATAAGATTTTAGTAGGAATGCCATCTCAAGAACATCTACCGCCCTTTACTATACTTTCTCAAGAAGAAAAAGATATGGCATATAGTCTATTGTATGGAGTAATTAATAATTGGGAAAAGGTTAAAAATTCATCTCCAGAAGGCATTCAAGAAACCTTTTTACAAAGAGAAGGAGTTTTAAAATTTGAAGAGGAACAAATAACCCTTAAAGTCGAAAAAAAAGGTGTAGATGTTCTGCTTAGTTCTATTTCCTGGAATATTTCGTTAGTGAAACTTCCATGGATGAAAAAACCATTATTTGTAGAATGGATATAACAATATGCTTAACTATTAATTGTAAAAAATTATAGGTATGAATGAACCGATACATATAGAAAAACAGGTTTTTAAAATTGGATTTATATTCATACTACTTATAGTTGCCTTAATTTTTCCAAAAGAAATTGCAGCTCAGGATAAAGTTAAAATAGCTCCTTCTCAAATTGAATTAGATTCTTTAGAAGCTGTTAAAAGTCCAACAGGTCTCAAAAAAATTCTACAAGCAATTAAGTTTAGAGAAAACAGAAATAGAAATGAGAAAGAGCGTGTTTATAAGTTCATGTTAGATCTTATTGAAAAAGAAAAGCTAAAAATTGATCCCGAAACAGTAAATGAAATCATGAAGAACCTTGATGCCATACAAGGGGATATTGATGCTATTAAAACTACGAATGATTTTATCAATACAGAGAATGAATCTTTTGGAAAAAAGATAGATTCTATAATTGTTGCATATGATTTGGACAAAAAAGCTTCTAAAACAGTTATCGATTCTCTAAAAGTGCAAATGACCTCTGTAATTCAAGAAAAGACAGATAGTACCAGTAAAGCAAAACAACAACTAAGAGATAGTATTCAAGTTTCATTAAAAGAACTTAGAGGCGTTCAGTACTCCTGTAATTGTGAGGATATATTTTCTGAAAGTTTTACAAAGAAAGATAGTCTAGATATTCTAAAGCAGTGTTTACATCTGAAAACAAATATTATAGGATGGCATAACTCGTGGAATAAAACAGAATTTAAAAATTATAATTATAATTATTTATCTGCCATTAATTTATACGGTTATAAGTTAACCGCATCCGGGCGATGCGCCAATCCATCGGTTATAGACGAATTTGAAAAATCAGGAGGCGTTATAGAGTTTGCACAAAGTAAATGTAGTGATGTTCATTTAACGGTATATAATAAAAAACCATCACAAATTGCTAGGTTTTTAAATAGTGCAGAAGCGCAAATGGTCTTTTTTGAAGAGTTAGAAATATTGATTGAAAGAAATCAACTAAATGGAGTCAATATTTTCTTTGAAAATATCCCTGTAACCTATGATGGTCTTTTTACACTGTTTATAGATGAACTTCACCGAAGATTAAAAGAAATCGGTGAAGAAATTACGCTAAATATAACAATCCCTGCAATATCCAGTACTACTAACCTTAAACACATAAGTGCTTACAACTTTAAGAAACTTAACCCAATGGTTGATTACTATTTGGTATTAACCGATAGAATGACACCTCTAAAAAATAAACTAGCATTAGCATCTAGTCCTTTGTACAATAGTGATAGATATGGGCAACGTACTATAGCATCAACTATTAATTTTTATAGCAACGGAAAAATCCCTACACATAAACTTATCATGTCGGTATCGTACTTGGGTATTGATTGGCATGTTGAAGATTTTTTAGGATCTGTAATTACAAGTACCAAGGGCAAAGATATCAAGTACAACAAAATTATTACTACATATCAAAATAACTACGCGCCAGGTAGAACAATCGTTACTGGATTTGATTCTATTCAGGTCGCAGCATATCTGGATATTACAGAACAAGGCTTGTATAAAGACGATGAACCAGAATATCGACAAATCTGGTATGAAAACAGTCAAAGTTTATCTTTAAAATATAAATGGGCATTAGAAAATAACCTTGGCGGAGTTTCAATACGCGGTCTAGGGTATGATGATGGGTATGCCGACTTATGGGATGCCATAGGAACTACTTTAGTTGAAATTTTGACTAATGAAGATAAAAATCCTAAAAGCAAAAAGACAGAATATTGTACCTACAGACCCGAAGATCATGACTTTGGGATATTTAAAAAGAATAATTGGACTGGTATTTGGGATCAGCAACAAGTGTATGATTCTACAAAAGTTAAATCTGGATATTTTGGCGTATTTATGCAAGATACCCATTGGGCAGTACGACCAAAATTGAAGTATAAAACCAATACAAGTAGTAGTACCATAGAAGACGAGGATAACAAACTTCTTAATGACAAAGATACTTGTCAATCTTTAATCAAAAGATGGTTTTTTTACTCGATATCTGCTTATAGATTCGCCATTCTGTGTGTTGTAATATTAACTGTTTTATTGTTTTGGATGTATCATTTAAGCAGGTTTGATAGTCAAAGTGAGAAAAAACGAATTATGATTAGCCGGGTGTCTATACTCTTATTATTGTTGGGGTTAACCTCTTTTTTGGCTGGTTTATACCTGGATCCCAGACACCCCTCTATAGGAGCATCTAATCAAGGAGATTCTGGATTAGATGTTGTGTTCGAGATTGCTATTCCTTCCTTAATTATTGGTGGTATTTTAGTAAGACTAGCATTTAACGGAAAATTTAAACGCAGTAATTTGCCTTAATGGTGCTTAAAAGTAGTGCTTATAATATTTTTTCGTTTTAACACAATTAATTTTACTTACTAAACATTAGTAAATAAAACCTTAAGGAAAATTCCAGAAAAAAATATACTCATTACAATAGATTCAATCTTCGGAGATGTGTCTCCCATTTTTGTTGAAACTTACGAGCTCGATGCGTTCGGGATTTCATTGTTTGAATATCATCTTCGGTTTCCATGAGTGGTAGTGGAGCTTCCTGATCTTTACGTTTTCGATCATCAACAATTTGTTGTGCGACTTCATCTGCTTTTTTTTCTGGAATACCAGGGTAGTGGGTAGCAATATGCACTCGAATCTCGGTTTGGTCATCAACGGTAAAGTTAACTCCAGTTTCAGAAAAAGAAGAAACATGAGCATTTTTAGAAGCAGTTGCAGCTCGAATTGGGGTCAATTGTTCGGCCACAAGCATATTCATTGGCAAAGAATCAGGTATACCTTTCATACCAGATGTAGCAGTAGTTGTATCTCCTCGCCTGCCTTTAGTTTTCATAGCTTTCGTCCAATAAATAGCAGCGCGATTATATCTAAGTAAGGCTCTGGTTCCACTTTGTATAGCATTCAAGAATTTATTGATTGCATTTGCATACCCTTCCGTTAATGTTCCCATTTTTGCGAGATCGTGAATATCCTGACTGCGGTCGGCAAATAACAAGTTTACCATAATTTCTTCACGGAAATCTGGGAGGGTATTAGCAAATTCTTCACAAACTTCATCCATCATATAACCAATCATACGTCCGATCTTTACATTTTCTTCACTTCCTTCTAACGGATCGAGATCATGATAAATCTCTCGCAATTTTGTAAGTTCATGATACCCATCACGGGCAAATATACCTTCTCGATCGATATAGTCTTCTTCTACCTCTGCTCCTAAGCGAAATGCCGAAGCACCAATAACCTGTAATGAGGTATCATCATTTTTGTCTTGCATGGCATCATGTTCACGATTGTAATATATTGCATCTTTAACAGCTTCATTAAGTTCATCCTGAAATTGGTCAATTACGTTAACCATAGCCTCAGTAGGGTTTTCGATCTCCTGATCTCTCTCCCATATTCTCCTAAAATCTTCAATTGTCCGATAAACCTCACTAAAATTAAACCCTATGTTTAAAGTTTTTTCATCACTATTTTCATGTTCTGTCAGCATGTCATTATACTCCTGTGCAATTCCATTCATCATTCGCCCAATATCAACACCATGTTTATGTTTAACGACATCATAAATGAGTTGATTGTACGTAGTCGCCATTCTGACAAGCCCTTTAGCATGACCATCTAATTGATGATGGGCAGGTTTATGTTGTGGTGGAGTCTTGAGCCCCAATACAGTCATTACGGGTTCTGTTTCATCAGAAGATTGAAACCGTTGATTATCATCATAATCTGGTCTTAGTGATTTTTGAATGTCTTTGCTAAGTATACTTCGTGGCCCGCCAGGAGCATCCATATCAGGGCCAATAGCATAAACAAGTAGGTCACCTTTAAGAGTTCCTTCTACTTTTTTTGTTCTTGGGTTTGTATAGATAACATCTACACCATTACTTGATTCTATAGCCGAATCATAATAACCAATATATCCTGCGTTTTCCTTTTCATAGGCAAGTCGTGCAAGCTCAT
This sequence comes from Aquimarina sp. AD10, assembly GCF_003443715.1. Classification (NCBI taxonomy): domain Bacteria; kingdom Pseudomonadati; phylum Bacteroidota; class Flavobacteriia; order Flavobacteriales; family Flavobacteriaceae; genus Aquimarina; species Aquimarina sp. AD10. Next base: position 4,199,975 of record NZ_CP031965.1, on the reverse strand, counting down.
TAGGAGTTCCTTGAAAAAACCGTGGAGCTTTACTACCTACTAACCATTGCACTTTATACCCTCGCTGTTTAACATCAGATACAACATCAATACCTGCGTTTGGGCCAACTACTATCACATTCACATCACCAGGATCTTTTTGTGTGACGCCTAGTGGTAAAGTTTCTTCAACACCTGCCTTTGTACGAGTAAATCGATCCATGTCCATTATTCGAGAAGCGTTTGTATCTTTTGGTTCATGACGATTAATTTTACTAGGTTCAAGGTGTGGCCCCGCACCGATTGCATATATTACTTTTTGGGCATAATAATCAGTATCACCAGCACTAATTTTGTAGAAAGTTTCAGTAATTTTAATCTTATTTACAGCAGATACAAGAGTTTGTTTCCAATTATCTTCTGGAATCAACTCTCTAAATACTTTAGTTAGTAAGTCAGAAAAGTCATTTCGGTCAGCAAAATCTTCATCTTCAAGGTTAAGGATATCCCGAAAAGGTGTAATCATGTGAAGAGGGTGTCCTATTTTTCCTGGACCACGGGTAACTTTCCATGGTTGTTGTGTTCCAATGAGTAGTGTATTTGAGAAATCATGTGATTTTCCCAAAGAAGTAAGATGATAAGCAGCCGCAGCTCCTGCTCCAACTATCGCTGTTTCAAATGTGTTTTCTGGTTTTGGAGACTTTTGTTTTTTAGCAGCCCACCTTTGTTCCTTTACTGTCTGTTCTTCTTCTTCAATATCAGAAACTCCACCACTAGATATTATTTTTTTTATATGAAAATAGAATGTACTAAAATGCTGTTCATTATCTAAATCAAAAGTGCCAAAATCGATTTTACTCTTAATCATTGCTAAAAATGCACTGTTCAATTTTTGAATTTCACCACTAAGATCAGATGCTCCCGGATCGATTTCTTGGATAAGTTTCTTTTTTGATTGTAGCTTTTCAATAAAGACTTGAATAGTTCTTTCTTGATAAATTGAATTAACTTTTAGCTGTACTGGTTCTTTAACGGTAGGTACTACTAATCGAGAGTTTTTTTTTTAATTTGTGATTCTGTACCAACAATACCTTGCCTCTTAAATTGCGGAATAGATTCTTCATAATCATTCTTAATCTGCAAAGCTTTCTCTCCCATTACATCGGCCTCTTTTTCTAATCCAGCATCATCATTTATATTTATTTTCCCTTTCATCTGCATTGTGGGTTGCACTCTTCCTTGCTTTTGTTGTACCACATGCCAAGCCTCGTGCGGTAAATGTTTTTCTTGTCCAGATGCTAAGTGTATGTCTGTGCCTTGTGCATAAGCGTGTGCTTGCAATTGTGATGGTTTATCAGAGTTATAATGCACTTTTACATCATCCATTGCATATCCAGATAGGTTTTCGATCCCTGATTTTAAAGTATCGGGTAATCCTGTATTGTTTTCTTTTTTTTGGATAGATAAAGTTCGGGAGGGTGATTCGGTTTCTGCTACTCTTTGTATCGTCTTAAACTTTCCTTGTAGGGGCTCCTCTTCTTCTAAGGCTTGCCTCTGTATAGTTTCAAATTTACCCTGCACCAATTCTTCTTCTTCTTCAAGTCCTTGTTTTTGTATCGTATTAAATTTTCCTTGTACTGGTTCCTCTTCTTCTAAAGCTTGCTTCTGTATTGTAGTATTGTTATTAACCGTTGCTTTTAGTTGAACTGCATGTTTATTATGTGTACTATTGTTTGCCATTTCTTGAAGTCTCTGCAATTGCATCGTATCTGGTCGATTATCAACAAACTGAAATGTTCCTGAATGCTGTTCCTTTTTTTGAGCAACTGTAGGTACTACTGATTTAGATTTATGATCTTGAGATTTATCTATATGTGTATGCATCAGTACTCCTTTTTAGGTTTTAAGATTTTACTTTTATAAAGCAATCAAAATCATATAAAATTTTGATTTACAAAAGCTTACTAAATTTACGAAATTGTTTTTTTAATCTTGTATGAAATCAAGATTTTATAGAAGAATATTGACCAAATCAGAATTCTATGATATAGAACTTCTAGTCTTGTAACTCGGGACAAGTAATAGAAAAGGTGTATTATGAAAACTATCGATTTAAGATATGCAAGCTAACACTATAGAAATCACTAAAAAATATACATAAACGGGTATTTTAGACTGAAAAAAGTTTTGCATAAGTATAAAATCTTTGGGGTTATATACAGCAACAAAGATATAAAAACATCAATACAAAATGCATTTAATCCTAAAAAAATAACTTTTTATCCTAATTCATAAAAATAATGTACGTAAAATCCTATTTTTTAATCGTTCAGTTTTAGTACTGCCATAAACGCTTCTTGCGGTATTTCAACATTTCCTACCTGACGCATACGCTTCTTCCCTTTTTTCTGTTTTTCTAGTAGTTTACGTTTACGAGAAATATCTCCTCCGTAACATTTAGCAGTTACATCTTTACGCAATGCCTTTACTGTTTCTCGGGCTATAAATTTAGCCCCAATTGCGGCCTGGATCGGAATATCAAATTGTTGTCTCGGGATAAGTTCTTTTAATTTCTCACAAATCTTTTTACCAATATCATAGGCATTATCTTTATGTAATAATGCAGATAGTGCATCAACGATATTACCGTTAAGCAAAATATCTACTTTTACCAACTTAGAAGAACGAAGACCGATAGGTGTATAATCAAAAGAAGCGTACCCTTTGGATACTGTTTTTAAACGATCATAAAAGTCAAAAACAATTTCTGCCAATGGCATATCAAAAGTAAGTTCTACACGCTCTGTAGTTAAATAGGTTTGATTCGTGATCTCACCACGTTTTTCTATACACAAAGACATCACCGAACCTACAAAATCTGACTTCGTAATAATTGTAGCCTTTATATAAGGCTCCTCGACACGGTTCATAGATGAAGGATCGGGTAAATCTGATGGGTTATTTACGATAATAATATCATCTGGATTTTTGTGTGTAAATGCATGATAAGATACGTTAGGTACGGTAGTAATAACGGTCATATTAAACTCCCGTTCTAATCGTTCCTGTATAATCTCCATATGCAACATTCCTAAGAATCCACATCTAAACCCAAAACCTAAAGCGGCAGAGCTCTCAGGTACAAATACCAAAGACGCATCATTAAGCTGTAGTTTTTCCATAGAAGAACGTAACTCTTCATAATCCTCTGTATCTACGGGGTAAATCCCGGCAAATACCATAGGTTTTACATCTTCGAACCCTTCAATTGCATTTTGAGTAGGCGTTTTAGCATCAGTAATTGTATCTCCTACTTTTACTTCACGAGCATCTTTGATCCCCGTAATTAGATATCCTACATCACCAGTTTTTATAACTTGCTTAACCTCCTGATTTAATTTTAATGTCCCAACCTCATCGGCAGAGTAATTTTTACCAGTAGCAACAAATTTAATCTGTTGTCCTTTTTTGATCTCACCATTTACTACTTTAAAATAGGTTTCTACTCCTCTAAACGAATTGTAAACCGAATCAAAAATAAGAGCCTGCAAAGGTTCATCGGGATTACCCGTTGGTGCAGGAATACGTTCTATAATAGCTGTTAAGATTTCTTCGATCCCAATACCCGTTTTTGCACTAGCAGGGATTACCTCTTCTTCATCACAACCTAAAAGATCAACAATATCATCTGTAACTTCCTCTGGGTTAGCACTTGGCAGATCTACCTTGTTTAAAACAGGAATAATCTCAAGATCATTTTCTAACGCCAGGTATAGGTTAGAAATTGTTTGTGCTTGTATGCTTTGGGCTGCATCAACTATAAGTAGCGCTCCTTCACATGCTGCAATAGAACGAGAAACCTCATAAGAAAAATCTACGTGACCAGGAGTATCGATCAGGTTCAGGATATAATCTTCACCTTTGTGTGTATACTCCATCTGTATAGCATGACTTTTTATAGTAATTCCGCGTTCACGTTCCAAATCCATACTATCCAGTAATTGTGCTTGCGCCTCACGAGCGGTTACAGATCCCGTAAAATCTAGAAGTCGATCTGCTAGGGTACTTTTACCATGATCAATATGTGCAATAATGCAAAAATTTCTTATGTTCTTCATCTATTGTAAATTCAATTTTAGGGCGTCACCCACTTTGGTGGGTCGGGCTTTTCGTTATATCTTTTTTAGTTGTCTACTTAGACAAGCTCAGTATGATAACTAAAAAAGGATGCCACTGCAATCCCTTACGCAGTTTCCACTACTGTAATGACTTGCAAATATAATTGATTTTAGAAGGTTTATATCATCTCCTAAGGTATTTTTACCACTTCAAACCCAGAAGGTTTTGAAAACCTTCTGGGTTTTACGTAATTTTACGCCAAAATTATTACTGTGGCCAAGATAGGAGATATAGATGTAGGAGATTTTCCATTGCTTTTAGCACCCATGGAAGATGTAAGTGATCCTCCGTTTCGTGCATTATGCAAGGAACAAGGAGCTGATGTAGTATATACCGAGTTTATTTCTAGTGAAGGATTAATTCGTGATGCTGCCAAAAGTGTAATGAAACTAGATATCTACGAAAAAGAGCGCCCAGTGGGTATTCAGATTTTTGGAGCTAATTTAGAATCGATGTTAAAATCGATCGAAATCGTAGAAGCCTCTGGTCCGGATATTATTGATATCAATTTTGGTTGTCCTGTAAAAAAAGTAGTGAGTAAAGGTGCCGGAGCAGGAATCCTTAAAGATATTGATCTCATGGTTTCACTAACCAAAGCCATGGTAGAGCATACTAAATTACCTGTTACAGTAAAAACCAGATTAGGTTGGGATCATGATTCGATACGTATTGTAGAAGTTGCAGAGCGATTACAGGACGTAGGAGCCAAAGCTATTGCTATTCATGGTAGAACCAGAGCGCAGATGTACAAAGGAAATGCCGACTGGAAACCGATTGCCGAGGTAAAAAATAACCCAAGAATGCATATTCCTGTATTTGGTAATGGGGATGTTGACACCCCAGAACGCGCCATGGAAATGCGTGATCAATATGGGTTAGATGGTGCTATGATTGGTAGAGCTAGCATTGGATATCCTTGGTTTTTTAAAGAAGTAAAGCATTATTTTAAAACAGGAGAACATTTATCTCCACCTACTATAGAAGAACGTGTTATCGCTGCCAGAAGACATCTACAAATGGCTATCGACTGGAAAGGAGAAAAACTTGGTGTTTTTGAGACTCGAAGACATTATACCAATTATTTTAAAGGTATCCCTCACTTTAAAGAATACCGAATGAAAATGGTAACTAGCGATGATTCAAAAGATGTATTTGCCGCTTTTGATGAAATTCAGGATAAATTTGCTGGATTTGAATTTGCCTAAACTTGACGCTACTTATTATTTGAACACAAATTAATTGGCAACTAGCTATAATTATCTGTTTTTATTCTCGGTGTTGGGTCATTTTCTTGAATTCTAAGTCTGCACTTTTTTTCAATATCAAATACATTATTGATTCCCGAAATAAAAATCGTATCAGGTACAAATTTAGCCGAGCTATTTTTGCGGTTTTGCATTTTACCTGTTCTTAATTCTAATTGAATAGTACCAGACATTCCATTTTTTTTGATCTGAATATTACCAGAGAACTGTTCCCAATCTTTTATGTCTATTGTCCCTTTTCTATATTTTATTAATCTACTTTCTGTTCCTACAAAATACCCTCCTTTTTGATATAAAATCGATATCCCCCAAATCAACATTGCTATACCTACTAGAGCAAATAAACCTATGAGTAATGCCGGGAATAACAAATCTTCTAAATTATCAAGACTTGCCACTCTAGGATTACCATTAGATGTAAAATGCACTTCTCCTTTCTTAAATAGTGGGCCAAAAAAAGCAACAACAAAAACACTTACAAACCCGCTCCAGAAAATGGCAAATAACAAAATAGCAATTGCCTTTTTTTTGGGATGGTTTCTTTTACTTTTAACAAAAAAATCTACTCTTTCTGAGTCTATAACCGTTTTAAGATCTCTTGGGATACTGCTTAAATTCATATTAATTTAGTTTTCTACAACCAATTTCAAAAGTAAAAAATACGATTGAATTACTAAATAGCTACTTAATTTACAAACTATTAGAATTGCGTTAGGGATAGTAGTGGTTACCCCACAGAAAAATTGTTATCCTAAGCAAAGCGATCAATTTATCGAGGAGTATAAGCGAATAGCCCGCTCGAACGCCCAAAATGTGATCTTATGCTACCAGTTTCTGGTTTATTCTGCTAGATGCCAATAAAGATGCAATAAATCCTATTGTAGTAATGGTAAAAAATACGATAATAAAACTCATAAAAGTGATCCGTGTAGGATAGGGTAATGATGGTGTGATCATTAATAACCCAAATTGTTGTTGTAGTACAATAATTATAAAGCCTAATACCAATCCTAGTAACGCCCCAAGAACGGTCATTAGTGATCCTTGAAATAAGAATATTTTTCGGATATTGGTTAATGATGCACCCACATTATACAGTGTTTTTACATTGCTTTTTTTATCGATAATCATCATGATAATTGCCCCTGCTACATTAAACAATGCGATAATTGCGATTAATGTAATTACAAGATAAGAAACTAGGTTCTCGGTATTTAGCATTTTATAAAGCTTATCATTGAGCTGTACTCTATTTTTTACAACCACATTATCTTCAAAAATAATTTGTAATTGCTCTACTACATCATTTGGACTGGCATTTGGTGCCAATTTAAGTTCTAAATGTGTTACTTTGTCTTCTGATAACCCCAATAATTTACGTACTAATGACGTAGTGGCAAAAATATACTGTTCATCTAGTTCTTCATTTACGCTATAAATACCAACATTGACCACTTTTTCTACTCTAATAGCCTTTGAAAGATCGGTGCCTGTAGGGATTCCTTTTCCTGGTTTTGGAGCATAGATACTTAATAGATTAGTATATGTAGGTTCTACACCCATACTTAATTCTCGACTTATACCATTGCCTGCTACTACCTGATAATCATTTTCGGTTAACCACTCACCATAAACGACAATACTATCTGTTTGGATTACTTTTTTATAGTTTGCATCTACTCCTTTTATAGATGCCATTTTTTGTTTATCTCTAAATTCTAAAAAAACGCGTTCTTCTACAATTTCAGAAAAATGCAGTACATCTTCTAACTTGCTAAGTTGTTCTTTTTGAGATTGGGTAAACGTAAATGTTTTTCCGCTAGTTGGAAAAACCTTAAGATCAGGATCAAAATAAGTAGAAAACTGAAGGCTAAAATCTTTAAGCCCTGCAAATCCTGTAAGTACCAAAAACAAGGACATTGCTCCTATAACTACACCGGCCGCTGCAATCCCCGTAATAATATTAATAGCATTGCTACTCCCAGGTGAAAATAAATACCGCTTGGCGATGTAATATGAAAAATTCAACGCTTTGTTAAAGATTAACTTAATACCAATTTAGGACTAAAGATAACAGAATAAAGAGAATAGTAAACCTTATTTCTTTTTGCGTTTTTCTAAAAGATCTGGATTTTGGATAGGATTATCATCTCCTTTTACTGCTTTTTCGATATTTGCAATATATTCTAAAGAGTCATCGATAAAATAAGACATTTCTGGCGTGCGTCGTAATTGGTGTTTTGTACGCTGTGCAACTTGGTGTTTAATCTGTGATTTTACTGCGTTTACTTCTTTTAATACATTTTCTCCTTCTACATGCGGAAAAACACTCATATACACTTTTGCAATCGATAAATCTGTGGTGACGCTTACTTTGGTTACAGAAACCAAAATCCCATGTACTCCTGCCTCACGTAAAGCTAGTTGTATCACATCGGCTACATCACGTTGTAATACTCCAGCAATTTTTTTCTGTCTATTTGTTTCCATAGGCACAAAAATACGTATTAATACCATTTTAACTTTCAAATAGCACTAATAAATTGGTTCTTTTTCACCTATTCTTTGTTAAAAAATATAACCATAACTAAGGCTATGCTTAGATTTTTTGCTTTGAATAATTAAAAAATAAATTCAATTTCTCTACGCACCATTTCAAAGTTAAAATGATATAATCTTTTTATGATGCAAAATTGCGTCGATTTTAGACGACTGTCTAAGACAAGTTAGATAAACTTGTCTTAAGTAATGCTTTTGCCTGCAAAATTCACATTTTGCGCCCTAATTTTGTTGATTTTTTTCGATGTAACCAAGGCCATGTTGAAAAAAATCAACTTTATTAATGATACAAAAGCCAAACTTTTCGGTTCAAAACCGCTTCTCAAGACAAGTTCAATGAGATTAATTGTACTTTTGTCAGAGTTGTACTTAAATGTATTTAGTATATGAATCATATTAATAAAATAGAACACCTTGGTATTGCCGTAAAAGATATTGATGCGGCTAATACATTATACGAGAAATTACTGGGTGTTGCTCCTTATAAACAAGAGGTTGTTGCTAGTGAATCTGTAATTACTTCTTTTTTTAAAGTTGGTGAAAACAAGATAGAACTTCTTGCTAGTACCGATGAAGAAGGCCCGATTGGCAAATTTATCGCCAAAAAAGGAGAGGGCATACACCATATCGCTTTTGATGTTGATGATATCGTGGCAGAACTTGATCGACTGGAGAAAGAGGGATTTCAGATCCTTAATAAAACTCCTAAAAAAGGAGCCGATAATAAATTGGTTGCTTTTATTCACCCTAAAACAACTAGTGGTGTTTTGGTAGAATTATGTCAGGAGGCTCCAAAATAAGATATACTTAAACCCTTTATCACAGTGGGTTAGCATAAATAAGTATCCCAAGAATAGAGAATACTTAAAATAATAGAAAAAAATGTTTGGCGTGTTTATATCAAATCATTAAATTTGCCCTCCGTTTTAGGTCCCATAGCTCAGCTGGTTAGAGCACCTGACTCATAATCAGGGGGTCCTTGGTTCGAGCCCAAGTGGGACCACCTTTAAAACCAAAGAGTTACGATTGAAATATATCGTAACTCTTTTTTGTTTTTAGCAATTTGCACACTTTTTTATAGTTTGATATGGATTTATAGTTAGACTCTTAGATAAATTCAAAGGATTTGTAATTCAGATTTAATTGTGTACGCCAAGTGGATTCTGAACATTGTTCCTATCTCTTGGGAGATCCGTACCTCCTTTTACATTAAATTTTAAATTGTTATTTAGTTTATTAAGATTAGATAGTTTTTTTAAAGTTTTTATTTTTTTCATATCTAAATAATTTTATTGCTTTATTAAATTTTTAATTTCTTATTCTTTTTCTCAATTTATAAGATTCTAGTTTTGGGTATTTATTCATAAAACTTCCCTGCATATAACAACAAAGCAAAGTTTTTCCAACTTGGTTCTTCTGTGATGTATTGACTATCTTCTCCAAAGGCTTCAAGTGAATCTAGAAAGTGAGGAATCGAATTATTTTCCCAACCGTTTGCTCCAGAATCATATGGTGAAGAAGGATTTTTCTTTTCCTTCTCATCTTCATCTATTTTATCTTCTTTAAGTGCTTTTACAAAAGCAAAGAATGTTTCTTTTGAAACCACTTTATCTAATAAATCGTCTAAATTCATTTTACATTCCATTTACCAAAATGAGCTTTGAATATTTTGGCAATATTTCTGGCATCATCAATTCCTATATGATGTGTTCCCTCCAAGGTGAGTTTTTCTTTTTTTAAGGCACCGCCCATTCCAATTGGTTTGTTTAGGTTCTTTATTTCTGCATATTGATGTTTTACACTAATATGGTTTTTTAACCATTCTGTGTTTAATTGGTGTAACTCACCGTCTTTTTGAAATTGTTTTTTGTCGTAAAACCCCCAACTGCATAAAACATAGGGCTCATTGAAGTTTATCCAAGTTTTAAAACGTTCAATTACATTTTCGTAAGTATCTGCGGCATCAATTTCTTCTTGTGTTATTGTAGTTAACTCTTTACAAAAGTCTGATAGAACGGGATTGAGTTTGGGTTTGATAAATTCGCAAAACTCACTTAAGGATTTACCTTGTTCATTTATTTTTATCCCTCCAATCTCAATGATTTCGTTTTGTTTTTGTATGTTTCGATCTTTCCAGCAGGTTGCTTCAAGATCTAGTATTATATAGTTCATTTGTTTTTTATTCTTCTTAATTAAATCAATATTCAATACTATTTAGGCTGAAGTATTGAAAATAGTTATTCCAATTCCACAATAATATGATTTTGGGGATTCTTTTTTGAATATTTAATATTCAAAGTATCTCCAATTCTGTACAAATTTGCTTTGTCTTTTTTTGAAAAAGTAATATACATTTCATTATCTACCTCAAATTTGCATTTAACGAGCCAAACCCCTGGGCTCCCACTTTTTCGACCACTTTTGAATTTTTCAGATACAATACCTATAGTAAATTTACCATCTTCATTAAGTTGTTTATTGGATAAATATCCGGACCATAGTCCAAATAAAGGTCCTACTATTATAATTGGAATAAGAGATAGAGCAAATTTGGTTTTACCTTTAACCTTATATTTATTAAGAAAATTAAACATCAAAAAAGGAATCACAAAAAAGATTATGATAAAAGGTATCCATCTTTTTATTCCTGTTTTCGCATATAAAATATCATTATCCAAACCAAAGAATAGAATTGTAATTAAGCAAATTAATAAGAAAAGATATAAGTATTTTTTGTTCATTCTTAGCTATAATATTTGGTAATTAAGTTTTACTTCATGATTTTATTTTTATCATGCTCTAACTATTTCATTCTTAATAAGAATGTTCAAAAATAATCCTCACAAAAATATTTCTACTTGAACTAAAAAATATAAAGAAAGATTTATTTGGATTTACAATTTGTTATATAACGTTGTAGCTTTTTTATTAATTGAAATGTATATTATTAATCCAATACTAATTAAGCTTATAATAATCATTCCAATTTTTAGAGCAAGCAACGGGTTATCATATAAATCATCGTTAAATAGCCCTACTATGAAAGTGAAAAATCGCGTAGGTATAAATGCTAAACTGATGACTATTGCCAAATATTTAGGATTGACATATTTGGTAAGTATTGCATAAATAACCGGTGCAATATGAATTTCTGAAAGACTTAAAAATAATGATGATATTAAATATAGAATTAGATGTTTTTCAGAAGGAGTTTCCGGAATCAAAAATAACACTCCAAAAGAAATAGCCCCCAACAAAAATCCAATTGTTAGTTTTATGAATTGATTATTATAAAAATAAGACCAAAGAATAATTGCAATAACACTTGTTGGAATAATAAAAATAGAGTTAAGTGATGACAATAGGTCCTTTGCAATATTCAAAGTCGAATAATCTCCAAATTTCATTTGTAAGTCAAAAATTCTGATAGTAGATATTTCATAAACGCCCCAAAATAATCCAACCAGAATAAATGCTATTAAAACCTTAACTATTCTGTTATTAAAGCTATTTTTTTGTTCTATTTTTTTTGGGGTATCTATTTCTTTTGAGATCAACGGAAAAACAACTGAAAGTAACGTTAACATTCCCGCTGTTGCAAACCCTATTTCCCAACTAAACTTTTCGCCTAAATACCCTATCAAAATTGCACCTATGAAGGCTCCCATATTTACGGCTAAATAAAAGATTGTAAATCCAGAATCTAAAATTTTAGTTTTATTTAAGTAAAGCTTTCCAAAATGAGAAATCATATTGGGTGTATAAAATCCCTCACCTAAAACAATAAGAAAAAGTCCAAAATATAGCCCTATAGTTGAGGGTATACAAAAACTGAAAGCTCCAATAGCTTGTATAATACCACCTAAAATTATCGATTTTCTATTTCCAATTATAAGATCTCCAAGTAAAGCTCCAAAAATCTGTGAAAAGACAATTCCAGCCGTAAACCATCCATAAATCTTCAAAGCTTCTTCTGTAGACATTTTTAGGCTTTCCCCAACCATATAAAGAACAAGTAAGGAACGTAATCCGTAGTAAGAGGCCCTCTCAAATAATCTTGAACAAGCATATATGAAAGTATGTTTACCGTGAACTTGATGTAATATTCTTTCCATTTGTTTTTTTTCGAAGTCTGACTAATTTTATCCGTTTGTGTCTTAGCAAAACGAAATGTTACCTAACTATTTACAAATTGAATATAATTATAGCCTATATATATTTCTTTTTAAAAATTAATAAATCACTACTGGTTGCTATTATAAAGTAATTTCCATTGCTAGAAAACCCATAGGTTTTTAAGGTATCAGATGAATAAATTCTAAAACATTTATTTCCATCTTTCTCAGCATAAATTGATGACCACTTTGGCTGAAAAATAATATCAATTTTGGGCCAATCTAATGCCATTATTTCTATACTATCTCCATTTGAATTTCCTAATGGCAAACCACCACCGTGTAATCCTGAGATTCTAATCTTTTCCTCTTTTAATTCTCCTATCCCATAACAGGTCAGATTAGAATAGTCAATCTCAAAATCAGTAGTGTTATCTCGTTCATTTTTTTTCAAACTACTACAATCAAATAACCCTCTGCCATTTCCTGAAATCACTAATAGTACATCTGGATTCAGTTCAGAGAAGCCTATTTCTGTTAATCCACTTACAGCAAAATGTTCAAATTTCCATTCATCTGGACAACTTTGAACTTTTACTTTGTCAAGTAGCTGTCTCAGTCGTTTTCTGTTTTCCTGTTCAATATCTTTCCGGAAAAAATTCATATCTCTATTTATTCATAAAAATCCTATTTAACGGATTTGATCATAAACAAAAATAAGTGCTATTAGTTTCATTTTCCGGAACTGATTATTTTTTTCAAAAAAATTCTAGTACTCATTAAAATAATCGTACTTCATTCTTAAATTTTTCCAACATTCTACTATTAAACCTATTTTCATAACTAGTTAGTCATTGTTCAACAAGTATTTTTAAAATGAATAATGATCGTTTTTATATATTCTTAATATAGACTTAAGAGTACATTATATAAAACAACTACTTTTACTAGAACTGATTTAATAAAAAATTATATTATAACCATTTCTTCTTTCTGAAGAAAATCAAAAGACTTACAAATAACATAATCATGATGCCCCATAAGACGAGATAGCTGTATTTCCATTTTAGCTCAGGCATATTTTCAAAATTCATTCCGTACACGCCTACGATAAACGTAAGTGGTATAAATATGGTAGATATAATAGTCAACACCTTCATTATACCATTCATTTTATTACTAATAGTAGTCATATACATATCCATAAGCCCCCATATCATTTCGCGGTATACATCTATATTTTCATGAATATGGATAATGTGGTCATATAAATCTCTGTAATAATCGGTATTTTTTTCTTGAATGAGTCCCGTTTCTGATTTTACAACCCTGCCAATAACCTCTCTAAGTGGTAAAATACTTCTTCGAATACGTAGTATTTCTCGTTTTAAAGATTGGATATCTTGTGTAATCGTATCCCCTGCTTTTTCATTAAAAAGTTGTTCTTCTAATAGTTCTACTTTATCTCCTAAATTATCAATGACCACAAAATAATTATCGAAAATCGCATCTAACAAAGAGTATGCTAGATAATCTGCTCCTGATCCTCGAATACGGCTTTTGGGATTGGTAATACGTGCACGTACTGGATCAAAAATATCTTCATCAGATTCTTGAAAAGTAATCACATAATCTTTACCCAAAACGATAGATATATGTTCTACAATAAACTCATGATTCTTATTAAAGTACATCATTTTGAGCACCAAAAAAAGATACGTATCGTATTCGTCAATCTTTGGTCTTTGATCGGTGTTTACAATATCCTCTAGCAAAAGAGGGTGTAAACCGTAGTGTTCACCTATTTGGGTGATTTCGTTGGTATGGCTTAATCCATTAACATTAATCCAGGTAGTACGATCGTTACCTTTAAATGTAAATATATCTTCTACCCGATCTGTTTCTGAAACGTGATATACCTCCTTGGTATAATCCTGAATTTCAATTTTGGTAGGCAAATGCTCTTTTTCACCAATATATACTACCGTACCCGGTGCTTTTCCCAAGCTTTGAGAAGATTTAGGTCTTCTATTTTTTTTTGGAGCTGATTTGCTTTTTTTCATATCGTCCTAATGTAGTTGTTTAAATGTACTAAAAGATATTTTTTAATATGACAATATTTACGCATTAAAACTACCTGCTTAAGCATGCAATTATAATGCAAAAAATGACAGTCTCAACATCTCACTGGTAAGTACATATCTAATCGCGCACTTTCTTAGATGATCACAAGTGCAACAACGTTCAAAACTTACTAAATACAACTCTTTTGAATTTTTTAACACCATAAGGGGTAGGTGCTAAAGAGAATAATGCGTTTTATATAAAAAAGTAATGATGATGTTTTTAAAGAAATTTTTTAAGGTATACCTAAAATCCGCTATTGTATTTGTTAGAGAACTCCCAAATGCAGCTTCTCAATCTATACATAGGTAATCATAGGTTTAAAATGCACTATAAGACTTTTGATATAGACTTAAGTATTATTGGAATACGTCACACCGCTTGAGTTTATATCTTAGTCTTATTGTAATTAATAAAAACAATCAGAAGCCTACCCTGTACTGCGATTCTAATAATCGGTTACAAAAACACTTAGTCTACCTCCTGATTTTTCTGGAGCACCTAAGTTTTAACGTATACAGATGTTCATCTACCATTAAAATTAAAAGCAATACTAAATGCGTCATTATATTTTTAGTAATGTCAAAAGGACTCCATCTATAACTTTAGCCATTTTATCAAAATCCAGTGTTTCCATTTTATCCGAATTTCTATGATAATTCTTATTTCTTAAAAAAGCTGTATCGGTAACCATTAAAGCATCATAGCCTAATTTCCAATAGTTAAGATGATCCGACAATTCAACACTTTCTAATGACATTGGATTATCAAATATTGTCGTTTTTATTGTCTTATTATTTTTAAATATCGAACAGAAATCTCTGGCAAACTTTTGTTTATTTGACTTATTTACTAGGGTTATATAATCTCCTTTATTTCCGTAAATCGAGGATAAAGAAGCGACTGGGTAATGTTGAGAATTTGGTACATCACTAAAATATCCTATCATTTCAAGACTAATCATACCGTAAACATCAATATTAGCGTCATGTAAAGATTTTGCATGAATAAAACTTCCCATCTTGTTTGTTCTAAAATACGGAGGTTCTTCTAGCGTATAAGCCACTAAGTCGATTCTGTAATTCGTTTTTTTACCTTGTAGTAAGCGTGATAATTCGATTAAGCCCACAACTCCGCTAGCATTATCATCTGCTCCTTCCTGATTACCACAAACATCATAATGCGCCCCGATAACAATTCTTTTCTTATGCTCTAAACCAAAAGAACAAATAACATTTTTATACTTTCTATTTTCAACACTATACTCCTGAAATGATACCTCATCTGAGTATTTCGAGAATTCAGTTTTAATATAATCTGCGATTTTATTTAATTGCTCAATGTTAGTATGATTTCTATATACTTTGGACTTTGTGATTTTCGTTAAATGTTCTTTTATCATTGAAACATCACTTGAAGATTGCCCGATACTTAAACTTGAAATTAAAATAAAGACTAATAGGCTAGTTTTCTTGATACGATTCATAATTGTTTTTTAATATTTTTAACTATCTGCCTTAGCAATACGAAGTACTACTCTTTACAAACATAAAACTAAACAGGCTAAGGCAAGAAACAAATTTACAATGAGTGAACTATCCTTTTCAATGAGTTAATATTCGGTTTTATTATGATAAAAGATTTTCTGAATTAAATAACTGAGGAAATGGTTGGATTGATAAAGGAGTAACAAGATATATGCTTCCAAGATAGAAATCAATACAGTAAATAACAACAATACGCTTGATTACAAATTATATAATCAAGCGTATTGTTGTTTTTGTCGTAAAGTTTTTAATTACTTTAATAGCGTATGCACTCCATTTTCTAAAGTATATAAGGCATTTATCTCTGTATCGCTTAAATCTCTATTATAGATCGACAATTCATCCATAAGACCAATATACCCCAATCCCAAATAAATATTAGACAAACCTACATCCCAAGTAAAGGGATCTGTAATTGATTCTCGTGTACCTTTTAATTCTCCATTCATATACAATGAAGCCTTTCCTTCTTTCGTATTAAGGTTTGAAAAATTAATCAAAATATGTGTCCAGTTATCTTTTCCAAATGGAGGGTTTTTTACAGCCGCTAATTGTTTATTAAATATAGGATTTTCATTATCTGGACCCTGTGGATTTGGATTCCAAACCTCTCTATCTCCAATTACTCCCAATCTAAAATCTCTTGGGTTTTCTTTGGTAAAATCTACCCATATTGCAGCATCATTATAACTTACATCGGTTATCTGAATAGGATCGCAGTATCCCGGTTCTAAATCCGTGGCAGGATCAAGTTTTAGCCAAAAAGAAACAGCACCACTCCAATTTGATATACTATATGCTATGTTTTTTTCACTAGGATAATAGATATTTCCTCGACTTCTCTCTGTAAATAAAAGTGCATCTCCATAACGCCCTTTTTCTTTTGCAATACTAATATCGGGTTTATGCAATCCTATTTGAGCAGAATCTCGAGCTTTTCTAGAAGGCACCGTATATAAATTCTTATCTCCCAGTGCAAAATCAGCAGACACTCCTTTGTCAAAAGAAGCATATAAAGTAAGTGCTGATTTTAGATCGGCATTTGTTGTATCTGTTTTACAAGAAGTTAGCAATAAAAAGAAGAGTACCCCGATATACATAAGTTGCTTAATCTGTGTCGTTTTCATGATGATTGTGTTTTAATTTTAAAGGTATGTAATTAATAACGAATTGCAATTTATTAGCATCAAATACCCCACAAAGCATGACGTAATTACAATAAAAAACCAAAAAATTGCACTTTGTTTATGCTATTATGTTGTTTGGCGAATTTTATGGTATCAACTTACAAAATTTAAGTAATTTTAAAAACAGCAACGCATCTTTTTATGACCATTAAAGAAGACTTATTTACAGGGCGAATTACTTCGATTGATGTATTTAGAGGAATTACCATATTTGCAATGATTTTTGTGAATGAACTTTCTGGAGTTCAGCATATCCCTTTATGGATGAAGCATGCACTTTCACATGAAGATAAAATGACATTTGTTGACTTAGTGTTTCCTGCTTTTTTATTTATTGTTGGTATGTCTATCCCTTTTGCCATTAATACCAGATTAAAAAAACAAGATAATCCTATAGCTATATGGAAACATACACTAAAAAGAACTATAGCATTGCTTGTTATGGGGCTATATATGGTAAATACATCATACGGTTATGACGCATCAAAAATGATTATACCTATAGCTTTATGGGGGTTTTTAGCATACAGTCTACCCATTCCTATATGGAATAACTACCCTTCTAACTTCTCTAAAACTATAAAATGGAGTTTACAATATACTTCAATACTCATTCTAATACTCATGTATTTTGTTTACATCCAAGATTCTGGTGCTAGGGGGATGACGGTAAAATGGTGGGGAATTCTAGGTTTAATCGGTTGGGCGTATTTGATTACCTTTTTAGCCTATTGGGCAGGCAACGGTAATAAAACGCTAATGATAGCTTTTCTTGGATTCTTTCTGGCAATTACCATATTAAATGCTGCTGGTTGGAGTGAAAAAACAGGATTTACATGGCTTGGCACTGTAGCTGGACATTTTGCACATGCCTCTATTGTGATATCTGGTGTCATTATTTCCCTATTTTTCTTTGAAAAACAATCACACCCAAAAATTCATCGTAATATTATTATTTTCATTCTCCTGATTTTTGCATTAGGATACCTATTGCGCCCCTATTATGAAGTATCTAAGATTAGAGCTACGCCTTCATGGTGTTTATATTCTGTTGGGTTTTGTGTTCTTATTTATTATTTTATATATTGGTTAATCGAAATCAAAAAAGTAGTACGTTGGTCAAATTTTATTATACCAGCAGCATCAAATCCTTTACTTATTTACATACTTCCGGGTATCATTATCTACTTTAATTTAACATTCAATATTAAGATTATACCGGATTACTTTAGTTACGGATTACCAGGAATATGCTGGTCATTACTATTTTCATTAATTATGCTCTTTATTGTAAAACTTTTTAACAAAGCACATATTCAACTAAAGCTTTAATAATTAGACAAGTACATTAAATCATGATAACTTAATATCTTCTTTAAAAAGCATATGAATATACTCTGCGTGTATTTCTGCATTATGTTTACTTTCTAAACAATGAAAAAGTAAATGAATAAGACCATAGTCTCCTAAACTATCTCTATACTCATGTTTCTCTTTATTTTTGACCCATAGAATAAAACTACATAAATGACCTATTTCTCCCAATTTTTGTGGGTTTTTTAAGCATTTTTTAAACTCTTTTAAGGGCATACGGGCATATTCGTTATATTTTCTTTTACAAAAATTATAATCAAAAGTGTGCTTATACGATTTAAGCTTTCGGTTTTGTATTTCATAGTTCATACCACTCATAACATAAAATCATTTGCATTAGGTATTTATCTTTTCATAGTCATACGATTTAGGTTACTAGTAATTTTACAAAACGCATGCCACGACTTTAAAATAATACCTTAATAATAAGTGAAAAAAGTCTTAAAATTCTAATCTGTGATTGATTCAGGATATTGGAATAATTCCAAAACAAAGATACAAAATTTGGAATAATTCCAATAGCTTTGTTAAGATATAAATCAATGTTTTTTTCAACACTTAGTGCATTAACCTCATATTCAGCCTTACCTCTCTTGTTTTACAACCTGATGATTAACAAATAATTAACTCTATATTTTTATTGGCATTGTTAATAAAACCTGATAAGTTTATTTTTAAAAACGCCATATGACATTTACATTTACTTGAGTATTTGTTGTATTCTGGTATGTTTTTTGGGGAAAGAACAACTAGAATTAAAAATTGGGAAAACAAGTCAAATTAAATTACGAATTATGCGATACAAAGTCATTGATGGAAAAAGTCAGTATTTTGGTAAAGTATTGGATTTTGAATCCTGCTCTAATTTGAATGATCTAGGAGGGGTGCTTTTAAAAATTGGAAGAGATAAAGTCTCTCTTTTTAAGTTTAATGAAGTAGAGCTAATTTAATTAGTTTTATTTCTTCTTAAAATTAAGAGTCAAATATCTATTAAATAAGGTAGTCATTGTCATATATAATAAATGGCACAAAAAATATACATCCTTATTATTTTACTAACCTGCACTACACTTAGCTGCCAGGACAAGATGCCTATAGATAATATTAAGACCATTCCTAAAACTACAGAAAAAGACAATCAATACAAAAATGTCTTTAGTATACTTGATGGTACTTGGAAAGGGCAATTTCTAATTTTTGAGGATCACAAACGACTATCAAAGGACAAAATAGATCTGAAAAATATTTCTTTATCTAATCTAAAGAAAGAAGGACTAAACCAAATTAATAGCATTGATGTAAAACAGGTATACACTTCTACAACAGCACTCTTTCAAACAGTTGTCATTACAGACTTTTATCCAGATACAGGTCAAAAAATTACAAGTAAAGGAGTTAATAAAATTCAAGATGGTCAAATGTGGTGTGTGGTCAGAAAACCTGATGAAACAGTAATCCATCAAGGAAGTACTCAAGGAAGTAATACAATCATATGGCAAAGGGATGAAAAAAAGCCACAAAAAATTGAGTATTTCAAAGAAACAGTATCTAAAAATTTTTACGAAATAATAGGTTGGGGATATTATGATGGTGATGACACTACACTCACACCAAAATTATGGTTTTATGCTAAGTACGAGCGTCAATAATTATCTATTTGATTACTTTGTAGTGATAACCACATCATCTATCCATACATTTCTTGTACCTCCACCTGTTTGATAATCTACCCAACCCATCAGCACATTTTCAAACACAGGAAAAATCCATTTATTATTTACCTCATCAAAAGCACAGCCTTCTCCGTAGTCTTTTACAGTAATCGCCTCTACTATTGTACCATCTAACCATAATTTCATGGTATTACGATCTCCATCAAACATCCATTTTAGCGTAAACCATTTTTTTTCTGGAATTTTTACCTGAGAATGCTTCCAGCAATCACTTTTTAAGCCTTGTGTATCATAATTAGCCATTAAATGTTTTTGATGCTGTCCCCCATACCTAATTTCAGCAGAAAAATTTTGACTCCGAACCTTCCCAGAACTCTGCAACATTGTCCAATGTACACCATTAGGCGAAGCTTCTTCAACATACATCTTCATAGTCCCAAAATAGCAATTTTTTACTATTGGAAAGATATGATCTAATCCTATAAAAGCTCTATTTTTATACCCTTCGCCGCTAATAAAATGTACTGATTTATTTCCGCTAAATGATTTCAACGTATCAATAACTACAATACCTGCTCCACTTTTTTTCCAAGGCTTATTCGGGATATTGCCTAGAGTATGTCCTTCAAAATTATCTTCAAAAAGAATCGTGTCCTTAGCACAAGAACACACAACAAATACGGATATTATGATTAAAATACAGCTTTTCATCTACACTATTATAACCCTAACTGTGTTATCCTTTGTACATATTTACCTATGACATCAAACTCTAGGTTTACAATCGTACCGGTTTCAAAAGTATTAAAATTGGTGTGCTCATATGTAAACGGGATAATAGCAACACTAAATTCGTTCTTTTTAGAGTTAACTACCGTCAAACTTACTCCGTTAACAGTAACAGATCCCTTTTCTATAGTGATATTACTTAAACTCGGGTCGTAACTAAATGTATAATACCAGCTGCCATCGGCCTCAGAAATAGCAATACACTTAGCTACTTGATCTACATGCCCTTGTACAATATGACCATCTAATCGATCTCCAACCTTCATACCTCTTTCTAGGTTTACTATAGCACCTTCTTTAAGTGTGCTTAAGTTCGTCTTATCTAGTGTTTCTTTAATAGCAGTTACTGTATAGGTATCATCCTGAATAGAAACTACAGTTAGACAAACTCCATTATGCGAAACACTTTGATCTATCTTTACCTCAGAGGCAAGAGCAGCTCGTACCGTAATATCAAGATTTTCTTGATCTGCATGCAGTGATACTATCGTTCCTAATTCTTCGATGATTCCTGTGAACATAAATGCAAATTATTTAGTTAAATTTGTGACCTTGAAGTTTGAGGTCTGATTTTTAGATTTCAAAAATACTCATAAAAATGAAGAAAGAACAGAAAATAAGATTAGGGATTTCTATTGGAGATCTTAATGGTATTGGAAGCGAAGTAGTCCTCAAAACTTTTGAAGATTCGCGAATGCTAGATTTTTGCACACCCGTAATTTTTGCTTCGGTAAAAATCCTTTCTTTCCTGAAAAAGCATTATAAAATCAATACTAATCTTCATGGTATTGACAAAACATCTCAAATTTTAGATGGCAAGATTAATGTTTTAAATGTTTGGAAAGAAGCTGTCGATATCAACTTTGGCGCAGAAGATGAAAAAGTAGGAGGTTATGCCATAAAATCTCTAAAAGCCGCAACAAGAGCATTAAAAGAAAACCAGATCGATGTTTTAGTGACAGCCCCAATAAATAAGCACAGTATACAATCTGAAGAATTTAAATTCCCAGGACATACCGATTACTTAGACCAACAATTAGAGGGCAATAGTTTAATGTTTATGATTACAGATGATCTAAAAGTGGGTTTATTAACCGATCATGTAGCTGTAAAAGATATTGCAGACACTATCACCCCACAATTAATAGAACAAAAAATAAACACTATTCATACTGCACTTAAACAAGATTTTGGAATCTCAAAACCAAAAATAGCCGTATTAGGAATTAATCCCCATAGTGGAGATAATGGTGTTATTGGCAAGGAGGATGAAGAAGTATTAAAACCTACTATCCAAAAAATCAATGAATCAGGAAAATTAGTATATGGCCCATATGCAGCTGATAGTTTTTTTGGATCAAGTAATTATAAAACATTTGATGCAATAGTCGCTTCTTATCATGATCAAGGACTCATTCCGTTTAAAACGTTATCCTTTGGTAAGGGAGTAAATTATACCGCCGGACTAAACAAAGTAAGAACTTCTCCAGATCATGGGACAGCTTTTGAAATTGCCGGAAAAAACAAGGCTGATCATGGATCTTTTGAAGAAGCGGTTTTTTCTGCTTTAAAAATATATAAACGAAGAAATGAATATGCTGAGATCACTAAAAACCCGTTAAAAAAACAACCTAGAAAGCCACAAAATAAAGCACCGAGAGACTAGGATTTTACCATCGATAAAGTGTTAAAATCTGATACTGTGATCCGTAAACATGATTATACACTAACAATCTGATATAATTTTGTTTACAAAAATGCTTTCATAACGATTTTTTATTATCTTTGCACCCGCCTTTACCAAATTGGTAGGCACTTGAAACTGATGATGACATGATACAACTTAAAGAGTATACTATTCCTTTTGTTGGGCTAAAGCAAGGTTTACACCAGTTTGAGTATCAGATTGACAATACGTTCTTTGAGCATTTTGAGTATGACGAATTTAATGCAGCTGCAGTAAAGACTGAATTAGAGTTCAACAAGAAAACAACTATGTTTGAACTTCAATTTAAAGCAACAGGTACTGTAAATGTAAATTGTGATCTTACGAATGAACCTTTTGATTTACCTATTGAGAATGAATTATTTCTTGTAGTTAAATTTGGAAATGAATATAATGATGAGAATGAAGAAATTCTTATACTTCCGCATGGAGAGTATGAAATAAACATTCAACAATATATTTATGAGCTAATTGTTTTAGCAATACCATCTAAAAGAGTTCATCCTGGCGTAGAAGATGGCACATTAAAATCTGATATACTTGAAAAGTTAGACGAATTAAGTCCAACAGAAAACACAATAGTAGAAGACCAAGAGGAAACAGATCCTCGATGGGATAAATTAAAAAACTTATTAAACGATAAATAATAGCTAAGCAATGGCACATCCTAAGAGAAAAATATCGAAAACGAGAAGAGATAAAAGAAGAACTCATTATAAAGCTACTGTACCACAAATCGCTACTGATCCAACTACTGGAGAAGCGCATTTATACCACAGAGCTCACTGGCACGAAGGTAAATTATACTACCGTGGTCAAATTGTAATCGACAATACAGAAGAAGAAGTAGCGTAAGTATACTGTTAAAGTTTCACGGAGAACTCTCACAAATGTGAGAGTTTTCTTGTTTTTAGTTGAATATGTGTCAAAATCAAGTTATTTTGCGCCATATTTGTGTATAATTTAGTAATTTCAATAACTTTTTGGGCATTTTTTGCACTATAGTCCTTGAAATGAGTTATTTAAGTTGATTAGCAATAATCAATTTATTTGCAGATCATGCAAAATAGCTTTGGGCAAATTCTATCAGATCATTAAAATAATGTGATGATGAAACTAAAACTAAGATATGAGTAAAATCACAGCCGCTATCACAGCTGTAGGCGCTTATGTGCCAGACTATGTGTTAACTAATGATATATTAGCTACAATGGTTGACACGAACGACGAATGGATTACCAGTCGTACAGGTATTAAAGAACGTAGAATACTAAAAGATAAAGACAAAGGAAGTTCTTTTTTGGGTATTAAAGCGGCAGAAGACTTAATTGCTAAGAAAAATCTAGATCCAAAAGAGATAGATATGGTAATTTTTGCCACTGCTACTCCAGATCTTCCCGTTGCTGCAACAGCAGCCTATACCGCTTCACAAATTGGAGCTGTAAATGCTTTTTCTTATGATTTACAAGCCGCTTGTTCCAGTTTTTTATATGGAATGTCTACCGCAGCTAGTTACATCGAATCCGGCAGGTATAAAAAAATTCTTTTAATAGGAGCAGATAAAATGTCTTCTATAATAGACTATACCGATCGCACAACTTGTATTATTTTTGGCGATGGTGGCGGTGCTGCCTTATTCGAACCCAACGACGAAGGTTTAGGGTTACAGGATGAATATTTACGTACAGATGGTATCGGAAGAGAGTTTCTAAAAATAGAAGCCGGTGGATCTATATTGCCTCCAACTGAAGAAACCGTTGCTAAAAGACTTCATTTTGTAAAACAAGACGGAAAAACGGTATTTAAATACGCTGTCTCTAATATGGCAGATGCCAGTTCAAAAATTTTAGAACGTAATAATTTAACTGGAGCAGATGTAAACTGGCTTGTAGCACATCAAGCTAACAAGCGTATTATCGATGCAACAGCAAATAGAATGGGATTAGATCAGGAAAAAGTTCTGATGAATATCCAAAGATACGGCAATACAACATCGGCTACACTGCCCTTACTATTGCACGACTACGAAAAACAACTCAAAAAAGGAGATAATATCGTATTTGCCTCATTTGGTGGAGGCTTTACTTGGGGGTCTATATATCTTAAATGGGCCTACAATTCCTAAACAACTATAACACACAATACCCACAACATTATGGATTTAAAAGAAATTCAGAATTTAATTAAATTCGTTGCCAAATCAGGAGCTAGCGAAGTAAAGTTAGAAATGGATGACATTAAAATCACCATTAAGACTGCGTCAGAAGACGGTAAAGAGACAACATTTGTTCAACAGATTCCTGTTGGCAATACAGTTGCTAGTCAAGTAGCACCTGTTCCTGCGGCACCTGTTCCTGCAGCTCCAACTCCGGTAGCTACAGAAACTAGTTCAGACGAAGACAATTCAAAATACATAACTATAAAATCTCCTATTATAGGTACATTATACAGAAAACCATCTCCAGACAAACCAACTTTTGTAGAAGTTGGCGACTCTATAAAAGAAGGTGATGTGCTTTGTATTATAGAAGCAATGAAGCTTTTCAACGAAATTGAGAGCGAAGTTTCTGGTAAAATCGTAAAAGTATTAGTAGACGATTCTTCTCCGGTAGAATTTGATCAACCACTTTTCTTAGTAGATCCATCATAACCCAATTCTAAAATTCCAACACAAAATTCACAAAATCCATTTCATATGGGATTTGGAGCTTGGAATTTGAGATTTTTAAATTTTAAAAGTTATGTTTAAAAAAATTCTAATTGCAAATAGAGGTGAGATTGCGATGCGAGTAATCAGAACCTGCAAAGAAATGGGGATCAAATCGGTTGCAGTATATTCTACAGCAGATGCAGAAAGTTTACATGTGCGTTTTGCAGATGAAGCAGTTTGTATCGGACCCGCACCTAGTAGCGAATCTTATCTTAAGATGTCAAATATTATAGCTGCTGCAGAAATTACCAATGCAGATGCTATACATCCAGGTTATGGTTTTCTTTCTGAAAATGCTAAGTTTTCTAAGATATGTGAAGAGCACGAAATAAAATTTATTGGTGCCAGTGCAGAAATGATTGATAGAATGGGAGATAAAGCTTCTGCTAAATCTACTATGATTGAAGCTGGTGTCCCTTGTGTACCAGGAAGCGAAGGTATTATTCCAGATTTTGAGACCTGTTTAAAAGTTGCTGAAGAAACCGGTTACCCAGTAATGCTTAAAGCTAGTGCTGGTGGTGGTGGAAAGGGTATGCGTGCCGTTTGGAAAGAAGAAGACCTTCAAAACGCTTGGGAATCTGCTAGACAAGAAAGTAAAGCTGCATTTGGTAACGATGATATGTATATGGAAAAACTCATCGAAGAACCACGTCATATCGAAATCCAAATAGTAGGTGATAGTAACGGTAGAGCATGCCACTTATCAGAAAGAGATTGTTCTGTACAACGAAGACACCAAAAACTAACCGAAGAGACTCCTTCGCCATTCATGACTGATGAATTGCGAGAGAAAATGGGAGCTGCAGCCGTTAAAGCTGCAGAATACATAAAATATGAAGGTGCCGGTACAGTAGAATTTTTGGTAGACAAACACCGTAATTTCTACTTTATGGAAATGAATACTCGTATTCAGGTAGAGCACCCAATTACAGAACAAGTTGTAGATTACGATTTGATCAGAGAGCAGATTCTAGTAGCTGCTGGGGTGCCAATTTCTGGCAAGAATTATATACCGCAGTTACATTCTATCGAGTGTAGAATCAATGCTGAGGATCCATACAAAGACTTTAGACCTTCTCCAGGTAAGATTACCAATTTACATCTTCCAGGAGGTCATGGTGTGCGCATTGATACACATGTTTATAGTGGGTATACTATTCCACCAAATTACGATTCTATGATCGCTAAGTTGATTACCACTGCGCAAACACGTGAAGAAGCAATCAACAAAATGAAAAGAGCTTTAGATGAATTTGTAGTCGAAGGAATAAAAACTACAGTTCCTTTCCATAGACAATTAATGGATCATCCAGATTATGTTTCTGGAAATTACACCACTAAATTTATGGAAGATTTTGAAATGAAAGATCCAGAAGACTAACATAAAAAAAACCTCTAATTAGAGGTTTTTTTATTCTCTTATATTAAAAATGAATTTTAGCTATTGGGAATATAAATCATGGTTAACGGCTGTAGATTTTACTATTATAGGCAGTGGCATTGTTGGTCTTACCAGCGCATTAAGGTTACGAGAAAAGTTTCCTAAATCAAAAATTCTTATCCTTGAGCGTGGTATGCTCCCAAATGGTGCTAGTACTAAAAATGCTGGATTTGCCTGTTTTGGAAGTTTATCGGAAATCCTTGACGATCTACATTCACACACAGAACAAGAAGTTTTACAACTCATTCAAAAAAGAGTTAATGGTCTTGATATATTACGAAAAACCTTAGGAGATCAAGCCATAGGATACAAGCACTATAAGGGATATGAATTATTTACCAAAAATGATAAAATCTTATACCAAGAATGTATTTCTAAAAAAGAGTATATAAATACACTATTAAAATCCATTTTTAAAGACAATGTATTTACTTCTCAAGAAAACTCTTTTCGTTTCAAAAATATCCAACCTCAGTATATTGTAAATCAGCTCGAAGGACAAATTGATACCGGAAAGATGATGAGGCAACTTCTTTATAAAGTACAATCATGTGGCATCTATGTCTTAAACAATTGTCATGTTACAGAAATAAACGATCTTAACACCTCTACAGAAATAAAAACAGATCAATTTACGTTTTATAGTAAGAAAGTATTAATTGCTACAAATGGTTTTGCTTCTTTATTGGGAGTTGATAATGTAAAACCTGCTCGTGCTCAAGTTTTAATTACAAAACCAATTAAAAACTTGCATATTAAAGGCACATTTCATTTAAAAAAAGGGTACTATTACTTTAGAAATATCGATGATAGAGTTCTTTTGGGAGGAGGCCGAAACCTAGATTTTAAAACAGAAGAAACTACAGAACTTGCTCAAACCTTTGTGGTTCAAGATAAACTAAAAGAGCTTTTGCATGATGTTATTTTACCAGACACTACTTTTGAAATTGATTATTCCTGGAGTGGCATAATGGGAGTAGGGTCTCAAAAAAAATCTATTGTAAAACAACTATCAAATAATGTGTTTTGCGGAGTTCGATTAGGAGGAATGGGGGTTGCCATAGGAAGTATTATTGGCACAGAATTAGCAGATCTACTATAAATTAGTTTCTATTAACATAGTTATAAAATGAAATAGGTAAAATGATTTTTTGATCACTCTATTCAAACTGAATGACAATAAAAGTTAACAGATGAAAAAAATTATTCGCATTCTCTTAAAAAGCTTTGTGGCGTTCTTATTACTTAGCCCTGTTTGGGTATTAAGTTATCGGTGGATTGATGTTCCTGGAACACCATTAATGATCATTAGAAAATTACAAAAAAAACATACTATACAACATCGCTGGAAACCTTTATCTAAGATTTCAAAAAATTTGCAGTTAGCAGTAATTTGTAGTGAAGATCAACGATTTATTGAACATAATGGCTTTGATACAAAAGCTATTAAACGGGCAATTGCACAGCACAAAGCCGGAAAACGTTTACGAGGAGCTAGTACTATTTCACAACAAACAGCAAAAAATGTATTCTTATGGCCACAACGCAGTTGGGTTAGAAAAGGATTAGAAAGTTATTTTACATTTTTAATTGAAAAGTTATGGTCTAAAGAGCGTATTCTAGAAGTTTATCTAAATAGTATCGAAATGGGTAATGGTATTTATGGTGCAGAAGCAGCCGCAAAGTTTTGGTTTAACATCCCTGCAGAAAACCTTAATAAAGAACAAGCAGCAGCAATTGCTGCAATACTACCTAATCCTTTAAAGTATCTCGCAACCCCTGCATCGGATTATACCCAAAAAAGAAAAGAATGGATTTTTATACAGATGAATAATTATGGTACTTTAGTATTTAAAGATCATTAATCACAATGCGCAATTGGCTAAATGAAAAAAGCTTCTTTTAAGAATAAAGAAAAAGTAGTAGCTATTTTATCGGCTACATTTATAACCGAAACATTTCCGAATTCTATAAATTTTGTAGTAAAACAAGATCATAAAAGAGAAAAACGAATCCGTCGATTAATGAAATATCAAGTTAACATGGCACTCACTTTTGGAGATATATTTCTAAGTGATAATGAGAAAAGTTGTGTCTTATTCTTAGATTCTGAAAGAAAAAAAACGAATTTAAAGACACTTTTATGGGATATAGAACTTGCCATCTGGTGTACTGGGTTTAGAAATGCTTTTAGGGTTTTGAAAAGAGAGAAAATTTTGGCTAAATACCATCCTAAACACCCTTTTTTACATTTGTGGATTATGGGTACTTCTCCTTCTTACAAAAATAAAGGTTTAGGCACTATATTATTAAACGAAGTACTTTATTTCTACGGATCATCAAAACCAATATATCTTGAGACTACTACAAAAAGTAATAGAGATTTTTATACTAAATTAGGTTTTAAAATATTTCATGAAACCCATATCCTAAATTACCCACTTTATTTTTTATTAAAGTCTAAAAATCAATAATGAGTAAACACAAAATTAAAGAAGCTTTACTTCATAAATGCCAAGAATACGTAGCACAAAGATTACAGCGTATCCAAGGAACTATACATGATATTCAAGAATCGCTTTCTTCAGAAACAAAAAGCACTGCAGGAGATAAACATGAAACTGGTCGTGCCATGCTACAACTTGAACGTGAAAAAGCCGGAGCGCAATTAGCTCAAGTACAAAAATTACAGCAAATAGTCGCAAAAATTGACCTCGCTGCCTCTACACGTATACGGCTAGGCAGTTTAATTATTACCTCTCAAGGGCAGTATTTTTTAAGTATTTCTATAGGCAAGGTAGAAATCGAGCAACTACCCTATTTTGTACTGGCAGCCAATTCTCCTATTGGTAAATTAATACTAGGTAAAACAGAAGGAGCGTATTTTAATTTTAACGGAAAAGAGATTTTAATAAAAAAAGTATATTAAAAATAAGTAGTGCTAGTTTTTTAAATTAGTTCAACCATTAACATTGTATTTATAAGAATTATAAGGTCCGTACTCAACTTTATAAGAATTTTATGAATAAAAAAGAAACATCTTGGGTAACATTTTGTCTAATCATTACACATATATTAAACAACTTCTATTTAAGACACTAATCATGACCAACTACTCAAACACTTTTGTATTTTTACTTACAATTATTTTGCTCACTTATTCCTGTGATAGTGAAGACACTAACCCTCTAGAATCAGACATAACCCCTCCAAGTATAGAGATTTCTTTTACTGGTTTCCCAAATACTAGTGAAGAAACTGCGATTGTTGTAAGTCAACAACTTGAAATAAAAATAGACGCTGAGGATGCTAATGGTATTGATAAGATTGAGGCTTTTATAGACAATCAAAAGATAAGTGAAGACACCACTCCACCATTTCTAATTACAATAGATATTTCTGGGTATTCTTCTAAAAGCTTAACTGGAAAATTTAAAGATTATACTTTAAAAGTTTCGGCAACTGATAAAGCTGGAAATGTTTCCTCAAAAGAACAACTTATAAATATTGATAATGAAATACCTATGATAAGTGAAGTTTCGTTGCAAGAAGAAACAATTCTTGGTGGAAATACGAATGCAATTACGTTTAAAGCATTGGATAATGAAGGCATTGCAAGGGTCAATATATATGTCAATGATAATTTAATAACAGAAATTACTGAGGAAACCGAATTTGAGGTAAACTTGGATACATCAACCTTATCAGATGGAGAAAATAAGCTAAAGATTGAAGCAATTGATCTTGCCGAAAACAAAGCATTTTTTGAAGTGAATTTTATATCCGATAATAGTGGACCAGAAATTAATCTTGAAAGTATTACCAATGAAATGATAATTGATCAATCTCTTACCTTAAACCCTGAGATTACAGATCTATACTCTGACATTACCTCTGTTGAAATTAAGTTTAATGATGAGTCATTAATTGTAACAGATATAAGCGCCGAGATAAATTACAAATTTGATCCTGAAACTTTTGGAGTTGGAGAAGGAGTATTTACAATTATAGCGATTGATACTTTAGGAAATACAACCACTTTAGAAATACCTGTAAATATCTATCGAAGACTTATTACTATCAATATTCCAGAGAACAGATTAAGTCCGGCTATTATTTTTCCTGTTGTTTTTATTTCTCGCATGGATGGTTCACTAGTAGTCTCTAAAGAAATTTTAAGAGACGATCGACAAATTATTTTAAATACTCCTGAAGAATTTGATGCCACTACAGAATTCATGTTGTCATTTTATTTACAAGATAATGGCAATGCTACAGGAATCTCTACACATCAAAACCTGACTAGAAACAACCCTAAAATACTTAATTTAGCCGAACCTATTCGACCAAGTGCTGAAAATGGTTTCAGCGTTCAAATACCAACAGTTAATTTCCTCTCTAATGATATTTTGATAGGACAAGGTGGCAAAGCGCAAGGGTCTTTAAGATCATTGAAAGATGCAGAATCTGGGTATACCAGTTTTTTGAATACTACTGAAAATTACTTAAATCTATCCACGTATACGACACCTCAAAATACCAATCAGTTTAATTCATTTTATGTATATGAACCAAATTCATACCAATACCTTGTTATTGACAAGCCGATAAGAGAAGATTACATACTGGATAAAGCAAATTTCAGTGATACTAATCTTGAATCTCATGAACTTGTAGTAAACTCTACAAATACATTCTCAAATACTTCTTCATATTTAGGTGTTTATGGCACAATGTCACAAGAAGAAAATGATTTTAGTAATTATAATCAAATCTACCATTTTAATAGAGGAAGTGTTGTAGATAGCCCTATGCAGTATTACTTGAATAACTCATTCAGCTCCTATATACATACTTTTAGATTTGGCAATTATTTTACTGAACGTAAAGGAGCTCCCCTGAGCAATTATCAAATTCCGAATGTGACGTTCGACTACACATTTTCAAACAATCAAATCGACTTATCAGTACAAGGCAATGATCATGTCGTGGGTAGAGCGCAATGTATCGATATTGATGGTTCAACATTTAGTTGGTATATAACATTTAATAGTAAAGACAATGATAAAATCATTATCCCAGAACTTCCAGATAGTATTATACATCCAGTAGCAACAGCACAAACAAATGGCACCCTAACAGTAGAAAAAGTAGAATTAATATCATATCAGTCTATCCTTACTTATGATGATTATATTCAAAAAGTAATTAAAAACCAGACTAATATTTTGAAGGTAAGCGATTGGTACCAATTGATATATAGTTCTCGAACTGGAAACTTTAATGGACCAAGTAGAAGTTTTACTTTTCAATAAATCAGGATGCAATGTTTGAGTATGGTTGTCAAGTTAACAATCAAGAGATGTGAAAAACAAAGAAGTTAATAAAAATTGCTGTCCAAGTAGTATTATGTTAAGCCATTGCTTTAAAAACATTCGATACGCGATTGTCTTTTTATTAAATTTCAAAACCTTATAGCATACAAAAATGATTTTAAGTAAATTGCCCACTTATAAATCATCATTACCATGCAGAAGTTTTTTGTACTAATCCTTACAGGTGTATTACTATTTTCATGTAAACCATACGAAAATACCAAAATCAGAAAAAATCAGATTACTTATGAAGATTTTAGGGCAGATCAAAGGTTATTCCCTACAGATGATGGACTTATAAAATATGTAGACCAAGGAAAAGGACCTGTAATTGTCCTTCTTCATGGCGTTCCAACCTCTGGCTGGTTATATCGTAAAATGATAAAACCCCTTGTAGACAGTGGTTATCGTGTCATAATTCCTGACATGCTAGGGTATGGTTCTAGCGATTCTCCGGATGGTTTTGAGCTTTATAATGCAGAAAATCATGCCAAACGTTTATTAGAGCTTATGGCATCTTTGGGTATAGAAAAATGGTCTCATGTTATGCATGATGCTGGTGGTTTATGGACTTGGGAGTTAATGAGAAAAGCTCCTGATAAAATAGAAAAACTCATTGTTCTAAATACTATTATTTATGAAGAAGGATTTTATCCTCCTGTTCGAATGAAACCAGGAGGCATGGCAAAAACCGCTATGTGGGCCTATAGAAATGGAGTTTCTACAAATACTTTATTAAAAAGCCTATTTAAACAAGGTCTTAAAGAAAATACACTAAACTCAATAGATGTCGAAGGTTATAAAACACCATTGTTAGAAGGAAAGACTAAAGCTATGTATTACTTTTTTAGTCAAACCTGTAATGAACTACCTGATTATTCTGATGTCTTTGAAAACGTTACTGTACCGGTTTCTGTAATCTGGGGAATTCACGATACTATGTTACAATGGCCGCCACAGCAAACACGTGCTGCTAATGCTTTAAATGTAAAGAATGAAGACATTCATATCGTAGACGAAAAACACTTTATTCAAGAAACAAAAGCTGAAGAAATCTCTTATAAGATAATGGACTTCATAAGAAAATAATTCTTTTAGTTAAGACACAAGTTGCGCATCCAGTTTTTAAGTTCTACACGAAAAATAGTTTCGTTAATAAGCTCTTTTATTTGATCAAGTTCTTCTTTATTTACTGCTAGATCAATCTTATCTGAAGGAGTTTTTAACAATAAAGACCTACATGTGGGGGTTTTACATGCAGCGCATTGGGTTTGTAATGCAATAGTACAAGCATTAGAAAAATCCTTTAACTCATTAACACTTAATAAGAATCCAATATCCTTAAATACTAATTGTATGCGGGGTGTTATACTAACCTCTTCTTTCTTCCAGAAAAAAGAAATTCCAAGCTGATTACTAAAAATTTTGTCAATAGCATTCATCATGAGTTCTATTTTAAACTCAAAAATACTAAATTATTTATAATCAGTCTAAATAAATATAAATAAAATATTAGTTTTATTTACTCACTGATATCCTTTAACTTTAATTGAAGAGATACAACTCCATTCCATTCGTTTTCATCAATCGTGAAGGCTGCCTTAAAATCTTGTTTACTGGCTATTATCTTATGCTTATTTCCCAGACCAAAACCTATTGTTCCAATAGCAATACCATTCTTTTGTATTTTACATTTCAGATGCTTATCATCTTCGCCTACACATTTACCATATCCTGTATCTTTTACACCTTCTGTCATAAACACGGGAGTCATATTTCCAGGTCCAAAAGGTCCAAATTGTTTTAAGATTCGAAAAAACTTTGGGGTTATCTGTTCAAATTCTATTGCCGCATCTATTGCTATTTCAGGAGTTAATAATGCTGTATCAATGGTTGAAGAAACAACCTCTTCAAATTTTTGTTTAAACGCCTCATACTGTTCTTCGAGTAATGTAAGACCCGCTGCATATTTATGTCCACCGAACTGCTCTATATAATCTGTACATTCATTAAGTGCATTATACACATCAAAACCTTTAACAGATCTCGCCGAAGCGGCTAACTTATCACCACTTTTAGTAAATACTAAGGTGGGGCGATAATAGGTCTCTGTTAATCTAGATGCTACAATACCAATAACTCCTTTATGCCATTTCTCGTCATAAACAACTGTAGTATATCTATCCTCTTCTTTGTGATGAAGTATTTGTGCTAATGCTTCTTTTGTTATGCTCTTATCAGCATCTTTTCGATCACTATTGTATACTTCTATCTCTGATGCATACTGTAATGCTATCTCATAGTTTTCTTCTGTAAGCAATGTTACGGCATGTAATCCATGTTTCATTCTTCCAGCCGCATTAATTCTAGGAGCAATTATAAATACTACATCTGTAATGGTTAAGTTTTCTTTTTTTATCTCGGATAACATTGCTTTAAAACCAGCTCTTGGTGCAGCATTAATAACTTGCAACCCATAAAATGCCAATATGCGATTTTCTCCAGTTATAGGCACAATATCCGCTCCAATAGCAGTTGCAACCAAGTCCAAATAAGGTAATAAATCTTCTATTTCTTGATTTTGATCTATGGCTAACGCCTGAATCAATTTAAATCCTACACCACAACCACATAATTCTTTATATGGATATTCGCAATCTTCACGTTTTGGATCTAAAACTGCAACGGCATCAGGAATTTTATCACCAGGCCTATGATGATCACAAATAATAAAATCAATATTTTTAGATGTTGCATAAGCTACCTTCTCAATAGCTTTAATACCACAATCTAAAGCAACAATCAGAGAGATATCGTTATCATGGGCATAATCAATTCCTGTATAAGAAATACCGTACCCTTCATTATATCGATCAGGAATATATGTTGTTACTTGTGGTGATAATGTTTTTAAATATGACGACAGTAACGCTACAGAAGTTGTTCCGTCTACATCATAATCACCATATACCATTATGTTTTCTCCACTTTCAATAGCATTTTTTATTCGCACAACAGCCTTATCCATATCCTTCATCAAAAAAGGATTGTGTAACTCATCTAGTGATGGTCTAAAAAACTTTTTAGCTTCATCATAGGTTTGAATGCCTCTTTGTACAAGAAGTGTGGCAATTATCGTATCAACATTTAGTGCTTTTGCCAAAGTATTTACCGCTGTTATTTCGGGCTTTGGTTTTAGTGTCCATCTCATTCGTAAAGTATATTCCAATATTAAAAATCCAAAGTACAAAAAACATCTTGACCACTCTTGATTTGACTTTAGTTTTGTATTTTGCTAGCCATAAAAATTATACTTACAATCAAAAATACACATACATATGCCATTAGTAACTCCATTATCTGCGGATCACGATCCAGAAACTAGAGAATTAGCAGAATTCTTTAATGAAACTTTAGGTTTTTGCCCAAATTCTGTATTAACAATGCAACGAAGACCAGCCATTTCTAAAGCGTTTATAAATCTAAATAAAGCTGTTATGGCTAATGAAGGTAGAGTTACATCTGCTTTAAAACGTATGATTGCATGGGTAAGCAGTAATGCTACAGGGTGTAGATATTGTCAGGCTCATGCTATTAGAGCTGCAGAACGTTATGGTGCAGAGCAGGAACAACTAGATAATATTTGGGAATATAAAACTCACTCAGCATTTAGTGATGCAGAGCGCGCAGCTCTTGATTTTTCTCTTGCTGCTTCTGTTATTCCCAATGCTGTTGATGACACAATTAAAACAGAATTATATAAATACTGGGACGAAGGTGAAATCGTAGAGATGTTAGGTGTTATTTCTTTATTTGGATACCTAAATAGATGGAATGATTCTATGGGTACCATGGTAGAAGAAGGTGCTATTGAATCTGGAGAACAATACCTAGGCAAACATGGTTGGGAAAAAGGTAAACATGTCTAGTTAATATTTCAATATTATCAATACGAATTAAAAAGACCTGTTAGTTTTGAGAAAACTAACAGGTCTTTTTAATTCGTATTGATTGCTTTTAAATCGAAATAATATTGTCTCTAACCGCTTTCATTATTAATCCAGCTGTATTTTTCACCCCTAATTTACTGATTAGGTTTTTACGATGACCTTCAATGGTTCTAGCGCTCAGAAAAAGTTTGTCGGCTATTTCTGTGGTCGTATATTCCATAGTAATTAATTCTAACACCTCTAACTCTCTACTCGTAAGCTGGTAGTTTTTACCTATGATTTGAGGTTTTGCTCCTTTATTCTTAAGACCTTTTAATAATGCCTCAGAAACCAAAGCGTTAAAGTAAAATCCTTTTTGGTGCGTAGATCGTATAGCCTCTTCTAGTTCTTGGTGATTTGTATCTTTTAATAAATATCCATTAGCTCCTAACTCCATTAAATAAGAAATCATTCTTTCTTCTTTATGCATAGTAAGGATAATAATTTTTAGATCTGGGTATAGTTCTTGTATTTTTTGTGTGACTTCTACTCCATTTATATCTTCCATTTCTAAATCTAAAAGAACAACATCTGGAACTGTATTGCTTAATTTAGTCAAAAAATCCCTCCCACTTACTGCTTCTAGTACTAATGAAATACCAGACATTTTAAGTAATAAAGATTTTATTCCTTCGCGAAATAAATTATGATCATCAATTAATCCTAATTTTATAGTATCCATAATTATGTGGTAATTAACTTCCGATGTATAGCTACATACATCTAATCTCAACTTTTATTCCCTCATTATTTTTAAGGAATTTCATACTTCCTGATAGTACAGATAATCTACTTTCTATATTTTTAAGTCCTAATCCTTTTTTATGCAAAAGCATTTCTTTGTCTATCCCTTTTCCGTCATCTTCATATAAAATAATCAACCTGTCTCCCTCATTTTTCAATATAATCTTGATAACAGAAGCTTCGGCATGCTTAATAGTATTTGTAATCAACTCCTGAACAATTCTATACAAGTTTAGTTCTTTTGATTTTGGTATTACATTATTTGTATTATTATCAAAATATACTTTAATTCTACCTGAATCATTCAGCGTTTGAATCAAACTCTGTATCGCTTCTATCAATCCCAATTTTTCTAAAACTACTGGTCTTAAATCTTGGGATATACTGCGTACACTACGAATCATATCATCCAAAAAGACTTTTGTTTTGTCTGTAATCTCTTTTAATTCTTCAGGAGGTAATTCTGGTATAATTTGTCCAAAATATAGTTTAGTTGTGGTAAGCATAGCACCAACATCATCATGTAATTCTTTTGCAATTCGAGTGCGTTCTTCTTCTTGACTTAAAATAGAAGTTTGTAATAGTTCTTTTTGATAATCTGATGCTATTTTTTGATGCTTTTTCTGTTGTGCCAATAACCTGCGTTGGTATATAACAAAGAATACGATCAAGGATAGAGATAATAGAAAAATTACTCCCATACCAATGATTATTATCTTTAATGTTATTGTTCCTTCGGTTTCACCCATATGGCAATCGTATAAAACAGTATTAATATGATATTAACAATAGCATGAAGTCCCCAAACCATATAACTTGCCTCTGACGCTTCTTTAAACAGGTTATTATTAATAAAAAAGAGTATTAAATTACTCGAAAAATAAATCAAGAAGCCCGAATTTATCCAAAACATAGGATTAGTTTCTAATGCACTATACCGTACTTCCTTTAGTAATTTATAAAAATAACTTAATGCAAAAAAGACGACTAATACTCCCATTACCGTTGTGACATTAGAGTTAAATTCAAAAATATTCTGAAAAAAGAACATGTTGATAATTGCAAATGCCGTAAAACCAATTGCCAAAATAATAAAAACTCCTTTTGAGAATAGCCCTGACAAAGCACTTTTATAGATATTGACAATCAATAAAAACTCAAAAATGGCATAAAAATGAAATATCGGTAAATTATTAATTTTTTTGTGCCAAAATATATTTGTAATCAGTTCCACAATAAATACCAAAATTAAAATATAACCCAAGCTTACTTGTACCTTATTTAATCTGTTATATTTTAATATAGCAAATACTATTGGCACAATTATGACAAGAGAAGAGATATTGCCTATTATGAAAAAAAGTTCTTTATTCATTAATATCTAATTAAATAGTTACGCTAACAAGTGGGAGGACATGGCAAACTATATTCTATAAAAGTTTCATCATCATTAGACTCTATGAGACCCATTTTATTGGTACCACTAGTCTCAAAAAGATTAGGTTTAATTCCCAACACAGGTGTAAAAGAAATCATCTCTTTTGTATTAAATTTATTCATATCAATTCCTGGATACAGAATAATTTCATTAATTATTTCTTTTTTATCATTTATAGCCTTAATAATATCAGCTCCTGTTATTTCAAAAGATCGTACTCTTACTATACATTCTTTATCAGTGTTTTTTTCTTGATTTTCTTTATCAGTACAATGAAAAAGATCATCAATATGATGCATCTCAACCTGATCCCAATTTTTCCAAACCATATGTTTAAATATTTCTGGAACACGATTAGAGCCTGGCAACTTTGGAAATAATGGTGGTCTTTCTGTAGTAGGTGTGAGTTCAAAACTTAAGCCTTTATCCTCATTGATTTGAAGGTAAGGACAAAATGTAATTTCTTTCTTCCTGTTTTTTTTCTTTACTTTTTTAAGCGCTAAACAAATTCTTATTTTATCTATTTTATCAATAGTTCTGAATTCTTCGACACCTTTCATATCAAAGCGAGTTACTCTTTCATACTGAGTGTTATGCAATCCATGAAAATGATGTGCCAAACTCAATACATTTTCTTCGCACCATCGTGTAGTACAATTTTCAAATTCTTCTTCTGAAATTAAATCCCCCATTGTTTTTATTTTTTACTGTTTATAGTACTCTAAAACTAATCAAAAAAACCATTTATATCTAACTATCAGTTAATTAACCCGTATTTACCCGTGCCAAACAAGGATTTTCCACGGATTTATTTTTACAGTATTTACAGTCTTTTATTTATTAAGTAGCAATCTCAATTTTGGAGTATTCATTAATACACGAATATCAAAACTGTAAATCAGCGGGGAAAAATTAACTAGAAAAACACATTATGAAAATTCACACAATTATTTTAAAAACACTCATCCTTTTAGTATTAATATTATGGGGATGTAGTAATGATGACGGAGAAATAGGAGAACAACCAATTCCAGAAATAGAGCAATTACCAGGTATCGATTTAAAAGAATTTGAAACTGATGCAGGAGAAATAGGAATAAGTATAAGTGCTAGGACTATTGCCAGAAAAGGATACAAACCAACGACCGCTGATATTACAGTTACTGCAACGACAGGTAATTACAGTCAAAAAATACCTTTTGATCAATTCAATAATACCGCCAACTTATCTCTAAAAAATGAAAATCTGTCTGATGAGGCAAAAACTGAACTCAAAAATGGTGTTGCACTAACCATCAAAATTTTTGATGAAACCAATACTGAATTAGCATCTTCTGAAATATCAAAACTCTCGTTTACTTCTAGCCCAATAGCACAAGAAATAACTGCAGATGCACTTGAAGATCTATACGCCAAGGTTAGTATTCGAGAAGATGTTAAACATTTTATGCAACTTGCTACTGCAAATAGTGATGAAATATATGGAGCACCTAATTCTACTTTATATACAAATACTGTACTTTTAAATACTCCAATTATCATTAGCCAATTGGCTGATCTAGATTATAATTCAGAAAACACCGGATTATTTACAACCTATAGATTTGTCCAAGTACCTGGTGAGGAAGGAGTATTTACCATTGCTGTGCATAACGGGGATGATATACATTACTTATATATTGTTCCTGCCAATTCGGAGCTACGAATTCAGAGTAAAGCAAATCTAATTAGAAATGGAGGCAATAATACAGGTATACCTCCAAATTATAAGTTCAAAATTGATAAAGTTGAAACTGGTCTATATACCATAACTCCTACTTTTACAGGAAATCCTCTTTTCTTATTAGGAGATCGTCTTAACGCAAGAAATAACAATGTCGATCCTGCTTATTTCAGAATTTTATCTTTTGATATTGATTGGGACATACAACCTATTGAATCAAAATTTATGCGACCGATACTGCCACCTTCGAGAACTTCAGAAGCATATAACAGTACCTTAAGAAACTGTAGTAGCGGCAACCTACAACAAACAGTAGGCAGATCCGAATCTCTAGAAACTAAAGAAATACTAGGTTGGGAAGAGTCGATGTCGGTTAGCTCAAGCCAAGAGTATTCGGTTTCTGTAACTATCGAGGCTGAGGTATCTACTAAGTTCTTTGGTGCAGGAGGCTCTGTTAAAAGTTCAGTTACTGGCAGCTACGTTTTTAGTAAATCAAGAACCAATACAAGCACCAGATCTGGCGCCTTTGAAGAAAGTCGATCTACACAAATCTCTACTGAGCGTACCCAACAAGTACCTCCCAAAACAGCTATTACGGTAGCAGATATCTATCAAACCTATGAAAATGTGAGAATACCTTATGTACAACGTTTTAGAATTAAAGGAACTTATCAAGAAAATAGCGAAGCCCTAACCGGACAAGAAATAACTACGCAGTTTGCTTTTAACAACTTTACTGGTGTTATCACCGATATACAAGATGATTATATCGAAGTTACTGTTCGTGGGACGAATATAATTAATCGACTTATAGAAACTGAAACCATTTCTCGTGACATCGCTGGTGCTTGTGACAATTGATATTTTTATAAACTTATACATAGTAGAAACTTAAAATCAAATAGTATGAAAACTTATCATATAGTGAAGCGTTAGAAAACCAGACCTTAGAGTTCGAAAAAGGACCTCCAAATTCATGGAGTGATGTTTACATTAAAAATGAATGGGGAACACCAATTACAGAAATAGAATTTATACACCGATATGAAAGTGATCGATATGATATTGAACGT
Organism: Aquimarina sp. AD10; assembly: GCF_003443715.1. Lineage (NCBI taxonomy): Bacteria > Pseudomonadati > Bacteroidota > Flavobacteriia > Flavobacteriales > Flavobacteriaceae > Aquimarina > Aquimarina sp. AD10. The sequence continues at coordinate 4,158,965 of NZ_CP031965.1, read as the reverse complement.
TTTGACATGATTGACAATAACGAACGAATATTTGCTTTAAAAGCTGGGTATTGGACAGGAATCGGTAGAACTGGAAAGGATTATTGGTGGATACGGTACAAAGACGATCGTAAAACATGGACATGTAAGTCTAACTTTTTTTGTTTCTTGACTGCTAATGATGCAAAAAGTGATAGACCTGTAGAGATTGTTATTAAAAAAAATAAAATGGAGGTTACTCCACCTGTATCCAGTGGTGATTATGTTACTTTATATCCAGAGGCTTAATTAATTTGCTCTCAGTAAGATAAAAGTTGTTAGAAAACTACGTTTTCTAACAACTTTATTTTTTTAAATAATATCGATAACTTTTATAAACAAGAATAATAGTAAGTATCAATATTAATATTGCCCACATCCAATAGGTTCCAAATAGATGTACTGCGATCATTTGTGTATCTGAATATTGGATGTTTCCATCTCTTTCAAATTGTTTTGTAAATAAATACCCTATTTGCAAATACGTGCTTAATACGCATTGTGTTCCTAAAAAAAGGAGTGTAAAAATTTCTAGTCTTCTGATCTTTAGTATAGCTATACCAAATAAAATAGCTGCAAAAACACTTAAAACTACTAATGCTAATAGTTCTTGTATCCATAAAAGTAAAGATACTACCATGACAATAATTAAGAGCCACAGTGTAACTTTAGAAGTAACTTTCTTTTTTGCAGATGTAATCAATATCGCTCCAGAAATTGCAGGTCCAAGTAAACCACCTGCTGCTGTCATCGCCCTAGCCAAGTTGGTGTTGAGATAACTTAACGAAACATCAGAATATGCAACTCCTCCTCCGTTTTCATAAATCTCTAAATAATAAAATTTGCCTCCTAGCAATACAGCAGTTAAACCATGGCCCATTTCATGAAACCAAGTACCTAATAATAAAAAAGGATATTGTATAAAACCAAAATAAGGAAGTTGCCATAATAAAAAAACTAGTGCACTTATTCCTAAAATGGTGAATAATGGTTTACTTTTCAACGATTTTGCAACTTTTGAATTTATCTTTAGTTAGTATTACAACATAAACTATCTAATTTATAAAATAGTATCATGAATGTACATGGCTTAACATATATGACTATTATGCTTATATTCTCTGTATCTATAAGTACTTATAGTCAGAAAAAAGTTACAAAACAGCATGAATTTAAACCTTTTAAAGATCACTCAATATCAAAAAAGCGTACTAAAATGCCTATCTATAAGCCAGATCTAAATCTAGATAAGCAAATCAACCTAGGAATCTCTACTACTCATGAAAAAATTCTAATGCCTATTTACAGTCCTTTTTCTCTAGCTTTGACAAATCCAAAACAGCGATTGTGGCATAAAGAAATGACCAAAAAGTTCAAACAATCAAAAAAATAGATGTTTTTATTTTAGCAATAAAGGATCATTAGAAAAAGAAATCCCATTCCATCCTGTTTTCATAAAATTGCGAATATTTTGGTGATCATTACCCGCTGGAGTATTTAAAACATCGGTATAATAATTTCCAAAACAATGCAAAGTTTCTTCACTATTAAGTTGCTGTAATTTTGCAAAAGCAAATAACTTACAAGAGCCCGAGTTTTGACCTGTATTATTTGTTATTTCTCCATTGGTAAATAATGTAGGTTCAAAATCATAATGATCTTCAATCACTTGCATGGTTTCCTGAAATGAAACGGTTTTTGGTGTAGTTCTAAGTTTTTCTATAAATGCTGTAATAGTCATTATATGTGCTATTAAATTTTGTTTTAAATGTATTTATTTGTTTCCTTCTACGATAATTACAATCTCTCCTTTAGGGGGTTTAGCTTCAAAATGATTTAGTACTTCTTGTGCTGTTCCACGTATCGTTTCTTCGTATATTTTGGTTAATTCTCTTGACACAGAAACCTGTCGGTCAGCGCCAAAATATTCTACAAAACTTGTTAATGCTTTAATAAGTTTATGAGGAGATTCATAAAAGATCATAGTTCTTGTTTCTTCTGCAAGTATCTTTAATCGTGTTTGTCTTCCTTTTTTTATAGGCAGAAACCCTTCAAAAACAAACTTATCATTTGGCAAACCGCTATTTACTAATGCGGGTACAAAAGCTGTTGCTCCTGGTAAACAATCTACTTCAATTTTATGCTCAACACAGGCTCTTGTTAATAAAAACCCTGGATCACTTATTGCGGGTGTACCTGCATCGCTAATTAAAGCAATAGTTTCTCCGTTTTTTAATCTTTGAATTATTCGATCAACAGTCTTATGCTCGTTATGCATATGATGACTTTGCATAGGAGTAGCAATTTCGAAATGCTTTAGTAATTTTCCACTTGTACGTGTATCTTCTGCAAGAATTAAATCCACTTCTTTAAGTACTGTAAGTGCCCTAAAGGTAATATCTTCTAGATTACCAATAGGTGTTGGAACGAGGTATAATTTTGACATTAAGGTCTTACTTTTTTTCCTGCTATATAAGAAACAATCAACAATACTATTGCATATACAGAGAAACCAATAGGGTGTCCTGCATTAGCATGGGCTAAATTAGCTAATACCAAATCAAAAAAGAAACCTGCGTAGGCCCATTCTTTAACCCATTTTATTTTATTGGTAAGTATTGCTGCAATACCTAACAATTTTGCCACTGCTAATGGAATTACTATGTACGTTGGATAATTAAAACTTTCAAAAAAGCCTTTAACCATTTCTGTATTAAAAAAATACATCTGAGCAGAATATAGCATTATAGCACATAATGCAACAGTAGCAATCCAATAAACAATTTTCATTATAGTTTTATTATTCGTTCTTAGTATATGTCGGAAACCATATCCAAAACATTTCGAGTATGATTATTTTTTATCATTTAAACTATCGTATCTACTCATCAAATTTACTAAGCACAGTAGTTATAAAGCGCTCTTCATATTCTTCTTTATTTTCCCAATGGTTATAATCTGGTTTCACCATGTTTATTATAAACTCTTGAGCTTCCTTTTTATTTGTTAATGTATTAAGTTGGGATAATACACGATTATAATCTGGAGCGCTACCTTCAAAAAGATACTTGATAAACGCTAATCGGTCATTTAACCCAATATGGATATCTTTACGAAGCTGTTCATTAAGTGATTTAGGCCTCTCATCTTGAGTTTCGGTCTCGAATGTAGATCGTGCATGCGTTTTATAATCTTCTTGATCTTTATTGGCTCTATTTTCAGTACTATGTAAATTATTTATTGCTTTATCTTCCTTAGCAATTGCGGGTACAAAAAGATCTTCTGTAACTCGAGCGTTAATTTCTTCGATTACTAACTCCGGTTTATGCTCGACGTTTGATTCTTCGATTATTTGTTCTACTTCTTGTAATTCTGGCTCTACTATCGTTTCAACAACAGGTTCCTCTTTTATAATCGGTTCTAATTCTGAAATTTCTATTCCTTCAGTTTCCTGAATTTTATTTTCAATCTTTACTTCTTTTTCTAAAACACTTTGATCAATAGCGGCTCTAACTTGCCCAATGGTAGGCTGAGGACCTGCAAAATGGCTCTCAGAAAAATTAAGAATAGTTAATTTTTCATAGACCTGTCTCGCTTCTTCTTGCAACTGGGGTAATGTCCCGCTACCTTTAAGTTGTAATATTCTATGAGCAATACTAATAAGCTCGGCTTCCAATTTCTTCTTCATAACTTTCTTATTCGTTTATAATACTGCTATTTGTTTTTTAATAAATTTACCTCATCTTTAATGCAATACCAAAAAAAGATGTAAATCAATAACCATTTTAGGTGGTTTTAAAATTCATCTGGTATGTTAAGGAGAAGGGATTTCTTTAATTGATGCTGAAAAATACAAAATGTTTCTCGAAAATACAGTAAATCATAAAGAGCAATTTGGTTGGATAGAGGTAATCTGTGGTTCTATGTTTTCGGGCAAGACCGAAGAATTAATTCGCAGGTTAAAACGCGCTAAATTTGCAAAACAAAAAGTTGAAATATTTAAACCTGCAATCGACACAAGATATGACGATGAAATGGTGGTTTCTCATGATTCAAATGAGATTAGATCAACTCCAGTACCAGCAGCCGCAAATATTAGAATATTAGCAAACACGTGTGATGTGATAGGAATAGATGAAGCTCAATTTTTTGATGATGAAATTGTTGCTGTTTGCAATGATTTAGCAAATCAAGGAATTAGAGTAATTGTTGCTGGTTTGGATATGGATTTTAAAGGCAATCCTTTTGGACCAATGCCAGCATTAATGGCTACCGCAGAATATGTTACTAAAGTACACGCCGTTTGCACAAGAACAGGAAACTTGGCACAGTTTAGCTACCGCAAATCTACAAAAGATGATTTAGTCTTACTAGGTGAAACCGAGGAGTACGAACCTCTAAGTCGGGGAGCATATTATAAAGCTATGCTAAAAGAAAAGGTAAGCAAAATGGACGTTAAAGACCCTAAGGAAATATCTAAGAAATCGAATGAGTAGTAGTGTAAAAGAAACTGTATTAGAAATCAACCTTAGCCATCTTACTCACAATTATACCTATTTAAAAAGTAAGATCGATGCTACCGTAAAAATGTTAGCTGTTGTAAAAGCATCTGGATATGGTAGCGATGCGGCGATAATGGCTGCACATTTAGAAAAAATAGGGGTAGATTATTTTGCTGTTGCGTATGTTTCTGAAGGAATTACTCTAAGAGAAGCCGGTATTACAACACCCATTTTAGTACTGCATCCTCAGCCTGTAAACTTTGAAAAGTTAATCAAATATGATTTAGAGCCAAGTATTTATAGCCTTAGAACGTTGACAAAATTTATTGAGGTAGCGACTTTAAATAAACAAAAAGAATATCCTATTCATATAAAGTTTAATAGTGGACTAAATCGTATTGGGTTTGGTGAAAATGATATTGATCATATTATTGACAAACTCTCTAAAACTGATAGTATAAAAATAGTAGCTATACTTTCTCATTTAGCTGCAAGTGAAGATCATTCTGAAAGAGATTTTACGGTGCATCAAATCAACCTCTTTAGAAAAATAACGGATATTATGATAGAGAGATTGGGATATAGACCATTACTGCATCAATCTAATACTTCTGGATTACTTAATTATCCCGAGGCCCATTTTGATATGGTACGTGCAGGTATTGGATTATATGGCTATGGTAATGATGCTAAATATGACGCTCAACTCAAACCCGTAGCTTCTTTAAAGTCAGTAATTTCTCAAATTCATAAGTTAGAACCAGGAGACTCAGTCGGATACAATAGAGCATTTAAGGCTAGTGATTTTACAAAAACTGCCACTATTCCGATTGGCCATGCAGATGGTATAAGTAGGCAATATGGTAATAAAAAAGGATTTGTAATGATCAAAGGCAAACAGGCCTTTATCATTGGCAATGTATGTATGGATATGATTATGGTTGATGTTACAAATATTGATTGTGAAGAAGGTGATGAAATCTCTATTTTTGACGCCAATTCGGATGCTGCTAAAGTCGCTGAGTTATCAGGAACCATTTCTTATGAGCTATTAACCGCAATAGCGCAACGCGTAAAACGTATTGTTATCGATGATAATTGATTTTTGTCGAAAAGAAATGCGTATTAATAAAGATAATTTTAACAAACGCTGTTTTTTTTCGTTAAATTAGTACTATACTAATTATCTAAATATAATCAATATGGGATTTTTTAAGGATTTTAAATCTTTTTTACTAAAAGGAGATATTGTTGCCTTAGCCACAGCTGTTGTAATTGGTGGCGCCTTTAACAAAATTGTTGGTTCGGCAGTAGCCGATATCATTATGCCAATCGTTGGTGTTATTACAGGAGGAACAGATTTTACTCAAAAATTCATTTCATTAGACGGACAAGCCTATGAAACCCTAGCCGCAGCTAAAGAGGCTGGAGCTGCTGTAATGACGTATGGTAATCTAATACAAGCGATAATCAACTTTATCATTGTTGGATTATTTATTTTTATTGTGCTTAAAGCATATGAAAAATCTAAAAAGAAAGAGGAAGAGGCTGCACCTGCACCTCCTGCTGGTCCTACACAAGAAGAATTACTTGCCGAAATAAGAGATCTTCTGAAAAAGCAGTAATTGTTATACAAGAATTATCTATAGCTACCGCTATACTACATATTCTAACTAAACCGTCCTTGATTGGGCGGTTATTTTTTTACAATTTGTTTTATATATAACAAATCATGATAATTTCTATATTTTTATGTAAAATAATTGTCATACTAGAAATATTCCGCACATTTGAGGAAATTTAAACAGTTTATACGATTTTTGTATCATCAAAAATGAAGTAGGCTTTAAAAATAAAAGTTTCTAAAATAGAGAAACACTAAAATATAATAAGTAGAATATGAAAGTTGCTGTTGTTGGTGCTACTGGTTTGGTAGGTACCGTAATGTTAAAAGTATTAGCGGAAAGAAATTTTCCTGTAACAGAATTAATCCCTGTAGCCTCAGAGAGATCAATAGGTAAAAAAATCTCTTATAAAGATAAAGAATATACTGTAGTTGGATTAACAACCGCTATTGAGATGCAACCTGATGTAGCATTGTTTTCTGCAGGAGGAGATACTTCTTTAGAATGGGCTCCAAAATTTGCAGAAGCTGGTATTACTGTTATTGACAATTCTTCTGCCTGGAGAATGGATCCAACAAAAAAATTAGTTGTACCAGAAATTAATGCCACAGCATTAACCAAAGAAGACAAAATTATTGCTAATCCTAATTGTTCAACAATACAATTAGTTATGGCTTTGGGACCATTACACGATAAATATAAAATCAATCGTGCGGTTATTTCTACTTATCAATCTATAACAGGTACTGGCGTGAAAGCAGTGCAACAGTTAGAGAACGAATATGCTGGTGAAAAAGGAGAAATGGCGTATCCTTATCCTATTCACCGTAATGCCATTCCGCATTGTGACGTTTTTCAAGAAAATGGATATACCAAAGAGGAGATGAAATTAGTGAACGAGACACAAAAAATTCTTGATGATCGCACAATTGCTGTTACTGCTACTGCAATACGAATACCTGTTGTTGGGGGGCATAGTGAGAGCGTGAATCTGGAATTTGAAAATGAATTTGTTGAAAACGATGTAAGAACGCTATTGAATGATACCTCTGGAGTAACCGTACAAGATAATCCGGATACCAATACGTATCCAATGCCTATTTATGCAGAAGGTAAAAATGATGTTTTTGTAGGCAGAATTCGTAGAGATCACTCTAGAGAGAATGCCTTAAACATGTGGGTAGTATCAGATAATTTACGTAAAGGTGCTGCGACTAATGCCGTACAGATAGGTGAGTATCTTATTCAAAACGAATTGATAGGTTAATCTACACCAATTATATATAAATTAAAACCCTCGTTATTTTAAATAACGAGGGTTTTAATTTATTGGATACTTATTTCTCAACCTTAGGAACGTTAATATGATTACCTAAAAATAATGCATTCAAAAACAAACGGTTAGTACCGTACCACGATCCCCTAAAATTTGGATTATCAGCAAACAAAATTACACGCCCGCCCCCAAGTTTACTTACAATTAAAGACGCTGATGGTTTCAAATAGTTTTCGTAATTGTCGATAGAAATATACCCATCTATGTGTGCATTATTTGTATACTTTGCTACAGTAGCATATGGATTCTCACTGGGCACCACAAATACTTCATTATTTTTATATACTGGTAATGACCTATTGCGATATCCAAAACCTAATGGATGTGTAATGTCAAGATCTACTTCAAAAATAGCACCTCCTAAACGTTCACGACCTATGTTTTCTCCGGCATCAACATACGGCAATCGTTTTACTTTTTTGTTTTTTGTAGTATCCTTAGGTTTTTTGGTAAGGTTTTCTTTTACTATTTTTTTATCTATTGCCCATTTAGAGGCTCTGGATATGGTCACTAACGTATTTCCTTGCTCTACCCAATTTTTTATCTTTTTCTGACGAAGAGAGTCTAATTGCTTATACCCTCCTGAAACCATTACCATAGTAGTATACTTTTCTAATGGCAAACGATCAAAATCGTTAATCTGTAACTTGGTAATTGGCATATGCACTCTAGTATCTAAAAGATGCCAAACCTCACCTGCCTCATAAGAACTAACACCATCGCCCACAAGTAATACCGCTTTTGGAGTATCTAATTTTTGAAAATTTCGGCTTCCTAAATCAATTCCATTAGTACTAAATCCAGAATTAGTTGCATAAACAGGAACATTGAATTTGTTCTGAGTCTCTTTAATAATTGCATATACCTCATCACTAGTTTTTTCTTGTTTACTTACGGGAATAAGAATACTACCGTAATTAAAGTTTTTCTCTCCTACAGAGGTCATACTACTAAAAGGTTTAAACGCGGCAGCTACTTTTAATCCTTGTGACTGCATATGATACAAGGCTGCTGGTGCGTTATAATCGTCCCAATCTAGAATGTAAGCATAATTAGATTTTTCTGTTTTTTCAAAACTTACTAGATCATCGGTTGTAGAAATTTGTTCATTAAGATTAGTAGCTGGTACTACTTTATATTTCATATTATAAAAATTAGCCAAACTCCATGCAGAAGCATCATAAAACACACTATCGCGATATTTAGTATAAGTCTCAAAAATTGTTTGTACCATTCGTTGTTGCGGCTGTTTTACAGGAACTATAAATCGTTTTCCATTCTTATATACTTTAATTTTATGCAGTAATAATTTATCAATAAAAGACTTATTACGGTTTTGATCATACAAATCACCAAACTCATAGGCATTAACCCCTTTTTTTAGAGTAGTACTTACCGCCGATTTAAAAAAATCTTGTTGATATTTACGAAGTACCACCCTATTCTCTACCGCTGCTTTGATAGTGGCAATACTAGATATGTATTGATTTCGAATTGTAAACGGAAATGAAATAGTGCCATAATCTGTATCTTGTAAATGTCCTCTAGAACTCGCTTGCTCAAATAACAATGCTAAGCCTCCTTGCAAATCAGGATAAGAAGATCCATAACCCGGATATGTGCCATCAAAAGCTTCTTTTGTAAAATAAAAAGACCCTATATTATCTAATGCACTTGAAAAATAAGGAGCAAATAGATTATTTAAATCTTTATAATTTTCTTTGGGCATTATAGGATCTTGAGAACCTATAGGTTTCATGGGTTCAAAAAAATAAGTGCTGTTTGTTCCCATTTCATGAAAGTCAGTAACTACATTTGGATACCATTCATGATACCATTTTAGTTTTCCTCTACTTTCTGGATTAATCCCTAGTAACCAATCCCGATTAAGATCAAACCAATAGTGGTTGGTTCGACCTCTAGGCCACATTTCATTATGTTCTGCATCATAATTATCACTTACCAAAGGGCTACCTTTAAATTGATTTGCCCACTGTGTATGCCTATCTCGACCATCTGGATTAATTGTAGGATCAATAAATACAATAGCATTTTCGATATACTGCGTTACTTCTTCACTAGTAGAAGCTATTAGCGTATATGCCGTTAACATGGCTGCTTCTGCACTAGAGGGTTCATTACCATGCACATTATAACCTAACTGAACAAAAACTGGTATTTCATTATAATTAGTAGCAGTTTTATTGGGATCTGTAAACGTTAAATGTTGTTCTTTAAGAGAAGAAAGGTTATTTATATTTTGAGCACTAGAAACAGTAAGCATAACAAGTTTTCGGTTCTCATGTGTTTTTCCATAAATGGTTATCGAAGCCTTATCAGAAATCTCAGCAAGTTTTATAAAATAGGCGACTATTTGATCATGTCGCGTATGCTGTTCACCGATAGAATATCCAAGAAAAGATTCTGGAGACGGGATTTCAGAATTAAATGGTTGTTTATCCTTGTAAAAATAATCTTGAGCAATAGAAAAAATAGGAAATATACATGCAAGGAAAATGTACTTTATTTGATGTGTGAGTTTCATTAATTTGTCGATTAAAAGATATTTGTCTTTAGTTTATAAAGGCATTTTACGTGTTTATAAAATATATAAACCCCTTCATTAAGAACCTTGGTCTAAGGTATTTCTTTCATCTTATTCCTCACCTAAATTTGTAAGGTTTTTAACATTTTCGTCTCTAATACAGTAATTTAATCCCAGAAAAAACAAAAAAATGAAAAAATTAATTTTAGCACTAAAAATATTATTAGGAGTGATGTTAATCGTTTTTGGAAGTAATAAATTTATAGGATTTCTTCCAGATTTTGAATTTGCAAATCCAGAAGCAGGAATACTATTTGGTGCACTTGCAAATAGCTATATTTTAAAAACAGTAGGGCTTATCGAAGTGATTGTAGGACTCTTATTAGTAACTAATAAAGCGGTACCCTTTGCCTTGATCCTTATGGCACCTATATCTGTGAATATCATTTTATTCCATGGTACATTGGACCCTGCTAATATAGGTCCTGGCGCTTTTGTTTTTATTGTAAACACTTTTTTGATATATAAACATTGGACCAAGTACAAAACACTTTTCTAAGTCCAATTTTTTTTGTTTCTTACAGAAAATTCTGACTGCTCTTACATCGTAATCCGACGTACTACTATACCCCAAAGTAATACCGAAGAAACCCATTTTTCTTCATGGATTATAATAAGGAGCAGTCTTTTTTTATAGTTTCTTTAGCATTTTAAAACCCTCGTTTTGATAGATTTGTCAAAATTCTAACGGATTACACTATGAAAAACAGACTGTTTATGCTATCAATTATTGTTTTAACGGTAGCATGCAAAAATGAAACTAAAGAACAAAACTCAAAAACAAGCATGGCAGTAGACTATTCTGAAACTAAAAAAGTAGATACTGTTGATACGTATTTTGGCACTGAAGTTAAAGACCCTTATCGCTGGTTAGAAGATGATAGAAGTGAAGAAACGGGTAAATGGGTAGCAGCTCAAAACAAAACTACTTTTGGGTATCTAGAAAACATTCCTTTTAGAGAAGATTTAAAAAAACGTCTCTCTGATCTTTGGAATTATGAGAAAGTAGGTTCTCCTTTTAAGGAAGGTGACTATACTTACTTTTATAAAAATAATGGGCTTCAGAACCAATTTGTAATTTATCGTTTCAAAAACGAAGGTGACGAACCCGAAGTTTTTCTAGACCCTAATACCTTTAGTAAAGACGGAACTACCTCTCTGGCAGGAGCCAGTTTTTCTAAAAACGGAAAACTTTTAGCCTATTCAATTTCCGAAGGTGGTAGTGACTGGCGTAAAGTTATTATCAAAAATGTAGAGACAAATGAAATTGTAGAAGATACCATAATCGATGTAAAGTTTTCTGGAATGTCCTGGAAAGGAAACGAAGGGTTTTACTACTCTAGTTACGATAAACCAAAAGGAAGTGAGCTTTCGGCAAAAACGGATCAACATAAATTGTATTATCACAAATTGGGAACCCCACAAAAAGAAGATCAACTCATTTTTGGAGGTACCCCAGAAGAAAAGCATAGATATGTTGGGGGATCGGTAACCGAAGATGATCGATATTTAATTATCTCTGGCAGCGTTTCTACTTCTGGAAATAAGTTATTTATTAAAGATCTTACAAAACCTAACAGTTCCCTAATTACGATTTTAAATGAACCAAATAGTGATAGTTACATTATAGAAAATGTAGGATCCAAATTATATATTGTTACTAATTTGAATGCTCCAAATCAAAAAATAGTAACGGTAGATGCAGCTAATCCAACTCCAGAAAACTGGAAAGATTTTATCCCTGAAACCGAAAATGTATTAAGTCCTAATACCGGTGGAGGATACTTTTTTGCTGAATATATGGTTGATGCGGTTTCTAAAGTATTGCAATATGATTATGATGGAAAACTAATACGTGAAATCGAATTACCAGGTGTAGGTAGTGCTAATGGTTTCGGAAGTAAAAAAGAAGAAAAAGAACTGTATTATTCTTTTACAAATTATAAGACACCTGGCAGTATTTATAAATATGATATCGCAAACGGAACTTCAGAACTTTATAATAAACCAAAAATAGATTTTAATCCAGATAATTATGAGAGTAATCAGGTATTTTATACCTCAAAAGATGGTACAAAAATACCGATGATTATCACACATAAAAAAGGAATCGAATTAAATGGTAAAAACCCCACCATATTATATGCCTATGGCGGTTTTAATATTAGTCTCACACCATCTTTTAGTATTGTTAATGCAGTTTGGATGGAGCAAGGTGGTATTTATGCAGTACCTAATATTAGAGGTGGTGGAGAGTATGGCAAAAAATGGCATGATGCGGGTACAAAAATGCAAAAACAAAATGTATTTGATGATTTTATAGCTGCTGCAGAATTTTTAATAGCAAAAAAATATACCTCTAGTGATTATCTAGCCATTCGTGGTGGATCAAATGGTGGACTTTTAGTTGGTGCTACGATGACGCAACGCCCTGACCTTATGAAAGTAGCCTTACCCGCTGTTGGTGTTTTAGATATGCTTCGTTATCATACCTTTACGGCAGGTGCAGGATGGGCCTATGATTACGGAACGGCAGAAGACAATAAAGAAATGTTTGACTATTTAAAAGGCTACTCGCCTGTTCATAATGTAAAAGAAGGTGTACAATACCCTGCAACTTTGGTGACTACTGGTGATCATGATGATAGAGTAGTGCCTGCACATTCATTTAAATTTGCAGCAGAATTACAAGCTAAACAAACTGGTGATAATCCAACTTTAATACGAATTGAAACTAATGCTGGTCATGGAGCAGGAACACCAGTAAGCAAGACTATTGATCAATTTGCAGATATTTTTGGGTTTACCCTTTACAATATGGGTTATGAAGTATTACCCGAAAAAGTAAATAATAAAGTAAAAGGATAATCTTATTAATTTCACAGATTAAAAAATCCGCTCTCTTAAAAGAAGCGGATTTTTTAGTGTATAACTTCGTCAAAGTTCAATATATTTGAGTATGCTTACAGTACAGAATATATCCTTTGCGTATACTACCGAACCGATTTTAAAAAATGTCTCTTTTACTATTGAAAAAGGACAACACATTGCGTTGATTGGAGCTAGTGGTTGTGGTAAAAGCACATTACTTAAGATCATTTATGGGCTACTGGATGTACATGAAGGTGAATTATATTGGGAAGATAAAAAAATACTAGGCCCGAGTTTCCATTTAATCCCAGGTCAAGAAAATATGAAATACCTGTCCCAGGGTTTTGAATTACAACCGTATCGAAGTGTTTCAGAAAATATTGGCCAGTATCTCTCTAATTTTGAACCTGACCTTAAAAAGGGTCGCGTAAATGAGTTACTAGAAATAGTAGAAATGACTGCATTTGCAAATATAAAAGTTGAAAACTTAAGTGGCGGACAAAAACAAAGAGTGGCTCTAGCAAAAGCACTTGCCAAAAAGCCTGAAATATTATTACTAGATGAGCCTTTCGGAAACATAGATAATTTTAGAAGGAGTGCATTACGTAGAAATTTATATAAATACCTTATCAGAAATAAAATCACAAGTATTACTGCTACCCACGATAAAACCGATATTCTTTCTTTTACAGATCAAACCATTGTCATTCGACATGGTGAAATAGTAGCCAAAGAAAACACGGTTGATCTGTATCAAAACCCCACAGATTACTATATCGCTTCTCTTTTTGGAGAAGTAAATCAAATCAAACTTTCTTCATTTTCTGATACAAAAGATGAAACTATTCTTCTTATTTATCCTCATGAATTAATCATAAATTCAAAATCAACTATAAAAGCAGAAGTAAAAGGTGCTTATTTTAATGGTAACCATTACCTCATCGAAGCCATTTTCAATAATCAGGTGATTTTTATAGAACACTCAAAAGCTCTTAAAATCTCGGAAGAAATAGGTATTGAAATTCCTGAAGAAATCATTTCATTAAGGCAAAAAAAACAGAAAGTTTAAATTCTATACAGTAGATTTACTCACTAAACTTATACCATGATAAACTTATTTTGTCTAATTCTTTAATAGGAATATCTGTTTTGATTTTGAAGCTTCCAATTTCTCAATAAGTATAGCGCTTCGTACTATACTTTATTTTTCAATCACTTTAATTCTCTTAAAAGTATGCTTTATGTATTCTTGAATACTTAAATGTACCCCTAATGTACTCCTTTTAAACGTAGTTTATACACTTATAATCAGACCTTTGATATAATAACAATAAAATTTCAAACTAACTCATTTAAACTAACTACACAATTATGAAACGTAAATTATCTATTTTTATTTTTTTACTTGCTCTAAGCATTACTTCAGTAATTGCACAATCAAATCCTAAGGCTGACGGTTCTCTTGCAAAAGTACCTGATACAGGATGTACCGGTCAAGATACCTATGATCAAGGTGTAAAAATAGTTCCTAACGCAAACTCATGGACAGATAGCTATCAAGCAAATGATCTTTGTTTCTGTAAATCTTCTTTTGATCATGGTGTTGGTAATTTCAAAATCACCATCAACGGGCAAGGAAGAAATATTAAAGACATCTGCGATGAGCTTAAAAAGCATCCTAAATTCAGAAACATACGAAACGGAGATCCACGATACAATACCATACAGTGTGGTAACGAACCAGGACACGGAGATGCAATCACTATACAAGGTAAGAGAATTAAGGATGAAAAAGTATGTCCTGGTCGTGTAGATCAAGGTAGCAAAGGATGTAAATGTAAAGGACCTGGATATGACATGGCGTGGTTAAGAACCAGAGCACGATTTGGCGGTAATGGCGGTGGAAATAACGGAGGAGGTAATAATAGCGGCGGATCTGTTACTTTTAAAGGTCAATCTATCAATAAGTACCTAAGCACAAACATGAATTTTAACAGTGGTAGCGCTGGAAACCAACAAAAATTTTCAGTTCAATCTGCAGGAAACGGTACTGTAAGCATTAAGGCTAGTAATGGAAAATATGTAAGCTCTGAGAATGGAAATAAGCGCATGACTGCAAATCGTAATGCCGTTGGAGCTTGGGAAAAATTCACATTAGTATCCCAAGGAGGTGATGTATATGCTATTAGAGGAAACAATGGAAAATATGTAAGTCATGAAAATGGTAATGGTGCGGCTAATTGTAATCGAGGAGCTATTGGAGCATGGGAGAAATTCGTAATCAAAGGACTTTCTTCATCAAGAATCGCTACCAGTAAAAGTGGAGACCTTTTGAGTACAAATATTAGTGTATATCCTAATCCATCTACCCTAAGTAATGTTAATCTCCAAATTGATACTCAAAACAAAGTATCATCTACATTAGAGATTATGGATTTAAATGGAAGAAGTATTGCAAAAAAAGATTTAGGAATCTTAAGATCAGGAGCTAATACCATTTCACTAAATGAATTTAGTAATGTTGTTGGTAGTGCTGGTTTATACTTAGTAAAAGTAAAAGTAGGTAATAAAACTGTTGTAAAACAAATGATATTGAAGTAATCAATCGTCAAAATATTGCAAAAGGAGTAGTTTTATGAACTACTCCTTTTTATTACTTATATTTTTTTAATTGTAAATCTTTACCATCAAAAACTGCATATGTATAATGAGTGATCCAATCACCAAGATTTGTATATCTCGATGTTTCATTTAATTTGATCTCCATAGGTAAATGTCTATGGCCGAATACAAAATAATCTCGATGTTTACTTTCGAGTTTTCTTTTACAATATTGCACGAGCCATTCGTTTTCTTCACCCAAAAACACCACATCCTCATCTCCTGAAATTAGTTTATTCTTTACAGATAAGTATTGTGCTAGTTTAACCCCCAAATCCGGATGTAACCATCTAAAAAACCATTTAGCCACAGGGTTTGTAAACACTTTCTTCATTCTTTTATATCCTTTATCTCCCGGTCCTAATCCATCGCCATGTCCGATAAAAAAAGTTGTCGTATTAAACGTAAACTCTTGGGGTTTATGATATACAGGAATGTTTAATTCTTCTTCAAAATAACCATTCATCCATAAGTCATGATTACCAACAAAATAGTATACAGGAATACCAGAATCTGTAATTTCTGCGAGTTTACCCAACGTTCTTGTAAATCCTTTAGGAACTACAGTCTTATACTCAAACCAAAAATCAAAAAGATCTCCTAACAAAAAAATTGCTGCTGCATCTTTTTTAACTTCGTCTAACCATTTCACAAACTCCTGTTCTCTAGGAAAGCTCTCTTTTGATGTAGGAGCCCCTAGGTGATTATCACTTGCAAAATATATATTTTTCCCTTCAGGAAGGTTCATAGTTTTTATTTGAAATGTAAATATAGGAAATCCACTATAAGGCGTAAAAGGTTTTACACATCATCTATATAGCACAATAGAGTTTCTCACTTAAGAATTATCACTTGCAAACCACTCTGCATAGGATGTTTCAGTTTCTTGCAGTTTAAGTGAATGTAATTGAATATTACCAGGTAATCTATCTTTGATCTTTTGAGCAAAATCAATGACCATATTTTCACTAGTAGGTTGGTAGTCTACTAAAATCACATTATGACCTCTATCTGCAAGTTCTTTTGCAAGTTCTTTGTGCGGTGTGTTTTTATTAAATACAGTAGCGTGATCAAACACATCTTCGATATCTTCTTTTACAATTTTCTTAAGATCTCCAAAATCGATTACCATTCCTAATTTTACATGAGACGTATCTGTAATTGGAGTGCCTATTACGGTTACACTTAACTTATAGCTATGGCCATGTACATTTCTACATTTACCGTCATACCCATATAATGCATGACCTGTTTCAAAAGAGAATTGTTTGGTGATCCGAATTTTACTCATTGCCTATTTTATAAATTTTTACAAAGTTAAGGAAGATTACCTTCTCTTTCTTCTATTTATAAAATATACCACTGCTAAACCTATTCCTAAAATTAAGAATAATCCATTTCCTCCTAAAAAATTCAATATTTCCATTTGTTATTTTGTACTTATATTATTTATCCTCTCGATCATCATTTTAGCATTATCGTTTTCTGGATTTAATACTAAAGACTTTTTATAATTTAGTAAAGACAATTCATAGTTCTTATCTTCAAAATACCCTTCTCCAAGACTATCATAAGGATTTGAAGCTTCAGGAAACTCGGCTACTAACAGTGTAAACACTTTTATAGCGGCTTTGATTTTTCCTTTTCTAAGAAGTCGGTATCCTAACACATTTAATTCATTTTCATTCGAAAAATTGTATCCGTTAGGGTTTTCTTTTTTTAACTGGTGATAATACTGAATTCCTTTATCTACATCTTCGAAACATACGTTCGAAATTGCACGGGAAATTGATTTTTCTCCAAAAGGCTTTAAATCATCTACCAATCCATCTGCTACTTCGCCTAAGACTGATGCTGCTCTACCCCCACCAACATTAGTAGTAACTGCAATACCCATTTTATATTCTGGATATACATAGAAATATGTATTAGCTCCAAACATACCACCGTGATGATGGTAAAATGCTCCTTCTTTATTTTCATCAACGCGCCAAAAATATCCAACCCATTCATCGTCATTTTCTTGATAGATTTTTTTGTGAGATTCTTGAACTACAGCATTAGAATTGTCTAATTGAAACTGCATGTACTTTATTAGGTCTGGCATTGATGATTTTAATGCTCCGGCAGCACCCCAAAGTTTAATCGGCATAGGGAAATGAGGCATTTGGTTGCCTTTATCATCATATCCATTTGCTAACCTACTATGTTCCTCTTCATTTAGATTCATTTTGGTATTGGTCATTCCCGCTTTTTTAAAAACAAATTCATCTAATAAGGTTGAAAATGACTTTTCATAAGTAGTTTCTAAAATATGTCCCATAAGATTAGCTCCTAGATTAGAGTACCTATACCTTGTTCCTGGAACAGTATCTAGCGTTATTTCTTTTAAATAATTAAAATAAAGATCTTTACTATACTTTCCTTCAACTTCGGCAAATTTAAAAGATAGACTATCCTCATTTTTTCTGGATAGCTCATTGATTCCTTTATTATTTGAAGGCAAACTTGCGGTATGTGTAAGTATATGCTTTATTAAAATAGGCTGACCTTCGTATTCAAGATTCTTATAATCACCGTCTAAATACTTTCGAATGTCGTCATCCAAATTTAATTCACCATCCAATACAGCTTGAGCAGCAAGCGTTCCGGTAAGTGTTTTGGTTATAGAGGCAATTTCAAAAAGTGTTTTATCATTTGGTGGATTTCCTTTTGATCTATCTATTTCACCATAATGTTTTATGTATGTTTTATCATCCTTATATATACCAATAGAAAGTGCTGTGACAGACGAATCCTTTAAAAAGTTTGCTGCATTGGTGTCCATTGAAACCTCTACAGGATTATTTTGAATTTCTTGTGCTAGTTCAGTATCATTTTTGGTAGTTGCTTTTTTACAACCTGATATACATATGATAAACAGAATATAAATTAATTTACTTTTCATTTGATTGATACTTTTATTAACAATGTATATACTAAATATGGTCTCACAATTCTGTGCATTATTTTTTAAATTTTGCTAATGCGTTTTTTGTGAATTCTGAAAGTACTAATTCACCAGAGATAGCTGCTCGTTCTAATAACAAGTTTTCCCAATGATTCGTATTTTTCCATGCTATTTTTTTCATTTCTTGTAGTGCTTGCGGATTATAACTTGCCAATTTTTCTGCAAATAATTGCACTTCTTTATTAAGCTCTTCGATAGTGCTAAAAACTCTGGCATAAAGTCCTTGTTCTTTGGCCCAATATGCGGTTTTCCATTGCGATGCATCCCAAGCCAAAGTTTCAAAACCCGATAATCCGATTTTTCGAGATACTGCTGGTTCTATTACAAAGGGTCCGATACCTATTGTTAACTCACTAAGTTTAATCGAGGCCGCTTCGGTAGCCAAACAATAATCACAAGCAGATGCTAAACCTACTCCACCTCCTACAGTTTTACCTTGAATTCTTCCGATAATTGGTTTTTTACAAAGGCGCATCGCATTAATTACTTTCGCAAAACCCGAAAAAAATCGTTTTCCTTCATCAAGATCTGTAATGGACATTAATTCATCAAAAGAGGCTCCTGCACAAAATGCTCTATCTCCCTCTGATTTTAATATGATAACATATGTGGCTTCATCATCTGATAATTGCAAAATAGCTTTCTCTAACCTATCTAGCAACGTTGATGGAAAAGAGTTACTCGCTGGGTGTCCAAATTCTATTATTCCGATTTTGTTTTCGGTGTGCACATATAGGCTTCCGTTAGATCTTTTTGTCATTAGTATTGCTTTGAGATAAAAATAGGTAATCCCTATTTGAATTCATAATATTATCATAACCATAAAAATTTGTCTATAATTATGTTTATTTCATGTTAAAAACTAATAATAAATACACATTCAACAACACCTTAAAAATAACTTACAACACTTATCTTTAAAACATGTTAGAACAATTTTTTGAAAAAAACAGATTAAGGATTGGGCTTTTTTTAATATTAGCATATTCTGTGGGGCTATTTGTCTTTCTTTTTAATTAGAAAGTCTATGTAAAATATGTGATTAAAAAACATATTTCATTAATACTATTTAATCTTTACACTTAGATCATGATAAAAAAATATTTCGAAAAATATCGTCTTGAAATTTTAATGGGATCATTGTATGTATTAACGCTTATTGGGGTTATTAGGTCACTTGCATCATAACGACAGGGATTTAAATTTTTTTCTGAACTTTAGTATCAATGTTATTCCTCTAAAAAGTGCCCAGGTAGAAAATGCTATCCAAATTCCGTAAAGTTTCAAATCAAAAAAATTACACAAATACAAGGTAGGTATAAAGGCCAAAAATGTTGCTCCCAGTAAAACATTTCTAAGATAACTCATCTCTCCTAAACCTTTAAAAACTCCATCAAAAACAAAAGCCAATCCGTTTATAGGTTGTACAATTAGTACAATAAAAAACACACTATAGAACGTCTCCAGCACAAGTGTTTCTGTAGTAAAAACTTGTCCTATGCTTCTATAAAACACGAATCCAAAAAGTGCCAAAACCAGGCTTACCATTATTCCATAAGTAGAAACTCTTTTTGCCAACTTCCATAAGGATTTATAATCTTTTGCTCCTAATAACTTACCGCTTAAAATATTTCCAGCTGCCCCATAACCGTCTATAAAAAAGGCAGTAAACATCCATATATTCATAGAGATTGTATATGCAGCAATATATTCATCACCATATTTTGTAGCGTTAGCTGTAGCAAAATACAAAGCTGTATTTAAGGCTATTGAACGTACAAAAAGATTAAGACTCATAGTAACCAATCTTCCTAACTCCTTATTTAATGGAAATTTCAATTTTAAACTTACATTAGTTTTAACCACTAGTAAAACAAAAACAAGAATCGCCATAATAAACTGAGAAATCAAGCTTGCCCATGCAGCGCCTCTAATTCCCATTGCAGGTATTACATCTTCGATACCGTATACCAAAACAAAATCCAATCCTATATTGGTTAGTGCCCCGATAAGCGCAACTATCATTGGCCAAAAAGTATTTTGAAGCCCTCTAAAAATACCAAAAACTGCAAAAGTAAATAAGGTTAAAGGGAATCCCCAAACTCTAATATCATAGTATTCTACACAATATTCTAAAATTAGCCCAGATGCATTATAGAGTTTAAAAATTTCTTCAACAAAAAATACGGTTGATAATAAAAGCACTACACTCAAGGCCACATTAAAAAATATAGCTTGTGCCGGAAGTGTTTTTACTTCTTCTATCTTACCTGCTCCTAAATATTGAGAAATAATAGCAGAAATTGCACTTCGTGTTTGTCCCAAAATCCAAATCAAAGCAGACAAAAATGAACCCACAATACCAACAGCTGCCAATGACTCGGTTCCAAATTCTGGAATATTACCTACAATAGCAGTATCTGTTATTGAAAGCAGTGGTTCTGCAATACCAGCTATTATGGCAGGCACGGCAAGTCGGTTAATATTTTTAAAACCAATAGTTTTATTCATAGTATTAGTTCGTAACAGTAAAAGGGGTGTATACTTTGTTTTGGTAAATAAATTTCTTCTAAGCGTTTATATCCACGCATTTCATAAAACTTCTGATTTCTTTTATTCTGACTAAAGGTATCTAATCGTAAAGATGTGTATTCATTATTTCTAGCGTACTGTTCTGCAAAATCCATAAGTCGTTGTGCATAACCATCTCCCCAATATTTAGGATGAACTGCTAAACGATGTATATACAAATTTCTATCATTTTCTGTCAGCCATTTTACGGGTACATATTCCTCATCAATTATTGTGGTTAGTACTACAATGCCGTAAAATGTTTCATTCTCTTCGAGCATATACAATTCTTGTAATTCTATGTCTTTTTGAAAACGTTCTAAGGTTGGGTAGTGCTCATTCCATTGATAAATGTCATTGGCAATCATGGCTTGAGCACAAGCTTGTGTTAAATCATAAACAGTAGTTAAATCAGCCAGTTGTGCTTTGCGAATCATAAAATTATTGAAAGCTCAAAAATACTAACTTTATCCTGTAGTTAGCATACGCAAACTATATTCTGATACTTATTTTAATAAACTTTATGATATTGCAAAGTGCATATTTGCATATTTTTTATTCAAGAAAAGTATAAAGTTGTAATTTTGCCAACGAATCACACAAATCAAATATTTAGAATGAAGAATATACTGGTCCCCTTTGGGCTATCTAATGAAAAAACCACGCTCTCTTTAATACAATATGCTATAGATCTGGCACAGGAGCTAGGCGGTACAATATATGTAGCTCAAGTTTTTAAAGAACTACCTAGGGCTGGTAGTCTTCCTTCTGTAAATAAAACTCTTAAGGAAATAACAGCATCTTCTATTGAAGAAAGGCTAGCTTCTCTTGATAAAAAAGGCGTAAAAATAATAGCATTACCATTAGAAGGAGATTTATTAGAATCAATACCTAAGTTTAATCTAGAACATGCTATAGATCTTATCGTTTTAAGCCCCGAAAATAGCGACATTAAAAATCCGTATTATCTAAATGAAATTTCTGGAAGCTTAGTAAAGAAGACCATAATCCCTATATTGGTTATTCCTGAAATGTATAGTTTTAGTCCTATCAAGAATATTCTTATGGCCGTTAAATCTGGTATCATAAAAAAAGAAAACGCATTAAACCCTATAAAAGAAGTTTTGAAGGCTTTTGATGCTGAATTAAAGTTACTTCAGGTAAAAACAGTTGATTTTTTGACCGAAGATTCTGAATTCGACAAAGACTTAGGAGAGATTACTAGTTCTTATAAATCTTCTGAAAATGCAACATTATTTCAAGGTGTATTAGAACATTTAAATGAGCATTACCCTGACCTTCTCTGTGTTTTTAGACGAAAACGAGGTTTTTTTGCTAAACTTTGGGAAAAAAATACCGTTCTTAAAAAAGATTTTGAAAGTAGAATTCCTTTATTAATCCTACGAGGAGTTCAATAAAAAATGGGGCATTAGCTCAGCTGGCTAGAGCGCTACGCTGGCAGCGTAGAGGTCATCGGTTCGACTCCGATATGCTCCACTCTTACCCCTTCTATAGACATGCTATAGAAGGGTTTCTTTTTTATAAAAAGAGTACATATTTTAGAAAAATTAAAATCTATATCCAATTCGTAAATGTAAATTAAGAGCAGTTTCTCCTTTATCTTTTGTGAACCCTTCATTTTTAGCAAAATAATATATGTAACCTATACCTGCTCCTGCTTCATAGTTAAAATGTTTACCTATGTTTCTTTTTAATCCCCAAGTAGGAATTATTGAAATATCTGGTACTACATTAATACTCTCGTCGCTATTTGAAATCACAAGTAGATCTGGATGATAACTTGTTTTTAAGGAAAAGAAATTACCACTATTTGCATCTATCCTTTTTCCCTTACTAATACGCTTATTCAAGTTATAATACCAGCGTGGTTCTAGAGTAAGTACCGAGGTCAACAAGAAACTCGTGTCTGGATAAAAATCATTGTTTCCACTATTAATATCAAAGCCTATTTCACTACGCAATACCATCTGATTTGATAACTTTAATTCATGATGAACCCAAACTCCAACCGCACCTATTTGAAGTCCAAAAATGGATTTTTCTACACTTGTTTTCTGAGATTGTAGCGTTAAAACAAAAGTAAAGAGAACTATCGTAAGCATTGTTTTTTTCATTGTTTTGATTTTTTGATTAAGGCACAAACCAATGAATTTAGACCTTCAGAATCGCTCCAATGGAAGCAATGGCACTTATTTACTAAACGTTTTTCGGTATACAGAAGGAGAACATCCCATTTCTTTTTTGAATATCCTATTAAAGCTAGTTTTTGACTTAAAACCACATTCATAAGAAATTGCTAATAATGTATAATTACGATACAACTCGGATTGCATCTTTTCTTTCATTTCTGCTACCCTATAAGTATTAATCAAATCGTAAAAAGTCGTATTCATGTACTGGTTTAATAATGCAGAAAGTTTCTTATCTGTAGTAGCAAGTTCCTTGGCCAATTTATTTAGTGTTAAATCTTCATCTAGATAAGGCTTATTTGTTTTTAAAATGTGATTTAATCTATTTTCTAAAACTTCAAATTCTTCTTTTTGAATATTGGTTAATATTCGTTTTTTTGAACTAGCAGAAGTGATTACTTTAGAATTTTCTAATAAGAAGTCAGGTAGTAACACTTTGGATTGATAAACGCCATAATACCCTAGATATACAA
This sequence comes from Aquimarina sp. AD10, assembly GCF_003443715.1. Lineage (NCBI taxonomy): Bacteria > Pseudomonadati > Bacteroidota > Flavobacteriia > Flavobacteriales > Flavobacteriaceae > Aquimarina > Aquimarina sp. AD10. Next base: position 4,135,083 of record NZ_CP031965.1, on the reverse strand, counting down.
TTAATATAATCATAGACATTACAGAGAGGTACTCGAAATTCCATTCAAAATTTCCATAAAAAGATTCATATACATCAATAATTAGATTGAATATAACAATGTACAATGCTCCTCTTAACATAATCTTTATCCAATTAAAATCATATGCCGTTACATTAGCCTGTGTATTCTTTGTTAACTTTCTGTACTTTGCTAATAACCTCAATGAAATAATAAGGTATACTATAAAATGTACATCTCCCAGTTTTAAAAAAATGTATATGTTTTCTGAAACTACATAGGCTAGTGTATCATTCTTAAAAATATCATATAACAAGGTAGGAATGGCAACGCCAATAGCGTATACGGCAGCTGGAATAAAATGAATCAATGTTCTTCTTACAAGTTTTTTTTCTTCTAAAAACAATGACTTAACATATAAAAATAATAACGGTCCTATTACTAAAAAACTAATATCATTAGGGACAAAACTAAGGCGTATCAACCATATGATATAATGTGATAAAGCATAAAAAAACGTCGTGATAAATAGTACAAGAACAAAAAACAAAACAAGTATTTTTTGAGGTAATTTTTGTTCTTTTTGTTGAATTAACAAGAACAATATGATCATGATAAAAACCATACCACTAACCAAAACAAAATCTAAAATCAAATTCATGAATTATCCATTATCACTATGACCTGGTTTAACATCGTAAGCCATATTAATAGGACTATAAAAAAAGAACAATCGTTGCAAATTCTAAACTAACTTTTGTGAACTATATTTATATGATTTGTGTCTTAGCATTGTTATGTAAAACATCACATACATTGAAATAGCGTACTAAGATGTTTTACTTTTTTTGATATAGAAAAGTTATTAGGTTTTTATCGGCATCTGTAAATTCGCCATCGCTAGTAGATGAGAAACAGGATTGCATAATCGAGTCTTCAAAAAGAAATGCAGACTTATCCTGAATTAATTTAAATTCTACATCCGAGATCAATCCTTTTCCGCAAGGATTCATCCAGTCTTTATGTCTTAACCCTATGCAATGTCCAATCTCATGTGTGATTATATGCTCATTCATATTAATAGTTAGATTATCAGTATCTGAATTAATTCTAACATATTTATACGGTTTTCCATTAATGGAAGGAAACCCAGCAGAACCTCCTGCCTCTCCTTCAACTTTATACACTATAATATCAGCTGTATCAGTATCGGTACCATAGGTAAGTGAAAAATTAAGAGTAGTAGATAAATTGTTATAATTTGAAACTGCCCATGAGAGTGCCGTTCGCATTTTTGAAGTTAGCGCAAACCCTTCTCCGGAATACCCAACAATTTTTATATTTCGATTTTCTGGTGCTACAATATTTGATACCTCGAGTTGTTGTTTATTATTCTCTGAAGTCTTTAAGGTTACATACTCATCTATCTTTGCAACAGGAATTGTAATATCACCTAATACAAGGTTCTTTTCAAGTGTCCCGTCAAAAAGTCTAAGGTTTTCAAGTGTTACATTATCAACATTAACACCAAGTGCCAATAATTTCTCTAATTGACTTGTTGTTAGCATTGTAGTTTTACCTAAGAGTTCATTTAATGTTTCCTTTTTTTCGCATGACAACACTATTGTAACAATAACAAGAGATAATAGTACAAAGGTGATCTTTTTCATCTTTATTTGGTTTTAAGAGTATTTCTTAATCTTATTCACACTCTCATAAGGTTTTTCTAGAATAAAAAATATCGAAATGAATCATTCAAAAAAATATTTGCTATTTCAATATTATGTAATACGATTGTAATCATTGAAAAACAAAAAAATGATTATCAAACGATTAGGAAAAATAATAAAATAAAGATTAATAAAATAGGGGCATAGAACGCAGTTATTACCCGTTAAATCTCCCTTGTAAAATAGGTTTCTTCACTTTCTTTTTCTAAAAAACCTTATTCTAAACAACATATAAGTCAAAAAAAAACAAAAGTAACAAAGGATTTTGTATGAATCAGTTGTTCTATTAATACAAACATATCAGCCAAATACAAATCGATGTTTAGATAAAAAAAAGATTTAAAGATAGGATGTTATTAGACGGGGGGTTTATTATATTCCATTTTACATTTTTAATTTATTGCTATCTAAATATGATATTCTTAATTTTTTAGTGCTAAGAATTATGTATTGCCATGATACATTTTGTTTCAAAAAACCTCTTAGTAAACGTGTTGCTTACAAAAGAGGTTTTTGTTTTTTTTTGGTTATATATTCTAAGGTAAAATTAGTATTTTCATTACTTCAAATAGAAATAACTTCATACTTTTATCTTATTTTTAAGGTATATTCCTTGATTCTATTCATTATCATCATTTTGATTAAAACCTCTTCTAAAAAATTGTATGAAAATATTTATTAGTTGGTCTGGAAAATTAAGCAATGAATTTTCAACAATATTGGGTGATTGGTTAAATTGTATTTTGCCAAACATCCCAACTTTTATATCTTCTTCTAGTTTAAGTCCAGGTGATAGATGGAGTGATAAACTAGCAAAAGAATTAGAGCAATGTAATGCAGGTATAATTTGTTTAACTAACGAAAATTTAATGTCTCCTTGGATAAATTTTGAGGCAGGTGCATTGTCTAAGCACATAAATAATTCTATGGTTATACCGCTTCTTATTAATATAAAAGATTCTGAAATATCTAAAAGCCCACTCTCACAATTTCAAACCTTAACAATAGATAAAAGTGGGTTAAAAAAACTACTTATTAAATTATTTGACTCTCTTGATTTACCCAATAATAAAATTGACATAATCTTTGATAAATGGTGGGATGATCTAGAGGTTAAGTTAAATTCCTTAAATTTTCCTGATAAAAGGAAATCAGATAATGAAAAATATGAAAATTTACTTCTTAATTATAATGATGTCAATGAAGGATTGAAAATAAGAGTAAACCAAATCGAAAAAATTCTATCAAATTTAACCGAACAAAATAATGAATCTATAGATTCAAACCTTTCTGATCATCATCAATTAAATATTTTATCTGGGCTTTGGGAAAGCCCAATTACTAAATCTTCATATTACGGATTCTTTATTGACGATAAATTTCATATGCCCTATTTGTATGAAGACAACGAAAACTTCTTGGCTCATTTTTATAATATTAAAATAACAAAAAAGAGAATATATGGAGAGTTCAAATGGTTAAATAGTCATTATATCGACGGTTACTTTTTTCTTGACATTATTAGCAACGATATCTTAAAAGGTGGTTGGGTTTATTCTAATGATACAATAGTCCTTAAAAATTCGCCCAATAGAGAGAAAACTGAATTAATACTTAATAAAGTTAACACAGTAGAAGTACCCTCTTGGATTACATCCTACAAAAAACAGCTTAAACAGATTTAACGGATGAAAATCTTATAGAAAAAAACATTTCTTCATACTCTTTCCTTTTGTATTTCAAATTAAAACTTAAATTATCTGATCTTCGTAAATGTTAAAACAACCCCCAGGTAACCACTCCCAGGGGTCTAAATTGAAACGTAGTTGTAGTAAACACAAACTCAACTCATACTAACTAATCATGATAGTTTCAATTGTAAGGTACTGTACTGAAGGTCTTTTTTGTATTTCAATTAAATAAATTTACTTTTATAGAATTCATTTAATTACTTAACCTATCTATAGTACTCGTAAATAATTATTTCAACATCAACACTTGTTATAATTATGTCTAGGGTTTTGTTTTATGCATAACATTGGGTGGTCATACTTTTCTTTTATACAGTCTCTTTTTTTAGTATTTTAATTTGATTCTAATCTATTGTCCTCCGAAAGTAAATAACAGACCAATATTTACCGTAAAATCACTTATTGAAGTATCGCCTACTTTACCTGCATTCAGATAAGCAGCGTTCATATTAAGAACACCATACTTAAAACCAACAGCTGGACGAAATGCAAAGTTAGACGTACTCCCAACATTCCCTTGAACTGTAGTAATATTAGACTCTATTTCTATCGATCCTATAGTAGCTAATCCCAATCCAAGGCTTCCATAAGGTTTAAATTTTGTGTCTGTAAAAAAGTAACGGCCATTTACAAGGAAACTTCCTAAGGCTACAGCTCCGTAAGATACCGATGATTGTATGTCGTTTATTTGAACATCAGCCCCAGTTAGGAAATCACCTTGCCATAAAATAGAAACATCAATATTTTCTGTTACTCCATATCCTAATTCAAGGTGCGCGGAAAGTCCACCATCAGTAATGTCTGCAATATCTCCTGAAGGTACTGCATAACCAAAACCAAAACCAAATTTAACTTGTGCATTTGTAGCTGTCATTCCTAATAAAGTAACTACAGCTAGTACTAAAATTTTTCTCATAATTTAAATATTAATTTATTATTTCAACTCCTGTATACTAACTATCAGACATAAAAAGGAGCCATACATTGTTAAACATATCTGATAGGGTTTAATGTGTTAAAAACAGATTCTTACTTACTTTTTTTCCATTATTAACATGATGGATGTTATATCATTTTTTAATTCTGATTTTTTTTAATCACTTGGGAATAATTATTTTAAATTCAATAACAGATTTATGTTCTGATTCAGAATTGATAAAGGCAAGATGATCATCATATAATATTATTCTACACTAGTCAACCATAAACTTGGTACTTGTTGTATTACCATTTGCATCTATTGTTTGTAGTATATATATTCCTGACACAAAATTTTGATTTACTAATAAATGACTCGTAGGTTTTTGCTCTCCAAAGGTTTTTTTGTACACATTTTGACCCGTCATATTGTAAATTATTAGATCCGATATTTGTTGTCCGTTAAAATGAATTGTAAAGGATCCATTATTAGGGACTGGAGTGATAAGAACATTACTAGGATTTGTTTTGTTAATAGTTCGTTTATTATCTATTTTTTTGGTATTAAAAACAGGAATCAATTCCCATTCTATAGCTACTCCGTCTCCTATTAAGTTATTTGTATTTATTACTTTTTCATTACCAACCACTGCTGTTAAATATCCTCTTGCTTCATCTTTGCTTAAAAACTGGTAAGTGTTATAACCAACCTTGATCGCTTTCCACTCTCTTCGAGGAGCTGGAGTCATAAGCAATTCTTCTGCCTCATAAGATATACTATTATGTAGTGAAGATGCTGCCATCAAAGGCCCTCGGTCATTCTTATCATTATCTATAAAAAAATACCCAGAGGTAGAAGGGATCAAGTTCCAGTGTGTATCATTATCATTTGCTTCATTATTTCCTTGTTTTACCACTGTATTTGGATCTGCATCCAAGTACTTTTTAGTTTTTACGTTAATGAAATGATAGGTGCCGGATATATCTTTTTCAAGTCCTATTTCAAAGTTATGAGAGGCATTACATCCATTGATTCCAGCAAAAGTAGCTGTGTAGATTCCCAATTGATCTTCTTGAACATTTGGAATAGTAATACACCTTCCTACATCACTAAAATTATTAGGCCCTGTCCAGGTCCAAGTTCCTTCACTCTGGGTAATCGCACATAATACTACATAGCCTCCAATTTCAATTTCAGCATAATCATCTTCTCTACTTACATTATTAGTAATACCATGTTTGTCATATACTATAGGACTAATAGAACAACTCTCTGTATTCTCTATTTCTTCAATATAAATGTTTCTAAAAGCTAGATTCTTTAATTCAGATTGCAATGTTATAAATCCAGATGTTACAGCTTTTCCATTTTTAAAAACGTTCCCTTGATTAATCAAAAATCCATTTAGATATACAGAAATAAGGTCTTCTTCACATCGTATGGTCATTGTATTCCATTCTTTATGAAAATACTCTATGGTACCTTTAGGGTCACTACGTCTTGGTAGTTGTTCATGTCTTATTCTTCCATTTCCATATTTACCTTTATTAAGATAGCCAGGCCTAGCTTTTATATCCATTCCTTTTCTAAGAAGATCTCCTGCTTCTCCTTTTTTAAGCTGTACTTCTATAGAATTTGGAAATCCACCTTTATCTTGAGCAAAATTATTTTCTCCATGAATCCAGATACCACTGTTACCATCTCTATCACCACTTCCTGGTGTTAACCATTTATATTCTAATGTTAATTCATAATTACTGTAAGGTTTTGCTGTGCGCATACCACTTTGGCGGTCATACCATGTGCCTCCTATAGCATGTAGTTCTCCGTTAGGTTGGATTTTCCAAAATTCGTCACGGTTTCCTTTTCCGTCTTTAAAACCAAAATCCCAACCCTCAAAGGTTCCTTTCCATAATTGTTCTTGAGCCGTTGCACTAGTTAAACTCAATAGTGCTGTTATTACGTAAATTATAAAGTATTTGTTTTTCATTTTATACTATTTTGATAATCTATAGAACTTCTATTATTAAAATTCTAGTGGTTATGGTTTTAATTAGTATTGTCTGTTTTTATTTGTATTTTTATACTGGGGCGGTTTATAAAATGCATTCTAAGCATTTTACATATTTGCTAATTATATATAAACGATTATGATAAGGCTTTTAGAAAGTAACTTTCTAAAAGCCTTTGTTTTTGATCTGGAGGCAAAAAAAGCGTTTTCTAGTTCTGTTTTGTTAATTCTAAGACAATCTCGCCTTTGAACGTAAGTTTAGGTTCATCTTCATCTTCGAAGACATTCATTATTGATAAGTAAGAATTAAGATCGGCTACAAGGCTTATCTTGTCTTTAGATATTTTGTTGATAACAAAAGTTAGCGTATTGTTATTGAAACTTATAGTTAACTCATTCCCTTCTTTTGACCATCTCCCAGGAGGTATAACTACTTCAATATCTTCTACAAATTCCTCATTCCCAGCAGCTCTTAATCTTAGATCATAAAAACCAGTTTGAGTTAAAATATTTGGTTCAATAAAATCAATCAGGAGACCATAATATTCTCCGATCATTTCAAAATCTGCTATTAAAGAAATATCCTCTGGTGATATTTTTCCGTTTTCTGTTTTTAAACTGGTTAGCTTCCAAATACCATCGAGCGCCAAAGTATCTGACAAATCAGGTGAACTATCATCATCATTACTGCATGAAATTAATAGCGTTGAAGCAACGGTGACTAGAAATAATAAGTAAAGTTGTTTAATCATTTTTTTGAAGTTTTTATATATCTTTTGAATTACTGTCGGGCAAAGATGAAGCGTGTTTTAGTATCCTCAAAAAATAGGATTCGATTGGTTTTATAATAGGAATAAGTGGTTTCTAAGAGTGTTTCTAAGTATATAGACAAACAAGTTAATTTTCATAAAACAAAGAGAATCAATTTGATACCTTTTAAAGTATCAAATCTCCTTTATTTACTACATGCGGTATTACTGGTCATTTTATAAGCATTAACCATACTCGCTGGTTACGATTGTTCTGTCTTATGCTTTTATTTTACTTTTTCTTTCAACTTTTTAGATTTTTGTAGTATTTCTGTCCCCTTTTCCGTAAATTTTGATTTGGCAACTTTTTTCTTTTGTGGATCAAGCCACCTTACTAGCTTATCTTTATAAAAATAATATCGATTCTCATTTATTTTAGAAACCTTTGAACCTTCCATATGCATTGGCTTATCATAGTAATGTTCATGTGTGAAAACAAAAAATAATTGATCGTCCCACAAATAGTATTCTTCTATTAGCTTACCCATTTCGCCGTAGTAAGTCGTTATCATTTTCCTTAATTCAGTGTTTTTAAAATAACCCTCAAGCTCGCCACCTTCTGTACTTTCTTCCATTACGTCTTTTTTGACTTTTGTATAAGAATTAATATTATAGTTAATAGCACCAAATTTTTCTCTGATATCAGAAATTAGTTCTTCTTCAGTTTTACTTTTTTCTTGATCTTGAATCTCTGTAATGTGAAATGATTTACTTTCCTTCGATTGGTGTTCTATTTTAGGATCTTGCGGGTCTTGAGTATGGGACGGTTTGTCTTCCATTAGCCCAAGTTTCTTATTAAAAAATTCTAAATCCGGAATTTCATTAAAGATTCCGTCTTTAATAACTATTTGCTCATGATCATCATTAATAGCAGTAAACTGAAACGTTCCTGAAATTCTGGAGTTACTATACTTTGTAATTTTGATAGTAAAAGAACCTTGTCTTCCAAAACCTAAAGCCCCATTAGTGGCACTATATTGTTTACCATTAACAGAACAGTCAACTGTGATTATTTTTCTTGTATTCATATCATACGTTGTGGGAAAGGTCGTTGGGATTGGAAAAAAGAAAGATACAAACTCATCATCTCCATTTGATAAAGCAAGAACTCCTTTATTAAAAGAGTTAGCCTTGGTAAATTCCTTTTCAACAGAACCAATTTTACAAGTACCTTTACCTAGAAATATCTTATTACATGAAACTAACAATGTTGAAGTCATCATAATTGCAAATAACAAGTGAAATTTTTTACTCATTTTTTATTGTTTTATAAATTATTGATTTAAGATTCGGTAAAGATGAAACGTGTTTTAGTATCCTCAAAAAATACGAATCGACTGGTCTTAGAATAGGAATAAGCGGTTTTATAAAGTTTTTTCAGACATATTAATAAACTATGTCAAACTGAAGTACGCTAAGAGAACTAGATATATCTGTTTCAATAACTTTGACTTCCTTTTTTAGCTTTATCTGGTACAACTGGTTGTTTTTTTGGTATGAGTGATTTTAAAGAAATTTTTAAGATAATTTTTAGAGTTTATACTTTTGATTATTTCAAAATTGAAATACTATTGCAGCCTTAAAAATCAGCTTTGTACAGGTACCACTTATTCATAGAGAATGCAAAAAAATAAAATTTATCATCTATTAATTAGTGTACTTCTTAGCAGTATAATTAATTGCGGATACGCTCAAGAAGACCCCTCATCTTACATACATTTAACTACTAACGATGGACTTTCTCAAGGCTATATATCTAGTATTATTCAAGATAAAAAAGGGTTTATGTGGTTTGGAACCAAAGATGGACTTAATCGATATGATGGATACGAATTTAAAATCTATAATTATTATTACGATAATCCCTGTAGTATACAAAATAATGTTATTACTGCTATTTATGAAGATACTACCGGCGTACTATGGATAGGAACTTTAAACGGGTTATATAGTTTTGACCCATTTACAGAGTGCTTTCAATTTTTTGAAAATGAACATCTAAACGCGCAACATATAATAAGGACAATCTACTCCAATACCAAAGGAATTGTTTGGATAGGAACATCTAAAGGAGAACTACTTAAATTCAACCTTAATACAAATAAAACCGAAAGATATACGATTAATGATGATAAAGCTATATCTCGTATAAAAAGTAATAAATCCGAAAATCGTTTATACATTGAAGCTTTAAAAGATGAGGATACTAGTATTTATATTTTCGATATTCAAAAACAACAATTTATAACCTCTTATAATACAGTTATAAACAATATTGGATATAGTCATCAAATGATTCAGGAAAATAATTATGGTGAACTATTATTATATAGAAGTAGGCATGATAACAAATCCTTAGAACAAATAAATCTTGCGACTAAAGAAACTTGTGTTTTTTATAAACCAAACTGGTCAACACAAAAAAACTATAAAAGGAACGACTATTTATATCATAGTGGGATCATGATCCAGGACAAAAGTGGTCTCATATGGCAATCTACTAATTACGGATTAGAAGTTTTTAACCCTAAAAATGGTACGTTTAGCTTTTACCCTATAAAAGGAACTCAAAACTCAATTAAAACCATTTGGGTAGATCAATCAGGAATTGTTTGGTTAGGCACAATGGGATACGGAGTATTCATGCTAGCCCCCGCTATTAATACCATTGAAACCTATAAAAGAGATGAAAATAATCAAAACAGCTTAGGTTTTTCTAGTATTCGTTCAATCTATGAGGATATGGATAAAAACATCTGGATAGGTGGGTACGGCGGACTTGATCTTATCGATATCCAAAATGGTAAATTACAACATTATGCCGATGACTTTACAACGTATTCTAAAATGGTTGGTATGGATGTCTATGAAATCTATAATGATCCAAATATATCAAAAGACATATTTTGGATTAGTATACATGATAAAGGTCTATTCTTACTAGATAAATATCAAAAAAAATTTACCCGATACCCTAAATATCTCTATGGTAACTGCAATTTTATTTTTGATATAGTTCCTGAGAGCAAAGACAAATTATGGATTGGAACCTCTAATGGGTTATACATTGTGGACATAACCAATAAATCCTCTAAAATTTTTAGAACAGATCCACAAAACCCTTACAGTATCCCTTCAAACAAAATAAATACAATATACAAAGATCGAAAAGGTGTTTTTTGGGTAGGGACCGAAGGCCATGGATTTGCTAAGTTTGATAAACATACAGAAAAATTTATACGATATAAAGAACGACCTGATAAGAAAAACGGAATCAATTCATACTTTATCCATTCTTTTTATGAAGATAAAAAAGGAAACTTTTGGATTGCAACGAATGGGGGTGGGCTAAATCTTTTTGATAGAGATAAAGAATCGTTTAAACATTATACCGTTAAGGATGGTTTACCCAATAATGTTGTATATGGAATATTAGAAGATAAGCGTGGAAATCTATGGCTAAGCACTAATAAAGGCCTATCTATGTTCAATCCAGTACAAGAAACCTTTGTTAATTATGATAAGAGTAATGGTTTACAAGGCAATGAATTTAATGCCAATGCTTATTTTAAAAACAAAGAAGGAAAAATGTTTTTTGGAGGTACAAATGGAGTAAATGCTTTTCAGCCAGAAGAAATAAAAAAAAACACCTTTATTCCTCAGGTAGCCTTAACCAGGTTTAAAAAGTTTAATAAAGAAATTCCCTTACATCAAGCATTTTCATCTAATGGAATCTTAGAATTATCACATGAAGATGCGGTAATATCGTTTGATTTTTCTGCCTTGAGTTTTTACAATCATTACCTTAATCAGTATGCCTATAAGCTAGAGGGGCTGCATGAAGATTGGATTAATCTAGGTACTAAAAACACCATCACGCTTACTAACCTATCTGCGAAAAACTACACCCTTCGTATCAAAGCTTCTAACAATCATGGAGTATGGAATGAAGAAGGAATCACTATTTCTATTCTCGTAAAACCACCTTTTTGGGCAACTCCATGGTTTCTAGCAACACTACTATTATTAGTCCTTACCTCTTTATATGTAATGTATTCATTTCGCATTAGGTATGTCCAACAACAAAAAAGACAACTAGAGGCGGTGGTTAATAAAAGAACCGATGAACTTAAGATCCTTAATAAAACAAAAGATCGTTTTTTTGCCATTATAGCACATGATCTAAGAAGCCCACTTATTTCGTTTCAAGAAGTTCCCTACTTAATAGACCACTTTATTAAAAATAAAGAACTAGATAAAATAGAAGAATTATCTCATAAAATTAGAGGTTCTTCGATTAAATTAAACAATCTACTAGACAACCTCTTGAAATGGGCAATGGCGCAACAAAATATGATTACCATTAACCCTCAAAAAATAAATTTATATACGCTAGTTTCTGAATGCCTTGATCAATATGATGAAAGTATTAAAAAAAATAGGATTCAAGTTCTCTTTTTAATCGACAAGAGTACAAACATATATGCGGATTATAATACGACAACTAGTATTGTAAGAAACTTATTAAGCAATGCCATAAAGTATACAGAAGAAAAAGGTCTGATAGAATTAAAAGCGACGTGCACAGGTGATAAAACTATTAAGTTTACTGTTCAAGATAATGGAATTGGTATGGATGAAGAGGCTCTAGAAAAACTTTTTGACATAGGATATAAAAAAAGTAATTACGGTGTTAGGGGAGAAGAAGGTAGTGGTTTGGGTTTAATACTTTGCAAAGAATTTATAAAACTAAACAACTTAAAACTAGAGGTAGAAAGTTCTTTGAATATCGGATCACAATTTCATGTAACTTTTCCTAGTGCTCAAGATTAGTTTCTAGAAACCTAGTAACTATCTCTTTGACAAATCCCTAATATTCTTTTGTTATGACAAAACATCAGATTTCTTTTTATAAAGGAATGGTATTTGCTATTAATAACATAAACGTCTTAAAACCTAATCAAATTTTCTTTTATGTTGCATAAAGAAAAATAGCTATACTACGTTTTGAAAGTAAACTTTAATTATCGAAATATTAAATTTGTATTGTGAGAGTACTTATTGTTGAGGACGATGTCATTTATGTAAATGCATTAGAAGTCCTATTAACTGAAATGAAAATTAGTTCATTAAACAGCACAGGGGATTCTGAAGAGGCTTTTCGTTTAATAAAAGCTGTTAAACCAAATTTAATCCTGTTGGATATTAATCTAAAAGGAAAACGAAGCGGAATAGAAATAGCTGAATATGTTCGTGAAAATAATCTTCCTATTATTATTATGTATCTAACTTCATCAATTGATGAAGCTACGTTTAACAAAGCAAAAGAAACATTTCCCTATTCTTATATTACTAAACCTCTGGATAAAGAAAATTTCAAAAGAACCTTTGCGTTAGCTTGCCAGCATAAAAAAGAAAATTTCAGTTATAAAACTTTTAAACATTCAGACTCTCAAATAGAGCAAGACTATATTATTGTAAAAACGGATAAAGTATTACAAAAAATAAACATTTCTGATATCTGTTTAATCAACGTCGAAGGAAAATACTGTTCTATAATCATTTCTAAAGAAGAAATAAGAATAAAGCTTTCTCTAAAAGAGTTAATTGATAAAATCAATTCTTCAGAATTCATGAAAGTTAATAGGTCTTGTGTAGTGAATATAAAAAAGATTGAAAGTTTTGATTTAAAAAAAGAGGTAGTGTATATTGGTGAAAATAGGATTCCGATTAGCAGGAGAAATAAGTCAAAATTGATGCAGGTACTACTCTAAAAAACAACCCCCGGGTAACTACTCCCAGGGGTCTAAATTGAAACTTAATTGTATTTAACACAAACTCAACTTATACTAATTATGATAGTTTCAATTGTACTATTTATATGGTTAGGTTTTACGCCACGAATATAAGCGGTATCCCTTAAATATTTTAACATTTAATCTATGATAATTCACATTTAACAATGCCATAATATCTTGATAAAACGATTGCTATTAACGCATTGAAAATCAATTTTCACTATTCTTTTTAAAATAATTAAGCCTCTTTTATTAATATATTCTCAGTCCTTTTTTGGCCAAAAACTAAATAGACTCAATACATTGTTCTTAACTCATCAAAATTTATACCAAGTATTCATAAAGATGTGTTATAATTATAACAACTTTGATGCAAAATACCCCATCTTAAAGTTGTTAAAACTTTCATAGAAATTGATAATAAAACCCCAATTTTAATTGCTATTTATTTTTGTAAAAACAATAGCGTATATATTCCAATTAAAAGACGTCAAAAAGACTAAAAGGTTGCGTAATTAAGACATATTTAACAGCATATGCATTAAGCAAATGACTTTTAGTTTCTCAAAAAAAAATTAAATAACATAGTTTCTAAAAAATAAAAAACCCTTTGGTAACTACTCCAAAGGGTTTAAATTGAAACTTAATTGCATATAATACTACAAACTCAACTTATACAAATTATCATAGTTTCAATCAATTTTCTTTTATTATTGCACTCGTAAAGGCGCTAGATCTATTTCAAACCACCCGGTAGTATATCTTCTACCTACAGAATAGTTATTAGACGAGCTTTTCCTAACACAATCATCTGCAAAATCAGCGATGATAGCTCCTAGTCTATCATTTTCTGCAGTATATGTTTTTGTAATAGTTTGTGTTTTGGTCTCTTCTCGCGAAGCACCAAACTCTAATCCTATTTTTACTTTTTTACCAAATCCTATATCAAAACCAAAATTAGTTGCATATTTTACTGTTCTAGTATCTGTTGTGGTTATCGCCTCTGTTCTATCTACTTCTTCTATTTCGATTTTTATAGTAGATGCATACTGATCTAAATCCCATTTGATAAGAGGAAGATTAAGATTAACTCTTTTAGTTCTCAAGTGTCTTAAACGTAATGTATTATAATCTTCTCCTGAAGGTGTTGATCTTCTTATACGGAATAGATCTCGTGCCTGTACGGGAAAGTATGTTATAAACTCTGAACCAATACCATTTTTAGCATTGATAAGAGCAGTTACCTTAAATTCAAAAACGCCATCTGTCCAACTACCATAGGTTTGTGGATATCCTTGTACGTATTGTATCCCTATCCTAGGGTCACCCGTTTGATCTGCAATTTTGTTGTATGCGACTACGCCATTAGACCATCCTCCTCCTCCTTTTAGTCTAAAAGAAGTAATGTGTTCTTGAAAATCAAATAAAAATGGGCCTTTTGGACTTGTAGGAGACTGATTATAATATAAATGATCTCTTTGCCAACCTGCTTGGTTTTCGAAAAAATCAAAAGCAGCTATATGTTTTGGATCTACAGTGGATTTTGCCAAATCTTTTTCTGAAAAAGATTCATTTTCTCTATTTAGATTTCTATTAAAAGAATCATCTAAAAACCGAAAACTAATTCCATCATTGGTTTTTAGTATGTTTTTTTCACTGTTTTTAGTTGAAAATCCTTTAGAACTGGATTTCCCATCTAATATTACTCTTTCGTTTTCTTTTACTACAATAACCGGAAATAGAGGTATCTCGTGTGATGGTAAAACGAAGATTTCGCTATTGCTTTTTATAACAGGTACATCATTAGTTGATTTTACATTATACGCCACATGAGGTATTTGTGTAGTGGCATCCCAGATATCGGCAGAAAATGAGTCTTCTGGTAACTCAGGGATAAAAATCGTAAGAGTTGGTAATTCCTGTTCTATTTCTAATAATTTTTCTTCTCCTAAGTGATTTTCAAGTGTAGTTCTTAATGTTTTACCATCTAATAGCTGACGATCTTTTATCATGTGATAAAGAACATCATAATCATTATCGAACTTTTTTAGAGATTCTTCTTTTAAGAGCATTCTAAGTGACACGCTTTCATTTAAAGATTTAGCCAAGGCTTCTGCAAACACTTTCTTTAATATATCTTTTGACGTGTGGTTAATTTCATCAATACGTATTTGCGGTATTGTTTCTGCAGATTCTTCTGCAATTTCGGGTTCTTGGCACGACCACAGGCAAAGTGATGCGATCGAAATGGCAAAAAATGTTTTTTTAAAATAGGTCATAAGAGTAAAATTTATAAATTAATCAGTTAAAATTTATAGTTCAATCTTTAATAAAAAAAGCAATTTTTCTGTATTGAAGTGGTTCTGTTTTTTGATTTGCTATGGGGGATGATTCACAATGAATCAATCAAAAAACGTAAACCACACTATGTTTACAATTAAATTTTTATAATACTAGTATAGGTTAAAAGATCTCCCGTGTTGGTCCGGGAGATTTTTTTAAAATTTATTCTACGGATACATTAAACGTCCAGTCTACATCTGGGTCTCCTCCTGCATTCGTAATGTCTCCTCCAGAAACTCCGGCAGCATCTTTATTAGGCTCATGTCTTAAAACAAACCTTAGCATACCATCGCCCGTATCAGCTGTCGTTGTTATTGAAAATGTTAATCCCACAGGATTTTCAGAAGTAAATTGTACTCCGTCTGCATTCTCATAATCAGATTCTTTATCCGTATAGGTAGTAGAAACCCCTAAATTTGTAGGTATATAAAAAAACTGGTGTTCGTCTGCTTCTTCTTGAATCTCCTCATTAACATTTTCAGCAGGGTCTTCGGTTTCGTTTAGGATACTAATCGAACCTGTATATGTTGTGCTTGCTTTTAATGCACCACTTACTGTTCCTATAGGTTCAGTTGGGCCATCTGCGCCATCTTCATCAAAAAAACGAAGTTCAACCTGATCTGTTCCATCTGTAAGTGTTACGATCATTGTAGTAATCACTTCTTCTGGACTAACTGGTGGCGGAGCGTCATCATCACTTGAGCAAGATGTTAGTACCAAAGCTGCTGCAAAAAACAGGGTTAAAAATTTACTTAAGTTCATCATTTTAAAATTTAAAATTTAATAGTTAATTGATATTCGTAATAAAAAGTTTCTACCTAAATCATCTGCATAATATCGCTGACGATTTAGATAATTTCTATATGTTGTATTGGCTAAATTGTTAATTGTAAATCCAAGGTTTAAAGAACTTTTATCTCCCATCTTAAATTTCATACCTGTATTGAAATTGAGTAAATGATAGGCAGAAGGTGGCGTATTTATCTCTAGTAAAACGTCTTGTCCACTATCGGGAGAAAACACCGTTATATTTGGTGGAAATTCATTTTGTCTAAAATGGTATTGGCTTTCTAAAGAAGCTGTAAAATCATACCACTCTGTTTTAGTAAATGTGATTTTATTATTAAAATTAGGAGCAGGCATATTTATTAACGCTTGTTTATCATCTGTTTCCTGTCCTTTTACCAAGGAAAACTTATGATCAGTTATCCAGTTTGTATGCCAATTTGCATATGCTCTGGCATCCACTCCTAATAATCTAACATTCGTTTGTCTATATTGCCAGACAGGAAAAGCACCTCTAATAGTTAACTCTGTACCTACTGGCTCTAAAAGAATATAATCTTGAATAAAATTAGCATATGGAGCCACTTCCCATCCCCATTTTTCATGACTATCTTTAAGGGATAAAGATATTTTATGAGAAGTTTCTTGATCGATTCTAAGATCTCCTAATTCGATCCTTGCCGCAGAATGATGCAAGCCATCACTAAATAATTCTGACGGATTAGGAGCTCGTTGGGATAAGGCATAATTAAAACGAAACTCATAGTCATCATTAAATATGTATTGAATCCCTGCTGTTCCTGAAACATTATGATAGTCAAAAACTGGATTTGTTAGAAACTGTGATCCAGCTACATTTCTATCAATAACAATATCTGAAAAATCTTGATCATAATTTCTTTCTTCCCATCGTGAGATCAAATAAAATTTCTGTGCATCAATTTGATTAAAATCATACCGAATTCCTGCATCCACAATTAAATCTTCCTTTAAATCATATGCTACGGTAAGAAATGCTCCTGCATCATATTTCTTATAATCAGGAATAAGACGTCTCACCCCTGTAAGTGGGTTTGCAAAATTTTCTTGATATCTAAATAATGCTCCAGCGGTAAACTTATATTTTTCGCTAGAATCAAATTCAAAATCCGAGGTTATAGAATGAGTGGTTAATTCTAAATCTATACTTGGTATTTTATTACGTTCTTCGGTTCTTCTAATGTCAAATTCTAATCTGTTGTTGAGTTGGAAATCATATTGAGTAGTCCATTTACCAAGCTGTTCAAATCTTTTAAAATATTTTATTTTTCCCAAATGATGAGTCACCTCTTGTTTTGGATTTTCAATATCATAAGTAAAATCACGAATAATATCCGGCTCACCACTATTTATGGAGGCAATAAGTCTATCTACGTTACCTATATGAGATGATGCTAAAACGCCCAACTCATTAGCATAAAAAGAATAAAACACATCCCAACCATGGGTAAATTTATTTACTCCAAATGATGCAGAAAACCCTTTTTCAAAAATTGCGGTATTAGAAAGAACATAATCCGGAGCTTCTACATCACCAAATCTTTTTAGAGTTCCTTGTACTTTTAGAAACATTCCGCTTTCATAAGCCTTTGTCAATTTCGAAGTTAAAGATCCACCTCTTCCATTTGTGCCTCCAGAAAGAACTGTTTTTCCGAATAGGGTATCTTTGGCTGGAGCTCTATTAGATTCCATAATAATTACACCTCCAATAGCATCTCCTCCATATTTTAATGCAGATGCGCCTTTGACCACTGTAATATTGTTAGCTACATTAATATCCACATTTGGAGCATGTTCGTCTCCCCACTCCATATCTTGCATTCTTACACCATTATTCATAATTAGTACTCTACTTCCGTTGAGACCTTGTATAATAGGTTTAACAATAGTTGATCCCGTGTTTAAAGAAGACACACCTGTTATCTCTTTTAGAGCATCTCCTAGAGAAGCATTGCTGTATCTCTCTATGATATTTTTATCAATTGTTTCCTCTTGAGACGATGATGTTTTTGTTTTACTTTCGTTTACATTTACCTCTTCCAACTCATTAAGATGATGTTCTAAGTAAAAATCTTTTGAAGATATTTTAGCTAGATCTAATGTTACTACCTGAGAGTTACAATCTTTATGAGATATGGTAAAAGCGTATGATATTCTGCATAAGCCATCTATACTATATGAACCTTTATTGTCGGTCATAATTGTGCGGTTATCAAATGTTATCGTTGCTCCTTCTAAGGGCACCCCATCATGAAAATCTATGACTCGACCAGATAGTATTTGACTACAGTCTTGTCCTGATAAGAGGTTAATCCCGAGAAGAAACACTAATAACCATGTGTGTCTTTTCATTCGTTAAATAAAATAATGGATATACTAATAGCATATATAATAGTGCTACTAGTTAATTGTCAATAAAAAAGTTGAAATAATAAATTAAGCTACAGGAGGAGCTTTATTTAGAAAGGAATGATTCTTATTTGTTTTAAAATATCGATTCTCGTATGTACTGCGAACCACATCTGCCGGAATAATCACAGCATCTGGAAGCATTACTATCTCTGCTGATATAAAATCATCATTATGATCCTGAGAAGCAAATTGACAAATAGTACAATCAACATCATTGGCATCATGGTCCAAAACATGAAGATCAGCCAACTGAATGAAACTGAAAATCATTAGGAAAATGGATGCTATGATGTGTCTACTTGACTTCATACTGACAAATAAACAAAAAAAAAGAAAAACATTGTGTTTTCTTCAACACAAATCTGTTAAAGTATTGCAAATTGCATCGATTTTTCAACAATTTCTAGTAAATGGTGAGGTAGAATCTCTGTTTCCCAAGGATGTTTTGCTCCAAAAACGTGATTTGCGTCTTCTACAAGAAATAATTCACTTTTGTCGTTCCAGGAATGAATCTCTTTTGCTTCTTTAACACTTACAGTTGGGTCTTTTGTGCCATGAATTATTAAATGTGGTACCTTAATATTCTTTACAGCCTTTTTGATGGTAAGACGATTTTCATTATCAACAAAAGAGGTATAAAATTGAAAATAATGTGGCATTTGTTGTTTTGTTCTTCCATTTTCTACAAACATTACTCCATCTTCTTTCCATTGCTTTAGCGTTTCTCCTTTTGGAAATCTATTTTTATAATCACAAACACTAGCCCAAGTAATTAGCTTGTTAACCCTATGGTCTTCGGTGGCTTTAATTGTTGCAATGCCTCCCCCACGAGAATGTCCTATTAATGTAATTTTAGTACTATCAACTTCGTTCTTATGCTTAAAACTTGAAGCTGTTATCAAATCCAAAACGTTTTCTAGATCATCTAACTCTATGATAAATGTGTTATTACCGAATGCTTCTAAATCAGGAAAATCTATTGGCTGTTCTTTTGTTCCTCCGTTATGAGAAAAGTTAAACTTCACAAAAAAGAATCCAGCCTTAGCAAACATTTCTGCAACTAAATTCCAAGCTCCCCAATCTTTAAAACCTTTATAACCATGACAAAATATTACAATTGGTTTTCTTGTTTTATTTGAAACATAGGAAAAATCCATCATGATTGGTTTATTATGCTTTCCTTTAATGCTTAGGTTTTCATTCTTAATCACTGCTCTATACTTCTTTTTCGATAAATGGGATCTCGATATTAAAAATCTCAAGAATCAATTTTTTTAATTGGGAAAGGTATGCTTCAAAAGTCTCGTTTGTAATGTTATGATTGGGTTTACTTCTGATGCTTTCTTTTGTTCCAAACTTAAGATATCCCTCTTTAAGGTTTTTAAAAGAAATAATACCCGCTGTAAAGGCTTCAGAAATTGGGTTTTCATTATGTTGCATATACCCATAGGCTAAAACCTGCACGGCCTTACTATATTTATAATCTTCAGTAATTACTTCCCAATCCATTAATACTACATCATTTCTTGTTACTTTTCCAGTCTTATAGTCTATCACTCTTAATTGACCATCAAGTTCATCAATTCTATCTACTTTTCCTTTTATATATACTGGAAAATCTAACTCAGGAATTTGTACCTGTGTTTTTAAATTACTCTCTATAGCAATGATCTTTAATTTACCGCCTTCACTTACTACCTTCTCTTCAGATTTTAAAAAATTACGAATGTATTGTTTTGCTACTTCAAAAATTAGGAGATTTTTACCCTGAGTGATATCTAAGTCTGCATATTCTCGTTTAAATTCTGCCTGAAGTTCTGTATCTATAGCATCTCTCATTCTTTTTATCTCATCTATAGAAAGAAAACTATTTTCAAGAGGTTTATAAAACGTTTCTAAGGTATTATGAATTACTGTTCCTAAGGTATTGGCAGCAATGGTCTCTTCAACCTCATCTGTTTCACGAATCCCTAAAACATACTTGTAATAAAAGTCTATTGGGTTTCTTATGTATGAGGTTAGGGCAGATGGGGACAATCCATGCGCTGCTAGTTCTCTTAATTTTATTAAAACAGCATTGTTTTTTCCTACCTGATGTGATTGCGTATTAAACTTAGGAACATTAGACGAAACAGTATAATGTGTTACTGTGTGTTTAGGTCTCTTATCAATATCCAATTGTAATAAAAATCGACTCTTTTCTCCTCCTCCTACACCTTCGTCTTCTGTATTATAGATCAAATACACATTCTTGGCACGTTGAATTAATCTATAAAAGTGATACGTATAGATTGCATCCTTTTCTTTATATGTTGGAAGGTTATATGCTCTTTTTAAATCATAAGGAATAAAAGAATTTGTGCTTTTACCAGCAGGTAAAACTCCTTCATTTACAGAGCTTATAATTACGGTTTCAAAATCCAAACATCTAGACTCTAACATACCCATAAATTGCAAGCCTCTAAAAGGTTCCCCCGAAAAATCAAGAGTTTCAGACATTAAAATATCTTTATACAAGGTGTATAAAGCTCCGATAGTAGTAATATACTTGTATGTGTTGTATAATGTAAACAGTTTATTGAATATCAGATAAAATTGATAGATATACTCTAACTCTAAAGCATCTTTATCTTTATCTAGTTTTTCTTTAATTAATTGCACAATAGTTCTGCAATGTTCTAATGCTATAGCAACTCCATCCCAAGGTTTAAACAACAAATCAAGTATCTGTATCTCTTTACTTGAACATTGATCTTGTAAATTTCTAAGTGTTACATGCACTATATTTTCTTTGGATATAGTATTTATTAATTGCTTAGCTGTATCCCCCAAAAGCCAATAAGCGGGACGGCTATTTAAAATTTCTAGAACCGACTTATAATATAGTCCCCTATGATTGTCATTTTTATGTAACTCAAATAATAGCTCAAAAAAGCTTGAAACCGGAATTTCCTTAAGTGGCAATCCCATAGTAATATTTACAGATTCAACCGTATTTGGCATTGCGTTTAATAACGGTTGCAATAAGCCTTCATCTGCTAATACCAATGCCGTTTTTTCTATATCTTGTTTTGGAATTTTTTTTAGTATCTGACCGATACACTTACCTTGTCCAACATTTTTAGGAACTCCTATAAGCTTTATATCTTTTTCTTCAGAAAAATTATTTTTAATCCATTTAAAAGTATTGTTTTTATAATATTCCCATTGTTCCTTATAACCTCTCAAAAATAAAGAGGCTTCGTGATACTTGTTTTCGACAAAAAAAGTATCCGCATCCCAATAGGCATCTCCAAGATTAGCTTCTAAAAGTGTTTGGAATATAATTTGTTCTGCATTGTTTAGCGCGTTAAAGCCTACTAAAATATGTTTCCTCTTTTCGGTTTTTACGTACTCTTTGATATCCTCGGAAGCTTTGCGATATAATAATCCCTGATATCCTATTTTCTTAGATAATAGTCTGTTTTTAAAGCTATCATAATAGTGCAACAGGCTTTCCCAAAACTGGATATAGTTTTGCACTAGCTCTGTCTTTTCTTTCTGTAAATACCAATGATTGATGTCTTGTATGCTTGATAAATAAGCAAAAAAGCTCTTGTGATCTATGCAATATCTATCGATTTCATTAAAATCATAAATCAAGGTTTGAGCCCAAGTAGTAAAAGTTTCAAAATCTTCTTTTGGTAAATGTGTGTTAGTACTCAAATACGTTTCATAAAACTCGAATACTGTTTGTATAGTATCTATCTGTTGTAGTCCAGATAATTTGGTAATAAACTCTTCGATACTAAGAATTTCAGGAACAAGAATAGATTGTTCTCTATAGATATCTAAAAGTTCTTTTTTAAGAAAAAGACCTGCTCTTTTACTGGGCACCAAAAAGATAAGGTTAGATATATCTTCGGTTGTGGTGTACAACTCTAATAATACTTCTTTTAGAAAACTTTTCAAGCGTTTACAATTTTGAATACCATACTTTCATTAGAAAGTTAAGTGATATTTTTGGGATTGTTAATTTTCTAAAAATAAAAAACGTCCCGAAATTATCGGGACGTTTTCATGATTTATTGTTAAGAGATTTCTTATTTCACTAAGTTGATCTCTACACGTCTGTTTTTAGCTCTACCAGCTCTAGTTTTATTACTAGCGATAGGCTTATCTTCTCCATATCCTATAGCTGATAATCTAAACTGATCGATACCATTTTCTGTAAGGTATGTTTTTACAGCGTTAGCTCTAGAATCAGATAATCTCTGATTGTTTGTAGCTCTACCTTGACTGTCTGTATGACCTTCGATAGTAAATTTAGCTGTAGGGTACTCTTTTAAGATAGCAATGATCTCAGCAAGTCTAGCATTTGACTGTTCTTTGATAGAAGATTTACCAGAGTCAAATAATACTTCAGCTGCGTACTCATTAAGTTTTTTCTGAACTTCTTCAGTTACTTCTGGGCAACCATTGTTAGCAACAGTACCAGCAACATCAGGACAGTTATCATCTTTATCTAGTACTCCGTCACCATCTTTATCTTGGTAAGGACATCCGTTGTTAGCAACTGGACCAGCTTCGTTAGGACACTCATCTTTAGCGTCAGTGATTCCGTCACCATCAGCATCAGGACATCCGTTAAGATCTGCTAAACCAGCAACAGTAGGACACTCATCTTTAGGATCTGGTACACCGTCACCGTCTGTATCAGGACATCCATTAAATTCTGCAGTACCTGCAGTATCAGGACAGTCATCTTTAGCGTCAGTGATTCCATCACCGTCTGTATCAGGACATCCATTGAATTCCTCTAAACCAGGAACGTCTGGACACTCATCATCTTTGTCATATACACCATCACCATCTGTATCTTTACCTCCGAAAGCGAAAGTAAGACCAGCAGAATGTTGGAAATGTGTTGGAGGGTAGTTTAAGTTACCTCCTGCACCAGGAATATCGTAATCTTCGAATACGTGCTTGTAAGTAGTTTGCACATTGAACGCTAAGTTTTCAGTTAACCAAAGGTTAAAACCTAAAGAACCGTTTAATGTTCCTGCACCATTTTCGTCTACCCAAGTGTATCCACCACCTACACCTAAGTAAGGGTCAAACCAACCTGATTTTAATGCATTTTTAAAACTATAGCTAATTCTACCATCTGCAGCGTAGTATGATAAATCGTCTGCTGGAACATCAGTTCCGTCAGGAAGTTCTCCTGCGTTTTCGATTTTGTTAACTGACCCAGTTACTGTAAAAGTAAAACCATCTCCTATATACTTACCAACAGATAATGTGGAAACAGAAGGAAGGATATTCCAGTGGTCACTAGCATTAAAAAATTCGTCGAAAATTTCTCCCTGATTAATAAGGTCTCCCCCCGTAGGAAAGATGTCAACGGCATTAACGCCTATAGAAACCGCCCAAGGATTGTTTTCATCTTGTGCGTTCGCAGTACTAAAGCCTAGTACTAGTAACGAAGCCGCTAAAAATCTGCTAAGATGTTTCATATTCAATAATTTAATTTTTAAGTGTTAATTAGAGCAAATGTAATATGTTAAACATAACTGTCAAAGACAAATCTAATAAATCTTTCTTAATAGGCCAGTAAATATAACCACTTTGAGAAGTACTAATATTTTTTGTATTAGCTTATTATCCCCAAAAATGATGTCAACTTTAACTGATCTGAAGAAAAATTATCATAATTTTCTTCGCAATTACGATACAATTATAAGATAAAAATACCTTTTATCCTTAAATTTCTTTTAGTAATTATGAAAATAATCGTTTATTTATATGTATTTTAAAGTGACACTTTCATCGAAATAAATAAGAATTTTATTCTCTATTACATGTCCCATTTCTTGTAGAATATTTCCATATTCATTTATTTGATCGGCATGAGAATCACTGTAAATACCAGTCTTATAGTCTATTATACTTGTTAGTCCTTCTTTGTCAATCGTAATTCTATCGGGTCGAAATAACCTGCCATTATAAATAATATCCCTTTCGTTATACACTTTATTTTCTGAAGAAAAGTATTTAAAAAGTTTCGGGTGTTTTACCACATTTTTTATCTCATCTTTGAGTACATCTTTCTCAAAAAAGGTGATTTCTCCCCTAACGAACTTATCTTCAATACTTCTGTTTATATCATCATATGTATAAATAGATGCCATTAACTCATGTATCAGGTTTCCTTTTTCTATAGCATCTTTTTGAGCAGTATCCCAGAGTTTTCCCGAATTTGTAACAATATTCACTTTATAAACTTTAGATACATCATCAAAACGCGATAATTTTATTGCTTTTGCTTTATGTTCTGTTTCAACTTCTGTTTCTTCTGGTTTTAGGGGGTTACCAAATTCATATTTTTTTTCATCCTTGATCCAATCTCCTTTTTCTTGTAAGTATTTGATTAGTTTTCCAGAAAATTTATTTGGGTTACTATCTCCTTTTTTACTTAACTCATATTTTGAAATTATATACAACTGCTCTCTAGCTCTAGTAAGAACAACATACAACAAATTAAAAGTATCTAACTCTAATTGTGCTTGGCGTTCCTGAATTATTTTTTGAGCAAAACTACCATACTCTGATATATTCTTATTATAATCAATAAATACTTCTTCAAAACCTGAGTATACGTCCTTATCTACATTCAACCACGTTTTAGGTTCTATTTCTCTATATACATCTATATTGGCATACGGATAAATCACACAAGGAAACTCAAGTCCTTTAGCCTTGTGTATCGTCATAATTTTAATGGCTTCTTCGGTTTCGGGAGCCACAATACTTAATTTTTCTTTTTTATCATCCCAATAAGAAAGAAAACCTATTATCCCATCAGTTTGTTTTTGGGTAAATGCAAATACTACATCTAAAAAAAACTGTATATAAGCAGGACTAACATTAGCCAAATTAAAACTACTAACAATATACTCTACTGCATCATAAAGAGGCCTTAGTGCTAACTGATCAAAATCGAAGTTTATTCCTAATTGCTTTAACTCAAGTAAAAACAAGTCTTTTTTTGCAATCATCATTTTTTGTAAAAATGAATGTTTGTCCTGTATGTTTAATCGGTCAATAAGAAAGTGCAAAACATTAGCCTTTGCCAAGAAATCTTCTGGGTATGTGAACCAGGAGAGTAAGTCTATAATAAAACCTACCTGAGGGTCATTATTAATTAGCAATGTTTCTGACGAAATAATAGACAATCCTTTTTCTGAAAGAAAATCAGCTAATACAGCACCTTCTTTTTGTTTTCGAACTATAATACATATATCATTTGCCCGATAACCTTTTTCTATTAGTTCGATTATCGATTCGAGTACTTTTTCTGGATATATCTCGTTTTCTTCTTCAGCATTGGCGGCATCGATAAAAGATATATTTACATAACCATCTTTTTTTGAGTTGACCTTTTGTTGATTTCCCTGAAGATATAATTGTCGGTGATTTTCATCACTAAATTCACCAGACAGAAAAGTAAAAAAGTTATTATTAAACTTTATAATTTCTTCATGACTTCGATAATTTCTAGGTAGATTAAGAACTTGTTTTTCTTGTACTGAAAACGGGTTTTTATCAAAAGAAAGGTCGATAAATTGTTCTGCTTTCCCTCCTCTCCATCTATAAATAGCCTGTTTTGCATCACCTACAATTGTAACCTGACCTCTTTTTCCAGATAGTGTTTCTGTCGAAACTGCATTATCTATTAATGGTATTAAGTTATTCCATTGCAATTCTGAAGTATCTTGGAATTCATCGATAAAATAATCTCGGTAGCGTTCTCCTAAACGTTCATAAATAAAGGGAGCCGGTTGATCTTTAATAGTATTACTGATAATTGTATTAAATTCTGAAATGAGTAGAATTCTTCTTTCTTTTTTTATCTTGATTAATTCCTGGTTTATTGTATTTAATACAGAAAGAGGAGTGAGGTTTTTTATGATGTTTTTAAGAAGTTGTATTTGTACTAATTGTTGTTTAGTAGTTAAAAAAGTTTCTTCGATTTCTGGGCGAATTTTATCAATTAGGCTTTTTTTATCTTCTTCTAGTTTTGCTCCATAAAAAGTAGCATTCGTAATATCTTGTTTCCAAACTGGTTTAAAATCTACAGCGGTCTCTCCTGCTGCTAATTTTTGAAAGTGTTTTGGGATAGAGCCTCTTGTAAAATCTTCTGTAGCTAGTCCGTTTTCATTAATTGTGACCAACAAACTCTTAGACTCTGATACTACAGCTTTGCTTAGTTCTTTACTGTTATGGATTAACAATTTCTTAAAAGCTTCAAAATCTGCAATCTTCTTTTTAGAAAGTTTATTTAAATGTTCTCTATCATTTTCACTAAATAATAACCGGGCTACCTTATTTAGCTCTAAGGTAATATCCCAACTTTTATCTTCATCTAATTTACTTAATGCAAAATCGATAATAAGTTTGGTTAACTCTTTGTCCACTCCTATTTTTGAAACTACGCCAGCTACAGCTTCTTCGATCAAAGCGTCTGAATCCATTTCAATTTCAAAATTCATAGGAATCCCTAAATCGTACGCAAATGTTCTTAATACTCGATGCGTAAACGTATCTATAGTAACAATATCAAAGGCTGCATAATTATGTAGAATACTCTTTAGGGTTCGTTTGGCTTTTAACTTAAGTTTCTCTTTAGGTATTTTTGTCTCTAAAACTAATTCATCTAATAACCCTTGATATTTAATAGGTGTATCGGTACTGCTAATAGCTACGAGATTTTCTAAAACCCTAGTTTTCATCTCGGCAACCGCTTTATTTGTAAATGTAATAGCTAAAATATTCTTATAACTATCTCTAAATTCACCTTTAAGAACAGTAATCAAGTATGCCTTAACTAAGGTATATGTTTTTCCTGCTCCGGCAGCAGCGTTATATATGGTAAAAGGAATATTAGGATTCAATTTTTTTTACTAAAATACAAAATCAGGTATTCTGAAACCCTGAGATATTTACAAATCTATAAGTAATACGATTTTTTTTAGCAATATTCTGATTTAATCAATTTATAACAATTATAAATTTTTATTCACCACTCTAATTGTTAAATTTGAGGTCATTTGTATTTTTATTAATCAAAATAATAAATTTTATGTCATTCGAATTACCAAAATTAAACTACGCTTTTGATGCGTTAGAACCTCATATAGATGCTCGTACTATGGAAATCCATCATGACAAACATCATGCAGGATATACTAGTAAATTAAATGCAGCTACCGAAGGAACTGATCTTGAAGGCAAAACTATTGAAAACATACTTATTAATTTAGACATGAATAATACTGCTGTTAGAAATAATGGTGGCGGATATTATAATCACAACTTATTCTGGGAAGTAATGTCTCCTAATGGTGGAGGTAAGCCTTCTGGAGAGCTTGCAGATGCTATAAATGCAGCATATGAATCTTTTGATGCTTTTAAAGGCGCATTTGCTAGTGCTGCGGGTACGCGCTTTGGTTCAGGTTGGGCTTGGTTATGTGTTCATCCTGGGGGTAAAGTAGAAATTTGTTCTACGCCTAACCAGGATAATCCTTTAATGCCAGGTATTGGATGCGGAGGTACTCCTATCCTTGCTCTAGATGTTTGGGAGCATGCTTATTACTTAAATTATCAGAATCGTCGTCCTGATTACGTATCTGCATTTTTTAATGTTATTGATTGGAATGAAGTTTCAAGTAGATATGCACAAGGAAAATAGGTTTTTACTATTCTTTCTTTGTTAAAAGAAAAAAGAGTCACAATATTGTGACTCTTTTTTTATATGTATAATTACGAATTGTCATAAAATAAAAAAAGGTGGAAAGTCCACCTTTTTTTGCCCCAAATCTACCATGAACTTAACCTACTTATGCTATGGCTCTGCTAATATAAAGCGTTATTTCATTGTGAAAAAATGTTTTAGATGAAAGGTCAAAATAATTGTTGAACTACACAAATTAACCCTTTTTAACAACAAACTTTTTATGCTTTTTTAGTACGCTCTTTCGTTTTTACCTTCAAAGAAGTTAATAAATGCTTTATTTACGACTCTGTTTCCTCCAATTGTTGGGTAATCTCCTGTAAAATACCAATCTCCAAGGTTCTTAGGGCAGGCGCTATGCAGGTTCTCGACTGTTTGATAAATAATCTTTACATCTGCATTTACAGAATTGTCGCTTAATAATTCAGCTATTTTATCACTTATTTCTTGATCTGAATATCCACTATAAATTTCTTTTACGAAATTTTGCACTTCAGAATCTTCTAGGTTTTCTTGAGCTTTACATTTTTCATAAACTTGCTCAACCAAGTCATAATTACCATCTTCTTTTAAAAGTTCTAGTGCTGCTTTAAAAGCAACTAACCCTTCTAATCTTGCCATATCAATTCCATAACAATCTGGATAACGAATTTGAGGAGCAGAAGAGACAATAACAATCTTTTTAGGATTCAATCTATCCATCATTTTGATAATACTTTTCTTTAGTGTTGTACCTCTCACAATACTATCATCAATAATTACCAAATTATCTTCTTGTTTTACAACTCCATAAGTAACATCATATACGTGAGCTACTAAATCATCTCTACTACTATCTTCTGTAATAAATGTTCGCAGTTTAGCATCTTTTATAGCAATTTTCTCTGTTCTCAGTCGATACGATAAAATTTCTGAAAGACGCTCATCTGTAAGTGTTTCTTTTTCAGAAAGAATAGTTTCATTCTTCTGTTTATTTAATTCATCTTGTGCCGCCTCTACCATACCATAAAAAGAAGTTTCGGCAGTATTCGGAATAAAAGAAAAAACTGTATTTACTGTATCATGAACAATTTCTTTAAGAACTTGAGGCATTAATAATCTACCTAATTTTTTTCTTTCTTCATAAATTTCTGCATCACTACCTCTTGAAAAATAAATTCTTTCAAAAGAACAAGCTTTTCTTTCTAAAGGTTCTATAATCCCTTTTATAGAGGTATTACCATCTTTCTTTACAATAATCGCTTTTCCAGGATCAAGTTCTTTAACATCATCAAAATCAACATTAAAAACTGTCTGGATAACTGGCCGTTCTGATGCTACTACTACTACCTCATCATCTTTATAATAATACGCTGGTCGTATTCCTGCTGGATCTCTAAGCACAAAAGCATCTCCATGTCCTAACATTCCTGCCATAGCATATCCACCATCCCAATCTCTTGATGATTTCTTAAGTATTTTAGCTACGTTTAATCGTTCAACAATCTGCGGAGATGCGTCAATTTTGTTAAAACCTTCTTTCTTTAATTTCTTATACAATTTAGCAACCTCTGAATCCAGAAAATGCCCAATCTTCTCCATTACAGTAACCGTGTCAACTTTATCCTTAGGGTGTTGCCCAAGTCGCACGAGGTTGTCAAATAACACGTCGTTATTTGTCATATTAAAATTACCTGCAACAATAAGATTACGATGCATCCAGTTATTCTGTCTTAAAAAAGGATGAACACTCTCAACACTATTTTTTCCGAAGGTACCGTAACGTACATGCCCTAATAACACCTCTCCTATATAAGGTATATTTTTTTTCTGAAGATCAACATCATCTGCGTACTCAGGATGATCAACTAATTCCTTATTAATTCTATCATTTATTTGCGAAAAAATATCCTGTATGGGCTGAGATTTACTAGAACGAACTCTACTTATATATCGTTCTCCTGGTGAAGTATCTAATTTAATACTTGCAAAACCTGCTCCATCTTGTCCTCGGTTATGTTGTTTTTCCATCATTAAGTACATTTTATTAACTCCATAAAATGCACTGCCATATTTTTCTTTGTAATAAGACAATGGCTTTAATAATCGAATAAATGCTATACCGCATTCGTGTTTTAACGCATCACTCATTGTATTCCAGTATTCTAAGTTTGTGTTATAGTATAATTAAAAAAGCCCCAAAATCATTTCAGGGCTATATTTTCATTTATGACAATTCTATTTCAAATTGTGTTAATTGCTTAAACTGCTTAAGCCTTTTTTGAATTTCTTCTCGACTTAAATTTTCCATTCGCTCTGTTCCGAACTTCTCTACACAAAAAGAGGCTAAGTTCGAAGCATGAATAATTGCGTTTTTCATACTTTCAAAGGAAACATTACCTGTTTTGGCTAAATACCCTGCAAAGCCACCTGCAAAAGTGTCGCCTGCACCAGTTGGATCAAAAACCTCTTCTAATGGTAATGCGGGTGCAAAGAAAATTTCTTCTTCATGAAAAAGTAAGGCTCCATGTTCTCCTTTTTTAATCACCACATATTTTGGACCCATTTTTGAAATTACTCTTGCCGCTTTCACCAAAGAGTACTCACCACTTAATTGTCTTGCTTCTTCATCATTAATGGTAATAACATCTACTTTTGCAATAACTCTTTTAAGGTCTGCTAAAAAAGCGTCTTCCATCCAGAAGTTCATCGTATCCAATATAGCAAGTTTTGGTTTAGATACCATTTGCTCTAAGACACTTAACTGAACTAGTGGATTTAGATTTCCTAAAACTACAATTTCTGCGTCTTTATAATTATCAGGAACTACAGGACTAAAATCTGCAAGAACATTAAGTTGTGTATCTAAGGTATCTCTAGAATTTAGATCATTATGATATTTACCGCTCCAGAAAAATGTTTTCCCTCCTTGCACAATTTCTATAGCAGAAGTATCAATATCTTTTTTCTTTAACATCTCTAGATAATCTTTTGGAAAATCATCTCCAACTACAGATACAACTGCAGATGGAATATTAAAACTGGATGCAGAAAGCGCTATATAAGGCGCTGCTCCACCCAAAATTTTATCTGTTTTTCCAAATGGAGTTTCAATGGCATCAAAGGCAACAGAGCCTACAATAAGTAATTTACTCATAAAATAGCGTAATAATTTTTTGCAAATATACGTTTTACTTTTCAAGCATATTAATGAAAAGTAAAGTCTTATAAAATCAATATTAAGAATTTGCTTTTTCTAGTTTGTTTCTAAGTTCTAAAAATGTTTTAAAAGGCCCCGTAACCAATAATGAATTTGTGATAAATGGAGGTAATGATCCTTCTGGATTTATATAAAGTTGCTGAGTAACTGCTACTGTTCCATTTTTTTCTTCTAGCAACCAAAACCCAGACATTTCCTGTATACGAAGTGTGTTTTTTAATCTAGGGACTTCTTCTGGAACAGCATCTATATTTAATTTGATTACTGTTTTAGAAATTCTTTCTATACGTATTCTGGAAACAACATCTCGATCTTTTACAGGCCACGAAAATTCATTTTTTGCATAAAATATATAATCCCCCTGTTTATTTATTTTTACCAGATGGCTAATCCCTTCCTTACAATTTTCCATATACTCAGGGGCTTCTAATAACTCCCTCAGCACTTGATCTAATGATGTATTGATCGAGGTTATCGCTTTATATTCTTTATAAGGACTATTTCCCGTTTTTCTAACTTGTATTTGAATACCTTTATTGGACTTCGCTATTTTCCATTCGGTTTGACTATTTGCAATAAATGGAAGTAGTAAAAACAATAGGTAGTATATATTTTTCATGATTTCTGGCTTTTAAATCATCATATTTAGATCTATATCTCAGTCATTTAGTAGAAAAAAACTACAGAGCATTACAAATGTGTTATTGAAAACATTTTTGAAGTAAAAAAAGAAATATAAGCCATTTTGTTAACTTTAAAAAAGTACGGTTTTAACTTATCAAAAGAATGCTTTTTCAGTATTTTATTTGTATTTTTATTAAAGTTTTGTTAATTTTAATAAAATTTTAACAAATAACCCAAATAAATATGAGAAAAAGTAAACTAGCTAGATTTGCTCTAGCACTGTTAGTTTCGTTTTCGTTAACCAATTGTGAGAAGGATACAGAAGACGTTTTTGAGGGGAATCAAGTAAGTGAACAAGCTAAAAGTGCTCATGTATGTATTGCCAAATGGGATGCACCAAATGAAGCAAAGGCTACCAGTGTTAAAGCAAAACAATGGGAAACAGGTCAAACTATTCGAGTAAAGTTTTTAAACGGAAACAATTTTGTTCAATCCAAAGTAAAACAATATGCCGTAGAATGGGAGAAACATGCAAACCTTAAGTTTGAATGGGTTTCTTCTACAAGTAATGCTAATATTAAAATTGCATTCAAAGAGGGCCAATATAGCGATGTAACAGGATCTTGGTCATATTTAGGAACTGATTCAAACAGTCACGATCACAGTATGCACTTTGGATGGTTTAATGATAATACTACTGATTCAGAATTCAGAAGAACAACTATTCACGAATTTGGTCATGCACTTGGATTAATCCATGAGCATCAAAATCCAGTAGCAGGAATAAACTGGGATAAAGATGCGGTTTATTCATATTATGCTGGACCACCAAATAATTGGTCCAAAGCACAGGTTGATAACAACCTTTTTAGACGTTATGAAGCTAACATTTCTAATTATAGTGCTTACGACCCATTATCAATTATGCATTATCCTATTCCTGCAGAGCACACTCTAGATAGAGTCGCAGTAGGTTCAAATACTAATCTTTCAGAAATTGATAAAGAATTTATAGGAACTATATATCCATTTCCAGATACTGGTGATGTTTGTGCTGGTGTAGCACCGTATAATAGCGGTAGATCATATACTACCGGTGATAAAGTAACCTATAACGGAGACTTATACCAAAGAACTGCTAACGGATGGAATAATCTTGGACCATGTCCTAGTAACGATCCTTGTGACGGAGTAACTGCATATAGCAGCGCTAGATCATATACTACTGGTGATAAAGTAACCTATAATGGAGACTTATACCAAAGAACTGCTAGCGGATGGAATAATCTTGGGCCTTGTGGTGGATAATATAAAGTAAGTAGCTTACTTAAACAATAAAGCAAGATTAAAAAAAATACCTTAGAGTTATTCTAGGGTATTTTTTCTATATAATATGGTCTAAATTATATTTAAAATAAGTTTATTTCCTTCCAAAATCTGCTGGAATTTCTCCCCAGGCTTTGGTTTTCTATTTTATCATTACCTCTAACTTTTCACAAATTCATGGAAACTATAATATTTTATTGCTTCTTGTTTTAAAGGGTTTTTACTCCAATCTTGCCATTGATTTGTATGTGGATCATATCCACATTTCAAAGGTTTAGAAAATTTATTTTCAGGATATTCTACATATGCCCGACAATCAGTACATACTCTCCTATACTCACAATCTTTACAGGTATCTATTAAATCTTTATGAATCCCCCAAGGCTTTTGAAATTGCTTTGATTGAACCACTTCCTCAATATCGTCGGTTTTAATATTTCCATAACTTTGAGACATTGAAGGACAATTTTTAATATTACCCTCATTATCTATTCCTAGTTTTTTATTCAAACAAGAGTTAAATTTCAAGGACTCTGTGAATACAGGAATTTTAATCGAAAATAATTTAGGGTCAATAATGCCACAATGACTTTGATTATTTATGCTTTTGGAAATAAATTTGATTTTAGGATTTTCAGACTTACTTGAAATATCTTTTTCTTTTACTGAATGTAGAACAAAAAGAACTATTCTAGGATATTTGACAGAAAGACTTTCTATATCTTTAATATTAAAACTAGAAGTATATGGTATAAAGACGGTGATACTTCTGATAACCGAATCAGAACAGTTTTTGGCAAAAAAATCAAGCTTATCTAAATTTATTGTTTTATAAAATCGCAGCTCAACAAATTTGCAAAGTAGACTAGTAAGTGCAGTAGTTATTTTTTTTAGATCTCTTTGATCTAATTGATCCATTTCTATAATCGAATTATTAATATGTTCAGGAGATTTCCACTGCATATTTAATTCTGGAAATCTTTCTGGTTCATCTGTCCAAAACCCTAATTCATTTTCTTGTAAAAAATCAATGTACTCAAGAACAGTTTCTTGGTCTTCTGAAGAAAAAAAGTCAATACCTTCTAGAGTATCTTCGTTTTTCGTTTTTTCAAGAAATTCTGCTAAAGATAATGGTACAGAATACACTTTACCTCGATGAAGATCACAAATTGTTGCTAATGATGCACCTTTAACAAGCTTACAATTCGCAAATAATCTAAAAGTTTTTTTGTTCATCGAATGTTAGTATTTTAGAAATTGGTTTTTGTGACAATTTACATTCTACAAACTCTGAATGATAAATTGGCATTTGATCAGAAAAATTAATTTCTTTATTGTCAGAAATCTGTAAGTCTTGTATTTGATGATTTCTAAAGAAAAAGGGGAGTTTATCTAAAAAATCTTTGAAAAATACTTCTTTTTTATTGGTCATGTTGTATTAATGTTTTTGCTATTTCGTCTTCTAAATAATAGTTGCACGGCTTAGATACAAAACCAAATTGACCTGTAGGGTTCACCTCTAAGAAAACATATCTTTTGTCTGGTGTCTTTATTAAATCAATAGAACCTGTATTAAGATTCAATTCTTTCATCAAATTTCTTAATTTAGTTTCTATTTCCTTAGGTAGTAAATAAGGTACATTTCTATTAGGCTTTTCAGTATTATAGTTTCTAAAATCAGTTTTAGTTTGTGGATCCAATTGTGAAAATATTGCCATAGTATAAAATTTCCCTTCTAAATAAAAAGATCTTAATTCTATATCTTTTTCTACATATCTCTGAAAAAAAGATGGGAAAAACTTTTCGGGTAATGATTTAATAGATTCTTCTGTTATTTTATCTGTTTTGAAAAATATAGCAGATGACTCATCTCTAAAATAGACCGTTTCATACAATGGTTTTGTAATAACATCTCCGTGCTTTTTATAAAACTCCAAAAGCTTTTTTCGAGAATTTGATATCATAGAAATAGGTATTTGAAGCCCTATTTTTTCTGCAAGCCTCAGTATACTAAACTTATCAACTTTGGTCGATTTTGGATTTGGCAATTGATACGAATCCTCAAAACTTTTAAATATCTGGGAATTTGTTTTTGCCGTCTCTTGCCCCAATCGCCATCTAAGCTCGGCAATATTATCATTAGTGCTATCCAAACTATTAATAGCCTCTTTAAAATGAGAACGATATCTCATAAATCCTCTAAACCAAATACTTTGATATTCTTGAGAAAAGAAGCTAGATTCGTTCTTTGAATTCGATAGTTCTATACTCCAGTCATTACCATTCTCATAATAGTCATGCCCAGAAAGAAAATCAAATTTAGCGTTATGATAGGACAGCCAATCAATTACATCTTCATGGCTTTCATTATTCTCGTCATGACTTTTACAGATAAGTATCATAATACTTGGATTATTTTTTAGTTAAGTTTTAATTTTTCAAGTAATTGCTTAATGTTTTCTTCATCATTTATGGCTTGTGGATAACTTGTACCGTACTTATTAATATGTAATCTATTTAATAGAAAAGAAAACGATTCGTTTGTTAAATAACCTTTTGTGTAGCCCTCATACATATATGGGAATAATTCTAACTGCTTTTTATATGTTTGGTGCAAACAAATAGTTTTTACTGCATAGCTTGCTTTTGAGCTAAAATCTTTGGTGTTAGGATGCCCATATACTTCTAAATATTTTTTTGATTTTAAAAAATTAATAGAATCTGTTTCTATCATTTTTCTAATATAATCTTGATATTCTTCAGATTTTTGATCATAATTATTTCTTTTAAGGATTTCTAATTCAACTCCGCTATTTCTAGCAGCTTGGTCTGAATCAAATAAACCCTCAAGAAACTGTTCTTTTGTTTTTTGTGTAGTAAGAGATAATATTTGATTATTAATACTTATTTGATTTTTCTTAATCTCTTGCTCCTTGCATGATAACATACATGAAATAAATAGAAACAACAGTAATCTATATAATATCATATTTCTAATTTTTTAAATCATTCCGTTAGAAAATGACCAAAGAGATAATTCTAATTTCTTTGGTCATTATTTTTAGACTACTTAGCAGCAACCCTCATCATTCCAATCTCCAAGTTCATAAAAAACTTCATGATCAGCATAAGGTCTGGTTGTTATAGTTCCATCACAACTGTGCCCTCCTTTAACTGTTAATGAATTTTTGTCTTCAATAACATTCAAATTTAAATCTTTTAATTTTTTCATAATTGAAAATTTAATATTAATACATGACACCTACTCTATTAAGGCTTTTCGGTTTCCGCCTATTTGTTGCGCAACAAATTTTAGTGCCAACAAGAAATCTACTCAGAATCTTCTTGTTTTGAATTACAATATTATGAGTAGCCAGTTTCATTTTTCGGAACTGGTGGATTTTTTTATAGAAATTTAAAATAGGGTAGGTTTTCTAAGTTTTTTATTAAAAACTATCGGGAATTTTGGAGATTCCTAAGAACAAACTTTCAGGTACAAAAGCTTCTAAGATAAAAATAATTAAGATTTACGGGATCAATAAAACATATAGAAAACCTTTATCAAGAAAATAAAGAAAAAACAGATAAAATTATTGAATTATATGAATCTCGACTAAGAGATAAAGATCAATTAATTGAATAAATAAATTAGGTTCTCAAAGCCTTATTTCCTTCCAAAATCTGCTGGAATTTCTCCCCAGGCTTTGGTTTCCCATTTCACAATTTTTGTAGTATAGGTGTTTTCTTTTAACCATACAATTGCTCTATCCACAAGTTCAAACATTGCTGCATTCTTAGTATTACGTGATAATTTTGTTCGACACGTCTTTTGTTTTACCCATCCAATAGCAATTTTAGAATCCGAATAAATAATACGGTCACTATTTTTCTTTTTCAAATACGCCAATCCGTGTACCAAGGCTAAAAATTCACCAATATTATTCGTTCCTTGAGGAAAAGGACCTTGATGAAACAATTGTTTCTCGGTTTGCGTATCTACACCACGATATTCCATTTTACCTGGATTACCACTAGAAGCCGCATCTACCGCAATAGAATATAGATTAGGCTCACCAATTTTTGATAATTGCGCAGCAGTAAGTGTTTTTTTAGGCTTACTCTTCCCTTTATAGTCATCATAACTTCCATTAAAAGCTTTTTTTGCCATTGCAAAGGAGTCAAAAGATTTATACTTAGCACTTGCATATCCTTTTACAGCAGCTTTACAATCATTCCACTTTGTATAAATCCCTGGTTTGTGTCCTTCCCAAACCACATAAAATTTTTCCTTTTTTGCCATTTCTTACTGTGATAATTTATTTAGTGTTTTTATCACTTTTTTCGTTTCCAAACAGAAGTTCTTCTATAACGACAGGAAAATGTTTATATTCTAAATCATGAATAGCTTTGGCTACATCTTCGGCACAAAAATCTGACTTAATTGCTGTTTTAGCCTGAAAAATAACTGCTCCTTCATCATAATTCTCGTTTACATAATGAATCGTAATACCACTTTCTTTTTCTTTATTTCTGATAACAGCTTCATGAACATGGTGCCCATACATGCCTTTTCCTCCGTATTTTGGTAATAATGCCGGATGAATATTTATAACCTTATTTGGGAATGCTTCAATAATTTTTTTCGGAAAAATCCATAAGAATCCTGCAAGTACTATCATGTCAGGGTTGACATCTTTTAGGATATTAAAAACCTCATTTGTGTCATAAAATGACTCTTTGTCAAAATGTAACGCCTGTACATCAAGGTCATGTGCTCGTTTTAACACTTTGGCACGCAGGTTGTTAGAAAACACATGTGTCACCTCTGCAATTTTACGTTCATGAAAATATTTAATTATATTTTCGGCATTGGTTCCAGAGCCAGAAGCAAAGATTATAATACGTTTCATAGTATGGTATTGTTGTTAATTAGAGCGCACAAAAAAAATAATTATTATTCAATTTTAGGCAGCAAAAAGCTAATACTTCCCTATATTTGATAAAAACACAAATACATTTTTGCGGGATTATGGGGTTTTAAAATAAAGTTTTTTATTTTTGCCTCCTAAATTAAAAATTAAAATTAAAAAATTATGTCAGACATTGCATCAAGAGTAAAAGCGATAATCGTTGACAAATTAGGTGTAGACGAAAACGAGGTTGTAAATGAAGCAAGCTTCACAAACGATCTAGGAGCAGATTCTCTAGACACCGTAGAATTGATTATGGAATTCGAAAAGGAATTCGATATTCAGATTCCAGATGATCAAGCTGAAAATATTGCAACAGTTGGTCAAGCAATATC
Organism: Aquimarina sp. AD10; assembly: GCF_003443715.1. Taxonomy (NCBI): domain Bacteria; kingdom Pseudomonadati; phylum Bacteroidota; class Flavobacteriia; order Flavobacteriales; family Flavobacteriaceae; genus Aquimarina; species Aquimarina sp. AD10. Next base: position 4,096,259 of record NZ_CP031965.1, on the reverse strand, counting down.
TTATATTGAAGACGCAAAGTAACAAACTTCACAACAGAGTATGAGCCTTAAGCGAGTTGTAGTCACAGGACTGGGTGCGTTAACACCCATTGGTAACAATATTAATGAGTATTGGGATGGGTTGGTAAACGGAAAGAGCGGTTGCGCTCCCATCACTCATTTTGATGCCGAAAAATTCAAGACTAAATTTGCTTGCGAAGTCAAGAATTACAATCCCACGGATTATTTTGATAGAAAAGAAGCACGCAAACTAGATAAATTTGCGCAGTATGCTATTGTATCTTCTGAAGAAGCTATAAAAGATGCTGCCATAGACCTTGAGAAGGTCGACAAATTTAGAGTTGGCGTAATTTGGGGTGCCGGTATCGGAGGAATAGAAACATTTCAACAAGAAGTAGTTAATTACGCAGAAGGTGATGGAACCCCTCGTTTTAACCCCTTCTTTATTCCAAAGATGATAGCAGATATCGCTCCGGGACACATCTCTATTAGAAATGGTTTTATGGGACCAAACTATACCACAGTTTCTGCATGCGCCTCTTCGGCTAATGCAATGATAGATGCCTTAAACTATATTCGTTTAGGACATTGTGATATCATCATTACAGGAGGAAGCGAAGCGGCAGTTACCGCTGCTGGTATGGGAGGATTTAATGCAATGCATGCGCTATCAACAAGAAATGAAAGCCCAGAAACTGCTTCAAGGCCATTTGATGCTACCAGAGATGGATTTGTATTAGGCGAAGGTGGTGGAGCTCTTATTCTTGAAGAGTATGAACATGCAAAAGCACGTGGCGCTAAAATCTATGCCGAAGTTGTTGGAGGTGGTATGTCTAGTGATGCTTATCATATGACAGCTCCACATCCTGACGGAATAGGTGTAGAACGCGTAATGCTTAATTGTTTACGAGATGCAGGTGTAGCACCAGAAGAAGTAGAAGCTATTAATACACACGGTACCTCCACACCATTAGGAGATGTTGCAGAATTAAAAGCAATTACTAAAGTTTTTGGAGATCATACACCGAACATCAATATAAATTCAACTAAATCTATGACTGGACACTTACTTGGTGCTGCAGGAGCTATTGAGGCTATCGCTTCGATATTAGCAATGCAAAAAGGTATAGTGCCTCCTACTATCAATCACACTACTGTGGATGAAAATATAGATTCTAAATTGAATTTAACATTAAACAAAGCACAAAAACGTGACATTACTTTCTCAATGAGTAATACGTTTGGTTTTGGTGGTCATAACGCTTGTGTGTTATTTAAAAAATTGAACGAATAATTATGAATGTTATTCGCAACATATTAAATTCCCGCTCTGAAAAGAACGGGAATTTTTTTTCAAAAATTCAAAAAATACTGGGTTTCAAGCCTAAAAACATTAGACCTTACGAAAAAGCATTTACGCATCGATCATTAAATCTAAAAGACAGTAAAGGAAATGCTGTAAATTATGAACGATTAGAGTTTCTAGGAGATGCAATGTTAAGTAGTGTTATCGCTTCACATTTATTTAAAGAGGTTCCAGAAGGTAATGAAGGCTATCTAACCAAGATGAGAGCTAAGGTCGTAAGTAGAAAACACCTCAACGAACTAGGCAAAGACCTTAAATTAATCGATCTAGTTAGGACCAATATTCCAAAGTCTCAATTTGGAGTAAATATCCATGGAAACCTTTTTGAAGCCTTAATAGGAGCTATATATTTAGACAGAGGTTTCATGTATTGCGAACGATTTATTCAAGAAGCTGTAATTAACCCCTACGTTGATATTGAAAGCTTAGAAGGTCAGGTTATTAGTTACAAAAGCCTATTAATAGAATGGTGTCAAAAAGAAAAAAAGCCATTTAATTATGAGATCTATGAGGATACAGGAAAAGATGAGATGAAACATTTTGCTGTAAAACTATGGATAGATGATAAGGTGGTAGCAAAGGCGCGGGCTACTTCAAAGAAAAAAGCCGAAGAAAAAGCCTCAAAAAGAGGATATTTCGCATTCCAAACTAAGATAAACATCTAAACTCTAAACTTATATAGTTATTTATTCTGTAGTTTTAAAAATACACCTTATTTATATAGATCATTTATATCCCTTTATAGAATTGCAAATTTTATAATATCTTGAACAACAAATTTACTATTGTACAAACAACCTTAACACCTGTAAAAATCAAAAAAGCACTTTATTAACAAAAAAGTAAATAAGTTCTTAAATAAAAGATACTAACTCAATCGTTTTCGTTAAATATCTTTATATACAATTAAACTGGTTGGGGTATTTTATTTGTATATTTCGCGTTAATTCTGAAACAAAATTATTTCAAAGTGGCTATCCAAAAACTAGTTTTAGACACCCTTGAAGATGATACTTATGAATTAATTGCTATTCATTGTTCATTAGCTCCATATAGGTTGGCTTTTTTATTGAACAAATATTTGAATTTAAAACTTTTCAGAAAAAAGGAAGATATCAATTTTAAGTATGATGATCTTTTAGCAAGTTTTCCTTTATATCAGTATGATGATCATTTTCAATATAGTTCATATACTCTTATAGGAAATAAGTTTAGCGCGCAAGTACAACAAGAAGAACCTATAGCTAAAGGATTATTTGATATACCAACTAATACTTATGTTATAAAATATTTAATTCCTGAATTAAAGAATGTAGATTATTTCTTAAAAATAGATACCGAAACTTCTACATTTTCTAGTTCAGCATTATTAACCGACATACTTACCATTTCGCAGGTTATGACTGCATATACAGTGGAATACCCAACACTTAAATCAAAGAACAATTTAATATTTGAATAATGCCAAAAAGTAAAAAAACCAAAATCGTTGCTACGCTAGGCCCCGCAACGAGCACCAAAGAGATCTTAAAAAAAATGCTGGAGGCTGGAGTAAATGTTTTTAGAATAAATTTCTCTCATGCTGATTATGATGGCGTAAAAGAGCGTATTAAAATGATACGTGAACTTAATAAGCAATACGGTTTTAATGCTGCAATACTTGGAGACTTACAAGGTCCTAAATTAAGAGTCGGCGTTATGAAAGGTGATATCATTGTTCATGATGGAGATTATATCAATTTTGTTACCGGTAAACCATTTGAAGGTAGTTCATCACAAGTATATATGAATTATCAAGATTTTCCTAAAGATGTAAAAGCTGGTGAACGTATATTGTTAGACGACGGAAAACTAATTTTTGAAGTCGTTTCTTCTAACAAAAAAGATACTGTTAAAGCTAAAGTAATACAAGGAGGTCCTCTAAAATCTAAGAAAGGTGTTAATCTTCCGAATACTAAAATTTCTTTACCCGCTCTTACAGAAAAAGATGTAAAAGACGCTGTTTTTGCTTGTGAGCAAGGTGTGGATTGGATTGCACTATCTTTTGTGCGTCATGCTCAAGATTTAATGGAGCTTCAAGATTTAATCAAGAAAAATAGTGATCACAAAATTCCTATTATTGCCAAAATCGAAAAACCAGAAGGGGTAGATAATATTGATAAAATTGTTGCATACTGTGATGGTTTAATGGTAGCTAGAGGGGATCTTGGAGTAGAAATCCCAGCAGAAGAAGTTCCTTTAATTCAGAAAAAACTAGTTCTTAAAGCGAAGACTGCAAGGATACCTGTTATTATTGCTACTCAAATGATGGAGACTATGATTGACAGTCTTACTCCAACTCGAGCAGAAGTAAATGACGTTGCAAACTCGGTAATGGATGGTGCAGATGCTGTAATGCTTTCTGGAGAAACTTCTGTAGGAAAGTATCCGGTTCAAGTTATAGAAACTATGACCAAGATTATAAGTAGTGTAGAAGGCTCTGAATTAATCTCTGTCCCACAAAGTCCACCACATATTAGAACAAACAGATTTATTACCAAATCTATTTGTTACCACGCTGCGCATATGGCTAATGATATTGAGGCAAAAGCAATTTGCACGCTAACGAATAGTGGCTATACTGCGTTTCAAATATCTGCATGGAGACCTGATGCACATATCTTAGTATTTACTAGTAATCAAAGAATACTATCACAACTTAGTCTTTTATGGGGTGTTAAGGCTTTGTTTTATGACAAATTTGTTAGTACTGATGAAACAGTCGAAGATATCAACAAAATTGCAAAAGACCGTGGTTTTGTTGAGCAAGGAGACATGTTGATCAACCTTGCTGCAATGCCAATTACAGCAAAAGGAATGGTTAACACACTAAGGGTATCCCAGATTTAATATACATACTTTAAAAAACTAAAAACAGGGTTTCTTTTTGAAAAGAAACCCTGTTTTTTTATAATGTTTGTTTCAAAAAGATAGCTTCTAAATCTTCAATAGTAACCGGTTTTATAAGATAGTCTTTAACCGTATTAATACTTTTAGCTTTTTCTATATCAACAGGATTAATTGAAGAGCTAACAATGTAAAGTGTAATTGTTTTTTCTAGCTTATTTTTAATCTTAGTAAAATTATCTAAAAACTCCCATCCATCCATTATCGGCATATTTAAATCTAGAAAGATTATTTCTGGAATCATTTTCTTGTCCAAATTATTCAAAAGCACCTCAAAATAGTTAAGAGCATCTTTCCCATTTTTAAACACCATTAGGTTTTCACAAAGATTTTTTGCTTCTACAATCCTTTTTACAAGATTTACATACATGCTATCGTCGTCGATAATACAAGCTAATCCTATTTTTTCACTCATAGTTAAAAGAAAATATCGTGATTGGTTTTCTAAAATTCAATAATAAAGGTAGTTCCTGTGTCTACCTCGCTTTCTACAGTTATTTTTCCATTTAATGATTCAACTTGATTTTTGGTTAAAAACAAGCCTATACCAACTGCATCCTTATTGTAATGAAAGGTTTTGTACATCCCAAAAATCTTGTCTTTGAATAATTTCATGTCTATACCTCTTCCATTATCTGTAACTTTTAAATACTTATTTCCATTCTTGATATAGCTTTTGATATCTATAATAGGGTCTCTATCCGAATGTTTATATTTTATTGCATTAGTAATTAAGTTTAATAAAATACTTTCTAAATAAGCAGGGATATAATCGATCTCATTTAAATCTTTAAAATGAGATTTTATTTTTGTCTTGCTTATAGCGATCATCTGCCCTATACCATTAGTCACTAAGTTTAAAGAATCCTGAAACTTAACCGGTTTCTTTTCTTGATCTTTATTAGTATGAATTGCTACAATCTCATTTAGATGTTCAATCGTAGTATTTAGGCTAAAGGAAATTTGTTTAATCTCTTTTATCAGGTTAATTTTTTCTAGAGGATCATCAATATCTTCAATTAATTGAACTAATAGAGATAAGTTACTAGTATGTGATCTAAGATTATGAGATACAATATGTGCAAAATTAAATAGTCTAGAATTTTGGGAGGCAATAATATCAATTGATTTCTCTAATCGTAATTCTTTTCTTTTAATCTCATCTATATCTTGAAAAACCCCTCTAATCCCGATTATTTCTTTTGCTTCATTATACACCGGTTTTCCTATAGCTCGAACCCAAAATATTCGCTTATTAGCAGTCACCATTTTAATCTCTGTATTAAAAGGTGTTCCTGCCATTGCACAATTAAAGAAACAATCGGCAGCCTGTTGTTGTGAGTCCTCTGCATAGTAGCTTGCAGAATCTTTTAACGACGGAATATAATCATCTGCATACTCTAAAATTCGTTTTGTCTCAAAATCCCAATAACTTTTTCTTTTTTCGAAATCTACATACCAACTACCTGTTTCTGTCATCTGGGCAGTTTCTTTGTAATAGAAGTTATCTTTAGAAATATTTTGTTCTGGTTCTAACTTTATCTCAAAGAAAAATATAAGGTTGATATCTGCTTTAATATCTACCGGCAACTCATCATTGGTAGCGCATCTAAATAATTTATAGTTGCCTTCTTTAGTCAGAATTTTAATATGTTGCTTAAAATTAATGCTATTACGCCTATAATTGAGGAAGTTATCTCTAAATACATCTACATCCTCTTTGTGAAGCAGATGATCTAAAAAATAATCTATAGTAGACTCAACATCATTAACCGTATATCCTGTGTTTTCGTAAAACTTTTCTGACCAAATTTCCTTATTTGGATCTAAATGTAACTCCCAATATCCAGTATTGAAGTCTTGTATTACATTATTAAAAAGTTCATTCTTTAGCACTAAAAACTTATTTGACAAATTACAATCAACAAGATAAGAATTTCTTATCTATTTTCTTCGATTCTGTCTAGCCTTATAGCCAACGCTTTAGTAGAAATTTGCACTTCGATAAATGACAAAAAAAGCGAAAGCATGAGTGAAAATAAACTCACTCCAAAAACCACATTAGCCCAATTTATATAGTCGATATATAATAAAAACATCGTGATTACACTTGTTAAAAAACTTACAATAGCAATTGCTTGCATATTCCTGATAAGCCATAATCGCTTTCTTAAGTTCTTAATTTGTAGCACAGTATTTTCTGAAGGCATATCTAAATATTCATTGTACAATTGCCTAATTAAGGACGCAATAGCTAAATATCTTGCATTATATGCCAACATCGTTAATGATATTGCGGGAAATAATAAAGCAGGAATGCTCATGGTAAGTGTCATAATTCTCTATTTAATCTTAAAATAATGAAGATAAGATATTATTATTATCTATCTCATGTATAAATGTATTGCATAAGATGATTAGTTGAATAGGGTTATCAAAAAAACCCTTCAATCCAAAAAAAACAATGGACCTGAAGGGCTTTAAAAATGAGTGGAATACTTCTACTCTGGGATTTTGAATAATGCTATAATTTCTTCATAACTCATAGTTGCATAGTCTACAGATGTTTTTGCTATACCTCCTGGAATAATTACATACCTATAATTCTGAAAAAAAGTAAATAAATTAGTACCTCCATCGGTTGTGTTTACTCTTATTTGTAATCCGGTTCCCCCTGTTGTATCAAACAACCCATATGTATAATACTCGTTTTGAGAAGAAAAGAGATATGGTAATTGATATATCCCTTCATTTGGGCTAGCAGTAGTCCTTTGCCCGTATACCAAAACCACATCGGTCTCAGGATTAAGCTCTGAAGCATTAAATACTTCTAACCCCATAAGATTAGTTGTTTGAGCCCCATCGACCAAATAGTCTACAGGAATCCAACTAGAATACATAACATTTGCAGTTCCTGGAGCGCCGTCTGCTCCATCTTGTCCATCAGCACCAGGAGCTCCCTGTTCTCCTTGTGGTCCGATCGCACCATCTTCTCCATCAGAACATGAAAAGATTAAACTTGATACCATTACAATCATCATGATTTTCATCAAACTTTTTATTGCTTTCATTTTTTAATTTTTAAAAGTTAATGATACAAACCTAACTAGAGTAGTAACTTGAAATATCCGAGAATTTTGAATTTCAAAGAATTAGGACATATTTAAGGCAAATTCTTTAGTCCTATTTTGGTTTTTGACTATCCAGAAGTGTTATCTATTAAGTTTTGGTATGATATGCTTCATAAAAAGAATCCCCATTACCGATATGTTAATGTTAGGTAATGAGGATTCGCGGGTAATGAAAAGCAATTGGACAAAAAACTCAATCATTACATATTTCCAAAGTTGTGTTTACTCATTCCAGCTTTAATACCCAATAGTTAAAATCAGTAACGGTTCCCTCTCCAACACCCATAATATTAGATATTGTACCCGCCGTTATAAAACCACCATCTAAAGTTTGTTCTATAGAAAATGCATAATCATTTCCTTCGCCACCTAGATTCTTTTGCCAAATAATTTCTCCGTTAGATTGTAATCGTAAAATCAAAAAATCAAAAGCCCCGTTATTCCCTTGTACATCAAGATCTGACGAGTTAGAGCTTCCTACGGCTATATAACCTCCATCTGTGGTTTCTTTAATATCATTTATTCCATCAGAACCTGAACCACCAATATTTTTTTTCCATTGCATATCTCCAGCGTTATTGGTTTTGATAAGTACGCCATCTCTACCCCCATTGTTTTCTAAAAAATCTCCATCACTAGACATAGAATACCCAGCAACGATATACCCGCCGTCTATGGTTTGTTGCACAGACGTGGCCTCTTCATTCTCAGAACCACTATATGTTTTTTCCCAGTCAAGACCACCTTCATCATTAAGTTTTGCTATCCATATATCTCTTTTATTATCGCCGGTTTCTGTGTGACCAGCAATAATATACCCTTGATCTGTAGTCTGATCTATTTCAAAAGCTAAGTCTCTTTGTGGACCACCTAAATTTGTCTCCCACGAAACATTTCCTAGTTGATCTAATTTTACGATCCATGCATCAGATTGTCCATTCACATCAAATTGATCCGAACTTGTAAACCCTACCGCGACGTATTCTCCTGTTGATGTTTCAATAATAGCTTCTAAAATATCATCTTTATTTCCTCCTACATTGGTCTCCCAACTTATATTTCCAGAAACATCTAATTTTACAATCCAAAAATCACGCATTCCATTATTTCCAGAAACATCCTGGTCTGTAGATGAAGAAAATGCACCAACAATATACCCTCCATCTGTGGTTTGTTTAAGATCATGAATCGTTTCATTACCACTACCTCCAAAATTAACATTCCAAATTATGTTACCAGATTCATCTAATTTGACCACCCAACAATCTTTTTGACCATTATTACTGGTAACATCACCATCTGTAGACTCAGATGTACCACCTATTAGATATCCTCCGTCATTCGTTTGAATCACCACATATCCGTCATCATCTGAGCTTCCTCCGAGGGATTTTTGCCATGCGGTAGTTATACCAGTATCCACTATTTCGTTAGTAGTCACTGTAAATTCATTTTTTGACTCTCCATTTTTACCATCCAATGCGATTACAGAGCCTGTGTACTTAGTTTTAGGCAAAAGTTCTTTTAAGAGGTATTCGGTTTTAGTAATTGAAGAAACTATTTCATTTCCCTCTAAGATAACTGTGTATGTAACAGGGTCGCCATCAGGGTCTATTGCTTCACTCCATTTTAATAACGCACTATTAGTAGTGGTTTGACTCACTTCTACTAAAAAATCTTTAGGGCTTTGATTTTGTGGCGCAGCTATTGTTTCGTCATCATTATTACACCCTATAATTGTTAAGCTTATAAGTATAAACGTATATAAAAAATCATTCTTTTTCATCTTATTCTTATTTTATTTTCTGAAGTAATTCAACCCTTCATAAGGATATTCATAATACCCTTATGAGCGTTGAATATCCTTATTGAGGTAATCTTAAAATAAAGGTAATTAGGGTTGTAATGAGAAATGTCCAGAAATTTTGAATTTCAAAGAATTCGGACTTTTTTAAGCTGATACTCTATATTCTTTTGGAGAAATGCCTGTTAGTTTTTTGAAAGCGCTATAAAAAGTAGATTTTGAATTAAATCCGGATTCTAAGGCAATAGAGATGATGGTATAATGTACAAAATTTGGGTTTTTTAATTTGCGTTTTGCATCCTCGATTCTAAATCGATTTACATAATCTGCAAAATTATAACCGCTAAGTTTGTTAACCAACTGGGATAGATAATTACCACTAATTTTTAGTTTCTTGGCCATACTATCTAATCCTATATTTGGATCTCGATACATTTTTGCTTCTTTCATTAAAAAATCAAGCTCTTTAAAATATTCATTCTCTTTGTTGATAACAAAGCTTCCTTTGCCATAAATCTGCTCCAATTTTTTACTCAATAGTTGTGCTACAAGTCTAAATAAAAATATATGATTTTTATTAAAAAAGTTTTTCTTTGAATGCTCAGAATCCAGAACTCCTACTACGGTATCATTGACAATAATAGGAACTGATAGTTCTGACATTCGATACCCATCGTCTACAATATAATTAGGGTATTGTGTAACATCTGCTACGCACAAATATCTTCCTGTTTTGGCTACTCGCCCTACCATTCCCGTACCAACGTGGATCTTAATAGGACTTACTACTTTTTTTTGCCCATTATTTTTATATCCATAAGCTGCTTTTTGAATTAAAAACTCGTTGTTTTTATCGATCATATAGATCACGCAATCCTCTAATTTAAGCTGTGAAATGCAGTTCTCTACAATATCCCAGAGAATATCGTCAAGATTGTTTTTTTTAAATAATGAGGTTGCAAAATAATTAAGCACAGTGATTGTCTCTCTAGTTGCATATTGAGTCATCCAGTGATCTTGAGAAAAGACAAAATCGCGATCCAATATATCCAAATGCCCTACTTTATTTTGTTTTGTTTTTGACATGATTGACTTTTTTATCCAAGCCAAATATAGATCGCTAATCCCTTCAAAAACAAATCAAACTTATCGAAATTCGGAGAATTCCAGATAATAAAACACAATTTAAGTAACTGATTATCAGATTCTTATTGTCATTGTGTGTGAAAATTCAGAAAATTCAGAAAATCATATCTTTATAGCTTATATTTGATACGTATTACCTCAAAATGTTGTTAAGAATTAAACCAACATATCGTTTATTAACTACCATCGTATTAGTATTTACTATACTAAATTGCTATACTAGTTTTGGACAAAATTTAATTAATAGTTTTACGATTCCTGATTCGTTACAACAATCAAGTTTTGATGATTTATATAATGACTTTAGTAGTACTTGGTCAGATACCTTAACGTCAAAAATATATTTACATACCTATCTAAAAAAGGCTCAACTAGAAAATAGCCAAATAAAAATGGCACAAGCTTATTGCTTACTATCTCATTACTGCGAAAAAGAATCTGAAAAATTACGATTTCTAGATCTTTCTATTGTTTTAAGTAAAGGACTTGGTGACAAAAAATACCCAATGCAAGCCTATTCTTTTAAAGCGGGACATTATCTAAAAAAAGGTAGATATACATTAGCCCTAAATGATTACCTTAAAGCACTTGCTATTTCAGAAAAATTCAAAGATATAGAATACACCTATATCACCAAATATAATATTGCACGTGTCAAAACCGCGATCGAAAAACATGAAGAAGCACTTCCTCTTTTTAAAGAAAATTTTGATCATAATAGTTCAAAGTCCCCTATTAATGACAGACGATATATAAGATCGTCTATTGCACTTGCAGAATCATATCGATACAATTTTAAATTAGATTCTGCCACTACTATAAATTATAAAGCCACTCAAGAAGTCGCTAAATCTGAATATAATTTTAACAGGTTCCAGGGAAGAATTAGTATTAACGAAGGGATAAATCTCTTTTTCAAAAAAAAATACAATGTAGCCCAAGATAGTATTGAAAATGGGTTAAAATTATTAAATACGCAAACAGCCGAAAATAAAAAAACTTTGATCCTAGCTTCATTTTACCTTGGTAAACTTCAGTTATTGAAAGACAATAAAGCAGCTGCTCAAAATTATTTTAAAAAGACAGACTCAATTTTACAACATGAAATTATTACTCCTTTTGAAGTAAGGGAAGGATACGAGCACATGATTACCTTTTATAAAGAAAGTAACCAAAAAGAAACACAACTTGAATACATAGGTAAACTGCTTCGATTTGATAGTATCTTTAATCGCGAAGCTTCTTCTGTCGCTACTACACTATTTAAAGAATTCGATACTCCTGCATTACTTAAAGAAAAGGAAAGGCTTATCAATGAGCTTAAAGGAAATAATAAAAACCTTAACCTCACCGTTTTCATATTATTATTTATCACAACTGTCATTGGCGCTTTTCTATTTTGGCAATACCAGAAAAGGAAATCATATCAAGAAAAGTTTGAACATCTTATTGACCAAAAAAACACACCAAAAATTAACAAACAAAAATCAAAAGATGATATCGGAGTTCCTAAAGAAGTGGTCGAAGAAATCTTACTCAAACTTTCTTCATTTGAAGAAAAAAAACATTTCCTCAAAAAAAACATCAGCACAACTTCTTTGGCAAAGGATATAAAAACCAATACAAAATATCTTTCTAAAGTAGTTAATCACTTTAAGCAGAAAAATTTTGCCAATTATATTAATGATTTAAGGATTAACTATGCTGTTCATCAACTTAAGACTAATCCTACTTTAAAAAACTATACCATACAAGGAATCGCTGAAGAAATGGGGTTTAATACAGCAGAGTCTTTTTCGTCTGCCTTTAAGAAAACAACTGGCATTAAAACCTCTTACTTTATAAAGAAATTAAGTGCCATAGACACCTTATAATACCATTTACTATTTGAAATTACTGGTATAATTTTATCGAAATTCACGGAATTTCGAACAACAACTCTCTGCTTTACAGGTGCTTCAATAATTTTCGTAGTATATTTACTTCGGGAAATAAAAAGTAATCGAAAAATCAACAATCATGAAAAAAGCAAAGAGCAAAAAGTTAAGCTTGCAAAAATTAAGTATCGCAAAATTGAATAATATGTCTGTGATTAAAGCAGGACACCACCGTATGAGTGATAGGCCAACTTGCGGTCCTGACCAAGTATTTTACATTTATACTAAAACTTGTAAGACAAAAGCAATAAACTGCACAAGCCCAACAATAATTGGTGCTTAATTAAATACATCAAAAAACACTTAAACAAAAAAGGTCATTGATACGTATCAATGACCTTTTTTGTTTAAGTGTTTTAATGCTATACCGCATACTCATCAAGTTTATTGAACCTCGAACAGTTTTTTTTCACTTATGCTTTTGCTAGAAATCTTAACCGCATAATTTCCTATTGGTAAATAATACTTTCCATTTTTTCTTTTAGAAACTTCGTCATCAGGAAATTCTTTTTGTAGTACATCTTTTCCCTTTTCGGTAATCGTTAGGTCGTAGTTCACATAATTAAATCCTTTATCGGCCTTTACAGATAGTTCTTGTAACACTTTACCACTTTCTGTAGTAATTTGAACTGAAAAACTTCCTGCTGTAGTTGTATAAAACTGGATAGTTGAAGATGGTTCATCTGGTTTTAACCATTTGCTCCATGATACTCCCCATTGTTCTGACCATTTTATCCTTGACATTTCAAAAACATGAAGTTCTTTTTTCATGATTTCTGAATCAAGCAATTGTATGGCTTCAATATTTGTCTTATAAATACTTCGTCCATGCGTACCTAATATTAAATCTTTTGCTTTGGGTTGGATTACAAGATCATGAATTGCAACGTTAGGAAGTCCTTTAGAGAAAGCGTGCCATTTTTGTCCTTTGTTTAACGAAACATACGCCCCGTTATCTGTTCCTAAATAAATTACATTCTCGTTATCTGGATCTTCTTTGATCACATTTACAGGAGACATAGGAATGGTTTCTCCAATATTTTTCCAAGTTTGCCCATAATTTTCACTTACATATACATAGGTTTTAAAATCATCCCATCGATAACCGTTTAGCGTTACATATACTCTTTCTTTTTTATGTGAAGAAGCTACGACTCTGGATACCCATAAATTCTTCGGAAATGTATCTGAAATTTTAGTCCAATTACCCCCTCCGTTTTTTGTTACATAAACCAATCCATCATCACTGCCCGTGTATATAAGTCCAAACTGAAATGGTGACTCTGAAATTGTAGCTAAAGTACCGTATGCTACATTCCCTTTCTTGCCCCCTTTAGTTAAGTCATTAGAAATTGCTGTCCAATCATCTCCTTGGTTCATTGACCTCATTAACTTATTAGCACCCATATATAAAATATCCTGATTATGTGGCGATAATAGTATTGGCGTTTGCCAGTTAAATCGGTAAGGTGATTCTCCTAACTCATGTTTAGGTTGTATATAAGTTTGCTTATTTTTTGAACGATCTAGTCTAAAATAATTTCCGAACTGAAATCCTGTATATACTATATTAGCATCTCGAGTATCTATTTGCACTTGCATACCGTCGCCTCCCATTATGCTTTGCCAGGGGTAACGCCCACTTTGATGCCATGAATCATCTTCTCGCACTGTATTTGGTCCCATCCAAACACCATTATCCTGAAGTCCCCCATAAATATTATAGGGAGTTTCGTTATCTACATTTATATAATAAAACTGACCTACAATAGGTTGATTAGCTTTGATCCAATTTGCACCATCATCATAAGAAATATTCACTCCTCCATCATTACCATTTACTAAATGATTTGGGTTTTTTGGGTTAATCCATAAAGCATGGTGGTCAGCATGAACGTTTTTACCATTTATACTTGTAAATGTTTTTCCTGCATCTTTAGATTTTAATACAGGTACTCCCGAAATGTATATGTGATCTTTATTTGATGGATTTACTTGTATCTGGGCAAAATAATACCCATAACTATAAAAAATATCATCTAAAAAGTCTGTATGTGTTTTTTTCCAAGATGTTCCTCCATCATCTGTGCGATATACTTCTGCTCCTACGACAGGGGTGTCAAATAACATTGCGTTGGCATCTTCTAAATATTTGGCGAGATCTACAGGTTTTACAGTACCTCCTCTAACTAGTTGTTTTAAGTTATCTGCTCTGTATTTTTCCTGAAAGCCATTAGTCTTAAGAAATGCATTTAGTTTTTTATCCTCTAGATTTAAAAAAGTATCTGTGGACATAGTTTTAAAATTCTCTTTAGTCAATCTATCTCCATTCTTTTCTTCATTATTTTTCTTTCTTCTAAATTGATTATCATGTACGGCATATACTGTGTTCTCATCAAAAACGGCTAACCCTATTCTTCCAACTCCATCTCCGGTAGGAAAGCCACTATTTTCTAAAGAAATCTTTTGCCATGTACTACCAGCATCCATACTTTTATATATTCCTGACCCAGTACCATTTCCTCTAAAATTCCATGCTTTTCGATCTTTATCCCATGCAGCAGCATACATTGTTTTAAAATTATTAGGTGCATAGGCTAAATCAATAATTCCTGTCTGATTGTTTATAAACAATGTCTTTTTCCAACTACTCCCTCCGTCTGTAGTTTTGTAAATTCCTCGTGATTCGTTCGGTGAGTATAAATGTCCCGTAACCCCTACAATAACCTCATCAGCATTGTTTGGATTAATAATAATTCTTCCTATATGATGAGAATCTGGTAGTCCAACATTTTTCCATGTTTTACCTTTATCAGTCGATTTTAAAATTCCAACTCCAGCATAAGATGATCTAGAAGAGTTGTTTTCTCCTGTTCCAACCCAAAGAATATCATTCTTCCAATCTACTGCAATATCTCCAACATTAATCGTCTCTGCAGTATCCAATACAGGTATAAAAGTGGTTCCGTTATTAGTTGTATACCATAGTCCACCAGAAGCATACCCAACATAAAACTCTGTAGTATTATCTGGGTTTACATCTATATCTACTACCCGACCACTCATCACCGATGGCCCTATATTATGAAATGGTATGTTCTTGACTAAAGACTCTTTTTCTATTTTTTGTTTTTGTAACAATCCCTTTTTAACAAGCTCTGCATTGGTAGCTTCTTGTGAAAAAATAGAAATAGAAATAAAGAAGAGTGCTAATGATGATGTAAATATTTTCATTTTGATGGAAATTTAGTGCGTCGAAATAGGCTATGACTCCAAAATCAAAAAATTATCTTTTTAGTATTGCAGATTCCGACTTAGCTACTTTTGTGATAAATTTAAGCAGATGAAAGTAACTTTTGTTAATACAACCTCAAAATTTTTACATATTGTTTAACAATACATTCTTTTGGCTTTAGTATTTTTGGAAATCCTTAAAGGCTATATAAAATAAAATGTTTTTATAGCGCATTTTATCATACTTCTTAAAAGTAATATATAAACAGATGAAATACCACCAAATAGATTCAAACCTCTTTATTAAAAATCGTAAAAATTTTGCTGCACAAATGAAACCTAGTAGCATTGCTGTCTTTAACAGTAATGATATTTACCCTATTAGTGCAGATAGTATGATGCCTTTTGAACAGCATAGAGATATTTTTTATCTAAGTGGTGTTGATCAAGAAGAAAGTATTTTAGTGCTTTTTCCTGATGCTCCAGCTGCTAAGCATCGCGAAATCCTATTTTTAAAGGAAACTAATGAGCACATTGCAATTTGGGAAGGCGAAAAACTGACTAAAGAACGTGCCTTTGAAGTTTCAGGAATTAAAACAGTATACTGGCTTCAGGATTTAGAAAAGGTTTTTTTTGAAATCATGACGCAATGTGATACTGTATATGTTAATACGAATGAGCATTACCGATCTCATGTAGAAACCGAAACACGAGAAGACCGTTTTACAAAATGGTGGAAAAATAAATACCCCGCTCACTCTGTAGCTAAAAGCAATCCTATTTTACAACGACTACGTTCTGTAAAAGATCCAATAGAAATTGATCTAATGCAGACTGCTTGTAACATTACTGAAAAAGGATTTCGTAGACTTTTAAGCTTCGTAAAGCCTGATGTTTGGGAGTATAATATTGAAGCAGAATTATTGCACGAATTCATCAATAACAGATCTAAAGGTTTTGCATACACTCCAATTATAGCTAGTGGTAAAAATGCAAATGTATTGCATTATATAGAGAACAATCAACAATGTAAAGCTGGGGATTTAATCTTGATGGATGTAGCTGCAGAATATGCCAATTATTCTAGTGACCTTTCTAGAACAATTCCTGTATCAGGAACATATACCAAACGTCAAAGAGCTGTTTATGACGCCGTTCTCAGAGTTAAGAAAGAAGCTACCAAAATGCTAGTCCCAGGAACTATATGGGCTGATTACCATGTTGAAGTAGGAAAAATTATGACTTCAGAACTACTTGGTCTTGGACTCCTTGACAAAGCTGATGTTCAAAAAGAAAACCCAGAATGGCCAGCCTATAAAAAATATCTAATGCATGGTACTTCTCATCATATTGGATTAGACACACATGATTACGGAATCCTTACCGAGCCTATGCAAGCTAACATGGTATTTACCGTCGAACCCGGCATATATATCCCTGATGAAGGATTTGGGGTTCGTATCGAGGATGATGTTGTGATACAAGAAAAAGGAGAGCCCATTAATCTTATGCAAAACATTCCTATTGAAGCCGAAGAAATTGAATCGTTAATGAATCAATAATAAGTGTTAATTAGAAACGATTATTTAAAAGAACTTTGAAATTTTCAGAGTTCTTTTTGTATTTATTAGGAATGCTTTTTATCATAAAAGTCAATAAAAGCAATATCTTTGAAAAATAGTTTACCTATTAAAAAGTATTCTTATAGCCTCCGTCAAAATGCAGAAAGTCCTATATACCATCTTTGTACTCTGTATTAATATCATATCTGTCTTTGCGCAAGACTCTTTGGATATTGATTTTTCATTATATAACAAAGTAGTAAACTCACCTCAAGATAGTATTACTAAATATAAAAACCTATCTAGAGAAGCCTATAGAGTCGGTGATCTAAATACTTTTAAAACGTACAGTGATATTGTTTTGGCAATTGCAATTGCCAATGATTTAGAAGAAATTAGGGTTAGATCTTTGGTAAACATTGCTATTTATTATCAACAAACAGATCAATACGAAAAATCGTTAGAGTCATACCTTGAAGCTGAAAAGCTAGTTACTGTACTACCTAATGGTTCTTATTTAAAAATCCTTATTGAAACTAATTTAGGGAATCTACACAATTCATTAGGCAATTCTGAGTTAGCGATTTTGGCTATGAAAAAGGCTCTTGAACTATCCAAAGATCATGATAATACAGAAGAGTTTGAAAATGTTGCATATAGCGTATTGGGTACAGCATATTTAAATCAAAAAAAGTTTCACGACGCCTTGACGTACATGAAACTATCTAAAAAACTGGCGATTAAAATGAATCGTGATGATAATTTGATTAGAACAATGATCAATATATCCGAGTGTTATTTAAAGGAAAAAAAATACGAAGACGTCATTAAAAATAGTTCAGAAGTATTAGAGTTAATTACCAATAAAGAATCTATAGAAAGTAAAGCCTTAACCCAAATAACTATTGGTGCAGCATATATTGGTCTAGAAAAATACGCAAAAGCGCTAACTCCTCTAGAAGAAGCCAAAGACATTGGAGTTTCTGGAGGGTTTCTAAAAATTAAGATGGATGCTCATAACTATTTGGCACAAGTCTATGAGTCTTTGGGTAAGCTAAAAAAATCTTTAGGTGAACAAAAGGCATATACTCAAACCAGAGATCAATATTTTAAAACTTTATCTAAAGCGCAACGACTCAAAGTTGAAAAAGAATCTGAAATCAAATCTGATATTATATCTCAACAACAAGAATCCATTGTATTTCTTAGTAAAGAAAAACAATTATCTATTTTTGCCGGAGTAGTTTTAGTTATTTTATTCATTGTGTCTTCAATAATTTATTGGAATAGACGCAGAAAATTAAAAGAAGAATCAATTCAACTTCAGGGAGATAAACTATTACTAAAAAGTGAAAACGAGGTTTTAAAAGACAAATTAAATACGATTGCTCTTACCAATCATAAACAAAAAATCTCTGAACAAAATTCACAATCTAAAGAGTTTAAAAAAACCTCATTTTCACTTCAAGAGCAAGAAAAGCATATGAAGAATGTTTTGGAATATATGGAAGAAAAAAAACCATATCTAGATCATGAAATTAAACAATCTGATATTGCCAAAAATTTAGATATGAGCGTTCATCTTTTCTCTGAGGTTCTTAATGCTTGTTTCAAAAAAAACTTTAATAGCTTTATCAATTTGTATCGAGTTGATCAAGCAAAACAATTGATGAAAAATCCGAGATATAAACATTACAAGATTTTAGCTATTGGATATGAAGCAGGGTTTCCTAGCAAGACTTCTTTTAACCGGGTTTTTAAAAATCTAGTAGGGCTTACTCCTACAGAATATCAAAAAAAACACTCAAACTCTCTTTAAATACAACAGGAAAGTATACGCCTCATTTTATAAGTTGAAACGGTTTAAACAGTATTTAATATTACTTTTCAAATCTAATATTAAATAAATTAAGCATGAACTTACTAAAAGTGCTTTTAAGTATACTTGCTACATTTGCTCTTCTTTTTTTAGGATTGTACATCTATTTTGTTCATTATGCAGATCATGGTGCAGATGGGTTAGGCGGTTTTTTTATGGCTATTATTTGTGGTGGACTATTTTTAATCTGCCTTGTAAGCATCATTAGTATTCTATCTATTATTCTGTTTCCTAAAAGTAATAACGGTACTCGATTTTTTATTGCAACACTAAGTTCTATTATAGCTGTGTATATAGCTTTGGCTCTGACATTTCTTCCAACACTAGGTTTTTGGTAATACTCTGATTATTCGCAAAAACTACGTGTGCCATATTATAATCTGGTACGCTTTTCCAATACTACTCTACTACATTTGAGCAAAATAATTTGGAAAACAAAACCTAGATTTTATTAGTTATGAAAAATACTTTTATTAGATTTCTTTTGGCAACACTAGCCATAACCATTTTTTCCTGTAGCCCTGAAGATGGGGAAGATGGAACTAACGGTATTGATGGAATCGATGGAACAAATGGCGCAGATGGAACAAGCAACGGATTAGGA
The DNA here is from genome assembly GCF_003443715.1 of Aquimarina sp. AD10. Lineage (NCBI taxonomy): Bacteria > Pseudomonadati > Bacteroidota > Flavobacteriia > Flavobacteriales > Flavobacteriaceae > Aquimarina > Aquimarina sp. AD10. The sequence continues at coordinate 4,076,650 of NZ_CP031965.1, read as the reverse complement.
ATTATTGCATTCTCTGCAGACGTCACTAATGAGGAAGCCGCCTCTATCATTGCCGAAAATGCCGGAAAAAATACACATACCATAATAGTTACCAATACCACTAATTTAACAACCTTAGATGTATCCTCGATCTCGAACTTGGTAATCTTAAATGTCTTTAATAATGAAAAATTACAAAGTATTTCATTATCCAATCTAAAATCTATTATAGAGTCGGCAACTATAAATAGCAACCCTGTACTTGAAAATATCAATTTTGAAAACTTAAAAACTTCATTAGGAAATTTTTCGATTAGCAATAATAATATGCTTAACACTATTAATTTAAATAACATTATTGATGCACAAAGGATTTCTATTTCTAATAATATGGCACTAGAAAATATTGATCTACCCTTATTGTCCAAAGTAGGTCTATTAACTATTTCAAATCAAGAAAACCTGACGAATCTAACGTTTCCCAACCTAATGGAAATATCATCATTTAGTTTTTCTAATAATGATATGATCGAAGAATTTAGTTTGCCAGAATCAATCACAACTGATCCTGAGAACCTTGGTTCTTTCTCTATTAATGGTAATCAAGCTCTAAAAACTATTGTATTGACAAACATATCCAATGCAGGTCGTATTTCTATAGGATCAAATCCTAATTTGACTTCATTGATACTAGATGACTTGGTATCAGCAAATTCTTCTATTAGAATTACTAGTAATATCTTATTAAATACTGTTTCTTTTGCTAGTTTACAAAACACGCTCTCCATTGACATATCTCGTAATGAAGCATTAGCCAGTATTAACTTTGATGCATTGCAACAGGTTAATAGTACTATTTCCATAATAGATAACGCTGCGTTGCAAGCACTATCTTTTCCTTTACTAACATTGGTAGGAGACGAGTTTAGAGGTCGTATTACTATGAGAGATAACGATCTTCTAAATACTATTTCTTTCCCTAATCTAGAGACTTTAGGCCAAATTTCATCTTCAAGTATTGATATTCGAGCTAATACTCTAGAATCTATTGATTTAAACAAATTAGCTGTTGTTACTGACTTTAGACTGTTTTCAACTACAACATTAACAACCGCAAACTTATCTTCTATTCAAGATTTTGATTCTATAAGTCTTAGTCGACTTGCAAGTACTGAAATTGATGGTTTAATCACACGATTGGTAAATATAACTCCTCTCCTTACCGGAAAAAGAATTTCTTTAAGAGGTACTGCATCCTCTCAAGCAATAACAGATATAGAAACTTTAAGAACTAATGGAAATACTATTAGTATTAGAGATTAACCGTATCAAAACATAGTTTGTAATAGTATAAAAGAAACAAAACATAGACTCATTAATTATGAAATATATATCCTTTAAATTTTTATTAATAACCATATTGATAACCACCTTTTCTTGTAGTTCTGATGGAGAAGATGGTATAGATGGTACCAATGGTATTGATGGTGTAAACGGAACAGATGGAACAGATAATGGATTTGGATATCTTGTCTTTTCTGGAGATATCACAAATGAAGAAGCCATAGCATTGGCAGCAGAAACTGCAGGTAAAAACACACATACCTTACTTATCAAAAATACAACCAACCTAACAAGCATAGAGCTACCCGAAATTACCACTTTAGTGAATCTTGAGGTGATTGGAAACGAAAACCTACAACGATTATCGCTACCCAATCTAGAATCTGCTTTCGAAGAAGTAAACATTCGCTCTAATAAGACATTAGAAATTATTGATTTAGCCAAATTAGATGGTAGTTTCGGGAGTTTTAGTATCATTGACAATACTGTCTTAACTACTATCAATTTTACTAACTTAAATACAGTTACAGGCCTTAGAATTGAAGAAGTCCCTTTGTTAGAAAGCTTAAACTTACAAAACATTCAAAATATAGATTTTCTAACACTACAATCACTTCAAAATCTAACCTCAATAAATGCGGCATCTCTAGAAACAATTGATTTTTTAAGAGTGAGAAATAATGAAAAACTAACTACTATTGATTTTCCTAAGTTATCAACTTCTCAACGAATTGATATTACTAGTAATCCTGGTTTAGAAACAGTAAACCTACCTGCACTAACTGCTTCAAATGCATATAACAGTAACTCTGTTTTTGATGAAGAGGATGATAGTGAGGTTTCTTTGATAAGTAATTCAAGCCTTACTACAATTAACCTTAGTGCTCTTACTAATTTTGGTGATATATCTATTAGAAATAATGAAAATTTAACCTCACTTAATACAGATGCCATTATATCAGCAGGGCGTATTTCTTTTAGTGCCAATCCTAAAGTACAAACAATTTCATTTCCTAATATGACCAGCTGTAATGGTGCATTTATTTCTGAAAATCAACAATTAACAAGTATTGTATTTTCTAATGTAACCCAAAGTACCAGAAGCATTCAGTTTTCACAAAATCCAGTGCTTACAAGTATTGATTTTTCTAAATTAAATAGTAGTGATGGAATTAGTATTTCTGGAAACGAAGAACTGATTAATATTGATTTTTCTGCTCTAGAAAATAATGAAGGAAGTTTATCTATGGGTACAAACCCAAAACTTTCGATTATTTCTTTTCCGAATTTAAAAACTTCTGAATCCTCCTTCTCTATAGCAAATAATGATGTATTATCAGAAATATCATTTCCTATGTTAGCTTCAGTAGGTGATCAAAGACGTTCTAATTTCAATATAGAAAATAATCCTTTGATAAATGAGCTTACTTTCCCTGCACTGCAGAAAATCGAACTCGGAGGGCTTACTATTTCAAATAATAGTGCGTTGACTTCTATATCGTTTCCATTATTAACTTCTGTTGGTAATGACATTACTTCGGATCTTAGGATAAGGAATAATAATCTTGTAAAGAATATCTCATTTCCAAGCCTTATAACAGTAAATTCTATTCGAACTATCGATATTTCTGAAAATGCTCTTGAGACTTTAGATTTTAGTAGCCTCAGTACTTTATTATTTTTAAATATAGATTCTACTGTATTATTAACACAAGTAAATCTTTCTTCTATTCAACAATTTTCAAGATTAGACTTAAACAGCCCTGGTAGATTATCTACCTCAGTAATAAATAATATCATCACAAGGCTAGTAAATATAACTCCCGCAATTACTCAGAAAAGAATTTCAATTACAGGAGTAGCATCTGATCAGGCCTTACTTGATATTGAAACACTTAGAACTAATAACAATACGGTTAGTATTAGAGAATAATTTTAAAAACACATAAAACTAAATCATTTAATTATGAAATATATATTTCTTAGATTTTTACTAATAACATTAGCTATAACTGTTCTTTCATGTGAAGGCGAAGATGGTATGGATGGTATCAATGGCGAAGATGGTGTTGATGGTGTTAATGGCAGTAATGATGGATTAGAGTTTTTAGTATTTGCCGGAGATGTAACTAATGAAGAAGCTACCCAAATTATAGCAGAAAATTTTGGGAAAAATACGCATACACTTTTAGTTATTAATACTACAGAATTAACATCTCTGGAGCTTCCAGACATTACATCCCTTGTTAGACTAGAAGTAAAAGACAATAAAACCTTACAAAGTATTGCGATTCCAAATTTGACTTCTGTTACTCAAGATATTGATATATACGCTAATGATGTATTAGCAAGTATTAATTTAGAAGCGTTAAGTAACGTAAGTCGTATAGACATAGAAAACAATGCTACATTAACAAATGTAAATCTGAATGCACTTTCGGGAATATCAGGCATTCAGTTTAGAGAAAATCAACTTCTAGAAACACTTGCTTTTCCTGTCTTAAAAGAAATAAACTTTATTAGTTTACGATCATTGCCTAATTTATCAAACTTAGATTTGAACACTCTAGAAACAGCCGGAAGCATAAGTCTTACAAGTACTAAAATGTCCTCTTTTATTTTGCCTAAGTTAACCACTTTAAGTAGTAGTTTATCATTGTCTAGTAATGAAGATATGATTTCGGTAGCTATTCCTTTACTAGCAAATAGTTCTGAGGATGGCGCAGATATTTCCATTCAAAGCAATACTAATCTTACAACAATAAATCTTGGAAATCTAGACAAAATTGAACGGTTTACTATTAACAACAATCAAAATTTATCTCTTTTTGAGGCAAATGAGCTGGTAGCTATTACAAATAGATTTACCTTAAGCAATAATGAAAATCTAAGTTCTTTTTCACTTCCTAAGTTAGTAAGTATTCCATCTCTTACAATTTCTCAAAGTAATTTGCTAAATATAAATTTTAATGCATTACAAGAAATATCATTTATAAGTATCGAAGAAAACGAAAAATTAGAAGCACTAGGATTTTCTAGTTTGACTAAAATCGATAGGATCACAATTTCAGAAAATAAAATAGTAAGTAGTATCAGTTTTGATGCTTTAGAAACTATAGAAGGAAGTCTTACCATTAGTGATAATGAAAATTTAAAAACTATTATTTTTCCCAATTTGACGTCCATAAATAACAGTTTATCTATCGGCCTTAATACTGCTCTTGAAACATTATCGTTTCCTTTATTATCATCAACAGGTGGAGATAATCCAGAAATAAGGTCTAGCTTTTCTGTTTTCAGTAATACATTATTAAATAACCTTGATTTTCCTAATTTAGTAACCGTAAATGGATCTTTTGTGGTCAGTTCTAATAATGCGTTATCTACAATAGTTTTCCCGCTACTAACTTCTGTAGGAAATGATATTGCTAATAGTTTTATAATTTCAGATAACACCGTCACCAGTATTACTTTTCCAAATCTTGAACTTGTAAATAAGAATATACGAGAAATAAGTATTCGAGAGAATGTTCTGGAGATGTTAAACTTTACAAAGCTTGTTACTTTTAACATCTTAGATGTAGATTCTACTGCTATTCTAACTTCGGTAAACATATCCTCTGCACAAGATTTTTTTAGACTAGAGCTTGAAAGCCCAGGCAGTCTTTCTAATGCAGCTGTAGAAAGTGTACTAAACCAATTAGTAAGTATAACACCCGCTATAACAGGAAAAAGTATTAGAATCAAAGGTGTGTTATCCGCACAAGCAATAACAGACAGAGATACACTAGTTGCAAATGGAAATAGTATATCTATTAGATAGAATTATAATGTAATTGTAGATATAATCGAAATGAAAAAACAAAATATTTAATTATGTGGATATCTGTTAAAGAACATATTGTAGATGAAGAAGTATTTGAATTAAAAACTAACAATTGCAAATCTGGTAAGGTGATCTTACAATTGATTCGTCGAGATGTTAGAGTTTCTTTCTTTCTTTTTCCTAAAAAAGTTACACAAGTAATTTGCCATGATACTGGAAAAAAAATAAAAAAAGCCTTCTGGAATACAACTATAGAAACAACAGCAGAAGAAATGAGGAAAAAGCTAAAAGTTCCGATGTGGGGATATTGGAGTTTAGGTACAATTGCTTTAGCCCTTCTTCTTGCTGTTTCTATTGGTTTCTATTCAGAAATTAATAGCAATGCAGATTATCAGAAATCCTTTATGGCACAAAATAATAAACAAAAGGAACTCATTTTACAAAAGTTAGCTATTGGGGATTTGGTATCCACTATGAATAAGGTCTACAAAATACAGTCTATAGATGATGAGAATCTTGTTTTAATTGAAAGTAAAAATCCTGTAAACGAAGGAAACTTTTCTAATGGATTAACTAATGAAGCGTATCCCGAATCCTCTTTTACCGGGTCAAAACTTAAAATCTCTAGATCTAAATTTATCACTGGGATTATCTCAAATACTGATATGATTCTTAATGTATTGGATAATTAAATCTAAACGATACTTTGTACTATACCTGTCAAGGAACTGCAGAAAAGATTCTTTAGCGACTTTAAGAGTGAAGTATTCACAAAAATAAAGCTTGAAAATCAATTGGTTTTCAAGCTTTATTTTTGTTAGTAAATAGAATATTTTTACCCTTTTCTTCGTTGAATATAAAAACCGCTCTATTGTAGTCTATGCAACGAATGAAAATTACAGCTGGCCATCAGCAAGCCATGCCCTATTTAGTCGTCGAAAAAGCCGAAGATTTTATCGATTTTATTAGAAAAATATTTCAAGCACAAGAAATGATCCGTACTCTTGATGTCGATAATCGCATACAGCATTCTGAAATTAAAATAGGAGATAGTACCATTTTGCTTACCGAAGCATCAATAAATTACCCTTCTCACCCAGGATCAATGTATGTATATGTAAAAGACACAGACCATACCTATTACGAAGCACTGGATGCAGGTGCTACTCCTCTTATGGAACCCATGGAAGAAGACCATGGTGCCAGAGGAGCGGGTTTCAAAGATCCTTTCGGTAACACTTGGTGGATTGCAACTTTAAATTAGTTACATCCTAAATCCACTTTTGATGTAGGGTCATTGTTTGGAAAACAGAATCCTGAATTTACAGCCGCCGGGACATATCGATCCAAATTTGGGTCTCTTAATCCATTTTCAATAAACAATGTGAGATTAGTAATCTGATTTTCTGTGAGCGCTTGAACATTTACAAACTGTCTTGCCAGTTGCTCTACAGGAACCTCAGCGTTTTGAGGTACGCCATTTATTTTGTATTCGACCACATCTCTAACCGAAGTAAAAGTACCGCCATGACCAAAAAATCCATTATCGACTAAATTATAAAGTGTTGGTGTTTTAAACTTATACTCATCTTTTGTCTTTTTAGTAAACCCACCTCGTCCCTTTTTAACATCATCAAAATTTACTCCGGCTAATACTATTGCCTGACTTGAATTATCAAAATCGCCCATACCAAGAGCATAAAACTTTTTATCATTCAAGGCTGGACCTGTATGACATTTAAAACATTTTCCTTTACCAAAAAACACTCTTGCTCCCTTTTTTTCCTTATTGGTAAGAGCAGTAAGGTCACCTTTTAACCATCTTTGCCATGGTGATTGGTTTGGCAACACTGTTCGTTCATAAGCAGCTATTGCAAGTGCCCCATTTTCTTTAGAATATCGCTCACTTTTAGGAACTCCAGGAAATGCCTTATTAAATAGTTTTTTATAGTCAAAGTCCTTTACAAAATCTTTATCTATTAATAATCGGTGAGCATCTTGCCCTTTAATTGCCTGAACTTCTACTCCCTGAAGTCCTGTAAAATTCTCAGGAATGTTAGTCCAACTTGCTTCTGTACCAGCATTTGTTCCTGTACCTCCAAATTGTCCATTCCATAACATTACATCTTGATATGCCACATTTAATATTGTTGGAGTACGAATAGGTTGTATATCTACAAGATCTAACGGAACACTAGGGTCTATAATTCTACCACTTCCATTAGTGCCAAATCCTACGCCTGATTCTCCTAAACCTTGTCTAAGCCTTGCACTAAAACCTGCAGCTGCATGATGACAAGAAGAACAAGAATATGTTGCTTTTTTAGTAGCCACCTTAGGGCTTCCTCCTGTCGCAGTTTCATGAAAAAGAAGCTTTCCTAATTCTACTTTCTTTGCCGTAATAGGGTTTAAAGGATCCTGAGGAATGTTACTAAAATCATCACTGTCGGGTAGTATAAAAAAAGAAACTCCGATACCATCGGTTACACTATCTAATCTCTGTAACAACTTTTGATCTTGTACAGTTGCGTTTGAATACGATTTTAAATCATTTTGATTCGTATCAGAATCTAAAGAAACATATTCATCTTTTTCGCAAGACATTAAAACTAAAACCAGGATAAAAAAATAGCTTTTTCTCATCGAAATACATTTAAATTAAACACTAAAATTCACACTGAATGACGATGTACTATATTGCTAGGCCTCTAAGCCCCTTCTGACTAAATAATTTCTTAAATATATATTAAAAAATCGATAAAATACACCTTAAAAGGACTAACCGTAAAAAGTTTGCGTAAAAATAGTTGATACTTCTCGGCTCAAGAAAAAGATACACTGGTTATTCATACTGTACTAATTGTGTTCGAATGATTTAAGTCACAAAATCAAAAAACACCATAAGTACCTAAATTAGGTAAACAAATGCTGTAAAGGCTCATAAAAAGCTTAAACAAGAAGAAAAACAATAGTACTATCTAGGTAGTAAGCACAGTATAATTTTAAACGATAAAATAGTAAGAAATAACTTACTTAAGAATTCATAAAATTTAATCTTGCTTTTTTCGTAACAACAAATAACTGTTCATTATCAAAAAAATAAGTATTGCAGGCAACAACCAAGCTAAGCTATATTTTCCAAAAGGAAGGTGTTCTAAAATAGGTGCAACGCTATTTTTTAATCCTATTGAAGCCAAAAAATCCGGAATACTAAAAATAATAGTTACGACAACCACTGATCTAAAAACTTTTGGTTTCGTAAATTTTTCTGGTACTACATTTAAGAGTATCAAAATAATTGTGATAGGATAGATAACCATTAATGCAGGCACTGCTACTGTTATAATATAGTGCACATCAAATTGCCCCATAAGTACTCCCAGCATGCAACCAATAATAGCCGTTATGAGATAGGCTTTTTGAGAATTATCAAATATACCTTTCATAAAATCTGCAGTTCCTGTTACGATACCAACCGCTGTTGTAAAACAAGCAAGACCTACTAAAATGCTAAGAAAAACTTTACCGATACTTCCTAAAGTTTTAAAACTTATACCCGACAACAATTCTGTTCTAGAGATCGTTGCGTCAAAATCGGTATTAAACAAGGCCCCATTATAGATCATTCCTGAATAGATAATTAAAAGTCCAATTCCAGCAACAATTCCAGATTTAATGATCAATTTTTTATTAGATTGAAAATCTTGTTTCCCCTTAAGATTAAGCGAAATTATAATTACGCCACCAACCACAACAGCTCCAATAGCATCAAAAGTCTGATACCCCTCTAATAAACCACTTATAATAGGAGTTTGAAAATCTGATGGGGCAATAGATGCTTGTGTCGAAAAAAATGAAATACAAATAATACTTAAAATAACGATAAAAATTACAGGAGAAAGAAACTTACCCAGTAGTCCTAAAATTTTGGATCTATTTAGAACAAAAATCAAAACTAGAGCAAAATAAACTGTACTTGTTAACCAGGAACTAACATCAAAAAATGGTTGTATTGCCATTTCATGAGTTACCGAAGCCGTTCTTGGCGATGGCAACGTGATTGATATTATATACACCAATAGACAATATACAAAGCTAAATTGTGGAGACACTTTTTTAGCAAAATCCAGCATTGTACCCTGTAATTTAGCATGAGCAACAATACCAAGTAAAGGTATGATTACAGCAGAAATAACAAATCCTATCGTTACTAAAGACCACATATCACCTGCCTTGTATCCTAATAACGGAGGAAGCATTAGGTTACCTGCTCCAAAAAACATAGAAAATAATGCAAATCCTGCAACGAAAGTTTCTTTATTAAATCTCATTTAATTACGTTTATGTGCCTAAAAATAAAATTTCAAAATGATATTAGCATATAAAGGCATTAAAATAAATTATAATTCTGAAGGAAATGGAAGACCCCTTGTGTTTTTACATGGTTTTCTAGAAAATTCTACAATGTGGAAAGACACCATTCTCTTTTTTTCAAAACATTATAAATGTATCACTATTGATTTACTTGGTCATGGTGATACCGGGTCTCTTGGCTACGTTCATACAATGGATGCTATGGCAATGGCCGTTCGTTCTGTTTTAGATCATTTAAAAATTTCTAAAGCTACCATAATAGGGCACTCTATGGGAGGGTATGTTGCATTGGCATGTATCGATCAGTTTTCTGACTTATTCTCTGGATTGGTTTTACTTAACTCAACTTCTTTTCCTGATAGTGCCGAACGAAAAGTTAATCGCACACGAGCAATTCAAATTGTTAAAAAAAATCCGAATGCATATACCAGTATGGCTATTGCAAATTTATTCGCAGAAAAAAACAGAAAAAACTTTCTTAAAGAAATAGAAGAAATTAAAAACCAAGCATCAAAAACTTCATTACAAGGAATTATATCGGCTCTTGAAGGAATGAAAATAAGAAAAGATTATACAAAAACCTTGTTAAGATTTAAAGGATCAAAAGTAATTTTTTCTGGACAATATGATCCTGTTCTTTCATATGCACAAAACCAAAAAGAAACAAAACTGTGTAACATTGATCACATTAGTTTTAATGGAGGCCATATGTCTTACCTCGAAAACAAGAAAGAGTTTTTAAGTGAATTAAAAAGTTTTTTAGAATCCTATTGACAAGAAATTAACAAAATCCTATAATCTTTTCAACACTTCTTATAGATGAAATACGTATTATTCGGTCTAATAACCGTATAAAATAGGAATTTTAGTTAAAAAATCCTTATTTGAACCAAAAAATTCTTACAAACAACTTGTTAATAACTTTTTTTTTATTATTATTGTATTGATAATGAACCTATAATCCCCTTTACATGTATTAATACCCCTAGAAATATGAAAAAATCTACCCCAACTCCTACATTTTCCTTCTCTAAAATATACTGTTCTCTATTCGGTCACGATTACGTTTTAAGTAAAGATGTAACACATCACATTAAAGAATATTCCTGCTCACATTGTAATGAACAAGCAACAACAAATAGCAGAGGCAGATTAGAGGTAATGACTCCTAAGTTAAAAGAGATTAATAACGCTTTAGCTTCTGTACACGCTAAAAAAGCAAAAAGAAAATCTGAGACCACATTTCAGGCAGCATCATAATTTTTTAGTATCATTCTTTAATAGGATTCCATCCTTGAGCTTGCAATGCAATCTTTTCATTTGCTCTGGTAACTAAACCTATTCCACTTTTCTCATCTACAATATGACCTATTACTGTTAGATTGGGATTCGCTTTTATTTTTGGAAAGTCTTCTTGTTTTATAGTAAATAATAATTCATAATCTTCACCTCCATTAAGGGCAACGGTAGTACTATTCAATTTAAATTCTTCACAAATAGAAATTACAGCTGGATCTAGTGGTATTTTTTCTTCATACACATTGGCACCTACTTTAGATTGTGTACAAAGATGAATAACCTCAGAAGATAAACCATCACTTATATCAATCATACTTGTTGGTTGTACATCTAGTGCTTTTAAAAGCTCTGCAATGTCTTTACGTGCTTCGGGTTTTAATTGTCGTTCTATAAGGTAAGTATATTGGTCTAAATCTGGTTGCGAATTTGGATTTACCTCAAACACTTGTTTTTCTCTCTCTAAAACCTGAAGTCCCATATAAGCAGCTCCTAAATCCCCCGTTACGACTAAAAGGTCATTCTCTTTGGCTCCAGATCTATAGGTTAGTACTTCCTGATCTGCATGTCCAACAGCCGTTATACTTATTAACAATCCTGTAGTCGATGAAGTTGTATCTCCTCCTACGACATCTACATTATAAATTTTAGCAGCAGTTTCAATTCCTGCATACAATTCTTCCAAAGCTTCTAGTGGAAACCTGTTTGACACTGCAATCGAAACAGTAATCTGGGTCGCCTGAGCATTCATAGCATATACATCTGATAGGTTTACAACAACAGCTTTGTATCCAAGATGTTTCAAAGGCATATAGGTAAGGTCAAAATGCACACCCTCGATCAACAAATCCGTTGTTAACACACACTTTTTACCATCAAAATCCAAAACCGCTGCATCATCTCCGATTCCCAAGTGCGTTGTTTCTTGTTTGATTTCAAAATTCTTTGTCAAATGACGTATAAGTCCAAATTCTCCTAACTCAGACAATGATGTTCTAGGTGTGTTTTTATCTTCAATCATGCTGCAAATTTAATCAACAATGTTTTGAGTGTTACTATATTTTATATGTTTTATAAAAAAGACAATACTTTAAATACAGATAACACCTTGATTTATAATTATTTTAATTTATAATCGTTAATATTTTAACATCATACTTTTGTATATTTACTAAAATAGCTATCCCTATGAAAAATTACTTCTTTGTCTTTTCTTTTATTATTCTTGTCTTTGGCCTTACCAATTGCAGTCAAGATGACAACGGAGGAAGTACTAATCCAAACGCTAATGTAAAATCTGGACCATGTGAAAATGGCTCTGTAGGAGGATTATACCCATGTAATGGTTATGATTTAATTTCTTCTATACCTCTAATAGAAATGGGAGCGCAGGGTGGTAATGATAGCTGGGGATGGACAGATCCCTCTACCGGAAAAGAATATGCACTAATTGGTTTAGATAATGGTACTGCATTTATTGATATTTCTACTGCCAGTACACCTATTTATTTGGGCAAACTACCAACAGCTACAGTTAGTAGCTCATGGAGAGATGTTAAAGTATATCAAAATCACGCATTTATTGTAAGTGAAGCGCCAGATCATGGAATGCAAGTTTTTGATCTTACAAGATTACGCAATGTCTCCAACCCACCAGAAACATTCACCGCAGATACACGTTTTGAAGATTTTGGAAGTGCTCACAATATTGTTATTAATGAAGACTCTGGGTTTGCATATGCTGTTGGCACTAGTAGAGCAGGGCCATTTAGAGGTGGGCCTGTATTTATTAATATTCAGGATCCTAAAAATCCTATTGCTGCAGGAGGTTTTCTTTCTTCGGGTGAAAGAGCATACAGCCATGATGCGCAAGCCATCACCTATAGTGGACCTGACTCGGATTATACAGGTAGAGAAATACTTATCGGAAGCAATGAAGTAGAAGTTGTACTTGCCGACATTACAGATAAAGATAACCCTATCACTATATCTACAATAAAATATACCGATGTAGGATATACCCATCAAGGGTGGTTTACTGAAGATATGAGATATTTCATTTTAGGTGATGAAACTGATGAACAAGGTGTTGGGTTTAATACTAGAACACTTATTTTTGATTTTGAAGATCTTGACAACCCAAAATTTCATATGACCTATACAGGACCTACCTCAGCTATTGATCATAATGGATATGTAAAAGGGAATACATTTTATTTGGCCAATTATAGATCAGGAATAAGAATGATTGATATTTCGGATATTGGAAATAAAAACATTACTGAAACAGGCTTTTTTGATACATACCCTGTAAATGATAATGCTAGCTTTAATGGTGCCTGGAACGTATATCCATATTTTGACAGTGAAAATATTGTAATTAGTGATATTGAAAGAGGGTTCTTATTAATTCACAAAAGCACACCTTAAAATCTAATTACGTATAGTCAGTAGTGCTTCTGCAACTCTTAATAGGTGTATATAAAAACGACCAACTTATTTCATAACATTATAATAATCAGAATCTTAAAATTTCTTGTTTTAAAAGGCTTAATTTTATATAATAAATAAGGTAATCGTGCTATTTTAATATAATCCTTACCTTTTAACACGATTTTAGTGTTAAATACAGTTAATAAAAGTTAAAATATTCAAAACATTATAGAGAATTCACAAATAAGCACGAATAAAATCGATAAATTAGGTAATTATTTGAATTTTAAACCATTACTACATGACATAAATATTTAGTGCAAACTAACTCTTAAAACACAAACTCAATGAAAAATCTAAAAATTACTTTTCTGCTGATATTTACAGCAGTTCTTTCCTATGGTCAGACACCATGTCAAAATGGTTTAGCTGGCTCATATCCCTGCAAAGATTATGATCTCATGTCTCGCATCTCTTTAGCAACAATGAGTGCCGGAGCAGGTAACGATAGTTGGGGTTGGACAGACCCTTCTAACGGAAAAGAATACGCAATTATCGGTCTCAATAACGGAACCGCATTTATCGATATTTCTAATCCTACAAATCCAGTTTATCTGGGCAAGCTACCAACAGCAACTAGCAATAGCTCATGGAGAGATGTAAAAGTATATAAAAACCATGCTTTTATTGTAAGTGAAGCCTCTAATCATGGGATGCAAGTTTTTGATTTGACACGTCTACGAAATGTATCAAATCCACCACAAAATTTTAATGCAGATACACGATATACCCAATTTGGAAACGCTCATAACATCGTTATTAATGAAGATTCTGGATACGCATATGTTGTAGGAGCACAAAGAAATTCTGGGCCCTACAGAGGAGGACCACTTTTTATTAACATTCAAGATCCAAAAAACCCAATTAACGCTGGGGGATTCTTATCAGGAGGACAACGAGCATATACTCATGATGCGCAAGTGGTAACCTACAATGGTCCAGATGCAACATACGCAGGAAGAGAAATCTTAATTGGTAGTAATGAAATAGAAGTTGTTATTGCCGATATTACCGACAAAGCAAATCCTGTTACTTTATCTACTATAAAATACCCTGATGTAGGATACACTCATCAAGGATGGTTTACAGAAGATATGAGATATTTTATCTTGGGAGATGAAACCGACGAACAAGGTGTTGGGTTTAATACCAGAACTATAGTTTTTGATTTTCTTGATCTTGATAACCCAAAAGAACACTTAATCTATACTGGCCCTACCGCAGCAATTGACCACAACGGATATGTAAAAGGAGATAAATTCTATCTTGCAAACTATAGAGCAGGTATTAGAGTAATCGATATTTCTGACATCGGAAATAAAAATATGACAGAAATTGGCTTTTTTGACACCTATACTTCTAGTAATGGCGCTGCTTTTAATGGTGTATGGAATGTATACCCCTATTTTAATAGTGGAAATATCGTTATTAGTGATATCGAAGGAGGTTTCTTCTTAGTCAAAAAAAGTAGTCCAGCCGTATGTAATGCCACTACACCCTCTTCATTATCTGCTTCAAATATTAGCTCTAGCTCTGCTTTGCTAAACTGGAGCAGCGTATCAGGAACTACATATGATTTACGATATCGCGTAGCAGGCTCTTCTGCCTGGACAACAACAGCAGTTTCTGCAACATCATCCACTATTTCAGGCTTATCCGCATCTACGCAATATGAAGCTCAGGTAAGAAGTAAATGTCCTGACGGAAGTACGTCACAATATAGTAGCTCTACAACCTTCACCACGACAGGAGGAAATCCACCAAATAATTGTTCAAACACAATTTCTTCTTTTCCGTTTACTGAAAGTTTTGAAACTAATCTTGGACAGTGGAGTGATGCCACCTCAGGTGATGACCTAAATTGGACTAGAAACTCAGGAGGCACCCCATCTAATGGTACAGGGCCAAGCAGTGCAGTAGATGGTAATACATATATTTACGTTGAAGCATCTGGAAATGGAACTGGTTTCCCTAACAAAAGAGCAATTCTTAACTCTCCTTGTTTAGACTTTAGTGCATTAACTACTCCTAGTCTTAGCTTTCAATATCATATGTTAGGAAGTGCAGTAGAAACATTAACGGTAGAAGCCAGAACAAACAACACCGGAAACTGGACAAGTATATTTAGTAGAGCCGGCACACAAGGAAGTGATTGGAATCTTGCCGATGTAGATCTTTCAGCATATGCAGGCGAAAACAGTGTACAAATACGATTTAATGTAGTAACTGGTGATGGTAATCAAGGATGGCAAAGTGATATCGCTCTTGACATCATAACAATCCAAAATGGCAATACTGGACCTAGTGGATGTACATCTGGAATTTCTTCTTTCCCATACAATGAAAGTTTTGAAAATACTCTTGGCGCTTGGACACAATCTGCTGCAGATGATATAGACTGGACAGTAGATTCTAACGGAACACCATCAAGAAGTACTGGACCTTCTAGCGCAAATCAAGGAACTTTTTATATTTATGTTGAAGCCTCAGGAAATGGAACAGGATATCCTAATAAAAGTGCGATTTTAAATTCTCCTTGTATAGATCTTAGCGCAGCGAGTACGGCTTCATTTTCATTTGCGTATCATATGTTTGGAGCTGCAGATATGGGTAGCATAGACTTAGAAGTTAGTACAGATGAAGGAGGTTCTTGGACAAGTATATGGAATCAAACAGGAAACCAAGGTAATGCTTGGAATACTGCCAATATCAACCTTTCATCCTACGCAGGAAGTGGTATTCAACTTAGATTTAATAGAGTAACAGGTAGCACTTGGCAAGCTGATATCGCTATAGATAACATATCGATTACTGCCAGCACTGCTAGATCCAATGCATCAGCTACAAATAAGGACATAACGCTCTCTGTTTTTCCTAATCCAGTGATAGGAGCAGAACTTAACATCCTAATGAACAATAAAATTGATTCAAGCAACGCTTATGAGTTCGAGATCAAAAATTTTATAGGGCAATTAGTACGGAAAGGAACCGTTATAAGTACAATAGACGTTTCTAGCTTAAGATCAGGTGTTTACTTTTTACAAGTAGCTACACCAGATGGCAATATTCTTATGAAACGTTTCCTAAAAAACTAAATACTCAAAAAAAATATTAACAAATGAATTACCTCAAATTCTTAAGTTACATTTCAGTTTTCACTATGATACTGTTACATACCTCAGGATGCAGTAGCAGTGATGATAGTGGTGACATGCAGCCTGATACTTCTGGGCAAGATATCAAAGGCACTATAGAATGGGTCAAAACATTTGGAGGAACCAAAGAAGATAACATCCTATCAGTAGTAGAAGCTGCTGATGGGAGTTATGTTCTTGCCGGATATACACAAAGTGCCGATGGAGATATTACCGATAAAACAGCAACAGATAGCGATTACTGGATACTAAAATTATCTAAAGCCGGAGATATTGTATGGTCAAAAACCTATGGAGGTTCTGGTGAAGATCGAGCAGAAAAAATAATAACCACCTCAGATGGTGGCTATGCAATAGTTGGATATAGTCGTAGTAGTGATCAGGATGTAACCGAAAATGCTGGCTTACAAGACTATTGGATTGTTAAATTAAATGCCTCTGGCGATGTACAATGGCAAAAAAGTTTTGGATTTGCTGGTATCGATAGAGCTTTCTCTGTAGTTCAGACTAATGACGGTGGTTATTTTATGACTGGATTTCTTGATGTTACTGCTAGTGAAGGAGGTGGTAATGATGATAAAAGTGCCAGCACAAAACACGGTGTGGGAGAATTTTGGGGTATCAAACTTGATGCTTCTGGAGAAAAAGAATGGAGACGTTTCTTTGGCGGATCAAATAATGATCGCAGCTATGATACTCTTCAAACAGAAGATAATGGTTTCTTAATGATAGGGTCTTCAGAAAGCATAGATTTTGACATTACTAATAGTAAAGGAAGCTATGATTTTTGGGTTGTAAAAATAAACTCAGAAGGTACTAAGTTATGGCAAAAATCATTTGGTGGTACCGAAATTGACGTGGCGTACGCCATGGCCGCAACAGGAAACGGAACCTATGTAATTGTAGGTGACTCTAGAAGTGAAAATGGCGATATCTCAGAGGCTAAAGGAAATGCCGATTTATGGATGATACAAATCGATGGTAACGGAAACCTTCTTTGGCAAAAATCTCTAGGAGGAACAGCTTTTGATACAGGAAGAGGAATTCAGAAAATGAGAAATGATGGCTTTATAATTACCGGAAACTCAAGAAGTAATGACGTTAATCTGTCTGAAAATAAGGGAGAAAGCGATATTTGGAACATCATGATAAATACCTCAGGAGAAATTAAATGGAACGCCACTGCAGGGGGTACTAAAGCCGAATTTGGAGAGGATTGTTTAGAAACTACGGACCAAAGAATTGTTGTTGTAGGTAATTCAGAAAGTAATGATTTTGATGTACCAGCTAACAAAGGTTCTAAAGATGCAATCATAATAAAATACAAAATAGAAGAATAAAATCTTAATTACTAAGTAAAGATTTTATTTAAATACAAAACAACAAACATCGTAAAACACATGAAAAAATTCACAATAATCATATTCACTTTTTTACTTGTCGCTTCTTGTAAAAATGATGATGGTGGCTCAAGCGAACCGACATTTGGAAATATTACATTAGATTTTAAAAATACTATTGATAATAATGGTATTGAATTAACCACAGATATTTATACCAATGGAAGTGGTGAAATCTACAAAATCTCAGAATTAAAATATATTATTAGTAATGTTGTACTTATCAAAGCTAATGGAGAAGAGTTCAAGTATCCTGTAGACGAAGGGTATTTTTTAATTAATGAAGAAGTTGTAGATAGTAAAAATATCTCTCTTGCAGATATCCCATCGGGAGAATACACTAAAATCAAGTTTGGTATTGGTGTAGATCAATCAAAATATCCTCTTAATGGTATGGCAAATTTTATACCTACAGCAGAAGAAAGCGGTATGTTATGGAGTTGGTCTGCCGGATATAAATTTATTAAATTTGAAGGTACTTTTGGCACTTCAGACTCTCCATTCTTGATTCATGTAGGAAGTCATGGTACAGCATTAGACAATTATAAAGAAGTAACACTTGATTTGCCTAGCACATTAACTATTTCGGCATCAAAATCACAAGAAGTTGCAGTAAATGCTGATATTGCAAAAATATTTGACAGTACAAATACGCACTCTTTAGTTACTAAAAGTGATGTACAGGTCGACCCTGTTCTTGCCCCGCAAATTGCCGAAAATATAAGTACTATGTTTAGCGTAACAAGTGTAACGAACTAAAAATTAAATTGAAACTACTATCCTATTATATCATCATTATCTTTTTCGGAACTGCCTGTAGTTCCGAAAAGGATGATTATGTACCTATTGTGCCCGAAAACAAAAAACTAGAATTTACAATACCAGCAAATTTCCCCAACCCTAGTTATAACGTATCTCTTAATCCTCCAACCGAAAAAGGATTTGAGCTCGGAAAAAAACTATTTTATGATGGTCGTTTATCTTCTGATGGTGTAATCTCTTGCGGTTTTTGTCATATTCAAGATTTCGCATTTACACATCACACCCATATTGTAAGTCATGGAGTCGATGGGGCTTTGGGTACGCGTAATGCGCAACCCTTACATAATCTGGCGTTTATGAAAGAATTTACTTGGGATGGTGCTGCAAGGCATTTGGACCTACAACCTATCATACCGATTACTGCAGAAGTCGAAATGAATGAAACATTTAGCAGTATCATTAAAAAATTAGAAGAAAAGCCAGAATACGTACAACTTTTTGCAGCAGCTTTTGAAAACCAAAAAATCAATTCAGAAAATATCCTTAAGGCTCTTTCTCAATTTATGATTATGATGATCTCTTCAAATTCTAAGTATGACAAAATAGAAAGAAACGAAGGTTCTGTATTTACAGATAATGAAGCCGCCGGTTTTGAGCTTTTTAAATCTAAATGTGCTTCATGTCATGCAGGAACATTATTCACAGATCAATCCTATCGCAATAATGGCTTAGCTGTCGACCCGTTATATAATGATATAGGTAGAAACAGAGTTACAGGACTTGCAGAAGACATGCACAAGTTTAAAGTGCCTACACTAAGAAATGTTGAACTCACTTTTCCATACATGCACGATGGTCGATTAAAGACATTAGATGATGTGTTAAATCATTATAGTGATGGCGTAGTTGATTCTGAAACGTTAGAACCACTGTTTAAAAATCAAAGTGGAACTCTTGGAATCCCAATGACGACAGAAGAGAAACAACAAATAATTGCCTTTCTAAAAACCCTAACAGACGACAATTTCTTAAATGATGATCGTTTTTCAGAGTTTTAATACCATCTATAAATTACTACTATAACTTTTCCTTATTTTAATATATGTTAGATAAATGTTAGGTTTTGCCAATAAAATCTACTTATGTACTATATTTGCAATTCATTTAGAATTAATCTATTTATAAAGAAGTATGATTAAAGTATCTGACATAGCTAAAAACAAAGTTGTCGAATTAATGACTGAGGATGGATACAATGCAACTACCGACTATGTTCGTGTAGGTGTAAAAAGTGGAGGATGCTCAGGTTTATCGTACGACTTAAAGTTTGATAAGGCACAAGAAGAAGGAGACAAAGTTTTTGAAGATAATGGTGTAAAAATTATTGTTGACAAAAAGAGTTTTCTATATCTGATAGGAACAACTTTAGAGTATTCTGGCGGTTTAAATGGAACCGGCTTCGTATTTAACAATCCCAACGCAAGTAGAACATGTGGTTGTGGAGAAAGTTTTTCATTATAAATTTTTAAAGAAAGATCCTGAATCAAAATCAGGGAATAGAAGATGGCGTATACTGAAGACGACTTAAAAAAAGAATTAGAGACTAAGGAATATGAGTATGGGTTTTATACTGATATAGAATCAGATACTTTTCCGATAGGATTAAATGAAGATATCGTTCGTGCAATTTCTAAGAAGAAAGAAGAGCCAGAATGGATGACTGAATGGAGATTAGAGGCCTACCGCGTTTGGGAGAAAATGGAAGAGCCAGAATGGGCTAATGTAAACTATGAAAAACCAAATTTTCAAAGCATATCTTATTATTCTGCTCCTAATAAAAAACCAAAATACAACAGTATTGATGAAGTAGATCCAGAATTACTTGAAACTTTTAAAAAGCTCGGAATATCTCTGGATGAACAAAAGAAACTAGCTGGAGTAGCAGTTGATATTGTAATGGATTCGGTATCTGTTGCTACAACTTTCAAAGAAACACTTGCAGAAAAAGGAATAATTTTTTGCTCAATTTCTGAAGCAATAAAAGAACATCCAGAATTAGTAAAGAAACATATTGGCTCTGTTGTACCGCAAAAAGACAATTTCTATGCAGCTCTAAACTCTGCGGTATTTAGCGATGGTTCTTTTTGTTATATTCCTAAAGGCGTTCGTTGCCCTATGGAATTGTCTACGTATTTTAGAATTAATCAAGCAGGAACAGGACAATTTGAGCGTACATTGGTCATTGCAGATGAAGGTAGTTATGTAAGCTACCTAGAAGGTTGTACTGCTCCCTCTAGAGATGAGAACCAATTGCACGCTGCAGTTGTAGAATTAATCGCTTTAGATGATGCCGAAATAAAGTATTCTACCGTACAAAACTGGTACCCAGGAAATGCAGAAGGAAAAGGTGGTGTTTATAATTTTGTAACCAAAAGAGGGATTTGTGAAAACAACGCTAAAATCTCTTGGACACAAGTAGAAACTGGTTCTGCAGTAACCTGGAAATATCCTTCTTGTATTCTTAAAGGAGATAATTCAGTAGGAGAATTTTACTCAATTGCTGTAACCAATAATTTTCAGCAAGCCGATACAGGTACCAAAATGATTCATTTAGGTAAAAACACTAAAAGTACTATTATTTCAAAAGGTATCTCTGCAGGAAAATCCCAAAATAGCTACAGAGGATTAGTACAAATAAATAGTAGAGCCACTAATGCACGAAACTTTTCACAATGTGATTCATTATTGATGGGCAATGAATGTGGCGCTCATACGTTTCCTTATATAGAAGCAAACAACAAAACCGCTCAAATAGAACATGAAGCGACTACAAGTAAAATAGGTGAAGATCAGATTTTTTACTGTAATCAACGAGGAATTGATACCGAAAAGGCAATCGCATTAATCGTTAATGGTTTTAGTAAAGAAGTTCTTAATAAATTACCTATGGAATTTGCAGTAGAAGCTCAAAAACTTCTGGAAATATCTCTAGAAGGTTCTGTAGGGTAAATCTTATTAACCATCAAATCCTCATTAATGAAAAACGTAATTTCTTTAATTGTACTTAGCATTCTAGTTTTATCTTGTAAGAATGAAAAATCAAAAACATCAGAATCAGATAGCGAAGCCAACCTCATTCGCGGTGAATTTATACTGATTGATGGTGCCGCAGTAATTAAGGGTAATGATTTTATTTATGGAGTAGTAATTAACGACGCCACCAAAGAACTAGCCCAAAAAGTTGAACCCCTTCAAAGAGAAGAATATGATATGGTTCCTGTTGTGGTTAAAGGTGTTATAAAACCTAATCCTGATCAAGGCTGGGAAGAAATTGTAGAAATAACCGAAATTATTGGGGTAAGTGCGCCAACTTCAGAGTTGCCTGCCAAAATTAAATCATTAGAAAATACACAAGCCACTACTGATAGTACAGAATAAAAAAATTAATATCAATTATACGCTTATATGGTTCTTAGAACTTTTAAGCAATTAAGTAAAACTAAAAAGTGAAAAAATATATAGCCTTATTATTTCTTACCGTTGTTCTCTTTGCATGTAAAGAGACTAAAAAAGAAAAATCCGAAACCACAGTCGTTTCAGAAGAAATTAAAAAACCGGAAGTTAAGCTATATACATTTAGCGGTGGTAAAGTATTGGTAAATAATTTAGAGCTTTTTTCTCAAGACACTACTTATCATGGTCAAAGCAAAGAATTTGCCGATGCTTTTTATGTAGTTAGTCACCCAAAGGGTAATTTGATGTGGGATGCAGGCTTACCAGAGACTCTAATTGGCCTACCAGAACCTTTTACAGACCCAAGTGGAGCGTTCACTGTATCAAGAAAAGATTCTGTAGTTAATCAGTTAAAATCGATAGGAATGACTGTTCAGGATATCAAATATATTGCGTTATCGCATACACATTTTGATCATACAGGACATGCCAATACTTTCAAGAATTCTACATGGTTAGTGCAGAAAACAGAATATGATTCTATAACAAGTCCTACAAGTCAAAAAATAAATGCCGATAACTACAATGCCATAAAAGAACTAACCACCACTAAAAAACTTAATGGTGACTTTGATGTTTTTGGTGATGGTAGTGTTGTTATCAAATCAATGCCAGGCCATACTCCTGGTCATCAGGTTCTATATCTTGACTTAGCAGAACATGGTCCTCTTTTATTATCAGGAGACTTGTACCATTTATATGAAAATAGAGAACATAAAAGAATCCCTATTTTCAATTTTGATGTAGATCAAACTTTAGAAAGTATGGACAAATTTGAAGCTTTTGCTGAAGAAAATAACGCAAAAGTTTACTTACAACACCAAAAAGAAGATTTTAATAAATTGCCAAAAGCACCTAAATATTTAAATTAAGAGAAGATGCTGAAAATAAAAGATTTACACGCAAGCGTGGAAGGGAAAGAAATTTTAAAAGGACTTAACTTAGAAGTTAAGGCTGGAGAAATTCATGCTATAATGGGACCTAATGGTGCAGGAAAAAGTACTTTGGCCAATATCGTTGCAGGAAAAGAAGAATACGAAGTAACTGATGGAGAAATTCTTTTAAATGGAGAAGACATTGAAGAATTAGCTACAGAAGAACGCGCTCACAAAGGTGTTTTCTTATCTTTTCAATATCCTGTAGAGATTCCTGGAGTAACAGTAACTAACTTCATGAAAACTGCAATCAACGAAACCAGAAAAGCGCAGGGTCTTGAAGAAATGCCTGCAAAAGATATGCTGAAAAAGATTCGCGAAAAATCTGAATTGCTAGAGATCGATCGTAAATTCTTATCACGATCTCTAAACGAAGGATTCTCTGGTGGAGAGAAAAAAAGAAATGAAATTTTTCAGATGGCAATGATGGAACCTAAATTAGCCATTCTTGATGAAACAGATTCTGGATTAGACATTGACGCATTACGAATTGTTGCTAATGGTGTTAACAAACTAAAAAGTAACGATAATGCTATTGTCGTAATTACACATTACCAAAGACTTCTTGATTATATCGTTCCTGATTTTGTACACGTACTATATGATGGAAAGATTGTAAAATCTGGAACCAAAGAACTTGCTCTAGAGCTTGAAGAAAAAGGATACGATTGGATTAAAGAAGAAATAAACGCATAATTAGTTAAGTGTTCATTAGTAAATAACAATACTTAGCAGATAACAAGGAACGAGAATATGGAATTGAAAGATAAATTAGTATCTTCTTTTTTGGCTTTTGAAAATACAGTAGACGTAGACGCGCCTATACATGATATTAGAAGCCAGGCAATAAAAAGCTTTGAAGAAAAAGGGTTTCCTACCAAAAAAGAAGAAGCGTGGAAATACACTTCTCTAAATGCTATATTAAAACACGATTATAGTATTTTTCCTGATGAGGAGAATGCATTAGAATTTAAAGATGTCAAAAGATTCTTTATTAATGATCTTGACACCTATAAAATTGTGTTTATAGATGGTAAATATTCTTCGCACTTGTCTGAGACTACTCATGATAAAATTGACGTGTGTTTGATGTCTTCTGCACTTTCTAATGATAAATATAAGGTTGTTATCGACAACTATTTTAATAAAATAGCAAAGCAAGATGGTCTTACATCATTAAATACAGCATTTTCTAGAGAAGGAGCATATATTTATATTCCAAAAAACAAATTGGCCGATAAGCCAATCCAGATTATACATTTTTCTACAGGAAAAGAAGCTGCACAAATGTTGCAACCTCGAAATTTAATTGTTGTAGAAGAAAATTCTCATGTTCAAATTATAGAACGTCATCAAAGTCTCACAGACAACCCTGTGTTAACAAATTCGGTTACAGAGATTTTTGCTGATAAAAGAGCAATTGTAGATTACTATAAAATCCAAAATGATAATCAAAATGCTTCTTTAATAGACAATACATATATAGATCAACATGCCCAAAGTATAGCATCTGTTCACACTTTTGCTTTTGGAGGAAACATCACCAGAAATAATTTAAACTTTTATCAGAAAGGTGAAGGAATAGACTCTATCCTTAATGGGGTAACTATTATCGAAGGAAAACAGCATGTAGACCACAATACGCTAGTACATCATACAGAACCTAATTGTGAAAGTCATCAGGATTACAAAGGTATTTTTGATGAAAAAGCAACAGGAGTTTTTAACGGAAAAATTATTGTAAATAAGGAAGCTCAAAAAACTAATGCTTTTCAATCTAACAATAATATCTTACTAAGTGATAAGGCAACAATAAACTCAAAACCACAATTAGAAATTTTTGCAGATGATGTAAAATGCTCGCATGGGTGCACAATAGGACAGCTAGACGATAATGCTTTATTCTATATGCGTTCGAGAGGTATTGCAGAAAAAGAAGCCAAAGCACTACTTATGTATGCTTTTGCAAATAACGTACTAGAAAGTGTAAAAATACCTCAGCTAAAAACTAGAATCAACAAGTTAATTGCCACAAAACTTGGAGTTAATCTTGGTTTTGATTTGTAAACAGTAGATTCAAATCAAACAATTATACATATAAAGCCTATTCATATTCAAGAATAGGCTTTAGTTTTTTGAATTTATTTTACTGCACTAACCATTTCTTTTAAGAAATTATTGAAGTCAACTCCAGCATCTCCTATAAGCCCAAATCGCACAATAACTAAATCTTTAGACGGAATAATAAAAACACGCTGTCCTTGATATCCATTTGCAGAGAACATGTCTTTCGGAGCATCAGGGTAGAATCCTCCTGAATTTAACCAAAAATGACCCCCGTAATCTCCATCAGAAGTGGGACTTGGCGTAGTTACATAATCTACCCAAGAAGGGTCAAAAATTTGAGTTCCGTTCCAATTTCCTCTATGAAGATATAGTGACCCAAACTTGGCCCAATCTCTAACGGTTGCCCAACCATAAGATGATCCCACATAGTTCCCGGCCATATCAGTTTCTATGAGCATAGAATGCATACCTATCTTATCTATAAATTCACGATACGGAAAATCAAGATACTCTTGATAGGTATTAAATTGTTTTCTTAAAATACCAGACAATAAATTAGATGTACCAGAAGAATAATACCAATTTTCATTGGGTTTATGAATTGCTTTTTTATGAATCTGAGGAGTGGTCATATCCTTATCGATATACAACATTTTTGTAACATCAGATATAGAACCATAATCTTCATCCCATTCAAGACCACTATTCATTTGTAACAAATTATTTATCGTGATCTCTTTTCTTTCGTCATTTTGCCATTCGGCAATAGGTGCTTTACTATTAATATCTATTTTACCTTGGGATTGTAACACTCCATACATCGTACTCAGAATACTTTTTGTCATAGACCAACCTAATAACTTAGAGTGTTTGTCAAAACCGTCTATATATCGTTCACTAATAATTTGATCTTTATACAACACTAAAACTGCTCGTGTTTTCTTTTCTTCTACTCCATTAGTATCAAATATAGAGGCTACCGTACTTTCTATCTTTTTATAATCTAATTGTTCAAAAACTGTATCTTTTTGAGGTAAAGCACCATAGGGATAAGGCTCGTCTATTTTAGAAAATGTTCTGTTTGGTGCCAAAAAAGGTTTGTCTTCATCAAAATCTTCATCAACTAAAATACTTCCTAATCCTTCTCTGTATATTGCTTTACGCTCTTTGAATCCGTATACATTAGCTATCGCATACTTTTTATCTAGATCAATTTCATCAGTTGCCAATTTTACCATCGGAACATTATGATCAGTCTTATCAGTATACTCAAGACTTCTATTTCCAAGAAAAACAGAAGAACTCATGTTTTTTGCAGAAAAGCCCGAAATAATTTCAAGTTTTGGATAATTAACTACTGCAGCACCACAAACCAGTACTACTAATAGAAGAAGTGCAATGCCAAAAATTTTTTTAAATCGTTTCATAGGATATAAAGAGTTATAGTCTATCTAAAAATAAGCAATCCTGATTAGAAAATCACCAATATAACATTTGGTATTATTATTTTTGCAAAAAGAAATTGTTATGCTTGATGTACAGAAAGTCCGAAAAGATTTCCCTATTCTTAATAGAGAAGTAAACGGAAAACCTTTGGTGTATTTTGATAATGCGGCTACTTCTCAAACGCCACAAATAGTTATCGATGCCATTGTAGACTATTATAGTAACTATAATGCCAATATACATCGAGGTGTACATACATTATCTCAAGAAGCAACAGATGCTTATGAGGTTGCAAGAAAAAAAATACAACACCATTTTAATGCAAAACATGCTCATGAGATTATTTTAACTTCAGGAACTACGCATAGTATTAATATTGTAGCTACTGGATTTACTAGTTTTCTTTCTAAGGGGGATGAAATTATTGTTTCGGCACTAGAGCATCACTCTAACATTGTACCATGGCAAATGCTGTGTGAACGTACAGGTGCTTTTCTTAAAGTAATTCCTATGAATTTAGAAGGAGAATTACGAATGGATATTTATGATGAGTTACTTTCTGACAAAACTAAACTGGTTTTCACTAATCACATCTCTAATGCATTAGGAACTATTAATCCTATTGAAGAAATTATTACTAAAGCTCATAAAGTAGGAGCAGCAGTCCTTATAGATGGAGCACAATCCTGCCCGCATATTAAACCAGACGTACAAGATCTGGATGTTGATTTTTATGTAGCTTCAGCACATAAACTTTGCGGACCTACTGGTGTTGGTCTTCTTTATGGAAAAGAAGAATGGCTTAATAAACTTCCTCCTTATCAGGGTGGTGGTGAAATGATAGACCAGGTAACTTTCGAGAAAACGACCTATGCTGGTCTTCCTCATAAGTTTGAAGCAGGAACTCCTAATATCTGCGGTGGTATTGCATTTGGTGTGGCTCTAGATTATATGAATAGTATCGGTTTTGACGCTATTGCAGCTTATGAAAATGAATTACTTGATTACGGAACTCAAAAACTATTAGAAATTGATGGGTTAAAAATCTATGGTACTTCTAAAAACAAAACCTCGGTTATATCTTTCAATTTAGAAAATATACACCCGTATGATATAGGATCCATAGTAGATAAACTTGGAATAGCTGTTCGAACAGGCCATCATTGTGCGCAGCCAATAATGGATTTTTATAAAATTCCAGGAACTATACGCGCCTCTTTTTCATTTTATAATACCAAAGAAGAAATCGATGCTCTTGTTGAAGCTGTTAAAAAAGCTCAAATGATGTTAAGTTAGTATTACTCAAGAATCATTTTTGCCATTTTTTTACGCACTCAAGTTTTTAGATTATTCTTTTTTATGTACAAGTGCATAATATGCTTTTTTTAGGTTGTATAAAAAAGATGTTAATTTAGTTATAAATATTTGACTATCAGTTTGTTAAATTAACAAAAGCTTCTATATATTTTAGAAAAAAGAACTATCTTTTCATTTGTTGTATATAATACTCTTAAAATGAAAAAGTTAGCAATTTCTGGTATAATCCTCTTATCATTTTTTTTCTTAGGCTGTCCTGCCGACAAAAAAGTAGATGATCCACAATGTATGGATACCGAAAAATCCAGAAGTCTATATAAACTAACCGGTAAAGATTCTATCAAAAGATGTGGCACCATGAATCTTCTTGAAAAACATCTTATCAAAAACACAAAATTAAAATCAAAAATGGACACTATCGAAAAACAGTGTCAAGCCTTTATCGCTTTAAGTAAAAGTGGCAAAATAACCGATTTAGATACTATCACAATTCCTATAGTTGTGCATGTGATTTACAGTAAGACGGAAGAAAATATTTGTAATCAACAAATTCTCTCGCAGGTTGAAGTTTTAAATCAAGATTTTTCAAAAACAAATAAAGATATCGATCAAATACCTCAAGAATTTAAAAATAATGCAAGTGATATAAACATCCGTTTTAGTCTTGACAGTATTATACGCGTCTCTTCTACAAGAACAGAATGGGGAACTGGAGATTCAATGAAATTTTCATCTAATGGGGGTTCTGATGGAATTGACCCTACAAAACATCTCAACATTTGGGTATGCAATATCGGTAATGGAATTTTGGGATATGCTCAGTTTCCTGGAGATGCAATTGCTACCGATGGTATTGTAATTTCTCCACAATTTTTTGGAACCGAAGGGTTTATTTCACCTCCTTTTGATAAAGGTAGAACAGCCACTCATGAAGTTGGCCATTGGCTAAACCTAAGACATATATGGGGCGATGGTAACTGTGCTATAGACGATTTTGTTGAAGACACTCCTTCTTCTGATGGTCCAAATTTTGGTTGCCCTGACTATCCTACAATACGATGCGAATCAAATAACATGACCATGAATTATATGGATTATGTTGATGATAATTGTATGTATATGTTTACCAATGGACAAAAAAATAGAATGCGAGCAACTTTTGCTAATGGAGGACCTAGAGAATCGTTTCTTTAGTCTGTTATCTTAAGTATATTGTTAAAAAATGGCTTTTTTTTAACATAGGGTTTTAGATACAACACTATTTATATCTGCTATTTTGCCAAAGTTCTTTCCCTTAAAACTATAATTATCTATTTATACATACCCGTTTTATACTTTGCATTCATAAAAAATAAAAATCTCATTATCAGCGTTTTATAATTATTTTTATTTGTTTGACTTAACTTAAATCGTACAAAAGACTAGAAAATGGGTAGGGTATTCTAACGCTAAACTGTTTTATTAATAACCCTTTAAAACTAGAAAACACCAAAAAATGGAATAGTGAAAACTTTTGTTAAAAAAGAAACAACTAAATTATTTTTTCGTTATTAAATTAAGAAAAGTAACACGATCGCATCTTAGTATACTATCAAACCCCGTAATAATGATACCAAAAACCCCTATTAATGCTTTTATTGCATTACTAATTAGCGTACTAACTATTAGTTGCATAGATTCCAAAAAAGAAGATGATGAAGAAGCGAATAATCTTAAGGAAATTGCAGCCGTAGATCAAACCAGAAAACGCCCTACAAGAACATGTAGCACAATGGATATTCTTAAAAAGCATTTGACCGAGACTCCTGATTTAAGAGCAAAAATGATAACTATAGAAAAGCAATGTGAAGCATTTATCAAATCAAGAAAAAGTGGTGAAACAAAAGACTTAAATACCATATCAATACCAATAATAGTACATGTTATCTATAACAATGAAAACGAAAATATAAGCGATACACAAATAAAATCCCAGATTGATATTCTAAATCAAGATTTTACCAAAACAAACCTTGATCGTGATCAGGTTCCGCAAGAATTTTTGCCTCTTGCGGCGAACATTCAAATTAATTTTAATCTTGAAAAAGTAATACGCGTTTCTTCTGAAAGAACAGAATGGGGAACTGGAGATGAAATGAAATTTTCTTCTAGTGGTGGGTCAAACGTTGTTACCCCCCAAAGTCATTTAAACATATGGGTTTGTAATATCGGAGAAGAAGCTCTGGGATATGCACAATTTCCTGGAGATAACCCATTAACAGATGGCATTGTAATATCACCTCAATATTTTGGTTCAGAAGGGTATGTCTTATCTCCTTTTGATCGTGGTAGAACCGCTACACATGAAGTTGGTCATTGGCTTAACTTAAGACATATCTGGGGAGATGGGCGTTGTATGAAAGATGATTATGTAGATGATACTCCATCTGCCGATCAACCAAATTATGGTTGTCCAGAATATCCCGTACTTAGTTGTAATACAAATGATATGAGTATGAACTATATGGATTATGTAGATGATACATGTATGTATATGTTTTCTAAAGGTCAAAAGGATAGAATGCGAGCTGTATTTGCCGAGGGAGGTCCAAGGCAAAGTTTTATCAAATAGGCATCTAAACAATTTTTTCTTGATTTCATTT
Organism: Aquimarina sp. AD10; assembly: GCF_003443715.1. Lineage (NCBI taxonomy): Bacteria > Pseudomonadati > Bacteroidota > Flavobacteriia > Flavobacteriales > Flavobacteriaceae > Aquimarina > Aquimarina sp. AD10. The sequence goes on along the minus strand of NZ_CP031965.1, from coordinate 4,046,101 downwards.
TTTAATACTTTTAAAAAAAGTAATAGTATGAAAACAATAATGCTCATTTTTAGCACATTTTTCTTCTTATCTTCTTGTCAAGAAACCAAAAAGGTATATATAGCCGATCATCTAATAGATTGCCAAGGAGTAGCCCCTCAAAAATGTATGCTTTACAAAGAAAATAGTAGTGATGAGTGGACATATTTTTACGATCAGATAGATGGTTTTAAGTATGAAGAAGGTTTCTCTTACCAGCTCGAGGTTCTAGTAAAAAAGGTAGATAAACCACTTGCAGATGCTTCTGCAATACAATACACACTAGTTAAGGTATTATCAAAAGAAAAACAAAACAATACGATAGCACAGCATACTCCCAATAAAATATCAAAACCTCAAGAAAACATTATTACTGTTGAATATCAAGCGGCATCAAGAGGTTCATTTCTAAACATAAAAATTGATAAAAAGCTTATCCAGAAAACTAAAGACAGGAACCTACAGAATATTTCCTCAAAACAATGTTCAAAAGAAGACTGGAATACCATTGTTGGTTTATTAAAAGATGTAAGTATCAAAACTATTAGCGAATTGGAAGCCCCAACAGAAAAACGTCTTTTTGATGGAGCTCCACACAGTATTTTAAAGATTACTTCAGATAAAAATACATTTACTTCAAATAGTTTTGACCATGGCCACCCTCCGTCAGAAATAAAACAATTAGTTAAGACTATACTATCATTGTCAGAAAGTATTGAATAGCAACAATTGTTGTTGTACTTTTGTACAAAAATTAAGCGATGTCCATAAAAGATATTCAGGAAGAGATTGTAGACGAGTTTAGTATGTTTGATGATTGGATGCAACGATATGAATATATGATCGAGCTAGGCAAATCACTTCCCCTTGTTGAGGAAAAATACAAAACAGATAGCAATATTATCAAAGGGTGCCAAAGTAAAGTTTGGGTTCATGCAGAAATGAAAGATGATAAAATCGATTTTACAGCAGATAGTGATGCCATTATCACAAAAGGAATAATTGCAATTTTAATTCGCGCTTTTTCTGGACAACACCCAAAAGACATTATCGATGCGGATACTGATTTTATTGATGAAATTGGTTTAAAAGAACATTTATCACCAACACGTGCAAATGGTCTTGTAAGCATGATTAAACAATTAAAAATGTATGCTATTGCATATCAAACACAATTAAACTAAAGTATTTACCTCCTTTGTCTGGTTACACCAGTAACAATTGATTAAAAAGTAATAAAGATGAGCGAAACAACTATAGATACGAATGAACTAGGAGAAAAAATTGTTGGAGTTCTTAAAACAATTTATGATCCTGAAATTCCAGTAGATATATATGAGTTAGGTTTAATTTATGATGTATTTGTTAATGAAGATTATGATGTTAAAATTCTTATGACGCTTACTTCGCCTAATTGTCCAGTAGCCGAATCATTACCAGAAGAAATTAGAGAAAAAGTAAAATCTCTTAATGCTGTAAATGATGTAGAAATGGAACTTACTTTTGACCCACCATGGTCACAAGACCTAATGAGCGAAGAAGCTAAATTAGAGCTGGGAATGCTTTAAAAGTCTAAACCTAATATACAGCGACAACATAAAACTACAATGGCAGAAGAAATCGTAAATAGAGTAGCAAATAATCAAAATCTAATCACTTTTGATCTCGAAGAATACTACCCAAATGGAAGACGGGTTTTATTTGACATCAAGGATTGGCTTTTTGAAGGGCTAATTTTACGAGAAAAGGACTTTAGAAAACATGTTGCCGATCATGACTGGAGTCAGTATAAAGAATCTTATGTAGCTTTAACATGTTCTACAGATGCTATTATCCCGGGATGGGCCTACCTTTTACTAACTAGTGCATTAATACCACATGTCAAGAGAGTTGTTGTAGGCTCATTAGAAATTCTCGAGACAATTCTTTATAATGAAATTATACATACTCTTGATGTTTCAGAATATCAGGATAAGCTTTTAATTATTAAAGGATGTTCAAATAAACCTGTTCCAGAGGGTGCATATATTTCTTTGATCCAAAAATTACAACCTGTGGCTAAAAGTATAATGTATGGCGAGGCATGCTCTTCTGTTCCTTTATATAAGAGAAAATAGATCGTTTTGTCCGTTAATTTGGTTTTTTATCGAAAAACCGAAATTTAAATAAAACCCCAATTATTCTTCAAATATCGATTGGGTTAAATTCGCATTTATTAAAATTAACGTTTAAATTATTACTATTTTTAATATGATAATAAAACACTTTAAACCTAACAAAATGATTAAGAAACTAGTTTTGGTAACGACCCTATTATTAGGAGCAACCTCTATCACAGCTCAAACACTTGAAGAATTAAAAAAGACTCAAGCAGCTAAAAAAGATTCTATTGCGGCTATACAGGGTAGAGTAAATGCGATACAAGCCCAAATTGATGCAATTCCTGGTTGGAAAATTGGTGCTTTTGGTACTATAGGAGGAAATATTTCAGGTTTTAACAATTGGTTCGCACAAGGCATTCCTAATAACTCTGCAGGAAATATAGGGATCACAATAAACCCTTATGCTAACTTACTTCAAGAAAAGTATTTTTGGAGAAATAGTGCAGCTATTAATCTTTCTTGGGTAAAGTTGGATGATGAAGATGATCCAACAGATGATGATAGTTTTAGAGAAGCTACAGATGTATTTACAGTTTCTTCTTTATTTGGTTATAAACTAACTAAAACATTAGCAGTATCTGTTTTAGGTGAATACAGAACAACATTACTTAATAATTTTAATGACCCAGGATATCTTGACCTTGGTGTTGGGGGTACATGGACTCCGATTAAAGATCTTGTTGTTGTTGTACACCCACTTAACTATAACTTTGTATTTAGTGAAGGCGCTGCGCAATATGAGTCTTCTTTAGGTGCTAAAATAGTTGCTGACTATACTCGTAAAATAGGAGCAATAAACTTTAAGACAAATTTATCTGCATTTTTAAGCTATGAAGATGCCGATTATTCTAACTGGACTTGGACTAACTCTTTCTCATATACTTTATGGAAAGCTATTGGTGTTGGTTTTGATTTTGGTTTAAGAAGTAATAAGCAAGAAGCGTTTAACTTTGCATTAGCTCAGGAGCCTGCAATTGTGCCAACTCCTACCTTAGAAAATACAGATAATGAATTACAATCTTTCTGGAATGTTGGACTAAGTTATTCTTTCCAATAAAATTTAGAAATATTCGATACAATAAAAGACCACCTTATAGGTGGTCTTTATTTTTTATAATATGAGTTTCATATGAAACTCGTGATCATCTTCTCCGATTGCTTTAAAACCAACTCGCTCATAAAGACGTATTGCCGGATTTTCTTTCAACACCTTTAAAATTAATGTTTTTTTGGTACTTTTTGCTCTTGAAATTACATCCTCAACCACCTTTTTTCCTATTCCTAAACCTTGATACTCTGGTGCTATTTGCAACTGCATTATTTCTATCGTTTCTGCAGTTTCTATACATTTCAATACTCCTACTTTGTTATTCGACCTTAAAACAATATACGCCCCTTTAAAACCCTTGTTAACTCTATCTTTATGTTCTTTGTTGGACAAAAAGATGCCTGCCTTTTCAAGGTGCACAACCATCGTTTGCATTCTTAATTTAAATAAGAAAACTTTATCTTCTTCTTTGGCTTTTATAAGCTGTATTTTTAATTTTTCCAAAGCTAATTGTTTGTATCTAATACGAATATAATTCAATTTGAACGGTTCTACTGTTTGAAAAACTATGTGTATCCCGTATATTTGTGGCTTACCATTGCAAAAAAAGATCAAATGAGTAAGTTTTCCTCGGTTCTTTTTCTGCTTTTTTTTATAGGAAAAACTGTAGGTCAGGAACAAGAAAAAGTAAAACAATTAGATTCGATTCAAATAAATTTGAAACGGGCTCTTGATAGTGTTTTAAAAAACACTACAAACGAGCTTAATATTATAGTGCTCAAAGCAAAATTAAAAGAAATAACTCCTAAAAAGGTTAAAAAAGAGCAAGTTGGATGGTTAACCAAAGGTAAATTTTCACTGTTGTTTAACCAGTCTTCATTTAATTTTGATTGGCAAGGAGGAGGGACTTCAAATATTTCGGGAAATGCAGGTGTTATTTATGAATTCAATTATAAAAAGAAAAGCCTTACTTGGGATAATAAAATTCAAACTGATTATGGTATCACTTTTTTAAAAGATGAAGACTTTGCCAGAAAAACTAATGATCGCCTTATTTTTAATACACGAGTAGGCCAACGTATCGGAGAAAGCAAATGGAACTATTCATTTTTTGCTAATTTTTTATCACAATTTGATAAAGGATTTAGATTTGAAGTAGATCCTGATACAGATAGGACTATACGAATAGAAGAAACTCATTTTTTCTCTCCTGCTTTTGTACAAGCAGGTCCTGGATTACTTTGGAAAAAAAGAGATGATCTAACGATTAATATTGCTCCTGTAACCTCACGTATGATATTCGTAGATAAAGAATTTACTAATGTTCCAGGGTATGTTGATGGCGATTATTTTGGTATTGATGCTGGGGAGAGTACTAGATTTGAGTTTGGAGGCGCTTTGGCAGCAAATCTCAAGTTTCCTATTAGTAAAAGCTTCACTATTGAAAACATTCTAAATTTATATTCGAATTATATAGAAGATCCTGCTAATGTTGATATCGACTATACCCTTGATATGAACCTTAAGGTAAACAGATATATATCAAGCAGTTTTGTTTTCCAAAGCATTTATGATGATAACGCCACCGGAGCATTCCAAATACGTCAGGTTTTAGGTATAGGATTAGATTATAAATTCTAGCTTAGAACTCTTTTTATTCTTCTACAATTTCAGGATACAAGAAGTTATTATACGGAAATCGAGTTACATGTATATCTCGCACCTCTTTATATACTCGCTTTCTAAAGTCTTCTATATTCTCTTTTTGAATTGCAGAAATAAATAAAGCATTATCCCCTATTCTACTCATCCAAGTTTGTTTCCACTCCTCTAGTGTATAATGAGCTTTAGTTCTTTCTGTAGTCAAATCATCGGCATCGATAGTTTCATGTTCATAAGTATCAATTTTATTAAAAACCATAATAGTAGCTTTGTCTCTACAATCGATTTCTCCTAAAATCTTATTTACCGATTCGATATGATCCTCGAATTGAGGGTGAGAAATATCAACTACATGCAATAATAAATCTGCTTCTCTAACCTCATCTAACGTACTTTTAAAACTTTCTACAAGTTGCGTAGGTAATTTTCTAATAAATCCAACTGTATCACTTAATAAAAACGGAAGGTTACCAATTACCACTTTACGCACAGTGGTATCTAGAGTGGCAAAAAGCTTATTTTCTGCAAACACTTTACTTTTAGCAATCACATTCATAAGCGTAGACTTACCCACATTTGTATACCCTACTAAAGCTACACGAACTAATTTTCCGCGATTACCTCTTTGCGTAGCCATTTGTTTATCTATAGTAAGTAGTTTTTTCTTTAATAAAGAAATACGGTCTCTTACAATACGTCTATCTGTTTCAATCTCTGTTTCTCCAGGTCCACGCATTCCGATACCACCACGTTGTCGCTCTAAGTGAGTCCATAAACCGGTAAGTCTAGGTAATAAATATTGATATTGTGCTAATTCTACCTGTGTGCGCGCATAGCTAGTTTGAGCGCGCTGAGCAAAAATATCCAAAATCAGATTCGTACGATCAATAATTTTTGCTTTTAAAATACGTTCAATATTTCGCATCTGCGCAGGCGTTAGCTCATCATCAAAAACAACAGTACCAATATCATGTTGCTCTACATAAACTCTAACATCTTCCATCTTACCCGATCCTATAAATGTCTTAGAATTAGGCATGTCCATTTTTTGAGTAAATCGTTTTACAACTTCTCCTCCTGCTGTATATGTAAGAAACTCTAACTCGTCTAAAAACTCATCTAGCTTTTCTTCATCTTGATTTTTAGTAATAATTCCTATTAATACCGTTCTCTCGTATGCTATTTCCTTGTGCTCTAACATTAGCTACTTTATCTTCTATATCTTAATTTATTATATTGCGCCATCGTTCTGATTGTTTTATATATCAGAACCGATGTAATATACAAAAGTACAACAATTATATACTCAGAAGTTTACAATATAAAGGGTTTCTTATAAAATTAAATGTCATGGCCAACAAATCTTATTTTAGTAAAAAAAACACGAACTACCACACCATTGCATTTTATAATTTGGAAAATCTATTTGATACGCAAGATGATCCAAATACGTTAGACGAAGATTTTTTACCTGACTCAGAAAAACAATGGAATCGTAAACGTTATGAAAATAAAATATTTAAACTAGGAACTGTAATTTCAAATATTGGGTTTTCTAAAGCTAGAAAGTCTCCTATTTTGGTTGGCGTAGCCGAAGTAGAAAATCAAAAAGTATTAGAAGATCTGGTTAGCTCAAAACATTTAAAAAACAAAAACTACGGTATTGTACATTATGATTCTCCCGACGAACGGGGTATCGATGTTGGATTACTATATCAAAAAGAGCATTTTGAGGTTGTACACTCAGAAAGTATTCCTGTGTTAGTTGATAGTCAAAGAGGAGAAAGAGATTATACTCGTGATATTTTATGGGTTACTGGGATTTTAAATAATGAAGAAATTCATATTTTGGTTAATCATTGGCCTTCGAGACGTGATGGAGCAGAAAGCACATCATACAAACGCATTACAGCTGCCGAAAAAAATCGTGAAATAATTAGCAAAATCACTGCAGAAAATAGTAATGCTAAAATTATCATCATGGGTGACTTTAATGATGACCCATCTAGTGAAAGTGTTAATACACATTTAGTGCAAAATGATCTTTTTAACCCGATGGAAAAATTACTTACCAGATATAGAGGTACTACAAATTATAGAAGTCAGTGGAACCTATTTGATCAAATTATCTTTAGTCATAATTTTCATAAATACGAGAAAGGAAAACACTCTTTTTCTAGTGCATCAATATTTGATGATGATTTCTTAAAAATCTATAAAGGGCGTTATAAAGGAAAACCTTTTAGAACCTACGCTGCTGGAAAGTATACAGGTGGCTATAGCGATCATTTTCCAGTTTATATAAGATTGCAGCTTAATTAAAAAAACAAACTCCTTATTAAAAAGGGGGGATAAAACCTCTTAAAAAGTCCGAATACTTTGAAAGTCAAAGATTCAGGATATTCTGCATTTCCAACATTCTTAGTTTCGTACTGTAAAATTTTACACACCCTTAGAGCTTACAGTATTTATACTACAACAGCAATATAAAACAAATTTAGCGCTAAAACACAAGTGTTTTATATGCAATACTAGTGTGCATTCTTGTGAGTCTCTAACCCACAGACTATTGCTTATTATCTGTATAAAAATTTATAAGCAACCACTCTTAAAACCAATATTAAAATGAAAAATTTATTGTATGTTTTACCCATCATAGGCGTACTATTCTTGACATCCTGTGATCGCGAAGAGAGTACAGAAATAGCTCCAGAAGAAGCTATTGTACAAGAACTCGATCAAACTGTTCCTAAGCAAACATTAGTTGCTAAGATACAGAAAGATGGCCATGAATTTCAATTTTTTAAAGTAGGTGCAGATAACAATATTGCTATTGTGCAGAAGCTTAATGAACTTGAAAGTAATGTAACTAGTGTCATCTTAGAAAATGAAGAAAGCACTCCTTTTGATGTATTTGTTAGTTTAACTAATCCCGATGTAAAGGTGCCACAATCAATTGCTAATACAGCAATTAATAATGCTCTTATTTCTTCGGGAAGAAGTACTACTCATCAAACAGACCCACTTATAGTATTAGAACCTGGGTTTAATACGCTCAAAAGTGCTGCTTGTTATGATGTAGGTGCTACACAATTTAGAAATAAATATTGTGATGCTCCAGTATCTTCTACAGCCACAAGAATTGAATTCTGTGACAGTCAAAAATGGAACACGCTTATTCGTAATTCTGTTTTTGGAGGAAAATGGAAAAAGATGGATGATACCTTAGCTTGGACAAATGTTATCTGTGGTCTAACAAGACTACAGATTTATGGTAATGATGTTTTAGAATACCAGGTAGATTTCACCAATGGAATTTGGTATGTAAAATGGTATAACAAAGGAACTAAAAGACGTCAAGTAAAGAGGTTCCGTCCTAATAACACCGGGAAATTTAGAGCATATACTAAGTTCTTCTAGTCTTTAAATAGGACTTATCCCTAGTTTATATAGGCATCTTAATAAAGATGCCTATATTTTTGATACACTACTTATTTTTTAATGACTCTATATGTTTTGTCATTGGTTTTTACAAAATAGTTTCCTTTTGTATATAATGATAAGTCTATTGTGTTACCTGTTCCCTCTAAAAGAATTTTTCCTTCTATATTTTGTAATTTCCAAGGGCCTGTATAGCCCTGTAAAGTTACTTTAGAAGATGTAGGGTTTGGGTACATTTTAGTTTCTCCTATAAATGCTACAGATTCTAATTCGTTAGAAGAAGTAGTTGCAGGATTATTTCCTTGTGCAAGAGAGGCAGACCAATAGTTTAGGTTAAAACCAGATGTAATAACATTTAATCTGATATTATGTTTCCCTTTCGACAAAGGAATATTTGTAAGAATAACATCGGTATATTGTTGCCAATTGTTGGTATTAGGAATGGCTATTGGGGATGATGTATAACTGTCGTCAATCATCAACTGTATAGAAGATGTTGTAAAAATAGAAGCCGTCCTAAATTTAAAATTATAGATTCCTGTCTGATCTGCGTTAATGGTATACGTGAGCCATTCTCCCACATTGGTCCAGCCCACATTAAAACCTCCACCTGCATCTCCTGTTGTTTGAATGTCAACTCCTTCGTTTCTATATTGTCCTCCTCTATTTGCCACATCACTATCATTATACCCTTCTCCTTGTCCTCCTTTGTCAAAATCCTCTGCCTGTACCTGTCCTGGAAGAATATGATTTTTAAACGGTTGATTTCCTGATGTATCTCCTCCAGGAGAATCTCCATCACAATTTGCAGGAACACTAAACTGTTGTGCTGTGTCAAAATCTGAATTTGTATTGATCTCGACAGCATCAAATATTAACTGCTCTCCTACAACCGATGTGATTCTTAGTTTCATAGGAGATGTTATTCCTTTTGGCTCAATAAAGAAATTGAAGAGCTTTCGTTCTACATTTATCCAGACATTATCTTTTAAATATTCCATTTTGGAAACAGCATATTTATGATCACGAAATTGTACTGCAGTCCAGTACTTTGAAGATCCTGATTTAAAATTTACCTTGATTGTTTCATTAGCCATCAATGGGCATGGAACAAATTTCCAAGTAATTGGTACTCGCCCATCTATTGGGTTTGCAACTTCTGAAAATGCTTCTTGGGTTAAATCCACATCTCCAGGCTTACATTCGGGACAACGGTCTACAACTTTTACAATTGTTTTTCCTCTGGATCCTGTTACTTCAAGGCAGGCACCACAGCCATTACTGTTATCATAATCTGCATTGTTTAATGCACAATGCTTAACATCATCGGCTGCTACAGGCAATGAGCAATTTCCTCCGGAACTGCCTGCAACACCACCATAAAAAGTAGCTTCTCCAGATTTTACATCATCATTACATTGGGCGGTAGTACATACATAGCATAGTAAGCATGCTATGAAAATAAACGTTTTTAGTTTCATAGATTTAGGTTTTAAAAGTGAAAACAGATCAAAGACGATCTTATATATGCAAACGAAATATATAGTTGGTTCTTATATATTCATTTCTAAGATAAGCAATCCTATTAACACAATCTCACCCATATATAGTATACTTTCTTTATCTAACTAAATAAAACCTATATAAAACAAAAGGCCACAATATTAATATTATGACCTAGCTCTAGTTCGAAAAAAGGGTGTTTAATTTTTAACTTAATGCTGTTCTTCATTCAAATCTTGATCTTTTTCTAAACCTATTTTAGTATCTATTATAGTATTTGTAAATCCTTCTGGCTCATTTGTATTTATAAACTCCTTTTCTCCGTCTGGTTTTTCACATGATATCATAAAAAATATACATGCCAATAAGAATACAAAACCAATATAATCCCCCAATTTTTTCATTTTGTCTTACCTCCTTTTTAATTAATATTTCATTTTTACTATAAATCTCATTGTGATTTTTTTTCACTATAATCAAAGTCCTATTCCTAAAACATTATAAAACCAAAATACCCTACTATCTATTTTGATTTTATTTCATTGTTCCTATTCAAATATAAAACTCTATAAATCAAATAATTGGGTGGTAATACCTGATTTTGATAAGGTGTTTCACCTATTTGTTTTTGGGTCTTTAGCTAGATTAGCTTTTTATTTTAACATTATTGATTTACCTATATAACTGATTATTAAAGAGCTCGTGTCATAAATATTCATTTCTTTATGTTTTTTTAACATTGCTAGTAGGATTGAATGGTTCTAATGCCATACCTTGCGATATGCAAAAAATCACACATTCAAATTAATAGTCATGAAATTAAAATTACTTTTAATTCCGTTTGCTATCTGCTTTTTTCTAGCAATGCAAAATGGATTTTCTCAAACTACATTTATTAACGAAATACATTATGATAATGCTGGCGGAGATGTCGAAGAAGCTGTTGAAATAGCAGGAGTTTCAGGAACAGACCTTACGGGTTGGAGTATAGCGTTATATAATGGTTCTAATGGTACTGTTTATAATACCGTATCACTTTCTGGCACCATTCCGGATCAACAAAACGGATTTGGAACAGTTATCGAAGTACTTCCTTCAAATGGATTACAAAATGGAGCCCCTGATGGACTCGCGTTAGTGGATAACACAGATACTGTTATTCAATTTTTAAGTTACGAAGGTGCTATTACTGCAACTAGCGGACCTGCATCTGGGACAACAAGTGTTGATATTGGGGTATCAGAATCTAGCAGCACAGTTGTAGGAGCATCATTACAATTATCGGGAGCAGGTACTACTGCCGCAGATTTTGCTTGGGAAGCAACTACAACTAATACGTATGGTGCAGTAAATACAAATCAGACTTTTGGCAACCCAGTAGTAATGCCATTAATTAATGAGTTTGTATTTAATCATACAGGAGCAGACACCGATGAATTTGTTGAAGTTATCGCACCGGCAAATACTGATTTAAGTACATTTTGGATATTAGAAATCGAAGGAGATAGTAATGCTTCTGGTACTATAGATGAAGTTATACAATTAGGAACAACAGATGTAAACGGTTATTATACAACTCCTTTTGCAGGAAACACCTATGAAAATGGAAGCGTAGCTTTACTTCTAGTAAAAAACTTTACAGGTACTTTAGGACAAGACCTCGATACAAATGATGATGGTACTCTAGATACTACACCTTGGGAAGAGATCATTGATGACATAGGTGTAAATGATGGTGGTGCCGCAGATTTAAATTATGCAACAACTACATTATTGCAATCTTTTGATGGTAGCACCTTTACTGTGGGTGGGGCCTCAAGGTTTCCTAATGGAATGGATACCGATGCAGTATCCGACTGGACAAGAAATGACTTCGACGGAAGTGGCTTACCAAGTTTTCCTGCAGTAGCAGCAGAACCAGGAGAAGCTGTAAATACACCTAACAGAGAAAATGTAATCATTGAAGATGTTGGCGGAGAAGATGCAGTATTAGTTATCAATGAAATAGATGCAGATACTAATGGATCTGATGTTTTAGAATTTGTTGAGCTATATGATGGCGGAACAGGAAATACTTCTTTAGATGGTCATATACTAGTATTTTATAATGGATCAAATAATCAAAGTTATGCCACTTATGATCTCACTGGATTTACTACAAATACTAACGGATATTTCGTGATTGGCAATACAGACGTTCCTAATGTATCAATCACATTTCCTGGGAATGGACTACAAAATGGACAAGATGCCGTTGCCCTATATAAAACAGAAGCATCAAACTTTCCTAATGGTTCGGCCGTTACTATTGACAATCTTATCGATGCCATTGTTTATGATACAAACGATAGCGATGATGTTGAGCTGTTAGCACTATTAAATGCTAACGAGCCACAAGTCAACGAAGATGAAAAAGGAGATAAAGATTTTCACTCTTTACAACGTTTTCCAAACGGTTCTGGAGGATTAAGAAACACTTCTACTTATACACAGGCAATTGCTACTCCGGGTAGTGCAAATACGAATGCTACAGAAGTAGTAAATTTAATAATTAATGAAATCGACGCAGACACGCAAGGTTCTGACGCTTTAGAGTTTGTAGAATTGTATGATGGCGGAACAGGAAATACCTCTCTAGATGGTTTTGTATTGGTAAATTATAACGGAAGCAATAATACTAGTTATAATGCTATTGATTTAGATGGGTTTTCTACAGATGCAGAGGGTTACTTTGTTATTGGTAATACTGATGTTGCTAATGTAGATCTTGTAGTTCCAGGAAATTCGTTTCAAAATGGAGCGGATGCTGTAGTGCTTTATTTTGGAGACGCAACTTCTTTTCCTAATGGTACTGCCGTAAGTACTGATAATATCATTGATGCTATAGTTTATGATACTAATGATAGCGATGATCCAGAATTATTAGTTTTATTAAATGCTGGTCAACTACAAGTTAATGAAGATGCTAACGGAAACAAAGATGTTGAATCTTTGCAACGAGTTCCTAATGGCGAAGGGGGTGCTCGTAACACCAGTACATATGTTGCAAAAGCTCCTACTCCAGGAGCCAGTAATGATGGTGTTATTGTTGTTCCCGGAGAACCAATTACCATAGCAGAAGCGAGAGCTGCTGCTGCCGGGACTCCTGTTACTATTACAGGAGTACTTACCGTTACCGATAGTTTTAATGGTCCTGCATTTATACAAGATGAAACGGGTGGAATTGCTGTTTTTGATCAACAAGTACATGACAATCCTAATGTAAAAGTTGGAGACTCTATTACCTTAACAGGTGTTAGAGATAACTTTAATGATCAGGTTCAAATCAATGGTGTTGTAGAGGTCATTAATAATGGGCTTCCACAAAACCCTATTGCTCCTTTAGAAATAACATTAGCAGAACTTGCCGACCATCCTGGTGAGTTAGTTAAAATACTTAATACTACATTCCCAAATCCTGGTGATCTATTATTTGGAAATTCTAATTTTACACTTACTGATGCAAGTGGAAATGGAGAATTACGTGTAGATAATAATGTTGCTTCTGTAGTAGGTAAAGTACAGCCAATTACATGTCCAGAAGTTACTGGTGTTGTTGGTCGTTTTAGAGAGTTTTTCCAGTTATTACCTAGACAAGATAGTGATATTCCTTGTGCAGTAGAATTTATACCTCCTGGAGATACTGTTGGTTTTCCTAAAGAAGATACATTTGATGTAGTCACTTGGAATATCGAGTGGTTTGGAGACGAAAACAACTCTCCTGTAGGTCAAAATCCAATGTCTGATGCCATACAAAGAGATAGTACTGCTGCCGTATTAAGAACACTAAATGCAGATGTATATGCTGTAGAAGAGATCGCAGATGATGCTTTGTTTGACGAGTTAGTAGGTTTATTACCAGGATATGATTATATCTTGTCTGATGCCGTTTCTAATCCGGGAGGTACACCTCCTTTTCAAAAAGTAGGTTTTATCTATAATACACAAACTGTTTCTGTGGTTAAGACAAGAGCAATGTTACAATCAATACACCCTTTATATAATGGAGGTGATGATTCTGCTCTAGTAAATTATCCAAGTGAAACTTCTCGTTTTTATGCAAGTGGAAGATTACCTTTCTTAATGACTGCAGATGTAACAATTAATGGAGTAACAGAACGTATCGACCTTATTGCTTTGCACGCCAGAGCAAATAGTGGTAATGGTGCGCAAAATCGTTATGATATGCGTAAATATGATGTTGAGGTGTTAAAAGATTCATTAGACGCTAATTTTGCAAATAACAAAGTAATTTTGTTAGGGGATTATAATGATGATGTTGATGAGACTGTTGCCGACATTACCTCAACTATTTCTAGTTTCCAGGAATATGTTGATGATAATGCTAATTATAACATTGTTTCTTCGGCACTAAGTGATGCAGGTTTACGCTCTTTTATTTCTAGAGAAAATATGATTGATCATATTGCCATTACAAATGACCTTAATGAAGCTTATATCGAAAATTCTGTCACTGTGCATTATGATGTGTATGATAATGATTATGCATTTACCGCATCTGATCATTTACCTGTTTCTGCTCGATTCTTATTAGAACCTGAATTTGTAGACAATGAATGCGCCGGTGGTACTGTCGTTTCGTTTGATCAAGGTCGTAGACGAGATGGTCGTAGAATCTCAAGATTTAGAAGTTATCCACAAAAAGCTCTAGGAAATCCAAGAGAAAGAAGGTATTTTAATTTTGTGAGCTTAGGATTTGGTGGATCTATCACTATAGAACTTACTAATGAAATCTTTGACAATGCAGATACAAATGAGTTTGCTGTATTTGAATCCACAGGCTTCTTTGATAACATTCCTTGTCATTATTTTCCAGAATCTGCAGAGGTGTTCGCATCACAAGATGGTGTTGAATTTGTATCTCTGGGGACTACTTGTCAGGATGGAGAATTTGACTTAGCTACAGGTAATTTAGGATCTGCCAAATATATTAAAGTGGTCGATACTAGTGATAAAAACATATTTCCTTGGTTTGCCGATGGCTATGACCTTGATGCTATTGTTTGTTTAGAAAATGGTAAGCGTTTTTCAACAAAAAATGCAACAACATTTATAGGTACGCCTACTGCTTTTGAAAGTGAATTAATGGAAAAAGATTTTGGTCTAGAAGAAATAGCTATAGCCATGTATCCTAACCCTACTAACGAAAAGTTATCCATCGCATTTAATACACTAGCAAAAAGCAACGTCAATGTTATAATGACAGATGTGACTGGAAAAACAGTATATAACCAAAGTATACAACTTAATGTTGGAGAATCTAAACTAACTATTGATATGACGCGCTACCCTAAAGGTTTCTATATGGTAAGTGCTGCCGACGAAAAAGGAAGTTTTAGTGTCGTTGAAAAGATTATACATCAATAACACACACTAGCATTTAAAAACAGCCATATTCAAATACTTGAATATGGCTGTTTTTGTTTTATATCATTCCTAAATTTACTAATTGTTATGTTTCAGGGAAAATAAACCTGTTAATTAACACAGACAAATGCAACCTTTCTATCCCTTATTCATCTACAAAAAAATACCCTTAACAAAATGAAAAATTTTAGCCTGCTTATTTTAGTAATTGTATTAATATATAGTTGTAACAGAGCCGATGATAGTCAAGATATAATTCCTACCGATAGCATCATATTTGGAGAAATATATGGGGCATGCGTTGGGGATTGCCGAAACCTATATTTATTAACAGCGCAAGGAGTGTATGGTGACGCCAATAGCAACACAATTTATGGAGATTGGGAAAACACTACATTTCAAAATCAATCGTTAGCCATGGATCAGTTCGATTTAGCTAAACCATTACTACAAATACCTGATATTTTATTATCCTATGAGTTTGAAATTGGCAGTCAAATAATCTCTGATTTTGACTATTTTATTAACTTAAGAATTAATGGTACGTCAAAAACATTCGTATTTGATGAACTTAAAGAGGCTATTCCTTTAGAAATTAAAAACTATATCAATAACTTCATTGCTATTAATTCTCAATTAAAGAAATAGACAGGGTATACATCAATTCACCTTTTTTTAAAAACGCATATAACTGTTCTAATGGTTCATGTATATTTATCAAAGTATAATTTTTACAATCTAAATCATGAATCCAATTTCTGTCTTAATAGAAAAAATAAGTCACCACAATTTGTGGAATAAAGAAATAACATTGGATAGAAATGAATATTTAAAGGTAAAGGGTAGTATTGATACAAACATATATTTAGTACAAAGTGGAAGTTTAAGAATTTTTGTTCTTGACGAATTTGAAGAACACACCATTAGGTTTGGCTACAAAAACAATTTAATCGCATCTCTAGATTCATTTCTGAATGAACAACCTTCGGATTTTTATATTCAGGCATTAAAAAAAACTACTTTAAAAGTTATCTACAAAACCGAGTATCTAAATTTTATTACCTCATCTCCTGAAAACATTAAATTATGGAATCAAATTTTAGAAAATTTTGTATTACAACAAATGGAAAGAGAAAGAGATATACTCACCACATCACCTTTAGAACGATATAAAAGAGTCTTAAAAAGAAGTCCGCAACTCTTTCAGGAAATACCTAATAAATACATAGCGTCATACCTAAGGATGACTCCAGAAACATTATCACGAATTAAAAAATCTTAATTTGAATCAAGATTTTATTCTCTTTGTATTCTGATTTTTGTAATAAAAACAATGAATATTTCATCAGTAGAATTAATACAAGATTTAATCGAAAGAACACGAGAGCATATTAATAAAGCAGAACAACTTAAGCAATTACCTCTAGAAACTTTAAACTGGAAAAAAGATCAAAAAAGTTGGAGTATTTTAGAGTGTGTTGAACATTTAAACAGGTATGGTGATTTCTATATTCCAGAAATTGAAGAAAAAATTAAACATTCTAAAAGTACTAGTGTTGATCGATTCAAAAGTAGTGGATTAGGAAACTATTTTGCTAATGTCATGCTTCCTAAAGAGAAATTAAATACCATGAAAACCTTTGTTTCTATGAATCCTTTGGGTAGTGTATTACATCCGGATGTACTATCTAAGTTTATACAACAACAACATTTATTAATTGATGCATTAAGTCTTGCCAAAAATGTGAATTTGAATACAACAAAAACTTCAATTTCAATTTCTAAATGGATCAAATTAAAGTTGGGTGATACGTTTAGAGTAGTTATCTACCATAATCAGAGACATATAGCTCAAGCAGAAAGAGTATTAGAACAGGTTTCTGAAAATTAAATGCGTAAAAACTGCTTCTGTATCCCGTGTCATTTTATACAGTAATCGTTCCTTTTACATAATTAAAAGGAACTACAACAATGAGTGTTTTTTCGATAATTTCTGCAGTTTGCATGATCTCCAGAACAACACAACTTACATCCTAAAAACAATAAAAGTACATATGCTCATTTACATATTAAAAAATTCTATTTTAAAATTTCCTGATACTTCTTCTCATCATTAAGTATCTCTTTACTTTTAGCGACTTCAGGATTATTTTTTACATAATAATTATATAATCCTTCTCTATAAAAATAGCGCTTAATAATCTCATCGGTAAGTAGGTTTACGATTTCTTCCTTATGAGTATCTAATGCTTTCTCTTTAGAAACTTTTATCGCATCCATAAGTGCAGCATAACTTTTGGTAATTTCTGCATCTAATTTCTCTTTTTTGGCGGTAAGTAGTGACTTACTAAAAGCCGTTTCGGTTTCGGTTTCAAAATTAAAATCGCTTTGCTTTACGAAGCTTTTAAAATCTTCATAATCCTTATCTGTAAATTTAAAATCTCCTGATTCTTTTAACTGGTGTGAATAGTAATATTTGGTACCATATCCAAAAATAGCATCAGACTTTAGCAAGGCTGTAGTGATCTTACTGTATTTAGAAGTCTCTAGTACTATATCTGGTTCTATTCCCCCTCCATCATATACTGTTCTTCCATTTTTAGTCTTAAAGGCTTTAAAATCCTTTTCATCAATACGTACGGCATTATTATTTTTATCACGATTCCAATAGTCTAGTGCTTGGATACATCTACCGCTTGGCGTATAGTATCTAGAAATGGTTATTTTTAGTTGTGTCCCATAGGTCAATTTTTTAGGACGTTGTACTAATCCTTTACCAAAACTCCTTGCTCCTATAACTACACCTCTATCCAAATCTTGAATACTTCCTGCAACAATTTCACTGGCAGAAGCACTTCTTCCGTTTACTAAAACTACCAAAGGGATTTGAGTATCAACAGGTGCTTTTTTTGTAAAATATTCTTTATTATATTTTTTAACTACCGACTTTGTGGTCGTTATTAGCTCTCCTTTAGGAACAAAAATATTAGTAACATTAATAGCTTCACTTAAAAGTCCTCCTGGGTTTCCTCGTAAATCTAAAATAACCTTATTAGCACCTTTAGCCTTTAAATCTTTTAAAGCTGCTATCGTTTCGCTTGAGGCTTTATTATTAAATTTTGATAATACAATATATCCCGTATTGTCATCTAACAATGTAAAAAACGGCACCGCATCTACCTCTATTTCTTCTCTTGAAAGCACTGTTTTTTTAGTTTCTCCTTGTCTTGTATAGGTAATATCTACTTTGGTCCCACTTGCTCCTTTTAAAAGCTCACCTGCATCATCTTTAAAATCGGCAACCTTTACGTCTCCAATTTGAATAATCTCATCACCTGCTTTTAAGCCTGCCTTATCTGCAGGATAGTCTTTATACGGTTCTATGATAATAATCTTATCTTTTATTGTTCGTACAGAAGCTCCTATACCTGTATATTCTCCCGCATTACGAATTTTCGAGGCTTCTACATCTTGTTCGTTCCAGTATTTGGTATACGGATCCAAATCATCGAGCATTGCTTTGATAGCAGTATCCATGAGTTCTGCTGGATTGGTTTCATCTACATAGTTCATGTTTAATTCTTTAAACATAGTTGTGAAGATTTCAATCTGTTTTGCAATTTCAAAAAAATCAGATTTAAAACTTACTGTAGTCAATAAAATAACAACAGCAATTACGGGGTAAATAATTCTCTTCTTCATGGATCTATTTTTATTAATTATTACAAAAACTAAAAACAGAAATAACATCATTTATTTAGACGTTATTTCTTTCTCGATAAATTTTTGTAATATTTTTTTAATTTTAGTTTCAATCAATGCATACTCCGGTAACTCCTTACCGGTATATAAAAACATAAAAGTAAATTGATGCGTAGTGTTGGCTACAATATACTTATTTTTTCGATAACTTTCGCGCAATAAACGTTTTATACGATTGCGTTTTACTGCACTTTTAAAGTGCTTTTTACTTACAGATACACCAGTTTTAATCGTAACATCATCTTCAAAGACAGTCTTTCTATAGACTAACCTGATGGGATATTTCGAAACCGATTTTCCTTCAGAAAAAAGTAGCTCTATTTCCTTTTTACTTTTAAGCCTTTCCTTCTTATTAAATGTCTCCCTCATTAGATACTAAATGTAGTGATAAGGTAATGATTAAAAAAACCGACCTTAACTATATAGCAAAGGTCGGATCATTATATAGAATTACTATTTTTATTAATTTGTGTAGCTATTATTACTTGGATTAACGTCTGCCAAAAGGTTCATAATATCTATTGAAATCGATTTTATTGCTGCAGCTGGCTTATCTAATTCTACCGTATATGTAGGGTTAGCCCATGGCCAATCGGCAAGCACTGTTCGTTTCATCGAAGAGATTGGGTTTTCTTTTTCTCCTCTCATTAATCGAATAGGCATATAAAATGACTCTATTGTTCCGTCTGTATATTCTACGTAAAGATCAATAGGCATTGGCATTTGTCCATTACGTTCTAAAACTACTTTTGTTTTTCCTGATTCTTCGATTACTTCTTTAATTCCGTAGTCAATTCTGTTGGTGGTCTGTGTCCAATCGGTTAGGTACCAATCAAGTTCTAATCCTGAAACTTTTTCGGCAATTCGTTTAAAATCATTTGGAGTAGGATGTTTAAATTTCCAGGTGTCAAAATATCTTCTTATTGTTTTAGCAAGGTTATCTTCTCCTATAACATATCCTAATTGAGATAAAAACACAGCTCCTTTGGCATATGCAGAAGCACCGTATGCGGCATTATGTGCATATCGATCTGCTTGCGTTGTTTGTGGCTGCTCTACTCCTGATATTGCTAACTGAAAGTAGGTCTTGTACATACCTTTAAGCGAATTTGGGTTATTTTGCTTCATAACTTCATTCATTGCCAAGGTAGAAATATAACTTGTAAAGCCTTCATCCATCCATTCGTGTTTAGCCTCGTTAGTCGCTAAGATATGTTGAAACCAAGAATGCGCCATTTCATGAGCAGTAACCCCAACAAGACTCTCAAAACTTCGTTCTCCTGTAATCAATGTAGACATTGCATACTCCATACCACCATCACCTCCTTGTATCACAGAATATTGATCGTACGGATATTTCCCTATTTTTTCACTAAAATAGTTCATCAGTTCTACTGTTTTAGGTTGTAGATCTTTCCAGTTATCCAAAATTTCCTTTTTATCTTTATATAAAAAGTGAAGTGTTGGTCCATTTGGTACTTTTACGCTATCGTGTATATATTCTGGATCTGCTGCCCAAGCAAAATCATGAACATTTGGTGCTTTAAAATGCCAGGATAATGTTTTTCCTTTATGTTTAACTTTGGTTCCTGGTTTTTCGTAACCATGCCCTATTTCCTGAGGGTTTTGTAAATATCCTGAACCGCCTAAAACATAATCTTTATCTATATTTATGGTTACATCAAAATCACCCCATACACCATGAAACTCTCTTGCTATATATGGATCTGCATGCCAACCTTCAAAATCATACTCGGCAATTTTGGGATACCATTGTGTCATAGACAAGGCAACACCTTCTTTATTATTGCGTCCTGATCTACGAATTTGTTTTGGTACCTGACCATTAAACTTCATCGAAAAAGTCGTTTTTTCACCAGGCAATATTGGTTTATCTAAAGTAACTTCTAACACTGTTCCTTCGACCTTATATGTTAATGGTTTTTTGTTTTGTGTTAACGATGAAACCATTAAATATCCAGACTCTTCTGGTGTTAACTTACTAATCTTATCTAGTACTCTTGGATCTGGATCAGGTAAGTTAAGAGATCGAATATCCATTTCACTACCTGGTTTAAAAGCATTGAAATATAAATGATAAAATACCTTACTTAATGTATCTGGTGAATTGTTTGTGTACACCAATTCTTGTGTTCCTAAATATTGAAAGTTTTCTACATTCATATCCACTTTCATCACATAATCCACATGCTGTTGCCAGTATGAAGTATTGTTTTGGGCATTTGCACTAAATGCACCAAATAAGAAAACTAGGGCAATTTTTTTAATCATAATCAGTAATATTACTTAGACATTTTATCTGCCAAGATTAAGGCATTATACAAGTTAACCATTTTTCCTGATTTAGATAATTCAGAAAATTTCTTGGTGTTTGTTTCATCTCCTGCCACCATAACGGTTGCCTTTGTAGCTAAACCACTATTCATAAGTATTTGTTTTACCTGAGCCGCTTTTAGCTTAGGATAATACGATCTTATTAATGCAGCTACACCTGCTACAGCTGGAGATGCCATAGAGGTTCCTTGTAGAAATTCATAATTATTATTAGGTGTAGTAGACCATATTTTTACTCCTGGAGAAAATACGTCTACATTGCTTTTTCCGTAATTTGAAAAATCAGCAACCAAATTAGCACCGTATTCATAATTTAAAGCTCCTATAGTTATAAAATTATTTGCAACTTCGGTGTTATTGTCGATTTGATCATTAGGATATACTAATTTTTGATCTAAATCCTCTCCTTCATTACCGGCAGCATTTACGATCAATACATCTTTTGATTCTGCATATACAATAGCTTCTCTTACCCATTCTGGGTGCGTGCTATAGTATTTACCAAAACTAGTATTTATAACTTTTGCCCCGTTATCTGCAGCATATCGAATGGCTAAAGCAATGTCTTTATCATATTCATCTCCGTTAGGTACTGCTCTTAATGCCATTATTTTTACATTTTTGGCCACACCATTCATTCCTTTTCCATTGTTTCGTTGTGCTGCAATAATACCTGCAACGTGAGTACCGTGCCTAATACCTTCTTTTTTAGGATCAGGTCCCATTACATTGTTATTACCATAATCGGTATCTGTAATATCATCAACGTTATCACCAACTTTTGCTCTACCATCAAGCTCTAGGCTTAAGTTATAGTTTAATTGCTCTGTAAAGTGATCTACGCCTTCTGTTATGTTTTTTATAAAATCAGGGATCGTATCTCCTGCATCTAGAAACCCAAACATTTGTGCCAAAAATGCAACATGTTGCTGCATTTCAGGTGTTTTTGCTTCTACATTTAAAAGTTCTTCTCTAGAATAGTCTTCTTTACCAATACTAGCAACAATTGCTTTATGAGAAGCTTCAGATTGTTGCAGGATTTGTTCGTATTGAATTTTTTGCTCAGCATTTTCTTGATACTCTTTTTCAAATTCTGCTTTAGCTTCTATATAATTTCTATACTCGTCTCTATCTTCTTCTGCAACCGATGCTAAATTTTTACCTGTATATTTTGGTTTCAATTTTTTAATAATTCTAACAAACTCCAGGTTTTCGTTATAAGAATCTCCTAAGAAATTCCAACCATGTATATCATCAATATACCCATTGTTATCATCATCTTTTCCATTTCCCTTAATCTCATCAGTATTGGTCCACACTACTCCTTTAAGATCTTCGTGCTCGATATCTACACCGCTATCAATAACCCCTACGATTACTGTAGTTCCTTTTTTATTTTTTAGCAGTTCATCGTATGCCTTATCAACACTCATTCCTGGAATAGTATCCGAAACGAGGTCTTTTAGAAACCAATTTTTTAATTGCGTGTTGTCTAAATCAACATTTTTTAACGGAATCGTATCTATATTTTCTATTGGTGTAGAAACTATAGCTGGTGCGCCACCACAACTTGCTAATAGTATTGATGAAGCAATCGTAAAAAGTACTTTATTTGATAGGGTCATTACCGTATTCTTTCTTTTAATTAAATATGTCATTGCAAGTAAATATTTCTTTTAATCGCACTCCTTTCTCGGTATGCTGTACTGTTATAATTTCATTATGTGCATCATGTTCTAGAAATAAGTACCACCCATGGGTAGCAGCGTTTTCTAGAAAAAGTTTTTTTTCATCCAAAGTTAATAAAGGTCTAGTGTCATAGCCCATTACATAGGGTAGAGGTATATGTCCTACCGTTGGTAAAAGATCGGCCATAAAAACTATGGTTTTATCTTTATATGCTATATGCGGAATCATTTGCTTTTCTGTATGACCATTTGCAAATAGTACGCCAAAACCTAATTCTGACGTTTTTTGAAATGTTGCATCTGTTCTTGAAATAAAGTTTAAGTGTCCACTTTCTTCAATTGGTAGTATATTTTCTTTAAGAAATGATGCTTTTTCGCGTGCATTTGGTGCTACGGCCCATTGCCAATGTTCTTTATTGCTCCAGATCTTAGCATTTTTAAATGCTAGTTCATATCCTGTTCTACTATCGTTCCACTGCACGACACCACCACAATGGTCAAAATGAAGGTGCGTTATAAATACATCTGTAATATCATCTCTATGAAACCCTTTTGCTTTTAGCGAAGCATCAAGACTATCATCTCCCCAAAGCGAATAGTATCCAAAAAACTTTTCTGATTGCTTATCTCCCATTCCAGAGTCGATCAGTATAAGTTTATCTCCATTTTCTATTAATAAACACCTTGCTGCAATATCTATTAAGTTATTATTATCTGCAGGATTCGTTTTTTGCCATAATGTTTTAGGAACGACCCCAAACATGGCGCCGCCATCGAGTTTAAAATTTCCTGCTTTTATAGGGTGTAAATTCATGTATTTAACGCTATATTTCTTTAAATTTTCTGGTGAAGGTACAACGATTATTCGTTATCTATACTCTGATACTAAGATAAGTATGCACAAAACACCGGTTGATTTTTTTACTCTATTTACATTTTTATTTTTCAATCATAAGATTGTATGCCCCCATATTATCTCTTCTTAAATGACTCTGCTTAGTATGGTTTATTTCAAATTTTGATAAAAATCTTTGCAAAATAGAAAAAAAGAAGAGGATCAAGTTTTAATTTTTGGAGTTTTTAACACTATTTCATCATATTGAGTGCCAGATATTATCTTTTCTAGGCGAGTTCCGTAATCTAATAGTGCTTTTATTTCTTTTATACTTGCTAAACGTTCTTTTCGCATTAGCAATAAGGATTGCCCATTACACTCTATATGATAATACGGATTACTTTCAAAAAACAAGACTATTTCATCTGTAAAAAATGATCTTATATTTTCTGTGTCTTCTCCTAAAAGATAGAATCGTTTAGAAAAATCAGGATGTCCTTGAATGGTAACATCTTTAAATCCTGCGAACTTATACACAAATTCTAATAGCCCTTCTTTATCTAGTGTAAATTTAGGTATCTCTTTATTCAATTTTATGGTCAAAACGGTAGTCCTTACTAGTGACCTTGCAATAAATTCACCCTCAGAGAAAACCACATCTGATATTCTAAAAACGTCTCTTTGATCAAAAATAGCGTTATTAAGATAGCTAACCTTTTTAATTTTAAAGAATACAAAGTTACTTAATGCCAATACATTTTCGTCTTTTTTAGGATCATAATTCCATGAAAAATCGTCGGCTATCTGCTGTAAATCAAACTGTCTTTTGGTAAGGTTAGATTTTGGTCCTACTTTTAATTTCTTAGAAAATGGTATTAAACTTCGAACGGCAAGTGGGTGTTCTGATGATGCGCCGTGAATATCAAGCCCCGTTATTTCAAAAGAACCTCCTTTTCTTTTAAATGTTTCCTGATACCCTAGTAAACTTTCTTGTACGGTATAATCCACAAAATCACATAATGAGAAGTCTACCACCGCATCTTCATTTTCTGGAATAGTATCAAGTTTCTTTTTTAATTTGGTATAATTCATAAAGCTTGAAAAATTCTTGATACTCACAAAGTAGTTGTCATTAATCTCTTCTTTAAACATAAGCACATTAGGCTTAAAAAGGTTTCTGACAAAAAACATAATACTCTTATTTAATACAAAATGAATAAGTATAGTGGTTAAGATCCCTACCAAAATTCCGGTAATAAGATTTGTAGTAATTGTAGCTATAACTGTTGCCGAAAAAATAAGTAGTTGTTCTTTTCCTATTTTTGCTACATCTTTAAGGTTTTTGGGTGCCGCAAGTTTATATCCTGTATACACTAAGATTGCGGCTAATGCGGTAAGGGGTATTCTTCTAAGTTGATCCTGAAATAATACTACAAATAGGATTAAGAACACCGAGTGAAAAAAGTTCGAAGATCGATTCGAGCCTCCGTTATTAACATTTACAGAGCTACGCGCAATAACAGTAACTACATTTAATCCTCCTACAAAACCACTAACAATTGAAGCAATCCCAAGAGCTGTGAGATCTTTATTAACATTTGATCTTCTTTTTAATGGGTCTAGTTTATCTACTGCTTTTATACTTAGTAAAGACTCTATCGTAGATATTAATGTAATCGAAACGACTACTCCAATAAATTTCATGTCGAGTAGTAATGAAAAATCTGGTCTGGGAAAGCTAGAAAAAACTTCATTGGGTATTTGAACCAAAAGAGAGGCACTTATTGGATACGCTTCTGTTGAAAAAAACTCATAATAATAACTCAAACCAATTGCGATAAGAACAATCCACATGGGAGCAGGTACTAACTGAAAATATTTATTTCTAATCTTTCCGTAAAATACCATTATAAATAAGCTGGATACTCCAACAACGGCGGCGATGACAATATCACTGTATTCTTGTGTAAACAATACCGAAATACTGGTTGGAATATCTGCAAGCATCGAGAGGGTATCGCCTTTAATACTTGTGTTGGCCAACATTACATGAAACTGTTTTGCAAAGATACTAATACCAATAGCAGCTAGCATTCCTTGAATTGCAGATGAGGGGAAAAAATCACTTAGTGTTCCTAAACGCAATTGTCCTATAATGATCATTAGCACCCCAGAACATATAATTGCGGCTAATGTAAAAATATATCCTTGGTACATATTTCCATCGGCCAGTATCGTAATTGCTCCTAATAATACCACTACTAATCCATTACCAGGACCAGTTATCGTTACATTTGAGCCACCAAATATAGAAACAACAATACCACCTACGATAGAGGCAATCACCCCAGAAATTGGTGGTGCTTCAGAAGCTAGTGCCAGCCCTAAACCTAATGGCAAGGCAATAAGAGAAACTACAAAGCCCGAAAACATGTTTTTTGGTAATTCTGATATAAATTTAGAGGTATTGCTTTTGCTATTTCCCATCTATCTCATTATTAAAACATCTGTTGGTAATTCTGACAAAATATGCTCTATATCCTGAATAAAAATACGATCCAAAAATGTCGTTCTTTCGGGTGCATTCATGATCAATAGATCTGCGGCAACCACTTTGGCATAATGTCCTATAGAATATCCTCTTTTTCCAAAAATAGATTGTGTTTTAATCAAAATTCCGTATTTAAGGTCTTCCGGTACATCCTCTAAAATATGTTGTACTCTTAAGTCTTCTTTTTTTGCTAATTGTTCTTTTATTAAGGTATCCTTAAGCAGGGATCTATCATCTTCGACCACTACTTTTACTTCTTGATGAGAAATTTCTTCAACAATGGTTAGTTTTTGGGCCCCAAGATTTTGGGCAACTTCAAACGAATCTAATATAGTTTGTCTTGTTTTTTCATCTTGCAGTCCATTTACCACAATATGATTGCATGGTCTTAAATCTTCTGAGGGTTTTATTAATAGCAATACAGAACAATGTGCATGTCTTGTAATTTTTCTGGCTATTGACCCTATATAAAACTTAAGAAAATCTTCTCTGGGGATTGCCCCGAGCATAATAAGGTCAGCATGATTTGTTTTAGCTGTTTCTATAATGACCTCTACAGGATTTCCTTGTTTCCAGATTACTTTTACTTTTTCATGATCTTCAGAAAATCCAGAAATTAAAGCTTTGATCTTGTCTTCTTTCTCTTGTGTTTTCTCTCCAACATGTACAATGATCATTTTGCAATCAAAGAAATCCACCATTCTCATGGCTTCAAAAATATTGTTCTTCAGATTAGGAGAAAAAGCAACACCAATAAGTATAGTGTTAAATTTATGATGTAATGCTTCGCTCAAGATCTTATACTTTCTTTTAATTTAATGCGGTAAGATATAAACTTATTTTTTTAAACCATAAAATAAAACTTATTTCCAATATGTTTAAAAAATTTGCGATCTTTCTTGATTACAAAACGTATGTACTCTTCATGAGTTCATTACTAGATTAAATTTAAACCATGTTAGAACTAGCAGGAATCATTATATTAGGCATATTGGCACAATGGGTAGCCTGGAAATTTAAAATCCCAGCAATTCTACCACTCATTTTAATAGGTCTTTTGGTAGGCCCTTTTGCCACACTAATTACAAGTGACGGCACTAAACTAATACAACCAATCTGGAATGGTGTAAATGGATTATTTCCTGGTGAAAGTCTGTTTTATTTTGTTTCTCTAGCCATTAGTATTATACTTTTTGAAGGAGGCTTAACACTTAGAAGAAACGAAATTTTAAATGTTGGCCCGGTAATTATCAAACTAATTACTTTGGCCGTTGTGGTTACTTTTTTTGGCGCAGGAATTGCCGCTCATTATATTTTTAATTTGAGCTGGCCCATTTCATTCTTGTTTTCGTCATTAATTGTAGTTACCGGACCAACTGTAATTACACCTATCCTAAGAAATATCCCACTTACCAAAGATGTATCTGCAGTACTAAAATGGGAAGGGATTTTAATCGATCCTGTAGGGGCTTTATTGGCTGTATTGGTTTTTGAATTTATAAAAGTGGGTGGCGGAGAAGAATTTACATTCACAGCTTTGGCAGAATTTGGAAAAATTGTCCTTTTTGGTCTTACGTTTGGTTTTACATTTGCACATTCTTTAGCTTTTGCTATCAAAAAGAAAATTATTCCTCATTACTTATTAAATGTAGTCACTTTGGCGGCAGTTTTAGGTGTTTTTGTACTATCTGATGTGTTTGCGCATGAATCTGGGCTGCTATCGGTAGTGGTTATGGGTATGGTATTAGGGAATATTAACCTGCCTAACCTAAATGAAATCCTATATTTTAAAGAGTCTCTTAGTGTATTATTAATTTCGATATTGTTCATTTTACTATCTGCAAATATTAACTTAGAAGACCTCAAACTGATCTATAATTGGGATGCCATTTTATTATTTGCCATTGTAGTGTTTATTGTACGACCGCTAGGAGTATTTTTAAGCGCTTCTGGTTCGGGTCTAAAAACCAATGAAAAACTATTTATTAGTTGGGTGGGACCAAGAGGAATTGTAGCTGCGGGTATTGCTTCTTTATTTGGATTAAAATTATACAAAGAAGGGGTGCCGGGTGCAGAGTATATTACGCCATTAGTATTCATGATTGTTTTGGGTACGGTGTTATTAAATGCTACCACAGCTCGACTTTTTGCAAAATTAGTTGGTGTTTTTCTTAAAAAATCCGAAGGGATTTTAATCGTTGGAGCTTCTAAAGTATCTAGATTAATTGCGGTTTATATTAAAGAAAACAATCGTCATGTAGTCCTTGTAGATAGTAATAGAGATAATATTAACAAAGCTAAAGATCTGGGATTAGAAGCTATCGAAGGAAATATTTACGGAGACAAGCTCAAAGATGATATCGAGTTAAATGATGTAGGCTATTTAATGGCATTAACGGCTAATAGTGACATTAATAAATATGCGATCAATAAATTTGGAGAGCAGTTTGGAGAGCAAGGAGCTTTTAGACTTATTACACCCGAAGAGATGAAGAATCCTAATAATAACCCTCAAGAAGGGTTGTTTTCGCATACCGATGATTTTCATAAATTAATGACACTTGCCGAAAAATTTCCAGGTATTCAGGAGATAAAAATCAAAGATAAAAAACACTATAAAACACTTATCGACCTCACCAAAGAAGACGCAGAAATTATACCTTTATTTCTTAAAAACGCCCAAAAAAGTATTAGAATTATTTCTTCCTACAGTGAAGAAATACAACAAATAGATGAAGATAGCATATTAGCATATATAGGAAAACCTATTGATATAGAAGAGGTTAGATAATAACAGCCTATTTAATTTTAACAAAACAACGGTAGCGTATTTAAGAGGTCTTTTTTTGTTACCTATCCTTTAAGAGTTATCTTTGAAAGGTATTAAAACCTAAATTCCTCAAATTATGAAAAAACTAATGTTGTTTGCCACAGGAGCTTTTGTCTTGTTATTACTGTCTTGCGGAAGTGATGATGATGGTGGAGATAACTGCAGCTCTTGTGAGGTAGCAGGGATTCCTGTAACTATTTGTGACAATGGTGATCGTACCGCTACTATATCTATAACAGGAACCACTACAACTACTGTAGATTCGTTTAGAGACGGAGAAACTTTTGCCGAGTTTGTAGAAAGAAGTTGTGACGTGGTTGTTATACCCTAATGTAAACTAATAATTTTAAGGTATAAATAATATAAAGGGAGTCTTATAGATTCCTTTTTTTAATGCATACATCTCAAAATCCATTTCAAATATATCGATTAAATGCATTTATATTCGATTAACGGTTTTGTTTTAACATAATTTTACATATATTTGTGTCACAAAAAATAACCCTTACCCCCGACATTATGAAAAAAACGATATTCGTTGCATTGTTATTTGTTTTTGCTTCTTTTTTAAATTCATGTGGTAGTGATGATCCAGGCATTGATTGTCTTTCATTAAGTACAAATGCATTAGATGCGGCCTCTACTTTTGGAGAAAGCAGAACTACCGAAAGTTGTAATGCTTATAAAACGGCTTTACAAAATTATCTAAACAACAATTGTAGTCCCGATGCAGCAACAGAGGCTTCGTTTAGAGAACAGTTAGATGCTCTAGGCGATTGTACGATACTTTAAGTTTACTATTTCTTAAAAGGCTAATAATCAAAGTAAACCAATAGACAATACTTCTATTGGATGACACTTTTTTAAAAGCATTTTTGAATTTACTAACCTTATAGCTATAATTTTTATTTATAGGAAAAACCACATACTCAAAACAGTCTAAAAGGCACTAACCCATTGTTTTTTGCGTTTTTTAAACCCTTTAGCACGCAATAACTCTTTTTCGTTACATCTATAATAGTGTGAAAGAAAAAAATCGCCATTAGGATAGACAATAATTACTCGATATCGCATAAAACCATCAGAGAATATTCTTTTGAGTATCGTGCTTTCATCTTTGTACCAATTGTTTGAATGTTCTTGTACGGGATATTGATTATCGTTTGTATAAAAATGTAATAAAGCGATGTCTTTTTTATGTTTTAGATTTTCTCTTTCCTTAGCAATAATGCCCTCGTAATCTTCTAAATTTAATACATGCTTATGCTTTCTTTTTGTACTATCCAGATAGACTATTTTTGATGTTTTGGGCATCTGTTTAGGATTAGGTAACGTATCCACATGGTGTATTAGCCATACTTTGGTAGAATCTATACCATGTCTTGCCAAAAAGAACTTGTTAAGCTGTTCTTTCTTTTCTGTATTAAGTTTACCAAAATAAGTTCTAAACCGCAGTTTCTTTACCTCAACTGTATCATTATTAAATGTAACCTGATCAAAAACTTTGGATTGCGATTTTTGTCGATAGGTTTCAAATTTGATTTGCTGATTAAATTCGTCTAAATAAATTTTCTTTTTATACTGTGCTTTAGTAGAAACAGTACATAAAAGTATAATGATCGCTACGACTATATTTTTTTGTGTCATTTTTTAACTTAGAAACTTAGTTGTTAGCATCTTCTGCCTTTACTATTTTGTTATATATTTTGGTAAGCATATAAAATGAGCGTAGGATAATGACTAAAAAGCCTATTGCTAGAATAAGAATAATAATTTGCCAGATCAAAAGGAAATAAGAAATAGTATCCATAGTGCGTATACATAAGTTAATATTGTTTTTTTGTGACTTCAAAACTAAGATTAGTTAGTTTCATTTTTCGACACTGGGGTAGTTATTTTTTATGAAAACAAAACCACAACTATTTTAAATAATAGTCGCGGTTATTTTATAATAGATCGAATTGATTCCTTTGTTATTCACCTAAGGCATTTAGACTTCCTTTTCCAAACAATATCTTAGTTTTAGTAAAAGTATCTACATGATGACCGATAATAACCTCTATGTCGTATCCTTCTTTACGCCATACTATATAACGAGGAGATTCTTCAAAAGTACACTCTTCAATACTAGATACTGTTGCTCCTTGTAACTCTAAGAAATCGTTTTTTACAGTAGTTTTCTCTTGAGATATAATATCTCCCTCCTTAAACATGTTATTTGGCTTACCATACTCTTCAACCATAAGATCAAAAAATGATTGGTTGACTATCTCATCCACATATATAGTGAAATTTTGTATCAA
Organism: Aquimarina sp. AD10; assembly: GCF_003443715.1. Classification (NCBI taxonomy): domain Bacteria; kingdom Pseudomonadati; phylum Bacteroidota; class Flavobacteriia; order Flavobacteriales; family Flavobacteriaceae; genus Aquimarina; species Aquimarina sp. AD10. Next base: position 4,014,516 of record NZ_CP031965.1, on the reverse strand, counting down.
CCCATCACTATCGGTAGCAATAAAAACTTTTTGATATGGCTTACCTAAAAAATCATCTAAAACATCAATCATATATATCTCTCCATCAGCTGGCTTTTCATTAGACCACGTATAGGCTTCAGGAACATCACTAATATGTTGTCCAAGCAAATCCAAAGGAATATCATTCATCATAAATATTAATAAATTACATATAAATAAGGTTTTCATATTGCGAGTTTACAAATAAAGTCGGAATTAATCGCATTTATTGGGCTTAAAACTACGTTTAAAAGGAGCCGTTCTAAAAACCCCATGTTTGTTACTTCCTGAGACACTTCCTTTCGCTTCTTTAAATGCAAATACCAATGCCTTTTTCCATTCATCTAGCAAATCCCTACCTGAAGTGTCCGGGTGTAGAGCAAACCAAGCTTCTGTTTTCTTTGTAGCTGTGTCATAAGCTAATGCTGCAACTGTGGATGCCCTTCCATTCGTCCAATTAGACGGCATAGTAAAGTATAATGGAGCTGTTGCAGTTATTGGTTGCGTTACAACCGAAAGCTGTCCGTTTACTCTCTTAAACCCAACAAATATATTAGTAATCCCGGTAATTCCACAAGCCTTAGCTCCGTCTGACTGATTTGCAAACTCCCAACTTGAACAATCTGCAAATAAAATTACTTGGTCATCTTCCCCTTCTTCTGTAGATAATATTCCAGGAGGATTACTTTTAACACTCTCTGTTCTAGTATGAGTAGCAACAGGCGTACCAGATGAACTACAATTTGTCACTTGTTGTATTGTTTGTCCTCTTGATTCTCTGTGCGAATATGTGATATCAATAATCTGCCCAGTATTTTGATAATAACTTACATCATAGAAATACTCCCAATGTCTTACAGTTACTGTGCTTGTAGAGCAACCGCCGCCACCGCTACAGCCGACTGGTTCTAAACCTTCTAATATAGCACACTTAGAGGGTAGTCGAGGTAGCAAACTCCTACCAACACCTTTTCCAATAGATTTAGTTTGTAATACGCCATCCTCATAAGACTCTCTTCCTATTTTTTCTCCAGTAAGGTCAAATAGATAAGCCATTCCTGAATATCCCGATATATTTAAATAAGATATATCCTTAGTAATATTATCAATAGAAGGTAATAACTCTACTAGAAAATATTCAGGCTGGTTATCTTCATCAAATCGAGCTAACAAACGATAACTTGCTTTTGAAACATACCCTTCAATACTTAATAAAGAAGCATTTTTATGAGTAATGAAATATTCATAAAATATTGAAGAATCAAATTTCCTTTCGATAGAAGAGGTCCAATCAATAATTAAATCTTCTTTTTGTATAGCAGGTGAATTTTTAAAAGCATCTAAAGAAAATGCTTGCTCTAGCTTTTGTTCTTGACTTAACTCTGCTTGATTGTTATTTTCCAATTCACAACTTGAAAAAACAATTAAAATAACTATACAATTAAGAAGTGGTTGTAAAAGTTTTCTTTTCAGCCTTGATTTCAAATAATCTTTCATTGATAACATGTTTTGTGTACACCTACTCTTTTAAAAAAGGCTTTTCGGTTTTCGCCTTACACTGCGCAACGATTTTATTTTTCTATGTTAAATTGGTTACCCCACAAAAGGATTCACCCCTCTAGAACTCGTTTCTTTGTCATAAAACCCAAACTGAAACCCCACCGCAGCTTCATACACAAAACTTTGTATGGCTACATCATAAAGTATGGGGGCGTTTAGATCTTTCATGATATTAATGATTCTATAGAGTTTCGTTTTTGAAACTCCTAACCGATGCGCTAGCGATTCTGGAGTCCCAGTAGCTTGTAATCGGATCAGTTGATCTATGCGATCTATTAGTTCTATTTGTTTGATTAAAATATTCATTGTAATTCCCTTTTATTTTTATACTATTTGTTTTCCTTGAAAACCTCAATCTTGGGGTTATGATAGCTAATGATGGGACTCAGGGGTGTAATCTTAGACTTCGCAACCTAAAATTTGAGCGACCTATACCATGCTATGGGCCTTTTTGACCTTCTGTTGGGCAAGATTGACGAAGTGTTAGACCTCTGGGGGGTAATCTTGGGTCGATACGGTTTAAATTTGAACCCGATGGGTTAAAAATTAGACTCCGTTGCTCTAATTTTAGACCTATTGTGTCTAAAATTGGGTCTCATAAGTCCAACCGAGGGCCTTTTGGGCCCAACGGAAGGTCTTTTACACTCACTCAACTATATTTTCTGTTTTTGGGGTACTTTTGGTGCGGTTAAAAAATTGCTTTAACTCGGCTACTTTTTCAGTAAATCCTGCTTTACCAGCTCCTTTGCTATATTGTGCATAGGCATAATCATTTAACGAGTCCTGATAGTTATCATAATCGTGCAGGATCTTGGTACTCTCTAATCGATATACCAGACTTTCTACTCTACCCAATAGGTTTTCGGTAAATACACGTGCTTTATAATCCCGCTCAAACTCCTGCCAATCAACATCGGGCGAACTTAAAGCTTCGCTATGCTGACGATAATCCCACACCTTATTTACAAACAATTTGTTTTTTTCGTTGATTGCTTTATAATCCTGGCGTTGTTTTTCGGTAAGTGCCGATAGTTTATCATTAAAAATGGCTTCTAATTGCGTGATCAAATCGCTGGCTTTATCTTTTTCTTCTTGGCTTAATTGGTCTTCTATAATATTTCTCATGATGTTTTTATTTTAAATGTATGTGTAGCGTTATGATTTCTTTTGGTAGCAGTTAGGTAACATAAACCGATTTCTGGCTTTATACAGGATTTGTATGGCGTGATCTATAGACTTACCTTGAGTATACAATTTTGTAATCCACAAATACATGATAATCTCATACCGATGATGATGTACGATGTTATAGAAAAACACATCCATCTTTAAGTGAAATGTCTCTAAAATAGCATTGATAAATTGGTGTTGCTGCTGGTTGGTTTGTGTTCCCATCTTTTGCGTTTTGATGGGTCAAATGTAGTTGGAGCACTCTCTATAAAACAACTAGAGCTAGTCTTGATTCTAGAAAATCTAGCACCAAATTCTAGAATTAAGACTACAGTATAAACGTTGTAATTATTTGATTTCAAAAGGCTTTAACGTTTTTTTAATAACACATATTAAATGTATCTTTGTGTCCTTTAAAGCTTAAAGAAAAACTCAACAAAATCTTCTTAAATGGTTTAAAAAACAGTTTTTTTAATTTTTAGGGTAATATTTTAAGACGATAAGACATATACTATAAAAGAATCAAAACAAAAATGCCTAGATATACGTTATTATTTTATTTACTTTTTTTGTTTGGTATACAAAGTACCTCATATAGTCAAGAAATAACTTCTAGCGACTTGGATTCTTTAGTTGGGTTAAATTTTAAAGTACTACATGATAAATTTTATGAAAACATAAAAACTAATAAATCTAATGCAGAATTATATGTAAGAGCCTATTTGCAAAAAGGAAAGAATCTTGATAGTGTTTTTGAAACATCTAAGGGTTTTTTCTATACATCCAAACTTTTTATGGATAACCATGAAAAACGTATTATATATCTTGATAGTGCACTTGATATGGTTAAAAACACATGGCGTATACAACAAACTGTTTTTTTGCATAATTATAAAGGAACTATAGCGCAAACCAATGGCAATTATGATAAAGCTTTGGATTATTACCTAGAAGGGCTAGCATATGCAAAAAAAGAAAATATCCTACCTTTTATATCTGTTTTACAAAGTAATATTGCAACACTAAAAAGAAAATTAGGAAAGTATGAAGAAGCAAAATTGCTATTCAAAAAATGCCTAGGGTACCGAAAAGAACGAATTGGGGAAAAACCAAATGATTCCATACCATATTTGTTAACTATTTCTAATTTAATTACAACCTGTAGACAGAATAAAGAAATAGATTCTGCTTCCTATTACCATAATTTGGGAATTGAGATGTCAAAAGGTACTGATATACAAGGTCTATTCAGATTAAATGAAGGAATATTTTACTATTACAATAAAGAATATAACAATGCCATTATAACAATAAATACAGGCTTAGATGAATTTTTAAAAAGCAAGCTAAAAATAGAATGTGGATATCACAACTTAATTGATGCATATTACTTTTTAGGGAAATCATACAATGCATTATCTAAAAAGGAAAAAGGTCTTACTTATTTTAAGAAAATAGATTCAATTGTACAACAATCCCATAATTTAATTTCTGAATCCAGACCTGCTTATTTAGAAATAATTAAATACTATAAAACTTTAAAGGATAAGAATAATCAACTCTACTATATTAATCGATTACTCCATAACGATAGCATATTTAATAGTAAACATAAATCTTTGAGTGTTAAATTAGTTAAAGAATATGATACTCCTTTATTACTTATACAAAAAGAAGAACTGATTACTGAACTGAAGACTAAAAATGATCGGTCGAATTATAGCCTTATTTTTTCATTGGTCATTATTCTAATTATTACTACCATTCTTTTTATTAGTTACAAAAAAAACAGACTATATCGAAAACGTTTTGATGAGTTGATGAGTTCTACTGAAAAAAAAGTTACAGGAGAAAAAGCTGAAAACGAAATAATGAAGAAAAGTTCTTCTATCGGTATTGCTGAAGATGTTGTTAACGTAATTTTAAAGGGGTTAGATGATTTTGAAAAAACCAATGGTTTTTTAGAAATTAATATTACTTCGAATATACTTGCAAAAAATTTAGATACTAATTCTAAATATTTAACTAAAGTTATTAAATATCATAGAAATAAAAGCTTTTCTCCGTACATCAATGATCTTCGAATAGAATATATAATTCAACAATTAAAAAAAGATACTAAATTACAAAAATACACCATTAAGGCATTAGCATCAGAAGCAGGATTTAATTCTACCGAAGTGTTTTCAAAATCTTTTTTTAAAAAAACGGGAATATACCCGTCTTACTTCGTGAAAAGGATTCAAACTCAATAAAGTTAATGTTTCTTAGTCTTAATTCTAGAATTAAGACCAGTTTCTTATGGTAATTAAGGTCTTACGGAACCTTTTACTATATATTTGCTTTTAAATTAAAAATTAAAATGATGAAGAAAAATAAAGAATCGAAAAAGCTGAAATTCGTTAAAATAAAGGTTTCAAAACTTGATAGAAATAATCTGATAAAGATTTTCGGTGGTGGCGAATCCGATGAGGAAGGCACAAATCCTATATGTGAAACTAGTTATCAGGCATGTTAAAAATTGATTATTTTCTCTTGGAATGATTATAAAAAACTTGAAGAATACGTCAGAATGTTTAAACTTTCCTTTTTGGGGAAATATTTAGCTTTTGTTAATGCCTAAAATTACTATCATCTCATTCATACTTTGAATGGTATAAATTCTTATAAATCTCATTATGCAAAAAAAAAACAATCGATATGTCCATTTATTAACCCTTGTATTTTTTACTTTCCTACAATTATCCTTTGGGCAAGAAACACCCATGTCGTTTGAAAATAATAAAGAAACAAAGCTTAAGGGAAATGCAACACATACCTATGAAGTATTATTAAAAAAAGGAGAGCTTTTACAATTACATTTACAGCAAAAAAATGTAGATATCCAGATCTTGGCACTTTCTCCTGATAAGGATTCTTTACAAAATTTCGATTTGATTAATGGAAAAAAGGGGGAGGAAATCATAGAACTACCAATCAAAAAAAATGGAATCTATTCTTTTAAAGTCAAACCATTCATATCTAAAAGATATACTGATTCCGCCCGAGCAAATTTTATAAAAAAAATAGATGGTAGTTATAAAGTTAATAAATTTAAGGTTTTATCAATCTTAGAACATAAGAAAATAGCAACTTTTAGAAAAGCACAAAAGGAAAGTGTAATTTCTTGGATAAAAGATAAATCTATCACCTTAAAAAGTGTAAAAGCAGAAACAGGTCTCACTGATTTAGCTTATTTAAAACCTATTTTAAAAGATGTACAAATTGTTGGCTTAGGAGAAACTAGTCACGGCACTAAAGAAATTTTCCAGATGAAGCATCGCATGCTAGAGTTTTTAGTCAAAGAAATGGGCTTTAAAATATTTGCAATCGAGGCAAGTCATGTGGGTTGTCGTCCTATTAATGAGTATATATTGCACGGTAAAGGGACTAGTAGAACTGCCTTGTCTGCTCAAGAGTTTTGGATCTGGAATACAGAAGAAGTGATTGACATGATCGAGTGGATGAGAAAGTATAACACCTCTGTGAATGATGATGAAAAAATAAAATTTGTAGGTATTGACACACAAATAGTAGCATTAGATCTAGCTTATAAAAATGTAAGTGGTTTTATAAAAAAAACTAATTTTAATGAATTACACGACATACAAGTAGATTCCGTATTTCAAGGATTAAAAACGAATAGAGATAGAACGGATATCTCTTTGCAACGACAACAATTATATACCTTATTGTCATATCTCATAGTAAATGAAACTAGATTAGTTCGCAATACCTCTAATCAAGAATACGCTAAAACTATTAGAGACTTAAAAAAAATTATACAGGGAGTAGAGTCTAATGATCGTAAATTTCAGAAAAAGGTTGACTTTGATATTCGCGATGAATATATGGCACAAACTACTTTAGAAGTATTACACAAAGAAAAATTAGGGTCTAAAATGGTTCTTTGGGCACATAATGGTCATATTTCTAAAAACTCGGGAGCTTATATAAATGGATATTTAAAATCTTTAGGAAGTGTTTTAAAACGGGATTTAGGCGATGCGTATTATGCTGTTGGGTTTTCAACATATCAAGGAAGTTTTCAGGCCAGAAATTATAGCCCAAAAGAAAAAAAATATGCGGGAGCCGTTTCTTTTAAAATATCACCTGCCGAGGTAGAAAGTTTAGATTGGTATTTTAACCAATCTAAAAAAGACATATTCTTTCTTAATTTTAATCCTTATCCAAATTCAAATGCTGTTCAAACCTTTTTAAACACTAAACACAAAACAAACAGCGCCGGAGCCAATTGGACTTTCGAATATTCTTATTCCCCAACGCGTAGAGTTGAACCCGGAAAATCTTATGACGGAATGATTTTTATTAAAGAAACCTCTGCCGCTACACTAACTCCTGGTGGGCAAAAAGAAATTGAAAAACGATTAAGAGAGAATAGGTAGATCTTATATTGTTATTCTATAATTAAAAGTTTGTTTTTTGAGTAATACTCTAAAAAGACAGTACATAAATCAAAACTTAGAATGAATATACTTAAATTACTTTTTTGTTTACTCTTTTTATGTTTTATCCAAAACGAACTCTATAGTCAAGAAGCAATAAGAACTTTTGAGGAAAACAAAGAAATAAATCTCAAAGGAAATGAAACACATACTTATGAACTCCAATTAAAGAAAGGAGATTTTTTTCAATTACACCTTAAACAAAAAAATGTAAATCTTCAAGTATTATTGCTGTCTTCCCAAAAAGATACATTACAAGGGTTTTTAAATAATTTTAGAAAAGATGGACTGGAGATTGTTGAGTTTCCGGTCAAGAAAAGTGATACCTATATTTTTCAAATTTCTCCATATATATCAAGATGGTTAAAAGGTACTGACCGAGATAATTTTATAAAAAATATTAATGGTAGTTATGCTATAGAGAAGTTTAAAATTTTATCCCAAAAACAGTATGAAACACTTCTGGAATTTAGACAAAAACAAAAGGACAGTGTCGTTTCATGGATCCAAAAGAAATCCATCACGATAAACAGTGTAATAGCAGAAACAGGATTTGAAGATCTTAATCATCTTAAACCCATTTTAAAAGATATACAGGTGGTAGGCATGGGCGAAACTAGTCATGGTACCAAGGAAATCTTCCAAATGAAACATCGTATGCTCGAGTTTTTGGTAAAAGAAATGGGATTTACATTATTTGGTATTGAAGCCAGCCATGTGGGGTGTAGACCGATTAATGATTATGTGTTACATGGTAAAGGTAACAGTAGAGATGCATTGTCTGCCCAAGGGTTTTGGATTTGGAATACCGAAGAGGTAATCGAGATGATCGAATGGATGCACGATTATAATAAAACCATACCAGATGCTAAGAAAGTAAAATTTGTTGGTATAGATACTCAACTGGTAGGATTGGATTTAGCATACACCAGAGTAAGAAACTTCTTAAAAAGGACTGCAAATCACCCTATGCTAGAGGTTAACATTGATTCTATATTTAAAGCTACCAAAACTTTAAAGAGTGATAAAATTAGTGTTTCTGATACAAGGCAAAAATTATACACTTTGCTTTCTTATATAATTATGAACAAGACGCATCTCGTTCAAAAAACCTCAAATAAGGAATATTTTAATGTAATAGCAGATTTAAAAAAAATTATTCAAGGTGTCGAAGTAAAAGATAGTAAATTACAAAAACGAGCTGGGTTTAACATACGTGACGAATATATGGCACAGACTGTAGTAGAGGCTTTGCAAAAGGAAGGATCCAATGCTAAAATGATGTTATGGGCACATAATAGTCACATTAATAAAGATCCAAGTTCTTATACTAATAGCAGTCAAAAACCTTTAGGTAGTGCTTTAAAACGTTATCTGGGAGATAAAAAGTATTATGCTATTGGGTTTGCAACCTACCAAGGCACATTTCAGGCTAGGAGTTATACAAAAAACAAAAATACATATGTGTATGGAAAAGCAGGTTCTTTTAAGATTTACCCCGGGGAAGAAGGTCATTTTGATTGGTACTTTGCACAGTCAAAAAAAGATAGGTTATACATTCACCTAAAACAACTTACCAACCCTAATGCGGTACAATCATTTTTAAAGAAAAATCTAAAAATGCACTCAGCAGGCGCAACATGGACATTTGATCGTTCTTATTCTCCGATTTTTAACATAATACCGGGAAAACAATTTGATGGTATAATCTTTATTAAAGAAACCTCTGCCGCCATCCTTACTCCCGCCGGTAAAAGGGAAATCGAGAAACGGATTAAAAATGGGGAATAACTTCAATATGAGGAGATTTTTTTTTCTTTACATACATTTACTAAATCTTTATCAAATAGGACATCCTGATTATCAACCTAAAAATTGATTACATTTTCAGAACTCTCAAAATCTGGTAAAGCCGTTAATGCCTATAATGCTTTACTTTTGGTAGAGCACGTGCCTAAACGTAATGATTGAAGTATTCTTTGCCATATATTTGTTCGAAATTAGGGCAACTAAAATGTATCAATTACAATAGTTAATTTATGAAGCTTAAAACAATATTCTTTTTCTTTAGTATTCCTCTATTAAACTATGCTCAAGCAGGCAATGTAATAACAAAACAACAAGAGCTTTCTGAACATGAACTTAAAAACTGGTATCATAAAGATCTAAAAGAAGATACTATACCAGGTATAAGCTTAGATAAAGCTTACAAAGAGTTGCTGTACAACAAAAAAGGAAAAGAAATTATTGTTGCTGTTTTAGATACCAAACTAGATATCCATCATGAAGATATTAAACAACAATTATGGCTAAATACCGATGAAATAGCAAATAATGGCATTGATGATGATCAAAACGGATATATCGACGATATTCATGGTTGGGATTTTTTAGGTAATACTAAAGGTGAATATCTGAAATATGAAAATACAGAAGCCGTTCGGATCCTTAGAAAATATACTCCTCTTTTTAAAGATAAAGCGCCAGAAACTATTTCCCAAGATCAAAAAGAACTTTATGAGTTATACTCAAAAGCAAAAAAAAGGGTCAACGATGCAATACAGGAAGAGGAAGATTTCATCAAATATGCAAAAAATTGGTTAGAAGTATATCCAAAAGCAAAAGGGTATTTAAACACTTTTTTTCCAAAAAATAAGTATACAATCTCACAATTAGATAGTTTATCGAATACTAAACCAAGTGATAGTTTAGCAAAAGCTCATATACAATTCATAAAACGCGCGATTACTTATGAACTTACTCCAGAATTCTACGAAGAGTATATTCCTGAGACTCAAGAAGCATTAAAAACAGTATTAAATGTTGATTATAAAGAGCGTGAACTTATAGGCGATAATCCAAATGATAATAAAGATTTAAATTATGGTTACAATCAAGTTTATGGAGATGTTCCTTTTCAACATTCAATCGTAGTGAGTGGTGTTCTAGCGGCTACAAGAAACAATAATATTGGTATTAAAGGAGTATCTGATAATATTAAAATAATGCCCGTGGTAATGGTTGCTTCTGGTGATGAACATGATAAAGATATTGTATCAGCGATCAGATATGCGGTCGACAATGGAGCCAAAGTAATAAACATGAGTTGGGGTAAAGATTTTTCTCTTCATAAAGATTGGGTTCAGGATGCAATGAAATATGCCGAAAAAAATGATGTGCTTTTAGTTGCTGGCGGAGGAAATGATGGTAGAAGTAATGATACAAAAGATTTTTTTCCTATTGATTATAAAAACGATAAAGAAATCATTGATAATTATATAGTTGTAGGGGCTACAACTCACGCTTTAGACAAAAATTTAGTAGCATTTTTTTCAAACTACGGAAAAAAGAATGTTGATGTTTTTGCTCCGGGAGAAAAAATTTATACTACCGATATTAATAACAAATATGAATTTTCTAGAGGTACATCTATAGCTTCACCAATAACAGCTGGAGTTGCAGCTTTAATTAGGTCCTATTACCCTAATCTAAGTGCAAGTCAGGTAAAAAAAGTTATTTTAGAATCTGGCACTTCTTATGATATAGATGTAGAAATCACAGGTGAAAATGGAGAGAAAAAACTGATTCCCTTTTCAGAACTCTCAAAATCTGGCAAAATCGTGAACGCCTATAATGCTTTGTTATTAGCAGAGAAGATGTCTAAAAACAAAAAATAACAATCAAAATTTACTTTTATTCCTCTTTAATCAAATACACATACACAGGAAAATGATCACTATAGCCACCTGCGTATTGACCGCTACTATAACTCCTAAAGGGATATCCCTTGTATTTTCCCTTTTGGGTCGTTAAAAAGTCTTTGTTAAACACTCCTGCTTTATAGTAACGATAGCCTTTAGTATTATCTAATAGTCCTTTAGAGAGTATGATTTGATCAAAAAGTGTCCAATTATCTCGCCAGGCAAGTGAACCTACTCCTTTTTTAGCCATTTTGATCATGGGGTTGTACAATCCTTTTAGCGCCACATCTTCTTGATTTGATTTGGGCTTTAGGATTTTTTTGATACTTGGGCTATTGGGTTCATCATTAAAATCACCCATAGTGACAATCTTAGCATATGGGTCTATTGAAAAAAGAGAATCTATAATTTTTTTATTTACTATTGCTGCTTGTATACGTTTTTGCCGACTTCGGGCTTCTCCTCCCCTTCGTGATGGCCAGTGGTTTACAATAATATGCATTAAATCCCCATCCAGATACCCACTAACCACCAATTGATCTCTTGTATACATACGCTTATTTTCTTTTTCATGATCATATAGTAGCAAAGCATGAGTTTTTATATTTTTAAGCTTAAACAATGCCTTTTGGTATAATAAGGCCACATCTATACCTCTTCTATCCGGAGAATCTACATGAGCGATACCATAATCATTCGATTGCAATACTTTTTCATTTACGAGATCTTCTAAAACCTTTCTGTTTTCTATCTCTGCAACACCCAAAACTACCGGTGCATTTTTAGTAAGGTCTGCACCTATTTTAGAGATTGCATCTGCCATGTTTTTTAGTTTATGGGCATATATGTCATAGGTCCAATGATCTTTACCATTTGGGGTTCTGTCATCATCAAAAGTTTTGGGATCATCTTCTGGATCAAAGAGATTTTCAAGATTATAAAACGCAATCGTATTGATTTTATAGGTCTTCTTTTCTTGTGAAAAGACTACGGTACAAATCAGCATAATTAAGTACGGTAAACTTCGTAACATCTTCTTAGTAATTATAAGTTTATATCATTTACACATTGAATTTACCTTAATACAAGTACTCTTTTTCATATCTGTTTCACAATAAAAATTAACCGTAGCTATGGCTATGCTTAATTTTTCTTATTCACATAGACAAAAAATAGTTGATTCTATTTTACAGCAAAATCAAAATGTAAATGGTCTTAGTGCAAAGATTGTTTTTTTCAGTTCCGAAAAATGAAACTGGCGCATCCTACTATTGTACCAATCATTAACCTCAACATTTTTAATTCGTTAAAAGTTTACACACGTCAAAAAATGATTCTAAAATCTCATGTTTTAAAAATAATAGCGGTACTATTTTTATCTTGTATTGCTAAAACACACGCACAACAAACCAATGTAAAAGGAAGGATTATTGATGCGATTTCTAAAGAGAATATCGCTGCAGTTGCTATACGTATTAAAGCTTCAACAATCCAGAGTGCTACAAACAGTTTTGGAGTATTTGATTTTAAAAACGAAACACTTCCTTTAGGCGAACAAATCCTGATCATTTCAAAACCAGGATATATCACCAAGAGATTTCCTATAGTGATTAATGAAGGGAAACTTCTAGATCTCAAAAAAATAACGCTGCAACATGACTTTACAATAGCGCAATCGCAGATAGCAACGATATCTCTTTCTGACGCTGAAATAAACGATGCAGATGATACTTCTTTTACTGTGGCTGCATTACTGCATGCAAATCGAGATACGTTTTTAAATGCCGCGGCATTTGATTTTAGTGCAACATTCTTTCGCCCAAGAGGATTAAATAATGAGAACGGAAAAGTTTTAATCAATGGTATTGAAATGAATAAACTAGCTACCGGAAGACCACAATGGAGTAACTGGGGGGGTCTTAATGATGTGCAACGCAATCAGGAATTTTCTGCAGGCATTTCTCAAAACGATTACACCTTTGGTGATTTGCTAGGGACTTCAAACATCATCATGAGAGCATCTACATACAGAAAAGGTGGTAGAGTCTCCTATGCATCTTCTAATCGAAGTTATCAAGGTAGGATCATAGGCACCTACAACTCTGGAATTACACGAAAAGGATGGGCTTTTTCACTCTCGTTAGCGCGTAGATTTGGTAATCAAGGGTTTATAGAGGGTACAGGCTATGATGCTAATTCTTTTTTTATCGCAATTGAAAAGAAATTAAACAAATACCATAGTCTTAATCTTACCGGGTTTTATACTCCCAATCGTCGAGGTAGATCTACTGCTATTACCGAAGAGGTTTTTAACATAAAAGGGGCGAGATACAATCCCAACTGGGGATATCAAGATGGTAAAATAAGAAATGCAAGAGAACGTAGTGTTAAAGAACCAGTACTCATGATAAATCACTATTGGGATGTGACTCCAAAAACCAGCATTAATACAAATTTAGCCTTTCAAACCGGTACAATAGCCAATACACGAATAGATACTGGAGGGGGAGATCTAGTAACCAATACATCTGGAGAGTCTGTTTACCTTGGCGGTGGCAGAGGAGCAAATACCAATCCAGTGCATCCGGATCATCTACCTAGTTCTTTTTTAAAAGAAGCTAATCCCACTGCCGTTGACTATCAAAATGCTTTTTTGGCGCAACAAAACCTTATTAACAATGGCCAATTAGATTGGGATACTTTACGACAAACAAATCAACAAAATGCACAACAAGGAAGCAATGCTACGTATATTTTATATGAAGACAGAAATGATGATACACAGCTTACCGGAAATATTATCCTAAACAGCAGAATAACCAATCACCTTACCTTAAATGCATCTGTCAAGTATAGAAACTTAAAAAGTGAGAATTTTGCTCGGGTCAAGGATCTTCTTGGAGGAACAGGATTTCTTGATGTAGATTTATTTGCTACATCAGCTTCAGGATTCTCAAATACGGCATTAACAAATCGTGCACAAAGCGATTTACAAAACCCTAATCGAATCGTTGGAGAAGGAGATCGTTTTGACTATAATTATGAAATTAATGCAGCCGTACTAAATGGATTTGTACAAGCACAATTTAAATATAAAAACCTCGATTTTTTTGTAAGCGGAAATGTAGCCAACACTACCTACCAGCGTAATGGTTTATTTGAAAACGGATATTTTCCCGGAGCACAATCTCTAGGAAAGAGTCCTGCAGTTTCTTTTAAAAATTATGGTGTCAAAAGTGGAGCAACCTTTCGATTACACGGAAAACACTCTGCAGTAGTTAATGCTGCCTATTTTAATAAAGCGCCGACTATTCGAAATACGTTTGTAAACGCAAGACAAAATAATGCACCTGTTTCTCAATTAATAGGAAAACCACAAGAAACTGAAAAAATACAATCTATAGATGCCAGTTATGTGTTTCGCTCTTCTAAAATAAAAGCCCGGCTAACTGGCTACTACACAAAAATTCTTGACGCAACGAATATTTCTTTTTTCTTTACTCAGTCAATTGCTGGCTCGGGAGCTGGTTTTGTTCAGGAAATCTTAACCGATATCGATAAGTCACATCTGGGTGCGGAGCTTGGAATTGAATATCAAATCACACCTACCATAAAACTTAAAGGCGCAGCGGGTATTGGTCGATTTAAATATGATAATAACCCTGATCTTGCACTAGCCAGCACAAGTGATATTTTTACTGATGTTCAAGGTATACGTTCCTTCGGAAAATCTAGCTTAAAAGGATATTACCTTTCTGGTGGTCCTCAAAATGCGGCACAATTAGGTTTTGAATATCGCGACCCTAAATTTTGGTGGTTTGGTGCCACAACAAACTACTTTTCTAACGCTTTTATAAGTATTAGCCCGTTTGCCCGAACAACTAACTTTAACCAAGATGTAGATGGATTACCTTTTAATGATTTTGATCAAAACATTGCTAATAACTTACTAAAACAAGAACAATTCGATGCTTACTTTTTAGTGAATGCTATCGGTGGTAAATCCTGGAAAATAGATCAATATTATGTTGGGTTCTTTGCATCTGTAAATAACATTTTTAATCAACAATACAGAACAGGAGGTTTTGAACAAACCAGAAATGCGAATTATAGAAGAGCGCTAGAAGAATCCAAGCGTCAAACACCTGTTTTTGGTCCCAAATACTTCTACGGTTTTGGAACATCTTATTACATCAATTTTTACGTACGATTTTAAACAATTAACACAAACAAAAATATGTCTACACACTATTTAAAACCAATCGTGTTTATCTTTATCCTTACACTTATTGCAATACGTTGCACACCCGAAGAAGATTTTAAAACACCGCCTTTACTTATAGAAGATCCCATTATTAATGGTACAGTCATGGATTTAGAAGCCTTACTCGGCATTTTAGCACAAGAAATCGAGAAAGAAGGAGAAAATGCTAAAGCTAGTTTTACCGATACCAATAATTATAGTATTGGTTATGTTGTTTCTAGTGATAAAGGAGGCAATTTTTTTAAAGAATTGATACTTCAGAATGCAACAGTAAACCCAACAGCTGGCATACGCGTACTAATTGATAATGCGCCTTTATTCACTTCGTATGAGTTTGGTAGAAAAGTATTTATAAAACTAGATGGATTGTCTATAGGTATAGAAAATGGTGTGCCAACACTAGGTGTTTTAGATGGCAATACTATTGCTGCTATTCCTTCGTTTTCGGTGAACGAAGTTATTAATCGATCTTCTGAAGTTTTTGCTATCACGCCTCTAGAAACAACCATAGATAATTTTACAGATCGTCTTTTAAACCTTTATGTCAAAGTAAATAATATTCAGTTTAATAAAAATATCGTGCAAGAAAACAACGCTTTCACATTTGCAGCAGAACCCAATGATAAGTTTGATGGTGAACGCATTATTGAAAGTTGCGAAACAGGAAGAACTACTATTTTAAGCACCAGTACTTTTTCTGATTTTAGAGGTCTCACACTTCCTAATCAACAAGGAAGTTTTACAGGAATATTAACCAAAAATTTTCTTGGTAATGCATACAATTTGGCACTTAACGATCCTGATGGATTGGTTTTTGATATTGAAAATCGTTGTGATCCAGAAGTATTAACATGTACATCGGCTACAGAAGGAAAAAACGTCTTATTTGAAGAAGAATTTACAGGTTTAAAAATAAAAGATCTTGAAGAAAAAGGATGGATTAATATCAATCTAACAAAAGGTGATTTGGATTATGATATTGCAACATTTAGTGAAAACGAATATGTACAAATCACCGGATTTAGATCAAAAGAACCCTTGTATGAAATCTGGTTATTATCTCCAGAAATTGATATGAGTACCACAACAGATGAGGTATTAAATTTTGATCTACAAGCTGGTTTTGATAATGGTAATATTTTACAAGTCTTTGTCTCTAATGACTTTACTGATGATATAAACACAGCAACATGGACACTTCTTGATGCACAGATCCCTAGAGGTCCTATAAATGCATTTGGAGATTTTTCTCCTGCTGGACCCATAAACCTATCTTGTGTCGAAGGTTCTATGCGAATTGGTTTTAAGTATGTTGGAGGAGATCCAAGGGCTACAACCAGATATCACATTGATAATATTAAAATTAAAAGTAATTAACAGCTTGCCAGACCCCGGGGGTTTTGAAAACCCCCGGGGTCTTAATACGTATCAAAATGAAGTACGAAGTAGTACAGCCTAATCAATATTATCATATCTATAATCAAGGAAACAATAAAGAAAACTTATTTATTGAAGAAAAAAACTATACTTATTTTCTAAAATTATTGAAAAATCATATTCTTCCTATTGCTAACATTCATTGTTATTGTCTGCTTCCTAATCATTTTCATTTATTGATAAAAACAAAACATAATTTAGAAAGCAAAAGCAATTAATAAAATGTACAACAGAACAGGAAGTTTGTTTAAAAGAAAGTTTTCTAGAATACGAATAACAGACGAAGTATATTTTAAGAATTTAGTACTGTATATTCATACAAATGCAGAACATCATCAAATAACAAAAGATTTCAGAAGATATCCTCATTCATCATATCGTGCATATCTATCAAATAAGGAAACAAGTGTTTCTAGGAACTATGTACTTGATATATTTGATGGAAAATCCAACTTTGAATATGCTCATATTCAAAAAAAGGTTTTTATTGAAGCTAAGTATACTTTAGAATAATTTAGCTGTTGTACACCCCAAAGGTTTTGAAAACCCCCGGGGTCTTAATACGTATCAAAATGAAGTACGAAATTAAAATCAACTCATCTTCTAACCATCGCAATATGAGGGATACCATCTTCTAGATACTCCTCTCCTATTTGCGAGAACCCATGGCTTTCATAAAACTTCTTTAGATACGTTTGTGCGGATATTTTAATTTCGGTTGTTTTAAAGTGTTTTTCTATAGCTTCAATACTGGCTTTTATAAGATCATGACCATACCCAAATTGTCTTTCTTTTTGCGATACGACTACCCTACCGATACTTGCATTTTCAAAATAATCGCCACCCTTAAATAATCTGGTATAAGCCACAATTTGATCGTTTTTATATCCTATAACATGCAGCGCTTTCTGATCTTTATTGTCTATATCTTGATAAACACAATCTTGCTCTACTACAAATACTTCTGCGCGTAAGCGCAGAATTTTGTATAACTCTAATGCCTCGATTTCTTCAAACTGTTTCACTCTAAAATTAACACTCATAAACCTAGTCTTGTACTATAATATCTTTACTGTCTTCTTTATCAAATTCTGGTTGCAAAGTAACATGATTAATCTCAAATTTTTCGTGTACTATAGCTTCAATTGTATGAAGAATCTCTCCAAATTCAGAAACAGGAATATCTGCACTAAAATCAATATGAGCTTCTAGATGTGTTTCTTCTTCGTTTAATTGCCATACATGTACATGGTGAATACTTTTTACTTTGGGCAATGCATTAATTGTAGCTACAATTTCTTTTACTTCGATAGTATCTGGCGTATACAGCATTAATATTTTAAACGATTTTCTTAAAAGGTCATAACCTACTATTATTAAATAAACAGCAATAGCAAAAGTTAATACACTATCTATCCAGAATAATTCATAAAATCGCATTAATAAACCTCCTAACAAAACAGCTACAGAAGCCATTAAATCTGTAAGTAAATGCACATATGCCGACCGCATATTCATATTTACTTTACTATCTTTTTGTAATAGTAAAACACTTAAACCATTACCTAATATAGCTACGATAGATAATATAATCACAATCCCAACACTAATCTCTTGTGGGTTTTGTAATCGCTCTACAGCTTCAAAAACAAGAATAATAGCTATAATAATCAAAGAAGCAGCATTAATAAATGCTGCCATAATTTCTGCTCTCTTAAATCCAAAAGTTCTTTTTATCGATGCCTCTTTCTTTGCCAATCGATTAGCAAAATAACTTACGATAAGTGATAAAACATCACTAAAATTATGAAGCGCATCGGATAGTAAAGATAAACTACCTGATAACAATCCACCAATTACTTGAGCAACTGTAATTACTATATTTAATACAATTGAAAATAATAAATTACGCCCAGTACGTTTTTGATGAGAATGATTATGAGCGTGTGTTTTTGTCATACAATTATACGCACATCGATATTTTATCTACTCTATTTTGATGTCTACCTCCTTCAAAACTTGTAGCAAGAAAAGTTTTTACCATTTCTAATGCCTGGGGTTGAGATGTAAATCTAGCTGGAATACAAATAATATTTGCATTATTATGTTGTCTTGTTAATTCTGTAATCTCTTTGGTCCAACATAATCCAGCTCTAACATTTTTGTATTTATTTGCTGTCATGCATACTCCATTTCCACTACCGCAAATTAAAATACCAAAATCTACTGCTTCACCATCTACATCTTTTGCAACTGGATGAACAAAATCTGGATAATCTACACTACTATCTTCATTAGTACCATAATTATTAACTTCAATCCCTTGAGATTTTAGATATTCAGTAATACCGAACTTATATGCCGTGCCGGCGTGATCATTTCCAATGGCGATTTTCATTTTTTGAATACGTTTTTATTGTTTCAACAAAGATACTTCAATCTCAGAAATACTAACCTCCAAAAAATCAATATTTTACCTTAATGTTACCCCAATGTTAATAAGTCCCTATCCTCTGTTAACATTGCATGTGGATAAATAGTTCTTAAAATTCAGAAAGTTTATTTGGTCGTTATCATTTTTATTAGAATACAAGCATCATGACCATATATCAAAATTATAACTCATGTTTTTTTGGATAAGTTTTTAAACATTAATTTAATGTTATGAACTACGGTTTTACCGTAAAAATATTAAAGATTATATGTGTTTATTAGCTATTAACAGTTGTTAATTAAATTTCATTTTTAGAAGATTTTCAAGTACTTACTATATTCATATCCTGTTAATATCATTCTGAAAATTCAATCTAACGTAAGAACCTAATAAAACTTAGAAAAGTTATACCGCTATTCACACTATATAATAATCACTATTTTATTTTTTAAATTTTAAAAGAAAAAAGATATATATATAATATGTGTTGACAACTGTTTTAAATCGTGAAATAAAATTGAAATAAAAGTTTAGACTATTGTTAAATGAGAGTCCGTATTTAGATTGTCTATAATTTGTAGTACCTTTGCTTTGTCTTTTTGATGTACTTTTAGATTAATACCTCCTAGTGCGTTTGAGTAAAAAGGAAAAACGCCAATCATGGTTTCATTTTCAAAAAAGTAAGAAATGCGTTCCTTGTCTAAAAGAAGTTTTAGAACAGCATACTCGTGCGGATAGGTATACGTTTTTATAATAACAAAGTCTTTCATCTAATAATTCCCTGTGGTATAGTAAATCTAAATATACAAAATAAGTAGTAATAATTGAATACGTAAATATGAATGAATTAAATATAGAATAGACCTATAGGTTTACTATAATTGTATTGCTTTTTGATCTTGTTTGTCAATGTTGTGAGTTTCTGATTCTAAGGTAGTTTCTTTTTTCTTATCTATAGTGTTATTGATATACAATGAAAAAGAGTAAACACCTATGATAAAAATTAGAACGAATAGAAATATAATCTTATGTATTTTTTTGACTTTACTCATTAGGGGGAAATACTTAGTAAACAAAATAATATCCTAGTGTTTTAAAATTAATCAAAAAATCAGAAATAAATGATGATTTAGATAAAATATATAACTGTAATACGTTGATTTACAGATACTATATTTTGAACAGCTGAATTAAGGACACTTTTAAAGGATTAATAAAAGATTAAACTTAAAATTACAAATGTTAAAAGATAAGCTGTACTTTTAACGTATATATATAATGAATATTAATGAAAAGAAAGAGAAATAGAAAAAAAAAGTCTCCAAAAATAGAGAATATCACCCAAGGAATACTTAAAATATTAAAATCAGAACCTAATACCCCTTTTAATTATAAACAAATAGCTGCAAAATTTGGTGTTAATGACGCAAGTAGTCGTAATCAAATTATTAAAAAATTAGCACAGCTTGCTGCTAAAAAGCAAATAGAAGAGGTAGATAGAGGAAAGTTTAAAATAATACCCAATATAAATACATACACTGGTATCTTAGATATCACATCTAAAGGTAGTGGATATGTTATCGTAAAGGATCTAGATGATGATATCTTTATCCCTAGCAATAATCTAAATAAAGGTTTACATGGAGATGAAGTAGAAGTGTATGTATATCGCAGAAAACGAAGAGGAAAAAGTGAAGGTGAGGTTACTAGAATTATAACACGTAAAAGAGAGGAGTTTGTAGGCGTTATAGAGATTCAAAAAAATTATGCATTTGTAAACATGCAGGATCCTAAAATGTATACCGATGTTTTTGTTCCTAAAAATAAAATTGGAGACGCAGAAAATGGCGATAAAGTATTGGTTAAACTCGAAGATTGGCCAGAAAAAGCAGATTCTCCTTTTGGTAAAATAGTTAGTGTTTTAGGAAAACCAGGAGAGCATGATACAGAAATTCATTCAATTTTGGCGCAGTATGGTTTACCATATGAATTTCCGGCAGAAGTAGAAGAATATGCAAATACGCTAGATACCAGTATCCAAGAGTCTGAGATCAAGAAACGTAGAGATATGAGAAAAACTCTCACCTTTACAATTGATCCAAAAGATGCTAAGGATTTTGATGATGCGTTGTCTTTTGAAGTATTAGAAAATGGTAACTATGAAATAGGGATTCATATTGCAGATGTATCCCATTATCTACAACCAGGAACAATTCTGGATGATGAAGCATATGAGAGAGCAACCTCTGTATATTTAGTAGATAGAGTAGTACCTATGTTGCCAGAAGTCTTGTCTAATAATGCTTGTTCATTGAGACCAAATGAAGAAAAATATACATTTTCTGCTGTATTTGAACTTAATCATAAAGCAGAAATTGTAGATCAATGGTTTGGTAGAACAGTAACCTATTCTGATGCACGTTTTGCTTATGAAGAAGCACAGCATATCATAGAAACTAAAGAAAATACCATACCTGCAGAAATCTCATTAACAGGAAAAGAATATAAAGCAGATCCTAAAGTAGCAGAAGCAACATTAAAATTAGATGAATTAGCTAAAATAATGCGTGCAAAACGAATGGGAGAAGGAGCTATATCTTTTGACAAGGTAGAAGTTAAGTTTAATTTAAATCAAGATAACGAACCTGTAGGAGTATTTTTTAAGACTTCTAAAGATGCAAATAAGCTTATCGAAGAGTTTATGCTTCTAGCTAATAAAAAAGTTGCAGAATTTATAGGAAAACAGAACCCTAAAAAAACATTTATTTATAGAGTTCATGATGAACCTAATGATGAAAAATTAGCAGCCTTACAAAACATTATAGGTCGATTTGGGTATAAGCTAGATCTTAGAGATCGCAAGACCACTACAAAATCACTTAATGGTTTATTAAAAGATGTTCAAGGTAAAAAAGAACAAAATCTTGTAGATACTTTAGCTATACGAAGTATGAGTAAAGCAGAATATACAACCCATAACATAGGGCATTATGGTTTAGCTTTTGATTATTATTCTCATTTTACATCACCAATAAGAAGGTATCCTGATGTTATGGCACACCGTTTGCTACAACATTATTTAGATAAAGGAAAATCTGTAGTAGAAGAAGAATATGAAGAAAAATGTAATCACAGTAGTAGCATGGAAAATCTAGCTGCTAGTGCAGAACGTGATTCTATTAAGTTTATGCAGATAAAATTTATGAAAGATCATGAAAATGAAAATTTCATAGGAGTGATCTCTGGAGTAACAGAATGGGGTATTTATGTAGAAATCTTAAGCAATAAATGCGAAGGCATGGTTCGACTTAAAGATATAGCAGATGATCATTATGTTTTTGATCAAGATGAATATGCTGTAATTGGGCAAACCAATAAGAAAACATACCAATTAGGAGATGAAGTGGTTGTGAGAGTAAAAAACGCTGATCTCGTGAAAAGGCACTTAGACTTTACGTTGTTAGGAAGTAGAGAAGAAATGGAATAATAATATATAAGTGTCGTTCATAATAAAACAAAAAATTATAAATCTTAAAAATAGGGCGATGAAAAAAATAATGTTTCTTTTACTTGTATGTGCAGTATCTGTAGTTCAAGCACAGGATGTAGTAACTAAAAATGTTGGTGACTTCAGTGAATTAAAAATATTTAATAAAATTCAAGTTACTTTAGTTCAAAGTGATGAAAATAAAGTTGAAATTACTGGAGTAAAACGCAGAAATATAAATGTTATACAAAACAATAATCTGTTAAAGATTAGTATGTCTTTAGATAATATTTGGGATAATAATAACACTCAGGTGGTTGTGTATTATAAAGAATTAAGAAAGATTGATGTTAATGAAGGATCCCGAGTAGAATCTAAAGATGTAATATCTTCTAATTCGTTAGATTTAAGAGCTCAAGAAGGTGCCAGTATTGGAGCAAATATTGAAGCAGAACATTTATTTGTAAAAGCAATATCAGGAGGAGAAATAGAAATAGATGGTGAGGTAAAAGAGCAGGAGGTAGTTGTTACATCTGGTGGACAATATTACGGAAGAAACCTAAAAACAAAAGATACACAAGTAAAAATTAGTGCAGGTGGTTCGGCAGAAGTATATGCCAAAAACTATATCAAAGCAAATACTAATGCTGGTGGAACGATCAGAATTTATGGTAATCCAAAAGAAATGGATACTCAAAAACTTTTAGGAGGAAAAATTATTGAAGTTAACTAAGTAGTTTTTTAACTTTGTAAGAAAGATTCATAAATCACATGCTCCAAGATGCACAAGCAGCAATACCTTTAGGGTTTTTATTAGCATTTCTAATAGGACCTGTGTTTTTTGTATTGTTAGAAACTGCAGCTATAAAAGGTTTTAGAGCAGCACTTGCAGTTGATTTAGGAGTAATCTTTGCGGATATTGTATTTATTCTTATTGCATATTTTAGTACAAATCAAATTTTAGAAAAAATAAAAGATGATCCCGCATTATTCATTTTTGGCGGAATGCTTCTAGGTACCTATGGGATAATATCATTTATTCAAGAACGTAAAAATTATAATAAACTTAGAGATACATCGGTAGAAGTTATTAATAAGCATAATTATTTAATGCTTTTTGTAAAAGGGTTTCTACTTAATTTTATTAATATCGGTGTACTAGGTTTTTGGTTAAGTATAATCATAGTAATTGGACCACAACTAGATATGAATACGAATAGAATTCTGTATTTTTTTAGTATGGTTTTAGGAACCTATCTACTTATTGATATTTTTAAAATGTTATTAGCTAAACGTTTAAAAAAGAAATTAACACCAAAAAGAACGTATATTATAAAAAGAGTTATCAGTATAATGATGGTAGTTTTTGGCGTATTTCTTATTCTTAAAGGTGTATTACCTGACACAATGGAAAAGAAAATTCAAGATAGAATCGAAAAAATTAGACCAGAATCAAGTTTTAATACTAAATAAAAAAATCCTGTAAATACTTACAGGATTTTTTTGAGGTGTCGAGCGGATTCGAACCGCTGTAGATGGTGTTGCAGACCACTGCCTAGCCACTCGGCCACGACACCAGTTTTGGTTGGATTCAGGCAAATGTAAAAAAATTTATTAGTTCTAAACAAATGATTTCACATTAAAACAACATTCATTTTTTTTTAACACTATAAAGTTAGCGTTTTTTGGTTCTGGTAATTGTTACCATTTCTACATTTCCACCAATAGGAGGATTGATTTTAGAGACATCTACGGTCGCTTTTTGAACCAAAGGTAACTCTACTATGATTCTATTTAAAATACGCTCTGCTGCATGTTCTAGTAGCTTAGAACGTATCGCCATCTCTTCTTTTACAATATGATTTAGATGAACGTAATCTATAGTATCCGCCAAACGATCGGTTTGTGCAGAATTAGATAGATCACCTTTAATTTTTAAATCTACTCGATAATCAGAACCTATTTTTTTTTCTTCAACAAGACAACCATGATAGGCATAAACTTTAATATTTTTCAGTTTGATATATCCCACTGCTTTTTTTTAAACAAAGGTAATGAGAATGTTGGTTTAATTAACAAGGGAAAACGACCCCTTTTTAAATGAAATTATAGAATACATAATAATTTATATTAAACATTTTTATAGAATAGCTAAGCAGGATTAGAATTTGTAGTTTTGTGTTTTATTTTTAAGTAATGACAGAAGAGAAAAAATCGCTCAATTTTATAGAGCATATCATAGAAGAAGATCTAAAAGAAGGAATGAATAGTGATAGCTTACGCTTTCGTTTTCCACCAGAACCTAATGGATATTTACACATAGGGCATACCAAAGCTATAGGAATAAGTTTTGGTCTTGGTCTTAGATACAACGCACCTGTAAATTTGCGCTTTGACGACACTAACCCTGCAAAAGAAGAACAAGAATATGTTGATGCTATCAAAGAAGATATCGCATGGTTAGGATATCAATGGGATAAAGAGTGTTATTCTTCTGATTACTTTCAACAGTTGTATGATTGGACGGTATTGTTAATCAAAGAAGGTAAAGCATATGTTGATTCACAATCTGCAGAGGCTATTGCAGAGCAAAAAGGAACAACTACAGAACCTGGAACTGACAGTCCTTTTAGAGATCGCTCGGTAGAAGAAAACCTGTCCTTATTTCAAAAGATGAAAGATGGGGAGTTTGATGAGGGAGCTCACGTGGTTAGAGCCAAAATAGATATGGCAGATCCAAATATGTTAATGCGTGATCCTTTGATGTATAGAATTTTAAAGAAAACTCATCATAGAACTGGAGATGATTGGTGTATTTATCCAATGTATGATTGGACACATGGTGAAAGTGATTATATAGAAAATATTTCACATTCACTATGTTCATTAGAGTTTAAGCCGCATAGAAAACTTTATGATTGGTTTTTAGATCAAATCTACAGTAGCAATATTAGACCAAAACAAAGAGAATTTGCTCGTCTTAACTTAAGCTATACCATAATGAGTAAGCGCAAGTTACTTAGATTGGTTCAAGAAGGAGTAGTATCTGGGTGGGATGATCCAAGAATGCCTACTATATCAGGACTAAGAAGGAGAGGATATACACCTAATTCAATACGTAAATTTGTAGATACCGTTGGTGTAGCAAAACGTGAAAACGTAATAGATGTTTCGTTGTTAGAGTTTTGTGTACGTGAGGATCTTAATAAAACTGCATCACGTGTAATGGCAGTACTTGATCCCGTTAAATTGGTAATTACAAACTATCCAAAAGATCAAGATGAATGGTTAACAGCAGAAAATAATCCTGAAGATGAAACTGCAGGATCAAGACAAGTTCCTTTTTCTGGTGAATTATATATCGAAAGAGAGGATTTTAAAGAAGAGGCAGGTAGAAAGTTCTTTAGACTAACATTAGGTAAAGAGGTACGTCTTAAAAACGCTTACATTATCAAAGGAGAAGGAGTTGTAAAAGATGAAAACGGTAAGATTACAGAAATTCATTGTACTTATGACCCTAAAAGTAAATCGGGAAGTGGTACAGAAGAATCTAAACGCAATGTAAAAGGAACATTGCATTGGGTTACTGTAAAACATGCTATTCCTGCAGAAATTAGAATTTATGATCGTTTATTTAATCACGAAGCACCTGATAGTGATAAGGATAAGGATTTTGTAGAATTTATTAATTCAGATTCTCTTAAAATAATAACTGGTTATGTAGAACCTAGTTTAAAGACAGGTAAACTTTTAGAACAATTTCAATTTCAGAGATTAGGATATTTTAATATGGATAGTGATAGTACTGCAGAAAATTTGGTATTTAATAAAACTGTAGGTTTACGAGACACATGGGCTAAAGTTAAACCAGTTCAAGAACAACATAAATCTCAAAAACCACAACAAAATAATAAACAAGCCGTAATACCTGCTATAGAAGAAGTAAAAAGAGCAGGTAAGAAGTACACTAATTTACCTGATGAGAAAAGAATTATACTTAAAAATAAAATTCAGGAGGCTGCGAACAATGTAACTATCGAAGAGCTGGAACCGTTATATGGAACTGCTGTTAAAAAAGTAGGTACTAGAATTGCTACAATGATAGCTCTTGGTATTGTTTTAAAAAATAACAAGTTAAAACCCAATCAAGAGGCAAAGGATTTTATTAATAAGGCATTAGAAGATAAAAATGAATTGCTACAATTAGAAGCTAAAGAATTAGCATCTACGTACAGTTTATAACCAAAAAATAACCCCAAAACTTTGAGTTTTGGGGTTATTTTTTTTTGATTGTTTATGATTTAATAATCATCTGCGATATGTTCATCTAGAGGAATTTCTATATCGGTTTTAAATTTTGGAAATAGCTTTTTGGTATCGGGATCGTCTAGAAGTTTATTAGATTCAACAAAATACCATTGTGCTTTCTTTTTATTATAAAAACCAAATAATGAACTCTTTAATGTTACAGAACGCCCATTAAAATCCATATTAATCGTGTTTTTTACTAAAGATTTATATTGATTTCCTTCTTTTTTAACTTCTGTTACTTCATCAATTTTAAAGTCTTTTATTTTGATTTTTTGGGCGTCCATAGTTCTAAAAATATCATTCATAGTTTCCATAAGTTTCTGTTCGCCATATGCTTTAAAAACGGTAGGATGAGTATATTTTAATATGGTACTAAGATTTCTATCCACAGAAGCTTGAATTGTTGCTTGAGCGTCACGTTTAGCTGTTTTTTTTAATTCACCTATACTTTGAGAAAATATATTTCCAGAGATGAATAAAAAAATGATTAAGTAATTTTTCATGAGACTTTTGTTATAAGTATAATTAATTTTAAATTAAACAAATTTATTGTAAACTCTAATAAATCAATATCTTAACGTATAACAGATATTATCAAAGGATCTTTTAAAATTGATAACTATTTATAGTATGCGGAGCAAAAATAGTACCAAAAAGTAGAACTTCTAGCAATAGTTTCTTTTAATTCTAAAATATTGTAAATTAAAATATTATTGTATGGTCTTTTGTTACTGCAATTACCGAGGTATTAGATGGTACATTAGATCTAATATCTGCAGTAATTGTATAAGACCCTTTTGGTAAAGAAGTTTTTAAATTTAATTGGGTTTTTGCTTTACCGTAACCTTCTAAAACCTTTAAATCTTGAGAATAAACTTCCTTATTTTTATTATTAATAATATGAACTTTTAAGGTTCTATTTTGATTGGCTTTGTATAAATAGGAAAGGGTAATTCCGTTCTTTTTACTATCTAAAATTGGGTCTTTAAAAAAAGATATAGTTTCATCAAAAACTTCAACTATAGAAGTATCAATAGTACTAGATTCAGGTTCATTTACAGCAAATAATCTATATGATCTTACCCAATCGTAATATGATGTATTAATTTTATTATTAGATAATTGATCATCAGTAGGATAGGGGGTTGCAAAATCATAAGTTTCTGTAACCATATTAATACCCATTGGTTCTGAGAAAGGGGTGTCTACCACATTTGTACTAGCGATTACAGTACCGGCGTACTTTTTATCTACATAAAAATCAAAGGTTTTACTATCTCTCCAATAGCAACCATAAGTATGAAAATCTTCCCAGGATTCACCACCACCTACGAGAGTTGCATCGGCTTTGATACCATTTCCTTCTATAGCATTATTTCCGGCAGAGTAGAATTTTTCTGGAGATCCGTTACAGTCAATATAACGGTAATGTGTATTAAAATTTATTTTTGTTCTAAAACCGGACGCCCATGGTTGATTAAATTCACCACCTACACTCTCTATAATGTCCAATTCTTGACTCCAGCTATCTTTTTGGCAATCATTACTTAGTTTGGTTGGACCTTTTATTTTTTTCTTGCCGTTAGACATCCAAAATGTTGTAGACATAGATAGTTTGGATGCTTTAAATTTAACTTCGTAGTATCCAAAATGGGCAGTTTGTTTTAGAGATTGAACGGCACCCCCAGCTATAGTATATTTTCCATCTGGAGTACCCAATTTTTTATTTTTTATTTGCATCGTACCGTTTTGTACTGATATAGTAGAAGGATCAAACTTTGCGGGTGGCCTGCCTTTCCAACCATTAAATGTATCTCGCCATTTCTTAGTATCTAAAGCTTTATCGTTGAATTCATCAGAGTATTGATCAAATAGTACCCAACGATGCCCAATAGGTGGTTCAGGGGGCTGTGAGTGCCCTAAAAATTGAAATAACAGTAGTACAAAAAGTAAAGTAATTTTAACCAAAATACAATGTTTTTAGAATTAGAATAGTTTGGATTAAAATTATTAATAAGACATATAGTGGGCAATCTATGTGGAAGGTAAGTCTATAAAGAATAATTTTATTTGTAGAACAAATGAGTTATTGATATTGGATCTATTATAAAATTTATGACGCTACAGATTTTAGCGTATTATTTTGTAAAATGAAATACATTCATATTTGATAAATTAATATTATAATAAGTGATGTTAAAATCTATATTAACTATAATAGATTTTATTTATTAAGTTTTAGTATTAATAATTTTTTATGATTAAAATTGAATTAAAATAAAGCTGTTTGTTGTGTTTAAAAAACATCGATTTATGATTGGATTAATGATGATGTTAAAATGGCTTAAAAGGTCTTAAATTAATTTTGAATAAAAATTAACAAAATAAAACCCGATCAATTTTAGGATCGGGTTTCGGTACGTGAATGATATAATTTTTTAAGCGTCAGAATCTGGTTTTTTTCTAGTGATTCCTTTTTTTGCATTTTGTTTTTTCATTTCTTCACCAATTTGGTTAGAGGCTGTAAAAGATGCAATCATATTGTTTAACATATCACTACCAGCTTGAGGAGAATTAGGAAGTAATATTAAATTACTATTAGTTTCTTCACCTATCGATTGAAGGGTATCATAATGTTGAGTAACTACAATTAGGGCAGAGGCTTCTTGCGAATTTATACCAACATTATTTAACACATCAACACTCTCTTCTAAACCTCTAGCAATTTCTCTACGTTGATCAGCAATACCTTGTCCTTGTAATCTTTTACTTTCAGCTTCGGCACGGGCTTTTGCTACAATTTTAATTCGTTCAGCCTCAGCTTCATACTCGGCTGCTACTTTTTCTCTTTCTGCAGCATTAATACGATTCATAGCTTCTTTAACTTGCAGATCTGGATCAATATCGGTAACTAAAGTTTTAATGATGTCGTATCCATAATTAACCATGGCCTCATTAAGTTCTTGTTTCACTGCAATTGCAATGTCATCTTTACGCTCAAAAACATCATCCAACTTCATTTTAGGAACTTCAGCACGTACAACATCAAATACATAAGATGTAATTTGATCATGCGGATTTTCTAGTTTATAAAAGGCATCGTAAACCTTTTCTTTAATAACTTGAAATTGTACTGAAATCTTAAGACGTACAAATACATCATCTTTTGTTTTTGTTTCAACTAATACATCTAACTGTTGAATTTTAAGATTAATACGTCCTGCAATACGATCAAAAACTGGGATTTTAAAGTGTAATCCTGAGTTTCTAATACTTAAAAATTTACCAAAACGTTCTACAATTGCAGAAGTTTGTTGTTTTACAGTAAATATTCCTTTTAATATGATTATAATTCCGAAGAATAAAAATAGATAAATTATATATTGCCCCATCTTTTATATTTTAAAGTTAATAATGATTGAATTTAGTAATAAATTATAGATCAATTGTTGTTATTTAGAAATTGTTATCATTGCTGTATACATACTTCCGATAAAAGAGATATCTACAATCTCCCAGCCGTCTTTTGATACCCTATTTAATTCATCTTCAACTTTTGCTCTTAGTTTTTTAAGAGACCAAGAATGAGATATTTCTATTACTTTAAATTGTTTTCCCATAGTTGTATTAGTTCAATGTGTTCTTACTGTATTAGTGTACGATGGGATAAAAATGTTACAGGCGATAAACTAAGAAAACCATTAATAGTCTGAACTATTAATGGTTTTCTTTAGGAGTTGTACTATGTATTTTAAAGTTTTTCTATAGCGTTTTCTATACGTTGAATGGTTTCATTTTTTCCAATCATAGAAGCAATAAGAAATAGATCAGGACCCTGTAAAGAACCTACAAGGGCTACTCTAAGGGGCATCATAATTTTACCAAATCCAATTTCTTTACCGGTAATCCATCCTTTGGTAATCGTAGAAACATTTTCTTCAGAAAAATCGGTGATATCATCAAGAATTCTAACTAGTTCGTGCATTAGGCTAGGGGTATCTTCTTTCCAAGCTTTTTTAGTGGCTTTTGCTTCATATTCAGAAGGTGCAATAAAAAAGAAGTTACTTAGATTCCAAAAATCCTCGACGAATACTGCTCTTTCTTTTATGGTATCTACAATTTTATGGATGTCTAAAGTAGTTGAAACATTTTTTTGTTGTAGTAATTGGGCGTATTGATCTGATAATATCGAGGTCTTAGTCTGCTGTAAATGTTGTTGTTGAAACCATTTCGTTTTTTCGGGATCAAATTTAGCGCCTGCTTTATTAACACGTTTAAGATCGAATTCTTGAATTAATTCTTCTAAAGAAAATAATTCTTGTTCAGTTCCGGGGTTCCAGCCCAAGAATGCTAACATGTTAACAACTGCTTGAGGTAGGTAACCATCTTCTTTATAACCTGATGATATATCTTTAGTTTTAGGATCTGTCCAAGCTAATGGAAATACGGGAAAACCTAATTTATCACCATCACGTTTGCTTAGTTTTCCTTTACCAACAGGTTTTAAAATTAATGGTAAATGCGAAAAACTTGGAGGATTCCAACCTAAAGAACGATATAGCAATACATGTAAAGCTAGAGATGGTAACCATTCTTCTCCACGAATAACGTGAGTTATTTGCATTAAATGATCGTCTACAATGTTGGCAAGGTGATATGTTGGCATACCATCACTTTTAAATAGAATCTTGTCATCTAAGATGTTGGTATCAATTTTTATGTCACCACGAATTTCATCAAAAAGATGAAGCGTTTCGTCTTGTGGAGATTTAAATCGAATCACATACGACACACCAGAATTTAAATTCTGTTGAACTTCATCGTCTGTTAATGATAATGAATTAGTTAACTTTTCTCTATTATGCCAATTATAAATAAAGGTTTTACCTTTACTTTCATGATCTTTACGGTGATGATCTAATGCTTCTGCTGTGTCAAATGCATAATAAGCATGACCATTTTTGATAAGCTGATCGGCATATTGCTTATATAAATGTTTGCGTTCACTTTGTCGGTAAGGTCCAAATCCGCCATCTTTTCCTGGTCCTTCATCAAACGGAATTCCGCACCAATCCAAAGCTTGTTTTATATAGTCTTCTGCACCTTCTACATATCTGTTTTGATCAGTATCTTCTATACGAAGTATAAATGTTCCTTTTTGTTTTTTAGCAAAAAGATAATTAAACAATGCGGTTCTTACGCCACCAATATGTAACGGACCTGTGGGACTAGGTGCAAATCGAACCCTAATATTATTTGCCATGATCGTGTGGTTTTTGATCTAAAATTAAAGGCAAAGATACAATCTTAAATGTCCTGTTGAAATGATTTTGCTTGTGAAATTTTAGTGTTGAGATTTTGAAATATTTCTCATTTCACGTGGAACATGTTTATTCATGACCATAAACCATAGGGGAGGAATAAGGGATAATACCATTGATGTGGGATATCCAAAAGGCAGCTGTGGACTTTTATCATGATGATCTAATAACTGATATTTTTTTGCCGCACGATGATGATGATCACTATGTCTTGTTAGTTCGTATAATAATATTCTACCTAATGTATGATTAGAGTTCCAGGAGTGAATTTCACGTACTCGTTCATATCTACCGGTTGTTGTTTTACTTCTGGCTAGACCATAATGTTCAATATAATTTATTGTTTCTAATAGTAAAAAGCCTACTATACCACTAGACAAAGCAATGATAAAACCAAAGGATCCAAAAGAGAAATAAATAAGTAATAAATAGGATACGGTTATGATTAGATACCAGAACATATCATTTTTTATAGAAAATAAAGAAAGCTTGTTTTGTTGTAAAAGCTTAAACTGGATTTTCCAAGCGCTAATGTATTGTCCAATGGTAGAGGTAATCCAAAACCAATATACAGGATGATTAAATTTGGCAGTAGCCGGATCTTCTTTGGTGGCAACTTTTAAATGATGGCCGTAATTATGTTCAATAAAAAAATGCATATATAAAGAAGGTAGGAGTAAAGCCTTACCTAAAAAACGTTCATAAGTGGATCTATGTCCTAATTCATGACCTACATTAATACCATTAGTACCTAATACGATTCCTGTAGAAATAACAATTCCTATAAGTTCATAAGTAAAAAATGTTTGATTGGTACAGGTGTAAATGGTAAAAAATATTAGACTGTATACAATGGGTAAATTAAGGTATAATAACCAATTAAATAGTTTTTTTTGCCCTTTAGATAATCGTTGTTGCTCGTTTAAGTTTTGTTTAGAATCCTGAGTAAATAATTCGATTATTGGTATAAGACCAAATGCATAAATAGGTGTTAAATAGGTGAAATAGCCTTGTAAGAAAAGACCTAGGATAGCCGTTATAGGTATGGTATAGGCACATATATATTTAAGGTCCTTCATAACTCTTTAGATAATAAGGGGTTGAATTATCATAAATATAACAAATCTATTGAAAATAAAGTTGTAGTTTTAAAAGTTAATGCTAAATGAAGATAGCTGTATATGAATAATTTTGAGGTCATAAAGAGTAAGCTAGAACAGTTTACTAGAAAATATTATATAAACGAATTAATAAAAGGACTTATCCTTTTCTTCGCAATAGGAGTGTTATATTTTTTGATAACACTGTTAATCGAAAATCTTTTATGGTTAAACCCTATAGGTAGAACCATATTGTTTTGGTTATTTATTACTGTAGAATTAGGTTTGTTTATAAAGTTTATAGCTATACCATTGGCTAAATTATTTAGATTGGCTAAAGGAATAGATTATAAGGATGCATCTGGAATTATTGGAAATCATTTCCCAGAGGTAAGTGATAGATTGTTAAATCTACTGCAGCTAAGAGAAAACAATTCATCTTCATCATTACTGTTAGCAAGTATAGAACAAAAATCAGAAGAACTAACTCCGATTCCTTTTAAACTAGCTATAAATTTTGGAAAAAACGTAGGATATTTAAAATATGCTGCAATACCTGTGGTAATATTGTTGTTATTATCTGTTTTTAATAAAACTAGTTGGATTTCAGATAGTTATGAAAGAGTGGTAAATTATAAGGTTGCGTATACGCCACCGGCACCTTTTCAGTTTTTTGTGGTAAATGAAAACCTAAATGCTTTTGAAAATAAGGACTTTTTACTAAAAGTCAAGATTGCTGGGGATATAATTCCTGAAACAGTAACTATTAACTATAATGAAGAAATTTATTTTCTAAAGAATACGGCAGTCGGTGAGTTTGAGTATACGTTTGTAAAACCCAAAAATTCAGTTGATTTTACATTAAGTGCTAATGATGTAAGTTCGATTCCGTATCAGTTAGAAGTAGTACCTGTACCGGCTTTATTGAATTTTGAAATGAGGTTGGATTACCCAGCATATACAAAAAAAAGTGATGAAGTTTTAAAAAGTACAGGGAATGCTGTGATACCAGAAGGAACAAAAGTAAGTTGGCTTGTATATACACGAAACACTGATAAAGTAGAATTAAAAACTAAGGACACCATTATTCCAATGGAAAAAAATGAAACTGCTTTTTCTAAAGAAAAGAACATTTATAAAAACATGGATTACGAGATCACTACCTCTAATGTAAATGTAAATAATTATGATAGGCTGTCTTTTAATTTGAATGTTATCAAAGATCAATATCCAGAGCTAAATTTAAAGTCAGAAAAGGATACATTAGATAATAGTACCATGTATTTTTTTGGACGTGTAAGTGATGATTATGGGTTAAGTAAATTAAGATTGGTTTATTATGATCAAGAAAAACCAGATCAAAAGAGATTTAAGAATATTACAATTAGTCAATCAAATTTTGACGAGTTTATATATACATTCCCTGGTGATTTAGAAATCAATGAAGGAATAGAACAGGAGTTTTATTTTGAGATTTTTGACAATGACGCAATTCATAATTTCAAAAGTACCAAGAGTCAGGTTTTTAATTTCACCAAACTTACCAAAGAAGAAATATCAAATAAATTGTTAGAAAAACAAAATGAAGCGATATCCGGATTGGATAAATCTTTGGATAAGTTTAAGAAACAACAGGAAGAACTTAATAGCTTAAGTAAGTTACAAAAAGAAAAAAAGAGATTAGATTTTAATGATAAAAAGAAACTTGAGGATTTTTTAAAAAGACAAAAGCAACAAGAAAAAATGATGAAAAACTTCTCTAAACAGCTAAAAGATAATTTAGAGAAATTAGATAAAAAAGAAGAGGAGGAACCTTTTAAGGATGCACTAAAAGAGCGTTTAGAACGTAATGAAGAAAGACTAAAGAAAAATGAAAAATTATTAAAAGAAATTGAGAAGCTTTCTGATAAAATACAAAAGGAAGAGTTAACGAAAAAGTTAGAAGAATTAGGTAAAGAAAATAAAAATTTAAACAAAAATCTCGAACAACTTTTAGAGCTAACAAAGAGATATTATGTTATCGAGAAACATGAAAAACTAAGTTTGGCTTTAGAAGAAATGTCTAAAAAGCAAGAAGAACTTTCTGAAAAGAAAGATGAAGAGAATACCAAAGAAAGGCAAGAAAAGCTTAATAAAGAGTTTGACGACTTCCAGAAGGAAATGGAGGATCTTAGAAAACAAAATGAAGGGCTTAAAAAGCCTATGAGCTTAGATGAAAAAAAGGAAGATGAGAATGAGGTAAAGGAAGAGCAGAAGAAGGCAAGTGAAAATTTGGAGAAAGAGAATAAATCTGATGCTAAGAAAAACCAAAAAAGTGCAGCTCAGAAGATGAAGCAGATGAGTAATAATATGAGGATGCAAATGAATATGTCGGGTAGTGAGCAACAACAAGAGGACATGGAAATGCTTAGACAAATTCTAGACAACTTAGTTGATTTTTCTTTTGAACAAGAGAACCTGATGGCTGGATTTAAAAAAGTAACAAAAGACAATCCTACGTATTCTGAAAAATTAAAAAGGCAAAGTGTATTGCGAGAGAACTTTGTTCACATAGATGATAGTTTATATGCGTTGGCGTTAAGAACACCGCAAATAACAGAGGACGTAACGCAAAAGCTTACAGATATAGAGTTTAATATAGATAAGTCTTTAGAGAAATTAGCAGAGAACCAAATAGTGCAGGGGTCAGCAAATCAACAATACACTATTACTGGATCTAATGATTTGGCGTATTTATTAAGTAGAACTTTGGATCAAATGCAGAACAGTATGTCTGCATCTGGAAAGGGTAAGAAAGGGAAGAATAGCAAGGGTGAGTTTCAGTTGCCGGATATCATTAAGAAACAAGAAGAACTTAATGATAAAATGAAAGAAGGCACGAAGAAAGGTAAGGAGAAAGGAAATAAGGAAGGCGGAAAAGAGAAGGGTGGAAAGCAGAATGGAAAAGAAGGAGAGAAAGGTGAAAGTGGCGAGAATGGAGGACATAAAGATGGTCAAAAAGAAGGAGGTAAAAGTGGAAAGAAGAACGGGAAGAATGGAAAAAATGGTAAAGGTAAAGATGGGAAACAAAATGGCGAGGAAGGGGATAATGAAGAATTTAATGAAGACTTAAACGGAGAACTATATAATATTTTTAAACAGCAACAACAGTTGAGAAATGCGCTTCAAGATAAACTTGAAAAGCAAGGTTTTGGAAACAAGAAAGGAAGTGATTTACTAAGAAGAATGGAGCAGGTAGAACAAGAGCTTTTGGACAAAGGTTTTAATGAAAAAACGTTAAGCAAAATGTTAGACTTAAAACATGAGTTATTAAAATTAGAGGAAGCTACTTTTGAGCAAGGCGAAGAAAAAAAGAGAGAAAGTAAAACCAATAAGGTTAATTTTAAAAACACAAATACAGAACGTTTGAACAGAGCGAAACAATATTTTAATACAACCGAGATATTAAACAGACAAGTATTACCTTTGCGGCAAAATTATAAACAAAAAGTACAAGAGTATTTTAATAAAAACAATGATTAATTTTTTTTACGAAGGAGATATTGATAGGTTAAATGAAGACAGAATATCTTCATGGATTAGTGAGGTAATCTCATCCGAGAGTAAAGAGGAAGGAGAAATAAGTTTCATTTTTTGTGACGATGAGTATTTGTTGAAGTTAAACAAAGAATTTCTTAATCATGATACGTATACGGATATTATTAGCTTTGATAACAGTTTGGGAAACGAATTGAATGGAGATATTTTTATATCCACTGAAAGAGTTTTTGAGAACGCAAAAAAGTTTAAAGTAAGTGAAACTAATGAGATGAGTAGAGTGATAGTTCATGGAATTTTGCACCTATGTGGTTATAAGGATAAATCAGATGACGAGGCTGCTTTAATGAGAAATAAGGAAGACGAAAAACTGCTATTGTTCCACGTGGAACAATAGCAGTTTTTTGGTTTTAATTTTTGTTCCACGTGGAACAAAAAAATGTTTTATAATATGATGTTCCACGTGGAACAAAAAGAAATAATATGTTTGATAAGGAGTATGATGTTATAGTTGTTGGTGCGGGACACGCGGGTAGTGAAGCTGCCGCGGCAGCGGCAAATTTAGGATGTAGTACATTGTTAATTACTATGAACCTGCAAAACATCGCGCAAATGAGTTGTAATCCCGCAATGGGAGGAATTGCAAAAGGACAAATAGTAAGAGAAATTGATGCATTAGGAGGATATAGCGGAATAGTTAGTGATCGCACGGCAATACAATTTAAAATGTTGAACAAATCAAAAGGTCCAGCAATGTGGAGCCCGAGAGTTCAAAGTGATAGAATGCGTTTTGCAGAAGAGTGGAGGTTGCTTCTTGAAGGAACACCTAATGTAGATTTTTATCAGGAGATGGTAAGTGGTCTTATTGTAGAAAATGATGAAATTCGTGGGGTTAAAACTTCTTTAGGAATTGAGGTTAGAGCCAAAGCTGTAGTGCTTACAAATGGGACTTTTTTAAACGGTTTGATTCATATAGGTGAGAAACAATTTGGAGGAGGTAGAGCAGGTGAAAGAGCAGCAACTGGAATTACAGAACAATTAATTGATTTTGGTTTTGATTCTGGAAGAATGAAAACCGGAACACCTCCAAGAGTAGATGGACGATCTTTGGATTATTCGAAGATGATTGAACAACCAGGTGACGATCATCCTGAGAAATTTAGTTATACCGATTTAACAAAACCATTAAAAGAACAAAGATCCTGCTACATGACATATACCTCTAATGAGGTTCATGATTTACTTCGAGAAGGTTTTGATAGATCACCAATGTTTAATGGTAGAATAAAAAGTATAGGTCCTAGATATTGTCCGTCTATCGAGGATAAGATTAATAGATTTGCAGATAAAGACAGACATCAGTTATTTGTGGAACCAGAAGGTTGGAACACTGTAGAAGTATATGTAAATGGTTTCTCAACATCTTTGCCAGAAGATGTACAATTTAAAGCATTAAGATCTGTGGTTGGTTTTGAAAATGTCAAATTTTTTAGACCTGGATACGCAATCGAGTATGATTATTTTCCGCCTACGCAGTTAACGCATACTTTAGAAACAAAATTAGTTTCTGGTTTATTTTTTGCTGGTCAGATTAACGGAACAACAGGGTATGAAGAAGCGGCATCTCAAGGTCTAATGGCAGGAATGAATGCTGCCTTAAAAGTAAAAGAACAAGAGTCTTTTATTCTTAAAAGAAGTGAAGCGTATATAGGGGTCTTAATAGACGATCTAATTACTAAGGGTACAGAAGAGCCTTATAGGATGTTTACATCAAGAGCAGAGTATAGAACGTTGCTTAGACAGGATAATGCAGACTTTAGACTTACACCCAAAGCACATAAGATAGGGTTGGCATCAGATGATAGAATGAAACGAATGGAAGATAAAGAGAAAAAGTCTTCAGCTTTTGTTCAGTTTTTTAAAGACACTAGTGTTTCACCAGAAGAAGCAAATCCAGTTTTAGAAGCAAACAATTCTTCTTTAATAAATCAAAGTGGCAAAATGTTTAAATTGTTTTCTAGGCCGCAAATTGCATTAGAGGATATTAAACATTTTAAAAAAGTGTCTGAGTATATCCAGGAACATAATTTGGATAAAGAAGTTTTAGAGCAAGCTGAAATTCAAGTAAAATATTCTGGGTACATAGAGAAGGAAAAAAATAACGCTGATAAATTAAATAGATTAGAAGATATTAAAATCCCGAAAGATTTTGATTATACTAAACTTAAATCACTTTCTTTTGAAGCATGTGAAAAGATGTCAAAAATTAAGCCAGCAACAATTTCTCAAGCGTCTAGAATTAGTGGAGTATCTCCAAGTGATATTTCTGTTCTTTTAGTTTATATGGGCAGATAATGGAAAGTGTAATTTGTAAACAGGAAAAAGCACTAAAAGGAAAAATCTTAACAACTATCGTTTTGGTTTTTTCTTTTCTTTTTTTATTTAATGAAACCGAACCTTTTTTACCAAGAATTATTTTGTTCTTTGTGACGCTCATAATTTTTGGTTTTTCTATTTCTTTTAAAATCTCAAAAGATTTTAGAAATAAAAAAGTATACAGTTGTTTTGGAATTCCTTTTTTTGCCGTAGACTTGAATTTGGAATTCCCTGATTATATTTCTGTTTTTTCAGCTTCTTTCAAATTAAATAATGAATGGAGTACAGTGAGTGCTTTAGGAACAAGTGAAAAGCATGATAGAATTGTCATTCGGTTTTTTAGAAACAATAAACATCATACTGTTTATAAAACAAAACGATATGATGATGCGGTCAAAATTGCAAATAAATTGGGTAAGGTGCTAAATGTAGAAATTCATGATGCTATCAAAGAATAGTTCCACGTGGAACAAAGGCTGTGTGAAATATGTTTTTTTTCTTTCCTTTTTCTTTTTTTCCTGTAAGTCGATCAACAAAATAGAAAATTATAGAATAGTTTCTTTTAAATACGGAACTGGAGACTATTTTTTGTTTAAATCAAAAATTACCACTCCTGAAGCTAAATATTGGTTGAGAAAAAATTTCGAATTGAAAGAGGATGAAAAACTAAATTTCTTTAAAACTAAATTGTTTGAAAATTTAGATTTGAATTTTACAGTTAGTATTAATTTTGACACAGACTTGGATACATACAAAAATGTTGCTCCAGGTTTGTGTGATAACTTATCACAGCATACTAAGAACTCGACATATACTTTTGTGAAAATAATCGTTAAAGATAATAACGGAAAAAACTGTCTATCTACACATTCTTTATTTTATAGTAAAACAAAAGCGAAGTTACTTGATATAAAAAACAACATTAAAAAAGAAGATTATCTTAAGCCAATGATTTCAGAATAATGAATACAAAACAAAATTTAGAACTTTTTATCGAGTGTAAAGATCATAGTGTGTCTGGAGAAAAATTTCAATTGTTTCATGATAAACAATATGATATGCTAATAACTTCTCCTAAACCAAAAAATGAAGAAATTGGGAAATATTATGAAAGCGAAGATTATATTTCTCATACAGATGCAAAGAGATCTCTTTTTGAGAAAATATATCATTTGGTTAAAACATACTCTCTTAGTAAAAAAGTAAGACTTGTCTCCAGAACTAATAAAAGTAAATCAGGTATATTGTTGGATATTGGAGCGGGTACAGGAGAATTTTTGTTGGTAGCCAAAAATGCTGGATGGCATGTTTTTGGCACAGAACCTAATCAACAAGCAAAAAATTTAGCCAAACAAAAAGGAATTGATTTAGACGGGACTACATTGGATTATGAATCACAGAAGTTCGATGTTATTACAATGTGGCACGTTTTAGAACATGTTTCTGATTTGGATGATCAAATTTTAGAAATTAAAAGACTTTTAAAACCCGAAGGGTATCTTATTATCGCTGTACCAAATTTCAAATCGTATGACGCTGATTATTATAAGAAATTTTGGGCGGCTTATGATGTACCAAGACATTTATGGCATTTCTCTAAAACTTCAATCAAAACACTTTTTTCAAAAGAGAACATTATGTTACAGAAAACACTTCCAATGAGGTTTGATTCTTTTTATGTGTCTTTGTTATCCGAAAAATATAAAAACGGAAAAATGAATTTTTTAAAAGCTTTTTGGGTCGGAATTGTTTCAAACATAAAAGCAATGCGCACAAAAGAGTTTTCTTCGCATATTTATGTGTTAAAAAAGTGATCAAATCGTTTTTAATTAAGTTTTCTTTGCTTTTTAGAGCTTATTTGGGGTTAACGTATGCGAGATTTTTAAATAGTGCTTAAAAAGCTTTAAATTAACTTCTTTTTAATAGATTTTGTTTATAATAAAACATAAATTAATTGTTTTTTATTATAAATTGTTTTTTTGATGAATATAGTGAATAACATCAGTTGAACTTTGATATTTTTGCCCAGAACTAAATTTTTGAAAAATGAAAAGATTTTTATGGATTGCGGGGGCATGTTTGATATTTGCTTCTTGTCAACAACAAATAGAGAAAACAGGTTTCGTAAATAACACAAAAGTTGTTTCTGATTTCACCGAAATGAAAGTTGCTCAGGAAAAATGGACAAAACGTAATACCGAAGTAAGAGCAGAGCTTGAGGAAAAGGCAAAACAATTTCAGATCGAGGTACAAGGGTATCAAAATATCATGAAATCTATGTCTAAGACGAATAGAGAGAAGAAAGAACAAGAATTAATGGCTAAACAACAAGGTCTTCAGAGAGAGCAACAATCTAGAATGCAGGAGATTCAACAAGGAAGCCAAAAAGAAATAGATTCTATAATTTCAAAAGTAAAAGATTTTATTAAAGAATACGGTAAGAAAAATGGATATACATATATCTATGGTGATACCGAGGTTAGTAATATTTTATACGGTAAAGAAGAATTAGATATTACAGAAGATGTTATTAAAGAATTAAATGGTGGAGAAACTGCCAAAACAGAAACAAAAGAATAATATTTTATATCGAATGTATATACCTCATTAGACATTTCTAATGAGGTTTTTTTTTGAATTTATTCAAAAACGGGTATCATTTTTATGTAATGAATAGTCGGGATTTTTATGAGTAAATGGGTTTTAGTAGATAAGCTAGTAAGTGTATATTTATAGAGTATAAATACGGGATAATGTAGTTGAAAAAGAATAGTTATTGAGTAATTTTTATAGCTATAATTTAGGTTATCCAGTGTAACTGAGCTAAATACATTTTTGTTATTTTTTTGCTGTAAATCTAGTTAATAAAACAGGCCTAAAAACATCCTTTTAAAGATGGAAAAAATGGTTTTTCTTCGCTGATTTTTTTACTTTTTTTTTACACTTAATCGAAAAAAAATGCCTTTTTAAGTGTTTTTTAACCTGTATAATAATCTATATTTGCGGAAAAATTAGATAGATTTTCTTTGAAATAGAACATTTTTTTAGATAGATTATGGGGAAATTTCTGCTTTTATTTACAGTACTTTTACTATCTTTTTTACAATACAACTAGTTGATTAACAAAAATTTATGTATATTAACTTGTTATTATGATTTAAAAATGTTTCAGTTTGAATGAGATAACAAACTAGAAGTCAGAAAATTATTACAAAAAAACATCAAAAATTAGTTTGATATAACTATTTAATTTATAATTTTATAACTTGGTAAAAAATATATTAACAATATTATTAACAAGCGCCCCAAATCGCGAAGTTGATATAGTATATCCACCAGAATTATAAGTGTGATATCATGAATAAAAAACTTAACCTAATACTACTCGTTAGTCTGCTATCGTTCATTAACTACGGTGAACTTTTAGCACAACGTACTATTTTAGCACCTAACTTTATCGATAATATAGGTGATGAGCTTGAGCAGGTATGTGCTTCGGCCGCAAATAGTTCTACACCTGCAAATAATAATTTTACAGCGGTAGCCGTTTTAAGGCCTGGAGATGCTTTACCAAGTGACAATGAATTTATTTTAGAACTTTCTGATGCCGATGGTAATTTTGATAATGCGCAAGAGTTGGGGAGGAATGGTACACAAAACGCTGCTTCTTTGGCAGATGTAATTTTGCGATTTGAAAACATTGCGATACCACCAAATGCAAACAGCGATACACACAGGATTAGAGTAGTTACATCATCAACCGGAGATTCTGGTGATGTTTCCGAACCCTTACCGATTCATTTTTACAGAAATGACTTAAGTCTTAGATTTAACAACACGACAGGAGGAACTATTGTAGTTTGTAATGTGGTTAATTTTGTTGAAACACTTTCTTTTAGTGTAAGAGATGAAGCGGGCAACGAAATTAATGCTGGTGATTTTACATATAAATGGTTTAAAGGAAGACCAGCAATTGATGAGGTCCTAATTCCAGGTGAGACAGGACCTACTTTAGACATAACACAAGGAGATCTTGACGCAACTGGTACCGCCAGTTTTTTTGCAGTTATAGATTTTGGTTTGTGTAATGGAACTTTTACAAATGAAGAAACAAATGTTGTTAGAGTACAACAAGTAGATACTGCTGATATTAATATTATCGGTTCACCAAGTGTAAATTTTTGCCCACAGGATCCAGATAAAACTTTAAGAACTAATATCGTTGATGTTCTTAATCCACAATTA
This sequence comes from Aquimarina sp. AD10, assembly GCF_003443715.1. Taxonomy (NCBI): domain Bacteria; kingdom Pseudomonadati; phylum Bacteroidota; class Flavobacteriia; order Flavobacteriales; family Flavobacteriaceae; genus Aquimarina; species Aquimarina sp. AD10. Next base: position 3,971,047 of record NZ_CP031965.1, on the reverse strand, counting down.
ATCGTTAGAGCAACTTTTCAATGGCAAAAAGATGATGTTGATATAGATGGTGCTACAGGTCCTACATATACTTTACCTGATAATAATTTTGATGGTAATTATAATGTAAATATAGAAATAGGAGCATCTTGCCCGTTACCAGTTAACCCAATTAGAGTCATCAATGATGGATCTACTATAACAACACCACTATTAGAGAATTTGATCATACTTCCTACAGAAACACTTGACTTAGAAGTTACTACAGATGCACCAGTTTCTCCAGCCACAAGTTTATTTCAATGGTTTAGAGATACCAGTCCACTTACAGGTATTCTATCGCTTACAGATCCAACTATAAGTATTTCGGTTGGTAATCCTGGAACATATAGTATAGACATCATGGCAGATGATAGTTGTTCTAGTATGTTAAATTCTACAACTAATGTATTTGCACCAGTAGGTATCGGAATAACTATCGGTGCGACAGATGATTTTGATTGTGCAGATAGTTCTGTAATTTTAGAAATTAAGGACATGTTTGGTTTTACTGTGAGTGGTAGTGGCGCACCACCGCAAGTATCTTTGACTGAGGATCAATATGACCTTTTTGATTTTATGTGGCTTAAAGATGGAGTACCTACAGGAGTAACAGAAAGAACATTAGAAATAAGTACAGCAGACGAAAACGCTGAGTATGCTTTACGAGCAACATTTAATAGAGAAGTAAGACCAGAATTAGATGCCGAATCAAGTCCCCCTCTAACTATAGCACCAATACCATCAGGTATCGAAATTACAGCTTCACCCACCTCCTTACCGGCAGGTGGATCTGTTACTTTATCCGTACCACAAAATCCGGCATATACATATGAATGGTTTAGAATAATTGATGGAGTAGATGAACCTTTAGTAGGACTTAATGGTAATACAATAACAGTTACTGCAGAAGGAGAATATAAGGTTATGATTTCGTCAGGAATATGTATGGATGATGATAGTATTGTTATAGGTAATCCACCAGGAGTATCAGAATTAATACCAAATCTAATCACCCCAGGAGGAAATAGTGCAAATAACAATTGGATATTACCCGCAACGTATAACGAATCAGATGTAGAAGTAAGTATTTATAGTACAAGAGGAGAATTAGATTTCCAGAAGTCAGGAGGATATAATGAGGAATGGCCAGCAAATTCGGCTACGGGAGCTAGTGAATCACTATACTTTTATATAATAACTAAAAGCAATTCCGTAGTCAGGAAAGGTACAATTACAGTAATGAGATAATTTATGATTAAAAGAATACTTTTTATTGCCATATGTTTAGTTTCCTGTAATGTAATTATGGGTCAAGAGGATGAGACCCCTATTAGCGGAGTTTTACCTTCGGATATTCCTCTACACAATTCAATTAAGTATAATCGTTTCGTGTTTAATCCTACCTTTTCTTTAGTAAGAGAAAATAAAAATTCAATCAATATTTATAACAGGAACCCTAGAGCTAGTTTCAGCGATAATTCACAAACTTATTTTATGAATTATTCGGCAAGATTCGAAGAAAAAACAGGGGTTGGAGTAGGTTTATTTCAGCAAAATGTTGGCATATTCAGATTTTTTGGCGCAGCTTTAAACTATGCGTATAATATTGAACTGAATAGAGATATGAATTTTACTTTTGGGATGAATTTAAACTATTCTCAAAGTGGACTTAAGAGTAATTTAGATCAAGCACAAGCAGATGATGATATTGTAAATAATTTTCAGAATAGTTCAGTTTTCCTTCTTCACCCTGGAGTAAATTTTAATTGGGAAAATTTTGATGTAGGTGTGTCTGCAGGAAACCTTGTAGCGTATAATGTTTCTTCTAGTGAATTGATCACCGATAATATGATATTATCGGGTCATGTAATGTATACGACAAATCTAGATTGGAGAGCAGATAACGAAATCCGTGGGATGGTATATGCCTCTAAGCCAGGAGAAGAAGCACTTAGATACGGAGGTAACGTGATTTTTGAATTACCACAATATGGATGGGGACAAGTGGGTTATAATAGTTTTTATGGGGCCGCAATAGGTATAGGAGCAAATATTACCAAAAACGTATCAATAGGATATACGGTAGAACCCGGTATAGGAGGAGAAGCGGTTATAGCAGAATTTGGTGCTACGCACGAATTTGGTTTGGCCTATAATTTTGAATCAGACAGAAGATCTTCAAGAAAATCAGGAAGAAAGACATCATCTCAGAAAGCATATGAAGAAAGAGATTCTGAAATCAGAAGATTAAAAAGAGAAATATTAGAACAGAATAGAATTATAAGAGAACTTCAAGAACAACGTGGTGATGCTGAAAGTCAGGAACAAAGAGCAATGAGCGAACTTGAACGATCTATTGCAGAAGCCAAAGAAAAAGAAGCAGAAGCAGCAAGACAGTTAGAGTTACAACGTGAAGAAGAAGTAAAACTACTTAATAAGCAAGCAGAAGAAGATAGATTAGCTGCTCAAAGAGAAATCGAAAGAGAAGAAGCAGAGCAAAAAGCAGAAGAGGAACGTTTAGCTGCGCAAAGAGAAGTGGAGCGAGAAGTATCTACTCAAGAAACTGAAGAGGCAAGGATTGCCGCAGAAGAAGCTGAAAGAGAAGCAGAGGCTGCTAAACAGCAGGCAGAGGAAGATAGATTAGCTGCTCAAAGAGAAATCGAAAGAGAAGACGCAGAGCAAAAAGCAGAAGAGGAACGTCTGGCTGCACAAAGAGAAGTAGAACGTGTTGAAGCAGAGCAGAAGGCAGAAGAGGAACGTTTAGCTGCACAAAGAGAGGTAGAACGTGTTGAAGCAGAGCAGAAGGCAGAAGAGGAACGTTTAGCCGCACAAAGAGAGATAGAACGTGTTGAAGCAGAGCAAAAAGCAGAAGAGGAACGTTTAGCCGCACAAAGAGAAATCGAACGTGTTGAAGCAGAACAAAAGGTTGAAGAGGAACGTTTGGCAGCACAAAGAGAAATTGAACGTGTTGAAAATGAACAAGAAGATAAACAAGCTGCAGAGGCAGAAGCCGCACGATTAGCCGAAGAGCAGAGATTAGCTGCAGAAGCGGAAGCTGCACGATTAGCCGAGGAGCAGAGATTAGCTGCGGAAGCAGAAGCTGCACGATTAGCCGAGGAGCAGAGATTGGCGGAAGAGGCAGAAGCTGCGCGATTGGCTGAGGAGCAGAGATTAGCTGCAGAAGCGGAAGCTGCACGATTAGCCGAGGAGCAGAGATTAGCTGCAGAAGCAGAGGCTGCACGATTGGCCGAGGAGCAGAGATTAGCTGCGGAAGCAGAAGCTGCACGATTAGCCGAGGAGCAGAGATTAGCTGCGGAAGCAGAAGCTGCACGATTGGCTGAGGAACAGAGATTGGCGGAAGAGGCAGAAGCCGCACGATTAGCCGAGGAGCAGAGATTAGCTGCGGAAGCAGAAGCTGCACGATTAGCCGAGGAGCAGAGATTAGCTGCAGAGGCAGAAGCTGCACGATTAGCCGAGGAGCAGAGATTAGCTGCAGAGGCAGAAGCTGCACGATTAGCCGAGGAGCAGAGATTAGCTGCAGAGGCAGAAGCTGCACGATTAGCCGAGGAGCAGAGATTAGCTGCAGAGGCAGAAGCTGCACGATTAGCCGAGGAGCAGAGATTAGCTGCAGAGGCAGAAGCTGCACGATTAGCCGAGGAGCAGAGATTAGCTGCAGAGGCAGAAGCTGCACGATTAGCCGAGGAGCAGAGATTAGCTGCAGAAGCAGAAGCTGCACGATTAGCAGAAGAGCAGAGATTAGCTGCAGAAGCTGCTGCAAATGTACCAGAGGAAAATGAAGAAGGCTTAGAAGAAATAAAGAAAGAATTAGATAACAATAGTCGAATTACGAATAAAATATTTGCTCGTAGAGATTCATTATTAACGACTAGTCTAAATGTGGATAAACGAGGATTTAATAAATTATTAGAATCTCTTGTAAATATGGATGACGATGCTAAAGAAGCAGAAGCAAATCCATCAAGTTCTAAGCGATTGTCTGCAAATAATAGATTTGTAAAATTTGCTGATGCTACAAGACCAGAAGCACAGTTTGCTACTAAATATATCCCAGGATATCCAGAAGGATATTATTTAATAGGTAACGTGTTTAAAGGTGGCGAGTATGCTAATAAATTCACAAGTACATTGAAGGATTTAGGATTTAATAATTCACAGATAATTCTAAACCCTGAAAACAACTTCCAGTACGTTGCTATTGAGAGTTATCAAGACAAAGATGAAGCAGCAAGGAAGTACTTGAGTAATATTGACAATAGATACTATGGAGATATGTGGATATTACATATCGCTAAGAGTAGAATGGCATCTTTTAAACGATTATTACAAGAAACCAAATTAATAACCGATACAGTTAAAGACGACACTGTATTAAGCGAAAGCCTTTCATTTATTGGAGGCCATAATATAGAGAACGGATACTACTTAATTACTAACATTTTTAAGAGAGAAAACTATTTTGAAAGAGGAATGGCTAAATTAAAATCGCAAGGCTTAGAACCTCAATTTTTCAGAAATCCAAAAGATAATTATATATATGTTTACCTAAAAAGATTTGATAATCTTGATGATGCGAAACAGAGCTTATTCTCTAACGTAAACAATTCGTATGATGGTGATTTATATATATTAAAGATACAGTAACCCCAAAAGATAGATGGAGATGAAACCTAAAGAGAACGTTGTACCCCCCATTATGAAAAAAGAAAACTACAGGCACCTAAAATTAGTAGTATTATTGTTCTTGACTACTATAGGGGTGTTTGCTCAGCAAGATTTTCGGCCAAGGCAAAATATTTCTGCAAAAGGAGATGTGCTTTTGATCGGTAATGCTATACATGGTAGACAAGCCAATCCTAATGATAGTTACAATACTTTAGGAACCAATAATGGATCTAGCTTTGATACTGCGTATATTGATATCGATGGGGATAATTCAACGTTTAGTTCTAGTAGTGCAGATTTAGTTGATCCGAATATAGGGTGTACCGAAATTTTGTATGCAGGATTATATTGGACAGCTAACTATTATTTAGCCAGAGCAGCAACACCGACCACGTATACAGAGGATGAAATTCCCACCACAGATTTTGACGGTACTGGTAGGGTTAATGCTAGTAATTCTAATACGGTGTTAACACTAAATAATTCACAATGGGCAGAGACATTTTTTCTTAGGGTTACAGAATTTACTAACGATAATTCCGATATTAGGTTAAGTCCCGCATCATCTAATCTTGTTGTGGCAGCACCAAGAAGCGGTTGTGGTATTACAAACGCAGGTGCTTTGGCGGGTAATATTGCTGTATTTGATACCGGAGGTGGCTGTACAGATAGAGAAAAAGTAATCAATGCGCAGAATGCAGGAGCAATAGGGGTTATTATTGTGAATGATAATGGTAATTTACAACGTGCCACAGGTGGTGGTGCAACCATAACAATACCGTCTGTGACGATTGGTAATAATGATATTTTTGGTAATAACCTTATCGATGTTATTAATTTTGAGACTAATGTAATGAACGCTACCATGTCTACTACAGGTAACGAAATTACTACTGGTTTACCTGCAAATGATGTAAGAATTAATGGTATTGCCGATTATAAAGATATACAATTAGGTTTTGGAGCACCGGGAGCGGTGACTTATACACTTGTACAGCCTCAAACAGGTTCTCAAGTAATAGATGTAAATGGTACCCCAACAACTACTCATGGTGGTATTATTTATGATGGTTATGCCGGTACAGCTTCAAACCCTGGTACGGCGGCTAGTGATAACGTTCCGTACACTTGTTATGCAGATGTAACAGCTATAGTACAAGCTAATGGTTATGGTACGTATACAGTTGCAAACATGAAAGCAACTTTGGGTGATACTTCGGGGGTTTCTGGAGCAACTGGTGGTTGGTCATTAGTAGTTATTTATAGTGATCCTGATGTTTCTGCAGTGAATAGATTTATGTCTGTTTTTGATGGTTTTAGAGAAATTCAAGGAGGATCAAGTGCATCGACAGTAGATTTACCAATTTCTGGATTTAGAACACTTCCTGCGCCTAATCCAGTAAATGTAAAATTTGGTGTAGGTGCCTTAGAAGGAGATAGTGGTATTGTAAATGATGATTTACAGATAGAAAATACTTCAGGAGTATATGTAGATATATTTAATGCTGCAAACCCACAAAACAACTTTTTTAATAGTTCAATATCATTAGATGGAGTAGTTACCACAAATCGTAACCCTGCATCTGCCAACACACTTGGTTTTGATACGGATTTTTTCGAATTGGCTAATGATTCCAAGGATCTTATTCCAAATGATGCTACACAAGCAGATTTTCGATTATCTACAAACGGAGATACATATCAGGCATTTATGTCTGTATTTTCGGTAGAAGAAATAGTTCCGGATCTTAGAATCATCAAAGAAGTATATGATCCTGCAGATTTAGGAACAGTAATTAATAATACCTCTGTCGAATTAGGAGATCCATTAATATACCGTTTGCGTATAGAAAACACAGGAAATGAAGATTATGTTGGTAATGTTATCATTGATGATGTATTACCAGCAAATGTTAACCTAGAGGCAGTGGATGGTATTGATATTGTTGCAAATCCAACAGGAAATTTGAGCAGTATTCCTTCTATTGGTTATACATCTACAGGAGTAGGTAGTGGAGGTGTTCAAACGATACAATTTTCTATTCCGCCAGGTTTATTAACACACAGTGAACCCGGCGCACCAGGCTCGGGAGAAGTAACAATAGACTTTTTAGTACGATTAGTATCCGATTGTGCATCACTAAGAGATGCATGTTCTAATGAAATTAATAATATAGCAGTAGGTACTTACACAGGAGCGCTATCGGGAGTTACTATTACTGGTGACCCAAGTAGTAGTGCGATCTTAGTCTGTGGTGATACAGATGGGTTAGCAACAAACTTTTTGGCTAACGTACCTGCTTGTGAACAGAATGCAAGTACTTGTGGTGATGAATTAATTCTTACAGCGGGAACTGGCTATGATCGTTATACATGGTCAGGACCTAACGGTTTTTCAGCGGTAACAGCAATACCCTCAGTTATCGTACCAGATGTTGCACCACCAGCAACAAGAGCAGGAACATATACCGTTATCAAAGAGGATACAAATCCTGCAGATGGTACCTGTATGACGTTAACAGAAGAGATAGAAGTAACTGACTTTAGTGTTATAGCGCACCCATTACAAAACGATGCAACTACAGAAGATTTTATAGATTATTTTGATAGTACTAACGGAGGTTGTGGTCAACCCTTAGCAAAAATAACGTTATGTGGTGATGAAACATATACAGTTGATTCTGAACGTAACCCAGATAACTTGGTAAGTATTACATGGCAAAGACTTAATAACGATGCTTGTAGAGATAGAGATGATAATTGTCCTGCTATTACAGGAGGGTGTGATGCCGCTGCGAATTGGGACATTCTTCCATCTGCAGACGCAAAACCAATTACTTATGAATTCTCTGATGCAGGAGAATATAGATTAGTTCTAGAAATTGTTGGTGGATGTACAAGAGTATTCTACTTCGATATTAATAAGAATGATTATCAACCAAGAGTCGATACTATCGACATGGAGTGTTCGAATGATGGACTTGTACAAGTAAACAATGTACCACCAGGAGGCACGTATAGATTTGTAATTCGATTAGCTACGGATCCAGAACCAACTATTGCTCAAGTGACTGCATCTACCAATATTGATGGTCGTTTTATAATTCCTTTTCAAACAAATCCGTATATATTTACAGTATATGCTGTAGATACTGCATTTCCGAATTGTGTATATGAGATAGATGGTACAGTAAGATCATTCAATCCTGTATTTGGCCCTCCTGTAATAACAGGACCGCAGTGTGTTAACAATGATAATGGAAATGGGGTAGGAAGTATTAGTATAGAAGTAACAGGAGGTATTCCTCTTTATGAATATCGTTTAATTGGAGGTCCTAGTAACATTGATATTGTAACGGGTAATGAAGCAGAGAGTAACGGAGATTATACATTTAATGATTTAGCTCCAGGAACATATACATTACAGGTTGTTTCGAATCGAAACCCTGACCCAGAATGTATGGCTGAATTTGCTGGTTTAGTTGTTCCAGAGGCGCCAGATTTTACTGCAAGAGTAGACCTTATAGCTCCGGCCACATGTGATTCGGGAGCGATAGTAGAAGTGGTAGTTACTTCTCCAGCAGGTACTCCACCAAGAGGACCATATCGATTTGCTTTACAAGGAGGTGTTTTTCAAACTCCAGCAGCGGGTGATCCACAAGATAGATTTAGATTTACATTACCAACTACAGCAGTGCCGACAGATGTATTTACTTTTGAAGTAAGTGATACAAGTACAACGTTGGCATGTGTTATTGAAGCAGATATTACGGGAATAGAAGCATACGTACCTATAGAGATTCAATCTGTAGTACCAACTAGCCCTGTTTGTCCAACAGACCCAGGAAGTGTAGCAGTGACACTAACACCCGCGTCTGATATTGCAGGTAGGAGTTTCACATATGAGGTAGTAACTATAGACTCAAGTACTACTCCACCAACAGTATTAACTACAGTACAAACAGCGACGTCTCCAGATCCAACAGTTAATATTGCCAACGTACCAGTAGGTACCGATTATGTAATAAGAGTAACTCATAATAACACTACAGATCCTGCAGGCGCACCTATTTGTGCAGTATTTTCTACTCCACCGTTTGATATTACTGCAGCAACGGCAGTTGATTTTGATATTAATAGAACAAGAGATTTAAGTTGTATAACAGGCAGTGAAGATGCACAAGTTACCATTAGCAACTTTAGCGGGGGAGCAGGAACTTATGAATATTCTATAACTTCTCCTACAACTGGTTTTGTTGCTATTACAGGTACTTCGGTTGTAATAGATGTGGATACAGCTCAAACAGGTTTTACAGTATATGTTAGAGACCCTCTAGCTCCAGATTGTTCTGTTCCGCAATCTGTAGATATTCCAGCATTGTTAGAGGTTACAGCTCTTAATATTTCTGATGGAGTGTCCGATTGTACGGCTCAAACAATTGTAGTTACTGTTGATGCAGAACCCGTTGGACCTACGTATACATATAGTGTTACTCCGGCGCCTGTAGCTGGAAATGCTACAACTGGGGTATTTACTTTAGATAGAGGTACAAATTATGTGTTTACGGCTCAAAGAACAGATAATCAATGTTCTTTAGATGCACCATTTACTAGACCTGTATTACCAGAAATAGATATTACTGCTGCAGATCAAACTAGTCCAGTTACTTGTAACGGTGGTTTTGATGGAGCTTTTCAGTTTACAGTAGCAAATAGTACTACTTTTGATTATGTTGTTACTGGTCCTACAGGAGGTTCTTCAACAACAATTGCAGATGTTCCTAATAATACAACGAACCCTGTTACTATAACTGGAACTGCAGGTAATCCTTTGGTTGCTGGTGAGTATACAATTACAGTAACCGATAGAACATTGGGAGCAGGTTCAACAGTATGTATGGATACAAGAACAGTTACGATTACGCAGCCTAATGTAATTACATTTACAATTAATGACGTTAATCAAGATTGTGGTACGAATCTTAATGAGGTTTCAATTAGCAACGCTACAGGAGGAAATGGGCCTACATATACTTATACCTTAACTCACCCCGTAAATGGTACTTTTGGACCAGCAAATTCAACAGATGCTATTCCTAATGTTCCTAATGGTGCGGGTACAGATTATACAGTAACTGTTTTTGATAATACAGGTGTTTGTAATGCAACACAAACATTAACAATAGATGCATTAACACCTTTAGAGGCAGCAATTGCAAATACATCAGATGTTTGTTTAGATGATAATGCAATTAGCTTTATTGTTACCATAAATCCAAATAGTAACGGAAGTACAGGAACTCCGGACTACAGATACACAGTATCCAGAAACGGAACTATTGTTCAGACATCTACAGTTGTTACTGGTGCAATTGCTAGTTTCACTACAAATACATTTACACAAGATGGTGACTATGAAATTATACTTACCGATGATAATGATTGTTCTGTAACACTTACCGAAACTGTAGAGCCTGCAGTTAATATTGCAGCTAGAAGAGTTAATGACCTAAGATGTGATCCAGTTACTGGATTACTTTTACAAGCAGAGATAGAATTAACGATAAGTGATGGTTATACCGATTATACAGTTACTTGGGAGAATACTACAAATACTACATCGGGAACTGTTGCTGGAAGCCCCGGTGCAGGACCAGTATTTACTCATCTTACAAGCGATGTAGGTGATTATATTTTTACGGTAACTGATGCAAGAGGTTGTACAGATACATCTACAGCAGAAGTAACATCAAATAATAACCCGCCTACGGTTACAGCACCAGATATAGATGTTGACTGTAACGGAGATACGGGTATTATAAGAATTACGGCTACAGGAGCAGATTCTGGAGGATATCAGATTAGTTTTGATGGAGCAGCCTTTGTTCCTATGCCACCAAGTGGAACTATAGAATTTGTGCGTGGTGCCGGAAACTATCCTTTTGAGTTTAGAGACAGTAGAAGTTGTCCTTATACAGGATTTGATGTAGACGTCAACGAACCAGCGGCATTAAATGCAGCTTCTTCAAAAACAGATATTACATGTGACGATTCAGTAGGAGGAGTTGGAGAAATCTTAGGATCTATTAGAATTACGTTAACGGGTGGTACAGTTACCCCGGCAGGAGATGCATCTGGGTATACATATCAAGTTACTCGTAATGGTGTAGTCGATGCAACTATTCTTCCTGCTTTTGCTCCAACAGTACCACCAAACCCACCAGCATTAGGTGTGGATGAAGTTTTGTTTGATGGTTTGGATTTTGGAGTCTATGAGATTTTAATTACTGATGATAATGATTGTACAACAACAGTTACAGAAACAATTAATTCTGGACCAAGAGTTACCTTTACTTTAGGAGCTGTTGGTGCAACATGTCCAGCTGGATATACGCAGAATGTGAATATTACAGGAGGATCAACAACTGCTCCTGGATTTGAATTAGATTTAAGAATTTTAGGTTCGGCAACATCTATAGTAACTACTAACCTTGGTGTTGATGGATTCGGTAACCCGATTACAACATATTCAGAATCAGGCTTAGATTTTGGAGTTACTTATGTAGTTACGGTTAGAGACCTTAACACAGGATGTCGATTCCGTGCAGAATTTAACGAAAACGGACCAAGTAGTCCTGTGATTTCTAATGTGGTGCCGGGTGATATTTCATGTAATCAAACCCCAGCGTTAACTGATGGAACTTTTACATTTGACATTACTGGATATGATCCAGTACCAGGTCAAGATTTAACATGGGAAGTTTTAGATAGATTTGATCTAACTAATGTAATTCAAACAGGAACAACAGTTGTTTTAACAACTGATCCAGAAACAATAGGTCCATTAGGAGCTTTACCAGAAGGAAGATACTTTTTAAGAGTAACAGAAAGATTGGGCGCTCAATGTCCTAGTAACCTTGTAGAGTTTGAAATAGAAACTCCTGATCCTTTAGTGACAACAGGAAATAATCCAAGCGTACCAGAATGCCAAACATCGGCTTCTTTAGTTGTTAATACAACAGGTGGTACAGAAACAGGTGGAAGCATTACCCCTGGAGACGGTTATGTGTATCAAGTGGTCGAGCGTGGTGATCCAGCCGTGCCAGCTAACTATGTCTCATTACCAATCCCAGTAACAGCTGCTCCAAATACAATAACCTTTAATACGGATACTAATGGTGATGGTGCAACAGATGCAACAGATCAATTACTATGGGATATTTTAACCCGTGATGATAATGGTTGTGAACACCGATTAGAAATTACAGTAAGTGTAATTCCTGGACCTACATTAACTACTCCGACTATTGTAGATAACCCTTGTGATACAGATGATTTTGTCTTTACAGTAACAGCAGTAGGAACAGGTAGTTTATCTTATGGTATTGATGATGGTGTTAATCCTGTGGCTTTTGTACCAGATGGTGCAAGTCATGAATTTATGGTAGACGCACCGGGTACATATACAGTTATTGTTAGAGACGGAAACGGATGTACTGATACCGATACAATAACCATTTTACCTCCTTTAGCAATAGAAGCCGTATTTACTGCACCAAATTGTGAGGCAGCAGATGGAACAATTACTACAAGTATTACATCAGGAACCTTAGCCGGAGCTACACCACCTAGATATGAATTGTTTACTGTTACTGGTGGAGTTGTAGTGACTCCTGCTATTCAAACAAATGCGACAGGAGTATTTCCTGGTATAGCTGTTGGAGAGTACGAGATTGTCTTGACCGATATTGATAGAAATCCTGCTACAGGTTGTCCTTATAGAACAAGAGTAGGTCTAGAGGGGCCGACATTACCTGTTATTGACCCTACAATGGGTATAACAAACATGACATGTAATAGTGATACACCGCCTACAGGAAGTATTACAGTAACATTAACAGCTCCTTTTGAGGCTGGAGTGACTTACGAGTATGAGATTACTGCAGCCCCTGCAACAGGAGACTTAAGAGCTAGACAAGTTAGTCCTACATTCAATAATTTAGATGTGGATGTATATGAAGTAACAGTTTATGCAACTGTAGTGAATGGTTCTGGAGCTGGAGCGGTAACTGTAGAATGTGTTAATACAGCAAATATTCCTATCACAGAACCAGCTCCTATAGTGGCAAACCCTAGTGTAACACCATATGGTTGTGATTCATCTAATAATGAAGTATTCCCTGTGATTACATTAGATATTTCTGGGGGCGATGGAACTTATAGAGTTTCATATACAAGACCAGCACCTTTATCTCCTGTAGTAGATGAGGTTGCAGTAGATTCTGATCCTGTTACTCCTGGAGTACAACATCAAGTAACAGCTCCTGTAGGTAATGGCACTTATACTTTCACAATAGAGGATAGTAATAACTGTTCTGGAACAACAAATATACCTGTTCCTGTTTTTGAAATTATGACCATGGCAGAAGCAAACCAGGATACGGCTGCGACATGTACTAGTAATGAAATAGTAACTGTTACGGTAACTGGAGGTTCTGGAAACTATATTTTTACAAGAGTAGATGGCACGGGTGCTGTATTAGATACTCAAGACCCTGCAGCAGGAATTTTTGAAGCAGATTTCACATTAAATAATGTAGTAGGCGATACATTTAATTTTGTAGTGAGGGATGAAGGAACAATGTGTACAATACCGACAACATATACAATACCTGAGTATGATAATTTTGAGTTAACAGCTGCAGAAGAAACACCTGAAACCTGTTTCGAAGATAGAGATGGTAGAGCTCGTTTTACTGTACTTGGCGGATATATAGGTGTAGTTTCTTATACAATTACGTCTGAAGATGCAGTTGGAACTGTAACGATAATTTATGATAGTGCCGCAAGTGGTACTAACGAAACAACTACAGCGACAACGAATAGTTTTGTAGTACCTAGAGCAGGGGAGCCTGGATTAGGAATAGGAAATTATACCATTAACGTTGTACAAATTGGTGCTCCTGAATGTGATGAAGCTGCTAGCTTTACAATTACAGGACCTACAGCTGACTTTGAAGTAGACATAAGCCCTAGAAATGATCAGGAATCTTGTAATCCAGGAGGAGATATTTCTTTCCAGGCTAGTGTTACAGGAGCAAGAGGAGATGTTACCTATACACTCGTTGAAACTGGATTAACTAATACTACTGGATTATTTGAAGGGTTGTCAATAGCGCAAGCTACACCAGTTGTACCACCAACTGTACCACCAACATTTACGTTTACGGTTACTGCTACAGATACAGATCCGGGAGGTACCTTTGTATGTACAGATGATGATATTATTACTGTTCGACCACCAGCTGATGATGTTAATATAAGCTTAGTCGAAGATTTTGATGTATCATGTTTTGGTGAGGCAGACGGTAGAATTGTAGTAACCGCTACAGGTACTGATACACCATTACGTTATTCTTTAACTCCAGCAGGAGGTACAGAAGGTGTACTACAAACTTCAAATGAATTTAGAAACTTAGCACCTGGTAATTATACCGTTACGGCTTATGATGAATTAGGTTGTACAGATACTTCACCAGCCATAATTAATGAACTTGCTGAGTTAACAGTGAACTTTAATGCCTCATTAATTGATTGTACAGGAAACCCTAACCCAACGGTTGATGTAACTGTGACAGGAGGATTTGATGGAGCTACAGGAATCATTAATGGTAGAACAATAACAACCTTTGTAGTGTTAGATATCGGTACAGATCGATTAAATCCGGTAGAGGTTCAAAGAAATACGACAGGTATATTTACCTTACCAGTCGGAGAATATCAATTCTTTGTTATTGATAACACAGGGTGTGAATCAAGACCATCGGGAGCATTACCTGTTATTGCAATACCAGATATAGAAATTACATTAGACGATCGTTTTGCCTTCGTAAATTGTAATGGAGGATCAAACGGAGTAATAGATGCTAGCGTTATAGGAGGTACAGGAATGTATACGTTTACACTTAGTACAGTATCTGGTAACCTTGCAGATGGTACACCGTTTACACCAATTGTACAATCTACAAGTGAGTTTAGAGATTTAGCTCCTGCAGTGTATGTATATACAGTAACAACCGATAGAAGTTGTTCTGCTCAAGAGCAATTTACAATCATTAATCCACCAGAATTTACACCAGATTTTAGTGATGTTGGAAATGTAACTTGTGCTGGAGAGGACAATGGTTTCATTCGAATTGTTGCAAGTGGGGGTACGCCACCATATTCTTATGCGATTAATAATGAAGCATTCCTTAATGATGTATCAGACGGAATTATAGGAGAGCATACTTTTGATGAGTTAGCTCCTGGAATGTACACTGTAATAGCTCAGGATGCACTTGGTTGTAGTGAGATTAGAGATATAGAGATTACAGAACCAACAGCATTAATGGTTGGTGTAGATGGCGAGCCTACGCCAGAAACCTGCTTTGGTGATGAAGATGGTTCGGTAACAATAATAATAACAGGTGGTACACCACCATATAGAACTAGTCTAACCAATAATGATGCAGATTTTGTACAAGATCAATTTACATTTGATGACCTTGCCGCTGGAGTTGTAAGAATATTTATTCGAGATGCTAATGACTGTCCAACAGATATTTCTGTAACGATAGATCCAGGTGTTATTCTTGAAGGAATACTTAGAGACAGATTAGATTGTCCTGTTATTGATTTAGATGGAAATGTAACACAAGCACCAAGATACTTTATTGATTTTGTACTGGGTGAAAATTCTGTGACTACAGATATCGTATATACATTAACAGGAGTTAATGGTACACCAAACCCACCTAGTAACTTTAATATGACAGGTACTTTTGAGGTATCACCTGGTGAATATGAAGGAACAATGTTACATGCTGATGGATGTTCTGAGCCAATACCACGTATAGAGGTAGAAGAATACATACCAATGACATTACCAGTAGCAGTGATGACAGGTAACCCTCAAGATCCAAATGAATATGAGATCAATGTTACAGGAGGAGTTCAATTACCAACAGATCCTTTCTACACATTCCTTGTGGGATATGTAGGATTAACATCAAATGAGACACCATTAAACGAAGTGGACTATAATATTGCGGTTGATGGAAATGTCTTTAGAATACGACAGACTGGATTTTATGCAATACGAGTAATAGATGCAAATGGTTGTGAGGTAATATCACTTCAAGAGCTTACGTATATCAATATTCGTATTCCTAATTACTTTAGACCAGATGATCCAAATGCAAGCTCAGAAGAAAGATTCTGGTATCCTAGACAAATTTTACCCCCAGGAACCGCAGGAGACCCATTCTTCTTTGAAAATATGGAGGTAACAATTTTTGATAGATACGGTAGAATGTTGAAAGAGTTTAAAGGAAATCAACAAGGATGGTCTGGTATTTATCAAGGAAAAGAACTTCCGTCTGGAGATTATTGGTTTACTATCGTTCTTAATGATGTTGACAGAAGAGAGTTTACTGGCCACTTTACTTTATATAGATAATATATAAAAACGAAGAGAGTTATAGAAGAAACAATATGGATAATGCCAAATGACACGTAAACACAAAAGTCAATGGTTAGTAATTTTAAATGTTAGATGAAGAAATATATTGTAATACTTAGTCTTTTTGCAAGTTATTGCACGTTTGGACAAGAGTTTTTTGCCCCTGTACAAAACCAATACATTGCAGATAACCCCTATTTAATATCTTCTGCGTATGCAGGTATAGGAGATTGTTGGCAAATAAGAGCCTCCGGATTTGAGCAATGGGTGAGTATCGAAGATGCCCCAGGAACACAATCCCTGTCTATAGATGGTAGGATATCTGATAGGTCAGGAGTAGGAGCGATTTTATTTAATGATCAAAATGGTTTTACAACCCAAAAAGGTATTCAATTATCATTTGCACACCATTTAACAATAAGCGAGTATGATAACCAATATCTTTCTTTTGGATTGAGCTATAAATTCACTCAGTTTGGTATTGATACTTCTGATTTTAATAATGGAGACCCTGACAACCCTTTTAATCCAGGATTGGCAGATGTAAGTGTAAATGATTCTAACTTTGATATTGCATTGTTATATCGTCTAGGAAGGTTTTTCTTAAGTGCCAATGCAGTAAACTTATTACAAAAGCAAATAGACGATTTTAATCCAACAGAACCGTCACAAATACAAAACTACTATTTGTATACAGGATATACATTTTATCATAGATTTAGTGATATAGAAATCGAACCCTCAATCCTATATCAAAATTTTGCAGGAGATGGCCGTTCTACGACAGATATAAATTTAAAGGTTAGAAAATTACATCGAGGAGATTATTATTGGGCTGGTGTAAGCGTAAGGTCTCTGGTGGATCAAGATTTTAAACCACTTTCTGTTTCACCAATGATTGGTATAAAAAAAGCTAATTTTTATGTAGCGTATGGATATCAAGTAAATGTAAACGAAGTATTACAACCAACTACAAGTGCAGGATCTCATATGATTACGTTAGGACTAGATTTTGGTTGTCGACAAAGTAAATGTGGATGTACATACTAGAAAAGAAATAACATAACTAAAAAGCCGATTCCTATAAGAATCGGCTTTTTTATGCTTACTATTTTATCTAAAAATAATAACAATAAATAAATATCACATATTTATTTTTAGACAACTATATTTGCCTGTAGTAAATCCTACCCCACATAACCCTATAATTTTACAAACGTTTTTGTATTAAATGAATGTCTTTCTAGAATATTTCATGATTTTTTATCATGAGATACTAAATTCATGCAAAAAAAAGAAGAAAAAGATGTTTTTAAAGGGTAACAATTGTTCTACTGGTTGCACTAAGTAATAACAGTATATGAATAATCTATTGGTAACAAACAATTTATAATCAACGAAACCTAAACAAATGAAAACAACTTTACTCAAAAAACTCTTAGTATTGGGCTTGCTTTTTGGTGCAGTATCAAATATACTGGCTCAACAAGATTTTAGACCTAGACAGAATATTTCTACCAGAGGAGATATACTTTTAATCGGTAATGCTATCCATGGTATACAGTCCAATCCAAATGAAAATTATGATACACTTGGAACTAATAATGGATCTAGCTTTGATACTGCATATATTGATATCGATGGGGATAATTCAACGTTTAGTTCTAGTAGTGCAGATTTAGAAAACCCAAGTACCGAGAATTGCTCTACAATTGTATATGCTGGATTGTACTGGACGGCTAATTATTATTTAGCAAGAGGTGGTATTCCAACCTTATATATAGAAGATGAAATTCCCACCACAGATTTCGATGGTACTGGTAGGGTTAATGCTAGTACTTCTAATACTGTATTGACACTAAATAATTCACAATGGGCAGATACATATTTTCTTAGGGTCACAGAGTTTTCTAACGATAATTCTGATATTAGGTTAAGTCCTGCGTCATCTAACCTTGTTGTGGCAGCACCTAGAAATGGTTGTGGTATAACAAACGCAGGAGCATTAGCTGGCAACATCGCAGTTATTGATACGGGAGGTAGTTGTACAGATAGAGAAAAAGTCATTAATGCACAAAATGCAGGAGCAATAGGAGTAATAATTGTAAATGACAATGGTAATTTGCAACGTGCTACAGGGGATGGTGCAACCATAACAATACCGTCTGTAACGATAGGTAATAATGATATTTTTGGTAATAACCTTATCGATGTTATTAATTTTGAGGCTAATGTAATGAACGCTACCATATCTACAACAGGTGACGAAATCACTACTGGTTTACCTTTGAACGATGTTAGAGCTAGAGGTACTGCTGATTATAAAGCTATACAATTAGGTTTTGGAGCACCGGGAGCTGTTACTTATACACTTGTACAGCCTCAAACAGGTTCTCAAGTAATAGATGTAAATGGTACGCGAACAACTACTCATGGTGGTATTATTTATGATGGTTATGCAGGTACAGCTTCAAACCCTGGTATGGCGGCTAGTGATAACGTTCCGTACACTTGTTATGCAGATGTAACAGCTATAGTGCAAGCAAATGGTTATGGTACGTATACAGTTGCTAATATGAAAGCAACGGTAGGTGATACTTCGGGAGTTTCAGGAGCAACAGGTGGTTGGTCATTGGTTGTAATTTATAATGACCCAAGTTTTGAGGGAGTCAATAAATTTATGTCTGTTTTTGATGGTTTTAGAGAAATTCAACCCGGTACGACATCAAGTACTGTCGATTTGCCCATAGAGGGATTTAGAACCCTTGCTGCTCCAAGTCCGGTAAACGTAAAGTTTGGAATAGGAGCTTTAGAAGGTGATAGTGGTATAGTAAATGATAATTTGCAGATAGAAAACACCTCTGGGATTTATGTAGACATATTTAATGCAGCTAATCCCCAAGATAACTTTTTTAATAGTTCGATCTCTGTTGATGGAGTAATATCAACAAACAGAAATCCAGCATCTGCCAACACGCTTGGTTTTGATACCGATATTTTTGAATTACCGAATAATGCAAATGATCTTATTCCTAATGATGCTACTAGTGCAAATTTTAGGCTATCATCAAATGGTGACGGCTATCAGGCATTTATGTCTGTCATTGCAGTCGAAGATATTTTACCGGAACTATTATTGATTAACGAGGTATACGATCCAACAGACTTAAACATGTCAATTAGTGGCACTGCTGTAGAGCCAGGCGATGCTTTAGTATATCGTTTACGAGTTAAAAACGTTGGTAACGAAAATTATGCAGAGAATGTAACTATAGATGATGTATTACCGGCAAATGTTGATTTAGAGTCTATTGATGGTATTGATGTAACAGCAAACCCAATAGGTAATCTGGCAACAATTCCTACCATAGGTTATGCAGTAAATATTGATAGCCAAGGAACTCAAACCTTAAAATTGTCAATACCTGCTGATCTTTTAGAATATACGAGCCCTTCGGGACCAGGAGATGGAGAATTGACTGTCGATTTTACGGTACGCGTAGTTTCTGACTGTGAATCGTTACGAGATACGTGTTCTAATGAAATAACGAATTTGGCGGTAGCTACATATACCGGTATCGTTTCTGGGATACAACAAACACAACAGAGTGCAAACGAAGTTTTTGAATGTGGAAATACTGATGGATTAGCAACAAACTTTTTAGTTAACATACCAGCGTGTACACAAAGTGTAAGTACATGTGGCGGTGAATTAATATTAACTGCAGGAACGGGATATGATCGCTATACATGGTCAGGACCGAATGGTTTTTCTACAGTTACAACGATACCGTCAGTGGTTGTGCCGCCTGGAAATGAAAGCGGATTGTATATCGTAATTAAGGAGGATACTAATCCTGCCGATGGTATATGTATGACCCTTACAGAAGAATTTGATGTTATAAACTTTGCGTCGGCTCCTCATCCGTTACAAGACGATGCAACTGTAGAGAATTTTATAGATTATTTTGATAATACTAATGGAGGGTGCAGTCAGCCTTTAGCAAAAATTAATCTATGTGGTGATGAGACATATACTGTAGATTCGCAAGCAAATCCAGATAATTTAGTCGCTATAACTTGGCAACAATTAACTAACGATACATGTAAGGATAGAACAGATAGTTGCCCTGCCGTTACTGGTGGTTGTGATGCATTTGGAAATTGGACAACCTTACCTTCTGGATCGGGTACACCAACTACTTATGAATTTACAGATGCAGGAGAATACAGAATGGTATTAGAAGTGGTAGGAGGATGCACGCAGATATTCTATTTTGATATTAATAAAAATGATTACCAACCAGAAGTAGATATTTCGGATATGGAATGTGGTAATGATGGACTTGTTCAAGTAAACAATATACCACCCGGCGATACGTATAGATTTGTGATTCGACTAGCTTCAGATCCACCACCAACTACTGCACAGGTAATAGCATCAACCAATATAGATGGACGTTTTGTAATTCCTTTTCAAACTAATCCATTTTTATTTACAGTGTATGCTGTGGATACAGCACTTCCAAATTGTATGTATGAGATAGATGGTACGATAAGATCATTTGACCCTGTTTTTGATATTTTTGTTACAGCACCAGAGTGCACTACTATTGATAACCCAAGTGGTTTGGGTAGTATTAGAGCCGAAGTTATTGGGGGACTACCATTATATGAATATCGTATCCAGGGAGGACCTAATGCTATCGATATAGTAACAGGAGATGAGGCATCAAACCAAGGTGATTATACATTTAATGACTTATTACCTGGAATATATACCGTACAGATAGTTTCTAATCGTAATCCAGATCCAGAATGCATTCAAGAGTTTGCCAATGTTGTGGTTCCTGCAGCACCGGCGTTTACAACAAGAGTGGATTTTATAGCACCTGCAAGCTGCGATACGGGAGCAGTAGTAGAGGTAATTGTTTTAGAGGGCTCGGGTGGGCCATATCAATTCGGATTTGCTTCAGGCGTATTTGTAAGTCCTGATGCTGGTGAACCGCAAGATAGGTTTAGATTTACACTACCAACTACTGCGGTACCTTCGGATGTATTTAATTTTCAAATTTTTGATACAAGTCTACCTTTGAGTTGCATTAAGGAAGCTAGTATATCAGGAATAGAAACGTACGTTCCTATAGAGATTGCTTCGGTAGTGCCTTCCAATCCCGTTTGTCCAACAGATTTGGGTACTATAGAGGTTTCCCTTACACCTTCATCAGCAGTTGCAGGAAGAACTTTTGTTTATGAAGTTTTAACTAGTGAAGATGAGGTAGTACAATCAATAAGTACATCTAATGTTACTACTACATTTACGAATATACCTTCAGGAACAGGCTATAAAATAAGAGCGTCGCACAATGACACAACAGACCCAACAGCCGACTCAATCTGCCCTGTTGTTAAAGAAGGTTATGATATTATTGTACCAAGCCCAATCACTTTTGATATTAATCTAACTAGAGAATTAAGTTGTATTTCTGGAAATGAAGATGCTCAAGTTACATTATCCAATTTTACTGGCGGCACAGGAGATTATGAATGGAGTTTAAATGCCTCAGGACCTTTTGTTGCTATAGTATCTGATATAACATCGTTTCCTATAAGCGTGGCAGGTGTATATACTATTTTTGTTAGAAACCCAAATGCACCTGCTTGCCCGACAAGTGCGCCAATCAGCATTAATCAATTAGAAGAAATAGATGATATCATATTAACAGAAGGAGCATCTAGTTGTGAAAACCAAACAGTACTTACCGATGTAACAGCATTTCCAGCATTATCTTCTACAGATATAGCAAATGGGGTGCAATATGATTTTACAATACAACCAGCTCCTTTTTCTGGACCGGCAACATTTAGTATTACAGCTACAACGGGTATGCAGCCAATTACCTTTAGCAGAGGTATTATCTATACTATAGAAGCAAAAAGAAGTGATAACGAATGTGGTATTGCAAAGAACTACAGTGCAGATCTAATAAATCAAATTGAAATTACGAGTCTTAATCCTAAAGATATAACATGTAATGGTAGTCTTGATGGTAGTGTAGCGTTTACAGTAAATTCGTCTAATTTTGGTTATGAAATTTTTGATTCTGTAACTGGGTTTATGGTTAGTAATCCATTGTCTACGGTAGACACAATTGTTGTTTCAGATCTTGGAACTGGTACGTATACCATAAGAGTTTTTGACATTACTACAAATTGTGAGGATATTTCAATTTTTGAAATCACAGAACCTTCTGCCCTAAATGCGTCGACAGAGATCGTACCACTAACAACAATAAATGACGGAAAAATTATTGTAAATACAGACGGAGGTACTCCTCCTTATCAATATTCTTTAGATGGGGGAAATATTTTTGAAACATCAAATACTTTCGAAAATCTTCCTTCAGGAACCTTTACCATATTTATAAGAGATAGTAATGGCTGTATCAAAACAGTATCAGCAACGATAGACCCATTAATATTGCCTATATCGGTAGTATTAAATTTAGACAGTGCTTTTATATCTTGTTTCGGAGAAAGTAATGCATCAATAAAATCAAATGTAACAGGAGGAACGGGTATATATGAGTATGTTCTTACAGGAACAAGTATTCTAGGAGAAACCATAAATTCTGGACCCCAAACAAGTAATACTTTTTCTGGTCTATTTGCGGGGACATACCTTTATACTGTAAACGGAGAGGGCGCAGAACATGTGTCGGTACCGTTTACAATTACAAACCCACCAGAGTTTTTAAGTGAAGTAACGCTAAGCAGTGTTTCTTGTAATGGAGAGAATAATGGGACCGTTACGATATTAGCAACAGGAGGTACTCCTCCTTATTCTTTTGCAATTAGTTCGATTCCTAATACATTCTTTAGTGATGATTCTGATGGTATTTTTAATCAACATGTATTCAAAGACTTAGGACCAGGAACTTATGATGTTTTAGCACAAGACACTAATGGGTGTGAGCAACTTTCAACTATAGAAATTTTAGAAAATACGCCTATACATGCTTCAGTTGTGAATAGTACACCAGAGATTTGTTTTGGAGATAGTAATGGTTCAGTGGTATTTGAAATTTCGGGAGGAACTCCGCCATATCAAACCAATATAACAAATAATGATGTTGATTTTGTTGAAGGTCAATTAAATTATGACAATCTTCCTTCAGGAATAACAACAATCTATATTCGAGATGCAAACAGTTGTATAACAACACTTTCTGTTGATATTTTAGAAGCTTCGGCAATTTTCTTGAACGTGACAGTTACTCCGATTACTAATGATGCAGATGGAGTTATTGAAGTCATCGCTAAAGGAGGTAACCCACCATATATATATCAATTAAAAGACATACAGACCGGTACTGTAGTTAGTGAGCAACTTTCAAATACTTTTACTGTAGGTTCATCAGGAGAATATCTTGTTGAAGTTTTGGATAGCAATGGATGTATTGTTGGCCAGACAGTTACCATGGAGTCTACTGCTCAAAACCCGATTATTGAGTATGCAGATGAGATTTTCTTTTGTACGATAACAGGACAAATTTACCCTACAATTGCAATAGAAAACGCTAATGGTGAAACCTTAGATATTCCTTTTCTGGATGTGGTTTCTGTAGTTTGGCAAAAATTTAATGATATTAATTGTGATATAGAATTACAAGATAATTGTCCTACAACAGACTCTAGTTGCACTTCTGGCTGGTTTAATTTATGTACTACTAATGATTGCGACATTGCAGATGCAGGAGAATATAGGGTAGTAATCGAGTTTGCAAATAAATCTACAGACCGAATACAAACCTATTATTTTAAGGCAGAAAGACTAGTACCAGATACCCAACCAGATTTTGTGATGTATCCTAATCCGGCTACTAGCTTGGTACAAATTAATAAGCAGGTTAAAAGTATAGAGGTTTTTGATGTGATGGGTAAATTAGTCTTACAAACATCAGAGAGCACTTATGACGTTGCTTCGTTAACCAACGGAATTTATTTTGTTAAGGTAGTAACCAATACTAATGATGAGGTCTTTACTCGATTAGTAAAAAAATAACATGAATTGTTAAATAAAAAAGAGCTGCCTAAAAAGGTGATTTTTCTGTCATTTCGAGCGAAGTTGAGAAATAGTATATCTTGATTTTCAATACATTTCGACTTCACTCAATGTGACGGATTACAACTATCAATACTTTTTAGGCAGCTTTTTTTTGTTTTATTTTGTTGCCATATACAATCCAAAGATAGCTACGATAAAGTAACACGTGATTGTTAAAGCACCTTGATAATCTTTTGCTACTCGTTGTCCAAAAAGAAGTAGTAATAGCGTTACAGACGCTGAAAATGCACTTAAGATGGCATAAAAGCCATATCCGCAACATAGGAGAGCATATATTGCAGTTATACAACATAGTGCAGTAAAAACTTCAAGAATCAAAATAATCACTAATAGTAAAGGCACCATTTTGCCCATAAAACTGGCTGCAAAATGTTCTTTTAGCCAACCAACGTTTCCTTTCCAATCCACTATTTTATCAATTCCTGATTGTAAAAAAGTAATAAGTAAAAATAATTGAATTGTAATTGATACAATATGCGTCATAAAATTATCCATGATGAGTATGTTTAGTATATCAAATATAGAATAAGATTTGAAAACTAGATGTCATTTAAGAAAAGCTATAGGGTATTACAACAACGATTAACTTTTCTTATGTAATAGACGTGTAAGTTTTATAGAAAGGTCTGTAAGTACGATTTTGGCATTACCATTTCGTTCTATATGATACGCAGCATCTTGTAACTCTGTACAAATATCCATGATATTTGCTCCATGAATAAAAGGAGCAAAATTCTCGAGTTTAAAACCACTTGTAGTAGGCTCTAGAAAAACTAGATCTTTAGCGCCATAATTTAATAATAGTGCTTGTCTAAAAAAGTCTAAACAGTAGTTTAAGAATTTTTTTTGTGTTTCTCTTCCGGTTCCCGCTATAGATTCACTCCAACTAATCAAATCATTTATAGCAGATTTATTTCCTTTTGCTCTAAAGGCAGTACGTACCCATTGTATAAACCATTCTTCAAATTGATCATCACCTCCATCATGATGTAGCAAATGCAAGGCCTTACTGTAATCACCATTAGCTTGATGTGCTATTTTTGAGGCTTCGCTATCAGATAAATTCTCTTTCTCTAGTAATACATCTTTTATAACTTGTTCTCCCAGAGGTGGAAAATGTAAAACCTGACATCTAGATCTAATGGTTTGTATAAGCTGTTCTTCATCTTCTGCTATAAGAATAAATACAGTTTTTTCAGGAGGTTCTTCAATAAGTTTAAGAAGTTTATTTGATGCGGCGATGTTCATTTTATTCGCCATCCAAATAAGCATGACTTTATACCCACCTTCATAACTTTTTAGAGAAAGTTTTTTTACAATCTCTAGCGCCTCATCAACACCAATCTGTCCTTGTTTTTTTTCGATCCCTAAAGAAAGATACCAGTCAAAAATACTTCCGTAAGGGTTTTCCTTTACAAAGCTTCTCCATTCTTCTGCAAAATGATTAGAGGTAGGGTGTTTTTTTACTTTATCATTTACGGCAACTGGATAAGCAAAATGAAGATCAGGATGTGCAAGATGATCAAACTTAATATTGCAGGATTGATTACCATTAGTGTTTTCTCCATTTTCATTTTGACATAATATATATTGCGCATACGCAATTGCCATTGGTAAAGTCCCACTTCCGTTTGGACCTACAAAAAGTTGCGCATGAGGAATTCTCTTACGATCTGCACTTGTTGCCAAATAGCTCTTAATATGTTTTAGGCCTAAAATTTCTGAGAAAAGCATGGACAAATATAATGAACTCATTCATAGTTAAACAAGAAAACCTTGTGCTATGATCATATTTAAAAACCAAGGGTATTTACTAATTTTTAAACTCATTTGGCTATTTTAAGAGTCTTAATGATCACAATGAATAAAGGATATTGTAAAAATGTCTTAGTGTAAAACTGTGTTATTAGAAATTTTAAGAAGATATTTGGGATAGTTCTTAAGAGGCAAATAATAATTTGAGTGATAATAAATATGAATAACTTACCTAAAACTATCAAAATAAATAAAACAATGAGAACACTTACAGTCTTAGTTTTTTTGTTCTTTTTTCAGGCATCATCTATTGCACAAAAATCAATCGAGCAGTTAGATAAAAGCTTCGAAGAGGCATTGCAATTATGGAATATACCCGGTATGTCAATAGGAATTATTAAAGACGGAAAAGTAGTCTTGGCAAAAGGATATGGTGTTTTAAATGCAAAAGGAAAAGAAAAACCAAATAGTAAGACAATGTATGCCATTGCTTCAAACACAAAGGCATTTACGACAACAGCATTAGCAACATTAGTCGAAGAAGGAAAACTATCATGGAATGATAAGGTACGAAAATATATCCCTGATTATGAACTATACGATAGTTATACTTCAGAACAGGTTACAATTCGAGATATATTAAGCCATAAAGTAGGTTTTGCTAATTTTAGTGGAGATGTGATATGGTACAAGAATAATAGATCTGCTGCAGACCTTTTAAAAAGAATCAAATATGTCCCTAAAGCTTATGATTTCAGAAATGGATACGGTTATAGTAACTTGATGTATATGAGTGCGGGAGAAGTCATTAAATCCATTACAGGAAATTCTTGGAGTGATTATGTAAAAGCACGTTTTTTTGAACCTTTACAAATGACCCGAACAATAACTAGCATAGAAGAGCTTGGCAAATTCTCTAATGTCGCTACACCTCATAAACCTATTAAAAATGAAAATAAACCGATTACATGGACAAATTGGGATAGTATGGGCAGTGCCGGAGCCATTATTTCTAGTGTAGATGATATGTTAAAATGGATTAACCTTCATCTTTCAAATGGAAAGATTGATGATAAGACATATTTTTCCCAAGATCAACAAGAAGAATTGTGGCACCCTAATAATAGTTATAAAGTAAATTATAAAAGAAGGGCGGTATACCCTATGAATTTTTCGGCATATGGTTTAGGTTTTGGCCTTTATGATTATGAAGGGCAAAAAGTAATTACACATAGTGGCGGCTATGATGGTATGTATTCAAGAGTCGCAATGGTACCAGAACAAGGATTGGGAATTGTAATATTAACCAATAGTATGAAAAGTATTGGCGACTACCTTACATATGATATTTTAGATTACTTTTTAAATAGAAAGGATACAGATTGGCATAAAATAGGACTAAACAACTATACTAATTATACAGATTGGATCGATAAAAAGAAAAATACCATTCGTACCAAGCAAAAAAAAGGTACCACTCCTACCATTGCAAAGACCGAAATGGAAGGCAGCTATTATGATGATCTTTATGGAGCAAAAATAACAGTATCTACAAATTCAAAAAATGAACTAAAATTAAACTTTGAAGGAGCTCCGGATTTAACAGCTAAACTTGCGCATTGGCACTACAATACTTTTGAAATACAATGGGAAAATGAACACGCATGGTTTGATTTTGGAACGCTAGGCTTTATCACCAATACAAATAATGAAATAACAGGATTAGAATTTGATGTACCAAATGGAGATATATTTTTTGATGAGATCAAAGCAAAAAAACAGAATCAAAAATAAACTATGTATATAAAGTAGGTTGAGGTACTTTTTGAATCAAAAGAAACACGTACTGTAACTAAGATATTTGTATAATAGTAGGACTGAAAAGTGTTTTTTATAAGTTTAGAAAAGAGTATCTTTTAATAAAACACTATCATTTTTTTATCAAAAAAGCACTTTTTCTAAAGAATCGATAAAAGTGAAAATTTACTATCGTTTTCGAAAGAATTTTTCTGCCGATTTTTAATGTTTTTAACGAAATAGAATTATTTTCGTTGACTCAATATCAATACTGTAAGATGAAGACAATCAACGATTTTAATTTTGAAAATAAAAAAGCATTAATTCGTGTAGATTTTAATGTACCCTTAAATGATAGTTTTGAGGTAACCGACGAGACTAGAATACAAGCTGCTAAACCTACAATTATTAAAGTATTAGAAGATGGTGGCTCGGCAGTTTTGATGTCACACTTAGGAAGACCAAAGGGGGTTCAAGATGAGTTTTCTCTTCGACATATTGTAGATAAAGTATCAGAAGTACTTGGAGTACAGGTAAAGTTTGTGCCAAATTGTGCAGGACAAGAAGCTGAAGATGCAGTGGCAAAACTTGGCTCTGGTGAGGTATTATTGTTAGAAAACCTTAGATTTCATCCTAGTGAAACTGCAGGTGATGTTGATTTTGCAGAAAAATTATCAAAATTAGGAGATATCTACGTTAACGATGCTTTTGGAACCGCCCATAGAGCACATGCTTCTACAACAATAGTGGCTCAGTTTTTCCCAGAAGACAAATGTTTTGGTAGTCTGCTTGCAAAAGAAATAGAGAGTATTGATAAAGTATTGCGTAGTGGAGAGAAACCAATAACTGCTGTTTTAGGAGGATCTAAAGTATCTTCAAAAATTACAATTATCGAAAATATTTTAGATAAAGTAGATCACTTGATTGTTGGTGGTGGTATGACCTATACATTTATAAAAGCGCAAGGTGGACAGATTGGTGATTCTATCTGTGAGGATGACAAACAAGAATTGGCTTTAAATATTCTTAAACAAGCGAAAGAAAAAGGAGTTCAAATTCATCTACCAGTTGATGTATTAGGGGCAGATGCATTTGATAATAATGCGAACACTAAGGTGGTTGATGTAAAAGAAATCCCAGAGGGTTGGCAAGGGCTAGATGCAGGACCTGAAACTATGAAAAATTTTCATGAAGTAATATTGGCTTCAAAAACTATTCTATGGAATGGACCATTAGGAGTTTTTGAAATGGAAAATTTTGCAAAAGGTACTATTGCATTAGGTGATTCTATTGCCGAAGCAACTAAGAATGGAGCGTTCTCTTTAGTAGGAGGAGGAGATTCTGTTGCAGCAGTAAAACAGTTTGGTTTTGGTGATAAGGTAAGTTATGTTTCTACAGGTGGAGGGGCTATGTTAGAAAGTTTAGAAGGAAAAACATTACCAGGAATTGCAGCGATAAAAAAATAAGTTACATCAAGGTTTTGTAAGAAAAAACCTTGTTTTGGAAAAAATGAAGGAAAAACCAGTCATCTCGACTGGTTTTTTTATGTTTTTAACGCTCTGATCTTTTGTGCTTTAGAAAAAAAATGCGATTTTCGCGACGGTATTGTTGATAACATGTTAATTAGTGATTGTTTTTTAATTATTTTTGAAAGCAGTACCCGTTTTGTCTAAATTCTTTTTAATAAAGAAAGACATATACCCCTAAATCTCTAAAATTTGAAGTAAATAATATTAGGTATGAGAAAAACTACTTCTTCATTTCTTTTTTTTCTATTGGTTTCATTTTGTGCATTTGCGCAAAAAACAAAAGAACATAAAACTGCAGATACAGATAAAAGCAAAGAAATCTTGTTAGAAAAGTCTCTAACTGTTCAAAGAGATACAGTTCAGGTAGTAGATACAACTACACAGATTATTACTACAAGTAATGAATTGCAAATGACTACGCTAACTAAAACAAGTATAAAAGATAGCCTAACCTATGCAGCAAAAGACTATCCAAAAATGTCTGAGTTAGATTCTTTATGGAAACAAGAACTATACAACTCTAGTCTTTTTGATACGATTTATAAATCTGTTACAGAACTAGCATATGAGCCTGTAGAATATGTTGATTTACCTACAGATACTTTAAAAGCAAGATTAGCAGAGTTAAATGCTCGAACACCATTTAATGTAGAATACAACACTTCTTTAGAGAGTGTTATCAAAAATTACTTAAAAAACAGGCACGAACACTTGAACAGGTTGATGGCACTTAGTGAATTTTATTTTCCTCTTTTTGAACAAGAATTAGATAATCAAAATATACCTTTAGAGATTAAATACCTTGCTATTGTAGAATCAGCTTTAAAACCTAGAGCAAAGTCTAGAGTTGGCGCTACAGGATTGTGGCAGTTTATGTTTGGTACAGGAAAAATGTATGGCTTAGAAGTAAGCTCATATGTAGATGAACGTATGGATCCAATTATGGCCACCCAAGCGGCTTGTGCTTACCTTGCCAAACTGTATAAAATATTTGGAGATTGGGATCTTGCTTTAGCATCATATAATTCTGGACCAGGTAATGTAACTAAGGCAATTAGACGTAGTGGTGGTTACACTAATTATTGGAATATAAGACATAACCTTCCAAGAGAGACTGCTGGATATTTGCCTGCCTTTCTTGCCACTATGTATATCTTTGAGTATGCAGACAAACATGGTTTTAAACCCAGAAAACCAGAGTTTGCATATTTTGAAACCGATACTATTAAAGTGAAACAGATGATTTCATTAGATCAGGTTTCAGAATATATGAATATAGACATGGAGGAACTTCAATTCTTAAACCCTTCGTATAAACTTGATATTATACCGTATATAAAAGATGAGAATTATGTGTTGCGTTTGCCGTTAGATAAAATAGGCCCTTTTGTAGCTAATGAGGATCAAGTGTATACATTGGCTAAAGCCGAATTTGATAAACGAGAGAAACCGCTTCCTAAATATTTTGAAGCTAATGACAGGATTAGATATAGAGTACGAAGTGGAGATTATTTGGGAAAAATCGCCCGAAGATATGGCGTTAGAGTAAGCCAACTAAAAAAATGGAATAGACTACGTAGTAATAACTTAAGAGTGGGTCAACGTCTTACCGTATACCCAAGACGTCCCGTAGTAAATACAACTCAAAAAGCATCTTCTTCGAAAACTACTAAAGCGAAAACAGTTACTAGTACTTCAGAATTGTACACTGTTAAATCAGGAGATACGTTATGGAGTATTTCTAAGAAGTTTAAAAATATTTCTGTAGAAAACCTAAAAAGCTGGAACGATATTAGTGGCAGTGGTATTAAACCAGGTATGAAATTAAGACTTTCTAAATCATAAATACAAACACTAATAATGTATAAATTATTCTTAACGGGTATCACCTGTCTGTTCTTCTTGAATTGTTCTGATGATGACACTGATAATAATAACTTATCTTGTTGTGGAGAAGATGCATTAAGCATCGAAACAAATAATCTTTCTGGAGATACTGAATTGTTATTTTTTAATGTATTTACACCTAATGGAGATGGTTTTAATGATCAATTTGTGATTTCAGGTTTAGGAGCCTATCCCAATAATAGTATTAAGATATTTGATAGAGGTGTATTGATTTTTGAAACAGAAAACTATCACCTAAATCAAAGGTTTGGATTAGACTTGATAGACCAATCTTTTGATAAAAAAGTATTTACTTACGAATTATTGGTAGATAACGGGCAATTATTTAAAGCAAATGGTACGATTTGTGCTATTAAATCATCAGGAATTGACACTGATAAATGTAATGCGTTCAATATCACGGATCCGTTACTTGAATAAATTAGGGTATTATATTATGAAAAAACTTACACTAGTATTTATTTTTTCACTTTGTATTTTAAGTTGTACAGAGAAAAAAAAAGAGAATAAAGATACTGCCTCAAGAGGTGCAATGGCGCACTCTGTGGGTAAAATAAATGAACTTTCAGTAGTTATCGATAATGACCTTTGGAAAGGAAGAGTAGGCGATACTATCCGTAAATATTTTGGAGCCGAAGTACCAGGATTACCGCAAGTAGAACCTTTGTTTTCAATGAGGCAAATGCCCAATGCAGCATTTTCAGGTTTGGCCCGCAAGAGCAGAACATTCCTTCTTATTAAGAAAGGAAAGAAGAAAGACTATATCACATTAAAGAATAAATTTGCTACACCACAAAATGGGGTGGTTATTTCGGGTACCGAAAATGAAATTATTGAGCTGATTCATAAAAATCATGAAACGATAGTTTCAAACTATAAACTTACAGAGACAAAAGAAAAACATAAGCGGATTAAAAAATCTCTTGAAAGAATTCCGCAATTATCAGAAAAAATGGGAATCAATCTTGATATTCCTAGCGCATATCGTGTCGCAATTGAAGAGGATAAATTCTTCTGGATACGTAAAGAAATTACTAACGGAAGCATGGATTTAATGATTTATGAACTCCCTTTAGGAACGATTCCTAAAGATTCTAACACAGTTTCTAGTATTATTAAAATGAGAGATTCTATTGGCGCAGTAAAAATCCCAACATCGGCAGTAGGAAATTTTATCACCGAAGAAGCGTATGCACCTTACCTTTATGAAACTAAATTAGATAATAGATTTACTTTTGAGACTAAAGGAACTTGGGAAATTAAAGAACGCTTTATGGCAGGTCCTTTTGTAAATTATGTTATCGAGGATGTTCCAAACAATAGATTACTGGTTTTAGAAGGGTTTGTTTTTGCACCTTCGATTGCTAAAAGGAATAATATGTTTGAACTTGAAGCAATTATTAAAACAATCAAATTTAATTAGTAATTTCTCATATAGTATGATTAAATAGTGTATTTCCTTACTTTCTGTTAAGAAATTCACCCATATAGCCTTAGAAACCTGAAAAAACTGTATTTTTTTAAGATTTTTAGGAGATGGTATATTTTTTGATGACTGTTTTAAATTGCACACAAGCATTTTAAAACTTAAAAACTACCATCAAATGAGGCTATTTCTATTATTGTGGACTACACTACTACTATCTAACTTTGCTTTTTCACAAAAAACACCTTCAGAACTGCCCGAAGATGCAAATGCTAAGTATTTTGAAATACCTAGAGAGTCCCTGTATGTTCATCTTAATAAAAGCACCTATGTTTTGGGAGATCAAATCTGGTTTAAAGGCTATGCATATGATCGAAAAAATAGACTACCCTCGTTAAGAACTAAAAATTTTAATATAGAGTTATTTAATAAAGAAGGTAAAGAAGTTTACAGTAGTCTGCACCTTGGAGAAGATGGTAAAACCAGCGGAACTATTAAAATAGATTCGACCTGGAGCAGTGGAAACTATTATTTAAGAATCTCTACCAACTGGATGAATAATTTTATAGAAGATGATTCATATACGCAAAAGATTAAAATTATAAATCAAAAAATTGTTAAACAGGATATAACGCAGGAGATTGCTTACGACTTTAAGTTATTACCAGAAGGAGGTCATATCGTTTCGGGCACAGATAATACAATTGGTTTTAAATTAATAAATGATCGTGGTTACGGAGTATCATTTGATGAAGCCTATATTGTAGACCAACAAAATACTAAAATCATTTCTTTTAGATCTAATGCTTTTGGAATGGGAAAGTTTACTATACACCCCGATCCTGAAAAAAAGTATGAAGCTATTGTAAAATTGAAGAATGGAAAAGAAGTGAGAACTACTTTTCCTAGCATAGCCCCTAAAGGAATTTCTATGAGCATTAATAACCTTTTTGATGATAGTATTGTTATCGAATTAAATACAAACCCTAATACATCAAAAGATATAGAACAAAAAGAATATTATCTATTGATTAGACAAAATGGTGAGTCTAGAAAAGTAGCTGTGAGTTTTTTGTCCAATCAATATAAAAAGACGATTCATATTGGCAGAAAAGAACTTTTTGAAGGTGTTAATATCATAACACTATTTAAAGATAAAACTCCAGTTCTAGAACGATTATTGTTTAATTCAATAACCAAAATAAATACTAATGAAGTTCTTATTACATCTTCAAAAGCAGAAAAAGATTCATTATCCTTTACGATAGCAATAGATAAGAAAAAAGAGATTCAATATGATATGAGTATATCAGTATTACCAGAATATACCAAGGCATATGAGCATGATGATAATATAATATCTGCTTTAATGCTAAAAAACCACCTTAAAGGCTTTGTTGAGAACCCAAAATATTACTTTACAAATGTAGATCGAGAAAAATCATATGATTTAGATCTTTTATTAATTACACAGGGGTGGAGCAAATATAGCTGGCATAATATTTTCACATATCAACCCAAAATACGTTATGACTTTAATTATGGTATAACGGTTAAAGGGAAATTGCAAAATACCAGAGATCATGATATTGATAAGATTTACCTGTTTCCAACAAAACATAGTGCATCAAAAATTATTGATCTTGACAGTACTAGAAATAGCTTTGTAATTACTGATTTTTATCCAGAAAAGAACGAAATAGTTAAGCTTTCGGCTATCAAATCAAATGGGCGTTTTGCAAAAACAGGAGTGTATCTTCAAGTACAACCAAATAGGTTTAAAAAATCGTTTTCAGCAACTATTCCCTCAAAAATAGATGTAAACAATATTGTTTTGGATGATGTGGATATACCAGATTACTTTTTTAATAGCGAAATTCAGAAATTGGATAAAGTCGAAATTAGTGCTGTGAAAAAACAAGAGAACCTTAGTAATATATTTATACCCGATTATGTAAAAAAAAGATCTAAAGAAATTACAGAACAAGATGCCAGATCTTATCCCAATGTATTGGATTATATTTCGACCAAGGGATTTCGTGTTAGATATGGAAGTAGTGAAAATGGAAATGCAGTGAGTACAACACCTCAAGGTGAGGTTACTATAATCTCGACAAGACTTGTCTCTGCACTTGGGTCTAATTCTCCGCAAGTGTTTCTTGATGGCGTGTTACTTTCCAATTATGATATCTTGTTTAATTTTAGAACAGAAGAAGTAGAACGAATCTTTATAGACAGAACGGGTTCGATTACCGGTTTGAGAGGAGCAGGAACTATTGAAATTTATACTAGAAAAATTCCTTTGGGCGGATATAAAACAGGGTCAAAAGTTAGATCTACAGTTTCAAAACATAAAATA
This sequence comes from Aquimarina sp. AD10, assembly GCF_003443715.1. Lineage (NCBI taxonomy): Bacteria > Pseudomonadati > Bacteroidota > Flavobacteriia > Flavobacteriales > Flavobacteriaceae > Aquimarina > Aquimarina sp. AD10. The sequence goes on along the minus strand of NZ_CP031965.1, from coordinate 3,935,938 downwards.
AAAGACGGTTTTGAGCCTAAAAAAGAATTTTATAACCCAGAATATAGTAGTTTTTCTGACCCTCTTTTTATAGACTATGGTACGATCCACTGGCAACCTGAAATTACCTTTAACAAAAAAGGAAAAAGCACTTTTAAAATTCCTGATACTTCTTTAAAGAATATTAAATTTTTTATTGAAGGAATAGGTAGTGATGGTAGTTTGGTATCAAAAGTTTATACCGTAAGAAATGTAAATGCAAATTAAAATAAGCATTTTTGATACGGTTAAATTAAACCCAAGAGTGATAATAATTACACACAAATTTTTAAGACTTAAAAACTACCATCAAATGAGGCTATTTATATTATTATGTACTACACTAGTACTATCTAATTTCTCTTTTTCACAAAAAAAAGTTACGTTGTTGCCCGAAGATGCAAATGCTAAGTATTTTGAAATACCTAGAGAATCCCTATATGCTCACCTTAATAAAAGCACCTATGTTTTAGGAGAGAATATATGGTTTAAAGGCTATGCGTATGATAGAAAAAATAGATTACCCTCGTTAAGAACCAAAAACTTTAATGTAGCCCTATTCGATAAAGATGGTAAAGAACTTCACAGTAGTTTGCACTTAGGAGAGAATGGTAAAACCAGCGGAACTATTAAAATAGATTCGACCTGGAGCAGTGGAAACTATTATTTAAGAATCTCTACCAACTGGATGAATAATTTTATAGAAGATGATTCGTACACACAAAAGATTAAAATTATAAATCAAAAAATTGCTAAAGAGGATATAACGCAGGAAACTACTTACGACTTTAAGTTATTACCAGAAGGAGGTCATATCGTCTCAGGCACTGATAATACAGTTGGTTTTAAATTAATAAACAATCGTGGATACGGAGTATCATTTGATGAAGCCTATATTGTAGACCAACAAAATACTAAAATCATTTCTTTTAGATCTAATGCTTTTGGAATGGGAAAGTTTACTATACAGCCCGATCCTGAAAAAAAGTATGAAGCTATTGTAAAATTAAAGAACGGAAAAGAAGTGAGAACTACTTTTCCTAGCATAGCTCCTAAAGGAATTGCCATGAGCATTAATAACCTTTTTGATGATAGTATTGTTATCGAATTAAATACAAACCCTAACACATCAAAAGATATAGAACAAAAAGAGTATTATCTATTGATTAGACAAAATGGTGAGTCTAGAAAAGTAGCTGTGAGTTTTTTGCCCAATCAATATAAAAAGCCTATTCATATTGGCAGAAAAGAACTTTTTGAAGGGATTAATAGTATAACTTTATTTGAGGAAGAAGTTCCTGTTCTAGAACGATTATTGTTTAACTCAATACAGACAATAAATACTAATGAAGTTCTTATTACATCTGCAGGAACAGAAAAAGATTCATTATCCTTTACGATAGCGGTAGATAAGAAAAAAGAGATTCAATATGATATGAGTATATCAGTATTACCAGAATACACCAAGGCATATGAGCATGACGATAATATAATATCTGCTTTAATGCTAAAAAACCACCTTAAAGGCTTTGTTGAGAACCCAAAATATTACTTTACAAATGTAGATCGAGAAAAATCATATGATTTGGATCTTTTATTAATTACACAGGGGTGGAGCAAATATAGCTGGCATAACATCTATGCCAATCAACCTAAAGTTCATTATAATTTTAACCATGGTATAACGGTTAAAGGAAAATTGCAAAACACTAGAAGTCAAGATATAAATAAAATATATTTGTTTCCGACGAAATATAATGCATCAAAAATTATTGATCTTGACAGCACAAGGAATAGCTTTGTAATTACTGATTTTTATCCAGAAAAGAACGAAACGATTAAGTTATCAGCAATGAAATCAAATGGGCGTTTTGCAAAAACAGGAGTGTATTTGCAGGTACAACCAAATAGATTTAAAAAACCACTTTCGTTGGATACTTTTAATACACAAGTTGACCATAGAATAACAAATTTTGATCCTATAGAGATTGTTGGTTCATTATACAGTACTAATGTTGAGGAATTAGAAAAAGTGATATTAAAAGGCTCGAATAAGAAAGAAGAGTTTCACGATGCTTTTATTTCTGATAATGTTAAAAGAAATTCTAGAAAGATAACAAAGCAGGACACACAGAATTTTCCAAATATACTTGATTACATTGTTGCAAATGGATATAGAGTACGATATGGTGATGGTGTATTTTCCCCTTTAATAGAAATAGTTGGGGTAAATACAGTATATATTGATGATGTTAGAATATCCAATCAGGACCTACTATTCAATTTACGAACTGAAGATATTGATCGAATACTAATCGATAGAAGAGGCTGGATAACTGGTTTAAGTGGAAACGGAACGTTTTTTATTTACACCAGAAAAACTCCTTTAGAAGGATATACATCAGGGTCAAAGGTTAAGGCTACAGTTTCAGAACATAAGATCAAGGAGGGGTTTGAACCGAAAAAAGAATTTTATAACCCTGAATATAGTAGTTTTTCTGACCCTCTTTTTGTGAATTATGGTACTATCCATTGGCAACCCGAGATTACCTTTAATAAAAAAGGAAAAGGGACTTTTAAAATTCCTGATACCTCAATAGAAAATATTAAGTTTTTTATTGAAGGAATGGGAAGTGACGGTAGTTTTATATCAAAAACTCACACTATAAGAAATGTAAATGCAAATTAAGACAAGCATTTTTGATAAGATTAAGTTAAAAACCCCAGAGTGATAATGATTGCACATTGGGTTTTTTATATTTAAAGAAACAAGAGTGTAAATAATTGATTTACAATTTATAAAGATGACACACACAAATTATATGCGGCTTCTAATTTTAATTTTTGGACTACTATTTTGTTCATATCATATAACCGGACAAACAGATTCTAGTGAAATTTCTCAAAAAGCAATAGACGAATATTTCAAAAGCCCTCGAGAAACGTTGTATACACATGTCAACAAGAGCACATTTCTAACAGGAGAAGAAATTTGGTTCAAAGTGTACGCATACGATCGAAAAAACAATTTACCATCACGATTTACAACAAATTTCAATGTTGAGCTTTTTGATACTAAAGGCAATCAAGTCTTTGGTGGGCTATTTTTAGGATATCGCGGTAGTGCCAGTGGTGCTATTAAAATTAAAAAAACATGGCCGAGTGGCAGTTACTATCTTAGAGTATCGACCAATTGGATGAATAATTTTCTAGAAGAAGACTATTATAAAAAGGAAATCAAGATTGTAAATCAATCCTTGGATAATCAAGTCATCGAAAAAAGCATTCTTTATGATTTTCAATTACTTCCCGAAGGAGGACACCTCATTGCAGATGCTGAGAATACAATTGGATTTAAACTAACTAATAATTCGGGACTCGGGGTATCTTTTGATAATGGATTTGTACTTGATGATAAGGAAAATAAAGTAGCATCTTTTACATCAAATAGATTTGGGATCGGAAAATTTAGTTTTAACCCTCAGTCAAATCAAGGATATACAGCAGTTGTTGTTCTTGACGATAAGAAAGAAATAAAAATACCTTTCCCTGAAATTAAAAAGAAAGGTATTTCTATAACCGTTAATAACCTTTATAAAGATAATGTTATAATCGTTTTTAATACAAATAAGACCACATTAAAAGAAATAAAAAATAAGAAGCATTATTTGTTGATTCACCAAAATGGCAAATCAAAGAAGATTGCAATAGATTTTTCTGCTAAAAAAACTGAAAAAGCGATATACATTAAAAGAGATCAATTTTATGATGGCGTAAATACAATCACCCTCTTTAAAAATAAAACACCTATTCTAGAGCGGTTACTTTTTAATACAGCGGTAAAAAAAGAAAGTGAAATAGAATTAACATATCAAAATGCAAGAAATGATTCTTTACTGTTTAATATAAAGATGCCTTACACTAATGGTGTAAACTATGATCTAAGTGTTTCTGTTCTCCCAGAAGAAACAAAATCGTACAACCATAAAGATAATATACGCTCTGCAATACTTCTTAAACCCTATGTTAAAGGTTTTATTCAGAATCCAAAGTACTACTTTACCAATTTAAATAGAAGAAAAGTATATAACCTGGATTTATTATTACTAACTCAAGGTTGGAGTAAATATAACTGGGATACAGTCTTTAATAAACCCCCAAGTATTGTACATAATTTTAATAACGGGTTAACACTAAAAGGAAAGCTTCAGAATATTAAAAATAAGGAGATTAAACAGGTGTATCTTTATCCAACTAAAAACAATACATCTAGATTGATTGATTTGGATAGTACAAATGCCTTTAAGGTTCAAAATTATTACCCAAATCAAGGCGAATTAATCAATGTCTCTGCCGTAAATGCAAAAGGTAAGTTTATAAAAACCGGCATATATGTTCAGGCATTTCAAAAACGGTTTCAAAAACCTTTTTCACCACCTGCTTTTTCAACAACCATCAAAAAAACAGACGATGTTTCTATCCCTTCATATTTTTTTGGAGATACAGAGCTATTAGATGAGGTACTTATAAAGGGTAAGAAAAAACAGAAAGAAGAAGAATCAGAGTTTCTAATAGGAAAATCAAGAGAAATTAGTGAAACAGATGCAAATGCATACACAACGATTGCAGATTATTTAATACGGTCTCTGGGTATTCGGTTAAATATAAATCCAGCCGGAGCTACAGAAAACCCCAATGCAGATAATGTGCAGACCCCAAATATATTGACAAATAGAAATATTCCTGAAATATATTTAGATGATGTACAGCTCATAGATTTTAGTATTTTACTTAGTACACTTACCCAAGATGTAGAGGATGTTTATTACGATAAATTTGGTTTTGGAGGTAGTAGTGGCGAAATAAGAATTTATAGTAAAAAGTCATTTTTTGATGGTACTGCAAGTGCCGGAATAGATTATAAAATATCAGAACATACTTTTAAGAATGGTTTTACACCTGCAAAGGAATTTTATAACCCTATTTATGCCAGTTTTCAAGACCCTCTTTTTAGAGATTATGGTACAGTACATTGGCAACCTAGAGTTATTTTTGATGACAAAGGAATTGGTACCTTAAAAATTCCGGATACATTTTTAAAAAGCATAAAATTTTATATCGAAGGTGTTGGAAGTGATGGAACACTTGTTTCAAAAATTCAGACAATAAAAAATATAAACTCAAATTAAAGATGGAATTATATTTTTATCTTTAGTTCATCGCAAGGGGCAAAACAATACATTAAAAACTAGTAAGTAAAATAATATGCGTTCATCATCTTTTCTTTTAGGTTTATTATTTAGTTCGTTTCTTTCATTTGGTCAGGCTACTGTTGTGGATTCAGAAGCTGCCGTATCGTCTTATTTTAAACTACCAAGAGAGACGGTTTACTTACATTTAAACAAGAGTACATATGTTGTTCAGGATGAGATTTGGTTTAAGGGTTATGTTCATGATCGTAAGAATGGTTTACCGTCTTTAGCGAGCACTAATTTTAATATAGAGGTTTTTGATGATCAAGGTACCGAGAAGTATAGTGGATTATTTTTAGGCTATCAAGGCGTTACTTTGGGTAATATTGCGATTGGATCAGATTGGAAGAGTGGGGATTATTATGTTCGTATCTCTACGAATTGGATGAATAATTTTATAGAGGATGATTCTTTTACTTCAAAGATTCGTATTATCAATGGTGCTTTATCAGTAGATGCTACAAGTGTTGAGGATTCATATGATTTTCAGTTATTGCCAGAAGGTGGTCATTTGGTTAGTGAAGTAGACAATACGGTTGGATTTAAGTTATTAGATAGTCAGGGTAGAGGCAAGAGTTTTTATGAGGGTTTTATAGTTGATGCCCAGAATAATAAGCTTGTAAGTTTTACATCTAATAGTTTAGGTTTAGGTAAGTTTACGTTTCGTCCAGTTTTAGGGATGCAGTATAGTGCTAAGGTTATTTTAGGAGATGGCAAGGAACTTAGTATTCCTATAAAAGATATAAAGGGTAGTGGTATTTCGATGCAGGTTGATAGCAGGAATAGGGATCATATTTCTGTAGTTTTAAATAGGACTTCTAGTACCTCAGTAAGTGGTGATTATTATGTTTTAGTACATCAGAATGATAAGACCAATAAGGTTGCCTTAGTTTTTGATGACAAAGAATTATCCAAGACACTTACTATTGCACGGAATCGATTATTTAGTGGAGTTAATACCTTAACATTGTTTCGGGAACAGACTCCATTGTTAGAGCGTTTGATATTTAATGGCACAGATAAGATAGAGGATGACATTCGTGTTACAAAGCTAAACAGTAAGCGTGATTCATTGATTATGAGTATTAATGTTCCTAAGAATGATGTTGTTTATGATTTAAGTGTTTCTGTACTACCAGAGGGTAGTAAGAGTTATGCACCACATGATAATATTATTTCTGCTATGTTGTTACGTCCTTATGTTAAGGGAGTAATAGAGCAGGGGGGTTATTATTTTAGGGATCAGGATGAGATTAAGTTATCAGATTTAGATTTGTTATTATTAACACAGGGTTGGAGTCGTTATCATTGGAATAATATCAAGAACAAGGAACCTAAAGTATTATATGATTTTAATAGGGGTTTGGTATTGCGAGGTAGGGTTCAGAATACTAGAGTAAGTAAGATAGATAAGGTGTATTTGTTTCCTTTTGAGAATAATCCTGGCAGTGTTATTGATTTAGACCCTAATGACAATAGTTTTGTAGTAAATACTTTGTTTTTAAAGAAGAATGAGAAGCTTCGTTTTTCTACGATACGCAGTAATGGTAGTATGGCTAGAACGAATATGTATTTAAAGGTACAGACGAATCGATTTAAGAAGCCTTTTGAGACAAATTTGTTGGATACCAGTATAAAGAAAAGATTATCTATGCCTGATTTGACAGAGATTGTGGATAGTTTTTATAATGACGATGTTGAGAAATTAGAGAAGGTAATAGTTAAGGGCGCAAAGAAGAAGGAAGAGTTTAATGACGCCTTTATATCTGATAATGTAAAGAGAAATGCGAGAAAGATTTCTAAACAGGATACACAGAACTTCCCTAACATATTAGACTATATAGCTACAAAAGGGTTTAGAGTAAAATATGGCACTGGAACAACAACTTCTGAAGGTGAAGACCCTTTAATTTCCATACTTCCTGTCAATAGTGCTACTGTAAATGGCGCAGGTGTTGCTGTATATATTGATGATTTTAGGTTATCAAGCCTAGATCTCTTGTTTAATTTACAGACTGCAGATATTGACCAAGTATTAGTTGATAGAAATGGTGCAATAACAGGCTTAAGTGGTAGTGGAACAATCCTTATCTATACCAGAAAAGTTCCCTTAGAGGGATATAGTAATCAAAAGCAAAGCTCTTATATCACAGAGTATAGTTTAGACAAAGGATTTGAGCCTATCAAAGAGTTTTACACGCCAAAGTATCTTAATTATTCAAGTTCTGGGTTTAAAAATTATGGTACGATTCATTGGGAGGCACAACTACAACCCGATAAAAACGGTTCGGCATTATTTAAGATTCCAGATACGGGATTAGAGGGTGTTACTTTTTATATTGAAGGTATGGGAAGCGACGGAACACTAATTTCAAAAATACAAACAATACAAAACAAAAACTCTAACTAGAAAAAGATAATAAACTTAAGTTAAATATCTTATTGTTAAGAGTTTAAGTGTTTTTCGATGTTTATATTTAAGTTCATTGACTAATTTGTCATTTTAACCATCAATTTTACTTTTATAAATAGTGCAGATTATGCGTTCATCATCTTTTCTTTTAGGTTTATTATTTAGTTCGTTTCTTTCATTTGGTCAGGTTACTGTTGTGGATTCAGAAGCTGCCGTATCATCTTATTTTAAACTACCAAGAGAGACAGTTTACTTACATTTAAACAAGAGCACATATGTTGTTCAGGATGAGATTTGGTTTAAGGGTTATGTTCATGATCGTAAGAATGGTTTACCGTCTTTAGCGAGCACTAATTTTAATATAGAGGTTTTTGATGATCAAGGTACCGAGAAGTATAGTGGATTATTTTTAGGCTATCAAGGCGTTACTTTGGGTAATATTGCGATTGGATCAGATTGGAAGAGTGGTGATTATTATGTTCGTATCTCTACGAATTGGATGAATAATTTTATAGAGGATGATTCTTTTACTTCAAAGATTCGTATTATCAATGGTGCTTTATCAGTAGATGCTACAAGTGTTGAGGATTCATATGATTTTCAGTTATTACCAGAGGGTGGTCATTTGGTTAGTGAAGTAGACAATACGGTTGGATTTAAGTTATTAGATAGTCAGGGTAGAGGCAAGAGTTTTTATGAGGGTTTTATAGTTGATGCTCAGGGTAGTAAGCTTGTAAGTTTTACATCTAATAGTTTAGGTTTAGGTAAGTTTAGGTTTCGTCCAGTTTTAGGGATGCAGTATAGTGCTAAGGTTATTTTAGGAGATGGCAAGGAACTTAGTATTCCTATAAAAGATATAAAGGGTAGTGGTATTTCGATGCAGGTTGATAGTAGGAATAGGGATCATATTTCTGTAGTTTTAAATAGGACTTCTAGTCCCTCAGTAAGTGGTGATTATTATGTTTTAGTACATCAGAACGATAAGACCAATAAGGTTGCCTTAGTTTTTGATGACAAAGAATTATCCAAGACACTTACTATTGCACGGAATCGATTATTTAGTGGAGTTAATACCTTAACATTGTTTCGGGAACAGACTCCATTGTTAGAGCGTTTGATATTTAATGGCACAGATAAGATAGAGGATGACATTCGTGTTACAAAGCTAAACAGTAAGCGTGATTCATTGATTATGAGTATTAATGTTCCTAAGAATGATGTTGTTTATGATTTAAGTGTTTCTGTACTACCAGAGGGTAGTAAGAGTTATGCACCACATGATAATATTATTTCTGCTATGTTGTTACGTCCTTATGTTAAGGGAGTAATAGAGCAGGGGGGTTATTATTTTAGGGATCAGGATGAGATTAAGTTATCAGATTTAGATTTGTTATTATTAACACAGGGTTGGAGTCGTTATCATTGGAATAATATCAAGAACAAGGAACCTAAAGTATTATACGATTTTAATAGGGGCTTGGTATTGCGAGGTAGGGTTCAGAATACTAGAGTAAGTAAGATAGATAAGGTTTATTTGTTTCCCTTTGAGAATAACCCTGGCAGTGTTATTGATTTAGACCCTAATGACAATAGTTTTGTAGTAAATACTTTGTTTTTAAAGAAGAATGAGAAGCTTCGTTTTTCTACGATACGCAGTAATGGTAGTATGGCTAGAACGAATATGTATTTAAAGGTACAGACGAATCGATTTAAGAAGCCTTTTGAGACAAATTTGTTGGATACCAGTATAAAGAAAAGATTATCTATGCCTGATTTGACAGAGATTGTGGATAGTTTTTATAATGACGATGTTGAGAAATTAGAGAAGGTAATAGTTAAGGGCGCAAAGAAGAAGGAAGAGTTTAATGACGCCTTTATATCTGATAATGTAAAGAGAAATGCGAGAAAGATTTCTAAACAGGATACACAGGATTTTCCTAATATATTAGACTATATAGCTACAAAAGGATTTAGAGTGAAATACGGATATCACATAAATACTACAGAGTATGTTACAATACTTCCGATTAATGGCGTAACATTTAATGGATCTGGTGTTGCTGTATATGTTGATGATTTTAGATTATCGAATTTTAATCTCTTACTTGATATGCAAACAGCAGACATTGATCAGATATTAGTTGATAAAAGAGGCTCAATAACTGGATTAAATGGTGCTGGAACCATTCTCATTTACACCAGAAAAGTTCCCTTAGAAGGGTTTGGCAAACAAAAAGAGAGTTCTTATATCACAGAGTATAGCTTAGACAAAGGCTTTGAGTCTATCAAAGAGTTTTACACGCCAAAGTATCTTAATTATTCAAGTCCTGGATTTAAAAATTATGGTACGATTCATTGGGAGGCACAACTACAGCCCGATAAAAACGGTTCGGCATTATTTAAGATTCCAGATACGGGATTAGAGGGTGTTACTTTTTATATTGAAGGTATGGGAAGTGACGGAACATTAATTTCAAAAATACAAACAATACAAAACAAAAACTCTAACTAGAAAAAGATAATAAACTTAAGTTAAAAACCTTACTGTTAAGAGTTTAAGTGTTTTTCGATGTTTATATTTAAGTTCATTGACTAATTTGTCATTTTAACCATCAATTTTATCTTTATAAATCCTGCAGATTATGCGTTCATCATCTTTTCTTTTAGGTTTATTATTTAGTTCGTTTCTTTCATTTGGTCAGGTTACTGTTGTGGATTCGGAAGCTGCCGTATCATCTTATTTTAAACTACCAAGAGAGACGGTTTACTTACATTTAAACAAGAGCACATATGTTGTTCAGGATGAGATTTGGTTTAAGGGTTATGTTCATGATCGTAAGAATGGTTTACCGTCTTTAGCGAGCACTAATTTTAATATAGAGGTTTTTGATGATCAAGGTACCGAGAAGTATAGTGGATTATTTTTAGGCTATCAAGGTGTTACTTTGGGTAATATTGCGATTGGATCAGATTGGAAGAGTGGTGATTATTATGTTCGTATCTCTACGAATTGGATGAATAATTTTATAGAGGATGATTCTTTTACTTCAAAGATTCGTATTATCAATGGTGATTTATCAGTAGATGCTACAAGTGTTGAGGATTCATATGATTTTCAGTTATTGCCAGAGGGTGGTCATTTGGTTAGTGAAGTAGACAATACGGTTGGATTTAAGTTATTAGATAGTCAGGGTAGAGGCAAGAGTTTTTATGAGGGTTTTATAGTTGATGCTCAGGGTAGTAAGCTTGTAAGTTTTACATCTAATAGTTTAGGTTTAGGTAAGTTTAGGTTTCGTCCAGTTTTAGGGATGCAGTATAGTGCTAAGGTTATTTTAGGAGATGGCAAGGAACTTAGTATTCCTATAAAAGATATAAAGGGTAGTGGTATTTCGATGCAGGTTGATAGTAGGAATAGGGATCATATTTCTGTAGTTTTAAATAGGACTTCTAGTCCCTCAGTAAGTGGTGATTATTATGTTTTAGTACATCAGAACGATAAGACCAATAAGGTTGCCTTAGTTTTTGATGACAAAGAATTATCCAAGACACTTACTATTGCACGGAATCGATTATTTAGTGGAGTTAATACCTTAACATTGTTTCGGGAACAGACTCCATTGTTAGAGCGTTTGATATTTAATGGCACAGATAAGATAGAGGATGACATTCGTGTTACAAAGCTAAACAGTAAGCGTGATTCATTGATTATGAGTATTAATGTTCCTAAGAATGATGTTGTTTATGATTTAAGTGTTTCTGTACTACCAGAGGGTAGTAAGAGTTATGCACCACATGATAATATTATTTCTGCTATGTTGTTACGTCCTTATGTTAAGGGAGTAATAGAGCAGGGGGGTTATTATTTTAGGGATCAGGATGAGATTAAGTTATCAGATTTAGATTTGTTATTATTAACACAGGGTTGGAGTCGTTATCATTGGAATAATATCAAGAACAAGGAACCTAAAGTATTATATGATTTTAATAGGGGTTTGGTATTGCGAGGTAGGGTTCAGAATACTAGAGTAAGTAAGATAGATAAGGTGTATTTGTTTCCTTTTGAGAATAATCCTGGCAGTGTTATTGATTTAGACCCTAATGACAATAGTTTTGTAGTAAATACTTTGTTTTTAAAGAAGAATGAGAAGCTTCGTTTTTCTACGATACGCAGTAATGGTAGTATGGCTAGAACGAATATGTATTTAAAGGTACAGACGAATCGATTTAAGAAGCCTTTTGAGACAAATTTGTTGGATACCAGTATAAAGAAAAGATTATCTATGCCTGATTTGACAGAGATTGTGGATAGTTTTTATAATGACGATGTTGAGAAATTAGAGAAGGTAATAGTTAAGGGCGCAAAGAAGAAGGAAGAGTTTAATGACGCCTTTATATCTGATAATGTAAAGAGAAATGCGAGAAAGATTTCTAAACAGGATACACAGAACTTCCCTAACATATTAGACTATATAGCTACAACAGGATTTAGAGTGAAATATGGATATTGGAATAATAGTGATAAACAAGTAGAAATACTTCCTATTAATAGTGTAACCTTAGATGGATCAGGTGTTGCCGTATATATCGATGATTTTAGGATATCAAACCTTGATATTTTATTCAATTTACAGACTGCAGATATTGATCAGATCTTGGTGGACAAATATGGATCAATAACTGGATTAAATGGCAGTGGAACAATTCTTATTTATACCAGAAAAGTCCCATTGGGAAAATATGGTAATCAAAAGCAAAGCTCTTATATCACAGAGTATAGCTTAGACAAAGGCTTTGAGCCTATCAAAGAGTTTTACACGCCAAAGTATCTTAATTATTCAAGTCCTGGGTTTAAAAATTATGGTACGATTCATTGGGAGGCACAACTACAACCCGATAAAAACGGTTCGGCATTATTTAAGATTCCAGATACGGGATTAGAGGGTGTTACTTTTTATATTGAAGGTATGGGAAGCGACGGAACGTTAATTTCAAAAATGCAGACCTTAAAAAGTAACAATACAAATTAAAACTTTTTTTGGTGTATTGGTAAGCACAGGTTTATAAGGTGAATAGCGCTTATTCTTAAAAATTGTAGAAAACTTTCTATTGAGTATAAAATATTCCTTGAATTTTGACATTATATTTAGCAATTATAAAAATTCCAAATTCCAATGAATACAGTTTCTTTTATAGCTAAACAAACTCCTATTTCCGAAAAACAAATTACTAAAACCGTTTCTTTATTAGATGAGGGCGCTACCATCCCTTTTATTGCAAGATATCGTAAGGAAATGACTGGTGATCTAGATGAAGTAGCAATAGGTGAAATTGTAAAATATAAAACTGCTTTTGAAGCATTAGAGAAGCGAAAAGAAAGTGTGTTGGCGGCTATAAAAGAACAAGAAGCACTAACACCCGAACTTGAAAAAAGAATAATAGCAGCAGATACGCTTACACAAGTTGAGGATCTATACTTACCTTATAAAAAGAAGCGAAAAACGAAAGCTTCTGCAGCCAAAGAGCAAGGATTAGAACCCTTGGCGAAGGTCATTCTAGAACAAAAAGAAGAAGAAATTCTTTTTGTAGCTTCTAAGTACCTAAACGATACTATAGTAAACGAAGAATTGGCCCTGCAAGGTGCTCGAGATATTATCGCAGAATGGATTAGTGAAGACGAGAAAATCAGAAATAGACTGCGCAGATTATATCAACGTAAAGCCACCATAAGTTCTACAGTAATTAAAACTAAAAAAGATGAAGAAGCTGCTCAAAAATATCAACAATATTTTGAGTGGGAAGAGTCACTTCATAAATGTCCATCTCATCGACTTTTAGCAATTCTAAGAGCAGAAAACGAGAAAGTAGTTAGAGTAAAAATTGTTGTTCCAGAGGATGATGCGTTAGATATCATTGATGACGTAATGATAAAAACTAATGTTGAAGCCTGTACCGACCATATGTTTTTAGCAAGTTCAGATGCATATAAGAGGTTATTAGCTCCTGCAATTTCTACCGAAATTTTAAATCTGGCAAAACAAAAAGCTGACGATAGTGCAATTAAGGTTTTTGCACAAAATTTAAAACAACTACTATTAGCTTCTCCCTTGGGTCAAAAAACAATACTTGCGTTAGATCCTGGTTTTAAGTCAGGTTGTAAAGTGGTTTGTCTTGATAAACAAGGAGGTTTATTGCATAATGAAAATATTTATCCTCATCCGCCACAACGTGAGGTTACTGGGGCGATCAAAAAAATACGATCTCTCGTAAATGCATATAAGATTGAGGCTATTGCCATAGGAAATGGCACCGCAGCAAGAGAAACAGAAGCTTTTATTAAGAAAATTCCTTTTGATAATCCTATTCAGGTATTTATGGTAAATGAAAGTGGGGCATCAATATATTCTGCATCCAAAATAGCGAGGGCAGAGTTTCCTAATTATGACGTTACAGTACGTGGTGCAGTATCCATAGGAAGAAGGCTGGCAGACCCCTTGGCAGAACTTGTAAAAATTGATGCCAAATCCATTGGTGTTGGGCAATATCAGCATGATGTAGACCAAACAAAACTTAAAAATGAATTGGATACAGTGGTAATGAGCTGCGTAAATAGTGTGGGTATAAACGTGAATACAGCCAGTGTCCCACTATTAAGTTATGTGTCTGGTATTGGTGAAAAATTAGCAGAGAATATTGTGACGTATAGATCTGAAAATGGTGCGTTACAGTCGCGAAATGAACTAAAAAAAGTACCAAGATTAGGCGGGAAAGCATATGAACAAGCTGCAGCATTTCTTAGAATTACTAGCCCAAAGAACCCATTAGATAATTCTGCAGTGCACCCAGAACGGTATGCATTAGTAGCTAAAATGGCCAAAGAATCTGGTGTTTCTTTGCAAGAACTAATAGGAAATAAAAATGCAATTGCTAAAATTAAGCTACAAAACTATATTACCGATGAAGTCGGTCTTCCTACCTTAACCGATATTGTTAAGGAATTAGAAAAACCAGGAGTAGACCCAAGAAAAAAAGTAACAGTTTTTGAGTTTGACCCAAATGTAAAGACTATTGCTGATATCAAGGCAGGAATGAAACTACCAGGAATAGTTAACAACATAACAAATTTTGGATGTTTTGTTGATATAGGAGTCAAAGAAAGTGGCTTGATACATATTTCAAAACTTGCCAACGAGTTTATTAGTGATGTTAATGCCGTAGTACAATTACATCAGCACCTTATGGTTACTGTGTTAGAGGTAGATATGAGTAGAAAAAGAATCCAATTATCACTTATTGATTAATGTATATAGGGTTTAATAGTAAAACATAAAAAAAGCCTAACTAAAGATAGTTAGGCTTTTTATTATTCTGTATTCAGGAATTAGTTTTTATCATCAATTTTAGGATCCTCTTCTTCTTTAGAAGCATCCTTAAATTCTTTTATACCACTACCAAGGCCTCTCATTAGTTCAGGAATTTTTTTTCCTCCAAATAAAAGCAATACAATTACAACAATTAAGGCAATTTGCCATGGTCCTACTAATCCTAAAATTATACTAGCTGATATCATGATCTTCGAAATTAGGATACAAAGTTAGCAAGAAAAGAGCAGATATAAAATTATGAGTAGATATTAACACCTTTTAAGAGTGAATTAAGTACAATAGTCGAAGAAAAGCACTTTTTATGAATGTAGAAACAAAAAGAGACGTTTCTTATCGTTAAAAAAGCATTTTAGAAATGTTATTTTTTCTATAATTTAGGCTAAACTATTAATCGATAGCGTTATATTCTTTAATTGCAAGAATATGTATATTTGCGGTTATCGAGCACAGTTTTGATAACATGCGGCATTCAAGATGTAATCCATGGCAAAAAAGAACAAAGAACCAAAGAAAATTACAAAAAAGCTACTTAATAAGTATCGCCTGGTAATTCTTAATGAAGATACTTTTGAAGAGCGAATCTCTTTTAAACTAAATAGGCTTAACGTTTTTGTAATGGTGACTATTACTGCTATTGTATTGATATCCGGCACCACTTTTCTAATAGCATTTACCCCATTAAGAGAATATATTCCAGGGTACTCTTCTACATCACTAAATTTAAAGGCAACAAAGATAGCCGCTACGACAGATTCATTAGAATCGATCATAAATATTAATCAAAAGTACTATAAGTCTATAAAGAAAGTATTAACCGGAGATGTAAAAACGGTAGAGTTTGATATTGACTCTGCAATACAGTCTCAAAAACTTAATCCGGAAGAAGTAGATTTGACTCCTTCAGAAGATGATATACAGCTGCGTGAAGAAGTTTCAAAAGAAGATAAGTATAGTCTCTTTGAAAGTGAGAAATCAAATTCTGGTTTTTCCTTGTTTCCACCTGTAAAAGGAAATATTACATCAGGATATAATGTAAACGACAAACATTATGGTATAGATGTAGCAGTTCCTAAAGAAACTCCTGTAAAAGCAGCTTCGTCAGGTACTGTTATTTTCGCAGAATGGACCGCAGAAACTGGACATGTAATTATTCTTAAACATAATAATAATTTATTAACGGTATACAAGCATAATGCATCACTGTCAAAACAACAAGGAGAACAAGTAAAAGCAGGAGAGGTCATTGCATTGGCGGGTTCTACAGGAGAACTGTCCACAGGTCCTCATTTACATTTTGAATTATGGAGAGATGGGTACCCTACAAACCCAACTAATTTTATTGATTTCGAACAATAACTATTTATGTCTTTAAAAGCATTTGGAGCTAAAGTCTTTGCAAAACGCATTCGTAAAAAAATTAATAAATGGGCCAATGACCCTATAAAAACACAAGAACGTGTTTTTGCAACTTTAATTAAAACAGCTCAACAAACAGCATTTGGTAATGATCATAATTTTCGGGATATAAAAACATATTCTGACTTTGCCAAGTATGTACCTATACGAGATTATGAAGCATTAAAGACATATGTTAATCGCGTTGTCGAGGGTGAAGAGAATATCTTATGGCCAGGAAAACCCTTGTATTTTGCAAAGACATCTGGAACTACTAGCGGAGCAAAATATATTCCGTTGACTAAAGAGTCAATGCCTACACATATACGAGCTGCTCGAAACGCTATATTGTGCTATATAGATGAAACTGGTAACACTGATTTCGTAGATGGCAAAATGATTTTTTTACAAGGAAGTCCAGAAATGGAAGAGAAAAATGGAGTAATGCTTGGTAGATTATCCGGTATTGTTGCTCATTATGTACCTAAATATCTTCAAAAAAACAGAATGCCTAGTTGGCAAACGAACTGCATTGATGACTGGGAAAAGAAAGTAGATGCTATTGTTGAAGAAACTGTAGATCAGGATATGAGAGTCATTAGTGGTATTCCACCATGGGTGCAAATGTATTTTGAGAGACTTCAGAAAAAAACAAATAAAACAATAGGGGAACTATTTAAAGGGTTTGAACTGTTTATTTACGGAGGTGTAAATTTCGAACCTTATAAAAGTACATTTGAGAAACTTATCGGAAGAAAAGTTGCTGGCATCGAATTGTATCCCGCTTCTGAAGGTTTTTTTGCATTTCAGGACAGTCAACAAGAAAAAGGAATGTTACTTCAATTAGACTCAGGAATGTTTTATGAGTTTGTTAAAGCAGATACTTTTTTTGAAGAAAACCCAAAACGTTTGACCCTTGCAGATGTAGAGACTGGTGTAAATTATGTTATGCTAATATCTAGTAATGCAGGATTATGGGCATATAATATCGGAGACACAATACAGTTTACCAGTACCGCTCCCTATAGAGTTATAGTTTCTGGCAGAATAAAACATTTTATTTCTGCTTTTGGAGAACATGTCATTGGTAAAGAAGTTGATCAAGCTCTTAAAGAAGGAGCAGATGCTAGCGGTGTTATAATTAATGATTTTACTGTTGCACCTCAAGTTAATCCAAATGAAGGAGAATTGCCGTACCATGAGTGGTTTATTGAGTTTCAAGACCCTCCTAAAGACCTGGATACTTTAGCATTAAAGATAGATGAGTCATTAAGAAATCAGAATTCATATTATGATGATTTAATAGAGGGTAAAATTCTTAAAACGTTAAAAGTAACGATCGTTCCAAAAGATGGGTTTAGGAATTATATGAAATCTATTGGTAAATTAGGAGGGCAGAATAAGTTACCAAGGCTATCAAATGATAGAAAAATTGCCGATGTACTCACCACTATGATAGACAAATAAGTTATATTTGTCAGGAAAAATTTATGGCTAATCTTATCTTACAAGGAAGAACTAGAGCTCAGGAAAGTTCGAGCGCAATAGAACGCATGTATATTACTATGCGTCACCTTTTTAATCGTGGTTTTTATAAACCTATGGGGGTTTCAGGAGATACATTAAGAGAAGCACTGTTAATACTACGTCCCGAAATATACGGGTCAGTGGCAGAAGAAAAAGTCGAATTAAACGGACTTTTGTATGTAATAGACAGATTACCTTTCGGAATAGAAGAATGCAGATATATAAATCTAACTAGCGAAGAAGGCTATAAAAATTCTCATTTTAAAGCAATAGTTCCACCAAAACGACGCAGAAATTGCTATCGTATTGATCAGGAGCAAATGAATATAGAAATCACCCGTGGTCGCTCAGAGATTTATGATATCCTAACACATCTTACATTTCTTTTTATAGAGTCACATAAGGTCATGAATCGAGTGGTGATTAACGAGCAAGGTAATGTAACTAGAGATTGGGAAAAGCTTGAGAAAGCAGTGTTAACTAAAAAAGAGTTAACAAAGGCAGAAAGAGAAGTAGCCTTAACGCATACAGCAAATATATTAGGTCGTACTTTCGAAGAGGTTTCAACAATTTATAGTGATTTTTCTTGCCCTGAAAACAAAGAACGATTTTTACATATTATTTATTGGTTAGGTAAGTTGGCTATAGAAGAATCTATCGAAGATAAAAAACGAATAGTAACCTTTAGTCCAGTACTTAGAGAAAGATTAGGTCACCATATTCATGGTGAGATCTGGGCAAATACAATCAAGAGAAGATTAGAAGAGCTTCATCTTTTAGACCGCCCTATCCATATCATTAGCGCCAATATGCATAGTGTCATGAATACACTTTATGCTCCCATTGCGTTAAAAAATGAATTAAAAAACAAGACTACATTTGATATCTATGAATCCCTAAGTGATCAAAAAAATGATAAGCTAAGAGCTAAAGTAGAGAAATTAGCATTGCAAAAAGGGATGACATATATCGAGGATGAGAGCGGTGCTAATATTAATGTGCAATTGTTCGATACCGCGAAATATACAGAAGGAATATATGCAGACTTAATTAGAGATGTAGAAGAACCTAATAAGCCGGTTATCTTAGTTATGGATTATGCTTTTGGAGAGCAAGCTTATGAAACCATGGATGAGCTTTTAAAACCATACATAAATAGTCTTGGTGTTAAAACACATGCAGATGTAAAGTCGGTTTCGATAATGGGTAAGGCTGGTATTTTAGAAGGGGGCAAAGGAGACATTATGATCCCTTCTGCTCATGTTTTTGAAGGAACCGCAGATAACTATCCATTCAAAAATCAATTAAGAAAAAAAGACCTCGAAGGATGTGGTATTGATATCTATGACGGAGCAATGATTACAGTTTTAGGAACATCATTGCAAAATAGAGATATTTTGAAGTTCTTTCATGACTCTACATGGAATGTTATAGGTCTTGAAATGGAAGGAGCCCATTATCAAAAAGCGATACAATCTGCATCAAGACTTAGAGGCAGTATAAGCCCTAAGGTTAAAGTAAGGTATGCATATTATGCATCTGATAACCCTTTAGAAACAGGAAGCACATTAGCATCTGGCGGATTAGGAACTACAGGTGTAAAACCAACATACTTGATTACCGAGAAAATCATAGAACAAATTTGTAAAGAAAGGTAACAAATAGACTTTTAAGGACATATAATTATATAAATTCCTTATCGTAGTGTCAGAAAAGAAAGTAACTTTGCCCAAGAAACTAAGGATAAAACAAGAATAAATTTATGAGTGCCCAAGAGAATACATCTGAAGAAATAGACTTAGGTCAATTATTTAAATTAATAGGTAACACTTTTGATAAATTTTTTAGATTTTTAGGAAATATTTTTAAGGGGATATTTCATTTTTTGATATTGTTTCTACAATTCTTACAAAAACATTTTTTAAAATTTACTGTAGCTTTAGTAATTGGTGTATTAGTAGGCGGTTATTGGGATCATTCATCAGATGATGTCTATCGATCTTCTATGATAGTAGAACCAAATTTTAATAGTGTACAACAATTATATAATAATATTGAATTTTATAATGAACTTGCAGAAGGAGAGGAGTTTCAAGCACTAGAGGAGGCCCTTAATATTGATAATACTTTGGCGAAAACATTGAAAAAATTCACCATAGAGTCTTTTTCTGATCAAACACAAAAGATTAAACAATTTAGTGAGTTCATACAGGGATTAGATACAATATCTCAAAAAATGGTCAATTATGATGACTATTTAAAAAACTTTAATAATATCAACGCAAAATTTCATAAAATTACTATTGAAGCTAAAGATCCTAAGGTCGCAAAAAAATGCCAAAGTATACTTTTGCGTTCTATAGAGAATAACCAATATTTCAGACTTCAAAAGGAAATTAATGAGGTTAACTTGGCATTGCAAGATTCTATTGTGGCTAGACAATTAACAGAAATTGATTCATTACAGAAATTCTATCGAAAAATAAAAACATTAGAAGCTAGTAAACCAGAAGGAAATACAAGTATTAATCTGGCAGAAGGAGATTCAAAAGGCACTCCCGAGATAGAATTGTTAAGTCAAATAAAGCTGTTAAAGAATGAACTTGTACTTTTAAATAATAAAAAGGCAAATACACAAAGTACTATTAACATTATTTCTGCATTCCCTAATAAAGGAGTTTTGATAAATGACTTTTTTAAGAAAAAAATGGTATTACTTCCGATACTATTAGTTGGAGTAGTTTTTGTATTTTTAATATTGTTATCAATAAATAGTTTTTTGAAAAACTATAATCCGAAATAATATTATAAATCATTAGTAATATGCTATATCCCTTAAAATTTCATCCTATTTTAAAAGAAAAAATATGGGGTGGTAATAAGTTGAAAACCATCCTCCACAAAAAAACAACTCAAGAAAATGTTGGAGAAAGTTGGGAGATTTCTACAGTAAACGAACAGATTTCCATAGTTTCTAATGGGCAGTTTGAAGGGAAAAATTTAAAAGAACTTATTGAAGAGTTTAAAGGAAAAATACTTGGAGAAAGAGTTTATCAAGAATTTGGAGATCAGTTTCCTTTATTGATAAAGTTTATCGATGCTAAAACAGATTTGTCTGTTCAGTTACATCCAAATGATGAACTAGCAAAAAAAAGGCATAATTCTTTTGGTAAAACAGAAATGTGGTATGTAGCACAAGCGGATGAAAATGCGAAATTGATTATCGGTTTTAATAAAGATACTAATAAAGAAGAATACGAAGATTTTTTAAACAAAGGTAAAATAACTGAATTGTTAAATTTTGAAGAAATTTCAGAAGGAGATAGTTATTTTATTAATGCAGGAAGAATTCATGCAATAGGTGGAGGATCCTTAATAGCCGAGATTCAACAGACCTCGGATATTACGTATAGAGTATATGATTGGGATAGACAAGATAAAGAAGGAAACTACAGAGAGTTGCATACAGATCTCGCATTAGATGCTTTAGATTTCAAAGCAGAAGATGATTTCAAATTAAAATACGCTTTAGAAAAAAATAAAGTAAACCAATTAATATCATCAAAGTATTTTACTACAAATACTTTAAGTATCGATCAAAGTACAGAAAGAACATATAAAGATTTAGATTCTTTTAAAATACTAATGTGTGTAAGAGGAAAAGGTGAAATAAAAACAAATGAAATCACTACGACAATTTCACTCGGAGAAACGGTTCTAATTCCCTCAAGAATTGATAATCTGTTTTTAGAAAATGTTAGCAACGAGATGAAACTCTTAGAAGTTTATATTAAGTAAATAGAAAAACTACCAATTTAAAATAATTTCAAAATTATTAGTAAGTGCATGGTAAACATCTTGATAACAGGAGGAGCAGGCTTTATAGGATCTAATTTTATTCCGTATTTTTTGGATATGAATCCAGATAAGTATATTGTAAATATTGATAAATTAACATATGCAGGTGATCTAAATAATTTAAGCGATGTTGAAGACCATAAAAACTATACTTTTATTAAAGGAGATATTTGTGATAGAGAATTACTACTCTCGCTTTTTAAAAAATATGATTTTAAAGGAATAATACATTTTGCAGCAGAATCACACGTCGATAATTCGATTACTAGTCCTGATGAGTTTATTAAAACTAATGTTTTTGGGACTTTTACTTTGATTGATGTAGCAAAAAATCATTGGATGCAATCTCCACATCAATATAAAGCCGATTATAAAAATTGTCGTTTTCATCACATCTCAACAGATGAGGTTTACGGGACATTAGGAGATAAAGGACTATTCAAAGAAACTACGCCTTATGCACCTAACAGCCCCTATAGCGCATCTAAAGCTTCGTCAGATTTTATCATAAGAAGTTATTTTCACAGCTATGGTATCAATGTGATAACTACTAATTGTTCTAATAATTATGGACCCAAACAACATGACGAAAAACTGATTCCCACTATCATAAGAAAAGCATTAGCTCAAGAAGGAATTCCTATTTATGGAGATGGAAAAAATATTCGAGATTGGTTGTATGTATTGGATCACTGTAAAGGGATTGAGCTGGCATATAAAGAAGGAATATCTGGTGAAACGTATAATATTGGCGGAAGAAACGAACACAATAATAATTACATTGCTTTAAAAATTTGTGATTTATTGGATAAAAAAAAGCCTAGAAGTAATGGGGTGTCGTATAAAGAATTGATTACCTACGTAAAGGATAGACCCGGTCATGATTTACGTTATGCAATTGATGCATCAAAAATCGAAAATGAACTGGGTTGGCAAGCTAATGAAAATTTTGATTCTGGAATTAAAAAAACAGTAGTTTGGTATTTAGAAAAATATTTATAAGATCTAAGATACAGTCTATCGATAGATGTTTTTACAATTAAAAAATGAAAGGAATAATTTTAGCAGGAGGATCAGGAACAAGATTACATCCACTTACACTAGCTGTGAGTAAACAACTAATGCCAGTATATGATAAGCCTATGATATATTATCCACTGTCTACTCTTATGTCTGCAGGGATTAGAGAGATTCTTATTATTTCTACTCCACAAGATGTTCCGTTGTTTAAAAAACTTTTAGGAGATGGTGAAGTTTATGGTTGTAGATTTGAATATGAAACGCAAGAGAAGCCAAATGGCTTGGCAGAAGCATTCATTATAGGAGAAAAGTTCATAGGCAATGATAAGGTTGCACTAATATTGGGAGATAATATCTTTTATGGTTCTGGTTTGGAAACACTTTTAGAGAGGAATAACGATCCGGACGGCGGGATTATTTATGCATATCACGTGCAAGACCCACAACGCTATGGAGTAGTAGATTTTGATACTAATGGTAATGTGATTTCTATAGCAGAAAAACCACTTGAACCTAAATCAAATTATGCAGTTCCAGGAATTTATTTTTATGATAATGACGTTGTAGAAATTGCAAAAACAATAAAACCTAGTAAAAGAGGAGAGCTTGAAATAACAGATGTAAATAATGTATACCTTAAAAAAGGAAAGTTAAAAGTAAGTATACTTGATAAGGGAACAGCGTGGTTAGATACAGGAACCTTTAACTCATTAATGCAAGCATCGCAATTTGTGCAGGTTATTGAAGAAAGACAAGGGCTTAAAATAGGGGCTATAGAAGAAATAGCATACAAAAAAGGGTTTATTAATAAGAAAGAACTTCATAATTTGGCACAACCTTTATTGAAAAGTGGTTACGGTCAATATTTATTACAATTATATTAAGATGGAAATTGAACCCAGTTTTATAAAAGGATGCTTTGTTATTAAACCAAAGGAGATTAAGGATAGTAGAGGCTCTTTTTTTGAGACGTTTACTAAAAAAAAGTTTTATGAAGTAACAGGTCTGCGAACGGACTTTGTGCAAGACAATCAGTCAATCTCAAAGAAAGGAGTATTAAGAGGTTTGCACTTTCAAAAAGGAACCCATGCGCAGGCAAAGTTAGTAAGAGTAATTTCGGGAGAAGTATTAGATGTTGTTGTTGATTTGAGGTTTAATTCTGAAACATACGGAAAGCATTTTTCGATTGTTTTGAACGATAAAAACAATTTTCAATTATTTATTCCCAGAGGGTTTGCGCATGGATTTATCACATTGAGTAAACATTCTGTTTTTTCTTACAAATGTGATAATTATTACCATAAATCAGCAGAATCTGGGATTATCTATAATGACCCAAAATTAAATATTAATTGGAGATTAGACGATTCTGAAATTCAATTATCAGAAAAAGATAGAGAATTATCTTTTTTCAAAAACATAGATGTACAGGATGTCTAAAGAACAGGATAAAACAAAAATTCTTGTTACAGGTGCGTCAGGGCAATTGGGACAATGTATTCAAAAAATAGAAGAAAACTATCCTAGTTTGAAAATGCACTTTACCGATTCACAAGCATTGAATATTACAAAAAAAAGGGAAATAGAACATTTTTTTGTAGACAAATCATTTGATTTCGTAATTAACTGTGCAGCCTATACTAATGTTGAACAGGCCGAAAAAGAGTCTGAGAAAGCATTTTTGGTTAATGCCGAGGGGGTTAAAAATCTGGCAGAAGTATGTAAAGAGCAGAACTCTACTTTGATTCATGTTTCTACAGATTATGTTTTTGATGGGAAAAAACAATCTCCTTATACAGAAGAAGACATCCCTAACGCTATAAACGAATACGGAAAATCTAAACTGAAAGGAGAGCAGTATATTCAGAATATTTGTCGGAAATACTTTATTATTAGAACTTCCTGGTTGTATTCAGAATTTGGGAACAATTTCTTGAAAACAATATTAAAAAAAGCAGAAGAAGGAGAAGAGCTCACAATTACGATCTCAGAAACTGGTACTCCTACCAATGCCAATGATTTGGCTAAGTTTATAATAGAAGTAATTCTTACGAATACTTATAGATATGGGATTTATCACTACAGCAATCTAGGCGAAGCAACCTGGTACGACTTTGCAAGTAAAATTTTAAGCGTTTTGGGGAAACTGGAATCTGTAATACTAAAAAAAACAGATAATTATTCTACTTTTGCACCTAGACCAGAATATAGTATTTTAGATATGGTAAAAACCAAACAAACTTTTTTTGTTTCACCAATTAAATGGGGTAGTAGCCTTAGCAAATTTTTAAAGAAACAACTTCTTTCAAAATTAAATTAAATAAACTCCTAAATGTCATTTAATTCATTACCTTTTTTAGTATTTATATTGCTTTTTTTTCTCTTTTGGTTTAAACTAAAGAAAAAAACAAATATAAAATATCTGTGTTTAATAGTAAGCTCATTTATATTCTATGGATGGTGGGATTGGCGATTTTTGTTTTTGATTGTTTTTAGTGGATTTGTTGATTTTTTTGCAGCTATACTCATTAATGGCTATAGAAAACATGCAAAGTTATTTTTAATACTTTCTTTCTTTGTTAATTTAATGAGTTTAAGTGTTTTTAAATATAGTAGCTTTTTAGCAGATCAGTTTGAAAACATTTTTGAAATATTTTCAATTTCTATACAGCTCAAAGACAAGCTCCCAGAGTTCACTTATATTCTACCAGTTGGAATAAGTTTCTATACATTTCAATCTATGAGCTATACAATAGATGTATATAGGAAAAATTTAAAACCTACTAATAATGTTTTGCATTTTTTCTCTTACTTAGTAATGTTCCCTCAATTAGTTGCTGGACCAATAATAAGAGCAAAAGACTTTTTAGAGCAACTTAATCGTGAAAGGAAGGTTTCAGGAATCGAGTTTTGGAATGGAATTAAACTAATCATTATAGGTTATTTTCAAAAAACGGTAATTGCAGACAATTTAGGTGTTTTTGTTGATCATGCTTTTGCAGGAGTCAATAATCAACCTGGTTTATATTGGTGGATCGTTATGCTATGTTTTGCTTTTCAAATTTATTTTGACTTTAGCGGGTATTCCCAAATTGCTAGGGGGTTAGCTAAGTTAATGGGTTATCATTTTAAAATGAACTTCAATCATCCTTATTTGGCAATA
Source organism: Aquimarina sp. AD10 (assembly GCF_003443715.1). Classification (NCBI taxonomy): domain Bacteria; kingdom Pseudomonadati; phylum Bacteroidota; class Flavobacteriia; order Flavobacteriales; family Flavobacteriaceae; genus Aquimarina; species Aquimarina sp. AD10. Next base: position 3,909,910 of record NZ_CP031965.1, on the reverse strand, counting down.
TCTTTAAGAGATTTTTGGAATCGTTGGCACATTTCACTTTCTACTTGGTTTCGTGATTTTGTTTACATTCCTTTAGGGGGTTCAAAAAAAGGAAGATTAAAATCACATATAAACATGTGGATTACTATGTTACTATCTGGCTTATGGCATGGTGCAAATATTAACTTTATTCTTTGGGGAGGATTTCATGCAGCAGGTTTAAGTATAGAAAGAATAATTAAGCAATTTTTCACTAAAAGTAATATCAAGGTAGCCAGCTTCATTACGGGAGCACTTACAATAATATATGTACTAATTGCTTGGGTGTTTTTTAGGTCAACCTCTATAGAGCAAATAGGAACAGTTTTAGGTCAAATGTTTCAATTAAACTTGAATTACAATTTTATTGAGGAAAACATAAATCCATTAATATTTTTATTGCTTGCTTTTGTTGCGGAAGGAAGTTATTACTTTGAAAGAGAGGTTGCGTCATTTAAAAGATTTAAGAAACAGTATGACTTAGAAGTTTTTCAGTATTCGTTAATGATTTGTGCAATTGTATTTTTCAGAGGTCCTGAACAAGAATTTATTTATTTTCAATTTTAAAAATGAAAAAACAATACTTATATCGTTTCTTCTTACTAGTTTTGATCTCGGCAGTAGGGATTTTTGTTGTTGGAAAATTGAGGCCAGAACCTATTAGTTCACAGGTTCAAAAAGAAAAATTTTGGTCAGACAAGGTACATTCAACGAATAAATATGACCTAATTTTTGAAGGGGACTCTCGAATATATAGAGGAATAGATCCTAAATCGGTTTCCAAAGAATTAAAAGGCTTAAGAGTCTTAAACTTTGGTTTTAGTTCTGGAGGACATAATGAGCTAATTTTTAAAGAAGTTGAGAATAGGTTGAGAAATGATAAAATAATAGTTTTGGGATTAACCCCATATTCTTTAACTCCTAAAGCTCAAGCAAACAAGCACTATTTACAAGAAAAGAATAGATCTCAAAAAGATGTTTTTAATAGACGATTTATTAATCCTTTATTTTCATTTTTTGACCCAATTAAACCTACAGATGTTATTTACTATAATGATACAATTCCTGGATACTACGAAAGATTTAAAAAGAATGGATGGGTTGAGTCCAGAAAAATTCCATTCAATCCAAAAGCGGCTTTACCTGGGTATGTAAAAGATTTTGAGAGTAACATAGTTTCGGAAGATGTTCTAAAAAATCTATTTGAGCAAATTGAAAAATGGATACAGAAAGACATAAAAGTTTTTGCTCTGAGGATGCCAACTACCGAGGAAATGGAAAAGTTGGAAAATGAATTAAGTGGGTTTAAAGAAAATGAAATAAGAAAATCAATAGAGGAAATAGGTGCTAAATGGATAGAAGTAGATAATAGATATGATTATGTTTCATATGATGGTAGTCATTTGGATAGAGAGTCTGCAAGAATATTTTCGTCGTATATAGGAAGGAAAATTAATGAAGTGATCAATGAAAAATAAATTTTCTTTTAAATCTAAGTTTACCAGAAACATTATTACTTTGGTTACTGGTACTGCTCTGGCACAATCAATTCCTATAGCACTATCTCCAATTTTGACAAGGATTTACACTCCAGAAGACTTCGGAATATTGGCTACATATATGTCTTTGGCTGCCGTTATCTCTGTTGTTGTTTCCTTAAAATATGATGTTGCTATTATTATTCCTGAAAAAGATGAAGATTCGGCAGGTATTACTGTGTTGTCTATCGTTATTGCTTTTGTAATGAGCACAATAATATTTTTAATAATCTTTTTTTTTAATCAGGAGTTAGCTGTTTTTTTGGTTGAGAAAAATGACGATGTTCAGGTCTTCTCCAAATGGTTATATTTCATTCCTCTTTCAGTTCTTTTTATGGGAATTTTTAATGCTATTAGCTTTTGGTTTAATAGAAAAACACTATATAAAAGAATGGCGACTAGTAAGGTCATAAATACTGCTGGATTGACAGGAACTCAAATAGGCACAGGAGTTTTAGGTTATACTCCAATAGGATTACTACTGGGCTTTGTGTCGGGAAGAATTTTTTCTGTATTATATCTAGTCAATAAACTTAGAAGGGATAATGATTCAGTATTCGCTAAGGTAACCAGGAACAGTATGGTATTACTTATGAAAAGATATAAAAGATTCCCTTACTTCACCTTGCCTGCAGAGTTTATTAATGTTGTGTCCAATCAGTTGCCAATATTTGTAATTGGAAAGTTTTTTGGAGGTGCAATTCTAGGGAATTATTCATTAATGGAAAGGGTGCTCAATGCTCCAATTAGTCTATTGGGTAGATCTGTACTAGACGTTTTTAAACAAAGGGCTAGCGAAGATTATGTGAAGTATGGAAATTGTAAGGATATTTTTATAAAAACCCTTAAAACCCTAATGCTATTATCGATTTTCCCTACTATTTTATTGTTTTTTTTATCTCCTTTTATTTTTGGTTTTATTTTTGGTAAAGAGTGGTCAATGGCAGGGGAATTTGCACAGATTTTTTCCATATTATTCTTCTTCAAATTTACAGCAAGTCCATTAAGCTATATGTTCAATATTGCAGAAAAACAACATTATGATATGTTTTGGCAGATAGGATTGCTTATTTTTGCCGTAATTTCTTTTGTAATAGGAATTCATTACAATGATATTAAAACTGCTTTAATTTCTTTTGTAATATCATATTCTTTATTATACATGTTGAATATATACCTTTCATATTCTTTTGCAAAAGGAAATAAAAAATAAAAAGATGATTACCATTGTAGACTATAAAGTTGGAAATTTAGGCTCTATTCAGAATATGTTGAAAAAAATAGGGGCTAAATCTGAAATTACTTCTGATCCAAGCAAAATTAAATCGGCTACAAAAGTTATTTTGCCAGGAGTAGGAGCATATGATTCGGGGATAGAAAGCTTAAAAAAATATAATTTATGGGACATTCTTAATGAAAAAGCATTAGTTGAACAAGTTCCGATTCTAGGAATATGTCTTGGCGCTCAATTGTTATGCACAAAAAGTGAAGAAGGGGAACTTGATGGTTTTGGGTGGATTAATGCTGAAGTGAGAAGATTTGAGTTTAAAGATAAGATGTTAAAAGTACCACATATAGGATGGAACTATACAAGTTTACAAAAAGATAGCAAGTTGTTTAAGGGTATGTATCAAGATCCTAAGTTTTATTTTGTACACTCATTTTATATGGATGTTAATGATAATTCAGGTTTAACAAAGACAACATATAGTTTTGAATTTGACTCTGCGGTTGAAAAAGAAAACATAATGGGAGTTCAGTTCCACCCCGAAAAAAGCCATAAGTTTGGCATGAAATTATTAGAGAATTTTGTACGTGAGTATTAAGAAGTATGGCACTAAAAAGAATAATTCCTTGTTTATTATTAAGAGATAGTGGGCTAGTGAAAACAATAAAGTTCAAGAATTCTACATACATAGGTGACCCTATAAATGCAGTGAAGATATTTAATGAAAAAGAAGTTGATGAATTAGTATTTCTTGACATTGACGCTACTAATGATAGAAAAGAGCCCCCTTATCAATTAATTCATGATATCGCAACAGAATGCTTTATGCCATTTTGTTATGGAGGAGGAATAAAAACTATCGATCAAATACGTAGACTTATAGCTTCAGGAGCAGAAAAAGTAGCAATAAACTCAGAGGCTTTCTATAACCCACAGTTTGTTCAGGAGGCCGCAGTTGTTTTTGGTAGTTCTACTATAGTAGTTTCCATTGATTACAAGAAAAATCTATTTGGCAAACAAATGGTTTATGTTAATGGAGGCAGGAAAAGTACTAAGAAAGATCCGTTAACCTATGCTCTCGAAATGGAAAAACTTGGTGCAGGTGAATTATTTTTGAATTCGATTGAAAAAGATGGAATGATGAATGGATATGATATAGATCTGATAAAAAAAATTTCTGAAGAAGTATCAATACCAGTAATTGCATGTGGTGGAGCCGGGGAGTTAAATGATTTCAAAAATGCTTTTAAAGAAGGTAAAGCATCAGCAGTTGCAGCAGGAAGTTTATTTGTGTTTCAAGGCAAGAAAAGAGGTGTTCTTATTTCATACCCAGACCCCAAAGAAATAAAAGAAATTATTAAAGTATAAAACTCATTAAGGTTTTGTATTTACTATAAAACAAAATAAGTTTTAGTATTAATTTGATATACTGAAAAAAAGAATAAAAAAACAGATGGAAGAAAGAGAGTATCAAATATGTAATCGTTGTATCATGGATACAACAGATCCAGAAATTGTTTTTGATGAAAAAGGAAACTGCAATCATTGTAATGATGCTATAGAAAGAGCTAGAACAATGTGGTTTCCTAATAAAGAAGGAGAACAAAAATTAAAAACAATAGCAGAAGAAATAAAAAAAACCCAAAAAAACAAAGAATATGATTGTATTGTAGGACTAAGTGGGGGGGTGGATAGCTCTTATTTGGCTTATAAGATTGTGCAATTAGGATTAAAACCACTAGTAGTACATATTGATTGTGGTTGGAACTCTGAACTAGCTGTAAAAAATGTAGAAAATATAGTTAAAAAGTTAAATCTTGACTTACACACTCATGTAGTAGATTGGCAGGAGATGAAAGATCTGCAGCTTGCATATTTTAAAGCCAATGTAGCTAATCAAGATGTACCACAGGATCATGCTATATTTTCTGCATTGTATAGTTATGCTGTAAAAAATAGAATTAAATATGTGTTCAACGGAAGTAATTTTGCAACTGAGTGTATTTTACCAAAATCTTGGGGGTATATTAATTTAGATTATAAAAGCTTAAAATCAATACATAAAAAATTTGGTGCTAGAAGACTAAAAAAGTATCCACATGTTACTTTTTTTAAACAATATATTTATTTTCCATATCTACGCAGAATGAAGATAGTGCGCCCTCTTAACCTTATGCCTTTTCATAAAGATCAAGCGATTGAAATTATGAAGAAAGAGCTAGATTGGCAATATTATGGAGGAAAGCATCATGAATCTCGTTTTACAAAATTTTTTCAAGCATATTATCTGCCACATAAGTTTAATTATGATAAACGACGAGCGCATTTGTCTAGTTTAATTATTTCGGATCAACTATCTAGAGAGGAAGCCTTAAAAGAAATGAATCAAGAAATTTACCCTAATGATTCTCATATTGAAGATATGGAATATGTTGCAAAGAAATTAGGAGTGCCATTTGAAGAGTTTGAGCAAATAATAAACATGCCAAATAAATCTTATAAAGATTATGGAAATAATAAAAAATTATATGAGTTAGGGTTTAAAATTAGAAACTTTTTAAAAGGTAAATAACAAAATATTCCGAATTAAAAGAATTAGAATTATGTTTAAAATGTATAAATCTATCTATCCGTTATTAATACTTATTATCGTATTAAGTTGTGATAATAATGATGATGATATAATACCAGATGGTCCACCAGTAGCAAATGCGGGCGAGGATATTACCATAGAAGAACGATCAGAATTTGTTTTAGACGGCTCTAAAAGTAATGATCCGAACAATGATATTGTTAAATATGAATGGAAAGTTATTGATAATAAATTCGAAGACAATATCAATATATTCCCTAATAACAAAAATGATTCGATCAAGAACCTTATAACGATTCCTGATATAGGTGAGTACATATTTGAATTAAATGTAACAGACTCAAAAGGAGAGTCATCCAAAGATACGGTTAGGATAAAAGCTGTTTCTATACCTTGTGGAATAGAAGAGGATATAAGCCTTAAACTGCTGTCTGATAATAGTTTTGATAAACAAGATGATTGGGTTTTTGAAGTTGGTGAAAGAGGTAATTCTAGTGTTTCAATAACAGATGGTAAGCTGATAATAGATTCGGGAAATAAAGATGAGATTGTTGATGCATCAGCTACGTTAAATTTGGATAATTTAAATATAGCTACAAATTCTAAACTTTACTTTGAGATAGATATAGAAAAATTTAAGAGGCCGTATTTACAAGTTTCTGATTTTGATCCAAATGATTATTTATATACCAATATTGATATTGTTTTGTTTAACACTGTTTTAAATTTTAAAGCAAATTATATTCCATCATGGGGAAATGACAATGTAAGACCTAGAATTCGGTATCCATATTTAGATAATAAAAAAGTAATAATTCTTTATGATTTAGGGTCAAATGAATATTCTGTTTGTATAGATAATAGAGATATTTCATATTCATTAGAAGTCAACCCTAGTAGTAGCCCCAAAAATTATGTTAAAATAAGAACTAGACCAGATGAGGCATATCCAGTGTTTTTCAATAATATTATAATTTTAAAAGATTTAAAGATTTACACAGTTGAGTAAAATAAGAAAGCAAAAAAGAAAAATCTATTAATTAATTAAAAATGGATTTTAAGAAAATTATCACCTATGGAAATTTTGTGGCTCTTTTCGCTTTTTTTATGCCAATAAGTGAAAAGATATCTACATTGTTAATTTTTGTGTGTATACTAGCATTAGGTATTAGTTTTTTTTTGAAAAAAATAAAACTTAAACCAAACAAAGAAATATATATACTTCCTATAATTTTTATAGTCTATTCCGTTTCTATTTTTCTGTTTTCAGATGATTATCGTTTTAAATGGTTCGAGCAAAGAGCATCTTTGATAGCATTTCCAATAATTTTTTTAGGAAGAGGCAATATCGATTTTAAAAAAGTGCTAAAATTCTTTGTGTTTGGCTGCTTGATAGCCTATATAATATGTTTGGCAAATACTATTTTTAATTCTATTAACCTTATTGATGGCCAATTAACATTTAACCCTTTAATAAACACCTCAAAAGGTTTTTTTGAAGCTATCGTTTATGAAGGGAATTATTTTTTTGCCGAGCATTTCTCAATTTTAATTCAAACTTCTTATTTTGGATTTTATCTTACAATAGCTATATGCATTACCATTATATATAGAAAGAGTATTTTTAAAAGATACTCCATGTTTATAGTGTTCATTCTTTCACTAGGTGTGTTGCAAACTATGAGTGTTGCAGCATTTGGAGGATTGTTTATAGCTATTTTGTTTTTAACATTTTTTATAGTCAATAAAAGAAAGCACAAATTCATGATATATGGTGGAATAGGATGCTTAATTATTTTGGCATATTTCATTCAGCCAAGATTCAAGGCTTTGGTCAACGATGTTGTTAAATATAATATAGAACTTAACCCAGAAGAAAGGTATGGAGTAATGCTTAGATTTTTAAGTTGGGATGCTTCTGTAGCTATTATAAAGGATAATTTTGTAATGGGAGTTGGATTGGCCAATGCCCAAAAAGAATTAAACAAGAAATATGAAGAGAAACGATATAGTTATGCTTTAAGGGATAATTTAAATAGTCACAATCAGTTTTTGCAAATATTTGTTGAATGTGGAATGATTGGACTGATAGCTCTAACGATGATTTTCTTTTTTCTTTTTAGAAAAGTAGCGCATGTTCCTTTTGAAGAAAAAGTTTTATTATTTGTATTTACAACTTTGCTATTGTTTAACTTTATGTTTGAAAGTTATTTTAGTAGATATATTGGAATCTCTTTTGTGTCTTTTTTTTATTGCTTACTTATCACCACTAAAAATAAAAGAGAACTAGATGAAATTTATAGTTAATAGAACAAAATATATTAATGCTTGTCTTTTTCTTGTTTTCTTCGGTGTTTTGTCTATTATACACTTCAATTATATTATCAGGTTTGATAATTTTAATAATGTGTCTTATTATAGAAATATAACATTTTATTTTCATAGCGGAAGGTACTTCATAGCGTCACTATTTATTATTCTCAATGTTCTTTTTCTTTTGACAGCAAGGTTGTCGGGTTTTATGTATTCTATTATGAATTTAATACTCTTCTTTTTTGTTGTGCCAGCAGGTTTGGTTTTTGCTTCAAGTTCAGAAGTCTTGCCTAGCATATTTTTATATCATAACATCTTTTTTTATACAACATATTTATTTTCGAAAATTAAGTGGAATTTTAACTCTCCTACTTTAAAATTTCATCAATCAGGTCCTGTTTTGCTTACAATTACTGTTATAGGAATTATTCCATTCATAGTCGAATATGCTCCCTATATCAATTTAAAAAACTTACTTCTAATAGATGTTTATGAAACCAGAACATTGGTTAGTCAAAACATTAAAAACACTTATACAGCCTATACGTATTCTTGGTTTTCGAGAATGATACTCCCCATAATTATAGTTTTGAGCATTTATTTTGGGAACAGGAAAAATTTGATTTTATCAGTTTTATTACTACTTTTTCTTTATCTGTGTGGAGCTCATAAAATGGTCTTTATAGGGTTAATTTTTGTTTTAATTTTTTATAAATATGATTACTTAGAAAAAACAAGATATTTTCTGTTGGTAATGACCGGTTTTATATGCATTTCACTTTTAGCCACTTTGTTTTTCGACTTTACATATTTATGGGATGTATCTTTTAGAAGAGTACTTATTTTAACAGCACTATTGGATTATTGTTATTTTGATTTTTTTACATATAATGAGCCTTTATATTGGTCGCATTCATTTTTGTCCACTTTTGTAGATTATAAATACGATGTGCTTCCAGAATATGTTATAAGTGAAGTTTATTTTAATAAGCCTGATGTGAATGCTAACGTTGGTATTATTTCAGATGGATTTAAGAATTTAAGAACCTGGGGCATTCTTATTAGTATTATATTGACATCACTATATTTTTCAATTTTAAATTCATTAAATATTAGCCCTAAGTTTTTTGGATTGTTCGTACTATTAGTCTTTTCATTTTTGAACGGAGCATTAAGTACGATTTTATTGACACATGGAGGAATTTTGTTACTTTTATTAGCTATTTTTGTCCTCCAAAATACAAAACAAAGAATGGATTAATTTACAAGTAAATGAAGAAAGTTTGTCATTTGACATCAGTGCATGGTCGTTACGATAATCGTATTTTTTTTAAAGAATGTTGTTCTTTAGCCTCGAATGGGTATAAAGTTTGCCTTATAGTCGCAGATGGTAATGGGGATGAGGTTTTGGATGGTGTAGAAATATATGATGTAGGATCTAGCAGTGGAAGATTTAATAGATTTTTTAAAGCTACTAAAAAAGTATACAAAAAAGCAGTAGAACTCAATGCAGATGTTTATCATTTTCATGATCCAGAATTAATACCTTCTGGGTTAAAGTTAAAATCAAAAAACAAAAAGGTAGTATACGATGTCCATGAAGATTATAGAACGCAGATTCGAATAAAACCATGGATAAATAAGTTTTTAAGAAGGGTAATTTCTTTTTCCTTCGCAAAGTATGAAGATTATGCTATGAAAAGATTTGACGCATTATTAATGCCACAAACAAGAATGGTAGAATCTTTTAATCACCTTAATGAAAAAACAGAGTTTATTGCAAATAGCATAATAATAGACAATGATTTTGATTTAAACACCAAAGATTACCACAACAAACTATGTTTTCACCCTGGCACTTTATCTAAGGAAAGAGGGGTGTTAAATATGATAAATGCCCTTGGGTATTTGAACGAAGGAAAATTGATATTAGCAGGAAAATTTGGAAGTGAGAAATTATTTGAAGCATCAAAAAGCCTTGAAGGATGGAGTAAGGTTGATTATTTGGGTAAAAGACCATATTCAGAAATTAAAGAATATCACAAACAGGCAACAGTAGGACTGATTTTGTTTGAAAATGTGGGACAATCTCATTATGCATATACAGTTAAGCTTTTTGAATACATGTACTTTGGTATTCCTGTAATTATGCCAAATTTTGGAGATTGGGTGGATTTTAATGAACAATATAATTGCGGAATTAATGTTAATCCCGATAATCCAAAAGCGGTTTCAGATCAAATTAAATATCTAAACAATAATCCTGACTTGAAAAGAGAATTAGGAAACAATGGAAGAAAAGCTGTAGAAGAATCTTTAAATTGGGAAAATGAAGAAATAAAACTTATAAGACTTTATAACAGTCTTAATTAATGAGATACATTGTTGTGTGTCTTGTTGACCTTTTCTAGAAATAAAAGTTAACTTTGCATTTTTAATAATATTTATGAATAAAGAATTAAAGTTCGCAATTGTCGGTTGCGGAAGAATAGGAAACAGACATGCAGGCCATATTAGTAACAATGGTGTATTAAAAGCTGTTTGTGATATAGAGTTTGATAAGGCAAAAATGCTTGCAAAAGAGTATGGGGCAACACCTTATACTTCTATTGAAGAAATGTTGTCAAGTGAGTCAGATGTGGATTTGGTTGCGATATGTTCTCCAAATGGATTACATGCCAAACATACAGTTCAATCCTTAAAAGCAGGTTTTCATGTACTTTGTGAAAAACCAATGGCTATTAATGTTTATGATTGTGGAGAGATGATCAAAGAAGCAGAAAAAGCTAATAAGAGGTTGATGATTGTTAAACAGAATCGCTTTAATCCACCAGTAGAAGCAGTAAAAAAAATTGTAGACGAAGGAAAATTAGGAAAGATATATTCGGCCCAATTAAACTGCTTCTGGAATAGAAATCCGGATTACTATAAAAACTCTTGGAAAGGTACTCTTGATTTAGACGGGGGGACCTTGTATACGCAATTCAGTCATTTTGTTGATTTATTATATTGGATTGTCGGTGATGTTAAAAATGTAGAAGCTTTTGGAGGAAACTTTAATCATCAAGGAATAATTGAGTTTGATGATAATGGAGCTATTGCATTAGAATTCTATAATGGAGCCTTAGGAACAATTAATTATACTGTAAATAGCCATGGTAAAAACATGGAAGGGTCACTAACAATTTTTGGTGACAAAGGAACTGTAAAAATTGGGGGGCAATATCTTAATGAACTCGAATATCAAAATATTGAAGGGTATAAAATAGAAAACCTGGCAAAAGGAAACACTGCAAATAACTATGGCCAATATCAAGGGTCAATGTCAAATCATGATAAGGTATATGAAAACGTAGTTGAAGTACTCACAAATGATGGGGTAATTTCTGCTAATGGTTTTGAAGGTTTAAAAACAGTTGAGATTATTGATAGAATATATCAAAAAATAGAAGATAGAAATAAAAGTGTATAAAAGTCTAAAAATAGGAATCGTTAATTGCAAATTTGGCGAAAATGTAAAAGTTGTTGAGCCCGTGAACCTTTATGGTTGTGAGATTGGTGCTAACTGCTTTATTGGTCCATTTGTAGAGATACAAAAAAAAGTTACTATTGGATCTAATACAAAAGTTCAATCACATTCTTTTATTTGTGAATTAGTGGATATTGGGGATGATTGTTTTATTGGTCATGGCGTAATGTTTATTAATGACTTGTTTAGTGAAGGAGGACCAGCGGGAGGTGATCAATCTAAATGGAAATCTACTTCAATTGGCAATAATGTTTCTATAGGATCTAATGCTACAATATTGCCAGTATCAATTTGTGATAATGTAGTGATAGGAGCAGGGTCGGTTGTAACAAAAAACATCATAGAACCTGGAACCTATGTTGGAAATCCAGCAAGAAAATTAAAATAATTATCTATACAGGTTAAAAAAAGTATTATTATCTTAATTCTTTTTCCAATTATATATTAAATAATATAAGAACTCTTTAAAAACTAAAAAATGAATTTTTCAATAAAATATTACCTTTTACTTGCTTTGGGAATAGTTATTTGTTCATGTTCAGATGATAGCGAAAATGATAGTTTTATATTATCAGGAAAAATTATGACAAATAATGAACCTGTGAGTAATGTTACAGTTTCTGTTGATGGTTTTCAGAATTTTACAGTCACTACCGATGTAAATGGAGATTTTGAAATAAAGAATATTTCTAGTGGAGAAAAAAATGTAAAAATTAGTAAAAACTTTTCTTCACAATTAGGAGAATCATTTAGTGAAAAGAATTTCAATGTAGATATACAAGGAAATACTAATTTAGATAACATAACGCTACCTAACCCAGTTTATATAAAAATAACAGATAAGTCCACCTCCTCAATATCATTGGAATGGAATACTTCTAATGATTCAAATTTTAGAGAGTACAAATTATACAGGGATACAACGCCCGGACTAGATGAAACTACAGGAGAATTAATTTTTGTATCTACGGATAAATCTACCAATACTTTTGAGGATAAATATTTATCAGCAAGTAGAAATTATTATTACAGAGTCTATGTCATGGATAATTTGGGTTTGCTCGGGGGTAGTAATTTGGCTTCAGGTAAAACGGATACGATAGATTTGATTGTTAATGGTGATTTTGAAACTAATGGTATAGAATTTTGGGATTATGACCGCATTCATTGTGGAGCATATTATGAATTTGAACTTAAAACAGATACGGGATATAATAGCAGTAACTCAATTGAAATTGATAGAATAATTGGAACTGGACCTGGTATTTGTGTAATAGGTTTGGATCAGATAGGGCAAATCGAACCATATTCAGTATCGGCAGGTCAAGAGATAGAATTATCTTTTTATTATAAGTTAGAGGGAGGTCTTGCCAATTTTAGATTGGGTATTTGGGCCGAAGGCTACCCAGGAGGTATGACTTTAATAAGCAATTCTGGAAGCCTAATTGAGGCTAATGATTGGGTATATTTTTCAAAAGTTTTTCGCACATCATCCCTTTATGATAATGATAATGTTTTCCCTATGTATTTAACTTTAGGTTGGGAACTTCCTACTGTGAACTCTAAATTATCACTTGATAATTTAAAATTAGTTGGGGTTTAAAAAACACTTAATAGTAAGTAATTGTATTAGACAACAATTTACAAAACAATCCAAATCTAACATTTGTACAGGTCGATGAAGACGTTGACCCAAATAACCCCACTTATAGTTGGAAAAAAGATGATTCGTCTCATTATTGGCCACGATTGTAATTAAAACCTTTTAGAAAGATCTAGTCTATCTTATTTTTTTGTATTTTACCACCAGTAAATAACGCTAACCGATATCATGATATTATGGAAACAAAAACAGTTGAAAAACGATTAGAAGATGAACAAAAATTTCACAATGAAATTTTTGAAAATGAGACAAGGAAATCTGTTGGCAAGTTTTATTCTATTAACAAAAACATCCATAAAACATACGAAAATTTAATATTTAAGAATCCAAAAGAAAAAGTCTTTTTGGAGTATGGTTGTGGTATGGCGGAAGGAAATAGGTTAGTCAAACTAGCAAAAAAAGGAGCGGTCGCTCATGGTATAGACATCTCGGATTTTGCCATAAATCACTTGTCACAAGAGGCAAAAAAAGAGGGACTTGATATTGATTATAAAGTTATGAATGCTGAAGAAATGACTTTCGAGGATAATCGTTTTGATATAATATATGGAGCCGGAATTCTACACCATTTGGATTTAGAAAAATCATATCAAAGTATTTCAAAAAAACTTAAAAAATCAGGTGAGGCAATTTTTATAGAACCGTTAGGCCATAATTATTTGATTAACAATTTTAGAAATAAAACTCCAGATATAAGAACTGAAGATGAACACCCTCTTATGATGGAAGATTTTAAATTGGCTAAGAAATATTTTGGCAAAGTTAAGATTCAACATTTTTTCCTTTCTACTCTTGCACTGCCTATTTTGTTTAAAAGTAAATCTCCTAAATTTCTTATTGATTTTTTTGATGGATTCGATAAAGTGATTTTCACTGTTCTTCCATTTTTGAAAAAATATTCTTGGCAAGTCGTTGTAAGGTTTTCTGATCCGAAGTAAATCAAAAAACAAACATTATTAGTTATAATTTTGTTCAACAACATTTACTATATCAGAATCCGATTAATTCCTCGAGCTAACGAGAAAAAAATCAATCAAAATTTTGACGAAAATTGATAGGTTTGATAAAAAAACATAATTAGCTGAATGTCAAAAGCAAAAGAAGTTAAATTTTAAGAAGTATAAATAAGCTTTATAACGGCAAGTATGTGTCATAGTAGCTAAGCTTATAGCCCAAAGGTTATTGTATGTTTCATTGCACAAAGATTTTAGAAAGAAAAAAGATATGAAATCGAAATCAGCGCAGCAAATGTAGATGGCTATAACATTTTGCTCCAATGCGATATGTACTTATAACGATATATGAAGTTATATACGGGTATTGTTAAAAATCAATTATTCAGACTACCACAAATTAAATTATTTTGGCTAAAATAAACATATGAATATATAATCTTATTCTTTTTTTATTAATACTTACTATTCTAGAATGTAGTAAAGATGATGAAACCATTTCCGAGAAAATATATTTACCGGAGATAAAGTCATTGAGAATCAAGAAGAATTAGAAGCCTTAAAATACACTAAGATAAATGGTACAATTACTATTACCAATACGAATGATTTATCTTCCTTATCTACGATAAAAGAAATTACAGGTAGTTTGATTATAGGCTATCGTACTAGATTTGAAAGTAATAATATAACAGATGCAGTAGATAATTTCGATTCGTATATAAATTCGGAGTTAAAAAGTTTAGAGGGCTTGGAAAACTTAATTTCTATTGGACAGGATTTGATTATTAATGAGAATCAAATGATGAATATTGATCCATTGGGGAATCTAATTTTTGTTGGAAATTCTATTAAAATTTCAAGATGTTTTTCTCTTACGAATGTTAATGGATTACAAAATTTACTTCAATAAAAAAGACTTGAGACTTTTATGGAATTATGCGTTATCCAATATTGATGGATTGAAAAATCTAACTTTAATTAAATGAGATCTAAGTATTAACGCTAATTCGCAATTAAGAAACTTTTGCGGGCTAGAAAACACAATCATAGAAGTGGGCTATTCCATTTTCTTTAAGGCATATAATCCCACTCAAGAAGAACTAATCACAAGAGGATGTAAGTAATAACCATTATTAATAGGAGTTTTTTTAATTGATATCTGTTGGATAGACAGTTAAAAATGAGGTATTCATAATTCAAATCAAGACAGTCTTTTAACCAATAAATATTTCCTTAATTTCTGGCCTATTTAATAGTGTTTTTTGTTTGTACATTGTATAGACTCTATTATAATCTTTCCAAAAATAGAGCTACATTTGTACTTTAAACAGGTATAGAAAAAAAATAACTTTATGATAAAATTTCTTGACTTACAGCATCAATATAAAACTATTAAGAAAGACATTGATACTGCTATCGAAAATATCATCACAACTTCGGCTTTTATCGGCGGAGAAGAATTAAAAAAACTTGAAAAAAACTTTGCATCTTTTCAAGGTGCAAAACATTGTATAGGAGTGGCGAATGGTACAGACGCTTTAGAAATTGCTATCGAGGCATTGGATTTACCACCTAATTCAGATATAATAGTTCCGGCTAATAGTTTTATTGCTAGTTCTGAAGCTGTTACAAGATCGGGTCATAAAGTAGTGTTCTGTGATTGCAACCTCGAAAACTATACTATTTCAATTGATAGCCTTAAAAAATTAATTACCAAAAGTACAAAAGCAATTATTGCTGTTCATTTGTACGGGCACCCATGTGATATGGGGGAGCTTTTAGATATTGCAAAAGAACATGATCTAAGAATTATTGAAGATTGTGCCCAAGCACATGGAGCAGAGTATAAAGGAAAAAGAATAGGGGCTATAGGAGATATAGGAACCTTTAGTTTTTATCCGGGAAAAAACCTTGGTGCATATGGAGATGGAGGTGCAATTGTAACTAATAACGAAGAATTGGCAATTAAATGCAAAATGATTGCTAATCATGGAAGAGTAGAAAAGTACAATCACGTTTTTGAGGGTAGAAATAGTCGATTAGATAATTTACAAGCAGCTATATTGAATGTAAAATTAAAACATCTTGAAAATTGGACAAACCAACGTATTAAAATAGCTGACTTTTATCTCGAAAACCTAAAAGATGTTTCAGAGATCGTACTACCCAAAAGATCAGAATGGGCAAGGCAAGTATATCATTTATTTGTTATAAGAACTGATAGAAGAGAAGAGTTAAAAGCATATTTGGGAGAGCAAAATATTCAAACAGGGATTCATTACCCTATTGCCTTGCCTAAGCTTAAGGCGTATGACTATGTTGGTCATGCCAAAACAAATTTTAATGCAAATAATACAGATACTTTGCTGCTAAGCCTACCTATTGGTGAACATCTAACATTAGATGATGCTGAAATAGTAGTCGAGGCCATAAAAAACTTTTTTTAATAAGATGAGTTATGATGTTACAATTGTTGGAGCCGGGATTGTAGGCCTTGCTACGGCATATAACCTTTCTAAATCAAACCCCAGTCTTAAGATAGCGGTCTTAGAAAAAGAAAAATCATTTGCTTCTCATCAAACAGGACATAATAGTGGTGTAATCCATTCAGGTATTTATTATAAACCAGGTAGTGCCAAGGCTATAAACTGTAGAAAAGGATATGACCTTCTTTTAAAGTTTTGTAAAGAAGAACAAATTTATCATGAAATATGTGGTAAGATCATTGTTGCAACTAATAGTAATGAGGAAAAAAAACTACAAGATATTTATGATAGAGGTATACAAAATGGGTTAACTGGTTTACAGATATTGAATCAAGAAGAACTCAAAGAAAAAGAACCTCATGTTTTTGGAACTAAAGGGATTTTTGTTCCTCAAGCCGGCATCGTCGATTATAAAAAAGTATCTCATAAACTTTTTGAAATAGGCAAACAAAATGGTGTGGACTTTTTTTTTGACAAGAAAGTTGTTTCAATAGAAAAACAAAATGAAGGTTATTTAATAAACACTAATATCAAAGCTATAAGCACTAAATTTTTAGTGAATTGCGCAGGACTTTATTCAGATAAAATTGCAAAAATGGATGGGTTTAATCTAAATGCCAAAATCATACCATTTAGAGGAGAGTATTACTTGTTAAAAGAAGAAAAAGCTAAACTTGTTAATAATCTAATTTATCCAGTGCCTGACCCAAGTTTTCCGTTTCTTGGAGTACATTTTACAAGAAGAATTAATGGAAAAGTAGATGCAGGACCAAATGCAGTACTTGCATTTAAGAGAGAAGGGTACACAAAATCTGATATAGATTTAATGGAATTTCTTGAAAGCATCTCGTATCTTGGATTTATTAAAGTTGCTTTAAAATATTGGAAAGTTGGCGCCTTCGAAATGTATAGATCATTTTCTAAAAAAGCCTTCGTTAAATCACTACAAAAATTAATCCCTAAAATACAAGAAGAAGATTTAATTATCGGAGAAGCTGGAGTTAGAGCACAATTATGTGATATAAAAGGTAACCTGATAGACGATTTTTTAATCAAGAAAAATGACAATGCCGTTCATGTAATAAATGCTCCTTCGCCAGCAGCGACTTCATCATTAAATATCGGTAAAGAGATTTCGTCTATAATTTTGGATAATTTTTTTAATGAAATTTAAAAACTTAATATTAGATTTCGATATTGATTTTGAGGAGGTAAAAAGTACTTTCGGTATTGTAAGAAAAAAAACGCATATTGATTTAACAGCTAGGGCAGCTTCTCATAATAGATTGTTATACATTCAAAGAATTATTAGAGCTTTATAGAATAAATGGTTTACCCTATGCATTCAAGTATTATGATTTTTATTGGGACACTTTTTTAAGTAAGATGACTCTTTTTGAGGATGGAAAAAAGAGATTCTTGAAAATTATTAAAACAAAGGAGGTAAAATATGCATCCTTACAGATTTAACAGCGCATATACAGTATAGAAAAATTGAAAAACTAGGGTTGATAAATTGTTTGATTATTTAGTTACAAGCGAGGTGGTAGGAGTTGAAAAGCCTCATCCGTTAATGCGGAAATGAATTTTATTTATTTACGAATTTCACACCTACTTTAAATACTTATGAAAAATTCAATCTTGGAATATTTCGAGGCTACGCAAAAAGTAAAGAGATTAGTTTGAATAACATTAGATTAGAATGAAAAAAAATGTTTGGATCATAAATCAATATATAACAAGTCCTGATATTGATGGAGAAGGATACAGGCACTATTATATTGCAAAACATTTACAAAAAAAAGAAAAGTATAATACACTTTTGGTTACATCATCTTTTTCGCATGCTCCCTATAGACATAATAAAATTAGAGGTCTATATAAGTTTGTGAATAAAGACATTCCAACACTAATTTTAAAAGGGAATAGTTATGAGAAATCTCATGGAAAAGGAAGAATCTTAAGTTGGTTAATATTTTCAATTAATTTACTGATAGTACCTTTTATTTCTAGAAAAAAAGTGCCCAAACCGGATATTATTGTGTTATCATCATTACCTCTTTTACCTATCTTAAATATTTTAGTATTTAAAAGATTGTTCTACCCAAAATGTAAATTTATTTTTGAAATAAGAGATTTATGGCCATTATCAGCAATTGAATTAGGTAATTATTCTGAGAAAAATGTTTTTATGAAATTTTTATCCTTTTTGGAGCGTCTTTCATATTCTAAAGCAGACACAATTATTTCTGTTATTCCAAGAGCCGATATACATATTAAAAGTGTTTTGGGCCATGAAAATTTTAATTATAAATGGATTACAAATGGGTTTGAAATACCGATAGACGATGAAATAGAAACAAAAGATATTTTTGAAGAAAAAATAAGCACGAATACTTTTAATATTGGATATGCAGGAACCTTAGTAATTGCAAACCCATTAGATACCATAATTGACGTTACTTTAAAATTAAAAGAAAATAACATTCATTTCTATATACTTGGAGGCGGACCAGAAAAAGAAAGACTTATGGAGTTCGCAAAAGGTTACAACAACATTCATTTCTTAGATAGAGTTCCTAAGCAGTTTGTGAGATTGTTTTTATCTAAAATGGATGTTTTATTTATGGGTAAAGGAACAAAAGATACCAAAATTTATGATTTTGGGACTTCGCAGTTAAAGACATTTGATTATTTTTTTGCAAAGAAACCTATTATTCAGGCTTTAAATTCCAAAGAAAATCCAGTTAACTATTCGAAATCAGGATACGTAATACCTCCAGAAGACGAGGAGTCTTTAAGAGATAAGATACTTTATTTTAAGGGTCTATCAGAAGATGAACGATTTAATTATGGAGAGCGAGGGTATAATTATTTATTAAAGAATTGTACTTATGACAAAATTAGTAATGCTTTTGATGAAGTTTTTGAGGAAACGATCAATATTTCCTAACATAACCGAATATAATTTTGATGCCTATAAATAATAGCGATATTACTTTTGGATATTTTTAAAATAGACTCATTGTGAATTTTAGGTTGTACTCATTTTAATATTGTTGATTGTTCGGTTAAATAAGTATTAAACTGATATTCCAAAGACATGAGGCCTCTATCTCCAGCCAATGCTTAATAACCTTTGAGTGGTTAATGAGGTGTACCGATGTTAGAATGATATTATTTTTTTTTGAATATTTCTTTCACCGAGTAAACACATATAATTTATGGCAGTCATAACTTGTTTTGATATCGGTGGGCTAGTAAATCTTTATCTTTCTTATATATTTTAAGAGAAGAAAGCTTCTAAACGCTTTATAAACTATATAGGTATACTATCAATAATAAGTAATCTTCGAATTTGTTAAAGGCATCAGAAAGTATATTCCTAATGCTTGTATTATGAAAATTTAAATCGAAATTTTCAGGTGTTAAATTGTTGTTTTATGATTACAATCTACTACTATATAGTAAAATGCCTAATTTTTTATTTTTAAAATCAAAAAGCATAAGTAGTAAAGGTGAGTTTATTCCTAGTCTTTTTATGTGTTGTAATTTTAAAAGATTATTTTTGCGAAATCTTAGAATTAGAATATTATATAAAAATAATAATTAATGAATAGAGTATTTACACTTAATGTGGTAGAAAGAAAGTTATTTCTATTTATTGGTGACTTAACTATAGTTTTCTTTTATCTCTATTTACTTACAGATAGAACTTTAAGGGGCACGTTTGATCAGGATAGACATGGTCTTACAATTTATATTATGGGTGTTGTTCTTTTTTCAATTATTGCATATGTAATTGATATTTACAATTTAGAGAGAGCATCGAAACCAATTTCAATATTTAGATTATCGCTTGTTGTTGGCGTTTTGTATTCTTTTGCTTTGTTTTTTTTGACAGTTCTATTAATTAATACTACCGTAAGTAGACCTTATTTAATAGTGTTTCTTGCATTAATGCCATTTTCATTAACAGCTTGGAGGTTAATTTGTTCTAACTTTTTTATTTCTCAACCTTTTTTGAAGAATGCAATTTTTATTTTTGAAAACTCCTTTGAAGATGAAAAATTAGAGAATATAAATGATATAGAAGGAATTAAAAACTCTAATGGTTATAAGGTTAAACTTAGTATTTCGACGTGCCATGATACTTTTTCAAAAAATCCAAAACGCTTGAATAAAGCAATGGATAAGGTGGATACAGTAATTATTAGAATTAAGGATTATCAGAATATGCCATTTGAAGTAGAAAACTTTTTGACTAAATCAATGTACTTTGGAAAAGAAGTTTTCACATTTACTTCTTTTTATGAGTCCACATATGAGGCACTACCGCTTAACTTATTAGGAAATAATTTTTATGAAGTATTACATTTAAAGAATAAGAGATCACACTATATTCAAAAGTTATTTACTAAACTAGTTGATATTATTTTATGTTTATTTGTAGGTTTGATTTTCTTTTCAGTAGTTCCATTTGTAGTACTTCTCAATTTATTTTTTAATAGAGGACCTCTTTTTTATATTCAAAAAAGAATAGGTAAAAAAGGAAGAGAATTTAATATTTACAAATTCAGATCAATGGTGGTAGATGCAGAAAAGTCTGGAGCGAAAATGGCTACTAATAATGATGCACGAATAACACCTTTTGGAAAGATTCTTAGGATGTTCAGAATAGATGAGCTACCTCAGATAATTTCGGTTATTAAAGGGGATATGAGCTTTATTGGACCTCGACCGGAACGAAAAGTTTTTGTGGATCAATTAGACAAAATGAATCCTTTTTATTCTGTAAGGCATGTTATAAAACCTGGTATTACAGGATGGGCACAAGTCAAATATAAATATGGAGAAAATTTAGAAGACTCTATGAAAAAATTAGAATACGATCTATACTATATAAAAAATAGATCAGTAACATTAGATATAAGAATCTTATTTAAAACAATAACTACAATCTTGTTTTCAAGAGGGGTGTAAAATATAAAAGTTAAATGAAAGTATCAGTAATAGGAACCGGGTATGTAGGTTTGGTAACAGGAACATGTTTAGCCGAGACCGGTAATGAAGTTGTTTGTGTAGATATAGACGAACAAAAAGTGCAAAAAATGCGTAGTGGTGAAGTCCCAATATACGAACCACATTTAGATGTGTTATTTGAAAGAAATATTAAAGCCGGTAGATTGAAATTTTCAACCTCTCTAGATGAAGGATTGAAACATGGTGAAATTATCTTTTTAGCATTACCTACACCTGAAGGAGGTGATGGATCTGCAGATTTGTCATATGTTCTTGGTGTAGCGGATCAAATAGGAAAACTTATCAAAGATTACAAGGTAATTGTCGACAAGAGTACGGTTCCTGTAGGTACAGCAGAAAAAGTTCAAGAGGTTATAGCAAAAAATGCGCAATGCGAATTTGATGTAGTATCGAATCCTGAATTTTTGAGAGAAGGCTTTGCGGTTGATGATTTTTTAAAGCCAGAAAGAATAGTTGTAGGTTCTAGCTCGGAACAAGCAACCGAATTAATGAGGAAGCTTTATAAACCTTTTGTAAGATCAGGTAATCCTATTATTATAATGGATGAAAAGTCTGCAGAGCTGACCAAGTATGCGGCAAATTCTTTCTTGGCAGTAAAAATTACTTTTATGAATGAAATCGCAAATTATTGTGAAAAAGTAGGAGCAGATGTAGACCAAGTGCGCAGAGGAATGGGAACAGATTCTAGAATTGGGAAACGATTTTTATTTCCTGGAATTGGTTATGGAGGCTCTTGTTTTCCAAAAGATGTAAAAGCCTTACATAAATCTGGAAATGATGATGGATATGATTTTCAAATTTTGGATGCTGTTATCAAAGTTAATAAGAATCAAAAAGTAACTCTAATTCCTAAGATTAAAAAATATTTTAATGATTCGCTTGAAGGGAAAACCTTTGCAATTTGGGGATTAGCATTTAAACCCGAAACCGATGATATTAGAGAAGCACCATCGTTGGATATTATTGAAAGCTTGTTAAAAGAAGGAGCAAAAGTTAAAGCGTTTGATCCAGAAGCTATGGAAAATGTAGAACGGAAACTAGGAGAAAAAATTAACTTTTCAGTGTCAATGTATGATGTTTTGGAAAATACAGACGCGTTAATTATTTGTACAGAATGGAGTATTTTTAGGACACCTGACTTTAATAGAATAAGAAAGAGTTTAAAAAATCAAGTTATTTTCGATGGTAGAAATTTGTATGATCTTCACGATATAGAAAAAGAAGAATTTTCATATTATTCTATAGGGCGAAAAGATATTGAATTGTAATTATGCAAAAAGTTCTAATTACTGGTGCCGCGGGGTTTTTAGGGTCTCATCTTTGTGATCGATTTATAGCAGAAGGTTTTCATGTTATAGGAATGGATAATCTTATTACAGGTGATCTTAAGAATATTGAACACTTGTTTAAGCTAGAGAATTTTGAATTTTATAACCATGATGTATCTAAGTTTATACACGTCGCTAATGAGTTAGACTATATTCTTCATTTCGCATCTCCCGCAAGCCCTATTGATTATTTAAAGATTCCTATACGAACCTTAAAAGTTGGCTCTTTAGGAACTCATAATCTTTTAGGATTGGCAAAAGAAAAAAATGCACGAATCCTGATAGCGTCAACAAGTGAAGTGTATGGAGACCCTTTAGTACATCCACAAACTGAAGATTATTATGGTAATGTAAATACTATCGGTCCACGAGGAGTATATGATGAAGCTAAACGGTTTCAAGAATCAATAACCATGGCGTATCACACCTGTCATGGCTTAGAGACCAGAATAGCTCGTATTTTTAATACGTATGGACCCAGAATGCGATTAAATGATGGTAGAGTAGTTCCTGCTTTTATTGGTCAGGCATTAAGAGGAGAAGATCTTACAATTTTTGGAGATGGTTTACAAACTCGATCTTTTTGCTATGTAGATGATTTAATTGAAGGTATATATAAATTACTATTTAGTGATTATGTGTATCCTGTTAATATAGGAAACCCCAATGAAATTTCAATAAAGGACTTTGCAGAAGAAATCATAAAACTTACGAATACAGATCAAAAGGTTATTTATAAACCACTTCCTATAAATGATCCTTTACAAAGACAACCTGATATAACTCGGGCTAAAGAAATTTTAAATTGGGAGCCCAAAATAGGAAGGGCGGAAGGGATGAACAATACATTAGATTATTTTAAAAGCCTATCAAAAGAAGAACTTCATAAAAGTGACCATAGAGATTTCTCAGAGTAAGAAGTTAGGGTGTAACATGGATATTTAATTTATGTTATGTTTTTAAGAAGAGATTTAGAATTTTAATTACTTGTAAAACATAAAAACACATTCAATTCTGTGGATCTTAACAAAATACTATTCCGATTTACGAGAATGTTTTATATCGAAGAAAACAATTTGGTATTAACTATTTTCTGGAATAGTCTGTACACAGCTTTCTTTTTATTACCATTAGGAATTAATCTTCCAACCCCCTTTTTTATTATTTCTATAATCCTTGGATTAATTCATATTGTTAAGACCGGAAAAAGGGTGGTCCCAGGTAATAAAGTACTTTTTCTATTTCCATTATATTTTATGATCATGGCGATCAGTTTGATTTATACAGATAACATTTCAGATGGAATAGAGTTATTACAAAGGTCATTATCTTTATTGTTTTTTCCTGTGATTTTCCTTTTTGTTAAAGAAGACGCATCCACAGTAAAAAAGCTTTT
The DNA here is from genome assembly GCF_003443715.1 of Aquimarina sp. AD10. NCBI lineage: Bacteria > Pseudomonadati > Bacteroidota > Flavobacteriia > Flavobacteriales > Flavobacteriaceae > Aquimarina > Aquimarina sp. AD10. The sequence continues at coordinate 3,885,819 of NZ_CP031965.1, read as the reverse complement.
TGATTTTCTATTGTTAGGATTAATTGTATCTTTTTTTATTAATGTTTTTTATGCTTTTTGTGGTATCTCCCCAATTCTTAAGGCTAATTTTGAATCGTTTAAAGCTTCTCTAGAAGGAGTATCTATACTATTAGGAGCTCTAAATAATGCCTGGAACTATTTTATAAGAGTAGAGTTCTCAGGATTGGTTAACTCTAACTATGTGTCATTGTATATTTTACTGGTATTAAGTTATTACCTTAAAAATAAACTACAGTCCAAAATACAAGTGTTTATCGTTGTTGTATTGTTTCTTTATCTTTTCTTATTAGCGTCTATAGCAGCATATCTTATTTTAGGAATTATGTGTTTGCTATTGATTTTTAACATTTCTGAAAAAAGCAAAAAGTACACAGTTTCAATACTTTTTATTTTGGGATTTATAGTTTTTTTACAGAACCCTAGAGTATTTGTTTTTTATAAGAATGTATCTGATAACACAATTCAAAATACAAAAACCGATAATACTACCGTAGAAAAATCTAGATTGTTAACTTGGGATGCCAGTATAAAACTAATACAAGAAGCACCATTGTTGGGTTATGGTATAGGAGATACTAATGATGTTTTGATGAAGAAATATGAAGAGTTAAACTATGTAAGCAACTATACAAATAAATACAATGCACATAACCAATTTTTACAAACTTTTCTTCAAACAGGAATCATAGGGTTTCTAATTTTGATTTCTATTTTTATTTTACTTGCTCTAAGAATGAGACGAAGCCGAAACGAATTTTCTGTTTTTCTAATACTCTTTATATCTCTGTTTTTTGAATCTATGCTAGTTAGATTTAATGGGATAGTATTTTTCTCTATTGTCATTCCCTTACTACTTAAAAAAAGAAGCATTTTAAGCAGTAGAATTATTCGAAATATTTCCAACAAGAATAATGATTAAGAACTAAGCCAGTTCGTAATTCCCTTCAAAACTAAATAAAGGATGATCCATCAGTCTCAAAAGATGATATTGATTATAAGGAATATTGTGGTTGACATATTAGAGAATACAATGGATAATAAAATTTGTATTAAATATTAGGTAACATTTCTCATAGTAAAAACATAGATAAATATAAAAAACTCGCTTATCGTATGAAAAGGTACATTTTTACAGTAATAGTGCTTGGAGTAACCATAGTAAATGCTCAAAACTTTGATAATCTAATCGCTAATTATGGAATCAATAAATCAATTACCTGGTTTTCTTCCAACTATGGATCTGGATTTGGTCATAGAATTATTAATCATGACCCTGGAGGACAAACTTTGCTAAAGTTTCAAGGAAGACATAATAGTGCAACCTGGTTAGACTATATGACATTAACATCTAAAGGTAGATTGGGAATAGGAACAACTTCTCCTAGTAGTTTGTTAGCATTAGACTCTCCTGGAACCACTGAACTTACAATCTCTGGGGATCATACAGGTGCTATCAATGCAGGGCTAGTGCTTAAAGCACGAAGTAGTGTTAATCAAAGAGGTCTCGGAATGTTTATGTACGATACAGGAGGGCAAAACGAATGGTTCGCTGGTAGACCCTATAGTGGATCAGATACATTTGTGATATATCGAAGAGATAATCTTACAAATCATGATGTTTTAACATCAAGTCTATCTCATAATACAGGTAATAAGGTCACAAAAGCACTATTTAGTATTAATAATAAAGGCAATGTGGGTATAGGAACTAAGACCCCTAGCAATGCTCAGGGTTGGCATGGAGCATTAGATGTAAGAGGAGCAAGTCATTCAAAGATTCTTGCTACAAGTAATATCGCCGGAGTAAAAACAGGGATCTTTTCGCACGGTGCTAACTGGAAAGGTGTAGTAGGAAGATTAGGAACAGAAAGTAATCATGATTTACGTTTAATGGCAGGATACGGTAAGGATCAAATTACTATTAAAACTAATGGAAATGTAGGTATCGGAACGACTATACCCGATGCAAGACTTGCTGTAAAAGGAAGCATCCATGCCGAAGAAGTAAAAATAGACTTGAGTGTTCCTGCACCAGATTATGTATTCAAAAAAGGATATGACTTATTAACTATTGAAGAGGTTCAGCAGCATATCCAAGAAAAAGGACATTTGCCTAATATTCCATCTGCAGAAGTTATGGAAAATGATGGAGTAGCACTAGGTGTTATGAACATGAAACTTCTTGAAAAAATTGAAGAGCTAACCCTGTACACCATTCAGCAGGAAACAGAGATTAAGGAATTAAAACTGTTAAATAAAAAACTTCTTGAGTTACAATCAAGACTTGAAATACTTGAGTCTAGATAGCATAATATTCATAAACTATATTAAGAAAATGAAAAAAGTAATATTAGTAATTATTGTATTCACAATTGTACTTACTGCAAAGGCACAAGATGAAACGGTTAATGGAATATTAACTATTAATAAAAATATATCACAACCCCAAAAACCTTATTCACTATTAAAATTGAAAACAAATAATGGTGTCTATGACGGAAATAATGGTCCTGCTATTGAGTTTGCAACCAATATCGGATTAGGAAAGATCGCCGGAGTTGATGAAAGAAGTAATAATTCAAGTACATATCAAGGGGGTTTAGTATTTAAAACTAGGCTTCATACCCAAGGGAATGATAGTGGATTTTATGAACGCATGAGAATTACATCCAATGGTAATATTGGTATTGGAACAAACAATCCTAATGTATTATTAGAACTAAGTAAATCCGAAGATTTAGGAAATGCAGCTATGTTAAAACTAAAGAATCAAGGTGCTGTTTTTAAGAAAAATAGTGGTCCTAGTATCGAATTTTCTACCAATATAGGTTTAGCCAAAATTCTTGGAGTTGATGAAAGAAGTAATAATTCAAGTACATATCAAGGAGGTTTAGTATTTAAAACTAGGCTTCATAATCAAGGAAATGATAGCGGGTTTTATGAGCGCATGAGAATTATCGCTAATGGTAATGTAGGTATTGGTACTGCAACTCCAGATGCTAGACTTACTGTAAAAGGAAAAATTCATGCCGAGGAGGTAAAGATAGATCTAAGCGTGCCTGCACCAGATTATGTGTTCAAAAAAGAATATGAGTTATTAACGATCGATGAGGTTCAACAGCACATCAAAGAAAAAGGTCATTTACCAAATATTCCGTCTGCAGAAGTTATGGAGAATAATGGTATCGAACTAGGAGCGATGAATATGAAACTACTTGAAAAAATAGAAGAGTTAACCTTATATACCATAGCACAAGAAAAAGAAATAAAAACACTTAAAGAACAACAACAGCAAAATACATCATTGGCTCAAAGAGTTAAAGATCTTGAAAAAATAATTGAGAATTTACTTAACACATCAACAAATGAAGAATAACATACTTAGGATATCAATTTTTCTAATTACAACACTCGGATTTTCGCAATCTAAGTTAGTGTTTACTTATGATACGGCAGGTAATCAAGTAAAGAGAGAATATTGTAAAGATGGAGATTGTAATACCAAAAGACAAACAGCTCCAGAGGAAGAAATCAAAGAAGAGATCCAAGAGGAGATAAGCGAGCTTACAGAATTTGACAAAAGTATAGCGGTGTTTCCAAATCCTACCAAAGGACTTTTAACAATCAATTGGAATCAAGAATATAGTAGTACAATCAAAGAAATCATATTGATTGATGTGGCTTCTAAGGTATATAATGTAAAATATACACCAGGAAACCATCAGGCTAAAATAGACTTGTCCTCATGGCCAGATGGCCTGTATGTGGTAAGATTCCTTCTTACCGACGGAAACTCTCTAACGAAAAAAATTATTAAAAAGTAATAAGTAAACTAGATATGCAACTTCACAAATATTTTTCAATAATCTTTTGTCTAGCGGTTTTAATGACCTCTAATGCGCAACAAACTGGGGTTCAATATGATCCAGTCGATGGCGATTATACTATACTTAAAGCAAGTAAACCAATAACCAAAGCTATAATATCAAGCAGTGAAAGTGTTACTTCTAAATCTTCTTCATTAAATGGTACTGAAGCAGGAGCTACACCTGGTGATTTAACAGTTACTCCAACAGGAGCGGCTACCTATAGAATTCCTATTGCAATTCCACCAGGAATTAAAGATGTTGTACCTAACGTCGAATTAACTTTCAATAGTCAATCAGCAAATGGAATAGCTGGATGGGGATGGAACATTTCGGGTCTATCAACAATTACTAGAGTAGCTTCAACCAAATATCATGATGGAGAAATAGACCCGGTAGATTTTGATAATAAAGATCGATTTGCTTTAGATGGTCAACGTTTGTTATTAAAATCCGGTAGTTATGGAGTTGCTAATTCAGAATACCAAACTGAGAATTTTTCTAATGTAAAAATTAAAGGATATGGAACAAGTCCATTTGGAGCTCAATATGGCCCTTCTTATTTTATAGTGTATTATCCAAACGGTTCTCGTGCTTGGTATGGAAATGGCGATAATTCTAGAGGACAGTTAGAATGGGCAATTAATAGATTAGAAGATGCTCAAGGTAATTTTATAAAGTATACATATTCTTATTCAAATTCTCTAATTAGAATCAAGGATATTGCTTACGGCTCTAGAACAGGTACTACTTCACCCAATATAATCTCGTTTTCATATAAAAACAGAAGTAGACCAGAATTATCTTATATAGGTGGGCAGACTTTTAAGAGAACAAAGGTTTTAGACAATATCCGTGTGTACGGATCAAGTAAAATATTTAGGGAATATAAACTAACTCATACCACTACTAATTTGGGGTATCAACGATTGTATCGTATTCAAGAATTTAATAGTGAAGGAAAATCTTTTGCTCCAATTACTTTCAATTATAACACAACATATAATGGGTTACTTACCTTATTTGATGAGCCATATGACATTTTTCCTGGAATTTCCGCAAAAGATCATAATCTTGCTACTGGGGATTTTAACGGGGATGGGAAAATGGATTTTATTACCTATGATAGAAAGAAAAAAGATAAAATTACAGTTTACGATAGGTTTTTTGATAGTAGTAACTATGGACAAGGAACTACAATAGGAGCAACATATAATGTAGATTTTGATGAGATTATAACGGGCTCTTTTGTAAATCATCAAAATAAGGTTTTAAGTGGTAATTCATTTGTTTTGATTAACGAATCAAAATCATCAAATACTTCGACTTCTCAAGTTAAATTTAGAGTTCGAGCAGTAATCCCTTCTGGGTTTGGTGGATATGATAAGACTTGGCAAGCACCTACATTTATAGAAATTAGAGATGAAGAACCAAGAGTGCGAAGCATATCTGCAGATATAAATGGGCTTTCTAGAACGTACAAAGACGATTATATCAATGCTACGAATAGAATATACAATAGTTCGAATGTAACGTATTCTGCTTCGCATGCAGTGACTTTAAAACCAGGTTTTCATACCAAATCAGGGAACACCTTTAATGGTGCTATAGACATCTCTAAACGAAAACAAATCCCAAGAGCTTACATTTCTGGAGATTTTAATGGAGATGGGATTATGGATGTGCTAGCGATTCAAAAACCATATCAAAATGGAGAAGAATGCATTGAAGAATGGGATCCATACGATGATCGACCATATGTAGAATGCTACCCTATTACAAGACGAGATCCCAAAGTTCATTTTATAAACCTTAATCCTTCTGCAACCTCAAATTTTTCGAAGCTTGCGGGAACCCTTAAACATTCTATTAAGGATGCAGGGGAACTTAGTGTAGGAGATTTTAATGGAGATGGAAAATCCGATTTGTTTCACTTTGGAAATAAGAGATTACAGGTCTATTCATTAGATAAAAACAATAATCTAGTGAAATTAGTTGACTATAGTGATAACAAGATTGATACTAAGACGCCAAAACTTTTAGGAGACTTTAATGGAGATAGTAAAATCGATTTTGCAACCCCAACGGCAGAAAACTCATCTGTTTGGAGGTTTTTTACAGCTAACGGAGTTTCATTTTATTCTTATAACAAAGATATTGGTGTAAAATATGAGAAAAATACATCAATCAGAGAGCCAGGGAGAGTTGAAGAAGGTATTGCCGATCCATTTATAGAGTTTCATTATATCAATCAAGATTTTAATAGAGATGGGAAAACAGATATTTTAAAGCATAAAGTCGTTACGCCATTTGGAGCTTATGATCGTTCATTTGATAGAATAATTCAGTATACAAATACATTTGGAGAAAATGATAATACAGTTTCTTTTACATCAACGTCCAATAGGACTTTTAGAAATCAAGGCAATCATAAATTCGGGATTCCTATATTTTTAGATATTAATCAAAGTAATGGATCTCCAGCATATGGATATTTGGGAGTTAATAGTCTTTTTGCATACAAGTTTACCAAAGATCATCAAACTGATATACAACTTAATTCGATTACAAATAGTGGACTTACACAAAAAATTGAATACAGTACATTAGAAAGAAATGATGGTTATGGACCTTATAATAACACGTATCCAGATCAATACCCATATATCAATATTGAAGTTGCTCCTTCTTTTAAAGTAGTAACAGAAATAGAAGAAAGTGGTTCTGGAGTAGAACGGAGAAAGCAGTTTATGTACGAAAATGCAACGATGCATGCACAGGGACTAGGTTTCTTAGGGTTTAGAACTTTTAAAAGTACAAATTGGGATGGTAGTGGAGTATCGAATATTTGGAATATTGCTAAACATAATCCTCAACTTAGAGGAGCATTAGAAGAAGAATGGACATCACTATCTTCATATTCAACATCAAGTAGTAATTATATAAATAGGTCACAATATACCTACACATCATCAATATCAAATGATAAAGTATTTAGTATAGTACCAACAAAAATAATTACTAGTGATGATCTACTAGATCTTACAAGTACCGAGACGTACACTTATGATCAATATAATAATCCACTTACAATAAAAACTATCTTTTCTGGTGGATCCAATACAGAAACGTATTCTTATTTGCACAACAGCAGTGCCTATGATCAGAACTATTATATAGGTAGAATTGATAAAAAGGTAGATAGTTCGACATTGTATGGAAATACATTTAGTACTCAGGAAGACTATGATTACACAAATAATCTTCCTACTACAATGAAGAAAAAAGGGCATAATACAGATTGGTTAACAGAGACATTGGTTTATGATAACTTTGGTAATGTTATTTCTAAAACTTTATCAGGATTGGGTATAAATAGTAGAGGAGAAACTTATGAATATGATTCTAGTGGTCGATTTATGACAAAATCTGTTGATGTTGAAGGGTTAGAAAACACATTTTCTTATGATACTAGTAAGGGTAATGTTCTTTCAGAAACGAATCCATATAATCAGAAAATGACTTACATATATGATGGTTGGAATCGCTTAATTCAACAAACAAATTACCTGAATAAAAACACCTACACTACTTATATAAAAGAATCAGGTAATATCTTTATGTCAGTACTTACAGATTATCCACAGGATAAAGATGAAAAAAGGTTTATGAATGTATTTGGATGGGAAGTGAAGAAAAGTGTTTTAAGCTTAAATAACAAATGGGTGTCTAAAAATACTGAACATGATGTATTAGGTAGAACAATTCGTGAGAGTGAACCATATTTTACAGCACCATCTTTATGGAATAATATAGCCTATGATAAATATGGAAGATTAATAAGTAACGGCTTAGCTACAGGAAAAACTATCAATACTACATACAATGGTTTATCAGTCACAGTCAATGATGGAACAAGAACAGTAACAACTACTAAAGATGCAGTTGGAAATATAGCAGAGGTTACAGATCTAGGAGGAACTATTGCCTATACGTATTATGCTAATGGAGTTTTAAAATCCGCAAACTATGGGGGACATAAAGTAACTGTAGATATAGATGGTTGGGGAAGAAAAATTAGAATGAATGACCCATCTGCTGGCACATATACTTATAGCTATAATATTATGGGTGAACTTTTGAAAGAAACTACACCAAGAGGGGCAACATCTTATGAATATAATGGTTTTGGTAAGGTCACAAAGAAAACAATTGAAGGAGAAAATACTTCTCTGGATCTTAACTATTCTTACAATACTAGTACCAGGTTAATAAATTCTATTAGTGCTCAAGATAATTTCTTTAATAAGTCATATTCTTATAATTATACATACGATGCACAACAAAGACCATCTAAAGTTATAGAGAATATAGGGTCTGCCAGATTCGAAAAGAGTTATACGTATGATGCTTATGGTAGGGCAAATACAGAAAAAGTTATTTCCTCTGCAGGAGGAGCAGAAAGTTCTATAACAACCCGAAATATATATGATGCTGCAGGAATTAAAAAAGAAGTGCTAGATGCGGTTTCTGGAAAATCACTGTGGAAATTGGTTGAAGAAACTGAAAGAGCGCAAGCACTTACTATTGAACTTGGAAATGGAATTACAAAAAATCGCGAATATGATGCTTATGGGTTGGTAAAGAAGGTTTTGGACGTTCATGATGATACAAATGTTGTTGCGATGCACACTACGTATGTATTTAATGCGGCAAGAGGTATATTAAATAACAGAAAGAATCATAGTTTTAATTGGCAAGAAAATTTTGGTCATGATAGTCAAGATCGTTTAACTACAATTACTGGTGCAGTATCTAAAACTCAAACCTATGATCCATTAGGAAGAATTACCGGTAATTCTGATGTAGGAACTTATAAATACCAAACAAGTAGTAGGTACAGGTTAAGAGAAATCAATTTAAATAACGAAGGAGAGCAATATTATGAGCAACATTCACCGCAACAAATTACCTACAATGCATTTAAAAAACCAATAGAAATTCATGAAGCCGGCAATGGCCGTGTAAGCTTTGAATATGGCCCAATGATGAATCGTAGTAATGCTTGGTATGGTGGATTAGACGAAGATAAATTGGAGCGCAGATATCACAAACAATATTCATCAATTGCTCCAGTAGAAATTGTACATGATAGTCAGGATAACAGTTACAAATTTATGACTTATGTCATGGGTGATGCTTATACAGCTCCCATAGTGCATATCAAAAAAACAGTTAATAGTACAATAAACGAATTCCATTATTTGCATAGAGATTATTTGGGAAGCATCTTGGCAATCAGTAATGATAGTGGTCAAGTAGTAGAAAAACGTCAATTTGGTGCCTGGGGTACTATAGATAAGTTTTGGGGCATAGGTAATATAAATTCGTTTACACATAATTCACTACTTAGTAGAGGATACACTGGTCATGAACATTTCTTTACGGTAAATTTGATACATATGAACGGGCGAATGTATGATGCCCAACTCGGAAGATTCTTATCCCCTGATAACTTCATACAAGAACCCTATAGTACAAAAAGTTTTAATAGATATGGATATGTGTGGAACAATCCCTTAATGTTTAATGATGCTAGTGGCGAGTTTATTTTTATTACGGCTATAGTAATTGGTGCAGTTGCAGGTGCTTATTTTGGAGGTGTTCAGGCTAATGGTGGCAATTGGAATCCTATAAAATGGAACTGGAGTAGTGGTAGTACGTGGTTAGGCGTAGTAGGAGGCGCCATTATAGGCGGCGTCTCCGGCGGTGTAGGAGCCGCAGTAACTGCTGGTGTAGCATCCGTACTAACGGTAGGAGGAGTCATTGGTGGAGCTATCTCCGGTGCTGTAGGTGGTTTGGCTTCTGGAGCTATTTCAGGTGGATTTATGAGTCTACTTCCAGGTGGTAGTGGGGACTTCTGGGAAGGCCTACAGAAAGGTGCTATTAGTGGTGCCATTGGTGGTGCTGTTATTGGCGGTGTTGTTGGCGGTGTAACAACTCCAAAAGGTCATAATATTTGGAATGGTAGAGCTCCTAACCCTAGTGTTTCTAACGTTAGCACATTAAAGCCCAATGGAATTGAAACTACTAAACCTTCAAAGCCTGAAGTTTCTTCTAATCTACCAAAAAGTAATGCTCCTACACCAGATTCTAAAGGACCGACTATAAATACTGCACCTGATGGAAAATTTAGTGGAAATTTAAATTTACAGGCGGTTGACGATCCACTTTTAGAGGCTAGACAATTAGGGATTCAAGGAGAACAAGCAGTTGGAACAACAGGATTTAAAGCACGTATTCCATCTCTAACCGAAACTGCACAGTATAGGATCCCAGATAAGTTAAATAACTTTTCATTACATGAAGTCAAAAATGTTAAACATTTGAGTTTGACTAGACAACTTAAAGATTTTCATTTATTTTCAGAACAAACGGGAAAAAGCTTTATTTTGCATACACGACCAACAACAACCTTTTCAACTCCTCTAAAGAGGTTAATAGAAAATGGATATATTATTAGAAGAAATATTCCAGGACTGTAAATTAATTAATTATGATAAATGACGAGAATATCATTAAAGAAAGATTACTAGCTGTGGGTATTTCTATAAATAGTATTTATGATTTAGTAAATACTAAGGAAAAATATCCTAAGGCTATTCCGATATTAATCGAATTATTGAATAAAAAGTTAAGTTTTAATTCAAATATTATAGAAGGTATTGTTAGAGCATTGGCGGTAAAGGAAGCAAAGGGTATAGCAAATAAAGTGTTATTTGAACTTTATGAAGCGACCGCAGATGATGAGTTTATTTTAAACTGGGCGATTGGAAACACTATTCATGTAATTGTAGAGCCTAAAGATAAAGATGATTTAATTAAAATAATTAGTGATAAAACTAAAGGTAATGCAAGACAAATGTTTGTTTTGGCACTTGGAAAAATTAAAGGAAAAAAATCTGAAGAGGTTTTAATACAATCTTTGAAAGAAAAAGGATTAACTCTACATGCTCTTAAAGCACTAGGTAAATTAAAATGTCAAGCTGCTGTTAATGAAATTAACTCTTTATTAAATAGTGATAATAAAGTAGTTGCTAAAGAAGCTGAAAAAATTTTGAAAAAAATAAAACTTTAAATTATAAATTCAAGTTGCAGGTAAAACAGTCATATTAGTTAAAAATATGACTGTTTTTTTTATTATTCATAGTATTCTAAAGTGTGCAGACTAGTTCTGCAGATATAATATAGTTTAATAACACTATAGATAGGACTTTAATCAAAAAAATACAATTGAGAATAGGTGTTTATGAAGTAGAAGTGTAAGTTGTTTTACACTTCTACTTATTCTTTTTACAATATTAAAAATTCCTATAACATTTATAATTCCAGTTTCAAAAAATGAAACTACAATTGAATAGGTTTGTGTCTTAACAATAAATAACAACCTTACTTAAAACCTATGAGAAAAATTATGATTAGCACAATGATGATTGTGTTTATGCAGCATATCAACGCGCAAGATTTAATAATTACTTCACAAAATGACAGTATCAATGCCAAAATCACTAAAATTAAAGAAGGTAAAGTAAACTTTCGATATATGAAAAATGGCAACCTTAAAAAAACATTGCTTCCACTTTCAGAAATAGAAGTTTACGAGAAGAATTTTTACAAAACTTCAGGAATACCTTCAAAAGCAAAATTAGAATCAAATTATAAAGGTAAACGATTACATGTTGGAACAAATGCAGGTTTTGCTTTTAGAACGGCCAAAATATCAGGGATCCAGGATGAAACCTTAAAAAAACATGTTAAAAAATTAAAATCAGGAGTAAATTTTGGATTAGATGCGCATTACTTTCTAAAAGAACGCTTAGGTCTAGGTTTAAAATTCAACTCTTTTTATAGTACCGCAAAAGAAAATAATTTAGTAGCTTCTTTTCCCAATGGAGACGTAGGCCGAGGGCTTGAAAATAAAGTTTCTATTAATTTTATAGGCCCATCACTAATGACAAGGCTCTTATCTAAAAATAAAAAACACACTCTTTTACTTAGTACCGCAGCTGGTTATATTAGTTATAAAGACGAACAAACAATCGGAAATCGTTTGTCTAAAACCACAGGAGATACGATTGGAGTATCGGTTGATTTAGGATATGATATAGGGCTTACTGATTATATGGCTCTCGAATTTTTGACTTCGTGGACTACTGGTGCTTTAGATGAATTAGAAGTAGAAGAAAATGGTGCTGTTACTACTATTGATCTGGTCGACACTACGGGAGATAGAGAAGGATTGTCAAGAATTAATATCTCGGCAGGATTACGTTTTTATCTGTAATCCAATAACAGTTACAGACGGATATATTATTTGCTAAACCCTAGCTGATAAGAACTATAAAAAGGGTATCGATTTAAAACAGCTAGGTCATTAAGATCTAGCTTTTTTTTTAACTTCAAAACCCATTAGAACCTTACTATGAGTATCCATATTAATTCTACGACAAGATGATATAACTGCGGTATTACAATATTAATTCCGAAAAATGTTACGTTAGAACTCAAGTTTTTAAGACAAAGAAGTAGTGATACCAAAACGAATACACTATTTTTGATGCCATAAAAATTTAAGCAATACTCAATCATGAATATTTTAGTACTCGGATCTGGAGGAAGAGAACATACATTTGCCTATAAAATTGTAGAAAGTGAACTTTGTGATCAACTATTTGTAGCACCCGGTAATGCGGGTACTGCTGCTATAGCAACCAATGTGCCTATATCGGTTACCGATTTTGATGCCATTAAAGAACTAGTACTTAGCAAAAATATAGAAATGGTCGTTGTAGGTCCCGAAGATCCTTTGGTGCAAGGGATTAGTGATTACTTTGCAAAAGACGAGGAATTAACAAACATTGCAGTGATAGGACCTTCAAAAGAAGGCGCTAGATTAGAAGGAAGTAAAGAATATGCAAAAGAATTCTTAATTAGACATAATATACCCACAGCAGCATATCAAAGTTTTACGGCAGAAACAGTAGACCAAGGAAAAAAATTCTTAGAAACACTTTCTGCACCATATGTACTTAAAGCAGATGGTTTAGCTGCCGGAAAAGGAGTTTTGATTTTACAAGATATCAACGAAGCTAAGACTGAACTTGAAAATATGCTCACCAATAAGAAATTTGGTGCGGCAAGTGAAAAAGTTGTAATCGAAGAGTTTCTTGATGGTATCGAGCTTAGTGTATTTGTGTTAACCGATGGTGAAAATTACTTAACCTTACCTACGGCCAAAGATTATAAGCGTATTGGTGAAGGAGATACTGGTCTTAACACAGGAGGTATGGGAGCAATCTCACCAGTGCCATTTGCAGATAACGTCTTTATGGATAAGATCGAAAATCAAATTGTTAAACCAACTGTAGAAGGTTTGGCAAAAGAAAATATCGATTATAAAGGCTTTATTTTTATCGGATTGATAAAAGTAGGAGATGATCCAAAAGTTATTGAATATAATGTGCGTATGGGTGATCCAGAAACAGAAGCAGTGTTACCAAGAGTAAAAACTGATTTGGTAACATTATTCAAGCATGTTGCTGAGCAAACTTTGGATAAAGCCAATCTCGAAATTGATCCTAGAACAGCTACAACAGTAATGACAGTTTCTGGTGGATATCCTGAAGCATATGAAAAAGGAAAAGAAATCACGGGTGTTGATACTATTACAGAATCTATAGTTTTTCATGCAGGAACAAAACTAGATGGAGATAAAGTAGTAACAAACGGCGGCAGGGTAATAGCGGTAACTTCATTTGATGATAATTTTAAAGACGCTTTAAAAAAATCATACGATAATATTAAAAAACTACACTTTGATAAAATGTATTACAGAAAAGATCTTGGTTTTGATTTGTAATACTTTAAAAGTAAAGTATAATAAAAGCCACATATTTTTTAATATGTGGCTTTTATAATTTTATATAAAAAGAAATAAAAATTTAGTCAGGCTTTAAAAAAGAGTGTGCCTTAGGATCTCTATTTTCTTCATTATTATCATTAAACTTTTTCAATTCTTTCATCCAATATAGAAAGGCTACAAAACCAATAGCCATAAATAACCAGTTAATAACATTAGCCATTGTCCAGCTTTCTAATTCTAATGCTCTTAATGCATCAAACGGTAAAAATAATCCATCTACAAAAAGAGATTGTATAGCTTCAAAAAATTCTTTCATAATTTCACGATATGATTGGGTTATAAAAAGCCTAAAAATAGTATCTTAAACCCTTATATAAATTAGTTCTTCAATATAACAAAACCATACGATGGTATAGTTTGTTGCAAAAATATAAAAAATACTAGTGTTATCAAGCTTTTTTAGTAAATCTAAACCTATTAATTATATTGTTGTAGCTCTGTATATGAGTTTACTATATACTTTGGCGCATTATGTGCGAGGTTTTGATTCAGAAATTTATAGCATAATTTTGTTTTCGATTGGGATTTTGTTCTATGTATTACCCATGATTATGCTTAATTTTATTACTCAAACAGGAGGGCTCACAGAAAAAGGAACGTACACAATAGTATTGTATGCATTCTTTACGAGTATGTTGCCTAATGGGCTAACAAATATTCATATGCTTGTGTCCAGCGCATTTATTCTGCTTGGATTAAGAAGTTTGTTAGAACTTAGAAACGGAAAATTTATAAAAGCAAACTTGTTTAATGCTTCACTGTGTATAGGGATTGCCTCTGTAGCGCATTTTTGGAGTATCGGATTTATACTTCTATTATTTTTAGCAATATTCTATTTTGAACCTAAAAACTATCGAAACTGGATGATTCCAGGGCTTGGGTTATGCACAGTCTTTGTTTTTGCAAACTGTTACACCTTGTTGGTATATGATTCTTTTTTTTCAATATGGGATTATATAGCGCCTTTTTCATTATCATTTCAGAGTTATATTGGCAAAAGTCAATTGTTTTCTGTAGGAATATTGACAATATGCATTGTCTTTTTTCTAGGGATTTATATTATTAAATTTAGTCGAAGAAAGACGAACGTTAAACCAATACTAAAGTTAATTATAGCCTATCTGGTAATTGCCATTGCTGTGATGATGATTTCAGAACAAAAGAATACTTCAGAATTGTTTTTTATTACTGTACCACTTGCTATCATGGGATCGACATATCTGGAGATGGAGTATCATTGGCTTGCCAAAGAAATTAATATTTGGGTATTTGCATTACTTCCGTTTACAATTTTATTGTTCTGATTTTGATTTGAAAAAGCGATACTAATTAGATGCCTTTACTAATACAAAATATAATACCTTTGTAGCCCTTAAGTAATACTATATAGTCATTAGTTTCTAGAATTAGAATCAGAAAATGAGCTTGAAATCGTTTTGAAGGATATAGTAAAGAAAAATAGAAGTACATATTAAAAACAACATGCATGTTTACCGATAAAGCAAATATTATTTTTAAAGAAGTTATAGATACATATCATGTAATTGATAGCGTAGATCAGGAATTTACCAACCCATATGATCAAAAATCTCAGGTATTAGAACATTTATTGTATCGAAAATGTTGGATAGATACGGTACAATGGCATTATGAAGATATCATTCGTGATCCAGAAATTGACCCTGTAGCTGCACTAACTTTAAAGAGAAAAATTGATGCTTCTAATCAGGATCGAACAGATATGGTTGAGTATATTGATAGTTATTTTTTAGAACAATATAAGGATGTAGAAGCGAAAGCTAATGCGACTATCAATACAGAGAGCCCAGCTTGGGGAGTAGATAGACTTTCTATTTTAGCCCTAAAAGTATATCATATGCACGAGGAAACAGTTAGAGAAGGGGCAAGTGAAGAACATAAAGCCGCTTGTCAGACAAAACTTAATGTATTATTAGAACAAAGAGTTGATCTTTCTACGGCTATTGATACACTGTTAAGTGATATAGAGAAAGGTGATAAGTATATGAAAGTTTATAAACAGATGAAAATGTATAATGATGATGAACTAAACCCCGTATTGCGTGGCGAAAAGTAATTCTGAAACATCTGAAACGAACGTTCTTGTAATTCGTTTGTCGGCCATGGGTGATGTTGCAATGGCCGTTCCTGTATTACGCGTTTTTAGGGCGGCATATCCTGATGTAAAATTAACAGTACTCACCAGAAAGTTTTTCGCACCAATATTTGTTGATATAGATAATCTAGAGGTATATCATGCGGATGTTGAAGGGAAACATAAGGGAATTTTTGGACTTACAAGATTGCAAAACGAACTTCAAAAACTTGGTATTACTGCTGTTGCAGACTTACATAATGTATTGCGATCAAACGTATTAAAAACATTGTTTTCTTTTAAAGGAACAAAAGTTGTTCAGGTTGATAAAGGAAGATCAGAAAAAAAAGCATTAACCAGGCCAGTAAATAAAGCATTTAAGCAATTAAAAACCACACACCAGCGCTATGCCGATGTTTTTAAAGAATTAGGATATCCTATCGATCTTAATGATCATGAATTTCCTAAAAAGCAATCACTTACTTCTAATATTATAGAACTAACCCAACAATCTACAAAAAAATGGTTGGGTATTGCTCCCTTTGCGCAATATGAAAGTAAAACATATCCTTTAGAATATATGGTTGAGGTTATAGATGCCTTGGACAAAGGGGATCAGTTTGAAATTTTCCTATTTGGTGGCGGAAAAAAAGAAGCAGACATCCTTAATAATATCGATAGTAAATACAAAAACGTAACCAATATAGTGGGCAAACTATCTTTTGAAGAAGAGCTAAAATTGATAGGTAATTTGGATACAATGCTATCTATGGATAGTGGTAATGCTCATTTAGCAGCAATGTATGGTGTACCAACAATCACGCTTTGGGGAGTTACACATCCTTTTGCAGGTTTTATGCCTTTTGGGCAGCCGATAGAAAATGCAATCTTACCTAATCTTGCAAAGTATGATCAAATTCCTACTTCAATTTATGGCAATAAATTTCCGCCGGGATATGAAAAAGTAATGGATAGTATAAAACCCGAAACAGTTATTAATACAATTAATGCATTGATATAACCAATCAATTATACGTCGTCAAAATCAATTTTAAGCGATGCACTTGTAGGATGTGCTTGGCAAGCTAAGATTAGTCCTTCGGCAATCTCACCATCGGTTAGAATGCTGTTTTTTTCCATTACCGCACTACCCGCAGTAACTTTACATATACAAGAACTACACACACCACCTTGACAAGAATAAGGGGCATCTATATCTTCATCCAAAGCAGCATCAAGAATTGTTTTTTTCTGATCCATAACAAAATTAAACTCCTCATCATCTACCAAAATAGTAATTTGAGTTTTTCCGTCGAGATCGGCGTCAATTTCAACAGTTTCTGTACTACTGGTAAATAATTCAAAATGGATATGGTCTTTTTGAATATTGTTTTCAATCAAAATTTCGGTAACTGTGTTGATCATTTCTTCTGGGCCACATAAATAGAAATCAGAAAAAGAAATATCTTTGTATTTATTCTTTATAACATAGTTTATCGTAGACTTTTCGATTCTACCAAAATGAGCGTTTTCTTCTCGGGTTCTACTATAGACCATCTCTAAAAAGAAGCGATCGGGATAGCTCGTTTGTAAATTAGAGAGTTCATTAAGAAAGATCGTTTCTTCTGGATTTTGGTTTCCATAAACTAAAACAAAACGACTATTTTCCTCTTCTTCAAGTACAGCCTTGATCATACTCATTACAGGAGTAATACCACTTCCTGCAGCAAATGCCGCATAAGTTTTATTCGCCTCAGGAGAAGTGTTTAATAAAAAATTACCCTCTGGAATGTGTACTTCTAGGGTATCTCCTTCTTTTAATTGGTTATTAGCAATAGAAGAAAAAGTACCATTAGGGATTTCTTTTACAGCAACCTTAAGAACTCCGCTATTAGGAGTACTACAGATAGAGTAAGCTCTACGGATTTCTTTTCCTGCTATTTCAGTCTTAATAGTGATATACTGTCCTGCAGAAAAAGAAAAAATATTCTTTAGGTTTGATGGTACTTCGAATGTTATTGAAACCGCTTTTGAGGTTTCTCTTGTAATCTTGTTTATGGTAAGTTTATGAAAATCTGACATGCAATTATTAATGAAATTCTAATTCTGATTATCGTATAAATTTCTTGAACTAGAAGGTTAATGTATTCTATACTTTCTTTGAAATTAATTCAACATATAGAATGTTCTACTTTTTGTTGCAAAAATAGTAAATGCGCGAACAGCAAAAGGCGTTTAAGAAAAATTTATCTGAATCTATTTTGTAACAAAACTTCACTTTTGATTACTAAATAGTATAAATACCTTCTACTATGTTCAAGCATTTTATCGTTTTACAATGGAAATCCTTTTGGAGATCTGCATCTTTAACCTCTGGACTTTTCATGAAGCTTTTTATGGGATTCTGGGCATTATGGATTGCTTTTATGTCTGCAGTTGGTGGTGCCGCTATCTTTAAATTAATTAAAGAAAAGCTTCATTTAGAGCCATTAGAAACTATAAATAAATTTTTAATATACTGGTTGGTTTTTGATTTAGTGTTTAGATATGCGCTTCAAAAAATGCCGGTGATTAATATAAAACCACTTCTATTACTGCCTTTTCAAAAAAATAAGATTGTTTCTTTTGCATTTGGAAAAACAGTGTTTTCGTTTTTTAATGTAATTCATGCCTTCTTTTTTATACCGTTTTCTATAGTATTGATTAGTAACGAATATCCAGTCATAAATGTACTGTTGTGGAACTTAGGTTTAATAGCGTTGATTTATGGTAATAACTTTCTAAATATTATTCTTAATAAAAAAGACAACCTTATTTTTATTATAGGTGGGATAATGATAGTACTTGGGGGATTGCACTACTATGACTATTTTAATATAACTACGTATACCGCACCATTTTTTCAAGGCTTATACGATACTTCATTTTTTGTAGCAATACCGATTGTAATTACTGTTGGATTGCTATGGGTTTCTTTCAGATCTTTTGTAAAAGATTTGTATTTAGATGCCGGTTTGGCTACAAAGGCAAAAACTATAAAAACAGAGAATCTGGATTGGTTGGATCGATTTGGTAAAACAGCAACATTTCTTAAAAATGATATTAAGCTTATTAAGAGAAACAAAAGAGCAAGATCTACAGTCCTGGTTAGTGTTTTGTTTTTGTTTTATGGATTGCTGTTTTTTACAGGTGCCGTAGAAACGTACAAAGGTCCAGTGTGGCAAATCTTTGCGGCAATTTTTGTGACAGGAGGCTTTTTGCTCAGTTTTGGACAATTTGTTCCCAGTTGGGATAGCTCATACTACCCGTTAATGATGAGTCAAAATATTAGATACAAAGAATATCTATCTTCTAAATGGTGGTTAATGGTAATTGCAACCTTGATATCTACAATTTTAGCCTCAGGATATTTATATTTTGGGTGGGATGTGTATCTGGCAATATTGGTAGCAGCGTTGTACAATATTGGAGTTAATTCTCATGTGGTATTATGGGCAGGAGCCTATGTTAAAACGCCGATAGACCTTACAAGTAACAAGAAGGCATTTGGCGATAAACAAGCATTTAATACCAAAACACTATTATTATCCTTACCTAAAATGGCATTGCCTATGATCCTTTATGCTATTGGATATTATGCATATAGTCCCTATGCCGGATATGCTCTGGTAGCTATTGCCGGCGTGGCAGGATTTGCATTTAAGGATGCAGTTTTTAATAAAATCGAAAGAATCTATAGATCAGAAAAGTACAAGACCATAGCGGCCTATAAACAAAAAAACTAAGCATAATGATAACAGTACATAATCTTACAAAAACATACACAGGAAATACAGTTCTAAATATAGAGCACCTAGAAATACAAAAAGGAAATAGCTTTGGACTTGTGGGCAATAATGGTGCGGGTAAAACAACCTTGTTTAGTGCACTTTTAGATCTTATTAACCCAAGTACAGGGCATATAGAAAATAACGGATTTAATGTGAGCAAGAGTGAAGACTGGAAATCTATTACTGCTGCATTTATTGATGAAACTTTTTTGATAGGATATTTAACAGCAGAGGAATACTTTTATTTTATAGGAGAATTAAGAGGGCAAAACAAGGCAGATGTTGATGGTTTGTTATCAGATTTTGAGGATTTTTTTCACGGAGAAATTTTAGGACAAAAAAAGTACTTGAGAGACCTTTCTAAAGGAAATCAAAAAAAGGTAGGGATTATCGCTGCCTTGATTGGTACCCCAGAGGTGATTATTCTTGATGAACCCTTTGCTAACTTAGATCCAACGACACAAATACGATTAAAAAAGATCATAAAAGACTTGGCCGCTAACCCAGAGGTCACTGTGCTGGTATCTAGTCATGATTTGATGCATGTTACTGAGGTTTGCGAACGTATAGTCGTTTTGGATAAAGGTGAAGTAGTGAAAGATATTACTACCTCAGAGCAAACACTAAAAGAACTTGAAGCACATTTTAATAAGTAATATATTACCGTTTTAGAATTTAAATATTTTCTTAGAACCAGTAATAAATAATAGGAAACAAAGAAATTCTTTGTGATGACGTTGTTGTTAACAACTTTAAAAAGCGTAATAAAAATCATATTTAAACTTAGAAAAAGATGTTAACAACCTGTTTTTTAACGAAAGAAATGTATTTTTACGTTTCACACAATATTTTTGTGGGTCAAATACACTAAAAAACTTGTTTTTTAGTTATCACACTATATAAATTATCTGGCTTTGGGGAAAAAAATATCACAAATCACGTTGGTATTGCTTTTAGCAATCGTTGCACTTGCTTGTTCTCGTAAAAAAGACAAATTTGTAAATCGTGCTTGGCATGATGTTACAACAAAGAACAACACACTTTATAATGGCCGGATAGCCTATGATCTAGGTCGACAAGATATTGTTGATACGTACAAGGATAATTTTTGGGAAGTACTGCCGATAGAAAGAATGATCGTTAGTGAAGATGTTCGATTACCAAGCGAAGTTTTAAACCAAAATTTTGACAAGGCAGAAGAAAAAGCGGTAAAAGCAATTCAAAAACATAGTATGTTGATCGATGACAGGGAACGTAACCCTAAAATCGATGAAGCATTCTTACTTCTAGGAAAATCAAGATACTTTGAACAACGTTTTATTCCTGCACTAGAGGCCTTTAATTATATTCTATATAAATACCCTACAAGTAACACAATCAATCATGCTAAAGTATGGAGAGCCAAGGCAAATCTTCGTTTAGATAACAACGAGAAGGCTATTGAAGATCTTACTAGGATGATCGAGCAAGAATATATGAAACCTCAAGATTATGCAGATGCTGTATCAATGATGGCGCAAGCATATATTAATTTAAAACAAAAAGACTCTGCCGTAACATTTATTAATAAAGCAGCGATTCATACCAAAAATTTTGAAGAAAAAGGTCGTTATTTATATATAAAAGGACAGTTATTAAATGAATTAGGACATAAGGATAGTGCAAATTGGGCATTTGATCAAGTAATAGATCTTAACAGAAGAACACCTAGAAGATATTTGATCAATGCGCATATGGCTAAATCCCGAAACTTTGATTATGATAGCGGTAATAAAGAAGAGTTTTTAGAACTATTAACAGATCTTGAAGAAAATCGAGAAAACAGGCCTTTTTTAGACAGAATCTACAATCAAAAAGCAGTTTATTTTAAAACGTTAGATTCAATGGATTTAGCGGTAGAATATTATAATAAATCACTGCGTACAAATTCTGAAGACAAATATTTAGAATCCATAAATTATTATACGCTAGGTAATATTAATTTTGATAATAAGGAGTATGCTATTTCTGGAGCATATTATGACAGTACATTACAACGTATGATTGTCGATTCTAAACGATATCGAGTATTAAAGAAAAAACGCGTTAACCTAGATGACGTTATTTTGTATGAAGGTATTGCAAAAACAAACGATAGTATTCTTACTGTAGCAGCAATGTCACCAGATGAAAGAATAGCGTACTACTCAGAATTTACCGAAGCCTTGAAAGCAGAAGCAATCGCTGCAGAAAAAGCAGAAGAGATTGCTAAGATTAAAAACCAATTACCAACAGAGCAACGTTTTAATCAAAACGGAACTGGGGCTAGAAGAGGTAAAGAAACAAGTAAAGGAGCTAAATTTTATTTTTACAATCAAACTGTAGTAGCTTACGGTAAAACGGCTTTTAAAAGAACTTTTGGAAATCGAGAATTACAAGATAACTGGAGAGTTTCAAGTATTACTAATCCAGCCGCAGTGGCAGATATCGATCAAGAGAGAAAAGAAGAATATTCTATAGAAAGTGATCCAGCGTTTGATCCGCAGACATATATAGCACAAATCCCTACAGACCAAAATGTGTTAGATAGCTTAAAGACAGAGTTTAATTTTGCATATTATCAATTAGGAGTAATCTATAAAGAAAAGTTCCAAGAATATGGATTGGCAACAAGTAAATTAGAAGATTTACTACAAAATGATCCAGAACAGCGTTTGATTATTCCTGCAAAATATAATCTATACAAGATTTACCAATTACAAGGTAATACTAGCAAGGCCGATGAGTTTAAAAATAACATCATTACAAATCATAGCGATTCTAGATATGCAAAGATTTTGCTGAATCCTGAAGAGGAACTACAAGATGATAGTAGTAGTCCTAATGCTGTGTATAATAGATTGTATAAAGACTTTAGAGATCAAAAGTATGCCCTAGTAATTAGTAAAAGCGATGAGTTAATTACAAAATATGGTGGTGAAGATGAATTTTTGCCAAAATTTGAATTATTGAAAGCGCAAGCTATAGGAAGATATAGAGGGTTTGAAGCATATAAGGAAGCTTTAAATTATGTTGCATTAAATTATCCTCAGAGCCCAGAAGGTAAGCAGGCACAAATAATCTATCAAGTAACAATACCCCAAATAGAAAATAATGTATTTGTAGAAGGTGTAGATGAAGAAAAGAACCACAAATTAATGTACACTTTTTCTACCGCAGAAAACGAGCAAGCTCTTGCATTAAAAGAACATTTAGAGAATATTATCAAAGAACTTCGATATGATAAAATGAAAGTTTCTTTAGATGCATATACTAAAGATCAACAATTTTTAGTTGTACATACTAGAAGAGATAGATTAGGAGCTGAAGGTCTAGGAGAATTACTAAGTTTAGGAAAAACCGAAGATAGTAGAGGTGTTGATTTAACTAAATGGAATAGAAGAAAAAAATATTATAAAAAGGTAGAAGCTGAATATTTTACGGTGGCATCTCCTAATTATCGCATACTTCAGATTCATAAAAATCTTGAAGGATATAACAAACAACCACAAACAGAAGAAACCGAGTAATTAACTTAATCCCCCTTAAGAATATGTTTTCAGACAATAAAAAAGGAAGAGATCACGGCAATATGACTGACTTTTCTCGTAATCAAAACAAAATTTCAGAAGGAACAAAAATCGTAGGTGATATTGTTTCTGAAGGAGGTTTTAGAATAGAAGGCACCATTGAGGGTACATTTAAAACTACAGGAAAAGTAGTAGTAGGATCCTCAGGGTTTATAAAAGGAACGTTAGAATGTTCAGATGCAGATTTTGAAGGTAAATTTTCAGGAACTCTTAATGTTGCAAACACACTATCTTTAAAACCAACAGCACATATAGAAGGCGAAGTTACCGTAGGTAAGTTAGCTGTAGAGCCAGGAGCAAACTTTAATGCATCATGTTCTATGAAAGGTGGTGTAAAATCTTTGAGCAAACCAGGTGAAAAAACAGGACAACCAGGACAACCACAAGGGCAAGGAAAATCAGCTTAAAAAGTACATAGCCTTAACAGGAATAGCATTCCAAATGGGAGCTACAATTTTTCTGTGCGCCTATGCTGGAAAAAAACTCGATTCATATTACCAATTAGAAAAAAAATGGTTTACTATGGGGTTAGTGCTATTTGGGGTTGCTGCTTCATTATATTTGGTGATTAAACAACTCGATAGAATTAATAATTCTAAAAAATAAATCGACTTTAATCCCGTATTTTTTTTGAAACATGAACAACGTTTTTGATAGTAAAACACTTCAGAGTTTATCCCGCTTTTTAATACTATTTATAGGAATTTTAGTAGTAGGTTATTTTATACATAGCCAAACTATACAATACTTCTCGTTTCATAGTAATACCTATATATTAGATCTGTCTTATCTTTTTAATGGAGCCTTTACAGTTGTGCTTTTTCTTATAATCATTGTGTTTAGAAAAAAGTTTAAAGACCAAATAGGTTTTATTTTTATGGCAGGAAGTCTTATTAAGCTTGGGATTTTTGCAGCTATTACAAAAATGGGAGGAGTAGAAATTGATAAAACGATCTTTCTGGATTTTTTTATTCCGTATGTGATTTCAGTAGTCTTAGAAGTCTATTATATTTCCAAAATCCTGAAGAATACACAATACGCTGATAATCAACAAATTAAATAATAACTAATAATATCAAACTTATTTAGTTAAATATAGTTTAAGATTATAACATAATTATGTACATTTGCACCGAAATTTAGGAACCGAAATTTTCCGTGAAAATGCAAAACCGTACTGTAGTTAGAATTTTATTGATATTTGCTTTGGTTTTTACCACTGCAAATTTATCCGCAAAAGAATCTGAAAAAGAAGGTAATGGAGATTTAAAAACTGAGATCAAAGAATTTATAGATCATCACCTTCAAGACTCTCACGATTTTACATTATTTTCTGATAAAGAAGCAAATAAACATTATGGTTTTCCTTTGCCAGTAATTCTTTGGGATAATGGGGTAAAGGTGTTTTCTTCTTCAAAATTTCATCATGGCGAAACTGTTGCCGAAGTAGATGGTAACTTCTACAAATTGTACCATTCTAAAATCTACAAAACAGATGCAGCAGGTACCATTAATTATGATGACCATCATCATGCAAAAAATGCAAAGCCATTAGACTTTTCGATTACTAAAAATGTAGTAAGTATGTTACTAATTGGCTTACTAATGTTTTTTATGTTTAGTCGTTTAGCTAAATCATACAAGAAAAATAATGGGATCCCTACAGGGGTAGGTCGTTTCTTAGAGCCTTTAGTGCTTTTTGTTAGGGATGATATTGCAATCCCAAATATCGGAGAGAAAAAATATAAGAAGTATATGAGCTTTTTGCTTACAACATTCTTCTTTATTTGGTTGTTAAATCTATTAGGAATGACTCCTTTGGCAGTTAATGTTACAGGTAACATAGCTGTTACTTTAGGTTTGGCATTGCTTACTTTTTTAATCACAAACTTTACAGCGAATAAAAATTACTGGGGTCATATTTTCTGGATGCCTGGTGTACCTACATTTATGAAGATAGTTTTGGCGCCGATTGAATTACTAGGGATTTTCATTAAGCCATTTTCATTAATGATTCGTTTGTATGCCAACATGACTGCAGGTCACGTTGTACTTATGAGTATTGTTGGGTTAATATTTATTTTCAAAAGTTGGATTGGTAGTCCATTATCATTTGGTTTAGCATTTGCGTTATCAATATTAGAATTATTGGTAGCTGCATTACAAGCATATATATTTACGATGTTGTCTGCACTATACTTTGGTATGGCAAATGAAGAGGCACATCATTAATAGTTAATTTGAAGTTTAATTTTTAATTATATAATCATGGATATCCCAAGAATTGTTGGAGCAGGTTTAATTGTTATAGGTGCTGGAGTTGGTATCGGTAGAATTGGTGGACAAGCGATGGAAGCTATCGCACGTCAACCAGAAGCTTCTGGTAAAATCCAAACAGCTATGCTTATTGCAGCCGCTCTTATTGAAGGTATTGGATTTGCTGCGTTATTCGCATCTTAATTCATTATTACAAATGATAACAACTGTAACGGTTGGTTACAGTTGTTGTTTTAGATTTTTAAAGATTAAACCATAAAGAAAATAACATAAATTAATTATGGATAAGTTAATAAACGATTTTTCATTCGGTCTTTTTTTCTGGCAGATACTACTTTTTGTAGGATTACTTTTATTATTAAGAAAATTTGCTTGGAAACCTATCTTAGAAGCTGTAAACAACAGAGAAGAAGGAATTAAAAATGCATTAGAGTCTGCAGAGTCTGCAAGAAAAGAAATGCAAAACCTTCAAGCTGATAATGAGCGCATCTTAAATGAAGCAAGAGCAGAACGTGATGGTATGCTTAAAGAAGCAAAGCAGCTTAAAGAAAATATAATCGCTGATGCAAAAGCTGAAGCGCAAACAGAAGCTGATAAAATCGTTGCACAAGCACAGGCTACTATCGAAAGCGAAAAGAAAGCTGCGATTGCTGACCTAAAAAGTCAAGTAGCTGGAATTTCTGTAGAAATTGCAGAGAAAGTAGTAAGAAAAGAATTAGATAACAAAGACAAGCAATTAGAATTAGTCGAGTCTATGTTAGGAGATGTTACTTTAAACTAATCATAACATGAGTAGAGCAGCAATACGTTATGCTAAAGCAGTTTTGAGTTTGGCTCAGGACAAAAAAACTACTGAAGATGTTCAGAAGGATATGCAAAGTATTATCACTACCGTTAGTGATAGCGCAGAGCTCAAAATGGTATTAAATAGCCCTCTTATAAAAAGTGAAATTAAACTAGCTTCTTTAAAAGAGATATTTAAAAGTACTGGAGAACTTACGCAAAACCTTTTTGATGTTTTGATTGAAAATAAAAGAGTTGATCTGTTAGGTGATGTTGCAAAACAGTATATTGTTTTATTAGATAAGTCAAATAACACTCAGGTAGCTACAGTGACTACGGCCATCCCTTTAGATAAAGGATTAAGTGCAAAAGTACAAGCAAAAGTAAAAGAGTTAACAGGTAATGAGGCTACTATAGAGAATGTAATCGATGAAAGTATTATCGGTGGATTTATTCTTAGAGTAGGAGATTTACAATACAACGCTAGTATAGCTAATAAGCTTACGAATTTAAAAAGAGAGTTGAGTAATTAATAATTACACCAATTATATAAATTTAATAATAAGAGAAAGAGTAGTTAATACTTGTTCTTACAAACTATTATAAAATGGCAGAAGTGAATCCTGCTGAAGTTTCAGCAATATTAAAACAACAATTATCTGGATTTGAGGCAACAGCTTCATTAGAAGAGGTAGGTACTGTATTACAAGTAGGTGATGGTATCGCCAGAGTTTACGGATTGTCTAACGCTCAATACGGGGAGTTAGTTGAATTTGAATCTGGTTTAGAGGGTATTGTACTTAACCTTGAAGAAGATAATGTTGGGGTAGTACTTTTAGGTTCTTCAACAGAAATTAAAGAGGGTGCAACAGTAAAACGTACACAACGTATTGCATCTATCAATGTAGGAGAAGGAATCGTTGGTCGTGTAGTGGATACTTTAGGTAACCCTATCGATGGTAAAGGACCTATTGAAGGTGAAACTTTTGAAATGCCATTAGAGCGTAAGGCTCCTGGTGTAGTTTTCCGTCAGCCGGTAACAGAACCTCTTCAAACAGGGATCAAATCAATCGATGCAATGGTACCTATCGGTAGAGGACAACGTGAGTTGGTAATCGGTGACCGTCAAACAGGTAAAACAACAGTTTGTATTGATACGATTCTTAATCAAAAAGAATTTTATGATGCTGGTGAGCCAGTATATTGTATATATGTTGCTATAGGGCAAAAAGCATCTACAGTAGCACTTATTGCTAAGGTTTTAGAAGATAAAGGAGCAATGGCATATACTACGATAGTAGCAGCAAACGCTTCTGATCCTGCACCAATGCAAGTATATGCACCGTTTGCAGGAGCTGCGATCGGAGAATATTTCCGTGATACAGGTCGTCCAGCATTAATCATTTATGATGATTTATCTAAGCAAGCTGTAGCATACCGTGAGGTATCTTTATTATTACGTCGTCCACCAGGACGTGAGGCGTATCCTGGAGATGTTTTCTACCTTCACTCAAGATTATTAGAGCGTGCTGCAAAAGTGATTGCTGATGATAGTATCGCAAAAGATATGAATGACTTACCAGATACTTTAAAAGATAAAGTAAAAGGTGGTGGATCATTAACAGCATTACCAATTATCGAAACACAAGCTGGTGATGTATCTGCATATATCCCAACCAATGTAATTTCGATTACCGATGGTCAGATATTCTTAACTTCTGATTTATTTAACTCTGGTGTACGTCCAGCAATTAACGTAGGTATCTCGGTATCGCGTGTTGGAGGATCTGCACAGATAAAATCAATGAAGAAAGTTGCGGGTACGCTAAAACTGGATCAAGCACAGTTTCGTGAACTAGAAGCTTTTGCTAAGTTTGGTTCTGACCTTGATGCAGCTACCTTGAATGTAATTGAAAAAGGTAAGCGTAATGTTGAGATCTTAAAGCAAGCGCAAAATGATCCATACACTGTAGAAGATCAGATCGCAATTATTTATGCAGGATCTAAGAACTTATTAAGAGATGTTCCTGTAAATAAGATCAAAGAATTTGAAGGTGATTTTATCGAGTACCTTAATGCTAAGCATAGAGATACACTAGATACTTTAAAAGCTGGAAAATTAACAGATGAGGTAACAGATGTGTTATTATCAGCTTGTAAGGAGATTTCAGCTAAATATAAAGCTTAATAAAAATTCATAATTCTGAATTCAGAATTCATAATTATAAGAAATGGCTAATTTAAAAGAATTACGTAGTAGAATTACCTCTGTATCTTCAACGATGCAAATCACAAGTGCCATGAAAATGGTATCTGCCGCAAAGTTGAACAAGGCACAGCAGGCGATTACTGCTATGAGACCATATGCAGATAAACTTACAGAGCTTCTACAAAGCTTAAGTGCTTCTCTAGAAGGAGATAGTGCTAGTGTTTATGCAGAGCAACGCGAAGTAAATAAAGTATTGGTTGTAGGGATTGCTTCTAATCGTGGACTAGCAGGTGCTTTTAATACTAATATTGCTAAAGGTGTTAAAGGATTGTATGAAAATGACTATGCAGGAAAACAAGTAGATTTTGTTACTATAGGTAAAAAAATCAACGATGTAGTTTCTAAAACACACACAGTAGTAGCTAATAAAAGTGAGGTGTATGATGATCTTACTTTTGCTAATGTAGCTGCTATTGCCGAAGAATTAATGGAGTTCTTTACAAACGGTTCTTACGATAAGATTGTAATCGTATATAATAAGTTCAAAAATGCTGCAACGCAAGAGGTAACTACAGAACAGTTTTTACCAATTGTTCCTATAGAAGGTGGTACTGCCACTAATGTTGACTATATTTTTGAGCCGTCTAAAGAAGAAATTGTAGAACAGTTAATTCCAAAGTCATTAAAGACACAATTGTATAAGGCTATAAGAGATTCTTTTGCTTCTGAGCACGGTGCGCGTATGACAGCGATGCATAAGGCTACCGATAATGCTACAGAGCTTAGAGATGCGCTTAAATTGTCTTATAACAAAGCAAGACAAGCTGCAATTACTAATGAGATCTTAGAGATCGTTGGTGGTGCAGAAGCATTGAATAACTAATTATTTTAAATCATATTATAAAGCCTCTTCTATACTACAGAAGAGGCTTTTTTTATTTAAACATTCTTTCTTTTAAGTATTTATATCGCGTTCGCCCAATAGGTAATAATTCTTCATTTTTTAACTCTGCAAAGTACTTACTACCCGAACTGATTTTAATAGCATTAATTTCTTCAATTTTTAGAATATAAGATTTATGTGATCTAATAAAAGTATCTGGAAGCAATTGCTCTAGTTTTTCTAGAGATTTGTCGTGTAAAAAGCTTTTTCCATTAGTAAGCACAAGTTCTGAATACATACCAGCACCCTTGATATAAATAATGTTTTCTATAGTAACGAGTTGAATTTCTCCACGCTTTTTTACGGCTAAAAACTTAATGTTTTTTGTATGTATATCTTCCTTATTAAGTACGCGATTAAATGCAAGATCTAACCTTTCTTTATTAAAAGGTTTGGGAACAAAATCCAAAACACCGTGTTCAAAAGCTTTTAAAGCCTGTTCTTTATATGCCGATATAATAATGGTATGAAAAGACTCAGAAACTGTATTTTTTAAAAGATCAAATCCGTTATCTCCATTAAGATTAAGATCTAGGAGTACCAGGTCAACCTTATGGTGTTGTATATAAGTTATACCTTCTTGTAATGACTCTATATGTGTTATTTCATTTAACGTATTTAAAAAGAATTCTCGAGTCATTCTCAAAATTCTTTTAGCTATTCTTGATTCATCTTCAATGACTAAAATATTCATAAACTAGTGATATATTGTTATTGTGTTTTCCCATCCATTGGTTGTTTTTTGGGAGGTAAAGTGCCATTTTTCATCATAACTTTCAGTTAATCGAGCTTTTATATACGCATTACCTGTTCCATCTTGTATTTTTTTATCAGGTTTTCTTAGAGAAGCGATGGTTTGTAAAATGTATTTGGTGCTATCAGAATCAGATTCATGACTAAATCGATACCTTATTTCATTATGTTCATTAGGGAGACCGTGTGTGATGCCATTTTCGACTAAAGTGTGAATTATAGCCGGAGGAATTTTTTTGGTTTGATCAATGTTCTTTTCATCCCATGAGTAAACGATTTCTTTTCTATATTTCATGATATTTAAAAAACTCTTACAAAGTTGTATTTCCTGAGTGATCGGGATTAGTTTTTTGTCTTCGATTTGGTTTAATAAATTAAATTCTTCTGCCAAAGCCTCTATAAAATTAACCCCTTTGGCAGGTGATTCTTCTACCCAATCTATTAGTGAAGTAAGTGTATTCATTAAAAAATGAGGCTGTATTTTTTTCTTTAGTAACTCGTTTTTTAATCGACTGGTTTGTAGTAATGAATGCTCATACGATTTACGTTGTTCTCGTATTTGTAGTGCAAGAAGATAGAACATACAAAGTAAAAGAAGCGTAAAACTTAGTATCAAACTCATGTCATATGCTAAGAAATTGTATAATAGAACATTGATTAATAGAGTAGTAAGTACAACGATAGCCTGTGATTTTTTTCTAAAAACAGCATGCCCAACAATACCTGCAGATGCTATCCACATACTAACGATTAGTAATTTGGTAGTAAAATCATAATGACCTCTATTTAGAAAGTAAAGTAAAATCAAAAAAAGAAAGTATAATGGGACTAGTATTTTTCTTTTTGGAAGTGAAAACTGAATAGAAAAATAAACAGGTATCAAAAATGATATCAAAAAGGTCAATACTCCTATAATTTCTAATCTAATATAAAAATCACTGTAATGTATGGGGAGATAGAATTTGACATATTCTATAATGATTAAAAGAAAGAAGAGAAATGAGCAAATGCTAAATAATAGAACAGGGAAAAACTTTCGATTATTGAAATAAAGTATAAAAAAGTAAATGGCGGTAAGGAAAAAAGCACCTGCCAGAATATATGTAATTGATGTTAATACAAGAGGTGCTTGAATTAAGTTCTTGTAATTTGAGAAAACCAAGCCAAATCCTCTGTCTTTATCTGGATGATATTTTTGTGATACTCTAAATGCTACGCTATGTTCTCCTTTTTTTGCTAAATGATGAGGAATGATAAAGGACCTATCAACCTCGCCTATCTTATCAATATTGTTTTCTTTACCAGGCGTCCCATTGGTGCCAATAAGAACGTTATCCCAATATAGCTCATAGGCGCCAAAAGCATAAACAAGTACACCTTGTGGTTTAAATGGTTCTGGATCTTCAGGAAGTACAACTTTCATACGTACCCAAAAAATGCGATCGTTATAATTGTCTCTTTGATTTGCCCAAGTACTATCATCAAAATTTTTCTGTGCCCATGAAGGATCATCGCCTATTTTGTATTTGGCCTTAGGTGCTAACACCAGGTAATCATCTTGACATGAAATCACAAGCAAGACGATGATAAGAAAAGACAACTTTTTAAACAGTTTATATAGCATGTATTAAAAATAAATCGATTATCAACGGCTAAGTTAGTTTAAAAATAGAGTTCAAAAATGCAGTTTAAATAGCTATAGAGCAGTTGGTAAAAAAACACTTTTAATCTCGTAAATAAAACATGAATTTGTATCAAAATCAATTTACGAACTAATATATTATTACTATGAAAACGATAAAATTTATAATTGTAGCCCTTATAATCGTAGTTAGCGATTATACATTTAAAATTAATGCACAACAAAATAGCAACCTTCAACAATCTTCAGAATTTGATGCTTTGGCGGTAACTATTAAAGAAAAAATGGAAAAGCATAAGCTGTATGGATTAAGTGTAGTTGTTTTTGAAGATTATAAAGTTATTTGGACACAAGAGTGGGGTATAAAAGCTGCAAATTCTGATGATAAAATAGATGCCAATACATCATTTTCAACAGCTTCTACATCAAAAGCTGTAGTGGCAATGCTGTGTGGAGTTTTAGAAGAGAAAGGATTAATAGATTTAGATAGTCCAATTTCAAAATATCTGCAACGTTGGAAGTTGCCAAAAAGTAATTTTAAAAAGTCAGGTCAAATCACTTGGATGCAACTATTATCACATACGGCAGGAACTACTCAAGGAGGTTTTGCTGACTTTTACGAAGGTGATAAAATCCCAACTATTGTGCAGAGTTTAAAAGGAGAACTGCTTCCGAGATATGATAAAGAAATTGGATTTATTTTTGAACCAGGAACAGATTGGGAGTATAGTGGTGGTGGATATGTAATTATTCAGATGGCTTTAGAGGATCATTTCAAAAAACCATTATCAGAATTAATGCAAGAACATATTTTGACTCCTCTTGGATTAGAAAACACAACTATGAAACAGCCAAATGAGGATGGTTTTCTTACCAATGTTGCAAAAGTGCACAATAGTAAAGGAGAGATTATTAAAACAGGATTACCTATTACTCCACAAGTTGCACCATCCGGAATGTGGTCTACGCCATCGGATTTATCTGTGATCGCTATCGAAATGCAAAATGCGTTACGTAATAAAAACAACAAAGTAATATCAAATGCTGTCGCCAAAAGAATTACTGATATTGTTACTCTTGACAAAATTGGGGGTTGGAGCGCTGGTTGGAGAAGATCTTTTGGAATCGGTAACCTAGATTGGTTTTCTCACGGGGGATCAAATACAGGAGTTGGCGGAGAATTTATGGCAACCATGAACGGTGGTAATGGGATTGCGATATTAGCTAACGGAGATAAACCCAATAGAATGCCAGTAATGGGGTTTTTAAGAAACGAGGTAATTACCATGCGCGGTTGGAAAAAACCTATTCAAAAATCACTACTACATAAAGCGCCTCAAGAATTGATATCAGCCATTCAAGGACCTTATTTAGATTTTTTATTTAGTGCTCAAGTCATCGATAAAATTTTCGAAGAAAATGGAGAGGTATACATTAATTCTCCTCTGTTTGAATTCATATTAAATAAGAAAAAAAATAAAATGTTCTACTTGGGCAACAACACTTTTAAAATTGAAGATTATCCAAACTATGTACAGTTTAATCTAAGTGCAACAAATAAATTCGAAGGAATAGTAATTTATCGAGATGTAGATAAAAAAAATAAAGTGATTATTAAAAAAGAAGCTGTTAGAAATCATAAAACCGAGTTGATCAATGCTTTTATGCAGAATGACATCAATGATGCGATAATCACATATAAAAAAGTAAAAAAAGAAGCACCTAGTTTAAATTATGAAGCAATGCTTAACGAATTTGGATATCAGTTTTATATAGAAAATAATATGGAAAAAGCTATTGCAGTATTAGAGTTTAATGCAAAAGAACATTCATCATCATATAATACATATGATAGCTTAGGAGAGATTTATGAGTTAACTGGAGCCATAAAAAAATCTATCGCTAATTATAAAAAAGCAGCAGCACTTAATACTTCTAATGATTACAAGGAACGCGTGGCGCAAAAAGTTTTAGAATTAACTCGTAAATTATAATGATAAGCTCAGAATAACATTGCTGGCGAAAACAAAAAGATGTATAAATAAACAAAAAATAGTGCTAAGTAAGTGCTAAAGACCTACCGTTGGGCCAAAAAGGCCCTCGGTTGGACCTGTTAGACCGAATTTTAGACGGCAGAGCGCTAAAATTAGAGAGGCATGGTCTAATTTTTAACTTATAGGGCTCAAATTTTAACCGTATTGACCCAAAATTACACCCCAAAGATTCAACACTTCGTCAAAATGACCCAACGGAAGGTTAAAAAGGCTCATAGCATGGTATAGGTAGCTCAAATTTTAGATTGCGAAGCCTAAAATTACACCCCGGGGCTCTATTGATGAAGACTATATGCATAAAACATATAAACTGCATTTGTTGAGCGGACAACTAGTTTAAACTTCTTTTTTTAATTGATGACGCAACTTTTACAAATTAGACAGTCTAAAGGGTGTACGAATAATTTTAAGCTCTGATTATGAAAAAATCTCACATACAATTACTGGTTGTCTTTTTACACGCTATCATGCTCGTCTCTTGTAATAATGATGACAATACAAGTTTTGATGACCGTATCGAAGAAGATCCTTGTGCAGATTTTATTAATAAAGATGATGAAACTTGCGGCGTAAGACTGTACAATTTGGATTCAATACCAAGAACAGGTGCTATTAGAATGTATGGTGCTACCAATACATTAGATAATCCAGGATGGATTTGGGGTATAGCAGAATCTATTGTAATTGAAAAATGTTTTTCTTTTATCGCAGAAGAGGAACTCATAAATTATGGGGTTAGAATACTAAGTACTTCAGATATAGAAGAAACATATACTGTTGAGTTTTTAGAGGATTCTAAAGAAGTATATGTAGCAGTAAAACATTTATCGGGCGATGATGTAATCTGTATTTCTGGAGTTCGTCAATCGGTTAAAAAATAATAGAATTAAAATAGATTTTAAGATTAATAAGTAACCATTGAAATAATTGTTTTAAGCCTATTTTCAATTTTTTATCTTTACTAAAATTACAAAATGGTATTAGTTTTGATATCTTGAGAGTAGTTAAAAGCAATTACATATGAATACTTTGAGAACAGTGGGCACAATAATAGGATCTTTATTCTTGTTTATGATACATATACAATGTGCTAGTGGTCAACAATTAGATATGAAAAATCCTTTACCAATTAAAGAAGCGTACTTTCAGAAAATTTTATCTGGAGTTAAAGGTGGCGCTAATGGTTTTTTGATCGCTATAGAACTTAAAGATACTTCAGGAATTAACTTGAAGTATGCATATTTCAAAGGCAAAAAGGTAAAACTAGCTCCTGAATCTACTAACAAAACAGTTTATATAGGGCATTACATGTATCCCCGACAAATAAACGATCTTATCATGAGTAGTGACCCCAAAGAAGAGTTTAAAAATAAACCTCCGGGGATAACCGAAAAGATTCCGTTTGCATTAAAAGAAGGAGAGTGTGTCATAGAATACACTAAAGACAATAAACAAGAAATCTTTAAACTAGATAATTTACCAGAAAAACCCTTGAAAAACTTTCCAATGTAATTGAGGCAATAAAATTGTATTTTTACCCATACAATTAAACTACCAGTTGAGCATATTTCAGAAACTTTTTAAGCAAACTTTTATTTATGGTCTGGCTACTGTGTTACCAAGAGTTCTTGGTATCGTGTTAGTACCGCTATATGTAGATGTTTTAAATAAAAATGAATATGGGGTTTATGCATCTATTATGGCGTTGTTAATTACCGGGAATATATTGTTTTCTTATGGTATGGAGACTGCCTTTTTTAGATTCGTAAGTAAAGATCCAAAAACGAAAAACAGTGTACAATCTACCGCTTTAACGTCATTAACCAGTACGACAATTCTTCTATTAGGAATAGGGATTTTATGCCGAAATGAATTAGCAACCTTCCTAGAATTTGAAACTCAATATATTGTATTTGGATTATTAATCCTAAGTTTAGATGCTTTAGTAGTGCTGCCATTTGCTTGGTTTAGAATCAATGAGCGACCGATGCGGTACGCCGTAATTAAAATTTTTAATGTTATCATTAATTTGGGGTTTAACCTCTTCTTCTTTTTAATACTACCTCGTTTAGCCATAGGAAATGATACTTTTTGGGATTCAATTTATTTTGAAAACGATAAGGTCATATATGTATTTATCGCAAATTTAATTGCAAGCGCAGTTACACTTTTACTATTGCTTCCTATCTATGCTAAAATCAGATTTGGATTTACTAGTGTTATTTGGAAATCAATGATTAAATATGCTTTTCCGGTATTAATAGCCGGAATTGCTTTTTCAATTAATGAAGCGTTTGATAAATTACTTCTGAAATATTTATTGCCAGAAAATATTGCAGATGGTGAGGTAGGAGTGTATGCAGCCTGCTATAAATTAGGGGTTTTTATGACATTATATAGCACCGCGTTTAGGCTAGGTATAGAACCTTTCTTTTTTAATCATGCAAATTCTAAAAATGCAAAAGAAACATATGCAAAAATTACATTGTATTTTTCAATTTTGGGTAGTTGTATATTGCTTGGAGTAGTCGTTTTTTCTGATTTTTTGAAACAATTAATTATTCCCGATTCAACATTTTGGGAAGCGATGATAATAGTGCCAATTATTTTATTGGCTAATTTATGTCTGGGGATTTATCACAACTTATCAGTTTGGTATAAGATAACCGATAAAACAAAATTTGGCGCATATATCTCGGTAACGGGTGCAATAATCACCCTAACACTTAATTTTTTGTTGATTCCTAAATATACTTATGTAGGATCTGCGATTGCTACATTGTCAGCTTACGGGACTATGATGATTTTATCTTGGTACTTTGGAAGAAAATACTATCCAATTCCATATAACCTAAAGAAGATTGGGATGTATCTTGTCACATCAATTAGTTTTTCAATACTGTCATTTTATGTTTTTGATAGTAATTATATGGTTTCTATTCCCCTGTTACTTGTGTTTTTAGTAATTTTGTACGCCTTTGAAGGAAAAGAATTAAAACAGATTTTAAAAAAATAAACGAATTACTAAAACGTTGTTTCTTATGTTTAGAAACAGATTTGTATCGTTTAAAACTAGTAGTATGCAAATAAGAATAATAAATAAATCATCTCACGAGTTACCGCATTACGAAACTATTGCCTCGGCAGGGATGGATTTAAGAGCAAATATAGATGCACCAGTTACGTTAAAACCTTTAGAAAGAGCCATTATCAAAACAGGATTATTTATAGAACTTCCTGTGGGTTATGAAGCACAAGTTAGACCTCGTAGTGGATTAGCGGCAAAAAAAGGAGTAACAGTTTTAAACGCACCAGGAACTATAGATGCAGATTATCGAGGAGAAGTAGGTGTAATTTTAGTAAATCTTTCTAATGAGGATTTTGTAGTCGAAAATGGTGAAAGAATTGCGCAGATGGTGATTGCAAAACACGAGCGTGCAGAGTGGCTAGAAGTTGCTGAATTGTCTGAAACTTCAAGAGGAGAAGGCGGATTTGGTAGTACGGGAGTCAAATAATAAGAATAGCATTTAAAATCAATCAAAAAGAAAAAAATAGCATGAAAATTATTGTACCTATGGCAGGAAGAGGTTCTAGATTAAGGCCTCATACGCTTACTGTTCCAAAACCTTTAATCCCAGTAGCAGGACAACCTATTGTGCATCGTTTAGTGTCTGATATCGCTAAAGTTTTAGGAGAACCCATTGAAGAAATCGCTTTTATACTAGGCGACCCTGCTTTTTTTGGTGATGATGTGGTTTCTAGTTTGACATCTTTGGCAGAAAGCCTTGGGGCAAAAGCCTCTATTTATAGACAAGACGAACCATTAGGAACTGGGCATGCAATTATGTCTGCTGCACCATCACTTTCTGGACCTGCTGTTATAGCATATGCAGATACGTTGATACGTGCAGATTTTGATTTGGATAAAGATGCAGATGCCGCAATCTGGGTAAAGCAAGTAGATAGACCAGAAGCCTATGGTGTGGTAAAACTTAACGATAATAAAGAAATCGTAGAATTGGTAGAAAAACCACAAGAATTTGTATCGGATCTTGCAGTGATAGGAATCTATTATTTTAAAGATGTTGGAGTACTAAAAAATGAACTACAATATGTTTTAGACAATAACATTATTAATGGAGGAGAATATCAAATTAATGATGGTATCAAAAGAATGATGGCCAATGGCAAAGTTTTTGTGACAGGAAAGGTAGACGAATGGATGGATTGCGGAAACAAAAATGTTACTGTAGAAACCAATACTAGAATGCTAGGTTTTTTAGAAAAAGATGGAGAAAAATTAATAAGCGGTGCTATTACTCAAGAGAATGCTACAATAATACCACCATGTTATATCGGAGACAATGTCACACTAAGAAATACAACGGTTGGTCCTAATGTTTCAATTGGTGATGATTGTGTTCTAGAAGATACAACCATTAAAAATAGCCTTGTGCAGACTAAAACTGTCATAAAAAACGCTACCTTAGATAATGCTATGATCGGTAATAATGCCGTGTATAATGGGAGTCACACAACAATAAGTATTGGTGATTACTCGGTTTTAGAATAATTTATGATTAAATAAGAATACCCTTAATACAATTTATGCTTAGGAGTTGGAAACATATAGGTCTATTTTACATATTCTTTGGAATTGGATATACGTATGCAGTAGCACAAGATATCGAACCTAAGCAAGAGATTAATATTGATGATTTGGGTAATGTTTCAGACGAATTTCAAGAACACTTTTTTGAAGCTTTGAAACAAAAAGCAATTACTAATTATGACAAGGCAATTCTATCATTAGAAAAATGCATTGCATTAGATCCAAAACCTGATTTTTTATATCATGAGTTGGGTAAAAACTATTTGGCACTAAAAGTGTTTGGACAAGCCGAGAAAAACCTTAATAAAGTACTAGAAGCAAAGCCAAGTGATAGGCATGTTCTAGAACTTTTATACGAAGTCTATTTTCAGCAACAAAAGTATAGTGAATGTATCGAAGTTGTCGAAAAGCTTGTTGATTTTGATACCATGTTTAAAGAACAGTTGGCAAATTTGTATTTTCTTGAAAAACGATATGATGAAGCACTAACGGTGCTTGATGGATTAAACGAAGAGTATGGTACTGATCTTTATCGAAATCAATTAAGACAAAGAATAACTTCAAAAATTACAAATCCAAATAGTCGTATTGCTATTCTTGAAAAAAAAATACAACAAAATCCTAAAGTAGAACAAAACTACCTTAACCTTATATTCTTATATAGTAAGGATAATCAAAAAGAGAAAGCGTATAGCATTGCAAAACAACTAATAGCCAAAAAGCCAAAATCAGAGTTAGCACATATGGCTTTGTATAAGTTTTATCTTGAAGATAATCAGACTGAAAAAGCAATTAAATCTATGAAAATTACTTTAAAAAGTGATAAAATAGATACAGAATCTAAATATAAGGTGATTAATGATTTTCTTCCGTTTTTAGATAAAAATCCGCAATATGAGTCAGAGCTAACAGGAATTATTTCTTTGTTGTCGGGTAATAGTAATAATGCTAAGGTTTTTACAGAATTAGGACACTTTTATTATAAGAAAGATAGAAAAGAGCAGGCGCTTAATTTTTATGAAAGAGGTATAAAAAGTAATGCAAATGATTTTGGTCTTCTTAAAAGAATTTTGCTTTTACAATTGGACTTAAAGCGATTTGAGAAAGCAGAGGTCGGAAGCGAATTAGCAATAGAAATGTACCCTGCACAGCCTGTTTTTTATCTTGTAAATGGAGTTTCTTTAATTCAACTTGAAAAGGCAAAAGATGCAATAGATATTCTATCGTTAGGTATAGATTATGTGATAGATGATGTTAAAATGGAAGCTGATTTTTATAAGCAAATAGGAGAAGCATATCTTAAAACAGGTAACGAAAAAAAAGGAGCAGAATATCTCGAAAAATCAAATAAACTTCAGAAAAAATCTTAATGAGTAAAATAAGGATAGTAGGGTATATGTTATTTTCTTTGGTTTTGCTTAGTTCTTGTAAAAGTACAAATGCAGTAACAGGTACTAGACTTAAAAAGTTAAGTTCAGAAAAGATCATTGCTAATCATTATAATCGATCTTTTAATTTTGAAACACTTAATGCTAAACTTAGAGTAAAATATGATGATGGTAAAAACTCATATAGCCCTGCAGTTACATTAAGAATGGAAAAAGATAAAGCCATTTGGATTAGTGTTAAAATGATTATACCTCTGGCAAAAGTCCTGATCACTCCAGAAAAAGTAAGCTATTACGAGAAAATAAATAACACCTATTTTGAAGGAGATTTTACGGTTTTAAGTGAATGGCTGGGCACTAATGATCTGGATTTTGATAAAGTACAGCAAATGTTATTAGGACAAGCGCTATTTAATCTAAGAAAAGATAAGTATAAATCTACAGTTGCAGATCAAGCATACCAATTAGTTCCTAAGGCAGACTTAGCACTATTTGAACGGCTGTTTTTAATACGCCCAGACAGTTTTAAGATGGCATCTCAACAATTAAAGCAACCTATAGAAAATAGAAATCTTGCTATAAATTATCACACGTATCAAAAAATTGGCAATCAGGATTTTCCGAAGCAAATTGGTATAGAGGCTGTACAAGGAGATGAAACTACAAGAATTGATATCGAATATAAGGCAGTAGATTACAATGCTAAGGTAAGTTTTCCGTTTAAAATACCATCAGGCTATAAGGAAGTTACTATTCAATGAGGGTTCTAAAAGTTACATATTTGATTGGTTTGCTGTTATGCATGTGTACACCATCATTTGCACAAAGTAAAAAACAACAGCAATTAGAAGAAGAACGTCAGCGTCTTAGAGAAGAGATCCAACAAATGATCGAGTTGAGAGAAAATAACAAACTCAAAGAACGTTCGGTTCTTGATGAGGTTGAAACAATTAACTCACAGATCAATACAAGACAAAACCTTATTAAGATTACGAATCAACAAGCTAATTTATTAACGCGTGAAATTAATGTTAATTTCAAAAAGATGGAGGCGTATCGTACAGAGTTAAAAGCGCTGAAAGAGGATTATGCTAAAATGGTGATTAAATCTTATAAAAGTAAATCACATCAAAGTAGGATTATGTTTTTATTGTCTTCATCAGATTTTGCACAAGCCTATAAGCGATTGCAATACATGAAGCAATACAACGAGCACCGCAAAGATCAGGCAGATAGAATAGAGAGTGATACGCAAGAACTTCAAAGATTAAATGCTAATTTATCGAATCAAAAAGAAGATAAACAAAGACTTATTGCAGAAAATCGGGATGCTCAAGAAAAGCTAAAAGAAGAGAAGAAAGAGCAACAAGTTTTAATGGCTTCTATTCGCAAAAAGCGAGGAACCTACACCAAACAAATTAAGAAAAAA
The DNA here is from genome assembly GCF_003443715.1 of Aquimarina sp. AD10. Classification (NCBI taxonomy): domain Bacteria; kingdom Pseudomonadati; phylum Bacteroidota; class Flavobacteriia; order Flavobacteriales; family Flavobacteriaceae; genus Aquimarina; species Aquimarina sp. AD10. The sequence goes on along the minus strand of NZ_CP031965.1, from coordinate 3,844,309 downwards.
CAAGAGCAGGCTAGTGCGATAGATAAAGCTATCGAAAAGTTAATTCGTGAAGCAATCGCCAGAGCAAATAAAAAAGCAGGTAAAAAAGTTACAAAAAAGGGATCTGCTACAACATTTGCGTTAACTGCCGAAGCAAAAATATTAGCAGATAACTTCACTTCAAATAAAGGAAAACTGCCTTGGCCTGTAGGAACTGGGCGCGTAACCAAAAAGTTTGGACGACAACCACATCCAACGCTTCCAAACATACAGATTAATAGTAGTGGTGTAGAGATAGAAACTCGAAAAGGAGAGAAGGCTAGAGCTATTTTTGAAGGCGAAGTCATCGCTATACAAAAACTAAGAGGAGCCAGCCGCCTAGTGCAAATACGACACGGTAATTATATTACTACCTATTATAATATAGAAAACATATCTGTTAAAGAGGGACAAAAGGTAGCTACAAAACAATCAATAGGTCAAGTACGAGTAAATCCAACTACCGGTAGAGCTATTATGAAGTTTTTAATCTACCAGAATGCAAAACGTTTAAATCCCCAAACTTGGGTGTATAAGATGTAAGCACAAAATACGATGTACTATAAATTAAACAAACAACGCCTTTAACTCTGTTGCATCGTTTGGTTTCATCTTTCCAGCTAAAACAAGACTTAATTGTTTTCTTCGTAAAGCAGCGTCATAACGTTCTTTTTCTAATGCGGTTTGTGGTTCTATAAGGGGTACTGCTACTGGATTTCCAGTTTCATTTACCGCCACAAAAGTGTATATGGCCTCATTAGCTTTTGTTTTTTCACCACTTTGGCGATCTTCTACCCAAACATCTATATAAACCTCCATAGAGGTGTTAAACGCCCTTGATACTTTTGCTTCTACTGTGACAACACTTCCTAAAGGAATAGATTTGTTAAATGCTACGTGATTTACAGATGCAGTTACTACAATACGACGAGAGTGTCTTCCTGCAGCAATTCCTGCAGCGCGATCCATACGAGCCAATAGCTCTCCTCCGAATAAATTGTTTAACGAATTGGTCTCGCCGGTTAGTACAAAATCAGTGAGTATAGCAAGAGATTCTGAAGGGTGTCTAACTTCCATAGAAATACTTTTTTTGACAAAGATAGTGACGCTGAGAGAACTTTTACTATACGATTGAATAAAAGTGAATTAAGCCTATAATCGTAGCATTAAAGATTTCTGTAAGATTTTATAGATAAACTGAAAAGACAAAACAAAATACACCAAAATAGTGCTAAAAATGAAGTGTTTTGGGTCTTTTTATGAAAGAAAAATTTTATAGAATACCGATTATAATTCTTGAACTAACATCCAAGCTTTAGGACTTTGTTCTTTTTTGATTTTTCTTAAGGCTTGTAAAGCCTCTATTCGATTCGAATAACTTTGGTATACAACCTGATGAAGTCCATATTTGTTTTTGCCGATAAGACGAGCATTATCATATCCTTTAGAGATAAGTTTTTGTACTTTGTTATCTGCATTAGAAGCAATTCTAAAAGCTCCAGCTATAATATGGTATTTCTCAGATATGCTTTCTGAAGTTGTGCTGTTCTTTAAACTTTCTTCTTTAGATACAACAAGGTTTATTGCTGGCAAAGGATTTGAAATTTCAAAAGTAGCTTCTTGTATTCTATGTTTAACTTCTATATCAGCTTCGTTGTTTTGAGTATCGTTGTATGTAATGTTTTGATTACTTACTTGATTCAAACCAAAAAAACCACCCAAACCTAAAACTACAACTGCAATTGCTGCATATTGCAAATATGGTTGTTCTCTTCGTTTTTCAGGAGTAAAAGTAAGCGGTATGGCTTCTTCAATAGCTTCAACTTCTTCTTTATACACTTCACGTGTAATCTCAACTTCACGTTTTATGGCAGGAGAAACAAAAGAACTTAAACCAAAGGCTTCTGACAAGTAATTTACGTCATCTAATGGTTCAAATTGTAATGTGTCTTCTACAGAAGAATAAAATGAACCTATTTTGTCTAAAGTGATTCGTTTACCTTGCCCTATTTGCTCTTTTAGAGATAATACATAGCGCTGAATTTTTGCAACGGCATCTGTATAAGATATGTTTTCTGCAGCAGCAATATAATTAGCTAGTAATCCATCATTATTTTTTAACTGACTATTAAAAGAAATTAGTTTTTTTGGAGGGTAAAAAGAATGTGTAGCTTCTTCAATGGTAGCGGATTGACGTCTTGTTAAAAATGCGCCAAAACCGGGTAAGATTACGCATTCGTATCGATATAATAATTCGCTTATATATGTAGCTGTGTTATTCATTGTACCCCTTAAAATATGATGTTTGTTAGTGTTGTTTCCTTATTTCAAAGGTATGAAAAAATGAAACCGATCAGAACAATAGTCTGTGATTTTATTAACAGTCTTGTTTTTTTTTGTTTCTTGTATACGTATTATTTATTTCAAATTTACAAGCTATTCTTTTTGATAAAATATAGAAGTAACGCTAGTAAGGTCATTATCTAGTTTTTAAAGAATAAAATAACAAAATGTATGAGTACTATTTCAATTAGAAATGCAGGCGAAAAGGATTTTTCTGAATTGATAAAATTATTTAAGGAGTTTGCCATTTTTGAAGAATGTGAAGACAAAATGATAAATTCTGTAGCCCAAATGAATGCAGAAAAACACTATTTTAATGGTTTTGTTGCCCATACCAATGATGATACAATCATTGGATATGCTACCTATTTTTTTTCGTACCACACATGGGTTGGAAAATCCCTTTATATGGATGATTTATTTGTGAAAGAGGCTTTTCGAAAGAATGGTGTTGGTAAAAGATTAATTGACGCTGTAATTCAACTGGCTAAAGAAGAAAATTGTAATAGAGTACGTTGGCAAGTATCTAATTGGAATAAAAATGCACAAGAGTTCTATAAAAAAATAGGAGCCAATATTAGTGATGTGGAACTAAATTGTGACCTTATCTTAAAATAATTAAACACTAAGTTGTACATGATCACCAAAAATCTGCTTGCTTTACTTGCGCTTAAAAAAGTTCCTAACCTAGGAGATAGCTCGATTAAAAAACTAATACATACTGTAGGTTCTGCAGAAGGGGTTATTACTGAAAAGCCTAGCAATCTTTTGAAAATAGATGGCATAGGAACTACAAAAATTAAGGATTTGTACAATCCTGAACATCAAAAAGCTGCAGAAAACGAATTGAAATTTGTTGTCGATAATAACATCAAATATTGGACATATGATCAAGCAGCGTATCCCGAAAAGCTAAAACATTGTATAGATGGTCCAGTTGTTTTATTTGGTTCTGGAAACATAGATTTAGAGCATAAAAAAATAATAAGCATTGTGGGTACGCGTAAAGTGACTCGCTATGGGGTTCAGTTCTGTGAAGAACTAATAGAGGCTTTGACTCCGATTAATCCTGTTATCGTTTCTGGTTTTGCTTATGGGGTAGATATTACGGCACATAGAGCTGCAGTAAAAAACAATTTGCAAACTATAGGATGTCTTGCACATGGATTAAATCAAATATACCCTAAAGCACATAAAAAATATGTTGCCGAAATCGAAGAAAATGGTGGTTTCTTTACTGATTTTTGGAGCACAGATACTTTTGATCGTAAAAACTTTCTGGGACGTAATCGAATTATTGCTGGACTTAGTGAAGCGACTGTTGTTATCGAAAGTGCCGATAAAGGTGGATCGTTAGTTACTGCTGATATTGCTAGTTCTTATAATCGCGATGTTTTTGCAGTACCGGGTCGGGCTAATGACATTTTAAGTAAAGGTTGTAATATGTTGATTAAAACGCAACGAGCACATATGCTTACTAGTGCCGCTGATCTTGTCTATATGCTAAACTGGGATGTAGAAACAAAAGAACATCAAGTAGTACAAAAAAAACTTTTTATCGAGTTAGAAGGTGATGAAAAAAAGATCTATAGCTACCTTAATGATAGCGGAAAAGAATTGCTGGATGTTATCGCTTTGCACTGCGATATGCCAACATTTAAAGTAGCATCTACACTACTTAATATGGAACTTAAAGGCGTTGTAAAACCTTTACCAGGAAAACTTTTTGAAGCCGTGTAATTACATTATTGATAAAAGAATTGTTCTTTGCTAATTTTTCCATTAGTTACTTGGTAAATGATGATTTCATCAATAGTAACTTTTTGTTTCGTTAGTAAAGTTACATCTGTCATCATACGTATACTAAAATAGTCCTTGCTAATTACTGGATCAGAAACTTGAAAATGATGCCAATGTTTGATGTTAGATAAAAAAGTTTTTTCTTTTTTAAGTATTGCTTTTAAACCTTTTACAGATCGTTCTTTATATATACTGGGTTCAAGACTAATGGCATCTTGAGCAAATAATTGTTCTTGTGCTGCTACAAATTGTTTTTGTCTAAGTAATGTTACTAAAGTGTTCGCTATGTTGGTGATCATGATTGTTGTTTTGAATTTTTAAAATAAACGGGTCTCCAGATTAAACTGCCAAATATGATTTTGAATCTATCTTTCCATGTTTTGCATTGTTTTACATCTTTCCAGATGTTTTTATATTCAATAAAATTAATTGTAATGGGATTATAGGTATGTATATTTTTAGTTAAACCATAAACAACCTTTTCTTCTTCTCTTTGAAAAGTGCCAAATAATTTATCCCAAAGAATAAGAATACCTCCATAGTTCTTATCAATATATTTATCATTAGATCCATGATGTACTCTATGTACAGAAGGAGTGTTAAACACTTCATCCAACCATCCAAGTTTGATGATTCGTTCTGTATGTATCCAAGTTTGATATTGTGCTACAAAAACTAATGAAATTATTGCCTGAAAAGGGTTAAAACCTATAAGTATCATCGGTATAAGAAAAATCCATTCTATGACGCCTTCTATAATACTTAATCGCATTGCTACGGTTAAGTTGTAATCTTGCGAAGAATGGTGAACACTATGGTTTGCCCATAAAATCCGATGTTCATGCTCAAGTCGATGCATCCAATAATATGTAAAATCAGCAGCTATAATACTAAAAATCCATGTCCAACCATGTAGTGGTATTTCGAAAGGAGATAGATAATAGAATGGCAATAAGCATAGTATACCTATAGTGCCAAGTATAGTTTTTTCTAGTAATTGCCCCAAAAAGAAGATTATAATATTAGCACCCGTATCTTTCCATCGACGTTCTTTTGAAGTAAAAATATCCAGAAAAATTTCAAAAAGAGTGAGTAGGCTATTAAAAATAAAAAAATAAGCTACATAATTTAATATTTCTGAAGTCTCAAATAAACTTAAAATTTCTTCTATATCCATAGTCATAAGTATATATCACAAAAATATATACGATAGATGCGCAACTGTTTGTCATTTTTGGACAATCTAGGATTTAATAGGAATGTAAATTTCGGTAAGGAGTTCACTCGCAGGAGTAGTAGCATCATCATTTAGAAAAAACTCTAAAGTCGGTTTGTCTTCGAGTTCCAAAGATATATCTGTGATCCAATAGGAGTATATGCGATCATAGGTGAGTAGAGAATCTTCATGACTACCTTTATGAATAAACTTTAGATATTTCTGCTCAGGTATAATTTTAGTTCTAAACAAACCATCTGATTCGACAGTTTTAGTGTTTTCAATAATAATCCCAGCATTATATCTGCAGTACACATTTTCTGTTATTTCATTATCGTCTAGTATTTCTGCTAGGCAAATAGTATCCTTATTAAATAAGCCTTTTTTAGTGGCATAATTTATAAGTCGATCCCAGGTTTCTTTAATACCTTTTATGTTGTCATAGGTGCCTTGGTACGTTAGGTACAATATGGCGATACTTGGTAGTTCTTCAATTTCATAAGTTAGTGAAGGGGAGGGATGTTTATGATCTATGCTTTTTTTTTGGATAGTATGTTTGATTTCTTGAGTGAGTCGAAATTGTGAGGGAGCGCAATTAAACTGATTTTTGAATGCCTTACTAAATGCGGCTATATCACTATAGCCAATTTCATAAGCAATATCGGTTATAGAAGTGTTAGAGTATTTTAAGTATTGTGCTGCCTTTTCAAGCTTCATTCTTTTGATGTATTTCCCGATGCTTTCATGATGTAATGCCATGAAAATGCGATTAATGTTTCGATAAGAATAAAAGGAGATTTCTTCAATATCATTAATATTAATATCCTCTTTGAATTTTTTATCTAAAAAATCTAGTAAAGACGTATATCGATCTAATTGAGTAAGATTTTTCATGAATATAGCTTTTGAGAAAGGTACTAATATCTTGAATATAGGTACTTGTTTATTTTGGACAATCAAAAAATAAAAAATATCTTTGTCAAAGATTGACAAGTCAAATGAAAGAAACTTTTGGAGAATACATCAAGCTTCTTAGAACCAAAAATGGGCTCACATTAACAAAACTAGCGGCTCAGTTAGATTTAGATGCCGCAAATTTGAGTAAAATTGAAAATGGCAAACGTGATTTTGACGAGAAGCGGCTTAGTAAATTAGCAGCTATTTTTGAGCTAAGCGCTCAAGAATTGCAAGATGAATATGTTAGTGATCGATTGGCAAAGCATATTTATGAAATGGATTGCTCTTCAGAACTATTAAAAGTTGCAGAAGAAAAAGCTGCTTATCGAAGAACATTAAAAAAGTAATTTTGTACAATATTTAAATTTAAACCAATCGTTTCATTTTAAAGCCACGCTCTAACAAAGAGCAAAATTATACCCGCTTTCATAAGAAAGACAGCACTTGGTATGACATTAAGATATAATGCATATTTTCAGCAAAGGCCGGGAACTACGCTATTTTATACTATAATTTTAAAAATCTAAAATAAATAAAAGATGCAATTAGTTCTGGATCCTAAAAACTTTCCGAAGTTTCAGTTGTCTACATCACAAGATATTATCTTGTTTTTGATTAAAAATGAATTGCTACATATTAAATTTGTGAACCAATTACATACAATTGGATTTGACACCTCTGCTTTTACTATCGAGTTAGGTACAATGATCTTATCGTTAATGGGGTTTAAAAACCGAAATGATAGTTTATGGGACTGGTATCATACTACTTTAGATAGTTATGCAGCAAAAATTGATATCGAAAATCAAAATTCGATTAATGAGGTGGTTTTTGATTTTTATGTCATACTACAAGTAAAGTTAGAAACAGAAAAAAAGAGTGTATAATTAGCAATGATTCTATATACTCATTGTTATTTGGTAGATTCGGTATATTAGAATATATAATTTGTAAATAATATTATTTTCATGAAAAAACACAAGATTACCTATTACTATGATGCACTATGTGGTTGGTGTTATGGATTTAGCCCAGTTATAGAGAAAATTTATCATAAGTATAAAGACATAATAGATTTTGAGGTAGTAAGTGGTGGATTGTTTTTAGGAGATAGAGTAGGAGCAATTAATGATATTGCTCCCTACATAAAAGCTGGAGCATATAAAACTGTAGAGGAACGAACTGGAACTAAATTTGGTGAAAAATTTATCAACGAATCACTAGAACACAATACGATGGTATTAAATTCTTTGCCTCCAGCAATAGCTCTTTGTGTAGTTAAAGAGAACTATCCTGAAAAAGAAATGGCATTTGCGGCTATGCTACATAAAGCAATTTATGTTGATGGTGTAAACCCAGATGATATAGCTAATTTCTCAAACTATGCTCAAAAACTTGATATTAACTTAGATGATTTTAATACAAAAATAAGAGATCCAAAATATGTAAAGATAGCCAAAGAAGAATTTGCCACAGTGGCTTCTGATGGGGTGCGAGGTTATCCTGCTACACTATTGAAGAGTGGAGAAGACAGGATTTTATTATCAAATGGGTATGTTGATTTCGAGGTGCTTGACCAAAAATTAAGTCAATTAATATAATAATCAAAAAGAGATTTATTATTCTTCAATATGTAAAAAGGATTTTGTAGATACCCAAAATATGTCCCACCCCATCTTGTCGTCTTTATATTGATGTGTATAAAAAAGAAAAGCACCATCTGGTGTTATATATGGATTTCCTTGATTATTTTGATTAATGGGGGATGGTAATTGTTCTGGCGTTGACCACCTGTCATTTTTTTTGTAGCTAATATTTAGTGTTAGAGGTTCACCTATTGAGGCATAAAGTAAGAAAGTACCGTCTGGAGCAATATAGGGCGTACAATATCCATTAGAGTGTTGTGGTATTAAATGTACTTTTTTTGCATCTCCAAATTTGCCGTTTTTTTGATTCGAAAAATAGATGGTCATGTCACTGTAATCTATGTTGCTAGAATGAAAATACAATGTGCCTTTATCAGTAATACTTGGATGAGAAATTAGTTTGTTGCTTAAATTTGGAATGTCTATGAATTTTGGTGTACTCCAATTTCCGTTTATGTTTTCGCATTTCCATAAATGCCAGGTATCCGGAATACCTTTAATATCCGTAGGTCTTGTTGAACTAAAATATAAAGTGTTTCCATCGGGAGAAAAACTCATACCATGATCATTATACGAACTATTAAAAAAGGCAATAGTAGGCTTCGACCATTTACCATTCTTTTTATGGATCATTTTGATATCAAATTTTGAGAATTTCTTGTCAGAAACAGTGTAGTAATATCTTGTATAATCATTAGAGAATATCCCTTTATGAATAAGAGAATCTTTGGATACTAGATTAGGCATAAATGCAACAGGAATTTCTTTAGGAACCTGACCCGCCAAGAACTGTTCTTTAGGTTTCAGAGTTTCGGCTCTTTTAGTACATCCCAAATAAAGGAATACCGTAAAAATTAGTAAGGTTTTTTTCATCTATTTTTTATGAATATGCAATAGTCCAAAATCAAATGGGGTCCAAAGACAAGCTTTTATTTGGCTTTGTTTTAAACCTTCGTTCACCCATGTATTACAAGTATTAAAGCAATTATAGTTACCGTTAGCTTCATAAAAATTATCAGTAGTGCCATAGCTAATATCTGGTAATCTTATTTTTTGAAGTGTAGTTGTTCTTTTAAAAGTGTTGTTTATATACGTTTGTAGTGTAGCAAGTTGAGAGGCGGTTATTTTTATTTCTACCCAGTCATTTTGTTTAGTAAAATACCCTTTAATGTGTAATAAAGTTGGAGTATTCATAAATGCTGCTTGCAGTTTATTTTTAAATGTGAAATTAGACGAAGTGGATGCTTTGATGTAAAAAGTTCTATCTCCCCAACCAAAAGATAAATAGTTTTCTTGACTATTTTGTTTTAAACCATTTAAAAGTGCTGTGTCTAATTTGTTTTTGGGGATAATAATCTCAAGATGAACGCCATCAGATGCTAAGTATATACTCGAGTTTTTATGTGTTCCTGTTATTTCTGGATTTATAGTGATATAACTAAGAACTAAGGATAGTAAAAAATATGTAATAGGAAGAAACACAACAAACGATATGTATTTTAGTATCTTTTTTAGTTCGACCATATTGCTAATTAAGAAAAATAAGCTGCGATTTACAATTAAAAGGTAAAAATCATGATAGTAAGTGACAAATAGCTTAAAACCAATTGTATTTTAAGCATATAAACTGAAGTTGGTGGATGAGGGTTTTTATTGAAGTAATCATAAAAAAGTAACGACTCGAATGTTAATTCAAGCCGCTATAACTTTTGTTTAAATAATACTAGAAGTTATTTCTTTTCCCAAGCAAATTTTTGGAAAGCATCATCAACAGGGGTCTTGGCTATATGATTGGTATAATTACTAATTACTTTTTGAGACAACCCTAAAATAATCTCTAACAATTGCCTTTGTGTATAACCAGCTGCATAAAACGTTTCTATTTCTGCACCACTTATATTTCCTCTGTTTCTTACAATCGAAAGTGTTGTTTCTTTTAATACTTGCAATTTTGCATCAGGTAAGGTTTCATCATTTCTCAAAGCCTCGGTTAAAGCTGGATCAACTTTCATCATATGGGCGATACCAGTATGTGCCGGTACGCAGTAATGACATTCATGTTCTACGTTTATAGTTTGCCATACCACTGTTAACTCCTCATTGTTGAATGAAGATTGTTGAAACAAGTCATGAAGCATTTTATAGGCTTCTAATAGCTCTGGAGCTTCAGATAATACACCGTGCAAGTTAGGAAGCATACCGAAGCTTTTTACAGATGCTTCTAGTTGTGATTTACTGGCTTCTGGAGCTGTTTCAATACTGTGAATTTGTAATGTACTCATAGGTTTTCTAATTTTTATTGTTATATATATTTAAAACTAAATGATCGTTTAGTTATGGATTAAAAAAAAGGTTAAAGATTAGTAAATGTATTCTCTATATAATTGTTTAGTTGCTTGGTATTAAAAACTCTAGAGGCAGAAGACAATCCGAACATAGCAACAATTAAATAATCTGCTTGTTCTATCAAGGTAGCATCATCTTGAGTTGAATTTTGTTTTAAATTATTTGCAAACAAACTTCTAATAGTATTAATAAATTTGGTTAACTCTTCTTGTATTTTAGGATCAGCATCTTCACCCAATTCATTAGCGGTATTAGTGATTAAACAACCTTTAGCGATATTAGTTTCTTTTGAAAACTCTACGAAATCATAGAAATATTGTTTTAATCCTATAGACCCATTAGAAGAGGCTTTTAGCTTATCGGTAATTTTTCTTAATTTTTCTTTATAACATTTTATACTTTCAAGGAAGACGCCATTTTTGCTGCCAAAACTAGAATATATAGAAAATTTGTTAATGCCCATTTCTTTTTCAAGCATTTGCATTGATGTAGTTTCGTATCCATTTTGCCAGAATAAATTCATAGCCTTTTCAATTACTTCTTCTTCAATATATTCTTTTTTTCGAGCCATATATTCTAAATACCATACAAATCTAAACAACCGTTTAGAAACAAAAAATGTTTTAACATTTTGTTTTTAAGAGTGCATAAAGATCAGTATAGGTTTTTACTATGATGATTCTTTATTTGATGTATGTCGAAGTGTGCTAAAATATACTACTTCTCAATGAGGTATACTCAAATAAGAATTGTCATACTCATCTATTTTAGACATTACTTAACTCCAAGAAGTGTTCTAAACTCTTTTGTTATTTCTTTTTTTAGTGGTCCAAAGTTTGTTGTATAAATTTTGTGAACTGCTTCCCATTTTAATTGGGTTTTTTGATGTAACAGTTTTAAATCATCCTTAGGCATTTCAGTGAAATTTTCTAAAGTGTAGGTTATCTCTCTTACTTTTGTTAATTCTACACATGCGTTGGTTAAAAGCTTATCTAATTTAGAAGTGAAGTAAATCTTTTTAACGCCACGGTAAAATGATAAGTCTCTAATTAAAGTAGACAATTTACTTGTTAAATTATCTGAGTGGATGAGATTATCGATATAATTTTCAGGGTCTTTAGAATCAAAGTCCAACCCATCATAAATTACTCTTTGAATTTCATAAATGGATTCAAATATTTGTTCCAAAACCGAAGCTCTTTTTTCATCTAACCTACTATATCTTATGTTTTGTTGATGTGTATAGACAGCTAATTCGTTTTTTAAGTATTCTGTTTTTGAAATCAAAGTTTGTTTATGATTTTCCATTTCTTTTTGAAATGATAAGTCGATAAACTTTTTTCCAAAAAACTTTAAAAATGCAATAAAAATTGCAGATGCACCTGATATACTAATCAATATGTCTGTCCACTTTATCATATACTAAGAGTTTGATGATTTTTGATTAATTTCTCAAAACAATTATGATCAAATAAAATAGACATCTCTATTTTACAGATCTTAACAAATCGCAATATTTTTAATCCAAAAAGGATGACAAATTATCTATAAAATTGAAATTACTACTCCGCCGTTTTATGAATACTATTATAATTTTCGGTTTCAAGGGATCTTTTAATCAAGGCCTCTATATCTAATAAGTGAAATTTAATAATTCCATCATTATATCTTGATGCAGAATTACTTGTCATTGCTTGAATTGTTTTAAGTTCTGCTCTTGCAATGGCACTAATGTCTGATCTTTGTTTCTTATCTTCGAACATTAGTTTTCTTAAAATGGCTACATGCTCTCTTTGCAGGTTTCTACGAAAAACATCTATAGATTTATTTTTTTCTAATTCACTCCAAAGGCCAATACGCAATTCTTTAAACATACGTACTATCGAATACGCTTGTTTATCATTAAGAGCTTGGTTATCAATCATTCGATTTAGTCGATCTTTGTTCAATAAATTAGTAAGTTGTCTTGTTTGCATACTTCTAATTCTGTCTACAGATCCACTTGGACTTATGTTATTTATTATTTCTTTTTGCAATAACCATTTTGGAGTAGTAAATACATTCTTATTTAAAAACTCCATAGCTTTTATTTGCTGGGATTTATTAAGGTGCGTATAGGTAATACCAGATTGATCCGAGGTTTTAATTTTTTCATATATTCCTCCAATATTCGTTATTACATGTCCGACATATCTTGACCAAACTTGAATTAATTCTGCATATAATTCTTCAAGATCTTCATAACCTTCGCCATTGGCAGTAGTCCATTTTACCAGATTTGGAGCTACTATTTTTAGGTTTGAGAGACCATACGAACTAGCTACAATTGGGTCATCACCTACAGATTCTGTTTGAGAACTGGGGTCATATGAATTTCTACCACCAAAGAGGTATTTTGGATCTCCTGATTTTTCGTTAATCCAGGTGTTTAAAGTTACTTTTTCTTTTTGTGGAGTATCAGTATTGCTAATATATCGGTAGCCCCAGTTTATAGCATAATGGTCATAAGGACCTAACATACGTATCCATCGTACTCCTTTATCTCCAGGTTGCGCTACATAGTTATACCGCGTATAATCCATTATTGTACTTGCCAGACCCCATTTTTGTGTAAAACTAGCCGATCTTAGAGAGTCTGTGGGATACGCAAAACTGGCTTTCATATTATGAGGTAGGCCAAGAGCATGACCTACTTCGTGAGAAATAACTCTTCGGATCATCTCTCCCATTTCACTCTCTGGAGTATCAAGAGAGCGTGCCAGAGGATTTGCGGCACCAGTTTCAAGTAGATATCTATTGCGATACGATTTAAGGTGATTGTGATACCAAATAATGTCACTTTCAATAATTTCTCCTGATCGGGGATCAACTACACTGGGTCCAACAGCATTTCTTGTAGTCGAGGCTACATATCTTACCGTAGAATACCTTGAGTCTTCTGGACTCCAGTCAGGATCTTGTTCTTTTGTTGGTGCATCTTTAGCTAGAATTGCATTTTTAAATCCTGCAGTTTCAAAAGCGGCTTGCCAATCTTCAATACCTTTTTTAAAATAAGGGCGCCATTTTTTTGGAGTTGCAGGGTCTAAGTAATATACAATTGGTTTTTTTGGTTCGACCAGCTCTCCTCGCTGATAAGCTTTAAGGTCTTTAGGAATTAATTTCCATCTAGTAATGTAAGTTTTACGATCGGCCTTAAGAGCTTCAGAACCGTAATCGAATTGATTTATAGTAAACCAGCCAACCCTTTTGTCATATGACCTTGCTTGCATTTGTTTTTTAGGTAATACATACATGGATTGACTCATTTCTAATGAAATAGTTCCTGTTCTAGAATTAGAAGGGGGCTCTGTAGCGGCATAAGTCATATCATGCCTTACTTCGATATTTTTTGGATAACTAGAAATATAATTAATAAAGCTCCTCTTTTTATCTAAACTTTTTACTTTGTATTGCTTGCGTAACCTTTGAGATAAACCACTAATTGCAGGAACATCTGTTAAGAACAAATCGTTTATTTTAATTACGGCTGCTGTAGAATCGTTGTTAAACGCAGTAATTTTGAATACAGATATAACAGGTTGATAATTATTGTCTTTTACTGAATTATAAATAGGTAAACTATCATTCGCAATACTATTATAAGAGACAGATTTAAGATGAATTGTATTTCGCACTCGTGTCCAATGCACAAGTTGTTCATTAGTTTTAGAGCCAGCATTCATGTATCCTCCTCCCAGTTTTGAAGCATTTTTAGAAATACGACTTACCAAAAGCATATCTTGATTAAGTAAGGTAAATGGAATTTCATAATAAAACTTTTCTCCATCTCTATGAACCTTAAAAAGCCCATTATCAGAAATTGTTTTTGTGTTAATTATTTCATTATACTTTTTTATTTCGATGTCTGTCTTATCCTCTTGTTTTTGATTCTTTTCTTTTTGTGCTAAAATGGGTTGTACTGACAAAACACTTAAAGAGAGAATTAAAATATTTTTAATTATTTGATGCATTCTTAGTTTGGTATTATTGATTTATCTAAATGCGTGTCAAGAGAACATTTATATCATTCCTGCGCAAAGTTTTAATCGTAATATTTTTTTAACAGATTCGGTTACCTGTGTTTTATAACCTTCGTTAATTTTGATTTCTTCTAATATTGAATTCATAGTTTTTTTCTCATCTTGTGGCATCAATATCATATCACAACCTGCTTTTGAGGCAAGTAGAGGTGCATTGTCTAAGATCGTAACGGCTTTCATAATGTTTAAGGCATCAGAAATAACGATGCCGTCAAAACACATACCATCTTTTAACAAATCAGTTATAATTCTTCGAGAACAACTAGATGGCAGTCCATTAGTTCCAAAAACATCATTATTTACTACAGTAATATGAGCAATCATAATGGATAGTACACCGTCTGCAATAATTGGGATGTAGTTGTCTACTTCTTGTAAAGGGCCATCTATATAAACGCTTTGTTTATGCGTATCGCCTTTTACTAGACCATGACCAGGAAAATGTTTAGCGGTGGCAATAATGCCTCCTTCTTGAGTGCATTTTATAAAACGATTGGCCAGATTAATAACTGAGTCTTTATTATTGCCATAACTTCGAGATTTAATAGCTTCGTTACTAGGGCTTATATCTAGGACTGGAGCAAAATTATGATGTACACCAATTTCCTTAAGTTCGCGATTGATAATAGTTACTACAGAATCGGATTTTGATTTTGTCTTGATATCTATAGTTTTTCCCACATCTTGGGCACCTTTTATTCTACTTGCAAATAAACTTGGTTCTGCGTCCATACTAAAGATAAGCGGTAAGGTTTTGTTTTTTTTAGAAATCGCATTAAGCTCATCAATTGTTTCTGTATGGGTTTTTTTACTTCCTTTTAGAAAAACAACTCCTCCAATAATGTCATCTTCGGTTAATTTTTTAACTATAGCCTCTGGTTTACCTAATTCGCCAGTGCAGCTAATAATCATCTGCGCTACTTTTTGTTTATCGGTTAGTGCATTAAATATAGAGTCTACAGCACGGTCTAGTTTTGGATTAACAGTATAAAAATCATCCAAATCAAATTTCGAATTTTGAGCATTACATATAGAAAATGGAAGAATAATAAGTAGGAGTAATACGAAAAAATATTTCATGTTTGGAAAGGTATATAGTATTAACATTGGATTGGAACATTGTCTAATTGCCCCCATTCGCTCCAAGACCCGTCATAAACAGACATATTTTTATATCCTGCAAGCGTTGCAGCTAACATAATAATACATGCTGTGATTCCTGATCCGCAAGTAAATATCAGTTTTTTATGTTCAATATTAAAATTCTTAAGTAACTCTTTGAGTTCGTTGGTAGGTAACATTTTGCCATTTTGTAATACAGTGGCATAATATAAATTCATAGAATTAGGGATATGACCACCTTTAAGACTTGCTCTTGGTTCAGGTTCTTTGGCTTCAAACCTTCCTGGTGATCGTGCATCTAATATTAAAGTGTTTTCACTATTTATTTTATCCAAAACGACTGCGGCGTTCGAATTTAAAAGAGGATTATAAGTAGCTGTAAAATTACCTTTATCCCATTGTTGGGCATATGTTTTTTCTAAAGGGTATCCTAAATTGTCCCACTCTGGTAAACCACCATCTAATACAGCAACATTTTTATGTCCCATAGTCATAAACATCCACCATACTCTTGGACTCGAATAAATCCCTAATCGATCATAGATGATAATAGTGCTATTAGAACTTATACCTAATTCTTGACAAGAAACACTAAAATCTTCTGGAGAAGGAAGTGTATTTGGAATGTCTGTAGTGGTATCAGAAAAAGTCTTTTTAATATCAAAAAACCTTGCGTTTTTAATAGTAGTAATCGTGTCTGAATCTTTTTTTGAAGTCACTTTTGGAATAGTAGCATCCAAGAGAATGAGGTCAGGGTGATTGATATGTTCTGCAAGCCAGGAAACAGAAACAAGTGGTTGTGAGATTTCTAGAGTGTTCATTACTTAGGTATTAAGATATAGAGGCCATAAATTTATCTAGCAATGTATTGGTTTGTAGCGTTAGTTTTTTCTTAAAAAATTTAGTTCCACCAAGTAATTTTCCTTTCCAACCAATTGCTTGTGATGCCCAACGGTGTAAGTTAAAGTGATCTGTATGTTTTATAATTTTACCATCTTTAAATTCAAATTTAGCATCGATGATATTATGAACAGATCTTCCTGTTTTGCTAAATGTGTACCATGCTTCCCAATGTGCAGAACCATGTTGGTCATCGCTTTCGATTTTTGAAAATTCTACTTTAAAATTTCTAGCATTTTTACACAGCATACGCCACATAGCTTTTGCTCGATCTCCCTTTAGTTGACCAAAACCAGGGTCTTCAAAAATAACATCTTCATGATAGCAAGAAATCATCTTATCGGCATCAAGTTCACTTAAACCAGTATAAAATGTTGTAATAAGCTCTTTCATAAGTACTAAATTTAAGTGTGAATAATGTATGTTTTTGTGCTTAATCTAATTTATCTGCTAGCTTTTTAAAAACTTTTTTTGGATTTTTATTCTCATATAAAATATCGTGTACGGCATCAATAATTGGAGTTCTAGCTTCTGCTGTGGCATCTAAATCATAGGCTGTTTTGGCAGCATAATATCCCTCTGCAATCATATTCATTTCCATTTGGGCACTTTTTACAGTATACCCTTTACCGATCATATTCCCAAACATGCGATTACGGGAAAAAATAGAATAACCGGTTACCAATAAATCACCTAGATAGGCCGAGTTATTAATATTTCGTTTCATTTTATGTACTTTTTTGATAAAACGTTTCATTTCACGAATTGCGTTACTCATCAAAACACTTTGAAAATTATCTCCATACCCTAATCCATGTGCAATTCCAGCGGCGACGGCATAAATATTTTTTAATACAGCAGCATATTCTGTACCTATAATATCATCACTTGTTTTACATTTAATGTAATCACTGCTTAAATGATTTGCCATTATAGTGGCTTTCTGTTCATCATTTGAAGCAATAGTAAGATAGGATAAACGCTCTAAAGCTACTTCTTCTGCATGACAAGGCCCGGTGATAACACCTATATTATTAAAATCAATATTATATGTATCATGAAAATGTTCTCCTACAATAAGGCCAGTCTCCGGAACAATACCCTTGATAGCAGAAAAAATCACTTTGTCTTTTAATGATGCTGTGAGCTTTTGAAGTTCTGTATGCAGAAATGCAGATGGAATCGCAAAAATAAGATAGTCTGCATATTCAACAGCTTCATTAATATCATTTGTAAGTTTAAGCTGATCAATTTTGAATTCTACCGAACTAAGGTAGTTAGGATTGTGTTGTTGTCTTTTTAGGTGTTCTATTGCATAGACGCTGCGCATATACCAACCTACTTCATTTAGGTTTTCGGTAAGCATTTTTACAATAGCGGTAGCCCAACTACCACCACCTAAAACAGCAAATTTTAGCTTTTTTTCCATAGAGAAGATTGTGTAGTCAAAAATAAGTAAAATAGAGCGCAAATTAAAAAACTGATAATCAATTAAATATAAGTTTGGCACGCCTTTTGGTTTTCAGTAAAAGAATATTGAAAAATACACGGCTTATGAAAACTATTAAATTACTTTCGATCATATTTTTAGGCGCTATAGCATTATCTGCATGTACTGCAGAGGTAATAATTGATGATGATACTATTATTGATGAACCTAGAATTAGTTTAAATGCGTTATTAAATTCATATGAAATTTGGTATGTTGATGTAGAACGAACTAAAGGGAATGTCGAAATCCCATTTTTTCAAAAAGCGTTTACAGTATCTTTTAAAAATGGTGCGTTTTATGCCAATAATAATTTAGTAGGGCTAGGTAGCAACGGAAACGGTTTTGGGTTAGATGTTGGTTATTATGATACTAACAGAATGGAACTTGAGATAGATCATGATATCGATGGATTTTATCGATTGGTAATATCACAACTTTCTAATAACGAAATAGAAGTTTATAATCGTTCAACAAATACGAGTTACTATTTAATAGGTTATCAAAGAAATTCGTTTGATTATGATAGAGTGTTTTATGATAATATTCATTATTTCTTACAAGAGTATGAAACATGGGAAAAAGTATACACTAGTGAATTTGGAGCATTAAATGCATTTGACAATGAAAACTATTTAAGGTTCGAATATTTCGGAGCAGGCGATAATTTTAAGAGTTCTGAAGATCAAAACGGAATTCCGATAGATGATATTTACTATGATTATACAGGACATTATGATGTATATGACATTGCAAATATTTTTGATAAGAAAACTTTAACACTTGATTACGATTCTCCGGACAATGAAATCTTTGAATTATCCGTTATTAATGACAGTAAAATACAATTGTTGCACGAACCGTCAGGTACAGTCTATCATTTTAAAGGCTTAGGGCAATTACAATTTAAAAATGCTAAGAACGGAAGCAAATCTGTTCAAAATGATATAAAAAGACTAAAAAAGGCTGATTTTCTTAAGCTTTCAAAATAAAAGTAAGGACAGCACTTTACAGCATTAACTTTTTGGTTGGTTATTTAGTTGGGAATCGCTCTACAAAAGAAATTTTGTTTGAGCGATTTCTTTTTTCTGTTTTTTCTAAATAGAAAACTCTTTATTGATTGAATTTTAAAATTTTCAATGCCAATTCCTTATTTTTATAGCACTTTAAAATAGCATATATGGCAATTCAAAAACCATTCAATCTTAATCAATGGATTGAAGAAAATAGAGAGACGCTTAAACCTCCTGTTGGCAATAAAAACTTATATAAAGATGCAGGAGATTATATCGTAATGATTGTTGCAGGGCCAAATGCCAGAAAAGATTATCATTATAATGAAACAGAAGAGCTTTTCTATCAATTAGAAGGAACAATCGAGGTACATATACAAGAAGAAGGTGAAAAGAAAACCATGAAATTAGGACCTGGTGATATGTATTTACATCCAGCCAAAGTTCCACATTCTCCCGTGCGACATGAAGGATCAATAGGGTTGGTAATAGAGAGAAAACGAGTAGATCTTAATGCAGAAGATGGATTATTATGGTTTTGTGATAATTGTAATGAGAAATTACATGATGTATATTTTAAATTAGAAGATATAGAAAAAGATTTCCTAAAACATTTTAAAGATTTTTATGGAAACAAGACATTAAGAACTTGTAATAATTGCGGCACAGTGATGCCAACAGATAAACGATTTATATCAGAAGAATAGGGTGTCAAATTGATGCTTTCAATTTTATTTTTTTATCGATTTGATTTTTTTAGATGCCTTTTTCTGAAAAATCATTCAATTTTAACTTTAGAATCTATCAAAATTTAATTTATCTGCAAAACGCAGTATCTTTACCTTTTCAAAAAGCATTATAGTATATGGCAACAGCAATAGTAGATTTCGGAATTAAAGAAGCACTTAAAGAACTAGGTGTTTCAGATCATAATAAAGGAACTTCAACGGGAGCTAATTGGTTTTCGTCAAAAGAGACTATTTCATCATTTTCGCCAGTCGATGGTGAATTAATCGGAAATGTAGAAACCACTACTGCCGAAGATTATGAAAAAGTAATTCAAACAGCTACCCAAGCTTTTAAGAGTTGGCGAATTCTTCCGGCTCCGCAACGAGGTGAGATTGTACGACAATTTGGCGAAGAACTTCGTAAACTAAAAGAACCATTAGGTAAGCTAGTATCTTATGAAATGGGGAAATCATATCAAGAAGGATTAGGAGAGGTTCAAGAAATGATCGATATCTGTGATTTTGCTGTTGGATTATCAAGACAACTTCATGGTTTAACAATGCACTCTGAGCGTCCGGGCCATAGAATGTATGAACAATATCATCCTTTAGGAATCGTAGGAATTATATCTGCATTTAATTTTCCTGTGGCTGTTTGGGCATGGAACACCGCTTTGGCATGGATTTGCGGAGACGTTTGTGTTTGGAAACCAAGTGAAAAAACACCGCTTTGTGGAGTGGCTTGTCAAAACATTATTACCAAGGTTTTAAAAGATAATAATTTACCAGAAGGAATCTCTTGTTTAATCAATGGAGATTATAAAGTAGGAGAGATGATGACCACAGATAAACGTGTTCCATTGATCTCTGCAACTGGATCTACAAGAATGGGTAAAATTGTAGGTGCAACAGTAGGTGAACGTCTTGGAAAATCACTTTTAGAACTAGGAGGTAATAATGCCATTATTGTTACTCCAGATGCCGACATAAAGATGACTGTTATCGGTGCTGTTTTTGGAGCTGTAGGAACCGCAGGTCAACGATGCACTTCTACTCGTAGATTGATTATTCACGAGTCAATTTATGATAAAGTAAAGAATGCTGTTGTGGATGCTTATGGGCAATTAAGAATAGGAAACCCTTTAGATGAAAATAATCACGTAGGTCCGCTTATTGATACAGATGCAGTAAAAGGATATCAAAATGCATTAGAAAAAGTAGTAGAAGAAGGCGGAACTATTGTTGTAGAAGGAGCAGTGTTATCTGGTGAAGGGTATGAAAGTGGATGTTATGTAAAACCGGCAATTGCAGAGGCCGATAATTCATTCAAAATTGTACAACATGAGACATTTGCGCCTGTGCTTTATCTTTTAAAATATAGTGGCGATATAGAAGATGCAATTGATGTGCAAAATGGAGTGGCTCAAGGATTATCATCAGCCGTTATGACAAATAACTTAAGAGAAGCAGAGCGATTCTTATCACATGCTGGATCAGACTGTGGTATTGCCAATGTAAATATAGGTACATCCGGAGCAGAAATTGGTGGTGCCTTTGGTGGAGAAAAAGAAACCGGTGGTGGTCGAGAATCTGGATCAGATGCCTGGAAAGTATATATGCGCCGTCAAACGAATACCATAAATTATACAACAGAGTTGCCTTTGGCACAAGGGATCAAATTCGATTTGTAACATAAAATAAGTTTAAAACAAAAAAAGCATCTTGATCAATCAAGATGCTTTTTTTGTTGACTTCTTTGGATTGCGTAACTTTCTACAAACAAACATCGATATGATGAAAAGAAGAGAATTTGCAAAAAAAATAGGAGTGAGCGCAAGCTTTGCAAGTCTTTCAGGAATATATGCCTGCAATACTGAAACTACCACTAAATTAGAAAATGAAAAAGAATGCCCTTCAATATTTAAAGTAACTCACGAATTGTCTAAACAGATGTACGATAGAGCGATAGAAATTACAAAATCAAAAGTACGAGGCGGAGATACCGAAGCATTTTTTAAAAAACCTTTTATAGATGCTGCTTTTTCCAAAAACATCTTTCTTTGGGATACGTGTTTTATGGTTTGTTTTGCTAAATATCATCTTGATGAACTTCCTGTTTTTCAGGCTTTAGATAACTTTTATGATCAGATGGATGATGATGGATTTATTTGTCGAGAATATCGTCATAGCGGACAACCTCTTTGGCCAAAAGACCATCCTGTTTCTATAAACCCACCGTTATTGGCGTTTGCAGAATTAGAACTATTCTCTGTTACAAATGATAAAGAACGGTTAAAAAAAGTGTACCCTAGTTTAAAAAAGAATTTTGAGTTTTTGATTAAAAATTATCAGGCAGAAGATAGTCTTTTTTATGCAGACACTTTAGGAATGGGTATGGATAACATACAGCGATATCCGAATGGATGGAATAATGAAGGTAAGGGGATTTCGCATCATGAGCTTGGTGAAAAATTAGGAAAAATGGGCGTTTCTGGAGAAGAATGGTTAAGTACCTTCATCCTAGAGTATCAAAAGACTCTGCAAGGTGTTTGGAATGTACAAGGAAGGTTAGTTGATTTTTCTTGTCAAATGGCAATGGTAGCTGATCAACTTAGAACTATTGCAAGATTGATAAATGTTTCAGAAGATATTAAAGAGTATACTTCAATTCATAATACCATAACAGTAGCAGTTAATAAGTACTGTTGGAATGAAGAGGACGGAATGTATTATGACCTTGGGTTTGGTAAACAAATAAAGCGTAAACATATTGGTATGTATTGGGCTTTATTAGGAAAAGTTGTTCCTGATAATAGAATAGAAAAATTTATCTCTCATCTCGAAAACCCAAAAGAATTTGGTCGTAAAACACCATTGCCTGCACTTTCTGCAGACGAACCAGAGTATAAAGGGTGGGGAGATTATTGGCGCGGTGGGGTATGGGCTCCAACATCATATATGGTCCTTAAAGGTTTAACAAAATACAGCCATCATGATTTGGCAAAGCGACTTGCTACTAAAACATATTCAAGGGTAGCAGAAGTTTTCGCAATGACGCATACATTTTGGGAAAATTATTCACCAGATTTAGTATCTTATGGTATGCCAGCTAAAAAAGATTTTTGTGGTTGGACGGCTTTGATTCCTGTTGCGATATATCATGAATACCTTAGCTAATTAGTAAACAAACGCAACCACATTAAGTTTATAGCATCTTTATAACATAAACAAAAATTATAGGAGAGATGAATAAGTTTTTTTTGATTGGTCTATTATGTATAACAATAGCATGCGGAAACGATGATGATGCTACAGATAATCCAATCTTTTGCACACTAGATGTTAAATCAGGATTAGTAGTGCAAGTAAAGGATGGTATTGGAGGGTCACCTCTTATTGATGGGGTAGAAGTTATTGCAACAGAAAATGAATATAAAGAAACGTTATTAAATAATGGAATCGATATTTTTTATGGTGCACAAGAACGTATAGGAACATATGTTATAACCGTTAGTAAAGAAGGATATGGTACAATGACCACAGAACCTATTGTAGTGACAAAAGATGCTTGTCATGTGATTACTCAAAACCTAGAGGTAATTTTAGAAAAAAGTAATTAAAATTAACATTTTAATCATTTGTTCATCTTAATACATTCTTTACCCTGTATAGATTAAAGTAGTTGATTACCGTAAACTTAGGTCCTTTAAAACCTTGTAAAAAATACTCTAAAACCCCAGTAATGGCTAAATAACACGGGATATGTAACCGTAATATTTTAAGTTTTTGTTACAGAAAAACCAATAATTTGCTAAAATTCCTTAAATTTTAAGAAAAAAATCAAAATTTTTGAGTTAGATTTGCGAATTACTCACAAATCAGCTTTAAAAATGAAAACATCATTATGTTATCTCAAACGTTCTGTTTGGGGAGTAGCTATGTTGGGGGCTATTACTTTCACAAATGCCCAACAATTAAGCCCTACAGGGGGAAGTCAAATTAGCAAAGCGCAGGCTAAAAATTCTAAGACCAAAAAGAATCAGGTTGTCAAAAACGTACAAGTCTTTGATAGCAAAGATGGTTCTATAAGTACTAAACTTGGAATACAAGTAGATAACGCTGTCGAAAGAGCTAACTATGAATTTAATCGATTAAAAACTCCAAATGGTGATATACCAAGAGACATCAGAAAACAAGAGCTTAAATTTTCAAGCAAAATTGCTACTGGAGATGATTCTCAAAAATCTCTAAAGAGTGTATCAAAATCTGCAAAAGCAGGTCGTTTTTCTTTTTGGAAAAATAGAGGTCCCTTCAATGTTGGAGGAAGAACAAGAGCATTGGCTATTGACCGTAGAAACGAAAATGTAATCCTTGCAGGAGGTGTTTCTGGAGGTCTTTGGAGATCAGAAAATGGTGGACAAACTTGGAGAAAAGTAACTAGAACTTTTCAAAACCCAAGTATCACTGCAATTGTGCAAGATCCAAGACCTGGACGTAGTTTTACATGGTATTACGCTTCTGGAGAGCGTTCTGGAAACTCTGCTAGTGGAGGAGGGTCTTTCTTTCAAGGAAACGGAGTTTATAAATCACAAGATGGTGGGCGTACATGGGAACAATTAAGAGCAACAGCCAATGAAAATGTTGGAACTTTTGAATCCGGTTTTGATCTGATTAACTCTCTTGCAATAGACCCAACTAATGGAGATCTTTATGTAGCTACGTTTAACGGGCTATTTAGATCTCAAGATGGAGGTAATTCTTTTGCAGAAGTACTTGAATCAGGTTTTGATAACTTTGTAGAAATTAGTGTTTCTTCTACTGGAACATTATACGCTACTATAGAATCTGATGGAGCACCTAATGCAGGTTTCTTAACATCAGAAGATGGAGAAACATGGGTAAATATTACACCACCAAATTTCATTCCTAATTTTGGAAGAACTAAGGTAGGAATTGATCCTTCAAATGAAAACATAGTATATTTCTTTACCGCCGACCGAAATCCTAATAACCAAGCAGTATTATGGAGATATGATGCATCTGCAACTACTGCAGAAGAAACTTGGGTTGATCTTAGTGCTAATTTACCTACTTTCATACCAGTAAATCAAGGCCTAGGAAATTTAAGTATTCAAGGAGGATACGATATGGTCATGAAAGTACACCCTACTCAATCAAATATTGTATTTATTGGAGGGACTAATTTATATAGATCAACAACAGGATTTACGACGCCAGCAGGAGCAGAAAGTTGGATTGGTGGAAACGGAGCAGGAGATTTAGATGTTTTATTGAATACCATAGGTACTGGAGCTTCTTATCCTAATCATCATGCCGATCAGCATGCTTTGGTATTTTATCCTTCAAATCCGAATAGAGCTATATCTGGTCATGACGGAGGTGTTTCTATAACAGAAGATATTACAGTGGTAAGTGACGAAGCAGAGCAAGTGACTTGGAGATCTTTAAGTAATGGTTATATTACTACACAACCTTATCATGTTGCTGTTGATCCTGAAGCAGAAAACGAAGATTTAGTAATCGGACTTCAAGATAATGGATCTTGGTTTACAAATTCAAATGATTCAAAAGTAGCTTGGCAGGAACAATTAGGAGCAGACGGTGCATATAGTGCTATTGCAGATGGAGGAAGAACACGTTATGTTTCTTCTCAAAATGGAGGCGTTCGTCGTCTTAATTTTGATGAAGAAGGAAACAGAGTTTCTTTTACTAGAATTGCCCCTGGCGCTGCAAGTGGTTTTGCATTTATCAATCCATTTATACTAGATCCAATAGATGATAATGTAATGTACATGCCAGTAGGTACTTCTATCTGGAGAAATAACAATTTAGATGAAATACCATTGTTCGCAGGTACTAACCCTACCGTAAATTGGGTGAATTTAACTACAACTGCAGCTCCTGCAGGTTCAACGATTACTGCCGTTGATATTTCTAAATTTCCTGTAGCAAATAGATTGTATTACGGAACAAATAGAGGTACAGTATTTAGAATGGATAATGCAAATATTGATGGACAAGAAGTTGTCGATTTAACAACAGGAAAAGAAGGCTTGCCAGTTGGAGCGTTTGTTAATGATGTTAATATCGATCCTTCTGATTCTGATCGTGTTATTATAACATATTCTAATTACGGAGTCATAAGTTTATTTCTTACTGAGGATGCAGGAGAAACTTGGACTAATATTAGTGGTAACCTTGAAGAAAATGCAGATGGTTCTGGAAATGGACCTTCAGTAAGAAGCACAGCATTTTTAGGAGGTAGTCGAGGATTCTTTGGATCAAGATTACAAAGAGTATTCGCTGCTACTAGTACTGGTTTATATTACGCTAATAGATTGAATGGGCAAAATACTGTTTGGAGAAAAGAAAATATTGCAATTGGAAATGCTGTTACTGATGAAGTAGTAACTAGAAAAGATGGATTTATCGCAGTAGCTTCTCATGGAAATGGAGCTTTTAGTGCACGTTTTCCGATAATTTCTAATCCATTACCAGAATCTACATTAAGTACTGCATTTACTTTGGATGATTTTGGAGTAGATGAAAATGGAGATGATACAGAAATAGATATCACAGGTCTATTTGTGCAATCTGCAGGATTACCAATAAATATTGAATTAATCAATACAAATCCAGAACTGGTAACCGCTACATTGGTAGGTAGTATATTGACATTGTCATATGCTCCAGATTCTTTAGGAAGTGCTTCAATTGGTTTTGTAGCGACTTCTGGTGAAGAGCAAGTTTCTGAAGGTTTCACAGTAACAGTTTCTGAACCATCAATCTATGAGCAAACTAATGCTGTGGTAGAAAGTACAACATCACAGAATTTCTTAGATTTTGGAGCATTAACACAATCTGCAGACGATTTTACAATCCCAGCTGGTAATACTTGGAACATAAATAGAGTATTAGCGTTCGGAGTAGGTAGAGGAGATGCTGCTGTTTTTAATAATGTAAATATAGTAATATACGAAGATAATGCAGGAGTACCAGGTGAAGAGGTTTATAATAGTGGAGGAATAGCACCAATATCAGATGATGATGATGCAAATCTTAATATAGTACTTCCAGAGGTTTTAACTTTAGAAAGTGGTAATTACTGGATTTCAATCTATGTTAACCTAGCATTTAATCCTGGAGCTAACCGATGGTTTTGGGCATCACAAGATAATGCTGTAGGTGAAGAAACTCAATTTAGAGATCTTGCAAACATTTTTGGAGCAGGAGCTACTGACTGGACACCTTTTAATGTTGTGTTTGGAGGAAACCCACTTGATCAAACCTTTAGAATTTTTGGTGATGTGGTTGGTTCTGATGGAGGAACTGGTGAAGGAGAAGTTAATCCATTAGCTGTTGTAGATGCAGTAAAAAGTGCTTCAGTGTATCCAAATCCATCTAATGGACAGTTTATATTTAACTTTGGAGATAAATTATCTAAATCGGGAGAACAAGCTACTCTTAGTATATTTAATGCTACTGGAAATTTAGTTCATGTTGATAAAAATGTTGATATGAGTAAAGGTTTTGTTTGGGATGCGGCTAACTTATCTTCTGGATTTTATTATGCAAGAATTACAGGTAAAATGTCACCAATGCTTTTTAAACTAGCTAAAAATTAATTGAAAATTATTATATATTTAAAAGGGGTTGATTTATTCAGCTCCTTTTTTTATTTTAAGAACATGAATAAAATAGTATACTTTATAATTGTAGTAATGTTATTCTCTTGTAAATCTAATAGTATAGCCCAGGAGAAAGTGCAAAAAACAGATTTAAAACCGAAATCAGAACAGAAACTTGTACAAAGTGGTTTAGAAGACAACCATAGAATCGAACCCGGTACAATAAAACTTATAGGATCTATAGTATCTCTTAATGAAGATACAGTGGTTTGTGGTACCTCGTATAAAGTGTCAGTTTTAGCAAAGGTAAGTCGTATTGTTAATTCTGGTCAAGGGATCGTAAATTTACTTTCAAAAGGACAAGAGGTTACATTAGTGTTTATGAATAGTAAAAATTCTAGTACAGATTATGATATTTTAAAAAATAAATTGGTGAAGGGTAGTGAAATGTCTATGCAAGTTAGAGAAGGGTTATGTCTTGATATGACTCAGACTATTTATACTATCGACTATTATAAAGTTTTGGATTAGCTTTATGCAGCTGATAATACTTTCTTTAACTCTATCTAAACTTTCGAAAGTTGTTACTTAGAAACAAGAAATAGTAGTGCTATAATGCTACAGATAAATAGTACAAAGAAGAATATCTTCCAGAAAGAATAAGGCCTGTTTCCTGATATACTACCAGTTTGCCCATTCACAAAGAAATTATACTTTTTACCATTATACTGGTATGCACTAATGTAAACAGGTAACAAAATGTGTTTAAAGGTTTCTTCACTCAAACTCATATCAACACTGTTTACTCGTTGTGTATCCCCGCCAATATCTCTTTTTGCCCAAGTGATTGCTATTTTTTCTGCTTCTTTGGTAGAGGATAAATGACCGTCTTTTAACGGAATAGTATATTTTTCTGTAACAAATCCCGATAAGAAACTAGTATTAAAAGCTTCAAGGGCATTAAGGTTCCAATTTGAAATTTTTTGGGGGATTGTATTTTTTCTTTGATGAGAGGCTTTAATCAATGTGTCATCGACAAAACCATTTACGTTTCCACGAGCGGGTGTCCATCTTGTTCTGCGCTCTTGTCTCGTTCTTTGTACAGTTTTTCCATTTACTTTAGTGGTATACGGAACGCTTACATAATAATAATCTCCTCGTTGCCCTGTATAAGATGCGTATAATTGCGCATCAAAAGTCCAGTAGGGCAAATACAGTCCTTTTGTTTTTTGAGGATCTAATGCAGCCTTTTTAAGGTTATTTGGTGCAAACCATAATCCCTTTACCCATTTAGAAAATATTTGATGCGATTTTTTTTGATCGAACTGAAAAGGAAGTACAGCTCCTGGTAAAATCCAATCTTCTTTGTAGGCGTCTTCGATAATTAAAGGCATGGTACAATAAACACAATGCAATGACTTATAATTCTCTTCGATATGCTGATTTGCACCACAGTTTTTGCAATGTAGCATCATAATCTCTTCAGAGTGTGACTGGGAACCCATCTCATCGAGATAAGGTATAAGGTCTAATTCTTGTAACCCATCTTGATGCTGAACGATAGTTTCTTCGTGGCCACAGTACTCGCAAGTAATTTGCGTGGTACCTGGCTTATATTTTAATTCTGCACCACAATTGACACAGGATTTCTTTCGCTCTGAAACGACTTTGTTTGCTTCTTCTTCCATATGGCTGTTATTCTTGACCTTTATATCGCTAGGATAAATTTTAGGTAAGAATCTTCATGAATATATCAATAAAATTAGGCACCTGGTAATGGTGGGGGTGTGTTTCCGCCAAGAAATGATTTTAATTCTTCGATATCTTTTAATGCAGTCCAATTGGCCATTCCTTGTTTCCAGATTAGAGAATCTTTGTTAATGGTTCTGTTGGCAAAAAGGACTTTTAACTGATCCATGGTTACGGGTCCAGCTTGTTGACCATTACTAGCATAAAAATACTGTACTTGTATTGGCATTGGCGGTGGTGTAACAGGAACATTTTGTTGTGGCACAGCAGCATTTTGTTGTCCTGTCATTGGATTCATCATACCTCCCATTTGTTGAGCGAGTACAAATCCCATTCCCATTCCCATTCCTGCGCCAGCAGTACCTCCTTCATTTGCAGCTGCCGCCTCTATAGCTTTTGCTGTTTTGAATTTGGTTAACTTATCAAGATCTAGTTTGTCGATTCGGCTGTATTCAAAAATCTCTTTTTTCAATTCTTCTGGCATAGATACATTTTCTATGTAGAATTTTTCAAGAGATATTCCTACCGAATTAAATTCTGGTTGCATAACATCCTGACAAGTCTCGGATAATTCTGTAGTATTAGCGGCATATAGCTCTATAGGTAAATTTGCTTCACCGATAGTGTCTGTAAAACGAGTTGAGATTAAACTTTTAAGATGCTCATTAATTTCAAAATTGGTAAAATTAGCATCAGTACCAACAATGTCTACGATAAATTTACCGGCGTCATTAATTTTAAAGGCATAAGTACCAAAAGCTCTAATTTCTACTAATCCAAAACGATCATCATTTAATGTGATTGGGTTTTTTGTTCCCCATTTTTCGTCTGTGAATAAATGAGTATTCACAAAATATACTTCTGCCTTAAATGGGCTGTTAAATCCGTATTTCCAACCTTTCAAGGTTGCTAAAATGGGTAAATTTTGAGTGTTTAAGGTATAAGTGCCAGGCTTAAAAACATCAGCCAATTGTCCTTCATTAATAAAAACAGCTGTCTGTCCTTCTCTAACAATAAGTTGCGCTCCGTTTTTTATTTCATTTTGATAGCGTTCAAACCGATGTACAATGGTATCATCTGTATAATCTAACCATTCTATTATATCTATAAATTCGTGGCTAAGCTTTTCCTTTATCTTGTCAAAAATTCCCATTGATGAATAAATTTTAAAATTGGTGTCCTAAATCTACAAAATTGTGGGGTTGAAGAAAAATTAATTTTACATTTATAGAAAAGAAGGGAGTAATAGTAGGTAGATATAAAAACTTCGAAGGATAAAGATCCTCCGAAGTGCTTAATGATCGTTTGTATTGATCTAATGGTTGAATCTGTGAGGGGTAGAATCAGAAACAACTTTTTCTGGTAATTAATTTTATGTTTTGTATTAATAATTTGTGAACAATAAATACCCTCCAAAACGATGCCCCGCTTGTCCTGTAGCACTCACAGTAGTCTTTCTGTAACGCTTTGATAGATATCCTTTACTCCAGAATCTAGCAGTATTTGGAGCAATATTAATGGTGTGACGATGTTTGTAATTATTGAATGCATTTTTGTAATATGTTCTGGCCTTTAATGTTTTGTTATTGCTACAATTCGAAAGCCACAGTTTTACTTCTTTACATTTATTACCACCACTTTTCCAGGAACTATAGATAGTAGTGCCATTGCCACCTGCAAGATAGTTTTTATAAGTACGATAATATTGACCAAAAGCATCTGTACTATAGTAGCCCGGAGATCCTGAACAATGAGCGGGATTAGCTGGAGCCTTAAGATCTGATAAGGATAGTTTAGCGTTTATTTTTGTGATATGTTTTTGGTTTGTACCTCTTTTTAAAGCTTCACTCTTGAGTTTTTGATTGTCTTCTAGAAGAACAAGGTCTTCAGGAACCAACACATTGTCATTAGTTAGTGCTAAAAATTTCCCCAAAATGCTTAAGTTTTCTAAGTCTCCCAATCCTTTAAATGTATCAGGATGGCCGGTTGCTTCAAATATTACTCCATCTTCTTCGCTTTTAAAAGTAATTTCTACATCATTAGAAAATTCAATAGTGGCTAAAGTTTTTGGCTGTAATGCAATGTCTTCTGTTTCTATTTCTGCATTATTTTCAGGAATAGACTCGTCTTCTTTTGAGCATGAGAAACATAATAGTAATGTGGCAATCATGATCATGCTTATGCTTGATTTTATTTTGAATAGTTTTTTCATTTTTGGTCTCTTTTAAGATTAGTGTGTTATTTTTTTAAAATTTAATGATCTGTGCACGAGGCAAATGTAATTAGCTTATATGCTTGTAAACAAGTGGTGTATATCGAAATTCACGGAAATCAGTATCCAGATTCACGGAAATTCAATATCAATATTTAAGAATAGTTATTGTTGAAAAGTAGGTTTTTTCTGATAGTGATATGGGGTGTTTTATGAAGTGTTTTTTTTATTCTAGATAGTACCTTTGTACTACCTGCAATTAGATTATTTTAACCAATAATTGATGCTTTTGAAACCAAAAAAAACATACTTCTTTTATGAATCATGTAGTTTAATACTACTATGTATATATATTCTTTTCGGAATACAGTTTAGTATTGGTCAGGAACAAGGTTTTAAAGTTCCTGATTCTCTAAAAAAACAGAGTTATGATGAGTTGTACGCTTCATATAGAAATGTGAATCGAGATACGATACAATCAAAATTATATTTATCGGCATATTTAGAAAAAGCAATCAAAGACAAGGATACTATAAAAATGGCAATGGCATATAGTGCTATATCCTGCTATATTTCTGAAGAATCAGAAAAAATTGCTTTGTTAGACGAGGCTATAGCAATTAGTGAAGGATTAAATGATGATAAATACCCCATTAAATCTTATTCTTTTAAAGGGGGATATTATTTAAAGAAAGGTCAGTATCAATTAGCATTAGATAATTATATAAAGGCATTAAAACTATCTGAAGAAGTACATAACGAACCGTATATTGAAATTACAAAACATAATATAGCATGTATTAAAACAAAAATAGCTAAGCATAAAGAAGCACTTATATTATTTAAAGCAAATTTTGAATACAAGAAAAAGAAATATCCTAAAAATGATACTTATGTTTTGAAATCTCTAATCCCTATGGCAGAGTCATATAGGTACAATAAAATGTTGGATTCTGCTACTATATATAATAGAGAAGGAATACGGTTATCGATAAGAAATAAAAAACTACGTAGTAGATATTATGGAAAACTTGTCCTAAATGAGGGAATCAACCTATTCTATAAAGAACAATATGAGAGTTCTTATGATAGCATAGTTAAGGGTATTTCTTTATTACATAACAGTTCTGCAGCAAATCAAGAAAGTTATATACTTGGTTTTTTTTACTTAGGGAAATTAAAATTAGAACAAAAGGATACGTTATTAGCTCAAAAAGAATTCATTAAAATGGATTCTATTATTCAAAGAGAAGAAATTGCATTGTTAGAAACTAGAAAAGGGTATGAGTTTTTGATAAGTTTGAATAAAGCAAACAATAATACAGAACAAGAGTTAGTATATGTTAATCGCTTATTAAGTTTTGACAAAATTCTAAATCAACAAAGAGATTCAATTTCTAATAAGTTGTTTAAAGAGTTTGATACTCCAATGCTATTAAAAGATAAAGAGTCATTGATATTAGAGTTAAAAAATAGTGCAAGAGGTATGATTTTTCTGATTAGCTTTTTAATAATTCTCTCTATTATAATTGGTGTCTTTATGTATTATCAGTATAAAAATAAGAAGGAGTATAAGCAAAAATTTAATGAGTTAGTAAATAAGAATAAAACGATACATAAGACACAAAAAAAATCTCTTGATGAAATTGGAATAGCAGAAGAGGTGGTTGAACATATTCTAAACAGCCTAGAAGTATTTGAGCAAAAAAATCAATTTTTAAAGAAAAACCTTAGTATTGGTTCTTTGGCTAAAAGGATGAATACAAATACAAAGTATTTGTCAAAGATAATTAACCATCATAAAGATAAGAGTTTCACTCATTATATAAATGAATTGCGAGTAGAGTATAGTGTAGAGCAATTGCAAGAAAGCGAAAAACTTAAAAACTATACTATTCAAGGAATTGCTGAAGAAATGGGATTTAATAGTGCAGAATCTTTTTCATCAGCTTTTAAAAGAAGCACAGGAATTAAACCATCTTACTTTTTGCAAAAACTTTGCGCATTAAATGCAGAGTAATTTATCGAAATTCATGAATTTCTTGATAGCAGCGGATGTTATAGTGCTGATTTGTTGACTCTTAAGCTATGTTTGTTTGTCAATAGTATAATGGAAAAAATGTAAAAACTCAGATTATGAAAAATTCAAAAACAAAAAAACTAAGTCTCCAAAAACTTAAAATTGCAAAACTTGATAATATAAATACTGTGCATGGGGGTAGTATTATTATCACAGTGCCAATACCTCCTGTTGAAAGTGATATTGAAAGAGAATGTCCAGGAGACACCAAAGGTATGGGATGTCAAAGTATGATACGTTGTGTTATCTTAGGGAGATAATCATTTCGTCATTTAAAAAGGGTCATTTTGGAGCATAGAGAGAAAAAAACTTAATTCCTTCCGCTTTCATTAGGATATAGTTTATAAGCTGGCTCACTTTGCCAAAATTCTTTAGTGCGTACATCCAAAATAGTAAGAGGGCCTTTAAAAGCTGCTCCGGTATCAATGTTCCAAACACAAGTGGCATTTACCGGAGTAGTTTTATTAATTCTAGTTACCGGTGTGTGCCCAATATAGATTTCATTAAATAAACGCAACCTTTGTGGGTAGAGCATATCACTTTTTTTAAGATTGGGATCTATTGCAAGTGCTGTTTCCCAAAGTGTTCTGTCCCAATAAAACAACTTGCTAAAATATTCACGATCCGGACCATGTAGGTTCGTAAAGCCGGCGTGTAAAAATAGGCGGTTGTTATCATCTACATAATAATTAACCAGTTCTTGGTAAAATTGAAGATGGGTATTAATTTCTTCAGAGGATAATTTTGCGTAGGAATCCATAGTCGCTTGACCACCATGTTTTATCCAATCCAGATTGTATGTGGTCTTAGTAAGCCATTCATAACACAGTTCATCATGATTGCCTCTAATAAAAATACAGTTATGAGTTTTTTTTAAGGTGATCAAAAAGGATATTAATGCAGCACTATCACTCCAACCATCGACATAATCACCTAAAAAAATCAAGGTGTCTTCTTGTGTTATTTTTGCCTTGCTAAATACTTGTTGTAATGCTTTTAATGCACCATGTATATCTCCTATGACTAGCGTTCTGCCCATTTTAATAATTGATTGTTGTTGGTTTGGTTTTAATTTTATTCTGTACTAAAAAGACTTTAGCTAAATGTATAGCCTTTGGGTTTTTAGCTGTATCGTACTTTTCTTAATATACGTATACTCTCTTTGTAAAGAGAATACACAGTTGGGTTGTTGTATGTTTTTAAATATGGTTTTGCTTCTTCTAGTTTTTCTTTGGCTTCACTAAAGTCATTAAAATAACAAATTAGATAAGTTGCAGAAAGATTAAGAAGGTCTTTTTCTTCACGTTTAGATAGTTGGGATTTATGTTTTAATTTATCCAATAAAGCATTGTTGCTGTTATAAAGATGATATAGTGTTTTGCGATCAAATTGTGGAGGTTCAAATAACAATTTGCTTTCGATATCATAACCTGCATTATCTTTAAAGGTTATTACTACTTCTTCAAGAGGATAATATTTATTGGTGTCATGAAGCCCTAGTTGTACGTATTCAATAATTTTATATTGATCATCGTCTATTGATATACTTACTTCGTCGAGTTCTGAATAAAATAACTTTACTTGTTCATTTATAAGTTCAATATCAACTCTTGAATAATATGTTTTGCCATTTTGTCTTTTCTCTTTACCCGCCCAGCAAACCACGAAATACTCTTTAAAAACTTTATAAGTTGGATTGTAATCTTTTCTAGAATTCATAAAATCAAAAACCCCATCCAAAGTTAGTTCGATATTGTTTTGGGCATGACTTTCAATTGCGCTTACAATTTCTGAATTAACATCTTTAATCTCGATATCAAATACTTTGGGCATACTAATGCTACCATCTCTTAAAAAGACAGCTCCACCGTAGTATTTCCATATGTTTTTTCTTAGAGAACAAAGTTTGTTGGTCTGGGCTTTTATAGAAACCAAACCCACCACTTTATCGCTAGGAAGATGAGGAAAAGGAATATTTTCGTATGCTACTCTTGGGGGGTTAGCTAGGTATGCATTAACCAGGTTTTGAATTTTGCTATCGTCAAAAAAATCGACACCTATAATTTGATTGTCTTCATCTTCGACACCAATAACAATATACGAGTTGTTTTTTGGGTTAGAATTGGCAAGGGCACAAATATGTTTCAAAAGCTTAGCTTTGCCTTCTTTCTCACCAATATTGAGTTTACGTTTCTTATCATAAAAACTATTCTCGTCATTATGAGCTAAGAGGTTTTTAATAAGAAGACGTTTGTTAATCATTCCTTTGAAATAGCAATTGATATTTTCCCTAGATAAACTTAGCCATTTTTATTGGCTCAACAATACATTGGTTACAAAGAAGTTATAAATTCTTGTTCAAAATAGTACTAGTTGCTTGTGCCGTAGGTAAAACTACCAGATCAGCTATGTTAACATGATAGGGTCGAGTGACTACAAAGGCAATAACGTCTGCAATATCTTCTGGAGTTAACGGGTCAAAACCTTTGTACACATTATCTGCTTTTTTATCATCATTTTTAAAACGCACATTGCTAAATTCGGTCTCTACTAATCCAGGATGTACAGCGCCTACTCTAATACCATGTTTATTAAGATCGATACGCATACCTTTGTTGATAGCATCAACGGCATGTTTGCTAGCACAATACACATTTCCGTTAGGATATACTTCTTTTCCTGCTGTAGAGCCAATATTAATAATATGACCGGATTTTTGGGCTATCATTTTAGGAATAATTTCCCTAGAAATGTATAATAGACCTTTTACGTTAATGTCAATCATAGCATCCCAATCTTGGATATCCCCAGTTTGTATTGGGTCAAGACCATGAGCATTTCCCGCATTATTTATAAGAATTTCGATTTGATTAAATGTTTCAGGAAGGCTTTCGATGGCTTCGTGAACCGCTGTTTTATCCCTAATATCAAAACAGAGTGTATGAACATTTACAGTTTTGCTTAATTCGTTTTGTAAAGCGTTAAGGCGATCTTGTCTTCTTCCACAAATAATAAGGTTTATATTGTGGTTAGCCAATTCAATTGCAGTAGATCTTCCAATTCCACTAGTGGCACCAGTTATTAATGCTGTTTTCATGTAAATAATAGATTTGAGACTTTTTTTAATCTTTGTTTAAAAAATGCAACACCAATGTATATCGTTCGTCTTTTGATAAACTCATCATGAATATGATGTAAATTGTTATGTCTAATTTTTTGTAAAGCGGTTTAAATATACTGTAAAATTTGTGGGTATTGCCGGTGCATCAATGTACTTTTAACCAAGAATTAACAAGAATGTGAAAATTATTTCGACAATTTGCAATGTTGGATTAGGAGTATTAAATTCACCCCTTTAAAAAAATAAAATAGATGGAAGAAAATAGTGCTATTGATATTGCTTCAATCAATCAGAAAATAGAAAAAGAATCTGCATTTGTAGAATTACTTACTTTAGAGATTAACAAAGTAATTGTAGGCCAGAAGGATATGGTAGAGCGCCTGCTAATTGGACTATTAGGCCAAGGGCATATCTTACTAGAAGGTGTTCCTGGATTAGCAAAAACTCTAGCTATTAATACCTTGTCTAAAGCTGTTCATGGTAGTTTTAGTCGAATTCAGTTTACTCCGGATTTATTACCTGCAGATGTTACCGGAACTTTGATCTATAATATGAAAGAGAGTGATTTCTTAATTAAGAAAGGACCCATTTTTGCTAATTTTGTTTTAGCAGATGAGATTAATCGTGCTCCGGCAAAAGTACAAAGTGCATTATTGGAAGCAATGCAAGAGAAACAAGTAACTATTGGTGATGAGACGTTTACTCTGGATAAACCATTTTTGGTAATGGCTACCATGAACCCAGTAGAGCAAGAAGGAACGTACCCGTTACCAGAAGCTCAGGTTGACCGTTTTATGTTAAAAACAGTTATCGATTATCCAAAACTGGAAGAAGAGCAGTTAATTGTTCGCGCAAACCTTAAAGGATCATTTGAAAAAGTAAACCCAGTAGTTTCTATAGAGCAAATCGTAAATGCACAGAAAGCAGTACGAGAAGTTTATATGGATGAAAAAATCGAAAAATACATTCTTGATATCATTTTTGCTACGCGTTATCCTGAGAAATATGGGCTTGAAGAGTTAAAGCCATTAATTAGTTTTGGAGCATCTCCTCGTGGTAGTATTAATATGGCAACCGCAGCAAAATGTTATGCTTTTATTAAAAGAAGAGGGTATGTTATTCCAGAAGATGTTCGTGCAGTAGTTTATGATGTATTGCGCCATCGTATTGGTATTACTTATGAAGCCGAAGCCGAAAATGTAACTTCAGTAGATATTATAAGCAAAATTGTAAACGAAATAGAGGTACCATAGTAGTTTATTGTTTGAAGTTTTAGTTTCAATGTAAAATACAAAACTAAGACATTCATCAAGTGAAACAACCTGAAACAAGATTATGGATACTAAAGAGTTACTAAAGAAAGTTCGAAAAATTGAAATTAAGACGCGTCGTTTAAGCGACCATATCTTTGGAGGAGAATATCATTCTACTTTCAAGGGTAGAGGTATGACATTTAGCGAAGTACGGCAATATCAATTTGGTGATGATGTTCGTAATATAGACTGGAATGTAACAGCCAGGTATAACGAACCCTATATCAAAGTATTTGAAGAAGAGAGAGAACTTACCATGATGCTAATGGTAGATGTTTCGGGATCTCAATTATTTGGTACACAACAGCAGTTTAAGAAAGAAAATGTCACTGAAATTGCTGCTACATTGGCCTTTTCTGCCACTCAAAATAATGATAAGATTGGCCTTATTCTGTTTACAGATGAAATAGAATTATTTATACCACCTAAAAAAGGTAGATCTCACGTGCTTCGTATTATTAGAGAGCTTTTAGAATTTCAACCTAAAAGCAAAAAAACAAATATCACAGAAGCATTAAAGTTTTTATCAAATGTGATGAAAAAGAAAGCTATAGTTTTTATGCTTTCAGATTTTGTAGCAGATGATTATCAACATACGCTCAAAATCGTAGGAGGTAAACATGATGTTACCGGAATACGGGTGTATGATCGTAGAGAGGAAGAAATTCCAAATCTAGGGATGGTACAAATGGAAGATGAAGAAACAGGAGAGTTATTATTAGTCAATACAGGTTCAAAAAAGACACGAACAAATTATAGTAAATATTATCAAGAAAGAGTTGATTATTTTAAAGATAGCTTTACTAGAAGTGGTGCAGGTTCATTAAGTAGCAGAGTAGATGAAAGCTATGTAAAAAAATTACTAGGATATTTTAAACGAAGAGGATAGCAGACATTACGAATGAAGAATTACGAATTAGCAATTAAAAATAGACAAAGTTTGCATCGGATAAATGCGCTACGGATAATCATTATCCTTATACTGGCTACATTTGCGAGTCATGGGGCTTCTGCACAGGTGTCCGCCACTATTGATTCTACTTCGATACGAATAGGAGATGAGTTGCGATACAAAATGAAAGTAGAAGCAGATTCTACCCAGATTGTTGTTTTTCCAGAGGGGAAAACATTTACTCCGCTAGAAGTCATAGAATCCTATAAAATTGATACCGCTAAGAATGGTAATAAATTAGGATTAACAAAAGAATATGCACTTACACAATTTGATTCTGGTCATTATACGATTCCTAGACAAAAGGTAATGGTTGGAGATCAAATATTCTTTACAGATTCACTAAAAGTAGAGGTGCGGGACGTTTTGGTAGACACTACCAAACAAAAGATGTTTGAGATCAAACCAATGGCAGATGTCGATGCTTCTTTTTTTAATTGGAAGAAATATATATGGTGGATTTTAACACCATTACTAATTATTGGATTAATAGCGTTTTTACTTTTTAGAAGAAAAAAACGAAAAGATGCTAAAAAAGACGAACTTCCGCCTTACGAGAAAGCAATGTTAGCACTTAAACGCATAGATGAATCCCATTTGTTAGAGGATGATTCACATAAAGAATACTACTCTCAACTAAGTGATACAGCTCGTAAATATATAGATGAAGAAGTGTATGACCATGCTATGGAAAGCACTACCGATGAGCTTATTGCTAGACTGGATGAGGAGATAAAATCAGGAGCGTTACAATTAGATAAGGCAACTATAGAAGAACTTAAAAATGTATTGAAGACTGCTGATATGGCCAAATTTGCCAAATCTAAACCAGATATTTTAACGGCTAGGGCAGATCGTAATGTGATTGAAAAAGTAATTAATGAAACTAAAAGCGCTATTCCAGAGCCTACAGAAGAAGAATTACTTGCGGATGAAGAATACAGAAAAACGGTAGCACAAAGAAAACGTACTAAAAATATCATTTTAGGAAGTCTGGGAGGTTTTTCAATTATCGTAGTTACACTACTTATTTTTATTGCAATAAAAGGATACGACTTAGTAAAAGATACCTTGTTAGGGCACCCTACAAAAGAGTTAGCAGAGACAGAATGGATTTCTAGTGCTTATGGCGCGCCACCAGTTACAATTTCGACGCCTAAAGTTTTGATTCGAAATGTGTACCAGATGAGTGAGGAGCAAAAGCAGATCTTAAAAGGTAACGAAACGTTTGTGTATGGTAGTTTGCTAGGAAACTTTTATGTCGTAGTCTCTACCGTGCAATATAAGCAACAAACAAAAGTAGAGTTGGATAAGGTGGTAGACGGTGTTGTAACAACTTTCGAGTCTCAAGGCGCAAAAAATATTTCAGTAAAAGATGAAGAGTACGAAACCTTAGGTGGTGCAAAAGGAGTAAAAGTATACGGAAGCTTAGAAGTTGTTAATCCAGTAACCAAAAAGAAACAAAAAAGTAATTATCTCATGTTGAATTTTGCAGAAAATGGAGGATTTCAACAAGTAACGCTGGTA
This sequence comes from Aquimarina sp. AD10, assembly GCF_003443715.1. Classification (NCBI taxonomy): domain Bacteria; kingdom Pseudomonadati; phylum Bacteroidota; class Flavobacteriia; order Flavobacteriales; family Flavobacteriaceae; genus Aquimarina; species Aquimarina sp. AD10. Next base: position 3,804,049 of record NZ_CP031965.1, on the reverse strand, counting down.
TATGATATAGAAGATCGATATGCCAAAGACGTTGCCGAACGCATTATCAATTCTGTTGAACTTAGAGAAGCCAAATAGCATGTTTGAAAATTTTACATTTGAAAATCCTCAGTTTTTTTGGTTGTTTTTGCTACTACCATTGGCGATAGGTTGGTTTATATGGAAACGTAACAAGCAACAAGCCGAGCTTAAAATATCAAGCATAAAAGGATTTAAAGTCTCAGGGAGTCTCTTAACTAAATTAAGACCACTGTTGTTTATATTAAGACTTTTGGCAATGGCATTAATTATTACGGCTTTGGCAAGACCAAGAACTGTTGATGTTTCCACCAAGACCAAAACAACAAAGGGGATTGATATCGTAATGGCGATAGATATTTCTGCAAGTATGTTGGCAAAAGATCTTAAACCAAATCGACTAGAGGCTTTAAAAGATGTTGCGGCAGAGTTTATAAAAGATAGACCAAATGATCGTATTGGTTTAGTAGTTTATGCAGGAGAAAGTTTTACAAAAACACCTATTACTAGCGATAAGTCTATAGTACTTAGTAGCATGAAAGATGTACGGTATGATAATGTGTTAGAAAATGGAACTGCAATCGGAATGGGATTAGCTACTTCGGTAAATAGACTTAAAGATAGTAAGGCAAAAAGCAAAGTAATTATTTTACTTACCGATGGATCAAATAATGCAGGTTTTATTGATCCTAAAATTGCTTCAGAATTAGCAGTAGAATATGGTATCAAAACATATACTATTGGTTTAGGTACCAATGGTATGGCATTGACTCCTGTTGCTATTTTGCCCAACGGCTCTTTTCAGTACGGTATGGGTAAAGTAGAAATCGATGAAGATTTGCTTAAAGAAATCGCAAAGGCTACAGGAGGTAAATATTTTAGAGCTACAAATAACAAAAAATTAGAAGATATTTATCAAGAAATTGATAAATTAGAAAAGACAGATATCGAAGAATTCAAGTTTTATAACTATGAAGAAAAATTCAGATCATTAGTGCTATTGGCTGGATTGTTAATCTTCATAGAGTTTTTGTTACGATATACAGTATTTAGAAGTTTTATATAATAGAATAATAAGACCCAAAAGGTTTTCAAAACCTTTCAGGTCTGAAAAAATATGTTTTCAGAAAGAATATGTACTTATTAGAAGAAAAAATATATTTCTGGTTGTTACTGTCTATTCCAATACTAATCCTATTGTTTTTAGGTGTTTTGGTTTGGAAAAAGACAACTCAGAAAAAATTTGCGGATGCAGCATTACTTAAAAAACTAAGTCCAAATCAATCTGTTTTTAAATCTATTTTAAAAATTATTGTGATTGGTGCAGCATTGGCATGCTTTGTATTGGCTTTGGTTAATCCTAAGGTGGGAACAAAACTAGAAACTGTTAAACGTGAAGGGGTCGATGTGGTTTTTGCTATCGATGTTTCTAAAAGTATGCTTGCAGAAGATATTGCTCCTAATAGGCTAGAGAAATCTAAGCAATTAATTACGCAAATCATTAATAACCTTGCTAGTGATAGGATAGGGATTATTGCTTATGCCGCAAGTGCTTTTCCGCAGTTACCCATTACAACCGATTATGCTTCTGGAAAAATGTTTCTGCAATCCATGAATACAGATATGCTTTCTTCTCAAGGAACAGCAATAAATGAAGCAATCGAGTTAGCCAAAACATATTATAACGACGAAGAACAAACCAATAGGGTATTGTTTATAGTAAGTGATGGAGAAGATCATGAAGGTAATGTAAAAGCAATAGCAGAAGAAGCGTCTAAAGAAGGAATTAAAATATTTACCATAGGAGTTGGATCAGAAAAAGGTGGACCGATACCTATTAAACGTAACGGAATTGTACAGAGTTACAAGAAAAATAGTCAGGGTGAGACGGTAATTACAAAATTAAATACGACAACTTTACAGGAAATCGCCAACGAAGCAAATGGCACATACATTGATGGTAGAAGTACAAATAAAGTAGTAGAAGAAGTGACAGAAATCTTGCAAAACATGGATAAGAAAGAATTCGAAGCCAAGCAATTTGCAGATTTCAAAGACCAGTTTCAGTGGTTTCTTGGAATTGGATTAATACTATTGTTTTTAGATATTTTCTTATTAGAAAGAAAAACATCTTGGCTAAAGAAACTAAACCTGTTTAATGAGCAATAACTATTAATAAATGAGACATTATTTAATACTCATATTATGTTTCCAATTTGGAATACTCTTTTCTCAAGAAGAAACTCTTGAAGAAGCAGCTAATGATGCAAAGCGGTTTGTAGCTACAGGAAACGATGTGTTGGTAAAAGAAGGTAATTTTCCTAAGGCAGAAGGTGAATATAGAAAAGCAATTGCAAAAAATCCTGTAGACCCTACTGCAAAATATAACTTAGCCAATGCGTATTATAATTCAGAAAAATATGATGAAGCTACAATACGATATACAGAAGCTTCAAAAGTAACCACGGCTAGCAAGGCTGAAAAGCATAAGGCATTTCATAATCAAGGGAATACCTATATGGAACAAAAAAAATACAAAGAGGCCGTAGAGGCGTATAAAAATGCACTTAGAAACAATCCAAAAGATGACGAAACGCGTTATAATTTGGCATTGGCTAAGAAAATGCTAGAGCAACAAGAACAGCAAAACGACCAGGACCAGGATAACAAAGATCAAAATAAAGATAATAAGGATCAGAACGAAGACAATAAGGATAAGAAAGAAGGCGACGATAAAGAAGATAAGAAGGGTGAAGACGGAGAGAATAAAGAAGATCAAAAAGATAAAGGCGATAAAGACGAGGATCAAAAGAACGAAGGCGATAAAGAAAAAGACGAAGATGGTAAGCCTAAAGATGATCAAAAGGATAAAGGAGAAGAAGAAAAGGATAAAGGAAAGCCTGAAAATCAAAAACCACAACAGGTGCAAGGGCAGTTATCTCCTCAGCAAGTTAAAAGCTTATTAGAAGCTATGAATAATGAAGAAAAGAAGGTGCAGGATAAGATGAATGCTAAAAAAGTAAAAGGTGCAAAAACAAGGACCGAAAAAGACTGGTAATTAACCGTAGAGACCTTTGGGGTTTTAAAAACCCCAAAGGTCTAAATGAAATAAAAATGAAACTAAAATTAATTTTTCTAACCATTTTTCTAGCTTCAGTACAGCTAACTTTTGCACAGGTTAAATTTGAGGCAAAAGTGAGTAAAAAGAAACTGGGTGTAAATGAAAGATTACGTGTAGATTTTGAAATGAATCAGGATGGAGATAATTTTACTCCACCTTCTTTTTCGGGTTTTACTGTTGTAGGAGGTCCTAATCAATCTATTAGTAATTCATGGATTAATGGAAAACGTTCTTATGCCAAAACATTTAGTTATTTCTTAGAGCCTACCAAAAGAGGAAGGTTTACAATCAAGCAGGCCACAATAGAAATTAAAGGGCAAGTCTATAAAACGTTACCAGTAACTGTTAATGTAACTGGAGCAGTTGATAAGCCAAAAGACGGTAATAACACTGATTTTGTAGCTAGCGAAAACTTACATCTTGTTGCAGAGGTTTCAAAAGCAAACCCATATTTAAATGAAGCTATAACGGTAGTCTATAAGCTGTATGTAAGTCCGCGAATAAGTGTAAGCAACTGGAGAGAATTAGATAGCCCAACGTATAGTGATTTTTGGAGTCAGGCAATTGATATGAAACAGTTAAAGATCGATAATGGCGAATATAATGGTGAGCCATATCGATTTGTAGTCTTACGTAAAACAGTATTATATCCACAAAAGACAGGGAAACTAAATATAGAACCCCTCACATTAACGGTTTCTGTAGATGTACCAACAAAGAGAAGGGATATTTTTGGAGGAAGACTTTATAGTACGGTTAATAAAACTGTAGCTGCAGGTAACAGAACCATAAATGTAAAATCACTACCAGAGCAAGGCAAACCAGACGATTTTTCTGGAGCTGTAGGATCGTTTGATTTTAAAGTAACAACTACCAAAACAGAGCTCGACGCAACAGAATCTCTGGATGCCAAAGTTTTAGTTTCTGGTAATGGTAACTTAAAATTATTTGATTTACCAAAACTTAGTGTACCTACTGGTTTAGAACAATATGAACCAGAACATAATGAGAGGGTACGAACAAATCTTAGTGGTATGGGGGGAAATATATCAGATAATTATACGCTGGTTCCTCAGTATAAAGGAAAATATCCAATACCTTCAATTTCATTTTCATATTTTGACCTTAAGACAGAGAGTTATAAAAGAATCACTTCTGATGAAATTGTAATTAATGTTAAAACAGGACCGGATGGAGGAGATGCGGTAGCATCATCAACACCATCAAGTGCTGGTAAAAAAGCAGTAACGCAAACGGGTAGCCAATTTAGATTTTTAAAATCTAATGCAAACCTCCAGTTAATACAACGCTCTCACTTTTTTAAATCTACTGGGTTTTGGATGTCTTTAACCGCTCCTTTGCTAGCTATTCCACTATTTTTATTCTTCGGGAAGAAAAGAGAAGAGCGATTAAATGATGTAAGCGGGAATAGAGTGCGTAAAGCAGACAAACTTGCTCGTAAGTACCTTTCTGAAGCAAAAAAGAATTTAGGAGATCAAAAGGAATTTTATATCGCCATGGAACGAGCTTTGCATAACTACCTAAAAGCAAAACTTAATATCCAGACTAGCGATATGAGTAAGGATCGTATACAACGATTATTAAAAGAACAAGAGGTTGAAGATACAGTAATGATAGAATTTGTTGCTTTGTTAGAGAGTTGTGAATTTGCAAGATATACGCCTTCGTCAACTTCTGCTATGCAACAGGATTACGATAAAGCATCTAGAGTTATTGCAGCGCTAGATAAACAATTATAAAATTGTATAACGGTGAAAAGAATAGTTGAACTACTTATTTTTTTGATGATTACATCAGTTTTTTCTCAGGATGAAGAAGCATTCCAAAGAGGAAACTCATTATATAATCAAGAAAAATATCAAGAAGCAATTGATGCCTACAAATCGATTATAGATGCAGGAAAAGAATCTGCATCACTATATTATAATTTAGGTAATGCACATTATAAATTAAGTAATATAGGGCCAAGCGTATATTACTATGAAAAGGCGTTAGAACTGGCACCAAATGATACAGATATTAAAAACAATCTTAAGTTTGCACAAAACGCAACTATTGATGCTATAGATGTAATTCCTGAAGGAGTTATTTCTAGAACTATTAATACGTTTACCAATACATTAGATTTTGATAGCTGGGCTTGGTTCTCGGTGTTTTCTGTTATAGCATTTGTACTTCTTTTTATCTTGTATTACACGGCACGTACATCTACAAAAAAACGAATGTTTTTTATAGGTTCTTGGTTAGTTTTGTGTATTGGTTTGATAGGTGTTTTGTTTGCATTTAGGCAATACAATGCGATTAAAAACAATCAATTTGGAGTTGTATTTGCACAACAGACAACGATAAAAAGTGAACCAAACCTTAGAAGTGAAGAAGTTTTTGAATTGCATGAAGGGACAAAAATACAAGTACTTGAAACTGTAAATAATTGGAAAAAAATAAAACTTGCCGATGGTAAAATTGGTTGGATTCCTGCTGCAGATGTAAAAGAGTTATAGGATGCCGGATTTTTAGCACTTCTTATAAAAAAGAGCTATTGTTCTTTAACAAAACGATATACAAAAGCTCGATTTTCGTTTAAGATTTTCAAAATATAGAGTCCTGATTTTAGTGAAGAAATATCAATTTTATTATTTTCTAATTTTGAGGCTGTTATTAGTTTGTTGTTATAGCTATACACTTCGTATGTATAGTTGTCATCAACTAAATTCTTGATAAACACTTCTGTCTTTGCAGGAATTGGATATATTTTAGGTTCAATCTCTGTTGTTTCTTTAACTATTTTATTGTGACAATACTGATCTATCAAAGGAAATAAATCATCCTGAGAAAAGCTCATTTTAAGATACCCAAGTTGTTCTGCTTTTTGTAAGAATTCACAAGCTTTACTTTTATCATTGCTTATACCATAAACCTCACCCAAAAATCTATGAGCAGAGGAGCTTTTGGAGTTTATTCTTAGCGCTTCAAATAAGTCCTTTTTGGCTTCTTCGATATATCCTAGTTTTAATTTTATACCTCCTCTTAAAGCATAAATACTAAGGTCGCGTGTTCCTTTTCTGGATCCATGAGTATATAAATGCTTTTCTCTGGTAAATGCAATATTTACGTATGCTAAGGCCTTTTTGTATTCTCCTTTGCCATAAGCCATTATAGCCAAAGATACATGAGTAAAAGGGTGATTTCCTGGATATATTGTTTTGGCCGCATTAAGATAAGGTAGTGCTAAGTCATATTCTTTAAGTTTTACTAATTTGCCTCCAAGATTAACATAATAATATCCCCTATTTGGCATATGCTCAATTGCTTTTAGGTAGTAGTTAATTATGCCATTATCATCTTTAAAAACATAAGAAATTCTTGCTAAATCATAATAAAAGTTTGCTAATATTGACTTTTTAATGTTTAAATCATTCGATTCTAAAACTCTTAGAGCTTCTAGTAAAAAGGTTCTTGAATTTTTGTTTTTTCTGGATAACCTTTCTAAATAGCTTTTGTTCCAACTAGCAAAAAAATGAGCTAACTTAGTATCATAAGGTAGCTTTTCTTTAGTAAGGATTACTTTTGAAAGAAACCTATGTTTATTAAAGCGACCAGCTTCTTTCTGCTCTTTAGATAGATATTTTGCAGCTAGTTTTGTTATGCCAAAATCTTCGATATTTAAATCTAGCTTTGATTTAAACCCGTTGTTTGTAAAGGTTCTTGAAACAATAATTTTTTCATTGTCTACAAAGTGAATACTTTTTATCGTTTCTGAGGTGTCTTTCTCGAATTTTTTAAGCGTTACATTAGGTCGAGTTTGAGAAAAAATAGAATTAAACACTAACAAGCTTAGCGCAAAAAATAATAATATATTTCTCATGAGATGTTTTATTTATGATGTAATTAAAATTTTAATTACTTATCAGGACACTAAAAGTAACTAATACGAATCAATATAAGTTTGTTAACGGTACAAGTATAAACCATATTAGTTTCATTTTTTGAAACTGAGCTGTTTTTTTTGATGGTGTTCTCAGGTAAGGCATTCTTAAAAAACAATAAAAACCGCCTAACAATTGTTAGGCGGTTTTTATTGTTTGCATAATATAAGCCTTAATTTATTTTAATAAATTGAGTTGACAACAACCCCTTATCAGTATGTAATTGCATAAAATAGTTGTTTGCAAATAAATAGCTAACATTAAAGTTTCTTAGTGTTCCAGGGAAGTAACCTACTGGATTTCCACCTATGTCCATAATAAGTATAAATTGAATGTTAATGTCTGTATTTCCTTTAGGAGTTAATGTTAGATTCCCCTTAGTAGGATTTGGCGATAATGTAAAGTAATCTGTAAACGATGGTTCTGCTACCACCTTCTTTTTAACAGTAACGGTTTCTACATCGGTAATGATAGGAAAATTGAAATCAAAGAAAATAGCTGCTGTATTATCAATGGTATCTCCTTCTACTAAGTTGTCTTTTGTCCTTATCTTGAACAATACATATCCATCATTATTAGCATCATCAAAGGGTAAGTTGATATTACTAAAAATAAATTCTATTTCCTTCTTATCTTTAACTAGTGTAGTATATGGATGACTAGCTTGTAAAGGTATAAATGATTCGATATCTAACTTGGTGACATCTATAACATCTTCTATCCGAATATTAATAGCATTTGCGGTCCCTTTATTTTCAAATCTAATCATGTAATGCAAATAGCTCCCTACATCTTTGGGTTCTATTGTATCACCTTCTAGGCAAATTTTGTCATTAGGGTCATATGAGTTTACTACGGTTTGATTAAACACTGCAATATTATTATTAGGTGTTTCGTCAATACCAGCCGTCGCTGTAGCTTCAAAACTAAGTACGTCTCCACTATTTAAGGCCGGGTTATCCGTGGGTTTGTTAAGATTGAATACTATATTGATATCTCTAGACTCTAAAGGTCTTAGGTTACTAAAACTCCAAGATAACTTATTAGATGTCGAACTCACTACTGTAGGATTAGAAGATACTAGTGTCAAAACATCTTGCATATAATCTAATGTAATATTTCCTGATTGAATAGAGGTTCCATTATTTTTATAGGTAATTGAATATTCGGAATCAAATCCTGGTGGTGTTCCTGCGCTAACTGGGATAATGCTAACCTCTATATCATTATGAATACCATTAGGAGTTATACAAAAATCTTTAATAAGGTTAGGTCCATCTTTAGGAAAACTTATAGGAAGAGGTGGAAACGATGGAGCTGGATCAATGTTAAAATAGGTTGGATTCTCAAAAAGAGGAAACATAAAATAATCTCCATTATCATGAATAGGCGTATTGTATGCTCCTGAATTGTTAGGGAAAGTTTCTATAAATCCTGTTGGACTTTGCAATACAAATTTTAAGTTAGAAAAACCTATATCACTGGCATCACAACCATTATTATCTGAATCATATTTAATACTTCCTGAAATATTATATAAAACCTCCGCACATTGAGTACTTACATTTACAGAAGAAAAATACCCTGGAGTGGTTAAAAGATTATTTACTGGTGTTATGTATTCCTGATCGATACAAATAAAATTTAGACTAGGACAGTTTTGAAAAGATAATCTTAATTCTGGATTTGATAAGAATTTTTGTTGCGTTAAAAAGGCAGTAGTAAGATTTGGGTTATTACCAAAATTTATTGTTATCAATGAACAATTTCTTGTGTCCAAGCGTTCTAAGGTATTGAAACTACAATTAAGATTAGCTAAGATCGTGTTTGCCGAAAAATCTAGATTTGTGAGCTGATTGCGATCACAGTTTAGAGTCGCTAAATTGGGATTAGCGCTAATGTCTAGGGTTTTTAATTGATTATTAGAACAGTTAAGACCCGAAGGGTTAACAGTATTGGTAAGTGCTAAAGTAGTTAATTGATTGTTTGAGCAAATAATATTACTTAAATTAATATTATTTGTAAGATCTAAAGTAGTTAATCGATTACTTGAACATATTAACTGAGTCAAATTCGGATTTTTAGTAATATCTAAATTTGTTAATTCATTATTTGAACAAGATAAATCTCTGAGTTGACCATTATTTAAAAGGTTAAGAATTTTTATTTTATTGATAGAGCATTTTAGTGCTCCTATACTTTTATTCTTAGTGACATCTAAACTTATTAGTTCATTAAAATTACAATTAATGTTTAATAAGTTTATGTTGTTGCTTACATTTAGGTTTGTTAATGCATTAACAGCAACGTTTAATTCTCGCAATTCGACATTTGTAGATATGTTTATGTTTTTTAGTTTGTTAGAAGAAACATTTAAATCTCTTAATTTAATATTATTAGCGAGATCCAGACTTGTTAAATTGTTTCGAAAAGCCCAAAGTCGTGTTATACTTGTAAAGTATTCGATTCCATCTAAGTTGCTAATATTTAATCCAGTTACGCGCAGAGAAGCCACCAGCTCTGCTTCTTGTACCGTAATTTCACCGTCCCCGTTAGTATCAATCACTGGGTTGTGATTTAATAATGCAGTCTTAAAATTAGCATCAGTAAAGTTGATAATTTGAGCATAGGTAATTGTGCTTAGGAATAAAAATATCCCTAAAAAGATAATTTTTTTCATTGTTTTCAGAATTTTGATCAATACTGCTTAGATACACGTGCATTTGTAAGATAAATATAGACAGCTGTCATGTAGTAAGGTTTTGAAGATTAATAATATTGCGAAACTAGGGTAATAAGTAGCGCAATTTTTACAACTATACTTTGGTATACTAGTATACTTTTGTATACCTTGACCTCATTCTTAAACCTATAATTAGAATGAGTATTTTAAAAACCAAAACAGAACATTCTACTCCAGAAGAATGTAAAATTTTTATTCGCCCTGTTAGAGATGTAATTGATATTGTTGGGGGTAAATGGAAATTGCCAATTCTTACGGCATTGTCTTTTAAAACTCATAGATTTAAAGAGTTAGAAAGACAAGTGGCCGGGATTACACCCAGAATGTTATCAAAAGAACTAAAAGATTTAGAGTCTAATGGTCTTGTAAACAGGAAGACTTTATATACTTCTCCTGTTACGGTTGAGTACAGTTTAACTTGTTATGGTAAATCATTAGACGAAGTTTTGTCAGCGATGCGAGAGTGGGGAGTTAACCATAGAAAGAAAATAATGGATAAATAGATTTCTTAATTTTTTTAAAAAATAGTGATTTCAAATACTATGTTTTAATCAATTAAGAACGTATCATACCCTTCTATTGCTTGTATAATTAGTTTTACAGCTTCGATATAAAACTTAGGGTTAATGTTCTCAAAGGTGTCTGTGGGTTGGTGATAATCTTTGTGATCTTCTACGCCAAAATAAATAAACGGGATTTTTCTTTCATGAAACTCTCTATGATCAGAAGAATAAGTCCAATCTTGTACATCTTTATTATTGGGATCGTCGTGACCATATAATAGATCTATAGATGAAACGATCTCATCTAGAGGTTTTTGTAATTGTGGGTAGTGATACAATCCAGATGCATATAATTGCGAGGAATCATTGTGCGAGATCATATCCATATTGATATTTAGTACAACATTTTTTATGTCTAAGGGGAAATTATCTAATAAATAAGCGCAACCAGGAGAGCCTATTTCTTCGGCATCTACAGCGGCGAAAACTAAATTATGTTGGATGGGTTTGGTCTTAAAATAAGAAGCAATGGCAAAAAGCGCTGCGGTTCCTGAGGCATCATCATCGGCACCATTATAGAGTTGTCCATTTTTTATCCCTAAGTGATCTAAATGCCCAGTAATAACGATGGTTTTATTAGTTCTGCCTTTAAGCATCGCCACGACATTACCACCTTTTACAATAGTATCTGTGACATTACTATAATCTTCTTTTACATTAGCAATGGGATATATTCTTTGCCTTGATTTGCCACTTAAGGTATGTGGGAATTGTTGAATATATCCGTCGTTAAATGCAGGTGGTATATTTAAAGAGGCAAATTGCTCCTTAATATATTTTTGGGCTTTGTAATTTCCCGGTGTCGAAAAAAATCGACCTTCAAGTGAGTCATGAGAAATGACTTTTATGTGTTGTAGTAATGCTTGCTCATCAATGACAATATTGTTGACCTTAGTGCTTTGACAAGAACCTAAAGAAACGACGCCTATAATTAAATAGATAGACGTACTTAAGAATTTATGATGTAGAGCGTCTTTAAAAGTCATAGTGCTTATTGTTGCTATTGAAATACTAAAATACAATCTTTAGTATGGTATTATTTGTAATACGACATTATTCGTACGATAAATTAGTTTCTAGCTTTTAATTAATAGTACTTATTAATTATAGCTATTCTTATAAAGGAATTTTAATTCCGGAGATGAAATAATCAGGATTATCAGTTCCAAAAGCCATAAAAATATATAAATCATCATTTTTCCGTATTGGAGATATAAATGCTCCTAAATGATCCCATGCCCAATTATATGTTGCGTATTTTGTATACAAATTTACTGGGTTAACCAATATAGGACTACGTCGATCATTTTTCCATATACCTTTCTCAAGACTCATTAATCCATATTGTCTGTTATTTGAAGTTAAGTATGATGAAGATCTTTCTTCACCAGCTAATAATATATATAATTCATTATTAAACTTTATATAGGTAGCATCATCTGCTTTCCCTCTTAAATAACCACTACTAATACTTCCTTTTTGAATCATTGTTGAAGAAACTATGGATCCTCCATTATTTAACGCATCAAATAAGTCTGTGACAATAAGTTCATGAACTTCTCTATCTATTAAATTAGGAAACCTTCTGTGTAACAGGATTCTATAAGAGTCATTATGTTTTGTAATTGCTAATGGAAAACTATTCTGTTCAGGACCATTCCACCCTGAGATCATTATTTTAGTTGGTTGTTTTATAATAGTTAAATCTTCATCGATGATCATATAGGCAGATGTATAATTTCCATTGGGTTGTTGAACGCCTAATAGTACAAGAAATGTTCCATCATCTAATTTTAAAGGATTGTCTGTAGAAAATACATTACCACTTGTTTTTGCAAAAGGAATAGTTTCGGTACCCAGAAGTTTTTTGTTCTCGAATGTCCAGTCTTCTAAATTTGTGCTGGTAGCATAGTAAATACTTCTTTTATCATGAGCTCCAAAAACGACAGGAGTTAGTAACACGTAAGAGCCGTCTGATTTTTCTATAATCCCTCCGGGTTGGATATAATTAAAATTACCCTCACTTACCGAAGTAGGGTAGGGATCAAATAATGGACGATTATTAATAATACTATAATTAACGAAAGGGTTAAATAACTCTATAGAAGCGCCGATCGTATAGTTTGGTTTGCCTAAGTAAGTCGTGCCCAAAGAAATCCAACCATTAGTAATGTCTATATCAAGAATTTCAACAATGGTCGACGCTTCACTACCCTGAACCATAAACCAACTTTGATTTTCACTACCTTTTTTACGCAATTGGTCTAGGCCTTTATAATTTGTTTTGATACGATTATTACCTTGATCATATTGTAAAATTTGTATAGGATTTTCTCTTTTGATATTATCACAATGATCAGAGATTAGTGTATTGGTAAATACCTTATTAAAACTGCCAGATAGGAAATCTTCTTTTTCACAGTTTATAATTTCTTCATTTGGATTTTCTTCAATGATTTCTATTTCTTCTGGATCGTCCTTACTACATGAAAATATTAGAACGACAACCAATAACAATAATACTCTATACACGGTAGTTTTTTAATAGGGTTTTAAAAGAATGTAAATGTATGAAAACGTGAATACACAAAAAAAGTTGTCTTCTGATGCTTTATTGAAGTACGAATAAAGTTTTAGATAAGTTTGCATGAAATAATGATTAGTTTGTATAACTGTCAAACAACGTTATTACTTTTAATTTCTTCTTAAATGTATTTAATGTCTCTGCATTGGTTTTTTTGATTCTTATCGTTTTTTGCATATTCGGAAGCATATCAAAATAATTATCTGTAAAATTTTGGTCAGAGCCTGAAGAAATAAAAACGTCTTTTGCTATTTTTTTGGTTACTAAGGATACTATAAAATGGCTATCATCTTCACTAATTGAATATGTTAAATCTGGTTTCGGGAAATTAAGAGATTTATAGGGTTTTAAATAAAAGGTGTTTTCAGCAATAGTTTTTTCATTAGCTATTAATTGCGCATGAAAGAACACATTATCTTGAGAAGCTTCTTTAATAAATTCGCTTTTTAATAACTCAAAATATTTTTTGGATTGGTTTTGATCAATCACAACTTGTTTTTGCCATTGTTTTAATTCATTACCATCAAAATCCAATAATCGTATTTCTAATTGTGCATTTATATTTTTTAAAGAATCAGAAACTACAAATACATCTAAGTTATCTTTTTTGTTCTCGAAACTAATCAAGATATTTTCAAAGGATTTTTTAGCAGTATAATGTAGCGCTTTCCATTTTCCGTAATAATCGATACTTGACCAGGAAGCCACAGGCCAGCAGTCGTTAATTTGCCAATAAAGACTTCCCATACATCGATCTCTATTTCTTCTATGAGCTTCGATACCCACTTTTATACCATGGGCTTGTAGTAACTGACTTACGTATAAAAAACTTGCAAAATCTTTGGGTTTCTGGTAATGTCTTAGCATATATTCTTCAATGGTTTCATTACCAATACTAGATCTTTGATGTGATTTCATTACTTCTGAATATACATCGTGATCTTCGGGCAAGGTATATTTTTCTACAGTTGATAATTCGGGAAAAGACTGAAAACCATATTCTGACATAAAACGAGGGATTGCGGTATTATAATTGTCAAAAGGTTGTTTACCCCACCAAACTAACCAATAATGAGCATCACCTTTTTCAAAAGATTCTTTTTCTCCAAAATCACTTCCAGGAGATGAGGGCCAATACGTGCGAGAGGGATCGTACGCATCTACAACTTCTGGAAGAACTTTATGAAATATATCATCATATGCGTTCCAAATGGTATTGGCAACCTCTTGAGATTGTTCCTCGATTACCTTGTTTTTCCAGCCCCAGTTCTCCCATGCAGATAGTATTTCATTATTACCACACCAAAGAGCAATAGAGGTATGATTTCTTAATCGTTTAACATTATCAATAGCTTCTTGTTTTACGTTTTCTAAAAACGAAGCATCACCAGGAAACATGGCACAGGCAAACATAAAATCTTGCCAAACTAATAATCCCATTTCATCACAGAGTTCATAGAACTCATCATTTTCATAGATACCCCCTCCCCAAACACGCAACATATTCATATTAGCCTCTTTTGCAGAGGATAAAATATGCTTATAATTTTCGCTTTTAGCTCTGGTTAAAAAAACGTCTTGAGGGATATAATTTGCTCCTTTCATAAATACGGGATGACCATTTACTTTAAAATAAAATGAGGCGCCAATACTGTCTTTTTCGCGGATCAATTCTATAGTTCTTAAACCAATTCTATGCGATTTTGAATCCATATATGAATTTGCCGTTACCTTTGCTTCTATACTGTACAAAATCTGATCTCCCATGCCATTGGGCCACCATAGCTTTGGGTTGTCAATTTCGAAAGGGATTTTTAAGTGATTTATTCCTTTGTTTAGTTTTAATTCAACAGTTTTTATAGGTTGTTGACCTTGATTAAGGTGCAAGGCAACAATTGCATTATCATTATCCTTGTCAGCTTCTACTTCAATTTGCGCGGTTAACTGCGCTTTTTGACCAATGTTATTTTGTTGTATGAATAGATCGTTGATCTTGTGATGATTCCAACTTTTCAGAATTATTGGTCTCCAAATACCGGATGTCACTAATCTCGGACCCCAATCCCACCCAAAATGATATCCGGCTTTGCGTGTGTATATACTAACTTGTTTTTCATCTGTTACTTTACCTATTTTAGATAGATCATTATCAGAAACAGGAATTTTATATCCTAGACTATCATATTTTTGAATACCTCTTTGTATTGGGGAATCAAAAATGATATGCAATTTGTTACTACCAACTTTTAATAAGGGTTTAATGCTTGCAGAATAGGTTCTAAACATATTATCTGTTTGCATTACTAATGAATCATTAAGGTATATTTTGCTATACGTATCTAAACCTAAAAAGTCTAATGATATATGTTGCTTACGCAGATCTGTCTTAGAGAGTTCAAAATTAGTTTTGTACTCCCAATCTTCTTTATCGATCCATTGTAAATCATGTTCATTTAGACGATAATAAGGGTCTTTTATAATCCCGAGATCAATAAGGTCTGTATGCACTGTGCCTGGCACGGTTGCCGCATGCCATTGAGTATCTTTTGATGTTTTGAAGTCCCAATTTTGTTGTAAGTTAATTTCTGATACAGAGGAGTCAATTCCGCATCCTGATAAAAAAATCACAATAATAAAAAGTAAGAGTTTAAAATAATCTACATTATTTTTCATAGCAGCACCGTGTATAATTGTATTCTGAATTGTGTGGAAAAAAGATACTTAAATTATCATTTATGATCATTTTACATTTAGTTTATTTTTTTGAAATAAAGGTCTTGTTTAGTTAAATTTAAAATTTAATTAACAGTATTTGAAAGTAATACTATTATTTTCGTCTCTAAAATCTTTTTTAAGTGTTTCATAAACGTAAAATAGCAAAGTTTTTAATCGTGTTCGGTTTTCTCCTGAATATGATGAATTACGCGGTGGGATTGATTGATTTCTATTCCTGCGAGGATAAAACTGCTGTTGTTCTTGAAGAAACTGAAAATTCTGAAAAAAAAGAAAAAGAAAATACCGAGAATGAAGATCATAAAGAAAAAGATAAAATTTCGCAGTTTTTGTACGAAAATACTGCGTCAGTCGTTCATACGATCGACTCATTTTATCCTGATTTTTATTTAACTAATTCTTCTGTATATCTAGAATTTAAAACACCACCTCCAAAATTTTCTTAATTTGTATTGGCTGTTTTTATCGCAAAAGCTGTCTTTGTGTTAAGTAAATACTAAGACAATTTCTTTTGTAAATTATTTCAATTTTATTTTATCTAATTGTTCTTAATCTATGATTAAGATCGACTTACAATTTTTATAACTATGAGCATTTTCAAGAATTTAAAAAATGATCTACCGGCTAGTGTAGTAGTGTTTTTTGTAGCATTACCACTATGTTTAGGTATCGCCCTTGCCAGCGGGGCTCCTCTTTTTTCTGGTCTAATCGCAGGAATTATTGGCGGAATTGTTGTTGGAGGCTTGAGTGGTTCTAAGATAGGAGTTAGTGGCCCTGCAGCAGGTTTAGCTGCAATTGTACTTACGTCTATTGGCACATTAGGCGGATACGAGAATTTTTTAGTGGCAGTAGTACTTGGTGGTGCGATTCAATTAGTTTTTGGATTTCTAAGAGCCGGTATTATAGGATATTATTTTCCTTCCTCAGTCATAAAAGGTATGCTAACCGGTATCGGTATAATTATCATTTTAAAACAAATTCCGCACTTTTTTGGATATGACTCAGATCCAGAAGGAGATTTTGCATTTTTTCAAGTAGATGGAGAAAATACCTTCTCTGAAATATTTAATTCTTTAAATTATATAAGTCCAGGAGCTACGATCATAGCGGTTATTGGATTGGCGATATTATTATTCTGGGATAAGGTATTGGCTAAAAAGGCTAAATTTTTTCAAGTTATACAAGGACCGTTAGTTGCCGTGGCTTTGGGAATTCTTTATTTTATTTTTACACAAGGAAATGAAAGTATTGGTATTGCCAAAGAACATTTAGTAAGTGTTCCTATACCAGGAGATTTATCATCATTTTTGGGGCAGTTTAGCTTTCCTAATTTTGGAGTGATTTTAAGTGGCGATATTTGGATCACGGCCTTTACTATTGCTTTGGTGGCGAGTTTAGAAACATTGCTTTGTGTTGAAGCTACAGACAAATTAGATCCTGATAAAAATGTTACTCCTACTAATAGAGAATTATTGGCGCAAGGAACCGGAAATATTATTTCGGGTATGATAGGAGGGTTGCCAATTACTCAAGTAATTGTTAGAAGTTCTGCTAATATACAATCTGGAGGTAAAACAAAACTATCGGCTATTATACATGGATTTTTGTTGCTTATTTCAGTAGTTTTAATACCTCGATTGCTTAATATGATTCCGCTTTCAGTATTGGCATCAATTCTGTTAATTGTTGGTTATAAATTGGCAAAACCATCTTTGTTTAAGAAAATGTATTTAATGGGATGGAAACAATTTATACCTTTTACAGTTACTGTATTAGGGATTATCTTTATTGATCTTTTATGGGGTATTGGGCTTGGCCTGTTGGTAGGTATTGTTGTAATTTTGATTAAAAGTTATCAGAATTCACACTTCTTACATATTGAAGATAAAAGTAATGGGAAACATAAAATTACCATGACCCTTGCAGAAGAGGTTACCTTTTTTAACAAAGGAGCAATTTTAAAAGAATTTGATCGATTACCAGAAGATACGTATCTTACTTTAGACGTTAGAAAAACGAGATATCTGGATAACGATATTATAGAAATTTTAGAAGATTTCTCTAGTAAAGCAAAACAAAGAAATATAGATATTAAGTTAATATCAGAGAGAGGTGAAATTGAAAACCCAGATAGTTATATCAAGTTTTTTAGTCTTAGACCAAAAAACACATAACTATCTAAACAGAAAAAAGAATACAAAATATAATAATACTATGAAGGCATATACTAAAGAAACACAGGCATTAATTACTCCAAAAGGAGCGTTAGATTTACTTAAAGAAGGTAATTTAAGGTTTCAGAAAAAGAAGCAGGCTAATAGAGATTTACTTGAGCAAGTTGCAGATACAACTAGTGGTCAATATCCTTTTGCAACGATATTAAGTTGTATCGATTCTAGGGTTTCTTCAGAATTGATATTTGATCAAGGGATCGGAGATATTTTTAGCGCTAGAGTAGCAGGTAACTTTGTAAATGAAGATATTTTAGGTAGTATGGAGTTTGCTTGCAAATTAGCAGGAACAAAATTAGTATTGGTATTAGGCCATACAAGTTGTGGCGCAGTAAAAGGCGCTTGCGATGATGCAAAACTTGGTAATTTAACTGCATTAATTAGTAAGATAAAACCTGCAGTTGAAGCAGTAAGTGAGCCTGCAGATGCTTCACAGAGAAATTCAAAAAATATTGATTTTGTAAATGAAGTAGCTGTAAAAAATGTACAAATGACTATTGACGCCATAAGAAAGGATAGTGAAGTCCTTAAAGAAATGGAAGATAACGGTGAAATTCAGATCATTGGCGGTATGTATGATATAAGTAATGGAGCTGTAACTTTTTTGTAAAGTCTACAAGTCATAAAGTTTTCCCAAAACAACCATTGTTTTAATTTCAATGGTTGTTTTTTTGTTTTTAGTTTTAATAGTTTTACTATTGTCGAATACAGAAAGAAAAATAGTTATTATGAAAGGTTTTTTTAATCATCTTAAAGGAGACGCATTCGGAGGATTAACTGCAGGGATTGTTGCATTACCGTTGGCCTTAGCATTTGGCGTATCCTCTGGCTTAGGGCCTAGTGCGGGTTTATACGGGGCAATTTTTATCAGTTTTTTTGCTGCCCTGTTTGGGGGTACAAATACCCAGATTTCTGGACCAACAGCGCCAATGACAGCAGTAAGTATGCTTGTTATTGCTGGATTAATAGGAGCCAATAACGGAGATGTAGAAAAAGCATTACCTGCCATTTTAACGATATTTCTTTTAGCCGGGCTTATGCAAATAGGACTAGGTATTATTGGTATTGGAAAATATATTAGATATATCCCTTATCCTGTAGTCTCGGGATTTATGACTGCTATTGGAGTGATGATCTTATTTACGCAGTTTTTACCGGCTTTTGGATATTATCCTAAAGAAGACCAAGCTTATGTTGAACGATTCAGACCACAAGCAGAAGAGGTAATTCTAGATAAAATTTTAAAAGATGAAGCAGGCCAAGGAATTCTCGTACTCGAAGATTTTAAAGAAACTATAAAGAAAGCAGAAAATATAGCTGATTCAGAAATACAATTAGAAGCAGTTGCCCTTGCAGGAAGCGAATCAGCAGGAGTAATGGGAGCAATAAAAAGTTTACCCAGAGCAATAAAAAGTATCAATTATCTAGAACTAATACTCTGTTTAGTAACCATATTTATTATTTATGGTTTTAAGAAGATAACAACTGCTGTCCCGAGTACATTAGTAGCTTTGGTTGTGGTTTCTGGAGTAGCATTTGGTTTTAATTTAGATTATAGACCTATAGAGACCATCCCAAGTGGTTTTCCGCTACCAAAACTATCGATTATAACAGAGTTTAATTTGGCATCAGTTGTCCCATACTTTTTTACGGCTTTGTCATTATCCTTTTTAGGCGCTATAGATTCATTACTAACCTCTGTAGTAGCTGATAATATGACAAGGACAAAACATAAACCAAATAAAGAATTAATAGGGCAGGGTATCGGAAACAGTATAGCAGCGTTTTTTGGAGGAATTCCTGGTGCAGGTGCTACCATAAGAACAGTTGTAAATATTAATGCTGGGGGTAAAACCAAATTATCAGGTATGATTGCAGGAGTTTTGTTGTTAATCGTATTATTAGCACTAGGACCAGTTGCTTCTCAAATACCAGCTTCTGTATTAGCGGGTATTTTGATAACAGTAGGTATCGGTGTGATGGATTATAAAGGGTTGAAAGCAATACCCAATATGCCAAAGGTCGAGGTGATTATTATGGTGGTAGTTTTAATACTTTCTGTTTTCTGGGACTTAGTATATGCAGTAGGTATTGGAATGATTTTAGCGTCATTAATGTTTATGAAGAAAATGGGTGATGTTACCGCTAGTGGATCTAAAATACAATCGCTAGATGGTTTAGAGAATAGTGCTAGAGAAAAACTATGGAAAGATGAAATTAACTTTCAGAACGAACTTAAAGAAGAGATATTTATTAAGCATCTAGAAGGTCCAGTATTTTTTGGGGCGACTAGTGAGCTACAACGATTGGCAAATCAAATACCTGAAACAGCTAAACATGTTATCTTGAGGATGGATAAGGTACCTTATATGGATCAATCTGGAGTATATGCACTCGAAGAAATTATTTTAGGTCTAGAACAAAAGGGTATACAAACATATATTGTAGGAATTCAAAGGCAACCATTATATCTGGCAAAAAGTATAAATATTGTACCGGATCTAATACCTGAATCTAATGTGTTTAATGATTTTTACACGTGCATTACATATTTAAAAGAACTAGTATAAGATAGGTTTTGCCTAATATAAGGCATTTCCAGAAGCATCTTTAGGAGTTTCTTTTAGCACTGTTGGCAATACCATAGGTGCCAGTTTTCGAACGGGAGTATATAATATAGATGTATTTAGCGTGTCTGCTTTAATTAATGTTATATTGCGGTTTATAGCCTCAAAGAAGATAATCACAACACTAGCAATAAATGCAAATTTTAGCACTCCAAAAGCGGCTCCTAATATCTTGTTTAAAACTCCTAACGCAGCATAATCTGCAATTTTAGTAAGTAATTTACCTGCCAAAGAAACAAGAACTACAACTAATATAAAAGTTAAGGCAAAAGCCGTTAATTTCATGGCACCATCTGGCCAATCTACATATTGTTGTAAGTATTCACCTATGATATGTGAAAAGTGGACTGCAATATAAATCCCTACCACAAGAGCAACTAAAGAGGCTAGTGAAGAAAATAGACCTTTGCTAAACCCATTTATTAATCCCCATAATAATAAGATCCCTAATATGATGTCAATGTAATTCATGAATGAATGATTAGTAATTCAAATATAATTCATTCTATCCATACCTCAAGATGGTTTTTTAATTCGCAATTTTTGAGCTTTAGACGATTTGCATTTGACAGAATAGTATTGTTGTGTTTAGGAAACGGTTCTTCAAACAGAAATTAAATTCACAAAATTTTATATATTTAACATATAATATATATAGTATATACAATGAGAAAAATTATAGATATTGATGAAAGTTTAATCCCGAAACTAAAGGTATTAGCGGCAATAGAGAGCTCTAGTGTAAAAAAAATCATGGAAGATGCAATATCGTGGTATGTAGAACATAAGCAGAAAGAGCAAATGAATAGCATGTCTTTAGAACAAAAGGAAGATTTTGGTTTATTACTTCTTTTACAGCAAGCACAAAATATAAAGACGGTTAACGAAGATGAATTATTTAATTCATAAGTATGCAAACAAAGATATCTATGCAGTTTGCTACAGACTTTAAAAACGTGAATGATAATTCTCTTGATCTTAAGGTAAAAGAGGTTTTACAATCCCTTAAAAACGCAAATAGGGTTGATGCTATACCTCAGTTTAGAAAAATAGATGGAGCGACTGGTGTATATAAAATGAGTATTGGTTTTTATATATTGATTGGCGTTATTACTTCTGAAGATGAAATTATACTTTCTCGATTTTTGCATAGAAATCAAGTAACTAACGTTATCGATAAATTTAAATAAAAGAAGTTTTAAAAATACATCCTGAAAATTAGGTTTGGTGTAATGCCAAGAGATTCTTGTCGTAGTACCTCTAATTCAATTTCATCTGTATTAGGATTTTCATCTGCCTGATAGCGTATTGATATAGGTATTTTTCGATTATAAACATTTTGAATAGAAGCGCCTAAATGCCCTTGCCAACTACCAGATGTGTTAAGATTGAATCGATGAATTGCCGATATATCTAATCTATGATAATTTTTTAATCGTTTTGCATTTGGAGTGCCATATTCGATTTCATCATTGATTAAATCTGCCTCTGTAAAAGGAGCTCCAGATCGCCATAACCAGCCTAAAGAAAATTCCCATTGATTAACCTCATAAGTGTTCGAAACCCGAAAATTGTGTGTTATATCATTATTACCAGGAAAAGGCGCATCTTGTATTTCAGGAAAAGTATATTCAATATCATTAAATGTATACCCAATCCATGTTCTAAAATCATTAAACTTTTTCTTTAAAAGTATATCAACTCCTGTAATCCTACTTTCTCCTGTAGATAATTCTAAATTGCCAGTATTAAATCCGTTGGTAATCGATGTTAACCCGTCAATATTTTTATAATATCCATCGATTTCGATATTCCAATCATTTTTAGAAAACAATAAACCCGTAGAAAACTGTGTGCTTTCTAATACGGGGATTTCGTCATTTGCATGGATCCAAATATTATTTTGTAGTCGTAGTTGTGTGTCTTCAAATTCTATAAGTTGACTTATTGGCTGGTAACGCAGCTCACCTGTAGCTTTTATTCTTAGTGTACTCGTGATAGGATACTCAATATTGATTCTGGGTTCTACATAAACATTATCAATCACGTCATAATGAGATGCTCGTAAACCCAAAGCAATAAAACCTTTGTTCTTTGACAAAAATTGATAGTTACCGTAAAAGGTATTCGCTATATTCTTAACAAGGTCTGATTCATTCAAAGGGGTTTCGAATTCACTTTCTTCTGTAATTGTGTAGGAGACATCATTGTCAGAAAATTGGTACCCTAGCGTAAAAGAGTTTTTTTTACTGATATCAAATGTAATATTGGCATCTAACCCAATGTCTTTTACAATATTAGTTCTAACGGCTTGTTCTTCTATGGTGTTTTCTTCTCGTTCTGTATACAAGTAACCAGAATCATATTTAGAGTAATATCCTTTTAAACTGTGACGAATTTTTTTCCTTTTGGTACCTTCCCAGGAGAAACTAACCCCTTCGTTTTGAATTTTAAGATCATCTGTAATTTGATCTTCTTCATTGTCAATTTCAAAGGTTAAATCATTACTGGTATATATGCTACTGATCATTATTTTATCATTTTCAGAAGTGTCAATGATTAATTTTGCGCTTAGATCATAGAAAAAAAAGTTGTTTTCTCCAATAGCTGCTTCTACCTCATCTTCATCTTCTTCTTCATCAATTAGTGTTCCAGGAGATGCTGTTATTTTTGTGTTTTGAAAAACTTTTTCTGAAAGTGCCTTATATGTTGGTGTTTCTAAAAGATCAGTATAAGATCGTCTTCCAGAGATTATAGCTCCGATCTTTTTGGTAACAGGAGTTTTGAAATATAAATCAGCATGAGTACCATTAATTCCTGAACCACCACCAAATTTCTCTGGTACTTCTTTATCGCTTGAGATATCTATGACCCCAGATGCTCGATCGCCGTATTTGGGATGTGCGCCCCCTTTGAAAATTTTAGCATCTTTTATAATATTGGGATTAAACGCAGAAAGCATTCCAAAAAAATGCCCCGTATTATACATCTTAATATTGTCCCAGAGCACAAGGTTTTGGTCTGATGATCCACCTCGTATTTGTATTCCGGTAACGGTCTCATCAGGACTATTTATGCCTGGGATTAGTTGTATGCTTTGTAAAATATCAGGTTCGCTTTGACCCGGAAGAATACCTAAGTCTTCATTTAAAATAGAAAATGATCCATCTATTTTTTTATCTATTCCTTTGGTTATATATTCTATGATTAAAACCTCTTCTAGTGCAGTGTCTTCTTGAAAAAGAGGTATTTTAGGACATCCCGATTTTTTAAAATCACTAGCAGAGATTTTCTTATCCATATATCCAACATGTTGTATAGTAATTTGAGAATCTTCTTTTATGTCACCTAATTGAAAAAAACCTTTATCATTAGCTACAGTACCCATATTTTGGCTCTTGATAGATATAGTAGCAAAAGAAAGCGGGGCATTAGTTGTTTCATCAAATAGATAACCACAAACTTCAACTTTTCTATTAGGTGTACTTATGATTACTTGGCGATTAGATATTTTTTTAAAATTGAGTTTAGTTAATGTTCTTAATGCAACCAAAATTTGATCCAGAGGTGTATCATTAATTACCAAGGTAATCGTTTTGTTTTTGATTATTTCATCACTAAAAGAAAAAATCAAATCGTAGGATTCTGATACCTCGGTAAGTACCTGTTGTAAGGGTGTTTTTTTGTAATCTTTATTAATTTGAGCCAGTAAAGAATAGCTGCATAAGAAAAACAAAAACAATACTTTTTTCATATTGAAATTTAAAGATTTTGACAAGATTGATGTATGCAGACAAACTACATTTATTAAACTTTATTGGGTAGAAAGTAAAATTTTGGAACCATTAATAGTGTAGTCTATTCCCATAGGAATGAGCACAGATTCTAGTGCAATGTTTACATCCTTATTGTTAAAGCCTCCTGTAAAAAATTTAGTTTGATCTATGTTTTCACGTATGAAGGTGATACTATATTGTCGTTCAAGTTCATCGAGTACTTCTTTTAAAGGAGCGCTGTTAAAAATGCTTTCACCTATTTTCCAGAGTGGTTGAGAGTCGATAATACGCTCATCAAGAAGTTGTTTGTCTTGTAACACGACTCCTTGTCCTTTTTGAAGTATTTTTTGTTTGTTCTGGATAGTAGACACTCTAACTTTTCCTTCATAACACCCTACTCTAAATTCTTTTTCTCTTTTCTTGACATTAAATTGAGTACCTAATACTTCTATAGTACCTAAATTGGTAGTAACAGTAAAGGTTGAGCCTGATGTAACTCTAAAGAATGCCTCTCCGTCTAATTGCACCTCTCGATTTTGCATCCAAAAAAAACGTTTGTGACTTAAGGTGGTAGCAGCATTAAGTTCAATATTACTACCATCAGGTAACACTATGGCTAATTGTTGCCCACTAGCTGCGGTATAGGTTACTGTATTAAAAAACAAACCAATAATTAAGACAATTGATACAGCAGCAGAAATGGCATATATAAAAGGTTTTAACTTGATGACCTTCGGTTTTCTTGGCTGGTCCAGTTTATCAACGGTAGTTTCTAAGGACTCTTTAAGATCAAATGAAGGTGCCTTGAAGTATTCAAGCCCAGTAATGATTTTTTTATAATCATCATATTCGGGCATGTTCCTAAATTCTTCAAGTTCTTCAGGACTTAAATCATTAGATAACCATTTGGCTAGATATGTATTTTCATTTTCGTTCAACATAAAAGTTAACATAAAATTTGGCCGAATTACCAAATATTTAACTCATAACAGGTGTAAAACAAAATACCCTACCCTGTTTAAAATAAAAAAATAAGATTAAATACCTTTTACTAGTTTTCTTAGTTGTTTTAGGGCATTATGCATTCTTTTTTCTACTGCTTTTACAGAAATGCCTAACATTTCTGCAATTTCAACATAGGTCTTTTGATCTATTCTATTCAATAAAAATACTTCTCGTTGAGCCTCAGAGAGGTCAGCGATGGCATTTTGTAATGTATCCATGAATTCTTTTTCCTCTAGTACAAAATCCGGGGATTCTGTGTTTTTATTTCTAGGTGCAATTCTTGTGTACTCTAATCTAACCTTTTTGCGCGCGACTTGATTTAAAAAGATATTATTAGCTACTGTACATAAAAAGGGTTTAGTTTTTTCAAATAGTACTTTTTTGCAATTATCCCATAGTTTAATAAATGCTTCTTGCATTACATCCTCTGCCTGTTCTTTATCTCCGCATTTGTAATAAATAAAATTTCTAATAGCAATGGCATGTTTTTCAAACACTTCAGTGAAAATAGGTCGGTCACAAACAGATTTCGAAGATTCCTGCATAATTTTTTTTTCAACTCATGGGTAGGGTAAAATTAATCATACCTGTTATGAACACAAAATAACTGATAATGAATTTAAAAACAAATCTTAGAACGGTATTGATTTTAGTTAGTGTAGTGGCGATAGTCTCGATTGGTTTTAAACTAAAACCTATTCTAATGAATTATGATAGCTTTAATCCAGAAGTTGTTTACAAGGTAAATTATGATTACTTCTTTAAATCTGGAGATAAGCATACTGCTGTAAAAACATTTGTTCCTTATCAAAATTTACGGCAACGTATTTCTGAAGAAAAGATTGTAAATGATACTACTCTTACCTTCATAAAAGATACTCTAAGAAATGGTAATATTAAGGGCGTTTGGAATACCGAGATAGCTAATCAATATCATGCTGTAAAGTATCAATTTGTTTTTGAAGGAAAGGAAACAAGACATACACTTCCCTTACGATTTGATTTTATTTCTGAAAAACATAAAGAACATCTACAAGATTACCTATTACCAACAGAGAACATCCAATCAGATCATAGTAATATTAAGAATATTGCAGCTCAACTGCAAGAGGAGACTCAAAATGATAAAGAGATCATCCAAAACGTTTTTGATTATGTTGCAGCTATCCCTTCTGCACCTATTATTACGTTAACAGATGCGTTGACCGCAATAGAGCAGAATAGAGCTTCTTGTAATGGTAAGAGTAGATTATTTGTAGCAATTTGTCGAAACTTAGGATACCCTGCCAGAATTAAAGGAGGAATCATTTTAGAAAATACAAATAAGAGAACATCTCATGTTTGGGCTGAGGTTCTGATCAATGAAGTATGGGTTCCTTTTGATGCTTTAAATAACCATTTTGCCTATATCCCTGCCAACTATTTAGAAATTCATACGGGAGATGAATTCTTAATTACACATACTGCTGGTATTCAATTTGATTATACGTATCATATCGATGAGACTCATCATATTTCTTTTCTAAATATGAATTCTGAAGAAATTAGTGAGTTGTCAAGTATATCTTTATGGAGCCTTGTAAAAGGAGGTGTAATGCCTAAAAATGCTCTTAACTTACTTCTTTTATTGCCAATAGGTGGTCTTTTAGTTGCTTTTTTAAGAAATATAATAGGGCTCAAGACTTTCGGTGTTTTTCTACCTGTTTTAATTGCATTTTCATTGTTGCATACAGGATTTGTTTTTGGGATTGTTTTATTTGTAGTTTTAATACTAATGGTAGGCTTAGTATCCTATCCATTTGAGAGATTAGGATTATTGTATACACCAAAGTTAGTTATCTCTTTAACCTTTATGGTTAGTTTAATGATAATCACTACCATGATTGGTATACGTTATGATATTCTTTGGTTAACAACACTTTCTTTTTTTCCCACAATTATTCTTACCATAGCGGCAGAACGTTTTGCACGGGCAACTACAGAAGATGGTTATAAAGAGGCCATTGATAAACTATTACAAACATTATTGGCAACAACAATATGCTACCTCGTTTTATCCTGGTCATGGTTACCATCTGTATTAATCATTTTTCCAGAACTACTTCTCTTAATTATAATATTAGCAGTATTCCTAGGAAGATATATCGGCATACGATGGGTAGAATTTTATCGTTTCAGACCGCTTTTTAACGAATCTATTAGTAAATAAATCCAGTTATGCTTTCAACTTTTTCAAATATGAAATCACGCAGAAAATCTCAAGTAGTAGGTTTAAATGAAAGAAATATAAATCTGATCTACCCTAATAACCCTAAAAAACATTATCCCCTTGCAGATGATAAAGTACTTACCAAAGAAATCTTGCATCAATACGCTATTCCGTGTGCGGCAACTTATGCAGTGATTGAATATAATAGCGACATCAAAAAAGCTTGGGAGTATTGCAAAAAATACACGACTATGGCCATAAAACCTGCAAACGGTTGTGGGGGAGGAGGGATTAAAATTATAAAAAAAGACCTTGATCATAACTGGATTTCTAGCGGGAAAATTATATCAGAGCGCCAAATTTTTCAGCACATGGCGGCTATTATTATGGGTTTCTTTTCCTTAGGTTCACACGATCGGGTTTTGATTGAGGAATGTATAGAACCACACCCCTTTTTTCATAAAATATATCCGCAGGGCGTACCAGATTTTAGAATCATAACACTAGAACATAAACCCTTAATGGCAATGCTTAGAATGCCAACAGATAAATCTGATGGTAAGGCAAATCTTCACCAAAAAGGAGTAGGAATTGGAGTAGATATGGATAATGGAACCTTAACAAAGGTGTATGATGGTAAACAGTATTTTGATCATCATCCGGACACCAATTTTAAGGTTAATGGGATTTCTATACCCTACTGGAAAGAAATACTTGAAATATCAGTCGATACAGCAAAAGCGTTTCCGCTAAACTATCTAGGAATAGATATAGTAATCGATAAAATAAAAGGCCCCCAAATTATGGAAATCAATGTTCGACCGGGATTAGGGATTCAATTAGTAAATAAAAAAGGTTTAAAAGAAGTAACTCAAAAAAAATAAACAAGAAGATAAAAATAATGACATATATAAGAAAAATTGCTTTTGGATTTGCAGTTATGATTACAAGTTTTGCTTTTACCCAAAGTAAAACAACACTGGATATCAAAACACTGGGAGGTTATGAATACAATTACTTTAGAAGCCCAACAGAAATACGAGTAAACGATGTGATCCTGCCTAAAGAAGACTTAATCGCAAGCAGTCTATATCAAGACGTATCTGTTGATTATAAATTTCGTTACAAATGGAATAAAAATAGAATACGGTTCTCGGCAACCCCTTTTTCTAGAATATTCTATGAAAATCTAGATGATAGTTATTGGAGACTAAAAACCTGGGTAAAATACGATCATAAGTTCAATAAAAAGATAACTTTTCTTGGAGAGGCTAGATTTACCAGAATGAACAGAGAGGGGTTAGGTGGTGATCAAGATGTACTTATCAATCCACTGGGATTTACCAACTATGGGGCTACTTTAGGTCTAGGATTTATACCATTTAAAAACAATAAGATGACTGTAGAAGGATTTTATAATCTCAAAAATTTTGATGCTTTTGGAGTTCGTGATTTACAGTTTGATGAGTTTGGCATGTTATTCACTACGACACACTCTTTTAAAGTAAGACAGTTAGAACATAAATTAGGACTGACCACCTATGTAAAAAAGCGATTATACGATACATTTAATGCTAGTGAAATCGATACAGATGGAGAACGCGATTGGGATTATGCAAGAGCAAGTGTGTTTTACGAATTGCCTATTAGTAAGGAGCTGAAGGTTAGGCCCAATTTAATGTACTATACCCGAATCGATAATTCTACTAACAGATCAGGATTTAATCAATTTGGTCCCGGAATTATTTTGTCATACAAAAATAAAAGAACCAAAGTATACTCGTCATTTTCATTTATTACCAGAAATTATAAACAAATAGAAGCTAGAAATACAGAGGGATTAATCGGTGAAAAATTAACCTACGAATATGCCAATGCCCAATTGCGCATCTCGCATAAAATTAGCAAAGGGTTTTCGATAACAGGAAGTTTGTTTTCTAGAATAAGAAGTACAAATTATACAGATATAGATGCAAGGTCTTTTAGAAATTATAGGAATCAGTATGCTGGAATCGGCATATTGTGGGAGTTGTAAGAATTCTCCTTTTTAATTGGTTATTTTTTTATTGTTAAGCGCTACTTTTGTAGCGCTTAATTTTTTAGGAAAATTTTGCTACAAAGTTTAACAAAAATGTCTTTTTCAAAGATACTCGAAAAGGATACCGTATAAAAAGTAAACAGAACAATGGCTAGAGATGAAAAATTAAAAGAACGCTGGGATATATTGGTCGATAAGCTTTCTGAACAATTTGCTGAAGGAGAAAATCTAGATCTTGATGGTATTATCTATTTAATAGGAGTACAAGAATTAGGTCAATTACATCGAAAATTTAAAAAAGATGAAAAACTTGACCTTATGCATATTGCAATATGTAGACTTCTAGAACCTTATGGTTATTATGAATTTGATTTTTTTGATGACGAAGGGTGGCCGCACTATAAAGTCAAAGAACAGCTGCCTAATTTAAAAGCAGGAGAACAATCTGTTTTAATGAAAGAAGCAATTGTCAATTACTTTTTAGCAAGTCAGTATATCGCCTAAAAACAAGTAAAACAATTCGTATTGGATTTGTCGAAATTATGTAAATTTGCGTTTCCATTAACACTATAGTGATGATTGACAAGATTAAAGAATATATTGCAGAGGTTGATACTTTTAAAGCCAAAACGAAGGAAGATGTAGAAGCATTCAGAATTAAATTTTCTGGAAAAAAAGGATTAATTAATGAGTTCTTTACCGAGTTTAGAAATGTGGCTAATGACCAGAAAAAAGAATTCGGGCAAGCGATTAATGCACTTAAAATAGCTGCTGAAGATAAAGTCAAGTCACTTAAAGAAGATTTTGAGTCAAAAGAAGAAGAAAACGGTAAATATGGTGACCTTACAAGACCATCAGAACCTATTGCTATAGGATCTAGACACCCTATTTCTTTAGTCAAAAACCAAATTATTGACATCTTTTCGCGTATTGGATTTAATGTTAGTGAAGGTCCAGAGATTGAAGATGACTGGCATAATTTTACTGCACTTAATCTTCCAGAGTATCATCCTGCTCGTGATATGCAAGACACTTTTTTTATTCAAACAGATCCAGATATATTACTGCGTACGCATACGTCATCTGTGCAAGTACGTTACATGGAAAATAATACACCTCCTATACGTACTATTTCTCCGGGAAGAGTATATCGTAACGAAGCTATATCAGCCAGATCGCACTGTTTTTTCCATCAAGTAGAAGGATTGTATATTGATAAAGATGTTTCGTTTGCTGATCTAAAGCAAACATTACAATATTTTACTACAGAGATGTTTGGTAAATCCAAAATCAGACTAAGACCTTCATATTTTCCGTTTACAGAGCCAAGTGCAGAGGTAGATGTGTACTGGGGATTAGAGACAGAGACGGATTATAAAATGACTAAAGGAACAGGTTGGTTAGAAATTATGGGCTGTGGTATGGTGGATCCAAATGTGCTAAAGAATTGTAATATTGATCCTGAAGAGTATAGCGGCTTTGCTTTCGGAATGGGAATAGATCGTATCGCATTATTACTATATGGGGTATCAGATATTCGTATGCTTAGCGAAAATGATGTTCGTTTCTTAGAGCAGTTTAAGTCTGCATTATAAAGATTCATGAAAAAAGATATTGAAATACCAATTGTAGAAGGTGTCTATATAGCCGTCCTTAAAGAGTGGGATGATGAGTTTTTGGCTCAAACCTGGAATTCATATATTATTAATGATCGGGATGTCACTATAGAGATGGTATTGGTAGTTACAAAAGGATATGATGAGGAGCGAAAAACATCCTTGTTAAGACATGGTATTGGTACCATAGCTCCAAAATCTTCTGCAAAAATTGAAATGCTACAAGAAGAATTACTAAAAATGAATAACGAATTTGCTGTTACCTTCTTTGCGGATAGTAAATTGTATGAGAAAAAGTATATTTTCAAAAAAAATACGATTAACGAAAATGCCTTTCAGGATATACCTGTTATGGATCAGCGAGGTGTTTTGATAAAATAATCTACAACGCTATAAAACCAACAAAAAAGGCGATGTTCTTAGAACATCGCCTTTTTTGTTGGTAACTATCTTTTATAATATCTTAAAAGCGGTTTATTTGATATCAAATACTATTGGTAAAGAATAAAGTACAGCTACATCAACACCATCTTTGATTCCTGGTGTCATGTTTGGTAATTTCTCAATAACGCGAATTGCTTCTGTCTCTAAGGCTGTTTCTGGACCTCTTGCTTGCACATCAACAATTTTTCCGGTAGTGTCTATTTTAAATCGTACATATATTCGTTGCTGTCCAGAAAGTCCAAGCTCTTTTCCTAAACTCGTATTAAATTCTTGATTTACAAATTGTCTTATGTTTTGTGTAAAACATGCTTTGGCTTCATCTTCATTTACGTTGGTACAACTTGGATGTACAGGAGCTTTGTCCAATTTAATAAATGGAACTCCATCAGAACCCTTCTGATTTGTCTTTTTTACTTCTGATATTTTTTGAATTAAAGTCTGAAAAACATTTCTGTCTTCATTTGATAAGGCTTTTTCATCAGTATTACCTACGTCTGACATTAATTGGCGAAATAGCGTCCTGCTTTCTTCAGAGTATTTTCCTTCATTTTCTACCACTTTTATTAAATCATATGCTCGTTGAGTTAGTTCTCCTTTAGCATCTAAGGCACTTTTAACAGAAATATCTTCAGGTGAATTATTCTCTTGATTACAAGATGTATACGTAAGCATGACACCAATTACAGGAATAAGTAATAAGTATTTTAACTGAAAAACTTTTTTCGATTTTGATTTTTGTAACATTAGTATTCTGTTTTTTATTAATGAATGATTAAAAAATGTATTGATAAATGATATTTTGTCTGTTTGAAAGATTTGAGATAATAGATCCTGATAGTATGCTGCTTTATCCGTTTTTGAAACGGCCTTTGAGTCTGCAATATACTCTTGTAGCACGGCCATTCTATTTTGATAGATATATACTAATGGGTTAAACCAGAAGATTATACGTAGTATTTCAAAGAAAATCAGGTCAAGTGAATGATACTCACTAACATGAACTTTTTCATGCAATAAAATATTAGTCTTTTTGATTTCAGATATACGCTCTCCAAGAAAAATGGTAGTAAAAAAGGAGAATGCTGCATGCGTATTAGGTAGAAAAACAACGTTTAAATTATCTACTTTGCCTTTGATTCCCGATTTTTTTAATTTTAATATCTTCTGAAATTTGTAGGAGAAAAGAAGTAAAGAAATAAACATTCCGAAATACCATAGATAGGTAATTACTTCAATTAAAATAGTAAAAAAAGATGTAGTTTCAGGCACTAATGATTGTGTTGTTGTATCAGGATTTCCTATAAGTAATGCTGGTAACTGTACAATATATTCTTCTGGAATGTTTTGCTGTATAGCAGTAATTTTAAGGGTAGGTAGTATAAAACTTAATAGTACCGTGATGAGGATATAGGCACGGTTATAATTAAAAAAAGTCTCCTTTTTTAGAAATACATCGTAAATAATTAAAAAGAGTAATTGAAAAGCCAATACCTGTAAAATGTAATGCATCATAATTTCTTTTTTTCTTTATTAATTTCTCTCATAGCTGTTTCCATCTCTTCAATACTAATGTCATTTTTCTTCATAAAAAATGAAACCATGCTCTTAAAAGATCCTTGAAAATACCCATCAACTAGTTTAGTGATACTCTGGTTACTGTAATCGTTCTTTTTAACTTCTGGTATATAAATATGAATACGACCTTCTTTTCTATACTTTACGAATTTTTTGTCTTCTAGAATTCTAACAATGGTAGAAACTGTATTATAAGCCGGTTTAGGCTCTGGTAGCTTTTCTAATATAGCGACAACGCTACCTTCATTAATATCCCACAGGATTTTCATGATATCTTCTTCAGCTTTTGTGAGTTGTTTCATATATACAATGTGATGTTTCGTGAAACGAATATAAACTAAATTTTTAGTTTGAACTAGTGATTTAGTTTAAAAATAGGTTTTTTGTGTTTTTTAGCATGAATATACAGACAAAAAGGAGGGGCGTATTTATCTAGAATTCAATAAACTACTAGGTTTATTTAAATAGGTGCTGTAGTAATAGTCAAAAAATAATACCAAATTACAAAATCAGGTAAAATGTAAAAATGTAAAGGTAAGTGAGGTTATTTTGTTAAAAGAGTAGATGTTTTATAGTGTTTTAAGATGAGTGCTGATCTATTTTTAATAGATATAAGTGCCCAAAACACCGACAAAAAACCATAATACACGATAAAATACATAAATATGATGTTAATTATTTGTTAATTATAAGTTTTTTCTGTAATTTTGAACTTGTAATTGGAAATACAACATATGGATAAATTTTTACGTACTAATTCGGCACGATTAGTTGTGTTAATTTTAATGGTGTATTCATGCGGAAGTAATTATGCTAGCGCTTGTCAGGAGCGTATTACGGGTAAGTGGCAGTTAAGACATGAATATAATAACGAAGGAGAAGGTACTCCTCTTAAAGAATTTCCATTGTCGAAATGTGATAAGCAAACGACTCTAGAAATTTTGAATAATGGTAGGTTTATAGAAAAAAGTTACTATGAAAGTTCAAGTTTAGCAGGAGAATGTGCAAAAGATACCGAAGAAACCACAGGCGATTGGAAGAAAACATCAGGAAATGGTTTTACTTTTTTATATGATAAAAATAGTGTGGTGACTCCTATAGAGTCTAAGGTATCGATTGAAAAAGGAAAACTAAAGGTTACCTTGGCATATAATGATAGTGATTCGGGGCATAAAATTACCTTGAAGTTTATATACGTTAGAATAAGTTAAAAGTCAGTGATGTAATAATAATGTTATATAGACCCCAGAACTCATTTGTTTTGGGGTTTATTAATTGTGTTATGTTTTTTAATATGATCAAGGGCCCATCGATATTGCTGCAGTACTTCTTCGGTAATACCGTGTTTATTTTTGTAAATCATTAGTTGTTCGTAAAGCTGCTCCTCGGTCATTGTTTTAACTTATTTCTTTTTATCAGTTTTATTGGCACAATCAACTTTAAGACTCTCTATGATCTCAATAAAATTACTTTGTCCTTTAAGGGTAAACTGATGCTCTTGTTGGTAGGCGAGCATATATTGATATAATTCTTTTTTTGTCATATGTGCCAATATCATACAAATATAATATAAATGACCGAACGGTAATTAAAATTTCCCTTTTTTAACCTGAATTTTCGAATGTGAAAGAAAATGATAAAAATGAACTGCTACGTAAATTAGCAAATAGGGTTAAAATGCTAAGGCAACAAAAAGGCATTACTCAAGAGGATGCCCTAAATGATACAGGTATTCATTTTGGGAGGATAGAGCAGGGAAAGAGAGATATTTCTTTTACGACCTTACACAAAATCTGCATATATTTCGAAATATCTTTAGAAGATTTTTTCACTAATGACTTTAAGTAATTTCTTTAGTCATAATAACTCCAAAACTATAAAAGCCAATGCTTTTTCGCAGAGGCTTTAATGTCTTTAAATAGCTGTTCTTATAAAAAAATGAGAGGGTAGAACAAAATAGAT
This sequence comes from Aquimarina sp. AD10, assembly GCF_003443715.1. Taxonomy (NCBI): domain Bacteria; kingdom Pseudomonadati; phylum Bacteroidota; class Flavobacteriia; order Flavobacteriales; family Flavobacteriaceae; genus Aquimarina; species Aquimarina sp. AD10. Next base: position 3,768,857 of record NZ_CP031965.1, on the reverse strand, counting down.
AAAGACTACGTTTTAGTGTATATAATATCCTTTTGTGGTAGTGTATTATTCTTGTATAACTTCTTCTTTTACGTTAATATCTACTAAGTTAATCTTGGTAGATCCTCTTTTAGCTACCATAGTATTATACTGTTCGGTGATCGTATTAATTTCTTTTACAACAACCGCATACTTTTCTAAAAGGGTTAATGTTCCGTGAGCAGTAATGTGATCAATTAGGAGTATAAAACTTTCTTTAGCTTTGTCTCTTAATTCAGTAACATTTACTTTGCTATCAACAACGTATTCTTCATTACGTTCTAAGTACTTTCTGTTAAAAGCATCATTACTTTCTTTAAGTTCTCCTGCCCAGTCTGTAAGACCTAAAATAGCTAGAGCTCCCTGTAGTATAAGTACCGAGTGCCAGTCATTTGTAAGATTTTGTATGGTTACTGTCTCGGCTAGATAGTTTTGTCTACAAATTGGACTTCCGTATTTATCGATACTTTTTAATAATTCTTCACCTGCAGCACGTTTTGCAGGATCAAAGTGATTTGTGTTTCCTTCTGCTACTGCACGTATGCCGATAATTGCAAGATCTCTGCGTTTATCTAATGCTTCAAGTTCTTGAGTTATGGTACTTCCTAATTGGTTTTTATATACATTTTCTAGAGCAGTTAATTGCTCATTTAATACATATGCTTGAGGTACTACTTTAAGAACTCTTGGATCTCTTCGATTAACAATTTGTTTAATGTCATTTAGATATTGGATAAACTCACAATTACGGAACTTATTAAATGTGGGTGTTGTAAACATATAGTCTAAAAAATTACAGATTAACAATGGTTGTTAATCTAAAAATAAAATGTTAAACTTCATTACGGTAAACCTTAACTAAATCAGGGGGTTTTTCCCCCTATGATCCTTTGAAGCCCCTATTAATGCTGAGTTTTTTTTCCGAAAACAGAATGTTAATTTTTTTTAATTTTTTCTAAAAACTTAGCTATAAATGTTAAATAAGGCTAGTGAACATAAGGGTTTAGCCAAATTTTATTTAAAACCCCAAAAGGCCTCATTTTTGCCCAAAAAAGGGAGTTTTATAGAGTGTTTTGCCTTGTTTTTTTAGAGAAAAACGTCAAATAGGACCATTTTCCTTAAAAAAAGTGTCGTATTTAAGGTGGTAAACCAGATCAAAAAATAAGGAATTTATGTAGTCTAAAAATGATATCCTTTTTATTTACAAACAATGAATATATTATGATTAATATCCTACTTTCTCACGTACTCTTTCAAGAACAGTATTAGCAACGGCAGTTGCTTTTTTTGCTCCAATAGCAAGAGCCTCATCTACTTCATTTAGATTCTCCATATAGTAGGTATATCGTTCGCGTACCGTTGCAAATTTTTCGATCAGCAATTCAAAAATTGCTTGTTTTGCGTGCCCGTAACCATAGTTACCTCCCAGATAATTCTGTCGCATTGCAGCTTCTTGTTCAGATGTAGCAATTAATTTGTATAAAGCAAAAGCATTACATGTATCAGGGTTTTTGGGTTCCTCTAGAGGTGTACTATCTGTCTGTATCCCCATTATTTGTTTTCGTAATTTTTTATCGGGTAAGAACAGATTAATAATATTTCCTTTTGATTTACTCATTTTACTGCCATCTGTACCAGGTACGTACATGGTTTCTTTTTGTACTTGCGCTTCAGGTAATACAAATAATTCTCCTACTTGATTGTGCATTCGGGATGCTACATCTCTTGTCATTTCAAGATGTTGTAATTGATCTTTACCTACCGGAACTATTTCTGCATCATATAATAATATATCCGCTGCCATTAGCATAGGGTATGTAAATAGACCTGCATTTACATCCTCGAGTCTATCTGATTTATCTTTAAAAGAATGCGCTAATGTTAATCGTTGATACGGAAAAAAACAATTAAGATACCATGATAGTTCTGTTACTTGCGGGATATCACTTTGTCTATAAAAAACTGTTTTTTCGATATCCAATCCACAAGCTAACCATGTAGCAGCAGTAGAGTAGGTATTTTGTCGTAATGTTTTCGCATCTTTTATTAAGGTTAATGAATGCATATCGGCAATAAACAAAAAGGATTCATTGTTTGGTTGATTTGCCATTTCAATAGCTGGGATAATAGCTCCCAGTAGGTTTCCTAAATGTGGGGTTCCCGTACTCTGTACACCGGTTAAAATTCTAGACATGGTTTTTTATAATTTCTCTGGCAAAGGTAATTTTTTTGTTTACATAGCTCAAAGCAATTGTGTATTTTTGGATGATGTCTATACTTAAGAACATATTAATCCTTTTTTGGCGTATTTGGTTTTATATACTCATGGGGATTCCGATTATTATTATGTTTCCTATACTACTTGTTTTTACGTCAAGGGAACAGTGGTATCCACAATTTTTTGTAGTCGCTCGTTTTTGGGCGAAAATAGTTTTGTATGGTAGTGGATTTTACCCAAAAGTAACTAAAGAAGCCAAAATAGATCGCACAAAGAGCTATATGTTTGTTGCCAATCATACTTCTATGACAGACATTATGTTTATGTTGTATTGCGTTAAGAATCCTTTTGTATTTGTAGGGAAAAAGGAATTAGCAAAGATTCCTATTTTTGGTTTTTTTTACAAACGTACCTGTATCTTAGTCGATAGAAATAGTCAACGAAGCCGAAAAGAAGTTTTTGATAGAGCACAAGCTAGACTTAAAAATGGAACAAGTATTTGTATTTTTCCAGAAGGAGGTGTTCCTGAGGATGAATCGCTTCTTTTGGATGATTTTAAAGATGGAGCGTTTAGATTAGCTATAGATCATCAAATACCTATTTTACCTTTAACTTTTTTTGATAATAAAAAACGTTTTTCATATACTTTTTTTAGTGGTAGCCCTGGGATTATGAGGGGATATGTTCATGCCGAAATTCCTACTATTGGAATGACTCATGCAAATAAAAAGGAACTAAAAGATAAGACCAAAGCAATTATTTTAGAAGCATTAGAGACAGATCTTAACAAATAGAAATTTTATATAGCTTTTATAGCCAGATAACCTGAGTATGTATGAACGAAAAACACCTTTAAAAAATGATTGTGCTATTGAAAAAGCACTAAATAGCATTTCAGGAATATGGAAACCAGCGATATTAAGTGGTCTTCTTAAACAGAACTTAAGGTTAAAGGACATTCAAAAAGGTTTGCCAGAGGCTTCTAAAAGAGCCTTAACTCAGCAATTAGGAGAGTTAATTATTGATGTACTTGTTCAGAAAATAGACTTTAATCAATTTCCCAAAAAGACAGAATATTCAATTACTATTTTAGGTATTCAACTCTCTTCGGTTTTTTATGCACTTTCAAGATTTGGAGATAAATTGTAATAGGGCATAATTCATCCCTTATTTGATAGCTCCCAAAGACTCAGTAGCTTTGTAATAAAAAAGAGAATGAGTACTAGAGGAGTTATACTACAAGGCAGTTCAAGAAGTAAAGGAGATACCTATCAAATAAGTTCTTTTGTTCAGGACAATTCGGGCTTTGATATTGTAGATCTTAAATCAAAACAAATAGGTCAATTTGATTATGAATTTAAAAATCAAAATGATGACTTTATACCCTTAATAAGAGAAATAGTAGCTAATTATGATATTATAATTTTTGTAACCCCTGTATATTGGTATGCTATGAGTGGGATTATGAAAGTTTTCTTTGATCGTATCACAGATTGTTTACAATTGGAGAAAAAAATAGGAAGAGATTTAAGAGGAAAAACAATGGCAATGATAAGTTGTGGTTCTGATCAAGAACTAAAAAAAGGATTCAATATGCCGTTTGTAGAAAGTGCAAATTATCTTGGTATGAATTATCTGGGAGATGTTCATTGCTGGATAGAAGATACAGAAATACCAGAAAAGGTCAAACAAGATTTGATTGATTTCATTACAACTATAATATAGAAAATTTAGGAATTAATCTTAAGTCCATTAAAATTAAAGTCGCTCTTGGGGGTAGAGCGACTTCATTTAGTATTGTATAATACAATAACTACGTAATCAACTAAAATTTTATACCAAGACCGGTATAAATACCAAAATAATAAGGTTTAAAACCATCGGCATTATCATTAAAAGCATTGAATTGATATTTAAAAATGGGTTCAAGATTGATTTTAAGTTGATTGGATATTTTATAGTCTAGTCCTAGACCAATATTACCACTAAAACTTATATCATTAAGATTATTAGCTTCTCCTATTGGGGATTCAAAACTACCAGCTTCTATAGAGATCTCATTATCTCTTACAAACAATGTGCTTAACCCACCAATCATGTGTACACCAAATTTAGTGTCGACCAGAGCGTATTTCATTTCAACAGGAACCTCGATATAACCAATGCGTTGATTAAGTAAGCCAACATTTTGTTGTTGGTTAATACTTCCTATAGTTTCTGAAAAATCATTAGTGCCTGTGCCTCTCCCAATATCAGATACTAAAATAGAGGATGCGTTATTGTTATAATTTATACTTTCAAGATTTTGACCACGCGAACTAGAAGCCGAAAACCCAATATCTTTTGTGTTATAACTAAGATCTAGTTTATGAACTCCCGAACGAATACTTAATTTATTATTTATGGCATATGATACTTGTATTCCATAGCTTAAGTTTACTTCTCCACCACGATCATTATCAGAAAATTCAGCGGCTATAGAAGATCCATTACCAATGGCGTTATAATAAACTGGAGCAACATTTGGAGAAATATTCCATTTTTTGATATTTGTTTTCTCTTCTTTCTCCTCTTTTTCTGCAATAGCTTCTTTTTGATCAGAAATGACATCAAATATAGACTTCTTAGCAGATTCTATTTTCGTTTCTTCTTCATTAATCGAATCATGCTTTTTTGTTATACTATTATTTGAGTTAGTAGTGTTTTCAAGTTTAGCAATTGGAGCTTTAGTATTTAGATCATCCTTTTTATTTGGTGCTAGAAAAACTTCACTATCATTTTTGGTTTTTGAAAGATTGGGTTCTGTAGATACAACATTATCGGTTATTTCTTTGCGTAAAGTGTTGTCAACTTTTGAATTATTCGATTCTTTAGCAGTTTTCGAAGCTCCTTGAACGAGCATGATATTAGGTTTGTTTGAGTTACCCTTGTCATTTGTTTTTTGCTGTGCTACGGGAGCTTTATTAGGGTATTTTACTATGGTTTTCTGATTTTTATTAAATATGTCTTCTTTTTTTTCATTAGAAATTGTTTCCTTGTTATTTTCAGTTACATGATCAGAAGTAATATTTTTATCAGTATCAATAGTGGTACTTGTAATGTTATTGTTTTTAGTAGTTGGTGTTACATCGTTAGGACTAGACATGTCTTTTGGGACAGTGTTGTTTTGTAATACGATTACCTCATTAGGTGTTGGAGATAGAGCTACATAACCTACGGTAAAAATAATTGCAAATACCGCGGCAACACCAGCTGTTTTATACCAAAAAACAGGAATGATTTTGCGTTTACGCTTATTTTGACGAACCTGGATTTTTTTCCAAACCTCGTCGCTGGGAGAAACTTCAAAATCTTTGAATTTTTCCTGAAATAATCGATCTATATTTTTCTTAGTATTCATATTTGTTAGTCGATTGCTCGAGCATAAGGTTCTTTAGTTTCTTCTATTTTTACTTTTAAGATATTTCTGGCTCTTGCGAGATTTGATTTAGAAGTTCCAACAGAAATATCCAACATTTCGGCAATTTCTTTATGAGAATAACCGTCTAATACATATAGATTAAAAACTAACCTATACCTATGTGGTAATTGTTGAATAATCTCTAAAAGATAATCTAATGATACTTCTTCGTCATTTATTTCTACATCTACTTCTTCTAATTGCTCTTCATTAATAATGTCAAAAACTTTTTGTTTTCGATATTTCTGAAGTGCCGTGTTTATAGTTACTCGTTTTATCCAACCTTCAAAAGACCCCTTGTTTTTATACTGTATTATCTTATCAAAAATTGTAATGAAAGCATCTTGCAAATTATCTTCTGCACTGGCATGATCGTTAGAATATTTTAAGCAGATAGAAAACAACTTACTGCTGTATAGTCTATACAGTTGCTCTTGCGCTTTTGCATTTTTTTGTTTGCATTTTTTTATAAGCTGGTCTAAACCCACTAATACTTTTTTTGAAATGTGTGATTATAAATCTACGGGGACTTCTATAACTAAAAACTGATTATTTCCTTCATCATCTTTCCCTTGCCAAAATCTAAAAATGTAGGAGCTCTCAAGGCCAACTAAAAAATCAAATGATTCTTCGACAAGAGTTTCTGGTTCTATATCTTCACAATCGGGACCATCTTCTAACACTACATTAATAATTGCAAAGGTTCGTTGATTGCCAGACCGATTAAAATCATATCCAGAAAAGCCATGACATGTTGATGGTCTAAAATAAGAGGTAGTAATTGTTACTGTTTCTCCTCTTGTTAATCGATCGGGAATATCTACCTCCTCAATTGGGACTGCTTCAAAAAAGAAACGAGTATTGTTATCATCATCAATAGAACATCCTGCTGTGATGGCGATAAGAAAAAATGCTGAAATAATTTTTATCCTTCTCATTTGTTGGGGTTTAGAAAAATAATACAATTAGTCTACTATGTAGATGTAAATACAGTAATAAGGTTGCTTTAAGGAATCTAAATTTACGGCTATTTATAGTTTTTGTCTTTTTTATGAATGTTATTTCTGAAAAGGCCAAGGATTAATTCTCAGTTTTGGTAGGGTATTCATACGATTTTTTGTTTTAGTGTTTTAACAAATCTAAAAACTAAAATATACTTTAAGTTATGCAAAGACCAATATTAAAAGCAAGCAGATTTTTTCTATACCTTTTTGTGGGCATTTTATTAGTAGGGTGTAATAATGATGATGACAATGCCATAGCATCGCAGTTTGAAGCAACTAATTTGCCAGATGATGTTTCCAAACTTTTTGTTACCAAAGGAAATACTAGCTCTAAAACTGTAGTAATTTTTGCAGAAGGTGGTCCTTCTGATGAGTTATCTGCAGATGATCTCGAATCCATTAACCTTGATGGTTTTACTGGGTTTAATGATTTTTTAATGGTATACATTCATCAAATAGGAACCTATAACAGCAATATATTCAAATTTGATGCAACAGTTACAGAAGCTACAAGAGAAACCGATTTAAATACCGAAATTCTTGATAAGGTAATAAAACATTATAAATCTCAAGACAAAGTAGTGTTTGTTATTGGGCATTCGTATGGGGCTTGGGCAATTGCTAGATATATTGCAGATAAAGGAAATACTAGTGCAGATAAGTTTGTAATGATGGCAGGACGACTTGATATAGAACAAAAAGTAGTCGATAATCTTTTTAAAGGGAACCGTTATTTTTTTCGAGACGGAGTAACACTTTATAATGATCCTGAAGAAAGAGCTACCGATAAAGAAACAGAACTAATATATTTTTATGCAGGAATTATGATAAAAGATCGATATACAGAACGTATAAAGGCAACGGATTTATCAAATGTCATTTGTGTTTTTGCTAATGATGATGAGCAGTCGGGAAGAATGACAGCATCAGAAAAGAATTTTTTAAAATCTAAAAATGTAGATCTATTAGAAATAGATAAAGGGGGGCATAGTATAATGTTTGAAACCCCTTATATTCAACAAATATTCGATAAAATCACAAAATAAGATAAGTAAAAAGCCTCAAGGTAAAATTTTCCCTGAGGCTTCTCTTATTGTTTAAGATATTTAGGATGACTAGTTATCTTTTATAATCTTTATTGCTTCTTTGATTTTACCTTCCAGTTCTTCCATTAGTTCTGGATTATCATTAAGTAAATTTTTAACGGCATCACGACCTTGCCCAAGTTTAGTATCTTGATAGCTAAACCAAGATCCACTTTTCTTGATAATTTCATAGTCAACACCAACATCTATAATCTCACCAGTTTTAGAGATACCTTCACCATACATAATATCAAATTCTGCCATTCTAAAAGGAGGAGCAACTTTGTTTTTTACTACTTTAACACGAGTTTTATTCCCTTGTACTTCACTATTACTATCTTTTATCTGTGTAGATCTACGAATATCTAAACGAACAGAAGCATAAAACTTTAAGGCATTACCACCAGTAGTAGTTTCAGGATTTCCGAACATAACCCCAATTTTTTCACGCAGTTGATTAATAAAAATAACAGTACAGTTTGTTTTACTAATAGAACTGGTAAGTTTTCTAAGTGCCTGCGACATTAACCTAGCATGAAGACCCATTTTAGAATCTCCCATTTCTCCTTCAATTTCACTTTTAGGAGTTAAAGCTGCAACAGAATCAATTACGATAATATCAATAGCTCCAGATCTAATTAGATTATCTGCAATCTCTAAAGCTTGTTCACCATGATCAGGTTGCGAGATGATCAAATTATCGATCTCTACTCCAAGTTTTTCTGCATAAAAACGATCAAAAGCATGTTCGGCATCAATAAAGGCAGCAATCCCTCCTGCTTTTTGTGCTTGTGCTATAGCATGAAGTGTTAATGTTGTTTTACCAGATGATTCCGGCCCATAAATTTCGATCACTCTTCCTCTAGGATACCCACCTACTCCTAAGGCAAGGTCTAAACCAAGAGATCCCGTAGGGATAACATCTACTTCTTGAACAGAGCTATCGCTCATCTTCATTACAGTTCCTTTTCCGTAAGCTTTATCTAATTTATCTAGGGTAAGTTTTAGTGCTTTTAATTTTGCGTCTTTCTCTGTACTCATTTGTTGTTCAAATATATCGGGATTTGACATTCATATTAACTTTGTGCTAAAGTACTATTTCTTTTTGTAGATGTGATATGGTTTCTAAATTGGTTATCAACAACTCATAAGTTACTTTTATAAAAATACTAGCGCAACCTTTTTAATTATTTTTCATCTACTCTAAAAGCAAATAAGAACAAAATCTTGAAGCAGTAGAGAGCAGATGAAATTTCTTAAAAAAGTCATTAGAAATAACCTAAACGAACATACAACTGCTAATATTAGCAGTTGTATTTTTGAGGGTGGTTAGCTTTATTATTGATATTATTGTCGTTAAATCAATACATTAACGAATTAGCCAAAAAAAATGCCTTGATGTTAACATCAAGGCATTTTTTTTACATAGAACTGTCTAAATAATAATTTAATACAGTTTTTTCGAATTAAAACTAAAGACAATAACAATCGCTTTGGTTACAAGTATTTCCAGAAGGAAGTTTTGTAGGATTACAGCCAGTTTGCAAAGTCGGATAACAATTAGTACTTCTTCCTCCTCCTTTAACAGCTTGGCTTTGAATATTGGAAATAACAATTTTGTTTAATCCTAGTTTTGAAATTTTCTTTTTGTTTTTCATGATTTACTATTTATAATTAATGAAATTCTTAGATTTATATTTATGCCCTTAAAATTAGGGTCTTATGAGATGCAAAAAATTTGTGTTAACCATAGTTCCAAAAGTTGTTTTTGGGTAATTGAAATGTTGATTTTAAGACTTAGTGTCTTGAAGAGATAAAAATGTTACCTGTTTTTCTAGATATATTTTTATTTATGGTTGTTTTCCTCATGAATTCTTGAATATTCAAGAGTGATTTTTTTAGGCTTTTGTCAATTATTTGGATAATTAGATTAAATAAATGCATTATGTTCTGATAAAAAAGTACCGTCGTTTGTTTATAAAAGCAGTATTTGTATTTTTGCCCGAAATAAATTATTCTTTTTAACTTAAAATAGTAGTATAGCATGCAACTGTACAATAAATTAAGTGCAAAAGAGAGAGCAATTTTAATCGATGAGGCCGGTACTGATCGCCTTACGCTTTCTTTCTATCAATATGCACATATAGGTAATCCGGAGATTTTTAGAAACCACCTTTTTATCCATTGGGACGAACTTGATGTTTTAGGACGTATTTATGTTTCTAAAGAAGGTATTAATGCACAATTATCCGTTCCGGCACCAAAGTTCCAACAATTTAAAACACATCTAGATAGTATCTCCTTTTTAGAAAATGTTAGATTAAATATAGCAAGAGAACAAGATTTAAAATCATTTTTAAAATTAAAAGTAAAAGTACGTAACAAGATTGTTGCCGATGGGTTAAACGATACAACTTTTGATGTTACAAATAAAGGTGTACATGTCGATGCAAAAAAGTTTAATGATCTTATAGAGGATCCAAATACTGTTTTGGTGGATATGCGTAATCATTACGAAAGTGAGATAGGGCATTTTAAAGGTGCCGTAACACCAGATGTAGATACCTTTAGAGATTCACTTGATATCATTGAAGAAGATCTTAAAGACCATAAAGAAGATAAAAAACTAGTAATGTATTGCACTGGTGGTATACGATGTGAAAAAGCAAGTGCATACTACAAGCATAAGGGGTTTAAAAATGTGTTTCAATTAGAAGGCGGAATTATAGAATACGCTAGACAAGTAGAAGATCAAGGTCTCGAAAATAAGTTTCTTGGTAAAAATTTTGTATTTGATCACAGAAGAGCAGAACGTATAACAGACGATGTCATTGCACAATGCCATCAATGTGGCGAAAGTTGTGACACGCATGTTAATTGTGAAAATGAAGCCTGCCATTTACTTTTTATTCAATGTGAGAATTGTGCTAAAGCGTTAGAAAATTGTTGTTCTACAGATTGTATGGAAATAAATCGATTGCCTTATGAAGAACAAAAGGAATTAAGAAGAGGAAAAGGAAACAGTAATAAGATTTTCAAAAAAGGCCGTTCTGAAGCATTAAAGTTTAAGAAATAAACTAAGTGTACTAGTTTGTTTTAGAAACAAATTTGCAGATAGATAGTGTTGTTTTTGAAAGTAAAATATTACTATTTAAATATACTTAGTAATGCTAAAATGTAAAGATGCCATGGTAAATAATTTTTTTCATAGTATCTTTAACGATTGAGATATTAGAAGCGAAATGCGTTTCTAATTATAATAAGAACCATTTTTGTTATGATTTTTTAATCATAGACAAATTTCAATATAGATATAAAATATGGGGTGTAACAGTTGTTCCTCCGGAAAAGACGGACAGCCTAAAGGGTGCAAAAATAATGGCACCTGCGGGACAGATGGTTGTAATAAACTAACGGTTTTTGATTGGTTATCAAATATGTCACTTCCTGGTGGCGCAGTACCTTTCTCCTGTGTCGAAATACGATTCAAAAACGGAAGAAAAGGATTTTTCAAAAGCGCCGAAAACTTATCATTAAGTATTGGGGATATTGTTGCTACAGAAGCATCTCCTGGTCATGATGTCGGCATGGTTTCTCTTACCGGAGAATTAGTGCGCATCCAAATGAAGAAGAAGAAAGTAGAAATAGATAGTGAAGATGTTAAGAAAGTCTACCGAAAAGCCTCACAAAAAGATATAGATATTTGGCAAAAGTCAAGAGATAGAGAAGAAACAATGAAAGTCCGTGCAAGAGAAATTGCAATAAGACTGGAGTTGCAAATGAAAATCTCTGATATAGAATTTCAAGGAGATGGCTCTAAAGCTACATTTTATTATACTGCAGAAGAACGAGTTGATTTTAGACAGTTAATCAAAGAATTTGCTCACGAGTTTAGTACTCGTATCGAGATGCGACAAGTAGGATTTAGACAAGAGGCTGCTCGTTTAGGTGGTATAGGGTCTTGTGGTCGCGAACTATGTTGCTCTACATGGCTTACAGATTTTAGGTCTGTAAATACAAGTGCAGCTAGATATCAGCAATTATCTCTTAATCCACAAAAGTTAGCAGGGCAATGCGGAAAATTAAAATGCTGCCTTAATTATGAATTAGACGCCTATGTTGATGCATTAAATAGTTTTCCGAAGTCTGATACCAAGTTGTATACAGAAAAAGGCGTTGCTGTTTGCCAGAAAATAGATATTTTTAAAGGATTTCTTTGGTATGCTTATGAAGGCGAATGGATGAATTGGCATAAGATTTCTACAGAACATGCAAATGAAATTATCACTGCAAATGCAAATAAAGAAAAAGTAGTGGGTCTCGAAGAATTTGCTTCAGAATTAATTGAAGACACTAAAATGGACTTTGAAAACGTTGTAGGACAAGATAGTTTAACTAGATTTGATCAACCTAAACACAGTAAAAGAAGAAGGAGAAATCGTAATAAGAAAAAGAATACAAGTAAAGGAAATTCTGAAAAACAAACTGTTGCATCAAATAAACCTAAAACAGGAAATTCTGAAAACAAAACCAAAAGTAAAACAAACAACCAACGCAATAAAAGAAATAGATCTCGTAATAAGAAAAATGATAAAAAGTAAGCTTGTCATAGTAGTTCTGCTTTCTCTAAGCATAATTTCATGTGATGATAAACAAGTTTTTGATCAATATCAAGCGGTTTCAGAAGCATGGGAAATAGATGAGAAAGTAAGTTTTGCTTTACCAGAGTTAGACTCATTGCAGACCTATAATTTATTTGTTAATATTCGTAATAATAATGAATATAGATTTAGCAATTTGTTTTTAATTAGTGAAATGAAATTTCCTAATGGAAAAGTACTTACGGATACATTAGAATATGAAATGGCAAAACCAAGTGGAGAATGGTTAGGTTCAGGTTTTTCTGATCTTAAGGAAAATAAACTTTGGTATAAAGAAAATATCCGTTTTGTAGAAGAAGGAGTGTATACAATAACACTTCAACATGCAATGAGAAAGAACGGCGATACCAATGGGGTAACCTCTTTAGAAGGAGTTACAGATGTTGGATTTAGAATAGAACATGCTCAAAACCCTTAATTTAAGATATGGCAAAGGCAACACCCAAATCGAAAAAGAAAACAACGAAGAGTTCGGGAATTAATACAATTAAGTTTATAAAAGCATTTTGGATCACTTTTGCTTCAGGAATCCTTTTAATCGTGCTAATGTTTTTATTAGCAAGTTGGGGAGCATTTGGTGAAATGCCAAAATTTAAAGAATTAGAAAATCCGCAAAACGACCTTGCAACACAAATTATTTCTTCTGATGGTGTGCAGATAGGAAATTTCTATGATGAGAATAGAACTCCGGTTAATTATGAAGAGCTACCGCAACATTTAGTAAATGCACTTGTGGCTACAGAAGACGCTAGATATTATGATCATTCAGGAATTGATGCACGTGGTACGTTAAGAGCTTTCGTTTTTCTAGGAAGTAGAGGTGGAGCTAGTACATTATCCCAACAGTTAGCAAAACAATTGTTTACAGGTGGTTCAAGAAATATATGGGAGCGTATCAAGCAAAAAATTAAAGAGTGGGTAATTGCAACTAGATTAGAAAGACAATACACCAAAAACGAAATTATGACCATGTATCTCAATAAGTATGATTTTCTAAATCAAGCTATTGGGGTAAGTTCTGCTTCAAGAATATACTTTAATAGGGATAATCCAAAAGATCTAAAAATTGAAGAAGCTGCGGTTTTGGTTGGGATGTTAAAAAATTCATCATTATTCAATCCTTTACGTAGACCAGAAATGGTTAAAAATAGAAGAAATACAGTATTAAGCCAAATGGCTAAATATGATTACATCACCGAGAAGCAAAAAGATAGTTTGCAAAAATTACCTCTGGGATTAGATTACTCTCCAGAAGGTCATAATGATGGTACTGCAACCTATTTTAGAGAGTTCGTAAGGAGCTGGATGAGTAAATGGGTAAAAGAAAATCCAAAAGGGCTGGATGAAGATGGAGATGAAGTATATTACGATATCTATAGAGATGGATTACGTATTAACGTTACTTTAGACTCTAGAATGCAAAAATATGCTGAAGAAGCTGTGTCAGAGCATATGGCTAACCTACAAAAAGAGTTTGATAAACAGGAAAAAAATAATAAAACTTCACCATTTAGAGATTTGTCAAAAGAAGAAGTGGATCGTATTATTAAAAGATCAATTAGAAGTTCTGCTAGAAGAAAAATTTTACTTGATCAAGGTAAAAGTGAAGATGAAATAGTAGCGTCTTTTGATGAGAAAACTAAAATGAAAGTTTTTAGTTGGAAAGGTGAGATAGATACCATCATGACTCCGAAAGATTCAATATTGTATTACAAACAGTTTTTACGATCAGGATTAATGTCCATGGAACCACAAACAGGTCACGTTAGAGCCTGGGTTGGGGGTATTGATTCTAATCACTTTCAATACGATCATGTATATCAAGGAGCACGCCAAGTGGGGTCTACTTTTAAACCTTTTGTATATGCAACAGCTATAGACCAATTAAAACTTTCTCCATGTGATACGTTACCAAAATCACAAATTACAATTCCTGTGGGATCACATGGTGTTGTTGAAGTAGATTGGATACCTAAAAACAGTGATGCAGATTATATGGGATATATGAATCTTAAGGATGCTTTGGCAAAATCTGTAAATACCATTTCAGCTCGTTTATTAGATAAAATTGGACCAGAACCAATTGCGCAATTGGCCAGAAAAATGGGAGTAACCTCTGATATTCTTCCTGTAGCTTCTATAGCACTTGGGTCTGTGGATTTAAAACTATCTGAGATGGTAGGTGCATATAGTACTTTTGCTAATCAAGGGATATATACCAAACCTGTAATGATTACCAGTATTGAAGATAAAAACGGAGTCATTTTATATCAATTTGTTCCTGAAACTAGAGATGTAATTAGTAAAGAAGCTGCCTTTGTAACTATCAATTTAATGGAGGGAGTAACGAGATCAGGATCGGGAACAAGATTAAGAACCGGACCATCTTCACGCTACTCAATTAAGAATGTAGTAACGGGTCACCCATATTATTTTGATAACCCAATTGCAGGTAAAACAGGTACAACGCAAAATCAAAGTGACGGATGGTTTATGGGGATCGTTCCAAACTTATGTACTGGTGTTTGGGTAGGAGGCGATGATAGAGCAACGCACTTTAAAGATACAGATTTTGGTCAAGGTGCTACAATGGCGTTACCGGTTTGGGCATTATATATGAAAAAGTGTTATGCCGATAAAACATTAAAAGTATCTAAAGCAGCTTTTGAAGAACCGGAAAACTTAACGATAGAGATTGATTGTAAGGAGTTTAAGAAGAGAAATACTATAAACGAAAATATAGAAGATGAATTTAGTCTTTAAGACTTGTTTTCTTATCGTTTTAAATTATTCATAAAACTATACGGTTTAAGGGGTCTAGTATTATTTTTTTAGTACTTTTAGTTTGCTAAAATTAAGAATATTATGATTCGTAAAACGGTAACCAATGCTACCGAAGCTTTATTAGGCATAAAAGATAATATGACCCTTATGCTAGGAGGGTTTGGTCTTTGTGGAATTCCCGAAAATGCAATTGCAGAACTTGTAAAATTAAATAATACAGGTCTTACCTGTATCTCTAATAATGCAGGAGTCGATGACTTTGGTTTAGGACTATTACTTCAAAAAAGACAGATCAAAAAGATGATTTCCTCTTATGTAGGAGAGAATGATGAATTTGAACGCCAAATGTTAAGTGGAGAATTAGATGTAGAACTAATACCACAAGGTACACTTGCAGAAAGATGTAAAGCTGCCCAAGGTGGCTTTCCTGCATTTTATACTCCCGCCGGATATGGGACAGAGGTTGCAGAAGGAAAAGAAACTAGAGAGTTTAATGGTAAAATGTATGTCCTTGAAAAGGCATTTAAAGCAGACTTTGCATTTGTAAAAGCTTGGAAAGGAGATGAAGCCGGCAACCTTATCTTTAAAGGTACAGCAAGAAATTTTAACCCTTGTATGTGTGGTGCCGCTAAAATTACGGTTGCAGAGGTCGAAGAATTAGTTCCTGCAGGTACTTTAGACCCTGATCATATACATGTTCCTGGGATATTCGTTCAACGAATATTTCAAGGTGATCACTACGAAAAAAGAATAGAACAACGTACAGTTCGTACTAAACAACAATAAATATATATACGTCATGGCAGCATTACGATTAGGAGACAAAGCTCCAAACTTTACAGCGCAAACAACAGAAGGAGAAATAGATTTTCATAATTGGTTAGGAGATCAATGGGGAATACTATTTTCTCATCCAGCAGATTATACCCCTGTTTGTACCACAGAACTAGGAACAGTTGCAAAATATACAGATGAGTTTAACAAACGTAATGTTAAAGTAGCAGCATTAAGTGTTGATGGAGTGGCATCACATCACGGATGGATTAAGGATATTAACGAAACACAAAACACTACTGTAAATTTTCCTATAATAGGGGATGAGGATAGAAAAGTATCAGAATTATACGATATGATTCATCCTAATGCGGATAGTCAATTAACAGTAAGATCTGTTTTTGTTATAGGTCCAGATAAAAAAATTAAGCTTACAATAACGTATCCTGCATCTACGGGAAGAAACTTTGATGAGTTATTACGAGTGATAGACTCTTTACAATTAACGGCGTATCATAAAGTAGCAACACCAGCTAATTGGAACTCTGGAGATGATTGTGTTATTGTACCTTCGGTTAGTAATGAGCAAATTCCAGAGTTATTTCCAAAGGGACATAAAGAAATTAAGCCATATTTAAGAATGACCCCACAACCAAATTAAAGCACAGTAAATTTATAAATAACAATCTGTCGATGAGATTAGAATACACGTGTTCAAGTTGTAAAAAACAAAATAAATATGTGCCAATAGCTGCCACTCGTGGTGATTTACAAATGAAGGTGGGTGATGAGGTAACTGTAAATTGTGATAATTGTGGTAAAAATGATAAAAAACATATCAATAGAATTGATGCTGTGGTCGATACCAAAAAAATGCTAATAGCATTTGTTATAAGCGCCATAGTCACATTGGTATTATTTGGTTTTTTTGGATTAGTGGGAACGATAACATTTTCTATCCCTTTTTTAATGTGGGTACAGGAAAGTAAATCGATCAGTAATTTTAACTCATACAAGATCAGAAGGAGGTAATTATGTTAGATAAAAATGGAATTGCAAAACGTATTGCAAAAGAATTAAAAGATAAATACTTTGTAAACTTGGGTATAGGTATTCCTACTTTGGTTGCGAATTATATCCCAGAGGGAATAGAAGTAGAGTTTCAAAGTGAAAATGGTGTTTTGGGGATGGGTCCTTTTCCTTTTGAAGGGGAGGAGGATGCAGATATCATTAATGCAGGTAAACAAACCATTACAACTATGCCCGGAGCCTCCTTTTTTGATTCGGCAACCAGTTTTAATATGATTAGAGGTCAGCATGTAGATTTAACCATACTTGGGGCAATGGAGGTTTCTGAAGATGGAGATATAGCAAATTGGAAAATCCCAGGAAAAATGGTTAAAGGAATGGGAGGAGCTATGGATCTTGTAGCAAGTGCAGAGAATATTATTGTGGCTATGATGCATACCAATAAGAGGGGAGAATCAAAATTGCTAAAAAAATGTTCCTTACCGCTTACAGGAGTGAAATGTGTGAAAAGAATAGTTACAAATTTAGCATTGTTAGAAATAACAGAAAATGGCTTTAAACTTTTAGAAAGAGCGCCTGGAGTAACTGTTGAAGATATTCGTAATGCAACAGAGGGAAATCTTATAATTGAGGGAGAAATCCCCGAAATGATTCTAAATTGATTTTATTTCTAATTCTTTCAATACCCCGACGAATAATAATTAGATCATAACGAATAATAAATCAATAAAATTTCCGTTATTGTATAGGAAGTAAGAAAACAGTGTTTTTGAAAGAAAAATACTACGTTTCTTACGTCTTTTTTTGACCTTAAACCTTTACTTTAAGTTGAAAAAGCAATCAAAACCATAATAAATGTTAAAATTTTGAGTATTTTGTCGATTTTTTGAGCATTTAAACGTTAGAACTGAAAATAATTTGCATATTGCAATCCCCTTAGAAAATTACGTTCATTTAAAAACATGATTTCCTAAAAAGTAAAATTAATTATTAACCACACAAGTTTCCCCTATTATGAAAAAGCGTATAAATCGTATTCAGAGATCAGTTAAACCAACAATGGAGTTGATTTCAAATTGTGTTTATGTTGCAAAAAAAGTATTTTTGTTAATGTGATTTTTTGTTTTTAATCAATCACAATTTCCCCAAATCGTGATGAGTTGAACCTGTTAAAACTTGCTAAGTGTAACAGGTTTTTTTATTTCCCTTTAGGTATAGCCTCGATTAGCTTTTTAGTATATTCTTTTTGTGGATGATTATAAATGTTATCAGCTTCTCCACGCTCTTCTATTTTACCGTTATTCATGACCAACAGTTGATCAGACATGTATTTTACAACCGAAAGATCATGTGAAATAAAAATGTAAGTAAAACCAAGTTTTTCTTTTAACTCATTTAATAAGTTTAATACCTGTGCTTGTACAGATATATCCAGTGCGCTTACAGATTCATCACAAATTATTAATTTGGGTTCTAAAGCTATTGTTCTAGCAATGCCAACACGTTGTCTTTGTCCCCCGCTAAATTCATGAGGATATCGTTCAAAATGTTCTGCTGTTAAACCTACACGATTTAATAATTCAATAGTTTTTTCTTTTCTTAAAATGTCATTGGTATGCAATCCATGAGCTTGCATAGGCTCCATTATTGCTTTTCCTACAGTTAACCTTGGATTTAAAGAGGCAAACGGATCTTGAAAGATTAATTGAATCTCTTTTCTTAGACTTCTTAAGACAGATGTAGCTAGTTGTGTTATGTCATTGCCTCGATAAAGAACCTGACCAGCAGTTGCTTTATCCAATTGTAAAATAGTATTTCCTAATGTAGATTTACCACATCCTGACTCCCCAACAAGTCCAAGTGTTTCGCCTTCGTATAATTTAAAACTCACATCATTTACGGCCTTAAACTCTTGTTTACCAAATAAACCAACTTTAGAAAAATAGGTTTTTTCAATATTTACGACTTCTAGTAATGGGGGAGTACTATATAATTTTTTATGATGATCTTGTCTTGTCTCTTGAGTAATAACTTCTTGAGATTTTTGCTGATCCTCTAAAAAATCAGTTATAGTGGGTAGTTTTTTATAGCGAACATCAAGAGTTGGCCTGGCGTTTAATAAAGCTTTTGTATAGTCTTTTTCTGGAGAATGAAATATTGTATTTGCAGCACCGTATTCAACCATTTTTCCTTGATACATTACCAACACATTATCGGCAATTTCTGAAACCAAAGACAGGTCATGAGAAATAAATAAAATACTCATTTTATATTCTTTCTGCAGGTTTTTTAACAGACTAATGATCTCTTTTTGAACCGTAACATCCAAAGCGGTAGTAGGCTCATCTGCAATAAGCAATTTTGGTTTACAAGCAATCGCCATAGCGATCATGATACGTTGTTTTTGCCCACCACTTAGTTGATGAGGATAAGAGCGATATGCTCTTTCGGGATCAGGAAGCTTTACTTTGTGAAATAATAAAAGAACTTCTTTTTTAATAGCGGTCTTTGATAAAGACGTATGCTCCAGAAGGATCTCTGCAACTTGTTTGCCACATCGCATAGAAGGATTTAAGGAGCTCATGGGTTCTTGAAAAATCATGGCAATTTCATTTCCTCTAACAGAACGATATTGTTTTTCGGTAAGGCCTAAAATAGAGCTATTAGAGTATATGATATCTCCTTGAGTAATTTTCGAAATTTTCTGAGGTAATAATCCAAGAATAGCTAACGAAGCAACAGATTTACCACTTCCTGATTCTCCTACAACCCCTAATATTTCG
Organism: Aquimarina sp. AD10; assembly: GCF_003443715.1. NCBI lineage: Bacteria > Pseudomonadati > Bacteroidota > Flavobacteriia > Flavobacteriales > Flavobacteriaceae > Aquimarina > Aquimarina sp. AD10. The sequence goes on along the minus strand of NZ_CP031965.1, from coordinate 3,749,041 downwards.
TTTTCATGAATGTCGAATGAAATATGATGCAATACTTTGTTTTCTTTTTTATCCGAAAAAAAAGAAACACAAAGGTCTTGAACAGAAAGCAAAGTTGTTTTATCCATATAATAAAGTACTGTAAATTTACTAAATTCAATTCGTAATTAAGATCAAGTGATTTCTTTTTGTGAATATGGGTGGTGTGTAAAAGGGAATTAAATGATTTTGGTGTGATATTTGCTATATTTATGATTCAAAAAATATTATGAAGCTACTCCAACTATCTCTCCGTACACGGATTTTTATCTCAATGACTTTATTAATATTTTTGGCTTCAATCTTAATTGCTGCAGTAACAATATATCAATATAAAGAAGAAGCAGAGGAGTATCACCAGGAACGATTAGAAAGAAAAGAAGAACGTATACAAATTGCTATTGATAATGTGCTCGAGAGCACTACCTATTTGGTAGATGAAGATCATGTAAAGCTTATTTTTAGAGATAAAAACCGCATATACCAAATCTCGCAAGAACATTCGTTGCCTATTAAAATCTATGATTTATCAGGCCAGTTATTAATTAAATCAGAAGGAGACTTTGTAGCTGATACTACAGATAAAGTACTTAGTCATGTGATTATCGATACTTTATCAGCTTTATTTGACAAACGTTATTTGGTTAAATCTGAAAAAGATGATAAAAAGTTCTTGTCATCTTATACCTATATCTCAGATAGTAAAGCAAAGCCTTTGGCAATTCTTAACCTTCCGTATTTAGAAGATGATGATTTAATTACACGTGAGCTTATAGAATTTTTACAGCGATTGGGACAAGTGTATATATTAATGTTACTTATTGCTGTTGCGTTGGCTTATTTTTTATCTAGATATATAACAAAATCATTAAAAACAATTTCGGATACTATAGATCAAACGCGACTTGATAAACGCAACAAAAGAATAAAAATAGGGGATGCCAGTGATGAAATTTATAGGCTGGTAAATGCGTATAATAGTATGATCGATGAGTTAGAGCAAAGTGCTGCGATGCTTGCTAAAAGTGAAAGAGAAGCGGCATGGAGAGAGATGGCCAAACAAGTAGCGCATGAGATTAAAAACCCATTAACCCCAATGCGATTAACTGTTCAAAGTTTTCAAAGAAAATTTGACCCTAATGATCCTAATATACATCAGAAAATTCAAGAATATAGCGATACGTTAATTCAGCAAATAGATACGATGAGTTCTATTGCCTCTGCATTCTCGAATTTTGCGCAAATGCCTGCACAAAAGAGTGAAATGTTAGATGTGGTTAAGATTGTTGGTTTAGCATTAGATATCTTTAATGAAGATTATATTATTTTCCCTACCGAGAAAGAAGAGATTATTGCTAAGTTTGATAGAACGCAATTGATACGTGTTGTTACTAATTTGGTTAAGAACGGAACCCAGGCAATACCCAAAGATCGCGTTCCTAAAATAATTGTAGATGTATTTTCAGAAAACGGAGAAGTGATCATCACAGTAGCTGATAACGGACTAGGAATTACCGAAGAAAATAAAAAGAAAATATTTGAACCTAAATTTACGACGAAAACAAGCGGAATGGGACTTGGTTTAGGAATGGTGAAAAATATTGTTGAAACCTATAACGGAAATATTACCTTTACATCTCAAGAAGGAAAAGGAACTGTTTTTAAAGTTAGATTTCCGAAAGAATAAAACAAACAAAATATACTTTTTTCATGTACACAAATATCCTAACATCTCAACGTAATGGGGTGACGACAATAACTATAAATCGCCCGTCTAAATTAAACGCACTTAATAAAGAAACGATACAAGAGTTACATGCTGCTTTTAGAGTAGCTGATCTTGATGCAGATACCAAAGTTATTATTATAACAGGTAGCGGAGAAAAAGCATTTGTTGCAGGTGCAGATATAAGTGAATTTGCAAATTTTTCTATTGCCGAAGGAGGTAAACTAGCAGCAAAAGGACAAGAATTATTGTTTGACTTTGTGGCAAACTTATCTACACCAGTTATCGCGGCTGTAAATGGTTTTGCTTTAGGTGGCGGACTAGAGTTAGCTATGGCTGCTCATTTTAGAGTGGCAAGTGATACTGCAAAAATGGGATTGCCAGAGGTATCTCTTGGTGTGATTCCTGGATATGGCGGTACACAACGATTGCCACAGTTAGTAGGTAAAGGAAGAGCGATGGAAATGATTATGACTGCAGGTATGATTGATGCAAATCAAGCAATGCAGTATGGGCTTGTTAACCATGTTACCACATTAGAAGAATTAATACCGCTGGCAGAAAAAATAGCGAGTAGAATTATGAGAAACTCTTCTGTAGCGATAGGGGCAGCAATTGCAGCCGTTAATGCGTCTTACGAGGATGGCGTTAATGGATTTGATGTAGAGATCGAACAATTTGGAAATTGCTTTGGTACCGAAGATTTTAAAGAAGGAACTACTGCTTTTTTAGAAAAACGTAAAGCAGATTTTCCTGGAAAATAAATAGTTATGTGTTGCTAGAGAGATCTTGCGAGATTAACAATCAATAAAAACGGGAAGTAGTTTAAACTACTTCCCGTTTTTATTATCTATTTGATTGTAGATAGTAATATTCACATTTTAGAATATTATTGTTTTGTATTGAATTTAATAGTTTATTCTAACAGGAAAAGAATTGCTTTCATACGCGCCACTGCGAATAAAAACTTCACCTTCAAAAAATGTTTGATCTCTATCTGAAAACAGAAATGATTCTGATTTTAAAGGGATTTTAAAGCTAAGTTCTGTTGCGTCGGGGTTTATGTTCTCAAAATTTTCATCGTCTTCATAAGCACCAAACGAGAATTGAAAATCACGATTTTGATCTTTAAAAATCAAATCAGTTCTTGTTCTTATCGTACTTAAGCCATTAGTGGGTAATAATTCTTCATTTACAAAATATCTTAATGCCTCTCCTGTTATAGTCAAGGTTTCGCCTTCTACAAACATCTCTTTGTTGATTGCATTAATTTTTGGAAGTTTTTGCTCCATAACAACAATATCTTTTTCATAATACGTACTAAGCCCGTTGTTGTACACTATAGATAAAAAATACGTGCCTACAGGTATTGTAAGAGGAATATCAAACCGTAAAAATCCATTAGTATTTACTTCGTGCCCTAGAGTAAATGATTCAAAAGTCGTTGCGTTTTCAAGTCGTACTCTTTCGATTCCGTTTGTAGTAACACCTTGTGTTATGGTATTAGAGGTATTTTGAAAATATAAGTAATCCGGAGTTTTATTGGTTCCGTCACCAATTGTATATGAAGTAATGGTAGTAGGTTCTATATTCGTAAAAATATCACCACGTACTAAAAAAGTATCACTGTATATTTGATTGGTAGTATTGTTTTTGATAGTTAAGGTATAGTCACCATTTCCAAAGGCTGGTGCTTTTATATATATTCTTTGCAAGTTACTTTCTGTATTTACCCATCCAAAACGAGTAGTTTCTACTTGGCTAAGTGTTACAGGAATGTTTTTTTGACCATCACTAAGTGTAATTTCCCAATTACCGATATTAGGATCAAAATCTATGGCAAAAAAAGTGATATCTCTTTCATTTAATGCAGGTAGTAAGACATCTTTTTCAAACTCTAAAAAACGAAAAGTAGGCGATATACTTTCTTCATCACTACTACATGAGTAAAAAAGTATACCGGTTAATATTGTTACTACAAAAATTAGTTTCTTCATTATTGTATTAAAAATTTGGGTTAGCGTTATCTGTTATTAATTAAGGTTATTTTACAAAATAAATTTTCTAAAATAGGATATTTGCTCGTGTTTATATAAAACATTACTAGTTAAAAGCTCAATATTACAAAAAATCAACTTAACTAGACTAGATAACACTAATCTGGAATTCGTACTACAGGATTTTGCATATAAAAAAGCCATAACATTTTTACATATTATGACTTCTTTCTTTTATTTCTTACTCATACGCTGCACAGATTGCAAATCTACGCTATCATATCCGAGCTATGTGGTATAAAAAAAGCCATAACATTTTTACATGCTATGACTTCTTTATTTCTTACTCATACGCTGCACAGATTGCAAATCTGCGCTATCATATCCGAGCTATCTGGTTAATCTCAAGCAGTACTATTGTCCCATTTGTTCCATTTTTTATCTATTTCATCTCTCCATAGCCCTTTGTTTATGCCTAGGCCAAGAGACTTATCAATAGAATTATCAATACCTAATAGTACACCAATAGGAACTATTCTGATATCTTCTTTTTCAACATCAGGACCAGCACCAGAAAACATTTCCCATTCATCTTCTTCCCATCTCATAATTTCTGTTATTAATTCTCCTTTAAGAGCTTTTAAATTAGTAATAACAGTAATATCTTTTGGGACTTTATAATTCCATTCATTTACTAACCATTGCCAAATTGGTTCTGTAGAAGTATTAAATTTATTGGATAATTTTGGTACATCCAGAGTATGGTGGTTGTTATCAGGTAATATTTGTATAGCTTGTATTTTATCCTTATCATAAAAATCATATGCACCCAACATCAACAATTTAGACCAAGAATTATCAACATTTGAAAGTGAAAACACCCCTAAAGATTCTATTTCTAATTTTAATTCTTGCCAATTTACCTTTTCTTGAAGCTTATCAATTACATTATTTATTATTATACTAACTTCTTCGTTTGTATAAAACAAACCTCCTGCAAAAGTAATTTCAAAGCCAAATTTATCAACTAAACCAATAGTGTAAGCAAATCTTGGATTTAAACCCTTTGAAACCATAGTTATATGGTAACCATATTTATTTATGTTAGATTCTATTTCTTTTAAAAAACTTTCTTTTCTCATTATTTCTATGATTTCTTTTTACTATGTATTTCTTTATGACATCCATCACATAAAATAGCTGTGTTTTCCTTTGTCGTTGGTCCTCCATCAGCGTGTCTTTTTATATGATGTCCTTTAGCTTCGTCAATTGTTATATCCTTTTCACAACCTTCGCATTTCCCCCCGTTTTCATTCAGCATTTCAGATTTTTCCTTTTTTGTCATAACCCTTTTTGGATCACGTTTACCAGGAGGTACACACCCGATCAAGCGGATTTTTAATCCGTGTTTTATACAAAACTAGAACATATTTAAGACTATGACTTCTAATTCGTTCTCTAAATCTGCATAATTTCTTGCAGAACTAAATAGGTAGTCTTCGGGATGTTTTACAATTTTATCTGCTACAGGATTATTATGAACATAATTTATTTTTTGTTTTAAAAACCAATTAGAATATACGACCTCTGCATGATATCCATCTTGCCAGACCTTATACTGTTGGTTTCGTTTTAAATGCTTGCATGTATTTTTAAAGTAATCTAGCATCCACTCCCTTCTGCTTTCTGGATAATCTATAATAGTCTGAATGATCTTTTTAGAAGTAAACTTTTTAAAATCTCGTATAGTATCAGATAATATACCTCCTTCCTTTGCTTTACAAACCAGATGGATATGACTTGGCATAATACTGTAGGCATAAAATTCTAAGCCTTTTTGTTGTTGACAATAACGTAAACAATCTGTAAGGATATATTTTTGCCTTGCTCTTGTAAATATATCAATCCAGCCAACAGTAGTTATTGTAATAAAATAGCCAAAACCGGGCATTGTAGCTTTATATTTTGTAGACATCTGTAATCTATCTTAATCTATATAACAATAATAGATCATTATAGTTTCGTTTTTTGATACTGAACTTTCTTAAATAAAAAACGATCACTATTAATGTGATCGTTTTTATTTGTACTCGTGTGGTACGGATTACAAATCCGCACGATTGGTGATAAAAAAAATCATAACATTTTTACATATTATGATTTCTTTCTTTTATTTCTTACTCATATGCAGCACGGAAAACATTTCCGCGCCATCATATCCGAGCTATCTGGTAGAAAATCTAATAAAAGGGTATCTCCGATTTTACTATCTTTTTTAGTCCAATATTTATTTTTTTTATTTTATTTTCAATATTACTAGTGCTTTCATTTGTTGCTAAATGATAAAAATAAATACCAAAATCTGACCAATCCCACACTATAAAATCAATTTCATTTTTAGTACAAAAAGCTAAAAATTCATAAGTAATTTTATTGTTTTCATCAAACCAATCTATTAAAGCAGGTGTATTTAATTCTTTAGTCGGCTTGTTGAACCTTAACAATAACTCATTTTTCTTTTTATCATTTTTGTAAGTTTGATAATTATCATATTCTTCTAGTAGAAGTTCTTTTTTATTCCAAAAAGAAACGCCTCTAAAATTATTGATATTTATATCAATATCTTTATCACTTTCAATTCTAGTAAAATCTGAAAATAAGATTGTTATAGAATCTTCAATAAGATTTTTTATGAATTTTGAGCCTTGGTCATCCATGTTAAAACCAAGACTATTGTCAAGACTTTTCCATATATAAACACTCAAGGTTGAATTTATTGGTGTTTGAAATTTTTCTTCAATAAATACATTATTTGATTCTTCAAATTTGTAAATCATTTTATTCTTTTTTAATGATCGTATGGATAAACTTTTTTATTACCTTTTGTATCAGTGGCATGAATATGACCTTGTGCATGGTGCTCAGGAACGCCTGGTTGACCTGCATCTGGGTGCCCATCAGGATGTTCCATCCATTGATTTTTCCCATTTGGGTTACGTTGACCTAAGTTCTTTGCTCCATTAGATTTCATTTTTTCCCAGTTTTTCCCTCTACTTGAGTTATTTAAATCATCGATAGCAATTTTTTCGCCTCCTTTTGAAACTCTAGGTACTTTGGCATGGTTTTTTGCATTTTGGACAGCTGATTTTCGTGAAACTTTAGGAGCAGCTTTAGGTCCTTTACCACCTCTAACTAATGCTGGTATCACATTTACTGCTGCTTGTACCTTTTCACTTGTAGAGGCATTAGGATCTAGATTTGTCGCTACTGCATCATCAATAGCATCTGCACCAACTAATGCAAGTGCAATATAAGTAATATCAACAACTAATGCTCTAACTGGATCTTGTTTATATGCTCCAGGTGGAGCTGGATTTATAATGCCATGTTGTTGTCCTCCAGATTGCATAGGTGCTTGATAAGTGGCATAAACAGGAGCACTACCATGATTTCCAGTGCCATCACCAATAGGTAAAGGTATATGAGATGCTGGATTAGTCCCTGGTTCGTGATTTGGAATATCATCTCCAGAGGTTGTTGCGCCTTCTAAACCTTCTAATTCAATTTTCCATACAGGATTATTATGTGCAAATTGATAAGTTGAGATAGAAACATAATCTGCCGATACAGGATCTATTCCAAAAAATCTACCAATGGCTGGATCGCCATTTCTATGTCTAAACGTTACCCAGTTTAACCCCAATTCTTCCTGACGTTCTTGACCTAAATAATCATAATTATGGTTTCTACCGCGTAATGTAGTATTATACCCTTGATGTTTTAAGCCAAATGGATATGTGTTATTTTCTTTCCTAATTTCATTAACAGCTACTAGACCATCATCATTATCATCTGCATAACTAAGTCTAATTGAATTAAGATGATCTTTATATTGATATACATATATCCAATCATTGCCATTAGGTTCAACATACCCTCCTGTATGATTAATGAACTTTAAAGTACCATTTTTGTATTGTGCTTTGCCTGCATATTCTGTTACTGTTACTTCACTTCCGTTGGTTACAATCTTTTTTTGTTTAGTACCAGAAGCATTATATACAAATTCGAATTTTTTCGTAGCTGAGTTGTCAAAAATAATTTCTGTAGGTAAATTGAGATGATTGTATTTTATCGAAGTAATTCCTTTATTATTGTCTTCTAAAAGATTACCATTGATATCATACGAATAATCATTTTCTGCATTCGTACCATCTTTAAAACCATAGGTTTTGTTACCAGTATCTGTAACGCTTAAGAGTTTATTACCTGTATCGTATTTATAGGCGAGTACATCCATATTTCCAAAATTAGAACTGTTCTGGAAACCATTTCTTGCTAAGGATAAAATATTACCCATTTTATCGTAAGTAATACTAGACACTACATATTTATTATCATTATCAGTAGCAGCAACAAATCGATTTAAATCATCATATCTATATCCATATGCTCTTTTAACATTATCATTAGCGGTTTTCCATAAGGTCTCACTGATATTACCATTATACAATGCTTTTGCGTATAAACCTTCGGTAGTCGTATTGTAATGAATACCAAAGCTAAACAAATCATTACCTAAATTCTCAACATCATTAATCCCAGTCATCCAACCCCGTACATTATAGGTGTAATCTATGGTTTGTAGACTTGACCCCTCGACTCCGCTCGAGGTGACAGAACCCCCAACTTTTTTAGAGATTAATTGTCCTAAAGCATCATAAGAGTTCTCTGCAATGATTTCTGTATCTTGATTATTAATTTGTTGGGTTTGCTTTTTTGCTCTCCCCATATGATCATATTCAAAATTATCTACAGTTATAATTGCAGCATTACTGCCTTTGGTATGAGTGGCAGTCGTTTTTAAGACTTTACCCACAAAATCCAATTCACTTTCTATAATATCCGTTGTATTTAGGTATTCATTGTTACTGGCTACATAAATAGGTCTTGCTTTATTGTCGTAATAGGTTACTGTGGTAATCCATTTATCTTCACCCAGTACTTTTACTTTAGAGCCTGTAGGCAGGGACCTGGTACGGTTTGTTATCGCCTCCCCAGACACCGTACCTGGATTTGCCAATTCTTGTATTGGTGTTGTTCCTAAAAACTCATAGTCATCATAATAATTGATGGTTAAAGTTTCTCCTGTAGTTACTTTAGGATAGCCACCATCATTATAACGAATACCTGTAGTGGTTTTATCTACCCATACATCATCACTATATGCTGTAGCTGCATCTTGTATAACACTTCTAGTTCTAGTATCGGTCATCTTACCTGTATAGGCTACTCTACCTAGTGCATCATACTTAGTAAAGAGCCATTGGCTCTCTTGTTTCAAAAGAGCATCCTGTGTTAAGATGGGTTGATCTAGTGTATTATATACAATATACTCCCATCCTTTACCTGGTATTTTCTTTTCGATAAGGCGGTTTCTGTAATCGTATTTGTATTGGTAACATAGTTCACTCATTTCTGTAGTACTTACCCCATCTGCTGTAGTTACTTTTGGTGGGATCACATAGGTAAGGTTTCCGAAATCATCATACACATAATAAGTATCATGCGCCTCCCCGCCACCTGCGGCAGAACTACCACCACCAGTATTAGGCACGGTATTATAGGTACGCTTTAAGACCACTCTACCACGTTTATCGGTATATTCTCTGGTCGTATGATTATTACCATCTACTGCGGTCCAGTTTTCATCTTTGGTACTAGTTACTTGCAATTCTCCTACTGGATAAAACTCCTGTTTGACTAAGGTCGGAGACTCGGTATCTGATCCTGTAAACTGTACTCTAAACTTGATGACTTCTTCTAATGTATTAATGTCCCAATCAAATTTTATGGTATGATCGGTATCTACATCTTTATTAGCTTTCCAGGCAGATCCTGGTGCCCCTTGTTCTTGTACTCTATTTAATGGTGAGGGTTCAAAAATACTCTCAGAATAGGCATTAAAATTCTGATGATCGGGCGCTACTGTAAAATCTGCTCCGTAGACATTGTTGTAATAGCTGTTAATATCAGTAACCACATTTACGCTTGCATAACTTCCTAAAGGAGTAGAGGTGCCAGTTGGTCTTTCAAAAGGCAAGTATTGTTGTGCCTGTCTGCCATACTGATCATAGGTAATATGGGTAACGATATCTTTAGCTTGTGGAGAAGCTTTGATCCCTACTTGTTGTTTTGGTCGTCCCAGTCCGTCAAAATAGGTGATGCTCTCGATCACATCTTTATTAAAATTGATGGCTGTTGCGGCATCCATCTCTTCTTGATAGGCTCTTGTAAAGACATAATTCTCATTACTGATCGTTATCCCAGCATAAGGCGTATCTGCACAACCATTATTTTCACCAAAAACATCTGGGCAATTATCATTTGCATTAGTCACATAACCGGTAGGTTGTATACTATACAATACACTTTGATTAGGATCTCCAAAACCATCTCCATCAGTATCTAAGTAAAAAGTCTGTGGCGCTATGTTGCTAATATTTTCTGTACTATCATTATAATCATCATCATTACGTACATAACCTGTGGGTTTAGTACATTGTTTTTTAGTACTATTCTTATCCCCAAAAGTATCGCCATCACCATCTTTATACCAAACTGTATTAGGTGTTAAACTTGCATCTGCGTCATTACAATCATTACCATTAGTTACATAACTATAGGCATCGCTTGGTGTGGCACTGCGATAAAACTTGATATTTGGATTTCCAAAAGTATCTTTATCCCCATCTCTATAGAAATTCTTGGGAGCAATGTTGGTGATAAACTCATTACTATCATCATAATCACTACCGTTGGTCACATAACTATAGGTATCGCTTGGTGCAGCACTACGATAAAATTTAATATCTGGGTTTCCAAAAGTGTCACCATCTCCATCTCTGTAGAAGTTCTTAGGAGCAATGTTGGTGATAAACTCATTACTGTCATCATGATCACTACCATTAGTTACATAGCTATGCGTATCTGCAGGAGGAAAACTTCTATAAAACTTAATACTTGGATTACCATAGGTATCTTTATCTGCATCTCTATAAAAGTTCTTTGGTGGTACGTTAGTGATATATTCATTATTATCATTGATATCTCCTTTTTTTCGCACATATTTTGAAGAAGGTTGCCCGCATTGTTGTCGCACGGTACTTAAGTCGCCTTCATTTCCAAAACCATCTCCGTCATTATCATAATACCATACGGTAAGCGGATTTAAAGTTGCATCACTATCATTACAATCTCCTGAGCCAGCAACACTACGCTTGTATTTTAAACCAGGACTGGTACATTGTTTTTTCGTACTACGTGCATAGTTATCGTTATCATTATCTAAATACCAAACTGTATTCGGGTTAAGCGTTTTATCGCCATCATTACAATCGCTACCATTAGTGACATAGACATAGCCATCGCTAGGGGCTGCACTACGATAATATTTAATACTAGGGTTACCATAGGTATCTTTATCTGCATCTCTATAAAAATTCTTGGGAGCAATATTAGTGATCCATTTATTGCCATCATCGCGGTCACTACCATTTGTTACGTATATATAACCATCACTAGGAGCTTTACTACGATAATACTTAATACTAGGGTTACCATAGGTATCTTTGTCTGCATCTCTATAAAAATTCTTGGGAGCAATATTAGTGATATGTCCAGTGCTATCATCGTAATCACTACCATTGGTCACATAGGTATGCCCGTCGCTAGGGGCAAAACTGCGATAATATTTAATATTAGGGTTACCATAGGTATCTTTGTCTGCATCTCTATAAAAGTTCTTTGGGGTTATGTTCGTGATATATTCGTTATTATCATTAATATCTCCTTTTTTTCGCACATATTTTGAAGAAGGTTGCCCACATTGTTGTCGTACGGTACTTAAGTCACCTTCATTTCCAAAGCCATCTCCGTCATTATCATAATACCATACGGTAAGTGGATTTAAGGTTGCATCACTATCATTACAATCTCCTGAGCCTGCAACACTACGCTTGTATTTTGAACCAGGACTGGTACATTGTTTTTTCGTACTACGTGCATAGTTATCGTTATCATTATCTAAATACCAAACTGTATTAGGGTTGACCGTTTTATCGCTATCGTTACAATCACGAGCATCAGTAACATAGCCACTAGGTTTAGCACTGCGATATACTTTATTGCTAGGATTCCCAAAACCATCTTTATCGTAATCACGATAAAAGTTTCGAGGAGCGATATTGGTGATGAGTTTGTTATTATCATCATAGTCACTATTATTGGTCACATACCCATTAGGGCGTCTACTGGCATATACCTTATTATTAGGATTCCCGTAGCTATCTTTATCCTTATCAAAATAGAAATATTTTGGAGGAAGATCTGTAATTAAAGCATTGTTATCATCCCGATCCCCGTATCTAGTTGAATATCCATCAGGGACATGGGTATCGCAAATTTTTTGACTAAAGACTCCATAGCCATCTCTATCGGCATCGCGATAGGAATAAATATTACAATTGTCACCGCCGCCGCCATCTTCGCCGCCGCCAAATTGTGAAAAAGCGCTTGCTGTACTCATCATGATAATGATCAGCACTATATAGTTTTGTATCTTATTTTTCATTGTTCTTGCCTTCATTAGTTCTTGTACCCATATTTGTTTTCTGAAATCAGTTTCCCCTCATCATCTTTTACATATTCCAATCGATTAAAGGTGTCATACGCATAATACATCGTATATCCTCTGGGATCTGTTACACTAGTTACCCCCACTAAAGGATCATAGGTAAATGAGGTAAGTTGACTATCCTTAAAATAGGCATGATCCCGTAATTGATTCATGAGATCACGTAGTGTGGCCTCAGTAGCAGCAGTGGTATCACTATTAGATGCTGTTTTTAGTTGATTAATTAGTGTAGTCACCGCTGCAGGCATCCCGATATAGGTTGCATGATCGATTTTAGCGATAGGATATAACTCATTATACCCCCAGATATAGATGCTATGACTGCCGTTGGTTTGTTTTACCTCTAAAGGATTACCTTTACTATCATAGTTTAGATACTCGATACGATCTTCTAAAACATCATTCCACTTAGCGGCTTGTACAATCTGGGGTAAGATCAAACCAGACCAATCTTTATAATTAGTACGCTGTTTAGTAACAAGCACATTGTTGATACGCGTCTCTTGTTGAATAGCAGTCCCTATACGTGGTTGAGATCCATTACTTTTTAGCGGTGAAATCGCAGCGAACTCTTCTGTCGTAAGTAATTCTCCTAATACCCTAATAGAAATCACATCATCTGGATAATAGGTCTTAGTCTCGATGACTTCTCCATTACTATCGGTAGTTGTGGTAGTTAACGGAAGCGTTCTGCCTACATATTCTCCAGGATCATAATCGTAGCTCGTTGTAGTTTTTACCGTACCCGATGGATAGTAATTTGTTTTTGAGGTTCCTGTCATCAGGTAACGTTCACTAATATTATCATAACTATCTCCTTCATTAAGTGCTCCTATTTTTCCCATCATGATATTTTTAGTTCTTCGGTCACCGTATGTAGTATAGCTATTCTTAGTGTCTTCTACTACTGAAAAATTTCCTGATGCTTTTTCATAACGATATACTTTTTGTTGTAATAATTGTCCTCTTCGATGAGAATAATCAGCGGCAGGAACAATTAAATTTCCTTGTCCATCAAAAACATTACTAGCGCTAATCGCTCCGTCTGATGCGTAACTATAAGTGTATTCGGTCTTACCGTTTTCTATCCCTTCGGTATATTCTGTAACATTGGTATAATTCACATGAGAACCACTTTGCCCATTTAAAGGAAACATCGCATTAGAACTTAGTATAGTTTGACTGCAACCTACACTTACGGGTACATTACGCGAGATAAACATAGGTGGATTTAACGACCTTCCACTTGATTGTGTGGTGTTTCCAAATTCATGATATTCATATCGTTTGGTCGTGAGTAAACTATTGTCCTGATCCCGAAACTGGAGTTCTTTAACACGTAATCCACCTGTGTAAGCAGCTTTTAATTCACCTTCACTGATAGTACCTAATTCTCTTGTATTCAATGAAATCGTAATATAATTATCTGATGGAATCTCATAACTCATCTCGATTGTATAGGTATCCGCAGCAAGATCTAATAAGATATCAGTATTTGTTTCTGTTTTAAAAATGGCATTTACTAATTCTCCATTACTTTTATACATTTTGATCTTAGGGCAATCTGCAGCATTCATATTACAAGACCTTTGTGCATATACCTTAACAGCGACTGTTTTAGATTCTGAAAGTGTAAAACTGGAGGTCACTTTATTAGGGCTTCCTAAATTATCTCTCATCTCCAAAGATGCTTCTGTAATAGGAGTACTAACGGTTTTCATTCCCACAAAAAAGTCCCTATTCCCATATACTGTATTGGGTTCAAAAATAAAGTGGGTACTACCTCCTGTAGGGTAGGTGATTTTTTCTAATAGTAATGCCTTGGCATGCGCTTCACTTATTGTTCGATCGGCCCCGTCAACTTCTATAGGACTAGCAACAGGACGATACACTATAGAAGGATATAAGACATCATTATCCGCACCATTATAATATCCCCAAAAATCTTGTGAAAATGAAAAACGCTCCGGTAACTCGTGGGTTTGATTATAGCTAAAACGATGTACTTTATTGCTCGCAGTACCTTTTTGTTGCGTAATACTTTTTAAATATAATCTATGTGTACGCTGGTCTACATCGCCCTTATCTGAAAACCTTGTAAATCCTGTTGCGATAAAATACCCCTGATCTAATACATAACTATCGATAATAGTATCATTACTATCTATTAATTGAACTCCTGTAAGGGCTTTATCATTCTTTACATCTGTACGGTTATGGTTATACTCAAACAAAATTTGTCCTTGTCTAGTGGTGATCGAGGATAAATAAGTAGGTTTATAAATATCTTCACTCATAGAAATTGGATCAGTAGCTCCGCCACCGAGACCACAATTACCAAAACCAAATAAGTTTTTACTTTGTCCTGTAACGTTCAAATACTTGATTTGTGCTGTTCCAGCGGTATATCCAAAATTAATCTGATTGCCTTTATAATCGGATATCTGAGTCAGATACCAACCTGAAGTATGAGATTTATAACCCGTTGGGAAATTTGCAGCAGACGATTCGAATCGAGTCTCCTTATCCTCATGTACTTTTTGTGTAGTTCCAGGAACGACTCCAAAAGTATATCGTATACCCATTGGGGTAGTAATCTCCCAACCAGAGATTAAATGACCATCACGAAGGGCTACAATTTTTAAATCACTTTTTTGATGTACGACAATATCCCCATTTTGATCAAAAAAGAATTTACCCGATAACCCAGCTACATTTATATGATACATGTCAGATTCAAAATCTTGAATGTCGTCTAAGGCATTTTGGAATAGTTGTCTACGTTCCTCGCTATCAAAGGGAAGGGAACGAAAATAATCCATAGTGTTACTGGTATTGATAAAACCTTCTTGATGATCATCAGCAATACCACGTACCTGACGAGAAATTATACCTCCAGCCTGCAAGGCCCATCCTAAACCTACCCGAGAGGCCATCTCACTAACTTTAATCCCTGAAGCATGATAACTTACCGATACCGAAGCGCTTAATGCACCATCTGCAATACTGGTGAGCGGTATCGAAATAGTAGGAGTTCCTGTAGAAAGACTCATTGGTATATCATCATACTTCCCTAGGGCAGCAACCTCGGGTGTAGGAGGTGATAATTGTGGTAATTCTTGTCCAAAGGTGAGTGTATAGCAGATACCCAACACCATAAACAGCAGTTGTTTTTTCATAAAAATATTAAATTGAATGACTTTTTAATTTGTTTTCCCGGCGGCAAACCTACGACCTAAATCACTTGCTCGCAATCGGATTATGGGGGTGTTTTTCCCTATGTCTTAACTTTTCGTTAAGAAGCACTAAACTTTTGTTGAACAACACAAAAAAAGTGTGTTTTAATGCATTTATTTCTTACGGTTTTCCTCATCTTTAATTTGTTTTATAATCAGATTTTGTTTTTAAAATGTTTCCCTATATACTATATGTTAGCAATAGCATAATTGTTACCTTCTCTTTTTAATTAATTTTGATTCAATAGTACGACTCGCCAGTTTCATTTTTCGAAACTGAAGAAAAAAAATGTGTTTTTTAAAATAAGTAGGAGTAAAGCATACTATTAATTTTCTATAATCATGACAATTTCATTTTTAAGTTTTTATATCTTTATATAGAAACTTAATAACACAATTATTAAATGAAAGCCCTTTATAAAAATCCAATTGCAATTATCTTAATTGTTATCGCCATTGCGGCTTTTGTTTACTTCGAACAGGAATTCCCACCGATTGATCTTTCTGATTTGGATCCAGGTAATGTGATCGCCATGTTAGGGTATATATCGGTTATAATGTTAATCGTTGAGCAGTTTATTGAGATTTTTGTTGATGATCCAAGTGAGAAAGCAAAAAAGAAATGCAAAGATCGTATTGCAGATATCGAAGCGTATATGGATGAGGTGAATACTCCGGTTGACCCAATGATGATTGATCCTGAAGAACCAATGGCCGAAGAAGAAACCTTAGCAGTAGATGATAAAATGATCGCTATGATCAAAGAAAAGGACAGATTAGAACAACAACTTATGAGTCATGGATTAAAAAGAGAACGTAGAACAACTATTGTTGCTTTTGCAATTGGATTGGTGCTTTCTTTTTCTGGATTACGACTTATGTCTGGTATTATATTTAATAATCCAGAAACAGAAGAACAATTGTTTAAGATACAGGTTACCATTATTCAATCCATAGATATTGTACTTACAGCAGGGATTATTGCGGGCGGAAGTGGTAGAATGCATCGTCTTATTAAAAGAATAAAGACAACTATAGGATCAGAAGATAGGTATTAAATATATTTTTATTGGTAAAAATTCATTTCGTCAATATATTGCCAAACGTCATGAGGTAACAAAGGTTTGATATTTTTACCTTCAGAAATCGACTTTCGAATAAATGTAGAAGATATCTCCATGATGGGCGCAGTAACACGATGTATTTTAGGATGATCGGTGAACTGTGTTTCTACTTGTCCTGATGCAATACGAGGATAAACATAAATGTGATGATTTTCTAGAATAACATCATAGTTTTTCCATTTATGAAATCCTTTTAAGTTATCCTCTCCCATGATAAGATTAAAGCTATCATTTGGATATTTTTCTTGAAGATAAATTAATGTATTAATCGTATAATTTGGTTGTGCCAGACCAAATTCTATATCACTAGGTTTTAATTTAGAATACGTTTCTGTAGCGCGATATACCATCTCGTAACGATGGTGGTTATCTAGTAAAGTACTTTTCTTTTTGAAAGGGTTATGCGGGGTAACTACCATCCATATCTCATCAAGATCCGAAAACTCTGCCATGTGATTTGCAATGGCAAGATGCCCGATATGAATAGGATTAAATGTTCCAAAATATAATCCGATTTTTTTCATAGAAAAGGTAGTTTTTGTTTTTCTAAGGAAAATATAAATAACCTAGTATAACTAACTTAAAAGAAATTTCTTTACCAATTGATAAACTTCTGCTTGGGCTTTCTCTAAATCATCATTTGTAACGATCGCATCAAATTGGGGCGCAGTAGCCATTTCTGTAGAGGCCTTTGCCACTCGCATATTGATTTTATCTTCAGACTCGGTTTTACGTTTTTTTAAACGTATTTTGAGTTCTTCTATACTTGGTGGTTTGATAAATATTGCCAGTGTTCTATCTGGGTAGATTCTTTTAATATCTAAGCCTCCTACTACATCAATATCAAATATTACATGTTTCCCAATATCCCATAGGCGTTGTACTTCAGTTTTTAAAGTACCGTAAAAATTATCACGATAAACTTCTTCCCATTCTAGAAACTCTTCGGCTTTAATTTTATCTTTAAACTCTCTTAGCGATAAGAAATAATAATCTTTGCCATGTATTTCTCCTCCACGGGGTTCTCTTGAAGCTGCAGAAATAGAAAATCCCAGATTTAATTCTTCTTTATGTAACAAATGTTTTACTAAAGTAGTTTTTCCACTACCAGAAGGTGCCGAAAGTACAATAAGCTTACCTTGACTCATTTATAAAACGTTTAGTAATTGTTCTTTAATTTTTTCAAGTTCATCTTTCATTTGTACAACTAATTGTTGCATAGGCGCATAGTTAGATTTACTACCAATAGTGTTAATCTCTCGACCGATTTCTTGTGAGATAAAGCCTAGTTTTTTTCCGTTCGAATCAGATGAATTAAGTGTTGATGTAAAATACTCTAAGTGATTTGCTAATCGAACTTTTTCTTCAGTAATATCAAATTTTTCGAGATAATAAATCAATTCTTGTTCAAAACGATTTTGATCTACATCTTCTTTAAGATCTGAAACTGCTTTATGAAGACGTTCTCTAACGCCTTCAATACGTTCGGGATCCATTTCAATAACTTTTTCAAGTAGCTCTCCTATATTTTTAACACGAAGAACAAAATCCTTCTCTAATGCTTCGCCTTCATCTATTCGATACTTTTCTATAGCATTTAAAGCATCTTGAAGAGAACTCTCAATGGCTTGAAATTCTTTCTCGTTAATTTCTTCTCTAACAGTTTTAAGTGCATCTGGCATGCGCACAGCCATTTTTACAAACTCTAGTGCATCGCCATTTGTATGTATTGCTTCTAATTGCTTGATATAATCTTTAACAACAGCTTCATTAATTTTTGTCGAGGTTTCTTCTGCGGTAATTTCTACGTATAAACCAAAATCTACTTTTCCTCTTACCAATGATTTGGCAATCGTGTTTCTCATTTTCAGTTCTTTTTCGCGATACTGAGAAGGAATTCTGGCATTGAGATCTAAGTTTTTGCTATTAAGAGATTTAACCTCGATAGTAATTTTTTTTGTAGGGAGCTGTAGAATAGACTTCCCGAAGCCTGTCATAGATTTAATCATAGAATTATGCTAAAAAAGTTGCACGAAGATAAGGAAAAGTCATAAGATCAAAGCTCGAACTCCTAAGTAAGCAATGAAAATTTAGTATTGACATGATTTTAATCGTGTAAAAACAATGTAGAGTTGATCAAATTGGTGTTAAAACAAGGAGCAAGATATATCATAATTGAAGTATAAATATTGGTGAAAGTTTTCTTAAATGTTAGAGGGCTAACATTTAAGAAAACCTATATCATCCAAATTTGTGAGACAACTTAAATATATTAATTATGAAAATTTTCAAATTTTCTATGCTAGTCATTTTGGCTTTAAGCGTAGTACAATGCACAAACGATGCAAACAATGATGTTCAACCAGAAAATTCTCTTGATCAAGAAAAAATACCTTCTGAGGTTTTAGCAAAACTAGAAAGTTTAGGTTTTGATATGGAGAAAACATCGATTAAATCTTCTAAAGGAGGATTTATCGTGGACGGAGATATTTTTTTTACAGATAAATCTGTGAAAGAAGAAAATCTCCAAAAGCAAGCATTTTTTGGTATTGTTGATTGTAACAGAGCAGGTAATATTAGAATTCAGAATGCTTTGGGTAATAATGCTGCAGGAAGAGGCTTTAGAAGAGGCCTTAACTTATGGAATAGGGTAAATAATACAACTCTTCAATTAGTAGAGGTGAATTCTAATCCCGATATTTTAGTGCGTTTATCTACCCCTGGCGAAATAGGTGGATGGGGTCTCGGAGAGTTTCCTACAAATGGAGTAGAAGGAGACTTGATCATTTTGAACCTTAACGAACCTAGTATTGATGGAGATCCAGTAACAGCGAGAGAATGGGGTAATATATTAGCTCATGAGATTGGACATAATATTGGATTTGTACACTCTGAGCAGGATAATTTAGGGACACGTGTACCTGGAACACCCCTTGGTGATCCTAATTCAATTATGGTTTCTGGATCTAACCCTAGTGTGGTTTTTAACGCAAACAATGTTTCTGTAAATGATGGTAGAGCTGTTGGGCGTATGTATAGCAATAATAGTAACAGATTATGCCAATAACTAAGTAAATATATTACGATAAAAGACTGTCTAAAAATACTATTTAGGCAGTCTTTTTATGTTGTGTTATGAATCAAATCTTAAGAAAAAATAATCTCAAATATTAATAACCATTGTAATTTTATCGATATACTTTTCGTTCTCGTTAAAAAAACAATCAATCCGTCCGCACTCTTTAAATCTCATTTTTTTATATAATGCAATACCTGCTACATTCGTTGCGTATACCTCTAACCAGATGATTTTGATCAAGGTGTTTTGCTTAGACCAATCTATAGCATTTTGAATCAAAAATGTACCGACACCCTGATTTTGCCATAATGTATGTATGCCCATTCCTATTACCGCTGTATGAGACATTTTTTTTCTCCAACTGCCGGTAAGATCAATATTACCTACAATATTTCCTTCATTTTCTGCAACTAGCAAAATACTGTTTGGTTGTTTTTGATAGCGTTTAATCAACTGATGCTCTTCGGTAACATTATTTGAATATTCATAATCAAATAACGGAATTGTATCTGTGTTTTTTAAATACTCAAGTTTAAGTTTTAGCAATTGTGCTGCGTCTTCTGGCACTGCTTCTCTTATAGTTATAGCGTGATTGGATTTTGTTTGATATGTTTTTTGAAGAAAATTCAAGGTGACTACGCATTGGGATTTTTATCTCGAACTCTTTTATAAAATTTGATGCCTACCATTAGCAGTACAGCTAAAGAGATAATACCTATTACACCATAAATCCAGTTTACGGCATCTCTAACAATAACTAAGAAAATCACAGAAAATAAAATGATGGTAGAACCTTCGTTCCACATACGCATTTGATTCGAAGACCACTTTATAACATCGTTTTGTAATTGTGTATAGATATGGTTGCATTTTAAATGGTAAGCAAAAAGAAGTATTACAAAGCCCAGTTTAACATGCATCCAAGGTTGCTGCAACCAGGCTGGCATTAAAATAAGTAACCATATCGCAAACAATGTTGCTAATATGGCAGAAGGCCAAGTGATGATAAACCACAAACGTTTAGCCATTAGTTTAAGTTGATCCCCTAGTATTTCTTTATCAGGAGAAGGTTTTTGAAATGCTTCAATTTGATAAATAAATAATCGTGGTATATAAAACAACCCCGCAAACCATGTTATTACAAAGATGAGATGCAGGGATTTTATGTAGTTATAGTATTCGAGCATATGTTTTGATTAAAATGCCCCCTCGACTCTGCTTGGGATGGCGGGGTGACTTTAGTAAATGAATTTCAAAAATATAAAAATAATCACGCACGGTCATCTCGAGCGGAGTCGAGAGGTAAGAAATTCTTAGAATGACTATCATTTTTACATTCTGATAATAACTTTAATAAATCAAACTGACCATTTGCCAATGCCAACTTTTTCTTTCTACTCCATTTTTTAAGTTTCTTTTCAAATCGTTCAGCTTGTTCAAATTGCATAAATTCTTGATGGAATATTAATTTAACAGGCCTTCGGATAGAAGTATAAGAATTGTCATTTAAGCCATTATTATGTTCATTTATTCTTCTCTCAAGATTGTTAGTTAATCCAATATAAAGGGACATATCTGAACATTCAACAATATAAACAAAATAATACTTCATAATTAGCTGCCCCTCGACTACGCTCGGGATGACAGTAGATTTAATTTAGTTTCATAATATAAAAATAATCACGTACTGTCACCTGGAATATGGCCAAGAGGCATATGTTCAAACTTATTCAACTCCAGTTGGGGTGATATGACGGTATTATTATAAGCTATTCTACAAAAAGATAATTAAGTTGCAAGGTATTGAATTCGGTATTAAACTTTTTAATTTCTTCAGAAACTAATGTATCAAAAGCCTGCAATTGCACTTCTATTTTTTTAATTAGCTCATTTTTTACAGTTATATCTTGTGTTGTTGGTCCGAAATCTCCCATACCCACCAATGAATTTAAGTGCCCCAGTTTATTGGTAAGCTTAATAGGAAAATTTAAAGGATCTTGATTACTTTTATTTTTAGTTTGATATAATGCTTTCTCAATTTCACCAAACTTCTTCTGTAATGCTTTTGCTTTTTCTACCAAATCTTTGGTTGTATCATCATTTTTATATTGCGCAGAAAATCCTTTGAGTTGGGTATTAATTTTCCTGATCTTCTTAATGGATTTATGAGCCTTGTCTACTGTTTGATTAACGCTAGTGATAAAATCATACTGTTCTTGCATTTCTTTTGTTGTTGACTCTGCTCTAGGATCAGCTAGAATAGAAAAAGGTTGGTTAGAAACTTCTTTTCCATTGATACTTAAGCTTACTTTATAGTTTCCGGGTACAGCTTTTGGTCCGTCTAGATTTGCCCACCATAAGATCATTCCTTTTAGTTTTTCGGCGCCATCTCCTCTCATATTCCAATTAAATTGGTTGGCTCCTTTTTTGTCTATTTTTAACTGATCTTTTTTCTCTTTTGCTTTTGTGCTAAATGATTTGATAGTATCATTGTTGGTATTAAAATAGGTTAAAGCAACGGTATCTTTTTTCTTGTCAAAATTCTTAAGATAAAAATAAGTCATTACACCAGCGGGATGATTGGTACCTTCGGTTTTAGAACCTTTAATGCTTCCGCCTCCCATTCGGTAAGTGTTTTTAGGTTTGTATAAAATGTGACTCTTGGTCTTTAATCCATCATTTAGCTGATGTAATACGGTTAGGTCATCGATAATCCATAGACTTCGTCCTTGTGTTGCTACCACCAAGTTATTTTCTTTAATAGTAAGATCGGTAATAGGAACTATTGGAAGATTTAATTGAAACGATTGCCAAGTTAATCCATCATTGAATGAAACATACATTCCTGTCTCGGTACCAGCATATAAAAGTCCTTTTCGTTTAGGATCTTCACGCAGTACTCTAGTAAAATGTTCTGGAGCTATACCTGTGGTAATTTTTTTCCAGGATTTACCGTAATCTGTTGTTTTATATAAGTACGGAGCAAAATCTCCCGTTTTATATTTGGTTCCAGCAATATAGCAGGTGCCTTCGTCAAAGGCGCTAGGCGCTATACTATTGATCATCATCCATTCTGGCATGCCTTTGGGAGTAACGTTCTCCCAAGATGTCCCGCCATTTTTACTTACATGAACTAATCCATCGTCACTACCTACCCAAAGTAAGCCTTCTTTTAGAGGACTTTCTGCCGCAGCAAAAATGGTACAGTAATATTCTACAGAGGTATTGTCTTGAGTAATCGGTCCCCCAGAAGATTTTAATTTATTAGGATCATTTCGTGTAAGGTCTTCACTAATTACTTTCCAACTTTGACCTTCATTTTCAGTGACATGTACATGATTTGAAAAGGTATATAAGCGATTGGGGTTGTGTTTAGAGAATAGGATAGGGAAATTCCATTGAAAACGGTATTTCATATCTTCTGCACCATGTCCCATAGGGTTATCTGGCCATACACTAATCGATCTTATGGTTTCGGTTTTATGATTTATTCGGGTTAAAAAACCATCATAACTACCGCCATATACTACATCATTATTTTTTGGATCTACTGCAATATGAGCAGACTCTCCACCAGCAGTACGTTCCCAATCATCCTCAGAGATAGATCTACCAGTGCTTCGGTGATTTATTCTAATGGTAGAATTATCTTGTTGCGCCGCATAGATTCTATACGGAAAACTATTATCGGTAGTTACTCTATAAAATTGTGATGTAGGTTGGTTGTGATAGGTGCTCCAGGTTTCACCACCGTCATACGTGATTTGTGCGCCACCATCATCCCCAATAATCATACGATTTGGGTTTTCTGGAGAAATCCAAAGATCATGATGATCACCATGTGGGGCATTAAAACTACTAAAATTCTTACCGCCATCTTTACTTTTGTGATACGATACGTTTACCACATAGACGACATCTTTATCTTTAGGATCTGCATATATTCTACTATAATACCATGCGCGTTGTCTAAGACTTCTTGAGCTATTTAACTGATTCCAGGTATCGCCACCATCATCACTACGATAAACACCGCCTTTTTCTTTATTTTCGACGATAGCCCAGACTCTTTCGCTATTTACAGGTGATACGGTTACCCCCATAATCCCTAGGGTATCTTTTGCAAAACCTTTATTTTTTGAAATCTCTTTCCACGTTTTTCCGCTATCAGTACTTTTCCATAAGGCAGATCCTTTACCACCAGAACTAAGACTGTAAGGTGTTCGTCTGGCATTCCAGGTCGAGGCATATAAGATTCTAGGGTTATTTGGATCTAAAGTCAGGTCAACAGCACCAGCATCTGCATTTGCAAAAAGGACTTTGTTCCATGTTTTACCTCCATCAATACTCTTATAAACTCCACGGTTTTGTGTAGGTTTATATATATTACCCAATACAGCTGCATACACAATATCAGGGTTTGTTGGGTGAATACTTATTCTAGGAATGTGCCTGCTTTTTGGAAGTCCTGATTGTGTCCATGTTTTACCGGCGTCTACACTTTTCCAAACCCCGTAGCCTGATGATACATTTCCACGTAGTGTTTTTTCACCACCACCTACATAGATTACATTAGGATCACTTTTTGAAACTGAAATCGAACCTATAGAACCACCAAAGAAACCATCAGAAATATTGCTCCATGTTCGTCCCCCGTCAACTGTTTTCCAGATACCGCCACCTGTGGATCCAAAATAAAATAAATTGGGTTTTCCAGGTACACCGGTTACGGCAGCACTTCGACCTCCACGAAATGGGCCAACCAAACGATACTCTAAAGCATCATATAAACTTTGATCATAGGTTTGAGAGTTAACAGAAAAAATACTAATGAATGACAAAAAGAGTAAGCAAATTACTCTTGTAAATTTTGATCGCATGTGAGTTGTGTTTTTAGTTTAAAAACTATAGCACTTAGGTTAAACTTAGAGTATACATTAGAAAATCTATTTTATCTTGAAATTACTTTAAAAACTGAGGTTTGATCATATTTTTTGATTTAACTATAGCGATGCTATACTAAAATCAAGAAAATATCAATTTTTATTGCACTTACAAGCTTCATCACGAAGTTCTAATACATAATCTAGGTTAAAATAGATTTGATGGGATACTAAAGTCAGAAATTAAAAAGGAATGCAAAAGATTTTCACGTAATTTTAACCTTGGTGTATAGGTTATCATTGTTATTTTTGAAAAATGCTTCAGCAAGGTTTTATTTTAGTACTTAGTTGTTTGGGATTGGCCCAAGCCCTTTTTTTATCTTTTTATTTGTTTACCCTTAAAAAAGGAAACAGACAAGCCAATAAATTTTTGGCTTTTGTATTGCTTGGGTTGACCATACGAATTGGCAAATCAGTGTTTAATAATTATATGGTTTTGGATCCTTGGCATCGCAATTTGGGTATTTCAGGTATTTTAATGTCGGGACCATTTTTATGGTTTTATGGAAGAGTTCTTTTGCAAAAAAATGATCATTTCTCAAAATGGAACTATGTACATCTAACGCCATTTGTCTTATTTGTTTTGTTTAGTAAACTTATTCCTAACGTCAAAAATTTTGAATCATATTTAAGTTACGGTCTGGTCGTTTTTCATTTGGCTATTTATTTAATTTTGTCATGGGTTACTATTTTTAAAATGGTAAAAGAAGCTAACCCACGGTTATTAAGATGGTATCGTGCAATTGTAATAGGAGCTTGCTTAATTTGGTGTTTTTATCTTAGTAATTTTATAGGATTTATTCCTTTTTATATAGGTGGGGCAATTTTGTATTCAATATTGGTCTATGGGTTTTCTTACCTTCTTTTAAAAAGACATGTTTTTGCCTTAGAAAAATATAGCAACTCTTCTATAAACCGAAGTACTTCAAAAAAAATATTAGAACAAATTAAAGAGGCGTTTGTAGATGAAGAAATATTCTTAAATACAGATATTTCTTTGCAAAAGATGGCAGAAAAATTAGAGATAACCCCAAGAGAACTCTCACAGGTTATTAATGAAAATGAGCAAAAGAATTTTTCTGAATTTGTGAATCATTATCGCATCAAAAAAGCAAAAGTACTACTAATTGATCCAGAATATAGCAATGAAAAAATTGCTACTGTTGCGTATGATTGTGGTTTTGGTAATGTGACTTCATTTAATCTTGCATTTAAAGCAGAAACCGAGACAACACCTTCTAAATATAGAACTCAATTTAGAGTTATTTAGCCTAAAGTAGCGAATTTTTTATTAGACTTCTGTATAAGGAGAGAATAAGAATTATGATATATACATAAATCAGTTCTGGTAAAAAAGCATGTTGATTACATTATATTCAAACCAGAACCGATTAGATACTTATGTATGAATTACTACTGTTTAAGCAGTTGGATTTCCTGTATGCTCTTCATACTCCAAATAAATAGATCCACCATATATTGTTGTCATATCTATTTCTGCGTATTCAAAATTTTGTAATTCTTTCATGATTATTATTTTTTAGATTCTTTTCGAAAGTAATTATATATGTGTCTTGATCCAACTTTTTTAGTTTAGCTTTTTGTCTTTTTCGTTTTAAAAATCATGTTTATTAAAGGATTTTAATACCTCGTTTCTGATTTTGCAATCAAATTTTAAAAACAAAATCAATAAACATGAGCAGAGTAATCCTCTTTTTATTTTTGGGTGTACTACTTAGTTGTAGTAAAACCGAAAAACCAAGATTTCAAATTTCAAAAACAAATCCAAGTAAACAAATTGTTGTAGACAGTTTAAATCATCCTTGGAGTATGGCATTTTTGTCTGAAGATGAGGTCTTGGTATCCGAAAAGGATGGCGACCTTCTTCGAGTAGATCTTTCCTCAAAAAGAAAAACTATCATAAAAGGTTTTCCAACAGATCTTACAGATAGTATACGTGTGGTTTCTAGAGGTGATAATTCAGGAATTTTTGAGGTAGTCTTAGATCCAGATTTTGATAATAATAACTTTGTATACCTATCCTATGCTGCAAAAAAGAAAGGAAAGGGCAGTACCACTAAAGTTGTGCGGGCGACATTAAAAAATGATTCTTTATACGATCGTAAGACGATTCTAGAAGCGGGTCCTTTTACACGTGAATATTACCACTACGGAGGCGGAATGACATTTGGAACAGATCAAAAACTATACATCACCATAGGAGAACGATTATTTAGAGAAATTGATGAACCTGCGCTACCAATTGCCCAAGACCTCACCGATAAGAGAGGTAAGATTTATCGTTTTAATGCAGATGGAAGTATTCCCAAAGATAATCCGGATTTTGGACCAGATGCAGTGCCAGGTTTGTATGCTATAGGTATTAGAGCGGCTCAAGGAATAACGGTGCAGCCTATAACTGGGGATATTTGGTTTAGTGAGCATGGTACAAAACAAGGAGACGAAATCAATAGGTTGTCTGCAGGTGCTAATTATGGTTGGCCTATTATAACAACAGGGGGGTATAGAAGTAGGGATTATGTTCCTCCTCATATTGAAGGAGCTTCTTTTACAGATCCGGATTGGTATTGGAAACATACCGTAGCACCTACAGGGTTGATGTTTTACACAGGAGACGAATTTCCAGAATGGAAAAATGACTTACTCGTACCTGGTCTATCTGTAGGGAGTTTTTGGCGATTTACAATAGAAAATCAAACGATTAAAAGTGCTCAGGAACTGTTTGTAGATGATCGCGTAAGGTCTAGAAAAATTACGCAAAGCCCCAACGGAAAATTATATATGCTAACAGATGAAGATAACGGTAAAATTGTAAGAATTAAAAATTTAAAATAAAACAAATCATGAGAAAAATCAACACCTATTTTTGGATTAGTGCATTAGTATTAAATTCAAGTTTTTTGATAGCGCAATCTGATAAAGATCAAATAAATACAACTATTAATAAGTATATTGAAGGGACTTCGTACAACAAACCAGAAACGATTAAAGAAGCATTTTATGAAGAGGCTAATTTGTTTTTAAGTCGAAAAGATAATAGCTTGTGGATCGTGCCTGTCAAAGATTATGCTGCGGGCTATGAAAAGAAAGAAAAAGGAAAATTTAATGGGCGAACAGGTAAGATAATAGCTGTTGATATAGAGAATGATATTGCTACAGCAAAGGCAGAGATTTTGATTTCAAAACTGGATTTACGCTTTATGGATATTTTCCTCCTTAAAAAGATTGAAGGAAATTGGAAGATTATAAGTAAAGCAGCAACCAGAAAAAAATAAGTATCATGAATCGCAAAGTATTTATTACAAATTCATTAGCCGGAATTACTTTGGCAAGTATAGCCCCAGGGTTTATGTACTCTAAGTCAATTCAAGAAGAACCTTTAGATCATAAATTAGTCAAAGAATTTGTGTCGGCAGGCCATAAAGATCTTAATATGGTAAAAGAAATGTTAAGTGAATACCCTAATTTGATCTATAGTAGTTATGATTGGGGTAATGGTGATTTTGAAGAGGCAATCGAAGGGGCGGGACATGTAGGTCATAAAGAAATTGCAGAGTATCTTATTTCTCAAGGAGCTCGTGTTAATCTTTTTGTGCTCACAATGCTAGGAAAAATAGAACTCGTACAGCCTGTTTTAGAAATGTATCCTAAACTAATTTTTGCTAAAGGCCCCCATGGATTTACATTATTACATCATGCTAAGGTTGGTGGGCAAGATTCATTTTATGGGTACTTGAAGAGTAAGGGGCTTGATAAAACTCATATAAAAATTAAATAAAGCAGGATTATTGGAATAGAAGTTGTCTAAAAAATTGAAAAATTCTGATTTGTCAGTCTGAGCCTGTCGAAGACCATTTACGAGTAAAGCACTTAAAAGCTTCAACATGCTCAGATTGACAATTTTATATTACTTTTTCAGACGCCTATGAATATCTGAATAATTAATCTTCTTTTATAAATTGTTTGGTATACGTACCTTCTTGAGCGATCACCTTTAAAATATAAGTGCCAGCAGCTAATTTTTGTATGTTTATACTATTCGAGAATGTACCCGAAGTAGCCGTTTTACCAAGTAAATCTACTATAGCATATTCATAAACTCCTTTATTAGGTAGTGTAATATTTAACACATTTTTAGTCGGTACTGGATAGATTTTAATTGAATTTTCGTTAACCGACCTTTTAACCAATTGCGCTGCGGTAGCTCCTGTTGCTATAGTAATTGTGTAATCTTCAACTTCACCATAAGTAAAAGTACCACAAGCAGATGGGATTCTATTATATCGCATAATCACACGCATTCTAGTGTTTCCCTCGAGCGCATTTGCAGGTACTGTAAAATTACCACTTACAGGGGTTGTTCTAGAGGCAGATTTACTCCAAACCTGTTCGCCTGAATCATTAAAATCCCCATCTCGATTATAATCAATCCACACACTGTAGGCTTCTCTATAGACTGTGCCAGTCCAGGTTGGAGTTATGGTTATGGTATTTGAAACTCCTTTGGATAAAGTTGTAGCGATGGATGTAAAATCACTATAACCTCCATTTTCTGCAGCCGAAGTATTGTTAATAGTTCCTATTTGAACATTACTTATATATTCATCAGAGGTGTTATTTGCACTTGCACTGCAATACGATATATTAGCAGGTAATGTAGTTGCCGTTACTGCGTTACTAAAATCAGAAACATTACCAGCTGCATCCTTAGCTTTTATGCTAAATTGAAAAGCAGTATTGCTAGCCAATCCGGTTAAGTTTGTTGTAGTTCCGGTACTTGATGAAACTAAAGTATTTGCTTGATAGATATCGTATCCAGTTACTCCAATATTATCGGTAGCAGCATTCCATGATAACGTTAATGAAGAGGAAGTGATGTTAGAAACCGATAGACCTGAAGGAATAGATGGGGGTTCAGTATCACCGCCAGTGCCAGTATATGTGATATCGATGCTTTTGGTATATTGCCAAGAACCATTATCAACAGTTAATGTTATTGGGATTACTGTGCCAGAAGGCGTATTGGGATCTAATTGAAAACTTATATTTCCCGTATCTGTATCAAGAAAAGGAATGCTATTAAATTGTTTGGCTGTTCCTGCAGAGGATACATAGGATGAGGTAGAAGATAAGCTAACAGTCCAGTTAGATTGCTTAAGACTAAATCGTCGTATAGAAAAATCTACAGACCCTGCTGTGGAGTTTATTGTTTGACTGTCTGTAGTTGGAGTGACTTTTGCGTATCGAGCGATCATTCGAGTAATCTTAATGTTAAGTGGAAATGCGTCGTTACACAAAGGAATAATTCTACTTGAAGCGGGCCAAAAACCATCGCTAGAAGCACCTACTTCTGGAGTCATAGATAACATTTTAGGTTTAGAAGTTTGTTCGCCGTACATCCAATCGTCAGAGCTTCCTGTAGCATTGTAACCAACTGTTTGATTTGGTGTACCCACGGCATACGAATTTTCTTCGGTCATATAATTCCCCATAGCGACAAAAGTACTTTGGTCAGGAGTAAATGTATTAGAACTGTATCCCCAAGGGTGAATTAGTAGATTACTA
Source organism: Aquimarina sp. AD10 (assembly GCF_003443715.1). Taxonomy (NCBI): domain Bacteria; kingdom Pseudomonadati; phylum Bacteroidota; class Flavobacteriia; order Flavobacteriales; family Flavobacteriaceae; genus Aquimarina; species Aquimarina sp. AD10. The sequence continues at coordinate 3,718,637 of NZ_CP031965.1, read as the reverse complement.
AAAGAATGATAATTAAGTGCAGCAATAAATTCATGTTGGTTGGTGAAATCCCGAATTGCCTGTGTTTCTAATTCTGAAAACCCCGAAGGACCTTGATAGGTTTGACTATTAGTATTGTTTGACGCTCCTCCCCAACGATAACTATAGTTTCGATTTAAATCTACACCAAAAGTTCCGTTACCGTTATTACTTCGGTTTTTTCTCCAGAAACCTCCGCCATTTGGATTTGTTTGTTGATTATATGTGTACCCATCAGGGTTGATAACCGGAATAAAATATAACTCTGTATTATCTACCAATGTTTTTATTTCATCGTTAGAATTGTAGTTTTCTAATAAATACCACATATAAAATAGATTTTGCGAAAGACCCATAGGTTCTCTGGCATGATGTATCGAAGTAAAAAGCATTTCATCTTCATTTTCATCGGTGTCTGCATTATCACTGATTTTGACCATATAAATAGATCGACCCTGTTCTGTAGTTCCTATAGATGATTTTACAGTGATTAGTTCTGGATAGAGTTGTCTCATTTTGTCTAAAGCAGCAATTGCCTCATCAAATTTGTGAAATCCCCCCATGGTTCCTAGCTCAAAATTAGCCGGAGTAGGAACAGCTAGTAGTACATTTGATTTTGCATTTTGTTTGTCAATTTTTTTATTGATTTTATGAATTCTCTTCTCGAGGTTCCTAATGTTGATTTTAAACTTGATGTTGTTTTCTTTCAATAAATTAATATCGCTTTTTGAAATTTCTGCAATGACCTTACCATTTTGATAATGAAAATGATCAGCTTCAAATCCTTTTTTTATCAAGGTTTGTAATTGATTGTTGTTGGCATTTATAGTGACCCTATAATGTTTTTCTTGAGCGTTTACAAAAAGATTACAAAAGAGAAAAAGGATCAAAACAAAGATTAATTGCCTTCTTGAGACTGTTGAGTTTGTGTGCATAGTTTTGGTTTTAAGAGAATTGATTTTTTAGTAATACAACTATTAATTCAAAGTAATTTTTGGTATAAATGAATTAATATATGGCACATAATAGTGGCATTAGTATAATCGTATAACACTTATAAGTACAAACACCCTATTTTATGTAGAACTAAAGTTATAATAAAAAAATAAACATAAGAAACTATTATAGAGATAGATATGCGATTTTAATCATGTCATTAAACCCTCTTGATGGGGCTACCTTATCTAACTTACGTTTTTTGAAGAAATAAGACTTTAGAGGTTAGATGAAGATAAGATGTTGTTTAATTGGTTTTTGGTGTCAATAACTTTGTTCTAATTTCGCGGTTAAGAAAATATCCGGTCACTATCGTTGCCAAAACATCTGCTATCGGAAAAGAAATCCAAACACCTAATTCACCATAAAACTTAGGTAAGATCAAGACTAGCGGAATAAAAATAAAACCCTGTCGAGATAATGTTAAAAGCAAAGCAGGAATAGCTTTACCCACCGCTTGAAAATAGGCAGCTCCGATTAGCTGAAGCGCTATAATTGGCGTAGCAGCAAATACCCATCTCATAGGCGCTGCGGTATGTGTTAGAACAAATTTATTTAGTGCTAATTCTTTTGGACTTAAACTTGGGTTGTCACTTAAAAATAATGAGGTAATTTCTGAAGGAAAAATCATTAACCCGATAAATACTATTGTGGCTATTATTGCTGCATAAGTAATAGCTGTATTTATAGTTTCGCGAACGCGTGTATACTGTTGTGCACCATAATTATATCCAGCAATAGGCAGAAATCCTTGTGTTACCCCAAAAACCGGAAATAATGCAAACATTAACATTCGCCCAATGATAGCATATACCGCAACAAGACCTTCTTGACCAATATTGAACAAAATGTTATTCATTAATAAATAAGTGATACTTACTACTGCTTGTCTTGACATAGTAACGCCACCAAGTGTTGCAATTTCTGAAACGATTTCTTTTTGTAATCCGAGATGACGAAAACCTACTTTTAATTCAGAGTTTTTTGAAGAGAAGAACCAAAAAATATATAAAAAGCATGCTAAATAGGAACCTGTAGTAGCCCATGCCGCTCCGGCCATTCCCATATCCAAAAGATAAATAAAAACATAATCCATTAAAAGATTACTAATGGTTGGGATAATCATGGCTGTCATAGCGAACTTAGGCTTGCCTTCTGCTCTTATTACAGTATTGCCCATCATGGCAAAACCGAGAATAGGAACACCGTATAAAAGAATGGTGTAGTAGATTTTTGCAGGATCAAAAATAGCTCCTTTTCCACCAAATCTGGGAATGATATCATCAACAAATAGTAAGCCTAGAATTACAAGAGGAACCATCACTAGAAACCCTAAAGATATTTGGTTACCAAACGTTTTTAATGCCTTTTCTTTGTTACTCGCTCCTAATGCTCGTGAAATAATACTAGAACCTCCAACACCAATAGACATACCGATAGCTCCTATGAAAAAGGAAACCGGTAACACTACATTAATCGATGCAAAAGCTATAGAGCCAATCCAATTACCCACAAAAATTGAGTCAATAAGAATGTTTAGTGACATCACTAATATCCCTATTGATGCAGGAACGGCCTGTTTGATTAGTAATTTACCTATGGGTTCAACCCCTAAAGCTTCAGAAGATACTTTTGCCATTACACCATTTCGGTTTTAACAGCTACCCATTCGTTTATCCAATTGGCAACTACATCTGCCCAATCGTCACGATCATTTAGACAAGGGATAGTGGTATATTCTTTACCGCCTACTTCATGAAATATTTCTTCTCCTTCCATAGCGATTTCTTCTAAGGTTTCAAGACAATCAGAAACAAAAGCTGGAGTAACTATGGCCATTTTTTTTATGCCTTCTTTTCCCATTCTTTCGATAGTACGATCTGTATAGGGTTGTAACCATGGGTCAAATCCTAAACGAGATTGAAAGGATGTAGAGTATGTTCCGTTTTTAAGGCCTAATTTTTTTGCTACTTGTACTGTGGTCATCTCACATTGATGGCGATAACAAAATTCATGTTGCTCTGATCCTTTTTTAAAGCAACACTTTCCGTCCATTTTACAGTTTCCATTACTAATATCACTCTTTCTAATATGTCGTTCTGGTACCCCGTGATATGAGAATAATAGATGCTCGTAATCCAAGTTTTCCAGATTTTCAGCAATACTATTAGATAAAACATCAATATATTCGGGTTTGTTATAAAATGCCGGAATATCAGTAATTTTCATATCAGGAAAATGCGCTGCACGTAACTCTTCTGCTAATACTAAAATAGTTTCTGTAGTAGCCATAGCAAATTGAGGATACAAAGGAATAATCATTACTTCTGTCACACCTTTGTCGTGTAATTCTTGTAAGCCATCCTTGATATTCAGACTCCCATAACGCATAGCAAGTCCAACAGGAATAGATGTGCGATCGGCAACCTTTTTTTGTAGTCTTTCAGATAAAACAATAAGGGGAGAACCTTCATCCCACCATATCTTTTTATAAGCTGCAGCCGATTTTTTTGGTCTTGTATTTAAAATTATTCCTTTCACCAGTAATGTTCTGGCCCAAAGAGGAACATCGATAACCCTTGGATCCATTAGAAACTCACCTAGATATTTTTTTACATCTTTTGGATCTGTACTGTCAGGGGATCCAAGATTAACAAGAAGAACTCCTTTATTCATAATTTTTCTTTTAGCACAAACAAAAATACGAACTATAAAGAGGAAAGATGCCAAAAACCATAAGAGTTTTTGATAGTATAATTTACAAATATTACTGTTTAATTATCATATTTACGGGTTAAGAATCTAACATACCTTAGAAATACGTTAAATTATGATAAACTGAAAAATAGAGTAGTTTTATTTTAGTACTTTTAGAATGAAAAAAAGCAAAGATGAGCCCTATTTGATTAGTCTATTACTGCTAATCAAAATACTTTATTGTAGTATAAAAGGGTTCCATGTGACCGTTAACAAACAAAATTAAAAACACATGAAACGTATTATTGTAGATGTCGAAAAAGACAAACTACCTTTTGTTTTAGAATTATTAGAACAATTAGAATTTGTATCTGTTGTAGCTGCATCAGAAGAAGATCAAGGAATGTACAACTCAATAGTCTCTTTACAAAAAGGTAAAGGTAGTGCTAAAGAAGAGTTACTTGACTAAAGAGTCTTTAATTTAGACTCATAACATATTTTTTTGGAGTAGTGCCAAATTTCTTTTTAAATGCGGCAATAAAATGACTTGCCGTACTGTAGCCTACTTTTAAACCTACCTCGTTCACGTTATGACTTCCGGAAGCTAATAATTGGCGAGCTACTTCCATTTTGTAGTCGAACAAAAAGGCATAAACAGGTTCACCATAAATTTGTTTAAAACCTTCTTTAAGTTTTTTTAACGATAAACCTATTTCGTTAGATAACTCTTGAAGCGTAGGAGGTTCTGCCATTCTAGAAATAATAATTTCTTTAGCTTTTTTGATTTTGGTTACATTTTCTTCATCGACAAGGAAAGGACATTGTTCTATATCCGCATCTTCTGGTCTATTAAAATACAGACTTAATAATTCATATGCTTTACCCTTAAAATACAGTATCTTAATAGATTGGTGTAAGCTGTAATTCATAATTTGATTAAGAACAACTGCCATAGAAGGAGAAATAATCGCATCGGTATAATACTTTTTGTCTCGATTTCCATCACCGAGAAAAGGAATATAACTGGCTTCTTTAGAGAATAAAGAATGAAATTTTTTAATTGAAATTAAAACAGTAATTAACCATGAATCTTTTTCCATTTCAATATTCATTGGTAAATCACGTTGCGGATTATAAAGTAATAAGGAGTTCTCTTCTGCGAGATTAATCGCATAACTTCCGTTGTTAAAGTTAAATTTAATGCCGCCTTTAATACAAAAATGAAATTGAATAAAACTACTATTGATTTCTCTTATAATACATTGACTTTCATTAGTTTCGTTTTTGAATTTCAAAATCGTAAAGCCATCTTCTATTTTGGTTTCTTCTAAGATTCCTGGAGCGTTATTTTTTAATTCGATTTCCATAATTAAAAAAATGATTTAATTTAGAATTAATCTAAACTATCGTTAGCGGTTTTATGTATTTATAACAAAAATAGGGGTTTTGAACGATTTTAGTTCTAAAAACTGTCGAAATTAACGCTTTTCGTTACTTATAGTTCTTCTAGCGTTACTTTATATTGCTTTTGTAAAATACATTTGTTGAACTATAAAAAGGAAAAGAGTATACATGGAGCCCCACTTACGAGCGAATGGAAAACATTTTTATGCAATTGGTCTTAGCTACAAAAAAGCTGACGCCGAGGTAAGAGGGCATTTTAGTATCAACGAAGAAGCTAAATTAAATATTCTTTCTCAAGCTAAACACGAAGGTGTTTCTTCTTTAGTGGTGATCTCTACTTGTAATAGGACAGAGTTATATGGTTTTGCAGAACATCCTTTTCAGTTAATAAAATTACTTTGTGAACATACACATGGTACTGTTGAAGAATTCGAAAAAGTGGCTTATGTTCATAAAAACAATGCCGCTATTTCTCATCTCTTTAAAGTAGGAACCGGATTAGACAGTCAAATACTTGGTGATTTTGAAATTATTAGTCAGATCAAAACAGGTTTTAAGCAGTCTAAGAAAAAGGATATGATGAATCCTTTTATGGAGCGTTTAGTTAATGCTGTAATTCAGGCGAGTAAACGTATTAAAAACGAAACAGAAATCTCTAGCGGTGCTACGTCGGTAAGTTTTGCTGCGGTACAATATATACTTGCTAGAGTACCTTATGTTTCGGATAAAAACTTGCTCCTTTTTGGTACGGGTAAAATAGGAAGAAATACATGTGAGAATTTAATAAAGCACACTAAAAACGACCATATTGTGCTTATTAATCGAACTAAAAATAAAGCCGAGAAGATTGCAGGTAAATTTAATCTGGTCGTAAAAGATTATGCTAATATACAATCAGAAATCAAAGAATCTGATGTGTTAATAGTGGCTACAGGAGCTCAAAAACCGACGATCTCTAAACAGTTAATTCATTCAGATAAACCTCTGTTAATTTTAGATCTATCGATACCACGTAATGTTGCTTTAGATGTAAAAGAATTGCCAAACGTGACCTTAGTTCATTTAGACGATCTTTCAAAAATGACAGATAGAACTTTAAAACGTAGGAGAGAACATATTCCGCAGGCAGAAGCAATTATAGATGAGATTAAAGCAGAATTTGATGCCTGGTTAGAAACTCGAAAATTTGCTCCTACTATAAAAGCACTTAAACATAAACTCACTACTTTAAAAGATGCTGAAATTAATTTACAGCGAAAAAAATATTCTGATTTTGATGAGGAACATGCCGATATTATAAGTAGCAGAATCATCCAAAAAATCACCAATCATTTTGCCAGCCACTTAAGAGAAGAAAGCACCTCGGCAGATGTAAGTATAGAACTGATTCAAAAAGTCTTCCAACTACAAAATAAATAAACTTGACAACAACAATTCGTATAGGTACCAGAGATAGTGAATTAGCACTTTGGCAAGCTCATACGGTGCAAAACCACCTCGAGAGTTTAGGGTATAAAACTACCTTAGTTCCTGTAAAATCTACAGGAGATATAGTTTTGGATAAACCATTATACGAGTTAGGAATCACAGGCATTTTTACAAAAACGCTAGATGTTGCCATGTTAAATGGAGATATTGATATTGCTGTGCACTCTATGAAAGATGTACCTACGGCATTGCCTAAAGGAATTGTAGAAGCTGCTATTTTAGAACGAGCCAATGTTCAAGATATATTGGTACATAAAGGACTTGATTTTTTAGACGCTACGGGAACAATAGCTACAGGTAGTTTGCGACGACAAGCACAATGGCTACATAGGTACCCCGCACATACTGTAGTAGATTTACGAGGAAACGTAAATACGCGTATGCAAAAATTAAATGATAATGATTGGAACGGAGCCATATTTGCAGCAGCAGGATTAGAACGGATAAATTTAAAGCCTGATAATTTTATTGATTTAGACTGGATGATCCCTGCACCAGCACAGGGAGCAATGTTAGTAGTAGCAAAGAAAGAAGATAAATTTTGTCTTGAAGCCTTAGCTAATTTAAATCATAAATCATCAGAGATTTGTGTGCATATCGAACGAGAATTTTTGAGAGAGTTAGAAGGAGGATGTACCGCACCTATTGGAGCGTTGGCAAAAATAGAAAATGATACTATTCATTTTAATGGCGCGTTGTTTAGTCTAGACGGAAAGCAAAAAATAGATATTAGAAAAGAAATTAATGTAAGCGAACAAGAAGGTTTTGGAAAAGCCTGCGCAAAAGAGATATTAGAGAACGGAGGTCGTGAATTAATGAAGAAGATAAAAGCTGAAATACAATAATTTGAATGCTACAGCCAAAATACTCTCTACAAAAAAATTAACAATAGCTCAAAAAGAACTTGTGCTTAATGCGGGCCTAAGTTTTGTAGAATATGATGCTATAAAAATTAATCTTGAAGAAGTCTTTGGGGATCGCGAAATTGAAAATGCAATTTTTACAAGCAAGAATGCTGTTAGGGCTGTACAAGATTCAGGATATGATATTAAAAAGTGTTTTTGCGTGGGAACAACCACCAAGAATGTATTGGTAGAAAATGGGCAAAATGTGGTAGAAACTGCTCAAAATGCTTCAGAACTAGCAGAAATTATAGTAAAAAGGTATAAATCTGATAGTTTTTTGTTTTTTTGCGGAAATCTAAGAAGAGATGAATTACCGCATATTTTACAACAACATAATATTAGTTTAGAGGAACAAGTTGTATATACAACTAATCTTAATACTAAGAAATTTAATCATAATTTTGATGGTGTTTTGTTTTTTAGTCCTTCAACTGTTCAAAGTTATATTTCAGAAAATAGTTTAGATGAAGGTGTTGCCTTTTGTATCGGAAATACAACGGCGTCCGAGGTTAGAAAACATAGTGATACTATAATCATTGCCAATAAACCCACTGTTGCAAATGTTATCGTTCAAGCCGTAAAATATTTTAAAAATGTGGATTAAGATTTTAAGTATTATTTCGATTTCTTTTCAGTTTATAACTTTTCCATTGGCTGCCCCAGAAATTTTAGGAAAAGAATGGCTCAAAAAAACAGAAGTACTAATACGAAACTCTATCAAGACAATTCCGTTTATTATTTTATTTGTGTTGGGTATTGGGATTGGGCTTGGTTTTTCTTTTGGAGTAATAAAACAAAACAAATTGATAACGATAATTTTAGTTATTGTTATCATTATAATGTCTCTTCTTCGGAAGAAAATAACACTATTTTTAGATAGTAAAATTGTATTACCTATTTTAAATAAATTAATAATCAGTGATAATTTGCGTTTTTCTCTTTTAAAGATTGCAGCGTTTTTGTTCACTATAGCTTTTATTTTACAAATTATAATTATTGTATACTCATGATAAAAAACGATCTATTCCTTAGGGCTTTAAAAGGAGAAACAGTAGAACGACCACCAGTATGGATGATGCGCCAAGCAGGAAGATATTTACCAGAATTCATGGCGTTAAAGAAAAAGTATGATTTCTTTACGCGTTGTAGAACTCCAGAATTAGCTTCTGAGATTACAGTACAGCCTATCGATATCATTGGTCCTGATGCGGCTATATTGTTTAGTGATATTTTGGTAATACCACAAGCAATGAATATTGAGGTTGAGATGAAAGACGGTATTGGCCCGTGGTTACCTAACCCTATTAGATCATTAAAAGATGTAGAACAAGTTGTTGTGCCTGATGTACATGAAGAATTGGGTTATGTAATGGATGCTATAAAACTAACCAAAGAGCGCTTGGATAATAGAGTGCCTTTAATAGGTTTTGCAGGATCACCCTGGACGATCTTGTGTTATGCTGTGCAAGGACAAGGATCTAAGAATTTTGATAAAGCAAAAGAACTTTGTTTTTCTGCACCCGAAGCGGCACATCAACTATTACAAAAAATTACAGATACTACCATTGCATATCTTAAGGCTAAAGTAGCAGCTGGCGTTAATGCTGTACAGGTCTTTGATAGTTGGGGAGGGATGTTATCCCCGGTAGATTATCAAGAATTTTCATGGAAATATATTCAGCAAATTATAGATGCACTAAAAGACGAGACCGAGGTTATCGTTTTTGGAAAAGGATGCTGGTTTGCTTTACAAGATATGGCTAAATCTGGTGCTGCTGCCCTAGGTGTGGATTGGACTTGTTCTGCCCGTAATGCACGTTATCTTACCGGAGGAAATATAACACTGCAGGGCAACTTTGACCCTTCAAGACTGTTGTCTCCACCTGCAGAAATTAAAAAGATGGTAAAACAGATGATTGATGAGTTTGGTAAAGATAACTATATAGCAAATCTCGGACATGGTATTTTACCTAACATACCTGTAGAGAATGCACAGGCCTTTGTTGATGCTGTAAAAGAATATCGAATGTAAAGTATGAATGTTTGGGGTGTTGTAAGACAATTAAACTTTTGGCAGTTCACTACGTTAGCCAAAATGTTACTTGCTAATCCACTACTTGCATATCCAACGCTTAAGGCTACCAAAAGAGCATTGTATATTTGTGATATTCATTACAAAAAAACGCATCATAAAAATGGAAGGGCTAACGCTTTTCGACATGCGATATGGAGTTTGCTTGTTTGTAAAGAAACTTTAAAAATTACCAAAACTGAAGCAAAATCTATGATTTGGGCTCAGAAAATTACAGATTTACACGAAAAACTGGCCCCTAATGCACCTTTAGAAACAGCAATGGATTTGCATAATAATGCAATGGGAATACAATTTTTTAGCACTTTAGTCAATGCTACAGAAGAAGAAGTTATTCTTTTTTTAAAGAACAAGACCAATTGTGCAATAAAGGTTACCTCTAGTATTGAAATAGCCGATTACCCTAATGATTTGGTCTATATTTTAGAAAATGAATGATTAGAAGTATTGAAAACTCATATTGTATTGAAACAAAATTTAGGAAATGACTACATATATAAAGTAAATAATCAATCATTACTGAAGGTACTTCGGTATTAAAATAGTCACTTATGTTCAAAAACATCATTAACGGAATCAAGGCGTATTTCGGAACATTTAAATTGATTTCAAAATTAGGCTTATGGAAATATTTTGCCATACCTATATTAATTAGTGTAGTCACCGGAATATTAATCATGGTATTGGCGTATTTCTTTTCGGATAATTTAGGTGCTTTTATTGCTAAAATTTGGATTTGGAAATGGGGATCAGAAACATTTGCTACCATTAGTACATATATTGGTGGATTGTTAATTTTAGTATTGGGGTTAGTGCTATATAAACATATTGTAATGGCATTATCTGCTCCGTTTATGAGTCCGGTTTCAGAAAAAATAGAGCACCATCTTTTAGGAAACACCCAACATGAACACCGTAAAACTTCATTTAGTGAGCAGTTATCAAGAGGTATACGTATTAATATGAGAAACTTATTCAAAGAATTATTGTTTATGATTCCGTTAGTAATTTTAAGTTTTATCCCAGTAGTTGGTATAATAGCAACGATACTTATCTTTTTGATACAAGCATACTATGTAGGTTTTGGTAATATGGACTATACTATGGAACGTCATTTTAATTATAAAGAAAGCGTTCAGTTTGTAAGAAAGCACAGAGGTATTGCTATTGGTAATGGTGCTGTATTTGTTATAATGTTGTTTATTCCTATTATTGGTTTTATTATAACATTACCGATATCTGTAGTGGCTGCGTCTAGTGAAACTATAAAGATTTTAGAAGAAAAGAAACTAATTTCAATAAAAGACACATCAGAGTCCCTTCAAAAAATTAAAGAATAAATTTTCACTATTGTGAAAAGAGCTTAAAGAAAATCTAACCATGAGAGATAAATTTTATACCTATATACAAAACCTCCAAGATCGTATAACTTTAAAACTAGAGGAGATTGATGGTAAAGCGAAATTTAAAGAGGATATTTGGAAACGTCCTGAAGGAGGTGGTGGTCGAACTCGCGTTATAGAAAATGGTAATGTATTTGAAAAAGGAGGGGTAAACATCTCGGGTGTAGAGGGAGTTTTACCAAAAGCAATGCAGAGCTATTTTAATGTAGGCGATGTTGATTTTTTTGCTTGTGGTTTATCCCTTGTATTACATCCTAAAAACCCTATGGTGCCAACAGTACATGCAAATTGGAGATACTTTGAAATGTATGATAAAACTGGTACAATAGTAGATAGTTGGTTTGGAGGAGGTCAGGATTTAACACCGTATTATTTGTTTGAAGAAGACGCAAAACACTTTCATCAAATTTGTAAAACATCATGTGATAAACATCACCCTGAATTTTATCCCACGTATAAGAAAAAATGTGATGAATACTTTTATAATGCACATCGAGGAGAAGGTAGAGGTATAGGAGGTTTGTTTTTTGATTACTGTAAAGCAAATGACGAGATGTCAATGTCTAATTGGTATGATTTTGTAACAGAAATAGGGGATAGTTTTTTAGATGCGTATGTGCCAATTGTAGAAAAACGAAAAAAGATAGCATATACAGATGCACAAAGAAATTGGCAAGAAATTCGACGCGGACGTTATGTCGAATTCAATTTGGTTCATGATAAAGGAACATTATTTGGATTAAAAACAAATGGCAGGATTGAGAGTATTTTAATGAGCTTGCCACCCCATGTACAATGGCGTTATGACCATAATCCAGAACCGGAAAGCGCTGAATCAAAACTAGTTAAAGTGCTTAAAAATCCCGTTGAATGGCTATAATTCAATATTTTTTCTTATATTGCGTACGAATTAATGACGGTAACCTATGTTAAAACCGTAATTTATTAACACAAACGCCCTATGAAAAAATTTCTACTATTGATCACAACAGCCGTCCTTATTGTAGGCTGCGACTTTACATCTAAAAAACCTGGATTCGTCAAGTTTTCTAAAAACACAATCGAGTTTAAGAATAATACCATTGTTCTTACTAGTGATTATGCTAAGACTTCTACAGATGAATTTAAGCAAAAATTAGATTTATTAGACGAGAGTAAACTTAAATTCAAAAAAGTTGCACTTGCCGAATTAAAGAAAATAGAAGATAAAAAAGTCGACTATGAGATATTTATAGATGTTAAAAATGTCGAAAACTATGTTTTCATTTATACGTGTGATTTTTACAAGTTAGATGAGCATAGAGCAGCAAGAGTTGTACAAGCTCTTAGCGATCAAAGAAAAGATGAGGCCAATGTACAAGAAGTGAAGTATAGAAGAATTCACGGACGTTTCTTCTTTACACCTACGTCAAAAGTTGTTAAGCTTAAGTATTTAAAAGCATACAAAAAAGACAGAAAGTTTCAAACAGAGTATATCGTAGCGTCAAAATCTGGAGGTATTGGATTACTGATTAGTAATCTTAAGGATATTGATTTTGAAAACTCGGTAAAGCATTTGGCATCAAAATAATATAAAGAGGCTTCTCTTTATATTAAAAAATTAAAATGGTATCTAGATAACCACATTTGTGTTGTCTAGATACCATTTTTTGTATCTTTTCTTTTTATTCAATTTACTACAATAAATAGTTCTAATTCAAAAGATCTTATATATGAAAAGAATAATAGTACTACTACCTATAGTTTTTATCATAAGCTGTGCAAGAACATTAGAACCTACGGCAGAAAACGTAAATAAAATATTTGCTTCAAAGGATTTTACATTTGAATTTAATACGGCAACTGGTAACTGTAAATCGTTAAGTTTTAGGAATGATTATTTGGTTTACAAAAGTGACAAGCCCACATTTAGAAGAGAAGTCACTTATGATGAGGTACTTTTGATTAATCAATTTATTCAGAAAATTGTAAATCTACATTCTACCTCCTTAGATCCAAAAACTTCATCATATTACGTGATAAAAAATACAGCATATACCACTACTATAGTTCCTGATCAAGAAGACTATTATTTTGAGGCATTACTCAAAACCTTAAAATTGGATCAAATACACTGAGTGAATACAAATTATTCAAAAAGCAATGTAAAAGTTGTTTCCTTATTTGGTAGGGAATAGAGTTTCAAGCTCCCTCCATGAAGATGCATGATTTGTTTAGAGAGACTTAAACCAATTCCGGTTCCGTCATTTTTAGTGGTAAAAAACGGAACAAAAATCTCATTAATTAGTTCTGTTGGTATTCCGGGACCATTGTCTTTAACAATAATATATTTTTTGTTATGTTCTGCAGTACCTGATATGATTTGTAAATGAGGATTATCAGTTTCCTTTAAGGCTTGTATGGCATTTTTTGCAAGATTTAATAATACTTGTGTTATTAATTTTTCATCTGCATATATTTCTAAATCTTCGGTAGTATTGATCACGTCAAAACTAATAGTATTAAATCCCATTTCATGGCTAGACAGCACTTTTACTTTATCTAAAAGTGTTTCTACTTTGATTAGTGACTTATCAGGAGTAGGGACATTTAGAAAACTTCTATAAGATTGTACGAAACTCATTAAATCTTTCCCCTGATTTTTAATAACTTCTAATCCTTTTGCGGTGTTTTTTACTTTATCATCATCAAGATCTTCAGCCAATAATACACCATTAGAGCCCTTATAATACCTTAAAATAGATTCGGATATAGAGGTGATAGGTGTTACAGAATTCATAATTTCATGTGTCAATACTCGTATTAGTTTTATCCAGGAATCTGTTTCATTTTTGTCTAATTCATTATTAATATCTTGTATGGTTATCAAGTTTAATTTTTCTTTATTTAAAACAATCTCATTAGATTTAATTGCGAGTTGGATCGTCTCTCGTTCATTTGTTAATTGAAAAAGCTGTCGCTCAAAAGGCTCAATGTTCTCAAACATCGCATATAATTTTTTATCAATTTGATCCAATTGTTTGATATGATTTAATGGCGTATAGTTTAGCAATTTCTCGACTTCGGGATTTGCAAAAAGAATATGTCCTTTTTTGTTAAATGTTAGAATACCAATTTCGGCCTGTTTTAAAATCTCTCTATAATATTGTTCCTGAGCTTGATTGTCTAAATACACTTTTTGCATAATTCCATTCAATGAATTAAGACTTTGATTCAATTCATTAAATGATGCTATGTCTCCATTTTCAGGAAAACGAAGTGTGAAATCTTCATTTTTAATAGAATGAAAGAAGAATGCTATTTTTCTATTGTTATAATTTAAATATCGGATTAAAAATATCGTTTGAAATGTAATTATGATTAAAAGAAAAAGAGAGAAAATATACTGTTCTTTAAAAAATAAGAAGGCCATGGCTATTGATACTAGTACAAGCATCGTAACCCTAAATATTAGTTGTCTATAAAAATTTCTACTTACCATTAGCGATCTAATTTCTTCATTTTATTATAAAGTGTCTGTCTAGAAACTCCTAATTGACTAGCGGCGGCACTATAATTTCCGTTATGCTGATCAAGAGCTTTTGTAATCATCAAGTGCTCCATCTCATCTAGAGTTTCTGGCCCTTTTTCAAAAGACATTTCTTTTGTAGTACTTAATAGAAAATCTGTTGGTTTTAATACATTTCCTTCGCATAAAATCACAGCTCTCTCTATGGTATGTTGTAACTCTCTTACATTACCAGGCCATCGATAAGCTAATAATTTTTCTTCGGCAAAGTTGTTTATTCTAAGTGCTGGTTTATTATATTTTGACCCGAATTTTTTTAAATAGAAATCTGCTAAAATTAAAATATCATTCCCTCGCTCTCGTAGTGGTGGTACTTCTATATGAATTGTATTAATTCTGTATAGCAAATCTTCTCTAAAAACGCCATCCGCGACCATTTGGTTAAGGTTGCAATTGGTTGCGCATATTAACCGAATATCTACAGGTATTGTTTTGTTAGATCCTACTCGTACAATAGTTCTATTTTGAATCGCTGATAATAATTTGGCCTGAGTTTGAAGTGATAGGTTTCCTATTTCGTCCAGAAACAGGCTTCCCTTATTGGCAGCTTCAAATTTTCCTGCTCGATCTTCTTTGGCATCTGTAAAAGCACCTTTGGTATGACCAAAAAGTTCACTTTCGAATAAGGTTTCTGATATCGAACCCATATCCACTCCAATAAAAACTTCTTTTTGTCTAACAGAAAGTCGATGTAACTCACGAGCAATAAGCTCTTTTCCTGTTCCGTTTTCTCCAGTAATTAATACGTTAACATCTGTTTTGGCAACTTTAGTCACTAGATTTAGTACAGCAGTAAGTGCTTTCGAGTTACCAATGATAAAATTACTATCCTGATTAATTACCTGTTTAAGATGGGATTCTTTCTGCTTTAGTTCTTGAACTTCGTTTTGAGACTTTCGTAATAAATATGCCGATTTTATAGTGGCTAATAGTTTTTCGTTGTTCCAGGGTTTTAACACAAAATCAGTAGCACCTTCTTTTAAAGCCTTTACAGCAAGGTCAACAGCGCCATAAGCAGTCATCATAATTACAGAAATTAGTGGCGCTTTCTTTTTGATTTCTCTAAGCCAAAATAATCCTTCGTTACCAGTATTAACACCAGCAGAAAAATTCATATCCAGCAATACAATATCAAAAGTATTTAAATCCTTAAAAGAAGAGATTTGATTAGGGTTAGAAATTGTTTCTACGTTCTTAAATTCGAATTGTAATAAAATTTCTAGCGCACTTAAAAGGCTCTTATTGTCATCTATGACTAAGATTTTTCCATCTTGCATGATATACGGTTTCAATTAATACATTAAAACTACAAATCTTAATGCATACACCAATACAAGTGTAAAATAATTAGACACTATTTGTATAAATATTTTACATTCGTCTAATCCATAATTTTGAATTTTAATCATAAAAACTTGTTAATCAGGTAGTTGATTTTATGGCACGAGATTAGACTATGGTTTGGTATCTAAAAAGTATTTTAAGTATTGAAACTAATGAATAATAAAAACCAAATAGTATTTTTTCTCTTGATCTTCGTGGTTCATACGATGTGCTCACAGAAATCATGGTCACTAGATGAATGTGTGACATATGCTGTAAGTCATAATTTACAACTTAAAGATTTTAAATATAATCAAGATTCAAATAAAGAGACATATAAACAATCTATAAGAAGTCTATTACCTAATATAAGTGCATCATCAAATTATATTAAAAACTTTGGTAGATCAGCTAACCCAAATACAAACATTTTCGAGAACACAGAATTTGTTTCAAATAATTACAATTTAAATGCAGAATTAGAATTGTTTAGAGGTTTTCAAAAAGTAAATACTATTAAAGCCACTAAGTTTTTATATAAAGCGGCAAATGAAGAAAGGCTACAACAAGAATATTTATTAGCTTTTAGAGTAATGTCTGCATTTTATGATATTCAATTTATGCAAGGACTGCTAGACATCTCTCGAGAACAAGTGCAGGTTTCACAAAACAACCATAATTTGGTTAAGAGACAAGTAGAATTGGGGCAAAAAGCAAAAGCCGACTTGTACGAAGCAGAATCAGCATTATTGGCGGATCAATTATTAGTAACTCAAAATGAAAATAATATAATTGCAGCAAAACTTACTTTGATTCAAGAAATGAACTTAGAAGATGCTACAACGATAACGATTAAATCAACTCCCGTAGCAATTGATCAGAATGAAGTTCTCGTAGATAAGAATAAAGATTCTATTTTTAATACGGCAAAAGATTTTGTACCTATTATTAAGGCTCGAGAGCTTAGAACAAAGGCAGCTAAGAAACAGTTGTCTGCCGCTAGAGGAAACTTATACCCGTCATTATCATTATTTGCAGGTTACGGTTCAAGATATGTAGATAATGGTTTAGATGACGCAGGAGAACTTATTCCTTTTAATACACAAATAAAGGACAACGCAGCACAATTTGTAGGTGTTTCTATAAACATACCAATTAGTAATGCATGGTCTAATCGTTCAAGAGTTAAACAACAAAAAGTAGCATTAATGCGAGCAGAAAATAATTATGACATTCAAAAACAAGAATTGTATCAATTAATTCAGCAATTAGTGCAAGAAGGAAATGCATTATCAAGAGAATATAAGCAAAGCGAACAAAGAATGGATGCTCAAGTATTAACTTTTGAAATTGCACAAAAACGATATGAAAAAGGATTAATAAGCGCCATAGAATTAAACCAATCAAAAAATTTACTAGCTAATTCACAAAACGAAAATTTACAGGTACAACTTCGATTAAAAGTAAATGAAAGCACACTAGACTTTTACAAAGGATTACCCGTATTTAATATAAACAGAGCACAATAAAATGGATATAAAAATTGAAAAGAAAAAAGGACTAAGACCTAAACACTACGGATATATTGTTATAGGTGTGATACTGTTCTTTGTAGGGTGGAAAATGGTTTTCGGAAACTCGGCAGCCACCTTTAGAACAGAAAAGGAAAAACTATCGATAGCCAATGTTTCCTTCGGAAAGTTTGATGATTATATCACCATTAATGGCGCTGTAGCACCTATAAGCACTATATATATGGATGCCTATGAAGGTGGACGAGTAACAGAAAAGCTTATCGAAGAAGGAGCGATGGTCAAAAAAGGAGATATCATCCTGACTTTAGAAAACAGAGGTCTTTATGAGCAGATATTAGCAAGTGAAAATAATCTTGCATTAAAACAAAATGATCTGCGATCTACAAAACTTACTTTTGATTCTAGACAAGTAGAAGGTCGAAAAGATTTGGTTAACTCTAAATATGAATTACAAAAACTAAAAAGAAATTACGAGCAAAGTAAAGCATTGTATGAAGATGAGTTAATCTCAAAAGAAGAATACCTAACTGCCAAAGAAAATTTTGAACTTTCGCAAAAACAATTTGATATTATCAAAGTGCAAACCGATCAAGATAACGTATTACGCAGCACTTCTTTAAATGAACTGGATGCGGATCTGGCAAGAATGAAAAAGACATTATCGATGGTATATGAACGTATAGATCATTTAAATGTTAGAGCTCCTGCAGATGGTCAATTAGGATTTTTAGATGCAGAAATAGGGCAAAGTATAGCACAAGGCCAACGTATAGGTCAAGTAAATGTATTAACGGATTATAAAATTGAAGCTACTATTGATGAGCATTATATTGATAGAGTGAAAAGAGAATTAACAGCAATACTTGAACGTAATGGCAAAGAATATCAACTACGTTTACGCAAGGTATACCCCGAAGTAAGAAATGGAAAATTTAAAGTTGATTTAGTCTTCGTAGATCAAAAACCAGAAACGATACGATCAGGACAAAGCTATAACATTAAGCTACAATTAGGAGCATCTAATGATGCTATGCTACTACCAAGAGGAAGCTTTTTTCAAAGTACAGGAGGGCAGTGGATTTTTGTAGTAGATGCCTCTGGAGAAGTAGCCTGGAAAAGACCCATAAGAATTGGTAAGCAGAACTCTAGATATTATGAAGTATTAGAAGGTTTAGAAGCGGGAGAAAAAGTAATTACTTCAAATTATGATAGTTTCGGAGATGCCGAAAAAATAATATTAAAATAAGCAATACACTAAAAAATAAAACAATCAAAAAATGATACAGATAGAAAACTTAAAAAAGAGTTTTAGAACCGAAGAGGTTGAAACCTTGGCCTTAAATAGTGTAAATCTGAAAGTAGAAGAAGGAGAGTTCGTTGCCATTATGGGACCGTCTGGTTGTGGGAAATCTACGTTGTTAAACATTATTGGAATGTTAGATAATCCAAATGAAGGCAGTTATCACTTTAATGGTCATGAAGTAGGAGGATTAAAAGAAAATCAACGTACCAAAATTAGAAAAGGAAACCTAGGGTTCGTTTTCCAAAGCTTTAACCTGATCGATGAACTTACAGTTTTTGAAAATGTAGAATTACCGCTTATTTACTTAAATATGAAAAAAAGTGAGCGAGAACAAAAAGTAAGACAAGTATTAGAACGTATGAAAATTGCACATAGAGAAAAACATTTTCCTCAGCAATTATCAGGAGGACAACAACAACGTGTAGCAATAGCAAGAGCAGTTGTTACTAATGCAAAATTAATATTGGCAGATGAACCAACAGGAAACCTAGATTCTAAAAATGGTATTGAGGTTATGAATTTGCTAACAGAACTTAATCAAGAAGGAACAACCATAGTAATGGTTACCCACTCAGACAGAGACTCACATTATGCACATAGAGTGATAAATCTGTTTGATGGTCAAATCGTAACAGAAAGTCAAAACAAACCTTTCGGGGTTAACGCATAAATCTCATTCATTAACATCAAAAAAATAAACTCATGATAAAGTATATAGCACATTTAATACTCGCAATTTCAATGTTTTTAATGCACATCATAGGTTATGGGCAAACAAAAACTGTACAGGTAAACCATTTTGATAGTGCAATAATAAGCCCACACATTCAAGTAACATTTAAACAAGGAGATGCAGAACGCGTAATTATTGAAAGTTCAAAAGTTTCTCAAGAAAAAATCAATATCGAAAATGAAGGTAAAACACTTAGAATTTATCTTGATGGAGCAAAAATGGTCACTAAGAATGTAAAAACAAAGAGAGACGAGTGGAACAATCGCAAAAAACCACTTTATAAAGATACACAAGTGGTAGCAACAGTAATCTACAAAGAGCTTAAAGATCTATCGATTCGTGGAGAAGAGATTATAAAGTGTGAAAGTTTAATAGAGCAAGATGGTTTTAGATTAAAAGCATACGGAGAATCTAAAATTACTATGAACGCACTTAAAGTTAACAATCTAAATGTTACTATGTATGGCGAAAGTTATTTAGAACTTAAAGAAGGTACTGTAAATAATCAAAAATATACAGTATATGGCGAAGGCAAAATAAATACACTAGGTATCGCTAATGAAAACACAAAAATAACAGCTTATGGAGAAGGTAATTTTAGAGTAAATGTTTCAGACCACTTAAAAGTGACTGCATTTGGAGAAGCAACAGTAGCTTATAATGGAAACCCATCTATAAACAAAGGAATAGTAATAGGAAGAGCCGTCATTCAAAAAATGAACTAAGTATTCATTAATCAAATCAATTCATCATCAAAAAACGACAGTTATGTTTAAGAATTATATCAAAATAGCCTGGAGAAGTCTTCTGAAAAATAAACTTCAGACCACCATAAATTTATTAGGACTTACAGTAGGAACTATATGTTGCTTAAGCATAATTGTCTTTGTATTAGCACAGTTGGGTTATGATACTCATCATGAAGATACAGAATCGTTGTATCGCATACGCACAGTAATTACAGGAAATGGTAATGGTGGTGCAGATTTTAATTCAGCAACAAGCTCTCCACCTATTGCTTTTGCCATGAAGGAAGATTTTCCAGAAGTGGTAGAAGCCTGTAGAATTGTTTACTTTGGAGAAGGTAATGATGCACTTATCAAAGTTCAAAATAGCAACAATAGTTATTATGAATCAAGAGGGTATCTTGCCGATTCTACTTTTTTCAAACTATTTAACTATTCATTTGTAGAAGGACGACCATCGGGAGCCTTAACGCGACCAAATACAATAGTACTATCATCAACACTAAAAGAAAAATTATTTGGAAACCAAAATTCAGAAAACCAAACACTTGTGTTAGGAAGTGGAGAAAATGAAATAAAGGTAATAGTAACGGGTGTTTTTGACGATAGCACTAAAAAATCTCACCTTAATCCAAATTATATTTTAAGTATGAATTCTCCTGGATTGGGAGAGTTTGTAAGAAATGAACAGAATTTTGCTACTCAAAACTTTGTACATAGTTATGTAAAGTTACTTCCAGGTTCTGAGCAAAAACAGTTAGAGCGTAAATTGCCTAATTTTATACAAACTCGTGGTGGTCAAAATCTAGCAGATGTTGGATTTGATAAATCTTTGTTTCTGCAAAAAGTAAAAGATATTCATTTGTATTCTAAAGGAATATCTAATCAAATTGATAAAGTTTCTAATATTCAGTATTTATATTTATTGTTGATCTTAGCCTTGTTTATTCAATTAGTTGCCTGTGTAAATTTCATCAATCTTAGTACAGCAAGAGCTAATAAACGAGCTAAAGAGATAGGAGTTAGAAAAGCAGTAGGAGCTAATAAAGGGTCTTTAGTTCGTCAATTTTTAGGAGAATCTGTTTTACTTTCGTTTTTGGCATTACTTATTAGTATTCCTTTAACGGCGGTAGTATTACCCTTTGTAAATATATTGACTAAAGGAAATATAGAATATACTGCTTTGTTCCAAATTGAGGCTTTATTACCATTAGTAGTTTTAAGTATTGTTAGCGGTTTATTTGCAGGTGCATATCCAGCACTGGTTTTGTCATCGATAAAACCGATTAAAGTACTAAAAGGAACCATTAATGTATCATCAGGAAATGGAAATTTCCGTAAGGCATTGGTCGTTTTCCAATTTATAGTTTCTATCACCCTAATTATTGCAGTAATAGTAGTGAATAAGCAAGTAAAATATTCACAAAATTTGGATATGGGATTTGATAAAGAAAATCTCATAGCAATTCGATTAGGTACCGATGAAACCGTGAGCAGATTTAGTGCATTACGATCACAGATATTAAATGTTTCGGGGGTATTAGATGCAGCAGGAAGTAATCATTACCCATCAGAATTTATTATGGGAGATTTGGGACTTCATCTTCCAGGAGGTAATCCAGCAAACCAAACCTTGGTAAAATACAATGGCGTTAGCGATAATTATTTTAAAACAGTAGGAACTTCATTTCTTGCAGGTAGAGATTTAAGAGCAAATGATAGTACCCAAATTGTAGTTAATAAAGCAACTATAGATGCATTTAATATTGATTTAGAAAATGCCTTGGCTTCTAAACTTATTCAAACGTATGAGGGTCGGGTTAGTGAGTACGAGATTGTAGGTGTGGTGGATAATTATCATTTCTCATCGCTAAAAGAATCTATAGCTCCAATTATGCTTTTTAATGAAAATGCTCCTGGATGGGTAATCGTTAAAACAGAAACTAAAGATTATAAAACACTATTAGCTAATCTAGAACAAAGTTGGGAATCTACTAATCCAAATACACCGTTTGTGTTTCACTTTATTGATAGTGAAGTTGAAAAGTTATTTGCAGAAGAAAAACGATTAGGTCAAATATCAATTGTATTCACATGTTTGGCAATTTTAATTAGTTGTCTAGGACTTTTTGGACTTATTTCATTCATGGCAGAGCAGAAAAAGAAAGAAATTGGGATCCGCAAAGTATTGGGTGCAAGTGTAGGAAATGTGGTTAATATGCTTACAAAGGATTTTGTGAAATTGGTAGCAATTGCCCTACTTATTGCTGCACCACTTGCTTATTATTATTTAGAAAATTGGTTAGAAGGTTTTGCTTACCGCATTTCGATTGATTGGTGGCTTTTCATACTTGCCGGGGGAATCACAATGGTGATAACTGTATTAACTGTATCGATACAGGCATTTAAAGCAGCTACAGCTAATCCTACCAAAAGTTTAAGAACAGAATAAGTACCTGACAGACCTCGAAGATTTTAAAAACCTTCGAGGTCTTAATCAAATTATAAAATAACAATTATCATGTTTAAGAATTATATCAAAATAGCATTAAGAAACCTTTGGAGAAGACGTGGCTTTTCTCTGATTAATATAAGTGGATTAGCAATTGGCCTTACCGCTGGGTTTCTAATTTTATTATATGTTAATTTTGAATTAAGTTATGATCGTTTTCATACAAAGTCAGACAATATCTATCGAGTTGTAGCAGATTTGAAAACACCCTCGGATCATTTACAATTATCACAACCAGCTTGGGCAGTAGCACCACATTTAGAAGAACAATTCTCCGAAATAGAATCTGCTGTTCGAATTCTAAATATGAATATGTTGGTTCGAAATGATGAAATCAAGTTCAAAGAATCTAATGCTATCGCAGCAGATCCAGCATTTTTTGAAATGTTTGATTTTAAATTATTACAAGGAGACCTTAACACAGTTATTAAAGAGCCTTATAGTATTGTTTTATCTAAAACAACTGCTCACAAATATTTTGGTGACGAAAATCCAATAGGGCAGTCATTAAAAATTACCGAAGACGGATATATCACAAAAATCACTGGCGTGATGGAGGATATTCCTGAAAATTCGCATATCCGCGCAGATATGGTACTATCCTTAACTACATTCACAGAAGATCTGGATAAGGAACTAAACACAGCTTGGGGTAATTATGATCCTGCAGCATACATTTTGGTGAATTCAAACGTCAAAAAAGAGCAGTTAGAACCAAAGTTTGAAGATTTTTTAGAGAGAAATTGTGGAGAAGAAATGAGAGAATTTCAAATGTTTGCTACGCTTTTTTTGGAACCTTTCGAAGATGTCTATTTACATTCGACGCGTGGGGGAAAAGGTGATGGAAACATTAATAATATTTACATTTTCTCTATTGTAGCACTTTTTATTCTTTTGATTGCTAGTATCAACTTTATCAATTTAACCACAGCACGTTCTGTAGAAAGAGCAAAAGAAGTTGGGGTTCGTAAAGTAATCGGTGCAGAAAAAGGACAACTAGCATTGCAATTTGTAGGAGAATCCATTATTATAAGTATTATTGCGTTTATAATTAGTATTGTTTTATCCGTAGTATTTCTTCCTTTATTTAATGCCGCTGCTGGTAAGATAATAAGCTCGGGTGTTTTTTCAAGCGGTATTAATATATTAATACTTTTTTCAATTTCTTTGAGTATTGGAATCCTTGCAGGGTTGTACCCAGCATTTGTATTATCTTCTTTCAGACCAGTAAGTGTTCTTAAAGGAAATTTCTCTACAGGAACCCAAGGTACAATCTTAAGAAAAGGATTGGTGACTACACAATTTACAATATCCATTGCATTAATTATCGGAACCATAATTATTTACAATCAAACCAATTTTATGCGTAATCAAGAATTGGGATTTAGTAAAGAACAATTGTTAATTTTAGAAACAAACGCTTCTCCTAAACAATTGGCATTTCAAAATGCTATTGAAAAACTACCAGGAGTAAAATCTACAAGTCTTGGTTCTAGTGTACCTGGAGGAGGAAATTCTAATGCATATTCAGAAATTGAAAATAAAGCGGGAGAACTTCAAGCAGCCAATCTTGCGCTCTATTTTGTGGATTATGATTATATCTCTCAATTTGAATTAGAACTTGCTGCAGGACGAGGTTTCTCAAAAGAATTTGCCACCGATTCAACAGAAGCAATGGTAATTAATGAAGAAACAGCAAAAATAATGGGGTACAGTAACCCCGAAGAAGCAATTGGAGCCAAATTCAAACAATGGGGAAGAGAAGGACAAGTTATAGGAGTAATAAAGGATTTTCACTTTAGATCTTTACAACAAAATATCAGTCCTATGACCATGAGAATAGAATCGGATAGAAATGATCTTATAGCGGTTAAAATTGCTGGGCAAAATATAAAACAAACAATTGCCTCTATTGAGAGTCAATGGAGCTCTATATTACCTACAGAGCCATTTGATTATTATTTTTTAGATGAATTTTTTGATGAACAATACCGTACCGAAGAACGATTTGGAGACTTGTTTTTAAATTTTGCAATATTAGCAATTCTTATTTCCTGTCTAGGTTTATTGGGACTTGCCGCGTACAGTACGCTTCAAAGAAAAAGAGAAATAGGCGTTAGAAAAGTATTAGGAGCTTCAGTTACCGAAGTAGTACGATTACTATCTAAAGATTTTCTAAAACTGGTAGTGATCGCTTTTTTAATAGCATCACCGATCGCATGGTTTATCATGGATTATTGGTTAAGCGATTTTGCATATCGAATAACCATACAATGGTGGATGTTTGGATTAGCAGGGGTTTTAGCAATTGTTATAGCATTATTAACAGTGAGTTTTCATGCCATAAAAGCATCAGTAGTTAATCCTGTAAAAAGTTTAAGAACAGAATAAAATCAAACAGAACCCCTAAGGTTTTTAAAACCTTAGGGGTTTAGCAAAGAAATAAAATCATGTTTAAGAATTATATCAAAATAGCTTGGAGAAATCTTTTAAAAAACAAAGGATATTCTGCTATAAATATTGGAGGTCTGGCTATAGGCATGACTTGTTTTTTATTGATAACGTTGTTTGTGAGGAATGAACTTTCTTATGATAGTTATCATGAAAATGGTGATAATATATATAGAGTTGTTCACCATAGTAGCAAAGATAATTTAGATGATAGATGGATATGGGGTAATGCGCCAGTTGGAAAAGCTTTAAAAAGTGATTTTTCTGAAGTTATTGAAACAGTTCAATTTTCAGGAAGATCTGATGTGCTGTTAGATTATAATGAACGTTCTTTCCAAGAAGCCAATTGTTTTTATGTAGACCCAACGGTATTCGATGTATTTAGTTGGCCTTTAATTTCAGGAAACCCAGAGACCGCTTTAAAAGCTCCATATTCTATAGTGTTAACCGAGAGCATAGCAAAAAAGTATTTTGGTAATGAGGATCCAATGGGAAAAAGTATTGATGGGGTTGGTGGTAGAGCCAATGATGGCGTATACACGGTTACAGGTGTAATGAAAGATGTACCATCTAATTCACATTTTTCTTTTGATATCCTTATGTCTATGAGCTCCTTTTACCAAACTAGACCAGGTATTTTTGATGCTTGGGGATATGTTGATTTTTATACCTATTTTTTGGTAAACGATAATTTTGATCAAACGGCATTTCAAGATAAGATGCCAGATTTTCTGAAAAAAAACAGACCTGCTGGAGATGCTCAATACTATTATGATCTTTCATTTGAGCCACTAAAAAATATGTATTTAAATTCTAAAGCTGCTCGACAACCAGGAATTACAGGTAACTTATCTAACATTTACATTTTTATTATTATTGGCTTTTTTATACTCGTAATTGCTTCTATTAATTTTATGAATCTTGCTACTGCCCGTTCGTTAGACAGAGCAAAAGAAGTTGGAGTACGCAAAGTAATTGGAGCAGATAAAAAAGGATTGATTTATCAGTTTTTAGGAGAGTCATTACTTATGGGTATGTTATCCGCAGTACTAGGTTTGGTATTGGTGATGATATGTCTTCCTTGGATGAATACAATAACAGGAAAGCAATTTCTAATCAGAGAAATTTTTAATGGTTTTACGCTGTCATTATATTTTGCAACAGCATTTATTACAGGAATATTAGCGGGGAGTTATCCTGCTTTTATATTATCTAACTTTAAACCATCAAGTGTACTTAAAGGAACTTTTAGCACTTCAAAAAAAGGAGTTAATCTTAGAAAGGGGCTTGTTATATTTCAATTTAGTCTTTCTATCGCTTTAATTGCAAGTACTGTAATAGTATATTCTCAGTTAGACTATATGCTAAATAAGAACTTAGGTTTTGATAGAGAACAACAGTTAGTTATAGATTTCAACTGGGATGGTCAAGTACGTGATAATATAGAAACCATTAAAAGAGAGTTTTTAAATCATCCAGATATTAGCTCAGTTTCAGCCTCACGAACTGTTCCAGGAGGTCATTTTCCTGCGGCAGGAACTAATATAGAGACAAAAGAAGGGCCGATGAAAAATTTTGATCCTTTCTTATACGAAATAGATGTTGATTTTATACCTCATTATAATATTGAAATAGTCGCAGGTAGAGCTTATTCTAGAAATTTTGCAACAGATACCATTTCTTCGATGATAATTAATGAAGCTGCTGTAAAAAGTTTTGGGTATACAGATCCATCTGAAATTATAGGAAAACAATTTGAGCAATGGGGTAAAGAAGGTACAATTATTGGGGTAGTTAAAGATTTTAATTATTTATCCTTACACCAAAAAGTAGCTCCCTTAACACTACGATTAGAACCTAGCAGTAGTAGATACTTTTCATTACAAATAAAATCCCAAAATCTTCAGAAAACTATTAAGGATATAAAAGATAAATGGGCTGCTTTAGCTCCGCATCGTCCATTTTTATATAGCTTTTTGGATGATTCTTTTAATACACAATATGAAGCTGATTTTAAGTTTAAAAAGTTATTTACCATCTTTTCATTTCTAGCCATTTTAATTGCTTGTTTAGGTTTATTAGGCTTAGCAATTTATAGTGCCATGCAAAGAACCAAAGAAATTGGTATACGTAAAGTATTGGGTGCAGAAGCTTCGAGTATTGTAAAATTATTGTCAAAAGACTTTATCAAATTGGTACTTATCGCGGTCGTTATAGCGACACCTTTTTCTTGGTACGCTATGCATAAGTGGTTAGGAGGGTATGCATATCGGGTAGAAGTAAATTGGTGGGTATTTGGTATGGCAGGTATGATAGCACTTGCAATAGCAATTTTAACGATAAGCTTTCATGCAATAAAAGCATCAATGGCAAATCCCGTAAAAAGTTTAAGAACAGAATAGCGTAATAGACCACAAAGGTTTTTAAAACCTTTGTGGTCTGAACCATATTATCAAATCACAATATCATGTTTAAAAACTATCTAAAAATCGCTTGGCGAAATTTACTCAGAAACAAGAGTTTCTCTGTATTAAATATTGTTGGACTTTCTATTGGTCTTGCGGTAACGACACTCATAGTGATTTGGGTGAATTTTGAAATTGGGATGGACCAATTTCATGAAAATAAAAATAGAATTTATCAAGTGTATAATCAACATCCGGTAAATGGAGAGATATGGACATGGAATTCTACTCCTAAAATCATGGGACCCATCATCCAAGAGGATTATCCAGAAGTTGAAAGTGCAGTAAGATTACAAGAAGATTCTGAGTTTTTGTTTGCACAAGGTGATGTACGAATAAACGGTAACGGAATTATAACAGACCCAGATTTTCTGAAAATGTTTAGTTTCCCTTTGTTAGAAGGAAGCATAGAAACTGTTCTAGAGGATGTTAATTCGGTTGTTATTACAGAATCTTTTGCAAAAAAAATGTTTGGTAACGTACCCGCAGTAGGTAAAATAGTAAAAGTAGATAACACCGATAGTTTTACGATTAGTGGAGTTTTAAAAGATTTACCATCAAGTACAGCTTTTGAATTTGATTTTTTGATGCCTTGGGCATTTTTAAAACAACGTGGATGGGATGATAAAAATTGGAGCAATAATTCTATTGCCACTTTTGTAATGCTTAAAAAAGAAACCAATCATGCTGCGTTCATAAAACGAATAGAAGGCTTAAGAAAAGTGTATGACAAAGACTCTCCAGAAATGGTAACGTATTTGTACCCATTTACACGTTCCTGGTTGTATTCGAACTTTGAAAATGGTAAGGAAATAGGAGGTAGAATAGATGTGATTAGAATGTTTGGTATCATAGCAAGCATAATTTTGATAATTGCCTGTATAAATTTTATGAACTTGAGTACAGCTCGAAGTGAGAAAAGAGCAAAAGAAGTAGGCGTACGAAAAGTTGTAGGAGCAAGAAGATTGGCACTTGTAAGTCAGTTTTTAGGAGAATCAATATTCATATCATTCATTGCAGCGGTATTTGCCCTTATATTCGTTATAATTGGATTACCTCATTTTGGTGCATTAGTAGAAAAACCATTATCATTAG
Source organism: Aquimarina sp. AD10 (assembly GCF_003443715.1). Lineage (NCBI taxonomy): Bacteria > Pseudomonadati > Bacteroidota > Flavobacteriia > Flavobacteriales > Flavobacteriaceae > Aquimarina > Aquimarina sp. AD10. The sequence continues at coordinate 3,689,903 of NZ_CP031965.1, read as the reverse complement.
ATTTGACTAATGTTGGATTTTGGATATCGGCTTTTGGGGTAATATGTTTTACTGGTCTTTTGGCGGGTAGCTATCCTGCGTTGTTTCTTTCAGGGTTTAAACCTTCTTCTGTATTAAAAGGAACATTTATTAAGTCAAATGCTGCGGTTACACCAAGAAAAGTTTTGGTGGTTCTTCAATTTTCTGCTGCGATTATATTGATTACTTCTAGTATGATTGTAGCACAACAGTTAAAAAAAGTACAAGACAGACAAACGGGTTATTCTAAAAACAATTTAGTTTATACGTCAATAGAAGGTGATGTAGAAAAAAATTATGCCCTCATTAAAGAAGAATTATTGGCTTCTGGAGCTGCCACTTCAATAACAAGAACTAGTTCTCCAATTACTGAAGGTTGGAGCAATACTTGGGGGTTTGAATGGCAAGGAAAAAACGAAGAAAATAAGATCATAATCCAAAGGTTCGTAGCCGATGAAGATGTGTCAGAAACTTTAGGTGTAGAAATTGTTGAAGGTCGTGATCTGGATTTAGATATGTATCCAACAGATTCTACGGCAGTACTTATTAATGAATCCGCCGCGGCACTAATGAATTTTGATGAGCCTATTGGTCAGATTGTAAAAGATAACGGTATAGACTGGCATATTGTAGGAGTTGCAAAAGATTTTGTGTTAGAATCTCCGTTTCAAAAGATAGACCCAATGGTGATAGAAGGTGCCAAAGCTTGGTTTAATATAATCCATATAAAACTCAATACAGCAAATAGCACTTCAGAAAGTCTTGCCAAAGTAGAAAGTGTATTTCGAAAATACAACCCCGAATATCCATTTGAATACGAATTTGTAGATCAGGAATATGCTCAAAAATTTAACGATGAAAAAAGAACAGGTCAGCTCGTAAGCTTATTTACATTACTTACCATTTTTATTTCCTGTCTAGGTTTATTTGGTCTTGCTAGTTACATGGCAGAAAATAGAATCAAGGAAATTGGAATTCGTAAAGTTTTAGGAGCATCTGTAACTAGTATTACAACATTACTTTCTAAGGATTTCCTAAAGCTGGTTTTAATTGCTATCGTTTTAGCAGTGCCAATTTCCTGGTACTTTATGAATAATTGGTTAGAGGATTTTGCCTACAGAATAAAGATCTCATGGTGGATTTTTGTTTTAGCAGGAGTTGTTGCACTTGCTATTGCTCTTATAACGGTAAGTTATCAAGCAATAAAAGCAGCGATAGTAAACCCTATAAAAAGTTTACGTACTGAGTAATATCATCATCAAAAAAGAATAATTATGTTTAAAAATCATCTTAAAATCGCCTGGCGAAGTCTTAAAAAACAACCCTTTTTTACTTTTCTGAACACTTTTGGATTAGCTATCGGAATGGCAGGAGGCTTACTTATTTCATTATATATCTATGATGAACTAAGTTATGACACAATGTTTGCCGATTCTGATCAAATCTATAGAGTAAATGCTGATATTAAATTTGGTGGTGACGCGCACGAATCGGCAGAAGTATCTGCGCCAATGGCAGCAGCAATGAAAAATGATTTTTCTCAAGTAAAAGTCACAACGAGATTTAGAAATATAGGGAGTGTATTGATCAAAAAAAGCAATGCTGAGTTAAATGCAAAAGAATTACAAGGCACCTATGCAGATGCTACTTTTTTTGAAATGTTTGGTATTGAATTATTGTATGGAGATGTCAAAACAGCCTTAACTAAACCAAATACTTTGGTGTTAACCAAAAGTGCCGCAGAAAAGCATTTCAAATTAGATGAAGCGTTAGGACAGCTGGTTGTACTAGAAAATTCTGAAACATATACCATAACGGGTATTATGGATGATCTTCCACAAAATTCTTTTCTAAAAGATCGCAGTGTTTTTATGGCTATGTCGGGATATGAAGATGCACAAGCGATGGAATGGACTAGCCATAATTATTTCACTTTTGTTAAACTTATTAAAGACACGAATATTGATGATTTTAATGTTTTATTAGAGTCAATGATAGATAAATATATTATTCCTTATGCTCAAGCTTTTTATCCTGGAATAACCAAAGAACAATTTATCGCTTCTGGCAACTATATTAATTATAGTATAATGCCATTGACAGATATCCATTTACATTCCAACAGAATTACAGAATTGAGTCCAAATAGTAGTATGCAAAATGTATATATTCTTTCTTTTATTGGTGTTTTCTTAATTCTTTTAGCCAGTGTAAACTTTATGAATTTATCTACGGCACATTCTCTTAAAAGAGCAAAAGAGGTTGGTGTTCGTAAAACCTTGGGTTCTAGCAGATTTGGTTTAATAAAGCAATTTTTAACAGAATCAGCGATTATTTCTTTTATCTCACTAGTCTTATCAATACTCTTGGCTGTAATAGCACTCCCTTTTTTTAATACACTATCAGGAAAAACAATTGCAATACCTTTTACAAACCCTATATTTTGGTTTATAGTATTTTTAGCTACAGTTGTACTCGGTATTTTTTCTGGAAGCTATCCGGCGTTCTTTATGTCTAAATTTATACCTGTAAAAGTATTAAAAGGATCTGCAGGAGTCAGTAATGGCGGAGGTCGGATAAGAAATTCATTAGTAATTTTTCAGTTTGCAATATCGGTTTTTCTGATTGTAAGCACTTTAGTTGTGTTTCAACAATTAGAATTTATTCAAAATAAGGATATTGGTTATACCAAAGATCAAGTTTTAATTGTTAATGATGCATATGCAGCAGGAAATCAAGTTACTTCTTTTAAAGAAGAGGTTCAGAAGCTTGGACAAGTAGAAAGTGTATCTCTAAGTGGTTACTTACCCACACCTTCTTATAGGAATAATTCTTCATTCTTCAAAGATGGATCTACAGAACAAGAAAATGCAATAAACATGCAGACGTGGGATGTAGATCATGATTATTTAAATACACTTAAGATAGAAATTATTGCAGGACGAGATTTTAATAAGGCGTTTAGCGCTGACTCTTCGGCAATTATTTTAAATGAATCTGCAGTTGCAATTATGGGCTTGCAGCCCGAAGAGGCATTAGGAATTAGGTTGTCTCGAGAATTAGGATCAGAAAACCCTGAATTTTCTAAGGTTATTGGTGTAGTTAAGAATTTTCACTTTGAATCATTACGAGAAGATATAGGCGCATTAAGTCTTAATTTAAGCAGCTCTTCGGGATCAATGTCTGTTAAATTAGCGCCAGGTAATTTTTCAAATACAATTGCAAATATCGAGAATATATGGAATCGAGTAGCTCCAGGTCAACCCTTTAGTTATCGATTTTTAGAAGATTCTTTTAATGATACTTATCAAGCGGAAAAACGGTTAGGACGTGTTTTTATAACATTTACGATACTCTCTATTTTAATTGCATGTTTAGGATTATTTGGATTAGCCGCCTTTAATGCAGAAAAACGGACCAAAGAAATAGGAGTGAGAAAGGTATTGGGAGCAAGTGTTAGTCAAATCTCATATAGACTAACTATAGATTTTCTGAAACTAGTAGGAATCGCTATTCTGGTTTCATTACCGCTTGGTTGGTATGCTATGAATAAATGGTTAGAAGACTTTTCGTACCGAATAGAAATTGGATGGGGAGTATTTGCTACTGCTGCTTTTTTGGCCATAATCATTTCTATACTTACTGTAAGTTATCAAAGTATTAAAGCTGCTATTGTAAACCCTATAAAGAGTTTAAGAACAGAATAAAGTCATGATAACCCTGAAGGTTTTTTTTAAACCTTCAGGGTTATTAAAAAAACAAAACTATGTTTAAAAATCACTTAAAAATCGCCTGGAGAAACCTTCGTAAGAGAAAAGTATTTGCCTTTATTAATATTCTTGGATTGGCATTGGGATTTGGCTGTACTATTTTAATATTCTTATATGTTAGTCATCATCTGCAATTTGATACATTTCATAATAATGCGGATCGTATTTACCGTGTCGTAACCGAAGAACATCGTGATGATATAGAATATGATGCAGCTGTTCCTCCAGGGTTTGCAAAAGCGTTTGAGTTGGATTATGATTATGCAGAAAAAGTAGCTAGTTTTTATATCAGAAAAAATTGGCAAGTTAATGGCTCTGATGGTAATGAGGAAAAACGTTTTAAAGAAGATATTGCATTTGCAGAACCTGAGTTTTTTGATATTTTGAATTTTCCTTTATTAGAAAAATTAGGAGATCAAACACTTGCAGAACCAAATACGGCATATATAACAGAGAGATTTGCTAAAAAAATGTTTGGAGATCAAAATGCATTAGGGCAAACTTTTGTTCTTGATAATAATCAGACCATTTCTGTAATCGGTGTTCTTAAAAATTTACCAGAGAGAACACTTATAGAAGCTAGTATTTTTCCATCATTTATAACATTAAAAAGTTATGATGATTTTGTGTCTAGCGGCTCTTGGGGTGGTATTAATAGTAGCTTAATGTGTTTTACATTATTAAGACCTAATCAAAATATTGCTCAAATAGAAAATAGACTAGTAGAATTGGTGACGAAGCATCGTTCTAAAAGTAAAAATGTACATCGTTATAAATTGCAAGCGCTTAATGATATACATTTTAATAATAAATATGGAGGAATAAATGTTAATCTGCTTTGGATCTTCTCTTTAATAGGTTTTTTCTTAATTGTAGTTGGCTGTATTAACTTTATAAATATTTCTACTGCACAAGCATTTACACGTTCTAAAGAAATTGGAATTCGAAAAGTACTAGGAGGTTTTAGACAACATCTTTTTTGGCAGTTTATTTCAGAGACGTTTATTATTAGCCTTTTTGCTATGGTAGTTGGTTTAGTAATTGCAGCTGCAACTTTACCATCATTTAATACACTTTTTGGACTTGATCTTTCTATACAATCACTACTAGAATTCAAAATAATAGGTTTTATAATAATATTGCTCGTAATAGTTGCTCTTTTTGCAGGTAGCTATCCTGGAATATTATTAGCAAGAATCCTTCCCACCTTAGCACTTAAAGGAAAACTAACTGAAAAAGATACTGGTGGAAAACTAACTAGAAAAATCTTGGTAACCGCACAGTTTACAATTTCAATTGTTCTTATAGTAGCTACAGTTATTATCGGAAAGCAGATAAAATATGCTGTTAATGCTGATTTAGGTTTTGAAAAAGATGCCATTATAATGATCGAGATTCCAGAAGATATAAAATATGTTAAGTTAAAAGGATTAAAGGAACGTATTACGAAACTTTCTGGAGTAGAAAAAATGACAGCATGCTTATCTAGCCCAGGAGCTTCTTACAATAATTGGGGTACAGGAATAAAATACAATAACCGAGCAGAGGCAGAGGAATTCTCAATTTCGGCTAAACTAGCCGATGCTGATTACATCAAAACTTTTGGATTAGAAATAATTGCAGGACGTAACTTTTTCCCAACAGATTCGGTAACAGAATTAGTAGTAAATGAAAGGCTAGCTCAAAAATTAGGACTTGAGTCGCCAGATGAGTTAATCGGAAAGAGAATAGAAGTAAATGGAGGAGATACCAAAGGTACCATTGTAGGTGTTGTTGCAGATTTTCATGATCGCAATTTTCAAAGAAGTATTAGTCCAATTTTTATAGCACCTTACGTTAGTGGGTACTCTAATTTTGCAATTAAAATTCAAGGTAAAAACGCAAAATCTACCTTGGCAGAAGTCGAAAAATTGTGGCAAGAAGTATTTCCAAAATACATTTATGAATTCACATTCATGGATGAGCGTGTCGCAGAGCAATATGCCGACGAACAACGCTTTTTATCAATGTCAAAACTGTTTTCTGCACTGGCAATTTTTATTAGTTGTTTAGGGCTTTATGGATTGATTTCATTTTTTGTAGCTCAACGTAAAAAAGAAATAGGTATTAGAAAAGTACTAGGAAGTAAGGTAAGTGATATTTTGATCTTGTTTACACAAGATTTCTTTAAACTCATTTTTGTTGCAGGTATTATCGCATCACCATTAGCATGGTATTTTATGGATAACTGGCTTCAAAATTATCAATATAGAATCGCAATAGACTGGTGGATATTTGCCTTGGCAATAGGAAGTATAGTGCTAATCACTTTTGTGACAATAAGCTATCAAGCATTAAAAGCAGCAACCGCAAATCCTATCAAAAGTTTGAGGACAGAGTGAATTATCAACTTAGGTTGAATGTGTTTAGTTATTAAAATCAATAAACTAAAGAGTTATGTTAAGACATCATTTCGTTTTGTATTTAAGAAGTATTAAAAGATATAAGGTTTCTTTTTTTATTAATATTATTGGATTATCTACTGCATTAACGTGTTCTATTTTGATATATCTATGGGTAAGCGATGAATTATACACCGATAAATTTCACAAAAACAGTGATCATATTTTTCATCTAATGGAGCTTGCCGAATTTCCACAAGCTACAAAAGTAGGTAGGACCACATCTGGAAATATAGCACCACTTATGTTAGCAGAAATGCCAGAAATACATATGGCAACTCAGGTGGTAAAATATCCACAAGATGCAACACTTTCTATCGAGAATCAAACCATAAAAGGAGATGGTCATTATGTAAGCAAAGATTTTTTTAAAATATTTTCTTTCCCTATTATCAAGGGCGATAAAAATGATATCTGGGCCGATACAAATACCATATTAGTATCAGAAACTATTGCTACAACTCTCTTTGGTTCTGTAGAAAATGCAATAGGACAGAGTATTGATTTTCAGAAGGAAAAACAGTATACGGTTTCTGGTGTTTTTGAAGATGTACCCAAACAATCATCAGAACGATTTGATTTTGTACTCTCTTATGAAGAAAAAACGCTTTCTCAAACTAATCTTTTGGATTGGGGTAGTCAATCAACATATGTATATCTTAGTATGAAGCCAGATACTGATATTGTTGCTTTTAATGAAAAGATTCATGATTTTATTCGAAATAAAACTAATAAAGGACAGTCTTATCGTACTCCGTTTTTGAAAAAATATACAGACGAATATTTATACGGGAGTTATGAAAATGGTATACAAGCAGGAGGCAGAATTACATATGTGAGACTTTTTTCTATCATAGCGCTGTTTATTCTAATTATAGCCTGTATCAATTTTATGAATATGTCTACAGCAAAAGCCTCTAGACGACTTAAAGAAATAGGTATTAAGAAAGTTATAGGAGCAAATAGAAAAACACTCATTTTTCAATATATGATAGAAGCTATTGGGATTGCCTTTATGGCTTTATTATTAGCCATTGTTTTTGTTATTCTATTACTTCCAGAATTTAACCAAATTACAGGGAAACAACTTTCTATAACAATTAGTTCTGGTTTTGTTTTTTCGTTATTAGGGATTACAATATTCACCGGCTTATTATCAGGTAGTTACCCCGCCTTATATCTATCTGGCTTTAAACCTGCTTTAATATTAAAAGGGAAACTAAATTCTTCTGTAGGAGAAGTATGGACACGTAAGGGGTTAGTTATTATTCAATATACGGTTTCAATTATACTTATCGTATCGGTCTTAATAGTTCATCAGCAAATTGAATTTATACAAAACAAAAATTTAGGATATACCAAAGAACAAATAATTCATTTTAATAGAGAAGGAAAAACGTTGGATGACAATCATATGGATACTTTTTTGGCAGAACTTAAAAACATTCCAGGAGTACTAGACGCATCGAGTACCCGAAACGCTATGACCGGTGATGGTTGGGGCGTAGGAGGTTTTGATTGGGAAGGAAAAGATCCTAATGATTATACTCAATTTCAAAATATGATAGCATATTATGGTTTGATTGAAATGTTAGATATCAAAGTAGTACAGGGCAGGTCTTTCTCAAAAGATTTTAGTGAAGAAAACACTAAAGTTATCCTTAATGAATCTGCTATTAAACGTATGCAATTGAAAAACCCTGTTGGTAAATTTATCGGATTTAGAAATAAAAAAAGAGAAATTATTGGGGTGATTAAAGACTTTCATTTTGAATCTCTTCATGAAGATATCAAACCTATGATTATCAATTTATGGCCCGAAAGACTAACTAAGTTTATGGTAAAAATTAAAATAGGTGAGGAACAGGAAACCTTAACATTACTCAAAGATTTTTATGAAAAAAACAACCCTGGGTTTTTGTTTGATTATATGTTTCTAGACGAAAATTATCAACAGCTTTACATAGCAGAACAGAGAGTGTCTAAGCTGTCTCGATATTTTGCCATTTTAGCTATTATTATCTCATGTCTAGGTCTTTTTGGACTTGTATCTTTTACCGCAGAAAGAAGAAAAAAGGAAATTGGAATTCGAAAAGTTTTGGGGGATAGTAGTGCTCACATCTCTTTTTTATTATCTAAAGAATTCGTAAAACTGGTCTTGGTGGCAATAGCTATTGGGTTGCCTATAAGTTATATGTTAATTGATAATTGGCTCTCTGGTTTTGCTTATAAAACAGGAGCAAATCTATGGTATTTTCTTACAGCAGGTATGTTAGTACTTATAGTAACCATATGTACAGTGAGTACTCAAACGATTATCGCCGCGAATAGAAATCCGGTCGACGCATTAAGAGATGAGTAGAATCATAATTAGAATAAACCACAATGTATACTTTATATTTTAAAATAGCCGTTCGATATCTTTTAAAGCATAAGCTCTATTCTTTTATTAATATATCTGGATTAGCAATAGGAGTGGCTTCCTTTATTTTGATTATGGTATATGTTAATTATGAACGTAGTTATGATCAATTTAAAGGATCTGAACACGTATACAGGGTGTATATGGATTATTTAGAAGGAGATACTTTTGTAGCGGGTGATGCACAATCCTATAATCTTTCTGGACCAACATTTAAACAAGAGTTTCCAGAAGTATTGGATTTTGTACGATTTTATCAATTGGATAAAGTTACTTTTAAAATAGGGGAGCAAACGTTAGAAGAAACCCGCGGTAGCTTAGCAGATCCGTCTTATTTCGATATTTTTAATCAAAGTCTAATTAAAGGAGATACCGCAACTGCATTAAAAGAGCCAAACTCTATTGTACTTACCCAAACAGTAGCTCAAAAACTCTTTGGTAAAGAAAACCCTATCGGTAAAACCATATCTATTTTTTGGGGATCTCCAACCTTGGCTACAGTAACAGGTGTAATGGCAGATGTTCCCGAAAACACCCATTTTAAAATCAATTATTTATTGTCTTTTAAAACCATAAAAACATGGGATGAATTTGATGGTCAAAAAGAACTCGAGTGGAGTCGAAATAATTATTTTACCTATCTAAAACTAGATAAAAATGCAGATATAGGATTACTTCAAAAAAAAATAATAGAAAGTGATTTTGAAGATGATCTAGATGAGCGGCATAATATAGAGCCCATACAGGATATACATCTATACTCTAATAAACCCTATGAGGCAGAAGCTAATGGAAGCGTAACACGAGTAAAGTTTTTAATGGCAATTGCATTTATTATCTTAATTCTTTCTTGGTTAAATTATATTAATCTTTCAACTACTAAATCTCTAGAAAGAGCCAAAGAAGTTGGTATTAGAAAAGTAGCAGGAGCACATAAACGACAGCTCATAGGGCAGTCGCTATTAGAATCTGTAATTCTAAATGGACTGGCTATACTAGTAGCAATAGTAATTGCTATTATAGTGCTTCCATTGTACAATTCTTTTACAGGAAAAGCATTAACCTTTGAGGTAAGTAGTTTAACTGGTATACTATTAATAATAGGGATAATTCTTTTTGGGATGATATTGGCAGGAGTATATCCTGCAATTCTTTTAAGTAGTTATTCTCCATCAAGAGCACTAAAAGGTAAAGTTCGTACTTCTGCTAGTGGGTTACATATAAGAAAAGGACTAATCATCACACAATTCTTAGCAACCATTGTATTGTTAATCGGAACTATTGTGGTGACAAAGCAAATTAATTTTATGAAAGATCAACCCATTGGCTCAGATCTAAATCATATAATAGCGATTCATGGAGAAATTTTAAGTAAAACATCCGATTCTATACTTTTAAATGAGTTTTCTGCACTAAGCGAAGAAATGAAAAAACTACCTGTTGTAAAGTATGCAACAACTGCACAAACTTATCCAGGAGATGGATATGAAAACTTATCTTCTTTTATGGGTATTACCTATCCAGACGGTACCGAAGAAGGAAACAAAGTATACTATAACTATAAGGTAGAAGCGGATTACTTCGATATTATGGATATTGAATTTTTAGCTGGAACAACTTTTCAATCCAATAGTATAGGAAAAGGTACTAAAAGAGACATGGTGATCAATGAAAAATTCACAAAGGAAATAGGTATTTCTAATCCATTAGAAGCGATAAATAAAACAGTAAAGTTTTGGGGTATAGATTGGACTATTATAGGAGTTGTAAAAGATTACCATCATTTTGGACTAAAAACCCCTGTGCAACCAATGATGATGAGGCAACAACCCACTAGAGACAATGTATTAGTAAAGTTAGATCCAAATATTATAGCTACATCAGGGTATCAAAGCGCAATCACACAATTAGAAAAAGTTTGGTCAGAAGTATTTCCCGAAAGTACTTTTAGTTACACCTTTATCGATAAAAAATTTCAAGCACAATATGATGAAGATGCCAAATTTAGTAGTGCTTTTAGAATTTTTACAGCACTGGCAATTTTTATTGCGGCTCTAGGTCTTTTTGGATTAACCTCATACACATGTATACAACGTAAAAAAGAAATAGGGATCAGAAAGGTCAATGGAGCCAGTATTTTTAAAATACTAAAACTATTAAATATAGATTTTATTAAATGGGTCGGAATTGCCTTTTTTATTGCTGTTCCGGTTGCTTGGTATACAATGAACTCATGGTTATCCAATTTTGCAATTAAAACTGATCTAAGCTGGTGGATATTTGCATTAGCAGGGATTATGGCATTAGGGATAACACTATTAACAGTAAGCTGGCAAAGTTTTACTGCAGCCAACAGCAATCCTGTAGATGCGTTAAGAGATGAATAATCTAATAAAACAACGGTTATGAATATACATGAATTAAAAGTTATTGTTAGAAGTTTATGGAAAAAGAAATTCATGACTTCTACCAAAATTATAGGACTGATCGTTGGATACACAATATTTATTTTTCTAGCCGAAAAAATACAACATGAAACCAGTTATGATACGTTTTGGAAAGACTCTGAATCTATTTATAGAGTTGGCCTTGATGTACAATATGAAAATGGTAAAGAAGTCAAATCTGCAAAGAATTTTGGCGGATCATCAGAACTGTTGGCTAAAGAATTTGAAGGCGTTCTTACGCAATGTAATATTGGTCGAGATGTAGTAACTATTTTTAATGGCCCTAAACAAAAAATACAAAATGTTGATTTTGTTTGGAGTGATCCTACTTTTTTCTCTGTTTTTGATCGTAACATCATTTCTTCAGAATCAGGTTCATTACTCGAAAACATTCATGGTGTTGCGATTTCACAATCTTTTGCAAAAAAGTTATTCGGAAATAAAAACCCTTTGGGTAAAGAACTTACCGTTAATGAAGGATGGAAATTTGTAGTCGATACTGTTTTTGAAGATATTCCGGGTAATAGTCATATGAAGATCGATGTTATAGGAACATTTAAAACATTGTTCTATTACATGCGAAATTTTGATAATAAAAATCAGGTTTTAGTAGAAAATCCGGCATATCAATACCTAAAGGCGACACCTTACGAGACACAACGATGGCAAACCCCTGTAGAGTATCGTTCTTATTGTTATATAAAGTTAGAAGATAATACGTCGATAACCACTATAGAAGCTAACTTAAAAAATGCACTTAAAAAGGTAGCGCTTCCTGAAAATTTGAAAACGGCCGAGATGAATTTTATCTTTCAGCCTTTAGCAAATATTCACCTAAAATCTAAACTTGATCATGAATTATCAGTAAATGGGGATCAAAGACAAGTACTTTTTCTCTCGATGATCATTATTGTTGTACTACTAGTTTGCTTGATTAATTTTGTTAATCTAAATACGATTTCAACAATAGAGAATGCAAAGAATTATTCGATAAGAATACTTAATGGTTCTCGATATATACAGGTACTTCGTTTATTATGTATTGAGAGTGTAGTATTTAATATTGTTGCTCTTGCAGTAGCGATAACCATAGCATATTATCTAGTTGATTCGCAACTTTCGATTAACGGCATATCTTCTTTTACTTATTTGATACTTAGTGTAATTGTGGTATCAATAACGGCACTTGCTTCGATCGTTCCATTTTTATCTGTTGTAAAAAACAAAGCTTTTTCTGTAATAAAAGGAGGAAAGCAAAAGCTTCAACAAAAATGGACAAGCCAAAAGGTAATGGTCACATTGCAATTCTCTGTGACGATAGTATTGATAATTTGTACTACAGGAATTTATACGCAAATGCAATATATGATGGATAAAGAATTAGGTTTTAACGGCAAACAAACGCTGTACAGTTTTACGCCTATGACCATGAATCAACATCCAGAGCTGTCTAGTAAATTAACAACATTTAAAAATGAAGTTTCGGCCTTGAGTGGTATCACTTCATTTTCGGTAAGCTCATCTATTCCAGGTAAGTCGATTAATCGTTTAACTAATCAAGTAACAGAACTAGGAGAACCCAGGCCTTATCCTGTAACGTTTAACCAGATTAGTATTGATAACCAGTTTCTAAAAACATATGATATTTCATTAATAGCAGGTATGAACTTTGCATCGCAAAATGACTGGAATTCTGATGAGGTATTAATTAATGAGACGGCATTTTCTAAAATGAATATCACTAAAGCTAGTGATGCTATAGGAAAGTATATTAGTATAGGAAAGAAAAATTATCAGATACGTGGCATAGTCGAGGATTACCATCATGTCTCTTTACATAATCCTGTAACTCCAACAATTTATGCCCAAAATATAAACTGGGATCATTCTGTAGGGTATTATTCTTTTCAATTGAATTCGAATGCAATAGGAGAAACAATGGATCAAGTGTCCCGGATTTGGAATAACCTATACCCTAACGAAGAATTTATTTTTAATTTTTCTAATGCTGCATTTGAAGCTCAATATCTCCAAGATCAAAAGTTTAATCAGATTTTAAGTTACGCTACTGTTTTAGCCCTTCTTATTTCATGTATAGGCCTATTAGGGGTAGCCTTGTTTAATACAAAAAAGAGAATTAAAGAAATTGGAATTCGAAAAGTAAACGGAGCTAAAATCAATCAGATTTTAGTGATGCTTAATATAGATTTTATCAAATGGGTAGTGGTTGCATATGTGATTGCTTGTCCTATTTCATGGTATGCATTGAATAAATGGCTAGAAAATTTTGCATATCAAACAAACTTAGGAATCTGGATATACCTTATTGCAGGGTTTGGAGCTTTAGGCATTGCATTATTAACAGTAAGCTGGCAGAGTTTTATAGCAGCCAATAGAAATCCAGTTGAGGCGTTAAGAAACGAATAAATTTTAATATCAATCAAATCAAAACCAAACAGTTATGTTTAAGCACAATGTAAAACTATTTCTTAGAACGATAAAGCGGTATAAGACTACTTTTATGATTAATGTTATAGGCTTGTCTTCAGGACTTGCTTGTGTGTTATTAATAGCTCTTTGGGTATTAGATGAAGTTAAAGTTGACAAGTTTCATGAAAATGATGAATACTTATATCAGGTATGGAATAAGTTTGAAAGCAAAGAAGGACCTAGAGTGCTTAATTGGACACCAACTATTCTGGCAGAAACAATGGCAGATAAATTGCCTGAGATAAAATATGCCGTAGCTCAAACCGTACCAGAGCAATTTGCAAATGTACCACTTCATGTAGATAGCAAAATTATAAAGACAGATGGTGTATTTGCTAGCACAAATTATTTTAATGTGTTTTCGTATCCATTGATAAAAGGAAATAAAGATCAAGTACTAACAGGTACTAATTCGATTGTGATATCTCAATCATTAGCAAATAGACTTTTTGGTTCTGTAAATAATGTGGTAGGAAAAGTAATAGAATGGGAAGCAATGGGTATGTTAGAAAAACATCAAGTAAGCGGTGTTTTTCAAGATTTCCCGTCTAATTCTACAACTCAATTCGATTTTATATTACCCTTAGAAACGTATAAAAAAGGCGTATTGTTTAATGGAGGTAAAAATGATTGGGTCAACAATAATCCGATAACCTATATTGTCTTAAATGAAGGAACCAATATACAAGAATTTGCGACTAAAATAGAAGCTTTTTCTAAGTTACAAGACAAGGATGTTACAGCAGATCTTATAATGACAAAATATTCATCTAACTATTTGTATGGTAATTTTGAGAACGGAAAACAGACCTCAGGACGCATGAATTACGTTTATCTATTTTCTTGTATTGCATTGTTTATTTTAATCATTGCTTGTATCAACTTTATGAATCTTTCTACTGCAAATGCATCAAGGCGTTTAAAAGAAATAGGAGTAAAAAAAGCTCTTGGATCTAAAAGAATCACACTGATTACTCAATATTTTGCAGAATCGATAATGACGGCATTCGTTTCTTTAGTATTGGCATTTTTAGTGGTTGTCCTTTTTATTCCGCAGTTTAATATCATAACAGGCAAATCACTATCCCTAAATTTTGATCCATTAACTATTGGTTTAATATTCCTTATTGCCTTTTTTACAGGAATTTTGGCAGGAAGCTATCCCGCATTACATCTTTCTGGTTTTAAGCCTGTATCGATTTTAAGAGGGCGACTAAAAAATTCATGGGAAGAAATTTGGGTTAGAAAAGGCTTAGTTGTATTTCAGTTCTCATTATCAATTATTCTAATTATTGCTGTTTTGTTAGTTTCTCAACAGGTTAACTATGTCCAATCCAAAAATTTAGGAATGGATAAGGACAATGTCGTTTACTTTAAACAAGAAGGAAAATTAAGGCAAAATGCAGAAACCTTTTTAAAAGAATTGAATGCAATCCCAAATGTGGTAAATGCCGCCATGACAAGTCAAAATATTATTGGCACTAATATTAATACAACAGGAGGACTGGTTTGGACAGGTAATGAAGAAGAACGTCAATCCCGTTTTAAAGAACTTCGAATAGGGCATGATTTTATTGAGACTATGGATATGAAACTAAAAGAGGGAAGATCTTTTTCTAGAAATTTTCCAGCCGACAGTGCTGCAATAGTTTTTAATGAAACTGCTATAAAAATGATGAGTATAGATGATCCGATTGGCAAAACAGTACGTTACGGATCGACGTATTATACGATTATAGGCGTCCTAAAAGATTTTCATTTTCAATCATTTCGAGAACTTGTTCGACCTATGTTTTTTAGGTTACATGATAATAGGCGTAGTCTAGAATTCGTGGTTCGAATCGCTAACGGAACAGAAAAAGAAACGCTTAGTAAACTAACAAATCTATACGCAAAATTTAACCCTGGTTATGTATTTGAATATAGTTTTTTAGATGCTGATTTCCAGAAACAATATGCAGCAGAACAGCAAGTAGCCTCTCTTTCTAAATATTTTGCTGGTTTAGCAATTTTGATCTCTTGCTTAGGTCTATTTGGTTTGGCAATGTATACCGCAGAACGAAGACGTAAAGAAATAAGTATTAGAAAAGTATTGGGGCAGAGTGCATCTCAAGTTACTGTAATGTTATCAGGAGAGTTTACAAAATTAGTTTTGATCGCTACTGGTATAGCTATTCCCATAGCATATCTATTGGCAAGTAATTGGCTTTCTGAATTCGCTTATAAAGTACCCCTAAAATTATGGTATTTTATTGGTGCTGGTTGTATATCTCTCTTAGTTGCATTGCTTACCGTGGGTTCACAGGCCATAAGTGCGGCAAATAAAAACCCTGTAGACGGGTTAAAAGAAGAATAAAAGGGTTTTTAATATCAAAAAACGATAATCATGTTTAAGAATTATATCAAAATCGCCTGGAGAAATGCAATCCGACAAAAACAATTTACCATCCTAAATATTCTTGGACTTAGTATAGGTATTTGTACGTGTTTTATTATTGGTTTGTATGTACATAACGAAATTACATATGACACGTTTCATGAAAATGCAGATCGCATTTATAGAGTAAATCAACCAAATATTTGGGGGGATTGGGATGAGATGGTTTCTAGTACAGGACCTAACGTAGCAACCGCATTGCGATCAGACGCACCAGAGTTTGAAGAAATCACTAGGCTTTTTAGCACAGGTACACAGACAATTCGCGCAAACCATAATGGAGATGTTGCCTTATATAATGAGGAACGCTATTTTGCAGCAGAAGAGAATATCTTTGATGTGTTTTCTTTTAATTTTTCACAAGGAAATCCGAAAACAGCACTTAGTGAACCTATGACCATGGTGATGACAACTAAGACTGCAAAACGATATTTTGGAAATGAAGACCCCATTGGTAAAACAGTCGAAGTTAAGAGTCATGACGGTACTTGGGATACGTATACGGTAAGTGGAATAATAGCAGAGGTGCCTTATAAATCACACCTTCAGTTTGATATGATTGTATCTTTAAAAAGCTATTCTGAAATGATGGACGCTCATGGGTGGAAATGGATTTGGACAGCTTTTGCTACCTATGGTTTAGTAAAAGGAGGAACAGATATGCAGGCGTTTACAGATAAGCTTCAGAAAATACCACCAAAATGGGCACCTCCAACAACAGAAAAAATCTTTAACCAGACCTTTGAAGAGTTCACCGCGGGACATGCCTGGACATTAGATCTTCAACCACTTAAAGAAATATACCTTTCTGACTCTCCTGCTTTTAATGCATTTGGGCCTAGTGGTAATCCTATGTTTGTAAACATATTTGGCGCTATCGGAATTTTAGTACTCTTATTATCCAGTATTAATTTTATGAATCTTTCTACAGCTAGATCGTCTAAAAGAGCAAAAGAAATAGGGGTAAGAAAGGTCTTAGGATCGAAACGAAAGGCGCTTATAAAACAGTTTGTCTTAGAATCAACACTTTTTGTTTTGACAGGTACTATTATAGCCTTGTTATTGGTTCAATCTACTTTAAAGATATTTAACTCAATTGCCGAAGTAGAATTAGAATTGATTCCTTATTTGATAAATCCAGTGTTTTTAGGGATAGTATTAGTATTTGTATTGGGACTAGGTTTATTATCAGGAAGTTATCCTGCCTTTTATCTATCGATGTTTGAGCCTGTAGAAACCTTAAAGGGAAAGATAAGTACAAAGTTTAGAGGAAAAGGAATTAGAAATGGACTAGTGATTTTTCAATTTACGATATCTATTGCGTTAGTCATATGTACTTTTTTTGTTCAAAAACAGTTATCATACACTTCTTCACTTGATATAGGTTTTAAGAAAGATAATATACTTCAAATTCATAATATTGAACAAATAGGTTTTGATACAGAGGTTCTTAAGAAAAAGTTAGAAGAAAATCCGGCATTTTTAAATGTAGGTAAATCTTTTGGGCTACCTCCTAATATTTGGTCAGGAGACCGATATAAAGCAAAAGGTTCTCAAAATGATGTGGTTCAACTTAGAAATGTAAGAACAGAAGAGGATTATCTAGAGGTATTAGGAGTAGAATTTTTAGCAGGTAGAAATTTTGATTCGTCTCGACCTAATGATAAATATAAAGTGATTTTAAATGAAGAAGCAGTTAAGACCTTAGGCTGGGGCTCTCAAAACACATATACTACAGATTCACCCGTTGGAAAAATAGTAGCACTTGCATCAGGAGGTGAGGATGAATTTGAAGTTATGGGTGTGGTCAAAGATTTTAACTTTAATAGTGTACGTCAGGAGATAGGACCACTAGTTATTATTCATCATCAAAATGATAAAGTATGGGACTACGGTGCTGGATTATCCTTCTATTCTATGAGGCTTAATCCAGAAGTGATACAAAATACAGGTGATCTAGAAGCCTTGGTTGCAAATGTCCAGGATGATATTGCACAAATCGATTCATCGATCCCTTTTGAGTATAGTTTTATGGATCAAGAATTTGAGAACACTTTTCAATCAGAAAAACGTATGAGTATTGTGCTCAATATATTTACGCTTATGGCACTCATTATTGCTTGTCTTGGACTTTTTGGTCTTGCTGCTTTTACTGCTGAGCAACGCGTAAAAGAATTAAGTATACGAAAAGTATTAGGTGCTAAAGTATCAGAATTGGCAGTATTATTTTCGTCAGAATTTGCCAAATTGATATGTGTTTCTATTCTTTTGGCTGCGCCATTAGCATATGTTTTAGTAGACGAGTGGCTTAAGGGATTTGCCTATAGAACCCCAATAGATATTTGGGTATTTGTTTTAGCGGCAATTAGCGCAGTAGTTATTACCTTTTTAACGGTAGGATTTCAGACAATTAAAGCGGCTTCGTCAAACCCTATAATCAATTTGAGAACAGAATAAAAAGAAAAGTTATGTTTAAAAATTATATTAAAATTGCCTGGAGAAATCTTCTTAAGAACAAAGTGAGTACTATAATTAATAGTATCGGACTTTCTATCGGAATTAGTGCCTGCATTTTGATTTTGATTTTTGTAACCTATGAGTCTAGTTTTGACGATTATCATACGAATGCCTCTCGAACCTATAGGGTAGTGCAACATAATAAATTGCCAGATCAAACTTTGTACTGGAATACTACAGCATATCCTTTGGCTGAAGCATTAAGGAATGATTTTCCCGATATCGATATGGTTACTCAGACTGCGGGACCTATGAGTCGTGAATTTAGTATTCAAGATCAAGAAAGAGATGTAAGTCGTTTTGAAGAATCAGAGGTGTTATTTGCTGATGCATATTATTTCCGAACATTCGATACTAAATGGTTAGTTGGTAATCCAGATACAGCTCTTAACGATTTAAATTCTATAGTTCTTACTCAAACTTTAGTAGAGAAATATTTTCCTAACGATCAGGACAATTTGCAATCCATTATGGGTAAAACAATTCTTTTACAAGGTAAAGATCCTCTTAAAATTACCGGAGTGGTTAAAGATCCCCCCCCAAACTCTAATCAGCGATATTCACTACTAATTCCCTACGAGTTTTTTAAGGTAAATAACACCTTCTTTGCTAATAATTGGTCTGGAAACTACCAAGGGACTACTTTTGTTGTGCTACAAAATAAAGATCAGCGTAAACTTCTTGAGTCTAAAATAACAACTTGGAAAAAGAAATACCTAAAACCAGAAGATGATGCTCGTATTTCGTATGCATTACAACCCTTACAAGAGATTCATAATGAAACCCTTTATGGCAGTAGTCCAGGAGGATACATAATTCCCACTCATATTTTATATACAGCTTTGTTAGTGGCATTATTTATTTTGATAATTGCTATTGTAAACTTTGTAAATTTAATAACCGCTCAATCTGTATCAAGATCAAAAGAAGTCGGGATCCGAAAAGCTTTAGGAAGTAAACGATTAGATATTGTGATACAATTTTTGGTTGAAAACGGAATGATGATTATAATAACACTCATTTCATCAATACTTATTGTACATGTTTTAATTCATCAACTTAATTCGCATTTATCAATTATCAATTTAAAACTAGAATTTGGCATAAAAGATATAGGTATAATTATAGCAATAGGTACTTTTACAATTCTTTTAGCAGCTATTTACCCTGCTATTGTTCTTTCTGCTTTTAAACCTGTACAAGCGTTAAAAAATAAAATTCGAATACGTAAAACAGGAGCGTTTAATTTTCGTAGATCCTTGATTGTATTTCAGTTCATTATCGTACAAATTTTTGTTATTGCGGCGATTATTGTTGCTTTTCAAATGGATTATTTTAAAAATGAACCCAAGGGATTTTCTTCAAGCGCAGTGATCACCACTTCTGTACCGAATCATAGTAAACTAGATGTTTTTAAGAATATACTTTTAGAAAATACTAGCATAACAGATGTGGCATATGGCTCCGGTCCTCCAATGGCTGTTAATGGTTTTCAATTAGGAACAAGTTTTCGTCTTCCTGAACAAAATATTCAAGAAGCTAAAGATGCCGAAATGAAAGTAGCAGGTACGAACTATTTGAAATTTTATGATTTAAAACTTATAGCCGGTAGAAATTTTACAACTAATAAGGAAGCATTTGATGAGTTTATTGTTAATGAAACTTTAGTAAAATCATATAATTGGACTCCAGCAGAAGCAATCGGTAAAAAAATCGAAATTAATGAAGGGCAAGCCACTATTGTTGGTGTTGTTAAAGATTACCATAATAATTCTTTTCAATATGAAATCACACCTTGTATTCTTCTAAATTGGAGCTTTTATCATAATCAAGCTTTTATTAAAATTAATGATCCAAATTCTGAAGCGTTGGCTTCTTTAGAAAAAACATGGAAAAACACCTTTCCTAATGCTGTATATGATTATCATTTTCTGGATGATGCTATAGAAAAAGAGTACGTTGTAGAGGGTATGATCTATAAAGGATTTACACTATTCTCTATACTGGCAATTAGTATTGGTTGTCTCGGACTTTTTGGGTTAATGTCTTTTATAATATCTCGTAAAAAGAAAGAGATAGGTCTAAGAAAGGTTTTGGGGGCCAATGTTGCGCAGATTATTTCGTTTTTCTCGAAAGAATTTATACAAATCGTAGTCTTAGCCTTTGTCCTGGCAGTACCATTTGTATATTACATGATGAATTTGTGGTTAGAAGGATTTACATATCGCATAACGATATCGATTTGGATGTTTTTAGGGGGTGGAGTTTTGACACTTTTTATTGCACTTGTAACCTGTAGTTTTCAATCTATAAAAGCTGCATTTTCAAATCCAATCAATGCATTAAGAGAAGAATAAATATATAAAATTGAAAAAACTAAATCATAATATATCAACTTGTCTATTTATTTAGGCACTAAAAAAATAAAGTATGCTTTTACAACTTAATAACATATCGAAATGGGTTCAATCAGGAGGACAGAAAATATATTTATTAAAAGATATTAATTTCTGGGTACACGATGGCGATTTTATCTCTATTATGGGACCATCTGGATCGGGTAAATCGACCTTGCTTAATGTCATAGGAATGTTAGATGATTTTAATGAAGGAGAATATACTTTTCTTGATGAATCTGTACATAAATTAAAAGAAAAACACAGAGCAAATTTGTACAAACAATATATCGGATTTGTTTTTCAATCCTATCATCTTATAGATGAACTTACGGTAAGAGAGAATTTAGAAATGCCATTATTATATAAAAAACAAAGTAGTTCAGAACGAAGAGCTCTGGTTGCTGATATGCTGGATCGTTTTAATATTGTTGGTAAAAAAGATTTGTTTCCAAGTCAGTTAAGTGGGGGACAACAACAATTGGTTGGTATTGCACGAGCATTGATAGCAAATCCTAAATTAATTCTTGCAGATGAACCTACAGGAAATTTAAATTCTAAACAAGGAGAGGAAATCATGGAGATTTTTAAGGAATTAAACAATGAAGGAGTGACCATTATACAAGTAACACATTCAGAAAAGAATGCGGCATATGGTTCAAGAGTTATTAACCTTTTAGATGGAAGTGTTCAATAAAATAAGAATATAAAAAAATTATAATCTCATCCCAATCTATCTGGGATGAGATTTTTTTATACTATTCGGTTTCAGGTGCAACTGTAAATTGTCGAATTGCCGCATTTGGTTCTATAATATTGTATCCTTTCCAAAATTGCGGATCGTATTTGGATAGATATTCAGGTTTTATAGATGTATTTTCTTTACTGTTATTATAATCGTCTTCTGTTAATGCTTTAGCATCAAAAACAACTATTTCATATTTACTTACATTACCAACCCCCGCGTCAATTTCTAATGCGAGTTCATTTTGTTTACGCTTTCCTTTTACATGTTTGTTTTTTTCAATAACCTTTAAAGGTCTATCGACTCCAAAAATATTACCTTTTATCTTTTCTAAATATTTTACAGTATACTTATTATCAGGGCCTTTGGTAAAGATAGTAGTTCCTTTATAGATATTCTCTTTGTAACTAAGCCCTAATAGTTTAAAGTTTCGCAATAGTTTTACATTTTCATAATCAACTCTCATGACTGCAAAATTCTCAGTGTTTACATAAAGAGTCCCTTTGAAATCCTCTTTTCGTTTAGGTTCAAAACTTATAATATATACACTGCTATCATCCATATAGGTGTAGTCTACTAGTTTGAATTCGTAACGCCCTGATTTTCGAATAAAATTTAAGGTAGGGTCGTCTTGAAAAAACATATTTTTAAAAAGTCCTTTTATGGCTGATCTTCGATATTTTAGGAACTTGCTTTTATCTTCTTTTTTGTCATTAATTTCGTCTTTAGCAGCACTAGCTTCCTCACTGTTTTCTAATATAGAATCCACTTGTACTTTGGTTCCAAAAATCCCAGATTTAATTTTGAGATAAGAATCTGGTTTTACATTTTCTTTAAATATTCTTTCTAGTTTTTCTGATAGGGCCTCCATAGAACCTGAGTTGTTTTTATCATACAACTCAGCAGCTTTGATGATATTAATTTTTCGTTTCTCAGGACCTCCGTAATAATCACATAAGGTTTCTGTATAATATTCAGATTTTCGAGGTATGATTTTAGCAATGCTATCGATAAATTCTTTGTTAAGCTCTTCGATAGTTGATTTTTTAAATTCAATATCTAATTTGTTCATGGTATTAAATTCTGACTCTCTAAAAAACAATCGTTTTTGGGTGATGTCAAAATGATAATTTTGCTCTAGTCTATCTTCAACATTATCGATGATCTCATCAATAGTTAATTTTTTATTAGATACAAAAACACTTTTTAATTCTATAGCTTTTGGTTGGATATAGATAATGGTATCAATAGGACTCTGAGTAGCAAGACTTAATTTTTCATATCCCATCGACGATATATAAATAGAATCTATTGGCGGCGTTGTATTTTTTAGCGTAACACTAAATCGACCTTCTTCATTTGTAATGATTCCTTGATTTTCGGCTATTTGAATAGTAGCATAGGGGATAGGCTTGTTAGTTTTTTTGTCTACTATTTTTGAAGTAATGGTCTGTGCAGTTACAAGCACTGTAAAAAACGAAAATATGATCGTGATAATGCAAGCCAGTTTAATATTCATAGATTTTAATTTATTGTCTGAAATAAGTTTATATATCCATAGACGTTATTTAAGTCGACAACGTTGCCTCATAGTTTACAAAAGATACGGATAAAAATAAGACTGTAAAGAGAAGTATTTGTTACACAGGTTACTAAAAAAGTAAAATCCCGATTAAAACATTGTTTTAATCGGGATTTATTAAAATTAGATAGTGGATCTAGTTTTTAAGAATATTCTTAAAAATAGTTTCGCCATTGTTTAGAGTTACTCTTAGGATATAAAGGCCCGTTGGTAATTGGTTTATATTAAGCTCATCTTTCTGGAAACGTTTAGTTTTTGATTGTTTAACTAAATTCCCCATATGATTTCTTAATTCCCAATTGGTCATTTGTTCATCGCTCGTTATTGTAAGTCTGTCTTTAGTTGGGTTAGGAAAAGCTTTAAGAACTTCTTCTTTTTGTAAAGAAATGCTTTCTGTTTCTATTTCAACTTCTTCATAAGTAATGACCACTTTTGGTTTTGATAACTCTTCTCTACTATTTTGTGAGCAATTTTCTATGAAAGCCCTAAATGACGATCCTGATTTTGCACTAAATCCAGGATTTAATCGAACACGAGTTCCTGCAGTGTATGTAGCTGTTCCTCCTGAAAAAATTGTATTCGTAGCAGTAACACTTGTTGTTGCTTTTTGAATATCTGTTTGACCAGAAGTTACGTTCTGGTTAACAATTACATTGTCTTGGCAATTACCAGCTTGTGCTAATAATACGGCCTGGTGTGCATCAACAAGACCATACCCTAATTGATTATTCCATGTCCCATTAGAACGCCCACTTGTATTTGAATAGGTATATAAATCTGTTCTTACTTTTTGTGCAGATTGCTCTATAATGTCATTTACTTCTTGAAATGTTAAGTCTGGATTTACACTTAAAACTAACGAAGCTACACCTGCAACGACAGGACAAGCAGATGATGTACCATTAAAGGTTTGGGTATAATCTGTACCAGTATATCCATTTGATCCTTGTCTATCGGTAGTTGGCATTTTAACACCTGGTGCTACAATATCAAGTTCTGTTCCAAAGCAACTACCCCAAAAAGTTTCGCCATCACAAGAACTAGGGCTTTTACGTTCTCCACAAGGACTCATAGCACCAACAACTAATATGTCAGGATTACTATTTCCTGGGTAACGAATATTAGTGTTGTTTTCATTTCCTGCGGCAAATACAATTACACAACCTTTTCCTCCTCTACCATTAGCAAGAGCATTGTTAATTGCATTATCTATAATACCAGAAGGAGCATAACCTCCCCATGAATTACTAATTACATCAGCGCCATTAGTTGCCGCCCAGTTGAAACCACTCGCCAATTGTGCAGGAGTGTCAGAAAATAGAAGTCGAATACTAATAGACATTAATTTTGAACTTGGCGCAACACCAGAAATCCCTAAATTATTACCTTGTACAGCACCTACAATTCCACCACAAGCTGTCCCGTGATTACCACGCACTATAGAAGGAGAAGATCCGTTTGTACTGTCAAAACCAGTACCGTAAATATTTGCTTGTAAATCTGGATGATTCATTTCTAAACCGTGATCATAAACTGCTGTTTTGATACTTGGAGACCCAGTAGTAATTGCCCATGCTTGCTCAGCATTAATATCCATACCAACAGTCCCACCGTTTTGACCAGTATTTTTTAATGACCATTGATTATTAAAAAAAGTATCATTCGACGTTTGTAAATCATGATACATAAATGCTGGTTCAGCAATCTCGAACAAGCCTGTTTCATGAAAAATGTTTGCCAAGTTTAGTGCATTGTATTTCTGTGGAGAAACTATTGATAATGTGAACCAAAGTGGCATGTATTTATCATGTCCTAATACCTCAACATTCATTTCTTTTGCTTTTTTATATAAAATATCTACATCTTTTTGATCCTTAAGTTTTACATAAAAATTATTTGAAAGCCCTAGATCTCCTCCTTCTTTGGTTGTATAAGTTGGAGAAATGATCAAAATATTACGTTGCTTTTTATAGGATTCTATTCGATCGAGATATGCTTTACGCGACAGATCTTTGTCTGTTGAGATTTCCATATAATACGTTTTTATATTTCTTCTTTGGGTAGCACTTTTATCAATAGAATTCATAGAGGTTCGGGTATGATCCTCTACAATTTCTGATATTTGAGTTGTGCTACTTTGCAATGAAGAGAATGCGTTTATTGAACTTTCTCCCTCAAATGAAACAGAAATAGTTTTAGTATTTATATTTAAAAATACTTTTTCTCCCTTGTAATAGTAGTAATTATCTAATTGCTGTTGGCCATAAATGCCAATAGTACAGAACAATAGTATTAGTGAAAATATTTTGGATGATATATTTTTCATTGTTTTTGTTTTTATAGTTTTTACTTGAGGTTTTTGTTTAGAAGTCATGATTCGTTTTTTTAATTTTTACGTTCAGCTTCTAAAGCGGTGATTCGCTTATTTTGTTCAATGATATACAAGGTAAGTTCTTCTATTTTTTGAAGTAGTTTTGCATCCATTTCTCCCAGAAAAATTCCGTTTTTTATAACCTCTGGTTCACTTGGAATATCTTTTAAATGACCATTCTCTTTAATGTAATTTTCTACTTCTAATAGTGTTGGTAAGTTATATTCTTTTTCAAAAACAAAATCGGACCATCCACTGGCCTCTACTTGAATTTCTCTTGCGCCTACAGAACCTTCTATAGCTAATCTATGACTACCCGTATTTTTAGTTCCTATACCTACTTTTCCATCATGTCTGAAAGTTAATAGGTGCTTTGCACCATAGTACTGATCTAGATACGCATAAGCACCAGCATCTCTAGTAATGTATTTCCATGGTCCGCCTGTGTGTTTTGGTGGTTCAAGAGATAGTCTAGTTAAACTACCATCATTTCCTGTTTTTCTACCCACGGAAAGTTCGGCGTCTGTTGGTTGTTTACCGATTCCAATTTTTCCATCATGTCTAAAAGTTAGTAGTTGCTTTGCTCCATAGTATTGATCAAGATATGCATAAGCACCAACATCTCTTGTAATGTAGTTCCATGGTCCACCTGTATGCTTTGGTGGTTCAAGTGATAGCCTAGTTAAACTACCATCGCTCCCAGTTTTTTTTCCTAATGATAATTCAGCTCCAGAAGGTAACTTACCAATCCCTACCTTACCATTATTAAAATAGAAATTAGAAGCATTGGTGTTGTCTTCTAACTTGACTTTTTTCTGAGCATATATCCCAATTGAGATTGCAAATGCTAAAAATGCTAATAGTTTGTTTTTCATTTTTATGGTTTTAAGTTGTTTGTGTACTATTTACTTCTATTTTCTGGTTTTAGAAGTCTTTCTATCTCACTAAGTCTTTGAGATAATGATTTTAGCTCTTCGTTTTTTCTTTTAAGATTTTGTATTTCTTTTTGTTGTTGGATTGTGTAGAGGGTAAGTTCTTCTATTTTCTGAAGTAATTTAGTGTTCATTTTACCAAGAAAAATACCGTTTTCTGCGACTTCTTTTGCGCTTGGAATATCCTTTAGATGCCCATTTTTCTTGATATGATTTTCTACTTCTAATAAGGTTGGCAAATCATAATTTGCATCAAAAACAAAGTCTGCCCATCCGGTTTCAACACTAATTTCCTTAGCTCTTATTTTTCCGTTTACTGCAAGTTTCCAAGTCCCTGGATTTGGTGTACCAATTCCCACATTTCCGTTTTGGTCCATTACAAATTGGGAACTGTTTAATTCACCTCCAAAGTTTATATTAAAGGCACCAGCATTTGATCTATCGATACCTGCAGAAAACCAATATTGTCCTGGATCATGAAATGTTAGCCATGAATCATCATCATCTTTTTCAACAATTAGGGTTCTACCACTAGGGTTTACAAGCTTCGTAGCGCCTTTAACATCTAATTTGGCAGCTGGCGTTGAGGCGCCTATTCCTACATTTCCGTTTTGGTCCATTACAAATTGGGAACTGTTTAATTCACCTCCAAAGTTTATATTAAAGGCACCAGCATTTGATCTATCGATACCTGTAGAATACCAATATTGTCCTGGATCGTGAAATGTTAACCATGAATCATCATCATCTTTTTCAACAATTAAGGTTCTACCACTAGGGTTTACAAGTTTAGTATAGCCTTTAACATCTAGTCTGGCTGTAGGAGTTGAAATACCTATTCCTACTTTACCATTATTAAAATAGAAATTAGAGGCATTTGTGTTGTCTTCTAATTTGATTTTTTTCTGTGCATGAGCTCCAACTGAGATTGCAAATGCTAGAAATGCGAATAGTGTGTTTTTCATTATGTAAGGTTTTTAAGTTGTTTGTGTGCAATACCTTCTAATTGTTGATTTTTAGAAGTTTTTCTACCTTATTTAGCCGTTGAGATAATGATTTTAGTTCTTCGTTTTGATTTTTAAGCTGGATAATTTCTTGTTCTTGATCTTGAATCTCTCTTTGTTGGTTGTTAATTTCTTTTTGCTGTTGGATTGTGTATAGGGTAAGCTCTTCTATTTTTTGAAGTAATTTAGTATTCATTTCACCAAGAAAAACACCGTTTTTTGCAACTTCTTTTGCACTTGGGATATCTTTTAGATGCCCATTTTTTTTGATATGATTTTCTACTTCCTTTAATGTTGGTAAATCATAGTCTTTGTCAAACACGAAATCCGCCCATCCCGTTTCAATACTAATTTCTTTAGCTCTTATTTTTCCATTTACCGCTAATTTCCAAGCACCTGGATTTGTAACACCAATTCCCACTGCACCATCAAAAGAAGAATGTACTCCATTACCTCTAAGATTTGTATTTCCTCCTAAATGAAAATACCCATATTCTCCAGAGGCATTATCGGCGAGATGTAAATATATTTTTTGACTATTATTAGGTTCAGAAATTAGAAGAGCTCTGTCTGTATTTGGATCTTCTTTTTGTTTAATTTCTAATAAGGCACCGGGATTTGGAGTTCCTATTCCTAATGCACCATCAAAAGAAGAATGTACCCCATTACCTCTAAGATTTGTATTTCCTCCCAGATGAAAATACCCATATTCTCCAGAGGCGTTATCAGCAAGATGTAAGTAAATCTTTTGACTATTATTAGGTTCTGTAATTAATAGTGCTCTATCGGTATTTGGATCTTCTTTTTGTCTAATCTCTAATAATGCAGAAGGAGTTGGAGTTGCAATACCTACATTGCCATTTGGTAGCTCTGTAATCTGAGCGTTACTTGCAAAAATAAAAGCAAGGAAGCTTATCGTGAAAATTGTTTTTTTCATTTTTTATGGTTTTAAGTTGTTTGTGTACTATGGCTTCTATTCGTTGGTTTTTAGAAGCTTTTCTATATCATTAAGTCTTTTAGATAGTGAGTGCAATTGCTTATTTTCCTTATGAAGAGATTGATTGTTGGATTCGAGAGTTTTGATTCTCTTTTCTTGTTGAATAGTGTAAAGAGTGAGTTCTTCTATTTTTTGAAGTAATTGTATTTGAAAATCCCCAATGTTTACTCCATCTTGTTTCATTTTTTCTGCAGAAGCAATTTCTGGAAGATGCTTTTCGACTTTGATATAATTTTCAATAAAATCTAATGATGGTAATTTGTATGACTCTTCGAATACGAAATCTGCAGTTGGTGTATTGGTAACTTTAATTTCTTTAGATTCAATTTTCCCAAGTACCGCAAGATTACCATTTATTTTTTGATTACCTGTGTTATGAAGGATTTTGCTCCAAACACCATTACCATCTACTCCTGTACTTCTAAAATACATAGTTGGATTTGTAGCGCTATTTTTTATTGCAATTTGTCCATTATATCGATACTCAGGATTATTGGATCTATGATTAAAATTAATCCCCCAGAACCATCCACTAGCTTCAGGTGAGTTGGGTGCATTTAAACTTTCGTAAAACCCGCTTTGCCATATCGAGTTCCAGTTAGTTGTTGTATTAGGGTCGTTTAGCTGTAGTCTATTAAGAGATAAATCTCCATTTATTTTTTGATTACCTGTGTTATGAAGTATTTTGCTCCAAACACCATTACCATCTACTCCTGTGCTTCTAAAATACATGGTTGGATTTGTAGCGCTATTTTTTATTGCAATTTGTCCATTATATCGATACTCAGGATTATTGGATCTATGATTAAAATTAATCCCCCAGAACCATCCGCTAGCTTCAGGTGAGTTAGGTGCATTTAAGCTTTCATAAAATCCACTTTGCCATATCGAGTTCCAGTTAGTTGTTGTATTAGGGTCGTTTAGCTGTAATCTATTAAGAGATAAATCTCCATTTATTTTTTGATTACCTGTGTTATGAAGTATTTTGCTCCAAACACCATTACCATCTACCCCTGTGCTTCTAAAATACATAGTTGGATTTGTAGCGCTATTTTTTATTGCAATTTGTCCATTATATCGATACTCAGGATTATTGGATCTATGATTAAAATTAATCCCCCAGAACCATCCGCTAGCTTCAGGTGAGTTGGGTGCATTTAAACTTTCGTAAAATCCGCTTTGCCATATCGAATTCCAGTTACTCGTTGTATTAGGATCGTTAAGGAGTGCTTTATTTGCTAAGATATTCCCATTTACCGTTAAATCTCCATTTACCGTTTGATCTTGAGCTTTTAGCCCAGTCATACCTGCTAATACTAAGATTATTAGAATCTTGTTTTTCATTATGTAAGGTTTTAAGTTGTTTGTGTGCTATACCTTCTAATTATTGGTTTTTAGAAGTTTTTCTATCTCATTTAGCCTTTGAGATAACGATTTTAGTTCTTCGTTTTGATTTTGGATTTTGTTTTGTTGGTTGCCAATTTCTTTTTGTTGTTGAATTGTGTACAGAGTAAGCTCTTCTATTTTTTGAAGTAATTGTATTTGAAAATCCCCAATGTTTACTCCGTCTTGTTTCATTTTTTCTGCAGAAGCAATTTCTGGAAGATGTTTTTTGGATTTGATGTAATTTTCAATAAAATCTAATGATGGTAGTTTATACGACTCCTCAAATACGAAATCTGCGGTTGGGGTATTGGTAACTTTGATTTCTTTAGTTTCTATTTTTCCATTTAAAGAAAGGTTACCATTTTTATTAAGGTTTAAATAGGATTTACCAGAATGGTGTAATCGAAAATATCCTCTGTAATTGTCAATTCTCCAGTCATTAAACGATGCGGCTCCTGCTAGTTCAATTTCTCCACCTTCTATATTCGTAGTAGCATTAAGTTTAATTTTTCCTGAAATGGACAAATCTCCACTTTTACTCAAATTAAAGTAAGATTTACCTGAATGATGCAGTCGAAAGAACCCTCTGTAATTATCAATTCTCCAATCATTAAATGTTGAATTACTTTTTAAGAGCAGAATTTCTCCACCTTCGCCAGTATTATTTTGTGGATTAACCACAAGTACTTGGGCCTTTGCTATAATAGCTGTGCCAATCAAAAAGATGATTAAGATTACATTTTTCATTATATATGGTTTTAAGTTGCTAGTGTTTTGGATTTCTATTTGTTGGTTTTTAGAAGTTTTTCTATTTCATTAAGTCTTTGAGATAGTGAGTGTAATTGCTTGTTTTCTTTTTCTAGATTTTGATTATTAGATTCGAGAATTTTTATTCTTTTTTCTTGTTGAATAGTGTAAAGAGTTAATTCTTCTATTTTTTGTAAAAGTTTAGCATCCATTTGACCCAGAAGAATACCATTTTTTTCAACTTCTTTTGCACTCGGGATATCTTTTAAATGCCCTTTTGTGTTGATATGATCTTCTACTTCTTCAAGACTAGGAAGTTGGTATTTTTTTTCAAAAACAAAGTCTGACCATCCACTTGCTTCAACTAGGATTTCTCTTGCACCAATTGAACCTTGTACAGCAAGTCTGTGACTTCCGGTAGTTTCTGTTCCGATTCCAATTTTTCCTTTATGATCTATACTCATTGCTGTTTTGGAACCTGTAACATAAGCATCTGTTGTTGAGAAATACATTTTTGTTCCATAGGCCCCATCACTTCTTACATAAATTCCTGCTTGTGCATTTTCACCATTGCCGCTATCAGAAGCTCCAAATGTTATTGCATTTCCAAAATTGTTAGTAGCATTTTCGGGATCTAAATGTATTGATCCAGTAGCCAATCCTTGTATTGACTCATTCCAGTTATTAGATCCTCCAGAAATTTGCAGTTTAGATTTGGGCGTATTGGTGCCTATTCCAATTTTTCCTTTATGATCTATGGTCATTGCTGTTTTTGATCCTGCTATATATGCATCTGTTGTTGAGAAGTACATTTTTGTCCCGTAGGAACCATCACTTCTTACATAAATTCCTGCTTGTGCATTTTCACCGTTACCAGTATCCGATGCTCCAAAGGTTATTGCATTTCCAAAATTGTTAGTAGCATTTTCGGGATCTAAATGTATTGATCCAGTAGCTAACCCTTGTATTGATTCACTCCAATTATTTGATCCTCCAGAAACTTGTAGTTTAGATTTAGGGGTGTTGGTGCCAATCCCAATTTTTCCTTTATGATCTATGGTCATTGCTGTTTTTGACCCTGCTATATATGCATCTGTTGTAGAGAAGTACATTTTTGTTCCATAGGTTCCATCACTTCTTACATAAATTCCTGCTTGTGCATTTTCACCATTGCCGCTATCAGAAGCTCCAAATGTTATTGCATTTCCAAAACTGTTAGTGGCATTTTCAGGATCTAAATGAATTGATCCAGTAGCTAGTCCTTGTATCGATTCATTCCAATTATTTGATCCTCCAGAAACTTGTAACATAGATTTGGGATTACTACTCCCGAGCCCTACTTTTCCACTTAAGAAATAGAAATTAGTGGCATTACTATTATCTTCTAATTTTACCTTTTTTTGAGCTAAGACGCCTACTGAGACAAGTAGAGCTAGAAACAAAATTGACTTTTTCATTATGTATGGTTTTAAGTTGATTGCGTTGGTTGTAATGATTTATATCAAAGGAGTACTAATAGATGTTTTGCTCATCTTTGTACATAAGGTCCGTTTGATATAAAAATACCCCATAGCTGTATCCAATTGGATACAGCTATGGGGTATTTTTAATAAAAGTAGCGATAAAGTTTTAAGGAAATAAAATTTCAAGATGTTTTTTTTGTTAAGTCTTTTAGTTAGAAGAAATTAAATGATTATGTACAAGTATGAATATATTTTTTAGGTGATTTCCATAAAGTTATTGCGTTTAAAAATCAATCTTAAAAACCTTAGATTCGATCCAAAAAAAGAACCCCGATCAAAACAGCGCATTTTGATCGGGGTTGCATGTATAAAATAAGAATAATTATTCTTGCTCTACACTTTTAAGGTTATCATTAGAATTTCTATCAATAAGTTTATTATACGGATCTATACCGGCTTTTAATGGTTGTTTTTCTGTTATTACAGTAAACGTATTTTCGCCCGGTTTTAACCATTTTCTGGCTAAGTAATATGGATTTTTAAGAGGAACTTCTTGATCATCTATTAGATCTTCTCCAAACAAACCAATTTCTATATAATTAGTTTTATCATCGGTACGATCTTCTTTACCCGTATCAGTATAATAGATTTTTTTACTATCCACTGTAAATGTAGTTTCAAATTTACCGGTAGGGAGTTTCTTAGATTTGGCTGATACAGCTCGATTTTCATATAATACAATCTTCTTGAACCCATCTTCTACAGCGTACTGTAAAGAATCTGGTGCAACATTGTAAATGGCATCATATAAATTTTGAGAAGTGGGATACACTCCTTTTTCAAAGTTCTTGTATTCGAGAGCAAAGTCTCTTAATGCGGTATTAATTTTATCTTCACCAATGATATCTTGTAACTCATACATGATCATTGATCCTTTACGGTACCAAATGTGTTGTCCGAACTCTACATTTAGTAATGAACGTTCGGGTTTAAAACTAAAGGATCTCTGTTGTAAATATTGATCTAGAGAATATTTCAGAAAATTTTTGATTCCGTTTTCACCATATTCATGTTTCATGGTCATGAGTGAAGTGTATTCTGCTAAAGTTTCAGAAATAATATTGGCTCCGGAAGTTTTACTTGGTGTAACCAAATGACCCCACCATTGATGGGCTACTTCATGTGCAGTGACTCTAAATGCATAATTAAAATCTTCGGCTTTGTCAAAATTAGCAGAGAAACCAAAATCTTCAGAATAAGGTATTGTCGTTACAAAAGATTGCGCAAAAGTTGCATGTGCAGGAAATTCTACTATCCTAATTACAGAATTTGGATACTCATAAAACTTTTTAGAACAATAGTCTAAAGCTACTTTAGTGCCATCAATAAAATGGCTAAGGTTACGCTTATGTTTAGGAGAATGATAGATTTCGATAGCTACTTTTTTACCACTAGGAGCAATCCAACTTGACTTTTCGACATCGTATTTTGCCGAGACAACATTAAAAAACAGATCAGTTTGTGATTCTAATTTGTAATGAAAATATGCTCTGTTATCCTGTTTCCATTCTTTGATAAGTTTACCTGGAGCCAATGCGATTTGATCTTCTGATGTGCTTACGATTGCTTCAAAATTGATATAGTTAGCATCTTCATTAAACAAATTTTTCTTGACAGCGGTCGAATCTGTTCTAGAGGGTAATAAATAGTCTAACTTTTTAAGACCGTGTTTTCTACGTACCCCATTATCGATTATATCTCGATCATAATGAAATCTTGGAAAAATATCGTTTCTAATAAAGGAACCGTTATATAGTATTTCTGTTTCCATATTATTAGCAAAACCTTTAGTCTCGGCAGCAACATCAATTGTTAATTTGGCAGTTGCATTGGGTAACATAGGTTCTGGTAATTTATAGAAATATATTCTATAAGCAGAATCTGAAACCACAGGGGTTAACTCTTTACCATTGTAAATTATTTTCTTTAATTGTATATGTTCACCTGGATATTGAACATTTAAGAGTAAGGTATCAATTACTGTATTGTAATTATTTACTAGTTTAAATTCTCCTTTGGCATTAATGCTTCTTTTTTTAGGAAAAAGGTCGATGTACGTTTTTAGGTCAGTTACCTGCGGGTGCGGTTGGCCTATGTATTTTTCATATTTCTTTTCGGCTTCGGCACCTATTTTTTCAGAGGTATTACCGTTAGTAATAGAGTTTAATACATTTAGATTATAATAACTGTATCCTGCAACAGAAACAAAGGCTAAAATTACCGTTGTTAATAGCACTATAGTTTGAGTACTAAATCTTTGCTTAGCAATCGTTAATCGTTCTTTGGCGGTAGCAAAAAAACCACGAGTCCAGAATACTTTTCCAATGACTACTAAAATTGCCGTTAGTAAAATCCAGTACAATTGTAACCAAATGACTCCTGGAAGATAATGTCCAAAACCGTTAAGATCACTCATGAACATTTGTGGAATACCGCCATAAATCAACATTGGATTGGTAGTTTTGAATGCAAGAGTTACTAATAAAGGTAAACCTATATATACAACAATAACGATGAAGTGTCCTAAGAACTTATTGTTAACTAATACGTGCACAAAGAATGCCAGTAAAACAGTCGAAATAAGCCCGGGTAATACTATAGCAAAATTATAGGTAAAATAGAATCCAAGTTCATAGTCAAAATGCCCATTAAACGTTTGGAAAAGCACACCAGCTATTATATTTGCTAGTGTAAGAATAACAGAGACCCCTAATAGGGATACAATTTTCGAAGTGTATAAACTGGTATTGCTAATCGGCAATGCATCGTAAAAAACAAAAGTCTTATTAGTACGGGTACGATGCACAGCTTCACCAGAATAAATAATCAATATAATTACAGATAAAAATGTAATTCCGCCAGAAATAAATACTGCAACGTACCTAGTTAAAGGTAAATTGGGAGTACCCAAAGTTTCATTGGCAAGAAAAACCGTAACAATAGAAATGATAACTCCAATAATTAAAAGAATGCTAAAAACAGGGTCTTTAATGATTGATAAAAATTCAATTTTACTTAATGAAATCAAATTTTCTCGTTCACTCTTTTTAGAAAAAACCTGTGTTATCGATGTAATTAATGATGGCGTATAGGCATCAGTATTGGTTTTCTTTTCTTTTTTACTAGAAAGTAAAAACTTTTTATAGTCAAATTTAAAAAGTGTTATGACAAAAAACAGTAAACCGACAGTAAACCAAAGAATTCTATTTATTAAGAAGCTTCCGTAAATAGGTAATTGATTCGTATTTAATTCGTTTATAGACCAGTATTTTGTAACATAATCAAATACTTGACCCCCAAAAGGATCCAAATAGATACTTAAGGATTGATTGTCTAGATCTGCCAAAAGATTGCCAGAAATGGTATTTAGTAAGAACAAACAGATTCCGCCAAGATATATAATTGGCATTTTCTTAAAAAAGGCCATAACACAGAAAAACAAAGAGCCTATTAAGAAAGAGTTGATTTGTAAAAAAAATAATAACGTTAATAAATAAGGTGTAAAACTAAATGGTCCATATTCACCATAATCTGGCCTATCTAAATACATGCCAAAAGCGTACCCAATGATAACACCGAGTACTGCACCAATATTAATTAATGTCACAATAGTAAAACTACCTAAAAATCTGCCTAGAACATACGATTTTTGTTTAATAGGAAAGGTAAAATAAGTTTGCGCTGTTTTATGATCTTGATCTCTAAATATTGGCACCCCCATTATGGCAGCATAAAAGAAAATCGAGAGTACAGAAACGCGAGAAATAACACCAGCAATGTTTTCTGGGCTATTAATAAACTCTGCAGTAGAAGATCTTTGTAGACCCGCTACTAAGGCTGCAATAGCTAAACCCAAGAAAAAGTAAATCCAAGTCGCCGGTCTTTTTAAGCGATATTGTAGTTCAAATATGAATATTTCTTTCATCTGTTCTTTTTTATTATTTTTCTAATTGCCAGATGCAATTGTCCAAAGATGATTTCAGTTAACATTAATACATTTCTTAGCCTACATTTTATGTAGTTGCTGTTTGCGGTTCTTCTTTTTTATTAATGCTGTAGAAGTAGAAATCTTCTAAGTTGTTATTGAATGTTTCAAATCCGTTTCCAGGATTAGTATCATTATAAATATTTACATAGAACTGACCTCCTCGTAGATAACTTGATAGGACTGTATATTCAGTTTCAATTTCTGCTAGCTCAGATTTTTCAATTTGTTTTTTAAAGACTTTTCCGTCTAAGGTGTCTGATAACTCTTGCGGATTTCCTTGCACTAAAATTTTCCCTTCATTAAAAACAGCCATGTTTTTACAAAGATTAGTAACATCATCTACAATGTGTGTACTTAGTATTACTACTGCATTTTCTCCTAATTCGCTTAATAAATTGTGAAAACGGTTTCGTTCAAGAGGGTCAAGTCCAGCAGTAGGCTCATCAACAATAATTAATTTTGGATTACCTAATAATGCTTGTGCAATTCCAAAACGTTGTCGCATACCTCCAGAGTAATCTCCAAGATTTCTATTTCTAAATTTATATAAATTCACTTTTTGTAACAAATCGGCAACATAACCCTTGCGTTCTGTGGCATTTGTAATACCTTTTACCTTGGCGATGTGGTTTAACATCATCTCTGCAGATACTTTTGGATATACACCAAAATCCTGTGGTAGATACCCCAAGACTTTTCGTAATTCTTCTGGTTGATTAAATACATCGATGCCATCAAACTCAATGGTACCTGTATCTGCAAGTTGTAATGTAGCAATAGTTCGCATTAATGAAGATTTTCCAGCACCATTTGGTCCTAATAAACCAAACATTCCTTTTTCTAAAGTTAGATTGACATTATTTAATGCCTGCGTTCCATTAGGATACGTTTTGTTAAGGTTTTTTATGTTGAGCATATGTGTATAGCGGTATTTATTTTTTAAATATTAGTATGTCTTGTTAAGATTTTGTTACAAGATCATCTCTATTTTTTATATAAAATTACCTTTAAACGATATTTGTAAATCATGGGGATACAATATATATGAGTATCTTTACAGCTATTAAATTTTACATTTTATAATGCAACAACTTCGTAGAAACAGAAGACTAAGAACCAATGATGCAATACGATCTTTGGTTAGAGAACATGTCATTACTCCTAACGATTTTTTAGTTCCCCTTTTTGTAGTAGAAGGAAAAGGCATAAAAGAAGAAATAGCTTCTATGCCAGGATATTATAGGTATAGTCTTGATTTATTAGAGTCTGAGGTTAAAGATCTTTGGTCTTTAGGATTAAAATCAGTGCTGCTATTTGTAAAAGTGCCAGACGATTTAAAAGATAATAAAGGTACAGAAGCTTTAAATCCAGATGGATTAATGCAACGTGCAATTAAAACAGTAAAAAATACTGCTCCCGAGATGTTGGTGATGACCGATGTTGCTCTTGATCCATATTCTTCTTATGGTCATGATGGTATTGTAGAAGAGGGATATGTAGTAAACGATGATACATGCAAAGTATTAGCCGCAATGTCATTATCTCATGCTCAGGCAGGGGCAGATTTTGTTGCACCAAGTGATATGATGGACGGGCGAATTCTTGCTATTAGAGAATTATTAGAAAAAGAAAATTTTAAGAATACAGGCATTATGAGTTATAGTGCTAAATACGCTTCTGCATTTTATGGTCCTTTTAGAGATGCACTTGATTCGGCACCCGGATTTGGAGATAAAAAAACATATCAGATGGATTTCTCAAATCGTGACGAAGCTATTAAAGAAACGATAATGGATATTGATGAAGGTGCAGATATCGTCATGGTAAAACCAGGATTATGTTACCTTGATCTTGTTAGAGACGTTAGAGATGCTGTAGATGTGCCTGTAGCGGTATATCAAGTTAGTGGAGAATATTCGATGCTAAAGGCGGCAGCGCAAAAAGGATGGTTAGACCATGATGCCGTAATGTTAGAACAGATTATGGCGTTTAAGAGAGCAGGAGCACATATTATTGCCAGCTATTTTGCCAAAGATGTAGTAAAGCTATTAAGTTAAATTTTATAAGAGAGGTGTATGGTAAGTAAAGATCGGTTATATCAAACTTTCGGAGAGCTGCTATATGTTATAGCAATGAGTGACGGTGTTATCCAGAAAGAAGAAGTTGAAACCCTTGAGGATATTTTGAAGAGTCACCCTATGGGAGCTGAAATAAAGTGGTCTTTTGATTATGAAAATGAAAACCAAAATGATATTGAAGGTTTATATAAAAAAGTAATAGAAGTTTTTTCTGACAATGGTCCTGATGAAGAGTATGACTTTATGATTTATGCACTTACCAAAATTGCTGAAGCTAGTAAAGGTATTGCACCAGATGAAGAAAAGATTATCACCAACTTTTCAAAGGATTTATTAAAAAGGTTTAGAGAAGACATCGAGAAAATTAAAAACAAATTTAATAGTAAATAATATTCGATTAACGTTTTATATGCAAAAGATTAGTGTAGTATTGGCCGTTTTAATTTTGTTATCTATTGGCTGCCAATCTGAAAAAAAAGAAAAAGAAACAATACAGATAGGAACAAAAAAAGGTGAATCGACCCCTTTTGAAATAGGAAAAAAGATTTTTGACGGTAAAGGTAAATGCTATACTTGTCATAAAATTGACAAAAAATCTATTGGTCCCGGAGTAACCGAAATTGTAAAGATTTACAAAGAAAAAGATGCAGATCTAATAGCTTTTCTAAAACAAAAAGCAGATCCTATTGTAGATCCTGAAACCTATGTAGTTATGAAAACAAACTTTGCAATTATCAAAAACTTTTCTGAAGAAGAATTAAAAGCTTTAGAAATATATATGAATGAGGTAAGTACTAGTAAAACGAAATAATGAATAGATTTTTAAGTATCATTTTTTTGATCACAACACCATTGATGGCACAACAATTTACTCCAAAAGATGCATTTCTTGAAAAGTGGAAAAACTCTAAAGAATATCTTTTACAAATCGCAGAGAAAATGCCAGAAGAGCATTTTGATTATAAACCTACGGATAGAGAAATGGACTTTAAGAGTCAATTATTACATATACGAGGGAATATGCTCTGGTTAGGAACTACATATTTTTCTTCTGTTAAATTTGATAGAGAGAAATTAAAAGAAAATATTCCTGAAACTAAGTTAGAAGTTATTACAGAACTTACGAAGGCATTTGATAGTGTATATACCCAAGTACAAAACTCTAAATCAGAAGATTTACAAACTGAGATAGATTTTTTTGCTGGTAGGAAATCAAAATTGCAAATACTTAATCTGTTGCAAGATCATGTTACGCATCACCGAGGACAACTTATCGTATATTTAAACCTTAACCAAGTAGAACCTCCTCAATATGTGGGTTGGTAATTAAATGTTTGAAAAATACATTGCAAAATCCGTACTTTAGTACAATATTTAAAACAAGATGACCTTATTAATTATTTACGCAGTACTTTCTATTTTCTTTTCGTTTTTATGTTCAATATTAGAAGCAGTGTTACTTAGTGTAACTCCGACTTTTATTAATGTTAAAAAGAAAGAAGGTAAACCATATGCGACTACTTTAGAAAACCTAAAGAAAGATGTTGATAAACCACTAATCGCTATTCTTACACTTAATACAATAGCACATACTGTGGGTGCTATTTTAGTAGGAGTACAAGCAGAACAACTACCCTATAAATTTGAAGTATTAGGGATAAATATGGTAG
The DNA here is from genome assembly GCF_003443715.1 of Aquimarina sp. AD10. Taxonomy (NCBI): domain Bacteria; kingdom Pseudomonadati; phylum Bacteroidota; class Flavobacteriia; order Flavobacteriales; family Flavobacteriaceae; genus Aquimarina; species Aquimarina sp. AD10. Next base: position 3,649,942 of record NZ_CP031965.1, on the reverse strand, counting down.
GTATTGTTTCTGCGATTATGACCATGTTAATTCTAGTGGTTTCAGAAATCATTCCTAAAACGATAGGTGCAACATTTTGGAAACAATTAGGAAACTTTACATCAAAAGCATTAATCGTGCTTATAGCACCTTTAAAATACACCGGAATTTTGTGGTTGCTTCAACTTACAACAAAACTAATAGGTGGTAAAGGGCATCATGGATCCGTACTAAGTAGAGAAGATTTTACAGCAATGGCCGATATCGCAGAAGAAGAAGGTGTTTTTGCAAAGTCAGAATCAAAAGTGATTAGAAATCTACTCAATTTTGAAGCTATTTTAGTAAAACATATCATGACACCAAGAACGGTATTAAAAATAGCTTCTGAAGGTCAAAATGTTCAAGAATTTTTTGAGGCTAATAAAGAGTTGCGATTTTCTAGAATCCCAGTATATAAGGATAAACTTGATGATATAACGGGTTATGTGCTTAAAGATGAGGTGTACAAGGAAATGGCTGAAGATAACCACAATAAAAAACTTGGAGAACTAAAAAGACAATTGTTTATTGTTGATAGAAATATGGCAGTACCTAGCTTATTTGAAAAGCTGGTCGAACAACGAGAGCATGTAGCTCTTGTAGTAGATGAATATGGTTCGGTGAGCGGTTTAGTAAGTATGGAAGATGTAATCGAAACCCTTCTAGGTTTAGAGATTATGGATGAGAGTGATACAGATAAAAATATGCAGGAATTGGCACGTAAAAACTGGGAAAAAAGAGCCAAACGCCTTGGGATTTTAGATGACACTGAAGAATAATGGAAGTAGAAACATGTATAGAAACTCCATTAGGAACCGCCATTATATCTGGTGATGAAAATGGTATTACAAGTGTTTCAGTAACAAAAGAACCTAAAACAAAACCATCACAAGATAATATCCCGGTTTATTTAAAAGAAGCAGTACTTCAATTACAAGAATACTTCAATGGCGAACGAGATGTCTTTGATCTCAAATTAAACCCATCAGGAACCGAATTTCAAAAAAAAGTCTGGGATGAACTATTAAAAATTCCATTTGGTAAAACAGTATCTTATCTTGATATCGCCAAAAGATTAGGAGATCCAAAATGTATTCGCGCAGCAGCTACAGCTAATGGTAAAAATCCATTGTGGATCGTGATACCTTGTCATCGTGTTATTGGTAGCGATGGTTCACTTACAGGATATGCAGGGGGACTATGGCGAAAAAAATGGTTACTTGATCACGAAAATCCAGTCAAACAACAATCCTTATTTTAAAGATGCGTTATATCTCTAATGATTAGTAGTAGATATGAAAAACTCATTGTGTTTGATTGTAACGTGTGTCTTAATTCTTATAAAGAGTTATAGTCAAAAAATAGTGGATTTAGATTCAAAAGAGATCTCGTTAGAAATCAATTCTGTAGATCAATTGATCAATATAGCAGATAGTCTTAATAATTCTAAAAGTTTTGGTAAGGCAGAGGTGTATTACAGAAGAGCTTTTGATCTAGCAAAAAAAAGAAAACGCAAAGACGAAATGATTACCGCTGGATTTCGTTTAGAGCGTTATACTCGTACTTCGTTAAAACAATATAATAAAGCTCAGGAAATTTTAGATTTTTTGTTAATATATGGTATTAAACACAATGATGAAAACTGTGTGGTACGAAGTATCATTAGATACGGAAAATTAGATCAAAAAAAATTACAATTTATTAGTGCATTGAAGTATTATAATTTAGCGATGTACAGAGCTAAAAAAATAAACAACAATAAACTATACTGGGATGCGCTCACAGCCAGAGGTTTGCTATTAATAAATATTGGAGACCTGGCGCAGTGCAGAAAAGATTTTAAAGACGCATTGCAGTATATCGATAAAGAAGAATCCTCGATATACGATCAAAGTATTGGATATAGCAATATAGGGTCGTCTTTTGGGAATTCGCAACCAGATTCGGTAATTTACTATTCTAGATTAGCAACACAATTTTGTAAAGATGATAGAACTTCTAGATCGTGTAAAATAGCATATAATAATATGGCGTGGGGATATTATTTAAAGGGTAAACCTAAAATAGCTCTCGATATGATAGAGACTAATATTGATTTGAGTTCTATTGTACAAAATGAGAATGATAATTTACGTCCCGCACTAATGCATACTCTAGGGTCTATTTATTTTGACCTTGAAGAGTATACGAAAGCAATAAACTATTTTGAAATCGCACACAAAGATTACATTGGCAAAGGGGATATTATAAATATTGTATTGACCAAGGAAGATTTATCTAAAGCCTACGAAAAGATTGGAAAATTAAAGTCGAGTATCGAGATTTTGAGAGAAATTAGACCATTGACCAATGCCTTGGATAGTCTTAAAATCATAAAAGAAATTGCAAAAATAGAAAGTAAGAGTATTGTAAATGTCAAAGAGGCAGAAATATCTAACTTAGAACAACAAAATGTTGAAATTGTAAAAAGAATAGATAAAACCAGAGTTTTTAGTTATGTTTTAGGAAGTTTTTTGATGTTAACATTATCTGTTTTTTTATACCGAGGACATAAAAGTGAAGTTCGATTTCATCAACTTAATAAAGAGTTAAGTCTAAATAGACTTAAATCTTTAAGATCAATGATGAATCCTCATTTTTTGTTTAATTCATTTAGTACGTTACAGAACTATATCCTGAAAAAAGATAGTCTTAAAGCCAATGATTACATGACAGAATTTTCGAACTTGATTCGAAATATTCTTTCAAGTTCTGATAGCATATATATTAGTTTTCAAAAGGAACTAGATATTTTAAAATCATATATCAAAATAGAGCAGGAACGATTCAATGAAAGTTTCGAAGTTTCTTATTATATTGATGATAAATTGATCAAGGATAACCCAACAATACCATCTATGGTTGTACAGCCATATATAGAAAACGCAATAATTCATGGATTTTCACATGCCGAAGAAAAAGGAATTTTAAAGGTATCTTTTATCAAAGAAAATGACATAATTATCTGTAAAATTCTTGATAATGGCATAGGTAGAGCTAAGGCCCAAGAGATAAAAAAACAAGGAAATAATACCATTCATCTATCTATAGCAACAAGAAATACAGATGAGCGATTACGACTCTTAGATAAAATTGGGTATCAACCTGCCAGTGTAACCATAAATGATTTGTTTTATGAGCATGGAGAATCGAAAGGAACAGAAGTAGTGATAGTATTACCAATATTGAATAGTAAAGTAGAAGAATGATAGAAACGCTAAAATGCATAATTATAGATGATGAACAGAAAGACAGAGAAAATATCCGAATGCTTCTGGAATCATATTGTCCCCAAGTTGAGATTATTGGAGAAGCTAGAGATAGGCAATCAATTTTGACCATATTATCACAATTAAAACCGGATTTAGTATTTGTAGACATTCAATTGGGAGCGATTTCAATTTTTGACATTTTAAATGAATTAGATAGTATTACTTTTAAAATAGTTTTTGTAACAGCTTTTGATAAGTATGCAATTCAAGGATACCAATATGATGCTATCGATTATTTGTTAAAACCTGTTGAGGCAAAACGACTAGTTAAGGTTATAGATAAAACATTTAGACTTAGAGATCGTTTGCGTTCTGAAGAAAATAAGATAGACGAGTTTAAAGATTTATATGCTAAGGTCATGGAGCCAGCAAAAATATCTATCACAGATGCAAAAGGAGTTCATATGATTAAAACCATCGATGTGCTGTATTGTGTTAGTGACGGAAACTACACTACCTTTATTATGATTGATGAGACAGAAATAGTCATTTCTAAGAACTTAAAACATTTTGAAACCAAACTTAAAGATTATAGCTTTTTAAGAATTCATAAATCGTATTTAGTAAATTTAAATCACATAGATTTTTTGGCAAAAGAACAAGGAGGATCTGTGGTTATGAAAAACGGAAAATCCTTACCAGTATCGAGAAATTGTAAAAAAGAACTTTATAAAAAAATGAATATATTATAAGTTTGGTAAGGTAAAACTATGTTAATAATACATTTACAAACTACATTAATGTAAATAAAACTGCATTTTATACATCTAAATAAGCAGTTCAAACAATAGATGTGATTATGTTATTAAAGACAACTTAGATTTGTCTTTATATCGGTAACACAAATTACATTTATATGAAACTCAACTTTTTTAAAACAGGTATAATACTCCTGTCGACTGTTACGCTATTAACTACTTCTTGTTCTAATGAAGAGTTTGGAACTCCAGAACAAGTAAACGTAACTAACCTTCCTGATAATGTATTAAATAAAGTATTGGATTTGCAAATGGATCCTTCTCTCTTTAATTATCAAGAAATACAATTATTTGATGGGTCAACAAAAAAAATAGTGATTACATCAGGAGATATGGCAATTGATGTTGATAGATTTTTAGCAATTCCAAGTAATCAAGGAGGTTTAAATGCTAAACAGTATAGATCTCAATTTTTAATTGATACAGATAAATATCCTACCGTGGATATCATTGCATTTATTGGTGAAGGTCCTTTTGGTTTAAGTCAATTAGCCCAAGATGGATTAGTAGCTGCAGTTCAAAACTGGAATGAAGTCTCTTCTAAATTAGAGCTAACACTTACTTTTACCACAGAACCAACATTCGATTCAGATGTTTTTGAAATTAGAGTAAACACTGCTTCTGACATAAACTCTGATGGATTAGCAGATTTTCCTAATGCAGAAGGAAAACCAGGTCCTTTTGTTTTAATTAATAGCAGGGTTAATGCTAATTTTCCTGATGGTTTCGAGCACCTTCTTACTCATGAAATAGGGCACGCAATTGGTTTTAGGCATACAGACTGGAATTCTAGACAAAGTTGCGTAGACCAAGGATTAGAGACAGAACCAACGGTAGAAAACGATCTTCCTGTACCATCTATAATATTTGGAACGCTTCCTAGTATACCAGGTATTCTAGAACAAGAAAATTCTATAATGAATGCTTGTTTCAACTTTAGAACAACCGATGGAGAACTTAACTTTAATGACAGATCTGGACTAAGATTTTTATACCCTAAGTATTATTAACTCAACTCTCAACTCAATTCAACTGTAAACACATAGAAAGAGCGCTCTAAGAGCGCTCTTTCTACATTATAAAAGCAAAGAAAATACAATTTGTTTAGCATATTAAATAATTCATGCAGTTTCATTTTTTGAAACTGTTATATTTTATCATTGCGTTCTAAGTCGTTCGTTTTTTTTAATTAAATTGGCTTAAAATCAACTTTATATAAAAATGATTAAACGTATACTCAAATTCTTTTTAAAGGGACTTCTTGCTATTATACTCTTATGTGTAGTGTTATTGTACATTTTTGATTCAGAATATATTCTTAAAGGAGTTCGTGTTGTGTATATGACGGGCCACACAACTGCGTATTTAGACGATTATCGTTATTTTGATAATCGCACTATAGAAAAAGGAAATGCAACTATTCCCTGGGCTATACATAAACAATATAATGCCGTAAAAGCAACTGATAGATTACATAAAACCAATCAAAAGTTTGGAACTATTGCCTATATGATTATTAAAAACGATAGCATATGGTATGAGAAATATGCAGAAGGGTTTAATGAGACATCTAAAACAAACTCCTTCTCTATGGCAAAAAGTATGGTTACTGCTATGCTTGGAAAAGCTATTATGGATGATTATATTAAGAGTTTAGACCAACCATTAGGAGATTTTTTTCCGGAGTTTTCTGAAGGTCTAGCGGCAAAAACTACAGTAGGAGATTTATCTTCAATGTCTTCGGGATTAAACTGGGAAGAAAGTTACAAAAGCCCATTCTCGATAACAGCCAAAGCATATTATGATACAAATATTAGAGAAGTATTATTGGGATTAGAAGTTACAGAAGAGCCGGGTCAACGTTTTAAATACTTAAGTGGTAATACTCAACTATTGGGTATGGTGATAGAAAAAGCTACCGGTAAAACCTTATCTGCTTATTTAAGCGAAAATTTTTGGAAACCTATGGGAATGGAGCAAGAAGCAATATGGCAATTAGACAGTGAAAATAGCGGTATGGAAAAAGCGTATTGTTGCGTAGCTAGTAATGCAAGAGATTTTGCACGTTTTGGTATCTTGTTTAAAAATAAAGGTGTTTTTGCCGGACAACAAATTTTACCAGCAGAGTTTACAGAAAAAATAACCAAACCTAGATTTGAAAAAGATGATATGTATGGTTACGGTTTATGGATATCGGATCATTTAGATAAAAAAATCTTTGCCATGAGAGGAATTTTAGGACAATATGTAATCTGCATCCCAGAAGATAATGTGATCATTGTCCGATTAGGGCATCAAAGAGGAGGACCTCAAAAATCGTTTAGTGAAGACTTCTATATTTTTATTGAAGAAGCTTATAAAATGTTAGCGCATGCTTCATAAATTAGACCTAGAACATATTTTGTTTTTGGATATAGAAACAGTACCAGAACATAAAGATTTTGATGATCTTAGTGATGAAATGAAGTATCTCTGGGCTGACAAAACAAAATATCAAAGAAAAGAAGATTTTTCTGCAGAAGAGTTTTATGATCGAGCAGGAATATGGGCAGAGTTTGGTAAGATTGTCTGTATTTCTGTAGGATATTTTACATTTAAAGGTGAAACTAGATCGTTTAGGACAACTTCTTTTTATGGAGAAGAAAAACAATTGTTACTAGATTTTAAAAACCTTTTAGAAACACATTTTAATAGGCCCCATCATTTACTTTGTGCTCATAATGGTAAAGAGTTTGATTTTCCATATATAGCCAGAAGAATGATTATTCATAGTATTGCGCTACCATATAAACTTAATCTATTTGGTAAAAAACCATGGGAAGTGGCACATTTGGATACTTTGGATCTTTGGAAATTTGGAGATTATAAGCATTATACATCATTAAAGTTATTGACAGGAATTTTAGGTATACCTTCGCCAAAGGATGATATCGATGGAAGTCAAGTAAGACAAGTGTATTATGAAGAAGGAGATATCGATCGAATTATTATTTATTGTGAAAAAGATACTGTAGCTGTTGCACAAATAATACTACGTTTGCGGCAAGAAGAGTTATTAAGTGAAGATGAAGTGATTTCTGTCTGACATTTTCATAAACTTCTGTATTTTTATAAAAATCAGATGTAAAAAAAATTCCCCCTCCATAAAGGAGAGGGATTTTTTGTAATTATATACCCGTCGTGTCCCCCAACAAACCCAAATTAACAACCTTGCAAGTATATACATTTGAGCCTTTTCCCTTCGATATAATTACTATGTAGCAGGGTGGAAAATAAATACCCTTACCATATATTAATATCATTAAGCTAATTTAATAGCTATTGTAATTTAATAGTAAATAATAGATCATTACATGATCAATACTGAGTGATAATGTAGCTAGAAATTTAGCTGCTTTTGAATAAAACCTTAAGTGAAAAGATGAGTGTGTGTGAGAATATTTTGATGAGACAAATATAGAAAAATTATTTTAACAAGACGAATTATTTAGTTAACATTTTTTTAAGAGTTTAAAATAGCCGTTTTTAGACTAATTTTTTTGATTTGTTTACAAGGGTAAGTCTTTTTATTTCTATGTTTAAATGGTTATGAGCTCCACAAAAAACATATGGTATATGATGATTCTCATTGCGTTTTTTTGTAATAGTTCTTATAACATAATCTAAAAACATGGTGTTTTTTGATAACTTTTATCATGAATGATAGTAAAATTGAAAACTTTACTATCTCGACCTCTGGTATATTTTACATAGTCCCATACTCCAGAATGAATTATTTCATATCTCCCATTTATCTCAGGCCCGCGAGATTCACTATATACCAATTCGTTATATGTTGTTGTATAACTAGGATGCCCTTCCTTAAATTCTTTTTTCACAAATTGTAATCTCATGGCATCTTTCTGCCCCTCATAACGTACATTAAGAGCTATTTCTTTCTTTGAATACCCAATGGTAATGTTAGGAGTGTTACCATCATTGTTTTTAAAGCAAATAAAATGATCGATTTCTTCTTTAATTGTGGGATTCGATAAAGAATTTTTATAGGAAGTTTCAAGAGTTTTGGTTGCAATCTCCATGGTTCGTTTTAATTCCTTGTCAAATTCGGCAGACTTTGAATCGACATGTTGGCCATCAGGCTTGATCCATCGTATCATCTTGTTATCCCAAAAATAAAATCGAGATTCTTCAACCGAGGTTTTTGTATCATCAAACTCAGGTTGTGTTGGAGGAGCATTATATGCATGTTCTTGTGAATACATAAAATACAATTTATCATCAAGGAAATAAAATTCATGTTTCACCTTTCCTAAATGCCCGAAGTAAACAGTTTCAATTAGCCTTATTTTCTTATCTGATTTGAAGATGGTTAATTGCCCTCCTTCTGAAGAGTTTTCAAAATCATCAAGGTCTTGACGATGATATGAATGTTTGTTGTAAAGAGTCTCTTTATATAACTGACGAATTTCTGCAATTATCTGTTCATTAGTTTTAATTGGATCGCTAGCACTATTGACATTGTTTTTTAAGTTATTTTTTGTGCTTTCTGCTCTAGGAGATGAGGTATTATCCTTACGGGTTGTATTGTTTGAGCAAGAAATAAGAAATATCGAAAAAATACAAACTACTTTGAACATAATTACTTTTTGTGTGATTTTAATATTAATAATCGTGTTTTGCAAAACAAAGATTATACCATTGTAGGCTTATGTATAAAAGAAAAAGTTTTAAAAATATACGTTTAGTATTGTAAATATATAAACTCTCTAAATAATGTAGATTGATAAATTATACATTAAGATTTAAATCAATAGATAAAAATGCTTAATCCTTTTGTTTTTTTTATTCTGCTTTTTGGTATGCCTCTTTAAGCCAGTGGATTAATTCATCGTCAATTTCGGCTATATTCGTTATTCGAACTCGATGTGTACACATGGCGCCAAAAGGTCCAGAATTTTCAAGTCGATCGGTAGTTGGTTTATCTTTTAATTTTAGTCCTAAATCGATTCTTGTTTTAGTTGCAGGTTTTATTAAGGCAAATTGCTTTTTCCTAATAATACTTACACTATTTTTTTTAGGTGTTATTTTGATGTCTTTTCCGAATTTTTCGACGATAACAAGTAATTGTTCATAAATAGGTTTTAGGTTTTCTTTACCTAAGTATTGTTTATGCACAAGGTCTGATGGCGTATCTGTATTTTCTTTTGATAATTGTATGATAGTATTCGCAAAACCATGTGTTACACCATGTTCTTTTTTTAAAAACGTCATTGCTTGTCCATGTTTTTCAAAGGCCTTACTTTTTAAGATTTTTTTCCACTCTTCTAATGTCTTCCCGGTCTTTTGAGGCATATTATTGATCATTGTTTGTAGTGCTTTATCCATGACTTAGTGTTTTACAGGTTTACCAGTTTCTAAATAGGAAATTAAATTTTGATATGACATTTCGTTGCCTTGAATAAAAAAAGCCATAAGTTTATTATATTCAGGATTGTTTTTGTATCCAATACCATATGAAACTACCTTTGTTACAGTACGCTCAATTTCTTCAAAATAGATAATATTATAAAGATCTTTTTCATCTTTTTTCATAATTTTTGGAAAATGACTTGAAATCTCTGCTTGTAGTGTGATAAGTCTTTTTGGTACATAGTTAAGAACATGTAACACTATTGTGGTTGGGTCATTAATAGTAGCTTTCTTGTTATAGTTAGTTTTTATGGTACCATTGATTTTGAAATTAACTTCGGCGATGGGTACAAATGCACTTTCCCATCCTTTTTGCGTAGTAAAAGCGTTCCAAACAGAATCAAGAGAAACATTTACTTTAAATTCTTGGATCAATGCTAATTCGTTGATGTACGTAGAATCAACTCTAGAAATAACTCTTTTTTCTGAATTTATAGTTCTGTTTTGAGAATAAGAAATACCCCATAATAAAAGGAAATTTACGGCACATATTATATTTTTCATCTAGTATGTATTTACGATCTTAAAGAAAGCAAATCAAAATTATGATGTATAGTAAAAAATTAACCTTCTCTATCTAAAGGAAAAAAATTGGGTTCTCCTTTATCATAATCTTGATCAATAAATTCTTGTGGATTAAAACCAGAGAACTCTTTAAATTCTTTGATAAAATGTGATTGATCAGAGTAGCCAAATTGATACGCAATTTGCGACCAATTTATTTTTTTTTCTTGTCGAATTTGTTGTAGAATTTCGTTAAATCGAACTATTCTATGAAAAACTTTTGGAGTAAGTCCGCAAAACACCTTCATTTGATCAATAAAATGTTTTTGTGTTTTGGGATAGCTATCCACAATTTGTTTATGCTGGGATAGTGGTTGGTCTATGAGTTTCTGTATTGTAGATAATAGTTCTTTATTGGGTAACTTATCGGTATCAAATCTTTTTAACAGCCAATTTTCGGCAAGGTCAAATTTTTCTTTTGGAGTAGAATTTTCTACAAGTGATTTTCGTAGTTCTAAAATTTCTCTACCTAAAATTTCTTGCGCCCCACGTACTTGATTATTAAGTTTATAAATAGGAATATTTAAAAATGGATACGCGCCATAAGGTTTAAATTGGATTACAAACATCTCTGAATTTTGATGAGCAGAGATAGATAGGTAATTTTTATGCATACCTGAAATCCAAACTTTAGTAAAAGTACCATTGGGTTTTAAGGAGACATTATCAAAAGTATTTCTAGATATCCCATCCAATTCAAATATGATAAAAACATGCCCAGTAGGAACCACTCTTTCTATAGAATGATCTGGTATAAAGTCTTTAAAATAGAAAATAGACTCTATATAATTTTGTAATGAATTTTGTAGTGTATGTGTTTCAAAAATCAATGCCTCCTATAGTGTTTATGTTTGCAATAGAATGATTGTTATAAGATTAGTTTTTACTTAGTTTAAAGTACGAACTAATTATTATAATGTAGTAAATATAGAATTCTCTTTATGAAATACCTAAAAACAAGATTTTTACGCACATTAAGCAATAGGGTTATTCAAAACTCTCTTGTGTGATAGTAAATTCAAATTTAGTTAACCCATAGCCAGTTTCGAAATCTTCTCTTCCAATAATAGTCCAATCATCATCGGATACGGTAGAGATTGTTAGTAAGAGATTATTTTCTTCTTTTGGAGTTTTATAGAATTTAATCTGGTTAAAAGTATATGATGGAAATGGATTAAACCCAAAAGCACCGTCATTAAATACTATGGTAGATGTTTTGCTCTTGATAATTTTGGATTGATCGGGTTGATTATTAAGTTGACCGTTAAGAGTAAAAACAACCTCCAAATCAAGATCACTTTGATTGGTAATACTATATTCTGCTGCCCCTGCAGGTTCAATAATTATTCCGCTATCATCACTTTTAGTACAACCTATGAACAAAAGTAATGACAGAGTTATAGTAAACTTAAATTTCATATATTTTGGATTATAAAGTTCATACTTTAGAGAAGTTTTATAGATGTTGTTTTTGAAAATACGTTGCGTTCTTTATTAAAGAACTTTCTGAATTACTGGATTAAAAGCTTTTGAAGCAACAATCACGGTATCTCCTGTAGTTAAGTTAGCGATTTCAGATTCTTGAGCTATTACTTTTACAACATTAGTGCCTATTAAAACGGTAACAATAAAGACAACTTCTTCTTTTTGTATACTTATGACTTCTCCTGTAAATTGAAATTTAGCGCTCATTTGATGCGTAGCAAATATGGTAGAAGGTATTCCTGATTTAATTATTTTTCCTTGTTCTAGAAGACAAACACGATCCGATAATTTTATAATTTCACCAATGTTATGACTCACCAATATTGTAGTGAGTTTATATTTTTGATGAACCTTTAAAATATAGTCCTGAAGTTTAATTCGCATTTTAGTATCTAATGCAGATAAGGGTTCATCCAGCAATAGTATTTCGGGTTGTTGTACCAATGCTCTTGCCAATGCTACACGTTGTTGTTGTCCACCAGATAAAGTGCTAGGTTTTTGATGCTGTAATTCTCCTAACTCCATCATATCAATAAGTTCTGTAATAATGCTGTTATCCTGATGCTTTTCTAGAGCATATTCTAAATTTTTAAGAACAGACATGTTAGGAAACAGCGCATAATCCTGAAACACAAAACCTAATTTTCGTTGTTGGGGTTTGAGATTGGTTTTTTTACTCGTGTCTAACCAAACAACATCATTAACAACAAGTTTACCGTTATCAGGAGTTAGTAAACCGGATATCATTCTTAAGGTAGATGTTTTTCCTGCCCCTGAGGCACCATAAAGTGTCACAAATTCTCCAGGAGTAATAGCTAAATCGATATCAAGAGGCATCATGCCTTTTGCTGTATGTAATTTTTTATGCAACAGCAATTGAATCATCTATTCATTTTTTTAAGATACCCACCATTAATAAGATATACGATTAATAAAATGCTAAAAGTAATGATCAGTAGTATTAATGAATAGGTATTGGCAGTGCTATAATTTAATGCTTCAACTTCATCATAGATAGCAATAGAGGCTACTTTCGTTTTACCCGGAATATTTCCCCCAATCATCAGTACAACGCCAAATTCTCCTATTGTATGTGCAAAAGAAAGTACAGTACCTGTTAATAAAGCGGGTTTAATATTGGGTAAGATAATCTTTAATAATGTTTTAAATTTAGATTTACCAAGTACATACGACGCTTCTTTGTATTGTTTTGGTAGACTTGATAATCCAGCTTGTATAGGTTGTACCATAAAAGGCAAGCTATAAAAAATTGATGCAATAACAAGCCCTTCGAAAGAAAATATAAGATGTAACCCTAACCATTCACTCACCCAGTTTCCGAATGTATTTGACGGGCTAAAGGCTAGTAATAAATAAAACCCTATTACTGTGGGCGGAAGCACCAACGGCATGCTCACCAGGGTTTCAATAACAGGTTTAATTTTTGATTTTGAATACGCTAACCAATACGCCAAAGGAATGCCTAAAAACAACAACAATACTGTAGTTATTAATGCTAACTTAAAAGTTAATATTAAAGGTTCCCAATCTATCATTCACTTAATAAAATTTCGTTGGTCTTAATCATAGCAGTAACGTGATTACCTTTTGTAAGACCTAATTGGTTAACGGCTTTTGTTGTAATTACAGAAACGATGTCTCCAACACTTGTGTTAATTACTAGTTTGCTTAATAAAACACCTTTATCTACTTGGGTGACTTGTCCTATAACTTTATTCTGTAAACTTAGATATTCTGGGGTTTGGGTAGCAATGATAACTTCAGTTTCTTTAAATAATACCTTAATAGTGGCTCCTAATTTAAGATAAGAGGCGGTTTCGGGAGTTTCTACGATAATCGCAGTAAAAAATACATCGTTTACTCTAGTAGTAATAAGTGCTAAGCTTCCGTTTACTTCAATGGTTGATATTTGTCCAGTAAGTGTATTCATTTTTCAGTCACAAGGTATCCAAAATTTTCAAGAATTTCTTTGGATTTTAACGAGAATAGATACTCATAAAATTTGGTTGCATTTTTTGATACTTTTTCCTTTTGTATTAAAATTACCGCTTGTGCAATAGGAGTGTAGCTGTTTTTAGGGATTGAGATCCAATTGCCTTTTCCTTTCATTTGAGGTGATAATACTACTGATTTGGTAGTAAAACCAACTTGAGCTGCTCCAGAAACTATGAATTGATTGGTTTGCGAAATACTTTCGCCATACACTAATTTGTTCTGAATTTGAGGATAAATATCATAATGTTTTAATACAGAAATTGCTGCCTCACCATAAGGGGCTGTTTTTGGATTTGCTAGTGCAATATGTTGAATATAGTCTTTATCTAAAAATTTAAGATTTGGTCGTAGCGTGTCAGAAATAGACCAAAGTATCAGACTACCATGAGCATAAATTTCAGGGGGGCTCGTTGCAAATCCTTGAGTGTATAATGCTTTGGGATATTTTGTGTCTGCAGAGATAAAAATATCATATGGGGCGCCTTCTTTAATTTGTGCGGTAAGTTTTCCTGATGAGCCAATCACTATATCACAAGAAATCCCGGTTTGTTCGGTAAAAGATTTAACAATTTCTTGTATTGCAAATTGCATATTTGCAGCTGTGGCCACAGTAATTTTTGCATGATCTTTTTTTGAGCACCCAACAGATAAGATGAATGAAAAAAATAAGATGATCTGTGTGAAGTTTTTCATTTGAATTTTAGTATCTATTATAATTCAAAACGTTCTTGCCAATTTAAGGAGTTTTCCAGTTCATGGTTACAGAATTCTAAATGGATCACACGTCTTCGCTTACCATTTGTAGTCTTATTGGATGCATGTAAAGTCAAAGGTTTCATTAGCATTACACCACCTTCCTCAATAACGCAAACGTGTTCTGTTTCTATATTCCAGTCAATGGATTCGGGACGATATATATTCTTTAAATGTGATTTAGGAATTACCTTTAGTGCACCATTGTTTTTGTCTGTTTCATCTAGATGAACTCTTAATGTGATGGTGTTTTGTAAAATTTCAATAGGTGGTTGAACGCCGTACTGGCCTCTTTTGAATGTCCAATTAGTATATCCTGGAATATCGATTTTTTTGTTTACCGAAATACTTAAATCTTGATGATACCCAACAAACCAATTAGATGTACTTGGTTTGTCAAAATAAATAGCTTTGGTTAAAAAGTACTTGGTGTCAAATAATTCTGACAAAAGGTTTGTTAGTTTTACATTAAATAACAATTCCCGTAGTCTAGGAACTACATTGTTTAGTTGTCTTATAGCAAATAAGTCTTTAGTTCTTAAAAATGACTCTTCTTTTTTTTGAGAGTGTTTTATACATGTTGCTATTTGATCAATTTCGGATTCTGTATATAAACTCTTAATGATTGAATACCCATTTTCTTCTAAAGCTTTTTTATTTAGTGTATAATCCATTTTCGAATTTATAATTACTTATTTTTTTTCATCCAAGATATCTTATCGATCTTATATCTTCGATTATTACAGTTATCATTGGCATTAAAGAATTCTTTATCACGATATAAGAACTTATCTAAAATCTTTGCCGATCTACTATTATCTATGGTGACATCTGCGGTAATTATATCGCAGTTCATAGTATAAAATCCATAATCAATTAGTCCTTTGGCAATCTCGGTTCCGTATCCTTTTCCCCAATACTTTTCTCTTAAACGATATCCAATTTCGTCTTGATTTGCATCATTTTTTAAAAAAGCACATAGACCGATAAAATCGTTTTCAAGTTTACTCTCGATTGCCCATACTTTTGTATCCGAAGTCATATGATCAATGTTCATAACACAATGTAGATGTTTATCACTATCTTCTCGTGACATTGCTGGCCTTGGAACAAGGTTCATAACATTCGGATTGCCCATCATATCAAAATATGCATCTTTGTCTTGTATAGTAAGATATCTAACAATAAGCTTTTGTGTTTCGAAGATCATAAAAACTAGTTATATAATACAAAACTAAACTTTTTAGACGTGCTATTTTTTATTAGATTAAGAAATTAAATGCCCTACTCATTCGGGTAGGGCATTTAGTAATTTGCCAAACTTGATTTTTAGGACAATTTTTCAAGTTCTACAGTAAAATGCCTCATAATTGGTGCTTCCCAGGTGATGTCATACCCTCTTTTTGCCTCATTTCTAGTTTCAAATACATTTTTAATAGCTATAGCAATGTATTCTATATGGGATAAGGTATATGTTCTTCTAGGAATAGCTAAACGAACTAATTCTAGTTTGGGATACCGGTTATCTCGAGTTATAGGGTCTCTATCGGCTAGAATAGTTCCTATTTCTACACTTCTAATTCCTGCGGTGATATATAACTCGATGGCCAATGATTGTGCGCGATATTCTTCTTGAGCGATATTTGCTACAAATTTATTAGCATCTAGATAAATCGCATGCCCACCAAAAGGTTGTTGAACTGGGACTCCAAATTCTACAAGACGCTTGCCTAAATAATGTACTTGGTTTATCCTGCTTTCTAGATAGGTAAATTCTGTAGATTCTTTTAGCCCTTCTGCCAATGCACCCATATCTCGTCCAGACATTCCACCATAGGTTACAAATCCTTCATACATGATGTTATATGTAACACAGGCTTTATATACTTTTTGACTTTTTAGTGCTATAAAACCACCCATGTTCACGATACCATCTTTTTTAGCACTCATTGTCATCCCATCTCCAAAAGAGAATAGTTCTTTTACAATGTCTTTAATAGATATATTTTCATAACCTTTTTCACGTGTTTTTATAAAGTAGGCATTTTCTGCAAATCTAGCAGAGTCAAAGTATAGAGGAATATTGTATTGCTTACATAAAACAGAAACATCATGAATATTCTGCATTGAAACAGGTTGCCCTCCTGCAGAATTGCAGGTGATGGTTATAAGCACAAATGGAATAGTATTTATTTCGTTAGATTGAAACACATGCTCTAACTTTTGAAGATCGATATTTCCCTTAAAAGGATGCTCTATAGTAGTATCAAACGCTGCATCAATTGTGCAATCAACAGCATGCGCTTTTCTAAATTCGATATGGCCTTTTGTGGTATCAAAATGGGAGTTTCCGGGGATAAGATTTCCTTCTTTAACTAGAGCAGAAAATAAAACGTTTTCTGCTGCTCTTCCTTGATGTGTGGGTATGAAATATTCAAAACCAGTAATTTTCTTAACGGTGGTTTCTAATTTTTCAAAAGACTTAGATCCTGCGTAACTTTCATCTCCCAACATAATTTCTGCCCATTGTTTATCAGACATAGCGCCTGTACCAGAATCGGTTAACAAATCAATAATCACCTGATCACTTGATAGTTTAAATAAATTGTATTTGGCTTTTTTTATCCAAACTTTACGTTGCGCAATGGTAGATTGATTGATAGCTTCTACCATTTTTATTTTATATGGTTCTATATATGGTAATTTCATGTCTAAACTGATTTTTTAAATAGGGCATGTGATACAAAGCGATTTGTATTTTGATCGTATATCAAAAACTATTTATACACGCGATCTACTTTATAACATTTTAGAACCTAATCCTAAATTGTATAGAGATGCACTGCCCAGATATAATATTAATAATTGAAATAAATAAAATGAAAAAGTACCTTATTTAAATAAAGGGTACAGAGTGTTATAGATAAAAGTAAGAGTCTCTACTTTTAATATTTAGATAAATGCTATAAAGAGAAGTTATACTATTTTTCATTTGTAGTACTTTATAGTTTATAAAATTAAGAAAAATAAAATTAATGGCTAACCTAACAGGGCTACTACTCGCGCAGGTGCAGCGGATGCACCAACTATTTTTAAAGGAAAAACAGCTATTTTGAAGCCACTATAGGGTAAGGCATCTAGATTAACCAGCTGCTCCATATGACAATACTCTTTGTTTTTTCCAACAAGGTGTGCTTCCCAAAATAATTCTGGGTTTCCAGTTTCTTTGGCTTTTTTCATCATATATGGCAAAGGTAAATCCCACCCCCAAGAATCTATACCCATGACTTTTATGCCTTGATCAATAAGCCATTCTGTAGCTTCGGCACTCATCCCAGTTCCAATTTTATGAAAATCTTTAGTGCCATTATAGATATCACGTCCAGTTTTAATAAGTACAATCATCTCTGGAACAATATTAAGTTTGTTTTCAATTAAAAACCCTTGGATATCAGCAACAGTGATAGGGTCAAAATCTGCTTTATGTTTCATATCTATTACTAAACCTTCGCCGTAGCACCAATCTAGAGGAATTTCATCTATAGTTTTAGATTTTTTTCCATTTGTAGTAGGGGAGTAGTGCCAAGGGGCATCGATATGAGTGGTGGCATGAACTCCCATTTTTTGTATACTATCGTCTGCCCATCCTATAAAATCTTTAGGGAAAAGCTTAAAAGGTAAACCAAGAATACGAATCAACCATTTTGCCTTTTTATGCGGTTTGTGCTTAATTTTTACACGCATAAACCAAGGATCAGATTTGTTATATTGTATAGGTTTGGATAGGTCTACAATTTTCATGTTGGTTAATTAAAAAGAATATCAAAAAATCATTTTGTAAGCTATGAAATTTAGTAAATAATTATTGATTTTTGATATTCTTCAACCTGTAACTTTTTTAAATATTTCTGTTGAAATATAGCAAACACTATCAAAGACTTTTTGAGTAAAACAATGTTCTAATTAATGGTTATCGAGTTTTCCCCCTCGATAAGAGATACATGACAACAATCGGCACCTACTATAAAATCTGAACTAATAACTTCTTTGTCATTAATAAATCCTTTAAAATTTATTTTCAATGTTTTGTTTCGAAACTCGTTTGAGTACCGATCACTAAATATTGGATAACTTCCATTTTTTCTCATTATCTCCCATTGATTTTCAAAAATTTCTAATGTAAGATCATCTCCAGTTTTAACATTTGTCACTTTAAAAACGTCCAATGCAACAGGATTATCAGAACTATCTTTTATCTCAACAGTGATAGTTCTAAAATCAAAAGTGCATACTGCTCCATTACATGATGATGTATTGTCATCAGTATTGCTACAACTGGAGAAAAGCAACAAAGAGGTTAGAAAAAATAAATATTTCATTGTGATTTAAATTATGTTTTTCATTAGTTAGATGCAGAACCAACTTAAAGGTTGCATAAAATAATTGTCAATGACCGATTTTTGTGCCGTTTTAAGAAATGCAATTTTTAGCTGTAGCGGGATTTAGAAAATGAGTAGAATACTAGCTTAACTTTATTTTTGAATAGGTTTTTCCTATTGATTTGGATGGTGTATCCATATCTTCAATGGCTAATGCAATTGCCGATTTAATAAGTTGATGTGTCTTTTCGTTTCTATAATCGGTTGAAGTAGTTATAGGAATATGTCGGATCCATTTTCCTGTGCCTTTTAAAAGATAGTGAGAATCTTCTAGTAGGGTACCTTTATTAAATCCTAAATTGAGATGGTTTTTATAAATGGGAATCATACAAAATGCATCTGATAGTTTCTCTGAAATAGAATACACAGAGGTTAGCGCGTGTGTATGATATAACAATTCGTTACTATTGGGGTATATTTCTAAAATGTAAGTTCTTAAATCAGAAAATAAATCAATTAGTTTTTCATTCTTAAGACTTAAGAAATGCTGAAAATCACTATGAATTTTTTGTGGTTTATTCATTACTCATCCATTTAGGTTTATCAATAACTAAGAATATAAAAGTTATTAGTAATCCAACAACAGAAAACAATACATCGTAGTGATCATATACATTTTCTCCACCCAAATTATGAATTTTTAATTCTTGTAATATTACGTAAATAGATGCAAAAATAATAGCAATACTATAAATATAGATCTCGTTTGTTTTCAAAATTTTCGCGTTAGCAATTAATCCAACGTTAGTTAGGAAAAGAGAACCTACAATAGCTTCGCATAAGTTTGGAAAAGAAAGAACAAGAATATTTAATTCTTCAATAAAATCACCTTTTAAAATATAAGGCCTTACTATAAATTTATTAAGTAAGTAAAAAAGTACAACACCAAAAATAATCCGAATATTTTTTTGTAGACCTCTCATAGGTGTTTTATTTTTAGTGATCTTGAGGAATAGAAATTACAACATTACCTTTTTTGTATCCTGCCTCTACATATTTATGTGCATCAGGAACTTGTTCTAACGAAAATCGTTTATCAATTATAGATTTTATTTTTCCCGCTTCAATAAGGTTTGTAAGATATGCTAAATCCTTTTTGGATTCATTTGCAAGTTGAAAGATGACCTTTTTATTACTTTTTAGATTGTTAAATATACCTTTCATCATTCCCCAAAACCTTGGATTACCTAATATATACCTGCCATTTTTATTTAAAGATTTTAGACTTCTTTTAAATGAGCTTGTTCCTACAACATCAATTATAGCATCATATTTTTTATCATTTTTGGTGAAGTCTTCATTTTTATAATCTATAACATAATCTGCACCTATGGCAGATAACATTTCTAATTTGTTTGCACGATCAACACAGGTTACCTGTGCACCTAGTGATTTAGCAATTTGTAGTGCATAAGTACCAATACTTCCTCCGGCGCCATTAATTAAGATGTTATGTCCTTTTTCAACATTAGCTTTTCTAAGGAAATGAAGTCCGTTAATTCCCCCTGTCGCTATAGTTGCAGCTTCTTCAAAATTCATATTATTTGGTATAAACCCAATTGCATTAGTCTCTGGTAAGCATTTATATTGCGCATATGCCCCCATACCCATACCTGCACTTGCAAAAATTTTATCTCCTTTATTAAATTGAGTAACATTTTTACCCACATATTCAATTTCACCAGAGAATTCTTGACCTAGTACACGAATCCTTGGTTTTAGTATACCCATATATAATCGAACAGGTAACCAAATCCATGGTGCAATATCGAATCTGCGTAGCTCACAATCACCAGCAGTTACTGTTGCTGCTTTTATTTTAATAAGTATTTCATTGTCTTTTGGAACAGGTTTTGGGACGTCTGCATACTCGAGAAGATCAGGAGGACCATATTTGGTCCATACAATTGCTTTCATTTTTGTTGGTTAGAAGGTATATGTATTTGACGATTATGATGTTAAATTGTTACAATAGAGGGTTGTATGTTTTAAAGAAAAAAGTAACCCCTCTTGAAAATTAATTTTCAAGAGGGGTTTGACATGTGTTGTATGTTCTTATTATTCTTTTACAAATCTAGCGTTTTGGTTACCTACTTTAACAAAGTAAGATCCAGCCTCTAAGGCTTCAACATTAATAGTATTTGTAACATTTCCTTGATCTACTATTTGACCTAATATCGTATAGATTGTATATGGTTTAGGTCCAAGGTCTTTTGTGATAATAGTAAGGATAGCATCTTTTACAGGATTAGGATATGCTCTTAATCCATTATCTACTAAAGTAGGAGGCGCTTTTGGTGTTATACCAGAGGCAATTGATGCTGCAGGAGTTCCACAAGCACCAAGATTTGTCCAACTTGTTGCTGTTTTTTCCCATAGATTACCTTGATACACTACTTTATCACCTGTTTGATATGAAATTGATGTACTATGTTGTGGGATACCATCACATCGATCTGCTGAAGCAATTGTATTTGTCACCGATACTTTATCAATAGCGATATCTGCTTGCCATGTAGCTCCTGTTACTCTGTTAAATCGTAACTGAACTCCACCACCGGTGTATGAACTAAGGTCGATAATGGTATTTTTCCAGGAATTTCCTTGATTACCAGTTTGACTCCAGATACTTGTCCAAGTTGCACCTTGATCTGTGCTGACTTCTACAGCAATACTTCCCATATCTGCAGCACCGTTCATATGATAACTAAATGTAAAACTGGCTTGGGTTGTTGATGATAGATCGAAACAAGGAGAGGTTAAAATTGCTCTTTTGTTAGGGTATCCAGTTCCGTTACCAGAGGCTTCAACATAAATATAATAAGATCCTTGCGTTGCGCTTGCAGGTCCAGTTCCGTTAGATGGTGTGCCACTAGCATCTACAGACCAATTGATGTCATCTGCTGTAGATTGTGACCATGCACCAAGAGTGTTTTCAAACCCTTCATTATACGGAAATGAAGATATGCCTGATGTACATCCATTACCTGTACCACCACCAGTAGTAGTTGCACTTATAGTAGTACTAAATGCAGATTCATTACCCGCTGCATCTTTAGCTTTTATTCTAAATTGATAGGTTGTATTTGCTGTTAGGTTATTAATTGTAGTTGCTGTTCCCGAAACCGATCCAAGGTTTGTATTTCCTCTATAAATATCATATCCGGTAACTGCTACATTATCTGTAGAAGCGGTCCATGATAAAACTAGTTTTGTGTCTGTAATCGAAGAGGCAGTTACATTTGTTGGAGCAGAAGGAGCTTGTGTGTCTCCTGGGTTTGTTGAGTTTGCAAGAGGAACTTTCCAAACACCACGACCATAAGTTGCTGCAAGAAGTACTTGATCTTTAAGATTAACTTCTAAGTCACGAACGGCTACATTTGGTAAATCTTGAGAATAATCTTGCCAATCATTATTTCCATTTTTATGATATACCCCAAGGTATGTACCTAAATAAATAGATTCTGTACCTTTTTGATGTCTTACGATAAATTTACCTTCGTTAGGAAGATTACCACTAATATTTGTAAAACTACTTCCTTGATTTGTGGATCTAAAAACACCTCCATTACTAGAACCACTTGTAGAAACGTATACGATTTGGTTATTATCATTATGAACCTCTATCGAAGAGATATTAGTCTGAAAAGTTTCGATTCTTGTCCAGTTTGCACCCTTGTTAGTACTTTTAAATAGATTCTTCTTAAGTGCGGCATACATAATGTTTGCATTAATAGGGTCTAGTTCTATATGATCAATCTTTCCTCCAAAATTGAAGTTAGTTAACTTTTGGAAAGATCTTCCGTTTAGTTTATAAAAACTAGAATACCCAGCATATAAAACACCATTTTTATCAGATACTAATGGTGTAATCCAATTTCCAGTTTCTGGACCATTTGCAACTTGCCTTTGACTAGCTCCTCTATTCGTAGTTACATAAAGAGCTTGTCCATTTTGAATAAAACCGTAATATGTATTATCATTGTTTCCACTTACTGCGCAGTCCATACCGTCGGCACCGTAATAGTTATTCCACTCATTCCCATTAAGAGCATAACCACCATTATCCTGTAAACCTCCAACTACGTGATCAGAACTACTATTTTCTGCTACAGAAATTCTATAAAACTGTCCTATTTGCAATCCTTTGGTAAGGTCTTTAAAACTTTGACCGTTATTTTCTGAAATATAAATTCCTCCATCGCTTCCACAAATAAGTTTTCCATCATAATATCTTAAGAAATGTATGTCAGCATGTGTATATGTTGCTTGTCTTGGAGAAGACCAATTATTAATTTTAGAAAAGTTACCTCCGCCATCTGTAGATTTCCAAACATTCAAACAGCCTACAAAGACAGTATTGGCGTTCTTATCAGAAACTGCAAGTGCTAGATCGTACCATGCCTGAGAGCTTTCAAAAATGTTTGTAGTTTCTGCTGTTTTTGTAAAACTAGTACCACTATTTGTTGAGCGATATAATCCTTGAAAAGAATAACTAGAAGTTCTTGGGCGTGCACTTAGTACATATACGTAATTTGGGTTTGCAGGAGTTACATCGATTACTAGTCTTCCTGAACTTGAAGGTAGTCCACTTTGGATTTTTGAAAAGCTATCACCTGCGTTTGTAGATTTATAAAAGGATGATGCTGTTGCCGCGTATATTACATTTGTGTTACCAGGTTTAAGTTTTATGTCTTTAATATTTCCTTGTAATGTTCTTGTCCAGTTAGTACCTGCATTTGTAGTTTTATATACACCTACACTGGTGGCTACCCAAAGTACATTTGAATTATTAGGATCGATATAAATATCGTTTGCTGTAGTTTGTGTATTTGTAAACTTTAAACCGGTTTGTGACCAAGAAGCACCTCCATTAGTCGATTTAAGAACTCCAATACTATAACTATCACTGGCGTCATCATCTCCTGTTGCGATGTAAATTATATTAGAATTTTTAGGATCTATTGCAATACCGGAAACTCCTATTTGAGATAAATTATCTGATAACGGTGACCAGTTAACTCCTTTGTTAGTAGATTTCCAAATTCCTCCGGCTGGTGCTCCAGCATACATAATATTTGCATTGTTTGGATCAATAATTCCAACATTAATTCTTCCTTGACCAGGAGACCATGAAGAGGCTTGATTATGGTCAAAAGGACCCATTGGCGTCCAACTCGATGCGGCCTTACCATTTTTAGCAAGTGCCATTTTGTTTTTTGTATCTGAAGTAGTAAAGAAATATGCTGGAGAAGGTAATGTTCCGTCAGGTAATACAGCATTTTTCCAGTATTCTCTCCACCTCATAAATGGTTTGTATCCACTTCCTTTTTTAGTGTGATCACGATTTTTCCAGTAGTTGTCAAATGCAGTAGTAATTTCGTCAAAGGTAATTTTTTCATCTGTTCCAGATGTTTTTTTCTCATTTTCGAGCTCTGCCATCCATGGAGCTGAAGCATTATATTGTGCTATTGCGCAATAGCAGGTAAACAGCATTAAAGTAATTAGAGTTTTTTTCATTGTATTAGGTTAAAAGATTAATAGTTGAGTTTGGTTTAAAAAGTAAAATAATCGATTGCCGAGCAAACATTTTACTTTAAATAGTATCTAATTTGTATGAAACATCATGAATTTGAATAGATTTTTTTAAAGAGTCACTATTCTTTTTCATAGCCGTTATAAAAAATTAAGTTGAGTTCAAGACCGAAAGTAGCGCCTACTTTGCGCATAAATCCTCGAAAGCTAGTATTCGTTATTTAATGTGCATAATTCGCTAATCAAAAACTAGAATTCGACTTACAAGTAGTACTATATTTATGTAGTAAATAGATCTATAAACAAGACAGTTTGAAACTTATTTTAAAGTAACCTGTAAAAGCATTTATTAGGCCTTTGAATGACGGGCTAATAATTTTGTCTTGTAAATTAAATACTGAAATTCTTTTTTGTGGTAAGGAGGAATTAATTTCATAGGTATTAAGAGTTTATGTGTGATGTTAGTTGCTCAAAAATACTTATTTATATGGTTAGAATTTACTATAAAGCTTACTTATTTAAATGATTTATAAAACTATAACATCTGTTATAGTTTAGGTAGAAAACTAATAAACAAAAACCTCCAATCTATTAGATTGGAGGTTTTTAAATTGTTTATGTGTTCGTTTTATTGTTTAATAAAACGTGCATTCTTATTGCCTACTTGGATAAAATACGATCCGGCTTCTAAAGCCTGAACATCAATAGATGTATTAAATCTTCCTTGATCTACTGTTTGTCCTAATATATTATATATAACATAAGATTTTGTGCTAGTATCTTGTGTAAGAACATTAATAGTTGGGCCCATTACTGGGTTAGGGTATACAGAAATCTTAGTTGAGAGATTGGTAACAGGAGGGCCATTTAAATCTGTTGTAGTGACAAAAGAATTTGTAGTACTACAAGACCCTAGATTTGTCCAACCTGTTGCTGTTCTTTCATAAAGACTTCCTTGAAAGGTTACTCTATTGCCAACCTGATATGCTTTAGTATTGCTATACGCTTCAACACCGTCACATTGATTGACAGGAGTGCTACTAGTATCTGTAAGTGATATATTATCGATAGCAATATCTGCTTGCCATGTGGCTCCCGTTACTCTGTTAAATCGCAACTGAACTCCACCACCTGTATATGAACTAAGATCTATAGTGGCATTTATCCAGGAATTACCTTGGCTACCTGTTTGACTCCAAATGCTTGTCCAATTAGATCCTTGATCTGTACTCGCTTCAACGGCAATGCTTCCCATATCAGCGGCTCCATTCATATGATAGCTAAAGGAAAAACTAGCTTGAGTTGTTGCTGTTAAATCGAAACAAGGAGAAGTCAAAATTGCTCTTTTGTTCGGATATCCCGTTCCATTACCAGAAGCTTCAACATAAATATAATAAGACCCTTGTGTTGCGCTTGCCGGGCCGGTTCCATTAGATGGTGTCCCGTTAGCATCTACTGACCAATCGATATCATCTGCTGTAGATTGTGACCATGCACCAAGAGTGTTTTCAAAGCCTTCGTTATACGGAAAAGTAGATACTCCAGATGTACAAGCTGTACCAGTACTTCCTGCAGTCGTTACATTTAGTGTCGTGCTTGCTGCGGATTCATTTCCTGCAGCATCTTTGGCTCTTACACTAAATTGATATGCTGTATTAGCTGTTAACCCTGTAATATTTGCAGTATTTGTTGTTACAGATCCAAGATTAGAAGTACCTTGATAAACATCATAAGCTGTAACAGCTACATTATCAGTGGCATCCGTCCAGGATAATGTTAATGTTGTTTCTGTGACTGCAGATGCAACTAAACCTGTTGGAACAGTTGGTGCTTGTGTGTCTGCTGTTGCTCCTGTAATATTTATAGTATAATCTTCTACTTCACCATATTGAAAAGACTCACATGATGTAGGGATAGCATTGTATTTCATAGATACACGCATTCTAGTATTCCCGTCTTTAGCAGATGTAGGAATTGTAAAGTCACCACTTACAGGTGTAGTTTGTGAAGGTGAATTGGACCATACTTGTTCACCAGCATCAGTAAAATCACCATCTTGATTATAATCTATCCAAACACTATATCCTTCATTGTATTTTGTTCCTGACCATGTTGGAGTGATTGAAATGGTATTCGTGCTTCCTTTTGCAAGACTTGTAGAAGTTGCTGTAAAATCATTATACCCTCCAGTTCCGGCACCGGTGGTATTGTTAATAGTTCCTATTTGTACATTAGATATATGCTCGTCTGAAACATTTTGACCATTAGATGCGCAATAGTTTAATTGAACTGCTGTAGTTGTGAAACCAACAGAAGCACTGTAGGAAGAATTAGTTCCGTCAGAACATTTGCTTCTTACTTGGGCTTCATATGATGTCGAAGGAGTTAAACTAGAAAGTACTTGAGAAGTACCTGTAGCTGCTAAAGTTGTCCATGAAGAAGCACCGGTTTGACGATATCTAACATCATATGATGCTCCTGCTATCTCGGTCCAGTTAACTGTAGCTGTAGTTCCTGCTACAGAAGATGAATTAACACCTGTTGGAACTGTTGCATTACAAACAACAGGAGTTCCTGTTAATCCTGTAACGATAAGAGAGAAATTTTGACTCCCGCCAGTTAAAGTTCCCTTATTAGTAACAGTAATCGTATATGTTCCTGATGCATTAGCAATATCTACTCTTTCAAAAGGATCAACTTTATTATCACCTATTCCGTTTGTTGTAATACCAGTCAATCTATAAGGACTGTATGTTGTAGCACCTTTTGAAACTCTAATGTCTAAATCATTAACCAAAACAGCATTATTAGAATTTGTAGCAGTAACTGCAGTACCCGGTCTATCTGTCCAAGAGATAGATGCTAGTAAAGGACTACTTCCATCAGAATCTACTGTAATTGTATACGTTTGACCATTCGTTAGTGTTAATTCTTCTACTTTAGATTCATTTCCATTAGTAGTTACAGTTTCGGCTGCGGCTTTAGCATTTAATAATCCCCAACCATACACAGCATCAGGACCAGAAGGACCTGCATCATCGGCAGTATGTAAAGCTAAACCTTTAAGGGTAGCAGCTTTCATAAAATTACCATTCAGGTTATTATAATGTTGTTGTACTAATAAAAGTGATCCTGTAACATTTGGAGAGGCCATTGATGTACCAGTAATACTATTATATGCAGTATTACTACTTTCATAAGTAGAAAACACATTAGTACCGTTTCCTGTAATATCAGGTTTAATTCTATAATCATCAGTAGGCCCTTCACTACTCGAACTATTTATAGAAACACTTACTAAAGTACCATTAGTGTTCACGTTTGCATCCTGCGCATTGGCAACAACTAAGTTGTTTTTTGATGTAGAATGCCCGGTTAATTTATCGTAAGAAGAATTACCGTCGAGAGGGGCCGCATTATAAGTGTCTTTATTACCATCATTACCAGCGGCAACTACCATTAGATAAAATGGTGCATTAAACATTACTTCATCCCATGCTCTTGATTCATCAATATATGCTCCAAAGTATTGGTCAGGAACTAAATCTCCTCTAAAACCATAGGAATGGTTAGATAATAACATTCCATCTGCAGCGGCAGTAGTAGCTTCTGCAATATCATTATTCCACATGTATCCATCTATTTTGGTTTGAGGTGCCATGCCTTTTGCTTCAGCTCTAACTCCAGATGCAGAAATAGTTCCTGTTACGTGTGCAGCATGAAAATTTAATCTTGTTCCTCCTTCAGAAGCGATATCTTTTATAGTAACACGATTGTTACCACCTGGTCCATCGTATTCTTGATGCGATACTCTGGCATGACCACCATCCCATACGTGAGCAGTCATTCCTTGCCCATCAAGACTAAGCCCTAAAGACCCTCCAGAATTAAGATGGTTTGCTCTAGTTGATCTAGCAGCAGCAGCATTAAATGTAGTGAAGTAAATAGGTAACCCTTGGTCTATTTTCTGCAACTCAGAGAAACTACCATCTTCATTAGTCATTTTTATTTGCCATCCATTTTTGTTGGCAATTTGTATCGCTTCTTTCTTTTCTAATGCAGCTTTTCGAGCATAAGATTGTTCTAATTGTCCTAATTTGGCTAGGTTACTTTGTTGGGCAATTTTTGATTTTTGATCTGCGGTTTGTGCAGAGATTTCGTTCGTAAAGAGCACCATTGTTATCAAAACAAGTATACCCCATTTGTTGAGGTCGCCCTCTTTGAAGCTCAATATAGAATTGAGACTTCTGTAAATTTTTTTCATTTTAGTTCAGTTTGAGTTCGTGTTAGTTTGATTCTATTGAATAATTAATAGAAAACAGCCAAAACTCTTAAAATATTCCTAATAAAAAAAAATTTTTCGATTAAGTGGGATATAATCACTTTATATAGCCTTAACAAAGACTTAACTATTGTTTAATACTGAAATTAGGTAGGAGAAATCTTTCATTTCTAGAAGGTTAACCCCCTTGTTTTTCAAAAAAATCAAGAGTTCTTTGTTCATTGTAATATGCCTTTCCAGGAAGATAAAATCCGACGTGTCCACCATAATCAGGAATTTCAAGAAATAGGTGATCATTTTTTTTAGCCTCATCAATTGGATAGCATTGATCACCTAAAAAAGAATCATTTTTAGCGTTAAGAACCAGAGTGGGTACTTTAATATTCTTTAAAAATTGAAGACTACTACATTTGGTATAATAATCAATAGCATCTTTGTATCCATGTGCTTTACTGGTATATAGATTATCAATATCCATTAAAGATTTGCATGTCGTGATCTCCTCAACAGTAATTTTATCTGGAAATACATTTTGTCGCTCAAGTAATTTTTCTTTTAGGTGTCGAATGAAACGTTTTTCATAAATAATATTTTTAGTCTTGTTTATTGCTAGTAACGAATCGTGAAGATCACAAGGAGCCGATATTGCTGTTGCCGCCTTAATTTGTGGAGCTAATTGTCGATCTTCACCAAGGTATTTTAATATAATATTACCTCCTAAACTAAATCCACATAAAGATATGTTTGTATATGAATATTTCGATATGACATGATTTATGATTTGATCTATATCTTCACTTACACCTGCATTGTATGATCTGTATAGTCGGTTTACTTCACCACTACAGTTTCTTAAATTAACAGCAATCACATCCCAATTGTTGTGATTTAAATGTCTGGCGGTACCAAGAATATACTGTCTTTGGGCATTACCTTCTAGACCATGAACAATAATCGCGACTTTTTTAACATTTTTGAATATAGTATAACTCCAATCAATATCTATGAAATCTCCATCATGTAGTTCAATGCGCTCTCTTTTTTGTGTAACATCCTTTATTTTTCTAAAAACATTAGGAAAAATTGTTGATACATGTCCATTCTTGAATAAAAATGTTGGAGTGTAATTTGATTGTAGTAATGGCATTTATGACTAATATAGTATGTTATCTTTTGGTTTTTCCTTTTCTGGAAGATTGCTCTCATCTAACATATCTCTAAGATCAATTTCTATAGTTCGGCATAGAGCAGTCATAGGTACGTCATTAATTCTACCTTCAAAAGGATCTTCGCTATTACTTCCGATTTTTTCCATAGTAAGAAAAATCCATGCAACTAATACAGATAGAGGAATCATTAAGAAAATAAACCATGGTTTTATATGATGAGACATTTCATTTAACTCAATCTCAAAAACATTGAGTAATCCAAAAGGCAGTAAGAGAACAAAAATCCAAGTAAAAAGCGTACTAAAATATGCATATTGTCTCGGAAAAGGGGTGTTTTTTATACGTTCACATTTACCTTGCAGATTATAAAATTCTTCTAAGGTATTATGAAAAAGTTGTTTGTCAAACTCTGTGATTTTAGTTTCTTCTAATAATTTTTTAATATGCAATCCTTGATTTTTCACAAGATGTGTAGCTGGATTTTTTCTTTGAAGAAGGTCATTGTATTCTTCTGGAGAAACAAAGTGTTTTGTGGCATCGCAAGCTGGTTTTTGCTCTGCATGTTTTTTGAAAAGTTTTTCTACTGCTATATTTTCTTTAATACTAAACGAAGTGGGTTGTCTTAACTGGATCCTAAGGGCGTTGATCCATGCGATGTGTCGGTAAACGAGAATTTTTTTTGTTTCATGATCATCATTAACAAGACTTAATACCTGATTGGTCCAAGTTCTGGAGTAATTTACGATTCCTCCCCAAATTTTGCGGCCTTCCCAAAATCGATCATAACTCTGACTGTTTTTAAAACCAATATAAAAAGCCACAGCAATACCTATAACTGTAAGAGGCTGAAATGGGATATCAATGAATTTCCAGTCAAGAAAATGATACATAGAAAAGATACCAGCTGTATATATAGTAAAGAAGATAATATTTTTCCAGGCAAAACGAAGAATAAGTCCCCATCCAATATTTCGTTTGATATACATGAGTTAATTTTTCTTCTAAAGTACAAAGACTTGATAGATTTAAAAAACCATAGAAAAATAGGTAGTATAGGTCACTTGTCTTCTCTAATTACTTACGAAGTATTTAATAAAATTGATAGTGTTGCGAGTATGTTAAAAAATCAAGAAATGTGTAGCTTTTTTTGAAAACAACTAAGATATACGTGTATACACTTAGAGTATGATTACAAAGTATCATTTTCTTTATGACTAATTATTAACAACAAATTTTTTTATCATGAAAAATGTAAATTTTCAAACAGGAGCTATCGTAGCTAAAACAGTTAGTCATTATTCTTCTCCAGAAGCAGTTGCTACTATTGCAAACTTTGACGCAACAATGACAGCAGGAGCTTGTAGTTCTTGTTCTAGTGGTGTAGCTGAGGCTAAAACTATTAGTCATTACTCTTCTCCACAAGCTGTAGCAACAGTTTCTGAGTTTGACGAATCATTAACTGCAGGAGCATGTACATGTTGTTCTTCTAGTTGTGGTATCGTTGAGTAATCTTAATTAGCACATAATCATACCGATAGTTTTAACTATTGGTATGGTTTGCTAACCATAAGACGATCATTTTAAAATAGCTTTAACTGATTACTCCTTTGATTTTTACTGAATACTAGAAAACTATATTTAATAAATAAAGCATATAAGGTTTGTAATCCAAAAAACGAGACCATTTGTTTAGTCTCACAAGATATATGGAAGAACAAAATCTAATTTTACATCCAGATGTTCACTGGGTAAAAGTTGATGAAAAACGAATCCAACTTCGTCAACCTGATGGAGAGCATATCACATTTGATGAACATGCCAATGATATATTAAATGCGCTTAAGGTTTTAAGAACACCATCAATAAATGATATTAAGGTTGATGAGAGTATTTCTGAACAAATCAAAGAGATTTTACATACAAGAGGTTTGTTGATACATAAAGATAATGCTTCTAATTTTCAAATTCAGAGGTTAATTGATCAACATGGTGTGTCTGGAGGTAAAGTGGCTACTGGTAAGAATCCTACTTCAGTAACTATTATGGGAGAAGGTAAGCTTGCAAGTGTCTCAAAAACTTCATTATTACAAGCAGGAATTAAGATAATAGATGATCAAGATAAATTTTCAATTTCGGAAGATAAGCTCCCTTTAATGATTGTGATCTGCGATCAAGAAGATCACGATTTTTTACAAAAGATGAATGCAAAAGCGATTCAAAATAAGCAACCTATATTATTTTTTAGATGGTTTCATCGTAGTTTTAAATTAGGACCATTTGTAGTTCCTGGAGAAACAGCTTGTTTGAACTGTGCGCATCAAAGAGAATTGGCTTCTAGCCTATTTCCTAATGAGTTACTTGCGTATAGATCATCAGGACGTGATGACTTACCCGTTTATAACGGTGGTCCAGTTCTAGATCAAATGGCGGGAGCTTTACTTACAAGACAGGTTCTTACCATACTTAGTGGAAACTATGATTTATCTGAACCGTCAACAATGATTACTGTTGATCCTGTTTTACTAAACATCAAACATTCTCCAATTTTACGAATTCCTCGTTGTCGAGTATGCAGTAACTATGAAAACGAACCATTGAGAGCTATTCGCGATCAATTATAATAGATAGGATAATTTATTATAGACAATTAGATTAATTACAAAAAGAAAAATGATGGATCCTAAATTATTTAAATTGCTAGATCGTGTACTAGATTTAGAATATGGTATTATTCGCTATATAAAAGAAATTCCGTTAATGCCAGATGAGCCTGATATATTTATTGCTATCACAGAATTTCAAGACCCCTTTATAGTTTCACAAGAAGGAGAAAGTAGAAAACGTTTTCAGATGGGAAAACAATCCGCTGGTGCGGCTCTGGATAGAGTATCGGCTATTTGGTCTGCAATAGGAGAAGGGATAGAACGATATGCCGGAGCAATTTATGATCCTCAACTTATTACTTGGGCAGCGTCTAATGAATTAGACAATGATAGTTTTGTTGACCCCAACGATTTTATTCTTTTTAGTAGAGATCAATACAATGATCCTAATTTTAAATATGAAAAACATGATCCTAAAATACCTATTGGTTGGACCATAGGAAAACGATTAGGGGATCAGAAAAATATATACTTCCCTGCATCCTTAGCATATTTTGCATATGATAATAAACATAAAAGCGAATTTTTGACCGATTCCTATAGTACGGGTTTAGCTTGTGGTCCTACAGAAGAATGGGCTGTTTGTTCAGGTCTATATGAAGTGATAGAACGAGATGCTTATGCATTGCACTGGGCAGCGCGCCAACCTGCAAAAAAGATAAATCTTGATCAAGCCATAGCTTGCGCGTCACCTGATTTGCAAAAACTACTACAACATGAAGGAGTAGATTTATTCCTTGGTGATATCACGACAGAATTAGGTGTACCTACTATTTTGGTCATTGCAAAACACCCCGATAAACCAGGGATTGCATTGGGAGCTTCAACTAATTTATGTGCTAAAACTGCTTTACGTAAAGCAGTCGTAGAGTGTTTTCATACATTTAACTGGTGTATAGAAATGCATAGATGGAATAAGAGAGTAGAGGAGCAAGATGTTAAAGCTTTTTCTGATCACGTATTATACTATTTACAAGAAGGTAGAGAACATCAAGCAGAATTTTTCTGGAGCTCTACTGAGCGATCCACTTTATTAGATGGACTAGAATTTACACCTAGTACCACTCCTGATCATGTTCATGATCAAAAAACAATCGTTAATCTTTTAGACGATCTAGGACATCCTTCCTATGTAATCGATATTTCTCCAGAAGATGTAGCGAGTTTAGGATTACGAGTTACAAGAGCTGTCATTCCAAGTTTACAGCCTATGTGGTGCGGTTTTGGCAGAGTACCTCTTGATAGGAGACGTTTTAATCAATTTTTAGCATATAAAGAAAAAGATTTGAATACGCCCATAAATCAGGAAATTCACCCTTTTCCTTAATAAACTCAACTCCTATTACTAACCAAAATAGATAAGGCCAACTACTTTATCACTATTACTATAAATTTCATGCTATGAATTCAAAGACTATCAGTTACTATTTAAAAAAAGAGGAAACATCTACTGGGATGATTTATAAAGAAGAACAACAAAATATAGTAGAGGTTTTTCATGAGAATACAAAACAATCTCATACTATGAGACCTATGTTAGATAGATCAATATTTAACCACCTTTATAATCCAGCACAAATATTTTCAGATTCTCGAAATAACAAAAACTACTTTTTAAAACCGGAAATGACATTACCTGAAGCAAGGCCTGTTGACATGTCATTTGAAAATGTTTCTCTGAAACGAGAATCTTGTCGAGCTTTTAATTCTGCACCTTTATCAGATCAAGAACTTTCTGATCTATTATCAAGTTTGAGAGTGACCAGATATCATATACCAGATTTAAATAAAAAAGCACAACTTACTTTTAGAACGTATGCATCTGCAGGAGGGCTTTATCCAGTAGAAATATATGTACTAAGACCAGATCATACACATACAGAATGGAAAGCATACCACTACGCACCAAAAACTCACAACCTTACAATGGTTAACTCTTGTATAAAACAAGTCAAAGTTATAGAATCATTACAAGATCATAAAGAATATAGTAAAGATTGCGGAGCGATCATTTTTTTAACAGGAGTTCTAAAAAGAAGCTTAGATAAATATGGAGCTTTAGGATATCGCTTTAGTTTAATTGAAGCAGGAGGTATACTACAACAACTCGGATTAGCAAGTGCCGGAATGGGCTTAGGAACATTAGCCTGGGGAGGGGCATATGATAATGAGATTTGTGAGTTTCTAAAAATCGATGGGGTTGATGAAACCTTTTTAACCAGTTTTATTGTAGGACATAAATAAAAATAGTAGAAACCTATTTTTCTTTTATCAACTAATCAAAACACACAAAATTCTAGTACAAATGAATACTATAATAGAAAAAAAACCAGACGAATTATTTAAATCTCTATGCGTTCTTGCCGCTCAAAAATCTTGGGGAGAGGCTAGAGATGCTGCAGAACAATTGGCAAATCGAGGAGCACAAGGAGCTTGGTTAGATTTGGCATTTGACTTGGCAGATGGATTAAAAAGCCTATATCAAGTAACAGACGATTTGTTTTCATTAGGAGAACGGTCTTTATCAGATACTGAAATAAAAACAATAGAATATGCCAGAAAATGGGTGGGTACGCAATTAAATATATCTGCGCCAACATTGATCATTGAAATTTGTACTGAAGGTACGCCACTTCATGCCATTACTGGGATTAATGGTTTTGGATTTATTGCGGCCAGTGAAAATGCCTTACAAGATAAATCACTTTTGGTGCATGAAATTACACATTGCTCTTTAATGTCAAGGTCTTTATTTTTAGATGAAGGATTGGCAACTTTATTACAACATCGTTTTAATGAGAATGAAGAATTTCTACAAAAACAAAAATATTGGGATCGCCCTAGTCTTGCTGCACTTGTAGAGACTGATTGGAGTAATGATCCTTATTTTTCGAAAATTATTCCAACTAAGAGTGACTCTTCAGACTTGTCTGATCAGGATTTGAGAGTTCATGAATTAGCGGCCCATCTTATTGCCAAAATTATTAAAGAGAAATCATTGTCTTTTTTAGTAAATAACTGGTCTTCTCTTAAATCACAATTGCGAGAGGGTAGGAGTGCTGTCGTTATGAAAGAAATTTTCTCTGTAGATCTCTGGAAAATTGATACTGAGTTTTTTGTAACCAAAGCTGCAATAATTAATCCACCCTCAGATAGATCTTTAACAGATGTTTCTGTTCAGGTTCTAGCAGAAGAAGATAAAGAAACAGCTGCAATTTGGTTACCATTTGCAAGAGTACAA
Source organism: Aquimarina sp. AD10 (assembly GCF_003443715.1). Classification (NCBI taxonomy): domain Bacteria; kingdom Pseudomonadati; phylum Bacteroidota; class Flavobacteriia; order Flavobacteriales; family Flavobacteriaceae; genus Aquimarina; species Aquimarina sp. AD10. The sequence goes on along the minus strand of NZ_CP031965.1, from coordinate 3,614,239 downwards.
GCGTACAGGAATGACCAGGGACTGGTGGCCTTAATAAAATTACTCATTGTTTTGGGCAATAACCGAGAAGATCCTAATGCAGGTTCTGTTTATAGAAGTGAAGCTTTGGTGGCCATCGATTGGTCAAAATCTCGAAATATAGATCAAATGTCTATTGCAATTTTTAATGCATATATCTATGTGTTAAAATTGCGTAGTGCAGGTCATGCTATTGCTATGCGAACTAATGGCATTGAAGCACATAAGGCATTTCGTGAACTTTTGTCAAATTATCCAGAGAATCCCAGTGTTATCATAGCTAGTGCCAGAACGCAAATACGATCAATACATGATTTTATGCCAATTAGTGACTGGCGCGAAAAATTAAAAAATTTACATTCTGATCCATTATTTTCTAGGGCAGTTGAAGAATTATTAGCCCACTCACGATTTTTATAATATCATCTCTTTAAAAAAAAGAATTCATGGAGAATTTTAATACTGACGTATATACAGAAACCGAATTTGTAAAGTCACTGCCGCGACATGCATACACCGATGACAATATTTTTAAAAAAGAACGACATACCTTATTTAGATACTTACCCGTAATGGCTTCGCCAAGTTGCTTATTACAAGAAAAAGGTAATTATTCTGTAACCGATATTGCATCAGAGAGTATTATCGTAGTTAGAGATAAGGAAGGAGTTATTAATGCAATGGCAAATACTTGTCGCCACCGTGGTAAACGATTGTTAGAAAAGACGTGTGATTTAGAACCACAACAACGAGGACTCAATTCTGTTGTTTGTCCATATCATGCTTGGCGTTATGACTTAGATGGTAAATTGATTGTTGCCAGAGGAGATCAATCTAACCATTCTTTTAGACATTTATGCTTACGCAAATTGCAGGTTCAAGAATCAGCGGGATTGGTTTTTTATCATGGACGTAATAAGGAGTATCTGCAGCTTCAAAAGCTAGATGCTGTTTTGGGTGTTTTAAAACTAGAAGAAGCAAAAATTCGAGAAAGAAAAACCTATACTGTAAAAGCAAACTGGAAACTATGGGTAGAGAACTTTTTAGAGTGTTGGCATTGCGCACCTAATCATCCAGAATTATCCGAGGTAAAAGGATTTATTAATCAATTTGAAAATGGTAGAGATGATTTATATCTAGAAGATGATTTTAATTGGCGTTCTCAAGCATATACTAAAGGGTGGGTACCTCCTCAAGATCGTGATTTTGAAATGGATGAAGATTTATTCAATTTTAATGTAAGTATGCCTCTTGGTGGAGGTAGAAAGACAGCTAGTAAGATAGGTGAAAGAATGGGGGCTACCCTGGGAGGTGCCGATGGACTAGAAGGTGGAGCAATTTTTGGAGGAATAGGACCATTTTTATTTTACATGGCTTATGTTGATTATGTAGTGCTGTTTTGTATTCGACCTCAGTCTACGATGCAAACCGAGGTAGAATTGATCTGGTTAACCTCTAAGGATTTTCAAGCTCCTGTCGAGGAACTCACGTGGTTATGGAACACAACCATACAACAAGATATTACATTAGTTGAAGAAACCCAGCAAGGCGTAAACTCATTATATTATACACCAGGCCCGTTTCAAGCAGATGAATACCGCACGCAGGCTTTTACCGCTTGGTGGCAGCAATGGAAACAAAGAAATGATCAGGAACGGGTAAAGAAATAAAAAACGTATTCTCAAAATATAATGGTAACAACTTTACATAAAAGAGATAATGAATTCACAATTGATAGGATTGACGATTTCGAAAAGTTTGGTTTTATAGCAGATTATTATCCACCAAATACAGATGGGAATTATGCTGTTGTAGTTCTTGGTGGATCCGAGGGTGGCAAACCGACATATCTTGCAGAAAAAATTGTTTCATTAGGATATGCCGTACTGTCCTTGGCATATTTTAATTTCAATAAATTTCTTCCTAGTGAATTAGAAATGATACCTTTAGAATATTTTGAAAATACAAAAAAATGGATATTATCAAAAAATGAAATTCGAAAAGATGGTCTAATTTTGGCGGGTTGGTCAAAAGGAGCAGAATTGGCTTTAATTTTATCGTCGCGCGATCAAATTTATAAAGGTGTAGTTGCGATAGGTCCAAGCTCTGCAGTATGGCCTGGAATTATTAAAAACTGGCATCGAAAGCCTAATTCTAGCTGGAGCATTAATAAAAAACCTTTACCATTTGTCTCTTTTGTCATACAGAACGAAGCTCCAAAAAAATTGGTTGATTTGTATATGAGATCACTACAAGTTTTAGAAGATTCTAATAAGGAAACGATAGATTTTGATAAGATTCAAAATCCAGTTTTACTTTTAAGTGGAAGTCTAGATATTATTTGGCCATCAGAAATGATGGCTGGATATATTTGTACAAAATTAAATAAGCTTAATCATATCAATCGACCATTATGTACTCATTTTAATTATAAAAATGCAGGGCATTTGTTAGACGAAAGGTTTGATTTAGGTGGAACTAAAGAGGCAAACCATAAAGCCAATATCGATTCAACCAAGAAGATAAAGGAGTTTTTAAAGAGTATTAATCAAATCTAAAATTATAAAATCAGGAAACATAAAATAATCTGGTTTAAATACTTTCTTGCTTATGCAACTAGAATATAATTATGAGTAACCAGAAATCTCTATTTCCTCATTAAGTAAGGCAGTAATAAGAGACTTGTATTCAATTAAAAATAGTGATAATCTTCCTTGCCCCATAATATCAAATTTTTCTGCAATATGTTGTCGGTGTGTTTCGATTGTACGTTTACTATTATGTAAAATCTCACCTATTTCACTACTGGTTTTTCCTAAAATAATAAATTTGATAACTTGAATTTCTTTTGGAGTAAGTGTTTTAAAACTACTCTTAATAAAATAATGATCATCTTTGTATTGATTTATTTTCTCTCTAAATTCATTACTTATATAAATCTTTTTCTCACATACTTTTTTTATACAACTTATGATTTCTATTTTTTTGGAGTTTAGATACAGAAAACCAAGAATACCCTTAGTATAAAAAGATTCGAATACTTGTTTAGAAATAAAATTAGAAACAAGGATAGTTTTTATTTTTTTTAAATTTTTAGTATTGTAATTTATGATTAAACTAACAATTTTATAAGGTATGGTATCTAAATTGATGACTAAAATATCTGGATTATGCTGGGTTAGAACTTTTGATATTGATTCGTTATTACTATTCTCATAGTTGATTGTGAAATCTACATGAGAGTATTCACTGGCAATTTGCCGAAAACCTAGTTTAGTCATTTGGCAATTATCAAAATGTAAAATTTTACAAGGCATAATTAATAGGGTTATATGTAGATGCTTTTGTGTAGAAGTATCTATGTTAAATAATCAAAGCATCTAGTTTTAGATTAACCATATGTGCAATTCAATACTATGATTGTTGAATTTCTATAGTTGATCAATAATGCTTTTTGTATAATTGATAGAGATGATGTGAAATCCAGATAGATTTATTACCACAATTAGATGACTCAAAGGTTTAAGTGCTTAAAGTTTTTTTGAAAAGAAGAGAATTACTGTTTTTTCCTTGTAGTAGTTCACCTTTATATTTCTTATTTTTTAATATGTTATAGTATAGAATAGCATTGTTAAGATTCTTAATTGTTATTTTTTTTAAGCAAACTAGTTATTACTTACAAACAGGGCATTGTGGGACATCACTTTTGATATTATTTTTATTATTAATTCCTCCTCGAATAGTCGTTAAGTTTTTAAATGCGTATACCTTTATCTTATTGATTTTTAATTTACTGTTTGTGTTTCTCATGTAATAAATTTAAAGTTTAGTATTGGTTAATATCGGATTTCAAAGGTATATTGAACTTGTTGAGTGAAGTATAAAATTTAGAGATCATAGCACGTATTCTAGAAAACAGACGCAGTTTTTGACTTGTTTTCTAGAAAGCAAGCTTAACATTTAACTAATTTTTAAGAAAAGATGATGTAAGGAAAGAAAATCTTAAACGACGTACAGCATCCTAATTTATTTAAATTAGAATTATGCTCTGTTTTCTTAATCAAAAAGTATCTTTCCTATATTGGTATAATTTTTTAATCGAGGTCAAGAAGTAATAAAAATGATTTTCAAACGATTATTAGATAATTCCTTGTATTATTAACGATAGTATTGAATATATGCAAATCAATGAATTTTTAAAATGCATATTTAGTATAAATAATGTTAATAATCATATAAGTATTTGATATGGTGCCTAACATTTTGAATAACTATTAAAGCATAGTTTGTTAGATATTTAAAAGGAACTTAAAACCAACTTAAAACCACTAAATTTATGATTCTTCCCATAGATAGATGATTCCTCAAATAAACTGTAATCCCAAGTAAATTTTTGAAAAAAAAGACTATTTAAGCTAGGTTTTCGAAGTATTGCGTTAAGGGACATGAGATTCTTTTTCTTTTAAAACCAACTTAATTGAAATTATACCTTAAAGCCTATGAAAATTAAAGAATTAAACTTTTGTTTGATAGTGTTTTTCTTTTGTTGTTTAATCATAAATTCTCAAGAAAATAATCAGGTAGTACAAGATTCATTAAAAAAATTTACTTATCAAGATTTATACGATGCGTATAAACTATCCTCTAAAGACACTGTGAAGTCTTTAGTGTATTTAAATGCTTTTTTAGAAAAAGGTATTCGAGATAAGAATAAAATTAAGATCGCTCAGGCGTATAGTTTTTTGCACTTTTATCAAAAAAATGAAACCACAAAGCTTGAAATGCTAGATAAAGCAATACATCTAAGTAAGTACAGTGGACATAATTTTTTCCCTACAGTTCCATATTCATTTAAAGGAGGACATTTTTATAAAAAAGGTGATTATAAGAAATCGTTAGATAACTATCTTCTAGCCTTAAAATTTGCTCACAAAACGGGTAATACCGAGTATATATATATTACAAAACATAATATAGGAGAAATAAAAGCCAAAATCGGTTTTTATGATGAGGCACTACTTGTTTTAAAAGAATGTTATGAATATGAAAAAGATAAGAAATCAAAAGATATATATTCCTACCTATCGTCTATAGTGATATTAAGTGAAACATATACGAAGGCAAACAAGATCGACTCCTCATCAATTTTTATTAATAAAGGAATTAAACTTGCAAAAGAAAATAGTAAAGAGATTTATAATAGACTAATACTTAATGCAGGTGTAAATCTATTTTATAGTAATAATTATGATAAGGCTTATGATAGTATTCATAAGTCTATTACATTTTTAAAAGGGATAGACGATAAATCGTTTTTAATTACGGGTCATTTCTATTTAGGAGAAATAGAGTTAGATAAGGGAAATGAAGAAGAGGCTATGATACATTTCAAGAAAGTTGACTCCATTCATGAAATAACCAAAAATCCGTCAGAAAAAATCAGAAAAACGTATGAGCATTTAATAAAATATACCAAATCTAAAGGTGAGTTTAATAAAGAATTAGTCTATATAGAAAAGCTATTAAAATTTGATAGTTTAACAAAAATTAATAATACGTATATAGAAGAAAAAATGGATAAAGAGTATTCTACTCTAGAGTTACTCTTCGAAAAAGATAAAATTATTGGTGGGTTAGAAAATAAAAATTTCACAATGCTAATAATAGTTATCTTTTTGACAGTGTTATTAGCAATTGGTTTATTTCTTTTTAATTACGATAGGCATAAAATTAATCAAGAAAATTTTGAAGAATTTTTAAACGCTAATTCTTTAGATAATGCACAAAAATCTGAAAACGCAAAAGTATCAAAAGAAGATTATGTTTTTAAAATACCAAAAGAAATAGTAAATAGAGTGTTACATGATTTGATTAATTTTGAAGAGAAAGAATGTTTTCTAAAACCTGATATTACTTGTGTTTTTCTGGCAAAAGATTTTGAAACAAATCCAAAATATTTATCTAAAATTATACATCACTACAGGCAAAAAAATTTTAATACGTATATAAATGACTTGCGAATAGACTATATCATCTCTAAATTAAATGAAGATAAAACGTTACGACAATATACTATTAAGGCAATAAGCGAATCATGTGGATTTAATACTAGAGATGCGTTTTCTAAATCATTCTATAAAAAAACAGGTGTTTATCCTTCATATTTTATTAAAAGAATAGAAGATAATGATGAGCCAACTTAATTTTTTATAAACATATCATAAATGCAATAGTGGTTATATTGACATAAACAATGTTTTGTATTTTTGTCGCTCATAAAATAGAAGGGATGTATTTAAAAGATTTTGAGATTAGATGGAATGATATCGATGCGAATCGACATTTGGCAAACAAAGCATATATCGAATTGGCAGCACATACAAGAATGTCTTTTTTAACAGAACAAGGGTTTGATAGAGGCTTGCTGGGGAAATTAAATATAGGACCAGTGGTATTTTATGAACATATCTATTATTTTAAAGAAGTTTTTTATGGTAAACCAATACAGGTTTCTCTTGAGGTCTCTGGATTAAGTGAAGATGGTAAGTTTTTTGAGTTTAGACATAATTTTTATGATCATAAGGGAAGAAATTTTGCACAATGCGAAATGATGGGGGCTTGGATGGATTTGGGTGAGCGCAAATTAATTCCGCTACCAGAACAAATATTGCCATTTATGGATAAAATTGAACGCCCAGAAAATTTTAGAATACTTACCAAAGAAGATACTCGAAAATTTGCCAAAACTCCGGTAGATTTAAGCTAACTCTTTTGGTTTTTTAGTTACCAAATACAGCCCGACAAAGATAAGTAGTGTTGCGACAATTTTGATAATATCAAGAGAATCTTTGCCCAAACCAATAGCAAATACCGAAGCTAGCATTGGCTGCAAATAAATAAAAAAAGCTACAGTTGTAGGTTTTAGCTCTTTTATCGCAAATACATTAAGTATATATGTGCCAAAGGTTGCAAAAAGAGTAACATATCCTATTTTTAAATATCCTTCTAGAGGAATGGCATTTGGTTGCACTTCAAGTAATTGAGAAATTCCAAAAGGAAAAACAAATAACAAACCAAAACCATACATCCATTTCATTATAGTAAATGGATGGTATTTTTGCGTAATTTTTTTAACGATAATAATATAGCATGCATATGAAGCAGCATTAACAAAAACCAAAAAGTTTCCTAATGTAGGATTAGTTGCCGTTGTCGTATTTCCTGATCCATATAATATGATGAGTAATGTGCCTGAGAGACCAATTAAAACTCCTATGATTTTAGGTGCTCTTATCTTTTCTTTTAAAAAAATTACAGCAAGAATTAATACAATAATTGGTGCGGTAACCATTAAAACAGAAGCACTAATAGGGGTGGTGAGATTCAGTCCTTCAAAAAAAGCAAGCATATTAATACCTACTCCAAATATTGCAGCTGCAGCAATTATACGAAAATCACTTCGCTCTATTTTTTCTTTAGGCCCCAGAAAACTAATTGCCCAAAATAATATAAACGCGCCAATAACTCTAAACAAGATAAAACCAAAGGGTTTCATGTAATGTGGCATTACATCTTTGGCTATAGTATAATTAGCTCCATAAAAAACAGCTACAAAACTTGCAGCAATAAGGGCTAGAGTTCTTTTACTCATAAATCTAAATAGCTTCCTTAGCGGCTGCTACTACTTTTTTGCTATTACCAATAAAAATTTGATCATTTAAAATAATAACAGGACGCTTTAGAAACGTGTAATGTTCGAGAATTAAGTTTTTGTAATCATCTTCTGACAATGCTTGATTTTTAAGGTCTCGCTCTTTATACAATCTAGCACGTTTACTAAACAATGCTTCATAACTACCAGCAAGTTGTTGCATTTCGTTTAACTGATCATTGGTTATTTCTTCAGTTTTAATATCCTGTAAAATAATGTCAGAAGAAGGAGCTAATTCGTTAAGTATACGCTTACATGTATCACAGGTAGATAGATGATATATTTTTTTCATTAGTTTAAAACTTTATGGTTTTATATGCCAATTCATATAAGTAACCTATTCAATTTATATAGAGATATATTCCAAATGTAAAAATCATCACAAAGGAAAATCATTTCAGAGTTAAAACTCCTATTTTTGGCGAAAAATTATGAAATGGGTTTGATCCTTTTTTGTCGTTATGAACGTTAAGGATCGATAAATAATTTCTGATTTTTGAAAAACAATACATAAACAAATACATATCATGCAAGATCCAATCGTAATTACTAGAGTTAATCGAAAGCTAATCGAAAAAATACTAGATAACCATACACTTGAACAACTTAACAAAGTTCCTGATGGTTTTAGAAACAACTTGATCTGGAATATTGCTCATGTAGTTGTAACACAACAATTATTGGTATACAAATTGAGCGGTTTACCTATGATGATAGAAGAGGAGATGGTGAATTTGTATAAAAAAGGTACAGAATTTTACAGAGAAGTAACTGCAGAAGAGGTGTCAAAAGTAAAATCGTTATTATTTAGTACTTTAGATAAAACCGAAGAAGATTTAGCCGCAGGTATTTTTAAGAACTATAATGAATACGAGACGAGTACAGGATTTGTGTTAAAATCTGTTCAAGATGCTCTTAATTTTAATAATTTCCACGAAGGAATTCATTTAGGATATATTTTGGCACTAAAGAAAGCTGTGTAAGTTAGGTTTATAAAGATCAGTTTTTTCTATAAATCATTTAGTAAGTGATTACAATGGTAGTGTTTGAGTATAGACAATAAAAAATAAATATGAAATCACTACCAAAATTTGTTTGCATTGCTTTATTAATTTTTAGCTGTGCTAAGAAAGAAAAACCGCTTTTTGATAGCGCTAATAAATTCGAGAATGAACTTCAAAGTCTACAAGAATTTTTTCATATCCCGGGTATTGCTGTTTCTGTTATAGAAGGTGATAAAACTATTTATCAAAACTATTTGGGATATGCAGATGTAGCATCACAAACAAAACTGGATAGCACATTTGTTTTTCCGATAGCGTCTATTACAAAGGTGTTTTCTGGAGTTTTGATGCAGAAATTAGTTGAAGAACAAAAAATTTCACTGGATGAACCAATACAAAAATATGTTCCGCAAATAAATGCTCCAGATTCAATTTTAGTAAAACATGTTTTGTCACATACTTCTCAAGGAGAAGTGGGAAAAAGATTTTATTATAGTTCAAGATTTGGAATTTTAACTGCCATACTAGAAAAAGCTTCAGGAAAATCATTTGATGAATATATGAGGTCAGAGATACTAGAACCTTTGGCATTACAGAATACACATTTGCTTAGAGATTCTGTGCAGGTAAATCAGGATAATTTAAAAATACCTACCCCATATATATTAAATAATGGAACCGAAAAGGGGTTTGTTGATTATGGATATTCATCTTCGGCAGGTATAGTTACAGACTTAAACGATTTAAAAGTCTTTAATAAAGCTCTTGATGATAATACAATCATTTCTGAAAAATCAAAAAAATTAATGTTTTCGGGCTTAAATGAAAACTTACCGTATGGGTATGGAGTTTTTAGTCAACAGTTTAATGATTTAGAACTAATTTGGGGATATGGTCAGTATGATTGTTATTCAAGTTTATGGTTAAAAGTGCCTTCAAAGAATATAACATTATTGTTGTTAGCAAATAATAATTTATTAAGTGATCCTGCGCGATTAATTTATGGGGATGTTACTACATCACTTTTTGCGCTTAGTTTTTTAAAGAACTATATCTATCAAATAGAGGATATGGTTTTGTTGGAATCAATAGAAGGTGTAAAGAGTAAGAAAGCCTATAAAAACCAGGACTTCTATACCAAAAAACTGTTGGCACAAGCACTAGCAGAATCATTTATGGCAAGATTCGATACTTCAAAAATGCAAACCAGTGCAGCTTTGTTAGAAAAAGTGTTCTCAGAGTCTCCAGATTACCTAAACTATGCAAACCTGAACCTATTGCATAACCTTACTTTTTTAAAAGATGTGGCCTTTTATAAAGACTTAGGAGAATTCAATCAATTTGATAAAAAAATAGAAGAGGTAGGAGAGAAAGTATTAAAAGAAGATCCTGAAAACCCATATACAAATGTTTATATGGGAGTATATTATGATAGAAAAGGAAATATTGATAAGGCACGTAATCATTTTCAGGTTTTAATCAATGCAGAGAACTTTTCAAAAAACTGGTATACTATCGAAGCCGAGAACTGGCTTAAAAACCAGAAAGATTAGATAGTTTTATTCAATATTGATGGCAAAAAAAGATGAGATCTCTTTTTTATCCAGCTTTAGCACTACCGGTCCTTCTGCATAAGAACTGATTTCGTATTGGTTATAATGCAAGATGATATCTGTGGCCGTAAAACCAATATTTTCTGGTAATTTGAAAGTTTCATTCTCGAAGAAAAATCCTGTACTATTGATAGAAGCTGTTTCAGGAATCTCAAAATTCTGTCTAAAGACTTTTTCGACATAGTTTTCAAATTCACTTGGATCTTTTAAAAGCTTTCGATTTGGTATTCGTTTGCCCGTCTTTGAATCTATATTAATAAAAGAAAGACTACTGTATCCATGTGCACCTCCAGTAAAAATATAAGAATCTATACTCACAGAAATTAGCCCTTGGCATGTAAAACTAAGTTTGCAATCAATAGAGGCTTCATACGGCACCGTTTCGTCAGGAAACTCATTACTAATTTCTTGATATGAACGGTTAAATTGATGTATTGCATCGTTCATGTTTTCTTCAGAAGCTTTTTCTTCTGTATTAAGTATAGAACAGGCAGCTTTTTCTATTTCTTTGTTAATGTCTTTACAAATTGGTCTGTCATCTATGACCTGAAGTAAATTAATTTCTAAGGAAGCACAGTCAGAATCTTTACAACTAGGTAGGTTGTCAACGGTAAAATTTTGTTTCTCAAAAGTGAAAGTTTCGTTGGTTGTACAACTATAGATCAAGAGGAAAATTCCCAAAGAAAAAACAAACTTTAAAAGGGTGTTAGGTTTTGTGTTAATCATCTACTAAAAGGTAATCATTCAAATATGATTAGAATGAATTAAATCATACATTTGTTTAACTTTTTAACATAAAAAAAGACAAGGTAGTTTATTCTTGTTAAAAATATAGAGCTACATGAAATTTAACACTAAAACAATTCATGGAGGACAGCAGGATGACCCGGCTTACGGAGCAGTTATGCCACCAATTTATCAAACATCAACGTATGCTCAAACTACTCCAGGCGGACATAAGGGATTTGAATATAGTAGAACACATAACCCCACAAGAAAAGCATTAGAGGATTCTTTTGCTAGTATAGAAAATGGAAAATTTGGATTAGCTTTTGGATCAGGATTAGCGGCAATAGATGCTGTGATTAAGTTATTAAAACCAGGTGATGAGGTGGTTTCTACGAATGACCTTTATGGGGGTACATATCGTTTGTTTACTTCAATTTTTGAAGGCTTTGGTATCAAATTTCGGTTTATCGGTATGGAAAATGCAGATAATGTAGAAGATTATATTACCGATAACACAAAATTAATTTGGGTAGAAACACCAACAAACCCAATGATGAATATAATAGATATCAAGGGTATTGCAGTGATCGCTAAAAAACGTAATGTGTTGTTAGCTGTAGATAATACCTTTGCTACACCGTATTTGCAAAGACCACTCGATCTTGGTGCTGATATCGTTATGCATAGTGCAACAAAGTATTTGGGAGGACACAGTGATGTGGTTATGGGAGCATTGGTCGTAAAAGACCAGAGGTTAGCAGAACGATTATATTTTATCCAAAATGCTAGTGGTGCTGTTTGTGGACCACAAGATAGTTTTTTAGTATTAAGAGGAATAAAAACACTTCACATACGCATGCAAAGGCATTGCGAAAACGGAGAAGCAATTGCAAAATATTTAAAAAATCATCCTAAGATAGAAAAAGTATACTGGCCCGGTTTCGAAGATCATCCAAATCATAAGATTGCCGTTGCCCAGATGGACGGATTTGGAGGTATGATCTCTTTCGTGCCAAAAGGAAGTGATTATGACCAGGCGATTGGGATTGTTGAGAATTTGAAAATTTTTACACTTGCAGAATCTTTAGGAGGAGTAGAAAGTTTAGCAGGACATCCAGCAAGTATGACACATGCTTCTATTCCAAAAGAAGAAAGAGAAAAAACAGGAGTAGTTGATTCATTAATACGGTTGAGTGTTGGAATTGAAGATGTTGATGATTTAATTGCGGATTTAGAACAAGCGATTCAATAAACTGTTATTAAATTGAAAAAAACAAACCTCTTTTTTTAAGAATATCATATATTTGACCTAATAAATCAACTTTTAGATAAGAATCTATTAATATCATTAACATATGCAAGCAAAAATAGATGCATTTATGGAAGAAGTAAGAGCTCGTAACGCACATGAGCCAGAGTTCTTACAGGCAGTACAAGAAGTTGCCGAAACAGTAATTCCTTACATTTCTTCACAAGAAATTTATAATGGTAAAAACATTCTTTTACGAATGGTAGAGCCTGAAAGAGCAATTATGTTTAGGGTTCCTTGGGTAGACGATAAAGGAGAAATTCATGTTAATAGAGGATATCGTATCCAGATGAATTCTGCTATTGGTCCATATAAAGGAGGATTGCGTTTTCACCCCTCTGTAAATATTAGTATTTTAAAGTTTCTTGCTTTTGAACAAGTATTTAAAAACAGTTTGACTACACTTCCTATGGGAGGTGGTAAAGGAGGTTCTGATTTTGACCCTAAAGGGAAATCGGATGATGAAATTATGCGTTTTTGCCATAGTTTTATGAGTGAACTTTTTAGACATATAGGCCCTGATACAGATGTTCCTGCTGGTGATATTGGTGTAGGAGGTAGAGAGATAGGTTTCTTATTTGGTATGTATCGTAAGATGCGTAATGAGTTTACAGGAGTTCTTACAGGAAAAGGACTTACTTGGGGAGGTTCTCTTATCCGTCCTGAGGCGACAGGGTATGGTACTGTGTATTTTGCACAGAATATGTTAGAAACTAAAGGAGACTCTTTTAAAGGAAAAACGGTAACGGTTTCTGGATCAGGAAACGTTGCACAATATGCTACAGAAAAAGCAACACAACTGGGAGCCAAAGTAGTAACACTTTCAGATTCTTCAGGATATATTTATGATAAAGACGGTATTGATGCAGAAAAATTAGCTTTTGTAATGGAGCTTAAAAATGTAAAAAGAGGCCGGATTAGTGAGTATGCAGATAAATATCCATCTGCAGAGTTTCATAAAGGACAAACACCTTGGAATGTAAAATGTGATATTGCATTACCATGTGCAACACAGAATGAATTGAACGGAGAAGATGCTAAAACACTAATAGGTAATGGATGTCTTTGTGTAAGCGAAGGAGCTAATATGCCTAGTACACCAGAAGCAATTACAGCTTTTCATGAAGCAAAGATTTTCTTTGCCCCTGGTAAAGCTTCAAATGCAGGGGGTGTGGCTACATCTGGTTTAGAAATGACGCAAAATTCATTACGTTACAAATGGACTCGTGAAGAGGTAGACGAAAAATTAAAACAAATTATGGAAGATATTCATTCTGCATGCTTAGAATATGGAGCAGATAAAGATGGATATGTAGATTATGTTAAGGGAGCAAATATCGCAGGCTTTGTAAAAGTTGCTGATGCAATGCTAGCCCAAGGGGTAATTTAATTTTGTTTTTTAAATAAGACTAAAGTCGTTTAGAGCATGCTCTAAACGACTTTAATTTTTGTTGCTTATTTTTATAAGAAATTTCTTGCTATGAAATATGCTTTTTATTTGTTTCTGATGTTGTTAATATCCTCTTGTGGTATAACTAGTACAGTTCATGATTATGATGAACAACAAAATTTTTCAGTATATAAAACGTACAATTTTTTTCCTAAAATGGATTCTGGTCTTAATGAACTGGATCAAAAGCGACTTTTATCAATAACAGAAGCGGCAATGCAAGCCAAAGGATTTACAAAATCCGAAACACCCGATATATATGTAAATTTTAGTAGCATAATCACAAAAGAAGCTTCAAATAATAGCATAGGTGTGGGCGTAGGTAGTAATGGTGGTGGTGTTGGTATCGGTATCGGGGGTGCAATTCCTATAGGTGGACCAAGAATATTCCTAGAACTTACTACAGATTTTGTGGATGTAAAAAAAGATGCGCTTGTATGGCAAGCAGTAGCCAGAAAGCAATTTAATCCTAAAGATTCACCTAATGCGCATACCCATTTTTTCCAAAAGGTAATAGAAAAATCTTTTGTGAAATACCCTCCAAAAAAGAAATAGCGCGATAGTAAGATTAATATATGACCATGCTAAAAAACTTTTCTTTTTAGTCAAAACCTGTATAAGGTTAAGAAAACGGTAACCACTATATTATTATATAAATACAAGTACATCTTACGACTTGTTTTCACCTAGTTTTATTCTCTTTTAATAAAAATATAGTAATAAGGAACACCACTTAATTACTTGGCTTTTCTTTGTGTTTTTTTGTTTTAAAAAAAGATAAAAAAAACAAAAATATATGGTAACGATAGGTTGTTTAGTGACATTAATACTTGGGTAGTAATCTCAATTATTAAATCATAAACATTTAAAACTTAAAACTGGATGAAAACAAAAATTAAAAACGTATTTAAAATAGCAGTACTCATGCTGTTGATTATTAACATCTCTTGTGAGGGAGAGGGTACTTTAAGTAATGAAAATGAAATAATTTCGTTTTCGCTTACTGCAGGAGATTTTACCAAAGATTTCGAAACAAACAATGATGTTATAGAAGGTGTAGTTCCTTATACTATAGATGGTTCAAATATTAGTTTAAGAATAACTATTTCTGAAAAAGCGACTATTGCTCCAGATCCTAGTGCAATAACAACCATAGATGGGATTGCCAATTTTGTAGTTATTGCAGAAGATGGAACAAAAAGAGAATATGTGGTCGATATAGAAAGAGAGTTAAGCCCAGAAAATACAATCGTATCTTTTGAAGTTAAAACATCTCTTTTCGACACTAACGCAGATATTGATAATGAAACTGGAACAATTAATCAAAGAGTATTGCCAGGTACAGTTTTGACTGATATAGAAACAACTATTGAGGTATCTAATGGAGCAACTATAACTCCTGACCCAAAAACAATTTTTGATTATAGTAGTCCTGTCGCTTTTACCGTTACTGCAGAAAATGGAGAGACAAAAGAATATTTAGTAACACTGGCATTGATGGATGAAGAGTATATGATACAATGTGATATTACGAATGCGTTTAAATGGTTTGGAGGAGATGATAGGCCTACAGATCCAGATTTTCCAGAGGCGTTTGGAGATAGAAATGTCGGAACAGGACAGACTATAAGGCTATTAAAAGATTTAAATCCTACATCTTTTGGAGCACATTTTCAAGGAGCATTTGAATATGCAACAACTAGAACCCCATATGAAGGGGATTTTGAATTAAAATTGAATATCAGACGGTCTGATGGTACTATATTTGCTTCTAAAAACACACTGGTGAGTGGTCCATTTATGGGAGGATGGATTGATTTTGATTTATCTTCAATAAACTTATTATTAGAAAGAAACACAGATTATTATTTTACATGGTATTTGGTTGATGGAGAGGCTCTTGAAATTACTGCAAGTTCGACAGCAAATCTTGATGAAACAGAAGATGAATCTCATAATGGCGGTGGTTTTGCTGGTCAAGCCAGAGAAAGAGATAATGCTAATTTAGAAGATTGGAATACTTGGTTTGAACACGAGTGGCATTTTAGTTTTAGATTAGAAGGAAAGCAATAAGCGTTAAATAAAAACTAATTTTAAGATCTAAAGCCGGTTGATTATAAATCAACCGGCTTTTTTTGGTTATTTTCACCTATTATGATTATAAATTCTGAAGCAATAGTAATTCATTCTTTGCGATATGGTGAAGCAGACTTGATAGTGACTTTATTTACCAAGACTGATGGATTACGAACGTATTTGCAAAAAGGAGTTTTAAAATCGAAAAGAGGTAAAATTCGTGCATCATTTTTTCAACCCTTAATGCTTCTAGAAATTGAAGCGTTACATAAAAACAAGGGTACCTTAGAACGATTAAAAGATGCTAAGGTTATAAAGCAATATGCCACGCTACATACTGATATTGTTAAGAGTGCATTAGTCTTTTTTATTGCAGATATCTTAAAAAATGCTATTCAAGAAGAAGAAGCTAATACTGATTTGTTTGAGTATATCGAAACCGCTTTACTGTGGTTGGATTCGCATAACACAATAGGTAATTTTCACATTACCTTCTTGATTAAATTAACTCAATTTTTAGGATTTTATCCAGATACTTCACAGATATCTTTGGAATATTTTAATATGCAGGATGGCGTCTTTCAAAGTACGAATACTAATATATATTGTACTAACGATGAACATATATTTGAGTTTAAAGAATTTTTAGGCACAACATTTGAAGAGAGTATAAATATTAGATTGTCTAAAAATACACGAAGTGAGATTCTTACTATGCTATTAGTATATTTTGAACTACATTTGCACGGTTTTAAGAAGCCAAAATCACTTTCGGTTTTAAACGAAATTTTTAATTAGAGTAATGCGCTTATTTACCTCGGTTTTACTGTTATTCTTTTCTGTACAATTTGCAAATTCACAAACGATTACTGTGTTAAGCAAATCGTCAAACTCACCGATTCCTGATGTTACTGTTTACAATAAAGAAAAAACAAAAAGCGCTATTACTGATTTCGACGGACTAGTTGATATTTCTATGTTTTCTGATCAAGAAATACTGCATTTTGCCCATGTTTCACATATTTCATATACCATTCTAAAATCTAAATTGAAGAAAGGAAATAATAAGGTGTTCTTAGAGGCAAATGAAAATCAATTATCCGAAATTGTTATTTCGATTTCTAAATGGGAACAGGACAAAAAAGATATAGCACAAAAAATAGTAAGTATATCATCTGAAGATATTGAGATGTCGACTCCTCAAACTTCTGCAGATTTATTACAGAGCAGTGGGCAGGTATTTATTCAGAAAAGCCAGTTGGGCGGTGGTAGTCCTATTATTAGAGGATTTTCTACAAATAGATTATTGCTTACCGTTGACGGTGTGCGAATGAATACCGCAATCTTTAGAGGTGGAAACGTACAAAATGTGATATCAGTTGATCCTTTTACAATAGATAGAACAGAAGTGATCTTGGGACCAGGTTCTGTGGTGTATGGGAGTGATGCAGTAGGGGGAGTGTTGAATTTTTACACAGCACAACCAACTTTTGCCAGTGAAGGAGAGCATAAATTTAGTGGTAATGCCTTAGCAAGATATGCTAGCGCAAGTCAAGAAAAGACAGGGCACATCGATTTTAATATTGGTTTAGAAAAGTGGGCTTTTTTAACAAGTGTAAGTTATACTGATTTTGATGACTTAAAAATGGGAAGTCACGGTCCAGATGATTATTTACGAACAGAGTTTGTAGATAGAATTAATGGAGAAGATGTTGTGGTGCAGAATAAAGATCCTGAAAAACAGGTCTTCACAGGCTATAATCAGATAAATCTACTACAAAAAATACATTTCAAGCCTAATAATAAATGGGATTTTAATGTAGGCCTTATATATACTACCACATCAGATTATCCTAGATATGACCGTTTAATAAGACGTACAGATGGAGAGTTAAGATCTGCTGAGTGGTATTATGGGCCTCAAAGATGGGGGATGGGAAATTTTCAAGTATACCATAAGTCAGAAAGTGATCTTTATAATGAAATGAAAATTACAGCAGCGTATCAGTATTTTGAAGAAAGCAGAAATGATCGCGATTTTGGTAGTGATGTTTTGTCTAGAACTCAGGAACAAGTAGATGTGTACTCTCTTAATCTGGATTTTGAAAAGAAATTCAATGATAAGACATCATTTTATTACGGGTTAGAATACATATTAAATAATGTGTTTTCTGAAGGTTCTGAACGTGATATAGTATCAGGCCTCGTTAATGCAGCGCCGTCTAGATATCCAGATGGATCAACTTGGCAGTCTATCGCAGCATACGCAAGTATAAAGAATAAATTCAGTGAAAAATTAAGGTTTCAAGGTGGACTTAGATACAATAGGATCATTTTATACTCTCAGTTTAATAATGACTTTTTTAATTTTCCCTTTGACGAAGCTAATATAGATACCGATGCACTTACAGGTACCGCAGGTTTGAGTTGGTTACCAAATGATATACTACAGTGGAAACTAAACTTTTCTACAGCTTTTAGAGCGCCAAATATTGATGATGTTGGTAAGATTTTTGATTCAGAACCAGGTTCTGTAGTGGTTCCTAATCCTGACTTAAAGCCAGAATACGCATATAATGGTGAATTAGGATTAACTGCAAATTTTGGAAAAAAATTCTCGTTAGATTTAGCAACCTATTATACATATTTAGATAATGCATTGGTAAGAAGAGATTTTAATCTTAATGGGGAAACCCAAATTATCTTTGGAGATGAGTTAAGTAATGTGCAAGCTATTCAAAATGCTGCCAGGGCAAGAGTTTATGGTTTTGAAGCAGGAATGCGTTATGATTTTACTAAAAACTTTAAATTAGAATCGCAATATACTTTTGTAGGAGGAGAAGAAGAACTTGAAGATGGTATAACAAGCCCTTCCAGACATGTGTCACCTCAGTTTGGAACTACACGTTTTACATTTACCTCACAAAAATGGACCGTAGCTACATTTGCAGAATATAATGGTCAATTTGATTTTGAAGATCTAGCTCCTTCCCAACAAAATAATGCATTTTTATATGCTACCGATGAAAACGGAAACCCATACTCTCCTTCTTGGTATACATTAAACCTAAGAACACAATATCAAATTACAGATAAACTTAAGGGTATTCTTTCTGTTGAAAATATTACCGATCAGAGATATAGGCCATATTCATCTGGAGTAGCAGCGGCAGGAAGAAATTTCATAATGTCTTTAAAATATTCCCTTTAAAATTTACATACAACTAAGCTTTGAGAAATACTTTATTCATTTTTGATATTGATGGAACACTAACAGATAGTGTACCGATGTATCTAGAATCGGTAACTAGGTCATTAGCTGCACTAGGGATTGCTAATATAGATACAGACTATAATAATTATAAACATCACACAGATAGTTATGCGCTCAGGTATAATTACGAACGTAATTTTAATCAGGGTTTTCATGCTGGACTGCTTGATGATTTTGAAAATGATTTAGTTTATCAAATGAGCAGATTTGATCCAGTACGAGAAATAGAAGGAGCAAAATCATTAATTCAGTTTTTTAGAGAGCAAGAAGTGCCGTTTTGCTTTGCAACAGGTGCATTGCCAAAACCAGCAATGATAAAGCTTGATCAATGTGATATTTGGTATGATCAAAGTCTTTTATCCACTTCAAAAACTCATGAATCGCGAGAAGGCTTTGTAAACGATGCAATCCGAAAAGCTAAATCGTATTATGGTAAAAAGAATTTTGATCAAATTGTATCTATTGGGGACGGGCTTTGGGATCTTAAAACTGCCCAAAACTTATCTTTAGATTTTGTGGGAGTGGGAGATAAAAATAAACAAAAGCTTATCGCAGAAGGTGCAAAAAAATGTTTTACTGATTTAAACGAATTTAAAAAAACATTGGTTTAGTTTCTTTCCGCTCTTAATTTTTTCATTAAATCAGTATCAAACTTCTTTTTCATAGCCGTAATATCCTTAACATTGTCATTAGGGATAGCTATTGATAAAACATAATGCTTTACTTTCCAACCATTGTTTGTTTTTTGCATAATGCCGCTACCACGGCAAATACCCATTTGTGTATCTAAAAGCTCATCAAACCAGGCAATTTTTGCATCATCTTGGATAAAAATGTTTCTTTCTAATGTAGAAAAACTCCAAGCTTTTCCTTTATCAAAATAGGGTTTAGAAAATGCTTTAAAGTCTTTAAGATTCCAGTTTTCAGTAGGGTCAGTACCTATAAAAATGGCATCAGATGTCATTAAGTTAAAATAATTGTCAAAATTGGCGTCTGCAGCAGCTTTATGCCAGTTTTCTAAAGCCGTGTTGATTTGATCTTTTTCTTGCGAAAAACCAAAACCACAGATTGATAATAACAATAATAAGACTAGTTTTTGCATATTCATTCGAGTTTGTTTATTTGTTATCCTCGTCTTCTAATTCTCTTAAAAGCTCTTTTTCGATACTCTCGGGTATTGCAAGCGATAATTCATTTAGTTGGATAACTAAACTATTATAAGCTTTGGCTAAACGAGTATTTGCTTCCAAAAGTTTTTCTGCTTTTGGGTTTTTGTGAGAAGATAGTAAACTTAATAAACCAGATTCTGTTTGCAATACAGTAATTCGAGAATTGATCGTGTTTACATTTAAATCTTCAGAAAGATTTTCTTCAAAAGTTTGAATCAGTAATTCTAAACTATCGGTGTATTTGTTTATGTAATACGGGTTGGCATCACGAAGAGAATACAATAGTGTTTTAAGGTTTTGAAAATCCTCGAAACTTTCAAGATCTTTTTCGGTTTCTGTAGAAAGTTTTAATAAATCAAGTGTGATTTTATCCTTTGATAGACTATCTAATTTGGCAACAGTCTCTATTTGTTGCGCGTTAGAATCGTTTTTACTGTTACACGAAAACAGGAGTGCTATAATTCCAAAAAAAAGAAGTCGAGACAAATTCATTAGTATTGTTTATGAATAAAGACTCAAAAATAGGGTATTATATGACAAACAGAAAATAAAAGACCTCAGATAAAATTTACCTGAGGTCTAACAAATGCATAAGTGTAGGTCAAAATTCTGGGTAGTTTTCTATGCACTATAAATTAGTTTTACCGAAAATGAAATTTCATAAAACATGATATACCTATGTTCATCAATACACGTAGAGTGATAAGATTAGAACAATAAACTATATGTGCATTGTAACTTTGTACTTGTATATTTATTTCATAAAAATTAAAAACTTAACATTTTTTTAAGATGAAATTAAGGTTTCTAAAAACCAGAAACAAAAGTTAAGATACTATAAAGAAGAAGGGTGTAATAATCTGAAAATGAGATTTATATTATGTTGTTTGGGGCGTGTGCTAGAGTTTAACTTAAAATAAATCATATATATTTAGAGGTTATTATACTAAACACATAGATCATGGGCATACTTTCCTTTTTAGGATTTACTTTACTAGTAGGTATTATTTCATATTTGGCTACTCGAAAAACTGATGAGAGTTCTTCAGACGGATATTTTTTGGGAGGACGTAGTCTTACAGGAGTGGTTATTGCTGGTTCTTTATTATTGACTAACCTTTCTACAGAACAAATAGTAGGATTAAATGGTCAGGCTTTTACAGAGGGTATTTTGGTTATGGCTTGGGAGACACTTGCTGCCATAGCAATGGTAGTGACAGCTATTTTTTTATTACCTAGATATTTAAAAGGAGGTATTACAACGGTGCCACAATTTTTAGAAAGAAGATATGATACCACGACCAAGGCAATTGCATCTGGATTGTTTTTGTCGGGATATGTTGTTGTGTTTTTGCCAATAGTTCTTTACTCAGGGTCACTGGCAATTAGTACGATGTTTGATGTGCCAGAAGTACTAGGTGTATCTAAAAATATGTCTATTTGGATTTGTGTTTTTGGAATTGGTATAACAGGATCTATATATGCAATTTTTGGAGGATTAAAAGCTGTAGCTGTTTCTGATACGATTAACGCTGTTGGGTTATTGATTGGTGGAGTTATGATTCCGATATTTGGATTGTTAGAAATAGGAGATGGCAATTTAGGACAAGGAATTACTACCTTGATGGATACTAATCCAGAAAAATTTAATTCTATAGGTTCGAGTGAAGCTTCTGTGCCATTTGCAACGATTTTTACGGGAATGATGTTAGTGCAGTTGTTTTATTGGGGAACTAATCAAGCTATTATTCAACGGGCATTAGGAGCAAAGAATCTAAAAGAAGGACAAAAAGGATTGATTTTAGCTTCTTTTATAAAAATTCTAGGACCTCTTATTGTTGTATTGCCAGGAGTAATCGCATTTCATATGTTTGGAGATACGCTATCTAATGCTGATGAGGCATATCCGACTTTAGTTAGTAAAGTATTGCCGTTATCGTTAGTAGGCTTTTTTGCAGCAGTTCTTTTTGGGGCTATATTAAGTTCGTTTAATAGTGCATTAAATAGCTCAGTTACTTTATTTGGGATCGATATATACAAAGAATATATTAACAAAGAAGCTTCAGAACAACAAGTAGTAAAAGCAGGAAAATTATTTGGTGTCGTCTTGGCCCTATTGTCAATGTTTATAGCGCCTTTTATAGCCAATGCGCCAGACGGATTGTTCGGGTATTTACAACAAGTAAATGGTTGCTATAGTATTCCTATCTTAACTATTATTGTAGTGGGATATCTAACTAAAAATGTTCCGGCTATTGCGGCTAAGATTGCAATTGGGTCAGGGGCAGTATTGTATTTGCTTTATATGATTCTTGATAGTACGATAATGAAAGGGCAGTTTCCTCATTTTTTACATGTAATGGCGATTCTTTTTGTTCTTAATGTTGTTCTTATGTTGGTTATTGGAAAACTGCACCCTAGAGAAGTACCATACCAGCAAGAGTATACCAGAGAGGTGGATATTACTCCATGGAAGAATGTAAAAATTGTTGGAGGTTTAATTTGTGCAATTGTAATCGGAATTTATATCTATTTCTCTTAAATACGTGCGTATTCTTTTAGATTTAGCTATTCCTGCAAATAAGCTATTATTTTTTGGCCTTGATTATCCGATTTACTTGATTAAAGTACTTCTTCTAAATTAAGACTTAATGAGACGCGCAATTTTTTTCGTACGGGGTTTTCTTCTTCTGATAACCCCAATAGATATGCAACATCTACTACAACATATTTTCCTTGAAAACCGAGGCCTATTGTGGCAAAAGAATCTGTTAATCGATTTATACCATGTGAATAACCGGTTCTTGTCATTATTTTTTCTTTATATACAAACTCTAATCCTAATGCTATGACTGAGCCTGTTAAGCCAAATTCAAGGTTTTCGCCATTGGCATCCTCAACATAAGAATCAAGTAATGTTTTATACTCTGTAGTGATACTAAACATTTCATCTTGGTTAATAATAAAATCAAAGCCTGTTCCTACTCTTACAGTAGAAGGTGCATAAATTTCAATAGCCTTATTGTCACCGAAAGATTCTCCTCTTAAATTAGAAAAATTAAAACCAGCTCTCCATCTACCATTAAATTTAGTGTACGCTATTTCTTTTCCGTAATAGAATCCCGAAACATCTATACCATATAAATTTGACGAATTATCGAAATCATTGGCAAGCGGTTCTTTGCCGCCTAATAAAAAGTAACGCCCTCCGACAGACATCGCAAATGTATCGCTTAATCTTAGTGTGTAAGAACCATCGATTGATACTTCTACTACTCCGTAAGTGACTTCAACAAGTTGAAATTGTCTGATAGTATAGGCATAACCTCTAATACTTAAGCTGTATGTACTTCGGAAATTGAGTTTATTGTAAAAACTTAAATTTAATTGATTAAACTCGTTAAAAACTTCACCACCGCCGAGAATTTGAGTGATCCCTAATTCGAATTTTTTATTAGAAAACATATATTTAGAAGGGTTCCATAATTGAGAAAAAGCATCGGCAGATGTTGCTACTCCAATATCCCCTTGACCAGAAGATCTAGCATCTGTAGCAATACTTATAAAACTATCTCTTAACGGGGATACAGTAGTGCGTTGAGCCGACAGATGGTAAAAACTGATTAAGGCGAAAATAAATACACTTTCTTTCATAAATTTAGATTATAAACGGTGTAATCTCACTAATAAATAAACAAGGCCGGTACTACTAATATGGCCTTGTTTAATTTAACTAAAATTGAATAAGATCTACTGATTTAGTAATTCTAAGGCACGATCTATACCACTATCTTTTTCTTCTTGAAAATCTAAGGAGGACAAAAATGGCACTCGATTTTCTTGATTTTCAGGTCCAATTCCAACAACTTCATAGACTACTCCCTGTGCATCACTATATATTTCATTTGATAATCCTATTTCTGCTCCATTAGGTAATACATGCTCAAGGATAGTAGAAAAGGCACCATTCGTGTTTTCTCCTACAATAGTAACATATGGCAAATCTTTCAAACATAGTGTAAAAAGTTCTGCTGCACTTACGGTAGCAGGACTTGTAAGTAACACGATATCATTAGTAAATTGAAAATTTCCTTTAGGTGCTACAGAAAAGGATTTATTTTCAGTAAAGCCATCACCTAGTCTTGCTTTTTTGAAATATAAAGTTCGTTCCTGATCCATAAAACGGGATGCCATATTTAAAGCTACTGTATCATATCCTCCATCATTAAAACGAATGTCAAGAATCAGTTTAGTAACTCCAGATGCTTCAAGATCATTCATAATAGTATCTAATACAGTGTTTAGTGCAGACAACTCATTGCCGAAATTTGTTCCGTAACCTTCCATCGTTGAAATAACAATGTACCCAATAGTATCATTGATCAATCCCCATAAGATATTTCCGTTTTCATCTATTTCAAAATTTCCCCCTAAATATTCTGTTAGTATTATTGTTCCTTTTTGATTTTCAAGAGTAGCATAATCATCTTCATTTTCTATAATAAGATCTCCACTTAGATTAGCATTAAGTCTTTCTAATAATTTTGGATCTCCAGATTGGATTTCGACACCACTTTCTTCATCATAGATGCTTACATGACTGTCTTCTAACAAGTAAACGAGTTCTTCTAGAATATCGTATAAGTTATCTTCTGTAACTTGATCTCTTAAGTTTTCGTATTGAGACCAGTCTACATTTCTTGTTTCAAAAAAAGCATAATAATCATTAAAAATATTCCAGAAATGGTCAAAATTTACTTTAGGATCTTTTGTAGCAGAAATTTGATCAGGAAGACAGCTTGGATTTGGATCTAATAATCGAGTAAATTTTATTTCTGAATCTGATAAATCCGAAGTTCCTATAATTTCATTTTCGTTTACTTGATTTAATGTAAACCCAAAAAAATCTTCGGGAATAAAATTGTCATCCTGAATCACACATCCAGCAGTGTTTACATTAAAAAACACATCTTTTTCGTCAGTAAATTCAAAAACCCATCCTTTATCAGCTACCAACCAGAAACCATTTTTTGAATCTTCTGGTATAGTAGGGGTATCATCATCAGATTGACAGGCTGTAAAAATTGATAGAATAAATACTAGCAAATACGTTTTAACAAGTTTTATTGTTTCTGTTTTTGTGTTGATATATAAATTCATCGTTGTTTATTTTTGAAATTGTTATTATTGAAAAATTGTAAAGTTTGATTGTCTTTTAAAAAAACACACTTGATCTAAAGAAAAAGGTATTCTGTGTTATTTGAAGATTAGGAGGGTTGCTAAAATCGGTATCCAATACTGAAAGTAGCATAAAGTACCAGTACATCAATATTTCTATTATTGCCTTTTTCAAAACCAAGCCCTGTACCAATTCCAGCTTCGTAATTAAAATGCTTGCCAATATTTCTCCTAATTCCCCAAGTAGCAACGGTCAATAGATGGTATAGATCAGATCTTTCGGCTTCTTCAGTGCTATGAAAATGATAACGAGCTCTAAGCGACATGTAATTACCACTATTACCGTCTATTCTTTTATTCTTGTCAGCGCGTTTTTTTAGATTGTAGTACCAACGGGGTTCTAATGCTAAAACAGGTTTAATATTTGATGTATTAAGACCTCCTAAGCCAATTTCACTTCGTAAGGCAACTTGATTAGATAATTTTAATTCATTGTGTGCCCATATACCCAATAATCCAGTTTGAATACCAAAAACTGATTTTTCTACCGATATATCTTTTTCGTTTTGAGAAAACCCGAAATAAGAATTCATTATTAAAAGAGAAGCAAAAACTACTTTAACCATATTTTATGTTTTTTGATTTATCCGGTTAAAAGTATAATGATCGAAAAAATAAAAATGCAATTTTAGGCCTGTAGAAGTCCTAATAAAGGGCAGATACATAAATCAGGACGTTTTTTTTAAGCTTTCTAAAGACTATGAAAGGGGTAAAGAAAAGAGAGACTATTTAAAAAATTAGTAACATGTTCTTGATAGAGCACATAAATTTTTAGACTAGATACAAGCTTACTTAAAAATAAAACATATGAACCTGAGTTCGATTTATATTCTACTGGTCACCTATTTGTTATCTACATCTGTCTGGTCGAGCGTAGTCGAGACCTTTAGATTTTACTAAAAATAACCTCTCGACTACGCTCTAGGTGACAGAGAAAAAGAATAATCATTTAAAATCAAACAATTAACAATCGAACTCAGGTTATGATAAAAAGATGTAATCAAAGTCACCGATACTTTTTTATTCTCTTGAATAGTAAAAGAACTTTTTGTTAATTTCCTTCCGAAAAAAAACATCTAATGTAAAAATGATATGTTCTTCATGATATAAAACCGGTAGAATTTTATGGGCAATTATTACAAAATATAACCTTTGGTATTAAGACAAGAATAAACCGATTTACTAGTTTTTTTTGAAAGTGATTAACTATATATTTCTTAGGTTAATGTTTTCTAGAAATCCATTCGTTAAAATCAACATAACCCAATACTGTGTTTGGAATAGGGTGTGCTGTCAAATTCTCTTGAAGAGTAAGAAACTCTTTTCTTTTTTCAGAGTTACTATGTTCTACTGTTTTAGAAATAAATTTCAATAGTATTTTCTCATAGAAATCTATGTTTTTTTCTTTTTTTAGATGTTTTTTCATAGAATCCACAAGATAACGTAACGTAAATCCATTGCCAAGTTCATAATGTACTAATAAATTTAACCAGTAGGTATACGTTATTAAGTCTTTACGGTCTTTTTTAGTTTGATGATTTAAGATTTCGTTAATCCATCGTAGTGCCTTTTTATTATCTTTTTTTAGAAAATAAATAGTAGCAAACTGAAAGGAAAAAGACAATCTGTAAGTCGAAGGCATTAGCGTGTTATGTTGCTGCATAAAATCCTGAATTTCTTCTATGATTTCATGAGTAGTGTGTAATTCTTTAAGGTTTCTATGGATTTCAAGTTCGATATTGTAAAGGCGTAGCTTTTCTTTAATAAAAGATGCAGAAATAGTTTGTACTGCGTAGGCCTTTTGTTTTAAAACTAAAATTCTAACAAAAGCTTCTTTGTATTGTTTCTTGTAGACCAAAAAACCTAGAAGATTATTGCTAATCGAAAAATACATGGTAAAGTATTCTTTAAGTAACTCGGGGTGCTGTTCCCATTCTTTTATTAGGTCCTCAATACTTCGCTTCGCTTTGTTATGATCTTTAGAAAGTAGTGATTTACGGTATTTGTGTAGTGCTTTTAAGGTTCTGTTTTGAAGAGAAGCACTTTTTTTATGAGATAAAGAAAACTGTGAGGGATCTATATTAGCCAGTAAAAGATCAATGTATTCTTGAGTAGATTTAAGAATATTCTTTTGTTCTAGGGTGATTGCTTTTAAAGTCGAAAAGTCTTGTGGAAACATAGCTTGATGTACTTTTCTCTTCCATTCTTGAATATGAAATAAAAGAACTTCCTGTTCAAAGTGTTTCGCTTTTTTTTCGGCTCTTTTAAGTTCACTTTCACAAATAGAGTATTGTCCCTTATGAAATAAAATTTCAACATTACGAATGATATCCAGAAGCTCGGCGTTTTTAGAGATATGAGCATGGTAATTTCTTAAAGCCTGCAAAATACGATGCTTTAAGTAGTTCTTTATGGTAGTAAGTTGTGTTACAAATGCTTTGTCTTTAAAAAGTAGTTTTATTTTGGATTCATCATAGGTTTTTTGTGCTTCGATTGCATCAAACAAAATCAGATACTCGGCGGCATCACTTCCTTGAGCACTTACCTTAAAATAACGCTTTTCAGTTTTACTCAAAGATTGGATCAAATAAAACAACTCTTCTTTTTTCTTCATTTTAGAAACCTATGTTTTTTCAAAAATATAATTTTTTTCGTTTATATGATCAGGTATCTTTGAAATAGTATTCATCAATAAAATATAACTATTATGTCTAATGCAATTAGCTGGTTTGAAATACCAAGTACTAATTTTGAAAGAGCAGTTCAGTTTTATAACGAATTGCTTGAAGTTGAATTACAACCTATGGAACTCGATTTTAAAATGGCATTCTTTCCATACAAAGATGGAGGAGTAGGAGGTTGTGTCACCCATGGTAACGGAAATAAACCTTCGCAAGAAGGTACGTTTGCCTATCTTAATGGAGGTGATGATCTTGCTATACCTTTAGCCAGAGTAGAAAAAGCAGGGGGTAAAGTTGTTATGCCTAAAACTTCTCTGGGAGAAAATGGATTTATGGCTATTTTTTTAGATACTGAAGGCAATAGGGTGGCTTTTCATTCTATGAAATAATATGTAACGTTTTAATGATAGAACTCATTTTGACTTTTTGTTTTACTAAATGAGTTCTATTGTTAAAACTAGTGCAAACCTATACCTATGACCTATTTTACAGAAGATTTCACATGTTTTTTTAAAGAACTGGCAAAGAATAATCATAAAGATTGGTTTCATGCTCAAAAAAAAAGATATGAAACCAGTATCAAAAAACCTTTTGAACAATTTGTAGGAGATATGATCTCACACATTCAAAAGTATGATACAGAATTACAAATTGAACCTAAAGATTGTATACTCAGAATTAATAGAGATATCCGATTTTCAAAAGATAAGTCACCATACAATTTACATTATACCGCGTTTATTTCTAAAGGCGGACGCAAGGATAAAAGTATACCTGGAATGTTTCTTAGATTTTCTCCAGAAACAATTGGTATTATGGGGGGATGTTTTGGCCCTTCTAAAGAACAATTGCATAAAATAAGAACTTCAATTCATAAAAACCCTAGTACTTTTAAAAAGCTTATAGATAACGCAGAATTTGTTCAAAAGTTTGGAGAAATACGTGGTGAAACCATGAAACGCATTCCTAAAGAATGGATTGATGCCTGTAATCAAGAGCCTCTCATTAAAAATAAACAGTTTTATTTTGTTGGGGAAGAAGCACCAACACTTCTTACCAATCCATTATTAATTGAAGAAATGATGAACTATTGGAAAACAATGCAACCTGTAAATGAGTATTTAAGTAAAGTAATACGATAAATTATGGCATATAATGAATTTATGGCAGATAGAATACGTCAACTATTTAGAGAGAAGAAAGCTAATTTTTATGAAAAAAAAATGATGGGAGGACTATGTTTTATGGTAGAAGATAAGATGTGTTGTGGGATTCATTTTGATAAGAAAAAAGAGATGGATCTTTTAATGGCAAGAATAGGTCCTGATGCGGTAGAAGAAGCAATGCAAAAAGAAGGATGCTTACCTATGGATTTTACTGGAAGACCCATGAAGGGTTATGTTTTTATAACAGCCGATGGTTTTGATCTGGATGAAGACTTAGCATATTGGGTTCAACTATGTTTAAATTTCAATCCATTAGCAAAACGAAGCAAAAAACGCTAACTTGTAATGCTTGCAAGGTTTATTCGACCGATCTCTTATGCCAAAACCTGTTTTAAATACAACTAATTTATTTATTGCTTTTCAATATCTCTTAACGAGAAAAAAGCAAAGTATTTTGGCAACTTTAGGAGTGATGTTGGGTGTTACAACATTTATTGTGATGGTTAATTTTATGACCGGAGTTAATGATTTTTTGGATGATGCAGTCTTTAACGGAAGCCCAGATATCATTGTTAGTGCTAAACCAGATGGTAAAAAAAAGAAGCAAAATTTTGGTACGGCTATACACGCCTTAGCTAAAGTTGAAGAAATAGACCATTTCTTAGAGAATGATCAAAACGTTCGCTCTTTTGCACACCAAATTATTTCACCTGCTATCTTAATAAGTACTACCGCTCAATTACCAGGTAGTATAAATGGTGTATTTCCTTTAGAAGAACTTAAAATGGTTGATCTTGGTCGCAGATTACTGTCGGGTAAAGGGTTTAAAAGTTTATCGCAAGGGCATACAATTTTGCTAGGTGTAAGTTTGGCTAAACGATTAGAAGTCGTAGTTGGGGATGAGGTAAATATGCTACTCTCAAACGGGAAAAATATGAAGCTCGAGGTTTCGGGTATTTTTAGTTTCGGGATTACGACAATAGATAATGTACGTACTTATGTTTCTGCAAAAACACTTCAGAAACTAATGCATCAAGAAAATAAGATTACAAATATTCATGTAAAATTAAAAAAGCGTGATGATGTTGCATTAAAAACAGTTCTATCAGAGAATTTCAAAGCAATTACTACCCAAGATTGGAAAGACAGTAATAAAACCATTGTAATTGGTAATAAAGTACGTGATATTCTAACGTGGTCGGTTTCTTTTGCATTGCTTCTAGTGGCAGGGTTCGGAATTTATAATATTTTGAATATCACTGTTATTCAAAAAAGGAAGGATATAGCAGTATTAAAAACCATAGGATATGCCGCTCGAGATATTGTTTTTATTTTCTTGATTCAATCTATTATCATCGGATTATTGGGTGCAGTATTTGGCACTAGCCTGGGATATTTGATAAGCTATATTATTTCTACCACACCATTGGATACTTCTGATTTTATTATTGTAGAAACGTATCCAATCAATTTTAAATTATCATACTATATTTTAGGGTTTTTATTTGGAGTAATAACTACAGTTTTAGCGGGATATTTTCCTTCAAAAAAAGCAAGTAGAGTAGATCCTGTAACTATAATTAGGGGAATATGATTTTAGAGGGAACACATATTAATAAATACTTTTATGATCCAGATAAACATCAAGTACTTAAGGATAATTCGCTACAGATTTCTGAAGGAGAATTGGTTTCGATATACGGAGAGTCGGGGAGCGGAAAATCAACATTACTCTATATCTTATCGACACTAGATACCGATTTTGAGGGACAACTGTTTATACAAGGTCAGGATATAAAAAAATTGGACTCAACGGCACTTACAGATTTTAGAAACAAGCACATTGGTTTTGTGTATCAATTTCATTATTTATTGCCAGAGTTTAATGTGTTGCAAAATGTAATGCTTCCGGCCTTAAAACTTAGAGAAAAGAGTCGCGTAGCTATACAACAAGATGCTTTAGCATTACTAGACGAGGTTGGTATTGCAGAGTATGCGCATCGCCCATCTTATAAATTATCAGGAGGACAGCAACAGCGTGTTGCTATAGCCAGAGCACTGATTAACGACCCAACACTTATTATTGCGGATGAGCCCACAGGCAATCTAGATCAAAAAAATACAGATATAGTATTTAAACTACTGCAAAATATTACAGAAAATAGGGGCAAAACAGTTCTTATTGCAACACATAATCCTAAGATTTATAAAAATTCTACCAGAACAATTGAAATGATTGATGGTTCGATACGACTATAGTTGTAACAATTTAAAAACCAATCAAATGGAGTCTCATAAAGCAAAAAGTATTATTATATTTGACGGAGAGTGTAGTTTATGTAATGGTGTAGTAGGGTGGTTGATGAAATTTGCTCCCGCTTCGATTTTTGAATTTATACCTTTTCAATCTCCTAAAGGGCAAGAATTATTACAACATTTTGGATATCCATTGCAACAATTGGAAACTGTTATTTTAATCGATGAACAAGGTGCACATACGCATTCTGATGGTTTTTTAAAGATAGTAGCCAAAATTCCAAGATGGAGAGTTGCAGCAGCGTTATTAGCATTTATCCCAAGAATGCTTAGAGATGCAGTTTACAATCTAGCCTCTCGTAATCGTTTAAAATGGTTTGGTGAGTCTAAAAGCTGTACCATAAATTTTAGGTAGTAATTTAAACAATTTCATTCTTTTAGATCATATATGTTCTCTAAAAAAGCCACACTACAAAATTTGTAATATGGCTTTTAAAAGTAACTGTTTGTCTTTTACTACGACTCATTAGTGCACTATTTTTTATCGAAGTATCTTAATAGTTTTTGTTGTTGATTTTGATGTTATTTTTAAAGTATATAGCCCACTGCTTTTAATACCTAGTTCATCACAATTACGTGCAATAGTAGTACCACCCATAACCTTTTCGTTAAAAATTACTTTACCAGTAGTATCGTATAGGATGAGTTTTGTTGTTTCTTTAATAGGAAGATCTATGTTTAATGTATTTTCTGTTAATGGGTTAGGGTGTGCGTTTAAACTTTGATCTGTTGTGCCGATTGCTTTTGTTTTTTGAGTGTTTTCTATTTTCCAATCAAAAGTTTCCCAACCTTTATCCTCTATTCCTTTTGCAAAAAGAACTGCATTGTCTGATGACCAAGATGCTTGTATCCATTTGTTTGCAGATACACTTTTTAAAGCAACTTTACCATTTCCTTTATTTTTCCATATAAATTGCGTAAGCTTATCTTTTTTTGCCGCTGCTGCGTTAACATTTATGCCTTGAACTTGCACATAGTTAGTATTGGATAATGCTTTTAAAGCAATTCCTCCATCAGGATGTGTTTCGATACTAAATTTCTCCCAACCCTGAACTGCAATTGCTCTTGCGATTAATTGTTTGCTATTGGCCGTTTGTTCTGCAGTTACGTATTTTTTATCTCCGTTTGTTTTACGAAGCGATATTGTTTTTCCTATCGGTGCATCTGTTGTATCTGGTGCAGGATCTATATTAGCTACTATTTCCCAGGAAAATGTTTCCCAGTCAGAAGCACGTTCTCCTTTAGGAAATAATACTGCATTATCAGTAGTCCAGATTGCTTGTATCCATTTATTGGCGTGTACGCTTTTTAAAGCAACTTTACCATTACCCTTACTTTGCCAGGTAAATTGAGTCCAACCTCCTTTATCCGTAGCTGCAGCTCTTATTGGGATATCTGTATTTTTGTTGAAGACCCGAATATATTTATTATTGAGCATTGATTTTAATGCGACTCCTCCTTTTGGATGTACTTCTACCAAAAATCTTTCTGCGCGGGTATTGCTCGTAGAAGTTTCAGCGACCAACTGATTGTTATTGCTGTTTTGCGTAGTTATAAATTTTTTATCTCCTCCTCCTTTGCGAAATGTTATTACTTTACCTATTGGTGGAACAGTGGTATCCATTGCTAACAGATCAAATGGGTGCTGAAACCCTGTTACGCCAGGCATCTCTACTTTATATAGATTTTTACCCGCGGTTACAAAAAGAATGTCCTTGTTTTTTCCTCCAAAGGTACAGTTCGTGGTTTTTTCAGGAAAATTTATTGTAGTACTTGGTTTTCCATTAGTATCAAATACCTGTACTGTAAATTTTGCAGTAACATATAAATTACCTTTTGTATCTACAGCCATACCGTCGGCTCCCGTGATATCTAATCCATCAGGATCTATGATAGTAGCAAAATCCATTCGATTACTTACTATCCCTGTTTCTTGATTGATATCGTATCGATAGATCGTGGTACTCCAGGAATTATTAAGATATAGATATTTTCCGTTAGGTGAAATTATGACTCCATTAGGTTTATCGTTTCCGAACGAATCTAACTGTGTAATCACCCCATTTTTATTGCGATAGTATAAATTGTTAGATGATTGATATTGTGTGCCCCAAGTAGGATCGGTAAAATAAATACCTCCATGTTTATCTACGCATAAATCATTAGGATTATTAAATCGTTTGTTTTGATATGTCGCCGCTAAAGTTTCAAGTATAGTTCCATCGACTGATCTTTTATTGATTTTGCCTGCTGCTCCTTCGCAAATTAATAAATCATAATCTTTAGAGAACATAAGACCATTACCTCTATTAGTGTTGCCAAAGGCTGCAGAAAAAGTTCCTGAGTTTAATGCATAAGAAATTACTTTACTATTAGGTATATCGGTAAAATAAATTGTGTTTGTTCCGTCCCAAACGGGACCCTCTGTAAATTTAAATTGATCAGAACTAAGTTTTATAGGCGCTTGTGCCGTAAGGGTTAATGTAGTAGTCAATAAAAAAAAGAGAACTACTTTGTACGTTAGGTTATAGGTCATAAGAATATTATTTTGTGTGCTTGTAATATATAACCTTAATGATCCTGTAACAAGATCATAAATAGAACATATAACTTATTGTATATCATATATGTCTTATAACTTTATGAAATAGGTTAAAAAGACTTTATCCAGAAACTTTAAGCCTTATATCATACTATAAATTATAATAATTGAAAAGTAGTTTAGCGAATGTTGGATCATATCAGGTGTTATGGATTAGTGATCTTTTGTCTTTATTTTACGAGTTCCAAAATCCATAAGTGCGATATTTTCGTTTGGATTAGGTATAAGAAGTAAGCTAGAGACTGTAGCAGCATCCAAATGTTTTTGATCATTAGATCGTATATTATACACCCAACCACCATAGGTGCCGCCGGTATTTTCATAATTTTCGACCTGAAATTGATTAAATTGCTCCCGTGCGGCTTTAAGTTCTTCTGAGATATTTGATGTTTTTTCTATTACCTGTGGTGTTAATTTTGAAATGAAATTACTTATGTCTTTTTGAATGTAAAAACCATTCGGGATTAGAATTCTAAGTTGCAGTTCTAGCTCTAGTTTTAAAAAGTAGTTTGGATACAAGTCTTTATAATTTCGAATTCCTTCTGCTTTATGTTCGATGTATGTTTTAATATTTTCTTCAAAATATTCTTGCCTTAATATAACAATATCTTCTTTTACGTTTTCTGGTAATAGAATTTCTATGTCACTACGCCACCTGCATAGTGCCGGTAAAAAATGATTTATAACATATTGTTTATGGTTTTTTAACCTCTCTATTTTGGGAGTTTCACGTTGATTACTATCGATAATCGATGCTATAATATCTTCATTTTTTTGCTGCATATACTGTTGATAATTATCTAACTGGGCTTTATCCAGAATCGACGCCATAAATTGCTCTTCGAGCGCTAGTTTTTCAAACTCGCTATAGTAGCCTCCATCAACAGGAGCACGCGTAAATTCCTCTTCTTCATAGTTAAATATAGCATGAGCCTGCTTTTTATTTAGTTTTAGATTATTATATCTGCTTTGAACCTGTTGTATCGTCATATCCAAAAGCTCTTGCTTTTCTTTTGCTTCGATAGCATTAAATTGTGCCAATTGTTCTTGATTTAGCAAAGTGTTAAGCATCTGATTAGCAAGGGTTAAGAATTCGTCTTGATAGTTGGGTATAGGTTCCTTTCTGTCATATGTTTCGCTCTGTCGCTGTTGGATAAGCGTTTTGTGTGTCTGACCATATGTATCTACAAATTCTTTATATTTTTTTGGTGATAATTTTAACGATTCAAACTTGTTATACATATAATCCAAATCCAAACCAAAATCCTGTTCACTACGTTTAGATTTTGCTTTCCAGGCTTTTCTTTCTTCACGCAATGTAGCGATTTGCGTATCGTTTAAAAGTGTTAACAGTGCTTTAAAGTATTTTCTTTTCACTATGTTTTCATCATAATCAGGGTTGATAGAAAACATATTGTCCCTAAGCGTATAATAATCTAGCTCATCAATTTCGAGAATTTGACTGGGAGATAGTTTTAAGATTTCTGTAAACTGATCTGTAAATGTTGTGGTTTGTGTAATTTTTGGATGTGCCATATAGTATGCTTAAGATAAAATTTTCTTTGATATAATCTAAAATTTAAAGTCGCAATACAATATTAAGCTCCATCTTAAACATCAGAATAGTTTCTGGTGGTATATCATAAAAATAACCAAATTTTCCATAAGCCAAATATGAAGGTACAATCATAGTAATTATAGAGCCTTCATTAATTAACAAAAAACCTTCTTGTACTCCTTTTAAAAAACTTCGCATATCTCCAGGTTGCCCATAAGGGTTGTCTTCTCTATTAGAGATACTCAAAACCTCTTCAGTTTGGGGATTAGTTGTTTCAAAATGAAATATTACCGAATCATCTATTCTGGGAGTCAATCCATCACCTTTTTGATCAATACGATAAAATAACCCAGATTCGGTTTTTATCATACCTTCTATTTCATTTTCTCGAATATAGGATTCGATCCACGCAATTTCTGCATCTTTTTCCTCTTGTGTATACTCATAGTTTACGGGTTCTGGTTCTGGAGTATCATCAGAATTACAAGAAAATAGGATTGCTAGTAAAGAACATACAAATACTGCTTTTTTAATCATGATTTAGTTTTTTGTGTTTATGATTTGTTGGTTGCTTTTGTTTTGCAATACTAAATATTTCCAGTTTCATTTTTTGAAACTGAAAGTTTTTTAATAATAACTTAATTAAAGTTTTATTGAACAAAGTTGGTGTCAAATAAGAGTATTTTTTAATCAACATTTTTAGGGATACCCTCATTTTAAAAGGAATCCTTATTTTTGAGTGACTACATACTGGTATATATGATTTTTTCTAGAACACGATTTTTGTTTTTTTTTAGTATAAGCTACTGTATACTATTAGGAGTAGGAGTTCACAGTATAACTGCTCAAAAAAGTGAAATAGATACCGCTCAAGAATTTTTTGAAAAGGGAAGGTCTTATTACCGTAAAGAAAACTACAAAGAAAGTGTAGCGTATTATAAAAATGCAGAAGAAATTTTCAAAAAACTAGGAGAAGAAAAATCTTTATGCCTGACGTCTACCTTAAAAGGTCATGCCTATATGATGAATGATCAAAATCAGAAAGCTCTAGATGCTTATTATACGAGTTTAGCTATTGCTCAAAAAATAGGAGATTTGGATCAAGAAGCGATTGCAAATTCTGGTTTGGTATTGGTATATAAAAAAACAAATCAATTTGATAAAGCACTTAAGGTTTCTAGAAAAACATTACAATCAATTGATCAAACTTCTTTTAAAGATACTAAGATTCATGTAGATATAATAACAACTAATGTTGAAGTTTATTTGGATACAGAGCGATATGATTCTGTTGTATATTATGCCGATCAAGGGATAGCTATGAGTAAAATCTTAAACCATAAAGAAGGTCTGATAGATCTCTATATTAAAAAGGGAGTTGTGTTCTATTATCAAGAAGATTATGAGCAGTCCTTAGACTATTTATATAAAGCAGAAAAGATTTTACAAAATAATAATATCAACAATAGATTTTATCCCACAGTAAATAGTAACTATTTTGTAGCTAGTTGTTATTATCAACAACAGCTATATGATAAAGCGATTAATAGATTGTTACTAACCATAAAAGCCTCAGATAAAAATGATTTGCTAAAACTACCCGTACGACAATCCCATCTGTTACTAGCCAACTGTTATGCAGCTAAAAAAGATTTTGAACAATCTACCTATTGGCATGCTAAGTATTCAAGTCTAAATGAAGCTTATCAAAAGCGGAAGGATCAAACTGTTAATAAAATTTATGAAAAAGAAGCACAACAGTTAGAAGATGGCATTAAAGTATTACAATCTCAAAGAAATAAGGACAAAACAAGAACAACATATGCCTATGGTATTGCAGGTTTGCTGTTAGGGTGTCTCGTTATTTTGGTAGTGTTGTATAAGCGAAAGCAAAGATCAAATCAACGTATTTTTAATGAGTTATTGCAACAGATCACTGCTTTAGAAACAAAAGAAAAAGAAGTTGTTACAGTTAAAGAAACGACCAAAGAGATTGCTAAAGAGGTTGTAATTGATGAAGATACGGTTAATGAAATTCTTAAGGGTTTAGATCGATTAGAGCGACAAGAGTTTTTTTTACGGTCTGATTGTAATTTGCGTACCATAGCCAAAAAAGTAAAAACCAATGCGACCTATTTATCTAAAATTATTAATCTACATAAAAAGAAAAATTTTAACGACTATCTTAACGAGTTACGTATTGATTATGCCTTAAAACGATTAAAGAACGATAAAAAATTTAGAGCATTTTCTATCAAATCGATTGCGACCGAGATTGGGTATAAAAGTGATTACTCTTTTGCCAAACACTTTAAAACAAGAACAGGACTTAACCCATCCTATTATATCAAAAAAATAGCAAAACAAGAACATACTAGGGATCAGTTAGTTTAAAATAGTATCAATTTTGATAGTACGAGAAAGCTTGTCTTGATATGATTTATGGTGTTTTTTTTTGAAGTTATAAAAAATCAATACATTACTGTCTTAATAAAGGCAATTTTAAAAGCCATAAGAAATAAATTCTAAATACTAATGTTATGAAAACACACAAATCAAATGCTTTACGTTTACAAAAACTAACAGTTGCAAGAATTAATCCAGAAGCCTTACAAAGGCTTAAGGGTGGAACCAGTGTTGCTCCTTCAGTAAATGGAAATTGTGGTGGATCTCATCGTCCTGGTGTAAATGGTTTTGCTTGCCACCAGATAGTTCGTTAAGTTAAAAAAAAACTCTACAGAGTAACATCATAATTATAAATCCTATGAAAACTTATAAGTCAAATACTTTGTATTTAAAAAAATTAACCGTTGCAAGAATCAACTCAGATGCATTACAATTGCTTAAAGGGGGGAGTAGTTATCCTCCTACTACTAGCCCTGATGATTTGGGAACTATAAGAAGGCGAGGAGGCATGTGTCATCTACAGGCGCGTTAACTTTAAAAGTACATAAACAGAGTAACATCATAATTACAAACGCTATGAAAACACATAAATCAAATACTTTACAGTTAAAAAAACTAACGGTTGCAAGAATTAATCCAGAGACATTGCTATTGCTTAAAGGAGGGAGTAGTGTTCCTCCTAGTCTAAATAATGAAAGAGGAACAGCACGCCGTGTTAATGGGGCTTGTGTTCATATATATTAAGGTAAAATAGTATAGTACTAAACCTGCATCATCATGCAGGTTTTTTTATGTGTTTATTTTATCAAAATGCTCTTAAAAAGAAAACTCCTATTTTTGATTTGTTGTTTATCACAAGATCTATGATTTTTTTTAAAAGGCTTTTTTTTATCTGCTGTAGTATTTATACGGTAGTAGGGTATACTCAAGAAAAACGACTTATCATTCCTGATAGTATCGCTGTTATGCCATCAAACGTGCTAGGTAGTTATATTAAAAAAAATAACCCTCAAGAAGCTAAAATCTACGAGCGGGTGTTATCTAATCTTAAGGATCAGGATAGTGCTAAAACCAATACATATTATTATCTGGGACGCCATTTTACTACCCTAGAAAATTATGAACGTGGTGCCTATTATTATGGTCATGCAGCCAAAGCAGCAAAAGCTGCCACCTATGATCAGTTTTTGTATGCTATTTATACAAAAAAGGCCGAGGCATACCTAAAAGATTGGAAAAATCAAAAAGCACTAGACGTGTATGATACCATTTTAGCGATAGCAAAACAAAAGAAAAGCCGTAAGCATGAGATTATTGCAAATTCTGGGATTACGATTATTTTAAAAAGAACAAAACAACTAGATAAAGCACTTGTAATAGCTAAACATAACCTAAAACTGGTTGAAAATTCTGGGTACAAAAACAAAAAAAATCATGTTAATCTATATACCATTATTAGCGAGGTATATCTGGATCAAAAGAAGTATGATTCTGTAATACTATATGCAGATAAAGGTATTGCTATAGGTAACAGTATTAAACACCTTATTGGGGTTATTGATTTGTATACTAAAAAAGGAGCGGCATCCTTTTATCAAAATGATATTGCAACTGCTTTTAAGTACCTGGAGCAGGCAGCGTCACTTTTAAAAACCAATACCATTACAGATAAAAAATCTGTGGTTAATCTTAATTATTTTTTAGCAAATTGTTATGCCAAACAAAAGGAATATACAAAAGCCATCACACTACTAGAAGATAACCTAAGCAAGTTAGATGATAAAGATCCTAGAAATGTAAGAACATTAGATACGTATCGTTTATTAGCAGATAGCTATAAGGCAAGTGGTAACGACCAAAAGTTTGCGTTTTGGATTGATAAACATACACGATTAAGAGATAAATTTGTTGAGGCCAAAGACCAAACGGTTACTAAAATATATAAAAAGAATACGGATAAGTTAGGAGAGGAGATAGCTGTTCTTACCGATGCGCAACATAAAGAAAAGCAATCCAGAAATTATATGATCTTAATGTTTGCTGTAATCTTTATAGTGCTACTTAGTATTGTTGGGTATTATTACTTAAAATATAAAAAAAACAAATTACGTTTTGATGATCTAATCCAGAAAGTAAATACAACAACAGCTGAAGTTATAACAGATAAAAAAGCCAAAGAAGTTGTTATTGATGATGAAAAAGTAGCCCTTATTTTAAAAGGATTAGATCGATTAGAAGAGAAAGAATACTTTTTACATACAGATTGTACCTTGGGAGCTATGGCAAAAAGGGTAAAAATTAATACGACCTATCTATCTAAAATTATCAATATTCATAAGGAAAAGAGTTTTAATGAATATATTAATGATTTAAGAATCGAATATGTACTACAGCGATTACAAACCGATAAAAAATTTAGATCATTCTCGATCACCTCTATAGCATCAGAAATAGGGTATAAAAGTGATAATTCTTTTACAAAACATTTTAAAGCCAAAACAGGACTTAATCCATCATTTTATATCAAAGAAATTGAAAAGTTAGAAAAAACGATGGTATCCTAATAATCAAGTATAAAAGCACCTCAATTTTATGAATATGAGGTGCGCTAATTATGATGTTACTAATGTTACAAGTATCTTTTTTCAATAAAATTAACTTCGAGGTCAATTGTTTTTAATAACAAAGACTCTGCAAATTATCTTCATTATGAAAAAGAAACAAAAAAAGGGAATAGACTTAAGAAAACTAACTATAGCAAGGATTAATAATACAATGCTACTACAAATACAAGGAGGAGATTGTAATGTAACAACCGATGATACAGATACCCATAACAGTATTTGCGTTTGCGTTCCAACTCAGAATATTTTTTAGAAAAGCAACCTGTTTTTTTAATAAAGCTTATTAAGGATTTTTTCATATCCGCATATTCAATAATATGCGGATATGTTGTTTTTGTGCGATACAATATTGCAATACATTAGAGTCAGAAGATGGCTAAATGTGTTCGATTATTAATCTATTGATTATTGGTATTGATTTGTTTGTTTCTGTCGCCTCAAGCGGAGTCGAGAGGTGATTTTTAATCAAACCATTAGGTCTCGACTCCGCTTGGCTGGACTGATGGAAATAATAATCGAATTCAGATTGCTGGTTGTCTTTTGATTTTGGGGAAACCGAAAACCATAAATAGAGTAGGTATTGTATCTAAATTTTTATCATGAAAAAAACAATAAAAAAACTAGAACTTAAAAAGGTTACAATTTCGCAATTAGAAGCTAATGCTGTAAAAGGTGGTGGCACAGGGCCTACTGCTATAATGTGTAATAGTGTACCAAGACACTTAGGTGGTATTGGGTGCCATATGTTTTAATACTTTTCTAATTTAAAATCAAATCCATATGTTTTCAAAAATTTTAAACCTAAAAGATGTTCAACAATTGAACAAGAAACAACAAGAAACAATTAACGGTGGTATACAATTTCCGATTGGTTGTAGAACACGAAGAGACTGTTTTATTGTTACAGGAGAGTATGATTGGGCATGCTCTAGAAATCCTCATACGCATTCTGGAACTTGTGTTCCTTTATAATATGATAACATTAAATGTTGTACAAGCCCTGTTTTTACAGGGCTTTTTTTATTTGTAAATATTAGCTTTGATAACCTTAATCTCACTTTGTATAATTTCCTATCTTGCGATATTAGATATCAAGAATATTTAGTAATAGAATCATCTAAGCGGTTTCATCATACATGTCATATAAAAACTTCTCTAAATACGTTTTAAGAGCACCTTTATTCTCTTTTTCTTTTTATAAAAGTCTAACGCAGGACAAAACATTGTCTGAAGAAGCATTACAAAAAGTTTGTAATGATGCCGTGATTAAAGAGGCAATTTTTCTAGCATCACCTTCTTTATATACAGAGTTCGAAAAATGGCTTAAAGGAGACCTTAAAGATAAAGCAGCATCAGAACGTATGATGTATTCTGTATTAAAATATGTAAGCAGAATGTCTGCCAGATGTACGCCGTTTGGTTTATTTGCAGGAACAGCAGTAGGAGAGTTTTCTGAAAGGACTGCTATAGAGCTTCAGGAAAAAACAAAAAACGAACGCCATACGCGATTAGATATGAATTATCTGGTGGCGTTATCTCAGGATATTGTTAAGGATAAAACAATCAAGGATCAATTGTTGTTCTACCCCAATACTAGTATTTACAAAGCGGGACACCAATTACGTTATGTAGAATATACTTATGTTAATAGCCGAAGAACTCATCATATTGTTGCTGTCGAAGATTCTGAGTATTTGTCAAAAGTACTTACAAAAGCAAGCCAAGGAGCATTACTTTGTGACTTAGGAGAACTATTAGTTGATGACGAAATTACATTAGAAGAAGCTAATGGTTTTATTGACCAATTAGTAGAAAGTCAATTATTAATAAGTGAATTAGAGCCCTCGGTTTCTGGACCAGAGTTCCTGGATCAGTTATTGCCAGTTTTAAAAAAATTAAAGAATGCAGATCATTTTGTTACAGCATTAGAAGAGACACAAAAAGCTATTCATGCTATAGATCAAGGAATAGGAAATGTTGCCGAGGCTTATATGAAAATAGGCGAATCCTTAAAAACATTAGGAACTGGGTATGAGTTAAAATATATGTTTCAGACCGATATGGTGCTGACCCCAAAAACTAACACATTAGATAAAGATGTTTTACGAAAAGTAAGAAAAGCAATGTCTTTGTTTAATAAAATTACACCGCAGTCAAAAGAAACATTAATTACACA
The DNA here is from genome assembly GCF_003443715.1 of Aquimarina sp. AD10. NCBI lineage: Bacteria > Pseudomonadati > Bacteroidota > Flavobacteriia > Flavobacteriales > Flavobacteriaceae > Aquimarina > Aquimarina sp. AD10. The sequence goes on along the minus strand of NZ_CP031965.1, from coordinate 3,571,119 downwards.
ATTTAAATCAGCTTTTTATGAGCGTTATGAAGATCGCGAAGTGCCTTTGTCAAAAGCAATGGATGTTGAATTAGGAATAGGGTTTTTACAGGGTAATGATTCTGGTGATATTAGTAAATTGGTAGATGATTTAATATTGCCGAATAGAAATACAGGAGTAACATCAAGAGACATAAAATGGTCACCTATACATGCCATTCTTCAGAAAAAACTAATCAAATGTTTGCAAAACCAGGAGACAATCTTGTATATACAAGATGATGATTTTAAAGATTTCGAAAATAAATGGGATGATTTACCAGATACTATTTCTGCAATGGTTGAAATTATTGAAACTGATGAAGAACAAAAAATAGTAATGTCAAATGTAGGGGGCTCAAGTGCAGCAAATTTATTAGGGCGCTTTTGTCATGGAGATCCAAAACTTGATGCATATACGAGAGAGATTATTGCCACAGAAACAACAATGAATCCAGATAAAATCTTGGCAGAAATTGTACACTTACCAGAATCTAGAGTAGGTAATATTTTAATGCGCCCATCTTTTAGAGAATATGAGATTCCGTATTTGGCTAAATCTATTCTGACATCCGAAAAACAAATTACTCTGGACGATCTAATGCTCTCCACACGACCAAATGGTCCTATACGATTAAGATCAAAAAAATATAATAAGGAAGTGATTCCGTATCTGGCAAACGCACATAACTATTCTAATAACGCATTACCAATTTATCAGTTCTTGGCAAATATGCAAACTCAAAATTTAAGAGGCGGAGTAGGTTTTAATTGGGGGCCTTTGGCTGATGAATATGAATTTTTACCTAGAGTAGAATATTCAGGTGTAATTATATCTAGTGCAACTTGGAACATCACAATTAAAACGATCGATAAAATGCTAAAAAGTATGAGTGATGAAACACAATTAGTAACGCATTTTAATCAATTTAAGACAGAACAAAAGATCCCGCAATTTGTTCTTTTGGTAGATGGAGATAACGAGTTATTGATCAACACAGAAAATACAACTTCGATTAAAATGTTACTGGCAACGGTTAAAAAGAGAAGAGGTTTTATACTTAAAGAGTTTTTACATTCTGAAAATAGTATCGTAAAAGAGGGTAATAAAGGGTATACAAACCAAATCGTTTTGTCATTTTATAATGAACAAAAAATTAAAAATACAGCACCACAAAACCATGGATAAAGTACAAGGATCTTTTATTTTAGGTAGTGAATGGCTCTACTATAAAATATATACAGGCCCCAAAACCTCAGATTTGGTATTGACCGAAATTATAAAGCCAGAGGCAGAATGGTTACTAAGTAATAACATTATTGATCAATGGTTTTTTATAAGGTATTCAGATCCAAAACATCATATACGAGTACGATTTCATTTTAAAGATCTAGAAAACGTAGGTAAAGTAATCAATCGTTTGTATACAAAACTTAATGAATTTATTAATGAAGAAATGATCTGGAAAATCCAGATAGACACCTATCAAAGAGAACTCGAACGTTATGGTCATAAGACGATGGTGCAATCAGAAAAATTGTTTTTTTATGAGAGTAAAATGATCGTAGATTTCTTGGATATGATTGATGGGGATGAGGGAGAAGAATTGCGTTGGCTTTTTGGAGTTCGTGCAATTGACATGCTTCTTGATGATTTTGAGTATGATGACGATAGAAAATTAGCACTTTTAGAGAGACTTAAATTGGGTTTTGGAGCAGAATTTGGCATGAACAAAGCACTTAAAAAACAACTAGACAAAAAATTTAGAGAAGAAAAAGATAAAATAAATGATTTTTTGGTCTTTGAGAAAGAAATGAATCCTGATTACGTACCTATTATTGATGTGCTACAAGAAAAAAGTTTAGCTACTAAACCAATAGTAAAGACTATTTTGCCAATAGTAAGTAAAGAAAGATTAGATGATATAATGGGTAGTTATATTCATATGTTAATGAATAGATTGTTCAGGTCAAAAAATCGTTTACATGAAATGGTTATTTATGATCTTTTATATAGAACGTATAAAGTTGCTTGGGGTATTCGAAAATTTAAGAACACCGCCAAATCATAATTTTAATACACCAGAAATAACATTATTTCTGGTGTATTAGTTAAGATTTTCTAGTGCTCGCAGAACTAGATCTACGATCAATAATTCCGTCTTCAATATTTTTTCTCCATTTTGCAAGATCATCAGTTGCCGTGAAACTTCCTCCTTTTATGCTGGATAATGTAGTTCTATATAATTGATGGTTTTTTAGATTCTTCATCTCATATAAGTTTAAATAATTCTTCTCTAAGATAAAAGAATTTTTGTTGATGCTGTATGTACTTGTTTTCTTAATTATAACAGGGATCAATATGAAAAAAAACAAATTTTAAAAAATAAAAATAAATCGTATATTTACGTAGCATCATTTATAATACGATTAAAAATAAATGACGTTTACCCCTTAACGTTAAAAACTATACCTCAACGTTTTTTACAACAGTTTTTATAAATTTATTTGTTTAAAAGAACAAAACGATAGTGTACTTGCTTTTTTAGATAATAGCACTTTTAGTAAACTATGATGTCGTTTACGTAGTAAACAAGTGAATTTTATAAGTATAATAAGATAACCAACCCTAAAGGAATAATTGGTGTAAATTCTTTAGTGGTATAATCAAAGTAATGAATTTTTTTTATCCCAAAACGCTGCACCAATGTTGTTGCAAAGGATCCCCATTTTAAGTAATGGGGATCCTTTTATGCCATTTTTATCATAGTATTATAAAAATGTGTAAATGGATTTTGTACTATTTATAATTCATCTTTTCAATAATTTGATGTTTTAATTTTTTGTAATGTACCCTTTAAATTTTTTAGGATTTTTTTAAGTAATTATTACCATACGTTTAAGTCTTTTAAAAAGAATAAGTGATAAAGTGTTTGTTTACAATAGGTTAATAGTATTGATCTTTGAAAATAAATAGTTAGGTAAGGAAGAAGACCCTAAAAAAAGGGTGTATTCCCCCCTGTTAAGTACTTGTAATTCAAAAAATATTTCTTGAATTTTATCATGCTTATTCAATCATCTTTTACTCTTAAAAACAACCACTACCTAATGAACACAAAAATCAAAAGCACTCACCCAATTTCTCTAAATGACCCCAGTTTTATTTCAAAATTTTCTGAAATCTTTAAAACATGTGACCAGTCAAGAAATTTAATGATAAGTATTTGTAATGTCGAAAAAAACAATTTTGTTTATTGTAATAAGATGTTACAACAAAAAATAGGAAAACATTCTACAGCACTATTACAAAAAGGATGGGATTTTTGGTTTTCAATAATTGATTCAAATGAATCATCGCGAATTAAAAACAAAATAGTTGATTTTTTTTCAAGTGCAAAAGATCAACAATTGCTATCTCTCAAGTATCATATTACAAACTTTTTTAAAGAAAGAATATGTATGAAACACGAAATTCTATTGTTTACTATAGAAGGAGAAACATTAGCTTTAAATTATTATTTTGACGTATCAGAAAAAGAAAAAATAGAACGCTGTCTTAATTTTAAAAAAGTAGATAAAAAATGTGTTTTATCAAAGAGGACAGAAACATATATATCGTCTAGAGAAGAGCAAGTTTTAAAACTTATTGCCGATGGTTTTTCTTCAAAACAAATAGCAGATAAACTTTTTATTAGTAATCACACTGCGGTGTCTCATCGTAAGCATTTGATTGAGAAATTTGAAGTAAAAAATACAGCTCATCTCATTAAAAAAGCTTCCAAAATTATAGAGTTATAAGATAACTTCCTTATGCACATTGGAATAGTATAAGATCAGAAGTTGTTAAAATCCCCATTTTTGGGGATTGATTTTCACAAGAATATTTTAAATATTGTAACTGTATTACCCCATTGCTAAAATATTAGCAATACACCGAAAAAATACCTGATAGTTTATCTAGGTGTTCTAGTAGTAGATTTTTACCCCTCATTACAAATTGAAATCGTAGTAATTATGATAGGATCTGCCTTAAAACTATTAAGGGATGAATTAAGCACGTACGTCATTTCCAATAAAAGACCTGACGATACTACTATTGAAAATAAAGACATTATCCTACACAATATATCATTGATGGAAGGAGAGTCTCAGGGTGAACTTAGCAATAAGATTGTTATAACTCTGGTTAATACAGAAGAAGAAAGTACCTTAAAAAATGGAAGTCACATCTTGAGAACACTCAATGGAGTAAAATATGTCGAACCTCCGGTTTTTTTAAATCTTTACATTCTTATTTCAGCTACCTTAGGTCAAGAAACAGATGCCTACGAATTAGCATTACAACGGCTGTCATTGGTAATTCAATTTTTTCAAGCAAAGAAAAGCTTTACCATTAAGAACTCACCGTTTTCATCAATAGCTAGCGATACTAATATTTCACAAGAAGATAAGGATGAGGTGCGCCTTAATGTAGAACTATACACCTTAACATTTGAGCAAATAAATCACTTATGGGGCTCACTAGGAGGCAAGCAAGTACCTTTTGCCATGTATAAAATAAGACTAGTTAAAATAGATGAGAAAACTAGTATAGTGGCGCCAGTGATAGAAGAAATAGAAAATCGAGAATCTCAAATAAACTAAGATGAGCACTATAATTTTTAAACGATTGTTTGAGGTCAGAGTACTACATGATTATTTTCTCACTTCTGTCGATGGTTCTTCTTTTTTTGACAAGACAGAAATAGAGAAGGATGATGAAATATCAAAAAAACTCACTAATAAGATATATGATGTACAAGATTTATTTTCGATAGAACCTGTTGGTGATACAATCAAGAGAATGAGTGAGTATAAGTTAAAAATAGCTAAAACTGCATTAGGTTTTTTTATAGGAACAGAAGTTAAGGTAGAGAATAGAGCTGGTGAGACATTATATAAGCCGCGCTTTGAGATCGGGACAGACGTAAACTTAACGTTTTCGATTAAGCCTACAGTCCCTTTGTTTACTAGTATTACAAACATAAGTCTTCGCCCGCCATTACCATCAATATATTATTTAACTAATAAAGGAAAAGATAAATTCGAAGATCCTATAGACCCTACTCATATAGCATTACCAATTTCTAACAAAACTAGTAGTCCGCAAGAAGGAAAAACCTATGAAATGGGAGCCGTTTTGGATTTTGCAGGAACGATTAGAGAGGCAAGACAATATACAGACGGTACAGATCCAAATCATTGGGATGACGTTGCCGAGAAGCGATTTGTTAATGATGCAGACAGAGTATTACTCCCTCATGTTTTTGCTTATAAATTTAAAAGCTCTCAAAATGTTACCGAAGTAGATTTTGTACTTGAAAATGAGAGTAATACCGTGATTAAAACAATATCAAAAGTTGGAACTGAAGTATTAGAAACAATTCGTTTAGATTTTACAAAGGTAGATGATAATGATCCAGATTCTGATGCTATTCCTGCAGGAATGTATATGCTAAAGGTAAAGACCAATGTATTTCCTGAGATCACATATCAACTTTATCTAAATGATGTGCTTTATAATAGAAATCACTTAGCCATAATCGACATACGATTTGATGAAAAAGAAGAACCTTATAGCCTTTTGGATGCAGAAAATTTTCTTAAAACCAGAATTGATGCTGCTGACCAAAAAATATCCCATCCTGTATATGAGGTAAGGTTTAAAAATCGAAAAACATATTGGAGATACAATAATGAAGGAGGTTTTAGTGAAGATGATGTAGATGCAACTTCTGCATTTCTAAAACCAGATCCCATTATTGACCCTAAGAAACTAGTTTCCGAAAACCCAAAAGGGTTAACAGAGACTTTAGTGCCTTTTATAAATGGAGGAACACTAGTATTACCTCATCCCAGAATGCCCGCTATTAAAATAGAGAAAGAAAGAATTTTCTCTGAGATCTTTATTAATAAATCAAACAGATTGTTGAATAATTAAATGGAACTTTTTATAAAAATGATATTATGAATTACAAAACACCAGGAGTTTATATAGAAGAAATTCCAAAACTTCCGCCATCGATTGCACAGGTCGATACGGCTATTCCTGCCTTTATAGGATACACAGAAAAAGCAGCAGATGAAAGAACAGGCCAAGTACTAATAAATGAACCCGAAAGAATTAGTTCTTTACTAGAGTATGAACGTCTTTTTGGTAACCCATTTGCAGAAACTGGATTATCTGTGATAATAAACGAAAATACCACTCCACCAATAGTACAAGCTTCTATAGGAGATGCATCAAAATATAAAATGTACTATGCATTGCAAATGTTTTTTGCTAATGGTGGTGGACCATGTTGGATAGTTTCTGTTGGAGATTATTCTACAGGAGGTGTAAGTTTTGTTGATCTTCAAGAAGGACTAAATGCAACAGAAAAAGTTGATGAAATTACACTTTACGTATATCCGGATGCACAAGGATTAACAAGTTCTGATGATTTTTATAATTTATATAAAGCGTCATTAGATATGTGTGTAGAGTTACAAGACCGTTTTACGGTAATGGATATTTGGCCAGATCCTAGTGAGCCTGATTTATTAAAGCATATCGATACTATGCGTTCATCTGCAGTAGGTTCTGAAGAGAATATATTAAAGTACGGAGCGACATATTTTCCTAATGTAGAGACTATCTTAGATTACTACTACGGAGGAGAAGGCTCTGGTGATGCAAATGTTACAATTGATAGTAGTGGTCCATTAGCGGGAACTTTAGCAGAACTTAGATCTAAAGATAATGCACTGTATTTTCAAGCACAAAATGCACTTAGAAATTTACCATTAGAAATGTCTCCATCTGGCGCAGTTGTAGGACAATACGCAGCTGTCGATTCTTCAAGAGGAGTATGGAAAGCTCCAGCTAATGTAAATATGGATTTTGTAATCAAACCGGTTTTAAAGGTTACAGATAAGCAACAAGAAAACCTAAACGTAGATACTACAGGTGGTAAATCTGTTAATGTAATACGCTCATTTGTAGGTCGTGGCCCAGCAATAATTTGGGGAGGAAGAACTTTGGCAGGTAATAGTAACGAATGGCGTTATGTATCGGTTAGAAGATTCTTTAATATGGTTGAAGAGTCAGTTAAAAAAGCAAGTGTACAATTTGTTTTTGAACCTAATGATCTTAATACCTGGTCTAGAGTTAAATCAATGATTGATAATTTCTTGGTACAACAATGGCGAGCGGGAGCCTTAATGGGAACAACTCCAGAGCAAGCATTTTTTGTAAAAGTTGGACTTAACGAAACGATGGACGAAGTAGATATTTTAGAAGGTAGAATGATCGTAGAAATAGGAATGGCAGTAGTAAGACCAGCTGAGTTTATCATTTTAAGGTTTAGCCATAAAATGTTATCCGAGTAAAATTAATAAACTGTAAAAATATTAAATATGGCTAGCAAGAATAATAATGACAGTAACACTTCGCGAAATGCCGATACGGTAATTTGTGAAAGTCTGAAAGTCATTAAAAATGATAAAAAGACTGCAGCAAGCTTGTATGTTGCTAATGAGATACTTAGAAGGTCTAAAAAAGCAGCGCGCAGGTATAAAGTGTGTGGTTTAGATAAAGCACAAGAATCTCAAGGGGTATATGAAGATATCATGAGTTGTGTTACTATAGGGAGCAGCAAAAAAACCGAAATCATCCAAAAAAATGTAAACGAGTATACTAAAAAGGATGATGAGATAGAAAAACTGATTAAAGAGTCTTCGAAATTATTAAATGAAATGAGACTCAAAATCGAAGATGCTCATAATGCAGCATGTGCAATGTCTAACTGTTTTGAAAATAAGATTTTACCAAAAACAGGAAAATCTACAAAAGATGGTGAGAAAGCAGATGTTCATGAGGATTTACAAAAGATTTTGCAAAAGACTAAAGAACTTAATGAAAAAGGCCAAAATGCTTTTGATTCTTCAGTTACCATTGCAGGAATCCAAACGTTTACCAATACACATAGTCTTAATGACTTTATGGCAAAATTATCAGCGGCCATGGGTACCTTTAAAAGTACGGTAGAACAAAACATCACTTCAACTTCTGGAGATGTAACCGTATGCAGAGAAGAACTTAATGTAATCGAAGAAGAATTAGCACAAGTTGTTTGTGATAAAAAGACAGAAGCTGTCAAGTATCAAGGTCTTGAGGATGTTATCGATTATGTATGTAAAGGAAAATATAATGATGACCTTTTAGACTTATGTCGAGAAACTCGAGATTGTTATGATGCAGATCATGATAATTATGATGCAAGAAAAAAAGGTAGACTTCAAAAAAGACAAACCATAGACAGGGATTAGTAAATAGCAATAATTAGAAAAAATAATATACTCATGATAGATTTTTTGAAAGACAAAGCCTGCTGTGTAGACGGAGGCAGCGATGATCCAGAAGCTAGAGAATGCCTGGATAAGTGGAAAGAAAAATTAGAAGAAGTAAGTAATAAGTATAATGAATTAAGTGCCGAAACATCAAAAGATGAAGAAGAGTACTTAAATTCATTAGGCTGGGAGAAAAGACTTATCAACTGGAACGAACTTATAAAAGATACCGATGATAAGGCCGATATTATTGTAAAAGAATTAAACTTCTTTTTAGAACAAGCCAAAATCGTATGTGATAATTCAGAAGTAACAACTGAAGCGATAGAGAAATTATTAGGATTGGTGAAATCAATTTTTGATTGCTTTTTTACCTACAAAGATTCTAATGAAGGCTTAAAAGAACAAATCATCAATTTTAAAAAGGCAGTAGAATGTCTTAAGAATGCAAGTGACGAAGATAAAGCAGAAGTTCTTGCTTGTATCTTGGTATATGAGCAAAAAATCACTCTTGTATGTGATATGCAAGATGCGGTGTTAAAAAAGCTTTTAGAGACCTTTAAGTGTGCTAATCTTTTATCATCTTCAATATGCGCGCATGGCGGATTAGAGGATAAATTAGAGGATATGCTAGATGTTTTCTGTGGTACATCATGGGGGCAAGGAGGATTCGAGGGGAATAGCTCAAGAAAAATCCAGGAAGAAGGAGATGACGATGACGATGATGATAAAAAGAAAAAAGGTCGTAAAAAGAAACCACATCATGATCACGACCATGATCACCATCATCATTATGCATATCCATGTAACGACTGGCTTGTTAAGCCAATGCCAAGATTCCCAATTAGTGAAAGTGATTATTATAAGCAACTAGAGCAAAATTTAGGAGTAGCAATGGATAAGACAGATCATTTAGAAGAAGAGTGGATTAAAAGCAAGAAAAAGAGTGATAAATATTTATCGCACAAAACAAGTCTTATCGAAGCAATCACAGCTGCCGAAGCTGCTGAAAGCGGAAAATAATTTTAAACTAAAAAGTATAATTACTAAATAATAATAATATGGCAGCAATAGGCGATTACCCAATTCCAAAGTTTCATTTCCAAGTAGAATGGGGTGATGGTTTTAGAATCGGATTTACTGAAGTAAGTGGATTGGATTTCGAAACTGAAGTTATAGAATACAGAGAAGGAAGCAGTAAAAAGTATAATAAATCAAAACAACCTGGTCTTACTAAATATAGTAATGTAACTCTAAAAAGAGGAACATTTCAAGGCGATTTTGACTTTTTTACAGAGTGGCAAAAGACATACTTGTTTCAAGAAGGAAATGATACAGGTTCTTTATTTAGACGACCAGTTACTATTAAACTGTTAAACGAAAATCATGAACCGATTATCACTTGGATCTTAGAGAATGCTTGGCCAAGCAAAGTACAATCTACAGATTTAAAAGCAGATGCTAATGAAGTTGCTATTGAAACAATGGAATTAGTGCATGAAGGATTAACAATTCTGGAAGCTAAGTAATAAGAATAATAACAGCAGAATAAGTAGCGATGCACCAAATAGTTGGTTTTTATTTTAGAGTGTCTTTTCTAAACTTACCTAAAGGTAAAGATGTAGATGTACAGTTTCAATCTGTAGCAGGTCTGGATGTTCAAATCGAAAAAGAATCTTTGAAAGAAGGAGGAGAAAATAGATTTGAACACAGTCTTCCGGGTAGAAGAAAGTATACAACCTTGACCTTAAAAAGAGGAATTATAAGCCCTAAAGAGTCGGGGTTAACATCTTGGTGTCAGGATGCTTTTCAAAATATGAACATCGCCCCTATTAGCACAGTCAATGTAGAATTACTGAATGAAAATCAAACAGTACTAATGCAATGGCAACTTGCTCATGTCTGGCCCGTAAGCTGGAAAGTAGGAGAGCTTAATGCAGAAAAAGGAGAAGTGTTAATCGAAACCTTAGAACTTAATTACAACTACTATAACCTAGTATCTGTAAGCTAAAAAATCATGAAACTATGCCCATAGAAATTAGAGAGTTGATCATTAAGACTACGGTAAATAATACTACCAGTACGACCGGATCTGCAAATAACGCAGCTGGAGGAGGTATAGAAGAATCACAAATTAATGAGATCGCAGATAAGATTTTTGAGATCATCAAAGAAAAATCAGAACGATAATGGAAGGTAACGGTCATTTAATAAAAGTATTGATTCATGTCTTTGATGATCAAGATTTTCAAATACCTTCAAAGATATCTCCTAATCCGATCTCTTTGCCTGTGAACCCAGAGAGTTTTACTCGTAATTTTAAAGTAGAATTAAATCAACAACAAGGTCAAGGTAATCAAGGTACAGATTCTGATTTTAAAGCAACAGCACCAGAAGAATTAAAGTTGGACTTTATTTTTGATGGTACAGACACTATCCAAGGGTATAAGTATAATAATAACAAGAAATCTGTAAAAGATCAGCTTAAGCTTTTTATGGATGCCGTTTACAATATGAACGGAGAAATACATCGTCCGCATTTTTTACAAGTGCAATGGGGTGAATTTATGTTTCCTTGTATCCTTACAAATCTGGATTTAAATTATACGTTATTTCAACCTAATGGAGATCCTTTACGTGTTAAAGTAAGTGCTAGTTTTTTAAACTATGTCGCCCAAAGAGAACGAGTTGCCAGAGAAGGAAAAAAATCTCCTGATCTTACTCATGTGCGACAAGTTAAAGGAGGTGATAGACTAGATAATATGACATTTGATATTTATAATAATGTTAAATATGTCACTCAGATCGCGAAGGCAAATGGTTTAACTTCTTTTAGAAAGATTGCTCCTGGTACAGAATTAGTTTTTCCACCATTAGATAAAACAAGCTCATGAAAGATAGAGAAATACCAATTGATGTATCATATAACGTATCCACCTTTGATATACTCGTAGATGGAAACGTTGTAGATCCTGGATATCAAATATTGTCTATTTCTATTTCAAAAGAGATTAATAGAATACCTACGGCTAAAATTGTTATTAAGGATGGAGACGCTTCTTCAGAAACTTTTAAAATAAGTGAAGAAGAAGATTTTATTCCTGGTAAATCAATAGTGGTAAAAGTTGGTAGAGATGGAGAAAATGTTCAATTGTTTAAAGGAATCATTATTAAGCATGCTATAAAAGCACTTGAAAGTGGTGATACCAGATTGGTCCTAGATTGCAGAGATGAATCTGTAAAAATGACTCTCGGTCGTCATAACTTCTATTATGAAGAACGAAAGGATAGTGAAATTATCGAAGAAATCATAGGAAGATATTCGGGCTTAAGTAAAGATATTGAAGCTACTGGAATTAAACATCTGGAAATGGTGCAACATCATGTAACCGATTGGGATTTTATGTTGATGAGAGCAGAAGCTAATGCAAAATTAGTAATGGTCGATGATGGTAAAATCACAATTAAAAAACCAGAAACTAATGAAGATGCAGCATTAGCAGTACTATTTGGATCTACATTAATAGATTTTGAAGCCGAAATGGATGCCAGAAATCAATGGAAATCTGTAGAAGCAAAATCTTGGGATTATGGTGGGCAAGCCATGTTTGAAACTGTTACAGATAGTGTACCTATAAACGAACTAGGAAATGTTAATGGGGATCAATTGGCTGCAGATATTAGCCCTGATCAATACGAACTTAGACATACTGGGCAAGTATTAGAAGAAGAGTTAACAGAGTGGACTAAAGCTACATTACAAAGAAGTAGATTGTCAAAAATTCGGGGAAGAGCAAAATTTGTAGGCTTTGGAGAAATTAAACCAGGGCAAATGATCGAACTGCAAGGACTAGGTACAAGATTTACCGGTAATGCATATGTTTCTGCAATACGACATGAAGTGTATAAAGGTTCGTGGTATACACATGCACAATTTGGATTAGACCCCGATTGTTATGCACATATTCATAAAGCGATAGCTGATATACCAGCAGCAGGTTTAGTGCCAGCAATTAATGGTCTCCAAATAGGTAAAGTGGTTCAATTAGAAAATGATCCAGAAGGTGAAAATAGAATCTTAGTAAGATTACCAATTATTGATAACTCTGCCAGAGGAGTATGGGCAAGAATAGCAACCCTAGATGCTGGTGAAAATAGAGGTTCATTTTTTTTACCAGAAATAGAAGATGAGGTTATCGTTGGGTTTTTAAATGACGATCCACGCGAAGCTATTGTCTTAGGAATGCTAAATAGTAGTGCAAAGCCTGCACCGATAGAAGCACAAGATGTAAATCACGAAAAAGGAATAGTAACACGGTCAGGAATGCGATTGCATTTTCATGATGATACCAAAACAATTACCATAGATACTCCTGCAGGAAATAGTATCATATTAGATGAAGATACTACTTCAATTACGATTACCGATCAGAATGACAATTTTGCGAAATTGAATCCTGATGGTATTGAAATTAATAGTCCGGGAGATATAAAAATTGAAGCTTCTGGAAATATTGATATCAAAGCGGGAATGAATATGACTTTAGAAGCAACTCAAATATCGGCAAAAGCAAGTGCCAGTATGGAAGTAAAAGGAGCAACTACATCAGTTTCAGCTGATGGGATAACCGAGATAAAAGGGTCTTTAGTAAACATAAACTAATAAAACATACACAATGCCACCAGCAGCAAGAATCGCAGATATGCATACATGTCCATTATCTACAGGTCCAGTACCTCATGTTGGCGGACCTATCACCGGACCATCAGTGCCTACCGTATTAATTGGGGGGCAACCTGCTGCAGTAGTAGGTGATATGTGCGTTTGCGTAGGACCACCAGATACTATAGTTAAAGGATCAGGAACCGTTTTTATTGGAGGTAAGCCTGCAGCAAGAATGGGTGATACCACAGCACATACAGGAGTAATTGTTCAAGGCTTTCCAACGGTAATGATTGGAGGATAAAAAGAAAAAAATGAATACAAATAAAGCATATTTAGGTACTGGGTGGTCATTTCCTCCAAATTTTGATAAGGAAAGCGAAACGATTACTATGGTTAGTGCAGAAGAAGATATTAATCAAAGTTTAGAAATACTGCTTTCTACAAGCCTTGGAGAACGAGTAATGCAAGCTGATTATGGCTGTAACCTTAAAGATTATCAATTTGAGAGTATGGATAATTCTCTTATTGGTTTTCTAAAAGACTTGGTCGAGAGAGCTATACTGTATTATGAACCTAGAATAAAATTAGACAGAATAGACATAACAGAGGCAGATGCTGAGGAATTAATCGAAGGACTATTAAAGATTACTGTACACTATGAGATCGAAGGTACAAATACTCGATACAATTTTGTGTATGATTTTTATTTAAGAGAAGCAGATCAAGGGATATAAATAAGACATAGATGAAGAAACCTTCAAACATATCACATCCCTTAATACATAGAACAGGGACTAGCCAAAGAAATAGGGTTATAGAGGCATTACAATCTGACTATGCCCCAATAGATGGCAAAACACTCGCAGACAGACTATATATCATAAGTAGATATGCTCAACAAATTAATTATTATGAGTATATCAAAAACGGAGAAGAAGAATATCAGGATATAAATAATTGGACTTCTTTTTTTCAGAGTAGTTTACCTTTTCAATTATCAATACTTAGTAAAACTTCGATTGATAGCCTTGAAAAGGAATTTACATTGATATACCAAGAATTAAAAAATAATCCATCAAAACAGGGGTTAGAATCTCTTTTGGGTTTTATTAATGATAAATTTATAACACCCACTCAAACATTATTTACGAAAACAGATAAAGAAAACAACGGATTAGCAATTTCTCTTTTAGCAATAATCAAATCTTCGTTTATTGAGCCTTTAAAGAAATTTATTGCGATTCATAATGCAAGTGCTACTTTTTTATGTGTTACCAAAAAGAATTTTTCTGGCTTTATAAATGCACCATGGCAACTTAAAGTTGGAGATGTTTTTGCATTGGATAGTACCATTCAAGCTTCAAAAAAAGGCAAAAAAGAAGCAATACTAAAAGCAGGAGAGGCTGTAAATGCAATATTTTTTCAGTTAATAAGTGGTTTTCAGGATATTATCGAAACGGCCCCTAGTTTTATAGAAGAAGCTCTAAATCCGCTTCAAGAATCATTACAAAAAAGACATCAACCTCATATAGCATTAGTATTTACTTTTTTAGAATTGTTTAAGAATCTTCAAGTAAATGTAAATGATTTAGGTAAAAAGCATTTGGATTTTTTCTATCAGCAAGTATTAAAAATCGCTCCGAAGGATGCTGTGCCCGACAAGGCGCATATTATTTTTGAAATTGCTAAACATCTTGAAGAATATCCATTGAAAAAAGGACTATTATTAAAAGATGGGAAGGATGATAATAATGAAGATATTCAATTCGAATTGAATCATGAAGTTATTATAGATAAAGCGCAGGTAACAGATCTACGAACTTTATCTGTAAATACAATAACAGATAATTCGGGTTCATATATAGAAGGAGTATACATTGCTCCGGTAGCAAATTCAGTCGATGGTCTTGGGAAAAAATTTAAGAAAGATCAAACTACCAATTGGGCTACATTAGGGTCAAAGTATAGTAAACTACTTAACGAAGAAAGTAATAGCGAGTCAGAAAAAGACTGTGATCAGGAAATAGAATTAAGACAAGAACATCCTAATGCAAGATTAGGGTTTGTTTTAGCATCACCTGTTTTATTGTTACAAGAAGGAAACAGGGTAGTTAATTTTCAATTAGAATGTCAATTAAAAGATGATGCAAATTTTATAATTGAAGATTTTTTCGAAACATTAAATGGTATTTCAACTCCTGAAATAGCCTATTTAGTTACACTAGATAAGTTGAATGAATGTATTGTAGCTGCTCCAGGTAGCTCGGCCTTAAGTTTGCATGCTCAAGAATATGTAGAAAATTATCTTAAAGAAGTTCCTTTTAAAATTGTTTATCCCAATGAATTACTTTTACTCTTAAATGCAAAACGCAGGTATGTAGAAGGTGATTCTTACGAAGGAAGCGAACAACCTGAAGAAGGCCAGCAAGTAGATGTATTTACAAGTTCTGAAAAGACAAGTTTAAGAAACTGTATTGAAAGTTTTGAAACTCCGGTAAAACATATAACAGTACCAATCTTTGTATTTAATTTTAGTGGAGAAAAAGAATGGCTAAATCCAGAATTTAATCAAGAGACTACAAAAATTAGAGTTTTAGAAACTTCTAGCGTTTTAGGAGGTGCTAAAACAATTGTTTTTGATATTAATATTAAGCTGGCACTAGGCTTTCCTGCTATTACATTTTTTGATGAGGAAAAATTAAAAGAAAAACTTGATATAAAACAAGCTCTTCCTGTAGTTAAAATAGAACTTAATAAAGATGTTAAGATTGATTTAGAAACACCAAAAGATGGCCCAGGTATTTGCGTTTTAAAAGGAGAACCTAAAGAACAGGGACAAATTTCGATTTCGCCATATCATTTTTTAGAACAACTTAAATTAACCAATGCATGTATCGATGTAAATGTATGTGGAGTAAAAAACCTGATTGTTCAAAATGATGAAAGTACTTTAGATATAAACAGTCAAATTTTTCCTTTTGGATTACGCCCAGAAGTTCCCGGTTTTGATCCAATGAATCAAGTAGTAGAATTTGAGGGGATCCCGACTGCTAATTCATTACTTGGCCCTAGTTTTTATATTGGTAGTAAAGAAGTGCTGTTTAAAAAATGGAATTCGGTTAGAGTAAACATAGAATGGAAAGACAAACCAGATAGTTTTAATGACCATTATAAAGCATACTTAAAAAGAAAAAATACAGGCGATCCTAACTCTGGTGGTGATAATACTACTGCACTAGAAGATCTTGGTCTAGCCGAAAAAGATTTTAAATTAAAAATAGATACATTAAAAGAAGGTATCTGGACTAATATAGAAGAAGAGACAGAGTTATTTAGTAAAACCGTAGATGATTTTGGAGAACTGTATTGTAACAATACAATATATGGTTGGGAGGTTCAAAATGATGCTAATCCAGAATTTATAGACTACAATGAACCGTTAGAATTATTTAAAACCTCACGTAATGGTTTCTTAAAATTCACACTTGCTAATCAAGATTTTTTACACACAGAATATCCTTTTGTGTTAGCAAGACAAATGTTGGCATATGCGCTTTTAGCACAAAATGATAAATTAACTGATGCTATATATGTACAATCTAATAAAACAATTATTCAAGCATTAGAAGATTTTGGAAGTAGTGCGGATATTGCAACTAATATTCAAACCGCTCTGGATGCTACCAGAATGGTAAAAGATGGTATAGATGAACTAAAAGATTATATAGATAATAATAGAGGTAGTGTAGATACAATTATTACAACTGTAAATTCAATACTAAGTAATACTGTAAGTTACATGAACAATAATTTACCATCGTATTTAACCTCTTTAGAAGATTTTAGAAGCGGTGGAAATCCTAGTTTATCAAGCTTAAGTGGATTAGTGACAACAATAGGAACCATTAGAACCGAGTTAAATAATAGAAATGAAAGTCTAGAGGATGAAGTCGATGCTATTATTGTGATTATGAATGCTTTTTTTAGTGATGCAATAACTATACTTACAGATAGCAATACCGGTTTACAAAATTTGGCTACGACTATTTTAACTGCTGTGGTTGATACAAACCTAACTTTATCTCAATTATTAAATGCTATTACAGTACCAAGTCAGGATATACAAGTTGGGATTAATAATCTAGCAACTCTTGTTCAAGATAATAATAATAGTAATGATACTGATGGCTTGCGTTTTCATATCGAGGGATTATTAGATTTAACAGCAGGAATAAGAGATTATATTACAAATAATCTTGATGGATTTATACAAGATTTAACTGCTCTAGACACAGATTTAATTGCAGAAATGGGTCTCTTAATCAATGGATATAAGTCAATACAGCAATTTCTTGACAATAATATCGGTAATGCCAGTTCTGAAGCTCAAAATTTGCAAAATACCTTTAATACTTTTGTCAGTGATATACTAAGTAGAATAACGGGTACTGATAAATTAGAAGGTTTAACCGAGGTGGCAACTACTGCTTTAGAGGAACTAGAAACTACTTTTAACCAGAGTAATGTTTTAAGTTTTCTATTTAGTAGTGCTGATCAGGCTTTAATTCCAAATGAACCTTGGACTCCAGCTATTAAAAATCTATATGTAGATTATTCGGCAAAGGCAGTAAAAGAAGATGTAGATATTATACACCTTTATCCTTATGTAAACACTTCGAAATTTGAAAACATAGAGGAAAACCCAGGATTGTTTCCGTTTTTAAATGATGAAGGTACTTTGTTTGTTGGTATAGAAAACTTAACTCCAGGAGGTAATTTATCAATATTGTTTCAATTGGCAGAAGCTACTGCCGATTCAGAAATGGATCGTGCAACTATTAAATGGCATTATTTAAGTGAAAACGTATGGATAGAATTACTGCCTGATTTTAATATTATATCAGACGAAACCGATGGTTTAACAGTTTCAGGAATTGTTACAATTGCAATACCAGATACGATTAGTAAAATAGGAAACAGACAAATGCCGGATGACCTATATTGGATAAGAATTACGGCTCCGATTAATGCCAAGGCAGTAGCAGAAACTATCGGGATTCATACGCAAGCAGCCAAAGCTTCTGCAAAACTAAGTGAATTAAATGATAAATTAAGGCTTAATAATGGTCTGGCAGAGGGTAGTATAAGTAAACTATCAGAAGGAGATTTTAGTGTCAAAAAAGTAGAACAATTATATCCTTCTTTTGAAGGAAGACAACCCGAAGGAGAAGGTCATTTTTATGTAAGAGTGAGTGAACATCTTAAACATAAAGGTAGAGCACAAATGCTTTCGGATTATGAAAAAATTGTTTTAGAAGGATTTCCCAAAATATATAAAGCTAAATGCATAAGTCATACAATGGGACTTTCTGCAATTAAATATCAACGGGATCTAGAAATTGCGCCTGGATATATTGTAATTACTGTAATACCCGATTTAACTAAGCTAGCTTCGGGAAATCAATTAGAACCTAAAGCCCCTTTAAGTCTCTTAGAAAAAATAGGAAATCATCTTAGAAAAAAAATATCTCCATTTGCTAGAATTAAGGTAATGAATCCTAGATATGAATATGTAGATGTTGATATAACGGTAAGACTCTTTAGAGGAAAACCTGCGAATTTTTATTCTGGTAAACTTAAAGAAGATATTACCAATTTGTTGGCACCTTGGTTTTTAGGGGATTCAGAAAAAATTGCGTTTGGTATGCCTGTTTTGTTTTCTGATGTTGTTGGCTTTGTAGAACAATTGGATTATGTAGATTTTATAACAAGTCTAAGATTAAAAGGAGAAAAAGAACAAATCGGATCCGAAATCAAACCCCTTACTGCAAGATCTATTTTGACTGCCGGTAAAATTTGTATTACAATTGATGAAGAAAAATGTCCAGATCCTGATCAAGGAGGTAATCCTGATGTAGGTATAATAATTACTAATGAATGAGTTATGATGACATTAGCGATGATAATCGTAATGTATAGTGGTGAATTCTATCTTGAGGATTGAAAAAAATAAATAAGAACAGATAAATCATCTGAATTAAGTTGATATGACAGAAGCTGTGAATGAAAATATAACTGTTATTAGGCAAAATGATCCGGACCTTCCCGACTACTTAGACTTTGAAAAACTAAGAAGAGAAGGACTAGAACATATAGGAAACCTATCAGGTAAGATATGGACAGATCATAATGTGCATGATCCGGGTATTACCATTTTAGAAGTGCTGGTATATGCACTAATGGATCTGGGATATAAGACAAACTTGCCTTTTCAAGACCTTATAGCTACTCTAAATACTAGTACAGATACTGAAGAGAACTTTTTAACACCATTAGAAATACTAACTGTAAACCCAGTAACTATATTAGATTTTAGAAAACTTCTATTAGAAGTTGAAGGTGTTCGAAATGCATGGTTAGAACCGGTAAAACAGGAACAAGGATTATATCTGGATATAGAAAGAAGGAGTACTGTATTGTATTGTGAGAATCCAAATAATCTCTTTCAGGAGATCGAGTTAAATGGGTTATACAAGGTTTATATAGAAAAAGATAATGAGATTATTAATGATACTCTCGAGCAAGAAGTCAAGCAAATTCTTGTACAACATAGAAATTTATGTGAAGATTTTGTCGAAGTTAAAACATTAGACGCTTTAGAAATAGGTGTCTGTGTTGAGGCAGAAATTCATGCAGATTTTGATGCAGAAAAGGTGTACGTAGAAATTTTTAACAATATTAAAAAGTATATCCAGCCAGAGATTACATATTATACCTTAGAGGAGTTATTAGATAAAGGAAGAACGATAGACGATATATTTGCAGGAAGACCTTATCGAGAGAAAAGTTTTGGTTTTATTGATACAGAAGAACTCGAGAGTTTTACAAGACGTGAGTTTATTAATCTCTCAGATTTATACGATATTATTTTAAGTATCGATGGAGTTAGAAAAATAAAAAATGTATCAATTAAGGGAGAGGAGTTTCAAAACATGCCTCAAACATGGCAATATCAAATTGAAGAAGGTAAAGTTCCTGCTTTTTCTAAAGATAAGACATGTATCGATCTATACAATACAAAAGGCGCGTTAAGGATAGATAAACAAAGAATAGAGCGCACTTTTTCTATGGCAAAACAATTCGAAATGCCTTTAGATAACCTCAATACTAAAATACCAATAGGAATAAATAGAGAAAATTTAGAAGAATTTTATTCTATACAAAATGATTTTCCTGTAGTATATGGTATAGGAGAAGATGGGTTGCCAGATAGAGCATCATTATTGCGTGAAACACAAGCATTACAGTTAAAAGGGTATCTTATGTTTTATGATCAAATATTAGCAAATTATACATCTCAACTTGCTAATATTAAATCATTATTTTCATTAACGCCAGAAGAACAAAGAACAAAAGAACAAAAGCATACGTATTTTACTCAAATCCCTGATTCTATTCCTGGAGTAGAAGATTTACTTAGATTTTATACGAACGACACAGAGACTATAAATTCTTTGCTAGCTGTTCCCGTTAAAAATGATAGTCAATGGACAAACATTGTTGAACAATTAAAAAAGAATCCTAGTGTAGAGCTAACTATTGGTAATATATGTAGTGATACAAATGCATTGATAGATTTGTTTAGTTTTTCTTCGACAGGAGTTCGATCCATCTATATCAATCAATTGATAGATGCATTTTTTAACGAAAAATATACAATACAACTATTACAAGATCGAAGAGGACATTTCTTTGTGCTACAAACAAATCTTCCAGATGATATCGTAATGGTAGGCACAAAAAGATATGATACAGTCGATGAAGCAAGGAGAGAGGCAAAAAACCTTACGTTTTTAGGGACTATAAGTCAAAGTTATAAGTTAACAACAAATGCTTCTGATACTTTAGAAGGGGATCAACACTTTTTTGATATCACCTATACGCCTATTTCTTATATTGATTTGATTCAAGAACTTACAGAGGATAAAAGCGAGTATGCACTACGAAGAAAACAATTTTTAGATCATTTATTAGCGAGGTTTGGAGAGGAGTTTACAGATTATACGATTCTTCAATATCAAAATGGAATTGATACAGAAGCGCATATACACGAAGAAATAAATGATCAATCAAAGTATGTAAATCGATTTGCAGAGATAAGCAGAAATAGAGGTAAAGCCTATGATTATTCAATATCATCATGGAATACAGATAACGTTTCTGGTTTTGAAAAACGAGTTTCTTTATTATCCGGAATCGAAAATTATGATAGACGTAACCTTTGTAATTTTGAAGTAGTACAAAACTTTAGACTAGAGTTAAAAGATTGGTCAGAAAATGTGCTTTTCAGAAGTAATAGAGGATATGAGAGTAGAGAGGAATTATATGGGGCTGCAAAAAAAGTTTTATCTCAAATACGAGATCAGGAATCGTACAAGCAACTAGAAAAAAGTCTTAATGGTTTTGATGCAAAAACAATGCGTCGCATATTTTCTGAACAAGGAGAAGAAGAAAATATTATTATCACTAAGCATGATTATCACCAGCAGCTAATCAATACAGAAAAAGAAGTAGTTGTATTGAGTAAGAGCACAAAAATGAAATCTGAAAAAGTTGCTCTAGATAAAAAAGAAGATTTTATAAAAACGATTAACACTCAAAACATTCTCTCTAGAACACCTCTAAAAAGTGAATATAGGTTATTACCATTAGAGAATGAAAATACGTACCTTGATGCTAATGCGTTACCTTGTGAAATTGAAACATTAGTAACATGGCGATGGCATGTAAATACTAAAGAAAAAGCAGTTAGTGAACAGGTTTTTGATGTTTATGAGGATGCATGGGATCATATGATCAAAGAAGCACAGCTCGAGGATTTTCTTACAAAACATGATGTAGCTATTCGATGGAAATTACCCGTTAAAGATGGGATCACTCTGAATAGTATAGGATGTTATCCAGATGCTTATAGGGCTGTTGCAGCTTGGAGACAAGGAAAAGCTTTAGGTAGCAGCAAAACTAATTATGAAATCAAAAATGAAGGAACATCAATCAGAATACAATTAAAAAATGAAAAAGGAAATCCAATTGCGATTTCAGATGCCGTGGATATTGGTCAAGGAACTCCTGAAACGATATTAACAGAATGTACTACCATATTTGGGAATAGAAATACAAAACCTGATTATGACCAAGAAAAAAACAAATTTGGATTTCAACTCTTAGGAAAAGATGGTGCCCCTGTTCTAATTAGTTATTGCGCATATGATTCTGAAAAAGAAGCGCTAGAACAACTAGATACTGTATTTAAGCTGGGTGAAGTTAAAAAGAATTATTTATTATCCGGAGATCAAGGAAATCCAGAGTATAACTATATTTTATTAGATAAATATAACTCGTTTTTAGCATTACCTCCTGATCATTTTGAGACCGCACCAGATCGCACGAAAGCGTTAAACTCGATGATGCGTTATTTTAAGAATAACACACTTCCTGTTTTTGTAAAAGAAGAACCGCGTCGTTATGTTTGGTCTCTAACAAAAGATGATAAAAAAATACTCGAATCAACTAGCGAATTTACCTCAAAAGCAAGAGCGCAAAGCGATTTTGATAAAGTAATAGTTACAGAGGCGATACGACCTAATAATGAGTTATATGTTCCTCATTGTTATAATTTTGAGGTGGTTGCTACACCTGCATTGTATAAGTATAGGTATGGTATTAGTGATGTAAATAATGAATTAAAGCCTTTGTTTTTAAGTACTAATACTTTTAAAACGCATAGTGAGGCTTCAGAAGGATATACCAATTTTGTAAAAGAACTTCCAAAACTATCTTTTAAAGTATCTCCCAAAAGTACAACCGAATTTGGATTGTATTCTCCTAAATCAGAAACTCCAATGGTTGAGGGATTCTCAAAAGATAAACCATCGTTGGAGATGGCTAAAAAATTAGCAGGATACCTCTCTACTATTTATAGTAATGACCTGGCTCCCAAAGAAAGCTTTATTGCCAGAAGAATGGTAGAGAACCAAAATGGTAGATTCGAGTGGCGATTTTTCAAGAAAAATACTCCTTTAGCTGTAAATCCGTATCAGTATAGTAACGAATCAACAGCAGAGTTTGTAAAAAGAAATATCTGTGACCTTATTCCACCAATTAATTTAAAACACTGCACTAAAAGAGAAATAGTTGTTTGTCCAGAAGGAAGTCCTAATAAGTACCATTATCAGGTAGAATTTACAGATCATAATAAAAATAGCTTCGTTCTTATTAGTTATAATGGATATACTAGTGCTATTGAGGCAGAAGAAGCTTGGCAAATGGAGTGGTTAGATGTTATCGCCATAGCTGCTAATCCAGATCAATATGGAGCTTCGGGGAAAATAAATCTTGAAGAAACATACCAAAACTCACAATCTAAATCATGTAGTAATGAATCATTTTTGGTTGTGATTCCAAAAGTAATAAGAGAAGAAGTAGAAGCAAATGGTACAGATATAATTACTTATTATTCTGAATTAGCAGATGTATATCCCATATATAAAAAAGTATATGAAAGCGATGATAATGCAGATGATACAGTGTCTTATAAGTTTAAAGTAGTAGTGCCTCAAAAAGATCTTATTCCTGCAAGCGATAGTATTAGTGAAGTTATACCGCATATAGGTAGTTTATTATGGATTAGTGAATCTACATATGCAGATGAAAAATCTGTTATCGAAGCATATAATCATTTTTATAATCTGGTAGGTACCTCAAATAACTGTAGACTTTTTTGCAAGAATGGGAACTTTTACACAGGATTAGTTGAGGTGTTAGCAGAAAGCTCTCGTGAGTTTGATAGTGAAGCAGATGCCTGGGATGATGCATACCCTAATCAAAAAGATGAATGTCAAGATTGTATTCCTGGTGGAGTACGAGAGTTTATCTATGCGGCAGAAGATGATCAAAATTATGATATTGTATGTGATAGAGAATACTGGAAATTTAAAGTAGTCTCACCAGATTATTTTGTGGTTGATCATAATTGCGATTATAATTCTAGAGAGGTTAGAGATCAACAGATGGATCATTGGATTTCAAAGTTAAAATCTTTAAACTGGGATCAATATATCACGGGGAAACCTTCTGATGGAGGAGGAACACGCCCTGGAGCTGGGTTTTTGTATACTATTGGATATGGATATTCTGATGATGAGTTCTGCGAATTCATGTTTAATCTTAGAGATAGTTTAATAACATGTCCTTATAAATTTGCAGAAAATCAAGAAGAAGAAGCAATTGAGAATAATTTAATTACATCATTTTTAGAAGAAAAATATAAGAATGATGCCAGAATTCTTGACATTATAAATCGGCAAAATTTTACATGTGAGTTAGTAAAAGAATTAACAGACTATTTTCCTATTTATAAAACTGATCAGGGATATTTTTTTAGAATCTATGATGCCAAAAGTGATGTGCAAATTACCCCCAGTGGTTTACAACCATGTGGTTGTGAGGATATGGATACTACAACAGATACATTATGTAATGAACCTTATCCTTTTGTAAGTAGAAATTATTATTCATGTTGCGCAGAAGCAGTTAATGCATTTACAGCATTTTGTCTGCTAATTACAAATCAAAATACATCATACGCTTTTGAAGAAATCTCAAAGACAGAATATGGACTTTATTCTTTTCAGATTATTGATAAGAGAAAAGAATTAGCATATCACCCCCAACAATATGATAGTCTTCAAGAAGTTAAAGATGCAATAGAAAGAACAAAAGCACAAGTAAGCGATGTGGGATTGCATTTGCTTGAACATATTTTATTAAGACCAACATCATCAGGCGATTGTTTTCATGAATTTAACACAGGAGAAGGCGAGGGTGAGGGTGGTCTGCAAAGAGCGATTTCTTGTCTATTGCCCATTTGCCCAGATTATGATTGCGATATTGAGTGGCAACCAGATTTAGATAAAGATGATCCGTGTGCAGATAATGCCCAAGCAACATTAATCAATTATATACCAGGTAGCGACCCTTATTCTTTTTGGGCAACATTGGTATTGCCAGCATGGTCTAAACGATTTAGAACTTTAGAACAACGCGAAACTTTTGAGAATTTTTTATATAAAGAAGTACCAGCATTAGTAGGACTTAATATTTTATGGTTAGGTCCAAGAGATCTCTGTAATTTTGAGGATGCATATCGAAAATGGTTAGTTTGGAAAGAAGATCCAGAAGCGTATAAATGCAACCCTAATGATCCTCGTCCAGATTGCCTTTTATCAAATTATATTAGAAGGTTAGAATCCGAACAACCTTGTGCATCCGCACCTTTGTCACAAGGTGATTGTAATTGTGATACTGTAGATAGCAGAACGTTACCAGAGGATAGTATGGGTAGTATTTTTTGGGGTGAATGCGTGCAGATTATTGACGGAGATATAATAGATTTCCCTGTTGGAGAAGTTCCTGCTACTATCGAAACAAGACCAACTTCTAAAACAACAGTACAAACAGAAAGTAAAACTGTAAAAGAAGTCAAGAAAGAACCAAAAGAACTTCCTAAAAAGAAACCTACAGCAAAAAGCAGTGCTAAAGCAGCTGTTAAAAAAGCAGAACCTGTCGCAAAAGCAAAAAAGACAGTAACTAAAAAGAAAGTCACAAAAACACAAGCAGATAAACAAAAAACTACTGCTAAGGGAACATCTACAAAAACAACAACTGCACAAAAGAAAAAAGATGAACTGGCAGTTGTAAGACAAAGGAAACCTATGTACTTAAAAGCCATAGAGACTGGAGCTAATGAAAACATTAAGAAAACAAAAAGTTACGAACGAACAGTATTCTTTCTTCAGAATACTCCAACAATAAAAGGGTATTCAACATTAGTGGACTTCTTTAATAGATATAGTTTACAAAAAGACAACGCTATTTCTGAGTACTTAACATTATTAAAAAATGCAACATATCATTTGTTTGATAATCTGGTATTAGATTCAAAATCTGAAATTAAAAAAGAGGAAATAAATCAACTATCGGCAAGGATTGAGATATTGTCAAACAAAGGATTATCTCTTAAAGAATTAAACAAAGAATGGAATGCTACAGCACTAGGATCTCTAGCAAATGCTAAATCTTTAGCAACAATAAAAAAACTTTTGAAATAAATATATGGGGCAAAAGCATCTTATAGGAAAACAGGTTTTGAAAGTAGATATAGATGCTACAGAGGATGCCTATGCGGTGCAGCAAAAAATAAGTGATTGGGTTCAAAAAGAATTAAATCCAGCCATAGAAAACCTTTTTGATCGTTTAGTTGATGAACATATAATTGCAAGATTTGATAGCATCGAAATTGATATTGGTAATATTAATTTGGATGGTAGTACTATGAATGGAGTTATAGAAAAAATCATACGGCAGTTACGAGAAAACATAGAGGATAGATTGCATAATATTGGTATTCAAGGTGTTAATGAAGAACAAGGGTTGAGGAAGTTTGATCAGGAATTTTTTAATAAAAATGGAAAATCGTTTCAAAGTACACCCCCAGTAAACGGTAAAAATATAGACCCAAAAGAAAATAATACTAAGGACCTTCATGGTCATTTAAAAAATAACGATAGCTCTAAAGAATATAATGTTCATCAATCGAGCATGTCGATTGATCAAAAAGAAAGTAGTCAATCCCAAAGAAAACATTATTTTGATATCTGGTTATATTGGTTAGAGAAAGGAATTTTACCATCATATACCATTGCTCCTCAAGAAACATGGATCACCAAAGTTTTAGAACACCTAGGAATGGCATTAGATGGGGTTACCATTTTAGAACATAAATTAAAAAAATATCCTATAGCATTACACCGATTAGTGTTACAGCATACTCCCAAAGATTTAAAATCAATTGTAGAATTATATACTGGTTTTTCTCAAGATAAAGTTCTGCAAATGATAAAAGAGATAGAGATTGTTTGCCAAGAAGGAAATGTTTTAACCTCTAAAATTATATTTCGCTCATTAGAAATTAAGATATGGAAAAAGATTTTTGAGTATGTTATCCTAAAAAGAGAAAAATTAGATAGTATTTCGATAGGAAGACAGGTACTCCAACATTTATTTGATTCAAATATCTTTCGCGAGACAAAACTTCAGGAAGTAGTGGATCATGGAACTATTGATCAAAAAGAAAAAGAGAAATATCAGATACTCTTAGAAATACTAGATAAAAATAATACCACGAGAAAAGAAAAAAATATAAGGACTACTTCATCAACAGAAAAAGAAGAGTCAGAATCTGAAGACAAAAAAGAGTTTTTACCTTCAGAAAATAATACGAATAATGTTTCTAAAGATAAAATTCAATCAAACGAGACAACAGAAAACCATGGCGATAAAATAGATGTAGAAACAACAAGAAAAAATGAAAATAAAAGCACTAAAGAAGGTACAGGATTTACTGATGATGAAGAGGTGTTTAAAGAAGAAGCGCTACCATCACCCCAGTATTTCAACACAGCAGGAGTAGTATTACTGAATCCTTTTATAAACAATTTCTTTACAAGGTTAGGACTTATAGATGGTAAAGACTTTAAAGATTTTGAATCTAGAAGTAAAGCAGTTGTGTTACTTCATTTTCTAGCGACAGGTAAGGAAAATCCAGTCGAATATGAGATGGTGTTGCCAAAGTTTTTATGTGAGATGCCTTCAAATATGCCTCTTGATCACACCATAAAAATAACTGAAGAAGAAAAAGAAGAAGCTATAGGTTTATTAAAAATAGTTATAGAGCATTGGGGAGCGCTAGGAAACATCTCCGCAGATGGTTTGCGAGAAGGATTTTTAATGCGTCAGGGCAAGTTAGAAAATGAAAATACAGGTTGGAAACTGTATATAGAACAAAAAGCAATGGATATACTATTGGATCGATTACCATGGAATATCAGTATCGTAAAACTACCGTGGATGAAAGAAATACTTACGGTAGAATGGCGATAATGCTACTTGAATTAGAGTTATGAATAAAATATTTGACAACCTTTATCTTTATGAAATTGTACTGCTATTTTTAGGAGTATTTTTATTCATGTTGCTTTGTGCAGGATTGGTATATTTTATCATAAAAAAAGATGACCTTAAAAAATTACTACTGTTTTTCCCTATTCCTATTATAATGATTGCATATCCGAGTATACAGGAAATACAGATTGAGAAAGACAAATTTGCTTTAAAAAAGTTTTCAGATAAAATAATAGAAAACCCTAATGATACAGAAGCTCAAAAAGAGTTAGCAGAAATTTCTAATAAGCTAGAAAAAAGAGCTACATCGGCAAAAGATATTCAGGCAGTTAGTTTTGCGAATCTACTATTAGGAAATTCTGAAAAAGTTATTGATCTAGCGAATAAGGCAATCGAAAAACAAGAAGAAAATAAAAAACAAGAAACTCCTACAGTTGATAATAGTTCTGTAGATTCTGACAACTCTAAGATTGAAGAAGGGCAATTAACCGATGTAAAAGTGTTGAAAAACATTAAAGAATTAGCAGAAACACAAAAGAACCTTCAAAGTAATAAAGGAACAATAACAGATACAGCTAAACTAAAAGAACAGATTAGCAAAATACCTTGGCAAAACCCCAAAACAAAGTCTTATTTAAGTAAAAAGATATTAAAACAACATAAAACAGTAGATACTATAAAAAGTAAGTAAGTGAAAGTAACAAAGAGACCAAAAAGAAAACCAGCTCAGGAAATAGTCCAAGCTAAACGAGACCCCTTTTTTAAAAAAGAGGGTAAAGGAGGTTTTTTTTCGAATTCTAATCAAAAAGAATCATCTTTTTTTACTTCAAATACCAATACTATTGTCCAGAGAAAACCCGCGATCCAAAAGGATGATGATCCAGCTCGGGATGCTGCCAGAGAAAGAGAACGCGAGACAAATAGTGCATCAAATCAAAGACGACGACACCAAAGAGGGACGTCACCAGCAGATAGATGTTACATCAATCCCCAATTTCCTGATTTTAGATGCCTTGCTTATGCTTTAAAACTGAATATCGATGAAAATTTATACAATAATGCTCATCATTTTTATAGAATAGCATCATTATACCCAAATAACAATAAGCTCATGTGGAATACCTTTTTAAGGTATGGATTAGGAACAAATCTATTACAAACAAGTTTTGGCTTTCTTGGTGCCAATGAAACCTTAGGAACGGTGCTTTCTTATGGAACAGGTATCGGCTTAAAATCATATGAATTTTTTCAAAGCGGTCAATTACAACTGGATATGCCAATACCTCTTGGACGAGGTGTTAATCTTGATTTGCAGTTTGATTTAAATGCAAATCCAGATAATTTGATGGATATAAGGGGAGTGAGCGGAGGAGTTGGATTTTCAGGACATTTTTGAAATGAGTAAATTAGAAAAAATAGTTACAAAAAATATGGGTGATACGTTAGTATGAAGACAGCTGAGATAAAAACAAGTTCAGCCGCTAAAAATCCAGTTCAAGCAAAGCGGGAACCGTTCTTTAAGAAAGAAGGGGAAGAAGGCTTTTTTTCAAAATCTGGAGAAACATCAGAACCCTTTTTTAGTCCTGCAAGCATCCAGCCTAAACTTACCATTGGCCAACCTAATGATAAATATGAGGTCGAAGCAGATAAAAAAGCAGATCAAGTGGTTCAAAAATTAGCAGAACCGGCTAATCCTACTTCAACAAAAACGCAAACAGAAAATCTACAGAAGAAAGAGGACGATGAGGTACTACAAAATAAATTAGAAATACAGCGAAAACCTATTTTTGAAAGTAATGCAGAACAACAAGAACCTAATGTTCAGACTAAACCGATAGCCCCTATACAACCTTCACTTACGGGAGATCAAGATGAAGAACTTCAGAAAAAAGAAGAAGAGTTTTCTGAAAGTGAAGAAGAAATACATACAAAATTAAGTAGTGCAGAAAATCCTTCAACACCAAATGAAGAATCTACCATACAAAGAAAAGAAGAAGGATCAAGTACTAATACTACTGATCTAGAAAGCAGTCTTAATAGTTCTAAAGGTTCAGGTAGCGCATTGCCATCCAATACCCAAGAATCGATGGGTAATGCTTTTGGGGCAGATTTTAGTGGTGTACGTACTCATACAGGAGGTGATGCAATACAAATGAATAAGGATTTAGGTTCACAGGCGTTTACGCATGGTAATGATATTTATTTTAATGAAGGGAAATACAATACAAATTCTACCTCTGGCCAACATTTATTGGCTCATGAATTAACGCATACAATGCAGCAAGGAGCATCAAAACCTACTGTACAAAAAGTAGATGAACCAACATCAGAAGTTACAGAAACTCCCACTGCAGCAGAAGCCGCAATTCGACCAAATGATGCCTTAGATATTAGTCATCGATTTGATCTTACAACCGCATGGGCAAATTATCTTGATGCTCAATATAATGATGGGGAACGAATTTTTGACGTAGATGTAAAAATAGGTGAACGGTATAGCGGAACCATAAAGGTTAATAAGACGACACGAAATATTCAGGGAGATGCTGCAAAATATGAACTGTCAGAGGGTAATCATAAATACCTGAATATTACAGGTTGGAATTTTCTAAACCCAATGCGAGAAGCAGGAGTAGAGCCAATCTTGGTACTCCGTAATTTTGGCGACGAACAGCAAACCAAAGGTTTCCTTAGCGTAAAAATGGGAGATAGAGCTTTGGTAGCCGATGTTCAGGGATTTATTAAAGGACTTAATGATAAGTTAGAAGCAATGGATTTTTTAGGTATCGAGCCCTTGAATGTTGATGCTTTAGAAAATACTTTTGAAAATGGACGATTAGTTTTTCAAGTGAGTGCCTTGACTACGGTTGTAGATGGCTTTCTTGAAGCAGGTGGTGGATTAGGAATTACAGGTGATGCATTTACGTTTAACTTAAATGCTAATGTAGATATACAAGGATTAGCTCAAGGTCAATTTACGGTAGCTAGAGGAGAAGATGGAAAGTTAAGCGGTAGAGGAGAGATACAAGGAGATATTGCAAACATACAAGCAACAATAATTGCAGAATATATTGATGGTGCAGTAACGATACAAGGTACCGGTACAATGACTTCAGAGAAATTTACTGGATCGATAACTTTGCTAGTAACAGATGCGGCAAAGTCGAGACAAATGATGAATGCCGCCTTAGGTGTAGAAACAATGGATGCACAGGCAGAAACTGCTGCAACTCCAGAAACAGCAGCACCCAAAACTAAAAACAATCAAGTTCTTGCTGGTTGGGGAGAAGTACAAGCCAAAATAACACCTTGGTTAGAAGGAACAGCCAAAATTGGTATTGATCATGAAGGTCATGTCACCATTGTAGGAGAAATAGTAGTGCCAGATGAGATAGAACTCATGGAACAACGTGGCAAAAAAGTTCAGATTTTTGATGTAGAGATACGTGCAGGTTATGGTATCCCATTAGTCGGGCAAGTATTCTTATTTGCAGGTATCGGGATGTTCGTTAATGCAGGGTTTGGACCATTAGTACTTAAAGATGTTGGATTTACAGGAACCTATTCTACAGACCCATCAGTGCTACAACAATTTAGTATAACAGGAACCTTAGGTATTAATGCCTTTGCCGTTTTAGGGTTAGAGGCAGAAGCTGGGGTAGGAGTAACATTATTAGGCCATGATGTTAAAGCGGGGGTAAATGTAACTGCTGCCGCTGGACTACGAGCCTATGCAGAAGCCACGCCAACATTTCAATATACAGAGAGTGCCGCACCAGAGGGTGGAAAAGTAGGAGAATCAAGATTAAAAGGACATTTTGAAGCCGCTGCGCAATTATTTTTACAATTATCAGGAGCGCTCTTCTATGAATTAGATAGTCCATGGTGGTCACCTGCACCAGATGGTAGAGAAGAAACACCACTTGGCGAAGTGCAATATCCAATTGGTGATAGTATGGGAATTGGAGCAGATATTGATTGGTTAGTAGGGTCATCAGATGCACCAGAGCTTAAGTTTTCTCCGGTAGAGTTTGATCCAGATAAATTTACTGCCGATGTTATGGCAGATCCCCCTCCTAGACGTATGGGTGATGCCGACGCTAATCCTGAAGGACAATGGACTGGTGAGCCTGGAGGAGAACAAAATGCTAATCCAGAAGTGACTGGTGATGGTGAAGGATTACCACCAAGTAGTAGACGAGAAGAAAATTTACAAAACCTGCCAGATGAGCAGAAATATATGCGAGCATTAGATGAAATGTCACAGCTCGAAAATGCAGATCCTAAACCAACAGAAGGTGTTGTAGAAGCCAAAGCAAGACGAGTAAAGGCTAAATATGGGCTAAATCAAATACAATTACGAAATAAACAAGATGATAACGTATCTGTATTTGTAAGACATGCCAGAGAAGATAATGGTAATCATCTATTGGTAGTACCTTTAATGAGCGAAGCCGAAAGAAGAAGATTGTTAAGTGATGCCATGACCGATCTAAGAACCAGAGAAACAAATGCAGCTGGTGAAGACGGCACTATCGAAGAAGCTGCTGCACAATCTATGTTACAATCATGGTTAAGAGCACATCCAGCTATAGAAAGCGCAAGAGTCGTAGACGGTGGCGAAACCTGGGATTATCTGATCGATGTAGGAGATAGAAATAATACAGAGACAGGAAGATTAAAAGGAGGCTCAACTGAAAATGCAGGAGAAGTTACAGAAGGAGAAGAAACCACAAACCAAGAAGACGTAGGTACAATAATTGGAATGTCTTCACCTATTAATATTGATGGTGGACATACCTTAAAGATAGAAGGTAGTCTAGAAAGAGTCGAGTTTAACGTTTATAGTGACAAAAAAACGTTGAATAACTTATTAAATGAAAAAAGACAGGAAATTCATGATAATGGGACAAGTGATGAAAATTATGAAGCTAAATCTCGTGCAATTGAAAGTCTATTTAGTGAAAAAAGGGTTTTAGGAACAAATATTGGCGCTTATAAAAGGGCTGTTGATAATGCATATACGGCAGGACATGGTAATGAACCAGTAAGAAATGCATATAATTTAATAGCAACAAACCTAACTAACATTTCTGCAGATTTAGTCATAGTTGGCGTATTAGAACATACTATCGAACTTCCTATTTCAAGGGTTTCTTTTGAGACAGATAGTAAAGGTAGAGCTTATATACTAAGAGCAGCTCCTTTATCAAAAATACCAGGAAATACTAGAGGTTCCACCCCAACACAGGACCCTCAAGGGTGGAGTAATATTCCTGTTACATTAAGAAGAGGTGGGGCTTGGGTAAGAGCTCATATGCTAAATCATAGATTGCATGGTCCGGGAACTAGAAGTAACCTGTTTCCGGGTACGCGAGATATGAACTTGAGAGATATGGAAAACCAAGTAGAACGCTTAGCTAAAGAAGCTGTTTGGGATAATAATCAAGTCATTTTCTATAATGTTGATGTATCCTACGGTAATGCCGGTCAATTCGAAGATATACCAACGGTAGTTGCAATGAGTTTTGGACCATATAATACCGAAACGAACTCACCTGAAAGCCCAACTGTAACAAAAAGATTTACACAAGAACCACCAAGTACTGCTACGCGTGTAACAATTAATAATGCAACGGCTGGCGCTCTTAATTCTAAGGCAGTAGCAGAAGGAGGGACTAATGGTGCCGGATTATCAGGGTTTTTTGATAGATTGGTACAAGGAAGGCCATCTAGCGGATATCAAAATATTATTCAGATAAGAACTATAGTTTCTGGATTATATGTTGATCAAAATGCTTTTATGTCTGCTTATGTAAAATTCAATAATTTAGTGAATACAAATATTTTAGAATATGATTAATATAAACGAACTTTTTTTATTCAAGATGCTAGAGGAAATAGGATACGCTTTTGAGCATGGTGTAAATATAAAAACACCTGCTACATATGCATTACCACCAGAAGAGATTGCTAATGATAGTATTAATGTACCTAAAAGTATTCTTGATTTCTATAATCAGACGTCAAAAGTTGAGATTATTTGGGAACTGCAGCAGACGGAAGAAAATACCAAGCAATTCAGAGAAGATAAGTTTCTTAATGAAAAATATTTTAAATACGATTACGATTGGGGAGTTGTGCATGAATATTTAAGCGGTTTTATAAATATTACAAAGGCCGAGAATTTGTTTAACCCCGCATTTTGCAAAGATCAAGCGTATTACCATACTTTATCGAATAAAGAAGAAAATCAAGATGATTTCTTTCCTTTTGATATTTGTTGGAGTCTAACAGCTTGTCTAAAAAAAGAAGGAGATAAAATAGTAGATAATATTTGGCTTGTTTATACCGATGCAGAAGCAATATATGATATGGGAGTTACTGTAGAAGAGTATTTAAACTTGGCGTATCAAGCAAAAGGGTTTCATTACTGGCAATTGATTTATGTCTTTAAAGAGAAGACAGAATATTATGAATTAATGAAACGTTATTTGCCAAAAATGCTTCCGCATATAACATTAGATTTAAAAGCTTTTGGGATAGAATAATTATTGACTCCCTCGCTACAGCTAATTTGTAACTAATGGGGCAAGAATAAGAAGAAAATAGCACTTGATGAAGTATGTAACTTCTTAAGAAGCAGTACAAAAACACAAGTAGGTGTTTTTGATGATAATAATAGTAAGAATGATTGATTATAAAAAAGAAAGAGAAGAACGATACAATACAATAATTACACAAAAATCAGTACTCATGGCAACAAACAATAATTACACACCAAGTAAGGCTCATGTATGGAATCGATTAACCTGTGATGCTATCCATTATGTAAATATGTCTCCAACAGTTGCAGCTAGAGCATTGGCCATGGTGCATACCGCAATGTATGATGCCTGGACCAATTATAATGATGGCGGTTGTGAGGTAAGTACTACTACAGGTAGTCGTTTGAAACAGCCAGATCAAGAATGTACATCTCTAAACCGAGAAACAGCATATAGCCATGCAGCGTATACGGTACTACAAGATGTATTTTGGTTGCAGTTACCACCAGAAAAAAAGAATATGTTTCGGGATTTTATGTGCGAATGTAATTTTGATCCCGATAACAAAGATATGGAGCCTAATAATGCCGTTGGGATTGGTAATTTATCTGCAAAACTCATTATAGAATGTAGAGCAGGAGACGGTGCAAATCAATATGCAACCTTAGAAGAAGGTAGTTATGTAGATTATACGAACTATTGTCCTGTAAATCCACCAGTGCCACAACCCTTAAAATATGAAGATCGTTGGCAAGCGCAATTGGTAAATCATAAACCACAAGAGTTTTTAACTGCACATTGGGGGTTAGTAAAACCTTTTGCATTAACATGGGGAGGGCAATTTAGACCACCTTCACCAGCGCCTTGTGATAGTAAAAATTATAAACGACAAGCTGATATGGTATTGGATTATAGCGCATGCCTAACAGATGAACAAAAACTAATGGCTGAGTTTTGGGGAGGGATGCATGAAGATAAATTTGTAGATAGCCCAAAAGATGGAAAAGCACGTAATGCCACTCCGCCAGAACAATGTTGTAGACAAGCGCGCTATTTATCCAAAGAATACGGTTATAAAAATGCATTTGATATCAAAATGTTTTTTGCATTATCTAATGCGTTGCTTGATGCAGGAATAGCGGCTTGGGATTGTAAAGTGTATTATGATTATGTGCGACCAATATCGGCAATTCAAGATTTGTATAGAGGTAAGAGTATAGAAGCTTGGGGTGGCCCATGCGAAGGAACCAAACAAATAGAAGGTGAAAACTGGATTCCATATATCCCGACACCGCCTTTTGCAGAGTATGTATCAGGGCATAGCACATTTAGTGCAGCGGCGGCAGAAGTGTTATCCTGCTTTTGTGATAGTGGCAAATATGGAGAATCGGTTACTATTCCTAAAGGAGGTTCAAAAATAGAACCTGGATGTACACCTTGTGAAGATGTTACTTTGGATTGGAAAATGTTAGGAGATGCAGCTTCAGAAGCGGGGATATCGAGATTGTATGGAGGTATTCATTTTAAAGACGGAGATCTTGAAGGGCGCAAATTAGGCACCAAAGTTGGGTGCGAAGTTTGGGATAAAGTATGTCAATATTTCGAAGCAGAACTGGGATAAGGAATTGGTATGTGATAATTTCTTAGATGAAGTCTTTGTATATTTATATGAAAGATAAATAGATAAGCAA
Source organism: Aquimarina sp. AD10 (assembly GCF_003443715.1). Taxonomy (NCBI): domain Bacteria; kingdom Pseudomonadati; phylum Bacteroidota; class Flavobacteriia; order Flavobacteriales; family Flavobacteriaceae; genus Aquimarina; species Aquimarina sp. AD10. Next base: position 3,534,805 of record NZ_CP031965.1, on the reverse strand, counting down.
TATAAGATCAAAACAAATAGATGAAAGTAATCTCAATTGCAAATTTTAAAGGGGGTGTTGGTAAAACAACTACAGCAATAAATTTGGCTGCAGGTCTAAAAAAGAAAGGAAAAAAAGTATTACTGATCGATGTAGATCCGCAAGCCAATTTAACACAATCATTAGGAATTACAGAAGATATAGAAAACTCTGTATATACTGTGTTGCATAAAGAAGCCTTTGGGGAAAAAACTAAGATTACAGATGTAGTAATTAATGCCTCGGGATTAGACATCGTACCATCATCTTTGGATTTGGCAGGAGCAGAATTAGAATTGGCAAGTGTTTATGGTCGAGAGCAGATTCTTTCTCAGTTAATTAAGCCTTTGAAAGGTTATGATTATGTATTTATAGATTGTCCCCCATCAATGAGTATGTTAACGATTAATGCATTGGTGAGTAGTGATCATGTTTTGATTCCGCTCCAAGCAGAATTTTTACCTTTAAAAGGAGTGCGCAGCTTTTTAAAACATTTTGAATTGGTAAAGAAACTCAATAAAAAGATTTCTTTGTTGGGGTTTGTCCTGACAAAATTTGACTACAGAAAAAAAATGAATCAACAGGTCAAAGAACAACTTTTAAAGGAGTTTTCTGATAAATTAGTTTTTAAAACACACATACGAAGTAATATTTCTTTAGCAAATGCTCAAGAAAAGGGAAAAGACATTTATTCTTATGATAAGAATGCTAATGGAGCTAAAGATTACAGTGAGCTCACTACAGAATTCTTGTCTAAGTTCAAGTAAGTTCGACATAAGAAAGTAGTTAAAAAAATAGAAGCGATGAAAAATATATTCTCTGGTCGTAGAAACAAAAGTCCACATACAAATGAAGAAGCAGAAAAAGAAGCTACTCCTTTTTTTGCAAAAGAAAATAAAAAACCATTTTTTAATACTTCAAAAGGAGCGATACAGCCCAAATTAGCTGTTGGTCAGCCAGGTGATAAGTATGAAAAAGAAGCGGATAGTATGGCGGATGCGGTAGTGAACAATTCGGCGAAACCGGATATTCAGAATAAAGAGATTAGTGACATCCAAAGAGAATCGTTAGCAACACCACAAGAAGATGAAAAGTTAGGTACGGCAGAGCAGCGAGTAGAAGAAGATAAATTGGTGCAAGAAAAACCTGAGGTTCAAAAAATGGAAGGAAAAGAAGAAGAGGAACCCGTGCAGATGATGAGTAAGGAAGAAGAGGAACCTGTGCAGATGATGGGAGAAGAAGAGGAAGAGCCTGTGCAGATGATGAGCGAGGAAGAGGAGGAACCTGTACAAATGATGGAGGGTGAAGAAGAGGAAGAAGTGCAAGCAAAACATAACTCGAATACCGCCAGGCAAACTGCCAATACAGGATTATCTAATGCTATTAAAGAAAAATCTGGAAAAGGAAAACAATTACCTAAAAATGTAAAAGAAGAAATGGAAACTTCTTTTGGTACGGATTTCACCGATGTTAATATTCATACAGATCAAGAAGCGGCTAGAATGAACAAAGAGTTGGGTGCTCAGGCATTTACACATGGTAATGACGTGTATTTTAATTCAGGGAAGTATAATCCAGAATCGAATAAAGGAAAACATCTGCTTGCACATGAGTTAACTCATGTCGTACAACAAGGAGGAAAAAAAAAATCCAAAAAGAAGCAGAAGTAGATGCTTCGGGAAATTACACGAATAACTATATTTTTAGACAGAACTCTTTTTTTAGAAGGGTCAAAGCTGCAGTGTCGGATGGTCCTTTAGTTGATAATGAAATCCAAGAACTCAGACAATATGCTATAGCTAGAAATGGAACAGTTAAACATTCAGAGTTATTATTAATGGCAGCTATGCGATCTACCGCCAATGCTACTTTGTTGACAGCACATAGAAGAGGTAGTTTTATACTGCCTATGGCATCAATATCACAAGTTAACAGGGATTATATTGTTAATTTTAATAGAGAATCAATACCAAATGATATTCATGCTTTACGATTTAGAAGACTTATGGTGAGATTAGGGATAAGTTCAGAAAACATTACTGATTTAAATGATGAAATCGAAACAAGAATTTTTGAAGAAATAGAAACAGCGGGAGGTAGATCATTTCATAGGCAAGCAGAAAGTATAGTAATACATTTAATGTCGGGGTCTTCTGTCGAGCCATTAAATGTTCTTAATGCAATGAACAATGCATCTTCTGATAGTACTTCAGGGGATAAAGTAATGGCTGGGATTACATACATTATAGCCAAAGAATATAACCACCCCTTAGCAAATAGATTGTTAAATGGTTCGCTTAAAGTAGACGCTTTGATCCCTAGGGTTTATAGAAGATTACAAGGGGAAGGAGACGCATCATATCAATATTCTACAGATCAGGATATCGGAAAAGCTGATACTTTATATTTACCAACTAATTTAGAGTTAGCTCAAATTACCGATAGAGCATTAATTATTCATGAACTAACTCATGCTCAGGATGATTTTAATACCACAACGGCAACCGATATAAGCACAATTGATTTAGAAATGAATGCATATAGGTCTCAAAGTAAATATGTTATGGATGAGATTAGAAATGTGCCTTCTGGATCTGCACCAGGCTGGGTAACTTCTGCTTCTAGACTAGCCAATGCTAATTTAACACATTATTGGGGCTTTGTTTCAGCTGCAAAACGTGCGCCGAGTACATATAATACAGTACTTAATGAGATATTAAGTGCAGCACCAACTTCAAAATCTTTAAGTCAAATAGCAACAGATATTGGTAATTCAATATCGGTTATTGATACAAACTTAAGAAACGCAATTATTAATATGAGAGATAGTCGAGGAAGGAATCTATATAATTCAACATCTACTACTCGCGTAGATGGAGGAGCAGGCCATTTTTTTAATTAATTTATTTTAAAAAAACACGTAATTACGAAGAATTAAAATGACAGATTTACTAGAGTTCAATTACCTTAAAGAATTAATAGAATTTCGCTTAGATACTTATTTTAAATTAGAGTCTACAATTCCAGAACCAGTAATGCCAGAGTTAAAAAAATGGTCTATTCACGTTCCGGATCTATTGGTAAAAGCAAAATTAACTACAGAAGAAAAGTTAGTATTGCTGGTTACCCTATGTCCACATATTTATGGTAATCTATTAGATAGTATTATCCAAAATAAGTTGACTTCTACCGGGGATTTCCCTCAGTTAGGAGGAATAAGAGGTAAAAATTTTAGAGGTTTTATTCCCACCGGAGAAACAATTTTGTTTTTATTAGCGGCAGATGATGACCTTAAAAAGAAAAAGAAAATACATCAGTTTTTTGGGCCAGACCACTTTTTTAATAAGCAAAGAATTCTTTGGTTAGAAGATGCTCCTGAGGGGGAACCTAAAATGAGCGGAAAACTAGTCTTATCTAATGATTATGCAGAAATTTTCCTATTAGGAAAAGCAAATAAGCCAGGTTTTAGTATGAAATTTCCAGCTCAAGTCATTGAGACTGAAATGGAATGGGAAGATCTAGTGTTGAATAAAGATACCAATAAACAAATTCAAGAACTTCAGACTTGGATTACACATGGAGATACATTGCTTAATGATTGGGGAATGTATAAAAAACTAAAACCGGGATATAGAGTATTATTTCATGGTCCCCCAGGAACGGGAAAAACGCTTACGGCTAGTTTGCTCGGAAAGCATACCGGTAAAGATGTGTATAAAATTGATTTGTCAATGGTAGTTTCAAAATTTATAGGCGAAACCGAAAAAAATCTAGCAAATCTTTTGGCAAAGGCAGAAAAAACAGAAAACATTCTTTTCTTTGATGAGGCTGATGCGTTATTTGGTAAACGTACAAATGTTAGAGATGCACATGATAAATATGCAAATCAAGAGGTTTCTTATCTGCTGCAGAGAATAGAAGGTTATAAAGGACTTGTAATTCTTGGATCCAATCTAAAAAGTAATATTGATGAGGCTTTCATCAGAAGATTTCAGGCTATTATCCATTTTCCTTTACCAAAGGCATCTGAACGATTGGTTTTATGGCAAAAAGCATTTCCGAAAAAAATAAGACTACACACCGATGTAAATTTAATGAGCATTGCTCAAAAATATGAGCTATCTGGGGCAGAGATTATGAATATTGTTCAGTATGCTTGTTTATGTGCGCTAGAGGCAAAACAAAAAACAATTTATCATGAATATATTGTCAATGGTATTCGAAAAGAATTTCAAAAAGGAGGAAGAATTATGCGATAATACTAGTAAACAATAAGATACAAAAAAGCCTTAGGTAAATTAATTCCTAAGGCCTAATCGTGATTTTTTTATTATGGAAAAATGGGCTAATTCCAACTAACAAAAAATCCCTTAACAACAAAGTCGAAAAATATTCTTTTTCCTTACAAGGTTTATGAATTGAATGTTAAGTAATTATAAAATAATGTGATATTTAGAGAAAAAATAGTAGACAAATATGTAATACAAAAAAAAGTGTTTACTATTAAATTGAAGCATGATTCTCGATAATTTTTAATATTTTTGATTTAGGAATATACCTCAATTCCTAATTATTTTCCATACCGTCTTAACGTAAAATATTGATAGCTAATCACAAATTATGAATAGCTAGAAAAAGTTTCTATAATAGTGTTTAGACGTTTATAAACGTCTAAACACTGGAAACCTCAATATGGATAATATCACATATCCCTAATAGCTCAAAAATTGTATTGTCATGTGAATTAAAAAATAGGAGAAGACTTGACCTGAACACTCCTAAACAAAGTAGGGCTAATTTAAACTCATAAAACCATGAAAAAAACAGTAAAAAACGTTCTAATTTTAAATTCACTTTTCTTGCTTCTTATTGGATGTTCAAATGATGATAAGGTTCTAGAGAATGAGAATTTATTACAAAATGATCCAGTATTACAGACGATAGAAAAATGGGGTTTTTCAAAAGATGATATTAAAGATCTTGGGGATTACTATTTGGTGGATGGCGATATTGTTTTCTATAAAGATGAAAAATATCTTTCTCCAGATAGCCCAAGCACTAAACAAAGACAGCATCCAAATTCTGTTACAATTTCGAATATAAATGTTTTTATCAATCCTGGGATGAATATAAATTGGAGAAATGCATCTACACAGGCTATTAATCGATGGAATGCAGTAAATTCAACACTTAATTTAATAGTAACAACAGTACCGGCTAACGCTCATATCCAGATAATGTATGATTCTCAGGATCCTGCTGTTAACTTAGGAAGTTCTACCTTTGGGAGAGGAACATTTCCTACTGCAAATGGGTTGCCTGGCCGGACAATCTGGGTAAATCCAGATTTTGATTCTCCTAGATTTTGCGGTAGAGCGATCACCCAGAATATGAGGATTACAAATGTTCAACACGAAATAGGACATAATGTTGGTATTACTCATACAAATCAATCTTTTGGGAGTTTAATACCTGGAACGCCAAATACAGATAGTCAATCAGTAATGAATGGTGGACAGGCATGTACAATAGATAATTTTAGCGCAGGTGATATTACAGCAATACAATTTTTATTTCCAGTACCACTTCCTTTTCGTAATGGTGCAGAATGGTTAAACGGACCATTTAATTATAGTGCTTATCAATTTGAAGTCGGAGATGTAAATAATGACGGTAGAGATGATGTTGTTGGAATTCGTAAAGATGACGAGAGAGTGGTAGTTTGGTTAAGTAATGGTAATGGTTTTAGAAGTGGTGCAGAATGGTTAAATGGTCCATTTAACTATAGTGCTTATCAATTTGAAGTTGGAGACGTAAATAATGACGGTAGAGAAGATATTATCGGTATACGTAAAGATGACGAGAGAGTTGTAGTTTGGTTGAGTAATGGTAACGGTTTTAGAAGCGGTGCAGAATGGCTAAATGGCCCATTTAACTATAGTGCTTATCAATTTGAAGTTGGAGATGTAAATAATGACGGTAGAGAAGATGTTATCGGGATTCGTAAAGATGATGAGAGAGTTGTAGTCTGGCTGAGTAATGGTAATGGTTTTAGAAGCGGTGCAGAATGGCTAAATGGCCCATTTAACTATAGTGCTTATCAATTTGAAGTTGGGGATGTAAATAATGACGGTAGAGAAGATGTTATCGGGATTCGTAAAGATGATGAGAGGGTTGTAGTTTGGTTGAGTAATGGTAATGGTTTTAGAAGCGGTGCAGAGTGGCTAAATGGTCCATTTAACTACAGTGCTTATCACTTTGAGGTTGGAGATGTAAATAATGACGGTAGAGAAGATGTTATTGGGATTCGCAAAGATGATGAGAGGGCAGTGGTATGGTTAAGTAATGGTAATGGTTTTAGAAGCGGTGCAGAATGGCTTAACGGACCCTTTGATTATTCATCGTATGGTTTCCATATTGGAGATGTGAATAATGATGGCGAAAGTGATATTGTTGGAATTCGTAAAGACGATGAGAGGGTAGTGGTTTGGTTAAATAGATAAGTAACTTAAATATATATAATAAGCCAATGATAAATTATTTATCATTGGCTTATTTTTATGATTAGATTTTAGAACGAAAAGCTTCTTTTTTTAAAAATTTTAAAAAGAGAAGGTAGTTTTTTGATAAATCTTCTTAAATAGTAGATCAACCTATTTTTATGCTTTGCAAATTATAGCACATTGAACCGATCGGTTTTTACACCCTGGTCAGAAATGATATAGAGTAAATAAGAACCTGTTTTCAATTCAGACGCGTCTAACTGGAAACTATTTTGACCCGTATATGCCTTACCTAAGTGAACCTTCTTAATTACTCTACCTTGAATATCAAGAATTTTTATGTCAATTTCTGAATCTTCAGTTAATTTAATACTTAAGTTGAGAATGGTATCGCTTAATGGGTTTGGGTAGATGCGTACATTCTTATTTTTTTCAACGAGATTGGTTTTTGATCTACTCGCTTTACAACCAGCAGATGTAGGTTCCCAGAACCAAGTACTAATCGTAGGGTCGTAGCCAGGATTATCATGCTCGCAGATATAGTTGGATCCACTATATGATACGATGTCTCCAGTATAATATTGGGTTCCTGCTGACCATGGCGCACAGGTTCCTCCACCAGAACCACCATCACAATTTTGAGAGGTTGGGTCCCAAAACCATGTGCTAATTACGGGATCATAACCAGGATTATCATTTACGCAGATATAATTACTGCCTTTATACTTTACAATATCGCCTACACTGTATTGTGTGCCTGCTGACCAAGCGGTACATGAACCAGAACCGTCTCCACCTCCTCCGTTATTCAGTTTAGCATCAATAGTGTTAAGCAACGAATAGGAAGGGTTTGAGTGATCTTGGTCAATAGCCCAAATCATGATGCCGCCAATATTCTCATTTAAAGCTAGTTGCACTTTATTCTCAATCAATTTTTTTGCATTGTAACCATAGCCGTTTGATTGATCGCAAGTGTTATTGTTGGGATAGACTTTGTTTGGAGCACTAGGATCTGCTGCTACAATGTCTTTATAAGCCATAGAAGCGCCGCTAGAATTCCAACCGTAGAAGGGAAGGCCTAATTGTAGTTTCGAACTAGCTACCCCGCGACTCTGCCAATAATTTATGGCATTAGCAGCAAAAGTGTATGTTGAATGATTTATCCTTGGGCTAGCATCATAAGCCATGATATGAATATCATCTAGATATTGCAGGGCAGCTGAAGAGAAATATTGACCTCTAAATGCAGATGCAGGTACAGCTGTAGAAAGTTCTAAATTTTTTGTTGGATGTGTATTCATCTTTGTTCTAAGTGCTGCTAATAAATCAACATATAATCCTTGACTACTTGCACTAGGATATTCCCAATCTATATCAATACCGTCTAAGTTATATTGTACCACCATATTGTAGAGGTTGTTTACAAAATTTGTTTTTGCAATCCCTTTAGATACCGCATCGAACGCTTCTGGGTTTGCATCAGCAGCACAAGGTCCAGATTGATTTGCATAGCTGCACGGAAACCAACCTCCTACTGCAAGAATAGCTTTAGCTCCTTGAGCGTGTGCTATAGATGTCATAGTACTAAGATAAGTACCGTCTATAGCATTTAACTTACCATCTAAATCAGGGTGAATGGTTGCAAATGAGTAAATGACATGTGTCAACTTAGAGGCTTGATCTGAAGTGATTTGATTTTTCCAACTTTGCATATATCCCACTCTTTTTTGAGCATGTGTTTGTAGCGTTGTAAATAGTAGGGTTGTTAGCAAAAATAACTGGAGATAGTAGTGCAATTTTCTCATGAGAATATGGTTTTTAAGAGTTAAGTTTTTTAATTTATATTTTTTAGTATTTAGTAGGTCTTCAACACAGAGATTAAACTAAAAACAACAAAATGTAGATATAAAGATTGTCATGTTCAGGTTAGCCTTAGTTATTTTATAGTTGTTTACTCGTGTAAAGTATATTAAAAGTAAAATGAAGTATTGATACTAAGCCTTTTTTTAGCTTAATGGTGAGAGTTTGTAGCTTAACTACACTATCTAAAGATGTGTAGCTAGTTTTTTCTTAAGTTTTTTAGTTATTAATCTTAAGTAGTTCATGTAAAACCAGAAAATAGGGGATAATGCCTAAAACATCATTGTTCTCATAAACAATGATGATTAAATAATACTAAAAATTATTGATGTAACTTTAATATTATAAAACAAAAAAGCCTCAACTTTAATAAGTTAAGGCTTAATTTTGCTCCCCCTCTTGGGCTCGAACCAAGGACCCTTTGATTAACAGTCAAATGCTCTAACCAACTGAGCTAAGGAGGAATTTTGGTCTTGCAAATATAGAGCGTTTTTCTCTTTTTGCGAGTGCAAATATATACTATTTTTTAGTTCTCAAAAAGATTTTTTCAATTTTTTATACTTTTTATTTCATAAAGTATAAATCAAGAAAAAATAACACACTCTAAATCCAATTTTATTTTGGGATAATTAATGTCATAAACCCCTAAGTTATTTTTTGATACTTAGGGATTTATTAAGCTACCTCGTCATAAAAAGCCTACCCATTATTCTTAATAGTTAGAGATAGCAATTTTTTAGAATGAAATTATTTCTTTTGGATAAGGAAAAGATGGCATAGAAGGATGATTTGGTCTTGTACAACCGTTTCCTGATCCGTCATCAATAACCCCATTTGTTGGACCAGTTCCACCATTGATGTTTTTTGCTTCTAAATTTGTTAATTCGATTACGTTTTTCATCTTTTAATTGATTTTATAATTTTAATATTCCTGTACCTTATATTTTGGTAACTGATGTAAAACTAATCGTACTATGTCTCAAATTTTGAGATATGGTTTGATAATCATGGAAAAAGATGAAAATTGTTATTTATCAATAGGAATACTATAAAAAAAGCCCACTCTTAAGAAATTAGGAGTGGGCTTTTAAAATATTTTAAGAATGACTACTTATCCAAAGACTGCTTTGTATATGTCATTACCATTGGCAAACAGTAATAATGTGATAAGAATAATAAATCCAGCTAGTTGGGCATACTCCATGAATTTATCATTAGGTTTTCTACCTGTTATAATCTCATATAACAAAAACATTACATGCCCTCCATCTAAAGCTGGAATAGGAAGTATATTCATAAATGCTAATATGATCGATATAAAAGCAGTAGTACTCCAGAATGCCCCCCAGTTCCAAGTATCTGGAAAAAGGCCTCCAATCGCTCCAAAACCACCTACGCCTTTATAAGCACCTGTACTAGGATTAAAGATTTTTTTCATCTGCTTTACATAACTACTAAGCGTTGATGTACCTTTATGAATACCTGCAGGAATAGATTCTAAGAAAGAATACTTTATTGTTTTAAGACTAAACGCGCCATATTTTTCTAATTGACTATAAGCCGCAAGATAACTTAACCCAAGTTTTGCCTCTTCATTTATCTTAAGTGAAACTATTTTTTCTGACCCATTCTCATTACTTACCGTGAAACTGGCTTCAGAATTTTTATTATTTTCTAAAAATGAAACAATCTCATCATAATAAGCAACTTTGTTTCCATTAATTGCAACAATACGATCTCCTTCGCTCAAATCTGCTCCAGTATTGTGAGAACCTGCAGAAATTTCGTTAATTATAAAAGGAACACGTACCGATAAAAAAGAGGTCTTCTCATCACTCTCTAGTAGTTTGGCGATAAAATCAACAGGTATTTCTTGATCAAAAGTTCTTCCATCTCTTTGGATGGTCATGATATTGCCATTAATGATTTCTAAAGGTAATTTTCCAAATTCTTCAATTTTAGTACCATCGATAGCTAAAATATTATCGCCGGTTTGTATACCTAGTTTGTCTCCTATTTCTTGATTAGTAACATGAAATCCGTCTTTTAAACTATCTGCCTGAATATAAATATCACCATAACTATATGCTATTCCGATATAAATGATAATTGCCAGAATAAAGTTTACTGTGACTCCACCAAGCATAATAATTAATCGTTGCCATGCTGGTTTAGATCTAAACTCCCATGGTTGTGGTGGCCCGGCCATTTGTTCTTTATCCATGCTTTCATCAATCATTCCGGCAATTTTAACATAACCACCTAAAGGTAACCAGCCAATACCATAAACAGTCTCACCTATTTTTTTCTTGAAAAGTGAATATTTTACATCAAAAAAGAGATAAAACTTTTCAACTCGAGTTTTAAATAACTTGGCAGGAATAAAATGTCCTAACTCGTGAAGAACGATAAGAATTGATAAACTTAATAGTAGCTGTATTGCTTTTATAAAAAATGGACTCATGGGTCGAATTGAAAATTAAATCACGCAAAAGTAACCTTTTAGACGAGCATATAAAAATATCGATAACTCATATCATAAGATTTAGTATATTTTTAATGTATGCAAAGGATTTTATAACTAATAATCCTTGTAATTTTGCAGATATAAAAGGTGGTTATGCTTCAGTTTTTTTCTCGATATAAATTTTTTGCGGTAGTGCTCTTTGTATTATCCTCGATTATTATTTCAATTATTTATTCTATTCTTAAACCCGATAAAAAATTATTGGTTTATAAACCTGAAATGGTAAATGCAGAGTTAGTGGATACTACAGTACAATATGTCAGGAAGTACCATAAAATCGCAGATTTTAATTTAACTAATCAAAATGGGGAGAAAGTTACACAAGACACGTATAAAGATAAGATTTATGTTGCTGATTTTTTCTTTACAACTTGCCAAACAATTTGTCCAATAATGACTGGACATATGAAAGAAATCCAAGATCGACTAAAAAATGATAATGAAGTGTTATTACTATCACATAGCGTTACGCCAAAAATTGATAGTGTTGCTAGATTAAAGAAATATGCTTTAGAAAAAGGGGTTGATGATACAAAATGGAATCTAGTTACTGGGGATAAGAAGCAAATCTATGATCTAGCGCGTAAATCATATTTAGCAGCAAAATCTGATGGAGACGGTGGGCCTTATGATATGGTGCATACAGAAAATTTTGTGTTAGTTGATACAAAAAAAAGGATTCGAGGGTTTTACGATGGTACCAATCCAGAAGATATTGATAAGCTCCTAGAGGATATTGCTATTTTAAAAAAGGAAAAGGTCAAGAAATGATCTTCAAATTTATAAATAAACGAGTCCGAAATTAGAAACTGTAAAGGTCTAAGATCGTAAGACCTATTAGGTTTTTTACTTCGAACTCGTCTAAATAAATGTTTTTGAATATAAATTCAGTTATTTAGTTATTACCCTTGTAAAGGACATTCTGCTGGATTTTCGTCACATACTGCATCGATCCAAGGTTGGAATCCTTCATAAAAAGTTTCGTTAAAGAATTCGATTAACTCATTAAAATCAACATCTTCAAATAATTCATCAGCTCCTAGTGGTTCTTCAGGATTTAATAATGTGTGATTTAGAAATTCTATTTCAGAGTCTCCTTCTAGTTCTATGGTAAGTCTAAGAGGTTGATTGGTCAGATTTCCCGTATCTGTAAAAGGAAATGGGAAATGCCAATTTTCATTACTTGTAGAGCAGGCTCCGATAGGACCAGAAAAGTGTATGCCGTCAAAGTAATAACTGTTTCCAAACATATTTTGTACTGAACTATTAGGGCCATTTTCTGGAACATAATTATACGGATCACTATTCACTAATTGCCCATCTCCAGTTTCCCAAATAAATCTTGAAGGTTTTTTAATTCTCATTCCACAAAAATTATTGGGTAATATTACTTCGTCTTCGTAAAAAGGAAGAGTAGGTAAAAATTGTACAGGAATCGTGATTCTTGGTTTTTCATCAATGATTGTGGTGAAATCTACAACAATTCGATAATTTTGGGATCCAAGCGTACCATAAGACAGGTCGATATGAGCAGGAAGTTGTGGAAAATCACCTGGGGTTACATTTCCATTGTCTCCGCCATTTCCAGGGTCGATTTCTACATCTTTTTTATCCATCATAAAATCAAATTGATCTTTACCCATGGCATTTTTTACTCGTAAACGAAATGAGGTTTTTTTAGAGGTATTCCATGCATAAGTATACACTTTGGTACTATTTGCAGGAACTTCGAAACCTTTTGGGATTAACTCTGAAGGATTCTTCATAGATTTCCACCTTCTATTGGCATAATATTCAAAATATAATTCAGGACCCACATATGCACTACAAGGAGGACTTTGACATAAACCACCTGTAGGACTGTTCGACGTATAATGATCATTGCTGCTGTTTTGAACAGCTTTACTGCAAATTTTTCCTCGCCACTTTTTGATGTCATTCATTACAGCATGTAGTTTGTAACGTGTACCTTTATTACATGCAGACGGAGATAAACTTGCACAATCATTTACAAAACCTTGATAATTATTTGGCGTTTTGTCTAAAGCAACGAACTCTGGAGTACCCAAAAAACCGCCAGCGATAGAGTTTGTGAACGAGCTGTTTTTACAAGCAATAGTTCTTCTTGGGTTTCCAGCGATACCAATAGGTAAATTTATAGCGGCATTACGCGCCCATCCCTGAGATTCTGATGCTTTGTTTAAAGTATTTTTGTTTTTAATGGTTAAAAAAGAAGGCACTGGTGTTCCCGGCTCAGAAAGTGCCCAGAAAATCTCTTCTTCACTAATATTATCGTTCATTTCATTAATATTAGCAAGAACAGAACATTCATTACAATCACTCTCTTCTAGTAAAAAAGTACCTTTAAGTTCTCCGTCCTCGATATTATGAAAACTGATTTTGTTTCCATTTTCTAGGATAACTTCAGCTTTGTTTTCAGAAATTTCCTGATCAAGAATTGTGCTATCTGTAGGATATTCTGTTTTTTCACATGAAATAATGAAGAGACTACAGAAGATGATGCATACATAAGTTTTAAAATTTGAAATCATTGTGCGGTATTTTTAATAAATACCTACTCTCTTTAAGGCTTTTCGGTTTCCGCCTGTTTCTAAATTTAGATGTTAGCGAATCTACTTTGTGGATGAAATTTAAGTGTCCGAAAATTTTGATTTTCAAAGATCTTGGACTCAAAATGGGGTGTATGCCTATACATACAGCGTTAAAAACCTATTTTTTGAGATGTGTTTTTTTTGATTTAAAAAACAAAATTCATGATATGTCATTTGTATTTTGAAAAATTTAGCTTTTCGAATACGATTTTTTCCCCTATTTTTGCGTTGTTTAAAATTAATCTAAATAAATACTTGAAGACTACAATAGCTAATCTTAAAAGAGGCCAACGTGCATTAATTAAGGAGATTACTTCAGATATTATTCCTCTTAAGCTACTAGAAATGGGATGTTTGCCTGGTAATGAAGTAGAATTGCTTCAAACGGCTCCGTTTCAATGCCCTATGTATCTTACTATAAATGGTAGTCATCTTGCAATCCGAAAAGAAATTGCAGCTCAGATAGAAGTTCAGATTATATAATTGCAAGGAGTATTTATGGCAAAGCAAATTAAAGTTTCACTTATAGGAAACCCCAATACTGGAAAAACATCTGTTTTTAATTTGCTTACTGGTCTGAATCAGCAAGTAGGTAATTATCCAGGAATCACAGTCGAAAAAAAGGAAGGGATTTGCAAGTTGTCTCGTGGTGTAAAAGCTCATATTCTTGATTTACCTGGAACTTACAGTCTCAATGCTTCATCTCTTGATGAAAATGTAGTGATTGAATTACTTCTTAATAAGAAGGATAAAGATTTTCCGGATGTAGCTGTAGTGGTAAGTGATGTAGAAAATCTGAAAAGAAACTTACTTCTTTTTACACAAATTAAAGATTTAGAAATTCCAACAATTTTAGTGATCAATATGGCCGACCGTATGAGTAGGAAGGGCATTACGCTAGATATTCCTTTGTTAGAAAAAGAACTTAATACTAAAATAGCATTAATAAGTGCTCGTAAAAATCAAGGAATTGAGGCGCTTAAAAAATTAATAGAATCATACGGATCATTATCAAAAACACCTTGCGTAAATGCGTTATCATTTGCGCCCGAGTATTTTGATAGATTGCAAAAAACATTTCCAAATGAGTCATTGTACAAACTTTGGCTGGTAATTACTCAAGATGTAAATTTCAGAAAAATTGACAAGCAGGATATTGAAATAGCTCCTGATTTTAAGATTAAATCTGAAAGTGAACTTAAAAGATTACAGCAAAAGGAGACTATTAAGCGTTATCAATTTATTAATAATGTGCTCAAAAAGGGGCTTACTGTAGACGAAAAGGCGGCAACCGGTATGCGTGCAAAATTAGATAGAGTGCTTACTCATAAATTTTGGGGGTATTTTATATTTTTTTGCATTTTGTTATTAATATTTCAAACTATCTATGATTGGTCATCATACCCGATGGATCTTATCGATGAGGGTTTTGCCTGGTTAAGTGAAACTACAAAATCTATTTTGCCCGAAGGGCCATTTGTAGATTTAATTACAGAAGGTATTATCCCTGGACTTGGAGGTATTGTTATTTTTATTCCACAGATTGCATTTTTATTTCTTTTTATATCCATTTTAGAAGAAAGTGGTTATATGAGTAGAGTGGTTTTTCTGATGGATAGAGTAATGCGAAAATTCGGATTAAGTGGTAAAAGTGTTGTTCCATTAGTTTCAGGAACCGCATGTGCAATTCCGGCAGTTATGGCTACTCGAAATATAGAGAATTGGAAAGAAAGATTAATTACTATTCTAGTGGTACCGTTTACTACTTGTTCGGCTAGATTGCCAGTGTATCTTATTATAATTGCATTAGTGATTCCAGATAAAAAAATTGGTTGGA
This sequence comes from Aquimarina sp. AD10, assembly GCF_003443715.1. NCBI lineage: Bacteria > Pseudomonadati > Bacteroidota > Flavobacteriia > Flavobacteriales > Flavobacteriaceae > Aquimarina > Aquimarina sp. AD10. The sequence goes on along the minus strand of NZ_CP031965.1, from coordinate 3,519,448 downwards.
TATTTAGTTATCAAAGTCTGACTTTAATGTTGTTGTATTTTCTTGGATTTGCAACAGCGGTTGGATCTGCATGGATATTAAATAAAATATTAAAGATTAAAAGTAAATCTTACTTTGTGATCGAAATGCCAGGATATAAGGTGCCCTTGTTTAAGAATGTGGCTATAAATGTTATCGAAAAAACTAAGGCTTTTATTTTTGGTGCCGGAAAAATAATTTTAGCAATATCAATTATATTATGGGTATTGGCAAGCTTTGGACCTAATGATAATTTTAGTAATGCTAAAGAAATAGTAACCGAGAAATACACGAATTTATCAGAACAAGATTTAGAAAATGAAATTGCTTCGTATAAGCTAGAACATTCCTTTATAGGATATGCAGGTAAAGCAATAGAACCTATAGTTGCTCCTTTAGGATATGATTGGAAAATTGGTATCGGAATCATAAGTTCTTTTGCTGCTAGAGAAGTTTTTGTAGGAACATTGGCAACAATTTACAGCGTTGGTAGTGACGAAGAAGAAACTATAAAAAACAGAATGGCTGCAGAAGTAAGTGCAAAAACAGGAGAACCATTATTTAATCTAGCTAGCGGAATTTCTTTATTACTATTTTATGCTTTTGCAATGCAGTGCATGAGTACTCTAGCTATTGTAAAACGAGAAACTAATGGATGGAAATGGCCAATGGCACAACTTGTATTTATGAGTGTCTTAGCGTATAGTATTTCTTTAATTGCTTACCAGGTTTTGAAATAAATAATGTAATTTTTAATATCTTTAAACGACAATTTAAAAATCATGAATATTCTTGTACAAAATATATTGGTATTACTAGTGTTTGCGGGAGCGATTGGTTTTATTGTTAGAAAGTTTTTTTGGAAACCATCAATGGCTTCTGCTAAGAAAAAAAGCTCAAAATCCTGCGGTAACTCTGGTTGTGGATGTCATTGATCCTTATAACCATAGGATATTACTTAGATTATAAACACAATCCCAAGCAATTTATATCTGATCTTAAAGGGGGATTATCTTTTCTATAAATACTTATATTCTTTTTCCTTTTTGTATTGTATATCTTAGGTTCAGGAGTCTTGTATGCTATTTTTGGAATAGCAATTGTACTACCCATGACATTAATATTAAGACAATACTTTAAAAAGAAATCATCACTTCTTTAATCGCTTTAAAGGTGTGCTACTAATTAAGTATACGCCAACAAAAATTAGAATACAACATAAAAGTTTCGTGACTGTTATATCACCTTGGTATTGACTATTTACTACAAGATAAGACACTATACCAACTAATATCATTGCAACTGCCGGTTGTACATAAATATAGCTACTAGAAACGGTTGGCTTTACATATTGTAGTGCAAACATATTAAGTAAATAAGCTAAAAAAGTTGGACCTACCACTACATAAAATAGGGATATCCAATTTGAAAACTCGAATGCGTGAAAATCCGTATTAATTAAGGGGCTGATACAAAATGGAAACATCGCTATAAACCCGAAAGAAAAAGTCCATACGATAACTGTCATGGGTTTGTATTTGGCCATGAGTGGCTTAATAATTACTAAATAAAAAGCAAAAGCTAATGCATTAATAGCAATAAAAACGTTGCCAATAAGAGATCCGGTTCCTAGTCCAGAGTTTCCTAAATAGATCAATAAAACAGCTCCAAGTCCACCAATTGATATACCAAGAATTCGTTGAGTTGTTAAAGGTTCTTTTAGTAAAAAATAACTTATGATTACAGTGAAAATAGGCATTGCCGTAATTATAATTGCAGCATCAACGGGCGAGGTTAGACTAAGACCATTCATAGAGAAATACTGATTTGTAGCAACACCTAAAACTCCGCATAATGCAAGTCTAGGGATATCTCTTTTCTCTACTTTTTCTTTAATAAAAAATTTCAGAAATAGAAATAAAAGTCCTGCGCCACTAATACGAAGAAACACCAAAGCAGAAGCTTCAATTTTATGCGGCATTAGCCCTTTAGCAATAAGGTAATTAGCACCATAAGTAATATTAACTGTTAATAAGGCGAGATGAGCTTTAGCTTTATTTGAAATCATTTGGCAAAGAAAGCAAAACCAACTGGATTCATGAGGTACTGTCTTCGTTATTTAACAATTAATTCAAGAAAATATGCTGTCTTCATAATAGGTCCTTCAGAAGTTGGATAAGGGCTAACATTAAATACATAAATTGTTTTTTGGTCAGTAACAAGTAATTGTATTGCTTTATCAGGTGAAGGAGACTTTGAATCAAAAACAAGTTCTTTTTCTTCAATTACTTTTTTGTTCTCAGAGATTTCAATAAGAATTTTTACCTCGCCTTGCCACATGCAAGATACACCTGTTGGGCATCTAGAATCTTCAAGTACACGAACAAATTTGATGCTTTTTGAGTCAAAATCTAAGCTATGTTCGATTTTAAGTTTTGAAATTATTTTTGGGATTTCAATTTTGGTAGTATCCTGAGCAATTGTTGAAGCAGTCGATACTATATATAGCAGTAGAATAAGTAATCGTCTCATAGCGCGTTTAACAGAAGTTAAAGATATACAAAAAACAACGTGTATAGCTTTAAAGTCTGATCTTATTTCGGAATTTTGAACATACTTCTAAAGTATGATATGAATAAAAAAACAGCAATTGTTATTGGTTCAGGTATGGCAGGTCTTGCAGCTGCGATACGTCTGCAAAACCAAAATTTCAATGTTTTGGTTTTAGAATCTAATACCACACCTGGCGGAAAAGTAACAGAGTTTAAAAAGAATGGGTACCGATTTGATTGTGGCCCTTCTTTATTTACAATGCCACAGTTTATTGAGGAACTATTCGAGAGCAGCAGAAAAGATATTAGCAAGTACCTTAACTATGTAAAAAAAGAGAAAGTTTGCAATTACTTTTATGAAGATAGAACTCGGTTTACTGCATTTGCAGACAAAAACAAGTTTGCCCAAGAGGCTTCATCCGTTTTTGATGTAAAAGCATCTCAAATTTTAAAATATTTCGAAAAGAGCAAGCAAAAATATGACCTTACTAGCTCAATATTTTTATCAAGTTCTCTACATAAGTTTTCTACATACTTCTCTAAAGATACTTTAAAGGCAATTGCAAAGATTGGTGTGTTGGATATTGATTCAACATTACATAAGGTTAATACATCAGCATATAAAGACCCTAGATTGGTACAGTTTTTTGATCGATTTGCAACATATAATGGTTCATCTCCTTATAAAACTCCTGGGATCATGTCTATGATTCCACATTTAGAACAACACTACGGAACGTTTTTTCCGCAAGGAGGAATGTATAGCATAACAAAAAGCTTATATCAATTAGCACTAGATTTAGGAGCAAAATTTAGATTTAATACTACAGTTGATCAAATTGTTGTTGAAAACAAAAAGGCTAAAGGGGTTTTAATCAAAGATGAATATCTTCAAGCAGATATAGTAGTTTCAAATATGGATATTGTGCCTACGTATCAAAAAATGCTTCCGGATCAAAAGCATCCTAATGAAATACTCAAACAATCTAGATCAAGTTCTGCTCTTATATTTTACTGGGGAATCAAACGAGTGTTTTCAGAATTAGAGTTGCATAACGTATTTTTTGCAAAAGAGTATAAGGATGAATTTGATGCTATTTTTAATAAAAAAGAAGTTTCAAAAGATCCTACAGTTTATATCAATATAAGTTCAAAAAACGAGCCTAATGATGCGCCAGACGGTTGCGAAAATTGGTTTGTAATGATAAATGTGCCGTGCAATGAAAATCAAGATTGGGATACGATCATAGAAATGTCAAGACAGCATATTTTGAAAAAAATATCTAGGATTTTGAAAGTAGACATTCGGCCTTTAATAGAAACCGAAGAAATTTTGAATCCAAAGTCTATAGAATCTAAAACCCAATCATATAAAGGCTCATTGTATGGTTCATCAAGTAATAATAAGTATGCTGCTTTCTTAAGGCATGCTAATTTTTCTGGCAAAATTAAAAATTTGTATTTCTGTGGTGGCAGCGTGCATCCAGGCGGTGGCATACCACTGTGTTTATTGTCAGGAAAGATAGTTTCAGAACTAGTTCAAAAAGATTTTAAGAAATAATTTATATGCACTCAAGTACAAAAAATATAATATCTGCTGTTATCATTTGGCTGTTTACTATCTCGGGAATTATAGGTATTCTTATCGGGTATGAAGATTGGTTTTTACCACTTACCTGCCTTAACCTGGTTATTTATCTGATACTTATTATTTGGAACGCTGGATTCAACAAGAATTTATTACTCTTTTTGTTAATTCCGTTTAGCATAGGAATGATAACAGAATTTTTGGGAGTTAACTACGGTTTGATTTTTGGGAATTATGAATACGGAAATAATTTAGGTGCTAAGATTTATGGTGTACCTTGGATTATTGGCGTGAATTGGGCGATTTTAGTATATTGTTCTGCGGGATTGGTGATAAAAATTCATAAAAACATATTTTTAACATCTGCTTTGGCCGCTATGCTAATGGTTCTTTTAGATGTGGTTATCGAAAGAGTCGCTCCTAAATTTGATTTTTGGCAATTTGAAAATAATGTAGTTCCTATCCAAAACTACGTAGGGTGGTTTTTTACTGCATTTTTGGCGCACATACTTTTTCAAAAAAGCGTAAAAGTATTTCATTTCAAGATATCGCTACATATTTTTATTGCTATATTGGTGTTTTTTACGACTTTTTCTTTTCTGTAGATGCAAAATTTTGATTATATCATTTCGGGTTCTGGAGCGTCAGGATTAATGTTGGCCTACCACATGGCAATTGATCCTTTTTTTGATGAAAAGCAAATTTTAATCTTAGATAAAGAAGTCAAAAATCAAAATGATCGCACTTGGTGTTTTTGGGAAAAAGACTTGGGGATTTGGGATGAAATTGTAAGTAAAAAGTGGAATACCATTTATTTTGGGAGTCAAAAATTTTCAGATACTATAAAAATCCTCCCATATCAATATAAATTGATCAGAAGCAAAGATTTTTATACATATATTTTTGATACAATAAAGACAAAATCTAATATAGCCTTTCACCATGAAAGTATTATCTCTATTAGCGATGAAGGAGATAAAGCTATTGTTAAAACGGATACTCAAATTTATATTGGTCAAAAAATCTTTAATAGTGTGATGCTATCCACCGATTTTAAAAATCAAAAGCAATATCCTGTTTTAAATCAACATTTTGTTGGTTGGTTTGTAAAAACTACTACTTCAATTTTTGATGCTGATACAGCCACTTTTATGGATTTTGAACTACCCCAGCAAGGAAATACACGATTTATGTATATGCTTCCACTTTCTAAAAATGAAGCATTATTTGAGTATACTTTATTTTCTGAAGATCTTTTGGAATATCAGGATTATGAAACAGAAATCATAAAGTATTTAGAAAACAAAGGAATTACAGATTACGAAATTGTCGAAAAGGAGCAAGGTTGTATTCCTATGACGTGCTATGATTTTAGAAAACATAATTCAAAAAATATCATACATATTGGTACCGCAGGTGGTTGGACCAAACCCAGTACTGGATTTACTTTTAGCTTAACCTTAAAAAAGATTAAGGAACTTACCTTTTACTTAAAAGCTGGTAATAACAATATGTCTAAATTTGGAAAAAGAAACAGGTTTTGGTATTACGATCTACTATTTATAGACCTTTTGTATAAGAAAAATTATATTGGTGCGACATTGTTTTCAAAGTTATTTCAAAAGAACAAAGGAGTTAAAATTCTGAAATTTCTAGACGAAGAAACTTCAATTGTAGAGGAAATAAAGATAACAACAAGTCTTCCTGCTGGGTTATTTTTAAAAGTATTATGGCAACGTATTTTTAGATAAGCACTTTTGATGAATAAATAACTAACTCATACCTCGTTCTTTTTTAATTTGATCATAAGCCATTTGCACTTCTCTAAATTTGGCTTCGGCACCTTTAATATGGATTTCATCCATATGCTGAATTTTATCAGGGTGGTATTTTTTTGCCATAGTTCTAAAGGCTTTTTTTACATCTGCATCTGTAGCAGTTTTATCAATTTCAAGGATTTTATAAGCATGGTCACCAGTCTTAAAAAACATGGCTTTTATACTTTCAAAATCTCTAAAGTTGATACGCATAAACCCTGCGATTTTTTGTATTTCTTCGGCTTCAGACTCACTTACATGACCATCGGCTTTTGCAATTCCGAACAAAAAATGAAGAATCTGTAATCTAGAAGGGTATCTGGTGTGTTGGTTAATATGCATGCAAATACGCTGTGCAGAAACTTCTCTGTTTTTGATTATTTCATTAAAGGTTCTAAAGGTGGCATTAGCCCTATCTTTACCATAGGCACTTACAAAATATTGTCTTACATAGTCTAATTCTGTTTGATTTACCTTGCCGTCAGCTTTGATAACCATAGAAGATAGAGACAATAAATTAAGCTCAAAATCTGCTGGTGTAATATTAGATTCTTGTTTAAAAACTTCTTTAAATACACTGCCGCCTTTATTTGTAGAGGCATCGATTAAACTACCTATTATAAAACCAAGAATTGCTCCTGGGACATTAAAAAATCCTGCTCCTAATATGGCTGCAAACCATTTAATCATGTATGATATTTTTTTGGGTTGTAAAGATAACTGAAATTATCTATTGATATTTTGTCTACATACTATTAGACATTAAATACCCATATTTGTTACTAAATAGGTGATTACTTTTTCTATTAGAACAAAAAAACGATGTTTTTACAAGAAAATTAATAGACAATGCTTAATTGATAATAAAAAAATCATAATGTTAGTTAAATTAGGGGCATACGACTATACGTAAGTAATCAGTATTTAGTACATAATTTGTACCTTTGCATAAAATTGTAATACAAAAAAATAAAAGAAATATGTATCCAGCAGATTTAGTGAAACCAATGCGAGAAGATCTTACCAATGTAGGTTTTGATGAATTGCAAACTGCCGAAGCTGTAGAAACTGCTATCGCAAAAGAAGGAACAACATTAGTGGTTGTAAATTCAGTATGTGGTTGTGCTGCAGCAAATGCGCGTCCAGGAGCAAAGGCTTCTTTAATAAATGATAAAAAACCAGATCATATAGTAACTGTTTTTGCAGGTGTTGATAGAGAAGCTACAGATAAGGCTCGTGGATTTATGATTCCATTTCCTCCATCATCGCCATCAATGGCTTTGTTTAAGAACGGAGAATTAGTGCACATGTTAGAACGTCATCATATCGAAGGAAGACCAGCAGATATGATTGCAGAAAACCTTAAAGATGCGTACAACGAGCATTGTTAAAAAGTAAGCATTATATATGCTATAAAAATACAAAGCCGTTTGTCTATGCAAACGGTTTTTATTTTATAAAACTATTGGTTTACTTGAAATAATGTAAGACCTTGCACGTCGATAACACAAGACATATTTAATAATTTTTAAAAGAGATCATGGAGGCAATAAAAAGGATATTAAGTTATCCGCTTTCTGTAATTTTCTACTTACTTTTTGGATTAACACTAGTCATTTTTCATTTGTTACAGTGGCTAGGTGTAACATTAGGAGGCGCTAAAGCTCATAGAGGTGTCATTAACATCATGAATTTATGTTTGTTAAGATGTTTGCATGCACTGGGAGTAACCTTTAGTTTTAAAAATCAACATGATTTACCAAAAAATAAACCTCTGATTATTGTTTCGAACCATCAGAGCATGTTCGATATCCCATTAATTTCTTGGTATTTGAGAAGACATAAGCCAAAATTTATTTCTAAAATCGAATTGGGAAAAGGAATTCCAAGTATCTCCTTTAATTTAAGGCATGGCGGTCATGTTTTAATTGATAGAAAAAACCCAAAGCAATCCATACCAGCACTGTCAAAATTCGGAAAATATATCGCAGAACATAATTTTGCAGCGGTAATTTTTCCTGAAGGAACCCGAAGTAAAGACGGAAACCCTAAAGAGTTTGCAGCTACCGGCTTAAAAATTTTGTTTAAAAATGCGCCTGAAGCTCTTGTGGTACCGGTAACGATAAACAACAGTTGGAAACTAGTAAAGTACGGAAATTTCCCCATGGGAATCGGGATACATTTAACGCTAGAAGTACAAGAACCCATCTCGATAGATAAAGAACCCGAATTATTGATAAAAAAGATAGAAGAAAGGGTTACTTTAGCAATACGAAATTAACACACCATCATCATGGCTATAGATAATATTAGATTAGAAGTAATGCAGTTATTGGAGAAAAAAATCGAATCATATATCGATAAGTTTTTGATCCCAATAGACAAGGTATGGCAGCCAACAGATTTTTTACCAGATTCTCAAAATGAGGATACTTTTTTTGAAGAAGTTAAAGAACTTAGAGAATTGGCAAAAGAACTTCCTTATGATTTTTGGGTAGTTTTGGTTGGGGATACTATTACAGAAGAAGCATTACCTACTTACGAATCTTGGTTGATGGATGTAGAAGGGGTAAACCAACATGAAGATGGAAAAGGTAATGGATGGTCTCGTTGGGTACGATATTGGACTAGCGAAGAAAACAGACACGGTGATACCTTAAATAAATACTTATACCTCTCTGGTCGAGTAAATATGATCGAAGTAGAGCGTACTACACAACACCTAATCAATGATGGTTTTGATATCGGTACAGATAGAGATCCATACAAAAACTTTGTTTATACAAGTTTTCAAGAATTAGCTACAAATATCTCTCATAGTCGTGTTGCTAAATTAGCAAGAGAATATTCTAATAAATCTCTAGCAAAAATGTGTAAAATTATTGCAGGAGACGAAATGCGCCACTATAATGCATATAGCGAGTTTGTAAAAGATATTTTTGCAGTCGATCCTAGCCAAATGATGGTTGCCTTTAGCCATATGATGAAACATAAAATCGTTATGCCAGCTCATTTTCTTAGAGAATCGGGAGATGCTATAGGAACTGCTTTTGAAGAATTTTCAAATGCTGCACAACGTCTAGGAGTGTATACCTCTCAAGATTATATAGACATCATGCAACGATTAATCGACAAGTGGGAAATCGATAAACTAGTAGATTTAACTGATGAGGCAGAGAAAGCACGTGATTTTGTAATGAAACTACCTGCCAGAATGCAACGTATTAGTGAGCGACTAGTAATCCCAGAAGATGTTTTTGAATTTAAATGGGTACAACCTGCTTTAATCAAGTAGTAGATAACACTATGGATAAAGTTATATCCAAGACCATAGATTTTGTAAAAGAAAAACTAGCAGATGCCGAAGGAGGGCATGACTGGTTTCATATACAAAGGGTATATAATAACGCTAGACTAATTGCTAAAGGCGAAGATAACGTAGATCACCTTATTATTGCATTGGGAGCACTGCTACATGATATCGCAGATTCTAAATTTCATGATGGTGATGAAACTGTAGGATCCAGAGTAGCATCAGAATTTCTAGAAGGACTGCATGTTAAAAAAGAGGTGATTGATCATGTGGTAAACATCATCGAGAATATCTCTTTTAAAGGTGGAAACGTTATACAAAAATTCACCTCTCCAGAATTAGATATTATACAAGATGCCGATCGGTTAGATGCCATTGGTGCTATAGGGATAGCTAGATGTTTTAACTATGGAGGCTTTAAAAACAGGGCTCTTTATGATCCTGACATTGCTCCTAATCTACATATGAGTAAAGAGGAGTATAAAAAATCTACAGCCCCAACCATAAATCATTTCTACGAGAAACTCTTTTTACTAAAAGATAGAATGAATACTGAAACTGGTAAAAAAATCGCTCAACAACGCCATACCTATATGGAAACTTTCTTAGACCAATTCTATAAAGAGTGGCAAGGTGAGTTATGAATTGTAAAATGACCTGTTTTTTATAAAATCAGTGCGCTGTTTCTAGTATTTTTAGGTTATCGTATGCCCAAAAGCTCTCTAATTAAATATTTTTGATCTGCGTTAAAAAGTATTTGCTATGCAGTTAAAACAGTATCATAAATTCATCTTTTTTCTTTTTTTTATTTCCCTTACTGGATATGGGCAGTCTTTTGTAGTACCAGACTCTTTGAAAAGTAAGACATATGAAGAGCTTAAAGCAGCGTTTCTTAAAACTTTTGAAACTGATAAATTTAAAGCCAAGATTTACATAGATATCTACTCTGGTAGAGCTAAAAATACGGGAGATAGTAGTAACATAGCAAGATCTTATGGTTTAAGAAGTTTGTTGTATAGTCCTTTGGATATTAAAAGAATTCAAATGCTTGATTCTGCAATCTTATATGGTAAAAATGCCGATATAAAACATTATCCTGAATTGCTTTATAATAAAAGAGCACTTAGTTTTAGAGCCCAAGGAGATCCCAAAAATCAATTAAAGGATTACCTAATGGCCTTAAAATATGCAAAAAGAGATGATAATGAAGCCTATGTTTATTTAGTTAAAAAAAATATTTCTTATCTAAAAATGGGTTTGGGGAAATATAATGAAGCTAGAGCGATATTAAAGGAATGTATAGCCTATCATGAAAGTAACATGGAAGCAAATAAAGGTAAATGGGATACTATTTACTATCTTCGAACCTTATCCAGTTTATCTTCAGCCTATAGGTTAAATAATCAATTAGATTCAGCAAGAGTTTTAAATCAAAAAGGTCTTAAATTCAAATCTTTAAGAAGGGACGATAGAGTGTCTATATTTGACCTAGACGATGCAATATTAGATTACTTTGATGAGAGATATGTAGATGCAAAAAGTAAATTAGAAGGATTCCTGCCCATATTTATAGACTCTATATCAAAAGATGTTTATGAGAATGACATAATTTACGCATATTTTTATCTTGGAAAAGCTAATAAGGCTTTAAATGAAATAGAAGAAGCATTTTCCTATTTTAAAAAGGTAGATTCCTTACTTAAGGGTTCTAACTATTTTATGTCCGAGCAGAGACAAACCTATTTTGAATTAGCCGACTATTATAAAGAAAAAAATGACTATCCCAATCAATTAGAATATATTGATAAATTGTTAAAAGTTGATAGTGCGTTAAATAATAATTATAGGTTAGTAAGTGATCAGTTATTGCTAGAATTTGATACTCCAAAATTACTTGAAGAAAAACAAAAAGTTATAACCGCTTTAGAGGCTGAAAATAAAATTATATATTCAAAAAACATTATTATATCGTTGCTTTTGGGGTTAAGTTTGTTTGGAGTGATCTATTACAACTATCGACAACGACTATTTAAAAAACGATTCATACAATTAAGAGATAAGACGGCTAAAAAAGATGATGCTAGTAAACAGTCAAGTGGTTCTACACTTAATAAAGAAACTGTAAATAATTTACTAGATCAATTACAAAAGTTTGAAGAGAGTAAGGGGTTTTTAAAAGCAACTCTTAATGCTAAGGACTTAGCCAAAAGTTTTGGATCTAATTCTAGCTACCTCTCTAAAGTGATTAATACGTTTAAAGAAAAGACATTTAGTACGTATATTAATGATTTGCGTATTGACTTTGTGATCGATAGATTGCAAAAAGATAGAATGTTTAGAAAATATACTATAAAAGCAATAGCACAAGAAATTGGTTTTAATAATGCAGAAGCGTTCTCAAAAGCATTTTATAAAAACACAGGGATTTATCCATCGTACTTTATCAAAGAATTAGAGAAATAAAAATCGGATGATCTTATCGTTCTACCACAAAAAAAAGAGACTGGGTTTCTAACCCCAGCCTCTAACAAATTCAAAACATATATTGGATTGTTTATTTAATTTACAGTAGCAATAGGAGCAGTGTATCCTCCTTTTCTAACAGATCCATTTGTTCCAGTACTATTACCTCTTAGTAATAAAATACCAGCTACGTGTGGAGATGCCATAGATGTACCAGAGATTCTATTAAACTGACCGTTTAACCAAGTAGACCATACAGCAGTACCAGGAGCCCAACGATCTACACTTCTTCCAAAGTTTGAAGATCCTGCAGCAGCCCCAGAACGAGTCATGTTACCAACATTCCAAATTCTACTTGTTTGTAATCTTTGTGGAGAATAAAATTGCGTATCATCATTGCTATTTCCTGCTGCCATAGCTCCGATCGCTCTTCTTTCAAGATTTCTAAAGGCATTATCAATGGCTTGTGAAGTAGATCTATTACGAAATCCTACGCTATAGTTCCAAGTATCTCCATTTCCTGCATTACGAGCTACATAATCTACTCCAGAAAGAATACCAGATGTAGCACCACTTCCTGCAGCATTTAATACTCTAACAGAAACTACAGTAGCTCCAAAAGCTACACCTACAACTCCAGATCCATTATTTTTTGCAGCAACGGTTCCTGCTACATGAGTTCCATGTCCGTTTTGATCTTGCCATGATCCGCCTACAAAACTTCTACTTCTACCAGTATTAATATTTAGATCACTATGCGGAGCGATACCACTATCGATAATCCAGCAAGTTCTACCACTACCATTAGCTCTTCCTACTCTTTCTATACCCCAAGGTAAAAAATCTCCGTTAGGAAGTGGAGTATCTTTAGTAGCATCTTTTCCTTGTACTGTTGCAGGAAGCGTACTTACAGGTTTACCCATATCTACATCCAATTTATGAATATAATTTGGTTCTATAAAAGCTACTTCAGAATCATTTTTAAGCATTTCTGCTTGTTTTAGAGTTAAATTCTTAACTGCAAATCCTTGAATAGCATCACTGTAGGTTTGTTTTATGTTATCCTCTCCCATAGCATATTTTGATAACGTTTGTAAGGATTTAGCTTTCATTCCAGCACTTTTACCAGATAGAGACTTATCCTCTTTGTAAATTACAATATACTCTCCAGGTATTGCTTGATCTGCCCCTATAGTAGTATCAGTAATTTCTACCCCTGTTTCTATATCAGTAAGCTCATTTGAATCTTTTTCACAACTATAAAAGAAGAAAGATGAAACGGTTACGATACTTAAAATTTTCAATTTAGTTTTCATTGTTACTTGATTTTTGTGTTAAATATTTGAGTTTAAAATTAAATTAAAGCGTTGAGTTATTTCAAGTCAATTATTCAAAAGTAGAGATTAATTTTAATAATGAAATACGGCAAAAGCGTAACAAGAAAAGGGTTGTGTGTAGTTCGTGTGCCACTAAATAAGAGGAAATATCCCTTAACATTCAGTAATGCAACACTGTTGCGTTATTGGAAACAAAGGGGCTAAACAAAAAAGAGAATTTTGAAACAGAACAAAAATTCGAAAGAAAATTAAGATACAAAACTAAAAACAGTACAGTAAAACTTAACTGTATATTAAGACTGAATTAACGTTAATTTAATAAATAAGTGCATTTTCATTAGGAATAAATCTGCAATATTTCTTACATAAATTTGTAAGTGACTAAAATTTAATAAATAAACCTTATTTAATAAAAAAAGCAATTGCCCAATATGTGCATATTGGGCAATAACTTTTAGCTACTTTCAGATAGTACTGATTGCAATATCAAAATTAGTATTTTAAGTGTTTTAGGCCATAAACCTAACAAGTACCTTTAAACTCAACTCATAGATTCATAAATTGCACTTAAAAAACATATCTTTTCTTTGTTGTATTCTTTATTTTTTGAAAATCTTTATGTTTTTTTCAGTTCCATTTTGCTCTATACGCAAAATATAAAACCCTTTGAGCAATTGATGCGTGTCCAGAGTTATCAAATCCCCATTTAAAGAAGTCTTTGTTCTTTGAAGCTTACCATTTGTGCCAATTAACTGAATGGAACGTGCTGCTTTTTTTGAGGAAACACCTTTGATCATCAATTCATTTCCAAAAGGAATAGGAAATACTTTGATACCGTCAAAATCTGTAAGATCAACAGTCGGAGGAACAGAATTTTGAATTGGTGCGTTAAGAGCTTCAGGATTAGTTTGGCTAGGGGTATATCTTACTGTAAATTCGGCAACAGACGCCCATCGTTTATCATCTACTTCAGATAGCGCTCTAAAGTATATGTATCGGCATTTAAATTTATCGAACTCTACAGTCTGTTTGAGCGTGGATTTTTGAAATGCACCCGTGGCTAATTGTTGCCAATTATTACCGTCCCATCCAAATAAAATATAATCCTTTACCATACCTGTTGTACCTGTTTGTCTACCTTGGTAAGAAAAGCCAACCAAATCTCTTTGTTCTCCAAGATCTATAGAGATATAATGAGGATGTGATGCGCCATCGTCATACCAGTTAGAGTGCCAGTATGTATTGGGGTCGCCATCTGCGGCTTTTTCTTTTGAATGGTCTTCGTTTGTGGTTTCTTCACTATTAGTTTCGTAAACAACGCAACCTTCACAATTGTCAATAATATTAATATTTTCTATAACCGCAGTAACGGTATTAGAGTAGTCAGAGTAACTGTCACTATCATATGCTCTAACGCGATAGGTATAAGAACCATTAGCTACATTTTTGTCTGTATAGGTTACTATACCGGTGCCGACAAAGCTTATTCGTTCATAAGTACTACCTGTTGTTCTTTCGATTGTAAAGCCATTCTCATTATTAGAATTGTCTTTCCAGGTTAGAATAACATCTTTTTGATTTACTTCTGAAACTAAATCACTTGGTGCATTAACATCATAAGTATCAGTGTCTCCCACGACTGCTTTAGTGGTATTAGAATAATTTGAGTAACTATCATTGTCATAAGCTCTAACACGATACGTATAAGTATTGTTGGATAAGTTTTTATCAGTATAAGTAACTACACCTGTTTCTACAAAACCTATTCTTTCATAAGTACTACCTGTTGTTCTCTCGATAGTAAAGCCATTTTCGTTAGTAGAATTGTCTTTCCAAGTTAGGGTTACGTCTTTTTGATTTACTTCTGAAACTAAATCACTAGGTGGATTTATTTCTTCGGTATCAATATTCCCATCAAAAAGATCAGACTCCCAAATACCACGCCCGTAAGTACCGACGCGAATTTTTCGAGTAGCATAATGAATTTCTAGATCACTTGTTTGAACGTTGGGTAAATTTGTTGAAAAAGGAGTCCAATTGTTAAGTGCATCATTTATGTAGTATACACCAGATTGCATTCCCACATATAAACCATTGGCAGAGGTGTCATCAAAAACCAAACATTGTGCAGATATGTTAGGTAGATTTCTTTTAATATTCACCCAGGTATTTCCGGCATTTGTAGATAGGTACACTCTGGATCCAGTGGCAGCAATTGCTACTCGCTCAGGATTATTTGGGTCTACGGCGATAAAATTTACATTGCCTCTAAAATTACTTACTTCGGTCCATATTGGATTATTATTTTGTCCATTTTTGGTTCTCCATACTCGACCCTCTTGAGCAATATATATGTAGTTGTTGTTTGATTTTGCGATTGCCATTTCATCAAGATTACCACCAAGATTGATGTTACTTGTTAAATTACTCCAGCTGCCTCTGCTACCACCATTATTACTTCGATATAGATCTCTGTATCCTACATAAATCTTTTTATTGTTAATAGGGTCCATCATAAAAGGAGTTACCCATTCTCCACTAAAATTACCAGGTTTGCTAATACTTCCAATACTATTACCTCCGTTTGTACTTTTGTACAACGAACCAAACTGTACTGTACCGTATATTACATTTTTATTTTTATGGTCGATAAAACATTCCATACCATCTGCACCTAACCATTCTTTAAATTGCCGAGATGATCCATACATTATATTGGTTCCGTTATCTTGTGAACCTCCTACAATCATATTTGCATCTGTTGCCGAATTACCAATACGATAGTATTGTTTGATACCTAATCCTCCTTGTGATAAATCGGTCACATTATTTCCGCGGTTAACACTTCTAAATATCCCACCATCACTACCAACATACAAAGTACCGTTGATGTATTGCATTACTTCGATATCGGCATGAACATAGGATCTATCTTCTGGAGAACTCCATGTAGCTAGTTTGGAGAAGCTAGTACCACCATTTGTAGATCTTGAGAAATCCATTCCTCCCAAATAAACTTCGTTTGCATTGGAGTCGGATACTGTTATGGCCATATCTCTAGAGGCTTGTGTAAAATATACCTGATTAGTAGATATGCTATTATAGTTCGCACGTTGCGTAAAATTGCTACCACCATCTAGAGATCGATATAAATACCCAAAACTACTTCCTCTTTTTTGGACTAGATAAATGGCATTTGGGTTGGCCGGAGTTACTGCCATTTTCATACGTTCAGTTGCAGAAATTCCACTAGTTATTCGGCTAAAAGAACGCCCGCCATTTGTTGATCTGTAAAAACTGTTTCCGCAGGCATAAACTACACTTGTGTTTCCAGGTTTAAATTCAACATCTTCTGCAGGAGAATTTAGTACTGAACTAAAAGAACTCCCGCCATTGGTTGATCGATAAAGTGCTCTTGATGTCCCGATAAAAATTCTGTTATCGCTTGGGTGAATAAGAATTCTTCTGGGGGTACCACTAACCCTGTATATTTGCGTCCATGAAGTACCTCCATTTGTAGATCTCATAATTTGACCCGCAGAATTTCCTAGGTATACGGTGTTGGTACTATTGGGATCTATTGCTATTGACCAAATAGACATATTAGCCATCTGATCTCCTAGCGGTTTCCAACTTTTACCAGCATCAATAGATTTCCAAATACCTCCTCCTGGAGAACCGGCATAGATAATCTTTTGTTGTGAAGGCTCTACAGCAATAGCTGTAACTCTTCCTAGTCCCGGAGTCCAACTTGAAGTTCGTGACCAGTTGAAAGGACCTAATTCTTTCCAATTACTACTTCTTTGTACAATTTTTGAAGTAGGACTACTGTTTTTGTTCCAGGATTTCTGAAATTTTTCGGATTCACTTACAACTTGACTTGCACTTATAACACGACCATTTGCGTCGGCATTTCGTTTAGCCCAGTACAAATTTCTCATGTATAACTTATATCCACTTCCTTTACCTTTTTCACGGTTTTTATAATACTTAGTTCCTAAACGTTCTAGTTTTTTTACACTGTAGTCATTTTGATTTTGCATCATCTGAAATAATTCTTGTGCAGAACCTTGATAATTCATCGGATTGATTAAAAAGAAAAGCACTAGAACTAATCTCCAGTAAAAAGGAGATATTTTTTTGAGTTGTGTCATTGGTTTTATTTTATAAGATGGTTAAAAGGGTATGCGTTGTACTACATACCCTTTCTAAAAATTTACAATAAGAGTTTATTTGATATTTATCTTTTTAGTGCTAATTGTATCACCGTTGATTATTTGTATAAAGTAAATTCCGCTATTCAACGATTGAATATCTAGAGTTTCTTTTACACTTCTACGAGGAGAGGTCTTATTGATGGTTTTTGTGAAAATATTGGTACCCTGCATATTTTTAATAATAATACTTGTATGCTTACCATTAACATTTTCTATTTCTAATGTGATAAAATCCTTAGCTGGATTAGGGTATAGTATAATGTTAGAACTTTTTGCTTTTAATGCATCTGCATTCCTAGGTGAAGATGCAGGAGTACCAGCACAAGTGGCTATTTCAATCCATTCGGTTCCTGACCATTCAAATACTTTGCCTTCAAATACAACTTGATCACCAGCACCATAATTAATACCTTCTGCCCATGGGGCTACAGTGGCACATGGATCGATGTTATTATTATTATTACATTGTACGGCTTCCCAATCATTATCTGCTGTTCTTAACCATACATTGCCTTGATAAATAACAACGTCACCAGGAGAATATGTTGTGTTTGCTGTCCATTGCACGGCTCTAGAACATGGATCAGAACTACACTCTCCTAGATCATTCCAGCCATTATTTGCTGTTCTTTCAAATAGTCTACCTCTGTAAGTTACTTTATCTCCTGCGGTATAGTTTACATTACCAGACCACTCATCAATCCCGACACAGTTTACTTCGTCACCGTCACCACCGCCATCACCACCGTCGGAACAAGTACCTACACAACTTGCTCTCCTGATTGATCTCTGAATTACGTTTCGGGGTTGCGATCCAAACCCTTTTCTTAAGTTTGTTCCAGCACTGGTTAAATGACAGTAACTCATAATAGTTCCTCCTCCAGAAGGTATTCCTGGACGACCACAGCCTCCTTCGGTATTATAGCAGCCATCGATTGCGGTATTATTACCATTCCAAGAACAAGAATGCGTGTGACTTGATCCAAAATTATGACCTAATTCATGAGCAATTGTGGATATATTCCAAGAGTATCTAGGAACATTCTGATAATTACGATTTATACCTGATAAACCGTATCTGTAGGAACCACAAAGAGCGTTCACCCAAGCAACACCACCCGAGTAATTGTAGGTTACAAAATGTGCGAGGTCACCATTAAATCCATTTCGATTTCTATAACTACGAAAACTATCTAAACCATTAAATGGAGTAGTCGATGTCCAAGCTTTAATACCAGAAAGTTTTATTTTTACGCCATCATTAGCATATAATATCGCAACTTGATTAAACATAGCCTGAACAAAATTACTAGCTGCTTGACTACCTCCTTTATCTCTAACGACATCATTACCGATATCAAAAAATATTTCAGGACACTTAACTTGATTAGCAGCAGGAGCTTCTTTTGAAAAATCGTTTTTTTCGATTCCTTTAGCGTGAATATCTTCGGTTTGACAGACAAAATCATTAAGGTGACTAATATCCTTATCCTCATAAAGAATATGATCTTGGCTTTTACTTAATTTACCAAGTACCAAATTACCTATCTGATCATCTAAACTTATAATTCCAGATACTTCACCATCTACAATGGTAAGAGCAGCAATAGAATTAGGACTGTTTTTAACAATTCCGCGATAGTGCGCGATATTTTTACTGGGTTGAATAATTCTTCCTGATGGCATTTCTACAATCGAAAAATCATCTGTTGCAATTTCTACTTTTACTAATTCTAAAAGCATTGATGATTTTTGTCCTGGTAATAAAAGATTCATAGCCTCTGGAGCAGATGACTTAAAATTTTTCATGACAGATGATTGCAAGGATAAAATAGAGTATTCCTTAAGTTCTTTAGGAAGGGGGACATTAGATTTTCCTTTTTTCAAGCTAAATAAAGAAACTTCTTTAAAAGATTTTCCTAAGCGCTTGGCTGTAGCAATTTGTTGTTTAGGTTTAAGGTTATGGGATTGGGCAAAAAAAGGCGTTGTCATAAACAACATGACGAGAAATGTAAAAATACGTTTCATAAAGTTTGGGTTTTAAGGGGTTTAAATGAATATATTAAGTTATTGGTTTACTATGTTGGACATATTATAAAACAACCCAATGTATCATCCGGATAATACCCTAGTTCATAGAAGATTTTAGGGTAATCTAGAATAACATATAGTCGATACAAGGATTGTATAATCCTTATATTAAGAAGTTATAAATGTTTTTTAAATGATTGATTTACAGTTGTTTTGCTGTCTTTTTTTGTTCTTATTTCTAAAATAGGATTATTTCAAAGTAGTATAGCTATGCTTTGATACTAGAAATAGTGTTTTCTTTAAAAAAAGGGAAGACGAACTTCGGAAATGATTTGGGGATTTTTTCATTTTAAGAGCTTTGATGATTAGTTAGTATGGGATTGTGTTTTGACGGTTTAAATTGGTGACCCAAAATTACAATTTTTTGCTAAACATGAGTATTGGGATATTAATTTTTTTAATAATAGTACTTGTAATATTCAACTTTTTTATAAACTTAAATATTTTTTACTTGTATAAAGTAGAATTAAGTACAGTTAAAATAGTTTAAGCTGATTGTTTTTATAGTCCTCATGTAAATCACAATTTAAATACTGTTTTTCTGGTTTTGGGAAATACTTTTTTTTGGCTAAAGCAAAAAGTTGATGAATCTGATTAGCCATTTGACCACTTCCTTTCATTCTTCTGCCAAATACGCTATCATTTAAGTTACCATTATGACATTGCATGATCTGATGTAAAATCTTATCCTTGCGATCAGGAAAAGCAGTTTCTAGCCATTTAGTAAAAATCCCTCCGATTGCTCCATTAAGCCTAACAATAGTATATCCAATGCTTTTTGCTCCTCGTTCTGAAATAGCTTTAGCCAGAGGTAGGATTTCATGACTGTTAATAGAAGGAATAATAGGAGCCATCATAACATTTGTAGGGATCCCCAATCCATTTAATTTCTCTAAGGTTTCCAAGCGTTTTTTAATACTTGCCGTTCTGGGTTCTAGAATTCGTCTAGTCTCTTCTTGTAGTGAAGTAATAGAAAGATATACTGAAACTAAATCATAACTAGCTAGTTCTGAAAGAATATCCATATCTCGTTGGATGAGTGCATTTTTGGTTATAATTCCGACGGGGTGTCGATATTTCAGAAATACTTTAAGCAGTTCTCGCGTTATAGCTAGTTTGTTTTCTATGGGTTGGTAACAGTCAGTATTTCCGGATAAAGAAATGGGGTAGGCTTTCCAGTTTTTGTTTCGTATTTTCTTTTCTAATAGTTCGGGAGCATTTTTTTTAACCAAAATTTTAGTTTCAAAATCTAGGCCTGCACCATAACCCCAATATTCGTGAGAATTACGAGCATAACAATATACACATCCGTGTTCACAACCTTGATATGGATTAAGAGAGTATGCCATACCCACATCTGGACTTGTTACTTTATTGATAATTGTTTTTGGAAACGTTTCAATAAAAGTTGTCTTATACTTGTCGATTTGCTCTCCTTCGTTTTGGCAATAATTTAAGAAATCATCGCGCAACTCATGATTGTGAATAAAGAACTTATTTTGCACTTTTTCCTGTGCTCCCCTGCCTTTGATGCGGTTTTCTGGTTTCATGAGTACGGTTTTTTTACGGTTTAAAAGTAAAACTTTTGTTGGAATATTTCCTATAAAAAATGGAATATTTCCAAATAAAGAAGTTAATTTTGTACTATACCAACCAGATGATGAATCAAGACTATACTCTGATCTAGTTTTTACTAGTATAAGTATGCATTTTTATCAGAATAGTCGATAGCTCTTGTTAATTTTTTACAGAGAAGAAATACAGATATCATAAACGATTTATGACGATTGTGATATGTCTAAAATTGGTATGAAAATTGGCGCTATAAATAAAGTCAATTAAGTTTTTTGGTTGAAAAAGAAAAATAAGCAATGATGAAAAATAATAGCTATGAGTATGATGTTGCGCTTTCCTTTGCAGGAGAGAATCGGGCGTATGTTGAAGAAGTTGCAAATAGCCTGAGAATAAAAGGCATTAAAGTGTTCTATGATTTGTTTGAAGAGGCAAATCTATGGGGAAAGAACTTGTATGAACATTTATCAGAGATTTACCAAAGTAAAGCAAGGTATACAGTTATGTTTATCTCAGGTTTTTATAATCAGAAATTATGGACAAATCATGAGAGAGTTTCGATGCAAGCCAGAGCGTTTCAAGAAAGTCGCGAATATATTTTACCTGCAAGGTTCGATGATACAGAGATTCCCGGAATTCTTAAAACAGTAGGTTATATTGATCTGAAAGATAAAACACCAGAGGAATTAGCCACCTTGATCCAAAAGAAAGTAACTAAAGATCAAACTTTTTTCAGAAAAAAATGGTCGAAACTCTCTACCATGGTTAGTGCAAAACCATTTATATTTTCATTAAAAGTTTCTGACGAAAAAGGAGTTAATATCAAAAATGCCAATGTGGTATTAGTTGCGGATAACTCTACATATTTAGAAGGGATAACAGATGAAAAAGGATTGGCACATTTTATTATTAGAACTCGAAAAGTATATACTGTTTTAATTTCGCATCCAGAATATCCAGCAGTGCTTTTTAAAGAAGTTAATCCTAAAGAGGATATTGCAGTGACTGTAGAAAAAAATAATAGTTCGGGATCTGCTATTATCAATAAATCAGGACAAATACCTGCTATTTCCGGTAAATTAGAACCTTTATTAAAACAAACTAAAGGATTTGAGCTATATGCCGATAATATTGCTATCGAAGGAGGAAAGCAGCAACCTTATGAGTTTGAGTTAAATAAATCTATAAGCTTAGAAGATAACGGTGGAAATGTAATACATTTAACTTTTAGATTCTTCCAAGGAAGAATAGCTTTAGTAGATTATAGTAAACACAAACCTCTTTAAATTATTTTTGAAATGAATAGAGTCCTAATAGCCTTAAGCTTTGTTTTTTTTATAGCATGTAAACAACAACATAAAGAAACTACAAAAATAGCAAAAGTAGATACCCCCAAAACAATTGTTACTGACGCTCAAGATGCGTTTGGAATTGTTATTCATGGCGGTGCAGGTACCATTTTGAAAAAAAATATGACTCCAGAAAAAGAGGCCGAATTTAGAGCTAAACTCACAGAAGCAATTCGTGTTGGTCATACAATTTTAAAAAATGGAGGAACGAGTTTAGAAGCTGTAGAAAAAACAATTAATATCCTCGAAGATTCACCATTGTTTAACTCAGGAAAGGGTGCCGTTTTTACAAACGAAGGTGTAAATGAATTAGATGCCTCTATTATGGATGGAAATACGCTAAACGCTGGTGCAATAGCAGGAGTAAAAACAGTAAAAAATCCAATTAACCTTGCAAAAGAAGTTATGCTTAACTCTCCTCATGTCTTATTATCTGGTAAAGGGGCAGAAGCGTTTGCCAAAGAACAAAATATAGAACTTGTGGATCCATCATATTTTTATACAGAACATAGAATGAAAGCCTTAAAACAGGTAAAAGAGAAATTAAAAAATAAAGAAGCAAATAAAACTACGGCATTTTATGATCCATTAATTAAAGATTCAAAATTTGGAACAGTAGGTTGCGTAGCTTTAGATAAGAATGGTAATTTGGCTGCGGGTACTTCTACAGGAGGAATGACCAATAAAAAATGGAATCGTATAGGAGACTCACCAATTATCGGAGCAGGAACCTATGCAAATAATGCTACTTGCGCAGTATCTAGTACAGGTTGGGGAGAATACTTCATTCGGGGTATGGTTGCTTACGATGTTTCTGCGATGATAGAATATAAAGGATTGTCGTTACAAGAAGCAACGCACGAAGTGATTCAGAAAAAATTAACGAAGTTAGGCGGTACAGGGGGTATCATAGCTATCGATAATAAAGGCAATGTATCTATGGAGTTTAATACTGCCGGAATGTATCGCGCAACTATGAATGCAGAAGGAGAACTGATTGTTGGAATATACAACGAAGAAGAGTAGCCATAACATTTAGTAATATATACAACGTTTCTATCCTTTTATAAGACCAATGTGGTTTTAATTTAATATGATACTACAATGTGCTTATTTACAATTGTAAATAGAGCCATTAATATAGTCTTTCGAGAAGCTCTTAATGATAATTAAGAGCTTCTTTTTTTATGCAATCTCTAGAAATTTTTTGTTAGTTATTTAAAATAAAGTAGGGTAATATGCACCTTGTTTGTTTTAGGATAACAAGTGATACTAATGTTATCACAAATGGGAAATAGTAGATCAATAAAAATTTAATTCAATGAAAAACATTATAATTATACTAGTAGTATTTTTTGGTTATCAGGGGATGCTAAAGGCACAAGAATCTAAAGATCTTTTAGGGCTTCAAAATCCAAATTATGAAGTGTCCTTGAAAAAATACGATTCAATTCGCAGTTCATATACGTTACAACAAGGAACCACACTACAAGAAACCTATACTGCAAGAGATCCTATCGAAGAAAAACGAGAACGAAGAGCCCAAAGGCGATTAAGACGTCATGAAAGAGCTCTTGCAAGAGCCCAAAACCCAACATATGCATATGGTTACGATCCATATTATTTCAACGCTTATGGGGTTAATGGATATGGTTACAATTATTCTAACGATCTGTCAGTACCTGTTGCCATAGGCCTAGGAGTTTTAGAAGTAGCACTATGGAGTACTTGTTTTTGGTAAAAAAACTGTCAACATTAATTAAAAAATACCCAAGAAATAAATCATAAAAAAACAATAATATCAGATGAAAACAATACGAGTAAAATACAAAGCACTTTTCTTAATTATCATAATGATCTCCATGTCATGTTCAAGACAGATTACCAGAGTTGCTACAGATAGCACAATAGAGGTAAGTGGAAGATGGAACGATAGTGACTCTAGATTTACAGCAGAAGACTTAAGTAATCAGATTGTAAACGCTAATTGGGCATCAGATCATACAATAAAAAAAGGAAAAAAACCAGTGGTTATAGTAGGCTTAATCAGAAATAAAAGTCATGAACATATCGAAAGTGAAACATTTGTAAAAGATATCGAGAAATCATTGTTAAATACGCAAAGAGCAAAAGTAGTACAAGGAGGAAAAATGAGAGAAGAATTGCGCGGTGAACGGGCAGATCAACAAAATAATGCATCGGTGACAACCATGAAAAAATTTGGACTTGAAACAGGCGCAGATTATATCATCCAAGGTAATATTAATTCTATTGTAGATGCGCATAAGCGTGACAAAGTAGTGTATTACCAGGTTGATTTAGAGTTAATCGATATTCAGTCTAACGAAAAAGTATGGATTGGAGATAAGAAGATTAAGAAATTTGTAAAAAACTAAAAAGTACTATTGCTGTAAGCTATTAACTCTTCTTGACTTTTATTTGGTGGGAGCATGATCTTAAAAAATCATGAAGGTCCAAGGAGAGTTATTTAAACCAAAGACAATTATGAATATCCAAATAGATTTTAAGTATATCGCTTTTAGCTTGATTTTTGTTTTGATGAGTTGCAGCACATATAGGGGTAAAAGCGATGCATTTCAACAAAAAATTCAACAAAATGATTATAGCGGAGCATTGAAAACTGTTGATCAAAATTCATTTTTAAAGAAAAAAAGAAATGAATTGTTGTTTTATATGGAAAAAGGAAAAATAGCATATTTAGATGATAATTATCTCCTTAGTAATGAGTTTTTTAATAAAGCCGATGCACTAATCGAGGAAAATAAAAGAGATGTTGGGGGTAAAATACTAGGAGTGCTTACAAATCCTGAACGTCAATTTTATAAAGGCGAAGATTTTGAAAAAGTAGCGATACACTACTATAAAGCATTAAATTATCTCTTTCTTAAGGACATTGACGAAGCCCTTGTAGAAGCCAAAAGAATTACTTTACAACTACAATATCTAAATGAAAAATATCCAGAGGGAAAGAAAAACAGATATGTAAATGATACTTTTGCATTGACACTTCAAGGATTGTTATATGAATCTTCTGGAGATCAAAATAATGCATTTATAGCATATCGCAATGCTATTGATTTATATCTCCAAAACGGGGGTAATTATTTTGGCGTTGCAATTCCAAACCAGTTAAAAGAAGATTTCTTTCGAACTGCCGATTTTATGGGCTTTTATAGCGAAATTGAACGATATGAAGATCTATTAGGCATTTCTTACCAAAGAAAAGAAGAAGAAACAAGGGAAGCTGTTGTTTTTTGGGAAAATGGCTTGGTACCTTATAAGGATGAGACCGCATTTACATTTTCAGTTGTTCCAGGTAGCGATATTGGTTTTTTCTCTGTCTTTAATGAAGAATTAGATCTCACAATTCCTCTTCCGATAGATTATTCTGATGATGTGGGTCTGGATATCTTTCGCGTAGCTTTTCCAAAGTATGTGAGTCGCCAAGCACTATTTCGTAAAGCTAGTATTCAGATAGATTCGGTAGAATATCCTTTTCAATTAACAGAAAATTACAACAATATAGCGTATAAAACATTAAAAGATAGAACGTATAGAGAAATAGGTAATGTTGCTTTGAGATTGGTTACAAAAAAGACATCAGAATATTTACTTAAAAGTAAGGATGAGCTTTCAGGAAATTTATTAGGAATATTTAATGCTATTACAGAAGGAGCAGATACGCGCAATTGGCAAAGTTTACCAGAGCATATTCATTATTCAAGAGTACCTGTTAAACAAGGAAAAAACAAATTAGATGTGGTACTAGAAGATCGATATAACAATACGACGACCAAGTCTATTTCGATTCAAAAATCTGGTAGCCTGGTTTTTGCCAAAATTACTACGCCCGAAATTTTATAAAAAAAAGTTGGATCAGAAATATTATATCAGAGAGAAGTATGAGCTGAAAAATTGCTTAGATATATTGTCAAAATCTTTGTTAGATTTTATCGTAGAATAATTTTTTGTAGTGCGCTTCAAGACTTTAAAAATTATCTTACATTTATAAAGTCAACAAAATCCAATCTTTTTATGCGACTAACAAAAATCTTCTATGCGTTACTTTGTGTAACGTTGCTATTTTCATGTAAGAAAAAAGATGAGCAATCTATTGCCAGAGCTAATGCTTCAGAAGTTACTAAATATCGAGATTATATCTCTGATGTTTCTTCGGGAGTAATTTCTGTGTTGGATAATGTATATGTTGTATTGCAAACACCCGTAAAAGGTTGGGATGATAATCAAGAATTACCCAAAAGCCTATTTAAGGTTTCTCCAAATGTCAAAGGAAAAGTAATTGCTGTAAATAATCGCACGATCTCTTTTCAACCAGATGAAGGGTTTAAAGAAGATACACAATATACTTTTACTCTTGACCTTGAAGATCTAGTAGAAGATATTAAGGAAGGTTTAGATGAAGAATTCGTATTTACAGTAAAAACATTAAAGCAACAATTTTCGGTTATTACCGATAATTTACAGTCCTATAGTAAAGATTGGCAGTACATAGATGGCACATTGACGACTAGTGATCAATTAAAGTTTGACATTGCAAAACAACTAATTACAGCTTCACAAAAAGGAAAAAATGTAAATATTACTTTTAGTGAGACCATTGATAAGAGCCGACAATTTGGCTTTAGAATAGATAGTATTCAACGATTTGAAGACGATTCTGAAGTTGAAATTAAATGGTCTGGTAAAAAATTCAAGATTGATACTCAAGGAGAAAACGTTTTGTCAATTCCTGGTAAAAATAATTTTTCGGTGATCAGCGTTTCTGTAGCCAATGTAGATAACCAATATGTTGAAGTTAATTTCTCAGACCCCTTAAAGAAAAGTCAAAATTTTAATGGTTTAGTCACCATTTCAGGAGCCAACGGACTTAAATATACTGTGAATGGAAATGTACTAAAAGTATATCCTAAAAAGGAACTTAAGGGAACATTAGATGTAACCGTTTTTGAAGGTATTCAAAGTACAGATAATTATAAACTTAAGAATACCTATACAGAGAAAGTATCTTTTCAACAGCCAAAACCAGAGGTTCGGCTTTTACAAAATGGAGTGATTTTACCAACATCAGATAATTTAAAATTTAATTTTGAAGCTGTTAATCTACGTGCAGTAGAAGTACAGGTGATTAAAGTTTTTGAAGATAATGTACTTCAGTTTTTGCAAAGTAATAATCTTAACGGAGTTAATAATCTTAGAAGCGTTGCAAGACCAGTCGCTAAAAAACTCATTAATCTTCAAGAAAATGCTTCATTAAATTTGAGCAAATGGAACGCTTTTGCCATAGATTTAAAAACATTGATTACACCAGATCCAGGTGCGATTTATCGTGTAGAACTTAGATATCGTAAGGTGCATTCTTTATACAAATGTGATGGTGTAAAAGCAGACGATACAACTATTCAAGAATTAGCAGAAACATACGATGAAGAGTCAGCATCCAGTTTTTGGGATAGTTCACAATATTACTATGAAAGTTATAATGGGTATAACTGGCAAGAACGTGATAACCCATGTAGTAATTCTTATTTCAGAAATAAAAAAATAGGAGCAAACATATTAGCGTCTAATCTTGGGGTTGTAATCAAAAAAGGCCTTAACCATTCGTATATGGTCACGGTAAATGATATTATTACAACCAACCCTATTCCTAATGTAAAAGTCAGATTTTATAACTATCAGCAACAAGAAATGGGTATTACCACTACCGATGCCCAAGGAATGACAGGTTTTGATGCAGATCGACCGGCTTATTTTGCAATTGCTACGTCTGGTAAGCAACAAACCTATGTAAAATTAGATGATGGTAACGCTTTGTCAGTGAGTAAGTTTGATGTTTCTGGAGTAAGACTTCAAAAAGGGATTAAAGGTTTTATTTATGGTGAACGCGGGGTATGGAGACCAGGAGACACCTTGTTTTTATCATTTATGCTTAATGATAATGCAAATAAACTACCACAAGGACATCCTGTAAAATTTGAATTAAGAGATCCTTATGGTAAAGTAACGTATCAAGATACTAAAACTGAAGGAACGAATAACGTGTATAATTTTGCAGTGAATACTGCTCAAGAGGCACCTACAGGAAATTGGCAGGCTAAAGTACAAGTGGGTGGAGCAAGTTTTACCAAGGCTTTAAAAATTGAAACCATAAAACCTAATCGACTTAAGATAAAAACTACTTTTGACGATGAAGTACTAAGTAGTAACGCAACCATAAAAGGAAATGTTGAAGCACTTTGGTTACACGGTGCTATTGCTAGAAATCTTAAATCTGATATTAATGCCAGATTTACTTCTAAAAAGACTAGTTTTAAAACGTTTCCGGGCTATGTTTTTGATGATCCAACACGTCGATTTAATACCGAAGAACAAGAGGTGTTCAAAGGAAAGTTATCTGCAGATGGAAAAGCTAGTTTTAACTTAAAATCAAAACTTACGAATAAAGCTGCGGGAATGTTGAGAGCATCTTTTATCACCAAGGTATATGAAAATGGAGGTGATTTTAGTACCGATGTGATTAGTAAAGATTTTTCGCCTTATTCAACTTATGTAGGAATCAATGTTCCTAAAGGAGATAAAGCACGAGGAATGCTTCTTACCGATACCAAGCATAATTTTGATGTGGTTGCTGTTGATGAAAAAGGAAATCCAAAAGCAGTAAAAAACCTAGAAGTTTATGTGTACAAAGTACATTGGAGATGGTGGTGGGATAGCAGTTCTGATAATTTATCACAATACAACAGAAGTTCATATCGTAACGAAGTATTTAAGACTAAAGTAACTACAAATAGTCAAGGTAAGACAAGTTTCAATTTTGAATTAAAGTACCCAGAATGGGGGAGGTATTTAGTGAGAGTCGTAGATCCAAATGGGGGACATGCAACAGGAAAAACAATGTATATTGATTGGCCGGGGTGGGCTGGAAAATCTCGTAAAAACGATCCTTCGGCAGCAACAATGCTCTTGTTTTCAACAGATAAAAACACCTATAATGTAGGTGAGAAAGCCATAGTTACTTTTCCTTCTAGTGAAGGAGGTAGAGCTTTGGTCACTGTCGAAAATGGAACGGAAGTGTTAACATCGCAATGGGTTACACCTCAAAAAGGAGAAACTAAATTTGAATTGCCAATTGATCAGGTATATACTCCTAATGTGTATATCCATATCACGTTATTGCAACCGCATGCTTCAACGGCAAACGACCTGCCTATACGATTATATGGTGTAGTTCCGATTTCTGTAGAAGACCCAAATACTAAAGTGCAGCCTAAAATTACGATGCCTGATGTACTACGTCCTGAAGAGACAATCACAATCAAAGTAGGAGAAACAAAAGGGAAATCAATGACGTATTCTATTGCTATAGTTGATGAAGGTTTGTTAGATCTTACTCGATTTAAAACTCCTGACCCTTGGAATACTTTTTATGCTAGAGAAGCTCTTGGTGTAAAAACGTGGGATATATATGATGATGTAATCGGAGCCTATGGCGGAAGTATAAATCAAGTATTTAGTATAGGAGGTGATGCAGAAGCCGGTGGAGGTAAGGCTAAAAAAGCAAACCGTTTTAAACCAATGGTAGTGTACAAAGGACCTTTTGAACTCAAAAAAGGAGAAACCAGAGCGCATCAAATTAAAATACCTAAGTACGTGGGATCTGTACGAACTATGATTGTGGCTTCAGATGCAGATAATGCCGCATATGGTAGTGTTGATAAAACAACTCCTGTTCGTAAACCCCTAATGGTATTAACATCGATACCACGAAAAATTACACCGGGTGAAAAAGTTACTATTCCAGTTACTGTTTTTGCAATGGAAAATAAAGTAAAAGATGTAACCGTAACCCTAAAACCGAATAAAGGATTTACAGTTATCGGAGAACCACAAAAGAAGTTATCATTCGCTCAGCCCGATGAAAAAATGGCTTATTTTGATATAGAAGTTTTAGAAGGAGCATCAATTACAGATATCGAAGTTATAGCAAATGGAGCCGGAGAAAAAGCATCTTACAAGGTTTCAATTGATATTGTCAATCCAAACCCAATGACAACAGAAGTAACCTCAGTTGTATTAGAACCTAATAGTGAACAAGAAGTTGACTTTGCTGCTTTTGGGATTTCTGGAACTAATAGTGCCACAATCGAGATATCTTCATTACCACCAATGAATTTTGAAAGTAGATTAAAATATCTAATTCGATATCCTCATGGGTGTGTAGAACAAACAACCTCTGCAGCCTTTCCTCAGTTATATCTTGGAAACATATTTGACCTTCCATCTGATCAACAACAAAAAATTCAGAAAAATGTAGAAGCTGCAATTAATAAACTTAAGCGATACATTCAACCTAATGGTGGGATGTCTTATTGGCCCGGATATAGTAACCCTAATGATTGGGGTACCACTTATGCAGGTCATTTTTTATTAGAAGCAAATAAACAAGGATATGTGTTACCAATTGGCTTTAAAAGCAATTGGATTAATTATCAACAACAACAAGCTAAACGATGGCGTAATGGGGGTAATGATCTCGCACAAGCTTATAGATTGTATACATTGGCTTTGGCAGATAGTCCTGACCTTGCATCAATGAATCGTTTACGAGAAACTTCAGGGCTTTCAAATGAAGCTAAATTAAGGTTAGCTATAGCTTATGGATTAGTAGGACAAGAAACAGCCGCAAAAGAGCTGCTTAATGGCGCTACGATACATTTTGAACCTAGGAGATATTACTACTATACATATGGATCTACGAATCGCAACCGTGCAATGGCATTAGAAACCTTAGTCGCATTAGATCAAAAGGCTAACGCACAAAAAATAGCAGTAGATCTAGCTAAAGAATTATCATCCAAGAGTTGGATGAGTACCCAAACTACTTCATATGCATTATTAGCAATGGCTAAATATGCATCATATGTTGGAGGAAAAGGAATAAATGTAACATACAGTTTAAATGGTAAATCAACTAATGCCGAGACTAATAAAACAATAGCAACCTCTGGTGACGTAATATTGCAAAAGAATAACACTTTAGTATTAAAAAATAATAAAGACAATACTGTTTTTGTTCAACTTGCTACTAATGGGATATTACCTGTTGGAAAAGAAAAAATTATTCAGAATAATTTTAAGGCTATTGTCGATTATAAAACAAGAGAAGGTAAAATTATTGATGTTAAACAACTAAGTCAAGGAACAGATTTTGTAGCAGAAGTAACCATTACCAATACGTCTAATAGTAAAGTAAAGGATATTGCTTTAACCGAAATTTTCCCCTCCGGATGGGAAGTAGTAAACACCCGTTTTACAGATTTTGGATCATTTAAAGCGAATAAAGTTACCCATACTGATATACGAGATGATCGAGTTAATTTCTATTTTAATTTAAAACCTAAAGAAAGTAAAACGATGACTATTTTATTAAATGCATCTTATTTAGGTAAATATTACTTACCGGGTATCCAATGTGAAGCTATGTATGATAATGACTATATAGTGCGTAGCCAAGGAAAATGGGTAGAGGTTGTGAAATAGAAATGATTACTTTGTAATTAATAATGGCAAATAACAATAGAATTGTATTAATTGATGCACTAAGAGGGCTAGCTTTAGCAGGCATTTTATTACTTCATCATATTGAACATTTTGATTTTTATCAAAAACCAATTTATAATATTCCTTGGTTAATAAGAATAGATAGATGGGTTTGGGATAATCTATTCTTGTTAGTTTCAGGAAAAGCTTTTGCTCTTTTTTCATTATTGTTTGGATTAAGTTATTGGATTATTCATGAAAATAGAGTAGCTAAAGGAGAGACGTATTTCTTAAGACATTTTTGGAGAATGTTTATATTAATCGTTCTAGGGATATTTCACTTGGTTTTTTTAGGGGAGATATTTTGATTATGTATGCCATTCTTGGACTACCGTTGGTAATTGCTCCATATATGAGTAATCGAAGTATTCTAATTCTTTCTATTGTACTCCTAATTAACCCCGTTAATATATACACTTTTGGAAGTTATTTAATTAATAATAGTGTTATTGATTTCAGACTTCCATACCCAAAGGTTAATATTAATGAGTTCCTTGTGGATGGATCATTTTTAGAAGTATTAAAGATTAATTTAACCTCTGGATATGAAGGGTCAATAGTTTGGAGCTGGAACGTAGGGCGAATATTTGCTATACCTGGACTATTTTTTTTAGGAGTTTATTTTAGTAAAACTAAAATGTTAACAGACAAACCTCTTCGATTTTGGTATCATTTTCTGGTATTGACATTTATGTTGTGTTTGATATTTGATGTAATAGGAGATGTATGGGTTCAACATATTGAAAATAAATTGCATTTAGGAATATTTAAACCTATTATAGATGGTTACTTTAAACTTGTTATGATGTTCTTTATGCTATCACTTATTGTTATTATTTGGCGTCATAACAATGGCAAAGTATGGGCAGCAAAATTTTCGGATTTTGGACGAATGGGGTTAACAAATTATATTTTAATGTCGATTATAGGTGCCATACTATATTATGGTTGGGGAGCTGGACTTTATAAATATTGTGGATCATTTACTACTTTTTTGATAGGCATTTTAGCGTTAATATTTCAAATGAAATTCTCGTCATGGTGGTTGGAAAAATATGAACAAGGACCTCTTGAGAAAATTTGGAGAAAAATAACTTGGATAAAGATGTAAGCAGTAAAAGAGTGAATTGAAACTAACTAAAAAGAGGAAGCCATGGCTTCCTCTTTTTAAATAAGTGACATAAGATATCTATTCAATAAATATCTTATGTGTAATTATCTTTTTTTCACCTTTCATTTTAACAAAATAAATACCAGTAGTAAGCTCACTAACATCTAAACTTTTAGTAGTATTAGTATTTGGGTTTGTATCAATTAAATGGGTTTGCAAAATTTTTCCATTAATATCACTAATATCGAGGTTAAATATATCGTTTTGACTATTTAATTCGATATTCAAAATATCCTTTGCAGGATTTGGATAAATTTTTACTTCGTCTGTTTCTAGTGCACTTACTATTGGAGCTTCAATAATATTAGCCGTTGAAACGCAAGTGTTTTCATAAATATTTGTGTTTTTGTTCACTCCCCAAAGATGACCATTATCTTGTACAGAAATGTTAGTCAAGATTCCATTAAATTTCTCCCATACTCCAGAGCCTTTATATTTATGAGGAATACCACTATTTAACTGAAGTGCCCATACATCACCTTCTCGAGAAATTGATATATCTGATGCTTTAAAATCTCCTTTTTTACTCCATTTATTGGTAGAACCAATATATTGATAGATATGGTTATTAGTGCCAACGATCCAAGGATTTCCATCATTTGCAACATCGATACGTATACCTTTTCCATTACCAGGTAGAAGATTCCATTTTCCGCCTCCGGCATAGCTATAAATATTATTTCCATTACCTATATGAACAAGTGTATTATGGTTACCTCCAATATCGAATGCTTTTCCTGGGACCTTTGTCCATCTAGTATTACTTAGATTTCGATAAATTTCATTCTTATCTGTTACAATATAGGGCGACCCGTAGGCAACGTCAATACGTTTTGCTGTTACTCCAGACATTCTAATCCAGTTGCTATTATTCCAGCGATATATGGATTTATTCGTGCCCACAACGTATACTTTATTTGATCCAGCGCCAATATCAGTACCGTTTCCAGGTTTTTTGGACCAATTACAGTTTGGATTTTGGATATTTCCGATACAACCCTTAGAGTTGATAGTACTTATAATAAGAGCCTTAGGTTGAGGTCCAAAACCTTTATTAAAATTTGTGCCTGCACTGGTAACATGACAATAACTCATTATAGTACCTCCACCAGAAGGTATACCTGGTTTTGCGCATCCGCCAACGGTATCGACACATCCATCAATCGCTGTGTTATTATTATTCCATTTACAATCTTGTGTATGAGGCGAACCTAAATTATGACCTAATTCGTGTGCAACTACTAATACGGACCAAGAATAAGTAGGAACATTTTTGAATGATTTGTGAATACCTGAAACTCCATATTTGTAAGATCCGCATAGGCCATTTACCCAAGCAAGACCACCAGAATAATTATAGGTTACAAGATGTCCTAAATCTCCATTAAAACTATTTTTATTTCTGTACTCACGATACTTATTTAAATCATTACTAAAAGGAGCAGTAGAGGTCCATACTTTTATTCCCGATAAGCGAATACTAATATTATCATTCGCATATAATACTGCAACCTGATTAAATAGGGCCTCTATATAGTTTGAAGCACCTTGTGCACCACCTTTATCTTTTACTATATCATTTGCAATATCAAAAAAGATTTTAGGGGACTTTATCGCAGCTTTTTCTAGACTATTGCCTGAAAATTGCTTTTGTGTTGATTCTTTTTCTGGATTGTCAAGGGCTTGACAAGCAAAATTATTAAGGTGAGAGATGTCATTATCCCTGTATATGATTTGATTACTACTATTCTTAAGTTTGCCTATAACAAGATTACTGGACTCTTTACCAAAACTAATAATTCCCGAAATTTCATCATTAAGAAAGCTTATAGCTACTACGGAGTTTGGTTCCCCTTTTACAATACCTGTATAGTGTACCAATTGGTCATCAGGTTTAATGGTTTTACCAGATGGCATTTCAATAATTTGATAATCATTTGTAGTAATTCTTGCTTTAACCAATTCCAGAGACATTTCAGATTTTTGATCTGGAATAGATAAGTTTATAGTTGTTGGCGCGTTAGATTTAAAAGAAGCTAACTGGCTTTTGTCGAAAGAAAAAATAGTATATTCTTTAAATTCAGATGGTACTAATTCACCCACTTTACTTTTGACAACACTATTAAAAAGGTTAACGGTTTCAAATAAAGCTCCGGCATTTTTTTCTTGTATTACTCTTTGATTAGGAGTTTTAGGTTTGGTTTGAGCAAAGGAAATTGCTGTAAAAAGAGTGAATACTAAAAAGAAATTTTTTTTCATAATAGTTAGGTTTTAGAGGTTTTGTGTTTTGGTTGACCAAAATACAGATCGTTATTTAGTGTAAATGAATCACAATAAGACGCTTTCAACGTCCTCCTTTTAAATCGTGTGATTATTCCATTGTTTCAAAAAAGTAGTGCTTAAATGATTAGAAATGTTAGTTTTGATACTCTAAACAAGAAGGTAATTTTTTGATTGTTGCAGTAAATGTAGAGGCAGTATCTCTGAAACGATATATGTTTTTAGTATTCGTTTAATGTGAATTAGAATTTGTAGGGTATTGATATATTTCGATTTTTTAATGCCAATTAGACTTTTTTTAAGAGTAATAATGCTAAAAACATGTAAATCAAATACATGAATAATAATGGTCTTACCTATGAAAATTAATAATACGTATTACTTTAAATTATTATGATTTTAGAACAAGTAATTTTATATATAAGGCCTAATCAATCAGAAATGTTTGAAAAAGCTTTTAAAATAGCGCAAAGCATAATTATAACCATGAAAGGATACATACGCCATGATTTACTTAAATGTGTAGAGGAAGAAGATAAATATCTTTTACTAGTAGAATGGAAAACTATTGCTGATCATGAAGAGGGTTTTCGTAAATCGGAAGGGTATCAAGAATGGAAAACCCTTTTGCATCATTTTTATGATCCATTTCCAGTTGTTCAGCATTATGTTTCTGTTTTAGAAAACTAATGTTTATTTAGTAGGATAAATGAATAGAATAAAAATTAAGAATTATATCAAAAAACATCCAAAGCGTTTTATTGTTTTTGGATTAGTAGTGATATGGTATTATTTCTGTTTACCAACTCCTTTGTTTGAAAATCCAACAGCAACAGTAATAGAGACTAAAAATGGAACATTATTAGGAGCAAAAATTGCAAGTGATGGCCAGTGGCGTTTCCCTGAAACAGATAGTGTTCCAAATAAATTTAAAGCATGTATTATTGCCTTTGAGGACCAGCAATTTTATCGACACCTTGGATTTAATCCAGTAGCCATTCTTAAAGCAATCCAAGAAAATAGTAAAGCAGGAAAAGTCGTTCGTGGTGGTAGTACCATAACACAACAAGTTATTCGTCTATCTAGAAAAGGCCAACGTAGAACCTATTTTGAAAAACTAAAAGAACTCATTCTGGCCACACGGTTAGAACTTAGTACTTCAAAAGAAAACATTTTAGAGCTATACGCATCTCATGCTCCATACGGAGGTAATGTTGTTGGTATCGATATGGCTGCATGGCGATATTTTGGATTGCCCGCGTATCAATTATCTTGGGCAGAAAGTGCAACTCTAGCGGTATTGCCAAATGCCCCTTCATTAATATATCCAGGTAAAAATCAAGAACGTTTAAAGCAAAAAAGGAATCGATTATTAGAAACACTTTTGCAGCAAAGTACAATAGATTCCTTAACGTATGAGTTGGCTATTAGTGAAACGCTACCTAGCAAACCTTATGTATTGCCACAAACTGCGCCTCATTTGTTAGATAGAATAGCAAAAAAACATACTGGTAAAAGAATACAAACTACCATCGATCTAATAGTACAAAAACAAGTAAATAAAATAGTATCAAAACATTATGAATCATTAAAACAAAATGAAGTTCATAATATGGCAGTTTTGATAATGGATGTAGATACAAGAAAAGTATTAAGTTATGTGGGTAATACCCGTACAGATAAAAATCATCAAAAAGATGTTGATATCATTAAAGCGAACAGAAGTACAGGTAGTACATTAAAACCGCTATTATATGCTGCTATGATGGATAAAGGAGAGTTACTGCCGCAACAACTAGTTTCTGATGTTCCTACTGTCATTGCAGGATATACTCCTAAAAATTATGATGAGAGTTATAGCGGAGCTGTTCCCGCGAGCAGAGCTCTTGCTCGTTCTTTAAATATTCCTGCAGTTAGATTGCTACAACAGTACGGTTTACAGAGATTTAGAGAGGAGTTAAACATGTTTAAAATAAAAGGCTTAACATACAGTGCAGATCATTATGGATTATCACTAATTGTTGGTGGAGCAGAGGGTAATTTATGGGACTTGTGTAAAACTTATGCCGGGTTTACGGGTACTTTAAAACATTTTGAAGATACATCAAGTGAATATTTTATAAATGAGTTTGCAGAACCTATTATTCTAGCAGATGATAGTGTCGATTTCGGAAAGAAAACTAGCCAAAAACCAATATACGGAGCAGGAAGTATATGGCTAACATACGAGGCTATGAAAAAAGTTAATCGTCCAGAGGGAGACGAAGCATGGGAGTTTTATGATTCTTCTAAAGAAATTGCCTGGAAAACAGGAACAAGTTTTGGAAACCGAGATGCTTGGGCTATTGGAACAAGCCAAAATCATGTCATTGGTGTTTGGATTGGCAATGCAGATGGAGAGGGACGTCCTGGATTAACAGGATTAAATGCTGCAGCTCCCGTATTATTTGATGTTTTTAATCTATTACCTGATTCAAAATGGTTTCCAATCCCCTATGATGACTTAGTAATGACTAATGTTTGCTCTAAAAGTGGCTTTTTGGCCAGTAATCATTGCCCTACAAAACAAATGTATATTCCTATTTCTGGTAGAGAAACCAGACCTTGTTCTTTACATAAATTAGTACACTTAGATTTAAGTATGCAATATCGTGTTAACTCATCATGTGAGCCAATTACCGAGATTATCCATGAACCATGGTTTGTATTGCCCCCCTTACAAGAGTATTTCTTCAAAACAAATAATGCCGATTATAGGTCACTACCGCCTTATCGATCAGATTGTATAAAAGAATCTCAGGCAAGAATGGATTTTATTTTTCCTAAAAAAAATAGCAGCGTCTATTTACCTAAAGGATTTGATGGTAAAATCAATGAAGTCGTTCTTAAAATTGCACATACAGATCCAGAAACTAGAGTCTTTTGGTATATAGATAACCAATTTGTAGGAACCACAAAGCAATTTCATGAAATGCCTGTATTACCCAAAGTAGGAGATCATTTAATTACAATCGTAGATGAAAAAGGTAATGAGCTAAAAAGAAAACTAACGGTTAAAGAATAGTCCAAACTATAATAATTGATTAGTTTAATTTTAAACATAAGGTTTTAAAGTGACTTTTATATTTGAAACCCGTAACTAACTGTAATTTAATGGTTTAACTTTTTTTTGTTTTTGTGTTAAATCATTGTTAGAACCATAAGTTATCTAGTTAATCTTTTCTTAACAGTCATAAAAAGAAGCGTTTAGGGGATGGATTATTTTTTTAAGAGTTGTATATTTAACTAATATTGACCAATTGTACTATATTTAACACAAATACTCTTAAAATGAGAAACCTAACCATTAGTTTAAGCATATTTTTATGCTTAATTACGAGCGCTTATGCGCAAATTAGTCAGGGTGGAGAGCCCTTATTTTCGAAAGAAAATTTTTCGAAATCTACCGAAATTTCAACAGTAGAATTACCCAAAGTTGATGTTGTAAAATTGCTAAAAGAAGATGGTGAAGAAGCATCAAAAGATGTTCCCTTACGTTTTGCATATGCTCATGATGTAAACCTAAACCCAAAAAATTCTGGGAAGTGGTTTACGAATGAGAATGGGGATAAATTTTGGCTACTAGAGTTAGAGTCTAAAGGAGCAAAATCCCTTAATCTTACCTTTTCTAATTTTTATTTACCTGAAGGATCTAAATTATTTATCTACAACGAAGATAAAACAGATGTTAAAGGAGCTTTTACAGCATTAAATAATAAAGAATCAAGAAAATTGGGTACAGCTCCTATAATGGGTGATAAGATAATTATTGAGTATTATCAGCCTAGCTTAGTTAATGAAAACCCATCTTTACAAATCGCTAAAGTAGCTCATGATTACAGAGGTATTTATGGCTTAGCTAAAGCTTTTGGGGATTCTGGTTCTTGTAATAACAATGTTAACTGCGCAGAAGGGAACCCTTGGAAAGATCAAATTAGATCTGTTGCATTAATTACATTAGCAAATGGAAGTAGATTTTGTACTGGAGCATTGATTAATAATACAGCAAACGATGGAACTCCATATTTTTTAACAGCTAATCATTGTACCGGTAGTGATACATCCAATTGGGTATTTGTTTTTAACTACCAATCTGCCGGTTGCAATAATACAGATGGATCCCTAAATCAATCGGTTTCAGGATCACAATTGCTTAAAAAAGGAGCTGCTACAGATTATTCATTGTTAAGATTATCAACAGCCCCTCCTAGCAGTTATAAAGTGTATTATTCTGGATGGGACGCTACAGGCGCTAACCCAACTAAAACTACAGGAATTCATCATCCTAGTGGAGATGTTAAAAAAATCTCCTTTGATAACGATGCACCGTCTATAGGAACTTTTAACGGAAACACTGTAGATACACATTGGGAAGTAAATGATTGGGATGACGGTACTACAGAACCAGGTTCGTCGGGATCACCATTATTTGATCAAAATAAAAGAATTGTTGGTCAATTACACGGAGGTGGAGCTGCCTGCGGTAATAATTTGTCTGACCTTTACGGACGTTTTGATCTTTCATTTCCTAATCTCCAGCAATGGTTGGCACCTGGAAGTGGTCTTAAGAAAATTGATGGATATGACCCTGATGGTGGTGGAGGTAACCCTCCGACATGTACAGATGTTACGCTTACACTTAAATTTGATGATTATCCAGAAGAAACAAGCTGGACTGTCAAAGATAGCAAAGGTGTCGTAGTTAAATCTGGAGGAACATATCCAAATCAAGCAGATGGAAGTACATTAGCAATAGATCTTTGTTTAGAGTCTGGTTGTTATGACTTAACGATTAATGATACGTATGGTGACGGGATGTGTTGTAGTTATGGTTCTGGATCTTATGCATTAACAGATGCATCAGGTACACTTGCATCAGGAGCTTCTTTTGCGTCATCAGAAACTAAAAACTTTTGTGTAGGTACAACCAGAGTTGTAGCAACAACTACAAAAGGAACCGTTAATGCTATTGCATTAAATAACTTAAACCTGTATCCTAATCCAACTACCAATATTCTTAATATTGGTTACAAAATTAAAGAAGGATCTAGTATTAGTATATCAATATTAGATATTGCAGGAAGAGTTATTAAGACAAAGAGTTTTAATCATGATATTAAATCAGGAAAATTACAGTTAGATGTAAATAGATTGCCCCGAGGTTCTTACTTTCTAAAAATTACAGAAAACAATAACTCTGTAGTGAAGAAGTTCGTAATTTCTGAATAATTCAAAAATTATAAAAACCACGTTAAAATAGTGCAATTGATTCAAGTATATAACACCATCAAAACTGGTTTTGATGGTGTTTTTTTTAGATTAATTGGTTTTATAAACTAAGCCTAAAGAAAAAGAAGAAGCTCTATCATAATTTCTTCCATCCATGTTTACGGCATATCCTGTAGATATTCCAAAGTTATTTTTATAAACAGGTACATAAAGGTCTAAGTTAAGATTGGTGTAATCTACTTCAGTTTCAGATAGAACATTAGCACCACCAGCATCTATAAACTCTTGTGTACCAATATCAAGTCCACTTAATGAATTTTGAACACCAACTTTTGCATGTGCATAAAACCACTTATTGTAATATCCAAGTTTTGCACTATACAACATGGCATTTGGAATATCAAAGTCAGAACTACTTCTTAAACTATAAGCGGCTTGTAGTTCTATAAATAGATTCGAAGGAGTCGAAAATTGAACAAATCCACAACCATCATAAGCTGTTGCTCCACTACCAATAGATAAAATTCCGGCTTCTTCATATCCACCAATAGGTAATGTAATTCCAGTAGCACCGCCAAGAGATAATTTAGCAGCATTATCGAATTCTTTTTCTAAAACTTTGGCTTTAAAGAATAGGCTTAAATCCTGTACACCTTCTATTTCACTGCTTCCCAAAATAGGGTCTGCAATTTCATTTTCATTTCTTACGGATACATAAGGAACTGTCACAGTTGTTGATAACCAATCTAGAAAACCATATTCTCCGTAAAGACTCAAAATCGATGATGATATTGTTCCCATATTGGCAGGGTTAGCTTGGGATAATGATTCACCCATATAAAAATTATCATAACTTTTAAATGAATAGGATGAAGCAATGGTTAAGTCATTCTGTTTCGGAAAAAAGCCATTAAGAATAGTTTGGGCAGATAGTGATGAGACGCTTACTAATAATAGTAGTAAGATCATCTTTTTGGGGGTAGAAATTGTAATCATAGTATCATAGGCGTTGAATATTTTTGGTTGGTTAAAAAATGGAGTTAAGTGTTAAAATTATGTAAATAATTTAGCGTAAAGTATTTAAAAAATCCATATAATGCAAATATTATCGATAAAATACTCAATTTTTGATATTTTTACACTATTTTATGTCTAAAAGCTTAATGAGGTTTAGGAAGAGATACGTGATAAACAAAAAGAAAAAAGTTGATATTACCTAAAATACAATCACCATCAAAACTAAATTTAGTCTGATGGTGATTATAAAATGTTGTCATTGGGGGATAACAACATGAATATGATTAATTTATCTAACAGTATACACTAGTCCAAATGAAAAGCCTGATTCTTTATTGTAATTTTGACCATCCATATTTACGGCATACCCTGAAGAAACACCTAGAGTCTTCTTATAGAGTGGCACATAAAGATCTAAGTAGAAATTGGCATAATCAACTTCGGCTTCGGGTAAAGCATTTGGACCACCAGCATCTATAAATTCTTGTGAGCCAATATCAAATCCGCTTAGCGAGTTTTGAACACCAATTTTAGCATGTGCATAAAACCAATCGTTATAATAACCGAGTTTAGCACTATACATAACTGCATCTGGTATTTCAAAGTCAGAACTATTTTTTAAACTATAAACTGCTTGTACTTCAAGAAATAAGTTAGATGGGGTAGTAAACTGTACAAATCCACAACCGTCAAATACAGTAGCTCCGCTACCTAATGATAATACACCAGCTGCTTCATAACCTCCAACAGGTACGGTAACACCAGTAGCACCACCTAGAGATATTCTAGAGCTGTTTCTAAATGTTTTATCTAGGACTTTGGCTTTAAGAAATACGTTTAAATCCTGAACGCCTTCAACTTGACTAACACCTTGCACAGGATCAAGTGCCCCAGTTTCGTTTTCAACCGAGATGTATGGAATAGTAGCAGAGGTTGATAACCAGTTTAAAATACCGTATTCTCCATATAAACTATAAATCGATGATGATATTTCTCCCATATTAGCAGGATTGCCGGCAGTAAGTGTTTCTCCTCTATAGAAGTTATCATAACTTTTTAAAGAGTAGGATGATGCAACAGTGAGTTCTTTTTTGTTTGGAAAAAAACCATTTATTATGGTCTGTGCAGTAATTGACGATATTGATAATAAAAACAGTAACAATATCAAATTTCTAGAAGTAGTTTGCATACACATTAATTTAAGTTAGTTACATGAAATTAGGGATTTATCATGGTTTTAACAAAAATTAACGTTAATATGGTGTTAAAATATCTAAATAAGTATTTAAATATCAATTATTTATGGGGTTTCTGTTGTTTTGTTAAGGTATACAAGTAGGTAAATTCTTCATTTGTATGTAGGAATTTATGCTTTGCCTTGCTTTATAAAAGTTTTATATATTCTATTGTATATAGGCTATCAACATATACAATAGAATATATAAATAAGAAATAGTATTTTGGTTTAGCTATTTATCTTGCATTGTAGACTAACCCAAAAGATACACCAGATTCTTTGTTGTAGTTTCTTCCTGTTAATGTTGCTGCATAACCTGCAGAAACACCTATTGTATTTTTATAAACAGGAACATAAAAATCAAAAGATAGATTAGTATAATCTACTTCGGTTTCTGGCAAAATAGCAGGACCACCAGCAGCACCAAATTCTGGAGTACCAATGTCAAAACCAGACATAGAATCTTGTATCTCTAGTTTGGTATGAACATAAAATAAGTTATTGTGATACCCAAGCTTTGCTGCATACATCATTGCATTTGGGATATCAAAATCACTACTATTACGCAAACTATATCCCAGTTGAATTTCACTAAATATTTTAAAAGGTGTGGTGTATTGAAAAATAGCCGAACCATTAACGGTTGTTGCTTGATTACCTAAAGAAAGTACGCCAGCTCCTTCATAATCTCCAACAGGGAAAGTAACTCCAGAAGCTCCTCCTAAAGTGATCTTAGAAGAATTGTCGAAGTTTTTTTCTAACACTCTTGCCTTTACAAACAGTCCTAAATCCTGGACTCCTTCAACTTGTGCTACATTTTGAACGGGATCTAATGCACCATCTTCACTTTCGATGCTAATAAAAGGTAAAGTAACTGTTGTAGATAGCCAATCCAAGATAGCGTATTGTCCATAAAAGGAAATAATAGAAGAAGAAATTTCTCCTAAACCAGCTGGATTTCCTTCAGACAGGGTAGATCCTCTATAAAATTGATCAGAACTTTTAAACGAGTAACTAGGTGCAATTGTAAGTGAGTGTTTTTCAGGGTAGAATCCGTTTACTGGGATTTGTGCCAAAGCCGATAAAAAAGGGCACATAAGTAACATGATCCCTATTAAGGATCGCTTAGATTTGTGTAACATATTCATGTTTTTGGTTAATAATAAGTCCGCTTAGACGTTTTAATTGCACATGCCTTACGGTTAAAATATGTTACTGTTTTGTTAATTAAAAAAAACTAAAACTTAAGGCCTTTTTTTTACCAAAATCGAAAAGGATTTTTAACTAAATTAGAATTAAAATATCGTATATCTCCGGT
The DNA here is from genome assembly GCF_003443715.1 of Aquimarina sp. AD10. Classification (NCBI taxonomy): domain Bacteria; kingdom Pseudomonadati; phylum Bacteroidota; class Flavobacteriia; order Flavobacteriales; family Flavobacteriaceae; genus Aquimarina; species Aquimarina sp. AD10. Next base: position 3,475,198 of record NZ_CP031965.1, on the reverse strand, counting down.
AACTTCTTTACCTAACCAATCTGGTTTTAGAAAAGGTTCATCTTCTTGATTTAATTCTATTTCTGCCAAAATTAATCCTTGATTTTCACCAGAAAAGACATCTACTTCGAAAATATGATTTCCAGAAGGTATTTCATATCGTATTTTTTCAATTTTTCCTTTTTCACAAAGTGCTAAGAGTTGCTCTGCCTCGACCACGTTAATCTCTTTTTCCCATTCATATCTAGAGGTACCAGTGTTATTACTTTTTCCTTTTACAGTGAGAAAGCCTTTCTCACCTTTAATTCGAACACGTACTGCGCGTTCTGGATTAGAATTTAGATATCCTTGTACTATGCGAGTACTTGTTTTGGATACTTTCTTAAAAGCTTCTGAAGAAACCAGGAATTTACGTTCTATTTCAATCATAGTATAACGAAGATACAGTAAACCCATCGGTATATACTACACAATAATTATTATTTAGACCATTCTTTGATAGATTTTTCATTAAGTCGAACAAAATCATCATTTTTAGCTTTAATAGCTAATTCAGTAGATTTTTTTGCAGCTACAATAGCTTCTTTTTTTCTGCCAAGATCGGCAAGAATAAGTGCTTCTCTCCTTAACTGAAAGAATCGTGGATTGCTGTTATTTGCTTTTTGAATATACGATAATGCCGTGTTTAAGTCTTTACCTGCATCATGCATATAAGAAGCTGCTCTAAAATAATCAATTGCGGTTGGGCCGGCGAGAGTACTTTTTATGCTAGCCATTGCTTTATCGTCAACGTCTACAACAAAAGGTAATGCTATTTTTGTATTTTCCCATAAAAATAAAAGTGAAGCACTATTCATTTTGATATCATCAAAACCGATAGTTAACGTTTCTGTTTTATCATTTGTCAGAATTGAGTTGACAGTTGCTACTAATGCTGGTTTTTTATCTTTATAACTACTCCAGTTACCAGTTTCATAGGTGTAAAAGTAGACCTCCCATGCTGAAGCACCAGGCTTTGTAAGTATAGCATATGCGCCTTCTTTCAATTTTTTCCCAGAAATGGTTACTTCGTCACCGAAAGTAATTTTGGTTGCTGCATTTGCTCCGGTTCTCCATAACTTACCATATGGTATGAGGCCTTGATCTCCAAAAATCAAACGATTGTTGGCACTGGGTCTGGAATATGCAATTTCAATATCTGTAAGTCCGACAGTTTGTATAACTTTTGCAGATGTACTAGGTGCTGGAGTCTTAATTTGTGCGGTAATTGTGGTAGTCATACTTAGTGCGCAAAGTATGATTAGGTAGAGAATTTTTATCATGGTTTTAGTTTTATAGATTAGTGTGTATTATTCGAGAAATAATCTTTTGGAGTAGTTCCCATTAGGTTTTTAAAGGATTTATTAAAAGTAGTTTTTGAATTAAACCCTGCTTCTTGCGCAAGCCCAAAAAAAGTCATGTTCTTGGCTTTATCAGATTTGGCAAGCTCTACAAATTCTTTAATACGATAGTAATTAATATACTCAAAGAAATTCATCCCAATCCTTTCATTTAGCAGTCTAGCTATTTCAGGATTACTTACCCCAATCATTTCGGCTAATTCGGATTTTAATAATTTTTGATTGAGGAACGGTTTTTTTTCTTCCATTAATCGATCTAGATTTGATTTTAATTGGGTAAGATCCTCATTAGATAATTTTGATTGTAAGTACTTTTTTGTTTTTACCAATGAGGTGATTTTATATAAATCAGGCTCTTTCATTCCGTAAAATGCGATAAAAAGAATGATAGAGGCAATGCTTAACCAAATAATTTGCCATGCGGATTTATTGAAAAGAGTGGAACCTGCTATCCATGAAAAATACATAGTTGTCCAACACAATAAACACAGACCAATAGCAATTAAAAAATTTAAAAAAAATCGACTTTGTACAGTATAACTAATTTCATTTTGAATTTTTGCTCTAAATTTTAAAAATAACCTTAGACTCATTATCCAATACGTGATATTAAAAATTAGTCCAATACCCACACATAAAAGTATGTTTCTAAATTGTTCTCCACTATCAATTCGTTCTTTGATAATCTCGTCAGAAGGTAGTATAAAGATTATTGTTGCAATAGTATTGTAGAAAAAAGCAGGGGCATAATGTAATAGATCTTTACTTGAAAATCGTTTTCCAAGTAAAGAAGATCTAGTAAACAAATAGATTGTTGCTCCAAATAATAAAGTAGCAAATTCAGAAAAAACAATTAAGCGATGATTAGCGCCAAAAATTCCGGATAAAAACAATACTCGACCCGTGAGCCCAATCATTAAAACCAGCACAAAAATGGCAATATATTCATTGATGTTCTTTCTGTTTTTTGGAGAAAATACATAGATAAGCAATAGAAATATACTTTGTAAATATCCAAAATAAACAAGTTGATTTAAAATAGATTGCATAGCGCAGTTTTGAGTGTTTTATAATTCGAATACTTTTTCTGAATTTAGAGTACAAAATAGTTAGTTAATCACAAACTGATTAACATCTTTTACTCCTTTGTGATTCATTTTAAGATTTTCTTTGTAAAAAGCATCAAAAGCAGCTTTGTTTTTCCATTGTGTAATCACCATATAATCAGGGTTGTAGTAATAACCTAAAGGAGATATGCCTTTGGTAAGAGCAAGAATGTTTTTTCCACCCTTATTTTTAGATTTTTGTATCCATTCTTTTTTGAAAGTATTAAATGCATTAGCATCTTTTTTCCAATACGAGGTTACAACATTATATTTATTCCTATCGATTTCGAAGGAGATGTCTTTAGTCATTTCATAATAGGTCATATTAAAGATAGACCAAATATCTCTACGTTGTTTGTGAAAATCTGGAACTTCAGTTTCGATTTCGGCTAAGAACTTTTCTCTGCTTTCTAAATTATCCCATTTTCCGAATAGGAAATTCTGAGGATGAAAACTACTTTGTGTACTTTCTTTGATAATAAACCCTGGTTGTGGTTTATAGCTTCTTTTTGATGCAACAGGAAAAGCTGTTTTTTTATAGCGATCAAATAATGCACCTCCTTCTGGTTTTGTTGTTAGGAGTAAGATGTCTAGTATTTCACCTTTTTTAAAACTATAAGACTGTTTCTTAGATTGTGCATTTAGACTAAAATTAGACAGACATACTAAGAGTCCTAAAGCTGCAATTTTTATTAATTTCATAAGTTTCATTGAATTTTTAAGAATTAAAATTTATTTGAAACAAATGTATATGTGGTTTTTGAAAAAGTGAATAAAAATGGGGCTTAAGACGTACAAATACCGTATGTGTACGTATCATTTATAGATATTTAACTTAAATTTTAAATTTCAAGTTAATTGTGAATTTCATAACAATTGATTTTTAGACTTCTCTCTTAAGTTTTGTAATATTAGTGTAAGTCTAAATTACCAATAAAAAGACTTAATTCTGTTTTAAAACAATTCTTTGGCCAAAGAAAGACGAAATCCTTTACGTCTTAAAAGAATCAAGGATATATGTATAACTTTTAAAACCTTTTTAAAATGAAAAATTTATTAGATTTAAAAACAATTAAAATCCTTAGTAAAAAAGAACAAAGCACAATTCTTGGACAACGTTATAGAGGTTGTGAACCTCTTGAGCCGTGTGAATTTGATTATATAACTTGTTCTTGTACTGAGTAATCTTGTATAAACGTATATGGAAAAGCTCGAATAGAGATATTCGGGCTTTTTATCAATCAAGAAATCGCGAGAGCTTTTATTTTATCAGAAACAATCTTTTGTTCATTAAATTCATGATTTGCAAGCCAAATCATTGCCGAGACTATCGTTTCGGGATGTATAGAGCGATATTTCTTTAATGGACCTAAAAATAAAGAGTTCATTATTTTCATAACGATTTTAAAGAAATATTCTCCAAATCTTTTTTCATTCCTTTTTCCTGCAATTAGAGATGGTTGGAGTATATGTGTCTTTGAAATATCGAATTCTAAAACAGCTTTTTCCATTTCACCTTTGGTTCTATTATAAAAAATCCGACTTTCAGAATCAGCTCCAAGAGCAGAAACAATGATAAGTGTATTAATTGTATTGGTTTTACACAATCTTGCAGCGCTTACAGGGATTCCGTAATCAATTTGGTGATACAATTCTTTATTAGGAGTTTTTGCATTAGTGGTACCAATACAGCAAAAAACTTCATCGGCGGTAAATTTCTCAGCTTGATCTCTTAATTGCAGCATGTCAATTAAATGTTCTTCTATTTTAGGATGAGTAATGCCGCAACCTTTTCTAGAAAATAACTTGATTTTATGATATCTAGTGTCTTCAATTAGCATTTTTAGCAAAATACTACCCGTTAATCCTGTGGCGCCTAATATAATTGCAGTTTTTGACATTTTGATTAAATAATTAACTGTCACACCGTGCGGAGTCGAGGTGCAATACGATCAGAAATATCTCTCGACTCCGCTCGAGATGACAGAAGAAGTATGTTTAATCTCCTTTTTTTATTCTGTATAAAGATATTACAATTTGAATGATCAATATCCCTTATTTTTGTACTGTGGAGGAAGTACTTGCTAATAGAAAAATTATTCATGTAGATATGGATGCATTTTATGCTTCTGTAGAACAGATGGATAATCCAGAACTGCAAGGAAAACCATTAGCTGTTGGTGGTGGTGGTAAACGTGGGGTAGTTAGTGCAGCTAGTTATGAAGCCCGAAAGTTTGGAGTACGATCAGCAATGCCAGGATTTACAGCAAGAAAACTTTGTCCGGATTTAATTTTTGTTATACCTCGATTTGATCGTTATCAGGAGATTTCATCTCAAGTTAGAAAAATATTCTTTCAATATACAGATTTGGTAGAACCACTATCTCTCGATGAAGCATACCTTGATGTTACCGAAAATAAAAAGGGTAATCCAAGCGCCACCTTAATTGCTCAAGAAATAAGACAGCAGATTTTGGATGAGGTAGGTTTAACAGCTTCTGCCGGGATATCAATTAACAAATTTATTGCTAAAGTTGCCAGTGATTATAATAAACCAAACGGACAAAAAACTGTAAACCCAGAAGAAGTTATCGATTTTCTTGAAGATCTGGATGTCAAAAAATTCTATGGTGTAGGAAAAGTAACCAGAGCAAAGATGTATCAAATGGGGATTTATACTGGCAAAGATTTAAAATCAAAATCCGAAGAATTCCTTACACAACACTTTGGTAAATCTGGAGGGCATTATTATAGAATTGTAAGAGGTATACACAAAAGTGAAGTGAAACCTAATCGAGAACGAAAATCTCTTGCAGCAGAACGAACGTTTAGCGAAAACATATCTTCTGAAATTTATATGTTAGAACGGCTAGAAAATATTGCCGAAGAACTTCAAAAAAGATTAAAAAGAAGCAAAGTAGCCGGGCGAACAGTTACTTTAAAGATAAAATACAGTGATTTTACCTTGCAAACCCGAAGTAAGACGTTGCCTTATTTTGTAAACGATGCTACTATTTTATTAGAAACAGCAAAAGAGTTATTGTATCAAGATAAAATGAAAAACTCTGTCCGACTTTTAGGAATTTCGTTATCCAACCTCAATACAGGTCAAGATCAAAAAAAAGAAAAAGAAGAAGTCGAGATTATACAATTGCGCTTTGATTTTTAATTAGAATTCCAGGGTTTTTCCAATTGTAGCTATATCCCGCACAAAATATCTGCAGCACGTTTTATAGTGTCCTCCGTTTTGGCAAAACAAAAGCGCAATACCTTATCATCTTGTTGGTTTAAATTAAAGACAGATATGGGGATCGATGCAATTTTATGTTCTTTTGTTAATCGCTCGGCAAAAGCCATATCACCTTCATCCGTAATTTTTGAATATCCCAGTATTTGAAAATATGTTCCTGAAGCAGGGGAAAACGTAAAACGAGAATCTTTGAGTAGTGATAAAAATAAATCCCGCTTTTTTTGGTAAAAATCTGGAAGTGAGAGATAATGATCTGGAGTTTTTAAATATTCGGCAAGTGCATATTGCATGGGGTGGCTAGTACAAAATACATTATATTGATGCACTTTTCTAAATTCAACCATAAGAGCTTCTGGCGCAAGACAATACCCCATTTTCCAACCTGTTGTGTGAAAAGTTTTTCCAAAAGAACCCGTGATAAATGATCGTTCTACTAATCCAGGAAATCGCGCAGCACTTTGATGTTGTTGCTCATCAAAAATAATATGTTCATATACTTCATCACTTAATAAAATGATGTCGGTATTTTTTAAAAGCTTTTCTAATTGCAACATGTCATCTTTAGATAAAACGCTGCCTGTTGGGTTATGAGGGGTGTTTATAATGATCATTTTGGTTTTAGAAGTGATTTTTGACGCTACATCTTGCCAATCTACATTAAAATCAGGTGCAGAGAGCTGAACTGGAACGATCGTTCCGCCATATAATTCTATTGAAGGTTCATAAGAATCATATGCAGGTTTAAAAACAATTACTTCGTCCCCAGGATGTACAAATGCAGCAATAATGGTAAAAATTGCTTGCGTAGCACCTGATGTGACAGTTACTTCTGTCTCAGGATTGTAATTAGATGTATACAATGAATTTGTCTTATGCGCGATGATTTCTCTTAAAGAAGGTAAACCAGGCATGGGGGCGTATTGGTTATATCCTTTTTGCATGGCTTGGGTCACCAAGTCTATTAGTTTAGGGCTTGCTCCAAAATTAGGGAAACCTTGTGATAAATTGATAGCATCGTGCTGTGATGCAAGTTTACTCATTACCGTAAAAATAGTTGTAGAAACTTGCGGAAGTTTGGAATTCATATTTTGCATATGGTAAAATTAGTATAAATGTAAAAAACAATACTGTTTTTTGTTTAAAGTTAATTCTATATTTCAAACGTTTTAGGAGCTAATGATAAACAAAGTTTTTCTTCTTTATATTCATTATAAATAGTGAAATAAAGACATCTTAAAGCTTGGCTAAAATAGTAGTGAGCCCTATTTTTGTTGTAAAGAATAATTAAACATTTTAAATAATGAGTGGATTGATAAAATCTTCAATAGCTAGAAAAGTGGCCATGGCACTTTCGGGACTTTTCTTAGTTTTTTTCTTATTACAACACTTTACAATAAATTTCACTTCAATTTTTAGCGCAGATATCTTTAACGAATTGTCTCATTTTATGGGAACCAATCCGGTAGTACAATTTGTATTACAGCCTGTGCTTATTTTTGGAGTAATTTTTCATTTTGTAATGGGATTTGTATTAGAATTAAAAAACAACAAAGCTAGAGCAGTTAAGTATGCAAAGTATAATGGTGGAGCAAATGCTTCATGGATGTCTAGGAATATGATTTATTCTGGATTGGTAGTATTAGCCTTTTTAGGGTTGCATTTTTATGATTTTTGGGTTCCAGAAATGGTTCATAAATACATAGAGTTTGCTCCAGAAGATCCAACGCGATACTATCCAGAATTGTTACATAAATTTGAAAGCCCGGTTCGAACAGGATTGTATGTACTTTCATTTGTGTTTTTAACATTGCATTTATGGCACGGATTTGCATCTTCGTTCCAATCTGTAGGATTTAATAATAAATATTCTGCTGCAGCATCTAAGTTTGCTAAAGCATTTTCGATTGTTATTCCATTAGGATTTATTGTTGTTGCAATAGCACTTCATTTTAATCAACATTAAAAACACCACTAGTATGTCAATTTTAGATTCTAAAATACCTGAAGGTCCACTGGCGGATAAGTGGACAAAACATAAAAATACAATTAACCTGGTTAACCCTGCTAATAAGCGAAACATTGATGTTATCGTTGTTGGAACTGGATTAGCAGGAGGAAGTGCTGCCGCTACACTGGCAGAGTTAGGATATAACGTTAAAACATTTTGTTATCAGGATTCTCCACGTCGTGCGCACTCAATTGCCGCACAAGGAGGAATTAATGCTGCAAAAAATTATCAAGGTGATGGTGATTCTAACTATCGTCTTTTTTATGATACTATTAAAGGAGGAGATTACCGTTCTAGAGAAGCTAATGTACATAGGTTAGCTGAGGTTTCGGGTAATATTATAGACCAATGTGTTGCACAAGGAGTACCTTTTGCACGTGAATATGGTGGTTTATTAGATAACCGTTCGTTTGGAGGGGTATTGGTTTCAAGAACATTTTATGCCAAAGGACAAACGGGTCAACAATTATTGTTAGGCGCATACTCTGCAATGAATCGCCAGATCAATAGAGGAAAAATACAGGCTTTTAATCGTCACGAAATGCTAGATCTAGTAAAAGTAGACGGAAAAGCCAGAGGAATTATAGCACGTAATTTGGTTACAGGTGAGATAGAACGTCACTCTGCCCATGCGGTTGTTTTAGCTTCTGGAGGATACGGAAACGTTTTCTTTTTAAGTACAAATGCTATGGGAAGTAATGTTATGGCGGCGTGGAGAGCACACCGTAGAGGAGCTTTCTTTGCAAATCCATGCTATACTCAAATTCACCCAACATGTATTCCTGTTTCAGGAGATCATCAATCTAAGTTAACATTGATGTCAGAATCTCTTCGTAATGACGGACGTATTTGGGTACCTAAAAGGATTGAAGATGCGCAAGCTATACGTGAAGGAAAATTAAAACCTACACAATTAGCAGAAGAAGAAAGAGATTATTACTTAGAGCGTCGTTATCCTGCTTTTGGAAACTTGGTACCACGTGATGTAGCATCTAGAGCAGCAAAAGAACGTTGTGATGCTGGATTTGGAGTTAATAAAACCGGAGAAGCTGTATATCTTGATTTTGCATCAGCAATTCAACGTTACGGAAAAGAAAAAGCATTAACTTCTGGATTGCATAACCCTAGTGCTGATCAAGTTCGCGAGTTAGGAGAAAAGGTTATCGAAGATAAGTACGGTAACTTATTTCAGATGTATGAAAAAATCGTTGATGAAAATCCATATAAGACACCAATGATGATTTACCCAGCGGTGCATTATACAATGGGTGGTCTTTGGGTAGATTATAATTTACAAACTACGGTTCCTGGATGTTATGCAGCTGGAGAAGCAAACTTCTCTGATCATGGTGCAAATAGGTTGGGAGCTTCTGCATTAATGCAAGGGCTTGCAGATGGATATTTTGTATTGCCATATACCATAGGAGATTATTTATCTCAAGATATTAGAACAGGAAAGATCCCTATAGATACGCCAGAATTTGATCAAGCAGAAAAAGATGTTAAAGATCGAATCGAGAAGTTAATGGGGGGATCAGGAGAACATTCTGTAGATTATTACCATAAAAAATTAGGTAAAATCATGTGGAACAAATGTGGAATGTCTCGTAATGAACAAGGCCTAAAAGAAGCTATCGAAGAAATTTCAGCTTTACGAGAGGATTTCTGGAAAAATGTAAAGGTTCCGGGAGATGCAAATAGCATGAATCCCGAATTAGAAAAGGCAGGTAGAGTAGCAGATTTCTTAGAATTAGGAGAGTTATTTGCAAAAGATGCATTGGACCGTAATGAATCATGTGGAGGGCATTTTAGAGAAGAATCTGTTGAGCAATCAGGAGAACAAAAAGGTGAAGCATTAAGAGATGATAAAAATTTCAAATATGTTTCTGCTTGGGAGTATAAAGGAGAGCCTAAAGATGCTCAACTGCATAAAGAAGACTTGGTCTTTGAAAATATCGAATTAAAAACACGTTCTTATAAATAAAAGCTATGAATCTTACACTAAAAATATGGCGTCAAAAAGATGCCTCTTCAAAAGGAGCGATAGTAGACTATCAGGTGAAAGGAATTGAAGGAGACATGTCTTTTTTAGAAATGTTAGACGTGTTAAACGAACAATTAATTACTAAAGGAGAGGAGCCTGTAGTATTTGATCATGATTGTAGAGAAGGAATCTGCGGATCCTGTTCTTTACAAATTAATGGAGAGCCGCATGGACCAGATCGTTTGGTAACAACTTGCCAGTTACATATGCGTAAATTTAACGATGGTGATACAATTTATATTGAACCGTTCAGAGCCAAGGCTTTTCCTGTCGTGAAAGACTTAATGGTTGATCGTAGTGCGTTTGATAGAATCCAACATGCAGGAGGATATATTTCTGTCAATACATCGGGTAATACAATAGACGCAAATGCGATACCAGTAAATAAGGATAATGCAGATGATGCATTTGCCGCAGCAACCTGTATTGGTTGTGGTGCTTGTGTAGCAGCTTGTAAAAATGCTTCAGCGATGTTATTTACTTCGGCTAAAGTGTCACAGTTTGCGTTGTTGCCACAAGGACAAGTAGAAGCCACTGATCGTGTGTTAGCCATGGTAAATCAAATGGATGAAGAAGGTTTTGGTAACTGTACCAATACTGGAGCATGTGAGATCGAATGTCCTAAAGGAATCTCTTTAGAGAATATTGCTCGTATGAATCGCGAATATTTAAAAGCAAGTATTAAAGGATAATCCTTTAAAATCTAATAATTTTAAAAACTCTAAATCAAATATTGATTTAGAGTTTTTTTTTTGAAAAAAATGCTTTTTAGGGGTAACATTTATTTTACCAATTACACTAATTAATGAAAATCAAGAATTTAAAAATCTTATGGTTGTAGTAATTAGTAAAATAAATAATTTTTTTTTTAATATGTATGAGAATGAAACAGTCTAATTTTAAAAATTACACTATAGATTTTCGACGTTCATCTTAACCTGTTTTGATTGGGTAAGTCGCAGTCATAATAACTTAGAAGATAATTTTGTTAAGAAATAGATAGGTGGAAATCGAAAAGCCTTTAATAGAGTAGATAACTAAAAATAAATTTAAATTAATATGAGCAAATTATCAATTGATTTTATTGGAAAAGGAGAAATAAAAGGTATAACTAAAAAATCTTTGCGTTTCGTAATTGGAGGAACAGGCACAAGACCGTCGCTTTCAGAAATCGTAATTACAAAAGAAGAAGAAGAACTACCTGCTGAGAAATAATCTTAATTAGTTAAAAAAATAATTTGAATTAGCTGCTCTTAATTTTATTTGAGTGGCTTTTTTTATAGTTTAAATCTAAATTTATAATCTAATACTTTCATAATATTTTTTGAATCAACTGTTTTTCCTTTAGAAGGAATCTCAAAATTATAATCAGGAAAGGGTAACCCCATTTGTTTACAAACCTCACTATAGTAATCAACTTTTATTGGATGATCGGGATGAGAAGCATTCAATGTTTGTCCCCAAGTACTCGTTTCTATAATTTTTTTAATGATCCCGATACAATCTTCGAGATGAATTAGGTTGACTGGAGCATTTGGGTTTTTGATATTGGTTCTTCTGGATAGCATCTGGGCTGGATGTCTATTAGGGCCAAAAAGTCCGGCAAATCGAAGTAGCGTAGTTCTAAAGTTTTTATTTTGTTGGAGTAATTGTTCAGCTTCAATAAGTTGTTTTCCGGCATTTGAAGTCGCGTTAGGAAACGTTTTGTTAGAAATTAATGGAAAACCTTCCTGCTCAGCAAAAACCGACGTAGAGCTCACAAAAATCACGTTTTTGATAGTTGATTTTTCTATGAGGGGAATAAGTTGTTGTATTTTGGCAACAAAATTAATAGTTGGATCTCGCCTTAATCCAGGAGGTACATTGATAATTAGTAGTTCACTATGGTTTAAAAAAGAATGGATATCGCCATTCGGTCCATTTTCAGTAAGTGTAATGTGATATGGATCGATATTGTATTTTTCTAATATATCCAATCGATTTTCTGAAGTGGTAGAGCCTTTTATGATATTGCCTGAAGCAATCAATGCCTTTGCTAATGGTAATCCTAACCATCCTGTTCCTAGGATACTAATTTTTGTCATTACGAGTTAAAATAATTTTTAAGCATGAATTCTATAGATGCATACTTATTTCTAATTTCTCTAATAATCTTTTTAGCATGATCGATTTTTTGTTTATCATGGTAATAAGAATTTCCGGCACTTCCCATAATAAATGATAAAAGTATTAAAATCCCAGTTGGTCTAGTGTTTTCGTCTAAATTGAGATTTGGTATTTCTGCAATATGATTTTGTATAAAATCATCTTTAATTGTTTGTAAAAGAAAAGATTTCATTTCATCTGTATATAGAGCAAATTGTGATATCTGTTCAAGATCTACTTTTTCTTTTATTAATCGATTCGCTTGTACTTGAATGTCTGTTATCTGTCTTAAAATGTTATTTTGCACTAGCTAAATTTTATTGGGGCAAGGTTTTGCTCACAGCTAAAGTATCCTCCTTTTTTTCTACATATTCCTGCAAAGCAAAACTTTTTTTGATCACTACAGCATCATTTACAATAAAAGGTTTGGGCATCATTGTAGTTTCTCTTTTAGGTACAGAAAAAAGCGCATTGGTAAGGAGATCATAAGACGATTCGTAGAATACGAATTTCGGCAATGAATCTTTATGAAATTCCATTTGTAATTCTAAAGGCTCATTTTTATGTACAAAATAGGACAACAAATGTTCTTTCCATCTTTTGGTAAATGCATTATAAGTTATACTATCAGAATATTCAAAATCAGTAGCTGTTTCTCCATTAACTTTTAAGTTTTTAAAATTAAAAACGGTTTCATTAAAGATGTCTATTCTATTTATATCCCGTTGTGGCGCGATACATAGATCTACATATCTATGATTTCCAATAATAGTATCTTTACTGATGTCTAACTTTGATTGACGTATGTTTTTTGTAGGGGCTTGATTAGCATAGGTAAATGAGCGTCCGTATTTACTAATTAGTGTATTTGCATTGTAAGTTTCTGCAATATTTTCATCAGCCTTAATATAATTTTCGGTCCAAGGGTCCAGGTGTTTGTCATAAGATGCCCAAACCGCTTTATTTTGATCTGCATCAAGTATATAAATAAGACTATTGGGTTTTTGTCTATTTTCTGTCGTATCCGATTTTATGTGAGTTGTAATCAATAAAACTAAAGTAAGAACAAGTCCAATATTACCAACAAGATTTTTTCGTTTATAGAACCCAAAAACAGGTAACAATACTCCAAATAATAGTACAGACAATATAGCCGATACGTAAAGAATATTTAATCCTAAAGCAACCGGAAATGACGCAATAAATGGTGAAAGAAGAAAAATTGATGGAAATGCTAGAATTACCATTAAGTAAGGGTTAGGTTTCTTTTGTCGTATCAAGACAAAGAAAGAAAGTAATCCAAAAAGCATAATGATTATAAAATAACTTGCACCCTTTAGATATACGGCCGACATGATCGAAATTACTAACCACATAAATAAGGGAGCAATCATTAAACTAGTTAGTTTTTCAGGTTTTCCAAATCTGGCATATACTTTAAAGCAAATTGAAACTGAAAATACAATGAATAGGGCAATGTATATGTAGCCATTATACGTAAATCCATGCTGTATTTCCTGATATTGGGGGTAGATTATTTTAAACAATTCCCAAAGTCCAAAGGTGAGAAACCCAGCAAGATTTAATGCTAGTAGAAACAGACCAAAACCTTTTAAAACAGAAGAAAATTGAATTCTATAGGCAAATTTGGCATAAATAATCAATGCGATAAATAAAACAATTGATATGATTAATAATATATAAATCCAGCTAAAAGGATATTTTACAAGTTTGAAAATTGGGATGTTAAAATAAATATAGTCTTTATCAGACTTTAGATTAGTGATATCTGCTTCAGAAAAATAAGATATTAGAGGCATTAGATAGTTTCCTTGATGCTGTAAGGTCGTAAGATCTAAATTTTGCCATGTATCATTTGCAGTATGATAATCAAAATGGTCATCTATAAAGGCAAAGTTAAAACCTTCTATATCCCCTTGTTCTCTTAGTACAGTAAGGTCTGTATCGTTAGGTAACATTTTGTAAATACTATATGCTAACGAATTGGTTACAGGGTATCGTACTCCTGCTTTAGAAAACTCTTCAATCATTTTCCCATTTTTCCCATTGGTCTCTATAAGCATATATGAATCTCCACCGCTCCCTCTAGATTCAAAATTAAGAGTAAGCCCTATATTTTTACTCCATTCGTGTTTTTTGACAAAAAGATCTGCTCCATTAAGTCCTAATTCTTCTCCATCCGTAATACAAATAATGATATCATTTTTTGGTGTTTTATTAGTTGCAAGATATGCTCTAATACCTTCCAAAATTGTTGCGACCCCACTAGCGGCATCACTTGCACCAAAAGAGGAGTGTTGAGAGCTATCATAATGAGACATTATCATTAATGCTTTACCATTACTACTTCCTTTTATTTTGGCAAGGATATTTTGTGGCCTGCTGCAGTTGCCTGATTTACCAATAGAAAACCCTTCTTGAATTTGAGACTGTAGCCCCATTTTAGATAATTCATTTACAATATATGATTTAGCTTCCTCGTGGGCAGGACTTCCTAGGTAATGAGGTTTTTCTGCAATGCTTTTGACATGCTCCAGCGCGCGTAGGGTAGAAAATTCTTGTTTAGGTGTGTTAAGATCTGTTATGGTATGTGATTTACTACTATGAAAAGTATAGTAGATAGAAATTATGATGAGAAAAAGGGTAATTAATGAGGGAAACTTGCGCATTGTGTATTGGTTTTGTTAAAGGTAAGAAAAACGCTACAATTATTAAACTAATGCCAATTTAAAATGAATATTGTTACTACACGTTTATTGATATCTTGTAATTAAAAAAGAAACGTTAAGAATGTGTCAAAAATCAGGTTTGAAATGTGCGAAAGTTCTAATGTAATTTGAATAAGTAATTGGGAATCACTATATTTAAGATTCACTAAATCACTAATTAATATGGGAATAATCAGTTTTCAAGGGGCTCGATCTAAGACTAAGAAGCAAGACGAGACACAAATAAAAGTTTCGGATTATATGACAAGAGATCTGATTACATTTAGCCCAAATCAACCAGTTATGGAAGTAATTGAAACCCTAGTCAAGCATAAGATCTCTGGGGGGCCGGTTGTAAATGATCAAAATCAATTACTGGGTATAATCTCTGAAGGAGATTGTATTAAACAATTAAACGAAAGTCGTTATTATAACATGCCTATTGACGATGCTACAGTCGATAAATTTATGGTTAAGGATGTCGAAACAATAGATGGAAATCTTAATATTTTCGATGCGGCCAATAAATTTATCCAGACAAAGAGAAGACGTTTTCCTATCCTTGAAGATGGAAAATTAGTCGGTCAAATAAGTCAAAAAGATGTTATGAAAGCAGCATTAAGGATGAATAGCCAAAATTGGCATAAGTGACACAAACGTCAATGCTATTAAAAGGTACAAAGCCGTCAAGGATTTGTACCTTTTTTTTAATTTCTTTTTACCAAGGCATAAAATTCATTTTCTAAAGGTAAATACCCTTGATCATACACAAAATAATAGGTATTACCAGTTTTGGTTACATAAATGCTTGTAAAATGTTGAAAATCGAAACCTTTGGCAATAAGTCTCGCCTTGGTTGTCTTAGTTTTTTCATTTGGATTAAGAGCTTCAAGAATACGGTAATTTTTGCGCAGTAAATTATTAATATTACGAACTAAATTTTTACTGTCTTTATTTAATTGATTATTGAAAGCATTTCGGCAGTAGTCACTACAGAATTTTTTATCTGCACGACCAATAATTCTATCTCCGCATACGGGACACTCTTTTTGCATCTTAATTCTTGATTTAAAGGTCAATATACTAATAAATATCCGTGTACAAATGACTAAGCTGATTTCGGTAGTATTTAAAAGAAGATACTTTGTGCCAATCTAAAGGTATTTGCGTGAGCTTCTATAATAATTTTTATATCAGGAGAATAGCCTCCGCCCATAGCGCACATTACAGGAATATTGTGATCAAAACAAGTTTGTAACACAAATCGATCCCGTTCTTCGCAACCCTTTAGGGTACACCCTAATTTTCCTAATTTATCTGTATTTAAAATATCAACTCCTGAAAGATAATAGATAAAATCTGGCTGTTGGTCTCGGATAAGCCTAGGTAATGTTTCTTTTAGAACCTTTAGATAATAGTCGTCATTAGTGTAATTTGAAAGCGCTATATCCAGATCAGATTTTTCTTTTTTAAAAGGGTAATTATTTGCTCCATGCATCGAGAAAGTAAATACACTAGGATCATTTTTAAAAATTTCTGCAGTTCCGTTTCCTTGATGTACATCAAGATCCACAATTAGTACTTTTTTTACGAGTTCTTTTTCTAAAAGATATCGAGCGCCAATGGCTTGATCATTAAATAAGCAAAAAGCTTCTCCGTGATCTGTATAGGCATGATGAGTGCCTCCTGCTATATTCATTGCGATACCATACTGCAGCGCATATTCAGAGGCCTTTATCGTACCGTCTGCTATAATGACCTCTCGATCAACCAACTCTTTGGATAATGGGAACCCTATTTTTCTAGCTACTTTTGGGGCTAAAGATAATTCGATCAGACTTTTATAGTATTCTTCCGTATGAATGGCTAAAATAGGTTTTGAATCTGGAATTTCAGGTTCAAAAAAATTATCTACCGTACAAGTTCCTTCATGCAGCAATTGTTTGGGTAACAACTCATATTTAATCATCGGAAACCTATGCTTTTCTGGTAAAGGATGTGTGTAGATGGTATGATAAGCTATTTTAAGCATGTAAAAAATTATTAAATATTCAATCCTCAAATTTTCTTAGAAAATACTTTTTGTGAAGAGAATTATAATATCCATGTATAAAATAGTCATTAAATTTAAAAACAGTCTCGGCTTTTTTATTAAAAAGTATACCATCAGAAAATTCTTTAATATGATCAAAGGCATTTACAGCTACTTCTCCTTGAACATGTGTCATGTTTTCATCAAATAAACAATCAATACGAGTAGATTTTGTATGTGTGTAACCCGAATATGCATAAAATGTCGGTGTTACGAATGTATTTCCTAAGCCAGCAACTGCTCCGCCTATTGCTCCAAACCCAACCATTGGCATACCAAATCCACCACCACCTGCAGCAATTTCCTTTACACCTCCCAAAGTAACGCGTATGGTATCTTGTTTATGTAGTACAGAAACTGCAATGTTGGATAGTGCAATTTTTCGTAAGAATTTTTGAGTTTTTTCCATTTCACGGTGTGAATTGTAATACCCTCCTTCCTGAATAATAGGAGTGTTCTTGAAAGAAATTGAGTCTTCTTTTTGTAAAGTAATTTCTTTTATTATTTTTTTAGAGTCTAAATCAGTTACATTGAATTTCATTTCACCTCTTAGGCCACTAATTTGATAGAGTAGTTTCTTTGATAAAAAAGAGTTTGATTTAACAAATTGTTTATTGTTTCTATTAACACCATCCAATTGAGGTTTTTCAATAGAGGTAAGATCAAAGCTATTTGTTTTAAGATCAAGGGTAATAAGTTGACTATATCGATTGCTAATATCCAGTGATAATATAATACGATCATCCTGTATGTAAAGTTTTGTTTTTTTTGAGCTAGCTTCTAAAGCATTCGGGATGTCAGATTCTATGCGCTCAATATTAAGTTTAGAGCTATTTAATGAAGCGAAAGCCCTGTACAGTAGCATTGGTTTATCATATTTATCAAAGAAAATCTCATTTGTAAGATCATACTCCAAAGTTTCTATATTGGCAGCCTTTTTTATCTTGTGAACGTTTATTTTTGAAGTTTTAGGGATAAGGGTGAGTATAAAAATTTGATTCTTATAGGCAAAAGCTTCTAAATAACGTTCATTTTTTGATAAAATAGGAGTAGTTATTAAATCAGTTGTCTTTGTTTGCGAATCAATTGTAATAAGTTCTAATTTCTTTTTAGAGTTATTTGATACTAAAAATAAATACTGTCCATTATTTGATTCTACAGCATCAATGATGTTTTTTGCTTGGGTTTTTGGTCTTTCAAATTTTAGTTGATCAAGTAAATTAAACGTTTTGTCATATTTATTTAGGTACATTGTTTTGCGGTCTACAATAAACAATGATAATTCTTTTGAAACTGAATTTATAATTGGAATAGACTCTCTTCGATCACTTAGACCACCTTTTAAACGTAATGGGTTTTCAGAAATTACTTCCTGAGAAAAAAGAGAAACGAAAGAGAATAGTAAAAATAAAACTGTGATATGCTTTTTCATAAAAATGGTTATATACTCTTATGAATGTCATAAGAGTCACATTTGTTACCTATAAGTGCCGTATATGTTAGAAAAAATTAATTAACTACGGCACCAGGGTTTACATTATCTTCATCAGGATTTAAGAATACAATTTTACCTTCTGGGTTTTCGGTCATTAAAATCATACCTTCACTTTCTACCCCACGCAACTTTCTTGGGGCAAGGTTTACCAGTACAGTTACTTTTTTACCAATTATTTCTTCTGGAGTAAAGTGTTCTGCAATACCAGAAACAATGGTTCTTACATTGATTCCTGTATCGACTTTAAGCACGAGTAATTTTTTAGCTTTAGCCATTTTTTCGGCTTCTATAATGGTACCGATTCTCATGTCTAATTTGGTAAAATCATCAAAAGTGGCTGTTTCCTTTTGTGGTTCTACCACCTTGTTTTCGGCTTCGTTAGCTTTTTTGGTAGCTTCTAGTTTATCTAGTTGTTTTTGGATATCTATATCTTCAATTTTTGAGAACAGAAGTGTTCCTTTTTCAATTTTGTGTCCCGCAGGAAGCAAAACATCTTTTGAAGCAATTTCATTCCATTGTGTTTCAATGTTATTTGAAGAAATTGCAAGAATAGTATCTAATTTTTTAGAAGTAAAAGGTAAAAAAGGCTCAGATAACGTGGTTAGTGCTGATGCAATTTGTAAAGCAACATACATTACTGTTTTAGTACGCTCTTCATCTGTTTTAATTGTTTTCCAGGGTTCTTCGTCTGCGAGATATTTGTTTCCTAGTCGTGCTACGTTCATCAATTCCTGACTAGCTTCTCTAAATCTATATCGCTCTATAGAGCTTGATATAACAGCCGGATATGCTTTTAATTCAGTTAATGTCTGTTCGTCAATTTCGGAAAATGTGCTTGGGGTGGGAACAACCCCATCATAGTACTTATTTGTTAATACGACTACACGATTAATGAAGTTTCCAAAAATAGCAACTAGTTCGTTGTTATTTCTAGCCTGAAAATCTTTCCATGTAAAATCATTATCCTTAGTCTCAGGAGCATTAGCAGTAAGTGCATAGCGCAATACATCTTGTTGGTTAGGGAATTCTTCTAGGTATTCATGAAGCCATACTGCCCAATTTTTGGAAGTAGATAATTTATTGCCTTCAAGGTTTAAAAACTCATTGGCAGGCACATTTTCAGGTAAAATATAACTTCCTTCTGCTTTTAGCATACTAGGAAAAATAATACAATGAAAAACAATATTGTCCTTGCCTATAAAATGTACAAGCTTAGTGTTTTTATCTTTCCAGTACGGTTCCCAATCTTTTCCTTCTCGTGCAGCCCACTCTTTGGTAGATGATATATAACCAATAGGCGCGTCAAACCAAACGTATAGTACTTTTCCTTCGGCTCCTTCAACCGGAACAGGAATCCCCCAATCCAAATCTCGAGTCACGGCTCTAGGTCTAAGACCATCATCTACCCAGGATTTGATTTGTCCATATACATTGGTTTTCCAATCTTTTTTGTGGCCTACCAATACCCATTCTTTTAGAAAATCTTCATATTGATCTAGTGGTAAAAACCAGTGTTTTGTTTGTTTTAAAATAGGCTCAGCACCAGAAATAGTAGATTTTGGATTGATAAGATCGGTAGCATTAAGAGAACTACCACAGTTTTCGCATTGATCTCCGTAGGCTTCTTCGTTTCCACATTTTGGACAGGTTCCTGTTACAAATCTGTCTGCAAGAAATTGATCAGCTTCTGGATCATATAATTGTTCAGAAGTCTCTTCTACAAATTTACCATCCTCATACATTTTTTTAAAAAATTCTGATGCGGTATCATGATGAATAGGGGCAGAGGTTCTGGAATAGTTATTAAAAGAAATTCCGAAATCTTCGAAAGATTTTTTAATTATTGCATGATATTTATCAATAATTACTTGTGGCGAAACACCTTCTTTTTTGGCACGCATAGGTATTGCAGCTCCATGTTCGTCACTACCACAGATAAAAGCAACATCATTGCCGGTAATTCTTAGATAACGAGAGTAAATGTCTGCAGGCACATAAACTCCTGCCAAATGACCTATATGAATTGGACCGTTAGTATACGGTAATGCTGCTGTAATGGTGTATCTCCCTTGTGTGCTCATAATGCTAAAAAATAAGGCACAAAGGTAATAAAAACCACTACAAGATATAACCATTAGCCGATTCAAAATATTTGGATCGGCTAATGGTAGTATTTATTGAATTTATGAAATAATAATAGATTTGCTAAACTCACCGTTATTGGTCTCAATACGATATACATACGGGCCGGTACTTAGTCTTGTATTTGCAGATTCTTTTACATTAATGACAAGATTTACACCTTCCATAAGCATCTCATTACTTAATGTTGCGACCTTTTGTCCTACAACATTATATAAAGAAACATCTATATGCGTTGTTTGCGGAGATACGATATTAATAAATGTTTGACTATCACTATATGTAGGAATGTGCGTTAACGTTTCTCCATCTGTAGGGATATTAGGATTGGTACCTGAGCAGTTGAATCCTAAATCAAGCGATTCAAAGGGACCACCATCAGTATCTAATAAGGATCGTCCGACCAGACCTTCGTCAATGCATAGCCAATCTTTCATTACAGTGGCATATACACGTCTAAAATCCATAGTGTTTGATACGTTTCCTCCACGAGTTAAACTGTTTAAGTCAGGGTGTTCCCCTACAAAACCATTTCCGTTTAGCGCAGTTCCAAAAAACATTGTTGGCGCAGCGGTACCATGATCGGTACCCAAAGAACCATTTTCTCTAAATCGTCTACCAAACTCTGACATAGTCATCGTAAGTACCTTATCATCCCAGCCAGCGGCTGTTAAATCGGCATAGAAATTACTTATAGCCTCAGAGAAGGATGTAAGTAATTGTTGGTGCCTTTGTGTCTGATTATTATGTGTATCAAAACCTCCTAAGGTTACTAAAAATACTTTAGTACCAAGATTTCCTTTAATCAACCTAGAAATGATGCTAAACTGTCTTCCTAAACTGTCATCTAGATAACCACCAAAATCGGTAGATCTCTCGTAGGCTGCACTAATTACATCTGCATAATTAAATGTAGTATTGGTGGCTTCTCTTAAATATCTTACTTTATCATCATAAGTACATTCATCTAAACCATCAAGATTATAAAAAGTTTCGTTTTCTATGATTTGAAGTAATCTTCTAGGGTCTGAAACTGCAAAAGAATAATCACTTT
This sequence comes from Aquimarina sp. AD10, assembly GCF_003443715.1. Taxonomy (NCBI): domain Bacteria; kingdom Pseudomonadati; phylum Bacteroidota; class Flavobacteriia; order Flavobacteriales; family Flavobacteriaceae; genus Aquimarina; species Aquimarina sp. AD10. The sequence goes on along the minus strand of NZ_CP031965.1, from coordinate 3,453,754 downwards.
GCGGACCTTTAAAAATTAAATTACCAATACTTCCTATCTGAATAGACGGTGGGCTTGGTGGCGGATTAAAAAAGTAATCAGGATAAATTTCGCCAAAATACCTACCCATGAAACCTGTTCGATCATCATCTTGTAGATTCGTATTGGCATAAATATCAGAACCTTTAAAGTGAGATAATGATGAATCTTCATATCCAACACCATGAACAACTTTCATTTGGCCATCACCCCAAACACCTTCTAATTTATTCATTGGTTTAGGCATGGCAAAGTCTTCATTAAGATTGATAAACTCACTAGGCGGTATTCGTATTAATGGTCTGGCATTGGCATATACGTCATAGTCATATACAGGGATGATAGTATTAAAACCATCATTACCACCACTTAGACGGACAAAAACACAAATATTCTCATTATTTGTGGCTTGACTTAATGCAATAGATAATGGGGATGGTCTTGACACCGATAAAGGAGTGTTGGCAAGCATCATTGAGCCTCCACCAACAAGCCCAAGGGCTTGAAGAAACGATCTTCGGTTCCATTTTTTATGATCATCGGTATTACAATTACCGTCTTTATCTAATTTTATATTTTGATTGTGATTCGTTTGACACATAGCAATTTTATTTAAGTTGAAATTCGGGGATGTCTACAATGTAGTTTAAGAAGGCAAAGAATTGCTCTGCTACCTCTGCGCGATCTAGTCTCCATATAGCAGGATCCATGGCATCTGGCTCATAATAACTAGGAGGAAAGGCAGGTACATCTTTAAATACACCCAAAATTTCATTATAAATTACAGGATCGGCTATGCCTCTTGGGAAAAAGTAATTCACTAATGCTCTTACTACAATATCAACTTCATCGGCACTTAAAGTAGTGGCAAGATTACCATCTCCTGCAGTACCAATTGGTAATCCCACGACAAAATCCCTAAATTGTTGTTGGTTCTCCATCCAGGCTCTGTTGATAAGAAATCGTGCGCTTTCCCATCGACCTATTAAATAGTCAGGACTGATCCAATCCTCATCACCTTGCCAACCTTCAACATCTATAGGATTTAATACATCTTGTCCTAAAACACGAACTGTACCTCTTATAAAATCATTCACATCTGTGGAAGATAAAGTAAATCCCAGTTCGTTATAAAAACAAATCATTAAATCACAAGGACTTTTAATAATAGCTCCTATAGCTTCAATATTAAAAAAGTGCTGGCTTTTAAAAAGTTGGCGAAGTACCGGTGCAATATCAAAATTATTATCAATAAAGGTTTGCGCCATCTGTGCAACAATAGCTTCACTACATGTAGGACTTACAAAATAAGCGTACAATTTAGTGCAAATAAATGTTGCTACTTGTGTAGTTCTTTGTTGGAATAAAATATTAATGACATCGTCATAGGTCCAATTTCCGGATTGACCAAAAATGGTTTTATTGTCATTACTAAATTGTGCTGGATTAAATAAAATGTCTCCCCAAGGAATATCATTTGTATCTACATAACCCGTAAGAGCTTTTGAGGTTTCTTGAATATCATCTTCGGTATAATCATTATCTACTCCAAGAGTAAAAAGCTCATATAGCTCTCTTGCATAATTCTCATTTGGTCTGTCTCTAATATTTTCATCACCATTAAGATATACTAACATTGCATTTGATATACCTATATCATATACAAAATCTCTAAAATTACCTAAGGCATGCATTTGCAGCATAGAATAATACTGCGCTTGATACGCTGGGCTTCGATACGTATCATCTTCGGTAACAAAATGATTACTCCAAAATAGAGTTAATCGGTCTCTCACTCCATTTTGAATCAGATCACCTACCATTTGGTTTTTTCCTTCGCGTCTGTAGAAACCAACATCATTATCTTGATTAGCCATTTCAGCGGCTTCAAACTGATCTCTGTTCCACATGCCCCAAGCTGGTAATGGAGTTGTATTTAATGCTATAGCATTATCAATCATAGCATCGACTAGAGCCGATGGACTGTTGGATAGTGCGGATAAAACATCTGTTTTAGAGGCACCAAACCCAAGTCTTCGATATAAATGATTTATTTTTGTTACGTTCCAAGGATCAGTTGCCGAGGGCACATAGGGATCCAAAGAATCTAGATTACAAGAAGTATCAGATATCATAGGCATTCACGTTTTAGTAGTAAAGTTGAGGGACAAATTCAACACAATATAATAGATTATAACGAAAGTATTTGTTAATTAGTATTCAAATTTGAAATTTTAAGAAATGTTAACCCCTGATTTTGTTAGTCCTGGAGATAAAATTGCAATAGTATCTACCGCTAGAAAGATTGATTTTAGAGAGATAAGAGAGGCAATTAATATATTAGAAAAGTGGGGTTTGGATCCCATTATAGGTGAAACAATAGGTAAACAAAATCATCAATTCGCTGGTTCTGATCAAGAAAGAGTAAATGATTTTCAGAAAATGCTGGACGATGATGAGATCAAAGCAATATGGTGCGCTAGAGGAGGATATGGTACTATAAGAATTGTAGATCACATTAATTTTGAAGGTTTTTGTAAAAAGCCAAAATGGATAATCGGGTATTCAGATATTACCGTACTTCATTCTCATATTCATAATTTAGGTATTTGTTCCTTGCATGCAGCCATGCCAATAGATGTACATAAAGGTAGCGATGCGTCTAGAAATTCACTTCATGATATCATTTTTGGAGAAAAAGTAAGCTATACTATAAATCCATCAAAAAAGAATGTTTCTGGAAGTTGTAAAGGACAATTAATAGGAGGTAATTTATCTATTTTATATTCATTATGTGGTTCTAAATCCTCTTTAGATACAACAGGTAAAATTTTGTGTATAGAAGATTTGGATGAATATCTTTACCATATTGATCGTATGCTCTATAACTTAAAAAGGAATGGCTGTTTTGACCAATTATCAGGTTTGATAGTAGGTGGTATGAGTAAGATGCATGACAATAATATACCTTTTGGAAAAAAAGCAAAAGGTATTATTTTGGATGTAGTTTCGGATTATAATTTTCCTGTAGTTTTTAATTTTCCTATGGGACATATAGAGGATAATAGAGCACTGATGTTAGGTGCAGAAGCATTTCTTGAAATAAAAGAAGACGAAGTTAAACTTGAATATATATAGGATATGGCCGAACATAATGCTCTTGGGAAAAAAGGAGAACAAATGGCTGCCGATTTTTTAGTAAATCACGGGTATACTATTTTAGAAAAGAATTATAGATACCTTAAGTCCGAAATTGATATTATTGCTCAAAAAGGAACTATTGTTGTTGCTGTAGAGGTTAAAACTAGAAGCACCCCAGAATTTGGTAATCCGCAAGATTTTGTAAAACCTAAACAAATGCAATCATTGGTAAAAACAATCGATTATTACGTTATAGAAAATGATCTGGATGTAGAAGTACGTTTTGATATTATAGCAATTATAAAGAATGCATCAGGAACCAAAATAGAGCATCTTGAAGATGCTTTTTATCATTTTTAATATGAAGTGGTTTAAACTTTTTTCAATTCGCTATAAAAATGTCCTTTTTCACTCATATTTATCTTTTTCTTACTGCGTAGCGTTACTATGAAGCGCAAAAACACACTTCAATTGATCAAAAAATTTTAAACCACTTCTATATGAGATATCGTAAACTAGGAAATTCTGAATTAACAATAAGTGAGGTTTCTTTTGGATGTATGTCCTTAGAAAGTGAAGCTATTGCCAAAGAACTTATTCATTACGCTATAGATAAAGGGGTTAATTATTTTGATACAGCAGATTTATATCAAAGTGGAGAGAACGAGGTAATGCTAGGTAAATCTATAAAAGGCATTCGAAACGATCTTATTATCGCAACTAAAGTGGGTAATCAGTTGCGTAACGATCATAGTGGTTGGGATTGGAACCCCAGCAAGAAATATATAATTGAAGCCGTAGAGAAGAGTTTACTAAGGTTACAAACAGATTATATTGATCTTTATCAATTACATGGCGGAACCATAGATGATCCTATTGATGAAACAATTGATGCATTCGAGACTCTTAAAAAATCAGGTAAAATTCGATATTATGGTATTTCTTCAATACGACCTAATGTTATAAAAGAATATGTTAAAAGGTCAAATATCATAAGTGTTATGATGCAATACAGTTTATTAGATAGACGACCAGAAGAAGAATGCCTGGATTTATTATTGAAAAAGAATATTGGGGTCTTAACCAGAGGAACAGTAGCCAAAGGATTACTTGCGGGTAAGCCTGTAAAAGCGTATTTGGAACATGATGAGGCTCAAGTTGCATCTGCAGTAGCGATTTTAAATCAAATTTCTAAAGGAGGTAAAACAATGTGTCAAAGTGCAATTAACTATGTGTTAGCACATCCGGCTATTACTTCTGCAGTTTTGGGAGCTCGTTCAAAAGATCAGTTAAAAGAATGTTTACAGTACGATAATGATCAAAACCTATCTGTAGAAGATATGTTGGTGTTAAAAAATGGTGTAACACAAAATAGATATACAGCACATAGATAAGGATCTGCTTTTTAAAAAATATGCTGTAACAGTCTGTTTTTAGAGTACGATTGCATCCATTCGGTCGAAATAGCTATGATGTTACTCTAGTTTTATCAAAAAAATATAGATATATGAAATCATTTGAATTTATAGATCTAATTCTGTTTTTAGGAATTAGTCAAGGTATCTTTTTGGCAGTGACAATTCAGATGATTCGTAACAGGAATAAAGGTGCAAATAAAATCCTGTCCTTAGTGCTGTTATTAGCAGTTCTTATGTTGTTAGGAAGATTGGTTTATTTTAAATTTTTAACACCAAGATTTTTACAATGGACAGTATTAGTAGATACAGTTATTTTTATTTTTGGCCCACTATGTTACGAGTATTTTAGGCGAATAGCATTTGCTAATAATGATACGTTTAAGCTACCTAAAATACATTATTTATTAGCACTATTACATTTTTTATTTTTTTGTTATACCATATCATTATCAGAAGAAACATTTTCAAAAAAAATGAATTCAGGATTTTTCAGGATTCCTTTTTTTGTTATCGAAGGAGTTGGGGTTATAGCTAATTTCTATTATTGGATACTTAATTTTAAGCTACTAAAAAAGTATATTAAAGAAGAAAAAAATGCAGTTTCTTATCATCAAAATTTATTGTCATTTTTAAAGTTTTTTCAGATAGCTGTAGGTGTTTTTTTAATGATGTGGGCCATAAACTATATCGCAATTTATTTCTTTAACCACTCAATACAATTTATAGGGTATAATTCTATGTGGGGAGCCATATCCATCTTTATTTTTGTAGTAGGTTATTACAGTCTTAAAGAACCAGAACTTTTTAGAATGCCTTTTCAAAAAGAGAAAGTAAAACTATCAAAACGTTTACCGCAAGATGAAATAATTTCTTTGGGAAAAAAATTAGATGACTTAATCAAAAAAGAAAAAATATTTTTGAAACCTGATTTAACGCTTAGAGATCTTGCAATAAGGTTAAATACATCTTCACATAATGTATCATGGTATCTTAATACTATCTTAAGAATTAATTTTTATGATTACATCAATCGCAATAGAGTTCTTGAGTTTTTAAAACGTATTGAAAAAGAAGAGCATCTTAATCATACGATTCTTGCTATTGCTATGGAAGTGGGTTTTAATTCAAAATCTACCTTTAATAAAGCGTTCAAATTAGAAATGAATACAACGCCTAGTAATTATATAAAAGGATTAAAAGCAGCCTAAAAAAAGGTACGAGTATATCCAAGCTGTCGATTTTTGTGATAGTCTAAGTTAGTTTCGAGCTTAACTTAAAAATCACTTATCATGAAAACATGTATTAAAAACAGTAGTGCGAAAACAATTCTTTTTTTCGCTGTAATGGGGTTGTCTATTATAGTTTCTTCTTGTTATGGAGATGGTTTTGATCCGGAACTCGAAGTAGAAACATTTGTCACAGATTTTGCCGGAAATGACGCTGTTAGTGTCGATAAATTTGGGAATGTTTATGTTTCTGAATTTGGTCAGTTTGTCGGAGCGAATGGAAACGGAACAAGAGTGTTTAAAGTGTCTAAAAGTGGTGATGTCACAGAGTTTGCAACAGGTCTAACAGGTCCTTTAGGAAATGCAATTGATGCACAAGGTAATCTTTACGTTGTTAATGGAAGCGGAGACGGAGCAGGAGACATTCTGAAAATCACACCAGACGGATCTCAAACTGTTTTAGCAACTATTAATGGATTTCCTTCTGGTTTAACATTAGATCATCATAAAAATATTTATGTATCAAATTTTGGCACACCAACAGTTCATAGAATTACACCTCAAGGAGAAGTGACTGTATATGCGTCAGATCCTAGATTAGCAGGTGGAGTAGGAGTTGATTTTGATCGTAAAGGAAATCTTATTGTCGGTAATTTTGCAACTGCAGATATCTTATCCATCAACCCAGAAGGAATTGTTACACTAATTGCTACTATTCCTAATGCCGTAGTTAATGGTTTTGGAATTGGCTATATAACCGTTGTCGGTAATTCTGTTTTTGCGACTGGTATTGGCGTAAATAAAATATTTAGGGTTACTCTAGATGGTCAGGTAGAAGAATTTGCTGGTAATGGCAATGCCGCGGTGGTAGATGGTCTTATTAACGAAGCTTCTTTTAATGGACCTAATGGGATAACTGCAGATAAATATGGTAAGGCACTTTATATTTCAGAATTTGGAGGAACAGGTGCTCTAAGAAAAATAAAGCTAAGATAGTAGGTATTTATTATTTAATAAACTGATATTTAGCGTTTTGTAGTAAAATCAATTTGATATCTTTAAATAGGTAAATTTTAATCTTAAAACCAGTTATTATGTTACAAACAATTTTAAATCGTCAAGGAGTTAAGCAACTAGACAAAAATCAACAACAAATTATCAATGGTGGTGGGGGACTAAATTCATTTTGTCACTCTGGTGATGATTGCGATTATCCCTATATCTGTGCGGGATGTATATGCAGACCTGTCGGAGGTCCAGTATAAAATTTAATAACTTTATAAAAGTCTAGAATGAGGTCTCATTCTAGACTTTTATTATTGAAACCTATTTTTTAAATAGGTTTTTAGTTAAATTTTTCACTTTATACTCAAGACATCTTTACAAAAGATGTGTTCGAGTGTATACAATCGGTCGTATATATAAAGTATATTTAAGTAATTTTGCATAAATGTCTAGTAGCGTATAATGCAGTCTTTTAATGTTATTCATTTTATTCTTTTTATAGGAATTAGTCAAGGTTTTTTTTTGGCGATCGTAATTCAAATTATACAACATAAAAATAAATTAGCAAATAGGATATTATCCCTGATTTTGATAATTGCATGTGTAATGTTGATTGGACGGTTCTTCTTTACTATAGGAACAAGTCACAAATTGTTTTTTAGGATAGGTTTATTTGTTGACGTATTAGTCTTTGTGTTTGGTCCCTTACTTTATCTCTACTTTAGAAGATTGATCTTTAATGAAATAACGAAACATAGATTATCGTATTTTACTTTTGTACCCGCAGTTTGTATGTTGATATATCATTTTTGGACGTATCAATATTCTTATGGTGAAATAGTTATAAAGGCTACAATTGGAGAGCTTACTATTCCTTTTTTAATTATTGAAACTACTGGAATACTCTTTAACCTGTATTACTGTTATTGTTGTTTTCAACTTATAAGAAAATATCAAAAAGAGAAAAAGAAAAATTTATCCTTTGCTCAAAATCTTCTTCCTTTTTTAATAGCCATTTTGGTTACTGTAGTGGTGTTTTTAATATTTTGGATCATAAGTTACTTATCGTATTACTTTCTAGAGATTTATTCCCCCTTTGTTAGTTATAATTCTATTTGGATAGCTGTTTCTATTTTTATTTATGTGATAGGGTTTTATAGTCTAAAACAACCAGATTTTTTTAGAATGCCTATTGAAAACAAAAAAGAAAGAAAAAGCAAAAATAGATTAGAAGGTACAGCATTAAAAGTACTTTCAACTGATCTGGAAAATATAATGATGAATGAAAAAATATATTTAGATCATAAATTAACGCTTGTAGAACTTGCAAACCGACTTAATACCTCTACGAATAATGTGTCATGGTTACTTAATAATATTCATAAAAGTACCTTTTATGACTACATCAATCAATATAGAGTAAAAGAATTTATACAAAAAATCCAAAACGGAGAGCATCACGACCATACTCTTTTTGCATTATCTCTGGATTCAGGATTTAGTTCTAAATCTACTTTTAATAAAGCATTTAAAATGTTTGTAAATGATACACCGAGTAATTATATAAAGAAATTGGACTTAGTATAGATGTGTTTTATTGTATACCTACGGTCGATTTTTAAGGTTTTTGAAAATACATTTATCAAAACTTTAAAAACTCAAAAAAATGAAGGTATTTCGTAAAGAAAGTTTAACAAAAATTATTTGGTTTACATCATCCTTATTGATCGTATTACTACTTTCGTCATGCTATGGTGATGGTATTCGTCCGGACCCACAAGTTGAAACATTAATTAACAATTTTGCTGCAAATGGAGCAGTATCGATAGGTAAAAATGGCAATGTATATGTTTCAGAATACGGTAGGTTTGTAGATACTGGAGGAAGTGGTACTCGTGTCTTTAGACTATCACCAAAAGGAAAAATTTTAGATACAATCCAAGGTTTATCTGGTCCTTTAGGTACTGCGCAAGATTCTAAAGGAAACTTATATGTAAATAACGCTAACAATACTATTAATGGTCAGGTATTAAAAATACAACCCAATGGAGATCGTAAGGTTATTGCTACTATTGATGGTTGGCCTAGTAGTATGACTATTGATCATAAGGATAATTTATTTATATCTAATTATACAGCTCCAACGGTACATAAGATCTCTTCTGATGGAGAAATAACTGTTTATGCTAATGATCCTAGACTTTTAGGAGGTGTTGGTATTGATCTGGATAGTAAAGGGAATGTAATCGTAGCCAACTTTTATACTGCTGATATTTATAGCATTGATCAAAATGGACAAATTTCACTAGTTGCTAATATTCCAAATATAGTAATACAAAATTTTGGTATTGGATATATCACCATAGTAAATGATGTAATTTATGCTACGGGAATAGCCGTTAATTACATTTTCAAAGTTTCATTAGATGGGGTTGTAGAGATTATTGCAGGTAATGGAGAGCCTAAACAAGTAGATGGGCCTTTGCTAGAAGCTTCATTTACGAACCCCAACGGAATTGCATTTAATAAGTATACAAGAACTTTCTATATATCAGAATATACGGGAGTTGGAGGATTACGAATTATAAAACTATAGTAAGAAGTCTACAATTTATTTCAAATTTATTAAAACCGATTAGTATGTTACAAACAATTTTAAATCATCAAGGAGTTAAGCAACTAGACAAAAATCAACAACAAATTATCAATGGTGGTGGGGGACTAAATTCATTTTGTCACTCTGGTGGTGATTGCGATTATCCCTATATCTGTGCGGGATGTATATGCAGACCTGTTGGAGGTCCAGTATAGGTTTAAAAAAGAACAATAAGGCAAATTCTTACGAAAACAGGATCAGAATGTTTGCATTCTGATCCTGTTTGATTTTATATTGAATCCCTATTGGATTTTATGTAGAATATTAAGTATCAAAATATTAAATCCTGCTATTGAAGAATTGTTTTGATTAAATTCGTTATGATAATGATTATAAATACAATTAAGGTTTTCATGTGGTTAGGATTTAGATAAAAATAGCTTTACAAAAGTATAAGCGTGATTAAACAAATCAGATGCAGAACCACTTTTGTTCATAAGTAAAGAAATAGATAAATCGTATTCTGGAAATAATATAAACACAGAGGTTGCTCCGTATGCAACACCGGCATGATGTAGTATTTGGACATCACGTTTATCATTAAAAATAGATTGAATAGTGTCATTACGCCATCCAATAGCATAATTTTGCTTATTCACCTTTCCGTTGTTTAAGATAATAGGTTGTATTAATGAGGTTACAATAGTATCATTTAGTATTTTCTTGTTTAAAAAAGCGTTACCTAAAGTTACCAGATCACTTGGTGTTGCAATAAATCCTCCACCAGCCCATTTATTACTGTTGTTGACCTTGAAAACTTCTTTGTATTGATTGTTCTCGACTTCGTAGAACTTAGATAAATTTTTTGGATTAGTAGATGGTTTTTCTGTTTCAATATGAATCTTTAAGGGATCAAATACATCAGTTTTCATAAAATCTGGGAATTCCTTTTTTGTAACACATTCAATCATTGCACTTAACAAGGTGTAATTATAAGAACTATAGCTAAAATCAGAACCCGGAGTAAATAGTAATTTATCTCCATTAAATACTTCGATACTGTTTTTTGCGGTTTGATATTCCTTGGTGTTGTAATATTCCCAGATCGGAAAACATAAACAAGTCCCGTAATTACGAATTCCTGAAGTATGCGAAGCCAATTGTTTTACCGTAATTTCTGAAAGATTAGCACTACTATAAGGAATAATTTCTTTGACTTTAGTGGTGAAATCTAGTTTGTTATTCTGAATTAGAACACCTAATCCGATCGAAGTTACAGCCTTAGAAGTACTACCTATTCTGAATTTTGTGTGTATGTTAGCTTTTATTGATTTTTCAATGTCTTGATAACCAATAGCGTTAGACCATATAATTTTGTCATTTTGACCAATAGCAACAGAGAAAGCTGGTGTCTTAAGTTGGTTAAAAATGCTTGTAAGTAGATGATCTGCTTCTTTTAAAATTGAATCTTTATGTTGTTTAACTGGCCGTAATTGATTGGTTTGAGGATATGGAGACCACCCAGTATTGTAAACTAGGATAGGTTCAAAAAGATAAAAGCAAGTTGGTAATACTATGATTATTATTAGAATTATGATTGTCTTTTTCATTTTCTATGTTTAAAATTAGGCATAAGTGTTCCCTCTTTATTGAAGAATTACTCAATAAATGTCCTGAAGTATTTCGTGTTGAGTTGCTTATGAATTCTGATTCATTTCTGTTTGCTTTTCTTTAAGCATTTCAGAAACTTTGTAAAGCAGGATGATTTCTAAAATTATTGTTGGTGTAAGTACAAACATTCCTAGAAATGATAATACAATAGTGACTAGTAAACTATAGGTAACGATTTCAAAAATGCCGGTAACAGTTGCAATTGTTCCTAATCCATTTTTTAAGCGTAGTACAGATATTCCAAATAATATCCCGATGATACCAAAAGTAACAGCTTCTGCACCCATTAAAACTTCAGTGTCAAATGTTCCAAAATAAAGAGATAAAATATCATAGGCATAAAATATACAATTGATAAAAACAACAATAAAAGCGGTGATACGAAGCAAATAATTTTTAAAGATTTTTCCTGTAAGAATAAATCCACGAGTAAACAATAGAACAGATGTAAGGATGACTAATTTTAGAAGGATGTAAACAATGTTGTTAATGATCATTTCATCTTGAGCATACCTAAGATAATCTATGGCAAACTCTCCAAATCCAAGTAAGAAGTAGATGATACCACTAATCCATGCAATAGAAAGTTGTCGAGTAAGAAAATTAGCGTTCTTTTGGTCATCAATTTCAAGTAAAAATAGTTTTTTAAACTCTTTTGTAGCAGTAGAACTTTCTGTTTGAATTTTTTCTAAATCATAATCTAAGGCCGATAAAATTGTCTTTACAGTATAGCTTCTGGGCATTACCTCTCCAGCTTCAATACGTTGTATAGTACGAACACTAATGTTACATTGTTCTACAAGTTCTTCTTGTGTAAGTCCTTTTGACTTTCTGAGTTCAGATATTTTTAAACCTAATGCTGGCTGTTTCATGATTCTTAAGTTTTTAGTTGTATTCTGGTGATCACTAGAACTTGGTTTCATTTTCTTCAGCAATATTAAATTATAACATTAGTTTGTCAAATATTTTAGCTTGTCTTTGACCCGCCATTTACCCGCCAATTGGGATATAGATAGAAGTTTCAAAGCTTTTGGGTTTTTATTTTGAATTCGAAATATAGGAATTATTCTATTGGGATGAGGTATTGATTATTTAAGAAATTAATTTTTATCAATACTTTGTTATGTGTTTTTTAAGCACTTTTAAGATTAGATCTTGAAGATAGTATTCTGATTAATACATATATGTTTCGGGAAAAAATATTGTTTTTTGTAAGCTAGATAGTCTACATTAGTTTTGATTAATGCGCCTTAGTTTAAATTGTTAAGTAATTACAGATTGATCACTTTATTTTGAATGGTATGAGCAAACTTTAAGGTATTAAAAAATCTTTTTCCTTTAGGCTCTTATTGTTAATGTCTTTAGATATCCTTTAACCTCAATGAACATAGCTTCTTTACTATTCATGTCATCAATATTATTACAATAATGATATCCAAAAGAATAATTCATAGAAAATTCTTCTATATCGATCAATTCAGGGTTGTTCTTGTAGTTCTCTATTTCTTCAATAAACCTTCTTCTTAAGTTGGCATAATTTATTGCATAAAGTTTATCGTTATTTAGATCATCGATAAATTGATTCACTGTATTGTTTATTTTTTTAATCTGCTTCCAGGTTCCTTTTAAAAAACTAAATTCTTCTCTTCTATTCATAATTTTGTTGGTCATATTGTTAGAATTATGATTAAAATTAAAAATATATACTCCATTATAAAGTGTTTGACGGTAAAACACCTAAAAACTATCGTTAAAATACAATTTTTTATCGATGAATGGTTTTTAAAAGTTTAGAATCTAATTTCAATACCTTTAAAACAAGAAAAAGAAAGATTGTTCTTACAAAATTAACAGGTGCCACTAATTAGACTGTGGTCTTGTATAAGATATATTCAATTTACTAATTCTCAAGCTTTAGTGGTTGTAAAACCTTTAATGCTTTGTCCACAGATTTTATGTGTTCAAAAGTTAGTAATAAGCGTAACCCATTTCTGGTTTGTTTTTCTTTCATTTTACAAACACCAGGATTCTTTTGTACAAATTGAAGTACTAAAGAGAACGCAGGAGTCTGGTAAAAACCAGATTGTTGATCACTAATAAAATATCCAATTAATTTGTTTTGTTTCAGAATTACTTTTTCCAAGCCTATGCCGGTTGCAATCCATTTTATTCTAACAGAATTTAATAAATCTAACGCTTGGTCTGGTAGTTCGCCAAAACGATCAATTAATCTCAATTCATAGTTTTGCAAGGCTTCTTCATCTTTTATTCCGTTAAGTTCGGTATAAAGATTTAATCGTTCTGTAATATTGTTAATGTAATCATCGGGAAACAACAGTTCAAAATCGGTATCAATTTGGGTATCTTTTAGATATACTTTTTCTTTGGCTTCATCTTCATAAAGTTCGGCAAACTCATTTTCTTTAAGTTCTTCGATAGCTTCATTTAGAATTTTCTGATAAGTATCAAATCCAATTTCATTAATAAAACCACTTTGTTCACCACCCAACAAATCTCCTGCACCTCGTATCTCAAGATCTTTCATAGCGATGTTAAATCCACTTCCAAGTTCAGAAAATTGTTCTAGAGCAGTAATACGCTTGCGTGCATCTTCTGTCATGGCAGAATAAGGAGGTGTGATAAAATAACAGAATGCTTTTTTATTGCTCCTACCCACACGACCTCGCATTTGATGCAAATCAGAAAGTCCAAAATTATTGGCATTATTAATAAAAATAGTATTAGCATTTGGCACGTCTAAGCCACTCTCCACAATAGTAGTAGAAATTAAAACATCAAATTCACCATTCATAAAAGAAAGCATTAAACTTTCTAATTTTTTTCCTTCCATTTGTCCATGTCCAATACCTACTTTAGCATCAGGAACAAGACGTTGTACCATACCTGCTACTTCTTTTATATTTTCAATTCTATTATGAATAAAATATACTTGTCCACCACGTTGTATTTCATAGCTAATGGCATCTCTAATAGTTTCTTCGTTAAATCGTATCACATTGGTTTCTATTGGATATCGATTAGGAGGGGGAGTAGTAATTGTTGATAAATCGCGGGCTGCCATTAAACTAAATTGTAATGTACGCGGGATAGGGGTGGCGGTTAATGTTAGTGTATCTACATTTTCTTTAATCGTTTTAAGCTTGTCTTTTACAGATACACCAAATTTTTGTTCTTCATCGATCACCAATAATCCAAGATCTTTAAATTTTACACTTTTATTGACCAGTTGATGCGTACCAATAATAATATCAACTTTTCCTGATGCTAATTCTTCTAATGTTTCTCTTTTTTGTTTAGCTGTACGGAAACGGTTTACATAATCTACTGTTACCGGGAAATCTTTAAGACGTTCTCTAAATGTTTTTGCATGTTGAAAAGCAAGAATTGTAGTAGGAACAAGAATAGCGACTTGTTTACCATTATCAACGGCCTTAAATGCAGCTCGTATAGCAACTTCTGTCTTACCAAATCCAACATCTCCACATATCAAGCGATCCATCGGGCGTTCACTTTCCATATCCGATTTTACAGCTTCTGTGGCGGTACTTTGATCGGGAGTGTCTTCATAGATAAAAGAAGCCTCAAGTTCATGTTGTAAATAGCTATCAGGGTTATACTGAAACCCTTTTTGTAACTTTCGCTTTGCATATAGCTGAATGAGGTTAAACGCTATATGTTTTACACGAGCTTTGGTTTTTTGTTTAAGAGTTTTCCAAGCTTTTGAACCTAACTTATAAATTTGAGGAGGTTTACCATCCTTACCGTTATACTTAGAAATTTTATGCAGAGAATGAATGCTCAAGTATAGTACATCCCTTTCTCCGTAAATTAATTTTATAGCCTCTTGCTTTTTACCTTCAACATCTATTTTTTGCAGACCTCCAAATTTTCCTATTCCATGATCGATATGGGTGACATAATCACCAACCTCAAGATTTGTAAGCTCTTTAAGGGTAATAGCTTGTTTTTTGGCGTATCCATTTTTTAGATTGAACTTGTGATAACGCTCAAATATCTGATGGTCGGTATAACAAGCAATCTTTTGATTGTGATCTATAAAACCTTGAAAAGCAGAAAAAACAATGGTTTCATATTGTTTTACATCAAGATCGGCATCATCAAAAATATCATGAAAACGTTTTGCTTGCTGCTCACTCACACAGAAGATATAATTCTTATATCCATTTTCATGATTTTCATTTAGATTTTGAATCAGTAAATCAAACTGTTTATTAAACGATGGTTGAGGCTTAGTATCAAATTTTATGGCATAATCTGCTTTGGTAAAAGGTCGGTCTCCAATTTCTACTAATGTAAACTCTAATAATTGTTTTTTAATAAGTTCTGAAGTGGCAAAAAGTTCGTTTGGTTTACCATGTTTTATATCTTCTGATAATGTTTTAAAAGCCACTTCGGCTTTTTCAAAATTTTTATCAATTCTAGCAGAAAGTAAATCAATATCCTTGGCAAGAACTACCGTTTTTGAAGCAATATATTTTAAAAAGCTCTCTCGAGTTTCTTGCATGGCTTTATTTTCGACATTTGGAATTACCGTAATTTTTTTAATTTGATCTGTAGATAATTGAGTTTCTACATCAAATGTTCTTATACTATCGACTTCGTCTCCAAAAAACTCGATTCGATAAGGTTTGTCATTACTAAAAGAAAAAACGTCTACAATCCCACCACGTACCGAAAATTCTCCTGGTTCTGTTACAAAATCTACTCTTTGAAATTGATATTCAAATAAAACTTCATTTATAAAATCAAGAGATAAGGTGTCATTTACGCTTATTTTTAGTGTATTTTTTTCCAGTTCCTTTCGGGTAACTACTTTTTCGAATAGAGCATCGGGATAGGTAACGATTAAAGCTGGTTTTTTGCGAGAATTAATTCGGTTAAGAACTTCTGCTCTAAGTAGTACATTAGCATTATCGGTTTCTTCTATTTGATATGGTCTACGATAACTACCTGGATAGAACAAAACATTTTTGTCACCCAGTAATTGTTCAAGATCATTTAGATAATATGCTGCCTCTTCTTTATCGTTAAAAATGCATAAAAAGGGTTGTTCACTAGTTTCAAAAATGGCAGTAATTGCAAAAGAAAGAGAAGATCCTAGTAGGCCTTGTAAATGTACTTTTGCTTCAGATTGGGCAATAGCTTTTCCCAGTTTCTGTACTTGCAGAGACTGTGAAATGGTTTGCGAGATTAAAGTAGTGCTCACTAAGCGGGTATTTTAGCACAAATATAATATTTTAAGTATTTTATAGAATGTTATATAAGCGTAAAATTCTAAAGAGTTTTTCAAGATAATTCGTTAGTAAAACTTTGAGCTATGCTTTTAACCCATGAGATAGTTTCATCATCGTTTTTAAAATATTTATTGGCTTCGATACCTATTTCAGCTAAAATACTAGTGTCCTCAATAATAATATTTAATTCTTTTTGAGTTTGGTTGATGATATCAAATGGGTTTTCAGAAAAAAAACGTTTTACCACTTCTTGATCATTCAGATTATCGAGATCTGCACTTGAGAAATATCCGGTAAGAAATTGAAACAAAAAGGGGTACTTTACTTCTAACATACTTTATTATTCAGTTTAAAAACCCTCAAATCCAAATATATTAAATTCAATTTTTAGATACGAGGGTTTTTGGTTTTTGATGCATTAAAATATTAATTTGGGTATGATGTCAATACATAATATCCATTTGGAGCACTTGATCTTTTTTGTAAGATCACTCTAAATTTTCTTGAAGGATTTGGATTATTTTGCCCTCTCCTTAATACAACACCTATATTTCTTCTATGTGTATAGCTTAATGTAAGTCTGGAACCACCGCCACTTAACCAATTATTAATTCGAACCCTATTTGTGTTAATAGCATTTACGATTACTTGTCCAGCTTGGTTTAACTCATAGTATGTACTGGCGGCACTAATTGAACTTGTATTTAATCTATTGCGAAGGTATGCTGTGGACTTTCCTACATGTCGCTCGATAGTATGACCACCTAAACTTTCTTGTTGTCTTAAAAAGGTTGAATTTTTTGAAGGGAATAGGTTTTCTTCTTTATCTAGCTGTTCTATAGATACGACCGTACTGTCATCGTTTTTTTCGCAAGAAGAAAAAGAAGATATGATCACTAATCCTAAAACAAATAGTTTTAAGAAGTAATTGATTTTTGGAAATTTCATGAGTTTGATTTTAAGATTAAAATAAACTCTGGCCGGAGTTGAACTTTGTTTCAACTAAAATATAGTATAAATAGCTATACAAGATAACCAAAGGATTAGGCTTTGGTTATGGTAAAGTTAAATACGCAAGAATGATAAAGAGAATTTCTATTTTATAATATGCTTTTAAAGCATTTTAATAATTGATCAAAATCGGCTTCAGAGTTATACACATTCGGAGAGATACGCATGGCATTTCCTCTAAAAGACACAATAATGTTTTCTTGTTTTAACTTTGTTTTTAATTTATCTACATCTAGATGTTCAGGAAAATAAACCCCAAGAAGATGATGTGCCCTATGGAGATCATTTTCTATAAAGCATCCAAGATCTCTAAGCTCATTAACTGCGTGGGCAGAGATTTTTGTACAATAGTCTTGTATGTTTTTAGGCTGCCATTGGATTAATTGGTCAATGGCCTTTATCATCATGGGGGTAAGTACAAAATTACTTGCTTCACCTACAGCATATCGCGCTGCTTTTTCATGATAGCGATCCTCATATTTAGTGAGTCCTGTAAAATCTTGACTGTTGTAACGATTCATCCAATTATGCTCGATAGGTGTTCCGTTATTAAAAGCATCACTATAGTAGGCCATCCCAATAGAATATGGACCAAGTAACCATTTGTAACCTCCACAAATTAATGCATCTGGTTGAATTTCTTGTATAGAAAAAGGAAATGCACCTACACTTTGTGTTCCATCTATGACAAGCATTGCGTTATACTGTGTAGCTTTTTCTCGTATAGTTTTTAAATCAAACAAAGTACCATCTGCCCAATGCACTTGTGCCAAAGCAATAACAGCTGTTTTTTGTGTTATGGCATCGAGTATATTTTGATTCCATTTTGCCCCTCGGTTTTCAAAAGTTTGAGGAGGTTTAATGATTTTTATTGTAGCTTCTTTTTTCTTAGCAAGTTCTTGCCATACATATACATTGCTAGGAAATTGTTCATCGACTAGGAGTATTTCATCTCCTTTTTGGATAGGAACATTATTGGCAGCATTTGCAATACCATAGGATACCGAAGGTATACTCACTACATTCCTGTAATCTGGAGCATGAATTAAAGTGGCAAAACGTTGTTTTAAAATCTCTTTATCAGTAAAAAAATCATCAGGTAAAATTGTATTAGGTTGCCCTTTTCGAGCTACAGATTCTAACCCAGCTTTGGTTACAGATTTTAATTGTGGAGCCATATATGCTCCGTTTAAATAGGTAATATTTTCAGAAAGGTCAAAGAGGTGTTTTTGATTTTGCATGTATACTTCTTAATTTGAAGTTTAAAATTAGAATTTCTATAGCGTATGCAAAAGTGTTTATGAAAATATTAGGAATGTTTAGTTATTTTGATTAATTCTTGGTGTAGGAAAAAAAGGTAAAAAAATTATATCTTTTTACCTTTTTTAAAATTTTTCGTTTTAGTTATGATTAAGGACGACCATCTTCAGTAAAAGGATTATCCTCATTAGTTTTAGTCGAAATACCGGTGCATGTTTGACCTTGGGATTCAGTATCGTCTACTAAAGTAAACCCTCCTTTAATACGATTCAAATTATTTAGTTTGGTAATGGTTATTTTGTGTAAACTTAATTTTTTGTTTTTCATTTTCTTTATTTTTAATACAAAATGCCTGAATAACAAAACCACTTACTATTCCTGAAGACATTATATTTATATGAACTCAAAGGTAAGCAAGAATACTGTTAAATTTTACTTTTTTTATGGTTTTACACCTGTTTTTCAGTGAAAACGGACTGCAGAATAATAAGATAATTTGCTTGTCTTCAGTGTTTTTGAGTTGTTTTGAGTTGTTTTTCTAATTCCTTTATAAAATAAGAAGGATGAATGCCATTTTGTTTGTAAAAAGCTTTGGAAAATGCATCAGTAGTGTTAAATCCTATTTCTTCTGCAATGGCTTTTATCGTGTAGTTTCTAAATTTAGAATCTGTTTTTAACTTTATTATAGATTGATGTATTCTTAAATCATTGATGTAATGATTAAATGATTTCTCTTTATAGGTATTGATAATTTTCGACAAATATTTGGAATTCGTTCCAAATTTTTTTGCTAGAAGGGTTATGGACAAATCGGATCGCATAAAACCCAGCTCATTTTCAAAAATTGTTAATTTGTTAAGAATTTCTTTTATACTTTCTTCGGGAATAGTGAGCTTTGTTTTTTTCTTCTGTATTATAGTTTTTGTATCGTGCTCTTCAGGAGCATCCTTTTTGTGATAAAGTTCTTCAAATCGTCGTTTATATTTTTTTTGCCGCTTCCTATTAATTAACCATAAGATAAATAACGATAAACAAACGATTCCTAAGATGCTAATAATAGTATACGATGTTTTTTTCCCGGTTTCTAAACTATCTATAATTTTTTGTTTTTCTGACAGCAACCTTGGGGTGTCATAATTTTGTACAACCTCTTTTATTAAATATCTATAATTGGTATGTAATATACTATCAACCGTAATTAACTGCTGGATATATTTTAACTGATTATCCTTATCACCTAATTTTTTGTAATAATTGATTAAGATCTCATAATTTTCGCGATTATTGGGCATAATCTCATCGATTTCTTGAAATATCTCATCAACTTTAATATGTGAACTAATAGCATCTTTTTCTTGACCTAACGCACTTAATGTTTTTCCATAAAAAAAGTAGGCCATCGAAAGATTGGCTTTGTCCCCATTAATTTTAAACTCTTTAATAGCGTTTGCTAGGCTATCTCGAGCTATTGCAAAATCTTTTTTATCAAATAGATTAATACCTTCGTTTAATGTAAAGTAATGCCTAAAATCTTCATCTTTAAAAGTTATAGATTCTGTATATCCAAGAACATTAATATACGTAGCCGAATCTAGCTTCTTATTTAAGTTATAAGCATCTGATAATGCAAATAATGTTCTTAAATAGTTTCCTGGTTTTTCCTTTTTACGTTTTGAAAAATATTGATAACATTGTCTAAGTTCTTTTAATGCAGTTGGATATTCACCTATCCTACTTTTTAAGATGCCTATACTTTTTTTGCTAGCATAAAATAAATGAGTATTTCCGGACTTTTTTGCTTTTTCGTTGGTTTTAAGGTACAAGTCAAGGGCTTTTTTGAAATTCCCTTTATTGTATTCCATTTTACCTTTGTTAAAATAAGGTAGAGCAGGATATAGTTTTGTATTTAGGTTTTTTGAGTATAGAATCATACTATCTAAATATTTTTCTATAGTTTTTTCATCTTTGGTAATAATTGAAAAAAAGAAGAATCCATTAACTATTTTAACGGTGTCTATATCAATTTTTGCCTTATTGAGATATGATTTGGCATATAATATTGCTTTTGAAGAGTCTTGGGTACTTTTATATACCATTTTTTTTAAGTACGAGTACTCTTTAGTCGATAAACTATCAGAAGGAGCCTGATAAGCAAAAAGATCGGCGTTATTAAATAAGAGAAGTATAGTGAGAAACGAAGTGAAAAAGAGTTTTATATTTTTTTGAAAAAATGCAATAACACACGACATTTATAAGAAATTTTTACTCTTCAAATTTACAGATTTAAAGAGGAAAAACCAATTTTGATTTTCTTGATTTCTAAATATCGTTTCCTTGTATGTATTGTTGCAAATTAGGATAAAGTAAGTCTTCTCTATTTTAAAAGATATTGAATTCTTGATAAAGATTTAAATTTTTGATAGTCATTGTTTTATATTAATTTGTTAATAGTTAATTTTTTGAAAACATACCGTGTTTTCACTGAAAAGCGATTTGCTTCATTTGTTTTTTTTCTGGAACGGCTTTTATATTTGTTATAAATCGTATTAAGAAATAAAGACAGAACTCTTGGATGTCTATAAATGATCAGGAGGGATACAAATCATTAAATAATTCAAGGTATGTTAACAGAAATTTTAAATTTAAAAGGAGTAGAAACTTTAAGTAAAAAGATTTTAATACAAGTTAATGGAGGTAATGGTTGTGCTTGCGGAGGTAGCGGTACTGGAGGAAACGAAAGTGGTAATGGTGAAGGAGGACAATGTCATGAATGTTAAGATTTAATGATAGGTAAATCAAAGAAACCCAACATTGAAACCTATAAGTACTAATTTTTAACGATAAGGTAAGCGATTAAGTAGTTGCTACAATTACAAGCAAAGGCTAGACTATAAATAGTTTAGCTTTTGTGTTTTTAAAAATGAGTTTGCTTTTACTAATTCCACATAAAATTACAAGTTCTTGATTTAATTTTTTTGTATTTAAAGATAATCCAACGTCAGAAAGTTTATTACATCTAGATGTAATATCTAAATAATATAAATAAAAAATAATTGGGTAACATATTCATTTTCTAACACATAAATATATGATGATAATTGTAGAAACATAAGAAAAAGAGAATACAGCTTAAGAAAACCAATAAACCACACAAATTATAATTATGAAAAACTTGAATAGTACCACAATGTTATGCTATGATCGAACAAAGATTATTTTTGTTTTAGCATTTTTTTGGTTAATCAATTCGAATGCACAAAATGCACAAAACGGACATCTTGTTCCTACTATAAAAAGCCCAAATACAGCTACTTTGGGAACCTATGGGGAAACCCCAGTAAACCTTTTTACTGGCACACCTAATATTTCTATTCCGATCTATAACTTAATATCGGGTAATATAAACGTACCAATATCACTAAGTTATCATCCTTCTAATGTTAAACCAGCTATGCTCCCGGGTTGGGTAGGTTTTGGTTGGTCCTTAAATCCCGGAGGAGCAATTACAAGGACTTTTCGAGGTTTTCCAGATGAACAGTATGAAAAAGGGTTAACCGTAGGGAATACAAATACCTACTATCCATTTCCAGAAGAATCAGGGTTAAATGATATTGATAATCCTCCTGGAGGAGATCTTTTAAATCGAGCTTTAAACTGGAATAGTAAAGATTTTTTAGGTTCCTTGCCTAGTAATAAATTTGATGTTTTGGCTGACGAATTTAATTTTAATTTCCTTGGATATTCAGGTAAATTCTACTACTCAGGCAAAGATAAAGGTTGGGAGGTAGTATCCGATCAAAATATTAAAGTTGAGTTTATGGATGAGTTTATTTATAGAAATGAAATCATTGATATTATTGAAGAATACGAACCTAGTAATGATGTAGATGGTTTTATATATTTTCAACCTCGTTTTTTTGGTAAATTTAAGATCACAACACCAGATGGTACCCAGTACGAATTTGGTGGGCATGATGGGGTTGAATTGACGTCACAATACGCCCAAAGAGATAAATTCTTTGTGATTAATAGTTGGGTACTAACCAAGATTACAGATATAAATAATAATGTCGTAAAGTTTGAATATAAAAGAAGTAACCCTACCTGTCAACTTGCTTTTGGGGCTACCTCAGGAGGTGCTAGTTTTGATGGTACATCTAGTGGTTTTATGGATTTGGATACCGCTAATTTTTATGGTCAAACCATTGGTAATCTTGAGACTAGTCTAGATGGCTATTATAATTGGGGACTTTACTTAACAAAAATAAGCAGTTCAATAATTGATATCGAATTCTCCTCAGATCGAGCTAACAGCTTTACTTATACCGAACAACAATTAAAAAACTCTAATGATCAAGCGAATAGTCCAACAGCATTATGGCTAATTGATAATGATATAAATAATCTAAAAGGAGAAAAACTAAACGAAATAAAAATTAAAAACAGATACAATCTAGGGGGGCGGTCTGAAGAGGTACATAAGTTTGTTTATGATCCAAGTCCTACACAGAGATTGACCCTAAACTCATACTATACTGAGGAAGGCAGAGTGGATGAGAAAAAGAGATATGATTTTGTGTATAATGATATGGACAAATATACCCCTTCGTGCGACGGTAATTATTCTGATCATTGGGGGTACTATAATAATGAAAATGCAGCAGGAAGATCTCTTTTAGAGATATATAATATAAAAAAAACAAGTAGTAATAATGATTTTTCATCTAGAGGCTTATTGACCCAAATAACGTACCCAACAAGGGGATATACTAATTTTATTTGGGAATCAAATGACTACTCAAAAGTTGTTAACCCTAAAAGAGATCAACTGGTAAATTCTAATTTCCTTAATGGTTTTACAGGAGGAAATAGGATAGCGCAAACAAAAAGTTATGATCATACGGGGACTTTAATTACGAACAAAAAATACCATTATAAAAAAGGTTTTTATCAAGGTGCTATAATGTCTGGATTAGAATCAAGTGGGGTACTTAATGCCATTCCTCATTATGGTTATAATTATACAAGAACTACAAATTTCGGGGATCCTTCTGCCGCATCAATCAGCCACACCTCTTTCCATTCTCTGACCAATTATGGGTATACAGGAAAAGGGTCTCACGTAGGGTATGATGAAGTAGTAGAAGAATACATGGATGGTTCTTATACCAAGTACTTTTTTACAAACTATGGTACTGACCTAAACGGAGTATCTCATTTTGACCATCTACCAGCTTATTATACTGGGTATATTCCTGAAGAAGACCCTTATATGCCACATTCTTTATTAGAAATGGAAAGAGGAAAGGAAACAGGAGTCTTTATGTATAATAGTGATAACACTCTGGTGCAAAAAACGATAACTACCTATAGAAATGACACTGCTCGTTTTAATTCTTATATAAGAAAAATACCATCTTTTGTTGTAGAAGGAAATACTTCAGGATTTCTCTTACTTGCAACTGCATTAAAAGAATATACCTATTCGTATTATCCTATTAGCAAGGAAACTACTTCATATGACTTGGATGGTGGCAGTCCTGTAACTGTAACAAATCAATACGTCTACAATTCGTTTAATCAGGTTATAGAACAAAAAGAAACCACAAGTGATCAAAAAGAATTAAAAACACTGATTAAGTATCCAACAAACTATACTGCTAGTCCATATGCAGAAATGACTGCTAAAAATTATATTTCACCTGTTATAGAACAAACTGTTAAAGAGAATGAAATACAAATTAGCAAGACCATCACAAATTATAACGAAAATAATGGATTATATCTGCCATCAAGTGTACAAACTCAAAAAAACAGTAATTCTACCCTAGTGAATGCTATGAATTTTCAAAAGTATCAAAAAGATAAAATAGTTGAATATAAAGCACTGAATGGTCCTGAGAATGTATTGTTATGGGGGTATAATAAGCAATACCCTATTGCAAAAATTGAAAATGCTTCTTATGCTGAAATAGCAACAGCACTGGGCATGACAGAAACTGAGTTAGCAGCTATTAACGAACAAGATGTCGAAACGATAGAAAGTTTGCGAAGCCTTCTTCCTAAGGCTATGATTACCACATATACGCATAATCCTATTTTTGGGGTAACTAGCATTACCGATCCTAGAAATTATAGTATGTATTATCACTATGATGATGTAGGTAAACTAAAATATGTAAAGGATGATGGAGGTAAAATCTTGTCGTATAATCAGTATAACTATAAAAACTAAAGCCATGGGTAGAAAGATAATATATAGTTTTTTGATTTTGATGGTTTGCATGTTATTAAGTTATAGTAGCAGTGCTCAATGTAATGGTGCAAATATTTCAAATGGTCCGATTAATTTTCCTAAGCAGGGAGGAAATACTGCTACTAGTATCACTTTTTCAAGTCCCTGTAACGCTCCAAATGTCACTATTCACAATGTTCCTAGTTGGGTAACCATAAATCAAAGCGGCTCAGGGGGTACTTATTTGACTATTACTTGTGAGGCCAATTCTGGTGCGGCAAGACAAGCAGGTATTTCTATCCGTAATAATGGTTCGACAACAGGAGGGTTTTCTATTAATCAAGAAGGTACTGGTGGAGGTGGAGGTGGTCCTGACCCTGATCCATGTGTTATTAATGGGTTCCCAGGGAGTATATCATTTCCAGTGGCTGGTAGTACTAATGATTATCCATTAACTACTACTAATTGCCAGAGCATATCTGATCTAACTTTTAGGACTTCTTCTGGAGGAAGTATACCTTCTTGGGTTACAATTACAAAACCTCAAACCAATATAATACGTATTAAAATCAGCCCAAATACAGGGGCACTACGATCTGTTATCATCTTAGGAACTTCTGCTGCCAATGGAACAACTATTGGTACCAATATTAGTCAGAGCCCTTGTCTAAAAAACTGGTATATCGATAAGGATAAAGATGGATTTGGAGATAAGAACCAAACCAATATATTATGTGAAATTCCTAATGATGGAAACACGTATGTAGAGGATAATTCTGATTGTAATGATGATAATCCTTTAATAAATCCAAACACAGTATGGTATGAAGATGCAGATAATGATGGATTTGGAGACCCTAATACACAAATTACCCAATGTGAACAGCCAACAAACTATGTAGATAACGATGATGATCTTTGTGTAGGTATAACAGGCAGTTCATCAGGATGTATTGTCAATACATGTAATGGTGCTACGTTAGACCCTTCGCCCATTGATTTTCCTATACAAGGGGGAGTTATGTATACTACCATCAGTTTTTCAAGCCCTTGTAGTTCTATAAATCTCAGCATAGACAACATACCTAGTTGGATTACTATACAAAAGTTGGGTAATGGCACCTATTTTAAGATTACTTGTGAACCTAATACTGATAACTTAAGTCGCGGAGCAGGTGTTCCTATACGCAATCACAACTCTATTGTTGGAGGGTTTTTAATTAGTCAAGATGGTACAGACGGTCCCTATATCGATGTAGACCCTAATCCGGACCCAAATGCAAATTGCACAGTAACAGGGTTTCCTACTAATGTAACATTTCCGCATGATGGAGATATATACGAGTACACCCTTACTACTACAGACTGTAATTATGCGGCATATTATTATACATTCACTCATAATGGAGGTGAAGTCATCCCATCTGATTTTGTAACAATTTCACAGCCTGAGGCTAATAAAATTAGAATCTGGTGTAAACCAAATACAGGAGTACCTAGAAGTATAATAGTTTCTGCAAGATCAACAAAAGATAATGTTTTTAAAGGATTTACAATATCTCAAGCTACTCCCTGTTCTACAGAGATTTTATATATAGACAAGGATAAGGATGGATATGGTGATATAAATGGATTACTTCAAGTTTGTGAAGAGCCTCTAGAATGTGAAGTATATGTAAGTAATAATCAAGATTGTAATGATGAAGATTATCTTATTAATCCAGATACTAAGTGGTATTTAGATACGGATAATGATGGGTTTGGAGATCCAGACAGTACTCCCATTGTACAATGTAACCAGCCTGTTGGGTATATTAATAACCCCAATGATTGGTGTGCGGGTAGTGCAGGAAATGATTATGGGTGTCCTGAGCAACCTGTAATCACGGATGAAAACTATATCCTCACTATGGTACCACAATCCTCGCAGAATAATCTATTAGACACAACTGATGATTACTTTATTAAAAATATTACTTATTTTGATGGACTGGGAAGGGCCAAGCAATCAATCACTAAACAAGGAGGAGGTAACAAACAGGATATTATTACTCCAGTAGTATATGATACGTATGGAAAACCTGCTAAGGAGTATCTGCCATATGCAAATCCTGTGTCAGGTACACCATCTCTGGTGCTGCGAGATCATAATCAATTGATTACTAATTTAAACAATTATTACGCAACAAAATATCCCGAAGATATTGATGTAGCTAATACCAATCCATATGCAGAGAAGGTCTTTGAAAGATCACCACTTAATAGGGTGCTTGAGCAAGGAGCTCCCGGTAAGGACTGGCTTGTAAACCCTAATAGCAACACAGATCATACCATTAAATTAAATTGGGGAGCTAATTCTACTGATGAGGTGATTTATTTTGATGTCACTTTTGAAAATAATGATACAGAAAAACCACAATTACTACAAAGTAATCATTACACCACTAACGAACTCCTTATTACGGTTACTAAAGATGAGAACTGGCAACCTGTAGATGGAAATAATCATACGACTCAGGAGTATACCGATAAACAAGGGCGTATTATTTTAAAAAGAAATTATAATGAGGGTATTCCCCATAATACACATTATGTTTATGATCGCTTTGGTAATCTTACTTTTGTTATTACTCCTAAAGTAATAACTTCAGATGGGGTATCAGAAATTGAGCTTGCAGAGCTATGTTACCAGTACAAATACGACTTCAAAAATCGATTAATCGAAAAGAAAATCCCAGGAAAAGGCTGGGAGTATATTGTATATAATACACTCGATCAACCAGTATTGACTCAGGATGCAAATTTGAGAAGGGAAAATTCTGGTAAGCCTTGGGATCAATGGTTATTTACCAAATATGATGCTTTTGGAAGGACAGTATATACAGGATCTTCGATCAACAATAGTACCAGAAAAGTAATGCAGAGTCGGGCAAATTCATCTACCTATCAACCGTATGAAACCAGAGTTACAGCGCCTCTGACTATCGCAGGAACCGATGTATATTATACCAAGGATGCATATCCAACAAGTATATATAAAATTTACACTACTAATTATTATGATGATTACAATATAGGGGATCTAGTATCGCTGAACCCTAATACAACTACCATCACTTGGGAAGGAATGACTGCTACAGCCGAAGTAAAAGGATTGCCTACAGTGTCTCAAGTGCGGATATTAGATACAAATAAATGGATTACAACCGCGACCTATTATGATGATAAAGGTAGACCTTGGGAAACCATAGTTAAGAATGAATATTTAGGAACCGAAGATTATGTCCTTACCAAATTAGATTTTGTAGGAAAGGTTTTAAAATCTCATGCCGTACATATAAAAGGAGCCACTACCATCACAACAGTAGATACCTTTACTTATGATCATATGGGTAGGTTAATAGATCAAACCCAAAAGATCAATAATCAAGAAGAAGAACGTATTGTGAGTAACGTATATGATGAAATTGGACAATTGAACAAAAGGAATGTAGGTGGAACTGTCACCCCGAGCGGAGTCGAGGGGTTGCAAACGGTAGACTATGCTTATAATATACGAGGTTGGTTAAAAGAAATTAATGATGTTGCAACTTTAGGTAATGACTTGTTTGCTTTTGGAATTAATTATAATACTGCCACAGAAAGCCTAGGAGCAACTATGCTATATAATGGTAATATAAGTGAAACCCTTTGGAAAACTGCCAATGACAATACCAAACGAGCCTATGGGTACCAATATGATGCATTAAATAGGATTATTGCAGGTCGTAGTACTAGTGGCAACTATAATTTGAGTAATGTATCCTACGATAAAGTGGGTAACATTGAATCATTAAACAGAAATGGGCACCTGGATATAAATGCAACTTCTTTTGGAGAGATGGATCAATTGACCTATGACTATGATAGTGGGAACAAGTTGCTAAAAGTAACCGACGCAGCAAATCAGAACTTTGGTTTTAAGGACGGCACCAATACCAATGATGATTTTGAGTATGATGCAAATGGTAATATGATCCTGGATCAAAATAAAGGGATTACGAGTATCACTTATAACCATTTAAATTTACCTAAAACTGTGGCCATCTCTAATAGTGAAGGTGCAGGAACTATTTCTTATATTTACGACGCAACAGGAGCAAAACTTAAAAAAACTGCTCCTAGTGGAGGTTCTTTAACAACAACAGAGTATGCTGGTAACTATATCTATAAGAATGGAACATTAGAATTTATGAACCATCCAGAAGGGTATGTAGAACCAAATACAGTAGGCGAATATGACTATATCTATCAGTATAAAGATCATTTGGGTAATATCAGGCTTAGCTATAGTGATAAGAATAATGATGATGCTATTACAACAGATGAGATTGTAGAGGAGAAAAATTATTATCCTTTTGGGCTAGAACATAAAGGGTATAATAATGTTGTGAACGGTACTGAAAACAACCACCAAACATATCAAGGTAAAGAGCACGAAGGAGAACTTGGAAAAGATACTTATGCTTTTGGTTGGAGG
Organism: Aquimarina sp. AD10; assembly: GCF_003443715.1. Taxonomy (NCBI): domain Bacteria; kingdom Pseudomonadati; phylum Bacteroidota; class Flavobacteriia; order Flavobacteriales; family Flavobacteriaceae; genus Aquimarina; species Aquimarina sp. AD10. Next base: position 3,424,378 of record NZ_CP031965.1, on the reverse strand, counting down.
AACTTCGATCCTGCAATAGCAAGATGGACTACTGTTGACCCATTGGGAGAAAAAAGATATGGACTAACACCATATAATTTTGTACAGAACAGCCCAATGTTCAGGATTGACCCTGATGGATTGACAGATTTTACATTAAATAAAAGAACAGGAGAAGTTGCCCAAGTTGGTGAAGCAAATGATCAGCCTGATAGAATATTAAAGACTAATAGAAGAGGTGAAGTAAGACATAGAAGAAATGGTGAAGCTAAAGTGGCCGTTGATGATATAGCACAGGGTATATTAAATGACGGGATGAATCTCAGGGACGAGAGTAATTTAATTGCCGTAGAAGGGGAAGGGCAACCAACACAAGGAGATGTCGAGTCTTTTGCTTTAAAATTATCTGGTTATGTTGGAAAGGAAATAGGAGGATCATATTTTTCAACGGATAATGACAATTCAATATCACATGTTAGTCTAGGAGCATACCAAAATAACAAGTTTGATGAAACTGGTAACCATGGGATAAATTTAAGAGGTCTTGTTGCTAACAGAGAAGAAGCAGCTCGTTATAGTATCCGTGGTGTATTCCATACACATCCTGGAACAAGTGGAGGAAATATTGCAAATTCTGATCGCTTAGTGCCATCTAGAGCTGATAGGGAATTTCGTAACAATGCATTAGAAAGTAATCCAAACTTATTTTTTATTTTGATTACACATCCTGAGAATATTGGTGGAGCATTCCCTAGAAGACTTGATTTCACAGTTGGATTCGATGTAGGAGATAGGTAAAAAAAAGATAAAAATGAACAAGATTAATTATTTATATATTGTTACTATATTGCTGCTACAGAATTGTAATTCTTTAAAGAATAATACAATAAAGGAAGTCGGAATGGACGAAGCAATTGAAAACGTTATTCTAGATTTTTCTTCTTTAAATAGAGTTTATAAAAAGGATTCGATATTCAAAGTAACATATACAGATACTTTTTATAATATGGATATTGAAAAAGTCAAAGAGGGACATTATAAATCAGCTAAAGGGGAAAAGACGTATTTAGATTATTGCTTGGTAAGCATTACAGCAAATGATCATAAAATGTTTTTCAATTCACGATCAGATAATGATATTAAATATAATTTGCCAAGTAAATATTTAGAAAAGGATGGAAAACTATTTTATTGGTGGGACAAAAACGATTCAGTTACCAATGAAACTATAAAGGTTCTTGAAAAGTATGGATTATTACAAAATGATGATGGATGGTCTAAACTTCCTGAAATGTCAACGAATGATTCAAAAAAAGGAGTGGATTATTTTTTTTGCAGAAATGATCTATCTGAATATAAGAGGGTAATTACAAGCAAGTCTATTGAATATTATACACCACCTAAACTAGATTGTAATTAAAAAAGAACCAGATAGCTCGGATATGCTAGCGCGGAAATGTTTTCCGTGCTTGAGTATGAGTGAGAAATAAAAGAAAGAAACCAGTTACAGTGATGTAGCTGGTTTTTTATACGCTTCACTATCACTAGAGTGATCGTTACCACTATGTCTGTGACTAGTGGCGGTAATGAGTGAGTGGTATGAGTAAGAAAATACTAATTAATAGGCGGTCATCTAGAAATAGGTGGCTGTTTTGTTTTATAATGAGGTAGTCTTATGTGATACAAAGGTTGTTTCACTTGCTCGGATTACAAATCCCAGTAATCCAATTTTTATATGTTGTTATAGTCTCTTATGCCACTAGCCAGAGACTTGCTCCGACTAGAGAATAATTACTTGAGAATAGTTTATTTAAGTCATTCTGATTTTATTATATTTATTTGATAATCCTTAAAAGATAAAACAATGTTAGAAAAATTTACAGCATTCAAAATTAAAAATACAAGATCTATTTACGGTGGTACAAATGGTGATGGTGATCCAGTAGAAAGTGTAAGTCTTAGTTATAGTAAAATTGAAGTCTCTACATCTAAGAAAAAATCCAATTAAAATATAATCCAAACCTCGATCACTAGTCGTAGACTAGTGATAGGTATAGGTTAGGAAAAAATACAACAGCTATAGGTTTTTTACGTATGGCTGTTTTTTTATGATGGTACTTCGAAATAGCTCAGATTTGTAATCTGTTGCGATATAATAACTGTTTCACTTGCTCAGATTATAAATCCGAGCACTCTCTTTTTTTAAATTGTATGTGCTAGGTTTATTGATCGAACTTGCCTAAAAACCTGTAAAAAATTGTCTGTCAAAATATCACGAACCTAAGGATACTAAAAAACAATGATTTTAAATTTTAAAAGGAGTAGAGTTTAGTTATATTTGCGGCAAATTAAACAAAAATACATGATGTCAATATCTGATTTATTTGATAGTGGATTTCAGAAGCGAAATCAGGATCATTTTGCTGCAATTGTTAGAGTAGCAATGAGTGATGGTGTAATTACAGATGAAGAGAGGGCCTTTTTAGATAGACTAGCGCGTAGACTAGATATATCTGAAAATGATTATAAAGAAATTCTTAAGGATTATAATACTCATCCTATAAACCCACCTACAAGCTATGACGTAAGATTAGAGCGTTTATTTGATCTTGCCAGAATGGTATATGCAGATAATATAAAAGGTGATGAACAAGTCATATTATTAGAAAAATTAAGTATCGGATTAGGATTTAATGCTGATAATGCTAAATATGTTGTGGATAAAGCCTTAAAACTTGTTGATGGCGGTGTCGATACAGATACATTTATAGACGAAATCAAGAATATGAACAGATAATTTTTGTTCTAGATCATAAAAACAAAAGCTGCCTACTCGGCAGCTTTTTTTGCTATTTGTTTTGTGATTTTATAGAGTAATTCTTCTTGCTCAAAAGGTTTGGCAATAAAATCATCCATACCAGATCGTATGCATTTATCCCTTGCATTGTTATCTGCCTTACCCGAGAATCCAATGATAGGTACTTCTGAAATAAATTTGTCACCATAATTATTCCTGATCATCTGTGTGGTTTGGAAACCATCAAGTTTAGAGATGGTAAGATCCATTAAGATTAAATCATATTTACGACGTTCGATATACTTAATCGCGTGCTCCCCATTAATTGCAATATCTACAAAGTAGGTGCTTTGGGCAATAAGTATTTTCATGACTAGATACTGTGTGATCTCTTCGTCTTCTACGAGTAGTATTCTAAATTTATTTTTGCTTTTAGGTAAGCTATATTTTTTCTTCTTTCTTTCTATTGTTGTGTTTTTGGTAACCTCGAATTTAAAAGGAAGCTTAAGATTAAAAATGGTTCCTTTATCAGGTACGCTTTCTACTTTTATTTCTCCGTTTAGTAGGTCCACCAAATTTTTAACGATGGCTAAACCGAGACCTGTTCCTGTGATTTGCTTATCATGATTAAAACGTGTAAATCGTTCAAAAAGATGAGGTACATTTTCTTCATGAATGCCAATACCAGTATCTTCAATTCTAAAGCTAAGACTTAGCTTATTGGTGCGCTGATAGTTTTTACTAACGGTAAACTTAATTTTACCTTCTTCAGTAAACTTAAAAGCATTATTAATAAGGTTATTTAAGATTTGATATACTCGTGTTCTGTCACCAATTACATATTCTTGAATACTAGATTCTATTTCAGTTTCAAAAAGTATCCCTTTCTCTTGTGCAACTTTAGCATAGGTTTCGTTAAATCCATCGATTAAATCCTGAAATGCAAAACGCTCCTCTACAATTTTTAGTTTACCGGATTCTATTTTAGAGATATCAACCATATCATCTATAAGTGCATTTAGATGTAGGCTTTCTCGTTTTATGATGCGTGAGAGTTCTTCTTGTTCAAAATTTAATTGCGTTTTTTCTAAAACCTCTACAAACCCAAGAATACTGGTTAATGGTGTCCTGATTTCGTGATTAATATTGGCAATAAAACTATTTTTAAATTCTTCTTTCTCTATTAAATATTTATTCTTTAGTTCTAACTCTCTACCTATTAAAATAGACTCATTTCTTTGCTGTGCTATTCGGTTTAAATCACGGTATTTATTGGTATAGTCATAAAGAAAGATCGTAATGTGTTTAGCATCTGGCTGTATGGTAAGATCACAAATGCGAGCAGCATTTACATCTTCTATATGAATACATGGAAAGTTTAATTCTTGTTTGCGATCGAAACCATTAGCCTCGTCAAACGTTTTTAAGATTTCAAAAAAAGGATGGGCATCGTAAATTGATGCTCCTTTTGACCAGTTGAAGAGCGTAGTATCAGTTTCTTGAATACTGCCATCATATGCAACCTTAGTAACTTGTACCTGCGGATTAAATTGATACGTTTCTATCTGATTGTTCATACTATCCTGCCTTATTTTGCTAATTCTGATGCTAAATCAGAAAAGAAATCTTGTACATTTTTATTCATTTTTGCACTGGTTAGGCAGTCAAACGGAATGTTTTGTTCTTTTAACTGAGCTTTAACTTCTTTTTCATTAACCAAATCCAGTTTATTACCGATGGCTTTAGCAGTAACGTTTTTATAATTTTTTGTAAGATATTCTAAATCTTGATTTAGATTTTTATACGTATCCTCGCGTGTTAAATCAAATACATAAATAAAAGCATGCGATCCTAATAGATATGATTTTCGGGTGTCTTCTACTGTATTAGAGTGTCCTTCTGTATCCCATAGAATCATTGATAATTCTCTACCATCAGGTAGTGTAATCATTTTCTTTTTAATTTGAACGCCAAGTGTAACTTTATATTCTTCTGAAAATTCGTTATCTATTATACGCCTAAAAAGAGACGTTTTTCCAACGCCAAAATGTCCTAAGATTACTACTTTTTTAGACAATGTCATCTGCAAAATGTTTTTTTAATTTTTGGGTAAAAAGCGCGCTGTTTTTTAATTCTTTATTAGAGATATTATGTTGCGCAAAATCTAAAATTTGATCTTCTAATACTTCTTTAAACATCATACTATATGCGCCAGAAATTACTGCTGCCACATAATATGAGTAAAAGTTTTGTATATGTATCGTATATAATTCATATTCTATAAGTTCTAAGTCCTGATCTCCTCCTTCAAAAGCATCTTCTACAAAGCTTTTAATAGCTGTAAGCATACCAGCAACCATTTCTTTGTCAATTGTACCATCCGACAAAGGGCTGTAATCTGCGAGCAATATACCAGAGTTTTTTTCAATAACAAACATTTGCATTAATCTTGGTTTTGCATAATCAGAAAGAATAAGATCTCCTTCGGTAATACCTTGTGCTTTAGCTCTTGTTTTGCGAAACCAGTTTTTAAATGAGAATGCGGCTTTGGTTTTTCTGTTGATATTTTCACTTAGCAATCGCATTTCGTGAGCAATATATTTTTTAATCATCTTACCAATGATTGGGAATAATGCTTCTACAACTGCGTCTTGAGAATTTTTAATCTCTTCTTTTAAGGCCTCGGTAATCGTTGGTCCTAGTGTTTTTGGAATTTCTTCGACAAATTGCTCTAATTTATCATCAATAATAGGATCAACCTTGTGCGAAAGTTCCTGTTTTTGATGTACTATTTTACTAAGTTCTTCGACTTTTTCGGCAATAGAATCGGCAAACTCTTTTTCTTCGGTAAGAAGAAGCTTTTTAAGTATTTCGAGTTTGTCCTGATCTTCCATAATGTTAGGATAGCAGCATTACTTTTGGCTAATTTTTTCGCCCAAAGTGATCAGTAGATTCCCTAATGTATTTTTATCTACTTTTTTAGTGTCAAGCATCTCTACTTTATCTGCCAGATTATCTTCTAATTCTGTAATTCTAATATTAATATCAGTACTTAAATTATCAATCGCCTGATTTAATTCTTTTCTGGTTTCATCTATAAAATCTTCAAGTTCTTTCTTTTTTGAAGAAATATCTTTTTTTACATTATCAAACTCAGAATTATATGCGGCAATATTTTCTCCAAAAATAAGGTTTTTGATCGCTTCAATTTTTGATGAAGGATCGTTTAGTTTTTCTTCTTGGACAGCTTTATTTTCCTTGGCCATTTTAGTGTATTTAATTGATTCTAATTTGAGCACTACATAAAATTAACATAAAAATGTTAAAAGAGGGCTTCATTGCTAAATAAAGTTGCTAATATCAACTTAAAATTACATTTAGTCCTAACTAAAGTATACGTTTTTCGTTTAGGCTTAAGGGGGAGAATTTGTTTTAGGCTGTAAATTTACAATTATTATTGTGTATTATCAATCATTATGTATAATGATGTTCAGAGTTAATCCATAAATGACTCTACTTTTTCAACCATATTTTTACTTCCGCAAACAAAAGGGGTACGTTCGTGAAGCTCTGTTGGTTTTATATCCATGATACGTCTATATCCGTCACTAGCTTTTCCACCAGCTTGTTCTGCAATAAAAGCCATTGGATTACACTCGTACAACAAACGAAGTTTTCCGTTAGGAGATTTAGAAGTACTAGGGTAGAGGTATATCCCTCCTTTAATCATATTGCGATGAATATCACTAACTAAAGAACCAATATATCTAGAAGTATAGGGTCTATCCTCTTTTTCTTCCTGGCAATATTTGATATAATCTTTAATTCCTTGAGGGAAATGAATATAGTTTCCTTCATTTACCGAATAAATAGAACCATCATCAGGAAACTTCATATTTGGGTGCGATAAATAATATGTCCCTAAGGCTGGGTTTAAAGTAAAGCCATTAACTCCGTGACCAGTGGTGTATACCAGCATAGTAGAAGTTCCATAAATAATATATCCCGCAGCAACCTGAAGATTACCAGGTTGTAAAAAATCTTCTATAGTAACAGGAGTTCCTGTTGGCGTTACTCTACGATAGATAGAAAATATAGTTCCTACAGATACATTAACATCTATATTAGAACTACCGTCTAATGGATCCATTAAGACCACATAATTGTTGCGGTGATCGTTTTTTTGACCTTTTATGGTAATAAATTCATCATTTTCTTCAGAAGCGATTCCACAAACAATTTCTCTATTTGTTAAGGTATTAATAAACGTTTCGTTTGCCAATACATCAAGCTTTTGTTGATCTTCACCTTGTATGTTAGTTTCTCCAGCAGCACCAGTAATATCAACTAAACCAGCTTTGTTTACTTCGTGATTTACCATTTTTGCGGCCAATCTTATGGAGTTGATTAATCGTGAAAGCTCGCCACTTGCGTACGGAAAGTCTTTTTGGTTTTCAATTATAAATTCTCCTAAAGTTTGATTTTTTCTGGCCATTTATGGTAAAATTTAGTTGGTACAAAAGTATTATTTTTTAAATAACTATAACGTTTTCGGAAGTTTAAATTCTTAAACCCTATTAAGAATTGCAAAAAGATAAAAAGTAATTGTATAACATTAGAAAATTGTCTAGTTTCTAATACATATTTTATAGTTTTGATAAAATTTTGTCTTATGAGTTATATAATACGGGATGCTAATCCAGAAGATATGGGTCAGGTTCTTGAGTTAATCCAGGAATTAGCAACTTTTGAAAAAGAACCAGATGCTGTAGAGGTAACGGTTGATGAATTAATTACAGAGGGTTTTGGTGAACAACCTCTTTTTCATTGTTTTGTAGCCGAAGTGGATAAAAAAATAGTGGGGATAGCTTTGGTGTATTTTCGCTTTTCTACTTGGAAAGGACGTTCGATACATTTAGAAGATTTAATCGTTAAGGAATCTATGCGAGGCACTGGGTTAGGTAGTGCTTTATATGCTCAAGTCATGAAATATGCAAAAGAAAAGGGAGTGCGTAGAGTAGAATGGGTAGTTCTTGATTGGAACCAAAATGCTATAGATTTTTATGAAAAAAGTGGCGCTACACTTTTAAAGGACTGGTATTTGGTACAAATGGATCAAGGTGGTGTTAATGCATTTATCTCTGATTTATAATTTTAGTCCAATATAAATGAGAGTCTTTAAATTTGGTGGAGCATCTGTAAAAGATGCCAATGCTGTAAAAAATGTCGTTAATGTTCTTGATACGACTGGATTTTCTGAACTTGTTATCGTTGTATCTGCAATGGGTAAAACTACAAATGCTCTAGAAGAAATAGTAGCTTTGTATGTAGATACCGACGTAGCATACAAAAAGAATATTTTAGACTTGCATGATTTTCATGTTGATATCTTAGATGCTCTTTTTGACAGCCAACACTATCCTGTTTTTACAAAAGTTGAAGCGCTATTCAAAGACTTACAAACTATGCTGATCAGAAATAAATCAAATCAATATGATTTTATCTACGATCAAACGGTAAGTTATGGGGAGTTAATTGCAACTACAATTATTAGCGAATATCTAAACCATAAGGGGTATACCAACGAATGGATAGATGCAAGAGATTTGATTAAGACAAATCAAGTTTATAGAGATGCAGAGGTGGATTGGCAAAAGACGCAAGATTGTATTGTTACGAAAATAAATAAAAAAGGGCTTAGTATTACTCAAGGGTTTATAGGGTCTGATACTCATAATTTTACAACTACATTGGGTCGAGAAGGAAGTGATTATACTGCGGGTATTTTTGCATACTGTTTGGGTGCAAATAGTGTTAGTATCTGGAAAGATGTACCCGGAGTTTTAAATGCAGACCCCCGTGTTTTTGAAAATACAAACCTGCTATCTCATATCTCCTATAGTGAGGCCATAGAATTGGCATTTTACGGAGCATCTGTAATTCATCCTAAAACGATACAACCACTGCAACGTAAAGAAATACCATTGTATGTAAAATCATTTTTGGATCCTTTAAGTGCAGGTACTTCAGTAAAGAAAGGACAGCCTTTAGATCCTTATATGCCTTGTTATATTGTTAAGAAAAATCAGATTTTGGTATCTCTTTCGTCTCTTGATTTTTCTTTTATTGTCGAAAATATGATTAGTGAAGTTTTTAACTTACTTCATGAATATCAGCTAAAAGTAGATTTAATTCAAAATTCGGCTATTAGCTTTTCGGTATGCTTAGACGATCGATTTAATCACTTTAATGAACTTTTACCAATCCTGAAAGCAAGGTTTAAAGTTACATACAATATAGGGGTTTCACTTTATACAGTGCGTCACTTTACCAAAGATGCCATAGATTCTTTAGAGAAAAATAAGAGTATTTTACTAAAGCAAATCACAAGAGAGACTTATCAAATGGTTGCCTTGGATTAGTATTTCAATTCAAGGATTTTGCTATATTTGCAGTTAGCGCAAATTGAATTTAATGCCTATAGTCACAGCAAGAGAAGTAGCCATGGGGCTCAAACTAGAGAAACTTGGTTTTATAGGCACCTGTATTGGTTGGATATTCTTAAAAATTACTAGAATATCGAGGATTAATCGCGATTACGATAAATTAAGTCATTTAGAAGGTATAGAGTATATTGATAAGACTCTAGATCACTATGGTGTTACCTTTGAAATACCAGAGGAAGATTTAAAGCGATTACCAAAGGAAGGTGCATTTATTACGATATCAAATCACCCTTTGGGTGGTCTTGACGGTGGTTTGTTGCTTAAATTGATGTTAGAACATCGTGAGGATTACAAAATTATAGCCAATTTTCTACTTAATAATTTTGAACCTTTACAACCTTATATAATGCCTGTTAATCCTTTTGAAGACAGAAAAGATGCTAAATCTAGTCTTAAAGGGATCAAAGATTCAATCTTACATCTCAAAGAAGGAAAGCCATTGGGTATTTTTCCCGCAGGAGAAGTATCTACAGTTAAAGAAGGAAAAAACTATGTTGATAAAGCCTGGGAGCCTAGTGCAATGCGATTGATTCAAAAAGCAAAGGTTCCGGTAATACCAATATATTTTCATGCTCGTAACAGTAGGTTATTTTACCAATTGGCATCAATTAGTAGTAATTTAAGAACTGCAAAATTACCTAGCGAACTCTATTCGCAGGAGAATAAGGTAATCAAAGTGCGAATAGGAAATCCAATTTCAATAAAGGACCAGGAAGAACATACTAATCTAGAAGGTTTCACAAATTTCTTGAGAAAGAAAACGTATATGTTGGCGAATCCTTTTGAGAAAAAAACGTTGAGAGAATCTATTCCGCAAAATTTAAAATTACCCAAATCACCAAAGCAAATAGCTGGAGAAGGTAATACACAAACTATAGAGTCAGAGTTACAATATTGTAGAGACAATGATAAAAGGCTTCTCATAAGTAAGAACTATGAGGTTTTCTTGGCTAAAAAGACAGATGTTCCGACTATTTTACATGAAATAGGTCGGTTAAGAGAAATTACCTTTAGAGAAATAGGAGAAGGAACTAATAATCCTATTGATCTTGATGAGTTTGACGCATATTATCATCATATGTTTTTATGGGATAATAAGGCTAAAACCTTAGTAGGAGCATATCGTATGGGTATGGGCTCAGAGATATATGCTAACTGGGGGATAGATGGTTTTTATCTTCAAGATCTATTTAGATTCGAACCAGAGTTGCATAAAATGATGAATGAATCTATAGAAATGGGACGCGCATTTATCATTAAAGAATACCAACAACGTCCGATGCCATTATTTTTATTATGGAAAGGAATTGTGCACTGTACACTACGTTTTCCGGAGCATAAATATTTAATAGGTGGAGTGAGTATAAGCAACAAGTTTAGTAATTTCACTAAATCGTTGATGATAGAATTTATGAAATCTCACTACTATGATCCATATGTGGCACAATATGTGAGACCTAAAAAAGAATTTAAAGTAAAACTGAAAGATGCAGACAAAGACTTTGTTTTTGATGAAAGTAAGAGTGATCTAAATAAGTTTGATAAAATCATTGATGAAGTAGAACCAGGAAGTCTGCGTATTCCTGTTTTAATGAAAAAATATATTAAACAAAATGCCAAAGTTGTAGCATTTAATGTCGATCCACTATTTAATAATGCTGTAGATGGATTAATGTATATACGTATAGCAGATCTGCCCGATAGCACTGTAAAACCTGTTATGGAGGAGTTGCAGGCCGAACTTGAGCAGAAGTATTTTAAAAATGGAGATAAATAATTACTTACCTAAGAACTCGATAGCTATACTCATTTTATTTTTTTCTACACTTTTTTTATATTCTCAAAAAGACATTCAAGGAGTTATTTATGATCAGGTAACCAAAGAACCTTTAGTAGATGTAGTCGTATACTTAGATGGTACTACTAATGGCACAATAACAAATGAAAAAGGAAAATTTTATATAAAATTAGATCAAATAGCAAATAACACCTTAATCATATCATATTTTGGTTACCAAACTAAACTATTGGATTCTCAGATGATATTGAATAAAGAGTACGAACATATTCTTTTACAACCACAAGTAGAGGAATTAGAGGCCGTTGTATTACAAAAAGACCCATTAAGTAGAAGCCGTAAACTACGATATTTTAGAAAGTATTTTTTAGGGGATTATAGGATTCAAGAAAAATGTAAGATTATTAATGAAAAGGATATTGAACTGCACTATAATGTTGAAAAGAAAGTACTGTATGGAAGTGCTAGTGTGCCATTAAAAATTCGTAACAAACTACTGGGATATGAAATTTTATATACTCTATTTGATTTCGAATTACAATTTGGAAATGATACTATAAAAAAGAATCTGAGTTATTTTTCAGGAACTCCTTTTTTTAAAGAATTAAGAAAAAAAACATTAGTTAAACATATTAAAAATAGAGAAACCTATTATAAAGGATCTAGCTTGCATTTTATGCGAGCACTTGCTACAAAAACACTAGCTGAAAATAAATTTAGAGCTTTTCATAATGGATTTGCTGGAGATCCTTATGCTTTTTTTACCATAACTAGAAAAAAAAGAATGCTAACAAAAGTTGAAATGGCATTAAATGTTGTTAGTATTTTATATGATCAAAAACTAAGAACTAAAATTGAAGTGCCCGAAGGTAATTTTTTAATAGATAAAATGGGGAATTATTCACCTCCCACCGGTGTTATTTTTGATGGATATATGGGTAGCCTTAAAATAGGGACTTTACTACCCCTTGACTATGTTTTTGAAGCTCAATAGAGTAATGAAAAAAACAACTCAGATCTTAAATTTGGGTTATAAAAATGTTGTTTATAGTATTTTTGAGCAGTTGGTCGAAATATCCCCTGGTTTTTAAAAATGAAATTCTAATTTTTTAGTATAAATAATAGTACTTAGTAATCAAAAGATTTAAAAATGATTACGCAATATATCTATTTTGCTATTGCTTTACTGGGTATTATTTTTTTCCTTTTTCTAATTAAGAAATTATTTAAGTGGTTACAAAGTAAGATTAGTAAGTTAGAAAATAATATTTTTTTTAGTAATACTAAGTTTGCCCAGTTTTTTAGGTTTATCACACCAAGAAGAGAAAGACATATTCTTAGTTTTTTTCTCAGACTATTGCGTATCACTATTAGTATTACTTTTCTAATTCTTTATCTTCCTTTTCTATTTAGTTTGGTCCCTCAAACAAAGAAATATGCAGATATTGTTATTGGGTACATAAAAAAACCATTATTGTTCCTTTATGAAGGTTTGATAGGGTTTATACCTAACTTGTTTTTCATTGTTGTTATCTTTTTTGTTACTAAATACTTACTTAAGTTTTTAAAGTATGTAACTACAGAACTGGAGAGAGAAGCCGTTAGACTAGATGGTTTTCATGCAGATTGGGCACGTCCTACATTTAACTTATTAAGAGTGGTTATCATTGCTTTTGCGTTAATTATAGTTTTTCCTTATATACCAGGTTCAGATTCACCTGCTTTTAAAGGAGTTTCAATCTTTTTTGGAATACTTTTTTCACTTGGATCCACCTCTGCTATATCAAATATTGTTGCAGGAATTGTAATTACATACATGCGTCCTTTTAAAGTAGGGGATAGGGTTAAAATAGGAGATACGATAGGTGATATTACAGAACGAAGCCTATTGGTTACCAGAGTAAAAACTATTAAAAATTTGGATATCACAATTCCTAACTCATCTATTCTAGGAAATCATATTACCAATTTTACGAAAAATGCAGAAGATGTCGGAATCATTTTGCATACATCGGTTACGATAGGGTATGATGTTACGGGTAATGATGTGGTAAAGGCATTAATCGAGGGAGCAAAGAAAACAGATCTTATTTTGTCTGATCCTGTTCCTTTTGTTCTAATAAAAAGCCTAGATGATTTTTACGTTAATTACGAAATAAATGTATATACCAAAAACCCGGAAAAATCGGCTTTAATATATTCTATGTTGCATGAAAATCTTAAGGGTGAATTACATCATGCAGGTATAGAAATCCTATCTCCGCACTATCAGGCAATTCGAGATGGTAATGTATTAACGGTTCCACCAGAAAATATTCCTCAAAATTACATAAAACCAGGTTTTAAAGTTAATTAGAAGACTTCATCACCTAACCTTATTTTGGGAATTCATATTTTAAATTTAATAAATTATAATAAAGATTAAACTCATGGAAAAAGCACAAGAATGGATTAATTATGGAATCGAATTAGCCAAAGAATTTGGTCCAAAATTACTTACAGCAATTTTAATTTATATCGTAGGTTCTTGGATTATCAAGAAGGTGTTAAAAGCCCTTACTAAGGTTTTTAATAAAACCAAATATGACGAATCACTTCAAAAATTTCTACTAAATTTAACTTCTTGGGCACTCAAAATATTTTTAATAATCATAGTTATATCACGTTTAGGTGTTGATGTAACTACCTTTGCTGCTGTAATAGCTGCTGCTGGATTGGCAATTGGGTTAGCATTACAAGGATCCCTTTCAAATTTTGCAGGAGGAGTACTCATCATGATTTTTAAACCTTATAAAATTGGAGACCTGATTGAAGCACAAGGTGTTTTAGGTGCAGTTAAAGAAATTGAAATTTTCACAACTAAACTGGTGACTCCACAAAATAAACTTGCTATTGTGCCTAATGGGGCAATGGCTAATGGTAATATAGTAAATTATACAGCAGAAGGCTTGATGCGTGTAGATCTTACCGTTGGGATTGGGTATGGTGAAGATATTAAGAAAGCAAAAGATACATTGCTAGAAATTTTAATGAATGATCCAAAAGTACTTAAGGAACCAGCCCCATCTGTTAATGTTAGTAATTTAGGAGATAGTTCTGTTGATCTGGCAGTACGTCCTTTTTGTAGACCTGAAGATTATTGGGATGTGTATTTTGCATCTTTAGAAAATTGTAAGACTGCTCTAGATAAAGCGGGTATAGAAATTCCTTATCCACATTCTGTAGAAATACATAAACAAGGGTAGTGATATATTAACCATGTATAAAAAAAGTTCTTAGATTTCTAAGAACTTTTTTTATGTACAGTAATTTTACTAATGTGATGCTGTTAGAACATTTTTGGTTACAAAATCTTGACAATACGTTTTGATTTCGTTTCTGGTTTTTTCAAAAGCAGCATGGATTTCTTCTTCTGTACCTTCTATTTTTGATGGATCAAAGAAATTATAGTGTAAACGTTCTGCCTTACCAGGAAAAAACGGGCATCTCTCTTTGGCATTATCACAAACAGTTAATATATAGTCAAAATTAACATCTAAATACTCTTCCAGATTATTTGATGTATGATTAGTTATATCAATGTTATCTTCTTTCATAATGGCTATTGCCCTTGGGTTTACGCCATGGGTCTCTACTCCGGCACTATAGATTTTGGCATTGTCTTTTGCAAAATGCTTTAAATACCCTTCGGCCATTTGACTTCTGCACGAATTTCCGGTGCATAATACTAAAATATTCATGAATTTTACTTTTAATTATTCTCAAATAAAATGAGAATTTGTGGTGTTTATGTGGTTATATAATTAATGTACTACGTCGTTCCAGAATGGTATTGTCATACCAAATATTATCCAGCTTACCTACTTTTTCTCGATATCCAATTTCTCTAAACCCAAGAGATTTATGTAAATTAATACTTGGGATGTTCAAACTAAAAACACTTGCTTGTAACGTCCAGAAACCATGTTTTTCACTTTCATTAATCAACTGGGATAAAAGTAGTTTTCCTACTCCTAAATTTCTGCATTTTGATGTTATATAAATGCTAACTTCTGCAACACCTTTGTACACCTCTCTTTTTGAAGTAGGAGTCAATGCTGCCCAGCCTACTACTTTATCATGCAAAACAGCTTTGATTCTACAAGATGTTATGTGAGCAATATCCCATTGTTCCCAAGTGGGTATCTGGGTTTCAAAAGTAGCGATACCTGTATCGATTCCCTCTTTATAGATGGTAGCAATTTGCGACCAATCATTTTGATTAAAATACGCTATTTTGATATTCGAAACCATTAACAACAACCGCTACCTGGAGCACAAGATCCAGTAACCTCTGCTTCATTTGTTTCTGGGACTCCACATGTCTCTTTTGCTTTGCAATCTGTTGGATGCACTGTAAGTTTAAGAATAAGTTGCCCTTCTTTAATAGCAAAATCCGCAACGTGCAATTGCGCTGTATGAAACATAGAATTACCGTACTCTATTTTTACAGGCGCTTCCATATCATAAGCTTTCATTGTACCTACTTTTTTAAGGATACCTAATGCCTTATAGGCGCTCATGTAATTTGGTTTTCCTAATTCACTTGGACTTTCCCAAAGTTGAATTACAGTTTCTTTCCAGGTATCAATATTACCACCACAATCTACAGCGTCGACTGTAGTATGTTTAACTTCGGTTATGTGATAATTCGTTCCTACTAGCATACCAGGAGCATACTCAAATAATAAAGATTTACCTTGATGTTCTGCTAGTAATGTTATAAAATCTGATGTATTCATAGTACTATTTTTTAAATATGTATTAATTTGTCTTATTAGCAACAATTTTCTTTTGTAGTATTAAAAAATCCATTTAATAATTTTTGCAATTCTTTCCAACGATCAATATCAATGCAATAGCACATGCTTTTGCCTTCAATTTCGCCTTTTAATAATCCAATGCTTTTTAGTTCTTTAAGGTGTTGAGAGATTGTGGCTTGAGCTAATCCAATTTCTTCAACAAGATCATTGCATATGCACGAATTTTGAGTGCTAATGTGTTGAAGTATTGCAATTCGAGCAGGGTGGCCTAATATTTTAAAAAATTGGGCAAGCTCATTTTGCTTTTTATCAAATATTTGAGTTTTAGTAATTCCCATTTTAATATTTATATATCGCAATATTACGATAATAAAATAGAATAAAAAAGCCAGAATATAATTTTTCTGGCTTTTAGATTGTTTTTATAGTTTAGAACCAAGGTTTTTTACCTACTTGGTACGTTTGATAAAATTCTTCGTCAGATTTTGTTAGGTATATAATACCTTCAATTAAACCAATAACACTTGGAATCCAAATGAAAAGTAATCCTACAGCTAAACAAGATAATATATAGGCAGCAACGGATATCCCTAATAGGATAAACCCTTCTTTTTGGTATCCTAAAATAAATTTATGGACCCCTAGACTACCTAAAAATATTGCTAGAATACCAGCTAAAATTTTCTTGTTATCTTGAGAGTTTAGTATCTCTTTAGCTCCTTCGGCAAAATCGTTGGCGCTATCTTTAACGGTTTCGGCAGCTTCTTCAGCTCCTTTTTTGATGTCATCTCCCAAATTGTTGTTTTCTTCACTCATGTTGTTTAAATAATGATTAACGTCTAGAAAAATACGAAAAAAAACTTTCTAAATTAGATTCATTATAAAAAAGCTTTATCTATAGGTTCCCAAAGTTCTATTTTGTTTCCTTCTGGGTCTATAATCCAACCAAATTTACCGTATTCATATTCTTCGACTTTATCGATTACAGTAACTCCTTCTTCTTTAAGTGTTTTAAGTAGTTCGGTTAAGTTTTCTACTCTAAAATTCATCATGAACTCTTTTTTGCTAGGAGCAAAATATGTGGTGTCTTCTTTAAAAGGACTCCATTGGGTAGAGCAATCATTACCTGCTTTATCTTTCCACCAAAATGTACAGCCATAGTCATCAGTATTAAATCCTAAATGATTTTTATACCAATCTTTGGTCTTTTTAGGATCGGTTGATTTAAAAAATATTCCACCAATACCTGTTACTCTTTTTTTCATAATCTGATTGTGTTTATTTCTTCTTTATATTTGATTCGTAGGTATTAATCCACTCTTCGGGAGTCATTTTAGTAGCAAGTTCACCGATAAGTTTCATAGGTATTTGATCTATCTTTTTAAATCTAATACAACTTTTACCCATATCTAATTTTGTTTTGACGTGTTTGGGATATTCACTTACAAACCAATCCATTAATTCTGGACTAGCATAAATACCACTATGATATACTGCTATAAAGTTTTTTTGTGATGCAATATTCATAAAGGGTAATGGCAATTGGGGATCGCAGTGATAGCCGCTAGGATATAAACTATGTGGTACTACATATCCAATCATTTTGTAGTTTATTTCTTCAGAAAATCCTTTGGGTAAATTATCCTTAATTACTTTTCTTAATGAGTTCATTACCGATCTTCTTTCTTCTGGAATAGCGGCAATATATTCGTCTGGAGTTTTAGCTTCATATTGCATAATATTGATCTTTTGATTATGATTTAAATATAGCTTATTTGATGTTAATCTTAAGTAGAAAATCTACTAATGAGATACTTATATGATTACTTAGGTATGTTTAAAATAAGTAATTTAAATTAAAACAAAAGTTTATGTTAAAATGGATGTTGTTAATGTTATGTGCTTGTATTTTTGTTAGTGGATATGTGGTCAGTGAAGTTTAAATCATATCCATATGTTGAGAAAGAATTTAGTAATCGGATTCTTATTCATTTGTATTGTTTCGCAAGCGCAAGATTATATTTATAAAAATTTTAATACCTCTGATGGCTTAAGTAGTTCTGAAGTATACGATGTAACCCAAGACAACAATGGTTTTTTATGGTTTGCTACTGATCGTGGTTTAACTAGTTATGATGGGTATACGTTTAAAAAGTATACCACCAAAGATGGAATTACAGACCCCGTTGTATTTAATTTTTACGAACAAAATGACGGTACCATCTTATGTTCTACTTATAATAAAAAGTTATTTTTTTATGACCCTGACAAAAGAGAATTCTCCCCCTACACTTACAATAGTTTATTAAATAACATACCCGGAAATTATACATTTAATTCTATTAAAGTTAATGATCAGTGTGATGTTTTCATAAATTTTAAAGGACTTGCTGGATATGTAATACTGCATGAGAATGGGTATTTCGAGAATAAAATTACAGATACTCAAGGCCCTATGTTTCTAAAAACAGAGATCGAATATCCTAATTATACATATATTACAAATAAAAGTGTAGGTGATAACGAACTTAATGCACATACTATAGAGATTTCTAATTATGGGTGGTATTACGATACTATTTATAATTCTAATAAAGATCAAATTGTAACTATAGTAAATAACAAGATTTACCTCTTTAATACTTTGCATGAACTTAAACAAGTTCTTGTAAGCGAACAAAATATTTTAATTGCTGGTGAATATGACGAGAATCATTTTTGGGTAGGGTTAGAGCAAGGAGGACTTAAGATTTATGATTATAATGGGAAATTGTCCAGTCATTTGTTACCTAAAGAGTCTGTTACAAAAATATTAAAAGATCACGAGGGAGGATTATGGTTAACTACTATAGATTCAGGTGTTTTTTATATAAAAAACCCAACAGTAAAAAACTATCCAATTACTAACAAAAATCAGAATATCCATTCTTTAACAGCTAATAATAAAGGAGAGCTATATGTTGGATATAATCATGGGGAGTTATACAAAAAAAGAAATAATAACCTTAGTCTTTTTTGGAAACCTCCTTATGATCTTTTGCATAATAAAGTAAGAGTACAATATTATAAACGAGATAGCACGTTGTTATTTCAATCAACTCCATTTTTGTTAAAGTCTAGCGCCGAAAAAATTGATGTTATTACTAACAATATGCGAACAAACGCTTTATCAGATAATGTTAATTATCCTCCTTTAATGATAGGAAAACAAATATTTGAATACGAGAAAGATTCGGTTTTTTGTAGAACGAAAGAAGGTTTTAAAAAGAAAATTTTTGACATCTCACATGCAGACGATGGTTATTATCTGGCAACTTTATCAGGTTTATTTCATCATAAAAAAGATTCACTGTACGATTTAGGAAAGAAAAACCCATTACTGTCTTATAGAATTGATGATATTGATAAAAAGGGTGATAGATATTATTTAGCAACTATGGGAGCGGGGTTAATTATAAAAGATAAGGATACCGTTTTTACTATAAGTACCGAAAATGGATTAACCAGTAACTCCACTACACAGGTATATGTGCCTAGAGAACGTGAAGTTTATGTAGCGACTAATAATGGTTTTAACAGAATACTATTTAATAATGATTTAAAAAACTATTCAATATCAGGATTTTCGTATAAAGATGGCTTACCCACTAATGAGGTAAATGATATAGAACTACTAAAGGACACCATTTGGGTAGCTACAAAAGACGGCTTGTACTCTGTTCCTAAAAAAACAATAGAGCGCACCAATCAAATTACTAATAGGGATTGGCTTCGAATAAATAGTGTAATGGTAAATAATGTAGAAATGCATGATTTTGATACACTACATCGCTTATCATATAATCAAAATACAATTGCGATTGGGTACAGTGCAATATCATTTAAGAATGCAAATAATATCATGTATCGCTATCGTCTTCTTGATAAAGAGAAACAATGGAACAGCACAAAAAATAAAGAAGTTAGGTATATTGATTTAAACCCTGGAACATACACTTTTGAAATACAAACAAAGGGTGGTAATAAAACTTGGAACTCAGAAAGTCGTTATTTGCAAATTAGTATTCAAAAACCATTTTGGAAAGTATGGTGGTTTTATAGTTTGGTTTCATTAGGTACCATATTAATTATCTACAGCTTTTTTAGGTTTAATGTACTACAATACAATAAAGATATTATTCGTGAGTTTTTACGCCTTACTTTAAAAAAAATAAAAGGAGAAAAACACATAATTAATATTAAAGAATCAGGTGTCGAAGTCCGATTAGACACCTCTACTATTTTATTTATGAAATCTGCTGGTAATTACTTGGAAATATATACTCAAGAAAAAATGTATTTGATAAGAGAAAAAATTGGCAGTTTTGAAAAAAAAATGCCTGATCCGTTAGAATATATTAGAGTCCATAGATCATATGTCGTGCGCATTGATAAAATAGATCAAAAAAATCATAAATATGTAATGATAGATGATCAAAAGATTCCTGTGAGTAATAAGTATAAAGAAAATTTAGACAAAATTATATTATAAATTTGATTTCGATACGCTCGTAAATAATTCTCTTTTTAAATGTTATCCCGTAAAGTAATTGGGGTAATTTATCTCTTTGTTTATGAGTGATTTAATAAAAAAATAAAAGAAATATTTTGTGTTTTTCTTTGGCAAAAAACTCGTCACTTTTCGCACCCAATTCGTCCCAGTTCAAAATTAGATTGTCACTTTTTATTTGTGTCTTATCACAAGTTATAGTGTTTGAAGCATTGCTTGTAAAGGGTAGCTATATCTTTAGATTGTGATTTGAAATACAAAGCTAATTCAAATTCATTACATCTTAAAATCAATATAAACTTTTAAAATTTAAACAAATGATTGCACAAAAACAGCTCTTATTATTCATCTCGCTTGCCGTTGTGGGAATATTTTATTCCTGTAACCGAGAAGAATTAGAACAGGATTCGGGAACTATCCAAAAAATTGAAGTAAATGAAGGAACTCTAACTTTTGAAACTCAAGCTTCTTTTGAAAATACGATTGAATACTTAATGAAAAATCAAAGTAACCTAGATCAATGGGAATCTCAATTCTCAACCTTCGTTTCAATGCGAACTGCATTTGAAAATATTTCTGAAAATGATATAGAAACTATGTCTAAGAATAATTCTAATTCAGGATTTGAAAACCTTGTAACTTTTACTGAAGCCGATGGGGAAATTGAAGCTAGAATGAACATAGACGATTTGGTTTTGGCTACCATAGTGAATGAAGAAGGTCTTGTACAAGTAGGTGCTTCTGCGTATAAAATTAGATACAATAAGCTTTATAAAGTTGATAAAAGTAACTTAGATATTTTAAAGTCGATAGATGATCTTGAAATGAAGAATTCATTAAAATCAAATAATATCGAGAGTTTTTCTGTGACACACAATTATTTCCAATTTGATGCAGGAGAATTACAAACTAAGGCAGATAGAGATTGTACAAAACGATATTGGAAAAAGAAAAGAAAACGTCTTAAAGGTGAGCAATGGACTACTAATATAGGACCCTTTTATTCTGGAGCTGGAGCAAGAACCAAACACCAAAAGAGATCTGCAAGAATCTGGTGGAGAAATAAAACCCAGCGCTTAAGATTAAGACTTAATGGAACGTATACTCAATATTTTAATGGTATCCCATCTCCTCCAATAAATGTAAATGAAGATAGTGGATGGAGAACCGATGACGGAAGAGAAGCATATACATTCGATTTCTGTGTTAATGCAAACTGTAGTTTTCAAATAAATTCGTTGTCATCAATACATGAATGTACGTGTGATGATGGTAATTATGAACGATGCGATATCGTTTTTTAAATCTCTAGAATTAAGTATAGAAGTGATCATCTACACACTGATCGCTTCTATGCTAATTTTTCGATTATATTCTTTAACCTTAAAACCTTTTAAAATGTTACACAATTACAACCAACATGCCTTGATATTCAAAGGTGTTAAACTCATTTTGATTTGCTTTTTGTTTTTATTGCCAGTTCTTCAATATGGACAGGATGAATTGCCGAGACACTCTAAAAATGTTGATATGACATTTGATAAAAACACCGACTTGAGTAAAAACGGATCAAATGTTATTTCAAAAACCATTACTGAAAAAGGCGCAACTTGGCTTCGACTTTTTTTTACCGACGTGCAACTTGACAACAATAGTTCGATAACTATCACTTCAGTTTTAGATGGGGCTAGTCAAGTTTTAAAAGCAGAAACATTAAATGAATGGAATAACAGTAGCGCATATTTTAATGGTGATTCGGTAATTGTAACGCTCAATAGTGATTCTAGCAAAACATTAGATAGCTTTAAAATATATGAGTTAAGTATTGGGGAGTCGACTACCAAAAATCCAGAATCAATTTGTGGACCTAACGACGACCGGGTATCGTCATCAGATCGAGCAATTGGTAGAATTGTACCGATAGGATGTACCGGATGGATTGTTTCTAATGGGAAATTAGTTACTTCGGGGCACTGTGTTGGTAGTCGTGCTCAAATTATCGAATTTAATGTTCCAAAATCAAATACGAATGGAAGTATTGTTCATCCATCACCACAAGATCAATATCCAATAGGAAATTTTGTATCTCCATATCCAGGAAGTCCCTCTCAAGTAAATGATTGGGCAGTATTTACCGCTTCATCAAATTCAGTAACTGGATTGACTCCTATACAAGCACAAGGAAAAGCTTTTAATGTAGTTAGAAATAACCCAGGCAATACGATAAGAATATCGGGTTTTGGTACAGACTCAGGTAGAGATAATCAAAGTCAACAAACCCATACAGGTCCACTATCCTCTGTGGATAATAGTTTTGTGAGATATTCTACAGATACAACAGGTGGAAATTCTGGAAGCCCTATTGTAGACGAAGCCACTGGTAGTGCTGTCGGTGTACATGGTTATGGGGGGTGTAGTTCGTCTGGCGGATCTAATATGGGGATCAGAGCTACAGTAACAGGATTCTGGAATGCATTAGGATTATCTAACAGTGGTACCCGTTATCCAATTAGTTGGACAGATGCCGTAAATGTATCGGTAAACCAAAATAACTTAACTAAAACATCTAATACAGGTTGGAATGCAGGAGCTGCTTCGACCAATGTTATTCCTGCAAATCGAGATGGGTTTATAGAAATGACAGTTGGAAACCCAAGTACCGATGTAATGTTTGGCCTTTCTTATAGTAATACAAACGCCAGCTGGAATACGCTAGATTTTAATTTATACATGTCCAGATTCAGAGGAGGAAATATTGTAATATTTCAAAGAGGGACTCAAATTACTAGTAACTCAGAATTAGGAAAATATAATCGAGGAGATGTGGTAAGAGTAGAGCGTAAAGGAAGTGTTGTGAATTTCAAAAGAAATGGAAACATCTTATATAGTCTTCCTGTAGATCGATCAAGATCACTTATTGCAGATGTGGCTTTGTATGATAAAAACTCACAAGTGCTTAAGGCATATTGCTCAGCTCCGGCTCCGAATCGTTATCCAATTAGTTGGACTGATGCTGTAAACGTATCGGTAAACCAAAATAACTTAACTAAAACATCAGGTACTGGGTGGAACGGAGGTGCTGCTTCTATAAATCGAATACCGGCAAATCAAGATGGATATATTGAGATGACTATTGGAAACGCAAGTACGGATGTTATGTTTGGCCTTTCTTATAGCAATACAAATGCTACTTGGAATACGATAGATTTTAATTTATACATGTCCAGGTTTAGAGGTGGGAATATTGTAATCTTTCAAAGAGCCAATCAAATTACTAGTAATTCAGAATTAGGTAAATACGCTCAAGGAGATATCGTAAGGGTAGAGCGTAAAGGGAGTGTCGTCAATTTCATGAAAAATGGAAGTGTTCTTTATAGCCTTCCTGTAGATCGCTCAAGATCAATGATTGCTGATGTTGCTTTATATGATAAAAATTCCCAGGTGTTAAAAGCTTATTGCTCAGCTCCAGCGCTTCGATCTACTAATGAGGACTTAACAGAAGAGGAAGAAACTTTTGTAAAAGTTAAAACCATTGATGAAATTGAAAAAGTAATATTGAGTCCTAATCCTGCATCTACAACAACTTCATTAATGATCAATTCAAAAATGAATGCTCAATTAGGCATGATCATTTATGGAGCACATGGTAAGACGTTAATTCAAAAACAAATTTTTATAAAATCAGGAACAAATCAAATAGATGTTGATGTGTCAAATTTCCCTAAAGGGTTATATATGGTACAGTTACTATATTCAGATGGAAGTCATAAGTCAGTCAAATTAGTTAGAAAATAATGTTTTAATAGTTAGATTGGGGGTAATCTATTTGCATTATTTTAAACCCGTATTGATATCATATCAATACGGGTTTTTTGTTTTACCGTTTTATGTTAATTATCCGCAGCTGGTTTACGTTGTAGAAGTACTGCCGAGATCAATGAGATGATAAATCCAATAATAAGAACAGTAGCAAACATGAGAAAGAAATTCATAAAGATGTTTGAAAACAATTCTTTTTGCGACTCTAATTTTGCTAATTCTATTTTAAATTCTGCTTCAGGAAGAGTGTTTTTTATTTCCTGAATGTAATGTGCATAGTACTCAGCCATAAAATCCGGATTAATATATTTAATATAGATCACGTCTAATATCCCAAATGCTAATGCTGCGATTAAGGTAATTAGTATGCCGATTAGTAATGCTTTGCCAAAAGAAACAATACCCCCATTCTCGTTATCTCGATAAAATTTTATCCCAAAAAATACAAATAACAAGGAGATGATCATGCCAGCATACCCTATGACTTCTTGTATAGAATAGTCTAGACTTTTACCTAAAAACCATCCTGCTAAAGCTAAAACGCATATGCTTGCAGCACTTAATAAACCATACTTAATAACGACTTTTTTCATTTTACTATATATTTATTATTTGTTGTCAAAAGTAGATTTTGATAGGTATAAAGAACTCATACTAAAGTATGAAATAAGCCATAATAATCGAGTTCATGTTAAAAATAATAATAATTGAAGATTCTATCGTACAAGTCAAAAACAAGAAATATAAATAGATAAATTGTATTCTACTTTAGTATGATTTGGTGGTTATTGCTCTAGAATTTGAAGTTTTTTGGCAATTTGAATAGCTTGTGTACGCCGTTTAGCATCTAGTTTTAATAGTACATTAGAGACATGTGTTTTAATAGTGTTCTCAGAAACAAAAAGTTTTTCTGCGATCTCTTTGTTTGATAAGCCGATAGCGATCTCACATAGAACTTCATATTCTCGTTTACTTAAGCCAATTTCTTTGATTTTGTTATAGTCAATTTCTTGAATAGGTTTTTGGTCTTTATGAAGTATTCTTTTATTGATCATAATTCCAATACCAAAAAATACTAAGGCAATAATGGCAATAACAGTTTCTACAGACGAATTTCCTGTAGCGATAGTATATTTACTAATTTGAAATAATGCTAGTAAGGCTAGCACTAAGCTTCCAAAAATTAAAATAGTCTTCTTCACACCATAAAAATAGTAAAACTGAAATTTACTTGGACAGTAAATTAATTTCTTGTGTAAGGTTACTTTTTGCTTGAGTTTCGAATTTTTTAAAGAAATGTTCAGTTTTATAGATTCTGGACATTTCTTTAAAATGATGTAGTACTTTGATTCTTCCTCTTTGATACATAAAATCAGGATAATATTTATACTCTTTGCGTACATTTTGAGTATAGATTTTATAGTTTTCTTGATCAGCACCTAAAATAGAAAGATCTGCATCGGTAAAATAGTTTATGTCTTGATTATTAGAAATATTGTGCCCTTTGGTAGCCAATATGATCTCTTCACATATTTTGATTCGTTCTTTTTTAATTGTTGTTAAAGAGTTTAATACAGACACTGCTTTAATTGCACTTTGTTCTTCGTTATTTTTTTTGAGAACGTCATATATGTAATCATGATAAAACAAAGCAAATAATACCATATCCCAATCTTGAATCTCATCTTTGATTTCAATTAAGTAATAATAGATATGTTCCAAATGAGTAAGATTATGGTAATATCTCCTTTTTGAAGTATGTTTTTTTTCAATCTCTTTCCATAAAGATTCAATGTATATTGGATCTGTGCTATATTTAGAAAGTAATGATATGAAAATGTCTTTTAACAAAACTTAGTTTTGATTTTATCTACAATAGTTTGTGCGAGCTTTTCTTTGGATTCAACAGTCCATCCAGCTACATGAGGACTTAATATAACATTATCCATTTTAAGCAATTTTGCAAAGGCATCTGGCATTTCCTTTTTTGAAGTAAAAAGATTTTCAAAAGAGGATTTTTCATATTCTAGAACATCTAATCCAGCTCCCAGTATTTTTTTTTGAGTCAAGGCTTCAACTAAATCCTTGGTGACAACACTTTTACCTCGAGCGGTATTAATAAGCCAAAATGGCTTTTTAAACTTGGTAATGAATGCTTTGTTAATCATGCCAATTGTTTTCGGAGTTTCGGGAGTGTGCAAACTTAAAACATCAGTCTTTTCAAAAAGCTCCTGTAGCTCTACTTGTGTTGCATTACTATCCTCAATATCTTCGAGAATATCATAACAAATAACTTCTACATTAAATCCCCGCAATTTTTTTGCAAAGGCTCTTCCCATATTTCCATATCCAATAATACCTACTGTTTTTTGATCTAATTCGATACCTCTATGTGCTTCACGTAACCATTGTCCATCTCGAACACTTTGATTTCCTTGATTTAACTTATTAAACAATGATAAAATCATCCCTAGGGTATGTTCGCCAACTGCATTGCGATTTCCTTCTGGGGCATTAAATAGTTGTATGCCTTGTTTTGAAGCATATTGAGTGTCGATATTCTCTAGTCCAGCACCAACACGACCAATAAACTTTAGTTTTTTAGCTTTATCTAGAAAAGTTTTATCAATTGCAAAACGACTTCTGATAATAATCCCATCATAGATTCCAATTTTGGATTCGACCTCTTCTTTTGTAGAAGTATAATCTTCGTCATTTTGAAAGCCTAAAGCATTAAGTTGATCAAGTAATATGGTATGATTGGTGTCTAGATGAAGTATTTTCATATGGTATGAGAATTAGTACTTCAAAATTAAGTATTAAAAATAAAAAACCACAACGTTTACAGCTGTGGTTTAAAAAAATAGTATTCAATTTTGAAACTAATATTCATCATCATCATCACCTCCGGCATCATCTGTATTTTGTTCTGTTAAAAGATTTAATTTTGGGATAGGAGTGATTGTGTTTTTATTTCCTCCAAATATGGTATTGATGTTGGTTTTAAAAAAATCAAATCCCTGTATTGTCTTCATATCATATGTGCTTTAAAGTTATCCTAAACTTAGTGAAATAATAAACAAATAGCATACTTATATAACAAAGTAGCTTCATCATCATGATGATATTTATCTCTAACTTTATTAGTAAGTTTGTTAGTGATGAAGTATTATGTTCCCTTTCTTATATTTTTTCTTTCAATAAGTACTCTGAGTCAAGAGACAGACACTACTTTTGTTCGTCTCAAAACCACGATAGGAAATGCTGTAGAAGATACAACCAAGATTAACGCATTGTTTTCTTTGGGGGTTTATCAATTGGATCATAATTTTGATAGGGCAGAACAAAACTTTAAAGAAGCTTTATTGTTGATTGCAAACAAAGAGTCAAAAAAACTACTTCATCAAAAAGCGGCGATTTATGTACAGATGGGTGTTGTAAATAGGCGCAAAGCAAATTATCCGGATGCTATTGCCTATCACCTAAAAGCTATGAAATATTATGAGCAATTAAAGGATACGTCTGGTATTGGAGATGTGTTTCATAATATGGCCATGGTATATCGTTATCAGAGAGTACACAGAAAAGCCATTGAGCATTTTAAGCGAGCTATTCCCTTAAAAGAAATAGTAAAGGATTCTGCTGGTTTGGGTGCTGCATATAATATGTTAGGGGTCTCATATAGGCAAAATCAACAAATAGATTCTGCATTAATTTGTTATCAAATGGCCAAAAGGATATTTGAGAATAGTAAGGATGTGAACAATGTATACAGAGTCAATAATAATATGGGAGTATTATACCAAAAACTTGATCAATATGATAAAGCGTTAGCGATACAGTATGAAAACTTAAAACGTTGTAAACGTTTAGGAAAACAACTGTCGATGTGTGTAACACATTATAATATTTCTTCAGTTTTTAAGAGAAAAAAAGAATGGTACAAATCGTTACAACATGCAGATTCTTCTCTGCAAATTGGGTTAGCAGAAAATTTTAGAGAACGCATATCTGTAGCGTATCGCAGAAAAAGCTTTATCCATAACAAAATGGGAGATTTTAAAAACGCTTATGAAGATTATCGAAAATTTAATAGATATTCAGATTCTATTTTTAATTTGGAAAACGAGAAAAAGATTCAGGCCCTAGAGTTAAATTATGAATTTCAAAAAGAAAAACAAGCTGATAGTCTTCAATTTGCACAAGAGAAACGAGAAGTAAAACTTATAGCACAAACAGAAGCTTCAAAAAAGAAATTATACCTTGCCTTATTACTAATTACAATTGTAGGGGCAGCTATTATTGGGTATTTAATACGCCGTAATTATCAACAACGTTCAAAACTTACCAAAGCTACCTATGAGAATGAAAAAAAGATATTGGATCAGGAAATTAAAGGTAAAGAAGAGGATATTAAGCGTTTGATTGCAGATAATAGTATGCGTTTAGCATTTAAAGAAGAACTACTTGAAAAAATAAAAACTGAAGTAATAGGAGCAGAGTCCGAAAAGGTAAAAAAATCTCTAAACTCTTTAACTACAAAATTAAAGTTGCAAATCGAAACAGAAAGTAAATTATCTGGGTTGCAGGATAAGATTGATCATGTAAACCAAAATTTTGATACCAAACTTCAGAAATTGTATCCAGAACTCACCAAAGGAGAACGAGAAGTATGTGCATTGCTACGTCTTAGTTTATCAATAAAAGAAATTATGACGATCCGTAATGTGTCCTCTGATTCTGTAAAATCGATGCGTCGACGTATCCGAAAAAAAATGAATGTTTCTTCAGAGGTTGAATTGGAGAAATTTATTCAAGATTTAACTTAAAAAAGTATAGTGACACCTTTTGACACCACCATTTCCTTGGTGTTTGTATAAGTTGTAGGTAATATTGCGTAAACCTAAAAATGTAGTTTTACCGTTGTTCATTATCTCTTTTATCATATTGTTTTTGAAAATAACACTGTCATATGTTCTTGTATGTATTTTATTAATCATTAATGGTTATTTTATTTGGAATTTCTTACAGAATCGTTCAAAAATACAAGAGTTAGAAAATGAGAATAAACTATTTGCTACACAACTCAAAGTAAAAGAAGATGAAGTCAGGAATCTTATGGCAGATAACAGTATGCGTTTGACGTTTAAAGAAGAATGGTTAGCAAAGCTAAAAAATGAAGTTCTAGTAGCTACAGATGAAACAGAATTAAAGCAATCTCTTAACTCTTTGATTGCTCAATTACGCTTGCAGATCGATACTGAAAATAAATTAGCAGGATTACAAGAGAAGATAGATTATAACAATATAAGTTTTGACCAAAAGCTTCAGGAATTGTTTCCGGATTTGACCAAAGGTGAGCGTGAAGTTTGTGCTTTACTGCGGCTTAATCTTTCTATCAAAGAGATCATGATCATCCGTAATGTCTCTTCAGATTCGGTTAAATCCATGCGCCGTCGTATCCGTAAAAAAATGAATATTTCACAAGATATAGAACTTGAAAGCTTTATTCAGCAATTAGTATAGTGTCAATGCATACTCTTGAGGATATACGTACCTGTGTTTTGTGCGTTAACGATCAAATGACACCTTTTGACACCTCCAAAATCTCTTTAAAACCAGTAGTTTATAGTATTATTGCAATCATACCTAATAAACCCCGAAATATGAGAAAACAGTTACTCTTCGTTTTGAGCACTATTGTATTAGTATTCATAACAACAATCAAACTAAATGCGCAAACAGGTAATGAAGTTCTTGGTGATAATGCTGCTCCCGGAATAACCACGGGAAATTATAATACTATTGTTGGCGATGAAGCTGGTAAGGCTTTAACAACTTCTTCTCAAAACACATTATTGGGATATCAGTCTGGTAGATCCATAACTGCATTTGCAACGGATAATGTTTTTGTTGGGTATGATTCTGGGCTTAGTAATTTAACTGGGGATGATAATGTGTTTATAGGCTCCAAATCTGGATATAGCAATACTAGTGGTAGTAGAAATTTATATCTAGGCTCAGAATCTGGATATAGTAATACTAGAGGTAGGAATAATTTATATCTAGGCTCAGAATCTGGATATAATAATATAAGTGGTAGTGATAATTTATATTTAGGTTATAGATCCGGATATTATACCAGTACGGGATACGATAACATAGTAATTGGTAAAGAAGCAGGAGGATATAATGACGGAATCTCATTAGGAGATCCTAATTTTAAAAATTCGGTAATCATAGGAACAGAAGCCGGGAATAAGATACAAAATGCTGAAAGAGTGGTCTTTTTAGGAGATGGAGCGGGATATAGTACAACTACAGGTGCTCGAAATGTGTTTCTAGGGTATCATTCAGGATATAGAAACACTACAGGTAATTATAATGTTTTTGTAGGTGATGCTACCGGAGTATTTAATACGGAAGGTCGCAGTAATACCTTTGTAGGAGGCTTGCTGAGTGAATCTGTGGATAACAATGGAGTTCTTGATTTTCGAGGATCAGCAGGAGATGGTAACACCACAGGGGTTAATAATTCTTTTTTTGGAGCAGGAGCAGGTACAGATAATGGTACAGGTTCAGAAAATACATTTATAGGAGGTAATGCAGGCGCAAGAAATGAGTTTGGAGATTATAATACATTTATAGGTTTTCAGGCAGGAGTTCGTAATAATGTGAGTAATAGTACTACCAATGCAAGTAACAATACTTTTGTGGGATGGAGAGCCGGAGCATATAATGAAGAGGGAGCTAATAATATAGTCATGGGATATAATGCTGGTTTTGTAGAGGGAAACGATGGTAGTAATAATAGCATCGTTATCGGATATGAAGCAAAAATTACCGGAAGTACAGATCGAACCAATAATGTAATACTAGGTGCTAATGCCAGCGTAGAAGCAGATTATGCTGTGGCTATAGGAGCAGGAGCTACCACCACTACCAATAACAGTATGGTTTTGGGAGGGGTTACTACTACAGACAGATTAAGTGTCGGTATTGCGACAGCAACACCAAATCAAAATGCATCTTTAGAACTGGCCGATACTGATAAGGGATTCTTGGTTAATAGAATCACCACAGTACAACGTATAGCAATGGAAACTTCCGCAGCAAACGGTAATCCTTTGGCAACTACTGAAGCTGGGATGATGGTTTATGATACCGATCTATCGGCATTATTTTTATGGGACGGAACGCAATGGGTAAATTCTACCATAGATACAGATACTGATGATCAAACCGTAGATGTATTTCAATTAAATGGTGATGATTTAGAACTATCCTTGCTAGATGATGCTGAAGCTACCAAAACGGTAAATCTTTCGGGATATCTTGATAATACAGATGCTCAAGATTTAGAACTTTCTAGTAACACCTTAAGTTTGACTAATGATGGCACAACGGTTGATTTATCTAGGTATTTAGATAATACCGATAGCCAGGAACTTTCTTTAGCTACGAATACATTGAGTATTTCTGGTGGATCAGCTACAGTGGATCTTGCAGGATACCTTGATAACACTGATGCACAAGACTTAGAATTGTCTAGTAATACCTTAAGTTTAACCAATGATGGTACAACAGTAGATTTATCTGGATACCTTGATAATACCGATGGACAAACGTTAAGTCTTACTAACGGAAACTTAAGTATTACCGGAGGAAATAGTATTGATATCTCTGTGCTACAAGATGGTACAGGAACAGATAATCAAACCTTGGTCCTGTCATCTAATATGCTAAGCGTCTCGAATGGAAACAGTGTGGATCTTTCGGCTTATGTAAATACCGATACTCAGGATTTAACATCAGCTAGTTTAAGTGGGACTAATCTTACGATTGCCATAGAAAATGGAAGTTCAGTATCAGTTGATTTGGCTCCGGTTATATCAGATTTAGCATCAAATTTTACTGATGCTCAAAACGAAATTTCCAATCTGGAAGCAGAAAATAACGAACAGCAAACTCTTATTGATGAATTAATCAACCGTTTGAATACATTAGAAGAAAGTGTTGCAAATATAGATAACCCAACAGCAAAAGGGAATACTGCGATTTTATATCAAAATATTCCCAATCCGTTTAATAGCACATCTTCTATAAAATATTATTTGCCAGATGGAATCAATAATGCTTCTGTAGTATTTAGTAATTCAAATGGACAGCTCATATCTACAATTTCGATCAAACAAAGTGGCAATGGTGAACTAAATATAAATAGTGACGGATTGGCTACAGGGACATATTTCTATACACTATATGTTGGAAGAACAAAAATTGATACTAAGAAAATGGTGATTAAATAATGCTATAATCATCATTTACAACCTATTTTATGGTTGAAGAGGCATAGTAGATTTATTTATACATCAAAACCACTCATTTTGTTGGGTGGTTTAACTTATTATTGAATTAGGTGATTTTGAAGTTATGAAAATGAATATACCTTCTCATTTTTTTATTTTCTTTACACTTAATAACACAGAGAGAAGAGAATACTTTGGCAAGATCACAACAAGAATTTCAATCAGCTTATACAAAAACAGATAGTATTGCTTTGTTATTAAATTTAGCAGAATTTCAATACGATCAGGATTTTAGTAATGCAAACTATACTCATAAAAATGCTTCGATAGGTCAACTTGGAAATTTTAGAACAAATTAAATTGTCATAGGTAAATGTTGAAATTGTAAGTTCTTTTTTTAAATTTTGTAATAATTTGAAAACCATAAGTAGTACTATTTTGATAGAGGTCTTTTTATTTTAGAGGAAGCAATCAGTAATTTTTTATTAAAAATTATGTAATCAATCTCTTATGAAAATTCGACTTCTTTTAACCTCGCTATTTCTATCCATACTATTGCTAAGTTGCAAACAATCAAATCCTAAAGAAATAATTACTAATGAAGACTCTAAACCAAAAATTGCAGAACGCTATACTGCAGATTGGCAATCTTTAAAAAAGCATAATGCAGCCCCCGAGTGGTTTCAAGATGCTAAATTTGGTATTTATTTTCATTGGGGAGTGTATTCTGTTCCTGCATTTGGTAATGAATGGTATCCTAATAAAATGTATAAGCCGGGAACAAAAGAATTTGAACATCATAAAAAAACTTATGGAGACCAATCAGTATTTGGATATCACCATTTTATTCCCAAGTTTACGGCAGAGAATTTTGATGCTGACCAATGGGCAGACTTATTTAAAAAATCAGGAGCCAAATTTGCAGGCCCAGTAGCACAACATCACGATGGTTTTGCGATGTGGGACAGTAAAGTTAATCCTTGGAATGCCAAAAATAAAGGTCCTAAAAAGGATATCACTGGTGAGCTTGCAAAAGCCTTGAGGAAAAAAGAAATGAAACTCATTACTACCTTTCATCATGCGCGTAACTTGCAACGTAATATTACTAACCCTAACCGGTTAGATGCTTTTGATAGCCATTATTTTTATAATCCAAAATATCATACGGGTACAAAAGACCCTGAACTAGGAAAGTTGTATGGTCTAATATCACCTAAAGAATTTGAGCAATACTGGTATGATCAAATAGTAGAAGTAGTAGATCAATATCAGCCAGATATCATTTGGTTTGATACCTGGTTTAATAGTATAGATCAACAAAAGGTAAAAGAGATGTGCAGCTATTATTTTAATAATGCCAAAACTAATGATCAAGAAGTCGTTATTGCCTATAAACAATCTGATTTGCCAAAAGAAATAGGAGTAAAGGATATAGAACAGGGAGGAAGGCGCGAATTAGGAGAGTTGCCATGGATGACTGATATTACGCTAAGTAATAATTCATGGTGTTATGTGTCTGGACAAACCTATAAGACTGCTGATTTAGTACTTCGAAATATGATAGATGTTGTTAGTAAGAACGGAGTTGTGCTTTTAAATATTTCTCCAAAAGCAGATGGTACCATTCCGCTAGAACAGCGAAAAGTATTAGAAGAATTAGGAGATTGGTTCTCAAAATACGGAGAAGCTATTTATAATACCAGACCCTACAGTATCTTCGGATTTGGAACTGCTACTGCCGAAGCCGGTGAGTTTGGCGGACAATCTGCTACAGTAGCCTATACATCAGATGATGTAAGGCTAACCCAGTCTAAAGATGGAAAAACAGTGTATATGATGTTATTGGGTAAGCCACAAGCCGGCAAAAAAATAAACTATCATATGCTTTCTCCACATAGGTATTACCCCAATTCTGATGTAAAAAAGATAACGTTACTAGGGACCAATATTCCTGTAGAATTCCATTCTGATGATTATAGACAATTTGAAATTACAATCCCTAAAGCACCAATGGATGAATTAAGTACGGTATTTAAAATTGAATTAGAATAAACAAGATATTTAGATTGGTTAGGCGATATTATAATAGATTAACCTTAGTGCCACTTTTGGCAGATTTATAAATGGCTTCTACAATTCTAATATCCTTAATACCATCTTCTCCTGGTACGATAACCGGTGTATTATTGATAATTGCCAAAGCATCATCATCCATTTGTTTAGCCTGTTGACTTTCGATATATTGATTAAGAAGTTTACCGTCACTGGCTTTTCCTTTTACTCCTGTATACATAGAAAACGGAGCTAAAGTATACCATCCATTTTCACAGTTTACATATAATTCATGCATAGATTTACCTAAACTTGTTTTGCAATGTGCGATAACCCCCGAAGGAAATTCTAGAGTAAAGTGAGTTGTTTCATCAGTTTCTGTAAATATCTCGGGACGCGTTGTCATTTGCTGTGCTATGACTGATATTGGCTCTTCTCCGGTGGTATATCTGGCAGCGTTTAATGGATACACACCCAAGTCATACATAGCACCACCACCAAGATCACTATCTAATCGCCATGTTTTAGCTGGTTTACCAACATTATAACCCAATTCAGCTCTAAGGCTTTTGATTTTTCCGTAAGGTTTTGAGTTTGCCCATTTTATTACTGTTTGTGTATTAGGTTCGTGTTGCATACGATACCCTATAGAAAGTTTCACTTTGTTTTTGGTGCAAGCATCTATGATAGATTTACATTCAGCTTCTGTTTTTGCCATTGGTTTTTCACACCAAACATGCTTTCCGGTATTGGCTGCTTCAATAGCATATTTAGCATGTAAACCTGTTGGTACTACAATATAAATAACATCAATATCTGGATTGTTTGCAATTTGATGCATTGTATCATAATTGTAAACATTTTTATCTGGAATATTATATTTTTTTTGCCATTTAGGAATTTTCGAAGGAGTACCTGTAACGATTCCCGTAAGTTGACAATGTTTCGTCATTTGTAAGGCAGGGGCTAAAATAACAGAGCTATAATTACCTAAACCTACTAGGCATACATTTAATTTTTTAGCATTAGGAGCTGCAAACAACCCATAAGGAAACAAGCTGCTACCTAATAAAAGTCCGGTATTTTTAACAAATTCTCTTCTATTTTGCTTCATGTCCTGAAGATTTTAATCTACTCAGCAACATAAGGTAAGGCTAAATTTTTATTCTTGTTGTTGTAGATTTGTTAAATCAAATAGTAAGGTTTTTAAAAATTATTGGTATTAAATTATACCGCATTTTGTCTTATAGTTTCTTGTAATTTTAAAATATTACCAAGACTTTTAAAATACAATCGTTTAGATTTAGCAATTATATTTTCTAATTGCATGAGAAAAGAATTTAATTTGGGGCCATCTAACGTAGCACTTGAAATAAATTCTACATCTTCATCTAAGAGATGATCCCTTAACGAGGAAATATGTTTAGTATTATTCATAGGGGGTAACCTAAGCACATCAACTTCTTTTAAAGCTTCAGTAGTTTGATTATATAACATATTAAACTTTCTTGCAAAATTAGAAACTTCACTTTCACTTAAATTACCAATAGTATTGATTTCGTTGATTTTTAGATGAAATTCATTTTGAATATCAATAAAGGCTTTGTGGTATTTTTGAAATTCAAATTGAAAGCGATAACGAAGTAGTAATTCTTCTTTCTTTTCTGGAGTTGCTATTGCATAGGTCGAAGCAAAAACTTTTTTATCAAAATCTTCAAACCATTTGTCTTGGTTTAATTCTTCGATAAGATCTTTATATACTTTTTCGGCCTCTTTATTTGAATATTTATTTCCTCTAAAGTTAAATTGCTTCTCTTTAGATTGTTTGTTAAGCACTTTGGCAAGGAGTTGAAGTTCTTCGTCTACAACTTTTTCTTTTGCCATTTTTTCTGTTAGTTGATGGCTATATAAATCCTTCAATTTGTCGATACTATTTGATGAATCAATAGCATAAGTAGAAAGCATTGACTCTATGCTGTCTAGAGAGAATTCTGTCATGAAACGGTTATCATAATTGCCTAAATACTTTGAATCAAATTGTGTTTCTTCAATTTCGGATTTTATAAATTCTTCTACTTCAGAAGCCCTGGTAAACTTTGCGTCTTTAGGTAAGTTAAAATTTAAAGTAATTAAATTCTTTGTTACCTTCTCACAAAGTGCATCTTTATCACCAAATAATATCCATGGTGATCTAGCATCTTCGACTCCTTTAATATATTTTTTCTTGGCATTATCTTCTCTTTTATATCCAGAAGGATGAGAGGCATACATATTAGGAATATTTGCATCATCATCTTCTAAAAATACCCTTTGATGATTACAGTTTTCTAATAGCTTCTCTTTAAACTCTTTTTGAGTTTCTTTAAGGTATTCGTATGCTCTGGTATGATGATATAATAAATCCGTAGTGTATTTTTTATCTTGAATGGCAGAATAAATATGTTCTGATGCAAAATTAAAGGCTTGTGAGGTGGCGTCTAACTTGTATAGTCCATTTACGATAGCATCACTTCCGGTAACGCTTACAGCTACCAGATCGGCATGATATTCCATTTGTCTGGACAATGAGGATTGTAAAATATTTATGCCTTTATAGATTAGGATCATTAATTGACGAGTGGTCCAAACTGCTGGCATTAATAACCAAGCAAAAATTGCAATCCTAATATCAGAATTTTTCATGGATTCTAAGGTGTGATCCCAACTATCTCGCTCGTTAACCATATCATAAATAATACGATTGGTCATATATACATAACTGCCCAGGCGCATACTGCTTTGTGAGAAATGACCAAATTCGTGTGCCAGAACGGCTTTAAACTCGGTAAGATTAAGTCCATTAACTAACCCAAGTCCGATTAATAGGTTTTTTTTGGTCGGAACAAATAAACTTAGAATAGTACTATTATAAAAAACCGCTGCATTGATTTCGTGATTGACATATATTTTTTTGGGGAAAGGAGCATTTGTTTCACTGCTTAACTTTTGGATAAATTGAAATAATTTAGGATGTTCATCTTCTTTGATTTCAATGTTTAGAGGGTTGTCATCCAAACGTTGTTTCTTAAATAAGAATTTAACCATAAATAATACAAACATTGCACTCATACCAATAGTTCCTATTTTAAGAAAAATAGTAAGCTTGTTAATATCGCCAATATCATAGGTTATGGCGAGATAAAGCAAATACATAGAACCAGCAACGGCTGCAGAATAAATTAAAAAAAATAGAACAATACCAAGTAATACGATAAGTACATTGTTTTTGTAACTGGCATTAATTTTGGTGAAATCCTTGCGGTCAAGCTCTGGACTTATTGGATAGAATTCTTCCATGAAACTAATTGATTAAGAATACATAATAAAAATATACGAAATATAAAATATACGAATATAAGAGAGTATCCCTATTTTAAATTACAGAAATCTGTATCAGGAAGAATTTGATATTGATATTTTGAAAAAGGATTTTTAAATATCTATATACCGAGCGACTGTTCTTTCACTTTCGACCTCGCCAGTATGTTTTGTGGTTTGCTTCTCAAAAAGAAGCACATGTACTTCTTCATTATCAACAGTAGAAGGACAATGCTCTACCCCTTTAGGAACTACAATTAATTCGCCAGGATTAACAAGAACTGTTTTATCTCTAAATTTCATATGAAGTGTGCCTTTTATTACTTGAAATAGTTCGTCTTCATCGTCATGTTTATGCCAGATAAAGTCACCAGATAATTTTGCCAGATAAATTTGGTTGTCATCAACAGTAGCAATGCGATGGGGATGCCATTGCTTATCAAATTGAGATAATTTTTCTTTAATACTAATCGCTTCCATAAAACAATACTTTTTTACCCAAACAAGGTACTTATTTCGTCTGTGATACGTGCTGGTCTTAACGTTTCTTTAAGCAGCAGGCACCAGCTCGTTTTTGCCGAAACGATAAGTTTATTTGTGGTACTGTTTATAATTTTGGTATGACGTTCACTTTTTACTCCCCTGTGATGGTCTATCCAGGTTTGTATAGTTAGTACGTCATCCTCAAAAGCTGCATGATGATATTTTATAAGGTGATTAAGAACCACCCACACATAGGTTTCTCTAATTTCTTCACTGGTTTTAGATTCCCAATGTTTTTTAGCGATATCCTGTACCCATTGAAGATAGACGACATTATTAACATGATGCATTTCATCTATAGCAGATTTTGGTACTGTAAATTGATATTCAAAAATTTCGGGTTGCATTTGAGTGTGGTTTTATGTGTATGTCAAAAATAACTATAGAAAAGGATAATCTGTGATTAAGATGCAGATATGTTTATGTTACTTTAAAAGTAGGGGGTTATGTTTTTTTTGTAGCAATAATAATCCCAGAAGCCCAATTCATTTTGGTTAGATTAAAATCTTTCCTGTTTTCTAAAGTTTTAATTAATTGATCTACTTTTTGTTGGTGTCCTACAGGCCAATTAGATTGTGTTATCATATCATCAATCACATAAAACCCATTCGGTTTTACTAATGCCAATGTTTCTTCTAATTCATAAAACTTTCCAGGCCATGTATCTGCAAAGATGAGGTCGAATTTTTGACCAGTATAGTTTTTGATCCATGTCGCTCCATCTGTGTTAATTATTGTTACTCGTTCTTCGTTTTTAAAGTATTCTTGAATGCTTTTGATGAGTTTTGGATCATTATCTAATGTGGTCAGTTTTGATGAATCATCCATTCCGGTAATCATCCACGATAATGATAGACCTATACCAGTTCCTAATTCTAATATATTAGCATTGGGCTTAGAAGTTATTAATGTTTTTAAAAGTGTTCCGATATAGGGATCCGATGGCATTGAAAAATGTATTTCTTTAGCTAGTTTTTCTAATGCTGAATATACCTTTGGAAAATCTGTAATATTTGAGTCGTTCATAGAGTTTTTGTGTTGGGTTGAAACACAAAACTATGTATATCGTTTTTTTAGAAAATCAGTTGTATGTATCAATTACGATGTTCATGCTTTTTAGATCTAAGGTTTAAAACCAAGTACAATCTATCTGTTCAATTTGTTTTGAAATTAAAAAAGGCTTCAACAGAAAAGTTTCTATGAAGCCTTAGTTTTATATAAAATTATATTTTGTGATCACTATTGTAGCACTCTAATTCCAGAATAGTTTGCCGTAAAACGACCATCTCTTATTTCTCTATATACACCGTTAGGTCGTCCATCCATATTATCTAAATACATCATAAGGTCACCTTGTTCATTAATTAAAAGAAGTTGTTCTATTCCTCCTGGAAAACGTAAAATAGCCGCAGCATTTATTTTGTTGAATACCGTACCGTCTGGATCACTTGAGGTATTTAGTTCTGTTAAATTCTGCGCTGCAACATTGCTACGTCTAGTACTTGATGAAAATAAATTTTGCACAAACCTTGGCGACTCTCCAGAAAAAACGATAGAAGTCATTCTGTTATTACTGGCCATTGAGAAAGGTAGGCCAGCTGCAGCAGAAATACTTTCAGAACTAAGATCATAGCGCGTTGGTTGCCCACTGCGCAAGTCGATCCCCAGAATATTTGCAATTGAACTGATTGGGTCGTAAGTGCCAATTGGATTTGGATCTGAAATATTAAAGTTATCATTTAAATCAAAAGTCTGCGATACCCTTCCGCCGTTATCAATAAGAATAATAGAAGTGTCGTTAAAACCTTTAGATTTTTCTGTAAATTTTAAACCAGCTCCAACATTATCTAAGTCACTCACTCCTAATGGTCCATTAGGATCATTATGATCAAATGTGCCTAATACCTGGCCAATTCCCGCATCGTAGATGGCATATTTATTACCTACACTATTATAAACCCCTATTGTTGTTCCTTGTATATTAAAAGCAGCTCCTATACTATCATCGGCTCCAAAAATATCAACTAAATTTCGGTAGGCTATTAATGGTAACTGACCTTTTTCTTCGCAAGTTGTTCTATCAAATTGAGTCGTTAAATCGGCACCTACAATCTGATCAGGGCGCTCTACGCTACGTACTACATAAGAAATAGGTAATGCAAAACGTAAGTCCGAACTTTGTCCTAATGCATCAGCGATGTCTTGAATATTTGTTTCTCCAATTAGTTCAAAAGATGTGCTAGCAGGTCCTCCGTATGCAATAACTTTTATTTTTAGGTCTTGTAAAGATGAAACAGAGTTAATATCTAAACCTGCAGACCCTTGAACAGCCAGACCTGAAAAACTTGCATTAATACTTGAGTTCATTTCTTGACGAGAAGAAGTTGATTCTATTAACATATAAAAAATACGTCCAAAAGTTACAGAAGAAACAAATGTTGCTGGATTATCGGGCTGTACAAATACTTCTAAATCTTCAGGAGTAACACTTTCGTCAAAAATTTGTCCAATATCAGTAGGTAAATCAAAACTAATGGTGTACATACTTTGATCTAGTTTTACCAAAGTGCGATTGAACTCTTTTTCTGAACTAAATTCAAAACTGCTTGAAACATTTGCTCGGAAAGCTCTTATATTGATTCCTAGCTCTACTGCCAAATGTTCCTCAGACTCGACCTGTTCAATATCCACAGTGAAATTTGCTGGAGCCTCTTCTCCAGAGGTATTTATTATTTGATTAATAGCTTCTTGTATGGTACTTCGTTTTACTTGATCCACCGTTACGGCAGACTGAAGATTTCCGTTATTGATATTCATAGAAATAGTTCCTCCTGCACGTTCGACAACAATTGGAGAAGGTGTAGGTTCTGCTAGTGTTTTTCCTTGTAATAGATTTCCAGGGAACACTACTTCTGCATTTGTTTCAAATAAGTTAAACCTTCCGGTACCATCTTTTAGATCCACAGTTTCGGTATTACAAACGAACCTTGAGGTGGTTCCATCCCCATTATCTTCGTCTATAGTGGTTTTTTCTTGCGATAGAATACTCTCTATTCTTTCTTCATTAAAAGAGGGAATTTCATTTCCGATTGAAAATACTTCGTCGTAGGTTAAAGAGTTTTCATTGGGATCGGGGTTTGATGGATCTGATGATTCATCACTACTGCAACCGAAAGTGGACAATAAAAATACTAGTATACTTAAGGAGCTAAATAGTTTTGATAGCTTTTTCATAATAATTTTTAATTTTTTTAAATAAATGATTTGATTGTACAATCTTACGATCACACCATTTATTTAAAAAAAGAAATAAGTTGAGGACGAAAAAAAAGCATTTAAAAGGAATATTTGCAGTTGTACTAATACAAATTGCTGTTTAAAATGAACCATTTGAGAAAGGATAGTTTCCTGTTTTTCTCAAAATTATGCTATCTACATCGATTGTTTTATGAATATTGTTAATCCCAATCAATTACGATGTTCATTCTTTTTTTAGAGCAGAGATGGCAATGGCAGCTTTTACAAACTTTGAAAAAAGGTTTGTAAAACTATATTATAAAGTACGGTTTAGCTCGCTTTAAAACCCAAGAATGAGTTTAGCGATATAAAAGAATAAAAAGATACCAAAGATATCATTACTTGTGGTTATAAAAGGGCCTGTAGCGATTGCAGGGTCAATACCTCTTTTATCAAGAATAATAGGAACAAAAGTCCCAACCAATGCAGCTACTATAATAACGCATAGCATTGAAATAGCTATGGTAAAACTGAATAAAAGATCCATACCATCAAAAAAACCAAAGAGAATAACAAGAATACCTAAAGTAACACCACTAATTAAACTAAGTCCAATTTCTTTAACTAATCTGCTAAATAAGCTACCTTTTACATTATCATTAGCTAATCCTTGAACGATAATAGCAGAAGATTGTACGCCAACATTACCTGCCATTGCGGCGATTAGGGGAGTAAAAAAGAAGAGTTCTCTGTATTTGGTAAGTGCAACTTCAAAATTTTCCATAATAAATACACTA
This sequence comes from Aquimarina sp. AD10, assembly GCF_003443715.1. Lineage (NCBI taxonomy): Bacteria > Pseudomonadati > Bacteroidota > Flavobacteriia > Flavobacteriales > Flavobacteriaceae > Aquimarina > Aquimarina sp. AD10. Next base: position 3,381,833 of record NZ_CP031965.1, on the reverse strand, counting down.
CCTAACCCTCCAAAAAGGCCCAATATGAGCCACGGTAATCTTGCTCTGGTGAGTTCCCAAACACTATCATCGGCTTCTACATCTTGAGAAATACCCGCTGCTAATTGATAATCTTTTTCGGCTTCATCTTTAATAAAATCTACCATATCGTCTATAGTAACACGTCCAACTAATACTTCATCATGGTCTACTACAGGAATAGCCTCAAGATCATATTTTTGCATTACTCTAGCTACTTCTTCTCCTTCAGTATCTACAGTTACAGAATCAACCTTAGGAATATAAACTTCACTGATATGGGTCTTTGCAGATGCTGTTAGTAAATCTTTTAGAGATAGTCTTCCTTTTAATTTACCTTCTTTATCAACTACATATATAGAGTGAACTCGAGTTACCTTTTCTGCTTGTCTTCGCATTTCACGAACGCAACCAGCTACGGTCCAGGTTTCTTTTACTTTTACTAGTTCCTTGGCCATAAGTCCCCCAGCGGTATCTTCGGCATAAGAAAGTAACTCTTTAATATCTTCTGCACGCCTCTCATCTTCAATTTCGGCAATAACCTTTTCTGCACGTTCCTCAGGAAGTTCGGCAACGACATCGGCAGCATCATCAGTATCCATTTCCTCGAGTTCTTCTGCAATTTCTTTTACAGAAAGATTTTCAAGAATTCGTTCACGAAAATCCTCTTCAAGTTCCATAAGAGCTTCAGAAGTTTTTTCGCTGTCTAATAATTTAATCAGATATGTCGCTTGGGATAGATTAAGTTCACTAATAATTTCGGCAACATCGGCAAAATGTATTTCATGTAGCACAGTGTTTAATTGAGTCTCATCCTCTATTTCTATTAGATCTTTGACCTCTTTGATAAGCTCATCTGTTACTTGAAATTGCATATACTACTATTTAGTGATCCCTTTTGCAAACGCTGACAAAGATAACCAAAGAATTTAATTGAACTTTATGCCGATGTTAAAGATATTACTCTTGAGATTTTTCTAAAATCGAAGTCAATTCTAAAAACTGTTGAACAGAAAGTTGCTCAGGTCTTTTGGCCATAATTTCTGAAGCTTTAATCTCATCAGAGAGTTGAAAAACTTTTAAACTATTTCTTAATGTTTTTCGGCGTTGTCCAAAAGCGGTTTTGACTACCCTGAAAAATAGTTTTTCATTACAAGGTAACGAATAATCTTTTTTTCGAATTAACCTTAAAACACCACTATCTACTTTTGGCGGAGGGTTAAAAACATCGGGAGGTACGCTAAATAAGTATTCTGCATCATAAAACGCTTGTGCAAGCACTGAGAGAATGCCATAAGCTTTACTTCCTTCTTTTTCGCAAATGCGTTGTGCTACTTCTTTTTGAAACATCCCTGTAAATTCAGGAATACGATCTCTATGTTCTATGGTTTTAAAAACAATTTGAGTAGAAATATTATAAGGGAAGTTTCCAGTAATAGCAAATTGCTCATTGGGAAACAACGAGTCTAGATCAAATTTTAAGAAATCAGCTTCTAAAACTTTAAAAGAAGTGTTTCTTAAAACCTCATTATGTTCTAATTGAAAACTAGTGTTTAAATACGCTATGGATTCACTATCTAAATCCATGGCAATAAGATTTAGATCTTTTTGCACTATGTATTTTGTAAGGACTCCCATACCAGGTCCTATCTCAATTACATTTTGATAGCCATTAAGGGTAAGGGTATCTCCAATTTTTTTGGCGATAGCTTCGTCATTCAAAAAATGCTGACCAAGATGTTTTTTGGCCGTAACAGCAGTTTTTTCTGAGTTTTTGGTATAATTAGGATTATATTTTTTATGTTTCTTATGCTTAGCCATTTTGTTCACTCACAATTTCTAATTCTGTTCTAAAAGCTACAAATTTGCCAGCAAAACGATTACTTTCGGCTCTGAGTCGATCTGCATCTTCTGTATAGTATTTTTGTAGCGTTTCTTTATTTTGAGTAGTGTATTGCACAGAATATGTAATTCCACCCATTTCTTCTTCTACCAAAACTTTACTCATTAAAGCTTTGCTAAACTTACCAGTAGCGAGCATGTTAGGAATATGATTACCTTTCATCCAAGCAAGCCACTCGTCATGAATAGTTTCTTCTATATTTATGGTAACATTGTAGATATACATAGTAGTTGATGTACGATTTATAATCTGGCAAAAATAAACTAACCTTTACCATTCACCAACTAAATACTAATTAATAGCGTCTCCTCTTAATGTTCTGTATTTTTTTCTGGCAGCTACAAAATAAATACTATCTGCATGATTAAAGATGATTTTTTCATACAGTTCTTTAGCCTTTTCTGGAGTGTTTAATTGATTAGAGTACAATTCTGCAAGCCAATAATAGGCATCATCTGCTAGAATATCATCAGCATAAAATTCTATAATTTTGAGATAGTTCACTTTTGCTCGTTCATACTGCTTTTCTGTTTCTAACAATTTTGCTTGTCTTAAAAATGCTTCATCTTCTATTTTTTCACCTCTATGCTCTGTTAAGATTTTTTCATACATCGCTATAGCCTCTTCATTTTTATTTTGAAAGGCGAGTAAATCGGCTTTAGCAAAAATCTTAAGAGCGGTGTGTGTAGAATCTTCCTGCGAATTATCACTAATAATTAAGCTTAGTTCCATCGCATCATTAGCAATGAGTTGTGAAGTAGATGATTTTAAAACATCTAATTGGGTCTGCGCCCAAGAAAAATCACCTTTGTAATAACTGGTTTTTGCAACTTTAAATCGCGCATCTTGCGCCAGAAAATTGTTTTTTAATGCATTTTGTACCTGAGTATAGTAGATTAATGCCTGATTAAATTTTTGATCTAGTACGAGTATGTCGGCAATTTCCATTTTAATTCTAGAAGATTGAAATCTTGATAAACGTTCACGTTTCACTAAATCTTTTAAAAACCGAATTGCTTCTTGTTTTTTATCTTGATTGAATGCTAGAAAATGTGCATAGTCTATTTGTAAACCAATTGTTGCACTTGATTTTCCGTATTCATTAAAAACTGTATTGTATTGTTCGACAATAGTTTTGTATTCTTTTTTACTTGCATTATCGACTTTGGCCTTTAGAATAATTTTATGTGCTGTTAGTTTCATGTCTTTTGATGCAGGAGTTTCAAGCACATAATCCAAGATTTCGGTAGCTGACTTAATATCTTTTTCGGAAATAGCTATTCTAGCTAAATCAATAATACCCTGTGGCCCTTCATCATTTCGTTTATAAATAGCCTTTTCATGAACAAATGCTTTTTTAAATTCTTTTTGTTGTATAAATAACCAACTAAGCATTTCATTATAGAGTATGTCAGGATTCTGTTGCAGCCTTTTGATAAGTAGTTTTTTAAAAATAACATTGGCTTCGTTAGTAGGATCATCAAGGATATAATCACTAAAATTTCGTTGAACTACATTCACATAATTTGGTTGTGATTGTAATAATGAAAGATAACTATCAAACATTTTTTCTAGTTTTCCTTGTTCACCATAGATTTTTGCCAATTGTACATTAAAATTGGCTCTAGGATTATCTTCCATTCCTTTTTCATAAACAAGTGCTGCTTGGTCTAAAAGACTATATTTTTCAAATGTTTGTGCTAGAGAATACGCATTGTTTATAGTATGATTTTCGAAGGTTGTTATCGCTTTATTATAGTAAATAGTAGCTTGCTCAGAATTGTCTTGTAAATCATAATGGTGCCCTAATTCTACTAATATTTGAGCATTATTAGGGATTTGTTCGATTCTCTTTTTAAGAATATTCTCTGCCTTTTCGAATTGTTCTAGTTGTTGATGAGATTGTACTAAACCTAATAAATAATTAATTCGATTAGGATTTTTATCATAAAGCTTTTGATAAATAGATAAGGCCTTTTCATATTGTCCCTGTTGCATATAGTTTTTCGCCAATTGCTCTGATTGGGCAACTATTGAAAAAGTAAAAAATAGGGCGATATACAAAAATACAGTACGCATCTAGCAGGTTTTTTTGTAAATATAAGAAATAGTTAGTAGTCTTTAGTAGTGTGTGAACCATAAAGCACTAGTTACTATATCTTAAAAAAATGCTAATCAATCCATTCAAATCCGCAATACGGAACGAGTACGTCGGGGATTTTAATTCCTTTAGGAGTTTGATAGTTTTCTAATATACCGGCTAAAACTCTTGGGAGTGCTAAAGAGCTTCCGTTAAGAGTATGTACTAATTGGTTTTTACCATTTGTATCTTTAAAACGTAGTTTTAGACGATTTGCTTGATAGGATTCAAAATTAGAAACAGAACTGATCTCTAACCAACGATCTTGGGCGGTAGAAAATACTTCAAAATCATATGTCAATGCAGAGGTAAACCCTGTATCACCACCACATAAACGTAAGATACGATATGGTAATTTTAATTCTCTAAGGATTTCCTTTACATGATCAACCATACCATCTAAGGCTTTGTATGAATTTTCTGGTTTTTCGATACGCACAATCTCTACCTTATCAAATTGATGCAAACGATTTAATCCGCGTACATGAGCCCCATAAGATCCTGCTTCTCTTCTAAAACATGGGGTATATCCAGTACAACAAATTGGTAATTCATTTTCGGTAACAAGTTCATCTCTAAACATATTTGTTACAGGAACTTCTGCAGTAGGAATCAAGTATAAGTCATCACCTGTAACATGATACATTTGCCCTTCTTTATCAGGTAACTGACCTGTGCCATAGCCAGAAGCTTCATTGACTAAATGCGGTACTTGAAACTCTTTGTATCCAGCTGCGGTATTTTTGTCAAGAAAATAACTTATTAAGGCACGTTGTAGTCTTGCCCCTTTACCTTTAAAAACAGGAAAACCTGCACCTGTAATTTTTACACCTAGTTCAAAATCAATAATATCATATTTTTTGGCAAGCTCCCAGTGTGGTAGAGCTCCATCATCAAGCTTAGGAATATCCCCTTCCTTATACACTTCTTCATTATCTTCATCAGTTAATCCGTTGGGTACTGATGCGTGAGGAATATTTGGGATCGTGTATAACAAATCTGTAAGTTCATTCTGTAAATTAGTTAGAGTTACAGAGAGTTCTTTAGAACTTTCTTTAAGTTGAGCGGTCTTTTCTTTTAAAAGATTAGCTTTTTGCTGCTCTCCGTTTTTAAAAAGCATCCCTATCTCTTTAGAAAATTTATTAGAGTCGGCGAGGATGTTATCTAACTTTGCTTGTGTCCCGCGACGATCTTCGTCTAAAGCAATGACCTTGTCTAAAACCGAAACAGCATCAAAATTACGCTTGGCTAGGGCCTTGATATACTCTTCTTTATTTGCTATGATTTGTGATACTACTAACATGATGTCTTTTTTGGGCGATTGTTAGGTTATTGGTTACATCTTTTTTACACCCTTTAACAAGCTCTGGGCACTAAAAAAAAGGATATTACTACTATCCCTATCGCGTTGGAAAATGCAAATGTAAATAAAGCTTCGGTTTTGTTGGATTAAAATGTAAAAAAACATAATTAAAAATATAATGTTTAGACTTTACATTAATGTATGCGCTATGCGTCTACCTCTAATTAAGGTTGTCGGGATATTGGTAAAAAATTAGAATAAATTAAACGAGATCATCAAGAATTAAATGAAATAACTGTTAAATACTTAATAGTGAATGGCTTGTTTGACGATTTGTAACTATATTTATAATTGGTCAACCAAAATGAATGATACTTTATATTACGTTAAAATTAATTTAGTATGACTACTATGTAAAAATATGATCTATAGAAATATATGGTGCACATCAAAACAGTAACTATTTTTTAACACATAAATCAACAACTATGAAAAGCTCAATACTACAAAAACGGTATCGTGATACTGCATTTAATTATAGGCTCATTTTTTTAATTTTTATTGGAATTGTGTCTTTTACTTCTTGCTCTCATGAGGGGTTAGAAAGCAATAACAATGTCCTAGCACTACAAAAAGGGTTGCCAATAGCTTGTGATATTATCGCAATCAAAGGAAATAATGGTAAATATGTTACTTCTCAAAATACGAATGTTCCAATAACTGCAAATCAGTTGACTGTTGGCGATTCAGAAAAATTTGAAGTTATCAACCGAAGCAATGGTCAAATCGCATTGCGTGGAAATAACGGAAGATATGTAAGTTCAGAAAATGGACAAAAAGCTATGACTTGTAATCGAACAGCTATAGGTGCTTGGGAACTGTTTGAGGTTATAGATCGGGGTGCTAGTAAAATTGCATTACGAGGAAATAATGGAAGATATGTGAGTTCAGAAAATGGAAATAAACCATTAAACTGCAATCGATCCGCAATAGGTTCCTGGGAAATATTTGATGTAGAGGAGCAGTGTGGTGGCGGAGGTAACAATTATAATAACCCATATGATATCCCAAGATTTAAAGATGCTATTCGCAAGAGTAAATTACAAGCTCCTACTAGTAGCACTGCCGCAACTAGCAGTCAGCTGCAAGCCGGATATAGCTCTGATTGGTTTTATGTAGTAGACTCTGATAAAATTGGCTTTTACCAAACAGGATCTAGTAAAAGAACAGAATTACGTTTTTTGAATAACTGGAACGTGAATAATGGGAGTAGAAATGCCCACGCAAATCTAAAGTTTATTTCGCAATCTGGAGATCAAACTACATTTTTGCAAATCCATGATGATGCCAATGCTGGTAATGGTCCCAATAAACCCTTGTTACGAATGTATAGAAGTAAATCAAGAGGTAACGGAAACCATTTGTGGGCGGCAGTCAAAAAAGATAACGGGGGTAGTGCTACCCAACATATAGATTGTGGCCCAACACCTTCTGGGTATTTTGATTGTGATATTAGTATTAGTAATGGCAACATGACCATAAAAATTAATGGTAACACTAAAGTGAATAAAGATGTTTCTTATTGGAATTATCCTAGCTACTGGAAAGCTGGGGTGTACAATCAAAATTCTGGAGGAACAAGAATCAATTTTAATGAATTAGTCTGGAATTAAATACTAAAACAACAGTCACACATTCTTACTTTCGTCATAAACCGCTATAAAAATAGCGGTTTTGATTTTGATTTTTTTTGAATATTCGTACTTATAGATTATGTCTTGTTTTTTACTTTGAGAACAAAAGTGTAGTATTGTTATATGAAAAATATAATAAAATTATCTCTTTTGTTGATTTTGAGTTTATATAGTAGTTGTAATAGTTCAACAGGGAAACAAGAGATAGAATATCATGAAAATGGTAATGTTAAAGGGATTGGACAGGTTAAACAATCTAAGAAAATAGGAGTTTGGGTATATTATGATGAAGACGCTGCAGAAGCAGATTCTATACCCTATAAAAATGGAGTTAAGGAAGGAGAAACTAGAGCATATGATTTAAGAACCAATACACTATCCAAAAGAGGAAACTATAAGAATGATAAACAACATGGAGTATGGGAAACCTATCATTTTGATGGCGCTGTGCACTCAAGAGCAACATTCGAAAATGGAACTCCTATAAAAGAGCTAAACTATTTTTTTGCAAACGGAAAGCCTAAGATGAGTACACCAATACAAAATGGGAATGTACATGGTGTCTATAAAGAGTACTACGAAAACGGAGAATTATCAATCACAGGCTATTATAATAATGGAGAAAGAGATGGCGAATGGAAAGAGTATAGTGAAGAAGGACTCATTAAAGAAGTGTATAACTATCAATCTGGGTTGTGGCACGGAAAATATGAAAAATATCACCCAAATGGGAAGATTATGGAAAAAGGACGATATGAATCAGATAATAAAGTGGGTGTCTGGGAATATTTTGATGTTGATGGAAATCTGATCTCTACACAAGAAAATGAATAATTAGAACTCGTTGTTAGCTGCATAGCGGTTCTTATGGTTATAATAATAGGGTAGTTTGTAAATTTAAGACTATGATTACTAGTACAACAAAACGGTTTTTAGCATCGCTTTTAATTCTAATGGGATCGTTGTACAGAAATAAAAGAACTAGAAAATTTACATTGATTCCTATGTTGGTTATCGGGTTAGGATTTCTTATTCCTCAAAAAATGATTATTCCTGTTAAAGAAGCTAGTATAGCCGATTGGGATGATCATTCATTTTGGGCATATCCATGGGGAAGCTCGATTACACATAAAGGGATTGATATTTTTAAACCCAAGGGCACAGATGTCATTTCATCTACTTATGGGATTGTATTGTATACCTACGAAGGAGGCAAAGGAGGGAAGACGGTTATGGTGTTAGGACCCAAATGGCGCTTTCATTACTACGCTCATATGGATGATGTTGATGCTTTTCCATTTCAACTTGTCGCATGCGGCACTAAACTTGGAACAGTTGGAACTACTGGGAATGCCGTTGGTAAACCTCCTCATTTGCATTATGCGATTACAACTCCTTTTCCGTATTGGTGGTTACGAGATCCTGATGCTATACAAGGTAACCGGAAAATGTTTCATTTAGATCCCGATACGTGGTTGCGGGAGTAATTTTATAAAAAAAGTCCCGTTTAAATAATCATAACGGGACTTGTAATGTTTAGTATGATTAAAAAAATCTATGGGTATAGGCAATCTTGGCTTTGAAGTGTAAATTCTAATTTAGTTAAATCATACCCTTGTAAAATAAGATTAACAAAAATTTTAAATAATGCTATTTTTTGTTTGAATGTTGTAATCTGAGGTGTTCTACTCAATAAAAATAAACTGTCCCTATTGGGGCCACTTACAACAGAAAAATTGTAAGGTTCGTCTTCATCAAAACCTATAAGATCAATAATCCAATAGTCCCCAGGAACTGGGCCAAAGAATACATTTAATTTTGCATTAGTTTGTTGATCTACTGCTACTGCAGTACCATTGATAGAATTAAACATACCCGTCGTAGTAAGAGTACAATTGTTAAAAACGCTAATTCCTTCTGCATTGAGTGCATAATCTGCAGTTGTGCAAGAGCAATTTTCACTAAAAAACGAAGGGAAATTAGCAAGTTCGTACCATCTGCCAGTATATCTGGATAGATCTACAAAATTTACTGTTTGTACTGGCCCTTTTTGTTGTTTTTTAAGGGAAGTTTGAGAAATGGCCTCATTTACAATAGATTGAATGTCGTTGTCGGCAATGGTCTCTATGCTTTTGGGATAATTTTTATCCAGAGATTGTTTTTCACAACTTGTTAGTAATAGGATAGATAATCCAATAGTTAGGACAGAAATAATGTTTTTCATAGGTGTAATAATTAAAAGTTGGTTTTATATTCTGTAAGTTATGTTTAACAACAATACATATTACATAAACAAATGTTAAAATAATGTATTCCTTCTATGTTTTTTTGAGATCAAACAAGACTGCTCATCAATGAGTTCTATGTTATTCTGGATTTCTGTTAGTATTGTATTTGACTATCCATGGATTTGTAGTAAAATAATTCCACTATTGGCATAGTTAACTAATGTTCGACTTCGAAACTAATATAACAAGAGGTTTTTATCGTATTGAACTCTCTTTATAGAGACAATATTGATCTAAGAAAAGTAAGTAATTGGTTGGATTTCTTTTTTATGATGTCGGGTTTGTTGAAGTATTTCTTTTGCGATGTCTGATTTGTTCTAGTACGTTTTTGATGAGTCTCCGTTCTTTGTCAGGAATAAATTATTAAAACATTCAAAGTATGAAAGTAATTTTGATCTCGTTATTAATTATCCCTCAACTTATTTTTGCTCAACATAAAAGCATTTGGAATTCGGTAGATATCAAAACTCGAATTTCTAATCAATGGAGTGATGTTCAAACAAATCAAAAAGAACTGAATATAGAGGTGTTAAATGAAGTCCTTAATCAGGTAAAAATTAATGGAAACGCTATATTAACTATGCCTCATCCGATTGGAGGAGAACTGATTTTTAACGTCGAATCATCAAATCTTTTATCAAAAGAAATCCAAAAAAAGTACCCAGAGATTCAAACCCTTAGAGGAAAGAGCGCGAACGGCGAAAGGATTCGGATGAACGTAAATGCTTCGGGTTTACGTGCAATCATCTTTTCAGAAGAAGGAACAATATTTATAGCCCCATCAACAAAAGAAAGTAAGCTGTATATAAGCTATTTCGAAATGGATGATCATTGTAGTTCAGATGACTATCGTTTTCAATGTCAAACTGCAGAAAATCCAGCCGAAAAAATACATAAATCTTCTAAAGAGTTAGTCTCCAGTGCAATGTTTAATAAACGAACGATTGGTGATCAATATAAGAAGTATCGTTTGGCACTTATAGTTAAAGCAAATTATACCGATGATAGAGCAAATGGTGACGTTAACGCCGCCTTTAAGGAGATCATATCGATTGTGGATATTGCTACTGGTATTTTTGAAAGTCAAGTGGGTATTACTTTTGAGATAGTTACTGGTGAAGAAACTATCTTCACAGAAAGCAACCCTGGACCATATGGCGATAGGCCAATAAATATTAATATACTACGAGGAGAGGATAACGACCGGATACGAGGTATTACTTATCTAGATGATGAAACAAATCTTGGTTTCGATAATTATGATATTGGGCATGTTATCGCTTCTGGTTTTGATGGAGGCATTGCTTCTACAGGTCAGGTGTGTAATAATCTTAAGGGTGGAGGAATGTCTTCTTTTCCCAGAGGGCGCTCGGTAGACTATTTCGCTATACGAACTTTTACCCATGAACTTGGGCATCAATTTGGAGCAGGCCATACATATTCGGCAAGTTGTGGTGACCATCCTACAGGTTCTGCATTTGAAATAGGTAGTGGACACACCATAATGTCATATGCTGATATATGCGGAAATCACAATAATATACCAGGCGGTACTCAACCTTATTTCCATGCCATTTCTGTAGAACAGATGATTGCCTTTATATCAGAGAATAGTGGAAAAAAATGTTTTACTTCAATAGCGATTACTAATGCACCTCCTTCTGTAACTATTCCAGAGAGTGGATTTAATATTCCAATCAACACCCCCTTTTTATTGCAAGGTCAAGCGAGTGATCAAGATAACGATACTTTAATTTATAATTGGGAACAGTTTGATCTTGCTACAGAATCAGAAGATCTGGACAAACCAGTGGACGAAAATGCTCCTGATCTTCTTTCAAAAGAAGAATTCGTCGAGCAGGGTATTGCAGCACTATATGGAGCAGGTCCTGATGCAAGTGAAGACGAGATAAACACGGCATACCAGTTATATTTGGAGCAGTACAACAATTTATTTGGACCAGTTTTTAGTTTTAGAGGAGATGGACCGCTTTTCAGAAATTTTGTCCCTACTTCGAGCTCCAAAAGATACTTTCCAAGTCTTGATCTTATACTTTCTGGGAATGCTTCGCCTATGGAAGTACTACCTTTTACCTCTAGAGACTTAAATTTTGTTTTCAGTGCCAGAGATGGTAAAGGAGGCTTGAGTAATGATATTCTTTCCTTTTCTGCTACAACAAAGGCAGGCCCTTTTGTTGTTACAACAGAATTTTCAAATCCTTCATATAATGGGTTTAGTAGTATTACCCTCTTATGGGATGTAGCTAATACGACGGCACCACCAATTAATTGTCAAAATGTAGATATCTTATATTCTATTAATGGAGGTGAGACCTTTGATATTGTTCTAAAGGAAGGTATATTAAATGATGGTTCTGAGGTCATTGAGTTGCCTAATATCGAAACCAACCAGGCTAGGGTGATGGTCAAAGCTTCTGATAATATTTTTTTTAATGTAAATGATCGAAATTTCAAGATAGAAGCGGTAAATGTAGTGGCTCCAAGAGCTGCTACTGATTTAATTGTAAGTAAGGTAGACGTGAATGAAATAAAGCTATCTTGGGCTGATAATAGTGACGTAGAGGATGGTTTTATTATTGAGCGACGGTCTGATGGTGATACAGATTTCTTGAAAATCGGGCAGACAGTTTTTAATGTGAATAATTTTAATGATGACAAACTAGAAGCAGGAAGAACTTATTTTTACAGAGTTGCTGCATTTAATGCAGCTGGTGCAACTGATTTTACTAATGTAGTATCTGTGACTATTGATGGCCTAGTTGATCCTCCTTTAACTCCAATAGATACAGAAGAGTTAATGCTTCTTTATCCTAATCCTGCTAAAAATGTTGTTTACCTATCTCAATCACTCGAAAAACAGGTAATTGGCTATACCATCTATGACTTGATTGGAAACGAAATTATAAGAGAAAAAGTAGATGCAACCGATGGAACGACATCGATTGATGTCACTCTGTTAAGTACAGGTCTGTACCTAGTAAAATTAGTCACGTTAGATCGCTCTTTTGTTAGGAAACTTTGCAAAGAATAATAGCACTATTATGATAATTGAAAAAAACACTTTATTGAGATCCTGATACTTGATTAAGGGATTATTTTGAATAAACTTTTAATGAGATCTTGCAGGTTTTGAATCACTGTAAGATCTAAAATATAGTTATTCCTTGTTTGAATACTTAATAATCCAAGGATTTGTAGTAAAATAATTCCAGGGTACACTGGCAAGATCTACTTCGGGATCTATAAAAGATTTACGTTTCTTACCATTAATAGACATGTCACTTTTAACATAAACAGATACATCTTTTCCTTTTGAGGCAAAATCTTTCTTAAGATGTTGCGCAAATTGCCACATAGCATCTGGTTTAGAAGATACAAGTCTTAATTGTTTTTTAGATAAGTATTCTCTTTTATCAATATAGGTGCGATTAGCTTTAGTATCATTTTTATCTACAATATAAAAATTGGTTATACCTGATCGTCCTCTTAACATCATACGCCAACTTAGTCTATGTCCTTCCTCGGTCCATAGTACATCTCCAGGAATAAACCAGTGTCTTAGGGGTAATGAAATTTGTAGTACAAACCAAACTATAGTGATTGGGATTAGCACTTTTTTATAATTGGGTACAATTACCTCGCCATCAGAGTAAAATTCTTTCTTTTTCATAAAAATTCGATGTATCGTTTCTTTTGAAAAGAAAAAAACAGTAAAAGCCAAAGACATATACGGAAATATCCCGATTTGAAATACAATAGAATTAAACAAATGAAAAAAGATACTGATGAAAAAAGCAGTGAGTCTGGTTCGTTTCCATAATAAAAGAGGCACAATAAGTAAATCAAACAAAATACCAAAATACGCTACACTTACATGTGCCCAATGTCCCTGCAATAAACCACCTACAATAGGGTAGTTTGCTCTTGCCGCCATTAGATTTTTGGCTACTGTAAAATCTAACCAATCTGGATAAAATTTTGCAACTGAAGCATAGGTATATACAATCCATAGTTGAGCAATAATAAATAAGACAACCCATCTAGGCATGGATATTTTCTTGATATGTGGTTTTAATTTTACGTCTACAGAAAAATAATTACCTGCAGGCAATAGGCTCATAATAATACATAGCAGTAATAAAAGGTAATAGTGATTGTTATAAGATGCTTTTTGCATAAAATATACTCCTGCCCACATAACGGTATAGGCAATCATGCTCATTCGATATCTAAAGCCCACCATTACAAGAAGGCCAAAAATCCCCATTACGGCAAAATAAAAGTACATGCCGTTACCAGGAAGTGGTTGTAAGAAGTCAAGGCCGATGAAATTAAAGGTGAAATTGGGTTCAACTAACGTACGTGTGACCCAACCTGTAAATATTGCTCCAATAGCTTCGGCAGCAATAAGAAACCCAAAGAAAACTCGAAAAATTATTAGAGAACTATTATCGATATGTGTAAACAACCAACGATTAATCATACCAAAGAATCTATATATTCGCGAGAGAAATCTTCATCTTGTTGCATGGCATCTTGAAGCTCTGCAATTGATTCAAATTTTTTCTCGTCTCGTATTCGCTTAAGCATTTGTATTTGGATCTTTTTGTCATAAAGATTGAAATCTGCATCAAAAAAGTGAGTCTCTATACTTTGTGTAGTGCCATTTACAGTAGGGTTTGTACCTATGTTCATCATACCAAAATATGTCTTTCCATCTATATGGGACTTTACAATATAAACTCCATTTTTGGGTACTAATTTATAATCTTCTGCAATGTGTAGGTTGGCTGTGGGGTAATTAAGTTTACGTCCTAGTTCTTTGCCTTTAATCACTTTACCAGTTAACATAAATTGATAGCCCAAGTACGTATTAGCTTTAGCGACGTCTCCTTGTAAAAGTGCTTCTCGAATTTTTGTAGAACTTATAGCTACATCATCGATATCTTGTTTAGAGATTTCTTCTACCGTAAAATCATTTTGAATGCCATAGGATGCTAAATCAGTAATATTAGAATTACGATTACGTCCAAATCTATGATCATATCCAATAATTACGTGGCGTATGTCTAGACAGTCAATTAGCATTTGTTGCACGTATTCTCCAGCGGTCAAACGAGAAAACTCTTGTGTAAACGGGTGAATTACAAGGCTATCTAAACCGGTTTTTTCTAAGATTTGTATGCGCTCCTCAATCGTGTTAATGAGTTTAATACCAGAGTCTTGTTGCAAGACCATTCTGGGATGCGGAAAGAAAGTTAGAATTATAGATTCTAAACCGTCTCTGTTTGCACTTTCTAGTAAGCGTTCGATTATTTTTTTATGACCAATATGTACACCATCAAAGGTGCCTATAGTAACGACCGAAGGTCTTAGTCTTTCGTATGTTTTAGCGTCTGTATAACGTTTCAAAAAGTCTGATTTTTGATAAAATTACTATAGTTTTATGATGTTCAGTTTTTTGTTAAATACAATAGTTTGAACATCAAAACATGATAGCTTTTTCTTGTGGTATAAAATTAAGGAAATACGATGAATTTTTGTATTTATTTTCCGTTAAAGGTGTTCATAGTATTTGCAAGTCCTGCTTTAGCAAATGATTTAATTATTGCGATTCCTATATCTAGTCGTTCTGGCATAGCTGATTCTTCTTCCTTATTCCATTCTCCAAGAACATAATCTACTTGACGCCCTTTACTAAATTCTGCTCCTACACCAAATCTAAATCTGCAATATTTTGAAGTGTTTAATTGTGCTTCTATATCCTTAAGGCCATTATGACCACCAGCACTTCCTTTACCTTTTAATCGTATGGTGCCAAAAGAAAGATTGATATCATCTGTAACGACTAGTAAATTTTCTAAGGGTATTTTTTCTTTCTCTAGCCAATATCTAACGGCTTTACCACTTAAATTCATATAGGTGCTGGGTTTTAAAAGAATAATTGTCCTTCCTTTAAATTTATATGTGGTTAAATCTCCTAGCTTTTGAGTTTCAAAAGTAAGTTCTTCTGCTTTAGCTAAGGCGTCTAGCACTTTAAAACCGATATTGTGGCGAGTGTTATGATATTTTGGTCCTATATTACCAAGACCAACTACAAGAAATTTTTTCATAAGGTCTTCTCGAGTTTCTTTTTCTTTTATTGAGAATAATTTTCTGATACCAGAAATCATACGCTATTTTTTAATTGAGAGAATGTTATAATTGTATGTTCATTAAACTTTGCTCTCAAAATCTGTACAAAAATAAAAAAAGCATTCTGATATCATATCAGAATGCTTTTATATGCGTATACACTTTATGATTTATGCTTCAGCAGCTGGAGCTTCCGCAGCTGGAGCTTCTCCACCTTCAGTTTCTTCTTCTTCATCATCTGCAACAGCAGTACGAGAAGTTTTCACCATACAAACCACAGTGTTATCTGGGTGTAGGATAGTATAATCCTCACTAGCAAGACTTGTTACTAGTAATTTGTTTCCGATTCTAAGGTTTGAGATATCTCCTTCGATTACATCTGGTAATTTTGAAGCAAGACCTTTAACTTTAATACGTCTTAGGTTAAAACGTAAAACCCCACCAGCAAGAACTCCTCTTGCATTTCCAGTAGTTTGGAAAGGAACTTCCATAGTGATTGGCTTGTCGTCAAAGATTTCAACAAAATCGATGTGTAAAATTTTATCGGTTACAGGATGAAATTGAATATCCTGTAAGATAGCATTTATCTTAGTACCATTATCCAACGCTATTACCACGGTATGAACGTCTGGAGTGTACACTAAGTTTTTAAAAGCAATTTCTGGCGCTGCAAAGTGTACAATAGTGTCTCCACCGTAAATAACACAAGGTACCTGTCCAGCATTACGTAAGGCTTTTGTTGCTTTCTTGCCTACGCTTTCTCTTTGAGATGCATTGATTGTTAATGATTTCATTTTAAAATTTATTAATTATTAATTTACTACATTATAAATTTAGAGCTGATAGATTCATTGTGATGTACTCTGTGCATCACATCGGCAAATAAATCTGCACAACTAACTACTCTAATCTTATTACTTGTTTGTTTTAGAGGAATTGAATCGGTTACAATCAATTCTTCTAATTTTGAATTTTCTAATCGCTCATATGCGCTACCAGAAAGGATAGGGTGTGTACAAATAGCTCTTACGCTTTTTGCACCACGTTCTATCATTAAATCTGCTGCCTTAGTTAAGGTTCCTGCAGTATCTACCATATCATCTACTAATACCACATTTTTTCCTGTAACATCCCCGATTAATTCCATATGAGAAATTACATTTGCTTTAGCTCTTTGTTTGTAACATATTACGACGTCACTTTTTAAAGCTTTAGAATATGCGTATGCTCTTTTAGAGCCACCCATATCTGGTGATGCAATAGTAAGGTCACTTAAATTTAGTGATTGTAAGTATGGTAAAAATATAGTTGATGCAAATAAGTGATCTACTGGTTTTTCGAAAAAACCTTGAATTTGATCTGCATGCAAATCCATAGTGATAATTCGAGTTGCACCAGCAGTTTCTAGCATTTTAGCAATTAACTTTGCTGCTATAGGAACTCTTGGTTTGTCTTTTCTATCTTGTCTTGCCCATCCGTAATACGGAAGAACGGCAGTTATATGTCTTGCTGATGCTCTTTTTGCAGCATCTAGCATTAATAACATTTCCATTAAGTGATCAGAACTAGGGTGTGTTGATCCTATAATAAAAACTCGTGATCCGCGTACTGATTCTTCAAAAGAAGGTTGAAATTCACCATCACTATACGTTGATGTTATCACATTACCAAGTTTAGCGCCATAAGCACTCACTATTTTTTCTGCAAGTTCGGTACTTTGATTACATGCGAAAAATTTGGCTTCAGGGACTGCAGTTGACATAGGGTAAAGTGTTGTATAGTAATGTGTTAAAATTTATTTTTTGAAAACAAGGTGCAAATTTAAAAATTTATTTCAACTCTTACCCTTATTTTATCACTTATTTGATGGTGAGAAACGAATATTTTGCTAATTTTGCCATCCAAATAGGCTCAAGTGGCGGAATTGGTAGACGCGCTGGATTCAAAATCCAGTTTCTTCGGAAGTGTGGGTTCGATTCCCACCTTGAGTACAGATGAAAATCCGTTATTCGTTGTAGAAACAATGAATGCGGATTTTTTCTTTTAAAGAACATACGATTGAACAACTTTTAAGCTAAATTTTCATAAAACCCTGCAGCTTTTTCAAGCTTCCGTTTCATTCGATCTCTCAGTCTTTTGGGTTTAATAACTTCTATTGCATCTCCAAATCCTAAAATCAAGCGCTCTAATTCAAAATTAATCTGAACGAAAATATTAAAAATAATACCATCATCAGTTTTCTTGATTATTCTTTGAGAACTATGAAATGGTTTAGTGATTACATAGGGCGCATTTTTCTTGTCTACCCAAAATTGAATACGTTCTGCTCTTGTGTTAGAAACAGTTACGCCAATAACATCTTTATAATATTCATCACCATTAAAGTTATTGTTCTTATACGTAATTGACGTATCATAATCAATGTCGACAATTCTATCTAAGGCAAAAGTAACTATTGGCTTTTTTGCCTCTATTCCTGGTCTTCCTATTAAAAACCAACGATTATTATATTCTTTTAATATATATGGATGAAAAACAATCTCAGAAGCTTCTCTTGCCTTAAAAGATTGGTATTTTATTTTTAAAACCATTTTCTTAATGATGGCTTGATACAAAACATCTAAATGTTCTAGACCTTTTAATTTCTCATTTTTATCTAGATGAATTATGGCTGATTGATCAGTCTTTTCAGTATATACTTTATCTTCTAAACGCTGAATGATTCCGCCTAATTCAGAAAACAAAGAAAAGTCTTTAAACTGTTTTAACATTTCAACTGTTTCAGATAATACATTCATATCATTTTCATTTAAAGGAATATCTGTAATAGAATAACCCTCTTCTTCATATTTGTAATACTTCTTATTGTAAACAACAATTGGAGCATTGTAGCCTAATTTATCACTACGCATCATCTGTATATCTAACTGAACAGTTCGTTTGCTCACATTAACCGACCTTCCTTCATATTCATATAGTGTGTCTGAACATGCTTCTATCAAATCATCTAATGTCCATTGTCGATAATTATTCTGAAGACATTTATCAATAGTTTTGTAACGAATTAGAGCATTTTTGTTTAGCGCCATAAGTGTATTTTTTTGAAAAATAAAAAATAAATATGTCTACGCAAAAAGATTGCGTATATAGATAAAATATTTGCCTAAGAATAATGAAAAAGTCTTTATATAGACTTTGTAAGTAGTGCTCCGTCAGACGAGGAAGCTGACGGAGTTTAAATTTAATTAAAATGGAAAACAAAACAAAGATTACAGGGCAGACATTAATCGAAATGGGTTTTAGATCAGCTAAATGGTTTAAAGAAGCATTAGAATATATCAATGAAAAGCAATTGAAAGGTGAAGCGTTAGATAACTATTTAGAACAATTTAAATCCCCTGATCCAATTGGTTTGCATAAAAATGATATTCCATTCTCAATTAACATTAAAGCAGAAAATGAACTAGAAGAAACAAATGTAAATTCGGTTGTTGAAACGATGAAAACTTTAATGAAGACACCAACATTAATTAATGGGTCAATTATGCCAGATGCATGTCCTACGGGAGGTAATGGAACCATTCCTGTGGGGGGTGTTGCAGTCGCTAAAAATGCAATTCATCCGGGGATGCATAGTGCAGATATTTGCTGTTCGGTGATGCTTACAGATTTTGGAAAAGTCGATCCTAAAACTGTTTTAGATGCAGCTCATAGTATTACACACTTTGGACCAGGTGGTCGATCTAGAGAAAACCAGTTTAGATTTCCTATGGATTTGTTAGAAGAAATTGAGTCTAACTATTTTCTAAATGATCAAAAGTGTATTTCTGCCGCTAGGTCCCATTTAGGAACGCAAGGAGACGGTAATCACTTTTTGTTTGTTGGTACATCTAAAAAAACAGGAAATACTATGATGGTTACACATCATGGTAGTAGAGGATTTGGCGCTAATTTATACTCAAAAGGAATGAAAATAGCCGAGCGTTTTAGAAAAGAATTATCGCCAGATACATTAAAACAAAATGCATGGATTCCTTTTGATACAGATGAAGGGCACCAATATTGGGATGCTTTACAGATAATTAGAAAATGGACAAAGAAAAACCACGAAGTCATCCACGATGCTACTTTAGAGAAACTGAGTATTGATAAGGAAAATAGGTTTTGGAATGAACATAATTTTGTGTTTAAAGATGGTGATTTGTTTTATCATGCTAAAGGTGCAACCCCTCTGGACAAAAAGTTTATGCCAGATATTACAGGACCAAGATTAATTCCTTTAAATATGTCTGAACCTGTTTTAATAGTAGAAGGTGAAACAACAAACTCTAATTTAGGTTTTGCACCGCATGGAGCCGGAAGAAATGTAAGTAGAACACAGCATAGAAAAAGTAAAACAGGAACGCTACAAGAGATTTTTAATGAAGAAACTGAAGGTTTAGATATAAGGTTTTTCTCTGAAGAGATTGATATTACAGAATTACCAAGTGCGTATAAAGATGCTGAAACCGTAAGAAATCAAATGGAAGAATTTGGTTTAGGAAAAGTTATCGATGAGGTCCTACCTTACGGCTGTATTATGGCGGGGGACTGGAAGAAAAATGCACCTTGGAAAAAGCGTAAAAGAAATAGAGCAAAATAAGAGTATAGAAATCTTGTTTGCAGTTGAATGGAGGAGTAGGGCTTGAGGCTTTGCTTCTCTAGATTTTAGAACTATTATAGCACTTAAAGAATGAATATTGAAGACCAATATACAAGATATCCAAATGGAATATCTGAAAAAAAATTATCTAATCGTTTGGGGTTATACTGGGAAGAATCGATACAAGATTGGGAATTTATAGTAGCTGATTCAGAAAGATTATCAGATTTTCTCAAAATATATCAAACTGAATTAGATAATGATAATGATAAATTTACTCTGATGAGCTTAATAGTTTCTTCTTTTGATGATGGTTTTTCTGAAGAAGATATTGAAATCAAAGAACTGTGGGAAGTTTGTAGAATCATTCTAGAAAAAGAATGCTTTTTACACTTTTCTATTATTAAGTATTGGAGTCTCTTAGAAGAAAAAGATGCGAAAAATATCTTTTCAATTACACCTTACATAAGAAAAGTGTGGGATAAGGTCGAAATGAATTTTTTTTAATTCCTTTTAGAAATTAAAAAATAATGGCATCTTTGCGCTTAATAATTATAAACAAAAACAAGTTTAGACCTATGATTAGTATACTAATTAAATATAAAAGGGATGCCGAAAAGCTATTTCTGTAGGGTATGAAATAGGTAAAAACTTTAAAAAGATATAAAATCTAAAAAGCGTCCAAGAAATTGGACGCTTTTTTTATAATTTTTTTTCTGATTTGAGAAAATGTGAGTTTAAAGTTAAATATCTGCCTAACAGATAGTTATGAAAAGTAGCTGTTATCCGTATGATACGGACAGGGGTTTTATTGTCTAAAAATAATTTAAAACTCTGATTATCAATGGATTAAAATTTATTTTTTCTTGTTTAGTTTAAAAAAACGTTATAGGTTTGCATCGCAATAAAGCACAAATAATTATAAATACGAAGTAATGATGTTATTTACCAAGTTACATAATACCATGCAGAGAGAACTAGGTTCTTTTGTGCATCTGCTTCGAGACTACTTTCCTTATTAAATAGATTACATCTATCATATTAAAAGAGTCCGAAGCCATAAAAAGTTTCGGACTTTTTTGTATGCCATTGTTGGTCATACAAGAATCTTCACGAAACCAATAGTAAGATTAATACATGATAATTGACACGAAAGCATCTCAAAGAAAAAAGAGAGAAGGAAGTGCGTCGCATTTGGAAAAGACGTTCTGAAATCAGGAAAGAAATGCGAGAACTAGGTTATATAGAGTTAAAAAAGCCTATTCGTCATGGTTGGTTTAAAGAAATTATAATTACTCATAAAGTAGAACGATACAAGAATAAAGCAGCTATTTTAGAAGTATATGATAAGATCGAAAAAGCTTTTTGGGGTAGAACAAAAATAGAGGCACAAAAAAAGTGGCTGTATCAAACCTCAAAACACCTTATTTATAAAGATTTTCCGACTATAAACAAAAAGCAATTTAATAAATTAAGCTTTAAGGCACAATGTATGTGTACACCATTCTACTATAAGAATGAGCGCAAAAAATTAAAACTTAGATTCTATATAAGAATACCAAAAGAAGCTTACAGAGTCAAATATACAAGAGCCTATGTAACGCATTCAAAACGCATTGATCCACTATTGGAGAGTGAGTCTGTTTTACTCGAACAACAGCTTTTAAAAAGGGGTTATTTTGAGGCAGACCAAAAATTAAATAGATGGAAAGATTATTGGTATCAATCTCATCTAGAAAAAGAAAAATTAAAGACAAAAAGAGCGCTTAAAGGCATAAAAAAATATTCGATTCAGGATATTTTAAAAGAAAAGATAACATGGGAAATAAACTAAAAGGGAAAGACTTAATAAAATTAGGTTTCCCAAAGAATAACAGTATTAATATTGCATTAGGACAAATTAATCGATACAGAAAAAGAGAAAAGAAAGAACGAATATTAGAAGAAGCAAAAGAAGTATTGCTTAATCCAGGAAAATTTCAGGATAATCCTATTTGGGGAAAAGTGGTTGAAGGTTTAATAAAACCTGTAGAAGTTAAGTTGCATCAACTAAAAAATACAAGAGCTCCTTTTACTATTTATGGCGAGAACGAAATTGATGAACAAGCAAAATATCAGTTATATGACGCCTTAAAATTGCCAATAGCGGTTGCGGGAGCTTTAATGCCAGATGCGCATGTGGGTTATGGCTTACCAATTGGGGGTGTTTTGGCGACAGAAAATGCAGTAATTCCTTATGGTGTTGGCGTAGATATTGGCTGTAGGATGTGCTTAACTATTTACCCAATAAAGACATCTTACCTTAAAGGAAAGCAACATCAGCTAGAGAATATCTTGTCTAACCATACCAAATTTGGAATGTATGAAACACATGACAAAAAACATGATCATGAGATTTTTGAGAGACAAGAATTTAATGATATCCCATTGTTAAAAAGACTCAAAGTAAAAGCCTTTAAACAATTGGGAACGTCAGGAGGAGGTAATCATTTTGTAGAATTTGGAAAGGTAACTATTACAGATGTTCATAACGAATGGAATCTAGATATAGGCGAATATATTGGTGTTTTATCGCATAGTGGTTCAAGAGGATTAGGAGCAAATATTGCAAAGCATTACACCTACTTAGCTACCAAACAGTGTCCGCTACCTAAAAATGTACAGCATTTAGCATGGCTAGATTTAAACACACACGATGGGCAAGAGTATTGGTTGGCAATGAATTTAGCAGGCGATTACGCAAAAGCATGTCATGATGATATTCATTATCGTATAGGTAAATTGTTAGGGTCTAAAGCAGTGGCAAAGATTGAAAATCATCACAATTTTGCTTGGAAAGAAACAATAAAAGAAAAAGAATGTATTGTGCATCGCAAGGGAGCAACACCTGCTTCAAGAGGTGAGTTAGGGATCATTCCCGGTTCTATGACAGCACCAGGTTTTATTGTTAGAGGCTTAGGAAATGACAAGAGTTTAAATTCTGCTTCTCATGGTGCGGGACGTTTACATTCTCGTAGAAAGTGTAAAGAGAAATTCACTAAAAGTGATATAAAACAGCAATTAAAAACACATGACGTTACCCTTATCGGTGGAGGTATCGATGAGGCACCAATGGCTTATAAAGACATTAAAAAAGTAATGAATAATCAACAAGAATTGGTAGAGGTACTAGGAACTTTTACACCAAAGATTGTAAGAATGGATAAATAAAAAATTATGGGAGCAAATCACAATATAAAAAGATACGGAGAACTATGGCCAGATTATAGAATAGAACATGGTTTAAAAATATTAGAACAATTAAAACAATGGATTGTAATTTCTGGAGGTTGGGCTTGGCATTTTATGTCTGAGCATAATCATACAGAATATAAGCATGCACATGATCATAAGGATATTGACATTTTTGTTAATCCGAAACACGTGCCACAAGTTATGAGCGTTCTTTTAGAACAGGGATTTCAAAAAGTATGGACACGATATGATTATTTGCCAAGTCAAGAGAATTTTAGACGATATGAAAAAATAGACTGGTTAGAAAGTGGTAAACAGATTCGAATCACTATTGATTTTTTCGAATCTGCGTCTGTAGAAACAATTACTGTTAATGGATGGAAAATAGTAGCACCTAAAACTTTATTAGGCTATTATTCAAGTATTCATTCTAGCGACAAATGCTGGGCAGTGAAGGCAGCATCAAAATTGTTAAATCAGGGTAAAGATCCTGTAGGGAATACATTGCTGTCAAAAAAACCTTTAAAATGAAAACAAAAACAATACAAATAACATCAGGTAGAGGACCTGTTGAATGTTGTTGGGTTGTAGCTCAAGTTTTAAAATATTTTATCGAAGATATAAAAGTAGCAAGGATAAAATATACACTTTTACACAGGGAAGTTGGTGCCGAAAACGGAACGCTACAATCTGCAACTATTCAATTAGAAGGAAATGGATTAGAACCTTTTTTAAAAGATTGGTTAGGTACGATACAATGGATAGGAAAATCATCATTTCGAAAATTTAATAAACGTAAAAACTGGTTTATAGGAATTTATGAAATTGAAGAAACAGAAAAAATGCTCTTAAAAGAAAATGAAATAAAATTTCAGGCTATAAGGAGTTCGGGAGCAGGAGGTCAGCATGTTAATAAAGTGAGTTCGGCTATAAGGGCAATTCATACAAAAACTGGCATACAAGTTTTGGTGATGGACAGTAGATCGCAACATCAAAATAAAAAGATAGCTTTAAAACGATTGCAAGAAAAGGTGGATACATATAATAATGAACAGTTAAAAATATTGGTTCAGCATCAATGGGGAAATCATCTCAATTTAGAAAGAGGAAATCCTACTCGTGTTTTTACAGGAAGCGATTTTAAAAAACAGAAAATAAATAAAAGTTACAAGTCTAAACGACAAGAATCTAGAAACAATTTAAGACAGGAAAAATGGGATTAATAGGAGCAGATAGTTACTGTAAAAAAACAAAGGTTGCAGTAGCTAGTTTTTGTCGTTTGGAAATGGATCTGTGAAACACAATGATTTGCAACATATGTAAATCTTAGTGTTTCACTTTATTTGTTGTGAGAATTTTATGTCAGATAAAACATTTTACTTTGATCATATGTGCAAGAAGCTGGTCTTGAAGATTTAAAAGAAGTATTATAAAAACTGGTATAGTGATACACAAAAACTATGGTGTTTCTTGTTGTAAGGTAAATCTGTGTCGATGTTTAGTTCAAAGGTTTTTAAGCAATCTCTAAAGGATATTCATATATTTTTTATATTATTGTATACCGTATACGAAAATTGTATACGGTATACAAAGTATTATTTGCATGGATAAAATTTTCAACAATGAGTTAAGTGCTCAGGCTTATAAAAGAGTAAGAGCGATGATTATATCTAAAGAACTAGCTCCTGGACAAAAAATAGTTCAGGATAAGTTGGCCGAAACTTTAGGGATTAGTAGAACGCCTTTAAGATCTGCATTACAAATGCTAGAAGGTGAGGGTTTAATAGTTTCTATACCCAGAAAAGGAGTCATTGTAAAGGAGTTTTCTGATATAGAGATCGTAGAAATTTTCGATTGTAGAATGGCTTTAGAAGGAACAGCTGTTAGACTGTTTACAAATAATGCAGGGCCAGAAGAAATAAGCGAGCTTAAAAAAATATTTACACCTTTTTTGAAAGGAGATATCGATAATTCCTTATATCAGAAAGCAGATGCAAAATTTCATAATACCATAATGAAAGGAAGTGGAAATGGGTTTTTAAACAGGCTTTTTCAACAAGGTAATTTGTTGGTGTGCATGGATTTGATAGGCTTGCTAAGATTACCAAAAGAGACACTATCTGAACATATCGCTATTATTGAAGCTATAGAAAAAAGAGACGCTGATTTGGCAGAATCACTGGCCAAAGAACATTTAAATAAGACGAAGCAGCTAATTTTAAAAAAAATAAATGAATAAAAGAGCCTCTTTTTTTCCTGTCAGGTATCGAATGGTCTTAGGGACTTTTATCCTATCTATGATAGTGCTTTTTGATAGAATACTAATTTCTGTGGCAAAGGATCCAGTAGCAAGTGATCTATCTCTATCTGATAAAGAAATGGGATGGGTGCTGTCTATTTTTGCACTTGGTTATGCTCTTTTTCAAACACCTTCAGGATATTTGGCAGATAAGTATGGGGCTAGAAAAGTATTAACAGTTGTAGTAAGTATTTGGTCCATATTTACCGCGATTACAGGAGTAGTATATAATTTTTTCGCACTATTAATAGTGCGTTTTCTTTTTGGAGTGGGAGAAGCAGGGGCCTTTCCTGGTATGGCACGTGCCATTTTTAAATGGATACCTGTAAAAGAAAGAGGTTTAGTTCATGGTATTAATTTTTCAGGAGGACGAATAGGGGCGGCTATAGCCTTGCCTATAGTTGCTTGGTTAATTAACCTTGTGGGTTGGAGAATGAGTTTTGTAATACTTGGAGGAATAGGTGTTTTATGGGCGTTAATTTGGTTTTGGTGGTACCGGGATAATCCTAAAAATCATAAATCCATGACCATAGAAGAACTTGTAATTATAGATGAAGGGATACAAGAAAAAGGCAAAAACAAATCACCAATACTTTTTAAAAGAATGTTTGGGTCACGTACCATGTGGTTACTCATGATACAATATTTCTGTAGCAATTTCACCTTTTTCTTTTGTCTTACATGGTTATTTCCTTATTTGAAAGCAAAATATAATCTGGATGTCGTTGAAGCTGGTTTTTATTCTTCAGCTCCATTTATTTTTGGAGCATTAGGAAATTGGTTTTCAGGCTGGATGGTTGATTTTGTGTATAAAAAGAATAAATGGGGATTATCTAGAAAACTACCTGCAATTATTGGGTTTACACTTGCTACTATTGGTATTATTGCTAGTGTTTATATGAATGAGGTGACTGGTGCGGTTATTTTTATATCATTGGCGGTTTTTGGGGCCGATATGACATTAAGCCCTTCATGGTCTACATGTTTGGATGTAGGAAAAGAACGCTCAGGTACTGTGAGCGGAACTATGAATATGGCCGGCAATCTCGGATCTTTTTTTACCGCTTTAGCGTTTCCATATATGATGGCTTTTGCGGGTTCGCATACGCCATTTTTCTTTTTAGCAGCGGGTTTAAATTTAATTGCAATTCCGATTTGGTTATCTATTAAACCAGAAAAAGCATTGAACCTAACAACATAAAAAAGAGTATAACAGAATGATAAAGTTTGAAGAATTTAAAGAAGTCTGTCAGAAATCAATCAAAATGATTGAAGAAGCCGGCATACTACTTACACAGGATGATAAAAAGAAAATGACAGCTGCGGATTTTGGATTAAATCATATTAAAAAAGAGGGAGTTCAAATATTAACCATGTTTCAGACAGGAAGAATTGCAGGTAAAATATTGGTGTTATTACCAAATCAAACAGAGCCAGAACATTGGCATCCAACGGTGGGTGATGATCCAGGAAAAGAAGAAGTGATTAGAGCAATTAGTGGTGAGTTATATTTCTACATTCCAGGAGAAAATACTATGAAACACGGTTTCATAGTAGATGACAAAGACGATTGTTATACCATGCGTAATGAAATCGTAATGAATCCTGGAGATCAATTAGAACTTCCGGCAGGAACTAAACATTGGTTTCAGGCAGGTGAAAAAGGAGCAGTTATGTATTCATTTTCAACTACAGTCACAGATTTAAACGATCAATTTACAGATCCGAATATAGTTAGAGACACTATAATTGAAGAAGCACCAAGTGGTGCGTATTAAATTAAAGATAAAAATAAATGAAACAGAGTATAATAACAGCGTTTTTAAGTAAAACACAAGATAGGTTTTCAGAATACCAGAAGCCTACTGGTTTAAAAGAAAGGTTAGAAATTGTTCAAAAAATAGATGGTGTAACAGGTGTCGAAATTGTATTTCCTTATGAAACAGAAGAGGCAGATTCAACAAAAAAGTTAATGCAAGATATGGGGTTGGAGTTTGCAGCTGTTAATGCCAATATCAAGAAAGAAACAAAATGGGTTCCTGGGGCATTATCAAGACCAAAGGAGAATTTGAGAACCGATGCAGTTCAAATGATTAAAGATGCAAAAGATTATGCTATAGCAGTAGGAGCACCTTTAGTTACATGCTGTCCTTTATCAGATGGATATGACAATCTATTTCAAGTGGATTATCAAAAAGGGTGGAAATATATGATAGATGCTTTCGCAGAAGCTGCAGATTACAAACCAGAAATGCCTTTGTTTGTCGAATATAAAATTAATGAGACTCGAGTAAATTGCTTTTTAGATAGTTGTGCCAAAACGATTGTATTCTTAAAAGAAGTTCAAAATACGGCTACAGGAATAACAATAGATTTTGGTCACGCGCTACTTGCCAAAGAAAATCCAGCAGAGATACTGGCATTGTGTGAGCAATCAAATATCGATTACTACCTACACACAAATGATAATGACTGGCAGTTTGATTGGGATTTGATAGGCGGGTCAAGAAACTTTTTACATACCGTTGAGTTTTTCTTTTATGCTAAAGAATTTGGTTATGACAAATACTTTACTGCAGATGCTTCACCAAGAATTTTTGATATGCTTGGTTTTTTTAGAGAGCATGCAGAAATGAACAAAGCTATTTGGAATATTGTAGAAAAATTAGATAGAGATAAGTACAGACGCTTAATGCATGAGGAAAAACATATGGATCTAATGCAATTAGTTAGAAAAGAAATTTATAGACTATAAAAATGCCAAAAACAACATTTAAAATAACGTATGATGAGGCTAAGATGTTGATGAATGAAGCTGTTAAATCTGCGAATCATCATAATGTCCCCGGAGCTATAGCTATTGTAGATGAAGGAGGTCATCTTCTCTTATTAGAAAGCCTTGATAATACGATGAGTAGCGCTTCTAAAATTGCGATAGGAAAAGCAGCAACGGCGGCGGCATTTAAAAGACCTACAATGGATATTGAAAAAGTTGTACTAGAAGGAAGAACACCTATGTTAGTACTAGATAGTGTCACAGTAGAATCATACGTTCCTTTAAAAGGTGGATATCCTATTTGGTATGAAGGAAAATTAGTAGGTGCCATAGCTGTAGCAGGTACTATGGATGCAGAAATGGATGAAGTAGTGGTTTTAGAGGCATTGAAGAATAAGACTTGGTAAATTGTATTCGGAGAATAAAAATAGAGTATTAAATACATCAAAGAGATTCATTTAGGATACAAAGAATTAAAAATCATGAAACGAAGTTTTTATTTACAATATATTGCATTGGTTATTGTAGGATTGTTTTTGCTACAAAGTTGTGATGACAATCAACAATGGGAAATTGTTCCGGCAAAAGGGATTCCTACTGCGAGGCATGAAGCAGGTTTAGTTGCTTATAAGGATAAAATTTTACTAATAGGGGGGAGAAGAATTAATCCTACCGACGTATTTGACACAAAAACGAATACTTGGATAGCAAAATCACCAACACCAATAGAACTACATCATTTTCAACCTGTGGTGGTGGGTAATGCTATTTACCTAGTCGGAGCAATGACAGGAGAATGGCCAAATGAAAAACCTCTTGATAAAGTTATTATTTATTATCCAGAAGAAGATAGATATGAATATGGCCACCCAATACCAAAAAATAGACGTAGAGGAGGGGCCGGAGCCGTGTATCATAATAATAAAATTTATCTGGTTGGCGGTATTACAAACGGTCATGTAGACGGATATAAATCTTGGTTTGATACATATGACCCTAAAACAGGAGAGTGGCATGTGTTACCTAATGCACCTGATGCACGAGATCATTTTCAGGTCGCAGTAGCTAATAATAAACTATATGCTTTTGCGGGTCGCAGAACATCTAAGGCAACAGATCAGGATATGGCTCTAACCAGTAGTTATGGAAATGTATATGATTTTGATGCACAAAAGTGGGAACCTGTAACCAGTGATTTAGCAATACCTACCGAAAGAGCAGGCAATGGTATTTTTGCATGGAATAATGAAATTGTAATTGGAGGAGGAGAAAGTGTTGCCCATGAGAAAGCACACGCCGAGGTAGAGGCGTATAATACAATAACCAAATCATGGAATAAATGGCCATCTTTACTAAATGGTCGCCATGGCTCGGGTTTTGTAATCGTTGGAGACTATGTATATACAGCATCAGGTAGTGGTAATCGAGGAGGAGGCCCAGAACTTACTTCGATAGAGCGATTAAAATTACCCAGAAAAGGACACAATGATAGCGATGTAGTTAACACAAATCAAAAAACTGTTTATAAACAATGGCATACGGTAACCTTACCATTTAAAGGACCAGAAACATCAGAAAAAGCAACAGATAATCCATTTTTAAATTATCGTTTAACGGTAGAATTTAAGCATGCAGAAACAAAGCGTACTATAAGAGGGTTTTATGCAGCAGATGGGAACGCAGCAAACACTAGTGCAGATAGTGGTAATATCTGGAAAGTTAGGTTTACTCCAGATGTAATAGGAGAATGGACATATTCAGCAATACTACACTATGGCGACAGTATTGGGTTGGATACTAATCTCACTAATGGGACCAAAGTTGATATATCTAATGCAAATGGTAGTTTTATTGTTTCTAACTCAGATAAAAGTGGTGTTGATTTTAGAGCAAATGGTATGCTTGAGGTGTCTAAAGGATATTTTAAATTTAGAGATTCAAAAAAATATTGGATCAAGGGTGGAGCAAATAGCCCAGAAAACCTATTAGCTTATGTAGATTTTGACGATACGTATCGCCTTAAAGCTTCAGAAAAAGATGGAGAGGCAAGTACCACTAGCGAAATTCATACATATCCAAACCACCTAAAAGATTGGAAACCGGGAGATCCAACATGGAAAGATAAAAAAGGAAAATCATTAATTGGGGCATTAAATTATTTGGCTTCTAAAGGGATGAATGCTGTTTATTTTCTAACCTTGAATATATTAGGAGATGGTAAAGATGTATGGCCATACACAGATTCAGAAACATTTGACCGTTTTGATGTTAGTAAATTAGCACAGTGGGAAATAGTATTTGAACATATGCAATCTAAAGGGATTATGTTGCATGTAGTATTACAAGAAACTGAAAATGAAACAATGTTAGATGGAGGAGATACAGGACCATTAAGACAATTGTATTACCATGAATTAATAGCTAGATATGGTCACCATTTAGGATTAATCTGGAATTTAGGAGAAGAAAATGGCTTAGCTCCTTGGACACCAATAGCACAAAATGATAAACAAAGAAAGGATATGGCAAAGTTTCTTAAAGAGACAGATCCATACAGACATCCCGTATTACTGCATACACATTCTGAAGACCCTCATAGATCAGTAATTTTAGATTCTATTTTAGGTTTTAAATATTTAGATGGTTTATCTCTACAGCAATCCGAGCGCGAGCATGCTCCCGAAGTTTTAGAAACTTGGAGAAATAAAGCTAAAGCGGCCAAACAAGATTGGTTGATTACTATGGACGAAATAGGACTTTGGCATACAGCAGCATTACCAGATAATCAAGATATCAATCATAATACATTAAGAACATATGCCCTTTGGGGAACATTATTATCTGGAGGTAGTGGTGTAGAATGGTATTTTGGAGCAAAACATCCTCATAATGATTTAACATCAGAAGATTGGCGTCAAAGAGATAGACTTTGGGAGTTAACAAATTATGCTACTACTTTCTTTCAGAGGTATTTGCCTTATTGGGAAATGGAACCAGAACATACACTAGTTAATTCCAAGGAAGCTTATTGCCTTAGAAAAGAAGGAGAAATATATGCAGTATATCTAGCAAGCTCTGGAACATATACCATAGATTTAAAAGATGTCGAGGGAACATTTTCCATACAATGGTTTGATCCGCTAGAAGGAGGAGAATTGCAAAACGGTTCTGTAGAAAAAATACATGGAGGAGGTATAAGAACAATAGGAATTCCTAAGAGTAAAAATCAGCAAGATTGGGTTTGTCTTATTAAAAAAGTACGGGATAAAAATTAATCATAATGAATTAAATTAAAATAAAGCATAATATATTGCTTAGAGCTTTGTAAAATAAAAAAAAAGGACAAAACCATTTTAGGATTAATCTTCAAGTAATACACCCGCCATTTGGCAGGTGTATTACTAAAGAAATTACTTAATAATTATTTTTTCGGTTTTTAATATAGTTCCTTTTGAGATAATCTTCAGAATGTAAACTCCAGATTCAAACTTATTTGTATTAATACCTAATACGTTTCTTGATAGCATTCTATCAAACCCTTGTTTAAATACTTCTGTACCATTGAGAGCATAAATTATCACAGTACCAGAATCATAATTTTCAGATTTATAATCTATAAAAATATTGTTTCCTTGATGAATAGGATTAGGATATATTTTATTTAAGTTTAATTTATTATTTAAGTTTTTTGAAGAAACACCTGTATCTGTATAGGTAAATAATTCCCAAGGACCTCTTGCTGCGCCATTCACATTAAGAGTTAAGTTGCCATTTAAATTTTGAGGAACCTGAACAAATTTATTTGTAGCAACACTTTGTAAACCAAATCTTTTTGCAGAAGTATCTCCTACTGTAATCCATTTAAATTGTGCCTCAGGTGCGGTTGCAGAAATACCTGTAGCTGTAATAGTTGTTCCTGATACAACTAAATAACGAAAACCAAGACCAAAGTTCCTTACCTTAAGTCGTACATTACCGTTTCCTGCATCTTCAACAACAAATGTCTCCCATTCTCTTATGTCCATTAAAGCAGTACTAGCTGCTATTTTATTTGACTTTAAGACAGATGCCTCATTAAATCTAGCAGAAACATAATCAAACTTTTCTGTGGTAGATA
Source organism: Aquimarina sp. AD10 (assembly GCF_003443715.1). NCBI lineage: Bacteria > Pseudomonadati > Bacteroidota > Flavobacteriia > Flavobacteriales > Flavobacteriaceae > Aquimarina > Aquimarina sp. AD10. The sequence continues at coordinate 3,349,263 of NZ_CP031965.1, read as the reverse complement.
TATTACTTGAAATGATTGGTTGGATACCAATATTTTTACCAAAAGGTATATCATTTACTGGAGTAGTTCCACCTGATCTTACCAATCTCCATTTTTGATTAACACCTCCAGTACCATTGCCATTATTGATCCATAAATGAACATTTGTATTTAAGGTTCCATTATCTCTATCCATTGCATTTTCTGTACAATGACTTGGTATAAATACATAATCTGATCCTTCTTTTAAAACAAACCATCTTTGATGTTTATCATTTGCAGAAATCCAAGACCCTACATTATAATTTGAATTATTTGCGTTACCTGATGGTACTGTTGGATTACTTCTATCTCTACATACACTATAAGGTACCTCTAAAAATCGATTATTTAATTTACTTTGAATCGTATATGTCTTGTCTGATGCATTATAAACAAACTCCCATTGCGCATTTAAACCTATACTTTCTGCCATTTTTACATTTCCATTACTTTCTAAAATTAATTTTTGAGTGTTTAATGCATTAGATTCAATTAGATATGTTCCACTTAATCCTGTTACAGATGCTAGACCTGTAGAAGGAGTAGAAGTAGGATTCGTTCTAAAAGAAGAAGCAGGTAAACCATTTTTATTGTATAGTATTGGTTTAAATATCCAGTTTTTCCAAGCATATCTTGCTTGGGTAGGGTTAGGTACATTTGGTGATGAAACTTCAAGTTGATTACCCACTATATTAACAGATGTAGCTTTTTGAAACTCTCCATTTGCCCCTGCTATTTCAAATAGACTTCCAAATCTATCATCGTCTCTCGCGTCTCCTGCTCTTAATTCTAAACCGCTTCCAATACTATCAAAGCTTAAAATACCTTTTCCGTTTCTAAATGATGCTGAACTAAATATAGGGCCAGAGGATACAATATTTTGACCATATGTATTATCCAATGCTAATAAAGCGAGTCGATTTCCGGGTACTTGTTTTGTTTCTGGGTGAATATCGTCTATCTCTCCAGAATCTAAGATGATAGCAACACCTGTATTAGGTTTTTTACCTGCTAGAAAATGAGCTTCACGAATCTCCCAACTTTTTTCAACTAACCCTCCTGGTCTAAAATTATACCCGTTTAATGGAGCTATCTGAACATGGTAAAATGGCATTTCTGGTAATTTAAACTCTGTTCTCCATGAATTTATCAAAGCATTGAAAACATTACCATAAAAAGCTCCTCCATTAGGCACATTACTTTCTCCTTGATAGAATACAGCGCCTTTTAATGTAAATGGTGTGATTGGAGCTATCATACCATTAAATAAAGCTCCTGGAGTTTCGAATCCTGGAGGTGGGTTTACTGTAGCATTGTGTATATTAAATTTACCAGTAAATGGCGTTCCTGAAGCTACACCGGCTTCGTGTTGTCTCTTTGCCGTTGCAAGATCGCTAGTTATATTCTCAAACCCAGGAACAGAACGTAAAGATGCTACTGTAGTAAACGGTTGAGCCGATGTGCTTCCTCTTGCCGCAACGATTAGACCTACTGGGATATTACCGCCTAAACCATTTAATAAATCTCTTCCAAAAAAGTAAGCTACTGCCGAAAAACCTCCTGAGGTTGATGGGCTAGATACAGTCCAATTTCTTCGAACCTTTATTTCATCTTGAGCTTCATAAGAAGCTACTGTACCTACAGATAAAACTCTTAAATTTGGGAAATTAGAATTTCTTATTTCTTGTTCTGAATTAATCACATTAGCATATCCAGAAACATTCAAAGGAATTCCCATATTTGATTGTCCCGAGCACAACCAAACTTCTCCTAGCATGATGTTACTTAATGATATATTCTTGGTGTTATCAGATATTTTTAGAGTAAATGGACCATTACCTCCAGTATCTGGTGTAGGTATTTTTATAGACCATGTTCCATTACCACTTATTGTTGTAGTAACTCTAGCTCCCCATTGCGGTTCTATAGAGACTACATTTCCTGGTTGCCCTTTACCCCAGATGTTTGCTTCTGTATTTCTTTGAAGTACTGCATTATTATTAATTAAATTATTTACACTAAGTGTTTGTGCCTGTAGTGATATCGAAAGTACAAAGAAAGCTATTCCCATGAATAAACGAATACATCTCTTTGGTAGTATAAAATTTGATTTCATTTTAATTGGTTTTGAGTATTTATGCTCAATTTATAATCAAATAATTAAGGTAGATACTCCATATGTCTTTTTTAATATCTCTTTTTATTTAAGGATTAGATAAAAGTGATGAATAGTTTTATGTGATTTAGAAAAGATAGCACATATGATCATGCTTATGAATAGTTCGAGTATTTTAATATGCTATTAATGAGGTTGTTGTGCATGAGTGAACATAAAAAGTATTGCAAATGCAAAAACAATCTAATTACTATTACGCGTTTTTTGTACAAGAAAGTTTAATTATAAAACTACTTCTAAATATTTGGAATGTAATATGATGTTAAGATACCTACACCTTAAACCTCTTTTACATTCATGTTTGAATGTTTTCCTAATTCATCTTATTGATAAGCAATAACTTCTGTGATTACTTTCTTATTGTCGGAAATGCTATAGCATGTCGGATTTCTTTTATTATCCTGTCGAAAATGTTTACAGGTTTACCGCATTTGTGCTAGCTATGAAATAGCATTGCTCTCTAACTTTGACTCATCAAGAATTAATATATCATAAGGTAGTATATCATGATCAATACAGTATTAAGTGTTTTAAAGGATAAACTCAATGAATACCTTAAAAATTTAGGAACGACAGAATTAGATGTTGTAGAGTTTATCAATACAAATAATAATGATCCAGTATCATTTACAGATGATAAGGTTACACCTTTTCTGATTAATGTTGCCGAGGATAGAAAGTTTAGAAACGCTGATCAATATTCAGGAATAATTCAGAATGGAATTAGAACTCAAATTAGCCCAGAGATCAGAATTGAATTGCAAATACTTTTTGTATCAAAATTTAGTGATTACAATCAAGCGCTTAAATTTCTTTCTCATGTAATTAAGTTTTTTCAAGTTCATCGTGTTTTAACACCTTTAAGTGCACCTCAGCTTTCTGAAGAAAATATAGAAAAACTTACAATCGAACTAATATCACTTCCTCTTGAAGAGCAAAATCAAATATGGCATTCTTTAAACACATCGTATTTGCCTTCTGTTTTATACAAGATACGTTTGTTATCATTTATAGACGAGCTAAGTGTTGAATTTGTAGGTAAAAATGCTTCAGAAATTAGTCTTAATACTATAGAAAAGATAAACAAATGAAGTACAACGAATTCTTTCAGATAACAATAGATCATCAATATTTTTCTGATGCTCAAATGGATCTGGTACTTATACCAGAGGAACAAACATTACAGTTTTTGAGAAAACAACATTTTGTTGTAAAACATACTTCAAAAGGATTGAAAGTATTAATACCATTAGATGAAAAAGAGAATAGATTACCAGTTATAAAAGAAGATGACACACTGAGTTTTAATGTGTTTCCCACAACTAGCGGTTTTGACGAGATTACAGATACATCTATGATTGACAATGATAGCATTTTATTCTTTACCAATAAAGGATTAAAAAACGATAGCAAAGAATTAGTGGTGTCCGGAACTACAGCAAATATGCGTAAGAATGGCTTTCCTGTGATTGCAAAGATAAAAATAGAGTTAAGTAGGGTGAATTTTGATCTTGATAAAGAACCAACCCTATACCAAGTAGTCTTCAAGCCAAAAACCGTAAAGTGGAAGTATTATATTCTATCTGGTATCGCAACTACAAAACTAGAAATCAAGGATCGCGACGCTCAATTAACATTTGGTAAGTTAGAAAACCTAAATGACATTCCCGATAAAATAGCAACTGCCCTAAGCTTAAATTTCCCCAATAAACAGTTGTTTGTTTTTGAATCAAGTAAGGCTATTCATTATAGTGATACGGCCCGAAAGAATATTCAATTATTCCAAAATGAAAATATGATTATTAAACACTTGTCTAATCCCGATATAAGTGATAATGGCATTCAAATTATTAAAATCAATTAAGTAAAGTTTAAACATTAAAAATTATCTAATATGTCTAATTATTTAACACCAGATGTGTATACAGAGGAAATTCCTCTACTACCGCCGTCCGTAGCCGGGGTATCTACTGCGGTTCCAGCTTTTATTGGTTATACCGAAAAAACACTAAAAAGCTCAGATGATGAGTCTATACGTCCAATACGAATTTCTACCTTATTAGAGTATAAGGAAATCTTCGGAAAAGCACAATCAGCGTCCTTTGTTGTAGATGTAGAAAACAAAAATGTTATCAAAGGCGTAAAAGTAACGCCACCACAAAGCACTTTATACCATGCATTGGACCTTTATTTCAAAAATGGAGGAGGCGAATGTTACATTATTTCTGTTGGAACATATGATGATTATTCAGATGCTACAGCTAAAGATTCATTTTTAGATGGCCTTAAAGCTTTAGCCAAAGAGGATGAACCAACACTTGTGATGTTAGGAGAAGCTGCAAAATTGCCAGCAGATGATTACCATGAAATTTGTACGGAAGCTTTGAAACAATGCAACGAACTTAAGGATAGGTTTTGCGTTTTTGATACTAAGAAAGATGATATCGACGGAAGTAGTTTTAGAAATGGAATTGGGATCAATAACTTGAAATACGGAGCTGCTTATACACCATACATACAAACTTCACTTTCGTATAAGTATGATGATTCAGATGTAATAGTTAAGCAATTAACTTCTTCTGAAGACAGTGCATTCGAAGTAGAATATCAAGGGATTAGAATCACATATTCGGGTGATAATGCTACAAGTCCAAAGTTTAGAGTAAACGGAGGAACAGGAACAACAGTAGAGATTACAATATCGACTAACAATTTATTAAGCATAAAAAATGTACCAGATACGGGTATAGATGTAAATAGGATACTTGAAGCTTGGGCATTAATTAGTGATAAAAAAGGTTTTGATATTGTAGCATTTGATGAAAGTGGTATTGTTAGCCAAACTTCCTCTCCTTCTAGCCAGGATTTAATTAAAAACGGACAATCAGAAAATTTAAAGTCTTATAAAGAAGACCAATCTGCGTTGTACAATAAAATTGTAAATCAACTGGCAAAAGAAAAAATGATTTTGCCTCCAAGTTCAGCTATAGCTGGAGTTTATGCTACAATAGATAGAGAAAGAGGAGTGTGGAAAGCACCTGCAAATGTTAGTCTTAATGCGGTTAATGGTCCTATAGTGAAGATTACTTCTTCAGATCAAGAGAAACTAAATGTAGATACTACGGCAGGAAAATCCATAAATGCTATCCGCAGTTTTGTTGGAAAAGGCACTTTGGTTTGGGGAGCAAGAACATTGGCAGGAAATGATAACGAATGGCGCTATGTATCTGTTCGTCGATTATTCAATATGATCGAAGAATCCACTAAAAAAGCATCTTATTTTGCCGTTTTCGAACCTAATGACCCATCAACTTGGTTAAAAGTAAAAGCCATGATCGAAAGTTTCCTTTACGGAATCTGGCAACAAGGAGGTTTGGCAGGTTCTACAGATGAGCAAGCTTATTTTGTAAATGTAGGGCTAGGAAAAACCATGACACAACAAGATGTCCTAGAAGGGCGAATGATCATAGAGATTGGTATTGCAGCTACGCGTCCAGCAGAGTTTATCATTCTGAAATTCTCTCATAAACTACAAGAGGTTTAATACAGTAACCTAATCAAAATCATTCAATTGTAAAATATTAATAAATGAAAAAATGGCGTTAACAAAAGAACAAATCAAAACAGATTATCCATTACCTATTTATAATTATAGAGTGGATATTGATGGAGTATCCTTCAGCTTTTCAGAAATATCAGGTCTTGAGCTTTCATTCGAATCTATTACTTATAAAGAAAGCTTTGCATCTGGTGGTAAAGTGGGGCCTAATATTATGTATATGCCTGGGCAGATTCAACCTGTAAATATTAGCCTTAAAAAAGGATTTGTAAAGGGTAAAAGTATCCCGGTTTTTTATGAATGGATCAATGGTATCCAATTAAATCGTGTGGATAAGAAGGATATTGTAGTTCATCTTTTAGACGAAACAGGAAACACTGTTGTAAACTGGAAAGTAATTGATGCATTTCCAACAAAACTGTCAGCACCATCCTTTGATGCCAATTCGAATGAAGTGGCTATAGAGTCTATGGAGCTTATGGCTTTCAGAGTAACTATGGAAGAATTAGCATAAACAATACTATATGCAATCGAGATAATGTCGTTGAGTTAAGAAAAAGTAATATTCAGATGTCACACTGAGCTTGTCGAAGTGAATTCAAAAACAAAGTGTTAATGGTCTTCGACAAGCTCAGACTGACAACACAAAAATTTAACTTAACAACATTGATAATCCAGGTTAATTGTCTTGCGGGCTTGTCTCCAGTAATTGATACTATATAAATAACCTCTTATGGCAACAGATAAACAAAAAATTATTGAAGATTATCCTTTACCAGTATATAACTACAGGGTAATTATTAACGGAAGTGAGACAATGTCCTTTTCTGAAGTTTCAGGTCTTGAAATTGATCATGAACACGTAATGTACAAACATGGGTTTAGTTGGGTAACAGGAATCCACTTGATTCGAGGTCAAAGAAAACCTATTAATGTTACACTTAAACGTGGGCTTGTAAGTAAAAGAAAGGATTTATATGATTGGATAAAAGCAGGTGAAAAAAAGGACATTAGGATAGAGCTATGTGATGAGACTGGCACGGCGGCGGTAAGCTGGGATATATCCCGAGCCCTGCCCTTTAAAATGGATGCACCATCATTTAGCGTTAGCACTAACGATGTTGCCATAGAAAGTTTGGATTTGATTGCTCATGATTTAAGGATTACACACAACCAATGATTATTATATGTCACAGTTTTTAGAAAAAATAAATTTTGCAGACAGAACTCCCGAATTATCCCATAGGTTTGGAGTCTTTTTCTTCGCAGGAGGTTTGATACCCAATCCTATAGATATAAGATTTCAGAAAGTTAGTGGGATGAGTACCGAGGTACAATTGGAAACTATCAATGAAGGAGGACAAAACCTGCATACACATCGTTTACCAAGCAAGGTTAGTTATACTAATTTAGTTTTAGAGCGAGGGTATGTCACTAGTCGTATACCCTCTCCTTTAAACCTTGAGTTTAATCTAGCATTTTCTAGGTTTAAATTTTACCCTTCTAATGTATTAGTGACCAAGTTTAATGAGGCGGGTAATCCAATAGGAGCATGGCTTTTTCTAAAAGCATATCCGGTTAAATGGTCGGTGTCTGATCTCGATGCACAGTCAAATTCTGTAGCAATAGATACAATGGAGCTCGCATATACCAGATTTCAAATAATGAGGATATAAAATGGCAGTAGAAATCAAAGAAATAGTGATTCGGGCAGTATTGACAGACGAGGAAAAGTCTGGCAAATCATCTCAAGAAGCAGGACTTGAGAAAGAGAATCTAGTACAAGAATGTGTCGATCAAGTATTGAAAATATTAAGTAAGAAAAACCGTAGGTAAAATGGCGTTTAACTTTTTAAAGTTTGAAAAACTTACCATTGTAAGTTACGATAAAGTAGAAAGAGAGGATAAGGTAGATGAGTTTGTGGTGATGTTTAATCCAGAGTCGTACTCGCTATCTTATGAAAATGTATATAGTATAGCACAAGGAATAAATACTAGTGGGCGAGTGGCTAACTATGCAATGAGTAAACCTGAAAAACTCAACCTTAAGATCATTTTAGATGGTAGCGGTGTAAGTACTTTTGGATTAACAAATATCATTGGTAGAGGTCATGACGATGTGTATAAACAGGTACAACGCTTTTTAGAAATGACCAGTTATATGGATGGTAAGCTTCATGAACCTAGGTTTCTAACCTTAAAATGGGGAGATCTGCTATTTAAGTGTCGTTTGGGTTCTGTAACTATAAATTACACCTTATTTAATAGTAGTGGTATTCCGTTACGAGCAGAATTAGATACTTCATTTTTTGGTGATATAGAAAAATCAGAACGCCTTAAAAAAGAGAGAAAAAGCTCTCCGGATCTTACGCATTATAGAATAGTTGGAGCTCATGACAGATTGCCTTTAATGTGCGAAAAAATTTATGGATCGCCACAATATTATGTACTAGTGGCAAAGGCCAATAATCTAGATGATTTTAGAAACTTGAAACCAGGACAGGAAATTTATTTTCCTCCAATAGAAAAGTAAATAATGGCAGTAGTTACAGCAACTATTACGAGTGAAGGAATAGAAATGGAAGGTCGATACGAACTTCTGTCTATTGATGTGAGCAAAGAATTTAATAAAGTTCCAACAGCCGAATTGAGGTTGATTGACGGTATTGTTTCGCAACAAAAATTTGATATTCTAGACGAACGTTTTTTTGATCCTGGTAAACGGATAGAGATTGCTCTTAGATATGAAAATGAACCTCAAAATGAAGATACCGTCTTTATTGGAATAGTCGTAAACCAGTCGTTAGAGTTAAATAAATTTGGTACTACACTTACTATTGAATTAAGTGACGAAGCCATCAAAATGACCAATGCTCGTAAAAATGCAGTATACATTGGCGAAAAGGATAGCGTGATCATTGAAAAGCAAATAAAACAAAATGGTTTAAAAGGGACGATGACTGAAACTGTAGTAACACATCCGCAGATGATTCAATACTATGCCACAGATTGGGATTTTATGGTTTCGCGAGCAGAGGTCAACGCACAATTGGTGAGTGTTAATAACGGGGAGATAGCTGTTTTTAAACCTACAATTCAAGTACCTTCATTTGAGCTGGAATTAGGACAAAAAGAAATTTATGATTTTGACCTAAAGGTGAATGCAGGCAATCAGTATCATGAAGTTAACGCTGTGGCTTGGGATAGCTCTAAGCAAACACTTACTACACCCGATAAAGGTGATGAATATAAAGTCCCTCAGGGAGATTACGATATTTCTAAAATTGCCCCTACAGTAGGAGCAGAAGAAACAACATTAATCCATGCTGCGACAATGGATACAGAAGAGCTTAAGGCTTGGTCAGATAGTCAAATGCTTAAATCAAGATTGTCGTTTTTCAGAGGCTGGTTTAAAATCGTTGGAACACCAAAAATTCAAGTAGGACAAACTATTGCCATCAAAGGGGTAAGTAAATCCTTTACAGGAGAGAATATTATAACAGGAGTTAGACATGAAGTGACACCAGAAGGTTGGATTACTCATCTACAAATTGGGATGGATCCTTGTTGGTTTGCTGCACAGTCTAATGTAACAGATACAAAAGCGGCAGGTTTACTTCCTGGTGTAAATGGATTACAAATAGGTATTGTAAAAGCACATAAAGAAGACCCAAAGCACCCGTTTCAGGTTCGTGTTATGATTCCGGCTTTAGGACCAGATAAAGATACAGTATGGGCGCGCTTAGCTACTATAGACGGAGGGGTTGAGAGAGGCATGCTTTTTAGACCAGAACCAGAAGATGAGGTCATTGTAGGGTTCTTAAATGACGATCCTAGACAAGCAATTATTCTTGGATCAATGCATAGTGCTAAAAATAAAGCACCGCTACCTTTTGATGAAAAAAATAGTCAAAAAGGAATTTTTACCAAATCAAAATACCAATTGCTTTTTGATGAAGGTAAAGAAGTAATTACGCTATCCACATCAGAAAAAAATCAGATTAGTATAGATGAAAAGCAGAAAATTATAAAGATGTCAGATGCCAATGGTAATCATGTCGAGCTCAATACAAATGGAGTAATGATTATAAGTGCAAAAGATTGTCAAATTAAAGCTGAAGGCAATTTTAATATTGAAGCCGAAGGAAATGTGAGCATTAAAGGAAGTAAAGTGGATTTAATATAGAAAATGAACATGGAAACTATAACATTAGAATTAACAATAGACGAAACCAATACAATACTGAATGGCTTAGGACAACAACCTTATATTAAAGTAGCTGATCTAGTTCATAAAATTCAAGAGCAAGGAGCTTCTCAACTCGCAACCGATACACCAGAAAACCATACTGAAAAAGAAAAAGAATTAGAAAATATAATATCAGAAAGAGATGGAAAATAAATTTTTAGGTAAAGGATGGTCTTTCCCCCCAGAGTTTTATGCGCATGGAGCAGCTGTAGAAATGAAAGAAGGAGAAGATGATATTAAACAAAGTCTTCAAATTCTTTTATCAACAGCACTACAAGAACGCATTATGCAATCAGGATTTGGTTGTGACCTTAACAGATTTTTATTTGAAGAAACAAGTCAAGGAGTTATCAATGATATACGTAGTACAGTATCAAATGCCATATTAAATCATGAGTCAAGAATATTGGTAGATGATATTAAACTTGAAAATTCGGATTTAGAAAATGGTTTGATTACTATTTCTATTGACTATACAGTGCATATGACCAATACCCGTTCTAATCTGGTGTATCCATTTTATATAAATGAGGCCTCGATTTAACTCGGGTTTTCTAATGCATAAAACGGGTTGAATAACGAATCAAAATAAATAAGACAATGGATTTGATAATTATGGATGGCGATACAGTTCAATTTTCTACAATAGGAGCCATTACTTTGTTACCTCCTATGCCTACAACGGTGATAAAGGCTTCTGGAGAAACAACTATCAATGGTAAAAAAGTTTGCGTAGAAGGGGATGAAAAAAAAGTAGAGATCGCCAATTGTTCGTATATAATTCCGCCATTCACAATACCCGGTTCTGGCACATTGAAAATAAATAATTTGGCACCAAATCAGCTAACACAAAAAAGCAAAAGCGATAACAAAAGTCTCATTCTAAAAGGAAAATTGTTCATAGCGATTTTTGAAGTCAAATCCCCAGCCAAACAGCCACCCCCAATAAATGCACCAGACCCATTACCTATGCACATAGGTACAGGAAAATTAATACCAAATAACATTAAGATAAAAGCCACTTAATTAACACATAGTAGTAGAATAGATGATGAATACTATAAAAACTCAAAACCTCCTTTTTAAGGATGGAACTAGTCAACAAGACCGTGATCTAGAAGCCATACATCCAGACTACGTTAAGATAGAAGGGCGTAGCATGAAAGAACTAATTGCAGAGGCGCAATGTCTGGCAAAAGAACTTCGATTTTTTGATGAAAATAACGAGTTCAAACCCGGAATATATTGGGATTCATTTCTAGTTGAAAACGGTGTAGATTATATTTCCAAACAACCCTTCGAACAGAAAACTATGCGTGAGGAATGGGCAAATCAGTTGGCGGCTTACGTAGAAGATCCAGAGAGCTTTTTAAATGATGAGGAAAAACTACATAGATTATCGCAACCACATGTAGTCCTTTTTTTAACTTTTCTGAAATTGCTTAATCATATTAAAAATCAAATCAATGGATTAACGCAAAAACACCTTGATTTTTATTTTACAGAGCGCTTAGGGCTTACACCCAAAGAAGCAGTTCCAGATGTGGTAAATGTTTTATTTGAACTTATAGAGAATATAGATCAGCTTGAAATAAAAAAGGATACCGTTTTAGTTGCAGGAGTAGATGAAGAAGGTAATGAACTGCATTATAAAACAAATAAAGATACCATTGTTAGTCAGGCTAAAATAGCGCAATTAAAAAATGTTTTTGTAGACAAACAACGACTTACTATTAAAGACGCCCATCTTACTAATAGAAATACTCCCCACCGTGGAATCATCCAAATGATGGAAATGGCACTTGGGCATCCGAATCCGGGAGACCCACTTCCTGATTTACCAGAAGGAGTAGCTACTATTTTTGAACTAGAACCACTGATTCAAGATGATGACCCGAAGGGGTTATCATACGTGACAGCACAATTATTTCTTAAAGTACAAGATTTCGAACGTATCCTTCAGAAAAACCAAGAAGAAAAAAATGGCATACTTACAGATTGGCAAGAGGTATACACTATTTTGGATTCAGGGTACAAAAACAAAATCAAGCATAAAAGACAGCAGGAGCTAAAAGAACTACATGATAAAGAAGGTTTTGATACACTACTAAAACATGTGTATGGAAATCCAAATGCTGGAGATGACCTTCCTTTGTATAGAGGCAATCAAGCTTCACTTGCCAATGTTTTTGAGGACCTTAAGAGTACCGATGTAAATATCAGTCACGAAGCTTCAGAATATATCAATGAAGAGCTTAAACTTAAAGAACCTGATTTTATTCATATTGTACAGACAAGTAGTAATCTAAGTGACAAAGAAGAAGACTGGAATAGAATATACCGATTACTAGAACTAATAAATCGTCAGATACGTGGTATATCGCTTCCTTCTCCTACTACAGAAAAAACCTTTAATGTTTATGCCAATTCTGATGCAAGATCTACTGCTTTTAGTCAATATGGAGATAAAGATGAGAGCAACCGTTTCAGAACTTTTGGGAACAGACAACCAAATATAGATCAGCAGTTACTACCAGCAAACATAGGCTTTGCTATCAGTTCTCCAACTTTATTGCTTAAAGAAGGTAAAAGAACCATTACTACTTTTTTAGATTTTGGAGTAAAGAATAGTGAGGCAAATGCAGTAGAGACCATTTTTAAAAATAAAAAAGATGTATTTGATGTATATCTGAGTAGTGAAGAACAATGGTTTCAGCCAGAGCGAACATCTCTTACGTTTGGAAATTTTGTTTCAGAGCAACCTGAAAGTGAATATGATGCAAAAAATGTTTCTTTTAAAAATGATAATTCGCAGGTAGTCATTACAGAAAAGGAAAAAGATTTTAATGAGTTAGATCTTGGTAAATACTTATTCTTTCCTGATCGTGGAGGGAATAAGGATGATGGTCACCTGTACCAAATTGCAAAGATTAGATCAGCAAACGAAGTAGACATATATAGTATAGGCAGTATAAGTAAAACGGGAAACACAATTCAAAAATTTCCATCTAGTCAGGTATTGCCAAATACACTTAAGGTAGTTATTAATCTTCTTGAGAAGGATCTGCCAGTGGTAACACCATCTATGAATACAAGTTTTAATGAATTTATAAATAGCAAACAACCATCATTGGTATTTTCGCTAAGTCACCATTTAGAGGGATTAATAGGTAAACAAAATTACCGCAGTAGTTATCAAAAACTAATGGAGTTAGTACTCCATAAAGTGAATCTATACGTAGAGGTTGAGGGGATAAAAGATATTGTTCTTCAAAATGATCAGAACACGATTGATGCTAAGAAACCGTTTGAACCATTCGGATTTGAACCCGAAATAGGAAACAATTTTTATATCGGCAATGAAGAAATTTCTCAAAAGAAGTTATCTAATTTGAATCTTGATCTAAAATGGATAAAGCATCCAGAAAATTTCAAGGAACATTATAAGAATTATTGGTTGGTAGATGCCGATAATGCGAGTCTTGACGAAAGTGACTATACAATTAAAGCGAATGATGATTTTGTAGCCCAATTATATATCTGTGAAAATAATGCTGAAAAACGTATTTCGTCCTTAAAACTGTTCCCACCCGATGGAGAAGTATCAGATACGAATGTTTCTGAGTTGTTAGAAACAAGTGGTTATCAATATCACGAAATGCCTAAGATCAGTACCAAAGGAAAAGATAATGTGACAGATTGGGATCGTTATTTTAAGTTAGAGCTTGATCCGCTAGATTTTCAACATTCACTTTACAATACTCTTTTTGTAAATCAAGCAATTTCTGATCATGATGAAATAAAAAAACTCAAAATAAATAAACCTTATCAACCCAAGGCAAAGAGTATATCTATAAGTTATACAGCGCAGACGTCAATTGTACCAGAGATAAATGCTCCAAACAGTTACGATACCTTGTATCATCTTCACCCATTTGGATTTGAAGCGTTAATACCAGGTGAGACCTCTAGTGTATTACCGACATACAATGATGAAGGAACGCTATACTTGGGAATAACTAAGCTTACAACACCTAATGTATTTTCTGTTTTGTTTCAGATGGCTGAGGGAAGTGCAAATCCTGACGTAGAAAAACCAGCCGTGCAATGGAGTTACCTGCAAAATAATGAATGGGTACCCCTAGCAACGGCAGCTATTTTATCTGATACCACCAATGGTTTGGTAAATACAGGTATTATACAGATTAAAATTCCTGAAGATGCGACTACTGGCGGCACACTACTATCAGATGCGTTACATTGGCTTAAAGTAAGTGCTTCTACTAATATAACAGGGATCTCTGATACCATTGCGATACAGGCTCAAGCCATTAGTGTAACACTTGCCAATGACGTGGTTGCACCTTCTCATTTTAAAAATCCTTTAGCTTCAGAGACCATTACAGAAACCTTAGCGTCTATTCCAGAAATAAAAAGCATTACTCAGCCCTATACCTCTAGTAAAGGAAAGCCAGCAGAAGAGGGAACTATATTTTATAAGCGCCTTAGTGAACGCCTTCGGCATAAAAATAGGGCAATTACTACTTGGGATTATGAGCATATGGTGTTAGATAATTTTCCAGAAGTATATAAAGTAAAATGCCTTTCTTCTACAGAACAATTAGGAAAAGTAGCTATTGTTGTCATACCAGATATTAGAAAAAACCTGCCGTTTAATCCGTTTGCACCAAAAGTAGCTGCAGATACACTTTTACAAATCAGAGAATTTCTTGATAATCATTCACCTGCCTATGCAGAAATAGCTGTACATAACCCTTCATATATACAAATATTGACTAGATGTACGGTACAGTTTTATCCAGGCTATGACCCAGCCTTTTACAAAGAAAAATTGATTGATGAACTCAAACGTTTTTTATCTCCATGGGCGTATAACCAAGATAGCGAGATCAGAATAGGCGGTAGTCTTCATGCAAGTGTACTCATCAATTTTATTGCAGAAAGACCATATATCGATTATGTAGCCAATTTAAAGTTATTTCAAAGTGAGGATGGAAAAACCTTTACAGATGTTAGAAGTATTAATAATGGTAAAGCTATTGTAGTACCATCTCGACCAGATACAGTGATGGTTTCTGGAGCAACGCATTTTATTGATATTGTTGATGAAAACGGCTATGATGAGGATAGTTTTCAAGGCATCAATTATATGCAAATAGAGTTAGATTTTGAGGTAGCCAAAGACGTAACGCAATCCTTGAGCAAATCATAAAAATGTAAAAAAGAAACTAATATTATGGATATTAATAAAAAAAACCGAACAGAACTCAAAGCATATTTCAATGTAAATGATATACCTACCGAAAAAGAGTTTGCAGATTTTATAGATGCCGGTATTAACCAGGCCGAAGATAGTATTGTCAAAGAACAAGGCAGTCCTTTGGCAATACAAGCCGAAGGGGGGGATGTAGGTACACAGGAGATTTTAGACCTATACACAAGTTTTGGAAATAATAACCCCAATTGGTCATTTAACCTTAATCCAAGGGTAAAATCAGAGGATCCAAATAGCAGTCAATCTGGATTTAATATTAAGGATGCTACAGGAGAGAGTCGGTTATTTATTAAATCAGGAGACGGCAGTATAGGGGTGGGAACCATAGATCCCGAATCTAAACTAACCATACGAGGAAATAATGATTCCTCCTTATTGTCTGTGATAGATACCACGGGTCAACATACCAAAATCCTTGAAATAACCCAAAAAGATGGCGTTTCTATAACAGGATCATTGAATGTAGATGGAGATTTTACCTCCAAAAATATAAAAGCTGTTGCTGCCAATCAAGATTTGGGTAATGACGCAGCAAGCGATGAAAAAGTACCTTCGCAAAAAGCAGTAAAAGCCTATGTGGATACCCGTCTTCCTAAAGGATTGATCTCTATGTGGTCGGGAATCGATATACCCAGAGGATGGGGGTTATGTGATGGAACCAATAACACTCCAAATCTGTCTGGAAAATTTATTGTAGGACTTGATAAAAATAAAAAGGACTATAATAAAATAGGGAATACAGGTGGGGCAGAAACTGTAAAACTAACTACTGAAGAATTACCATCACACAATCACTCAGGAACAACTAATGACTCTGGTAATCATAGGCACAGTTTTACAGGTGCGAAAAAGAAGGGAGATGGGACAGGAACAGGAAGTTCAAATGATTATTACGGCTCACTTACCAGAAATACGGCATTCGCAGGCGTTCATACGCATTCTTTTAAGACTAATGAAACTGGAAGTGACAAGCCCCACGAAAATCGACCTCCTTATTATGTATTGGCGTATATAATGAAGCTTTAATCTAGAAAACAGAAAGAAAAAGCATGGATATCAAAAAAAAAACCAGAACAGAACTCAAAGAATTTTTCAAGGCAAATGATAAACCTACCGAAAAACAATTTGCAGATTTTATAGATGCTGGGATTAATCAAGCAGAAGATAGTATTGTAAAAGAACAAGGCAGCCCCTTGGCGATACAAGCAGAAGGAGATGAGGTAGGAACACAAGAGGTTTTGGACCTATACACAAGTTTCGCAAAGAATAGCCCAAATTGGTCAATTAACCTTAATCCAAGAGTGAAATCAGAGGATCCAAATAGCAACCAATCGGGATTAAATATTAAGGATACCACAGGACAAAGTCGGTTGTTTATTAAATCAGGAGACGGCAGTATAGGGGTGGGGACTATAGATCCCGTATCTAAACTTACCATACAAGGTAAAAATAATAGATCCTCGCTAGCAGTTATAGATACGACCAAACAGAACGCCAAAATTTTTG
This sequence comes from Aquimarina sp. AD10, assembly GCF_003443715.1. NCBI lineage: Bacteria > Pseudomonadati > Bacteroidota > Flavobacteriia > Flavobacteriales > Flavobacteriaceae > Aquimarina > Aquimarina sp. AD10. The sequence goes on along the minus strand of NZ_CP031965.1, from coordinate 3,332,456 downwards.
AAATAACTCAGAAAGATGGTGATGGTGTGTTATCCCTTAGAGGAGGAAATACAGAAGAGGGGATACATCTGAGCGGATCCAAAGAAAAACCCAGCTTCTTTTTAGGAAAAGTAGGTATAGGTACGAGCAGCCCTGATGCGAATCTACATGTATTCGGAGAAAAAGCAATACTTAAGGTTACCAATACCAATGCAGCAGGTGCTGTAAAATTAGGTTTGTACAACAATGAAAAATCCTGGGAAATTGAAGCCGATAATACCTCTGGACATTTGAGTTTTTATCCTGATGGTAAAAAAAATAATAGAATTGTGATGATGACAAATGAATCTTTATTTATCAATAGTTTATTAAAAGTTGAAGGAAATGTAGAGTTAAAAAAGAAATTATATGTAGGTGACAGGTTAACAGCCAATAACCTTGTTGTTTTTGAAAAAGACCTGACCATCAAAGGGCGTATCAAAACTTCAATCAACCAAGTGATCGCTTTTTCAGTTTCGCTAAGTGTTCACACGAAGGGAGCCAAAAATCCACTGAATTTTGGACAAGTTAATTATAACATGGGAGATCACTTTAAAGATAATAACCATTTCATAGCCCCGGTAAAAGGAATGTACCTTTTTACCATGTGTATGCGACATAATACAGATGATGGCGATGTGGGATGGAGACTACGGTTAAATAATACTGGCTTTGTCAATGGAGGAGGATCTACCGGAGGAGAAAACTCCGAACGTTCTTGGTTGATTGCTAAAACGAAACTTCATATGAATTCCAGAACAGTAATCACTTTTCTTAAGGCAGGAGATAAAGTGCACGTAGATCAATTTGGATCCGGAGGAAATGACAACTATTCATCTGGCTTTGAAGGGATATTACTACAAGCTCTAACGTAATTACATCATAGTTTCAATAGAAAAGAAAAAACAGACATGACAAATCCAATTACGATACCCAAAGCGTTACCAAAAAACTCTGTATTAAGCTATGATTTTCTTCGTGAAGAAGGAATCAAACTCATACAACAACTAGGTGCAGATACCTGGACAGATCATAACGCACATGATCCAGGAATTACCATCTTAGAGCAAGTATGTTATGCTATTACAGATTTAGCCTATCGTATCGATTATGATATCAAAGATTTATTGGGTAATAATGACACGAGTTCATACAATGATTTATATAGTCCTGCTAGGATATTGACGGTAAATCCTGTCACTTTGCTTGATCTACGTAAAATCGTGATGGACGTTGCCGGAGTAAAAAATGCATGGGTCGAGAAAATATCGCAAGACCATTTGGGGAATGATAAAGAAAGAGAGATCGTACCCAAAGGCCTTTACAATGTATTGATAGAAAAAGATGAATCTGTTGAGGTTGCTGGTTTTAAATTGATAGCCGATGTAAGAGCAAGATTACAGGCATCTCGTGGAGTGTGTGAAGATTTTGAGGAAGTTAGATTGCTAACTACGCAGCCTATAAACTTACAAGGAATTATCGAAGTTGCCGATACCGTAGATGATATCAATCAACTAGTTGCAAATATACTGTATAGAGTAGCTGCTTATTTTTCGCCACGTATCCCTTTTTATACACTACAACAGCTCTTAAAAAAAGGAAAAAGAACAGATGAAATCTTTGAGGGACCTACCCTTATTCATGGTTTTATGGACGATGACGAACTGCTTCGCCATAATCGAAAACAGGAAATCCAAGCGTCTGATATTATTCGTGAGATTATGGATGAAACTGAGGTATTGACCATTGATGATTTTTTGATAGGAACGGGAGCTAATACGATTAAAAGCTGGGTGTTATCTCTTGACCCTACCAAAACTCCAGTATTAAATTTTGATGAAACATTGAAGAAACTTTCTTTTACATCAAGAGGTCTTAAAGCCACCATAAATCCGGAGCAAGTAAAGAAGCTGTATAACCAAAAGAGCTTACAAGGATTATCAAGAGTGCTACCTGTACAAGAGCGAGATATAATAATGTCTGAAACCAAAGACAGGCATATAGAAAACTATTATGCGCTCCAGAATCAATTTCCTGCAAATTATGGTATTGGTACTTCAGGGGTATCAGAATCTGCTCCCGAAAGAAGAAAGGCACAATCCAAACAATTAACCTCTTATTTGATGTTTTTTGAACAGCTACTGGCAAATCACTTTTCTCAATTAGCCAATTTCAAAAACTTGATGAGTTTTGATGGCGATGATAAACGAACCTATTTCAATCAGTCTTTGTTGGGTACTGTTGCAGGCTTAGAAGAAGTACTGGACAGTAAAGAAAACTATGAAAAATACCTGCAAGAAAGGACGGCAGACTCTGTAGGTGGCTTAAAACGTAAAAACAAGTTTCTTAATCACCTATTAGCACGGTTTAGTGAGAGGTTTACAGGTTATGGGATGTTATTACAAAAGGCTTCTAATATTCCGTATGAAGTAGATAAAAAACTAATCACAGACAAGTCAAATTTTCTTAAAGACTATCCAGCGATCAGTGCAGGACGAGGGCGCGCATACGATTATACCCAACAACATTGGCAAAGTAACAATATATCTGGGCTCGAAAAGCGAATTGCAAGAAAATTAGGGATAGAAGAGTATACTCGCAGAAACCTTGGGGATGGGGATACCGAAGGCTTTCATATGGTCGAGCATATTCTTTTACGCCCTCATTCTAAATATCCATATCCATTTGATGCGCAATATAGTGCTGTTGAGATTACCAAATTTGAAGCTGTAGAAAATACCAATCATACGCGATGTATTTCTAAGGGGCATACCCTTAAAGAAGGTGAAGAAATAAGGATTCTGGAAAACGAACAATACAATGGTACATATACGGTAATTGCCATAGAAGTTGATCATTTTGAAATAGAAGTTCCTTTTCAGGAATCAACTACTAGTGGTTTTTGGCAGCGTACGCTAGATATTAGATATTTTATTAGGACAGCACCGGTAGTTTCCTTTTCAGATTCTTCATCAGAGGTCGGTCATACATTCTGTACTGTGACAGAGCATAATTTGCAAAAAGGTGATCGTATAGAACTCACTGGTACACAACATTATGATGGGGATTATGAGGTAGTAAATATTACAGAAAAAGGTTTTGAAATCCCAATACCTTTTATTGAGAAAGAAACCTCTGGGAGATGGATGCCTATAGAGATACCTGCAGATCCCTATTCACTACAGTTAACATTTGTGCTTCCTAATTGGATGGAACGGTATCAAAATGAAGCCCTAAAAAAGTTTGTAGAGAACACCATACAAGAAGAAACACCTGCGCATATCATAGCGTATATCCAGTGGCTAGACAAACCAGAAATGCAAATTTTTGACAAGGCGTTCCAGAGGTTTTTAAAAGAAATCAACAGGTCGTAAACTTGAATTAGAGTATTAGAACAAATCAAATCGTTATAACCTCGCTGTCAGGTCGAGCGGAGTCGAGACCTAACTAATTGGATAAAATGACCTCTCGACTCCGCTCGAGGTGACAGTATAAAGATCAAAAATAGTAAAATCACTAACAATCAATTATTTTTTAAACGGAGCTTAAACAATAGTAATACTGATACATGACACAGCATAAACACATCATAAATAGGCAAATCATCGAGATACAGCTACCAAAAAAAGCAGATGCATTTGGCATACAGCAAAAGTTAGGCAAGCTCTATAGCGAACAGTTTACACCTATTATAGATAAACTATTGTGTGATCGCTATGGTAGTGATGTAGAGAAACGATATCAGATAGATCAATTAACTGTAGACTTGGGGGATGTACAAATAGAAAACCTAGCAGAAGTCTTTACAGAAAAATTTAGTGATGCACTAATTGCAATTGAAGATGCTGCCAATGAAGAAAGTGCTGCAGAAGAAAAAGAGGAGAAACCGCAAAATACACCTGTACAAGTAGTGTCGTATTACCTCAAAAATGGTAGACTACCTTGGTGGTCCAGTAATACTACTAAAGCTTATGTACTAGAACAATTGGATCGACTCATTAAAACGCCAGATACTACTTTTACAAAACTTTTGGTTCAATTGCCTTTGAATCATACATATCTGGACCGTTTTTTATATACGTTTACAGAAGATCAAGTCCTTTCTTGCCTTCAACTATTAACTGATATTTCGGTACAAGGCTTATCTACGGTTAAAAAAGAATTACAAGATAGAATTTCAAAGAATACTAGAGTTACACATCTTACTATTGAAAATACCTTCTGGAAAACAGCTTTTACTCAGATAACTACGGCCAAAGACTATGAGGTTTTAAAAGAAAGATGTAGCCAGGAAACGCTTTTAGAACTAGGAGTCGATTTAAAAAACGAATGCAAAGAAAATCGAAATAAAAATGTATACGCAATACGATCACTTGTAGAAAAATATAAAACGCAATACTCTAGTGATACAGTTTGGCAGCAGTTTTTTCAGCAAACATCCAAACTAGTAAACGCCCCTTATTTTTATAAGTTAGATGCTAATTTGCAAAGAGAATTAAAGCAATTGTTGTTGCGTCTTAATGTATCACAAAATAATAGTCAAGAACCAATCAATACTGAAACCAAACTGCAACCGATCGCCAGACATCTTCAAATCGTAAGAGCTACGTTGAAACCTTTACAACAGGGTCTCAGCACGTCTGCTGAAATAGAAACATTACAATCCTCTTTTGAGGATGCGGATTTTATAACCATTCAAAATTCGGGATTAGTGCTCTTGTGGCCATTTTTGCAACGATTTTTTGAAAACCTGGAGGTGATGAAGGATAAAGCGTTTCACAATGAAACTGCTAGAAACAAAGCTGTTTGTGCTTTACAGTACGTATGTGAAACAGTAGATACCGAATTTTTTGAAGCAATGCTTCCGTTGACGAAAGTCCTATGTGGGGTGCCCTTAGATGATATGATACCTCCTATACCGCTTTCCGAAACTGAAAAGCAAATGGCAGATGAGCTATTAAGTGCTGTAATAGCTCGTGGTCCGCACTGGAGAAATTTGTCGCTAGATGGATTTCGTACTTCTTATCTATCAAGACAAGGGTCATTGCGTAAGCGTGATGATCACTGGCTGCTGCAAGTGAAAAAAGAAACCTATGATGTAACTCTTGAGAAATTACCCTGGGGGTTTACCGTTGTAAAATTACCCTGGATGCAGACAGTACTCATGGTAGAATGGATGTAATATCGCAAAATAATAGCAATAAAAAAACAAACTATGGAAACCACTATAGCAAATAAAAGAGCACTAAAACTGCCAATACTAGATACTAATCTAGTACAAAACGCAAAGGTATTAGAGAGGGAACTGGCATGGCTTAGAGAAGTTATTAATGTGCGTATAGCATTGCATTTTGGTCATGACACTTCATATCAATCGATAGATGAGCTAAGCGCACCTGATTTACCTACAAATAAAAGTGCTTATGGGGCTTTTGTACACGATCATAGGTTAAATGTAGCCGAGCGATTAGTACTCATCCTTGCACTTGTGCCACATATAAAACCAGAAGTGTTGGATATTTTAATCAGTAAAAATCAGGATTACGATCGACGATTTAGTGAATTTGGTGGATTGTTTATCGATGGACACTCTGGATTGATTCCTACAGCAGAAACTGCGCTATTCATTCTTGCTGGTGATGATTTGGTAAAACGTATATCGTATCAGTATCTTTTTAAAACTGATCACATGTTCATACGTATGCGAGTAATCCCTAACGATACTGTTAAAAAAAGAGTCCCCAGATTAAGTGGTATATGGATGGTGGGATATGAGTATATAGACTATCTAATTAGTGGGCAGCCATACGAGGCCGTGTACAGTGCTGATTTTCCTGCAGAACCTATTAGTACGCAACTAGCATGGGATGATATTGTACTCACTAGGAGTACAACGCAAAGTTTACAAGAAATACGTGACTGGATTACCCATGGGGGAATAGTAATGGATGAGTTAGGATTGAGTAAACAGTTAAAACCGGGTTATAAAAGCCTTTTTTATGGACCTCCAGGCACAGGTAAAACTATGACTGCGGCACTATTGGGTAAAAGCACGAATATGCCCGTGTATAAGATAGATTTAAGTATGGTAGTCTCTAAATATATTGGAGAGACCGAGAAAAACCTGGCAAAAGTATTTGATCAGGCTGAGCGGCAGAACTGGATTTTGTTTTTTGACGAAGCAGACTCTCTTTTTGGCAAGCGTACGCAAATGAATAGTGCTAACGACCGATACGGAAATCAAGAAATTGGGTATTTATTACAACGTATTGAAGACTTTTCTGGCGTAGTGATTTTGGCATCAAACCTTAAAGACAATATCGATGAAGCCTTTACACGTCGTTTCCAATCTATGGTAGCATTTAGTATGCCGGGGGTAGAAGAACGCTACAAGCTATGGCAACAATCTTTTTCACCAAAATTACCCTTAGATACAAATGTAGATGTATGGGGTATAGCAGAAAAGTACGAGTTATCTGGCGGAGTCATGATGAATGTAGTACGCAAATGTACCCTAAAGGCTATAACCGATAAAAAAGAAAGCATCCCACAGCAAGAATTAGAAATGGCAATACGCCTTGAGTTACAAAAAGGAGGTATCATTTTAAGCTAAAAAATATGATAAAAGATAAAAAGAAAGTAAGAATACTCTCATTAGATGGTGGGGGAATAAGGGGGATTATCCCGGCACTGATTATAAAGTATGCAGAGGAATACCTGCAGAAAAAAGTACCGGGATCCACCATCGCAGATCACTTTGATTTTATTGCAGGTACTAGTACAGGAGGGATTTTGTCTGGTATGTATTTAACACCACAGTCAGAAAATAAAAATAAGGCAAAATACAGCGCTTCAGAAGCATTGGATTTTTATGTGGATGAAGGACCTAAGATTTTTAACGACTCAAGAGTGAGTAACTGGAAACGCCTGTGGGGACTTACTAATGCTACAGAATATAATCCTCGTAATCTGGAACAAGTACTTAAAGAAATGTTTGGCGAGCTGGTCATGAGCGAATTGATAAAACCTTGTATGGTCACAACCTATAATATGAATACAAAATCTTCTTTCTTTTTTACAAGTATAGAAAATACATCAAAAAGAGAGTTTTTGGTGCGGGATGTATTACGGTCTACATCTGCAGCGCCTACTTATTTTCCACCAGCGGTAATAAAAAATAAAGCGCCAAAGCCCAAACTAGAGGAGACCCAAATGCGTAATATAGATGGGGGTGTTTTTGCCAATAATCCTTTGTTATGTGCCTATGCAGAAGTTAGAAATACGCATTTTAGAGAACGTAATAATAAGGAACCATCGGCTAGCGATATGTATGTATTGTCAATAGGTACAGGAGCAGGAGACGCTATATTTAAAAAAACACAAAAAAGCCACAAATGGGGGTTGTTACGATGGGCAAAATCTATCCCAGAAATTATGATGGATGCTAGTATAGATACCGTTTCCTATCAAATGAAAGAAATATTCGATACCCTACAGCCAGATGATCTTGGATCGTTGCTAAGAATAGATACTCCTAATGAGGCTAAAAATTATGACTTAGATATGACGAATGCCTCAAAGGATAATATAGAAAGACTATTAGAGGCTGGAGAAAAAACACTAGAACATGCCAGAGCTAATGGGCTAGATGCCTTTTTAGATGGTCTTTTGGATATGGATAACAAGAATGTACAACTTAAAACCATGGCAGATGAAAAGACGAACAGATAAAATTCAAGAACCCCAAACCCCGATTACCCCAAAGGTTACTAGTGAACCTAGTACCGGAGGTACGGCCCAACTTATGGATAACCGTACCTCCACTATCAATGATCGTAAGCTACAAAAAACCATGAATGGTTCTGCACAGGGTAATATAAATCCTATCCAACGAAAAGTAAACAAAACGGGCTTACCTGATAACTTAAAATCTGGCATCGAAAACCTTTCTGGATATAGTATGGACGATGTAAAGGTACACTACAACTCCAGCAAACCAGCACAGCTACAAGCACATGCTTATGCGCAAGGAACAGATATACATATTGGACCAGGCCAACAAAAACACCTGCCTCATGAAGCATGGCACGTGGTACAACAAAAGCAAGGTCGAGTAAAACCCACCAAACAGTTAAAAAGTAAGGTGAATATTAATGATGATGCAGGTTTGGAGAAAGAAGCAGATGTAATGGGAAATAGGGCACTGAAAAATATCACAACAAATAGCTATAAAGGAGCCACAACGGGATTGGTAGAGAGTGATATATCTACTACGGTAGCTCAGCGATGGCAACCGCCAGGACTAATAGTATTAGGACAAAATTATGTAGTTACTGCGACTTTTCAAGAAATTCAACAATGGTTAGGAGGCGCGAATATGTGGTATAATTTGGGAGGAGCCATACCTTGGGCCTTGGGCGGTGGTAATGCTTATGAACACATATTTGCTAACAGTTTAACACAAGGTGATTGGAATTATTTGGCTTTAGACAGTAGAATAGCTCCAACAGAGTCAGGAGCTCCTTTAACGGTAGGCGAAAGACAATTAGTTGAGAGAGGTCATGATTTGGATATTATTGTAAGTGGGGCAGATATAGGAGGGCTTTGGGCTATATTCCCCTTGCAGGATCCAAATCATCAATTAATATGTAATGGTTATGCTGGTGGTGTTGATTTTATGGTAGGTAATCCTGCAGGTGCAGGGCAAATAGTGAATGGTATTCAATGTCTCGTTAATCCTCAAGTAGGCTACCGAAGCTTAGAAGAGATGAGATCACCTTCAAACAAGTGGTGGAAAAGAGGGGTCAGAGCCAATATTTATAGATGGATACTTGATGGTAAACCAAGGAAGACGTTCAGAAAAATTATGATGAACAGAAACACTGATGAGGGTGATAGAAGGCGTGACCTTTAAAAGTTTGGGAAGTAAAAAAAGTATGATGATCATTTTTAGCCCGATCGAGGGGATATGATAGCACGGAAATGTTTTCCTTGCTACGTATGAGTAAGAGACAAGAGTAAGGAAATAGTAAAAGCTACCTTAGTCATAATAAATTTTAAAGCCATCATGGATTGCAAATTCACATTATCATTTGATATAACGGATTTTCGATCAGTAGACTTAATTTGCAACTAGCTCATTTGTAAAAAATATTCATGGTGATTTATAAAAAAAATGCTATAAAGTTATGAAAACACAAGCAGATAATACCCAAGAACCCCAAACTCTGATTACCCCAAAGGTTACTAATGAACCTAGTAATGGAGGTACGGCACAATTAGTGGATAACCGTACGGCTACTATCGATCAGCAAAAGCTGAAGGCTACGATGAACACTGCCACAGAGAATAGAGCAACCCCAATACAACAAAAAGTAAACAAAACGGGCTTACCTAATAATTTAAAATCAGGTATCGAAAACCTTTCTGGGTATAGTATGGATGATGTAAAGGTACACTATAACTCCAGCAAACCTGCACAACTACAAGCACATGCCTATGCACAAGGAACAGATATTCATTTGGGTCCAGGACAGCAGAAGCACTTACCGCACGAAGCTTGGCATGTAGTACAACAAAAACAAGGTCGAGTAAAACCCACCAAGCAGCTAAAAAGTAAAGTAAATATCAATGATGATGCTAGGTTAGAGAAGGAGGCTGATGTTATGGGAGCGAAGGCTGAGTCTTTGGAAGGTGTAGGAAGTGTCTCAAGGAATATGAAATCAAATAAGGGTGCCAAGACATACCAGTTGAAGGAAATGGATAATGAAACGCATACTAAGAAAATCTTAAGAGATATGTATCCTGAATTGGTTCTATTATTGGCAGAATATGATGAGCTAAATGCATCTACTGAAGCACAGCAACATAAAATCAGAATGTTAAGGATTAAAAAAAGTAGGAAAAGATTTTTCAAAATGGGGTCTGAAATCGATCTTTTCTTTGCAAAAAGGAATCTTAAATCTAAACAAAATAAAGCAAGCGAAGCTTTAGATAGTATATTTTGGTTCATTTATGGGAGTTTAGGAAAGGAAGACAACGATACCTATACAAGTACTCCTATAAATAAAGAGAGTATGGATAATATTAATTATCATGCCCAGAACAAAAAGCCTTCAAAAAAAGCATATGAAACAGGGACCTATTTTCATGTACGAGGAAACAGAGGTAAGAATGCTAATGAAAGGATTATATTAAATATCAAAAATCAAAATGACGCCAAAAAGCTCGTGGACCATATCAAAGAAGGTGTAGAAAACCCAGAAAAAGTAACCTTAAAAACTTTTGCAGTAAAACATGATATGGTTTGGACAAAAAAAATAAAAAGTTTAAAATTCTATGCTTCCCAAGAACAAAAGAATAAAGTGAAGTATGATAAAGTAGTAATATATTTTGAAGGTACCCCCAGTGACCGTGAAGCGATTAGAGCTGGTATAAAACGATTTTTCAATTATGAGTTGTTAAAAAAAGATGTCTTTAACGAAGACATAAGTGCGTTTTACAATAAGATGGATAAAGGTATTGGCTATGGTAAGGAAATTAAAGGGACAAGCTTTACATCGGAGAGCACCAAATCTTTACTTGATTTGGCACTTAAGGGAATGAATCATTTTACTGATGCAGATGATTTTGCTGAAAAAATATATGACTATGTTAATGAAAATAGGGATTAACTCTCTATTCTATGTTAAAAATACCAAATCACGTTGATATGATAGTGCGGAAATGTTTTCCGTGTTACGTATGAGTAAGCGCCAAGAGTAAGGAAAAAGTAAAGGCGGCTTTGTTTGTAATAGATTTTAAAGTCATCATGAATCGCAAATATGTTAGAACAATTGTAGCAAGCCCAGACCTGTCAGGTTTTTAAAACCTGACAGGTCTAGTCAACAGCTCAGATTGCATGTATGAGTGTTGCTAATCTTTATATAAAAACCAAAGCTGCACATTATTTACACCTTTCTGCGCTGCGCAGGCGGGTGACTATGGTGCGCTGATTGATAAAATAGTTGCGCAGGAGAGTAATAAAAGTATTTTAGAGGATATAACTTCATAAGGGCTTGTAAAAACACGACACACTAAAGCTTATGCCGTCGTAAAAATTAAAGCTTTTGTCGTATTTGTAATAGTAAGGTAAGTAGTTGTAGCTGTAACTTTGTTGCTCTCATAGTACATGTTAAAATTGACCAGCAAAACTAAAAATTACTACACATGAAGAAGTTTTACAAATATACAGCGACCCTTTTTGTTATTACTGTTCTATGTAGCTGTGCAAGTTATGCTCCAAAAGATAATCAACTTTCTGTGGTTTTAACAAATACTCAACAAGCGATAACAAATCTGGCAGAAAAAATACCTGCTACAGGAGAAGATAATCTTATACAAACCTTCAATAAATTACAAAAAAAAAGTGTAGCGTTAATACCTGCTCTAAAAGTGTGTAATCAGAAATATGCACTTACTCCAGAATACATGGCAACCTTAAAAGAATCACAAAAAGTATTGCAACGCGTAGATAAAGATTTTGATACCATATCTGATAAAACATTTCTGCTAGAGGCCATTTTTTTGGATTTTGACGCCAAATTAACATCTATTACAAGTAGTGAAAAAAATGATGCAAATACCAAAATTAAAGTTACCGTAGATTCTAATGAGGATGAAGGGTATTTTGTTTTTGGAAAATTATCTTACGAAAAAGCATTGGATATAAAGCGTTTTCGATTTAACAGACCCACAAATAGTGCGACACAGGATTTTGTGCCAGGCTATTATTTGTTTTGGTTAGAAAAAGAAGATCTCATAGGAGAACCAGAATTGCACCTTATTATGAACAACGGTGAAGAAGAAGAGAAAAAACTAGTATTAAAAACTCCTAAATAAAACCAAGATGCTTGTTGCTAAACTAAAAGAAGTCTGGAAAGAGGTTACACTACTTAGTACTTGGATCGCTTCAGTCACCGGTGCTTTTATTATTCCGTTGCCCTCTTGGCATGCAACAGACGAGAACACAGCTTTTTTTATGAAGTTTGGGGTATTTATAGCCACTGTACTTGCTGGTTTTTTGATTTTGTATTCTTTTAAAAATAAGTCAGCAAGAACCTGGATGCGTTTATCAATAGAGTTTATCGCTCTTTTTATAGGTGTGTATGCTATTTATCATTTTGCTAGAGAGGCCAAAACGTTACCTTATCTCGATAAAGATATTGTTATTGGTAACGAACTACTAGATAATAATCCTTTTGAAACTTTTAAAACAGCTCACGGGTTTTTACCAGCCAGAAATGAACAAATGATGATCATATTGGGTGACCCCGAAAAAGCTTGGGTTAAAGAGAGTATTATGTCTAATAGAATACAATTAATGGCACTGTTATTTTTTTGCTACTTGTTCTCGGCAGGATTTATGATCTCTTTTTGTAATCTAATTATCTTGTATAAAGAAAAGTATCAAAAAAAGAATACTGCAGTTTCTAAAACTGTTATAGAATAAGAATACTATAAATTAAATTCTATTTAACATCCTATTTAGTACTAAAAAGTTTAAAACCTATTATACCTGTAACCACAAATTTTAATGCGTTTTTTAAGGTTTCTTTATATCAATTAAGAAGATGTATGTGTGAAAAGAAATCAATCACTTGTGTTTTGGTTATGATTTTTTTCTTTATCTCTTTTACACAATTATTAGCGAGTACTCAGAAAATAAACAGTTTACAGGATCAATTAAGTGCACATAAAGAAGAAGATACCATAAAAGTAAATTTGCTTAATGCCATTGGTTTTGAGTATTGGATAGTAGATGCCAATGAATCTATTATTTACGGAAAGGAAGCATTGCAATTATCAAGATTATTAAGATATCCTGCTGGTTTAGCTAAGGCAAATCGTATAGTCGGTGTTGCATATTGGGCTCAAGGTGACCAAAATAAGGCTTTGAAATATCTAAATACTTCTTATAAGATTTACGAAAAAGTAAATGATAAGAGAGGAATAGCGAATACAAGACTTAATATAGGAATGGTATATGCTGATCTTAGGGAGTATGAGAGAGCTTTGCAAAATTATGACCAAGCGATTAACGAATTTACTGCATTAGGATTAAAAAGTAGGATTGCAACAACGTTTACCAAAATAGGTACTATTCTTATAAAACAAAATAAAGATACCAAGGCTTTACAATATCTTACAGATGCATTACAAATGCATATTGCCAACGAATTCACTTATGGGATTGCAGAAGTACATAATAGACTAGGGATTTTATACCTTTCTAAAAATGAAATTGAACAGGCTAGTTATCATATACAAAAATCAATAAAATTAGGTAGAGAGGTAAGTGATATTGATGGGCTGACGAATAACTTTGTTATTCACGGAAAAATATTAAGATTGTCTAATAGACTTGATGAAGCCGCAATCGAATTAAATAAGGGGTTAGAACTTGCTAAAGAGAACAATTTAAAGAAATATGAATTGTTTGCATACGAAGAGTTAAAGGAATTAAAAAAACAACAATCTAAAGCAGAAGAAGCCCTTACATTTTATGATAAATATACCACGCTTAAAGACTCTCTTTTTAATTCTGATAAATCAAAACAAATCGCCTATTTAGAGTTTGAAAATGAATTAGATATAAAAAATAAAGAGGTATTGGCACTTAAAGCAAAAGAAAAAACAGATAACTTTATTAAACTTATTTTAATTCTTGGAGTTACAAGTATATCTATATGTGGTTATGTAATTTTTATGATATCAAGACAACGTGCTAAAAAAAGTAAACAATTATCGACTAAAAGTCAAGAATTGTTAGAATCGGTGTATGCGCTAAGTCAAAAAGATTTAGAAAACTCAGAATTAAAGCAAAAGGAATTGAAGCGTCAGTTAGATTTTAAAAATAAAGAACTCACATCATATGCATTAAATTTTATAAAAAAGAATGAAGTAGTACAACAATTGCAGACGACTATAAAAAGTCTTAAAAAATCACCTGCTGTAGAAAAAGATAAATTGATAGCGGATCTAAATAAGATTATACGAAAAAATTTAAGCATCGATAGAGATTGGGAAGATTTTAGTAGATTTTTTGAAGATGTACATCAGGGTTTTTATACAAAGTTAAAATTGAAACACAAGGATTTGAGCACAAATGACTTAAAAATATGCTCTCTGATTCAATTAAACCTTAATATTAAAGAAACGGCCAGTATTCTTGGAATATCACCAGAAAGTGTGAAAACTGCGCGATACCGTCTTCGTAAAAAACTAGGATTAGATCCTGGTCAAGAAATTCTTACCTATTTGATACAGTTAGAACAAGAATAAAAGAACTGGAATTAAAGTATTTTTTATAGACTTTGGTGAAGTTGAATACCCTAAAATCACATAAAGCTTAATTATTTAATGATGTTTACTTTAGAAAATAAAAATGTGTTATATCAATTATAGCATGATGTTGTATTTTAGCTAAGATTAAATCGTCGACAATTGTCTTATTTAAAATCCCTCTGTTTTGAAAACTAGAATTTTATGTGTGCTGCTATGTCTGATCTCTCTTTTTTCCTATTCACAAACAAAAGATAAGGTTACAGATGCACGTTCTCAAAAGATAGAAGCAATTAAACTAGAAATAGAAAAAGCAACCTCAGACTCTATACGTTTAAATCTTAGATTGGACCTAGCAGGTGAATTAGCTTATTTTGATGGTAATATAGCCAAAGAAATCTTTCTAGATGTTCATAATATCATTAAGGATAAGGGATATAAAAGTTATTATTATAAAAAATTAGAAGCAGAATTATTATATAGTATGTCAAGCGTATCCTTAGATCTTCAAGATACTGAGGCAGCTTTGAAGTATGCAAATGATGCCTTAGCTATTGCCAAAGAGATCGAGTATGATATGATTATAGGAAGAACTATAAGTAATCTAGGGAATATTTACTCGAGGCAAATGGATTTTGAGAAAGCAAAACGATTTCATAAACGAGCATTAGTATTCCATGAAAAGGCAAAGTCGGCTCGAGGGCAAGTACTTACGTTAAACCGCATAGGCAGAGTCTTTAGTAGACAGAAAAAGATAGATTCTGCCACATATTATTTCAAAAAGGCGATACAAGCTGACACCGCTAAGGCACTTAAGCTACAAGTAAAAGGAAATTTAGCCAGTATCTATGCAAATTCAGGGAACTATGAATTAGCGGGCGATATTTATAGAGAAAACTTAAAATTGTTACCTCCAACTGAGTATAAAATCAGAGCACATAACCATTCTAATCTAGCAAAAGTATATGATAATCAAAAAGAGTTTAGCAAAGCAAATGCACATATAGACAGTGCTATTTTCTTTTCAAAAAAAGTGAACGCTTTATATTTAATACAATGGGCATACCATACCAAAGTTGGAATAGCGCACAATCATAAAAAATTTTCAGAGTCGTATGAAGCTTTTTTAATTCAAGATAAATACAAAGATTCTTTAGTAAAAAAAAGTACAACAAAACGTTTTGCAGATTTAGAATTTGCATATCAGTATAAGAGAGAAAAAGAACTAACGGCAGTAAACCTGAAGAATGAAGCTACTAAAAAGAAATTGTATTTATCATTACTGATTATTACGCTTATAGCAGCTTTATTTTTAATTTACTTTATTAGAAAGAATAATAAACAAAAACTAGAGCTTATTGCAAATAAAGCCAAACTTGCAGAGGTTGAAAAATTAAAAACAGATTTAGCCCTTGCGAATCGGGAACAAGAACTTAAAAAAGTGGTAGTAGAAAGCTCTGTTAGAGAAGAAGTCTTTAATACCACAATAGATGATATTAAACAAGTTACAGCTTTAGAGGATGAGAAAGAACGTAAGTCTGCATTACGCTCGATATCGGCTTCGTTATTATCAGAGAAAGATGCTAAAAAATCATCATTAAGTTTACAGACGTACCTTGATGAGGTAAATATTGATTTTAAAATACTACTTGATCAACATTTTTCTGAGTTAAAACCAAAAGAAAAGGAACTCCTTTGTCTTATGAAAATGGAGCTTAGTACTACAGAAATTAGTAAACTTCAAAACAATACAGTGGCGGCTATAAAATCTTCAAGATATCGTATTCGTAAAAAACTAGGTTTAGATTCTAAACAAGATATTATTGCTTTTATTGAAAATAAAAATATCACGTTATAAGATATTAAAAGTATTTCTTGCACATAGTTTTTTAATTAAACTTACACCTTTTTTATTCTATAAAACCCCTTCTTTTTTGAGAAAAGCTGTATGGTTACCTTAAAATAACAAATAAGAATCAATACTTTGATTAACTATTAAATATCTGTAAATGAATAGTTTAAATTATTTGATACTCTTTTGCTACCCCCTTTTTTTTGCAATGTAAGTCCCTTATACATTTCTTTGTTTAAGAATGTGATGTTTAACTTAAATATCACTTTTTGTCAAATACGTAAATGTAATATCTTACTCTGGATATGATAGTTTGCTATTTACAATTTTTACTCGAAAAAACCTTGATACTCTTTTATCAAAAAAAAGAATAAGATATATTTTATGAAACCAGATACTAAATATATTAAAAACGGTACGATCAATATTGCATATCAAGTTTTTGGTTCTGGTCCTATTGATTTAGTTTATATTCCGGGATGGGTATCGAATATAGATTGGATGTGGGCTTGTCCAGAACTTGTTAGCTTTTTAGAAGAATTAGGAAAAATAGCAAGAGTTATTCTTTTTGATAAACGTGGAACGGGACTTTCGGATCGTGTCGTAGAACTTCCGACCTTAGAAGAAAGAATGGACGATATTAGAGCCGTGATGGATGCTGTTGGTTCTCAAAAAGCAGCTTTATTTGGCCATTCAGAAGGAGGATCCGTCTCAGCTTTATTTGCAGCTACATACCCAAATCGCACGATTTCTTTGATAGCTTTTGGAATATTTGCTAAACGAATATATGCCCCTGAGTATCCTTGGGCACCTACTCAAGAAGAACGACAGGTTGTTTATGATATGATTGAAAATAATTGGGGTAGCGGAGAAATGGACTTAGAATCATTGGCTCCCTCTAAAGCAAATGATCCTGTATTTATGGATTGGTTAGCGAATTATTTTAGATCTGGCGCTAGTCCCACTGCGGCTATGATGCTTACCAAAATGAATACGCAAGTAGATATAATAAATATTTTAGGTTCTATAAAAGTACCCACTTTACTATTACAACGTACCCATGATATTGATGTAAAAATAGAAGAAGGAAGATATATTGCCGAACGTATTCAAGGAGCAAAATTAGTTGAGTTTGAAGGTAGTGATCATTTATTTTGGACAGGTAACACAAATGAGATTCTAGAAGAAATAAAGGCTTTTATATTAAATGTAAAGCCAAAACCGGTATATGAAAAACAATTATTTACCATACTAGTGGGACAAATATTATCTTCAGAAATAAATATAGATAAACATAAAGCGTTTATAAAGCAATCTGTAGAGAATTATAGAGGACGTATAATTCAATATCATAAAGAAACATTTATTGCCACTTTTGATGGACCTAGTAAAGCTGTTCATTGTAGTATGAATATGATTGACGCTATCCAAAATATGAATGCACAGTTAACTACAGGTGTACATATCAAAGAATGCATGGTAGGTAACCCTATATGCCAAGAGATAGAAGGTTTCAAGACATTACTTCTTCAAAAGTCGATGCCTAATCAAATTTTATTAACCCAAACGGTCAAGAATTTGGCTGCAGGAGCTGGTGTGCATTTTACACAATACAAAGCGATTTTTGAAACCGAAGCAGGAGAATCATTATCATTATATACTGTTAGTGACAAACCCAAACATACTATACCACCACTAAGAATAGAATCTAAAAGACTTCTTCAAAATGATTCTTTTCTTGAAAAAGTACTTCAAAATATTGATAACCATCTTAGTAATGAACATTTTGGAGTAGAAATGCTTTGTAGAGAAGTAGGTGTGAGTCAACGGCAACTACAACGTAAACTGAAAGCAATAACCAATAAATCTCCAAATAAACTCATCTGTTCTGTGCGTTTGCATCGTGCTAAAGAGCTAATCCTTAGTCAACAAAAAACTATTGCCGAAATTGCTTTCTTGGCAGGTTTTTCTAACCCTTCTTACTTTTCTAAATGCTTTAAAAAAGAATTTGCAATAAGTCCATCTGATTTGATAAGTTAATAGATCTAATACCTTTTTAATATTTCGTATCTGGTTGTATAGAATTCTATTAACAAAAAATTTAATCATTAAACATATTCAATATATTGTTTAATTACTTTAGCTCTTGTTACTATAGTTTTCTTTTTCTGATGAATTTATATGAAAACCATTATTATAAACGTTTTTACCTTACAATTAGTTAAGTTGTAGTATTACATTTTCAAAACGAAAAATTGATTTTGAAAACAGATCATCATAAAAGGTATTAACTTTATTGCTAGATTAAGGAAGCTAAAGATCAATGGATGTTAGAAAAAGTATAGCATATCTATGCGTAATGGTTTTTTATTATACCCAAGGTTGCCTTTGGTCGCAGGAGAGACCAAAGGATTTCAATTTTGTAAATATAAAAGAAGGTATTTCAAAAACTGCCGTATCAACCATTATTCAAGACCATTATGGTTTTATGTGGATTGGTACTAATGGAGGAGGTCTGCACCGATACGATGGGATTGAGTATATATCCTACAAACACGAACCAAGAGATTCTGTATCGCTTAGTAGTAGTATGATTTATTCGGCTTATTTAGATAAAACAAATAGGTTATGGATAGGTACTGAAAATGGTTTAAATGTATATGATAGAGATCTCAACCAATTTAGAAGGATTTGCATAACAGAGCAAGGTAAGAGTAATTGTGATTCTAGTATGGCCATAAGCAGTATTATTGGTGATGATAACGGGGATTTGCTTTTTGGTGTTTTTGAACGAGGCTTATTCAAATTAACACTTGATGATTTTAAAACGCACCATATAGCTAACCTTGATACCATTTCTTCAGGAAGTATTCTAAATATTAATAGTCTTGTTGCCGATAGTAAAGGAACTATCTATGCAGGAACTAATAAAGGACTTAAGCAATATGATCCAACGATAAATACGCTTCGTAATTCGATATTTGAGATCGAAAATAAAGATAAAACTATCGGCGAACCTATTCAATCTTTATTAATTGATAATGAAGATAATATTTGGATAGGCACAGTAGATAAAGGCCTCTATCAAATAAAAAGAGATCAAAATGCAAATCATATAATTTCAAACTTTGAAGTCACTTCAAAACGGATTTTATCATTAATTACAGTAGGAGATGGCACCATATTGTGTGGTACAGAAAATGACGGATTAATACATTTAAGTAAAAACGGACAAGTATTTAAAAATTATGTATTTGATAAAGCAGATAAAAACAGTATTCAATCAAATTCAATATGGTCGTTGTTTAGAGATAAAAATGATCGAATTTGGATGGGGTATTACAATAGAGGAATAGGAGTTTATGATAGGTTATATGATAAGTTTAAGAATATAGAAAGTTTACCTCATAAAAAAAACTCCTTAGAAGTAGGTTCAGTTACGGGCATTATAGAAGATCGATTGGGGCGATTATGGATAAGTATGGATGGAGGGGGAATTGATATTTATAATCCTAAAAATAAAAAAATCACTCATATAAATAATCAAAGTCAAGAATACTTGGGGCTGGATGCACATGATATTCAAACTATTTTTATGGATAGCCAAGACAATATATGGGCGGGAAGTTGGAATAATGGAATTTATTTCCTTAAAAAAGGAGAAAATCGTTTTGTTAATTTTAATTCAGAAAATACAAACGGAGAATTAACCTCAAACCGAATATTAAGTTTTGCTGAAGATACTAATGGTAGAATATGGATAGGTACTTTTCATGGAGGCATTGTTTCATATCACCCCAAAGAAGGTACTATTAGGCACCACAAAACAAAAGAATTTGTGGAAAATGGTTTACATAAAAATGACATTAGGAAAGTTCTAGTAGATACAAATAATAATATATGGATTGGATCTACCAATGGCTTATATAAAGTTTCTGCAATTAATAAGGATCAATATTCTGTTATGGCAATAAGCCCAAAAATGTTTGGGAATTTTAAGAATACAGCAAGTGTAAAACATATTTTATCAATGTACGAGAGTGCAAATGGATCACTATGGATAGGAACAAAAGGTGCTGGTTTATGGAAATACAATAGCGATAAAGAAACTTTTATTTCTTATAATGATCTCTATGATTTGACTGAAGAAAATGTATCTGCTATTATAGAAAGTGAAAATCGAAATATTTGGATAAGCGGTAACGAAGGGCTTCATAAAATAGATATGATAACTAACAATATCACGAACTATACTACAAATGATGGATTGTTATCAAATGATTTTAACTTTAATTCGGTGTATAAAGACAAAACAGGAGATTTATACTTTGGCGGTTATGAAGGAATCGATTACTTCGACCCCAAAAGTATTAAGATCAATACAGCAATACCTTATTTATGCTTAACGGATTTTAGGCTGTTTAATCAAAAAGTAGTACCCAATGCTAAAAACTCTCCTTTTCAAAAGGCAATTTCAGAAACAGATAGTATCTCTTTAACCTATAAACAATCCGTATTTACTATAGAATATACAGGGGTTAATTATACAAGACCAGAAAAAAACAAATATGCATATTATTTAGAAGGCTTAGAAAAATCATGGAATTATGTAGGAAACACAAGAAGTGCAACCTATACAAACCTAGACTATGGTAATTATATATTTAAATTAAAAGCAGCTAACAATGATGGCATATGGAATGAAACTCCATTAAAACTAAAAATAACGATACTACCCCCATGGTGGAAAACAAAATGGGCTATCGTATCATATGCTTTTCTGCTTCTTTTCGTGATTTATATGGTAAATCAATTAAATCAAAGAAGAATTAAAGAAAAACAACTGATTAAGTACGAAAGAGAAAAAAGAGTAAAAGAAGAAGAGTTACATAAGAAAAAGCTTCAATTTTTTACCAATATATCTCATGAATTTAGGACTCCCCTTACCTTAATTATCAATCCGCTTATTGATATTATTAATAACAAAAAATATGATTTACCAGATGAGATTAAAGAAAAGCATCATGTTATTCATAAAAATACAGATAGACTTTCTAGATTGATAAATGAAGTTATGGATTTTCGAAAACTAGAGTTAAACAAACTAAAAGTTAAAGCTCAACAGTTAGATATTATCCAATTGGTTAACTATGTCGTTGATCATTTTATTGAAGAAGCACGTGATAAAAATATTGATTTGCAAGTCGATCATGATGGTTCAGAACTAGAAGTATGGGTGGATAAAAATATGATAGAAAAAGTTATTTTTAATCTTTTGTCCAATGCTTTTAAAGTTGTTACTGAAAAAGGAAGAATTGTAGTAACAATACATATTAAAAGAGATCTTCAAGAGGCCATTGCAGATACTAATGCACATAGAGATATGTTTGAAATAAGTATCTCTGATACTGGACCAGGTCTTGAAAAAGAACAACTAACCAAGATATTTGAACGGTTCTATCAAGTTGATACTCTTAATAAAGGATATTATGGTGGAACAGGAATTGGCTTAGAGGTTGTAAGAAGTTTTGTGCAATTGCATAAAGGAAAGGTTGAAGTAGATAGCGTTTTAAATAGTGGCACGACCTTTACCGTGATTTTGCCATTAGGAAAATCTCATTTTCAAGAAGACGAAGTTATATGCATTACCAATAATGCCAAACCTGAGGTAGAACAAATGATTTTGCCTAGTACAATGGATTCTCAAAAAGAAAGTATTAAGGATAATGACTTAAAAAAATCTAGACTTCTAATCGTTGAAGATAATATCGAACTACGAAACTATCTAAAAAATGAACTAAACGATGTGTATAAAGTATTTACAGCATCAAATGGTGATGAAGGATTAAGACAGGCTAAAAAAGAAATACCTGATATTATTATTACTGATGTTATTATGCCAAAAATGAACGGTTTTGATTTTTGTACTAAGATAAAAGAAGATATAAAAACCAGTCATATCCCTCTTTTAATGCTAACAGCCAAAACAATGCAGGATGATAGACTAAAAGGTATAGAATCTGGTGCAGATGCTTATCTCAACAAACCGTTTGATCTCAGAGTTTTAAAATCTCGACTTAAACAATTATTATCTAGTAGACAGATATTATTTAATAAATATTTTAGCGCCATTAGTGATAATGATAATAATAAAAATACGACTTCATTAGATAAAGAATTTATCCAAAAAGTATTAAAACACATTAATAAGGATATAAGCAACCCTGATCTTAGTGTTGAGTCTTTAGCATTACAACTACATTTAAGCCGCAGTCAATTTTATCGAAAGATAAAAACACTCACAGGACAAACTGCAAGTCAATTTTTAAGAAATATTAGATTGCAACGAGCAAAACAAATCCTAGAAGAAGGACAAACCAATATTAGTAATGTTTGCTATCAGGTTGGGTTTTCTTCACCTTCTTATTTTACAAAATGTTTTAGGGGTCATTTCGGTATTTTACCTACAGAAGTTGATACAAAAAAAACCTAATTTTTGCGTTTCAATACTAAGAGTATTTTAAAAAGCAAGACCGATATTTTTTAGCTTAAAATACTCGATCAAACTAGAATGTGGTTTTTTATCGTACTCTTTTTAATACGCCATTAAAAATTAAATTTCTTCTAATTCGTACTGTGATAATTCTATATTAAAGAACGGGTACACGTTATATTTAGGGCTCTTGCCCTAAATGCAACAAATATTATAGTCTATGCTTTTTTTGTTTCATCCCCTTTTTTTTTCTGTTTCTAAATTGGCAAAAAATTATAATGGAGATCATTTTAACAGGAAGAGAACACCAGTTCTTTCTAGTTTGATTTTTAAGTAGTATGTCATAAATAAAGCATCTCCTTATCGTTGTAATACTAAATATAAAAACCAATGAAAAAACGAATAAGCCTTAGTGGTTTTATAATGATTTTAATTGCTATACAATTAAATGTTGGGTGTACCTCAAAAAAAGAAAAGGAAAAAGAATATGACTATAACTTTCAAGACTCATCACTAGAAATAGATGAAAGAGTGAATGATATGATAAGTCAGATGACACTTTCAGAAAAAGTATCACAAATGCGATACGATGCTCCGGCTATAGCACGACTGGGAATACCTGAGTACAATTGGTGGAATGAATGTTTGCACGGTGTTGCCAGAGCAGGTGAAGCAACGGTTTTTCCACAAGCAATTGGTATGGGAGCAACTTTTGACAAATCACTTATATTCAAAGTAGGAACTGCAATATCAGATGAGGCAAGAGCAAAACATCATCGTTTTAGTGATCAAGGTAAAAGAGGTATTTATCAAGGATTAACTTTTTGGACCCCCAACATAAATATTTTTCGTGACCCGAGATGGGGTAGAGGTCAAGAAACATATGGAGAAGACCCTTATCTAACAGGGCGCATGGGTGTAAATTTTATAAAGGGCTTACAAGGTGATGATCCAAAATATTTAAAGGTAGTAGCCACAGCAAAGCATTTTGCAGTTCATAGCGGTCCGGAGAAATCTAGACATGAAGATAATTATCAAACATCTAACAGAGATCTTAAAGAAACGTATTTGCCTGCTTTTGAAGCTGCCATAAGAGAAGCTAATGTGCAATCGGTAATGTGTGCCTATAACAGGTATAGAGACGAAGCTTGTTGCGGTAGTAATTTGTTGTTAAATGATATTCTTAGAAAAGAATGGGGGTTTGATGGTTATGTGGTTTCTGATTGTTGGGCAATTAATGATTTCTGGAAACCGAACAGGCATGGATTATCAGAAACTGCCGTTGAAGCCTCTGCACTTGCTGTAGATAGAGGTACTGATTTAAATTGTGGGAATGCTTTTGACCCTAATCTTGAAGAAGCCGTTCTAAAGGAGATCATAGATGAAGAAAAAATAGATATTGCTTTATCCAGATTAATGACAGCTCGATTTAAACTCGGAATGTTTGATCCTGATAAAATGGTATCGTGGTCCAAAATACCATACGATGTCGTATGTAGTGAAGAGCATTACAAATTATCCGAAAAAACAGCTAGAGAGTCAATAGTTTTATTAAAAAATGAAAATAAAACGCTTCCGTTAAAAAAAGATATTTCTTCAATTGCAGTAATCGGTCCCAATGCAAATGCAAAACAAGTATTGTTAGGCAATTATCATGGTACTCCGCATAACAGTATTACTCCCTTAAAAGCAATAAAAGAAAAACTTCCAAATGCGAAAGTGCATTATGCAAAAGGTAGTGATATAGCAAAAGGATGGCCATTACTACAAACAATTCCTTCATCTGTACTTCATAACGGAAAAAGTTCAGGATTAAAAGGAGAATATTTTGATAATAAAGAGTGGAAAGGCAATCCTAAAATTACTAGAAATGATAGTGTCATCAATTTTGTTTGGATGCCCAAAAAACCAATTGATAGTTTAACCTCTGATGCATTTTCTGTAAGGTGGACAGGGCAACTTATTCCAAAAGAAAGTGGTAATTACCGAATAGGTTTGCGTGCAAGTAGTGCAGGGAAATTGTATGTAAACGATTCATTAAAGTTTGAGTTTAGTGATGATCACGAACCTAAAACTAGATATTTTGATACAAATTTAAAAAAAGGAATAGCGAGTAGAATAAAGATAGAGTACTACAACTACCATGCAGACCCTCAAGCCCAATTATTATGGGCAAAGTTAGATGATGATCTGTTATCGCCAGCAATTGAAGCTGCAAAAAAATCAGAAGTGGTTGTACTTTGTTTAGGGTTATCACCAGATATCGAAGGAGAAGAAATGCCAGTAGTCTTAGAAGGATTTGACAAAGGTGATAGATCAGAGATTTCATTACCTAAGACGCAAATTGCATTAATGAAAGAAATTACTGCGCTGGGCAAACCTGTCATTGTTGTTTTGATGAACGGAAGCGCATTGGCAGTTAATTGGGCAAATGATCATGTCCCTGCTATTTTAGAGAGTTGGTATCCAGGAGAATTTGGAGGAAGAGCAATTGCAGATGTGTTGTTCGGAGATTATAATCCAGCGGGACGATTGCCAGTTACTTTTTATAAATCAGTAGAAGACCTTCCTGATTTTAAATCATATGATATGACTAATAGAACCTATAAATATTTTAAAGGCGAACCTTTATATGCTTTTGGACATGGATTGTCGTATACCAACTTTACGTATTCAAATTTAAAAGTACCAGAGGCTGTTACTATTTCAGAAAATATACCTGTAACAGTTCAAGTTACCAATTCTGGAGATGTAAATGGTGATGAGGTCGTTCAACTTTATCTGTCTCATAGTAAAGCTGTAAATGATGGGCCTAAACATTCTCTTGTTGGTTTCGAAAGGATCAACTTAGATCCAAATCAAACAAAAGAAGTGCGTTTCACAATCACTTCAAAACAGTATGCATCAATCACATCAGAAGGCAAAGAACATATCAATAAAGAACCAATTAAAATATATGTAGGAGGAAAACAACCTAACTCGAAAAATGAAATTGAAGATTCTAAAGCAACACAAGTTTTGACAAAAGAAATAACACTTAAATAATAATTATAAATTAACACAAATCATGAAAAAACACCTAAAAACCTATCTATTAGTACTATTGTGCTTCTTATTTAATAGTACATTAAGTGCGTATTCTAGTGATTACTCAGCACAAGAAAAACCACTAATTCAAATTCAAGAACCTAGTAAAAAGTATGAAAAAGAAAAGAATGATAAATTAAAAATGAATAGGCCTGCGCCTGTTATTCCGGATCAACCTTCTTTTGAGACCGATGTTTATCGAAATATGTTTGTAGAATCCGGAAAAAGCAATGAAGCTGTAGACCTTAAATTAAATCAAATCTGGGAACAATATTTTGTTAACGGAAATGTAAATACCGAAAAACTGTATTATGAAGTCGATACCGATATGGCTTACATTTTAGATACAGGAAATAACGATATTCGATCAGAGGGGATGTCCTATGGAATGATGATTTGCGTTCAACTTGATAAAAAAGAGTATTTCGACAAATTATGGAAATTTGCAAAACAGTATAGTCAACATAAACCTGGAACCTCAAGAGATGGATTATTTTCTTGGCAGTTAACTAGCGATACCTTTTCAATGATTGATCAAAACTCTGCACCAGATGGAGAAGAGTATTTTGTGACGGCACTATTTTTTGCTCATGCCAGATGGGGGAGTATACAATCAGCAGATGGTTTTGATCCAGAGAGAGATGTTTTTGATTATGAAGGACAAGCAAATTATATTTTGAAAAGTATGCTTAATAAACCTAGTGCCGATAGTGGTCAATGTCCAACCAACTTAATCGATACTAATCAAAAACAGGTTGTTTTTGGAATATGCGGAGATTCTGCTACATATACTGATCCATCTTATCATTTACCTGCATTTTATGATATTTGGGCACTTTATGCTGATAATAATAATCAATTATGGTCAGAAATGGCAGAAATTAGTAGAACGTATCTTTTACCAAGAGCAGCGCACCCTGTCACCGGATTGATGCCCGATTATTCAGAATTTGATGGTACTCCGAAAGCTGTAGGTACCCATGCTAATTTCGAATTTGATGCTTGGAGAAATATTATGAATATGGGGTTTGATTTTGCATGGTTTCAAAAAAACAAAAACGATATACAACCATTAATAGATAAGCAAATAGATTTTTTTAAAGACAAACCAAATTATCCTGGTTTATGGACTTTGGACGGGATAACACCTCGAAATTCTGATCACAATGCCGGACTTGTAGCTTGCAATGCAGTAGGATCATTGGCATTAGGTGATGCAAAAGTTTGGCCTTTTGTAGATGAGCTTTTTGAAATGTCTATTCCGTCGGGAACATATAGATACTATGATGGTTTATTGTATATGATGAGCTTTATGCATGTAGCTGGTGCTTATAAAATCTTTAAACCCGATGAAACCGGAAATCAAAGCCCAATTGCAAACTTCTCTACTAATATTTCAGGTGGTATAGCACCAATTACAATAAACTTTGATGCATCTACCTCTTCTGATCCTGATGGGGACCAATTATCATATACTTGGAATTTTGGTGATGGACAAATTGGAACAGGAATGATAATTACACATGAGTATGCTACTGCTGGAAATTATGAAGCTACATTGGTAGTAAGTGATGGCAGTAAAGAAGCAACTAAGAGTATGACGATATCGGTAACCGACAATGCTATTCCTGTAGCTAATTTTACTGTAAGCGTTGATTCTGGTATAGCACCGTTAGAAGTTGATTTTGATGCTTCGACTTCTTCAAATCCAGATGGAGGAACTTTGAGTTATAGTTGGGATTTTGGAAACGGACAAACAGCAACTACTGTAAGGTCAACTACTACCTATACAGAAGTGGGGCAGGTGGTAGCCAGATTAACAGTAACTAACCAAGCGGGAAAGACTGCAATAGCAGAAAAAACAATTACAATTACGGGTGATAATCCAACTTGTAATTTTGGAACACCTATTAGTACACCTTTATCATCATTACATTCAGATTTTAAAAATATTTATGTATTGGGTAATGGAGGTCCTAATCTAGATAATGTAACAAACTTTACTGTTAATTGGGATCTCGCAAATAACGGGATATATCAATTTTCTATGAATACCAACAATGGTATTCCTAGTTGGTGGAACAATTTCTTGCCAAAGATCGTACAAAACTTTAATTCAGCACAACCAGAAATTACATTGTCCGGAACCGGAATTCCTGAATTGGATGGAAGTTATTGGGTAACAGTAAATCAGGGAGATTTTGTGATGGTATCAAAAACAGAGGGGTTTGTATTATATTTTAGCGCTTCTTCAACAGCTCCCGAGTGTGACAATAGTAAGAATGTCAAAAATCAGACAAATATTGTATTGGTACCGAATCCCGCAACTAGTTTTGTAGACGTTTTTGACAATAATAAAGGTGATAATCTAGAAATTAATATCGTAGATTTTTCAGGAAAAACAGTTTCAAGCGTATATGCAAAAGATATACAAAACGGATTTCGATTAGATCTAACTGAATTATCCCCGGGGGCATATATACTTGAGATCAGAAACTCCTCAAAGAAAGAGATAACCAGGAAAAAGATTATAATAAATCGATAGCTCAATAAATTTAAATAGTTAATAATCAAAAGGGGAATTATTGAGTGTATAAACCTTTGCAAATAATTATTTGTAAAGGTTTTTTCTTTAAATAATACGTATGGTACCTCTAAAAAGGTTTTAATTACATAGCACATAAGAGGAAAACTTAATGCAGAAATGCTATAATAAGGTTTGATAAAATCTGGTTTTACTGTGGTTAGGTTAAATTGATATCTTATTTTTGAAAGACTTCTTTGTAATTACAAGTTTTACCATTAAATCAAGAAAAATGGCAAAAATATTAACCGAAATATCTGTAGCGTTAAAAGAGTTTATTCAAAATCAAAAAATCTTCTTTGTGGGTACAGCTGCACAAGAAGGGAGAGTAAATATTTCTCCTAAAGGAATGGATACTTTACGTGTTTTAAATGGTAATAAAGTTGTTTGGCTCAATCTTACCGGAAGTGGTAATGAAACAGCTGCTCATCTATTAAAAAATGATAGAATGACCATTATGTTTTGTGCTTTTGAAGGAAAGCCTTTGATTTTAAGACTATATGGTTCTTCTAAAATCTATCATGATAGAGATCAAGAATATCACAAGTATATTTCGTTGTTTCCTGAAACTCCAGGTTCACGGCAAATTATAGAAATGCATGTTGATACTGTGCAAACTTCTTGTGGGTTTGCAGTGCCCTTTATGGATTATAAAGAAGAACGTACTGTCCTTAGAACTTGGGCAGAAAAACAAGGCAAGGATCGTATAAAAGAATATCACCAAGAAAGAAATAGCCGTAGCATAGATAATTTTGAAACAGGTATCTAGTTACAGTATTTTTTGATTCATAGTTATAAAGTAACTCCAACGATTACACCAATACCAATACCACCAATTGCAAATAAGATCTTTTCAAAAGCGCTTTTTCTGCGTTGTCGCTTGGTGTTTTTTTCAACTATTTCAAGACTATTGCTTGCTTTTTCAAGACTATTAATAGTATAATCTAATGCTCTTTGCGTATTCGCCAGTGTTTCTTGGGTTCTTTTGTAAACCTGTAGATCAAGACTATCAGACGCTTTAAAGTTTATTTTTAGTTTACGTTCGAGGTCTATATTTCTACTTAGCGTTTGAGAGTATTTTTCGATTAGCGACTGCGTCATTTTATCTTGATCCAATGTGCTAGTAAATACATTTTTAAACGCCAGAAAAGTTTTCTTGTTTACAAGATAAATATCTGGAGTACGAAATACATACAAGCTATCTCTTTTTACTAAAAATGGTTCCCCTTGTCTGTCGGCATATGATTCTGGGATTTCAATGATTTTAGAAGAAGTAGTATCCTGACTATAAGAAAAAGAAACGGTTAGCGTCAAAAGGAATAATAATAAATTTTTCATGATTTTGTGTGAATAGAAAATAATTGATTGACTTAGTTTATACCTAGTGCATTTTTAATTAATGCTTTGTCTTCGGCTAGTTGATCGTTATTGATTTTTATAGAGTCTTTTATACGTTGTAATTCTTCCCAGTCTTTTGCATTTTTCTTTTGGAAATCAAATATTAAAGAATCACGTTTATGAATAAGTAGATCTTTTTGAAGTCTCATTTTTTCAAATTCTTTCTTGAACTTTTCTAAATCAGACTTTGTACTAACCAAAGTTTCTTTTGAGGTCTTTAGTTCTTCTCTAGCCCTATCTAATTCAGATTTTATAATTTTCCAATTAGAACCAGAATTAAATGTCATATAACCAATAATGACTAAAAACAAAAGAGCAACAATTTGAAGAATAGTATTTGGATTGATGTTTTTCATTGTTTTTGTGTTTATATATATTTTGACGAATTTCCTAAGTTGGGCTATTATACTTGACGAGTAAATGTAAGTATTTTATTCTTTTTCACCACAGGGGATAACACCCCAATTACAACAAAGTAGGTACAAAAAGTATTTACAAACCATGAATTACCCAATAACGCTACTTAATCTAAACATAGGTAAATACATGGCAATCAGAATCACTCCAACAATAATACCAACAATAATAGTTAACAAGGGGTTAAGTACATTAGATATAACTTGAGACTGATGTTTTACCTGTTGGTTATACTGCTCATTTAATTTTTGAAAAATAAATTCTGTTTGATTTGTTTCTTCTGCTACACGAATCATAGCAATCATTTTTTTGTCGAACACTGGATTTTGTGCAAATGAAGTACTTAATTTACCGCCCGCAATAACGGCATCATTTGTATTTTGCAATCCTTCCTGTAGAGGGTAAAAATTAATCATATTTTTTACCAGATCGATACTATCTACCATAGGGACTTTAGCCGACGTTAATAATGATAAAGCTTGCGTGAATTGAGCCATATATATTTTCCTGAAATAGTTTCCTAAAATTGGAATCTTAAGCTGCATTTTTCCAATAAATTTACGGTACCATGTTTTTTTTGATATAAAAGCTAATAGTACAATACCTATAGTAAAAATACCTAATAGTAGTATTCCATATTCACCCATAAAGTTTGAGAAATTAATAATTGCTTTCGTAATATTAGGAAGGTCAACATTATTCTGCTTAAATATATCTACAAACATAGGTACGACGTATCGCAACATAAAAAAGATTACCAAAAGTGCTGTGCATAATACGATAATTGGGTAGGTAAGTGCGGCAACAATTTCTCTTCTTAAATCATTCTTGCGCTTATAAAATTCACTAAGCTCTAAAGAAATCTGAGCTAATTGTCCAGTTTGTTCTCCGATCTTGATGGCATAATATTCATAATCTGAAAAACTCGAGTTATTTTTTAAGATGTCAGAAAAAGAACTACCATCTATTAGTTGTTGTGTCATTGTAGACATTAATACTCGGTCTTTTTCTTTTTTCTGGGTTTCTGATAATAATTCTAACCCACTTTTAAGATCTATCCCAGATTTTTGCAGCACACTTAGCTCTGCATACCATTGCTCTTTCTTTTTGCTATTAAAAGCATTACCAAATAAAGTGATCTCTTTGGTTAATACCGAAGAGATATCAAAAGAACTTTGATTCTGTTTTTGCTTTTTAGTATTTGCAATTTTAATCCCCATAATTAAAAATGTATTGTAGGATCGTTGTGTTTATACACAAAAATACGATGTAAATCTGTTGTCTTATCAAAAGTAAGCTTTATAGCATCAATTCTTCCAGAGTTTACCTGCTGTCCTTCAAAGAAAAAAACTTTCTTTTTTAATTGTACTGGATAATTATCTACCAAAGTGACAATACTATCATTTGTGAATTTATATACCCTTTGGTCGATAGGAGAGGATAGTTCTAGTTGATCTTCTCTGGCATTCCATTGTATATCCGTAAATTTATTAAAGTCTATGGTAAGGGCCACTTCTAGAGATTGTAATTCTGATTGATAAGCATAGTTATTTTCGATACTTCTCATATTGCGCTGTACAATACCTAAAACAGAAAAAGCTAGCCCAGCAACAATAGCAGAGATCACAAGAACTACCATTACTTCGGTTAGTGTAAATGCTTTTATTTTTTGATTTACAATTCTCATTTAGGATATAATACTTTATTATTCTCTTTTCCTTCTTTGGTATAGGTTAGATTGATAATGTTATTTTTCGAGTTGATATAAATATCCCATCCTGCAAAATCTTCAGAATAAGGTATTTTAAGTTGCTCATGAAGTACTAAGTATTCTAATTCTTTAATACGATTATCTATACTGCTAGTATCTCTTTTTACATGATTGTTAAAAATATTATTGAAACTTAGGCTGGCTATCATAAATACAATAATAATCAATACCGAAGCTGTTAATGTTTCGATAAGGGTAGCGGCTTTTATTTTTTTTAATACAACCATTTTGCAACACTATTTTTCGAGTTTATAAATGGCAATCCTGCATAATTTGGTATTGGGTTATTTAATATTTTACCGTTGTATATATGGTTTAAGTAAATCGATCCGGATTGATTGGCAATAAATTGTCTGGTGTATACAGAGCCTCGCACAATACCTTGAAAATCTATATTGCCCTCACAATATACTTCGCCGATAATTTCGGTACCAAGCTCTGTTTTAAGGTGGGTTTTGATTCGGTTTTGTGTATCTTTTTGTTTTTTTAGATAGACTACCGAACCTTCAATCAGCGTATTTTTGCTAATAGTAAAGTCTGGCTCTTTGTTTTGTGATGTAGTTCCTTCTGTAGTATTTTTTATCTTATTTTGATCAAAAAGTATTAGGGCAGAAGGGTAAGAGAGGTAACAGCCTTTGCCAACGGTTATTTTTTTGGTTGCAATGGCCTGTAAATTTCCTTTTACATTGTCCTTAATTATAATACTGGGTGCAATAAGAATCACACCTTCTAA
This sequence comes from Aquimarina sp. AD10, assembly GCF_003443715.1. Classification (NCBI taxonomy): domain Bacteria; kingdom Pseudomonadati; phylum Bacteroidota; class Flavobacteriia; order Flavobacteriales; family Flavobacteriaceae; genus Aquimarina; species Aquimarina sp. AD10. Next base: position 3,299,781 of record NZ_CP031965.1, on the reverse strand, counting down.
TTTAGCGGTCGAATGCACAATGATTTGTATAGCCGATTGTATGGTTATGTTTCCTGCAATATCTTCATCTCCCAAAATAATAGTGGATGGGCTAGAGATATTTTGACCCTGTTTGTAAAAAGTATGTTTAAGCTCTTTTTTTAATGAAATACTGTGTTCTTCATTTAATAATGACCCGTTAGAAAGTCTTTCTAGATACGATATCCATTGCTGATCTACTTTGGGTAGTGTTGCTTCGCTTTCGATAACGCGACCGTAGTATAAACTAGATCCTTGATAGTAGTTTCCAGAAATATTACCAGCTTTTACACCTTGTTTGGGTAAATAGCTGTTGCCCTCTAATCTAGTATCACCAACTATCACTAATGGAGAGTTTGTGTTTGCAAGATATAGATTAGGTGATTTTTGATCAAAAGTAGATCCGATCAATGCCGTTTTCTTGATTTTTTGATGATGCGTTTCAATTTGTGAAAATACTTTGGTCCAAGCGCCATGATAATTAGTAAATAGCTTTTGTTGTTTATCACCTTCAGTGGTTACAATCGTATCTTTTGTTGTAATTCTTTCAGGAAGGGATTTAAAAATCTGCTGATTTGTTAATGCTGAAGTCTGTAATATTTCCTGAGTTTTTATAGTAAAGAATGATTGCACATGGGTAAGCAATAAAAAAGCACTTAGCAACAGGGCAACAAGTACCGAGATTAATAAAGCAAATTGCATTGCTTGCGCTTTTATTTTAAAGAGTGCTTTTATAAGTTTGGATTTATAGACATGCGCTTTATTTTAAGATCTCAAAACGCTTTATTTTTCCTTTGTACTGTAATTGTACCCAAGATGAATTTCCTTTGGTTAGTTTAACTTCAGAAATAACATCTTTGCGTTTCATTAATTGATCGGTACCATTAATTTCTACTAGATAAATAGCGGTGGCACCATTGCCTCCTGTGACTACTCCTTTATACCGAATAGATGGCCAGTTGATTACTGTTTTTTTAACCTTAACCACTTTTTTAACAGGTTCTTTTTTAGGTTTATATGCAGTCCCTAAAAAAGGGTCTCGAGTTACATCACTTATCGAGAAACGATCCCTCTCTTTACTTTCAATTTTAGAAAAAGCAATAGGACCAATGTTGGCAATTTCGGGATCATCATCGGTAAACGCATCTGTAATCTGAAAGATAATTGCTCCCCAAATAAAGACCACTAATGGTAATAATATATATAAACCTTTTTTGCCTTTTAGCATATATACTTTAGTTTATAGAAAATGTAAAAGTAGTACTTACAGCACTTTCATTATTTGCTTGATCAGAAGCTTTTAAGAACCAATAATAGGTCTTGTTAGCTTCTAGAGTGATTTCTTCTGGAGAGGTTGCCTCTTTCTCTATTACAAGTTGTGTTAAGGCCTCATCTTCATAGATAAAAATAGTATCTATCTCTTCAGAACCAGCTACTGCGGCTCTTGTCCATGTAAAACTCACTGCAGTACCTGTTATTGTAGCATTATTTGCTGGGGCAGTAGCTGTAGGAACATTTGGATTCATAGTATCTATGGTAAGCGATCTTGTAGTATACAATGTGTTTTGAGTCGCATTCTCTGCACGTACTTGCCATCTTGTAGCACCCTCGGGAAATGTTAAGGTCACCGATGTTGTACTTGGTGTTTCTTCTTGTAGTACTTCATCACTGGCATTAAGCAATTGTACTCTATACGAATCTGCTCCTTCTACTACTTGCCACTGCATCGTAATTTCTGGCTCATTAGTAAAAATTTGATTTGCTGGGGATACTAATAACACTTGTCTAGAAGAGAAATCGGTAGGTTCTGCTACTGTAAATCCTGCTGCTACATATGGGGTAGCTGTTCCAGAGTTTTGTGCACGCACTCGCCACTCATAGGTGTTTTTGACTAAGTTTACACTAAATTGTGTTCCCGTTACAACTGTATCTTCTACAATCTGGGCTGCGTTTTCAAAATTAGGACGAGCAATTTGCAAACGATATCCAGTTGCTTGATCTACAGCATCCCAATTAAAGTTTATCGCTGTAGCTTCTATTTGCGCGCCATCTTTTGGCGCAATGATCGTAATGGTTTCTTCGGCAAGATCTTTTTCTATAAAAGCTTCTTCACAACCTGATGATAGTATTGTGATACTTAATAGCGTATATATAATGTGCTTTTTCATAGTACTATTTAAAATCTCATTTATGAAATTATAGCTTAAAATAATCCATTTTTTCTTTTGCTTTACCAACATCACGATAGGTGCTTTTTGGACATGATGAAGTTTCATCTACAATATCCGATAACACTATTTTTCGTTTGCCATTGGCACCCCAACAAAAATACGATAGTTGGTATGCAAAAACTGTTGCTGATCCAAAATCTATAGTTTTATAAGACTTGCCATCGCGAACCAAAGAAAGTTGGTATTGTTTGTATTTGGTATTGACTAAAAAGACAGCTTCTGCAGCTGTAATTTCTTTAACTTGCTGATTAGGTAATGCTAGCGAAACGGCAGATACAATACCTGCATCTTTTTGATTTTTTACGTATTGAATGGTTTGCTCATTTTCTTCTTTTTGTAATGCTGAAAGTAAGCTTACTCTATCTAATAGCTCTAGGGTAATAAATATGGGTTTTGTTTTAACAGAATCAATATAGGTAATGCCCTGTTTATTATCTTTTGCAATTTGAGTATATGTCTTAAACGTAGTTTTATCAAAAGTGGTTGCAGTCACCCCGACTCGAATAGGCTTAGCATAGGTTGGTAAAGCAGTTTCTTTAAAATCAGAATGTAGTATTGTACCTTGCTGCATCCCAATCACTCCTAATGCAACAAGAGTCGAGGTGGCAGTGCGCATTGCCGATTTATTTACTTTAATACTATGACATGATGTAATAGTAATTAATACTGCTAGCAGTACCATGTATTTTTTGTAGCTCATTGGTTTCAATACAATTAACGGCCAAAGATAATAGAAGCATGCTAATTATCCCAGTAGGGCGTTGTTTATTATTAGTGTCTTTTGGGTATAAAATGTTACCCTAAAAAAGATTTTAAAAAGTTGAAAATATGTTGGGAAGACATGAGCAAGGTACAAAATTATACAGATATCATGCGGTTTGTTTTTTATAGTGTAACCACTAAAGCAAATGCATTTATAAGGATTGCTTTACTTTAGCAGTTCTTAATCTATACCAAACGATCAATGTCTATAGAATTTACAAAAACTATCATCGAAGTTATATCAGCAATCCTAATCCTGATTGCCTTTGAATTACTAAACCGAAAACACCTAAAAGGATATTCGTTTATGGCTATAGGTCAATTATTGGCGGCAATCATATGTGTTATGACCTCGTTATGGTTTCTTGCATTTATGCATGCAATTAATTGTTTATTGATGGTGCGTGGTTATCTAAAATGGAAAACCAATAATGAGTAAAGTAACCTGAAATGTGCGAAAGTGTTCTCTAGTTTTTTTTAAAAAGATAATTAATTATGTTAATAACTACTTACTCATACTTAGCGCAAAATTCATTTCGGGAGTATTATTAGATCGAAAAGATAGGATGTTCTCTGTAGAAGCTTGATTTTTAAACTCAAAATAGATAGGGTCCTGTTCTATCATTTCCAATAATAGTTTTTTTGCTTCAAATTTCTTTTTTCGAGTATACCCTTCTGAATATCCCATTAAAGCTGCGATTTCTCTCATGCTTTTCCCTTCAAAAAAAAGAGTTAGCACCCTTTTGTTAGATTCATCTAGTTTTAGAAAATGTTTTTGATATAGATTCTGTTGTTCTTTATTAATTATATTGTTTAAAAGAGAATCATTAATAGAGTGATCTTGAATTTCTATAAGTTCAGTGTTTAAAACAAGTTTCTTTTTTTTACGTAGTCGATTCCTCCATAGATTTTTACAAACTCCTAAAAAATAAGTTAATACAGTACATCTAATCTCTAAGGATCCTTTTTGTAATTTTTGATAAATAAGTAATAGTGCATCCTGAAATACATCTTCAACATCTTCTTCACATCCTGAATTTTGAATAACATAACTTCTGACATAAGGAATGTTTTGTTGATAGAAATCTGTTAGAATTAATTCATCTCCCTTTGAGATACCTTCTATTATCATAGCATTTTTGTCATTTTTCATATAGAAGTATTTATAACCGTTAACAATTTTGTTGTTTTAATGAGTTCAAACATTAATAAAAGCAGTGGTGTAAAAAACAGATCATTTATAATCCTAGAAAATTTATTTTTAGGCTGCTATAGTTTCTTAAAGTAGCTCTTTCTTTTCCCTGACATTTATTTCGATTTTGGTTGCAATTTAGTCCAATATATAGCTCAAACACAAATGATATTAACCTGTTTTCCCCGAATACGGGTTTAAGAACTTAATTAGCATTTTATTTTAAAAAACTGTAATTCAAGATGTTGTATGGTTGTTAATAGTGGTTGAATACTTTTATGATCTCTTTAAGGAGTTTTATAATTATGTATATTAATAATGTATGTATGGTTAACTAAAATAGAAAACGAATAATGGTTAAAGTGACTTGAAACGTGTAAAAGTGTTCTCTAGTTTTATCTTTTGGAGCGTTTATGTTTATATTCACTCATACTTGGTGTGGAAAATAAGTCCATGCTATCTAATCTACGCTATCTGGTTGTTTTTGGGTCATAACTGCTCAATTTTAGGCTTCATAAGCTTAACTTTGAATTTACCTATGTGAGTGATGGACCTTTTTGACCTTCTGTTAGGCCATTTTGACGAAAATTTGAGTATGATGAGTCTAAAATTGAGATAAGAAAACCAAAATTTCAACACATCTTCTTAAAAATTAGACGTTGACTCTTGAATGTTGAGCCGATCGAGTCAAAAATTGTATCGCTTGCCTTAAACCGAAGGCCTTTTTGGCCCATCAGATGGTCTTTTGAGTTAAACATTCCGTATTTGATACCAATAATGCGATAACGTGGATTTGCAATCCGTGTTTTCTATTCTAAAATATATTTAAAACTATGATTTTTAATACTATTTCTAAAATAACAATATAAAAGCCGCAACTTTTTATTGTTACGGCTTTACTTACTCATACTGGCACGGATTGCAAATCCGTGCTGTCGAGGTTACTCATACTGACACGAAAAACATTTCTGCACTATCATATCCGAGCTATCCAGTTATTATGTTCTTACTCGTACCTCTCACTCATTACGCCACTAGAAAGGATTCTAGCGGTAGCGATCACTCTAGCGGCAGCAGGGGCTCTAACGGCACTCGAAAGGACTCGAGCGCGAGCGGGGGATTCAGGCGTGTATTATTCATCAAGTAGGGTAATCTTCTCCAGTAATTGACTTATATAGATCATTTAAATCTATTTCTTCTTCAGAAATGTAATCTTTACTACCTATTAGAACAGATTCAATCTCATCGGAATAACCTCTTTCTTTTGAGGCTCTTGCTATTTTAATTCCTAAAGTTTCTGTTTCTAAGCCAGATTCATTTACGATTACATTAGGATCACTTTCTTGGATAATTTTTTTTATCGCTTTGTATGATTCGGATATAATATTAATATCTTTATAGATTAATTCTTGTGCGTCTTTAAAGAATTCAAAAAATCTAACAGATTTAAAATCTTCATTAAAGTTAATCATCAAGTCTAAATCTTCAATATAAATTCTTGGATATTTTTTATTTATTACCTCTAAAATATCTTCTTTAAAGTTTAATTTTATACTGTTCTTTATAGTATTATAATCATCTTCAAAATTAAATTCACCTACTTTTATGAATGGAACTATTAACATATTTATTTTATTTATATAGAATTATTGCGCCTGTTGACTTAATTTAGGAATTACTTCATTAACATAATGCTCTCTAGCCTGTTTTAAACCTTCATCATATTTGTTTCCAAATTGTTTGCGTATTGCGGCAGCATTTAAATCAAAAGCTTCTAGGAATTTCCCATCACCTAATAATTTACCTTCGAGATTTCTAAACGCTTTAGCTGCTTTACTACTTCCTGTTGTTATAAATGCTCTATGATCTGCTTTTTTCATAATATGAGCACTACCAATATATTTAGAAACGTTAAATCCAGCTAAATCATATGACTTTGTTGTAGGAATGTGATTTTTCTCTGTTATATTTTTACCGGTTTTTGTATCTTTAATATTATCAAATCGTCCATAAGCTCCACCCGAATCAGTTAAACTTTTTGCTTCATCAACATTTTTAGCAACAGTTTGTGTAGCCTCCGCTGCTTCATCACCATTTTTAGCAATGATCGATGCAACATCTAAGGCTTCATCACCAAATTTAAGCCATTTTGTAACAGGAAGCGAGGATGCTATTTCTAATGCAACACCTCCTGCACCTATTTCTCCAGATTCTACACCTTGGACTGTTCTTAAAGCACTTACACCGGGATGAAAATCTGCAATAAAATTACCTAGTTTCTCACCACCTTCATTAATTGCAGGACCTACAGTTCGCTCCAAATATCCGAAAAAATTATCTAAGAACTTTGGTAGTTCTGGTTCACAACAGTTAGGAGCCATACCATCAGGATCATAGAACAATATAGGACTATTGTAACTATATACATATGGACTCCATTCTGTAAACTGGTCGGCTAATGGATCAATGCCCCACCAGGTAACTCCAAATGGATCATATTGCCTAGCACCGTAATCATAGATACCCAGTGCCAGTTCTTCTACTAGTTCTTTGTTACTAAACTTAAAACGTAACGCAGGGTTGGTACTACCAATCAATGTATTATATCCTTGGTGCTTTCCGCCGAATGGATAGTAATTGTTTTCTTCTAGTATTTCCTGGTTATTGTCACCATCCCCGTCAACATCTAAATTATTTCGGACTACATCTATTTTTCCATCCCCATCACGGTCTGAATATGATAACCTCACGTTTTCTACATTATCTTTAAATTGGTACACAAAGTTGAATGTACCGTCATTTTCTGGCTCTATATATCCTTCTGGATGTGTAATAGATTTTAACACACTATTTTCATAGATATAGTTACCACTATAATCTGTAGTAACAGTATTACCATTATTGGTAACGGTTTTTTGTAACTTATTGGCGTTGGCATCATATACATACTGTATATTCCCATTGACAGATCTTTGCTCTACAACAGTACTGGCCGCAATAGTTTGTGGGAGATTCAGGTGATTGTATGTGATACTTGATACCCCTTTATTACGATCAACAATCCTGTTTCCATTCAAGTCATACTCATAATCAACTTCCGAGTTATTACCGTCCCTAAAACCATGGGTTTTATTTCCTATGTCATTAACAGCGATTTGTTTATTACCATTGTCATAGGTAAAGGATAGCACATCCAGATTTGTATAGTTGCTACTATTCTGCCAACCATTTCGAGTAATGGATAAGATACCACCGTTTTTGTTATAGGTAATATTTGATACATCATATCGATTATTACTGCTATTGGCATCTAATAGTCTACCCAATGCATCAAACTGGTATGTATTCCATCGTAGTATATTATCACTTGCTGTTCTCCATTCTGTTTCTGATATATCCCCATTGTACAATGCAGTTGCTCCATATGCGGGTCGTCCGTATGATAATTTAAAAACAAATAAATCATTACCTAAATTGTTAGGGTCGTTGATCTGTGTTGTCCAACCTCGTATATTACGTTTGTAATCTACTGTTTGCAGGCCACCACCCACGGTTTTGGATTCTAGTTGCCCAAGTTCATCGTAACTACTCTCCACAATGGTCTCTTCTTGCCCACCTATATTCTGAACTTGCTTTAAAGCCCTGCTCATATGATCGTAGGTGAAGGTATCTTCCGCAACAATAGGAGTATTATTACCTTTTATATGGGTTGTCCTTGTTTTTATAGGTTTCCCTACAAAGTCCAATTTGGTTTCTACAATATCACTAGTGTTAAGGTAGCTATTTTGTGTAGCAATATAGATCGGTCGCCCCTTGCTATCGTAATACGTTGCACTAGTAACCCAATGGACTGTACCTAAAACTTTGACCTTGTTCCCTGTCGCTAAGGATTTGGTGCGATTATCAATAGTCTGTCCAAATACTACATTGGGATTGTTAAAGAATGAATCTTCACTGGCTAAAAACCCAAAATCATCAAAGTAATTCACAGTAAGCACTTCGGCATTTTGTGCGTTCGGGTAACTACCATCATTATAATACATCTTAACGCCACCAATCATGAGAGCACTACTACGTTCTACCCAAAGTGCACCAGTATAGGCATTGACTTCATTCTGTATAGTTTTGCGATCTCTGCTATCTGTAAGCTTACCAGTATAGGCAACCCTACCTATTGCGTCATACTTTGTAAATAACCAATAATTATTTGATTTCATATTAGCGTCTTGGGTCATTACGACTTGATTCAGCCGATTGTATATGATATACTCCCAACCTTTGCCTGGTATTTTCTTTTCGATTAAACGATTTCTATAGTCATATTTGTATTGATAGCATAGTTCGGAAAGTTCGGTATCTGATACTCCATCAGTAGCACTTAAAGTTACTTTTGGAGGGATCACATAGGTCAAATTGCCAAAATCATCATAGACATAGTAGGTGTCATGAGCGATATTATTATTATACGTTCTTTTTAAGACTACACGCCCTTGTTTATCTTTATATTCTTTGGTAGTGTGATTGTTACCCGATGTCCAATTCTCATCTTTGGTAGTGGTGATATAGAGTTGATTAATACTATAATACCCATACTTTGTTAGTGTAGGGGCCTCTCGGTTTTCTGTAGGAAAACTCACTTTAAAATAAATCACTTCATTAACAACATTACTATTCCTATCAAATTTAATAGTATGATCTGCATCACTACCAGAGTCAGCTTTCCAGTCTTTACCTGGTGCGCCTCGCTCTAATACTCGATTTAAAGGTGAAGGCTCATAAATACTTTGAGAATTGGCATTGACCTCATAAAGTGCCATACCTGTAAAATCATCTGGATATTTATTTTGATAATAACGATTAATATCATATCCGACATTAACTTCTTTATAGCTTCCTACAGTTTCAGAAGATACATAAGGTAAATATTCTTTGTCTAGTCTTCCATATTTATCATACTTGATGTGTGTTACGATATCCTGTAAATCGGGAGAGGCACGCATACCTATTTGTTGTTTTGGCCTACCCAATCCATCAAAATAAGTAATATTATCGATCACATCACTATTGTTTGATATTGAGGAAGCAGATGTCATTGCTTCTTGATACACTCTAGTAAAGACATAATTTTCCGAATTACTTAAGTTTATTGGTAAATAGGCATTCGGAGCAATAACTGCAGAAAAGTTACTCCCTGATTTGATCCAGGAATTGGGTTTTAAAGTGATACTTTGTGTTGCTATAAGTGGAGGCTCATTTCCTGTGACGGTATAATCTCCCTGTTTTACAATGTTGGCTTGAGTTTGAGCTTGCACAGCAATACCTACAAAAAGTAAGGCAACCGTGATATATTTTGCTATTTTTCTCATGGTCTTGATTAGTTTTTGTAGTTATACTTGTTTTCTGATACTAAATGCCCATTTTGATCTTTTACAAACTCTAGGCGATTTAATTTGTCATAATGATAAGTCATGTTATAGCCACGTGGGTCGGTCATACTTGTTATACCAATCAATGGTTTATAAGTATAGGTAGTAATCATAGCATTGGGTAAATTAGTTCGTAAGGTATTTTCTTGAGTAGTTGACAAACCATTTACTCCAGTATGAAAATTAGCCCCAAACCCAGATAAAGCTTCTACCTGTGCGCGGGACGCATTTTCTATTTTGGCAACTGGATATTGTTGATTGTACCCCCAAATGTAAGATACTGGTGTCCCATCTTTTGGAGTTACCTGTATAAGATTGCCATTTTGATCATAGGTTAAGTCAACTCCAGTATTATCATATTTATATCCAGATATTGCATTGTACCAGTCTAAGTTATCTCCATGATAACTTTCATTGTACTCATCAATTAATGCTGTTCCTGTATTGTTAGGTATAGTGCTAATTTCTAGATTCAATATTTCTATAGGCTTGTATAGGTTACTTGGATTTGAAGAGGCAGATATCTTATCGTATATATTTAGCCTGCCGCCCAATAATTTTGGTACGGTAGCTTCTAGCTCCCAGAACTGTTCTTCAATAGGTACTATTATGTTAGCATCAAACAGGTCATCTGTGCTAATTGAAGAATTCGGGCCAAAACCTGCATTTTCATATTCAAATGAATATTTAATCTTTTTTATTTGGGTACCACCTTGACTATCTACCGTAGAAATTTTATTGGGTATAGAGTAACCAGGTATGTATTTATAAGCAGTTGTTGTAGATATGGGGTTTTCCCCTGCCTGATCATAATCTTTATTAGATCTGCTGGCTAATCTATATATATCGTTTGAAATATCTGAAACAAAATGAATATAAAAAAGATTCCCAGCGTATGTATGCATATCTATCTGATATAGCTTGGGCTGATCAACTTTTTGATACTCATAATTTTGTTGTTTAATAAGTACTGGAATCGAAGTATCAGGATTCTTTTTAAATGTTAGTGTCTCTTTTGGCATTTTCCATAAAGTTGATGTAATTGAATTACCCATATATGGCCATGCATAAGAATTCCTGTTTGTAAGTCCATCGGTACCAGCTCCACTATAATTTCCTGCTGGGTTAGCATCAAGTACTATATTACCATTTACATATTTATATGTAGCTTTAGCAACGTAGTAACCTCTTAGGTCATACCCCTTTGTATGATCTAAAGCATTAAATTTATGTAGCGTAAATCCGTTACCATCTTCTTCTACTCGTACTTCTTTATATCCTAAATCTGTATGGTTTGCGAATTTTGAGTTACGATAGAATACAGCTTCACGCAAAAAAGTATATGTTTGTAAACAGACGTCTGCTAAATATTCACTGCCTGCATTACCAAATTTTTCTGTATAACACAAACCTATATTAGCCGAGTTAATAGGGTCTCTATATGTTTTATTACTTGGTACGCCTGGTTCATGCCAAGAATTAAGAGTTTCATGAAGAGTATAATACGTTACTTGAGAATTTATAGCCTCTGCCCGTATGATGAGTTGATCAGGCATTTGTCCGCTACTTTTATTTGTAGCATTGCCATTTTCATCATGTACCTTGTAGCTATAATCTATATCTTTTAAAACTTCATCGTCTGTATCTATTAATTTTTGATTGGCTATTCGGATACCTTTTACAGGTATCTCAGCATCAATAAATCCATTTGGAACTTTGATATCTATTGACATTTTTCCAAATAAATTATCACTATTTGTAGGGGATGGTGTTTTTATTATTGCTCGATATGTGCCAGCAGGTAGATTAATCTTTAAATCTTGGTATAAAGAACCTCCGATAGTAATGGATTGTGTTCCATTAGCGGTGTATGTTGGAGGTAAATAAACAATATTAGGATCTCCTCCGTGTAAAACCTGATCTATTTCATCAGGATCCCCCTCACCATCAAAGCTAAATAAAAATATGGGCACATTTGGATTGTTAACGTTAACTATAGAAATTTGATGTTCTTGAGCTTCAGAAGCCACGGTACCCCATCCAGTAGTCGTTAAATTGACTCTATACTGCAATGTTGCATCGATACTTATTGTTTTAGATTGATCTAATGTAAATTGTAATGTTTCTTGATTAGATGCTTGGTTATTTGAGTTTCTCCAATGAGTAGCCGCCCAATCTAATTTTAAGCTTAATAAATCAGTATTAGTTATCGTTTTATGATAACCATTAAGTTCGTATGAAAATTCGTTTAGGCCTCCTGTTGGAAAAGTAATTCTTTTCAACGACCCATATTGCGCTTCTGGAAAAGAGGGGACTTTGGTTTTCTTAGGATCTCCATACCATTTGAACGAAGGATGTGCTGGATATTCAGCTCCATATTTGCTATAATACCCCCAATAATCAGACTGAAAAGAAAATCGATCTGGCAGATCATTAATATTATAATAATCAAAGGAATATGGTGCTTTAGATGCAGTGCCATCTCCTGAGAATTCTTGAATACCAAACAAATAAATACGATTTTTACGTGAGCCTGAAGCAATGTTAAAATCGAAATACTTAATAGGTTGGGTATCTTGCGCATTTTTAAAAATTGAAATTTTGCTTAGAGCAAAATTATTTTCGTTCACATTAGTGTTCACATATTTTTGTAAATCGTCCCTATAAGTTGTAGCTTCAAAAGTAACTTTGCTAGTTGCAATATTATTTTTATATAAAATAATGCTTTCTAATTTCTTACTTTGGTATGAAACACCATCATGAAAAGTGATATCCCTAATTTGTGATGTATTTTGTGTAGGCGCCAGAGTATTTTGCATTTTCAGCAACAATTGCCGCTGTCTTGGGACAGCATCATTAATACTTTCATTATAATAAGTAAATTCAATACGTTCATTTACCGTTGCAGATGTAATACTTGTTAAATACCATGCGACAACAGGTTGAGGCCCCATTGAATTTCCTTCGGAATCATCATATGGATTTAAAGAGTATTCTTTGTCAGAAAACAAATATATTGTTCCGTTTTGATCTATGATTTTTATTTCATTTTCTGTGAAAGAAAATTTCCAGTTTTGATATTCCTTCAAATAGTAAATACTAAGATCATCATTTAACGCAAATTGACCTGAATACCCTGGAAAATTATAATTATAAATATCACTTCCCCAGTCTAAAAAGCCAGAATCTTCTGCATGATTATATGGCAAAGGATTTTCCCGCTCTGGATGATATTGAATCCTGTTGATTTGATTAGCGCCATCTGGAGATCCTACAATTTTTCTAGTGATTACACCACCTCCTTGTAAACTCCAACCCATACCTGTATACTCAGAAAGTTGTTCTATTTTAACTCCTGGGCGGTATGATAAATTAATTGACGTAGAGATAGAACTGCCACTTAAATTCCAAATTGGTACAGTAATATTTGGTGTGCCATTTGCTAAACTAACAGGAGAGGCTCCGTAACTTCCTAAAGAGGATGCTGTTGGAGATGCGTGAACGGTTTGGTCTTGAAAATTTGTTAGATCAAATTGAGTATCTTGTGCGATCAATTGTGAAACATAAATAAATACAATTAAAAACTTTATTTTTTTCATTTGCTTCATTTTTAATGATTGTATGTCTTTTGTCTTCATGATTTTATCAATTTTTCTAACGATATTATTTTTTCTGATAATTTTTGCATCTCTATTTTTTCGCTCTTGAGATTTTGTATTTCAGCTTCTTGATCTTTTAATCGTTTTTCTTGATCAATAGTGTAGAGGGTAAGCTCTTCAATTTTTTCTAAGAGTTTCATATTCATTATACCCAATTCTACTCCGTTCTTTTCCATTTCTTTTGCAGAAGGAATGTTAGGTAAATGCCCATTGTCTTTGATGTGTTGTTGTACTTCTGCTATAGATAGAAGGTTATACTCTTTTTTGAATACATAATCCGGTGCAGGAACGCTTAAATCTATTTTTACTTCTTCGGCATGTATTTTTCCTTTTACCGTGAGTTTTGAATCTGGGGCGGTAGTGCCAATGCCTACGTTTCCAGACGATCTTAATACTAGATTGTTTTTCCACTCCCAGGCATTTCCTTGACTATTTAAAGCTCTGGTTTGTAGATGCATTCTTCCACTTGCATTTGCATTTCTTGTGTTATCTGGTGTAACCAGTATTCTACCTTGTTGCCATAGGTTACTTCCATTTGTATTTGCAGGTATGACAAAACCTAAAGAGGCTCCTTTTGAAGTCGTTCTGTCATTACTTTTACCTTCAATAATAAGGTTTGCATCTATATTTTGTGTAGAAGATAATGATGTAACAGAGGAAGAAATATGAAGAGAAGCTTTAGGACTGGTATTACCAATACCAACTTTTCCTATAGCATCAACTATAAACCTATCTCCGCTTCCACCAACTTGAAATATTCCATCGGTCCTCATGACACCTGTATTGTGATAAAAATTCTTATTACCATAAGTACGTATCCATGAATCATCTTTCATGTAAAAACCACCTCCATAATCTTGAAAAAATAACCCTTTCTGACCTTTTATTCGCATCCACCCATTATCGATATAGGTTTCTCCATTTATATGTAGTTTTCCTAAGGGACTTTTTGTTCCAATTCCTACATTTCCTTCATCTGAAAGCATCATTACATCAACATATTTATGACCAATTTCCTCATTATGTACACGTAAGAAATACCCTCCTCCATAAATTTTACTTGGAGAATTATCTGCAATAATTCGGTCATTTAAATCATGCCCAAAACGTATGCTAGAATGATTGCTATATAAATTATCTATTGCTGTAGTTCCATTAACATGAAACTTTGCTGATGGAGCGGTTGTGCCTATACCTACATTACCATCTGGCAGTTCTGTGATTTGAGCTTGTACTGTAATAAAATTTAAACAGACAATAATTAATATGGTTATTTTTTTCATTATTTAATCTTTAGTTTGTAGTAAAAGTGTTAGTTTCTCCTCTAAATCTTTGATGCGTTGTTCTTGATCAATAGTATAGAGCGTAAGTTCTTCTATTTTTTCTAGGAGTTTCATATTCATGATTCCTAATTCAACACCATTTTTTTCCATTTCTGTTGCAGAAGGAATGTTAGGTAAATGCCCTTTGATAGCAATATGTTGTTGTACTTCTGCAATAGTTAGAAGATGGTACTCTTTTTTGAACACATAATCAGGAGCAGGAACGCTTAGATCTATTTTTACCTCTTCGGCATGTATTTTTCCTTTTACAGTAAGTTTTGAGTCTGGGGCGGTAGTTCCGATTCCTAAATTACCGTTATTAGCCAAACGCATAAATTCGGTAAGTTGATGTTGCTCATCAGAATCGTGATTATTATGATTTCTGTATAACCATCTAAATCCGTAGTTTGATCCTTCAAAGACACCTTTAGAAGTATATTTGTTAGTACCTTTGTAATGATCTTTGGTATCTTCATTATTTCTAGAGGCATTAAAACCTATGTATCCAGCCCATTTGTTTGAACTACCTCCCCAATTAGTTTGGTATGTCCAATCGGCAGTTAATACACCAGAAGTACCAAATCTGGCTTGACCTTCTGTATGAAATTTTGCCAAAGGATTAGCAGTTCCAATACCAATATTACCTTTATGATCTATCGACATAGCTGTTTTAGAGCCAGTAGCATAGGAATCTGTTGTAGAAAAATACATCTTTGTACCGTAGTTACCATCACTTCTAACATAGATACCTGCTTGAGCATTTTTATTAGATGTATCAGAAGCGCCAAATGTTATAGCATTTCCAAAATGATTGCTGGTATTGTTAGGGTCTAAATGTATTGTACCTGTTGATAATCCTTGAGTTATTTCGTCCCAATTACTAGACCTTCCAGAAATTTGGAGTTTTGCTTTAGGATTATTAGTTCCAATACCAAAGTTTCCATTTGGTAAAATACTTATGAGGTTTCCTTGTTCATTTATAAAATTAAACCCTCGAACGGTAGAGTTGTTTTTAAAGTTTATTCCATCATCATTTATTCCGATATTTAAAGAGTATCCACTAGTATTAGTGCCCGTTAAAAATTTAATTCCTTGACCTCCTTTTTTTAATTCAAGAGTAGAAGATGGAGTCATTGTTCCAACACCAACATTACCCGAAGAAGGAAAAGTGTTTTGGGCACTTACATGAATTGAAATTGATACAAATAATATAAAAAGTGATTTTTTCATGACAGTTTTCTTATTTACTCTTTAATAAAAGGGTTAATTTTTCCTCTAAATCTTTGATGCGTTCTTCTTGACTATGTAATTGTTTTTCTTGATTAATGGTGTAGAGGGTAAGCTCTTCTATTTTTTCTAAGAGTTTCATATTCATGATTCCTAATTCTACTCCATTTTTTCCCATTTCTTTTGCAGAAGGAATATTAGGTAAATGCCCATTGTCTTTGATGTGTTGTTGTACTTCTTCAATAGTTAGAAGATGGTACTCTTTTTTGAATACATAATCAGGAGCAGGAATACTTAGATCAACTTTTACTTCTTTGGTATGGATATTACCGTTTACTGTGAGTTTGGCGTCAGGGGTGGTAGTTCCTATACCAACATTACCATATCGGGTAATTCTCATACTTTCGTATATAGGACCTGGCCCATCTGTTCCTCTAGTAAAAAATGCTAACCCTACATAATCTAAGTCAGTATGTTCTCTGGTAGCTGCTATAGCAGCTCTTCGCCTTTCTCCGGTCTTCCATGTAATTCCTCCGAAGAAACCACCATTTCCGGGGTCATTCGAAATCAATGAAATATGATCCTGGTCTTCCGCATTCATATTTGTATTGAAGGCAGTTGAATTAAAGATTTCTAATTTTTGTTTGGGGTTAGTAGTGCCAACACCGATATTACCATTTTCATTAATGAAAAAAGCACTAACCTTATTCGGACCAACTCTAAAATTAGCGCCTTTATAAACATTAAATTTCATACCATCCCAAATACCTTCACTATCTATATTTAAATAATTGTTGTAGATCGTGTGATTCCAGTCTGTCCACGAATGAGAAAAACCTAACCTTCCTCTATTAGCGGATATAATTCCGTTGGATTTTACTTGGAGATTGCCATTTATTTGTTCGTCTTGAGCATTAACAAGGGGTAGGCAGCCCACTAGAGCTAATAAAAGAAATAAATTTTTCATAAAAGAAGAATTTGTGTTTAGTATTTGTATATACTTTATGTTAGAAGTGTGTAAAATGTTACCTTGAATTGTAAGTGTTTTAACGAAGCTATTGTGAAGCATCACTTTTTTAGTAATTAAATTATTGTTGTATTCATTCCGGGGGAGGTAGGAATATAAGGGTGCAAATGTATAAAAATTGAGATTTTTTTACAGTTTAAACTTAGGATTGTTGCTAATTTATTAATTGAGTCGTTGCAATAGGATAGTACACTGTAAATATGTCTTTCTTGTTCTAAAGTTTTTCTTCTTTTCAAAATTCACTTGTACCACATTTCCGAAGCTATATTTTTGCTCAAGAGCATAAACAACATTAATCAATGATTTGTAATCTCCTTGCAATGTAAAATTATAGGTTGTGGTCATTTTTTGAGATGTCTCATCCCTAAAAATATGAGGTTCTTCAAAAGCAATAATCGAAAATCCAGAATCGGTAGATAGTGAATTAAGCGTTTTAAGAATGTTATTCTGTAAAGAACTGCCTTCTACATTGTTTTTTTGTAAAATCTCATTTAACTGTTTTTCTTTATTGGCAAGTGCTGCTAATTGAGCGGGAGCAGATTGATACGCTTGTTTTTGACTTTCAAGTTTACTTACTTCTTCGCTCACAGAAAATGTTTTGGCAAAACCAAAGTGGTACGCAAAAAATAATACCAGTAATAATCCGGCAATTAGAAGAATATTTTTATTTCGCTGTGTCATGAATCAGATTAATCATTATTTCAAAACTTGATATATTTTTTTTATCAATACCATATTTAATGATGGTTACTGTATCTACAAAATCTAAACTTTCTATGGTGTTTATCCATGTGGTAAAGTCCGCTTTGTCGATCGAATTACCGGCAACCGAAATCATATTTTTAGTAATGGCAATAGGTTTGTCACTGCGTATAGTTTTGGATATAGGTTGATAAACAAACGAGTTTAGTATAACCGTTGTGGGTTGTGATTTAATAATTTGATCGATATATAACGAACTTTTAGAGAACCCTGTATTTAATATGCTTTTTACAATAGCTTCTTTGGTATCAACCGATTCTTGTTGATTTTTGATACTTTCGTTTTGTGTAGTATAAACCTGAATTTCACCTTGTAACTCTTGCCACTTTTTGTATTTAGTATTAAAAACAAAAAAGTTGATTAACAAACTGATCAATAAAAATCCAATTCCAAATTGCAAGGTTTTTTTAAAAAATTGTGATTCTTTATATTCATTTGCTATGCTTTGATTTTTTATTTCAATAGAACCAGTAGTATTGATCTGATGCAAAAAATAATTTAAAGCTATCGCTAACGGAAGGGTATAGGTGTAATCTAATGTAAGTCCCTCTATAGTGTATATATTTTCAGTAGTATTTCCCTTAGGGAGCATGGCTGAAATTTCGCCATTGTCGACTTTAATTATTGCCGAATTGCTTGAAATTTCATCACTATCGATATGCGAGGATAATGCTGCCATTTTTAAATTACCCAAGGATATTTCGGTGATTTCTATTTTGGCTTTTTGGTATTGTTGTATAATACTATCGATATGTTGTTTTCTGCAAACAGCTACAAATGATTTTGTACTGGTCTTTAGGATTTGATAATAAAAATCATCAAGGTTTAAGTTAGGAAAAGCTTCTGATAAAATCTCATTATCTGTTCCAACACTCGATAATTCTTTGGTTAGAATTTGAGTATCTGTTATTGCCAAACTCGCTTTGCCTAAATTTTTTATAGTACTAGATAATTGACCTATACTAGTTACAATAAAACGGTTAACGATATCGAGTTCGCCTTTTTTAAGTGCTAATTCTAGACCGAGAATATGGTAATTGCCATCTCTCTGAGAATGTTCTATGGCAAGAAGGTTTTTTCTAACAGGATTATATGATGCAATTTTTTGTAACATTAGTAAAACACAGTGGGTTTTATGATTACGTTTAATCTTCTTTTAGAATCTTCTCGGGTTCTTTTACTAAATAACCACTTAATAATTGGGATACGAGCAAGTAAAGGTACTCCAGATCCAGAATCATTTTTAACTTTTTGTTCGATACCTCCTAGAATTGCCACGTCATTGGCTTGCATGCGCATGATAGACGAAAAGCGTCTGCTGTTAATGTCTGGCGGTGCATTTTCTGCGATTCGTTCACCACTAAAATTAGATTGTATCACTTGTATGTCTAATGTAATTTGTCCATCTCCAGATACAAAAGGTTTGAATTCTAACGCTAATTCTGCATCTATAGGTTGGTAGTTTACAATTTCTGAAGTTTGTGGATTTTGCGACCCAAAAATATTTTGACTAGTTACCGCATAATATGTAGTTTGGCCACTAGATAAATAGGCTTTATGACCATTAAGTGTACTTAGTTTTGGGGTAGATAATATTTTGACATTACCATTGGTTTCCATTGCTTTAATATCGAGATAGAAATTAGGAACTACATTGCCTAAATTTAGTGATCCAAAACCGTCAAATCCACCGATAATACGATTTATGGTCTGTGCACCTAAAGTTATATTTCCGTTAGGAAAAGCAACTCCTTGATCTGTTCTGGGTTCTTCGCCTAAACCAAATTCTATTCCTGTTTCAACAGTAGCAGTACGATTAACCTCCAGAATCATTACTTCTATTAAGATTAACGGAACAGGTTTGTCAATGTACTTTACGAATTTTTTAAACTTTTCGACTCTTGCTCCAGATCCACTTACTACAAAACTGTTTAGTTCTGTATCAATTTTAATATCTAAACCTTCTGTAATAGAAGCAGGGAATATGTCAGAAATAGAGCCTGCTTCTGTGTTTTGTGAAGAAGAGGAAGTATTTCTTGAAAAACCTGTATTTACTCTATTTCTAGAGGAGTTATTGTTTTGGTTTAACCCGTTGTTTCCTTGGTTTCCAAAGAAACTAGTTCCACCAGTAACAAAGTTATTGCTATTGTTGCCAAAACTATTTCCGTAGGATGTAGATGGATTGGCATCACCAAGCATTGCAATAGAACGATGCATCATCTGGACTAAATCAATTTTTTTAACAGATAATTGATTCTCAGTTCCGAAATAGTATACATTACCTTCTTTTTTGAAGGTGAAATTTGTTGCATTACTAGTGTTATTGTTAGAAGAAACGTTGTTTTGAAAACCTCGTTGTTGATTATTGTTGTTCGTATTAGTATTGTTTGATTGCGAACTAGTACTAGTTGTATTGCTGCCCGAACCACTTTCAAAAATCTTAACTAAAAGGTCGTCAAAACTGATTGCATCTGCTTTTACAGTAACTGTGCCTGCATTTTCTAAAGGAGAAGCAGTGAAAACATTTAGATTTAAATCTTCGGTAATATTGTATACTACATCGGCAATTGGTGTGTTTTTAAGATCAACAGATAATACTCTATTGATGGTGTCAACAACTTGGTAGTGAAAGTTATTTCTAGTTCTTCTAGGCCTACCAGTTCCATTTTGACCATTATTTGGTATGGACTCGAATTCATAAAACCCATCTCGTGTTTTATTAAAATCTAAATTGTTGGATTCTGCTAATTTTTGCAGAGCCACATCTACGGGGACATCACTTAAATAGAGCGTAATTGTCTTTGTGTTTAATTCTGGTGCGTACAGTAAGTTTTTACCTGAAATTTCAGTTATTTTTCTGAAAACTTTGGGTAACGGATCGTTATTAAAATCAGTTGATAAGGTCTCTAAAGAGACATCGTATGTCGCTATAATCTCTTTTTCAGCCGGAGTTACAGTAGGAGGGGTGTACTTTTTTATTGACAATATATTGCCTGTAAAATCGATATCTAATTGATACTCTTTTGCTAGAAATACCAATAAATCCTGGACATTTACCTCGTTAAATCCATTAATAACAGTAATGCTGTTTAATTCTTCTGCAATATTTATGTTGATTTTATGAACTTGAGAAATAGCTCTTAAAAAATTAAGCAGACTTGTATTCGAGATATTAATATTTACTTTTTCAGATAAACCAGGGATGTCAACACTTAATAACTGTAATTTGTTTTGAATGGTAGTTATTCTGGTGTTATTTTGGGTCTGACTTTGAAAATCTTCCTGCGCAAAAGAGAAGACTCCAAAACCTAAAATGAAATATATGAGAATTATATGTTTTTTCATGTGATATGCTAATTTTCTAAAATCAAATGGATCAATTACTTCCTAATAATGCATACACCTCTTCGGCAGAGGTGTGCCCTTCCATAACAAGACGGATTGCATTAGTTTTTAAGGTGTTAATATTGTTTTCTATTAGGTAATCATCAATTTGTAATTCGTTATGTCGTATTGTTTTTTCTAGTTCTTTAGTAATGGGTAGTATTTCATAAATGGCTTTTCTGCCTAAATACCCAGTTTGATAGCATTGATTGCAGCCCACTGCTACAAAGTGTTTTTGTAAAGTTTCAGGAATCTCAAATCCTATAGGAAAATCTTTTGTTTCCACATTTTTTTCTTTTTTGCAATGCGGGCATAATTTTCTTACCAAACGTTGTGCTATACTCATGGTTAGAGTGCTGGCCAAAAGAAATGAAGGAACATTCATGTCAATCAATCTTGAAATTGTTGCCCAAGCAGAGTTAGTATGTATCGTTGATAGTACTAAATGTCCAGTCAAAGCTGCTTTTATAGCCATATTAGCGGTTTTGTCATCTCTGATTTCACCAACCATGATAACATCTGGATCCTGGCGTAAAAATGCTCTAAGTGCTGCAGGAAAATCAAAGTCGATATCCTCACGCAATTGTACTTGATTAACACCTTCTAAAGTATATTCTATAGGGTCCTCAATCGTAAGTATGTTAGAAACTTCTTTGTTTAACTCTTTAAGAGTGGCGTATAAAGTAGTGGTCTTACCAGAACCTGTAGGACCAGATATTAAGATAATTCCTTGAGGGTTTTTTACAGCCTCTCTGTACAATGCTAATTCGGCTTTAGTAAAACCGAGATCGTCTAACTGTACTTGTTGCGTATCTCTATTAAGTAATCTTAATACTATCTTTTCTCCATAAAGAGTTGGCATTGTAGATACTCGAATGTCAAATTCCTGAGACCCTGCTTTAAAGGTAATACGGCCATCTTGAGCTAATCTTTTTTGAGAGATATCTAAACCCGATTGTATTTTAATTTGATTGACTAGTTGTGGGAATTCTTTTTTAGCAATGGTATATTGCTCTTTTAGTTTTCCATCTAAGCGAAATCGAACCCTGCAGAATTTTTCATAGGGCTCCATATGAATATCACTACTGCCAAAATCTTTTGCCGTGGCAATTAATTTTTGAAGAAAATTATCTTCGTAGTGTAATTTTTCTTGAGTAGCATTAGCCTTGCGGTAATTTAAGGTTAAATAAGACTGTAGATTATCTTGAGTTTCAGGAATTAAAACAATTTTCTGATTTAGAATGATTGAAAGTTCTTGTTGTAAGCTCTCTATATGTTCTGAATCTGTTTTAAAATGAATAGTCTCACCATCATGACTAATAGGAACGGCTCTATAATGAAAAGCCTGATTTGAGGTGATCAGTTGTTTTAGAGTAACAGGTATTTTAAAGGTATCGTTACTCATCAAATCAGGTATAAATTAATAGAATTAGTTGTCCAATTTCCTATGAAAATAAACAATAAAAAAGCCGACATATATCCAGCGAGTGGTATTGTTTTATGTAATGCCTTATTTTTTAAAACTAACCAAGTTACTAATGAAAAAATAAGAGCAGATACAAATAGGATAATAAAAGAAATCGTAGGAAAAGCTAATGCAATAGCTAGAAAAAACAACCCATCACCTAATCCGAAAACTTCTTTAAAAAATGGACGTTTTATCTTTAAAACAGTATATAAATATAGTATAGCTAGTATTGCTAAAACCAAAGTAATATTAATTGCAATAGCTGTTAAGAATTGTATTTGTTGCGTGTTTGAGTAATGTAAGTATCCAAGTAAAAGCATAAGAGTAGGAAATAGAAACCAATAAACAGTTCTACTCTTGATATCCTGATAAGTAATATATCCCAGATTAAATATAATAAGTCCTTTTAAAACTAGCATATTAGTCTTTTACAATTTGTTTTGGGCTACCTTTTTCGTCAATTTCCCATACATTAAAGACCCCATCACCATCAAAATCTACAACTGCGGTTGCTCTAGCTTTAAAATTAGAAACAGATGCCTCGATAATTTCATAACTATAATTTGCAGTGCCACCATTTTTAACTGTAGCAGGGGCTTCATAATTAATTTCTGTAAAATCAATAGAATACTTAGAATTCAAATACCTGTACTGAGTCTCCATATTACTTATGGTTTTCAACTGTATTTTGGCCTCCTGTGCTTTGGTCTGTGCAATTAAGGGTAAAAAATTTGGTAGCGCAATCAATAGTAATATTCCTATAATTGCTAGTACCAATAACATTTCCTGAAGATTAAAAGCTTTGAGCCTATATATCTTAGCATTCATAACTAGTGTTTTAATAAATTTTTTGGAGGAAGCGGTTGACAAAAGTATACTTTTTTGATTTACTATTAGTTACAATTGGCAGACAAATGTTACCCTAAATATGGTTGATTTTTTAAGAGTATTAGTATTTATAGTGTTTTACAAGGTTTATAAAAAGATAACTTCAGAAACGATAATCATCAAGTAGACCAAAAAATAAAGGTATTAATGGTTTTCTTTATGGATAATTTATAAAAATAGACAGATCATACGAGTTTTATAGTTTCTTTAAACTTTTGATACGTGTTTTTATTTGTACATTAGCCTAACCTCAAAATTTTAGAATATGTCAGAGTTTTGGCTTTATGTCAAATTAGGTTTTAGTCATGTATTAGATTGGAATGCATACGACCACATTTTATTTTTAATTGTGCTTACTGTAGGTTATACCTTCGATCAGTGGAAAAAGGTTTTGATACTCGTTACGATCTTTACCTTAGGGCACACCATCTCTTTAATACTTGGAACATACAATGTTGTATCTGTAAATTCACGATTAGTAGAGTTTTTGATTCCTGTTACAATACTAGTAACCGCGATATTTAATGTGCTGTCTTCTAAGGGAGGTTCCAGAAATGGAAAAATGGGAATTCTATATGCAACAACATTGTTTTTTGGTCTTATACACGGTTTAGGTTTTTCAAGTTATTTTAAGGCAATAAGCAGTAATGTGAGCTCAAAGATTTTACCTTTAATCGAGTTTGCATTAGGGGTTGAATTGTCTCAAATAGTTGTGGTTTTTATAGTGATTTTTATAAGTTTTATCATGCAAACATTTTTTAGATTTTCTAAACGAGATTGGATTTTAGTTATCTCATCTGTTGTAATAGGAATGGTGATCCCAATGCTTATTGCAAATAAAATTTGGTAATTAAGTGAGCTTTAGAGTTGTATTTGCCACATGGTAATAATATATTCGTATTTTGATTGTTATGAGAATACAAGTCATTCTATTTTATGCCTAAAAAGAAACAACTTAAGTACGATAAGGCCTATCTAAGGATAGCAGCCGAATGGGGGAAATTATCACATTGTGAACGAAAAAAAGTTGGAGCGGTTATTGTTAAAGATAGAATGATTATTTCGGATGGCTTTAACGGGACCCCAACGGGTTTTGAAAACCCATGCGAAGACGAAGAAGGATATACAAAGTGGTACGTGTTACATGCAGAAGCTAATGCTATCTCTAAAGTAGCTTCATCTACGCAGTCATGCAAAGGAGCAACATTATACATCACGTTATCACCATGTAAGGAGTGTAGTAAATTGATTCATCAAGCCGGAATAAAACGGATAGTGTATCAAACAGGATATAAAGATGACTCTGGATTAGCATTTCTTGCTAAAGCTGGAGTAGAAATAGAACAGATTACGGATTTAGAACAGTAAATGGGATATTCGAAAAAATACTTGCCTTTATTTTTAGGATTGGCGGTTGGAGCAGGAGTGTTTTTGGGTAGTAAATTAGATTTTAATAACCCTTCAGCAAAACTATTTTCTTCAAATGCCAAAAAGGAAAAACTTAACCGTCTTATCGATTATATAGATTATGAATATGTAGATGATATTAATACCGATAGTATTGTAGAAGTAACAGTAAATAGGATTTTAGAAAACTTAGATCCTCATTCGGTATACATTCCACCAGAAGAACTAGAAGGCATTACAGAAAGTATGCAAGGTGATTTTATTGGGATTGGCGTTACATACTATTCCTTTAGAGACTCTATTTCTGTTATTAATACGATCAAAGGTGGTCCAAGCGAACGATCTGGTATAAAGGCTGGGGACAGAATATTAATGGCAGATAATGATACTTTGTATGGCGAAAGTCTAGAAAGAGAAGGGTTGGCTAATAAATTAAAAGGAGAACTTAATAGTCAAGTTCAGCTTAAAGTCTATCGTAAAGGAGAAGGTGTTTTTGATGTTGTAGTAAAACGAGGCAGAGTGCCTTTGCAAAGTGTAGATGCAGCGTATTTATTAGAAGATAAGCTAGGATATATAAAGATTAATAGATTTGCAGAGACAACATATAAAGAATTTAAAATAGCGTTAGATTCTCTAAAAGATAAGGGAGCTAATAGCATGATTGTAGATTTAAGAGATAATGGCGGTGGCTTTATCGCACCAGCATTAAGAATGGCAGATGAATTCTTAGAGGATGATGTGCTCATTATGTTTACCAAAAATAAGAAAGGGGCAATAGACAATAATTTTGCTACCAGTGATGGAGATTTTGAGGAAGGTAAAGTCTATGTGCTTCTTAATGAAAACTCAGCTTCTGCTAGTGAAATTTTTGCAGGAGCAATTCAAGATAATGACAGAGGTCTTATAGTAGGTAGACGATCCTATGGTAAAGGATTAGTGCAAAGAGAAATGGCATTAGGAGATGGTAGTGCCGTGAGATTAACAATTTCTAGATATTATACGCCAACAGGGCGATCTATACAAAAACCATATGAAAATGGTAATAAAGAGTATTTTAATGAATATTTAGAGCGATATAAGAACGGAGAGTTGCAAAGTGCGGATAGTATTCAAGTAGCAGATTCTTTAAAATTTAAAACACCTGGTGGAAAAACAGTTTACGGAGGTGGAGGTATAATTCCTGATCTTTTTGTAAGTAAAGATACAACAAGAGTTGGTGAGACACTTAATTATCTGCTTCGTACTGGGCGAATGGGACGTTATGTGTTTGAAGAATTAGATAAAAAAAGAGTATTTTATAACAGCGTATCTCAAGAAGAATTTGATGAAAAAATCACTATAGATGATGAATTTGCAGAAGGCTTTTTAGCGTATGCAAAAAGAATAGGGATTGATATTAGATTAAGTAATTATCAAGAACAACTTAAGAAATACTTAAAAGCCACAATGGCACAGCAGCTATTTGGTACAGATGTGTTTGAGAAAATTTTAAATGAAGACGATGCAATGATTAATAAAGTATTATCAATATATAAAGAAGAGTAATAACCGGCCAATTATAAGGCTAAATAGGTGTAAGCCCCATAGTATGAAAGAATTTATTGAGTATTTGACTGCCATAGCAATTTGCTCGCCACTTTTTTTCTTCATTATAGCAGTTGCCTTTAGACTACTAGATAATAGTGCAGCTATTTTTCTGAAACATGATATTTTGGTAGATACCTCATATGTGTCTGCTGATATTATAAGAGAACATATAAACTCGGGAGATGTAAAGCTTAGAAAATCATTAAAAAGAGCTTTAATTTTCAGAAAACTTCATAATTTATTTATGATTCTTATGGTGATATCGATTCCACCAGTAATTATCGCATGTTTCTTTGTTTTCAAATAAACATAGAACTTTTAAATAGCTATTAGCGCTTCGTGTTTTTTTGTTGAATGCGCCGAGACATTAATAAAATAAGCAATAATATAATAACACATGCAGAAGCCAAAATACCAATAAGAGCTGTTTTACTATCACCGATAAGTAAATTGTCAATTTCTAAATGTGTAGCATTGTAAATTAATAAAACTGTCGCAATTGTAATTAAAGCGTAAATAAAATATTTCAAAATGTTTAATTTAAAGATTTAAAATAATCCTTTAATATTAGTCGCAAATAATTTAACGGCTATCGCCAACAAAATTACTCCAAATATCTTTCTTACCACATTAATTCCTTGTTTTCCTAAGACTTTTTCTATTCTTCCAGAAGCTTTTAATACTACATATACAAAGATAATATTGATGATAATTGCGATTACAATATTAATGGGTTGATATTCTGCTCTCAGGGATAAGATTGAAGTCATAGTACCTGCACCGGCAATTAAAGGAAAAGCTAATGGCACTACAGCTGCAGTTTCTGGAGCATCGTCTTTGTATAATTGGATACCTAAGATCATTTCTATGGCAAGGAAAAAAATGATAAAAGAACCAGCAACAGCAAAAGAATTAACGTCTATTCCTATTAGGCTTAAGATTTCTTTACCTACAAATAAGAAAAGAATCATAATAATGGCAGCAACGATAGATGCTTTTTCACTTTGAATATGTCCTGCTTTTTTACGTAGATCAATAATAATAGGAATACTTCCTACAATATCTATAACGGCAAATAAGATCATACTTGCTGTTAATATTTCTTTAAGGTCGAAGTTCATGTAACGATGGTTTCAGTTTTTTTGTAAATGTAAATAACCTTTATTTAATAAAGGTATTATAAAAAGGTGAATAAATTGTAAAAATTCTCTGGTATAAGAATTATCTTAGCGCCATGTTTCAATTAGGGAAAACTATTATTTCTGAAGATATTATCGAGAAAGATTTTGTCTGTAATCTCTCTGCGTGCAAGGGCGCATGTTGTATTGATGGTGAAGCTGGAGCTCCGCTAGAAGTATCTGAAACCCAAAAGCTAGAAGAGATATATCCTGTAATTAAATCGTATTTGCGAGAAGAAGGTATTGCTGCTATAGAAGAACAAGGAACCTTTGTGAAGACAGAAAATGGAGAGCTTGAAACTCCTTTAATTAATGGGGCTGATTGTGCATATGTTATTTTTGATGAAAAAGGTATAGCTTCATGTGCAATTGAAGAAGCATATAACCAAGGAGATGTAGATTGGAAAAAACCCGTTTCCTGTCATTTATATCCAATACGCGTGCAAGAATATACCGAGTTTTCAGCAGTAAATTATCACAAATGGGAAATATGTGATGATGCGTGTACTTTAGGGAAAGAATTACAGGTGCCCGTGTATAAATTTGTTAAAGACGCTTTGATCCGAAAATTCGGAGAGAATTGGTATTTAGAACTTGAAAAAGTTGCCGAAAATCTAAAAAAATAACTTCACTTTTTAGATTTCCTAGCTTAATTAAAATTTATTTTTAATGTTTTTTTAGTGAAAAACAACAGTTTTAACGTTACGGTTTTGCCGTAAATTGACTTGTTTTGAGGTTTTGTTTTTTTTGTTAAAAAAACACGGTTAGCAGCCGAGAAATAAGAGTTTTTTGAAACAAAACACAGCATAATTGTATTTTTTAAAATAGATGTAAATACCTGACTGACAGTATTTTATAAATGTATTGTTAAGCCTATGTTTTTTTATGGTATTCACTTCGTGTTGAAAACTTTGTTGAAAACGTTTGTTAACTTTTGGTAGAACTTTTACGGTATTTTTTGATCTTTGTTAGTCCATAGCGGAAAGAGAGAAATTGTAAGAAAAACAGCTAAAAAAAATTAAGATGAGCATCGTAGAACCTATTTTGCAAGAAAACAAAGATCGATTCGTGATTTTCCCGATTCAACATCATGATATTTGGGAATGGTATAAAAAATCCGAAGCTAGTTTTTGGACTGCAGAAGAAATTGATTTACATCAGGATCTTACAGATTGGTCTACAAAACTTACAGCAGATGAAAAGTATTTTATCAAACATATTTTAGCATTTTTTGCAGCATCAGATGGAATTGTAAATGAAAATCTTGCAGAAAATTTTGTAAATGAAGTTCAGTATAGTGAAGCAAAATTTTTCTATGGTTTTCAGATCATGATGGAAAACATTCATTCTGAAACGTATTCACTACTTATAGATACTTATGTAAAAGACGAAAAAGAAAAAGATTTACTGTTTAATGCAATTGAAAATTTCCCTGCGATTAAGAAAAAAGCAGATTGGGCTTTAAAATGGATCGATTCTGATTCTTTTGCAGAACGTCTTATAGCATTTGCTGCCGTAGAAGGGATTTTCTTTTCAGGAGCATTTTGTTCTATTTTTTGGCTTAAAAAACGTGGACTAATGCCAGGTTTAACATTTTCTAACGAGTTAATATCTAGAGACGAAGGTGTTCATTGTGACTTTGCAGTACACCTGCATAATAAGCACTTAGTAAACAAAGTGCCAAAAGAAAGAATTCGTGAGATTATTGTAGATGCATTAAATATAGAAAGAGAGTTTATTACCGAATCACTTCCTGCAAGTTTAATAGGTATGAATTCAAAATTAATGACGCAGTATCTAGAATTTGTTACAGATAGATTATTAGTAGAATTAGAATGTGAGAAAGAATACGGAACCGCAAATCCATTCGATTTTATGGATATGATTTCCTTGCAAGGAAAAACTAATTTCTTTGAAAAAAGAGTTTCAGAATATCAAAAAGCTGGAGTACTCAACAAAGATACCGAAGAGAACAAAATAAGTTTTGATGCCGATTTCTAGTTCTTAGAAATTACCTCCAAACATTAATAATATAATCATTCTGAGCTAGTCACAAACATTTCTTCTGTTTTATGAAGATTAGCTCAGTTTGATACAGCTTTTTAAAAGCGAGTTACAACAACAAAAAGGGACGAAAGTCAGAGAATTATATTTGATGTAGTAGGGCTATTCTAATTTAGAATTGTAAAGATTCTGTTTATTAGCTTATTTCTAGTAGATGAAATATGATTTTTTGGGATTCAAATTGTATAATTAGCAACACAAAGTAATTGCATTTTCTTCTAGGGAAGAAAGTTTTAAAAACCAAAAAACGTATGTATGTAGTAAAAAGAGATGGACGTAAAGAACCAATTATGTTCGACAAAATTACCGCAAGGGTAAGAAAATTATGTTATGGGCTTAATCCATTAGTTGACCCAGTAAAGGTTGCGATGAGAGTGATAGAAGGATTGTATGATGGGGTGACAACTAGTGAGTTAGATAATCTTGCAGCAGAAATAGCAGCAACGATGACGATAACACACCCAGATTATGCCAAACTTGCGGCTCGAATTTCAGTCTCAAATTTACACAAGAATACAAAGAAAACTTTCTCAGAAGTAGTAACTGATCTATATGAGTATGTTAATCCGCGAACAGGTAAAAAAGCACCGTTAATCGCAGATGATGTATATGATGTGATTATCAAGAATAAAGAGAAATTAGATTCTACCATTATATATAATCGTGATTTTGGTTATGATTATTTTGGTTTTAAAACATTAGAACGTTCATACTTACTTAAGATAAACGGTAAGATTGCAGAACGTCCGCAACATATGCTTATGCGAGTTTCTATAGGGATTCATCCAAATGATTTGGATGCAGCTATAGAGACCTATGAGTTAATGTCTAAAAAATATTTTACACACGCCACCCCTACACTATTTAACGCTGGAACACCAAAACCACAAATGTCATCTTGTTTTCTTTTAACAATGAAAGATGATAGTATAGATGGTATATACGATACGTTAAAGCAAACGGCTAAGATTTCTCAATCTGCAGGAGGTATAGGGTTATCTATTCATAATGTTCGTGCTACAGGATCATACATAGCAGGAACTAATGGTACATCTAACGGTATTGTACCTATGCTTAGAGTGTATAATGATACAGCTCGTTATGTTGATCAAGGAGGAGGAAAAAGAAAAGGATCCTTTGCAATATATGTAGAACCATGGCATGCAGATATTTTTGACTTCTTAGATCTTAAGAAAAACCATGGTAAAGAAGAAATGCGTGCGCGTGATTTATTTTATGCAATGTGGATTCCTGATTTATTCATGAAACGTGTACAAGATGATGCAGAATGGACATTAATGTGTCCTAACGAATGTCCTGGTTTATTTGATATCCATAGTGATGAATTCGAAGAAGCGTATTTACGTTTTGAATCAGAAGGTAAAGGACGTAGAACTATAAAAGCACGTGAACTTTGGGAGAAAATCTTAGAGTCACAAATTGAGACAGGTACACCGTATATGTTGTATAAAGATGCTGCAAACCGCAAATCTAATCAACAAAATTTAGGAACTATTCGTTCTTCTAATTTATGTACAGAGATCTTAGAATATACAAGCCCTGATGAAGTAGCAGTTTGTAATCTTGCCTCTATAGCATTACCAATGTTTGTGAAAAATGGAGAATTTGATCATAAAGAGCTGTTTAGAATTACAAAACGAGTAACTAAAAACTTAAACAAAGTAATTGATCGTAATTATTACCCGGTAAAAGAAGCCGAAAACTCTAATGTACGTCATCGCCCGATTGGTTTAGGTGTACAAGGTTTAGCAGATACTTTTATACAATTACGTTTACCATTTACAAGTGATGAGGCTAAAAAATTAAATCAAGAGATTTTTGAAACACTTTATTTTGCTGCAGTAACGGCATCTATGGAAGAAGCAAAAGTAGATGGAGCTTACCAGAGTTATGAAGGATCTCCGATATCAAAAGGAGAGTTTCAATACAATTTATGGGGTATAAAAGATGAGGAGTTAAGTGGTCGTTGGGATTGGGCAAAATTGCGTAAGCAAGTGCTTAAAAATGGTGTGCGTAACTCATTATTAGTTGCTCCTATGCCAACAGCATCTACTTCTCAGATATTAGGAAATAACGAAGCTTTTGAGCCATACACAAGCAATATTTATACAAGACGTGTATTATCAGGAGAATTTATAGTAGTTAATAAGCATTTATTAGAGGATTTAGTAAAGTTAGGATTATGGACAGATGATCTTAAAGATGCTATTATGCGTGCAAATGGATCTATCCAAAATATAGACATTATTCCGCAAGATCTTAAAGAGTTATATAAAACTGTTTGGGAGCTAAGTATGAAAGATATTATTGATATGTCACGTCATAGAGGGTATTTTATTGACCAGTCTCAATCATTGAACTTGTTTATGGAAGGTGCAACGATGGCAAAATTAACATCTATGCATTTCTATGCTTGGAAAAGTGGATTGAAAACAGGAATGTACTACCTAAGAACAAAATCTGCCGTTGATGCTATTAAGTTTACACTTAAAAGTGAAAAGAAAGAAGATGTACAACCTGAAAAAGTAGCTGTGGCTGCTGCACAGGTGATGGAAGCGCAAGCAACTGCTAAAGCAGAACCAAAATCAGAGCCAGTTCCTGTAGAAGGAACAGCGCTTTCTCCAGAAGAACTTCGTGCAATTATAGCACAATCAAAAGAAGGCGAAGGAGACGACTGTTTAATGTGTGGATCTTAAGATCCAATTTATAATAGGGAAAAAGGGGAAGTTTTCATAGGAGACTTCCCCTTTTGTGTTTACTGTAAATAGCTTATTTTTACCATCCGATATAATAATCCTGATCTAACCAAGAAGGACATTCTAGTTCATATTTCTCTCTCATAATATGTTCTGCAACACAAAACGCACCTTCAACCCATCCTTGTTGATCAGAGTAGGCTTCTCCCGCAATAAAGATTCTTTCTTCTTTATAAGGATGTCTCATATATGGCATTACTTCCCATACTTTATAATTGTTTTTCCATGCGTGATAACCACCGCCATAAGGGTCTTTTGTCCAATCTTTAAAAGCAGAAGTATACGGATTCGGTATTTCGATAGCTGGACCGTGTAATTCTTTTACTTGACTCATAACTTCGTCTACCATTACCTTACTGGCGTGTTCATAATTTGGATATATTGTATTTTTAGCACGTACAAGTCTTGTTTCTGTAGTCTGGAATTTCTCTCCTTTTTCTAATGCTTGCCAGAAACTTACAGTTCT
This sequence comes from Aquimarina sp. AD10, assembly GCF_003443715.1. NCBI lineage: Bacteria > Pseudomonadati > Bacteroidota > Flavobacteriia > Flavobacteriales > Flavobacteriaceae > Aquimarina > Aquimarina sp. AD10. The sequence goes on along the minus strand of NZ_CP031965.1, from coordinate 3,266,936 downwards.
CATATCATTATAACTGGCTAGAAATAGAGAATGTGAGTTTTTAGGATCAACACCAAAATAATAGCATTGCCTCATAGGTAAATCGGTAATGGATTCACCTGCTTTTGCGCCTAAACCTTTTTCCCACCAAGGATCCTCAAACCCTAGTAATATTTTAAAAGAAGGTTCAGGAGTTACAGAATTCATGTTGTTGTGTAATTTCTGTTGTGTGTCTATATTAAAGAAGAAATTATCTTGGTCTAATAACTCTAAGGAACGTTTGGGCATCCCAAGTATAATGTCTTTTGCTTCTACTTCCCAAGTATCCTTTTTTTCGAGATTATAAAAAGTTAATATGTATTTGTATTCACTCGAATTGTCTGGGTTTTTTCTAAAAGTTTTCAGCCTGTTTTTAATACGTATTTTTCCTCCTTTTTGAATAAAATCATCGGCTAGGCAAGTTAAAACCTGATCGTAACCTCCTTCGATGGTTTTGTATTTTACAGCATCACTGGCAAAGTCACCAACCATATAAGGAAAAGCCTCCGCAGCATTCCAGTTTATGGTATTAGAATAATATCCTCCTGCCTGAGCTAAAAATTCATAACATTCTTGCGAAGAACGATCTTTTAATAAATTCCAGAAGCCAATTTTATAGACAAGCATATTTTCATAGGGACCAGGAAATCGATACACTAGCTTTTGTTTAACCTCGTTCCATACTTCTCTTGCATAAGGGCTTTCTTGAATTTGTTTTAAAGAATATCCGTCTGCTTCAAGTACTTCACTTATAATTTCAGTAAATATATCATCAGAGCTTTTTCCTTTAAATTTATCCTCAACAAAATATCGGGTTTCAAAATGCTCTCCTGTAATTTTTGCTTGAGAAAATCGATTCGCAAAAAAACGTTGTTTCCTTAAATAAAATAAATGATGATTGGCATCACCCATAGGAAAATCAATAGGCTTTAGAGCATATTGAGTAGAAAATACATCTTCGATTAAGGCAGTAACTATTTTTTGCTCTGTCATATAACGCATACCACCCAATTCTCCTACAACATTCATCCCAGGAAGTTTGATAGATTCTAGTCTTCCACCAATTCGATCACTTAGATCAAAAATTCCTACATCCAAGTTTAATTTGTTGCCATTTTTATCTGTACCGTTTAACAAACGATACCCCGAATATAAACCAGAAGCTCCCGCACCTACAATGGCTACATCTAATTTTAGATTTTCTCTTTGTGTAGTCAATAATCTATTGCTTATTTCACCTCTTACAACTGGCCACTGAATTTTGAAAGGAGAGATGTCAAATTTGGTAGTGCCTGTAACAGCTAAATCGGCCAATATTTTTCCAAGTAAGGGTATGAATTTAGCGGCCCAACCACCAGTATATACTATAATATTCTTATTATTATGAACCCACTCAGGAAGGGTGTCAATCATGAGTTCTTTATTGTTATTGTTTAGTGTAATTAAGCAAGTAGATGTAAATTCTGCCTGATCGTTTAATCCAATCATATGCTCTTTTACCCAATTTGAGTTAAGCTGTAAGCTTTTTTCACTAGGTTTTCCTGATCTTTGTGAAGGATCTTTTAAAATGGCGTCCGGAATATCTGGAGCCACTCTAATATAACCTGGGTTGGCCCAGTTTACCTCTGGAAACCCATAAAATAAACTAGTGTTTTGCGGTTCTTGAAAAACGAACCACGTCGGGAGTTTAATATCTTCAGTTTTTTTATAGTAAGCAGAAGACATTTCCCATATATCAACATTTACAGATAATCCAAAATGTTTTAATATGTCATTGATATACGCTCCAGGAGTAATAATTAGTTTTTCGGTACTAAATGATTCATTGGCTGTTGAAACAGTAATTATTCCATCGTTTTTAGATTGTATATCAGTTACTTTTTCATATTCTTTTAATTCGATATTTTTAGAACTATTAGCGATATTAAATAAAGTTCTTAAGGTTGCACCTAGATCAATAATTCCTCCATCTTCTTGAAAGAAACCAAAATAATCTTTGGGTAAATCTTTAAAAGGAAAGTCTTTTTCTATCTCTTTAGCAGTTAACTCTGTAAATGGAATTTTTAATTCCTTCATGACATCTATTGCTGCTTGTATACCACCTTCTTGAGAACTAATTGAAGGGTCACCAAACCATAAGGAACCAACTTTATCGATGAGGATATCTTTAGTTGATTTTTGTAATTTATCCCAATATGGGATAGAGTCTAATGCAAGTTGTGCCATGTACTTTTGTGCATATTGAACTCTAAACTGTCTTGATAGACCCGCAGAACTTCCTTTATCGTTAAAAAAACCAAATTGTTCGAGAACAAGAGTTTTTTTTCCTGAAGTACTTAACTCGGCAGCAGTCGAAAGACCCATAGCTCCTCCACCAATAATAATGATGTCATAGTCTGTTTTCATATAGTTTGATTTTATGTGGTATACTCAAATTTGACATAAAAATTTGAATAAAAATATTTCATCGTATTTCCTGTTTAAGAGTGAAATAATTGGTGTGATAATTTATTTACTCCTTGATTTTTGTTTTATTACCAATTCAAAGAATAAAATGATATCATACATTACGTGATAATAGTATCTTTGATACCATTATTACTTTTATGACATATAGTTAGAATTTTAATTTATGATGAATTGGGAGCAACTTCTGTCTTTAAAACGACAAGGAGATACAAATAAAAGATTACGTAAAGAACAGGATGAAACTCGACTGGGCTTTGAGGTAGATTATGATAGGATTATTTTTTCTTCTGCTTTTAGAAGTTTACAGGATAAAACTCAGGTAATACCGTTATCCAAAACTAGTTTTGTGCATACCAGACTAACGCATAGTTTAGAGGTATCGGTTGTTGGTCGTTCTTTGGGTAGAGTAGTGGGTAAAAAGATTTTAGAAAAGCATCCTCATTTAGATACTATTCATGGGTACCGTTTTAATGATTTTGGAGCCATTGTCGCTGCAGCTGCATTGGCGCATGATATAGGTAACCCACCGTTTGGACATTCTGGAGAGAAAGCCATAGGAGAGTATTTTAAAACCGGTAGCGGAACCCGATACAAAGAACAACTTACAGAAAAACAATATCAAGATCTAATTGATTTTGAAGGAAATGCTAATGGGTTTAAAATTTTAACAGAGTCTAGAGAAGGTATAGAAGGCGGACTCAGACTATCTTATGCCACTTTGGGTGCTTTTATGAAATACCCAAAAGAATCACTGCCTAAAAAGCCAACATCACATATCGCTCACAAAAAATTTGGATATTTTCAGAATGAAAAATCTTTTTTTGATGAAGTAGCAGAAGATGTAGGTTTAGTAAAATATAAGATAGGAGATGAGGTTACTTACAGTCGTCATCCGTTAACGTTTTTGGTTGAAGCAGCAGATGATATATGTTATACCATTATCGATTTTGAAGATGGTATAAATCTTGGATTAATTGATGAAGAGTACGCCTTAGAGTATTTAATCAAATTAGTTAAAGATACGATCAACACATCAAAATATAATAAATTAGCTACTACCGCAGATCGATTAAGTTATTTGCGAGCATTGGCAATTAATACCTTGATACAGGAGGCAGCTAGTGTGTTTGTTGATCATGAAGAACAGATATTATCGGGAGAATTTGATATGGCGCTGATTGATAAGAGTAAATACGAGGCCCAAATTGATGATATTATTAAAATTAGCGTAGATAAAATTTACCAAAGTCAAGAAGTAACAGAAAAGGAAATTGCGGGATATGAGATTCTGGCAACATTACTGGATCGATATTGCGTGGCTACCGATAATTTTAATCAAAACAAGAGCTCAAATTATGATAAACTTATTTTAAGGGCAGAAGGTCAAAATTTTGATTATAAAAATGAAAATTTATATAGTCGCTTAATAAGTATAAGTAATTATGTAGCTAGCCTTACTGATGGAAATGCCTTATTGAAATTTCAGAAAATACGAGGGTTACAATTATAAAAAAACCACCTGCGTTTTCAAGTGGTTTTTTGGTAAATAAAAGATGACTATCTTATAATTTTGTATACGTTTCGATAATAACAATCTCTTCAGATCCTTCGGTTTCGGTATATTCTAATTTTAAAGTGGAAGCGGTTAGTTCAATAATTTTTTCTAAATCTGGAGCAATAATATTATCGATAGTTTCTGTCTTAAGGATATTTCCTGAAACTAAAGACCATGTATAGCCGTCACTTGTGGTAGGCGTACAAATGCCTTCCATTTCGACACCTTCAATAAATGTAGCGCGATTTTCTCCTTGATCATTAACAAATAATTGAGTGGTAAGAAATAAGTCACAGTTATCAAGTGTTACTGCATTACCGTTTTCGGTTTCTGCGGTAATTTTCCAGTTCCCAATAAGATTTGCTTCGGTAATTTCGATTCCAGTTGCTGGGGATTCATCATCGTCACTACAAGAAGTAAATGTAGCAGCAATCAATAGAATAAATAAGCTAAGTTTTTTCATAAAATTGTAATTTAACGATTATTAATTTTTGTTTGTACGCATGTATGTGTCATAACACATGAAAGTGTTACCCTATAAAATTTATTTTAACTATTTGAAATTGTTACAGTTCTGAATAGAGAAGAATATGCGATAAAACCTGATGAAAAATTAAAGGTTTTCGAGAACTACTTTTTGAATTCCTTTGATAGAAATTCCGCAAATTTCATATAGCTCATCTGTTGTACCATGGTGGATGAATTGATCAGGAACCCCTAAAGAAGTGATGTTATTTTTAAATTTATATTGATTAGCAAATTCAATAATGCTGCTTCCAAAACCACCTTTTATCACACCGTCTTCTACCGTTATAATTGTTTGGTATTGTTGTAATATTTTTTGCAAAAGCGTTGTATCTAAGGGTTTTATAAACCCAAAGTGATAGTGTGCAATGTTTTCTTCGATAGTTTCAATAGCTTGAGTAACATTATGAGCTATGGTTCCGGTAGAGATAATGGCAATTTTTGTTCCTTTATTTAGGCAGTTTGCTTTACCAATTTCTAATTTTTGTGGTGAAACTTTCCAATCAATAATATGTCCTCTCCCACGTGGATATCGAATAGCGATAGGATGTTCTAGTCCTAAAGATGCTGTGTAAAGCATGTGCCTTAATTCAATTTCATTAGCAGGTGCAGCTACAATCATATTCGGGATACAACTTAAATATGCAATATCAAAAACACCGTGATGGGTGGCTCCATCTGCTCCAACCAGACCTGCTCGATCTACACAAAAAATAACAGGTAAGTTTTGTAGTGCGACATCATGAATAACTTGATCGTATGCTCTTTGTAAAAATGTTGAATAGATAGTACAAAAAGGAACTAATCCTTGTGTCGCCATCCCTGCGGCTAGAGTAACTGCGTGTTGCTCGGCAATACCTACATCAAAAGCACGATCAGGCATTTCTTGCATCATATATTTTAAAGAGCTTCCTGTAGGCATTGCAGGAGTGATTCCAACAATTTTATCATTTTTTTGAGCAAGTTCTACGAGTGTATGACCAAATACATCCTGAAATTTAGGAGGTAGATCTGTACTGTCTTTTGGAATCAAATCTCCTGTAGAAGCGTTAAATTTACCAGGAGCGTGATACTTTACTTGATTTTCTTCTGCTTGTTTTAAACCTTTTCCTTTGGTGGTAATAATATGTAAAAGTTTAGGGCCTTCTATAGTTTTTAATCTTTCTAGGGTGTTTAGTAAAGAAGAAAGATCGTGCCCATCAATAGGTCCAAAATAATTAAAATTTAAGGCTTCTATTATGTTGTTGGTTCTGGGTTTTACTCCAACTTTTGCTTTAGTAAGGTATTCTTTTAAAGCGCCTACGCTAGGATCAATTCCGATTGCATTATCATTAAGTATGACCAGCATATTGGTGTCTGTTACTCCTGCGTGATTAAGTCCTTCAAAAGCCATTCCACTAGCAATAGATGCATCTCCTATAACAGCTATATGTTGCTTGTTGGTATCTCCTTTAAGTTTAGAAGCTATTGCCATACCAAGAATGGCCGAAATGGATGTGGAAGAATGACCTACTCCAAAAGTATCATATTCACTTTCGCTACGTTTAGGGAAACCACTTAAACCATTTAATTGGCGATTGGTGTGAAATGTTTCTCTTCTTCCGGTAAGAATTTTATGGGGATAGGCTTGATGTCCCACATCCCATACTAAAAGATCATTCGGTGTGTCAAAAATATAGTGTAATGCAATGGTGAGTTCAATAACTCCTAAACTTGCCCCTAGATGCCCTTCTTTTGTGGCAACAATATTAATCACAAAATCTCTTAGTTCTTTTGCTAATAGGGGTAATTGATCATCAGAAAGTTTTCTAAGATCTGATGGGTGTTTTATTTTTGAAAGCAATGATGCAGGCATAAAGCAAAAATACTATTTTGTACTATTCTTTGTGAACTTTTATTTCATTGAAAATAAAAATGATTAATTTACTTGCCTTACTTAAAACATGATATCATGCTAGAACCATTTGATGACGCATACTATATGAAAAGAGCCCTTCAGGAAGCTAATGTTGCCTATGAAAAAAATGAAGTACCTGTTGGAGCTGTTATTGTTGTGGGGGATAGAATTATTGCAAGAGCTCATAATTTGACAGAACTTTTAAACGATGTTACTGCACATGCCGAAATGCAAGCAATAACGGCAGCTTCAAATTTTCTTGGCGGTAAGTATTTAAACGAGTGTACGATGTATGTAACATTAGAGCCTTGCCAGATGTGTGCTGGAGCGCTGTATTGGAGTCAAATTAAAAGAGTGGTGTTTGGAGCTATAGATGAACAAAGAGGTTGTGGTATTATGGGAACCAAACTTCATCCTAAAACAGAAATTATTGGGGGAATACTTAAAGAAGAATGTAGCGAACTTATAAAGCGATTTTTTATAGAAAAGAGAAATCTCAATTGACAGATAATCGGAGTTATGAAAAATACGATCGCAGAAAGAATACAAGATTTTTTAAAGGAATTTCCACCATTCGACATTCTTAAAAAAGAAGAGCTATTAGCAATATCTGGTCAAATTAGAGTATTGTATGTTGAAAAAGGAGAACACGTTTTTAAGCAAGATACACTTTGTCACGATGAATTTTATATTGTAAGAGAAGGAGCTGTTGGACTCTATAGAAACACCTCTAACGAAGAAGATTTGGTTGATATCTGTGATGCAGGGGATTTATTTGGTCTTCGTATTATGATTATAAAAAAGAAGTATCGCATGTCTGCCAAAGCAGATGAAGAATCTATTGTATACGCAATTCCGGGACAAGTTTTTGAACCGTTAATCGAGCAAAATATAAAAGTAAACAAATTTGTATTAAGCACTTTTGCATCACATGCACGTCACTATTATACAGAAACGGAAAAAGGAAATCGAATAGATAATACAATCTCAATAGAGGTTGCTAAAGATCTTTCAGAGTTGCGAAGTATCACGTATAGAAAAAAACCTCTTACTTGTCTTTCAGACGATAGTGTCGAGGTGATAGCTAAGAAAATGACGGCTCGAAATACAAGTTATGCAGTTGTTGTTAATGAAGATAAATATCCTGTTGGAATTATTACAGATATAGATTTGAGGGCAAAAGTACTTACAGGAACATACGCTATAGGATCATTAGCTTCAGAAATAATGACATCACCTGTAATTACATATGCCAAAAAACTAACAGTTGCCGAGGCACAAATAGCATTAATTAAACATGATGTTAATCATCTTTGCATAACAAAGGATGGAACACGCAATTCAAAACTAATCGGAATCCTGTCAGAACATGATTTATTAGTCTCTTTTGGAAATAATCCTTCGGTTTTAATTAAAGAGGCCAAACGTGTTAAGAAGACTCAGAAGCTAAGATACATTCGTACGCAAGTAAAAAAACTTCTGAAAACGTATTTAGATCAAGATATCCCAACTCCCCACTTATTGCATATTATTTCAGAGATTAATGAGGCATTAATCATTCGTGTTATTGAGTTGGCGTTGGATGAAATGAAAACTGCTCCCCCGGTAAAATTTAGTTTTCTGGTTCTGGGAAGTCAAGGAAGAGGAGAACAGTTACTTTTAACAGATCAGGATAATGCAATTGTTTTTGAAGATGTTGATGATAAAGACTATAAAACAACCCAAAACTATTTTTTAGAATTAGCGTATAAAATAACCAAAGGGCTGCATACTATTGGATTTGAATATTGCCCTGCAGAAATGATGGCGAGTAATCCGAGGTGGTGTATGTCGGTATCAAATTGGGAGAGTCAATTTAAAGATTGGATGACTAAACCCACAGAAGAAGGAACATTATTGTCTTCGATATTTTTTGATTTTCAGTGTGTTTTTGGTGATACCGTTATGGTTGATAAATTATCTAAAGTTGTTTTTGATGGCGTAAATAAAAGTAATAGATTTTTAGGAATGTTAGGAGTAAGTGCCTTGCAAAAACCATCTCCATTAGGGTTCTTTAATCGATTTTTAGTAGAACAGAACGGGGAGCATAAAGATTCTTTTGATATAAAATCAAGAGCAATGATGGTATTGATCGATGCTGCTCGAATTTTGACATTACATCATAATGTGAAAAGTATAAATAATACGTTAAAGCGTTATGAAAAATTAGCCGAATTAGAACCCAATAATGCCGCTATTTTTGAAAGCTGTGCAAAGGCCTTTAGGGTATTAATTAAGTTCAGGACCAGACAAGGTTTGCTTCATAACGACTCAGGAAGGTTTATTGATTTAAATACACTGACTAAAGAAGATAAATTGAGACTAAAACGATGTTTCAGGCCTATACGAGATATACAAGAAATCTTAAGAGTTCGATTTCAACTTAAATCATTAATGTGATGTTTTCTTACTATGGGATTTTGGTTTAAAAAAAATAAAGAAGAGTATCCTGATTTCTGGAAAGAATATGAAAAGTTATTTGATAGAAAAAGTAAAAAATCTACGTTTAAGGATGTTCGTTTTGTGGCTTTTGATACCGAAACGACAGGTTTTGATTATGATAATGATAGAATATTATCTATTGGAGCAGTAGGAATTAAAAATAAAAGTATTCAGGTATCTGATCAAATTGAGGTATATCTAGAACAGGAAATTTTTAAAGAGAGTACTGTAGAAATTCATGGGATACGTAAACATGGGAGTTTGCTAAAACTTTCAGAAAAAGAAGCACTGCGATTATTTATTGCTTATATCGAGGATGCTATCTTGATAGCTCATCATGCAAATTTTGATAAAAAAATGGTGAATAAAGCATTGCAAAGGAATGGACTGGGGGTTTTGAAAAATAAAATTTTAGATACAGCTGTATTGTTTAAAAAAACAAAACATTTAGTGTATCATACAAATAGTCCAGTGCATTATAGTCTTGACGAATTGTGCAATGATCTTAAAATATCTAAAAGTGATAGGCATACGGCTTCTGGTGATGCTTATATCACTGCAATTGCCTTCTTGAAAATAGTCTCTAAATTATTTCGAAACAAAAAAATAGAACTTAAAAGTTTATTGCGATAATCATTATGTTGCAACGATAGGCAGAACACAATGTCTTTTAGTAGAAAGCAATTGTGTAACATGCGTAGCATTACTTTTATTTTAATAGGGTTTATCTCATGCATTGGATATGGTCAAGAGTCTAATTTACTCAAAGGTCGAATAGTAATCGATACTTTGAAATTAGAAGCGATACATATTGTTAATAAAACTCAGGAAATAGGTGTGATTAATGATACATCCGGTTTTTTTCAGATTAAAGCAAACCCAGGGGATATAATCAGTTTTTCTTCGGTGCAATATGAAGTTAAAGAACATATTGTTACCCAGAAAGATCTCGATTCTGATGATTTTAGAATAAGTTTAAGGTTGTCTGTTAATCAATTAGATGAAGTTTTTGTGTCACAACATTCATTAACTGGTAAAATAGAAAAAGATCTACAGAAGATACCTACGTATACAGAAAATCTACCTTTTTGGAATGCAGCAGAGTTAAAACAAATGGGGGTAGGTACATTTAATGATGCTCAATCTTCTGTTAAAAATACCGTACTTCCTGATGAGATGGATCTAACACCTATGAATTTATTAGGAATCGTTGATCTAGTAGGCAAAGCTTTTAAAGGCAAAAGAAAATATATTGAGACAAATTTTGAAATTGCTGATTTTTACAAAGAGGAATTCGTAATAGAAGCATTAGAAATTCCAGAAACATCATATTATGATTTTGTAGATTTTGTGAATGAACAACCTTATACAGTTGTTGTATTACAATCAAATGATAAGTTGAAAGTGCTAGAGTATTTAATTGCTAAGAGTATAACTTTTAAGGAAAAATATAATATTGAAAAATAAAAAAGCACTACAGATGTAGTGCTTTTGCAGGTTAGATTTTTTTATCTTAATCATGAATTACGCGCACTTGCGCTGCAATAATACCTTTTCTGCCTTCTTCTTCTTCGTACTCAACTTTGTCACCTTCATTTAACGCTTCTCCGTTTAATCCAGATGCATGTACAAAGATGTCTTTTCCTGTTTGGTCGTTAGTGATAAATCCGTAGCCTTTTGATTCATTAAAAAATTTTACTGTTCCTTCCATTGTAATTAAAATAATATTGTAGTTGAATACTAAAGGTAGTTTTAAATTTTTTATGAATAGTTAGGGAAATGTGAATATTTTGATTTTTTAGTGCTTCAAATCCCCCTTTTTTTTGCCGTAATCCCGCATTTTTTTGAGGTTTTCTTCAGTTAGCATATAATCTTTTACTTTTTTGTTTTTCCATCTATGATAGATAAAAATTGGCATAAGAATAAATGACGCTCCCAAAATTCCTAAGCCTACCCACTTATCACCAGTAGGGTGATCTCCTGTGTTTTTAAAGTAATATCCTACAGCTACCATGATCACAACTGCTGCAAACAATATCTTAATAATGTATTTCATGAATCTATTCTATTTTGCACTAAAATCATTGTGTAAAAGTAATTAACTTTCTGCGATAGGAGGTAAGAAGTTTAGATTTAGAAATAAAACCAAAATATTTACCATCTTTAATAACAGGTAGGTTCCAGACTCCAGAATCTTGAAACTTTTGCATCACCATTTTTACATTGTCTTTTTCATATATAATTACGGTTGATGTTTCTGTCATCAAGTTTTCTACAGTTACTTTATGATACAAAGTGATGTCAAACATTATATCTCTAATATCGTCTAGAGAAACAATTCCTATAAGATGATCTAATTCATCTGTTACCGGAAATAAATTTCTGTTAGATTTTGCAACGGCATCACTTAATAATTGTTTTAATGTGTGATTTGATTTTGTAGGAACAAAGTTTGTTTCTATACAGTCTTCAAGATTCATTAGTGTAAGCACAGTTTGGTCCTTGTCATGTGTAAGTAAATGCCCTTGTTCTGCTAGTTCTCTGGTATAAATATTATGCTCAATACTATTTTTAGAAATAATAAATGATATTGAGGTTGTTATCATCAGAGGTACAAATAATTCATAACTAGTGGTGATTTCGGCAATTAAAAATATAGAGGTTAGAGGCGCATGTAGTACACCGGCAATAAGACCAGCCATGCCTAGTAAGGTGAAATTTGCTTCAGAAACTTGAAATCCAATACCAAGATTGTTTATTACTTTAGAAACGACATTTCCTAGTGCGCTGCCCATTACCATAGTAGGGATAAATATTCCACCAGAACCACCAGCGGCAAAAGTGGCTGTCATGGCAATAGCTTTAAATATGGTTAGGCCTGTAAGTAAACCGATAATAATCCATATGTTTCCTGTCATATCATCAAAAGGTGTTTGCCCAAGGGCTGATAAATGATCTCCACGAAGTAGATTGTTTATGAAACCAAGACCTTCTCCATATAAAGGGGGTATGAAATAAAGCATTACACCAATTGCCAGTCCTCCAATTAATAGCTTATGTATTTTTTTTGAAAAACGATCAAAAAAGTGAAGAATTCCAAAATACATTTTAGTAAAATATATAGAAGCTATAGCTGTACCTACCCCAAGGATTATATAAAAAGGAGTATCGTAAATATCGAATTTTTCGGCTACATCAAATCTAAAGAGTACTTCATCTCCAAGAAAGAAATAAGAAGTTATGATTGCAGATACTGAAGCAAAAAGCAGAGGTAATAATGAAGTAAGGGTAAGATCTAAACTAAATACTTCTACAGCAAATACTAGTCCTGCCAAAGGGGATTTAAATACGGCGGATATAGCACCAGCTGCAGCGCACCCAATTAATAAAAATCTAGTTTTAGTGTTTAGTTTAAAAAGGTTTCCGATATCAGAGCTTAATGTAGACCCTGATCCTATTGCCGGACCAAGTAGCCCTACCGAACCTCCAAAACCAACGGTTATGGGAGCCAAAATAAGCGGTAAATAACCACTAACTCGTTTGATAACCCCATTTTTTTTTGAAAGAGAGTATAAAATTAAGGGGATAGCCGATTGAACTTCTTTTTTTACAATAAATTTGGTGAAAACATAAACAAGCAAAAGCCCGATAACAGGTATAATAAAATAAAAGGAAGTTTGCCATGAGATAATATCACTTTCTAAAACAACTTGGATTAAGTGTGTTATGTTTTTTAAAAGTAAAGAAACCAAACCAGCGGCAAAACCAACTATGATACTTAAAACAAGAATAAAATTCTTGTCAGAAATATTTCGATAGCGCCATTTTAAAAGCTTGTACAAAAATGTTTTTTTTGAAGCCGACATAAAATACTTTGTTGAATAAAGTTAACTATTTTCTAATTGATTTATTACTTCATTCAAATCTTGTATATAAATTTGATGTAATACTTCTATATAGTCTCGTGTGTGAAAATACCCAGCGTTAAAATCTTTAACAGCTTCTTGAATATGAAAGTTTGATTTATCCTTATTTCCTTCTTCAAGAAAACATTTTGCTAAATAGTAATGTGCATCAGCATAATGATTTGCAGAGTATTTTAATACCTTAAAGAAATCCTGTTTAGCAGTTGTTATATCTTGTTTTGTATATGCAATGATACCACGATATAAAAAAGCAGTTACATCGGCATAATCTTCGCCATAAGTTTTGGTTTGATCACGAATATAAGTATCAAAATACATTTTTGATTTGGTGTAATCTTTGAGTCCAAGATATGCAACACCTCTCATGTAATTTACACTTTGCCCTTGAGGATGATCATCAAAATTAGGAGTTAGAGCATCAGTAGCATCAAAGTCTATAATGGCGTTTTTATAATTTCTATAAAAGTATAGATAAAGATACCCTCTCCATCCTTGCCATTCTTTTGGGTTAAGCGCTACTGCTTTATCAAATAGAGGTTTCCATTGGGTGGGCATTCCTCTTTTAAGATAGGGAACCGATAACTCCCTCCATGCATCAGCATTTTTAGGATCTAATTTAATCGCTTTTTCAATGGCTGTCATAGATTTTGGAAGCCCTTGAAAATTATGAACCACAGAGCTTCGCATAATTTTTTTTGATATAGCTTCTTTTTCTTCCTTGGTTTTTGTGGAATTACAAGCAATCATGAATACCAGTAAAACAAGCTTAAGGAAGTATTTCTGTGATCTCTCCATTTTCAATTTTATAAGATACATACATATAATAATCTACAGGTTCTTCCTTGTATTTGATAATGTTCCAGTTTTCAAATGCTGATGTTAATTCAAACAGATGCTTTACCATTTCAGGTTGAAGTTGTTTTTCTTGCATATCCATATTCATTTGGATGGTTTCAAACATACCCGTTTCTCCTGTACAATTAATAATAAACCTAAAATTAAGATACCCATAATCAGTGTATCCGTTATTTTGGTACTTAGATTTTATATTTTTATCAAACTCTTTTTTGTTAATGCGATAAGCGCGTTTTGGAGCGCCATGATGTGTGTATTTAGGTTTTTTTTCTTCGCATAATGTGAAACCATCTTTAGATACTGTTGTCTCAGGATCTAAATATCCAATATAGTGCGGGTATTTTTTATTATCAGCAGGGTGTCTACCTATATAATAGTAATATACTCCACCAATGGTAATTAGAATAACCAAAAATAATGAAATAACTATTAAAAGAAATATTTTTAAAATTTTCATTACTATTAAAGGTAATAAAAAATCCCGCTATTAGCGGGATTTAGATTTTAAATATTAGATGATTATAAATCAAGTTTTATATGTAACTCTTTGAGTTGTTCGGTATCTATATTCGCAGGTGAGTCTATCATAACATCGCGGCCGCTATTGTTTTTAGGGAATGCAATAAAATCACGTATAGTTTCTTGACCTCCTAGAATAGCAACTAATCTATCAAATCCAAAAGCAATTCCCCCATGTGGAGGAGCTCCATATTGAAAGGCATCCATTAAAAATCCAAATTGTTCCTTAGCTTCTTCAGGAGTAAAGCCTAAGTGATCAAACATTAAGGCTTGTGTTTCTGAATCATGAATACGAATAGATCCTCCACCAATTTCATTTCCGTTTAGTACTAAATCGTATGCATTGGCTCTTACATCACCAGGTTTAGAATCTAATAAAGGAATGTCTTCTGGTTTTGGAGATGTAAATGGATGATGCATAGCGTGGTATCTTTCTGTATCTTCATCCCATTCTAACAAAGGAAAATCTACAACCCACAAAGGAGCAAATTCTTCAGGGTTTCTTAGTCCAAGTCGTTCTGCCAATTCCATACGCAGTGCACTTAGTTGCGCTCGTACTTTATTTGTTTGGCCAGAAAGCACGCATATAAGGTCTCCAGGTTTAGCACCTGTTGTAGAAGCCCATTTGGCTAGATCATCTTGGTCATAAAATTTGTCAACAGAAGACTTATATGTACCATCTTCATTACATTTTACATAAACCATGCCTAATGCACCAACTTGAGGTCGTTTTACCCAATCAATAAGTTTATCAATTTCTTTTCTAGTATATGAGGCACCACCAGGTACAGCGATCCCTACGACAAGCTCGGCATCATTAAAAACTTTAAAATCTTTATGTTGCGCAAGTGTATTAAGCTCGCCAAATTTCATTCCGAACCTAATATCGGGTTTATCATTACCATATGTGCGCATGGCTTCATCATATGTCATTCTTGGGAAATCAGCAATAGATACACCTTTAATTTCTTTTAATAAATGACGTGTGAGATTTTCAAATATACCTAAGATATCTTCTTGTTCTACAAAGGCCATTTCACAATCTATTTGTGTAAATTCTGGCTGTCTATCGGCTCTAAGATCTTCATCTCTAAAACACTTTACAATTTGAAAATATTTATCCATACCACCAACCATCAAAAGCTGTTTAAACGTTTGTGGTGATTGCGGTAATGCGTAAAATTGTCCTTCGTTCATCCTTGATGGGACAACAAAGTCTCTTGCCCCTTCAGGAGTAGATTTAATCAAATAAGGAGTTTCTACTTCTACAAAACCTTCTGTAGATAGGTAGTTACGCACTAACATTGCTACTTGATGACGAAACAGTAAGCTGTTTTTTACAGGGTTACGACGAATATCAAGATAGCGGTATTTCATTCTGATATCTTCACCACCATCTGTATTGTCTTCAATGGTAAAAGGAGGTACAATGGCTTCATTAAGAATAGTTAATTCAGAAACCAAAATTTCAATATCTCCTGTTGGAATGTTAGGGTTTTTAGATTCACGCTCAATAACAGTTCCTTTTATTTGTATAACAAACTCTCTTCCAAGTGTTTTGGCTGTTTCAACTACTTCTTTTGGAGTACGGTCTTCATCAAATATAAGTTGGGTAATCCCATAACGATCTCTTAGGTCGACCCATATCATAAAACCTTTGTCTCTTGTCTTTTGAACCCAGCCAGATAAGGTGATTTCTTTATTTACATCAGCGAGACGTAGGTCTCCACAGGAATGACTTCTGTACATAATAGTGTTATTAAGGCTGCAAAAATAAGAAAGTTTTAAGGTTAATAAGTAAGGATCATAAGAAAATACAACGAACAATAATTTGTTAAATATTAAACAACAGAATGAAAATTGTTAATAATACAAGTTTTTAAGAATTATCATATTTATTTTGTCGTTAAAGGCGGGTTTGGGCACGAACAATTGTTAGTTTTAACATTTATTTATGATTATCTTTTAATAGATTTAGGCATAATTTAAACAAATCATTATGAAAAAACAAACTCATTTTAGCAGAATGAAGATTCTGCTATTATTAATTTTTGTTCCGGCTATACTATTAGCTCAAGAGACTATTACTGGGAAAGTAGTCATCGAGGGGTCGGGAGTTGGAGCTTCTTTTATTAACGTTGTCGAAGATGGTACTAGCAACGGTACTGCAACCGATATTGATGGTAATTTTACACTTTCTGTAAGCAGTTTACCAGTAAATATTAAAGTTTTTGCCTTGGGATTTGCAGAAAAAGTAGTGTCTGTTTCTAGTACAGATGCTATTACAATAACAATCGCAGAATCTTCTGAAGCCTTAGACGAGGTAGTCGTAACAGGTCTGGCAACTTCTGTTAAAAGAAGTAATGCAGCAAATGCAGTAGCCTCTGTATCTGCAGAAGAGTTGGCTGGTCTAACACCACCACAAACTTTAGATGGAGCCTTAGCAGGTAAATTTGCTGGTGCTTTAATTACAAAGAGTTCAGGAGCACCAGGAGGTGGTATCGCTGTTAAATTAAGAGGTGTAACTTCGATCAATGGTAATTCACAACCACTTTATATCGTTGATGGTGTATACGTAAATAACAGTAGTATTGCTGCGGCTGGTTTAAATGCGGTCTCTGGAGCTGCTGGAGGCGGTAATGCGTCTAACCAAGATAATCCATCAAACAGGATTGCAGATATAAATCCAGATGATATCGAGAGTTTAGAAATCCTTAAAGGAGCTTCTGCTGCTGCAATTTATGGAGCAAGAGCAGCTGCTGGGGTAATTATTATTACCACAAAAAAAGGTAAAAGAGGTAAAACTAAAATATCGTTCTCTCAAGATGTTGGATTTAATACCATATTAAGAGCAAGAGGACAAAGAAATTTTACAGCCGCAACTGCAGAAGCACTGGGAGCTGGTAATGGTGCCTTATTTACTGCGGCACAGAATAACGGAACTTTGGTTGATTTTGAAGATGAAATATATGGGGAAAAAGGATTCATTTCTAACACAAGTGTAAACATTTCTGGGGGATCAGAAAATACATTGTTTTATGCTGCATTTTCTAATAATGAAGAAGATGGTATCGTAAAAAACACAGGATATGATAGAAAATCTATACGTTTTAATCTTGATCACGACTTTTTTGATAAAAAAGCAAAATTATCGTTAACAACGAATTACATAAACTCAGAAGGTGATCGTGGATTTTTTAATAATGATAATACGGGTACAACTATTGGGGTAGCACTTTCTTCTACACCGCCATGGGCTCAGTTATCTCCAGATGCTAATGGTAATTATCCAGATAACCCTTTTGGTTCTTCGAATCCGTTACAAACTAGAGATTTAATTACAAACAGAGAAAACGTAAATAGATTTATAGTAGGTAGTTCACTTGATGTTAAACTTTACGAGAACGACAACTCTAATTTAAAGTTGGTTTTACGTGGAGGAGTTGATTACTATGAATTATTAACCACAGCTATTTTCCCTGAAATATTACAATTTCAAAAACCATCTAACGGTGGTTTAAACGGTCTTGTAGCAACAGGAACGACAGAAAATAAAGATGCCAACTATTCAGCTTTTTTAGTACATAACTATACCACTAGTAATGATCTTAGTTTTACTACGCAAGCAGGGCTTACAAAGCAAACATTTTCTAGAAATACAATACGTAATACAACCTCAGATTTAATTGCATCTCAAACAAACTTGGATCAAGGAGCGAATGTTAGTGTTACTCAATTTAGACAAGAACAAGAAGATCAAGGATTTTTTGTGCAAGAAGAATTGAATTATCAAGATAAAATTATTGGTACGCTTGGTATAAGAGGAGATAAATCAAATAACAACGGTGATGCAAATGAGTTATTTTACTATCCTAAAGCTTCTGCAGCTGTAAATTTACACAGTTTTGATTTTTGGAATATCGATGCTGTAAATCAGTTTAAAATAAGAGCTGCATATGGTGAAGCGGGTAACTTTGCACCAAACGGAGCTTTGTTTACGGCATATACAAATTCATTAATTGACGGTAATGTTGGTATTGTAGTACCAGCAACACTTGGAGATCCTGATATTACTCCAGAAAGACAGAAAGAATTTGAAGTAGGTTTTGATGCAAGTTTCTTAGAAAGTAGAATAAGTTTAGAATTTTCTTACTATAATAAAACAGTTGATGATCTTATTTTACAAGCTAATACAGAACCGTCTTCTGGTTTTGGTACTAGATTTGCAAATGCAGGTAACCTTGAGAACCGAGGTGTTGAAATCGCGTTAAATGCAACTATTGTAGAAAAAGAAGATTTTAACTGGAGTTCTAATTTGATTTTCTTTACGAATGAATCTGAAATCACAAAACTTGATGTTGCACCATTTAACCTTGGTGGATTTGGAGCTGGTCTAGGTACTTTTAGAATAGAAGAAGGAAAAAGTGCTACGCAAATCGTAGGTAATGATGCAAATGGTAATTTGGTTGAACTTGGTGACTCTGCACCGGATTTTCAAATGACTTGGAGTAATAATATAAGTTTTAAAGACTTTACATTATCATTCTTATGGCATTGGAAACAAGGCGGTGATAATATTAATTTGACGAACTTATTAACTGATTTTGGAGGAACAAGTCCCGATTATGATGATTTTGATGTTGACCCTGCAGGAGCAACTTCAAATGGACCCTTTAGAATCGGTGCATTTAGAGCAGGAAACGCAACACCGTTTGTTGAAGATGCATCATATTTAAGATTAAGAGAAATAGGTTTATATTATAATCTACCTAGTAAGTTGCGTGAGCAAGTTTTCGGAAAATATGTATCGAATCTTAAAATTGGGTTTTCAGGAAATAACTTAATTAACGTATTTGATTATAATAGTTATGATCCTGAAGTTTCTAACTTTGGTTCTAATGGGCTATCTACAGGAGTTGAGGTAACACCATTCCCTTCTTCAAAGAGATATTTATTTCACCTAGCTGTTGACTTTTAAATAAAAAAATTATAAGAAAATGAAGAAACTAAAAAATATAGTACTATTAGGTTTGTTTTCGTTAGCAGTGATTTCTTGCGAAGTCGAAGATGGACAAAACTTAAACGGACCAACTACTGATACTGCTTCAGGGGATTTGTCTAGAGCAGAATTAATACAAACGATGGCAGGTGCTCTTGCCGATATGAGAGGAAGATTAGGAACTCAAATAGATGCCAATGCTGTTGCTGGTAGAGAATACTGGAGATTCCAGAGTTCTGACCCAAGGTGGACAGCGGATTTGTTAACAGGTACTTTAGATAACAATACCTTTTATACAACAGGGCCTTTTGCTGCGAGATACTCAACAGTAAAAGACATAAATATAATCTTAGGAGGACTTGAAAATTCATCTGCTGATTTTTCGGATGCTGAAAAAGCTGCGACAAGAGGTTTTGCTAATACGATCAAGGCTCATGAATTATTGATGGTTTTAAATCAACAATTCCAAAATGGAATACGTTTAGATGTTAATGATCCTAATAATTTAGGCCCTTTTGTAAGTTATGATGCTGCTTTGACAGCTATTTTTGATATGCTAACTTCTGCGGCTACAGATTTGTCAAATGGTGGTGCGGCTTTTCCTTTTACAGTACCCTCAGGATTTGATGGGTTGAAGGCAGATGCTGCTGGAGCAATAACACCAGCTGACTTTGCAACATTTACTAATGGTTTAGCGGCTAGAGTAGAGGCGTATAGAGGTAACTATGCTTCTGTAAACACTTTATTAGGTAATTCGTTTATGGATATGGCAGGAAATCTTACTACAGGTGCATATTTTACTTTTTCCTTAACGGGAGCAGATATCGCAAACCCTTTATTCTTTGCTAAAAACTCTACAGTAGCAAATGCAAGAATAGCACATCCTTCTTTTATTGCTGATGCTGAAGCAGGTGATACAAGGTTAGGAAAAGTAGTACTAAGGGAAACTGAAAATGCAGATACTGGAATGATGGAAGCTAATCCATTAACTTCAGATGGGTTAACAGGTACGCATGATGTATTTATTTATGATAGTAATGTAGCTTCTGTGGCTATTATGCGAAATGAAGAGTTAATCTTACTTTCTGCAGAAGCAAATCATATTTCTGACCCTGTTGCAGCTGTTGCAGCTATTGATGTGATCAGAACAGCTGCTGGATTACCAGCATATTCTGGAGGAACAACACCAGCAGATCTAGTTACAGAAATTTTAAATCAGAGAAGGTATTCTTTATATGCCGAAGGTGGACATAGATGGATTGACTTAAGAAGGTTTGATAGAATAAGTGATCTAGAACCGTTAGACAGAACTGGAGATGGTACTTTTGTACAATTTCCTATACCTGCAAATGAGAATCAATAAATAATGATTTGATATATTTAAGGAAACCCTCGATTACTCGAGGGTTTTTTTTATGCTTAGATAAAACTGCTTAAGATTAGTTCATTAAATCATGAGATAAGAAAACTGAAATAAAACAAAAAACGCCTTGCAGTATACAAGACGTTTTTCTAATCAATTTTACAAAATACTAAACGGTTGCAGGGGTTACAGGAACTTCTACAACTTTCTTTTTACTAAATCTTACTTTTACCCGATTTACGATAAAGAATAAGCATGGTACTATAATTAATGTAAGGAACGTAGCTATGATTAGTCCGTAAATTACGGTCCATGCCAATGGCCCCCAGAAAATAACATTATCTCCTCCTAAGTATATTTTAGGATCACCTGTACTAAATAAGGAAAAGAAATCTAAATTAAATCCAATTGCTAATGGTATGAGTCCTAGCACTGTTGTGATCGCAGTTAGTAATACAGGTCTTAAACGAGCTTTACCTCCTTTAATAATGATATTCATTACCTCTTCATTAGGTAATAATTCTTTTTCAGGAACATTAAGCTCTACTTTTTTACGGTCAATTAATAACTGAGTATAGTCTAATAAAACTACCCCATTATTTACGACAATACCAGCAAGAGATATAATCCCCATCATGGTCATCATAATAACAAAAGAAGCTCCAGTGATTAAAATACCGCCAAAAACGCCTATGAAACTTAAGAAGATAGCGATCATAATAATGGTAGGTTTAGAAATAGAACTAAATTGGAAGATAAGGATCAGCATAATAAGTCCTAGCCCAGAGAAAAATGCACCCATTAAGAAGGCCATTTGTTTACCTTGCTCCTCAATTTGTCCAGTATAATCAATTTTCACACCTCTTGGTAATTCAGAAAAGCTTGCCATTTCTGTTTGAATTTGTGATACAATGGCACCTGCATCTGTAAACCCTGGCTGCAAACCTGAATATACAGTTACCACTCTCTTAGCATCCCTGTGCTTAATGGCACTAAAAGAGGAAGTGTTTTTTTGTGATGCTACAGCCGATACAGGGATTTCTTTTAACCTACCTGTGGCTTGATCTCTGAACGTTATATTTTGATTAAATAGTGCACTGGTATTGTATCTGTTATCTTCATTAAAGCGCACATATATATCATAATCCTCACCATCTTTTTTATACACACCGGCTTTCTCACCAAAAATAGAACGACGTAATTGATTACCAACCTGTCCAGCGGCAACACCAAGTTCTCCAGCTTTTTCTCGATCAACCATAACTTGCATTGCCGGTTTTCCTTTATTCACATCGATTTTTAGTTCTTCGATACCAGGGATATTTTTTTCGTTGATAAAGTTTCGCATTTGTTCTGCGATGTTAATCAAATCATTATAATCAGGTCCCTCAATTTCTATGTTAATAGGATATCCAGCCGGAGGTCCAACAGGGTCTTTTTCTACAGAAATTGCTACACCAGGATAAATTCCTTTAAGATTTTCCTGTACTTTTTGACGCAATACTTCAGAATCTTTTCCTTTGCGATACTTAAACTCACGCATAGTAGCGGTAATTTTAGAACGATGTGGCATTTCTGCATTACTACCACCATCAGTTTGTGGGTTTCCAGCACCTTCTCCTACTTGTGATACCGCAGATTCTACTAAGAAATTTCGATTTTGTCCTTCAACATATTCTGAGTCATTTACAACAGTGTATACGCGTTGTTCAATTTCTTTAGTGATCGCATTGGTTTTTTCGATATCGGTTCCTTGCGGGTATTCTACATAAACAACAATCTGATTAGGTTTGTTATCCGGGAAGAATTCTATTTTAGTTCGTTGACTTCCAACAGAAGCTCCAAACATGGCAAATACAATAAAAAGTAAAACAAAGGTTCCGAAAGTAAACATGTACGCTCGCCATCCCTTTAATGCAAAAGCCAAGAAACGTTGGTATCTATTTTCTAACCAAGCCAGAATTCTTTTTTGGAAGAAATTTGCAGCGCCTTTAAGGACATATTTATAGATCCAGAACATAATAGCCGTAAAGATCATAAGTGTTCCTAAAGCTCTTACTTGTCCTCCTACTAGTAAAATAAAGATTCCTAAACCGCCTAGAATAATACTTAGACGAATTAATTGTTTTACGGTTAATACTTTTTCACCAACTTCCATAAATTGGGATACCAACATAGAGTTAATAAAAATTGCTACAAAAAGAGATGACCCTAATACAACTGATAAAGTAATTGGGAAGTAAATCATAAATTGTCCCATTACTCCTGGCCACATTCCTAGAGGTATAAAAGCAGCTACAGTGGTTAAAGTTGATATAATAATAGGAAAGGCGATCTCACCAATTCCTTTTTTGGCAGCTTCAATACGAGACATGCCTTCTTCTTCCATTAATCGATATACGTTCTCAACAACAACGATACCATTATCAACAAGCATTCCTAGTCCCATAATTAAGGCGAACAAAATCATTGTATTCATTGTATATCCCAAAAGAGATAAGATCATAAATGACATGAACATAGACATTGGGATGGCAAATCCAACAAAAAGTGCATTTCTAAACCCTAAGAAAAACATTAATACACCAACCACTAATATGATTCCGAAAATAATGTTGTTTACAAGGTCGCTTACTTGATTTTCAGTTTTTTCTGATTGGTCATTAGCAACAGTGATTTTTAGATCTTTTGGGAATACATTTTCTTTGGCATCTTCAATAATAACATTAATTTTTTCTACCGCTTCGATCATGTTTTTTCCTGAACGTTTTTTAACATCCAGCATAACCACGCTTTGGCCGTATTCTCTTGCATAGGTCGTTTTGTCCTCTTCTTTAAACGTTACTTTTGCGATATCTCTTAAGTATACGGCACCATCTTGAGATTTAACAACGAATCCGTCTAATTGAGATGGTCTTTCGATTTCACCTAAAATTCTAATAGTTCTTCTTTGTCCGCTTGAAATCATGTTTCCTGCAGACATTGTCATATTACCGTTTCTTATGGTATTAATAACATCATCAAAACTTACCTTGGCAGCCATCATTTTATAGATGTCGACAGCTACTTCTACTTCTTTTTCCTGAGCTCCACGAATGTCTGCTTTTTTAATCTCTTCAAGGTCGCCTATTTCATCTTCTAGATACTCTGCATATTCTTTTAACTTCTCTACAGGGTAATCTCCTGTGATGTTAATGTTCATAATAGGAGTCTCTTCAGAAATACTTAAGTCAAAAACATTTGGTTCTACTTTGGCGCCATTAAAGGTCGGCCAATCTTCATTTGCCTTTTCAGAATCTACTTCGTCTTTTACCTTTTGCTTCGCTTCTGCAACCGTAAGTTCTTCTTCAAACTCAACAGTGATAATTGCATAATCCTCTTGTGAAGTAGAAAGCGTTTCTACAACGTTACTTACGTTTTTTAGTTTGTCTTCTAAAGGATCTACAATTAATCGTTCAATATCTTCGGCAGTGTTTCCTGGATAAGGCACACTGATATAAATTTTGGTTTCATTGATTTCTGGAAAATTTTCTCTAGGCATAGAAAAATATGCCGACAATCCTAAAACCAAGAAGATACCAATCATGACATAAATTGTCGTCGGATTGTTAATCGCCCAAGACGATATCTTAAATTCTTTATCTACTTTTTTCTTGTTGACTTGCATACAGTTTTAGTTTAGTATTTTCACTTGTTGACCATCTTTTACGCTTCTTGCACCTTCACTTATAATTGCATCACCGCTAGTGAGACCTTCTAGTATTTCGATAAGATCACCTTGAGTCTTTCCTGTTTTTACAATTACTCTTTTAGCTTGTGCAATGTTTTTATTGTCCTTTGTTGAGGTTACATAGGTATATTGATCTCCTTGAGCATTTTCAGAAAGAATACTTTGCGGAATCAATATAGCCTTGTCATTCGTATAATCGTTGATTTTAACTTTAGCGGTAAGATTTGGTTTGATGGTACCTCCGTTAGAAGGAATACCTACTTCTACAGCAAAAGAACGGTTGTTAGGATTGATATAATTTCCTACCTGACGTATTTTTGTTTGTATTGTTTTACCTAAAATAGGGAAATATACCTCTACATTTTTACCTTTGATAATGCTTGAGATATAACGTTCAGGCACTTCAGTTTCGATATACATATCATCAAGATTTACAATACGAATTATAGCATTTTGTCCAACACTGACTACATTACCTTGTTCTGTTATGATATCATCTATTACACCAGAAAAAGGAGCGTTTATTGTTGTTTTTGCTAGTTGACGTTTAATTTGATTTACTGCATTTTGTTGTGCTTCGAAATTTGTTTTGGCTTGCAAAAACTGTATCTCTGAACCAATTTTTTGATCCCAAAGTCTTTTTTGACGATCAAAAGTAGTTTTTGCCAATTGTGTCTGCACTTCTACTTGTGATAATTGCTGACTTAATCCTCCGTCATCGATTCTGGCTAATAATTGTCCTTTAGTAACCTTTTGACCTTTTTGAACATAAACCCTTGTAAGAATACCATTCATTTCAGGATATAATACTATGTTTTTTTTGGTTTCAACATTTCCTTGCAATTCTAAATAATGATTAAACAAGGTATCTTTTGCCATAATTGTAGTTACCAATGGCAATTTTTTTACAGAGTCTAAAGAAGCAATAGCAGCATCTAATTGTTTTAGTTTATCGGCAACTGATTGTTGCTCTGCAACAACTTCTGTTCTTTTGGCACGCAGTGCTTGAAGATCTCCTCCTTCGATTATTTTATCGATTGATTTTGTATCGTTTTGTCCACATGATATCATCAATAGGAGTATAGATAATATGGTCAGTAATTTTTTCATTTTTTTATATTTTATCGTTTTCAAGGATCAGATGAAATTAATTATTAGTTGATTGTGGGGTGTTTAATATGGTTTCCAACTTAGCTTTTTTGTTAATGATATCTAGCATGGCTTGTAATAGTTCTTGTTGGGAGCTGTATAATTGTAATTGGGCCTGTCTAAGATCAAAACTAGTTGCGAGTCCTTCTGAGTATTTAATTTGATTCTTTTTCTCTATACGTTCTGCGAGAGCAAGGTTTTGTTTTGCGGTATCATAACTTTCTATCGAAAATTTAAAATCACTTATCGAAGAATCATATTTAAGACGCAGTTCGTTTTGCGTTCTTAAGAAATCAGTTTTGGCCTGATCCTCTGCAATTTTTGCTTGTTTAGTTTTGGCGCTTCTTTTAAAAGAACTAAAGATTGGAATATTAAGACTTGCACCTAATATTGAAGACTGAAACCAAGGTGTATCGCTGTCAAGAAATACAAAATCATTATCAAATGCAGCAGTTCCGTAATTAACGAAGGCTGATAATCTAGGTAGTGCTTTACTCTTTTCTAATTTCAGCTCTAATCGACGTTGTTCTGTAAGCAATTCTGCCAATCGGTAATCTATGTTGTTTTCTATGACAAAAGGTGTCGTAATCACTGATTTATCCATGTTCTTCATAGATAGATCTTCAAGCTTGTCAGAGAGCTCTGTACTAGCATTGACATCTACACCTATAGTAAGGTTGAACATTTGCATAGCAATTTTCTCTAATCGTTCAGTGTTACTAAGTTGATTCTTGATTTGCAATAATGTAATTTGTAATTGCTCTACATCTTCCTCTTCCGCTAAGCCATTCTCAAAAATTTTCTTAGTTTCCTGATAGTTCTTTTCTAAAGTTTCTACATTCTTTTTAAGAATCAGAACACTTTCTTGTGCAACAAGTACACTACCGTAGGCATTAATGACAGCTTTTCTAACTTCTAGTTGTACTTTTTCTTGTGAATCATTACTAAACTGTAAAAAGCTTTTAGCAGCTTCGAGGCCTACAAGGTAAGATCCGTCAAAAATAAGTTGTCTTAAAGTAGCAGTAGCAGATGCTTGTTGTTTTACTCCAAAAACTACAGGTACAAAAGTCCCAGGTGTACCACCTACAACTTCTCCTGGAAGAACTGTGACGGGTTGTTTGAGCTGATTTTGATAGTCGATTACACCCTCAATTTGTGGTAATCCATCTGCGGTAGTTTCCCATTTTCTTTTTAGAGCTTTTGCAACATCGCGTCTAGCATTAATTGATTGGTAGCTATTTTCTAAAGCAAACTCAACGGCTTCATCTAAAGTAAATGAGTAGATAGTATCTATTGGGGATTGTTGGGCTTGCAATGTGGCAGTAAATAGCCAACCCAAACAAAGTAGCCAAAGGTTGTTTTTCATATTTATTGATCTTTAATAAGGTTGTTCAAAATTTTACGTCCTTTTTCTGTGGTTATTCCTAAAATGTGATATTCTAAATAGTCATCCATAAGTTTGGCAACAGGAAATACTTGATCGGGAAACATCCCTTTATCTTTTATGCCGTTTGTTCCTATGAAATATATTCTCGAAATAAATTCGATGTCTATGTTTTTTCTAAAAACACCTTTCTCAATTCCTCTTTTTAAATTGTCAATTACACATACTTTAAATACTTCAAATTGTTTCGCTTTTAAGCCCTCATGTATTTTTGGGTAATATTTCTGGAGTTGATGTAATGGTGCGGCTTTTTCATTTTTTAAGTGATGCATTACAAAAGCTTTGATAGCATAGAGCTCTTCTATAGGATCAAAAGTTTCTTCTAAAATAGCATCAATACCGTCGCTTATTTCACAAAACAACTGATGAGTAGTTGCTTCTACCAATTTGGTTTTGTTCTGAAAATGAGTATAAATGGTTTTTTTTGAAATTCCCATTTCCGAAGCTAGATCGTCCATAGTTACACTCTTGAAACCTAAGTTCAAGAACATATCATTTGCTTTATTTATTATTTTCTCTTTCATTAAGGGGTGGAATTCAAATTTCGAGGTCAAAAGTACACATGGAAACTAAAAAAACAATAAAAGTTTCCTAAGTTTCACAATTATTTAACATTGCCCATAGCTTTGGATAATATTTATTAACATAATGTTTGTATTCGATAATATTTAGTAGCAAATTTTTTTATTTTACTTTAGCACAAAAAAGTACTGTGCACAAAATTTCTGATTATCAAGGCTATTTTTTAGAATATCTATCCAAAAAAACAATTACTAAAGAACCTAAGAACCTTTACGCTCCTATTTCTTATATTCTAAACTTGGGAGGCAAACGATTACGTCCTACACTAGTGTTAATGGCAGCTGATATTTTTGATGGATCTTACAAAGAAGCTTTAGATGCGGCATTAGCAGTAGAAGTCTTTCATAACTTTTCTCTTATTCATGATGATATTATGGATGATGCCCCATTAAGAAGAGGTAAAGAGACTGTTCATGAAAAATGGGATATTAATACAGGTATTCTTTCTGGAGATGCAATGTTAATTAATGCGTATCAATTATTCGAAAATTATAATGGAGATACTTTTAAGGAATTGGCTCAGCTTTTTACAAAGACTGCAATAGAAGTTTGTGAAGGACAGCAGTATGATATTGATTTTGAAACTCGTGATGATGTTACTATTGCAGAGTATATCAAAATGATAGAATATAAAACAGCGGTTTTGGTTGGTGCAGCTTTAAAGATGGGAGCTATAGTTGCCGGTGCAACAGAACAATGTAGGACTTCTATTTATGATTTTGGAAGATTATTAGGATTAGCGTTTCAATTACAGGATGATTATCTAGATGCTTTTGGGAATCCAGAAACATTTGGTAAGCAAGTTGGAGGGGATATAATCGAAAATAAGAAGACTTTTTTATATTTAAAGGCATTAGAGTTTGCTTCAAAAGATGAACAAAAACAGCTTACAGGCTTGTTTTCTTTGAATCCGGATGATCCTTCAGAAAAAATTAGTACAGTTAAATCGCTTTTTGAATCTACAGGAGCAAAAGATGTTACTAGGGCTGAAATAGAAAAGTATACTCAAATGGCTTTTGCGGCATTAGATAATTTAACTATTTCTGAAGATAAAAAGCAACTTTTAAGACTCTTTGGAGAAACATTAATGAATAGAAGTGTCTAAAAATAGAGATCTTATATTAGTTCAAAATCTTTTGGTTGAAGTTGATAGTTTTGATTTATACGCAAAATTGCTTACTCAGCTCCAAAAAGATATGGATAGAGCTGGTATTGGTTTTAGTATAAGATCAAAACTTAAATCTAACGAACTCGTTCATGAGTTAACAGAGTTGCTTAAAAATAAATTGCAGAGTGCTTTTAATGAATATTTAAATCTGTTATATGCAGTAGATGTTTCTGAGAAAGAGATAATGAAGTCTAATCTAGAAAACATTGATGATATAGCTGTGCACGCAACATACTTAATCCTAAAAAGAGAATGGAAAAAAGTTTGGTATCGTTATCATGACAGTAATGCTAAATAAAATAATTTAAGATTTATTTTTTAGATTGTTTTATCAGTTGCACATTAGTAAAACTGGCATCGGTAGTAACGATAAACTTTTGACCGTACCTAACATTTACGAACTTCCACCAGTACCCATTTTTTGTTTTTATAATCTGTGAACGGGCTATATCTTTGGTAGCATATTTTGTATGCTTCTTAATAACTTCGATTGCTTTTTTCGAGACAACTTCAGAAGTATCTATTTTACCAGGAGGAGCATCTTTTAAGTTAATAACCGATGACGAAGAAACACTGTTTTTTTGAACAGACGGATTTTTAGTTTTAGAGCTAGAACAAGCCAAGATAAAAGCACAAAAAAATATAGGAATTAAAAATTTCATTAGATAGTGATTTGGGTGACAATAGGATAAAGATATAAAAAAACAGTAAAATTATGGTTTAACAGTAGTTATTTTATGGTTTGATGTTATTTTTTTAGAAAAATACTCTTACAAAAGGAGAATATGGGCTGGCATAAATACTTTTGTCGTCATCATATAAAACATCGTATCTAATACCAATACTAACAAAGCCAGTTCTGTAACCTGCTCCTAAAAATAAAGCGGGATACCAGTAATTTTGACTTATGGTATTAACGTTGTTGCGTACATCTGTATCAAACGATCTATTTACTCCCATTTGTTCAAACTCTGCAGAGAGTTGTAATTCTTGAAATGGACTGTAAAGTGTAATAATACTTGCTCCGTAATTTGTAGCTATAAAGTTTAACCCATCGGTATATCCAAAGTGTAAACCTAGCCCAGCACTAAACCATTGATTAAAATCATAAACTGCAGATGGAGCAATAACACCATTAAATGTATCTCCAGAAAAACCGATCCCGATATTTCCTCCAAACCTTACGTTAGACCAGAAATTTTGATCCTGAGAATAAACTTTTTGTAAGGAAAAAATAATAATGAATACTAATATCAGGATTTTGCTGTTTTCGTTGGTATAATCTTTCATTATCAAAAATTCAAAAAAAATGTTATATAAATATAGATATTTCAATGCTCAATGAATTGTAATTATTGTATTTTTGTAACGTTTTGTCATAAAAAAGACAACTGAGTACTTACTTATGGATAAATATTCATTTTTGAATGCGGCTCATACCGCATTTTTTGCAGATTTATACGATCAATACTTACAAAGCCCTGATAGTGTAGAACCTAGTTGGAGAGCTTTTTTTCAAGGATTTGATTTTGGTTTAGAGAACGCTGATAGCGACGGAGAAACCATTTATGTAGAAAAAGAATCAGGAGAAACAATTACTGTTCCCGAAAATGTTCAAAAAGAGTTTCAAGTCGTTAGGTTAATTGACGCGTATAGAACTAGGGGGCATTTGTTTACTAAAACAAACCCGGTAAGAGACCGAAGAAAGTATACACCAACATTAGCTTTAGAAAATTTTGGTTTAAGTCAAGGTGATCTTAATACTGTTTTTAATGCTGGAGAAATAATTGACATTGGTCCAAATACGTTAAGTAATATAATTGTTCATTTGGAGCAAATATATTGTGATTCTATTGGGATTGAGTATATGTATATTCGTAACCCGAAAGAACGAGAGTGGATACAGTCGCGCGTTAACTTCAATACAAATAGAACAAAGTTCTCTGTAGAGCAGAAAAAACATATTCTAAAAAAATTAAATCAGGCAGTTTCTTTTGAAAGTTTTCTACACACCAAATATGTAGGACAAAAAAGATTTTCGCTAGAAGGAGGAGAATCTCTTATTCCTGCTCTTGATGCGTTAGTAGAAAAAGCAGCTGATTTAGGAGTAAAAGAATTTGTTATGGGTATGGCACATCGTGGCCGTTTAAGTACACTAACCAATATTTTTGGTAAAAGCCCTAAAGATATTTTTAGCGAATTTGATGGTAAGGATTATGAAGAAGCCGTTTTTGATGGTGATGTAAAATATCATTTAGGATGGACCTCAAAACGTAAAACAGATTCTGGTAAGGATATTAATATGAATATAGCTCCAAACCCCTCTCACTTAGAGACTGTTGGAGCTGTTGTAGAAGGTATTGCTCGTGCAAAACAAGATAGACATTACCAAGAAAATACATCTGCAGTATTACCAATTGTAGTACATGGGGATGCTGCTGTTGCAGGTCAAGGTTTGGTGTATGAGATAGTGCAAATGGCTAACCTAGATGGTTATAAAACAGGAGGGACTATTCATATCGTTGTAAATAACCAAATAGGATTTACAACAAACTATTTGGATGCACGATCATCAACATATTGTACAGATGTAGGTAAAGTTACATTGTCTCCTGTATTACACGTAAATGCAGATGATGCAGAAGCAGTAGTTCATGCAGCTAACTTTGCGTTGGATTTTAGAATGAATTTTAAACGTGATGTATTTATTGATCTGTTAGGGTATCGTAAATATGGTCATAACGAAGGAGATGAACCGCGTTTTACACAACCTAAATTATACAAAGCCATTGCAAAACATAAAAATCCAAGAGATATTTATGCAGAAAAATTGATTGCAGATGGAATTATTGATTCGGGATATGTAAAAGATTTAGAAAAAGAATATAAAGCTTCTCTAGAAGAAGAATTAGAAGATTCTCGTA
This sequence comes from Aquimarina sp. AD10, assembly GCF_003443715.1. NCBI lineage: Bacteria > Pseudomonadati > Bacteroidota > Flavobacteriia > Flavobacteriales > Flavobacteriaceae > Aquimarina > Aquimarina sp. AD10. The sequence continues at coordinate 3,235,332 of NZ_CP031965.1, read as the reverse complement.
AGCAAGAAAAAACTGTGATAACCCCATTTATGCAAGATGAATGGGCTGGTTTTGAACGAGTGCAAGAAGATGAAATGATGGCCGTTGTTGATACTGCATACGCTAAAGATAAGCTTACAGAAATTGCAGAAATTATTACCAAACTTCCATCTGATAAAAAATTCCTTCGTAAAATTGAACGATTGATTGAGCAAAGGCACAAGATGTTTTTTGAAAAAGGTGAACTAGATTGGGCAATGGGTGAATTGCTGGCGTACGGTTCACTACTTAAAGAAGGATACGATGTAAGAATGAGTGGGCAGGATGTTGAAAGAGGTACTTTCTCACATAGGCATGCAGTTGTAAAGGTAGAAGATAGTGAGGAAGAAGTATTGCTATTAAATAATCTTAAAGGAGATCAAGGCGATTTTTATATATATAATTCGTTACTTTCAGAATATGGTGTAGTTGGTTTTGATTATGGTTATGCAATGGCAAGTCCAGATACATTAATGATTTGGGAAGCACAATTTGGAGACTTTAGTAATGGTGCTCAAATTATGATTGATCAATATATATCTTCTGCAGAAGATAAATGGAAATTACAAAATGGTTTAGTGATGTTGTTACCTCATGGTTATGAAGGACAAGGGGCAGAACATTCATCAGGACGTATGGAGAGATATCTTCAGCTTTGTGCAAAAGATAATATGTTTGTGGCAGACGTAACTACACCTGCTAATATGTTTCATTTGTTACGTAGACAAATGAAAGCGAAATATCGTAAACCACTAATTGTATTTACACCTAAAAGCTTACTAAGACACCCTAAGGCGGTTTCTTCGGTTGATCAGTTTACTAATGGTAGTTTTCAAACCATTATAGATGATACCGATGCCAAGCCAGCTTCAGTAAAATCACTGGTATTTTGTACAGGAAAATTCTATTACGATCTTTTAGAAGAGAAAGAAAAATTAGGAAGAAAAGATGTTGCTTTGGTCAGAGTAGAGCAATTGTTTCCATTGCCTATTGCAGAGATGGATAAGCTTATCAAAAAATATAAAGTTGATGATGTTGTATGGGCGCAAGAAGAGCCTAGAAACATGGGGGCTTTAAGCCATATGTTGTTGAATTATGATAACGCAAGAAGTTTTAGATTCGCCAGTAGAAGACCTTATGGCGCTCCGGCGGCAGGATCTGCAACAAGATCAAGAAGAAGACATCAAGAAGTAATAGATTATGTATTCGATAAAAAGAAAGATAATCAAAGAAGATAAGGTTTTAGTAAAATAAGTATAGAATAAATAATTTCGTTAGGAAATTGCATAAAGTATAAATTCAGAATTATGGCTTTAGAAATGAAAGTCCCATCACCGGGAGAGTCCATTACAGAAGTAGAAATAGCACAATGGCTTGTAGAGAATGGTGATTATGTAGAAAAAGACCAAGCAATTGCAGAGGTTGATAGTGACAAAGCAACCTTAGAATTACCAGCCGAAGCAAGTGGAGTGATAACACTAATGGCAGAAGAAGGTGATGCTGTTGCTGTTGGGCAAGTTGTTTGTCTTATAGATACTGATGCTGCAAAACCTGCAGGAGGAGGATCAACACCAGCACCAGCTGCAGAAACTGCAAAAACACCAGAGAAAAAAGAGGCCGCTCCAGTAGCTGCTCCAGCAAAAACAGAAACTTATGCAACGGGTACTGCTTCACCAGCAGCCAAAAAAGTACTTGCAGAAAAAGGTATAGATGCCGCACAAGTAAAAGGTACTGGACGTGATGGTCGAATTACTAAGGCAGATGCTGTAGATGCCACACCATCTATGGGTACTCCAGGTTTAGGCGGAAGAGGACAAAGCCGTAAAAAACTATCAATGTTGCGTCGTAAAGTTGCTGAACGCCTTGTTTCAGTAAAGAACGAAACAGCTATGCTTACGACATTTAATGAGGTTGATATGCAACCTATATTTGATCTGCGTAGTCAACATAAAGAAAGTTTTAAAAGCAAACATGGTGTTGGACTTGGATTTATGTCCTTTTTTACATTGGCATGTGTACGTGCATTAAAGATGTATCCAGCAGTAAACTCTATGATTGATGGAGATTTTATGGTATCATATGATTTTCAAGATATAAGTATAGCGGTATCTGGTCCTAAAGGATTAATGGTGCCTGTAATTAGAAATGCTGAAAATTTAAGTTTTAGAGGAGTAGAGTCTGAAGTGAAACGCTTGGCTATTCGAGCTAGAGAAGGGCAAATCACTGTAGATGAAATGACGGGTGGAACGTTTACGATTACTAATGGAGGTGTCTTTGGAAGTATGTTATCTACACCAATCATTAACCCTCCGCAGAGTGCAATTTTAGGAATGCACAATATTGTAGAGCGTCCTATTGTAAGAGATGGGCAAATCGTGGTAGCACCTATTATGTATGTTGCCTTATCTTATGACCATAGAATTATTGACGGAAAAGAATCTGTTGGATTCTTAGTTGCTGTAAAAGAAGCATTAGAAAACCCACAAGAATTATTAATGAATAATGATGTGATGAGGGCATTAGAAATGTAATTTAAACATCTAAAAATATATTGAAAAACTCAGAGGTGATGTAACCTCTGAGTTTTTTTGTTTTAAAAGTTTGTTTCTTTAGGATTTATGGTAAGTTAGATAACTACTCACTAATTAATTTTGAAAGATTTTTTAATGTAATTGTAAGTTTTTAATTTTTATATAGACAGACTAGTCTGAATATGTATATCATTTTATTTAATGTGCATGTAATTTTAAATAACTATAAATAGAAACTTATGAAACAATTAATTGTATTACTAACCACATCTTTACTGATAAGTTGTAACCAACCCGTAACATCTCAGAAAGAAAATGTAAAAGAGAAACAAGAAATCAATATGCGCACTCCTACCACCTTTAAGACAAAACAAATCAACGGATTAAAAATTGCATATCGCGAGGCGGGAGATCCTAAAAACCCAACAATAGTTCTATTTCACGGTTTTCCTAGCTCTTCTCACCAATATAGAAAAGTACTAAGAGAATTAAGCGATCAATACCATTTAATTGCACCAGATTATCCAGGATTTGGAGAAAGTGATTTCCCTGCTCAAGAGAGTTTTGAGTATACTTTTGATAACCTTGCTAAGGTTATGGATGCGTTCTTAGAAAGTTTTTCTTTAAATACATATAGTATAATGATTCAGGATTATGGGGCTCCTATAGGTCTAAGAATTGCAACAGCACATCCAGAGAAAATTACGGCAATTATAAATCAAAACGGAAATGCTTATGAAGAGGGGCTGGGTGAAGCTTGGGCTGGTGTGCGTGCATTATGGAAAAACAAAACCTCTGAAAACGAAAAAGCATTGTTGCCAGTATTCTCTCTTGATGGATTAAAGTGGCAATACACACACGGAACCAGAAATCCAGAGAACATAAATCCGGATTGTTGGAATCTAGATTATTTAAGATTGTCTAGACCCAATGCACATAGGGTTAATTTGGATTTATTTTATGATTATCAAAACAACTTAAAACTTTATCCAATTTGGCAAAAATACCTAAGAGACAACCAACCACCTTTGCTTATTGTTTGGGGTAAAAATGATGCGTTTTTTCCAGAATCGGGAGCACAGGCATTTAAAAAGGACGTTAAAAATATTGATTTTAACATTTATAATACAGGACACTTTGCACTAGAAGAAGATGGGGATATTATTATTAAAAAAATTCGCACCTTTATGGGTAATTTAAAATAATGAAACAAGACTAAGGTATTGTGTCTCAAAAAAGCACGATACCTTAGTTAAATATTAACCATTAGCGATGCAGAGTGATCATAAATTAGATGTAAAAGAGCGAATTTTACAAGTCGCCGGTGCCTTGTTTCATAAACAAGGATATAATGAGACTGGGATTAATCAGATTATTAAACAAGCAAAAGTAGCTAAAGCAAGTTTATACTATCATTTTGCAACAAAAGATGAGTTGTGTATAGCTTATTTGCAACAGCGCCATGAATTGTGGAAAGAGAGTTTTACAGAGTTTTTAAAAAATAAAAAGGATAAAGTAGTCTCTTCATTTGATTTTCTAATGATTGATAATGAAGAAAATGATTATAGAGGCTGTAGTTTTTTAAATATGCTTTCTGAAACAACTCCTACAAAAAGTGATATTTTTTGGCAATTACAAAGGCATAAAGAAGAATTGTTGAGTTTTTTTTCAACCGAGCTTATAGATGAGGAATTAGCTTATACAGTATACTCGTTATTTGAAAATGCTATTGTTGAGAGCCAGCTTTTTAGAAATCAACAACCAGTATTGCGATTACAAAAAATAGCAGCTTCTTTAATGAATAAAAGTTAGTAGATGTACTTTCTAATTTTTTAAAAAGGTTTTGAATTCTAAATACTTTCTAAACCGGCAACAATAAGCTGCCATTGCAAGCACATTTGGTCTCGCCATGGCATAGCAATTATCCCTATATCTTTAGCTAGCTCATTACATTCATTAGCAGTCAATTCATTAGAAGATAGTTTTAGTTTTAATTTTGAAAAGTGATCTGACCATTTTTGTAAGTACAAATCAGGCCAATTGAGCGTTCTTTCTTCTTTGGGAAATATAAATAGAGGCATTTCGGTAACTAATGTTAAACAATCTCCACCTAAACTGCGTATGGACTCCATAGAGCTGGCATGAAATTTTTTGGCAGTATTTGAGTCACCTAGTGTAAGAAAATGTTTTCTCATTTCATTGCTATCGGGTCTAGTGCTAAACCCTTCATCAATTCGTTTAAAGCCTTTTTCTCCATACCGATTAAGATCAAATAAATGATACCCCATCTTTTTTGTCCGCATAGTACAAGTTTGTCTAAGATTTTTTGTGCGATCAATCCAATTTTCGTCAATCAAAAACCAAGGTCCATAAGTAGATCTCATGCCATGTAGTGATACATGAAGATTAAAAGGAGTATTTGCAGTTTTCCAGAAGTTATAAATAGCTTCATTTTCGGATCTAAGTGAACCTATCTGTCCCTCAATAGGGAAACCGAATTCGATATCCTTACCAGGTAATTCACGTGTAACATGCTTCAGATATCTAGCAAGATCGGTAGTATTATCTTCATAAGAATACCATTTTAAATTTCTTTGTTCTCCATCAGGGTTTGTATGAGGGATAATATGCCAGGTATATGTTTTTAATAGGGTATGGTGTGTTTCTAATCGTGATAAGTAGTTTGTTAGCTTCTTGAGAAGTAATGGCCCTATTGGCTCGTCTGCATGATTTCCTGCAATAAGACTGATTTTTTTATGACCCGTACCAAATGTAAACCCAAATAAATCTCTACCTTCAAAAGAAGTCCCTATTTTCTGTCCTTTTGGTTCAATTATAGGAGTGTCTAAAATACTGTGTATATAATTGTATAGTTTCATAAATTTACTACACCTCTACAAGTGTAATTTCGCCTTTAGAAACAACAGCTGTATTTATAGATTCATATTTTTCAAAAAGCTCTATTTTGCCATCTTCTAGTATTTTGGGAGTCGAAATACATTTGCCTAATTTAAACTCTAAATTGGCATTAAGATGATTATAATGCATATGTAATATACCTTCGTCATCTACTTTAGCAATAAGAGTGCCTTTGGTTACTCCTCCACCCTCATATTCTCCCCAAACAATATTTCCTTTCTGGAAATATTTAAAATGTGTAGCTTCCTCGTTTTCTCCAGAAACTCTAAAAGTTTTATTGTTATAGTTTATTTTCATTATAATGATTTTGAGTAGTACGAATTATAGCCAGTATTTTTCATACTCTTCTTGAAAAGTAAGCGTTTTCATAGAGTCCATTCTGTCGATAAGTAAGACGCCATTAAGGTGGTCTAATTCATGTTGGGCAACTATGGCAGCAAAACCTTCTAATTCTTCTTCAAAAGATTTTCCGTTGCGATCGTACCCTTTAAGCTTTATCCTTTTATAACGTTTTAATTTTCCTCTAATATTAGGAATAGATAAACAACCTTCCCAACTATCTACAAGCTCATGGCCTAAGCATTCGATTTCTGGATTTATGACAACATACAACGGAAAAGGGTGTCTGTCCGGATACCTTGGATTATCAGTCATTTCCATAGTAAAAATTCTTTTTAAAACATTTACTTGAGGAGCAGCAATACCTGCTCCGTTTTGGTGACGCATAGTCTGAATAAGGTCATCGACAAAATTCTGAAATTCTGAAGAAGATGTATTTTCGTCGATCAATTCAGATTGTTTTCTTAAGGTGGGATGCCCCATTTTTATTACTTCTAATATGGCCATGTTTGATGAAAATTTGGATACCTATTTTGTGTGTTTGTCTCGTCTCATTTTTAAACTATTTGTGTTGTAATAGATCAAGTAAAAGGTTTTCATCTACAGATAAAGTAAGTGTATTTCTGTTCTCTAACCATAAATAATGTATTATTTCTACTTTATGATAAGGCTTATACGTTTTATGATTTAACTACTTTTTTAAGTTAATAACATTTTCTGTATCGATACGTGATAATTCTTTTAATTTACCTTGCTCAAATAAAACAGGTAATTCTTTTAAAGGAGTGCCAACTGGTGCCTTCCAATTAATATAGTCTTGGAATGTGATACCATCTACGACTCTCTGGTTATATGCACTTCTAAAACGAACACCACCTTTATTAACATTATACTTATAAGCTAGATAATCAATTTTTTTAGTTTCTTGATTTACCCAATAATGAAATTCGTCTTCATGATCCTTGCCACCCCCTTCTTGATTAAAAGTGACTTCTATTACATCGTAATTTATACCTTTAATACTAGTGGTTTCAATGAATTTTTTATTTACCGCAGCATCATTTAATTTATAAGGTAATGTAGCAAAATAGATTACAGAGTTAAGTGCTTCGGTGTATTTTTCTGCATTTTTCTTAGAGATTTCAATAGGTTTTTCATTAACATGCCGTTTAAAAGTACCGTTGATTATAAAATCATTAGTATTTTGATCTCTTTTTACAGAATATGTATATTGATTATCGTTATTGGTAAAGCGATATTCTTTTTTTCTGAAGATAAAAGAGTAGTTGGCTGTATTGTATAACGTTCCGCCATGCGCTTGTATGGCTTCGTTAATTATACTATCTGCCTTTGTTAATTTTTGTGATTTTAATGTTTCATTGTTTTCAGTATAATTATTAGCGATAAGTTTAGTTTCTGTTTTTGAATTATTATTACCACAGGCTATTATACCAAATACAATACTTACTAGGATTATTGTTTGTCTAATCATATTTTGATTTATAATGTAATATTACCATTGGGTGTGTTTAGCACCATGTTTAAACTAATTTTCTGACTTTCTTTTATTTCTATTTTAAAATCTAATGTTTCATATAAATGCCTTATTTGCTCGGGTCTGGGATGTGTAGCATAAAGCTCAATAAGTGTACATCCCATATCTGGCAATGATGTTGATGGATGCGCTTGGCTTTTTGACCAATCTATCATAAAAGGAGCAAGTTCTACTTCTGGAGTAGACAAGGGCATTATGAGTCGCCATTGTAATAGGGATCCATTAGTAGTGTTTCTTGATCCTCCGGATATTTTGCCCATAGTAGCATCATGTTTTTTTAATACCGCTTGATCGTTTTCTAGAGTATTAGATTTTAGAGCGATACGTGTGATTTGATTTTTACTTAATACATCTACACCCATCCATCTAGGTGAAGAAATAATTGTATTTGTATGATCCACGGAAAGCAACTCTAAATACGATTCATTATTTAAATTGATAAGGGCGTTTTTGGTTCCCTGACTTCTATGATATCCTCCAAAAATTGGTCGTACACCTAGTTTTTTTTCAAATTCTAGTACGGTTTCTTCTAGATTATGAACGGCATATACAATATGGTCAATTACTCTTTTGATAGTGTTCTCTTTTTTTAAAACAGTTCAAAGATATTTATATCAATTACTCTTAAATGGTATATTTAAGAAAATAAACAGTAGTTTAAGACGAGACGGTAAAAAAAACAAGACCTTACACTATGGTTTGTGAATTGTTTGTTAAAATAACCGCCATAAAAAATACAAGAATTGCGATAGTTTCCTAAAATTACCATTCATTCTCTTTTTTACACTATTGCTACTGAATCTTGCAAAATATCTTTGCAGTGTTATTAATCATTTAAATAAAATAATAGATTATGAGTAAAAGAGCATTAATTATAGGAGGAAGCAGTGGAATAGGAAGAGCAACTGCACAAAACTTATTAAACGAAGGAGTTGAGGTACATGTAGTAGGTACTAATGACAACAAACTAGAAGCATTTAGAAATGAAGCTTCTGGAAATTTACACACCCACAAAGTTGATATCACGAATAGTAACGAGGTAGATGCTTTAAATCAAGCGATTGATGGCTTTGATAATTTAGATTACTTAGTAAATGCATCTGGTATTTTTGGTCCAAAACCATTTTTAGATCATACAGTAGCAGATTACGATTCATATCAAGATCTTAATAGAGGATTCTTTTTTATTACTCAGGCGGCTGCAAAAAAAATGAGCGCAACCGCAGGAGGAGCTATTGTAAACGTTGGATCAATGTGGGCTAAACAAGCGGTAAAAGCTACACCTTCTTCTGCATATTCTATGCAAAAGGCAGGTTTACATTCTTTAACGCAACATTTAGCAATGGAACTTGCAGATCATAAGATTAGAGTAAATGCGGTTTCACCAGCAGTAGTAGAAACTCCGGTTTATGAAGGTGTATTTGGAGGAAAGCAAGAAGCGCATGATGCACTTCAAAATTTTCATGCTTTTCATCCAATAGGAAGAAATGGAAAAGCACAAGATGTTGCAGATACAATTTCATATTTACTTTCTGATAAAGCAGGATGGGTAACTGGAGCTATCTGGGATACAGATGGTGGTGTTATGTCTGGAAGAAACTAAGCTTTTTATGCAAGAGGCTATCTTTGAAAAATTAAGATTGTTCAATTTCAATGTAGGGGAGACTTGTTGTAGGACATTATTTCCTGGATAGCTTCTCTTTTTTTAACTTTAAATATATATATTATGTATGATATGAATAACCTAAAACAATTAGGTGCTTTAGGAAAAAATGCCGAACCTGCTATGAAAGCATTTCAGGCATTAGATCAAGCTGCTTTGGCAGATGGTGCAATACCAAAAAAATACAAGGAACTTATGGCAGTAGCGGTAGCATTAACAACCCAGTGTCCATACTGTTTAGAAATACACAAGGATCATGCGATTAAAGCTGGTGCAACTCAAGAAGAGTTAGCAGAAGTTACATTTGTTGCTGCTGCGCTACGTGCAGGTGCTGCAGTCGTACATGGTACTCATTTAATGGAAAAATAATGACAAATAACACCGCTAAATATATTATAGTTGGTGCAGGTCTTTCAGGTCTTACTTCTGCTTATGTCTTAAATAAGCAGGGGGAGACCGATTTTCTCGTTTTAGAATCCAGAAACCGAATAGGTGGACGTATTTTGACAGATAATAATATTGACTTCGGAGCAACATGGTTTCAAAATCATCATCAAAATGTAATTGATTTACTTGATGAAATAGATGTGGATAAATTTCATCAATTTAACAAAGGAAAAAGTGTTTTAGTATATAGTACGATGGCACCAGCACATTATTTTGAGAATGATCCAAGTACTCCATCTGCTTTTAGAATTGCAGGAGGAACAACTGCAATGATACAGGAGCTTGCCAAAACCAATGCAGATAAAATAAAAACGAAGACTACGGTTTTAGAGGTTAATGAGAATGATAATGGTGTGTCTGTCATTACGGACAAAGGTGAATTTAAAGCCGAAAAAGTAATTATTACCATACCACCTAGAATTGCAACACGTATATCTTTTTCTCCTGGCTTGCCAGAAATGCTAACAAAAACAATGGAAAATACGCATACTTGGATGAGTAATGCTATAAAAGTAGGGATAACATTTAAAAATCCATTTTGGAAGGATAAGAAGTTATCAGGAACTCTTATTGGTCAAGTAGGAGCAGTTACAGAACTATATGATCATAGTAATATAAATGAAGACCGATTTGCATTAATGGGGTTTGTTAATGAAGGGTTACGTGACGTATCTGAAAAAGAACGTAAAACTAGAATTTTGGAGCATTTACAAAAGTTTTTAGGAGCAGAAGTTTTAGATTACATTACATATCAAGAAAAAGATTGGTCACAAGATAAAAATACGTCTTGTGATACTATTAAATCTATTTATATGAGTCCAAGGTATGGGGATTCAAAATTCAAAGAGTTTTATGTAAACGGAAAAGTGCTTTTTTCTGGAGCAGAAACCTCACCCGTATATGGTGGATATATGGATGGTGCCATTTATAGTGGTGTTGTAGCAGCTAAAAACATACTAGAGAAATAGAAAAATCATAATTAGGATAAAGTTCGAAAAGATGAATGGGATATTAAAGGGACAGTAGTTGTATTTTTGAGATAAATCATAGTAAGAGTAATCACGTGAAAGATTCAAATAATAAGATAGAAAAGTACCACCTGCATAAGGCGCATCCAGAAAAACTTCAGTTCGAGGTGTATAATCTTAATGAGTATAGAAAGAAAAGTGGAAAAAAAGCTGCGATTGCTCATTCGCATAGCTACTATCAGATAATTTGGTTTTTTGAAGAAGGAGGAGAGCACGTAGTTGATTTTAAAACGTATACTATAAAAAAAAATACAATACTTTTTATTTCTAAAGATCATATTCATGCTTTTGATGATAATCTAGAAGTACAAGGATGGCTTATACATTTTAATGAGAGCTTCTTTATGCATAACGATGTGGATATTTTTTTAAAGTATAATATTTTTAATTCTCAAGAAAACCCATGTTATGTAATAGATAATGAAACGGCAACAACTGCTACTTCTTACATGGATTTAATTCGAAAAGAACTTGCTCAAAGGGGTATGTTTGGTTATGAAGATATTGTAAGGTTTTCATTAAAGTCACTACTTATCAACTTAGAACGTATACACCGAAATGATGGCGCAATACATCTTAAGTTTAACAATCACTATGAGTTACAATTTGCAAAATACAAAGAGCTTATAGAAGAGAATTATGAAAAAGGCTTGTCTGTTGGTGATTATGCAGAATTACTTAATATATCATCAAAAACATTAACCACAATTACTAAAAACGTGATTGGTAAATCGGCATCTCAATTGATATCAGAAAGAATTATTCTTGAAGCAAAAAGATTATTACGTTTTACTAGTTTACAGATTGGAGAAATAGCATTTAAAGTAGGTTTTGAAGACGCATCATATTTTGTGAAATTTTTTAAAAGACACGTAGGAAGTTCTCCGAGAAAGTATAGAAACGAAACGGTGAATTAATGATTCAAAAAAATAAGGTATAAATAGAATCTATGAAATTAGATATACTAGCTGTTGGAGCACATCCAGACGATATTGAATTAGGGTGCTCAGGAACCATTGCAAAAGAAATTGCTAATGGTAAGAAAGTAGGAATTCTTGATCTTACAAGAGGTGAGTTAGGCACAAGAGGAACTCCAGAGATACGTGATGCAGAGGCTAAGGCAGCGGGTGAAATCCTAAATGTAGCTGTTCGCGAAAATCTTGCTTTTAGAGATGGTTTTTTTAAGAATAATGAAGAACACCAGATAGAAGTTATTAAAATGATTAGAAAGTATCAGCCAGAAATTGTCCTATGCAATGCAATACATGATCGTCATGTAGATCATGGTAAAGGGAGTAAGTTGGTAAGTGATTCTTGTTTTTTATCTGGATTAAGAAAAATAGAAACTATAGTAGAGGGACAAAATCAAAAAGCGTGGAGACCAAAACAGGTGTATCATTATATACAATGGTATGATATGAAACCCGATTTTATAGTCGATATAAGTGGTTATATGGATGTTAAAATGAAAAGCATTTTGGCATATCGATCACAATTTTATGATCCATCGAGCAAAGAACCATCTATACCTATCTCAAGTGAAATTTATAAAGAAAGTATACGATATAAAGCATATGACTTTGGTAGAATTGCAGGTGTACAGTATGCTGAGGCGTTCACGGCAGAACGTCATATAGCCGTAGATTCTGTTTTTGATTTGATTTAATAAAAACAGTATTTTTAAAGTTAACTTTATAAGGCAATACTCTTGATAAAGAAACAGATCAAGAGCATTACATAAAATACTAAGAATTGATCAGAACGTAACGATTTTCATTATCGTTAAGCAATGGATTTCTTATACATTGTAAAAAAGAAAAAAGGTAAGTAACCAACTGCAAAAATAAAAGCACCGGCAAGTAATAATATTTGAGTTCCTTGTAAATGCATTAATTTGAATAAGCCAGATAATCCAGTGATTATAGCAGCAGTAAGCCCTAAAATGACTTTTAATCTTTCAGAAATTGTTTTAGAAATGGCAACCTTATAACGGTCAATAGCATATAAAGGCATAAAAACCAATAGAAATGTTAGGAAACCAATTATAAAAAGTACGTTGGCTCCAGGATACGATAATAATTTAAACGTAATCCCTGCCGTTAATGTTACTGAGCCAATAAAACCGATTAAATACATGAATTTTTTCATAAGTAATATTCGTTTAGAGTTTAATAAAAAGATTGTTTTGTTTTCTAAGTCCGCGAGACCATTAGGGGCTATATCAGTTATAGCGTTGGATAAAAGTTCGTCGAATGATTTTTCTTTTCCCAATTCACTTTCGATAACACAACATAAATGATCGATTACGTCATCACTAAGAGATGGTATTTTTAACCCTTGATCAAATACGTATTGGCTAATTTTTTCTTCTTGTTCGACCGTTAATTTCATATAGGTTTTAACTGGTTAAATACAACTTTATTTAATGTGTCGATAAAGTCTCTAAGTTCGTCTAAATGCCTTGATTTTTCCTTTTTGCCTGTTGGCGTTAAGAAATAGTATTTTCTTACTCTTTTGCCAATATGGACTTCTTCAAAAGAAAGCAGTCCGTCTTTTGCCATTTTTTGTAGAGCAGGATATAAAGAACCATCCTTCAATAAAATTTTTTCGTCGGATAGTTCTTTAACTTTCTTAAAAATCTCATAACCGTACATTCTGTCATTCTCTGCTAATAAATTCAGAATAATAACAGAAAGTGTTCCTTTAAGTAGTTCTTTTGAATACATAGTGTAAATATACATAAAAATACAATACATCATAATTCTAGGTATTATATTTTTATATTATAAATAGAATATTAAGGCTCTAATGAATCTTGAAGTTGTTTTACATAAAAAAGAAATTACTAGGAGGGATCATATATTACACAAAAAAGGCCCCTAATTATTGTATTAGGAACCTTTTTTGTTTCATATGTAGAAATTGTTTACTTAATAATTTTCACTAGAGTCTCAAGGTTATTCATGGTCATTTTTAAAATATAAACACCTCTTTTTGAAATGTTTAGTTTGTTAATGTCCATTGAAATCGTATGTATTCCTGTTTTCGATACCTTATGTAGCGCCGAATATATTTGTTTGCCAGTAAGGTTGTATACTGTTATAGTTGCATTACCAACTGCAGGAAAATCAGCTTTTAGGTGTAGGCTATTATTTTTAATAAAGTTTTGATGTACTTTAATATTTGAGTTTGAGTCTATATCCAAAGAACTGATTTCTTTTTGTTTGTTGGATGATTCTATTTGAAATGTAAAAGTTTCCCAGTTTTCTGCACTATTCCCTTTAGGGTAAAGAACAGCGTTGTTTTGAGTCCAATTAGCTTGAATCCATTTGTTTGCATGCACACTTTTAAGTGCTACTTTTCCTGATCCTTTACTTTGCCATGTAAATTGGGTCCAATCTCCTTTTACACCAGCTGCAGCTCTAATTGCGATATCTGTATTTTGACCAAATACTCTAATGTATTTATTATTTAATAATGCTTTTAAGGCAACACCTCCTTTAGGGTGTGTTTCAACTAAAAACTTTTGTGTATCACCAGAAACGGAAGCGCTATTTGCTGTAAGTTGATTGTTATTTCCACTCTCGGTAGTGACGAATTTTTTATCTCCGCCATCTTTGCGTAATGAAATCACTTTTCCAATAGGAACTGTATTATTTCCATTCCCACCATCGGTTGTTGATTTCCAATCAAAGGTTTCCCAGTTTTGTGGGTTTTCACCTTTGGGATGAAGAACAGCGTTGTTTTGATTCCAACTAGCCTGAATCCATTTATTTGCATGTACACTTTTAAGTGCTACTTTTCCTGTACCTTGGTTTTTCCATGTAAATTGAGTCCAATCTCCTTTAGCTAAGGCTGCTGCTCGAATGGGTATATTAGTGTCATTATTAAGTACTCTAATATATTTGTCATTTGCCATAGATTTTAAAGCTATTCCTCCTTTTGGATGTGATTCTACTAAAAATTCTTCACTAGTGCCTGCGCTACTTACTTGTGCGCTTAGTTGATTGTTATTCCCGCTCTCGGTAGTAACAAATTTTTTATCTCCTCCACTTTTTTGCAAAGTAATTATTTTTCCTATAGGCGCTGTATCTCCTGATCCTGGATCAGGATCTGGTCCAGAACTATCACCATGCAAGGTTTTTGTAGGGGTTTTAGAGTTTCTGATTTGGTTATAACTAGCCAACATTTGAGTAACTCTGTTTTTTTGAGCCTGAGCATTAATTAAGTTGTTGTTTTCAGATGGTGAAGATTTTAAGTTATATAGTTCTCTAGCCGAAGGTTGATTTTGATTATTCATTTTCATAATCAATTTCCAATCTCCTTCTCGATAAGCTACTTCTCTAGCTGTACCACCTTGAATCATTAAAAACTTACGCTTTTTGGCATCTACTTTTCCTAACATGATCGGCAATAAGTTAAACGAATCCTTGGCTTCATTATCAGGAATTGCTTGATTGTTAACAGCTCCAATAGTAGATAAAATATCTTGAGCAGAAACTATGTCATTAGAAACACTGTTTTTTGGAATTTTATTAGGCCATACAGCAATAAAAGGAACCCGATGTCCTCCTTCATAAATTTGGTTTTTACCACCTCTGTAAATATCACTTGGTCTATGACCAGTCTGAGTAGTTTGCCCAAATGTTAATCCACCATTATCAGATGTGAAAATGAAAATAGTATTTTCATACACCCCTTTTTCTTTAAGAGCTTTAACTAACATGCCCATCTGTGCATCTAGTTCTGCAATCATATCCAGATGCAGTACGGGGGTGCTTCCTTTAATTTTTTTGCCGTCAAGAAAATCAATAGGAGTATGGGGTTTGTGTACCGCCTGGGTACAGTAATACATAAAAAAAGGATTTGCTTTACCTGCATTGGTTTTGATATAATCAACTGCTTTAGTAGCTAATAAGGGGCCCATATTAAACGGATTCCATTCAGAATCACCAAGTCCTTCATCTTTATCTAATGTAACATTGATTTGATCCATCTTTTTTTGAGTAATCAAATCAATTTTTGAATTGTTTTTAAGAGGATACCATTTGCTGTTTTCAAAAACAACATAAGGAGCATCTTGAATTCCTGCAGGGTACATAAAGCTATAATCAAAGCCTAACTCTTTAGGGCCTTTTACAATCTCGGTAATATCCACATTTAATTCGGGTGCATTACGAGGGCCTCTATATATTTTGGGCCTTTGACCTTTACGATAATAATCGCCTCCTAAATGCCATTTCCCAAAGAAAGCAGTATTGTAACCGGATTGTTTCATGATTTTACCTAGGGTTAGGTCATTATTTTCAACAGGGCTTTTTTGATAAGATCCCCATACTCCCCAAGGTGCAAAACTTCGATATGTATTATTTCCTGTCATAATACTATATCTGGAGGGAGCACATAGTGCTGTAGGTGAATGAGCATCTGTAAAATGCATCCCATCACGCATTAGTTTGTCAATTTCGGGTGTTTGTACAATAATATTGTTAGAGTTTTTTTTCCTGTAACCAGAGATATCACCAATACCGACATCGTCTGTAAGTATTACTACAATATTAGGTTTTACTGCCGCTTTTGAGTCTTTTGTTTTTTGTGCGATTGATAAAAAAGCAAAACAAAGAAATAATACAAATAATCTTGATTTTAGTTTCATGTGTAATATGTTAAGTTAGTTGATGTGTTCTGGTATGAACGTATATATGGTGATAGGTTTTGAGATAGGTTTTAAGGTACTTTCACCAACATTAAAAATAGCTAATATTTGCAGTTCATTGATAATTAATTATATACCATATTGGTAATTGTGTACTACTAATGTTTTTTTTGGTATGAAATAAGATGGAGTTTAATTCTTTTTAGAGAATAGAAGCTTCGCTTGCTTTAGAATTTCTTCTAAGTACAAGGTTATTTTGTTTTTTAAGCGAATCTATAATTAGAAGGGTAGTGAGTTGAATTTTGACTCTATGAGTTTACTAAAGAAGCAGTCTTAAAATCTTCGAAATTTATTGTTTTACAAAACCATTTTCTCGTAAGGAATAATCGTCGAATATCCTTTAGTTTTGAAATATTCAATATCAGATAAAGTACCAGTAACTAGAATAAAGTCTCCTCCCCAACCACCTAAACTCTTTATGCTACCACCATATTCGGGGAATAGTGTAGATTTAACCGTAGGAGTTTTTATAATTTTAGAAATAATTTCTTCATGCTGATCTATTAACGATTTAAACTCTTCTAGAGTAGCAGAATCTAATAGCTTTGTTGTAATTTGATTTACCATTTCTTCGGCTTTATCAAAGTCTTTTAGAGGTAAAGATTGATACCTCTTTATGGATTCTTTACTATCTTGTTTTCGGTTGAGGTATATAAAAAATAAGTTTTCTTTGAATTTAGGATTAAAATTGATCTCTTTAATTATAGGTTTGCCCTCATTACGTTTATATAGTATTGGAGTATCGTTTTGAGCACATGCAATATCATAACCACTTCCTCCAAAACTTTGATCCAAGAGTTTAAAAGCGTCTACTTTTGCCCATTGGGCAATATTGTTGATTAATGTCGAAGAAGAGCCAAGTCCCCATTGACGATTAAACTCTAGTCGCGCCTCGACAAGATATCCTTTTCCTGAAGAAAGAAAGTTAGGGTTTAGCTCCTTTGCCGAAGTAAGGATCGTGATTAATGTATTTGTTATTGAGTTTTCTTCTGGATTCTCTTGAGTAGGAGATAAACTTGTTTCATTTATGGTTAATCGTGTTTCAAACCAACAAGTGTTTTCTTGGTCATAACTACGCCAAATGATTTGATCTGTCTCATTTTCCTCAACAAATAACCATTGTCCTTTTTGAGTAGGAACTGCCAGAGCATTAACACCATCTAATACTAAATACTCTGCGGTAAGTAATAATTTGCCATGGCTATAAAAAGACTTTTTCATGTGTAGGTATATATAATGTAAATATAATATACTTGTTGAATTTTGAAATAAATTAATAATAAATTTATCTTCATCTCAACTTTATTTATCCTACATAATGTAGCCTTAAATGAAGTATAGTGGGTCTTAGGGTTATCGGATTAAACTAAAGTGTCCTTGATGGTATGTGCCATCTTTAAACTCTGCTTTAAACCAATATTCTGCTGCGGGAAGCAATCGACCATTAAATTCGCCATTCCAACCATTACCTAGTGGTGATAGCTGTTTTAGTAATTTACCATATCGATCAAATATCCAGATAAATTTTACACTGTCTCTAACACTAGTATTTGCATTCCAATTATCATGAAAACCATCTCCATTAGGAGTGAAATACTTTGGAAAAGAAATGATTTCTTCTATGGTATTATCATCATTGTCTATAATAGTTCCAGTTGCGGTTTGATTGGGATTACTAATTGAACCTGCGTCAACAGTATTTATTTTAATAAGCATGGTTTCGTTATTTTCTTCTATGGTGTCATCAACCGTAGGTATAGAGATTAAAGAGTTTGTTTCTCCTGTCAGAATAGTGATTTGCAAGTTTATCGGTTCATAATCTTGTGCTGTAGTAGTTATATCTTCAATGCCAAATGTTAGCATAATATCTTCGGTTGACACTTGATCTAAAGTAACAGAGAAGTTTAAAGTACTACCCTCTTCAACGGTATTGTCTACTAAGGTAATTTGTGGAGTGTTAGTTACACCATCATTGTCAAATATTGTAGCAATTGCGGTTGCATTGCTATCACTTAAAGAACCTGTTTCTATAGTATCAATTCCTATAGAGATTGTTTCGTTGGATTCAACTAAAATGTCATCAATTGTAGAACGTATAAAAGTAGCAGTAGTTTGGCCGGCTAATATGATGATTCTTTCTGTCGATAAGTCTACGTCATTTAGATCGGCTGTAACTCCAGTGAATCCAATAATTAGTGTGATATCGGTAGTGCTGGGTTGATTTAACTCTATAGAAACTTCAATAGACTCACCCTCAATAACAGATGTAGCATTAAGTGTTACCGAAGGTAAAGGATTTACAATTACTTCTAGTTCAAAACTTGTACTTCCGCATGCTCCCGCCGTATTTGATTCGATTAAATACGTAACTACTTGAGGTATGCTCGTAGTATTTACCAGAATATCATCGATAATCGCGTCAGTAGCATTTGTGACAGTTGCTCCATTTACTTCTGGATTGTTCATAGCTGTCCAAGTAAAATCTCCAAGAGTAAGCCCAAAACCTACGGTAATGTCATATCGTACGGATGTAGCACTAACAATAGTTTTAGTATCATTAATAGGTGCTCCAGGATCTATGACTTTAACAATAATAGGGATTCTGGTACTTTCGCAACTATTACTATCTTGTTGACTTACATAATAGGTGGTATTTGAAGAGATAGAAGTATCTACCGTTGGTTTTGCTATAGGTGGGCTAGTATTTAAATCATTGGCATACCAAATGATTGTTTCTGTTGCACTAATAAATGTATTGAGATCCGCCGGACTATCGTTTAAACAAAAATTAGCATTATTAACAATAGGTTCGGGGATAGGTGTTGCACATAGGTCTATTCCAGAGCAGTCAACTAAGGCTTGAGCAGCAATACTATTGTTGGGAGCCCCTAGAATATTAGTATATCCAATATTTACAATTTTTGAGGTGCTCGTTGGACAGCTGTTTATTAATGCTGTCCATGTATAATTTATTATTTCTCCTGCAAGTACCGGTCCTGGTATAATAGGGTAGGTAACGATATTGGCATTGCTTGTGCCAGAGTCAGAAGCTGAAACAAAAGATACTTCGGAAGGGATAGGATCTGTAATCTGTACATTAAAAGCAGAGTCCATACTTGTTTTGAAACGAGATACAGTATGGGATCCAGAAGCGTCATTTCCATCAGGAAAAGCGTTAATAAATCCAGCGCTACCGGCTTTTACAGGTAAGCCCGTTACAGACCATGTTGGTGTAGGGTTGGTAGTATTTCCTAACCATACATTTAATTGATTTCCGTTTAATAACAATTTAATATCCATAGGATTTCCAGGAAAACCCAGAATAGTTTGATCAATGATTGATGTCCCGTTATATACTTGAGTATCTACCGATCCGCCACCGGGATTTGGTTTAAAAACAATGTATAATCCATTATTGATCGCTCCGCCAGTATGGCGCATGGTAAATCCAAAAGCTTGATTTGGGTCGAAATCTATAGTAGCTTCTAAAGTACCATTGGTACCATGAGAATAATTATACGTGCTTACTCCTAAGTTATTTGGTACAGATGTTAATGAGCCTCCAGTTACACCCATTTTAGTTCCGGTTTGAGCTGTCCAGTTATTTGTATCGTTAAAATCAACTTCGATAGGAGAACCATCTGTATTGGTGTATGCTAAAGTATAGACTACTTGATCTCCAACATCAGCTACTTTAGGAGTTGCAATTTTGGTCATTGAAGATGGTTTTGGAGGTAGAATAACAGGGTTACAGGTTACGGTTACGTCTGCAGTACTTACAATAGCAGATTCGTTCAATGCAGTAATTGATGCCGAGTTTGTTTGAACTTCATCAACTTGATCACATGTGCCACTACTAAAATCTGCTCTGGCTTTATAACTTATTGTTCCGCCTTGGCTAATTTGTAATCTAGGAATTTCCCATCTAATTTCTGTTCTTCCATCAGGAAGTGTTGATGCTATAGGGGCAATGCCTAACGGAGAATCGCCAACAAATTCAACAAATGTAAATCCTTGCGGTAATATATCCGTAATGACCACGTTTTCTACATCTCGACCTGGTACAGGTCCTGTTCCAAATACCCTACGCCAAACATAACCATCCCATTCTTCGACTAAAATATTATTTACGGTCTTTGTAGGTTTTTCACATGCTTCATTATGATATTTGTCAACCGGAATTGGATTTTCAGGATCGGTCCAATCATCTGTGATAGGATAAAAGAAACCTGTATCTAAATCAGTTGCAGTTGCATCCCAAGACCAATCGTCTGACCAGTCAATACTACCAAAATTACTTGTAAATAAATCCCATATGGCTCTTAAAGGCATGCTTCCTCCTTCATGAATTCGGGATGTGCCAGAATATCTTAATAAATGGGGAGTTGGGGCACATAGTTGATCTGAAAATTGTACGATCACTCTTTGGTTCCAGGCACCTTTTGCATCGGATCCAGGAACTATATTTTCATGAGAAACCCGAATACCTCCTGCGCTACCTCCTTCGTAAACATTGGTACGTAATCCCCAACCATTAGTGCAACCAGGTTCTCCAGATAAACAGTCAAAGGTATTGTCATTTAAAAATAAAGAAATTCGATAGTTCTCGTAATTAATATAGGGTTCTGCGGCTCCGTGATATAGCCTTACCTTGATTCCTTGAGTGTTTCCATTAGGAGCACCAGATCGAGCATATGCAAAATTCACACCTGATCGACCTCCATTAATATAGCCTCCTTTTGACGAATTTTTGAAATCAATACTATAGGTTACAACGTCACCGGGATTTACAGTATCAAAATCTACAGTTTTTTCAATTTCTAATGCTTTTTCGATAATATCAACACAATTACGTTCCATCACCGGAGTAAGATTATTAGGAAAATCATTAGAGGTCCACCCTTTTCCGTTAGTGGTTGTAATAGTAACTGGGTTACAAATTCGACCAGAAAATGACGGTTGTACTTTACAGGTAACTTTAACCTCTCCTGTAGTTGGAGTAATACCTCCTGTAGATTTGAAACCCGATACCGTTCCGATATTCCAGGAAACTGTACCTCCAGTATGTACCCCACCATTAGTAGCAGATACAAATTCTAATCCAACAGGGATTACATCTTGTACGATTACGTTTTGCGCAGCTACAGATCCGTAATTTCGATATGAAATAGTAAATGTTACTTCGTCACCAGTAAAAGCAGCAGTTTTATCTACTTTGGTATATACTTTTATGTTAGCTTCTGGCTTTATATTCATAGGTGATTGGAAGTTTCCAGTGGTAATTAACATGCCTAATAACCTAAAAAAGCCATGAAAATATGTTGGATTAGAATCTAAGTTTACAATACTAAGATCTTGTTGTTCCCATTCTATGGCGCATTGACGATATAACTTTCCCATAAGATCAAAATCCTGAGAAGACACAGCAGATGGAGTGCCAGCTGCAGGGGTCCAATTTAAAGTAAACCCTGATCCAATTCCTGTATTGGGATCATATTGCCAAAGTAATTGGGATGGCCCTTGAAATGTCATACCTAATGCACCACCAGGAATTACACAGGGGTTGCCACTTATGGTAGGATCTGCGAGAAATTTACTAAATCGTTGCCCCATATCTTTATTGATTGAATTTGCTCCCGGAATTACTTGATGGGTCGTGGGGTTCCATGAATTTTCTGGATTACCATGCCAGGTGTGATTTAGGATTGTTCTCCAGGCATGCCTAAAATCTTCTCCCGGATTAAAATTAGCAAATGTGGCATTGTTCGCGGCATCCATAAAAACATCACCTGCAGTTGGAATTGTGTTGGGGCCTTGTTTGTATAATTCACCCATTAACCAGTCCGAAGAGGCTTCTGCTCTTCTAAATTGGGGAATATTCCAGGCGACATCACTAGGATCTCCTTCGGCTTCAAGAAAATCACCGAAGGCTTTGCAATATGCGGGAGCTACGTAATCAATATGAAGTTGTCCTTTTACTTTACCTCCTTCGGGGCAAGGGTTTTGACCTAATGCCCAATTTGTTAACTCTCCTTGTGAGTTTCCATCTTTAAAATACCCGTCAAAACCAATTACACCAACAACAGCGTCGCATCCTGTAGAAAGTGGAAAATCTTGTATTTCGACTAAGCCTCGTATGACATTTAAAGCTTCTTGTTTATAGCTTATTTTATTTCCTCTAGAATCTAAATAGCCAGAGTCATCTCCCCATTGTTTCCAGGCCATTAATAATCCTAAAGCTATATCTACATCTCCATCGGTAGCCGAATCATTTCCAACTTCTCCAATTGACACATCACCAGTGCCGGGTAATACTCCATTGTTTGGTTCGGCAAGTGAATTGTCGCCATATGCATAGGTTGGTCTAGGGATATTACCATCGATATATCTAGGATGTTTTACCATTCGTACATCATGTTCACGAAACCAGATACCATCAAAAATAGTTTTGTCTCCCATATATGCAGCGGCTATCATACCATACCCTACGCCTTCACTACAATCGTATGGACAACCAATATTACTGTAAAGATAGGGTACACCAGCATGAGATTCTCCTGTATACTTAAATCGATTGGCCATTATACGCCATGCTTCTCGAATTCTTTTTTCCATCTCGGCATGTACGAGACCATCTGCATTTTGATTGGCTAAATTTTCTAGACGATGACTAGTGTTATATTCATACGCCAGAAATTGAGGAAATGGAAAATTAGGATTACCTGAATTGATATCTGTAGGTACTTGTGAATGTAAAAAGAAAGGGAATAATACTAGTAAAAGTAATGTGAAGTGAGGTTGCTTCATTATTATTGATTTGTGTCTGTTGCACATACCTATACTATAGGTATTAGCTTTTTCTGTTAAGGGTTAACTTAACGAGATGATTCCTTGAGTTTATAGTCTATTAGAATAACAACTATAATTCGAGATATCCTTTATAAGAGCACAAATTTGGTGTCAAAATAAATTGATATATGGATAAGTGTTTTGTTTTGAAGTGTATAAGATCAGTTATAAATAGTGTTGTCAGAAAATAAAATTAAGATGATACCTAAAAGAGAAATGTTGCATTAGTTTCTTAGTCTTTCAATTTGAGTAACAACATCGCTATGAGTAACTGTATTGGTCTTAAAATATTCGATAAGCTGTTCTTTTTCACTTTTAGTAGCTTCGAACTGGTTTAAGATATTCATTAGGTGCATTTTCATATGGCCTTGTTGAATTCCTGTAGTAATTAAGGAATTTATTGCAGCAAAGTTTTGAGCAAGACCTGCAACCGCAGTAATTTCCATTAGTTTCTTTGCATTTGGACTACCCAGGAGTTGCAATGCAAGTTTAACCAAAGGGTGTAAGTTTGTCAAACCTCCAACAGTACCTAAAGCCAAAGGAATTTCAATAGAAAATGTAAAAACATCATCCTTAATCGTAGCGGCGGTAAGACTTGCGTATGAACCTTTTCTAGAAGCATAGGCATGTGCTCCAGCTTCGATAGCTCTAAAATCATTTCCGGTAGCTAAGACTACGGCATCAATTCCATTCATTATTCCTTTATTATGTGTGACGGCACGATAAGGTTCAACCTCGGCAATACGAACAGCACGAATAAACTTTTTTGCATAGTGTAGAGAAGAAAGCTTACTTGTATTAGGTAATTCAGAAACGGGACAAGAAACAGAGGCTCTTACTATACACTGTGGTACATAATTAGAGAGAATACTCATGATAATTTCAATCTCTTTTTCATCATCATTAAATTCACTATAACTTTGAGCTTCTGATAGTAAAGTTTTAGCAAATTGTTCTAAACATGAATTAATGAAATTTGCACCCATAGCATCTGCTGTTTCAAAAGTGCAATGCAATTGATAGTAATTATCAATATCAGTAGATTTATTTCTAAGTTCAATTTTTTTAACGCCGCCGCCACGTTTCTCCATATTTTTAGTGATATGCGCAACGCTATTTATTAATTTCTTATTGATAGTAGAGAAGAAATGTTCTAGTTTTTCTACGTTCCCGGCGTATGTAAAATGTACCTGTCCAACTTTAGTCGTAGATATAACTTCTGCACGAAAACCTCCACGAGTTTGCCAAAATTTTGCAGCTTTACTAGCAGCTGCAACAACCGAACTTTCTTCGATGGTCATTGGTAAGGTGTATCGTTCCCCATTAATCAAAAAATTGGGGGCTACAGAAAAAGGAAGGTAATAATTAGAGATTGTATTTTCTGTGAACTCATCGTGTAATTTCTGTAACTTCTCATTAGAATTCCAATACTTGGTTAGTGTATCGATTGCGTTTACATCATTATTAAAATGATATTCTGCAATCCATTTTATTTTATCTGCTTTAGAGAGTTTAGAAAATCCAGAAACTACGGGAGTCATTTTACTTTAAATTATTAAGTGCGTTCAAATATACTATTCTGTTTTATCATATACATAATCAAAGTATCATAGAGTTATTTTTAAACTATCGCAGTATCATTTAATTATACAGCACATTTTAGATTTATTTGACGATATGTTAAAAAATATCGTTTCTAGCCCAATAATTTTATTGTATTTAACAGCAATTGTTGTATTTTTCACGGATTTTTTAGTATTCTTGATAGTAACAATTTATACATGTATAGTATGAAAATAACAAAATTGTTTTTTGGAATTACTCTTTTTGTAAGTAGTATAACCATCGCTCAAAACAAAAGCTTTACACTTAATGAAATATGGGGCGGAGCCTTTTCTACCGAAGGTTTCCAGTCATTACACTCCTTAAAAAACGGAACGCGATACTCTGTTTTAGAACGGGATAAAGCTTCTGGGGCCAGTAATATTAATATTTACGATTATAAAACTGGTGAGAAGACGAAAACACTAGTTAGTTCTTCATCTATAGACGGATTGGCTTCTTTTCAAGGATACACCTTTAGTAAAGATGAAAATAGGATACTGCTTTCAAGTGAATTAGAACAAATATATCGTCGCTCTTCTAGGGGGATTTTTCATATCTATGATGTACCTACTCAAGGTATTTTTAAAGTTAGTGATAAAAAAATTCAATCTCCGTTATTATCACCAGATGGCAATAAGATTGCATATGTATTAGATAATAATCTTTTCATGTTAAATTTTGTTACTGGACAAGAAGTGCAATTAACAGACGATGGTAAGAAAAATGAAATTATTAATGGAATTACAGACTGGGTTTATGAAGAAGAATTCTCTTTTGTAAGAGCTTTTGACTGGAGTGCAGATAGCAATAAGATTGCATTTTTAAGATTTGATGAAAGAGATGTCCCAGAATTTTCTATGGATGTTTATGGAAAAGAACTATATCAAAAACAAGATGTGTTTAAGTATCCTAAAGCAGGAGAAAAGAATGCAAAAGTTTCTTTGTTTGTAGCAGATCTCTCTGCCATGACTTCTGATGAGATTAAATTAGGTGATTATAAGGATTTCTACATCCCAAGAATTAAATGGACAGCAAATCCAGATGTTTTGAGTGTACAAGTAATGAATAGACACCAGAATAACTTGGATTTAGTTTTTGTAGATGCTAAAACAAAGGCTCCAAAAATAGTACTTAATGAAAAGGATGAAGCATATGTAGATATTACAGATAATCTTACTTTTTTAGAAGATAATAGTTTTATTTGGACTAGCGAAAAAGATGGGTACAACCATATCTATCACTATGCAGCAACTGGTAAATTAATTAATCAGGTGACCACAGGAAATTGGGAAGTAACCCAATATTATGGTTATGATACTAAAAATAAGAAGATATTTTATCAAAGTGTAGAAAATGGTAGTGTTAACCGTGATGTGTATGCAATCGGTTTAGATGGAAAAGGTAAGAAACGATTAAGTAAAAAAGAAGGAACCAATGATGCTGAATTTAGTGCTGATTTTAGTTCTTATATAAGTTATTTCTCTAGCGCAACTACCCCTTATGAGTTTACATTAAATAACGGCGCAAATGGTGAAGTGGTGCGTGAGATTAAAAATAATAAGGCATTACTGGATAACCTGAAAGGTTATGATGTGAGACCCAAAGAATTCTCTACAATACAAGTAAATGGGGAAACATTAAATATGTGGACCATAAAACCTAAAGATTTTGATCCAAAGAAAAAATATCCCTTGTTTATGTATCAATATTCTGGACCAGGATCTCAGTCTGTTGCAAATACATGGCATAGAGCTAATGATTATTGGTATATGATGTTAGCGCAACAAGGTTATATTGTAGTGTGTGTAGATGGTAGAGGAACGGGTTTAAAGGGAGCAAAATTTAAGAAAGCTACTCAAAATGATTTAGGAAATTTAGAAGTGCAAGATCAAATAGCTGCGGCAAAACAACTAGGAGCTTTGCCTTATATTGATGCTAGGAGAATAGGTATTTGGGGATGGAGTTATGGTGGATTTATGTCTAGTAATTGCTTGTTTAAGGGCTCAGATACGTTTAAAATGGCAATCGCAGTAGCACCTGTAACTAGTTGGAGGTTTTACGATACCATTTATACGGAACGATATTTGATGACTCCACAAGAAAATGCTAAAGGTTATGATGATAATTCACCGATTAATTTCGTAAAAGGATTAAAAGGTAAGTTTTTATTGGTTCATGGTAGTGCAGATGACAATGTTCATGTGCAAAATACTATGCAATTGGTTGAAGCCTTAGTTCAAGCAAATAAAGATTTTGATTGGGCAATTTATCCAGATAAGAATCATGGTATTTATGGTGGAAATACAAGATTGCACTTGTATAATAAGATGACAAATTTCATTAAAGAGAACTTATAATTAATTAAACATACATAATGGCAAATACAGTTAAACCAGCTCATCAAAAAGAGCTTTTTGGACATCCGGTAGGATTATACATACTATTTTTTACAGAAATGTGGGAGCGTTTTTCGTACTATGGAATGAGAGCACTTTTTGTATTATATCTTACAACCAAAACTGTGGATGAAAACCCTGGTTTAGGATGGTCATCTGGTGAAGCTTTAGCACTCTACGGTTGGTATACAATGTTAGTGTATGTAGCATCTATTCCTGGAGGATGGATTGCCGATAAGTTTTTAGGTCAAAAAAAATCCGTTTTGGTAGGTGGTATTCTACTAGTTGCGGGGCATAGTATTTTGGCAATCGAAGAAATGTGGGCATGGTATTCTGGTCTTGGTTTGATCATTGCAGGAGTTGGTATGCTAAAGCCAAATATTTCTACAATGGTTGGTGGTTTATATAAACAAGGAGATATTCGTAGAGATAAAGGATTTACTATTTTTTATATAGGAATAAATGTTGGTGCTTTTCTTGCTGGTATTATAGTAGGATATGTAGGTGAGGTTCATGGTTGGCATTATGGTTTCGGTCTTGCCGGAATTGGAATGGCTCTAGGGTTAATTCAATTTCTTTGGGGACAAAAATATCTTGTTAATGTAGGTAACTTCTTAGGGACCTCTGAAAAAACTGAAGACAAAGAGGCTATGAAAAAACCTTTAACTAAGATAGAGAAGGATAGAGTTATAGTGCTTCTTATTTCGTTCTTATTAGTTATCGTTTTTTGGGGAGCTTTTGAGCAAGCGGGTGGATTAATGAACCTTTATGCAAGAGAAAAAACGAATAGAATGCTAATGGGGTGGGAAGTACCTGCTTCATGGTTTCAGTCTTTAAACTCAATGTTTATTATTTTCCTAGGAACAACAGTTGCATTGTATTGGGCTGGTAGAAAATTAAAGGGTAAGGTCTCTAGTTCATTATTTAAAATGATAATAGGTCTTATTGTTATGGGTATTGGTTTCTTTTTTATGACAGCAGCATCTATGGAGTTTAATTCAAATGGCTCTTCTGCTATGTATTGGTTGGTATTAGCATACTTATTTCATACCATTGGAGAACTTTGTATTTCGCCTGTTGCTTTGTCATTTATTACCAAATTAGCTCCTGTAAAGTATGGGGCATTAATGATGGGGGTGTATTTTGCCATGACAGGTTTTGGAAATAAGTTAGCTGGTTTATTAGGGGAATCTGCAGAAAATTTAGGAGAGTTTACAATCTTTACCGGTATAGCAGTATTTAGTGTTGTGTTTGGTTTACTTGTAATGATTTTTAGAAAGAAATTAGAAATATTGACTCACGGAGTAGAGGATAAAGAAGGAACTATTCATGAAGAAGCTGAAGGTTTTGAATTAGCAGATAATTAAGATATTCTGATGAGTACAGAAATAAAAACTTCAAATGAATTTAGTCTTTTAGGACATAAACCCGCACTATTTGTATTGTTTTTTACAGAAATGTGGGAGCGCTTTTCATACTACGGAATGCGTGCTATTTTCGTGCTATTTTTAACTGCTACATTTGCAGACGGTGGTTGGGAATGGTCTAACGAAAGAGCATTAGCCCTGTTAGGAACATATACCTCCTTAGTGTATGTAACACCAGTATTAGGAGGCTGGATTGCAGATAAATTTACAGGATATCAAAAAGCAGTAGCATTAGGAGCTTTGGTAATGACTCTAGGGCATACTGCTATGGCATTAGATACAGAAATTACATTATATATAGGAGTAGGTTTATTGATTATAGGTAATGGTTTGTTTAAACCCAACGTTACATCTATGGTCAGTGGACTTTACGATCAATATCCGGATAGAAAAGATGGAGCATTTACTATTTTCTATATGGGAGTGAACTCTGGTGGATTTATAGGTGTTTTATTATGTGGTTTCTTAGGTGAATATTTAAGTTGGGCATGGGGATTTGGACTAGCAGGTATTTTTATGATGCTAGGGATGTTTCAATTTTGGTTTGGTAGAAGTATTTTTGGAGAAGTAGGTGTAGAACCATCTAAAAAAGTAAACTTATCCGATGCTATTGAAAATAAAGAAGAGAACGTTGTAGAAAAAGTATCAAGTAATGTGCAAAGAGATCGCTATATAGTAGTAGGGGTGCTGGCCTTTTTTGTAGTGTTTTTTTGGGCTGCTTTTGAACAAGCTAGTGGTTCGATGACTATTTTTGCGAATAACTATACGCAACGATTATTAAACGGTGATGCGGCTTCAATATTTAAAATAGTAGATGTCTTAATTACGATTGTACCTTTAGGGATTATAACCTGGGTGTTGTTAAAATTATTTTCGCAAACATTTAAAAAGATTACGTTATCCAATATAGTATTAGCAATAAGTTTTCTTAGTGTTTGGGGAATTGCCATTTGGAAATTATCTGAAATTCTTCCGCAGGAAACGGCCGAAATACCAGCTTCATGGTTTTTGATTTTAAACTCTTTATTTATTATTACGTTAGCACCATTATTTTCTAAATGGTGGGAAAGTAAATATAATCCATCCGCAACAGTTAAATTTGCATTAGGGATGATATTGCTAGGTATTGGATTTGGAATGCTAGCATGGGGATCAGCATCTATCCCACAAGGCGCTAAAACGGCTTCCGTTAGTTTAGTTTGGTTGGTCTTGGCATATTTACTACATACTATGGGAGAGTTATGTTTATCTCCAGTAGGATTATCCTATGTTTCAAAATTAGTACCCGCAAAAAAAATAGGTATAATGTTTGGCTTATGGTATTTAGCGATTGCTATTGGTAATAAATTAGCAGGTTTTGTGGGGAGTTATATAGATGTAATTGTAAATAAGTACTCTATGTCTGCTTTCTTTTTAATTTTTACTATTATTCCTATCTTGGTAGGATTAATATTAATAGTAATAACCCCTAAGATGAAGAAAATGATGCACGGTGTACATTAATAAAATAATATTTGACTTCTCTCGTTTCCCAAGATGAGAGAAGTTTTTAAGATAAGGAACAGTTTTTGTTTTCGACTAATGAAAAAACTATAATAATGAAGAACCTACTTATTGCGTTTGTATTTCTAATGTGTTTATCTACCCAAGCACAAGAAATCAACTGGATGTCTATGAATGAGGCATTAGAAGCTCAGAAAAAAGAACCAAAGAAGATTTTTATGGATGTATATACCAATTGGTGTGGCCCATGTAAATTATTAGATAAAAAAACATTTCATAACAAAGATGTAGTACAATTTGTAAATGAGCATTACTATGCTGTAAAATTTAATGCAGAGGGTACAGAAGAGGTTCGTTATAATGATTTTACGTATACTAATCCTAATTACAATCCTAATAGAAAAGGTAGGAATAGTCAACATTTTTTAGCAAACGCATTAAAGATCACAGGATATCCAAGTATGGTTTTCTTTGATGAGAATGCCAATTTAATTGCACCTGTTGTTGGTTACAAGACAGCAGAACAATTAGAGATATACTTAAAGATGATTCAAAATGATGATTATAAAAAGTTAACAAGTGCTGGGGCTTGGCAAAAATATGAGAAATCGTTTGTAGGTACATTTACAAACTAATTTGCAACACTGCAAAAAAAAACCTTAATAGTATTAAAATAACGATAAAATGCATTTTATTTCGATAAAATGCATTTTTTTTATTGTTGATTAAGATAAAATATTATATTTGTGAACAATTAATTATATATGTACGCGTTAGACGTATGTAACTAAAATTGCCCAAGTCAGATTTAGTATAATAATAACAACTATTGTAGTTTTTATTATTAATTGATAGCTTACTTATGAAAAAATACTTAGCCATAGTCACCCCCTCTATGTTGCTAGTTGTATTGCTTTTTTCTTTTATATCAGCAAAACAACCAGAGCACGTAAAAATTGAACATGCAAAAAAAGTTCAATTTCCTCAACCTGAATCTGCGGAAGCTTATTTTCCTGATATTCATAAAAGAAGATTAACGGATGCTATTAAAAAATATTTTGATAAAGCGGTTAAGAATAAACAGATCGTAGGAGCTTCAGTAGCTATTGTAAAATGTGATTCTATTATATATTCTGGTGGTTTTGGTCATCGCAATATAGCTCTTAAAAATAAAGTAAATTCTGAAACAGTATTTAGAATAGGGTCAGTTTCTAAAGGATTTGCGGGTATTTTGGCAGGAATTCATGTAGAAGATGGTTTGATTAATTGGGAAGATAGAATTGTAGACCATATTCCTAGTTTTAAGTTAGCAAATAAAACAAATACTGATCAGGTTACCATTTCTAATGTATTATCTCATACTTCGGGATTGCCGTATCATAGTTTTACAAATTTAGTAGAAGATGGGTTGTCGTTAAGCACTATTGCAGGTCGTTTTAATGAGGTGTTACCATTAGATAAACCAGGAAGCATATATAATTATCAAAATGCCGTTTTTGCACTTAGTGGCGAAATTATTGAAAGGAAAACGGGAAAACTATTAAAAGATATTATCCAGGAAAGAATTTTTAATCCTTTGCAAATGGAAACCGCTTCAGCTAGTTATGAAGCACTACAAGAGTCTGATAATGTTGCTCTACCTCACCAGAAAGTACGTTACGGATGGAGATCTAAGCCTATAAATAAAAAGTATTATAATGCAGTAGCCGCTGGAGGTGTTAATGCTAGTGCTAGAGATATGGGTAAATGGATGAAGTTCTTGTTAGGTAATAATCCAGAAGTACTTATGCCAAAAGTTATAGAAGACGTTTTTACGCCTGTGGTACAAGTTGGAGGTCGAAGAAATTATTATCAGAGATGGCCTGGATATAAAGCTTCTTTTTACGGTATGGGTTGGAGAATACATGAATTTAAAGATGATAATACAAAAGGAATCAATAAAGTAATACATCATGGTGGTGGTGTGAATAATTATAGAAGTGAAATAGCTCTTTTTCCAAATGAAGATTTAGGAATTTGCGTGCTTTTTAACAGCCCAAATAAATTAGCAAAAAATTGTATACCTGAGCTTCATAAAATTATAGAAGAAGTATTAAATATACCCACTAAAGAAGTCTTTAAAACTTCTTTGGTAGCATTGTAATACTATTGTTTTAGTAAAAAGGCACCGTTTTTATCCGTTCTATAAAAACTAATATTTAGTATAGTACAGCTTTTCTCCCACTGATCTATATAATTCTTGTAATTACTTCCGTCTGCAATAATCTGTTTTGGTTGTACATCTCTAATGATTCTTTCTAAGTGAATCTTAGGAGATCCTGATAGTAATAATATGTCAGGTTGAAGTCCCTTTAATGAATAAATGTTACTATGATCTATAATTTGAATTGTATGTTTTTTGTAACGATATATGTTTTTTAATGTATATGTAGAATCAATTTTAGCTTTGTTTTGAATGAGATAATTTTTAAGTAAGAAGTTATGGTTTTGATAGGATAAAGAATCTTTATGATACAGGTTTAATTTTTGATTTTTTAAAACCCCAAAAACAGTGTTTCGATTCGTATGAAAAATAATGAATTCTTCTTTGGTATCGACGATGTATTTATCGATAATCAATCCTGTAAAAAACAGGTTTAGACTTACTACCAACCAATATATTTTTCTTCTTTGATATTTCTTGAATAGTGTGATCGAGGTGCAAATAACAAGAGATAATGTAATTAAGGTTTTCCATGAAAAAGAAATATCGGTTATTAAAAAGCTTTTTTGTTGTGATACCCAAATAACAATATTGTTCATTGTATCTATTAAGGTTTTGAATATTAGAATTATGGCTTGTGACGGAATTGTGGTATAAGCTAATGCAATTACTAAGATACCTAAGCCGAGAATTAGTCCTAATGTAGGAATTATAATGAGATTAGAAATAAAAAATAATCCAGGAAATTGATGAAAATAAAATAATGTTATGGGTAGTAAGCCAAGCTGTGCTGCAAAAGTAACTGTAAAAGTTTCCCAAAGTTTTTTGGTAATATAAAATCGCGGATGAAACGTTTTAGCCATTATTGGTTGTATCCAAACAATAGAGAAAACAGCCAAATAACTTAATTGAAATCCAACCGAGAATAATAATGAAGGATTAAAACAAAGCAATACAAACATAGATACACATAATGAGTTATAAATGCTTGTTTTGGATTGAATTTGTATTCCTATAGTAAGAAAAGAAAACATGGTAACAGCTCTAAGTACCGAAGGAGATAATCCTGCAATAATAGCAAAGCACCAAAGTAAAATTATTGACAATAAAACGCTTATGTGTTTTCCATTTTTAGAGAATTTAAGAGGACTTGTTATCCAATTAATAATTAGTAAAAGTATACCAACATGTAGTCCAGAAACTGCTAAAATATGAATAGCACCAGCATCTCGATAAGCATTAAATGTTTCTTGAGTTATTTCTTGTCGTTGTCCTAGTAGCAACGCGTTAATAATCGATAATTGGCGCGTATTAAAAGAATACTTCTTAAGCTTTTGATTTATATCTTTTCTAATTTGATCTGCGATACGAAATATTGACCATTGTATATCCTTATGACGAATAAGTAGATTTGTACTTGCGGTGGCTTGATGAAATATTTTTTGATGACTAAGATGTTGCTTGTAATCAAATTGATGAGGATTAAGAGGTTTGTCTATTGGGGTGATTTTTCCGAGAAAACTATAGGTTTCTCCAATTTCTAGAATTCGATTAGTGTTGTCTTTGGGGAGTCTAAGTAATAAGTTTCCTTCAACAAGTTTTTGATTTAAAATATGTAAAGAAACAATATACTTGTCATAATAGGTAGTAGATTTTAAGCGTTCTGCAATATGAAATTTAACGCCAACTTTATTCAATAAAAAAACACCAGAGTCGATTTGATTTGTATAGTGATTACTGTTGTTTTTAGGATCATGTATTTTGATCAGCGCGATACCAAAAAAAATAAAAATTAAAGTAGTTAAAAAACCAAAGTAATACCCTTTAGAAAAGATTTTTTTGGATCGCCACCAAACTACAGTTAATACAAGAATTGAAATAGAGAACAAAAGAATAGAAGAAGAAAGAGTAATAGAACAATAATGTCCTACTACAATTCCTAACAAAGTAGCACATGTTATGATAACAAAAGGTACATTAATTAGCCTCATAGCAAATATTCAAAATCGATGAATGCTATGCAATAGTATATATCTTCAGTATCATTTTTTAATACTGATAAATAGTAAGGTTAGATAAATATTAATGTAGAAGTATTGATTTGTGTTAGAGCATTCGTCTAACACTTGTAAAAGCTTTGTTCCAGTATTTTTCATCAAGACTCGATATGATAACTCCTTTAGAAGTAGAGGCATGAATAAATTTAATAACGCCTTTAGTTTCAACAACTAATCCAACATGAGAAATTACATTTTTTCTTTTATTGGTTTTGAAAAATAGTAGATCTCCAACTTTGACTTTTTTTAAGGATATAGGTTTACCTTGTGTAGCCATTGTTCTTGAGGTTCTGGGGAGAATTATATTCTCTTTTTTAAAAGAAGTATACACCAGACCAGAACAGTCCATTCCCTTTTTAGTGGTTCCGCCATATTTATATCTTGTACCCCCAAATGATTTGGCATAGCTTACGATACTTTTTATTTTTTTGTTCTCAGGATTTTGTTTTTGCTTAGCTTTAGTACTTGTGCTTTTTGAAATTACTGCCTTACTTTTTGAAGAGCTTCCGCAAGAAACAGTAACAGTAGTAAATAAAGCAATTAGGAAGTAGGTAATTATTTTTTTCATTGTAGGGCGTTTTCTTTTATATCAAAAATAGCTAAAACTGTTCACTTTTTTATATTTAAGAACTAGCAAGAATAATGCCTAAGGTATATTTGTGGTTTTATAATGAGTTTCTTGATCCTTTATGTTATAGACTCTACAATAAACCTCGCTGTTTTATCATTAGCGCCTCGACCTCCTAGCGTTTTTTCAAGATCATAATACTCTAAGAACAATGTTGCCCTTTTATAATCATCAAGTATAATAGCAAGCTCTTCTTTTAGTCTTTTGGTATTAAATTCACCTTGTATTAGTTCTGTAACAACTTGTTTGTCCATAATGAGATTAACCAAAGAAATATATTTAAGGTGTATTATACGTTTTGCAATTTGATAAGAAATATAATTTCCTTTATAACAAACCACTTCGGGTACTTTAAATAAAGCAGTTTCTAAAGTAGCAGTACCAGAGGTTACTAAAGCAGCATTACTTAAGCTTAAAAGGTCGTAGGTTTGATTCATCACTAAGTGAACACCTTGTTTTTTGATAAAAGGTGTATAAAAAGAAGCGTCTTGACTAGGAGCACCTGCAATAATGAATTGATAGTCCGGGAAATCATCAACAACGGTTAACATTACTTCGAGCATCTTACGAATCTCCTGTTTTCGGCTACCAGGTAATATGGCAATAATTGGGCGATCATCAAGTTTGTGTTTTGCCTTAAAATCTTCGGGCATAATTTGTTTATGATCGGCGATTGCATCAATCAAGGGATGGCCTACAAATTGAACAGGAAATTCATGTTTATCTTCATAAAATGGTTTTTCAAAAGGAAGAATTACATACATCATGTCAATACACTTCATAATGGTTTTGATTCTACCTTCTTTCCATGCCCATATCTGCGGAGAGATATAATAATGTGTACGAAATCCTTTTTCTTTGGCCCATTCGGCAATACGCAAATTAAAACCAGGATAATCTATAAAAACAATTACATCTGGTTTGTATTCTAAAATATCACTCTTACAAAGCTTTATATTTTTTAAAATGGTAAATAAATTAAAAAGAACTTCTACAAACCCCATAAATGCAAGATCCCGGTAATGCTTAACCATACTGCCTCCAACGGCTTGCATCAAATCTCCACCCCAAAACCTAAATTCGGCTTCGGGATCTTCTTTAAGAATAGATTTCATGAGATTAGAGCCATGTAAATCACCAGACGCTTCTCCTGCGATCAGATAGTATTTCATCTTAGAGTTGTACTTTTTGTTCTTTTGTTTATCCAAATTTACTAATTGCAATACAAATAGCTGCAATAAGTGTAGCAAGAAGTACACCTCGAGCTCTATATATCTTCTCTTTTTTCAAAAAGTAAAAGAAAACAGCCAAATTAGGAATTGCTCCCAAAACAATAATGCTTCCAAGAGAATCGTTGCTTACTGCTGCATTAATAGTACTCATAAATGTTAGATTGCGTAATATTGAAAAGATAAATACGCATAAAATAAACCCTAAACTATTTACAAGTATTCCACTTAGTAAACCAATACCTATTTCTTTTTTAATCATGTAACGGCCAATTATTTAATTGTTGTATAAAATGATGAGCTGTAAGATCAAATTGAGTGGGTACTATAGATACATACCCTTGACTTAATGCCCATTCATCTGTGTCTTCTCCTTTATCTTCGTTTACAAATGTACCAGAAAGCCAATAATATTCTCTTCCCATTGGATTTATTCTTTTATCAAACTTTTCGACCCAATGTGCATTCGCTTGTCTACAAATTTTTACACCTTTAATTTCTTTTTCTGGTAACCTAGGGATGTTTACATTAAGAACAAGACCTTTTGGCAGTCCATTTTTGAGGACATTTTCTACAATTGTTCTCACAAATTTTTTGGAAGGCTCAAAATCAGCATTCATTCCGTAATCAAGTAAAGAAAATCCTATTGCGGGTATTCCTTCTATTCCTGCTTCAACTGCGGCACTCATAGTTCCAGAATAAATTACATTAATTGCAGAATTTGATCCATGGTTTATACCACTTACGCAAAGATCAGGTTTTCGTGGCATGACTTCGCGAGATGCCATTTTTACACAATCAGCAGGAGTTCCAGAACAACTAAATTCTTTTTGTGGGGCATTTTTGTCTATGGTTATAGGATCACAATAAATCGTATTATTCACAGTGATAGCATGACCCATGCCACTCTGGGGACTATCTGGCGCAACTACAAAAACATCGCCAATTTCGCTCATAACGCTGATTAATGCACGTATTCCTGGTGCCGTAATACCATCATCGTTAGTAACTAGAATCAAAGGTTTTTCTTGTGCCATGGCCTTAGTTTTTTTACGATGGTAAAAGTACACTTTTTTTGTGCGTAATGTAGGGTTGAAAAAGACTACTAAATATTATTAGTTCATTTAAGAAAATTTTAGTATTATTACGTGTTATTGGCACGATTTTTAATGTATTTTGCCGTAAACCCCTAAATTTTTTTGAGCGTATGAAAAAGAGTTTTTTGATTTTGATGCTTACCGTAATTGTTTCGGCTGTTTCGTGTAGTTTTACCAACAAAGTAGAGAGTGGACCTGATAAGGATAAATTATTAATTGATTTAATAAGTTATGTCTTAGGAAAAGGTCATTATGATGCAAAAGATATTAATGATGATTTCTCTAAAGAAGTTTTTGCTGATTATATAGATGCTTTAGATCCTTTAAAGCGATATTTTTATGCAAGTGATATCGAAGAGTTTAAGAAGTATGAAGAACTTATCGATGACGAAATTAGAAACAAAGAAATCAACTTTTTTAATTTAACATATGATCGTTTGCAAGATAGAATGAGTGATGCTAGATCACTTTATAAAGAAATCTTGGAACGACCTTTTAATTTTGAAAAAGATGAAAGTATAAGCACAGAGTACGAAAAACTTCCTTACGTTAATACTCGAAAGGAAATGGAAAATCGTTGGAGATTGCAGCTTAAGTTTAATGCATTATCTAGCTATTTTGACAAAGCTGAAGAACAAATGGATTCTTTGGCAGCAAATAAAGACTACAAAAGAAAAACATCAGTCACTTTAGAAAATGAAGCACGTGATATTACAAAATCTTCTCTAAAAGAATATTTTGAATTTGCAGATGATTTAGAGCGAAAAGATTGGTTTTCAATCTATATTAATTCTATAGTTGAAGAATTTGATCCACATACATATTATTTTGCGCCACAGGATAAAGATCGTTTTGATATTGCTATGTCAGGAAAGTTAGAGGGAATTGGTGCTAGATTACAGAAGAAAAATGATAACATTAAAATTATTGAGATTATTTCTGGAGGCCCTGCATGGAGAGGTAACGATGTTGAAGTAGGGGACTTCATCATGAAAGTAAAACAAGAAGATGAGGAAGAGCCAGTAAGTATTGTAGGAATGCGAATTGATGATGCAGTAAGCTTGATAAAAGGCCCAAAAGGAACTAAAGTAAGTCTTACTGTTAAAAAAGTAGATGGTACTATAGAGGTTATAGATATTGTAAGAGATGTCGTTGAGCTTGAAGAAACCTATGCAAAATCTTCTACGGTGAAAAAAGAAGATAAAACGTTTGGAATTGTTAATCTTCCGAAGTTTTATTTTAATATGCAGGATTACAATCAAAGAAATGCCGCAAAAGATGTTAAGCAAGAAATTGTACGCCTGAAAGAACAAGACATGGATGGCTTGATTATAGATTTAAGAGATAATGGAGGAGGGTCATTGCAAACTGTTGTGGATATAGCTGGACTTTTTATCGAAAAAGGACCAATAGTACAGGTGAGAACCAAAGGAGAATCTCCTGAAGTATTAAGTGATAAAGACAGTAATCTTTTATGGGATGGGCCACTAGTTATATTAGTGAATGAATTATCGGCATCTGCTTCTGAAATTTTGGCAGCAGCTATGCAAGACTATAAGAGAGCAATTATTATAGGTAGTAAACAAACTTATGGTAAGGGTACTGTTCAAAATGTTATGGATCTTAATAGATGGATGCGTAGTAACGATTTTGGTGACTTAGGAGCATTAAAACTTACCACTCAAAAATTTTATAGAGTAAATGGTGGTTCTACCCAATTAGAAGGTGTTAAAAGTGATGTTGTAGTACCAGATCGTTATAGTTATATTGATATAGGAGAGAAAGACCAAGAAAATCCGTTGCCATGGGATAAAATTCCAGCCGCAGATTATAAACCTTGGGATGGTTATATAGATTTTGATCAAACGATTAATAATAGTAATGCCAGAATGGCTAAAAACGAGCAATTAAAATTGATCGAAGAGAATGCAAAATGGGTTAGGCAAAAAAGAGATGTTAATGTTTACTCGCTAAAATACGATAAGTATAAAGCAAATATTAAACTTAACGAACAACAAGCTAAACGTTTTGATGCTATAAATGACTACAAAACAAACTTTACTTTTGAGTCCTTGCCATATGAGCAAGCATTAATGAAAAAGGATTCTGTTTTGGCAGAAAAAAGAAAGAGATGGCATAAAAGTCTTAGTAAAGATGTTTATGTAGAAGAAGCTATTAGTGTATTAGAGGATATGAAGATAAATAACATTAGAAAATCTAAAAATCCGCTTTCACTGAAGAATTAATCATTAATGCCTAAAACAAAATCTAACTCTTTAAGTATATTGGCGCTCCAAAAATTCAAGAAGAATTTTTGGGGCGTTTTGAGTTTTTACTTTATTCTTTTTTGCGGAATCGTAGCTATTTTTGCATACGTTTTAGCGCCAGATGATTCGCAAAACGCTAATCAAATGCACTTATCTATACACTCTAAATCTCCTGGTTTTGAAGTGTTGATGCTAACGGTTCCTTCTCAAAACTCTTATGATCAGTCTTTTTTTAGCCAAGTGTTTTTTGGCAAAAAAAATACAGATACAGAACTACCGATAGAATCATATTCGATAACTAATAATGCTATAAAAATAATTCCGTATAGTGAAGGAGAGATTGTAGGTATTTCAAAAGAAATATCATTAGATCTTTTTCCTCAAGATCTTAGCGCAAAAGAGATTACAAATGCATTTGTTAAAAACCAAAAATTCATTTTAGGTACCGATAAGTATGGTAGAGATTTATTGAGCAGGATGTTGATAGGGATACGTATTTCTTTTTCTATCGGATTTGTAGCTGTGCTAATCTCATTATTACTGGGCGTCTCGTTAGGAGCAATAGCTGGATACTATGGAGGAAAAATAGATGCTGCTATAATGTGGTTAATTAATGTGACATGGTCAATACCAACTTTATTGTTGGTTATAGCTATTACATTGGCTTTAGGAAAAGGTTTTTGGCAGGTATTCATTGCTGTAGGTTTGACTATGTGGGTAGAAGTTGCGCGTATTGTAAGAGGGCAGGTGTTGAGTGTAAAACAAATGCAATTTGTAACTGCGGCAAAAGCCCTTGGTTTTACAAATTTCAGAATTATTACAAAACATATTTTACCTAATAGTTTAGCTCCTGTAATCGTAATTTCTGCAGCAAATTTTGCTTCTGCGATATTGATAGAGAGCGGTCTTAGTTTTTTAGGAATAGGAGCACAACCACCCATGGCAAGTTGGGGAGCAATGATCAAGGATCATTATTCTTATATTATTTTAGGAAAAGCCTATTTAGCTGTCATTCCGGGATTAGGAATTATGAGTTTAGTAATGTCTTTTATGCTAATAGGAAATGCACTTAGAGATGCGTTGGATGTGAAGAATTAATTAGACGGTTGTACCCTGAATACAAAAACTGACCTTTTTAGGCCAGTTTTTAGTTAGAAGTGTATTCGTTGTCTCTTTTTAGATTACATTTCAATAGCTTGTTCAGTTTCAGATACTGATTCCATATGCTCTTCTAGCATTATACCTATAAAATGAAAAAACTCTGTATAACTATATTTTTTCGGATAAACAGTTCCATTAATAACTGAGGCAGGAGTGTATCTTAGGTCATTATTTATAGACCATTCAGATTGCTTTTTTATAACTTCAATATGTTTTGATTTGCCAACTGGAGTACCATATTTTTTACTCCATTTGCTAAAAGTTCTATCAGCAAACCATTCATTGTATGCGGTTATAAAATGATCGGCACCTTGAGCATCATATATTTCTAGAAGTCTTAAGGTAATTTTGGATACTTCACTATCAAAATCTTCTAGATTTGCACCAAGTCTAACTGTGATTTGAAGATTTTCTCCCATAGTTTTTAAAACACGAGAATATGCTCCAAATGCATCTTTACAATATCCACACATAGGATTTGTATAGCTAATGATTTTAAATGTAGCATTAGGATTACCTAGTACAATTTCATTTTCGATAGGACTGTTATCTGTGATTTTGTCTGATGTAGTATATAAATGTTTATAGATATCACTATCTCTCTTAAATTGATTTAATTTGAGGTTATCGGCTTTGAAACCCTTGTTTTCGACTAACTTTTCTTTTATAAAAAGATATCCCAAAGTAAATAATGTAGCAAGCATAAGAAAACTAGGAATAAGTGCGCTATCGATACTAAATTCAAGGTTTCTTAATGCCAATACTGCTAATGCTATAGAGACAGCGGCAATCGTTAAACATATAGCACACCATTTTTTAATAATAAAAGCTTGTGAATACAGTGAATAAGCGACAAAAGGAATTCCGATAACTGCTGGGACAATCAGTATGTTGGTGAATCCAAAGAAAACCTGATATAGGATTAGAGAACCAAAGAATGCGATACCCGCATCTGAAAGGGTGAAATTTTTAAACAATTTACCACTATTATTGTTAATGACATCTCCACAATTTGTGTTTCCAACCGTAGTACAGAATTGGTGAATAGTTTGAGACTGTATACCAAGACTTTCTTGAAGAGCAAAATAACTAAAAATTAAACCGGCTAGAGAAACAAGTAAGAATAAGGCTTGACCAATATTCCATGGTCTAAGAAAAAGTGAAGCAACAATGCTTAATGCTAATACACTTATTAAAAGAGTCTGTAAAAATGATTTACCAAACGAAAATTTTTGTTTTTCACTATATTCTACTGCAATTACCTTTGGGGCCCAAATTTCTTTGAACTGATCATAATTATATTTCTTTTTAGATAAACTTGTATGCGTTATTTCTATACTATTGTTTTTGTTAATTACAGATACAATTTCTTCAGAACGTTCTGTTTTTACTAGAGATATAAAACTTTCTGGAAGCTGATCTAATGCTTCTGTTGGTACTTCGACGGCAATATTGTCGATATCAAAATAATCTAGAGTATCTGTAATGGATTGAAAACTGGGGTAATTAGGGTGTATTTGAAGTTGTAGTTCTAAGTCCTTTTTGTCATAGTCACCTATACGATTTTGAATTAAAACATTTTCAACAATCTTTTCGATGTTATTTTTCATGCGATTTCTTAAGATGGTTTTGTGAATAACTTCATTAAAAATAGAAATTGAAAATTCATAAATAAGATATTTTATGTTAAAATTTAAATTCCTAAAGCCGCTACAAGGTTTGATAAACACTTGTTTTTCAATTTAAAATAAGATCATTATACATAAAAATTTTACTAGTATTCTAAGTTGCTATTTGATATTTTTGCCATTGTTATTTTAAAAACCCTAAACACTTTAAAACATTGAAAAGAAAATATCTATATCCCATATTAATCATCATTGTGACCGTTGGGTTTTATTACCTGGAAGATTACCAACCTAAAGATGTTATAAGGTCAAATGAGGATCAAGCCAAGGATGAAAATTTGGGTTTTTTCTATTTACCAACATCTACTACAGGAACCGTTATAGTTCATGATCATTATTCGTTATCATATTCTGAAACCCATGAGCAAGCAGAGTGGGTTGCCTATGAATTAAAAAAAGAACATTTAATAAATAATGATTTTAAAAGACCATATTTTGAACAAGACAAAAAGGTGCGATCATCGTCTGCCGATTGGCGTAATTATAAAAAATCGGGTTATGATAGGGGGCATTTATGTCCAGCTGGAGATAGAAGATTTAGTTATGACGCGTTCGAGGAAACTTTTTTGACTTCAAATGTTACTCCGCAAAATCATGAATTTAATAGTGGTGTTTGGAATAAACTAGAGCAAAAAGTACGGTACTGGGCAAAAAAATATGATGGTGTTTATGTTGTAACAGGCGGGGTTTTGTCAAAAGATCTTAAGTCAATTGGTTATGAAGCTGTTTCTGTTCCGGAGTATTTTTATAAGATTATTTTGGATAAAAGTGCAGCGACCCCAAAAATGATTGCTTTTTTAGTGCCACATCAAAAAACAAATGAGCGATTAACAAAATTTGTAGTGCCAACAGATAAGATTGAAAAATTAACCGGTATTGATTTTTTTCCAGAATTAGATGATACCCTTGAGAAAAAACTAGAGGCTTCTTCTTCTTTGAAAAATTGGAAATTTTAAAGAGATATTACCACTCATTTACGCGATTAGAGTCTAGTTTGATAAAAATAAAGAGTAGGAGTGTGAACCCCCATAAGCCTGATCCACCATAACTAAAAAAAGGAAGAGGGATACCAATGGTTGGAATTAACCCCGTTACCATACCTATATTGATGGCAAAATGGATGAATAGGATTCCAATAACACTATATCCATATACTCTGCTAAATTGTGATTTTTGCCGCTCTGCAAGGTGAAGAAGACGTAAAAGCAATAACACAAATAAAATAACAACTGTAGTAGCTCCTAAAAAGCCCCACTCTTCTCCAACAGTACTAAAAATATAATCTGTGTGTTGTTCAGGGACAAAACCTCCTTTGGTTTGCGTGCCTTCTTTCCATCCTTTTCCTGTCCAACTTCCGCTGCCTATTGCGATCTGACTTTGATTGGTATTATAGCCAATTCCCTTAGAATCAACTTCTTTGCCAAGTACAATATTAAATCGATCTCTATGACGTTGTTCAAATACGTTATTAAAAATATAGTTTACAGAAAAACAAAACCCTGTAATCACAACAAGAACAAGTAAAAACCTTGAATATTTAGGTTTCTTCTTTCTGTTTTTAATTAAAATAAATAACATTATGGCGGCTATAGCCAGGACTACCCATAGTGGTTTAAAAAGTAGTGTAAGTATAAATAACGCAGCTGCAGAGGCACCTACTATAAGATATATAGCAGCTAACCCTTCTCTGTATAAAGGAAAGAAAAAAGCAGCATATACCAATGCGCTGCCAGGATCAGGTTGCGGTACAATAATTATTGCTGGTATTGCAATAATTAAAAATGCTCTTACCTGATGACCAAGAAATTTGATATTGGTTTGCATGTCACTTAAGAATTTGGCTAAAGCTAGCGCAGTACAGGCTTTAGCAAACTCTGATGGTTGTAAACCAATAGGGCCAAAAGCATACCATGAGGTTGCTCCGTT
The DNA here is from genome assembly GCF_003443715.1 of Aquimarina sp. AD10. Classification (NCBI taxonomy): domain Bacteria; kingdom Pseudomonadati; phylum Bacteroidota; class Flavobacteriia; order Flavobacteriales; family Flavobacteriaceae; genus Aquimarina; species Aquimarina sp. AD10. Next base: position 3,191,080 of record NZ_CP031965.1, on the reverse strand, counting down.
TATGTTTTTTCCAAAAATGAATAACCCTAGCAGGGATACTAGTGATATCACATAAATTAATCCGGCAAAACGTTCATAAAATTTGACTTCAATAGCTTGTGTAATAACTATTAGTACAATACTTAATAAAATCCAATACCCTTGTTTAACATACACCTGAGAAAGGTCTGTGATAGAGAAAGCTTCACCTTCATAAGAAGCTGAATATATATTTGCCCATCCAAAAGCAACAAGCAATAGAAATATTAAAACCGTTATCCAATCAATAGCGGCAACACTTGATTTTGCCATTATTGATTAATTTTAAAAGGTTCGCCACTAAGGGGTTTTGCGTACTCTTCTTGTAAACTATGTGTGAGTATCCATTGTTCTAGATCTGTTCTGGAGATCTCTCCATTTATATGTTTTTCTATCATTAACGAGGCAATTCTTCCGGCATATCGGGCTCCCCAATATCCATTTTCTACAAATACCGCAATAGCTATTTTAGGATTGTCTTTTGGGGCAAAGGCTACAAATACAGAGTGATCTGTAAGTTGAGTTTTTACGCCATCTATTTTTGTGAAATTTTCTGCAGTACCTGTTTTTCCACAAATATCAATTCCTTTTACCTGTAAGAAACTTGCGGTTCCTTTTGTATAGACTTCATGCATTCCTTCTATTACAGGTTCGAAATGAGTTTTATCGATTGTAGTTATTTTTGCTTTGGTATACTCTTCGTTTGAGATAGGTTTACCATCAATAGCTTTGATGATATGTGGAGTGTAATAATAGCCTCTATTAGCAATAGCGGCAGTCATGTTTGCCAATTGTATTGGAGTAGATAATACTTCGCCCTGACCAATAGCATTAGATATGGTTGCAGTGGAGTACCACTTGTAGGTTGGGTAACTATATATTTTATTATAATATTCTGAAGTTGGTACTTTACCTCGTTTTCCTACAGGTAAGTCATTCCCTAAATAATTTCCAAGGCCAAAACTTTGTACATGTTTTCTCCAAGTATCAATTCCTTTCTGGGGCGTTTCATATTTCTCGATAATTCTACGGTATACCGTTGCAAAATATGCATTACACGAATTTGCGATTCCGGGGATCATACTCAATGGGCTTCTATGCGAATGACACCCTAATTTCTGACCTCTTTTGCCATAATAATATCCCATTCTGCAAGAAACACTCTCTTTAGTATCTATTACTCCTTCTTGTAAGGCTATTAAAGCATTTATAGTCTTAAAGGGAGAGCCTGGAGGGTATTCTGCTTGTAAGCCTCTGTCAAATAAAGGGATTGCTATTGAGTCATAAACCAATTTGGTAAAATTTGGAGATCTTTTTCTACCAACTAACAATTCTGGTTTATACGTGGGAGCTGTTATCAAAGCAAGAATCTCTCCCGTAGAAGGTTCTAGAGCAACTATCCCGCCACGCTTATTTTTCATAAGCATATCGCCATAAGACTGAAGTTTTGAATCTATTGTTATGGTAAGGTCTTTTCCGTTTACGGGTAATGTGTCAAATTTTTTATTTTTATAGGGGCCGATGTCTCTATTAAATCTATCTTTTTGAATACGTTTTACACCTTTGACACCTCTTAATTCTTTTTCGTACTGTTTTTCTACGCCATCAATACCAATAAGATCGCCAGAAAGATAATAAGGGTCTTTTTTGATTAAGGCATCATTTACCTCTCCAATATATCCTAGAACATTAGCAGCATTATCAATTTGATAATCTCTTAAAGATCGTTTTTGAATGTAAAAGCCATCAAACTTTCTCATTTTTTCTTGTAGATACGCATACTCATCTTTAGTTAATTGCGGTATAACAATAGAAGGAACTCTAGGAGAATATATTCTGGCTTTTTTTAATCTATTAATAAGTTTGTCTTTTGTAATGTTGAGAATTGAACAAAATTCTAAAGTGTCAAAAGGTTTTAATTCACGGGGAATAACCATGACATCATATGAAGGTTGATTGGTTACTAATAATCGTGCATTTCTATCATAAATCGCTCCTCTTTGCGGATAGTCATAAAGTACTTTTATGGCATTGTCTTCAGATAGAGAAGCAAAGGATGTATTATAAATCTGTAGGTAAAAAAGCCTAGAAACAAAAACAAACCCTGTTATAACAATTATTAGATATAGTAATAATTTTCTCATGAATCATTTCTTCTAAATAATACTAATATCAGCATTGTAATCACAATAGTGAATAAACTGGTAAATAACGTTTTTTTAGCTATTAATAGTATGTGAGAGAAGTTAAAAATTTCTAATGAAAAAAGTACAATATGATGTGTTAAAACCAATAGAATTACATACGCTAATTTTTCGCCAAATCTTGTGTTGCTTAGTTTTACAGTTTGAAACTCGTAACTAAGACCAAAAACGGTTCGCAATGCGATCGGACGAAAAAATGCAATAACCAGACAAGCTGCCGCATGCACACCGCCAGAATCTCCAAAAATATCTATAGTAAGACCAAGAATAAAACTTAATAAAAGAAAAAGACTTTTATTGATATTAATAGGTGCTAAAAGGATAAATATAATGTAGATGTACGGATTTAAGTATCCTAGAAAATCGACATGGTTAAGTATAAGTACCTGAATTAAGATCAAACTAATAAACCTGATGATATGTAACAATGTATCTCTATTCATTGCTCACAGCTTCTAATTGTTTGATTTCTTTAACATCACTGTTTTTAATAAAATAAATGAAACCAATATCTGTCATATCATTAAATAGCTCAACATCAATAAGGTAGTAACTTTTGTTTTCATCTAATTTATAACTAACAATGGTACCTATGCCAATGCCTCTTGGAAAAATGGTAGAACGACCATGGGTTATAATTGTATCACCTTTTTTAAGTATTGCTTGTCTTGGCACGGTTTCTAATTGAACTATATTAGGATCTTTTCCATTCCAAACCAAAGAACCATATTGATTAGATTTTTTTAAACCTGCATTAATACGAGAATTACTATTAAGAATAGATATTACCCTGCTATAATTAGTAGAAGTTTGTTCTACGATACCAATAATACCTTTATCGGTTATTACTCCCATATCGGTAACAATACTGTCTTTTTTACCTTTATTAATAAGAATATAATTATCAATTTTACTATAATCATTTTTGATTACTCTTCCTTGTGTAAAGGTATATGGGGTTTTAAATGAAATTGTATCCAGATGTTTTGTAGTTACAGAGTCAACACCTAGAAGACTTAATTGGTTACGAAGGTGTTCATTCTCTTGTAATAAACGCATATTTTCGTCTTTTAGCCCAAAATAATCACTTATAGAATGCTGCCACCCATACATTCCCCCACTAATGAAGTTTGTAGAGCTTACAAATTTACTTTTATGATAGGAGTGTGATTGTATTGTGAAGACTAAAGACAAAAATAAAAGCAGAAGAAACAACAATGAATGTTTATTTCGGATTAAAAAATTAATAATCTGCTGCATGATTTAGGCTGTGGTTGTTTCTTTAGTTACACGTTATATTTATAGGTTTTAAGTTCTGGCAATAACGCATTAAAGCAGGATAACGTAAAATCAGAAAATTATGTATATTTTAAATGCTGTTTTTTAACACTACTATTTAATGAGTACGCTTTTGTATCTACTCAAATTTTTAAGTGTGATTCCCGTTCCTCTTACAACTGCTCTTAATGGATCTTCTGCAATATATACAGGTAAATCTGTTTTTTGCGATAATCTTTTATCTAATCCTCGTAACATAGAACCTCCTCCTGCAAGATAAATCCCAGTGTTATAGATGTCTGCAGCAAGTTCTGGTGGAGTTTGAGATAAAGTTTCCATTACTGCGTCTTCGATACGTAAAATAGATTTATCTAAGGCTTTTGCCATTTCTCTATAAGAAATTTGAACCTGTTTTGGTTTTCCGGTTAAAAGGTCACGTCCTTGCACATTCATCTCTTCTGGTGGTATTTCGAGATCTTCTGTAGCTGCCCCTATTTGTATTTTTATTTTTTCGGCAGTGCGTTCACCAACATATAAATTATGTTGAGTACGCATATAATAAATGATATCATTAGTAAATACGTCACCTGCAATTTTTACCGACTTGTCACAAACAATACCTCCTAATGCAATGACTGCAATTTCAGTTGTACCTCCACCTATATCTACGATCATGTTTCCTTTAGGTTGCATAATGTCAACACCAATACCTATGGCTGCAGCCATAGGTTCATGAATTAGATATACTTCTTTTCCGTTTACACGTTCTGCACTTTCTTTTACCGCTCGCATCTCTACTTCTGTAATTCCAGATGGGATACAAATTACCATACGCAAAGCAGGTGCAAATAGTTTTTTCTTTAATGCTGGTATATCTTTGATAAACATACTTATCATTTTTTCACTAGCATCAAAATCTGCAATCACTCCATCTTTGAGAGGGCGAATGGTTTTTATGTTCTCATGAGTTTTTCCTTGCATCATAGCTGCTTCTTTCCCTACAGCTATTATTTTGCCATTCATAATATCTCTGGCAACAATAGACGGGCTATCCACCACTACTTTGTCATTGTGAATTACTAACGTATTAGCGGTACCTAAATCTATTGCTATTTCTTCGGTAAAGAAGTCAAAAAATCCCATAAAATGTCAAAAAAGGGGTTAAAATTCAGTAAATGTAATAAAATTAATGTTTAAAATGGCGAGTTCCGGTCATAACCATTGCAATTCCGTTTTGATCACAGTACTCTATGCTTAATTTATCCTTTATAGAACCTCCTGGTTGTATCACTGCTTTGATACCTGCTTTGTCTGCTATTTCTACGCAATCCGGAAATGGAAAAAAAGCATCACTTGCCATTACTGCGCCATTAAGATCAAAATTAAAAGTATTAGCTTTTTCTATAGATTGCTTTAAAGCATCTACTCTTGATGTTTGTCCAGTTCCGCTAGCTAATAGTTGTTTTCCTTTGGTAAAAACTATTGTATTAGACTTTGTGTGTTTACATATTTTAGAGGCAAACAAAAGATCTTCAACTTGTGCCTCAGTAGGAGCTAATGTGGTAACAGTTTCTAGATCCGTTTTAGCATCTGTTTTAAGATCTTTATCCTGAACTAGGGCACCGTTAAGACAAGAACGGACCTGAGTTTGTGGTAAATCAATATTTTTTTGAACTAAAAGAATTCTATTTTTCTTCCCTTTTAAAACTTCGATAGCTTCATTACTAAAAGATGGTGCGATCACTACTTCACAAAATAACTTGTGTATTTCGTCTGCGGTAGCTTCATCTATTTCGGTATTACTAATCAGGATTCCGCCAAAAGCTGAAACCGGATCTCCTGCCAAAGCATCAACATAAGATTGTAAAACAGTTTCTCGTTGTGCTAATCCACAAGCATTATTGTGTTTTAAAATTGCAAATGTAGGTGCCTCTCCTTTAAACTCGCTCATTAAGTTTACTGCAGCATCCACATCAAGGAGATTATTATACGATAATTCTTTACCGTGTAATTTATCAAACATGGCATCAAAATTTCCAAAGAAAAAACCTTTTTGATGAGGGTTTTCTCCATAACGCAAAACTTTACCTTTGGTTTCACTAATTTTTAATGAAGGTATTTCATGGTCATTATTAAAATAATTGAAGATTGCAGTATCGTAATGCGAAGAAATATTAAAAGCTTTTGCTGCGAAACGCTTGCGATCGGTTATTGATATTTCTCCGTCTCCTTCAGAAATAACATCTAAAAATTCGGCATAATCATCAACAGAAGCCACACAAGTCACATCTGCAAAGTTTTTAGCAGCAGCTCTGATTAAAGAAATTCCGCCAATATCTATTTTTTCAATTATATCTTGTTCTGAAGCTCCAGAAGCAACTGTTTTTTCAAAAGGATAAAGGTCCACAATTACGATATCTATCTGCGGGATTTCGTATTGCTCAAGTTCTGCAACATCATTATCGTTATTTTGACGATTAAGAATTCCACCAAATACTTTTGGGTGTAATGTTTTTACTCTGCCTCCTAAGATAGAAGGGTATGAAGTAACATCTTCTACAGGAATCACATCAATTCCCAAATCTCTAATGAATTTTTCAGTACCTCCAGTAGAATAAATGGTAATATCAAGTTCGTCTAATTTTTTTACGATAGGTGCTAATCCGTCTTTACTAAATACAGAAATTAATGCGGATTTCGCTGTCTTTGTGTTGCTCATGAGAAAATTTAGTTAGTAAAAACGCAAAAGTAGTAATTTACTATGCAATTAGACAATCAATTATGTGTAATTGTTTGTTGTAATTTGTAACAAAAATTAAAGGAAAACGTCCTATCTTTAAAATACCAGCGAAATCGTCTGTTTTCTTATCAGAAAATTTATGCCTAATAAGAGATATTAATTTTAATTTCAGTTAAGTAAGATATGCTAATTTATCTTAGAGTATTTAAAGAGAGTTTGAATTTTGCCATCAACGCGCTTAAAAATAATAAGTTGCGTACATTTCTTTCTTTACTAGGAGTGACTATTGGGATTTTCTCAATTATAGGCGTACTAGCCGCGGTCGATTCTTTAAAACAAGAGATCAAAGGTAGTATTAGCTCGCTAGATAATAGTACAATTTATCTAATGCGTTTTTCGTTTGGTCCTACATCAATACCGCAATGGAAACGAGAGCAGTTTCCTGATGTTACTTTTGAAGAATATCAGTATATTAAAAGAACAATGCCCGAATTAAGAGCTACGAGTTTTACGCTTAATGTTACGCCAGAAACTATAAAATATCAAGATGAAAGTATTAGTAATGTAGATATTGCGCCAGTAACAAATGATTATTATGATATTGAAGAGTTACAGGTTGTAAAGGGTAGGTTTTTTAATGAACAAGAATCTGTTGGTGGTGCTCCTGTAATTGTTATAGGTGATGAGATTGCTAATAGCTTATTTGGTTCGGCCGACCCGGTCGGGAAAAAAGTTCGATTGTATGGACGAAAGTTTACAGTTATTGGAGTACTTCAAAAAGAGGGGAGTGGACTTTTTGGAAATAGTAAGGATACCATGATTATATTGCCTGTGAATATGGTTAGAAAGATTTATGGAGATAATAATAAGTCTTCTTTTCCGGCTATTATTATAAAACCAGAATCAGATACAGATGTTCAAGAATTTATAGCTGTTTTGAAACAAAAGGTGCGTACATATAGAGGTTTGAAACCAGATCAGATAGATAATTTTTTTGTAAACCAACTACAGGGGTTTACTGATTTTATAGATAATATTACGGGTACAATGTCAAAAATAGGTGGGTTTATAGGGATGTTCTCTTTATTGGTTGGTGGTTTTGGAATCGCTAATATTATGTTTGTCAGCGTGAAAGAAAGAACTAACCTAATCGGAATACAAAAAGCACTAGGAGCCAAGCGAAGATTTATATTATTTCAGTTTTTATTTGAAGCTATAATTCTTGCTATTTTTGGGGGATTAATCGGACTCTTTTTGGTCTGGTTGATATCAATTTTAGCGTCTAATTTCACAGGTGATTTTGAATTTATACTGTCTAGTTCTAATATGTTTTGGGGTATGTTTTCTTCTACCATAATTGGATTAATCGCTGGGATTTTACCCGCAATATCTGCATCTAAACTAGATCCAGTTGAAGCAATAAGAACAGGTATGTGATTTTTCTAATAATAGCAACCGTAGTTTGGTAACTATTATTTTAAATATAAACACGTTCGCTCATAATCAATTATAGCTTTTCCTCGTTTAAGAATATCAGCTCCAATAATACCATCTACAGGTTCTGCTTGATGTGCAATTAAAGCTGTATTGACATGATTTAAATCAAATAAAACTAGCGATATTCTTTTTCTAGACCATTTTCCAATTTGGATAGTATTTTTTTTGGAAACTTGTGTGAGCATATCTGTAGCACCAGCGCCAGCAGCTAATACGTCGCTGTCTTGTGCAAATAAGTTGAATTTTTCTACTGCCTCAAAACCAACGCAAGAGTTGGATGCTCCTGTATCTAAAATAAAGTTGCCCTCAATACCATTTAACGTAGCCTTGATTTCAAAATGATTTGTTTTGGTAAAAACTAACTTTATTGGTTTGTATTCTTTTTGAGTTAAAAATTTTCGAAGTGTGTTCATTTTTTATTTTGAAGAAACTTGTGTAAAAATAGAACAATTAATAAGAATACAATAATGCCAATACAATACCAGATGTAAAGTGATGAATGTCTTTGATCCTCGATTGAACCATAATATACGAAAGCAGCCCAATAATATGGGGATTTTTGAATATTGGATAGGTTTTTTTGGTTAAGGTATTCTAATTTTGCTTGGTGTAGTGATTTAGCTTTTAAGTTAGAATTGTTCAGGTTTTTATAAAAGCTGTTCATAAGCTGTGCTGTTGTTTTATCATTTACTTTCCAAAGTGAAAAAAGAACATTTTCTATTCCTGCATATTGAAAACCTCTACTAATACTGATTGGGCCTTCTCCTTTTGAAAGTCTCCCGATGCCAGTTTCGCATGCGCTTAATACTACTAATTCGGCTGAAAGTGATGAAGAGTATAATTGGTTTACAAAAATATCTTGATTTCTAAATTTAATGGCTGCAGGAACTAAAAAACTACCTGGAGTTGCATGGGTGGATAAATGTATGATATTGTGCTGTTCTGCTTTTTTAAGAAAGTTTTTATAAGTTGCTTGTTCGTTTTGCAAAAAATCACCTTTAAAATATTGCTGAATTGATTCACTTTCATAAACGGAATTAGGTAATGCAATTTCTGTTTTTTCGAATACAGGAAAAACACCTAAAATGCTGTTGTTTGTATTGTGTTTGGTAGTTGATCTTATATATTTTTTTGCAGAAATTTCATAACTGACTTCGGTAGAAGTGAGTAAAAAAGGCATGTCCTGAAAAATATAAGTATCTACAGGTCTTGTAAGTAGCGTTTCAAAGGGGATGAAATTTAAGAAACTATCAGGGATGATTATTAGTTTATCAGTATTTGTAGGAATCTTTAGAGCCCTTAGAACTTCATAACTATTCTTTGTGAAGCGTTTAATGTCGTCTTTGATTTTTGAGGCATTATCAAAAAAATCGATATAAGATCTAATAGTTTTTTTGAAATCTTCAGAGTTTTCAATTTTACTGACTTCAAAATGATTATGGTGTATTTTGAATTGATAAATGTTTTGGTTTCCATAGAAATATTCAATCAGTACAATGTTATCTTCTTTAATTTTTTTTTGAAGGTCAGAAATAGAGATAGTTTTTTGATGATCCAGTAATATGGGGTATTTGTATTCAAGTTTTTTTGAAAGCTCTTTTAATGCTATTGATTTTGTGTTGTAAGCAGTAGTGAGTTCGTGAATTTTAACAATATTAGCATTTTGACCTTGTAGTTTTTCTCTTAAAATTAATGTTTCTTGAGTGGCAATTTCTTGAGTCAATTGCTTTTTTTTGAGCACCAAAGAATCATTTTTATACCGAGATAATATTTTTTTTGATACTAAAGCTTCGTTTACAAAAGGGGCTTTGGATTGTTCGGCGGCTAGAAATGCTTTTTCAATATACTTTTCATTATTTGTCTTGTGGTGTAGTAAAAATAGCAGATCAATATAAGATTCAGTTCTATTTCTGTTTTGACTATGTTGTAAAATTCTAGTTTCTTGTAGTGGGTAAAGCAGGTCTAATTTTGTGTTTACGACAAATGCTAAATCATAAGATTGAATAGCTTTAATTGATTGCCCGGTCCGCTCGTAAATATAGGATTGAATATCAAGAGCTTTAAGAAGTACTCTATCGGCTATTAGGTTTTTTTCAAGAGGTAGTTTACTTGTTTCAGTGTATTCTGGTAAGAGCGTGGTATAAATTTCGGTTAATACTTTTTGAATCTCTGTAAATTCTGATTTAGATAATAAAATATCAATGTAAGCTAATTGCCATTTGGCAAGATCCCTTGTAGATGTGTTTTTATTTTCTAATAATCGATTCTTTGCTTTATTGATATAATTTTTTGCGCGTTCTATATCTTTTTTTTCTAGTGCTATGGCCGCAAGAATTTGGTATGCATTAATTTGATTAGGTGCAATGGTGATTATTTGTTGTGCTAACTCTTGCGCTTGGTTATAATTTTTGAGTGCTAACTGGTTTGTGGCAAGGTTAGTAAGAAGGTTAGGATTGTTAGAATCAATTTCTAGACCTTTATATAATAGTTGTATAGCTTTTTGATACTGCTTTTTGTTATTGTATACGATCGAAAGATTTGTAATTCCTGAAACTACCTTAGACTTGTTTTGATTTTGTTCTGCTAAATATAAATAGCTTTTTATAGTACTGTCTGCTTTTTCTAAATCTCCTATTTTGATGTATAAGTTTCCAAGAGGTTTTAGACAGTTCTCTATAATATCATAATTCGATAGGGTATTGTCGGAGTATGTTTTCCATGATATTTCATAATGATGAATAGCAGCAGGTAGATTGCCAAATTTGTTTAGATAAAATCCCAAATTAGCATGCGTGATCACCCATGCAAGTTGATCTGTTTTGGTATGTAGTTTTTGTTTTTTAGAATTAATAAGTTTATCTAAACGTAAAGCGCTGGATGAAGTGGGGTTTTGTAAAAAATAATCCAACTGATTGTATAAAAAATCAGACGTTTTATGCTGCGTTTGAGCTTGAGTTGGATTCCCTATGAACCATGCAAAACCAATAGATAAAAAAAATATTTTAAAATTTCCAAATTCCATAAAATTGAATTTGAGAGTTTGGACTATCAAAATTGTACACATATCTAATGCCTAAACTAGGTCCAATTCTAACAGTTCCTAAATTTATACCGATAAACACTCCTGTTTGTAGGTTAGTAAAACTATCATCGATTTCTTCAGCGTTAAAAGAGTTAAGGTCTGGATTTGGTCTTTCATTTCCATTCTGGATGATTTGAAAACCTGTTCCGTTGGTTTCACGATCATTGTTTAAAGTAGCATCAATTTTTAGCTGAATACCAGTTCCAATAGCCATAAAATTATTGAGATTATACCGAATCGATCCAGGTACAGCATAAATAGAAGTTGTATTAAAATTATTGGATTCTCTGAATCTAATAAGATTTACTGTTCCGTCGGCTTGAACGTTTCTTGTCTCAAAATCTCGAGTTTCATTGTAAGATCCAGAAGAAAAAAATAATTCTGCCTGATAATATGCTTTGTATGATTTGAAAGGTGATATTGTGGCACCTAAAAAATACTCTTTATAGTTATTTAGATTAGGAGATGTAATATACCCAGCTTTTGCTCCGATAGAGATCCCGGGCATAAAACGAGTAGTAGCATAATTGGTTATAATGGGTTCATTTTTATCAAAAAAAATTGCTGTTCTACTTTTTGTTTTTTTCTTGTGAAAATCATTGCCAAATTTCATAGAATATTTTACGAATCCTTTTGTAGAATCAATTTCGGAGACGTTTTTTTGTTGGCTTCCTGGGAGATAAATTTTGTTAAATTGAAAGATGATTTTGTCTTTTTGTAAAGTAGTGTCTAAACAACTATAATTCACCTCTTTTTCTTTTGGACAAATTGGGCAATCAGGATACATGCCGTCAATTCGTAAAGTAGATTTGTCAAACATTTCTGGAGTGTCAACTTCTAATCTTATTGTATTGGCAGGGCCTTCTCCATTGTTTTGAAAACGCACTTTAAATTTTAACCTTTTAAATCTCACTAATCTATAATTCATAAGCCAACCATTAGAAGACATTTTATTGGGATCATGAGAAGTTACGATTTCCATTTCGGTGTCTTTTACGGTGTGGTTGTCAAAATTTTCATCAGGAACATAGATACTACGTAAAGTTACAATAGCACTAGTGTCTTTAATCATTTCGGGAGTGGTTCTTAGCGTTCTAAAAATGTTCCGTTCTTCACCAGGTTTCATATTATTAAACTCAATCATCTGGTGGTTTCGATATAGCGCTTTAGACTCTTCTAAAGTAAGAGGGAGATTTTTTCTTTTGGTGCTGTCTTGAATAAACGTTCTTTTATGCGATGTTACAAAATCATCAAGAGATGCTAAAAGCGTATGTTGATCGTTTGAGTAATTTTGTGCTGCCGATAGAGCATCTAATGTTGTTATGCGCTCACCATGATACATTCTTGTGTCTTCTAAGATAAAATTGTCATTTTTAAATTGATTGTCATTGTAGAATAGGTATAATTTCCCACTAGAAACATAATTAGAAGTGTTTTTATAACTCGTTATTAAAATCATTTCCTGATCTGGAATGGGTTCACGATTTCGTTTTAAAATTAGATCTTGATCTTCTGTAAAAGGAGAGATAACGTTTTGTAGAGTAGCTTCGTCGTTGATCTTACCGATTGAAACAGATTGAGGTCTGCTAGATGGTGGTTTTCCGTTATCATAATTGTTAGTAGCCCAAAGTCTAGTTGTATAGGTTCCAGATTTATTGTACTTGTGTTCTGGTTTTTCTTTAAAACTATAGTTGCCATCACCCATTTCCCAATAGTATGTATAAAATGCCTTAGGAGCGCCAGCAATTTGATTTAGAGGCGGCATTTGAGCATTATACATGACTTGATTTCCTTGGATTTCATAAGATATAGGTGCAAATCTTGTTATGGTGTCATTAACTAAGATTTGCCCAAAACACGCAAAAGGAAATGCTATAATCCAATATATACTAATGAACCCCTTCATATTTGTTAGTTGTTACTAAAGATAAGTAAAAAGTTAAACTGTAAAATTCTGGGAGAATACATCCCCCAGAATATGAGTTGAGATATTAAATTTTTGATATGTGTTTTTGTATTCGAATATTTAATCCGAATTATTGCCAAGCATTGTTGTAAGCGTCATAAATCATTTGTCTTAGATTTGTATTATTGTTTAGAGTAACTCCCCTACAATTCATTACAACAACACAATCAATGCCATTAATTGGAAACATAACCATTTGTGTAAGCACTCCTTTGGATAGGGTTTGATTACTGTTTGTACCAATAGATCCACCTTTTCCATAATAATTACCATGGATTTCATCTGCTAGATCAGCTCGATCCATTCCAATTCGATGTAATTTCATTATTGCTCTTTGGTTTTGATTAACCAATATTTCAGAGTGTTCAAAGAATGCAATTACTTTAGCCATTTCAATTGTTGTCATATAATATCCACCACCTCCGGCTTTATTGTTCCAATCACTATATACAAGTCCATTGGCATTAGTATTTATATCATTTACATTGTAATATAAGGTTACTATATCTTCAGGTTCTGGAGAACAACCAACATCTGGAAGTGATATTCTGTCGAAAATGTTTTGCTGCATGTATTGAATGTATTTAGATCGAGTATCTGTATCACTATTAATATCGATTGTTGGGGCATTTGGTAGTGCGCTCCAAAGTGATGGTATAAGTACTCGGTATAAAGCAAAATTTACATTAAGGTAGCTGTAGTTTTTAGAATTTATTACTCCTGTTCGTATGCAAACAGCAAGACCTTGGTACCCTAGAGTTGCATTAAAATTGTTATTAGAGCTTTCTAGTCCTGATCGATGTGTCAATAAATCTTTGAAAGTAAGGTCGCTTACTCCTGGTCCTTGAGGCCAAGACGACGGAAGCCATTCTGATATCTTATCATCTATAGTTAGATTATTAGTTTCGAGCAATTGCATAACCGCAATGGCGGTATAGAATTTTGTGACGCTTGCTACGTTTATTTCTTTATCCAAAGTAAAATCTAATGCTCCGTCTGCAGCTGTTCTAGCTTGACCGTAGCTATTTGACCTAGCTAGATTTCCGTTTTCGCTTATTGTATAGGACCAACCTACAGGAGTATTACCGCCTGAATTTACATAATTTATAATGTTTTGTTCAAAAAGATTAATATCGAAAACCGGTCCATTGGTTTGTAAGTCATTTATAGAGTCATCTGTTTCACAACTTGCCAAAATGAAAATGCTTAAAAAAAGTATTAACGGCTTTGATAATAATTGTTTTGCAAACCTATTATGATTTGATAGAGTGAATAAGGTTTTTAAAGTTTTCATAATACTTGGATTTTGTGTTTATATCCTTATATCAAAAACATAATTGTTTTGTTACCCTTTTTTAGATATAAAAAATTCCGAGAGATAAATCCTCTCGGAATTTAGACTAGAACCTGTTGTAACCCCCGTTAAACTAATAAACATATTCTAGCATCTTAGACATCATATTTTTAGATTTATGGTAACTCATTAATTAAATCAATTAATTGTGATTCTGTTGCAGTACTGGTTGTTTCTATTACTTCTATATGATCCTCTTCTATAACCACTTCTTGGATTGCATATACATATTCTGAGTTTTGAACAGAAACAAAGATTATATGTGCTTCTAAGCCAATTGGGATTAATCCATAATGTTCAGAGAATAATTCGGTTTCTGGATCGTAGATATCTAGTAATGCAAGGGCAGTAGGTTCACCGTCATAAGAAATGTATACATTGCAATTTGTGTTGTCGTACCCTTCAGGAACATCAACTTGTAGTAGCGTTTTTGGTCTAGGGTCATTATACCATCGATCAATATTAGTCCACCCAAAATTGCTAATAAAACCTCCGTAACCATTTACTACACCTCCATCGGGTCCTTCTCTTTGTATTGGCTCTAAGTCAGCTTCTTCATCTTCCTCCCACACGATATCGCATTCGAATTCATCATCACAATTATTGTTCTGACCATTAAAAAGAGTCATCTCATTATCAAATGTTTCAGCAGGAGCAATTAATTGAAACGCATTGGCAAGTTCTAATTGTTCTCCTGCTTGAGTAGCATTTATATAAAATTCTCCTCCAGATATTAATGTTTCTACATCTCCATTAGGACGTTTGCCGTTTGTTGGCATTTTGGTTAATAACATCTTTGCTTTATCATAAATTTCTACAAGCTCAATAGCAACATTTCCAGTAACAGGAATTCCATTTTGATCAACAAAGCTATTGGCAGGAAAGTATAATATAGTTCCTTCGGTTCCATAAACTTCTGAATTAGCACTCCCGTTTATATCGACAATTTGTTTGGCTTCATTTCGATTTTCAATAATTTCTGCTTTAAATTCTAATCCATCGCGAGTTTCTACAGGTGGATTATCATTGTCATCGTTTGTATTACAGCTTCCTAGAAAAAGAATAGATAGCGTTAAAAACATAAAATTGACTATTTTGTATTTTGTATTCCTAGTATTATTGGATACTGTGATTGTTGTATTTTTTGTTTTCATAATATTGAATTTTAATAGTTATACCTTTATATCAGAGGTTATTGTTTTTTGTTACCCTTTATTAGAACTATTTTTTATGCTTAATGAGATTGCCAATTATTCAAAGGGGATTTCAAGTATGTTTTTAATTTCTTGATAAGACATTTTTGTATAATCCAGAGAGGATTTTGAGGCCTGATCTTGTGGTATTATTACATACCTGTATTGTTGCAGAAAATCGTTTGTTCCTATAATTTCTGCAGAATTTATACGAACTTCTATTTTTCCAGAAGAAGCATTAAATAAATATGATAGTCGTGTAGAACCTACACCGACAGTTATTGGTAATTGATAGACTCTGATCCCATTATTGGTGTCAAAAAATCTTCCGTACACCAAAATGATTCCAGAATTAAGGATTTCAGCATTGATCTCAGGTGCATCAAACGTAAAAGATGTATTTACGCTTGTTATATTATCACTTAAACCAGTGTTGATCCATTCAGAATAGATGATGTTTGCTGTTCCTGATTCTCCTGTATTTCCTTGTAAACCTTGTTCTCCTTGTGGTCCGATTGCTCCATCTTCTCCCTCACATGAAAGTACAATAAAAGACACTGTAAAAAATAAGAGTAGTTTTGTTAGGTAGTGTGTTGATGTATGGAGCTTGTGGTTTTTAATAATTTTCATGATGCTTTAATTTTATTATTTACACCCCTATATCAACTACTTTGATTTTTTGTTACCATTATTTGTTTAAACTTTTTTTAAATTAGTTCCTGCAACTAATCATTTATGTCCAATTCTAAACTACATTCTGATCAAAAATATATCGAGGCTCTTTTAAAAAATGATACCCGACTTTTGGTAGAGATTTATGAGAAATTTGTTCCTAAGGTTGTGGGGTACATAAAAAAAAATAATGGAGATGAATCAAAAGCTCAAGATATTGTACAGGAAACTTTAATGACTATATATAAGCAAGCAAAAGAAAACCGATTACAGCTAACCTGTCCTTTTGATGCTTATTTCTTTTTATTATGTAAACGAAAGTGGTTAAACGAGTTAAAAAAACTTTCTGGTAAAGAGGTAACAATTAATGAAGAGGTTGTATCTATAGATGATGAGAGTGTTCGTTTTGCAGATGAAACCGAAATTTTTAATGCAAAACATGAACTTTTTACAGAGATGTTTAATCTACTTGGTAATGCATGTAAGGAATTACTAAAAATGACATTTACAATCAAATCTATGGAAGAAGTAGCGCTAAAGCTAGGAAAATCATATGGGTACGTTCGTAAAAAGAAATCATTATGCATTGGGCAATTAACTAAGTTGGTTCAAAACGCTCCTAAGTATAATCAAATACAAGATTTGCTATGACCCCAGAAGAAAAATATGATTTGTTTGATCGATATTGTACTCAACAGTTAACAATAAATGATCAAAAAAGGCTAGATAAATTAGTCAAAGAAGATACTGCTTTTGCAAAAGAATTTAGATTGTATCAAGATTTGCATTTGCATATAGAGGTAAGTAGTACTTCAGAAAAAGAACAAAAAGCGTTAGAAAATAACTTAAAACATATTGGTGATAATTTCTTTTCAAAGCGCAAAGAAGAAGTAAAACAAAGTCATAAAGATATTACTAAGCAACCCAAAGTAATTCGAATACCCCGTTGGACATATGCAATAGCGGCAAGTGTAGCTATTATAATAGGAGTTTACTTTTTAACCCCGTCTGACCCTGTATATAAGGATTTTGTTGATATTCCTGAATTATCACTAACAGAAAGAAGTGGGGGGGAGGTTTACATTAAGAAAGCAGAAGAAGCTTTTAATGAAAGAAAATATGATGTTGCTGCAGATAATCTTTTTGCTTTGTTGCAGAAAGATATAAATAACTCAGAATATCAGTTCTATTATGGAATTTCATTATTAGAATTGAATAGGTATCCTGAAGCAAAAAATGTTTTTCAAAAACTGTATCAAGGGGATTCTTTGTTTAAGTACAAAGCACTTTGGTTTGAGGCCTTAGCTGAGTTAAAGCAGAAAAAGTACAGCCGATGTAGAACATTGCTTAAAAAACTTCCTAAAACCGCAGAAGATTATCAAAATGCTCAAAAACTATTGAACAAATTGTAAAATTGTTTTTTATTCAGAATTAAGGAAAAAAAATTCTACGTAAAATATTCTACAGGTTTACTACAGAATTCTTTTCGACACTTGCTATATGGTGTTCATGATCAATGAATTATAATCTTGCTTTAGTGCTAAATACTTAAAAAACATTATTTGTTGAATTGTTAATCAATTTGTTAATTAACGATGTTTTTAACATTGTAAAGATCGAAATTTGTAATGTATTGTAGGTGAATGCTACTAAGTTTTAAGAATAATTAAAATTACAAGTTATGAGAGCACATAAGCATATACAAGCAATTGATAAAGAACAAATACAATTTTTAAATTTCCCAAAACAAGAGGTTTTAGACAATAAAATGGATATGCATAATAGATGCCTGAATTTAAAAAGAGCAATGAGTTTAGGTAATTTAGAGCACGAAAAAGTTAAGATTACTTTTGTTGATGATAATGGTGCAAAAAAAGTAGAAACTACTGTTTGGGGGATTACCGAAAAATCTGTAATTCTTAAACAATCTACTATTATACCTCTTCAAAGAATTATTAGTGTAAATTAATCTTTTTTCTAGAGCATAATATCTCTTACATGTATCCTTGTCGATTATAAAATTTATTTATTTTTGCGAGATGATACTTACCGATACCCACACCCATATTTATAGCGAATCCTTTGATGATGATCAAGATGAAATGATGCAACGAGCTATAGCAAATGGGGTTACTCGTTTTTTTGTTCCTGCAATTGACTCTGCATATACCCAATCAATGTATAATATAGAATCAAAATATCCTGAAAATGTATTTTTGATGATGGGGTTGCATCCAACTCATGTGAAAGAAAATTATAGAGAAGAATTACATCATGTAGAAGAAGAGTTAGAAAAACGGTTTCAAAATCAAGAAGAGAAAAAGTTTTTTGCTGTAGGCGAAATAGGTATAGATTTATATTGGGATAAAACACTTTTAGAATTTCAAAAAGAAGCCTTTAAATTTCAAATTAAATTGGCAAAGAAATATAGTTTACCTATTGTAATTCATTGTAGAGAGGCTTTTGAAGAAGTTTTTGAGGTTTTAGAATCAGAAAAGGCAGATGATTTATTTGGTATTTTTCATTGTTTTACAGGCACAATAGAGGATGCAAAGCGTGCAATAGATTACAATATGAAATTAGGTATTGGTGGAGTGGTGACTTTCAAAAATGGTAAAATAGATAGGTTTTTGGATCAAATATCTTTAGATCATATTGTGTTAGAAACAGATTCACCTTATTTAGCTCCAACACCATATCGCGGTAAACGTAACGAAAGCTCTTATTTGATCAATGTACTAAATAAACTTGCAGAAGTATATCAGATATCAGCAGAAGAAATAGCCGAAATCACAACTAAAAACTCTAAAGACGTTTTTGGTATATAAAGTGTATTAAATTTCGTTCATTTGCGATATGAATACTACACCAAACATATTGCTGATTTACACTGGTGGTACCATTGGTATGATCAAAGATTTTGAAACAGGAGCATTAATAGCTTTTGATTTTGATGAGTTGTTGTTGAAAATACCCGAGTTGCGACAACTGGATTGCACAATTAGCACAATTAGTTTTCAAACTCCTATAGATTCCTCAGACATGAATGTCGAACGATGGAAAGAATTAGGCAATATTATTAATGACAATTACGCCAATTATGATGGTTTTGTTGTGTTGCATGGTAGCGATACAATGTCATATACAGCTTCGGCTATAAGTTTTATGTTTGAAAACTTGACCAAACCTATCATTTTTACAGGTTCTCAATTACCAATTGGTGATTTGAGAACTGATGCTAAAGAAAATTTAATTACTGCTATACAAATTTCTGCTTTACAAAAGAAGGGTAAGCCTGTGGTTACAGAAGTTGGACTTTATTTTGAATATAAATTGCTAAGAGCTAATAGAACTACAAAAATTAATGCAGAACATTTTGAAGCTTTTCAGTCAATGAATTACCCTGCACTGGTAGAGTCTGGAGTTCATTTAAAAGTGAATACATCTTTTTTAAGATCGGTAAATAGGCGCAAAAAAATGGTTTATCATACCCATTTTGATAATAATATTGTCGTTTTAAAACTTTTTCCAGGGATTAATGAAAATATAGTTCGACATATTTTTTCTTCAGATGATGTAAAAGGCATAATTCTTGAGACTTATGGATCAGGAAATACAACCACAAAAAAATGGTTTATTTCAATTATTTCTGATGCCATAAAGAAGGGGATTCCTGTAGTAAATGTAACACAATGTTCGGGAGGAAGTGTAGAAATGGGGAAATATGATACTAGTGTAGCGTTAAAAAAAGTTGGTGTAATTTCTGGGAAAGACATAACAACCGAGGCTGCACTCGCTAAATTAATGTATTTGTTAGGAGAAAATTTACCTCTTAAAGTGCTCAAAACCATTTATGAAACTTCTCTGCGAGGGGAAATGTCAGAAAATTAACGCCTCAAATTTTAGTACTTAACATTTTTTTTGTTATTTGCCCATCCCTAAATTTATAGGGAATAGTGAAGAGAGGTGGCCGAGTGGTCGAAGGCGCACGCCTGGAAAGTGTGTATACGTCAAAAGCGTATCGAGGGTTCGAATCCCTTCCTCTCTGCAATATATTTAAATTTTTGAAAGAATATATATTATTTTTATATCTTTAACCCTTTAACTAATTAAAATTAAGATTCAGCGCAATGAAAAGATTATTTTCTATTCTGGCAATCGTAGCGGTAACAGCTTTTGGAAACTTACAAGCATCTACTGCACCAGCCCAGTTATTAACGGCAAATGTGCAATTATTAATTGCTCCTATAACTACGACAACAATACAAGATGTGGCAGCCGATGCTACAGAAGAGTTATCCTTCCATCAAAACCTTAAAAAGCGTTTTATAGAAGGAGGACCTGAATTTATGGGAATCGTACTTTTATGTTTGATTCTAGGTCTGGCGATTGCAATTGAAAGAATTATCTTTTTAAATCTTTCTACAACAAACACTAAGAAATTACAACAAAATGTTGAAGATGCACTTAACAGTGGTGGTGTTGAAGCAGCTAAGGAAGTTTGTAGAAATACAAAAGGACCAGTTGCATCAATTTACTATCAAGGTCTTGATAGAGCAGACGAGAGCATAGATGCTGCAGAGAAGGCAGTTGTTGCTTACGGAGGTGTTCAAATGGGACAGTTAGAGAAAAATGTATCATGGGTTTCTTTATTTATCGCTCTTGCACCAATGCTTGGTTTCATGGGAACGGTAATAGGTATGATTCAAGCATTTGATAAGATTGAAGCTGCAGGAGATATGCAACCTTCACTTGTAGCAGGAGGTATTAAAGTAGCACTTCTTACTACAGTATTTGGACTTATTGTTGCAATTATTCTTCAAATATTTTACAACTATATCGTTGCAAAAATTGATAGAATTGTAAATGATATGGAAGACGCTTCGATTACGTTAATCGATATGTTGGTAGCTTACAAAAACAAAAAATAATAACAGTTTACCTACAGAAAAGTAAATCGTTATTGTTTATTATGAGTGCGGTAAGCATTCCAAATTAAAAAATAAGACACATGAAAATTTCTAAAATATTATCATATGTTGTAATGGCAATTGGTATCATCGGAGCAATCCTTTGGTATGTAATGAGTAGTTCAATTAGTGATTTAATGGATCAAAATGGTGTTTCTGAAGCTAGAGAACTTCCTTTAGAATTGGCTAGCCCATCAGTAGATCCTTTATATAGTCTTACATTGATTATCTTTGTAGTTACTATTATTGCTACCTTAATTGCTGTATTTTCAACATTGG
Organism: Aquimarina sp. AD10; assembly: GCF_003443715.1. Classification (NCBI taxonomy): domain Bacteria; kingdom Pseudomonadati; phylum Bacteroidota; class Flavobacteriia; order Flavobacteriales; family Flavobacteriaceae; genus Aquimarina; species Aquimarina sp. AD10. The sequence continues at coordinate 3,169,827 of NZ_CP031965.1, read as the reverse complement.
CAAAAAACCCTGCAGGTCTTAAAAATGCTGCTATAGGTATAGTTGCTTTCTTAATTATCGTTGGTATCGGTTTTGCGCTTGCAACAGGTGTAGAAACCCCAATGAAAGATGGTGAAGTACTTTCTGCTAGTGGATCTAAATGGGTAGGAACTGGATTATATGCATTTTATGTTTTGGCTGCAGTTGCAGTTGGACTAATGTTTTTCTCTGGTATTAAAAAACTAATAGGTAAATAATTATGGCAAGAAGATCAGCACCAGAAGTTAATGCAGGATCTATGGCAGATATAGCATTCTTACTTCTTATATTCTTCCTGGTTACTACTACTATTGAAACGGATAGCGGTATTAGCCGTAAGCTTCCTCCACCACAGGAGGATAATGTTGAACCACCAGTTCTTAAACAAAAAAATATTTTTGTGGTAGAGCTGAACAAGAATAATGATTTGTTAGTGGAAGAAGCTCCGATGGAATTAAAGGATCTTCGTGAAGCAGCAATCAAATTCTTAGATAATGGTGGTGGTACAGGAGATGAAGCTTGTAAATTCTGTCAAGGTGATAGAGATCCATCTTCATCAGATAATCCTACTAAAGCCGTAATCTCTCTGCGTAATAATAGAGAAACTAATTATCAAACGTATATAGCTGTTCAAAATGAATTGGTTGCAGCATATACAACATTACGTAATAGAGAAGCACAACGTCTTTTTGGTAAAACTTTCGTAGAGATGGAAAAAAACCTAAAAGATGTGAACTATACAGGTAGTAAAGTATCACTTAAGGAAGATATAAAAACGATACAGTTTATGTTCCCAGAGAAACTCTCTGAGGCAGAACCAAAGAAATAAGTAATAACAAAAACAAAATTCTTATGTCTAAGTTTAACAAGAAAAAAAGTGGTGAATTACCAGCGATTTCTACAGCTTCATTACCGGATATTGTATTTATGTTATTATTCTTTTTTATGGTTGCGACAGTAATGCGTCAAAATACATTGATGATTGAGAATAAGTTACCACAAGCCGATCAAATAGAGAAGCTTGATAAAAAAGATTTGGTAATGTATATATATGCAGGTAAACCTAGTTCAAGATACAGTGCAAGTGCTGGTAACCAAGCTAGAATTCAACTTAATGATAAGTTTGCCGAAGTTGCAGATATCAAAGCGTTCATATTAGCCGAAAGAGCTGCTAAAAGAGAAGAATTAGTACCTTTCTTAACTACTGCTTTAAAAGTTGATGGTAATACTAATATGGGACTTGTAGGTGATATCAAAAAAGAATTAAGAGAAGTACAAGCGCTGAAGATTAACTATACAACCAGAACCGGAGAGGCTGTTAACAATATTGAATAGAATCTACGGTACTTCATCTTATTATAATATTAGATTAAAATCCCACCAAAAGGTGGGATTTTTTATGATTTTCATTTTTATTCCTTTGATTTTTAAAAAGTGGTATAACAATTGTTGTTGTTTTAATAATTGTGATCTAACATTTTAGTATCAATATCTAGCCATCCAAAGTGATATTGAATTATATGTAGATAATCCCAGTTTTTATTTGAAATAGACACCTTACTAACCTACCAACCTGTCGTTTTCAATAGTCTCTTCTAAATCATTCTTGTCACTTATAGTCACAATTAGTTGATTCTGTAAGTAATTATTAATTAAATATATATTTATTATGGCAAGAAGATCAGCACCAAGTGTAAATGCAGGTTCTATGGCGGACATTGCGTTTTTATTACTCATCTTTTTTTTGGTTACAACAACTATTGAGACGGATTATGGGATATCCAGAAAACTTCCACCACCAATAGACGATCCTGTAGATAATGTTATCCGAAAAAGAAACATCTTTACTGTAGAATTAAATCAATTGAATGAGCTTTTAGTAGAAGGCGAGAAAATGGATGTCACAGCGCTTAAGAATGCGGCTATCGCATTTTTAGATAATGGAGGTGGTACAGGAGAGTTAAGTTGCTCTTATTGTAAAGGAGAGCATGATATACACTCTTCTGATAACCCAGATAAGGCTGTAATATCAGTTGTTAATAATCGTAAGACCAATTATGAAACATACATTACCGTTCAAAATGAATTGGTAGGGGCTTATACAATTTTGCGTAACAGAGAGGCAATTAGATTATTTGGTACTTCATTTCAAGAACTCGAAAGGAATTTAAAGAATACAACAAATAGTGTTGACAGGAAAGATTTAAGAGAAAAGATTAAAAAAATACAATCTATGTTTCCAGAAAAAATTTCTGAAGCAGAACCAGTATTTCAATAATAATTTAATTCTCTAGTCTTATGTCTAAATTTAAAAATAAGAAAGGTACACAGTTACCAGAAATTTCAACTGCTTCATTACCCGATATCGTGTTTATGTTATTGTTTTTCTTTATGGTAGCTACAAAAATGCGAAAAGATACTCTAATGATTAAAAATGAGCTGCCTTATGCGGACCAAGTAGAAAAACTTGATAATAAAAGTTTGATTATGAATATATATGCTGGTAAACCTAGTTCAAGGTATAAGAATGTCGGAACAGAAGCAAGAATTCAACTAAATGATAAATTTGCCGAGATTAAGGATATTAAAGCATTTATTTTAGCAGAAAGAGCATCTAAGCCTGATGAGTTGGTTCCATTTTTAATAACATCCTTAAAGGTAGATAAAGATACTAATATGGGATTGGTAGGAGATATTAAAAAAGAATTAAGAGAGATACAGGCTCTTAAAATTAATTACACTACTAGAAAAGGAATGGCTACAGATAATTTAAGGCCATAATATTAGTAGGGTAGTACAATTGAGTAAGGTCTAAAACAAAAAGTGTGTTTTGGGCCTTACTCACAATGTGATAGTTGTTTTTTTTAAAGTTTACCTATTTTTTGAGGAAATAAATTTACTTTAGTGATCTGTATGAAGAATGTATTTTTATTTGTTCTATGTTTTATTTCTGCCTTGAGTTGCTTCGGACAAGAAATTGATGTAAACCAGGAAGAAAAAAAGGTTTTAGATTCATTGTATCGAGAGGATCAATTTTACGTAGCCGTTACGTATAACTTTCTTTTAAACACGCCTAGTGGTTTTAGTCAATCTGATTTTTCTGGAGGAATACATATGGGATATACTAGAGATATGCCAATAAATAAGAGACGAAACATTGCCATAGGATTGGGATTGGGATATTCTGTAAATCTATTTAACCATAATCTGTTTATAGGAGAAGAAGAGAATACAGAACAAAGTATTTTTAATCGTTTAAATGGAGTTGATTTTAAAAGAAATAGATTTAACACACATTTAGTCGAAGCTCCTCTTGAATTTAGATGGAGAACATCGGTGCCAGAGACGCATAAGTTTTATCGAATTTATACAGGTTTAAGAGTAGGGTATCTGTATCATTTTAGCTCTAACTTTGATCAAGGTGATTTACAAGTTAGGCAAACAAAAATTGACGAATTAGAACGATGGCGGTTTGGGGCTACATTTACTTTTGGGTGGAATACCTTTAATTTTCACTTTTACTATAGCTTAAATACGCTATTTGATAAAAATGCATTGATCGATGATAGTGATAAAGTTAATTTGAATCCTGTTAAGGTCGGATTGATCTTTTATATTTTATAACCAAAAATTTACAAGAGTTAGTTGCGGAATTATCCCAATTAAAAAACCTAATATCAACTCCAAATTTGTATGAGCTTTATAGTGTAATCGAGAGGTCGCTACTAGTCCATTGGCAATCATAAGAGATGTAATAAGTAGTATTAAATTCATTCCAAAATGAATACTTAATGCTATTGTAAACATAGTTACAGCACTTATGCCAATCATATGTATGCTAGCTTTTACATTAAATAAAACCATAAAAATAGAAGTAAGAATAGAAAATAAAACTCCTAAAAAGAAAAAATAGAGTTCTGGATGGTGATAAATGTCTACGATCAATTTTATAACAACAATTAACAACAAGGCTTGGAGTAATAATGGAATTTTACGTTGTTTGACTGTTGCTAAACGAACCGAAGTAATTGCTCCAATACTTTTAAGGAAAAAAAATAAGACAATCGGAATTAAAATGGTCATTACTACTACTCCAAAAATTTTTGCTTGTACAATGTTTTCCGGGATAAATCTTGGCGCAGCAGAGAAATAAATTATTGCGCCCACTAGAGGCATCAATAAAGGATGTAAAATGTAAGAAATACTTTTTAGAAAAAAATTCATTAAATTTTCTTTCGTAACCGCGCAACTGGAATTTCTAATTGTTCCCGATATTTAGCTACAGTTCTTCTAGCAATAGGATATCCTTTTTCTTTTAGGATTTTGGCAAGTTTTTCATCTGTTAATGGCTTTTTCTTGTCTTCTTCGCCTATTGTTATTTCTAGTATTTTTTTTATTTCTCTTGTAGAAACCTCTTCACCTTGATCATTTGTCATGGATTCTGAAAAGAACTCTTTAATGAGCTTAGTGCCATAAGGAGTATCTACATATTTACTATTAGCTACACGAGAAACTGTACTAACGTCCATGTCAATTTCGTCAGCAATATCCTTTAGGATCATTGGTCTTAAAGTACGTTCATCGCCACTAAGAAAATAACTCTTTTGATAGTGCATTATTGCACTCATAGTGATAAAAAGTGTTTGTTGTCTTTGTTTGACAGCTTCTATAAACCATTTAGCAGCATCTAACTTTTGTTTGATAAAGATTACTGCATCTTTTTGAGATTTAGATTTTTCTTTACTGGCTTTGTAGCCTTGTAGCATGTTATTGTATTCTCTAGAAACGTGAAGTTCCGGAGCATTACGCCCATTTAGAGTAAGTTCTAGGTCGCCTTCAACAATTCTTATAGTAAAGTCAGGCACTACATGTTCTATCATCCTATTGTTACCTGCATAAGCTCCTCCTGGTTTAGGATTAAGGTGCTCAATTTCATCTATTGCTTCTTTTAACTGATCTTCTGTGATGTCAAATTTGGCCAAAAGTTTATCATAATGCTTTTTGCTAAAATGGTCAAAAGCCTTTTTCAGTATTTCTGAAGCTAATTTTATAGGTATTGTAGTTTCTTTTCTGTCCAATTGGATCCATAGGCACTCTTGTAGGTTACGTGCTCCAACACCAGCAGGATCTAATTGGTGTACAACTTTTAAGATGCTTTCGATTTTTTCTTCAGTAGTGTAAACGTTTTGTGTAAACGCCAAGTCATCAAGAATGTCAGACAGGGATCTTCTTATGTATCCGCTTTCATCTACACTGCCAACAAGAAATTCTGCTATTTCTCGCTCTTCTTCATCAAATCTATAGGTGTTTAGTTGATTTATTAAGTGTTGTCGAAATGATGTGCCAGAAGCATAGGGTACACTTTTTTCTTCATCATCATTGCTATAATTATTTGAACTTAATCTATAGCTCGGAATTTCATCATCACTTAAATATTCGTCTACATTGATTTCGGTTTCAATTTTCTCATTACCATAATCATCATCTGCTGCATTTTCATTACTAAAAGCATCATCATATTCGTCTGCTTTATCTTTACCGCTATCTAATGCGGGATTTTCTTCCATCTCTTGTTTTAATTTTTGTTCAAAAGCTTGTGTAGGCAATTGAATCAGCTTCATAAGTTGAATTTGCTGAGGAGATAGTTTTTGAGAAAGCTTAAAATTTAGTTGTTGTTTTAGCATAAAAATATCAATGTTCTTCTACTCACAAAAATAAACAAAAAAACAGTGTTTTTATGAAAGTATAAGATGGTTAGTTTATTATAAAAAAGCAGTTAAATCTGTCTTGTTTTTTTAGTAACAATAATGATTTTGTCTTTGCATTTATCAATAAACGAGCCAAAAGTAATTACAATATGTAATAAAGATAACTTTTTTAGATTTAAAAAAATCTTAAAATAAAGCGAAGGCAGTATAAGATTTTGGTTTGTAGAAGGATGATTTTAAAAAATAACCAAATATGCTTTTGGGTAAACTACTGATATTTAAGTTTTTGACAGAGGTTCCTATGGTGTGAAAATTTTACTTTTAATAGCATAAATCACTAAGCCAGTTCTATTTTTTAAATTTAATTTTTCAAAAATAGAATCTCGGTATCCCTCAATCGTTTTAGGGCTCAAACACATGTCACTTGCAATTTCTTTATATGTTTTTTCTGTACAAGCATGTTTAATAAATTCAACTTCTCGTTCTTTTAAAACTGCCTTATTTTCTTCTTTAGGGTTTAACGAACCTAATAATAAATTAGTAACATCTTTGGTGTGATAAAAGCCAGTTTCTTGAACTTGCAATAAAGCACTTTCTAAAATACTTTTTTCAGTGTCTTTTAGTAAGTATCCTTTTGCACCAGCTCTTAGCATTTTTAGAATAGTGTTTTCATCTTCTTCTACTGATAATGCTAATACCTTTACCTGCGGATATTCTTCCTTAAGAGCAGCAGTGGTTTCTATACCATTCATAATAGGCATGTTAATGTCCATAAGAACAATATCTGGAATGTTTTTGGGATCTTTAAAGCGAGTAATAAGTTCTTTTCCGTTTTTACAGATATATAATATTTTGAACTTATCAAATCCATTAACTAACCCTGACAATGCCTGAGACAGTAAAATATGATCTTCTACGATTACTACTGAATATTTCATCTGTTTGAATTTATTATTGTTAATAGTCAAGAGGAAATGCAAAATCGTTATTCATAATTCATCAATGTTGCTTTTACGAATCTTACTATCTCTATACGTTTTTATTTATTCTTGTATCCGATTACAAAATTAATCATAATCGACATCATCCTCTAATAAGCTTAAGTTTTTCTTATAATAGTATACAAGGGTCATTTCGGTTCCTTTTCCTTTTTCCGAATCTAATTGAATATCTGCGCCTATTAGTTTTCCTCTACTTTGGATATTTGAGAGACCAATGCCTTTTTTAAGACTAGAGTTTTTATCGTTAAAACCAATACCGTCATCTTTTGCATGGATTATAAGTTTATCATTTTGATAGTTTAAGTCTACATTAAGATTCGAGGCCTTAGAATGTTTTATGGTATTAGCAAAAAATTCTTGTAATATTCTAAAAATGATAATTTCTACTTTATCGTCTAATTCTTTTATTTCTTCATTGCTTTGTATAGTAGCTTTAATAAATTGCATCCGATTAAAGCGTTCAATCTCGAGAGTAACAGCTTCTGTTAGGTTAAGACTCTTAATGGCATCTGGGTTGATCAATTTAGATAAAGATCTTAACTCTGTAAGACTTTTTGTAATAGTTTCTGTAACCTCTTCTAATTTACTAGGATCGTCTTGGGCAATGTTTACTTGTATTTTGGCCAACGTAAGTAGTTGGCCAATATTATCATGTAGTTCCCAGCTAATGTTACGCAAGGTTTCTTCGCGTATTTCTACTTGGGTTTCTATAATTGCGGTTTCAAACTTTTTCTTTGCTTCTTTTTGTTCTAGGAGTAGGCTGTTCTTTCGTTTTTGAAAAATTGCAAAAAGCGTAATTAACAAAATAATAATCAAGACAAGAACAATGCTTGCTACTAATATTGCTGTCTCTTGCTGCTCCATATAAATCCAAAGATAAAACAAAGATTCATTACAATTGATAGAATACAAAGAACTAAAAACTGAATAGACGCATCTACAAGTCCGCCGTTATAATTTCTCACAATCCTAAAAGGAATATTACCCCCAAAATAAATTAATACGCCTATGCTTATCCAAAAAAGTAAGTTCTTGTTTACATAAAGTACTTTTTCGGAATTTAAGATATCAATATAATAAAATACAATACTTATAATTACAAAACTTGCTCCAATTATATAAGGTGCAGTTGAAACTTCTATAAAATAGTTTTCATTGAAAGCATTTATAAAAAATGAAAATGTATAAAGAATACTAAGAACTAAAATGCACTTTTTATGATTAACTTTTGATACATAATGCCGGAACAAAGACATATAATAATTAAATACTATAAGATAATAAATGTTATAAAGGATAGTAACGCTGTCAATGTTGAATTGACTTTTTAAAATAAAACCAGTAAAATCATTAATTGCGATATACCACAATACTATTAAAAAATATTTTAATGTTGCGTTTTTGTATTTGAAAAAAAATATAGAACCAATAATTGCAGTAATAATTTGAAATATTATCACAAACTCTTGTAGTTCAAGTAGATAGTTCATTTTGTTAATTAATTTTTTGGTGGATGCCCTCCTACTTCATTCGCTATTGTACTAAACTCATCATCATACATGGTGCTGAATGAGAAAAAACTAGCTGTATTTGCTTTTGCTTTCGCATGGTTTTGGTTGCCAATTCCTTTTTCAAAGGTGTCTTGTAAAAATAATAAGTCAGGTTTTCCATCATTGTTTTGATCTTTAGTGAAAGTGAATGCTCGACTCGATCCATTTTGAAAAGTTGTAGGGGCAATAAATATTGTATTTCTTCTAGGGTCTGGGATAGGTCTTCCACTAATTAGTTTATCCTTGTTAGGATAATTGCCAAGGAATATGCGATACCCCGTAATTGGTATAGAATCTCCAGTTACATAATCGATATAGGCCAGATATTGTTCAAGAAAATCTTTCTCTAATTCAAAAGATCGAGAAGGAACAAAACCTAGATCACGGGGTCTGTCAGACGTACAAAGTGTATTTAATGTGCTATCTACTCTGCCTTCATAGGCATCGATGATGCAAGCACGATTTTTTGAGTAGGTTTCATAGAGTTGAAAGGCATCTTGCAATGTGATTATTTCATCAGGAGTTGGCACTACCGGAGGATTTGTGGGATCAGAGCCGGTCTTTTTTAAGCAAAAATATGTTATCAATGCAGTAAGGATGATAACAATGGGGTATCCTATAAAGTTAGTTTTTCGTTCCATTTCTAAAGATGTTTAAGATATTAGATGTGATTTGTTTATTAGTAAATTATATTTTTTAATCAAATTCAAGCTTCGAAAAAGGTGATGGTGATTATTTTTTCTTACTCGAATCATTAGGTTTATTTGAATTAAAAATACCAATATTCTATAATTAGAAAAAATAATCACAAGTCTTATGCGAGGTTTTTACTGGTAAACCCTTGTTTATAAGGAGTTTTTGAAGAGTTGATAAGGTGGTAAAATTCCAAAAAAGGGGGTAAATCCCCCTGTTTAAAAAAGGGAATTGACTGTTGCTGTTATGCTTTTAAGTAAGCTTGCTTTTTGAGAAAGTAGGTTTTGGTTTTACGATTACTTAGACGAAGAAACATTATCTTGAAGTACGTATCCTATACAAAAACACGTGTTCATTACTACCGTAGATATAAAACCAACTAAAATCATAGTCGATGAATCGGCTAGTTCTGTATAGTAATTTCGTATAATCCTAAAGGGCAAATTGCTAATATAGTATAGTAATAACCCTACGCTAATCCAGAATAATAGACTACTTTTTACATGTAGTACCGTATTCGAATTTATGATATCGATAAAATATAAGGCTATCGTTGTTACTAAAAATAACGCAGCTAAAATGTAAGGAATTATTTGTGATTGGATCAAATAGTTCTCAAAAAAACCATTAATAATGAATATTAATAAATACATACATAAGAATATAAAAACTAACGATTTCGACCATTTTTTAGTGATGTTTTTTCTATATAGAATGAAGAAATAACTAAAACTGAGACAGTAGTATATATTATAAATGATAGCGTTATAATCGGATATGTATAATCGTATAAAAAGCCCGAGAAGTTCATTAAAAAAAATATACCATACTAAAGGTGTAAAATATTTAAGAACAGGAATTCTTTTTATTTTATTAAAATATATAGTACTAAACACTAATGTTATAAACTGAATGATTAATGAAGTTTTTATTAAAAACTTCAAATATTCTACCGGCATAGTCAAATATTTGTTAATTAGTGAAAAGGAGGAGTGCCTTGCATTTCATTTGCAATAAGACTGTATTTGTCATGTCCGCTTGTTTTTCCAAAATAACTAGTTGTACTTTTATTTCTATTTCTTCTTAGATGACTAAATCCACTATCTTTATTTAAAAATACGACTTTGAAATTATTGTCAAGAGTGTATCCCATTTGTACAATCCGATCTTCATATTTTCTTTCTGTGGTTGGTGCTATAAAAATGGTTTGACGTCTCGCGTTTTCGTTACTTCCGCTAGAAGATACGTGATCTCTGGGGTATAAAGCAAAATAGAAACGAAGTCCTGTTGGTTTTATATCTGCTTTTTTTGATAAATCATCTATATATGCTAAATACTTACGTAATTCAGAAATTTCATAAAACAAAGATCTGGTTGGTTCAAATCGAGCAGCACCACGAGCAGAATTATTTATGTCGTTTACTGGTCCAACGGCTTCACTTATTAGGTCGGCTCTATTATCATAAGCTTTATAAATTTGCTGAGCCTTTCTAAAATCAATAATATTACTGGGCCTTCTTCTATTTGATTTTTCCTGCCCTAATTTTTCTTCTAAAGCTGCAATTTTAGCCTCGTATGCTTCTATTTTTTTTATGTATTCTTCTTCCTGAAAAACATCTATAGTAGAGTCTTGTTGGCATGAATGAAAAAAGAAAATACTAATGATTAAAACTGTTAATAGCGCAATATATTTGCTTAGGTGAGTTGGTGTTTTCATGACGATTACTTAAGATTTATGTGTTAATATGTCCAATGTAAGAGTCTTCGAATTAGGTTTTAAGAATACTCAAAAAAGTGGATTAATAGGTATCCCACTTAAATAGTAAGTGTTATACGTAGGCCCAAAAGTACAATTTATTCTTATTTGTTAATTGTGAGATTATTCCTTGATAAGTTGTCTTTATACAGGTGTTTATTGCTTTTTGACTATGAATTCTGCAGTAAATATTTTAAAAGTACGTGGTAATGTAATGTGTTTTTTTTGATTAATGAAATATGGACTATAAATGTTAAAATGATCTACGAAAAAACATGAAACTGTTTTCATGAATGTTTACTAAAAGCGTATAAGAGTGAATTCGTTGTGAAAATATTAACGCTAATTTTCGTTTAAAATGAGCTAAAATTTTCGTTGTCTAAAGTCATTTTGACAAAAATTGAAGAGTAATTTTTAGGTGTTATTAATTCCAATTTTTACACTTTATATTTTGATTAAACTTCATGTTCTTCGAAAACGTTTTTTGTGAAATAATTGTTAAATGCAATACCCAAAATTGCATGATTATTACCTGTGCCTGTATTTTCATAACAAAGCTTTTATTGATCACTAAATTTTTCGAAAAAATTAGTAGTAAACAAATAACAACAAAATCAAACAAAACCTAAAAACAATGAAAAAGTATTTTTATTTAATAATAACCCTATTCGCTTTATCATGTTCTACAGAGGATGATGCTATACCAAATCAAAATGGTTTGTCCCTTGAAAAAAGTGCAAACCTCAAAAATAGTAGCCCTGTGCAATTGGTAAAGGCTTGGAATTCGTATAGTTTCTATCGAGGATTTAATACATGGACTAGAAAATTTACTGTAAAAGTTGCAAATCTTAATTATGATAAATCGGTAAGTATTTATCATGAAAAAGTAGGTGGTAATTGGGAAGAAATTCCATTGTCATATAGCATGAGTTTAGATAACGGAGATGAAATATGGGAGGGTCAATATCGATATTATGCATATACACCAGGTAAAATTTATGAGGATGAATTTGTAGTAAAATATGATGTAAATAACACTACGTATTGGGATAATAACAATAATAATAACTATAAGATAGAAGAGAAGCAAATAGGAAGTTTTTTTGCAGAGCCAGATTTAAATGTAAGCGTTGATAGTGATTTTGATAGACTATATACATCCTTTGATGGTGTTACTACAACACTTAATATTGTTGCAGATGTTAGAAATATATCTCCAACAAAAGAAGTCCAAGTGGTTTATACTACTGATGGATGGGAGACAGAACGGTATTTTTCTCTTGCGTATACAAAGTATTGGTATAATAGTTATGACTATGTGCTTACAAGCCCTAATCCGTTTAATGTTGAAAGATGGACTGGATCGGTAACAATTAACGAAGAAGTAGATGATATTGAGTATGCAGTAGTTTATAAGGTAAATGGGCAGCAATATTGGGATAATAACTACGGGCAAAACTATAGCATTTCTAAATAACTTTTAAGTAGTTAAAAAGGGGAAATTAACAATTGCTTGATCTGCTCTGTCTTTAGTTAGATAGAGCAGATTACTATAAGATCAACATCATTTTAATATTACTTCGCTTATACATAGGGTTTTTTTCAATCTCAATCTCCTTAAATCCATACTTCTTATAAATGTGAATTGCGTTTTCCAGAATTCTATTTGAATATAGTATGAGTTTTTTCCATTGTTGATCCTTTGAAAAATCGATGCAAAATTGTAATAATTGTTGGCCAATTTTATGTCCTTGAAACTTAGGAGATACAGCCATTTTTCCAAGTTCATACATATCTTCTTCAACTTTAATCAACGAAAATGTTCCTGCAATTTCGTTGTCTACCTTGGCAAAGAAGATATATCCACCTGTATTAATAATAGTTTCCTGACAATTTTCTAATAATTCAACATCTAAAGGTTCAACCACAAAATATTTTTCTAGCCATGCTACATTAAGAGCTGCAAAATCTTTGGCATATTTTGAATCAAATGGTATGATCGATGCGTTTTTAATTGTATTCATATGGATAGTTTGTTATAATTCTCAAGAATTCTTTCACTTAAAGATTTTTTACGTAATTGACTTTCAAGATGTGTTAAATGATGTAAAAGACTTATTGCGCTCCCCTCTGTAAGCCATTTTATTTGTTCATCAATTACTTTCCAAAGTGGGATCATTTCCTGATGTATTTTTTTTCCTTTATTCGTAAGTTTAAAATGTTTTTTTCGTTTGTCTGTAGTGTCTGTTTTGTATCCTACCAGTTTTTTATCCATTAATTTTTTAAGTGCCTGCGTTATGGCAGGTTGAGTGTATTGTAGTTGTTCTTGGATATCGGTAGTTGTAACAAGTTTCTGATCAATAATTACTTTGAAAATAGGAAAAAGATATGGGTCAAAATCAATATTACAAGATTGGTATACTATCTGAATTTCTTTCATCATAAATTCACTTAATCGCTTAAATCGAGATCCCAATCCTAATGTTCCGTAATGTTGTAATTGATCTTTCATAAGTGTTTATATAAGTGCTTATGTAAAAATACAAAAATTAATTTAATTTCTAAGGATAATGTAAAGTATATAAATTATAATGTTTTTTATTATCTAGTTTTTCCTGTTCTTACCTTCTCGTATGGGTCTTCTATTCTGTTGTCTTCAAAGTCCATATATGGTAGTAAATGAAACCAAATTAAGAGAATAGGAAAAAGTATGATTGACACTATTTTACCATTTTTAGTCTCATGGTTATTTTTTAGAGTTCCTTTGATAAAAATAAAATAAGCAAGAATTATGCTCAAATACGGTAATACATATATCCATTGAGATACATCCTCGTAATCAATGACTAGAAATTGGGGTGCTATATTGTAATTGTGAACAGACAGCAAGAATGTTAAAATTCCACTTTTCAGAATAGAGTTCTGTTCGTTATCTCTAAATAATATTGCTATACTTATTAGTGCTACTGGAGATAATAAGACATCAATAGACGTAAAAAAACTACCTAATGAACGATTTACAATAATTATTAGAAATGAAACTAAAAACCTTGTTTTATTATTCATTATTTTTATTTCAAATTGTTCTAAAATTATATGTTAATACATCGTACTAAATTAATTGTTTAACCCTTTTTTCAACACCTCTTGAATGCCTTGTAGATGATCGCTAAACTGCATCATTTGTGCAAGTACTTGTGCCATTTCATTTTTGTTTCCAAAGCCTTTTAACTTGTTATTTTTTACAAAAGTCTCTTTGATAACTTCCCAGCGGTTAACTTCATCTTCAGAAATGGTTTTAGTCATTTCTTTATATTTAAGTAGATTAGCTTCTGCTGCACTGGTTAACGTTTGAGATTCATTTTCATAATGGGATAGGAGCAAGGTTTGTAATTCTTTTTCATTCATAATCGGAACCACTTTTGCTACCAGCTTACTCATATCTCTATAAGACCCTTGTAATTTGAAAGAAGGTTCTATACGATATGCATCTTCCATGGCGGCGGATTTTATATAGGTCTCGTTTACTTTTAAAACAGTGTTACGTATAATAATGACCTTTTTAAGTACTGCCAAGTAATCCTGTATTTCTTGTTTGGTATGATTTCCTTTAAGCTCGATACCTTCTTGTGTTCCTGTTTCAACAATTTCAATCAAAGAGTAGATGTCTTCAAAATAAGTATTGCTTAATTGATGTAATACTGGATTTGAAGTCATAGCATTTTCAATTAAACTTAACTTAAATAAATCTGCGGTATCACCAATAATATCTCCCAAGTTATAGATGTCGGCACGATTGGCTAACATATCAGGAATCTGGAATTTCTCACCACTTTCTGTATATGGGTTCCCGGCCATAATTACACAAAAACGTTTACTTCTTAGGTCATATGTCTTTGGATTGCCATTGTATATTCCTTCAATTTTTCGAGTACCATCAGCAAGAGAAATGAATTTTTGTAAAAACTCTGGATTACAGTGTTGTATATCATCAAGGTATAACATTACATTATTACCCATTTCAAAAGCAAGGTTAAGCTTTTTTAATTCTTCTCTTGCAGCAGCATTATTTGCCGCCATTGGATCTACAGAGGTAACTTCATGTCCTATCGCTGGGCCATTTATTTTCATAAAGACTAACCCTAGACGATTTGCCATATACTCCATCAAAGTTGTTTTACCATAGCCTGGAGGTGATATTAGTAATAACATACCCATACGATCGGTACGTTTATTATCCCCTAAACTTCCTAACTGTTTGGATAAGTTATCTCCAAATAAAGGAAGATATACTTGATCGATTAATTTATTTCTCACGAAAGAGGAGAGTACTTTGGGTTCAAATTCATTGAGTTTTAGGTCTTCTTTAAGCTCTTCTGTTACCGTATGTTTTGCTTCTCGATAGGCTTCAAATGCAGGAACTTCGATTTGTGCAAAAGATTCTAATGTAGTAATGAAATTATGATAATCAAATTCAAAAACGCCTTCATTAATGGTCTCATGACTACCTTTTAATCCATCTATGTTTTGTAATGGGTTAACATGAATAATCTCTGAAGTTGATTCATTTTTGAATAGTAAAACACAAACTATCTCATGTGCATATGCAATTTGTTTAGGGTGCATGGTTTTTAAGAAAGAACTTACCCATTGTAATGCTAAATTTATCTGGTCGTTCTGTCTGGAATCTCCATTAAAATTGGGTTTAGCATCTAATTGTAAAGCTGTTTTTAATTTTGTAAAAACTTTTTTCTTTTTTAATTCACTTACAAAAGCATCATGTAGTTCATTCGCAATTTGACTAATACAAAAACTTTGGTCGCTTTGCAGTTCGGTAAACAAATATGCAGCGATTGCGTTGCTTGAGGTAGTATCGAACAGCTTTTTACTTTCAGAAAAAGAAATAACTTCTTGAGTTAATTTTGAAATAACATTTTGATGTTCTTGACTATCAGGAAATACTTCTAATACTTGACCCGAAGCCTTAATGTTTTGGTTCCAATACGCTTGTGTTTCTGGTGTAAGTCCATGCCAAAAGTATTGTGCAAATGCTCTGGTTTTTGGGGTAAAATGTAATACGCCTAAGTCATTACTTTTAGTAATTAGTACTTTTAAAATCTTAGCAGCATCTACATCATGTACTCCCTTTACATAGCCCTCTGTATAGTTTTTGCTGCTTTCAGTTTTTATAAGTTCTAAAAGTTGCTCCTCGCTCATTGTTTTCAGACTTAGCTTGTCGAAATCTTTTTTGTCTAATGCGATGGCCTGTGCTTCAACAAGCTCGGCTTGAGAAGCGCTAAATATTTTATAAGCAAGATATGCGGATCGATATACATCTTGATTTTCAGAAATTAACTCTTGATCCCAGTATTTTTTGGATTTTAGTAAGGTCTCGTTTTTAATTTCTTGATAAAAATCCGTTCCTGTTAGATGATAAGCTAGTGCGTTATCTTTATAAACAATGGTTAAATCTAATGGCTGTTTGTTTACGCCAAATTTATGTTTACCCAGTTTAATAATATTTTCACCATCTTCATATAGGTCTTGTTTGTCTTTAAGCTTACGCGTAGCGTCTTCTTTTGCAACTTTTATGGCGGTTTCTATAGTTTCTGCTTTACCAGCATCATCTAACTCTTGTAATTGTACTATAATATCTCTGAGCTTATTGATCATAAGGTCAGAAGCAAAATAGCCGTTAATATCAACGACCGAAGAAAAACCTAAAGCTTTCTTAGTTACTCCTTTTAAAATTCGATTTGCAGCAGTTTCTAACGCAACAGCCTTTTTATTTCGCGCTTCGATTAAGCTGTTTTTTCGCGCTTCAAAAGCATTATAAACCTCTTCGCGTTTTTCAATAATTTGGGTAATGAATTCCTCAAAATCTGCAAATCGCCCTTCTAAATCTTCTAACTGTACAGAAACTTTGTTTAATAATTCATCTGTTTTTTCTGGAGTACTAGCAATATCTAAATAATTAATAATACTTTGATCCACCAATTTTAATTGGGCGGCGAATTCTGCGGTGGCTTCTTTACTTCCTAAAGATTTAATTTTATTTTTGATTCCTGCTTTTAACTGATTTATCGTAGCAAAAATCAGAGAAATATTATCGATTATTTTAGTAGAATGTGAAGTGTCTTCGATTTGTAAATTAGAAACAATATCGATTAACATTTCTAAATCTGTAGCGATTTGATTTACTTCTTCTTCTAATTTTTTGGCGTTTATAACCTTTTTAATACCGTCTAATTGTGATTGCTTTTCATCGATACGGGAGTGGTAGGGCAGAAGTGCTTTGTCATCTAGTAAAAATTGAACACAACGTTGTGATATTTTTTCAGTTTGCGAGGCAATTTCTGTTTCTATATCGTTGATAAATGTTTGATCAACATAGCGTATGTCATTAAGACCAATCACCTCACCACGTAAGGTTCGTAATTGCGATAATACGTGCACAAAATCATCTATAGATTTAAAAGAACTACTTTTGATTTTGTTAAAAATGGTATCAGCTTTGTCTTTGGTTTCTTTTGTTATATTAGAAGCAGTTTTACGAAGTTGAACTACTTTTTCGAATTCATCTATAGCGGCATTTGCAGCTCCGTTAATTTCTTCTAAAGGAATATCTAATCTATGCGTATCTTCTTCACGAATCCAATAATAACTATCGGTAATATCACTCGAAAATTTTGCAATATCATCATATAACCCATCATAACTATCTTCTTTGTTGAGTAAAGTGATAAGTGCATGGCATTCTGCCATTGCTTTTACAATGTCTTTATTACCAATTTTGTATAGTAATGTATCTGTATGTTCTGATGGCAATACATCTCCCTTCATAAATGGCGTTTGCCAAATTTGTATTACATGATGGCGTGTTTGATCATCTTCAGTTTTAAAATAGCATAATTCTCCATGTTGTAAAATTGTAAAACCATTACAGATAATAGGTGTTTTTACTTCTTGTTCGATAACATTATATGACATAAGAGTGTATAACCCTTTTTCACTTTCATAAAAGACATAGAGGAAATCTTCTCCGTTTGGAGAGATAATTTTTTCTTGGAACTTTACATCCGATACTTCATTTGTAAAAAGCTTAAAACCTCCTGATTGCAGGTAATATCCATTTGGATAAATAATACCTTGATCATCTGGAAGTAATACACAAGCGTCTTTTATACAATCAATTTTTTTAACTTCTTGTATTTTATGATTGTAGACAAAGTAACGTGGTGCTTCTTGAAAAGGCTTGATCTCTAATATGATTAGATTGCCTAAGTTTGCAAAGCGATATTGTCCATCGTCAAGAGTTTGATCTATATGTTCTACAGGTTCGTCAAGAATTCCTTTTCCTTCATCGGTATTGTCTTCTATTTTGATAGTTAGATCGCCACCTATAGTTTCTACAAATACCTTGTCAAGAATTGAAATATGTGGATGCGCACCATACCGATGCATATCTCGTGTAACTTCTGTCCAATTAAACTCGTGTTGTTTTGGAAATTTGAATTCATGCTCACTACGGTTGTCAACATAGGTTAATTTACCATCATTAATTAACCACTTAAAGGTTTTGATATCAGAGACACTTTCACTTAGTTGAAATACCATATGCAGGTAATTCCCCACTATAGCAAATTTTGAAAATATCGTATTTCGGTAGTATTTATATAGATTTGTGAAGTCATCTATAAATATAGGATCATGAATTAAATCTAATGATTTGGCTACAAAATGATCATTACTATAGGTGTAAATACTAAATACATCTGCTAGTGTTATTTCGGTTCGAAGTCCAAAATGTACATTATATCCAAAAAGACAGTATTCGTCTATGGTAACAATATCTCGTGCAATACAATTGTTTTCTGTATTGATTCGGTTATTAGCAATGAGTTTGGTTTCTACACTACCAAAAACTTCTTTTCGAGCATCATTAAGTTGTGTAAGACGGTTTTGAAGTTTACCTTTTTGTTTTTGTAGACGATTCTGGATAATCTCATAAGTACCTCCGTCTAGTTGTATATCTTTTTCTTTGTTGGTTTCTTCCATAGTTTTTTAAATCGAATTTTCATTCGTTTACTCAAGAGTGTTAACAAGTTTAGTTTGACAATTAAAAGTTACTATTTGATCTTTTCAATCCTCGAATTTGAAGGTTTTTCTGCATCATACATGATTTTAATAGAGTCCCCTATTTTTCCAGTTTTAGAAAAATACAAATCGTGTTCATGTCTTGAAATCTCTTGCATTTTTATAAACTCTTTAGTGTCTACTTCGTATTTGTATTTAATATGAATATTTTCTACGGTAGGGGAGAAATCATTGTCAATTCTATTCGTTGAAATTTTTTCAATGATAGCCGATGTACTTACGCCGTTTTTTATCAGGTTCTCTTTTTTCGTATATGTATTGTATGTTAGCACGCAAATACATACTAATAATAAGCCGATTACCCCTATAAGTTTTTTATTCATATTTTATATTTTTTAAATGGATGCATAAATTATAGCTCCAATAATCGAAATTATAACGATACAAAAACCAATTAACCGCTTTCTAAAAAGTGATTGGCGTTGTTTCTTAAGTTTATCTCTGATTTCTTGTAACTTCTCTTCAGAAACTGACTCTACTTTTATGCCATGGCTTTCTTCATCACTTTCTGTCCATCCATCATAGGCTTTTCGTTCTTTTCTTCTACTGTTTTTAAGAAGATTGCTTAAATTATGACCATACCCTCCCATAACTATGCTATATATATTATGATAGTCGTAATTACAATAATCAAAATCCCAGAGACTAGTAATTGCTTTTTAAAAACTGCTAATCTTTGCTTCTTTAGTTTGTTTCTGATTTCTTGCAATGTCTCTTCAGAAACAGGCACTAATTTGATTCCGAGGTTTTCAGTGTTTGTATTTCCGTTTACACGACTAAAAACTTCTCTTTTGTTTCTTCGATCATTAAATTTAATCGAAGTTATCATAGCTGCAATTCCCATAATTAAACGTATTAAAAGTTAAACAAATCCCATCTAGTCAATTCCTCGCTACCCCACAGAGAGTTCTTGACCTTCAGGGATTGACTTTTATGGGTTTAAAAATATTATTGTGATGGTATACATGCAATGTTTTAATTTCAGATATAGTTAGTGTCCGATAGTATAGTAGTCCTCTCCTTTTTACAGGAGAGGAGATTCTTGTACTAAAGTTTTCTGTCTGAAAGACCTAAACCTTTGGCTAGATTTAACAGGTTACTAAATAGATTGTTTTCTGAAGGATCTGTAGTTTTCTGTTTTAATTCTATCAACAGGTTAGCAACCGTTAGATTCTTAATATCTTCTGATGAGATTCCGTATTTGGTAGCGAATTCTTTGATTTTTTCTAAAAGATTTCCTTTCACATCATCGCTTCCTAAAATAGCATCTTTAACATCTTGGATGTTATCAGAATGATTAACTAATCTATCGATACCTTTAGCCTTGGTAATTTGACCTACTATTTGATCAAAGAACATAGTTTCACCACCTACGATATCAATATTTGCGGCTTTAAGTGCTTCTCCAATTACTTCTGCTTGCGCATCAGCTATTTCTTTCTGGATATTAATATGTGCTAGATCAACTTGTAATTCTTTGTCTAGACGAAGTTTGAACTCTTCATGTTCTTTACCAACACCGTCAAGTTTCTTCATAGCTTCAGCTTTTTCTTCGATTCCGGCAGCATCGGCAAGTGCTTTTTCTTTGATTACTTCTGCTTCTGCTAAACCTTCTTCTTTTACAGCTTCAGCTTTGGCAAGTATACCTGCTGCCTCGGCTTTTGCTTTCTTTTCAATGATGGTAGCCTCTACAAGACCTTCACGTTCATGGGCATCAGCTTTGGCATGCATCACTTGTGCTTCAGACATTCCTATAGTTGCTTCTTCTTTAGCTTGTGCTTCAGCAAGTGTTTTACGTGCTTCGGCTTCTTTTTCACTAGCTTCTTTTTGTGCCTGTGCTTCAATATTAATTTCTTCTGCTTTTTGCTTAGCAGCTTCTTTTTGAGCTTCGGCAGCCTTAATAGTTGCAATTAATGCTTCTTGAGCATTAGCTTCTGCAACTGTTATTTTTACTTGTTTATCACGATCTGCAGTTTTAAATGCCTGGATGTCTTTCATGTTTTCTTGCTCTTCTACCACACCTTTTTCTAGCATTACACGATCGCGGATTACATCTTGTATATTTTTCTTTTCTACCTCTACTACTTTTTCTTTTTCGATCTGAGCAAGTGTAACGATACGTTCGCGTTCTGTAGCTTCAAGCATTCTGTCTTTTTCTACTCTTTCTGTTTCTACAGCATCAGTACGTTGTTTGTTTTTGGCAGCAACAATGATTTGGCGTTCCATGTTTTCTTCTGCAACTTTCACTTTTTCTTGTGTTGCAATACGTGCTGTTTCAGATTTTAAACGTTCTTCTTCTGAAACTTTTAGAATTTCGGCTTCTTCACGAGATTTAATATTAGAAATTTCACGTTTTTGTTGCTCTTCTTTTTCTGCTAGTTGTTTATCTAACTCCAGTATGGCTTCACGAGCTTCAACATCTTGTTTACGAATAACCTTTTCTTCATCTCGTTTAATAAGATTAGATTTTATATTTTGAGCAGCAGTTAATTCGGTAATTTTTTTGATCCCTTCAGAATCTAAAATATTATCTGGTTTAAGAACACTTAATGATGTTTGTTCTAAATCATCGATAGCACAGTCATCAAGGATGTATCCATTAAGATCTGTACCAATAATATTTATAATTTCGTCTCTAAACTCACGTCGTGCTTCATACAATTCTACAAATTCGAATTTTTTACCAACTGTTTTTAATGCTTCAGAGAATTTAGCATCAAATAAACTACGTAGTGTATCGATTTCTGACGCACGATTACAACCAATGGTTTGTGCTACATTTATAATATCTTCTACAGATTTATTTACTCTAACAAAGAAAGCTACTTTGATATCTGCTCGGATATTATCTTTACAGATTAACCCATTTACTCCTGTACGTTCGATCTCGATCTTTTTTATAGAAATATCCATGATTTCTACTTTGTGTAGTACCGGAATAACATATAGCCCTTTATCAAAAGCTACCGCAGTTCCCCCAAACCCAGTACGTACAAGTGATTCTCCTTGCGGAATCTTTCTGTAGAATATGGCGATGATTATAAAATATAGTACAATTAGCAGTACTAATGCTACTACCACGATGATAGCTAAATTACCTATGTTGCTCATAAAAATTATTTTAGTTGTTAAATGATATTATTAGTGTTATTTAATTGTATTCAATGTTTTAATTGATAAAGTTCGATGATTATATTTTTATTAGTATTACTAGTATATCATGAATTGTGTAATGATCAATGATGTTTCTATAAGATACTTTTTCTTGTGTTATTTTTTTGTAAAATGGGATAACATCTATAAGTGTCTTGAGTTTAAGAATAGTTTCATTATACTAGTTAATTTTTAAAAGTGTATTGGTTGCAATTTTAATAATTTGACGGTTGAACGATATATAGTTGTTTGTTTTTTACTTGGTTCACAATTTCAACCTGGGTATTTGCCGGAATTTCCATTCCGTTTTTTGATTGCACCATCACTTTTATTGGATCGGATTGTATTTTTATTTCTAATGTTGAAATTTTTTCACCAGAAAGTGGGCTTTGTAATACACCTTGTCTTCCTAATAATTCTAAAGCACTTTCTCCTTTATTATTAAAATTGGTAAAAAACCTTTTAAACGGAGTTGTAAATATCTTGGTTAAGAATAGCGCCGGGATAATGCCTCCAAAGAAAAAAGTAAACCCAAAGTCATTGGCATAACTATGTGTTATAGATGTCCCTGCCATTGTAATAGCCCACCAGAATAGTACAAAAAAAGTAAAAGTGAACATGAAGGGGAGTCCAACAAAATTGAAATAAATCAAGAATATCTGAAAGAAGTTTAATTTACCTCTACGGCGTATAATATCCTCTTTTTTAACCTCTGTATTTGAAACATCATGAATATCCAGATTTCCTCTGGCATCAAAATCGGTATCCATATCTACATCGGCATCCACGTCTACATCTACATCGATATCGGCATCAAAAAAATCAAGATCAATACCAGTTAAGGTAGTTAATAACCAATATAAGATCAATAATCCGAACAGGAGTGTCAAAGGAAGATTGACCATTGATATCGCGATGTCATAGAGTTCTTTCAATGTAATAAGTTGTTTAGTTAGTAATTATCTAGTTATCTCTGTCTTCAAAGTCTTCAGTTCCTTTAATTTTGATTCTTCTTACGATCAAATAGACTAGTGTTATAAATATTCCTAGCCAAATTAAACCTTGTATCAGTATTGCTATAGTTGGCATGATTTATATCATTTTAATTTGACAGCAGTACCATATGCTAAAATCTCTGAAGCACCTTGCATAACCATTGATGTCGTGAGTCTAACATTTATTACCGCATCTGCACCTAATTTTTTTGCATCGTTTGTCATTCTTTGCATTGCTTGCTCTCTGGATTGTGCTTGCAGCTTGGTATATTCTTCGATTTCACCACCTACAATATTTTTAAGACCGGCAAAAACATCTCTTCCTATATTTCTGGCTCGTACGGTGCTACCTCTTGCGATTCCTAAAATGGCTACAGTTTCTTGACCTGGAATTATATCTGTTGTTGAAATGATCATGACTTTAATTTTTTAGAATTAAAATATGTATTACGACTTTTTGTCGTTCATGCCTAATTGCTCTTTGAGCTTAGCTAAATTATCATCGGCATTGGCTTTAGTAACATCAATAGCCTTATCTAATTCTTCATCTATTGATTTCGAAGTGTTAGCAATATCGCCATAAGCTTCAGCAAGAGCTTCCTCTTGACTTACTTTGTCTTTCATTCGTTCTAACATAGATACTGTGCTTGAGCTATCTATTTCTGCCATTTGCTTATTTACATTTTTGGTAGCAGCAGAAACTTTTACACGTGCCTTTAGTGTTTTAAGTTCATTTTCCCATTTGCTAATATTTTGCTTTATTTCTTGAACATTTTTTTCTAGTTGTTCAACAGAAGTATTAAATTTCTCAGCTTCTGTTTTGCTTCGAGTTTCATGTTGACTAGACTCTTCTTTCTTAATTAAAGCTTCTTTTGCTAATCGATCTGCTTCAGTACTGTCTAGGTCTCCGTTTTGAGCTTTTTTAAGAATTAACATAGCCTTTTGCTGATAGTCTTCTGCTTTGTTAGCATATTCTTCGGTATCATTTTTGGCTCTAATTGCTAAAGCTTTAACTTGAGCTAGTGCTTCTAAGCTTTTTTCAAGATCAGTTTTCATATCTCTAATGCCTTGTTCTGTCATTTTAATGGGATCTTCCATTTTATCAATTGCAGAATGTGCTTCAGCTTCACCTATTTTAAATAGTCTTTTAAAAAAGTTCATAGTTTAATATTTTGAATAATTTATAATTTGATCTGAATATTCACTTAATAGCAATCCTAAAGAATTTAATGATCCTTCGACTTCATTAAGGTCCAGATGTTCGACTTGTAATGTGTCTCTAAAAATTACTTTTTCACCAGTTTCGTCAAGTACAAATGCTCCATGAACGATATCTCTGTTTTTTTGAAGTAAATTTCGATAGACAACTTCGTTTTTGTTTTTGATATTAAAAATATGTTGTTCCATAATTAAAATTGGAGGAGCTACTCCTATAATCATATTTTTAATCCCTTCATTTTCTTTGCTAATCATGATGATTCCTTCCCCTTTATTCTCATGAGTGATAGTGTACTTAAGTTCAAGTAAATAATCTTTCACGAGTTGAAAATGATCTTGCATAAGATGGTTGTTTTTGTTGGATTATTAGTAAAAAAATTTCAAGTATCTGACTGTAAATCAATATTACAAAAAGTCGAATAACTTTTCTGCAATATTTATGGCTAAATGTGCCAAATAATATATAAAAGTGATCATGGGTATAAAAATTAAAATTAGTAATTGGTTGTGTGCTAAAATTTTTAGTAAAACGTCCCTCACTTCTTTATTTTGGGTATTAAATTTAGAAGTAATTCTACTAAAATTAGCTTTTTAATCAAATAATAGCTAATATTGTTAGTGTAAATGTACAATTATTTTTTATAATTGCAAATAAAATTAGCAAAAATGTCTTTTTTTGGAAAAAATATCAAAAAAATTAGAGGAGTAAAAGGTTTAAGTCAACAAGCATTTGCAGAGTTGTTTGAGCTTAAGAGAGGTACGTTAGGTGCCTATGAAGAGGGTAGAAGTGAACCTAAAATCGAAACAATTATTAAAATTGCTAATCATTTTAGCATAAAAATAGATGAATTACTAACTAGTGAGTTAACTGTAAATCAGCTTTTAAAGTTTAAAGGAGACCTGACAACCTATGCAGAAGATCTTAAACGAGAGCAATTTGCTGTAATTCCTTGTATAACAGACGCAACAGCGAATGATTATATTGCTTTTTATGATAAAGAAGGGTTTGTTAATGAACTTCCAACATTACAATTACCACTAAATGCAACCAAGAAATTTCGCGCATATACAGTTAGTAATTTAGAAATGACTTCACATGATAAAGGGTTTTATCCTAAAGATATTGTAGTAGGAGAAAAAGTTCCTTCTTCAATTATTAAAAAACTTAATAATGGTACTTTGGTATTTGTTGTAGTAGAAAATAAATTGATTTTTAGAAGATTATATATAACAAAAGATGAGGTTGTATTGAGAGCGGATCATAAAAATATTGATGATGAGCGTTTTGCACTTTCAGATATTAAAGAATTATGGAGGGTTCGATATGTCTTTTGTAAAAGAATACCAGAATTTGGAGACCAAGTAGAAGACAAATTACTGCTTATCGAGCAACAACTTCAAAAAATGAAAGAACAGTTAGGATAGAGAAAAAGGGTTGATGTTAATCAACCCTTTTTTAGAATTACCATTTCTTACTCTGTACTGTTAAAGCTTATTTATTTGTTTTTATAAATTGCATAGATTTTCGAGTTTTTCTTCCTTTGACTTCTACAAAATAAGTTCCATTAGGAAGTTTTGATACGTCTATAGCATTGTTTTCAGAATCTAGTATTGTTTGTAATATTGTCTTACCTGAAATATCAACTATGTTAATATGCGCTTTTTCTTGCAACCCTGAGATATTTAAATTTCTTGTTGTAGGAATTGGATATGCTCTTAACGTTACATTTTCAGAGTTCTCTAGGCCGCTTTTTGCGGTTCCACAATTTGGGGGAGTACTTGAATTGCTATAGTAAAGAGTGAATCCTTTGGTTTTTGAAACCATAACAAAGTTATCGCCATCTTTTGTAACCCAATAATCACCGTCAAGATTTGTAAAACCTGTTCCGTTTAAACTAATAGCAGGCATAGCTGTATTAAAACTTTGGGTAGCATTAGCCAAAAGGTCGTTCCACCAATTAGGAGTCCCATTATTAGTATTCATAGAAAGTTGGTATAATCCATTATTAGATAAATCCCAGTTGATAGTAAAATTAGTAACATTACTCAGGTTAGGGCCACCAGTTCCTAATACATGTATATTAGAATACGAACTATTGCCTGTAGAGGCTAGTGGTGTTGAAATCGGAGTTTGGTATTTACAATCATTACCATCTGGATCTGGAGGATTTGAATTTGATGGAGTTATTTGAAACCAATTAATATTAAACGCTCCGGATAAAGCATATAGTTCTATTGTTTTAGAACCTGATGTAAGAGATACTGTTGTTGATATTGTTTCCCAAATTTGCCATCCACTGGTTAAAGGAATATTAGATGTTTTTAATGCAGAGTTACCAAGTTTGAATTGTAATTTACCTGTGTTTTTAATACTTGCAACTCTATATTTTATATCATAATCCCCACTTGAAGGAATATTCACTCTGTACCTTAAATAATCTCCATTATCAATATAGCCAATGTTACTACCTCCGCCTGTATCTGTTGTCGCTTCAATTTGTGTTCCTTTTTGTTCGCAAAAACTCTCGGCTTCTATAATATTATTAATAGAAACGCCATTTCCTTTACATTCTTCGACAGGTGGATTTACAATAGGTCCATTCCAATTTTTGATAATATCCTTAATGTAGATACCTGTTGTTGTAAGATTGTTACTGGTAAGTCCAGAAACTCCAGCGCCGCTGGCAACTACAGAGGCTCCCTCTGCTTTGTCACTTACAGACCAGTTGGCGTGACTAATACCATTTGTTTTCATAAAGTCTAACCATTTTTGAGTTTCTTGTCTATCTGCCGCTCCATCTCCGTTAGCATTTACCGCGCCCCATTCTGTAACAAATATGGCAATACCATTATTCATAGCACGAGTAGCCTCATCTCTTAAAAATTGTTTATGAGTCCCCGAATAAAAATGTAATGTATAAGCTATATTACTTTTTTGAATAGGATTGTTTGAGGCTTCAACCACTTTTTGTGACCATTGCGGAGAGCCTACTATAATTAAATTATCAGGATCTTTGGCTCTTATGGCATCAATAACAGCTTCAGAATAAGATTTTACAGTTTGCCAGGATTGTGCTATAGGCTCATTGTATACTTCGTATATAACATGATCATTAGTACCATATAATTCTGCCATTTCTGTAAAAAATGAAATTGCTTGTTGTTGATATTGTTCTGCATTATGAGAATGCCAGTCGATGATAACATAAACTCCATTTGCGATAGCAGCATCTACAACGGCTTTTACTTTGTTTTTTTCTCGATTTGGATTAGAGATGTAACCTCCAGGTTCTTCAATTCCCATAGAAGCTCTAACGATACTAGCATTCCAATCTTTAGCTAGATGATTAACTGTAGCAGCGTTATAAAATTTGGCTCCTTCACCAAAATTACTCCAAAATAAACTGTTGCCAGCTAAACTTATTGGATCGTTATTCTTGTTAACTACTTTATTTCCAGAAACTCTAAGTCGACCATTTTTTTGAACAATGGATTGAGAAAAAATGGACTGAGTAGAAATAAAAAGCAAGGCTAAAACAAAAGACTTTAGAATAGTTTTTTTGTTTTTTTTGAGTAAAAAGTGTTCTTGTGTTTTCATAATTAATTTTAGGTGTTAAAGAGTAAGTTTGTAAAATGGTATTATTTTAAAAACGATACATTAAGATAGTTATTTTGATTTTAAAATATGGTTTTAGATAAAAGTGATCTTATTTCTATATTTAAGAATGAATACGAAAGTTAATGGAGTAAATAATTTTTTCTTATTGTGAAATTTGAACAATCAATTTAACTTATTGATTTCATAGTAAGAAAAAATTATCTTTATGATTATATTCTAAAAAAAAAGACTGAGCATAACTAACGCCTTTGTTCTGTAATTGATGATGAGTAAGAGAATATTAAGAAATGCGATAATTTTCTGTTAATTTAGAGCCTGATCGTTATTCTTTTTGATATTTTGAAATAAAGAACAATGATTTGTTATACTAATTTACCTTAATACAATACATGGAAGATATATTTAATGCTATTCGATCCGAGAAATTAGATAGTGTAAGAGAAATTTTAACTGCAAACGCTGAAATCGTAAATGTAAAAGATTCTCGTGGTTCTACACCTTTACTATTAGCTTCGTATTACGGTTTTCAAGAGATTACTCAAGTGATATTAGAACATACTACGAATATAAATGCTAAGGATAGTTCTGGAAATACGGCTTTAATGGGAGTGTGTTTTAAAGGATATTATGATATCGCTAAATTATTAATAGATAAAGGAGCTGATGTAAATCAGAAAAACTTTAATGATGCTACAGCATTAATTTATGCAGCTACTTTTGGTCAAAAGGAAATCATTAAATTATTAATAGAAAATGGAGCTGATATAGATGCTCAGGATAATAAGGGATATACGGCAGCGATGCATGCAAAGAATCAAGGTATTGATTTTTCTGAATTTATTTAATCTTAGTTTAGTCTTAGTTAATGAAATACGATTATAGTATAGAAGATATAAGATCTGTAAATGTCAGATCATTAAAAGGCAATAATCGTCTTTTGATGTCTTCATCTATGGTTGCTATTTTTGAATCTTTTTTGAAAGAAAATATAGGTAATGAGGTTGTAGTGGTTAACACCAATATAGGGATGGAAGTGTATTACTACGCTAAGAACAACTATAGTACTTTTATTAAAGAAAGTCTCTTATTATACACCATAAAACAACTCGACCAGTCTAAATTAAAGTTCAGAAACAATTTAGATAGGGAAGAAGTTTATCAGAGTTTTTGTGAAGCATTACAGACTTTTTCAAGATATCCACAACTTTTTCTCGCGTACACAAAGAAATTTATTCATCTTAAAAATAAAAATGAGTCTAGTCGTTTTGTGATTCCGATTTTAAACAATTTTTTTGAAGAAACCTTAAAAGTACTTACAGAAACTGGAAAGATGCCCCATCATGATAAAATAAAAAAGGCAAAAAATAAGTATCATCAATCGGATACACATAAAATGATTGTTAAAAAACTGATTTCAGAAATTCTTCTTAAAAAGCATCATAATTAAAACTTATTTACTGCTACTTTTTTTTCAGTACAATTAATTTGTCTATAGTAAAGTTTTGTATTGCAGATGATTATGTGATCATTTTTTTGAGCAAAGTATTATTTTGTTGTTTTTTTGATGAAAAAAACGAGTAATTGTGATCAAATTCTGAAAATTATTTTGGTTGGTTAGGGGGAAATACCCCCCTTATTGTAATGTAAAAGTATTGGTAATCAGTATCAATTCTTCTTATTTTGTAAGTTTATTCTTTCTTTTTTGATACTTTAAAACTTTAACATTTCCGTTTAAAGCCACTGTTTATCGGTGAAAAACAAGGTCATTTGGGTTTCGCATAACTATATTACGGTTTAACCGTATACGGATATAGTGAAACAGTTATTAATTTTACAATGAGTTGATAACCAATGTTTATCACAAGTTCATTACCAAATTAGATTCGTCAAAATGTCAAATAGTCTTCAAAAATCCCCAGAAGAATGTTTAACAAATTTTAAAAAAGAAATAAACTCTTTTTTAATCTATAACCTTCTAAAAGAGAAGCGTTATAAAATCTAAAAATAAAAATGACGAAATCGATTCAATTTTTTACTTCCGAAAAAAAGACCAGTTCTTCATTTCTATTTTATGAATGATACTTAATAAGGGCTTTTATTAAAATTCACTACACAATGAGATGTTGCTTGTTACTTAATAGGTCAGCAAAATTTCAAAAACAAATCAAATAATTCATTTAACAAGCTAGAGTATTTTAAAATTTATCAAAAAGAATTTCTTTTTGACATAGGATAACTTTTGCTCAATTTTCTCAACGAAAAACTTGTTAAATACTTGAAAATAAAAATGTTAACAAAGTGAAATAGACATTTTTTAGTAAAATGTTTTTAATAAATAAATAAAGTTTGTCATGAAAAAATTACTATTTATCGCCACAATTTTTCTTTCTCTATCTTGTAGTAACGGAGACGATTTTGAACCAGTTTATATGGACAAAATATTTGTAGAAAACCCAGAGAGAACTGTAAAAGTAAATATTATATATGTTGAAAATGAAGGAGATGCTAAAAGGTCATATAATTTTAATGAGCAAGAATTTATGAACTATTTAAATGGATATTACTTTCATAGACTTGGTATAGGTTTAGAATTAAATGAATCAAAGGTTTTGGCAAATGAAGAACTTTATGATTTAAGAGATAATGTAGGTTCTGAGGCGAGTACATTTTTTATGCAATCTCAGGATTCATATGAAAAGGGAAAATTGAATATTTACATTATTAAAAGATCTAACATTATTGGTGTTGCAGGGATGGGTAGAAACCAAAGAGTTTTGCTAACGGATACAAACATATTTAATTCAACAAGCCCACATGAAATAGGTCATGCTCTAGGTCTTTTTCACGATGATGAAATTACAAATATTATGAGTACTACTTTAAATAAAGATTTAAGACAATCTTTTAATGAAGAACAAGAAAAAAGAATAGAAAAAAGAATAGATCAAATTAATTTAGGAATGTAATTATTAATTATAGAATTGGCGATAAATTCTTTTTTATAAAATACATTAGTATACCCTTTTTTAGTAGATTGGAGCTATACAAAAAGAGCTAAATCATATGATTTAGCTCTTTTTTTTATTGAATAAATTAAAACTCAGCGTTAAGCGGTGTTCTAGGATAAGGAATTACATCTCGAATATTACTCATGCCAGTCACAAATAAGACTAAACGTTCAAACCCTAAGCCAAAACCACTATGTACACATGTTCCAAAACGACGTGTATCAAGATACCACCAAAGATCCTCTTCAGGGATATGCAGTGCAGCCATCTTCTCTTTCAGGACATCTAAGCGCTCTTCTCTTTGAGAACCACCTACGATTTCACCTATGCCAGGGAAAAGAATATCCATCGCTCGTACAGTTTTTCCATCTTCATTTAAGCGCATGTAAAAAGATTTGATATCTGCGGGATAATCAAACAAAATTACCGGACATTTAAAATGTTTTTCGACCAAAAACCTTTCATGTTCACTTTGTAAATCTGCTCCCCATCCTTCTATAGGAAATTTAAATTTTTTCTTTTTATTCGGTTTAGAGTTCTGAAGAATTTCGATTGCTTCAGTATAGCTAACGCGTTTAAAGTTATTTTCTAATACAAACTTTAATTTATCGCGTAATAACATTTCTGCACGTTCTGCTTGAGGCTTTTGTTTATCTTCTTGAACAAGACGATTTTCAAGAAATTCTAAATCATCCTGACAATTGTCCAAAGCATATTGGATAACATATTTTATAAAGTCTTCTGCAAGATCCATATTGCCATCAAGATCACAAAAAGCTACCTCGGGTTCAACCATCCAAAATTCTGCTAAATGGCGTGAAGTATTAGAGTTTTCTGCTCTAAAAGTAGGACCAAACGTATATACTTGACCTAAGCCCATAGCATAAGTCTCAGCTTCTAATTGCCCAGAAACGGTAAGATTAGTCTCTCCTCCAAAGAAATCTTTACTGTAATCTACTTCTCCTTGTTCATCTTTCGGAATATCATTTAGATCCAAATTAGTAACTTTAAAAGCCTCACCGGCACCTTCTGCATCACTTTTTGTCACTACTGGAGTATGTACATAGTAAAAATCGTTTTTTTGAAAGTATTCATGAATAGCAAACGATAATTTAGAACGCAAACGCATAATCGCACCAAAAGTGTTTGTACGCACTCTTAAATGTGCTTGTTCTCTCAATTTTTCTAAACTATGACGTTTAGGTGAAAGAATAGTTAGTTTTAATTCTTCTGGATCTGCATCACCTTCTATTTCTATAGCTGTTACTTGTATTTCTACACGTTGTCCTTTTCCTTGACTTTCTACTAAAGTTCCTGTTATAGTAAGAGCTGCACCAATATTTATTCTTTCCTGAGTTTTAGAATCGATAGTGTCATCTTCGACAACACATTGAATGTTATTAATAGTCGATCCGTCATTTACGGCAATAAAACGATCATTACGAAAAGAACGAACCCATCCTTTTATGGTTACAGGCTGTAATAGCTTATCACTTTTTAATACTTCTATTACTTTAGTATGCTTCATTATTTGTGCTGGTTTACTAATATTAATAAATTTTAATTCTATACGAGACGCTTAAATTTAATTATAATTCTAAGCGATGTATAAAATTTGAGGTAGCAAAGATAATTTTTTAATCTGATAGAATCATAATCTTATGAATTCAAAAATTTATAGCGAATTTTTTATATAGGGATAGTTTGGTATCCTTTTTGTTTGACGTAATATATAAACAAGTGAAATTTTAGAATCTGACGTTTTTTTGGAATAGGGTTCAATGAGGAAAACCGTAAATACCGTCTTTTGGTGGGTGGTAAACCATATTTTAGAAAGTTTTTTTCGATAAAATCTTACATGTTTTTATTTTCTTTGAAACAATTAAAATACTGCAAATCAAGTAATTAAACTGATTTTAAGCGTTTTTTTTAAATGTAAGAAATGTTAAAATTTCAGTTAAATTCTGAAAAAGGGGATTTTTCCCCCCCTAGGGCTATTTTAAAATACAAAAAGGGGCAGTATCTTGCATATGCAATTATGACGATTGTGTTTACGTTAAGTTTAGTTCGATAGGTTTTGGGGTAATCTATCTTACAGAAGTCCCGTTAATTTTAACGGGGCTTTTTTTATTTTGAAAAGATAACTTTAAATAAATTAAAGGGAAGTGTTGAATTTGTTCTGTAGTGTATTATCCGCTATTCTTCCTCTTGTTCAGATTCTTCTAGTTCTTCTTCGTTCGGAATAATTTTTAAAGTAGGTTCTTTTAGTGTTTTTTTGTTGGCAATACTGCGTTCTAAAGACAGTAATAAAGAAGGTAATAATAATAGGTTAGCCAACATTGCAAATAAAAGAGTAGTAGAAACTAAACCTCCTAAGGCTTTCGTTCCACCAAAACTAGAAATCATAAATACAGAAAAACCAAAGAATAATACCGTAGATGTGTAAAACATACTTACGCCTGTTTCTCTAAGTGATGCAAAAACTGATTTTCTAATTCTCCAGTGATTTGATTTTAATTCTTGTCGATATTTAGCTAAAAAATGTATCGTATCATCTACAGAAATACCAAAGGCAATACTAAACACTAAAATAGTCGAAGGTTTTATAGGTACTCCAAGATATCCCATAAGTCCTGCGGTCATTAGTAGAGGTAGTAAATTTGGTATTAAGGAGATTACTATCATTTTCCAGGACCTAAACATCCAAGCCATAAATATTGCAATAAGTATAACTGCAAGGCCTAAAGAAAAAGTAAGATTCCACACCAGGTACTTTGTTCCTTTTTGGAAAATAAGAGCTTTTCCTGTAAATGATACATCGTAACGCTCTTTGGGAAATATTTTTTCTAGTTTTGGAGCTAGACTTGCTTCAATTCTATCCATTTCTTCTGTTCCAACATCTTTCATGAAAGTTGTGATTCTGGCATATTGGCCTGTAGAATCTACATAACTTTTCATAATTCCTGAGTCTGATTCAAAACTTTTAGCATAGGGTAATATAAAGTTTCGTTCCTGACTTGTTGGTATCTGATAATATTTGGGATTACCATTATAGAATGCTTGTTTGGAGTATTTAACTAAACTTACAATGGATATAGGTTTTGATAGTTGCGGATTTTCTTCTAATAATTCCTGCAATTTTTCCATTCGTTTTAAAGTAGAAAGCTTTAAAACGCCTTGTTTACGTTTAGTATCTATTAATATTTCTAATGGCATAATACCATCGAATTCTTTTTCAAAAAACGTTATGTCTTTATAAAACCCAGCAGCTTTGGGCATATCTTCTAATAAACTACCAGAAACTTTAATAGTGTAAATACCAATGATGCTTACTATTAAAATTATTACAGATGAAAAATAGATGGTAATTCGTCTATTTCTTACCATATTTTCCATCCAGTCGATTAACTTCTCTATCCAGCCTTTTCCTAAGTGTTTAAGATGTCTTTCTTTAGGTTGTGGCATGTAACTATATATAATAGTAATGACTAGTAAACACAGTATAAATAACGCTATTATATTTAGCGAAGCCACAATACCAAACTCTTTGAGTAGCTTACTTTCTGTCAAAGCGAAAGTTGCAAATCCCGACGCAGTAGTAACATTAGTCATAAGAGTAGCATTACCAACTTTTGTTATTACACGTTGTAATGATTTAGCCTTATTACCATGCTTTTTAATCTCTTGTTGATACTTATTAATTAAAAAGATACAATTCGGAATTCCAATAACGATTACCAAAGGAGGTATTATAGCAGTAAGAACGGTTATTTCATATTCTAAAATACCTAAGATTCCAAAAGCCCACATTACTCCAATAATAACCGCAGTCATAGATATAAAAGTCGCTCTAAATGACCTAAAAAAGAAAAAGAAGATTAACGAGGTTACAAGTAAAGCGGCAAGTATAAAAACAGAAATTTCATCCATGATGTTCTGAGAATTCATGGTTCTAATATATGGCATACCAGATACCTTAACATCCATTTCATATTTTGCTTCGAATTCCTGTACAGCAGGATTTAAAACATTTTCAATAAATAATTTTCTGGCTTTAGTATTTACAATATCTTTTTTAAGATAAATTGCGCTTTGTATAGTCTTAGAGTTTTTGCTGTAAACGAGCCCTTCATAAAAAGGAAGTTTAGTAAACAACTCAGATTCGTAGGCGGCAACTTTCTCATCAGTATATGTAGAATCTTTAATAAAATCAACTAATTCAAACCTTTGGGGGTTGTCTTTTTTGATTAACTTTTTAAGATCAGCGATAGACACGACAAGATCAATTTCTTCGTATTTTTTAAAAGAATTATTAAAATCGTTCCAAGCTTTTAGTTTTGTCGGAGTAAAAAGACTACTGTCTTTTACTGCCATTACAATAAGGTTGCCTTCTTCTCCAAACTTTTGCAGGAAGTTTTGATACTTGATATTGATCTCATGATCATCAGGAAGTAAATTGGCCTCCGAATGGGAAAATTTCATATTTTTCCATTGAAAACCCATAAAAATTGTAATCCCTACTATTGTTAGGAATATTATAGCTCTATTTCGAAGTATAACTCCAGCCAGTGCATTCCAAAACCCGAAACTGAATAATTTTGCCATTCTTTATTTGCCTGATGCAAATGTAAGAATTTGAAGGTTTATTATTTGCGAATTATAGCAAGAAAATTAATAATTATATAATGCTTTAAAGTTTTAGATAAAAAGTAAACTTAAAAGAAATGTTATCTTCAAATCTAGGTAGGTGATATGCACCATATCTGTATGCAAAGCTTAATCCAAATCCAGCAAATAATTTATTGATTTCAAAACCTGATTCTTGATAAATTTGTTGTAGTGAGTCAAAGCCCACTCCTTGATGATTTTCTGGATTACTAACATCTCCAATTGCGTATCGCGTAATGAAAACTAATTCGGGTTTTAACCAATTTGCAATTTTCAAAGGTCTAATTCTGTGATTTATTTGCAAGGTAGCAAGGCGATCACTAAAGAATTCTCCAAAAAACATAGTTTCAAAGGTTCTTCTGCCGGCTACAGAGAATCGTTGTAAAACAGTTTCTTTTGTTGGAGCATTAGGGAATGCATGATACAAATGGGTTAGTGGAACGTCTCCAGTTGCTAGATCAGCTTCAAATAAGACACTGGTTCTAGATTGATTGATTCTTGTAATCACATATTGAGCTTTAACTCCTATTTTTCCGTAAGTAAAATCACTGTCAAAAATACCTTTAATACCTTGAGTGTACTGAGCAGTTACTTTTGGGTATCCGTCGTGAATTTCTTTAATACCGTTGGGTGTTTTTAAAAACTTGCTAAAAGGACTCCATCGTAAAGCAATTGTAGCTTCTGCAGTTTTATATGAAGAAAATAAATTTCCATTATTAAGAAATTGGTATCCTCCTGTTTGATCAATATTGCTAACAGAAAATTCAGTTTCGGATAAGAGTCTAGGAAAAATTTGATGTTGTAAACTTGTTCTCCAAGTTCTATGCTTATAGTAAAAATCAATATTTACTAATCGGGGTTCGAATAATGAATAGACTCGTCTATCGGTGAGGTATAAAAAACTACCTACTTCTTTAAGGTCGTCTGTATAATTTAGATTTAACCAGGAGCTTGAGTTTTTGTTTAATAAGACACCACCACCAATACCGAATTTTGATTTTTTATCTCTAAAACCATAAACTGCGTAACCTTCTAATCGGAAACGCTTTGAGAATTTCTTGTTAGTTAATCCACCAAGACCTAATCGTAAACCTTCAAAATTATTATATTTAATAGGGTAGGTAAGATCAAAATCAAAGAAACCAACAGGATAATATCCGATATTAAAACTTTGTATAACATCAATTCTTCTTTCTATATTTTGAGCTTTAACAATACTATCAACAATGGGGAAAGAATTGATGTCTTTTTCTGTAATACCACTCGTTCTGTATTTATTCCAGTATTCTTCTGATCTATTATTGGCTTCGGGGTCAACTTTAATAGAGGCATCTTGTAGTTTTACGTTTTGTCGATCATTTAAACGAATGTCGAATAAATCTGTTTTAGAAAGCAAAAAGTCATTGTTTCCGGTAAAACTTCTTTTGTCATTACCTAAACGACCTACAGAAATGCGACCTCCAAAAAGGCTTACTTTTTGTCTGCCTTTTCCTGGTCGAATAGATATTTCCTGATCAATAGGAAACCAACTATTTTGAGAATCGAAATACTTAAAATTGTGAGTTGCCATTACATCTAGCTCACCTCTTAATTCTAAGATAGCCTTCTGTATTGCTAATGTCTCTATATCTAGATATAATACACCTTCTAGGCTTGCAATTTTTTTAGACTTTCTAGGTTGAAAAAGGACGACTAAAGAAGGTCTTTTGCTTTGAACGGTGTCGAGAATTTTATAATAATAATTTTTAAGAGCTCGGTTAGATAGTGGACCGATGTATTTCTCGTTAAAAATGGTGTAATCTTCTTCGTATAGTGAATTTGATTGTATTTTTATCCCAAGTACATTATATATAGGCTCTTCAAACCCCGTCATTCTAGTTGCTAGAACAGTTTCTTTTCCTTTTGATTTTCTGGTGTATTGATGTTGGCTTACTTTTTCTGATAAGAAAGAGTGAGATTTATTTAGCAATTGTTCTATCTCAACATTTGTTGTGTCTTGGGTTTCTATTGTAGCCTGATTATCTTCTGTAATCTTGAACTTATTATAACTACTATAGCTAAAACTTTTTAAGGCCTTTTTGGGGTTGTTTTGATTTTTTCTTCGGATAGCTTTTTTGATCACTTTAGAAGCTATATTTTCTGCAACTGCAATTTTTACCGTAGATAGATTTTCTTCTTTAGGATGAAGCCTAATCTCTATTTTATCGGCACTTTTAGATTGTATTGTTAGTTTTTTCGTTTCATAACCTAGGTAACTTATCGTTAGATGTACGGGATGATTTTCGCATCGTATAGTGAACTCACCATTAACCGAGGTTAGTGCGTATGAGGAAACTTCAGTTGTTATAGAAGCAAAAGGTAGGGGCTGGGATGAGCTTGCGTCAATTACAATGCCCGTTATGTTAACTTGAGATAGTAAAACAAATTGAGAAAAAAGTAATAAACAAAATAATTTGTTTCGCATTATAGTGATCAGATTCAAGAAACGAAGATACAAAAAAAGCGTTTTCATATTGAAAACGCTTGGATATATAATTTTGGTGTATAAAAATACTAAACTGTCATTATTTCTTTTTCTTTCAGAGCTAACATTTCATCAATTTTTTTGATGTAATTATCTGTTAATTGTTGAATATCGAGCTCAGCATTTTTTGCCATATCCTCGGATAGACCATCTTTTTCTAGTTTTTTAATATCATTATTAGCGTTTTTGCGATCGTTACGCACACCGACTTTAGAATCTTCAGCTTCGGCTTTAGCTTGTTTTGCTAAATCT
Source organism: Aquimarina sp. AD10 (assembly GCF_003443715.1). Classification (NCBI taxonomy): domain Bacteria; kingdom Pseudomonadati; phylum Bacteroidota; class Flavobacteriia; order Flavobacteriales; family Flavobacteriaceae; genus Aquimarina; species Aquimarina sp. AD10. The sequence continues at coordinate 3,131,507 of NZ_CP031965.1, read as the reverse complement.
CTACGTCTTTCCTCGGTAAGAGGAGGTACGCTAATGATAACACTTTCTCCATTATTCATAGGGTTAAAACCTAGATTAGCCACTAGAATTCCTTTTTCTATTTCTTGAATAAGAGATTTTTCGAAAGGTTGAATAGTTATGGTTCTTGCATCGGGTGTACTTACGTTACCTACTTGATTTAACGGAGTAGGGGCTCCGTAATATTGAACCATTACACCACCTAACATTGCAGGAGAAGCTTTACCAGCTCTAATGTTAAGTAATTTTTTTTCTAAATGAGCAATTGCAGCTTGCATAGCTTCTTTGGTAGAATCTACAATAAAATCTATTTCTTCGTTCATTTTGTATTACTTTTCTTTGGACTGATCTATAAATTTACTTGAGTTCCAATAGCTTCACCAGAAACTACTTTAAGTAAGTTGCCAGCCTTGTTCATATCAAAAACTACTATTGGTAATTCATTTTCTTGACTTAATGTAAAGGCTGTAGTATCCATGACTTTTAAACCTTTACGCAAAACATCATCAAATGAAATAAAATCAAATTTTGTGGCATCTGCATTTTTTTCGGGATCAGAAGTATAAATTCCATCTACTCTAGTTCCTTTAAGTATTACATCAGCATTAATTTCTATAGCTCTTAATACTGCAGCAGAGTCAGTTGTAAAATATGGATTTCCTGTTCCTCCTCCAAAAATAACAACACGACCTTTTTCTAAATGGCGCATTGCTCTTCTTCTTATAAAAGGCTCAGCAACTTCATTAATCTTTACTGCCGATTGTAAACGAGTTGGTATTTCTGCATCTTCAAGTGCGCTTTGTAATGCTAATCCATTGATTACTGTTGCTAACATTCCCATGTGATCTGCTTGCACTCGATCCATTCCTTTACTAGCCCCAGCAACACCTCTAAAAATATTACCTCCTCCTATAACAATAGCGACTTGCACGTTTTCGTTAGTGATTTGTTTGATTTCATGGGCATACTCGGCCAATCTTTTTGGGTCTATACCATATTGGCGATCACCCATTAAGGCTTCACCAGATAATTTAAGTAATATTCTTTTGTATTTCATCGTGAGGTTTAACTATGGTGCAAATATAATGATATTCTTAATTTAGAAAATACTTTAAATGAATTTGAAGGGAAATGGATTTTTTTTCGGATTCTAGGGACTTTTTGTGATATTAAAATCCCCCTTTTAAAATGGGTTTTTTTCCCCTAGTGTTTTTGTTGATTGGCTTTGATTTATGTCATAGGTTTGTCCTGAGGAAAACAAAAAAAATGAGGGGGATGATAAGTGTTTTTAATATAGTGTTTTAACATCAGAATTGACTGATTGGGGAGTTAGTCTTTATTTGGGGGCAAAACCTTGAAGCAATTTAAGGCGAAGTGTTGTTGTAAATATTATTGAAGAAATATTTTGAAAAATGAAGAAGAAAAAACCGCTTCTATTTTTATAGAAGCGGTTTTTGTTTCTTGCACAAGGCAAAATATTTATAGTGTTGTTTATCCTAAAGATACTCTTTCGAAACTAACAACAGCAACATCACCTAATGACTGAACATAATCAGCAACGCTTTTCTTTTCATCTTTAATGAAATTTTGGTCAAGAAGACATTGTTCTTGATCTAAAGTTGTGTTGTCAGAAATAAATCTTTCTAACTTACCAGGAAGAATTCTATCCCAAATTTGTTCAGGTTTTCCTTCAGCTTTAAGTTCTTCTTTTAATCTTTCTTCAGCTTTAGCAATAACATCATCTGTTAATTGTGCTCTAGAAATAAATTGAGGAACATTTTTTAAAGTTTTTCCTAACCTTCCTAATTCGATATTTTCTTTTTCAATGGCAGCAATTCTTGCTTGTGTTTCAGAAGCAACATATTCTGGATCAAAATCTTTGTATGATAATGTAGTAGCACCCATAGAGGCAACTTGCATAGAAATATCTTTGGCAAGAGTTTCTGCACTATCTATAGCTGTAGATAAACCAGTTAGGGCACCAATTTTATTACCGTGAACATAGGCGCCAACGAAAGGAGCTTCTAGTACTTTGAAATCTCCAATTTCAATTTTTTCTCCGATAACACCTGTTTGTTCAGTAAGTTTTTCCTGAACAGTCATGCCATTAAAGTCTGCAGCCAAAAATTCATCTTTTGTATTCGTGTTAAGAGCAAGTTCAGCTAATTCTTTTGCTAGAGAAACAAATGAGTCATTTTTTCCAACGAAATCTGTTTCACAGTTAAGAGATACAATAACTCCTTTGTTTTTAGATTCGTTAACTTTTGCGATAACTGCACCTTCAGAAGAATCTCTGTCGGCTCTTTTGTCTGCAATTTTTTGTCCTTTTTCTCTAAGAATTTTGATAGCTTTATCAAAATCTCCGTCAGCTTCTACAAGTGCTTTTTTACAATCCATCATTCCGGCACCTGTAGCTTTTCTTAATTTATTTACTTCTGCGGCTGTAATCTTTGCCATATCTTTAAATATTTAATTATTTTGTGTTTAAAAAAATAAGTCGTTTAGTAAGTACTGCAAAAGTAAATAACCAAACGACTCATCGATTTTATATTAAAGTTAAGCTTAATTAAAATTAAAACTCAACTTCGAATTTTAAAAAGATTGTTAGCTTGTCAATCTGTTTATTCTTCTTCTTGCTTTGCAACTTCTTCAGTCACTGCAGGAGCAGGTGCTGCTTCAGTAGCCACAGCTGCTGGTGCTGGTGCTGGTTTTTCAGCTTTAGCTTTTGCAGGAGCATCCTTTTTAGGAGCTTCTTTAGAAGCTTTTCTTTCGCTTAACCCTTCAATAATAGCATCACTAACATAAGTCATTACTTTATCGATTGATTTAGAAGCATCATCATTTGCAGGGATTAGATAGTCTACTTGACGTGGGTCAGAGTTAGTATCTACCATTGCAAAAATAGGAATGTTTAATTTCTGAGCTTCTTTTACTGCGATGTGCTCGCGAGTAATATCTACAACAAATAAAGCTCCAGGTAGACGAGTCATGTCAGAAATAGAACCAAGGTTCTTTTCTAATTTAGCTCTTAAACGATCTACTTGAAGGCGTTCTTTCTTAGATAGTGTGTTAAAAGTACCGTCTTTCTTCATTCTATCAATAGCGGCCATTTTCTTAACGGCTTTACGGATAGTAACAAAGTTAGTAAGCATTCCACCAGGCCATCTTTCAGTAATATATGGCTGATTTGCTTTGCTTGCCTTTTCGGCTACGATTTCTTTAGCTTGTTTTTTGGTTGCGACAAAAAGGATTTTTCTGCCTGATGCTGCGATCTTTTTCAAAGCTTCACTAGCTTCATCAATTTTTGCAGCAGTCTTATATAAGTTAATGATGTGAATACCATTACGCTCCATATAAATATATGGTGCCATATTGGGATCCCATCTTCTTGTAAGGTGTCCAAAGTGTACACCTGCATCAAGTAATTCTTTTACTTCGATATTGTTTGCCATTTTTTGTAATAGTTTACGTTCTGTTGAATTAGCAATGTACAAGTGGCTACTTTAACGTATGGCCTTGTGCATTTAGATGCTAAACTAACTCCCTTACAGGGGATAACAACAAATACTGTTTTAATAAATTAACGTTTAGAGAACTGGAATTTCTTACGAGCTTTCTTCTGACCGAATTTCTTACGCTCTACCATTCTTGGATCTCTGGTTAACAAACCTTCTGGTTTCAAGATAGATCTGTTTTCTTCGTCTAATTCGCATACCGCTCTTGATATAGCTAAACGAACAGCTTCTGCTTGACCAGTAATTCCTCCACCATATACATTTACATTTACATCGTATTTGTCCTCATTACTTGTTAAAGTTAATGGTTGGTTTACTTTGTATTGTAAAGTTGCAGTAGTGAAATACTCATTAAGGTCTTTTTTGTTAACCGTAATTTTTCCAGAACCATCTTTAAGATAAATTCTAGCTACAGCCGTTTTTCTACGACCAATTTTGTGAATAACTTCCATTACTTAAATTCTTTTAAGTTAACAGTTTTTGGCTGCTGTGCATCTTGATTGTGTTCTGCGCCAGCATAAACCTTTAGATTACGAAATAAAGCCGCTCCTAATTTGTTTTTAGGTAGCATTCCTTTTACCGCTTTTTCGATTAAACGCTCTGGATTCTTGTCATACAATTCCTGAGCAGTAAGACTTCTTTGCCCTCCAGGATATCCTGTGTGACGGATATAAGATTTTTCCGTCCACTTTTTTCCTGTTAAGTTGATTTTATCGGCATTGGTAATGATAACATTATCACCGCAATCAACGTGTGGGGTAAAGCTAGGTTTGTGCTTACCTCTTAATAGTATCGCTACTACAGAAGAAAGACGTCCTAAAGTCTGTCCCTCAGCATCTACATGCAACCATTCTTTTGTAACGGTAGCTTTGTTTGCAGATACTGTTTTGTAACTTAATGTGTCCACACTAATTAATTTTTACTTATTAAACATTCCTTTTCCTATATAAAATAGGGGTGCAAATGTACAATTATATATTTATATAGCAAACCGCTAGTTGATATTATTTTTAATGTTGGATCTATTGGTTTTCAGATAGATTGCTTAAGTAGTTAGGTAATTGTTTATTTTCTGCTTTAGAATCATCATTTCTTGTTAATTTTTTATTAAAAAATAATATGTAGTGTGACAAAAGTTGATAATTCATATCATATTAGGGATATCAATCATCAAACGAATAATCAGTATGAAAATTTTACACCTTTTTTGGGTACTTTTTTTATTTCCACCTCTTGTTTTTGCACAAGATTCAACAGCAACTAAAGCTGTCGAAAAAAAGATTTATAGAACAAAACCACTAAATGGAACTCCCCCACCGACTATAGATGGAATTATTAATGAAACTAATTGGGATTTAGTGTCTTGGGGAGAAGGGTTTGTAGAAAACGAACCTGATGAAAACACACCACCAAGTCAAGAAACAAGGTTTAAGATATTGTATGATCAAAAATACCTGTATGTAGCCTATCGTTGTTTTGACACAGAACCAGATAAAATTGAAAAGAGATTGTCTAGACGCGACGGTTTTGCTGGGGATTGGGTAGAGATGAATTTAGATAGTTATCATGACAAACGAACCGGGTTTTCATTCACCATTACGGCCGCAGGTGTTAAAGGTGATGAGTTTATTTCTAGAAATGGAAATAATTGGGATAGTAGTTGGAATCCAATCTGGTATGCTGCTACAAATATAGACGATAAAGGTTGGACCGCAGAAGTTAAAATTCCTTTAAGTCAATTAAAATTTGGAAAGAGTAAAGAACAAATATGGGGCTTGCAAGTAAATAGGAGACTTTTTAGAAAAGAAGAACGATCCGTATGGCAACGTGTACCTCAAGATGCACCGGGTTGGGTTAGCGAATTTGGAGAACTTCATGGGTTAATAGATATAGAACCACAAAAACAACTAGAAATTCAGCCTTTTGGAGTTGTGCAATATGATACTTTTCCTAAAGAAGAAGGTAATCCTTTTAGAGATGGGGATGATTTTAAACTTAATGGAGGCCTAGATGCAAAAATTGGAATTACAAATGACCTAACAATGGATTTGACAGTAAATCCTGATTTTGGTCAAGTCGAAGCAGATCCTGCAGCGATTGCACTTGATGGTTTTCAGATATTTTTTAGAGAACAACGACCATTTTTTGTTGAGAATAAGAACATTTTTGATTATCGTTTTGCTAATGGTCAGGATAATGTTTTTTACTCGCGTAGAATTGGTAGAAGCCCACAAGGTAGTATTTCAGAATTAAACAATGAATCTGTAGATCGACCTGTAAACACAACAATTTTAGGTGCTGCTAAGTTTAGTGGTAAAACAAAGGATGGATGGTCTATTGGTATATTAGAGAGTGTAACTTCTAGAGAAATAGCTAAGATTGAAGATGAAAATGGAAATGAAAGGGAGGCTATTGTAGAGCCGCAAACTAATTATTTTGTTGGTAGAGTGCAAAAGGATTTCAATGATAGAAATTCTTTTATCGGAGGTATTTTTACCGCTACTAATCGCAACTTAGGAGATGCGTTTGATATAGACGAGGATAATCCAGATACAGATGAAACCATTGAAGTTGCAGGAACAAGAGAAAATAATTTAAATCTTCTTAGAAAATCGGCTTATAGTGGGGGTATAGATTTTAGACATAATTGGAAAGATAGAAAGTATTATGTTGAAGGAAATATAGTAACAAGTCGTGTAGAAGGGTCAAAAGAAGCAATAGAAAATACACAAGAAGAACTTACACACCTATTTAATCGCGTAGATGCTGATCATGTCGAAGTAGACCCTAATAGAACTTCACTTACCGGAACAGGAGGGAAGCTCGTAGGAGGAAAATCAGGAGGTGGTAATTGGCGTTACAATGTAGGGATGTTTTGGCGTTCTCCAGAATTAGAGTTAAATGATATTGGTTTCTTACGTCAAGCAGATGAAATAAGGCAGTTTGCTAATGTGCGTTATTTATTTTTGAAACCAACTAAATTGTATAGAAGGGCTAACCTTGGCTTTGATCAGTTTAGTACTTACGATTTTGAAGGCAATTATAATCGTATTCAATACAGTGTAAGGGGTGAAATTAATTATATAAATAATTGGTGGACAGAAGGAGAGTATATTCATAAACCTAGAATTTTTACCAATACCATTTTAAGAGGTGGACCACGTTTTCGTTTTTCAGAAGAAAATATAGCCGTATTGTTTTTTGGTTCGGATCGAAGAAAAAAATTCAGCTTTGTAATGGGGCATGTGAATTCTTGGACATGGGATAATAACTTTTCTTTTAAACGATATGTATTACGGTTGAATTATCAGCCATTTGATGCTTTTAGTCTGTCTTTAAATCCAGAATTTAGTATCAATCCTAATAAAACACAATATGTAACCGAAACCGATTTTAATGGTACGCCAAGATATATAACTGCAGATATAGAACAACAAACGTTAAGTGCCAGTATTCGGTTAAATTATAATATTAACCCTAATCTAACCATACAATATTATGGACAACCTTTTATTTCAAGAGGTAGGTACAAGGATTTTAATTTTGTAAATAACCCAATAGCTAAAGATTTATCCGAAAGGGTAACCTTGTTTGATAATAATCAAATCTCTTTTGCCGATGATACCTATAGTATAGATGAAGATAGAAATGGTACTGTAGATTATACTGTTGATAATCCAGATTTTGCATTTGTGCAGTTTCGTTCTAATTTGGTATTGCGATGGGAGTATATTCCTGGGTCTGAAATATTTTTGGTTTGGTCGCAGGGTGTTACAGGAAGTGGAGACTCCAATGATCATTTGTTTAGGAGTTTGAATAATCAAATTTTAGATCAGCAACCCGAAAACACGTTTCTAATAAAGGCTACATATCGTTTTGTTTTATAGAGAGGATTTATTTTTCTTAGTTTATAGGTATTTGTGAGTGAAAAACTTTTTATGCATACTATTTTAAGTGTATTTTGCAACAATTAAGATAGTGTTAGTGTATGAAGTATTTTTATGTAGTATCCTTTGTTTTTTTTGCAATATCATGTAGTGCTCCAGCTCCCAAAGAGAAAACGGTAACTGTAGTAGAGACTCCAGTAGTATCAAAAAAAGATTCTTTATCTCTGTTTTTAGAACATTACGAGAAGTTTTTTGCTACTAATTTTAATGTATCAGAATGTCCTGGTGCTGCTGTTGTAATTGTTAAAGATTCTACAGTGGTTTATAAAAAAGGATTTGGAGTAAAAGAAATTCACACTCAAGATTCTGTAGATGTTAATTCTGTTTTTCGAATTGCGAGCTTGTCAAAAGGTGTAACCGCTGTGCTTGCAGGTAATTTAGTAGATCAGCAGGAGTTAAAATGGAATCAGTACATTAAAGAGTCTTTAAATACATTTGACCTAAGAAACAAGGAGCAAGCTAGTAGACTTAAAGTGAATCATGTATTGTCACACACAACAGGATTGTATCCATACACATATACTCGACTTATACAACAAGGATTGTCATTGGATCAGATAATAAGACGCTTTAAAAGAAAAGGGGTAGTCGCTAGAGAAGGAGTAAATTATGAGTATCAAAATGCTATATTTTCTGTCATTGAAAAAATAATGGAAAAACAAACAGGAACTTCCTTTGAATTATTATTAAAAGAGCGAATTTTTGAGCCAGCATCAATGCATACTGCTTCGAGCACGTTTGCTGCTATAAAAAGTAACACTAATGTTGCGTTACCACATTCATATAATCATTACTCAAAAAAATATAGCTTAGATCGCTTACATAAAAATTACTATAATGTAGCTGCGGCTGGTGGTATTAACGCATCAATTTCGGATATGGGAGAGTACCTTAAAGTGTTATTAGGATATCGACCAGATATTATTTCTAAAGAAAGACTTCAAGAAATTTTTAATCCGGTAATCTGTACTAGCGATAAGGACACCTATGTTAATTTATGGGATGGTGTTACGGATTCATTCTACGCAAAAGGCTGGAGAATATTAGATTATAGAGGAAGACGAATTGTCTATCATGGAGGTAATGTAAATCAATATAAAACCCAATTAATGGTAGACCCTGATCACAAAATTGCCATTTGTGTATTGTTTAATGCCCCCAATCCTTTTAATGGACCTGTGATCCCAACATTTCTTAATTATTACGACTTTTACAAGGATGTGTTAGAAAACTAAGTACAATATTATTTGTTTATAATCTATTAGGAAGGTCTTGTATGGTCTTACTTCTTTATGGGTATCAACTTAACCATATGGTTATATGTTTTCATGATATTTAAATTTAGACCAGTTGACAATAAAACGGTTTCTGTTTTAGTTTTAACTACTAAATGATAACCATTTAATTAAAATCATGAAAAAAGCAAGTGTACTACTTTTTTTGATTACCATAATCTTCTTAAAAGGATGTTCTAACAGTGACTCGACTATAGCAGAAGATCCGGACAGTGATACTATAGATCAAGTACGAGTCACATATTTCGAGGATGACTCTGATTTTCCGAATCCGGATAGAGGGTTTTACAGGTATTCTGAAACAAAAGCTAGTAGCTATGTAGTGCTGAATGAAAATAAACTAAAAGAATATAGAGCTCCTTCGATGTCCTCAGGAGCAAATTATAATTCTATAAGTACATTAATTTTTAGGTATTATGTATTAGACGAGTTTGTAGATAAGCCTATTTCTAGTGATTTTTTGTTGAAAATGGAAGAAGATTTTATTGCGGCAAGAAATGCAGGGGTAAAATTAATACCAAGGTTTACATATACCATTACGGCTAATTCGGGGCCATGCCCAGCTGGATTTATCTGCCCACCTTACGGAGATGCATCTAAAGATATTATTCTTAATCATATTGCTCAAATAGGACCTGTAATAACCAATAATATAGATGTTATTAATTGTTTACAAATGGGGTTGATCGGAACTTGGGGAGAAAATTACTATACCGATTTTTTTGGAGATGCTTCGAATAATGATACGCAAGGAAAATTGATAGATAAGAACTGGGAAGATAGAATCGTTATTTTAAAAGCATTATTGGATGCGACTCCAAATGATTTAATGATACAGGTTCGCTACCTTCAGATGAAACAAAGATATGTCTATGGTATAAGTTCGCCAACAAGTGCAGAGGCTTTAGTTATTGAAGAAGCTTTTACTGATAATGATAAAGCAAGAATTGGTTTTCATAATGATTGTTTGTTTGCTAGTGCAGATGATTTTGGTACATATACAGATTATGGAAACTCATCCTCATCTAGTGTTACTGATATAGATAACTTAAAAAAGTATTTTAAAGAAGATAGTAAATATGTTATTGTTGGTGGCGAAACATGTAATGATGGGTATAGTCCTCAGAATGATTGTACTCCAATTGGCATAGCACATACAGATTTAAGAGAACTGCATTATACATTTTTAAATGCAGATTATAACAATGAAGTCAATAATGATTGGACTGATGGAGGATGTATAGAAGAAATTAAAAAGAATCTAGGGTATAGGTTTGTTTTAAAAGAAGCCCTGTTTCCGACCAAAGCTATTTTAGGAAATAGCTTTGAAATTTCAATAGATTTAGAAAATATTGGATATGCATCGCCAGTAAGAGGCAGAAATGTGATTTTGATTTTAAAGCATAAGTCTTCTGATGATGTTTTAAGGTTTGTCTTTAATACAGATGTTCGTAAATGGTTTTCTTCTGTTAATTTAAAAGAAACTTTTACTTTACCAGATGCAGCTGTGCCTGGAGATTATGATGTTTTTATTCATCTAGCAGATAAATATGAGACAATCTCAAAAAGGTCAGAGTATAGTATTAGATTGGCTAATAAAGATGTATGGGATGCATCTACTGGATATAATAATCTAAATTATGTACTCAAAGTAGAGTAATTGTTTTGCTTGGGCTCTGGTAAGAAAAATTAAAAACCCCGCTGATTATTATTTTAATCAACAGGGTTTTAGGTATTGGGGTCAAAAAAATAAAAATTAATTATTCTAAACGAAAGCCTCTATCACCTACTAGTAGTTTCTAAAGACTACAGTTTTTTCTTGTTTTGATATTCTTATTCGATGTGTTGTCTATAACAAAGAAATATAGATATCATCTTATATCAGAATAATATTAAGTCAAAGGGAAAAAATGGCTTTAAGTAGGAAAAAATATCCTTTAAGATGAAAGTGGTGGTAAGATTTTATGATGAATGCATCAGGGTAATATGATATAGAAAAGTTAATTAAAAGTTAACATGTCTTCATCTAATTTTATTGGTACAATGATTGGTTAAACACCCATCATAACAATAAATTATTTAAACCATGAAAAAAACAATAGTAAGCATTTTAGCATTAGGATTATTAATAGTGTCTTGTTCAAACGATGACGATGCAGGGGATAGTTTCAAGAGAGTTACCTATACATTGATTGAAGTAAATGTAGAAAACCCAACAGATGGAAATGGAGATGGGATAGCAAATAGAAATGAAATGTTAGAAACAGACTGTTATGAGAATACTCAACTTGTTTTAGAGAGCCCAACAGAATTTTATAATGTAGATGGAAAATTTGGATACTTAGATACAGGTTTGCAGTTATCTGTGAGTTGTCAAAGTGATGGGTATAATGGGTCTTATGAGTTTGTAGATAACAAGTTAATGCTGAAAAGCGATGAGAAAGGAGTCGAAACTTTTGAAATAACAGAGGATAAACTTAAAGTGTCGTATCAGTGGACATTTTTTGACGGAGATTTAGAGAAGAAAGCAGAACTTGTGTATCAAAAACAATAAATAAGGTGCAAGATATCAATCTTGTGTAAGATGTAGGAAATTGTAATATAATTTTGATTACTATAATTAGACAAAAGAGTTTTTCTTATTTTTAGATAAACTCTTTTTTTATGCCAAAACTCTTATCAAACCTACCAATTAAAAACCTTACCGCCGAGACAGATTACCTAGGGATTATTGATAAGGCAAATTTGATTAAAATCTTTTTAGAAGCCAATACAGAAGGTTTTTCTGAAATCAAGATGTTTGCATTATATGGCGAGTGGGGAAGTGGTAAAAGTACCTTGATGAAGTATCTTGAAAAAGAACTAAAAACTTCTTTTAATACTTATTTTTTTGAAGCTTGGGAGTTTGAAAGTGACTCGAATTTATCTTTATCACTTCTAGAATACTTAATTAAAAAGACAAAATTAGTTGAAGAACAGGTGTCTGAAGAAATTTTAGATATAGCCGAGAAGCTTCTAAGAGGTTTTACCAAATCAATAAGATTGTCGATTCCTGGTTTAAGTATAGATGGTAAGCAAATAGTCGAAGCTTTAGAGGGTGAAAAAGAAAAGTCTTTTTTAGAACTTAAAGAAGAGTTTAAAACTGAGTTTGTTAGATGGGAAGATTTTGTTACAAAAAGAGATGCTCCTAAATATAATATTGTTTTTATAGATGATCTTGATCGTTGTGAACCCGAAAATGTTTTGAATCTTTTGTCAGCAATAAAGCTATTGTTTAGTTATGGCAAGAAAACAATTTTTTTCTTTGGAATTGATAAGGAAGCAGTAAGAGCAGCTGTAAAAACCAAATACGGAGAGGTTTTAAAAGCTGATGAGTATTTAGAAAAGATTTTTGATATTTCTTTTTCTATGCCTAGGGATCATGAAATTTTGAAATTGGTAAGGTGTTATTTTCCAAGTCTAACTATAGAGCATAAAGAAATAAAGCAAAAATGGGATGAAGCTATCACCAATTTTTTTAAAGAGCTTAAATTTGAGAATCCAAGAAGAATAAAAAAGGTGCTGAATAAATATGTTTTGCTAACCCGAGTAAAAAAAATTGTAAAAGAGCAAACTTATAGTAAATCTATACCTAATATTTTTATTGGAGAAGGTGATAAAAGTAGCTTTTTTGAAACAGTACTAGTGCTATATTTTATAATTATTGAGGAGTTTTATTCAGAATTGTCAAACAGTATTTTTGATTTAAAAAAGAAAAAAAGTAGATATGAAGAAGGGTTGAAGCATGTTTTTTCTCATGAAGAAGATTGGGTTGTTAAGTCAGGATTAGAATATATAGGTGACTTTTTTAACTCAAATACTCTTAAAACTCCTTTAAATAAATTGTCAATCAATTACTGTAAAGATGATTTAGTAGCGGGTACGAATCTGAATGGGAATATTGCGGGTAAAAACAGAAGAAAACTAGGGGCTTTTTATGTTTGTTTGGGACCTGTAGATGTCATAAAAATTAAAGGAAGTTCCCTTGTGCATTTGGATTGGATGGAAGATTTGATCCCAATGCGTAAATCCATAGATTATTTATTTTTTAAATATATTTTGAGCAATCAAATAATTGTGAGTCAATGTGAGAGATTAAGTGATTTATCTCTATTAGAAATTAAAAATATGGTTTCAAAACTTCTATAAATCATTAGAAGTTTTGAAACCATATTTTAATACATTTTTGTTTTAATGTGCTTCTAGCCAATTATTACCTAGGCCTAAGTCCACATCTAGTGGCACAGCAAGTTTGTATGCGTTTTCCATTTCTGTTTTTATAAGAGTTTTGATAACTTCAAGTTCTTGCTTGTAGACATCAAAAACCAATTCATCATGTACTTGCAATAACATTTTTGTTTTATAATTGCCTTCTTTCAATTTGTTGTGAATGTTAATCATGGCAATTTTTATAATATCCGCCGCACTTCCTTGGATAGGAGCATTTACAGCATTTCGCTCTGCTGCTCCACGAACTATTGCATTTGCAGAGTTAATGTCTTTAAGGTATCTACGTCTGCCTAAAACAGTTTGTACATAGCCATTTTCTCGAGCAAAATCAACTTGCTCGCTCATATAATTACGTAACTTCGGATAGGTTTTATAATAAGTGTCTATCAATTCTTTAGCTTCGCTACGCGATAAACTTGTCTGATTACTTAATCCAAAAGCAGAAACTCCATAAATAATACCAAAATTAACCGTCTTTGCATTGCTACGTTGTTCTCTACTAACTTCATCAAGAGAAACATTAAATACTTTGGCAGCGGTAGATGCATGAATATCTTCTCCGTTTTTAAAGGCCTCGATCATAGTTTCTTCTTCACTTAAGGCCGCTATGATACGTAATTCTATCTGAGAATAATCTGCTGCTAATAAAGTGTACTCCTCGTTTCTAGGAACAAATGCTTTTCTTACTTGTCTACCTCGTTCGGTTCGTATTGGGATATTTTGTAAATTAGGATTGTTAGAACTTAGTCGCCCTGTGGCAGCAACCGTTTGCATATAATCTGTATGTACACGTCCTGTATTTTCATTAATTTGATTAGGCAGTGCATCAACATAAGTACTTTTTAATTTAGATAGTCCTCTAAAATCTAATATATTCTGAATGATTTCATGATCTTTGGCTAAATATGATAATACATCTTCTGCAGTAGAGTATTGACCTGTTTTAGTTTTTTTAGGTTTATCAACCAATTTCATTTTTTCAAATAAAATAATACCTAATTGTTTAGGGGAAGCGATATTGAATTCTTCTCCTGCTTCAGTATATATTTTTTGTTCAAGGTCTTTAATGTCATTATCCAAATCGTTTGAGAGCGATTGTAAAAATTCTTTGTCAAGATTAATACCCTCGACTTCCATAGCTGCTAAAACACGTAAAAGTGGGATTTCTATGTCTTCGAATAAAGAAATGGTACTTGCTTCTTTTAATTCAGGTGCAAAATGTTCTTTTAATTGAAAAGTAATATCTGCATCTTCTACAGCATATTCTGTTTGTTTGTCTACAGGAACTTGCCTGAACGAAAGTTGATTTTTACCTTTTTTACCTATAAGTTCTGTAATTGAAACTGGACTATAGTTTAGGTATGTTTCAGCCAGTACATCCATATTATGTCTCATATCTGGATTGATAAGGTAATGGGCTAACATGGTATCAAACAATACGCCTTTTACTTCGATATCGTATTTTGCTAATACCTTGATGTCGTATTTTAAATTTTGTCCAATTTTTGTAATGTTTTCTGCTTCAAAGAATGGTCTAAGTTGTTCGATGAGTTCTTGTGTTTCTTCACGATTCTCGGGACACGGAATATAGAATCCCTTGCCAGATTCCCATGAAAATGCAATTCCTACTAGCTCTGCCGTTAATGGATCGAGTCCTGTAGTTTCGGTATCAAAGCAGACGTTCTCTTGCTTAAGTAAATTTTGCAAGAATAACTTCATTGCCATCCCGGGGGCAATACTTTGGTAAAAATGCTCTGTATTAGCAATTGTTTTTCTACTAGAATGTGATGCTGTTTCTCCAGGTTGTTCTGCATCTCCAAATAAAGAAAATTGTCCAGCACCGGCTTGGGAAGTTTGTTTTTTTGAAACTTCTTTATTACCCGTTGTTCCAGTAGATGAGGTTTCTTCTGAGAATATTTTAACTAATTGGTCTGTTAATCGTCTAAATTCAAGCTCTTCAAAAATAGAACTCACCTTTTTTATATCAGGTTTTGAGACCTCGTAGTCTTCTGCATTAAAAGTAACATCGCAGTCAAGAATTATAGTAGCTAATTTTTTAGAAAGTAGACCTAACTCGGCATTAGCTTCTACTTTTTCCTTCATTTTTCCTTTTAATTGATCTGTATTTGCCAAAAGCCCTTCCATAGACCCATATGCTGCGATAAATTTTTTGGCGGTCTTATCTCCAACTCCAGGAAGACCTGGAATATTATCTACGGCATCTCCCATCATGCCTAAGTAATCAATTACTTGCTCAGGGCGCTCTACCTCAAATCTTTTTTGAACTTCAGGAATCCCCCAAATTTCAATACCATTACCCATTCTGGCTGGGCGATACATAAATATGTTTTCAGAAACTAGCTGGGCATAATCTTTATCTGGAGTCACCATGTAAGTTTGATACCCTTCTTTTTCTGCTTGTTTGGCAATTGTTCCAATCAAATCATCGGCTTCTACACCTGCACGTTCGATAATAGGAATGTGCATTGCTTTTAGTATTTCCTGAATTATAGGTACTGCTATTTTAATGGCTTCTGGAGTTTCATCACGATTAGCTTTGTATTCAGGAAAGATTTCTAAACGATCTTTACTTCCTTGTTTGTCAAAGGCTACAGCTAGGTGATCTGGATTTTCTCTTTTGATAACATCAAATAAAGAGTTTACAAAACCCATTACTGCAGAGGTGTCTTGACCTTTGGAGTTAATTCTTGGATTTTTGATTAAAGCATAATATCCACGAAAAATAAGGGCAAATGCATCTAGAAGAAAAAGACGTTTTTGTGACATGATGTGCGTAAATTTTTAGGAATGCAATATATTGATATAATCGAGAAGATTAAATTAATTAAGCTTCAAAAAAACAGAAAAAAGAAATGCCGTCAAGACCTGACGGCATTTCGCCCCAAAATAAAATTGATAACAATGTATCAACTACTTTAAATGCGTTTGTAATTTTATATAGAAAAAAAATTGTTTCTTAAAATAAATAATTCTTCGAAGTTACAAATAAAAATCTTACATGTAAAAGATTTTATTAAGATTTATCATGTTCTATGGGGTTAAATTTAACTGTTTTTAGTGTTTTCTTTATTATATCGTTAATTTTTACTTAAAAATAGTAGCATATTAAAAAGGAGAGATAGCTTTGCTTTGTTATTGAATTAGAATATTATGCGTTGGTTAATTCCTATTTTTATATACCTGTTACTCGAGTTCTATGCGTATCAGGCTATCAAAACTCTTACAAGAAATCAAATAGTGCAAATAGGCTATCTGGTTTTATCTTTGGCAATTCTAGGTTATGCAATTTATGTTTTTGCTAATTATGATCGAAGCGTTGGTCCTACAAAATATAGTTTAAGGGCTAGTGCAATGTTGTTGTTAACAATAGTTCCTAAGTTGATTATAGTGTTGTTTATGTTCGGAGAAGATATCATTAGAGTATGTGTAGCTGGATATACATATTTAACCAATACCTTTTTTGATGGTACAGCAACAGAATATCTTCCTGATCGAAGGAAATTTATAAGTAAGATAGCAATTGGTATAGCCGCTATACCTTTTGCAGGCTTGTTACACGGTATTTTTAGAGGTAAATACAATTTTAAGGTAATTAGTCATGTGTTGCATTTTGAAGATCTTCCTGATGCTTTTGATGGTTTTAGAATTACGCAAATTTCTGATATTCATTCTGGCAGTTTTGATGATGTAGAAAAAATAGAATATGCTGTAGATCTTATTAACGAGCAAGATACCGATATGCTTCTTTTTACGGGTGATATAGTGAACACCATGGCAAAAGAAATGGATGATTGGATAACTACTTTTAAGCGTATCAAAACACCAACATATGGTAAGTATTCTGTATTAGGTAATCATGATTATGGAGAGTACGTTACTTGGGATAGTGAAGAAGAAAAAGAAGCTAATTTCCAGGCTATAAAAGATATTCATAATAAAATTGACTTTAATCTGTTACTTAATGATAGCACCTTTGTTGAAAAAGAAGGAGAACGTATTGCTGTAATTGGAGTAGAAAACTGGGGACATAATTTTAAAAAAGCAGGAGATCTTACAAAGGCATCACAAAAAGTAAGCAAAGAAGATTTTAAGATTTTGTTGAGCCACGATCCTTCTCATTGGGAATATGAAGTTAAAAAACATGATGATCATTTTCATCTTACATTAAGTGGTCACACACATGGTTTTCAGTTTGGAATCGAGATTCCAGGATTTGTAAGATGGAGCCCGGTACAATATGTATACAAGCAATGGGCAGGTATGTATGATGAAATGGGACGATATTTAAATGTGAATCGTGGATTTGGTTTTCATGCTTTTCCCGGAAGAGTGGGGATTTGGCCAGAGATTACAGTTATAGAATTGAGAAAGGGTTCAAAGCCGTCTTAATTCATAGAAAGTGTTATATTTACAATTGTTTATGGGTAATATATTAGAAAACCTTAAAACATAAAAATTTTTGAACATGTCAAAGTTTGGAGATATAATAGGTATTGGTGTTCCGGTGTTGCTGGACTTTTATACCGAATGGAATGAGCCATCTGTTTCTATGCATCCCGTATTGAAAGATGTGGCTGCTGCTCTTGGTGATAAGGGCAAGGTTATAAAAATTGATGTAGATAAAAATGAAGAGCTTGCTACTGCATTGCGAATTAAGGGACTTCCTACATTAATGATTTATAAAGAAGGTGAAATGGTATGGCGACAAAGTGGTGAGCAAGATGCTAATACTTTGATAGGTCTTATGAAGGAGTACGTTTAATAGAAATCGCTTCAAAAGTGTAGCCTCTGTTAGAAAAATAATCTAAAACTTTAGGTAGCGCATATTTAAGGTTGATGGATGCTTTTTTGCTATCATGAAATACCACAATACTTCCCGATTCTGTATTTTTTATTACATTTTGTGAGCATTCCTGCGGAAGGATAGTTTTATCCCAATCTTTTGATAAAACATCCCACAAAATTATTTTGTAACCTAGTTTCTCTATTGTTTTAAATTTAGAATAACTTATTTGACCATAAGGGGGTCTAAATAGCTTTGTGTATATATCTGTGGTTTGATAATGCTGCAGTATTAATTCTTCGCAATCACTAATGTTGTCTAGGTATGTTTTAGAGTTGCTTTTCCAGACCTTTAAATGATTCATCGTATGGTTACCAATAGCATGCCCGTGGTCTATTATTTTTTTAAAAATATGAGGGTGTTTTTTGATATTTTCTCCAATACAAAAAAAGGTAGCTTTGGCATTGTATAATTTTAACTGTGCTAAAACAAACTCTGTTATTTCTGGTATTGGACCATCATCAAAAGTTAAATATATTTTTTTTTCGTTTTGGACATGTAGATCCCAAGTATATGTAGAGAAAAATTGTTTTAGAATTTTTGGGGTCTTTGCAGGGATCAATTTGTTTCAATTAATAAAAAAGAGAGCTTTGTAAAAAGCTCTCTTTTTGAGTTTTATTTTGTAATTGTATCTAAGGAGTCTAATGATTGTTCCTGTTGGTTTTGAAACTCTTTAATTAAGTCTTCTTCTTGTTTTCTTATGGCTTCTTCATCATCATACCCTTCATCTGCAGAGTAAAGCCTTGTAAATAATCCAAGATATCTGTTAAATTCGTCAGCTTTTTCCTCTATCATTTCACGATCTTGATTCATTAGAAGCAGGTCTACAACACTTCGATAACGCTCTACGTTTGTAACGATATCCTCGGCATAATTGTATTGTTCTTTAAGATCCAAACTTCCAAAATAGGTGAGTTTTTCCTGATATTTTTTAGCAATTTTATTCCAAAGATCACGAGCTTTTTGTTTTTCTCCTATTTGGTAGTATCCTGTTACATAAGGTTCTAGTAAGGTGTAGTATTCATAATACTCTATAGGCATCTTGTTCATAGCTAAGTCAATAATATCTTTAGCTTTGTCTTTTTTGCCTTCCTTAATAAGAGTTTCAACTAATCTGGCAAGATTACTTCTGTAGGTTATTGCATTTTTTCTAGTTTCTGGGTCATGATATATATCTGGACTATTACTATTACCCCAGTCCCAACTCATAACATTATTATACATAAGCTCTGTATTGATTCTACCCATTTCATATGGATTTCGCTTATCTACTTTTGTACGAATAGGTACTAGTTTGAAGGTAACACCATCAAGTTGTAGGTAATCTTTCATCCATAAGAAATCATCATCTCCATAGCTTCCACCTGTAAAATAGATTGGTCTTTCCCAGTTGTTATTGGCAATAATGTCTAGCATTAAAAGCCTATTTTTGAATAATAAATCTCCTTTTAGGTGAATGTCGATATAAGGCACTATAAGATCAGCATCTTCTTGAGATACAATACCATTTTTAAGCACAGCTTCTTTATCTACAGGTATTCTTATATGTTTAGTAGGAAATGTATTTACTTTTTTGCCACTTTGTAGATCGCCTTTGGTTCTTGGGTCATCTGTTTCGATCCATCTCATCCAATTCTTAATAAGCATTGTATCGCTAGTAACAGGTTTAAAGTAAATGGCATCATTATTTCCAAACCTGTAAAAATCATGCGTGAGTTGTGATGGAATTGGCTTGCCTTCATACGCGGCTCTTTTCATCTGATCAATGTACCAATCAGTAGCAAAAAGACTTGTGTTTACTGTTCTAACATCGGTTCTGTATTCTTCTATTTCCTGAGCGTACCATAAGGCAAAAGTGTCATTATCTCCTATGGTAAAAAGAATGGCATCTTTTTGACAAGACTGCAAATACATTTTTGCCATAGCCTGAGCAGTATATCTATTAGATCGATCATGATCATCCCAGTTTTCTGATGCTAAAAGTACAGGAACTGCGAGTAGACAAACTGCGGTTATTATGGGGGCTAAAAGCTTTGGTTTTAGATATCCTTTTAATAAATCAAATAAAGCGTATACTCCAAAGCCAATCCATATCGAGAACACATAAAAAGACCCTACTAATGCGTAATCTCGTTCTCTTGGTTCAAAAGGTCTTTCGTTTAGGTATATTTTTAATGCTAAACCGGTAAACATGAAAAAGATAAATAATACCCAGAAATTTTTCTTATCTCTTTGCAACATAAACACAAAGCCTATTAATCCTAATAAAAGCGGTAAGAAATAATATGTATTTCTTGCTTTGTTTTTAAGGGTGTCAGAAGGTAAATTATCTTGAGACCCTAAGCGCATTTCATCAATAAATGTAATACCGCTTAACCAATTCCCTTCTAGGCTAGTTAATTTACCTTGATTATCATCTTGTCGTCCAACAAAATTCCACATAAAATAACGCCAATACATATATCCCATTTGGTAGTCAAAGAGATATACTACATTATCCCATAGTGAAGGTTTTTCTACATCTATATAGTTTCCAAAAGACTGTAGAAATTTATGATAATCACTATTATCAAGTTTTCCTACGGCATATTCTCTTCTAAATTCGGTAACTGCTTTCAGCAATTCTTCTTCACTTTGGTATTCTGGTTTTATAGTAAATTTTATGGGTCCAGTAAACTCCATATAATTGGCAATATGCTCGGTGCTCCACATTCTTGGTAGAAATGCTTTATGAGCATTATCAAGATTTTGTCTAGCATTTTTCCAATCGTTTACGATGATGTACTTACCTGTTTTAAGGTCTTTTTCGTATTTAGGTTTATCGTCTTCGTACGGATTATTTTCGTCTAATTGAGAATAGATTTCAGTAAACTGAGGACCATAAAATAGATGGGTTTCAGGGTATTGCTCTAGGTTATAATATGCTAATAGCTCACGCGCATTATTTGGGTTGTTCTCGTTAATTACGGTACCAGCATTTGCACGAATAGGTAGCATTACCCAACTTGAAAATCCTAATAGAATAAATACAACACATAGTAACAATGTGTTTAGTTGAACATAATCTTTCTTACGAGTGTATTTTATACCAAAGTAAAAGGCTGCTATGATAATAAGTCCAGCTATGATTGTACCTGAATTAAAAGGTAGTCCAATCGAATTTACAAAAAACACCTCTGCAGCTCCAAAGAACTTAAGGGTAGATGGTAGTAGTAATTTAAAAATGAATAAGAGTATTGCAACCACAGATACATTAGCAATAATAAAATTCTTTATAGTTATTTCTTTGTAATTTTTAAAGTAATATAACAGTCCTATAGCAGGTATAGATAATAGTCCCATAAAATGAACTCCAAAGGATAGACCTACTATAAAAGAAATCAAAATAAGCCATTTGTTACCTCTAGGCTTATGCATATCTCTTTCCCAAAGTAATCCTAGATAAAAGAGAACCGATAGTATGCAGATGGCCATAGCATATACCTCGGCTTCTACAGCATTAAACCAAAAACTGTCTGTAAATGTAAATGATAGAGCTCCTACTAGTCCACTACCTAAAACCGCAATGGCCTTACTTTCTGTAAATTCTTCATCTTTTACAATTACTTTTTTTGCCAAAATTGTAATCGACCAAAACATAAATAATATAGAAAATGCGCTAGCAAAGGCAGAAGTCATGTTTACCATTAAGGCGATTTGAGTAGGATCGGTTGCAAATAACGATGCAAAAGCGCCTATCATTTGAAATAATGGCGCGCCAGGTGGATGTCCTACTTGAAGCTTTGATGAAGTAGCAATGTATTCACCTGCATCCCAAAAACTTGCAGTGGGTTCTACGGTCAAAGAGTATACACATAGTGCGATGGCAAATACTGCCCAGCCAATAATTTTATTCCACTTACTAAAGTTGAATGTGCTCATAAAAATGTATTCGGTTATATAACTTGAGGCGAATTTAATAATAAAAATACTTCTACCTTGTTTTTTTTAGCAAACGCTTAACACAAGTTTATATTTTAAATATATATTTCATCTTAGAAAAGAGCGAATTAGTAATTTTAATGTAATAATTTTTAAAAAAATGTTTGCAGAGAAAAAAGAAAGTTTTAAATTTGCACCCGCAAAGATACATTGGTCTATGGTGTAACTGGCAACACGTCTGGTTTTGGTCCAGAAGAGTCTAGGTTCGAGCCCTAGTAGACCAACGCAAAAGGAGTAACAAATTTTGTTACTCCTTTTTATTTTGTGACTATAGAGTGTCTATCTTGTTGAGTTATATTTTGAAAGTTAAGACAGGGCGTTTAGCATGATTAACAACATCTTCTCCAAGACTTCCGTTGATAAAATGGGATATTCCTTTTCGACCATGGGTACTTATACCAATCATACCTGCGTTAATTGACTCTGCAAAATTTAAAATTCCTTTTTCTACGGTGATGTCATTGTAGATGTTAAGTGTATAGTTGTCTATAGGTAGGCCGGAAATAAGATCATTCATTTTGCTTTCAGTTTCGTACGTGGTCTTGAAACCATTTGCGGTATTAATCCATACCAAATGAAGTTTTGCGCCAATTGATTTTGCAAATTCATCTGCTGCAATTAATGATGGTTTGTCTTCGTTATCAAAATTTGTGGCGTACACAAAGTCATTGACTTCAAATATTTCACAATCTTCTTTTATTACCAATGTGGGTTTTTTTGATGTTCGAACTATTTTTTCTGCATTAGAACCAATAAATAATTCTTCAAAACCTGAAGATCCGTGAGATCCCATAATTATAATATCAACATTGTTCTTTTTACTCGAGTCGATAACACCGTTTAGAACATCTTCAAAACTTACTGTTTCGATAACTTCAATATCCTTAAGGTAATCTTGTTCTAAAACTTCTTCGAACTTTTTGTGAGTTTGCTTCATGAAAAATATAGCTTCTGGAGCTGGGGCCGGAGCGCCAGAAGACATTAGATCAGAGAGGTGCATGGGTAGCTCTAAGATGTGAAGTAAATAAATTTGAGCATCATTTTTTTTTGCAATTTGAGCAGCTACTTTTAATGCGCTTTCTGCTTGTTCCGAAAAATCTGTTGGCACCAGTATACTTTTAATCATAATCTTGCTTTTTTGAAATAAATTAGTTAATTATTGCATGTATTTAGATTTTAGAATAATCACAAGATGAGTGTTGGGATTAAGAATAGTATTGTAACTTTCTAATTTTAAGTAGGCTATCTATGACTTTGGTATCTTAAATTTACGAATAAATTCATTCTTTATCATATTTTGAATCTAAGATATTATTACTATCTTTGCACCGTTGAAATTAAAAAACCAGATGGAGGGGACGAAAAGTCCCCTCTTTTTATCTACTTATGTCATTAAAAGATAAGTCTCAAAAATTATTAGAAGAAGCACTAGCGGAAAACCCGTCTTTATTTCTAATTGATTATAAGATTAATCCCGATAATAGTATCGAGGTTATTATTGATGGAGATCAAGGGGTTAAAGTTGAAGATTGTATTGCTATAAGCAGAGCAATTGAGCATAATTTGGATAGAGATGAGGAAGATTTTTCTTTGCAAGTGATGTCTGCAGGGGTTTCTGAAGGTTTAAAGCATATTCGTCAGTACAGAAAGAATATAGGTAGAAAACTAAAAGTGAAAACCAAAGACGAAACAGTAGAAGGGGAATTGATTTCAGTAACCAATGATAACAAGGTTTTGCTTACTTGGAAAACTAGAGAGCCAAAACCAATTGGAAAAGGTAAAGTAACAGTAGTAAAAGAAGCAACTGTTGCTTATGAAGATATTGTGGAAGCAAAAGTTATGATAACATTTTAATTATTCATTGATATGGAAAATATCGCATTAATAGAATCATTTTCAGAATTTAAAGATGATAAGTTTATAGATCGTGTGACGCTAATGTCAATTTTAGAAGATGTGTTTAGGAATGCTCTTAAGAAGAAATTTGGTAGCGATGATAATTTTGATATCATTATAAATCCAGATAAGGGGGATTTAGAGATTTGGAGAAATAGAATTGTTGTAGGAGATGGGGAAGTAGAGGATGATAATCAAGAAATATCATTAACAGCGGCTCAAAAAATAGAACCAGATTTTGAAGTTGGTGAAGATGTGTCTGAAGAGGTTAAGCTTATTGATTTAGGAAGACGTTCAATTTTGGCATTACGACAAAATTTGATTTCTAAAATTCATGAACACGATAATACGAATATATATAAGCAATTTAAAGAGTTAGAAGGAGAGATATATACGGCAGAGGTTCATCATATAAGACATAGAGCAATCATAATGTTAGATGATGAGGGTAATGAGATTATTTTGCCAAAAGATAGGCAAATACCTTCTGATTTTTTCCGTAAAGGTGAAAACGTAAGAGGAGTTATAGAGTCTGTTGAGCTTAAAGGTAATAAGCCGGCAATTATTATGTCTAGAACATCTCCTTTGTTCTTGGAAAAACTTTTTGAATCAGAAATTCCTGAAGTTTTTGATGGATTAATAACGGTTAAAAAGGTAGTTAGAATTCCAGGAGAAAAGGCAAAAGTTGCTGTTGATTCTTATGATGATAGAATTGATCCTGTTGGAGCATGTGTAGGAATGAAAGGTTCTCGTATTCATGGTATAGTGAGAGAATTAGGAAATGAAAATATTGATGTTATAAATTATACAAATAACTTACAATTATATATAACAAGATCATTAAGTCCTGCAAAAGTAACTTCGATTAAGATTAATGAAGAAACAAGTAGAGCAGAGGTAATGTTAAGACCGGAAGAAGTTTCTAAGGCAATAGGTCGTGGAGGACACAATATCAGACTTGCTGGTCAACTTACAGGTTATGAGATAGATGTATTTAGAGAAGGTGTTGAAGAAGATGTAGAGCTTACAGAATTTACTGATGAGATAGATTCTTGGATAATAGAAGAGTTCTCTAAGATAGGGTTAGATACTGCGAAGAGTATTTTGGAGCAAGATTTAGCTGATTTAGTAAAACGAACAGATCTTGAAGAAGAAACTGTTAGTGAAGTCCTTAAAATATTAAAATCAGAATTTGAGGATTAATAAACACAATTAATTTATATTTGAGCATAAAATAATAGGCATTTATGGCTGAAGCAAAAACAATGAGATTAAATAAGGTATTACGTGAATTCAATATCTCGCTAGATCGGGCTGTTGACTTTTTGAGTTCAAAAGGTCATGATATTGATGCGCGTCCTACCACAAAAATTTCTTCAGAGATTTATCAGCTCTTGTGTGATGAATTTCAGACTGATAAGAGTAAGAAAGTCGCTTCAAAAGAGGTTGGTGAAGAAAAGAAGAAAGAGAAAGAAGCGTTACGCGTGCAGATCGAGAATGAGCAAGAAGAAAAGCGTAAGCAAGCAGAAGCTCGTGAAGTCGTAAAAGCCAAAGCTCAACTAAGTGGGCCTAAACAAGTAGGCAAAATTGACTTAAATAAGAAAGAGGAGCAAACATCGCAGCCCGAAGAAAAAGTAGCAGATGTTCCTCCTAAAAAAGAAAAAGAAGAGGTGAAGGCAAAAGAGCCTGAAATAGTTTCAAATAGACCTGTTAAAAAAGGAATAAAGATTACGAAACAAGCTCCTCCGAAGGAAGTGAAAAAAGAAGAAAAGCCAAAGGTACCTGTAGTAGCCGAGGAAAAGCCAAAGGTTATTGAGCCTGTTAGCGAAGAAAAACCCGCTACAGAAGAGAAACCAGAAGAGTCGGGGCGTGTTAAAACTCAGTATAAAAAGTTAGATGGTCCAAACTTTACAGGACAAAAAATTGACTTAACTCAGTTTAAGAAGCCGGTAAAGAAAAAAGATGATAAGTCTGATAAGAAGACTGGTGGTGGTTCTGCAGACGCTAAAAAACGTCGAAGAAGAATAAGTAAAGATAACGCTGGTGGACAAGGTGGTAATAGACCGGGTGGCCAGGGAGGTAATAGAGGCCCTGGTAATAGAGGTCCTGGTAATAGGGGTCGTGGTGGTGCCGCAAAAGGCAAAAGACCGCCTGTTGTAAAGGAAGAGCCAAGCGAAGAAGAAGTGCAAAAACAGGTTAGAGAAACCTTAGAAAAATTACAAGGTAAATCTAACAAGTCAAAAGCAGCTAAATACCGTAGAGATAAAAGGGATCAACACCGTCAAAAAGCAGAAGATGATGTTGCGCAACAAGAGCAAGAAAGTAAAGTTCTAAAGGTAACAGAATTTGTTACAGCTGCAGAAGTCGCTACGATGATGAGTGTGCCAACAACTGATATAATTTCAGCTTGTATGTCTTTAGGGATTATGGTAACCATGAATCAACGTTTAGATGCAGAGACACTTTCTATTGTTGCAGATGAATTTGGTTATGAGGTTAATTTTGTAACCGCAGATATTGAAGAGTCTATTGAAGAAGTTGTTGATGCTCCAGAAGATTTAGTTACACGAGCTCCTATAGTCACTGTAATGGGTCACGTAGATCATGGTAAAACTTCGCTTCTAGATTATATACGAGAAGAAAATGTAATCGCCGGTGAAAGTGGTGGTATTACACAGCATATTGGTGCATATGGAGTTCAGTTAGCAGGAGGGCAAAAAATCGCATTCCTAGATACTCCAGGTCACGAAGCATTTACAGCAATGCGTGCTCGTGGTGCACAAGTAACAGATTTAGCAATTATTGTGATTGCTGCAGATGATGATGTGATGCCCCAGACAAAAGAGGCTATTAGTCATGCACAAGCTGCTGGCGTTCCTATTGTATTTGCTATAAACAAAGTAGATAGACAAGAAGCTAATCCAGAGAAAATAAAAGAGAAGCTTGCTTCTATGAATTTGTTAGTAGAAGATTGGGGAGGTAAAATACAGTCTCATGATATTTCTGCAAAAACTGGATTAGGTGTAAAAGAATTATTAGAAAAGGTACTTTTAGAAGCTGAGATACTAGAGCTTAAAGCAAATCCAGATAGATTAGCATCGGGAACTGTTGTTGAGGCATTCTTGGATAAAGGAAGAGGATACGTTTCTACTATTTTGGTTCAAACAGGAACGCTTCGAGTAGGAGATTATGTTCTTGCAGGAAAAAATAGTGGTAAGGTTAAGGCAATGCAGGATGAGAGAGGTAATAATGTAAAAGAAGCTGGTCCTTCAACGCCAGTGTCAATTTTAGGATTAGATGGTGCGCCACAAGCTGGTGATAAGTTTAATGTGCTAGAAGATGAGCGTGAGGCAAAAGATATTGCTTCTAAAAGAGCTCAGTTGCATAGAGAACAATCGGTGCGTACGCAAAGACATATTACTCTTGATGAAATTGGTAGACGTATTGCACTTGGAGATTTCAAAGAGTTAAATATAATTCTTAAAGGTGATGTTGATGGTTCTGTTGAAGCATTAACAGATTCTTTCCAGAAATTGTCTACAGAAGAGATTCATGTGAATATTATTCATAAAGCTGTAGGTGCTATTACCGAAAGTGATGTGTTATTGGCTTCTGCTTCTGATGCAATTATTATTGGGTTTAATGTTAGACCTGCAGGTAATGCCAGACAGGTTGCTGATAAAGAAGAAATAGATATCAGGACATATTCTATTATCTATGATGCTATAAATGATCTGAAAGATGCAATGGAAGGTATGCTTTCTCCAGTAATGAAGGAAGAGATTACAGGTACTGCAGAGATTAGAGAGACATTCAAAATCTCTAAAATTGGTACAATTGCAGGATGTATGGTTCAGAATGGTAAGATTTTTAGAAATTCAGGAATCCGATTGATAAGAGAAGGTGTTGTGGTGTATACAGGAGAGCTTTCTTCATTAAAACGTTTTAAAGACGATGTTAAAGAGGTAAGTAAAGGTTATGACTGTGGTATGCAAATCAAGAATTATAATGACATAAGAGTCGATGATGTTATTGAAGCTTATCAAGAAGTAGCAGTTAAAAAGAAACTGTAGCTATTAAAGTTTATACATAAAAAAAAGCCGTTACAATTGTAACGGCTTTTTTTTATGTATAAGTGACCTATCTTTATTAAAAGATAGGACTTCGGTTTAATACTTTGTTATTCGGGTTTAAAAATAAAGGCATTTGGAAACTCAGCGTGGATTTCTTTAAGAGCTTTATCTGCATCAAGACGCGTTCTGTAGTTCCCTATCCATACTTTATAATTTGGTGTTTCCCATTGCATTGTTGCGCTCCAATCTGGAAAATTCTCTTTAGCGGACCTCATAATTTCGTTAGCTTTATTTAAATTTCCATAATATAGCTGAATTTTATAGCGATCACTAAACTCTCCATCTTTTTCCATTTTTGATTTTAAATCAAGAAGCATTTTGATTCTAGGATCTTGATTTATGGTCACAGAAGCCTCTTGTCTAGGGGGGATAATAGCTTTTACAAAGCCATTACTGTCAGGAATTTGAGTATTTATAGTATCCTGAGCAATTAAAGATGAACTATTAAAGTAACAAAAACCTAATAGTAAAATGTAGCCTTTCATGTTTAACATTCTCATTACAAATTGATTTGAAGCAAAGGTAAAGTTTAATAACTCACAATGGTTAAAAAATATTATTTAGAATTATTATAAATTAATACTTAACGGTTCTCTAACATTTCTAAAATCGACTTATTATAGTACTTTTGTCGTCGAATTAAAAGTGATGGTTTTTTATCTTTTCGAGATAGTAAACGAAAAAACCATGCCAAAATTAAGACGATAATTCTACGTAATAATATGAAACAGGTGAAACACCGAAATTCAGCCTCCAAAATCCTAATCATAGGAACTGTTTTTTTATTTACTTTTTTTAATCCTGTTTTTGGACAGGAAGAAGCAGTTGCTGATAGTGCTGTTGCAACAGAAGCCTCTGCTGGAGGTGATGCAGCAAAAGGAAAAGCATTATTTAATTCTCTTTGTGCAGCATGTCATAAAAGATATAAAAAGATGACAGGTCCAGCTCTTTTTGGAGTTGCTGATAAGTACGAAAGAGAGTGGATATACTCTTGGGTAAAAAATAGTGCAGCAATGATTGCATCTGGTGATGCACAAGCGGTAGCTATTTATGAAGAGTATAACAAAACTGCGATGAACGCATTTCCGCAGTTAACTAATGGTGATATAGATAATATTTTGGCGTATGTAATGGAGCCAAAAGCTGCGCCAGCCGTTGCTGCAGGTTCAGGATCTACGGTTGCTCCGACATCTAGTGATTCAGGAGTATCTACCGATATTATCCTTGCTGGTTTGGCATTAGTTTTCTTAATGTTAGTTGTGATATTGTTTTTAGTAAATAATACACTTAAACGTTTTGCAGAAGCTAGTAATATAGAATTACCAGAACCAGAAGCTAGAACTCCTATCTGGAAAGCTTTTGTTCAAAATCAATTCTTAGTTTTAGTTACAGCTATATTCTTATTGTTAGCAAGTGGTTACTTTGTTTATGGGTACTTTATGCAGGTTGGTGTTGATCAAGGGTATCAGCCAATTCAGCCAATTCATTACTCGCATAAAATTCACGCAGGTGATAATCAGATAGAGTGTAAGTATTGTCACTCTTCTGCACGTGTTTCAAAACATTCTGGGATTCCTTCTCTTAATGTGTGTATGAATTGTCATAAATCTATAGGTGAAGTTGCAGAAACTACAGCTACAGAAGATTATTCTAAGGAGTTTTATGACGGTGAAATCCAAAAGCTATATAAGGCTGTGGGATGGGATGCAGATGCTCAAAAATATACAGGAGAAACAGAGCCAGTAAAATGGGTTCGTATTCATAATTTACCTGACTTTGCATATTTTAATCACTCACAACACGTAAGCGTTGCAGGTGTTGAATGTCAAAAATGTCATGGACCGGTAGAAGAGATGGAAATCATGTATCAACATGCTCCACTTACTATGGGGTGGTGTATAAATTGTCACAGAGAAACTAATGTAAAAGTGGCAGATAATAAATATTATGAGAAGATTCATTCAGAACTCTCTAAAAAATATGGCGTGGATAAACTAACAGCTGCTCAAATGGGTGGTCTGGAATGTGGTAAATGTCATTACTAATAAAATTGTATCCGATTTCGGATAAATATTAAGAAGCTAATATCAATTATATATGTCATCAAACAAGAAATACTGGAAAAGTGTTGAAGAGCTAAACGAAAATAGCTCTATTGTTGAGACGCTACAACAAAACGAATTTGTACAGGAAATTCCGACAGATGAGTTTTTGGGAGATAAGTCATCCTTAGAGAATTCGTCAACTACACGTCGTGATTTTCTTAAATATGTAGGTTTTAGTACAGCAGCTGCTTCACTTGCAGCATGCGAAGGTCCTGTTAAAAAATCAATACCTTACGTTGTTCAGCCAGACAGAATTGTTCCTGGTGTGGCAAACTATTATGCTACTACTATAGCTGATGGTTTTGATTTCGCTAGTGTTTTAATAAAAACAAGAGAAGGTCGACCTATCAAAGTAGAAAATAATAATCTGGCAAAATCTAATGGAGAAGCTAATGCAAGAGTGCATGCTTCTGTATTGTCATTGTATGATAATACACGTCTTCAAGGACCTAAAAAAGGGAAAGAAGATATTAGTTGGGCAGATTTAGATAAAGAAGTAGGGGCTAAGCTAAATGCACTTGGTGGAAAAGAGTTAGTAATACTTACTCAAACGTTTGCTAGTCCTTCTACATCAAAGTTGATTGCAGAATTTAAAGCTAAATATCGAAATGTAAAGCATGTTGTATATGATGCGATTTCTCAAAGTGAAGCTTTGGATGCGTATCAAATTATGTACGGAGAAAGAGCTTTAGCAGATTATGATTTTGCAAAAGCTAATACCGTGGTAAGTATTGGAGCAGATTTCTTAGGAGATTGGCAAGGTGGTGGATATGATGGTGGATATGCTCAAGGGCGCGTGCCTAAAAATGGTAAAATGTCAAAGCATATTCAGTTTGAATCGAACATGTCTTTGTCAGGAGCTAATGCAGATACAAGAGTAGCAATAAAGCCTTCGCAACAAAAACAAGTGTTGGCGGCATTATACGCTTATGTAACAGGGTCTGGATCAAAAAGCTCTTTAGGAGCTAATCTCGATGCAGCTGTAGTGAAAGCGGCTAAAGAAATCCAGAAAGCTGGTAGTAACGCATTAGTAGTATCAGGTATACAAGACGTTGATGCACAATTAGTAGTGCTAGAGATAAATAAGACAATAAAAAGTAAAGCATTTAACGAAAGTACACCTCGTAAAATAAGACAAGGTGATGCTAAAGCTGTAGCTCAGCTTGTAAAAGATATGAATGCTGGTCGTGTTGGAGGTATATTGATAGCAGGAGTAAATCCTGTATTTTCATTGCCAAATGCCGAGGAATTTAAAACAGGTCTTGGTAAAGTTGATATTTCTGTAGCTTTCAGTATGCATGATGATGAAACATCGTCTGAGTGTAATTATATTGCTACAACTCCGCATTATTTAGAAGCCTGGGGAGATGTTGAGTTGAAGAAAGGAAGTTATAGCCTTGTGCAACCAACTATCAAGCCTTTATTTGATACAAGACAGTTTCAAGAAACATTATTGAAGTGGACAGGTAACTCATCTACTTATCACGATTATATTAAAAGTGCATGGACTGGTATTCTAGGAGGATCTTCTTGGAACCAAGCTTTGCATGATGGAGTGTTAGTGCAACCTTCATTACCAAAACAAGAATTGGTTGATGCTATTGCAGCTCCAGAAGGAGATGCTGTTGTAGAAGGAGAAGCTCCTGTTGTAAGTGGGCCTAATGTTGGTGCTGCTGCAAGAAGACTTTCAATAGCTAAAGCAAGTGGTTTAGAACTTACTTTATATACTAAGACATCATTAGGAGATGGACAACAGGCAAATAATCCTTGGTTACAAGAAATGCCTGATCCAATTACTAGAGCTTCTTGGGATAATTATTTAACAGTTTCTAAAGCAGATGCTCAAGAGTTAGGGTTGACAAATGAAAATGTAGCTAACGGTGCATTAAATGGTAGTTATGCTAAAGTTACTGCTAACGGAAAAGATGTCGTTGTACCAGTAATTATTCAGCCAGGACAAGCAAAAGGTTCTGTTGGATTAGCGTTGGGTTACGGAAAATCTCACGGCCTTAAAGAAGAAATGGTAGTAGGTGTTAATGCCTATACATTATATCAAAACCTTAATGCAGTACAGAATGTATCTGTTTCAGCAGCAGAAGGTACGCATGAGTTTGCTTGTGTGCAGTTGCATAATACGTTAATGGGACGTGGTGATATTGTAAAAGAGACCACGCTTGAAATATTCAATACAAAAGATAAGCACGAATGGAATGCAATTCCTGAAGTTAGTAAAAATCATATTGAGTATGAGGTAACTTCTCCAGAGGTTGATCTTTGGGATGAATTCGATCGTTCTGTAGGTCATCATTTTAATCTTTCTATAGATTTAAATGCTTGTACTGGATGTGGTGCCTGCGTGATTGCATGTCATGCAGAAAATAATGTCCCTGTAGTTGGTAAATCAGAAATACGTAGATCTCGTGATATGCACTGGTTACGTATTGACCGTTATTATTCTTCTCAAGATACTTTTGATACAGATAATGTTAAAAAAGATAATATTGCTGGATTAGGAAGTTCTTTGTCAGAATTTGGAGAGATGGAAAGCCCTGCAGAGAATCCACAAGTAGTATTTCAACCTGTAATGTGTCAACATTGTAATCATGCTCCATGTGAAACAGTATGTCCTGTAGCGGCAACTTCTCATGGTAGACAAGGTCAAAATCACATGGCATATAACCGTTGTGTTGGAACAAGATACTGTGCAAATAACTGCCCTTATAAAGTACGTAGATTTAACTGGTTCTTGTATAATAACAATGACGAGTTTGATTATCATATGAATAATGATTTAGGTAGAATGGTTATTAACCCTGATGTAACAGTACGTTCTAGAGGGGTTATGGAAAAATGTTCTATGTGTATCCAAATGACTCAAAAAACTATTTTGGATGCAAAAAGAGATGGTAGAGTAATCAAGGATGGAGAATTCCAAACTGCTTGTTCTGCTGCTTGTTCATCAGGTGCTATGGTATTTGGTGATATTAATGATAAGGATAGCGAGGTTGCTAAACTTAAAGAAGATAACCGTATGTATCACTTACTTGAGCATGTTGGAACAAAACCTAATGTTATGTACCAAACTAAAGTAAGAAATACTACAGAAGCCTAATTAACTAAATAAAGAATCAATTCAATTATAAAGGATTATGTCTCATTACGAAGCACCTATAAGAAAGCCTTTAGTAACTGGCGATAAAACGTACCACGACGTAACTGTCGATGTTGCAGCACCAGTTGAAGGTAAAGCAAACAAATCATGGTGGATTGTATTTTCTATCGCGCTTATTGCTTTCCTTTGGGGGATAGGTTGTATAATATATACAGTTTCTACAGGTATAGGAACCTGGGGATTAAATAAAACAGTAGGTTGGGCCTGGGATATCACCAATTTTGTATGGTGGGTAGGTATAGGTCACGCCGGAACACTGATTTCTGCAGTACTATTGCTTTTCCGTCAAAAATGGAGAATGGCAATTAACAGATCTGCAGAAGCGATGACCATTTTCTCGGTTATTCAAGCAGGTTTGTTCCCAATTATTCACATGGGTAGACCATGGTTAGCATATTGGGTACTGCCTATTCCAAATCAATTTGGATCTCTGTGGGTAAACTTTAATTCACCCTTACTTTGGGATGTATTTGCAATTTCTACGTATTTATCAGTATCATTAGTTTTCTGGTGGACAGGTTTATTACCAGATTTTGCGATGATCCGAGATAGAGCAATTACACCATTTAATAAAAAGATATACGGTATCCTTTCTTTTGGATGGAGTGGAAGAGCAAAAGACTGGCAACGTTTTGAAGAAGTATCTTTAGTACTTGCAGGTTTGGCAACACCACTTGTACTTTCTGTACATACAATTGTATCTTTTGATTTTGCTACGTCTGTAATACCAGGGTGGCATACTACGATTTTCCCTCCTTATTTTGTGGCAGGGGCAATCTTCTCAGGATTTGCAATGGTAAATACCTTACTTATTATCATGAGAAAGGTTTCTAATCTAGAAGACTATATTACTATCCAGCATATAGAATTAATGAATATTGTAATCATGATTACTGGTTCTATAGTGGGTGTAGCATATATAACAGAACTGTTTGTTGCATGGTACTCTGGAGTAGAGTACGAACAGTATGCTTTCTTAAATAGAGCAACTGGACCTTACTGGTGGGCATATTGGGCAATGATGACGTGTAACGTATTCTCTCCACAGTTTATGTGGTTCCCAAAACTGAGAAGAAGTATCATGTTCTCTTTCTTTATTTCTATTGTTGTAAATATAGGGATGTGGTTTGAGCGTTTTGTAATTATTGTAACATCATTACATAGAGATTATTTACCATCTTCATGGACAATGTTCTCTCCTACTTTTGTTGATATAGGAATTTTTATCGGAACGATAGGATTCTTCTTCGTATTGTTCTTATTATATGCGCGTACATTCCCAGTGATTGCACAAGCTGAAGTAAAAACTATTTTGAAATCTTCGGGAGAGAAGTATAAAAAATTAAGAGAAGCTGGGATTGATCATAGAGATCAATTACCAAAAAGTAACGTGAAGATTACTACAGAAGAGGTAGTGGCAGAGCAAGTAGTAGAAAAGACAGAAGCTAAGGAAGCTAGTCAAGATGACATCAATAGTTTACTTGATAATTTAGGTACTTTTGATGCTTCTACACAAACTGCTGATGATCTTAAGAAAGTAAACGGAATTGGACCTGTTATGGAAAATAAACTTAACGAGATTGGAATATTTACTTTCGATCAAGTAAGTAAAATGACTAAAGCAGAGTACGATTTATTAGATAGTATAACAGGATCTTTCCCTGGTAGAGCACAACGTGATGATTGGGCTGGTCAGGCAGAACAACTTAAAAATAACTAATAGTATGGCATCAAAAGTTATACATGCATTATATATAGATGACGACGTTCTGATGGACGCTGTTAAGAAAGTTCGAGCAGAACATTATCATATCGAAGAGATATTTACACCTTTTCCAGTTCACGGACTTGATAAAGCAATGGGATTACCACATACCAGATTAGCTATTACAGCTTTTATGTATGGTTGTGTTGGGTTAACAGTTGCGATCTTAATGATGAATTTTATTATGATCGAGGACTGGCCGCAAGATATCGGTGGTAAACCAAGTTTTAGTTACCTTGAAAACATGCCCGCATTTGTGCCTATTATGTTTGAACTTACTGTATTTTTTGCAGCGCATTTAATGGTAATTACTTTTTATATGAGAAGTAGATTATGGCCATTTAAAAAAGCAGAAAATCCTGATGTAAGAACTACAGATGATCATTTCTTAATGGAAGTTGATGCTGGAAATCATGATGTTAATAAACTAACTAGTTTATTAGGAGACACAGGAGCAGTAGAAATTAAAGTAATAGATAAGGAAGAAGATAACCATTAGTACTAATGAAGAATACTATTAAAATATTAGCAGCCGCAGTAGTGATGATTAGTGTTGTTTCTTGTCAAAAAGATACAAAGCCAAATTATCAGTATATGCCAAATATGTATGAGTCTGTAGGTTACGAGACTTATGGTGAGTATGGTGTATTTGGAGAAAATGGACAAGAAGCTAAATTACCAGCAGAAGGATCTATCCCAAGAGGTTGGATGCCGTATGACTTTGAAAACTCTAACGAAGGATATCAACTGGCTAAGGATACATTAAAGAATCCTATTCGATACACAAAAGAAAATGAAGAAAAAGGTAAAGAGCTTTACAATATTTATTGTGCGATTTGCCATGGAGATAAAGGAAACGGAAAAGGAACTTTAGTAAAAAGAGAAAAGATTCTAGGAGTACCAAGTTACGATGATGCAGGTAGAGCTATTACAGAAGGAAGTATCTATCATGTAATGTACTACGGGATTAATTCTATGGGGTCTTATGCTTCTCAGACTAATGAACATGAACGTTGGCAGATTGTTCAATATGTTGAAAAACTAAAAGCAGATCTCGAAGGTAAAACACCGAGAATTGATGCTGATGTTGCTATTGTTGAAACAGAAAAGATCAAAGAAGATCATCATACAGCAACAGAAGAAGATCATCACGAATCAACAGAAGAACATAGTAACGCACACTAGTGCAGTAGTAAAAAGTTAAGAATAACGATATTATAAAGATATGTATACGCTATCAAATAGATTAAGATTATTTTCTATCATCCTTATGGTTGTAGGTCTTGTAGGTCTTGTTATAGGATTTGCTGATAGACCTGGTTCTATAGAAGAGGTAAAAGAAATGATGGCAGCGCACGACGCTCATGGAGGTGGTCATGGTGAAGCAGTACAAGCCGCGTCTCATGGAGAATCACATGCTGAAGATGCTCATGGAGGTGACGCACATTATGAACACATTTTACATCAACTACAAAATAAGCCTTGGGCTTCATTATACATTGCAGCGTTCTTCTTTTTTATGATCGCTTTAGGTGTACTTGCATTTTATGCGATACAATTTGCGGCGCAAGCAGGATGGTCTCCTGTATTGTTTAGGGTAATGGAGGCAATTACTGCATATCTAGTTCCCGGTGGTTTGATCTTATTTGTAATCTTGGCTTTATCAGGATTTCATGTAAACCATTTATTCGTGTGGGCAGATCCAGAAGTTGTTGCACATGATAAATTAATCCAAGGTAAATCAGGTTGGTTAAACGGAACTGGTTTCATAATTAGAGCGGCTATTTTTATGGGTGGTTGGTTATTATATCGCCATTTTGCCGTTAAATTTTCTAGAAAACAAGACGAAAGCCCTGAAGGTAACGTTTGGTATAAGAAAAGTTTTAAAATTGCAGCTGGATTCTTAGTATTCTTTATTTATACAGAATCAATGATGTCATGGGATTGGATAATGAGTTTTGATCCGCACTGGTTTAGTACATTATTTGGTTGGTATGTGTTTGCAAGTTTATTTGTATCAGGAATTACTACAATTGCACTGATAACAATTTACCTTAAATCTAAAGGATATTTAGAATTTGTAAATAATAGTCATATACATGATTTGGCTAAATTTATGTTCGGTATTAGTATTTTCTGGACATACCTTTGGTTCTCTCAATTTATGCTGATTTGGTATTCGAATATACCAGAAGAGGTGACCTATTTCATTACACGTATCGAAGATTATAAACTTCCATTCTTCGGAATGTTAGTAATGAATTTCATTTTCCCTTTATTAGTGTTAATGAATAGCGACTTTAAACGTGTGAATTGGTTCGTGGTAATGGCAGGAATTGTAATCCTTTGTGGTCACTACATAGATGTATATAATATGGTTATGCCTGCAACTGTTGGTGAATCTTGGTTTATTGGTATTAGCGAAATAAGCGCTGTGTTATTGTTCTTAGGACTGTTCTTATTTGTAGTGTTCAGAGCACTAACAAAAGCTCCGTTGCTTGCTAAGGGTAATCCGTATTTAGAGGAAAGTAAACATTTCCATTATTAAAATTTGAATTGTAAAATAAGAAGATAGATAAAAATGAGTGTATTTTTAACCATAGTAGTTATAGCGCTTTTCGGAATTACATTGTGGCAAATGTCAAGAATTTTGAAATTGTCTCAATTAAAGAATGCTGATAATTCTCAAGTCGCAAATGATAAGGATAACAATTTACAAGGTAAGCTTATGCTTGCATTTGTAATATTCATGTACTTATTAACCTTATATTGCTTTGTGCAGTATCATACGTTCTTCCTTCCAGAATCGGCTTCTGAGCATGGGGTAGATTATGATCAATTGATGTTCATCTCTATGGTGCTTATATTTATTGTTCAATTCCTTACACAAGGATTGTTACACTATTTCGCATACAAATACAGAGGTAAGAAAGGAAATCAAGCTTTATTCTTTGCTGATAATGATAAATTAGAATTTATTTGGACGATAATTCCGGTAATCGTATTAGCTGGATTAATTATTTATGGTTTATTTACTTGGACCGATATTATGAATATCGACGAAGAAGAAGGCGATCCATTAATTGTCGAATTATATGCTTATCAGTTTGATTGGAGAGCAAGATATGCTGGATCAGATAATGAACTAGGTAAAGCGAATGTTCGTTTTATTGAAGGAATTAATACATTAGGTATTGATGTTGCAGACAATTATGGTAAAGATGATAAAATAACTACCGAATTACATTTACCTGTTAATAGAAAGGTTATCTTTAAGATGAGATCACAGGATGTATTGCACTCTGCATATATGCCTTTCTTTAGAGCACAGATGAATGTTGTTCCTGGTATGATCACAGAATTTTCATATACACCTACAATGACTTCTGAAGAGATGAAGAATAGTGATTTTATGGTTGAGAAAGTTGCTACGATCAATAAAATTAGAAAAGAAAAGAGTAAAAAATTAGTTGCAAAAGGTGACGAGGCTTTAGAAACATACGAATTCGAGTATTATTTGTTATGTAATAAAATTTGTGGAGCATCTCACTATAATATGCAAATGAAGATTGTTGTAGAATCTGAAAAGGATTATGAAGCTTGGTTAAAAACACAACCAACTTTTGGAGAACAATTATCTGCACAAGCAAGCAACTAAGAAGAGAAAGAAAAATTAATATAGTATATTAAAAAAGAAATGAGCGTTATGTCAGCACATCAAGGAGATAACCACGATCACGGTCACGACGATCACGGGCACCATAAGGAGACATTTATTACTAAATATATTTTTAGTCAAGATCATAAAATGATCTCTAAGCAGTATTTGATTACTGGTTTGATTATGGGAATTATTGGTATTGCAATGTCTTTATTGTTTAGAATGCAATTGGCATGGCCAGATCACCAGTTTACAGTTTATGAAGTTTTACTTGGTAAATTTGGTAAAGATGGGGTTATGGATCCAAGTATGTACTTGGCTTTAGTAACTATTCATGGTACTATCATGGTATTCTTTGTACTTACTGCAGGTTTGAGTGGTACATTTAGTAACTTACTAATTCCATTACAAATTGGAGCACGTGATATGGCTTCAGGATTCTTAAATATGATATCATACTGGTTATTCTTCTTAAGTAGTGTAATCATGGTGCTATCATTATTTGCCGAAGCTGGACCAGCATCTGCAGGTTGGACAATTTACCCACCTTTAAGTGCATTGCCACAGGCAATTGGTGGTTCCGGAACAGGGATGACTTTATGGTTAGTATCGATGGCTATATTTATAGCATCATCTTTATTAGGGTCATTAAATTATGTGGTAACGGTTATAAACCTTAGAACTAAAGGAATGTCTATGACAAGAATGCCACTTACAATTTGGGCGTTCTTTGTAACTGCTATCATCGGTGTTGTATCATTTCCAGTTTTATTATCTGCAGCTTTACTATTAATAATGGATAGAAGTTTTGGTACTTCGTTCTATTTAAGTGATATCTATATTCAAGGAGAAGTATTACATAATCAAGGTGGGTCACCTGTACTATTTGAACATTTATTTTGGTTCTTAGGTCACCCAGAAGTGTATATCGTTTTATTACCGGCATTGGGTATTACTTCAGAGATAATAGCTACAAATTCACGTAAACCAATTTTTGGATACCGAGCGATGGTTGCTTCTATATTAGCAATTGCATTCTTATCTACAATAGTATGGGGTCACCATATGTTTATATCAGGAATGAATCCATTTTTAGGATCAGTATTTACATTTACAACATTATTGATCGCTATACCATCAGCAGTAAAAGCATTTAACTATATCACTACACTATGGAAAGGTAATTTGCAACTTAACCCAGCAATGTTATTCTCTATTGGATTGGTATCTACTTTTATAACAGGTGGTCTTACAGGAATCATTCTTGGTGATAGTACTCTTGATATTAATGTGCACGACACGTATTTTGTAGTAGCGCATTTCCATTTAGTAATGGGAATATCTGCTCTTTATGGATTATTTGCAGGTGTATATCATTGGTTCCCTAAGATGTATGGTAAAATGATGAATAAAAACTTGGGATATGTACATTTCTGGGTAACAGCAATCGGTGCGTACGGAGTGTTCTTCCCAATGCATTTCATTGGTATGGCAGGATTACCACGTCGTTACTATACGAATTCTAATTTCCCATATTTTGATGATTTACAAGATACTAATGTGTTAATAACAGTATTTGCATTAATTACCGCTGCGGCACAGTTAGTATTCTTATATAACTTTATTCATTCTATGTTCTATGGTAAGAAAGCAACGCAAAATCCATGGAGTTCAAATACTTTAGAGTGGACTACACCAGTAGAGCATATGCATGGTAACTGGCCAGGAGCAATCCCTAGCGTATACAGATGGCCTTACGATTACAGTAAAACTAATGAAAATGGTGAGTATGTAATTGCTGGACAGGACTTTGTTCCTCAAATCGTACCATTGCAGGATAACGAAGAAGAAATGCATCATTAATGATTTAT
This sequence comes from Aquimarina sp. AD10, assembly GCF_003443715.1. Lineage (NCBI taxonomy): Bacteria > Pseudomonadati > Bacteroidota > Flavobacteriia > Flavobacteriales > Flavobacteriaceae > Aquimarina > Aquimarina sp. AD10. Next base: position 3,091,015 of record NZ_CP031965.1, on the reverse strand, counting down.
ATTGATGTTTAAAATATAAAAGCTCTTTCATCTAGGAAAGAGCTTTTTTTATACGTACAATCGAACAGTAAAGAGTTGTATCACTTATGTAAATATAAAACTGTTTAAAAACCTTGTTTAGATATAATAGATTCTTAAAAGATCTACTCGTAGAACTAATATTTAAGGCAGAAATTAATCACTATTTACTTTTATCATATCTATAATATGGAAATTTCTAAAAGAGAAGTTTTAGAATGTTTGAAATATAAGAATGGAGTATGGGTTAAGTTTGTTATTAAGTAATATAACCTATAGAAGTTTGATAAAGTTAAAAGGCTGCTCTATACATGTTATATGTTAGTAGCAGCCTTTATTAGATTATGATTACAAATCTATTATGTGATTAAAATTTGTGTTATATCTAGTTGTTTACAAAAACTCTTAAGTCAATTATTCCATATCCACTTTGTTCTTGAGCTTCAATTCCAGTAATAAATCTTCCAGAAGGAGCATTGTACCTTAAAACTCTATTCGCTCTTGGATTATTAGTCGCCCAAGGAGTTTTGTTTCCATTTTGGCTAATAAGCCTTACATCAATGATTCCATAACCATATTGTTCTCTTACTTCAATACCAGTAGCATAATCATTTGGGTTGCTAAAAGAAACAGATTTGATACGTCCTCTAGTGTTGGTTGTTGTCCAAGCAGATGAGACACTGCCTCTGGTAATAGCAGCATTGATAACGCCATATCCAGATTGTTCTCTTACTTTTATTCCTCTAACGCTACCGTCAATAATCTTTTGACCTCTAGAAGCTCCTCTTCGATTATTTGTTAACCAAAAAGACACATTAGCATACCTTCTTTCGATACCATCAATATCTTGTTGAGATAAAGCATTTCTTTGTACACTATATGTAGTTCCATTTTTTCTAGTAATAGTTGGTTGTCCATTCTTAGAAAATGCAAATGGTCCGTACATCATTATACTTCCAAAATCTAAAGCAGAAGTATATTCATTTCCGTCTTGGTTTTGCTGTCCATAAGTCTGAAAATTGAATGCTCTTCCATTTTCGATATTATTAAAGTTAATGTTTATGTATCTGTCTCTGTCAGCCCTACTTTGTTCATGCCATAATCCAATTGCATGACCAATTTCATGAATAGTATTTCCAGTAGAACAACCATTTGCAAGTGTTATGTTTTGAGCACCTCCTTGTCTACCTACGAATGATGAACATCCATTACCGTTTCTAAAACGAATATAGTCACGCTGATTTGTTCGTCTTACAAATCTTAGATCAGTTTCTTGCTCCCAATGAGCAATGGCATCTGTAACTCTGGCTTGATTAGGTAAATTACTGTCTATGGTAAAAAATACAGTTCTATTTGGCCATTTCCATTTATCTAATGATCGACCAACACTTTTTTCTTCAAGGGTGTTTTCAATATTTGGATTAATCAAAATATCACCCTGATAAACATAATTGTTGTTAATTTCTTCAACAATAACTGTTTGATTGTTCAGAAGAACTTCTTTTAAATCTCCAGTTTTATTTGGAAATGCTAATTCTTGTGAAAAATTAGTTTCAGTAGAGTTGATTACCGATACAGCTGTGGTGTCATTTTCTTTTTCACAACTTAATAGTGCCGCAGCTAGTGCTAGCATACAAGACATTCTAGTAAAGCCAAGTACGTTTGATTTTTTCATAATTTGTTAGTTTGTAGTTAATATTTATGCGGCAAATAAACAACAAAAGTTATAGGTAGAACATCCCCTTTTTTAGGGAATTTGCACCTTTTGTTTTACACTTTTTCTAAGAAGAGAGAACAAATCTTGTCTGTATAGAGTGTTGTAGTAATACACCTATATTAGAGAAAAGAGTTTATAGATATGTCTTAGTTGTTTAATGAAATTTATTTAGTTTAAACTAAGTTTTTTGGAGTTAAACCTCAACAGGCATGTTAATTTTTGCAGATTGATATACTGCCTCTTGGGCACTAAGGTTTTTTAAATAATTATCTACATTAGTTTCAAAAACCCCATCAAAAATCATGTTGTCTACGTAATCTCTTTGAAAGAGATAACAACAGTCTCCAGCAAAACCAATATCATTATGTGTATACGCATGTTCTTTTTCGTTTTGACCCAGTAGTTGTATAGTTATTTTTCCGTCTGGATATAATCTAATAGAGCCTTTTGAACCGTCGATAAGATATTCTCCAAAAGTATATCTAGGGGATAGATAATTACTCTCATTATAGCGATTGGCATCCCAGGTGGCGTGTGCGTTATTTTTAAAGTTAAGGATCATCATACCACAATCTTCGCCTTTAATAATTGGGTTTAATTTTTTTAGTATTGCGTATACATTTTTGATTTCACCTGCATGATATCTAAAAGTGTCTATGTAATGTACACCTGTTTCATAAATTAATAATTTTTCGTAGTCCCGAAAATAGGGTTGCCTTTCAAGATAGGCATCATTACCCCAGCCATCGCCTAATCGTGACCTAAAATTCAGATTAAAAAGATCACCAATTTCATTATGATCAATAATTTTTTTTATTTCTCTATGCCAAGGCTGAAAGCGAAAATTTTCATGAACAACAAATCGTACTCCTTTACTTTTAACATAAGCGACAAGTCGAATGGCTTCTTCATAAGTTGGAGCCAATGGTTTTTGACAAATAATATCTATTCCTTGATCAGCTGCAAAACAACACATTTCAAAATGTGTTTCTGGAGGTGTAATAATATCAACAAAATCAGGTTTTTCTTGAATTAGCATTTCTTTGTAATCCTGATATTGTTTTTTAATCAAGTAGGTATTCTTGACCTCTTTTGCACGAGTAGTATTTAAATCACAGAGCGCAGTGATTGCTACTTCGGGTATTCTGGTCCAAGCTTCATATTGAAATCTACTAAAGTATCCTGCTCCTATAGCTACACCTTTCAATTTCTTAGTCATTCACAACGGTTTTATCGGGATTCATATTTAACCAAAATATAATTGCGACTCCTGCTAATACAGCAGCAGTATAAAAGAAAGGATCATTGGATCCTGTCCATTCTTGTAAATAAGGAAAAGCAAGAGCTGTCGCAAATGCTCCCAGATTTCCTGCCATATTCATCATTCCTGATACTTTACCAGAATTTTCTTGCCCTATATCCATACAAAAAGACCATGAGGGACTTAGAGTCATATCTGCACCAAATATAGCAATAGAGATGCATAAAACAGCACCAAGAGGCGTATTCATGTATAAACTTGAGATAATCCCAATAATAACAAATATGAATCCTGTTATTGCAGGAACTCTTCTCGAGAGTTTCCATTTACCTTTTTTATAGATAACATCAACCATAAATCCGGAAACCCAATTTCCTAGTGCACCTGCTAATAATGGAACCATGGCGTAAAACCCTGCGTCTACAAGATTAAGTCCATATTTTTGCTTGATATAAGGAAATAACCAAGTAAGTGTAAAAAAGAAAATAAAATTGCTGCCAATGTATTGACCCATGGCAAAAAGAACATTTTTAGAGCTTAAAATTTGTTTAATTGAGACTCCTTTATTGTCTGATATTTTTTCTTTTTGACGGTTTTCAATAATGTATTGTTTTTCTTTTTCTGAAATTGCTTTATGTTCTTCAGGAGTGTTTCTAAACATCCAATAAAATAGTAAGGCTATAACAATACCAATAGCTCCAAAAAAGTAAAAAATAGTTCTCCAGCCCCACGCATCAATAAGATAAGCTACTAATGGTAATGCAAATGCGGCTCCCAGACGTGAACCAGAGAAATTTATACCTTGAAAAATTCCACGTTCTTTTAAAGGAACCCAAGAAAATGCAGCTCTTGATATGTTTGGAAAAGCTCCCGCTTCTCCTGCTCCAAAAATAAACCGGAAACATAACATCGAAACATAATTCCATGCAGCACCTGTTAATGACGTAAATAAGGACCATGTGATCATGATGATCGTCATTACTTTTCGTACACCAAATTTATCTCCTAAAGCTCCTCCTGGGACTTGAAATAATGCATACCCTAAGGCAAATGCACTTAATACCCAACCCATTTCAATATCAGTAAGAGTGAGATCAGTACTAATAGCCTCTTTGGCAGATGATATACATACTCTATCAATATAAAGTAGTAATGTGATGAAAAAAGAACCTGCAAAAAAGCCATACCTTCTAGATGCTATAGTCATGTTAAGATAATTTTTGTGTTATTGTGTGTAATGATTTTTCATCTCCTACATTTCCAGGAAAAACAATATAGGGTAGCTTTGGGAATTTAGTTTCATTACCCATTTCCCAAACAGGAACACCAGGCAATATCTGTCCAAGAACATTTGATTGTTTCATTCCGAGTCCATGGACTGCAATGTCATGAGAGGTGATGCCACCCTTGGCTAATATATATTTAGGCCTCGTAGAAATCTTGCGTATTAAAGTGGTGAGTAGGTACGATACTTTTGAGGCAATATCAATAGTGCTTTCGGTATCTTTTCCTGTAATTAGTTTTCGACTGGTGTATATAACGATATCATTATGACGTAGAAGTTGATTGTTTATAACAGTTATTATAGATTTGATATAGGTACTTGTATCTTCATTTAAGGCTTGATGTACATCTATTTCTATTACGTTTTCAGGATTGCAATGTTTTAAAAGGTATTTTAATTGATCTGAAGATTTTTGTACATATGAACCAACGATAAGTAAGCCACCGTTCTGAGGGAGGTCGGCAATAAAATCTCTTGCTTTTAACAGTCCTTTTGTTATAAGACCAATGTAACTAGGTACAAATGAGCTAGAGGTTCTAAACAGGATAGTTTTTCCTGCTTTTTGCGCTTTTAATAAAGCGTGGCTTATCTTATCGAGGTCAGAATAATTGAGTGTATTTACAATACAATATGTATTGGGAGTTAAGTCAATTATTTTTCTGGATAATTGTTGAATAGATTGTGTTCTAATTTCTGAAATTGAGAATGTTGATATTTCTGATGAATTAATCTTATTTTTAGTTTTTTCTATAATCCATGATACCAGATTGGCTTCAGTATATCCAAAAGAATGATCTTTTGAAAAAGGAGTTTCATTAACAGGGGTTAATTGTTTGCTGTCTGATATATAGTGAATGTCATTTACTGTTACTCTACCTCCTTCAAACATTGCAGGTATAAAAACTGTAATTGCATCTTTATATTTTTTTGCTTTTTGTAAAGCATTCGTTTCTTCGACAAAATGGCCTCTTAAAGTAGAGTCACTGCGACTAATAATAGAAAACCTGCGTTGTGTAATGGTTGAAGCAATAGCAATATTGCTAATAATTTCATTATAAATAATTGATGTTTTAGAAGAAGTTAAACTTCTGGAGTTGGTAAGGATGAAGAATATTGGATTTTGTTTTCTAAATTGATTAGCAATAGTCTCTACATCCCATTTAGTTAGTAATGTAATATCATGAACGGTTTGATTACCTGTGGGGTCGTCATCAATAACAATACAAGTCCTATGAAGTTGAGAAAAAAGAGAATTGTTCTGACTCCTGTAATCGGTTTTATCGACTACAGGTAATTCTTTTTCTATTTCAGATAGGATTATATTCATCAATATTTTTCAATGGCAATTACTCTTGCAGGAGCACCGTCTCCACCAGTTATTTTTAATGGTAATGCGATTAGTTCTACACAATCAGATTTAAGTTTATCAATATTGGTGAGCCCTTCAATAATTATCACACCTTTTAGTAAAATTTGATGGATTTTAGTGACCTCTTCTATATTGTTTACATCTGCTACAGATGGTGGTTCGACACCAATCATTTTCACTTTGTTTTCAAGGCACCATAATGCCAGTTCTTCACTTATTCTTGGTAATTCATCTCTGTATTTAGGAGAATGTATGTGTTGCGACCAGTTGGTCCAAAAGATTAAACTATCTCCAGCTATAAATCGCTCTTTTATATTTTGTTGAATATGGTCTGAGTACAGTAAACCTTTAGCACTAACTTTTCGAACGTCTATTATCCATGCCTTGCCTATACAATTAGAAATTGAAATTTGATCAATAGTCTGATTCGTAACATCGAAATGAATAGGAGCATCCATATGAGTGCCGCAATGAGAGTAAAAACTCAACATACTGGCGTTCCATCCATCGGTTTCAATGGTTTTACTGGGTTGTATAGTAAAACCATTTATTTCATTAGAATAGGCAACCGTAAGATCAACGACGTTATACATGACTTTTTTTAAAGATTTTGTATTACCGCATTCGCAACATCTACAGTGCTGGATTTACCACCAAGATCAACAGTTAAAACTCCGCGTTTTGTTGATCTATCAATGGCTTGCATAATCGCATCTGCTGCTTTTACTTCTCCTAAATGCTCTAACATTAATGCTCCCGACCAAATCTGACCATAGGGATTTGCTATATTTTGACCTGCAATATCTGGAGCAGATCCATGAATAGGCTCAAACATTGAAGGGAAATCTTTTTCAGGATTAATATTGCCACTACCACCTAGACCAAGACTACCCATAACAGCACCACCTAAGTCACTAAGAATGTCTCCAAAAAGATTAGTGGTCAAAACAACATCAAAGATTTCTGGCTTTAGGACAAAGTTTGCTGTAGAATTGTCAATATACATTTGGTCATGCGCTACCTCTGGATATTGTTGTGCTACTTCCTTTATGATTCTATCCCAATAGGTAAGACTATTAATTAAAGTGTTAGACTTTGTAATATGTGTGACTTTTTTTCTTCTTTTAAGAGCGAGTTTAAAGGCATAGTGCGCGATTCGTTCTATACCTTTTCGAGTAAAAATACTAGTGTCGACTCCCATTCCATTTTCTGAATCTGGTAAATATTGACTACCCACCTGCACAAATTCACCTTCAGTATTTTCTCTAATAATAACAAAATCAATATGTTTTTCTGTTCTTAATGGTCTTTGCACTCCTGGGTATGTGCGAACCGGTCTAAAGTTTACGTATTGTTCAAAGTTTGTTCTTACCTTGAAAGTGTAATCTTTTGCGGGTAGTGTGTCATCTACTTCAGGTAGTCCAACGGATCCAAAATAAATAGCATCAAATTTTTTTAAAACCTCTAAGCCATCTTCTGGTAGAAACTTTTTGTTTTTTAAGTAGTATCCTGCACCCCAATCAAAGCTTTCTGTAGTAATGCTAAAATTGTGCTTTTTTGAAACCGCTTCTAAAACTTTTATTCCTTCGGGTACAATTTCGTTTCCTATGCCGTCTCCTGGTACAACGGCAATATTATAATTCTTCACTGGTTCTTTTTTTATATTGATCAATTAATATTTCTCTTGATTTTCTGATATGAGCTCTTGCGTATTGTTCTGCATTATCAGAATCCCCAGTTGCTATGGCATTAATGATTTTAAAATGCTCTTCCATAGTCTCTTCTGGGGGTCTAACTAATCCGTAGCCTATTACCTTGTCATGGATATTGCTAAAGAAGTAAATTTTGTCGAGAGGGGTGTTGCCGGTAAGTTTAATGAGTAGTTTGTGAAAATTTTCGTCTGCCTTGGCATAGGCTTTAGTGTTGATTTTTTTCTTCGCTATAAAAGGTGTAAAACAATCTTTGAGTTGTTTGATAATTGAGGTGTCATGTTGTTCTGCTAATAATCTTGCAGCCATACCTTCTAAAGCTTCTCGACAAAAGTATACATCAATGATTTCTTTTAAATCAGGAGTTCTTACAAATATTCCGCGACGAGGAATACTTTCGACTAAGAACTCATTTTCTAAAGTAAGAAGTGCTTTCATTAAGGGGGTTCTGCTTACTCCCAATAATTCAGCAATTTTCTCTTGCACTATTTTTTCTCCAGGTTTCAATTCGTCGTTAACGATCATTTCTTTTAATCGTTCATAAATTGGTTGACTTAGATCTGTATATTGTATCATGAATAATATTGTATTTTGTATACAAAATGCAATATACAATTTTTTTTAATCTGTATAATAGGTAGTTACGTTTTAATTAAAAATAAAAATCATCTAATAGGTCTAGTTGTGTTGGCAATGCTTAGGTGCTTTGACAATTAAGTGTATTTTATTTTCGATAGGGGATATGTCAATACTGCTGGACTTTTTCTAGTATATTTGTTTTGCAATCTACACGGGAATTGATAATGCATTAAAAAATGAACGAAAATCTTAATCCAACAAACGATAATTTATCTAATGAAGATCTTGATATTGAAAGAGCATTAAGGCCTCTTACATTTGAAGACTTTGCTGGGCAAGATCAAGTATTAGAAAATCTTAGGATTTTTGTTCAGGCGGCTAATCTAAGAGGAGAGGCACTGGATCATACCCTGTTTCACGGTCCTCCTGGTCTAGGAAAAACAACTTTAGCACATATTTTATCAAACGAACTTGGTGTTGGTATAAAAGTAACCTCTGGACCGGTTTTGGATAAACCGGGAGATCTGGCAGGATTACTTACTAATTTAGATGAGAGAGATGTTTTATTTATCGATGAGATTCACCGTCTAAGTCCTATTGTAGAAGAGTACTTATATTCTGCAATGGAAGATTATAAGATCGACATTATGATTGAGAGTGGTCCAAATGCGCGTACAGTGCAAATTACTCTTAATCCTTTTACTCTTATCGGTGCTACAACTAGGTCCGGATTACTAACTGCCCCAATGCGTGCACGTTTTGGTATTCAATCACGATTACAATATTATACAACCGAACTCCTTGCTACGATAGTAGAACGAAGTGCACATATTCTTAATGTTCCTATTTCTATGGAAGCAGCAATCGAAATTGCAGGAAGAAGTAGAGGAACACCAAGAATTGCTAATGCTCTTTTACGAAGAGTACGAGATTTTGCACAAATTAAAGGTAACGGTAAAATCGATATTGAAATTTCAAAATTCGCTTTAAAAGCTTTAAATGTGGATGCTCACGGTTTGGATGAGATGGATAATAAGATTTTAACCACATTAATAGATAAGTTTAAAGGTGGCCCTGTTGGGATTACAACTTTGGCAACTGCAGTAAGTGAAAGTGCAGAAACTATAGAAGAAGTATACGAGCCATTTTTAATACAACAAGGATTTATTATGCGCACTCCACGCGGTAGAGAAGTTACTGAAGCAGCATATAAGCATCTGGGACGCATCAAAGGCGGAATCCAGGGTGGATTATTTTAAGATTATTTATTTGATCAATATATGAGTAAGACAATTCCTGAGGTTTCATTTCTTAGAGTACTTAGAAATGCAAAACGTATTTTAAAAAACCCGCTTCCTTTTCACAATGAAAATTTTGAGAAGCACGGAGATGTGTTTGAAGTGAATTTAGGATTCGGAAAATCTGCAATTTTTACTCGAGATGCTGGTTTTGCAAAACATATGTTACAACATCAACATCGTTCGTATCATAAGTCCTCATTACAAACAAAAGACTTAGGTAGGTATATCGGAAATGGTTTGTTGACATCTAATGGCGAGTATTGGTTAAAACAAAGACGACTAATACAACCTGCTTTTTATAAAAAGAAACTAGATCTTATTGCAGGAACCATTAAAGAAACAATCAAAGAAGAGTTGTCTAAGATAACGCCTAATCAAACTGTAGATATACATCCGTTTATGAGTGATTTAGCGTTTAAAGTAGTCGCAAAATCATTATTTAGTTATACCGATACAGGGAATACAATTGCTAGATTGCAATACATCACCGAAACTGCTCAAAATGCTTTAATCAAAGAGATACGACAACCTTATAAACGATGGTGGTTCTATCTTAGTGGGCAGATGAAGAGTTCAAAAATGCTCACAAATGAAGCACGGGATATATTAAATACTATTATTGAGCAACGAAGAAACGATACTGCTACGTATGATGATCTTTTAGATATGTTATTGGCATCAAAGTATGATGACGGTACATCTATGAATAATGAGCAACTAATAGATGAAATCTTGATTCTTTTTGTAGCTGGTCATGAAACCACATCAAATGCATTAACCTTTTCATTATTACTACTAGGGATGCATCCAGAAATACAAGAAAAGGCATATGATGAAGTGATGAAATCTAAAGATGAAGATTTGTCAATTATGGATCAATTTGCAAAAAGTCAATATACAAAACAGTGTATAGAAGAAGCAATGCGATTATATCCGCCAGTATATTTTTCAGACAGAGTTGCTATTGAATCCGATACCTATAAAGATCTTCAATTACCCAAAGGAACTACAGTTTTAATTTCATTTTTCGAAATTCATAGACATCTAGACTTTTGGAAAGAACCATTAGTATTTAATCCAGATCGATTTAACCCCGAAAATAAAAAAGAATATGCTGATTGGTATTTTCCTTTTGGAGCAGGACCAAGAATGTGTGTTGGAAGTAATTTTGCAATGTATGAAATGATTGTTGTGGTTAGTGAATTGATTCAGCAATATACAATTACAACAACGTCAGAAGAAATTCAGGTAAATCCTTTAATCACCCTAAAACCACAAGGCTCTACTTTAAAATTTACACAAAGATAAAGTTGATATGGATTCTCGTAGAAAACATACTCAATTTATTAAGGCAGAAGCCAAAAGATTAGGATTTCTTTCTTGCGGGATTAGTAAAGCTGGTTTTTTAGAAGAAGAAGCCCCGCGTCTAGAAAAATGGTTACATAAAAATATGCATGGCCAAATGCAGTATATGGAAAACCATTTTGATAAACGTTTAGATCCTACAAAATTAGTAGAAGAATCAAAAAGTGTAGTTTCCTTATTACTGAATTATTATCCTTCAGAAACACAGAAAGATCCGGAAGCTCCAAAAATATCAAAATATGCCTATGGAACAGATTATCACTTTGTAATTAAGGATAAATTAAAAGAACTGTTACATACTATCCAGGAGGAGGTAGGAGGAGTTCACGGACGAGCTTTTGTAGATTCTGCTCCTGTACTGGACAAAGCTTGGGCTGCAAAAAGTGGATTAGGATGGATAGGAAAAAATAGTAACCTTATTACACAACGTGTTGGCTCATTTTATTTTATTGCAGAATTAATTATAGATTTAGAATTAGAGTATGATACGCCAGTTACAGATCATTGTGGTACTTGCACTGCCTGTATAGATGCTTGTCCAACACAAGCGATTGTAGAACCTTATGTTGTAGATGGCAGCAAATGCATCTCTTATTTTACAATCGAATTAAAAGAAGAAATTCCGCAAGATTATAGAGGTAAGTTTGATGACTGGATGTTTGGATGTGATGTTTGTCAGGATGTTTGCCCATGGAATAGGTTCTCAAAATCGCATAATGAACCTCTTTTTAATCCAAAACCAGAATTGTTAGAGATGACAAAAAAAGATTGGGAAGAAATCACCCAAGACGTATTTTCTAAAGTCTTTCAGAAATCTGCAGTAAAAAGAACTAAGTTTTCAGGATTAAATAGAAACATACAATTCCTGAAAAATAAATAGATTTTGAAAATTTAATAATACAAACGTTTGTATTGCTGGTTTTAAGCTTTTTGTCTTCCAAAAAAACGATCATTTTGTAATTATCTTGTATATTTCATTGGCGTTGTGCTAAAAATTAAAAACTATTTAATTTTTAATCCCCTAATCTTCATGTTAAAAATAGAATATAAATATTTCACATATGAATGAATTATCATACGTAGACATTACAGTAATTGTTGTGTATTTAATCGGGATTATTATCTACGGAATATCAAAATCTAAACGAGAAAGCTCAGAGGATTATTTTTTAGGAGGTCGTACAATGACCTGGCCAATTGTTGGGATTGCTTTATTTTCTGCAAATATTTCAAGTTCGACTCTTGTTGGATTAGCCTCAGATGCCTATCAAACAAATATTAATGTATATAACTACGAGTGGTATGCTGTTGTTGTTTTGATATTTTTTGCCATATTCTTTTTACCATTCTATTTAAAATCTGGAGTGTATACAATGCCAGAATTTCTACAAAAAAGATACGATAAAAGGTCACGGTATTATTTCTCTTTTATTACCATTATCGGTAATGTAATGGTAGATACTGCGGCAGGATTGTATGTGGGTAGTATTGTTCTTAAGTTATTGTTTCCAGAGACCTCATCTACGGTTATCATAATAGGTTTAGCTATTGCAGCAGCAGCATATACGATACCTGGGGGATTAAATTCTGTAATCCAAACCGAAGTAATTCAAGCGGTATTGCTAATTATAGGATCTTGTTTGCTTACCTATTTTGCATTTGATGAGTTGGGTGGTGGTTGGAATGCGATGATGGGTAAACTTGACGGAATGCTTGCTGCCGGTGAAGTGAATTTTGGAAATAGAGCCGAGGAAGGAAAATTTATACCACAAAATGCTAATGAAGTTTTTAGTTTGGTCAGACCAAGTAATGACGAATTTATGCCTTGGTGGGGATTACTTACTGGCGTGCCTTTATTAGGGTTTTATTTTTGGGCTAATAATCAATTTATGGTGCAACGTGTTCTTGGGGCCAAAAATTTAAATCATGGTCGATGGGGAGCACTTTTTGCAGGTTTGCTTAAGCTACCTGTTATTTTTATAATGATTGTACCTGGTGTATTAGCATTGTTATTATTTAATACATTAGATATTTCTGAGTTAAATTATCCACTAGCAGATGGTACCATGTGCCAGAGTCTTTCAGATTGTCCTAACCTAACCTATCCTGTGCTATTATTTCAATTATTACCTGTTGGGGTATTAGGTCTAGTGGTTGCAGGATTAATGGCCGCTATGATGTCATCAGTTTCTGCTACTTTTAACTCTGCTTCGACATTGATAACCATGGATTTTATAAAGCAGTTACGACCAGAAATGACTAGTAAACAATTGGTGCGTGCAGGGCAAATAGCGACTTTGATTTTGGTGATTCTTGCATCATTATGGGTGCCCGTGATAGAGAAAGTAAGTGATTCTCTTTGGGGGTATTTACAGTTGGTGATTGCATTTACATGTCCACCTGTAGTGGCAGCCTTTTTATTAGGGATGTTCTGGAAAAGAGCCAATGGTAATGGTGCATTTGTTAGTCTGTTAATTGGTGGCGCCTGTGCCTTATTTATGATTTTATCTCTTAAATATGATCTTGTAATAGAGCTTAACGAGTTACATTTTCTAGCCAAAGCAAATCTGCTTTTTGTGATTAGTTTACTAGTACATGTTATTACCAGTTTATCCACCAAGCCACAATCTGAAGAACAAATTGTAGAGTATACCTATAAAAAGGAGATTTTTACAGAAGAAACCAAAGAACTTGCCAGCTTGCCTTGGTATAAAAACTATAGAATATTATCTGTTGTACTGTTAGTGTTAACTACTGTTTTAATAAGTTTTTTTTGGTAAAAAGTATTCATCATATACATATAACTTTTTAAGGACCTATGTGGGTTTTAGTAATGAATTCTTAAAAGATAAGCTATGAAATTAAAACTAATATTCATAATTCTAATATTATTTTCAGTTAAAACATTTTCATGTATTTGTAGACCTGTAAATTTAACTGATGAAATAAAATCAAAATATACAGAAAATATTTTCTTAGCAAAAGTAACTAAACAACTTGGTAATAGTTATGAATTATTACCTCTTAAAATTTGGAAAGGAAATATTAAAATTGACATGATATATAAAATTGAGCAAAATACATCTTGTCATAGTCCTTCTTTTACTGTAGGAGAATATTACATATTCTTCGAATCAGAAAATAGAATAAGTCAATGTAGTTCTACTAAAAATTATAGCTATTCATCTCCTTATCTTATAAACACCTTGAGAAGGATGTATCCCACACCATTAAAAACCACAAAGCATCATAACGAAATTGAGAAAATGGAGTATAAGAGAGAACTCGCGAAATACGAAAAGGAAAATGTAGTGATGGTATTCAATGGAGAAAAGATTGATTTAAAAAATAAAAAAGCAGTCTTTTTTGACGGTAAGTCAATTTTTTCTAAATCGGTTTTTAAAAAAAGTCATTCACATTCCAATATTTTTTTAATGGATACCAAAATGTGCGATTATGATTATATCTTTTATGTAGACAAAAAAACTAAACTAAGAAGTTTTCCTAGTAAAACAAAACAAAGATTAACTAAAAAATTGATAAAGAAATTTTGTAGATAATAGGATGTATATGATCATTGCAGAAAAGTCTCTAATCAAAAAAGCATTGTGTTTTTGGTAAGGATCAATGTTTGAAATAAAGAAAATAAATACCCATGAAAAATTCAAAAGCGGGGTAACCTTTTGCTTAGCTGGGACATACATATTAAAATCTTGGTTAATTTATAAAAAAATATGAAATACATTCTCTTACTACTACTATTTTTAAATACAATTTTATATTCCCAAAATAAAGACCTAATAAAGGAAACATTTTACGCACAATCTGTGAATAATCTTGACAAAATAGCTTCAGAAAATGGTTATAAAAGAAAAGAAAAGATTTTTCTTCATGTAAATTTTAAGTGTGACTCTATTGGTAAAATTTATGACATTAAAGTTTCTGATGAGTCAAAGATTTTTGAAGAGGAAATTAAATTTTTTATAAAGCAAATCCCTAAGTTAAATCCTAAAGAATATAACAGGAAAGGAAATGTTATGAAATATAGTTTGAAAATGGGATTAAGAACTACGACTAAAAGCGAGTATAAAAAAATCATTGCTAAAAATGAAAAAATAGATATAAATTATAAGTGGTTTACGATTAAAGAATACTTTCCTCTCAAAACCATTGAAATATCTGAAGTTGATGAAAGTGATTTTTCTATAGTAGAACATGTTCCAGTAACAGAAAATTGTAAAAATTTAACTGATAAAGTTGAAATAAAACAATGTGTTTCAAAAGAGCTTAAAATGCACGTAAATAGAAAATTTAATACTGAGTTAGCTGCTAACTTACCTTATGGGGTACATAAGGTGATCGTTAATTTTTATATATCTAAAGAAGGCGAAATTGTAAATATCAGTGCAGAAGGAGGTACTCCAGAATTAATAGAAGAAGGTATCAGGGCAATAAATACATTTCCCAGTTTTTATAAAGGGGGACAAATCAATGGCGAATTTGTAAATGTTAAATATAGCCTCCCTATCATGTTTTCAATAAATTAAATTAGTGATAACAAGATGTAAATGAATCTTACAACACAAGTTGTTATTACGGTACCCCTTTTTTAAAGAATAGATATTCATTGTGCTTTGTAAAAATCAAATACAAGGATCACTAGATTTTAGCATCATAAAGTAATGGAAGTATTATCCACGAGGAACACAATCGTTTGTTGTTTACAGACAATTCTAATGAAGCGTTTTTTTATATTAGAGAAGTTTAAGAGTTTTTCAAAAAGAGCTAAATCTAAGTTTTAGTTCTTTTAGATTGTTTTTGTTTCACACTGAAAAATAATGTATAATCCACTCAATATTTCATCTCATCCATTATCACAACTTTTGAATGATAATTTAGGAAGTCATTTTCGTTATTTATAAGCGAATTACGAATTAAAGAAGCAAAACAGTTATTAATTTCAAGTGAAGCATATACAATTGAAACTATCGGTTACGATTGTGACTTTAACTCTAAGGCTACTTTTTTTACAACTTTCAAAAAGATAACAGGAACTACATCAGCTAAATACAAAAAAAAGAAAAGAGTCAAAAGGAAACCAATTAAAAGTCTTTATTTACATAGTAGTAGTACGGATTTATAATAGAAAACCTTTTTAAATATGAATGATTGCATATTACAATAAATTAATATCGTATGCGAAAAATAACATTCCTTCTATTAACCCGAACAACCAAGCTTTATAGCGAACCTTTTAAATTGAAAATTTGAGGCGAGATTATAAAAAATTGTAACAATTTCAAAACTATCTTATCCTTTGTATCTAAAACCATATAAATATGAAAAAATACATTATTCTTATCCTTTCTTTATCTTTTTTAGGATGTAGTAACGCACAAAAACAAGAAACTCAACCCTTTTCAAAATACAATGAAACTATTGATTCGCTTATGCAGATTAGTTTTGAAAGAGGTATTTATAATGGCAATGTGTTAGTTACGAGGAATGATTCTATTGTGTATCAAAAATCATTTGGATACACAGACGGCTCAGGACAAACTGAGCTGACAAAAAAATCTATTTTTAGTCCAGGTTCTATTGCAAAAGAATTTGTTGCCGTTTCTATTATGATGTTAATTGAAAAAGGCGATTTACATTTAGATGACAAACTTTCTCAATTTGATTTAGAGCTACCAGCGTGGTCTGAAAAAGTCACCATAAAGCATCTTTTAAACTTTACTAGTGGGATTCCTCAAATAGATTATGCTAATGTAAAAAATGATAAAGGTATCTTAGAAGGTTTACAATTGCTACCTAGTTTGCTATTTGAGCCGGGTACAGGTTTTAATTATAATAACAATAGTATTTTTCTTCAAAAAAAGATTATCGAAAATGCTTCAAAAAAGACATTTCAAGAGTTTGCGAAGGAGAATATTATTATTCCTTTAAAAATGACAAATGTAGGGTTTGATCTTGATTATGATTATCCAAATAGGGTTAGATGTTTTGATGTACATAAGCAAAATACTGCAGAGATGCCCCCAAGTAAAGGTTGGTTATGGGTCTCAATCGATGATTTGAATACATGGATTACGGCTTTGCACAATTACAAACTTATTTCTAGAGAATCCTTAAAATCGCTTCTAAAGAACCAATATTTTGAAAATCAAAGGTCTATTCTTGGCTCATCTGATGATTTATTCGAAACTCATAGTCATGGTGGTCAATTCTATCAATTTGAAGCAGCTTTTATTAGTGAATTTAAGAATGACCTCAATGTTCTTTTAATGTCCAACAATAAAAGCAAAAGCTTTGAAATAATTGAATCTTTACATAATATAATGAAAGGGAAATCTTTTAGTTTACCCAAGAAATCTATTTATAGACAAATTCGTAAAAAATGCCATGAAAACATTGAGTTGGGCATTCAGTATTATTATGACTTGAAAAAAAGCAGTTTAGAGATCTACGACTTTGAAAATCCTAATGAATTAAATGGACTTGGGTATGATTTATTGACATCAAAAAAGATGAATGCAAGTATTGAAATATTCAAATTAGCTGTTTCTGAATTTCCTGATAATGCAAACTTGTATGATAGTTTAGGAGAAGCTTACTATACAAATAAACAATATGATTTAGCACTTAAAAATTACAATAAAGCGGTTGAGTTAGGAGGAACTAACGGAAATGCTAAAGCAAAGATCGAGGAGATAAAAAATATTTTAAAATCAAATGAATAAAATTGTTTTATGTCTTATGCGTTGTATAGTTTTTTTAAACGTAAGTTGTCAATATAAAAGTATCGATCAATATTTCAACAGGGATATCTTAAAGCAGGAACGCAATGATAATGATGCATTTGTTAGCCTATGAATTGGTGGTCCTTGCACTTTATTTATGATTTTGTAGTAGCGCTTAACGAATTACAATTTCTAGCCAATGTTTTAAAAGGTTTTTTTTGGGAAAAGGTATTCATCTTATACATATAACTTTTTAAGTGCCTATGTGGATTTCCGTAATGAATTCTTAAAAGATAAGTTTAGTTTTATGGGTTTAAGAGCATATAAGGAATATATGCATAGTAGCTATACAAGAGTTTTAGCTCTAATAAAATACAACCAACAAAAATCAATATGATTCAAAAAAAACTAACCAAACTTGTCGGGCTGAAAAAAACTGACTTTGACTCATTTGTTCAAAGTGGTCAAATCAAATTACAACAAGCAAAATTAATTCCTACTTTAAAAACTGGAGATGAAATGGCTTTAACGTCAATATTTTTATCAACAGTACGGTTAGTAAAAGAATATAGAGATGGAATCTTTAAAAGCATCAAATTAAGTAGAGCAGGAAAAGCATATTATTATACAGAAACTTCATTTCCTGACGTCAGTTCATCCCGAATAGATGGATTAATAATAGTTGTTACCAAAGGAATAATTACTGATGCAGTTTTCTTTGAAATGAAAAACAAAAACAACGGGATTGACCAAAAACAAGTTGAAGATTATCTTTCAATTTCAAAAAGTTTAAAGGTCAATAAATTAGTAACAGTATCAAACGAATTTGTTGCAGACTCAACACATTCACCTGTAAAAGTTAAAGTTCCTAAAAACATTTCATTGTATCATTTTTCTTGGACATACTTAATAACTAAAGGCAGAATACTACTTTTTAAAAATGATATTAGAATACAAGATGATGACCAAGTGGAAATAATGTCAGAAGCTTTACATTATTTCGAAAGTTCAGTATCTGGAATTTCTGGTTTCATACAAATGAAAGCAGGTTGGAAAGAACTATCAGAAAGCATTAGAGCTCAAAAGGCTTTGAAACAATCCGATGAATTTATCGAGGAAGCTGTTTTAAGCTGGTACGAAGAGGAAAAAGATATGGCTTTACTTTTAAGCAGAAAACTTGGTGTTTTAGTGAAGTCTTCATCTAAAAACAAAGAGAGCGTAAAAAAGGATATCAAGAAAGTCATAAACGACAATTGTATTACGGGGGAATTGATTATTAAAAATGCAGTTTCTGACATAAAACTTATGGCTGAATTTGAAAGGAGAATAGTATCAATGTCAGTTAAATTAACACCACCTCTTGATAAAGGAAACAAGGCTAAAATCACTTGGATTGGAAAACAACTAGAAAATTGCAAAAAGAAAAATGATATTTTGTTTTCAAAATTAGAGAAGGAATTAATGATTGAAGCTGATATTAAATATGCTAAAGCTAACATTAAAGTAAAGTTATCAGAATTAGACCAGCTAATTGACTCAACTAAAGACAAAGAAATTCAGGCGTTCAAAATCACTTTGAATAGAGGGTTTGGAGCGGGTTTTGCGAGCGTGAAAAAATTTATAGTTTTGATTGATAATATGGTTTTGGAATATTATGAAGGAATTGTTCAATATGTAAGTACTTGGGCAAGACCAACACCTAAAATTGTACAAACAGAAACAGAATTAATAAATAACTAGAGCTAACAATGGGTATAATGCATGGCTACCCTGCAGGATAGCCATGACACCATACACTAGAGGTTGTATGCAAGGAGTGAAACACGAATATGAAGCTGAGTAAAATTTTTAATAGAAAGGATAAAGAGATCTTTAAGTGTGAATGTTGTGGAGCGGAATATGATGATATGCCTTTGTGTTTTGGATCAGAATTTCCTGACTATTATTACTCAATTCCTCCTGCAGAGCGAAAATCCAGAATTGAACTCGAAAAAAGTCTTTGCGTTGTAGATGAAAAGTATTTTTTTCATCGCGGAAGATTAACCATTCCTATAATAGATTATTCTAAAGATCTTTATTTTGATATTTGGACTTCTATAAGTCCCGAAAACTTTGAAAAAAGAATGGATGACTGGAATAACCCTGAAAGAATAAAGAATGAACCATATTTTGGATGGTTGCAAAATCAAATTCCAACATATGAAAACACTCTTAACATCAAATCAAGAGCAATCGAACAAAATATTGGTTCCATAGTAGAGATTGAGATTGGAGAAGAAAATCATCAATTGACTTTTGATCAAGAAAACGGAATTACATCGAAAAGAGCAAAGGAAATAGTTCAATTTATTCTTAAGGACAAGCATAAAACTCAATAAAAAGCCAGCATACAACACAATATATGATATCATAGCAGTTAAGTGACAACAAAGGTTCTTATATATTTGCTATGGCTCAAATATTTTATGATCAAAAGTTATAAAATCTGCGCAAATATGTTGCTGGCAAGGTAACATTTCCGCATTCTACGACACATACTTATAATGTTAGGCACAAGCACAAAAAATGAATATAAATTACTATAGAAAACAAAAATTATTATGAAAGTAAAAAAAAGATTACTATTATTTTTATCCTTTCTACTATCATATTCTTCATTTTCTCAAACTCTTTATGTCCCAAATGGAACAAATGGAATAACAAATTCTCCAAACTTAAATATTGGAATTGGAACAAATTGGCCAGACAAAAAATTTACTGTATTTGGGAATGTTAGATTAGGATCAGAAGGATTGGGAGGAGCGTTCCAAAGAAATGGTATTTTAATACAAAGTAATGGGACAAGAACAGAACTTAGATGGCAGCATTTTAGTCAAAACAAGAATCCTTACATTGCTGTTGATCCAGCAGTCGATGCTACTCGATTATTGTTTGGAACTAATGGTTCTGATCAAATGGCAATTAGAGCTAATGGTAACGTTGGTATTGGAACCATAAATCCAAGTCAAGATTTAGAAATTTATGGCAGTAGACCTATTATTAGTCTAAAAAATTCAACTGATGGAATAAGTTCATATGGATGGTTAGAATTTAATGATGTAAATTCTAGAATGGGATTTGTAGGATTCGGTTCAACAAGTACTAATCATTTATACATTATGAATGAAGCTGGCGGAGATATATCCGTGCCTAAAGGTAATGTCGGAATCGGAACTACAAATACAGGGTCTTGGAAATTAGCTGTTAATGGAAAAATAAGAGCAAAAGAAATTAAAGTAGAGACTGGTTGGTCTGACTTTGTTTTCTTTGATGATTACCAACTGCCAACTCTGCATGAAGTGGAAAATCATATCAAAGAAAAAGGACATTTAAAAGATATTCCAAGTGCCAAAGAAGTTGAAAAAAATGGAATTTTATTGGGTGAAATGGATTCTAAACTGCTTCAAAAGATAGAGGAACTTACACTTTATACGATTCAACAAGAAAAACAACTAGATAAGCAATCAAAGGAAATTTTAGAATTAAAAATGCTTGTGCAAAAATTACTAGAATCGAAAAAATAAAAAACTTATAATATTTTGTATAATGCATAGCACCCTTCGAGAAGCAAACAAACCATACGATAGACGTTAACCCAATTTAACCAGAAGTAACTGCCTGTTCCCTTCACTTTTAAAACAACGCTTTTCTAGAAAATAAAAAATAGGTAATCTTTTGAGTAAAAAACACTCGAGGTCGAGTGTTTTTGGTTGAATTTTGAGTCTTTGATATTCAAATTCAAGTGTATTATACTCGGTCTCCAGTGTTTTTGTTTCAAGTTCGAGGGTTTTTGGCTCAAATTTGAGTCTTTGATACTCAAATTTGAATGTTTTTTACTCGATCTCCAGTGTTTTTGATGTAATGATATTATAAATAAACACTTTAAATATAGCCAGTAGATTAAAGATAGTCACACTAAAGATGGCTATCTTTTTTTATGATATACTGATCTTAAACAAGAATAACGAGTCCTCAAAATAAAATTATAGGATTTTATCATTTTTACTATTAGTTTTAACAGCAGTTCTGGTAAGTTTTTTTAGTTATAAAAGATTGATATTATGAAACTACATGTTAGATGTATAGGTGTACTTGTTATGAGTAGCATTTTTATAAGTTGTAAAAATGAGGTTAAGCAACAGGTTCAAGATCATGCCTCGGTATTGCAAGCCTTAATTGCCCAAGAAGATACCGATGGAGATAAAAAAATTACAATCGAAGATAAAGGTCCTAAACAATTTGAGTTTGTTGATGCCAATGGAAAATCACATAAAATAGAAGGAACGTATCATTTATCTAATTTACTTCAGGAATTAGCAATAGCAAAGAAAGGTCAAGAAATTGCAATTGATAAAATAAAAGAGAAACCTTCTGATCGTATCTCAAGATTAATTAAAAATAGATTTTGGGATAATCTAACCAGATCTATTGATAAAGAAGGATTAACTAGAGTTTTGAGCGATACCAAATCTAATAACGATACTTTGCGATTGTATATTCCTCATGATGATGCCGAAGCAGCTGCCTATTTTCGATCTCTAGAAACCGAAATTGAGAAGCTAAAAGTAGAGATGCTACCAAAAGAAATCACACCAGAATATGTAAGAACATTAAATAACAAATCCGGGATTCTTAATCTTGCTCATACCACTACTAATGGGGTATATAAAGGAACGCCTTTTGTAGTTCCAGGAGGTCGATTTAATGAAATGTATGGTTGGGATAGTTATTTTGAATCAGTAGGCTTATTACTAGATGGTAGAGCAGATTTAGCAAAAGCAATGGCAGATAATTTCGGGTACCAAATTAAATATTATGGTAAGATATTAAATGCCAATAGAAGCTATTACCTTACGAGAACACAACCCCCTTTTTTTAGTTCGTTACTCAAAGAAATTTATCTTGATGATCCAGAAATTTCTAAATCTTGGCTTTCTAAGAATCTAAAAATGGTGATACAAGAATATCAGACTGTTTGGATGAAAAAAGGAATTAGATTAACAGATACGGGACTAAATCGTTTTTATGGAGAAGGTATAGGGGTGCCTCCAGAAACCGAAGAGGGTCATTTTGATTTTGTTTTAAATAAACATGCAAAAGAGCATAATTTATCCCTTTCAGAGTTTACAGAAAAATACATAAGTCGTGAATTAAAAGATAAAGCATTAGATCTTTATTTTACTCATGATCGAGCAATGAGAGAAAGTGGTCATGATACTTCTAATCGGTTAGATGACCTATGTATAGATTTAAATACAGTAGGATTAAATAGTTTGTTGTATAAATATGAACTTGATATTGCTTTCTTAATTAAAGAAGTCTTTGATGATAGCTTAGACTATAATGGAGCGTTGTTAAGTAGCAACTATTGGTTAGAGAGAGCCCGAAAAAGGAAAGATGTAATCAATGAATTGATGTGGGATGATACTGCGGGTACGTATTATGATTATAATTTTGAAACAAAAAAGCAACAAAAGATAGCATCTGCTACAAATTATTATCCGTTATGGGTTGGGTTATGCTCAGATGATCAAGCATCAAGAATGGTTCAGAACTTGTTTTCTAGTTTGGTAGAAAAAGGAGGCGTAGCAGGTACAGCTAATATTGTAGATCCAAATAATCCTAATGCGCCGCAACGCCAATGGGATTATCCAAACGGGTGGGCGCCACATCAAATGTTAATCTGGAGAGGATTAGTGGCGCAAGGATATCAAAAAGAAGCACAAGAGTTAGCATATCGATGGCTATGGATGATCACCAAAAATGCAGTGAATTATAATGGTACAATTCCCGAAAAATATGATGTAGTAAAGTGTACTCATAAAGTATATGCAGAGTATGGCAATGTAGGAACAGAATTCGATTATATAACGCCTAGTGGTTTTGGCTGGATGAATGCGTCATATCAGTTAGGATTAACTTTTTTAAATAAAAACCTTAGAGATCAATTAGATCAGTTAGTAGATCCTAACGATATTTTCAAGGAAAGTGAATAATAGCTGTATAATTAATAATAGAGGTATTAAAAAAACCATTTCTTTTTTCTATTCTTAATTTTTTTAAAGATAACCTGTTATTAATTTCGGCATCTCACACATAGATGTAACTTTGTATTAGAAAGAAAGCAAAACCATTATACTATTATGATGGTTTTAAGTTTTTAAATACTGAAAAACCAAACGAGTCTAAGGGATAGATCATTTGGAGAATTACGATATATAATCACACATTTATCTTGATTTAATATGAATACAAAAAGTAAAAGAAGCGAGGCTTTAATTTATCATGAAAAGCCTACCCCAGGAAAGATCAAAGTAGTGCCAACTAAAAAATATGCTACACAAAGAGATTTATCTTTAGCATATTCTCCTGGAGTCGCAGAACCTTGTTTAGAAATTGAGAAAGAAAAATCAAATGTGTATAGGTACACTGCAAAAGGAAATCTGGTAGCGGTTATATCTAATGGTACAGCAGTTTTAGGACTGGGAGATATTGGTCCAGAAGCTTCTAAACCCGTAATGGAAGGTAAAGGGCTACTCTTTAAGATCTTTGCAGATATAGATGTTTTTGATATCGAAGTTGATACCAAAGACGTAGATGCTTTTATCGAAACGGTAAAAAATATAGCGCCTACTTTTGGAGGTATTAATTTAGAGGATATTAAAGCTCCTGAAGCTTTTGAAATCGAAAGAAGATTAAAAGAAGAACTCGATATTCCTGTAATGCATGATGATCAGCATGGTACGGCTATCATTTCGGCGGCAGCATTACTTAATGCTTTAGAAATTGCAGGTAAAAAAATTGACGAAGTAAAAATAGTGGTGAGTGGGGCAGGAGCTGCAGCAGTTTCTTGTACGCGATTATATAAAGCGTTCGGCGCAAAAGCAGAGAATATTGCGATGACCGATAGTAAAGGTGTGATACGAAAAGATCGTGACAACCTTACCAAAGAAAAAGCAGAGTTTGCCACCGATAGAGATTTACATGAATTAACAGACGCGATGAAAGATGCAGACGTTTTTATTGGTTTATCAATGGCGAACCTAGTTACTCCAGAGATGTTACTATCTATGGCGGATAACCCTATTGTATTTGCAATGGCAAATCCTGATCCAGAAATAAAATATGATGTTGCTATAAAAACTCGTAAAGATGTGATTATGGCAACAGGAAGAAGTGATCATCCTAATCAAGTGAACAATGTATTAGGGTTCCCATTTATTTTTAGAGGAGCTTTGGATGTAAGAGCAACAGGTATTAATGAGGAGATGAAAATGGCTGCTGTAAAAGCACTTGCAGAACTAGCTAAAGAACCAGTGCCAGAACAAGTAAATATTGCATACGGAGAAACACGTCTTAATTTTGGGAAAGAATATATAATTCCTAAACCATTTGATCCAAGATTGATTGCAAAAGTTCCTCCGGCTGTAGCGAAAGCTGCAATTGAAAGTGGTGTTGCAACAGAGCCTATTACCAATTGGCAGAAATACGAGGATGAGCTACTAGAACGAATGGGTAATGATAACAAGCTTGTAAGATTACTATTAGATAGAGCTCGAACTAATCCTAAAAGAGTTGTATTTACAGAAGGAGATCATCTAGATGTATTAAAAGCAGCGCAAACAGTAAAAGAAGAAGGGATAGCATTTCCTATTTTACTAGGTCGCAGAGATATTATTTTAGAATTGATGCAAGAGATTGATTTTGATCCAAGTGATGTGCTTATTATCGATCCTAAAGCAGACGAAGAATATGAGCGTAAAAATGGATACGCAAAGAAATATTGGGAAACAAACAAAAGAAAAGGGATAACGCTCTATGATGCAGAGAAGTTAATGCGAGAACGTAATTATTTTGCTGCAATGATGGTAAACGAAGGTGATGCAGATGCGTTGTTATCTGGATATTCTAGAAGTTACCCATCTGTGGTTAAGCCTATGTTGGATTTGATAGGCTTGGCAAAAGGAGCTACTCGTATTGCAACGATGAACGTTATGATGACCGATAAAGGACCTCTTTTTATTAGTGATACTTCTATAAATATTGATCCTTCTCCTAAAGAATTAGCAAAAATTGCTCAGATGACCGCCAAAACGGTAGAAATGTTCGGTATTAAACCCGTGGTTGCAATGATCTCATATGCAAATTTTGGTTCTTCTAAACATGAAACAGCAGAGAAGGTGCAGGATGCAGTTGCGTATTTACATCGGTATTACCCTAATTTGATTGTGGATGGAGGTTTACAAATGAATTTTGCACTAAATAGGAAAATGAGAAAAGATAAATTCCCGTTTTCTAAACTTAATGGACAAAAAGTAAACACTTTAGTGTTTCCTAATTTGGATTCTGCTAATAGTAATTATAAGCTATTAAGCGAATTAAATAATGTAGAATCAATAGGGCCAATCATGATGGGAATGGATAAACCTGTGCATATTCTTCAATTAGGAGCTAGTGTAGAAGAAATGATCAATATGGCTGCTGTTGCGGTTATCGATGCTCAAGAAAAGGAAAAAAGAGAGCTACATTTGTCTTTAATTTCTAAAGACATCTAATAGCAAGTTTAATTTTTTCAAAAAGAGAATAGTAATATCTGTGTTTTGCGGTTATAAGCTGTTAAAATTTAGTTCTATGAAGAGGGTTTTGCTACTAATGATCGTTTGTTATAGTCATTTTGTGTTTAGTCAAAAAGACCAGACATTATTTGCCTATGGAGGGCAGGTAACTAAAGGTTTTATAAAGTATACGGCTGAGTTAACCAATAAAAAAAAGCCAAAAATTTGTTTTTTACCGACTGCAACTGGCGATAGTGAATATTATATTAATTATTGGTACGAACTGTGTTCGGGGTTAGAAGTGGAACCCAGGGTGATGAAAGTTTGGATTAACTCAACGACTCAAAAAGAATCGTTTGAAGAAGTTTTGATGAATATGGACGCCATCATTGTTGGAGGTGGTAATACATTAAATATGCTCGCTATTTGGAAAGCTCAAGAAATCGATTTAGCACTAAAAAAAGCGTATGATAAAGGAATAATAATAGCAGGAGGTAGTGCTGGTTCTTTATGTTGGTTTAAAGCAGGAACTACAGATTCAAGACCAAAAGAATTAACAATTGTAAAAGGTCTTGGGTTTTTAGACTATAGTCATTGTCCTCATTATCATTCAGAAAAAACAAGAAGGCCATTGTATCATAAAAATATTTTAGAAAAAAAACTAGCCAACGGATATGCGTGTGATGATAAATCTGGAATTGTGTTTTTAAATGGCAAGTTAAGCAAAAGTGTTTCTTTGGATTCTGAATCCTTTTCATATTACGTACATCAAGAAAATGGAGAAATTATTGAAGAAAAATTAATTCCAGAAATACTTGAGGAATAACGCAATCTAATTTTGTATAGTCAATAGTTTTTTGATGCTTGGGTAACATTTCTATTGTTTGTGACATTTATTCTTGACACTTAAATTTATTAGTTGATGAAATGGTTACTTATAATATGCTTTACCTTAGTTTGTTGTTTATCTTTTGCACAACAGGACAACGTTAAAATTACAGCAGAGCGTAATGATGATAATACAGTTACGTTTTTTTATGAGAAAAATGATCCGGGAAGTTACGTGATCTACCTCTATTTTAATACTTTGGTAAATGCATCATCTTCAGATATTACGCAAACTGTTAAAGGAACGAAAGGGACTTTATTCACGCTTAGGCCTATTGATTCTAAAAAAGGAATTGGTTATGGCTATGGATATCGTTATTTAAGAGGGGTTAGAAAAGCCAAGGTTGATAAGAGTTTTGTGTATTTATTGCCATATAAAAATGAAGCATCCGCATTAGTAAAGCCTCTTAATAATATTAGTGAGAAGTTTTTTAACAAAGAACGCGATAACAATTGGGCAGCCTATCAGTTTATTTTTCAGAAAGAAGATACGATTTGTGCAATTCGCAAGGGTAAAGTAGTAGATGTAATAGATAAATTTGATAATTACAAAGAAGGCCTAAGTTATTCTACAGATACAAATTTTGTATTAGTAGAACATAAAGATGGTAGTTTGGCAAAATACAGTGTACTAAGAAAAGGTAGAATGATGGTTAAGAAGGGGGATATGGTTTATCCTCAAACACCAATAGGAGTTTCAGGTAGTTATCAAGCCAATACTCATGAAATGAGATTGTTGTTGTATTACTTAAGTAATGCAGAATTTAAAAGGTCAAATAATAAAAAAACTGGTAAACAGGAAGCCTCGCGTTATACATATATCAATCCGTTGTTTTATGATAAAGGGGAAACACATAGCCTATTGCCAAATACAACATATACATCTTCTTTCCTGCCGGAAATTATTGAAAAAGAGATGAGTAAAAGAGAGCGTAAAAGAATGTATAAGAAGTAAGAAATGTAGAAAAAAGAATTGAAGTCTTTGAAACCAAATTTCAAATATTTGGGATGAAGATTTGGTTATTTTTTGTTTAAAAGTATAATGTACGCTTAAAACCTTGTTTAAAGGGTGTTTTTTTATCCTTTTTTGTAGTATAATTTTACTACATTTGGTTGCTTAACATCAACTTAACTAATGATCACACATATTAGGGGGAGGCTTATAGAAAAAAATCCTACAAACGTAGTTATAGATTGTACAGGAGTAGGTTATATGATTCATATCTCATTACATACCTTTTCCTTACTCCCAGAAGGAGAGTCGTTACAGTTATATACACATCTTCAAGTTAAAGAAGATTCTCATACACTTTATGGTTTTGTAGAAAAATCAGAAAGAGAGATTTTTAGACTTCTTATTTCAGTTTCGGGAATAGGCACCAGTACAGCGCGTACAATGTTATCATCCTTGCACCCAGATCAAATTAAAGATGCTATAGCATCAAATGATGTAGCAACCATTCAATCCATTAAAGGTATTGGAGCCAAGACAGCACAACGTGTTATTATAGATTTAAAGGATAAAATACTTAAAGTGTATAATATAGATGAAGTTTCAGTATCGCAAAGCAATACTAATAAAGATGAAGCGTTATCAGCTTTAGAAACTCTTGGATTTAATCGAAAGCTTGCCGAAAAAGTTGTTGATAGAGTTTTGAAAAATAGCCCCAAAGAGACAGTTGAAAATATTATTAAACAGGCACTAAAAAATTTATAAAAACATTGAGTTCGTCGAATCACTTACACTTTAATTTTTTTAAAATAATAGTATGTTTGATAACACTTTACAGTGGGGTGTTACACAGTCAGGAAAACGAAACCGTTCGTGACTCTACAAGTACTACATTTTCTATTGGTCAATTATCATTACCCGACCCTAATAGTATCGTAACCAAATATGAGTACGATCCAATTACCAATAGATATATTTATCGAGAAATGTTAGGTGACTTTAATGTGCGTTACCCTCTTTTTTTAACACCAGACGAATACATAGCATTAGTTGAAGATGAGCAACAAAGAGCTTACTTTAAAGAAAAAATAGAAGCATTTAGTGGTAAGAAAGATGGTAGTGAAGAAAAAAGAAAAAATTTATTGCCAATTTTCTATGTAAACTCAAGGTTTTTTGAATCCATCTTTGGAGGTACAGAAATAGAAATTATTCCACAAGGATCTGTTGAAATGGATTTAGGTCTGTTGTTTACCAAACAAGATAATCCTGCATTTTCTCCTCGTAATCGTAGTAACTTTACTTTTGATTTTGATCAAAGAATTAGTTTGAGTTTACTAGGTAAAATCGGAACAAGATTACAAGTAACAGCTAATTACGATACAGAATCCACTTTTGACTTTCAAAATCAATTAAAATTAGAATATACCCCAACAGAAGATGATATCATAAGAAGTATCGAGGTTGGTAACGTAAGTATGCCTTTAAATAGTTCTCTGATACAAGGAGCACAAAGTCTTTTTGGAGTTAAGTTAGGACTACAATTTGGTAGAACTACGATCACAGGAGTATTTTCTGAACAACGATCAGAAACAAGATCAGTTAATGTAGAAGGAGGAGGTACCGTTCAAGATTTTGAACTTTTTGCCTTAGACTATGATGAGAATCGACACTTTTTCTTATCGCATTACTTTAGAGATAATTATGATAAGTCGCTTGCAAGTTATCCTTTTATTAATAATAATATACAGATTACTAGAATAGAAGTATGGGTGACAAATAGGGCTACTAGCGCCCAGACCCTTACAAATGCACGTAATATTGTAGCACTTCAGGATGTTGGAGAATCTCCAGTGCAAGGTAACTTCACGATCCCTTCTGGTTTATTTAATCCAGGAGCAGGAGCTTTTCCGGACAACAGTAATAATGATCTAGATCCAACAGCTATAAGTGCAGCAGGTCCTGTTACAGAAGCAGTTAGACAAGTTTCTACAGTGCAACAAGGATTTATAGGGCCTATATCAGGTTTTAATGAAGGTTTTGATTATGCTATTCTAGAAAACGCAAGAAAATTAAATGAGAGTGAATATACCTTAAATACACAATTGGGGTACATCTCGTTAAATCAAAGATTGAATAATGATGAGGTTCTTGCCGTTGCCTTTCAATATACGGCAGGAGGTAATGTATTTCAGGTAGGAGAATTTGCCAATGATGGCGTAGATGCTACAATTGGTAATAATACAGGTACTACAGATCAAGTTGGTTCAAGTCAAAGTTTGGTCGTTAAAATGCTAAAAAGCCCCATCGTTAATGTAAATCTGCCGATATGGGATTTAATGATGAAAAATATTTATAGTACTGGGGCATTTAGACTAGAACAAAGTGACTTTAGATTAAATATTTTATACTCAAACCCTTCTCCCGTAAACTTTATAAGTCAGCCAGAAGGATCAACTCTTGAATTACCCGACGATGTTAATGAAACGACATTGCTTAAAGTGTTTAATCTTGATCAACTTAACCCAAACCGAGATCCAGTAGATGGAGGTGATGGATTTTTTGATTATGTACCGGGTATTACTGTTGATACCGAAAATGGAAGAATTATTTTTCCAAGTATAGAGCCTTTTGGAGAACATCTTTTTAATAAATTAAATAATGGTCCAGTAGGATCTGTCTATACTGATGAAAGTACATATAACCCTAATCAGGATGAATATGTATTTAGAGATTTGTATACACAAACTAAGGTTGTTGCAGAACAAAGATCTGCCGATAAGAACTATTTTCAACTTAAAGGGCGATATAAATCATCTGGGCAGGACGGGATTCCGTTAGGAGCATTTAATGTGCCACAAGGTTCTGTTACGGTTACAGCAGGAGGACGAGTATTGCAAGAAGGTGTAGATTATAGTGTAAATTATCAGCTTGGTAGAGTAAATATCTTAGACCAGGCGTTGCTGTCATCGAATACCCCAATACAAGTTTCTACCGAAAATAATGCTGTTTTTGGGCAGCAAACAAAACGATTTACAGGATTAAATATCGAGCATAAGTTTAGTGATGATTTTATTGTAGGAGGTACTTTTTTAAATTTAAATGAAAGACCAATTACCCAAAAATCCAGTTATGATTTTGAACCTATAAATAATACCATTCTAGGACTTAATGTGAATTATTCTACAGAGGTTCCTTTCTTAACAAGAATGGTTAATAAATTACCAAATATAGATACAGATGTACCTTCTAATGTTTCGGTAAGAGCAGAAGGAGCCTATCTTATTGCCGGTGCTCCTAAAGGTGCTGATTTTGGTGGTAAAGTAACTACCTATATAGACGATTTTGAAGGAGCGCAGACTAGAATAGATGTAAGTACTCCTTTATCTTGGGAGCTTTCTAGTGTGCCAGTAGGGTTTGATGATAATCCAAGACACCCTAACGATACAGATCCTTTATCAACGATTTCAACTGGTTTTAAAAGAGCAAAGCTATCATGGTATTCTATTGATCCAACATTTTATAGTACCAGTAGACCTAGTGGTATAACAGATCAAGACTTGGCAAGTAATGCTTCAAGAAGGGTGTTTATAGATGAGATTTTTTCAAGAACAGATATTGCGCAAGGACAAAGTTTAGCGTTATTTACATTGGACCTTAATTATGATCCAACTACTAGAGGGCAATACAATTTCAACCCAGGTTATGCAGAAGGAAGTGCAACTACTCCAGATCCAAGAGAAAATTTTGGGGGGATTACTAGACAGTTAACATCTACTAATTTTGAGCAATCAAATGTAGAATTTATAGAATTTTGGTTGTTGGATCCTTTTTATACAGGGCCTAGTGGGGCGCAAGAACCGTTAACTCAGTCAAATAATGGTACTATTGTTTTTAATTTAGGAAACATTAGTGAAGATGTATTAAAAGATGGTAGAAAACAGTATGAGAATGGTTTGCCAGAAGTTCCAGAAACATTTACACCTACCAACTTTAAAGCTCAAGTACCAAATAATCAATCTTTGATTTATGCTTTTGATTCTGACGGGCAAGCAAGAACAAATCAAGATGCAGGATTTGATGGATTAAATGATACTCAAGAAGCTCAAGCTTATGGTTCTTTAGGGTTTACAGGAAATGATCCAGCAGGAGATAATTATTCATATTTCTTACAACCTCAAGATAATCCTGACGGGATTAATAACGTAGTAAATAGGTATAGAAATTATAACGGTACTCAAGGGAACTCACCAGTAAATGTAACCAATGATGACCGTGGAAATACAACATTTCCTACTGCAGAAGATGTTAATAGAGATAATACCATGAATACTATTGATAGTTACTTTGAGTACGAAGTCCCTATTTTTAATGGTATGGGAGTAGGTAATGATGGTAATACAGGTTTTATAGCCGATGTTAGACAAGATAATGTTGAGGTGTCTGGAAGAAATATAGAATATCGATGGTTCTTATTTAAAATCCCAATTTATGAACCAACAAGGGCAGAGAACGTTACAGATTTTAGATCGATTAGATTTATGAGAACGTATCTTACCGATTTTGAAAGCCCTGTGTTGCTTAGGTTCGGTAGTTTAGATTTGGTACGAGGAGATTATAGAAGGTATATACAAGTAGGTAATACTACAAATGATCCAACAAGCGGTCTTAATGTGTTTGGGGATAGCGATGTTGTAGTAACCTCTGTTAGTCGAGAAGAAATAGAAAGATATGTAACGCCACCAGGAGTTGTGCGTGAACAATTAAATAATAACAATAATGTTATTAGAGAAGATGAAAGGTCACTAGCGCTTACAGTAAATAATCTTCAAACAGATGATGCAAGAGGAGTGTATAAAAACTTCAATGTTGATATGCGTCAATACGAAAACTTAGAGATGTTTCTGCATGCAGAACCTTTGGTAGGGCAGACACTTCAAGACGGAGATTTAAGAGCTTTCGTAAGAATGGGTAATGATTTTACCAATAATTTTTACCAAATTGAAATACCACTAGCAGTTTCAGAACTTTCAGACAGAAACGAAAATGATATTTGGCCAGAACAAAATAGATTAGACGTACCTCTTGCTTTTCTTCAAGAGATAAAATCAAGAGTAATAGCCAGTGGTAATGCCGCTGATCTTAACTTTTTTGATGGCCCAAATAATTTAAGAGTAGGTATAAAAGGAAATCCTAGTCTTGGAGATGTAAGAGTGATGATGGTTGGGGTTAAAAATGAAAGTGGTAATACGCAGTCTGGATCTGTTTGGTTTAATGAAATGCGTCTTAGTGATCTTAAAAACAGAGGTGGTTGGGCTGCCGTAGGTAGTCTTGATGCTAATATTGCAGATTTTGCAAATGTTAGCGCCTCAGGAAGAATTACAACAATTGGTTTTGGAGGAATTGAGCAAGGACCTAATGAAAGAAGCCGAGAAGATCTTAAGCAGTACGATTTAACAACCAATGTGAATTTAGGACAACTTCTACCTAAAAAATGGGGAGTACAAATTCCTTTTAATTACAGTAGAGGTGAAGAACTAATTACCCCTCAATTTGATCCTGAATTCCAGGATTTAGAACTTGAAGATTTATTAGATGCAGAACCTACACCCGAGAGTAGAGAAAGAAGAGAGCGACAATCTACCGAGTATACCAAAAGACAAAGTTTTAACGTAATAGGATTACGTAAAGAGCGAACAGGAGAGGCAAAACCTATGCCATATGATGTAGAGAATCTTACCTTTTCGGGGACGTATAATCAGACAAATCATCGTGATTTTGAGATAGAAGAATCTTTGGATCAAAGTGTTAGAGTTGGAGGTACGTATGATTTTAGTTTTCAGCCAAAAGAAATAGAACCTTTTAAGAAGATAAAGCTTTTAGGAAAAAGTAAATATTTTGATCTGTTGAAAGATTTTAACTTTAACCTGCTTCCAAGTAGTGTTTCGGTAAGTTCTAATATTAATAGACAATACAATAGACAAAGATTTAGAGATATTACACGTACAGAAGGAAGTCTTGAATTGGACCCATTATTTCAGCGTAATTTTCTTTTTGATTGGCAATATGGTATTAATTATAATCTGACCAAATCATTAAATTTTAGTTTTACATCAGCAAACAATCGTATTGTTAAGAATTTTATCGATGAGAATAATGTTGTAGATAATACAGTAGATATCTGGAGCGGTTTCCTTGATGTTGGAGATCCAAATACCCTTAATCAGCAGCTTCAGGTAAACTATGAACTGCCGTTTAGTAAAATCCCAGTACTTAAATTTATAAGATCTACTTATTCTTATAGTGCAAATTTCCAATGGACAAAAGGTAGTGAGATTTTAAGATCTTTGGAGAATATACCAGATTTAGGTAATACAATACAAAATTCTAATGTTCATACGGTAAATGGTTCTTTGGATATGAATACGCTTTACAAATATGTAGGATTAACCAAAATAAAACCTGGAAGGAAAAAACAAAAGAAAGAAAAAGAAGCTAAGGAAAAAGACAAAGACTCTAAAAAAGAAAAACCAGGAGAAACAAAAGTTGCCGCAAAAAAGAAAACTAAAAAGGTAAAAAGTAAATTGACAATAGGTGATAAAGCATTAAATACAGCTATAGGTTTAGTTACTGCTGTAAAGAAAGTAAATATAAATTATCAACAAGATAATGGTATTTTGTTACCAGGGTTTGTAAGAGAACCAGGTTTTATTGGTACATTAAAACCATCTGCAGGATTTGTTTTTGGTAGTCAGGCAGAAATTAGAGATATAGCAGCTCGTAATGGTTGGTTGACTTTATATCAGGATTTTAATGAGCAGTATCAAGAAGTGGAAGGTAGACAACTTAATATTCAAGCTTCTTTAGGACTATTAAAAGATCTTAAGATAGATATAAGTGCGACCAGAAATTATTCTGAAACCTATACAGAGAACTTTAGAGTGAACCCAGGTGATCCTAATCAACCATATACATCGTTAACGCCAAACACTTTTGGTAATTTCACGGTTTCTACATTGCTAATAAAGACTGCGTTTAAAAAAAGTGACCAATTCAGTTCTGAAGCATTTGATCAATTTAGAGAAAATAGATTAATCATATCACAACGCTTAGCACAAGAACGCGGAATTGACCCATTCACAGATACTGATGGTGATGGTTTTGTTGATTCAGATGCGGATAGAGATGGTTTTCCTGATGGTTTTGGAGGGACTAATCAAGCAGTGTTATTGCCAGCATTTTTAGCAGCATATACAGGGGCTAGTGCAGATAATGTTCAAAAAGGAGCTTTAAGAGATGTCCCGCTACCAAATTGGGATGTTAAATACACAGGATTAATGAATCTTAAGTGGTTTAAAAAACGATTTAAACGTTTTTCTGTAGCTCATGGGTATCGTGCAAATTATACGATTAATCAATTTAGGACTAACCTAGAATTTAGAAATCCAAATGATAGAGATCAATCTAATAATTTTAGAAATCCACTATTGTATTCAAATGTAAATCTTACCGAGCAATTTAGTCCATTGGTTAGATTTGATATGGAAATGAAAAACTCAATCAAGATTCTTGCCGAATGGAAAAAGGATAGGGCTTTATCATTAAGTTTTGATAATAATTTACTTACCGAAATTCAAGGTAATGAGTATATTATTGGATTGGGGTATCGACTTAAAGGATTAACTTTTGCTACGCGAATTGGAGGTAGAAAAAAAGTACTAAAAAGTGACCTTAATTTAAGAGCAGATATATCACTTCGTCAGAATGAAACATTGATAAGATATCTTGACTTAGAAAATACCCAAGTAACAGCTGGGCAAGATATTTATGGATTAAAATTTACTGCAGATTATTCTTTAAGTAAGAATTTGACAGCATTATTCTTTTATGATCATACATTTTCTGAGTTCTCTATTTCTACTGCCTTTCCTCAGACTACAATCAGAGGAGGATTTACATTGCGATATAACTTCGGAAACTAAGATTTCTGTGGTGAACAGGTAGAAAAGGTTATTGACAATTGTTTTTTGATAATTTTTTAATGGGTTTTCTTAAAATTCAATAAAATAGAATTATTTTCGTCAGCATAAAGAAAATAAGAACTCATAAATACTTTTTTAGATGAATATTCCTTCAGAATTAAAATATACAAAAGACCACGAGTGGATCAAAATAGATGGTGATATCGCAACTGTGGGTATAACCGATTTCGCACAAGGTGAATTAGGAGATATAGTTTATGTTGAGGTAGAAACTGTTGGTGAAGAACTAGATCAAGAAGAAGTTTTTGGTACCGTAGAAGCTGTTAAAACGGTTTCTGATTTATTTTTGCCATTAACAGGAGAGATAGTTGAATTTAATGAAACGTTAGAGGGTGATCCTGAACTTGTAAACAGCGATCCTTATGGAGAGGGTTGGATGGTTAAAATAAAAATAGCTGATACTTCTCAAATAGACGGTTTATTATCGGCAGATGGTTATAAAGAGGTTATTGGGGCATAAGTTCCTACTGGCAGTACTACTTGTATATAGTACTTTAATTACTTGGGCATCATTAGCACGATTAATTATTCCATTCAAAGTCGGAGTACAAGGAAGTGATAAGATAGGACATTTTGTTGCTTACCTCATTTTTACAATTGTTTGGTTTGCTTTTTTGTTTTTTTCAAAAAAAAGAAAAGAAACCTTTAAGCAAAGTATTGTTAAAAGTGCAATTATTTGCTTTTTATACGGGGTACTAATGGAATTGTTACAAACATTACTAACGAATTATCGTAGTTCAGAATGGTATGATGTTTTAGCTAATACAAGCGGTATAGTTTTTGCTGTTGTTTTATTGAAAATATTTGAAAATAAATTGATTAGGATCAAAGAAAAGTAGATTTTAATTTCTTAAGTGAATCTCATAAATCAATTTTCAAGTATGCATAACAGATGTTATAAACGTTAAAAATCAAATTTTTCGTTTTACATTTTGATGTTTAGTTGGAAATTACAAAAGAATTTAGCTATTTTAGCAATCCTATAACATAACAATAATATGGAATCGAAGAAAAATCCAAAAGCAGATTTAACTAGAAGAAGTACCTTGTTTCTTCAACTAGGGCTTATTTTAGTTCTATTTTTAACATGGAGAGGTATAGAATGGAAAACCTATGATAGAAGTAATATCGACATAGGTCAGGTGAATCTTGATGAGTTAGAAGAAGAAGATGTTCCGATTACTCAGAATTTGAACACACCTCCTCCACCTCCACCTCCACCACCTGCGCCAGAAATTATTGATGTAGTAGAAGATGAAGAAGAAGTAGAGGAAACTATTATTGAGTCTACTGAAACTAATCAGGAAGAAGAAATTGTAGAAGTTGAAGAGGTAGAAGATGTAGAAGAAGAAGAAGTTATCTCTGATGTACCATTTGCAGTTATAGAAAATGTGCCAATTTTTCCAGGATGTGAAAAAGCAGGTAACAATAATGCGAAAAAGAAATGTATGAGTGATAAGGTTAAAAAGTTTGTTAACCGTAAGTTTAATACAGAATTAGGTAACGAGTTAGGTCTGTCGGGTGTAAATAGAATCTATGTAAGATTTAAAATTGATAGATCGGGTAATATTGTTGGAGTGCAGGCAAGAGGTCCGCATCCAAGACTAGAAAAAGAAGCTCAAAGAGTTGTAAAGTTATTGCCTAAAATGACTCCAGGAAAACAAAGAGGTAAAGCAGTAGGTGTATTATATTCTTTACCAATAGTTTTTCAAGTACAAGACTAAAACAAAGTACGTTATATATCAAAATCCCGCCACATTTCTGTGAGCGGGATTTTTTTTTGGTATGCTTGTTGATTCAGTTTCAATTGTAACGTTAAAACTAAATATCATGAGTAACAAGCACGATGCTAATGTACGAAAAAGTACATTGGTGAATTTCCAGATTGGACTTATTGCAAGTCTACTATTTACCTATTTTATGTTTGAAGTGTATACTGCGGTTCCTGTCCTCGATAAACAAGAGCCAATAGTGGAAGTAGATGATTCTTATGTGTGGGATGGAGCCTTTGAAGTGTATCAAGAGCCCAAACCAAAAGTAGTAGCTGTAAAACAAACAAAACCTCCTGTTGAGCCTCAAGAGTTTAAAGTTATTGATAACACTGCTGTTATTAATAAAGTTACTGAGGAGTTCAAGAATGTTCAGCCTACAGAGACTTCTGCACCTGCATCGCCAGATGATATTGAAGATTTGGTGCCAGAGGAAAAAATTGGACCGCATGACTTTAAAAAAGTAGAATTTGTTCCTATTTTTCCTGGATGTGAAAAGCTGGCAACTAACAAAGAAAGAGCTACTTGTTTTTCTAAAAAAGTGGGTAAAATCGTAGCAAGAAAATTTAACACAGGTTTGGGCGAACGATATGGTTTAAGTGGTTTGCAAAAAATCTATACACAGTTTGATGTGAATCAAGAAGGAGAGGTAACTAATATTAGAGTGCGTGCATCGCATCCAAAATTAGAAGAAGAAGCAAGACGAGTTATTAATTTGTTTCCGCAAATGACGCCAGGAAAACAGAGAGATAGAAACGTAACTGTAAAGTATCAATTGCCGATAGTGTTTAAAATACAAGGGTAAAGAAAAAAAGCCTGCTAGCGATTAAACTAGTAGGCTTTTTAAATTAACACTCATTTTTAAATTCTTTATTTCGTAAGACTTAAGTATATGGTTTGTCGTATTCGTTCTGAATTAATAAAACCATCTCCGAAACCTTTTGCATCATAAGCCGAAGTTAGCGCTGTATTGTTTTTTACTTCCTCTTCAGATTTACCGGCATCGACTTCTTTTTTAATAGTGTTTGTGATCGTTTTAAGCATTGTCAAAAAGCTTTCTAGATCTTTTTTGGTTGCTAAAGCTCCGTGTCCAGGAATGATTTTAGTGTCAGAATTTGCAATCATAAGCGCTTTTTCAGAAGCTTTAATATATCCTTGGATACTTCCTCCAGAATTTAAATCTATATATGGATAACGACCATTAAAAAATGTGTCCCCCATATGTAATACATTTCCATTAGCAAAATAAATAATAGCATCTCCATCGGTATGTGCATTGTGAACATGAAATGCATTAATATTTTCGTTTTCAAAATATAACTGAAGCCCTTCATCAAATGTTATTACAGGCAAAGATTTAGGGTTAAATTTTCCTTTCTCTTTTTGATTTTTTTCTATTCTTGATCTTACATTTTTTTGCGCAAAAATTGTAGCTCCTTGATTTGCCATGTTTTCGTTACCTCCAGTATGATCTCCATGAAAATGTGTGTTGGCAACCATCGTTATTGGTTGGTCACTAATCGTTTTAAGTTTTGTAAGTATCTTGTCTGATAGTCTTGCAAATTGATCATCGATAATAAATAAACCCTTTTCGTTTTTTAAGACTCCTATATTACCCCCTTGTCCAGTAAGCATATAGATATCTTTAGAGATTAAGTCTAAGGTGATTGTAACTTCTTTTTTTTGTGCATTTGAGATAAAATAGCACAGTAATAGCACAAAAAGTACAAGGTTTTTCATTGCGTATTAGTTTGTTGTTTGTGTTTTAGATCGTTTTAGTCGATAATAAAACGCAGAAATAACATATTGTTAATGAGAATCTTTTTTAAACGGAATTATCAAAATCACTTGCGATTTAAGGATAAGTCTGTTAAAAGGTGAATAATACCTGATTATTAGTTGTCTAAAATGCTTTTAAGGTATATCTTTGCACGACTTTTGAAAAAGGCAGTTTTTGAAAAAATTACAGAGTTATTAGTACTGTACTATAACAATAGAGAATAAATGCTTTATGTGTTTTCAAAAGAGGAATACCAAAAAATTGATGAAAACGTGCAAGATTTGAGCGTAACCCAAATTAATACTGCAAAAGTTTCTGTTATTCAGGATTTTAAAGAAATCACTAAGATGCGTTTGGCCCTTAGTGTAGTTTTTTCTTCTGTCGCCGGATATTTATTAGGTGTTGAAGTAATCTCTTGGAGTACACTTTTGTTACTTACTGTAGGTGGATATTGTATGGTTGGAGCGTCAAATGCTTTTAACCAAATAATCGAAAGGGATTTAGATAAGTTGATGGATCGAACTAAAGATAGGCCGATCCCATCAGGAAGAATGTCGGTTAATACAGCTTTTATAATAGCTGCTATTTTTACAATTATTGGTATTACGGTACTGTATACCATAAACCCTAAAACGGCTATGTTTGGGGCAATTTCGATATTTATTTATGTTAGTTTGTATACACCTTTAAAAACAAAAACTCCTTTGTCTGTTTTTGTAGGGGCAATTCCCGGAGCAATTCCATTTATGCTGGGTTGGGTAGCAGCAACCAATGATTTTGGGATAGAACCAGGAACTCTTTTTATGGTGCAATTTTTTTGGCAATTCCCCCATTTTTGGGCAATAGGATGGTTTTTGTATGATGACTATAAAAAAGGAGGCTTTTTTATGCTTCCAACAGGTAAAAAAGATAAAGGAACAGCAGTACAAGTATTAATTTACACTATTTGGACGGTTGTAACGTCTTTAATTCCTGTTTTTGGAGTTACAGGAGATCTTTATCTTACTCCGGTTTCAGGGGTGATATTATTGATTCTGGGGGCAGTTCTGTTGCGATCGGCAATTCGATTGTATAAAATAAGAGATGCTAAAACCGCTAAACAATTAATGTTGATGAGTGTCCTGTATATTACATTGTTACAGGTTATTTATGTTGCAGATAAATTTATTAGAGTATGGATTTAACACAAGGGACAACACAAGAAAAAGTTGATAGAGCTAAAAAAACCATGATGTGGTTTGCTATGATAAGTATGGCAATGGTTTTTGCGGGACTTACTAGTGCATATGTTGTAAGTAAATCTAGAAAGGATTGGCAAACAGATTTAGTTTTTCCTGAAGCATTTATATATAGTATCCTCGTAATTATCGCTAGTAGTGTAACATTTTATATGGTGAAGAAGGCTATTGAGCAAAATAAGCGAGGTTTAGCAACCGTATTGTTGTTGTCAACATTGGGACTTGGTATTCTCTTTGTGATTTTACAATTCGAAGGCTTTAGTGATATTATTAATCAAGGCTATCATTTCACAGGGCCAACATCAAATATTGTTTCTACTTTTATGTTTATCATAGTGGTAACACACCTTGCACATATCTTTGGAGGACTCATTGTGCTTTTAGTTGTAATTTATAATCATTTTAAACAAAAATATAAAACAGGACAAACACTAGGATTAGAACTAGGTGCTATGTATTGGCATTTTGTTGATTTTCTGTGGGTTTATCTCTTTTTGTTTTTGTATTTCATCAGATAAGAAATTATAATAGTAGGTATACTAAAAAAAGGATTACTTATTTGAATCACATTTGACTTAATTAAAAAATAAAATTGAGCAGGTGAAATAATAAAATTGATTATTTTTGTGGAAAATTTAACAATACCAAATTCTTTATATGGACACAGCTGTTGCTAAAACGGGTACAGAAGATAAAACTTGGGGTGGTGGTAATGAGCCGCTAAAAGCAAGTTACGGTAAGATGATGATGTGGTTTTTTATCGTTTCTGATGCGCTTACATTTTCAGGGTTTCTTGCCGCATATGGTTTTTCAAGATTTAAATTTATTGATTCATGGCCGATTGCCGATCAAGTATTTAATCACTTTCCATTTTTACATGGGGTAGATGCTCCTATGTATTATGTAGCTTTAATGACATTTATATTAATATTTTCTTCGGTAACAATGGTACTGGCTGTTGATGCTGGTCATCATATGAAACAGAAGAAAGTTATTTTTTACATGTTCTTAACTATTATTGGTGGAGCTATTTTTGTAGGATCACAAGCTTGGGAGTGGAAAAACTTTATTAAAGGTGAGTATGGGGCTATAGAAACTAAAGGAGGTCAGATTTTACAGTTTGTAGATACAGACGGACATAGAGTGGCTCTTGCTGATATTGCGATTTTTGATGCACATAAAAATAGAGTGCAACACGAAAACAAAAATGGTATCTGGTACGAAAACGAAGCTACATTACCAACATATACAATTGATGAAATAAGAAAAGGTTTTGCTAAGCGAAATGATGTAGTTATAAGAACTCAAGTACTTACCGAAAAAGGAGAAAAAACGATACTGAGTAGAGAAGAGTCATTAAAAAGACTGCAAAACGATGCTATTGGTATTGTAGAAGGTGCAAATCTAGTACATAACGAATATGGTACACCATTGTTTGCTAACTTCTTCTTCTTTATAACAGGTTTTCATGGTTTTCACGTATTATCTGGTGTGATTATTAATATTATCATCTTTATTAACGTAATTCTGGGAACATATGAGAAAAGAAAGAACTACGAGATGGTTGAGAAGGTTGGTTTATACTGGCACTTTGTAGATTTAGTATGGGTATTTGTATTTACATTTTTCTACCTGGTTTAATAAATAAAAGATAAGCATAACATGGCACACGATATAGCACATCACGAATCCAACACAGGAAAAATATGGAAAGTGTTTATTCTTCTTTCTGTAGTGACGATAGTAGAAGTAATATTAGGGATAATAAAACCAACTTTTTTAATTGAGACTACTTTTATAAGTATGAAATTATTAAACTGGATTTTTATCATCTTAACAATATATAAAGCGTATTATATTACATGGTCTTTCATGCATATGGAAGGAGAGACTAAGGGGCTAAGAAGAGCTGTAGTATGGACTGCAATTTTCTTAATCTGTTACCTTATTTTCATTCTTCTTACAGAAGGAGATTATGTATTTGAGGTATTTAAAGCAGGTCATAAAAGCTGGGATTTTTAATTCTCATTTTTATACGTTAAAAGCATTGTAAAAAGACGGTTTTTAAACCGTCTTTTTTTATTTTTGCACAATTGGTTTTTACGCATTTTTTATAGCCATATAAAAGTGAATTTTCTAAATACTAAATAGAAATAAAGCTACTTGTAAATGAAAAAATTTCTTGTACTCGGTATATTGTTTGTTCTGCCTTTAGTAGCATACTTATTCTTTGCTTCGGGAGTACACAACTTTGCCAAACTTCCCGTCATAAATAGTTCAATAGGAAATCTCAAAGATTTCGAATCACCAAATAAAAAAGAAATTACCTTTAAAGATAAGATCACAGTCCTGGGTTTTTTAGGCAAGGATATTTATAATAAACAGGGTAATGCTTTTAATCTTAATCAAAAGATTTACAAAAAGAATCACGGATTTCAGGACTTTCAGTTTGTTATGGTACTTCCTTTCGGAAGCGAAGCTGCGGCAACGAAGCTATTAAACGAGTTGGATGATATCGCCGATGTATCTGGGTGGAATTTTGTTTATGGCACCCCAGAGAGCATAAAGAAATTGTTTGATAGCCTTAAGACCCCTCATAAATTAGATGCTAATCTAGCAACACAATATGTGTACATAATTGATAAAAATGCCAGTTTAAGAGGTAGAGACGGAACATTAGAAGAGGATGAGCCCAAAAAAGTATTCGGATACGATGCAAGTTCTGTTGCCGATTTGGCAAATGTAATGACAGATGATATTAAAGTAGTTCTTGCAGAATATCGTTTGGCTCTTAAAAAGTATAAAGCGGATCGCAAAGAAAAATAAAACAATGAATTTCCTTTTTTAAAAAGGATTAAGTTGTGTAAACCCTGTCTTGAATTGTTTAGTGTTATGAAAAAATATTCTTATGTTGGTATATCATTTATCGTATTAATTTTTGGAATTATATTTATTCCTAAAATTGTAAATCGAGTTAAAGGGTCATCGATTGTGAAAAATGATAGAATGAGC
The DNA here is from genome assembly GCF_003443715.1 of Aquimarina sp. AD10. NCBI lineage: Bacteria > Pseudomonadati > Bacteroidota > Flavobacteriia > Flavobacteriales > Flavobacteriaceae > Aquimarina > Aquimarina sp. AD10. Next base: position 3,047,396 of record NZ_CP031965.1, on the reverse strand, counting down.
GCTAGTAACCCTGTTGCCAATGAAAAGCTAGCTTATATAAAATTAAATGATACGCCTAAAAAAGTACCCGAGTTTGCTTTTTTAAATCAAGATAGCCTTCTTATTACTAATCATGATTATTTAGGTAAAGTGTATGTTGCTGAGTTTTTCTTCACGAGTTGCCCTACAATATGTCCCAAAATGAGTAGAAACCTAGTGTACTTACAAAACCAATTATTAGATAGTAAAGACTTTGGAGTTGCTTCATTTACAATCAATCCAAAATTTGATACTCCCGGAAGATTAAAAAAATACGCCGAGAATTATAAAGTAACCAATCCAGATTGGCATTTTTTGACAGGGGATAGAGAGCAGATTTATGACCTTGCTAATGCTGGGTTTAATATTTATGCAGCAGAGAATGCAGATGTGCCTGGAGGATTTGAGCATAATGGTTATTTTGCTTTAATTGATCAACAAGGGTATGTTAGATCTAGGTATGATGCTTCTGGGAATCCTATAATTTATTATAGAGGAACTATTGCTGTTGATGAGAAAATAGATGATGATGGAGAAGAAGAACAAATAACTATTTTATTAGAGGATATTAAAAAATTATTAAAAAAGAATGAGTAACACATCAGAAGTTGAGCAAAAATATAATAAGTGGATAATAGTGCTGTCTATTGCTATTCCTTTAGCTGTAGCTATATTATTTGGTGTTAATTTAAGAAAATTAGGTTTTGATGTAGAACCATTAAGATTTTTACCGCCAATTTATGCTTCTATAAATGGTTTAACAGCTGTTATTCTTATTGCCGCACTATGGGCGGTAAAAAACAAAAAGATAGCATTGCATGAAAGATTAATGAAAATAGCGATCTCATGTTCGGTACTTTTCTTAGTTATGTATGTTGCATATCATATGACTAGTGATTCTACAGTCTTCGGAGGAGAAGGAGCTATTCGATATATCTATTACTTTATTCTTATTACACATATTATATTATCTATAGTAGTTATTCCCTTTGTGTTAATTACATATGTTAGAGCATTAGCAAAGCGGTTTGATAGGCATAAGAAAATAGCAAGGATAACTTTTCCAATCTGGTTATATGTAGCAATCACTGGTGTTGTTGTATACTTGATGATTTCTCCGTATTATGTTTAACGAAGCATAAGGTTAATTTAATTAAGACTAGTATGAAAACCAAAGCGATATATGTATTCATCTTTTTGTTACTTCTTGCTATTCCAGCAGAAGCACAATGTGCTATGTGTAGAGCAGTCTTAGAGAGTGAAGAAGGTCAGGAAACCGCAAAAGGAATTAATAATGGAATAGTATATCTAATGATAGTTCCTTATATTTTAATAGGGGTAGTTGGGTATCTTATTTATAAAAATAAGAAGAAATCAACACCTCTTAACGATTAATGTTCCTAGAATAATTAAATTTTTAACATTTTCATAACAATAAAGATTGTAACAAAAATGTGATACTGTTAGTCTTATGTAACAAGACGATGCTAACCAATCACAATATCCTAGTAGGGAAAACTAGAAAATCAATCAAAAATAGTATAATTGAATAGTTAGTGGGTCTCAATTTTATTGAGGTATAGCTTTTATGCCTCGAACATCTTAATCAAATGTTATGATTGAAATTAAAGACTTGCACAAATCGTATCAAATGGGAAGCAATTCGCTTCACGTTCTCAAAGGAATAGATTTTAGTGTTAAAGAAGGAGAATTAGTGGCTATTATGGGGTCATCAGGTTCTGGAAAATCTACATTACTAAATATTTTAGGAATGCTAGATGAAGCAGATACAGGAAGCTATTTCTTAGATAATGTTCCTATTAAAGGATTAAATGAAACCAAAGCGGCTCAATATCGTAATAAGTTCTTAGGGTTTGTTTTTCAATCTTTTAATTTGATCAACTATAAAACCGCTTTAGAAAATGTAGCACTACCTCTTTACTACCAGAGAAAAAAACGTAAAGAAAGAACAGAAAAAGCAATAGAATATTTAGGTAAAGTTGGTTTGGCAGAATGGGCGACACATTTGCCAAGTGAGCTTTCAGGTGGTCAAAAACAACGAGTTGCTATAGCAAGAGCATTAGCTGCAGATCCTAAAGTTTTATTAGCAGATGAACCTACAGGAGCATTGGATAGTAAAACCTCTTATGAAGTTATGGATATTATTCAAGGTATCAATGACGAAGGAAAAACAATATTAGTGGTAACTCATGAGCCTGATATTGCAGATATGTGTAAACGTATTGTACACCTAAAAGATGGTGTTATTGTAGAAGATAAAAAAGTAGAACAAGTTAGAGCTTCGCAATATGTTTGATAGAGATAGGTGGCAAGAAATATTTGAAGCTATTGGTAAAAATAAGTTGCGAACTTTTCTTTCAGGATTTACTGTAGCATTGGGAATTTTAATTTTTACGGTTCTTCTTGGATTGGGAAACGGATTGCTTAATAGCTTCTTAAGTAGCTTCGTTGATGATGCCCAAAATATAATTTTTATTAGAGCTGGTAGAACTTCAAAAGCATATAAAGGCTTTCAGGAAAATAGAAAAATTCAATTCGAAAATGAAGATTTTGAATTTATTAATACGAACTATAAAGGAAAAGTAGAATATTCTACCCCAAGAATTTATCGTAATGGACAAGCAAAATACAAGAAAGAATCTGGTAGTTATACAATAATAGCTGTAAATCCCGAACATCAGTATCTAGAAAAAACTATCATGATGAAGGGTAGATATATCAATGAAAATGATATTATTGATAAGACCAAAAATATTGCAATAGGTAGGCTAGTAGAGAAAGATCTTTTTAAAAATGAAGATGCTCTAGGTAAATCTTTAGATATAGATGGAATAGCTTATAAAATTGTCGGTGTTTTTCAAGATAGTGGAGGAGATAATGAAGAGAGAATTATTTGTATGCCCTATAAAACAGTACAATTGCTTTTTGGAAACAATGAAAAATTGGACCAAATTAACTTAACATATAATATGGCTATGAATACAGAACAGGCCATAGCGTTTTCTAAGCAAATTGAAGAGGATTTTAAGAAAAAATTCGATGTAGCTCCAGATGATCAAAGTGCAATCAGAGTAAGAAGTTTTGCCGAAGGTATTAAGGAGACCATGGTGATTTTAGGAGGAATTTATCTCGTTATTTTTGTTGTAGGTATTGGTACACTTATTTCAGGTATTATTGGTATAGGTAATATTATGACATTTAGTATTAAAGAAAGAACTAAAGAACTAGGGATTCGAAAAGCTTTGGGTGCTTCACCTAGATCTATCATAGCAATGGTGCTTCAAGAATCTGTTTTAATTACTTCGGTTGCTGGCTATATAGGTTTAATATTAGGAATGCTATCATTGCGTTTAATCGGTAATAATCTAGAAGAATTTTTTATACTCAACCCCAAAGTAGAAACAGGAGTTATTGTTGTGGCTACAATTACATTAATATTTTCAGGATTAATAGCAGGATATATTCCGGCAAGAAGAGCGGCAAAAATAAAACCCATAATTGCACTTAGAGACGAATAACTAAAAACATGATCAGATGAAATTTATATTCGAAAGAGATACATGGCAAGAAATATACGGAGCTATTCGCAAGAATAAAGTAAGAACTATCATTACGGTTATTGGTGTGACATGGGGAGTTTTTTTATTTGTGATTCTTCTTGGGTTGGCAAAAGGACTGGATAATAGTTTTAGAAGTCAATTTAATGATTTTGCAACCAATACAATGTTTCTTTGGGGACAGCAAACAAGTATTCCTAACGAAGGTTTTAAAAGAGGAAGAAGAATGCAGCTTACTTTGGATGATGTTGATGCTTTAAAATCTCAAGTTACAGATATAGAATATATAGCACCTCGTAATGTAACAGGAAGATGGGGAACTCCTCCAGGGCAATTTGTACGAGGTTCTAAATCAGGAGCATTCCAAGTTTTTGGCGATTACCCGACTATAGATAAAGTGTCGAAGAAAAAAATGTTTGATGGAGGTAGGTTTATTAATGAAGAAGATATTAAATACGAGCGTAAAGTATGTGTTATCGGAGAAGATATATACAAGCAATTTTATGACAAAGATGAAAGCGCTATCGGAGATTTTGTGAAAATTAACGGAATCTATTTCAAAGTTATAGGAGTGTATAAACCAACACAACAAGGTTTTGAAGGAGATGATTCTATTTTTCTTCCATTCACGACATTTCAAACCATCTTTAATCAAGGAAAAAATATCTCTTGGATGGTAATTACTGCAAAATCTGATAAGAATATTGTAAATACAGAGGTCACTATAAAAAGTGCTCTTAAACGCATACATAATGTGCACCCAGACGATAATCAGGCCTTTGGTAGTTTTAATTTAGGAGAAGAAGTGGCTAAAGTAAGTGGTTTTTTATCAGGAATGAGATTAATCACATATATCGTTGGTATTGCTACCCTTATTGCAGGTGTTATAGCTATCGGTAATGTATTATTAATAACCGTTAAAGAACGTACTCGAGAAATAGGCGTTCGAAGAGCATTGGGAGCTACGCCAGCAGAAGTTAGAGGGCAAATAATGCTAGAATCAATCTTATTAACGTTTATCGCAGGGCTTATCGGTTTCGTATTTGGCACACTAGTACTATGGGCAATTAATACTGCGGTAGGAACCAATGAAGATATCCCAATATTAAATCCTACGGTAGATTTCTTTGCTGTAGTAGGGGCATTGTTATCTATAGTTTTATTAGGAACATTAATAGGGCTTATTCCGGCTCAAAAAGCAGTAAGTATAAAACCAATCGAAGCGTTAAGAGAAGAATAAAGTAATAACCAGAATAATCATCAATCAAAATGAAAAAGATTTTTAAAATTTTATTAGTTGTAGTTTTTATAGCCTTACTCGGTTTTTCGGGCAAGTACCTTATAGACTCTAACAGTAAATCACCCATAATTTTTACCACAGAAAAGGCATTTAAGACATCTATTGAAGAGAAAACTGTTGCTACTGGAAAAGTTATACCAGAAGATGAAGTAGAGATAAAACCACAGGTTTCGGGAATAATCGAGAAGATTTATGTTAAAGAAGGAGATGCAATAAAAACAGGAGATTTAATAGCAAAGGTAAAAGTAGTTCCAAACGAGCAAGCTTTAAATAGTGCGCGAGGACGTGTTCAAAATGCACAAATTAGTTTAGCTAATGCCCAGCAGGATTTTAATAGAAATAAAGCGCTGTTTGATAAAGGAGTAATATCTACGCAGGATTTTCAGAATGTAAAATTGCGTTATGATCAGGCAGAACAAGAAGTTAAGAATGCAAGAAATGATTTGCAAATCATTAGACAAGGATCAACAGGTGGTGCACAAGCAATTACAAATGTTAGAGCTTCTGTTGCTGGTACAATATTAGAAATTCCGGTAGAAAAAGGTGATCAGGTTATCCAAAGTAATAATTTTAATGATGGTACTACTGTTGCAACCATAGCCGATCTTACTAAAATGATTTTTGAAGGAAAAGTGGATGAAGCAGAGGTTAGTAAGCTTAAAATTAATATGCCGTTAAAAGTTAGTTTAGGAGCAATTAGAGATAAAGAATTTGATGCAAAATTAAAGTTTATAGCGCCAAAGGGTAATGAAGAGCAAGGAGCTGTTCAGTTTAAAATAGAAGGAGAAGTGTTTCTGGACGATTCTTATTTTGTAAGAGCAGGGTATAGTGCTAATGCTTCAATCGTATTGGACACTAAAAATGATATCCTTGCGATAAAAGAAGCGCTATTGCAGTTCGATAAAGATACAGAAGATCCATATGTAGAAGTTAAAATTGGTGATCAAGAGTTTAAGAGAAAAGATATAGAAATTGGCTTATCTGATGGGATTAATGTTGAAATACTGTCTGGATTAACAGAAGAAGATGAAATTAAAGTTTGGAATAAGACAGAGCCAATTAAAAAAGAACCTGAAACAGCACAAGACTAGTAACACATAATCATTTAGACTGTTTTATGCTAAATGATAGTGTGTTATATATGTCGTTTTGTAGCATCTTTTAAAATAAAAAAACTTTTTTTTAAAAATATCTGTAACATCATCAAGTAATAATATACTTATAGACATTATGAGAATAAAAATTTTAACTTTATTAATTGGGCTTATTGGAGTTTTGGGGACTCAGGCACAAGAAAAGCAATGGACATTACGTGAATGTCTAGAGTACGCTATAGAAAATAATATTACCATTAAACAATCTGCACTTAATTTACAAGCTGCAGAGTTAGATAAAAGTGATGCATTTGGTAATTTCTTACCTACTGTTAATGCTTCAGGTTCAAATTTTTGGAGCTCTGGTTTAGCTCTTGACCCAATTACAAACCAAAATAGAACATTAACATTTAGAAGTTCTTCATATAGAGTAGATGTTGGTTTAAATTTATTTGATGGGCTTAGAAATGTAAGACGTTTCCAAAGAGCAAAACTTAATAGTTTATTAGCACAATATAATTTAGGAAAATCAAAGGATGACATAGCCTTGTTTATTGCAAATGGGTACTTACAAATACTACTTAATAGAGAATCTTTAAAAGTAGTAGAAAAGCAACATGATATTACTCTAGAGCAGTTAAAAAGAACTAAGGAGCTTGTCGATGCAGGTGTTTTACCACAAGGGGATTTATTAGAGATAGAAGCGACTTCTGCCGATGAATTAACAAGAATCGTTCAAGCAGAAAATTCTGTGCAAATCTCATTAATAAGTTTAGCGCAAGCATTGTTAATTAAAGATTATGAAAACTTTGATATTGCAGAACAAGAATATTTAGTACCTGGAGCAGAGATGTTAGGCAAACCAATTAATGAGGTAATTGCAAAGGCAAGAGAATCTAGATATGAGGTTCAGATAGCAGAACAAAATAAATTAATTGCCGAAAAAGATTTACAAATTGCACGTGGGGCATATTATCCTACTTTAAATGCGGGGTTTAATTACAATACTAGAGAATCTGGCGCAAGACCAATTGATAGAATTCTTGATCCAGATAATCCTTTTGATATTGTTCCTATTGGTACTGTTCAGAGTACAGGAGAAACAGTATTAGGTCAGGATCCTAATATTATTTCGGTAGAGTCGTCAAGACGTCCGTTTTTTAAACAGTTGTATGATAACGACGGGATCTCTTATGGCCTATCTCTTAGTATTCCCGTATTCAATGGGTTTTCAGTTAGAAATAGTGTCAAGAGAAGTAAGATCAATGTAAAGAGGACAGAATTTCAACTTGAACAAGCAGAGTTAGATCTTGATAGTAACATATATCAAGCCTATCTTGATGCTAAAGGTGCTGCCGAAGCTTATGAAGCATCTCTTGTATCTGTTAAAGCTCAAGAAAGAGCGTATGAGTATGCAAAGGATCGTTATGATGTAGGATTAACTAATGCATTTGATTTCAGTCAGTCAAAATTTAGATTAGAGAACGCACAGAGTCAGGAAGTAAGAAATAAATTTGATTATATTTTTAAATTAAAAGTATTAGAACTTTACTTCGGAGTTAAAATTGCGGATATTAAACTATAGTAAGGCCTAAACTTCCATTTTCTGACTGTTATGGCTTTCTCTAGTAAAAAGATTGTATTTTCACATACAGCAGAACTTAAAGTACGTTATGAATAGAAAAACATTACTCATTGTATTAAGTGTAGTTATACTCTCTATAGTACTACTTATTTATGGAAAAAAAGCCGGTTGGTTTGGTAAGAGTGGTAATTTTAAGGAGGTATCAACTACAGTTATAGAAAAAATAGATATCGTCGAAACTGTTTCTGCTACTGGTAAAATTCAACCAGAAGTAGAGGTTAAACTTTCATCAGAAGTATCTGGGGAAATTATTGAATTACCAATAAAAGAAGGTCAACAGGTACAAAAAGGTGATCTTTTAGTACGAATTAATCCTGATATCATTCAATCCGGTTTAAATAGATCACAAGCCGCTTTAGAAAATGTAAAAGCTGGTTTGCAACAAGCAGAAGCAAGCCTTAAAGAAGCTAAACTAAGTTATGATCGTAATAAAGGATTATTTGAGAGAGGTGTGATTTCAAAGGCAGATTGGGATAGAGCTGTATCAGCATATGAAGTTGCCGAAGCTGCTAAGCAATCCGCTTTTTATAGTGTTAAAAGTGCACGAGCGACAGTAAATGAAGCTAAAGATAACCTAGATAGAACAACTATTTATGCTCCAATGAATGGTACAATTTCTAAACTATCTGTTGAGCTAGGTGAGCGCGTTGTAGGTACGCAGCAAATGGCGGGTACAGAGATTGTAAGAGTTGCTAATCTTAGTAATATGGAGGTAGAAGTTGATGTAAATGAAAATGATATAGTTAAGATTTCTATAGGAGATTCTACTTTAGTAGAAGTAGATGCCTATTTAAAAAAAGAGTTTAAAGGCTTGGTGACAGAAATTGCAAATTCTGCAGAAAATACAATCAGTGCTGATCAAGTCACCAATTTTAAAGTCAAAGTGCGTATTCTTGAAGAATCTTATAGCGATTTGACTAAAGATAAACCAGAAAGTTATTCACCATTTCGTCCAGGAATGACAGCAACAGTTGATGTAATTACCAATAAAAGAGAAAAGGTAATAGGTGTGCCTATAAGTGCTATTGTTATAAAAAATGATACTTCTAGTGTTCGCAAAACTGTCAATAAGGAAAAAACGACAAATAATTCTGACAAGAAATTTGAGTGTGTGTTTATCAAAGATGGTGAAGATGCGAAACTAAAGGTAATTGAGACAGGAATACAAGACGACGGTAATATTGAAATTACTAATGGATTAGATGTAGGAGATGAGGTTATTACTGGGCCTTATAATGTAGTTACAAAAACACTTAAAAATGGAGATAAGGTTACTCTAGAGAGTAAAGAGAAGTCTGATAAATAGTTTCTGGATTATAGAAGAAACCCCTAAATTTGCATAAATTTTTTATGAATGGCCTATATCCTTTGTGTAGAAACCTCAACTACAAACTGTTCTGTTGCACTAACTTATAATGACGAGGTAATTGCCTTAGCAGAAGATTACGATGCAAAATATTCACATGCAGAACGATTACATAACTTTATGGCCGAAATCATTAAGGATAAAGCACTATCTTTTAAAGATATCTCGGCTATAGCGATTAGCAAAGGTCCAGGATCATATACTGGTTTAAGAATTGGTGTTTCTGCAGCAAAAGGATTATGTTATGCACTGGATATTCCGTTAATTTCTATACCAACATTACAATCTCTTGCTATGCAGGTTAAAAGTGATGAAGAAGAGAGCTACATTGTTTCTATGATCGATGCAAGAAGAATGGAAGTATATGCTGCTGTTTTTTCAAATACCTATGAACAATTAAGAGAAACAAGAGCCGAAATCCTAACGGAAGATTCTTTTAAAGAATATTTAGACAAAAACAGTGTTTATTTTATTGGAAATGGAGTAGAAAAATTTTCTGAAATTTGTAAGCATGAGAATGCAATATTTATTCAGAACAAATTACCTTCTGCTCAAGAGATGGCACAGATAGCATATGAAAAATTCTTAAAGAAAGATAGTGAAGATGTTAGTTATTTTGAACCCTATTATTTAAAAGATTTTGTGGCTGGTTAGCCGTATTATTCTTTAAAATACTATAATGTTTTACTAGTTTGATTAAATCTTCTTCTTTTTTAAGACGAAGTTTTTCTTTCTTTATAAATTCTTTTAACTCATCAGATTTATCTTGAAAAGTTATAAGTATTTCTTTTTTATTTGTTGGTAATGATACTATGATACCATCTTGTTCTAAGAAAAATATCGTTTCAAGTTTAATTTTTCCTGATGTCATAGAACTTCCTGTCATTGGATCCTTTTCTTTAGGCTCAGTTATCTTTAGATCATGTTTTTTGTAGACACTATACGTATCTGTTTTGTCTATGGGAGTGTAATATCCGTGTCGTAATTGACCTTTATGAGTTTTGAAATTACAATAACGATATTCTTCACTATCAATGTAGGCATAAATAGAAGAGTTTTTAATGACTTCATACGACTTTGGGCCTTCTTTGTATTCAAGAACATCACTGTAGACATTATGTCTTAGGTTTACGTAATATGTACCCGATTTTTCATCAATAATTCTAGCTTCTGAATATTTTTCATTGCTATAAATAGAGCCGTTATATTTTAATAATTCTGCTACTTTACCAGTTGGTTCTGCCATTTCTCTAGAAAATTGAGAAAATACTACAGGAGATACTATGAAAAATAATATTTTGACAACTGTTTTCATGACTACTTATTTTTATTGTAATGAATAGATACGCCATTCTAAAGCATAGGTAAAAGAACCTGTAACTTTATAGCGTATTATATGTTATTTTGATTTATAGCATCCAATTGAATACCCAACTCAATTAATTAATGTTACATCAAAATAATATCCACAACAAAATCACCACCGAAAAATTGTAAGTGGTAATAAGTATTAAGGGCTAAAAAAAGTATGAGATAACATTTTTTATTAATCTCTTCTGAGGGTATTGCTTAGTAAACTTTGCGAAGCATTATTTTCAGTACTTTTAAGAGCATTATATCGTGCAACAAATCGAATTAGGTCTTCCTCCTTTTTTAAACGTATTTTTTCCTTTTTTAAGTATTTTTTTAACTCACTTTCTTTGTCACTAAAAGTTACAAGTATATCTTTTTTGTCTAATGGTAATTGCATTACTACGCCTGCTTCTTCTATATAATATGTAGAATGCATTTTAAGTTTTCCAACTTCATCAATTTTCTTAATTAAATTGTGAGAAGGTTCAACAATATCAATAGTTAAACGTTTGTAAATACGATATTTATCATTTAACTCCACTAATATGTAGTAACCATCACGGTCAAGACCTCTTTGGTTTTTAAAATTGCAATAGTAAAAATAGTCACCATCTATTCTGGCATGTATTGTTGTACTTTTCTTAATTTCATATAATTTAGAATTTCTGCTAAATTCTAAGCCATCAGTATAAATGTTATATCTTAGTTTGGCATCAAAAGTTCCAGATTTTTCGTCTACAACACTTGATTCTTTATACCTTGATTTTAAATACATAGAACCTTCATACTCATCAAAAGATGTAATTCTAGGAATTGGTTTAAGCAGATCTATGGGTAATTGAGCAAATAATCCTGATGATATCATCAGGGATAATAATAGTAATGTTTTTCTCATATATTAAGATTTGGATTTGCTAAAATTAGAATATCAGAAGCTTAAATACAATGAGAATGTTTATTTGATAATATTTTTATTAAATTTTTATTATAATGCTATTCTTTTTTGATTATCCGAGGTAAATACGCTTTTTTTATGAGATATTCACATAATAATTAAAGGGTAAAACCCTATTCAAGCTAGTGTGTAAAGCATAAAAACCTCTAAAACATGTGATTAACATCGTTTTAAAGGTTTGTGTCTAATGAAATAGGGGTAATTTAAATTTTAAGAAGATTGATTAGTATAAATTACCTATTGCCATCTGCAGTACTTAGAAGACTTCTGTTTTGAGAAGTTTCATCACTTTTTAAGGCATTGTACCTTGCTACTAATCGGATTAAATCATCTTCTTTACGAACACGTATTTTTCCTTTTTTGATGTATTCCTTTAGTTCATTTTGTTTATCACTAAATGTCGCAAGAAGTCCTTTCTTATTCATAGGTAATTCCATGATGATTCCGGATTCTTCGATATAATAGGTGGTAATCGTTTTTACATTTCCAGGTGCAGTTATACCACTGCTTACGGGACCTTTTTCTTCAGGATCTGTTATGTCAAGAGTTAACCTTTTATAAATTCGATATTGATCGGTTAATTCTATCAATATATAATATCCATCTCTGTTAAGACCTCTTTGATTTTTGAAATTACAATAGTAAAAATAGTCTCCGTCGATTCTGGCATGAATTGTTGGGGTCTTTGCTAATTCATAAATACCTGAATTAGAAGAATGCATTATAGCATCATCTAAAATATTGTATTTCAATTTTGCATCATAAGAACTTGACTTTTCATCTATTACGCTCGACTCTTTAAAACGAGATTTCATATAAATACTTCCGTCGTATTCATCATAAGTATAATTTTCCTTTGATGGAATTAAAAGATTTTTGGGTAATTGAGCAAATGAAATAGTGGTTGTTATTAAGAATAGGATAAGTAATGTTTTTCTCATAATTTCATTGATTTGGATATGACAAATTTAATAAAATCACGTTTTGTATGAAATTAATATGTTTTTTTGTGTTAATTTTTACGAAATTGATAATACATTGCCGAGAACAATTGAATTATTCAGAACAAAAACGTCATTTTAACACAAAATTCACATAGAATTTTTATGGTAAAACCGTATTTTTTGATGATTTTTAACTATAAAATGTTTGTTTTCATCGTTTTATGGTAGTTTTTTCTTGACGAAACTTGGATTCTTTTTTCGTTTTTTCTTAAAAAATTAACGAAGTAATTCTATTGCTTTTGAAGTTTCATTAACAGGAAATTTACATGCATTATTTACACATACATAAAATAAGGTTTCATCTTCTACAAATCTATTTTTTAGAAGAGGACTTTCAGAATCAAGAGTACTACCTGCTAGAAGTTTATTGGGTATATAGGTCTTGTTTATTTCTTGTATTTTTTCCTTAGCATCGGTGCCAACGATTACAAGCTCATAAAAGTCGTACGAATAATTTAACATTAAATCCAACCAATTCGAATATCCAGAAGCATAGGCTTCTATTTGTGGCTTGATATTATGTAGCATTTGCTGACTTATATTTTTATAATTGGATTCATCGAAATAATGAGATAATAAAAATAAGTTTTTGGCCATAATAGAGTTTGATGCAGGAATCACATTGTCACTTGATTCTATTGTTCTGGCGATTAGTTCAGGATCTTCATCTGATGTAAAATAAAATATATTTTTTTCTTTATCAAAAAAATGTGTTATCGCATATTCTGTAAGATTTTTGGAGATGTCCAACCACTGTTGATCCGAAGTGTTTTGATACAATGCTATAAATGCATCTATAACCGAGGCGTAATCTTCTAAATAACCATTAACCGTACTTTTACCTTCTTTGTAATTATGAAATAGAGAAGCATCTTTTTTAAGTTGGTTTTCTTTTATAAAGTGTGCGTTCTTTAAGGCAGTAGTCAAGAAATCTTTTTCTCCGAATACTCTATATGCATCTACATAGGCCTTTATCATAAGAGCATTCCATGAGGTTAATGTTTTATCATCTAGTCTTGGTTTGGATCTTTTTTCACGTTCTTCTGCAAGAGTCTTTTTCCATTGCTCTAATTTTTCTACTAGTGTTTTATTATCAATACTGTTTTTATTGCAGAATTCAATATCACTATCTTTTCTTATCAAGACATAGTTTTCTTTTTCCCAGAATCCATATGTGTCTACATTATAATATTTAGAAAAAAGTTCATAGTCATCTTTTAAAAGTGTTTTAAGTTCTTTTTTTGTCCAAACATAAAAAGCACCTTCTTCTAATTCATCATTTGGTGTTTTACTATCTGCGTCTAACGATGAATAAAAGGCCCCTTGTTTATTAGTCAATTCATTAGCAACAAAATCCAAAGTTTCATAAACTACTTTTTTATACCAAGGGTCTTTGGTAACTAAATATGCATCAGCATAAAGGCTAACTAATTGTGCATTATCGTATAGCATTTTTTCAAAGTGGGGTACATGCCATTTATCATCGGTAGAATATCTTGCAAAACCACCACCAACATGATCATAAACACCACCAAAAGAAATCTTTGTTAATGTGTTTTTTACATACTCTAATAACTCATCATCTCCACTTTGATGAGCATACCTAAGTAAGAAATGATAGTTGTTGGGCATCATGAATTTAGGGACTCGTTTTGTGCCTCCTTTTTGATGATCAAAGTTTTTACTCCAAGTCTTTACAGCCGTAGCCACAAAATCTTTTTCAAAACTAATTTCATCGGTATTTACTTCAATAATATCTACTTCTTTTATTCCTTGTTCCAGTTTTTCAGCATATTCTAATAATTTTTCAGGCTGCTTTTCATATAGACCAGATATTTGTTTAAGAGCATCTACCCAATTTCCTTTAGGAAAATAAGTGCCTCCCCAAACAGGTCTTCCGTCAGGTAATGTGATTGCGTTAAGCGGCCATCCACCACTACCAGTCATTAACTGTACAGCATTCATATACACTTGATCAATATCTGGACGTTCTTCGCGATCGACTTTTATACTTACGAAATTAGTATTCATAATTTCGGCTACTTCAGGATCTTCAAAACTTTCATGTTCCATTACATGACACCAATGGCAAGCAGCATAGCCAATACTTACAATGATAAGTTTATTTTCATCTTTGGCTTGCTTAAGTGCTTTAGGCCCCCAAGGCTTCCAATTTACGGGATTATGAGCATGTTGCAGTAAATATGGACTTGTTTCATGAGCTAAGTCATTGGTATATGCATGTTCCATAGAAGGTTTGTTTTGACTTGTGCATTGTGTAAAGAGGAATGCGATGATGATAAAAAACGAATATTTCACTGGAGTAACTTTTTTATAATGTCTAAAAATATAAAAAGCATCCCAAGAATATTAGGATGCTTTGCTTTATTATACAATAAAATACGATTTTCTTACTATTAAGTAGGTTAGAAAACCAAATCAAGAATAATTTATGCAATTCTTAATTTGAAATTATTTTATCTCAAATGATACTTTAAGATTAACTCGGTATTCAGAAACTTCACCATCTTTTACCATTACTTTTTGATCAGAAACCCAAGCAGATTTGATGTTTTTTACTGTTTTTGAAGCTTGTTTAATTCCACTCTTAGTAGCATCTTCCCATCCTTTTTCTGAACTAGCTATAATTTCAATTGTTTTTACTATTGCCATTTTAATAATTTTTTAGTTAATATTTTAAAAGAATCTCTAAGATACGAGATACTTTAGTTTTTTTAAATAAAAACCGATGTTCTTTTGGCAATTTTTTCGATGTAATTAAAGGTTAGTCGGTAAACTACCCATTTATTGCTTCTACATATTCAACTTTGCCTTTCAACATTTCTTTTAGCATATTTTCTATACCATTTTTTAAGGTAAATGTTGAAGAAGGGCAACCACTACATGCGCCTTGTAAAACTACTTTCACACCTTTGCTTTCTGGATCATAAGAATCAAATAAAATATTACCTCCATCACTTGCAACAGCTGGTTTAATATATTCTTCAATAATATTTACAATATCTTTAGAGACATCGTCAAGTTTTTCGAAGTCTACATCTGCTTGTTGTTCCGTTTCTGTTTTAGATGTGGTTGCATTAGCTGATAATACTTCTTTGCCCTGTTCTAAATAGTTGCGTAAAAATTCTCGTATCTCAATTGTAATGTCATTCCAATCGGCCATATCGTATTTATTGATAGAAATGTAATTTTCATCAATATAAACCTCTTTAATAAAAGGGAAATGAAATAACTCTTGAACTATAGGTGCTTCTTTAGCATCATCAATGCTTTTAAATTCATGCCCTGCCGTAACAAGTTTTTTATTTGCTACAAATTTAAGTACAGCTGGGTTTGGAGTGCTTTCTGCGTAGATCGTTATTGCCGTTTTTTTAACAGTCTCTGTCTCGGTAATCACCTCTTGACCACTATCAAGATATGTTTTAATTTGGGCCGCTACTTCATCTTGAACATCAGACCATTCTACAATATCATATTTATCTATAGCAACAAAGTTTTGTGCGATAAAGACTCTTCTTACAAAAGGTAAATAAAATAATTGTTGGGCTAATGGAGAACTCTTTGCCTGATCTATATTTTCGAATTCATAACTAGTATGTTGCGTTAAGAAGTAGTTAGCTTCGAATTTAACTATACTAGGGTTCGAAGTAGCTTCAATCTTTATTTCAAAATTCTTTTCCATGTGCTAATTTTTGGCAAATTTACTAAAAAGCAATACGATAACATTATCCTATCCCAACTACTAACATTTTTTAACTTATTGTACTTAAAAAACTTAAAATATTGGTTTCTGACAAAAATTTATATCTTTGGAGAGATCAAAAAGTAATGGTGTAATTAAAAATTTGTAGTGAAGCCCCACAATATAAACTGTTTTTAGTAGTTTACATTTAATTCACTAACTCTATTTTAGCCCCGTAAAAGATAGTGCCCAAATGAACTTAAAGACAACTTATGTAGTAGTATTACTTTTGTTTTCCCGAATTGTTTTTGCGCAAGAGGGAATTCCTGTATTCGCTGACTATTTATCTGATAATTTATATTTGGTGCATCCTGCCATGGCCGGTGCTGCAAATGCAAACAAAATTAGACTAACCGCCAGGAAGCAATGGTTCAATGTAGACGATGCTCCAAATTTACAAACGTTAAATATGAGTACAAGAATCGGTGAGAAAACGGGTCTTGGTGGAATTGTATTTAAAGATGAAAATGGGCGATTCTCCCAAACAGGAGTGTACGTAACTTTTGCTTATCATTTATTATTTTCTAGAGATCGGTCGGACTTAAATATGCTTTCCTTTGGAGTAAGCGGGGGATTTATTCAATCAAATGTTGATCTAAGAGGACTCGATGATCCCTCTGATCCTGATCCTGTTATTTTAGATAGAGTACAAAAAGATTCATATTATAATATGGATGTAGGGATGTCATATAACTATTTAGAGTGGTATGCACATTTTACAGTTAAGAATATCTTACCTACAACAAGAGATATTTTCAATAATGATACACCCATTACAGAGTCTAATAATCAACGAAGGTATATTTTCTCATTAGGAAGATTTTTTAATTTAAGAGGTGGTCCTTGGAGTGTTGAGCCTTCTGTAATGTATCAAGCTACTGATCAAACTAAAGAAAGTACAATTGACGTAAATGCCAAGTTGTACAGAGAATTTGAAGTTGCAACGCTTTGGGGGGGACTGTCATACAGACGTAGTTTAGATGGTGCAGAATTTTCTCAAGATGGTTTTTTAGTAGAAAACCAACAATTGCAATATATTACCCCATTTCTTGGAGTTAACTACAAACAATGGATGGTGGGCTATACCTATAGTTACCAATCTAATTCTGTGGTACTAAGTAATGGAGGTTTTCACCAGCTTACACTAGGGTATGATTTCGGAAAGCGTAAAGAAAGATGGAATTGTGATTGCCCTGCGGTAAATTCGAAAAACTAAATAAGTATTAGGACATTTTATTTGATTAAAATGCAAAGATTACATTTCAAGTAACGTAGACTCACCAGAGCTATGATCTTTACAGGTCCATTTCCAAAATTCTTTAAGCAAAATTTTACCACCAATAGTAATTTCGGGATATGATTTACACTCCCCTGTCATAATTTCGTTATTGAGATTAATGTGATGATATACAAACTCTAAATGATCATTAACGATCTTACCAATTAAATGACCTTGTACTATTTGACCTCCATTATAGGATGCCCAAACTACATTTTGTTTTTGATAGTATCGAAAAATAGTTGCAGAAGATACCTCCGCATTATTAGTGTTTGAAATAGATGTAAATCTTTTGTTGTTTAAATTAATTTTCATTTTTTTTGATTTACACGCAAACTCAAAGTATAGGTTATAACGAAAAAAGGAAAATTCTGGTTATGAAACAAAAACAACAATACTTTTTCTAAGAATTTGCCTTTGAAAAGTGCTCTCTATTAGTTCTTTATAGTAAATGAAATTGTTACTGCAGTATTAGATATAGAGTGTTTAAAGGTCGTATTGTCACGTAGACAAAGTAGTTCTGGGATTGTAGTTTTTGTGCTGCATAAATTGGCCTTTATATAGATCGCTTTTATGTCGATGTTCTATTTGTAAATATGGTAAGATCCTTTGTCTGGTGATATATCATCTTAGCAAATTCAAAACCATTTCTATCTTAATTCCTTTTATCTCTAGACAGTTATGAAACATATTGGTTTTATATTTTTAACTCGTTTTAGAGCAATAGAATTAATTGCTCATTTTAGGTTTAATGCATTGTAAGAATATCCCAAATAATAAGTAGAATTACACTACGTTTTTACAGTGGTCATTAGATGTAAGTGTTTATTTAATAGTGGTTTGTGTAGTAATTGATGTGTAGTGAAATACAATGAAATAAAATTTCTGAACACTTCTTTTTAAATTTAGGCGTAATCAAAAAAATAACAATTTAGATTAAGAAATACATTCCTTTTTTGATTATGAATAGCGGAATCCGAAAAGCTATTTTTAAATAGAGTAGGTAAGTATAACAAATTTGAAAAATGGCAGACACATTAACATTCGAAGAAGTAGAAACTCTTAGTTTAAGAAGAAATGTTCACACTTCGGTTGTAGAAAAATTAAAAGCACTTCTTGATAGCAATAAAGAAATGCGTTTGGCGTTATTGGCTTCTTTAGAAAAAGCAAACTTTTTGGCTCAAAAAAATCTTAACCCTGATCTTTATAAGGCCATAAATGAGGAGTTTAAAGGAAATGGATGGCCTATTACCATTCCTACATACTTAGACTATCTAGATTTATACGTACGACTTGTCCCAAATGAGAGTGACAATCCCAATTATCCAAATGCATGGAAAAGTGATGGGAAACAAAATGGATACAACCAAAAGGTATATGATCTGTTATGCCAGTTTTACTGGCTTGTAGATCAAAAAGTAGAAGGGAGTAAGCATACCATGCAGGATTTTGAAAAGTTTGCTGCCTGGTTGGTTGAGTTTGCAAAGGCATGGGGTAGTTTTCTTGATACTCCACCATCATTAACAAAAGAAAGTTTGCATTCTTTTAAATACGACACGATGTATAATTATCCTTTATATTCGGATAATGAGAAAAGTTGGAATACTTTTAATACATTTTTCTTTAGAGAATTTAATAATGCTCATCCAGAGACAGGAATAACACCGTTACGTCCTATTGCAGAACCGAAAACGAATACAACGATTGTTGCGCCGGCAGATTGTACTTTTAAAGAAGATTACCCTATTGATAGTAACGGAAATGTACTGGATGAAAGTGGTGAAAAAACAAGAGTAACATTTAAAAAAACACATAGTATTGGAACCATCGATGAATTATTAAGTGATAGCCCATATGCTAAGGATTTTTATGGTGGGACTTTTGTGCATTACTTTTTGAGTCCGTTTGATTATCATCGTTTTCATACACCTGTTAGCGGTAAGATTTTAGAGATCAAAGCGATATTAGGTAAAGTATACTTGAACGTAAATATGACCGAAGATGGGCAATGGGATGCTCCCGATGGCGCTACTGATGGATATGAGTTTACGCAAGCTAGAGGATTGGTTATTGTAGATGGGGGTGATGTAGTAGGTAAAGTAGCTATCCTACCTATAGGGATGTGTCAGGTATCGGGTGTTGAGATGTATACAGAACTAGAACATAAAACAGTGGTCAAAGGACAAGAGTTTGGTAAATTTAGGTTTGGAGGATCTGATATTATCATGTTGTTCGAAAAAGATCCTAGTGATCTATATATGTTCAAAAAAGACCCCGGACATAATCCAATTCATTTTCAGTATGGTCAGACTGCTGTGTATTATAATAAATAATTAAAATGTAAACTTAAAAGTTTGTTACTCCTTGTTGATTTAACATTGAGATGCAATAAAAGGGTGAATCGGTTAAACTTGATTTCACCCTTTTACTTATAATGCTTCTATCTGTTTAGCCATTTTTGTATAACTTCTTTTTCTTTTTTGGCAGAGTAATATTTTACTTGTTTCCCGTTTATGATTTCTCCAAATTGAACATCATCATTTGGATATCTACTTTTGTATCCATTTATTTGATCAGTAATCATATTGACCATAGGTCGATTTACTAATCCTGCATTGATAGCCTTTTGAACATTGAAATGATAGAATCCTTTAGGTTTTTGTCTCCAGAAGGGAACTATTTTATACGGAATTAATTCATTTTTTATAAAAAAATCACCATCAATCCAATGCATTTTTTCGGGAACTTTGGTAGCATGAATAAGACTAGATACATAATCTTTAAAAGGTGTTGGATGATATGCAACGTTGTATGATCCATAGGTCTTGGCTATCGAGCATTGCAAAATAAAATTAACTAAACTTTTTATGTCAGTAACTTGCATGTGATGGTTTTCTTCATAAGGCAATGCAATAGTTCCTCCTCTATAAAATCTAACAGGCCAAAAGGGTTCAGCATCTGGATTTCCTAGTCCTCCAACTCTAAAATCTCTCATGCCGTGGGATCGGTATATGGTAAAATTATTAATTCGCTCTCTAATAGCTTCTTCAGCAAATGTTTTTCTTATGGCATATCTAAAATCTTCGCTTATAGTTCTTGGAGATTTAGGAAGTGGGTTTAACGGTTCGGTTTCTACAATAAATTTTTTATCCCATTTATCATAAACAGAGATCGAAGATATATAGTGATAATGTCCAAAACGACCTTTAAACTCGTCAAGGAAATCTGCAACTGATTTTGGAGACTTTTGCCATGTGTCAATAACAACATCCCAATACGTGTCTTTATATTTTTGAGGTATTTCTTTCAGCCCTTTTTTATTTTCTTTTTCTCGGTCGCAAATTATAATTGGTAGGTTTTTAAAAAGGTGAGGATTAGTTTTTCCTCTGTTTAATAAAGTAACTTGATACCCGGATGTCAAAAATGCTTCAACAATAGAAGGGCCCAGAAAACCTCTTCCACCAAGGATGAGTACTTTTTTATTTTGTGTATTCAGTAAGTTAAACCCTAAGGCATCTAGTGGGTTTATAAATGTGCATAATGAGGCCGCTCCGACTGTTTTAATAAACTCTCTTTTATCCATATGATTCATTTTATATCTGAATACAAAAAAAAGAAGTTAATTGGAGGTATTGGAACCTCTTAATTAATCAGTACTTATTTCTTTTTTGAATTGACCTGGAGTTTTGCCTATATTTTTTTTAAAGTTAGAAAAGAAAGCAGATTTAGAATTAAAACCACACTCATACCCTAAACCTTCTAGAGTGAGATTTGTTCCTTCTTGTATTCTTTGCACTGCATAGGCCACTCTTTTTGAATTTACTAAGTCATAAAAAGTAGTATTCATTTCTGAGTTTATAATTTGTGAAAGGTGATGTTTAGGAATTTGTACAGATTCTGATAAAGTTGTTAATGAAAAATCAGGAAGGAGGTAGGCATCATTGTCCTGAAAGAAACGATTAATTGTATTGGTAAATGTATTAATCTCGCCATTTTTTAAAGGACTGTGTTTGTATTTTTTATCTTGTGCGATCATATTTAAGTGTCCTTCTGGTTTGTAAACCATACCATATTTTAATCCGTAAAACCCGATAACAATAATCAAGATTACATAACGTAATCCATCTAGAAATTCAAAATATGCAACTCCTACAATAAGTTCTGTTGCAAGTCGTATCATACTAACTCCAGTACTAACTAAAAATATAAATGCGATTATCCTTATCCAAGAAAACTCCCAGATACTATTGTCGGCTATATTGGTTTTTAATAAAGTAATTTTTTTGTGATGCACATATAGAATGTATATGGGATAAAATATCAAAGAAATTAATTTTACGATAAGAATTACAATTTCCCATAACTGCTCTTTTTCTTCTTTAATAAAAAAACTAAGAATGGTAAAAAATGCAAAAGGAAACAAGTGTAGTACTTCTACTTTCTTAATAGGTATTGTAAAGATTGTTTTTGCATAAAATAGAAAAAGCGGACCATGTAAAAAACCAATGGTCATTATACAGATTTCGATACTTTGGGTTGGGTTTGTTTTTTTACCTATTCCTAACACTAAATGAACAAAAAATATGATAAACCAAGAAAACAAAACCCAATCAGGTGACTTTCTTTGCTTTTTTAAAAGAATGAGCAGGGCGAACAAAATGCATTGGATTGCACCGATTCCAAAAATTATAACTAATGCATTTGACATTTTAAAAGGATAGATTTACTTTATAAATATACAATACTGATCAATTTTTAGGAGCTAATCATTTAATTATATCAAGTAGATAAAGTACAAGAATAGGGTTATGCGCTACCTTTAATTTATATCTAGTACTTAAATAAAATTATAATCTATTCAAATTTTAAGCTTAGTTCGCCATTTTCGGGTATTACGTTCCACTTTTCACAAAGCAGATCAAATTCTGATTTCATTTCTATTATGTCTGTTGTATCCATATTAGGTACTGTAATGTTACCAATACTTTTTGCCTCCCAATGTATTAATTGGATGTATTGATCAATATTTGCGGCACCAGAACCAATAGATTGAAGATTTCGTGACATTATTTCGGATAACCAAGTTTCTGATTCCAAGTTTTTAATAATGTCCTTATCAGATAATTCAGTAATTGTCATACCTGATTTTATTTTTCCATAAAACCCATTTTTCATCTTAAACCTTTTTTCAATAACATAATGAGCAATATCATGATTAGGAATGTCAGGTCCTAAATTTTCAGAAGTTATGGTTCCATCTACTCTTTTGCAGGTTAATGTATTTCGGTTTTTACCTTTTGTTATTATAATTTCCATTTTATGATTAGTCTAATTCACTAATTTTTGCATTGTACTCCTTAATTTTTGTTTCTAGTCGTTTGTTTAAATACTTGTTTTTATTTTTTAACTCAAAGGATATTAACTTAGCTTCTTCATAGTATTTAACTACTTTATCTTTTGACCAATGCCCTGGAGGAGACTGTAAGTTGGTAATTCGATCTGCTATTTTGACGATCCCGACTTCTTTTTGCAATTTGTTTATACGAGCTAAACTGTCAATCATTCTTTCTTTTTTAGAATGTATTTTTTCATTTTTTGTTAGTGCTAGTACAGCTTTTGCTATAGATTCATCAAACGTAGATTTGATTTCTTCGTAGTTTGTATCAGTATCTTCTATTGTATCATGTAAAATAGCGGTTTGTATGGCAAAATTAAGATCAAAAGAATTGTCAAAATTATAGGCAAGTAGTACTTCCATGGTGACATTAGAGATATGTACAAGGTAATTGGCATTTGTTCCGGGAACTTTTTGTTCACTATGTTTTTCTCCAGCAAATTTAATAGCCTTTTGATATAGTTCTTGCGTCATAATAATATTTTACAATGAATTTTTTGCGCAGTTTTTGCAATGTGTTGATTTGTTTTGTTCTTCCATCCAATTAAAAATACTAAAGTTTTGAATTTCTATGGAATCAAAGTGTTATTTTTTATTTTTTTGATTGAACCGGAAGGATAAACCATGGAATGATCTATTGTATTTTGAGTATTGATTTGGGAAATCAGGTTTGGTTATTTTTTTAACATTTTATCATAAAAAACATTATACGTCTATATTTAATCTATTCTTTAATTCTTTTTTTCCAGTTGAAGTCATTGTTAACTCTCTTGAGTTTGCCTTTTTACGTATCCAATCTTTTTCTATCATTGTTTCAAGGATCGAAGCTCCTAATGCTCCTGCAATATGATGTTTTCTTTCGCTCCAATCTAAACATTGAAAAGCGAAAGAACGTTTTTTTTGTTTAATAGCATCAATATCTATACCCAGACTGTTAAACCATTTTTTTCCTGAATTTGTGACCTTGTAATCTTTGCCAGAAACTTCTATGATTTTATGATTTAGTAGGGCATTTGTTATTTTAACACCAACACTCCCTGCGATATGATCATAACAAGTTCTAAAATAGGTGAAGTCGGTTAATTTGGGGGCTTTAGTTTTTTTATACTCTTTTGTTAAAGAAATTAAACTGGCCATAGATTCTATAACATGCGCAACTTTGGCGTTAGCAAGTTTATAATATCTATGACGACCTTGTTTTTCTACGGTTAATAATTGGACTTCTGTAAGTTTAGTTAAATGATTACTAGCCGATTGCCTAGAAATATTTGCACTTATTGCCAATTCGGTTGCTGTATATGCCCTACCATCAAGTAAGCTCCATAAAATGATAGCACGAGATTTGTCTCCTAAAATAGAAGCTATTTTACTAAACTGATTTTCTAATTCTTCGATGATAGTGTAGTTTTGTATTTGTTTAATCCCATATTAATGGCCGGTTAACGCCTAATGTTCTTAAATATCCTAACATTTGACCTGTATGTACAGATTCATGATAAACGATTCTATTTAAATAATCTCCTAGGTTTTTACTTTGACCTACTTCTCTTCGTTCGATCCTGATAGTCTTTAAATCAGATGCCGTTAAGTTCTGAATCATAGAAATGAAATCTTCACGATACTTTTTAGCAATGGCAAGCTCATTTTCTAAATTAGAATATTCTAAATCCATCCAAGGAGATTTATAATCTCCTAAATCCCCTCGATTTTTTATAATAGTATGAAACAAATGTTCGGTTTCAAGTGTGTGTCTAATCATTTCAAGAATTGAAAAGGCTTTTTGATCGGGTTTCCAGTTTAAAAATTCATCAGGGATACCCTTCCATAACTTTATACTTCTTCGTCTTGTTTCTGAAAAATTTAATAGTATAATTTCAATTGAGTTCATATGCTACTTTTAAAAATATCGTTATTTATTCGGGTATAAAAATAAATGATGATTTTATGCAATAGTTCATTCTTGAATGTACTGTGGTTTTGAAATTTGATAGGATACTACTATATGAAAGACTTTATTGTTTAGTTTTTTAGTTCTTTTTTAATGATTTTTTCTAAGTTTTTTAAATCTTCTTTAGAAGTATTTGTTTCTATAAAAAAGGGAGTGTTGGTTATTTCAGAGCCCATATAAGATGCGATTATTAATTTATTTTTAATTATCAGACCTATTTTAGCTCTTTTTTTCAGAGCAATTTTTGACATGTTTTTTATTTCATTTTCTCCTTTTGGATCTAATTTGAATAGTAAACCGAAACGTTTTTCGACCTTACCAAAAATTTTATTTTTTACAAATGAAATTTTTACTTTCTCCAGAGCATGAATAGGAATTTTAGATTTTGATTCTATAAAGTAATATTCATTAGTTCCTTGAAGAATTCGCTTAGTACCTAAAGAATCATTTAATACATAAAACCCAGAAGCTAAAAAATCAGATTTAAGTAGTGATTTGTTAGAAAAAGGTTGCGCATCTTTATTCTTTGTTAGACCAAAAGTGGATAAAAGAAAAACGAAGCATATTACTTTAATTGTAAGGTTCATGTTTTTTTTGGAGGTAAGGTATCTGCCAAACTCAGAGTGTAATTAAGTTGTGGATAGATAAAATTCATGTTTTTGTTTTCTTCTCCTCTTAATTTAAAAAATTCTTTTCTTTGATTTTCGTTAGCCAATTTTAGAACCTCCCTGTTAGGAAAATATGGAATGTCATCTTTGAATTGAATAAATGTATTTGACTTACGAAAAGTTATTCCTAACCATCTATTATCATAAGCTAACGGCTTCATGCCTTTTACTTGTTCTAAGACAATCTTGTGAAGATATTTTGAGTTTGTTGATACAGAAAACAATATCACAGAATTATGAGTTAATAAAATTTCTGACTCTTCATTTGTTTCTTTGTCTTTGATTTTGAGTTTTCTAATAGATTGTTCTGAAAGCTCATCAGGTCTTTCATAACAAGAGAAAAGCGCAATATAAGAGTCCTTGTCTACATCAAGACATTGATCAGAATGATATTTCATTTTTGTGTAATTCTGCTCATATATTTCGATTAAGGCATTGTTAAAATCTAATGAAGATAGTTCAATATCATCAACACCTGATTTAATACTATCAATGATTATTCTATGTTTTGAAGAAAATATATAGGCTGGGATATTGTAATTTGTAGTGGTTCTAACTAATGGAATTCCTTTATCATCTTGGCCTACTAAATGATTACCAACCCTTCCTTTTCCGGTTACTTCAAACTGAATTGAATTTGAAAACTTATTAAATAAATTTTGCTCTAATGGAAGTACTATTTTATGAAATCCAATTTTAGTCATTATATCTAAAATTATTAATATATCGGTTTTTGGTAGTCTCCTGAATTCATACTAAAATGAATTTTTCCGTAGTCAACAACTTTTTCAGATTTATTTTCTTTGTAATAAGAGTCTCGCAAATTATTCATTGTTTTACTATTCATCTGCTCGAGCTTTATCAAATCGCCATTTTCTTTTATGTATGTTTGATTATTTGTAAAGGTAGCTTCTAAGTTAGAACAACGTATGATGTAGCCCATTCTGACAGGAATTTTGTCAATATTTAAAACAGAAGGTTTAATTTCATGTGTATATAATCTATTTGTAGATAGTGGAATTAAAAATACAGAATTAGGATATAAGGTTATACTAAACTCTCTTTCTAAAGAATCATCATTTACTGTGTTTTTCAGTTTAAATAGAAGTTTCGTTAATCCACTAGATTTTTTGTAACACCAATCAAACTTATCTGTTTTAGAGGGGGTTAGTTTTTCGAAATTAGTGCTGTCATAAAAAGTACAAAAAGCAATCAATCCTTCTTTGGGCATATCTTTGGTTTTATCTGAATGTGCTTTTATTTTTGCTTTTATTTCTTTGGAGGTATTTTCATCTTTTTTCTTGTTCAGATAAATTTGCGCTAAAACATGATTTAATTTGGTGTTTTTTTCAAAATCAAATTGTATTATATCATTTAGTGAATTTACAATTTGATCGTCAGTTTCTCGGAAATTATCAGTTGGTCCAGTTAAGTTACTAGAGCACCTTAAAAGCCTAAAATGTAATGCTTCCTTTTTGTCTTTGATGACTTTAGTTAAATAAATTCCTTTTCTTAACGCCATTGATTCCTTATTTGATTCTGTCAAATTTTGAAATTCATGTTCAGATTTAATTTTATTGAAGTAATCAATGTTATCAAAAAAATCTCTATAAAAAACACCTGCATTATGTATATTAGTTGGGACTTTACCAAGACTTGTAATTTTAAAATTCTTTTTAACTATGTTCTCATAATTAAAGGATAGTTCTTTGATTATAAGAACAGTGTCAGTTTCGTGTTGTAACTGTTCAATATGCCCAATGGCATACACTCTAATTTTATTAGATGTCTTTTGAATTTCCGAAATGCCTTTTACTACTGTACCACAAAAATTGTGTATTAAATATTTCAAATCTAGAGAATCATCATTTTGATCTGATAAGTCTATTAAGAAGTTTCTGTTTTTCGAGATTTGATTTTCAGTGTTTAGTTCGGTCATCATATGTAAGGTTACGCTATGTTTTTTTAATTGTGGGTTACAATTGTATATATATATAAAAGTACATATATTTTCGTTTGTATGCATTGGTCCCTATTAAAGTATAACTATTATCGAGATTGGTATTTAGATATACCTAAAAAGAAACACCACTAAAAATAGTAACATTTCTAGTGGTGTTTTTTCCAATTAATGAATATGAATTATTCCTCCCAACTAAAAGACTTTTCTTTGCCTTGTTTTTTTATTGCATTTAATAATGCGGTTTCTAAGTTCGAGTCATTTTTCTTGCGATTATTTTTAAGATAGGTAATACGCTTTTTATTGAGTTCTTGTATTTTCTGCTGAATCTCTTTTCTGTCTTTGCTTTTCTTTGCGATATATTGTTTTAATTCTGTTTTAGATTTTTCTTTAAGTTCTTTAGGTAGATTGTCTTTAGCGACTTCTTCTACTTCAAAAGATTCGTCTTCTGCGGCATCAATAAGGTCCCAACTTTTATTTTTATAAAATCCAGAGCTTTTACTTACTGCTCTGCTTACGGCATTGGCTTCACTATAGGCGCGAGCATTGCTGTCTTGTGCGACTTGTGTGCTTCTTTTTTGAGCGCCATTGCTACCATAGTAGATATAAGTGTCGTTTAATTTATGATTAAGATCTAAGATAATATCATCATATGGTGTAGCAATATGTACTGTAGCTCTATTGTGATCAATGGCTGTATATTCACCTCTAGTCATATCAGCTCCATCTTTCCAACGGGTATCGACACCTTGTCTAAAGTTGCCACAAAAAATAGTGTTGATAGAAATATCTTTTTCTACAGCATCAGTAGCTGCATCCTTATAATTTACTGGGCCTTGTGTAAAAGGTTCATTTCCGGCTATAAATATTAACTTAAGATGGTCATTACTTTTTTTCCAATTTAATTGATTAATCGATGTGTTGATTACCTTACCACAATATTCATTTCCGCCATTTGTGGTTAAGGCAAAAAGTTCTTTTGAAATTTCATCTAAATCATTAGAAAATGGAAGTACCTGTCGTATAAAACCTTCTTGAGATGGTAAACCATCATTTCCGTACTCGTATAACGCAATTTCTAATTGTATACTATGGTGCCCACATTTGGCATAAGAAAGCTCATTCACAATCTCCCATAATTGTGCTTTAGCTTGATCGATAAGACCATCCATACTGTTACTGGTATCTAATAATAATGCTACCTGTATATTACGCGTATTAGGGTCTGTTTTTATCGTTTGTATAAGATGATTGTCATTGTTGTTAAATAAAAGCTTAGCATTACTTTTATTATTCGCTGTACAAGAAATGCTAAATAGTATACTAGCAATACTCCAAATATAAAATGTCTTCATTGTTTCCCTTTTTTTAATTTGAAGTAAAACTAGATGCATCTTTTTTGATATAAAACCTATAATGAGGGATTGACGATGATAAATGAGTGAACACGTATTTCTAATTAGTAAAAAACCTTTTTTAAGAACAAAATGTCCTGAAAATCAGTTAAACCGTAGGATAAGGATTTTATTATCCCATTTAAATGGATTAAGTTTATCCTATTCAAATAAGAATAGGATGAAGAAGATAAGCTTGATGATGATTTGTCTTTGGCTACTACCTGCATTGGTTTTAGGGCAAGAAGATACACGAAGTAGGGCAACATCAAAGTCAATGAGTATTAAGGGTTCTGTAAAAGAACAAAGTACTCGAAAAGGAATTAAAGATGTTGAGGTCACAATACTAGGAAAAGGAACTGTTAAAACAGATGTTTTTGGTGATTTTAGAATAGAAGCAAAAGTTGGAGATGAACTAGTAATAAGTCATGATGATTTTGCCACTGTACGATATACTATTAAAGATGGGCAACGAATAGATATCGAGGTAAAAGATAATCCTATACAATCAAAATCAAAATCAATCTCTAAGCAAAAAAGAGAAGTAACCTATAGAGACAATTTAAATGCTGCAAAAAAAGAGCTAAAAAAAGATGCATCAACCAGTATTGGGTATATTACAAATGCATTAGAAACTATAAGAGATGATGATCCCGCTGGAGCAAGTAAAAAAGCAGAACTTTTTGAAACTCTTGCAGATATCTATAATTTTTGGAAACAACCAGATCTTGCTGAGAGTAATTATCTAATTAGTTTAAAAAATAAATATAATACTGATGTAAAAATTAAATTAGCAAGCGCGCAACTTGAAAGTAAAAATTATCAGGCGGCTCTAAATACTTTTAAAGAATTATTAAAATCACGACTTTCGAGTAACCAGAAAATTTTAGTGTATGAAGGGATAGGAGATAGCTATGTTGGTTTACAAAATACTATAGAAGCTATCACAAGTTATAATAAAGCACTATCATTAAGTCAGCGTAAAAAAAATGATACTAAAGTCATAGGATTAAACTCTAAGCTTGCGGGCTTATTACAACAACAAGGAAATATTATAGATGCCGAAGAATATTTAGATAATTCTGTACAGCTAGCACAACAAAAAGACAAAAAAACATCAGCACGACAACGTAGTGTCGCAGCAGATTTTTATAATAAAAGTAGTAGCTATGATAAAGAAATACAATTACGAAAAGAAGCACTAGAAGATATAAAAGATATTAAAGTTGTAAAAGATTCTGTGCAACCATTAGATGACGATAATGCATTAACCCCACAGGTACAAAATTATAAAATAGCAAATGCTTTTGCCGCTCAAGAGAAGTATGATGAAGCAATCACGTATCTTGATGAGAGTATAAAAGAAGCAGCTTCTAAAAATGATCTAATTGTTCAAAAAGATGCAACTCGAAAGTTAGGAGAGGTATATAGAGAAAAAGGAG
Organism: Aquimarina sp. AD10; assembly: GCF_003443715.1. Lineage (NCBI taxonomy): Bacteria > Pseudomonadati > Bacteroidota > Flavobacteriia > Flavobacteriales > Flavobacteriaceae > Aquimarina > Aquimarina sp. AD10. The sequence goes on along the minus strand of NZ_CP031965.1, from coordinate 3,017,234 downwards.
AATTAGAAAAGGCTTCTGATGCTTTTAAAGAATACGAAGTGATTATCGATAAGCTGTATGTTCAAAAAGACCAACAAATCTCACAAGCAGCTCGTTTTAGTAGGGAATTAGCCCAACGCGCAAATAGAATCACAACGTTAGAGAAGGATAGAGAATTAAATGAAACAAGATATAAATTGGCATTTGCTTCTCAGGAGTTGGTAAATCAACAAAGTCTAAGACAGCAAATCATAATTTATTTTTTGATTGGTTTGACTGTTTTACTATTACTTGCGGCATATTTGATGTATCGCAATATGAAACAGCAACGATATGCAAATAATCTTTTAGCACTTAAGTCATTGCGTTCTCAAATGAATCCACATTTCATTTTTAATGCGTTAAATTCTGTAAATACATTTATAGCAACAAGTGATGAAAGAACAGCTAATCGATATTTAACCGATTTCTCAATTTTGATGCGATCAGTATTAGAAAATAGTGAAGAAGATTTTATACCCTTAGAAAAAGAAATAGAACTGCTGCAAGTATACGTGCAGTTAGAACACTTTAGATTTCAAGATAAGTTCGATTATACAATTGATGTAGATCCTGAGATTAATATAGATCAGTATATGATTCCGCCGATGTTACTACAACCCTATGTAGAAAATGCTGTATGGCATGGGTTACGTTATAAAACAGAGAAGGGCATGTTATCTATAAAATTTCAAGAAATAAACTCGGACAGTATCGAAATTACTATTGTCGATGATGGAATTGGACGTAAAAAATCTAAAGAATTGAAAACATCAAATCAAAAAAGACAAAAATCTAAAGGAATGGGAAATATCAAAAAGCGAATCGCTATCCTTAATAAAATGTATAAAGACAAGGTTGACGTTCTTGTGTCAGACCCAGAAAACAATGCAGAAGGAACGCAAGTGAAGTTAATTCTCAAAAAAGAAATTTAAAAATATTGAAAATATATATTCATGAACTTAACAGCAATCGTAGTAGATGATGAAGCAAATAGCAGAGCTATTATTCGAAACTATTTAGGAAAATATTGTCCATCAGTAACTGTTCTTGGCGAGGCAGCGAGTGTACAGGAGACGATTACATTACTCGCGCAACATACACCAGATGTGTTATTTCTTGATGTTGAGATGCCATACGGAAATGCATTTGATTTGTTAGAGCAAGTACCAGATCGTTCTTTTGAAATCGTTTTTGTAACGGCCTATGATCATTATGCAGTAGATGCATTAAATGCACAAGCCACTTATTATTTGTTGAAACCCATTGCAATAGATAATCTAATTAAGGCTGTGGACCATGTAAGTCATATAAGACAAAGAGAAAAAGAACTTCAAGATGCAGTTTTGATACCAAAAGTAACTACGACAGAGGGCAAGATTACGATACCACAACAAGACGGATTTGAGGTGTTAAAAATCTCTGATATTTTATATTGTCAGGCAGATGATAATTATACTAAAATCTATCTTGATCAAGGGCAAAAATTAGTAAGTAAAACATTAAAGTATTTTGAAGATTCTTTAAGGACTGAAGGTTTTGTTCGAACGCACAAAAGCTTTCTGGTTAATGTTAGTAAAATTACAAGGTATAGAAAAGGAAAGGGGGGGAGTATTGTCCTTTCTTCAGGAAAAGAATTAGCAGTGTCTTCTTCTAAAAAAGGGGTGCTCTTAGATTACTTTAAATAGTAATTTAGAATACTAAAGTGCTAATGTCATAGTTTATTTCAGGATTAGTTTGCACTATACTTTTTAGCGTCTCAATACTGCCATTTGTATGCAGGATATGAGCTCCTGGATTTGTATTTAACGTTAATAAATTATTTGATTGTAGAATACTTTTAGTCTGCTTGGCAACAGCTTCTCCAGAATCAATAATCTTAACTTGTTGAGGTAGCATTTGTTTTAGAATAGGAATAAGATAAGGGTAATGACTACAACCTAGAACCAAATAATCAATATTTTTATCGATCATTGGTTTGATATACGAATATAGTAACGTATACATTTCTTTGGTTTTAATTTTTCCTTCTTCTATTAACTCTACCAATCCTGTTCCAATGACATCGATTACTTCTATATTTTGAGTATACAAATCAGATGTTTTAGCAAATAATTCACTTGATAATGTTCCTTTTGTGGCGAGTACTCCTATTTTTTTTGTTTTAGAATTTAACGCGGCAGGTTTTATGGCCGGTTCTATACCAATAAAAGGAATCTGATATGTGGATCGAAGTTCTTTTATAGCATTTGTAGTAGCCGTATTGCAGGCAACAACAATAATTTTACAATTAAGTGATAGTAACTTTTCTGTGTTTTTAATACTTAATTTAATAATTTCATCTTTACTTCGTCTACCATAAGGAGCGTATTTACTATCAGCCAGATATATGGTATTTTCATTAGGCAACACTCTTGTAATTTCTGTCCAAATAGAGGTGCCTCCAACTCCAGAATCGAATATGCCGATAGGGTGATTTTGCATGATTGAAATATAGTTTGTGCCAAAAATAAAAAAACAGTAAGAAGCGTCTTACTGTTTTTTTATTTTTTGTTGAAAGTAAAGGTTTTAGATACCTAAATCCTTTTTTACATCAGCCGTTAGGTCTTTACCATCGGCCATGATTACTCCAGTTCCTGTAGTAGAATCTAATACATATTGAAATCCTTGTGCTCGTGCTACTTTTTGAATAGAAGTACGTGCTTTTTCATAGATTGGTTTCATTAACTCAATCTCTTTTTTCTGAAGATCTTTAAGTGCATTTTGTCTGTAATCGTTGATGCTTTTTTCTGTAGCCTGAATTTCTTGCTGTCTTTTTAGATTTTCTTCGTCAGTTTTAGTTTCAGCTTCTGCAGAGTATTTTTTAATAGTGTTTTGCAACTCTAAAACCATATTTCTGATTTCAGCATCATAAGTTTTGTTTAGTTTTTCAATTTCACTCTTAGCAGCTTTAAAAGCAGGCATAGATTCTACAAGTGCTTGTGATGCAATGTGAGCTACTTTAGATTGAGCGTTTACAAAACCTGATGTCCCTATGATTAATGTAAAAGCTATTAATAATGTCTTAAATTGTTTCATTTGTAAGTAAATATTAAAGGTGTTTAAATTTAAAAATTAATGTTCTGACTTGTTATTCGTTTCCTCCATCCTCAGAACCTGATGGAGCCTCATCTTCTTTTAATTTATTCTTTTCATTTTTTAGCGCATTAATAGAATCTTTTTTTCTTTTCTGCAATTCTAATAACTGTGCTCTTCTAGCCTCAAATTCTTTTTTCTTAGCCGCTCTTAAAGAATCTCTTTCGGCTTTACGTTTTGCTAAAAGTTCTTCTCTTTGCGATTGCTTTTGTTTTATTGCTCGTTCTCTATCGCTTACTTCTTTTTCTTGTTCGACATTTCTTTCTTCTGCTCTCTCAAGATTTTTCTTTTCTTTTTTGGTATTAAGTTGCTTTCTTTTAGAAGCTCTATTTAATCTTAATAAAACCTGATCACTGATATCATATCGATCAGCAGAGTATAGCATTACAAGATCTGATGATTTATCAAAAACAAAATCGTATTTTTTGTTCTTTGCAATTTCTTGTATAGCAACAAAAACTTGATCTTGTACAGGTTGAACTAATCTTTTTTTCTGAATAAACAGATCTCCATTAGGTCCGAATCTTTTTTGTTGATATTCTAAAATCTCTTTTTCTTTAAAAAAAATATCTTCTTCTCTTTCTTCAATTAATTCTTTTGTTAATAAGACCCTTTCATTATTTAGGTCCTTTCGCATTTCTTCTACATTTTTTAATTCTGCTTCAATCTCTACCTTCCATTTTTGGACTTTTGTTTCGAGATCAGATGAAGCTTCATTGTAATCTGCTACATTTTCAAGAATATAATCCATATCGATGTAGCCAATTCTAATTCCTTTCTGAGCATTTAATGATTGCGTAAGCGATAACCAACCGAAAGTTGCTAATAGTAAAAGAACCTTTGTTTTCATAACTTTGTGTGTTTATAGAAATAATCGTGCCAAAACTTAAAACTGTTGTCCTATAATAAAGTGAGTCTCCCAACCATTAGGGCTATTGCCCCTTCCAGGAATTGGATCAAACCCATAACCGAAATCTATACCTAATAGTCCAAAAGCAGGCATAAAGATACGTATTCCTGCTCCAGCAGAACGATTTAATTGAAAAGGATTAAAGCCTTTAAAACTATCATAAGAAGCACCACCTTCTAAAAACCCTAGCATATAAATTGATGCAGCAGGTTTTAGTGTAATAGGATAACGAAGTTCTAACGAATATTTATTATAAATTGTTGCACCATCTCCATCAAATTCTTGATTATTTGGTCTGCTTAATGGTATAAGAGATTGATTTTCATACCCTCTAAGTGCGATTACTTCTCTTCCATCTAGACTAGTCGCCCCTAATCCGTCTCCTCCTAGGAAAAATCTTTCGAATGGAATATTACCTCTCTCGTTGTTATATGCTCCTAAGAAACCATATTCAGCACTACTTTTTAATACCAATGGTTTGTTTCCAATATTAACCAAACTAGTGTACCACGCGGCGTCAAATTTAAGTTTGTAGTACTCTAACCATTTGAAACGTTCCTGATCAATTTCACCTATTTCTGCACTTTTTTCCTGACGTATAATAGGATTTGTGCTAGGATCGTTTATTTCGTCTTCTAGAGTTGCTCTACGGTCGGCTAATTCTCCATAATCCTTTCCGTCAAAAAGAGAATAAGGTAATGATAGTTTAGCCACAATATTAAATTGAGATCCACCTACAGGGAAAATAGGGTTAACGGTAGTGTTATTTCTACTTAGCCCTATTGTATAAGCAATATCATTTGAAGATCCGTTACCAAAAGTAAATAAACGAGTATTATAATTTTTTAGATTATAATGTCTAATACTTAAGGATTGTGATAATGTGAAATAGTTATCAGGCCAGTTTAATCTTTTTGCAATACCAATAGATCCTCCTGTAATTAAAAATTTACTATCTCTATTAACATCTCTATTTCTTTGATCAAATAGAAACTGGATGGTATGTGAGAATGAAGTAGAAAGTTGATATGGTCTTTTTCCTCCTAACCAAGGCTCTATAAAAGAAAGACTATAAGTCTGAAAAAATCGACTTGCCTGAGCTCTTAATCTCATGGTTTGACCATCTCCCATAGGTAGGGGAGTGTATGCTTTTCTATTTAATAGGTTTTTTATAGAGAAATTGTTAAAAGCCAGACCTAACGTACCTATAAAGCCACCGCCTCCAAAACCACCTTGAAGTTCTATTTGACTTGATCCTTTTTCTACAACAGGAAATTCTATGTCAATAGTTCCCGCTTGCGGATTCGCATTTTTAAATTGTGGTTCTAATTGTTCAGGATCAAAAAATCCTAATTGTCCGATTTCACGAACTGTTCTTACAACAAGATCTTTACTGTATACCTGACCAGGTTTTGTTCTTAAAATTCTATAAACTACATGATCATTTGTTTTATCATTTCCAGTAATGGTAATATGATCAAAGTGAGTTAGTTTTCCTTCACGTATTCTTACTTCAAAATCAATAGTGTCGTTATAAACTCTTGTTTCTACAGCATCGATACTAGAAAATAAATAACCATTATTTTGATATAAGTTAGTTAGATCATTTGCATCAGGTTTTGTGTTATCTGCTATCTGTTTTTCAAGTAAGACACCATTGTATACATCTCCTTTTTTAATTACTAATTGTCTAGCTAATTGTCTGTCTGTATAAACGCTGTTTCCTAAGAAATTTATATCTCCGAAATAGTAACGATTACCTTCTTCTACGTTAATGTTAAGAGTAATGCTGCTATCGTCCTCGACTATTAAAGAGTCTGAAGTAACACGGGCATCTCGATACCCTTTTTCTTTATATTTTGAAACGATATTATCTTTATCTTCTTGATAATCAGTTTTTATGTATTTAGATCTTTTCCAGAAACGGTACCATTTTTTTTGTTTCGTATTTTTCATAGCACCTCGTACTGCATTGTCGGATAGCTTTTCGTTTCCTTCAATATTAATATGATCGACTTTTACTCGATCTCCGCGGTCTATTCTAACAAGCATGTTCACTTTGTTGCTAGCAACGGTATCTTTTACAGCGGTAGTATTGATGACTACTTTTGTGTTAAGAAAACCTTCTTTTCTGTACTTGTTGGTAATAAAATTACGTGTAGTAGTAAGTAAGTTTTCGGTGACTTTGGCACCTTTAGTAAGTCCATTGTCCTTAATTAACTCTGCTGCCTTAGATTTTTTTATTCCTTCAACTCGGGCTTCTTTTAATTCAGGAACTTCTTTGATATTGATTTCTAAGTCGGCTACTTCTCCTTCAATATTTGAAATATAAAAATTGATGTCACTAAATAACTCAAGATCCCAAAGTTTCTTGATGACTTTACTTATTTTATCTCCTGGTAAAAAAATACGTTCGCCTTTTCTTAAGCCGGTAAAGGTGATAACAGTTTTTTCATTATAACTGGTTATTCCTGTAACTTTTATTTCTCCGATAATATATTCTTTCCCATTGGCACTTGGTACATTTTGTGCTAAAACTGAGGGTGAAATTATTAATAAGGCGAGTAACGTAATATACGTAATAGGTAATTTTTTTATCATTTCTTTAACTGAGCTGCTCACTAGTTTTTCCAAATCTTCTTTCTCTTTTTTGATAATTTAATACGGCTTCGAATAAATCTGCTCTTTTAAAATCCGGCCATAAAATTTCTGTAAAATATAATTCTGCATAAGCAATCTGCCATAATAGGAAATTACTAATACGTTGTTCTCCACTTGTACGTATTAATAAATCCACATCTGGAAGGTTTTTAGTGTACAAATGCTCATTAATGACTGATTCATTTATGAGATGTGGCGAAATTACACCATTTTTAACTTTAATACTTATTTCTTCAATAGTTTTTATTAGCTCCTCTCGACTTCCATAACTTAATGCAAGAGTAAGCGTCATTTGGTCGTTAGATTTGGTTTTTTCTATGACTTCAAGGAGTTCAATTCGGGCTTTTTCGGGCAAAGATTGTAAGTTTCCTATTGCGTTTAGCCTAATATTATTTTTCTGAAGAGTTTTAATTTCTTTTTTAAGCGAGCTCACTAGAAGTTTCATGAGCGTTTCTACTTCGAGTTTTGGTCTATTCCAATTCTCGGTAGAAAATGCATACAATGTAAGGTATTTTACACCTATTTCTGCACTACTTTCTACTGCTTCTCTTACAGCTTTGGTTCCATTTTCATGGCCAACAGCTCTAAAAAAGCCTTTCTTTTTGGCCCATCGTCCGTTACCATCCATAATTATGGCAACGTGCTCTGGGATATTAGAGTTTAATTGTTTTTTATCTACCATTTTTTAGAAAGAACAATAACAGGGTATTCTCCCCCAGGTATACGATAGTGTAAACCCGGTAAACATATACCAGTCATTGTTATTTAAGTTACCAAATCCATCTCCAAATCTACTGTCACTAGGATCACTACCGTCAAGATTATCTGTAAACGTATATCTTGCTCCTATTTCTGCTCCAATGACTAAGTCTCTTCCTAAAGTTTTTTTGATTCCTAAAACCATCGGAATTGCAAAACTCCATTTGTCACTTACAGCATTAATTTGATTATTAGTGTCTAAAGCTAAAGAGTTATAGTTAAAAGCAGTAATACCAGTATAAAGATACGGAGTAATTTGGGGTTGGCCATCATAAAGAAACCAATCCCAGAAATTAAATTCCATACCCACTGATAATTCTTTTACAGAATTATCAAAACTGAGTCCTCTTTGTTTCCTTCTGTCATCTCCCTTACTGTCATCACCACTAATTTTGGCATATAAAAAAGAAGCTCTAAATGCATGACGCTTACTTCTATTCCATTTTCCAATGGCGCCAAAAGCGATATCGCTAGGTGCGATATAGTAGGTAGATCCAACATCGCCTATGTAATTAGCTCCTCCAACCATCAAGCCTACTTCGTAGGTTTGCGATGTCATAGTTTGTATAAAAAACAGAACAAATATAAATGATGTTAAGTATCTCATAGATTTTCAAAAGTTTGCAAATATAACAATTAACTTTAGTACACAAGAATTTGAGTAAAATAGTATGAACTAAAAAACACTTTTTATATGATTTTATTGTTTAATTGCGTTTATCTTCTCCCCAAAGCATCTTTTTACGTAAAGTTTTTAGGAAACTATTGTCTTCTAAAACCACCATATTAATTTTGAATGGAGCTTTTTTTATAATTACTGTAGTTTCATTTGGAAGTGTATGAATTCTTGAATCTAGCGATACCAAATATGTGTCTTCTCTTCCCGAAATTTGTAATTTTATCTCTTGGTTATCTGGTATAACTAAAGGGCGTGCATTAAGATTATGTGGCGCTATTGGGGTAAGAACCATACATTCTGCATCGGGCATCATTACTGGGCCACCACAACTTAAAGAGTAACCTGTAGAGCCAGTGGGTGTAGAAACAATCAATCCATCTGCCCAATATGAATTTAAAAATTCATTGTTAAGACTAGTGTGTACTGTTATCATGGATGTAGTATTTCTTCTGCTTACTGCGATTTCATTCATGGCAAAATTCAATACTCCAAATTCTTTATTGATTGGTAAGGTTTCAATAGTAACCAAACTACGAGGAGAGGTGTAAAACTTTTTATTCAGTATTAATTCTATACTGTCATTTATTTCCTCTTTTTGGATTGTTGCTAAAAAACCAAGTCTTCCTGTATTTATTCCGGCAATGGGTATGCCTAAGTCTCTTACATAAGTAATTGTTTTTAATATTGTTCCGTCTCCGCCAATACTAAAAAATAAATCATAAGATGTATCTAATTCTTCAAAAGTGCTAAAGTGAGAATAACTTTTGTCAATATCATCGTGAAGATTGATAAGTTCCAAAAAATTCTTTTCAATAACTACTTCAACATTGTTTTCGTCTAAAGTTTCTAGAAGTTGCTGGATGTATACTCCAGAATTTTTATGATAGAACTGGCCGTATATACCGATCTTCATATGTGTTTGATTTGTGTTAGTTAGTTTTGTAAATAACTTAAATATTTAAGTATTTTTCAAGATACTGAGATCTTTCTTTAAGATTCGTTAAAAAGCTATCTTCATGATGTTTTGAAACAATATTATAACTATATCTTCTAAAAGTCTGTACTATATTATTGATGTCACTATCACTAATTTTCATTGTAATTTGTGCTACATCGTTTTCCATGTTTGAAATAAATAGCCCTAATACTTTTGCATTATTAGATTCGACAATTTGAGCAATTTCACTAAAAGAATAGTCTAAAATACCTTTTTCAACAATCAAAATATTTCCAGGCTCACTTAGAAAAGGAGTTTCATTAAATAGGTTCATAATGTCTCCAAGCTCACAAAAACCTAAATACTGATTATTATCGTCTAAGACAGGCATAATGTTAGAATTATTTTGAGCAAAAGCTTCAAGTATATCAAGCCAATTGCTGTTTTTTCTTACAAAAAAACCTTCAAGAGCATATTGATACGATTGTAATGACTTGTTGGTCTCAAAACATCTTATGTCTGTTTCAGATATACAACCAAGATATATTTTATCTTTTATAACTGGAAAATGCGTATAAGTAAGTTCATTAAACATGAGTTGGGCATCAGTAACTTTGACGGTGATGTCTAATGGTTTTATTTCGTTAACAATGTACAAATTCGTCTTCATATTTTTATAGGGGCTATATTATGCAAAATAATCAAAAATTATACAAACAAGGCATTCTCAAGTTCGTATTTTTGCTTTTTATTAAAAAAACAAGGTCATTATTAAAGACATCAAAAACCATGACAAAGTTAAGTGTTAACGTAAATAAAATTGCAACGCTGCGAAATTCAAGAGGAGGAAATACTCCTAATTTGCTGCAAGTGGCCGAGGATATTCAGAGTTTTGGAGGAGAGGGAATTACGATACATCCTAGACCTGATGAAAGACATATAAGGTATCAAGATGCGTATGATTTAAAACCAGTAGTGTATACAGAATATAATATTGAGGGAAATCCAGTGCCTAAATTTGTAGACTTAGTGTTGGCAGTAAAACCAACTCAAGTAACTTTGGTGCCCGATGCTGAGGATGCGATCACTAGTAATGCAGGTTGGGATACAAAAAAACATAAAAGTTTTTTACAAGAAGTAATTTCCGAATTTAAGCAAAATGGAATTCGAACTTCTATTTTTATTGATCCGGTAAAAGATATGATTGAAGGAGCTGCAGAAACAAATGCGGATAGGATTGAGTTGTATACTGAAGAATTTGCTTCAGAATATACAAAAGGTAATGAAAAGGCAATTATCTCTTATTCAGATAGTGCTCAATTAGCAATAGATCTTGGGTTAGGTGTTAATGCGGGACATGACTTATCATTGGATAATATTAAATTTTTTAGAGATAATATCCCAGGACTTCTTGAAGTTTCAATAGGGCACGCTTTAATTAGTGAATCTATTTATTTGGGGTTAGAGAATGTGGTAAATATGTATTTACATAGACTTAAATAAAGTATACATGAAGTTATATGCTAATGTTTTTGGTGAAGGACAACCTTTTGTTATTCTTCATGGTTTTTTAGGGATGGGTGATAACTGGAAAACACTAGGAAAAAAAATTTCAGAGCAAGGGTTTCAGGTGCATTTAGTAGATCAGCGTAACCATGGCAGAAGTCCACACAGTAGTGATTTTAGTTATGCATATATGGCAGAAGATGTATTGGCATATTGCAATGATAATAATTTAGAAAATATTGTACTTCTGGGGCACTCTATGGGAGGGAAGACTGCCATGTTGTTTGCTGCGCAAAATGCCCACCTTGTAGCTAAACTTATTGTAGCTGATATCGGACCTAAATATTATCCGCTACATCATCAAGATATTTTAGATGGACTAAGCTCTTTAGATTTCGAAATCTTGAATACCAGACAAAAAGTAGATCAAGAGTTAAGTCTTTATGTAAAAGATATTGGAGTTAGAATGTTTTTATTGAAGAATTTATATTGGAAAGATAAGGGGCAATTGGGATTACGTATAAATTTAAAGTCATTAATTGAAAATGCATCCCAAATAGGTGTTGAACTTCCAGAAAAATTCTCGTATCTTAGAGAAGTTCTTTTTTTAAAAGGAGAAAAATCTAATTATATCCTTGAAAACGATAAAGAAAGAATCAAACAACAATTTCCGAATGCCATATTTAAGGAAATTTCTGCTGCGGGTCATTGGTTGCATGCAGAAAATCCAACAGATTTTTTAGTACAAGTATTAGAATTTATCAAAAAATAGATAAAAAATACTATGTATGCATAATATTTTGATGATTTCGTTGGATAATTGGTATTTTCTGCTAAATTTGGAAAATCAATTTTTCAAAATCCTAAAAAACAAAAACAATTCTACTAAATTATGAGAAAACTTTTATTGTTAGTTCTATTCGTTTCGGTGACTGCGGTTACCTATGCCGGTGGATATAGAGTTAGTGTGCAAGGACAGAGGGCTATGGCCATGGGGCACACAGGAGTAGCTGTAGTAAATAGTGCAGAACTTGTATTCTTTAACCCTGCAGGTCTAGTATATTTAGAAAACAAATTGAATGTTAGTGTTGGAGCGAGTGCAATTTTTTCTGATGTTATCTTTCAAAATGAAGAACTTGGAGCTTCTGCCGAAACTGATAATTCTGTAGGAACACCTATTAATTTATATGTCTCTTATAAACTTAATGACTGGATGTCTGTTGGTTTAGGGGTGTATACGCCTTATGGTAGTGAAGTAACTTGGCCAACTGATTGGGCAGGGTCTCACTTGGTAAATAATATAGATTTATCTGCAATTTTTATTCAGCCTACAGTTTCATTTAAGCTTTCAGAATTCTTAAGTATTGGTGGTGGTCCAATTTATGCTTCTGGTTCTGTTAACTTTAATAGAAATGCCAATAGGACTACAACAGACTTAGATGGTAATCGTTCAAACATTACTGTTGATGATTCTGGAGTATCTAATTGGGGATGGACAGTAGGAGCAATGTTTAATTTTAATGACAATTTAAGACTTGGGTTCAACTATCGAAGTGAGATTACTATAGAATCTGAAGATGGTGAAGCTATTTTTGCAAACTTCCCAAATTCACCTGGTGTTCCACCAAATGGAGCTACAGGATTTAAAGCAGAATTACCATTACCTGCAGAATTAACCGTTGGATTATCTTATGAATATGAGAAATGGTTATTCGCATTTGATTATAACAGACAATTCTGGGGTGTTTATGAATCTTTAGATCTTACTTTTGAAAACGGAGCACCTCCGTCAATAAACCCACGTAACTATAAAAATTCTTCAGTATACCGTTTTGGATTACAGTATCAAGCAACAGAAAAAATCGCACTTAGAGCAGGATATTATAGAGATGAGACACCTGTGCAACCAGGATTCTTTGCTCCAGAAACTCCTCGAAATAGTTCTGATGGATTCTCTGGTGGTTTAAGCTTTGCTGTAACATCCAAGTTAGCAATCGATGCTTCTTTCTTTTATTTAAGATTTGAAGAAATTGATGCTTCATATGATTTTGGAACGAACTCTACAGGTGGTACAGAATCTTTTGGAGGAACATACAAATCTGGCGCATTTGCTCCAGGACTTGGTCTAACGTATAAATTATAATACAACAAAACATTGAAGATGATGAAAAACAATATAAAATATTTAGCAATTTTAGCATTAGGTCTAGTTGCTTGTGAGCCAGAGTTTGATAATCCAATCGAAGATGCAGGAACGTATTCAAGCGGCGAGGCTGATTTTAGTACTTATGTAGCACTTGGTAATTCACTTACTGCTGGTTTTGCAGATGGGGCATTATATATAACGGGGCAAGAGAATTCATACCCAAATATCTTATCAAAACAATTTGCTTTTGCTGGTGGGGGTGATTTTACACAGCCATTAATGGATGATAATACTGGTGGTCTTTTGATTCCTGGTACTGATCCTTTAGCAAATAGACTAGTATTAGCATTTGATGCAATGGGTAATCCTGGGCCTTCTCGATTTACAGGTGCAACGCCAACAACGAGTGTGGCAAATGTTTTAACTGGTCCTTTTAATAATATGGGGGTTCCTGGTGCGCGAGTGTATCATTTGGTCTCTGCAGCTGCAGGATATGGAAATATTGCCGGTTTGGCAACTGGTCAGGCAAATCCGTATTTTGTTCGATTTGCTTCTTCACCAACTGCGGCTATTATAGATGACGCCGTAGCACAAAACCCTACTTTTTTTAGTTTATGGATTGGTAATAATGACATTTTAGGATATGCTACTTCTGGTGGAGTTGGTGAAGATCATAATGTAACTGGTAATCTAGACCCAAGTACATATTCAGGAAACGATATTACAAATAATATGGTGTTTGCAGGTGCTTATAATGAACTAGTAACTAAACTTGCTGCTGGTGGAACAAAAGGGGTACTGTTAAATTTGCCTGATGTTACTTCAATACCGTTTTTTACTACTGTACCTAATAATGCTTTAGTTCTTGATGCGGCTACAGCTGCTAGTTTGACTGGCTTTTTTCAAGCAGTTACAGGTATAGTTACTGCACAAGTTGCAGGTACTGGAGCGCCTCTTGCACAAGCCCAAGCGCTTGCATCTCAATATGCTATTACATTTAGCGCTGGTGCAAATCGTTTTTTAATTAAAACAGAAGTTACTCCAACAAATCCATTAGGTTTTAGACAAATGACCGAGCAAGAATTATTATTGCTTACTATAGATAGAGGAGCACTAGCACAAGGTTATGGATCAGTTATGTTGACTCCAGAGGTTTTGCAAGTTTTAGGGATATTACAAGCAGGAGGAACGCCAACCGCAGCACAAGGTGCAATGGTAATTGCTGCAATTAGTGCTATTGATGATAAAGATGCTTTGGATTCTGGAGAACTTGATGCTATTTCAACAGCACGTACTTCGTTTAATGCTACAATAGCTGGATTGGCAGCAGCAAATAATCTTGCACTTTATGATGCAGCTAGTGATTTAGCTCAAGTTGCTGATGGTGGTATTGCAATTAATGGAGGTGTGGTTACTTCTCAGTTCGTTACAGGAGGAGGATTCTCGTTAGATGGAGTGCATCCGTCACCAAGAGGTCACGCTATTGTAACAAATGGTATTTTAGAAGCAATTAAGGAAACGTATGGTGTTAATCTGCCTGCTGTTGATCCTTCAGACTTTGGAACTATTACGCTAAGTAATGAGGTAAACTAGAAATTACTTCATATTAAATATAAACTAAAACCTGCTTTTTATGGCAGGTTTTTTTTATCTTCAATATATCAAAATATATAGACATGAATTTTATCTTAAAATTGATTTTAAGTGCAGTTGCCGTAATTGTATTGGCAAAAATACTTCCAGGAGTGGGAGTTGATAGTTATGTAAGTGCTTTGATTGTAGCTGTAGTGTTAGCGATTCTAAATGCTATAGTAAAACCATTATTGGTTTTTTTAACCTTGCCCGCTACAATAATCACATTAGGGTTGTTTCTTTTAGTTATTAATGCAGCAATAATTTTATTGGCCGATTATTTTATAGATGGATTTAGAGTTAATGGATGGCTTTGGGCACTAATCTTTAGCGTGCTATTGTCTATATTTCAATCTATTCTGCATTCTATTTTAAAGAAAGATAAAAGTTAATCTAATATTTACTGTTTTTCAGAGAGTTAAAAATTTGTTGTGATGTAAAAAAGTATTACTTTTGCAACCCAATTTTTAGTAGTAAAGATAGTAAATCATGAATATTTCAAAAGAGCAAGTAGACGATTTAAATGCTGTGGTAACGGTAGATATCGCTAAAGAAGATTATAGCGAGAAAGTAGATAAAATCCTAATGGATTACCGTAAAAACGCAAACATTCCTGGTTTTAGAAAAGGACACGTTCCTATGGGGCTTGTTAAAAAACAGTATGGAAAAGCCGTTTTGGTAGATGAGGTTAATAAGCTTTTACAAGATGCACTAAACAAATATCTTACAGAAGAAAAGTTAGATGTTTTAGGAAATCCATTACCAAAAGAGCAAGAAAATTTCGATTGGGAAACAGAGAATTATTCTTTTGAATTCGAATTAGGGTTAGCTCCTAAGTTTGAAGTAAAACTTGGCGGTAAGAAAGCAATAACACATTATAAGATTGTTGCAAATGATGAGATGATCGAAAATCAGCTAAAAACTATTCAAAAACAGTATGGGAAACTAGTTCCTAAAGATGTTGCCGAAAAAGAAGATTTAGTTGCAGGAACTTTTGTGAATGAAGAAAAAGAAATTAATAATACAGCTACTGTCGAATTAGAGAAAATTAAAGGTAAAAAGAATCTTGATAAATTCTTAAAAGCGAAAGTTGGTGATACTATTACGCTAAAGACTAAAGGTCTTTTTACAGATGATCATAATTTGATTAATGCTTTAAAAATTAATCAGGATGAAGCTCACGATTTAGATATTGAAGTTTCTTTTACTGTTTCAGAAATTAATACACAAGAACTTGCAGATTTAGATCAGGAGTTGTTTGATAAATTATACGGACCAGGAGTTATTACATCTGTTACGGATTTAAAAGCTAAGATTAAAGAGGATGCAGAAAAGCAATTTGTGCAACAATCTGATCAACAATTGCTTAATGCTATTACTGAACACACTTTAGAGAATACAAATTTTGAATTACCAGTAGAGTTTTTGCAAAAATGGATTCGTGCTACAGGTGAACAACCTTTAACTGAAGATGAAGCTAAAGATGAGTATGAAAAAAGTGAAAAAGGGTTACGTTATCAACTTATAGAAGGTAAGATTATCAATGATAACAACCTACAAGTTACTTTTGAAGAATTGAAAGATTTTGCTAAAGACTTAATAAAAGGTCAAATGGCTCAATTTGGACAAAATTCTCCAGAAGAAAAAGAGTTAGAAGATATTGCTGCAAGAATTTTATCGAATCAAGATGAGGTAAAGAGAATGTCTGAGCAATTGATGAGTCAAAAACTACTTAATTTTTATAAAGAGAACGCTAAATTGAAAACCAAAGAGGTGACCTTTGATGAATTTATAAAAGAAGTTTACAAATAATAAATCTTGCTATTTAGTAAGGAATTTATACTTATATTTAGGGCGCTAAACCGATCTTGGTTTATCGCCCTTTTTTATCAATAAAAATTTCAGAAATAGAAATATGGATTACGGAAAAGAATTCGAAAAATACGCTACAAAAGAGCATGGTATTAACAGTAATTACTATGGTCAGATAATTAGCAGTATGTATCCAACAGGTATGACTCCTAATATTATAGAAGAACGTCAAATGAATATTGCTATTTTTGATGTCTTCTCAAGACTAATGATGGATCGTATTATATTTTTAGGAACAGGAATTAATGATCAGGTTGCTAACATCGTTCAGGCGCAACTTTTGTTCTTAGAAAGTGTAGATGCTACAAAAGATATTCAGATTTATATTAACTCTCCTGGAGGAAGTGTATACGCAGGTCTTGGAATTTATGATACAATGCAATTTATAAAACCTGATGTTGCGACAATATGTACTGGAATGGCTGCATCAATGGGAGCAGTTTTATTATGTGCAGGTCAAAAAGGAAAGCGTTCGGGATTGCCACATAGTCGTGTGATGATTCACCAACCGTTAGGAGGAGCACAGGGACAAGCAAGTGATATCGAAATCACAGCGCGTGAAATTTTAATCCTTAAAGAAGAATTATACAATATCATCGCTAAGCACTCTGGGCAAACCTATGATAAAGTATACGAAGATAGTGATAGAGATTATTGGATGAAAGCTGATAAAGCTCTTGAGTATGGAATGATTGACGAAATTTTAACTAGAGAATGATAAATTTCTTGTTGCAAGTAGAGGTGTTTTGAGCCTCTAATTGTTATATAAGTATAAAACATGAAATTTTATTGGAATAGAAACTAAATAACTATGGCCAAAGAAGATTTAGAATGCTCTTTTTGTGGGAGAAAAAAACCTGAAACAAATCTGTTAATAGCGGGATTAGATGCCCATATCTGCGATAGATGTATTGTTCAGGCTCATGGGATTGTTGTAGAAGAAGCAAAAGATGAAGAGACTGGAGAGCTGAGTAGTGAACTTATGTTGCGAAAGCCTAAAGCTATTAAGAAGTTTCTTGATGAATATGTGATCGGACAAGAATTTACCAAGAAGATAATGTCGGTGGCAGTTTATAATCACTATAAGAGATTACTGCAACCCCAATCCGAAGATGATATTGAGATTCAAAAAAGTAATATCATCATGGTAGGGCAAACGGGAACAGGTAAAACCTTAATGGCAAAGACAATTGCTAAAATGCTTAATGTTCCTTTAGCTATTGTAGATGCTACTGTGCTTACCGAAGCAGGATATGTTGGAGAAGATGTAGAAAGTATATTGACTAGATTATTGCAAGCAGCAGATTATAATCTTGAAAAAGCACAAAGAGGAATTGTATTTATTGATGAGATAGATAAGATTGCTCGTAAAAGTGATAATCCTAGTATTACAAGAGATGTTTCTGGAGAAGGCGTGCAGCAGGCGCTTTTAAAATTACTCGAAGGTACTGTAGTTAACGTTCCGCCAAAAGGTGGTCGTAAACATCCAGATCAAAAATTTATAGAAGTAAATACAGAAAATATTCTTTTTATAGCAGGTGGGGCGTTTGATGGGATCGAAAAAATGATTCAGAAACGATTAAACATGCAAGCCGTAGGGTATAGTGCTTCTAAAAGTGAAGATAATATAGAGAAGGATAACTTGTTACAATATATTATTCCTAGTGATTTAAAAGATTTTGGGTTGATACCTGAAATCATTGGTAGATTGCCTGTACTTTCTTATATGAACCCTTTAGATGCAGAAACCTTAAGATCTATACTAACAGCGCCTAAAAATGCAATAATAAAACAATACAAGAAGTTGTTTGAGATGGATAATATTGCATTCTCAATTACAGAAGGTGCGTTAGAATATATCGTTGAAAAAGCAATGGAGTATAAGTTAGGTGCTCGTGGTCTTAGATCATTGTGTGAGGCTATCTTAACTGACGCTATGTACGAGCTACCAGAAAGCGAAGAAACCGATTTCAGAGTAACTAAAGACTACGCAGAAAAGAAATTGAATAAGTCGACCATTAAGAAGCTTAAAGCGGTTTCTTAAATTGAGATATAAAAATTAATTAGAAAAGCTCTGAATCATATGATTCAGAGCTTTTTTGAATATTTACCTTATGCTCTAACAAAAGACAACACCTTTATGGTAATTTCATAAAGGTGTTGTCTTTGGTTGGCATTTGTTGAAGGATAAATATTTTTAGTCAGAATATGAAATTCTATCTTTTCTATTATTTATAATATCTTCTGTATTTTTTAAAACTAATTTTTCGCTATCCTTAAGCTCGATATCAAAATTGTTTTGTCGTATTAAAGCTTCGTAAAATGTCACTTTAGAAATTTCACTGTAACACGTCATGTTTTGTGAGCTGTATATTAATTCTGAGGCCTCTAGAGTTTCTGTACTATTGTCGACTTGTGAAGTACTAATTTGTTTACTTTTATCATCTGTATTAACAGTAGTGTTGGTTTCTTGAGCACTAACGGCTGTAATCGTAAATAATAAAGCAAATAATAGTATAGTAGTTTTCATATCTTAGGGCTTAATGAGTTTGTAACTATCTGTGAACAAATTTAATATGAAAAATAGAAGGTTTAAAATGATTTTTAATTTTTTAGATTAAACGCTTTTTTTGGACGATGAAATACCAGATTTTTTGTTAAAAATTACAATTCGTACATACAATTTTTACGGAAAAACCGTAATTATTTTTGTTTTTGAATAGCTTTTTTAGCGAAAAACGTCAGATTTTGAAAACTAGAGACTTAGGGTTATCTCTTTTATGAAGAAAAAGATTTTATTGTATTTAACTGGAGTAGTTCATCAACATATGTTCGTTTGTTTGATAATCTAGGTATTTTATGTTGCCCCCCAAGTTTGTTATTCTTTTTTAACCAATCATAGAATAATCCTTTTCTTGCTAGTCTAATTTGAAGAATATTTAATGTAGTGTCATTGTAACGTTTAGCTTCATAGTCGCTATTAACATGTTGCAGATTTTGATCGAGAATATGTGTAAATTCTTTAAGACTATCAGGTTGCTTTTTAAATTCAATGATCCATTCATGAGCACCTTTTTCTTTGTCTTTCATGAAGATTGGTGCAACGGTATACTCTACAATTTCACAATTCGTTGTTTTTGCTGTTTTTCGCAAAGCTTCTTCTGTATTTTCTATGATAAGTTCTTCACCAAATACATTGATATGATGTTTGGTTCTTCCTGATACCTTTATTCTATAAGGGTTTACCGAGGTAAAACGAACAGTATCTCCTATTTTATATCTCCATAACCCTGCATTCGTAGTTATTATTACGGCATAATTTTGGCCAATTTCTACTTCACTCAGAGGAATTACTTTTTCATTTTCATTTCCGTAGGTGTCCATTGGGATAAATTCATAAAAAATCCCATAATCAAGCATTAATAATAGTTCTGATGAGTCATTACGATCCTGAATAGCAAAAAAACCTTCAGAAGCATTATAAATTTCATAATATTTAAAAGAATCTCCAGGAAGGATTTTGCTGTATTGATCTCTGTAAGGATCAAAATTTACACCTCCATGAAAATATACTTCTAAGTTGTTCCATATTTCAAATAGACTTTCGTTTCCTGTGGTTTCCAGAACTTGGTTTAATAAAACTAACATCCAAGATGGAACTCCTGCCAGACTGGTAACATTTTCTTGAATCGTTTCTTGCACAATAGCTTTCATTTTAAACTCCCAATCGCTCATTAATGAGACTTCGCTACTTGGCGTAGAACTAAAATCGGCCCAAAAAGGCATATTGTCTATTATTATCGCAGATAGATCACCAAAAGATGTTCCGTTTTCTTTGTACAACTCTTTACTACCTCCTAAACGAAGACTTTTACCTGTAAATAGTAGTGAATCTTCATTATTATTTAAGTACATGCATAATAAATCTTTACCTGCTGCAAAATGACAGTCTTCAAGGGATTCATCACTAACCGGAATAAATTTACTTTTAGCACTGGTTGTACCACTTGATTTAGCAAACCACTTGATAGGTGTGGGCCAAAAAACATTATT
The DNA here is from genome assembly GCF_003443715.1 of Aquimarina sp. AD10. NCBI lineage: Bacteria > Pseudomonadati > Bacteroidota > Flavobacteriia > Flavobacteriales > Flavobacteriaceae > Aquimarina > Aquimarina sp. AD10. Next base: position 2,996,926 of record NZ_CP031965.1, on the reverse strand, counting down.
TTCGCCTAATCGACTTCTTTCTATCATTGATTCATAATCTTCATAAGACCGAACAGGAATTCTTTCAGAAAATGTTTTATAATTATTAATTGAAGCAAAATCATACGTCTTGCCAAATTCTGTGTTTTTAGCCTTTTCTAGCAATGTATGCAGTAGTTCGAGCTGAACTTCATTCGGGTATTTAAGAAAAAGTTCCATTTGATGAAATCTCTTTTTTAAGAACCAGGTGGCAATAGAATTAACTAATGGAATTGGCATTTTTTGATGTATCTTTAGGCAGTAATTAAGGTTAATTTGTTGTGATTGTTGTCAACTAAAATAATAAAAATAATTACATTCTCTATATACGATTAATATATATCAAAAATTTATGCAATATCAAGGAGTCCTTACTAAAATGCAAACAGAACATGAAAACCCTATCCAATATTATCTAGTTTTCGAGGATGATTTTATTCATGTAAACCAACTATTGGACAAAAAAGTTACTATTGCATTTGAGAAATATCAATGTCTTGCTTGTGGTGAAAATAAAAAGATATTTAGACAAGGATATTGCTATGATGATTTTTATAATCAGCCGCAAGTAGGGGACTGGGTGATGCGTCCAGAATTAAGTACTGCACATCTGGGTGTAGAAGATAGAGATTTAGAATTTGAGAAAAAAGCACAATTACAACCTCATATTGTTTATTTGGCAAACTCTAGCAATGTAAAAGTTGGGGTAACCAGAAAGTCGCAAGTTCCTACGCGATGGATAGATCAAGGAGCGCATGAGGCTATCGAAATTGTAGAAGTTCCTAATCGATATCTAGCAGGTATTACAGAAGTTGCCTTAAAAGAACATGTTGCTGATAAAACTAATTGGAGAACGATGCTTAAAAACGAAATTGTTGATGAAGATCTGATTGAGTTTAAAAATAAGCTTAGAGATTTTATTCCTGATGAAGTCAAGGAATATTTTGTTGAAAATCAAAAAGAGACAGAAATTAAGTTCCCTGTATTGCAATATCCAGAAAAACTAAAAAGTCTTAACTTGGAAAAAACACCTGAGTTTTCTGGAGTTTTAAAAGGAATAAAAGGTCAGTATCTTATTTTTGAAGATAATACAGTATTTAATGTAAGAAATAATGAAGGTCTCGTTGTGCAGCTAACAATTGTTTAATTGTATTAGGCTATAGCAAATTTTATACTTTGAAAAACAGATAAGGTAATTAATGCTATGCCAATGATTTTATGTAGTTTAGTTTTTGAACCTTCCTGTTTCTTAGCCATTTTATTTCCCCATTTACCATAAAAGTAAAGCGTGCCTATTTTTCCTAAATAAATACCAGAAAAAAATAAAAAAAGAGATGGTATTGGATTATGAGCTGTAAGTTCAAAAAGATATTTGTTGGTGAACGAAATAGCTAACATCCAATATATGATTACAGGAGGATTCAATATTGCTAAAGAAAATCCTGTAAGAAATTTTGATTTTGTCAATTTGATTTTAGGACGTTTCTTTGTGCTGTCTGTTTTGTTTGCTCGAATCATAAAATAGATACCTATTAAAAAGAAAAGTGCAATAAAGGTAACCTGAATCCATTTATTTTCTTGAAAGAAGTTTGAAACTTGTACGCTACAATGTAATGCAAATAGCGCCAATACTACTTCGCCGATGCCAGCTGCAAGTGCAATATAAGATGCATGTTTAATATCCTCTTTGATAGAGGTGTTTATCACAGCGATGTTAACTGCTCCAAGGGGTATCGCCCCGATTACAGCCACTAGAGTTCCTAATAAAAGATATAACAGTATCATACTCTCTTAGTAGTGTTAAGAGTAATTATCTTACAAATTATTTATGTGTTTATAAATAATAAAGGAGTGGCAATTGCCACTCCTGTTATCCCTAAGTAAAATTAAACACGTTATTAAATTTATTTTCTAGAAACTTCCGTTGCTACCAATTCTCATTTTTTTGATGACTTCTTCATAATAAAGAATTGTCCAAATGATTTTGCCTGTATCGGCATACGGTACCAACTCTTCTATAGCTTTTTTTGTAGTTACTAGGTTTTTGGTTGTACTTTCTTTGTTGCTTTTAAGTATCTTAACATGACGAGAATCCTCTTTAATACCTATGTCCTTTAATCGTACTCCAGCTTCGTTAGTAAGAGATAATAAAGGAAGTATGGTCATGATTTCTTCAACTCGATCTTGGTATAAGGCTATGAGTTCACCTTTTTTTAAGGCTTCTAAATCTCCAATGGTATGAAATTTATTTATTTGCTTGCTAGGAGTGAAAAATACTGCATCATTTATGCTTTGTGCAAAAACAGAATTTATAATTAAGATAAAAATGATGCTTATAGTTATTTTATGCATAGTTAGTATTAAGTAGTAAATATAAAATGATGAATGTTTTATTATTGCATTACCATGTAGGTATTCATAGATTGTTTTAGGTTAAATTTTGGTACTACATTATTTTGAGGATCCGCAAACAAGTCTTTTACGTTAACAAAGTCTTTTGTGAATCTATTGTATTTAAGTATATCAAGTGATTCTTTTTTTAGTAATTGGTTTGTAACACTAACACCTTCGGCATGAATATTAAAGAAGCTATTATCCATCATGAATGATTTCTGGATTAAAGGTAAAGATGTGTATGATTTGTCAAATTGCACCACGTCAGAAAATCCGGATATTTTAGAGTTATGAATATAAGTCAACGCAGCATTAGAGGCAGATATAGCAGCACTAGTATGTTGATAGTTTGTTTTGTCTGATAGGTTTACTAGTGTAGCGTTAGTAATAGTGATATCTGTTACTTGATTAGGTCTGTTATAACCTAAATTTTTATTGTATCCATCAACCTCTATTGCATATGAGCCTTCGGGACTTGTGATGTATGGGTGACGTATAGCCATTATATTATCTAAGTTTCCTTTAAACCCTTCAGATAACTGATAATCATCTTCCTGAGCTTTTAATGAAATAAGGTTTTGAACATTATTTTTTCCTCCACGGAAATTAAATGAATCTTGACCAGAGTAGCTTACCATAACATTGTCAATAATAGATGAAGATCCAATACCGTATAATGATAATCCGTTAGAACCTTTTCTTCTTTTAGACGTATTTCCTGCAAACTCGATTCTTACGTGACTAAATATAGTTGTTTCTTCGTCTTGTTGATTTCCGCCGTATACAGAAAACTGCGGATTAAAATTACCTTCGATTACTCCGTTTCCGGAAGTGGTGTTAAGTTTTCCTGATCCAGCAATAAGAATTCCTCCCCAATCACCACTATTTCTTGATTTTGGACTCTTATTAGATGTAAATACGATCGGATAAGCTTTAGATCCTAACGCAATCAATTTAGAGCCTTTGGTAACTATTAGATTAGCAGGGTTTTCATGATCACATCTTATTATAGTACCTTCTTGTATTGTGAGTGTAACACCATTGGTAACATAAACATCACCAGACATAAGGTAAACTATATCATTTCTAAGATAAGTGTGATTGGCAATGATGTTTGGTAATTTCTCTTCAGCTTCTGGATAATCGGTTTTGTTGGGTGAAAAATTAGTCCAACCTTTAGTCCATTTATCACTGTCTTCATTAAAGTCTTGAGCTGTACTTGTGTACGAAGTTAGTAGTAATGTAAAAGCTGTAAGTAGAAAACATCTTTTTTTCATGATAATTTATTTTGGGGTTAATTTTTTTTGGAGGAAATTTCTTTCTACCAATTTTGGGACTACTAAGATATATGAGTTTTAGGAAATGTGGTTACGTGTTTACCGTAAACTTTGTACGTTTGTCGTTTAATTAACAGAAATTAGTAAATCATTATGAGTAAAATTCCTACGTATTTAGTTTCTATCTAGTTGATTGCCAAAAATTTATATTTTGTTTATTTATTTTGCAAACTAGTTAAACAAAATATGTTTTGAATCGTGAAATGAGTAAAATTAGGGGGATTTCCCCCTAATTTTTATGTCTTTTTACTCGTTTTTGAAGTATGGGATGTTCTATGTAAGTAGAAAAAAAAGGATAAAAGATGATTTGTTGATGAAATCTGGTGATTAAAATATAACTAAGAGGTGAGTTAAATATATTTAAAAAAGTCGATAAAAAACATACCTATATCCATAGGGATAAGTGTGGGTTATTCAGGTTTTTTATTTAAAGTTGAATTGATGTTTAACTATCGACCTAAGCGCATTTTTTTGATCACTTCTTCAAAGTATAAGATGGACCAGATAATATCGTCTGTATCAGAATATGGTACTAGCTTTTTAATAGTGTTTTCAGTATATTCAAATGCTCTGTCCGCAATTTCAATATTTTTTTCTACCACTTTAACATGATCAGAATCTGCTTGAATTCCTAAATCTTGTAAGCTTGTTCCTGGTTTATTTGTCAAAGATAAATAAGGAATTACAATAAATATTTCGCGAGTTCTCTCTAGATATAACTTTATAAGATCTCCTTTGTTTAAATCTTGTAGCTCATCGATTGTATGAAACCTACTTACGAGCTTGTCAGCTTTATAAAGAATAGCTGGATTTTTTCTGGATTGAGCAGTTAATGTACTAAGGCTCGAAATTAGTAATAATAATAGTATTAGTTTTTTCATTAGATTGGTTTATTAAGTTGTTGTGTAATTGCAAAATTACTGAATAACCATATAATTATTTATAGAATTTTTCAACGAAAATTGTGGATTACTTTTATCTAAAGGATCACTAAATAATTCTTCTGGATTTTTAAAAGTTTTAGTAAAACGATTGTACTTGAGTAGATTAAAAGTGCTATTAGTGATGTCGTTTTCAGTAATAACGCCGTCTCTATGGATGTTAAAAAAGCTATTGTCCATCTTAAACCCTTTGTCAATCATTTTTAAGGTTGAAAAAGATTTATCCAATCGAACCACATCTGAAAAACCTGAGATATTAGAGTTGTTTATGTAAAGTTCTGCAAGATTTCTAATCGATATTGCCGATCTAGAATGTGTATAGTTTGTTTGATCTGTTAACGTTATTAAAGTAGCTCCTGTAATATCTACACTTGTAAGTTCTTGAGAATTTTTAAAACCAACTTTGCTATCATAACCATCGATCTCGATGGCAAAAGATCCATTTTTGCTTGTAATATATGGATGTTTAATGGCTAAAATGTTGACGAGTTCTCCTTTATACCCTTTAGTGAAATCAAAATCATCATCGTTAGATTTAAGAGATATTAAGTTTTTTGCTGGTGATTTACCTGAATGCCATTCAAAAGAATCATCGGCAGAATAGCTCACCATTATATTTTCTATAATAGATTGACTTCCTAAAGCGTATAATGAAAGGCCATTGGTAGACTTTCCTGCGTACTCTATTCGTATGTATCTTAAAATTGTAGTCTCTTCATCTTCTTTTTCTCCACCAAATGCTGTGTACTTTGGATCGAAATCTCCTTTTATAGTTCCTTCTCCTTCTATTAAATTAGAATTTCCTGAACCTATTATTGTTATTCCACCCCAATCTCCATTATTTCTTGAATATGCAGATTTACTTGATGTAAAAACAATTGGATATGCTTTACTGCCATTTGCAATTAGTTTTGCACCTCTCGTAACTACAAGATTTGCTGGGTTTTCAGCATCTCCTCTTAAAACAGTACCTTCCTGTATTGTTAAAGTAGCATTGTTGGTTACGTATATATCACCAGACATTAAATAAACGAAGTCATTTCTTAAATACGTGTCTTCTGATATTATATTAGGTAATGTTTTATCGTGATCTAGATATGTAGTTTTGTTAGGTTGAAAGTTTGTCCATCCTCTAACCCATTTCATGTTTGGATCAAAGCTATCGCTTTGTGCTAATCCAGAGAATACAATTGCCAAAAATAGTATTACGGTAGTTATGTATCTTGTTTTCATAATATAATCCTTTTAATGATGGTTTTAAGAAAGTTGACTTGTCAATAGAGTATTGTTAGAATCAATTTCAACTTTTTGTTTGATTGCTAAAGTCTATTGTTAAGTCGAGCGTTAAGGATTAAGATTACAAAATCAGATAATTATTAACATATTTTTTGGTTAATTAATAAAAGTAAAAGGAGTCCTATGGGTACTTAAAACACAAAAGATCAGTAATTTTACTGATCTTTTGTGTTTCTGTTTAAAAGTTTCCATTAGGACCAATTCGTATTTTTTTTATGACATCTTCAAAATATAAAATCGCCCAAATAATTTTTTCGGTATCGGCATAGGGTATGAGTTCAGAAACCAGTTCGGTGTTGCTTTCTGAAGCTTTTATAGAAACCTCATGATGTTTGTCAAGAATTTTTAGGTGATTAGAGTCTTCTTTAATTCCGATATCTGCCAGTTTAACACCAGATTCATTTGTTAAAGCAAGATATGGTATTACGGTTGTTATTTCATTTACTCGTTTGGTATATAGTGAAATAAGTTCTCCTTTCTTTAAATTTTCAAGTTCATCTATGGTGTGAAATTTTCCAATTAAATTTTCTTGATCAAAAAAAACATTTTTTACTGATTGGCCATGGCTTAAATTTAATGATAGTATAGTAATAATCGTGATGCCAAATAATTTCATTATTGTAATTGTTTATTAATAAATAGTGTTGCTTGATTTATTGCATGACAGTATAGGTGTCAGAATCCTTTATAGTAAATTTAGGATGCTTTCGATGAAATGGATCTACAAATACATTATCCACAGCTTGAAAATGCTTAGTATACATATTGTATTTTAATAACTGATCGATATTTCCTATAGTAGCAAATTGAGACTTAGCAATGACTGTAGGGCCATGTACATTAAAGATACTGTTTTCGAGTAAGAATTTATTTTCTAAATCTGTATAGGATGTATATGAGGTGTCAAATAGAACCACATTAGCAAAACCAGATATTCTTGATTGTGTTACATTTAGTTTTGCCATGTTTTTAGAAGAAATGGCGGCAGTAGTGAATTTATAATTACTTATATCTGATAAGTTTATTAATGTTGCATTTTTAATGTGAATTTCGGATAATATTCTTGTTGCATCCAATCCACTTTTTGGGTCATATCCATCGGCTTCTATAGCATAGGACCCACTACTATCACTTATATATGGGTGTCGAATAGCTAAAATGTTGTCTAACATACCAGTATATCCTAGTGTGAAATCATAATCATCATCTTTGGCCTTAAATGAAATCAAGTTATTCATATTTGCAGAACCCCCAAAAACCTCAAAAGAATCATCTGCAGAGTAACTTATCATTATATGATGAAGTATTGAGTTTTTTCCTAAAGCATAAAGTGATAAACCATTTAGTTCTTTAGATTGATTGATTTTTTTTCCTGCATATTCAATCCTAACATAGGACATTTCTGTGGTGTTTTCATCTTCTCTTGAACCGCCATATTCAGCATATTGAGCTAAAAAATTGCCTTCTACTGTTTTTGATGTTGCGGCATTTACTTTACCAGATCCAATAACTATTATACCGCCCCAATCTCCAGGATTTCGAGATCTTTTAGTGTTGTTAGAGGTAAAAACTATAGGTAAGGTTTTGGATCCTTTTGCAATTAATCTAGAGCCTTTGGTTACAACAAGACTAGAAGCATCTTCGGTATCACATCTAATAATAGTTCCTTCTTGAATAGTTAAGGTAGCATTGTCGGTGATATATACATTTCCAGACATTAAGTAAACTACATCATTGCTTAAATAAGAATCAGTATTAATAATGTTTGGGAGTTTTTCTTCTGCTTCAGGATAGTCTTCGTGATTAGGATCAAAATTGGTCCAACCTTTCATCCATTTCATCTGATCGTCATAAGATTTTGTTTGTGAGAACGACAAAATAGTAAACAAAAAGATTGTAAAATTTACAATATTTAATTTCATAGCCAGGGGATTTAATTTTGACTTTGTAAAATCCCTAACCTAGTTTTAGTAAATATATTGCGACTAAAAAATAATAGTTTTTAACAAAATTAACTTAATTGTAGGAAACTACTTTATTGGTGTAATTAAGCTGCTGAAAAACCATAAAACATTGCAAGTGTTAGTTAATTTTTAGATTTGGTAGAATCTTTTTTCTTTTTCTTACTACCTAGAATACCTCCTAAAATACTTTTTGCCGTATTCTTTAAGGCGTCTTCGGTGTTGTTAGGTGAATCTGTTTTTGTAGAATCTTTTTTCTTTTTAGTTCCGCCTAATAAATCGGTAATAGCTTTTTGACCTTTGCCTACTAACTCGTCTTTTACTTTGGCTTTTTGCTTATTTACTATTTGTTGAGTAAGTTGTTTTACTGCTTGACCAGTATTTAAATTGATTTTAGGATTTGTGAAATTTCCTGAAATACCTACAGGCAAGCCAACAGTAACTGAGTTAGCTTCTTTTTCATTAAGTTGAGACATTAAACTACCTACTTCGCTCCCTAAATATTTGGCAGGAACGTCTAAAGTAAGATTGTAATCCATACTTTGATCAAAACTATGGCTACCTCCGGCAGTAATCTTAATACCTTGTACATCAAAATTAAAAGGTTTTACATTGATTTTACCATCGTCAAAACTTAAATTGGTTTTAATATCTTTAAGATTCAACTTGTCGAGTTCAACAAAATTAAGTTGATTGTCTAATTTAGAAAGTAGCGGTGTTTTTCCAGTTCTTACCTGTGCATTTAGGATTTCTGCAAGCGCTTTCCCTTTTAAAGAAGTAAGGACAGGCGTGAGGTTATCATTTAGTTTGCCATTAAGATTTATTTGTGTTGTAAGATTACCTGTTAATGCCTTGGCAATAGGCGCTAGACCTTTTACAAGTTCTAAATTCTCGAATGACTTCACAATGTCTATTTTACTTAAATCTAAGGCCATGTCAAAAGTTGGAGTTTCAGATTTAGTAGATACATTCCCATTAAATGCGATGCCTCCGTCAAAAATATTAGACGTCACATTTTGAAGATACGCAGTCTCGTCTTTTATTTTTACTGTTCCTTTAGCATTTTCCAAAACCAAATTATCATATAGCACTTTTTTACTATCAAAGTTTAAAGTAGCATCCAGAAAAGAAGGTATTTTCATAGTTTCTTCTTCATTTGTAGCTTCTGTATCTGTTGTTTGCCCTTCTGATTCCTCCTCACTAACCATAAAGTCACTTACAGCAAAGACATTAGAGTTAACATCAAAATTTCCCTTTAGATCCTGTTTTGCAAACAAAAACCCCATGAGATTAGTAATAGTTCCTTTTGCAGCTAAATCCGATTTACCCGTTGTAACCTGCAGTTCATCTAATGAAATAGTTCCTGGATTAAAACTGACGTTAGCTTTATTAATGCTAATCTCATTGGGCAATTCCTCAGAGGCATATGTAAAATTTGAAATACTTGCTGTTCCCGAGCTTTTAACATTTTGGTATTGTTCTTTTTCTAGAGATAGCATATCAAAATGAGTTTTGATGTCGGCATTTAGAATACCATTTAATTGTTCTTCAAGTTGTAAGGGATATGCTTGATTAAGATTAGCGAGGTTTAAGGTTCCTTTGAGTGCCATATCAATAATCATATTTTTAGTAAGGTTTTTTAGATACCCCTTTGCTGCAAATGAATCTTGATCTATTTTAAAGGTTAGGTTACCAATATTTACATACGTATCATCTACTAACCCTGTTTCATTTTTAATTTTTGTATCAATATTAATATTTTTAACAGCTTTAGGTAAGTCAGGGTATTTAAAAGATGCGTTATGCGAGACGATACTAATATCCATCGTAGGAATATGCGTGTCATCAGACTTCCCTTTTACTACGCCAGCAATTGAGAAATCCCCGCTTGTCTGAACTCCATCAAGATTTTTAGCATAAGTTTCAGGGATTACAGCTAGAAAATTTTTAAAATCTGAAGTAGGAGTCTTAAAACTAAGATCGACTTCAGTATATTTTTCAAATAATTGAACAAAACCAGTAAACTCTAATGGTAATCGATTAATCAGTCCTTTGTTTTCCCTAAACGTATATCGTTGATTTTTTAGATCTAATTCTATTTTGGCATCAAGTTGTAGTTTGTTTTTGTTGAGGTATTTAGTGTCATCAAGACCAAAAGATGCTTCTGTGATTGTATTTGTATTTAAAATAACGTTGTCGCCAGATACCGATCCATCACCGGTATGATTAAGTCCAGTCATTTCTAGTAGCATTTTACTTACATCATCTTGATATAAAATTCTACTATTGTTTATTTCATAATGCTCTAAGGCAAAAGTAAAACCATCTTCATTTTCTGTTTCTATTGGGTCTTCTGGAGTTACGTTATCTGATTTTGTAATATCTATGTTTGAATTTCCGATTGAATCTGTCTTAACAGCTATCAGAGCTTCATCTATAATAATTTTTTGTACACTAATAGCTTCAGAAGCATCTTTGAAAAGCTCGTTTATAGACATGTCTAACGCTATTTTTTTTGAGTATGCTAACGTGTCTCCTTCGAAAGGAGCGTAGTTGATTACAGAAAGTTCGTCAATTACTACAGATGCATTAGGGAAACTTCTTAATAGACTAATATCAACATTTGCAAAATCAACTTTTGCGTTTACATGTTCATTTACTAAATACCGAACTTTATCCTGAATGGTCCCTTTAAATAGAAAAGGGATAGAAATAATTGTGATGATTAACAACAGTATAACAATACCAAGAATTTTGAGGGCTTTTTTCATGACTTTATTTTATGAGAATAAGACTTCTTATGTAAAGAAACTGCATACAAAGATACTATGTTGCTTTAGATACGTTAACTATTTGTTAGATTTTAAATTTCTAAAGATAACTCGCCTCCTTCTTTCAGCTTAAAGCGCTTTCTGAACAAATGAACAAATAGGTATAAAATAGGTGTGTCAAGAGCCGCTACGAGAACCTTAAATAGAAAACCATTGAGTAATAAAAAACCAAAACGATCCCATTCGATTATACCTGCAAAACATAGTAATAGTAATACCGTAAATGTGTCGATAAATTGAGAGGAAAATGTAGAAAAATTATTACGAATCCATAAATGTTTGCCTTTAGTAGTTCGTTTCCAAAAATGAAAGATTTGGATATCAATATATTGAGCAAAAAGATACGCCATCATAGATGCAAAAACAGCAATTACAGTGGCTCCAAAAACACTGTCAAATATTTCGTCATTTATAGGTGACCATGATGTAGCAGGAACAGCCGATGATACTGATACAATTAGTAATGAAAAAAAAGAAGCAAATATCCCTGCGGTGACAACTTGATTGGCTTTGCGTTTTCCAAAAATTTCACTAATAATATCAGTAATTAAAAAAGTTATAGGATAAGGAAGAATACCTACCGAAATTTCAAAAGTATATATGCCAAAAAAATCCCAATGAAAAAACTTTTGAAAAATTAAATTGGAAACTACTAATGATGAAATAAAAAGCGAAGCGAGAATAAGATAAATTCGATATGCTGCTTGTTTGTCCTTAAGATTAAGTGAAGTTTCTTTCAAAATAGAATAGTTGATAATACTTCACAAAAAAATAAGGTGAAGTGATTTTGTTTTGCTTAATTTGCTTCTAAAATAAGGAGTTCTTGCCAGAATATAAATATCCAACCTTGAAAATAGCACATCAAATACATATTTCATTAGGAAGTAATATGGGAAATCGCTTAGATTTCATCCAGAAAGCAGCCAATGAAATTTATAATACGATTGGGGATATAGTTTCTATCTCTAATGTTTATCAAACACCCGCATGGGGTTTTAGTAGTGATGATTTTTATAATGCATGTATTTGCGTAGAGACATTTTATACAACCACAAAGGTTTTAGATAAACTTATGGCTATCGAAACTTTTTTAGGTAGAAATAGAAATAATATAGATGGATATGAACCAAGAACAATTGATCTTGATATTATTCTCTCTTCTGAAGGGTGTATTGATACACCAAATCTAATAGTTCCTCATTCTTCAATGCAAGATCGAAAATTTGTTTTACAACCTCTTGTTGATATCGCAAAAGACAAAGAACATCCTGTATTTAAAAAATCTATAGAACAGTTACTTTTTGATACATCTGATACCTCTGAAATTTTAAGATTGAATGAAAAAATTAAGAATCCTAAAGAGGCGTATCGGTTATCTCAATTTCAATACCTTACTGTTGAAGGTAATATAGGTGCTGGTAAAACAAGTTTGGCTAAACTAATTGCAAGCGAATTTAATGCAAAACTTGTCTTGGAACGCTTTGCAGATAATCCGTTTTTACCTAAATTTTATGAGGATATGGAGCGATACGCATTTCCTTTAGAGATGTCTTTTCTTGCAGATCGTTATCAGAGAATGCAAGATGATATTGCACAATTTGACTTGTTTACAGATTTTGTGGTAAGTGATTACGATGTTTTTAAATCATTAATTTTTGCTAAAGTTACACTGCAAGAAGAAGAGTTTAAATTGTATAAAAAAGTTTTTGATCTCATGTATGTTAATCTTCCAAAACCAGGACTATACGTGTATTTATATCAAAATACAGAACGTCTTCTCGAAAACATTAAGAAAAGAGGAAGAGCCTATGAGCAAAAAATACCCTCTGAATACTTAGACAAAATAAACAAAGGATACTTGCAGTTTATAAAATCCCAATCAGAACTTAAAGTTAAGATTATAGATGTATCAACGTTAGACTTTATTGCTAATCGTACCGATTATATCTCAATTTTAAGTGAAATTTCTAAGGTTTCTTAATTTAGATTATTAAATAAAAAATCGCGAATTTCTGTATTACAAGTAGGGCATCTAAATATGATATCATGTCCTGCACCTTGAACAGCGTTTAGTTTATTTGTAATACTCTCCGCATCTGCTTTTCTATGAATTGGTCCAGAACCTTTTAACCCAGTACCAGTACCTTCAAAAGCTACTGTGGCATCATTGGTGCCATGTATGCTATAGACAATAGGGTCTTCTTTTTGTATAAAATCAGTACTTATAATAGCGCCAGAAATATTGATGACACCTTTAACCTCTGATGAAAATCCAGGGTTTCCACTATCTCCTTCAAATCCACCATTAGCATCAAATAATGGGGAAAGGAAAGGATTAACAGTTTGTATTTCTTCTTTTGAGTTTATGTATCCAACATGTAATGCTGTAATAGCCCCAGCAGAGTACCCTCCTACAAAAACATTGTCTACATCTATTTTATAGGTATTGTTTTCTGCATTGTCTTTTCTGAAGTACCTAACCGCTGCTCTCATATCACTTATAGCTTGGATGGTACCTACTGTACTGGTATTTGCGTTTACATTAATGTCTATAAGTCTATATGAAATTAGTCCAACGACATAACCCGATTTGCTCAACATTTGTGCTAACCCCAGGTTTTTAAATTGATCTTTAGAGCCGTTTATAAAACTACCACCATGCGCAAGAATAACTAAAGGGCGTTTTGTTTCGGTATCACCTTTAGGTGTATAAATATCCATATCAAGATCTTTTGTTACTCCTCCTTGGGTAGTGTTGTTACCATAAATTACAGTAGCAACTTCAAAATCAGTAAATACCTCTTTATTGTAACGATCCGGATCAGTATTTGTATCACCAGTAGTACCGGTTGTTCCAGTATTACCTGTATTCCCAGTCGTACCAGTAGTTCCTGTGCTTCCTGTATTTCCGGTTGTTCCAGTGGTGCCGGTTGTACCTGTGTTTCCTGTATTTCCGGTTGTACCAGTGGTGCCAGTTGTACCTGTGTTTCCAGTGTCACCTCCATCAATAGGTGTATTAGACTCATCATTAGAGCAAAATGAAAGCGTAATTAAACAAAGTAAAAGTAAGGTGATCTTCTTAAGCATGATATCTAATTTGTAATAATTAATGGTGTAACTATAAACAGGTTAATATTAATTAAATTGTATAGATGAGATGCCTAATGTAATATTTTCAATAAGTTTATGAGTATACTATTAAAGATCAACGTGTATCATCTTATTGTTTTATGCTTTTTGGAGTTCTTGGGCTACTTCTTGTACTTTGTCAAGCACACGTAGTAGATTACCGCTCCATAGTTTTTCAATTTGCTCTTCGGTATAGCCACGCTTTACTAACTCTAATGTAACATTAAAAGTTTCGGAAGCATCACTCCAACCTTCAATACCACCACCTCCATCAAAATCAGAACTGATTCCTACATGATCAATGCCAATTTTAGTGACCATATAATCAATATGATTAACAAAGTCTACTACATCTACAGCTGGGGGTAGATTGGTCATTTTTTTTATCTTTTCTCTTCTAATAGCAGCCATTTTGCCTAAGAAATCATAATACGTTTCTTTTTGCTCTGTATTAAGTTTGATGATTTCTTCGCGTTCCAACCAAGTGACTCCCATAGAGTCGGCTATTTGTTTTGCAATAGCTACTTCTTCTACAACTCTTTTTTCGAATTTCTCGGTATTTAGATATGAGGTAAAAGCAACTGTTTGTACCACACCTTCATTTTCTTTAAGCCATTGTAATTGTTCATCGTCTAAATTTCTACTATGATTACATAAAGCTCGAGCAGAAGAATGTGAAGCTATGATAGGTGCTTTTGATAGTTGAATCATCTGGCGCATAGATTCTTTTGAAGGGTGGGATACGTCGATCATAATCCCCCATTTATTCATTTCAACAATAACCTCTTTACCTAATTCGCTTAATCCGTTATGTAGCCAGACCCCGTCAGCTTCTCCTGTATTTGAATCACAAAGTTGACTATGTCCATTATGTGATAAGGACATGTATCTCGCACCTAATTCATGAAATTTTTTCACATTAGAAATATCGGTACCTACAGGATACCCATTTTCAATACCAATCATAGCAACTTTTTTGTTTTTACTATGAATTCTTTTTACATCATCAGATGTTAAGGCTAATTCTATTTCATTAGGAGCTATATCTTCTACAAGCTTATGGATTGCATTAAATTTTGATAAAGCAACTTCATGTGCTTTAGCAAATCCTTTTGTGGTTAATGAATCTTGACCGGTATAAACGATAAACCAGGCAACATCTAAACCTCCTTTTTTCATTTTTGGTAATGTGATCTGTGTGCCTAGGTCCTGAGTATAATTAATCGAATCTGTAAAGTTTTTAATATTGATATCGCAATGCGTGTCTAGTGTAATCACTTTGTTGTGTATAGCTTTTGCTTTATCAATAAGGATCTGATCCTTAGAAACTGTTTGTTGAATTTTAGTTTTGCTTTCTTGTTTACATGAAAATAAAAAAATAACAGAATAGGTAAAAAACAGGAAAATATTCTTCATAGTAATTGAGCTTGTGTGAATGTTGTACACATTAAACATACAAAACAAATCTTAAATCAAAATGCTGAGCGACTCTTAAATTTTCAAGACAAGGTTTCTATTTGAGGATTATTTTTAGATATTTTTCGTTTGAAAAAAGAAACTTCAGGTTTATCTACAATCATTACAAATAAAGGTATCAATGCATGTGGCAGTCTAATAAGTACTTCCCAAGTCCATTGATTAAAAGAATTCCATAAAAATTCAATATGAAAATGTCCTACTAAACGCGCGATGGCTGTTAAACCACCCCAAATAAAGGCGTAGATTAATGCGGGATATGAAATTCGCGGAATAAAAATAGCTATTGCAATTACAAAATCAAGAATTCCTGCTATTTTTAGCATAGCATGTGCACTTGGTTCGCTAATTGGTAATGTGTTTAAAGTCATGTCAATAAACGTTCCAGGTCTTGGGTAATATCCTACAGCGTATAACCCATGACAACTAAAGGTTAGAGCAATAGCGATGAGAGCTATTAAGCGTATTTTTTTAAACTCTATGGTTGTAAATAAAACCATATAAAAAAGTACAGGGGACATAAATTGAATCATATATTCAAAAAATTGACCTACATGAAGAAATTTTTCCTTGCAATATAAAATAGCCAGTATAAGGAGTCCGAAACTACCACCTAATAGAAATGCTTTTCCTAGTCTTTTCATATTTGGTTTTATAAATAATGCTACTATAGCACATAACAAATACAATACGCCTACAGTTTTTGTAAAAAGACCTATTCCGGTATCTGCAGCTAGGCTAGTGACATATTCGTGCCAAGAAGTATTGAAAACATTTTCTACAATACCTTTTAAGATAGCTTCATCCCATAACAATGTTCTGTATGGTGGATCCCATACCAAATGTTGATATGCTCTTCCTAAAAAAATTAGAAAAGTCGAAATTCTTAAAATAGAAATGAGTCTGGGATCAATAGTATTTGAATTATTCATGACGTGTTATACTAAAGTTGATTAAGAGATACTAAAAATAAATAAAAAATTGGCGTTGACTATTGCGCTATTGAATAAAAAACAATTGCTTAACACTTAGGTTTGCAATAGTCAAAATTGTTTAAGATTATTTATTTAGAAAACTGCCTGGAAAATATTCTCCAGACAGTTTTAAAAAAAAGACTAAAAATTACTTGTTTTACTTTTTAAGTATTTTTTCGGTAATTTCTCCTTTACCGGTTTTGATTACAATAAAATATATTCCCGAGCTTAGCTCATCAACATTGTATGCTGCGGTTTCAGCTGTGAAAATAATACGATCCACTATATGTCCAGACATATCTTTAATCACAGCTTCTGCTTTTTGTGCTTTGTTGTAATTTGGATACGTTAGATGCAATACTCCATATTTTATTGGATTTGGATGGATTATCAGAGATTTTTCAGTGATAGTTTGATTTTTGGCTGATGCAATGTTGTTTGCTTGAGTTAATGATGCTCTTACCGTATGTGGATTATTAATGGTAACAACACTCCCCCCAGTAGGGTTCCAGATATCAATGTTTGTTGGTAATGTAAATTGATTTGCATCACTTAATTGACCTACTGAATTTGCGTTATCGACTTTAACAGTTCTAAGTTCGATCTTATTTTGATCAATCCATAACCATTTAAATTGGTTAAATGATCCCGCTGCTTTAGTCCAACTTTTACTATCATTAGCATTCCTTAATGGTGCACCCCAACAACCTTCACCAACATATATTGCTCGTTTAGGATCTGTATCAGCTCTTGTGAACCCTTCATCACTACCGCTTCCGGTAGATGGTTTGATTGGCCATGTACGTTTAACAACATGTGAATCGCTTTCCATAACTAATTGAACGGCATTGGCATAAAAAGGTTTAGACCATGCTTCGTATTGATCATTTTGTTCTGATTTGCCAGATTGATGAGGTCTTGTTGCTCTATGGTACTGTGCTACAGCCCAAGTGTGATTGGCAGATTGTGCCGCTAGATCATTAGCAAGCCAAGTACCTTGTGTTCCTCCTGGAGTTACCTCTGTATTTAGTGTGTATGTTCGCATTAAATTACCTCCAAAACTTAAGGCATAGAATTCTCCTCCAGCTGCAGTAGGGATATCAAATAAGTCTCTAATGTCATTTGAACTTTCATGATTACCTCGGGCAGCAACTACAGGTATCATTCTTCCGTCGGTGCCAATAGTTAATTGCCAGTCATTCATCCAGTTTTTCCACTGAGAACTAGAAGAAGAACTCGTCATATCTCCTCCAAAAAACACGGCATGAGGTCTGATCTTGGCAACTAGCTTATTTGCATTTTGCCTTGGAGTACGATTATTTCTTGAATCTCCTCCAGCTACAATGGATAATCTGGTATTAGGATTATTAGGAGCTGTTTTGAACCAGTATCGTTTAGATACCCCTTCACTATCTTTAATCACAAAATAGTATGCAGTGTCAGGAAGTAATCCAGTTATTCTTGCGTATCGATTATTCATTCCTTTGCTTGAGACACTTCTGTCTACGACCTTAATAGAAGGATAAGAGCTATAGCTCGTTCCAAAATCAGTTGGTCCATAGTGTACTACAGGATTAGTTCCTCTAACTTGATTCCAACCTATAACCATAGTAGTTGATGGATCTTCTCTCCAGGTTAATCGGTATTTCTCTGTCGAAGTACTTATCTGGATTACTTCAGTAAAAGTTGCTGTTACGGTTTTATTAGTATTTATGGTTAAAGACTGTGGGTTAATACTTCCAGAAAGATCTCCGGTCCATCCTGTAAATTCCCAACCAGCTGCAGCGGTCGCCTGAACATTAACTACTTCTCCTGAATCGTATGTTCCTGAACCACTTATAGATCCTTGACCTATCGTATTTGTCGTTAATGTATAACGTAATGCACTTGTTGTAACGCTAAGAGTATTACTGTTGCCAGAAACATTTCCAGCTGCATCTTTAGCTTTAACTGTGAAACTATATCTAGTTTCTGCAGTAAGTCCAGTTACTGTATAGTTAGTATTCACTGCCGAATCAATAAGTATGCCTTCTTGAAAAATATCATACCCTGTGACACCAGCATTATCTGTGGCGGCAGTCCAGCTCAACTTGAGACTGGTTTGTGTGATGTTAGAAGAAGTAAGCCCGGTTGGCGCAGTAGGTGCTTGCGTGTCAGGTGCAGGAGCTGCCGTAGTTACCGTAACAATATTACTATCTACAGAAATATTTCCAGCAGCGTCTTTGGCTTTTACTGTGAAGCTGTATGCAGTCTCAGCAGTAAGTCCATTAACAGTATAATTTGTTGTAGCACTGGTTCCAATTTTAGTAGAGCCTCTAAAAATATCATATCCAGTTACTGCTACATTGTCTGTAGCTGCTGTCCACGATAAGTCCAGATTTACATCGGTTACATTAGAAGCAACTAATGTTGTTGGCGCAGTTGGTACTTGTGTGTCTGGGGGTGGCAATGTAGTTACCGATAAAGCACTACTAGCTGCAGAAACATTTCCAGCCTCATCTTTTGCTGTAATCGTAAAATTGTATACGGTATTAGCAACAAGTCCAGTAACACTAAAGTTTGGAGTAGTGTTTGTACCGATACTTGTTCCATTTTGGAAAACCTCATATCCAGTTACTCCAACATTGTCTGTTGCTGCAGTCCAGAAAAGATCTGTTGTTGTTACTGTAGTGTTAGAAGCGATTAAATTCGCAGGAACACTAGGTGCCTCTGTATCTGGAACAACAATTTCTGATCCTATAATTTGAAATTTTATGTCTTTACCATCATTGTCACCTGATTTGTAATATGTGCCATCAGGATAGGTATTACCTCCAGAATACTCTAAATAATATTTGTTACCATTAGATCCATTATTTTCAAAATTCAGGTAATAAGTAGTTCCTGCTGTTAAGGGCCCCACCGGTGAAGCAAAAGCGATTTCATATTTTGTAAAACTACTTCCTTCTGAGGTATTATTGATTTCTGAAGCTTTAATATTTTTAATACTTCCTGATATGGATCCATTATTAACTGCAGTACCAACGTTAAATTCTAGATCGGCATTAGGAGCATCCTTATCTTTGGATAAGTATACAACTACTTTATTAATGAAATAATCAGAAGTAGTATATTTAAAAGATTGTGCACCACTTTGACCATCGTTTACTTCTATTTTATCTCCACCAGAAGTATTTTCTACAAGAGTCTGTTCGGTAACGACCACTATTTGGTTTGTAGTAACATTTATTGTAGTACTATTTTCAGAGGTATTACCCGCTGCGTCCTTAGCTTTTATTGTAAAACTATAAGTCGTTTCTGCGGTAAGACCAGTAACATTAAAATTCGTAGAGTTGGTTGTACCTATGCTAACATCATTACGAAATACTTCGTATTCTAGAACACCAACATTGTCACTTGCTGCTGTCCAAGATATGTCAAGTGTAGTTGAACCTATATTTGAGGCAGTCAAACTCAAAGGAACAGAAGGAGCCTCTGTATCAATTATGAATGATGCTATTTTTAAATTATCAATAGCTATATCACTTCTAAAACCTGATCCAGTAGTTCCTTTTAATTGTAATTGGATTACAGAATTGCTATAAGTTGATAGCGAAATTGATTGTGAGTTCCAGTTATTTCCTTGATTACCGCTCTTTGTCCAGATGTTTGTCCATGTAGCACCATTGTCTGTTGATACAAGTATTTCTAAGGTTCCCATATTCGAACCATACATGTGATAATCAAAGCTAAGTTCTGAGTTTGATTGACCAGAAAGGTCAATGCATGGACTAGTTAAGATGGCAATTTTATTAGGGAATCCATTTCCATTTCCACTAGCTTCAGTATAAATATAATTATTACCATCTGAAGCGTTAGAAGGTCCTGTTCTTGAAGAAGGAGTGCCATTGCTGTCTATTGTCCAATTGATATCGTCATTAGATCCTTGGGTCCATAAACCGAGATTGCTTTCAAAACTTTCATTATAAGGAAAATTAGTTATTCCAGTACAGGATGGTATAGGTGATGTTGTAACATTGACAGCATTACTACTATTAGATACGTTACCTGCAGCATCTTTAGCTTTAACGGTAAAATTGTACGTAGTATTGGCAACTAAGCCAGTAATGTTAAAACTGGTAGTTGATGTTGTTCCTACGCTTATACCATTTTGAAATACTTCATATTCGGTCACACCTATGTTATCGGTTGAAGCTGTCCATGAAAGACCAGTACTGGTTTGAGTACTATTTGAAGCAGAAAGTCCATTGGGAGCAGAAGGTGCTTCATTATCAGGAATAGGAGCAGAAGTAGTAACAGATATAGGGCTGCTGCTTGCAGATGCATTACCTGCTGCATCTTTGGCTTTGATAGTAAAGCTATAACTAGTAGATGGAGTAAGACCTGTTATACTTAAATTTGTAGTAGCGACTGTTGCTATACTAGAGCCATTTTGAAATATTTCATAAGCGGTTACTCCTACATTATCGGTAGAGGCTGTCCATGATAAGTCAGTGCTGTTGGTAGTTGTGTTAGTAGCTGTAATAGAAGTAGGAACACTAGGTGTTTCTGTATCAGAACTTACAATGACACCATTAACGATTAATGAGAATTCTTGTGAACCATTAGTTAATGTTCCTTTATGACTTACTGTAACTGTATAACTGCCCGCAGGTAGTACAGCATCTATTTTTTCTACATTGTCTCTAAAGTTATCTCCTTTTTGTGCTGGAGCTGTATAATTGTTAAACGCCGAATTAGGGACCATTACCCATGGTAAGTAGGTCTTGTTATTGCCTGTTATGCGAACATCAAGGTCATTAACTAACACGGGATTAGTTCCAGAACTAATTTGCCCCGCGGGGTCATTCCACACAATGGTTAATGCTAACGGGGTTGAGCCATCAGAATTAATAGTTCTGGTGTATGCATCTCCA
This sequence comes from Aquimarina sp. AD10, assembly GCF_003443715.1. Classification (NCBI taxonomy): domain Bacteria; kingdom Pseudomonadati; phylum Bacteroidota; class Flavobacteriia; order Flavobacteriales; family Flavobacteriaceae; genus Aquimarina; species Aquimarina sp. AD10. The sequence goes on along the minus strand of NZ_CP031965.1, from coordinate 2,975,653 downwards.
TTATTTAAGGTTAATTCGTCCATTATAGATGTATTACCATTGTTTGAAATTATCTGTGCAGCTCTTTCAGCATTCACCAATCCCCATCCTCCAGAAAAGTCAGGACCATCATTTGCACCTATTTCGTCTGCAGCATCTATGATTAGACCTTTTGCTGTAGCCGCTCTCATGTACACTCCGTTAAGGTTTTTATAATGTTGTTGTAACAATGCGATGGTTCCAGCAGTTGCAGGTGTAGACATAGAAGTACCACTTTTGACTCCATAATCAGAATTACTGCCCGAGTCAGAAGAGTATACTTTGCGCCCATTATTTGTTATGTCAGGTTTAATTCTCCAGTCATTCGAAGGGCCAAAAGAACTTGACTTTGATAGTGTAACTGAAGATGGACCAGTATAATTTGATACATCCTCTGAGTTAGCAACAACTAATAGATTTTTTGCTAGTTGATTGGTGAATATAACTCCATACTTACTTCCGTTCCCTTCATTTCCGGCAGATTTACAATGTAGATAGAAAGGGGCATTGTAGGTTACATTATCCATATCACGTGCATTAGCATCATATACACCATCAGACCCATTAGGTGTATTTGAATTGTTAGCAAGGATACCACCGGCAGCGGCAAAAGCGGCAGCTTCACCGACCATCCCGGATGCGCTGTAATTTTTTATGCGAGCCGCAGATGCCATCCCTCTCGCTTTGGGATCAATGCCGGCAGCAATTAAAGTACCGCCAGTATGGGTGCCGTGACTAGTTACACTTGCGTCGTCTCCAGCAGAGGCGCGTCCTTCAAATTCTTGATGACTGGCTCTTGCCTTGCCTCGTTCCCAAACACCTATTTCAATGCCTGCTCCATTAAGATTCAGACCAGATGAACCGCCTGTCCAGATTTTATCTGTACGGCCACTAATAGCAGCTTCTATGTTATCATCATATGCATAGACTGGTTGTCCTTTTTGATCAAACGAATATAATACGCCGATTCGACCATCTTTTTTGATTTTTGTTAATGGTGTTTTTTGTCTTGAAGATTTTGCATTAATAGTTTTGTTTAAATAAGAAGCATCTGTAATAATCTTTTGTAATGCTTGGGTATTGGTTTGTCTTTTGATGTAATTTCTATCACTACTACTTTGTGCATTAGTGAATATTGAAAACAAGAAAAAGACAAGGAGTAAAGTTGTACTCTTTTTTAGTTTCATGACCAGTGTGTTTAAATTAAAATTGATTATGTAATTGATGTATTATTTTAATTAATATGTTTTACATGATTTATTAATAGAAAGGGTATTCGGTAGTTTTTGATTTCACAAGCGATACTTTAAGAGTGATTATTGGGGTGCATGTTTTTTGCGAGTTCTACATGTTATTTGTGAAGAAATATTTCGATTTTACAATGTTGAGATCAGCAACGATTTGTTTGATTTAGGGCATGTTAACGATCCTACGGATTGTAGACTTTTGTAGTTTTTATAGATAAAGAGTGTCTAAAAAAGCAATACTAAATTGTTACAACAAGATTTTGGAGCTTTACATGCATAGTATGATAGTTAAACACTTTTGTTTCTGTATAAGATGTAGGCGTAACTATCAATTTTTATATGTTGGAGCTAATTAGAAAAACAATAAAGGTTGCTGATTTAATATATCAATATATCTAATAATGCCTTTAATGTTCTAGTCGGTTTGATAAAGTTTGTGGTTTCATGAGTCGATTTGTGGTTTGCGTTAATATTTGGTTCAAAATTAGTTACTTAATGTCATTTGTTTTACGACTTTTATCAAAGAGGTATATGATATTGATCAACCAATTTATTGATAAAAATCAATTTTTTTATTGTTGCTATTCAATTAAGAACTTTCTTACAAAATTCACTGTTAGATTGATATTATTTGAACGGTGTTTTATGCAGTAAGTTTTGACTAATATATGAGAAGACGCTATAGGGGATTTGCAGAAATGTGGTAAGTATGATTAAGTCTGAAAAAAGACAACTATATTGATTTTGTTAATTAACTGCATTTAAATTTTAGAGAAAAGATCCCATATAACGATACCCGCGCTTACAGAAATATTTAGTGAATGCTTACTTCCAAACTGTGGGATTTCTAATACTTCATCACTTGCTGAAACTACATCTTGCTGGACTCCTTTTACTTCATTGCCAAAAATAACGGCATAAGTTTGATTAGGTTGTGGTAGAAATTTGTCGAGCATAATAGCGTTTTCGGCTTGCTCAATAGACAGGATTTTTATGTTTTCGGTTTTTAGCTTTTGAATTAAGGTTAGAGTATCTTCATGATGCTCCCAATTTACTGTTGCTGTAGCTCCTAATGCAGTCTTCTGGATATCTTTATGAGGAGGAACGGCTGTAATACCACAGAGGTAAATTTTTTCAATTAAAAAGGCATCTGCTGTTCTAAACACTGAACCAATATTATTTAAACTTCTAATATTATCTAGAATGATTAGTAAAGGTGTTTTTTTGGAAGCTTTGAATTCTTCTACCGTTTTACGGTCAAGCTCGCTGTTTTTTAATTTCCTGTTGTTTTTCATCGCTACAAAAATATCATTTATTCCTTTTGAGTTGAAATAAGATTGTGAATAAAATTGAATAACTCATAAGGTTGAGGTTATAGAAAAAAGGGCATAATAGTTATTTTAGCTTCTTTCATAAAATTATGTGTTGAATGGCAGGAAAAAATGTTAAAAAGGTAACTCCTTTGATGAAACAATATAATGCAATTAAGGTGAAATACCCTGATGCTATGTTATTGTTTAGAGTAGGGGATTTTTATGAAACTTTTGGAGAAGATGCTATTAAAGCGGCAGCTATTTTAAATATAGTGCTCACAAAGAGAGGAAATGGAAGTGAGCAAGAAACTGCCTTGGCAGGATTTCCACACCATTCACTAAACACATATTTACCAAAATTGGTAAAAGCTGGTGAACGTGTTGCTATTTGCGATCAGCTAGAAGACCCTAAGCAGACCAAAACCATTGTCAAAAGAGGAGTGACTGAACTAGTAACTCCTGGAGTTGCATTAAACGATGAAGTTTTACAGAGTAAGACAAATAATTTTTTATGCGCATTACATTATGGTAAAAAGGCTGTAGGTATTGCTTTTTTAGATGTTTCTACTGGTGAGTTTTTAACGGCGCAAGGAGATACTGCACATATGGATAAGCTAATGCAAAATTTTAGCCCAAGTGAAGTATTAGTGACAAAGCCAAAAAAACAAACCTTTTATAAAGATTTTGGTCAAGATTTTCATGCTTTCTTTTTAGAAGATTGGGTTTTTAAAACTGATTATGCTAATGAGACATTAAATGATCATTTTGGTACCGCTTCTTTAAAAGGGTTTGGTGTAGATCATTTGCAAGAAGGAATCATTGCAGCTGCTGCTATTTTGCATTATCTAAGAGAGACGCAGCACCATAAGTTAAAACATATCACAGCTATTCATCGTATTGCCGAGGATCAGTACATTTGGATGGATCGCTTTACCATTCGTAATTTAGAATTATACAACCCAAATGCTGCCAATGCAGTTACACTTTTAGATGTAATTGATAAAACTATTTCTCCAATGGGAGGTCGTACCTTAAAAAGATGGTTGGCACTTCCGCTCAATAATAGTTCAGCAATACAAAAACGTCATGAAGTTGTTCAATACTTTTTGGATAATACTACTTTGCTTCAGAAAAACCAGCATCAAATCAAGCAAATAGGAGATATTGAACGATTAATATCTAAAGTCGCTACAGGAAAAGTAACTCCTAGAGAAGTGATTCACCTTAAGAACTCCCTAGAAGCTATTGTTCCTATAAAGGCACAAGCTACAAATAGTGATAATGAAGCGCTAAAAGTTATAGGAGATACACTTCATGATTGTGAGTTGTTGCGAGAAAAAATAAAAGAAACATTAAATGAAGAGGCTCCTGTTAATATTTTAAAAGGAAACACCATTGCCAATGGATATTTGGACGAACTAGATGAATTGCGATCTATAGCATTCTCAGGAAAAGATTATCTGGATAAAATGTTAGAGAGAGAAACTGAGGCTACGGGTATTACATCTCTTAAAATCGCTTCAAATAATGTATTTGGATATTATATCGAAGTTCGAAATACACACAAGGATAAAGTTCCGGATACTTGGATTAGAAAACAAACTCTGGTAAATGCAGAACGATATATTACAGAGGAGTTAAAAGAGTATGAAGCCAAAATTCTTGGTGCCGAAGAAAAAATTCTAGGACTAGAGCAGCAGCTATTTAATGATTTGGTTATTTGGATGAACGAATATATCAAACCTGTGCAGTTAAATGCTACATTAATAGGTCAGTTAGATTGTTTGTGTTCTTTTGCTCAATTGGCTCAGGAAAATCAATACGTTCGCCCTTTGATGGAAGAATCGTATGATTTAGAAATTAAAAATGGTCGACACCCTGTCATCGAAAAACAATTGCCCCCAGGAGAACCCTATATTGCTAATGATGTGGTTTTAGACAGAGATCAACAACAAATTATTATGATCACGGGACCTAATATGAGTGGTAAATCTGCCATTTTACGTCAAACCGCTTTGATTGTTTTACTTGCTCAGATGGGGTGCTTTGTACCAGCAGAAGAAGCAAGAATAGGCATAGTTGATAAGATATTTACAAGAGTAGGTGCAAGTGATAATATCTCTATGGGAGAATCTACATTTATGGTAGAAATGAATGAGACCGCCAGTATTCTTAATAATATATCAGATCGAAGCTTAGTGCTATTAGATGAAATTGGACGAGGTACCAGCACCTATGATGGTATTTCTATCGCTTGGGCGATTAGTGAATTTTTGCATGAACACCCGGCAAGACCAAAAACATTGTTTGCAACACATTATCATGAATTGAATGAGATGTGCGAAACTTTTGGTAGAATCAAAAATTATAATGTTTCGGTAAAAGAACTTAAAGATACAGTACTATTTTTGCGTAAGCTTGTTCCTGGAGGTAGTGAACATAGTTTTGGGATTCATGTAGCTAAAATGGCAGGAATGCCTCAACAAGTATTGCATAGGGCTAATAAGATGCTTAAAAAGCTTGAAAAGTCTCATAGTAGTGAAGAGCTTACCGATAAAATAAAAGGAATTCAAGAAGATGATGAGTTACAATTAAGTTTCTTTAATTTGGATGATCCATTATTAGAAGAAATCAAGGACGAAATCTTAGATATTGATATTGATACGTTAACTCCGGTCGAAGCTTTAATGAAACTTAATGAGATTAAACGCATGTTAACCAGGAAGAAAGCATCGCAAGTGTAAATTTTTTTATTCTTTTTTTAAAAAAGACTTTGGTATTACTAGAATTGTTTTAAATTTGCATCCGCAATAACGATTGCAAAGTTCATAAACAAACTGCGAAAGTAGCTCAGGGGTAGAGCATCACCTTGCCAAGGTGAGGGTCGCGGGTTCAAATCCCGTCTTTCGCTCTGAGATAATATATACCAAGCTGAAGTGGTGGAATTGGTAGACACGTTGGACTTAAAATCCAATGGCCTGTAAGGCCGTGCGGGTTCAAGTCCCGCCTTCAGTACATACGAAACCTCTTGATTTATCAAGAGGTTTCTTTGTTTTTGAACTTTTTTGCCTTGATATTTTAACTCCTTCCTTTCTCGCGGTTTCAACATGGTTTCAACAAACTCTCATATTGTATATTTATTTTTTTGCCTAAAATAGTATTCGACACTTAAAGTTTTTTCACCTGGATTCTACACTTGAGTTGTAGAAAATTTATAATTATAGCTAAATAACTGTTTGTACTCATCATCATACAGTATTTTAAATATTAATTACAAAAATAGATTAGAAAACGAAGCTCATTGAACTTTTGTATAGAAACCGAGGAATACAAACTATCAAGTTCAATAAAGCGGTTCAATTCCTAAGTTTATCAATTAACACTTAAATGAACCAGTGTGTTATTTGGATATGCACGTATAAGTACCTCATCTCAGAGATTTGATTTACAAATCGATGCCTTGTTAAAAGCAGGAGTAAAAGAAAAGAATATCTATAAAGATGTTTCTTCTGGATCAAAAGCGAATCGGAAAAATCTTGATTTACTTTTAGGTTAATTACGAGAAGAAGATATCGTCATTGTTTGGAAGATGGATCGAATCGCAAGGAGTGTTTCGCATATGCTAAAGCTCGTTGATGAATTTGAACAATTGGAAGTAGGTTTTAAAAGTCTTCAAGAGCCTTTTATTGATACTACATCTGCTCATGGAAAATTCGTACTAACTATCTTTAGTGCAGTAGCCGAAATGGAGCGCAATATTATTGTCGAAAGGACATTGGCTGGACAAGAAAGCGCACGTAGAAGAGGTGCTATGATTGGCAGACGAAAAGGTCTTAGCCAGAAAGCTGAAGCAAAAGCCATCCTAGCAGAAAACTACTATCGAGATGAAAAAAATCAGCTTTCCATTACTGAAATTATGAAGCTAGTTGATATTAATTCAAAAGCCACTTTATACAAATATTTAGCTCATCGTGGTCGTAGGAATTGTGTTGTTTGCAAAGTAATGTTTTTGGGATAAAGATCAGGATCTAGAAAATGCATATTGCAAAAAACACATAAAATAATTGAGGTGTATTATAGGTTATGAAAATGGAGCTAAAAAAATACAACATTCTAAAAGATTCCATTGATTCTCTCATTAGATTAAATTTTCAGTTCTATTTAGTATTTGTGTTGTTATGTGAAAATAAGGTTAATCACCAGTTTTTTTTGTATTTAATCGAAAAGTATTTGTTTCTGAGGAAAACCGTAAAAACCGTATGGTTTTTTTGTTGAATTTTATTGAATATGAATTTGGTCCTTAGTTATAAAATACTGATAAACAGCAAATTATTTTTACGTTAGTCAGAATTAAAAATAAGCAATATGAAAAGAACTTTTTTATACATATCTCTACTATTCATAAATTATTTATTAGGACAAGAACAAGACATTAATAAAATTGAATTGAATAAACACGACTTATCTTGGATAAATCCAAACTCAATTAATCAAGATAGTCTTTCAATGTCCGAAATTGAGAACGAGATTAAACTTTTAGTTGAAAAACAGGCCAATTCAGAAGTATTCGTAGCTGATATGATTGTTCCTTTCAATGAAAAAAAATTAAAGTATATTGGCTTTATTCATCCCAATGAAATAGGTATGTTTGACAATTATAGAATTACCTCAAAAAGTGCTTGTGAGATGAATCAAAAAAATCATATTTATAAGTATGATGATTTTTATATTTCTACAGAAGAAGATGATCGAATAAGTCAAGAAAATATATACTATTCCTTGAGAGCTTACTTAATATTAAAATATCGATATAAAAAAGCGTATATAAATTTATTTGAAAAAACTAGAACAATCTTAAAACCCAATCCAAGTCAAGGATTTGACTTATTAAATACAAATAAAGCGTTTTGGATTGCCTTCAATTATAATCCAGTCGATATTGCTGCAAATAGAGCATATTACATACTAGATGGTTATGTAGATGATGATAAAAAAATAAGTTTGTATAGAAATGTTGCTTTTGTGAATATTCATTCCAACAATATCTTAGGTAAATCAAAGTTTGGAAGCAAGCCTATATATAATGAAGAAAATTCAAGTCTCAACCGGTACAGTTATTTAAAAGAAGGATTAATAGAGACTATTGTACACGAGATGCTTCACAACTATATTTCTTATGCTTACACAGCTTCTAGAGAATACAACGCTATAAACAATATGCGCAACAAGCATCAAGGTTCATTTATGCCATTTGAGGAGAATATAGTTGTAAACACATCGCTTTCTTACTTTTATAAACAGGGCGGACTAAAAAACCAAATAAAAGATTTTTATTATACAAAAACTTTCGATAAGAATATTGAATCTCTTAAAACAAAAAGGCTATTTCAATCATATTATAAAAGTGTGTTCAATATAGAGCCAGGAAATATTAAAGAAGAAATGAAAATGAGTGTTTTGAATTAAAAACCTTACTAAAAACAATATAAAAACTAAATAATTTTGAAATGAAAAAATATTTAATATTGATTTTACTACTTATTATTACAATTTCATGTGATGACATATATATAGCAAAAGAAACCGCGTTAGAAAATTCAAATCAAAATTTTATCACTAAAACTAAAAATGTTTTGGATTTAGAAAAAAGTAATATTGAAAATTTTGAAAATAAGAATTATGGAGATTCTGTAGTTATTTATAATGAATTGGTTGCTCTATTTAGTCCAGACAATTTTGAATGCGGTCTAAGTGATAAAATAAAAAATAGATTAAAGAAATCTAAACGAGAAGGCAAAGATATTGATGGATTCATACCTGATTATGTTGCTAATAATTCTATCAAATATATAAATGGTATAAAATTAAATGGAAGGGGAGCTAATGTTTTAGTCCATTATTTTACTTATGAAAAAGAGAATGGTGTAGAATCTAAACCTATTATTTCTCAAGATTCACCATCTCAAATAAATTTTAATGCTGTAGACTTTATTGATGATAAAAATGAGAATTATAATAGCTTTTATTTCACAATGGACTGTGCTGGCTTCTTTTCTGCTTCTGTAAAAGCATCAGCAAAAGGAGGTTTTCTTGGTATAGGTAAAGTAGATGTTGCTGCTGAGGGAGAAAACACAATCAACCAAAGCCAATCAATTATTGTTATGCGTGTATTAATTCACAGCCCTTTATACTCAGCCTATATTGGAAATTCTATATTTCGAATTAATGAAGACATGGATCAAAACACAAAAAATAAGATTTATCAAAATAGAGTTTCTACACTAAAAGCTGTTTTAAATGCAATACCAACATCAGATAGACTAGATACTAAAGAAGTTTATTTAAATGCCAATTATGAAGCTATTATTACCTCAAATAAAGGCTCATCAGGTTACAATGGAAAAGGAGAACTTAATTCCAATGTACAAATTAATTTCACGGTACAAGCTTCTGGACAAGTTCAAGCTAATAATTCTGTAAGTAGAAAAACAGAATTCTCTAGTTATAATACATACATTTTAGAAAAGAACGTAGATGTTGAATTAGAGAAAATAACTATTCAAGATTTAAATTCTAAAATAGCATCCTTAAGTCAATTAATCCAATAATTTTTATCTAATGAAAAAATCACTATTAAGTTTTAGCTTACTTTTATTTTCTAGTATTTGTTTTTCCCAAACTGAAATTACTGGACTTTTTTCTACTGAAGCAGTTAATATAGTTTATGGTCAACAACAAATTGCACAACAAGGTAGTCATAGTACAACAATTCAAGTTGGAAGAAGCTATCTTTCTGTAAATGGTAAATTGTATAAGTTATATCGATACAGTAGAAAAGAAATTGAGGAAATAACCAAGAGGGATCCAACTACGCAACAGACACAACTACCCATTTCAGTTATAACTGAAGATTTTTATTTATTAGGATATAATAAAGAAAATAAAAACTATTGTCTATTAAAAGGAGATATTGACAAAAATGATGGAATAATTTATAGTGCAAAACTTATTAAAACATATGATAACAATGAAATAATAACTGCATTGAGCAAGTGCGGAAATAAATAACTATTGCCAACAAAGTGTAAAAATTCATTAAAACGCATTTTACACAAAACGTTACCCACAATTATAAATAATGACTTACAGATTATAATTAAATAGAGTTTAAATATGAAGCAAATCTAATAATTGCTGAGATAACAAAATCAGTAATTGATAAAATGAATGAAGATCAAATTTCGATCTTAAATTCATTTGGTTAGTGTTTCTCAAGTAAGTTTAATAAAACGATGAAATATGAAAATTCTAATAATCATAATAGTCGAACCGTTAAAGTTCAAATGAATGATGAATAAAGAAAGACGAAACTTGTTCTTACAATTACTAGGTTTTGTATTATCTCTTGGAGGTTAGGTGTTAAGGAATGTAATTGAAAACAATATGCTTACCAATGTTCTTATTTATACAGGAATATTGCTTCTAGGATTAGGTGCTGTTTTGGCATATTATACTAGAAAACCTTATGTTAAAATGATTAGTCAGGACATATGGGAAATTAATAAATACCCTGTAATTATGATTCCATATAAAGAACATAAGAAAAAGAATCCTAAAGTTGAAGTTATAGAGATTTTAGGAGATATAATGGAAGAGTATATTAATTGCGGAGTGAATACTTATAAAAACCACGATGTAAAAATAAGTTGTGAAAATGCTCCTTCTGATTTAAGGATAGAGATAAAATAATAGTTCAATAAAATGATAAATTAGGATTTTAATCAGTTTAACAATTTGATATATAGACATTTATATTGATTTCTTAGTATTATTAGTTATATTAGATATCCGTAAACAAATTAATTACCCTATTGCCGATATAATTTTGGTGTATAGGGTATTTTATTTTAAAAGATTAATAATTCAATTGGGAATTTATTCTACAACTAATAATTAAGGGTAATAAGATGAAAATAAATAAGATAAATAGAAATTGGGAAGAACAGTCAATTAAAGATGGTAAAATTCTTGGGTATCTAAGGAGTATTTTAAGTTATGAAGATAATATGTTTAATTTTTACAACGATCGAGGTAAAGAGAAGAAAGGAATAACCAATGTATTATTACCTTGCGCAATATTGTTTTTTATGGCTAGTCTAATGTTTCCTATACTTGAAGGGCCCGAAGACACTATTAAAATAGGCAAAAGCGAAATAGGTTCTTACGCCATTGGTTATTTGTTTATCGCTATTTCCAGTGTGTTGATGTTTATAGATAGATTTTTTGGACATTCTGACTCTTGGATGCGATATACCTTAACAAGAATGCAAATAACTAAAACCGTAAGTGAATATCATGGTCGATGGATTAAATTGTTACAAAGTTTAAACCTTGATAATTTAACCTTAGAGAACAAAAATGATTTAATTGATTTGCTTCATGAGTTTGATGTTACTTTAAGGGAAATTGTAATAACGGAAACAGAAACTTGGCAAGGTTTATTTTCTCAAAAAATAAGTGATTTTCATAAAAAAGTAAATTCCAAATTACAAGAAACCACAAAGGATTATAAGGTCTATAAAAAGGAATTAGATAAAAAAAGAGAACAAGAATTAAAGAAAGAAGAAGAAAGAAAGGATTTAAAAAAGATTAGAGGTTCGCTCACAGTAAATTTTATTAAAGATGAAAATTCTAATGTTAATATTGAAATTATAGGTCCAGAAAAAAAGGATTTCCAAAAGCTAGATGCAAATAAATATTCGGTTGCTTATTTAAATTTGATACTTGGAGCTTATCGTTTGCATATTGAAAATATAAATGGTCAAAGTAAAAAAATAATTGAAAAAGTAGTGATGATAGAAGGTAGTAAACCAAAAGAGGTTAATTTCAATTTAAATTGAGAACCCGAATAGCGCGGAAATGTTTTCCTTGCAGAATAACTAATTAAAAGTTCAATAAAACGATGATTTCAAAAGAACACTTCTTAGATATTTTAAATATCGAACCAATTTATGAAACTGAGGGTGTTTTTTATGAACCTTTTTGGGAATTCATGAGTCGTTTTCAAAGTCTTCATAGAAACTGGGAGATAAATAAAATGTTTAATCAGTTTCATTTAAATAATTTAAACATAGAGTTAGAAAATAAAGTTAATGAATTGGAACACTATAATTTCTATGACAATGTGAGAGTAGATATAGAATATTTTCCTGACCATTTACGTGCTTCAACTTTATCTTTAGCTATTAGTTGTTTTGAAAACCTTTTAGTGGAACTTTCTAATGAAGTAGCATCCGACTTGAATTCCAAAATTATTTTAGATACTCGTCCATTACCAATCATAAATAAATATATTTTATGGCTGAAAAGGAATTGCGAATTGGAAATTACTATTTCTAAGGTAACTAATAAAAAGCTTGATGCTATAAGAGAAGTTAGAAATCGATTCATTCATAACATAAGTCGAGATATACCAGAAAATATAAGAAAAACTATTAATGATATGAATAATGTTGATGGAGAATACAGCAGAAATAAAGTAACTGATGGCTTTGTTGACGAATCGCTAAAAGAGATTACTCGGGTAGTTAAAAATTTAGAAATGGCATATATTAAGTTTTACGAGAAAGTTAAATAATACAATGTTAAAGTTGAAATAAACGATGATAATACTTGAGTTTATAGGTGCGATATTGAGATTTAGTTATTATCGAATAATTAAAAAGGAGAAAGTGCTTTTTACTGATATTTGGAAAACTTTCAATTTTAAAAGTGATGATTCTTTTTCAAATGATCAAACGAATTCTGAAATAGGTATATTGTTTACTATATTTATTGTATTAATTGTGGTTTTGTTTCAAATGATGAATAATAAAGTATAGGTAACCAATTAAAACTTCAATAAACTATGAGTCAAATTAGTATTCCTAATAATTACCCAGAAGGTTGTTCTGATGATTTGATAAAAGATCTCATCGTAAAGTTTCAAAAAGAGATCGTAATAAATAACTCTAAGAAAAATAAGGTTTTAAGTCATATTGACTATCCTATATTAATTGAACATGGTAGTGCAGAGCTAAACCTCAGACTGAACCAAAGATTAATTTCAAATCTAGAAAAATCTTCTAAAAGACAAAGGGAATTAACGTGGGCAATTGTAATCATAGGAGGGTTAAATCTGATTTTAGCATTTTTAAAAATGGTGAATATTATTAAAGTCTAAATAAACGATGAAATTTATCAAAAACACCTTTTTCTTTCTTATAAGTTTAATCTCATTGATATTCTTTTATTATCTGTTAGCTTTTGTGTTTATATTATTCGAGTCATTATCTGATTTATGGATAGTAATATTATCGGTTATAGGAGGTGGAATTGTAGGTTTAATTACTACTGCATATAGTATGTTATTAGATAAACTGATTCCTTCAAGTAAACTTTTAAACTGGGTTTTTATAGCATTTAATTTGGTCTTAGGTATTTTTAACATTCAATTACATTGGCAAATTGACGTTGGTCTTATAGCGAGAGTCTTTTATGCTCTTATTATTAGTGGAGTGTGTTTAATGATAATCCGTTCAAGACTATTGGTAACAGATAATTAAAAATAAGTTCAAAAAAACGATAAATTCAAAATTTAGACAGGAACTCAACTGTCTATAAATTATTTGAGATAAATAAATACTCTTTAAACCTATTGAATTATGAAAAGTTTTAATTTAAAAAATGCGAAAAAAATTAGTAAAGAAGATCAGAAATCAATTATTGCTGGTTCTGATTTTTCAGATTGCATGGGGCAATGTCTCCAATTTCAAGGTCAACCTGTGCATGTTTGCGTAGCTTATTGCTCGAATCAATAAAGGAAATTACCTGAATTATAGGGTGATACCTAGATTTAGATATCGCCCTATGAATAAAATTAAAGTTCAATAAAACGGAGGTACATTACAGAATATATAAGATTATGGCTCGTTACAAACTATAGTGCAAGTAAGTACACAATGAGAGCTAAAAACACCATCTGTACATACCATACGACAATCGGAATAACATGGACCTATGCTACCACCATTAATTGAGGATTGATCCTTTTTTGAAATTGGCGTACCAAATTTTTCTAAATTTTTCATTTTAATGTATTTAAAATATGATTTATTAAAACTACTCAATAAATACTTTTTTTAATCAAAGTAATTCTTGAAATTTATAAATTTAAGCAACAAGACATGAGGGCTTCCTTGTTCTAAGTGGCAGTAGAAATACATGTTCGGAATGGACGGAAATTGACAAAAAAGAAAATTGGACAATACCTTTTAGGTATGATACTGACAACCGATCTGATGGATTTACGTATCAATGGTCTGTAGAATGTATGTACAAATCTATTTAAATAATATGACTATTGAGTAATTTGTTTTAATAACATTTTTAATAGTTTAGGAAAATTATTTAACAAAGAAAGTTCAAATAAACGATAAAATTTAAAAGATGAAAAAAGTAATTTTCGAAGATTTAAGAAAGAAAGAATTATCCAATAAATCACTTAAAACAGTCTGTGGTGGTGGTTTAGGTACTGATCTACCTGCTGAACAACGTCTTAAAGTATCAAGGCAAAAAGCATAATCAAACTAAAGTTTAAGCAAACCATGGGATCAAATGATAAAAGAAAAACGACTATAAGTTGGTTACAAAATGCCCGAGAACACTGGGTTCATACGGGTACTAAAAGACCTCCTTTTGCTATAGAACCAAAAAAAGGTCAAAGATCCGTTTGGGATTTTCCGCGTCCTCCGGTTATAGAAAAAGTAAGAAAACCAGTAATAGTCAATCATAAGGATATAGAGATTTCTTATTCTAGCGATGCGTTGGCAGTACTTGAGACGGCCAGTCCACCAACATATTATATACCTAAAGTTGATATTGATATAAATACCCTTGCTATTATACAGGACAAGACCTCTATGTGCGAATGGAAGGGAAATGCGGTGTATTGGACATTGAAAGTCATGATGGATCGGCCCGTGGCATGGTCGTATCCGAATCCTTTTCCAGAATTTGATAGATTAAAAGATCATATCGCTTTCTATCCGCAACATCTTGAATGTTATATTGCTGGTGAGCGAGTAACTGCGCAATCCAGTCAATTTTATGCAGGATGGATCACTTCAGACCTGGTCGGACCTTTTAAAGGAGAACCCGGAACACAGCATTGGTAAAGATAATACCAGTTCACAAAGTATCCTGACTTTGAGAGGTGAAATTATTTCCCGAGAAGCATAGTAAATTAAAAGTTCAAATAAACGATAACTTGAGTTTAGATGCGTTTTTCGTGATTAAGATATTTGCAACCTAAAACTAGTAATATAGTCTCTCAACCTAAAGTTCAGTTTTCTTTTCGTGTATACTTTTTTAAAAAAAAAGACTGTCTTTTTCAGACAGCCTTTAAAAAAGTTTAGATTATATCAATCAATAAACTATTAGAATAATCCACCACCTATGACATTACAATTTTCTGCAATCAAGTCGAAAATTTCATTTCTTTGTCCGTTACTATTTCTAGTTACTAATAAGACAGTATATCTACCTGGTTTAGCTATTATAACATTTGCCCTTGATGATGAAGTTGGTTCTATGTATGCAATTTGATGACCACTGGGAGTGATAGACCAAGTGTAAGAATCTACACATTCATCTAAAGGAACAAATAATGTATTATTAATGGTGGTTGTACAGATGTAGTTGCTTCCTAAATTATTGGGTCTATACTCGGAGGGTACCGGACTACCAAAAATAGATCTTATAAATTCAGGCTTTGGTGGTCTATTGCAATCATTTCCACAAATAAATAATTCCTTCAAATTAGTGCATTGTCCTCCATATGTTACTTTAACCTCTCCGCCACTAAAATTATTTGATAATCTATATGTTGCAGTTCTAGTACCCTGACCGGAGATCAATGTCATATTTCCTCGTTCTACAGACCAAAAAATATTATTGGTAAAGTTACTCTGACTTAAAGTATACACTATATTTTCTCCTGGTAATCCGCACTCAGGTCCATCTAAGTTGCTACATGGTACTTTACTATTGAGTTCAGTTTTACTTTCAAGAAATAATTCCTCTTCTGTCTGAATTTCTTCTTTACTACAAGAATAAATAATTACCAGTACTACTGTCAAAATTAGTTTTCCAATTTTTTTCATTTTTTTAGATTTTAAAGTTTATAATTAATGTTTTGATTAACCCACTAATAAAGAGTGTTACCTTAGTGTCAGGGCCAGTATATATGTTACCCCGTTATTTGTTAAATTTTAAATAAAAGCTCTCTTGCCTCCGAATTCTTAATGAGAAATAAATCCAATGGCCTGTAAGGCCGTGCGGGTTCAAGTCCCGCCTTCAGTACATACGAAACCTCTTGATTTATCAAGAGGTTTCTTTGTTTTTAGAACTTCTGTAATTCAGAACATAGATTACATAATTCCAAATTTATCAAAAGCATCAACAGTGCTCATTCCATTTTCTAATGCTTTTTTCACAAGTTGTTCTCCTCTTGCTTTTTCTATAGCACCTTCAAAAGCTTCTTTTTCTATTTCTTTGGGTACAATGAGTACACCATCTCTATCTCCATAGATAATATCACCTGGATTAATTTTTATACCATTAATTTCAATAGGTATATTATAATCAATTACTTTTCCTCTTGGTCCTTGGTCTTGCGCATATGTACCTGCTGAAAATGTAGGGAAGTTTAGTTTTTCGATTTCATTGGTATCTCTTGAAAACCCATGAAGTACCGCCCCTGCGGCTTTTAGTTTTATAGCTCTTGTACTCATTAATCCACCCCACAAAGCATAAGAAAATGAAGAGCCTGTGCAAATGTATACGTCATTTTCTTTTAAACTATCCAATGCTTCAAACATAAGTCCAAATGGTTTTTTCATGATGGGGTTATTTGTATTTTCAACAACTTCTTCAAAAACATCAGCTTCTAAAACGGGCATTGCTCTTCCAATAACAATCATATCCTTTGTTAAAGGTTTTATTTTTTGCTCTAAAAATTGATGTTGATAACCTAACTTGTCAAGTATATCCCCTACAAGTGCTGTAAAAAGTTCGCTTTTCGCAATTTTAAAAAGTTCGGCATCAGACTTCCACATAATGGTTTAATTTTTACTTATTTGTATTTTGATTGAATTGTTTTTTAATCTTGATTGTTTAGAAAGGTAGTTTTCCCATTCTTGCGCTGAGTTAAAATCTCCGGCACTTTGCCATCCGTAGCCCGACCAATAGCTCGCGCTTTGATGTATTAGCTTAGAATGTATCCAAATATTATTAAGACTTTCGTCTTCTTTAATAATAGTATCCAAAACTATATTACTTACTGATTTTGGTGTTACAATTACACCTGTACCTAGGTTTGAATTTGCATAAGGTTCCCAATAAGAAAGCCAACCTTCGGCTTTGTTTGAATTTGCTTTTCCTTTTCCTTTATGTAAAGTCACACCTATTGCTATAGTATCCAAAGTATTTTCAGATTTGTACGATACGCTACAATGATACAAGTTACTACCCAAATCTAAAGTAATACGTTTGGTTTCTGTAGCATGCATATTATCTATTACCACAGGTGGATATTTAAGTTCAAAAATACTACGTATAGGTCCATTAGCTAATACTTTCCAAGACACAAAATTTTCACTTAAAAAATAAGAGTTGTTGTTGACTAATGCAATACCTCCACAACCCCTGGTAGTGCCCACATGGTACGCATCTAAACCTTCACCATGATCTTCATGATAAGAAACTCCTTTTTGATGATTAGCATACCACTTATTTATAATTGGATAATTTACTTTTTTTGTCCAACAATCAATTCCACTAGAAATCAAACCTCCTGGTTTTCCTTCTTCAAATAATTGTTGACATTTTGGACCATAAGTTCTAAAGGCTACTTTATCGTTTTCCCAGGCAAAATCATCTATTCTTTCAGGAACTATTCTACAAAAAGTACGTAAATCAATTTTGTTATTTATTTGTACTTCTTTTTGATATGTGAGTGTGAATTTTTTAGTTTCATTAGCATTGAAATCAGTTTGAAAAATAATATAATCTTGTATTGAATCTTGATCGATATCGATAAGTTGTGATAGAACTAGGTTGTTTTTAGTATCGAAAATGGATAAATTATTGTATTCTTCTTTAGAAAATTCTGGTAGATTTTTTAATTGAATTTCTATAGTTTCTTTCTCTCTTTTTAACTTAGTATCGTTAACTGTAGTAATAGTGTAGAACGTATCAGTTTCTTGACAAGAAATGAGTGAAAAGCAAGCTATAAAAAGTATGAAAAAATGATGTTTCATGAAAATTCATTGATTTTAAAGATCAAAGAAAAGAAAATGACATTGACTATAATAGATAGATATTAACCAGTATTTTATAAATATTTGCATTTAATAACTTATTTTTATCTTTTTTGGTAAAATTTGTATAATGCCTAAGCCTAAATTCCTTTCCTCTGACCGTACTTCGAATTTTGGAATTTCTGTGTCCTATTTTGAATTGCCATTTTTTTTGAATCCTTTACACTATCATAAAGAATTAGAGTTGGCTTATATTATTGAAGGTTACGGTACAAGATATGTAGGTAGTAGTATTAAATCATATCAAAAAGGAGACATGGTTTTGGTAGGAGAAGAGCTTACTCATGTCTGGAAAAGTGATCAACAATTTTATGAAAAAGACACTGATTTATTAACTAAGGCTATTGTATTAAAATTTTATCCAGATTTTGCAGGAAAAGACTTTTTAAGCATACCCGATGTGTATCCAATTAATAGAGTTTTTGAGAAAGCTTCAGGAGGACTTCATATTCAAGGAAAAACGAATAAAACTATTGGTAGTATTTTATATAAAATGCTAGATCAGTCTTCTTTAGAACAAATGGCTTCTTTGATTCAAATTTTGAGTTTAATTTCTAAATCCGAGGAGGTTGAAGTATTATCGAATTTTGATTTGCATAAATCTTCCAATCCCAAAGAAAAAGACCGAATGAATAAGATTATTCAGCACACTATGCTAAATTTTACTAAGAATATATCTCTGGATGAAATTTCTAATGTTGCGAATCTATCAAAAAGTGCTTTTTGTCGTTATTTCAAGAATGCGGTTAAAAAAAGTTATAATGATTTTTTATATGAAGTACGAATTGAATTTGCATGTAAAATGCTTTTAGAAAGTAATGTTACTATTATGCAGATATGTTATGAATCAGGGTTTAATAATCCTTCAGCTTTTTCTCAAATTTTTAAAAAGGCCAAAGGAGTAACTCCAAATCAATATCGTAAATCCAATATGATTGTAAATTATTAATTAGCTTATAGTGCAAAAATATAAGGATTAGACTAGCAGCAGCTTATAAAAGTAACATATATAAAACACACATTAATCCTTAGATGTTTTATTTTCTGTCTAGCATACATTTTAGAACACTTTTCTTTATTAATACATAGATATTATCAAAATTATTCATGAGTAGTTGCAAAATGATAATATTAATATATAACACATCAAAATCTATATACTACTAAAAATACGCTAACCCTAAGTTTGTACAATTCTTTCTTGACGCAATTCTAGAAAAAAATAATTCATATTATTAAAATTAAGAATATCATAGTATCATAATTGTCAAATAATAAATAAACCATAATGAAAAAAGGAATGCTAAATTTTACTACTAAAACATTTGCGATATTTTTCGTATTTCTTTTCGTAGTATCTAATCTTATGGCACAATCTATTTATGAACGACCTCAGATTAAGGAGTTTATAGATAGAGTGAATACGTATCAATTAAATCACCCTTGGAAAGAGTATGATGATAACTGGATAAGAGGAACGTATTATGCAGGGGTAATGGCATGTTATTTTGCGACAGGAGATACTGCTTATCTAGAACAAACTGATAAGCTGTGTACTAGTTTAAAATGGAAAGTACCTACATTACCTCCCGTACATCCTGCAAGTGGAGCTAATTTATTAACTGTAGGGCAATCTATGATCCAGTCTTACATGGCAAAACCAGAAAAGAGTAAGATTAGAGGGATTATTGACCATTTGGACAATCCAAATTTTAGAAATCCAAAAGGGAACCCGCACCAATGGTATTATGAAAATGGCACACGATATGTAGATGCTTTATTTACAGGGCCACCAACTTTAGCGATGTTGTATAATGTTACTGGAGATCAAAAATATTCTGACTGGATGGATGCCATGTTTTGGGATGTTTATGGTAAATTATACAATACAGATACTAATCTGTTTTATAGAGATAAACGCTTTTTTCCTTCAAACAAAAAGGGTAAAAGAATAGTATGGTCCAGAGGAAATGGTTGGGCTATGGCTGGTATAGCAAGAATTTTAGAGTATTTGCCTATGGATCATGGTAATTATAAACGTTATGAGTCTGTTCTTAAAAGCATGGCAGCAGCTTTAAAAGAATGTCAAGCCAAAGAAGGGTTTTGGTATCCAAACTTGGCAAATCCAGATCATGCTCCGTTTAAAGAAACTAGTGGAACCAGCTTTTTTATCTATGGTATTGCTTACGGAATTAATAATGACATTTTAAATAAAGATGAATACTTACCGGTAGTTAAAAAAGCATGGAAATCGGTTACTGATGAGATTAGCAAGGAAGGGAAAGTACAATGGGGACAATTGGTAGGAGACCAACCCGTAAATCTTTCTAAAGACGATTCTCACGAATATGTTACAGGAACTTTTTTATTAGCAGCTAGTGAAATGTACAAAATGAACCTTAAAGGAAAATAAGAAAATGGACCATATCACTTACGAAGAACGTTACGCTGCACATCCAGCTGATGTAAAAAATTACGACACTGATAGACTTAGAGAACAGTTTTTAATTGAAAAAAACTTTGAAGCTGATAAAGTTTTATTGACCTACACTATGAACGACCGCTTTATTGCGGGTGGTGCCGTTCCCGTTTCAAAATCATTATCCTTAGATGCTATAGATCCACTTAAAGCAGAATATTTTTGTGATCGCAGAGAAGTGGGAATTATCAATATTGGAGGTGAAGGAATTGTTGAGGTAGATGGAAAAGATATTGAATTACTCTCAATGGAGGGAATTTATATTGGTAATGGAACTAAAACTATTATTTTAAAAAGTAAATCAACCAGTAACCCTGCTAAGTTTTATATCAATTCTGCTCCTGCTCATCAATCGTTTCCCACAAAAAAAATTGAGCTTGAAGATAGGATTACTTTAGATTTAGGAAATGCTAATGATGCTAATGAGCGGCAGATCTTTCAATATATTGTAGCAGCAAGTGTACAAACTTGTCAATTACAAATGGGAATAACGAAACTAAAACCCGGTAGCATATGGAATACGATGCCTCCACATACACACAACCGCCGTATGGAAGTGTACTTATATATAGATCTTCCCGAAGAACATGCAATTAGTCATTTTATGGGTGAAGCTACAGAAACTCGTCACATATGGATGACAAACGAACAAGCGATTATTTCTCCGCCTTGGTCTATACACTGTGCTTCTGGGACTTCGAGCTATAGCTTTGTTTGGGGAATGGCTGGCGAAAATTTAGATTTTACCGATATGGATGCTATCAAAGCAATAGAATTAAGATAAGATGGGGGTTTTAGATAGTTTTAAACTCGATGGTAAAGTAGTCTTAGTAACTGGAGGTTCTGATGGAATTGGCAAAGATTTGGCACTTAGTTTAGCACAAGCTGGAGCTAAAGTTTGTATTAATGGCCGTTCTGAAGAAAAACTGGACCAAGCGAAAAAAGATTTTAAAGAAAAAGGATTTGATGTATTTGCTATTGCTTTTGATGTTAGTCATGAAGAAGCAGTAAATGCAAGTATTAAGACTATAAAAAAAGAAATAGGTGCTATTGATATTCTTATCAATAATGCAGGAATTATTAAGCGTACACCAATTTTAGAGATGGAAGAAAGAGATTTCAAAGAAGTCTTAGACATCAATCTTGTTTCTGCATTTTTAGTCTCAAAAGCTGTAGTTCCTGATATGATTACCAAAAAGGAAGGAAAAATTGTCAACATTTGTTCTTTAATGAGTACGTATGGTCGCAACTCGGTTTCAGCCTATGCTTCTGCAAAAGGCGGTTTAGCCATGCTTACCAAAAATATGTGTGTAGAATGGGGTAAACACAATATTCAAGTCAATGGGATTGCACCGGGATATATCAAAACTGCAAAGACCGAAGAATATGCTAGTAAAGGACATCCATTTAATGATCTAATTATGACTCGTACTCCAGCAGCTCGTTGGGGTGTTGTAGAAGACCTATCTGGTACTGCTATTTTACTTTCTTCTAAGGCGGGAGATTTTATTAATGGGCAAATCATTTATGTAGATGGTGGTATTACGGCTAATATGGGGTACATGGAAAACGAGAATAATTAACTAACAACAAAATGAACTATTACAAAAAAAGTATTCCATAACAGATTAGCCTGTTATTTTAAATACAAAAAAGAAAACCGTTTTAGATTTGAAACGGTATTTTCTTTCATAAAAAAGCGAATATGTCAAAATTCAAAAAAATACTAGTCAGTGTTTTACCAGGAATATTCTTAATAGGATACAACGTTGGAACAGGAAGTGTAACTTCTATGTCTAAAGCTGGGGCTAATTTTGGTCTAGATCTTCTGTGGACTGTTCTAGTAAGTTGTGTTATGACATATTATTTAATTGTGCTATTTAGTCGCTATACTATGGTGACTAAAGAAACCGTTATTCAAGGTATTAAAAAACACATCCATCCTGTTTTAGCAATTGTGTTAATTGTTGCTTTATCTACTATAATAGTTAGTGCACTTACTGGCTTATTAGGTATTATGGCGGATGTGATGGCAGAATGGTCGGAAGCCGTTTTACCATGGCATATTTCATCTTTATCCTGGGCAATCTTAATTGGAGTTTTAATTTATGTTCTTATTTGGATTGGGAACTATAAATTATTTGAAAAAATCTTAGCTATTTTGGTAGCAATAATGGCCTTAGCTTTTGTGACTACTATGTTTATTAATTTTCCATCTGTATCCGAGTTGGCAAAAGGGTTTATTCCAAGATTTCCGCAAACTGCAGAAGGTAGCGATAATAGCCCATTTATTATTATAGCTGGTATGGTAGGCACTACAGTATCGGTATTTGCCTTTGTAATTCGATCACAAATTGTGAAGGATACAGGTTGGAATATGTCCGACAATAAGGTTCAAAAACGTGATGCATTTGTAAGCGCTTCTTTAATGTTTATTATTAGTTCTGCTATACTTATTACTGCTGCTTCGACTTTAAATGTTAAAGGTTTAAGCTTAAACAATGTTGCAGAAATGATTCCCTTAATGGAGCCTATTGCTGGCAAAGGAGCCCTAGCTGTTTTTGTTATTGGTATTCTTGCTGCCGGTTTATCTTCTCACCTTCCTAATACGCTTGTGATTCCTTGGCTCATCATAGATTATAAAGAACAGGAAAGAAATACAAAAACAGTAAGTTCTAGAGTAATCGTATTACTTTTAACATTATCTAGTGTTTTAGGTATAGGTCTTGGTTTTAGACCCGTATTTATTTTAATGTTATCACAAGCTAGTATAGCTATAGTACTGCCCATTACTATTGGATCAGTGTTTTACTTGACTTGTAAAAAGTCACTAATGAAATCGAATGTAAATAAAACACATGATATCATTATACTAATATTGATTATGGTATTTACATTATATGTTAGCGGTCTAGGTATTCAAGGTTTGATAAAAGATCTAACTAATTAATCTATTAGACTATTTTGAAAGTTGGAATTACAGAGATTAAACTCACAGAAATACAATAGAATAGTAGTTTTAAGACAAACCGATATGAAAAGATTGACAAAAATAACATTACTATTTATCCTTTTGGGGATGGTTTCTTGTAGTAGCTTTTTAAATGGTCAAAATCAACCTCAAAAAGAGGATATAAAACATGCAAAACGATTAATTCCAGAGCTAGTATTGCAAAATAATGTTCTTAGTAAAGAAATTCACCCTCTTTCAGATAAAATAAATAGTTTTTTAACTCGTCAAAATAAAGAGAAAGATTTCAAACCTCTTAATTTTAAAAAAGAAGAATACCTAAAAGTAATCGATAAGCAGGTTCGTGCGATGTTAAAATATCAGGACGATACAGGGCGTATAATTGATCCAGTAGAAAAGACTGAGAAATATTATAGCACTCCGTGTTATGCACATAGTGTTGCCGTTTTAGTGGCTTCTGGGTATATTGATAAGAATGACTCTTTAGCTTTAAGTGGAGTAAAAGCACTAGACATTGCGCTAACAGAAATGGTAAATGCCACTGTGAATGGAAACCATGGAGATTTTTATACTTGGCCAGCGATGCTTGCTTATGAATTATTCAAGCCATCTGTGAGTAAGGAGATATTGCAATCATGGTATAGTAAAATACAAGCTATTAAAATTGAAAAACTATACGCCACTTACAATAAGAAAGAAGGAAATAACTGGGTGTTAGTTCATACTGCAGGAGAATTTCTAAGAGCTCAAAGCGGTTTTACTACTTTTGATTATGCAGAACAGATGTTGAAATTTCAGCTAGCCAATTTTACAGATTTAGGAATGTATAATGAAGGAGGAAATCCTTTGGCCTATGATCTTTTTCCAAGGCATTACCTATCAGGAATGTTACAATTAGGGTATAAAGGGAAACAAGCTTTGAAGATGAGGGATAACTTATGGAAAGGAGCGTGGACATCATTATTTATGCAATCTCCTTTTGGAGAACTTCCAACAGGATATAGAAGTAGTCACCATATTTGGAACGAAGCAGAGCAATGTGTTGTTTTTGAAATATATGCATCAGCATATGCTAGATTAGGTAAAAATAAAGAAGCAGGAACTTTTAAAAGAGCGGCTATGTTATCGTTAAACTCCATAAATCAATGGATTAGAGAAGATGGTTCAGGGTATATTGTTAAAAACCGCTTTCCAATAGAAAACAAACACGGATACGAGCGCTATTCCGTACATACTTGTTATAATATGTTAGCCACATCTATGTTGGCTCAAGCATGGCAGTTTTCTTATGATTCTATTAAAGAATTACCAGCGCCAGCCGATACAGGAGGATTTGTAGTTCCAGTATTAAAACCATTTCATAAAATATTCGCAAATGCTAACGGGACCTATGTTGAATACGAAACGAAAGGCGATCAAAAATATAATCCTACGGGAATTATTAGATCTCATATCAAAGACGGACATCCTCAATTAGGCCCATCAAATGGAATTGCACCACTATTTAGCGGAGCAGATGCATATATGGCTACAGGACCTCTATGGCAAAATCCCGATAATACATGGAGTTCTTTGGCCGAACTAAAAGTAGATCCGTCTAGTGTTGAGGTTTTAGAAGAGAATGCCAATAATGTATCGTTTAAAATTACCTATGATATAGTTCCTGAAAAATCACAATCTATTACCGAACTCATTTCGATAAAAGATCATAAAATAATCGTTGAAACCGAATTCATAGGTTTTGAAGGAAAAAAACGTATTTCATGGCCAATGCTGGTTAGCGATGGAAAAAATAAAGTAAAAAGTAGTATTTCGGATCGTTCTGCAGTATTGGTACTTCATGAAAAAAGTGTGCGTTTTACAGTAGTTCAACCTGAAAATGTAAAGTTATTATCTTCTGATAATTTGGTTAACTGTGTAAATGGAATAGCTAAGGGTCTTTTTGCAGAGTTTTCAACAAATAAAGTAATATATACGTTAGAATAGTGATGTGGACTAAGTACTTTTTTTGAACGGTAGTTTTGTAAAATTCATTATATATTAGAAACTCTTATAGTAAAATAAGAAAAAGCAATTACATAAAATCCATTTAATTAGTAATCCTAACTATATTTGTGTCAGAAATCTTTAAAACAATACTATAGTTATGAGTAAATCAATTTTTTATCACGCAGGATGTCCAGTTTGTGTTAGTGCAGAACATGATATCGTAAACCTAATAGGAAATGATAATGTTGAGATCGTAAACATCGGAGAAGTTACAGACAGAATTCAAGAAGCCGAAACGGCTGGTGTACAATCTGTACCTGCTTTACTAACTCCGAATGGAAACGTATTACACTTAAATTTCGGTGCATCTATGGCCGATGTTAAAGGGTAATTTTTTCATCAATAAAGTTAGGAGTCCAAATCACTTTGTGATTCCTAACTTGTTTTTTTAATTAAATAACATTTAAAACAATACATATGAAATTAAATATATTAATGCTAGTTGTGTTAATGAGTTTCGGAATCACCCTAAGCTCATGTGCACAGGAAAGACCTTATAATAATGATGATTTTCAAGTTACTAAGGCACAGGTTACACATCACTCAGACCTAAGCATAAGTGTATGGGAAATTGATGTTAAAGGAACTGCCGGTAAAACAACTCCAACTCCTAATGGAGCCTTAGATGGAGCTCCGGTATTAGGTTACGTTTTTCCGACATCATTAAAACCAACAGATGTAGGTTTTAGTGCAACCGAAGGTATTGTAGCAATGGCATTAACATCTCACCCAGATTTTGACGATACACCTATATGGGACGAGAACAATGATGCAGATTTTGCAAATGATGGTATTATATGGCATCCACATTGGGTTGTTCTTCATGAAGACAAACGTGTGGCTGGAGGATTAGCCGTAAAACAATTCACAAAAGCTGATAATGTAACTTTGCCACCTACAAATCCTGGAATGCCAATGTATATGGATTCTCCTGGTTTTCCTGTAACAACACAAGGTAATACCATAAAAGTAGTGGTTCCTGATTACAGAATGAACAATCAAACTTCATTTAAATATGACGGCGTAGCGGCATATATGATCGTAAACACCAGTAAAGAAGATAAACCTATGTTAGGCGTCTATGATGTATTTAGTGTAGCAAGCGGAGATTTGTCGCTTCCGTATACAGTTAAAAAATAATAATCGATAGAATAGGAGTAGTTAATTAAAAAAGTAAAATATGAAAGTTTCAGTATACGATACATACGTTCCTAAAGATGAAAAAGTAATAATGCATTTTGACATACTTGTTCAGGATAACAATGTTATTGAAAATGTTTATAAATACGGAAAAGAATATTTGAATTCAAAAGGTATTTCGGACTTCCAGCTATCAACAAAAGAATGTAATTTTTGCCATATGGAAATGGCGCCCGATGTAGTCGAAAAAGAAATTAGAGAAAAAGGATATTACATTATTGAAATGGAGAATTGTTAAGGCTATTATTTTTCATTATCAAAAAGATAGTAACGATAAGAAAACGTTATTCTTTTATTTACTATTGATATTGAAAACATCTTTTTTAGATAGGAATCCTAATTACTTTTGTTTAAAAATAACTCAATAAATAGAATTATGGAAGATTCAAAAAACAAATTGACCTCGGTTTCAGGAAGACCAATTGCCGAAAATCAAAATGTGCAAACTGCAGGAAAACGTGGTCCAATGCTAATGCAAGATGTATGGTATCTTGAAAAAATGGCACATTTTGACAGAGAAGTTATACCCGAAAGAAGGATGCACGCTAAAGGCTCTGCAGCATATGGCACGTTTACAGTAACTCACGACATTACTAAGTATACTAAAGCCAAGATATTTTCAGAAATTGGTAAGAAAACAGAGATATTTTTACGTTTTTCTACTGTAGCAGGAGAGCGTGGTGCAGCAGATGCAGAAAGGGATATTAGAGGTTTTGCGGTTAAATTCTATACAGAAGAAGGTAATTGGGACGTGGTAGGTAACAATACTCCTGTATTTTTTATTCGTGATCCCTATAAATTTCCGGATCTTAATAAAGCAGTAAAAAGAGATCCCAGAACAAATTTAAGAAGTGCCAATAATAATTGGGATTATTGGACGCTTTTGCCAGAAACATTGCATCAAATTACCATGACAATGGGCGAGCGTGGGATACCAAAATCATATCGTTATATGAATGGGTATGGCAGTCATACTTTTAGTTTGATAAATGAAAATAATGAACGTTCTTGGGTTAAGTTCCATTTTAAAACCGCGCAAGGAATTCAAAACCTTACCGACCAAGAAGCTCAAAGCTTAGTAGGAAAAGATAGAGAAAGTCATCAAAGAGATTTATTTGATGCTATAGAACAAAAGAATTTCCCTAAGTGGAACTTAAAGATTCAAATAATGACAGAATCTCAAGCTAAGAATCATAAAACAAATCCTTTTGATCTAACCAAAATATGGCCGCATAGTGAGTATCCATTAATAGATGTTGGGACTTTAGAACTTAATAAAAACCCAGAAAATTATTTTGCCGAGGTGGAACAATCTGCATTTAATCCAGCAAATATAGTTCCTGGAATTGGATTTTCTCCAGATAGAATGTTGCAAGGAAGGTTATTCTCTTATGGAGATGCACAAAGATATCGTTTAGGTGTAAATCATTATCAAATTCCTGTAAATGCTCCAAAATGCCCTTTTCATAATCATCATAAAGATGGTGCTATGAGAGTTGATGGTAATGGAGGAGGAACTGTACATTATGAGCCTAATAGTTATGGTAAATGGCAAGAACAAAAACAATATAAAGAACCTAGTTTAGATTTAGAAGGTGCAGGTGATCATTGGGATTTTAGAGAGGATGATGATGACTATTATTCGCAACCTGGCAATCTATTTAGAATAATGACAAAGGAACAACAGCAGTTATTGTTTGAAAATACGGCAAGAGCAATAGGTGGAGCAGAAAAATTCATTCAAGAAAGACATATTATGAATTGTTATAAGGCAGATGTAGAATATGCTAAAGGAGTTGCTAAAGCATTGCAAATAAACCTAACAGATTTAGATTTAAGCTAACAAATAAATTTTAAGTAACATGAAGAAGATTGAGTTAGAGATTGGAAATGAGATTCAAGGAAAATTCGTTTTAAAAGACCTTAATCTTCTTCTTGTTTTTCAAGTAAATTGCCCAAGGTGTTTTTCTTATGCATTGCCATATTTTAATAAACTTTATAATGAATATAAAACCAAAGACATCTCTTTTCTAGCACTTTCTACAGCTTTTGAAGACTTTGATAAAAACACGTTATTACATACTCAAAACCTGATTAAGGATGGAACTTTAGTTGGTGAGACAAAAAAAATGATGACGCAAGAAGGTTTTGAAAAATTGCCTTACCCTTTGGATTTTCCTATGGCTATGGATAAAATAGAAAAAACAATAAGTGACCCGACAGATGTTGTAGATAAGATATGTAATATCAATCCGAATTATGCATTATGGCCCGATTTTGAAAAGAAAATGTTACAAAATCGTGTTAAGAACTATTTAAATTCTTTAGATAATGTAGCATTGACCTTTACCTTAAATCAATTAAGAGGAACTCCGAGTTTTGTTTTGTTTAATTCTAATTATGAAATATTAGGAGAATGGTTTGGCCATGTTCAACATGCGGTAATTGCTGATAAAATCAACCAATTTCTTGAGCCTAAAGCGTATTAATGGTAGCAATTGGTTAATAAAACAATAGTATTGTCTGTATAGGTGATGAAATAGAATATGCTAAAAAATATGCTATAATGATAAGGATTGCTAACTTTAGCAAGTTAAAAAAAGATAGGCAATAGTAAATGAATAACAATGATTTAATAATTAGCTCAAAAGAAAAAGTAGTTCCTCTTGATAGGATTAAGTTTAGTCAAGAAAATAAAGACAAACTGAATCAGTTGCTAAAGGAATTTAAATATATTGAAACTTTAAAGCAGTATGAGTTACCTGTAGATAATAAACTTCTGTTATTTGGTCATACAGGTTGCGGAAAAACCACTACCGCCAAGGCGATTGCTGATTTTTTGAATAAGAAGATTTTTGTTTTAAATTTAGGAACAATAGTATCCTCAAGATTAGGTGAGACCGCCAAAAATATTACCAATGTTTTTAAAATAGCCACAAGAGAAAATGCTGTGCTTTTTATTGATGAGTTTGATTACATTGGACGAATTAGAGATTATGATAAAAAAGACTCTGGTGAAATGAAAAGACTAGTGAATACGATTATACAATTAATCGATTACCTGCCAGATTCAACTTTATTAATTGCCGCAACAAATCATTCAAGTATTATTGACACTGCTTTACTAAGACGTTTTCAATTAAAATTGAAATTCACGCTACCAACCAATACCGAATTGGATCAATTTTACGATTCACTATTAGAACAATATCCAGAAACGTATAGAGTATTAAATAGATGCTACGGTATTTCTTATGCCGAAGCAAAAGATAATGTATACAGAGAAGTGAAGAAGAGAATTATTGAGGTTGAAGAATCAAAAGAAGTAATAAAATAAAGGATGATGAATGATACAGAAATACATCACAAAATAACCCAAGCGCTGGAGCGTATCTCTAAAACTTTTAGGGTACTACTTTGGGAAGAAAGTAAAAAACATAAAATCAGTCCAATACAAATACAGATATTGATTTTTTGCCTAACACATAAGCAGGAGATGTCTAAGGTAAGTTTTTTAGCTAAAGAATTTGATCTAACCAAAGCTACAATAAGTGACTCTGTTCGAGTGTTATTGCAGAAAGAACTTTTGATTAAAGTCCCTGATACCTACGATTCTAGAAGTTATAGTCTTCAGTTAACTACTAACGGTAGAAATATTGCAAAGCAAACAGTTAATTATACAGAGGCTCTTGATACTTCTATAGCATCCTTGAATGATACAGAAAAAGGGCAATTTTTAAATAATTTATTAAATATTATTGAACGACTAAATAAAAAGTCGGTTATATCTGTACAGCGTATGTGTCTTACCTGTTACCATTATAGCAAGAGTGGAAACAAACATTATTGCAATTTCCTTAAGAAACCTCTAGAAAATTCTGAATTGCGCGTTGATTGTCCAGAACATAAAATGGTAGAATAACAATGGATATAATTGCCAAAAATATTAATATAATCAATCAAAGAATACAAACTGCTTGTAATCGCTCAAATAGAAATTTAAGCGATGTTCGTATGTTATTGGCAACAAAAACAGTTGATACTAACAGAATTAATTTTGCATTAGCACAAGGAGTATCATTAATAGGAGAGAATAAGGTTCAAGAACTTAAAGAAAAATGTAGTGCAGTCTGCCATTTAAACCCAGAAGTACATTTTATAGGACATTTACAAACTAATAAAATAAAAGAAGTGTTGAAATGGGCATCTTGTATCGAATCTATTGATAGAATATCCCTAGCAAAAAAACTACATCAAAGGTTACGCTTAGAAAAAAAAGAAATTGATGTTTATATCCAAGTAAATACTTCTTTTGAAGAAAGTAAATTTGGAATTGCTCCAAATGAGACCATAGATTTTATACGAGAAGTTGCAGCGTTTGATACGATACATATTAAAGGGTTAATGACTATAGGGTTACTTAGCTCGGATTCAAAAGAAGTGAGAAAATGTTTTCGTCTTTTAAAAGAGCTTCAGAAAAAAATTATGGCGCTAAAAATCCCTAATGTAGACATAAAAGAATTGTCTATGGGAATGAGCAGTGACCTTGAAATAGCCATAGAAGAAGGGGCAACAATAATTAGAGTTGGAACAGCTATTTTTGGAGATAGAACTTATCCCGATAGTTATTACTGGAACGAAAATGAGTAATAGAGATAGTTTATATATACAAAGAGTACTTCGTAAACCTTTAGTCGTCTAGTGTTTTTCTACTACTAGTAATCATAATTTTATACACATTCGTTAGTTACTTTATAAGATGTTAGACATCATTAATTTTAAATAATCGAACTCTTTCTACTTTAGTCTTCATATCTATTATAGTCTGTTATACAAGAAATAATTCTTCTAAAATTTTTATATCACTTTTTAATGCTGGGGTTTTGTAAAGTATTTCTAACTAGAGTGATATGTTTTGCATAAACAAAGTTTATGTTTTTTATAATAAATATAAATAAAAATATATGATATAAAGTTTAGAGCTTTGCGCAAAACAAAATAAATGAAAGAAGACAATTCAAAAACTAGTACTCAAAGTGATATCGAAGTAATACCACTTTATAGTAAAAGAATCAATTCAAAATTAAAGAAGTTAAGCGCAATCGTTGGACTTCTTTTTTTTGCCTTTTTTATATCCTTATCTCTAAAAAGCGGCTCACTTTTCTTGCCTGAAATTTTGAAATGTGGATTTATAGTGGGATCAATCTATATATTTCATCTTATAACCCATAATGACTGAATCTTATCAATTAAAAAAATCAACCTTTTAAAATAATTAATTACAGTTGTTATGGATATACATTTATTGGTGGATAATTTAACAAATCCGGCGTTACTTTTTTTCTTTTTAGGAATTCTTGCTGTGCAGCTTAAAAGTGATCTTAATATACCTGAGAATTCTTCAAAATTTATCTCTTTGTATCTTTTATTGTCGATAGGTTTTAAAGGAGGTCAGGAATTATCTCATAGTGAATTTAATGCAGAAATTGTGTGGTCTTTTTTCTTTGGTATAATGCTAGCAATTATAGTACCTGTGTATACTTTTTTTATATTAAGAAAAAAGTTTAGTTTAGAAAACTCTGGAGCAATAGCCGCCTCTTATGGTTCTGTGAGTGCCGTTACTTTTGTTACAACGATCACTTTTTTAGAGATGGAACAAATTGCTTTTAATGGTCATATGGTTGCAATTATGGCACTTATGGAAGCGCCTTCTATAATGGTAGGATTGTTATTGATTACAGTCTTTAAGAAAAACAAGAATGAAGATAAAATACCGATGAAAAAAGTGTTGCATCATGCACTTACCAATGGCAGTGTGTTGTTAATAATAGGAAGTCTTATCGTTGGGTTATTAGCAAGTGAATCTCAAGCAGAAGGAATTAAACCTTTTACCACGGATATATTTAAAGGTTTTTTGGCTGTGTTTTTACTCGACATGGGGATTACTAGCGGACGCAAACTCTCTGATTTTATAAAAAAAGGATGGTTCGCATTTTTATTTGCGATACTAATACCTATTGTTAATGGATGTATAGTTGCGGTGATAAGCGGAGCTTTTATTTCAGAAAATGGAAATAGATTGTTGTTTGCAATATTAGCAGCAAGTGCTTCTTATATAGCAGTTCCTGCAGCGATGAGGTTAGCAGCACCAAAAGCAAACCCTAGTCTTTATATACCAATGGCATTGGCGATTACATTTCCTTTTAATATTACTCTTGGAATGCCTTTATATTTATGTATTATTCATCTATCATAATAATATTTTATGATTGTTATAAAATATATAAATAAAAATATATAGAATTTATAATGCATCTTTGTAGTAGATAAAATAAAAAAATAGTAATTCATAGTTATGGAAACATTAGAAACAGCACCAGTAATGCTAAAAACAAGCCAAGACATTAATTTAATAGATGGCGTTTTTACGGCGACAGAAGCTGCAGATATTATCAATTCTGTACTCAAAGTGAAAATCAATTTTCATAAACTACAACGTTTATCGCGTACAGAAGGTGATTTTACCGATAGTTGCGAATATGATAATGGTAGAATTGACGAATTAATTTCTGAACAAGAAATTGCTAAAGAATTTTTTGGACAGGCAAGACTTGAAGGAAAGAAATTAAAAATGAAGAGTACTATAGAAATTTTTATAGAGGACTAATAATTTCTTAGTAATCATAAAAATATTGTTTGATTGATGATTTGATTTCCCCTAATTATTTGTTAGAGCTAAAGGCGATCTTCGTACGGATCGCTTTTTTCATACTATAAAGTAATCAGAAGTAAACTATATTGTTTTCTCCATGTTTACGTAAATAACTCTTAATAATTTTTGTAGTGTGGTATGTATGCTTTTGTGAAGTTAAAAAAGAATCGAAATCCTCTAAGGTTGATAGCTGTTCAGAATGATCTATATATCCAAAACCTTTATAAATACCATCTTGTATCATTATAAAACTATGTTCATTCATAGTTCTCCCTTTTTCCTTGATAAAGTATGTTTCTTTTTCTTTTGTTAAAGAAGTTAAAGCCTTTTGTACGCGCATATTATACAATGCCACAGATTCTTCCTCGCAACATATACCTTTGCAATTTTTTATTCTATAATGAGAACAGCGCTCAGTAGTATTTAGTAAATTACAGTATTTAGGACATAATTGATAGTCAAAGCATAATTTTTCTAATTGTTCTATTGCGTCAGATCGTCTATAAAATATTTCTAGTGAGTGATCTATACTCTTAGAACGATCTATAGCCAGTTGTATAATTCCTTTTCTGTTGGTATATTTAAGTATGCGAAAAGGAACTACAGGTTTTTTTTGTGCACTATTAAATTTGGGGTAATATTTCTGTATTTTTTCTGCTTCTAATAATAAAGCAATAAGTTCATTACCTGTTATTTCATAATCAATAGTATATGTACTTTGACCAAGAGCGTATTCTTTGTTCTTTTTGTCATAAAAGTGGCTAATTACTCGTTGTTTTATATTTTTAGCTTTTCCTGCATAAATTACATTACCTTTTTGATCTTTGAATAAATAAATGCCTGTTTCTTCAGGTAAAGAATCGATAGTTTCTACGTTAAGATGTGGTGGCAACGTTGCTTCTTTAGAACGAGCATTTAGAAAAGTATTTATAGTAAGGTGTTCTGGATCTAAGGTCAAGATTTGTTGAAATAATATAACAGTGGCATCAGTGTCTCCTTCTGCCCGATGACGCCCTTCTAAAGGTATATTAAGAGATGTACAAAGTCTTCCTAAACTATAAGAGAATAAGCCTGGGATTAATTTTCGAGACAGGCGTACGGTGCACAATTTTTTTCGGGTAAATGTATGTCCTAAATTCTTGAATTCTTCTCGAACAACATTGTAATCAAAATTAACATTATGAGCAACAAAAATAGCTCCTGTTGTCATTTCAAGAATGCGATTAGCTACTTCATGAAACTTTGGTGCATTTCTCACCATATCGTCATCTATGCCGGTAAGACCAGTAATAAAAGGAGGGATGTGTTGTTCAGGATTTACAAGAGTAGTAAACTTATCAATGATCGTACTATCTTTTAAGACCACAATACAAATCTCTGTAATGCGATTTCCTAAAATACCTTTTCCAGTAGTTTCAACATCGATAACCGAATATAATTGATCTCGCATTGTACTTTTTTAATGCTGCAAAATTACTATAAAAAAATGAAAAATCGGAAAAATTCCTTATTTAAGGAAATATTCCAATAAAAAATACAATTACTTTTTACTTATGGTTTTTGAGCTATTACGACATAAGTAGGGAAGGCATAGGATTCTTTTTTGATGATATCCTTAATTTCAAAACCAGTAATGGTAAGAAATATTTCAATTTCTTCTTTAGAAAAAGCCCGGATTATAGACGTATCCTTCCCAATTTCAATCCATTCGTTTTCAACTTCTTTAAAATATTTTGAATACCAAAGAAAATCCATGCCATATTTTAAATTTAAATTCCAGATACTTTCTCGACAATATTTTGTACCATTATACATTGCCGTATGTATGACTTTTTTTTCTTTTGAAATTTCGGGAATGAATGCTCTGGCATCAATAAAATCAAAACAAAAAACGCCTCGTTCTTTAAGGTTTTCATAAATGGTCTTAAAAGTAGATTTTACATCTATGTTGGGTAATAGATAACTAATGGTTCTGCCCGTCATTATAATAGCTTGTACAGGTTGTTTAAGATGAAAACTACGCATATCTCCTTTGATAAATTTACCATTTGGCACTTTTTTTTGAGCAATCGAAATCATCTCTTTACTATAATCTAACCCAGAATATGTAACACCATTTTTAATAAAGTAAGAGGCCAAATTACCTGTGCCACTACCAATTTCTAAAAGATGAGTAGCATTAAACCTCTTTATTATTTTATTGTAAAAATTATATTCATCGTGGTAGTTTATAAAAGTTTTATACATCGCTTCATAAACTTCTGCTAAATCGGTATATAGCTTTTCCATTTAATAATTGGTTAATGAATTTAGTATCAGATGATGCTATTTTTAATTAAAGGTACCGATATTTTGATTTAGAACCTTTAAAAGTGAAAATGATATTTTTAGATTGCGTAACTAGTGCTAGAAGTTAAATCGAATAAAAAAACTTGCAGTAAGTCCAAGTGATCTAGTTGTTTGTAGTATTGATCGTCTATCACCTCCTGATGGGATATTAGTCTCTGTTGTTATATCGACTATCTGTTTTCCTAAAATATTTTCTCTGTCATATACATTAAGTAACGCGCCACCTATTTTACAATTTTTATAGGATTTATCTTTTGACAATGCAAATGTGTAATTCATAGAAAAATCTAATCTATGAAACTCGGGTAGTCTTTTTTGATTAATACGACCCATAATTAACTGTAAAGTTTCATCTCTTTCTGTATAGGGAACACCGGTGCGATATCGCCAACCTAAAGAAAATTGAAAATCCCTCCAACTATATAAATGTGACCAGGTTAATGAATGAGTGATGTCACTATCGGTATTAAACGGTTGATTATTATTCAAGCCTTCAAAAGTAGCTTTATTATCGGCATAACTATATCCGATCCAACTAGCGTAACTACCTATTTTTTTCTTTGCAAGTACGTCAATTCCTCTTGAGATACTACTTCCTTCAGTAATAAAATCAAAAAAAGCGGTTAATTGAGGTACTGTAAAAGCACTTAAACCGCTACTTTCCTTATAATAAGCATCAATATCTAAGATCCAATCTCTTTTCTTAAAAAGTACTCCTGCAGATATTTGTTTACTGCTTACAAGCGGTATTGTATCGTTAGAAGGTAACCAAATTCCGGTAGCTAAACCAAGATCATTATCAGATGTTTGTTCTATTTGATTTATGGATTGATTTTTAATCTCGACAGCTCCTTTAATTCTAAAATTGGTATTAATAGATTTTTCGATAGAAAACCTTGGCTCTAAAAATATTTTTTTAGAAAAAACATATCGATTTGTTCTTAGACCTAAATCAAAATGCCAATTTTTATATTTATTATAACTTATTTGATTAAAAAAAGAATGCTCAGTTTTGATACTATATTCATGATCTAGAGTGATAAAAATAGGAGTGTCAAGGATATATCTAATCTCTTTATTTTTGAATTGATAACCGCTGGTTAACACTAGTGAGTTACCTAAATGAAAGTTTGTTTTTAGTAACCCTCCAGATTCATTAACAATATTTTTTCTAGTTAGCACATTCGTGCCTAAAATAAAACTTGAAAAATTTCTACCGAAATAGTCTAATTTGTATTTTGAATGATAGGTATTTATGCTAAAATCAAAATAATCATTCCACTTTCGGTGCCATGTTGTACTGATTCCAAAATTTTGAATTTGTAATTGATCAACTCTTGGTCCTCTGGCTTCATCAACGATTACAGGCAAGTCTTCATCTTCGTCTATTGTGAATAAATTATCTAATTTGTTTTTAGTGTATAGTACACTGGATAAGATCTTATCTTTAGGGCTGATGTTATAAATTATTTTTGCAGTGTAATCTTCATAAAAGAAAGTCTGTTCTTCAGAAAAAGTAGGATCTTCTTCAAATTCTTCCTGATTTGTAGAAATTCTTGAATTTTGAAATACTTTCATTGCATTTCTTAAAAAAGCCGGAGTTTCTATTACATCGGTAATCGACCTACGAGCCGATGTAATAAGTCCTAATTTGTTTGCTATTGGTATTTTTAGTGCTGCGTCTGCATGAAGCATATTTAGACCAATACTGGTTTGCGTATGTTCAGGAATGTTTTGATCTGTTTTTATGTCAATAACACCAGCAACGTGATCTCCGTACTCGGCTTTTGCGCCGCTTCTATATACGGTAATATCATCTATAATTGCAGGATTAAGATTTGTTAGTGTTCCAAAAAAATGATCAGTATTATACACTTTTAAGCCATCCCAAAGCACAAGATTTTGATCTGGGGTACTACCACGAATAAAAATTCCTGATGCTGTTTCATTAGGGCTTTCTATCCCAGGTAATAATTGTACGCTTTGTAAAGCATCGGGTTCTGCTTGACCGGTTAGTACATCTGCATTTTTAAGGTCAAAATGAATAGTTCCGTCATTTTTTATAGCTACTCCAGAAGAAAGATAATCTTTTATGATTACCTCATTTAAAAGATAATCTCTAATCTGAAGAAAATAATTTTTGCAGGTTTTATTTTGTACTTCGGAAATAGGGATTTTAAGATCCTTAAATCCTAAATGTGATATAGTTAGTGTATCTGTAATACTAATGTTTTCTACCTCAAAGTAACCTTTTTCGTCTGTGATAATCATACTGGTTATCAATCCACTTTTTATGTTTTTTACACTGGCATTCGAGATATTCTTATGGTTTTCAATATTTTGTATACGACCACAAATACGGATAGATTTTAATCTTTTTAAAATATAATGTTCATTATCAATTTTGGTAAAGGTAAAATAGATTTGATGCTCTAAAAAATCAAGTATTTGGGTTAATGATGCATCTTTGATTAAAAGGGTCACTGCTTGATCCTTGATCCACGAAGGATTATATGAAAACTTAATGTTATAGTTTGATTGTATATCATCTAAAACATCACTTAAGTTTTCGTTATTATATTTAAATGAAAATATGTCTTCTTGAGCAAAAAGTAGAGCGGGTAAAATTAATAGACAAAATAGTACAATTCTCACAATTGTATGGGGGTTAGCATTTTTAGAGTAATTTAAGACCTTAGTGTTTTATATTGAAAATAGATACCTTTTGAAGAAGTTCTCAATGTCAAATAAAGATAATAAATTAACTTTTGTTACTATAATTTATTGTCCTTCTTTAATTGAAAGATTTTATTTGATTTTTAAAAATGTTATTTGGTCAGGGTTTAAATTTAGTCGAAATGTGAAAACGAGTTTAAAAATTCAAACGAATACTATTTTTATAGACTAAATTATTTGTTATTCGTAAGCAATACTAGGGTTTCTTCATTTTTAAATGTGTATTCTATTTCTAGTGTTTCGAATACTGTTTTTAGTGCAATTTCAAGATTGCTGTGAGTAAAAAAACCAGTAAATCTGATGTCGCTATTTATATGATCACTTATAATATCAATGTGGTATTGATTTTCTAACGCTAAAATCACTTGTTGTAAAGGAACATTATCAAATGTACTTTCGTCTCCTAACCATGAAGGACTATTTTGGTTAAGTTTCCAATGCTCAAAATTATTATTATGTGCTCTAACAGCCTGTCCTTTAGAAATTACTTTTGAGAGTTCTCCTTTTTTAGCACGAACTTTTCCTTCAAAGCATTGGACTTCAAAAGTAGTTTTGTTTGCGTTTACCGAAAATTGAGTTCCCAAAACACTTACCTCACCATTAGCCGTCTTTACAGTAAATGTAGAGCCTTTGTTTACCTTAAAATAGGCTTCTCCGTTTAAAGCAAGGGACCGTTCATCTTGCCAACTATTTGTGCTATATGTTATGCTTGAATTTGCGTTTAAAATTACTTCAGAATCATCAGGTAAACTAAAACTTACTTGTTCACCATAGCCAGATGTATGAGTTGTTGAAGCCTTAAAAAAGACATTAAATCCGATTAAAAGAGCGATAGATGCTGCTGCCAAATATAGCCATTTAGGAATCAAAGAAATTACTTTTGGGACTTTAGCTATTTTTTCTTGAACTTTAGTAAATGATTGGTCTTTATTGTAGTCTGGTAAGTCCAAGAACTCTGTACCCTCTAATATAGATTTGTAAAGATCATAATCTTTACTTTGACGAAACTTTTCTTTTTCCTCTTCAGATATATCTCCGCTTGCCCATTTTGCTAAAAAATCATCCATTACTAATTCGTTTATATGCTTGCCCCAAGTTCTTCTTTTAATTTTTTTAATGCCAAATGCATTCTACGCTCTACAGCTTTTTGTGTTAAACCAATAATTTCTGCAATTTCCTTATACGTTTTTTTATCTTTTCTACTTAATAAAAAAACTTCCCTTTCTTTTTCAGGTAGATTGCTTATACTATTTTGCAGTCTAATAAGAAACTCTTTTTTTTCTAATATAAATTCTGGATTCTCATGCTCAATAGTGTTTTCTAATTTTTGTTCATTATAATTTAGAACAACTTTTTTATGTTTAAGCGTATTAAAAAAGGAGTTTTGTGCAACTTTCATTACAAAAGACTTAGCTTTTTCAAAGGGTACATTTTTGCAATTTTTCCAAAGTTTTACAAAAGCATCTTGAGTTAGGTCCTCGGCTTGATCTATATCGCCACATTTATAGTAAATAAAATTGCGTATCAATTGTGAGTATTCGTCAAAAACTATTCTAAATATTTTTTCATCGCACACATTGCTTTTAGGGGTGGCCATTAGTATTTAAGAGGTTTTAGTATTAAAAATACAAATTATAAGTATATCATAACTTTTTCATTAATGAAAATATTGTATTTTAAGAATAAACCTACTTAAGTCATAATGTAAATAACTATTCACCTATTAGAAAAGCTTATGATTTGTTTGTGAAAATTACATATTTGTTTAATAACCCTTTATAAACGATGTAGATTTCTGTTAGCTTTTCAATGTTAATATAGTATTGTTTCCCTTTTTTAAATTACTTCAGTTTTTTAATCGCTATATGTATACAACAACTAAATGCTATAACACCCTATTTTTATTTGTGTT
This sequence comes from Aquimarina sp. AD10, assembly GCF_003443715.1. NCBI lineage: Bacteria > Pseudomonadati > Bacteroidota > Flavobacteriia > Flavobacteriales > Flavobacteriaceae > Aquimarina > Aquimarina sp. AD10. The sequence goes on along the minus strand of NZ_CP031965.1, from coordinate 2,935,248 downwards.
TTGATATATTATTATTCTTCATTTTTATATCTTATGCATTAGATAGCTTTAGTTTTAAGCTGTTTAGAGTAGAAAGGATACGTATTTATCCACATTATATAATATGTTTACAAATCATTAATAATGAACGATATGAAATTAGGAGCATTTTCGATTAGTCTAAATGTAAAGGATATTAAGATTTCAAAAGAGTTTTATGAAAATCTGGGCTTTACTGTATTTGCAGGGGATATTGAGCGAAAATATCTTATTATGAAAAATGAAAATTCACTTATAGGATTGTTTCAAGGGATGTTTGAAGATAATATCTTGACTTTTAATCCAGGTTGGGATGAGAACGCAAATAAGATACAATCATTTGATGATATTAGAGATATTCAAAAGCAACTTAAGAATAATGGAGTTAAGCTGGAAACAGAAGTTGATGAAAGTACAAATGGACCCGGTAGTATGATGATTTTAGATCCAGATGGAAACCCTATATTAATAGATCAACATGTCTAATAAGGTGATGCTATACCATAAAAACCTACTCGTTATGAATATAAAACTTAGTTTATTTATTCGTGTAATATTTATCTTATTTTGCTTAGGATGTGCGCATAAAACCGAAAAACCGAAAAAAGCCTCAGCTACATCTACAAAACAACAAAAGATAGTAGACTTATCACATACTTTTTCTGATGAAACCATATATTGGGTCACAGCAAAAGAATTTGAATTGGATACGGTATATAAAGGAGAAACAGAAAAAGGGTATTATTATTCGGCAAATAATTTTACTACAGCAGAACATGGTGGGACCCATATTGATGCCCCGATTCATTTCTCAAAAACAGGACAAACAGTTGACCAAATACCTCTTGAAAAATTAATAGGAAAAGCAATTAAAATAGATGTTTCTGCAAAGGCGTTACTGGATCCGGATTACCAAATAAGTATAGAGGATTTTAAAGAATGGGAGAAAAGAGAACAAATAAAAATTCCTGAAGGAAGCATTGTCTTATTAGCTACTGGTTTTTCTAAGTATTATCCAGATAAATTAAAATATCTAGGAACAAATGAACGTGGGGAAGAAGCTCTTAAAGATTTACATTTTCCAGGACTTGCTCCAGAGGCAGCAGAATGGTTAATCAAAAACCGTACTATCAATGCTATAGGAATTGATACTCCTAGTATTGACTACGGTCAATCGCAATTTTTTAAAAGTCATGTAGTATTACTCTCCCAAAATATTCCTGCTTTTGAAAATGTAACAAACCTTGATATATTACCTGCAACAGGTTTTGAGATTATTGCCCTACCCATGAAAATTAAAGGGGGTAGTGGTGGACCCTTAAGAATTATAGCATTAGTTACTGAATAATTATCTATGTACTAAAGATTACGTTAGGATGTGATTTTAGTGATTCTCTTTTAATTTATTCTTGAAATGTAAGATAAAGGTGGCATTAAATCCAAAATGAAAATTTCCATCATTAAAATTAAAGTTGTTACGAGTTTGCGTAATAAAAGCATCTTCAACAATACTTCTTGCATTTGTCATATGAAATTGTAACATAACATCGCTCAATTCCCAGTTTATTCCTAGAGCAAAGGCATCGTAGGTATCTATAGATTTTAATGGATTAATAAGATAGTAATATTCAGAAACTATAGACACGTGACCTCCTAATTTATGACGAGCACCTATACCAACAGCAAATTGATTATTTGGGTCTTCACCAAAAGCAGAAGAACTTCTATGAACAAAAGTTGGTGCTATTTGCGCAGAGAATTTTGGATTAAACTTATGAGCAATTAATAGTTGACTTGTAAATGCTAGTTTATCAGAAAACTCTTCTGTTTTATTAATGTTTGTAAATATGCTTCTAAAACGCTTACTACGATACGATGCATTTTGAAAAAGGGTAACGCTAAAAGGAGATTTTCTAGTGTCCTTTTGTTGGCGAACGAGTTTATATTTTAAGAATCCATCAAAAATACCATCAAATGTAGTACCACCTGCTCCAAAAGTTAAATTGTCTGTAATTCCATATTCTAAAGAAACTCGAGTACTTATTTTATCCACAAAGAAACTTTGACCAGCGTCATTATTCGGGATATCCCAAAATCTGCTCATGGTGCGTATTTCTAAGACTCCTTTTTTACGATTTTCTATAGAATGCCCAATAGCAATACGTGTAGTTTTAAAGGTAGACATTTCATATTTAGGTGTGTCAGGAAACTCTTTGTCTAAGGTTTCCAGTAGATCTTGCGCATATATTGAAGTGTTGAATCCAATCAATATAAAAAAACAGAAAAGAAAATGAGCATTATTTTTCATAAGGTTGATATTCAAATCTAAATGTTATTGAAATAGTCTTGGCAATATTACTGGTTAAAACAGGAGGAATCTTGATATCAAAATCTTTTACTGCAACTTCAAATTCACCAGCTAATGCATAAGTCCCATTTGTATTTTGGATGGTCGTTTTTATTTCAACTTCTTTAGAGATCCCATGTATTTCTAAGAAACCTTTAATCATTTTAGTTTGTTCTCCCTCAAGAAGTGGGTCAAAATCTATAATCGAACCTTTAAAAGTTGCTTTTGGATGAATATCTGATTCAATATAACTTTCATTAAAGTGTTCATGCATTAATGATTTTTTAAATACAAATGCTTGCATGAGCATACTTATAGCGATTTCATTTTTTGATAGGTCAATAATGCTAAGAACTTGATTGTTTCTGGCTTCAATATTTTCGACAGAAGTATATGAAAAGAAAGAAATTTGACCTTGTCGCGCTATGATTTGATCTTGCTTTACATCAATACCAGCAAAATTTGTCAAAAAAAACAGTAAAAGAATAATTTTATTCATTGATTAGTTTGCAATTTAATATTACAGCATCTTTAAGAAAGCCCTTGCAGACTCCTTTTATTTTTATTTTTTGACCTACTTTAAGTTGTTCTACAATTTTAACTTGATCAATTCTCATATCACAAATTACATTTGAAGACCAAACTTTGCTGGACAATAATACTGTATTTCGGTTATTTAAAAAAGTAATGTCCTTTACAATTCCATCAATCTCAATAATTTTTCCCGCATAGGTGTCTGTAGCTAATTTTTCATTATTCAAGAATAAGCTTACTAAATCTTCAGAGCTCACCTTTAATTCTGTAGTCGCTAGATCAATATTAGTATAAGCAGGATCTCGATACTTAGCATAAAAAATTGCGAATATCCAAACTACCGTTACTATAGCAAAAAAAACTATTTTACCTTTTTTATTCATTTATAGATTAGAAAATTATATTATTTTCAATACCCGCAGATATACCTAATAGATATATCTGCAATTTAAAATTTTATTACACAAAAGAACAACCTTAGTTTAGCAAGACATAAAAAATATATGTTAGAGTGAAAAAATTGAGGTTGAAAAGGAAATATTTTAATTGAATTATTTATCATTATTTTAGTGCCATATAGAATAGCAAGAAATTTACAGTATTTTCGTTTTTTGAATAGGTAAGCTAGAGTGCACTAATTCTTAAAGTACGGTAATAATTTTTTGATTAGCATATTATATCGATGAGAAAAGATAAATTATATTTCTTAACCTTTATTTCTATCACTATTATTTTTCTGATAATGGCCTCCTTGGGGACACAGTATTTTATTAGAGTAAGTGCAAATCAGCAAATCGAAGTTCAGATAGAATCCAGTAAGCGTGAGGCTAATGAAGTTGCCAGTCTGATAAGCTTTCAACTTATGGGGGGAGTGGATAAGAAGGAAGTTAAAGAAAATGTGCAAAAAACTATTGAAAACACAAATACAGAAACAGGATTTGTATGCCTTTTTGATTGGTCAGGCAAAGAAATTTGTCATCCGGATATCACTAAAGTTGGACAGAAGATAAGCTCTAATCAAACATTATTATCATCATTAGATGAAGAAATTAATTCTAATGATCTGTATGATTTATTGATTAACAAAAAAGATACTAAAAAAGGACTTAGTGATTATGAAATGGAGTCTGAGGTAATACATTTGTCTCCTGTTAAAAATTCTGATTGGATTGTAGCCGCTCATGTTAATGTTAGTAAAATGAATGGGCAATTAAAAAATCTAAGAAGAAATTTTTATATCATCTTTATTATTATGGGAGCGATCATTATTATCTCTTCCTTTTTAGCAGTTCGTTTGATTGGTAGTAACTATGAAAAACAACTAGAATTAAAAAATACAAGTTTAGAGACCGAAGTGATCAGTCTTTCAAAGTTAAATACTGATCTTGTTGCATATCAGCAAAAAGTAGTAAAAGATCCCGATCCAATTGAAGAACAATCGGATCCTTTATCAGATGCAAGTAAAAAACGAATTCTAACGTATATAAGACATGAATTGATACCAGTCTCTATTGATGAAATCGCATATATCTATACAGAAAATACCATTACACACGTGATGTGTGCAAATGGTAAAAAATCAACTAGTAATAGTAGTCTTGATGATATCTATACGAGTTTAGATGCTTCATTGTTTTTTAGAGCTAACAGACAGTTTATAATTAGTATTGCTGCAATAGAAAAAATTATTAAGTATGGAAATAGCCAACTTAAAATTCTGGTACAACCTGATTCGGCAGTAGAGATTATAATAAGTAAAAATAAAGCTGCAGAATTTAAACAATGGCTTAATCTTTAAAGCCGTTTTTTCATTTTTAATAAATACTTTAAATTAGATTCTCTATTTTTTTTGAGTAACTCGATATGCTTTTTTAAAATCGTATATGAACCTCATTTTGAATCTGATTATGTAATCTGTATTCACATCTTGTTTTTTTCTATTAAAATATTCTGATTTTATAAAGGTTGTAAATTCTACAAAACTTAAATATCCATAAAACGAGTTTATTTCAATCGTATTATTTCCTTTTTAAGCCTGTTTTTTTCCCTCTCATGTACTTTGTTTTGATTCTAACCTCCCATTCTGCCTTACTTTGTCTCAACAAGTAACAAATAAAATTAAACATGAATACGAATCAGAAAATTAAAAAAGCTCTCATGGTTTTTGGCATTTGTATCGCATTTTCATCATGTGAATACAATGTAGAAAATGAAGATGGACCAATTGAAATTGACCTTTGCGATCCTGCAATATCATTTGCCACTCAAGTTAAACCAATTATTGATAATAATTGTATCACTTGTCATGGGGGTAACCAAGCTCCTGACTTAAGAACCTTTGCAGGAATTAGTGCAAACGCAGAACGTGTAAAAGATCAGGTTACCACACGAAGAATGCCATTAGGAGGATCCTTGTCTAATGAAGAAATAGAAACTATTCGTTGTTGGGTAGAAAACGGAGGATTAAACAATTAAAAAAGATATTGCAATGAATAAAAAAAGAATTACAATTCTTGTACCCCTATTATGTATTGGATTGATAGGTATATATGTTGCAACAACGATGTTCAATAAAACATCAGAGGGTGTTCTTGATATATCACCAGATGTATCTCTGGAGTCTAGTATGTTGTTGAACGACTTTTTAAATAACGAAGATGAAGCTAACACCAAGTATTTAGAAAAAGTAGTTGAGGTGACGGGTAAAATTGCTCAGTTAGATTCTATAAAAAATAAAGGAATAGTTGTTTTACGTACCGACAGCGCCATTGGGACAGTAATATGCCATCTTGAAGCTAGTGAAACTTCTAAGTGGTCTGTCTTGAAAAAAGATCAAAATATTACTATAAAAGGAATTTGTACAGGATATCTGATGGATGTTATCCTTGTGAAATGTATGCTAACTAAATAATTACTAATTAAAAACAAACAAACATGAAATCATATTATATATTATTATTCTTCTCGCTTTTTATAACAGTTTCAAATGCACAAGAGAAGTTTATTACGAAAAAAGGAAGTGCCTCATTTTTCTCTCATTCTCCTCTCGAAGATATTACAGCAGATAACGATCAAGTACTTAGTATTGTAGATTCTTCAACAGGAGATATTGCTATTTCAATGCTTATGAAATCATTCGCATTTGAAAAATTGTTAATGCAAGAACATTTTAACGAGAATTATGTCGAATCAGATAAGTTTCCTAAAGCAATTTTTAAAGGTAAGATCGAAAACTTTAGTGACTTAGATAATAGTAAACAAGAAGTAACTGTAAAGGGAATACTTACTATTCATGGAGTTTCTAAAAATATAGAAACTAAAGCTCAACTACATAAACAAGAAAATAATATTACTCTCGATGGGGATTTTCCTGTAGCAGTAGCAGATTTTGACATTAAAATTCCTGGAATTGTAAGAAATAATATTGCCAAGATCGTAAAAGTGACATTCGCATTAGACCATGAACCATACAAATAATTCAAATGAAAAGATTCATAACAACAATAGCAATATTAGCAATTACTTTACAAGTATCTGGACAAGATCTTTTGGATATTTTAGAAAGTGAAGCACCAGATACCAAAACTTTTACAACAGCAACCTTTAAAGGAACAAGAATACTTAATGGACATTCTGTAGAAAATAGTAAGAAAGGTGGTTTGATATTTTTGATATCTCACCGTTTCGGTAGGATTAATCAAGGAGTTGATGAGCTTTTTGGTCTAGATCAATCAAATATTCGATTTGCATTCGAGTATGGGGTGACTGAAGACTTAATGTTGGGATTGGGGCGAAGTAGCTTTGATAAAACATATGATGGTTTTGTTAAATACAAACTATTAAAACAGAGTTCAGGTAAAAAATCGTTTCCAGTAACAATGTCCCTTTTTAGTAGCATTGCTTATAGAACATTAGAAGATTTTGATCCCGCAAACGAGCCAAGTTTTAATGAAAAACTTTCTTATGTCTCACAATTACTTATTGCCAGAAAGTTTAATTCAGCTTTTTCTTTTCAGATAACTCCAACTTTTGTACATAGAAATTTCACTGAAATTGAAAGCGATCCACACGACATTTTTGCACTTGGATTTGGAGGAAGGGCCAAATTAAGTAATAGGATATCTGTAAATGCAGAGTACTATTATACCGCTAATCCTCTTGAATCAATAGAGGCTAAAAACTCACTTGCTTTTGGAGTAGATATAGAAACAGGAGGGCATGTATTTCAGATCATTTTATCTAACTCGATTACAATGATTGAAAAAAGTTTTATTACAGAAACAACCGGTGACTTTTTTGGAGGGGATATACATTTTGGATTTAATATCTCGCGAACATTTCAATTAGGAAAAAGAAAAATAAAGAAGTAATACAAAAAATAATAGTCAAGATGTATAGGAAAACATATAAAGTGCTAGGCAATGATGTAAATGATTATATGATAATGGAGAATCATGCGTACTTTTCCTATGCATCGCGATTATTGGATAATTTCCTATTTGAAAAAGGGTATTCTAAACAGAAGTTGATTTCATTGGCTATAGGATTTCAAAAGTGTACTGAAGAGTTGCTGTTTCAAAAGCACCTTATGTTTACGCAACGCTTCTTTGTAAATTTTGAATGCATAGAAATCACAGATAATAGACAAAAAATAAGAGTTAAAAACTCATTTTTTAATGAGTATAATGAATTATGTGCTATAGTCATCACAAAATTAAATTGGTGTGATATTAATAATCACAAAACAATCACTCCGCCAAGAAAAATACTAGAGCCCTTTTTTGCCCAGCAATTACGGCTTAACGTACATAAAAATATATCGTTAAACATTGTAAAAGATTAATTTTTACAGTTAAAATTAATAATTACGATACAATAATATTAGTGTTTGTTTTAATTAAGTAATGCATTTAGATGATAGCTATGCGTTACGAATTTGTTAATTGGGTTTTAATGTAACTCTGCTATAATGTTTTATAGCAGAGTTTTTTTATGCGTATTGTTTTAGAAATTTGATCTAATTTCTAAAATCGATAAAAATTGCTTTTAATCGATTTTTGTGAGGTTAATTTCTTTGGTTTTTAATTTTTTGAATGTTAGAGTTTTAACTTCATTATTGATTTCCAGAAAGGAGATTGTCAAAAAGGTAAATCATGAAAGATAATTTAGATATTTCTGATGCAAGACTGATTATTCGCAATTTAATGACATTTATAGTTGTTGAAGGTAAAGGATGTGTTGATGATCAGAAAAAGAAAGAATATGTCTCTGGTTACATTCAGGTTTTGATAAAAACCATTAATCTAATTGATGAAGGAAAAGATTTTACCTTGGTTGAAGATATTGCAGATGATATTGCTAGATATTTAAAATGAGTACCATTAATTGGTTGTTTTTATATTGATTGATGAAAGTCTTTTTTACAAACTGTAAAAGAGACTTTCTTTTTTTTAGGTAATAATACTTTTATATCTTACGTTTTAATAAACTAAATGTATCATTTAGAAATGATAATAAACCCCTAGTAAAGTGAACGAACAAGAATATATCGACCGATTAAAGAAGGAAAATAAGTTACTTCAAGATAAACTGGCTAAAATCAATTCTGGGAAACAGAAAAAAAGAAGGTTTAGATGGTGGCTTTTAAAAAAATCGAGTGTTCCTATTTTTGGTTCACGACTTAAAAAGAGCATTGGGAACGCTATAAACGAATATAAAGAATATAAGACGGTTTCTGTAGATACCGTATCTGATGTATCATCAAGTGTTATTTGGCGTATTACCAGAATTGGATTATTTGCATTTATGGTAGGAGTAATCCCAGCGGCTGTTTTAGTTTTCCAAACAAAATTATTGATGAATCAAAATAAATTTATCGAAAATCAGAATAGTTTAGTTGAAGCCGATAGAAGATCTTCTCTGGTTTTTGTTATGGATAACGTTTTAGGAGATTTAAATGAAGAATTAAAGTACAAAAGTGTTAATTCTAAAAATAATATTAGTAATACATTACAGGCAAGAATTGTAAGTCTATCAAGAGCAATGAAGCCCTATCAGTATATTGAAGATGGAAAATTAACTAACGAAAAAACAAGTTCTGAACGAGGACAATTATTATATAGTTTAATAAAAAGTGATTTGGGAGAGCAATCTTTAAGCGATATCTTTTATGCAGGAGATTTTGAATATAGTGACTTAAAAGGAGTATCATTTGGAAGAGGAGTTTATTTAAAATATGGAAAATTAAATTATTCAAACCTAACAAATGCTAACATGCCCGCTGCAAATTTAGGAAATAGTGAACTTAAAAATGCTAACATGAAAAAGGTTAACCTATCAGATGCAGATCTTAAAAGAGCGCGATTGATGGCTTGTAATTTGAAAGAAGCAGAACTGTCAGGGGCAAATTTAACAAATGCAAACCTTTCTGGTGCAGATTTATCGGGAGCAGACCTTTCTGGTGCAATATTATGGGGAGCAAAATTAATAGACACCAATCTTTCTGATGTTATATTAGATAATGCAATTGTCGACAAACAAGATTGGATCGATTATATTACCGATTCTTTAAAACTTGAAGGGGCAGATGATATAGAGGATCGATATAAAATTAAAAAACAAGGAAAGAAACAGTTTATGTTAATTCCTAAAAAGAAATCTTAATTGTCTTCTCGTTTTAAAAAAACGAGTCTATGAATTTTTGATACTAACCAATTTCCTGTAGGAAAATACAAAGCAAAAAATAAAGCCATACCCAGACTAAAATTTTGAGGGTTAAACAATTGATCAAGAAGGTTGTCTGGGTATACATATGATGTTTTAAGCCAATATCCAAGAAATTCTAAGATACCCATTGCGACCAAACCATATGCATATTGATCAAAGAATTTATAATCTTTAAGAAGTATAGAGATAGGAACCATATAAAGGATGTAACATGTAATTACTTGCCACCAAAATGTAAACCTTGCTATTTCCATTTCAGCACCAAAACGATTCATCCCTAACCCCCATAAAAAATAAATGATAACATAGGTTAAAACTAAACTTTTAGGAGTCTTTTTTAAAATATTTAATTTTTGAGTTAAAAAGGTATTCATAAGTTATAAATCTATTTTTGTAATGGTACGGAAAAATGGTTTTTTAGAAATTTTGAAGTCTATAATACCACTTTCTTCAATAATATTTTTTAATTCTTGTAAAGAAAAGGCTCTTTGTATAGCAATTAACCCATCTTTTTTGGCAATATCAGAAATAGGAAGTAGAGGACTTATTATTTTAAAGAGATAATAGGCGATACGACTTCGATATAAATCACTAAAAATAATATGTTCCACATCTGTATCTTTTATTTTTTTCAAAAAATATGTGAGTCCATGATCATTAAAATGATATATAAAATGACTACTTATCAAAATATCACAATCGGGAATTTTAAAATTAGAAGCTAAAATGTCTCCAACAATAAAATCTAAATTGGTTAATTTCAAGCTTTTCGTTTTAGCATGAGTAATACTCTTAGGATTACCGTCAATCCCTATGAAAGAGGCGTTGATGTTGTGTTTTTTTAATTTTTTGGATAGATGAATTACACTGTCTCCACCACCACATCCTAAATCAACAATAGTAAAACTCTTTTTGTTTTTATTTGATTTACAATGTCTTATAACCGCCCTACTTAGTTGTATATGATTACCAAGGAAAGTATTTATCAGTTTTAAACTATCTAAAGTTTTCTCCAGAGGTACTCCCGACAATGATAAGTTGTCAAGCTGTTCAGAGGTAAGGAGTCTAGTTTCGAGATTCAAGGTGAAGTTAAATTAATAATACAAATAATGTAGTCTTAATAATAGTAATAACTTTACAAAAAAAAGAGAATATATGACTAATCTAGATATTAATGAAATTATTAAAGTAAGAAGGTCAATTTTTCCTGCTCAATATAATGATAAGCCTGTTTCTAAGGCTTTTATTGAAATGTTATTAGAAAATGCAAATTGGGCGCCTACTCATAGATTAACAGAACCTTGGAGGTTTAAGGTACTTCAGGGAGATGCAAAGAATAGACTAGGAGTGTTTTTGTCAAATACATACACGGATATTACCCCTGATGAAGATTTTTCTCCATTTAAGTATAAAAAAATACTTAATAATTGTAAAGCGGCCAGTGCAATAGTTGCTATATGTATGCAACGTGATCCAAAAGCTCGTATTCCAGAATGGGAAGAAATCGCTTCAACAGCCATGGCGGTGCAAAATATGTGGTTAACTTGTACTGCTCATAAAATAGGGTGTTATTGGAGTAGTCCCAAGTTAATAAATTATCTGGATGATTTTTTTGATTTTGAAGAGGGAGAGCGATGTCTAGGTTTTTTTTACTTAGGGAATTATGATGAGAAAGAAGAAAATGCAAATTCAAAACGTACACCTATTGCAAACAAAACTATTTGGTTAGATGAATAATCAATAGTACGCATCTTGTTAAAATATAAAAGCCATCTCAATTAAGAGATGGCTTTTGATTTTTAATTACAATACTGTTACTGCTTCTTTTTAAGAGCATCAGTTGCAGCATTTGCCGCTTTTTCTGCTCCATCTTTTGCAGCGTCTGTAGCAGCATCAACTGCATTACCAGCAGCATCTTTTGCAGCGTCTACAGCTTCACCAGCAGCATCTTTTGCAGCGTCTACAGCTTCACCAGCAGCATCTTTTGCAGCATCAACTGCTTCACCAGCAGCGTCTGTAGCAGCATCAACTGCTTCACCCGCTTCTGTTGCTGCTTCTTTTGCAACCTCACCAGCGGCATCTACAGCTTCTGTAGCAGCCTCTGCAGCAGCGTCTTCTGCTTTTTTAGCAGTTTCTCTACATGATGTTACAGATAGCATAAACGTTAGAGCCAAAGCTCCTAAAAATACTTTTTTCATAATAAATAGATATAGTTAATTGGTTATTTAACGTTAAAGTTAACACATTATTTCGTCTATTTGAAATTTAAAATGGGGAAAAAATACACACTTTTTAGTTGTATATGTCATATTTACAGCGTAATAAAGCTTTTGGGTTGATGCATTGGTATAGTGTTATTCGTTAGTGTATAGTCTTCTCTGTTAGATATTTCCAGTATCTTTTAGGAAGATGTTGTAAATGTAGTTTTGTGTTTTTTCTAGATACAATATTGACGTTTTTGTAGTAAGTATGCCATAATTTTTGAAAATTGATTTCTTCATTTTCATGATTTTTCTTGATTATTTTAGAGTCAATGTTTGAAAAATTTTCAAAAGTGATGATTTCGACAGAGATCAAATCATAGAATATCCCATATTTTCTAGAAGTATCAAAAATCAACCATTTTTGATCTGCATATCGATCTTTAAAATGATCTGTAAGTAATGGTAAAACATTAAAATCAGGTGAAATTGTAGCTACGTAAACATTATTTTTAAGTAATTCAAACCGAACAAAAGCTTCCATACGATGTTTTTCTCGTTGGACCATTCGTGCAACTTGACTAATTTTTAAAATATCACTATTGCTGAAATCAATATTTGGATTATTAATTTTTGAAAAGGTATTTTGCATATAACGAAACAAAGTGTTTTCTACACCTTTAATCTCGCTTAAAAATGCTTTGAAAAAATCTCTTCTTTCTGTTGCATTTGCTTTTTTTCTAAACCCTTTCCATACTCTTCGTGCTTTTTGTTCTTCTGTAATTACACATTCAGTAATTGTGAAAAGTTCATGATGAGTTTGAGATTGTTTTCGAATAATTGGATGCTTTAATTTTTGTTCATAGGCAAGAAAAACACAGGATAAAAATCCATCAAAACTTCCATCATATAATAATACTGTTTGTGGATGCATAATTGATATTATGTAAAAAGACTGAGCTGTTGATTAAAAAATTTGTTGTATTTGCTATTGGCATTTTTTAAAATTTTACTTTTTAACATTACCGCAGAGAGCTCCTTTTTATAAAAATCTTTAGAGTTACATGTTATAAAATATTGTGCTCTATTAAGAGCTATACCTATTGCCTTTAAATGTGTCCAATCTAAATTTCTAAATTTTCTTGCTTGAAGTATTTTATTAACAGATGTCATTCCTATTCCGGGTACTCTGGCAAGTGTCCTTTTATCGGCAGTATTAATGTCTATCGGAAATAAATTTAAGTTGCGTAGTGCCCAGCTTAATTTGGGATCGATATCGAGTTCTAGGTTTTTGTGAGATTCATTTAGTAATTCTGAAACCGAAAACCCATAAAATCGCAGTAGCCAATCTGTTTGATAAAGTCTGTTTTCTCTTAACATAGGAACCTCGGTGCCAATTGCAGGAAGACGATTATCTTCAAGAACCGGGATGTAACCAGAGTAATATACTCTGCGCATATGATACTTTTTATAATAATACGTTGCAGAATACATGATGTCCCGATCACTTTCTCCGGTAGCACCAATAATCATTTGAGTACTTTGACCAGCGGGTGCATATCTAGGAGTACTTTTGATGATTTTTTTTTCTGCTTTGTACTGGATTATTTCATTTTTCACCTTTTCCATAGGTTTTATGAAATCTTCATGTTTTTTATCAGGAGCAAGCAATTGTAATCCAGATATTGTTGGAATTTCGATGTTTACACTTAACCGATCAGCATATAGGCCGGCTTCTCTCATAAGTTCGTCACTCGCACCCGGAATGGATTTAAGATGAATATAGCCATTAAAATTTTCTTCAAGACGCAGTTTTTTTGCAACAGCAACTAAACGTTCCATAGTGTAATCTGCGCTTTTAAATATTCCCGAACTTAAGAATAACCCTTCTATGTAATTTCGTCTATAAAAATTAATGGTAAGATCTACAACCTCTTGAATTTTAAAAGCTGCTCTTTTAATATCATTACTTTTCCTAGTAACACAATAAGCACAATCAAAAATACAATGGTTGGTGAGTAGGATTTTTAATAAAGAAACACAACGGCCATCTTCGGTATAACTGTGACAAATCCCCATGCCCGTATTATTACCTAAGCCTTTACTATGGTTTTTGCGTTTGCCACCACTACTTGCACAAGAAACATCATACTTAGCGGCATCGGCTAGTATAGATAGTTTCTCTTCAATTCTATCAAACGACATAGGATGTTTTTTTTGAGCACTGTATTTGGTTTTTAAGTGTTCTAAAAATTTCATCCATATCTACTAATACTTGATAGTCTGTAAATCTTAGTACGGTAATTCCTAACGAAGAGATATAAAGTTTCTTAGGAGCATCCTGATTATGTATATTGTGAAACTCGTGAGCGTAACCATCAATTTCTATTGCTATCTTTAGTTCGGGACAATAAAAATTGAAATGATAACGACCTACTGTCTGATTTCTTAAAAAACAAAATCCTTTCTCTCTTAATTTTGCACCAAGAGTATCAACGGTTTTAATAGTATTATTTAAAGAGTGTTTGATAATTTTTTCTGATACTTTTTGATGCAAAGGGATTAGTGAAGAAGACATAGATGGTAGTTTTAGTTGTAATTTTTCCAAATTTATGGAAAAATTCCATAAGTATTAAAATAAAATTATGTTAAAATTGGAAATATTCCAAAATCTTGTATCTTTGTTGATAAGTATCCCAAACTCTTAAGCTCTACGTGTATGAGATAATAATTAAAAATCCTTGTTTATGGATCATTTGACTAACCAAACCATTAAGCGATTTAAACAAATTCGTGAAGAGAATCATTTTACCCAATCTGATTTTGCTGAAATATTAAATATTAAAAACTCAACTGCAGATATTGAGAGAGGCAAGACTAAAATTTCTGGAAAAGTTGTTGCCAGATTATTAGAAGAATTTAGTGTAAACCCTTTATGGCTATTTGGCGATAGTAATCAAAAGAAAATTCAATTGCATTTAGGAGATGTTTCTCCCAAAGTAGTAACAGTAAATTCTGAGAATAACGAAAATATTGTTTTAGTAAATGTTAAAGCTGCAGCGGGATATCCTCATAATGTTCAGGACTTGGATTGGTATCAGCAATTACCAGCATTTGACATTCCTTTACCAGAATATCGTAATGCTACCTATAGAGGATTTCAGGTTGAAGGTGATAGTATGATTCCTATTTTAGAACCCAAAGAGTGGGTGATAGGAAAAGCAGTTAATAACCTTTCTGAAATAGGTAGTAATGCTATTTGTGTTGTTGTTTTAGAAGACAGCGTTGTCGTTAAAAAAATAAGGAAAAATGAAGATGCTTCTGTGATAACGCTTATTTCGCTAAATTCAGAGTATTTGCCTTATACAATTCAAGCGCACCAAATAGTTGAATTATGGGAAGTTAATAGCAAATTAAGTTTTAATATTGATGCAAACCCTGATACGGCTAGTATGAAACAATTACAAGAAGCTATGCTGGCATTAACATCAGAGGTGCGAGGCTTAAGAAGTTAGTTAGTATTAGTCTATAAAACCTGATTCTTTTGCGTGCGTAATCGCTTGTTCAGAATTATGAACTAGCAAAATAGGAGTAGTATTAAAAGATTTAATGATTTTTTGAATCCTTTTTTCTTTGCGTTTATGATTAACACTTCTTAAGTAAATAGCCAAAATTCGATTAGGATATTCTATGGCGATTTTGGTATAAATATCAGCATCTTTTTCTCCGCTATCACCAATTAGAATGAATTTCATGTCTGAATACATCTCTAAGAGATTTAATATTTCAGATTGTTTATGTGGCATTTTAGGTTTTGGTGTTTTGTCAAAAGGAGTCCTAAAATCTCTAAGTAAAATGGGACCTTGAGGAAAGTGATTTTTACTAAAAAATGCATTTAGATAATCATATAGATTCCAAGGGCTATTACTTACATAAAAAAACGGATTAACTGGGTTATTGTTTTTTCCTAGATGTAATTTTTTATAAAAATGAACAGTCCCTTCAATGGGAGTTCGTTTATCAAAGTTTTTTAATAGTGTATTTGCAAGAACTCTCCATTTAAATATTGAAGCTACTCCTGTATGTAGGATAGTGTCATCGATATCACTTATAATACCGAATTCAGCTTCTTTAGATGGGATTAACATTGAACAAGGGAAAATATTTTGATTACTTATCTTACGAGAGCTGGATTTCTTTTTATAAGACGCGATATAGGGTAACCACCCTTCTTGATCTGTTAACTTATGAAGATCTGAAATAGAAATGTCAAAATTGTAATACCCTTCTTTATCGGTATGTACTTCAAATAATTTACCATTAGATAGCTTTAGTTCAATTGTAATTTCTGGAATTTCGTCGCTTTCTAATTGTTTATAAATATTTTTTAATGTTTTGAAAACATTTTGATTTGTGCTAAAATTTATATTTTCATCTTCGAGTGCTCTTCCACTAGCTCGAAAACGTGTATTTGTGCCATAACCACGATATGTATTAATTCGTAAAGCTTTTTTTTTGAACATTAAAATAAATAAATTTTATACTATAAAAATAAACAACCTCGCCCAAAGAGCGAGGTGGTCTTAGATTTAATTTTATGTTTTTTTATTTTAAAGAAGCTTTAATAGCTTCAATTTCAGCTTTAACTTTGGCTTCAGAACCTTTAAATTCTTTAATTTCATGTTGTATTTTACCATCGTTTAAAGTCTCAATAGTGACAGTCGCAATGGCAATATCATTATTCATTTCCATTTTAACCTCTATGTTTTTTTCTGAAGGTTCATTTGCTACAGCAGTTTCAGAAGTATGACCTCCTAGAATAGGTGCAATAACAAGACCAATAAGACATGTTAGTTTAATTAAAATATTCATTGATGGACCAGAAGTATCTTTAAAAGGATCACCAACAGTATCTCCTGTTACTGCTGCTTTATGAGCGTCAGAACCTTTATATGTCATTTCTCCGTTAATTTCTACACCTGCTTCAAAGGACTTTTTAGCATTATCCCATGCACCACCTGCATTATTTTGAAAAATAGCCCATAATACACCACTTACGGTAACTCCGGCCATATAACCTCCTAACATTTCAGCAATAGCTAGTTTATTCATTCCAAATAATAATGGTACAAATGCTATAACTAATGGAAAACCAATAGTTAATAGTCCTGGTAACATCATTTCTTTTAAAGAAGCTTTAGTAGAAATAGCTACACATTTGTCATATTCAGGTTTTCCGGTACCTTCCATTATTCCGGCAATATCTCTAAACTGGCGGCGCACTTCCTGAACCATTTCCATAGCTGCTTTACCAACGGCATTCATTGCTAATGCAGAGAATACTACAGGCACCATACCTCCAACAAAAAGCATTGCTAATACTGGTGCTTTAAAAATATTAATTCCGTTAATTCCTGTAAAAGTTACATATGCTGCAAATAATGCTAGCGAAGTTAATGCTGCAGAAGCAATAGCAAATCCTTTTCCAGTTGCTGCAGTTGTGTTACCTACAGAA
Source organism: Aquimarina sp. AD10 (assembly GCF_003443715.1). Taxonomy (NCBI): domain Bacteria; kingdom Pseudomonadati; phylum Bacteroidota; class Flavobacteriia; order Flavobacteriales; family Flavobacteriaceae; genus Aquimarina; species Aquimarina sp. AD10. The sequence goes on along the minus strand of NZ_CP031965.1, from coordinate 2,917,907 downwards.
TCTAAAATATCTGTACGTTCTCTAACAATAGGTTCTTGTTCACTCATTTCTGCAATACCACCTGCATTATCAGAAATAGGACCAAATGCGTCAATTGCTAATTGCATTGCTGTTGTAGCCATCATTGCCGAGGCAGATAATGCTACTCCATAAAACCCTGCAAATGCATAAGATGCCCAAATAGCACCTGCAAATAATAATACAGAAGGAAATGTTGAAATCATACCAGTAGCTAGTCCAGCAATAATATTCGTTCCTGCACCAGTGCTAGATTGTTGAACAATTTTGAGAATTGGTGATTTACCTAAACCGGTATAATACTCGGTTACAGAAGATATTACAGCACCTACTATTAAACCAACTAATGTAGCGTAGAAAACGCGCATTGCAGAAATTTCGACTAAACCTTCACCAAAAAACTCCATTTTCATTGTCTCAGGAAGCATCCAAGTACACAAAGCAAAACATGCTATGGCTACAAGTATTATTGATGTCCAGTTACCTATATTAAGAGCTCCCATTACTTGAGTTTCTTTGGCATCATTACTTTTAATCTTTACCAACATGGTTCCTATTACTGAGATAATAATACCAACACCTGCTATTGCCATAGGTAATAATATTGGACCTATGCCTCCAAAGGCATCAGTAATTGATCCACCCATATCTTTTATGACGTAGTTACCTAGTACCATAGCGGCAAGAACAGTTGCTACATAAGATCCAAACAAATCTGCTCCCATACCTGCAACGTCTCCTACATTATCTCCTACGTTATCGGCTATTGTTGCTGGGTTACGAGGATCATCTTCTGGGATACCAGCTTCTACCTTACCTACAAGGTCGGCTCCTACATCTGCAGCTTTGGTATAAATACCACCACCCACACGCGCAAATAACGCAATAGATTCTGCTCCTAGAGAGAAACCGGCTAGGGTTTCTAATACTATTGTCATTTTATCGGTAGATACCCAGGTTCCACCCATAAATACATGATAGAAGATTATAAAGAAAGCTGTTAGTCCAAGTACAGCCAATCCTGCAACTCCAAGACCCATTACAGTTCCTCCTCCAAAAGATATTTTAAGAGCATTCGGTAAACTAGTACGTGCAGCTTGTGTAGTTCTTACATTGGTTTTAGTGGCAATTTTCATTCCAATGTTTCCTGCATAAGCAGAAAATACAGCACCAAAAATAAAAGCAATAACAATTAACCAGTGGGTAGTGTCTACAACTATTGAAACTATAAACAATAAAACACTTACGATGACAACAAATATTGCAAGCAACTTATATTCGGCATTTAAGAAAGCCAAGGCACCTTCATATATATGATCCGAAATTTCTTTCATTTTACCATCACCGGCATCTTGTTTCATTACCCAAGATTTTTTAATGACCATATAAATTAGCCCGAGTATTGCCAAAACAATTGGCATATATATCATATTTGCTTCCATTAAAAATATTTTTAGTTAATTAGTCGCTAAATGTAGTAAAATAAAGCAAAAAGAAAAAGCGCAATATTAATAAGAAAATATTGCGCTTTTATTTATTTTTTGTATATAGTATTAATGAATACTGAACAATCCTTCTGGTTTGTCTGCAAGATCATCAAAACGTTTAACACAAGCTTTGATAATCTCTTTAGCTTCATCTATATTTCCCCAGCCACCTACATCAACTTTTTTCTCTTCTAAATCTTTGTATACTTGGAAAAAGTGTTCGATTTCTTTTATTAGGTGCGGGTTCATTTCTTTTAGATCGGCAAGCTTACTGGCAATTGGATCTGCAACCGGTACACAGATGATTTTTTCATCTGGTCCTTTTTCATCGGTCATATGAAAAACTCCGATTGGTTTTACTTCTATTACACAACCAGGAAATGTTGGTTCTGTTACTAATACTAAAACATCAAGAGGGTCTCCGTCTAAAGCAAGTGTTTCAGGTATGAAACCGTAATCTGCTGGATACATCATTGATGAAAATATCATACGATCATATCGTATTTTTTTTATGTCAAAATCATACTCGTACTTGTTTCTACTCCCTTTAGGGATTTCAATTAGTACATCAAAGCTTTCGCTAGTCGCTGCGCTCATAATTTAAATTCTCTTTGTATTGGGCGGCAAATATAGGTATTACAAGGGTTTACTTAAAATTTATCCTTATAAAAATTCGAATTTCTGCCTTTTTTTAATGGTAAGTTAACCTATAAGGTTTTCGGAGATATAAGAATAATGGCTAAATAAAAAATATACGATAAGCTATCTACTTAGAAAAAGAAACCAAAAGACCCTGTAACTCCAAATTTTCTAGCATCTGGATTATCAAAATAGTTTCCTCTAAAATGGAAATCGATTCTAAAGATTTTAAAAATATTCCCAACACCCACGCTGTATTCCCAATAGATCTCGTCGGTAGGAGCTACTAAGAGTTCGTTTGATGGGGCGCTTAGTAATATATTTTCTTCTGATAATTCACCCCACGCTCCGCGCACACCTACTAGTTCTCTCAAGTTTAACTTTCTTAATAAGGGGATACGAGAAAATATTCGGCCATTAAAATTATGTTCAAGATGTAATGTTGCATAGGTATCCGTTACAAACTCATAAAAATTAAGTAAAGGGAATGTGTTATAGATAGATAGATACGTTTGATTGGCTGGGATAACGCTTAATAGTCCAAGAGGAACATCTCCAAAAGTTTTACCTACTTCTAGGGTGCTATTTAATACTCCAAAGCCTCCAATATTCCATGGTTGTTGGTAAAGAAACTGTACTTTTTGATAATCAAAATCACTTTCTATAAGACCTTTGATTCCTACACTATAATTTAAAAATAATGTAGCATAATCTCCTTCATTTACAATAACCCTATCTACACCATACCCAGTAGTTTTTCTACCTGGAGTATATACAAGTTGGGTGGCGATTTCTGTTTGCTTGATTTGGTTTTCTAGTTCGTTAGTTTCTGGATTTAAAAAATCCAAACTAAATAAAGAGCGATCGGCGGGTTTAAGTACTCTATAAGACCCAGTTAATCCTACGTTTAAGTTTTTTCGAGGTTCAATTTGCATCGAAAATGCAGATAAATTTATAGAGGTTAACCTGTCGTTATCACCTGTTGCTATTATTGATGATGAGGCTAAACTTCTACCCTCTACGTTATTTGTATTTGTTAAACTGGCACCTAGTTGTTCGACATCTCTTCTGTTTCCTGCAGAAACAATAAGTCTTGATTTTCTGTCAACAAGGTACTTTCCTGAGAGACCATATTTGAATTTTTGATCTTTAAATCCGTAGGCCCCATAACCTTCTATTCGCCACCTATCATTAGATGTAAAGTATGTTCTACCACCAGCTCTAAGTCTAACTCCTTCAATGTCATTATATCCGACTGTAGAAAACAAAGGACCGAAGTCAAAACCATCAAACTCTACATATCCTGTCGCTAAAATAGTACCTATATTGTAGAGTCTTTTAAACGCTTTTACGGTGCGAAGCGTGTCTAATAATTTATATACCTTTTGTTCATCTTTGTTTAGGTTTTCCATTCTGGCACTTTTCCAGAAAGAATCTTCTCTATTATAGATATCTTGATTATAAGGATCTACTTGACTTTGGTAAAACTTTCTGTCTTTTTTTATGTCAAATTTATAATTGTCATATAGTGTTGTTCTTTTACCATAGACTCCTCTTGATTTTTCTTTTTTGCTAAAAGAAAAATCAGATTGAAAATAATCTTTTGTGATAAGAAATACAGAATCGTTTAATACATCAAACTCTTGTTCTATATATAAATCCTTTACCCAATTGATGTTTGCACTTTTTGTTACTTCGAGATTAATTTCTTTGATTGCCCAGGTGGTATCATTCACCCAAAAATCACCTTTGAATGTGAGCTCGTTTTTTCGTCTGGGATAGTATAAAATATTGTAGCACCATTTATTACCTATGTATGCACTATCGGTCAAGACATAATTATAAACACTTACACCTGTTCGTGACAAAGGGCTAGTGAAACTTTTGTCAAAAAATTTAAGGTAATTGTCATAAACATCATAGTCAGAATACAAATCCTTTACAAAGGCGATTAAAGTTTGGTTATCACTAAAACCAGCATTTTTATTTCCTTTAAGTATTTCTTTTGTCTCGTTGATTTCATTATCCCCATACACTTTTGATATGGCTTCATTAAGAAAAATAGGAAGATAGGTTTTACCAGTTATCCTAGAAGTATCAACGTCATCAAAGATAAATTCCATACCATTAAAAATCCTACTATTAACAAGAGCACTGTCTATAGTGTTTAAGTCGAATTCTAGTTTTTCGTATTTATCGTAGTTGTACTGTTTAAATTTTTTAACTCCATTTACTCTTCTGTTATCCCATATTTTTCTTAGGATATCGATAGCTGGGTTATTTTTTTTTGAAGTTTTACCTTTATATATAACAACTTCGTCTAGAGAAGCTGCTTCTTCTTCTAGTACGATTTTCATATTGTAGGTAACTTGTTTTGTAAGTTTTATATTTTTTGTCTGAAAACCGATAAACGAAACTTTTAGATTGGTATAGGTATCGTCAGATTCCATGTAGAAATTACCATTCTCATCGGTTATAGTTCCTACTGTTGAGTTTACAAAAACGATGTTTGCAAATGGAATAGGTTGGTTGAAATTGTCATATACTTGGCCGCCAACTTTAGTTTGTGCTAAAAGTAAGGAGCTGCTAAAAGCAATATATAAAACTCCTAAAACCCAATATTTCATCTAATATTTTTAAATAATAATTGTTTAACCTAACATATGTTAATTAATAATACATCTTGTATAGTTTATGTACGATACTAAATATCAAATACGATTACTATATAATTTGTCATAATCAATACATCATCAATTTTGTTAAATCAATTAAATGTTTTTATTATCCTATCTATAACACATAACTATATAAAAACCCTACCTCAAATCATATTAAATTACTAAAGCTTCTAGTTTTTAATGTTCTGATTTCTTTTTGCAAAGTCAAAATTTAAAACTATTAGTTAAAACCATTACTACTTAATGGGTACTCAAGTAACATAATAGCGTATTATGATTTATAGCGTTCTACTATTTATATGCTAATGATGCTAAACTCATATGATTTTATCAATTATTAGGCCACTTTTGTGGCCTGAGATAATTTTCTAAAATTAATGAAACGCAAAATAAAGAAGTTCATTTTACTTATACATCACTTTTTTGACAGCTTTAACAACATCTTTGCTGTTAGGTAACCATTCTTCTAAAAGTACAGGAGAATAGGGGGTAGGTGTATCTGCTGTATTAATTTTTATTATAGGTGCATCTAGATAATCAAAGATATTAGATTGCACTTGATATGTTATTTCTGAAGAAATGTTGGCTAAAGGCCATGCTTCTTCTAAGACAACCAGTCTATTGGTTTTTTTTACTGAGGTAAATATAGCTTCTAAATCAAGTGGGCGAACAGTCCTTAGATCAATAACCTCACAGGATATGTTTTCTTTAGCAAGTTCATCTGCCGCTTTATAGGCTTCTTTAATGATTTTTCCAAAAGAAACGATAGTAACATCACTACCTTCTCTTTTGATTTCTGCTACACCTAGAGGGATAGTGTATTCTCCTTCTGGTACTTCACCTTTATCTCCATACATTTGTTCACTCTCCATAAAAATAACTGGATCATTGTCACGTATAGCCGATTTTAATAAACCTTTAGCGTCTTTAGGATTAGAAGGTACTACAACCTTTAATCCTGGAGTATTAGCAAACCAATTTTCAAAAGCTTGAGAATGCGTAGCACCTAACTGACCAGCTGATGCTGTAGGGCCTCTAAATACTATTGGAATATTAAACTGACCACCAGTCATTTGACGCATTTTAGCTGCGTTGTTAATGATTTGATCAATACCCACTAAAGAGAAATTGAAGGTCATAAACTCAATAATTGGTCTATTTCCATTCATTGCACTACCTACACCAATTCCAGAAAAACCTAATTCAGAGATGGGCGTGTCAAGAACTCTGTCTGGACCGAACTCATCTAGCATACCTTTACTGGCTTTGTACGCTCCGTTGTATTCTGCAACCTCTTCACCCATTAAGTAAATGGATTCATCTCGGCGCATTTCTTCACTCATTGCTTCACAAATTGCTTCTCTGAATTGTATAGTTTTCATGTATTTGGTAATTGTTTAATGCTATAACGAAAGGCAAAAGTAGCAATTAAAACCCTTTAGTAGTAGGGTAATATTGAAAAATTTATTATGCACGCATAGTAAATTCGACATTTTATTTGTAACTTCGCAAATATTATTAAATTCTCAAAAAATACCTATATAAAATGAAGATATTAGTTTGTATTAGCCATGTGCCTGACACAACTTCCAAAATTAATTTTACGGATAGTGACACTAAGTTTGACACTAATGGAGTGCAGTTCGTGATTAACCCAAATGATGAATTTGGTTTAACACGTGCAATGTGGTTCAAAGAAAAACAAGGTGCTTCTGTAGATGTTGTAAACGTTGGAGGACCTGAAACAGAACCTACTTTACGTAAAGCGCTTGCCATAGGTGCAGATAATGCAATTAGAGTGAATACTGAGGCTACAGACGGTCTGTATGTAGCAAAACAGTTGACTAAAGTTGTACAGGATGGAGGATATGATCTTGTTATTGCAGGTAGAGAGTCTATCGATTATAATGGAGGTATGGTTCCTGGTATGATCGCTGCTTTAACAGGTGCTAATTTTGTAAACACTTGTATTGGTTTAGAAATAGAAGGTGATACTGCTACTGCGATTCGTGAGATCGACGGAGGTAAAGAAACCTCTACAACTAAGTTACCACTAGTTGTTGGTGGGCAAAAAGGTTTGGTTGAAGAAAGTGACTTGCGTATCCCGAATATGAGAGGTATTATGATGGCGCGTAAAAAACCACTTACTGTTATAGACCCTGTTGAAGCTGGTCAAGAAACAAAAGCAGTACAGTTTGAAAAACCAGCTCCTAAAGGAGATGTGAAATTAGTTTCACCAGATAATATCCAAGAACTTATAGATTTATTACATAACGAAGCAAAAGCTATTTAAAAGAAAGAAATATGTCAGTTTTAGTATACACAGAAAGTGAAGGAGGAAAATTTAAGAAATCAGCTTTTGAAGTAGCTTCTTATGCAAAAGAAGTTGCCGCTATGATGGGAACAACTGTTACTGCAGTTAGTATTAATGGAGGTGATAGTAGCGAGTTAGGAACGTATGGAGTTGATAAGGTATTAGAAGTAAAAGGAGATAAACTATCTTCATTTAGTGCGAAGGCATATGCCGATGCAATTAAACAAGCAGCAGAAAATGAAGGAGCGAAAGTAGTCGTTGTAAGTTCTACTGCAGATAGTAAATTTATCGCACCTTTATTAGCGGTAAACCTTAATGCAGGTTATGCATCAAATGTAGTTGCATTACCAGAAAGTGCTTCTCCTTTTAAAGTAAAGCGTACAGCATTCACTAATAAAGCGTTCAATATTACTGAAATGTCTACAGATGTTAAGATTGTAGGATTGTCTAATAACGCTTTTGGATTAAAAGAAAATTCAGGAGCTGCAACAGCAGAAGCCTTCGAGCCATCTTTGTCTGATGCAGATTTTGCTGTGCAAGTTACAGCGGTAGATAAGGCTACAGATAAAGTGTCTATTGCAGATGCAGAAATTGTAGTTTCTGGAGGTCGCGGTTTAAAAGGACCTGAGAATTGGCATATGATTGAAGATCTTGCCGATGTATTAGGAGCTGCAACAGCATGCTCTAAGCCAGTAAGTGATATGGGATGGAGACCACATGGTGAACACGTAGGACAAACAGGTAAACCGGTTGCTTCTAACTTATATATTGCTATAGGAGTTTCTGGCGCAATACAACATCTTGCCGGAATTAATGCAAGTAAAGTAAAGGTGGTTATTAATAATGACGCTGAAGCACCGTTCTTTAAAGCTGCAGACTACGGAATAGTAGGAGATGCTTTTGAAGTTGTTCCAAAACTTATTGAAAAATTAAAAGAATTTAAGTCTAATAACGCATAATTTTCATAAATTGTGCCCAATTAGGGGCTGTTTGAACTTAGGAAAAGGTCCATGTGTTCAAACAGCCTTTTTTTATTGAGAGCAATATGAGTTTAGTTCGACTGAACATAAAAGGAATATCATACAGTCAAACCCAGAATGGGGCATACGCACTAATTTTAAGTGAATTAGATGGTGAGAGAAAGTTGCCAATTGTTATAGGTGCCTTTGAGGCGCAATCTATAGCCATTGCTTTAGAAAAAGAGATTAAACCCCCGCGGCCACTAACCCACGACTTATTTAAGAACTTTGCAGATCGTTTTGATATTGTTGTAAAACAAGTTATCATTCATAAACTGGTAGATGGAGTTTTTTATTCTAGTATCATCTGTGAGCGAGATAAAATAGAAGAAATTATAGATGCACGAACCAGTGATGCTATAGCGCTAGCATTACGATTTCAAGCACCTATATTTACGTATAAGAATATTTTAGATCAAGCAGGGATCTATCTAAAAGTAAATCCAAAGAAAGATGAAGAAGAAGATTCTGAAAGCCTACTTGTAGATGAGTTAGTTTCAGAAGATCTTGAAATGATAGGTAAGGAAACTAGTTACAAAGATTTGTCACTTGATGAACTCAATCGCATGTTAGATCAAGCAGTTGCTAGTGAAGATTACGAATTAGCAGCAAGAATAAGGGATGAAATTTCTAAACGAGGTTAATCAATCACAACCACGATCTAAAATCCTAAACTATATTTATTAAATGATTTCAATTTTATGAAGAAAGGATTACTTACTCTTCTATTACTATTGCCTTTTTTTACAATATTATCTGCACAATCTATTGATAAAAAATGGATTCTGGAAAATGCAAAAGAAGAATCAGGACAAGTTCTAACGGTTGGAGAAAAAGACTATCTTGAATTAGAAAAAGGATTGTTTTCATATTCTTTTTATAATCAATCCGAGCAACTTAATGGAGATTATCTTACCCAAAATAATGTGCTATTATTTTTTTCGGGAAAAGCACAAGATTCTATTATAAAATATAAGATCAACAAGATTACAGATTCTACACTAGTATTATCTAAACATAATGTAGTCCTTTCCTTTGCCTCTAAAAAAGGCTCTAAACCAGTAGCTGTAACTGAAACTGCTACTGATGAATTAATCCCTAATCAAGGTTTCTCTTTTAATAGCTTATGGAGAGGTTTGTTAGGAATGATTGTACTTTTAATAATAGCATATCTTTTTAGTAGCAATAGAAAAGCAATTAATTGGAAAACTGTTGGGTTAGGTACTGGATTTCAATTAGTAATTGCCATTGGGGTTTTAAGAGTGCCGTTTGTTCAAACGATATTTGAATGGGTCGGAAGCCTATTTGTTAATGTTTTAGACTTTACTAGAGCAGGAAGTAAATTTCTTTTTGAAGGCTTGGTTGTAGATATGGACACCTTCGGTTTTATATTTGCCTTTCAAGTATTACCTACTATTATATTCTTTTCGGCATTAACCTCCTTATTATTTTATTTGGGGATTATTCAAAAAGTGGTAAAAGGCTTAGCTTGGTTGTTAACTAAGGCACTAAAGATATCTGGGGCAGAAAGTTTAAGTGTCGCTGGTAACATCTTTTTAGGGCAAACAGAAGCACCTCTATTAATTAAAGCATATTTAGAAAAGATGAATAAGTCTGAAATGCTATTGGTTATGATAGGAGGTATGGCAACAGTTGCAGGGGCTGTACTGGCAGCATATATAGGGTTTTTAGGAGGAAACGACCCTGTCTTAAGATTGCAATTTGCAAAACACTTGCTAGCTGCATCGGTAATGGCAGCTCCAGGAGCAATTGTTGTTTCCAAAATACTATTTCCGCAAACTGAAGAGATCAATACGGATGTATATGTATCCTCAGAAAAAATAGGATCTAATATTTTAGACGCCATAGCAAACGGAACAACTGAAGGTTTAAAATTAGCAGTGAACGTTGGTGCTATGTTATTAGTTTTTGTTGCTTTTATTGCAATGCTAAACGGTATCTTAGGTTGGGTTGGAGATATCACTTCTATAAATGCTTGGATAGCATCTAAAACAGCTTACCAAAGTTTATCTCTTGAACTTATTTTAGGCTATATTTTTGCACCATTAATGTGGCTTATAGGGGTTGCCAAGGAAGATATAGCTTTAATGGGGCAACTTCTAGGGATAAAACTAGCAGCTAGTGAGTTCGTAGGTTACATACAATTAGCAGATTTAAAAAATGTAGCAAATGCAACACATTTAACCTATAACAAATCGGTAATTATGGCTACATATATGCTTTGTGGATTTGCCAATTTTGCATCTATAGGGATACAAATTGGCGGTATAGGTTCTCTAGCTCCCGGTCAACGAAAAACACTTTCAGAATTTGGTATGAAAGCACTAATCGGAGGTACTATTGCCTCTTTATTATCAGCAACTATAGCAGGAATGATTATCGGATAATTTTAGATTGTTTTTTTTAAGATAAACATAAAAATTATAGGGTAATTATAACTATGTCATAATCTAAAGGTTAATAGGTGTCTCGACACCTATTTTTTGTATATTTGATTTCAAATTAATATTTAATTAACAAACTCAAAGTAAAGCGAGAAGGGAATATGAAGCAATATCTGGATCTTGTGCGGCATGTGCTTGACAAAGGAAATGAAAAAGAAGATCGAACTGGTACAGGAACCAAGAGCGTTTTTGGGTATCAGATGCGTTTTGATCTTAGTGAAGGTTTTCCTATGGTTACGACCAAGAAACTACACCTTAAATCTATAATTTATGAGCTGTTGTGGTTTCTGAAAGGAGATACTAATATTGAATATCTTAAAGAAAATGGTGTTCGTATATGGAATGAGTGGGCTGATGAAAATGGAGATCTAGGACCTGTATATGGTCATCAATGGCGTAATTGGGATAACAATGAAATTGATCAAATTGCTGAAGTAGTAGAAGCATTAAAAAATAACCCAGATAGTAGACGTATGTTGGTTTCTGCATGGAACCCAAGTGTACTTCCAGATACGTCAAAATCTTTTTCTGAAAATGTAGCAAACGGTAAAGCAGCATTGCCGCCATGTCATGCTTTTTTTCAGTTTTATGTGGCAGATGGAAAATTGTCTTGCCAATTGTACCAACGTAGCGCAGATGTATTTTTAGGAGTGCCTTTTAATATTGCTTCTTATGCTTTATTTACAATGATGATGGCTCAGGTATGTGGGTATGAAGCGGGTGATTTTATACATACTTTTGGAGATGCACATATTTATAATAACCATAAAGAACAACTTGAATTACAGCTGTCTAGAACACCTCGTCAATTGCCTAAGATGATTATTAATCCGGAGGTAAAAAATATTTTTGGCTTTGTTTTTGATGACTTTAAGTTAATAGACTACGATCCGCATCCTCATATTAAAGGAGCGGTAGCGGTTTAAACCCCAAATTTAAACGGAACAACTATGAAAAAACTATTACTTATATTATCCATATTAATTTCGGGATCTTCTTTCTCTCAAGATGGTATAGTACTATCTCAAGAAAATGCAAGTGAAAAAGGAATTACCCCGATATGGCCAAAATGTGATAAATCAAGACAAACACCAGTAAATTGTTTTGATCAAAAAATGCGAAGACATATTCTTGAAAAATTTGAATACCCTGAAGTAGCAATTTCACAAGGCTTAGAAGGTACGGTAACGGTAGAATTTATTATCAATAAAAAAGGTAAAGTAGAAGTTACAGAAGTTACAGGTGCGCATAGATATTTACAAAGAGAAGCAATTAGAATTATAAGATTGCTTCCCAAAATGGAGCCCGCTAAATGGGGATCAAAACCTATTGCAGTAGCCTATGAAGTGCCAATTACTTTTAGGAAACCAAAATAATGTTGTAGTTATTTTAACATTGCATTAACCTCCCTAAAAGTCTTATAAGAATAAAAATCAGTAAATTTGAGTGTATTCGTAAATCGAATACGCTTTTTTTTATGATTGTTACAGATAGTTTACTTACCTCATTTTTAAAAACCCGCTCTGATACAGAAGAAATTTGTGCTCCACTTGAGACAGAAGATTATGTAATACAGCCTATAGTAGATGTTTCACCACCTAAATGGCACTTAGGCCATACGACGTGGTTTTTTGAAGAATTTATATTGTCCAAATACGATACTAATTATAAGCGATTTCATCCCGAATATGCTTACGTGTTTAATAGCTATTATGAAAGTGTTGGAAAACGAGTAATACGAACCAATAGAGGCAATCTTTCAAGACCAACGGTGAGTCAGGTATATCAATATCGTGATTATGTTACCTCACATTTACAGGCTTTTTTAGAAGAAAATTTTGATGAAAAAATTAATGAATTGGTTGAAATTGGTATTCATCATGAAAAACAACACCAAGAATTATTACTAACAGACATAAAATTCATATTGGGCAATAATCCATTGTTTCCTAAATATAATGAGACTTTTACCGAAAACCCTGAAAGCAATCAGTCTAACGAATATGTAACTATTCAAGAAGGAATATATGAAATAGGATATCAGGGAAATGATTTCTGTTATGATAATGAACTAGGAGTTCATAGGGTGCTTCTTGAAGAATATGCAATTTGTAATGAACTTGTATCAAATAACGAATATCTAGACTTTATTAATGACGGTGGATATAATGATAGTCTACTTTGGCATGCCGAAGCTTGGGATTGGATTAAAAATGATAATATACAAGCCCCTTTGTATTGGCACCTTATAGATGGTCAATATTATCAATATACATTACAAGGACTTAAAGCTTTAAAACTAAATACTTCGGTAACTCATATATCTTATTATGAAGCTTTTGCCTTCGCACAATGGAAAGGGCAACGTTTACCTACAGAATTCGAGTGGGAAGTGGCTCAGCATCAATTTAAATGGGGGTCGCGTTGGGAATGGACTGAAAGTGCATATCTGCCCTATCCAAATTATAAAAAAGCTCCAGGTGCATTAGGAGAGTATAATGGAAAATTTATGGTTAATCAAAAAGTCTTACGAGGCGGTTCTGTTGCCACATCACAAGATCATACCAGATCAACATATCGTAATTTTTTTCACCCAAACCTGAGATGGCAATTTACGGGATTACGATTGGTGAAAAATATATAATCTAAAATTTAATGAATTCTAAAGATCAAAAGGTACTAGTTTCGACATTCGAAAAAGAAGTGTATGAAGGGTTGACAGCTTTTCCTAAATATTTGTCATCAAAATATTTTTACGATGAAGTAGGTGATGAATTATTTCAGCAAATAATGGAGTTGCCAGAGTATTACCTTACCAGAGCAGAATATAATATTTTTAAAGAAAACACCTCGGCTATAATCGAAAGTTTTGATAAGTATAAAAAAGGGTTTGATTTAATAGAGCTAGGGGCGGGTGACGGTAAAAAGACTAAAATATTACTCAAAGAATTACAAAAGAAAGGGTATGATTTTACATATATGCCTATAGATATAAGTCAAAATGCTGTTGACGGATTAGTGAAAAATTTAGATCTCGAAATGCCAGATGTACTTGTTCAAGGGCAAATAGGAGAGTACTTTGAGGTTTTGGATCGTTTAAACCATATAAGTGATCGAAAAAAAGTAATTATGGTGCTGGGGTCTAATATTGGTAATTTATTACATCCAAGGGCAATCCAGTTTTTGAAAAAACTTTGTAATGCAATGCATTCTGATGATTTAGTTTTTATGGGATTTGATCAAAAGAAACATCCTCAGAAAGTTCTTGACGCTTACAACGACAAAACTGGTGTAACAGCAAAATTTAATAAAAATGTTTTATCAAGAATTAATAAAGAGCTTAGAGGAAACTTTGATGTTGATGCATTTATGCATTGGGAAACCTATGACCCCGAAAGCGGTACTGCTAAGAGTTATTTAGTAAGTAAAGAAAAGCAAACGGTTGATATAGATAGTTTGTCATTGCAAGTGCATTTTGAAGCTTGGGAGAGTATTCATACCGAGATTTCTCAAAAATATGATGATGATATTGTAAAATGGTTAACAGAAGAATCAGGCTTAAAAGTTGTGAACTCTTTTTCAGACGAAAACAATGATTATAAAAACTATTTAATTACAAAATCAAAGTAAAAAGCATTTTAAAAATATAAAAATATAATAAAGATGAAGGCAATTTGGAACGGTCAAATACTAGCAGAGAGTAATGATACTAAGGTTATAGAAAATAATCACTACTTTCCACCAGAAGCAATAAATAAAGAATTTTTTAAATCAAGTGATACGCATACCAATTGTCCTTGGAAAGGAGTAGCGTCTTACTATACATTAGAGGTAAACGGAGAAAAGAATCCCGATGCAGCTTGGTATTACCCTGAAACAAGCGATTTGGCAAAACAAATCAAGAATTATGTTGCTTTTTGGAAAGGTGTTGAAGTAGTAGAATAGTTCACCACAACCATAAGATTTTGACATTTTTTGATTGTAGATTTGATTAAATATTTTCATCTTGATCTCTTTCTAGAACAACAATAGCTATTTTAGATAATTATTTGTCATTCAGGTGATTAATTGCATAATTGTTTTTTCATAAGAGTTAAATATTAGATTCTTGAAAGTTTTTAGTTTAGGTAGGCTAACATCTCGATCTGTATTTGTTGAACTACCTTTCCATAAATTACTTCTACTGGGATTCTGTTCATGCATACTTTATAAATTTGTCCTAAAAAGTTCGTAGCAGGGCGAAACTCTGCTTAAAATGAAATAATATGTACAGTTTCATTAGAATTTGAAACTGCATATGGTCCCTTCAGAATTAATTTCTATGGCTATTACCTTAGTAAAATTAGAGCTGCGATAATACAATGGTACCTTCATTTAACTCGAATTTGACATTGTATCATTTTAGTAACTTATGATATTCTTGAATGTTTATAATATTCCCAATTGATTTTGGATATATAGACTATAAATAGTCAAACCAATTTTGTTTATCCTTTTGGTACTATTGTATTAGGGTAAAAATAGATAGATTTACCATTTATCTGATATTTTCAACTTTCGTCCTGAAATATAGATGTGTAATATCAGCTACTATATAAAAAAATCAAAATTGTTACTCAACTTTGCAAAGAATAAACTTCAAAAGGCAAAAAAATATGGTTGAAACAGTATTGTTAATAGATGATGATAAGGCTACACAATATGTACATAAAAGAATTATCACTAAACACAATAAGTTTAAAAATATTTTGACTTTTCTCAGCGGAAGTATTGCATTAGACTATCTCAAATCAATAAATGTAAATTTCACTAAAAAACCACAGCTTATTTTTTTAGATCTTAATATGCCAGGTATGAATGGATGGGAATTTATTGAACAATATAATGGCTTGTGTAATAGTATAACACGAGGTAATAAACTTATTATTTTGTCAACATCTAATGATCCTATTGATATTTCAAGATCAAGAGAAATAGATAATGTAAATGATTTTATTAGCAAACCTCTTTCAATAGCAATACTAGATAAAGTTTTAGAAACCCATTTTGTGGATATCTAATTGTTGATTTACGAATTGTCAATTTTGCTTCTAAATAATTTATAGTCAATATCTTACTTATGGTATAATAAAACAAAACTGAAATTTTTAATCAGTTAGAAATAGGGTTAAAATATGCATTTCATTAATATTTTATGTTGAAACTATAAGTTTGTATATGGATATTCAGTAATTTATAATCAAGCTTGTCTTGCTGGCATTCACAGTTTTTAGAATAGTATAATCAATTGGATAATAATTAGAAAAATATTATCTTCATACAAAGAACATGTTTACTCACAACGAATTATAATAATAAAAATGTCGAAGATTTAATTTATTTGCATTAGAGAGTGCAGGAGGATATAAAAAGAGACAGGATTCAGAAACAAAGGATTAAGACATCCCATTAATTATTCAATAACATTTTTCAATATTATAATATATTACTTTATATAGCGTAAATGCTAACCTGAAGTGAAATGGTAGATACACTAAGTCAAAAATATCGTTTAAGATTTCAAAACAATATGCAATTTTTGGTAGTTGCTTTTGACGGAATCATAAAAAAAACAGATCATATTTTGTTTAATTGGAAAGAGGGAAGCTCTATTTTTGAGGCACATCCTTTTTTTGAAATCATTCATGATTTATTAGAAAACTCCAATCAAAATAATCAAGAATACACTTTTTCTTGTGTGCATTTTGAAGAACCATCTGAAACTAAAATATGTGATGTAACCATCTGTTTTGATCCTACAGAAATAATCATTGTAATTTTTGAGTATACTTCAAAATATAAAGAACTTACGAAAATAGCACAGCAAAAAAATGATATACTTTTTAAGAATAAAGAACTTGAATTGAAACATGAGTTTTTATTAAAAAAAGAAGAATTCAAAAATAGTCTTATTGCTAATATCAATCACCAAATTAAAACTCCTCTAACGGGAATCCTTGGTTTTACAGAAATCTTAGAAAAAACTTCACTTAATTTTGATCAAGAAGAATTGATTAACATTATAAAACGAGAAAGTAAACAACTTGATGCGATTGTTACCGATATGCTTAATGTTTCTAAAATTGAAGCTGGTCTACTCGAAATTAAAAAAGAAAATTTTGATTTTGTAAAGCTTATTCGGGATCTTGAAAAAAAGTATCGATATCTGGCAGAAGAAAAAAATATTGAATTAGATGTTTACCTAGATGAAAATATTACATCAGAACTTATTGGTGATCGTGTTAGAGTTCAACAAATACTAATTAATCTTCTTAATAATGCATTTCGATATACAAAACAGGGTAAAGTAAGTTTAAAAGTCACCCAGAACTATCAAAGAGCTGGTAACCTGAGTGTTAATTTTTCTGTGTCAGATTCGGGACAAGGTATTACTGCAGAAAATCTTAAGTCTGTTTTTGATAGATTTACGCGCTTTCATGAAGATAAACAAGTTACAGGTACGGGATTAGGTTTAACTATCGTTAAGAACCTAGTCGAACTTATGGGTGGAGATATAAAAGTTAGTAGTAAGATTGATGAAGGTAGTACCTTTAGCCTTAATCTTCCTTTTGTATTTAAAATTTTAAAGAAAAAAAAGGACGAAGGAAAGGGAAAAAAATATACGCTTCCCGACTTGGGGAGAAAATTTAGAGTTTTATTAGTAGAAGATAAAGAGGTTAATCAGTTTTTAATTATGAAATTATTAATTTCTAAAGGGATGTTTTTTGTGGATGCCGCAATGAATGGGAAAGAAGCCATTAAGTACATTGAAAAAAGAAAGTATGATGTTGTGCTAATGGATCTTATGATGTTTCCAATGAACGGTTATGAAACGACCCGTCTAATTCGAGAAAGTTATGATGACAAAACTATCTCTAACACTCCCATAATTGGTTTTACGGCTCAAAATGCTGATGGGGAAAAAGAAAAATGCCTTAAATCAGGAATGAATGACTTTATCAATAAACCTTTTTCACAAGAAGATCTCCTTAATAAAATTTATAAACAGATATCACAAAATAATAGCTAATATGCTAATGATTATGTTTAAGTGTTTGCCATATAAGGGTTTGTGATTATAAAAAAGATACCCTAAAAAAACATTAATAAAATTGTTTTTTAGGATATCTTTTGTGTTAGCATGTAATGATAAAATTGCATGCATATCTTCTGTAGTAGCGTCAGGATTTGCCAATGTATAGTGTTATTACTAGTCAGTAAATGATGGTCTGGCAAAATTCATAGGCTTATACTTCTTGATCAAAACAGTGTAATTTTTTTTATATCTATGCGTTTTTTTAGGTTAAACATTGCGTAATTATCTTAATTGAATTTATAGACTAATAATGAGAAATATTACTGTAATAGAGTTGTATTTTTTTCTCAGTAACTGATTAAGTCGTAGTTCTTATAAATCAAAGTGTTCGTTAACGATGTTGTACAAAAATTCTTTGTTCAACATTTTTTGACTATCCCCCTTTATAAAATGGTAATTCTTAAGTTTTTCTTTGTCATTAGGTTGTAAATTGGATCCAATCATTAGGATCACAATCGAGTTTTTAATGTTCAATTTTTTATAATTATCTAAGAATTCCCATCCATTCATAATGGGCATATTAATATCTAAAAAGATGATTTCAGGAGTACTTAATGTACTTTTTGTTTCATCAAAAAAAGTAAGAGCTTCAGCACCATTTAGAGCAACACTAATATTTTGTGTTAGATCACATTTTTTGATTACTGTTTCATTAAAGAAATTAGTTGCTGGACTATCATCGACCAATAAAATATGTTTTAAGGGGTTCTTCATTTTTTCTAGGGGTTAACTTATTTGTTAAATAGATGTAATTGTTATAAATGCAATAACTAAAAATGTTATCGATGTATCGCATTACTACTAGCCGCTGGTAATGTTTTGATAAATTCTTTAATTTTTTTTAGATCAACGATCATAATTCCGTAAAATAGTTTCATATTTTTTTGTTTAAAAGGTTAAATAAATTTTTTATTGAATTGTTAGTATGTAGAATTTTAGATAATCATCATAAAGCTACATGTTTACTGCTGTTAGTTAGTATCTCAGAAAAATAATTGTAGTTGTTTAAGACTTCTTTATTCACATATTTACTTAAAGGGTAATTAAAATGTTTATATGCCGATGTAAATTCGTAAATACGATAATTCAGAAGTTTAGCTTCTACCAGATCTTTTTTCCAGTTCTTAAATTGAGTTTTAGTCATATTGCCTTTTTGAGCAATTTCTTTATGAGCTATGAGTTTCATTGTCAATTTTTTACATTCTGTGATCATGGACTCATATTCTTTTAAAGAATATTCTATAGTGTTTGTTTGATTTACCGTATTGTTATTTTTGATTTTATTGGTATATACGACTTGTTCTAGATAGGGTGTATGATTAACTTTTTTTAAAAAATCATGTGCTACTAAGTAATATTTTTTGCTTTTACTATGGATAATAAGAGTCGTAGTTTCCTGAAATACTATATGATTTTTCGGTATATTAAATTTTTTAATAATGCTATCTTGAATTAGTTCATTTTTAAAAAACGGACCATAATCATTACTAATAACTTGATAGTTTCCTATTTTTTCAAAAACACCTGATAAGTTGTTATTGTTTGCTCTATCGCCTAAAAGAAAACTTTTTTCATTTTCGATTCTATCTTTTAATAAAGCAATTGTTTTGTTCTTTTTTATCATTTTTGCTTTATTTCTTAACATATTGATTCTTTGATCAATTGTTTTGTGGTAAGGCTTTGGTTTAGGATTATTTTTGGTAATTGATAGCACCTCATTTTTTAAATAATTATTAAAATGAAGTGGGTTATTCTTTATTATATCTAAACCATTTTTTTTGTCCGGTGCAGTATTATCGTCGGCATATACGAAAATATCTATATTGTAATTATCTGCAATTTTTTGAGCTTTAATCAGCTCCTCTTTTCTAATATCTATAGGAGCATTTGAATTCTCGAAAATTTTAATATAAGCACTAATTAGATTTGTTTTTTTGTGCTTGATGAGTGCTTTTTCATATGCATTACGTATGGTTATACTTTCTTCTTTTAGATTTAAAATCTTTTTTTGCAATGAGTTATATACATTATTCTTATTCATAGATTTTTCAATAAAAACATTTGTCAAATCTTTTTTATGTACCTCATATAGTACGGGGGTATATTCGAACTCACTTAAAACTTCATCGGGATATGTTAAGTTTAAAGTATATAGTTTTGATTGGCAGTATGTCCCAGAGATACACAAGAAAAACAAGATGAATAGTGTGGTTTTTTTCATGTTTGATAGCTTAAATATTTTCTTAATTGTTTTTAGTTTTTTTTATTCTAGCTGTTTTAAAGAACTAGAGATTTTATGTATATCTTACATTATTAAATAGCATAGAATATCATAATATTATAATTATGTGTTTACCATTTATTCAATAATTTAATTAATAAGTGTTTGTTGTAAAAAACACTATTTATACATTTTGTAACCATTAATAGTGGTTAGTAATTTGTTATAGTCAAATGTAATTGCACACAACGAGCATCAAAAACTTTTTAAATACAAAAAAAGTACTGTTTTACCATAAAAAATTGACTCTCAGGAATGTGTGTTTAAAACACTTATTGTTGTAAGGCATTGATTTTAAGAATATTGACTTTTATTTTTTAGGAAATATTTGAAATTTAATATTTAAAATTTATGGCTTAAAATGTGAAAAATTAACATTTTAACCGTGTTTTTAATCGAAAAAGAGTGTATTTCATCGAATTGACTTTAAAAAGAACATCAAATAACCAGCTTAAGGCTAATTATTTTAAATGAAATGATGTGTTAAAATTTGATTTTTAGGACTTTACCTTTATTTTTTTATGATTAGACTCAAATAAATCATGGTAAAGCTTTTAAATTATAATAGAGAAAAAATGAAAATTAGTTTAAGAGATAATCTACAATTAACTAGGTTTAGATATTTTAGATGAACCTAAAATGATTTCAATTTGTAGCTTAATGTTTAGACATATGGTATAGTCATAACTGGGTTTGAAAATAAATTCAATTCTAACCTATAGAAAAGATTTTAAAAAAGAACAATCAGTGTCGTCTTTTCAAGTAGATTTAAACAAAGGGGTGGTATAAATCAAAAAGAGTTTGTAAATAAAGATGTTGAGGTTGTAGAGCGCAATACAACCCCAACGATTTATGTTTTATAATACAAGTACACTATTGTCGGCAGATGCAAAATCGTTCCATTGATAACCGTCAGCTTCAGCTTCGTTTGTCCATTCACCATCTACAACATATTTGAATTCAAACTGATTATCTTTAGGAAGGTTAATGGTTCCCTTAAAATTTCCGTTTTTGAGTTTTTTGAGAACTGTAGCTTTAGTGTCCCATTCATTAAACTCTCCAGCGACACTTACATTATCAGCTTCTTTGGCAGGAACAATAAAAGTGACTTTACAAATTGGTTTAGACTTTAAGTATTGTTTGGTAATCATAATTCTATTTTAAGATTAAATATTGGTTAATAATTAGATGTTAAGTTACTATAAAACTTCAAACCTGAAAAGTTTGAACTTTCAGATTTTCAGTAATTTAATTAACATTTAACATAAAGATATTGACGATAACGATGTAGTTAAGGGATAAAAAACCTTATAGCATTCATTGTATGACCTTAGAGTACTTTTTAAAGAAAGTCAAAAACCTCTATTTTGAGATAATCAGAGCCATATTAGTTTAGTAGATAGTAACTTAGTCCTTTTAAAAGTAGTTGTAAAGATTAAGTTTTGTGATGAAGTTTTTTAAGATAGACGCCCTTTGGTTAGAATTAGAATATAAAATAAAGGTGTTTAATTGATTTGATTTTAGAGATTTTTTAATAGCACTTCAAGATCTTCAATAGTATTGTAAAAATGCAAACTTATTCGAACCCCTGTTCCTCTCAAAGAAGTAACAATGTTGCGCTCATTTAGATGGTTAAACACTTTTTCGTTTGTATTTAGGTTAAAAATAGAACTGTGCTTTTCTCTTTGCAAAACAGAACGCTCTAAAAGATTTAACTTAGCAAATTCTTCTTTGGCAAAACTGGTTAATTCCTGGATTGTATGTTCAATCGTCTTTATCCCAACTTTAGATAAAAAATCTAACGAATTTTTTAAGCTTCCAAAGTTATAAGTATCCAAATGACCACATTCAAATCTAGCCTGTAGATTAGTGTATGATGGGTCGTAGTCAACTTCTAGAGCAGTTTTTTTGTAGGATACTGGTGTTAAGTGATCTAATACAGAATCTTTAAATAACATAAAACCATTACCGTAACCTCCCAATAGCCATTTATAGCCACTACATCCAAGAATGTCTATTTGTGAGTCTTTAAAATTGAAATTCTTAGTTCCACAAAATTGTGTTGCATCTGCAACAAATAGAATATCAGGGTATTTGGTTTTGAGTGCTGTTACGAATTCGAGATCTATAGCGATACCATTTATATATTGTACAAGGCTAAATGCAAAAATATCGGGTTTGTTTTTCTGTATTGCTTTTTCAATATTTTGTTCTAGACTAGCATCTACTTTTGCAAAACAAACTTCAAAACCTTTGCTTTGTACCGAAAAGTTGATTGAAGGGTAATCTTCATCTAATAAAAGTACTTTTTTATCTTTTTCAAGTCCATTTAAGAGCGTATTAAAGGCAAGCGAAAAGTTGGGAGTTAATATGGTATTGTTAGCAGAGGCATCAAAAAAATTAGCAATAGTTGTGCGAACACTATTTAAAAATTCTTGTTGCGAATTCCTAAAAATACTCCCACCAATAAGAAAGTCTAAATCATGTTCTTGTCTTTTATCTAATAATGAATCATAAAGTAATCCAGAAGAAGCAGTGTTGAGATATGTATATTGTGATAATACAGGAAATTCTTTTCTTAAATTCTTCATAAGTAATTTTAGGGCTTTTTGTTAAAAACTATATCTTTACTAGCCGATACTAAGTTAGCATTAATATGTTTTCAAGAAGAAAAGAAATTCCACAAATTGATCCGCAACAACGTGAGCTCTATGAGCACGCACGAAAAAGAATATTACAAAAGAAAAGATTGTTTCAGCATTTTGTTGTTTTTGTAATAGGAGCGGTTTTTATGGCTGTATTAAATTTAGTTTTTGGTTTTGGTAAGACTGTTACTTTTTTTGGTACTGATTGGTTTGTAATAGGTATTATATGTTGGGCGTTTCTATTTATTTTACACTTTTGCAATGTATGGTTGTTTAGCAAGTTTATGGGACAAGAATGGACAGATCGTCAAATGGAGCGCCTAGTCGCTAAACAAAAAGAAGAAATTGCATTGATTCAAAAAGATATAGAGTTGATGTATCCCAAAGAAGAACTGATCAAAAAGAAAGAAGAATTCATTAAAGGAAAAACATCCGATATTGTTGAAGAATTAAAAGGACCCAAACCTATGATTACAATGATTGCAGCTGCAGGAGAAAATAATGCTCTAGGAAAGGATAATGATCTTGTATGGCATTTACCTGACGACTTTAAGCGATTTAAACAGATTACAACTGGCCATCCTATAATTATGGGGCGTAAAACATTTGAATCTTTTCCTAAACTTTTACCCAATAGATTACATATTATAATTACTCGTAATAAAGACTTTCAAGCAGAAGGAGCAGTAGTTGTAAATAGTCTAACAGATGCTCTTGAAGCGGCAAAAAATGATCCACAACCTTTTATTATAGGCGGAGGAGAAATTTATCGTTTAGGGATGGAAGTTTCTGATTGTATAGAACTTACACGAGTTCATGGCGAATTTGAAGCCGATGCATTTTTTCCGGAAATAGATACTGCACATTGGGAGTTGGTTAAAGAAGAATTTCATGATAAAGATGAAAGACATCAATTCCCATTTACATATTTGACTTACAAAAGAAAATAGTGTTATCTCCAAAACACATAAACCATTTTGAAACATTACTTTCTGAAAAAATTAAAGAATCGTACCTCTTGTCTGGAGGAGATATTAATTCTGTGTATGCGTTAATAACAAAAAATCAAAAAGTTGTTATTAAGCTGAATAGTAATTCTAAATTTCCAGGATTGTTTGAGGCAGAGGCTGCTGGACTGCAAAAACTACGGGATTGTAATTGCTTTGTAATACCTGATGTGTTACAAGTAGGAACTTTGGGTGATGATGCATTTTTAATGATGCCATATATCGCTAAAGGAGAAAAAACAACTAACTTTTCAGAAGAGTTTGGAAAACGATTAGCCCAACTACATAGAGAATCTAAACCGTATTTTGGATTTGAAGAGGATAATTATATAGGAAGTCTTTCTCAAAAAAATACTAAGTGTAAATCAGCCTTTGATTTTTATATTGTAAGTAGATTAGAACCACAGTTTAATATTGCGATACAAAAAGGATTTGCCTTTTTAGGTTTGGATATGTTTTATAAGAATATAGAAAATGAAATTCCTTCTGAAAAATCGAGTTTGGTACACGGGGATTTGTGGAATGGAAATTATATAATAAATGAAGAAGGACTACCATGTCTTATTGATCCAGCTGTTGCTTATGCATCAAGAGAAATGGATATTGCAATGATGCATCTTTTTGGTGGATTTGATAACCGTATATTTGAAGTATATCATGATACTTATCCTTTGATAGAAAATTGGAAAATACGACAACCCATTTGGCAATTGTATTACCTATTGGTACATCTCAATTTATTTGGTGTTTCGTATTATCAACAGGTAAAAACAATTGTAAAAATGTATTCATAGTATCCTTAACAATGTACTTTGAAACTTTATAACTTAGAATCCTTACTTTTGTGAAAATTTTAAACAAACAGCACATGAATGCATATGTTTTTCCTGGTCAAGGAGCTCAATTTTCAGGAATGGGTTTAGATTTATATGAAAACTCAGCTATAGCCAAAGAACTTTTTGAAAAAGCCAATGAAATATTAGGTTTTGAGATCACCAAAATTATGTTTGAAGGCACTGCAGAAGAGCTAAAACAAACTAAAGTAACACAACCTGCTATTTTTTTACACTCAGTAATACTTAGTAAAGTACTTGGAGAAGATTTTAAACCAAATATGGTTGCAGGACATTCTCTTGGTGAATTTTCGGCATTAGTAGCAAATGGTACTTTAGATTTTGAAGACGCATTGCGATTGGTGTACAAAAGAGCATTAGCTATGCAAAAAGCTTGCGAATTAAAACCATCTACAATGGCAGCAGTCTTGGGGTTAGAAGATGAAGTTGTAGAGAACGTATGTGCAGGAATTGATGGAGTAGTAGTAGCGGCTAATTATAATTGTCCAGGTCAATTGGTAATATCAGGAGAGGTCGATGCTATTGAAAAAGCATGCGAAGTTATGAAAGAAAAAGGAGCAAGAAGAGCTTTGGTTTTACCAGTAGGAGGTGCTTTTCATTCCCCATTAATGGAACCGGCAAGAGAAGAACTGGCAGCTGCAATAGAAGCAACTACCTTTAACACACCAAACTGCCCTGTATACCAAAATGTAACTACTACAGCTGTTACGAATCCTTCAGAAATTAAAAAGAATTTGATAGCTCAGCTTACAGCTCCTGTTAAGTGGACTCAAAGTATAAAGAATATGATTAATGATGGAGCGACGTCATTTACAGAGGTTGGTCCTGGTAAAGTGTTATCTGGACTTGTTAAAAAAGTAGATCGATCTATGGAAACAATTTCAGCAGCAATATAATAGAACAAGATTGTAAAAATTAACCCCTAACGGTGCATCACCTTTAGGGGCTTTTTTATGCTGTATTTCATAAATAAATTGATTTGATAATAATTTAAAATAGTAATAAAACTAATGTGATCATTGAAACTATACTGCCTAACAAGCAAATATTAGCCAGTACTATATAGTTTAATTTAATTTTTGTGTTCATAATAAAAGTTTTAAAAGTGATGTGTAATTGTTTTCCCTATTATGCTCCTTTTTATCTGTGTATTGCATAACTACAAGCCTTAGGAAGCTCTGATAATATGCTAATAATGTTTTTGAAGTTAAATCTGAATTTTGTTTTAAATAAGTTCATAGTAGTTTTTTTATAGTTATTAGTTTTAAGTTTGATACCAGCTATTTAATAATGTATTAATAATCGATGAAACAAAACTACAAGAGATTCTTCTGAAAAAATATTTCATCCTATTGTATTGATGAAAAACTTCTTCTTATTTTATGTCTTAATATTTGGTTTTTATACTTTTAGAAGTATAAGGTACTATTACATATTAAATCAATTTATTCGCAGATACTTAAAAGAAGTAGCATTTTAATGAAAAACGCATTAAAATATTAAAGCAATAGAAGATGTTTATATTATTATTCTGTATTCTCTGTAATAAAGAAACAATATTGTTAAATATAAAAAGAGGATAATAAAAACTAGTATTTATTTTATGTCAATAAATATACCACCTGATAATGCTGGATTAGCATAAACAATACGACCATCTATCGTAGAAGTGTATGAAAAAGATAGACCTATTTTTTTAGTGATGTAATAGGCAATTTCTCCACCAAGACTTGTATATTCTATATTATTTGCAAAAATACTACCTTGCGAACTTTGGGCAGAACGGTCACCATTTTGTAAAGATTGTACAGTGCTTAGTCTTCCTATTAGCCATATTTTATTTTTCCAAAAAGAAATACCTACTTCTCCTCCAAAATGCAATTCATCAGAAAAGTTTTGTGTTCGATTATTAAACCCTAAAAAAGTTTTTATATAAAGAGGAATTTCTTTTAAAATAATTGGTATTCCCAAATCTAATTGTAATAATTGATTAAATTCACCATCTCCAGTTTGAAAGCTGCCATCAGATCCTCCTGTATCTTCGCCGATAGGGAGACCTAGTTTTAATGAAGCAGATAAGGCAAGTTTATTATGTTGTACTATGCTATATCGAAGCCCAATATCACTATCACCTATACTGTTTAGATCTTCGCCTTCAAGTATGACTTCTCCAGTAGTACCTGATACTTGGTCATTTTGGTATGTTCTAGAAAAAAAAGGAACATATGCAATAATATCCAGTTTATTTGTGATGCCATATTCACCATAAAAACTCAAATTGAAAAGGCCTCGGGTAGCATTTGGATCAATATTTCCAGTATCAGTATAGTGTTGATCAGCAACTAATGACCAAGCTGATAATTTGTAATACCCCTTCTTTTTCCCTTTAACCCATTGTGCATTTACAGTATGAAAAACAGAAAATAATAGGCAAACAAAAACTAAATATTTTAGTTTCATATTTTTTTATTGTAGTTGGTTTTTAATTAATTTCTCCTTCTCCTACTTTTACATTAAAAGGCTTGCAAAAATATAATACATGGCTATATTGATTAAGTTGTACTTCATCTGCACTAATATCATAAGAATGTGAACCATTAAAAACTTGGACAGGCCCGATTTCAAAAGCACCATTAGTAGTATTCGGGTTGTTGGTTAGATATATGTATAACCCAGGTAGTGAAGTTGAAGCGTTATAATTATCAGAAATAGATAGTCGTATTAAGTTTTGATCGGAAATGGCCTCAAGCACAAAATCACCTGTTAAAACATAACTACTTGTAGTAACTATTTTACCAGAACGTGAAGGGTTGTCTATAATAGTTTCATTTGTAATTTGAAGTGTACTTTGAATAATTTCATTTTCGACATTACCTATAGTAGTTACACTTATAATAGCAGTTCCTTCCTTTAAAGCTGTGGCTAAGCCTGTAGAAGTATTTATATCCACAATATTGGTATCAGAACTAGACCAAATAAAATCTACATTTTCTTCTTGTCCAATATTGTTAAGATATGTAGCTTCGAATTTATGTGTTTCTCCCATGGCTAAAGAAGTTAAAGGATTATCAATCCTTAGTACTACGTCGACACGATCTTCTACAATGTCTTCTCCAACGCATGAAATAAAAGATACAAGAATAATTTGAAGAATATATATATATGTAGGTTTCATAAATTCTAGTTTTGTATCAAAATGTTTAATCAATTACCGTAATTCCAATTTTTTTTGAGCCCTAATTCGGATAATTAGATAATTCTCTTACTCGAAAAGGAGTCGTAAAATACTTTTAATACTTACAAAAAAAATGTCATGTTTTTATTAATTTGTTTAAAAACAAACCTACGTTATTTTTAAATTATCTTTTATAAACTGATCAATATAGGTAGCTATTTCTTCACCTTTTTCTTCTTGTAAAAAATGTCCAGCATCTTTAATTATGATCTTTTGTTGCTCATTGGCGGTGGGAATCAACTTATAAAAGAATTTTTGAAGACCACCCAATACTTTGTCATTATCTGAAAACATAACTAGAGCAGGTTTATCCCATTTTGAAAGAACATCTCTTGCTTTTTGTATTGGTTTTACAGCAGGATCATTAGGTGTAGCGGGAACCAACAAAGGAAAAGCTACTGCACCACCCTTATGTTTACGATTGGGGAATGGTGCTTCATATGCTTTAATAACTTCAGCAGGGATCTTTTGATAAGAGGCTTGGCGTATGATAGTACCAATCGATAGGGAAGGGTGGTATTTAGCATACATTCTCCAAAGTTTAAAAAAGAAAGACATTTTTTTTCCGACAGGTAGAAAAGTATTTAGTACTACTACTCTTTTAAATCGTTCAGGGTA
This sequence comes from Aquimarina sp. AD10, assembly GCF_003443715.1. NCBI lineage: Bacteria > Pseudomonadati > Bacteroidota > Flavobacteriia > Flavobacteriales > Flavobacteriaceae > Aquimarina > Aquimarina sp. AD10. The sequence goes on along the minus strand of NZ_CP031965.1, from coordinate 2,889,509 downwards.
CTTTGCTAATAAACAGAGTCCAAGAATACCTCCCCAATCTTGAACTACCAAAGTAATATCGTTTATATCTAATTTGTGAATTAAATTTTCTAAAGACCTAAAATGTAAGTCAAAACTGTAATTTTTGCGCCCAACAATTTTATCAGACTTACCAAAACCAATAAGATCTGGAGCAATAAATCGATAATCTTTTAAAATAGGGATGAACTTTCTGTATAAATATGACCATGTGGGTTCTCCATGTAATGCTAAAATTGTTTCACCTTTTCCTTCATCTATATAATGCATTTTGAGAGTATCGAAATCAACAAAATTCTCTGCATAAGGAAAATCTGTAATTGATTTGAAACGAGTAAAATCTGGCTTTAAGATTTGCATAATTGTAAAGGATTAATAATTGGACTGTATATTTGGTCGTATTAGTTGTAATTTCCTGAAAATTATCCTTCGAGAAAATCTTTTGTATTTTCTTTTGTTTTGGTGTCTAAGAGTTGCAATAGTGTCGGCATTCGGTATGCACCATGCATTGATTTTATCATCATATATGCTGTTTGTAGTTCGATTCCAATAGCAGAAATATATAATGGTTTTTTACTTTCGCCTCGCAAGAGTTCTAAAACATTATTTTTATTGGCATGAAAACCAGATTTAGCAACACCTATAATGGGGATTTTTTTGTCAAGAGCCTCAAATAAATGACCGCCAAGTCCAAATTTTCCTGAATCATCAAGTATCACAAAACTATCTACAATGATATAGGTTACTTCGTTTAGATCAACTTGTTTTAAAATACTAAGAATACAGGGTAATTCTCTCTTGTAAAAAGCTCCGGGTTCATATGCCGAAACACCTTCTATAATTTCAGAATAAATATGTATGGGTTGATTATTAGAAATATCAGTAAAGCACACACAAACGGTTTTTGCTTTATTTTTATAATAATATGTGTCTAGGGCTAGAATCATGATTAATAACAATTTATGATATCAAGTTGTGGATTTTGGCATATTGTAATAACATAATTGTTTTGGCATCTTTTATCTCACCAGAATACATCATTGACATTGCTTTTTCGAAATCTAGTTCAAGCACTTCTATATTTTCTTGCTCTTCTTGAATGCCGCCACCGTCACTAACTTTCATGTCACTAGTATATTCAGCTATAAAAAAATACAATACTTCTGTTACAGAACCTGGAGACATATAAGATTCAAATACTTTTTGCACTTTATCTATTTTATATCCAGTTTCTTCTTCAGTTTCTTTTCTAATACAATCTTCCGGATTGTCTTGATCCAATAATCCAGCACATGCTTCGATCATCATACCATTAGTATTACCATTAATATATGTGGGTAATCTAAACTGACTGGTTAGGATTATTTTCTTGATACTGGTATTGTATAATAAAATTACTGCACCATTTCCTCGATCATAGGCTTCTCTTTGATGTGTTTCCCATTGTCCTTGTTTGTTTAGATATTCGTAAGTTACTTTATGAAGTGTATACCAATTATCAGATAAAATTTCTTTTTTGGTAATTTTTATGTTTTGATTCGACATGAATTGATGTGTTATCGCATTTAGACTACAAAATAAACAAAAAAGAAAAGGTGTTTGGGATAAATGTGTAAGATCTGATAGAGCTTTTTTCTATTTGGATTGAAGTTTTTTTAATATAGCCGCTCCGCTACTATTTTTTGGATCTATTTCAACGGATTTTTTGTAGTTTTCAATTGCAAGTTCGTTATTTCCATCGGTCATGTATGCTTCGCCTAAGCTATCATATACATTTCCAGATTTAGGAAAAGCATCAACATTAAGTTTAAAAATTTCGATTGCTTCTTTAACTTTCCCTGATCGTAATAATTGGTAACCTGCGCTATTCATTTCTCTTTGGTCAATTTTATGAATTGCAGATTTTTTTAATTTTTTGAATTCTGCGAGACCAGAAGTGATACCATTTTTTTTGATGATATCTAGTAATGAAAATGCCAGCGATTTTTTAGGCTCTTCATAAGGAAGGTTATTAAGAATATTTGTGATAGCAGTAGTCATTTCTCCTAAATTAGTTCTTCCCGTATTATTGAGTAGTATAACAAAATTTTGATCAGATGGATATCTAGAGATAAGTGTATTAAAGCCATTAATACCTCCCCCATGACCTATCACTTTTATACTATCATTGCTTTTACCTATTTTTTGATACCGAATACTCCATCCATATCCATAGTTTGCTTTAAAAGGTGTATACATTAACTCTTTACTCTTTTTGGAAATTAATTTATCCGTATATAATGCTTGATCCCATAAATACAGGTCTTCTACGGTAGAGTACATTGATCCGGCAGCATAAGGGATAGACATATCTAGAAATCCAGCATTTAGATATGAATTTCCATTCTTTTGATAAGCTCCGGCTCTATTTTTTAGAATTGTATGGTGATGATCATAACCTGTATTGTTCATTTTTAATAGAGTAAAGATATTTTCTTGCAGCATTTGTTCATAAGTCTTACCTGATACTTTTTCTATGATATATCCTAGTAAGAAGTATCCTGAATTACTGTAGGCAAATTTTTGACCAGGTACGAATTGTAATGTAGAGTCTTTAAATACGTTAACAAATTCTTCTGGGGTGTATGGATTGCGAGATGTATTTTGAAAAAAACCAGCAAAGGAGGTATAATTTGGAATGCCAGAAGTATGTGTAAGTAAGTGATGAATTGTTATTTTATCCCCTGTGGCTTTGGTGTAATTAGGTAAATAAGTAGTGATCGGAACATCTAATTTTAATTTTCCTTGCTCAACTAATTGAAGAATTAACATTGCAGTGAATTGTTTCGTGATTGAACCCAATCGATGTTTAGTATCGGGTTTGTTCTTAATATCCCATTCCATATTAGCTAATCCAAATCCTTTCTTATATACTACTTTTCCCTTTTCTGCAACTAAAACAGAACCATTAAATTGGTTATATGATGAGTACAGTTGCATAACCTTATCAATCTTATCTACTTTGGTTTGTGCTGTAGAAATAGAGATTGTAATTAATTGAAAGAAGATACCAATACACAATATCCTTTTTGAAGTTTGACTTAAGTTAGATTTCATGATCGTGTGGTTTTTTGATTAAATGATTGTTGCGTAACTATATGTCTAACTATTTTTAAAATGTTACTAAGTATTTTTTGAAAGTAATGGATTTAGCTTTCTAGAGGTTCTGTGTATTTTACGATATCAATTCCGATACCGTTGGGATCTTCAATAGCAAAGTGTCTTTCACCCCATGGTTCGTCTTTTAGGTCAACTTTGATTTCGATATTTTGATTCTGCAAATTATGATAAAACTCATCAACATTTTCGACCTCAATCGTTAAATACATTCCTTGTCCTTGAAATTCTGGGTGAAAAAAAGGGTGTTGAGTGGGATGGTTGGGTAAAAGAAAACTAATTGTATCTTTTTTGTTTGGTGTATGTAATAAGAGATAAAATTCGTTCTCAAATTTTATAGTAAACCCTAGGTGTTCGATATAAAATGATTTTGTTTCCTGGAGTTTTGTGGTTAGAATTCCAGCATTTAGTCTCATGTTTTTAGGTTTTAAAATTTATGATTTATCTAATACTTTATGTTTTTTTAGCTTAGCCCAATCTGGCTGATATGTTTTGATAATTTCAAGATTCATTCGCAGTAATCCAATAGTTCCAATGCCCAATACAAACAATCCAATAGATATTTGATTTAATTCAGACTTTTTAGTAAAAAACATTGTGATAATGGCTAATGAAAAGATTGATAATACGAGTATACCTAAATAAATAATCCAAAGTTTTGCATTTTTTGGATTCCCAAATATTTTGTCACCAAGTTTAGTTCTTTTTTTTATGTCGGCAAGCGAAGTAAAACTAAGTCCAATTCCTATAAATAACAATCCTAAATTATAACTTTCAACAAAGTTTTGATTATCAAAGATTAGTGGTTTATAGCAATAATATAGAGCAATTATTAAAAAAGGATATTGTAAAAAACTTATATAATGAAATATTTTAAAGGTTTTTTCCATGATTAATCTATGTTTTCTGGAGTTTGAAATTTTAAAATCAGTTTTAATATAATTTATACGATATAACCCATTAACTTAAATCTTTAACTGCAGTTCCTGTAATCTTAATTTTTCCACCAAAAGGTAAAGCTTCTGCTTGATAGATAGTTCTTGCTGGTCTTTTACCTTCAGGGAATAGAGCAATATATAATTTATTTATTTCTGGTAAATATTTTAAATCATCAAATGCAATATCAATAAATACGACATCGTTTTTTGTAAACCCAGCATTTTTTAAAGCTGCAAAAAAGTTAGAGAATGCCAATTTGCCTTCTTCTAAAACGGTTCCAGAGACATAATCGCCATTAGGATCAACAGCCAATTGACCGCTTACAAAACACATATTGTTAACCACAACAGCATGGCTTATAGGATTGGGCCAATTAGGTAGTCCTTCTCCCGTTGTGATATATTTTTTTTTGCTCATATCCTTATGTATACATTATTATACTTTAAGATAGTTTCTTTGTAGGATAAGTTTTGGTATAGATTATTTTTTATAAACTTTGCCATCTTTCATTACAAACACAATATTTTCCATAGTGCTTATTTTTTTGATAGGATCATCATTTACAGCAACAATATCGGCTAGAAAACCAATGGCAATTTGTCCTAATTGATCCTGCATATTCAGAAGTTTCGCATTGGTTGTTGTAGCGCTTTGTATTGCTTCTATAGCTGGCATTCCTGCTTCTACCATAAATTCAAATTCTTTTGCGTTTTGGCCATGTTTATATACTCCAGCATCAGTACCAAAAGCAATTCCGACCCCTCTTTTATAGGCTTTACTAAAAGTGTTTTGAATTTTTGGCCCAATTTCGAGAGCTTTAGGAACAATAATGGCAGGATAGTAATTCTTAATAGCGGCTTTTTCGGTAACCTCTTTTCCGGCTGTAATAGTTGGTACTAAATACGCATCGTGTTGTTTCATTAAGTCCATGGTTTTTTCACTCATCAGAGTACCATGTTCAATAGTTTTTACACCTCCTAGTATAGCACGTTGCATCCCTTCGTCACCATGAGCATGTGCAGCAACATGAAAACCGTAGTCTTTTGCGGTTTCGCAAATAGCTTTTATTTCTTCTATAGTGAATTGCGGATTTGAACTACTTTTAGCTACACTAAGTACGCCACCAGTAGCGGTTATCTTAATAAGATCTGCGCCATTTTTATAACGTTGTCTTACTGCTTTTTTTGCATCACCAATACTGTTAACTACTCCTTCTTTAGGACCTGGGTCACCAATTAAAATTCTCTTACTTCCATTAGTGGGATCAGCATGACCTCCTGTGGTTGCTAAAGCTTTACCAGCTGTAAAAACTCTTGGACCATCTATTCTGCCTTTACTGATAGCTTTTTTAAGTGAGATATTAACACCACTACCGCCAAGGTCTCTTACGGTTGTGAATCCTGCCATTAGAGTAGTTTTGGCAAATTCTACAGAGTTATAAGCAATATCAGCTTCGTTATCAGTATATCGTTGTATATATTTTTTAGGGTTTGTTTCCTCTTCTAAATGAACATGCATATCAATCAATCCAGGCATTACCGTTTTACCTTTTAGATCAATAGTAGTATCTCCTTTTTTACCGGTAGTATATCCATCCTGAATTTTTGTTATTTTATTTCCCGATACCACTATGGTTTTTTCAATTAAGATTTTTCCAGCTTTGGTATCTATGATTTTTCCGCATTGTAAATACGTATCCTGCGCTTGCGAGAAAAAAGTACAAGCGAATATTAAAATAAGAGTGTGTAATTTTTGCATTGTGTGAAGTGTATAATTCTATATTAGGCTAAATATAGCCTAATTGAATGAGTTAACAAAAACACAAGGATATTACGGTCTATTTTAACAATTCTTCTAAATCTTCATCGATATAATCAGGGATCGAATCGGTAGCAATAATATCATTTGATAATACTTTCTTTTTTTGTTGTAATTGTATAATTTTCTCTTCAATAGTATTTTTAGTAATAAATCGTGTTACCGTTACAGGTTGTGTTTGACCTATCCTGTGTGCTCTTGCTATTGCTTGTTTTTCAATAAAAGGATTCCACCATGGGTCTAATAGGATAACATATGAAGCTTTGGTAAGATTAAGACCTACACCACCAGCTTTTAGTGAGATGAAAAATACAGAGATATCCTGATTCTCTTGAAAATCTTTTACATTTTGTTCCCGATCTTCACTTTTAGTTTGCCCAGTTAAAACAGTGTAACTTAAATTTTCTTGATCACACCAGTTAGTGTATAATTCTAGGTGAGATACAAAGGAGCTAAATACAAGTACTTTTTTATTTGATTTTGCAAGAGTGGAAATATAATTGGTTACATCTATAAATTTACCCGATGTAGTCTCTGTTTTAGAAAGGACTAATTTTGGGTGATTGGCTAATTGTCTTAACTTATTTAATGAGTTAAGAATGTGAATTTTGTTATTAGTTTGGGTATCTATACCAAGTAAAGCATTGCGGGCTGCCGATTTTTCAGATTCATATTGTTTTTCTTGTGCAGGTAACATTTCGGTGTAAACGATCTGTTCTGTAAGAGCGGGTAAATCTTTGGCTACTTGTTCTTTGGTACGCCTTAAAATAAAAGGATCGATAAGACCTTTTAGTACTTCGATACGATCTTGATTTCTATGCTTTTCTATCGGAATTTTAAAATGTTCCTTAAAAAAAGGAAAGCTTCCTAAGATTCCAGGATTAATAAACTGCATTTGCGACCAAAGATCAGATAACGAATTTTCTATGGGGGTACCACTTAATGATATTTTATGAGTAACATTAATAGTATTTATTGCAGTAAATACTTTAGATTCTTTATTTTTAATTTGTTGACTCTCGTCTAATATCAAGTAATTGAAGTTGATTTTTTCAAGAACCTTAATGTCTTTTGCAGCAGTGGCATAGGTAGTTAAAATAACATCATAATCTTGAAGATATGGTACTATTTCTTTTCTTGTCGCTCCAGTGTATTTTGCAATGCTAAAATGTGGTGCAAATTTTAAAATTTCTTGTGCCCAATTAAATATTAATGATGATGGTAATATAATTAGAGCCTTAAGGTATTTTTTTACCTCTAATGGATCATCAAATAGATCTAGTCTAACATTTTTTGTTGTGCCTTCTACAAGTTTTAGTTGTTCTTTTGCAAAAACAAGCATCGCTATAGTTTGTAATGTTTTTCCTAAACCCATATCATCGGCTAAACATGCACCTAGTTGATTATTATAGTGCTTTACCAACCATTGTACCCCTTCTTCTTGATAAGGACGTAAAGTAGCTTTAAGTAAAGGTGATTGGGTATATACAATTTCTGTAGCAGGTTTTAAATCCACTTCTTCAGGAGGAAGAACCTCCTGTAGTATTGTATAATTACTTTTATTGATAATAAGTGTGTCATCATTTACTTTGCCAAAATTAGCTAGCTTTTTATATCTAGTCATCCAGGATTCTGGAATCAAAAAAACGGTATCATCATCTATAGAAAAAATACGATTGTTTTGTTTAATATTATCTACAAATTTTGAAAACGGAATTTTAAAATCTCCTATCGTAATAATACCCTTTATATCAAACCAATCATTTTTTTTTTGGTTTTTAAAATCAATAGTGTAGGAAGCTAAGACTATATCTTTATCTTCAATTTGCGGGATAATTGAAGTGAAGCCATCTTCTGTAAGTTGATTTTTATACTCTCGATACCATTCAAATATAGAAAAAGGATCTTGTGAAGAAGTTTCTAATAATCGATTATTGTTAAGGTGTAGTCCTTTATTTATTAATAGATCAATGATTTTTTGTTCTTCTTCTGTGTTTCTTTTAGTTTGAATAATTTGTAGTTGTCCGCCTTCATCAAATAGTACTTGAGAGGCCGTTTTTTTAGTTTCATTACAATCAAAAATACTAGATTGATATTCAAAACTTACTTTTATGACATACTTGTCTGCGATAAAATCCTGAATGATTTCTATAGTGTACGCGGTGATTTCACTTTTGGTGGATACATCAAAACCAATTGCGGATATATTGACATTTTTGATCACCGGAATTATGATTTTTTCAACATATGTTTTGATGTGCTTTTGAGCTATAGTTATCACATCTTTTGTGAAAAATGGTTTTAATTTATTCGCATTTAAATTACTGATTTGGTATATTTTTTTATTGAGAATAATCCATGATGGATCATTTAATAAAATAACAATGTTATGTTGAGAAGGAATGTATTCTTTTTGATGATCACTAAGTGAGAAAGAGTATTCGATTCCATCATCGGTTTTGATGAATTTAAGTAATGGTTCTAATGCTTTTTCTTGATGTTGAATTCTGTATATTTCAGCAGGATCCTTTCTATTAGCATTATAGCAAATAGGGTATTTATTTTCGTTAATCAACATATAAAATGTTGCTAGTTTTCTATTTACAAAAGAAACAACCAGTTCTTTAGTCGTTTGATTTTCTAATAGTGCTGCTAGTTTTAACTTTTTTCTGCTTTTTTTAGGCTGAAATCGTTGTTCTAAAACAATTGGTTTTAATGCATCACATAATTCAAGGATTTGCTCATGAGGTGAATCCTTATAATTAATATGTAAACTGTCTAAGGTATTTAATGTAGCTTGTTTTTCAACATAGCTTAAAAGATTATCTTTTACAGATACAATATATGCTTCAGGAAGAGGTGGTAGCCCTAGAGAATCGTAAGGCGTAAGATTATAACAGATACGAAAAGAATCCATTTAGATATTTAATGCTTAAGTTTAGTAATTGAATATAATATGCCCTGAGAACATTCTCAAATCATACTATACTTTTGTTTTTTTATTTGAATTTAACTTACAAAGTCAATAATAGTTTTGGTAATAAAGTCGATTTGTTCATTATCCAATTCTGTGTGCATGGGTAATGAAATAACTTCTTTTACTAGTTGATTTGTAACAGTGAAATCAGCTTCGTTATATCTTTCATCAAGATATGCTTTTTGACTATGTAGAGGTATAGGGTAATAAACACCACAAGGAATGCCTTTTTCATTAAGGTGTTGCGCAAGAGCATCACGATCTACATCTATTACTTTTAGAGTGTATTGATGAAAAACATGACAATTGCACGTATCGCAAATGGTATCATGATTGGTTGCACAACCATTTCCTTTTATTTGCGGGGTGGTGATATTAGAAATGCCTTCGAAAGCTTTATTATATTTTCTGGCAGCTGCTCTTCTAGCGTTATTATATTGATCTAAATTAGGAAGTTTTGCTCTTAGAACGGCAGCTTGGATAGAATCCAACCTTGAGTTTACACCCACTACATCGTGGTGATACCTCTTATACATACCGTGATTTACAATCCCACGAATGGTATGCGCCAATTCATCATTGTTAGTAAAAATAGCACCTCCATCCCCATAACAACCTAAGTTTTTAGAAGGGAAAAATGAAGTAGAAGCAATATGGCCTATAGTTCCCGTTTTTAGAGTTTTTCCATCTTGAGACTTATAATCTGCACCAATCCCTTGTGCATTATCTTCAATAACAAATAATTTATGTTCGTTGGCAATTTCCATAATTTCATCCATATTAGCAGCTTGGCCAAACAAATGAACTGGTACTATAGCTTTCGTTTTTGGAGTTATAGCTTTTCTAATGGCCTTTGGATCAATATTAAAAGAGTCTGGTTCTACATCTACCAGTACAGGTGTTAGTTGTAATAAAGCAATTACTTCAACAGTGGCTGCAAAAGTAAAATCTGCAGTAATCACTTCGTCACCTGGTTTTAGCCCTAAACCCATCATGGCAATTTGTAAGGCATCTGTGCCATTTGCACATGGGATAACGTGTTTTATATTTAAGTATTCTTCTAATTCTTTTTGAAAATTATGAACTTCAGGTCCATTAATAAAGGCTGTCGACTGTATTACATCAAGTACAGACGAATCTACTTGCTCTTTTATTTGCTCGTATTGACCCTTAAGATCAACCATTTGTATTTTCTTCATAGATGTGTTTCTTGTAACCTCACGAAAGTACGAAATATTGATACTATAGCCAATGAGATTTTAAGGAAATAGCAATGCGACATGACAAATGAAATGACATTGATAATATATATAGTAATAGGTAAAGAAATATAATACATACACTAAAAATGTCACTTCATACATTCAAACTCTTATTTAATAAAAGTCACCTCTTTTTATTCTTAGTATTGATCTACATTTAAATCCTAGGTATAGAACATATACTTTTTTTAATTACAGTTTTATCAATTTAATTTTTAATCATGAAAAAAAAGTTTTTAACAGTAGCTATGATAGTTGCTTTTGTAGGAGTTTGTAATGCTGATTGTACAGTAACAACAGATTGCGGGGTAAGAAATTATGCAGGAAATAGTGTCTCAGCTTCTTCTTCTAATGGGGTGATAACAGTTTCTCAAAATGGAGAGATTATCGATACATTTGAGTGTAATGGAGGAGTATCGGCAAGTTGTTCTTCATCTTCAGGAGATGGTACTGGTGGCGGAGATAACGATTTTAATATTTGTGATTTTCTACCAGATTCAATCAAACCTTTTTTTGGATGTTAATATCCATATATCTCTAACATGTAAAACCAACTACGCGTGTATAAGAGATTTATTTTTTTAAGAAAATTATCTAATTACTCTTAAATCATAATAATTTGTTTACTGTATAACCATGTTTATTCCCAGATAGGCATGGTTATATTTTTATGTTAGATCATTTAATTTATAAGTATGCAATATTAAAAAGGTATTTTAAACAAAAAGCAAAGTATCTTATGCAGAACGCTATTTAAGATACTTTGCTTAAGGAGGGAAACGATTAATTTTTCAGGAATCGTATGATTTTAAAATCATTTGCTTTTAAAAGATAAATACCCGGAGATAGATACTTTAAATCTTCAGAAATATCTACTTTACCATGTTGATGTATTCTTCTTTTAAAATCTTTAATTGTTTTACCCGTTGTGTCATATATTGTAATTAAAAGGTTTTTAGTTGTATTTTGTTCTCCAATGTAGAGTGAGGCGTTATTTTTAACCGAGTTAGGAATTAATCTAATTGATTTTTCAGGTTTATCAGTAGGGGTGTTATTTACTGTCTTGGTTAAACTGTTTTTAACATCACCAACTACAAAACCAGAAATAATACTTCGCTTAAAATTTCCAGCGCTTTCCCCATTTAGAAACAGACTATATATACCTTCTTCTAAATTTTTGGAGTCAAAATAATAATGCTCACCTTTTTTTTCGAAAATGATTATCTCTGGAGCACTTTTTACAGGAGTGCCGTCTATTTTACTAGTTCTAGTAATTACCCCTCGTGCTTTTGAATTTACTAACAAATTAATATCATTTTTAGTTGCTTCAAAACTTACTTTTAAGACAGGATAGTTACTTTGGCTAATTTTATCTAATGACATTTTTATGCTATTGTTTTGTTTTACAAAAGCAGCATATTTTGAATCACTTTTAATGGTGACGTTATTTTCGGTAATAGAAATAATCGTTTTATGCTTTACAGGGCTTAGGTTTTTTGAAAATTTTATTTTGGTATTGTTTTTGTCAAAAATGTTAAACTCGCTAGATGGTTTTTCGTGCAAAATTTCTGCCATGGCATATTTACTATTCTTATCAAGTAAAATTTTATCGTATTTATTTTCAGAAGATATGATATAATAGTCACTCTCTATTTTGGAGTCATATAAAGTCGAATTTGAAGTAGCGCTATTTTTTTGAGAACGATTTTCGATATAAGATTTTATATATGGCCAACTAAACTGACCTAACCCAACATCTAGATGATCAAAAATAGCTCTTGAGTCGTTTTTTTTGAAAACATAAGTTGCTCCGGGTCTAAGTGTACTAGTATAAGGTGCTACACCATCATTTGCTCCTTGTACGGGTAAAAGTATTCCTCCAGTAAGTAAGAATGCTGCAGCCGCAATTGTTGATCCTTTATAAAACCCTGAAGCTCCTAATACTACAAATTTTTCAGGTTGATTATCTGGGTGATTATCCAAATATGGACGTACAACGTCTCTACAATAATAGGTGGTTGAGGTTCGTGCTCCCTCATTTAATCCCGTAAGACTCCATGCCCAATTAAGCCATGGCATTTGAGAGATATCGGCCAGGTACGTTCCCCAAAATGGAGTGCCCAATGCAAAGGCCTTTGTAACTTTGCTGTTTTTTTGATACTGAAACATTGCAGCTTCTGCTGCTTTACCGCCATTACTATGACCTACTAAATAGATGTCGGGAACATTAAATCGATCAGTTATAATATCAATAGCTTCTGCTAATAATTTACCATTTACCCAAATGCCTTTGCCTCTGGTAGTGGCAACAAAAATAGCTTGATAACCTTCATTATAAGTATCTTGATAAAACGAATTGTCAAAAAGAAATTGCCCTTGGTTAAGATCAATGTAACCATGGTTGAATACAATTACTTTACCATTGTAATTTGGAGGGGTAACACCATAATGAATAGTAGATTTAACAAGTGGACCAATAAATAATGGGTTTAATTTGTCGGGTGTAGGAAGTTGAACCTCTCTAAAGTTTTGTGCGCAAACGAGAACGCACGAAAATAAAGCAATTAAAGTAGTTTTTAATTTCATAGATATTGAGTTTGCGTGAATAATTGTATTAAATTATTAATTTTTCAAGACAAAAAATAGATAATAACTTATTTTCTAGTCTTTTTTATGTCGTATTGATAAAAAAAGAAGCGAACACTTTTAAATTTGGTATGTCTTTTTTTAAAGGAAATAGCGCAGTATTTTAGCAACTCATTAAAAAAGCATCATTTTTGGGTATTTTGTACAACATCTTAATCTCAATATTTAATGGGATACTTCCCGTAGTTAGTTTGTTAAGTTCTAAACTGAAATTGTTTGTATCGGGAAGAAAACATGTTTTTCGATTGTTAGAAGAAGAAATGTTGGTTAATCATAGAGTGTTATGGTTTCATTGTGCTTCTTTGGGAGAATACGAACAGGGAGTTCCTGTTATGGAATCTTTAAAAAAACAATATCCAAATCATAAACTGTTGGTTACTTTTTTTTCGCCTTCAGGATATGAGGCAAAAAAAAACAGTACTCTAGCAGATGTTATTATATACTTACCAATAGATACAAAAGTTAATGCCAAACGATTTATAGAGCTTGTACAACCAGAATTAGCTGTATTTGTTAAATATGAGTTTTGGCCAAATTTTTTAAATAGACTTAAGACACAAAATATCCCAACGGTTTTTATATCGACTAGTTTTAGAGAGGATCAAGCATTTTTTAAATGGTATGGTGGTTTTATGCGTAATGCTTTAAAAACAATAAATCATTTTTTTGTGCAAGATAAAATTTCTGAAAGTTTACTTGCTAAACATGGATTTACAAATAGTACATTAAGTGGGGATACTCGTTTTGATAGGGTTTCACATCAGATCGAAATGGATAATCAAGTTGACTTCATTGAGGAATTTATTGGGAATAAAGTTTGTATTGTGATGGGTAGTTCCTGGCCAGAAGACGAAACTGTTTTTGTTGATTTTGTCAATACAGCTTCAGACGAGATATGTTTCATAATTGCTCCTCATGAATTTAAAGCTACTGCAATGAAGCAATTACAGGAAAAAGTTAAAAAGAAAACTGTTTTATATTCAGAGAAAGATGGTAAAGACTTAAAGTCTTATCAGGTATTTGTTATGGATACGATCGGATATTTATCTAGGGTGTATAGCTATGGAGATATCGCATATGTTGGCGGTGCTATGGGGACAGGTGGACTTCATAATATTTTAGAACCTGCTACTTTTGGAATTCCGATTATAATAGGAAAGAATTTTGAGAAATTTCGAGAAGCAAAACAACTTCAAAAATTGGCGGGATTATTTTCTGTATCAAGTTCTGATGAGTTTAGTGAGATAACGAGTAAGCTCATTAATGATAAACAATTTCGAGAAAAGACTGGGATGATTGCAGGACACTTTATTAATAGTAATACAGGAGCTACTAATTTGATTATTAATTATCTTAAAGAGCTAATTAATAAGTAACCCCCTTTCTTAAAATCAATTTATCTCTTGTGCTTGTTTTAACAAGAACTAATTAATCTTTTTTTCTAAAAGAATATACTTTCGATTTTTTTATAAAAAACTAATTCTTATTTCAAAACATATTATGTTTTAAAGGAATAGAAAACGGTTTTACCGTACTGCTAAATAGTCTTTTAGGTATTTTTTTGAAATTTAAACCCCTCATTATCAAGGGTTTTTTCCTTTTTAAAATAGGAGATTTGTTCCTTGATCTTTATGCGCATGCCGTCTAGATTTGCTTTTGAAAATTAGTTGTATCTGATACAACCAAATATCATAGGGGCAAACAAACTTTTAAAACTAAATTAATTATGAAAAAACAATTTTTAAAAATGACGATGATGGCAATTATCCTAAGTATAGGGTTTATTGCTTGTGAAAAGGAAGAAGTAATAGCGGGAGATTCAAAAGCAGAACTTAATGAAGAACCAACTAAAGATGCTGTACTTCCTACAGAAGTTTCTCAAGATTTTCGCTCGATAGCCAAAGTGCAAAAAGACGGACATGAATTTAATTTCATCGCTTTGGGACAAGAGGATGAGATGGTAGTCGTAGAACGATTATACGGAGAAGCTTTGATTAATCAGGAAAAAGGGTTGATCAATGATAAAGAGATGACTGCTTTTGATGTTTTTGCTCAAGTCACAGCACAAAATGTATTGGTGCCAAATCGAATTGCTATGACGGCAAACAAAGATGTGTTAAAATCTTCTGGTCGACAGGTACTAAAGTCAGAGGAATATCTTGAAATACTAGATGATGCCTATGCTGAATTAGCAGAAAAAGCTGCTTGTTATAATGTTGGTGCTACAAATTTTAGAAATACGTATTGTAACGCACCGGTATCTTCTACGCCTTCGAATATAGAATTTTGTGATGAAGGGGCAAGAACTTCACCACTTACTAGAAGCTCATATTTTGGAGGAGCTTGGAGAGAATTAGATGATACGCGTACTTGGACAAATGTAATTTGTGGTAGAGTTCGTGTACAGTTTTACGCTTGGGAAAAAGATGGGATATGGCCATGGTCTGACTATAAATGGTTTCTTAAGTATCAAGTAGACTTTGATAACGGAATATGGTGGGCAAATTATTTGACATCAACAAATACAGAAAGAAAAGTGGTACGAACCAGAATTTCATCAAACGGGTCATATAGATCGTATACTAGATTTCACTAATCCTTTTTGATGTGGTTGTATAGATGCCAATAATAAGCGAAGGGTGTTACTCATATGCCTTTCGCTTTTTCAATAGTTTATGTATGCAATCTTATTCAGAAATTAAACGGTAACGGCCTGATTCAAATACCTTCTAAACGGAAGCATTTCTTTGTAAACAGTAAGGACTCTATCCATAAAATCATCTTTGAGAATGTCTTCTCTATTTAAAGGGTGAATAACCGCAAAAGTTTTATGTCGCAACAAATCTATGTGTTGATGATCAGAAGAATAGCCTTTAGGAGCTGTTTTTAATTTGTCTTCATCTGGTAACAAGCCACCAAATACATTTTTAAAACTTTTCTTATTAAGAATATTGATTAATTTTTCTCCATCATAGTCTATTGCCTCTCGTATGCTATTTAAAATTTTGTTGTCGGGTTTCCAGTAACCACCAGCTATTAAGCATTCTGATAGGCCAATATGTATATAAAAATCCCCTTGTTTTGTACGTTGATCTAATCCTGCACCAAAATGATCCTTATAAACAGGTTTGTTAGGGTGAAAGAGTAAATTATTATTTATACGATTAATACCCTTTTTGCCAGGGGTAGGGTAGTACTCTGGGTCTATTGTCGCTAGTTTACCGTCTACTTGGTCTAGCCATTTCACGAATGAATTTCTAACCGAATGATATTGCTTTCGATTGGCATCCATCCAATCTTTATGGTTATTATTTTGAAGATCGTGAAGAAACTCAAACAAGATATTAAAATCCATACAAGGTTACAGCTTAGAATAATCCATTTAACTCTGCATCTATCCGATTAATAATGTTACCTAAATCTTCAGGGTTATCTACAAAATTAAGATTATCAACATCTACAATAAGAAGATTGCCTTTATCATAATCGTGTGCCCACGCTTCATAACGTTCATTTAATCGACTTAGATAATCGATACTAATCGTGTTTTCATACTCTCGTCCGCGTTTATGGATTTGAGCAACTAGATTAGGAATACTACTTCTAAGATATATAAGCAGATCAGGACCTTCTACTACGTTTTCCATAAGATCAAAGAGAGATCTATAATTTTCAAAATCACGATTTGTCATCAGTCCCATAGCATGAAGATTTGGTGCAAAAATATAGGCATCTTCATATATGGTTCTATCTTGAATGATATCTTTTCCGCTTTCTCGAATATCAAGGATTTGTCTAAAACGACTGTTTAGAAAGTAAATTTGAAGATTGAAGGACCATCGTTCCATTTTATTATAGAAATCTTCTAAATATGGATTTTCTAATACATCTTCAAAATGAGCTTCCCATCTGTAATGTTTAGCAAGCAATCGGGTCAAAGTTGTTTTTCCGGCACCGATGTTTCCAGCTATAGCTATATGCATATTCGATTATTTTTCTTGGGCTGTTGTAAACTAAATACTAAAGTATGGGGTAAATATAGTGGATTTTATGAGTAACGTAAAAAGGATAGAAAAGAATTTCTATAAGATATGTGTTATATGTAGAAGTTATTTAGGGTTTTAAAAGCGAATAGAGGTATTTAATATACTAATTTATAACCATAGCCTCTAACATTGATAATTTTTATTGTGTCATCCTGTTTTAGTTTTTTACGAAGTTTACTTATGAAAACATCCATACTTCTTCCATTAAAAAAATCGTCGTCACCCCACAATTTTTTAAGTATCATAGACCTGTCTAATACTTGATTTTTGTTTTTTACTAAGTGAAATAGTAAATGAGCTTCTCTATGAGTTAATTGTTGGGTTTGTTGATCATGGTAGAGTAGTTGTTTTGTAAAATCAAAGGTGTATATTCCTATAGAAATGATTTCTGTCTTTTTTTGCAGGGCGCTACGATGAAGTAGGTTATTTATTCTCACAATTAGTTCTTCCATACTAAAAGGTTTTTTGAGATAGTCATTTCCCCCTATAGTGAAACCTTCAACAACATCATGTGTTTGTGACTTTGCTGTCAAGAAAATAATCGGTATTGTATCATCTTCTTTTCTAATTTCTTTGGCTAATGTGAAACCGTCTTTTTTGGGCATCATAACGTCAAGTACAATAAGTTTAGCGCTTTTTGTTTTATAAAGCGTATATGCTTCTTCACCATCTTGTGCAAGATGAACGTTAAAATTTCTAGTCTCTAAACTTTCTTTAATAATTTGACCTAAAGATGGTTCGTCTTCGGCTACTATTATTTCTATTGTTTTATTCATTTGGCAAGGTAATTTTGAAGTTTGTTAGCCCTTTGTCTAGTATAAGTTGTACGACGCCATTGTGTTTTTCAACAATGATTTTAGTATAAAACAAGCCTATTCCAAAACCTTTGATGTTGTGAGTATTACCCTTCGGAACGCGATAGAATTTTTCGAATATTCTATCTTTATGTGCTTTAGTAAGTTCTGATCCATTATCTGTAATTTCTATAGTAATGTGGTTGCTGGTCTTTTTTATGGATATGCCTATGATACTACCTCCATATTTTATGGCATTATCGATAATATTATTTATAGCGTTTTCAAAATGAAAAACATCTAAACTCGTCACCATGTTTGAGTGAGAAGAGGTAAACGTTATACTTTTATTTGGTGTATTATTTTTGTGTTTTTGTGAGATACTCTTTATCAAGGATATGATATCCACATCTTCAAGATCTAATTGTAGTTTATCACTATCTAGGGTAGCTGTTTCTAGAATTTTTTCAACCATAATATTTAACTTATGAAGTTGATTAGAAGACATCTCTACATATTTTTTTGTTTTTTCAGGATCATTTTTTGGATTGAAATTTTGAATTCCTTCTAGAGCGGCATTTATGGTTGCAATAGGAGTTTTAAATTCATGTGTTATATTGCTGATCAAGTCATTTTTTAATTCTGCCAATTGTTTTTGCTTATTTATGATTCGTAATAAAAATAATAAGCTTGCGATTACTGCACTTAATAATATAAATGATAGTAGAATTCCAACTAAGTTCTTCTTAAAAATTGTCAATTTTTCATTGACAAAAAACAATTCTAATGTACTTATTTCTGGTAAAAATGACGATTTTGATGTGGTTTGTAAAACCGCAGATTTAACAATAGGTGTATTAATCTCTTTTTTTTCTCTAAGGGAGTTGGTATACTTAAGACCATAATCAATATTGATGTTTTTTCGAGATAATTCTCTAAAAACCAATGTGTCTATTCTTGAAAGATTTAAAGAGTCTTGTGCAATAGATATAATGGCTTTTGAGGCAAGACTTTTAAATACGTCATTTATACTATCTTTATTATACGACTTGTTATCTTCCTCATGTTTTACAAGATGCGACATAAGGTCGGATTGGCATTTTATGATTTCTTCTTTTGATAAATTAGGACCTTTTAAGATATGAATGTTCTGTGTTGCCGAGTCCTTTACAACCGAAATCTTTACATCTTTATTTAGGTCAAAAGAATCTATACGTGTAAAGTTTTGAAAGGCAATTCTTCGATTTTTAAAAGCTTCTTCACGCTTTACCGTTTCTGATAACATACGATCAGTCATTATAAAAACGGTACTTTCTTTGGCGAGCTCTGTGAAGTATTCATCAACAGCATTGTCTAGACTGATTTGTACTTCATTTATTAATTGCTGTTTTCCTGTTCTATAATTTTTATAATTCCAGTAAACTTGAATTGCTAATGTGATCATAATCACGCTAGCAATAAAATAGATAATACTCTGGTAACTTCCTTTTCGCATAATCCAAAAGTAAGATTCTTATCCAATATAAAACGAATCGGTTAACACACGTTAACACTGGTTAACTCATAGATTGATATTGACTTCACATATTTGTACTGTATAAATCAAAAAACAAAAGTTATGATACGAGTTTTAATATTGATATTCTTATTTGCATGTAAGAGTTTATGTTCTCAAAATTTTCAGGGCGTGGTAACATATAAAACAAATCGCAAGATAGATTTTAATGCAGATGATTCTAAAATGAATGCAGATATGCAAAAACAAATTCAGGAAATGCTTAAAAAGCAATTTCAGCGAGAATATTCTTTGAGTTTTACGAACTCTGAATCTGTTTATAAAGAGGTGCAAAATCTGGAAACACCTAAGTCTTCGGGTGGTATGACTATTATTATGGCTGGATCAGGTATTTCTGATGTTTTATATAAAAATATAAAAGAGAAAAGATATGCTAATAAAAGAGATATGATGGGTAAACTGTTTTTAATAAAGGATGATCTTGAAAAATTAGATTGGAAATTAGAAGATGAAACGAAAAAAATAGGTGCTTACCAGTGTTATAAGGCAACTGCAAAACGTATGAGACGAATTCAAAATACGTTAAGCACTATGAACAGTGAGGAAGAAAAGGGAGAACCTAAAGAAGAGGAGATTACAATTACTGCCTGGTATACTCCTGAAATTCCAATATCTAATGGTCCAGGAAACTATGGGGGATTACCAGGTTTAATACTCGAGGTTAATGATGGAGAAGAAAACATATTATGTTCTAAAATAGTCCTTAATCCCAAGAAAGAAATTGAAATTAAAGAACCTACTAAAGGAAAAATAATTAAAGAACAAGAGTTTGAGCGTATTATGGAGAAAAAAATTAGAGAAATGGAAAGTCATATGTCTAGAAGAGGTGGTGGAGATGGTATGAGAATACGAATAGGAGGGTGATTATAAAATCAAAAACACATACAGTTATAGTGTGTTCAAGAATAAGTAATTAGTATTCAAAGCCTCTACAGTAGTACTGTTAAAGTACTCTCTAAAGTAGAGAGAATCAATCAGAAATATGAATCAGAAAATACAACTACTGGTATTCCTTATCGGAATGGCCCAGATCATCAATGCTCAAAAAGTACAGATTTCAGGAGTTGTCAAAGATTCTACAGGAAATTTGATAGAGATGGCAAATGTAATCGCATATCTAAAATCTGATAATACGATGGTAGGGTATGGGATTACAAATTCTGATGGAAGGTATAAAATTTCAGTACCAGAATATAAGAATTATGTTCTTAAAGTTAGTTATATAGGACTTTATGCAGAAGCTAAGTCTATAGAAGCAAAAACGGGAGATATAATTGCTGATTTTGAAATGAAACCTCAGGAAAATGATTTGGATGAAGTAGAGATTGTATATGAAATTCCAGTTGTGATAAAAGGTGATACTTTGGTTTATAATACAGATTCATTTGTAAACGGCACTGAAAAAAAATTGGGAGATGTGCTTAAAAAACTACCCGGGATCGTAGTAAATGATGAAGGAGAAATTGAAGTAGAAGGTAAGGCAGTTTCTAAAGTAATGATCGAAGGAAAAGATTTTTTTGATGGAGATTCAAAATTGGCAACCAATAATATTCCGGCCGATGCGCTGGATAAAGTAGAAGTACTTCGTAACTATGAAGATGTAAGTCAAATGAAAGGTCTTAGTAATTCTCAGGATCAAATAGCAATTAATATAAAGCTTAAAGAAGGGAAAAAGAACTTTTGGTTTGGCGATATTTCGGTAGGCTCAGGAATAGGAGAAACAGAACGATATATAGTTAAACCTAAATTGTTTTATTATAGCCCGTCTTATAGTATCAATGTTCTTACCGATTTTAATGATATTGGTGAAGTTCCGTTTACAAGAAGAGACTATTTTAGGTTTACTGGTGGTTTTAGAAATTTTGGAAGAGCAGGAACCTCCTTTTCTATTTCAGGTGATGATCTTGCTTTTACTACATTGCAAAATAATCGAGCAAATGAGATTAACACTAAATTTGGAGCTGCTAATTTTAGTCTTACAGCTAGTAAAGTTTTAGATCTTAGTGGTTATAGTATCATAAGCGATACTAAGGTCGATTTAGTAACAAATACAAACAGAGTATATATCGATGATACTTTAGATGAAACGGATAATACTATTGAAGAAACTTCAGAAAATACCCAACAGAGAAACACTTTAGGATTGTTAAAATTAAGTGCTAGTTATAAACCGAATAATAAATTTAGGTTAGATTATGATATTTTTGGAAAGCTTTCTAGACAAGAACAGAGAAACATTTTTCTTTCTACAAGAGCTGGGGTTTCAGAAGATATTAATGAAAATTTAGAAAACACTCCATTTTCTCTACAACAAAATGTAAATGCTTATTACACGCATAATTCTAAAAATGTTTTTTCTTTAGAAATACAACACCTTTTCCAACAAGAAACTCCTTTTTATAATGCTATAAGAAATCAAATTCCTTTCAGAGGTGTCTTTACCCAGATTAATGACCCTTTAACTCCCGATACAGATGTTTTCGATCCACTACAGAGATCAGATAGATATAATGTTAATCAGGATAGAAGTATAAAAACAAACAAATTAGATACAAGATTAGATTATTATTATGTCTTAAACAAAAAGAGTAATCTTAATTTTACACTCGGGATCACAAGAAGTAATCAAAATTTTGATTCAAACATTTTTCAAATCTTAGATACTGCAAACAGAAATGATTTTGAGTCAAATTTATTTAATAACGATGTAAAATATAATTTTAGGGATATTTACACAAGTCTACATTATAAATTTATTAAAGGAATTTTTACGATTAATCCAGGGGTGAGTCTTCATAATTATGATTTAAAAGATAGGCAATTAGGAACCGTAATTGAACAAAACGAATGGCAAATATTACCAGATCTTTTTATTTTGGCTCAACTGAAGAGTAGTTCAAGTTTACGATTGAATTATTCAATAACAGCAGATTATACAGATATTAAAAGATTAGCGTCAGGTTATGTTTTTAATACTTACAATACGTTAACACAAGGAAATCGTAACCTAGAAAATGCTTTGTTTGATAGTTATACCTTGAATTATTTTAGTTTCAATAGATTTAATTATACCAATATTTTTGCAAGTGTTAATTACGTTAATAGGCGTAACCCAATTAAAAGTACAAGTGCTGTTAATGGTATTAATACAGTAAGTACATCAGTTAATTCAAATTTTGCAGATCAAGTATTCTCTATCAACGGGAAATTTAGTCGATCATTAGGAAAAGTAAATGGAGAGTTTAATGTGAATTTAAATTGGTCTAGTTTTAATAATATTGTAAATACTAGACCAAGTGAGAGTGTGAGCTTTACTCAGGTATATAGCACAGAATGGTCATCGAATTTTAAGAAAGGACCAAACTTTGATTTGGGATATAGTATTTCTGTGAATGATTATGATAATAATGGATTAGAGACTACATTTTATACAAGTAGGCCATTCGCTCGGTTAGATTGGCTCATGGCCAAGGGGCTGTTGCTAAAATCTTCATACAGCTATTACAACTATAGTAATGGGCAAAGAACACTAAATGAATATAGCTTTTTAGATTTAGATTTACGCTATCAAAAATCAGGTAAAAATTGGGAATATAAATTTTCGGTCTCAAATGCGTTAAACACAAATAGTATCAATAGAGATAATTTTAATGAGCTATATAATAGCACTTCTAGGTATACAGTTCAGCCCAGATATTGGATATTAAGTGTAAAATATAATTTGTAATTATTATCTTAGTTTTTACGACAAACAGATAAAATAATAGATATGACCATATATAAAGTATTTGGATTTCTTTTGATAATGTTAACTATTTCATCGTGTAATCAAAACAAAAAAGATACGTCTAAGATTGAAAAACTAAATTCAAATCATAAAATGGAAGTAACTAAAGGACAAGGAATCGTAACAAAGACAAGTTCTAAGAGTTTTGAAGAAACATATAACACCTTGGTTGAGGTTATTACAAACAATCCCAATCTAAAAATAATTGCAGAGTTAAATCATCAGGCAAATGCTGCATCTGTTGGATTAGAGTTAAACCCAACAAGAATAATAATGTTCGGAAATCCTAAGTTAGGAACTCCTTTAATGCAAAATGCACAGTCTATTGGGTTGGATTTACCACAAAAAATCTTAGTTTGGCAGGACAATGATGTTGTAAAAGTTTCATATAACGATCCTACATACCTCCAAGAAAGACATGGTGTTGAAGGAAAAGATGAAATATTACAAAAAATAAAAGGCGCTTTAGATGGTTTGACTAACAAGGCTATAAACCCGCAATAACAAGCCTTTTTAGTTTTGTAACGTTACTTTGATGGGCC
Organism: Aquimarina sp. AD10; assembly: GCF_003443715.1. Classification (NCBI taxonomy): domain Bacteria; kingdom Pseudomonadati; phylum Bacteroidota; class Flavobacteriia; order Flavobacteriales; family Flavobacteriaceae; genus Aquimarina; species Aquimarina sp. AD10. The sequence continues at coordinate 2,865,948 of NZ_CP031965.1, read as the reverse complement.
CACCATTAGAAACAAAGCGTCCACCTATTTCGTCAATATTTATATCCAATTCATCTTGGGTACTTATATCATTTAAATCTACTCGAAGTTTATCATAGGTATCTATGTTTTTAATATTTACATCGATTTGATCAGAATTACTTAGTCTAACGGTAATAGATCCATCTTCGTTAATAGGAAGTGCTCCATATTTTGTATTTGAAACTTCGTTTGCATGAGCCTTTGGAATAATGTCAATATCCCTAACGACGATAATAACAAGGCATAATGCAATAACTGTTAGAATTAATTTGGTATAACTATCACTTTTCATAATATATAATTTAAAGTTTACAGTTTAGGCACCAATAAAGATGCCAAAGCAAACAACCTCTTTTTTAGAGGTTGTTTTTTATAGATACACTTATTCTTTTTCGAAACTGTGTATAAAATACTCTATGTGTTTTTTATAAGATATGATTTTTAAAAACAATATATTAGTATAAATGACTTAAAATCAGATTAAAAAGATTATTTTTGCGCTTTTTTTAAGCAATAATATTATCTGAAAAACGTTTTTTGAGATAGTATAACTAACTGGCCCCAAATGATAACTAGTCCCAATAACCGATTACATTTTCTAGATGCAATTAGAGCATTCGCGATTATAATGATGCTTCAAGGACATTTTGTATATACGCTCTTAGCAGATGAATATCGAGATACAAGTAATACTATTTTTAATATATGGGAATATTTTAGAGGGATGACAGCTCCTACTTTTTTTACTATAACGGGCTTCATCTTTACGTTTCTATTATTAAAACAAGGTACGATAGGTATTGATAATCCGCGAGTTTTAAAAGGTGTAAAACGTGCCATTAAAGTTATTTTATGGGGGTACTTACTTCGTTTGAGTCTTTACGCTCTATATGCTGGTGGTGTAAACCCATCATTTTATTATGTAGATGTACTTCAGTGTATTGGTACATCTTTGTTATTGTTAATTGGAATTTATCTTATTGCTAGTAAATATGGAGTCGTTTTTTTTCAAAATACGATCTTAGTCATTGGTACGGTAATTTTTCTTTTACAGCCTATGTATGAAGCTTGTATTTTAGAATTTTTACCAAAAACCATAGCTAATTATTTTACACATACCAATGGATCTATTTTTACAATTTTTCCTTGGTTTGGATATGTGTGTTTTGGTGGTTTTATGGCATCTTTATTTTTGAAGTACTTAAAACAAAAAGACTTTTATCGGTATGCGATAATGGTTTATCTTCTTGCCGGTTTTGTATTGATGTATTTTTCGTCTAGTTTATTAATGTCTTTACATGATATTACATCTCTGGAGATCTTCAAATCTGTAGCCTATAATAATTTTCTATTTATAAGACTTGGAAATGTGTGTGTGCTTTTTGCTGTTTTTATAATACTTAGAAATCTTGTTTCGCATCCTGTTGTTACTAAAGTAGGAGGAAAAACATTGTCAATTTATATTCTGCATTTTTTCATCCTTTATGGTAGTTGGTTCGAATTTGGCCTTAATCGCTTTTTTTATCGAGCTTTAGCACCAACAGAAGCATTAGTGGGTGCTCTGTTATTTGTTATTGGTATATGCGCTTTGGTATTATACTATTTTAAGTATCAATCAGAGTTAAAATTGCTTTTGCACAATTTACTAGAAGTTTTTTATAAGAAAACGTCTATTAATTTCTCGAATATTTCGACAACAATTAAAGATAACATGGTACGCAGCTATAAAAAAATAAGATATAATAAGAGGTAGGTCTATTTGTTTTTTTTGAATTTTTTTTCTTATTTCTTTAAAAATCAGTATCTTATAGGTGTTTAATCAATGCTTATATGTCATGCCTACTATAAAATCATTAAATAAATGGGCAAATGCTCATACCTATTACCCATTAGACTTGTTAAGAATCAGTTTAGGGGTGTTTTTATTCATAAAAGGAATTAATTTCATAAGTAATAGCCAAATACTAGTTGATTTAATCAAACCAGTGCAGAATTTGGCAGGCTCAATGATCATAATTCACTATGTAGCTCCAGCACATTTAATAGGAGGAATACTTATCGCTTTTGGATTATTGACCAGATGGTCAGTAATGGCACAATTGCCATTACTATTTGGTGCCGTGCTGATTAATTTTATTGGTGTAATGAACACGGCTAACCTTGTTATAGCAAGTATTATTTTTCTTATTTGTATTTTCTTCTTGTTATATGGTTCAGGAAAACATTCTGTAGATTATTATCTAAAAATGGAACAATAAGTATTATCATTATCTAAGAAAGAATAAATGATTATTTTTCTACCATTCTGATAAAGATGATTTTTCTTTAAATATGGTTACGTCAACATGTATAGTATCCATCATTATTTTGGCGTACACAAGGTTTTTAGACTTACTGTATTTTCTTTTATTTTTTTGAATTTGAATTTGGATCTTATCCCATTCCTTATCATTAGAAGAAAGTTCTTCAGAGGAGATGTTTGAATTGGTTTCTTCAGATTTTACTTTTTCTACATTGTCATTAGAATAGTTTTGTCCGGTTGATAAAAATGAAACCAACAGTAATAATGTAAAAGTCATAGTAATTTTCATAATTTTTGATTTTTGACCTTCTGGTCGTTAATTAGAATGAACGAAACATTTTTAAAATTTTTGACAATGCAATGAGTTACTTTTTTAGATTTGTATTCTGGAGATTAAGTGTTTGTTAATCAGTTGCTAAAGTAATAAGGATTTTTGGTTATTTTCTTACTAAAAAGCCCCAAATCGTGAAGGGGTTTTTTCCCCTAAGGTTACCCTAATTATATAGATACAGTGCAATTATACTAGTGTAGATAGTTTTTTAAAACAAAAAATCTCTTAAAAAGCTTTAAGAGATTTTTGTTTTTATTGCCTTATTTTATTTTACCATCCAGATAAACTAGATCTAAGATTGTTTTTAATTGGGATTTCTATGAAAACAGTATCCATAATTTTGGTTGTATGAATAGCTTCTTTAGATTTAGAAATTCTTTTTTTGTTTTTTAAGAGTTGTTTTTTAATTTTTCTCCATTCTTTTCTAGAGAAGAATTGTTTGTCTTTCTCAGAAATCTTTTCGACAGAAGTTTTTAGTACTAACCTATCAGCAACAGCTACTTCTTCATTTGCATCATATTTTTCTTCTAGGAGTTGGTCATCAATAGTTTTAACCGATGTTAGATTACTTTTATAATCCTGACCAAACGAAACACTACAAAAACAAAGTAATAAGATAGTTATTAAAACCTTTAATTTCATTTTCACAATTTTTTATTAGTTAACTATTGCTTTTAAAGATATTATTAATAGCAATAATAATGTTAACGTTTTAGTATTCGCAGGCTTTCTTGTAGTATTCGATTAATTGCATTTTTGTAAATAACAATTAGATGAATATCTTTAAATTTGAGACTGTAAAATTACGGTAAATTAATGAAAAATCAGATTTTAAACACTTTTTTTACAATATCGACATAATCAAGTTTTTCCCAGGTAAAAAGTTCAACTTCTTTTTTAACTTTACCAGAATACGGACTTTCAAAAACCTTAGTTACCGTTTTGGGCTCCTTACCCATATGGCCATAGGCTGCGGTTTCTTCATAAATAGGATTTCTAAGCTTCAGACGTTCTTCAATAGCAGCTGGTCGCATATCGAAAATTTCTGCTACTTTTTCTGCAATTTCACCATCGGTTAATCCTAAATTACTAGTCCCATAAGTGTCAACAAAGATAGATGTAGGTTCTACAACGCCTATTGCATAAGATACTTGTACAAGAGCTTCACTTGCAACACCAGCGGCTACGATATTTTTTGCAATATGTCTTGAAGCATATGCAGCAGAACGGTCAACTTTACTCGGATCTTTACCCGAAAATGCACCACCACCATGAGCACCTTTACCACCATAGGTATCAACAATGATTTTTCTTCCTGTTAAACCTGTATCTCCATGAGGACCACCAATCACAAATTTTCCAGTAGGATTAATGTGATATGTAATATCATCATTAAATAATTCTTGAATATATTTTGGTAATTGAGCAATTACTCTCGGTATTAAAATAGAAACAATGTCATTCTTAATTTTAGAGAGCATCACATCATCATTGTCATCAAAATCATCATGTTGTGTTGAAACAACTATAGCTACAATTCGTTGTGGGATATTGTCATCACTATATTCTATAGTAACTTGACTTTTAGAATCTGGACGTAGGTAAGGGATTTCGTTGCCTTCACGTCTTAATTTCGCTAATTCTATTAATATTTTATGAGAAATGTCAAGTGCAAGAGGCATATAGTTTGACGTCTCTTTGGTCGCATATCCAAACATCATACCTTGATCACCTGCTCCTTGTTCTTCTTTTGTTTCTCGATCTACTCCTTGATTAATGTCCTGAGATTGCTCATGAATTAAAGAAATTACACCACAAGAATCACCACTAAATTGGTAAGCGCCCTTAGTATATCCTATTTTATTGATAACATCTCTCGCAATATGCTGTACATCAAGATAGGTTTTAGATTTAACTTCTCCAGCTAAAACTACTTGACCTGTAGTTACCAAAGTTTCACAAGCTACTTTAGAATTAGGATCAAAAGCTAAAAAGTTATCTAATAAAGCATCACTAATTTGATCCGCTACTTTATCTGGGTGTCCTTCAGAAACACTTTCTGAAGTAAATAAATATGCCATTCTTTATTGTTTTATTTAGAAGAAGTAAGACGAGATTACTATAATAAGCTTTCGATAAAAAAATAATCGAATTTTAAACATTATAATAAATACTTATAATGAAGCTTTAGGGTGATAATCAGTCAAATCTTTTCCTGAAAATATTTCGGCAAAGGTAAAAAAAAAGGGAATATTTAAAAGTATTTAACGTATGATTAATTTTTTTCAATGATTAGGGCAATTAAATCATAGTTTTTTTGAAAAACACAATTTTATGAGTAAATGCTGTGGGAATTAAAAATAATTATTAGATTTGCCCCAACGTTTCTTATACATATTTTAGATAGTTATTAAGAAAGGTGGAGGGAATAGACCCTGTGAAACCTTAGCAACCCTTTATTTATAAAGAAGGTGCTAAATTCTAACCCGATTGTTCGGGAAAAGATAACTCGATACAATTACAGTTTTTGTAATTGTCGTTTTCCTTTCTTTTTAATTTTCTATATCCATTCACTTATATAAAGTGATTGATGTATTTGAATTTTATTTTGTTTTAAAATTTAAATTAGAAAATTATGAGTACTCAAAAATTTGCAACAGAAGCATTACATGCGGGACATAATGTAGAAAATAATGCAGGAACAAGAGCAGTCCCTATTTACCAAACAACATCCTATGTGTTTAAAAATGCAGATCATGCTGCCAATGTTTTTAACTTATCAGAATCTGGATACATTTATACAAGACTAAATAATCCTACTAACGATATCTTAGAACAGCGCTTAGCGTCATTAGAAGGAGGTATTGGTGGTGTTGTAACCGCTTCGGGAACTGCCGCTATAAATACTACATTGCTTACCCTATTAAAAGCAGGCGACCATATTGTTGCTTCAAGTAGTTTATATGGTGGAACGTATAACCTCTTAAATGTTACTCTTCCAAGATTTGGTATTACAACAACTTTTGTAGATCCCTCAGATACAGATGGTTTTGCAAATGCGGTAAAAGAAAATACCCGAGTATTCTTTGTAGAATCTCTAGGAAACCCAAAACTTGATGTTTTAGATCTTAAAGCGATTTCTGCTCATGCAAAAGCTTATAGAGTACCTTTGGTTGTTGATAATACTGTGGCAACTCCGGCATTATTGAACCCAATTCAATACGGAGCTAATATCGTAATTCATTCCTTGACTAAATATATAAGCGGTAATGGTACGTCTTTAGGAGGGGTAATTATTGATGCAGGTACTTTTGATTGGTCTAGTGGTAAATTTCCAGAATTTACAGAACCTTCACCTGGATATCATGGATTAGTTTATCATGAAGCTTTAGGACCTGCAGCATTTATTGCAAAAGCAAGAATTGAAGGATTGCGAGATCATGGTGCTGCACTAAGCCCTTTTAATGCATTTCAGATTTTGCAAGGATTAGAAACACTGGATATTAGAATTAAGAAGCACAGTGAAAATGCTCTTGCCTTAGCAAAGTGGTTACAACAACAGGATGAGGTAACTTGGATAAACTATCCAGGCTTAGAGAATAATAAATACTATGAGTTAGCAAAAGAATATTTGCCTAAGGGACAAAGTGGTATCATCACCTTTGGGGTTAAAGGTGGTTTTGACTCTGCAAAGACTATCGCAGATGAAACAAAGATTTTTTCATTATTAGCAAATATTGGTGATTCTAAATCCTTAATCATACATCCAGCAAGTACTACACATCAACAACTTGATGAAAAACAGCAGGAATCAACAGGAGTTAGTAAAGACTTGATTAGGTTATCTGTAGGACTTGAAGATATTGAAGATTTGAAAACAGATCTAAAAGAAGCCTTTGCTAAAATCAATGAAACCGTAAAATAATTAAAGTTAAGATGTTTAGGTTTCTGACGAAATTTAGGGATTTAATCAAGAATTTTAGCTGCTAGTTAACTGCGTTTATGTTACAAAAAGTTATTATATCAAATTATACTACTGCTGGAGGGGAGTTAATTAATTCTATTCCTTTAACGTATGAAGTTTTTGGGAAACCATTATACAGTGCTCCAATTGTTTTAGTAAATCATGCTCTTACAGGTAATTCTACAGTTTGTGGAAAAGACGGTTGGTGGAATGGTTTAATAGGAAAAGAAAAACTTATTGATACCAGTAGATATACTGTTTTATCGTTTAATATTCCAGGAAATGGATATGACGGTTTAGAAGATAATCTGATCCAGAATCATCAAATATTTAATGCTAGAGATATTGCGACTATTTTTTCAATAGGTTTAGAAATATTAAATATAGAACGTTTATATGCCGTGATAGGCGGCTCTGTAGGTGGAGGAATCGCCTGGGAAATGGCAGCCCTTAAGCCTAGTTTGATTGAAAATTTAATACCAATAGCAACAGATTGGAAATCTACCGATTGGTTAAAAGCTAATTGTCTTGTTCAGGAACAAATTTTGCTAAATTCTAACAACCCTATTCATGATGCTAGATTACATGCTATGTTAATTTATAGATCACCATCATCATTTCAACAAAAGTTTAATCGAAGTTATAATGATGAAAAAGATATGTTTAATATAGAAAGTTGGTTGTTTCACCATGGAGAGAAACTCAAAAAACGGTTTACAATTGCCGCATATAAAGAGTTAAATCATATTCTGGCAAATATTGATATTACTTTAGGAAGAGGTGACTTTTTAGATGTGGTACGCAATATAGAATCTAATATACATATCGTAAGCGTTAATTCTGATATGTTTTTTACGGCAGCAGAAGACACATTAACATTTCAAGAGTTGAAAAAAGTAAAAGAAAATAGTACCCATAGTATAATTGATTCAGTCCACGGACATGATGCGTTTTTAATAGAATTTGAACAATTGAGTAAGTTACTTAAAGATGTTTTTTAAAAGTATAGAAAGATGAAGGTTTTAAAATTTGGAGGAAAATCACTTGCTAATGGTAAAGGGATTCTTACAGTTGTAGATATAATCGAAGATAAGGTTAAGAAAGGAGAGCAGATTGCAGTAGTACTTTCTGCACGTGGTAATACAACTGACGAGTTAGAAAATATACTAGAGAATGCAAAAGATAATTTAAGTTATGTTGAGCAATTAGAAGCATTTAAGAAGTATCAGGTATCAGACTTTGTTAACGTTGATTTTGTTAATGAATTTGAAACCTTAGATAAACTTTTTGAAGGTGTTTCGCTTTTAGGTGATTATAGTAAGAGAATAAAGGATAAGGTGTTGTCTCAAGGAGAGGTCCTTTCTGCAAAATTGATAACACAACTTTTGCAAGAAAAAAATATCAATGCCAATTTTACAGATAGCCGATCATTAATTATTACAGATGCACAATTTGGTGATGCACAACCACTAGATAAGTTATCAAAAGACAATGTGATTGATCATTTTAAAAAACACAATGGTACTACTGTAAATATAGTCACTGGATTTATTGCTGCAAACGCTAAGAACGAAACCACTACTTTAGGAAGAAATGGTAGTAATTATACTGCATCATTGTTGGCAAATTATCTTGAGGCAGATGAATTACAAAATTTCACACATGTCGATGGAATTTATACAGCAAATCCAGATTTAGTTCAAGATGCCATAAAAATAGAGAAATTGTCATTTTCTGAAGCTAATGAATTGGCATACTTTGGAGCAAATATTTTACATGCAAAAACTATTATTCCACTAATAGAGAAAGGTATTCCATTACGAATTCTTAATACATTTGATCATAAGAATGACGGTACGTTGATTACCTCAAAGTCAAGTGAAAAGGGGATAAAATCATTGTCCGTATTAGAAAATGTTGCTTTAATAAATTTAGAAGGAAGAGGACTTCTTGGAAAAGCAGGGGTAGATGCAAGAATATTTAGAGCCTTAGCACATAAAAATATTAGTGTTAGTATTATTTCACAAGGCTCATCAGAACGTGGTATTGGATTTATCGTTGATGCAGATCAGGCAAAAGAAGCAAAATTAGTACTTGAACAAGAGTTTGAAGCAGATTTTCATAAACAGGATGTTAGCGTTATTTCAATTGAAAAAGAAGTGTCTGTAATCTCTATAATCGGGCAGGACCTTAGTACATTTCATAAGCCTTATAATGCTTTAATCAAAAATCAAATAATCCCTTTATTATTTAATAATACGGTAACAGGTAAAAATGTTAGTCTGGTAGTCCAAAAAGCACAGTTGCATAGAGCTTTAAATGTTATTCATGGCGAGATTTTTGAAATTTCAAAAAAGATAAACCTTGCCGTATTTGGACATGGTCTGGTAGGAGGTACATTAATTGATCAAATTTTAAAGTCTGCAAAACAAATTGAAAAAAGAAAGAAAATAAAACTTAACGTTTTTGCAGTTGCAAATTCGAAAAAAGTGCTCTTAGAAAAAAATGGAATAGATGTAGATTGGGAAAATAAAATTAAAGAAGTGGGCGAGCCATATCAATTAAAAGATATTGTTAATTATGCCAATGATAATCATCTCGAAAATTTAATTGCTGTTGATAATACGGCAAGTCAGGATTTTACGAATAACTATCTTGATTTGATTGCTCATGGATTTGATTTAGTTTCGTCTAATAAAGTAGCTAATACATTAAGTTTTGATTTTTATAAACAGTTAAGAAGTGCTTTAGAACAAAATCAAAAGCAATATTTATACGAAACCAATGTAGGAGCCGGTCTTCCGTTAATAGACACGATAAAGTTATTGCACTTATCAGGAGAAAATATAACCAGAATCAAAGGAGTTTTTTCAGGTTCTTTGAGCTATTTGTTTAATACTTTTTCTCAAGAAGATAGGTTGTTTAGCGAAGTGTTACAGGAGGCTATAGACAAAGGGTTCACAGAACCCGACCCTAGAGAGGATTTATGTGGTAATGATGTAGGTAGAAAATTACTGATACTTGCAAGAGAATTAGATTTAAGTAATGAGTTTGTTGATGTCAATATACATAATCTTATTCCAGAAAATCTTAGAAAAGGAGAGGCTACCGAGTTCTTAAATAGTTTATCAGCTTTAGATAGCGTATATCAAAAAGTTAAAGAACAACAAAAACCCAATCATGTATTAAGATATATTGGCGATCTTTGGGGAGATTTATCGCAAGAAAAAGGAGCCCTTGATGTAAAATTGATATCAGTTCCTCAAAGTAGTGCGTTAGGACAAGTAAAAGGATCCGACTCTATATTTGAAATTTATACAGAATCATATGGGGATCAACCTATAGTTATTCAAGGAGCAGGTGCAGGTTCTGCAGTTACAGCAAGAGGAGTATTTGGTGATATTTTACGCTTAACAGAAAAAAGATAACTCAAGTAATACAAAGAACTAATACCAACGTTTTGCAAAAAAAATACATTCGTTTTTTATTCGGTATTGCCACAACATTGATTGTGAGTTGTTTTAATGCAGAAAAGGTAGATTATGTAGATAATGGTAAAGTAGAGGAATTGTTTACATATTCTGCATTACCTAAAATAATAAAATCACCCAAAGATAATCCAAGTACTCCTGAAAAAGCTTATTTAGGGAAATTACTGTTTTTTGATCCTATATTATCGGGTAATAGAGATGTCGCCTGCGCAACGTGTCATCATCCAAATAATGGCTATGCAGAATTTAGAGATCTGTCTATTGGTGTAAATGGAAAAGGATTTGGTAGTAAACGTGTTTTTAAGAAGCCTAATGTTATTCCTTTTGTTAAAAGAAATGCACATACGATTCTAAACACAGCGTATAATGGCATTGATGAGAATAATAGTTATGATCCTGAAAATGCTCCAATGTTTTGGGACAATCGGGTTACGAGTTTAGAAAAACAAGCTTTAGAGCCAATTAAGGCTCTTGAAGAAATGCGAGGTCTTCAGCATTCTGAAGAAGATATCTTGGAGGAAGTCATTAGTAGATTAAAAAATATACCAAAGTATCAAGAGTTGTTTGAGGCGGCTTTCGAAGAAAAGAATGCAATCAATAGTGTTAACTTATCCAAAGCAATTGCGGTTTTTGAAAGAACATTAGTAACTAATAATTCCCGTTTTGATCAATATATCTCAGGTAATAAAAATGCGATTTCGATGGCAGAAAAAGAAGGTTTCGAAACCTTCAAACGAGTGGGATGTGCTCACTGTCATAGCGGCCCTATGTTTTCAGATTATAAAATGCATGTATTGGGATTAGAAGAAAACAACAAGCTGAAAAAGATAGATAGTGGATTTAATAGGCAATTCTCTTTTAGAACACCGAGTTTAAGAAATTTAAGATTCACAGCGCCCTATATGCATAACGGACGTATGGAAAATCTTCAAAAAGTAATGGAGTTTTATGAAGATATAGCTTTTGGTAAATCTCAAAATACAAATATAGAAGATCATCAATTAGATTCTTTGGTGAAAAAAATAACAATAAAAGTGAAGGATATGGCACCTATCATTTCCTTTTTGAACACTTTGAACGAAACTGATTTTGACAAGAAAATAGTCGATAGCGTTCCTAGTGGATTGTCGGTAGGGGGTAATATTCAATAATTAATAAATTATAGTCGATAAAATTAAATAAAAAATGAAAGTACAACTCAAAAGAATAGATAACGATTATCATTTTGAATTAAAAAATGAGAGAGGTCATATTACACATATAGATAGTAAAGCAGAAGTAGGAGGTCATGATTTAGCGCCTAGTCCTATGGAGTATGTTCTTATGGGAGTAGCAGGATGTAGTGCAATTGATGTTATTTCTATCCTAAAAAAACAAAGACAAGAGATTACCGACTATAGAGCAGAAGTAGATGGCACACGCGAAAAAATTGATGGAGCTACACCATTTAAGAGTATTGCTGTAACCGTGTTTCTAGAAGGTGAAATAGCACCAGATAAGGCAAAAAGAGCGGCGCAACTATCATTCGAAAAATATTGTTCTGTTTCTAAAACATTAGAACCCACAGCTACCATAGAATATAAAGTGGTATTGAATAATAAAGAATTATGAGTAAGAAATATACAAACTTTGAAACTCAAGCGGTAAGAACACAAACGGACAAAACTCAATTTTTAGAGCATTCTACACCGATGTACCTAACTTCAGGATTTGTTTTTGAAGATTCGGAAGAGATGCGTGCAGCCTTTGCCGAAGAAAAGGATAGAAATCTTTACAGTCGCTTTAGTAATCCAAATACAACAGAATTTGTAGATAAGATTTGCGCTTTAGAAGGAGCAGAGGACGGTTATGCTTTTGCTACAGGAATGGCAGCAGTCTTTTCAACATTTGCGGCATTATTAGATGCTGGTGATCATATTGTTTCTGCAAGGTCTGTGTTTGGTTCTACACATACATTGTTTACAAAGTATTTTCCAAAATGGAATATTGAAACAAGTTACTTTAAAATAGACGAAATAGATACAGTAGAAAGCTTAATTCAACCAAATACCAAGATTATTTATGCAGAATCTCCTACTAATCCAGGGGTAGATGTATTAGATCTAGAGTTGCTTGGTAAAATTGCTAAAAAACATAATCTTCTTTTAATAATAGACAATTGTTTTGCGACACCATATTTACAGAATCCAATAAAATTTGGAGCAGATTTGGTAATTCATTCTGCCACAAAATTGATTGATGGGCAAGGTAGAGTTTTAGGAGGTGTTACGGTTGGTAAAAAAGAATTAGTTAGAGAGATTTATTTATTTTCTAGGAATACCGGTCCTGCACTATCACCTTTTAATGCATGGACATTATCAAAGAGTTTGGAGACTTTAGCAGTACGTGTAGATAAGCATTGTGAGAATGCATTAAAATTAGCTGAATTTTTAGAAGCGCACCCTAAGATAAATTGGGTAAAGTATCCATTTTTGAAGTCTCATCCACAATATAACGTTGCTAAAAAACAAATGAAATTAGGGGGAAATATTATAGCTTTTGAGGTTGAAGGAGGAGTAAAAGGGGGCAAGAACTTTTTTGATAACATAAAAATGTGCTCATTATCTGCTAATTTAGGAGATACTCGAACCATAGTTACACATCCTGCTTCTACAACTCATAGTAAATTAGCTAAAGAGGACAAATTAGTAGTGGGTATTACCGATGGGATGGTAAGATGCTCTGTAGGGTTAGAGCATATAGAAGATATTATACATGATATAGAACAGGCTTTAGAGCGGTTATAAACAAAAAAGCAGCAAATTATATTTGCTGCTTTTTAATTGTTTACGGAGTTTTTGTTATTGTTTCGTTAGTACAAAAAACTGATCTCCTGTTATTCTAAAAGTAGTTCCTTCTATAGTTTCGTCTTGATCTAATGTTGCTTTAAGTGTCATAGACTGTGCACTAAGGGCTGTAATTTCATAAGATACTGTTTCTCCTTGAACAGTAACATTAAGGTTGTTGTTTTCAATAGTCCATTCGCCTCCTCCTATAAATTCTGGAACATTTCTTTCTACCGAGATAGGATCTTGAGTGGGTATAGTTACTTCTGCAACTAGTGTAAAACCTCCAGAACCAGTAAGTGTATTAGGTTCGTTTGCAACTGTAGATTCAGTAAAATTTACCTTGGCAGTATAATCTTTACCTGTTACACTATAATCCCCACTAACAGGAATACCTTGAAAAGTACCAGTTACTTTACCATTTTCAGATTTGGTTTCTGTTAAGTCCCATTCACCAGGAATAAAGGATTCATTAATTTCTATAGGATTGTCATCATCACTACTACATGAAACAAACAATGCGGGAATTGTACCGGCAAGGAATAAATAAAGGGCTAATTTTTTCATGATAATTTTATAATTAGGGTTATGTTAAATCAACGGCCTAAAGAGAAGCATATTGTTTTAAATAGCGTACAGCTAAGTGGTTTTGGTAAATATATGACATTGTTTTTAAAGTTTTTTTAAGATTTACATCCTGTTTAAAAGTTAAATAATAATAATGATTTTCGTATATGACTTATTAATCTACTAATTAAGTAGGGTTTTTATTAATAATATCATAATTCTTTCAAATTGAGTAAGATTCTGATTTTTTTAGGACTAATAAACGGATAATATGTATATATTTGTTTAATAATCTACTATTCCGATAGGGTAATAGAATTTTTAAAAAAAATGATTGTAGATCAAATGATATTAGATAAAGTAGCTACGCGAAAAACAACGTACAGTGATGATAAATCCTCAGAGAAACCATTGCGTAGTATTGTTAAGGCGATAAGCTGGAGAGTAATAGGAACATTAGATACATTAATTGTATCATATATTCTTACTGGTGAGATTGCCCTGGCAACTTCAATTGCGTCTATTGATTTTGTAACTAAAATGATTCTGTACTTTTTCCATGAGAGAATATGGAATCGCATAAAATGGGGAAAGTAATTGCTTAAAAGGAAAAGTAATTTTGATTATGAGTTTGACAGAAAATACAATAAAAGACTTAAATAAAACACTAAAGGATAAAACTCCTTTAGAAATTGTACAATGGGCCGTTAGTAATGCTAAAAATCCTGTTGTGACCACTAATTTCAGACCTTACGAAGCTGCTATACTTAATGTTTGTGCCAAAGGATTGTCAGATATGCCTGTGATATGGTGCGATTCTGGATATAATACTCCTAATACATATAGACATGCTGAGGAAGTAATTGAGTTGTTGAGTTTAAATGTACAACTGTATGTGCCTAAACAAACAACAGCACATAGAGATGTAGTTATGGGTATTCCTGATATAGATGATCCTCAACATAAAGTTTTTACTGAACAAGTAAAACTAGAACCTTTCAAGAGAGCTATGAATGATTTTAAACCAGATGTTTGGTTTACAAATTTAAGAAAGGGGCAAACTGCTCTTAGGGATTCATTGGATATTTTGAGTATGGGTAAAGATGGAGTTTTAAAAGTTAGTCCTTTCTACTATTATAGTGATGCAGAATTAGACGTTTATTTAGAAGAAAATAAACTACCTAATGAATTTAAATATTTTGATCCAACTAAAGTCTTAGAAAATAGAGAGTGTGGATTGCACACTAGTTAATTAAGAAAAAATAGTATCAAAAAACGCAATAGAAAAGAAGTTACATGGAAGTGATAGAAAATATAAAAGAACAAGTGACAGATATAAAAAAGCTAACGGTAAATCCTTTAGAGAGTGAAGCAATTTATATTTTTAGAGAAGTAGTGGCACAATTTGAGAAACCAGTATTGCTTTTTTCTGGAGGAAAAGATTCTATTACTTTGGTTAGGTTAGCACAAAAAGCTTTCTATCCGGGTAAAATACCATTTCCATTATTACATATAGATACAGGTCATAATTTCCCTGAAACAATAGAGTTTAGAGATAGACTAGCTAAAGAATTAGGTGTAGAGCTTATAGTGCGTAATGTGCAAGATTCTATAGATCAAGGAAAAGTAATAGAAGAAAAAGGAAAATATGCTAGTAGAAATAGTCTTCAGACAACAACACTTCTTGATGCATTAGAAGAATTTAAATTTGATGCAGCTATAGGTGGAGCCAGAAGAGATGAAGAAAAGGCAAGAGCCAAAGAACGTATTTTTTCTGTAAGAGATGATTTTGGACAATGGGATGAAAAAAACCAACGTCCAGAGTTGTTTGATCACCTTAATGGTAAAATTGATTTAGGACAAAACGTAAGAGTGTTTCCAATTAGTAATTGGACAGAATTAGATGTTTGGAGTTATATCGAAAAAGAAAATATCGAAATTCCTTCAATCTATTTCGCGCATAAGCGTAAGATCTTTGTAAGAGATGGTATGATTTGGTCTGCCGAGGATGATGTGGTATATCGTGAAGATGATGAGGTAGTAGAAGAAAAAATGGTGCGTTTTCGTACCGTAGGAGATATGTCTTGTACAGCAGCTGTTCTTTCTGACGCTATTACAATCGACAAAGTTGTAGAAGAAATTAGAGAATCTACAATTTCAGAAAGAGGAGCACGTATAGATGATAAACGATCTGAGGCTGCTATGGAAAAACGTAAACAACAAGGATATTTCTAGAAAACTATAATGTGTATAATTCTGAAATGTTAAACTTAGCTTGTCGAAGTGATTTCAGAATCGAATGAATATTAATAATATAGAATACTACTCCCATAAGGAGAAATAATAATAGCTATGGACGTATTAAAAATAGCAACTGCAGGAAGTGTAGATGACGGAAAAAGTACTTTAATCGGAAGGATTTTGTATGATACAAAATCATTAACAACAGACAAATTAGAGGCTATAGAAACCAGAAGTAAAGCTAATGGTTTTGATTATCTTGATTTTTCATTAGCAACAGATGGATTAGTTGCAGAAAGAGAACAAGGTATTACTATTGATGTTGCCCATATCTACTTTTCAACGCGAACAAAAAGTTATATAATTGCTGATACTCCAGGACATATCGAGTATACAAGAAATATGGTTACCGGTGCTTCTACATCACAAGCTTCGATTATTTTAGTCGATGCACGTAAAGGGGTAATAGAACAGACATACCGCCACTTTTTTATCAATAATTTACTTCGAGTAAAAGATGTAATTGTTGCAGTTAACAAGATGGATTTAGTAGACTTTTCTCAAGAAAAGTATGAAGCTATAAAAGCTGATTTTGAAAAATTAATAGAGAAAAGTGATTATAAAGAACAAAATATAACATTTATACCAGTAAGTGCTTTACAAGGAGATAATGTCGTAGATGCTTCTCAAAATACTCCTTGGTATAAAGGGCAGACATTGCTTGAACATTTAGAAAAACTAGATGCACAAGATGTATATGAGAAAGCAGAAGTGCGTTTTCCAATTCAAACTGTAATACGACCTAAGAAAGATGAGTTTCATGACTTTAGAGGGTATGCAGGTAAATTGTATGGAGGAGATTTATCAGTAGGTGATGAGGTGACAGTATTACCATCATTAACTACATCAAAAGTAAAAGAGATTTTCTTTTTTGATCAAAAATTTGATACCGCAGGTAGAGGAAGTTCATGTACCGTAACTCTAGAAGATGATGTAAATGTAAGTAGAGGAGATATGATTGTGAAATCTTCAGAAAAACCAAGAGTAGAAAAACAATTAACCGCTACAGTATGTTGGATGGATAGTAAAAATCTAAATCCAGGGACAAATTATTTTATCCAAAGTGGTAGTAGTCGAATACTAGCAAAAGTTAAAAATATAAGTGGTACTGTGGCTACCGATTTTTCTGGAGAGGATACCGATAAAAATTCATTGAGTTTAAACGAAATAGGAAAAGTACAAATACAGTTAAGCAAACCTTTAGCTGTCGATTCTTATAGTAAGAATAAAGCTTCAGGCTCGTTTATATTGATAGATTCTCAAACAAATAACACTTCGGGAGTGGGCTTTATTGAGTGATAAAAGCCTTTTGTCGAGAGGAAGAAAAACAGGAATTTTAGAATAAAAAAATCTTTACACAAAAGTCATAATTATGAGTTTTTTTAAAGTAATGAAATACGAAAAAAGATGCAAAGTTTTAGAACAGAAATAGAAAACCCAATTGTCCAAAAAGACATTATAGAATTAGCGAATAAAATAGAGCAATTTCATAAGGGTAAGATTGATGAAGAGAAATTTCGTAGTCTTCGTCTGGCACGTGGTGTTTACGGACAGCGACAAGAAGGTGTACAAATGATTCGTATCAAATTACCTTATGGTAAAGTGTTAAGTAATCAATTGAGACGAATTAGTGAGGTGTCTGATGAGTATTCGAGAGGAAGATTACACATCACAACGCGTCAGGATATTCAGATTCATTATGTTGATCTAAATAGAACTCCAGAACTTTGGGCAGAATTAGAAAGAGATGATATTACTTTAAGAGAAGCTTGTGGTAATACGGTGCGTAATGTGACAGCTTCAGAAACTGCAGGTATAGATCCAAAAGAACCATTTGATGTGTCACCATATGCAGATGCATTATTTCGTTTCTTTTTAAGAAATCCTATATCCCAAGAAATGGGACGTAAATTCAAGGTTTCCTTTTCAGGAACCGAAGAAGATACAGGCTTATCTTATATGCATGATTTAGGCTTTATTGCTAAAATCGAAAATGGAGTTAGAGGTTTTAAAGTAATGCTGGCAGGAGGTTTAGGTTCACAACCAAGACATGCAGATGAATTGTATAGCTTTTTACCTACAGATAAAATTATTCCTTTAATGGAAGGAGTATTAAGAGTGTTTGATCGTCATGGCGAACGTAAAAGTAGAGCTAAGGCAAGAATGAAATTCTTAGTAAAAGATATAGGAGTAGAAGCATTTAAAGAATTAGTAGAAGCAGAGCAAAAAGCAATTGCACAAAAGACAGTTGCCATCGATGCAGAAGCGTATAAAGTTTCTAAGCCAGTATCTATAGAGGCGCCAGTAGTACAAATTAAAAATCAACAATCTTTTGACCTCTGGAAAACCACAAATGTAATTCCACAGAAACAAGAAGGGTATGTAGCGATAGGAATTAAAGTTTTACTAGGAGATTTCTATACGGATAAAGCTAGGTTATTAGCTGATCTCGTAGATAAATATGCGGCAGGAGAAATTAGATTATCGTTACGACAAAATATTTTAATTCCTTTTGTAAAAGAAGATTTAGTACCACTTTTCTATCAAGAATTAGAAAAATTAGGATTTGTAGAAGCAGGATATAACAAAGCAGTAGATATCACAGCTTGTCCAGGAACAGATACTTGTAATTTAGGAATAGCAAGTAGTACTGGTATTGCAGAAGAACTAGAACGCGTGATCAAAACAGAATATCCTCAATACTTAGAAAAAGAAGATTTGGTAATCAAAATTAGTGGATGTATGAATGCTTGCGGGCAACATAATATGGCTAATATCGGTTTTCAAGGAATGTCTGTTCGTACTAAAGATAAATTAGTAGCCCCAGCATTACAAGTGTTATTGGGAGGTGGAAACTTAGGAGATGGTAAAGGGCGTTTTGCAGATAAAGTTGTAAAAATACCAAGTAGAAGAGGACCTGAAGCATTGCGTAGAATTTTAAATGATTTTGAAGCAAATGCAAATGATAAAACTTTTGTAGAGTATTATGAAGATAAAGGAGAGAAATATTTTTATGATTTTCTTACCGATTTATCAAATGTAGAAAACTTGACTCAAGAAGACTTTATCGATTGGGGTACAGAAGAAGAATACGTAAAAGCAATAGGAATAGGAGAATGTGCTGGAGTGGTGATTGATTTAATCGCAACTTTATTTTTAGAAAGTGAAGAAAAAATTGCTAACGCAAAGTATTCTTTTGAAAACGAGATTTATTCTGATGCTATATATCATGCCTATAGCTCTCTTGTAAACTCGGCAAAAGCATTATTACTTGCAGAAAATAAGAAAACAAATACGCATGCAGGAATCATCAGTCAGTTTGATGAAGAATTTGTAGCAAGTGGTAAAATAAAGTTAGAAGGAACATTTGCTGATTTGATATACCAACTTCAGAAAAATGCACCAAGCAAGGACTTTGCAGTAGATTATATCAAAAAAGCAGAGCAATTTTTACAAAAAGTGCAAGCGTTTAGAGCTCTTGAAGTAGAAAATGTGTAATATCTTTATCAACTTGAATAGTATTCAGGTAACGAGTAATAGATAGATTAAAGAATGAGAACAAATATTAAAATACCTAAATTGACAGTAGTTGGAGCTGGACCAGGAGATCCAGACTTAATTACGTTAAAGGCAATTAAAGCTTTAGAATCTGCAGATGTGGTATTGTATGATGCGCTCATTAATGAATCATTGCTGCAATATGCTCCTAATGCAGAGAAAATATTTGTGGGCAAACGAAAAGGATGTTATGCCTATCAACAAGAACAAATCAATGATCTTATAGTTAACAGGGCTAAAAGTCATGGACACGTTGTAAGGTTAAAAGGCGGTGACCCGTTTATTTTTGGACGAGGAGCAGAAGAAATTGATTATGTACAAGAATTTGGAATAAAAACATATATGGTTCCGGGGATATCATCTTCTTATGCAGTACCTGCATATCAAGGGATACCATTAACTAAAAGAGGATTTTCAGAAAGTTTTTGGGTGATTACAGGAACTACCAAAGCTCATAAACTATCACAGGATGTTTGCCTGGCAGCTAAATCAAATGCAACTGTGGTTATTTTAATGGGAATGAGTAAGTTATCTGAAATAGTTAGTATATTTGCAGCCGAAAATAAAGAAGATATTCCAGTCGCAATTATACAAAACGGAACCAAAGATAATGAGCAATTTGGATTTGGTACGATAAAGACTATTGAGAAAGTAGTTTTAGAGAAAAAACTATCATCCCCGGCTATAATTGTTATAGGTGAAGTAGTGAAGCAAAGAGTAAAATTAGCTTCGATTTACAAAGAAGTAAAAGAAGAAATTGTATCTTGATAGTTCAGGATAGCTATAAAGATGGAAGAGAGAAATAATTTATATCCGGTTTTTTTAAAAGTCAAAAACCTTGAAATCCTAATTGTAGGAGGGGGTAATGTCGCAGAAGAAAAACTTACGTTCTTATTAAAATCAAGTCCAGATGCCAAAGTGACCATAGTTTCACCTATGTTCAGAAAAGATACAATCGCTTTAGCAGATAAATTTGGAGTTGTAATGATTAAAAAGAAGTATCATAGACGTTTTTTGAAAGGAAAACATATTGTGATAGCTACTACTGATATACCTGAGGTGAATGTAAAAGTTTATAAAGACTGCAGGAAAAGAAGTAAACTGGTTAATGTAGCAGACAATCCACCGTATTGTGATTTTTATATGGGCGGAATTGTAACCAAAGGTAATGTCAAAGTGGCTATTTCGACTAACGGAAAGTCGCCAACAACAGCCAAAAGACTACGTCAGTTTTTTGAGGAAGTAGTTCCTGAAAATATTGATGATTTAGTTAAAAATTTAAACGAATATAGAAAAACAATTAAAGGTGATTTCGAAGAAAAAGTGGAGACACTTAACGAATTTACTAAAGGATTAATAGGAAAAAAAGAAGTTGAAAATGATTAAGACTGATATTTTAATAATCGGAGCAGGACCAACAGGATTATTTACTGTTTTTGAAGCAGGATTACTCAAGTTAAAAACACATCTAATAGATGCTTTACCGCAACCTGGAGGACAGTGTTCTGAAATATATCCTAAAAAACCAATTTATGATATCCCTGGTTTCCCAGAGATTTTAGCTGGAGATTTAGTGAATAATTTAATGGAACAAATTAAGCCTTTCGAACCTGGTTTTACTTTAGGAGAACGTGCAGAAACTATCGAAAAACTTGAAGATGATACATTTTTAGTA
Source organism: Aquimarina sp. AD10 (assembly GCF_003443715.1). Taxonomy (NCBI): domain Bacteria; kingdom Pseudomonadati; phylum Bacteroidota; class Flavobacteriia; order Flavobacteriales; family Flavobacteriaceae; genus Aquimarina; species Aquimarina sp. AD10. The sequence goes on along the minus strand of NZ_CP031965.1, from coordinate 2,844,913 downwards.
ACAACAAATAAAGGTACTAAACATAATGCACCTGTAGTAGCTATTGCCGGTGGATTAGGATCTTTCGAACCTCGTAAACCGCCTATTCCAAATATTACTGATTTTGAAGATAAAGGAGTAGCATATATTATTCGAGATCCTGAAGTTTATAGAGATAAACGAGTTGTAATTGCTGGTGGTGGTGATTCTGCGCTAGATTGGACAATATTTTTAGCCGATGTAGCTAGTGAGGTAACCTTAGTGCACAGAAGAAATGAGTTCAGAGGAGCTTTAGATTCTGTAGAACGGGTGGCAGAGCTTACTAAACTAGGAAAAGTAAACTTAATTACAGAAGCCGAAGTAAAAGAGCTAAAAGGAGATGATCACGTTACCGGAGTTGGGATTAAACATAAAACAGAAGGTGATATTCATGTTGATACAGATTACTTTATTCCTTTATTTGGTCTATCACCAAAATTAGGACCTATAGGAAATTGGGGACTAGAGATCGAAAAAAATGCAATTAAAGTAGATAACTCTTACGATTACCAAACGAATATCCCAGGGATATATGCAATAGGAGATGTGAATACATATAAAGGAAAGCTTAAATTAATTCTTTCTGGTTTTCATGAAGCCGCAATTATGTGTCAGAGTGCATACCAAAGAATTTTTCCAGACAAAAAGTACGTTATGAAGTATACTACTGTTGGTGGTGTTGAAGGATTTGATGGAAGTAAAAAAGAAGCTAAAAAAGAAGTAGTAAAAGCGATTGTATAGTGTTTATTATTTAAAAATTGATACACAAAAAATGGCACGAATACGTATTCGTGCCATTTTTTATTTAAATATATAATTAAAAAGTAAAAAGTGCCTCGATATTTATCGAGGCACTTTGATGTAACAACATAAATGATATTACTGTACTATTAATTTTTGCATTACTAAGTCTTTGCCTTTATGCGCCACTTTAACAAGATATATACCGGGTTTAAGAGCTAAGTTTTTGGTAGATATCGTGTGTATTCCAGAAGTTAAATTGATTTGTGATTTAATGTCGCCCTGAATCGAGTAAATTGATACAGTCGCTTCTTCAGTTATATCAGGAATATGAAGTGTAAATTGATCTGTTGTTGGATTAGGTGTAATCTTTATTTCTATTCCTGTGTCTTCATCTTCATTTCCTAAAATTATAGATGTTTTGTCCAAGTTTGTTGCCAAACTTTTAGTTGATGTAGTTCCGCAAGAACCTTCGTAAATTTTTACATTGGTAAATACAGAACCATTACCACTACCTGCATCATTGTCATTAATAAAAACTAGACGATCCATATTACCTGTATAAAAATCACCTACGGGTATTTTATAAGTGATGGTTCCGCTTGTATAATTATCATAATTTGTAATGCCATAATTTTGAGTTCCATAAACTTTAAAATATCTGGAAGAGGTTAATTGATTGTCATTTTCGAAGCCTATTCCATGAATTTCACCTTCAGATGTACTGCTAAAATCAAATTCCATCATAGTATTTGCAGTTACAGTATAATCCATTGCAATAAATTTCCAAGTATTGTTTGATAAAGATAGACTTGCGCCTTGATCAGTAATCGAAGAATTTCCTGCGTTATCTTGATTAGAGAATGCATTAACAGTAAAATTATTAAAATTAATAGCTTCACAGGTATTTCCACCTCCGGTTGATTCGGTTATACTAAGATCGTCAATTGCAACATCACCTTGCCAGCTATTTCCAGTAACAGTATTAAGACGTAGTTGTACACTAGAATTCCCAGCATAACTAGATAAATCTACTTCTGCAATGTTCCAGTCTGTTCCTTGAGCCTCTGTTCTACTAAACACAGTAGTCCAAGCTCCGTCATTATTAGTTCTAGCTTCTATGGCCAGATTTCCTATTGCAGAACCAGTCATATGGTATTGAAAAGATAATGTTGGAGTCGATACATTAGATAAGTCTAAACAAGGCGAATTAAGAATTGCCCTTTTATTAGGAAATCCATTTCCATTTCCTGAGGCTTCCACATAAATATAAGATGTTCCATTTGCAGCATTGTTCGGTCCAGTACCATTAGATGGGGTTCCGTTAGTATTAACGGTCCAATCTAAATCATCTCCTGTTGTTGCTTGACTCCAGTCTCCAATAGAACTTTCAAAACTTTCTGCATAAGGAAAAGTGTTTACATTTCCGGAACATTCATTAGAACCACCACCATTTACAGATGTTAGTGTAAAAACTAATGTGCCTACTTTTTGAGAATTAAAAGGAGCAATACCTCTAAGACTAGAGATTGGTTCTTTAGGGTCTGTAGCAGGGTTGTTTAAAGAATAAGTTGTTCCCTCTTCGGTACCAGCATCATAAGGAAATATATCCAAAGATATACTTTGAATCCATTCGTTAGAACTGTCTAATAAAGAAACACTATTTACTGCAATCATCCAATCAGGACTAGGGGCGATCATAGATAGTAAGGATACAAGAGGATAATCACTATTAACAGATAGATCTTTTATAGTGATCGTTCTTAAGGTTCCATTAAAAAAAAGATTAGGGCCTTCGATATACTGATCTGCATTGCCTGCAGTTATAGCGGTATTTACTTCAGCATTAAATGTGCCATTTGATCCGGTCTCTGCAACTCTTTCGACTCCAAGTGTTGCAATCCCTCCATTTCTTAAAAAAGTAATGTTACTATTATGGGTAGCACCAACTAATTCTGTAAAATGTGCATTTGCCCCAGGTAATGGACCATGAGCTTCCCAGTTACTGGTAAAGACCACATCATAAATTGCTGTGGATTGGCCGTACGTCGAAATCGCTATTAGAAATAGCGAAATTTGAAAAGTTAGTTTTTTCATGTGAATATATTTAAATTGGTTTAATAATAGAATATTCAGACGTATACGTGAAAATAGACTTACAAGAAAAACGACCAATTTTTCGAATAAAAATGTAAATTATTGATTATTAGAATGATTAAGGTTTTGTTTTTAATTCACTGATAATCAGTTATATGGATTAAGCGTTGTTAAAATATGTTGAAGCCGTAACAAAAAAACATTTCAAAGATGTATTAGGAAAATATTATAGAAATAATGTAAGAAATTTGTTTCGTTTTGAATACAAAATTGTGTTACAAAAGAGCAATAGAAGTTCGTTATTTACCAAGAGAGAATAACAATAAAAAAAGAGTACTATACTTTAGTCTTTGATTATATTTGCAAATAGAAATTTTGATATATGTCAGATATTACAATAAAAATAAAAGATAGAGAAGGAGTAGTGCATGAATTGCAAGCGCCAACTGATATGGCAATGAATTTAATGGAGGTTTGTAAAGCTTATGAATTACCTGTCGAAGGTACTTGCGGTGGTATGGCAATGTGTGCTTCATGTCAATGTTATGTTTTATCAGATCATCAACTGCCAGAAATGGGGCAGGACGAAGATTTAATGTTAGCTGAAGCTTTTTATGTAGAAGATAATAGTAGATTAGGTTGTCAAATACCTATTACTACTGATTTGGATGGATTAGAGATTGAGCTTGCTCCAGAATCATAATACTTATTTTTTTAGGTTTTTTTATTCGCACCACTATTTTTTCATATTTCCATTCTTGTCCATTTCGGTAGGCAATAATATCTAATTTCCCTTTTCCTTTAGGGCCTCTAATACCTACAGTGATAGCAACTTTAGTAGTATCATTTGAGTACGCTACATCTCCCTCTAGAAGTCTAAAAAAATCGTGAGGATATAGTACACCTAATTTATTAATTACTTGATCATTTTTTCTAGCTTTTTCTAAAGCATGTTCTATCAGGTTTGGCTGTATAAAAACAGAACCGTATCTAAATGCTGCATTTCCTGTCATTACAAAAAAAGTAGATGTAAATATTGTTACCAATAGTAAAGGTAGTACCCATTTCCAATTTCGATTCCACCAATTTTTTTTATAAGAAACTTCATTCATAAGCCGTAGAATTATGACTAATATTTATACTTTAATGATATGTATCAATTAACTTCATTTTTTTAATAAAGACGTTAGATAACCTTTGTATGTTGCGGGTTGTATGTGAGATCTATATGATTAAGTTATGAAAAAGGATAAAGATGAAAAGAAAGTGAGTAATATATAGAAGTTAAGGTATAGGTCGAATGTACACCATTTGTATCCTTTTTTCTATTTAATGTATCACTTTTGTAACCCTTAAATTTTTGGAAGTAATGGTGTAAAATACAGTTTTTTGATATCGTTATAAAAAGAATGGTTTTTTGGAGCATATGACAATAATTTAGTTAATTTTTTAAATAATATTTAGATTATTTATGGTTGATTTCTAACCATTTGTTATGGTTTATATGTAGTTGTTCGTAGTAATTTTATGTATATCAACTTTTTACACATAAAATTAACAATTATGAAAAACTTAAAACACACAATTTTACTGGTATTATGTATTGTTGGATTCCAACTAACAATAGCACAACCCACCCCTCCAAACGGGAAGAAATGGGAAAAAGTAGACGTCTTGTCAGATGAATTTAACGGAAATTCATTGAATACTTCCAAATGGTTAATAAATGATCCACAGTGGGAGGGTAGACGACCTGCAAGATTTGAAACATCTTCAGTATCTGTTTCAGGTGGAAACCTTAAAATTTCAGCATCGAAAAAATCAAACCCATTTAATGGATGGACCCACAGCGGTGGACTTGTAAGAGCTAAAACAAGAAGTTTGTATGGGTATTACGAAACGCGAATGAAAGCTAATAAAACATTCATGTCTTCTACTTTTTGGTTAATCAATAAACGAAACGAGTTTACGGGTTGCGATTTTAGAACTACAGAACTTGACATTACAGAAACTGTAGGGGTTAATAGTAACGGAGCAAATTGGGTGAATAATACGATTAGAAACATGAATTCTAATACGCATAGTAGAGGTACTTCTTGTAATAGTACTCCTGTAGGAATAAAAGGAGCTAAAGCTGCACTTGGTGGACAATCTTGGCAAGCATATCACACCTATGGGGTATGGTGGAAAAGTAAAACTGAGGTATTGTTTTATCTAGATGGTAAGTTTGTGAATAAAGTAACCCCTGCTGCAGATTTTAATCTTCCAATGTATTTACGAATGGTTGTAGAGACTTATGACTGGAACCCTCCTAAGGCAGGTGCAGACGGTATGAATGATTCTGCAGCTAATCGTACAACACTTTATGACTGGGTGCGTTCTTATAAATTAGTTGATTGTAATTCTAATTGTGGAGGTAACCCAGATCCAGGATCTAGTGGAACAGTTACTATGAAAGGGCAGTCAATAAATAAATTTATAAGCTCAGAAAATGGGAATAGATCGATGAGAGCCGTAAGCAATTCAGCTGGAGGACAAGAAAAATTTATAGTTAAATCTGAAGGTAATGGTACGGTAAGTTTTAAAGGGAACAATGGTAAATATGTGAGTTCAGAAGATGGTAAAAAAGCCATGAACTGCAACCGTAATGCTGTTGGAGCATGGGAAAAATTTACCCTAGTGCCTCAAGGGGGTAATGTGTACGCAATTAGAGGAAATAATGGTAAATACGTGAGTCATGAGAATGGAAGTAATAATGGAATTAATTGTAATAGAAATGCAATAGGATCATGGGAGAAGTTCGTTATTAACGGACTTAATAAATCTAAAGAGTTTACTACAGATAATGCACCTTTAGAGCGTAAAGTTACAACGTACCCAAATCCAATAAAGGCTAACGGAACTCTAAATATGTCATTTGAATTACAAGAAGAAACCAAAATCGCTGTTACTTTATATAATATCGCAGGACAACAAGTACTAAAGAGTAATTTAGGAACTTTTAAAGCCGGTAGCCACGACTTAAAATTATTTGATAGATCAAAAAGTTTTAGTAATGGTATATATATCTTAAAAGTTAAAATGAATGATATAGAAACATTAGAACGTTTAAATTTTAGATAATAATATTCACTTTAAAAGGTAATAATTACTTTTAGATCGTAAGTATTATAATATAAATCGCAGTAATTCTAGAATTACTGCGATTTTTTTGATACTAACATAAGAATAATAAACTAGTTCCATTTCATTAGTATCATAAATTAAGGTATTTATTCAGTCTTTTAACCCTTTAAAATTAATGTAATACACTTAGGTGTTAATAGGGCATTCTCCTCTGTTTTATAGAATGTTATTGTTTTAGTTTTAGGACGTGCAACAAAAATCAATAATTATGAAAACAAACTTTTTTGGGTTAAAATATCCTGTTTTAACCACGCTGTTAGCAAGTGTATTATTATTTACAAATTGTGAAAAAGAAGCAATTCTTGACACAAAATCAGAGGCTATAATTACAGAGCAAGATGATTTTCTGAAACAAGCAAAAATAGAGTATTTAGAAGAGAAAGGAATTGATATTATAGATATCGATATTATTGATATAGACTGGTGTTCAATTATACCAAATTTATCGGGTTACTACTCTGCTAATGATGGAGGACATTATTATGTAAGACATATTGGGAACAAGATATATTGGTTTGGAGAACATCCATCTGGGATATGGGCAAATGTATTTAGAGGTACTATAGACGGAAAAACAATAACTGGAGCTTTTTATGATGTTCCCAAAGGAAGTATTCAAGGATTAGGAAGTTTAGTGTTATCCGTTAAATGTTTTGGTAGTGGTTTCACAAAAGTTTCTGGTGCTAATTTTGGGGGATCCAATTGGACAAAAACAACTAAGCCTACAAATCTACCGCGCCCAAGAATTGCAGGATTTGGTGTTCGCAATGATGAGAATAATCTAACAGGAAGATGGGTTGGTGATGATGGAGGTATTTATTACATAAGACAAATTCATAATCAGATTATATGGTTTGGTGAACGTAATTTTAGAAACGGACAACCCGCTTGGTCTAACATTGCTTGGGGGAGCAATGTTTACGGAGGGTTATGGTTAGATTGGATAGATGTTCCAAAAGGAAGTGCTAATAGTGCAGGTGGAATTCTTAGAGGTCACGTAGAAGGACCAAATTATATAACTCTAGGTCATAATACCGGAGGGTTTGGCGGAGGACGACTCTGGAGATAGTATATCTCGAATACTAAAAATTTAAGATCTTCTCAAAAGAAGGTCTTTTTCTTTATGAACTCATCTTGCCTTTTTATTTTTAACCGAAAATGAGATGCGATCTGTACAAATTTTAGCCATTTCTTAGGAAATAGAAAAAGTCAAGATGAGTTCTATATATAAAATCTCAAAATAAACTTGCACAACAAACCACTATGTCTTTTCTTTGTGGTCTAATTATAAGAACGAGGAATCGTTCAGCTCATATACATTTTTACTGTTATCAAGAAAGGTGGAGGGAATAGACCCTATGATGCCTTAGCAACCCTTTATCTAATGAAGAAGGTGCTACATTCTATCCCCCTGGGACTAGATAACGAAGATTCATAGTTATACTATATTTTCCATTTATTTTTCTTGATATAATTCAACTCCTTTTTAAGGGAATAAATTTTTGATAATGATACGCCTATGTTGTAGTGATGTTTCATTGTCATATTTTAAAATTAGGATTGATTTTAATCAACCTAAGAAATTACTATGAAAGATATAAAGAAGATTTTAGAAGAAAGAATCCTTGTGCTAGATGGGGCAATGGGTACAATGTTGCAAAGGCATAAATTTACAGAAGAAGATTTTAGAGGAGAACGCTTTAAAGATTGGCATGTTCCTGTGCAAGGAAATAATGATTTATTAAGCATTACTCAACCCGCTGCTATAAAAGAAGTACATGCATTGTATTTTGAAGCTGGAGCTGATATTGTAGAGACAAATACATTTTCGGGTACGACAATAGCAATGGCCGATTATGAAATGGAAGATTTGGTCTATGAATTAAACTACCAATCGGCAAAGATTGCTAAAGAAGTAGCAGATGAGTTTACGGCAAAAGAGCCACATAAACCCCGTTTTGTTGCAGGATCTATTGGTCCTACAAATAGAACAGCTAGCATGTCGCCCGATGTTAATGATCCAGGGTATCGAGCAGTAACTTTTGATGACTTAAGGAAAGCGTATAAGCAGCAAGTAGAAGCTCTCGTAGATGGGGGGTCAGATATTTTATTAGTTGAAACTGTTTTTGACACCCTTAATGCGAAAGCAGCACTTTTCGCTATTGAAGAAGTGAAAGAAGAAAAAAATATAGATATCCCAATTATGGTAAGTGGCACCATAACCGATGCCAGTGGTAGAACCTTATCTGGTCAAACAGCTGAAGCCTTTTTAATTTCAGTTTCACATATTCCTATGCTATCAATTGGTTTTAATTGTGCTTTAGGTGCAAATCAGTTGACACCGCATTTAGAAGTGCTCGCGCAAAAAGCTGATTTTGCAGTATCAGCACACCCCAATGCAGGGTTACCAAATGCCTTTGGTGAATATGATGAAACACCAGAACAAATGGCAGAACAGATCAAAGAATATATGGACAAAAGTCTAGTCAATATAATAGGAGGATGTTGCGGGACAACACCAGAACATATTTCGGCTATAGCCGAACTGGCTAAGAATTATAAACCTAGAACCGTGGGTGTGATCGCATAGTTTATGAGTAAGCAAGGAAAAAGAAAATATCTCAAACTTTCTGGTTTAGAACCTATGATAGTTTCGGCTAACACTAATTTTATTAATGTTGGAGAACGAACAAATGTGGCTGGATCACGTAAGTTTTTACGCTTGGTCAAAGAAGAAAAATTTGATGAAGCTCTTGATATAGCAAGACATCAGGTAGAAGGAGGAGCACAGGTTATCGATATTAATATGGATGACGGTTTAATTGATGGTAAAGAGGCCATGGTGCGTTTTCTTAACCTAATTATGGCCGAACCCGATATTGCTAGAGTACCTATTATGATCGATAGCTCTAAATGGGAAATTATTGAAGCGGGCTTGCAGGTAGTACAAGGAAAATGCGTTGTCAACTCAATAAGTCTTAAAGAAGGAGAGAAAGAATTTATAACGCATGCAAAGGCAATTAAACGATACGGAGCGGCTGTAATCATAATGGCTTTTGATGAGGTTGGACAAGCAGATAATTATGAAAGACGTATAGAAATTTCTAAAAGATCGTATGATATATTAGTAAATCAAGTAAAATTCCCAGCCGAGGATATAATATTTGATTTAAATATTTTTCCCGTGGCAACAGGAATGGATGAACATCGGAAAAATGCCATAGATTTCATAGAAGCTACGAGATGGGTAAGAGAAAATCTCCCCCATTGTAGTGTGAGTGGTGGTGTAAGTAACGTTTCTTTTTCATTTAGAGGAAACAATCCTGTGCGAGAAGCTATGCATTCAGTGTTCTTATATCATGCTATTAAAGCTGGGATGAATATGGGGATCGTAAATCCGGCAATGCTAGAGGTATATGATGATATCCCTAAAGACTTATTAGAACATGTCGAAGATGTGATTCTTGATCGAAGAGATGACGCAACAGAACGATTACTTGATTTTGCAGAGACTGTAAAAGGAACAAAAAAAGAACAGACCGTAGATCTTTCTTGGCGAGAAGAACCTTTACAAAACAGAATTACAAGAGCATTAGTAAAAGGTATAGATCAATATATTGTAGAAGATGTAGAAGAAGCGAGACAAAAAGCAGATAAACCCATCGAGGTTATAGAAGGAAACTTAATGGTGGGGATGAACGTTGTGGGTGATTTATTTGGATCAGGTAAAATGTTTTTACCTCAGGTAGTAAAATCTGCTCGTGTAATGAAAAAAGCAGTTGCTCATCTATTACCTTATATCGAAGAAGAAAAAAAGAAAAACCCAACATCTTCTAACGGTAAAGAAAATGCTGGTAAAGTATTAATGGCAACTGTAAAAGGTGATGTTCATGATATTGGAAAAAATATTGTTTCAGTAGTACTCGGATGTAACAACTATGAAATTGTAGACCTTGGTGTAATGGTGCCTCCAGAAAAGATTATACAAACGGCTATTGATGAACAAGTAGATGTTATTGGTTTAAGTGGTTTGATTACTCCATCTTTGGATGAAATGGTGTACCTGGCAAAAGAAATGGAACGTAAGAATTTTAAGGTTCCGCTATTAATAGGAGGTGCAACAACTTCTAAAGCACACACGGCAGTTAAAATAGATCCACAATATAAAAATGCAGTAGTTCATGTAAATGATGCTTCAAGAGCAGTTACAGTAGTAGGAGATTTGTTAAATAAAAGGATCAATCAAAAATACATAGGAAATCTTAAGGATGACTATGAAAAATTTAGAGAAGGATTTTTAAAAAGAACAAAAAAGAAAGAATACTTAAGCATTAAAGAAGCCCGTAAAAACAAATATAAAATTGATTGGTCTATTGCTAAGATTACAAAACCCAATAAGATTGGTAGTACAGTAATTGAAGATTTAGAACTTAGAAAACTTGAACCTTATATAGATTGGACTCCTTTTTTTAGATCTTGGGACTTGCATGGCAAATACCCTGGTATTCTAACAGATGAAATAGTAGGAGAGCAAGCAACTTCTTTATTTAAAGATGCGCAAGAACTATTACAAAAAGTTTTTGATCAAAAGCTTTTAGGAGCTAAAGCTGTTTATGGATTGTTTGAGGCTAATTGTGTTAATGATGATGATATTGAGCTGTCTTCTAACAAAGGTAATTTCAAATTTAGAACGTTACGTCAACAACTAAAAAAACATGCAGGAAAGCCAAACTTTGCATTATCTGATTTTATAGCACCAAAAGAAAGTGAAATACAAGATTATATAGGTTGTTTTTGTGTTACGACCGGATTTGGTACAAAAGAACTTGCAGAAAAGTTTGAAGCCGAACATGATGATTATAATGCTATAATGATAAAGGCATTGGCGGATAGATTGGCAGAAGCTTTTGCTGAATATTTACATGAGAAAGTGCGTAAAGAAGATTGGGGATATGCTAGCGATGAAAAACTGACAAATTTAGAATTGATAAAAGAAAATTATAAAGGAATTCGACCCGCGCCTGGGTACCCTGCATGCCCTGATCATTTAGAAAAATTAACAATATGGGAAGTACTAGAGGTAAAAGAACGAATTAATGTCGAGCTAACAGAAAGTTTGGCTATGTGGCCGGCAGCATCAGTATCAGGATATTATTTTGCCAATCCAGAAGCTCGATATTTCGGGCTAGGTAAGATAAAAGAAGATCAAGTAAAAGATTTTGCAAGTAGAAAAAAGATCGATTTCGAGTATGCAAAAAAATGGCTTAACCCTAACCTGATCGATACCTAAAATCTAAAGCATATGGATATAGAAGATTGTATTACACAACTTGAAGAAGTTTTTGAAGGAAAGCCTTGGTATGGTACGTCAGTATTAAAATCTCTGGAGTTGATTCCTGTGCTATTTTGGAACAAAAATTTAGAGAATAGTTCAAATTCGATCGCAAAACTTGTTTATCATATTATAGATTGGCGTTGGTTTATTATTGAGAAAGTCAAGAATAATGAAACATTCAGTATCGAGTTAAATTCTGAAAAAGATTGGAGAAAAAATAGCTCAGTAATTACTCAAGAAGAAAAGGAAAAATGTATAGGTGAACTTATAAAAACTCAAGAACTACTATGCCGATTAGTATCTGAAAAACCAGATTCATGGTTATATGAGTTTGCTGCTGGCAAAGACTATAGTAATGAATATATGATAAGAGGTTTACTACAACATGATTTGTATCATCTGGGACAGATTAATATGTTATATAGTAAGTTAAAGAAGTAATTAAATAGTAAAGAAAGTAATTTTTGATTTCGTTTTTTGGATAAAATACTTATTGCAAAAGAATGGATCAATATTTAAGAATAAGAATAAAAGAATAGATGAAAGTAACAGAGCATATAGAAAAGGCTAAAGGGAAAACATTATTTTCTTTTGAATTAATACCACCTCAAAAAGGGAGAAGCATTCAAGAATTGTATGATAATATTGATCCTTTAATGGAATTTAATCCACCTTTTATTGATGTAACAACATCTCGAGAAGAATTTATATATATAGATAGAGAAGGATTACTGGATAAGAAACTAACAAGAATGCGACCAGGAACATTAGGGATTTGTGCATCTATTACGCATAAGTATAATGTAGATACAATCCCTCATGTATTATGTGGTGGATTTACTAAAGAAGAGACAGAGTATCTTTTAGTGGATTGTCATTATTTAGGAATTGATAATGTAATGGCTTTGCGTGGTGATGCTATGAAAGAAGAAAAGTATTTTATTCCCACCAAAGGAGGACATAAATATGCTAACGAATTGGTTACACAAATATCCAATATGAATAAAGGACAATATCTCCATGAAGTAATTGAGACAAATAATAAGTCCAATTTTTGTGTAGGAGTAGCCGGATATCCAGAAAAACATATGGAAGCTCCTTCAATGGACTCAGATATTCGTAGACTAAAGGAAAAAGTAGATGCAGGAGCAGATTATGTTGTGACTCAAATGTTTTTTGATAATAAAAAGTATTTTTCATTTGTAGAAAAAGCAAGAGCTGCAGGTATAAATATCCCTATTATACCTGGAATTAAACCAGCTGCGGTAAAGAGACATTTGCAATTATTACCTCAAGTTTTTAAATTAGATATGCCAGATGATCTTGTAAGAGCAATCGAAGGGTGTAAAAATAATGCCGAAGTAAGAGAAGTGGGTATTGAGTTTGCGATACAACAATCTAAAGAACTAATGGATTTTGGAGTACCAGTGCTGCACTATTATTCTATGGGTAAATCAGATAATATTAAGAAAATTGCAAGTGCTATATTTTAAATAGAAGAATCTAAAACTTCTTTCAATTCGATAAGTGAACCGATTGTTTTGGTTGGGATAATACCCCAAGGGTCAAATACTGATTCTGAAGATCGCCGAACCCATATTGTACGCACGCCATATGCCGAGGCTCCAATAATATCAAATGGATTACTTGATATTAGCCAAGTCATATTTTTGGTTGAATCTGTTTTTGTATTAAAGTACCGATAAACAATCGGACTTGGTTTAAATATCTTTACATCTTCTGCACTAACTGATCCATTAATGAACTGATCAATTTGGGCAGTTTTAATTAGATTTTGGATAGCTTGATTACTACCATTTGAAAATGCATATATTTTATGATTTGTATTTTGAAGTAGTTTTAAACCTTGTATTACATCAGGATAAATAGGTAGTGTCTTATATTCATTTAATAAATTTTTTTTTTGTTGGCTGGTAAGAGGTTCGTTTAGTTTCTTGCATGTATAGTCAAGAGCTTGCTCTGTGCAAATTGAAAAATCGACATAAGAATTCATTAAACCCCGTCTAAATGAATATTCTAATTGAGTATTACGCCAAGTTTGCGTAAACAATTTAGAAGAGTCTCCAATAATTTTGTTTACAGAATGTTCTATTGATGTCGTATCGATTAAGGTTCCATAAATATCAAAAGCCAAAGTAAAAGAAGTCATAATTCTATAAAATATCAAAAACAATATACCGTTTGAAAGGTAGAATATGTTAATGACTTAAAAAGTTAATATAGGTTAAAATAGTTATGTCATTATTTAAAAAGGTATTATTACATTTGCCAAATGAGTAAATCTATTTGTGTAATCTTATTGTTGTTTTGTTTTACCGGTTATACCCAAATAGAAACTAAGGCAAATTATAGTTTAGACGTCAATAATTTTTATGGCACGGTTCTAAAACATAATCCCGATATTTCTCATCTTATCACAGGACATCCAAGTGGAGTGATTTTTTCTTTTCAACGAAAAACATATGGAGAAAAAGAGTGGCAGAGATTGTATAACCATCCTGATTATGGTTTTTCTTTTATCTATCAAGATTTAGACAATGAATTTTTAGGGGAGCAATTTGGCGTATTTATACATTATAACTTTTATTTTTTTAATAGGCTTTTAATGTTAAGAGTTGGGCAAGGTGGTTCATACGCAACTAAACCCTATGATGAAGATAACAACTTCAGAAATATAGCTTACGGAAGTCATTTAGTAAGTGCAACATATGCATTGTTGAATTTTAAAAAGAAAAATCTTATTAGTGGCTTAGGATTGCAAGCAGGTTTGGGTATTATTCATTACTCAAACGGAAATATAAAAGCTCCAAATAAAAGTACAAATACATTATTATTAAATGCTGGATTAACATACTATTTGGATCAAGATGAACCAGAATACGTAAAAAAAGAAAAAGAACTATATAAAGGAGGAGAACCGTTGAGCTATGGTTTTATCTTTAGAGGTGGTATTAATGAAAGTGATGTGGTGGGATCAGGTAGATTGCCTTTTTATACATTCGGTGCTTTTTTGGATAAAAGACTAAATAAAAAGAGTGCTATTCAGTTAGGAACAGAATTGTTTTTTTCTAAAGCATTAGAAAGATTTATCGATTTTAGGGCAGTAGGCGCTTTTAATGATGGTACTACAGGAGACGAGGATTCTAAAAGACTAGGAGTTTTTTTAGGACACGAGTTGCGAATACATAGAACTTCTGTTTTGACCCAAGTAGGCTATTATGCATATTATCCATATGATTTTGAGGGTCAAACATATCTTAGAGCTGGTCTTCAATATTATTTTACAAAAAACATTTTTGGAGCCTTTACAGTTAGATCTCATGCAGCAAAAGCCGAGGCGATGGAGTTTTCGGTAGGATATAGATTATGAAAAAAATAGGATACATATTAAGCGTTATTTTGGTTTTTGGGTGTAACTCTGAAGATGCTTCAGATTGTTTTCAAAGAACTGGCGATATTATTAGAGAAGAAGTTGCAGTATCAAATTTTACAAGAATTCTAGTAAACCCCAATGTAGAACTGATAATCCAAGAAGGATTAGATACTTCGGTGGTTATTGAAACGGGTGATAATTTGATAAATGAAGTATCTGCAATTGTACAGGGAGATCGATTGGTACTTAGCGATACTAATGATTGTGCTTTTTTTAGAGGCTTTAATCAAACCAAAGTTTTTGTTACCGCGCCAAACATCACAGAAATAAGAAGTGCTACTCAGTTTAACATATCTTCAAACGGAGTTTTAAGTTATCCAAGTTTGAGTTTATTATCCGAAGACTTTAATGAAAGTACAGGAACTACAACAGGTACTTTTAAATTAGAAATGAATAGTGAAAATATTAATGTTGTAGGGAATAATATCGCATCTTTTTTTATTGAAGGTGAAACCGAATTTCTTAGTGTAAATTTTGCATCTGGAACAGGAAGATTTGAAGGGATGAATCTAGAGGCTCAAAATGTTAATGTTTTTCATAGGGGTACAAATAAAATTATTGTAAACCCTATAGAGGCTATAAGAGGCGAACTTCGCAGTACAGGAGATGTAATTTCAGTAAATAGACCGCCAATTGTAGAAGTTACTGAGTTTTTTACTGGGAAATTACTATTTCAATAAAAATACATTTCTATAAGAGTATTTTTAGAACTTAATTAGATACTCAAATCCTTAAATACAGGAGGTGATTTCCGTAAAAAGATTGAGGCTATTTGATCTTTCTTGTTGAAATTAATATATAACTTTATGTGGCCCCAAAGTTTCACTTAAAATTTTACTTCTAAAATGATTCAGGATAAGTCACATATGGATCAAGGTACAGAGAGTTTAAAGCAAAATTATCTAAAAAAAGAGTTATATACGCTTATAAAAAAAGATGATTTGATTTTTGATTTTGTTCAAGAAGCAGGACTCGATGGGCTTTGGTTTTGGGATTTAAATAATCCTGAAAATGAATGGATGAATGCTAAATTCTGGACAACTTTAGGATATAATCCAAACGAAATGCCTCATACTTCATCTGCTTGGCAAGATATTATCAATAAAGATGATTTAAAGTTAGTTTATCAAAACTTTGCAAAGCATTGTAAAGACCCTTCACATCCATATGATCAAGTTGTACGATATACTCATAAACATGGGCATACAATTTGGATTCAATGTAGAGGCTTAGTATTGCGAGATGATAAAGGAAAACCAAGACGTATGATTGGTGCTCATACTGATATTACAAAACTTAAAGAAGTAGAACTACAGCTGCAAAGACAGGTAAATCGGTACCACCACGTTATCGAAGGAACTAATCTTGGTACGTGGGAATGGAACGTGCAAACTGGAGAAACTATTTTTAACGAAAGATGGGCAGAAATTATTGGATATAAATTATCAGAATTAGAACCGATCTCAATAAATACTTGGGTAGAAAATTCAAACCCTGATGATCTTAAAAAATCAAATGAAATTTTGCAAGAACACCTTAAAGGAAAAATACCTTTTTATGAGTGTGAATTTAGAATGAAGCATAAAAATGGTGAATGGGTGTGGATTTTTAATAAAGGCAAAGTAGTGAGTTGGGATTCTAATGGGGACCCAGAATGGATGATAGGTTCTCATCAAGAAATAACAAAAAAGAAAAAGGATTATGAACGTAACCGACTTTTTATAGAACAAGCCCCTAGTGCAATAGCAATGTTTGATAATAGCATGTGTTATCTTGCGGCTTCTCAAGAATGGTTCAATGTTTTTAAGATTGACAAACAAGAAATAGTTGGAAAATCGTACTATGAGATATCTCCTAAAATAGCAACAAAATGGGAGATCAATCATAAAAAATGTTTGTCAGGTAAGATCATAAAAAATAATGCTGAGCGTATACAGAATGATAATGGATCGGTGCAATGGTTGTCTTGGGAATTTCGACCCTGGTATACAAATGAGAATAAGGTTGGAGGAATAATTATTCATACTTCAGATATCACCAAAATTAAGAGAGAACAAGAATTGAAATCTCTCTTAGAAGTAGCAGAAAAGCAAAACAAAAGGCTAAAGAATTTTGCGCATATAGTTTCTCATAACCTAAAATCACATTCAGGTAATTTCGAAATGCTTTTGGATTTATTTGCTCAAGAAAACCCTGAAATGCAGGATAACGAGATTATACAGCTATTCAAAACGGCTTCAGACCATCTTAGTAAAACAATAGTACATCTAAACGAAGTGGTTTTAATGAATACCTCAGTTAAAGATAATTTAACAGAGCTAAACTTAAGGCAAGCAGCTAACAAAGCAATAGAGAGTGTTTTGGCGATTGCTATTGAAAATGAAGTAATCATAAATAATAATATTGACCCTAAGTTGAATGTTTTAGGAGTGTCTGCGTACCTTGATAGTATCTTGCTTAATTTTATTACCAATGGCATTAAATATAGTACCACGAAAAGGAATAGCTACGTTACTTTGAGTGCTGATTTACAGGATGATTATGTAGTTGTAAATATAGAAGACAATGGCCTGGGGATTGATTTAAAACGACACAGATCTAAGTTATTCGGAATGTATAAAACTTTTCATAATAATAAAGATGCTAGAGGTATAGGGTTGTTTATTACGAAAAATCAGGTTGAAGCCATAGGCGGAAAAATAGAAGTGTATAGTACAGTTGATCAAGGAACCACATTTAAAATTTATCTGAAATATGAAAAAAATTGATATTGCTTGTATTATTGATGATGACCCTATCTTCATTTTTGGAATAAAAAAAATAATGGAACTTATCGGTTTTTCAAAGAGCTTTATGATCTTTCATAATGGAAAAGAAGCATTAAATAATTTGAAAGCAATTGTTTCGCAAGAGGAAAAATTACCAGATGTTATTTTATTAGACTTAAATATGCCTATACTTGATGGTTGGCAGTTTTTAGAAGAGTTTATTAAAGTTCCTTGTAAAAAGAAAATAATAATTTATATCGTCTCTTCATCGGTTGACCCAGAAGATGTGTTAAGAGCAGAGTCTTATCAAGAGGTTAGTGATTATATAGTAAAGCCTGTTTCTGTTCAAAAACTCAAAGAAATTTTAAATGATATCCAAAAAGCAGGCTAATCAACTTTTTAGAACAATCTTACGGCTTAGAAGGGTTAGTTAATTCTCTAAATAAACTTTCTAAGTCTTTGTTCTTTCGGGATAATTGTAAAATTTTAAGTTCGTGATCATGGGCGAAATCAAAAACTTTTGGTCGCATATCAGTAGCAGTGTTAAAAGTGATTTGATACACAAATCCGTGAATGTTTTTTACATTTACCGTATTTGGTAGTTTTAATAAAAAAGCCTCCTCAATACGGTAATCAAATTCTACTTCAACAATCTGATCGTTTTCTTCAATTAACGAATTTAGATTTTTATCGGCAACAATAGTACCTTTATTAATAATGATAACCCTATCGCACATAGCCTCTACCTCTTGCATAATATGTGTAGACAGAAATACCGTTTTTTGTTTTCCAATAGTCTTAATAAGCTCTCTTATTTCTACTAATTGGTTAGGATCTAGTCCTGTAGTGGGTTCATCTAGAATTAATACCTCAGGATCATGCAGTAGGGCACAAGCTAAACCAACACGTTGTTGATATCCTTTTGAGAGTTGATTAATCTTTTTATGTGCTTCAGATGATAATCCTGTAAGTTTGATCACATCTTCAATTCTTGTCTTTGGTATTTTGTATACCTGTGCATTAAAAGTTAAATATTCTCTAACATACATTTCAACATACAAAGGATTATGTTCAGGAAGATATCCAACACTTTTTTGCACTGCAGTAGCTTGAGTATCGATATCAAACCCACTTACCGATGCTGATCCTTCCGACGGTTTAAGATAGGTCGTGAGAATTTTCATCATCGTTGATTTTCCGGCACCATTAGGGCCTAAAAAACCAACTATTTCTCCTTGCTTTATTTCAAAAGAAATATCAAGTAATGCATTTTGATCTTTATAGGATTTAGAAATATTAGATACTGAAATTGACATAAATAATAGAATATCTGATTACATTCAAAAGTACATAATTCAAAAAATATTGTATTGTATAAGAATAAAAAAATATGAAACCTCTTAACAATAAAATAATATTGAGATAAAACTGTCTGATGGAATATAAATTATCTTTATAAATATAAGATAATCAATATGTTATTTTCTGATTTAAAAAAACTACTTGGTCAAATGTTACATAAGCTTGTTTGCTTTGTACAACAACTCATTTTTCTTATTTTGTTTCCTTTTTTAAAAAAAGGACTGTTTAAACACTAAATGTTCTTGTGTTTTGGAGTTTAGAACGTTAATTTGATTGATGCGTAAAATTGAAGAACTTACCTGGGGTGTTACTCTTGCTGCCGCCCAGACCGAAGGCGCTTACAATAAGGACGGAAAAGGACTGTCAATTTGGGATACTTTTACCGAAAAAAAATATAAAATTAAAGACGGTTCTAATGCTAAAATTGCTACAGATTTTTATCATAGATATAAGGAAGATATTGATATTGCCGTAGCAATTGGATTAAAAATATTTCGATTTTCGATTGCGTGGTCAAGGATTCTGCCTGATGGGGTAGGTGAAATTAATGCAAAAGGAGTCGATTTTTATAATAAAGTAATCGATTATTGTCTAGAAAAAGATATCGAACCTTGGATAACAACGTACCATTGGGATTTACCTCAAAAACTACAAGATAAAGGGGGCTGGGTTAATAGAGATATAGTCGAAGCGTACAAAAAATATGTAACCATTTTAAGAGATCATTTTTCTGACCGTGTTAAAAATTGGATCATAATTAATGAAGGTATTGTGTGCATAGGTGGAGGATATTTTCTTGGAGTTCATGCACCTGGTAAAAGAGGAATTCGAAACTTTAGCGCAGCAACTCATCATCTTTTATTGGCTCAGGCTACAGGATTTAAAGTTTTAAAACAGGTGGATAATTTATGTGTAGGTACAGCGGTAAGTTGTACAAAAATTGAACCCTTTAGTAAATCCAAAAAAGATGTTAAGGCAGCAAAAAGAATAGATGCACTAATGAATCGATTATTTATAGAACCGCATTTAGGAATGGGATATCCAGAATCAGATCTTCCTCTAGTAAAACGAATTCAAAAGTATGTGAAAGATGGTGATATGGATCAGATGAAAACTGATTTTGACTTTTGGGGTATTCAGACATATACAAGAGAAGTGATTAGAGCAGCTTGGTATATTCCCTATTTAGGAGCTATGCAGGTAAAACCGAAAAATAGAAATGTAGCAACCTCTATTATGGGGTGGGAGACGTATACAAAAGGAATATCTTATTTTTTAAAACGATTTGCTAACTATGATCATAATAAATCATTATGGCTGACAGAGTGTGGTATGGCATTAGCTAAAAATGAAGATGAAGAAAAACGCATAGAGTATTATACAGAGATTATTGACGAAATGAAATTAGCATTAAATGACAATGTTAATCTAAAAGGAATTTTACTTTGGACGCTTGTTGATAATTTTGAATGGGCAGAAGGTTATGTTCCTAAATTTGGTATTGTAAGCCTTAATCATAAAACGTTAGAACGTAAATTAAAGAAAACGGCGATTTGGTTAACAACTTA
The DNA here is from genome assembly GCF_003443715.1 of Aquimarina sp. AD10. Lineage (NCBI taxonomy): Bacteria > Pseudomonadati > Bacteroidota > Flavobacteriia > Flavobacteriales > Flavobacteriaceae > Aquimarina > Aquimarina sp. AD10. The sequence goes on along the minus strand of NZ_CP031965.1, from coordinate 2,824,384 downwards.
TTTATCAAATGTAAAACTCTGATGTGTGTTTTATTTCCTTTAATACGAATGTACTGTTAAGTACACCTATATTTTCTATTTTCGAGAGTTTGGTTTTTACAAAATCATGATATTCTTCCAAACCTTTTGTATGTATTTTTAAAACAAAATCAACCTGTCCTGCCATGTGATAACATTCTTGTACTTCTTTTAAATTTTGAATTTGCTCTTCAAACTTTTCTATAAAAGCCTCATTATGATAACGCATAGATACCTGACAAATGGTAGTCACCGATCTGTCGATTAATTTTTTATCCAAAATAGCAACATACTTCTTGATAAAACCTTGTTTTTCTAGGCGGCGGATTCTCTCATAAACAGGAGAAGAAGTAAGATTAAGAATACCGGCGATCTCTTTTGCTGTTTTTTTAGAATCTTCTTGAAGAATTCTGAGAATAGTGATATCAGTTTGATCTAATTGTTCCATAAGGTATCAAAAAAAATTACTACAAAACCACAGTTTTAATATGGGTAAAAGTAAATATAGCTGTTTAATCATGTATAAAAAGTAAAAATAGCTTAATTATTTTATAAATAAGGCTATAATATCTTCTTTTTGTAATTTAGTAAGTGAATAATACTTTGTATTGTGTTAAAATTTTAAGAGGAAGGATATGGAAACAGTAGTTTTGGTTATAGGTGCAAACGGTCAGTTAGGATCCGTTTTAACAAAAGCGCTTCAAAAGAAGTTTGGTTTGGAACGAGTTATAGCTTCGGATTTAAAGTCAATAAATGCTTTTCATGGTATTTTTGAAGTTATTGATGCTACTAATGAGAGTAAATTAGAAGAAATAGTAACAAGATATAAGGTAACACAGATTTATCATTTGGCGGCAATATTATCGGCCAAAGGAGAAGAGACTCCTTTAAAAACTTGGGATATTAATATGAAAACCTTGTTTAATGTTTTAGAGGTCTCTAGAAAAAATAATATAGACAAAGTATTTTTTCCTAGTTCAATTGCTGTTTTTGGAGAAGGAGCACAAGCAATAAATACTCCAAACGATGCATACTTAGATCCGGCGACAGTGTATGGAATTAGTAAAGCAGCCGGTGAAAATTGGGCTCAATATTATTTTCTTCGATATGGTTTAGATGTTCGATCCTTGCGTTATCCAGGTGTGATAGGGTATCAATCTTTGCCAGGAGGGGGTACAACAGATTATGCAGTCGATATCTATCATAAAGCTGTATGTGAAGAAGAGTTTGATTGTTTTTTGGATAAAAACACTACGTTGCCTATGATTTTTATGGATGATGTAATACGAGCAACAATTTCATTAATGGATGCTCCAAAAAATGATATTACTATACGCACTTCATATAATATTGCAGGAACTAGCTTTTCTCCAGCAGAAATAGTTCATGAAATTCGTAAATTGTATCCTGGTTTTAAAGTAAAATATAATCCTGATTTTAGACAAGAAATAGCGGCTAGATGGCCAAAATCAATCGATGATTCAGCAGCTACTAAAGATTGGGGATGGAAACCAAAATTTGATCTTGAAAGAATCACAGTGACGATGATTCAAAAACTACAAGAAAAATATAAAACAGGTTCAAAAAATCTTGAAGCTTTACTGTTTTAAGGAATTAAAAAAAATATAAAAATCTAGTTTTAGCTAGAGACCAATAATAGCAATAAAAAAATAAATCCGAAAGATGTTTTCAAATATAAAAGATCAATTACAAAAGGAATTAGACGAAATTACCACAGCAGGATTGTATAAATCAGAAAGAATAATTACAACACCTCAAGGAGCAGAAATTAATACGACAAAAACAACCAATGTATTAAATTTCTGTGCAAACAACTACCTTGGACTTTCCTCACACCCTGATGTTATTGAAGCAGGTAAAAATGCAATAGATTCTCATGGGTATGGATTATCATCAGTACGTTTTATTTGCGGTACTCAAGATATTCATAAAGAATTAGAGCAGAAAACTGCAGAATTCTTAGGTATGGAAGACTGTATTCTGTATGCTGCTGCTTTTGATGCTAATGGCGGAGTGTTTGAGCCAATTTTAAGTGCCGAAGATGCTATAATTTCTGATGCTTTGAATCACGCATCTATTATAGATGGAGTTCGTTTATGTAAAGCTAAACGTTTTAGATACGAACATAATAATATGGTTGATCTAGAAAAGCAGTTAGAAGCAGCAAAAGGATCCAGAAGAATTTTGATTGTTACAGATGGTTCATTTTCTATGGATGGAACCATAGCTCAATTAGATAAAATTTGTGATTTAGCAGATGCTTATGAGGCAATGGTTATGATAGACGAATGCCATTCTACGGGGTTCCTTGGTAAAACAGGTAGAGGAACTCATGAGTACAGAGATGTAATGGGACGTATAGATATTATTACTGGTACTTACGGCAAAGCTTTAGGAGGAGCTTCTGGTGGATTTACTGCTGCGAGAAAAGAAATAGTAGAAATGCTAAGACAACGCTCTAGACCATATCTTTTTTCGAATACTGTAGCGCCATCAATAGTTGGGGCTTCCATAAAAGTATTAGATCTGTTAAGTTCTTCGACATCGTTACGAGATAAGCTAGAAGAAAATACAAAGTACTTTAGATCAGAAATGACCAAAGCAGGTTTTGATATTATTCCGGGAGATCATCCTATAGTTCCTGTAATGTTACAAGAAGCAAAACTAGCACAAGAATTTGCCTCTAAATTGTTAGATGAAGGAATTTATGTGATTGGATTCTTTTACCCAGTGGTGCCTAAAGGTAAGGCTAGGATACGAGTACAACTTTCTGCGGGACATGATAAAGCTCATTTAGAAAAAGCTGTAGCTGCCTTTACCAAAGTTGGTAAAGAGTTAGGGGTTATATAAAAGAAAAAAAATAATCCCGTTTGACTGTGTTTTTGATTTTATCGATACTTATTTCATCCTATATGAAGTAGATGTTTTTGTAAAGTGTTGATATAGATGGTCTCACGAACGTTTGTTAGTGCTAAAAAATATAGAAGATTTGCAAAAGAAGAGGTGTTTTGTTTTAATAATTACAGTAATACCTAGTTATTATTTAGAATTTGATGATAATGCCCTTCTAGGAATGAAAAAAATGAAAAAACATTTTGTGGCGGAATAGTTTTACCTAATTTAGCCATATCATAATTTAAGACAATGAACAACGTATTTACTTGGAATCGATTTTATTTCTTCTTCTTTTATTTTAAAGATAGAAGCGGGATTACTATGTAGATACTACTTAAAATATATAGTTTGAATCCCGATGAAAATCGGGATTTTTTTTTGACACTTTTTTAAAACTTAAAATAAGAGTTTTTTTAACTAATAAAATTGTGAATAGTACTAAATGAAAGACATTAATCAAGATATAATAGAGCCAAAAACAGTTGCTGTAGATAATGTATCGGGCTTAAAAGTAGCTATACAAGGAATAAAAGGATCTTATCATCATGGTGTTGCCAAAGCTTATTTTGGAGAAAACGTGGTGGTTGATGAATGTATGTCTTTTCAGGAATTGGTGCATAGCTTAGAGAGGAATAAAAGTACAGATGCTGTGATGGCTATCGAAAATTCTATAGCAGGCTCTATAATTCCTAACTATGCTTATATTGATGAGCATAATATCACTATAAAAGGTGAATATTATATGCCAATACATCATTGTTTGATGGCATTACGAGGTCAAGAGATTTCAGATATTAAAGAGGTATATTCTCACCCAATGGCCTTATTGCAATGTAAAGAGTTTTTTAGGTCCTATCCTCATATTAAATTAGTAGAAGATGCTGATACTGCAGATGTGGCTAGAAGAATTAATGAAAAACAATTAAAAGGTATTGCTGCCGTCGCTGGAGCAACCGCTGCGGCTATTTATGGATTAGATATTCTAGCAAAAGAAATACAAACCATAAAATCAAATAGCACACGTTTTTTTATCCTTACGACAAGAGAAGAAGCCGAAGTAGAGAAAGAAGAGATAAATAAAGCTTCATTAAAATTTCTTACAGACCACAAAAGAGGAAGCTTGGCTACTGTACTTAATGTGATGAGTGATTGCAATTTGAATTTAACTAAAATTCAATCCTTACCGCTAATAGATAAGCCTTGGAAATATTCTTTTTTTGTAGATGTAACTTTTGAAGACTATGCAGATTATGAAAAGGCAATGTCGATTTTAAAAATAATGGCTTTAGAGTTAAAAGTATTAGGAGAATATAAAAATCAAAACAGATGAGCATTCAAACTGCAAAAAGATTAGATACTGTAGAAGAATACTATTTCTCAAAAAAACTAAGAGAAGTTAGAGCACTTGCAGCTTCTGGAAAACCAGTGCTTAATATGGCTATCGGTAGTCCTGATCTTGATCCGCCTACAGAAGTGATTTTAGCTATGCAAGAGGCAGTAACACTAGATGGAGCGCATAAGTATCAAAGTTATCAAGGGATCCCAGAATTAAGAAAAGCTTTTTCGAATTTTTATAAGACCAAATATGGGGTGGTATTAAATCCTGATACAGAAACTTTGCCACTTATGGGGTCTAAAGAAGGTATAATGCATATTTCTTTAGCTTATCTTAATACAGGTGATAAAGTGTTGATTCCTAATCCAGGGTATCCAACATATAGCTCAGTTACTAATTTGGTGGGTGCAGAACCAGTTTTTTATGATTTAGTTCAAGATAATGCGTGGGAACCTGATTTTCATAGTCTTGAAAAAATGGATCTAAATAATGTGAAAATTATGTGGGTGAATTATCCGCATATGCCAACAGGGGCTTCGGGAAGTATAGAGCTATTTAAAAAACTAATTGATTTTGCAAAAAAACATAGTATCCTATTAGTAAATGATAACCCTTATAGTTTTGTTTTAAATGATTGTCCAACAAGTATTTTGTCTGTTCCGGGAGCAAAAGAAGTAGCATTAGAACTCAATTCTCTAAGTAAAACATTTAATATGGCGGGATGGCGAGTTGGTATGCTAAGCGGTAGTGAAGAAAAAATAGAAGCTGTCTTAAAAGTAAAAAGTAATATGGATAGCGGAATGTTTCAAGGAATTCAAAAAGGAGCAATAGCAGCGCTTAACGTTTCTGATACATGGTACAAGAAAATGAATGAGATTTATGAAGAAAGGAGAACTATGATATGGGAACTAGCTAACCTTTTAGGTTGTACTTTTGATAAGACTGCAAAAGGAATGTTTGTTTGGGCAAAATTACCACAAGGCATAGAAGCTACTTCTTTTATTGATACAATCTTATATGAAAATGACGTATTTATTGCTCCAGGGGATATTTTCGGAAGTAATGGTAAAGGGTATATTCGTTTTTCACTTTGTGTGACCATAGAAAATATAAAAGAAGCTATTAAAAGATTACGAGTAGAAGCATGAATGTATTTATAATAGGAATCGGATTAATAGGAGGGTCTTTTGCTATCGATATTAAAGCCGCTTTTGATGATGCAAAAATTTATGGCATTGATGAAAGTGAAGAAAATCTGAATAAAGCCTTAGATCTGGGATTGATACAATATAAATCAAGTTTAGATAAGTTAGAAAAAGCTGATATAGTTATTGTGGCTATTCCTGTAGATGCTACAGTACAAATGTTGCCAGTAATCTTGGATAAAATCAATGATGATTGTTTAGTCTTTGATGTAGGTTCTACAAAACAAAAACTTTGCAAAACTGTTTCTGAACATAAAAAACGAAGAAACTACCTTGCGGCTCATCCTATTGCTGGTACAGAGTTTTCGGGACCTCAAGCTGCAATTGCAAATTTGTATAGAGGCAAGACAAATATTATTTGCGAAGTTGAAAAAACAGCATTTAAGCTGCAAGAAAGAGGTATGGAGATTTTCTCACGTTTAGGAATGAGGATACGATATATGGATTCTGCTTCGCATGATAAACATATTGCATATGTTTCACATTTATCTCATATAAGTTCTTTTATGTTGGGTAAGACCGTAATTGAGAAAGAAAAAAATGAGAGAGATATTTTTGACATGGCAGGTAGTGGGTTTGCATCAACAGTTCGTTTGGCAAAAAGCTCTCCCGCAATGTGGGCGCCAATTTTTAAACATAATAAAGAAAATGTAATAGAAACATTAGAAGAGTATATCGCAAATCTTACTCAATTTAAGAAGTTAATAGAAGACGATAATTTTACCGAAATTTACAAGGAAATGCAAGACACAAATCACATAAAAACAATTCTAAAAGGAATTTCATAGTAAGAAATAAAAATAAAGTAGACATAACAATAACAAAGAATTAAATATAGACATGGAAAATAAGAAAGAACTTAGAAACTGGTTAGATGATTATAATTTGGATCATCCCTTGGTAATCGGAGGTCCTTGTAGTGCCGAGACAGAAGATCAGGTTGTCAAAATAGCACACCAACTTAAGGACTCTGATGCTACAGTCTTAAGAGCAGGTATCTGGAAACCAAGAACTAGACCAGGTAATTTTGAAGGAGTTGGAGCCTTAGGATTAAAATGGTTACAAAGAGCAAAAGAAGAAACAGGATTAAAAATTGCTACAGAAGTGGCAAACCCACATCATGTAGAGCTTGCTTTAGAACATGGTGTTGATGTACTTTGGATTGGTGCCAGAAGTACAGTTTCTCCGTTTATAGTGCAAGATATTGCTGAAGCTTGTAAAGGAATAGATAATCCAGTACTTATTAAAAACCCAATTAACCCAGACCTTTCTCTTTGGTTAGGAGCGGTAGAACGTTTCTATACATGTGATGTAAAGAACCTAGGGGTTATTCATAGAGGATTCTCAACCTATGAGAAAACTAAATATCGTAATATTCCGGAGTGGCAAATTCCTATTGATTTACAAAATCGTTTCCCAGATTTACCATTAATTCTAGATCCATCTCATATTGCAGGAAGAAGAGATCTGATTTTTGATCTTTCTCAAACAGCTTTAGATCTTAATTTTGATGGATTAATTGTAGAAACTCATTATGATCCTGACAATGCTTGGAGTGATGCGAAACAACAAATTACGCCAGATACATTAATTCAGTATATGAAAGACTTAAAAATTCGTAAAGAAGTTGGTGTTGATGAAGCTTATCAAAAAACACTAGGAGAGTTACGTGCAAAAATTGATATAGCCGACAATCAATTACTAGAGACATTATCAAGAAGAATGAAAATTTCTGATGAAATTGGACGAGCTAAAGCAAAGCAAAATGTAGCAATTCTGCAATCTAAAAGATGGAATGAGATCTTAGGGAAAATGATTCTTGAAGGCGAAGAAAAAGGACTAAGTGAAGAGTTTATTCTTAGAATATATAAGGCAATTCACCAAGAATCTATAAACCACCAAGAGAAAGTGGCCAGAGGATAATAAATTAAAACCACCCGTTAGTATATCAAACGGGTGGTTTTAATTATGTGGTTTTATTTTTTTCTTTTAAAAGTATAACGAGTGACATAAATACCATTACCGTCACCTTTTCCACCAAAACTTTCGACACCACTAGTAATAAAGGCTAAATCCCATCCTTGTGAAGCCATTTCGTTAATTTTTGAAGTTACAATCGCATCATTTGCAGCTATGTTCTGGAAACGAATTCCACCAAGGTTAAAAAAGTTTAATAATTTAGTTTCGTCAAAACCTTTAACACGAATTTCTCCACGATCAGATTTATTTCTCTTGTCTTTTTCACCAGTACGGGTAGAAGTAAATTCTTTGTAATCTCTAGTTTCATTAGTGGTAATCATTCTTGATCTACCTAGCCCACTAGGTACTATAGATTCAATAACGGTTACGATCTGAAATTCATACACGTCTTGTGCAAAAGAAGATTGGAAACTAATAAAAGTAAGTGCAAGTAATAATAAAATTTTTTTCATTATGGTTTGTTTTTTAAGATTAATATCAGGCATTTCATCAATAGTTGTGCCATAAAGCTTTTTTAACTTTGTATATCTAAAACAAACAAGAATAAAAATACCCTACTTTTATAAAAGTGAAAAATAGGGAGTACAAAAAAATTAATAGTTGCATCTTTGTGCTTATGACAGGTACTGTTTATAAATCTACTGGGAGTTGGTATACCGTTAAGACTAATGATGGTAAGGTATACGAGTGTCGTATTAAAGGGAAATTTCGGATAAAAGGAATAAAAAGCACAAACCCTGTATCTGTCGGCGATAAAGTCGATTTTAAATTAGAAACCAAAAATGATCAAGAGACTGGGGTGATAGAAAATATCTGGGAACGCCAAAATTATATTATAAGGAAGTCAGTAAACCTATCCAAACAAACTCATATTATTGCAGCAAATATAGATACGGTTTTTTTATTAGTTACTTTGAATAACCCTCCTACTTTTACGGCATTTATAGACCGGTTTTTAGTTACTGCAGAAGCTTATGAGATTAAAGCTGTGTTACTTTTTAATAAAATAGATACATATAACGAAGATGAGTTGTTAGAAATAAAATATTTGGCAGCTTTATATAGAGAGATCGGTTATGAGTGTATTGGTATTTCAGCCAAAACAGGTAAAAATATTGATCAAGTAAAAGCCCTAATGAATGGTAAAGTATCTATGTTCTCTGGGCATAGTGGTGTAGGAAAATCTACCTTGGTAAATTTAATTGAACCTAATTTATCTTTAAAAACAGCAGCGATAAGTGATCAACACCAACAAGGACAACATACTACTACTTTTGCAGAAATGTTTGATCTAAGTTTTGATGCTAAAATTATTGATACTCCAGGAATTAAAGGATTCGGTATAGTTGATATGGATAAAGAGGAGCTAGGGGACTATTTTCCTGAGTTTTTCGAATTAAAATCGAAATGCAAGTTTAATAATTGTATGCATATTAATGAACCTAAATGTGCAGTCAAAGAAGCTTTAGATAATGAGGAGGTAGCTTGGTCAAGATATAAAAGCTATTTGCAGATTCTTGAAGGCGAAGAAGAGCATTATAGAAAGAATTCTTATGATGAAGATTGATTTCAGGTTTAGAAAATGTGATTTTTGGTATACTTTCTGATAAATAAAAACAAAAAAATATTTCTCAGTTTCAAAAAATGAAACTAAAACTATTTAAAATTGCAATATAAAACATTAAGCACGATGTTTTTGTTGCAAAAATTTAGATGAATATATGAGAGCAGTAATTCAGAGAGTGTCTGAAGCTTCAGTAACAGTAAAGGGAGATATTGTTTCTGAAATTAATCAAGGATTGTTGATTCTTCTTGGAATAGAAGATGATGATGATCATCAAGATGTTGGTTGGTTGTCGAAAAAAGTAGCTAATCTGAGAATTTTTGGAGATGAAAATGATATTATGAACAAAAGTATTCTTGATATAAAAGGAGATGCTATTGTTGTAAGTCAATTTACACTGCATGCAAGTACAAAGAAAGGAAATAGACCTAGTTATATTAAGGCAGCCAAGCCAGATGTAGCTATACCATTATATGAAGCATTTATTAAACAACTAGAAAAGGATTTGGGAAAACAAGTAGGGACGGGTATATTTGGAGCCGATATGAAAGTATCTTTGCTCAATGACGGACCAGTCACTATACTTGTTGATACCAAAAATAAAGAGTAATCTACCCCACCCAAAATATTAGATTTATATGCAAAAAACAGCACTACAATTTCTTGTAGCAATTGTCTTATTTACTTATACAGACATTTATGCTCAAGACGAGATTAATTTACAAGTTTCGCAAATCGATACTTCTCTTACAAAAGATGCCAATGCGGTTGTAAGATCGGAAGAAGTAGTTATAGAAATTAATTCTATTAGCTCTGTAACCGTAAAAACTAAAAGAATAGTAACCGTATTTAATAAATATGGAAAAGGATATGCAGATTCATATGAGGCTTATGATCCTACTACAAAAATTAAAAAACTCCAAGCGATTGTTTATGATTCATCTGGAGAAGAGATAAAAAAGTATAAAAAGAAAGATTTCAATGATAGAAGTGTTTATGATGGGATTTCGTTAATGAATGATAATCGTATGATGTATTTTCAATATACCCCTTTAAGTTATCCGTACACCTTGGTATTTGAAAGTGAAGTCGAAAGTTCAACAACAGCATTTATTCAACCCTGGAACCCAATAGTTGCTTATCGATTAGGTGTTGAAAAATCATCATATAAGATTCTAAATTCAACAGGAATTAAATTGAGATTAAAGGAAGTGAATTTTGACGAGTATCCTATTGTAATAAATAAAACAGATCAAGAGATTAGATATGAAATCTCAAATGTGGCAGCAAGGTTACCAGAAGTTAATAGTCCATCATATGATCTTATGGTACCCATGGTAAAAGTGGCTTTAAATAACTTCTCATTAGCCGAGGTAAAAGGATATGGTGTAGATTGGAAATCTTTTGGTAAATGGCAATATGATAATTTGGTAGCAGGTAGGGATGAATTGTCTTCAGAGACTATAGCAAAAATAAGTGCCCTAGTTGCAGATGCAAAAACCAAAAAAGAAAAGGCAAAGCTGATTTATGAGTATGTTCAGGATAAAACCAGATATATAAGTGTCCAATTAGGGATTGGTGGGTGGATGCCATTCCTGGCTAGTGATGTTGATCGACTGGGGTACGGAGATTGTAAAGCACTTACAAATTATACAAAAGCGCTTTTGGATAGTCAAGATATAACTTCTTATTATACTGTTGTTTATGCAAAAGAAAGAAGAGATATCGATCCTGAGTTTGTATCAATGCAAGGAAATCATGTTATTCTTAATATCCCTGATGATAATGAAGACTTATGGTTAGAATGTACAAGTCAAACACTTCCGTTTAATTTTATTGGTGATTTTACAGATGATAGAAATGTGCTTGTTATTAAACCTGAAGGTGGTGAAATAAAGAGAACAAAAAAGTATAAGCCCGAAGAGAATTTACAGCATTGCGGTGCTACGATAACGATTAATGAGGACGCATCAATGTTTGCTGAAATTAAAAGATCATCTCAAGGATTAGAATATGATTGGAATTATAACACTCAGTTTAAAACTCCTAAGGATCAAAAATTACATTATAAAGAATACTGGGATTATATCAATAATTTAGAAATCACTTCTATTAAATTAAATGATGATAAGGATACCGTCAAATTCACAGAAGATATAAAAGTATCTTGTACATCATATGGAAAAAAAGCAGGAAGCCGACTATTAATAGCTCCAAACCTTTTTAGTTGTGATCAGAGTAACTTTCCTAAATATAAAAATAGACAAACGGCTCTAGTAATTTCTAGAGGTTATGTTAATACAGATGACTATGTGATTAATTTACCTAAAGGATACATTTTAGGAAATTTACCAGAGAAAAAAACAATCAAAACCGAGTTTGGTAGCTATAGTTATGAGCTCGAAAAAATAACTGATAATCAGATTAGATTTAAACGATATCTAAAAATTGTTGATGGCACTTTTCCAAAAGAAAAGTATGAAGAATATAGAAGCTTTAGAGCGGCAATAAAAAAAACAGATAAGTCACGAATAGTACTAAAACAATCATAGCATACCAATAACCACAATTAAAATGAAAAAAATAAAAAAATTACTATTAGGGTTAATCCTAATGGTAGCTATATCATCTTTTGCCCAAGAATATAAATTTGGAGAAGTATCCAAAGAAGAATTACTAGAAACGTCTTACCCTTTTGATAAATCAGCAAATGCAGCAGTGTTATTTGAGAAAAAGAAAATTTACTATGATTATGATCCAAAACAAGGGTTTGTCTTAACGACAGAAGTTTTTAAGAGAATCAAGTTGTATACAAAAAATGGTTTTGGTCATGCTAGTGAAGAATTATTCCTTTATCAGAGTAATGGGACAGCTGAGAGGGTTTCTGGTCTTTCTGGTGTTACATACTCACTGGCTGAAGATGGATCTGTTATAGAAACAAAACTTAAAAATGATGGTATTTTTAAAACTGAAGTTTCGGGATCTCTAAAAAAAATGTCATTTACAATGCCTGCCTTAACTAAAGGATCAATTATAGAATATAAGTATAAAATATTATCTCCTTTCTCAAGAAGTATTGATAGAATTTTGTTGCAATATGATATTCCGATTAAAAAAATAAAAGTTTCACTTGCGATTCCTGAGTATTATACGTTCAGAAAAAGAACAGCTGGTTTTTTACCCATTAATATCAGGGAGTCTTCAGATAGACAAAGTGATATGATTTATAGTCAAAGAGTTGATTATAATGTAACAAAATATGATATAAGTGCGCAACAAGTTACAGCCTTTAAAAAAGAACCTTATTCAGGAAATTATATGAACTATGTTTCGGCCTTAAGTTTCGAATTACAGTCTGTGCAATTTCCATATAGTACTATACAGAATTATGCTTCTACTTGGGGCGGAATTGCCAAAGGGGCTTTTAAAAATTCCCGTTTTGGTGGTGCTATGAATACTACAAAATATTTCAAGAAAGACGTTGATCAGTTAATTTCTGGAGTATCTGACCCAATGAAGAAAATGAACTTAATTTATGATTATGTAAAAGAGAAAATGACTTGGAATGATAGATTTGCAGTGATGCCCAGAAAAAACATGAAAAAGGTGTATGAAGAAAGAGTGGGAAGCGCAGCAGAGATTAACTTAATGCTGATTGCAATGTTGAAATATGCAAAGGTAAATGTAAAACCAATATTAGTGAGTTCAAGTAATAAAGCATTGTCATTATTTCCTACACTGCAAGGGTTAGATTATGTTGTAGCCAGAGTTAAAGTAAATGAAGATGTTTATTTCTTAGATGCAACAGATAAGTATGGTGAGCCTAATGTATTACCTGATCGAGTAGTTCAGGGTTTAGGACGGTTGATTACAGAAAGAGGGGATTCTGATATGGTAATGTTTAGACCGTCTAAAGTATCTCTAAAACAAAATGTCCTATTGTGTCAAATTGAAGAAGATGGTAATATAAAGGGAAAACAAAGAGTGAAATATACCTCTTATGAGGCACATGATTTTAGAGTACAGAATGCATCCAAAAAAGAAGAAGAACATATAAAGCGTTTAAAGTCTATTTATGGGATCCAAAACATTTCGGAATATAAGGTTGACAATGTTGAAAACATAGGTGAGGCAATTTCAGAAAGTTTTGCTTTTGAAGTTCCTGATGAGATCGAAGTTATAGAAGATGAGATGTTTTTTTCTCCTTTACTATTTTTAAGAAATAAAGAGAATGTTTTTAAATCTGACGAAAGAAAATATCCCGTAGATTTGAGGTATGGATTCTCTAATAGTTATTCTGTTAATATAAAGATACCCGAAGGGTATACCGTAGCTGAAAAACCTGAAGATGTTGGGTTTCAATTACCAGAAAAGATGGGTAGCTTTGTGTTTCGAATGACTATTGTTGGAGATATGATACAGTTATTTGTTAGTGAAACTGTAAGTTCACCGTTAATAACAGAACAATATTACTCTGTATTAAAAGAGTTTTATGGACAATTAATCAAAAAAGAAAGTGATCAGGTAGTGCTTAAAAAAGTATAAAGAGTAAACGGCATTTGATGTCGTAACTGCAAAAACTAACAACATAAAGCCAAGAATTGAAAACCATAATACAAATAAACATGGAAAACTTTAAAAATGCACTGTTAGGTGTGTTCTTGTTACTCATCGCAACTGGTTTTGCTCAAGAATACAAATTTGGGAAAGTTTCTAAAGAGGAACTATCCGAGACTGCATACCCTCTGGATAAAACCGCTAATGCAGCTATCCTTTATGAGAACAAAAACATCTATATTAAGTACATCAAATCGCAAGGATTTCAATTAATAACCGAGGTAGTAAAAAGAATTAAACTTTATAATAAAGATGGATTTGAATATGCATCAGATGAGGTTTTTTTATACAAAAGAGGTAGTGATGAAGAACGAATTACCGATTTGAAAGGAACTACATATACTTTGTCAGAAGGTAAGATTGTAGAAACAAAGCTTAAGAAAGATGGTATTTTTAAAAGTAAATATTCAGAGAATTATGAACAACAGAAGTTTACCATGCCAGCATTGAAAGAAGGTTCTGTGATAGAGTATAAGTATAAAATTATCTCGCCATTCTTTTCTAGAATAGATAGGATTTATTTACAACAAGAGATCCCAATAAAACGCTTAGATGTAAAAGTAGAATCTCCGGAGTATTTTACATTTAAAAAGTTTAGTACAGGATATCTTCCGGTAAACCTTAAAGAATCCAAACGAAGTGATAGGATTGTTTTTACCAATTCAGCGGGAGGGGGCTCTGTTGATAATTACGGCCGACGAACAGCTTCTCAAAGTAGGAGCTCTCAAAGTTCATTAGATTTTTCTGTGAATACTAGTAAAATCTTTTCACGTAATGTTCCAGCTTTTGTAGTTGAACCTTTTTCAGGAAATGTAGAGAACTATATTTCGGCGATTAGTTATGAATTGTCTTTTGTTAATTTCCCTGGTGAACCCATCAAATATTATTCTACAACTTGGGAAGATGTTGTAAAGACAATTTATGCTAGTAATAACTTTGGGGATGAATTAAAGAAAAAGAGTTATTACCAAGAAGATTTAAAAACTCTCTTGTCTGGAATAAGTGACGAAGAGGAAAAAATGAGTAAAGTATTCGACTATGTAAAAAATAGAATGGTATGGAATAATAAGTATCGAGTTGGTACTACTGTTGGTGTAAAAAAAGCGTATAAAGAAAAAACAGGAAATGCTGCCGAAATCAATTTAATGCTTACATCTATGTTAACATCTGCTGGTCTTGATGCAAATCCAGTACTTGTAAGTACAAGTAATAGAGTAACTGCTCTTTTCCCAACATTAGATGGGTTTAACTATGTGATCACCAGAGTAAAGTTATCAAATGGTAAGTTAATTTACTTAGATGCCACAGATAAATATGGTTTACCCAATATTCTGCCCGATAGAGTCACTAGAGGAGAAGGTAGGGTTATTGGAGCAAATAATACTTCTCAAAGGGTTGATCTCAGACCCAAAAAACCTTCTTTGATTAGATATAGTATGCAATGTGAAATTAATGGAGAAGGAGAGGTAAAAGGTAAATTTAATGTAAGGCATATGGATTATCTTGCACATCGTTTTAGGGTAATGCATTCTGAAAAGGATGATGAAAGTAAAGTAAAAAGATTCAAGAAAAAATTCGAAATTGATGAGATAGAAGAATATTCTGTAAAAGGAATCGATCAATATGGTAAAGGAATTAGTGAAAGTTTTAACTTTGCATCATACGACCAAGTAGAATTAATAGAAAATGAAATGTACTTTTCTCCTTTATTGTTCTTAAGAGATAAAGAAAATTTATTTAAGTCTGATAAAAGAGATTATCCAATTGATTTTGGACATGGATTTACCAATGCATATATGTTAAATATTAAAATCCCAGAGGGGTATCAAGTAGCTGAATTACCAGAGGCTGGAGTATTTAAATTACCAGAAGATACGGGGGCTTTTACTTTTAGATCCAATGTTGCAAATGGAGTTATTCAGATTATTGCTAATGAAACGATTAATAAAGCAGTGATTACTCCCGATTTTTATTTAACATTAAAGCAGTTTTATAATCAACTTGTAGAAAAAGAAAATCAACAAGTAGTTTTAAAGAAAATATAAGATGAATATTCAAAATGCTCAAAAAGCTGTAGATGATTGGATTAAAAATCATGGAGTTAGATATTTTAATGAACTCACCAATATGGCGCAACTTACCGAAGAGGTAGGAGAAGTCGCTAGAATCATAGCAAGACGATATGGAGAGCAAAGTGAAAAAGAAAGTGATAAAGACAAAGATTTAGGAGAAGAGTTAGCAGATGTTTTATTTGTTGTGTTGTGTTTAGCTAATCAAACAGGAGTTGATTTACAAGAATCTTTTGATAAGAAGTTGGATGTTAAAACTAAGAGAGACCATGATAGACATCATAATAATGAGAAATTAAAGTAGATGTTCAAAGAAATACTTTTTTCAAAAAAATATTGGCTCACTGTTGGATTTATAGGTATAGGTTTTATATTAGTCTATAGTATAATAGAACATATGATGCAATACGGAATATCTTTGGATACCTTTTATGAAGAACGAATCGAGAATGGAAAATGGGTGCGATATTTAATTTCTCGTCTAGTTGGAGGCTTATTGTATGGAATGATAATGGGGTATTACCTCGAATTAAGAAAACGAAAATCAAATCGATAACATGAATTTGAAATTACCAAGTATTTCTAAAATAGATAATACTACCTTACAGATTACGGGTTCAAAAAGTGAAACCAATAGATTATTAATACTCCGTGCATTATATCCAAATATAACAATCGAAAATGTTTCTAATAGTGATGATTCAGTATTAATGCAAAAAGCATTAAATAGCAATGAAACTATTGTGGATATTCATCATGCAGGAACCGCAATGCGATTTCTTACCGCTTATTTTGCAGTCAAAGAAGGAAGAGAAACTGTGCTTACCGGAAGTAAAAGAATGCAAGAAAGACCTATAAAAATACTGGTAGAAGCTTTACGTCAATTAGGATGCGAAATTACGTATGAAAAAGAAGAAGGGTACCCACCAATTCGAATTATTGGCAAAAAACCAAATACTAACAAAGTCAAACTACAAGCTAATGTAAGTAGTCAATATATTTCTGCATTAATGCTGATTGCTGCTTCTTTACCAGACGGTTTGATCATAACTTTAGAAGGAAAAGTTACCTCGGTACCATATATTAATATGACACTAAACCTTTTAAAAGATGTTGGTATCTCAGGTACTTTTGAGGAAAACGTAATTACAATCCAACCAAATCTTCAAGCACTATCAAAAAATGTAATCGTAGAGTCAGATTGGAGTTCTGCCTCTTATTTCTATAGTATAGCAGCATTATCTGATAATGCAGATATTACAATAGGAAGCTATAAAGAAGAAAGTTACCAGGGCGATTCATCATTAATTGAGATTTATAAGCACCTCGGTATTCAAACCACTTTTAAAAACCATACCATTACTCTTAAAAATACAAAAAGCACCACTTGTAAGTTGCCAGAAGTGTTAGACTTGTCTAATTCTCCTGATATTGCACAGACAATCGTTGTTACTTGTTTCGGATTAGGAATAGGTTGTTATTTAACAGGTCTTCATACATTGAAAATTAAGGAAACCGATAGATTAGAAGCGTTAAAAACAGAAATTGAAAAGATGGGCGGACAAGTTGTAATTACTCAAGATACGCTTAGGTTGATGCCTGCAAATTCAATTAAGAAAGATATTTCTATTGCAACCTATAATGATCATCGTATGGCAATGGCTTTTGCGCCATTAGCACTTAGAACTTCGTTGTATGTAGAAGATGCTAATGTTGTCTCTAAATCGTATCCTGATTTTTGGGCAGATTTGAATAGATTAGGCATTCAAACGACATCATAATTAAAAGATTGTTTTATTGTTTTGTAGGTTGTTAATAATCGTTTGTTTGTGTGAATTTGTTTCGAAATCAAATGAAATTTAATGAAGTGAATTGAAATTATATATCAATTTACTTGACAACCCCTATCACGAGATTGTATATTTGCACCTTCAAAAAAACAGACACGAATGAAATTATCACATTTCCATTTTGATCTTCCGCAAGAGTTATTAGCAGAATACCCTGCAGAAAACAGAGACGAAGCTCGTTTAATGGTTCTTAATAGAAAAGAGCAAACCATTGAACATAAATATTTTAAAGACCTTATTGATTATTTCGAGCCCAACGATGTAATGGTGGTTAATAATACGAAGGTTTTTCCTGCTAGGTTATATGGAAATAAAGAAAAAACTGGTGCTAGAATCGAGGTTTTCTTACTTCGTGAATTAAATTCAGAAACACGTCTATGGGATGTTCTTGTAGACCCTGCCAGAAAAATCCGTATTGGAAATAAGCTTTATTTCGGTGATGATGAGAGCTTGGTAGCAGAAGTTATTGATAATACTACATCTAGAGGTCGTACCTTACGTTTTCTGTATGATGGATCATACGATGAGTTTAGACAAAAACTTACCGACTTAGGAGAAACACCTTTACCTAAGTATATCAAAAGAGATACAGAGCCAGAAGATGAAGAAAGGTATCAAACAATATATGCAAAAAATGAAGGAGCAGTAGCGGCCCCTACAGCTGGATTGCATTTTTCTAAGCATTTAATGAAACGTTTGGAAATTAAAGGAGTGGATTTTGCAGAAGTAACATTACATGTTGGTTTAGGGACATTCAACCCAGTAGAAGTAGAAGATCTATCAAAACATAAAATGGATAGTGAAGAAGCGTATATAACTGCTCATGCAACTAATATCATTAACAATGGGATTACTCAAAAGAGAAAAATATGTGCTGTAGGTACTACAGTTATGAGAGCCCTAGAGAGTTCTGTGTCTTCAGAACATACACTAAATGAATTTAGAGGATGGACTAATAAGTTTATTTTTCCACCGTATGATTTTAGTATTGCAAATTGCATGATTACAAATTTCCATACACCAAAATCTACTTTATTAATGATGGTTTCAGCTTTTGCAGGACATGATTTTCTGAAAAAAGCATATGAAGAAGCTGTTAAAGAAAAGTATAAATTTTATTCTTATGGTGATGCAATGTTAATTATCTAAGAATTAAGTAAAGAAACCCGCATAAATATGAAAATCCTATTTAGCTAGCTGTTAAATGGGATTTTTATGATAATTTTCTAAAAATTAGGCATTTAAGTTATTTTTTTTCTAAAAAAGTGCTATTTTCGCATTCGAAAAAAATTACGGGTAAACCGTAAGATACAAAACGTTACATGTCGGTAAATAATGTTTTTTATCGATAAAATCAACTAAAATTGTGCAACTAAGCATATATTTTGAAAGATTGGATCGTTTTTTGTATAACCAAATTGATATTAAGAACTAAACCTATATTATACAATGAAAAAAGTTATTTTTTACATGGCACTTTTTATTACTGCCAGCTCCTTTTCTCAAACCAAAGTCGGGAGTGTTTATTTTAATGACGTGGATATGTTTGGTAAAAGTGAGCTAATGCTTAATGGAGCCGGAACTAGAGATAAACTTTATGCAGTAGCATTATATTTAGATTTTGAAGTTAATGGAGTAGAAGATGGTCTAAAAGTAGCAGAAAAAGATGATACAATGGCTATCACTATAAAGGTTACTTCATCAATCTCTAGTCAAGAACTTAAGGATATTGTGCGAAACGGATTAGAAGTAGCTACAGATGGTAATAGTTATCTTTTAGAAAATCAAATTAGAGATTTCCTCAACATTTTACCTACTCAAGTTAATAAGTTTGATATTTTTAGAATCTTACACACAAAAGGAGGTAATCTTTCTGTATTTAAGAATAAAGAGCTTTTAGGTAAAATGACAAGTACCGAATTTAAAAATGCACTATTTAAAATTTGGTTAGGAGAAAACCCAGTCGATACAGAATTAAAAGAAAGTCTTTTAGCATCTTACGAAGGTAATCCTGTCTTAGGAAAATGGAAAATGGTTGATAAAAAGACCGGTGTAGCTCTTAGTACAATACAATTGTATGTTATAAAAAATAAAGTGTTTGGAGCTATAGAAAGAATGTTACGTCAATCAGAAAGAGATGCTGTTTGTTACGAATGCCAGGGAGATGATAAAAATAAAAAGATTGAAGGCCTTGTAATTATTAAAAGATTAGAGCTAAAAGGTGACAGGTATACAAACGGGAAATTTACGAATATAAGAGATGGTAAAGTTTCTGATTGTCAAATGTGGATTGATCCTGATAACCGAGACATACTTAATGTGAAGTATAAAGGTAGCGGAGGAACACAACAATGGAAAAGAATAAAGAAATAAACAATAGTTTATATAATAAAATATTGTCATTAACTTGATAAAGAAAACCCTGATAATCATGTCAGGGTTTTTAATTTTTTATAAAGAGAGTATATGGACAGTGAAGAACCATATTATCTTTATACTTTTGTAAAAGCATGGAAGTTAAGAAAAAAGATATAAGGACATTAACCAAAGAACAATTGCGTTCCTTTTTTGAAGAAATAGGAGATAAAGCATTTAGAGGTAATCAAGTTTATGAATGGCTTTGGAGTAAAGGAGCTCATAATTTTGAAGATATGACAAATATCTCTTTAACTACCAGAAAAGTGCTCGAAGAACATTTCGTGATTAATCATATTCGGGTTGATCAAATGCAAAAAAGTAAAGATGGCACTATAAAAAATGCTGTAAGATTACACGATGGATTAATCGTAGAGTCTGTATTAATTCCAACTCCAACAAGAACAACTGCTTGTGTATCGTCACAGGTAGGCTGTAGTCTTGATTGTAAGTTTTGTGCGACGGCTCGTTTAAAAAGAATGAGAAACCTAAATCCGGATGAAATTTATGATCAGGTGGTAGCTATTGATAAAGAAAGTAGGTTGTATCATAATAGGCCCTTATCCAATATCGTATTTATGGGTATGGGAGAACCGCTGATGAATTATAATAACGTGCTTAAAGCTATTGATAAAATAACCTCTTCTGAAGGGTTAGGAATGTCACCGAAAAGAATCACGGTGTCTACATCGGGTGTACCCAAAATGATAAAAAAGATGGCAGACGATGAAGTTAAGTTTAAGCTAGCGGTCTCGTTACATTCAGCCATAGAAGATACAAGAACATCTATCATGCCTTTTAATGAGACATTTCCCTTACAAGACCTTAAAGAAGCATTAGAATACTGGTACCTGAAAACAAAAAGTAAAATCACGTATGAATATGTAGTGTGGAAAGGAATTAATGATAGTCAAGAAGATATTGATGCACTTATTAGATTTTGTTCTTATGTGCCATGTAAAGTAAATTTGATCGAATATAATGCTATTGGAGATAAAGATTTTCAGCAAGCTTCTGATGCAGCTATAAATAGTTATATTAATGGATTAGAAGCAAGAGGTATCGTTGTCAATGTTCGCCGAAGTAGAGGAAAGGATATTGATGCAGCTTGTGGCCAATTGGCAAATAAATCATGATAGTACACCAAAACGTTTTTTCATCTTCTATAATTCTAGGATAACCGCCTACAAAAAAACAATTTATAGTATCTTCGCACCTAGTAAGAAATCAGAATTAGTATCGCGTATTGAAAGTCGTTGAGCAAATAAAGCTACCTATTGTTGATGAGATGGAACTTTTTGAACAAAAGTTCTCACAATCAATGTCTTCTAAGGTGGCCTTGCTAAATAGAATTACACATTATATAGTAAACAGAAAAGGGAAGCAAATGCGACCTATGTTTGTGTTTTTAGTTTCTAAAATGGTTTCAGGTGGTGAGGTAAACGAAAGAACCTACAGAGGAGCTTCAGTAATAGAACTAATACATACAGCAACCCTAGTTCATGATGATGTAGTAGATGATTCTAATAGGCGAAGAGGTTTTTTCTCAATCAATGCATTGTGGAAAAATAAAATTGCAGTATTGGTTGGAGATTATTTACTATCCAAAGGCTTATTACTATCTATTGATCATGGTGATTTTGATCTTTTAAAAATCATTTCTGTTGCAGTAAGAGAGATGAGCGAAGGTGAGCTTTTACAAATAGAAAAGGCTAGAAACCTTGATATAACTGAAGATGTTTACTACGAAATTATTCGTCAAAAAACAGCAACTTTAATTGCAGCCTGTTGTAGTTTAGGAGCCTGTTCTGTTTCACCCGATTCAGACGATGTTCATAAAATGAGAAAATTTGGAGAATTAATCGGAATGGCATTTCAGATCAAAGATGACCTTTTTGACTACGGTGACACTGCAATAGGCAAACCGACAGGAATAGATATTAAAGAACAAAAAATGACACTTCCTTTGATCTATACCTTAAATCATGCATCTAAAGATAAAAGAAAATGGCTTATTAATTCTGTAAAAAACCACAATAAAGATAAAAAGAGGGTTAAAGAAGTAATAGCATTTGTAAAAAATAGTGGAGGACTAGACTACGCTATTACCGTTATGCATCAATTCAAAAACGAAGCACTATCAATTTTGTCAGAATACCCAGATTCAGACTATAAATCTTCATTAACAATGATGGTCGACTATGTAATTGATAGAAAGAAATAATAGTAATCACTGGATAAAAAGATAAAAACTTTATTTTTTTTAACCTCTAGGCAACTATTTTGTTTTTTATATCGTCTATGCTAATAGAAGATCTAATCACTTAATTATTTATATTGAAAGTTATTCAATTTTATAAAAGCGAAACGCAACTCATTAAAAAGGCGGCAAAGCAACATCGAGAAGCACAACAACAGTTGTATACTACATATGCACCAAAAATGCTAGGTGTATGTAGAAGGTATATTAAAGATGTGCATTTTGCAGAAGAAGTGATGCTTAGTGGGTTTTTAAAAGTCTTTACGAATTTAAAGAATTTTAAGTTTGAAGGAAGTTTTGAAGGATGGGTACGCAGGATTATGGTCAATGAATCGATTTCTTTTTTAAGAAAAGAAAAACAAATCTTTTTTACAGAAGATATATCAGGTTATCAAGAAGCATCGTGGAATAATATTAACACAGAATTAGAAGTAGATCAAATTCAGATGTTAATCGATAGTTTACCAGAAGGATATAGAATGGTGTTTGTGTTATATGCAATAGAAGGATACAAACATAGCGAGATAGCTAAAACATTTGGGATTTCGGAAAGCACATCAAAATCGCAACTATTTAAAGCTAGAAAATTATTGCAACAAAAATTAAACGAACAAAATAATATAAATAATGGCGCCATTGAAATTTGAAGATAAGATGAAGGAAAAGCTAGAGCAACGCGCTATAATACCTTCTAAAGATTCGTGGGATCGTTTAGCAAATGAGCTAGATAACGTTCAACACAAAAAAAAACAAAGTAAAAAGATTTGGCTATACAGCGCTGCAGCTATTTTTGTGGGAATCTTACTAACCTCTATATTTATAAATCAAAGACCCATAGGATTAGTGCAGCCCGAACTGCAAATAGTAGAGAATAATGAAGAGTTAATTAAAAATGAAAACATTAACGGGATTGTTAATGAAAGTATTCAAGAAAATTTGCTAAAAGAAAAAAAACCAACGCTATCAAATCAAGTCAAGGATAATAAAACTAGTACCGTTTCAAAAGAAAAACATAAAGAAATAACTAACTCTAAGAGTGTAAGACCTTCTAGTGATGTGGCTTCAAGTAACACAGCTATTAATAGCGCCCTCGATGATCAGGTACGATTAAAAGAAGTAATACGACAAGATGATAAAGACATTATAAGTATAGCAGATAATGTATTACCAATTGATTCTTTAATAATTCAGGATAAGATAGCAACTGTAGTAGCGCAAATTAAGGATCTGGAAAAAAATAATATAAAAGTAACTGATGCAGAGATTGATCAACTATTAATGAATGCACAACGCGAAATAGCGACCAGTAAAATAATAAAATCTAGCGCAGTAAGTGCTTCGGCTCTCTTGCAAGATGTCGAAAATGAACTTGATGAAAGCTTTAAACAACGAGTATTCGATGCACTTAAAAAAGGTTTCCAAAAAGTTAGAACAGCTGTAGTAGAAAGAGATAATTAAAAATATTCATCAATCAATCATCACTTGCAATTTTCCTCCAAAAAAGGAGGAAGGTTGCAAATAAAAATCAAAAAAACATGAAGTTATTAGCAAAAATTGCTGCATTTGTGGCCATGACATGTATTGCCCAATTGTTAAATGCTCAGGAACAAGATACTAATCGAGCAGTTGAAAAACTAAAAGGGCAAAAAGAACGTATAATTACAACCGAAAAAGAAGCATTGAAAAAAGAAGTAGAAATAATAAATGAAAAATTAGCTGCAAATCAAATTACAATAGAAGAGGCTCAAAAACGTAAAGAAGCTTCTGCTCAAAATCATGCTTTAAATATAGAAAATAGGTTGGCGATAATAGATAATAAGATCGCTTTATTAGAACGTAATGGTGTAGAAAATATAAATACTGAAGATCCAAGAATAGTAATTGGGCTTACTACAGAAGAAGATAATGCAGATGTTCTTCTTGGATTAAAAATAAATACAGGAAAAGAGAGAAAGATAAAATATGATAAAAGAACTACTTCAAATATTGTGCTAGCTGTAGGACTTAATAACGCAATAGTAGAGGGGCAGTCATTAGACGATTCGGATTACAAAATTGGGGGTAGTAGATTTTTTGAACTTGGCTGGGCTTGGAAAACCAGAGTGTTTAAGAACTCTAATCTTCTACGGTTTAAATATGGGATTTCATATACATCAAACGGACTAAAACCTACCGAGAATCGATACTTTGTCGAAAACGGAGACCAAACGAATTTAGAAACATTTGGAGTAGAGTTAGATAAATCAAAGTTTAGAATGGATAATTTGGTTATCCCTGTTCATTTAGAGTTAGGTGCATCAAAAGTTAGAAAGACAGAGAATAGTATCAGATATGATACTTCACGTAAATTTAGAATTGGATTTGGAGGTTATTTAGGAGTAAACATAAGTACTCGTCAGAAATTGAAATTTAAAGAAAACGGTAATCGTATTAAAGACAAAATTAAGAGAGATTATAATACAAGTGACTTAATTTATGGTTTAAGTTCGTATGTAGGTTTTGGTGATATGACATTATATGCCAAATATGATTTATCTCCAATTTTTAGAAATGCAATAATAGAACAAAATAATGTGTCACTTGGACTACGTTTTGACTTATGATGATCTCTGAATTAGCAAAGATGTTAATTTTAACAAAAAATTAATATAACTGTTTTCAATACAATTATTAGGTGTTATTTTTTTATTTTAGCCAAGAGAGCTGCATACATATGCAGCTCTTTTTGGTTCGAAAATAACTTCATTTTTTTTAATGATTATTGCGATTTCCTTGCATTATAATGAGTACCCTATAAATACGATATACTTAATACGGGTATAACGTAATCTTGTTAAATACTTTACAAAAAATCAATTACCGTTAGATATATAGGTGAATAAAAAATCCATAATAATTTTATGGTTAAGACGTAATCATTTGGTTTTTAATGATTTGTAGGAATTTTGAACTTTTATTTTCAGATCAAATGCTCTATATTTAGTCTATTGTATAAATGTAGTTCTTTCCTGTAGATTAAGTAAAAATATTCATGTGTTTTACTACAAAATAATAGCTAGACTAAACTTAATACTAATTATATATAAACAATAGAATCTATTAACCAAAATTTCACACAAAATGAAAACAAAACTCATTTATTTAACACTACTTACGTTTTGTAGTTTTGGGCTTATTGCTCAAAAAGCACCTCAAAAAGCTAGTTTAGTTTCTAAGGCGGCTTATGTTAAAAATATTCCTCCATTATCGCAGATGGATAATATTTTATCAGCCAAAAATATGGCACACCAACCAGCACCAGTAAGAAGAAGCGGTCGTAATACTGTAATACCAGGTAAAGGTTTGCCAGCTGCAGGTCAGAGTGATCCTTTAATGGCGAAACAAAAAAATAATACCATAAGAGCAACACTTAGTGAAGAAGTTGCTTCTTTTGATGCACACCTCGGGGGGTCTCCTTTAAATGACCCTACGGGAGCTATAGGACCGAATCATTATGTATATGCATTTAACCGTGGATTCGGAATTTTAGATAGAGCAGGTAATGTATTATTACCAGAAGCGTCTCTAACTACGATATTTCCCGGTGAAGACCTTGGAGACCCGATAGTGGTATATGATAATTATGCTGATCGTTTTATTATCATGGAGTTCAGTAATACTCCTAACAGTATCCTTATTGCTGTGGGGCAAGGACCAGATCCTGTAAATGATGGATGGTTCACATATAGATTTAATACTAATGAATTTCCTGATTATGAAAAACTTTCTATATGGAGTGATGGATATTATCTTACAACTAATAAAGCACCAAGTGGTGGTTTAGGAACTTTAGAAACAGTTTATGTTGCCGAAAGAGATAAGATGCTTACAGGGGATCCTAATGCGGGATTTGTTGGATTTCAACTTGCTGGAGCTGCATCAAGTGGTTTCTATAGCCCTGCAAGTTTTAACTCTACTGGGGCTACTTTACCTCCAGTGGGAACTTCGAATTCTATTATTTACCTACAGGATGATGCTTGGGCAGGAGTTTCTAATGATCATTTAAAAATGTGGAATACCAATATTAATTGGGCAAACCCAGGTAGTTCTACAATTTCACAACCTATAGAGATTCCTACAACTCCTTTTGATAGTGTATTTGATAATGGAAGTTTTTCTAATTTATCACAACCAGGAGGTGGACAAGACATAGATGCATTACAGGCTACAGTGATGTATATGACTAATTACAGACGTTTTGGTACACATAACTCTGTAGTAATGAATTTTGTAGTAGATCTTGATGGAAATGATGATTTGGCTGGAATTCGTTGGTACGAATTACGACAAACTGGTGATGGACAACCTTGGACAATCTATCAAGAAGGAACTTATGCGCAACCAGATGGGTTAAGCGCCTTTTGTGGTAGTATTGCTCAAGATGCTCAAGGTAATATTGGACTTGCGTATAATGTAGTTAGTACTAGTGTATTTGCTTCAATTAGATATACTGGGCGATTGGCAAATGATCCATTAGGAACGATGACTCTTGCTGAGAAAGTTTCTGTAAATGGCGATAGTCAAGTACCTGGTAATCGTTTTGGAGATTATGCTCAAATGACAATAGATCCGTTAGATGATATGACTTTCTGGCACATAGGTGAGTATATGAGAAGTGGTGGAGCTGGCGTAAGAAAAAGTCATGTAGTGGCTTTTAAATTAATGCCTGATACTCCAGATACTGAAGCGCCAACTGCACCAGCAAACTTAGTTGCATCTGGTACTACAGATATGGAAACTACGTTAACATGGGATGCATCTACAGATAATATAGGTGTTACTGCATACGATGTTTCTCAGGATGGTGTTGTGGTAGCAACCGTAGCAACAACAACAGCTACAATAACAGGGTTAACCGCAGAAACTACGTATGCATTTTCTGTGGTAGCAAAAGATGCTGCAGGAAATGAGTCGGCAGCAAGTAATTCTATTAACGTTACTACTGATGCTCCAGATACAACAGCACCATCAATTCCAGCTAACTTGGCTGCTTCAGGTACTACAAATACACAAACCATATTAAGTTGGGATGCTTCTACAGACAATGTAGGTGTTGCAGAGTATGATGTGTCTCAAGACGGTGTAGTTGTAGCAACCGTAACAGAAACAACAGCAACGATTACTGGATTGTCTCCACAAACTACATATACTTTTACCGTTGCAGCAAAAGATGCGGCAGGAAATACATCTGCAGCTAGTGATAGTATTCGTATCACTACATTAGATAATGGACCAGGCTGTTTAAATGGGGCAGAACTTCCATATAGTGAAAGTTTTGAAGCAGACTTTGGAGGTTGGACTCAAGATACAGGTGATGATCTTGATTGGACCAGAGATGCAAATGGTACTCCATCAAACAATACCGGACCGTCAAGTGCCGATGATGGATCAACATATGTTTATGTAGAAGCATCAGGAAATGGTACAGGATTCCCTAATAAACGTGCAATTCTTACTTCTCCATGTTTTGATCTTAATAGTGCTACTACGGCTGTTTTCTCTTTTAGATATCATATGTTTGGAGCAGGAAACTTTGGTTCATTAGATGTTGAAGTTAGTAATGATGAAGGTGCTACTTGGACAAGTCTTTGGACTAGAAATGGAAATCAAGGAAATTCATGGCAAACAGGTACTGTTGATTTAGCTGCTTATGTAGGATCAGGAATTCAATTACGATTTAATCGAGTAACCGGGAACACATGGCGAGCTGATGCGGCAATAGATAATATCTCTCTTACGGCTGCTGGAGGACCAGGTGGATCAGATTGTGCTTCAGGAGATTTAACATTAAGTGTTACTTTTGATAATTACCCTCAAGAAACTTCTTGGGCAGTAACTGATGCAGGAGGAACAACAGTAGCATCTGAAAGCTATTCTACAGCTAATCCTGATGGATCTACAGTGTCTGAAACTATTTCTGGTTTAGCAGCAGGAACTTATACATTTACAATTTCTGATTCTTTTGGAGATGGTATTTGTTGCTCATTTGGTAATGGATCTTATACATTATCAAGCAGTGCTGGAGAAATTGTTTCTGGTGGTGAATTTACTACTAGCGAAGCTACATCATTTTGTGTAGAAGCGTCTACAGTGAGATTAGAAACATATGCATTAAGTGATCTTGATGCGGGGAATAATGCCTTTAAGATATATCCTGTTCCAGCTAAGAATATATTAAATATTTCTGTAGGTAAGAAATCTATTCAAAATGTAGAAATTTTCTCTATGTATGGTCAACGTGTATATGAGGGAGCTGAAGCACAAATTAATGTTAGTTCCTTCCCAACAGGAACATATTTTGCAAGAATTACAGGAAAAGATGAGACTTTTGTAACTAGAATGTTTAGTAAAGAGTAAATAATTAAAATAGTATATATTAATTAGTATATGAAGAGGCCGTCTTTTTTAAGACAGCCTCTTCTTTTTATGTTAACTTAACATAAAAAATAATCAGGTAAAATAATCTCGACGATGTTTATTAATATCCTGTATAAGTATCTGTACTTAGACCTGCTGCAGGAGCAGGTTCTGTGTCTTGATTAACTGTTGGCCATACACCAGCAGACGGAAACCCTACTCCAAAGTTATCACCTCTATTTTCATCTTGGCCAAATTTATATAAAGGGAATCCTTTAAATGTCATTTGCGTTCTCCCAAATACATCAATAGTTCCAAAATCGCTGGCATTTAAAATACTTGGTAATTTAACTAATTCAGTATTGTATATTGGCCATACACCATTGTTAGAAAAATCATTTGCAGTGAAGTTATTGGTATCTCTTGTATCATTTGAAAACTTATATAAAGTATTTCCTCTTGAATCTGTGATATAAAATGTTAATCCATCTCCAGGAGTAAAATCACTTGTAAGATTTGTTGTATTTCCAGCTGCATCTCTCCCCACTAATTGAGCTTGAGCAATCATAAGAGAGTAATCTGGTTTTGCGATGTACCAGTTGTTTCCAACACCATCTCCATTAGTGTCTCCTGCAGTAGCATCATTTGCAAAAAAGTAAAGTGGCCAACCTTTGTAAGTAGTTTGTTTTGCTCCATCTTCGCGAGTAATTACTGCGAAATCTGCGGCATCTAATCCACTATCAAGGGTTACATCTTCAGTATAAAAAACTGGCCACGCTGTGATACATCCACCACTACAGTTAGAAGTACCTTTAGCATCTTGTGAAAAGAAATATAAAGAATTACCATCTTTATCAGTAAGTATTTTTCCAAAAGTAGCGTCTTCTGCTAATTGGATTGCGTTTGCAACTGGTTCTGGAGCAGGTTCTGTATTTTGATTTACAGTTGGCCATACACCAGCAGATGGAAACCCTACTCCAAAGTTATCACCTCTTTGAGCATCTTGTCCAAATTTATACAAAGGAGATCCTCTAAATGTCATTTGTGTTCTTCCGAAGACATCGATAGTTCCAAAATCACTAGCATTTAAAATACTTGGTAATCTATTTAGATCAGTATTATATATTGGCCATACACCATTGTTAGAAAAATCATCAGCGGTGAAATTGTTATTGTCTCTTGTGTCATTTGCAAATTTATATAATGTATTCCCTCTTGAGTCTGTGATGTAAAAGGTCAATTCGTCTCCAGGTGTAAAATCACTTGTAAGATTTGTTGTGTTTCCTGCAGCATCTCTCCCCACTAATTGAGCTTGAGCGATCATAAGAGAATAATCTGGTTTTGCAATGTACCAATTGCTTCCGACTCCATCTCCATTCGTATCGCCAGCGGCATTGTCATTTGCAAAAAAGTATAGTGGCCAACCTTTATAAGTTGTTTGTTTTGCACCATCTTCACGAGTAATCTCTCCAAAGTCAGCAGCGTCCAATCCACTATCTAGAGTTACGGTTTCAGTATAAAAAACTGGCCATGCGTTAATACATCCACCACTACAGTTCGAAGTACTTTTAGTGTCTTGAGAGAAGAAATATAAAGAATTACCATCTTTATCGGTAATGATGCTCCCAAAGGTAGCGTCATTTTTTAACTGAATAGCATTCGCTATAGGATTTGGTTCTGAAGGAGTGTCAGAGTTATAGTCATCTTCACTACACCCAATAAATATAAGAGCCAGTACAAATAAATAATTCAACTTTTTCATAACAATTTTTTTATGTTTAATGTTTATATGATTAATTTTTGAGCAAATAAAAGACAGGAAACCGTGTTTTTAAATTAAATCTATGTGAAGAGGAAAAAAAGGCTTTAAAGAGGAATATTTCGACTTCAAATTCGTGAGATTTTTTCGATCAAATAGTAAAGAATCCCACAGTATGTTTGGTTTTGTTCTATTTTGATGATAATTAGTTGTTTCTATGAAAAAGTGATAAAAGTGAATCTTATCAATACATAAATGAGGTGTTTTTTGATTGAAAATTGTAGTTTAGCCTACTATTATTGATTATGCTACTTTTGTATTGAGAACGCATATGAAATGCTTTTTTAAGAGATGATAATTTTACTCGTTTTAGAGTAGGAATAAAAATTTAATCTTAATCTTAAAATTGATTTGGAAGTATACAAGTAAAACCTTTAAAGGTGGTAAAAGAATAAAAAAGGTAACTGGAAAATGATTCATAAATCTACAATAGATGCTGTTTTTGAGGCTGTTCGATTAGAAGAGGTAATAGGTGATTTTGTTCAGTTAAAGAAATCAGGAAGTAATTTTAAAGGATTAAGTCCATTTAGTGAAGAAAGAACTCCTTCTTTTATGGTATCTCCTGTAAAACAAATATGGAAAGATTTTTCTAGTGGAAAAGGTGGTAATGCTGTAGCATTTTTGATGGAACATGAGCACTTTACTTATCCAGAAGCAATTAAATATTTAGCTAAGAAATATAATATTGAAATTGAAGAAACAGAGCAGACCGATGAACAGAAACAACAAGCCGATGAGCGTGAGAGTATGTATTTGGTTAGCGAGTTTGCAAATACGTTTTTTCAAAACTCTTTACATAAAACAGAAAAAGGTAAAGCTATTGGACTGACCTATTTTAAAGAACGTGGTTTTACAGATGAAACTATTAAAAAGTTTGGATTAGGATATTCACCAGACGTATGGGATGCATTTACGGCAGAAGCTATTAAAAAAGGATATAAGTTAGAATATCTGGAAAAAACGGGATTGACTATTGTAAAAGAAGAAAAACAGTTCGATCGTTTTAAGGGTAGAGTCATGTTTCCAATACAATCTATGTCGGGGCGTGTGCTCGGTTTTGGTGGTAGGATTTTAACCAATGAAAAAAAAGCAGCAAAATATCTTAACTCTCCAGAGAGCGATATCTATCATAAAAGTAAAGTTTTGTACGGTATTTATCATGCCAAGCAAGCAATTGCTAAAGAAGATAATTGCTTTTTGGTAGAAGGATATACAGATGTAATTCAGTTTAATCAAACGGGAGTAAGCAATGTAGTTTCATCTTCGGGTACAGCACTTACAAGTGATCAAATTCGATTAATCAACAGACTTACAAAAAATATTACAGTACTTTTTGATAGTGATGCCGCTGGTATGAGAGCATCTATTCGTGGGATAGATCTCATTCTAGAACAGGGTATGAATGTAAAAGTATGTAGCTTTCCTGAAGGAGAAGACCCTGATAGTTTTGCAAAACAAAATACATTAGAAGAATTAACATCATATTTAGAAGAACATAGTCAAGATTTTATAAGTTTTAAGGCATCCTTGTTACAGAAAGAATCAAAAAATGACCCAATCAAGAAAGCCGAATTGATTAGGGATATGGTGACTAGTATTTCAAAAATTCCAGATGTTATTAAACGAGAAATTTATGTACGAGAATGTTCTCGTATTATGGATATTTCTGAAGATGTGCTATTTGATACTTTAGCACAAATACGTAATGTAGGCGAAAAAGATCAGCGAAAACAACAAAAAAAGGAACAAAAATCTCTTGAGGTTGTAAAAACTGAAACTCCAAAACAACCTAAAGTAAACAGGCAATACGTTTTAGAACGTCACTTAATTAAGGCTTTATTAATGTACGGTGTTCAAGAAGAAGAGTTTGAAGATCTGATAATGAAAGAAAATGAAGAAGGAGAACTTGTCTTAGAACCTGAAATCCATAAGATAAAGGTTTTTGAAAAAATCTATCTTGACTTGCAGGATGATGAAGTTGAGTTTACAGATCAAGTTTTTAAAGATGTTTATGCTATTTTGATCGAAGAATTAAATCAAGTTGACGAATTTAAAGTTGAGAATTTTATAAATAAAATCCCACCAGAAATAGCTTCTGAGATTACTGAAATTATGATGAATGAAGAACGCTATGAGTTGCATAGATGGGCAGACATGGAAATACATGTAAAGCAAAAGACAGAAACTATAGCAGAATATGTAAATACTACAATATTGAGCCTAAGAGGATTTCTAATCGATCAAAAAATACAAGAGCTTTCACAAGAAGTGAAAGCTCAAAATATTGAAAATAACATGAATGTCTTAGAAGATATTCGTGATTATCAAATTCTTAAAAAGTTACTATACAGGAAACTAAATCGAGTGATCTAGCTAATATGCAATAATCTAGATTGATGGATTAAATCAGCAAGATTGTCCACTTTTAATTTTTTTAGTAATCTTGTCTTGTATGTACTTACCGTCTTTTCGTTAATTGACAATGTGGTAGCAATATCCTTATTTCTCTTTCCAGAGGATAAAAGGTTTAATACTTCGATTTCTCTAGAGGATAATTTTTTGTATTTAACAACCATATTATTTTCATTAGCATTACCATTTGCTAATTGTTGAGTAAGATTGTCATTTAAATAAATTCCTCCTCGAGCAACACGCTCTATTGCTTTTTTTAACGTTTTTGTTGGGACAGTTTTAGATAAATATGCAGATGCACCGGCTTTAATAGCACTTAATGCGTACATTTCTTCTGGATGAGAACTAAAAATAATAACTTTTATTCCTGCAAATTCCTTTTTGATGGTTCTTAATGCCATGATCCCATTAATTTGGGGCAGATCTAACTCCATAATAAGTACATCTGGAGTATTATCTTTTAAGATGTCATACATCTCGTTACCGTTACTTACTTTACCAGTAATCTCATAATCTTCTGAGTGGCGAAATAAAGAAACGATCCCCTTCCTAGTAATTGGATGATGATCAGCGATTAATACGGTTGTCATTCTTGTTTACGATTGTTAATGTTAGTTTTTCTTTTTTTGTTTTAACATTTCTCGGTTAGGGGTAATTTTTAAATCTTGCTGCAAAATTACTAAGAACTAATCCTTGTAAACTTTTTTTTATTAATTTCTCGATAAAATGTTGATTATAATAGATCAACGGGTATTTTACAGACAGGTATGGGTTCCATTTTATGCTGATTTACGGTATTTAAACGAATAAAAATTTTAAATACTTCTTGTTCTCTTCCTGTAAAGTCATTGCTATTTTTTCCTTTATCCTTCATTTTCATGGCCCATTCTAATTCATCATAACTGGCACCAATTTGATCTTCATCACTTCGACTATCACCAAACAAACCATCTGTTGGTGCAGCAACTTGTATCGATTCGGGAACGTTAAGGGATTTTCCTAAAGCGTATACTTCACTTTTCAATAAATCTGCAATTGGACTTAAGTCTACACCACCATCTCCATATTTAGTATAAAAACCTACCCCGAAATCTTCGACTTTATTACCAGTACCTGCAACTAAATATTTATGTAAACCTGCAAAATAATATAGGGTAGACATCCTTAATCTGGCTCTGGTATTGGCTAATGATAAATCAAGTTGTGCACTCGAATCTACTTTAGGAACAACACTTTTGAATTCTTCAAAAACAGACGTAAGATCTACTCTAACATCTGAAACATTAGGAAAGCGCTGTTTTAATTGCGCAATATGTTCTTGTGCTCTGTTAACTTGACTTTGAGCCTGGTGTATTGGCATTTCTACACAAAGTACTTTTAAACCTGTATTTGCACATAATGAAGAAGTGACTGCACTATCAATTCCGCCACTTACACCAACAACAAAACCATCTATATTGGCATTGTTTGCGTATTCTTTTAACCAATTGGTGATATGATCGACTGTTTTTTCTACCTGCATATTGTATTTTTTAATATTTCTTTATCTAAAGTAAAAGACAAATGTATCTGATTTGAAATTTAAGAATCTCTATTAATGTATTGATTTATATTGTAATAGATTATTTACTTCGTGGTTTTGTAATTGACAATTTGTAATTCGTAATTCGTAACTCGATATAGTATCTTTGTAATTATAAAATTAATAAAAAAAGATGCCGTTTTATAAATGTAAAAATTATTTAGAGACATATTATATTTTAAGAATGAATAGTGCTAGATTATTAAAATTTATTATACTTTTTTGTGTTTTCTACTCATGTGGTAAAGAAAATGAAATTGAAAAGAAAATTGCTAAAATCCCAGTCGAATTAGAAATTGAACGTTTTGATGAATTGTTTGCCGGGTTAACGCAAGAGAATTTACCCGATTTAAAGAAAGAATATCCTTTTTTGTTTTCAGAAAAGTATGCTGATAGTATATGGCTTAATAGAACAAAAGATACTATTCAATTAGAAGTTAATAAAGAATTAAGTGCTAAATTTTCGGATCTTTCTAAGGAAAAAGAAGAGCTGTATTCACTTTTTCAGCATCTTAAATATTATTTTCCCGAAATAAAAGATCCAAGAATAATTACAATAGCTTCAGATGTAGATTATCGCAATAAAATAGTAGTTTCGAAAGGACTATTGATTATCTCTTTAGATACATACTTGGGCAAGGATCATCATTTTTATGAGGCAATACAAAAATATTTAAAACAAAATTTTGAAAGAGATCAAATAGTACCCGATGTAGCCTCGGCTTATGCTAAAAACCTTGTGGGACCTATAAGAGATAGATCGTTTTTAGGAAACCTGATATCTTTTGGAAAAGAGTTGTATTTAAAGAATTTACTATTGCCAAAAGCTGATGCAGCTAGAAAAATGGGATATACAGAAGAACAATATGAGTGGGTTATGGCTAATGAAGAGCAAATCTGGAGGTATTTTATAGATAAGCAACTTTTGTATAGCACAGATAGTGAATTAATGCCTAGATTTTTATATCCTGCGCCATTTTCAAAGTTTTATTTAGAAGAAATTGATAAAGAAGCACCAGATCGAGTAGGGCAATTTATCGGTTGGAGAATTGTGACTTCATATATGCAAAATAACAATGTATCTTTGCGACAATTATTATTGGCCGATGCCGAAACAATTTTTAATACTTCAAAATATAAACCAGCAAGATAATGGCAATTGAACATAAATCTGAAATCAAAATAGATATCGCATTAGATGAAAACCGCATTCCTGAAAAATTGAAATGGACAGCTAAGGATGGAGGTGTAGAAGATGAAGAAACTAAAGCGATGCTGTTGTCGGTTTGGGATAGTAAAAATAAAGAAAGCCTGCGTATTGATTTATGGACTAAAGATATGCCAGTAGACGAAATGAAAATTTTCTTTCATCAAACACTGGTAGCAATGAGTGATACATTTCATAGAGCTACTCAGGATGAAAAAATGACAGCTACAATGAAAGATTTCTGTGATTATTTCGCAGAAAAACTAGAACTGAAACAACAATAATTGATAGGTTTTTATAGTATTCTAGACTAAGTACATAAATTAGAAGATTGAAGAAAAAAATAATTTTTGTGTACAATGCAAAGTCTGATATTTTCAGTAAATATATAGATTTGGTTCATAAGATTATAAGCCCAAGTACATATGCTTGTGGTCTATGTAGTCTTACTCATGGAAACTTTTCTGAAAAAGAAGAGTGGAGAATTTTTAGAGAGAATACCGATCATGAATTCGTTTTTATGTATAAAAATGATTTTCTTGAAACATATCCTAATCTCGACGAGTATAGCTTCCCTGTTATTTTTGAAGAAAACAAAAAAAAACTTGAATTGATTTTTGATTCAGAAAAATTGACAACTCTAAAATCTGTTGAAAGTTTGGTTGAAGAGCTTAGCAGAGAAGTTGGGTAAATAATAGAAACATTCTTTATCAAAGAAAGGATGTTTCTATTGTTGTTTGGTTAATTATCGATGCCTAAACATGGGTTAAGAATTCTTTAGTTGTTGGTTAATTTCGTTAATATAATTTAAAACGTCGTCTTTACCTAAACCAGAAGAGGAAGAGGTAATAAAATAATTCGGCATTTCTTCCCAGTAATTCAGCATTTCTTTAATATAAACATCTATCTGGATAGGTAACTTGGTTTTAGTAAGTTTATCGGCTTTAGTGAAAATAATAGAAAAAGGAATTTGATTTTCTCCAAGCCATTGCATGAATTCAAGGTCTATTTTTTGAGGTTCATGTCGGCAATCAACAAGCACAAATGCACTAACCAGTTGTGTGCGTTTTGAAAAGTAAGCAGTTATGAATTTTTGAAATACTCTTTTTGCAGATTTAGATACTTTGGCATATCCATATCCAGGTAAATCTACTAAAAACCAGTTTTTGTTAATGATAAAGTGATTGATTAACTGAGTTTTACCAGGTTTTCCTGACGTTTTTGCTAAGCTTTTGCGATCTGTTAACATGTTGATTAATGATGATTTACCAACATTTGACCTGCCAATAAAGGCGTATTCTGGCAGCTTGTCTTTTGGACATTTAGCTACGTCGCTGTTACTCATTACAAATTCAGCGCTACTAATTTTCATAGTAAAATTTATTATGATTTAGAAATTGCGTTGCACTAACCAACTGTGTAGTATTTTGTTGAATTCGTCCGGATGTTCCATCATTGCGGCATGACCACATTTGTCTATCCAATATAAATCAGAATCAGGAAGCAATCTGTTAAAATCATCGGCTACTTCTGGTGGCGTAACAGTATCATTTTTACCCCATATAATGCAGGTAGGCGTATTCATTTTTGGTAAGTCTTTTGCCATATTATGCCGGATAGCACTTTTTGCAATAGCAAGAGTTCGAATTAATTTATTACGGTCGTTAACGGTTGAATAAACTTCATCTACAATTTCTTTTGTGGCAATTGCAGGGTCATAAAATACACTTTCAGCTTTAGCTCTAATGTATTCATAATCCCCTCTTTTAGGATAACTTTCGCCCATTGCGCTTTCATATAATCCAGAACTTCCAGTAATTACAAGTCCTTTTACTTTTTCAGGATACATTTTTGTACATAGCAATGCAATATGTCCCCCAAGTGAATTACCCAAAAGAATCACTTCCTTGTCTCCATATCCTAAATGATCTATAAAATCTTTAAGGTATTTAGCATAGGTGCTTACCTTGGTTTTTAACAATGGTAAAGTATAGACAGGAAGTTCAGGAATTAATACTTTATAACCTTCTACAGGAAAGTAGGAACTAACGCCCTCAAAGTTGCTTAAACCACCCATTAAACCATGTAAAATGATTAGCGGCGACCCTTCTCCTATGTCTAGATAACTAAATTTTCCGTCTTTTTTTAATTCGTGATTCATTAAATACCTCTTACAAGAACTAAAAGCAAATATAGCATTTTCATAATTAGTTTTAAGATTTTTTATGAATACTACAGAATGATTTTTTTTAATCCTTTTTTTGATGTTCAATTTCTATCCAAAATGAGTACAGCCTATTGTTTTCTTGCACTTCTGTAAGTGTACTGACAGACAAAATATTAAAGTTTTAAAAGCTAAATATTGACTCGTTTTAAGTATAACTTATTAACAATGTGGTAAATTGTGGTAAAAAGTGGTAAATTTTTCAATATATTTGGCTAATTAAACGTTTAGGGAAACAAAGTGGTGCATCTAATTGGTACATACGAATGTAAGGCAGACGCTAAGGGACGTCTTATGATGCCTGTTGCTTTCAAAAAGCAGCTTTCGCCTGTGCTACAAGATGGTTTTGTGTTAAAAAGGTCGGTTTTTCAGCCTTGTTTAGAGTTATATCCAATGGCTGAGTGGAACCAAATGATGCAAAAAATAAATAAGCTAAACCGCTTTAAGAAAAAAAATAATGATTTTATCCGAAGGTTTACTGCGGGTGTTAAAATTGTTGAAATTGATGCTGCCGGTCGTCTTTTAATTCCTAAAGACCTTGTTGGTTTTGCAGGTATTACAAAAGAACTAGTGTTGTCTTCTGCTGTTAATATTATTGAAGTCTGGGATAAAGATCAATATGAAAAAGTAATAGATGATGTAGCTGTTGATTTCGCTGATTTAGCCGAAGAGGTAATGGGATTTGATGATGACATAAGTATTGACTAAGCAGTATGCTTCTTGAAAAATAAGATGTACTTGATTGGTTAAGCTATAAGAATGTAATAGATGAAAGAAACCGAATATCATAATCCAGTTTTACTAAAAGAAACCGTAGATGGACTTGCTATTAAACCAGATGGAATCTATGTAGATGTAACATTTGGTGGTGGTGGGCATTCTAAAGAAATCTTAAAAAGACTTGGTCCAGAAGGTAAATTGTTTGCCTTTGATCAAGATCAAGATGCTTTGGATAACACTATTGATGATGATCGATTTACACTTATAAATGAAAATTTCAGATTCGTAAAAAGGTTTCTTCGATTTCATGGTGTAAAAAAAGTAGATGGTATTCTAGGTGATTTTGGAGTTTCATCACATCAGTTTGATGTAGCAGAACGTGGGTTTTCTACAAGGTTTGAGGCTGATCTTGATATGAGAATGAATCAAAATAAGAACCTGTCAGCATACAATGTAATTAATGAATATGATGAGGCGGATTTAAGAAAAATGTTTTTTGAATATGGTGAGCTAAGAAATGCTCCCAAATTAGCAAGAACAATAGTAGGAGCAAGAAAAGAAAACGGTATAAAAACAAGTGTAGAGTTGAAAGAGGTATTGAAACCTTTCTTGCCTAGACACAAAGAGCATAAAATTTTAGCTCAGATATACCAGGCGATACGTATTGAAGTAAATCAAGAGATAGAAGTGCTAAAGGAGTTTTTAGAGCAAACATTAAGTCTTTTAGATGTGGGAGGAAGAATTAGTATGATATCATATCACTCTTTAGAGGATAGATTGGTTAAAAGGTTTATTAGAAATGGAATGTTTGAAGGAGAGCCTGAAAAAGATCTTTATGGTAACATGTCTGTTCCTTTTAAAAAAGTAGGAAAATTAATTGTTCCAACTGAAGAAGAGATTAAAGAGAATAATAGAGCTAGAAGCGCTAAGCTTAGAATAGCTGAAAAAATTGAAAAGATAAATTGATTAAATAAATAGAGTGGGTTTTTGGGATGAAACAAACTGTTTATGACATATTAAAAGGTAAGTTTCTTATTGCAGATGATGCGATGAAAAACTGGAGAATGCTACTGTTTTTGTCTTTTTTGGCAATAGTAATGATTGCCAGTTCACACAATGCAGAAAGTAAAGTTCATGAAATAGCGCATTTAAATGATGAAGTAAGAGAGTTGCGAACACAATTTGTTGATGGTAAAACAGAATTGATGAGACTTAAAATGGAGTCTTCTATAATAAAAAAGATGACTCAAGAAGGATTAAAACGTCCTACTACACCACCGCAAAAAATAATTGTAAAAAACTAAGCTCTTGGCTACAAAAGAAAAAAACATATTAAACCGGTTGTATTTTATAGCAGTCTGTATGTTCATTTTTGCCATTGCCGTTTTGGTGAAATTAGTGAATATTCAGTTTGTTGAAGGCGATATGTATCGTAAAAAAGCTCAGGAACGAGTTTTTAAAACATTTGATATACCGGCTAATAGAGGAAACCTATATGACAGCAAAGGTAATTTGCTAGCTACCTCTGTTCCCAAATATAATATAAGATTTGATGCGCTTACCGTAACTGATAAGGATTTTAGAGAGTATGTTAAGCCACTTTGCGAGGCGTTATCCAAAGAATTTGGAAAGCCTATTTCATATTATGATAAAATAATTAGAACAGCTAGAGCAAATAAAAATCGATACCTCTTGATTCGAAGAAATCTTGGGTATTCGCAATATATGCGAGTTAAAGAGTTTCCATTATTTGAGTTAGGCGCAAATCGAGGAGGTTTTATTGTCGAGCAAAATACAGTTAGAGAACATCCGATAGGTAAAATTGCCGAGCGAACGGTTGGGTATGAGAGAAGAGATGAAAATGGATACTATACAAGAGTAGGTCTAGAAGGTGCTTATGGACCTTTTTTAAGAGGAAAAGAAGGGAAACGTAAAAAACAAAAAATAGCAAAAAATCAATGGAAACCAATAGGAGATGCTAATGAAGTAGAACCAAGAGATGGATATGATGTTGTTTCAACTATAGATGTAAATGTTCAGGATATTGCACATCATGCGTTATTGGGTCAACTAGAGAGGTTTGAGGCAGAACATGGGACTGTTGTTGTTATGGAGACAAAAACAGGGGAAATCAAAGCAATTTCTAATCTAGGTCGAACAAAAGCTGGTAAATATTATGAAAAGTTAAATTATGCGGTAGGAGAATCTCATGAGCCTGGATCTACTTTTAAATTAATGACAATGGTGGCAGCCTTAGAAGATAGGGTGATCGATTCTAGTTATGTTATTGATACCGAGAATGGCCGTGTAAAGTTTTATGATAGAGTAGTTAAAGATTCTCGCTGGGGAGGGTACGGAAAGATATCTGCGGCAAAAGCTTTCGAAATTTCTTCGAATACTGCTTTTGCAAAAATGATCGATGAACACTATAAAGATAATCCTAGAAAATTCGTAGACCGATTAATTAATATGGGATTGGGGGAAACCTTAGAGTTATCCATTAAAGGAGAAGGTAAACCTAAAATTCCATATCCAGGTGATGATGATTGGTATGGTACAACCTTGCCCTGGATGGCTCATGGATATGGTGTGGCAATTACACCATTACAAACCTTAGCTTTTTATAACGCAATAGCAAATGATGGCGAAATGGTAAAGCCAAGATTCATTAAAGAAGTAAAAACCTGGGATAAGACCAGAGAACGATTTGATAAAGAGATTTTAAACCCAACAATCTGTTCAAAGAAAACAGCAAGAATAGCTCAGGAAATGATGAAAAATGTGGTCAAAAGAGGTACTGCTGATAATATTTATACTGAGAGTTTTGGTATTGCCGGAAAAACAGGTACCTGCTGGGGTAATTATGGTAAAGATAAGGAGAGAGAATATATATCTTCTTTTGCTGGGTATTTTCCGTCGGATAAGCCTATTTATTCGTGTATTGTAGTAATCCATAAACCAAATAAGAAAAAAGGATACTATGGTAGTGAAGTTGCAGCTCCGGTTTTTAAAACTATCGCTACAAAAATATATAACGATATACCGGTGATAGATGAAGTGTCGTATGCGGTTGTAGAGAGTAACTCGGTAGTAAATAGTTATGATAAATATTACCAAAATGCTCAAAAGTATAAAACTATTATGCCTAACGTAAAAGGAATGCCAGCAATGGATGTGATTTCTCTTTTAGAAAATATGGGGTTAAAAGTAGAGCTAAAAGGATCAGGGCGAGTAGAAAAACAGTCTATAGAACCAGGTGTTAAAGTAAAAACCAATCAAACAGTAAGATTAGAATTATCGTGATCGAATTAAAAGACATATTATATAAGGTTGCTATTAATGTTGTGGTGGGTAATACTACTGTAAATATTAATAAGGTTGAGTTTGATTCTAGAAAGGTTAAACAGGAAGATGTGTTTGTTGCTATTCGTGGTTCTGTATCTGATGGTCATAAGTTTATAGAAAAAGCTATTGATCTTGGAGCAAAAGCTATTGTTTGTGAAAAAATACCTTTAAATAGAATAGAAGAAGTAACGTATATAGAAGTAGAAGATTCTAATACAGCCTTGGCGATTATGGCATCAAACTACTATGGGTCACCTTCTGTAAACTTAAAATTGGTGGGCGTTACAGGTACTAATGGTAAAACTACCATCGCAACTTTGTTGTATCAATTGTTTAAAAAAGCAGGTTTTAAAGTAGGATTGCTTTCTACAGTTAATATACTGGTGGATACCAAAGAATACAAAGCTACGCATACAACACCAGATTCATTGATGATTAATTATTATCTAAAAGAGATGAATGAAGCTGGGGTAGAGTATTGTTTTATGGAAGTAAGTTCTCATGGCATTCATCAAAAACGTACCGAAGGACTAACTTTTGCGGGAGGTGTTTTTACCAATTTATCACACGATCACTTAGACTATCATAATACATTTAAGGAGTATAGAGATGTTAAAAAAATGTTCTTTGATGGTTTGTCGTCAAGTGCATTTGCTTTGGTAAATAAAGATGATAAGAACGGAGCATTTATGCTGCAGAATACAAAAGCCAAACAATATAGCTATGCGCTAAAATCATATGCAGATTATAGAGGACAAATTTTAGAAAATAGCCTAGAAGGTTTGTTGTTGAAATTAAATGATAATGAAGTATGGGCTAAGTTGATAGGAAGTTTTAATGCGTATAATCTATTGGCAATTTTTGGTACTGCAGAATTATTGGGTCTAGAAACATTAGAAATACTCCAGTTATTAAGTGACTTAAGAAGTGTAAGTGGAAGATTTCAATACCTAATCTC
The DNA here is from genome assembly GCF_003443715.1 of Aquimarina sp. AD10. Classification (NCBI taxonomy): domain Bacteria; kingdom Pseudomonadati; phylum Bacteroidota; class Flavobacteriia; order Flavobacteriales; family Flavobacteriaceae; genus Aquimarina; species Aquimarina sp. AD10. The sequence continues at coordinate 2,781,491 of NZ_CP031965.1, read as the reverse complement.
AGAAGAAAAGATTACTGCAATTGTAGATTATGCCCATACCCCAGATGCTCTTAAAAATGTTTTGGAAACAATAAATGATATAAGAACTAATAATGAAAATTTAATTACTGTTATAGGGTGTGGTGGTGATAGAGATAAAATGAAACGTCCTGTTATGGGAAATATAGCGGCTCGATTAAGTAATAAAGCAATTTTTACTAGTGATAACCCAAGAACAGAGGATCCATCTCAAATAATAGAAGATATTGAGAAAGGTATAGAACCTCAAGATTATAAGAAAACACTGTCTATTACCGATAGAAAACAAGCTATTAAAACTGCTTGCCAATTGGCTGAAAGAGATGATATCATTCTTATAGCAGGTAAAGGTCATGAAACGTATCAAGAAATTAACGGGAATCGTATTGATTTTAATGATTTCGAAATTGTAAAACAAGAATTAAAAAAACTAAATAAATAAATCTTTTAAGATGCATCCAATTGCATGTTAAAGGTAACAAAGCAACCTATGTTATACTATCTGTTTGAATATTTGGAAAGTGAATACCAGTTCCCCGGGGCGACACTATTTCAATTTATCACTTTTAGAGCCGCGATTGCAATCATACTGTCATTGTTAATTTCTACAATTTATGGTAAGCGCATTATTGGCTTTTTAAGGCAAAAACAAATGGGGGAAAGTATTAGAGAACTTGGTTTACAAGGTCAGGCCGAAAAAGCGGGTACTCCAACGATGGGTGGGATTATTATTATTTTGGCAACATTAGTGCCTGTTTTATTTGTAGCTAAGCTTGATAATATTTATGTAATCCTATTAATCATTACAACCTTATGGATGGGAGTTATTGGTTTTACAGACGACTATTTAAAAATTAAGAAAAAAGATAAAGAAGGTTTAGCAGGAAGGTTTAAAATTATTGGTCAAGTAGGACTTGGACTCATTGTGGGATGTACAATGTACTTTCATAGTGATATAACAATTAAAGAAGAGAAAGTAAAATCAGATGTCGAACAACTTAGTGCCGTAGAAGGAGAAAAAGTATCTGACTTTAACCCAGCAATTAAATCAACAAAGACAACTATACCTTTCTTTAAAAATAACGAATTCGAATACTCTAGTTTGATTACTTGGATTAGCCCAGAGATGGCAAAATATTCATGGTTAGTTTTTATACCAATAGTCATTTTTATAGTAACTGCAGTGTCTAACGGAGCGAATCTTACAGATGGGATTGATGGATTAGCGGCAGGTTCATCTGCGATTATAGTATTGACATTAGCATTGTTTGCTTGGGTATCGGGTAATATAATTTTCTCTGATTATCTAAATGTGATGTATATACCAAACTCGGGTGAGATGACAATTTTTATTGCCGCATTTGCAGGTGCTTTGGTAGGTTTTTTATGGTACAATACCTACCCAGCTCAAGTATTTATGGGAGATACCGGTAGTCTTACAATTGGTGGAATTATAGCCGTAATTGCCATAGCTATTCGTAAAGAATTTTTGATACCGATCCTTTGTGGAATCTTTTTTATCGAAACACTATCAGTAATGATTCAGGTAAGCTGGTTTAAGTATACAAGGAAAAAGTATGGAGAGGGAAGAAGAGTGTTTTTAATGTCTCCCTTGCATCATCATTATCAAAAAAAGGGAATACACGAAAGTAAAATTGTTGCAAGATTCTGGATTGTAGGGATTTTTATGGCAATAATAGCTGTAATTACTCTTAAAGTTAGGTAGTTATGAAAAAACTAGTAGTTCTGGGAGGAGGAGAGAGTGGTGTTGGAACTGCTATTTTAGGTAAAAAAGAAGGATTTGATGTGTTCGTTTCCGATAAGGGAGTGATCACAGAGAAGTATAAAGAAGTTCTTAGAAATTTTGAAATCGAATGGGAAGAACAAAAGCATACAGAAGCTAAAGTTTTAGACGCTGATGTAGTAATGAAGAGCCCGGGTATTCCTGACACTGTAGCATTAGTAAAACGTCTGCGAGAAAGAGAAATCCCAGTAATCTCAGAAATTGAGTTTGCGGCAAACCATACGTCTGCTATGTTCATTGGTATTACAGGTAGTAATGGTAAGACTACAACAACAATGCTTACACATCACATACTTAAACAAGGAGGATTGAATGTGAATATGGCAGGAAATATCGGAGATAGTTTTGCTAAACAAGTAGCAGAAAATGATGCGCCATATTATGTGTTAGAGCTTAGTAGTTTTCAGCTAGATGGAATAAAAGATTTTGTTCCTCATATTGCTATTTTAACCAATATCACCCCTGATCATTTGGATCGATATGATTACAAGTTTGAGAATTATATCGCATCAAAATTTAGAATAGTAATGAATCAGAATGAGGATGATTATTTTATTTATGATGCAGATGATGAGGTGATCACTCAGTATATACAGAAAAACCCTATTCGATCAAGATTACTTCCTTTTTCGCTGACAAAAAAAATAGAAAACGGAGCATATTTAGAAGATAATAATATAAAAATAATAATAGACAACAACGAAATCATTATGCCAACAACAGATTTATCATTAAAAGGAAATCACAATGTAAAGAATGCTATGGCCGCAGCCACAGTATCACAATTACTTAAGATTAGAAAAACAACAATCCGTGAATGTTTAGAAAACTTTCATGGTGTAGAGCATAGGTTAGAGAGTGTACTAAAAATAAACAATGTGCAATACATTAATGATTCCAAAGCAACAAATGTTAATGCTACATTTTATGCTTTAGATGCTATGAAATCGGCTACCGTATGGATCGTTGGAGGTGTAGATAAAGGGAATGATTATACAGAGTTGTTTCCTCTGGTTAATGAAAAAGTAAAAGCAATTATTTGTTTAGGTGTTGATAATTCTAAAATTATTAATGCTTTTGGTAATTGTGTAGACAATATTGTAGAAACGCAATCTATGAAAGAGGCCGTAAATATGGCGTACAAAATAGCAGAAAGAAATGAGAGTGTATTGTTGTCTCCAGCCTGTGCAAGTTTTGATTTGTTTAAAAACTATGAGGAAAGAGGAAGACAGTTTAAAGAAGCAGTTAGGGAGCTATAAAATAAAGAATGTAATAAGTAATACTTAACTATAGAGATGACTAAAATATTAGCAAATATAAAAGGTGATAGAGTGATCTGGGCAGTAGCTGCCTTGTTGGCATTATTCTCTTTTTTACCTGTGTATAGTGCTAGTAGTAATTTGGCATATCTCTATGGCGACGGAGATACTTTCATTTTTTTAATAAAGCATTTTGCACACCTTGTGCTAGGTTTTTTGATTATGTATGGAGTTCATAAAATTCCACATCATTATTTCAAAGGCCTTTCTATTATTATGATTCCTGTCGTTTTAATATTATTATTAATCACGATGGCTCAAAACACAACTATTGGTGGAGCAAATGCAAGTAGATGGATTCGAGTACCATTTGTAGGCGTAACATTTCAAACATCAACGCTGGCAGCGGTGGTATTAATGGCATATGTGGCAAGATATCTTTCAAAAATTAAAAATGAAGCAGTATCGTTTAAAGAGACATTGCTTCCGTTGTGGTTACCCGTATTTTTAATTTTAATGTTGATCTTACCCGCAAACTTTTCAACTGCTGCGATCATATTTTCAACTGTAATAATGTTAGTTTTTCTTGGTGGATATCCACTAAAGTATATTTCAGTGATCCTAGGTACAGGTTTTATTGTGTTGGTTTTCTTTGTTCTTTTTGCAAAAGCATTTCCAGGAATGTTCCCAAATAGAGTTGATACTTGGGTAAGCAGGATAGAAAATTTCACTGATAATAAGGATACTCAAGAAGATTATCAGATAGAAAGAGCAAAAATAGCAATAGCAAGAGGAGGAGTTATTGGTACTGGACCAGGAAAAAGTGTTCAAAGAAATTTTTTACCACAATCATCATCAGATTTTATATATGCAATCATTATCGAAGAATGGGGTTTTGTGGGAGGTGTTTTTTTAATGTTGCTGTATCTGTTGTTATTGTTTAGACTAGTTATTGTAGCGCATAAGAGTACAGATATTTTTGGCAAATTATTAGTTATGGGAGTTGGTCTACCCATAGTGTTTCAAGCATTAATTAATATGGCTGTAGCAGTAGAGTTATTTCCTGTTACAGGACAAACACTTCCGCTTATAAGTAGTGGGGGTACATCCATTTGGATGACATGTCTTGCTATTGGGATTGTTTTAAGTGTGAGTAGTAAAAGAGATGTGGCGGCGGTAAAAGAAGAACAAGAAAAAGAGAAAGAAGAAAATCCATTAGAGGTTTTGCAAGAAATATATGAGTAAACTAAAAGTCATATTATCCGGCGGAGGAACAGGAGGACATATCTATCCTGCGATTGCTATTGCAAATGAGTTAAGTAGTAGATATCCTGAGGTTTCTATTTTATTTGTGGGTGCTAAGGATCGTATGGAGATGCAAAAAGTACCGCAAGCAGGATATGAAATTATTGGACTATGGATTAGTGGTATTCAAAGAAAACTAACACTGAGCAATTTGTTGTTTCCGATTAAGCTATTAAGCAGTTTATGGAAGTCAAAAAGAGTGATCAAGAAATTTAAACCAGATGTGGTTATTGGTACAGGTGGGTTTGCTAGTGGACCGTTATTAAAAGTAGCAAATGCTAAAAGTATACCAACACTTATCCAAGAGCAAAACTCTTTTCCAGGAATTACAAATAAATGGTTGTCAAAAGGAGCTGATAAAATATGCGTTGCTTATGATAACATGAATAGATTTTTCCCTGAAGGCAAGATTGTAAAAACGGGTAATCCCGTGCGTCAGGATTTGCTAACAATAGAAGGGAAAAAAGAAGAAGGATTGCTGAAATATAATCTTGATGCTCAAAAGAAAACAATTTTAGTTTTGGGTGGTAGTCTTGGAGCTAGAAGAGTAAATCAACTTATCGAAAAAGAATTAGATTTTTTTCAAAAAAATGATGTACAGGTATTGTGGCAATGTGGTAAACTGTATTTCGAAGAATACAAAAAGTACAACAGTCAAAATCAAATCCAAGTACATCAATTTTTGGACACAATGGATTTAGCATATGCTGCTGCAGATGTTATTATTTCTAGAGCTGGAGCAAGTTCTGTTTCAGAATTGTGCATTGTAGGAAAACCAGTATTGTTTATTCCTTCTCCTAATGTGGCAGAAGATCATCAAACTAAAAATGCAAAAGCTATCGTTGATCAAGGTGGAGCAAGGATGCTAAAAGAAAGTGAACTAGATGAACAGTTTCAGGATGTACTATCAGAAGTTTTAGTGTCTAAAACGATACAAGAAGAGCTTTCAGGAAAAATTAAGACGTTGGCATTGCCAAATGCAACTTCAGATATTGTTGATGAAATCGAAGAAATATTAAAAAAGTAAACGCACTAAGGTGTAAAAAGTATAAATGAGTAAAGGGTTAGAGAACATAAAGAATATTTATTTTATTGGTATAGGAGGTATCGGTATGAGTGCGCTTGCTCGATATTTTAAATTTCTTGGTAAGAATGTAGCTGGTTATGATAAGACATCAACTCAAATAACCACTGATTTAAGCGAATTAGGGATTGATATTCATTTTAATGATAGTGTAGATGAGATACCAGAAATATTTTTTGATACAGAAAATACATTAATTATATATACTCCTGCAATACCAAAAGATCATACAGAACTCATTTATGTTCAAAGTAATGGGTTTTTGATAAAAAAGCGCGCCGAGGTTTTAGGAATAATCACTAAAGGAGTATATACTTTAGCTGTTGCGGGAACCCATGGAAAAACAACAACAACAGCAATTTTAGGGCATTTACTTAAAGAGAGTGGTGCAAAAGTAACTGCTTTTCTTGGGGGAATAAGTGAAAATTATAATTCTAATCTTATTTTAGAAGGTAATGATGTTGTGGTAGTTGAGGCCGATGAATTTGATAGATCATTTTTACAATTGTACCCTGATATTGCAGCAGTAACTTCTATGGATGCTGATCACTTGGATATTTATGAAGAAGCTAATGCACTTGAAAACTCTTTTCGAGAATTTGCATCTAGAGCAAAAGATCATCTTTTAATATGTAATGGACTTCCGATTAACGGTACCACATATGGTATCGAAGATAATTCTGATTATAGTGCTCAAAATATAAGAATAGATAATGGCACCTATATTTTTGATCTAAAAACACCAGATCAATATATCAATGACTTGCATTTAAACCTGCCAGGTAAACACAACTTGTTAAATGCTATTACAGCCTTTGCTATAGCGATGCTATTCGGCTCCCCGACCACATCCCTAGCAAAGGCTTTATTTACTTTTAAAGGAGTTAAAAGACGTTTTACCTATCAGATCAAAACAGATCAATTGGTATATGTAGATGATTATGCACATCATCCAACAGAGATTAATGCATTACATCAGGCAGTCAGAGAAATGCATCCTAATAAAAAGGTTGTGGCAGTTTTTCAACCACATTTATATAGTAGAACAAGAGACTTTGCTAAAGACTTTGCTTCAAGTCTAAGTCAGTTTGATCATGTGTTGCTTTTGGATATTTATCCGGCAAGAGAACTGCCTATTTCAGGAATTACATCAAAATGGTTATTAGATATGATAACTATAGATCATAAAAAATTAGTAACAAAAGAAAAATTAATTGATGAAATTAGAAAAAGTGATGCTCAGGTAGTTTTAACTATCGGAGCCGGTGACATAGGAGAAGAAGTTAATGATATAAAAGAAGCATTAATGATATGAATAAGATGTTGACATATTTAAAATATTGTAGCCTTATTGTTTTGGTCATTATTCTTTTTGCTTTTACAAGTAAAAGAAATAAGGAACGAAAGATTAATGAAGTTCTAATCGAATTCGTAGAAGAACAAGATCCTTATGTAAATGAACTCACGGTTAATAAATTGTTAATACAAAATCCGGAGAAGGTGACAAACGTGGGAAAAGAAATTTTAGTTTTGAATACTGTAGAGAAAAAGTTAGACGCACATGAGATGATTGAGTATTCTGACGTGTACTTGACTGTAAATGGGGAACTTAGGGCTAAAATTAAACAACGCACTCCGATTGCAAGAGTTAATGCGGTCACTCCTTTTTATGTAGATGTAACAGGAAATACGATGCCACTGTCCGAAAGTTATTCGGCACATGTGCCTTTAGTGCATAATGTTTCGGAACGAGAAGTAACCGAGGTTTTTCCATTATTGAAAAAAATTCGGGAAGACGAGTTTTTAAAAAAGCATGTTGTTGGTGTTTATTTAAACATGAAAAAACAATACGAATTAGAATTACGCGTATACTCTTTTAGAGTAATTGTTGGGGGAATAGAAGATTTAAATAGTAAGATTAAAAATTTTAAAGCTTTTTACCAAAAAGCTTTAAAAGATAAAAGTCTCGAAAAGTATAAACAAGTCAGTTTGCAATTTAGTAATCAAGTGGTATGTACCATAAAATAATACCAATATGGAACGAGAAGTAAATGAAATAGCGGTAGGATTAGACATAGGAACAACTAAGATAGTTGCCATGGTCGGAAAGTACAATGAATATGGTAAGATGGAGGTCCTTGGAGTTGGTAAATCCAAAAGTTTAGGGGTACATCGAGGTGTGGTTAATAATATAACGCAAACCATTCAATCCATTCAGCAAGCTGTACAAGAAGCAGAGAGCGTTTCAGGAGTAAAAATTAAAGATGTAACTGTTGGTATCGCAGGTCAACATATTCGTAGCTTACAACATAGCGATTATATCACCAGATCAAATCCTGATGCGGTAATTGATGATAATGATATTGATAAGTTATGCAATCAGGTACACAAATTGGTGATGTTGCCAGGAGAAGAAATTCTTCATGTACTACCTCAAGAATATAAAGTAGATGGGCAAGCCGAAATAAAGGAACCTATAGGAATGTATGGGGGCCGACTAGAAGCCAATTTTCATGTTGTCGTTGGGCAAGTAACTTCGATCCGTAATATCGGTAGATGTGTGAAGAGTTCAGGATTAGAATTATCAGATGTTACATTAGAACCTTTGGCTTCGGCAAATGCGGTATTGAGTCAGGAAGAAAAAGAAGCTGGTGTAGCACTTATCGATATAGGTGGTGGTACAACTGATTTAGCAATTTTTAAAGATGGTATTATTCGTCATACAGCAGTAATCCCATTTGGAGGAAATGTAATTACCGAAGATATTAAAGAAGGTTGTTCGATTATAGAGAAACAGGCAGAGTTATTGAAAATTAAATTTGGATCTGCTTGGCCTGGAGAAAATAAAGATAATGAGATTGTTTCGATCCCTGGATTAAGAGGAAGAGAGCCAAAAGAGATTACATTAAAAAACCTTTCTAAAATAATTCACGCACGTGTAGTTGAAATTATAGAACAAGTGTTTTTAGAAATCAAGAACTATGGGCATGAGTCACCTAAGAAAAAATTAATTGCAGGTGTGGTTTTAACAGGAGGTGGATCTCAATTAAAACATCTTAAGCAATTAGCAGAATATATTACAGGTATGGATACCAGAATAGGATACCCTAATGAGCATCTTGCCGGTAATAGTGATTCAGAAACTACAAGTCCGATGTATGCTACAGCAGTTGGACTAGTAATGGATAGCCTCGTGTACATTCAGAAACAAAAAAAGACCGCTAAAAATGAGGTGGTAGAAAATGTACAAATAAAAGAACCTGTCGAAACAGCGACAGAGGAAACAGTTGTAGAAGAAAATACGACACCTAGAGTTGATCTTAAACCAAGAAAAAATATTCTAGAAAAGTGGACCGAGAAATTTAAAGAATTTCTTGATAACGCAGAATAGGATCGAACGTTAAGAAATCATCCTGAGGATGATTTTAGTGAGAGGCCAGCGTTGAGGGGTTGGCAGGTTAAGAAATCATCCTGAGGATGATTTTAGTGAGAGGCCAGCGTTGAGGGGTTGGTAATAAAGAAATTATTCTAGAACGATAATAGAATAATGCATAGTGAAAGCGGATAAGAATGTTCATGTTTTGAGCAATGAAAATATAAAAAAAATAGTAGGAGAACCAGAAAATTAGCAATTATGAGTAACAACGAAGAGTTTGAAAACATCTCATTTGATTTACCTAAAAATCAATCTAATACCATTAAAGTAATTGGTGTAGGTGGAGGTGGTAGCAATGCCATCAATCACATGTTCCAGCAGGGGATCAAAGGAGTGGATTTTGTGATATGCAATACAGATGCCCAGGCGTTAGAAAATAGTCCTATCCCAAACAAAATCCAATTAGGTGTTTCGTTAACAGAAGGATTAGGAGCAGGAGCAAACCCTGAAGTAGGAGAACAGTCTGCTTTAGAGAGTTATGAGGAAATAAAAAGAATGCTGGACACGAATACCAAAATGATTTTTATTACCGCAGGAATGGGAGGAGGAACCGGTACTGGTGCAGCTCCGATTATTGCCAAGATGGCTAGAGAATTGGATATTCTTACTGTTGGAATTGTTACTATTCCATTCCAATTTGAAGGAAAAATGCGTAATGAACAAGCTCATTTAGGAGTAGAGCGATTACGTGCGCATGTGGATTCTTTAATTGTTATAAATAATAATAAACTTAGAGAAGTTTATGGTAATTTAGGGTTTAAAGCTGGTTTCTCTAAAGCCGATGAAGTATTAGCTACTGCGTCTCGTGGTATTGCAGAAGTTATTACACATCATTATACACAAAATATTGATTTACGTGATGCTAAGACGGTACTTAGTAATAGTGGTACGGCAATTATGGGGTCTGCTAATGCCTCAGGTAATAAACGTGCTCATGATGCTATTGTAAAAGCATTAGATTCTCCGTTATTGAATGATAATAAGATTGCAGGAGCAAAGAATGTGTTATTACTTATCGTATCGGGTAAAGAAGAAATTACTATCGACGAAATCGGTGAGATTAATGACCATATACAACAAGAAGCAGGTCATGGTGCTAATATTATCATGGGTGTTGGTGAAGATGAATCATTAGAAGAGGCAATTTCTGTAACTATTATTGCAACAGGATTTAATGTAGAACAACAGGATGAGATTGTAAATACCGAAACAAAGAAGATCATCCATACTCTAGAAGATGAACAAAGAGCAGCTGTGCAGGACTTAACACCTAAGTCTACCGGAAATGCTACTCCAATTTTATCTCCATTACCTAAAAAAGAAGAGGTAGAAGAACCAAAAATAATAAAACATGAATTGGTTGAGGATGAAGAAGATGAGGATAATCTATTGTTGCCAACAACAGATTTGCTGAAAAACATTGATGTAAGTTATGAAGTTGTTGATGCTTTTTCTTCGGATAATGATTTTGTGATTATTAATGCACAAGATATTATTAAAGAAATAGAAGTTAACGATGCTAAAGAAGTAGCGTTAGAAGATAGCACTAAAGAAAAAGAAGATCAATTTGCATTGGCATTTGATATGCCTGTAACTGGAAATGAAGAAACGACATTTAAAGAACCTAATGTTTCAGAAAATGTTGTTGAGCAAAAAGAAGAAGATGAGCAGCCTATAGTATTTGATTTAAGTGATGATATTCTTGATATGGAAGTTAATGAACCTATAGAGGTTGTACCTGTAGGTGAAGCTATTGCAGATGGTGGGCGTAAATATAGTCTTGAAGACTATATGGAAGAAGAAAAGAGACTTACAGATGCTAAGCCAACTGAAGTGGTAGAAGTAGTAGATGAAACAGTAGCTTTCGAAAAGAAAACAGTTGCTCCTGCTCCCGAAACGGAAACATCAGAAGAAATAGATCCAATGAATCAACCTATTTCTGAAACACTAAAAGCAAGAGCGGCAGAACGTCGTGAGAAAATGAAAGAATTTAACTATAAATTCAGGAATAGTGCAAACAAAATTGATGATATAGAAAAAGAACCGGCATATAAAAGAGCTGGTATCGATGTAGATGCAAAACCTGAAGATTCAGGATTGTCAAGAACATCATTAGGAACCGATAGTAATGATGATATTCAATTAAGAAAAAACAACTCTTTTCTTCATGATAATGTAGATTAACTTCAGTTTTATTTTAGATTCGGTTTTGTCTTTTTAGATATCGACTAGAATCAATAAAAAAGTTATAGATAACCGATAATCTCACTATAGATTATCGGTTTATTTTTTATATTCGCAATCCACAAGATTAAAATTTATCATCATGAGTTTAGAGCAAAAGGTAATGACCGCAATGAAAGAAGCTATGAAAGCTAAAGATACGAATGCATTAACATCATTACGTGCTGTAAAATCGGCTATTTTATTGGCTAAAACAGAAAGTGGAGTTAAAGAAGAACTTTCTGAAGAACAAGAATTAAAATTATTACAAAAACAAGTTAAGCAACGTAAATATAGTGCAGCTATTTTTACAGAGCAAGGGCGTAATGATTTAGCAGAGCCAGAATTGGCACAAGCTAAGGTGATAGAACAGTTTTTACCTGAACAATTAAGTGAAGAAGAAATAGAAAAAGTGATAGTAGATATTATTGCTAAGACCGGAGCAGAAGGGATGAAGGATATGGGCAAAGTAATGGGGATGGCTAATAGTGCATTAACGGGTAAAGCAGATGGCAAGACGATTTCTACAATAGTAAAAAGTAAATTATCATAAGTATTTGATATACCGGCCGTGTGGCGCAACTGAATAGCGCATCAGATTTCGGCTCTGAGGGTTGGGGGTTTGAATCCCTCCACGGTCACATCAAGCACAAAACCTGCAATGAAATTGCAGGTTTTGTTATTTGGAAAAGATTGAAGCCAAAAGCTTCAAATCTTTGAAGAATAATAAAAACTGTAAAGCGATAGCTTTGCTAGTTTTGTATTTGCAGTAGTGAGCATAATGGGATCAGTGATAGTTAATTCCTCCACGGTCACAAATGAGACAATTTTTACCAAAGCTAGACAATTTTGTCTGGCTTTTTTGTTGGATATATAAATATAATATTAATTTTTTGGGTAACATTTATAACCGCTGAAACATAAACTTTTATAATGGCAACAAAAAATGCCTAATTTAATTTCTGAAATAACGAAATTTTATGATTGATCTTTTAAAATTCAAGTAGTTTAAAATATCAATACCAACTCAAACAAAGCCTCGATTGTTTTTAAATGTTCGAGTTATAAATAACTAAATAATTATGTTATACAAAATTTTAGAAAACGTAAAAGCATTTTAAAATTAATAATTACAAGAATATATATTAAAAAATATGAAGCAAATAATCTATTTTATTATAAGTCTATTGTCCATTAATAGTATAAAATGCCAAGATTTATTTCTTGAAGATATCAATGGAGATAAAAAAGCTGATATTCTATCTGTTTTTACAGAAAACAGAAAAGATTTTAAAATCAAACAGTTCTATTCTGGACACAAAACTTACAAATTTGATTATTTAAATGAATTCGACTTTACAGCTGGTGACATTTTTGAAAATTATACAGTTGCAGATATTGATGGAAATGGTAGATCAAATTTCATAGCTTTTGCAGATAGTAATGATGATAAAAACATATGGTATTATACCATAGAAGCTAATGAAATTAAATATTTGGGACATACATTGTTACCCAATTATGCCGGAACTAAGCAATATTTTGCTGATATCGATGGAGATTCCTTACATGAACTCATTCTGGTTAAAGATGAAGGTTCTTTTAAACATATTAATACTTTTAAATACAATGGTTCTGATTTCATTCAAATAGATGCTTTTGCAACTACCGGAAATCCCAAAGAAGAACATTTTGCAGATATTACTGGGGATGGTAAAGATGATTTAATATTATCTCAAGATTATGGAAATGATAAACGTATTTGGACATTCAAATCAAAGGGCTCAACATTTGAATACCTTAAATATACCCTCCTAGCTTCTGATGCCGGAAAAGAGGTTCATTTTGTAAATTCAAATTCTGAAGAAGATAATCGTCTTGATCTTGCCCTAAGCGGAAATACAACTGAAGGTAAAAAAATCTGGATGTTTTTATCCGACGGAGAAAGATTTCATTATGAAATTACCACAACTCTAACTGATGGTACTAACAGAAAACTATTGTTTGGTGATCTCGATGGTACTAACAAAGATGATCTTATTGCTACCAATAACACTCAAGATATTTGGAGTTATCAAAATGAAGGTAATGTATTCACATATAAATTACATTCTCCCTTAAACTTTAGAGGTACTATCCCTTTAAACAGAATTGTAGATTGGAACAATGCTGGATATAGAGGTGGAGAGTCGGTTCCAAATTCTTTTAACCATTTTGTTCAAATGCCCCCACCAAGTGATAACCCAGAAACAAATTATGCGAATTTTGAAACAAAGTTAAGCGAAGCAGTTGCATTAAAAACAACCTTTCCGAACGAACATATTGTCATTCAATTTCAAGCAGGATCATATCAGTTACCTTTTAATCAACAAATAGTTTTGGATTATAAAAATGATAACCATTCTTGGATTGTAATTCAAGGTCAAGGTATTAAATCTGAAAATCACCTGAATGGAAAATATACAGAGCTTGTTTTTAATATTGATCCTGAATATTCGAAATATGCAAATCATTTCATAAATATTAGAGGTTTAAAAAAATCCCCTAATGGCCCAGGAGAAATACCACCAATTGTTATAGATTATAAAAGGGAGGCTAATGAAATTACTCTTGACAAACCATCTAGTATTCCCGACGGGGAAAAACATTTAATGGAAATATTATTCACCAATGGAAAATGGCATGAACAACCAAATGTAGATTCGGACTCAATCCAGCCAAATGAATATACAGGTCTAATTTCTTCTGTTATTCCAGTATCCAATACAACCTATAAGCTTAAAAAAGATTTTAGTCTTGCATGGGAAAAGTTTAAAGATCAAACCAATGCTGCAAAAGTCTATTATTTCACTGCTGTAGAAGAAATTGGCATAGCCGACCTTTCTCTTAGATACAGTGATAATTTTGAAAATTCAATCAAAAAAACTAAAGCTTCTGCAATTATCTCTATTAACAATGCCCGAAATTGCTGGGTGGATAACGTTGAAATAGAAAAAGTATATTCTAGTGGTATTGAGATTGGAGAGTCTGAGTTTATCGAAGTTAGAAATAGTTATTTACATGAGGCATATGGATATGGTGGAGGAGGTCGTGCTTATGGCGTTTCTGTGAGCTCAAGAAGTATACATTGTAAGGTTGAAAACAATGTTTTTAGAAAGTTACGCCATGCAATGATAGCACAGGACGGTTCAAATAATAATGTTTTTGGTTATAACTATTCTAGAGAACAAACAGATACAGAAGATCGATTCTATTGTCATGCTCTTGGGGATTTGAACTTGCATGGAACTTATCCTTATGCTAATCTTTTTGAAGGTAATAGTATCGATCGAATATTTGCCGATCATCATTGGGGTCCAAATGGTTCGTATAATACATTTTTTAGAAACCATATTAACGATACCCAAATCAATAATTGTGATCATGAAAGCAATTTAATGATAAAAGCAATGCTATATCCTAATATTCTTGGAAATGAACAAGCAGAAATACGCTTAATAGAATATACAGAAGGAAATATTCCTGAAACAGTCGAAAATACTAAGTTCCAAATGTATCAACAAGAATATAAAATTTATGATCAAAATACTATAATAAAAGAATATAAATACCTCCCAGATACATCATATTACCTAGATGAAATACCAACTTTTTTTAATGATTATATAAATAGTACGGTTTCATGGCCCGCTATTGGACCTCCAGTTTTGGAAGAAAGTTTACTTCAAAACATCCCTGCTAGAGAAAGGTGGTTTACAACATTGCAAAATAAAAGCAACTTAAAAAGTAACTTTACTACAGATAAAATAACTTTAAAAAAAGATATCGTTATATATCCTAATCCTTCAGAAAATGGGTTCTTAACTTTAAAAATGATTGATCAATATAAATCTTGTGATATAAAAATATATTCAGTGGATGGCCAATTAGTATTTAAGAAAGATACTTTGGACTTATATAATAATAATAATAATAAAAGTATGGATATTGATGTTTCGAACTTGACAAGAGGTGTTTATCTAGTATCTGTGATTTTGACGGACAAAATAATAACAGAAAAAATAATAGTTAAATGATAAAAAAACTTAAAATATTTTATTTAAAAACAATGTCAGCAAGCAATCAGTAAGGTTTGATGCCCTTTTGAGTATTCTGAAATTTCTTCTAAACATTTTATGAAAAAGTTTGAACCGTGATTCATTGGGGTCACATCAAGCACAAAACCTGTAAAGCGATAGCTTTGCTAGTTTTGTATTTGCAGTAGTGAGTGTAATGGGATCAATGCTAGTTAATACCCTCTTTGGTTATAATGAGACAAAATTTACCGAACCGAGACAATATTGTCTCGGTTTTTTGTTGGATACTATTACATTTATACTTCAAGTGTATAGTTACCTTAGTACATATATATCCTTGTTATCAGCAAAGCTTATAGAAATGAATGAGGGTAGCTTAATTCACGATTCTGAAATTTTAGAATCTCTTTTTTTTGAACAATTCCCTTGTCCACATTGATGGCTTCCTTAATTGTGTTGCTATTCATCCAGACATCTCTTCCTCCCAAAACATCTTCTAAATGAACAATCAATGCCGCAGAAATTGATCGAGTTGCACTCTCCCATAAAAAACTTGGTGTATGATCTACCGCATAGTAATCAACTCCTTCAACAGAAAACATTGGATTTTTAAACGTGGTGGGTTTTGCAAAATAGAATCCCATGCCTTCATCACAGCTAACATCGATGATTAGACTGCCTTTTTTGAAACATGATTTTTCATTTTCAGTCACAAAATCAATCGGGTCGTTAGGATCTTGAAAAGTCCCGTTTACTATAATCTCAGACTCATTAATTAACTCGGATAAGGGTCTCACAGTTCCATCATGTTCAATGGCTAACATTCTCGCTTCCCCTTCTTTTCCTTTTTTAATGCGAACATAATGAACATCTAATACTTCTTCTCTGACTTCATGGTCTGGCCTTTGAATACAAATCGTTATGTCTCTAAACCCGTGAGCCTTTAAGGCATATATCGCTCCTCTGCTAACAGCTCCAAAACTGAAGATGATTACCTTTCGTTGATTGCCATAATGACCATCAATTCCACGTAATTGCATTGCATGTAACACTGCGCAATAACCAGCCATTTCGTTATTTTTATAGAAAGTATGACGCCCACGAATACCAGTAGGTGACCATACAAACATATCTTCGAAAGCAATCAATGTTAATTTTCGATTAATGGCACATTGAGTAATTTCTGTCTGTTGAGCGCAATGTGGGTATCCCCAAATAACACCTCCTTCCTTCAGTTCTTGTAAATCCGATAACACGGGTTTAGCTATAATGACAGAACCAATTTCAGACAGCAGATCACTTCTTGTAGCAGTTCCTCCTGATTGAGATTCGATTTCCTTATCGCTTATATTAAATGGTTTGCCATACCCCTTCTCAAAAATTAAATTCTTTCTTACATCGAACGGAAGCCTAAGTAAGTGCTCAGGGTGAATAGGCAATCTTCGTTCGTCTTCTTTTTTAGAAGTGCCTATAACTCCAAAATTCTTCATAATACATTAGTGCCTTAATTGGACTGCTTATCAAAATAACAAGCTGTGATTCCAGAGATGTGAATTCTTGGGAATATTAGAATTGGTGACATCGTACATCAAATGAATCACCAAGATTCAATTAAAGGGAGAGTTCGTTAAACGAAGAATATAAAATTGAAAGATTCCAAATGGAAAGGTAACACTTTAATATCTATGCAACGGACTGATCGAAATAAAGCTGATAACATAATGTATAAGTAATAGCTCGTTTCTGCTATCCGAAAAGTCAGAGCATTTTAATATCTTTCACCTAAATAGTTTCTATGGTGGGTTTTACACGCTACTACTCATACATGGGGCGTTATTTTTTATCCTCTCTAAAAGTTAGAAAAAAGTTAAAGTATTTTCACTTAGAATAACCTTAACAAGCTATCAGCAAAGCTTGATACTCTTTTGCATATTCTGAAATTTCTTTTAGATGTTTTATTAAAAAGTTTGAACGGTGAATGCTTGGGGTCACAATGAGACAATTTTTACCAAAGCGAGACAATATTGTCTCGCTTTTTTGTTGATTATTATTACTTTTATATTCAGAAAATAAAGGATATATGTCCTTTATAACATTGTTATAGGCAATAGGCCCAAACCTGAAAAGAAATAATTATGAATACTCACGCTGACAAAACACAGGAGAAAAAAAGCCAATCGGTTTCAATTGCAGGTTCTCAGATGCAGAGCGGTGGTGAATCTACTTTTCAGTTTATGGATAACAGACCAGAAGCTATCGCTCAAAGAAAACTGCACGAGATGGCTAACAATAGTCCACGTGTTTCGCAGTTTAGAGCTTTTCAGAAAATGGCAAATGTAAACTCCTTATCAGAAGCAAGGAAGATTCAACAGGGTAATATAGATGCCAGTGTAACAACCCAGCAAAAAAAGAATGGAAAGGAGCGTGCTACGACTTTATCAGAAGTGGTACAAAGGGTAACGGTTGGGCGGATACATTCTGACATACATCAAGTTTTTGGGGCTGTGAATACGTTGGCAGCGCTAAATGCCATACTAACCGCACATGGGATCGTTAACTTTACAGAAGCTGAAATCTTTAAAAGATTGAGGCCTGGCGGACACGTGGGAACAGGGAACGAAATGTTTACCCGTGTCGATGGGGTTATATTAGATCAATATGTACAGATCAGGATAGGGAACTTGAATGCTGGAGCATTAACCGCGGTTGTTAATGCCGCGATCGCATCAATGGGACAGACCTTTTATGACAATCGAACAGGAGGGCCTTTAATGGCTGGCTTTTCGCCTGCTGGCCTCGCTGAGAATGGCAATTTGGTTCCCAGACAAAATTTATTGGGTATGCTTAGGACCCAATTGTCTGCTGACATTGCAGCAATGGCAGTTCAAAATATTACAGTTGCCGGTGGCAATGGCTATTCTGTTACAGCCGCGGCTTTAAACAACTTCCTATATACTGAAGGGGCCACGCTAACTCAAATCGTAACCGCCCTTACTCAAGCTACTGTTGCTGTCAACGGTGCTTGGAATAGGGTCAGAACTTTGGGCCAAAACCCCAACTATCGTGCAGAATTAAAGATTGGAGGTATTCCTGGCAGGCGGGTTTTTGCACCTACAGGTTCTATGGTCTTGTCGGTGGTCGGTAATTCACTTCATTAATCGAAATATAGAGTATCAATACAACGCCTATAACAAAACCTAAACTGCATTGAAACGCAGTTTAGCCAAATCGTTGTATACAATGCTAGAAATGTAACAAACAAGAAAGTTAATTGTCATAATTTCATCAATCACTTTTAAATCTAACTATGAAAAAATTTTTGATTCTAATACCCATTCTCACACTGACTGCATTTACTATTCCAAAAGGTAGTTTAAAACTCTTTGGAATTATAAGACACGACAAAGGCACTAAAAAATATATTGAATTAGGAAATAAACCAGAATATGACTGTGTTGGTCGCTATTCTGAATCCATAGAAAGCAATGATTATGCAGTTGGAATTTTAATTTCGCCCAAATGGGTTTTGACTGCATCTCATTTTGTACAGGACACATCTTTCTGGAAGTTTGGAGATAATTTTTATAAAACCAAGCGAATCATTAAACATCCCAAATTAAAACCTGTTTCTAAAGAAGCACAATGGAATGGGTGGGATATGGCATTAATAGAACTGGATAAACCCGTTTTGGATATTATCCCAGCTAAACGCTATTATAGAAACGAGGAACTTGGACAAACCATAACCAAAGTTGGATATGGATATGTAGGTAACGGAAAAGATGGAATGGACAACCCGAGAAAACAAGAAAAACTTGGAGGTCAAAACGTTATAGACGCTATTGGCGGGACATTTGAGGATAGAAAGTTCAGCACAGACGTAATGGTTTGTGATTTTGATAATCCTGATAACCCTGAATCCAATCACTTCGGTTCACCTATTCCATTAGAATTAGAAATTGGAGGCTCAAAAGGAGATAGCGGAGGAGGAATTTTCATAGAAGAAAATGGTGAAACGTATCTGGCTGGAATAGTTTCTGGGGCACTAAATAGACAAATAAAATATGGGTCGGTAATGGCTTTAGCAAGAGTTTCAACCGCAAACCAATGGATTGACTCTGTTATTGAAAAAAAATAAAACACTGTATGTGTTCAATGGCTGTTAAAAGCCAACGCTACAGCCAAGCCACTATACATATACTTAACGTTATTTTTTATTCTCTCCAAAAGTTATAAAAAAGTTAAAGCATTTTTTAATATAATGATCTTAGCAAGCTATCAATAAGGCTTGATGATCTTTTGTGTATTTCGAAATTTCTTCTAAATATTGTGTTAAAAAGTTTGAACTGTGAATGCTTGGGGTCACATCAAGCACAAAACCTGCAATGAAATTGCAGGTTTTGTTATTTGGAAAAGATTGAAGCCAAAAGCTTCAAGGTTTTATAGAAAAATAAAGAATAATCTATCCTCTTTGTCTAGTGTAAGCGTTGATATTTCTAAGAGTTCAAAAGTTATCTCAATTTGTCTTGTTTGTTGCAGTGTAATAATGAGGTTCTGCATTTGACCCTTATTGTCTTTATAGGTTGTTGGTAAGTAGTTTTTTTAATAATGGGTTATCAGTTTATTCTGCTTTGTAATCAAAATGCGGATAGTTCCCAATAATATACCAATTTTCATTTTCTTTAATTAGTGTTATTAATGAATTAAAAACCATTTTTTCACTTTCCAGAACTATTTTGGCATATGCAATATCTCCGTTAATTTCTATTAAATTTATTTTCATAGTTCGCGGTATTCCTCCAAAAGTATTTTCTCTTATTAGGGTTAGATACTTTTCTTTATCAATTATAAATAAACCCTTTTCTGAAAAAAATCCAGACTGTATATTTCTATATTCGTTATGTAATACCTTATTTAATTTATCTAGATTGCTTTCGTCTCCTCCTTTAATAAAATCAGTAATGCATTGTATAATTTCTTTGTTCATTTTACTTTTTTTTAGTTCTACCGAATGTCTAATTTTAAGTGTTAAGATTTATATTTAACAATTCTTAAGTTGTTTTTACTTATGAATTCATTCATAGGATTCATTCTCAATGCAACGTCAACCCCAAATTCACCAAAGGGATTAGCGAGCTGTTTTGCAACTTGTTCAAAATTCATTAGGCAATTTATTCTGGTATTTCTGAAAATGTTAAAATAAAACCGTTTAAATCCATTATGGCGAATTCATTAGTGCCATAAAAAGTTTTGTTCATCGGTTTTATGATATTAGCCTCTTGAGATATTCGATTATAATAACTATTTATGTCTTTTACTCTAATGTAAAAAGTCAATGCACCTCCAATGTTTAAAGGTTCTATTTCTTTATACTCGGTTTTTAATGATTTTTCCTCTTGGAACATCATGCCTACATTATCTAATATTACATAGCCCCAATCATGTTGACCTGATTCTGGATTTGTATCTATCAATTTAAAGCCTAAATTGTTTGTATAATAATCGATGGTTGCATTTACGTTATTAACCATTATGTTTGGTGTAAGAGATTCTAATTTTGCCATATAGTTGTTTTTAGTTGGAGAATAAGAATTAATAAAGGAGTTAATGAGAACTACCATTAAAAAATATTCCATAATTACTTCTATTACAAATGTAATAGGTAAGAAATGGTTATACTATGTAAAAAAACGACAACCTTATAATTCGGAAGGATTTAGTCCAGACATTTTATTTATCTCTTTGGCAAGATGAGAATGATCGAAATAGCCATTATCAAAAGCTACGCTTAATAAACTCAAGTTTGGCATTTTTGTGATATAATCTTTGGCTTTGTTAAAACGAATTATAGAATGATATTCTTTCATGGTAACTCCAACTATCGTTTTAAAACGTCTTTCCAGTTGTCTCAAACTTATACAATGATTTTTAGCTACTTTGCTCAAGTCTAACTCTCTATAGTTAGATCGTATAGTTTTACAAACCGAGTGTTCTAGTTTGTTTATGTCAAGACTTGACCAATTTATTTCGGTCATTAAAAAACTATTGATTAATTGGACTTTTTCTAAATGATTCTTTTTATCAAAAAGTTCATCTAAAAAAGAATTGTTAAGTTTAGGAAATAAGTTTGATGCATTTATAGTCGTGTTTTTTATTTGTGAAAGCGAAATATTAGAGATAGAATTAAACTGACCCGTTTTAAATCGAACCCCTAAAGTTTCAGAATTCTCTCTTGATACTACTTTTTTAAACTTTGTCATCATACCCGAAACTCTAATTTCATTTTCTGGATTCAAATGCATTTGTTTGTCAAGGTCAAAAATGATGTCAACATATCCATCTGGTAGGATTCTAGACTCTATTTCTTTTCCATTATTTGTTGCTATCCAAATGGTATCAACAATTAAATTCAAATTTTTAGGCGGTATGTATTCTTTATAGCTCATTCTAATTACTGTCAACATGTTCGTGCATGAGTAGTAGCTAATTTTTATGTGCTACTTTTCAGAAATTAATGTACAAAATATAAGTAATATTGACTTGAGTTAAAACTCAAATCACTATGTTTTTTTATACATTGTTAGTATTAGTTATTTTCATTTTTTCTCTAAATAAATTAATTTCTTTTGAGTTACTATTTTTTAATTTATATGAATAAAATCGTTTTTGATTTATGGGTGTTGATTTTTTGAGTGGTAGTCTAATTGTATTATTCTTCAACTCTTTTTCACATAAATATTTAGGTACAATACTAAACCCTTGATTATGTTTTATAGATTCTATTATGTCTATATAAGAAGGTAAAATATATCTGGGTACAATTTTAGAACTAGTACCGAATCTAGCTTTCCAAAACTTTTTTATATCATTTTGCTCATTATCAAAAGAGAACCAAGTTTGTTTTTGTAGCCATTTGATGAGATTTTTTTCATTATGTTCTAAATCTTTTGGAATTTCAATGTCATTTGAACTGATTAATACCAACTCTTCATTCTTTAAAAATGTAAATTCATGGTCGTATATAAAATGTTTTTTTATTCCTATAAGTAATTGAACTTTATCAGTATCAAGCGCTTCAATTAGTTCTTTTTCGTTACCAAAAAGAGTAACGATATACATATCAAAAGAATAAATTTTATGCATTAATTCTTTCTTGAAAAAGTCGGTAGTACAACCAATTGTTATTGCAGAACGTTGCTTCTTTGCTCGTTGCCCTGAGTAATATTCTACTTTCTCTAATTCTCGTAATGGATTATTGATTTGTGAGTATAGAAATTTTCCATATTCGGTAGGTGCTAATGTTCTAGTTGTTCTTTCAAATAGTTTTTTGCCAATATGGTTTTCTAAAGCGGATAAATGTTTACTAACTCCTGGTTGAGTCATATTTAATTTTTTTGAAGCCTCCGTTATATTTTTACATTCATAAATAGAATTAAAAGTTCTTAACCATTCTAAATTAATCATAACATATATTATAAATAAGGAAATAAAAATAATTAAAATTATTGATGGGTTGAATTTATATTTGTGAAAAACATAAATTATGACAACGACATTAGTAATAAACTACACACCTAGAAAAGGGTCTTATACAAAAATCTTATTTGATGAATTCGTAAAGCTAGCAAAGAAAAAAACCAAACTAGTTCATTTAGATTTATCTCAAACACCTCCAGATTTATTGTTGACTGAAAACCTGAAATTAATAATGGAATGGAACGGAGGAAAAAGAGATTTTTCAGAATCAGAACTTTCTGTTTTGTCAAACCATAATGGATATATAAATCAAATACTAAGAGCAGATAATATTGTTGTGGCTTTTCCTATTTACAATTTTACCTTACCTGCAACAGTTAAAGCTTGGATTGATGCTATTATAGTAAGCGATAAAACATTTTCTTTTAATCCTGAAAGTGGATTTACAGGACTATGTAAAGGTAAAAAAGCGTTATCAATTATTGTTAGTGGGTTTGATTATGAAACTTCTAATGATGTGAAAGAATATGGTTCATCAACAATAAGGCAAAATTTTGATTTCATAGGAATATCTTCCGAGCAGATTTTAGCTTTTGGGGTTGACCAAAATAGGGATGAACTGACTTCTATTTTGGATAATGCTAAATCGGAAATTAAAAAATTGGTAGATAGCTGGTTTCCCAACCATATCCATAGTAATAACTTCCACCACCAGTATCAAAATGCGGATAAAGATATTTAGATGTTGTTGCTTCATCTAGTACTGTATTGTCCCGTATTGATTGGCTCCAGAGTAATAAGTTACTTGCTCTTGATAAAATACCTCATATCATTAATGACCTTACCCGGCGAGTTGGTTATTTGTAGTAAAGCCTTTCTAATACAAATTCTTTATTCAGCATCATTCCTGCTGTTGTTCCCATTGATACTGCGTTTGCAACGGTTCGTATTCGAGTTGTGTTATCGCCGCATGCATAAATATTAGGGATACTTGTTTTTTGTAAATGGTTGGTTTTTATGTAACCTTCGTCTGTTAATTCACACCCTAATTGTGTTGGGATAGAGCAGTGTTGCTCAAAAGGGGTTTTAGTATAAATGGCTTTAACTTTTTTTGTTGAACCGTCATTAAAAATGATGTTTTTGAGATAACCGTTTTTATGTTCGAATTGTTCAATTTCCTTTTCAATAATTTTGATTTGATGTTTTTGTAGTAACTTGTTTTGCTCTTTGGTGAACGTGGATTTCCCATTGGTAAAAAGTGTTACATCTTGAGTCCAATTTGTAATAAGTCTAGAAAACTCGAAACCGTATTCTCCATTTCCTAAAATACCCGTTGTCTCTTTTTTTACTTCATATCCGTGGCAATATGGACAATGAAGAATTGAAATACCCCAGCACTCTTTAAAACCATTGATTTTTGGCATAATGTCTTTGATCCCTGTTGCAAAAATCAATTTAGTAGCAGAAACCTTATCTCCGGATGAAGTTTGAATTTCAAAACCGTTTTCGATTTTATTTCCTGTGGTAGCCATATCGTTTAAGAAATGAACAGTATCATATTTAGCTACTTGTTGTTTGCCAAGCGTTGCTATTTCTTGTGGCGTTTTTCCGTCTTGAGTTAAAAAATTATGTGAAAAAGGAGTTTGTTGATTACATGGTTTTTGGCTATCAATTACAAGTACATTTCTTAGTGCTCTGCCTAACGCCATTGCTGCAGCAAGACCAGAATAGCTTCCCCCAATTATTATTACGTCAAAATGTTTTATATCTATCATGTATTTAGTCTTTAAAAGTTCTTTTGATCTTAATGGTAAAACGAAAGCTGTTGTTAAAATCCCACTTTGTTTGATGAATGTACGTCTGTTAAAGTTTTTCATCTTTTTGAAATTTCTTTAATATCATATTTAGAAACGGTAAACCGATAAACATCATCCATGGTACTAAAATTAAGGTTAAGATTAAGGTTCTAAAATACAATGGAATGTCTGCTAAGTATTTTCCCAATACTAGATAAAACAAGGTGATCGAGGGATAAATTACAATCCAAATTTTGACAGCGTTAATAATTCTGGTTTTCATAATTGTCTCTTATGGTATTATAATCTGTCCTGTTACTGTGCCGAATAGACTTTTACGAAATCCAAATTCTAACTGTTTCATTGTGGTCGGGATTTCACCAGGGAAATGAGAAAAATATTGTGGTGAATCCTCGATTACTGTTGGACTAACTGCATTGATGCGAATTCCATTTTCTAATTCAATAGCAGCTGCACGTACAAAACCTTCTACCGCTCCGTTAGCTGCAGAAGCATTGGCAAAATACCGTTGCGGTTCGTGAGTTAGAGCTCCTGTTATTAATGTAAAAGAGCCTTTGGGTAGGATGTATTGCTGACCAATAAGCACAAGATTAATTTGCCCCATCATTTTGCCTTGAATTCCTGTCCTAAAAGTTTGATCACTTAGATTTTTCCAAGGCCCAACAAAAGTGGGTCCAGCAGTAGAAATCAATGCATCAAATTTTCCAGCTTGTTTAAACATTTTTTCTATAGATTCGGGCGATGTAATGTCTACTTGAATATCACCTGACGAGCGGTTAGCTTTAATTATTTTGTGATTTTCCTTTTCTAAAATAGTTGTTAGATATTGTCCCATAGTACCAGATGCACCTACAATGATTATTTTCATAGTTGTCTTTACTTTTTTAAGTGTGAGACAAAATTATTTCGGTTTTCAGGATAATAGATAGGACAAAAATCAAGTCGTACAGGACTTATTTGAAGTTTTTTCTAAAAGTTTCAGGCGAAACTCCGGCGTGTTTTTTGAAAAACCGGATAAAGTATGAAGTGTCTTCATAACCTAATTCGTAGGCAATTTGATTTATTTGATGAGATGTTCCTAAAAGATTTCTTTTTGCTTCAAGTAAAATATGTTCGTTAATGATTTGCGAGCAGGTTTTATCAACAGTTTCTTTGGTTATTTTATTGAGTTGAAAAGAAGAAAGATTCATCATTGTAGCATACTCTAACACTTGCTTGTGAGATGAAATGTTGTTTTGCAATAACTCTAAAAGCTCTTCTAATCGCTCTTGAGAATATTGGTTATGATTTGAAATTGTTTTCGGATTTTGGCTTTGCCTTATAATCTCAATGAAAAGAATTTCTAAATTTGCTTTGATTACGTCTTCATATCGTTCTTGTTTTAGAGAGTACTCTTCATAGATAAAAGACAAAATAGAAAGTAGTTTTTTGAATTTTTTTGAATTTAGAGGACAGTAATTTTTATGACTTACTTTGCGGAGTACAAAGTTTGTTGGCTCTTCTTTTGGGGCATAAAAATCTCGATTAAATTGTATAAGGTAACCGGTGGTTCCTTTTTTAAGAGTAAGTTGGTGTACTTGTCCGGGTCTCATAAAGAAAATCGAATGATCACTGACGGGATATGATGTGAAATCAATACTATGTTCACCATTTCCGCTTTCTAAAAATAAAGCAAAGAAAAAATTGTGCCTGTGAAGTTCTTGAACCAAATCATTCTCAGAAATTAAGTTTTTTAGTTCTACAATATTAAAACTTTGTGCCGAATAAGGTTCTTTAATATGTCGTACAGGAATTTTTTCCATTCAAGGTTTCTGTCCAGGTTTTAGAATTATCACTAAGTTATACTATCTGCCTCTTTTTCGAAGTATTGGTTGTTTTTTTTTAATAAGGATGGTACAATAACAAATATACGAGAACCTTTTGATCTATACTTTGACCTGCGATGAGTATATATAAAGAATGGTATATAGTGATTTATTATCTGTTGTAAAAAAAAGACTTTTGCCGATAACTATTTATATAATACTTTAGTTGTAAGATTGTAAAAAAAACATGTTAATGACTTCTTCTAAGTGATCACTTAGAAGAAGTCATTAACATGTTTTACATTGAGATAAATTACATGATAACTACCTTCTTAATTTGGGTAATTCCATTAGTATAGAATTGGATAATATAAATTCCAGCACTTAAGATCGATGCATCAATTGTATCATTATCTATAGTACCTGACTGAACAGATTGCCCTGAAATATTCTTAATAGTATACAAAAATCCTTTTGCATGGGTTAAGTTGATTACCCCATTAGAAACTGGATTCGAGTTAATTTGAATTTTTTTAGACGTTAAACCCTTATTGTTTTCACTAACAATTTTCCAATTTTGTTGACTATTGCCAATTTCATAAGGCCACAAATGTATCGCCTTGCTATTATTCCTGTCAACTACCTTTTCACAATGTAATGGTTGTAAAAAATAATTATCTCCTATTTTAGTAATATTCCATTGTTGATGGGTATTGCCCGCCGAAGTCCAAGTGCCTAAATTAACATTTGGATTCTGTGGCTTATCATTGGCATTACAAGCTTCATAAGGAACTTCTAAATACTCATTGTTTCTCTGGTTTTTTATAGTATAATATTCCCCAACTTTAGTGAATACCCATTTGGCACTATTACCGGTACTATTTTCTTTATTTATCGTTCTTCCACTAGGGCTATTAATACTTACATTTCCTGATGGATCTTGTATATAATAAACACCATTTGCAATATTTGCAGCAATTCTTGGATCATTTGTTGGCGGATTCGTATTTCTACCATCATCAATTCTAATATTTGATATCGAATATACTTCACCAGTTGCGCTTGTTTTTCCTCTAACGATTATTTCAACAGTGTTTCCTGTAATTCCTTTTTTAGTAACCGTTTTTTTGGTAAAACTATCGGTGTTTTTAGAAATAGATTGTTCGGTACCTCCATCAACTTTATAGAAAACATTTAGGTAATCAGCAACTTCCATATCACCTGTACCTTGAATATCTAGCGATATATTTGCCTTAGAAACACAGGACATATCAATTATTCCAGAAGACCATGTTTTAGTTTCATTACTAACCGTAAAATTATTGCCTTTATATGGAACTTTACAATCACTTGATGGAGGTGTAGTGTTTGTTGGTATTTTTGCTCCTTCTAGGTTGGTAGAATGTCTGACCTCATCGATAAATATTTTATTGTTACCTGATCCGGCTTGTCTGTACATTCCAATTTTATTTTGCTCCATTCGTTGTGGAGCGCCATAATAACCATGTTTAATATTGTTAATACTATATTTTGTGTACTTAGATTGGTCTGCAGTTTTAGTCCAACAAGCTATCCAACCAGTTGCAGCGTTAGGACTATATTCCCAACCAATTATAATATCGTACCATATTCCTTTTTTAATAGCAACAAGATCTTTACCTGAAACCGATGGGGCTGGATTACGTTGTGTATTTCCGTTTTTACCTGAGCGAGAGGCTAAATGAAGCATATTGCCACTTTTAATTTCGAAAGCTACAAATGGATAATTGCCTTTTTGACCAGAAGACTGAGCTTGCTGTGCTTGCTGAAGAACGAACCATGAAGCAGGATCATCCCATGTGTCTGCTGCTAGTTTAATACTGAAACCAGTATAATGAGTATCTCCAGGATTTAAGGCTGGCTCTGCTGTTGAATAACATGAGTTTAAGCAGTATTCACTACGTTGAACGCCATTAGTGGTATTAATACCACTAATCTTCATTTCTACACTTTTAGATCCTGCTCTACTAACATTAGATATTTTTGGCAGGTTTTGTCCATCGCCTTGATTTTGCCATCTTAAGCTTCGACCTTCGTCATTTAAATAACCATCTGATTGACGAATAGAGGCATCTTCGCCATCTATATATACATCACCAGAAGCAACAGTTGGTGGTGTCACTGTCGTACTAACGATTCTCCAGGTTTGCTGGCCGTTACCAGCTTGATAAGGCCATAAATGTATAGCTTTACTATTATTTCTATCAACTACCTTTTCGCAATGTAATGGTTGTAAAAAATAATTATCACCTACTTTAGTAATATTCCATCGTTGATGATTGCTATTAGCAGAAGTAAAAGTTCCCAAATTAATATTCGGATTTTGGGGCTTATCGTTGGCATTACAAGCCTCGTAAGGGACCTCTAAAAATTCATTGTTTCTTTGATTTTTTATAGTATAATAATTTCCAACTTTAGTGAATTGCCACTTAGCGCTATTACTGGTAACATTTGCTTTATCAATAGTTCTTCCACTAGGACTATTAATCTTTACATTTCCTGATGGATCTTGTATATAATAAATACCATTTGCAATATTTGCTGTAGGTCTTGTGTCATTTGTTGGTGGATTAGGATCTGGATTTCCTCCATCGTCAATTCTAATATTTGATACCGAATATACTTCACCAGTTGCGCTTGTTTTTCCTTTAACGATTATTTCAACAGTGTTTCCTGTAATACCTTTTTTAGTAACTGTTTTTTTGGTAAAACTATCGGTGTTTTGCGAAATAGATTGTTCAGTACCTCCATTAACTTTATAGAAAACATTAAGGTAGTCAGCAACTTCCATGTCACCAGTACCTTGAATGTCTAAGGATATATCTGCTTTAGAAGCACAGGACATATTAATTACTCCAGAAGACCATGTTTTAGTTTGATTACTTACGGTAAAATTATTGCCTTTATATGGGACTTTACAATCATTTGATGGTGGAGTAGTGTTTGTTGGTATTTTTGCACCTTCTAGGTTAGTAGAAAACCTTACCTCGTCAAAATACATTTTATTTGTACCGCCTACTCTTCCTCTGTAAATTCCGGTTTTGTTTTGACTTACTTGTTGAGGTGCATCGGTATAACCAACTTTAATATTATCTAAACCATACCTTTTGTAGGTTGTTTGATCAGCAGTTTTTATCCAAACAGCCAAAAAACCATTGTTACTATTAGGGCTAAATTTAAAACCAACTATTGCATCATACCAAACTCCTTTTTTAAGAGTAATTATTTCTTTATGGGTGAATTTTATATTGCTATCACCATTTTTTCCTGAGGCTACTCTAACATCTAGTTTATTCCCTTTTTTGATCTCTAAGGATACAAATGGGTTATTGTTTTTTTGCCCAGGTGACTTTTTTTGTTGTGTTTGTTGAATAACAAACCAAGAAGTAGGATCAGCCCATGTCTTAGCATCTAATTGAAAACTAAGACCAGTATACCAAGTATCGCCAGCTTTTACAGAAGGCTCACTAGTTTGCCAGCAGGCATTTAAACAATACTCTGAACGTTGACTAGTGCTACCTGTAGAAGCACCATTAATTTGCATAGCTACACTATTCGAGCCAGCTCTTTTAATGCTTGAGTCTATTTTTGGTAAGTTTTGTCCATCACCTTGATTTTGCCATCTTAAGGTTCGACCTTCGTCATTTATATAACCATCTGATTGACGAATAGAGGCATTTTCACCGTCTATATATACATCACCAGGGGTAGAAATAGGGGGTGTGCCTGAAGCACTAACAATTCTCCAGGTTTGTTGACTGTTACCAGCTTGATATGGCCATAAATGTATAGCCTTGCTATTATTTCTGTCTACCACTTTTTCGCAATGTAATGGTTGTAAAAAATAATTATCTCCTACTTTAGTTATATTCCATCGTTGATGATTACTATTAGCCGAAGTCCAGGTTCCTAAATTAATATTTGGATTTTGCGGTTTATCATTGGCATTACAAGCCTCGTAAGGGACCTCTAAAAATTCATTGTTTCTTTGATTTTTTATAGTATAATAATTTCCAACTTTAGTGAATTGCCACTTAGCGCTATTACTGGTAACATTTGCTTTGTCAATAGTTCTTCCACTAGGACTATTAATCTTTACATTTCCTGATGGATCTTGTATATAATAAATGCCATTAGCAATATTTGCCGCAGGTCTTGTATTATCTGTTGGCGGATTTACAGCATTTCCTGTTCTAAAAGATGAAGAAGGTATGTTAGCCCCATTAAATAAAGATCCTTTAACAAAATTAGACCATCCATATCTTGCTTGGGTTGGATTTGAAACATTACTTGCCGAAACTTCTATAGCTCCATTTTTTACTACGGCAGTTGCTTTTACAAAATTTCCATTAGATCCTGCGATTTCAAAATTATCATCATTAGTTAATTTTAAACCGTCGGCATAGTCAAATTTAAGTATCCCTTTTCCGTTGTTAAAAGTTGCAGAACGAAATGTTGGACCAGAGAAAACGATGTTCTTACCATATTGTTTGGCTAGTGCCCAATATGCTAATCGTTGTCCTACTTTTTGTTTTTTTGCAGGGTGTATTCCATTAATCTCACCTACATCTAATAAAGAAACCATGCCTGTGTTAGATATATTTTGGGCTAAAAATTGTGTTTCTCTTAATTCTTGAGATTTTTTGTTTTTATAATCATAGGGAGCTATCTGAGCAACATAAAAAGGTAAATCTTGGTTATCAAACTCTGATCTCCAGGCTGAAATAAGATTCTTTAAGATCCCTTTGTATTGATCTGGATCACCTGTATTGCTTTCTCCCTGATACCAGTTTACACCTTTAATTGTGTAAGGGGTAACAGGATGAATCATTCCGTTATATAAAGCTTCTGGAACAATAAAACCTCCATTAATATTAACGATTCTATATTTTCCTTTATCTGGTGTTTGTCTTGCTACATCTAAATCAGCAATAACATTTTCGAATCCTCTAACAGAAGTTAATGACTTTGCTGTGGTCCACGCTTCTCCTTTTGAGTTGCCTCTAGATGCTACAATAACACCTACGGGTACTTTTAATTTTTGATGTATTTCTTTTGCAAAAAAATAAGCTACCGCCGAAAAGTTTTTAACGCTATTAGGATTACATACTGTCCAATTACCGCCAAGTGAGGTTTCTCTGTTATAAGAAGGTTTTAAGGGCACCTTAAATAGTCTGATGTCGGGAAATTTGGCATTAGCAATTTCGGTAGGGCCATTATTTATAGGTTGATTATCCCAACCTTTCATAGGCATATCCATATTAGATTGACCAGAACATAACCAGACCTCACCTAATAAAATACCTGAAAAATCATACGATTTTGTAGCGTCTTTAATGCTTAATTTATATGGACCACCAGCATTGCCGGTAGGAATCTTGACACTCCAAGTACCATTATTTTTTATTTTTGTTGTTACATTGTTGTCATTACCCAATTTGATTGTAACGGTATTACCTGGTTTTCCTTTTCCCCAGATATTTGCTTTTGTATTTCGCTGTAAAACAGCATTGTTTTTAACAAGGTTGGTAACGGATAACGTTTGGGCCTGTAATGTTAGAGTAAGGGAGAAAAAAATAAACCCTATACAGAGATAGACTTTTTTTTTAAAAGTTGAAAAATGTGATTTCATTTTGTTATTAGTTTAGTTTTAATTGAGAGAATTAATAG
The DNA here is from genome assembly GCF_003443715.1 of Aquimarina sp. AD10. Taxonomy (NCBI): domain Bacteria; kingdom Pseudomonadati; phylum Bacteroidota; class Flavobacteriia; order Flavobacteriales; family Flavobacteriaceae; genus Aquimarina; species Aquimarina sp. AD10. The sequence goes on along the minus strand of NZ_CP031965.1, from coordinate 2,749,479 downwards.
TTGAGAGTTAAGAAGTTAAATTATTATAAACAAAATTGATTGCGTCAACCAACGAGTATTCGTAGTAGTTAAATTAGTATTCGTATTATATGATCTATTTAGGATATTTTTATCCCGTACTTGATCATTTTAATACCGTGATAAATAATTGTACCTGTTCCTATAAAATAAAGGTCAATTGTGATTCTAGGGTAAACATCTTATAACTTCAAGAAGTTGAAGGTCAGATTTTAATATAGATTGTATAGCTTTTGCTAAAAGAGTTGTGAGAGAGTCAAAAAGACACACTAAAAGAATTAATAGATAAGTGACCAGTATTACAGGAACTTTAAGGGACTAAAGAATATATTCTATGTGTATATTCTAGAATAAATAAGGATCAAATAGATTTAAAGGATGTTTTTTTGTGAGAAAGAGTTAAGTGTTTAGCTTTTCTGTATTTCTTTTTACTTAAATTTAAGATAAATATTAGCATCGTTGATTGATTCATTTACGAAATGCTAGTGACGATAAACGGCATAAATAACTTTATTGATCATTTAGTGATGTTAATTTTCTATAAAATTTAACTTCTTGACTGTCAATTAGTAAGATTTTTAAATTAATTGAACTTTGAAAAAAATATCCAATCTAATTCAATTTCCTTTTCATTTTCAGATTTAAAAAGACATACAATATTTTTTTCACCAATGGGTTGATAGTTCATTTTGGCATTTATAGTTTTCCATTTTCCATTTGTATTAAAAACTTTAGCTGTTGCAATAATTTTACCTGTAGGGGAGTTTTCTCTAATCTCAATACTTGCTTTTTTTGAAGAACTTAGTAATTGTAATTTAGCGTATTTAGTTTTTGTAGTAAAGTTTACAGAATTGTATTGCACCCAACTTTCGGGTTTTGTATTGGTTACTTTCCATTCAGGAATGCCAAGACCTTTTATGAAATCTATTTCAGCGTTATAAATTTTTGAATACCTATCCATATGAATAGTATCTGTTGCTTGATGAACTCCAACTCCGCGTAAAGTAGGTATAACCTTTTGTATAGTTCCATCTTTATTAAAAAACAAGCTATCTACACATACTGACCTTAAGTTTCCTACTTTTGAAATATTGTTATGATGGTAGAACATATACCATTGTTTTTTATATTGGACTATAGATTGATGATTTGTCCAACAATCTTCAAAACGATCCATGATTGTTCCTTTATATTCAAAAGGACCTAATGGGTTTTTACTAATTGCATATCCAATTTCTTCTGTACTGTTTTTGGTGTCTCTATTATGCGGAAATGTTAAGTAATACATGCCATTTCGTTTAAATACAAAGGGACCTTCTTTGTACTCCTGAGGTAAGTCTTTAATTAAAATTGCTTGACCATTAACAGATTTCATATCATCCGAAAGTTTTACTCCTTTTAAAGAATTCCCTTTTCCGCCTCCCCAATACATATAGGCCTGCCCATCATCATCTATAAATGGATTTGGATCAATACCTTTTAATCCCTGTATATAATTTGGTTCTATAGAAAAGGGGCCTTCTGGATTTGTTGCTGTAGCCAACCCTATCTGTCTAAAACCACTTTTGTCGGCGGGCTTATTAGGAAAATAATAATAGTATGTTCCATTTTTATATGTTATACATGGAGCCCACATCCCATATCCAACTTTATTACCCCAAGGCACATCTTTTTGAGCAACAATAACACCATGATCGGTATAATTAATCATATCGGTTGTAGAAAAAGCATGGTAATCAGTCATAACATGACCATTAGTTTCTTTTTCTGCTCCTAATTTTTCCCATTCCTTGTTCCATGCGATATCTTGAGAAGGATATATATATAATTTTCCATTATAAACACGAGCTGTTGGATCTGCGGTATAGATATGTTTGATGATAGGATTTTGTGAAAATAGATTAATAGAAATATTAAAACATATTAAAATTATTATACCTGGATTTTTCATATAAAATAATTTATCTCATTCTTTTTTAGAATGCTATATAAGAGTGAATATATACTAACCTTGTCAACAAAAGTTTAAGAAACTTCGGTCAAATACGAATGTATATCTTTTTGTTAAGTGCTAATTTAACTCAAAATGTGATACGTCAAAATGATTTGCATGGTAAAACCAAAAAATCAACACTGTCTTAGTTCAAGAAAATAATGACACATGATCTATGTATAGATTTGATGGTTATCTTTTTTATAAACCAAAAAATGGCAAAAAAAATAATCAGCGAGTGTAGCCAATATTTTTTTGGCCAATTCTGTTAAAAATAGTACGCCCAAACCTGTCTTTGAATTTTAAAAAAGAGATTCTTTTATCTCTTTTGCCAGTATCTTTGATCGTCTAAAAAATGTATTCTATATCGTTTAGATTTGGAGTCTTTTTTATTAGTTTCTTTTATATTTTATAAGCGTAATTAATGTTACAACAGTCCATACTCCTTCAAGTATTATAAATGGGATATACCCCATAAGTACTGATGCAAAACAAGCCATGCCTGCACCCATCAAATTTAGTAAGATAAACGTTAAATCAGTGCTTTTAATTTTTCCAATTACATTAAGTATATATGCTAATAGAATTTGAAAAACTCCAATAAAACCAATCCAATCTATACTATTCATTTCCATCTTTTTCTGTTTAAAGGATATATTGCAAATATCAGGTAGGAAGCTATCTTGAGAAATGACAATTATTCCTTACGATTTGTCAATTATTCCTAATATACGATAGTAGGTATTATGTTTATCTGTGTTAACTTTTCAGTGTCAAACAAGTTTTTATTTAAGCATCATGACTAGAGGAAGTATGCGCCATAGCTATTTTTAATGATCATTCTTTATGTTTTTTCATTCTTTCAAATAATTAGATACTTGAATTATTCAACTTTGATCTTGGTATAGAAACTACAAATGGTTTTGCTTGATTTAATGTTAACCACACTCTTTTTTTATTTAATTCAATCTTTTTAATCCAATTCCAATCTTTAATTTCTATCAAGTCTTGATTAGTATGATTAATTTTGATTTCAGTTTCACTAAATTCTACCATTGCGTCAAAATTTATTGTCTTAGCATAGGTTTTTGTACTTATGTATTGTAAAGGCTAAAGTATCAAATTGATTCCGGTAAAATATATTAATCCGGATAGTATTGGGTTTAATTCATTTATAGGCTTTAAGAACCCAAGAACTAGAGTTGCCACTAAATACTTCCAGATTGATTTTTTCAAGAAAAAGTAAATCTTCGATCTAAGAATATTGTCAAAATTTGATACCAATCTTAGTTTCACCATTTTCTGTTATTTTTTTGTTTAGATAGTTGCTTATTTTGTTCACTTTAAGAATGCTATTTTCAGGTTCTTTAGAATAAAGTTTAAAACAAGCCTTGTTATCAGGTTGATAATCGCTTGTTGGAACACAAACCAGTTTTTTTAAAATTTTACGACTTTCCAAAAATGTCCAACCTTTGTTTTAAGAATAAATCCTATTGTTTTTTATATATGGTGCTATGTGTAGTTAGTTAAGTATTTGTAATTAATTTCGAATCTTATGTAACAAATTACAGAAAGTATAATCTATACGTAAACAATCAATCAAATCAATTATGTATAAATATACTTTAATTTTTTCTCTAATTCTTTTAAGTTTTACTTTTCAACTAAGTGCTCAAAATAAGCATCAATTTCAAATAGATTCAATATTACATATTTGTCAAAAGCGAGGAATATTTAATGGGAATGCTTTAGTAATCAAAGAGGAGAAAGTTATTTACAGAGCCGAAAGAGGTTTCACAGATGCAAGTAAAACGAAAACACTTAGTAAAAACTCTATGTTTAATATTGGTTCTATCTCAAAAGAATTTAATGCGATAGGAATTATGATGTTAAAAGAAAAAGGATTACTCAATTTAGATGATAAAATATCAAAATATCAATTGGGTCTTCCAGATTGGTCTAATAAAATTTCTATTAAAAATCTTTTACAATACACAAGTGGATTGCCATCAATAGATTGGGATAATGTGCATAACGATAATGATGTTTATAATGACTTAAAAAACCTTAAAACATTAGAATTTGAACCTGGTAAAGGCTATTTATATAGCAATAACAATATATTTCTTCAAAGGCGTATTATAGAAAATATAACAGGAAAAACGTTTAATCAATTTTTGAAGCAGAATATTCTAGAACCTATAGGTATGAACAATTCTGTGATTGACCACCAGTATGAAAACCCTGATTTTGTAAGAGCGTTTAACAGTGAGGGAGTTAATGATGAAAAACGGCAATTAACAATGTCTGGTTGGGTATGTCCGTCAATTGATGATTTAGCAAAATGGGTAAACCAATTAATATCTTACCATATTATTTCAAAAGAATCTTTATATCTGCTTTTTGAAGCCTATTCAAAAGAAAGCCAATCTGCTTTAGGTAATGGTACGTTTACAAATAAGGAATTAACTACCTATGTGCATCACGGCTCTTCTCGCAATTATGAATCAATTGTTTATTATGACATACAAGAAAAAGCGATGATTATTTTAATGACGAATAGCAAAAGTCTGAAAATTGGTGAGATAGCTCAGACAATAATGCATATCGTAAAAGATGAAGAGTTTGAAGCACCTCAAAAATCAATTTATCTAACTATTCGCGAGAAAACCTACGAAAATGTTGATAAGGGTATAGCATATTATAAAACTTTAAAAAAATCCAGTTTTGATAACTATAATTTTTCAAACCAATTAGAATTGGCACGATTGTCATATAAATTGTTTGAAAAAAATAAAAATGAGGATGCCATCAAAATACTGAAACTTTTGGTCTCTGAATTACCGCAAAAATCTGAGAAAACACTCGAATATTTAGGGGGAGTAATTTTAAACGAAAATCAAGTTGATAAATCAATTTGCGTTTATCAACTTATGGTTGATAAGTTTCCTTCTGGAAAATCCTATAGTGGTTTGGGCGATGCGTTTTATAAAGATAAACAGTTTAAAAAAGCTTTATCCAATTATCAAAAATCGTTAGAGCTGCAACCGGAAAACGAAAATTCGAAGAAAATGATTCTAGAGATTGAAAAGATATAATTCTGTAAATATTCTTTTCTCTTGTTTTAAACTGTTTCTAAAATTACACATAACTGTTTAGGTTATGAGTAGTTGCGGGTTTTGCAGCCACTTTTCAGTTTACGAGATCTCTAAGTTTAATAAATAACGGTTTGAGTTAGTACCCAAACCGTTATTACTTATACATACATAGTATTGCATGTTGGTTTATTACAATTTTGTATTAAGAATTTATAAACTAGCTTCACCTATAAAAAAATACAGATTTTTTAAAGAAGCATCCCTTTTAGGGAATAAAGCTTTCATTCGTTCATCAGTGCCCATTTGTTGTAACCCTTCCATTGAGTCAAAATAAAAACGATGAATTTCATCAGGTTGTTCTATAGTACCTTTTGATTGAAAAGGAGCAATGAAGCGTTCGAAATGTGTTCCAAATTCAGGCATAATTTCACAAACGTCATCATGATATTCTGCAAATTGCTTTGCAAATTGTTCTCCTTCATTAAAGTAAATAAAAGCGACTCCATAAGTTTTACGTTTATCACCTATTTCTTTCTTAAATTTAAAATCGGTATTCCTACTTGTAAAGATGGATATGTCTTTCAATGCGGGAATAGCATATTCGTTTCTAATCTTAATAAATTCTGGATCTTCATTGAACTTATTAAATACTTCAATACTTGGATATCTCGCAAAATGGATTTCGTTAGGTAATTCTAAATCACCTTTAGCGAGCATTGTTGGTTTAATGATGCGTTCTATTTTTCCATCATATTTTTCTAAAATAGCACCACCTTTCTTTTTATATTCTTCAAATCTAGCTTCTTCGCCATCTTTTATATATATAAGTGCTACGTTGACTATTTCCTGATTTTTTGTTTCCACTTTTTCTAAGTGTTTAGTATTAATATTTGAGTTTTGAGCTTTAGAAATGTATGATACAAACGAGAGTATACCTAAAGCAATGCTTGTAATTGTGTTTAAATACTTCATGTTTTTAGTTTAGAGTAGGTGCTCCATTTGTAAAGCATCTTTGATTAGACTTTCTTGAATAGAATTAGTTCTATTATTTAACTCGTTGGTATTGTAATCTATACCTACGGCTTTTCTAATAGGTCTTTTTCCTTGTTGTATCTCTATTAGTTTTAAAACTGCATTTGGAATCTCCTGAGGGTTTGGAGAGGCATCACTTTTGTAGAATTGATCAAAATTTTGAAGCATTGTTTTTGGAACAGAAGCCATTTCCCCATAAGTCTCTAATGTATGATTGTCGTCTTCTTTTGGGCCACTGTATAATAATCCTGATGGATAAGGACCTGGTTCTATAATTGAAACATCTACTCCAAGAGGTCTTAATTCGTACGAAAGCGCTTCAGAATAAGCTTCTAAAGCAAATTTACTAGCACAATAAATTCCGAAATAAGGAAATACCAATCGTCCAGCTAATGATGAAATATTAATAATTAATCCATCTGAAGATTTTTTTAAAAGAGGAAGGAACGCCTTAGAGGTACGGATAACTCCAAAAAAGTTTGTGTCAAACTGCTCTTGAGCTTGTTCTAAACTATACGCTTCTGTAATACCAACATACATTACTCCAGCATTGTTTATTAATACATCAAGCCCGTTTTGCTCTTCAGAGTTTATTTTTTTTAATAAATCATTCGTAGATTTTTCACTAGTTACATCTAATTCTGCAACAGTAATTGCAATATTTTCTTCTGTTGCAATATGTTCTAATTCCTCTTTTTTTGCTTTGTTTTTTCCGTTTACATCACGCATAGTAGCCCAAACGTTGTAACCTTTTCTAGCGAGTGTTAATGTGGATAAATATCCAAATCCATTACTGGATCCTGTAATAAGTATTGTTTTCATCTTTACATATTTTTTGTTATTGATGCAAAGATGAAAATCGATGAGAAGTAAATGTTTTATAATTAGCTCAAAGATTTGTCTAAATGGGTCAGTTTGTAAGCGGTAGGCGAAATTCCATATTTGCCCTTGAAGGATTTCGAAAAATGCGATACATTACTAAAACCACATTCGTAAGCGATATCTGTTGTTCTTAAATTAGATGAAAGTAACAGTTTTAAAGAGCGTTCTAGTTTTTTATCTCTAAGGTAAGTTGCCGGAGATGCGTTGTATATCTTTTTAAATTCTCTTTTAAAAGTAGATAGGCTCTGATTGTTTAAAATGGCTAATTCTTCTAAAGAAATATTCTCATAAAAATGCGCTTTTATAATTTCTCTGAAGGAATGCGATGTTGGATGAAACAGATTAGAGAGAATGTTTCTAATAGCAGGTGCATTTTTGGTCTGATTTAACAACAAGATAATTTCCTTGAGTTTTAAGATGAGTATTTCTTCGGTAACCAATTTAGGAGTTTGAAAATAAAACAAGATACCTTCTATGTATTTTCTAATTAAAATGTCGCTATTAAGTTTAGACATCCCAATATCTAAAGGGAGTTTTTGTGTTAGAAAATCAGGAAGTTTGTTCTCATAAATTTTTAATAATATATCTGGATAAAAATGAACTGCAAGCGCTTGATATGTGTCTGAACTGGCAGAGGGTAGCATATTACAGGTGTAGTTACCACATTTCATTAAAAGTGATTCTTCTGCTTCAATGCGTAGTCGTTCAGTTTCTGAAATAGAATCATACTCGCCTTTTAGTATATATAAGAAACAAGCCTCATTGGGCATGAGGTTTGGTTTTTTATAGGGCGGTTTTAGAATAATAGTTTCAAAAAGTAATTTGCCAAATAAATCGATGGTTTTGTAATCCTGTACCATTTATTTTTTTGTTGAAAAATAACGCTTGTAAGTTAATTATTGTTTTACAAACAGTTCAAATTGTTGTCAATTTAGTTCAGTTTTTTCTGTTTGTGTACAACGGTTAGGTTATAGTTTCATTACGGAATCATAAGCTAGGATATTCTGAGAAAACCGAGTTATCGTTTCAAGATAATAATTTCCGAGTAGGAAATTCCGTCGCAATGAATTATTGCCGTTATTGTGCTTCGTTTTTAGTTCATCGTTTGAAGATAATTTACCATCCATTGCACTCCGAACTTATCGGTAAATGTCCCAAAGTACGCACCCCAAAAAGTATCCTCTAGTGGTGATGTTATCGTTCCACCTGATGAAAGCCCATTAAATAGTTTAATAGCTTCTTCTTTACTCTCTGGACTAATAGAGATGTAATAGTTATTTCCAAATGTTAGCGATTGTCCCATGGATTCAAGTGCATCTGTCCCCATAAGGAAATTCCCGGGGCCTATTGGTAACCCAACATGCATTACTTTTTGCTTATCTGCCTCCGACATTAATTCATTATCAGGGATATCTCCAAAGCGTCTTATTCCACCAACGAAATCGACACCAAATACTGATTTGTAAAAATTAAATGCTTCTTCGGTGTTACCCATAAAGCTTAAATAAGTATTGATTGTTGCCATATTTTATTTTTTCAGAAATTAATTATTCTTAATCTTTTTGTTAATAAAGCACAACGTTTGGTATGAGAAACGTAGGGCAGAAAATAAGCAATACCTTTTCGATTTAACCCAAACTCTGCATTATCGCATAGGTGTTGTTTGGTAATGTTTTACTTTTCTATTTCTGCTTGTAATTCTTTCATTTTTTCATCAGTCATTGTAGCGGTTTTAGACATTCCATTTATTATTTCGAATACTAAAGTCAAAGCAATAGATGAGTCTAAAGCCATTTTGGTATCAATAAGTATACGACAAATAGCATTTATTACTATGCGTAAGGTTTTTTCGTCACTTTCGAGATTAATAGTGTCATCAACATACTTTCTTGTTTCATATCCAGCTTGTAATGGCAATATAGAAGGTTTATTTTCATTAGGTACGCTTAAGCTAATGTTTCCCCATTCTGACTCTCCTATATTTTTTGCAAATCCTTCAAAAATTTTTGTCAACGCTGGGAAAGGTTTTTTACTAAAATGAGAATCTATTTTTCTTTTAATCTTTGAAAAAATAGCGTCTTCTGGTAATTCATTCCAATTTTCTACTGCTACAGATCCAACAAGAATTTTATTAATTTTTTCAGAAAATATGGCTGAACCAGGTTTAAAATTGTGTTTATAGATCGAAAATTCACCGGCAATTTTGATACATCTTTCAGCCAAAATTGTCGACATTACGCAAAGAGCATCTTCAACTCGGACACCTTTTTCAGTTTGAACACTGTCGTATACAAAGTTTACAAGTTTTTTAGTGAGTTTTTCAACTGAAGGTTTAGAATTTAGAAAATCAAAAATTCCCATATCTTTATTTTAATATTGTTTAACGATTAGTATAATAAAGGTAGGGTGGGGATAAGCTATACATTTCGGATTGGTATTAAGTCAAATATAAATAATTTTGCTTTTATCTTTTTTCTCATTAACGTCAAATTTTATAGTTGGTGACTTGGCAAATAAATACAGACCTTCCTATTAAACTCAAAAGTCCTATATTTTCTTATATATTGTTGGCAATAGTTTTGTCCAGTTTATACAATTCTAACATCTGTTTTTTTATATAAGATTGAGGTGTTTTTTTAAGAATAAAATTTCGAATGATTTCCAAGAATCTGTTTGTTATTGAGATTTTTGATGTGAGTCTTGATTGTTTTACTAATTTTTCAACTTTCGTCTTTCTATAATTATAAAATTTATCGAATGCTGTATCTAATTTTTTAGTTTTTTTGATGAAGTTTGATAAGTAAAATGCGTCTTCAATTGCTTGAGCGCCACCTTGCCCTAAATCTGGAGTCATACTATGTGCAGCATCTCCAATTAGGCAGATATTTCCCAGGTTCCATTTATTTAGTAGTTCTAAATCAGAAAGATCATCTCTAAAAATTTTCTCGTTTGGTGTGTTTTTAATAAGGTAAGTTACAAGAGGAGGGTATTCTGAGAACATGTTCGTTAGAATAATTTTACGGTCTTTTTCATCATCGGTTAAGTTAGGTTGACTCATTTTTACAGCAAACCAATATACTTTTCCATTTGAAATTTTAGACACACCAAATTGCAATTTTTCACCCCATAAGGTAAAACCTACGGACTCTAGTAGAGGATCTAAATCATAGTTAGAAATACCTCTCCAGCAGGTTTGTCCTGAATATCTTAATTTACTATTAGGAAATAGTTGTTTCCTTATTTTGGACTTAATCCCGTCTGCACCAATTATTGCATTTGTATTTACATGAGAACCATCTATAAAACATAACCTTATAGATTTTTCACTATCCTGTGCGTATTCTTTGAATTCTTTACCCAATTCAATATTTTCTTGTTGTACATATTTATATAAAATTTCTTGTAGCTCTCCCCTATGTATAGCCATTGTTGTAAAACCAAATTTTTCTTGTACAAAATCTTGATTGGAATCCGATATTGGGTTAAATTTATGATCTGCTACCAAAATTCTATTAAGAGTATTTCCAGCATTTTGAATTTCCTGTAGTAGGGTAGGATTAATCCATTGTAAAACTTGTAAAGCATTTGGTGATAGCCATATTCCTGCTCCAACTGCTTCCAACGAAGCTGCTCTTTCGTATAATGTATATGGAATATTTAATTTATCGAAGGACAATGCTGTAACTAAACCTCCAATTCCTCCACCAATTATAGCTATATTTTCGGTCATAAATTTATTTTTTTATTCTATCAAATAGTATTGATGTTTCAACAAATTTTCTATGTTCTGTACTTGTTAGTTTTTCTAACAAATCAAACGAGGCGATATAACTTACTAAGCTACCATTCGATGAAATAAATTTCCCATCTTGAATAACAGAAATTTTATTATCATCAACAACTTGTAAATTGGGGTAATTTTCTTTTAAAGACTTTCCACCAGTAACATAGGTGACTATTTTTTTATTGTTCGCAATTCCTGATGCACCAATTAAAAATGCTCCTGCACAATGGCTAGCTATATAATCCGTTGATTTATTCTGTTCTTTAACAAAATTCACTAATTTTTCATCGGAAGTTTGGTCGGTAGGATTGTATGAACTTGGTACTACTAAAACTTTTAATTCAGGTATATCTTCAATTACAAAATCTGGTATTATTTTTAATCCATGAGCGCTGTTATAAGTTTTATTTTCTTTTGCAATCGTGATTACGTTAAAAAGATTCTTATTGTCAATGGTGGGATTAGAAAAGACATCTAATGGAGCAACTACTTCATTTATTATTACTCCTTCAAAGATTAGTATTCCAATGGTTGGTAAACTTTGGTTAATAAACTTTTTTGTTATTTTTTCTTGTATTGGAATTTTTGTAATTGTTGTTTTTTCAGAATTGGTTTTTGTTCGTTCTGAACAACTTAAAAGTATTAATGTTAGTGTGAGTAATGTGATTGTTTTTTTCATTTTTAGACTTTAATTTTCTTGTTTCTACTTTGGTACAACATATATATTGCGTGTGGCAGCATAAGAAATGTCATACCAGAAAAGGGAATCATATAAACACCAATTAATACTGCAATTAGATATGTAGTTATGAATTTTTTAGGGACTATTTTATTTGTCTTTTCTATGTAATTTATAAGAATTCCAATGACTATAATTAAAATCCCAAAATATACAAACCAAAAAGAAGCAAAATTTTCATAATTCATTATTCCATTCAACAACGGAAATTCAAAAAGCCCATCACTAATTTTGAAAAAGTATGTTTTAGAAAATGTTAAAAATTGTTTTCCAAAAGCAAAAGGGGATATACCTAATAGACAATGCGAAATTCCTATATAAATTAATATTTTGCCATTAAATAACTTCATAATTCGCTTGTTATAGGTATAAAGGTAAGCGTACTTTTAAAAATATTTTTTGACCTATATCAAATTATTAGTTAGATGCTCTTATTCTGCTTAGAGTTTCTTGTGTTATTCCTAAATAAGATGCAATATCTCCTAATGGTACTGTTAATTCAATCTGTGGATATTGTTCTATTAAACTTTCATATCGTTGTTTAACAGTTTTAAATTGAATAGAAGCAATTCTATATCTAAATTGAACAATGACTTTTGATAAAACGACACGAAACAAATGTTCAAAATCATGATGTTTTTTGCAAAGTAATTCTACATTAGATTTTTCAGTTTCAAGGATCACACAATCTTCTATGGTTTCAATAAAATGAAGACTTGGTTCGTCAGAGAGATAACTTGAACTTGAAGTGATGAATTGATTTTCGAAAGCAAACCAATCCGTGATTTTCTTGTCATTAAGAATATAATATGCCTTTAAAGAGCCTTTTATCAAAAAAAATAATTTATGCCTTTGTTGTCCTTCTTTTACTATTTGATCACCTTTTTTGTATTCAATTATTGTGCTCTTGGTTTCCCAATCTAAAACTGTTGATTGCTTAAGAGCACAATAATTTAAAGCTATTTTGTTTGATATATTATTCAATTTACAATCAATGTCAAATTATTGTTAACGTTCAGTATAAGAAACGTAGGGCAAGTGATAAGCACTAACGTTTCGGTTTATTACTTAGCTAAATATAAATATTTTGCTTTTCATTTTTTCTCGTTTAAAAGCCTAATTAAAAATTTGGGGGACTTCCTAAATATACACAAACCTTTTGGTTAAGCACTTATTAACTATGTTTTATAAACCGTGTTGGCTGTAGTTATTTTATTAATTTCATATGTAAAGTTGGGTAAGGTTTTCCAGAAGAGTCCAATTCAGAACGCTCTATAACTTCAAATCCACAATGCTTGTAAAACCCGACAGCTTGTTCATTCTGTTCGTTCACGTCAACTTTTGTAACGTTCAATTTGTCAATTGAATAATTTAATAGTGTTTTTCCTATTCTTTTTCCTCTAAAATCAGGATGAATAAATAACATTTCCAAGTTTTGATCAGCAACTCCAAGAAAACCAACTATTTTTTTACCATTACCCCTAATACATTTTAATTCAACAGCATCTAAATAGGTGTTTAATATTAGTGGTTTAAAATATTCAATATCTTCTTCTTTTAGAAAATGATGTGTTGCTCTAACTGAAGCTTCCCAAAGTTCAACAACTTCTTTATACTCCTTTTTATCAATATCATCTATTTTTTTCATTATAGCCAAGGTTTAATATATGCGTCGTAGTTGGGCTAATTGTTACCTAACTTTTGACGGTTTCTGCACATTGGTTACTAATTTTCATTTTCAGTGAGTATTGTACCTTACCAAAAATACAAGAACCAATCGATTGATTACTTAACTGCTATGATTACATACATAATGTTGTGCTACTTTTTTATTTAGTTAGTGCCGAGTAATATTTTAGCGTTTTTATGATTCGGCCATTTATCTGCTCTCATACAAATAGTAATTTGTTCAATCCAATATTTCTCGTCTTGAATATCATTAATTGTTATCAGTTCAGAACTATATGGATTTAATAATCCAGTAATATTCTTTTCGATTGATAATTTTACAAAAGTAAGAGCTAGTGCTTCTTTTGTTAGTCTTAGCGATTTTAAATTTTCAGGAAGAATATCGAGCGTACAAAATAAAGAATAGTAAATATTAAATAATTCCGAATAATTCAGAGAATTTAGTAGTTTCACATTCAGATAATCAAAAAGATTTTCGGCACTTTCTTTTTCAGCTTCGGATAAAGTCTGAGTTTTAAATTCCACTAAGTTTTGCTCGATCATTTTCTTTTCAGATGGTCGTTCAGTTTTCCAGAATATACATTTTCCAATTTTTCGTAAATGCTTATCCCAAGATTTGGTTTGAGTTAGTTGTCCTTTCTTTTTATTTGCCATTTTCTCAAATTGTTGCTAATGAACTTGTGTATGAAACGTAGCGTGCAAAAAGACACTAACTTTTCGGATTAGCACTGAGCCAATTTTTTGTATTTTGTTTTCATTTTTCTCTTTTAATACCAAATCAAAAGATTTGGCAGACTTAGTTAAAAGCTCTAAATTTTGGGTTAAGAACCAAAACCCGTATTAACTATAGCTATTGTTATTCACAGTTATTTTTCTTTTTTCATAATATTTTAGCCAAGATTTTATTCTTCCAACAAACATTTTGAGATAGTTTTCGGTCAGAAAAATATTTGACCAATCGAATCTTTGTGCTTGTATTCCAAGATAGAAAACAAAAACAGAAGCTCCCGCTTTTGGAATTAGTTCAAGTTCCTTTTCTGATAAACTTCTATTTTTTCTATAACCATTTAGAAAACTCTGAACTTTTGATTCATACTTTTCTTTATCCGATTCTATGAAAAAAAGTTGCTTGCAAAAGTATGCAACATCTAAAATTTGCTTTCCGTTTCCACAAAAATCAAAGTCAAAAATCGTAATTTCCTTTTCATCTGTAATAGCCATATTATCATACCAAATATCCATATGTAAGACTCCATTTTGTGTATTTTCAAAATCAGAATCCTTAAAGTTTTCACCAAACTCTTTTATGAATGCCATTTCAGGCAATTTGTCACAAAAGAATTGTGTTAAACGTTCATACGGTAATTTTAAAAGAGATTTTTTATTGTAGTATTCTCGGTTAATAATTTTATTCGAAGTAAGGTTATGAATTTTGCTCATTAGAGAACCTATGTCAAAACAAGTTTCATTATCCATAAATCGAACCTTCCCACCTTTAGCAAAGGAAAAAAGTACTAAGTGTCTAATCCCTTCTGGCGCAATTATTTCTTGAATGAATTCTCCGTTTTTATCTTGAATGGGAAAGGATACGCTTAAATCATTTTCTTTTAACAATTTTAAAAGTTTTATCTCTTCGACGATTTCAGTTTTTGTCCTCCAATTATGACTGTAAACCCTTAAAACATATTTTTTGCTATCGTTAGAAAGAAAATAAGTGTGATTCATTCCAGTTCTAAATAGTGCACATTTGAAATCTTCGTTCAAGTGATACTTATCTTTTATAAAATCTCCCAACTCTTTTGCTGAAAGTGTAGAAGTTGTAACTGGAAATACTGTCATTTTTTAATTGTTAAATTAATTGTTTCATTAATAAAATCTGTTTTGCCTAAAACATAGGCTCCTCTATCAGTTTTAAATTTAGAAGCTAGCTTTAGTTTCAAATTTTCGTATTCTTTGGCCCGTTTTTTATTTGTATTTAGATAGTCTCTAAAGTTAATTTGTTTCCACATTGCATTGTCTTTTGGACACATATGAATATGAAAAATCTGTTCTTTCATTCCATCAACATTATATCCTTTTCCAAAAGTTGAATATTCTTCTATATTTTCTCTTGTAGGAACTTTAAAATGAGAATACCCCAATTGCGAGAATTCTTTAATTAATTTTTCGTCAAATAATAATTCTTTTGGAATTTCAATCATTAAATCAATGTAAGGTTTAGATTTGATAGAAGGTATAGATGTGCTCCCAAAATGTTCTATTCGCAATATTTTTTCTTTCCCGACTTTATCTAAAATTTGTTGTTTTTCTTTCTCGTATATTTTTTTCCATTCGGGATTATGGTCTACCAATTCGACTGGAAAAAGTCTATTCCAATCTTCTTTTTTCAGTTCTTTTAGATTTTTTGTCATTTTTTTTCATTTGTAGGCTCTAATTGTGGCTAATAACGTCTCAAGTAAAAAATCGTTTTAATGTTTTTTACTTTTCCGATATAAGCCAAGTCTGCTTAGTTACTTTTTTCTAATTCAGAAATTCTTTTTAGAGCATCTTCTAAAGATTTTCGATCATTTTTTATAAAGCTATTTACTTCTACATATTCTTCATCACTATTTTGAGCAGCATTTATTTGATAATTTGATATGGATCCAGTTACACCGTCAAATCGAAACCCTCCATGAACATAGCTTAATATGATATTAGATAAAGAGACATTTTCTATTTTAATACCATCATTTTGAGAGCTCAATCTAAATGAGTGACCTTTTTCCCCAGTAAGGTGTTCTAAGCCTGTGATTTCATGACCTATTACATTATCAATTACTACATTTTTGACATAATGTTTAGTTCCAGGCTCTATATCAATGTTTATGATATTAATCCCCCCTTGTTGAATAATATTTTTTAGAATAATATGATCTGTTCTACTAATTTTTGATGTCGTTATGGAGTCAATTTTATACTCCCATTTATCTAAATAAAACAGTTTTGCATAATTCCCTTTTACTCTTTCTTTATTAGTAGGAGGTTGAATGGCGATACCTCGTAAACCATTATAACAATTAATATTAACATCTGTGATCTCAATATTTTTAGCATTTCCAATACCTATTGCAACATCTCCTTTATATCTAGGAATGTAATAACCTCCATATAAAGTAACGTCCCATACAGAGTATGGGGAGATGAAGGTATCCTCTTTTGTGAAATATTTTCCAATCGCAATCATTCCTCCACCTACAGACCCTTTAATACTGCTTGTGTTTAAAAGTTGATATTCATCTAGGTTATCTCTACTTTGTCCAGAAAGAATTTCATAATTTATTAACTCGTTGGATGGGATGTTCCATAAATCATCATTACCCCGGCACATTATTCTAGAATCAGAATTAGCGCCAATAAATGTTGCTCCGCTAAAATCATAGTATCTATTACTTTGATTCAGATATAACATACGGTCTAAAACAAATCTTCCATTGGCCACAAATTTTCTTACATTAGGAAATGCTTCTATAGCTTTTTGAAATAGTTGAGATGTAAATTGACTTCCGGTATCATCTACACCAAACCATTGAGGTATTACAAAATCATTTTTGAGATTTCCGTTAACTTTTCCATCATCTTTAGTAAGATCAAAATTATCAATAAAACAATCATCAACTGTCCCATTATCATCTAAATCAAATATTTGATAGGAACCAGCATTAATACTTCCATTAATCGTTACTGTAACATTACCATTTATTTTAAGTTTGTTTCCTCGAAAAAAGTTAAGTTCAATTCCTTCTGGAATTGTTACATTACCATTAACTTTAATATC
This sequence comes from Aquimarina sp. AD10, assembly GCF_003443715.1. Taxonomy (NCBI): domain Bacteria; kingdom Pseudomonadati; phylum Bacteroidota; class Flavobacteriia; order Flavobacteriales; family Flavobacteriaceae; genus Aquimarina; species Aquimarina sp. AD10. The sequence goes on along the minus strand of NZ_CP031965.1, from coordinate 2,732,427 downwards.
ACCTTTGATGGTAATTGTACCGTTACCGTTTAGAGTATTTATTCCTTGTGATAAAGGCCCAGAATTTCCATATTCAACTCCTTCTGTAACTACAAACTCTGTTTGATAAGGAAAGGCGATTAAATAAAATAGAACAAGAATCAATGTGGAGATTGTTTTTTTCATTTGTTATCTAGTTTGTTTATATATTACTTTATGTTTTAATTGGTGAAAATGTTACCTAGAGTTTGGTGATATTTTTTTGGGTTGCTTATGACGTTTAATATTTGTTAAATAGGATAGAAAACAAGTGATTATTTCGGTTTAGCCACAAGCTAAATCTTTTGTGTTTTGTTTTAATTTTACTTTTGTAATACCAAATCAAGAGATTTGGCGACTTTGCAAATGGACAAATACTATTGGATTACACACAACTCGTTCTATTTGCTATATATAGTGTTATACACATCTTTTATTTTACTTCGTATTTTGTACGTATCCCATTCCATAGGATATTCGAATTCCATTTTTGTTGTAATTTCAGGACAATCAATTAATTCAGATATTTCTTTATTTTGATATTTAGTTTGGTCAAATTTTTTAATCATTGCTGTACTTACTTGTTGATCTTTACCTTCAATTAATCTTTCAATGTTGTTTAACTCCAATATCCATAATTGAATAATTTCGAACCCGTTTTCAGAAAGCAAGTTTGTCAAATAATCAAGTTGCTCTTTTGTTCTTGGGTATCCAATAATAAGTATCTCATTTTTAATTTCAATTATTTTTTCTCTAATTAATTCAGTAATTAGAGTTGTTGAAACTAATTCTCCCTTTTCAACCTGTTTTTTTATATCGTTTGCAAGGTCAGAATTTGAATCATTCCTTAGTTTATTGATTAGTAACTCTTGAATATTCAACTTTGTTAAATCAAATATTTCAACAAGTATATCTTCAAACCCTTTTTGGGATGAAAAACTTGTTGAAGTAATTAAATGACATTGTTTCATTTCGGTTGTGTATAATAACAATTCGTTATGTTCACTAGTAAACATATTTTTAGTATAAAGTATACATTACTTTTTATATTTACTAAATGCTGTTTTTTACAAATAAGGGCAAGACACAAAAGCATACATATCACAATTATTTTTTTCTGGCTATTAAAGTATTGATTTTACTTCGGTAGGTCTGACCAATAGGTATTTTATGATTGTGAATATAGATTTGATTTCCTTGAATGGTCTCAATTCTATGAATTGCTACAATGAATGACTTATGAACTCGCAGGAACTTTTCTTTAATGAGTGATGTCTCTAACGTAGAAATTTTTTCATGGGTAAGGATCATTTTTTCTGTAAGATAGACTTTGCAGTAGTTGCCAAAAGCCTCTACAAATAAAATATCTTTCATTAGAATTTGATGATACATTTTGTCTCCTTTGAGAAAAAAACGTTCGTTTTTTTTCGTGTCATCAGTACTCATTTCGACTTTTTTTTCTTCCTTTTCTGTAGTAATTTTATTGATTGCTTTCAAAAAACGTGGAAGTGAGAAAGGCTTTAACAAATAGTCAATAATATCTAATTCATAACCTTCTAAGGCATATTCTTTATAAGCAGTTGTTACGATAACTTTAGGAGGAGAGGGCAATGTTTTTAATAATTCAAACCCCATAATTTTAGGCATGTTAAGATCTAGAAAAATCAAATCTACCTTATGCTTGGTAATTATTACTGATGCCTCTAGTGCATTGTAAGCATTACCAACTTTTTTTAAAAATGCTAGTTCGGCGCAGTAGCCTTCTAAAATACGATGTGCTATCGGCTCATCATCTACAATTAGATAGTTCATGTTGTTTTGATTGATAAACTTAGTTCGTAAATATCTTCAGTTTTAGTTATCTCTAATTTATGTTTATTAGGGTAGATCATGGCAAGTCTCTTTTGCAAATTTTCTAATCCAATACCTTTACTTTTTAGTTCTTTGAATTCGTAATTATTTTTAATTCGAAAAAATATACCCGAATTGGTTGTGGTAATTTCAATTTTGATAAAGGCATTTTCCATCAAACTCTCGACACCATGTTTAAATGCATTTTCTAAAGGAATTACAATTAGTATTGGAGCTATTTTGTGTGAATAAGGAATATCTTTTATAAAGGTAATTTCCACTTTTTTTTGATATCGTATTTTGTTTAATTCAATATAATCTTCGATATAGGCTATTTCATCCTTTAGATAAACATAATCGGCATTACCATCATATATTGTATAGCGCATTATATCAGAGAGCTTAAGGATCATGGCAGGAGCCTTTTCTGATTTCTCTACGGCTAATCCGTACAGATTATTCAGGGTATTAAAGAAAAAATGTGGGTTAACTTGATTCTTTAATAACATTAATTCTGCCTTAGCTTTATCTGCTCTTAAGTTAGTCAACCATTTCCACCGATCATATGCCCACAAAACGATCATCATTGATATAGAAACGATAAGAAAAGTAGTAACAACCGGATGGTGATCTTCTGCATAATTAGATGTTCTTCTGAACATAAAGAAATAAGTAATCACAGCACCATAAGTAAAGATAATAGCGATCTGGTATTTTTTAAAAAACTTTGGTATAATCAAGTAACTGACTCCCATCCAAAATAAAATCAATAATGGGATAGTAATCGGATTATTAGGAATATTCATGAAATACTCTGCTATTGCTCCCAAAAATAGTAACCCAAATACTCCCAAAACTTTGTACATCGGAAACTTGGAAATCAAAAGTGCAAGAGTCAGCCAACAAAACAAAAAGCTAAAAATGTTTATACCCATATAAAAAGGTAGAACAACAGAATCTGGTCGTACGATAAAACCACCAGAAAAGTGTCCAACTATAAAAATTGCACTGGCAAGAATTCCTCCTATGACTAATTCCCTATAGTTACTTTTAATAAAGCTGGTTAAATGGGTTTTCATACGCATAATCATTTATCTCATATAAAAATAGAGATTCGCATAAGGATAACAAATAAACATGACAAACATGATCATTTTTAGGTTAAATCACTCTAGTTTTTTAGCGAACGCTATTACAACCTACGATAGCAATTGTGTAAAGGTATTTCGGGTGTGTTTGTAATAATAAATGGGGATTCGAGAAAAGTACAACTATGTTTGATGCAAAAATTAAGTATCATGAAAATTATTATGAAAATTATAAAAAAATTCTTTTTGTTCATTTCGGTATCAATCACATTATTAGTTCTAGCGGGCTTAATTTTTCGTTTATTGGGTGCCGAGCCTAATCAACCAGAGGGGAAACTTATAGCGGTAGATGGGGTTAAATTTCATATAAATGCCACAGGAAAAAAAAGTAATAAACCAACTCTGGTAATTGAAGGAGGTGGTGGTTTACCAACAGAATACTACCATTGGTTAAGTGAAGGACTTAAAGATAGTTTGCGAGTGGTACGTTATGATCGTTCTGGAGTTGGTTATAGTGAATTGGGCAATACACCGCGTGATGCAGAAACTATTGCTAAAGAATTACGAAAACTTCTGAAAAATGCAGGTGAATCACCGCCATATATATTGGCAGGACATTCAATTGGAGGTACTTACATACGTGTATTTACAAAACTATATCCTAATGAAGTAGCAGCTGTAGTTTTTATTGACGCTACACACCCAGAACAAGTTGAAAGATTTAATGCTGCACCAGTATCTTCTTTTAGATTTAAATCAGTGATTTGGGGGCTGAATGTGGCCACTTTTTTTGCAGATGCGGGAGTTTTAGGTCTGATAGAAAGTTTTACAGGTCCTACATTTGCTGGTGATGGTTTACCCAAAGAAATAAATAATCGAATGCGAGATATGCTATTAAACGGAAAAGGTCTAAGAGGATACAAAGGCGAATTAGAAAATTACCACTCTAATCTAAAACTCGCAAAAATCATTAATCAATTTGAAGCATTGCCAATTAGAGTCTTCACAGCAATCAAAATCGATAAAGAATCATATCGGGAACGAGGTATAAACCCTCAAAAATATCTAAACAAATTTATTGAAGCTCAGAAAGAATTCATAGATCTTTCGTGCATTGGGAAACAGGTATTAATTGATGGGAACCATCAAACTATTTTTACAAAAAAAAAGAATGCTGATATTATCTGTAGAGAAATTGTTCAATTACTGAAAGAATTAAAAAGTTAATCAATGATACTACTGATTTATCTAAAGTCAATTATTTAATCGACCATATCATATCAAATGTAAAACTATTTCTAAAGCGAGATTCATTTTTGAAACTCGCTTCTTTTTTTACTTTTTGTTCAGACTTTCGATTTGGTTAAGGATCATCTCTGCTTCAGCATATTTTTTATCACTTTCTGCTCTGTTAATACTTGATAATTCATGCCATTGACTCATCAGTTTTTCATATTTCTTCTGTAATATTTCAACCTGACTTTTCTTCTTAAACAATCCAAACATAATGTGTTTTTAAATGTATATTATAATTTATAAGCCTTCTATTTACTTACACTAACTTTGTTACACGATGAAAAAAATTAATGGTTAAGATAGTTTTGTAATTCTGCTATTTTTTCGGGCGTATTAAATGCTCCCCCATAGTAACAAGTTACTGTTGCCGAAGTATCATCCTTAATTCCTCTAGAAGATACACAAAGGTGTTTCGCATCAATAATTACAGCAATATCTTCCGTCTCTAAAACTTTTTTTAATTCTGTAGCAATTTGATTCGTTAATCGTTCCTGGACCTGTGGGCGTTTGGCAAAATATTGTACAATCCTGTTAAGTTTAGATAAACCAATTACTTTACCAGACGAGATGTAAGCAAGGTGGGCTTTACCAATTATAGGAACAAAATGATGCTCACAATTAGAATAAAAAGTGATGTTTTTCTCGACTAGCATTTGTTGATACTTATACTTATTATCAAATAATGCTATTTTGGGTTTGTTTTTGGGATCTAACCCAGAAAAGATCTCATCTATATACATTTTTGCAACTCTCTGGGGAGTGCCACGTAGAGAATCATCTGACAAATCTAATCCCATAACATCCATGATTTCTGCAAATAAATGAGCAATTCGTTCCTTTTTTTCAGAATCAGATATATCGAAAGCATTTTTTTTCATGGGTGTTTCTAGTCCTGTACTAAGGTGATCATCTCCTATATCTTCAATCGAAAAACCATTTAAATTATAACCATTAGGTTTTGTTATTGTTTCAGTTTGTAATTTCATTCGTTACTATTTAAGATGTGCAAATGGCAAAAATTTACCTTCAGTATTAAGGTATGCAGACTTTGTTTTGTTGAATTAATTTCAAGTGTACTTACGCTTTTTCCTCATACTTTCAATTCAAAGTTACAATAATGTTTAACTTTTTGAAGTATACATTAAACAAAAATTAACATACTACTATAAATTTTATTTATTGAACCGTTGTACCTTTGAATAGGTTCGAGGCTTTTAAAGCTTTTTAAATATTGAGCTTATGAAGTATCTATTTCTATTTTACAGTGTTTTTATGACGATGAGCAACTCATTAATTATTTTTGATTTCAATAAGGATAGTATTAGCACTAGTTGGAAAATTGTTGATGATACCGTTATGGGTGGTCGTTCAGGAGGTAATTTCTATATTAATGAAGAAGGTAATGGCGTTTTTGAAGGATACGTATCCCTAGAAAACAATGGTGGGTTTTCTTCGGTAAGGCATACGTTTGAATCTAAAAGAGTTGCAAATTACAGTAAAGTCCTTATTAAATTAAAGGGGGACGGAAAACGGTATCAGTTTAGGATTAAATCAAATAAAAATGATCGACATGCATATATCTCTTATTTTGAAACTACAAAAGATTGGCAGTCGATAGAGGTATCGCTTTTAGATATGTACCCTACTTTTAGAGGTAGGAAATTAGACATGGATAATTTTCCTTGTGAAAACCTTGAAGAAATTGCATTTCTTATTGCCAATAAAGAAGCTGAAAATTTTAAGTTAGAAATAGATAGTATTAAATTACAATAATGTGACTAATCATAGCTATAGTATTGTACTAGTTATTCAGTTTTTACAGCTTTAAGGGTAATAATTTCTTTAGTATTTAGAACAATATTGATAAAATAAATACCCGATAAAAGGTTTTTACCAAATTGTATGTTTTTATCATTTAAAGGATAAAGGGTGTTAATTTTTTGTCCCATTACATCATATATATCTATTCTAGAAACTTCTTTAGTATTGTTAAGAGATAAAATAAAATCCTGTCGACTAGGATTGGGATACATTAAGGCTTTTCTATATAGAGTTTTTGAGGTTTCCACTTGTTGCTTATTGCAATTGGGTGTAGTTGCAGTTTTAGAATAATAAATGGTAAAATTTTTAGTTTTGGAAACCATTACAAAATTATCAGAATCTAAAGTTACCCAATAAGAGCCATCAAGTCCTGGGATTCCTGTTCCTGTGAGTGTTAACTCTGGTTGAGGTTGATTAAATTTTTGTCTAATCTTAGGAAGAAAGTTATTCCAATAATTAGGATTACCATTATTTGTGTTCATTGAGAACTGATATAACCCGTTATTCTCAAGACTCCAATTTATAGTAAAATTTGTTATATTAGAAAGATCAGGACCTTGCTCTCCAAGTACATTAATATGGGTGTATTGAGTATTGATCGATGCCAGTGTTTCTAAAATGGGTGTTCCGTAACCGCAATTGGTATCTGCATCGATAACCTTAATAATTTTGGTAGCACTATCCGATTTTCCATCTTCATTAATAACGGTTAATGATATTATGAATTCACCCACTTGTGTATAGGTAGCCGAAGTTGTTACCGTTGTAGCAGTATTACCGTTACCAAGATCCCAGGAGTAGGTTAAATTTTCGTCATTAGGTGTAGAAGAAGCAGAGGCATCTAGAAGTACCCGTAAAGGAGCTGTTCCTGTTATTGGCGTTGCAGTAAATAAAGCAACAGGTTTTATGTCTGTTGAGTTACCAGTGACTTTGATTTCTATTTCATCTGTCCCTATCGCTCCTTTATCATCGGTTACAGTCAAACGTACAATATATATCCCTTCTTTATTCATGTTAATCATAAAATCAGGTGTTGAGTCGCCACTTGTAACTGCTAAATTTGGACCGCTTATCTGAGCCCATTTATACGAATTGATTATTCCGTCACTGTCAAAAGAAGAGGAACCATTAAGATGAAGTTCTCCTGTGTCAACCGTAATATTTTCTTTGGGTATTATTGCAATTGGAGTATTGTTATTTGCAGTATTTGATTCGCTAATTTCATATAATTTAATGCTTGATATTGTTATATCGATTCCTTGGCTTACCTGACCTAAAAAAATCGCAATATTCATAGTATCATCTGTGGTCGCAGTGACAATTGGAGTTTTAATTGTTGTTAGAGTTTCAGAAAGCGTTGGCTGTTGGTCGATTAATAACCCATACGGAGAGTGATTTTGTTGTAAGACAACTTCTATTGTTGTAGAGGAACTCGCATAAGCCTCTATTTCTATGTAATAGGTATTGCCGGCTTTAATATCTGTTGCCTGTACCAATTGTGTGTGCCAGTTTGTTCCCGTTGATTGATCAAGGCGTATAGTAGCACTTTTATTAGAATGTGATAAGGAGGCTTGTGCCCCTTCAAATGTATTTAATGACCAAAAAGAATTGTCAATCTCAAAATTTGGATTCGTATTTTTTATAATAGTAGTACTAAGTTCAAAAGAATATGAAGCCGATTTTGGACTTTCGTTACCCGCTAAGTCGATAGCACTTACTGCCAGACCAAAAGATTGGCCGGCTTTGGCACTTATATCAGTAAATTGATTAGTACTAGTCGTACCTATGGCAGATCCATTTTTATAAATAATGTAGTGTGCGGTATCGACAGAGTTTGATGTATTCCATTTAAGAAATGGTTTAGCAGGATTCATTTCTGTTTCATTTAGTATTGGAGTTGCTGGTGCAATAACATCATTTGGGGAAAAAAGTTTTCTGGTTTCAGATTCACTTTTAGCATTAAAGAAAGAGCGTTCTCTTAAGTGATGGGTGTATAAAACACGAATCAAGTCGTTTGTACCAATTATAGCATTTCCCCATGTCGGCCAAGGAGTATTGCTCCAATCCCAACTAATATAACAAGAAGCTTTTATACCGGGATAATTATCAATAAAATTAAAATAATCTTTAAACCAATTATCCCAATCTTGATCATCGTCTGCACCAACAAATCTAGGGGTAGATTCTCCTATCATTACTGGTTTGCTAGCGCTATGGGCAGAATTCATAAAGGCTACTGTTTTTGTACTCGTGAATCCTTCTGCAGAAAAAATATCAATTGCCCACCAGTCAACATAAGAATCCCCTGGATAAAATGAAGTGAAGTCAGCATCACCATCAGCAGAAAAGCACCATACAGTAGCGACTTCTATGTTTGCTACTCTTATTTTATCGGTAATTCTCTTAAAAGATGCTACATAAGTTGATGCTTGATATCCATTCCAAGCAGAGCCATTAAATTCATAACCAATTCTCAAGAAAACAGGCCTGTCTAATTCTTTTAAACCTTCAATAAGATAATCGATCTGTTGGTCATACTTTCCTATAGCGACATCATCTTCATAATGTTGATTTGGATCCCCATCTACAGTCATTGATACGCCAATCTGTGGTATGACAAAATCGTTTCCAAAAGACGCTAAATTAGATTTTAAAGTAGTCGACCAAGTGCCAGATGTTAAACTTTTAAGCGAAACATAATGCATATACATAGATGGCTTATGATGCTTAGGCATTTTGTTATAATAAGATTGAAAATCAGAATAACTCTGTCCAGCTCCATGATAGATGTGATCATTTAATTCATATCTGGCGTTATAATTATTTCTGGTAGTTTGAGCAAAAACATATTGATTAGCAAGAAATAATAAATGAAAAACGGCTATTTTTTTAAGCATAATAGTTTCTTTTAGAAATAATAAAACAATGACGATAATGACGTTTTTATTGTCTTAAAAAAAATAGAAAGATATGTGGATGTTATGGTATAAGAACCAATTGTTATTTTACGGTTATTGAATAACTGTAATACAGAAGGGGGATATTTTAGTAGTATAAAAGTAGTATAATTTTTTGGTTATACTTATAAATTTTGGTCAACCAGATTAATAATTGTAAATAATTTATACTTTATTAACAAAGCAATTCATTTTTTGTATTTGCTACTGCATGATTTACTATTTTTTATTCTTACTCTTCACTAACAATAGGTTGAAAAAACCTAAGTCCTAATTCTCCTCCATAATTAAGTATAAACATACTTCCTGTGGGTTTCCAATCATCATCGAGGAAAACATTAACTTTATTTTCCAGTTTGTTTTCTGTTTGAGCAGATACTATTTTGTATTTCATAGGTTGACGAGTTTTACTTTTATATGTTGTGGGGTGTGAAAATCTAAGATATTCAAAATTTTAATCAATTTGTTACGGGTATCCGTATAACAATTATTTAACAGTGTATAAAATTCTTTGGTAAGATTTTTCGCTCCTCTTAATACTTACTAACCAATAACGATAGGTTGAAAGTATCTAAAACCTAATTCTCCTCCATAATTTAAAATAAACATACTTCCGGTGGGCTCCCAACCATCATCTAAAAATATATTGACTCTATTCTCTAATTTAATTTCGGTTTGGGCAGATATAATTTTGTATTTCATGATTTAGTTAGTTTTTAATTGAGTATAGTTAAACACTAATTTATTTAGGATTTTTATACTGTTATTGCGGGTATCCATAATTAGATTAAATAGTAAAATCATATTTTCGTGAGTTAAGCTTTAAGTTTCTGAAAATCAAAACATAAATAAGCAACAGCACACATGATGATTCTATGTTAAAAAAACGCTAAAATCATTTCCATATTTATATTGGTTTGGGAGATAATAAACGCCTTTTTTAGTTTAAGGATATATACAAATGCTTTACAGTTTCTAATAAAAAGGCAAGTAAATATTTGGTATTCAATTGATTTAGATTTTTTGTTTGGTTTAAACTAATATATAAGGGATGTATATGCTTTCTTTTTTTATTTTTTTAGAAAATAATTAAGTTCAAAAAAATAAAAAATTGGCTATGGTAATTCAAATCATTGTTGATTTAGATTTAATATTCTGGATTTCAGATAAATCCAAAATAGATGTGTATGAATGTATTTCAAAATTGAAAAACATTAAATTATAGCATTACCATTATTTGATTACGGAAAAACCATAACTATTTATTTTTCAATTATTTAAGTGTTCTTTCATGTGAGAAAAGAAATAATGTTTTTTATATTTGAGAAGCACTAATAAGCTTAAAAACAATTCAATTTATGATGTAAATTACTCTTTTCTAACCCAGAAAGATGCAATATCATCTTCATAATTTAAAAAATAAGATTTAAGTGCAAGTATATTTTTTGACGTAAACTTAAAATAACAATCGTTTAAAATTTAACCAACTTAAAGTTCATGACAATTATTTCAAAATATTCATTTATTTAGGGGGAGTTAATGTTTTTTGCTAATTGTATTTTACGGTTTGCCAGAGTAGTTTATTTATACATACTATGTAATTAGTATAGAAGGAATATAAATGAAATATTGGGATAATGGCTATTATAAAAAATAATCAAACAGAAGAAATCGTATACCTGAATACACAGCATACCTTTGGTAGGAATCGACATATTGCGAATACCCACATTTCGGAGAAAGATATTTCCCAATCCCATGCTTTAATATCTTGGAAAGGTAGTGATTGGTATATACAAGATCACAGTAGAAATGGTACGTTAGTTAATGGAGAATATATTAATCATGCCACAGTAAAACTTAGTAAAGGTTGTAGAATTCAATTTGGAGAACACGAATCTACACAATGGGAAATGATTAATTTGGATTCTCCTTCGAGCTATCTCAAATCTGTTCAGAATACTAGTAATATTATAGAACTAACTTCTTGTCACGCTTTTCCAAACGAAGAAAAACCAGAAATACTTATTTATCCTGAAGATACTACTTGGAAATTCGAACAAGCTGGAGTTGCTGTTGATCTGGCACAGAACAAAACATATAGTATAGATGGTGAAGAATATGTTTTTGTAGAAAACCAAGTACTAGAAGACACAATGGATAATGGGCATGTGGTAAACAATGCGTATTTTCAGTTTACTTTAAGTTCTGACGAAGAACATATACACATTAAGATTATAACACAGAATCTAGAATTAGATTTAGGTGAACGTGTTCATAATTATATTCTATTAGCTTTGGCTAGAAAGAGACTCGCAGATGTTAATGCAAATCATGTAATGGGAGATCAAGGTTGGATGTCTATAGATGATTTATTGGCTGATATGAGTAAAGAATTTGGTAAAGAACTAGATACCTACTATCTGAATTTAAAAATTTATAGACTTAGAAAATTATTGATCGAAACAAAACCATATGGATATTTATTTTCAAATATTATTGAAAGAAGATATGGTGAAGTACGCTTTGCACATCCTTATTTTCAAATTATAAAAGAAGAAGCGTGCATTGGAGAAGTATTAGCAATGACAAATTAATCCCCTAATCGAAATATATATAGACACATCACAAATTAATAGTACCCGATAATGAAAAACTCTTCGACAACAAACACATCAAATGTCGATACTGATCTTAAAAATTACAATATTCTTGAAAAAATAGGAGAGGGAGGATATGGTAAGGTTTTTAAGGCAGAGCAAATAAGCACAGGTCAAATTGTAGCTATTAAAATGCTTAAGTTTAAAAACACTCTTGATGAACAATCAAGAAAGCAACAAATAGCTCGTTTCGAGAGAGAAACGCAACTTTGCGTACAAATTAGTCATCCAAATATTGTTAAACTTTTAGATAAAGGTTATACGGGAGATCATGAACCCTATGCAGTTTTTGAATTTATCTCTGGTGAGACATTAAAGGATCTGATCAATAGATATAACGGTTTATCAGCAGAAGAGACCGGTGCATTGATGGAACAAGTTCTGGAAGCGTTGATTTGCGCACATTCAGAAGGGATAATTCATCGTGATCTAAAACCACATAATATAATGGTCACTAAATTAGGTACAAAATCTTATGTGAAAATATTAGATTTTGGTATGGGGACATTCACCTATGACTTTAAAAGTGAAGACTATAAGGATCTTACATTAACACATGATGTAATTGGTACTCCCGCTTATACTGCACCTGAACAATTAAGAGGAGAACCGCCAACGGTAAAATCTGATCTTTATGCCTGGGGATTAATCTTTTTAGAATGCCTTACAGGAAAACCAGTAATGCAAGGTACGAGTGTTGCAGAAATTTTTCAAAAGCAATTAGATCCTACAGATGTACCTTTGCCTCCTTCAATTTTGGATCATCCATTAGCAAAGGTGCTAAGTCATGTGTTACACAAAGATCCACGAAGACGTATTCATAATGCTATCATGATTTCTGAAGCATTAGGAGATGTAAATTTAAGCACATTGGTAGGTAGGATTCAACCTCAAAATACACCTGTACAACCTGCCGATAACCTTACCGAAATTAATCAATTTGCTTGGCTTAGCACTCATAGTGAAAAAAGACAACTTACTGTTTTGTGCGCTAAACTTAGCTTGTCTATATCCAAAAATGCAACCTTAGATATTGAAACTCTAGAGGCGATTCAAAAAGATCAATTGCATCTTTGTAAAGATACTGGTATGCGTTTTGGTGCTCATATATCAGGAACAATGGCAGATACAATGATTATGTATTTCGGGTATCCACAAGTAAGTGATAATGATGCTAGACGTGCGGGTAGAACTGCATTAGAATTGATTAGTCAATTGCAAAAAAGAAGTGCATTGTTGTATGCACAACACCGAATAAGTATTGATATACGTGTAGCAATGAATTCTGGTACCGTACTTATAAAACATAAAAGCGATCCAGAAGGATTAGTAACAAATGCTGCATTTAATCTTTTATATACAACACAACCAGGGCATATTTTGGTTGGAGAAACGACCAAAAAATTATTAGATCCTTATTTAGAATTTGAACCTTTTATTACTCAGGGTTTTTCTGGAGGTAGTAACTCATTAACAGCATTTTTACTTACAGGTGAGCGACCGGCAGAGGCATTGTCAAATCTTAGTTTGAGAAGTGCAGATCAAAGAATGATTGGTCGAGAACAAGAACAAGAACACGTTTTTGACGTATGGAAAACTGTAGCTCCTAAAAATGGAAAAACCATCTTGATTAAGGGGCAAGCCGGGATAGGTAAATCTAAGCTTATCTATGAAACAAAAAAAGGTTTAGTACATGATGGATTTGTAGTTAGAGAATGTCGTTGTCTACCAGAATATCAAAATAATGCTTTATATCCTATTTTCGAAATGCTCAAAAAGGATGTGGGGATACATGATGATTTAACAGATAGCATACCACAATTAGAGAATGCATTAAAAAAGGTAAAATGTGATCCCGCGATAGCGATACCGATATTATGCTCGTGGTTTGCCATTCCTTTAGGTGATACATATCAAAACTCTGAAATATCTCCTTTAGAACAAAAAGAAGTTTTATTTAATATTCTAGAAGAATGGATTTTAAGTATTGATACTCAAAAAAAATTCATGCTTATCGTTGAAGACTTACACTGGATTGATCCTACAAGTCTTGACTTTTTGAGCATACTAATCTCAAAAATTTCTAAACAAAATTACTTGTTGTTACTTACCGCACGACCAGAGTTCGAACATGACTGGAAAGAAGAACAAGCTACAGAAATAGGATTGAAGATACTAACAAAAGCTTATGCAGAATCATTGATCAAAGATTTAATACATCAAAAAGAAATTGATGAAAAAGCATTAGATTATATTGTTGAGCGATCAGATGGAATTCCTCTATTTATTGAAGATTTAACAACAATGTTGACCGATCAAGAATATTTGATACTAGAAAATGATACGTATCGGTTAGCAGCAAAGTTTGATGCAACCTCTGTACCGGTAACTTTAAAAGGATTGTTAAATACAAGATTAGATCGAACTGGCTTTGCCAAAGAAACTGCACAATTAGCGTCGGCTATAGGTCGAGAATTTACCTACGACCTTTTGGTAAAATCTTCCTCTCATGATGAAGCGATGGTACAAGGTAACCTTAATGTATTACAAGAAGCTAACCTAATCTATAGACAACGTCGTGTACAAAATGAGATTTATGTATTTAGACATGCGTTAATTCGGGATGCTGCTTACGATGGTATGGTATCTCAATTAAAAAGAGAAGTTCACGGTAGAATTGCTAAAGCTCTTGAAGATAATTTTAAGGAAGTTGTAAAAGAAAATCCATTTGAATTAGCCAGACATCAAGCAGAGGCTGGTCAATATGATAAAGCATCACAACTTGGACTAGAAGCAATTAAACGAGATATTAAAAATTCTGCAAATGAAGAGGCCTTACGATTGTATTTAGTGATTAAAGAATGGGTAGTACGAATTCAAGATGAAAATAAAAAACTCAAAGGCGAACTGGATTTAAATATCTGTGTCATGGCTGCAATCTCTTTAAAAGAAGGATGGGGGAGCCATGCTTTATATGAAATGGCTAATCGGAATGTAGAATTAATAGCAGACTTAAAATCTAAGGAGAATCATGTCATAAATAAAGAGGTTGACGAGTATGAATTAAAGAATGATTGGGCGTTGTTTTCCTATTTTCATGCGCAATCAAAAAGTAAAGAAGCAAAAAATATTGGTGAAAAACTTATCGAAAAATCAATTCAAAAGAAAAATCATAAGGTAGAAATGGCGATTTCATCTTTTTTAGGACAATCTTATTTTGTTTCTGGAGATATAGATAAATCAGAAAAATTACTTACTACTGTAATTGAAAAATTTGATTTAGAAGAGGATAAAAGCATTTTTGAAGACTACGGTTTCGATCCTTATATTTTTGCTACAGGAATGTTAGGGTTTGTATATTATTTTAGAGGAAAGCCTAATAAAGCAAAAAAATTATACAAAGATGGTATACAATATTCTAAAACGACCAATAATGATACTTTAATTGTACTGGCTTTTCTTTTTATGGGTTGCTTTCTATCAATGCTTGATGATAAGAAATTATGTAAAGAATATGTTGAAGAACTTCATCATTTATTAGGTGAACGAATACATAAAGTATGGGTTTCTAATTTGTTTTGTTTAATTGAAGATTGGGTTAGTGGTAAAACTGATATTGCTGAAGAAAAAAGAAAATCTATGATAGAAGCTGGACAAAGCCTAGTATTATCATTTTATGAACCTTCAATGGTTAAAACATATCTTGAAGTAGATGAATATGAAAAAGGAATAATAATTTTACAAGAATCTATAGATAGACAAACTAATCATGGAGAAGAAGCTATTTTACCAATAACCTATAATTTATTGGGAAGATGTTTAATTCGTAAAGAAAAAGTAATATCCACAGTAATAGAAAATACATTTGAAAAATCTATAGCTTATTCTGAAAAAATGAACTTTAATTTACTAAAACTTGATGCAATAGTCAATTATGCTGAATTTTTAATACAAGAAAAGCAAATTGAAAAAGTTGAAACATTATTAGTTACAATAGAAGAATTTTGTAATACAATTTTAGAAATTAGAGAACTAGAAGTATATAATAGATATCAAAAATTAAAGACACAAATACAATAATCATATTTAATTAAAACCAAAAAAATGAGTACACAAGATTTGGCTAGCCCACAAGAGGTAAACTTACGTTCTGACGAGATCAGAAAAGAAATTAAAGATCTATTTGATGCAAAACCTATCAATGATCCTTCTTATATTATATATCATATGATTGATAAGCATATACCTAACGAATCTACAAAAGATAAGATTTTAAGAATTACCCAATTCTTTAATAATTTATATTTTGTTGAATCTATAAATAATACAATAAGAGATGCTTATTTAGATCATAATAATTTACGACTCGGTTTTTTGACAAATGGAGCTTTATTTAATACTAAAAGAAATAAAGGAAAGGTAGAAATCAATGAAAAGTATAACATTGATGAACTTAGTAAATTATATATAGAAAATAATACAAAGTATAATGATATTATCACTGCAATAAGTGATCAATTAGATAGTATAGGTGATGGAATAGGTGAAACTAACATATCTAAAGAAAAATGGTATTTCTGGCCTGGTTGCGAAATGAAAATGCCTGCAAATACTACTATATTAATGGATACATCTGTTACTAAATCAAAATTTGTAGTAACTAAAAAGATTAATGAATCTAAAGATGATGCTACACAAATAGTTATGGAAGAAAATCCATATCAATTAGAAGTTTCTTTATTGGGAGATAATGAATTTTTTTATAAAGAGAGTGAAGACGCGGAAGAGCGTAAACTAAAATCAGGATTTTTCGCAATTAATAAGTCTGAACCTGAATTTGAAGGGAGCCATACAGGGGATTTTAGTGAAATTGATTTAGCTTTAAAAAAAGGAGAAGAATATGATTATATGTTATATGTACCCTATAATAGTCCTAGACTTGATGTATTAACTCATATGAAAATTTCTAATTCAGACGAAACAGTAGAGGAGTTTATCGCTACTTGTTCTTGATATAATAGATATGATACTTCCGAAATATTATTAAAAATATCATAAACAAGCCTTTGTTTTTGGGTGAGTTATTTAATTTATAGTATCTTATTAAGTGTTTGATTTTTAGTAACTTAAAACCGTAATTGATTTAAGTTTAATCCTTATTAAATTAAAATTTAATATTATTTAGGATAATAAGATAGCTAAAAACCAAACACTTATTTAATTAATAACTCTTAAAACTTAAAATCATGGTTAATGAAGAAACTGAACCATCAACAATTGTAGAGAATTTAAATTTAGAAGAGCTCGTAAGAAAAGAAATCAAATCATTATTCGATGCTCAACCTAATAATGATCCATTGTATCAAGTATATGATGCAATAGATAGAGCGATAAACGCAAAATTTAAGGTGTTAACTAATAAAGCAGATTTGGCTAAAATAGATATCTTAAGAATTGCTGAATTTTTCAATACATTTCATTTTTTTGAGTCTATTAATGATTTTGTTAGAGATGCTTATGTTAATTCTAATAATTTAAGACATGGTTTTTTAACCAATGGGGTTTTGTTTAGAACAGAAAAAACCAATAACAAAGACCAGATAGAGTTCGCGGTAGGCTATACCATTACAGAATTAGCTCAACTTCGTAGTACGAAACCCGAACTATATAAAAGTATAGTTAATGAAGTAAAGAACCAATTAGAAGGTTTCATAGTTACTGATTCTGAAGAAAAATGGTACTTCTGGCCAGGTTGCGAAATGAAAATTCCAACGCAGACCAATATTATCTTAGATACTTCAATTTCAAAATCTAAATTCGTAATTGTAGAAAAAACAGATAGTATAGAGGATAAAGCCCAAATTGTTGTTGAAGAAAAACCTTATCAATTAGAACTTTCTATTTTGATGGATACAGATTTCTATTATAAAAAGAATGAGAAAAATAAACAAAAATTAAAATCAGGTTTTTTTACGATTAATAAAGCAGATACAGAAAATTATGCCTCTCTAGATTTTAGTGAAATTGAGTTAGAGTTGCAAAAAGGAGAAAAGAAATACGAATATACTCTGTATGTACCTTATGCAAGTCCAAGATTAGATGTAAAGACAAATATGAAAATTTTTGGTGCAGATGCAACAGTAGAAGAATTTATTGCAACTTGTACTTGATTTAATAAGAATTAGTATCTCGTTAGTCAAAATGCTTATCGATATTTTTAAATTCTTAAAACCTAAACCATGGAAACAATCACAATAGACCAAAAACAGGAAAAAACGACTTTAGATTCAAATACAACTAAAAATCAGATATATACTATTTACGAACGATATTATGAACTTAGTCTTAAATGTGCGCGCGATAAAGATTTGCTAGAGGCTTTTCAAGATCCTGAAAATACAGTAGCATTTATGACAGATGGTAAAAAAGACAATACTTATGTTTGGATAGAAAATGGTAAACCCTGGAAAGGTTGCGGTATGAAAATACCGCAAAATACTCGGGTCATTTTAGACTATGAAACAGCCTGGCCGAATCTATATTTTACTAAAAAAGGAGGTAGTAAAGAAACAGTTACTATAAAAGAATCTCCTTTATTTGTACAAGTATTTAGTAATGGTAAAGAAGGTATAAAAACAATAAAAAGAGAATTACTATCAGAAAATGGAGTGTCAAAAGTGATTCTGCCTTTTGATACTGAAGATTTACAATATTATGATGCGATACTTATTTTACCTTGTTTTATACCAAATAAAGATATGTTAACCAAAGTGTATTGTAAAGACAATAAAGAAACAGCAGAGATAGTACTTACTACTACATAAAATTACATGATTTTTATTAAGCATAGAACTATTTTTTTTGGTAGTTTTAAATAAAATAATCAATGTTGTTTTCTTAGATAATTCAACATTGATTATTATTTTTTTTTGATAAAAATTTCAAAAGAATACTCTTGATATAATGCCAGATACATTTTACAGAATTAAAGAAAAATATACTAAAGTTAATATTAACGATCACTATACGATCATGACCTCAGAACGAGATAGTGTTGTATTACAATCGCCTTTAGCAATCCAACTTTTAGAGAAGATTAGTGGTGAAAAAATTACTAAAGATTTCATTGTAGCTAATTATGAGGACTATAGTTCTAATCTTAGTGATGTTATAATTACGTTGCATCAATTAGAATCAGAGGGTTATATTACACAATCAAGGCCTTACTTTACTCCAGAACAAACTGCATATTGGGAAGAGTCGGGTTACGATACAAATACCTTATCTACTATATTTAAGAACAAATCGATCGCTGTCAGGACTTTAGGATCGGTAGATACGATTATGTTTAATGATGCGTGTAGAAATGTTGGGATAGAATTCTCTGAAACTCCTACTTTAATTGTTGTCTTGACTACAGATTATTTACATCCTGATTTGGAATCCGTAAATCAGGAAATGTTAGATCATCAGATACCATGGTTGTTACTTAAGTTGAATGGTACAACTCCTTACATAGGTCCTCTTATACTTCCCGATAATGCTGATAGTGCTTGTTGGGCTTGTTTACAACATCGGTTAGCATTACATGATCAAGAGAGTAAACTGTATCAGGCACTTGCTAAAACCAATCATACTATTGCCCGTCCTGTAATAAATCATCCATTAGCACAACAGTGGGGTATAAGTGTTGCTCTTTCTGAATTGGTTTCATGGATGTATCATGATCATAATGATCAATTATTTAATCATTTGATCGCTATAAATACTAAAACAAGAAAACAAAGTACACACAAAGTAGTTAAAAGACCGCAATGTAGAGCATGTGGAACTAAAGAGGTGTTAAGCCAACATCCGTCACCAATTGATTTAAAAAAAGAAGATATCTTATCTGATCATTTGGGAGGTTATCGCACCGTACCCCCAGAGGTGACTTTAGAGAAGTATATGCATCATGTTAGTGATATAACGGGAGTTGTTCCTTATTTAAGAGCATATCATCCTGTAGAAGATGCGCCAATTTATAATTTTGGTTCAGGTAAAAATATGGCACTTCAAAGTTCTTCGTTATTCTGGTTAAATCTACATCTCAGAAGTGCAAATGGTGGTAAAGGAAAAACAGAGATTCAAGCTAAAACCGGTGCTTTATGTGAAGCCATAGAACGATATAGTCTTATGTACCAGGGAGAAGCTTATAAAATTCAAGCTGCTTTTAAGGATTTGGATGTTAAAATACATCCTAACCAATGTATGCTTTATAGCAATGCACAGTATCAGGATAGAGAACGAATCAATAATGAAAGCACTAAGTTTTACTCACTAATTCCAATTGCATTCGATACAGATGAGATAATGGATTGGACTCCGGTATATAGTCTTACACACAAAGAGTTTAAGTTTCTTCCTTCTTGCTATTGTTATGCGCAATATCCGGCAAAAGACGAGAAGCGTTTGTATGCATATCCCGATTCTAACGGTTGTGCGGCAGGTAATACCATAGAAGAAGCTATACTACAAGGTTTTCTTGAACTTGTAGAGCGTGATGCTGCAGCAATTTGGTGGTATAATCGTATTCAATACCCAGAAGTAGCTTTAGAAACTGCTGGTAATGAGTATATCAACAAAATGATAAGGTATTATAAAGACATAAATAGAAGTCTTTATGTACTGGATATTACTACAGATCTGGAAATTCCTGTTTTTGTAGCCATTAGCCATAGTATAAAAGAAGATGAAAAAGATAAAGTGCTTTATGCTTTTGGAGCTCATGTAGATGCCAATATTGCTTTAGAAAGAGCAATTATAGAACTTAATCAGTTATTACCCGTAGTTATCAACGATAAGAAAGATTATTTAACTACAGATAAGGTGTTTATAGATTGGTTAAATAATGCCACATTAAAAGATAATACATATCTGATTCCATTAGATAAAGAAAAAAATAATATGCAAGCTGACTATGCGAAACTTTGCCCAGCTACAGTTTATGATAGTTTGCAGTTTTGCATAGAAAAAGCCAAAAAACAAGGGTTAGAAACGTTGGCTTTGGATTTAACACAGCCAGATATAGGCCTTTCGGTAGCCAAAGTAATTGTACCGGGATTACGCCATTTTTGGAGACGTACTGCCCCAGGAAGATTGTATGATGTACCTGTAAAAATGGGAAAATTTAAAGAACCTCTTACAGAAGAAGAATTAAACCCTTTGAGTATTTTTATTTAAAATGACAATTAACCATGAAATTTATATCCTATAACAACAATTCATTTAAGAAAACCGAGTATTATACAAGGTTACCAGAAAAAGAAAGAGAAGTATTTGATATTCTTTCCAGCGTCTTTCATTTTAAAGTGAATAATTATGTTTTAGAACATTTAATAAACTGGGATGCGATACCTAATGATCCGATTTATAACTTAATCTTTCCAAGAAAAGAGATGCTACCTATAACTGATTATAAGGCGTTACAATTATTATATCAAAGTGGGTTAGAAGAAAAAACACTAATGCCTTTTATTCAGAAGGTAAAGAAAAAAATGTACCCCGAAGTAAAGCATTGTGAGACAAGCATTCCTAAAGTTGATGGCGTTAGGGTAAGGGGAATGTATAGCAATTTTGGAACCATAGTAAGCTTATTTCCGGATCCAATGGCCAAAACATGTCATTCGTATTGTTCGTATTGCTTTAGATGGATCATGTTTAATAATAAAGAAGCACAGCAAAACTCTTCATATAAGGATCCTCAAGAACCAGTGGCTTTCTTAAAAGAACATCCAGAGATTAGTGATGTATTGTTTACGGGGGCAGATCCATTAGTGCTTAAAGCAAAAACATTACGAGAATATATAGATCCTATTTTAGAAATAGATTCTGTAAAAGTAATACGTATTAGTTCAAAATCTTTAGCCTGGTGGCCTTTTAGGTTTACAACAGATCAAGATGCCGATGAATTATTAGCATTATTTAAATACATACAATCCAGAGGTAAACATCTTAATTTATGTGCGCACTTTACTCATCCAGTAGAGTTAGAAAATGAAGCTGTTAAACAAGCGATACAAAGAATTAGAGCAACAGGAACGGTTATTAGATGTCAAGGACCTCTTGTTGAAGGTATAAATGATACTCCAGAAGATTGGAGTACTTTATGGAATAAACAAATTACTTTAGGAATGGTACCGTATTATATGTTTATAGAGGCTGACCATAATTCAGAATCCTGTTTTAGAATTCCACTGGCAAAAGCACTGCAAATTTTTCAAGAAGCACAAAAGAAAGCTACTGGTTTGGCAAGGACTGTTAGGGGACCGGTATTCATGAACGATTTACATAGAACACTATTGGATGGTGTGGTTACAATTAATAATGAACGGTTCTTTGTGTTAAAATCTTTACAAGCTCCACCAAATACTTTTGGAGAAGGTACTATTAAATTAATTCCCTATAGTGACACTACAAAAAATGCAGGAAATTTAATCGAGTTGTTTAGTGAATCCCCCTCTGCTATAGATCAACTTGTTTAATATAAAAATTGATAGCCATATTTAGTTAATCTCTTTCATTTGAATGATACTCAATTAAATGTTTTGTAGCCCAATGTGTTA
Source organism: Aquimarina sp. AD10 (assembly GCF_003443715.1). Classification (NCBI taxonomy): domain Bacteria; kingdom Pseudomonadati; phylum Bacteroidota; class Flavobacteriia; order Flavobacteriales; family Flavobacteriaceae; genus Aquimarina; species Aquimarina sp. AD10. Next base: position 2,710,132 of record NZ_CP031965.1, on the reverse strand, counting down.
TGATTTTTTTTATACAAAAAATCTACATTTTTATCAACTTTGAATTCCGGTTTCGCCTTCATTTTTATACTTCTTTAGTACTTATAAAGTACTGTTAATCAGTATTTTATGATGAATTTATGAAATAGAATGAAATATTTTCTCCCATAATAAACTCTTACATTCATTATGTCAAAAATATTATAATGATCAGGTATTAAAGACGTCTTCTGATTTAGATAATATTAATTTGATTTTGGCCAAAAATTAGACCCTAAGATTACATATGTTTTACTGGATAATTCTGCCCAACCCTTTATGATGTTTACCATTTAAAAACCATCAGTATTTAGTAGAAAATCGTTTTAAAATACAATGTAATTTTAAACTAGATTGTTAAAAATTATGGTGATCGGATAGTTTATTCGATCAAGTAGCTACTATTGATTTTGATTTAAGAGAGGAACCCGAAAAGCTCATAAAATTAGAGTAGGGAATAAATTTAAACAAACAAATCATGTCAACAATTAACTGGAATAATGGTAGATTAATAGAACTCGGTGAAGGAGATACTGCTACAAGTAATGGTAGTTTAAATAATGGGCAATTATATTGCTTATTTTTTTATAATGCAGCAGGGAATGATGCTTCTACAACTTTACAAGTAGTGTGGTCAAATTCTCAACCACCAGTCTCCGTAACCGTACCAGGCACTACAATGAATCAAGGATTAGCAGCATTATGTTTCATCGATGGCAGTCAAACAAATACGGTTTCTATAGCCATAACTAATGGAAATCAAGGGGCAAAAATTCAAGCTTTTATTGGTAGCGTAAAAATGCCGATAGATACAAATGGGATTAATAACAAGAAATTACCTTTAAATGGTGAAAACCAAAGTTTTGAGAAATTTACACGTTTCTATGCTGTTCCTGAGTCTCATTGGTACTCTGGGCAAATTCAAAGTAATATTAATCAATTTACAGCGGTTCAGTTTGCAGAACGTAGTGCAGAGGTAATTATAGTAAACAAATTGGTAAACCCAGACACGGTTATTAAATATGCTGGAGATGCTAAAGATTTTGTGACTATTACCACTTCAGATACTCAGACTTCACCATTTAATTTACAAGGGAATGGACAACAACTTGTATGGATAAATGCCGATAGTACACAAAATAGTAATCAAGCTTATATATCTGTTCAATCCTTAAGTGAACTTTATTTAGAAAATAATACTACAGAACTTGAGGCATTAAGTAGTTTGGCTTAATGTTTTATTAGGATATTAAGAACTAATATTAGATTTACACTATTATTTAAGTAGTAACTCAAATTTATTATTAAACCATCAAAAGCTTTCTTTTGATGGTTTTTTTAATTTCTACTAAAGCTAATTTTGGATACATGTATTAAGTACAATAGTGTAGATGAAAAGCCATATGAAATATGATGAAATATTTTTCATCTACACTATTATATAGTTTTATACCCGTATTAACACAGTTTGTTGTTTTAATAAGAATCAAACTAAACTTATAAGCGACATGTCATATCCCATAATAGATAAGAAAACACAAAGAGTGAAATTTGGTCATTGGCCACTACAAGAGCGCATCAAGACGACGCTTCAATTAGTGAGTTTGGGTAATAATCATTATGATATTTATTACTCTAGCCAGTTCAAAGGAATAAAAGAAGGTAAAATTGAGAAAATTGAAATTCCGCACAATAGCTATATTACAACTAGAATTAATGATAACCCAGAAATACGAGTTGAGATAATAAATTGTAGTTGTACAGATGGGTATATAGCTATACATGTTAAAATTAGTGCAGAAATCCGAGCTTTAGGAAATAAGGTCATTTATGATCAAGTTTTGGATAACTATAATGTAGCTCCAAAGCGGGGCAATATAAAATTAAAAGGAGTATTAAAATATTTTAAAAAGATTAATGAAGAAACCTCTTTTGCATCAATAAAACAAGAGGTATAAATAAAACAAAATAGAATAGTTTGAGGGTAATGGGGGACTGTTTTAGGCAGTACCATCAAACTTAATAGGGAGGTTTAGCTGTATATGCTAAACCTTTTTTATGTTTTAAAGTCTAAATTTAAAGGCATAATAAAGTACGGTTTAACTGGATTTTTATTGATGAAATGCAATGAAATATTATATACTCAGGCTACTTTGTAAATTTACTTTGTAATCAAAATAAAACAGTGTCAGCTGGTTATTAATAGGGGGCTATTGTATAATTTAAATTTCTGCTACTGAGTTATATAGGTTTGGCTAAATATAGTCAAACCTTTTTTTGTACCATGTGCCTAAAAAAATAATGAGAATGCCTAATTATTCTGATTAAGTTTAAATATTTCGATCTTAGCCGCTTTTAAAAGTTTTTTCAATTTCCTTTTTTGTACTGCGCAATTGGCATTCGAAATATCATCTTTCGTTCTGTGAATTAAAGATTCACAATACTTAATACGGTTGCTTACAGGAAGTTTTGAAACAGTATTTCTGTATAATATATCTAGGTAATCCAAAGAGATTGGATATTTTTTGTAAAATCTAAACATGTCGTATTTTAATTTTAATGTTATGGGGTGTTCTTCTAAAATTAAACACTGGTACTGACAGTTTTTATGGATCAAATTTCATTCCTAAGCGCACTGGAAATCGTTAAATTTTCAATAACAACGCATATTTATGGGATAGGATGTTATAAGCGATAGAATAACCATAGATTTTTAAAGAATAAATATGTTAAAATATCGTTTTAATAAGGTTTTAACTTCTAAAACACTATTTTTAATAACCTTAACCTACATTTTTCTTTTTTGAATTTTTCAATATTTACTTTAATACAACTTGATGAAAGCTCTGGAAATTCAGTGCTTCAAAATGTTATAGGTGTCTTTGTAACGGTTGGCGTTGTATCTATTTGTATGTATTATGTATTGCGATATTTAGAGACTGTTTATGCTCGTCGTAATAAGAAACCTTACTTTGTTCATTTTTATTTTAAAATCAAAAAATTACCAGAGACTCTTACACCTTTTTTACTTAAAAACAACTTTTACTCTTCTTTGGATAAACAAAGAAAACGATATTTTGAACACAGAACTTTTAGGTTTCTGCAGGAGATTAACTTTGTAGGAAGAGAAGGTCTGGTTATAGATGATTTTATGCGGATGCAAATTAGTATGATGGTTGTACAACTTACTTTTGGGATGCGTGAATATTTATTAGAGTATCTCAACACTATTGTAATTTATCCAACTTCGTTTTATTCAATCTTAAATCAAACACAAAATAATGGTGAGTTTAATCCAAGGTCCAAAGCTCTAGCACTATCATGGGAACATTTCCAGAGAGGAAACCAGCATAAGGATGATGGAAAAAGCTTAGGAATTCACGAAATTACTCATGCTATTCATTATAACTCTATCAAAAATACAGATATAAGTTCTGAGATTTTTTATGATACTTTTTTAATGCTTGAAGAATATTTGGGAGCCCAAGAAATACGACAGAAACTTGTAGAAACTAAGATATTAAGAGAATATGCGTATACCGATAAATTTGAGTTTATAGCAGTTCTGGTTGAAGTCTTTATGGAAACCCCTTTAGAACTCAAGAAAAAATTCCCCGAGATATATGGCTATGTTGCGCAAATGCTCAATTTTAGATATTTTGAAGATTAGTTATAACCTTCTTCTAAATAAAGAATTATATTTATCTCATTAAACAATTTTAATGATTAGTATTATATGGATGAATTTCAGCAAATAGTCTCTGTGAGTTCGCTTACAGATGAAAAAAGAGTTGCCTTTTACAAAAAAACGTACACACATCTAGCGATGGCAGTATTACTTTTTGTGATAGTAGAATGGGTGTTTTTTCAAATAGAACCTCTTGTAGATTTTGCTTTTTCGATGGCGCAGGGTTGGCGATGGTTGGTAATGCTAGGTGGATTTATGCTCGCGACAAGTTATGCAGAGAAAATGGCATTTAAAAATCATAATCTAAATCAACAATATTTAGGGTTGTTAATTTATGTAATCGCACAAGCATTCATATTTATCCCGTTAATTGGGATAGCAATGTTAATTGCCGAGAGTGGCGGTACAAATATCCTTAGTCAAGCGGCAGTTTTGACATTATCTCTTTTTACAGGGTTATCAGCAATTGTTCTACTGACTAAAAAAGATTTTTCTTTTCTTAAATCAATGTTGTCTATAGGTTTCTTTATCGCAATAGGTCTTATTGTAGCTGGTATGCTTTTTGGATTTAACCTTGGACTTTGGTTTAGTGTCGGAATGGTAGTTCTTGCTTCTGGTTCGATTTTATATCAAACTTCTAATATGGTTCACAAATATTCTGAAGATCAATTTGTAGGAGCGTCTTTAGGTTTGTTTGCTTCTTTAATGTTGTTATTCTGGTATATCTTAAGTATTCTATCAAGGTTTAGCGGGGACTAATACATTACTCAATTATAGATTATTCGAAGATTCTTTTAGGAGAGTTTTAGTGATTCTAATCGCTTCTTTTGTTTACTGTGATGTCTCATATGTATTTCTACTAAAGAAAACCATTCTTTAGCATTGATCATCCCAAAAAATGGATGAAAATGCTTTGTCTTTTTATCGAAATTAGAAAGTAAAGCTGCATTTCTTTTGACTTCATTGATAAAGAGTTTAAAATCTTCAATAAGTTCGTTAGCGTCTCTTTCTAAAGGATTGAAATCCCTTGCAACCTTTGTTGGAAAAGATTCCATACGAATCTTCTTGTAGGGTATAATGTTAAGATCAAAAACAAGATAAGCAGTACCATTTTTTAAGGCTCCTTTTCTAATATTATTTTGGATACAGTTATTAAAGTTAGGTAATTGGTAAGTTCTTGCAACTCTTATAATATGATCAAAAAGTTCTGCCAGACACCATTGGGTTTCTGATGGTTTTTGATATAACACCTCATTAGTGTAATGCTCAAGGTCAAAAAGCCATTGTTTTGAGATTTTTTCAAAGCTTAAGAGGGGATCTTTTTTAAGCATATTACTTTTTTGAAATGATATTGTTGATAATGATTTTGGCATGAATTCTAGAATTTTCGATAAACCAAATATGGGTATCCATACCTCCACAAATAACTCCTGCCAGATAAAGGTTGGCTATATTAGACTCCATAGTTTGTTCATTGTATTGCGGATATAATTTTTCGTCTTCTGAAAGGTTGATCCCTATTTTCTTGAGAAATTTAAAATTAGGTTTATATCCAGTTAGTGCTAGCACATAATCATTAGCTAGAGAAAAATCACCTTCGGGAGTATGGATAGAGATACTTTGCGGTAATATTTCTGTAATAGTTACATTATAGAATGCTTTAATACTTCCTTCGGCAATCCTATTGTCAATATCAGGGCGCACCCAATATTTAACACGTTTTCCAATTTCTGAACCCCTAACAAGTAGGGTTACCTCTGCACCTTTTCGGTAACATTCTAATGCTGCGTCAACAGCAGAATTACTAGCACCAATCACAGCTATTTTTTGTTTTGCGTAAAAGTGAGGATCTTTATAATAATGAGATACTTTGGGCAACTCTTCTCCAGGAACGTTAATGGTATTTGGGATATCATAAAACCCTGTTGCAATAATAACATAGGTAGCTATATATTGTTCTTTATTAGTTGTTACATGAAAGTTTTTATCTTGTTTGTTAATGGTAATAACTTCTTCGAATAAATTAATACTTAAATCGTTCGACGTAACGATACGTCTATAATATTCTAGCGCTTCATTACGTTTTGGTTTAGCTTCATTACTTATAAATGGAATTCCGTCAATTTCTAGTTTTTCCGAAGAAGAAAAAAATTGCATATTAACCGGATAATTAAACAATGAATTAACGATAGGTCCTTTTTCAAGAATTAAGTAATCAATATTTTTTTTCTTGGCTTCTAGACCACAGGCAATTCCTATGGGACCTCCACCAACAATTATTAAATCAATGTGTTTCATGCAAGAAATTATATCCGTTTTGCCTAAAATAGGCTTAATAACCCATAAAACTACTAATTTTTATGCTTTTAAGATGATAAAAGGCAAGCTTCAAAAAAGAGAAACTTGCCTTTACTACTCAAAAATAGGGGATAGGCTATCTAACTAGAAACTTTTTTAGAACTTTTTGTTCATCTATTTTGATGCTCAAAAAATAATTTCCCTTTATCAAAGTAGCTGTATTCATTACAATTTTTTCGTTGTAGTTGAATGTTTTTTCTGTGATAATAGTTCCATTCGCATTTAAAATTTCAACCTTAATCGGAACTTTAGTTTTTATATTTAAAACTTTAGCTTTTACAACATTTTTAGCAGGATTAGGGTATACGATTACGCTAATACGTGATTTTTTGATTTTTGGAGAAATAGGTTTTTTTTTGCCTTCTTCTATGGTGTAAAACGTATTGACCCGAAGATTTTTGAATCTAGAGACATTTCCAGATGGCCAATAAATGGTTAATTCATCGATTTTTTTTGCTTTAGCTAATCCAAAATGTGCCCTTAAACTATTATGACCCATAAATGTATTTGAAGCAGATATTTCTCTTTTTTGAGTTACTAGTTTTCCTTTAATTTTAGTAGTGAGTACTAATCTAGCACCTAGTCCTGCCTTGTTGGATGGGTTGCCAATAAGTTTAATATTTGTAAAATGATTTTTAATAGCTAAATCATTTCTAAAGAGCCCTTTTATACCTTGACCTACGACAAAAAAATCAAGATCCCCGTCATTATCATAATCCCCAATAGTTGCACCTGTTGAGTTTCCGGATGTTTCTGTATTAATTAAGTTTACATTACTTTCTGTAAAGGTTCCATCCCCATTATTAATAAAATAACCACTTCCTGTAGGAGTTGATGCAGTAACAATAAGATCTAAATCCGAATCATTATCAAAATCCCCCCAGGCATTAGTTAAGTTTTGCGTATTATTGATTGTAAATGGAGTAGTTGTATTTGTATAGGCTCCAGAGTTATTTATGTAAAATTTGTTTTCTACCCCAGAATAATTGGTGAGACAAATATCAAGATCCCCATCATTATCATAGTCTACAACATTATAACATTGTCCATCTTGAGGATCTTCTGCAAATGAAATATCAGCATTTGTTAACTTTTGAAACCCTTCTTTTCCTGTTTCGATTTGTAAGTTTTTAAACAAAAAATCAGGTTTAATGCCCGTAGGACCGGATGCAGGACCACTAGCGATAAACAAATCCGTATCTCCATCTTCATCATAATCAGTCCAATTAGAAACTGTGTATGCCGCTTTTTCGGTAAGAAACTCGTAAGGCGCATTTACTTCGGTAAAGGTGCCATCACTATTGCCTCGGTACAAGCGGTTTGGAAAGCGATTAGAACCTAGAAATAAATCTGCAAAAGTGAGTATAAAATCTATATAACTATCGTTGTTATAATCACACCATTGTACACTCCAGGTTGCAGAATTAATAGTATTTAAAATAGTATTAACTTCTGTAAATTGACCATTCGAATTTTTGTAAATTCTGGTCTGAAATGTGCCAGGAGACGAAAATCTAGAATAGATAAGGTCTAGATCTCCGTCATTTTCATAATCAGCCCAACTACAACCTACAAGAGCAGTGGCCCTAGGGATATTGGCATTGTTTTGGGCAATTTCAAAATTTCCATTTCCTAAATTTTTATAAATAGTACCCGCATAAAATAGATCAAGCTGATCATCATTATTAATGTCGGTCCATGAAGTACCAAAATAGGTTGCGCGAATAGCTGTATCCGATACTATTGGATTAATAGAATCTTTGATTAAGGTAAATTTTTGTGAAAAAGAAGCGCTAGAAAAGCAAAAACATAAGAGTAAAATAAAAGTTCTCATAAGCCTTGGATTTTAAGATTTATAAGGCTAAAAGTCCTAAGAATGATAGTATAAAGGGTTTAAAATTATAATTCTTTACTCTTTATTTATCCTGAGCTACTACATATTTTTTCTTATATGCTGAAGGAGTACAATTAAACTTGTTTTTGAAAGCGGCATTAAAAGTAGCTTTGTTGTTAAATCCTACATCAAAATAGATAGTTTTTATACTTGTATCAGGATCTTTTTGAAGCATTTTTTTTGCTTCTTCTAATCGATATTCATTAATGAATTGATTGAAGTTTTTCTGAGCTTTTTCGTTAATAAGTTTAGAGAGTGTATGTGGAGATAAACCTATTTGATCTGCAAGATATGTCAACCTTAACGTATTATCCATATAGGGTTTATTTTCTTTTAGGTGGATAATTAATGTATTAAAAAAATCGTTTTTAGTGGTTTCTGTGAGTGTGTGGGCATAATGTTCTTTCAAGAATAAATTAGATAAAAGTGTACCATTAAAAATTGAAGGTTCTTTATATACCATATATCCAATTGCATATATCGAAAATGACATTGAAAATGATATTGCATAGTCCCAATGCAAATTGAAAAATGAAAATTGTACTAATACATAATAACTGATATAAGAAATAGTAAACAATAAGAATAAAGATATAAGCAGGTTTGTCCATTTAGCACGTACTATATCATATTGAGATTTTGTTTTGGTTGTATAAATAGAACTATTGTATTTAATAAGTATAAGATAGATAATAAAAGATACAGTTGCTAACCATGGAGATCTTAAAAAGTGAAAAACATAAAATAGAGAATTGCCATTAAGAGTTTCGAAATTTTGAAATCCATTTGATCGAATAAGAAAGTAAAAACTAAGAATGAATACGACTATGGCTGGAGTGAAATGAAACCATTGTGTTTTAAGTTTATTGTTATAAAATTTTGTGATATAGGTATATAATAATGGTCCAAAAGATAAATACCAACTAGTATCAAAGAAATAAACAAAAGGATACTTGGATTGATATTTTGTCCAATAAAGGACGTATTGTAGCAGTATAAAAGAAAACCCTAGAATTAGTAAAACAATAGGTGCATTATTTGCTCTATTACTCTTGTTAAGACTCAAGATAACGGTTAAGAAGAATCCTAACGAACTTACCAACAAAAAAAATGATGTCCAGGTATCAAAAGAAGGTGTTAGCGCCTGTGACATCTTTGGTGATTAAACTTTTATGATTTCTTTTAATTCTTTTATAGTATGAGTAGGGTTCTCGCTTTTAAAGACAAAACTTCCTGCAACTAATACATCAGCACCAGCATCAATTAGTTTTTTAGCATTTTTGTTTGTGACCCCACCATCAATTTCAATTAATGTGCCTGCATTATTTTGTGTAATAATTTCTTTAAGACGAGTTACTTTTTTATAGGTGTTCTCTATAAAAGATTGTCCACCAAACCCTGGATTCACACTCATAATACATACCAAATCGATATCATTAATAACATCTTCTAGTAAATTCACGTTAGTATGGGGGTTTATGGCAACACCAGCTTTCATCCCTTCAGCTTTGATAGCTTGTAATGTTCTATGAAGATGTGTACATGCTTCATAATGAACGGTTAAAATGTTACTTCCTAAATCTGCAAAAGTTTTTATGTACCGATCTGGGTCAACAATCATTAGATGAACGTCTATAGTTTTAGTCGCATGTTTTACAATATCTCTTAAGACAGGCATCCCAAATGAGATATTTGGTACAAAAACACCATCCATAATATCGATGTGAAACCAATCAGCCTCACTGTTATTAATCATCTCGATATCACGTTGTAAATTAGCAAAATCTGCAGCTAAAACAGAAGGAGCAATATATTTTGAAGCCATAAACTTTTTTTGTTTAGTGCAAAAATACTACTTTAAGTTTTAAATTAAATAGGCAATGTTTTGAAAATCTTTATAAGTAAGCTTAATTTTTGACTATTTTTAATGAATATCAATTAAGACGAATTAGAAGAAGATAACTAATTATATGATAGGGAACTTAAAAATACGGCACCTGGCTGCATATGCTGATAAAAAGTGTTTTTATCAAAATAAAGAACAGAGAATAGTACCGTTTTCTTTTAAAGACCTTTGTGATATAAATGATAATGAAGATGCTGGCATAGCTTGGCAAGAGAATTATAAATTAGTACTTTACCCATTGTCAGATTTAACAAAAAAGATTACTTATAACGGATATAGCTTTGTTCCTATCAAGAAAATAGGTCTTTCTGAAGAGTCAATATGTAACGGAAAACTGATTAACGTTGCTACTGGTCGCAAGATAAATTACAACGACCTCGAATATCAAAGAGTCATTATGTTAACAGAATGGCGATTTGATATATTTGAGTTAATTGATAAAGGCTTGGCTATAGATGTAAACACTTCGCGTAAAAAACTATATAAATAATAGGACTACCTGTATTGAAGTATTTTATAAAATATTCATGATTTTTTTAGTCAAATATGATATACTTTTAAAATGCCCAGGATTGTTTTCTTTTTCTTTTTTTAGAAATTGACGTAATTCATTTTGACCATCCCGTTCTGACACCACCGTAAATGAAGAATGATACTGAGAAAAAGAAGTGCTATCTGTTGTTGTATCTAGCATTTTGATGATACTATGATGTCGATCATCTATTTTGATCTTTTTAAATAAAGACTTCACGAGCTCTTGTTCCCCCTCTAGCACTTGAAAAAAATTACCTTCTGTATGAATTAATATGCCAGTAACTCCTAATATACTATTACGATCTTTAACAAAATCCATTAGCATTTTTACCTCAGATTTTGATAAGCTTGAGTTGATAGTACTTACATAGCTAATAGTGTATCTCATTTTAAATGGTTTTGACCAGAAACACTTAAATGTACAAACTTTTAAATAAATTTATAAATTCATTGAATACTATATAAAACTAACAGCCATTTTTATTGTTTTATTTCGAAATTATTACGGGTTTAGGGTAGTTCTATTGTAGAATATGTTATGGTTATACGTGTGGTGTTCTTTTTAAGGATCTAGAAATAGTATCTGATTATAAAATTGTAACAATAGAATTATTTAGAGTATACAAAAGATTCTATATTTATACTTCATAATATAATCACATAATTAAGCTTAGTAAATATAGATGCCAAATGAAATTAGAAGACATTGGAGATGTAGCCCTACGAGAATATAAGACGGTAAAATATTTTCCATTTAAAAATGATGCGGGTGCTCTTTTTAGTTTGACATCAGATCCATTGGGATATTTAGAAGCATGGATTGATAGCTGGTTTAACTCTATTAAACGTGACTCGACCAAAATGAGAAAAAAACTTATTAAGGCTAGATATTTTACTCAATTATCACGTGATTTTTATAACTCATCTTTGCAGGCTAAAATGCCGTCAAAAGGTACATTGTTATATTACTCATTTATTAATCTGGTTAAAGTTTATTTGATTATAGAAGGATATGAATTAGAGACTAAAGTGGAGCATCATGGTTTATCGTTACCCTCGGATTCAAAAGATAAATTAAAACTAGCTAACCCTAATGGGGGAGGGATATCTATTTTTCATGAATTTGCAAAAGTTTTAGGAAAAGAAATTAGTAATGGGGATGGAGTAGATTTAAAGTTTAAAGATATCCTATGGGAATTACCAGAGGTACATGAAATAGGATATGCATTAAATCTGTTTGATAAAAAAAGAAAATTTTTACCGATAGAAATTACCATTCGCACCAACAAGAATAGAAACAGATTATTTTATACGCTTAGCTACGAAAAGAAGTTTGATAAGCAAATGAAAGTAGATAAGCTGCGTAAAGGAATCTATAAAGAAAAACTTTTTGAGTTGGATGTTGAAAATGATTCGAAAAGAAAATATTTTAAGTCGCATTTTTCTACGGCATATACTAAAAACTCTGATACGAGTTGGAAAATGTGTTATAAAAAGATAGTAAATGATATCAATGCACTAAATATTACACCAATGTTAACCAGACAAGGGTATCGTTATTATTTGGACTTAGAACCTTATCGTCTTCATAGACTTTCGTCTTTTTTAGGTTTTGCCTATTACATAGGAACAGTTGCAAGATATCGCCCCACATTAAATGAAGAAATCTTAAAAGGAGCCTACCAACCGATTATTAATGAAGCTATAATTTCTTGTCCAATTCAGTTTTTTTATGTCATGGTAAGTCATATTACAAAACAAATTTGTGCAATCCCTATGGCAAAAATCGAATAAGTAATGTTCTGTATAGTCCTTTATGTAAAAAATAAGAGCAAAGTATTTATAGCTAACTTAGCACCAATCTCAAGTAGATTAGGTAATAGTAATCTGCGAAATATAGTAAACGTGTCAGAAAATTAATTCTAATAATATGAAACATAAATTAGTACTAATTATAATTGGGTTTTTATGTATTAATTGCGCTGACAAGAAAAAAACTAAAAATGATACTCCAATTACAATAGTAAATAAATTTGAGAATCAAGAAGTAAGTTGGTTTAAGACCAAAGGTAATAGTCAAATAAAGGGAACTGCTAAGTTTAAATCAAAAAATGGTCAGATACGCTTCGGGGAAGAATTTAGAATAGAGTTAATGCCAAATTGCCAATATACCCAAGAAAGATTAAATCATATTTATCGCAATACAAATTCAGGTTATGTTCATATTGAAGATGGGATTCCTAAATTTACTCCTGATCCAAAAGGATATCATTATACCATAAAAACTATGTGTAATAAAGATGGAGAGTTTGAATTTAGTAATCTTCCTGCTGGTGAGTATTATATCATAGCTTTTATGTTGTGGGAAAAAACTGGAGGAGGACTAATGCAACATGTTATTCTTTCTGAAAATGAATCCAAGAGTATTAAAATGACTAATTTTTAAAACGATTAATGTGTAAGATTTAAACAAAGTTTATATAGAATGTAACGCGTTTTTGGCAAATAAACTTATCGTTCATAAAATACCTTACTTAATACGAATACTAGTTTACTACTTTCTAGAAAAAAGAAGAAACAAAATATATTTCGTACTTTTATCATCACTATAATAGTACTTAATACTTTTTATGTCTGTAATATCATATTTGGATATTGTAAAATAGATAGTCAATTTACGTATTGACTATCATTCTTAACTTCGAAAAACCTTTCGAAGCTACACTACTTATTTACATTTTACATTAAATATCACATGGATTGTGACCTCCTTATTATTATTTGGGTTAATATAGAGCTTATTCACGTAAATGCTCTAAATATTCAAATTTCATCTCTATCATTTGTATGTATAAGAGAGTCTGTCACGATCTTTCAAATTTATAAGACATGGAACTAGAAAACCTTGGATATAACAAAAAAATAGAAAAACTAAGAATTGAAAATAATCTAAAAGATTTTGAAATAGGTAGAATTATTTCAGAACATAGAGAAAGATATGTTGTCAAAACAGAAAAAGGTGAATATGATGCAGAAATCACAGGTAATTTAAGGTATACCGCAAATAGTCGCATGGACTTTCCAGCGGTAGGAGACTGGGTTGCGTTGATGATTTATGATTCCTATAGCTCAATAATTCATAAAATACTACCTAGATATTCAATGATATCAAGAAAGGCTGTTGGTCAATCGGGAGCAATACAAATAATTGCCACTAATATTGATTATGCTTTTATCGTACAAGCAATTGATAGAGATTTTAATATAAACCGAATAGAAAGGTACTTAGCTATTTGTAACTCTTCTAATATCAAGCCAATCATTATTTTAAATAAAATTGATTTAGTAGATGATAGTAAATTAAAATCTTTAATTACTTCTATTCAAAATCGTATAAAACGAATCCCATTAGTGTGGTTAAGTAATGCATCACAAAAAGGATTTGAAAGATTAGAAGAATACCTATGTAAAGGTAAAACATATTGCCTTTTAGGTTCATCTGGAGTTGGTAAGTCTTCTCTTATTAATAATTTGGCGGGTAAAAATATAATGCTTACCGGAGAAATAAGTAAAAGTATTACCAGAGGAAAACACAATACGACTCATAGAGAATTGATTATTACAGAAAAAGGAATTCTAATAGATAATCCCGGTATGAGAGAAGTGGGTATTACGAATTCATCAAGTGGGCTTAAAGATACCTTTAGTGAGATTGTTGCGTTATCTGAACAATGTAAATTTTCAGATTGTAAACATATTAATGAGATAGGGTGTGAAGTGTTAAAAGCACTTGATACTAATAAGATTAATAAAGCGTCATATAAAAATTATATAAAGATGGAGAAGGAAAAAACTCACTTTGAATTAACTGTTTCTGAAAAACGAAAAAAAGATAAAAAATTTGGTAAAATGATTAAAAACTTAAAAAAACAGAATAAGAAATAAATATAACAAGGTGTAAAATTAATTGCTAGTAAAACCTACTTAGAAAATTGAATAGACTTTCTAAGTAGGCTTTTTTGTATATATGAAATGAAAAAATCAAGCTAAAGTTTACATATTTTCATGTTTTAGAGATAACTTAGAGCAGCATAAAAATGCATTTCAGATTAAATATGATATACAATTATGAAAAACGTATTCGTAATATTACTTTTTTTTGTTTCTATTAAAGTCTTTAGCCAAGATTCAAAACTTTCAATGTTTGGCAACCTTGTTGAGAAAACTTGGAGAGCAGAAGGAAATTGGGGAGACGGAAGTAAATTTGTACAAGAAATTAAGTTTGAGTATTCTTTAGATAGTACCCTGGTTATCACAAACGCTATTGGATTTGTAGATAAAGAACAAACTAAATTAGGAAAACGAAATCATGGAATAAGGCAATTTGATAAAGAATCAAATAGCATTAAATTTTGGGAGTTTGATGTTTTTGGCGGATTGACCGAGGGTGTAGTATTTTCAAAAGATAAAAATATCATTTATCAATATGAATATGGTGGTTCTAACGTAACAGATATGTGGGAGTATGTAAATGATTCAACCTATAATTTTAAGGTTGGAAATCATAAAGATGGAGTTTGGAAACAACTATATTTAAGTACCCAGTTTATAGAAGTCAAATAAAGTAAGGATCTGTAACAAATTCTAGGTTTAGTCGTCTTCCTTGAAAATAAGCAAGATGATTAAAATGAACAATCAAAAAATTGGAGGTATAGCTGGTATTATTGAGGCAGTTTTATATATCATTGGTTTTGTAGTTCTTTTCTTTTTTATGGCTCCCGCTATGGATACAGATAAAACCGAGCTTGATAAATTGAAATTTGTTCTCGATAATAAGGCATTGTTTCAATGCTGGAATTTGCTTATTTATGTCATATTTGGTTTAGTTCTAATTCCGCTTACAATTGCTATTCATGAAAACTTTAAAGATAAATCTCTTATAGGAATAAAAGTCATACCAATTCTTGGATTTATATGGTCATGTTTAGTTATTTCTAGTGGTATGATTGCTAATATTGGTTTAGAAACCGTAGATGATTTGTTTACAGAAAATAATACTGTAGCACTCACATCCTGGAGAATAATTGAATCTATCCAGAATGGACTTGGAGGTGGTGTTGAGGTCGTTGGAGGCCTTTGGGTATTTCTGATAAGTGGTTATGGTTTAAGAGAAAAAGTATTTCATAAGGCATTAAATTTTCTTGGATTAATAGTGGGTGTTTCTGGTATAATAACCATGATACCCGGGCTAAAAGATGTAGGAGCCATTTTTGGGTTAACACAGATTTTTTGGTTTGTTTGGATTGGAATTATTATGCTCAAACATAAAACATCGAAAGTAAATTGAAGATTTGTGCGTTGCGAAAAATTTCTGATTAGTAATAGAAATAACAGAAATAAATAATCAACAGGATCTGTAAAACAAAGTTTATATATTAAAATCCATAACCAAAACCCATATAAATACCCCTTGGAAAATCAATCCCTAAGCGAATCATGGGTGCATTTTCTTTTTGATATCGATACCCTATGATTATATTTGGTAAAACGAAGGTCTCTTTTTCAAAACCTTCTTCAGGGTCATCATTAGTTATATCGGTTTCTATATTCACGGAAACACCAAGGCCAGTTTCAAAGTGACCATTACTTTTTCCGGTAAGTGCGATTAGGCCTAAGCTACTTACAATTCCCTTTGAATTAGGACCAGGTGCAAATCCAGAATTTCTACTAAAAATACCGGCTCCAAGATTCAAATAATAATTTTTGAAAAAACCGTTATCAGAATGCCAAGTACGACGTTCATAATTTAAATTGACCGAATTATATACTAAAAGAGTACCAGCATTAATGTAAATAATGTTCCTTGGATTATTATCACTTTCTATAGATTGTGCCATAATAGTATTATTGACTAAAGAAATAAACACTAGAAGGCAATAGGCTAGTTTTTTCATAATGAATTTTTTTGTGTAAATATATTCTATTTTTAATAATTCTAAATAAAAATAAGCTAACTCTTACCTTTCTTAAGAAAACCGTTTACTAGCAATAACGTTTGCCTGAAATAAGGTTAATAATAAAGTTCAATTCCAGTACAAATAATTATTAGGTTATTTTATATGAAGCCTGAAAATCACTGATGAAGTCGAAAGCTAAGGTTGAATAAGTGTTTGATTGGCAGATAGGTGTATGCAAGGTCTATGGATTTAAGTATGTTTTAGTTTTATAGTAAACCAAAAGGTTTGTGTGTATTTGACTCTTATATAATCTGAAAACTAACATTTTTTTTCACTCGTTTTTGTTTCGCATACATTTAACGTTCATACTAATTTTGATCCAGAAATGGTATAGTTCTTGATCGTCACACACAAATAATTTTAAACACATTTCATTAAACAAAAAATCAAACAATAATCATGAAAAAAGTAAAACCATTTTTAATAATAATATTTTTTTTAAGCATAACACTTCAATCCTGTAGTTCTGACGATGATGAGCCTATTGTAAATACAAGTTCATTTATTAGTTATAAATTAAATGACACTCTAATAGAGGAATCAGATATATCAGTACTTTCTAACAATTCAATCAAACTAATTGATATAAAAGGGACAAATAATTCAATTCGACTGTGGTTACCGGTCGAATTAAAAACAGGTACGTACACAATTGTTAGTGGTGAAACTGATGATTATACCGCAACACTAATCGATAATAGTAATAATCTTACTTCAGTAAATGAGTCTGGTACAATAACTCTTTCAAGTGTTGTGGATAACAAAATAGCAGGTACATTTTCATTCACAGGGGATTTAAATAATGTAGCATTTTCTATATCAGAAGGAAAGTTTAGCGCTACATCATTTAAATAATCTCACTCAAATTCATACTACGCATCGATGTAAAGACAATGTCAATTCGAAGCAAAAGATAAATATGTTTCTAATATACATCTGTAGCAGCAGTATATAGATTTAAATTAGAAATAAAAGATTTGACAAAATATAAAATTAAAAGTTCGACTTAGTGTATATCCAAAATGTTAACGATTTTTATATAACATATAAAAATCGTTAACAATTAATCATAAGAATAATATATCCTTAATTACTAAAAAGAATATACATCGAGGAGAAACATATAATACTAAAAGAATCAGGTCTAGACAATAAGCTATAAAATAAATTGTGGGTAGTGTTCATTAAAAGTTCTGTTGATTAAGGTCAATCCCAATACTATAACTCTTGAATTTTTATATGTAATACTAGAATTAAAACTTCAATTTCATAGTCTATTAATTTTTCGATTTTGCTATTACTCGATTAATCACAAAAGGTTCTTTATTTCCAGGAGGAATTATTTTTATTGATTTGTGTTTCACTTCCCCATTTAAGGTTTTAATTTTAAGTCGTACAGGTTTTCCATATTCTGGAGGAATTGGGATCGTTATGGGTAATATTAATTGTTTGTCCGAGATTGTGTAAGAACCAATTGTAGCCCCAGCCATAGAAGTTTCTACAATTGCTTTTTTGGTAGATGAGGTAAAATTTAATTCGGCATTCCATGTATTTACATAAAACCCTGGATCAACAAATGTAATGTCATACGCAATCCACGCAACATCATTTCCTTCTTTTATTTCTGATGATTTCATAGAAGATCCGTCTTTATATAAATAATCCCATTTTTTATAGCGATTCTCATCTTCACTATTAAAATAACCACTTTTTTGGCCTACTTTAATAGATGGAACGATGCCTCCTTTAACTGCTATAGTTTTTGCAATTGTAATATTGTCACTTGAGTTACCAACCAAAATTTCAAACATACCTTCTTCAACCATAAACTGTTCTTCTTTAGTGTTGTAATAGGAAAAAGCTTCGTAGGGGAGTATAATTTTAATCGATTTAGTTCCTCGGGCTGGTACACTAACACGCTTAAACCCTTTTAAGGCTTTTATAGGGGTTTTTTGCGAAGTTTTAAGGTCACGAACATAAACTTGTACAACCTCGTCACCATCGATAGTACTTAAATTAGATACGTTTACATGCACTGTTAAATTTTCCTGTACACTTATTTTTTTTCTACTAAGCTCTATATTTTCAATTTTGAAATTAGAATAACTCAAACCATAGCCAAAAGGGTACAAGGGTTTACCCTGAAAGTACATATAAGTTCGCCCCGTTTGAATATTGTAGTCGTTAAAATCGGGTAAATCATTGTCTGATTTGTACCATGTAGAATTTAGTTTACCTCCAGGGTTAGTATTTCCAAACAAAACATTGGCAAGTGCAGTCCCCTGTTCTTGACCATTGGGCCAAGCGCAGATAATTCCTGGAATAGTATTCTGTTCCCAGGTAATGGCAGTTGGACCACTAGGAACTAATACCAGTATGATGTTTTTATTTACGGCCTGGACTGCTTTGATAAGCTTGTGCTGGTTACCCGGTAATCTTAATGATTTGCGATCAATATTTTCTGTCGAGGTTGTCTCATCATTTCCCACAACTAATATTACATGTTCTGATTTTTTGGCCAATGCTACTGCCTCGGCTATTTTTTTATCATCGGTAGCATTTTTGGTAACTTCGCAACCTTTGGCGTAACTAATTTTAGCAGAAGACATGTTTTTTAACCCAGCAAACGGACTAACTTTACTTTTAGGAAAACCAGAATAAATACCCATCCAACATCTATCAGCAAAAGGTCCAATAACAGCCAAACTTTTGATATTTTTTTTTAACGGAAGTACATTATCATTCTTTAAAAGTACGATTGCTTGTTCGGCTGCTCTAAGTGCTAATTTTTTGTGTGCATCACATTCCATTATACTTGCTGGAATTTTCGAGTAGGGGTTAAGCGATGGATCATCAAAATCACCAGTCATGAATCGTAAACGTAGCAATCTACGAACAGATACGTCTAATTCTTTTTCTGTTAAAAGCCCTTGTTCGATAGCTGGTTTAAGTGCATAAACCATTGGTGCTTGTTTTTTGTCATTTCTAAAGCACTCTTGATCAACACCTGCTTTTATAGCCATTGCAGCAGACTCAGGTTGACTTTTAGCATAATTCATTCTTTTTTCTAAACCTTCAACAGCTGTCCAGTCTGCAACTACATATCCATCAAATCCCCATTCTTTACGCAAAACATCATTTACTAACCAATTATGAGCAGAACAGGGTATTCCGTTTAATCCATTTAAGGCCGTCATAATTCCGGTCGACTCTTCATCTACAACACAAGTTTTATAAGCAGGAAAGTAATATTCATATAAATCCTTTTTGTTGATTATAGAATGATGCTTTTCACGACCAGTATCAACATTGTTTGCCACATAGTGTTTTACTGTTGTTACCGTTTTTGTATATTTTGGATCATTGCCTTGCATTCCACGAATGTACATTCTCGCCATTTCTGACATTAAAAAAGGATCTTCGCTATAACATTCACCATTTCGACCCCATCTTGGATCACGTGCCATATTTACTGTAGGAGAGAACATCATCACTTCTTTTTGTCCCATGTTTTTTAGTGCACGTGCTTCATTAGATATAGCAGTGGCGACATCAAACATTAAATCTGGATTCCATGTGCTTCCCATAGCGATATTTTGTGGAAACTGCGTGCAGTTCCATCCAATTATACCGTGTAAAGCTTCTCCGTACCATTCAAAACTTGGAATTTTTAATCGTTCAATCGCGGGGATTCTTGAGCCGCAATAGTTTATTTTTTCTTCTAGTGTCATTTTCGATAACAGATCTTCTACACGGGCATCAATATTAGCCTTTGGATCTTTCCAGATTTGAGCGTAAGTATTTAAAGATCCCATCAGAACGAAAAGGAAACAATAAATAATGTTTTTCTGTGTCATGCTAAATAATTTAATCTTTCTACTGTTTTAGGTTAGTTTCAAATGAACTTTCACAATTGTATTTATAAGAATGTTTAATCTTTTAAATTAATCACTTTTCTACTTTCTTGTACTTTATACAATAATACTTTGGGGTTTGGTTAAAAATGCTAAAAACCAATAATTTTGTGTTGTAAAACAGTGACTGCAACGGTGACTTTTTGTTTGTAATAATCTAGCTTTTAATCATTTGTTAAGTGAGAGGTAATTGTATAATGTAATGTATGCTTTATTAGAAAATCGTAGTATTTTTGTGTAGTATGATTACCGAAAACAAAAAAAAAGTTATTAAAGAAGCACTAAATCGGATTTGCTCACATAAATTATTTGTAAACTCACCTACTCATGTGGACTTGTTGAAATACTTAGTTGAAAAAACTATTAGTGGAGAAGAATTAAATGAAGTTACAATTGGTAGTGACCTTTACGGAATCGATTACTCTGAAAACAAACGTAATAGTACAGTTCGTTCTTATATGTATAAGCTTCGTAAAAAAATAGAGGAATACTATGCTGAAACTATAGAAAATGAGGATGTAATATTTCAAATTAATAAAGGACAATACAATTTAAGTTTTTTATCGACTGAAGAATACTATAAAACTAAACCCAATAATAAAGAATCTATATCAATTCAAACCAAATACCTTAAGCTCATAGGAGGGCTACTTCTTGTTGTAGTTGCTTTTTTTGTTATTAGAACAGCTGTTAAAAAACCGGGTTTTGTTTGGGAGGCTTATTTTGATAAGAATAGCCAAAACTTACTAGTCATTTCTGACCAGTTTATTGTTTATGAAAAACTGTCTGATGGTCAAACATATGGGATTTCATATCCAGAAATCAATAATCATAATGACTTTATTAAATATACACAAAAACATGCTGGCAAAGAATTAAAAACGACGGATTATACACTCATGTCTAAAATGGCACCATATACAGTTAAAACTTTGAGTAAATGGTTTAATTCAGAAGGTGTAGATTTTCAACTTGAACTGGAAAGTAAACTAAAATACGAAGATGTACAAAACCATAACATTTTGTTTGTAGGACAATACAAGACTATGAACTTATCAAAATCATTATTTCTAAAAGATAGTAAAGTGTTTACCACTTTTGGAGATGGTTTTAAATACAAAAACAATAACGCTGAAAAAATCTATAATACTGAGTTTGGAACTACTCAAAAAGTAGAATATGCTATGGTTTCATATTCATCTCTTAGTCCAGGAAAAAGCGCAATATATTTTGTATCTAATAATGATATTGGAGTTATGGCGACTGTGCGAAAGTTTACGAATAAAGAATGGCTTACTAAGTTTAAAAAGCAACTTCAAGGTAAATCACAACATTTTAATGCTTTATTTCGTGTAAGTGGGTTACAACGAACAGATATTAGTTGTGAGTTGATGGAGTTGGAAGTGCTATACTAAAATTTGCAATTTGAAGAAATTTTCATGTGCAGATAAAAAAATAAAACTAGTACCAATAAGGTGTAAAAGGAATAACTGTTTGAGTAACAAGTTGAACTACTATTTCTTTTTTAGGTATCTTGCTAAGTGAAAAATTAGCATTTTTGATTTGTTGCTTCTCTTTTCTTGATTAGGTATACAGTATGCTAAGTTGGGGGAAGAACGATTTAAGCAAATTATAGATTATATAATACTAATGGCTATACCATTTTATTTTAAACAAGCGAATCGATTTATTCCGCACATTGTATTTGTAGGTCTTGGTATAGGCACCGCTAATTATAGTATAAACGAGGATCTAAACTGGATTCAATGGATTATTCAGTCTGTGTCAACAAGCTTTCTTATTGGGTACACTTTAATAATTATTGGATTAAATAAATCTTGGTTTAAGTTCTATTTTAAAACAAGAATTAAATTTTACCTATTTATATCTTTAGCTTTCTTTTTGGTTGGTGTATTAGCGTCAGAGGTAGAACATGTAATAAGATCATTAGTTTTTCACAGTCAACAGTTCAAACCATTGTCTGCTGGTAAAATGTATTTGTTTAATGGTATTATCTCTTTAGTGCTGGGGTATAGTTTTTTTAAATATGATTTTCAAAAAAATAAAAACCTAAAGTCTATTGAAAATCAAAAGACTTTACAAGATCAAAAAAATAAAACGGACAAGTTTTTAGATGAGACCGATGCAATTACGAGTATTCCAGTAAAGCAAGGTGAAAATATCTTTTTAATTCCAATTCGAGATATATCCTATTTTGAGGCCTTTGATAACTACTCATTTGTACATAATTTATTAGGAGAAAAAAGGCTATGTGATTATTCTCTACTCTTTCTTGAAAAACGATTAGATAAAAATTTTTCAAGAGTACACAGGAAGTACATTGTAAATAAAAGTCATATCGAGCAGATCAAACCCCATTTTAACGGTCGTTATCTTATAGTCTTTAATAATGGATTAGATCCAATTGCCAGCAGTAAAGGTTACTCTACAACCATTCGTAAACTTATTAAGATCGAGTAACGATTAGTTAATAGATTTAGAGCAATCTCTCTTTTATTAAATTTATTAAAATTCGCTCACACTTTTTTCAGTACCATTCACCAGTATTCTTGGCTATTCACCATATTTAGATTTCGTGACTCATTATATTTCAGTTATTTGGGTCGTGTTGATTGCTCTAGTGAGAATCTATTTAACTAACCAAATCTAAGACATGGAAATACTACATAAGTCGAACATTTTACTACATATCATAACTGGCTCAATTGGACTATTGCTTGGGTTAATTGCTTTAATTAGCATTAAGGGCGATAAAATACACAATACTAGCGGAAAATATTTTCTAAGGTTTATTTCGATAGTTATTCTAACAGGCTTTATAGGTGTATTTGTTTTTAAAAGAAATACGTTCTTACTAGTCATAACAGTATTAAGTGGGTATGTTGCTTTTTCTGGATATAGAACACTATTATTAAAATCAAATATTCCTAAGAGGATTGATATTATCGTTGCTATAATTAGTCTTTTAACCTTAGCATACTTTTTATATTACTTCAAGTCTATTGGTATGATTTGGTCTCCTATAATAATATATAGCACAGTAGGCGCGCTACTTTTTATAATCAGCTATGATTTTATGAGGTACTTAATTCCAAGAAAAAAATACCTAAAACATCGTGTATGGATTTATGAGCATATTTACAAAATGACTAGTGCTTTTTCAGCTCTTTTAGCTGCATTTATCGGTACTGTCTTTGAAAAATACCAACCACATAGTCAGTATATTCCGTCTGCTCTGGGAATGCTAATAATATTTGGGTTTATTGTTTATGTTTATAAATATGGCTTAAGAAAATTACCTAAATAACAAATTAATTAGTACAATTAAAACATCTACAATTCTGAATTTTGTTTCATTACCAATTTAAAAAAAATCAGACTAACTAAATGTACATGAATAATAGGAATCACAATATTCACTATGAATTATTTATGCTTAACAAAGTAGAAGAAGCAATATGACAAACCAAGAAACTGTAAAGAAACTTTTATGCACAGTTAAAAGAATAGAATTACTATAAATAGAGTATCTAAGCCCAAAAAAATAGTAGTTTGAGTGACAATTTGAACTGCTATTGTTTTTTGGGTATCTTGCTATATGAAAAGTTATAATTTTTAATCTACTACTTCTCTTGTACGAATTGTTATCTGCACTTATGAAACACAAAAAGAATAAAGTTCAACATATTTTAAGTCTATCATTATTGTTTTTTACTTTGAGTTGTTATAGTCAACCATCAAAAAATGATCAAATTATAGAACTTAAACAACATATAGGTACGGATCAATATCCCAATATTGATGCAATCATTGTTGCTCAGAATAACAAAATAATTATTGAAGAATATTTCAACGGTTTCAACAAAAATAAGCCCCACGAAACCAGGTCCTCATTTAAATCTATCACAAGTTTATTAGCTGGGATCGCAATAGAACAGGGCTTTTTTAAAGTAGAAGATGAAATAGGGCAATTTATTACCGAATGGGCAAATGACTCCCGAGGCAAAATCAAGGTAAAAGATTTATTAGAAATGAGATCTGGCTTGGCTTGTGAAGGCTTCTTTGATAAGGGACCTGACTGTGAATCAGAGATGTATGAAACAGACGATTGGCTTGATTATATTCTTAATATCCCGTTACGACACGAACCTGGAACAAAATGGGAGTATTCTTCTATGGAACCTGATCTGATCGGAATAATTATATCAAGAACCAGTGGTCAAACACTAATGGATTTTGCAGATAAGTACCTCTTCGAACCTATTGGGATAGATAAATGCCAGTGGGAGATTACACCAGATGGAAGAGGCTATGCCGCAGGATCATCATATATGAAACCATTGGATATGTTGAAAATAGCTATTCTGGTGGCTAATAAAGGAATATGGAAGGGAAAGCCAGTAATTAGTAGCGACTGGATCAAAGAATCTACCAATTGTGAAATAGAAGTAGGAATGTCATTTTTGTATTGGTCGGGTATAAAGAATGCTATCACTACTTCAGCCAAGTACGGCTACTTCTGGTATCGAGAAGTATTGCAATATAAAGAGATCCAAACTGAAGTGCTTTTTGCCTCTGGAAATGGCGGTCAATATATGATGGTGTTGGAAGATTACAATGCTGTCATCACCTTTACTGGAAGTAACTACGGAAACTGGAAAGGGAAATTACCTTTCGACATTGTATTGAAGTATCTTATCCCAATATTAAAAAATCAAGATTAAAAATTAGTCACAAAATTTATTTAATCAATGATAACAAACACAAAACAGAATGCCACGTTACAAGAAAAAATAAAATTTCTTTTGCTTACTTATACAATACTACTACTACTCTGGTTTGCAAGTGCGTTACTGGCGGCATACCTAATACCTGTTTTGAAAACCAATAGTTTTATTCAAACAGTGGTTAATTTCGATATTTATAAAATTATCATAATTTTTCTAACACTATTTCTTTTAGGAAAATATTTAGAAAAGCAATTTATAACGCATAGCATACCTATTTTAGTACTACGTTTTATAGCAATCACATTGATTATTGTTTCCATAAATATACGTTGGAATATTGACCCTTATCATTCTGAATACTTTATGTATATCGGTGAAATTGTTTTAATTACTATTGTTGCACAACTATTAAGAATTTTACTTTTAACATATGTCCACAAAAAAAATAATCTATTAAAAAAATATGAAAAAGGAATCACTACTTCAATTTTTTCTCTCTTAATCGGTTTGGTTGTTTATTTGGTTTTTACCATTACAGAACGTGTCAATCAAAACACAACTGTTCTTATGATAGATGAGCTGCTCGTTACGTATCTTAAATATCCACTTCTGTTACTTGCTTTTAGTGCCGATAATGCATTTAGTAAAGAAAGATCAACAGCCAAAAGTCTTCCTTATGATTTGTATGACGCTAAAATTTCTGAACCTATAAAGGCAGCGAGTGGGAGGTTACGTTTCTTTTTATTTGTTTATTTTTTAATTGCAGGAAGCATATTATCAGACGCAATGCTTCGAAATGTTCTTTAGAGAAACAGAAATAAATGCCAGAACCGTTACGTGCAATTTTTAACTACCTTATTTTCAGAATGCAATTTATTACTTGATCAAACTGTAACATTTTGATATGATAAGACTCTTATATTTAATCATTTAAATATAGAAATCATGCAATCATCAATCAAAAAAATCAAATCAACATTGTATTCAAATCTACTTCTTTTAGTAGTGCTGTTTTTCTTCTCTAGTACTACTTTTGCTCAAAAAGAAGAACTCTGGTTCGGGACATATACAGATGATAACGGAAAAGTGTGTCAAGGAAGGTATACTATCCTTAGAAATGGTCGTGCACTGTCTCGTATAGTTCTTGCTCCTTACGGAAAACCTGCCATGGAATTCACTGTCTTAAAAAACGATACAGTTCAAAGGTTTGTAGAGATCTCCTGGCCCAATATGCCAGAACGAATAGCAACTCTTATTCAATATACAAATGGGTATTATGCAGGGAATTTTGAGGACGGTACAAAAATATTACCTATAGTTATTAAGGAGTTTAACTTTCAAGACGCACAATTACAAGGAAATTGGTTCAAACCTAGTGCGATTGAAGTACAAATTATTGAAAATACGATTGAGCTTCTAAAAGTCACGAAAAGGTGGAATAAAAATGATAATCGAGTATGCGAATCAAGCGATACGCATAGTCTATTCTGTGCACTCTATGAATCATCTGTTATAGTTGATGGAGAATACCGCCATTTACGACCTGCAGTAAAATTTGTTAGAGAAGCTATACAAGAAAAATACCCTAAAAAATATGATCATGTTTTGGTAGATTTTAATAATGCAAAAGAAATATCTTTAAAAGAATTACATGATATTTTAGAGTTAGCCAAGAATAACCTCATTAAAGTCATAAAGTAGCGACGTATAATAATAGATACAATTCATGATTACTTTTTTACTATCGGTGTCTTAGTGTGAAATATAAATTAAAAATGCACTGTAATAATTCGTATATTGTATATGAACTCTTTAAGAAGTAAACACCTCATACAAAAGATGTAGATAAAGACCAACTTTAAAGAACAAAATATGAATACGCACGCTAATAGACTGAATGAAATTAAAAACCAATCGGTTGCAAATTCTGTTTTTCAAAAGCAAAGTAGTAGCAAGTCTACGTTTCAGTTTGTTGATAATCGACTTGGTACAATTACACAAAGAAAACTACAAGAGATGGCTAATAATAGCCAGCAAGCTAAACAAGTAGCGCAGTTGCAAGCAATGACAGACGCATATACTTCGCAACAACAACAAATCGTATTTCAATTGGCTGGTGGTGCCAATGCATATGACGCTGGGGAAGGTGCCTACTGGCATGTGCATTACGGAGACCATGTGAAGTTTGGCGGATTAGCTGAAACCCGTATAAACTTCGATGGCCGTACAAGGAACAAGATTTTGAGACAACTTCGTGCTCAGAGAAATGTGCCACCTCAAAGCCAGAAAGGTGGAGCAACTTATATACAATGTGTAAATTGGATTTTGAGAAACCGATAATTAACAGAGTAGGTAAGGGCCAAAAGAATATCCAGATTCATGTTATCTAATACATATTGAAAACTATTGATTTACAGGTTTTAGCATTTGAAAACAAAAATTCTATTTTCAAAGTCTATTACTGAGAAGATGATTCTTTAAATGAAATTTTACTATTTGAAACCGAAATAAAAAAATAAGTAACAATTTGTATAATGCATATATTTCCTTTGGGAAGTAAGTGTAACAAGTAATAGGTAAACTTTAAAAGAAAAAGTATGAATACACATGCTGATAAATCGCATGACAATAGAAATCAATCGGTAGCAAATACCATTTCTCAGAAACAAGGTGGTGGCGAATCTACTTTTCAGTTTACCGATAATAGACCTGAAACTGTTACTCAGCGAAAACTACAGGAAATGGCGGATAATGGCCCGCAGGTAGAACAAGCGATTCAATTACAGGAAATGGTAAATAATAAACAACAAGGAGTAAAATTAACCTTAGGTTCAAATGTAATACAAGCCAAGTTTGATGACGAAGATCTAAATAAAATGCGCGAAGTTGCCAAGGGAGACAAAGTTTTAACAAATATATTGGATGAGGTATTTGCTATTCACAATCAAATGCCCGAAGATATTAATTATGGCGTGTCTACTAAAGGAGGGCATGCCGCTTTAAATAAAGACGGCAAAGGTCAGGTAGTTGTAAAGGATGAACGATGGGCATTGACAAAAAAAATAAAGAATTATTTTAATGCGTACGGAATGGAACACGATATAGAACGTCAATCAATGATTATACATGAGCTCACACATTTGGCTGAGCTATATACAAATCTTCCGTCGAACGAAAAAGGGGTTGTTTCTGAAGAAGATCGCCCTAAAAATGATAAAGAACTTGCTAAAGCTATGGAACCGGATCCTCAATTAGTAAAAGATATTTATGCTCAAAAGGATGAGGTTTATTCTATATTGGATAAAAGTGATTATGATGATAAAATGAAAACATATTTAAAGGGTCGACTTGAATATGGTTTTGCTATTGATGCCGAAAATCCTACGGTATTCACCGAAGTAAGTTATTATCTCAAAGCGAAAGGTAAAAACGGTACAACTTTCTATGAAAAAATATCAGGTTTTGCAGATCAGTTTTATCAAAGTAGATTAAAAAGAAAGGCAAAAGAAAAAGACTAGTTTTTAATGTATGATATATTTGCTTTCTGAAGGGGGTATAAGCATAAAAGCTTTAAATTTAAAAGTATGCAAACTAGAAATAATAAAAAAGCCTGAATAAAATATTCAGGCTTTTTTATGTAATCTTTCTGGGGATGTTTTTAATTCTTAATTAGTCCTTGCCCTTCTACCCAAGGTGCTCCATTTTTCTTCAAATCATTTTCAAGTTCAGGAAGTGTTGAATTGATAATGGGTAGTAATTTAGCTTTTACCTTTTTGAGTTGACTTTGTACACGATTTAAGAAGCCCTTATGTTCTTCTGTTGGTCCGTATGTATTTCCAAAAGCTCTCCAACTTATAGCGTTACCCTCGCTAGCGGTAGGATTTGAGCGTTCTCCAACTTCTTCTTTTGTTTTATCTCCTTGAAATTCTTTTTCAATATCTAATAATGCGTTTTTGGTAGTGTGTAATCGTTTATATAAATCATCAGAAGGTGTTATGGCTTTGTCCAGAGCCCTTAACATAGCACTAATAGTTTTTTGACTTGTAGACAATGCAATAGTTGTTGCTGTTAAGTCTTGTTGGAATGCAAAAGCAGCATCTCTAAATGCATCCATTTCTTTGAATGACTTTCTAGGTAAGGCTGGGGTATCAAACAATGGTTCTACTTTA
This sequence comes from Aquimarina sp. AD10, assembly GCF_003443715.1. NCBI lineage: Bacteria > Pseudomonadati > Bacteroidota > Flavobacteriia > Flavobacteriales > Flavobacteriaceae > Aquimarina > Aquimarina sp. AD10. The sequence goes on along the minus strand of NZ_CP031965.1, from coordinate 2,680,883 downwards.
AAAGATTCAGGACCCTGTAAAACCGTGTTTACACCATCAATGCGTTTTACTAAAGTTACGGTGTAATTGCCAGGAGTAACTAGTACACCTCCATTTCGAAATCCACGTCGAGCTTTGGGAACTTCTAATCGTTCCCCACTTTTACTTGGGTAACTCAGATTCCAATTTACCCGATTAAACCCTTTTTTGTTAGTACCTTTTACAGTATTAATTACATCTCCATTAGCGTTTTTAATTACCAAAAGGATTGAAGGACCGTTTTGCCTGTTTTCTTTTTCTAGAGCATTCCAGCCTGGAAATTTAGCGGTTCCCTTTTTTTCTTTTTCCTTTCTGATATCTTTTTTAGATTTGATTTTGTCTGCCATAAAATAGGTAAAATTAGCTCCGAAAGGAGGATTTTTAGCAATCCACTCAGCATCACCCTGACTACCAACTCTACTAGATTGTCGATACCATTGTACTGGTTTTACAGGAAAAAGTTTTGCTTCTGTAGAGTTCAAATTTGCATTGTATTCACGTAAAGGAGCAATATTGTCCAAAATGAATATACCTCTACCAAATGATCCAGCTACTAAATCATTTTCACGTCTTTGTATTGTAATATCTCGAATTGGAATTGTCGGCATTCCACCTTCTAATTTTATCCAGTTTTTGCCTCCATTCAGGGTAACATATACACCAAATTCTGTTGCGGCAAATAACAAATCCTTTTTAATGTGATCTTGTACGAGTCTCCATATCAATAGCTTGTTTGGCAGGTCGCCATTGATCAAAGACCAGGTTTTTCCTTTGTCACTACTTTTAATAATATAAGGTTTATAATCGCCATACTTGTGATTGTCTAAAGCTGCATATACGATATTAGCATCAAAAAGATCTGCACGAACATCATTCACAAATGGTGTGGTAGGGACTCCTTTTATAGTATTTAGAGAGAATTTCCTCCAATTAGCTCCTCCATCTTCTGTTACTTGGATGAGTCCATCATCGGTACCAGCATAAATCAAGCCTTCTTGCTTTGGTGATTCTGCTAAAGAGGTAATCGTATTGTAGTTAGACATGGCAAATACGTCCCAAGCATTATCCCAACTTTGAGATGTGCCATAATATGGGAAGGTCATTCTTTCTTGATTCAAGGTTAAGTCACCTGAAATTGGTTCCCAAGCATCTCCGCGGTTTTCAGACTTCCAAACACGTTGCGAGGCAAAATATAATCTTTTAGGATTATGTGAACTTACTACAATTGGAGCATCCCAATTAAAGCGTTCATAAGGATCACCTTCTCTTGCTTGTGGTTGAATAAATACGCTTTCTCTAGTTTTACTATCTATTCTCCATAATGCACCTTGTTGAAATTCTCCGTAGGTAATGTCTGGATTACCTGGCTCTGTGGCAGTTTGAGCTCCATCTGCTCCAAGTGTTTTCCACCAATCTGCACTTGCAATACCATCAGAACTAATAGTTCTTGAAGGACCACCATGTGATCCATTATCTTGGGTACCTCCATATACATTATAAAAGGGGAGGGCATCATCTACTGCAATTTTAAAATATTGGGTAATAGGTAAGTTTCTTACATATTTCCAACTTTTTGTATTGTCAAAACTTTCATATAAACCACCATCTGTACCAATCAATAAGTAATTGGGGTTAGATTTCTTAAAAACCAAAGCATGGCTATCGCTATGCTGATTTGTTCTACTCATATTGGTGAAGGTTTTTCCGTGATCTGTTGAAATCAAAGCAGCATTATTCATCATATATAAGGTACCTTCATAATGTGGTGAAGCAATCAGTTCCTGGTAATAGTGTGGTCCTGTACCACCACCAACAGCATCTGATTGTTTTGCCCAAGATTCTCCGCCATTTGTTGTCATATATACACCACCTTTTCTCCTATCTAATTCGATAGCTGCATAAATAACTTCTGGATTAAAGGGGGACATTGCTAGTCCTATTTTGCCTAAGTTTGACTTTGGAATACCAGTTTTAAGAGCTCTCCATGTTTCTCCACTATCAGTACTTTTGTAAAGTCCTGATCCAGGGCCACCGCCTAAATAACCGGCTACCGTTCTGTGCCTTTGCCATGTCGCTGCATATAATATATCGGGATTATTAGGATCGATAAGCATATCGGTTGCGCCAACCCATGCTTCATCTCCTAATGTACGTTTCCATGTTTTTCCACCATCTGTAGTTTTATAAACTCCACGTTCACCACCTTTACTCCAAAGAGGCCCTTGAGAAGCCACCCAAAGGATATCTGGATTAGTTGGGTGTACAATAATTTTTGACAAGTGTTCAGATTTTTTTAATCCCATATTTTTCCAAGTCTTACCATCATCATGACTTACATATATACCATCTCCAAAACCGGCATGTCTTCCTCCCACATTTTCTCCGGTTCCTACCCATATGGTATGTGGGTTATTAGGATCAATGGTCACACAACCGATTGAATATACTTTTTGTTTGTCGAATAAGGCTTTCCACGTAGTCCCAGAATTAGTTGTTTTCCATACACCACCAGAACCGACAGCTACATACCAAATGTTTTCATTTTCAGGATGAATGGCGATATCAGCGATTCTACCCGAGGTCATTGCCGGGCCAATATTTCTAAATTCTAATCCGTTTAATGGGTTTTTGGGTTTTTCTTGTGCATTGATACTAAAAGTTACCCAGAATGTGAGTAAACAGAGTAAAGCTAACTTGGTAGTAGTTTTCATTTTAAGATTTTATGTGATTGTGATTAAATAGGTCGAGTTCTATTAAATAAAGAACTGACTTGAACCTACAAAAAACGAAACTAAATGTTATATCCAGTTTAAGATTAACTCTTAATTAACACATTGAATCCAAAACAATTATAGTAGCTATTATGTCTGTATAGGACAACTGATACTTAATTTTTATACATCAATTTTTATGATTATTGATTGATAAGTTAAAGGCTTTTACTTTTTAACATTCGTATTGCTTCTCTTGCAATTGTAGGGCTAAGTCCACATAATTTCTATGTTTAGTTTTTTATAAATACAGCCAAATTAAAACTTGGCAGTCACAGCGGGAAAACCCGAATTTTTATTTTTCTCAATGTGAGTCGCCGACGTCACAAATACAAAACTCCCTTACCTTATAGCACTAAAAGCATTGGGTTTACATAGTGTTACAGCACGTTTTTTAATATGCTATTTTTAAAGTATTTCCATCAATAAACTTTCCTTTCGATTCTGATATTTTTAGTTTTTGATCAGCAGAAATTCCGATTGTTTCTCCGTCATTTAATTTAACATTGTAACTAATTACATAATGCGTTAGATTAAACATCATTTCATTAAGTTCTTCAAAAGAGTTTTTGGAATCAATGATTTCCATTTCTTTTTTACCAAAGTCCTTAAGACCATATGTATAAATAGATTTTTTTCCGTTTTCATCTCTTAACCCAAAATAAATCCAATTATATAAAGGAAGGTCTTGTTCAGACATCATTTTAATATTTTCTTGATAAAACTCCTTTTTCAAAACTAAAGTTCTTCCTCCAATATATATTCCTAAAGATTTACTGTTGTTCATAACAGAAGACGCTAATTTAGTATATAATAAATTTTCTTTAATAGCATTTTTACCCGCATTAGTTATCGTTAATAGTATATGTCCTTTATGTTTTGAGGTTTCTTCAACTCCATTTTTCCAGAAATAATTATATGCTGCGGCTGATTCAACCTCATTTTCAGGAATAGAAACCCCCATATTTGCAATAGCAATAGTATAATCATTGATTTTTAAAATAGCAGCTTTATCGTCCGCATCAGTATCGTCAACTTTTAAGTGCCATTTTTTTCTTAATTCCGTTACCGTACCTTTTAAGTCAAATGAATTTGGCTCTTCAAGAAGAATCATTCCTAAAATTATTGACTTAGTATCTTTTTCCGTTATTCTGTTTTTTTTAAAGAAGCCAAATAATCCCATTAAAATAATTCCAGTTAATATTGTTATGATTGGTTTTTTCATATGTGTTGTAACGTCTTGGTTATAGGTAGTACGGATAGTATGAGAACGCTAACTTTCGTACTTGCACTTAGCAAAAACTGTTTGTTTTGTTTTTTCTTTTTTTGTTATCAAAGCAAAATCCGATAGATTTTACGGGCTTTATAAATATACTCAAACTTTGGATTAAGCCTTAAACCCCATATTAATTATAGCCATTGTCGGCATTAGTTTTATCTATTCCGTTATATACATTCGGATTATGTTTCTCCATATAAAATTCGGGATTAGGTATTTCTGTAAACCCAAACTTTTTATAAAGCCATTCAGCTGTATCTGTTAATAAAATCCAGCGTCTTAATCCTTGAAGATTGGGGTGTTGCATTATTTCATTTATCAACCATTTACTCAATCCTTTTCCTCTATATTCCTTTAGAACATAAACATCTCCTAAATATGCAATAGTTGAATAGTCTGAAATTATTCTAGCAAAGCCAATTTGCTTGTTTTCGTAGTAAAGCCCAAAATTCAAAGAGTTTTCAATTGATGTTTTCAAAGTATTGATTGGAATTCCGTTAGCCCAATCAGTTTCGTTTGTAAGGAATTTGTGAATGCTCAAAATATCTAATTTATCCTTGTCAGTAGAAATAGTATAATCATTTCTATGAGCTTCTCTAATTTTCATTTCAGTCTTATTAATTAATGCCAATGCTCTAGGCTATGAGTAGTTGCGTGGATTAGCACTTAACTTTGCCAGTACACACCAAGTTGAAAATTCCGCAGGAATTTCCAAAGTAGGCGAGAAAAAGCAATTACTTATAGCCATTGTTAGCGGTTGTTTATTTCCATCTTAATTTTTTCATATCTTTTTAGTATTGGCCCGACAATTGTTTGTTTTTTCAAAATTTCGATTTGCTTATTTAATGCGTTAAGATGTGTTGTTTTTATAGATTCGGTATTACTGCTAGTGACTATATTGGGAATTACACCCGTTCCTTCCCAATCTGTTTGAGTTATGGGATGAATATTATGTGATATTGGAAGTTGAATCATAAAATTATCATTTACTTCTATATAATCAATTCCATGCGCTGCGCCAGCAGAGGTTTGTCCAACGATTGTTGCTTTATTAAAATGTTTCATACAATATGCGAATTTTTCTCCAAGAGAAAAAGTTTCCTCACTGACTAAAATAAATATAAGTTTATTAAGATAGCGTTCTCCTCCGACTTCTTTAAAGGTGTATTCGGATTCTGTCTCTTCTGTGGGTCTAGTATAGCTAGATGACCATAATATGGATTCTTTATCAAAAAAATAACTTCCTAAGTAACTATCAGTAGGGCTATATCCGCCTCCGTTTTCAGTTAAATCGATTATTAATGCGTCTGTATTGGCGATGAATTTCATTGTAGCATCAAGAGTAGATTTTGTCCACTCTAAAGGGTACCAAAAGTTATATTTTATATATCCGATATTTCCACCAAGTATTTCAACTTTCTCAAAGCCAAAATTCTCTTTTTTTGCGTACCATAAGTCCCAATCGATTCTTACTTCTTTTTTAGTTTTTTTTTCATTCTCGCGTGCAGCCTGTCGGTTGAGTTGTTCACGACTATTTTTTACATATTCGGGGTGGTATCGAACTTTAAAATGAAGGTCTTTGGTTACTTCTACAAGGTCATCGGTTAAAACCTTTTCGAATTTTTTGTAGTCTCTAATATCATTATATTTCCCTGTTAAATTTAAACTATCTAATGAATTATTTATAGACTTAACTTTGTCATTGAAAACATAATTTGAATCGATTAAGACTTTGATGTTTTCAATCACAATATTTTTTTCGCTCTCTGATATGGATTTTTGAGAATAAATTAAAATAGGTTGTAAGACTAATAATATGATTAAAACTTGTTTAAATCGTAGCATACTTGTTTTTTTTGAATTTGATTATAAAGTTTAATATTTAGAGCTGTAAATATTTTTGCGTTTTTTTGGTAAAGAAAACTTTTTTGGTCGTAAGATGTTTTGAATTTTCATCATTAAATGTCCTAAACTATAGTTTCAGACTATTTTTTGATTATGTTCTTTCGTTTGACTCTATACTTAGATGAAAAGATCATTATAGCAAAATAGAATGTTAATCTTTAAGGGTGATAAAGTATTAAACTTATTTTTTTGTTAGAATAAATTATAACAATATTTGAACTCAAAAATAAATCTTAATCAAATGCATATATCTCTATATGAGTTTTTCCTTATATTAATTATAGGTCAGTGTATCTTTTTAATTTTTGCAATACAGTATATTCCGAAAAAAAATTCAGGAACAAATAGAATTATACAGTACTTATTAGCTATTTATAGCTTCTACTTACTTGAGAGGGTTATTAGTTCTGAAATAGGATATTATGTTGTCTATAAATATCGATATCTATTTAATGTTTTTTATCTTTTTATTGGTCCTTTGGTGTATACTTATATTCGTCGGTTGTTGTTTTATGAAAATGACAAATACCACTTAGCATACTACCATTATCTACCAGTAATATTTTATTTGATATATGGTTTTTTTCATATTTACAATTATGATTCTATAGAAAACTTAAGTAATTACGCAGACACTTTATATTTAACAATTGAAATCTCATTTTTTATCTCTATTACCGTTTACCTGATTAAATCTTACAGCCTTTTTAATTATTATAAGAAGAATGAAACTAAAGAGTTATCCTTTAGTCCAAATAGTATAGAATACATACAAGTAATGCTCTTTTGCTTGGCAATGTATATGTTTTTTTGGTTACTAGGTGTTTTTGAATTGTTCGATCTTATTACATGGATTAAAAGGCCGTTAATTCATGACATATCCTGTTTAATCTTTGGTGTCCAAATTTATATTGTTAGTTTTTATAACCTAAAATACCCTGAGATATTTAAAATTCGATTTCCCTCCAATAATGAAAATGAGTATAAAAAGAAAACTAAACTTGACAAAAAAGAAATAAATAAGATTCAAAATTTGGTTAAAGCTTACTTCGAAGAAAATAAAGGATATCGTAGATCAGAATTAAGTTTGTCTATTTTAGCGAATGAAATTAATACGACAACGAATAAGTTATCATGGGTTTTAAATAACATCTATAAAAAAAAATTTTACGAACTGGTTAATGAATATCGTGTTGCCGATTTTTCACAAAGAATCAACGAAAATAAGCATAAAGAATTTACATTAATTTCTATAGCATATGAAGTTGGATTTAATTCTAAATCTACCTTTTACAAAGCGTTTAAAGAGATTACAAAAGTCACTCCTACAGAGTATATAAAAAAGATTGAAAATTCTAAGGAATCAGATAAAAGTGAATAGTTTTCTGAAATGACCGCTAACGTCTCGCATAAGAAAAGTAGAGCGTTTATATACAATACTTTTCGAATTAAGTACAAACCGAATTTTTTATTTTGTTTTAACTTTTCATTCTAAAAGCCAAATTAAAAATTTGGTGACTTCGAAAATACACCCGAAGCTCCGGTTTCATCAACCTCGTGCTCTATTTTTTGATACTTTGTTGTACAACGTTTTTTATTTCCACTTTTTTCGGAACTCTATTCCGTTGTATAAAACCTGACATTCTTTTATCAGGTGTTAATGACTTATATCGACTTTTAATATATGGTCTTGCTCCATCAGTTGGATGAAATTCCTCATTCAAATATTCAACCTCATCCTTATATAACTCACGTACAGTTCCATCATCATTTACATGAACATATTCAAATCCATTTTCTTGTGGACGCAATGGAATAAAATATCTCAAATAGACAATTCCTATACCTAGAATAATTGCTCCAACAACAACTCCGATTGTAATAAATAAAATACTCATTGTTAATTATAATGAATTAAACCTTTTTTAAACAATAATTCTTTAAACTCTTTAGAGTCAGTTTTTATTTTTTTATTAATAAATCCAGGCTAAACCATAAATAAACGGACCAGGTCTATTATTCCATCCATTACCAAATTCTCTTGGTTTATGTCCCGAAATTCGTCCACTAATATAGATTCTATTATCTAGAGTTATTTTTTCTGCAACTAGGTCAACACATGGATATATTTCTTTTTCATTTAAATAGACTTTATCGGTAATTAATTCAATAATATCATTATTTCCGATGGCTTTTGTTTTTTCTACTAAACACCATTCAAATTCAAAGTCATTTGGAAGTTCCTGTCCATAATGTAATTCAGCATACAACTTCAATTCATAAAATGTTTTTTCAATATGTTTTTTAAACTCACTTCTAGTCATTTTCCAAATGTTGTACAACGGTCTTGTGTATGATTAGTTACGGAAAATCAGTTGTGATTTTCCGATGAGGAAATTAAGAAGTAATTAATTATACACGTTGTTGAGGTTAGTTATTCTCTCGTTCATTACCTAGAACTTCATAGTTTAATGAATCAAATTATTCCTAACTTTTTTGCAAATTTGGAGACACTACATTTTCAGATTAAGTAGTAAGATCTTTTATTTTAAGTGTTACCATTTAACCTTTATAGAAGAAATCTAAGACCAAGTTAACTTGGTCTTTGAAATTTTGAGTTAAGAAATTATTTCTAAATAAATAACCCAAGGTAATATCTTCAATAATAACTTTATCTATATTATTTTTAGTAATTACCTCTTTCAATTCATTTGCATTGTTTTTTGTAACTGAAGAACCAATAAATTGACCATTAGAGGTAAAACAAGTAGGTACTTTTTTTCTGATTTCAGTTATGATTTCAAATCTGAGTATTTTTTCACTTTCTAACATAGTATGAATTTTATTTAATTAAACTGATTTACAACTTTAAGCAATGCTTCCATACTCATATCAATATCTTTTTTAGTGGTTGACCATCCTACTGTACTAATTCGCATAGCTTCTTTACCATGCCAATTGGTACCACCAAACCACGCAGTTCCTTCTTTTTGAATCGCTTTTATTACTGCTTTTGTTTTTTCATCAGAACCAAATGAAACCATTACCTGATTAAGCTCTACGTTGTTTAAAATTTCAAAGCCTTCTTCTCTTAATCTTAACTCAAAATACTTAGCTAAATCACAAGATTTACCTATCATATCAGAGACACCTTGTCGTCCTAAACTTTTTAAGGCTGCCCAAACTTCTGTTCCTCTTGCTCTTCTTGAAGTTTCTAAAGTTCTGTTCATTGGGTCATCATTACCTTGAACGAGGTAATTACCTTTTAAAGTAAGTGCTTTTTTAATAACCATTTCATCTTTGTAAAATGCCATACCAGAATCATAAGGTACGTTCAGCCATTTATGAGCATCCGTAGCCCATGAATCTGCCTTTTCAAAGCCTTTCATTAAATACTTTAGCTTTGGGTTTGAAGCTGCCCATAAACCAAAGGCACCATCGATATGTACCCAAGCATTATATTTTTTTGCTTTTTCAATAATAGTATCAAAAGGGTCAAATGCTCCTGAATCTACATTTCCTGCCTGTAAACAAATAATAGTCGGTTCATCTCTAAACTCTGGAAGTTGGTTGGCATCAATTGCACCATTTTCATCTACTGGAATTTTTTCTATTTGTGCATTTCCAATACCTATTGCCCTTAAAGCTCTTAGCATGGTGGTATGTACTTCTTCTCCAACGAGAACTCTAATTTTTGGAGCTCCGAAGACTCCATTGGTTTGAACATCCCATCCATATTGTTCTAAAACATGATTTCTTGCACCAAGTAAACAAACCATATCTGCAGTGGTAGTACCGGTTACAAAAGAGCAGCGTGTTTGCTTAGGTAAGTGTAAAACATCTACTAACCATTTTTCGGCCACTTGCTCTAGTTTGCATGCTAATGGAGATAATACAGCCATATTTGGTAGTTGATCCCAAGCTGCAGCCAACCATTGAGCCGCCACAGTGACAGGTAAGTTAGCACCAGTTACAAACCCAAAAAATCGTGGGCTAATTGTCATCATAGCTCCCTTACTTCCAATATTTTCTAGTTCTTCAATAACCTTTTTAGATGGCATTGGAGTTTCAGGAAAAGGGCCATCTAACAAAGAAAGATTTTTAAGGGCTTCTTCAGTAGGCTCAATATTCCTAGTCTGTGCTTCTTGCAAAAAGGTTATTGCTTTTTGTGCAGCATAATTTAAAGTTTCATCTCTTTCAGAGAGTATTTTACGTACATCCATTTTTTATTCTGTTTTAATGAGAAACAAAATTAAAATAGGGAGACCTTAAAAAATTGTATAATCTTGCTATTGGGCAATGGAAGACTGATATTGTTTAGGTGTAATACCTAAAAACGATTTGAAATTTCTTGTGAAGTGACTTTGGTCGAAGAACCCAACCATGTAGCCTACTTCTGTAACAGAGTTTTTAAGCTTTAATAATTCCTGAGCTTTATTGAGTCTTAAGTTCATCAAATACTTATGTGGAGGAATACCAATTGATTTTGAAAAAACTCTATTTAAATAATAAGTGCTTAAACCAGAAACCTCCGACAATTGTTCTAATGTTATTTTGGAATCAAAATAGGTATGTAAATAATCTTTTATATGGTTAGTGATGATGGAGTTTGCAGAAATTTCGCCTGCTTTTACCTTACTTGAACTGTGATTTTTTATAAGATAAGCAAATGTTTCATAAAAACAATTTTGATTTTGAATAGTATCAAACTGATTCGAAAAAAGATAATTATGTAGATGTAATAATTGTTCTTCTAGATGATTATCTTTTACTGTGACTTTATCAAAATTTGGAAGTGAAACTTCATCCTGTGCTATATCATTTGCAATCTGTTGAAAAACTTCTGGCTGTACATTAAAAGTTCTATACCTGTAGCCTTTATCATCAATATTCTTATTGCTATGAATCCTCTCTGGGTTTATCATTGAAATATGTCCCTTAGAAATTATTTTTTCTTTAGGTGACTTTGGACAATACGATTGCACACCACTTTCCATTACACCAATAATAAATTCAGGGTGATAATGTAAAGAAGCTTTATTCGATTTGAAATTAGCGTCCATTAACTCAACTCCAGAAATATCATTATTAACATGAAATTTCAAGATGTTGCTTTTTATGTTTTTTGCTTCTTTCATAATTAACCACAACGGTCTTGTGTATGATTTCGTTGCGTGTTTCAGCAACTAAATTAATAAACTAAAACGAACCAGAGGAAATTCCGAAGGAATTTCCAAGTAGGCGAGAACTAGCAATGAATTATACACGTTGTTGTAGCCATTTTTTATTTATATAAATTTATATTGATGACATTATCTTTAATATCAAAAAATCCGATTTCCTTTCCATATCCAATTTGAAAATTATTGACATAGTGATTGTCATCTGTAATTTTAATTCCAGTTTCGTAAGTGTAAACTTTAAAGTCCAGTAACTTTTTAATTTTAATCAATTCGGATTCTTTTCTTTCAGTTAGATAAGTTCCGTCTCTGTCAGAAGTTATAAAATAAAGTTTATCCTTATATGGAAAGCTGACGAGTATTGTTCCGCCAATATTTCTGTACAATTCTTTAAGTCCACTATCTGATTTCTTTTTAAAAAATTTATCCTTTTCAGTGTCGTCTTCTTTTAATTCAGTCAGTTTTGTTGGCTCAACAATTTCATAAATTCCAGAAAATCCAGACATATGAGCCAATGAAGTCGTTAGATAATACTTTCCGTCTATTTTGATTAAAGACGATGGACACGTAGCTTTAGAAACGTAGACTTTGTCGGTCTTTTTATTTCTAAATTCAACTGTTCCACCGAATTCGCCTCTACAAGAATCTTTTACTATATAATTCTCATCTTCGTAGAAAAAGTCAAATTTATGTTCAAACGAATTGAAGTCAGATTTGAATTCAACTTTTCCTTTATTGTTTAATTGAACTTTAAATTCAGCTTTTTTCTCTTGTGAAGAAATCAATTGAATAATTAATAAAAAAACGACTGTTAAATTAAATCTCATTAGTTTTCTCAAATTGGCTACAACGTTTAGCTATGCGCAGTGCGGAAGCAAAAAATCATTGTTCTTCGATCCAGCACTTAGCCAAAGTTTATGTTTTGTTTTTATATTTTCTAAAATACCAAATTTAAATCTTTGGCGACAAACCAAAATAGACAATGACTTTTCGATTAAGCCTAAACTCCGCATTATCGCATAGGTGTTGTTCTAAGCCGTTTTTTTATTTTTCCATCCTCTTTTTTCAAAACTTCTCACATTCTGGCTATCTTTTATTGAGTTCAGATATTCCGCAAGAATTTTCAATTCCGAGTCAGTTTGATCTCCTTCAAAGGCGTTCACATAAACAGCATTTCCATAATTGTCCTTTGTTTTTTCAGGAGAATCGTCAATCATCAATATCCGTTCAATTGAGAAACCTTTCTTTTTTACTTTTTTGAGTCTTTTTTCGTGAATATATTCGTCAAGTTGATAATCCCTTTTTGTTGTACAGCGAGTTCTGCCCCAAACAAATTCAAAATCAATATTTTCGGGCTTTATTTTTTCCACTATTTCCTCAACATATTTATCGTCAGCAGATGACCAAACAGCTAATTTAAAATCAGCACTCATAGATTCCAGAAACCATTTAAGATTTGGTCTTCTATAAATGAAATAATCGGCATATTGAAAGTCAAAGTCAATTTCGAGTTTTTGCTCAGTTGCGTGAATTAGAGTTTCATCTAAATCCAATACTAATAATATTTTATTTTCAATTTCCAAATTTCGGTAATGGCTTAGAACGGTAAATATAACAAACGTTGCTAACCAAAAGGGTAGCTATGTTTTGTTATATAGTGTTATGAGCTTTTTTATTTATTTAATCCAATTGTCTATTACAACTTTTTGCATCCATTTTTTACTTTTTAATTCATAAAGTACAATTACTCCACCTCCGCACAATGGACCGCAAATTTTTTCAAAACGAACCATTGCAAGATCATAATTCTCGTTAAACAATGGTTTAGAAATAGAAGAGAATCCCTTTTTACAGTTTTTTTTCTCCAGCCAATCTAAATAAGCAAACTCATTATCTTTAAATGACTCATTAAATTCGATGTATTCTCGATTTTCGATAATATTTTTTTTAGGCACTAGTTCTTGAGTTATTTTGAATTTGTTGAACAGGTCAATTTGAAAGTTAAGAAAATTAATATTTTCAATTTTTAAATTTTCTTGGATATATAATTTGAATTTGTCTTCTATTAATTTTGATTTCCATACGGATTGTTCTATTATACAATCAGTGTCAAGAAAACTTTTGTCTCCAAGTAAACTTTCTTTTTGTAATAATTGGTTTATGAATTCCACCGTTATTTTTTTGTCATAGCTCTCGTTTTTCAAGTCAGGTTTACAAGACAGGAAAAGAGTCAAAACAAGCGGTAATATGTATAAGTTATTATTCTTCAAATTGCTTATAACAATTGTGTATGTGTAAAAGTAAACATATTTCTTATATAGTAATCTGAACTAGAAGTATAGTATTCGAATATTATACGATTAAGAAAACAAAATGCTTTAAATTTTGAATACTTTTAAACTTATCAAATTTATTTAAGTTAGATAGTGTAGAGTATCCTTAGAAAGGATCTAGGCATGATGTTTTACATTATTTTATAATCGCCATATAAAGTTTATTCACAATATTTTTTTGGTAATTTAAATTTCTAAATTAACTATTTTCCTAGATAACATCATAGGTATAAAAACGGTAAGTAAACTTAATTTATAACCAGTATCTTTTTTTTTATGATTGAATTTTAATCTTTTTAGGTTCTTAGAAATATATAAAAGAAAAAACCTCCGGTAATCAGCCGGAGGTCATTCATCAATCAAAAAACGAACAGTTATGTTATAAAACTGTTTGTAGTCGCAATTTAGGAATTTATCCTAAATAAGTCTTTAATATTTTACTTCTAGACGTATGTTTTAATCTACGAATAGCTTTTTCTTTTATTTGTCGAACACGTTCTCTTGTAAGATCAAAAGTTTCTCCGATCTCTTCTAAGGTCATAGGGTGTTGATCACCAAGACCAAAATATAATCTGATTACATCTGCTTCTCTAGGTGTAAGTGTTTCTAAAGCTCTTTCTATTTCTGTACGTAAAGATTCGTGTAATAATGATCTATCAGGATTAGGTGATTCACCAGAGTTTAATACATCATAAAGGTTAGAATCTTCACCTTCTACCAAAGGAGCATCCATACTTACGTGACGACCAGAGTTTTTCATAGACTCTTTTACGTCATTAATAGTCATATCTAACTCTTTGGCAATCTCTTCTGCACTTGGTGGGCGCTCATGTGATTGCTCTAAGAAAGCATACGTTTTATTAATTTTATTAATAGAACCAATTTTATTAAGTGGTAAACGTACAATACGAGATTGTTCTGCTAATGCTTGTAAGATAGACTGTCTAATCCACCATACAGCATACGAGATAAATTTAAATCCACGTGTTTCATCAAAACGTTTAGCAGCCTTAATTAACCCTAAATTACCTTCATTAATCAAATCAGGAAGTGTAAGTCCTTGGTTTTGGTATTGTTTTGCAACAGATACTACGAATCTAAGGTTTGCCTTTGTTAATTTTTCAAGGGCTCTCTCATCACCAGCCTTGATACGCTGAGCCAATTCTACTTCTTCATCTGCAGTAATAAGATCTACCTTACCAATTTCCTGCAAATATTTATCCAGCGATGCAGTCTCACGATTCGTTACCTGCTTCGTAATTTTAAGTTGTCTCATCTATGTTATCCTTGAAATTTAATTTGTGAATATTTTAGGGCCTTTGCTTATTATACGTAAGATGTTACCTAAATGTTACAAAATTGTTGATTTTTTATAGAAATAATCATAATACTTCAACTTAGTCGTAGCTTTTAAGTACTACTAACACTAGGATTTCAGAATTTTTACAACTTTTTTATTTTTCTTGTTTTTTTGAGAAATAACGCTAAAAAAAATTGTTAGTAGCTAGATTAATCGTGTTTTAATGCTGTTAAAATATAAGAGATGTACTTTGTACTATTAAAATTTATAGGATAATCCAGTTTGTAGAGTGAAAAATAAATGTCTATAACTTTCTGTAGTGTCGCTGGCATCTTTTAATTGAAAATTGAATATAGGTTCGGCATTTAAATAAATGTGTTTTGTAATGGAGTGCTCAAAGTTTGCACCAATATTAAAATTAAAACTTGCCTTTTGAAGATTTCTGGCGCTTCCAACTTTAATGGTATTTGATGAGTTGCGAACCGAGAGCACATTTTGATCTAGAAATAAAATATTCATACCCATTAGTATCGATGTTTTGATATTTCGATCGATAATTTGATGCTGTGCTCCAAATGAGATTTCATTATAGGATATTTTTTGAACAAGATCTAATGTATTGATATCCTCAACTATGAAGTTGTTTGGTAATGATATCCCCACATCTCTTAGTACAATTTCAATTTGATCAGATGGTATACTTTTAGTAATACTACTTAATTTTGTACGGTTATATCCAATCCTTAAAGCAGTTTTTTTAGAGTAATATGTTTTAAAAAGAATACCATAATTTAGAGAGATTCTTCCGTTATTCTTGTTATTAGCGATTAGATTACTTAATAAAGACCCTTTTGGCGTAAAGGTATACGTGGGTGTAAGGTGAACCCCTATACTAAATTTCTGGAAAAGTGGTTTTTTCTTTGGCTTTAAGTATATTAATGTGTCTTTGGGTTTGCGCTTTGCAACTACTTCTTCTTTTTTAATTAGCGACTCTGAATCTAAAGAGTCTTTAGGAGTTTTTGCTATACCAGAAGAATCGGTCAATACATGATTAGTGATATTTTTGTTTTTAGAGTTTGAAAATTGAAAAGATAAAGTATCGTTGTTAATACTGTTATGATCGTTATTACTTAAACTTTTTTGGTAGGTGTTAGGATCCTTTATTGTACTACTACTACTACTACTACTTTTAGAAGCCTTAGAACCGAATTTGTTATTTTTTAATTGAGCTATAGGTAAATTAGATTTTGAATCAGTATTAGTGTTTGTATAATGAGAAACAACATCGGTTTTAGTGTTTATTTCCTCTTTTATAGAACAAATTGTATCTAAGTAATCTTCTTTAATAGTTTTATTCTCTTTTATATCTGTGATATTGTTTTTGTTAAAATTGGGTTCTACACAATGATCAATTGTAATATTTTGTGGGATATTATTAGTATTTGAATTGTGAATTGTAGTCTTTGTAAATGTTATATATCCAAACGTTAACAGCAATGAGGATAGCACAAGTACACTTCCTATTCTTATCCAATAGATTAAGGGACGTTTTTCTTTTTTAGGTAATTTAGACTCAATATCTTCCCAGCTTAATTGGCTAGGAGTGGTATTAAAACCCTCTAGTTTTTCTTTAAAAACTTTTCCTATGTCTTTTGGGTTAGCCATTACTTAGTACTTTTTTTTTAAAACAATCTTTGTCAGATAGTATTTTAGTTTTTAATATACTTTTTGCCCTATGTAAGTTTGATTTAGAAGTTCCTTCAGAAATAGTAAGCATTGTAGCAATCTCTTTGTGTGAGTATCCATCAAGTTCATATAAATTAAAAACTAATCTATATCTGTCTGGTAACTCTTGTATATATATGAGTAACTCGTCTAATGATAGTTGTAATTCTTCTGCGTCAATTACAACATCTTCAATAGTATCTTCTTGGACAAAATTATCTAGATAAGGTGTCTTTTTGTATTTATCAATTGCCTTATTGATAGTTATTCTTTTCATCCAACCTTCAAAAGAACCTTTAAAATTGTATTGGTTTATTTTATTGAAAATTGTGATAAAAGCATCTTGTAAGTTGTCTTCGGCTTCGTTGTAATTTTTGCAATATTTTAGACTCAAAGCAAAAAGTATATCTCTATAGAGATAAAACAATTCACTTTGTGCTTTGCGATTGTTTTTTTGACACTTTTTAATTAGTTTTTTTATGTCCAATTGGTTTTAAGCTTTGTAAAGACTACTGTTTTGTGTTTTATTCGTCATTGTTAATAAGCAAAAAGAGTTCAATATATTTTAATACTTGTTCTAATTACTTTTTAAAAATAGCATATAAATTACTGAGGTATCTATTTTTTTTAAGACTGAGTTGTTTTTAAAGGTTGCGTCAAAAAAGAATAAAATTTTAGGATTAAGCAAAATGTTACAAAATAAAGTAGTTTTAAAAGCCATCTTTTCTTTCATAGAAAAGATGGCTAACCATAGCATTAGGACGCATCTGGATTGTTACAGGCTTCAACAAATAGTACAATTCTAATAATTTTAGAAACATTAGTTTCTGAATTTCTAATTTTAGCAAAAACTAGTTGGGGATTAGTGGTATTTGTATATGTAGATGCGTCTAAAATGTTTTGTTCTTCTTCAGCATCAGCATATGTGCTGAAAAATGTTACTTCGGCGTCTGTATTTATATTTTCCTGAAGTGATACAATGCATTCTTTATATCCATCCAGGGTAAACTCTGCTTTATCATCAAAGCCTTCTAGGGCGCATTCTCTAAACTCTACATAATCACATGAGTTTTCAACAGCACATTTTTTTTGAATGGTGTATTTTTTGTCTTGGTTGGTTATCTCTATAGTATCGTCTTCGGTAATAATAGCTTCCCAGTCAAAATTCCAATCCTGAGCGGTTTGAGATTCTCCTTCTAAATGAATATTGATGTGTAATTTTTCTTCAATAAATAAGGACACCCAAGATGTTCTGTACGCATCACCTTTGTGATAAAAAATGCCTGTTCCATCTTGGTAAAAGTCAAGTAAAGAATTATTGTACTCTTTGTTTTCGGTTAAAGAATTGATTGTCCATATACAGTTTTCTTCTTCTAGTATGTTATTACAATTACCAATAATTTCGGTTTCGATACATGCTTCAATTGTTTCTTTAAGTTCTGCATTATCATCAATACTTAAAGTACTACCATCTTCTAATGTACTTGTTATGGGGTAGCTAAGCCCAATAGCTCCATTAATTTCTTCGGTTTGACCGAGTAAGCTTACAAATTCTACATTATTGTTGATGATTCTGCTACCAACTACTTCTGAATTATCATCAAAGGTATAGACGTTAAATGGATATATAAAAATCACACAAACAGGCTCGGTTTTATCATCGTTTGTAGAAATCGTTTTTATAGAATTAAACAGGGACGAATCAGAGTCGATTTTTTGTAGATTACTAAATAAATCATAAGGTTCATTTTCACATGAAATCAAAAATAATGTAGTGAAAAAAACTAAAGAAATTTTTTTGAATAGTGTCATGGCTCTGTCTTTTAAAGTATGTGTCTTATAGACTGAATGCTTTAAAAAGGTTGCTTAGTTAAAGTGTAATTTTAGTTAATATGTTGTTTTTAAGAATCTTGTGTGTAGAATAATCAGTAAATTAGTGAAGTCACATATAGCTTTTTAAGCTATGTATAAAACCTATATCATGAAAGTATCATTAAAAGAAGTTAAACTGTATAATAGAATTATGAAGAATCTGTATTACGTAAAGCATCTAAGGTTACTGATAAATCTTTTATTGATTTGTGTTGTTTTTGCGAGTTGTCATAGTTATAAAGCAATAGAGCTTTCAGACACAGAAATTCAATTAAATAAAAAATATAAAATAACGACTACAAAATACCAAAATAAGAAAATGGTAGTTAAAGATTTCAACGATTCCGAAATTCTTGTAGAGATAGATAAAAAAGATGAGAAAATCGCTCGTTCAGAGATAAAAGAAATGAAGAGCAGAAAGTTTTCTTATATAAAGACATTTGTTGTAACACCGGTTACATATATGGTTTCTGGTGTTGGATTGGTTTTTTTGGCTTTGGCCGTACGATAAAAAAAAGTAGGCTAAATTCTAATTTAGAATTTAGCCTACTTTTTTTTATAATTAAAAAGATAAATTAATTATTATCTTTTTTATCTCTACGAGGAGGTCTTCTATCATCTCTCTTGTCACCACCTTCTGGTCTAGGAGGTCTAGGTAATAGGGCTTTTCTAGAAACTTTTTCTTTACGTGTTCTTGAGTCAATACCAAAATATTTAACATCAAATACATCACCCATATTAACTACGTCGCTAACATTTTCTGTACGTTCCCATGCTAATTCAGAAACATGTAGTAGTACTTCGTTACCAGGAGCTTCCATATACTCTACAACAGCACCAAAATCTAACATTTTGATTACTTTTACTTCGTATACGCTACCCACCTGAGGTTTAAAAGTGATAGAATCAATTTTAGCTAATACAGCATCAATTCCTTCTTGATTTGTACCTAATATTTCTACATTACCTTCTTCGGTAACTGGGTCTTCATTGATAACAATAGTAGTACCTGTTTCTTTTTGTAATTCTTGAATTACTTTACCACCAGGTCCAATTAATGCTCCAATATATTCTCCAGGAATAGTTTTTGTAACCATTTTTGGAGCATGCCCTTTAACATCAGCATTTGGTTCTGCAATCGTATCCGTTAGTTTACCAAGAATATGTAAACGTCCATCGGCAGCTTGCTTTAATGCATTGACTAGGATTTCATAAGATAATCCTTTTACCTTAATATCCATTTGACAAGCGGTAATACCATCTGCAGTACCAGTAACTTTAAAATCCATATCACCTAAGTGATCTTCATCACCTAAAATATCAGAAAGAACCGCATATTTACCAGTATCACCATCTGAGATAAGACCCATTGCAATACCAGAAACAGGTTTTTTAAGTTGTACACCAGCATCCATTAAAGCCATAGTACCAGAACATACAGTGGCCATAGAAGAAGAACCATTTGATTCTAATACTTCAGATACTACACGTACAGTATATGGGCAATCTTCAGGAATCATACCTTTTAAGGCACGTTGTGCTAAGTTACCATGTCCTACTTCTCTACGAGATGTACCACGTATTGGTCGTGCTTCTCCAGTAGAAAAAGGAGGGAAGTTGTAATGTAAATAGAAAGTTTCTTCACCTTCAAAAGAAGGCATGTCTATTTGATTAGCTTCTCTTGAGGTACCTAAGGTTACTGTAGCTAAGGCTTGAGTTTCCCCTCTTGTAAAAATAGAAGATCCATGTGTAGAAGGTAAGTAATCTACCTCACACCAAATTGGTCTGATCTCATCCGTTTTACGACCATCAAGACGTAATCCTTCATTTAAAGTAAGATCCCGAATCGCAGCTTTTTCAGCTTTATAGAAATATTTAGAAACTAAATCTCCAAAATCTTCTAATTCTTCTTCAGAAAAACTAGCAGTGATTTCTTCTTTTATTTCAGAAAATGCTAAACCACGCTCTTTTTTAGAGGAACCGGCTTTTGCAATTGCGTATACTTTATCATACGCCATATCATGAATTTTCTTAGCAAGATCTTCATCTTCTCTTTCAGGATCGTATTCACGAGTTTCTTTTTTTCCGAAAGCTTCTGCTAATTTAAGTTGTGCTGCACATTGAACTTTAATAGCTTCATGTGCGAACTTAATTGCTTCTACCATTTCTTCTTCAGAAATCTCATCCATCTCACCTTCAACCATCATTACAGAATCTGCAGAAGCACCAATCATCATATCGATATCTGATTCTTCTAATTGCGCTCTAGTTGGGTTGATGATAAACTCACCATTTATACGACCTACACGAGCTTCTGAAATTGCACATTCAAATGGGAAATCAGATAATTGGATTGCTGCAGAGGCAGCTAATCCTGCCATTGCATCAGGCATAACGTCTTCATCATGAGACATTAACTGAATCATAACTTGAGTCTCTGCATGATAATCTTTAGGAAATAATGGACGCAGTACACGATCCACCAATCTCATTGTTAATACTTCACCATCACTAGGTCTAGCTTCTCTTTTGAAAAAACCACCTGGATAACGACCAGCAGCTGCAAATTTTTCTCTGTAATCTACAGTTAACGGTAAAAAATCTACATCACTTTGTTTGTAATTTGAAACAACTGTACATAGTAACATACATTTGCCTGATTGCACAACAACAGAGCCATGTGCCTGCTTTGCTAATTTTCCAGTTTCGATAGAAATTTCTCTACCGTCACCAAGGTCAATGACCTCTCTATACACTTTTGGAATCATATTTTTTTGATTCTAATCTACCACTTCATAACTTATATGTATTATACAAGCTAGTGGTAGTAATTAAACATT
This sequence comes from Aquimarina sp. AD10, assembly GCF_003443715.1. Lineage (NCBI taxonomy): Bacteria > Pseudomonadati > Bacteroidota > Flavobacteriia > Flavobacteriales > Flavobacteriaceae > Aquimarina > Aquimarina sp. AD10. Next base: position 2,659,660 of record NZ_CP031965.1, on the reverse strand, counting down.
GGTTTCCGTCTTACTCGGACGGACAAGGTTGTGTTGTTGTAGTAATTGTTCGACCAATGAAAAACTAAGGCATTCATTCTGACTCTAGTGAAGTAAGAATGTTTTTATTCGAAACCTTAAAAAAGATTTCAATATCATTAAAAAAAAGAGAGGCATATAGCCTCTCTTTTTTATTATTTTCTTAAATCTAATTCTTTAATAATCGCACGATATCTTAAAATATCTTTCTTAATAAGATAATCTAATAAGTCTCTACGCTTTCCTACTAACTTTACTAACGAACGCTCTGTATTATAATCTTTACGATTCTTCTTTAAGTGTTCTGTTAAGTGAGTAATTCTGTGAGTAAATAATGCAATCTGAGCTTCTGCAGTACCACTGTCATTTTTTCCTTTACCGTGCTTTGCGAAGATCTCTTCTTTAATCTCTTTTGTTAAATACATTCCAATATTATTTAAATGATTTTTATGTATTGATAACGCCTTGTTATCAGCGTGCAAATATAATATTTTTTGAATTAGAATTGCATTTTATATGAAAAAAAACATATTTGATTAAACCTTTTGTAAAGTGTTTAGTCATAAGAAGGTAACGTTAAAATTAAATATTATGAAAAACAGCATTTTAAAGTATGGTTTACTAGTGTTTATATCTGGAGTATTTGTTGGATGTGATACAGATGAAGCTAATGATCAAACTACAGAACCTCTTAATCAAGAAGAAGTTGAACTTACTGCAAAAGTGGATAACGCTACCGAAGTTATAAGTGATACTTTTTTGCAGATTTATGAGGTTGAAGAGAGTCTTGTGAAAAGCCCAATTCATCCATTTTTACCAGAGTGTGCATTAGTTACTGTTGAAATTACCAATACCTCAAAAGAAGTTACGGTTGATTTTGGGACCGAAGGATGCGAGGTACGTGGAGGAAATGTACTAAAAGGAATAGTTAAAATGTCTTATGTTTCTAACATTGATGAAAGTACATTGGTTATTAACTATGAATTAGTCGACTTTTTTATAAACGAAGTGGAGTTTGAAGGAGCTAAAACGATAACAAGGCAAAGCACTAATGAAAATGGAAATCCACAATATGCGATGAATTTGGATTTAAGTATAACATTCGAAGATGGATCGCAAGCTTCTAGAAAAGGAACAAAAGAGAGAGAATGGATTGAAGGTTCTTTTAATGGTAATTGGGGAGATAATGTATTTTTAATTACAGGAGAATGGGAAACTAATTTTGTAAATGGGAATGTACATAGCACGACAATTGTAGAGCCTATACGTCGCGAGGCAAGTTGTAAGTTTATTGTGAGTGGTATCGTTAATTTAGTTAGAACAAACTATAGTGGGATGTTAAATTATGGGGATGGAGTATGTGATAATAAGGCTGTTTTTACAAATGTCGATGGTGATGAACAGGAAATACAGTTATAGTCTTAAAAGCTTGTTTAGAGTTCTTATTTTGATATGAATACGATTTTAAACAACAAAAGACATGGTATAAGCCATGTCTTTTGTTGTTTTTATTTGTTAAAGGGACCTACTAATTTGGAAGAGGTCTATTTAAAATTAAATCTAAGTAAAGATTTACTTTTTGTTTTAAATGTTGTCTTGGAGTTATATAATCTAAAAACCCGTGCTCTAATAAAAATTCTGAAGTTTGAAAACCTTCTGGTAATTCTTTACCGGTAGTATCTCTTACTACTCTTGGTCCTGCAAAACCTATTAATGCTCCTGGTTCGGATATGTTGATGTCTCCAAGCATGGCAAAAGATGCGGTTGTACCTCCTGTAGTTGGATCGGTACATAGAGAAATATAAGGAATTCCTGCATCGGCCAATTGTGCTAATTTCGCAGATGTTTTTGCTAATTGCATTAGTGATAAAGCAGCTTCCATCATACGTGCTCCTCCTGATTTTGAAATAATCATAAAAGGAATGTTGTTCTTTAAAGAATAGTCTGCAGCTCGAGCGATTTTTTCGCCTACTACACTACCCATAGAACCACCAATAAATGAGAAATCCATACAGGCAATAACTAAATCATTACCATTAGATTTACCTACGGCTGTTCGTACAGCATCCTTAAGATTTGTTTTTTCTTGCGCTTCTTTAAGACGATCTGTATATTTTTTCTTGTCTTCGAATTTAAGAGGGTCTTTTGAAGAAAGATTTTTATCTAATTCTTTGAATTTGTTATCATCGAATAAAATTTCAAAATATTCTTTACTACCAATTCTTACGTGATATCCATCTTCTGGACTTACATAAAAGTTTTTTTCCAGTTGTTCTGCATCTACAATTTTTCCAGTTGGAGATTTGTACCAAAGCCCTTTAGGGACATCTTTTTTGTCCTCTGTAGCTGTCTGTATACCTTTTTGTGTTCTCTTAAACCAAGCCATAAATTATTGTATTAAAAAAGCTGAAACTCCTAGTAAAGAGTTCCAGCTTGGTTTTTCAGTCATTATAATGTGTTCACATTATTTAGATCTTCGAATGCCTTTTTAAGACGGTTTTTAAAGGTGATTTCACCTTCTCTTAACCATTTTCTAGGATCATAATACTTCTTGTTAGGTTCCTCAGTTCCTTCAGGATTACCTATTTGTGTTTTTAGATATTCAATTTTAGAAGTCATATAGTCACGAATTCCTTCATTAAATGCAAATTGAAGATCTGTATCAATATTCATCTTAATTACTCCGTACCCAATAGCTTCTCTTATTTCTTCTAATGTAGAACCGCTACCTCCGTGAAATACAAAATCAATGTGGTTATGATCAACATTGTATTTTTCTGAGATAAATTCCTGAGAATTTTTAAGAATTTTTGGAGTTAGTTTTACATTACCCGGCTTATATACTCCGTGTACATTTCCGAAAGCTGCGGCTACAGTAAATTTATCACTAACTTTACTTAGTTCTTCATAAGCATAAGCAACTTCTTCGGGTTGTGTATATAGCTTAGAATCATCTACGTCACTATTATCTACACCGTCTTCTTCACCCCCTGTAATACCAAGTTCGATCTCTAAAGTCATTCCCATTTTACTCATACGAGCAAGGTATTCTTTACAGATTTCGATATTCTCTTCGATTGATTCTTCTGATAAATCAATCATATGAGAACTGTATAAAGGTTTTCCTGTTTGTTTAAAAAACTCTTCTCCCGCGTCTAATAGTCCGTCTATCCAAGGAAGTAATTTTTTAGCACAGTGGTCAGTGTGCAAAATTACAGGAACCCCATAGGCTTCGGCCATAAGATGCACATGTTTTGCTCCGGCAACAGCTCCAGCTATCGCAGCTTTTTGTCCTTCATTAGAAAGACCTTTCCCAGCATTAAATTGCGCTCCTCCATTTGAGAATTGAATAATTACAGGAGAATTTAATTCTGCAGCAGTTTCTAAAACGGCATTAATCGTATTAGAACCTATTACATTCACTGCAGGTAATGCAAAAGCTTTTTCTTTTGCAAATTTAAAGATTGCTTGGACTTCATCTCCTGTAGCAACTCCTGGTTTGATGTGATGACTCATAATTTAGTTTTGGTTTATAAGGGTACAAAAATAGTAAAATTAAACCGAAAGAATTTTATTAATTAAAACGAAAAAAACAGGCTTTTTGAAATCATTAAACATTAAGTAAAAATAATAGATCAAAATACTGTCAATTAAAAAGGATAGTTAATTCCTATATTATAAACAGCTTCAGAGAAGTTATAGCCTTTAAACCATCTTTGATCTACATCATTGGCAGGATTAAAAGTTTTAAAACCAATATCAAGGCGTATTACAAAAAAATCAAAATCATATCTAAATCCAAAACCACTACCAACGGCTATTTCTTGTATGTCATCTAATCTAGAAAAAGTAGCTTCTTCATCTTCTACATTGTCGAGAATATTCCAAATATTTCCTGCGTCTATAAATAAAGCACCATTTAGTCCTCCTAGAATATTATAACGATATTCGGCATTTAATGCGATTTTTAAATTGGCTTCATTAAATTCGTTTCTTCCTCCCGTACTTCCTGGACCTAGATCGTAGGGCAACCAGCCTCTGTTGTCGTTTGTTCCTCCTCCAAAAAAACTACGAGCAAAAGGAATACTATTAGCGTTTCCGTAAGGAATAGCGATTCCTCCAAAAGATCTAAATGCTATTATATTTTTTCTGCCTAAATCCCAATGTTTGATATAATCTAATTCTGTTTTGACATATTGCGAAAATTCAACTCCGAATATATCAAACCGTTCGTTCGAATTTTCTTTTAACCCTGCGATTTCAGAAATAGCATTTAAAACGTTACCTGCGAGTTCTATTTTTGCTTTAAACCTTGAATAATTTTCATCATAAAGATTTTCTCGGTTGTTTTTTGTAAACGTATAACTGGATGCAAATATTAAGTTGTCCTCGGTTAACCTTACTTTACGTTCGTTGATATTTCTGATTTCCTGTTGTTGACTGTTGTTTAAGTCTTCATCAGGGTTTGCTCCAAGTGATTCAGATAAAAAGCCATCTGCTCCATCCGGAATTCGCAATTCAGCTTCACTGATATCACCACCAGGATTAGAAAACAAGGGAGAATCTGGATCTAGAACCTGCCTGGCAATACCATTTAGTTCACTAAAAGCATTTTTGTAAATATTAAAATAGTTGTTAATATTTAAATTTCTTACATATTGAACATTAACAAGATCTATTTGATTGGTAAATATTTTGTTAGGTTTCCATATATAATTAAATATACCTGTGGCGTTTTGTTTGTCTAAACCTATATTTTGTTGCACATTAATTCCAAAAATAATATTTGTTGTGGGAGACATTCTTTTAGGAATAATACTGTTGGTTCTTACAGGAAAAAGTATTTGCGGAAAAGATAGTTTTACATCTGCGCCGACTTCGGAGATATCAAAGAATTTTTGCCCACCATCTACAGCATCTGCCGAAGACCCAATACTACCTCTACCAGAGATTTCAAGAATTTCGGCTCCTCTAAAAACATTACGTATTAAAAGTGAGCCTCCAAAACCGATTCCGAAGGGTCTTATGGTTGATGTTGATACATCAAATTGGACATTGGTACTATATTTCTTTTTGGGAGTTAGTAAGATGTTTGCAATCAAATTTTTTCCGGTAGGGTCATCTCTATCAACATCATATTGTATGTTAGGGTATTTAAATGATCTTAAATTGTTAATTTGATTGTATGTAATTGTACGGTCGCTATCTTTAAAAATTTCTCCAGGTGTGATCAAGATTGAATTTGTAATTGCCTTACGAGTAAACTTGATTTTGTCAAAACCATAAATATTATACCCTCTATATGATGTACTATCTTTAGGTACCTTATTTCTATTTTGATAAGAATAATCTGTAAAGATGTTGACTTTACTTATTTTATGAACTTTAAAAGGTATTCTTGCGGTTGAATCTCCAAAAGTTATTGGTCGGTTTTTGATTAATAGGTTAAGATTTACCTTATGATCCGTATTAATAGTGTCGGCATCAAATTTTATAAACTCTTTTTCAAAATGAAATAACCCAGAATTTCTATACAAGGTAGTAAGGCGTTCTCTTTCTGATTCAATATCAAGAGTTTTGTATTGTTTTCCAGAGGTTATTGTAGAGTTTTCAGTATTAATTTTATAAATAGAGTCAGCTACTCTAGAATCTATTCTGGTTTTTAATGAATCAATAAAATAGGGTTGATGTGGCTTTACATAATATTTTACTGTAGCTCTTTTGTCATCTCCTTTTTCAATTGTATAATCAGTTTCGACATTAAACCAACCATTATTCCAGAAGTATGATTGTAACCTTTTGGCAGAACGTCGGGTTTTTATTTCATCTACTATTGATGGAGGCTCTCCTGTTTCTTTTATCCAATTGTTGATTCCTGATAATGCTACACCTAGCCGATCTATTTGCTTTTTAGAAAAGAAATTTGTCATTCGCTTTTCGCGTTTGGGCTTTCTTTTTAACCAATCACGATATAGTGAATCCCTATTAACACTTGCTAAGTTGTAAATATGAAGTTGTACAGGAATTCCTGCTGGTCTTGAATTTGGTTGCTGAAGCAGTTGATTTGATAGTTTTATATCTTTTGATTCGATGCTATCAACAAAAATTAGGTTCTTTTCTAATAAGTGTTCACTTTCCTTAACTCTTTTTACCGCATTACACGAAATTAAAAAGATTGTAGTTAGGGTAATTAATAATATTTTTGTCAGAAAGTATTTCAATCCAGATTCATTATTGATTCAAAAATACACTATTTGTATGGTTAGCAAAAACCAAAAGAAACTAATAAAAAGTTTATATCAAAAAAAATACCGAAAACAACATGGTTTGTTTGTAGCTGAAGGTAAAAAAGTGATTAAAGAGTTGCTTGAAGCAAATTTAGACCTTCAGGTGTTGTATACCATAGACCTTAGTGTTTTTGATGTGTCAAAAGATATAATGCAGGTTATATCAGAAGAAGAGTTAAAGCAGATAAGTTTTTTGACAACCCCTCAAACCGCACTGGCTATTTTTTCTATTCCAGAAAGTAGTAAACCAAATACAAAAGGTTTGGTTTTGGCATTAGATGATGTACGCGATCCTGGAAATCTAGGTACTATTATACGATTATGTGATTGGTTTGGTGTGCAGGAGTTGGTATGCTCTAAACAAACAGTAGATTGTTTTAACCCAAAAGTGGTACAGGCAACTATGGGATCTATAACACGTGTAAATATTAATTACTTGGATCTTGAAGAATTTCTTCGTTCAGAAAAATCTACTACAGAGATTTTTGGTACATTTATGAGTGGTGATAATATTTATGCACAAGATTTGCCAGAAAACGGAATAATAGTAATGGGTAATGAAGCTAACGGGATTTCACAGCGCATAGCGAATACAATTACTCAAAGAATCACAATTCCTCAATTTGGGATAGCCCAAAATACAGAAAGCCTTAATGTAGCTATGGCAACATCAATAATTCTCAGTGAGTTTCGAAGAAAGTAAATAATTAGATTTACTGAAATGTGAAATTTAGAAAAACACCTCTTGTAGACATTTTATCAATAGTACTTGTGTATGGACTATCAGGATCATTATCAGGAACCAATTCATCAGATAAAGCAAATACTCCTCGAATAGATGGTGTGAATTTGAAATAATACAGATAAAGATCGATCCCGAAACCAACTTCAAAATAATTCGTACTTGTTTTCATTCTAAACTCACCACTTGTATTGTCATCGGGATTATCTTGATTACTTGATAAATTGATCGAAGTAGATACACCCCCTACAATAAAAGGTTTGATGTTGTTGATTCTCTTGGTAGATATTTTTAATAATAAAGGAAGGTGAACGTAGGTAGATTTCACCTCTCTAAGTCTTTGAAAATCATCTGTAAATAAAGGGTTGTCAAATGTAAGATTTCGAGTAGAAAATGTAACCATAGGCTCAAATCTAACATCTAAATAGTCATTAATTCTTACATTCCCCATTAATCCTACACTAAAACCTATGCTTTCATCCACGATAACGTCCTGATCTTCAAAATCGGCAGTGTAATCAAAATTGAAATCATAAAAATTAAATCCAAGTATATAACCCCAACTAAGTCTTGGTTTATCAAAGTTCTGTAAGTTTTGAACTTTTTCTTTCGAAAACAATTGTGCACTCATATGTTGAGAGAAAACTAGAACAACGAATAGGATAAAAAGTCTTTTCATTTATTTAAAAATTTACTAATTAAAAATTTGAAATCGTGTTTTAATTAGTATTTATCATTTCTTGATGCTCATTACGAGCTTTCATATTATTTATTTTGTAGCGGTGTATATTGTGGCGACACCAAAAGTCTGAGGCTTATCTTCAACATCTATAAACCCAATTTTTCTCAAAATATTGTTGAAACTTTCACCATATGGAAAAGCTGCTGCACTTTCACTTAGATATGAATACGCAGATCTGTCCTTAGAAAATAGTTTTCCGATTAAAGGTAAAATTTTTGTTGAATAAAATTTATACCCCTGTTTATATGGTGTTTTAGTAGGAATAGAGGTTTCTAGAATAACAAATATCCCACCAGGTTTAAGAACTCTTAAGATTTCAGAAAGTCCTTTTTCTAAATTTTCAAAATTTCGAACACCAAAAGCAACTGTAATCGCATCAAAATAATTATCAGTATACGGAAGATTCTCGCTATCTGCTTGAACCATACTAATGATGTTGTCTAAATCTTTGGCTTTGATTTTATCCTTACCTACATTTAACATTCCGGCAGAAATATCAAGACCGATAATTTCTAAAGCCCCTGTTTTGCATAAGTTAATGGCAAGATCACCTGTTCCAGTAGCAACATCAAGAATCTTTTCAGGATTTGTTTTATGTACTAGTTTGACAACCTTTTTACGCCATTTAATATCGATACCAAAAGAAATGACGCGATTAAGACCGTCATAATTACCTGAGATCGTATCAAACATCTCGGCGACCTGATCTTTTTTAGATCTATTTTTGTCGTTGTATGGTGTTATCTTTTCTGACATTCAAAAAAATTTAGGCAAATATACATTTTTGATATTGATAGTTAGACTAGATTTATATTAAGTTGATGAAGATCAAATTTTATCGGTAACTCAATTTGCATTATCTTTGTACGCTTTTTAAATACTAAGACATAAATTTATTGTTTTAAAATACAACAATTTATATCTTCGTTCGACATTTTTTAGATGAAAAATATTATACACAACCAATGAAAATCATAATTGCCGGAGCTGGTGAAGTCGGATTTCATTTGGCAAAATTACTCTCGTTTGAGTCTCAGGATATTACTCTTATTGATACCGATAAAGAATGCCTTAACTATGCGGATACGCATTTAGATATACGAGTTATTAAAGGAGACGCCACTTCTATTAGTATTTTAAAAGAGGCTAGGGTAGAGAATGTAGATATGGTAATAGGTGTTACCTCGAGTGAGACAACCAATATTACAGTATGTGTATTAGCCAAACAATTAGGAGCAAAACGAACTATAGCTAGAATATCTAATACAGAATTTCTTGAAAATAAAGAAGAAGTAGGCTTTGCTAAATTTGGAATAGATGAGTTAATATCCCCAGAAGCTTTAGCAGCAGGTGAAATAGAACTATTGCTTAATCAATCTGCCTTTCATGATAGTTATGAATTTGAAGATGGAGCTTTAACTATGGTGGGTACTACATTATCTAATGAAGCACTTTTTGTAGGTAAAAATGTTAGAGAAGCTGCAGAGATATTTCCAGAATTACACTTTATGCCTATTGCTATTCAACGAGCAGGAACACAATATACTGTTATCCCACGAGGAGATACAAAATTCAAAGAGGGAGATCAGGTATATTTTGTGACTTCGAAAGGAGGAGTTGAAGAATTATATAAGCTTACCGGTAAGGTAAAAGAAGAGATAAAAAGTGTAATGATTCTTGGGGGTAGTAAAATAGGATACAAAACCTCATGTGACCTTTGCGATCATAAATTTAGAGTTAAACTTATAGAAAAAGATAAAGAGAAATCTTTTGACTTAGCGGATATATTACCGAATGCTCTTATTATTAACGGAGATGGACGAAATGTAGAACTTTTACAGGAAGAAGGGATCGATGGGATGGATGCTTTTATTGCTGTGACTGGTAATTCTGAAACCAATATAATGTCTTGTTTAGTTGCAAAATCTAAAGGGGTTAGAAAGACCATCGCTTTGGTAGAAAACATGGACTATTTTCAGTTATCCCACTCTATAGGTATTGATACATTAATCAATAAAAAATTATTGGCTGCAAATAACATCTTTAGATTTATTAGAAAAGGAGAAGTTGTTGCGATGACTAAACTTAATAATATGAATGCAGAATTATTAGAGTTTATTGTAAAGCCAACTTCAGAAGTGAGTGATAACCTAATAAAAGACCTTGATTTTCCGCGTTCTGCGATTATTGCAGGTGTGATTAGAGATGGCGAAGGTATGATAGCACTGGGCGATTTTTATATCCAAGCAGGAGATCGAGTAGTTGTATGTTGTTTACCTAAGTCTATTAAGAAAATAGAAAAGCTCTTTCTTTAAAATGTATAAATTAAACTATAAGATCATTACGCATATTATGGGGTTACTGTTACTTTGTAATGGTGGTTTTATGTTGATTGCGACTATAATAAGTTTTATTTACAAAGATGGAGTTACTTTAGAAATCATGATGGCTGCCTTGGCTACAATGTTTTTAGGTATTGCTATGATGTTTTTAACGCGAGAGCATCAAAAAGAAATTAATAAACGAGAAGGATATATTGTAGTAACATTTGGATGGATATTTATGTCTCTTAGTGGTACTTTGCCATATCTTTTTTCTGGAGCAATTCCATCATTTACAAATGCTTTTTTTGAAACCATGTCAGGTTATACCACGACTGGTTCTTCAATACTTAATGAAATAGAAATTATACCGAAAGGAGTTTTGTTTTGGCGTAGTTTAACACATTGGATTGGTGGGATGGGGATTATCGTTTTGGCAATTGCAATTTTACCATTGTTAGGTATCGGAGGGATGCAACTTTTTGCTGCAGAAGCTCCTGGTCCAAGTGCTGATAAATTGCACCCAAGGATTACAGATACGGCCAAGAGATTATGGCTAATCTATTTTGGATATACGTTTGCGCAGACCATCTTTTTGAAATTGGCAGGAATGAATTTCTTTGATGCCATAAATCATGCGTTAAGTACATTATCAACAGGAGGTTTTTCTACTAAAAATGCTAGTGTTGCTTATTGGAATGATCAACCTATCATACAATATATTATCATACTGTTTATGTTTTTAGCAGGTATGAATTTTGTACTTAGTTATTTTGCTTTTAAAGGAAAGGTGCAAAAAATTATTAAGGATGAAGAGTTTAAGCTCTATGGCTTGTTTACCATAATATTTACGGTAATTGCCACTTTAATTATTTATTATGAAGCAGATGTCTCAATTTCTTCAATAGATCATCCTATGGTCTGGGGAGAGGCAGAAAGTGCTTTTCGTCATGCATTGTTTCAAGTGCTAGCAGTTGTTACCACTACAGGTTTTGTAAGTGCAGATTTTACAATGTGGACACCTTTTTTAACAGTCTTCTTCTTTGGGCTTATGTTTCTAGGTGGCTCTGCAGGTTCTACATCAGGTGGTATGAAGGTCGTAAGACACTTAATTACTATCCGTAATGGGATTTTAGAATTTAAACGAACATTACACCCAAGAGCAGTATTGCCAGTACGATATAATACAAGAGCTGTGTCAAAAGAAATTGTATTCAATATACTAGCATTTTTTATATTGTATATGCTTGCTTTTATTATAGGATCTGTCGTGTTGGGGGCATTAGGATTAGATTTCGAAACTGCAATAGGAGGTGCCGCTTCTTCTTTAGGAAATGTTGGACCTGCATTTGGTAAATTAAGTCCAGTTAATAATTTTGATATGCTTCCGGCATTTGGGAAATGGTGGTGTTGTTTCTTAATGCTGATAGGAAGGTTAGAGCTCTTTACAGTGTTAATTCTGCTTACGCCTTTTTTCTGGAGAAATAGATAATAAAAAAATCCCGAAAAATAAATATCTTCCGGGATTGTTAATGTCTTTTTATGGTAATGAATATTGCATTGTTATTGTCCATAACTCTGCAACTTTTTTAATAGTGTCTTTTACTTTTCCTGTAATATATTCTTTATGCATATCTTCTATTAAAAAGATATCTAATATAGACTCATAATAGTAGCCAGTAGAATTTAACTCGAATTCGTTTTCGGGTTTTATATCTAGAATTTCTTCTTCTGTTTTAGTAACTCCGAAGTTTTCTTTAAAAATTTGAAGGACATTTTTTTGAACAATACGTTCTTTTTCTAGAGTGTTCATGACAATTTATTTAAGTTGGTTTTAAATAAAAGCTTTACGTTAAAGCTGTTTTGTGTAAAATTGAATATATCTAACTCTGTTTTTGAATCTTTATTGTTGGAGATTGGTTTTGATAACAATAAATTAAAGTTAAAATTTGTTAATAGCATGTATTCATAAAAAAACCAATCACAAACTAACGTTAGGTGATTGGTTTTTAATTGAACTCTACAGTAGTTCTTTTAGCTAAGAGCTTCTTTAATTCTTCGTATAGCTTCAATAATTTGTTCTGTGCTTGCTGCATATGATATGCGAATACAGTTTCCGTTACCAAAGGCAATACCGGTTACAGTAGCTACATTTGCTTTTTCTAATAAAAACATAGAGAAATCTGTAGCATTTTCTATAGTTTGACCTTGTAGTGTTTTTCCAAAATAGTGAGAAATATCTGGAAAAACATAAAAAGCTCCTTCAGGTTCATTGCATTCAAAACCGGGTATTTCGGATAATAATTTTAATATTAGTGATCTACGCTCCTTAAATTCATCAACCATGTATTGGATCTTACTTACGGGAGCTTCTAAAGCTGTTATCACAGCGCGTTGCGCAATACAATTAGCTCCACTGGTAACTTGACCTTGTATTTTATTACAGGCTCTTGCAATAGCTTTGGGAGCACCAATATATCCAATTCTCCATCCTGTCATGGCAAATGCTTTTGCTACACCGTTAACAGTGACTGTTCTATTGTACATGTCCTCAAATTGTGCCATAGAGGCATGTCCACCAACATAATTTATGTGTTCATAAATTTCATCACTAACAACGATAACGTCAGGATATTTTTGTAATACATCTGCAAGCGCTCTAAGCTCTTCTTTGCTATAAATAGATCCACTTGGATTGCAAGGAGAGCTATACCATAACATTTTAGTTTTTGGTGTGATTGCGTTCTCTAATTGCTCGGCAGTGATTTTAAAGTCAGTATTGATACTTGTTTTAACTTCGACAGGAACTCCTCCCGATAATTTAACAATATCACTATAACTCACCCAGTATGGGCACGGTAAAAGAACTTCATCTCCTGGATTAAGATATACTTGAGCTATATTGTAAAGTGCCTGTTTGGCTCCTGTTGAAACTACAATTTGAGAACGATCATAAGTAAGGTCATTATCTCTCTTAAATTTCGTAATAATTGCATCTTTTAATTCAACATATCCATCTACAGGAGTGTAAGAATTATAATTGTCATTTACAGCTTGTATTGCCGCGTCCTTAATAAAATCAGGAGTGTTAAAATCTGGTTCTCCCAGACTTAGTCCGATAATATCTTTGCCTTCGGCTCTTAATTCGCGGGCTTTAGCCGCCATTGCTAATGTAGCAGATGCTTCGAGTGCATTAATTCTGTCTGATAATCCTGCGCTCGTTTCCGATACTTGTGTGCTCATTGTTTTGGTAAATAAAAGTTATGATGATTGTAACGCTGGCTTCATTCCCATTTCTTTAAGATGTTTAAAGTGAGAGATTATAGCTTTGCGCGTAGTTTTGTATTCATTATATGGTAAGTTAAACTCTATGGCCGTTTGTTTAACGATCTTAGAAATTTTAGTATAATGAATGTGGCTTATGTGAGGGAAAATGTGGTGTTCAACCTGATGGTTTAATCCTCCCGTAAACCAATTGACTAATCTGTTTTTTGTTGAAAAATTAACAGTTGTAAATAGTTGATGAATTGCCCAAGTGTTTTTAATGTTTCCAGTTTTGTCTGGCATCGGCATTTCTGCTCCTTCTACCATGTGAGCTAATTGAAATACAACACTAAGAATAAGTCCAGCAACATAATGCATTACAAAGAATCCTAAAAGAATTTTCCACCATGCTATGGACATAAAAATCATAGGAATTACAATCCATATCAGAATGTATATAACTTTAGTAATCACTATGGTGCTCCATTGTTTAATTGGGCTAGGTAATTTTCCATAAGATAATTTACGAGCTAAATAATCTTTAGTTTGTTTAAAATCGGTAGTTAAGGCCCAGTTAAATGTTAGTAAACCATATAAAAATATAGAGTAATAATGCTGAAACTTATGAAAACGTCGCCATTCTGCATGTTTAGTAAATCGTATTATTCTTCCGGCATCCATATCTTCATCGTGACCATGAATATTTGTATATGTGTGATGTAAAACATTATGTTGTACCTGCCAATTATATACGTTACCTGCAAGTATGTAAATAGTGTTCCCCATGATTTTATTAATCCATTTTTTGGAAGAATAAGAGCCATGGTTACCATCATGCATTACATTCATTCCAACTCCAGCCATACCTACACCCATTACTATAGTAAGAAGTAGTAACCACCATTGCGAAATGTCTAAGGTTAGAATTAAGAAATAAGGAGTTAAAAACAAAGAAAACATGATGATGGTTTTTAGATGTAACTTCCAATTACCAGTTCTCTTAATATTATTTTCTTTAAAATATTGATTTACACGCTTGTTTAGTGTTCTGAAAAATTTTGCAGAATCAGAAGTGCTAAATCTTACCTGGGGTGTCGTCATAATGTTGTCTGTCAAAGTAGGATAACTCCTAAATTTATATTGATGGGTAAAGTTAGGTATTTATATTTTTTTAAGTTCTTAAAAAACTTAAAATATATAAACTTAACGTGTATTTTTGCGCTTTAATTGTTTCTAAATGAATATTCTGTTAAAATATTTTCCAAATCTTACCGAAGAGCAACAACTTCAATTTTCTAAATTAAAAGATTTATATACCGAGTGGAATGCCAAAATCAATGTTATCTCTAGAAAAGATATTGATTTACTTTATGAAAGACATGTGCTTCATTCTTTAGGAGTAGCAAAAGTTCTTGAATTTAAATCAGGTGCTCATGTTTTGGATGTTGGTACAGGAGGTGGATTTCCTGGGATACCTTTAGCGATATTATTTCCTGAAACACAATTTTATTTGGTGGATGTTATCGCAAAAAAGATAAGGGTTGTTAACGAAGTAGTTCATGCATTGGGGTTACAAAATGTAAAAGCAGAACAACGCAGAGCTGGTACATTTGATGAGCGTTTTGATTTTATTGTGAGCAGGGCAGTAACCAATATGCCTGATTTTGTAAAGTGGATCAGAAAAAACATAGCCAAAAAGTCTATACATGAGCTACAAAACGGAATTTTATATTTAAAAGGTGGTGACTTAACCGAGGAATTAGCATTGTTCCCAAAAGCTACTCAGTATAATCTTTCTGAATATTTCGAAGGAGACTTTTTTGAAACTAAAAAAGTTGTGTATTTACCTCTAAAATATAAATTGTAAGTAAAGTAGATGTCTAAAAGATAGGGGTATGCTCTTGGCTAGGATTATATTACATATTTTAAGCGAATGTTTTTTACTCGGCTATTAGAAGATATTTTACATTATTCTTTTGCAGAAATAATTTGAATCAATTGTTCGTTTTTTGAGTTGCCGTCAATCAATCCATATTCATCACTGTTGTAATTCCAATTTGCATATCCAATACCGCTTTTTTCAAAAAGAGCAATCATATCTTTGTACCAGTTAAGACTATCTTCTTCTGGAGCAGCAGAGATAATTCCAAATTCACCACAATAAAGAGGTAATCCTAGTTCTTTAGCCTTTGCTATAGGTTTTTCCCACATTTTATATAGTAGTTCTTTAGTAAATTCTTTATTTACCCATTTTTTTGCAACTTCTTTAACTTCTTCTGGTAGGGCGTTAAACTCTTTTTGAGATAAAATCACTCCTGGATAATGTACCGGGCCTTGATATTCTTTTAACTCAGTCCAAGGCGTATGGTAGTGTGAAAGTAGAAAAGGTTCATAAAAATGAAAACTTAATAAGATATTTGGATCATTAGCAGGTACTTTTAATTCATCAAAAGTATTAACAGATTGCCAACGATTAGAACCAACAACAATAGTTCGTTTAGGTTCTAGTTTTCTAATAGCAATAAATGCTTTGTTTAAAAGTTTATTCCATGTTTCATTATCATCAGCCACTGCTTCATTCATTAGCTCATATGCTAATAGAGAATTAGGGAATTTTTTTAAACTCTTGGATAAGTCTCTCCATAAATCAAAGAATTTTTCTTGTTCAGCGGGATCTGTCCACAAAGGTTTTTCTTTTGCATTAAAATGATGAGATCGCAAAATGTGTAAATCTACAATCACTCGTAATTTATGTTTAGAGCTCCAATTAATACAATTTTCCATCAATTGAAAAGCATCTTCATGTCGTTTACCATTTTCATCCCACATTTGTTCTTCATCAATAGGTAGACGAATATGGTCAAATCCCATCTTTGCTATTGCCTCAACATCAGTCTCGGTAAAGAATTTTTCGCGATCAGTCGATCTTCGTTCACTTTGGGATAGCCAATGCGCAATGTTGGTTCCTTTTTTGACTTCGAATTTTTCAGAAGAATTTTGTCCGTAAGAAATTGAAATAATCGCAAAAACGAATAAGAGGGAGTTTTTCATTTTATTAAGTGGTTTAATCTTGTAGTGCCCTTTTTAGATTTTAATGTTCTGTTTTTAAATATACGTATAATGTGATATCTGAGAAACTGATTAACAGATTTAACATGTGGTTTTTACATAAATTGGGTTAAAATTAGAATTGTTTGAAATTTTAATAATTTTTGAAGATTAAAATCGAGATTTATAAGTGTTTAATCTTGTTCTTGATGTTATGTTTTATTCTGCTCTTTTGTGATTTTTAAAGGCAGTCAATAGTAAGTCTTGTTGTCATAAGTTCTTCCCAAATATGATGGGTGTCTGCTTGAGGAGATAAATAAAACCATAGCAAATGCTTTTTCTTAGTAGGGCAATATTCACTTTTGATTTTTGCATTTAATGAGATCATTTCTTGAGCAAAAAATTCGTCGTAAAGATGTATAGATCCTTCAAAGATATTAGGACTAATTTGCTTTATCGAAGATGTAGTTTTAGGAATATCCTTAAAGAAATTAAATTTTGTGATCGCCCCTGTGTTCATTAACCCATCGAAGTAGGTGTTTATAAGATTTTCCAACACTGAAGAATTCAAACTAGGGTCTTCTTCAATAATCCACAGAAAAACATATGAAAAATAATCGTCCCGGTTAGTTTCTCCCCAACCAGGTGCAAATCGAATATGTTCTTCACCGGTATATTCTAAATCTCCGGCAAATAGTAACGGAAATTCAAGTACTTCACTTCTCCAGCCATTTTTTGCTTCGAGAACATTTTCTATTGTGTTGTGTAATCTAAAGAAAATGTATCCTGCAAAAATCCCTATAACAAGTATAAGAAAGAGCACTATTTTTACTATTTTTTTGAGCATAAGTATAAGTTTTGTTATGTACGTCTAAAAGTGGTATGATTTACTAATGTTGTGTAGAGTTCTTGTTGTGTTCTTTAGAGAATTTTTCATAAAGTAAATCCCATAATTCGGGATAGCCATTATCGTATCCTAGGCACCAAAACCCCACACCGCTAATTTTGGTGTTTTTTATCCAATCATATTTAATAGATAACGATTTTACATCTTCAAAATAAAGCTGTCTAAAAGTGCTGTCATTATCTTTTATTACTATATAGCTTGAGGCACTAGTAGGGTCAAATTGTAATGGGATTTTTAATGAATCAATGTAAGCTTTTCTTATTGATTTGTAAGACGGGTGTGATTTGAATTCGACAACATTTGCTCCTGTTTCAGGACTATTCGTATACCATTCGGCACCATAATAAGGAAGTCCCACAATTAATTTTTTAAAATTAACACCTTTGTTACTGTAATTTTGAACGGATGCTTGAAGTCCTTTTCCAAATTTATTACTTGTTATAAATGGTGTTACAGGACCAGTGGTTTTACTAAAACTTCCATAATAATCATACCCCATTAATGTATAAAAATCAATATATGGATCGATATGATGTATGTCAAAAATATCATTCCAATCCATAGCATACAGTGATAATGATATCATGTATTCGGGATTGATTGCCTTCAATTTGTTTGAAATTAAAACAATAAATTTTGTGAATTTATCTTTGGTGTTTTTAGGAATTCCTTCAAAATCAATAGTAATGCCATTAGCGTTTCTATATGCTAATAAATTTGATATACTATCGATAAGTGTGTTTTGAGCTTTAGGGTTATTCAAAAAAATGGTATTATTTTTCTTTCCAAAATTAGAAACTGTAAGAAATACTTTGGAATTATGTGCTTTAGCACTATCGATTAACGCTGTGGTTTTCCATTGATGTATGTTTTTATACCCACCAGTTTGTGGATGAACGGAGTAGGAAAAATAGGAAATGCCCCAAAGCATTGAGAAGTTATATGTCTTGTATGAAGAACCGTTAAAATAAGGATGCCATCCAAATGTTCGGTAATTGGTATCGACTTTTCCTTTTTTATGAAGTACTTTTTTGTGCGAAATCTTATGTAAACTGTCCCATTCTTGTTCGGTTTTGTAACCTAAGCGCGCTAAAGTTATTTCCTGTAGATGCCGTTTACTTATAAAGTTATTTTCTGGTGATGGTTGTAAAGTTTTTTTTCTTTAAGGTCATTGGTACAACCAAAAATTAGAATTAATGGGATTATAGTAATTAATACTATTTTCATTAAAGTAGTCTTTAGGAATTTTAAGTATAATTAAGTTATTAATTTACTAAATAATGGTCAACTATAAAAGAACTGACTATGCATTTTGATTAACAAAAAACATCAACAGAGTTGTGATTCAGATATGATGTATAGATAATTCTTTAATATTAAATTTTGCACCTATTGGTAATGATATTCCATTGTTCATTTCTACGGTATCATTATCGTACGATCTTAAATAATTAATATTAATAATGAATGACTTTTGTATTCTTGTAAAGTTTTCATCTTCCAGTTGCAGAAGACACTGTTTTAAACTTTGATATACTGTAATTTTTGAGGCGTCGCTAAGATGATAGTTTACATAATTTCCAAGGCCTTCAATATAGATAATACTATTAGTTGAGATGATATGAGTGCGCCTATTTGATTTTAATTCTATCATTTTAGAATTTGCTTGTTCATTTTTATTTTTTTCTCTGAAATAAAGAAGTAGTATGTATATCGAGGATACAAAAATAACAGTCGTATTAATTAATATTAAAGACCTTAACATGGCCGAAATATTAAAAATCTCTGTAAAAACAAACTTGTTGAAATCTTCAAAGAAAAAATACATAAAAAGGCGCTGTGCTATACTAGCAAGGATTAACATACCGATATAATACAAGATAAATTCTTTTAGCCTTTTGTGTATTAGATATTTTGGTATCAGAAAAAGAACACAAAAATAAACAGTGAGGATGCGTATGGGTAGTAAAACGAATTCTAAGAAAAATGATGCTTTATAGTTGCCATCTTTTACCCATATGAAACTAAAAGTGATATAATAGACTATCCAGAACAATGTCTGGATAATTACTTTATTCTTTTTTGTTAGCTCTATTCCCATAACAATCATACCGATCGAAAAATGCTATTTGATATAAAAATATGGATACTTCATATAAATTAACACACCTGACCTTAGGATCTCTTTAATATTGTTTCATCATAAGGATGAAATTTAATTTCCACATTTTAGAAGACACAATTTCTTTAACCGTGGCTCACAAAGATAAAAACTAAGAAATGAAAAAAACACTTATCACATTATTGATTTTTTGTGGAGTTATACCGCAATGTTTGTCTCAAGCACTAAAAAGAAGAGCTTCGTTTGAAGCTAAAATCTTATGGCCAGATAATAAAACTCCTGGAGCAAAGATTGACGAGATTGATGAAAAATCTCCGCTATTTGATGCTGGTTTTAAACAAGGAGATATCATTGTAAGTGTAAACGATAGATCTATAGTAAGCGGAGAAGATTGGAGTGCTGCTACTTACAGAATTAGGGCTTATGAAGAAACGACTATAGTTGTAAAAAGAAGAACCAATAAGATAAGCAAAACACTGGTGTTAAATCCTTTGCCTAAAGAACAGAATAGTAATGTTGATACTTTTTATGAAAGTGTTACGAATGATTATGGTATAACGCAACGAGTTATTATTACAAGACCTAAAGGGAACGGACCTTTTCCTGCAATTTTTTTAATTCAGGGGCTAAGTTGTTCGACTATCGAAAAATATTCAGGAAGGAGTAATAATTGGGTTCGATTAATTAAAGATATAGCCGAGAAATCTAATATGGTTTTGGTAAGAGTTGATAAACCTGGGGTTGGTGATAGTGAAGGAGATTGTGGGAAAACTGATTTTAAAACTGAAATTAATGGTTATGAAGCTGCAATGCGTTTGCTGAAGTCAAAATCGTATATAAACACAAATAAAATAATTGTTTATGGGAATAGTATGGGGAGTGCTTTGGCCCCATATTTTGCTAATAAATTTAATGCGGCAGGAATAATTTCTGATGGTACATTCTTTAAATCATGGTATGAGCACATGCTTGAGATAGAACGTAGAATATTAGAAATTGAAGGGAAATCCCAAACAGAAATATACCATTTAATGAATACGGTGTATATTCCGATATATTATGAGATGCTGATTAAGAAAAAAAGTTATGCTCATATAATCAAAGAAAATCCTTTGTTTCAAAAATATCATAGACATCAACCATATCACATGTACGGGAGATCGGTAGAGTATTATCATCAGGTTCAGGACTTTAATTTTGCGGCCGAATGGGAAAGGGTAAAAGTGCCAGTTAGGATAAGATGGGGAACCAATGATTGGATTATGACCGAAAATGACAACGATATGATCATACATCTATTAGAAAAATCAAATCATACAGATTATCAACTATATAAATACCCAAAGTTGGATCATTGGTCAACAATTCATCCTGATTATAGTTCCAGTTTTAATTTTAAACCTGGTCAATGGGAAGACAAAATAAGTCAGCAAATTATAGATTGGGCATGGGAAATCGTTAGATGACCAAATTATTACTAGAATTATAAAGGGATAGATATTGATAAATACTATCTATTCCTTTAAGTTTATACGCATTTCTATGAGATGTTTTTCAAATCCTACTTTTTCATAGGCTTTAATTGCTCTTGGATTTTTTTCATATACTGTAAGCCTCACTTCGTCAAGATTTTTAGTTTTGAACCAGTCATACAGATATTGAATAACTTTTTGACTAACACCTTTACCACGGTGTTCTTCCTTTACATATATAAAACCAATATAACCTATTTGTTTTTGTTTAAAATAGTCTTCTCGGTTTCTTATTTGTCCATAACCACTGCCTACAATTGTATTATCAATCTCTGCTACAACAACTTCCGTGTTTTTTGTATCAATATATGCCCCTATATCATAGTAGCTAATCTTTTCTGTTTTTAAGGTAACATCCATAGGTCGTTCAGCTTCTATTAGCTTTTGTTCAAAATCCAATAATATAGGAAGGTCTTCTTTTTTTGCTGGTCGTATAGTCATTTTAAATTGTATTTAGCCTTGCTTTCTAAATATACCGATTCCCATATTAACAAAAAACAAAAATTGAGCTAGTAGCATTATCAGGACAATTATAAGTTGAGAGAAAAATACTAAAGCCTCATAGTCGTTTTCTTTTTGAAAATTGGCAGATTCTTGATTAAA
This sequence comes from Aquimarina sp. AD10, assembly GCF_003443715.1. NCBI lineage: Bacteria > Pseudomonadati > Bacteroidota > Flavobacteriia > Flavobacteriales > Flavobacteriaceae > Aquimarina > Aquimarina sp. AD10. Next base: position 2,638,074 of record NZ_CP031965.1, on the reverse strand, counting down.
TAGAGGAGAGAGAATTGTAAGTATAATTAATCCGATGATCGTACTAAAAAGGTGTATAGAAGTAAGGGAGTTGATCATCTTTCGATTAAAATTAATAAATATCCAATATAGGATACCATAAATAGCAAAGAGATGAGCTATTCCATACCAAATTTGAACTTTAGAAATAACATAATAAGTGTCATGTATATTAAGATCTAAAGTAGCATCTCCTAAAGAAAAACCGTATATCAACATTATGGGGATTAAAGCCCATAAAATGATATACGGTTTATGTAGTATTAACTTCATACTTGATTATTCTCCTAAGAAAGGATATCTATAATCTGTAGGAGTTACAAAAGTTTCTTTAATTGTTCTTGGAGATACCCAACGTAATAGATTAAGGTATGATCCTGCTTTATCATTGGTACCTGATGCTCTAGCACCTCCAAATGGTTGTTGTCCTACAACAGCACCTGTTGGTTTGTCATTGATATAGAAATTACCAGCACTATTTTGTAAGGCTTTAGTGGCTTCTTCTGCGGCATAGCGATCAGTAGAGAATATAGCGCCTGTTAGTGCATATTCGCTAGTTTCATCAACTAATTTAAGCGTTTCTTGCCATTGATTGTCATCATAAACATAAATCGTGATAACAGGTCCAAATAGCTCTGTACACATTGTGGTGTATTTTGGATCTTTGGTTACAATAACTGTAGGTTCTACAAAATAACCTTTAGATTTATCGTAGTTACCTCCAGCTATTATTTCGGCATTGGTATCACTTTTAGCCTGATCAATAAATTTAGCAAGTTTATCAAATGATCCTTCATGAATAACAGCAGTAATAAAGTTACTCATATCTTCGGGAGAACCCATTTTAAATGATTTGATGTCTTCTTTTACAAACTTTTCAACATCTGCCCATAAACTTTTAGGTATATATGCTCTGGATGCGGCACTACATTTTTGTCCTTGAAACTCAAATGCGCCTCGAGAAATACCGGTTGCAACTTGTTTTGCATTGGCACTAGGGTGTGCTACAATGAAATCTTTTCCACCAGTCTCACCTACGATTCTAGGGTACGTTTTATAGTTGTGTATATTTGTTCCAATTTTGGCCCAAATGTCTTTAAATACATGTGTGCTTCCTGTAAAATGAACTCCCGCAAAATCAGGACTTGCCAATACTGTATCAGTAATCATAACAGGATCACCATAAACCACATTAATTACCCCATCAGGCACTCCTGCTTCTTTAAAAATGTCAACAATTACTTTAGCAGAATAGATTTGGCTATCACTTGGTTTCCATACAACAGTGTTTCCCATTAAAGCTGCGCTTGCAGGAAGATTTCCTGAAATTGCAGTAAAATTAAAAGGGGTGATGGCATATACGAAACCTTCTAAAGGGCGATACTCTAATCTGTTCCATGCATCAGAAGTAGAGTATGGCTGATCTTCATAAATTTGTGTCATAAATTCTACGTTGAAACGTAAAAAATCTATAAACTCACATGCTGCATCAATTTCTGCCTGGAAAATATTCTTTGATTGGGCAAGCATAGTGGCTGCATTAATCTTTGCGCGATATGGTCCAGCTATTAATTCTGCAGCTTTTAAGAATACAGCTGCTCTTTGTTCCCAAGCCAAGTCTGCCCATTGTTTGCGTGCTTCAATAGCAGTATCAATGGCTTTTTGAATATGTTGTTTTTCAGCTTTGTGATAGATACCTAAACTATGTTGGTGATCATGAGGAGGTGACATGGTAGCCGTATCTCCTGTTCTTATTTCTTCACCATTAATATATAAAGGTACGTCTACAGTAGAATTATACATTGTTGCATATGTTGCAAGAACCTCTTCTCTTTCGGGTGTTCCTGGTGCATAAGACTTTATCGGCTCATTAACCGCCGTAGGAACTTGAAAAAAACCTTTTCCCATGATATAATGTGTTATTTTAAAATTAGTAAGATGTGTTTATCCAATGAGTTAGTCATTAAGGAAGGCAAAGATAGAAAATTCTAAAGGCTAATATGTATTTTAACCTTTTATAAACATTGTGGAGTGTGTAATTTTTTTTGTAAGTTGTGAGATATTTAGGCGACCCAAAATTTATGTGTACAGTAACGTTAATTCCAACTCAAGAAAATAATTTTATTCTTACCTCTAATCGTGATGAGGCTATCAATCGAAAAACATTACCGCCAGAGTTCTATCAGGTAAACAAAACTAGGATGTTGTTTCCTATGGATGCTGTTGCTGGAGGTACTTGGATAGGAATGAGTGATAAGAATACTATGATTTGCTTGCTTAATGGAGGGTTTGAGATTCATAAAAGAAGACCGCCTTATAAAAAAAGTAGAGGAGTAGTAGTAAAAGATTTGTTAGAAGCAGATAACTTAGAAAAAGCTATTTCCTCATATAATTGCAAAGGAATAGAACCTTTTACAATAGTTGCAGCCAATTGGCAGTCGGATTTAGTTCTTTTTGAATTTGTATGGGATGGAAATACTAAACATTTTCGCTCTTTAGAAAAACAGACTTACATTTGGTCTTCTTCAACATTATATACCAAAGAAATGAAAGAGATGCGTAAAGGTTGGTTTACCGATTATGAAAATGAAAATGTGCTTACATCTGATGCGCTTTTAGATTTTCATAAAAATGCGGGTATAGGAGATAAAAATGTAGACTTACAAATAGATAGAGACACATTAAAAACAAGAAGTATTACTCAGATTGTTAAAAGTGAAGAAGAGTTATCTATGCGATACGAAGATCTTTTACATCAGGAAGTAAATACTGTAATCTTTGATGAAGTAACTGTTTAATACACAATAGTATATTTTAGTGTTGAATAATTTAAAAACATTAATCGTGTGATGAATTACACGGGTAAAATAATTTCACTTGCCTTTCCTGATACTTTTGTAAAACATTCTGATGAATCTTCAACAAAGGTCTTGCTAGCCCTAGGAATGGGGAAACATAACTATATTAAGGCAGGACATGCGGCTTTAGTACTTATTGAAAATAAGACTGGTCTTGCAGAGTACTACGATTTTGGAAGATATATCACTCCGCCCGGATTTGGTAGGGTGAGAAGCGCTGTGACTGATGTGGAATTAGAAATACCATTTAAGGCTATTATTGATTCAGAAGGTAGCTTAAGTAATATAGAAGATTTTTTAATTTGGTTAGAAAGACATCCTGAAAAAACTCATGGAAGTGGTCGTATGATCGCATCAGTTTGTGATTATGTTGATTATACAGGAGCAAAAGAATTTGTTGTAGGTATGCACGCAAAAGGCAGCATTCCTTATAAAGCTTTTGGAAAGGATGGTAGTAATTGTTCTAGAATTGTAACAGATACTATTTTAGCGGGTACAGATAACATAAAGATAAAAAAACCATTGTTACGCAATAAAAAGTTTACGCCAAGCCCATTAGGAAACGTAGAAAAGGCGGCGGCCAACAATCCGATTTATCAGGTTATTAATGGTGAAATAAAGATGTATGTAGGTTCTGTTTTGAAGGAGAATCTAACAAATTATTTCGATAAAAACATTCCAAAACCTTCAGAAGAGAACTTAAAAGATTTACCTGAGTTTTTAAAAGACGCTCATTTTTTATCGGGAACTGGTAGTTGTGCTTATTTTAATATTGAAGCGACAGAGCAAGAGATGGTTTTTGAAATTAAACGATATACTCAAGATGGATTAGAGGATTTTAGGGGGCTTTTTAAGACTCAAGAAATGTTTGATATAAGGCAGGAGCACAAATTTGTGTATGATTCTAATTGCTTGTACTGTCATATTCAGCAGCAGGGTAGAAAAATAAGATTTGATTTGATCAAACGAATTATTAATTGAGTGCAAATGGAGTACTTAATTTAAATCCAGGAATCATTACCTTAAACTTTCTTGTAGAAGTGAAATTTACCATATTGTAATGTCCTTTCATTGAGCCAAAGGGAGAGCTGAGTAGGCATCCACTATTATAAGTATGAGATTCTCCTGGTTTTAAAACGGGTTTTTTCCCTATTACACCCTCACCTTCAACTACTTCGGTGTTGTTTAAAGCATCTTTAATTTCCCAGAAACGTGATGTGAGTTGTACAGAATCTTTACTTTGGTTCTCTATAGTAATACGATAACCATAGGCAAAATGAATCTTATAGTTCTTATAGAACGTACCTTCAAAGGTGGTGTCCACCGAAATTTTAATGCCTCTGGTAATTTGTTGTACCATTTTAAAATATAAAAATTGAGCCTACAATCGTAAGCACAGAACCTAGAGTGGCTAAGATAAAAAATAAAACATTCACTAATAGAAATTTAACAATAGTTTTGGCTCTTCCTTGATTATAAAATTTACGCATAGCCTTGTACAAATAAAATAAAAAGGCTAACATGGCAACGCCAAAGAACGCATTTAGATTCGCTATTTTTGAGATTAAAATCGAAAAACCTATAATAATAAAGAACATTGTTTGAGTGTGAAATGTAAATATGAGGTGTTCCATATAATTGAACGACCTCCTGATGTATAATAACCAAATACTTAAAGCAAAGAAAGGAAGAAAGAAGAAGATGATAAAGGGGAGTTTGTTGAAAATGAATTCAAAAAATTCCTGACCGTAGTTTTCTTCAATTTCATTGGTTTTTAAAACTCTATGGTAGATATATCTATTTAAGCGAGATTTTTCATGTTTTAAATCCGCCAGAGCACGATGAGCAGATTTTTCTCCTGTCCTGTCGTGATAATCTTCGTACATAGGAAATAACTTATATCCTTTCTCAAAGATATTCATATTGTTGATTTCTTCTTGTGAGTAATAAGTAGCTTTTTTGGATTCAGTTTTTTTAGCACTCAGACTGGATAGCCCTTCAATGTCTAATAGTTTCTTGTTGATTAACGCCAGATCTTCTTCAGATAGGTCTTCTGTCTTACGGATTTCTTGTGTTATAGAATCGATCGGGACCGCTTCCTTTATTTCTTCAAATGTTTTCTTTCCTTCAGTAACTTGATCTTCTATTTCGGTTCTAAAACCATCAAAATCAATAAATAACCCATTAATAATAAAAAAGATAATGGATACACTAAGATAAAAACGAAATGGATTTGCGTATTTAACTCTTTTGCCTTCAATGTATTCTTTAGAAATTTTCCCCGGTTTAAATAGAAGTGCCAAGATCGTATGACGTAGACGAGAATCATAAGAAAAAATACTTGCAAAAAACTCGTTAAAAAAATCTTTGAGCGATAATCTTTTGTTAGTGTTAATTTGCCCGCAATGATTACAATATCTATCAACAATATCTAACGGAACACCGCAGTTTAGACATTCGTTTCCCCTGTATTTTTTTAGAAATCTCCCCTTTTCTTTCATTATACTTATTGAGTTATCATAGTAACTTCGCTAAAATATAAGGAGTTTATTACAAACCAAAACGAAATAGGAGTTTTCTAATTGGTAATATTTTGAGAATTTCCAATTCCTTTGCCAATTGCTCGATCATATCTTGCTCCAGGTGCTCTATAATAAGGGATTACGATATATTCATTTTCAGTTTCGTCAAAACTTCCACTAATAAAACCGGGATCAATGGTGCCATCGGGTTTTACTAATACATACTTATAATTATAAAAACCTTGTTTAAGGAGTTGTTTTGTAGTATAGATTGCGGTTTCTTGATCAAAATCAAGTTTGGTTGATTCGTCTATAGTATAATTATTGAAGTTTCCATATAGGTGTAATTCTCCATCATTTAATGGTTCATAACATTCTAAGGAGAAGTGAATCATGGCATAATCGGCTTCGGTGTTACTATCCTCGGCATCTAGATTACGGATAACAAAATTTCCATTAATATCGGGATTGTAGGTATATCTTCTGTTGGCTCGCACCAAATCGGTGAATAGGTAATTGTGATAAACATCTTGTTGTTCGGTAGTTCTAATTCCTGCGTTTGCGGCTCTTATGTCTTTATTGTCAAAAAAAAGAAATTCATTACCACCCCAAAAACTAGACTCTTGATCGTATTTGTATACAAGTTTATTAGCTATTGTGAATTGTGGAATAAGATTGGTAATGGTTTGTTTGATATTATTGTTTTGCATTACCAAAGTTTTTACAGTTTGTTTTGGGTTTCTTAGTATTTGATTTGGAGAGTCTATTTCAAATTGTACAGATTGTTTAGCGTTTATATATTTAAAGTCTCTTGATCGTTTCGTATATACTTTAACTGTAGAGCGGTTTTCATAAACAATAAATCTTCTAATAAAAACGACTTCATCATCATCATTATAGATTTCAATACTATAGTTGCCGCTTACCTTAAGACCTCTAGTGTCTTCATTAGGAATTTGTAAGGTATAATGGCTAAAGAGCTGTAAAGTGTTAAATGAGTTTTCATAATTAACAATTCGAATTTCATCAAAACCGTCTAGGTATTCATTTTTGTATAAAGCTGAGGTTGTCCAATCAAAATTGTAGTGTTTGATTCGGTAATAGTAATCTGCCTCATCACCATTAATGTCATCAAAAGTAATTTTGAAAGGTTCATTGAGCTTGAGTATGGGGATGCCAGTAAATTCGGTACCTCCATAAATCTGAATTGTTTTAATATGGTCTGCAGTTTTTAGCTCTTCAAAGGTTTGTCCAACTAATTGGGTTGTAAGGCTCCAATAAATTAATACTATTGCGATTGATTTAATTTGTGTAGACATTTTTATGAGTGGTTTCAGGTGTAAATATAGTCAAAATCAGTACATTCTAAATTATAGTAATATGTTTTGAAAACAACATAGACTAAAATTGTAAATCTATAGATTGTCTATAGATTCTGGATGTAATTTTATTTGCGTTTGTTGTAGATAATAATAATGTTTATGATTAACTTGTTGTTAATCTGTTTAACAGGAATAGTGCCAAAATAGTATAAGCTGCTAAAATATTTATGAAGGATCATAAAAATATAAGTGTCTAATTTACAAGTCTTATTTTTTTTAATCACAAAATACTTATTTAGAAAGATTATAAATAAAATCTTATAAGTGTGGCAGCTTTTACTTACGTGTTTTAATTATTAAATTTGCACGATTTTTTTAGTTAATTAACTTAGACTACAAATATGTCAAAAGACATTCGTATCAGAAAGGGCTTAGACATTAAGCTTGTTGGCGAAGCAGAAAAAGTAACTGCAGAAGCTACCAAAAGTAATGTTTACGCAATTAAGCCTGACGATTTTCACGGTATAGTCCCTAAGGTTGTTGCAAAGCAAGGGACAGAAGTTAAAGCCGGCGAACCACTTTTTCACTCCAAATCAAATGAAAAAATGCTTTTCCCTTCTCCCGTAAGTGGAGAAATAGTGGAAATAGTGCGTGGTGCCAAGAGAAAGATTTTAACGTTCAAGATTCTTGCGGATAAGGAACAGCAATATGCAGATTTTGGTTCGAAAGATGTAAATGCCATGAATGGCAAAGACATCAAAGACCATTTATTAGCATCGGGATGCTGGCCTTTTATAAAGCAACGTCCTTATGATGTTATTGCTAATCCAGATGTAGCTCCAAAAGCTATTTTTATATCGGGTTATGCAACGGCACCTCTGGCAGCAGATATTGATTATGTGCTAGCTGGTAAAGAGAATGAGTTGCAAGCTGCTATTACAGCACTAAGCAAGTTGACCGAAGGACAAGTGCATGTTTCCGTTGCTAAAAATGGAAATTCTCCTTTGAACGGACTTAATCATGTTACTCTTCATAATGTTTCTGGGCCTCACCCGGCAGGAAATCCAAGCGTACAAATAGCCAAAATAGATCCAATAAATAAAGGAGAAGTAGTGTGGGTGGTAAATCCACAAGATTTAATCATAATTGGTGAATTATTGCTTACAGGTAAGTTTAATGCTGAGCGTACAATTGCCTTAGCCGGTTCTTGTGTTAAGACTCCGAAATACTATAAAACTAAGATTGGTGCAGAAGTTTCATCTGTGGTATATACTGCTGGTGTTATCAACGAAGCCGATATAAGAGTTATTAGTGGTGACGTGCTTACGGGTAATAATGTTAAGCCTGATGGTAATTTAGGATATTATCATACTATGATCTCTGTTATTCCTGAAGGAGATGATTATGAATTTTTTGGATGGAATAAACCTATCTTCAATAAAATTTCTCCGTCAAGAGCACTTACATTTTCCTGGTTATTTCCAAATAAAAAATATGACCTTAACACAAATACAAATGGTGAACATAGAGCATTTGTAGTTACAGGAAATTATGAAAGTGTTTTTCCTTTTGATATCTACCCATTACAGTTGCTAAAAGCTTGTGCTGTTAATGATTTAGATGCTATGGAACAATTAGGAATGTATGAAATAGCTCCAGAAGATTTTGCTCTTACTGAGTTTATTTGTGTTTCTAAACAACCACATCAACAGATAATCAGAGAAGGGTTGGACTTAATGTTAAAAGAAATAGGATAGTGCTATGGGATTAAAAGATAAATTACATAAACTAAAACTTAAATATCAAGGTAAAAAAATGGCGCCTGCATTTAATGCAATCCATACATTTTTATATTTACCTAATGAAACAACACATTCTGGATCTCATGTTAGAGGAGCCGATGATTTAAAACGTACAATGAATACGGTAATCATGGCTTTATTACCATGTTTGATATTTGGAATGTTTAATGCAGGTTATCAACACCATTTAGCTCTGGGAGAAATTGAAGCAGTTTCAAATGGATTCTTTAGTTTAGAATTTTGGTCATGGGATAACCTTGTTATCGGGCTGTGGAAAGTATTGCCGCTAGTAGTCATTTCGTATGGAGTGGGACTTGGTGTAGAATTTTTATTTGCAGTAATTAAAGGTCACGAAGTAGAAGAAGGGTATTTAGTTACCGGAATGTTAGTTCCTTTAATAGTGCCAATCGATACTCCTCTTTGGATGCTTGCAGTAGCAGTTATTTTTGGAGTAGTAATAGGTAAGGAAGTTTTTGGAGGAACAGGAATGAATATCTTGAATCCTGCGCTTACTATTAGAGCCTTCTTATTCTTTGCATATCCAACATGGATGTCTGGTGATAAAGTGTGGGTTCACGGAGCTGTAGAAAGAGCAAATGAAATTGCAAATGGTGCGCAGTTAGATGCTATTTCTGGAGAAACTATTTTAGGTGGATTAGCACAAGGGAAAAATATTTTAGGAAGCGCAGATGCTTCATATTCTATATCAGATGCGTTTTTAGGATTTGTACCTGGATCTGTTGGAGAAACTTCAGCATTACTAATCTTATTAGGTGCTCTATTCTTAATCTTTACTAAAATCGGAAGTTGGAGAATTATGCTTAGTGCTGTTCTTGGTGCATTAGTAATGGGATTAATATTTAATGGAGTTACTAGTTCAGGATGGATTGCAGAGTCAAGTAAATTTTATGCTTTGATGAATTTAGAATTTTGGCAACATTTAATTGTTGGAGGAATTGCTTTTGGAATCGTATATATGGCAACAGATCCTGTAACTGCTTCTCAAACAAATAAAGGAAAGTGGATATATGGGTTTTTAATAGGATTTATCTCTATTTTAATTAGAGTATTTAATCCTGCGTATCCCGAAGGAGTATTCTTAGCAATATTATTAATGAATGTATTTGCTCCAACAATTGATCACTATGTTGTTCAAGGAAATATTAAGAAAAGAATGAAACGTTTAAAACTTAAAACGGCGTAATCATGGCAATGAATACAGATAAAAATTCATATACAATCATATTTGCCATAGCTATGGTAGTTGTGGTTGGTTCTTTACTTGCTTTTACCGCTTCCTCATTAAAGGATAGGATAGACGCAAATAAACGTACAGAAAAACAACAGAACATATTATTTGCTATGGGAATAGCGGATACAGAAGATCCTAATGAGTTTGTTCCTGCAGAAAAGGCTCAGGAATTATTTGATCAGTATGTAGGAGAAGAACAATATATAGTAGTAGGTGATAAAGCGCAAAAATCTAAAGACGCCTTTAGTATCGAAGTTAAAAAAGAGAATGATAAGGTAAAACAAGATGCTAATTATCAACGAAAAATGCCTTTGTTTATAGGTAAAAAAGATGGTCAAGAGTATTATGTTGTACCAATGAGAGGTAATGGTCTTTGGGATGCAATCTGGGGATATGTTTCTTTAGATAAAGAATTCAAAACCGTAAAAGGCGCATTTTTTGACCATAAAGGAGAAACTCCTGGTCTTGGTGCTAATATCAAAGAAGCATATTTTAGAGATGATTTTATAGGAGAAAGTATACTGGATGCATCAGGAAACTATAAAGGAATTACTGTAAAGAAAGGTAATGCAGATCCTAAAAACGTAGACAAAGGTGATAATGAAGTAGACGCTATGGCTGGAGCAACAATAACAGGTGACGGTGTTACAGCAATGGTGAAGAAAGGAATAAAAATGTATCAACCTTATTTCGAAACTTTAAAAAAATAACAAATGGCTGAAGTAACAGAAGAAAAAGTTAAAGCAAAAGAGCCTAAAGAGCCTTTGTTTTCTAAGAAGAACAAGAAATTGTTAACAGATCCTCTTGCTGATAATAATCCAATTACTATTCAGGTATTAGGAATATGTTCTGCGCTTGCAATTACAGCTCAATTGAAACCTTCAATTGTAATGGCAATTTCAGTAATATTTGTATTAGGAATAGGAAACGTAGTTATTTCTTTAATGAGAAATATAATTCCTTCAAAAATTAGAATTATAGTACAACTGGTAGTTGTTGCTGCATTAGTAATTGTTGTAGATCAGGTCTTAAAAGCATTTGCATATACTTTAAGTAAAGAACTATCTGTATTTATTGGTTTAATAATTACAAACTGTATTATTATGGGGCGTTTTGAAGCTTTTGCCTTAGGTAACGGCCCTTGGAAATCTTTTCTTGATGGAATAGGTAATGCAGCGGGATATGGTGTTTTACTTGTGATTGTAGCGTTTTTTAGAGAGCTATTAGGATCAGGAACTTTGTTTGGAGCTAAAGTATTAGGAGATCCAATTGAAAAGACTGGCTTGTATGCTTTAGGGTATGAAAATAATGGTTTTATGGTATTGGCGCCAATGGCATTAATTACTGTAGGAATTATCATTTGGATACAAAGAAGCAGAAATAAAGAATTAATCGAAGATCATTAAAATAAGAAGACATGGAATATTTAGAGTTATTTTTAAAATCGATCTTTATAGATAATATGGTATTTGCATTCTTTTTAGGAATGTGTTCTTATCTAGCTGTATCTAAAAAGGTTTCTACCGCAGTAGGTCTTGGAGCAGCAGTTATATTCGTATTAGCTATCACAGTACCATTAAATTTCTTATTAGATAAATATATTCTTAGAGAAGGAGCATTAGTATGGTTAGGTCCAGAATATGCAGATTATGATTTAAGTTTCTTGACCTTTATTTTATTTATTGCAACTATTGCCACAATGGTACAATTAGTAGAGATTGTCGTAGAAAAATTTTCACCTTCTTTATATAATTCACTTGGTATCTTTTTACCATTAATCGCAGTAAACTGTGCGATTTTAGGTGGATCATTGTTTATGCAACAAAAAGAATTTGCAACAATATCTCATGCTGCAGTATATGGTATAGGATCTGGGATTGGATGGTTTTTAGCTATTTTGGCTATTGCAGCTATCCGAGAAAAGATCAGATACTCAAACGTACCCGCACCATTAAGAGGTCTAGGGATTACTTTTATCCTAACTGGACTTATGGCAATTGGTTTTATGAGTTTTGGAGGAATGTTAACAGGAGGTGATGAAGAAGAGTCAAAAGAGACAAAGACTGTTAAAGTTGAAGAAAAAGAGACTACAAAAGAAGTAGCCGAAAATACTAACGTTACAATACTTAAATAATATGATATTTTTAGCATCTACCGGTGGAACAATAGCAATTACGATTATTTCGTTTTTGGTGCTGATTCTTGTTTTAGTAGGAATCTTATTATTTGCCAAAGATAAGTTACTACCATCAGGTCCCGTTAAGATTACTATTAACGGTGAAAAAGAAATTGAAGTTGCTTCAGGAGGTACATTATTATCTACTTTAGGAGCACAGAAAATATTTTTACCATCTGCATGTGGTGGTGGTGGAACCTGTATTCAATGTGAATGTCACGTATTAGAAGGTGGAGGAGAAGCTTTACCGACAGAGACGCCTCATTTTTCTCGTAAAGAACTACAACATGGAGCACGTTTAGCTTGCCAGGTTAAGGTAAAGCAAAATATGAATATCGAAGTTCCGGAAGAGGTATTTGGAATTAAAAAATGGGAAGCAGAAGTTGTTCGTAATTATAATGTAGCTTCTTTTATTAAAGAATTCGTAGTGCGTATTCCTGAAGATATGGGATATAAAGCAGGGGGATATATTCAAATTGAAATCCCTCAGTGTGAAATAAAATATTCTGATATTGATATTACAGCACATCCAGAAGAACATGAAACTCCTGATAAATTTCAGGCAGAATGGGATAAGTTTGGTTTATGGCCATTGGTTATGAAAAATGACGAAACTGTTGAGCGTGCATATTCTATGGCGTCTTACCCTGCAGAAGGAAGAGAGATTATGCTTAATGTACGTATTGCAACTCCACCATGGGATAGAGCCAAGAATGGTTGGATGGATGTTAACCCTGGTGTAGCGTCATCATATATTTTTGCTCAAAAACCAGGAGATAAAGTTGTAATCTCTGGTCCTTACGGTGAGTTTTTTATAAATGAATCTGAATCAGAAATGCTTTATGTAGGTGGAGGAGCTGGTATGGCACCAATGCGTTCTCACTTGTATCATTTATTCAAAACTCTACAAACAGGAAGAAAAGTGACTTACTGGTATGGTGGTCGTTCTAAGCGTGAATTGTTTTATTTGGAGCATTTCTATGATTTAGAAAAGAACTTCCCGAACTTTAAGTTTTACTTAGCATTATCAGAACCGCTAGAAGAAGATAACTGGAAAGTAAAAAGTGATATCAATGCAGAAGGGGATGGATTTGTTGGATTCATTCATAACTGTGTGATCGATAATTACCTTAATCATCATGAATCTCCAGAGGATATAGAATTATATTTCTGTGGTCCACCATTAATGAACAAAGCGGTTCAAAAAATGGGAGAAGATTTTGGAATTCCTGATGAACATATCAGATTCGATGATTTTGGAGGATAGAAATTAAATATTCTTTCAATAGATATAAAATAAGAACCGATACAGAAATGTATCGGTTTTTTGTTTTAAAATAATTAGATAGTATATAGAAATCCAAAAAAGAAATTGTCTAAATTAACTGAAGCAGAGAATCCACTATTTTTATTGTTAGACGTGTCATTATTTTCAAGATCAATAAAAGAATTTTTTGATCTGGTATATCCAATGTTACCAATTTTAGATGTCAATGCTAAATTTTGATTTATAAAAATATTGACCCCTGGAGCAAAAGATATTGAATAACTCTCCTGTTCATTTTCACTAAAAGATGGTAGGTTTAGAAATTCGTTTCTGCTATTTTTAGAATCTATCTTAGAGTAGGACCCTTCTAATTCAGTGAAAAGTGATATTCTTTTCTTTGGGGTCACATAATATCTTCCGAATAAACTAGCCGTATACCCTGAGCTTTTATTTTCGAAAAGGATATTGCCGTTGTAATTTTTAGATTTGCCTGTTATGTAGCCAATTTTGGTACCTATCATAAAATAATCTGATAAAAAATATCCCACTTCGGGAATCAAGGAAAAATTTTTATTTTCAGAGCTAGATGTAAATGTTTGACGATCATTACTCATAAATTTGGAATTTGAATCTCCTTTTGAGTAGCTAATTGAACCTGCCACAATAAAATCTGATTTATTAAACCCGTACTTGGTTTCTTCTTGTGTATAGGATGTTGAATACATTAAGAACAAGGTGAGAATTGAAATAATAGTTGTTTTCATGCTGACTGTTTTTAATTAATAATTTATTTGTTTAGTAAAGAATTACCATAAAGACCAAGCGAAAAAATCAGTTGTTTACTAATGTTTTGTTAAATGCAATTTTTGAATTATTTTACAGTCTTTAAGACAACTGTATGTAATTTTAAGCAGTTTTTAATTATAAAATCACGTTTGTATTTTGAAAAAGTTTCTTTTAGTTTTAGTTGGTGTAATGATAGTTTTTGTAGTGTTTAAAAGCACTTCAAAAACAGATAAAGTGACCCATCACATAAAGGGTGTAATTGCTAATATCACAAGAACTTCAGGTCTTATAAATAAAAATGGTGATTCTGTTTCTACTAGAGTGCTTTTGCCAGATGGATACAAGAGAGTGCCGTATGAAAAAGGGTCTTTTCAGGAATATTTAAGGCATTATCAGCTAAAAGCATACGGAAGTAAGATTATTAATTATGATGATACCGAGTACTTTGCTCAGGATTGGCACGAGGCAATTCTTGAAGTGCCGGTCCCTTCAAATGGTTTGCAGCAATGTGCCGATGCTTTGATGAGAATTAGATCTGAGTACCTGTGGGAACAAAATAAAAAAGAAGATATAGGATTTAATTTTACATCAGGTCATTATTGTTCATGGAGTAAATATGCAGAAGGATATCGACCAAAAATAAAGGGAAACAAAGTGTCATTTCATAAAACAGCTCAGGCTAATACTTCAAAAACTAATTTTTACAAATATCTGAATCTGATCTATACCTATGCCGGAACCTTATCTATGTATCATGAATTACAAAAGATAACGGTCGATGATATTAGAATTGGCGATATGTTAGTTAAACCAGGCTCTCCAGGGCATATAGAAATCGTAGTAGATGAAATTGTAAACGAAAAAGGTGAAAAAATGTATCTGTTGGCACAAGGAAATACTCCTGCACAAAGTGTTTGTTTACTTAAAAACTATGGTAATGCAAGTAGTGCTCCTTGGTATAAGTTTACAGAAAATGACCCTGTAGATACACCAAGTTATTACTTTGATAAAGCTAGTTTTATTAGGTTTAAATAATTCGAGATTATGAATTATGATAGTATATTTGTAGTATTATGACTAGGATACTTACCAAACAAGAACTTCATAATCTGGCAATGAATATTGTCGGTAAAGAACTCGAAAAAAAAGGCTACGAATTCATAGCTGTAAATAGTAAATTAGGAAAACACCCTCAGTTTGTATGTGTTGATAAGAGTAATCAAAGATACTTTGTAATAGTAAAAGCGGTTTTATATCCAGATAATCCGCATAATTACGATATGATTTGGATGGAATCCTTTAAAAAACATGCTAGAGAACAGGAAGCAAAGGTATTTTACGCAGGTGTAGGGTTACAAAATTCTGAAGATCCTAAAAAGCCTGTTTTCTTAAATGAAGATTATATTCTGGAATATGCAGGGATTCAAGCTATAGAAACACATTTAAATTAAGAATTATGATTAAGAAAATATGTGTTTTTGCTCTTTTTGGGGTATTAATTTCATGTAACCAAGACACTAAATTAGCCCTTAATTATACAAAAGGAGAAGCCTTTGGAACGACTTTTTCAATTCAATTTATTGCTACAAAAGAGATAGATTTGTCAAAGACATATGATAGTATTATAACAGTAATAAATCATTCAATGTCTACTTACATTAATGATTCTGATATATCTCGAATTAATAAAGGAGATGGTAATGTAATTGTTGATGAGCATTTTAAAAAAGTTTTTACTGCTTCAGAAGAGATATTTAGAGCGACTAGTGGGGCTTTTGATCCAACTATAGGCGTATTAGTTAATGCGTGGGATTTTGGACCGAAGGGTAAAATAATTGCATTAGACAGCCTAAAAATAGATAGTTTGCTGTTAACAGTTGGACTAGATAAAGTTACCTTAAAAGAGAATACTATTATAAAAAATAACCCGAATACATTTATAGATTTTAATTCATTAGCTAAAGGATATGCAGTAGATGTATTTGCAGAATTTTTAGAAGAAAAGAATATTGAAAATTATTTGGTAGAAATAGGGGGAGAAATTAGAGGTAAAGGAAGTAATTTAGTAAAGAAAAAACCATGGCGGATAGGAGTAGAGGATCCTAATTTTGATGGAGATCAATCCTATAGCAAAGTTATCGAATTACAAGATCAGGCCATGGCTACTTCTGGGAGCTATAGAAAATTTAAATTAGATCAAGAAGGAAATAGATATGCGCATATTATTAATACCAAAACAGGTTATCCGCATAAATCAAACTTGTTAAGTGTGTCTATACTTGCCGAAACCTGCATGATAGCAGATGCGTATGCAACGGCATTAATGTCAATGGGTTTAGAAAAGTCAAAAGCTTTTTTGAAAAATCATCCAGAACTTCAGGTTTATTTTATCTATGAAGACCACAATAAAGAGCTGAAGACATTAGCAATTAATCGTTTTCCCGAGAATTAGATATGTATACTAAATAACAAAGTGATCTAAAAAGTAGATTGTTTTGAAAAAATTAAAAATTGATATTATAATATTATTGTATTAAAAATTGGATAAATATTGGACAGTGTTTATCTCCTTAAAATGTTTTATTAATTTAACGATCATTTAGAAAGCTTAATTATCAAAACGTATCGCTTCTTTTTTCTTATAATGAGCTGCAGTTATAGTTTCGCCAGCAATGGTAGTAGTATCCCAATCCTGAGTAATTTTCCATTTGTTATTAATTTTTTTTAGTACAATATGAAACTGTCCATAACTATATTCAGTTTTTCCACCTGTAACAAACTCTATACGATAAAATCCTATTTCATAGGACGTGGTTTCGTTTGTTTTTCTATCGTCAAACCAAAAATCTAAACTGATACTATTTTGTTTTTCTTTTATGGCTGCAAAACGCTTAAGGTTTTCTTTTTTAAAAGTATTTTGAGTATCAATCCCTTCAGGAGTAACGCGTAAAACGTTTGTAGCGTAAGTAGCATTTAAAGCTTTTCCGTCCAAATTTTCAAAAGCTTTTTGAAAAGGTTTCCAAACAGTATTATTTATTTCTTTCTGAATAACTTCAGTACTCGTTTGTGCATTCATTTGTAAAATAGTTACTACAAATAATAGATATAAGTATTTCATAAACTTTAATTTAAATGATAATTATTATTTTCTACATATAGGTAGAATTTCACACTGCGCAATACAGTATTTAGTTACTTCTTCTTTTGGTAATTCTTGAGTATAACTTTTAAAGCCAACAGATCTTAATTTTTCAAAGTAATCTTTAGTATTAACCTTTGCTTCTATTGCCTAAATATTTCATTCACTCTTTGGTATTAGTAATTTTTATTTTCAAAAAGTAATACTTATTGTTGCTTTAGCTTATGTTTGTACGCTAATATACCGAGTAATAATAAGATTCCTATGATTACTAATCCGATAATCCAATACCTAAGATGATTATCGTTAAATTGGATAGGGTCTATGTCTCCTACTAAGTAAAATGCACCCCAATAAAAAGGATCAACTCTATTTATATTTGCGGTATTTAAGTACTGTAATTTAGCTTGTTGTAAAGCTTTAGGTTTATTCATGCCTTTTTTAAGATTTGAATAGAAAAATCTCATTAACTCTGGAGTGGTCTGATCAGATATTTCCCAACTACTTAAAAGCAAACTCTTCGAACCAGCATATTGAAATGCATTACCTAAACTCATAATGCCTTCGCCTTTGGCGATTTTTCCGGTTCCCGTATTACATGCACTAAGAACAGTTAAATCGGCAGGAATGTTTAGAGCAAACAATTCATGACTATACAGTAAATTATCCTCAAGAGAATCTTTAGTTTTAGTGAAGTATAGTTTTGAATTCTCTGGATTGTCATTATCTACATCTCCGTGCAATGCCAAATGAAGGATATTGTATTGATTAGCATTTTTTTTGAAATTACGTTCTACTGCTTGAGAACCAAAATAATATTGCCCATCGATAATATCAGAAATAGCCTTAATCTCTTCACGAGTTCCAGGCAAATCATAACTAATACTTCGCAGTCTGGTCATGCTTATTTTTTCTGTAGTTTTGAGACTAGTGGTATCTGAAAACGAAAAAGCAAGACATTCTTGTCTTTTATTGGTTTCGTTAGAACTATGTTGTGCGTTTAATAATAAGTTAGCAGAGTTAGCATAAGAAACGACATAGTCTTTCAGTAAATATGGTAGATTTTTAGGATTGTTTGTAACGCTAGTATGAGTAAGTAATAATTCGAAATTAAGATGCCATAGCGGACCATCTGGTATAATAATAAGTTGCTCCCCTTTAATTTGATCCTTTATTGGGTTTAATAATGAGTTGTATAACGAAAAAGCATTTTTTTTAAACCCATTAGTGTTTTTAGTGATAATAGCATTTCTAAATTTTTCAATTTGTGATTCTAGTTCTTGTATCGGTAATTCTTTTACACTCAAGTTATTTTTCGAAATGAGAAAAGCATAACATGTTGTATCTGTTAGAAAAAACTCTAAAATAGTAGTGTTGTTATCTAGTTTTTTTTGGATATCTATAACAGTTATAGGTTGTGTTTGATGTTTTAATTGATGATATTTTGGATGTTTTTTTTCTATAATTTTCAGTAAAGAATCTTCTCTTACTGCAAGATCAAATAATTCATTTTCATAGGATACGATTTTATTAGTGTCTATTGTTTTACTTGATTTTTCATTGGTAATTTTAGAGGTGTAAAATGCAATTTTAGTTTTTAAATCCTGTTCTAAATCTAAAATTGCAGTTGATACTCCATTAAAATTTCTAGCATTAGATTCTGATAATAATCCTTTAAGTATATTAGCTCTACTTCTTTCAGTGTAATAAAAGGCATGTTCTAGAGATTGTTTTTTTTGTTTATCTGATAAAGGAATAGTTGGGTTAGTATAGCATCCGTATACAATGTTTTGGCTTGCTTAGCAAAAGTGATTTTGTCTTCATGTTGCTTTAAGGTTTGTCTAATATTATCAATCAAAATATCAGCTTTTTTATAAGTATTTATACTTTTGGTTAGATGGAATAAGTTTTTATCCTCAATATAGAAATCTTGTAATGTTTTAGCCTTACCTTGTAAAGTTTGTAATAGAGTAATTAAATCCAGATAATGGTAAGATTTAAATTCTAAACCCCTGCTAAGACTGGGGTTTTTATTAGCCGTAACGGCTAGGTCATAGTATAATATTGCTTTTTTATGTTCATTAAGTTTGGCATATACTTCTGCTAGTTGATTATAAGACTTTGCAGTTCTGGGGTGATGTTTGCCATCAGTGAGCAATCTAACTTTTATACTTTTTTGTAAATATTCTAAGGCTTTTTGATATTCTTTTTTATCTGAATAAATATTGGCTATAGCGTTATTAATATCGCTAATATAGTAATTGGTTTTTCCGAATAAATTTTCATGAATTTGTAATGTTTTTTCGTAATATTTTAAAGCAATGTCATATTCTTTTTGTATTCTGAAAATATCACCAATATCTTTATATGTATAAGAAGTGTCGGAATGATCTTCTCCTTTAAGGGAGATTCTTATTTTTAAAGCTTTTTTATAATATATTAGAGCTAAATCATATTCTTCTTTGGCTTTGTAATTGTTTGCAATATTGTTGTACATTCTTGCAATAACAGTATGATTTTTACCCAAAGAATTTGTGAAGTTTATTATGGCTTTTTTAAAGTATGTTATTGCTTTGTTGTGTTCTCCTTTATACTGATATGTTATACCAATGCTTGAAAAGGAAGTTCCTATATAAGAGTGTTTTTTGGGATAGATTTTTGTGTGAATTTCATAAGTTTTTTTGAAATATAGTAAAGCTTGGTCATGCAAGTTTTTTTCTCCTTTGATCGTACCAATTTCATTATATGTATTACCCACTATAGAATTTTTATTTCCAATTTTTTGAATTAAGATAATTAATACTTTTTTATAATATCCCAAAGCAACATCGTGTTGCCCTTTACGTCTATGAATAAAACCAATACTGTAATAACAAAGAGCAGTATTAGGATGATCACTACCAAAAGTGTTAATCATAATTGATAGTGCTTTTTTTTGATATTCTAACGCGTCATCAAATTTGTCTAAGGGAATTAGGATATCACCAATATGATTGTAACAAAAAGCTACTTCAGGACTATGTTTACCAAATTTCGATTCTCGTATTTTTAGGGCCTTATTGTAATATGCTAAAGCTTGTCTGTCTTTCCCAAGGTGGTAATGTGTAATGCCTATATCGATATAACTTTCAGCTATCTTTTCATGTTGCTTTCCAAAGTGTTTTGTTCGTATTTCTAGACTTTTTTGGTAATATATCAAAGCTCTGTCATATTGAGCCAATACATGATGAATTGTTCCGATATGATGATAAGAGTCTGCAGTGCGATGGTCTTTGTTCCCAAAAGCTTTGGTTTGAATTTTTAATGCTTTTTGGTAAAAATCCATTGCCTTTTGATATTGATCTTTGTCTTTGTGAATATGACCAATTTGAGTATGGGATAAGGCTATTTGAGGGTGTTCTTTTTCGAATAGCTCTTGACGAAGCATCAGTCCTTTTTTTGCAGTCACTAAAGCACTATCATAATCAAAGTTGTTTTGTTGATTTTGCGAAATTTTATCATAACAATCAATGATTTTTTTCTGGTCACCAATAGTTTCATAAATTAATAATGCCTTTTCAAAATACGTTAAAGAACTATCCGTTTTTCTTTTATTAAGAAGTTCTTTTCCTTTGGTGAAATATTGAGACGCAGTGCTAGTGTCAATTTTGGTTTGAGAATAAGTGATGTTTGAATAACTCAAACAGAAAAATATAAGTAGGATTCTTCTAGATACAATAAAACTGATGGTTGTAGTAAGATTGTTCATATCACTATTAATCGTAAAAAAGATGTAATTGTTACGTTGAGTTGTATTTTTTTCTTTCTAAAATGTACTTTTTAGCTTTAAGGTTTGTAACAAACCGGTAAAATTTCCCCTTGTGCAAGACAATATTTGGTAACTTCTTCCTGTGATAATTTTTGTGTATAATCGATCTCTTCTACTTTAAAACCAATAGATCTTAGTTTTTCAAAGTAATCTAGACCATATACTCTAACGTGATCATACTGTCCAAAAATACGGGCACGTTCTTTAGTGTCGGTAATGGTGTCATCTTCAAAGGTGATTTCACGAGTTAGATCTTGTGGGATTTGTAAAATTGCCATACCTCCCGGTTTTAAAACACGATATAATTCTTGCATCGCCTTTGTATCATCTGGAATATGTTCTAAAACGTGATTGCAAAAAATAATATCATACTCATTATCTTTAAACGGAAGGTTGCAGATATCTGCTTTTACATCTGCAAGAGGCGAGTTAAGATCTGTAGTTGTATAGTTAAGATGTTTTAATTTTTGAAACCTTTTATAGAAGGCTTGCTCTGGTGCAAAATGTAACATTTTGGATGGGGTAGTAAAAAAGCTAGTCTCATTTTGTAGGTAGAGCCATAGTAATCTATGTCGTTCTAAGGATAATGTAGAAGGCGATAATACATTATCTCTTTGATCACCGTATCCATATGGTAAGAAACGTGAAAAGCTTCTATTATCGATAGGATCGGTATACGTGTTCCCTTGTAAAAAAAAAGCAATAATTGGTCTGACAATATAACTTAAGCGAATAAGTAATGGTCTTGGTATCGTATTGAGTATTAGTTTAAAAAGTTTTTTCATAATTGATTATACAGAAGTACTGTATAATTTTTGAAATAAAATACACTATACAGTTAATAATTCTTGTCTAAAAGCATCTTCTTCGTCAGATTCTATACCTAGTGCTTGATAAATATATTTAAACGTAGAAAGAATTTCAGGTTTCCCATCTAGAATAGCAACATCGTGTTCAAAATGTGCACTAGGCTTACCGTCGTTGGTTAATATCGTCCAACCATCCTGAAGCTGTTTAATGCGGTGTGTACCCATATTTGTCATCGGTTCAATAGCCACAACCATACCTTCAATAAACTTTTTTCCTTTTCCACGACGTCCATAATTTGGCATTTCGGGATCCTCATGCATTTTGCGACCTAATCCATGACCAACAAGCTCTCTTACTACACCGTATCCTGCATCTTCAGTAAACTTTTGTATGGCATAACCTACATCACCTACACGATTTCCAACTTTAAGTTGAGCAATACCTACGTATAAAGACTCTTTAGTTATCTTAAGTAAACGAGCCGTCTCTTCTGGTATTTCTCCTACAGGGAATGTATATGCATGGTCTCCGTAAAATTCATTCTTAATAGCGCCACAATCAATAGAGATAATATCCCCTTCTTGTAAAGGCGTATTATTAGGAATTCCATGTACGACTTGAGCATTTGGACTCATGCATAATGTATTTGGAAAATCATATAATCCTAAGAATCCAGGAATAGCATCATGATCACGTATAAATTCTTCTGCTAACTTATCTAATTGTAGCGTTGTTACTCCTGGTTTAACCTCAGAGGCTAACATACCTAATGTTTTAGAAACTACTAATGCACTTTCTCGCATTAACTCTATTTCTTCACGTGTTTTTACAATTATGCCCATATATCTATAATAGATTTCCGAATTAAAGGAAGGGCAAATTTACAAAGAATAATGATATAGAAGATTTTAAATACGAATTAGTATGAATAGATTTAATCACTCATAAAAGCTTTGATGTAGAAGTGTATTTTATGCGTAGTATTCTTCTATTCTGATTGGCTAGTAACCTATTTTTACTATGGGTTTTAAAATAGATACCTCCTAAAAATTTTTAAGAGGTATCATTGATTTCTAAAGAGTAGTCTTTATATTATTTTAGTAAGGAATTTTGCGTCATTGCCTTTGGTTGTTCTACCCCAATAAGGTCAAGAATAGTAGGCGCGATATCTCCTAAAACCCCATCTTTAACCTGGATGTTTTCTTTGTCGATTAAAATAAAAGGTACAGGGTTTGTGGTGTGCGCCGTATGTGGACTGCCATCGGGGTTAATCATGGTTTCGCAGTTTCCATGATCTGCAATTAATAATGTTGCATATCCATTTTCTAATCCCGTCGTAACGACATCTTTAACACATTTGTCTACAACTTCACAGGCTTGAATAGCCGCTTCCATTACTCCGGTATGTCCAACCATATCGCCATTAGCAAAGTTAAGACAAACAAAATCGACATCTCCTTTTTGTAATTCAGGTATCAAAGCATCCCGTAATTCATAGGCGCTCATTTCTGGTTTTAGATCATAAGTAGCAACTTTAGGCGAATTTCTTAAAATTCGTGATTCACCTTTAAAGGGCTCTTCTTGACCTCCTGAAAAGAAGAAGGTAACGTGGGGATATTTCTCAGTCTCAGCAATTCTTATTTGTGTTTTTCCCGCTTTAGAAAGTACTTCGCCTAATGTTTCAGTAATATTTTCTTTATCATATACTACCTTAATTCCACTAAAAGTATCATCATAATTTGTCATGGTAACATAATACAAAGGAAGTTTTTGCGTAGTATATTCAGGCATATCCTTTTGCGATAACATCTCTGTTAATTCTCTACCGCGATCTGTTCTAAAATTAAAAAATAGAACAACGTCGTCTTTTGCTATAGTGGCTACAGGCTTATCATTTTTTAGAATTGAAATTGGTTTGATAAATTCATCGGTAATGTCATTTTCGTAGCTGGCTTCAATACTTTTAACAGCGTCATTACTTGACTCTCCGATACCATTTACAATAAGATCATAGGCTAGTTTTACCCTTTCCCATCTTTTGTCGCGATCCATAGCATAGTATCTTCCAACGACCGATGCGATTTCACCAGTTGTCTTTGACATGTGCTCTTGAATAGCTTTAATATGATGTTTACCAGATTTAGGATCAACATCACGACCATCTGTAAACGCATGTAAAAAGACGTTGGTTAAGTCATGAGCATGTGCAGCATCTAATATTCCTTTAATATGGTTTATATGAGAGTGAACACCACCATCACTTACTAAACCAAGAAGGTGAATGTTTTTATTATTTTCTTTGGCATATCGAAAAGCGTCTACTAATGCAGACTCATCTTTTAAAGTATCTTTTTCTATGGCCATATTTATTTTGGCCAAATCTTGATAGACAATTCTACCAGCGCCCAGATTCATGTGTCCTACTTCGCTATTTCCCATTTGACCATCTGGTAATCCTACATGAAGACCATCTGTGCGCAGAGCAGCGTTAGGGTATTTCTTATACAGATTATCTATAAAAGGAGTTTGAGCATTGTCGATAGCAGAGACTTTAGGATCGGGAGAAGTTCCCCATCCATCTAGAATCATAAGGATCACTTTCTTATTCATAATGTTTTCCAAGTTAAGGGTTGTATTGGTTTTTAGTAAAACCTAAAAAAATATACAAGACGCAAATTTACAATATCATACACAAGCAGACAAAAAGCATCGGTTATTGAAAAGTTATTTAAACCTTTTTTGAATGCAATTATTATCGTGTTTTTTATGAAACTATTAAGGAATATGTTCACAGAAGGTTAAAAGTAGGTTATTCTTAAAATAGAACTAGTTTTTATACGGATAATACAATTCATTTGCTGGACAATATTTTTTAAAAATTTATATCAGTTGGATGCTAAATAGTGTACAATTACCTGAAATTTATTTAATATAATTTTTTGTTTATGAAAGGTTAAAGTTGTGTTATTTCATGATTTGGCTGTAACAAAAATGGAACAATCGAAGTCTTACTGGTATAGTATCAAGTCAATCAAATTAACGTAAAATCAAATTTATTATGAGAAAAACAATGTTAGCAACTCTTGTAGTTGCATGTCTCGCCACAGTTAGTAGTTTCGCTTCTGAAACTAGAATGATCACAAATAGTCATGATTCTGAATTTGCAACTTTTAAAACAAACCCCTTTTGTATGGCTATTGTAAAAGGTGATTTAGATGCAGTAAAGAAAATGATTGAATTCGGAAGTGATGTTAATGAAAAATGGGATGGAATGACCCCTTTAATGTATGCTGCTCGTTATAATCGTGTGGATATTATTAAAGTTCTAGTTAAGCAAGGAGCCAAAGTAAAAGCTAAAGATAGTAAAGGTAACAATGCATTGAAATTTGCTAAACTTTCAAATGCAAAAGAAGCAATGGCTCTTTTAGAGGAACTATCTTAAAAATTGTGTGTTAATGAATCTAATAAACCCTGTTAAATATTTTTAACAGGGTTTGTTTATTTGTAATCAAAAGTGACTATTGACCGCTATACTCTGCAATAGCCTCTCTTATTTTTTCTATACGATTGTCAGGATCGGGATGTGTGCTTTGAAATTCGGGAGTACGATTTGGACCTGCTGCATTTTTCAATACCTTCATAACGCCAATCATTTCTTCAGGATTGTATCCTGCATTAATCATGAATAAAACACCAAGTTTATCACTTTCTAATTCATCTCCTCTTCCGTTACCAAGCAATATATTTTTGCCTATACTATTTACAATTCCTCCTGCATCGGCTCCAACAGATGCGCCAGTAGATATTGTTTTCCAAAAATCGTGTTCAGCTATTCTTTCTGCAGAATGCCTTCCTAAAACATGACCTATTTCGTGCCCAAGAACTCCAGCAACTTGATCCTCGTTTTCTAATTTGGAAAGTAGGGCATATGTAATAAAAATTTGACCACCAGGTAGGGCAAAGGCATTAATAGTATTTGGATCGGCTAAAAGATGAAATTCATATTGATAAGGTGTTTGCTTAGCCATGCTAGCCTTTACTAATTTATCGCCAATCATATCGATATAACTTTGTAATTTCTGATCCTGATATAATCCTCCATGTTGCTGAGCCATTTCTGGAGCACTTTGTAATCCTATAGCAATTTCCTGATCGCTTGTCATATTAATATTTTGTACTCTATCAGTATAGGGATTCATCGTTTTATTATTGCATTTCTTAATAAATGCAAAGGCAACAATAGCTAAACCAATAAGTATTCGGATTTTTAAGCCACCTCGTCTCATTATAATTTTATTTTATTTCTTAAAGTTAATAAATAATAAATTATTGTTCCTTGTGACTAGAATGACATTTCAAAAAATAGAATAAAAAAAGTACCAAGATGTGAAGGAAGAGTGACTTTATAGTTTTGAATAATTACTACAGTAGTAATTAAAAAAAGAGTTGATATAAAAAATTGCTTACCAAAATATAGTCGTGATGACATTTTTTAGTAAGCAATTTACTAGAGGTAACACTCCTGTTAAGAGCGTGTTTAGTGCAAACTAGCGTGTTGAGTTTGCATAGTTAACTTTATCTATAAAAAATTTGAGTATAGTAATATCTTCCTTGACTATCTTTAATTGCACCAATGCCTATGTGCGTATAATTTCCTTCTATGTTTTGACGGTGTCCTGTACTGTTAAGCCACCCTGTCATAACACTCTGTGCAGAATCTTGACCAGAAGCAACATTTTCTCCAAACCCTTGAGCGTTTTCTTCTTCTTTTAGCTTTTGAAATTTAGCATCTCCACCATCATGGCTAATACGACCTTGATCGATCATGTAGTTAGTATGGTCTATTGCTAATTGCTGTGCAGTTGTGTTTTTTTCTAAACTAGCAAGACCTTGATTTTGTCTATGTTCATTTACTAATCTTAGAATTTCATCTGCTACAGATGTTTCATTTGGAGCGCCCATATCTGCGGGACTTTCATCTTCAGAACAAGAAAATACGGTAAGTAGTACTATAAAAGCACAAAAATAAGCAGTTAAATTAGTTTTCATTATTTGGGGTATTTATTATGAATAACTAAAATAGTATATTTTTAGTATATCTATTATAATAATTTTGGATTAATATCATAAATATTCTCACTAATATACTGATTTATAAAGGTTTTGCTAAAGTGTTCACTGCCTAATAATTTTGCTTTTTTTAATTCTGCAGCTATATCTAATTTTCGATATTGCTTTAATAAAGGAATAGAAAGAGGGGCATAAGAATAGTGCCAGGGTTCATATTTAAATCCTTTTCTATCTTGCTTGTCTGTATAGACTAAATAAAAACCAAAAGTATGTGCATGCTTATCCATCCACTCTTTAAACTTGCAAAACGGTCCATCACCTTGAAAATTCTTTTCTAACAATAAACTTTTAGGTTGGGGAGCATTGCCATCAACAATATCTAGATCTGTACCCCAGTGATGTCTTGAAGTACCTGGAATTGTCGAATATTCTACAATTTTTTGTATGGCATTTAAAGGAGAAAGTCCGTCTGAGGTGAACTTTTTGTATTTACGTTCCCAAATTCTATTTTGGTGAGCATAATTTCTATAACTAGAAACTACTTTAATATCAAAACCACTTTTTAAGGCTGCGGCTTTCATTTTTATAAAAGCATGATATGCTTCTTTTCTTATTTTATAATCATCACCTAAAAGGACGGGGTCACTTTTACCCATAAGATCATCCTTTGAAAATAATTCTTGAAATTTAGAAAATGACAATAATGAAAGCCCCAGACTTCCTAAAATACTCATTCCAATAAAGTTTCGTCTTATCATAATATTAGGATTAAAACATATTTTTTTGGAATGAAGTATTAAAATGTTATTCTAAAATACCGTCTACAATACCATAAGCAAGAGATTCTTCTGCATCCATCCAGTAGTCTCGGTTAAAATCTTTTAGTACCTTTTCAACATCCTGACCGCAGTTGTCTGCTAAAATTTGTGCACTTAGTTCTTTTGTTTTAAGTATTTCAGCTGCTTGGATTTCGATATTCGAGGCTTGACCTCTTGCACCACCACTTGGCTGGTGAATCATAACTTTAGCATTAGGTTGTATAAAACGACTTCCTTTTTTACCAACACTTAATAAAATTGATCCCATAGAAGCTGCTAATCCAGTACATATTGTAGAAACCGGACTTTTAAGACTTTTTATAGTGTCATACATGGCAAAGCCCGAAGTTACATAACCACCAGGACTATTAATGTATAATTTAATTTCATCATCACTTATCATATCAAGATACATAAGTCTGTCGATAACATGTTTAGCAGATTTATCATCTACTTGACCCCATAAAAAAACACTGCGCTCTTCTAAGAATTTTTTATCTATAAGATCCTGGATTTTTCCTGATTTATCTTTCATTAGTATGGTTTTAATTTTTTAATAAGTCTAAAAATAGACATGCAAGTTCTAATATCCTTATTTTTTATTATTTAAAAAATAGTAAGGTTAAAAGTATAATTATTTTTGAAATGTATGGGTAAGTAAACTGAAGAATATTTATATAATTTTCGTGTTTTTTATAATAGAAACTAACATTCTAAATAAAAACACAAAATCGAGATGATAATTTAAATAAAAGAATACAGGAGAACGGTTAGTATATTATTATAATTAGGAAAAACCAGAAACCGATTTATTTTCTATGATAAGAACATCTGAAATATGAACAATATCTGTACTTAAAATACTATTTGGATTCGGATAATTCTCGCAATAAGTTTTTAACCTGACTTTTAATCGAATAGTTTTATGTCTAAATATAGAGTTTTAGACTAATTATCATTCAAGTAACACTAAAACCAAGTTAGTATTTATCTGTTAATATATAAATATCCTGCTCGATCTTTTAATCCTTCTATTTTTAATACATAGTAATAAGTACCTACAGGCAATTCTTCTCCTTTAGCTATAGTAGCTCTTCCTTCAGAAATTCCAGCCCAAGAGTTGTCATATCCTTTTTTATTGTAAACTTCTACTCCCCATCTATTAAAAATAGAAAGTTCGTTATTTGGAAGCTCGGATATACCTTGTATAATAAAAGTATCATTAAAACCATCTCCATTTGGTGATACAGCAGTAAATATTTCAAGATCACCATCTAAGATAATATCAGACGTGCCGAATGTTATTATAGTATAGTTATCAGGAATGATTACATCTGAGGTAATTTGTCCGTTGTCTAAGTTTCCTGTTGCTCCGGTATTTCCTAGATTTACCCATTGCCCTAAGTTGCTATCCCAACCCACAACTCTTAGGTCTTCTAAGTTATCTGTTAAGGTAGGAATGTTACTATTATCATCCCAAGTAAGTGTAACTCTTGTTTCAATATCACCATCTAAGTCCCAAAACTCAAAAGTACTTACACCAAATAGTGAACTACTAAAGTTGTTTGTGTCATAATTCGATGGAAAAAAGTTAGGGTTATTAGGGTTTTCAAAGAAATAAGCACTCCTTGCTGTATTAGTAGCAGCTTCATTTTCAATACTTATAGGGCGAAGTCTAAAATCGTCTCCAACCGGAAAAGTAAAATTTAAATCACCATTTATCGATGCATATCCATCTACATATCGTTCATCATTTTCTCCTAAGTATGGGGCATCATTAGTGTAATCTAAAGAAACGTTTCGTCTATCTCTCGGAGTTTGTACTCTTCCGTTTACAAATTCCTGAAAGTTAGTCACCTCTACTGCAACGTCTAAGAATAAGTCTCCTGTTACATCGACAATCATGTCATGAAAAGTAGGACGATTATCTCCAGAAATATTTAGACTTCCTGTCTGATTATAAAAACCTACGGTTCCGCCATTGTTTTCATCAAATGTACCATTATTAACTACATCAAGATGAAATCCAATTTGTGCTTGATCGTGCGTTTGGATATTACCAAAGTTACAAAATAAGGTTTGCTGGGCTATGGATGTTAAGGTCCAAAGGAATGCGATTGTGTATGTTATCTTTTTCAAAGTATTCGGGGGTATTAATATAAATTACGGTTAAACAGTAATTAATAGGTGGTAAATATACTCAAAAACTTACACTCAAAAGACTTTTTCTCCGATAAAAACCGAAAAAATATCGATAAAATGCGTTTTTGTGCCGATTAAATGAAAAAATAACAGATTTGTATAGGGGTGGTTTTTGACATGTGCTTTACTTTTTTATGATTTTAAATTATTTTATTTATAATGGGGTTACAATTTATAAAAACTTACGCAACCACAAGCAGGTCCAGTTCCTGGTGGACTAGGGGCTCCTCCAGAACCAGATATTATAGTTGTTTGAAATGCACCTAAAGCTGTAGTACTTGTAAATAAGAAATTAAAAGTTCCATCTCCATTACTCGAGGTCTGCAGGGTATGATTTCCTAAATTTAGACCAGGAATAGTTGAGTAAGGGACATTTTCAATCCATATTTCATAATTAAATGGTGTAGCCGTAGTGTTTTGAACTTGCAATTGATATGGATTGCCCGCTCCAAATTGCCCGTCGGCAAAAGTATTAATAGATAGATCACTGGTTAATGTTCCTGTTGGGGCAATAGGAGTTCTAGCAGTTACTCTATATGTAATTCTTCTATTGGTAATAACAGTAGCTGCTGTAACCATAAATCCGTTTCCAAATTCTGATGTTGAGTTTGCTACTGTAGCTGTAGCGGTTAGCATACTGCCTCTAGGAATTGTAGTTCCTAAAGTAATTCTAAAATCAAATCTATTGGTAGTATCTGTATTGCCGTCTACATCGGTAGGGTAGTTTGAGACTGTACTATCAGTATCATCGATACTTCCTTCTACTGCAGAAATAATAAACTCTTGCCCTTCTCCATAATCACGAGAAACAGCTCCAGAAGGTCCTGCAATCTGATTATCACCGGCAGCAGCGGTACCCTGATTAATATCGGTTAAAAAGAATTCAACTGTAGCTCCAGCACCAGCCCAACCCGTAATTCTCAATGTTGTTCCTCTAATCGTTGCAGATTCAATTATCGGAAAGTTTAGCGTTGTATTGGGGCCATTATCACTATCGTTGTTATCGTTTATAGTCACCCCATCATTATTAATATCTATTCCTAATGAAGGTGTTGTTGTACCGTTAGCAAAGATAGAATTCTGAGAAATACGATTTCCAGAAGTATTTCCTCCGGTTACTATTATACCTGCACCTGCATTATTATTGATAACGTTACTTGTTACGGTAGAATTATTTTGAGTTAATTCAATACCACTAATTTCTGTACAACCGCCTCCTGTATTGGCTCCTGATCCAGTAATTGTGTTTTCGGTTATTATAACGCTTCCGGCATCGTCATTGATTCCGGTAGCTTCTGAGTTTTCAATAAGGTTTGTGCTAATAACAACACCGCTGCCTCCTTGAATATTAATATTATAATCGCAAGACCTGTAGCCGTTACCTGTAAAATGGTTGTTTCTGATTATAGTAGAAGTTCCTCCGGTTATTACCACACCAAAATCAGTATTTGAAGCAATGTAATTACTGTCAATTATAGATGTACCTCCTCTAACTTCAACACCATCATCTACATATGACCCAACACCCACAGTGCCTAAAACACCAAGTGCGTTTACGCCTAGTAAATTTGATGATATGAGATTATCAGAACCCGAAATTTGAACTATTGCTCTTCGATTCCCACCATATACTGCTAAGTTTCGTATCGTATTATTTGATCCTTGAAGTTGTAACACATCCCCAAAATCACTTCTAACTTGTATTTCAGGTAGATTGTAATCAGGTAATGTTGTTGCAGATACACCGACTAATGCACCTCCTGATCCTACAACTCCTGTATTTGTATCTCCCGAATATGCAGTTTGCGTTCTCGCATCTATTTTAGTATTATCACTTGTTAGTATTGTAAGTGGGCTTCCATTACTTATAATAATATCAAAATATCCATCTGCGACTATATAATTTGGATCTACGGTTCTACCAAGTGCATCAGCATTTGTGGGAATCATAAATATTGAAGTATCTTCTCCCGCAGCTGGATTTAAGGCTGCGTCATTTGGATGGGCTTGGATGTCTAGTCCGGTTTCATCAAGCGTATTAGCGTTTATGATAAATTGATCTAAAGATCCTTGGCCATCTTCATTAGTATTTACAATCGTATTAAAATTGAAACCAAAATCAAGACCAACAACACCTTCACCATTTATGGTTACACTAGATACTGTTTGTGCACCGGTAAGTGTTCCTGTTCCAACATCTGTGGCTGTGGGATCCGCACCTCCAACTTCATCAAGCTGATTTGTAAATGTACCGCCGGATGCATAATCAACTCTGAAAGTCTGAATGGGTATACAAGAAGTACATGCTGTACCTCCTCCTCTTGTAGATCTTACTGTATTATTTACAACACGAACTCTATAGGTTCCATCTGCCATTCCTCCAAAAGTATATTCTCCCGTACTATCAGTCGTAGTTGTTTCTTCTAAAGCAAACACTCCTGGACTTGTTTCTCTATATAATTCTACAGTTGCAGCATTAATTCCTGCTCCAGAGGCAGTGGCTAAAGTCCTTCCTTGACCACCGGGATAATTTATATCTTCAAAAACATTACCAGTAATCAAATTACTAGGTACTTTTAATAATACTGTGTTTAGGATAACAACATCTCCTCCTGTTGTAACTTCGGTAGTGGCAGAAGTTTCTCCAGGTCCAATTAAAGCAGATACGTCATAGGTGTCTAAATCTAAACCAAATACAGATGTATCATTTATTACAGGTAAAACTGTATTGTCATAAATTGTAGAATTAAATAGGTTTTGAGTACCTCCTGTATTATCACCATCTCCGTTAAGTGTTGTATTGTTGGCACCAACAGTTAGTGATATTTCTTCTGTGCCAGCAATTCCTTGATCACCTTCCCAAGACAAAACTGAGGTTTTGGAGCCTGCCGCACCAATAGCATAAAAACCACCTAGAGTATAAGTGGTAGTACTACCAGCTCCTCCTCCCTCAAGATCAAAACCGTTATACATATTAATTCCTACAGCAGGAAAAGCAGGATTTGTATAAAATATCATTAGCGACCAGCCTCCTATAACCACAGTTCCAGCGCATAATGTTCGATTATCAACGGTTAAACCTGTGAAGTCAAAAGTATTTGTTGAAGGATCCGTAATTCCGTTTATAATTGACGTTACATCTCCAACCATACCATAAAATGTTCCTCCATTCGTAGAATTAATAACTTCGGCAGTTACATTTTGTCCTTCAAAAACCACAACATCATCTGCACTGGGACCAGCATGTGCCCATAAAAGGTAGGCTTTATCTATAGTAGATCCTGCCGGTATAGTTGTTGTTAAAGTATTTGATGACGAATCGGCAATATCACAAGGGTCGACGGCATCAGAAGCAGTCCTTAATGATCCTCCTGTTAATGCATAATCATAATACCCATTAAATTCATCGAAAAGAGTCAAAGGTACATCATCATTAACTACTGTATCTCCAACATCATCAGTAATCGTCCCAATACCTTCGATTAATCCAACACTCGAGTTACTTACATTATTAAGTGTGAGATAAAAAATCTCATCATTCTCTGCAAATGTATTGTTGATAATGGGTACAGTCACATTAAATGATTCAGTATCATTTCCTAAAAAGTTTAATGTACCCGTTGTAGTGGTGTAATCCGAATCAGCAAGAGCAGTACCGTCATCAGTTACGTAGTCTACTGTGAAACCACCCGGGACATTACCATTTAAAGTCACCGCAAAAGTGGCAGTGCCCGCTGCTTCGTTTACAGTAACGTTACTTACGTTTAAGAAAACCGAAGCACACGATATATTTGCTTCCCAGCCATCATCGTTTACTGTAAAATCAGATGTAAAAACAAAGGTTAAACAACCTGAGGCATCTGTTGAAATTATTTGTCTTGGTATATTATCATTGTCAAAAGTATCTATCAAAGTAGTAGTAGTAGTACCTTGATAAATAGATAGTCCGTCAAAAAAATTTTCTACATTAAAAGCAGTAAAATCTAAAACAATTACACTACCGGGGGTATCTGGACATAATGTATAAGTGATTCCTTCATTATCACTATAATTTCCGTTTAAACCACCTGTATCGGTAAAAACACCACTACAAGTATTATCTGTAACGCCATCAGTAATGATAAAAGGAATTTCATCATCAATAATTATTCCTTCTGCTTGATTATCAGTAATAGATACTAATGGATTACTAACCGAAGTTAAGTTTATAAAAAAGCTTTCGTTACCTTCAATATCTAGATCATCGATTATAGTAACAGGAATATTTTGTGTCTCACCGCTTGTTCCAGAAAAAGAAATGGCAGGAGGGGAGCTTGTGGCGGTATAATCTCCAGGTGCGGTTGCGGTATTATTAGCAGAGCTGAAATTAACTGTAAAACCACCTGGGACATCTGCCCCAATATGGGTGACAACAAATGTAGCTGTGCCGGATGCTTCTCCTATAGTGGTTAAATCTGCAATGCTAATACCAGCATCATTATCCTCAATAGTAGCTTCTCCGGTTCCATCACTTATTGTAATTAAACCATTACTTACTGTACCAAGATTAACAAAGAAATTATGATCTGCTTCAACATCAGAATCGTCAATAATTGGTATAGTTATTTGTTGTGTTTCATTAAGCGAATTACCTGTAAAACTAATAGTAGGAGTAGGGGCACTAGTACCAGTATAATCCGAACCTGCTAGTGCAGACCCATTAGTTGTTGAATATTCAACGGTAAAGCCACTGTCTGTATTTCCTGATAAGGAAACAGTAAATGTAGCAGTGCCATCACCTTCATTAACAGTAACATCATCTATAGATAAGGAGGCTGGATCATTAGCGTTAATAGTACCTTGACCTTGTGAATCTGCAAAAGTGACTGAACTATCGCTTGGATTACTTAGATTTACAAAAAAAGTTTCTGCACCTTCTACAAAATTATCATCAGTTATCGGTATTGATATTGTTTCTGTCGGGTTTGAAGCTGTCAATCCAGTAAATGAAATAGTAGGGTTGGGAGCACCAGTAGCTGTGTAATCTTGACTTGATAGTGCAGTATTATTTGCAGTACTATATTCTATAGTAAATCCACCAGAAAGATCGCCTCCAGAATGAGTAACTGTAAAATCTAGAGTACCTGCGTTTTCGTTTACAGATACATCATTTATAGAAATCACAGGAACATTTGGTGTTATTGTAATATCATCAATTCCGGCTTCAATTAAATCCCCAGGTCCTGCACCATCCGCAGCAGAAACTCGAATTCTTACATTTGAACCAGCAGGAATAGCGACTGTGGCTTCTGTCCATACTGCATTTATTCTTACATCTCCTATAGATACTAAGTCAGTATAGCTAGCCCCATTATTAATTGAATATTCTAAGAGAAAAAAATCATCTCCTGGGTCATCATTAAAATCTCTTTGACCGAAAAAATACCAAATAGAAAGTGTAGATGCAGAAGTAACCGTATATGTTGGAGATGTTACTGTTGCAGTTCCACCATCAACATCTTCGTTTCCATCACTAACGTTTGGAGCGGTAAATAACGCATTTACCCCAGGGGCAGGCGTGTGATCGCCTGCAAGTTGAGTAATAACTCCACTATTAGTTCTTTGAGTTGGAGCTCCAATTTCAAAATCTCCTGTAGATGCAGTTCCAGAGATTGTCCATCCTGTGGGAACTGATCCAGTTGTATAGGACTCAAAGTCTTCATTTGTTTGTGCAAAAATGTCTGCTTTTACAAAAAGTAAAAGCAGTATTAAAATTAATTTAATGTAATTAAAAATTTGCATGTACAATATTTTTATTACCTAACCACGAAAACTACATTGATTAATGTATTATCACTTGTAGGAGTGCCGACAATTCGATAAGTTAATATACCAGTATCTGAAAGACTTATAATGTTAAATACACTCGAATCAGCAAAGGTTACATAATAGTCAAGTTCTGCAGCAGTATAAATAGGAATATTATTTGGAGCACTAGTGCTTTTTGCTGTTTGATAATTTACAGTTACACCATTAATAACTGTTGAATTTTGAGTTAAATCATATTGGTTGGCATACTGTTGATACAGATTAATAGTTTCATTAGTAGTCGATATTGTTGAAGCATCAATTTCAATAGAAGGTGGGTAGAAGACACGTCCAGCTTTGGAAGTTATTGGAGTTATTGCCTCGACCACATCTTGTAAGGTTGCATCAACAGTTGCATCCCCATCTACATCTATAATATCGGCTGCATTTACAGCACCGTCACCATTTAAATCTATTGACGAAGCAATTGTATTAACTTCAGCAGCGGTTTGGTCATCTGTAAAAGGTATCCATGCTGTTCCATCATAATAGTAAATGATACGCTCATCTGTACTGTATGCCATGAAACCCTGTAAAGCTGTGGTAACGGCAGTGATTTGAGCAGTAGTTCCTTGTGGAAGTCCCGATACAGGGGTAGCTCCAGCAGGAAGCACTTGTGCTGCTACGATATATGGAAAGAGAAAAGATAAAATTAATAACCTCATTATTATTTATTTAAATTTTATTAGTCGAGTTTAAAAATCCTCAACGGTAAAGTACCAATCTCTATCGATTGTATATAAGAATACATTACTTGCATACAACTGAATTGTAAAGCTACTAGTAGTTTGATTAGTAACCTGAGCAGTTGTTTGAAGAATTGTAGAATTAAATACGGTTACATGAACTGTATAGTCCGCTGTTGTTCTAGGTGTTGATAATGTAACAGTATAGTTACCTGTACCAGCATTTTTCACAACAGTGGCTCCTTGAATTCTAATAGCATTACCATTTGCTGCAACTTTACCAAATGCTCTAATAAATGCATCTCCAGTAGCTCCAGTTGCTCCTGTTTGTCCTGTTGCTCCTGTTTGTCCAGTGGCTCCAGTTTGACCTGTTGCACCAGTAGCACCTGTTTGCCCAGTGGCTCCTGTTTGACCTGTTGCTCCAGTTTGTCCTGTCGCTCCGGTAGCTCCTGTTTGTCCTGTTGCTCCGGTTTGTCCTGTTGCACCAGTAGCTCCTGTTTGCCCAGTGGCACCTGTTTGTCCTGTTGCTCCGGTAGCTCCTGTTTGACCTGTTGCTCCGGTTTGTCCTGTTGCACCAGTAGCTCCTGTTTGCCCAGTGGCTCCAGTTTGTCCTGTTGCACCAGTAGCACCTGTTTGTCCAGTGGCTCCAGTTTGACCTGTTGCTCCGGTAGCTCCAGTAGCTCCGGTTTGTCCTGTAGCTCCTGTTTGACCAGTGGCTCCTGTTTGACCTGTTGCTCCGGTAGCTCCGGTTTGTCCTGTAGCACCTGTTTGCCCAGTGGCTCCAGTTTGTCCTGTTGCACCAGTAGCACCTGTTTGTCCAGTGGCTCCAGTTTGACCTGTTGCTCCGGTAGCTCCAGTAGCTCCGGTTTGTCCTGTAGCTCCTGTTTGACCAGTGGCTCCTGTTTGACCTGTTGCTCCGGTAGCTCCGGTTTGTCCTGTAGCACCTGTTTGCCCAGTGGCTCCAGTTTGTCCTGTTGCACCAGTAGCACCTGTTTGTCCAGTGGCTCCAGTTTGACCTGTTGCTCCGGTAGCTCCAGTAGCTCCGGTTTGTCCTGTAGCTCCTGTTTGACCAGTGGCTCCTGTTTGACCTGTTGCTCCGGTAGCTCCGGTTTGTCCTGTAGCTCCTGTTTGCCCAGTGGCTCCAGTAGCTCCAGTTTGTCCTGTTGCACCAGTAGCTCCTGTTTGTCCAGTGGCTCCAGTTTGTCCTGTTGCTCCAGTAGCTCCTGTTTGACCTGTTGCTCCTGTTTGTCCTGTTGCACCTGTTTGTCCTGTTGCTCCAGTTTGTCCTGTTGCACCAGTAGCTCCAGTTTGACCTGTTGCTCCAGTGGCTCCTGTTTGTCCTGTTGCACCAGTAGCACCTGTTTGTCCAGTGGCTCCAGTTTGTCCTGTTGCTCCAGTTTGACCTGTTGCTCCTGTTTGTCCTGTTGCTCCTGTTTGTCCTGTTGCACCAGTAGCTCCTGTTTGCCCAGTGGCTCCTGTTTGACCTGTTGCTCCGGTAGCTCCTGTTTGTCCAGTGGCTCCAGTTTGTCCTGTTGCACCAGTAGCACCTGTTTGCCCAGTGGCTCCTGTTTGACCTGTTGCTCCGGTAGCTCCTGTTTGTCCAGTGGCTCCAGTTTGACCTGTTGCTCCAGTGGCTCCTGTTTGTCCTGTTGCACCTGTTTGTCCAGTGGCTCCAGTTTGTCCTGTTGCTCCTGTTGCTCCAGTAGCTCCAGTTTGTCCTGTTGCTCCAGTTTGTCCTGTTGCTCCGGTAGCTCCTGTTTGTCCAGTGGCTCCTGTTTGTCCTGTTGCTCCAGTAGCTCCTGTTTGCCCAGTGGCTCCTGTTTGTCCAGTGGCTCCAGTTTGTCCTGTTGCTCCAGTAGCTCCTGTTTGACCAGTGGCTCCTGTTTGTCCTGTTGCTCCAGTTTGTCCTGTTGCTCCGGTAGCTCCTGTTTGTCCAGTGGCTCCTGTTTGTCCTGTTGCTCCAGTAGCTCCTGTTTGCCCAGTGGCTCCTGTTTGACCTGTTGCTCCGGTAGCTCCTGTTTGTCCAGTGGCTCCAGTTTGTCCTGTTGCTCCAGTAGCTCCTGTTTGACCAGTGGCTCCTGTTTGTCCTGTTGCTCCAGTTTGTCCTGTTGCACCAGTAGCTCCTGTTTGACCTGTCGCTCCGGTAGCTCCAGTTTGTCCTGTTGCACCAGTAGCACCTGTTTGTCCTGTTGCACCAGTGGCTCCAGTTTGTCCTGTTGCTCCAGTAGCTCCTGTTTGACCAGTGGCTCCTGTTTGTCCTGTTGCTCCAGTTTGTCCTGTTGCACCAGTAGCACCTGTTTGTCCAGTGGCTCCAGTTTGACCTGTTGCTCCGGTAGCTCCAGTTTGTCCTGTTGCTCCAGTAGCTCCTGTTTGTCCTGTTGCACCAGTAGCACCTGTTTGTCCAGTGGCTCCAGTTTGACCTGTTGCTCCGGTAGCTCCAGTTTGTCCTGTTGCTCCAGTAGCTCCAGTTTGTCCTGTTGCTCCTGTTTGTCCTGTTGCTCCAGTTTGTCCTGTCGCTCCAGTTTGTCCTGTCGCTCCGGTAGCTCCTGTTTGTCCTGTTGCTCCGGTTTGTCCTGTTGCACCTGTTTGACCAGTAGCTCCAGTTTGTCCTGTTGCTCCTGTTGCTCCTGTTTGTCCTGTTGCACCTGTTTGCCCAGTGGCTCCAGTTGCACCAGTAGCACCTGTTTGTCCAGTGGCTCCTGTTTGACCTGTTGCTCCGGTAGCTCCTGTTTGACCTGTTGCTCCGGTTTGTCCTGTTGCTCCAGTTTGCCCTGTTGCTCCGGTAGCTCCGGTTTGTCCTGTTGCACCAGTAGCTCCTGTTTGTCCAGTGGCTCCTGTTTGTCCAGTGGCTCCAGTTTGTCCAGTGGCTCCAGTTTGTCCTGTTGCACCAGTAGCTCCAGTTTGCCCAGTGGCTCCTGTTTGTCCTGTTGCTCCAGTAGCTCCTGTTTGACCAGTGGCTCCTGTTTGTCCTGTTGCTCCAGTTTGTCCTGTTGCACCAGTAGCACCTGTTTGCCCAGTGGCTCCTGTTTGACCTGTTGCTCCGGTAGCTCCTGTTTGTCCAGTGGCTCCAGTTTGTCCTGTTGCTCCAGTAGCTCCAGTTTGCCC
The DNA here is from genome assembly GCF_003443715.1 of Aquimarina sp. AD10. Lineage (NCBI taxonomy): Bacteria > Pseudomonadati > Bacteroidota > Flavobacteriia > Flavobacteriales > Flavobacteriaceae > Aquimarina > Aquimarina sp. AD10. The sequence goes on along the minus strand of NZ_CP031965.1, from coordinate 2,598,586 downwards.
AGTGGCTCCTGTTTGTCCTGTTGCACCAGTAGCTCCTGTTTGTCCTGTTGCTCCAGTTTGACCTGTTGCTCCGGTAGCTCCTGTTTGTCCTGTTGCTCCAGTAGCTCCTGTTTGACCAGTGGCTCCTGTTTGTCCTGTTGCTCCAGTTTGTCCTGTTGCACCAGTGGCTCCTGTTTGCCCAGTGGCTCCTGTTTGTCCTGTTGCACCAGTAGCACCTGTTTGTCCAGTGGCTCCAGTTTGTCCTGTTGCACCAGTTTGACCTGTTGCACCAGTAGCTCCTGTTTGTCCTGTTGCTCCAGTTTGACCTGTTGCTCCTGTTTGTCCTGTTGCTCCAGTTTGTCCTGTTGCACCAGTAGCTCCTGTTTGCCCAGTGGCTCCTGTTTGTCCTGTTGCACCAGTAGCACCTGTTTGTCCAGTGGCTCCAGTTTGACCTGTTGCACCAGTAGCTCCTGTTTGACCTGTTTGACCTGTTGCTCCTGTTTGTCCTGTTGCTCCAGTTTGTCCTGTTGCTCCAGTTTGTCCTGTTGCTCCGGTAGCACCTGTTTGTCCAGTGGCTCCGGTAGCTCCTGTTTGACCTGTTGCACCAGTAACTCCTGTTTGACCTGTTGCTCCAGTTTGTCCTGTTGCTCCGGTAGCTCCAGTTTGTCCTGTTGCACCAGTAGCTCCTGTTGCTCCGGTAGCTCCAGTTTGACCTGTTGCTCCGGTTTGTCCTGTTGCACCAGTAGCACCTGTTTGTCCAGTGGCTCCGGTTTGTCCAGTGGCTCCAGTTTGACCTGTTGCTCCAGTTTGTCCTGTTGCTCCGGTAGCTCCTGTTTGTCCAGTGGCTCCAGTTTGTCCTGTTGCACCAGTAGCACCAGTTTGTCCTGTTGCTCCAGTAGCTCCTGTTTGCCCAGTGGCTCCAGTTTGTCCTGTTGCTCCGGTTTGTCCTGTTACACCAGTAGCACCTGTTTGTCCAGTGGCTCCGGTTTGACCTGTTGCACCAGTAGCTCCTGTTTGTCCAGTGGCTCCAGTTTGCCCTGTTGCTCCGGTAGCTCCTGTTTGTCCAGTGGCTCCAGTTTGTCCTGTTGCTCCGGTAGCTCCTGTTTGTCCTGTTGCACCTGTTTGCCCAGTGGCTCCAGTTTGCCCTGTTGCTCCGGTAGCTCCTGTTTGACCTGTTGCTCCTGTTTGACCTGTTGCTCCGGTTTGTCCTGTTGCTCCGGTTTGTCCTGTTTGTCCAGTGGCTCCAGTTTGTCCTGTTGCTCCGGTAGCTCCTGTTTGACCTGTTGCTCCGGTTTGTCCAGTGGCTCCAGTTTGTCCTGTTGCACCAGTAGTTCCTGTTTGTCCTGTTGCACCAGTAGCTCCGGTTTGTCCAGTGGCTCCTGTTTGACCTGTTGCTCCGGTTTGTCCTGTTACACCAGTAGCACCTGTTTGTCCAGTGGCTCCAGTTTGTCCTGTTGCACCAGTAGCTCCTGTTTGTCCAGTGGCACCAGTTTGACCTGTTGCTCCGGTTTGTCCTGTTGCACCAGTAGCTCCTGTTTGACCTGTTGCTCCGGTAGCTCCAGTTTGTCCTGTTGCACCAGTTTGTCCTGTTGCACCAGTAGCTCCTGTTTGCCCAGTGGCTCCGGTTTGTCCTGTTGCACCAGTAGCTCCGGTTTGTCCTGTTGCACCAGTAGCTCCTGTTTGTCCAGTAGCTCCGGTTTGTCCTGTTGCACCAGTAGCTCCTGTTTGCCCAGTGGCTCCAGTTTGTCCTGTTGCACCAGTAGCTCCGGTTTGTCCTGTTGCACCAGTAGCTCCTGTTTGCCCAGTGGCTCCAGTTTGTCCTGTTGCACCAGTAGCTCCTGTTTGCCCAGTGGTTCCAGTTTGTCCTGTTGCTCCGGTAGCACCTGTTTGTCCAGTGGCTCCAGTTTGTCCTGTTTGACCTGTTGCTCCGGTAGCTCCAGTTTGTCCTGTTGCACCAGTAGCTCCTGTTTGCCCAGTGGCTCCGGTTTGTCCTGTTGCACCAGTAGCTCCGGTTTGTCCAGTAGCTCCGGTTTGTCCTGTTGCACCAGTAGCTCCGGTTTGTCCAGTAGCTCCTGTCTGTCCAGTGGCTCCGGTAGCTCCTGTTTGACCTGTTGCTCCTGTTTGACCTGTTGCTCCGGTTTGTCCTGTTTGTCCAGTGGCTCCTGTTTGTCCTGTTGCTCCGGTAGCTCCTGTTTGACCTGTTGCACCAGTTTGTCCAGTGGCTCCAGTTTGTCCTGTTGCACCAGTAGTTCCTGTTTGTCCTGTTGCACCAGTAGCTCCGGTTTGTCCAGTGGCTCCTGTTTGACCTGTTGCTCCGGTTTGTCCTGTTACACCAGTAGCACCTGTTTGTCCAGTGGCTCCAGTTTGTCCTGTTGCACCAGTAGCTCCTGTTTGTCCAGTGGCACCAGTTTGACCTGTTGCTCCGGTTTGTCCTGTTGCACCAGTAGCTCCTGTTTGACCTGTTGCTCCGGTAGCTCCAGTTTGTCCGGTAGCTCCAGTTTGTCCTGTTGCACCAGTAGCTCCTGTTTGCCCAGTGGCTCCAGTTTGTCCTGTTGCTCCGGTAGCTCCTGTTTGTCCAGTGGCTCCAGTTTGTCCTGTTGCTCCGGTAGCACCTGTTTGTCCAGTGGCTCCAGTTTGTCCTGTTTGACCTGTTGCTCCGGTAGCTCCAGTTTGTCCTGTTGCACCAGTAGCTCCTGTTTGCCCAGTGGCTCCGGTTTGTCCTGTTGCACCAGTAGCTCCTGTTTGCCCAGTGGCTCCAGTTTGTCCTGTTGCTCCGGTAGCACCTGTTTGTCCAGTGGCTCCAGTTTGTCCTGTTTGACCTGTTGCTCCGGTAGCACCTGTTTGTCCAGTGGCTCCAGTTTGTCCTGTTTGACCTGTTGCTCCGGTAGCACCTGTTTGTCCAGTGGCTCCAGTTTGTCCTGTTGCACCAGTAGCTCCTGTTTGCCCAGTGGCTCCAGTTTGTCCTGTTGCACCAGTAGCTCCTGTTTGCCCAGTGGCTCCAGTTTGTCCTGTTGCTCCTGTTTGCCCAGTGGCTCCTGTTTGCCCAGTGGCTCCGGTTTGTCCTGTTTGTCCAGTGGCTCCAGTTTGTCCTGTTGCACCAGTAGCTCCTGTTTGCCCAGTGGCTCCAGTTTGTCCTGTTGCTCCTGTTTGCCCAGTGGCTCCAGTTTGTCCTGTTGCTCCTGTTTGCCCAGTGGCTCCAGTTTGTCCTGTTGCTCCGGTAGCACCTGTTTGTCCAGTGGCTCCAGTTTGTCCTGTTTGACCTGTTGCTCCGGTAGCACCTGTTTGTCCAGTGGCTCCAGTTTGTCCTGTTGCACCAGTAGCTCCTGTTTGCCCAGTGGCTCCAGTTTGTCCTGTTGCACCAGTAGCTCCTGTTTGCCCAGTGGCTCCAGTTTGTCCTGTTGCTCCTGTTTGCCCAGTGGCTCCTGTTTGCCCAGTGGCTCCGGTTTGTCCTGTTTGTCCAGTGGCTCCAGTTTGTCCTGTTGCACCAGTAGCTCCTGTTTGCCCAGTGGCTCCAGTTTGTCCTGTTGCACCAGTAGCTCCTGTTTGCCCAGTGGCTCCAGTTTGTCCTGTTGCTCCTGTTTGCCCAGTGGCTCCGGTTTGTCCTGTTTGACCTGTTGCTCCAGTTTGTCCTGTTGCTCCGGTAGCTCCTGTTTGTCCAGTGGCTCCAGTTTGTCCTGTTGCTCCGGTAGCACCTGTTTGTCCTGTTGCTCCTGTTTGACCTGTTGCACCAGTAGCTCCGGTTTGCCCTGTTGCTCCTGTTTGTCCTGTTGCTCCAGTTTGTCCTGTTGCTCCGGTAGCACCAAAAGTAGTAGTACTTCCGTCTTCGGCTCTATACGTATATGTTCCGTCTGAGTTTAGGGTAAGTGTAGATATTGTTTCGTTAATACTTCCACCACCGTTCGAGAGGGATATAGTATTACCTGTTTTTGTTAATGTTTGTATTAATGAGGATAAATCGACTTGATTGCCGTTTTGAATGGATAATATATTAGTGGAAGATTCAAAATTTAATTGTTGATTATCATCTCCATTACAAAGACTTGTCCAACTATTATTTCGGTATTGGAAAATACAATTATCATCAGTATTATATACCAAACCACCATTCAGAGGAGTGATATTATTCATCTGAGCCGTGGTAACTCTTGTTAGTACAAGGACTCTATCGGTACTTTCTAATTCAAGAATAGATGCATTATCTATCTGATTAGGGTTGTCACCAACCTTTACCTGAGCATGTAGGTTAACAAAAGATAAAAATAAAAATAATCCAAGTAATTTTATTTTCATATTTGGGGTAATTTCTTAATATTAATACAAGGCCTTATTTTAATTACGGTAAAACCATAATAATGCTTTTAAGCAAAAGAAAAAGTTCTCCCTAATTTTAATTAAAGATAAACCTTTATGCAATATATTAATATTTCTTTAACTACAAAAATACACCTTTTTTTCGATTAACAACTATTTTTCACGATAAAAAGCATATTTTTATTTTTATTTCTAGTGAAATATAGTATAGATTGATTAGGTTTAATCTGACTTTATTGTGTTTATTTGAAAATAATTTTATGTATTATTGATTGTTTTTTTAAAAAAATCTAATACATTTGTCGCCGTTAAAAGCGGGAGTAGCTCAGTTGGTAGAGCGTCAGCCTTCCAAGCTGAATGTCGCCGGTTCGAACCCGGTCTCCCGCTCAAAAGCCTTATCTATATAGATAAGGCTTTTTTGTATCGTGTAGATTTATATGTTTTCTAATATTTTTGATTTAATTTTTTGTTAATAGATGTGACTTAAGATATTATAAATGAGTTAAATTAATTAGTTTTTGAAAACAAATAATTTTGAAGCTATTATTCTAAAAGGCATTAAGATAACTATAGTAAAAGCGGTTGAAACTAAATAATTGAGATTAAGATTTAATCCTATATTGTAAATTATATTAGCACAAGTATAGAAGAATAATATAAATGCTATAAATCTAATTAATTTATAAGTATTGTGATTAGTTTTAAAAAGATATCGCAATTGGACTACATACAAAAAAATATAGTTAATTCCATAAATAATTATAAATGATAAGGTTTCTTTGATGTTGAAGCCATTCACTAGAATTATTAAACCAATAAAAACAAATCCATAACTGAGAATACTGATAAAAACATATCTTAGTGCAAGTTCTCTATTTTCTTTACCTAGTATCTTATCAATTTTAAACATAATGCAAGAAGTCTTAACGTGTTTTTATGTTTGTGATTTCTTTGCTAATACTATTGTCCAAGGTATAGGTGATTCTACTGCAATAACTTTTCCGAATTTTTTTTCTACTAGTTTAATTAATGATTTTTTTGACCAATGATTTAAGTGGCCTGGTGTATTTCCAAAACTTTTTAAATATTTAAATCTGCACATATTCAAAAAACGCCACAGAGGTTCTCTTGGTACTCCAATTATGAGATATTCTTTTGAAACTCTCTTTATTTCTTTTAGGGCAATTTCAGGATAATCTAAATGTTCTAAAACTTCTAATAGAAATACCATTTCTATACTTGAATCATTATTTTTTAATTCATAAACACTTTCTTGAAAAATATCTAGGTCAGGATTATTTTCTTTTGCTTTTAACACGAGTTCTTCAACGTACTCTGAGGCAGTTAAATTAGAAATCATTTTATTTAATCTAATTGTGGATCTGCCTTCACCACAACCTATTTCATGGGCAGAAGTTACATTGTTTATTTTTCTTAAAAGTTTCTGGACTGAATTGAAGTAGTTGTTTACTAGGTGTTTAGATATAAAATTTTCATCTGTATATTTACCAGAGAAATCTTCAGTTTCTGGAGTTGCTTTAAGTTTTGAATGATCTATTTTTTTCAAAATAATTCTTTTTTTTGGATGTAAAACTAATTTCAATTAATATAAATAAACTATTGAGATAAACGTTCATTGTCTTGTATATCCATCCACATTGCGAAAAGAAATGATTGAAACCCAGAAATAGTAAGAAAAATAAAAATGATTAAATAGTCGGTTGGGGTTTTAGAGTTTGGGTTGAAAAAATTAATTAAGAGGTGGTAAAGGAAATACATATTAACAGTTCCAATAATAAATGAGACCCAATATAATAAGAATAAGGGGTGGAAACTTCTGTATAAATATTTTATTTTAAGACGTTTAAAAAAACATCGAATTAATAGAAATAGAATAGGGAATGTAACTTTAATCACACTTAATTTTGATTGTTCGCCAACTCCATATACAGGTTTTATTTTTACTTCTCTAATCGTACAAAAGGCAATATTTAACTTAACCAATACATCATTAGGCATTCCGTATCTTTTATAAATATCGTAAAGTGGGATAGAATTAATAGCGTTATTTGACATTGCGGTATAACCACTTTGCGTATCAGATATTCCCCAATATCCTGAGACAATTTTGGTTAATATACTTAAAATTGAGTTTCCGAAAAAACGAATTCTCGGTATGATTACCCAGGCACTTTTATGAATTAGTCTATTTCCTTTTACATAGTCAATATCTTCTTCTACTACAGGAGTACAAATCGAATTAAGCTCATTAGGGTCCATTTGTCCATCACCATTCATAACGACAGAACAATCAATATCATGATCTTTACACCATTTGTATCCAGTTGCAACTGCAGCTCCAACACCACCATTTTTTTTATGTTTAATGAGAATGATTTTCTCTTGATCAGGATTCTGGTTGAGAATCTCAATAGGGGTAAATTTCTTTACCTCCTCGACATTCTTTTGATGTACTTCTATATCGGCTTGGTTGTAGATAGTAGGGGATATAGTTTTTTTTAAGTTAGATGTTAGTTTTAAAGGGGAGGAATTGTCTTTTTTTAAATATTCTAAAACAACATCTACTGTATTGTCTTTAGAGACATCATCAATAACAATGATGCGATCTACAAAATCAGGCATACTGTCAATCACCATGGATATTTGTGTACCTTCATTATAACATGGTATTACTACGGCAATTGTTTTATTATTCAGCATTTTTTGATTTTTTTAAATTATAAAGTTTAGTCGATGTTATCATTAGCCCATTTAAGATTGTTTTTAGCAAGTTTGTAATTTGGATCTATTTCCAATGCTTTTTTACAGGCCTTTGCTCCAAGTCTCCATTGTTTCATTTGATTATATGAAGAACAAATGTTGTTATATGCAGCTATATTTTTGGGATCTATTTTTAGTAATTCTTTACATGTGGTAATTGCTAATTCAAAATTTTTCGTTTCATAATATTTTAGACTCAAATTAATATAATTATCAGGTGTAGGATCTTTTTTAATCTTATTAACTAATGCTTTAATTTCTTCTTCGGGACTAATAATTTTTTTTGAAACAATTTTTAATAATTTTTTTGATGCAATATGATTTGGACTTTTGGTTAGCGCTTTTTTTAATAATTTTTGTGATTGCTTGTATTTTTTTTGTTTTGAAAGATATCTTGCATAAAAATATTCTGGGGCAGGAGAGCTAGAATTCATAGCTATGGCCGATTTAAAATATTGTTCTGCTTTTACATAGTCTTTTTTTGCTCCATAAACTATTCCCAAATTTATGTGTAACGAATAATAATTTGGTGTTAATTGAAAGGCTTTGTTGAAATACTCCAGTGCTTCGTCATAATTTCCTTTTGACATTAGTGTTAATCCGTAATTCATCAGCCCTCTACCGTTTTTAGGACTTTTTAGCGTAACATCTTTCCATAACGTTTCATAACTATCCCAAACATTACTTCGTTGAACGGTTCCATAAGCATGACCAAAAAGTGTTATAATCACTAAGGTTGTAATGAAAGTAGAATAATATTTAAACTTTGTATGGAGAGTGTATTTTGTAGAAAGTATTAATACGCTCCATGGTACGGCTATAAAAAGACCAACAAAAGGGAAAAACATTCTGTGGTCATTTGCTATTTGGAACAATGGGTTTAGCGCCGTTGGAAGAAGTGCGATAAAGAACCAAGCTATCCCAAATGCAATAGGTCTCAATTCTTTTTTTAAGGCAGTTTTAAGCATTATAAAAATAAGACCAATTATTATTACAAGTCCTAATAATATTCTGAAATCATACCATGGTTTTATAATAGTTATATCAGGATCAGCACTTAAATTTATGGGTAAAACAAAACTCCCTAAGTAATGGGCTGTTACAAAAAATTGAGTACTTATGTATTCAAATTTTGTAATTGTAAAATTGGTTGATACTGTTGCTGAAGGTGTTAAATAATACTGATTGAATATAAATAAACCAAAGGCAATAAGTCCTGTCGGTGCAATTTTTTTAATAATGCGAATTAGCTTTTCCTTTTTGTTTATTTTAAAGTCATCAATAAGTGAATTTTCTTCAAATAAAATTACGTAACAGAAAAGTATAGGGAAAAACATAACTCCTGTTTGTTTTGTCCATATACCAATGACCATGGTTATCAAATAAAGATGCCATTTTTTTCCAATTGGATTAATGTAAAGAAGTAATGAGGCTACAACGCATAATGTAGTAAAAGAATCTGATCTTGCACATATATAGTTAATTGTTTCTGCATTAGCTGCGTGAAGTGAGAACCAAGCAGTAGTAAATAGAGCAGTAATACCTATCCAGCTACTATTGGGTTTAGATAATTTATATAGTTTTTTTGATAACTTAAATACTAAAATGATTAGAACAAGAAACCAAAAAAATATATGATAATGATAATAATTAGAATAAAGACCTCCGCCTATACTATAATCTATTGCATTCATTAGTGTGATCATAGGTCTGTATGATCTATTGGCTGGTAATGAACTAAATGTATCGGCATTTGTGAAAAAACTGGGCCAATTCTTTAAGTTTGTTATAGACTCGTTGTTAGTTATAGTGTGAGTGTCATCGAAAAAAAAAGGATTATCAAAATGGTTTAAATAAACAAAAAAAGTAATAACTAATATAGAAACTAATACGAAATATTCATTTCTTTTTGTTAGAGGAGTTCTAATCATTTTTACCTTAATTGTTTTAACTTTTTTAATTTATTGTATGTAATTAAACTTTCAAAGTAATATTACTTTTTTAATTTAAGAATAATCAAATATAAATATTTTAAAAGTATGGAAATACACTTAATATTGGGAAAATCAAGTTTAAGTGGGTAAAAAACTTTAGTTTTTTCATTAATAATTAAAAAATCGAATACCCAGTTAATGTAGTTAATCGTTCAAGAGCAAACATTCCTAATTCTGAATTTCCTTTGGGGTTTAAAATGGGGCTCCAAACCGTTACAGCATATTGCCCTGGATGTATAGCTGTAATACCACCTCCAACGCCACTTTTGCCAGGTAATCCAACTCTAAAGCTAAATTCCCCGGCCTCATCATAAAAACCACATGTTTGCATTATTGCGTTAATACGTTTTATTTTTTGAGGATCAAGTATTTGGTCATTTGTAGATAATTTTTTGCCTCCGTTAGCATAGATCATAAAGGCTTTGGCTAATTCTTCACAAGACATCTCTATTGCACATTGATAAATGTAAAAATCTAATACAGTTTCAATATCATTTTTAATATTGCCAAAAGATTTCATTAAATTTAATAAAGCTGCATTACGATGGCTATATGCTTTTTCAGAATTGAATACTGCAGGATTAATGCCTATGCTCTGTTCTCCTGTTAGTTTATGTATAAATTCTAAAAATTGTTTTTTTGGATTTGCTAATTTAGATATTAACATGTCAGAAATAACTAATGCACCCGCATTAATAAATGGATTTCGAGGGATGCCATTTTCATATTCTAATTGTATTAAAGAATTAAAGGGATCTCCAGAAGGCTCCACATCTACTCTTTTAAATAATTCGTCACTATATAATGACATCGCAAGCGTTAAGGCAAATACTTTGGATATACTTTGGATAGAAAACCGTTCATTACTATCTCCAAAATAATAATGTCCCGAGTTAATACAATACAAATGTATTCCAAGTTTTTTAGGATCAATTTTTGCCAATTCAGGGATGTAAGTAGCTACTTTTCCTGTATGTTTTTTTGAAATTAATTCAAGTTGAATAGTATTAAGTATGTCTTGATATTGCACAATATGTCTTAATTTAACGTGGATAGCGAATTTCCAGAGTCTAGTTCGTATGGGGCTTTATTTTGTTCAAATATTCTTGCTGATAAATCACCTTCTAAAGTAATTTCTTCATCTCTTATTCTTAACCAGCTTCCTTCTCGTAAACCAACTACAGGTTGCGAATTTAAGTTATGAAATTCTTTTATTCGAGTTTCTCTTGTTTCACCTTTATGAGTAGAGTTTGGATCTGGATCCAAATAATGTGCATTTATATTAAAAGGAAAAATACCTAGTGTTTTAAAATTTGGAGGATAAGTAATAGGCATATCATTAGTCGTTTGCATTGTGAGACCACAAATATTACTGCCGGCACTAGTTCCTAGATAAGGAACGCCAGATAGGATAGCTTCTTTTAAAGGAGTTATAACATTGTTTCGATATAGTTGATCCACTAATAGAAAGGTGTTTCCACCACCAGTATAAATGCCTTGAACATTGTTAAAAGCATCTTGAGTTGATTTGAACATGTGAATGCTAACAATCTTCTTATTAATCTTTTTAAAGATATTATTGATTCCTATCGTATACTCATCATGTGAAATCCCTCCGGGTCTTGCATAAGGTATAAAAAGTATCTCATCAACATCAGAATATAACTCAATTAATGCATCTTTTAAATACGCTAATGGTTGACTTCCATGTATTGTAGAAGTGCTTGCTATAATACAATTTCTCATTGTTTTTTAAATAAAAGTAGTTTAACGTTTTCTTATATTGAAATCCTGAGTGAAGATAAAAAAATGTAGTATCTTAATCTTGAATTTATCTTAATTGTTATGAAAATAAAATTATCTATTTTTCTTGTTTGTTTTGTGTGTAGCCTTTCAATAGCTCAAATTACCTCTAGAGTAGTCATCGATGGAAAAGTAACTGTGCCTATAGGAGATAATGTCGAAGGTGTGGTTGTTTACAATAGAAGTACCAATCAAGGGACAATAACAAATAAAGAAGGTGTTTTTAAAATTAGTGCAGGAATTAGTGATAGAATTGAAGTAGTTGCAATGCAATTTCAGCATTTTATTGTATTAATCGATAAGGGTATTGTGGATACTAAGCGATTAAATATTTTTCTTAATGAAACAGTGACTCAATTAGAAGAAGTAGTTGTAACTCCATATGATTTGTTAGGAAATGTATCAGTTGATGTAAAAAAAATAGGTATTTCTGAAAGCGGTATTGGAAGAGTTGCAGAAGAAACCTCTAAGAGGATTAATGATGTTGAATACGATTTTAGACAAGACGAACTATCCACCCTTGAGAACACTGTTTTTTTAGAAGATAGAATGATTAATGGATTAAATTTTATTAATCTATTTAAATTGGCTTTTAATACTAAAAATAAATCTAAAAAAGAACTTGAAGAAAAAGATATTGATGTTCAAGTAAGAAATGTATATAATGATGATTTTTTTAAAAACTATCTGGCTTTAGAAATTCATCAAATCAATGATTTTATATTTTTTGCAGAAGATAATGGCTTAAATACTTCTTATTTTAAAACAGGAAAAGAACTTGATCTTCTTCAGTTTTTGGTGTATCAAAGTAAATTATACAAACAACGACAATAATAGTGTAATATCAAGATTGTTCGATCGTCCTTATAGTTGACCTTTACAGTTAATAAATACTATAGTAAGGATGATTATATGATTAGATTAGTACCATTTCTTTTTATACTAAGTACACTGCATACTTTCTGCCAATCAGAAACTTTAGAAGGTATGATTTTGGCAGATTCTCTACAAGGATATGCTATCAATATTGTAAATTTCACCAAAGAGATTGGAACAACAAATGATGAAAAAGGTTTTTTTAAAATTCCGGCATCACAAGGGGATTCTATAGTTTTCTCATCTGTGCAATATGAGACATTATCTCTTATTGTTGAGACAAAAAATTTAGGAAGAGAAAACAATAAGATTAGGTTGACGTCAAAGGTGCAACAATTAGAAAAAGTAAAAATTAGTAATATTGAACTCTCGGGTAATCTAAACAGTGATTCTAAAAACATAGAAATTCTTCCTTTTGTAGATAATAAAATATTAGGACTTCCATTTAGCGATAAGCCTCAACCTACATTAATTGAGAGAAGAATTTATACCGCAAGATCAGGAATACTTGAACTTCCCATTAATTATCTTAATGGCAAATTGAAAAAATTAAAACGAATTAAAGCGTTAGAAGATTTAGATAAGATAGTTTTGAAAGGAGAGCAAACATTTGATACTGTTTTTTTTATTGAAGAGGCAGGAATCCCCGAAGATTTAATATCTGATTTTATGTATTATTGTGCAGAAGATGATTATTTTAAAGACTTATTGGTAAATACAAAAAGACTTAGTCTTTTAGAGTTTTTTAAAGAAAAATCAATAGCATATAAAGCATATAAAAAAATATAAACAAATTTCTACACATGGCTTTTTTATTAGGTAATTAACTTTGGCATGATTTTTTGAATCAGATTCTTAAAATTAAGTACATTTATCACTTGCAAAGCAAAAAAATGAAGAAGACCATATTATTTTTTCTAATTCTGGGATCAATTACTCTAAGCTCTTATACAGTACATAAGTTTTATGTTAGTGTTACTCAGATAGAACACAATAAAGAACAGCAAACATTACAGATAATATCAAGGATTTTTATTGATGATATAGAAGATCTATTAAAAACTAGGTATGACGAATCTTTAACAATCGACACCACAAAGGATGATCCTAAGTTGGATGAATATTTAAAGAAATATCTTGATCAAAAAATAAAGATTAAAGTTAATGATAAAGATATAGCATTTAATTTCTTAGGGAAAGAATATGAAGATGATCTTATGATATGCTATTTGGAGGTTCAAAATATCAGTTCTTTAGAAGAAATTAATATTTCAAATGAAGTGTTAATGGATGTTTTTGAAGAACAACAAAATATAGTTCATGTAAAGAAAGAAAATCAACGTAAAAGCCTTATTTTAGAAAAAGGAAAAAGCGAGGGGCTGTTAAATTTTAGTGAATAAATCATTAAAACTTTAAAAAACAGTTATTTTGCAGTTTATTTTTAGTTAAAACAACACATCTCAAATGAAAAAAATCCTGTTTACCCTGTCAATGAGTATTTTCTTGTCAGGAACTATGGTGTATGCTCAGAATAATGAGCAATCTAAAAACACTCGTGAATTAGGTCACACTAATCAGAATAAATTTAAACAAATGTATGAGGAGTTTGCAACTCCAAATATGTATCGTACAGCTTCCGGAGCTCCTGGTTCTGCTTATTATCAACAACAAGCAGACTATAAGATGGATATCGAACTTGACGATAAAAATAAAAAGTTAAGTGGTAAAGAAACAATTACCTACACAAATAATTCTCCTGATCATTTAGAATTTTTATGGGTTCAGTTGGATCAAAATATGAGAGCAAAAGATTCTAAAACGCCATTGATTCAAGGTAGTGGTGTTAATCCAGCAAGTTCTCCAAAAGGTTTTTTTACTCAGTATCTTTCGGATCCATTTGATGGAGGCTTTAATATAACTGCAGTAAAAGATGCCAATGGTAAACCATTACAACATACAATCAATCGCACGATGATGCGAGTAGAAATGCCTAAAGATTTGGCTCCTGGGGGTAAATTCGTTTTTTCTATTGATTGGTGGTACAATATCAATGATCATGTAAATGGTAGAGGTAGATCTGGATATGAAGAATTTGCAGACGGTAACAGAGCTTATGTTATTGCTCAGTTTTACCCTCGTATGGCAGTATACAATGATGTAGAAGGATGGCAAAACCATCAATTTTGGGGTAGAGGAGAGTTTGCATTGCCATTTGGTAATTTTGAAGTAAATATTACTGTTCCTGCAGATCATATTTTAGATGGTACAGGAGTACTAGTAAATAGAAAAGAAGTATTCTCTAAGGATATGATGAGTCGCTATGAAAAAGCGAAGAAATCATATGATACACCTGTAATGATTGTTACTCAGGATGAAGCTGTAGCAAAAGAAAAAGTGTTTTCTGAAAAGAAAAAGACTTGGAGGCTTAATGCAGAGATGGTACGTGACTTTGGATTTGCAACTTCAAGAAGATTTTTATGGGATATGATGGCTGTTAAAATTGGAGATAGAGATGTAATGGCAGTATCAATGTACCCAAAAGAAGGAAATCCACTTTGGGAAGATTGGTCTACTAAAGTTGTAGCAAGTACCCTTAAATCCTATAGTCGTATGACATTTGATTACCCTTATCATAAGGCAATTTCTGTTCATGCTAAAAATCAGGGTATGGAGTATCCTATGATTTGTTGGAATTATGGAAGACCAGATGCTAATGGAGCATATAGTGATCGAACAAAATATGGAATGATGAGTGTTATTATTCATGAGGTTGGTCATAACTTTTTTCCAATGATTGTAAATAGTGACGAACGTCAATGGACATGGATGGATGAAGGTCTTAATACTTTTGTGCAATATGTAGCCGAACAAGATTTTGGAGAATGGTATCCAAAGGCATTAGGAAAGGATAAGGCATATCCGTCAAGACGTGGACCTGCTCAAAAAATTGTTCCGTATATGAGTGGAAACCAAAACCGTCTTTCTCCTATAATGACGCAGTCAAACAATATTCATCAATTTGGACCAAATGCATATGCTAAACCAGCTACAGGACTTAATATACTAAGAGAAACTGTAATGGGTAGAGAGCTATTTGATTATTCATTTAGAACCTATTCACAACGTTGGATGTTTAAACATCCAACGCCAGAGGATTTCTTTAGAACTATGGAAGATGCTTCTGCTGTTGATTTAGATTGGTTTTGGAGAGGATGGTTCTACACAACAGATTACACAGATATCGGTGTTAGTGATGTAAAGAAATTTGTAGTGTCAAAAGTACCAACACTTGAAGCGCAACAGTTTGCTGCCACAGATAGAAGTTTACGATTTGCTAACCCTTCAGATTTAGTGGTAATGGTAGAAGAAGGAAGTAAAGATTATACAAGAATTAAGGCTAATGACGGTATCATTGAAGATGCAAAAACATTAAAAGAATATTTAATGGATAACTTTTCTGCTGATGAAAGAGATAGAATGAAAAGTCCAAAATATTTTTATGAAATTACTTTTGAAAAACCAGGTGGACTAGTAATGCCCTTAATCGTTGAATATACATATGAAGATGGGACCTCAGAAACTGTAACGTATCCAGCTCAGATTTGGCGTAAAAATGATGCTACAGTTAAAAAGGCACTCGCATCAGAGAAAGCAATTTCTAAAATTGTAGTAGACCCTAAACAAGAAACGGCAGATATTGATACATCAAATAATAGCTGGCCTAAAGGAACACAAGTAGGTAAGTTTGAAAAATTCAAGAGTAAGGTTAAAGGTCAATAAACTAATAACCAAAAAAAAACATAAATATAGCCATCCCTGTATATAGGGATGGCTATTGTTTTATGGATATTGTATATATTTGTATTGTTATGATGACTTTACCTTTATTTATTAGCGGAACAGAAATAACTTTTATAGTTTTTATACTCGTAATGGTGTTTGGAGCGGATAAAATTCCTGAAATAGCACGTGGGTTAGGCAAAGGTATGAGGGTGATTAAAGATGCTACCAATGATATCAAGACAGAGATAACCAAAAGTGCAGAGAAACATGGTCTTGATACAGATATTACTTCTTCGATAACTACAGATATTAAAAAAGAAATAGACCAAGTTAAAGATGATATTAATGAAATTACTGGTCCAGTTAAAAGAAAGTTCTAAGGTGTACTATAGAACTACTTCATCGTTTTTTTTATAAACACTACTTCTCTATATTCTAAATTTCCTTTAAACAGTGTTTTAGATTCTTATAGCACAAGCTGATAACGATTCTTATATTTTCCAGTATTTTTTTATGATTAAATACTTGTCAATTTTATCAATACACTAAAATACCTACTTTTTTTTTAAATAATTTTTATATAGATAAGCCTTTTATAAGGAGGTCAATGTTTACTGGGGTTTCAGGGAAAAATTTTCTTAAAATTTAGTGTTATGCAAGCATAATATTGAAGTTTTAACTGATTATTTGTTAAAATTAATGTCAATAATTTGAAGATTATTTAATACATTAGTAACTTAATTGTATAAATGATAATTATCCGTACTTTTTTTGTGGATTTGTCATTTGTTAATTTTATACACAAACTCATAAATTTTATTCTAAAAATGAAAAAGATTATTCTCTTTACTTTAGGTATGCTTCTTATTATTTCTTGTTCTAAAGAAGACCCTACTAATATGACAGAACAGACCCTTGAATCTTTGGATACGCAAAGATTGCTTTCAACAAAAGAAATTAATTCATTTATTGATGCAGAACTTAAAAAAGGGAATCAAGATATTTGGCGCAATGCATCTGCACAAGTATTATGGAGTGCAGCGGTGCAAGGTAATGAGGTCTTAAGTGTAGGTTTTGGTAATAAAGGAGAATCGTTCTCTAAAAATAGATCTCCACGACTTTTAGAAATTATTGAAAATATTTCAAATGTTGTAGCATCAAACGAAAAAACAACAAAATCTGAAGCAATTCGAGCGGCTGATCAAATTCTTAATGTGATAGATGTAAATGTAACCAATCTAAAGACTGTTGAAGAATTACTTAAACTACCAGGTATTAGATATATAGAACCAATAGGTTATGCAGAATACAACAAAAGTTTGCAAAAATCTGCCGGTTGTAGTCAAGAAGGACAAAATATTAATGGAAATGATTACCGAATGATTTCTCCTAATACACAATTACCATGGAACTATGATATTCATAAAATACCACAAGCTTGGAATTATAGTACAGGATCAGGAATTACTGTAGGGTTAATTGATACTGGATTATCGGCGAATCAAAATTTACTAGGAAGTGGCTTTAATGATGGCGTATCGAGTGGAAGAAGCGTACAACGTTTTGGTACGTATATAGACTCAATTTGGTGGTGGTCCAATAATCTAGATGGTCCTAATGATCGATGTGGTCATGGTACGCAAATGGCTTCTGCTATAGCTTCTCCTCGTAATGATAATGGTATGCCAGTTGGAGTAGCTTATAATTCGAATTTAGTAGCTTATAGAGGAACATCAGATGTATTGCTAGACGATTATCATGAAAGAAAAGGTGTGAGTAATGCGTTGAGAGCTATGGGAGATCGAAGCGATGTTAAAATAATTTCTATGTCTATAGGTTGGGTTTTTAGTATTGGTAATATTAAAGATGCGGTTCGATATGCGCATAGTAGAGGTAAATTAATTATTGCAGCAGGAGGTACTTCAACTTCATTTACAAATTTTGTTGGAGTGATTTTTCCGGCAAACATGAATGAAACAGTTGCAGTTACAGGTTTAAGAGATGATGGTTTACGATGCAGTAATTGCCATGATGGTAGTAAGATCGATTTTACGTTAATTATGCAAAGAGCGGGTAATAGTGATAGAAATGTACCCGTATTAGGATTTAATAATGGTACGAGGTCATATGTAGGTGGATCTTCTGTAGCAACAGCTATGACTGCTGGTATTGCGGCATTAGTATGGGCACGTAACCCTAATATGTCAAGAGAACAAGTACTAGATAAATTAAAACGAGCTGGGGCAAATTACCCTAATCGTAATAGTAAATTTGGTTACGGAAATATTGATGCACTTAAAGCGGTACAATAGGTAAAATAGTAATTGTGAGATATAAAGGGGTGAAGAATATTGATTCTTCATCTCTTTTTTATAGTACCCTACTTATCGTTAAACCATCTCGAATAGGCAATACTACCGTTTCTATTCTTTTATCTTCTACAAGTAATGTATTGTATTCTAAAAGAGCTTTTGTAGAAATGTCATCTTGTTGAATTTTCTCAATAACTTTTCCACTCCATAAAACATTATCTGATAATATAACTCCGCCTTGATTCATTTTATTAATAATGATATCAAAATAAACAGGATAATTTGGTTTATCAGCATCTATGAATACTAAATCAAAAGTAAGATCAAGATTTGGGATAATAGTAGTAGCGTCTCCAATGTGTTGATAAATTTGCTTTCCAAAGGGAGAAAGGTTAAAATACTTTCTCTGAAAGTCTTCTAATTCCTCATTAATATCTATAGTGTGTAATACTCCATCTTGTTGTATGCCTTCTGCTAAACATAAAGCTGAATACCCAGTATAGGTGCCAATTTCTAATATGTTTTTGGGATTTATAAGTTTAGACAACATACTTAAAACTCGGCCTTGATAAGGGCCGCTAAGCATTCTGGGTTGTAGTATCTTTTGGTAGGTTTCTCTTGTGAGCTGTTGTAGTAATTTGGGTTCTTTTTCAGAATGTTGTACTACATAGTCGTCTAGTGCTTCTGGGATAAAGTGCATGTCCTTTGCTTTTTTGCAAAAATAACATATTTACATTTAGAAAATAATAGTAAACAGAAGTCGAATCATGATAATTAAGGCTTCTGTTTAGTTGGTATTAGATAAAAAGATGTTTTTCTAACATCCTGCATACCCAATGATTATTAACTTTTTTAATTAAAAATCAATGTGCCAACAAGTGCTAAGTATGTGTGTCATAGCTTAATCATTGTCATCAGTAATGCAACCTCCACATTTATCAATTATACATTCGGCATCTGTATCTCTGTCATGAATTGACGATTCTCAAATCAAATACGTATTTTTGAATCAAAACGCTAAGAATGCACTTCGAAAATACTAGAGAATTTGCCCAGAAACTTGATCAAAAAGATCCCTTAAAAAAGTACAGGGATCAGTTTCTTTTTCCTAAGGTAAACGATAAACAGGTACTATATTTTACTGGGAATTCTTTAGGACTTCAACCCAAAAATACCCGACAGTTCGTTAATGATGTAATGAAAGATTGGGAAGAACTTGCAGTAGAAGGACATTTTTATGCTCAAAAACCATGGTGGGATTACCATGAACGTTTAGCAAATCCTCTTAGTAAAATAGTAGGAGCAAAACCCGCTGAGATTACTGTAATGAATACACTTACGGTTAACCTACATTTATTAATGGTTTCTTTCTACAGACCTAAAGGAAATAGATATAAGATCATTTGTGAAGAAAAAGCATTTCCTAGCGATCAGTATATGCTTCAGAGTCAAGTGCGTTTTCATGGGTATGAGCCCGATGATGCTATTATCGAAATTAAGAAACGTGATGGGGAACATAATTTTCGAACAGAAGATATTCTTAAGACCATAAAAGAAGTTGGAGATGAATGTGCATTGATACTTATTGGTGGTGTAAACTATTATACCGGTCAGGTCTTTGATATGAAAACAATTACTAAAGCTGGCCATGATATTGGAGCTTTTGTAGGGTGGGATCTTGCGCATGCTGCTGGGAATATTAAACTTGACTTGCATAATTGGGATGTAGATTTTGCTGCTTGGTGTAGTTATAAATATATGAATAGTGGACCCGGTAATGCTTCGGGATGTTTTGTGCATGAACGGTTTCATAACCAAAAAGAAATACCTCGATTCGAAGGATGGTGGGGTACAAGTAAGGAAACTAGATTTTTAATGAAACCAGAGTTTGAACCTATGGCAAATGCAGATGCTTGGCAACTAAGTAATGCTCCGGTATTGTCTTTGGCACCATATCTGGCATCTTTAGAAATGTTTGATGAGGTAGGAATGGATGCGATCATAGCAAAAAGAAATCAAATAGTAGCATATTTAGAATATATTCTCAAAGAAATAGATGAACAAGTAGAGAGTTCATTTGAAATTATTACCCCTTCTAATCAAGAAGAAAGAGGGACACAACTATCTGTGTTTTTACATGGAGAAGGAAGAAAGTTGTTTGAGTATCTTATGAAAAAAGGAGTTATTGTAGATTGGAGAGAACCCAATGTAATTAGACTTGCACCTGCACCATTATATTGTTCTTACAGTGATATGTATGAATTCGGACAAATATTAAAAGAAGGTATTCTTAATAAAGTTAGTTAATCCTATTTTGTTTTATTAGTAATTGTTTTGTGAATTTAGAGGGAGAAGTACCTGTGTATTTCTTAAATTGTTTTGAAAAGTATGAAGGATCATTAAAACCACATTGATACATTACTTCTGCTATGGATATATCATGATGTTGAAAATATTCTTGCGCCTTTTTTATTCTAAATTCATTTAAAAAATCAATAAAATTCCTGTTAGTTACGGTTTTAAACATTCTACAAAATGAGTTTGGAGTTAATCCTAAACGTTTGGCTAATGATTCTGATCGTATTTCTACATTATAATGATCATTTATATATTGATATACTTTTGCAATTCTTTCTAACGAATGTTTATGAATATCTAAAGACAGTTGAGTTTTTAGTATAACACTCTGATCTTTGCAAACAGAAAGTTGATACAATATATTCATAAAATTAATGAGCTTTTCGGTGTTATTTTGTTTACCAAACTTTAAGAATTGCGATGATAGTCTTTTATGTACTTCAGAAGAAAATATAACACCGTTTCTTGAATGTTCAATAAATTTTAATACGGTTTTGAATTCTGGGAAGTGAGATAGTTTTTCATGAATAAAACTTTCGGGAAACTGTATGACAACTTCAATATTGTTTTTAAATTGACTGTTTCCAAAGGGCATATGTGGGATATTAGGCCCAAGAAAAACAAGTAATCCGTCATGGTAATTTTCAAAATGAGAATCTATTTGTAAACTACCACTTCCACTTTTAATAAAAACAAGTTCATATTCTGGATGTAAATGCCAACTAACAATATCGCATTGTGATTTATCAGTATAACTTTCAATTTTTAAGGATCGTGATTGATCAAAATAGATGTTTTCATATGAGATTTTCATAAAATAAAATTATCATTTTATTTTTAATAAATGTATATCAAGGAATGTTTTGTCTTAGTATTTGAATATTTTGTTTTACCCAACAAGAAACATGGTGCTTAATTTTGATGCTTTAGTTTAGAACTTGATATCATTTACGCTTAAGAATTTGTAGTTATGAACTCATTGCAATTAATTTTAACAAAATCTCGCTATTTAGGCCCTGCTTGGGTGTTTGCATCGCTAAATATAATGACAGGTACCTGGGTGCTTTATATTCCTAAAATAAAAGAGAAATTAAATATTGATGATGCTCAATTGGGTATCGCATTATTTTGTTTTGCTTTGGGAACACTCACGGCTATACCGTTTTCTTCTAAATTGATTAAGAGAATAGGAGTAGGCAAAATGACACTTATTGGAATAATTATGTATTCAATATTGTTTTTAGTTCCGCTAATTGCTCCAAGTTATATAATGCTTTGTCTTTCACTTTATATTGTTGGAATATTTGGTTGTCTTACAGATATATCTATGAATGCTTTAGTCTCTGATATAGAACAAAAGGATAATGTTCATTTCATGTCGGCATCACATGGTTTTTTTAGTCTAGGAGGTGTTATAGGTGCTGGTATTGGCAGTTTTTTGATAGAATATATAAAAGTGCCTGTTACTCATATGGCCTTTGCCATGATTTTTGTAATAATTACAAATGTAATATTAGCAAAAGTGTATTTGACTATTCAGGGAAAAAAAGAGTCTAATACTAAAAAATCAAAACCATTTGAGTTAATGAAACCCCTTTTTGGTTTTACGATTATTGCTTTTTTAATAATGGGTAGTGAAGGTGCGATTGAGCATTGGAGTAAGTTATATCTTCAGGATATTGTCTCGGTTACTTCAGAAAAAATTTCAGGTTTTGGATTTGTGGCTTTTTCTGCAATGATGACGCTAGGAAGATTTTTTGGGGATGCTGTTAGTAAACGTTTTGGGTCTTTTGTTATCATTATAGGGGGATGTTTAATTAGTATATTAGGTTTTATAGCTGTATTATCGGCTCAATTACTAATTACAATTATAGGTTTTGGTCTTGTTGGATTAGGTTTCTCTGTTGTTATTCCCGAATTATTCAGGTTGGCAGGGAGAGCCAAAGGAATTTCTTCTGCAGAGGGGATATCATTTGTAGCTGGTTTTGGTTATTTAGGCTTTTTATTAAGTCCGCCAGTGCTTGGTTTTATATCCAAATTAGAAAGTCTTAAATTAAGCTTTACAGTGTTGCTTATAGCTAGTTGTATAGCCATGATCATTACACTTTTTTTGAATAGAAAGCGAGGCTAGTAGAGCGTTGCTTAATATGATTAAGTAATTTAATAAATAACCTCAAAGATATTATCATCTTTGAGGCTAGTATTAATGTTTAATTTGGTTATTAAGTTTTAGTCTGTAATTACTTCAACTCCTGTAAAATACAATTTCCAATTACCTTTATTTATTTTATAAGTTTGAGCAATTTTGATTCCGTTATAATTTTTATAATCTTCCCATGAAGTTATAAGAGAAGGTTCAGGAGTGTTACCTTGTCTAAACACCCATTCTTTAATTATAAAATCACCTTCAAAATAAAAATCATAGGCATCTCCAGGTGTATATCCTCCTTTATCTTTATAAACAATAGTTAATTTTTGCATTTCAGTATTGCTTATAGGAGCAGTTGCTTTTATTTGATGTTCAGAAGTAAAACTCTCTGCATCCCAGATAAGATTATACGGGGTTAATAGCCAATATTTATCATTAATAAAGCCTCTGTCAACTTTTGTCGTTATACTATCCATGTTTGCCCTATTATAGGTTATGGTATCTTTTTGAGAAGTTAATGTTACTATATCCTCTTTGGGTTTCCAGGTCCATGAACGTTCAGAATGAATAGTATCACGATCTATATTGAATGTAAATTTAATTTGGGACACTTTATCCCAGTTTTTAAAACCATTTGCATATGCAATTGCTTCTGCTGTAGTTGTAATTTTTTCTTTAGTATCGGTAATAGGTTCTGGGTTTTTAACCTCTGTTTCATCCTCGTAACTTTGAGTTTGTTTCACCTCATTTTTACAACTAATACCTGTTAATAATACTAATAGTAATGCGATTATACTTTTCATTTTAGTTTAATTTTTTGCAAAAGTAGAGAAAAGATCAGATTGTCATAATTTACAGCACTTTGTGTTGAAGTTTTTAACAGAACTTTACAAAATGATACGCCGATATAATGTTATGCAAGAGATAAATAATACTATAACTTATATACGTTGTTTGTTTTGAAAAAGAAAACCTTGCTGATAACTTAAAACAGCAAGGTTAAACTCTTTAATATGTATTACTTTATTAATTAACTTGTACAGCTTCTAAGGTTTTCTTTGCAGCTAATACAGAGGATTGAGGATTTTGTCCTGTAATAAGATTTCCATCTTCGATTACAAACTCACTCCAGTCATCCCCTTTACGATAGATTGCCCCATCATTAGTAAGTTCAGTTTCAAGTAAAAAAGGTACTACCTCTGTTAATTGTACAGCGGCCTCTTCAGTATTTGTAAACGAAGTAAGTCTTCTTCCTTTTACAAGAGGGGTATTATTATCTAACATAACCCCTTTTAAAGCGGCTACTCCATGACATACTAATCCGATCGGTTTATCTTCTGTATTGAATGCGGTAATTAATTTTGCAACTTCAGAGTTATCACTTAGATCCCACATAGGACCATGACCACCAGGAAAAAATAAGACATCATATTCAGATGGATTGATGTCTGATATTTTTTTTGCATCTTGAATAGCTGCTGTGGCTACTGTATCGTTATTGAATTGTTTTGTATATTCTGTTTGCCAATCTGGCTGCTTACTTGTTGGATCTAAAGGTACAATGCCTCCTTTTGGTGAAGCAATTGTTACTACTGCACCTTCATTAATAAAATTATAGTAGGGGGCAGCTAATTCTTCTAACCAAACTCCAGTTTTTTCTCCTGTATTACCTAGTTTATCGTGTGACGTTGTTACGATTAGTACATTTAAGTTTTTCATTATATAAAAGGTTTTAAATTATTTGTTTTTATATCAATTCAGAATATTAATTGGATTACTGAATGAGTTTACAAATTTCGTAAACCTTCAAATAAAATGTAGTTGATCTTTGTTATGAAATTTTATTGACCTATGTTAAGAATTTGCCTACGAAGACGACTTAAACTCTCTGGTTTGATACCAAGATAGTTGGCTATGTGGTAATTGGATATGCGTTGTTCTATGTTAGGATATGTTGATAAAAACTCTAGGTATCGTTCTGCACTTGTTTTTTCCAAAGCAGATAATATTCTATCCTGAAAAGCAACAAATGCATTTGTAAGTTTTATGCGAAAGAAACGTTCTAAATTTGGAATCTCGAGAAAGAGTATTTCCAAATCTGACTTTTTGATTCCGATTAACTCTGTGTTCTCGATACAATCTATTGTTAATCTTGCTTTTTCTTCTTTAAAAAAAGCTTTAAAGTCGCTAATCCACCAATCTTCAACTGCAAACTGAACGATATGCTCATTCTCATCTTTATCAATATGGTAGGCTTTAAGACATCCTTTGATAACATAATATTCGTATTGAACATCATCACCTTCTTGGATTAGGTATTGTTTTTTCCGAAGTTTCTTATAAATAAGCAGACTTGTAAACCGATCCCATTCTTTTTGAGTTAGTTGAATGTGTTTTGCAATATGTTGTTCAATTTCTGAATACATATCGCTAAAATAAACAAAAAAAGCTTCCTGTTACGGAAGCTTTTTTTATCTAATTTTTAAGATAATTACTCTACAGTAAGAGTATATGCTGGTGTTTTATTTAAAGGACAAAAGTACTCGTATTCTCCTTTTTTAAGAGTAACAGTTTTAGAACTTTCAGTCTTTCCGTCAGCAACTACTTTAGTTACGTATGCTTCTTTTATATGATTTTTAGCATCAGATGCGTCTTGACCTTTCTTTACTAGTACAAAACCTACATCAGTACCTACATTATTATTAGAGATGTTAAAAACATAACTTCCTTCTGATAATGTAATTCCTTTTTGAGTAAATTCTCCTTTTGTTTGCTCTAAAGAAACAGTTTTTACTTCTTGAGCAGTTGCGCTAAATGTGATAGCTAAAATAAATGTTAATGCTGTGATTACGTTTTTCATGGTTTTACTAATTTAATTTAAATGATTTTTATTAATTACTTGTTTGTTTTGTCATAAAAAAATGAGAACCTTACTTAGTTATGACAATTTTTTATTTATTTTTTTTACTCCTTATGCATTTGCCGCTTCAAGTGGCTGTGCTTCTGGGAAATCAACAGGTACTTGTGTAGTTTTGTGTAGATAATTACTTATTGTTTTGTCACCTACTAATGAAATTACATCTATAACGCTACCTTTACTATATCCTGCGTTTAAAAAGTTTTCTAATACCTCTGTGTCAGTTGCTCCTCTGTTTTCTGTAATATTTCTTGAGAATTTAGCTAGTGCGTCTAATTTAGTATCAAAAGAAGCTTTTCCTTGTCTTAGTTCTAAGATTTGTTCTTCAGAAAATCCGTTCATTTTCCCAATAGCTGTGTGGGCAGATAAACAATATAGGCAATTGTTAACTTGGCTAACAGCAAGATTTACAACTTCTTTTTCTTTGGCAGATAGAGATGTTTTGGCATTAGAGAAGTTTAAATAATTCTCTAAAGCAGTGTCACTATGTGCATATGTTGCAAATAAATTAGGAACAAAACCTAATCCTTTATTCAGGTTATCAAATATTGCTTGATTATTTGCGCTTACTTCTTCTCTTGTTGGAACATTAAATGTGCTCATAATTATATATTTTATTTTTTAAATGTTTGTTTTATTTGATGATACAAAGATCAGGTAGATTTGGATGAGAAAGAATGAATGTTTTTCCCGATAACTTGTCAAATCTTCCTGACCTTAATTTTTCATTTTATTTTTGAACAAATGGGCGTTCTACATCACAGTAAAAATCATGAATACCTTTTTGTTCACAATGTGTTTTTGGTGATATAGCGTTAATTACTTTTTTTCTTCCTTTAGTAAAAATTTCGATTAGATTGAAAATTGATTTATTATTATTTGTCATCTTTTGTTATTTTAATTGATCCAATATTTATACAAGGATCAGTTACTATTTATTTTAATTTATAGTACAAAGATGCGATATGAATAGAAGTGAAAAAATGGTAGTTTTTCCCGACGGCTTGTCAAAAACTCCCGAATATAAAAAAAGGCCTCTCAAACTTGAGAAGCCTTTTATTTATATAATAAGAATATGTAATTTTAAATTTGTTTTTTAAAAGAACTTAACTTCTTTTCTTTTTATCCAAAGAATAATGGCGCTTAATATAAAGGTTAATACAGCAGTAAAAAACAAAATACCACCATCTCCATTAATCTCGATACCTAATTTGGTTAAATGCATCATTATGGCACCACCAATAATTCCTAATGTTAACATAGCTCCAACCCACGCAGTTTTAGGTATGAGTAACAAAATTCCAGCAATTAGTTCACTAATTCCTGTGGCTATTCTTCCGTAAGGTTCTAAACCAACTTTTGTAAAAATGTATACGCTATCAGGATGCGCTGTAAATTTAAATCTAAGTGTTTGAATCAAAATAATTGCAACGATAATTCGTAGCAATAGGGGTGCTATTTTTTTCATGGTTGGAGTTTGTGTTGATTACGTTTTTAAGGGATTTTAGAAATCTATAGAAAGTACACTAGGCAAATCATCTATTTTACCATTAAAAGTACTTTTTCTTGAAACACTATATAGTTGTTGTAAATTATTGTCTTTTTTAAACTGATGTTTTAATTCGGGTAATTTATCTCTAAGAAAAGCAGCAAAAGCTTCAGCATCACGACTTCGATTTGCCCCTTTGCGAATAGTTTTTAAATATCCTGCAGTCAAAATTTCTAAATTACTTCTTTCCGAAAGAAAAAGTAAAAAGCGTCCTTCTAGTTTTGCTTTTTTAATTTGTTTTCTAAAATCAATTTCATCAGAAGAAATTAAATTTTCGTTATAATTACTAAAATTATTTGTGTATACAACTTCTTCAAGATTGTCATTTAGATAAACAGTCTCTAACTCTTCTTCATATCTTGTTTGGGCATTACTTACGGCAAAAGCCAAAAACAAAATGCTGAGTAATCCTAGTTTAATTTTAATTATCAAATTTTTCATATCTATCCCCTTTATTCGAAATTTGTTTTCAATGATATATTTTACTTTTTTGTTCAACAAAGTTGCAACAAAATTAGGTGTGATAGAATGGAGCTTTTTCCTTTACATTTGTCAATAATTCCCTTGAGGTTCTAATTTTAATTGTTTTTTGAACTCCGACGGAGAAAATGATGTATGCTTTTTAAACATTCTGCTAAGATGAGAAGCATCCTCAAAACCTAATTCATAGGCTATTTCTTTAGCAGTTTTATCAGTATATATAAGTAGGCGTTTGGCTTCCAAAATTACGCGATCATGAATGATCTGCAAAGGACTTTTCTTAAGTTTAACAAAATTATTGGATAATGTTTTAGGTGATTTAAACAATTTTTCTGCATAAAATGCTACAGAATGTTCTTTTCTGAAATGAGTATCGACAAGCATATTAAACGATCGGATCAAGTCTCCTTGGTCCTCAACATGATCAAAATTACTTTGTTGCTTAATTAGACGAGTGGTAGTGATAATAAATCTGGCCATTAACATGCGTAGCATCTCTGCCTGAATGGTGTCTACAGTATCAAGTTCATCTAAAAATACACTATGTAGTTGTTCTAGTTTATTACGTTCAGAAACACCAAGTTTAACTAAAGAAACGGCACTATTGCCATGAAATAAAACACCCATACAGCTTACTTCTTTATCGTGATCCTTAATACAATAGAATTCACGATTAAATTGATAAACTATAAGATCAGAGCCGCTTAAGTATTTAAAATATTGATTTGGAGTTAGAACAACAATACTATCTTTTTCTAGGGTTGTTACAATTCCATCAATTTCGATAATTACTTTACCATTTTTAGACCAAATGAAAGTATAAAGACTAATTAGTTTTGATACTTTATAGTCTAATAACAACTCTTCATCGGCTACTTTTAATAAAGCTTCGGTTGAAAATTCTTTAAACTCCTTAATCATATGAGATGTTTGTCGATTTTTTGTTAGCTACATTACAAATAATAAAGGTAAGTTTTTTTTGGTTTTATTATCGACCGAGTTATTGTTTTCATAAAAGTAATTGGGGGTAGCTTTTATAATTATGATAGTAATATCCTTTTGTTTAAGATTAGAATATAGGTGTCTATTTTGTGTTTTTAATTCTTCTAACGTATTTATTCTTGTTTTTTAAACCCTTCTGGAAGTTCCCAAGTTTTAGATGACTTTTTTATTGTTTGTGCCACAGAATAACCTAAACTGTACAGTTGTTTTTTATCGTTTGTCGAGATGTTTTTAAAATTCACTTTTTGAAGCTTTTTAATAAATTCTCCAAGTTCTACCATTTTAGCTTCTACCTCACGGTCTTCTACAGCAGATAATTCTACCCAATACAATTGCCAGAATCTTTTTAGAGCATGCTTACATTCTGTGGGTTGATAATCATCTGCATAAATTATACTAGATATTGTTTCGGTAGTTTCTTTATATTTAATTGATTGGATTTCTTTGAATTTTGAAATGGCTTCAAACTGATTTCCCAGATGTATTTTTTTGAGTTCAAATGCCCTTTGTTCTAGTTCGTTTTCTTGTAATTTTCTTTGTCCTTTATTAAACTGATATACCCCAATTAGTATTCCTGCTAGAGTTACAACAGAGGTTAGTGACTTGATTATTAATTCTGATTGTGTCATAGTTATTAGATTTTATTGAGTAATTATAATCCTTTCTTGAAATCAATCTTATCGCCCAATTCCGGAAAATCAATTAAAGGGTTTCTATTGCCTTGCATTTGATGAATTTTATAGTTTCTATGTTTTTCATAAATAGTTACTGGGTGTTTTTGATTCCATTGTAGTAGTGTGTTTAGTCTTGATTCATCATAATTATTATCTAACATTCTTGGGTATCTTAGTAAATAATAGAGTGTGGCCCGAGCTACTGCTCCTTTGTTAAATTCGGGCTCGAATTTTTTACCTTCTCTTTTTCCGCATTCTTCTCGAACTACTTCTTCAATTTGAGCAGGATTATAATCTGCAAAATCATAGTAGGGGATATTACTTCTAAAACTGTTACATCTAGACTCACAAGCAAAGAGATGATGTAAGTCACCTTTCATAGGATTGCGTTTGATAAACCAAGATTGAGGGACAACATGTTCGCAATTATAGGGTAGACTATACTCTATGCTATCTATAGAGGCTGAATAATCTTCAAGTAATACTAGATTATTATTTTTCTTAAGTTCTAATAATTTTGATTTCCTTTCTAAATCAACTCGATCATCTTCTAGTATAAGCTCTTCTACTGTAAATTCTTTTCCTGAGTAAATACTGCGAATTTTTCCGTTTTCTTGTACATCGACTTCAGGATATACATATTTAGAAGGCTTATACGGTAAAATATTTTGGTGAGATCTACGAAGTAATATATTTAGGTCATTAAATAATTGATCATTATTATTTAGATCAATAGTTGTATAATATTCTTTGATTTTTAAATTATCCTTTTCACTATTATAATAATCATTATCTACCCCAATACTGGGTCTTTTTATGGAACCATTTACAAGATTATTGCCTTGTAGAATTTGACGTAAGAAGACTTTTTGATTTTCTGTAGCATTTAACCGAAGATACTTAATGATTGAGCTAATTCGTATTCCCTCATTGGCTATCCAGTTAATAGCTTCTTCCCCGTCAAAATGACTCCATATTCTTCCATCTTTAGTAAGAATATTACCTTTAGTATCTCTTTCTGGAACACCAGAATGATGTAACGCAACAACTTCCCAGTCTTCATTAAAAACAGACGATCCCGATGATCCGGGTTCAGTATCAGTTTTATAATGTACAAATTGATCAAAAATATCAATTACTTCATTATTCCTTAGAGCAATTTGTTTTCTTTCACCGTTAGGATGTTGAATTATAGATACTTTTTCTCCTATTTGCAATTTCCCGATTTCTTCAATTAATTTAAGACTTCCAAAATCTGTTAAATTACTTCTTCCATCATAAGAGACACCTTTTACAAATACAATTGTAAAATCAAGATCTTTTGACGTTATAAAAAGTTTATCTGGTTCAAAATTAAAAGCAACAGGATTTGTGGGGTATGAATTCTGATCTTCTTGATAATTAAACTCTATATAGCTTTTATGTGCATCACTTTTAGAGGTAATAACATGATTATTGGTAATCATTAAATTTTCCCCGATCAAAAAGCCAGTACCATAGCCTTGCCCGTTATCAGAGTTAATTGTGATACGACCTACTGCATGTGATGCATGCAATCCCTTTGATAAAAAATTAATATTTAGTAAATCATCAGTTCCAATAAGTCGTTCTCGTGTTATTTTATCTGTAAACAAAACGCTATTACTTTCGAACCCTTTGTATTCTAGTCTTTTAAGAAGTTGACTTGTGTCAATGTATTTTCCAGAAGGTTTGAGTGCATTTACTTCTGTTCTGTAATCTTTTCTTCTTTCATATCTTTTTTCTGTTATAGATAGATTTTCTAAAAAGCGGTCTACGATGATCATTTGGTGGTGTATTTAGTGAATAATAACTTGTTGTTTCAAAATTATCTTCATTAAAGACATAGTTCAATACCCAATAATAGGTATATTGAAAATGATTGATATACAGTTGCTTAGGAAAGGGTAAATAGTCAAACAAAATTTTCTACATGTACAAATAATACTGAGAATTCCGTAGATTTAAGAAGTTGTTATTTCACTGTAGAATCAATGACTTTCCAAAGGACATCAATAATAGCATTCCAAACGGTCTCTATGGTTGCAGATAAAATGCCTTTAAGTGTATTTACAAAATTTGTTGTCATAGCTTCTAAGCCATCTAAAAAGAATTCTTTTAATTCTTTATCAATATCGCCATTTTCAACTCCTTTTTGAATAATTATAGTTTGTTTAGCAATAGCTTCTACTTGGCGTTCACTAAAACCTCTAACACTAGAGATGTCTTTTTCTAAAATCAAAGAAGCAACATTTTTAATCTCTGTGATAAGATTTACTACTTTTTCGTCCATTATATTATCGTTTTAAAAAGCTTTCATAGGTTATTGCTTGATCAAGAAAGATTTCTATTTGACCTTTAAATGCTTCTACAGCAAATGGTTTAATGCCTTTAGATCTATCGGTATCTTTCATTTTAGTTAGTGTTTCTGCTATTTTTTGAAATGCAAATGCACTTGGGTAATATTCATCTTTTACAGTTGTATGCCCTTTGATTTTAAGGAGCTTGTTAATTTGTTTTGTAGCTACATTTCGAGGCACAGGTCTGGCTCTTGCCTGAAGTTTTAATGCATCAAAAGCACCTATTAAGTAATTGTATATTGGTTCTCGATTTTTAAAAGTTTCCTGAGTAACACCATTACTTACAGATGCCACAAAACTCATCGTCTTTTGACTTGTAACACTAACACTCTCTACAATAGCTTTATCATATTCTGGTGCTAGTACTGTTTTGCAGCTTGTTATAAAAAGCATACTGCATAGTAAAGTAAGTTGAACAAACCTTATACTTATGATACTCATAGAGCTATTTTTGTATTAAAAGTTATTCTCTTTTAACACGGAAGATAAGAACTATTTTTTGAATTTTAGAAGGATCAAAAAATTATAGCAAGTCTATATTAGCGCTATTGTTTTTTATTGCTTCTCTAAACCAAAGTGCCGATTTTTTTGGTTTACGCTGTAGTGTTTCAAAATCTACGTAATGTAGGCCAAATCTTTTGTCGTATCCAGAAGCCCATTCAAAGTTATCCATAAAGGACCATGCAAAATAACCTTTTAATTTTACGCCACCTTCAATAGCCTGTTGACAGGCATTTAAGTATCCCTTATAAAACTCTAAACGTTCTTGATCATTAACTTTTCCGTCGATGAGTTGATCGGCATAGGCGCATCCGTTTTCTGTAATGTAAATTTCTGGTTTATCATAACGATTATCGATCCATTCTAACATTTTTTTACATCCCCAAGGTACAACAGCCCAGTTCATTAAAGTAAGATCCCAATTTTTATCCAACGACAGATCCACTTCTTGATCTTCAGAGATACCACCATTTCCATAAACATTTCGGTCTTTAGGACTACCATCATCATGGGCTGCATACATTGTAGTATAGTGATTTAATCCAAAAAAATCAGAAGTACCTTTAATCATTTTTTGTTCTTCTAAAGAAAATTTTGGTAATCTATCTCCTAAACGTTCTTTCATTGTTTCAGGATAATCTCCTTTGTATATAGGATCTGCAAACCAAGCCAGAAAAAACTGTAAAGCTCTTTCTGCAGCCTCTTTATCTTCATTACTATCTGTAAGGGGTTCTCTCCAGTCACAATTATTAGTGATCCCTATTTGGCCTTTTTGATGTTCATATTTTTTTCTATAGATATGTACGGCCTTAGCATGAGCAAGAATTAATTGGTGACCCGCTAAATACGGTTCAGAAGTAGAAACTCTACCAGGAGCAAATACACCTTGTCCATAACCAAGAATGGCAACAACCCAAGGTTCATTTAGGGTTATCCAGTTTTTCACACGATCTCCAAAACGTTCAAAGCATAAGTCAGCGTAAGTGGCAAAATGATCCGATATTGAATCTCCTAACCAACCATCGTCCTCTAATTGAAGTGCTAATGGCAAATCCCAATGATATAAAGTCACCCAAGGAACAATATCCGCTTTTATAAGTTCATCGATTAATTCAGAGTAAAATTTAATTCCTTCTTCATTAATTTTTCCTTTTCCTGTTGGCATAATTCTAGACCACGCTATTGAAAAACGATAGGCTTTAATCCCAAGATCTTTCATGAGTTGGATGTCTTCTTTGAACTTATGATAGTGATCACAAGCAATTTCACCTGTTTCGCCATTATGTGTTTTACCTGGAATACTCGAAAAAGCATCCCAAATAGAAGGCCCTTTGCCATTTTTTGTTGCAGCACCCTCTATTTGATAAGAAGAAGTAGCGGTACCCCATATAAAATCATTTGGAAATGTGTTCATTTTTAAAAATTGTGTAAGTATGGTTATTGATAAGAGCTAGTTAATTTATATTTTGTTATTCTGAAATTCTTCTTTGATTTAAATCAGAAGTTATTTGTCCCATTTTTTTACTAGTTAAAGGGTACATAAGCATCATAGCTGCAGCAATGAGTGCCACTATAGTAGGAATCCAGCTCATCAACATAATCATACCGGGAATAGCACCTTCTATAGTTAACGTATCTTGCCCATTGTAATTAAAAGCACTTAAAGTAAAACCGACTATAGCACCAGCTATCCCACCACCAAATTTTGTGGCAAAAGAGCCTGCAGAGTAAATGAGTCCTGTTGCTCTTCTTCCATTTTTCCATTCTGAAAAATCTGCTGCATCTCCTAACATTACAAAAAATAAAGTAGGAAACATTGCAGAAGCGAATTCTGATATAATTCCTATTGAGAATATTGCACCGATGCTTTCTTTTGTGCAGAATACAAATAAGGCATTTACAACACCAGAAAAAATTAAGGCATAAATAAATAGATTTCTTTTTCCGAATTTTTTACTCAATGGGGCAGTGAAAAATGCTCCTGCAATTGAAGCTAGCATTAAGCCTACCAAATAAGAGGCGGATAGCAATTGATCATTTAAATAATGAGTGAAATAAATAATTACAATACCTTGTTTAATAGAGTTGTATATATTAAACAATAGACCTATAATAAGTAAAACAACCCAAGGTTTATTGGTAAACAGATTTTTAAAATCTTTCCATAAATTACTTTTTTGATCTTTTGGAGGTAATATTCGCTCCTTAGTGGTCAAAAATGTAATTAACATTAATAGGGCTAATAATGCCGACATTACAAACATAGATTTACTATATCCCTGTTTTTGATCAATAATTGAAATGTCATCATTTGATAGTTCTTTCTCTCCAGTAATTGTAAAGCTATAATTTTGCCCTTTTGTCATTTGAAAACTCTTACCTGTAGTTGGTGCATTTTCAGTTTTGTTTGGGTCGTTCCATACAAAAGAGGCAATACCATCTTTAGTTTTAATGTTTACATGCTCAACATCTTTCGAAGCTAAAATATCTACTTTGAACGTTTCTTCATTTATTTTGGAAATTTGGATTGATGGATCTACATTACCAAAATAAGCTACCAAAAAGAGTAAAGCTCCTTGAACTAGCATACCTCCTGCAAAAGCTCCTGCCATTCTAAAAGAACCAATACTGGTGCGTTCTTTATCATCGCCAGTCATTACACCCATAAGCGCCCCATAAGGGATGTTATTTGCGGTATAAACTAAAGTAAAAAATAGATAACTGGCATATGCATAAAATATTTTGCCATTTTCTCCTAACTCAGGAGTAATAAATAATAAAGATAGAGATAAGCCTAGAGGTATAGCAGTCCACAAAATCCATGGGCGAAATTTACCATATTTAGAATTGGTTCGATCACCAATAATACCCATTAATATATCACTAATACCATCGCTTGATCTGGCAACAAGTAATACGAGACCTGCAGTTGCAGGAGTTAAACCAAAGACATCGGTATAAAAAATAAATAAAAAGGTAGCAACACCTCTCCATGCAATATTTGCAGCACCATCACCAAGTGCGTAACCTATTTTTTCTTTTAACGAGACTTTGTTATTTGTTTCCATTTAATATGGTTTTCTAAAAGTTTATATTTTGGATTTTGCCTCATGGATATGTTTCTTCTTTTCAAAGAATTCTATTAACTCATGTGGTAAGTATGGGGTATAGAAGAGTGAAATAAGAAAGTATCACAGACAAAAGATGTTGTTCTATCGGTCAATTTAATATGACTATTGTCACTCAAATATATATTTTTAACTTCACAATAGAATGTTTAGATATGAACTTTACTAGACAATTTTAAAAATAAGAGGAGATTTTTCGAATTTAAGTAAATTTGTTAAGATTTATTAAAGATTTAATTTTCGACAAAAATTGAAAATTGAAATGTAAAGATGATTAATTCGTAAAGTTAAATAGCAAAATGTAATACATTTTCTAAAATTACTTTTATTATATGTCAATACTATAAGTTTGGATTAGTTTTGTTCAGAGATTAATTTTTCATTTAGTTTTTGAAGATAAACTTTTTGGAGTTTACTCCAGTAACTTGAAGTCATAGGGCTTTTATATAACTTTTCTGTTTTTCTGTCCAGAATAGAAAATTTCTTTACGCTATATAAGTAATCTCTTTGTTTCGAATAGTTGTATCCAGCAGATTGATAGTTGTAATCAAAAATAAACCTATAGATATCGGTATTTTTGTATTTCTCATCTTCTAAGAATTCACTTTCAGTAACAAACTCGTACTTGCCTTTGTAAATCTTCTTGACATTCTTTTTTAAATATTTATTGTAACTTCTGTGATGTGTTATAAATATCATTGTAGTAGTATCATCCTTTCCAAATTCTACAGGGATGGCTCCTTTTTCTTCTGTTAGTTTTTTGTTTGCAACTGATTTGGTAATAGCTCCACAAGAACTTAGTAAAAAAGAAAAGAGTATTAAAAAGACTGTTTTTTTGAGAGTATTCATAGTAAACTTGTTAAGGTTTTATTGTTCGATTGATGCTTTCCAGTTTACTAAAATACAGATTAATCTTGTACAGATTTTTGTGGACTTATCTAATGGGTAAAAATATACAAGTGTGTGATGTTATTTTAATCTCCTGTAAAGTTCAATATTCTGGTAAATAGTGTCATTATTTTTATATTGAATGATCTGTTTTAATACATCTTCTTTAGATAGATCTATTTTTATTGGATAGATGTTAGTATATGCTCTTAAAGGAATTGACATTGATGTTAATGTTTCTGTTAGAGTATCACTTTTATATGTATAAGTTCCGTAACCATGCCATTCTAAAGAATCAATAGTTGCATTAGATGTCCACATTACGTAGCCATCAAGGTAAATTTTATGTTGGACTTTAGTACTATCCGAGATTATTGTATCACTATTTGAAAGACGGTAGAAGTTGGTTTGTTTCCATACACCTTCTAAGGGATCTATTGTTTTATGAATTGAAGTATGCTCTAATTTCTGTTTACAAGAGCAATGCATAAATGTAAACCAAAAGAAAAGAACTAAATACCTTAAAATCCTAATAGTAATAAAACTAGTGCTTTTCATTATGGTTTGAGTTTAATGATTGAAGGTAGTGATTATTAAGATAGGAATTTAAAAGAATTTGAGTTGTTACAAGATAAAGATTTGATTTAATCTATTCTTCCTATTCATTGGCAGAAACAGTAAGGTTTATTTCGAATAAACAAACTGGACCTTGCTTATAGTGTTCAGGTAATCCTTGAGTGTTTTTCAGGTCAAAAAAACCTAGAAAATCAAACCCAGATTTTTTATAATGAGCTATTAATTTTTCATTATTACCTATGGTGTCTAATCGAATATACTTTTTATGTGCTTTTTGTGCATATTCTTTTGCCCACTCTACAATTTTTGTCACAAAGTTGTGTCCTCGAAAATCTGGATTAGTAGCAATTCGATGTATATAAATTGCGGGATCACTATTTTTTTCTTCCCAAATTTGTTCATCGCTAAATGTTGTAGCCCAAATACAAGCGATTTGATTATCAATAATTATTTTCCATTGGTGATTTTCCGTAATCTCTTGAGTTATAAGTTCTCTTTGAAACTTAGGCCATAGAACTACTGTTTCTTTTGATTTTTGATATGCTGTAGCAATTTTATATAATCTAAATATTTCATCAATGTCGGTGATAGTAGAATTTTCTATATTCATAATGGTCCTATTTTGTGAATACAAATATCTTAGTAATTTTTAGGGAATAGAACCCGAAACTTGCTAAGGTTTAAAAATTAAACAAGAGTCATATAATCTGTAAACGGTTTAATATTGTAAGAAAGATTTGTGTTCATAGCACCATGCCCATTTTTCATTTGGTTCAGCAGAGATTATGACAGAATGTGCATTGTGTGATGCATAATGATTGCTCGCATGTTTATTGGGTGAAGAATCACAACAAAGTGTAATACCACATTCCTGACAAGTTCTTAAATGAACCCAAGAGTCTCCTGTTTTGATACATTCTGAACATTGATAACTATCGTTTTTTTTGATCGTATTTTTATCAAAATGTTGTAAATGATCACATATTTTTGGTTTAAAAGCCATAGTCTTATCTTTCTGCTAAATATTCGTGTACAAATTTTATAGCCATAGCTCCTTCACCTACAGCAGAAGCAACTCTATTCATAGCGCCTGCTCTAACATCTCCAGATGCAAATATTCCAGGACTGCAGGTTTCTAATAAAAATGGTTCTCTATCTTTTTTCCAGATTTTTCTAAAATTATCATATCTGGTTAAATCTCTACCTGTTTCAATAAAGCCTCGTTCATTTTTAATAATATCAAGAGCTAACCAATCAGTATAAGGTCTTGCACCAATAAAAATAAATAATGCATCTGCCTTTACTGTTTTTGTTTCTGCAGTAGCGCTGTTGCTAAGTTTTAATTCTTGAAGACGTTCGTTTTTGCCAATTGCTTTGGTGATATTAGTATGTCCTAATACGGTAATATTTTCAATAGCATCTATCTGATCAATAAGATAACTAGACATACTACTTGATAGGTCTTTTTTACGAATTACAATATGTACATTTTTTGCAAATTTAGAAAGATATACGGCTGATTGTCCGGCAGAGTTTCCTCCTCCAACGATATAAACTTCTTTATTATGACATGCTTGCGCTTCGGTCATTGATGATCCGTAGTAAATCCCTGCTCCTGTATATTCTTCGATACCTTCTGAGTCTAGTTTTCGGTAATTGACGCCTGTGGTTATGACTACACTTTTTGTACTAATAGATTCCCCATTACCCAACATAATATTTTTATAGCCATCTTTTTCTGAAATAGAAGTAACTTCCTGAGGGGATAAGAACTCTATTCCAAATCGTTTAGCTTGAGTGATAGCTCGATGTGTTAATTCTTGACCACTTAGTCCGTTAGGAAACCCTAAATAGTTTTCTATTCTAGAACTGGTGCCGGCTTGGCCTCCTGGCGCATGTTTCTCAATTAATAAAGTTTTTAAACCTTCGGATCCTCCGTATACGGCAGCAGCAAGTCCCGATGGTCCAGCACCTATAATGACTACGTCATATAGATTGTCTTTAGGATGTGCATTTAATCCAAGTGCTACAGCAATATCTACAATGTTTGGGTTTTTTAAACATTCCCCATTTTGTAAAGAAACAACAGGCATATCCTTTGCGGTAAGACCATAAAGATTGATAATCTCTTTAGCTTTTTCATTATTTTCTACATCTAACCACTGAAAAGGAAACAAATTGGCTGATAAAAAATCTTTTATATCATGAGATTTAGGAGAAAATTGATACCCTAAAACTTTAATACCGTCAAATTCTGGTTGGAAATCTAGTTGCCAAACGTCTAATAAGTCATCTAATGTTGGATAGAGCTTTTCTTCAGGCGGATTCCAAGGTTTAGTTAAGTAATAGTCTAGCTGAACATCATTAATAGCTTTAATAGCTGCATCAGTATCAGAATATGCAGTTAGTAACACTTTTTTTGCTTTCGGATAATATGCTTTGGCTTTCGTTAAAAATTCTACACCTAACATTTCGGGCATTCTTTGATCTACTAAAAAGAGTGCAATAGTCTCACTTTTCTTTTTTAAATCAACTAACGCTTCAAGGGCATCATTTGCAGAATCAGTACTCATGATCCTGTAATTACTTCTATACTCAGATT
This sequence comes from Aquimarina sp. AD10, assembly GCF_003443715.1. Classification (NCBI taxonomy): domain Bacteria; kingdom Pseudomonadati; phylum Bacteroidota; class Flavobacteriia; order Flavobacteriales; family Flavobacteriaceae; genus Aquimarina; species Aquimarina sp. AD10. The sequence goes on along the minus strand of NZ_CP031965.1, from coordinate 2,559,545 downwards.
TTAAATCTCTAGTTACAGCGCGCAATACCTGTGGATCATCATCTAATGCAAATATGATAGGTTTCTTCATGTTTTAAAAATTGAAATTATCAGGATCTGGCCCAGTTCTTTGATTTTTATCTAATGCATCGATATAATTCATATCCTCAGCAGATAATTCAAAATCAAATAGATTTGCATTCGCGATAATACGTTCTTTTTTAACGGACTTCGGAATTGTAATAACCCCTTTTTGTAAATTCCAGCGTAATACAATTTGAGCTACAGTTTTTTGATATTTATGAGCTAAATTATCTAGTATTGATAGTTCGAAAATTTTTCCTTGCATCATAGGTGACCATGCTTCATAAATAATTTTGTGTTTATTACAAAAATCGATTAGGTTTTGTTGTACCAAATGAGGATGAAATTCCATTTGGTTTACCATAGGAGTAATTTCTGAATGGGATATTAAATCTTCTAAATGATGTTGCATAAAATTACTAACACCGATAGCTCTTATGCGTTTTTGTTTATACAACGTTTCTAATGCTTTCCAGGTGTCATTATATTTGCCTTTTACTGGCCAATGTATCAAATATAAGTCTAGGTAATCCAGTTGTAATCTTTGAAGACTTTCCTCAAATGCTTTGATGGTGGTGTCATAACCTTGATCAGAATTCCACACTTTACTAACAATAAAAAGTTCTTCTCGCGATACTGAAGCAGTACGAATCGCTTTACCAACACCTTCTTCGTTTTTGTAAATACTTGCAGTATCAATATGTCGATAGCCATGGTCAATAGCCCAATGTATAGCATTAATTACTTCACTATCGTTATCGGCAAGATATACTCCCAATCCTAAATAGGGCATTTTAATGCCATTATGTAAATCAAAAGTTCCTTTGATATTTGTAATGTTATTCATTTGTATTTGTGTTAATTGATAGGTAAGCATACCGTAAATATTGTTTCTCCTTTTGTTGAGGTAACTTTAATACTTCCGTTATGTTGATTAATAATTCGTTGAACAACTTCTAATCCCATTCCTGTGCCTTTACCAATACTTTTTGTCGTAAAGAAAGGATCAAAGACGGCATTAATATGTTCTTTAGATATTCCTTTTCCGTTATCGATGATTTCGATTTTTATGAAATCCCCATCTTTTGTTGTTATAATAGTTAATGTGCCACCGTGGTCCATAGCATCAATTGCATTGTCAATGAGATTAGTCCACACTTGGTTGATCTCACTAACAAAAATCTTAGGAGTAATGAGATTGTCTTGAAATTGTTTTTTTATAATAATGCCTTTTTGCTTTAACTTATGATTTAGCATTGTTAATGTACTTTTTATACCTGTATGAATATCTGTGGCGACCTTTTCTGGAGTTTGATCCATATGCGTATAGCTTTTTACAGATTGTACAAGATTAGAAATTCGATCAGAAGCTTCTTCTATTTCATCTACCATTTTTTCGGTAGTTAGTACATTTTCAATCCATTCAATAGTCGTAGGAAAACTTTTAGCTCCTATTTCTTTATGGATACTTTTTATTGCAGAAACGTCAATACAAAAATCTAATAGTGTTTCTGTTAGTTCATAGGCATTAGTGACATTATGGTTTTCTAGCCAATCTTCAAGTTGATCTTCTTTTTCATTACGCTCTATTAGCGACATATTATTTTCAGGACGATTGGTGATTTTATCAAATAGCAGGTTGTTAACAATATCTATTTCTTCGTTGGTGGCCTGAATTGAAATAATTCTTTTAAACTTTTCTGGCACATGTGATAAGTGTTTTTTTAGAGCTTTTGCACTGCGCAACATAGCAGAGGCGGGGTTATTTAATTCATGTGCTAGTCCTGCAGATAATTTACCAAGCGCCATCATTTTTTCAGATTGTAAATTGTTTTTTGTAAACTCTCTGACTCTTGATGTCATGTTATGCACTAAACTTTCTGTAAGTTCATAGTGTTTAGCGATCATTTCTTTAAAAAATGATTTCTCTAAGATTAAAAGCTCTGTATCTTCAGTTACTTCACCATAACCAAGTGCAGACTGAGCTCTAGAAAAAGGGAGTAGACCACCAATGGTGTTGGTATTGATGTAACTAACAAATTTATAATTTCCGTTTTGTTTGATTTTTATAGCAATTTGACCTTTAAGCACAATAAATAAACTATCAATGGCGTCACCTTTTTCAAAAGAGAAATCTCCAATGTTATATTTCTGAAGATGCGAGTGATCTATAAGCCATTGCAATTGGTCATCAGGTACGGTACTAAAATCAGGAATTTTATGAAGATGATCTACAGAAATTTTCATCCTTTAAAATTAGTCAATAAAAAAAGCCTCTGCAATATTTCGAAACGTTTGAATTCTTAAGGTTTTTATAAAATTAACTGTAGTTCTTATGAATTGTTTAGCAAAGATTTTGTTTTTAGGTCTGGTTTTGCATAAGCAAATCGATCAAGTAATGTAGGTAGCGCATATCCATCTAAACCAATAGAAGCAACCGTTTGGGCTTTATCAAGTTGTACCCAACCATCTGTATGGATGTAATCATTATTAATATACAAATGTTCAACAGATCCAATAACTAAAATTGTGTCGTTTTCTTTTATTAGATATTCATTTACATACTTACAGCCTAATTTTATAGGACTATCTTGAACATAAGGAGGATAAAAGTTATCAAGGAATAATTCGTTGAGGTTTGTCTTTTCAAATTCTGAAACATCTTCGTCGTATTTAGCAGCGGTATGATGCGCATCTTTAATCATATGCTCAGATACTTGATTAATAGTAAAAAAATCTGTTTCCCTGATATTTTTATAGGTGTTTCTAGGAACTGTTGTTGGACGCACTATAAAACCAATCATTGGGGGATTACTACCAATATGAACGATAGAGTTAAAGATTGCTGCATTTGTAGTTCCATTTTTACTTTTTGTTGCAATAATATTACAGGGTTTATATCCTGTGCAGCTATTCATTAAATTTGCGCGATATCTAGAGGGTAATTCTTTAAGTTGTTCTGATGTAAAATGATTCATTTATATTTAAAGATTATTTGATAAAATAATTGTTATTCAAATCTAATTAATCTTAAAGCGATGTCTGAAAAATTTAAAGAGTATTTTGAAACTAATAAAGAAACTTGGAATAAAAAAGTTAGTGTTCATGCCAAAAGTGCTTTTTATGATATTGACAACTTTAAGAAAGGTGAAACCTCATTAAAAAAGTTTGAATTAGAAGCCCTTGGCGATGTATCTGGTAAATCTATATTGCATTTGCAATGTCATTTTGGACAAGATACTTTAAGTTGGAGTAGGATGGGAGCTAAATGTACAGGGGTAGATTTATCAGAAGAAGCGATCATATTGGCAGAACAATTAAATTTAGAATTAAATCAGGACGCTAAATTTGTATGCTGTAATGTTTTGGATACGTCTACTTTTGTTAAAGATAAATTTGACATTGTTTATACAAGTTATGGTGTTATTGGTTGGTTACCAGATTTAAAACCTTGGGGTAAAATGATCGCCGAACGTTTAAAGCCAGGTGGAACTTTTTATATTGCAGAGTTTCATCCTATTGTTTGGATGTTTGATTACTTAGAAAGTGTACCGACTCTCAAGTATGGATATCATCAAAAAGATGTTATTTATGAAGAGTATCAAGGAACCTATGCTGATCAGGATTCTAAAATGATTAGTAAAGAATTTGCCTGGAATCATGGTTTAGGAGAAGTGGTTTCGGCACTTGCCGAAGCAGGACTTACGATAGAATATTTAAGAGAGTATGATGAATCTCCTTATGAAATCTTTCCGGATTTAATTCAAAATAGCGAAAAAATGTTTGAAACTAAAGATAAATTGTATCCTTTACTTTTTACGATCAAAGCTACACTTAAGTAAATTATACTTAGCACATCCGTGCGTATTAATTTGAGATGTATCAGATTGTAGATGATTGTGTATTAATTCGCTAATAATCGTTACATTTACCGAAGGTTTTAATGTCTGCATATGCTCTTTATAAAGATTGTAGCTTACTTTGTTGGATGCATTAAAACTCGAATCTTTCCAGATTGTATGTAGTATTCCAACTTGTTGTTAATTGCAAATAATATATGCAAACAAAAAATATAGCTATAATAGGTAGTGGGCTTGTCGGTTCATTATTAGCACTCTATTTAAGAAAAAGAGAATATACAGTTACAGTTTTTGATAGAAGACCCGACATACGAACGATAGAGTTTAGCGGTCGTTCTATTAATTTGGCAATGTCTGTTAGAGGTTGGGAAACACTTGATAAAATAGGAATAGGTGATGAAGTTAGAAAACTGGCTATCCCTATGAACAAGAGAACAATGCATGTAACGGGAGAACCGATTTATCATCAATATTATGGTAAAGATGGGGAAGCTATTTCTTCAATTCCTAGAGGGATATTGAACAAAAAAATGATAACCCTTGCAGAGGAAGCTGGAGCAGTTTTTAGATTTAATGAAAAAGTATGGGATATTAATTTGCCAGAGGCAAAGATTTATACAGGAGAAACGGAAAGAGGAGAGTGGAAAGAATATAAATACGATATGATTTTTGGGTGTGATGGCGCTTTTTCTAGAGTACGTCACAAAATGCAAAGAAGAAGTAGATTTAATTATTCTCAGAAATTTTTAGATACGGGGTATAAAGAATTAGGAATTCCTGCTAATACCGATGGGACTCATAAATTAGATAAAAATTCATTGCATATTTGGCCAAGAGGTAAATTTATGCTTATCGCATTACCTAATCTTGATGGTAGTTTTACGTGTACATTGTTTATGCCCCATGAAGGTGATAGTTCTTTTGAAAAATTGACAAACGATGAAGCCGTAATGCAGTTTTGGAAACAATATTTTCCTGATACAATTGCTATCATGCCGACTTTACTCGAAGATTTTAAAAGTAATCCTACTAGTGCATTAGTTACGATGAAATGCTACCCTTGGACCTATTGGGATAAAGTAGCGTTAGTAGGAGATTCTGCGCATGCAATAGTGCCTTTTTACGGACAAGGTATGAATGCTGGTTTTGAAGACATTTCAATTTTGGACGAAATTATAGAAAATGAAGGAGATAAGAATTGGGAAGAGATTTTTGAAATGTATCAAAAATCTCGCAAACCTAATGCAGATGCGATTGCAGAACTTTCATACCGTAACTTTATAGAAATGAGTAGCAAAACAGCAGATCCAGAGTTTATTTTAAGAAAAAGAATTGAAAAACAATTCTCTCAAAAATATCCTGATAAATGGTTACCGTTATATTCTAGAGTGACATTTAGTCGTAGACCATATTCTGAAGCTCTTAATATTGGAGATCAACAAGCTGCAATTATGGATAAAGTAATGAAGTTAGATGATATAGAGAACATATGGGATACTGAGCAAGTAGAACACTATATTCTTGGACTTTTAGAAGATAAAAAAGTTATCCAATAATTTTCTTAAGCCATTTTAATTTTTTGGCGCTATATGGGGCATATTTTAAATCAAGCTCTATTAAAAATGATTTTTGTAGGATGCTTTTGTAATGTGAAAAAGTTTCGAAACCATATTTTCCATGGTAATTTCCTATTCCGCTATCACCAACACCTCCAAATGGAAGTTTTTGTTCAGTAAAATGCATAACAGCATCATTTACGGCACCACCTCCAAAAGAGATTTCATTTAAGATCTTATTCTTTAGTGTTTTGTTTTTAGTAAAAACATAGCAAGACAAAGGTTTTGACAATGTTTTTATTTGTTTAATAGCATCGTTAATATTAGTATACTCTATAATAGGTAAAATAGGTCCAAATATTTCATCTTGCATAACCTTATCTTCAAAATCTACACCTGTTAGAATGGTAGGAGGGATGATGCGATTTTCTTTGTTGCAATTTCCTCCAATATAGATTTTATCACTGTCAATTAAACTCTCGAGACGTTCAAAATTCTTATCATTAATAATTTGAGTATAATTATGATTGTCTACATTATAATCAGCTTTTTCGATTTGTTTCTTTATCGCCGATAAAAATGTTTCTTTTATGCTAGATTCGACCATAACATAATCAGGAGCTATACAGGTTTGACCTGCATTTAAAAATTTACCCCAGACTAATCTTTTAGCGGTCATTTCTATATTGACATCTTTAGTAATAATTGCGGGACTTTTGCCACCTAATTCTAAGGTTACCGGTGTCAAATGTTTTGCCGCTGCTTGGTAGATGATTTTACCAACAACTGCACTACCTGTAAAAAATATCTTATCAAACTTATGATTAAGCAAGGCTGTAGTTTCTTTTACACTTCCTTCTACTACTTTAAAAATTTTCGGATCAAAATTTTCATTAACCAATTCAGCCATTATAGCTGCAGTTTGTGAAGGTATTTCACTAGGTTTTAAGATTACGGTGCACCCAGCCGCAATTGCTGCAATTGCAGGGCAGAGAGATAATTGATACGGATAATTCCAAGCGCCAATAACTAAAACAGTTCCATAGGGTTCAGGAATAATATAGCTTTTCCCTGGGAGGTTAGCCAAGCCTGTTGATACCTTGCGTTTTTTTGCCCATTTTTTTACTTTTGAAACCGCAAGATCAATTTCATGATAAATAATAGATAATTCTGTAGTATATGTTTCGAATTCTGATTTTTTAAAATCTTGATAGATCGCTTCATATAAACGTGTTTCATTTTTTAACAAAACACTTTTTAAACGTTTTAACTCATTAATTCTATACGAAAGGTCTTTTGTAGTATTTGTATTGAAAAAATGACGCTGTTGATCAATAAGGTGCTGATAACTCATGGTAAAACTAGCAATGGATTATAAAAACAAGAAACGTATGGTTGATACTAAGTTAAACTTTTTTGTTTATTTAATTCAAGTTCGCGTTGCATTTGTTTTACCGTTAATGTGCTGCCATCATGACTCCATCCTGGAGGTCCAAAAATGTACATAAATTTGTGGTACCAGTTTTTAGATTTTTTAGTGTCATTCCATATATCCTTGTACTCATGAGTTAAGATTACCCATGGGTTATAAGAATTGGGAGCGTGAGTTACTCCATACTGTACTTCTATATTTTCATCTAATTCTTTCCAAGTACCAAATATTTTATCGAATATATTAAGAAATCCACCATGATTTTTATCCATGTACTCTACATTTTTAGCATGGTGTACTTGATGCATAGTATGGGTGTTAAATACCTTTTCTATAATTCCCATTTTGGGTATGTAAACAGAATGTAACTGGAATTGCCATAGTGCTTCTATACCAAGGCAAACAATAACCATTTCAGGAGGAAATCCAATAGCTGGCATCCACATATAAAATAAGGGTTTATATAAAAGTGTAAACCAACCGTTACGTACTGCTGTTCCTAAATTGAAATTATCTGAAGAATGGTGTACTATATGTGCAGCCCACAAGGCTCTTACCATATGGTTTTGTCTATGAAACCAATAGTATGTGTAATCATCTGCTAATTGACATAAAAGCCAAATATACCAAGCATAACCAAAAGATTGCCAACCCATAATGTTTGTGCGAACCCCATTTACCTCAGGATTAAAAAATTCATATACATAATGAAAAAGGACAATGGAAAAAACAGTTTTAATTAATGGCCCCAGTATTGCGGAACCTACCCCCATAAATACGCTTGCACCAAGATCTTTCCATTTGTAAAGATCTTTTTTGTCATGATCATGAGTTTTACTGTAAGTAAGTTCTACTAAAATTAGTCCTAAAAAGCAAGGCACTCCATAGACTAAGGGGTTTGTTAAATCCATTTTTTCTTTTTCGAGTTATTCTGGGAGCGGAATATATGAAGATTTTTTTAGTATACCTTTAACAATATACCGGTAATTATACAAAAGTTGTTTTTTTAACGATTGTCTAATGTTAAATATTGTTTCTGTGCCTAAAAGAAGTGTCGAATACTTTTCTAATCACTTAATATTTCCACCAAGTGCCACATATGCTTCTAAAACATTCTTGATAGCTTTCTTTTCATTTTTGCTAATCGTTCTGGTACTTACATCATCTTTTCCTACAAATCTTATCTTGGCAATTTTACTAGAAGCGATAGCTTTAGTCATTAGCATATCTTCATTTTTTATTACGCGATCTAACCATTCTCTTTTTCCTCCTGATTCTTCTTTAGAATTAAATTCACCAGGCGTATTTTCTTCTAATTCGAATGTCTTCTTATCGGCTATAATTTCTATTCTTTCTATAAATAGCCATTTCTTTTTAGAGAAATAGTTAATAGATATTCCTATCCATGGTTTTTTTTCTTTTTTGCCAATATATGCTTGAATATAATTTTTGGTATTCAATTTGGTTGAAGATTTGTCGGAATACCAAGTGACATCATCATTGATATCGTATTTTTTGTTCATTTTGGCAATTGCGGCTTCTTTCTTTTTTTGTCTCGCTTTTCTTTCCTTCTCTTCTTTTTCGCTTAAACCTTCATTTTTCTCCTCTTCTTCAACCTCGGTATCTTGATCATTTTGAGCACGAGCTGTTTCTAATATTTTGTTCTCTACCCTTTTTAGTAATCTTTTGCCTTTTTTTCCTTCATCAGAATTAGCATACTTTGCAATCAAAGTCTTAAGTTTTTCACGACTTTTAGTGAAATCCGAAGCATCATAATAAACATTGGCCTTTTCTAAAATTTCTGCAGGAGTTAACTCACACTCAGCAATTTCTTTTTTTAGCTTTTCGTTTTCTTTTTTTAGTTTATCAAAATCCGCTTGTGGAACACCACAGCTTACACTAAATAACAACAATAACGTGTAGGTCAATAGGGTAACGTTTTTCATGGTTAGGGAGTATTTATCACTTGATTAGGAATATTTTAGCGATTAAATATACTAAAAAAGTGTTAACCTTTGTGATTTTATGTTAAAACCCTAATGTTTTTGTTTGTAAAATGTGGTATATGTAGTTATTTGGCAAAAATTTGTGAAGTATTTTTAAAGGCTTTAAATTCTAAGGCGTTTCCGCATGGATCGTAAAAAAACATTGTGCCTTGTTCTCCGGTTTCTCCTTTAAATCGAATGTAGGGTTCTATTACAAATTTAATTTCTTTTTTAGTTAATTTTTCTGCAAGTGTTTCCCATGTATTCCATTCTAAAATAACTCCGAAATGTGGAACCGGAACGTCTTTACCATCCACAGGGTTGCTGTATGCAGTTTCGTGATCTGATTTGGCTTTATAATGAATGACTAATTGATGACCAAAGAAATTAAAATCTACCCAATGCTGACTAGATCTGCCTTCTTCAAGCTCTAAGATGTCGCGATAAAATTGCCTAGCTTTTTTTAAATCATCTACTGGTATGGCTAAATGGAATGGTGAAATTTGTGTGTTCATGCTCTATAATGTAATAAGTAAGAAATTTACTTAATCTATAGAATATGTATTAGTGAATACTTGAAATTGACATTTAATTAACAATTAACCTTTTAACGATCTCGACGTCTTTTATTTCTTGGTTTATGGGTAGTGTGTGTCTTTTTGGGGGTTGAGTTATTAAATCGTGTTTTTCGTTTTGGGGTTTCTAAGATAGACGCTTCTTCTGTTTTACTAGAGTCATCAACATCAGAGTTAAGCACCTTTAATTCTTCGTCACTTAAATAGCGCCATTGGCCAACAGGAACATCTAATGCTACATTCATAATGCGAATTCTTTTTAAGCTAGTAACTTCATATCCTAAATATTCACACATTCTACGAATTTGCCTATTAAGCCCCTGAGTTAAAACAATTCTGAAATTGTATTTGTTTATTTGTTCTACTTCACATTTACGAGTAATTGTATCTAGAATTGGAATACCATTACTCATTCGTTTAATAAATTGAGGACTTATTAGTTTATTAACGGTAACTACATACTCCTTTTCATGATTATTGCGAGCTCTTAGAATTTTATTTACAATATCTCCGTCACTAGTTAAGAAAATAAGGCCTTCACTGGGTTTGTCTAATCTACCAATAGGAAAAATTCGTTTGGGATAATTAATATAGTCTATAATATTATCTTTTTCATTTTGTGCTGTAGTACATACAATTCCAACAGGTTTATTAAAAGCAAGATACACGTGTTTTTCTTTAGGTGCACTAATCAATTCACCATCAACATGTACTGTGTCATCCGGACTAACTTTAGTTCCCATTTCGGGAATTTGACCATTTATAGTAACCCTTTTTTGATCGATTAATTTATCGGCTTCGCGACGAGAACAATACCCTACTTCACTTAGGTATTTATTTAATCTGGTAAGTTTAGAATTTTCCACGCACAAAGGTAAATAATATAAAATTATGAATACCTAATTATTGGTTTTTGAATATTAGTACTTTATATAATAACACCAATACGATATTGATTATTTGCTTAAAAAATCCAAAATCATAGTATCGACCTCATTAAAGAAGAGAGAGTGCCCATAATCTTCGGTTGTTATAAAATTAATTCCGCTCCAATTATTGGCTATTCGTTCTGCTTCTGCATAAGGTGCAATGTCATCGTTTTTATCATGAATTAAAAGCCCTTTTTGAGAAATTTTTTTTGCAAATTCAGAAATTGTAAACTCTTCAAAATAATGTCCATGTTTATCCTTAAAATATTGATTTAATGCTTGCATGAATTTTTGAGAAAGTTTCAATATTCCTTGATACTGTTTCATAATTCTTGATAAATCTGATGGAGGAGCCAGAATTACTAGCTTATCTATTTCTTGATCAGGATAGGTGTATTGATGAAATATGGTAGTCATGCCACCTACAGAATGACCTATAATGTGATTTGGACGATATAAGGCTATCATTTTTTGAAGACATTCTGTATATAAAGGTACATTTAAGATTTTACCCGATGAATTGCCATGTGCAGGCGCATCAAAAGCGATGATGTTATATCCTTTTTTGTGTAATTTTTGTATAATATTTTTCCAGCGGTGTGTATTACTTTCCCATCCGTGAACCATTAATATTGTTTCCCCAAGACTAGGCCATCTATAGGTTTGAAGACGCAAAGATTCTAGTGATATTAATTCATCTTTGGCATCTTCTAAAAAATCTTCTTGTTCAGGTAATACCTTACCTTTTCTAGGAGTACAAAATAATGTATACGCTTTACGAATTGCTTTTTTAGGGAAAAAAAAGAATAAGAATTGGAAATATTTTCCAATCAAGACGGGTAGATGTTTTTTAAACTTTTCTTTCATTCATTTTCTCGATGTACAGATTCTGGTGTAAATGCAGGTGTGCAAATTGCCAGATATTCGCAAACTGTGTCAAAGGGGTTGGCATATTGAACCCTAGTGTTTTTTTCAATTTTAATAGATTGACCTGATGATAATATTACAATTTCTCCATCAATAGTGAATTGCTTTTTACCTTTTATAATATAAGTGTACTCATCAAATTCTGGAGTTTGAAACGGCTCACTCCAACCAGGTGGTGCTACCATATGTGCAATACTAATTTTAGAATTACCATCTGTAGCTTTACCAAAATGCTCTTCAATTAATTTACCATCGGTTGTAGGTACCACAAAAGGAGAATCTTGAACTGTATATTTTTTTGCCATCTTCATTTAATTATCATTCCCACTGTAACCAGAAATGTTTAATTCTAGCAGTATCAGGAATATCTGAAATTTCAATTTTTGAATCTGTATTAAACTTAAATTTTTCGGGTAACTCCTTTTTGTCAATAGTAAAATAAGCTTGTAGACTATCCACAAAAATTACAGCAGTACTTAATGTATTATTAATTTTAGAAACATTGTATTGTTCTTTTATATCTTTAAAAGTACTGTTAGAGGATAAACCTGAAGCTGTCTTATATCTAGGATCTATAACCTGTATATTCCCTATAGTAGAAGAAACGTCTGTGTCTTTCTTAGGTTCAAGAACAAGTAATTTAGCTCCTCCTTTTTCATAAATCTCTATTTCATTTGTGGTTCCTAATAATTTATTATCAGGAGAACTTTTGGCAATAGAATCATTTGCAAAAATAGAATCTAGTTTGTTAATAGGGATTTCATTTGTTAATAATCCAATCCTATTGATCGAAATTTCAAAAGGGTTTTGTTTTTTTTCTTTTTGGCAACTTAATATAAGTACTAAGGCCAGTGCTGTTTGAAAAATTCTACTTTTCATAATTGATTAAATAATTTGGTTTTATATGTAAACGAAAATTATTTTAATAACTTATTTAGGACTCCTAATGCACCTCTAATAAAAGTTGCACTGGTTAAAACTTTGATAACGGCTTTTTCTGTTGCACTTGTTCTACTTCTTCGAGATCTAGAGCTGGAAGAGGTTTTTTCAAGTTTTTCTCGTTCTTTTTTTGCTGCCGCTTTAGCTTCGTCGGCTTCAGCTTTTTCTATTTTCTCATTTAAAAGCTCATAGGCACTTTCTCTATCAATCTCTTTATTATATTTTGAAGAAAGTTTAGACCTTTTTAATAGGTCTTTTAATTCACTATCGGTTAACACATCCATTCTACTCATGGGTGCTCTTAACATTGTAGCAGCTAGAGGGGTGGGGCGCCCTTTTTCGTCAAGAGCAGATACCAATGCTTCTCCAATCCCTAAGGATGTTAGTATTTCTTTGGTGTCATAATATTTTGAATCCGGGTAATTCTCTGCAGTGAGTTTAATGGCCTTTCTGTCTTTTGCAGTAAAAGCTCTTAGAGCATGTTGTACTTTTAACCCTAGTTGACTTAAAATTCCATCAGGAACATCAGTTGGGTTTTGTGTTACAAAATATAAACCTACTCCTTTAGAACGTATTAATTTAACAATACTTTCGATTTGATCCATTAGTGCATTCGAAGCTTCTTTAAAAATCAAATGTGCCTCATCCAAGAATATTACCAATTCAGGTCTTCCGCTATCACCTTGCTCAGGAAAAGTACCATATATTTCAGCAAGAAGACTCAACATAAAAGTTGAAAATAACTTTGGTTTATCTTGTATGTCAGTTAACCTGATAATGTTGATCATACCTCTTCCGTTATCATCTAATCTACATAAATCTTGAACATCGAAGGATGTTTCTCCAAAAAATAGATCAGCTCCTTGTTGCTCTAGTTCTACTATTTTTCGCAAGATAGCCCCGGTAGAGGCTGTAGAAATTCGACCATAATCTTTTTCTAATTCTTTTTTCCCTTCTTGTGTAGCAAATTGTAGTACCTTTTTTAGATCTTTTAGGTCTAATAAAGGTAGTTTGTTGTCGTCACAATATTTAAATATGACAGATATAATACCTGCTTGTGTAGTTGTAACATCCAAAATTCTAGATAGTAATACAGGTCCAAATTCACTAACGGTAGCTCTAAGTCTAACACCGTTTTGTTCTGATAACGATAAAATCTCTACCGGAAACCCTTTTGCTTCGAACGGGATTCCAATTTTTTCATGGCGTTCATCGATTTTAGGGTGTCCTGGACTTGCAGCCGCAATACCACTAAGATCTCCTTTTATATCCATTAATAGGACCGGTATTCCTTGATCACTTAAATTTTCTGCTATTACTTGTAACGTTTTAGTTTTTCCTGTACCCGTTGCTCCCGCAATCAAACCATGGCGGTTTAATGTTTTTAATGGCACCTTAACATGAGCATTTGTAACAGTTTCGCCTTCATGCATGGCAGCTCCCATGGTTAAAAAATCACCTTTGGTTTTATAACCTTCATTAATATGATCCAGAAATTCTTGATGGTCACTCATAATAGCTTTAATTTTTGATAAAAATAGGAATCTTAACTTTTCTATAGAAATTATAGTTTACTTTTAATGTAAAATACGTTTAATTTAGAACTTTTAATAGTATTAAGTTTATGAAAAAATTAGTGATGATCATTTGTCTTTTTTTAATGGGTATAGGTTGCAATGCACAGTCAACTGAAGTTACTTTTCATAAAACCCATGAACCTAAAAAAGAAGGAGCTCCGTTTTCAGACGCAGTTCAAGTAGGTAATTTGTACTTTTTATCAGGACAGGTGGGTATGGATCATACTGCCAGGAAATTAGTTGAAGGAGGAATTAAAAACGAAACAAAACAAACGTTAGAAAATATTAAAGCTGTTTTAAACCATCATAGTCTGACTATGAATGATGTAGTTAAGTGTACTGTAATATTGGCAGATATAAATGATTTTTCTGCATTTAATGAAATATATAAAACATATTTTCCTCAGAAACCAGCGCGTACAACTTTTGCTGCAAAAGGTCTTGCTGTAGGAGCGAGTATAGAAATAGAATGTATCGCTGTTAAAAAGTAATACAGCTTTTGTATTGATACTAAAGATTTCAAGAATAATTATTTTATGTTGCGTACCTTTGCGCTCTTATGCAAGAGAGTGTACAAAAATTGGTAAATATTGGAGAAATGCTTCCTTTAATGGAAGAGTTCTATACAATACAAGGAGAGGGATATCATAAAGGAACGGCCGCTTATTTTATTAGAATCGGAGGTTGTGATGTAGGATGTCATTGGTGTGATGTAAAAGAAAGTTGGAATGCAGATTTACATCCTCCTACGCTTACAGAAAAAATAGTTGATAACGCTTTGAAATATAGCAATGTAGTTGTTGTAACAGGAGGAGAGCCCCTTACTTGGGATATGACATTGCTTACTCAAGGACTTAAAAGTAAAGGTGCCCAAACTCATATCGAAACTTCTGGAGCGTATCCTCTTACCGGTGACTGGGATTGGATTTGTCTTTCTCCTAAAAAGGTAAAACTACCTACTAAACAAATTTATGGGGTGGCCAATGAATTAAAATGTATCATTTATAACAAAAGTGATTTTGCATTTGCAGAGGAGCAAGCTGCTAAAGTTTCAGAAGATTGTATATTGTATTTACAACCTGAATGGAGTGTGAGAGATAAAATGATACCTCTTATGGTAGATTTTGTAATGAAGAATCCAAAATGGAGAGTGTCTTTACAGACGCATAAGTACTTAAATATCCCGTAAAAAAAGTAAGGTAAATAACAATATAGAGATTTTGTTGAAAACACAAGTGTTTGATTACAAATATTTTACGGTTTGTCCGTAAGAAATAGAGAAATCTCCCTTAGTTTTTAATGTTAAAAAGTGAGTAATTCCTTACTTAAATTGTTAAAAATTTACATTTTTATTACCAATAATCTTGTTCAATAATTATTCTGTCGATTTTCTATCTTTTATTTTAACATTTATTTGGAATAAAAACTAATTGTTGTTAGTTTTAAATAAGTAATTTAAAATCAAGGGGCTATGAAACAATTCTACACTATTTTTGAATCAAATTTTAAAACTTTCGTTAATTTTTTAAGCGAATTACCTGGTGCATCTAGATATGCAATGCGTAAATAATAATAAGATCCTAATATGACATTAGAATTTTAGTATTGCTTAGGCAATTGGTATAAAATAAAGAGAGATTATCAATTATGATAATCTCTCTTTATTTTAATAAACTTCAGAAATTAATATGTTTATTTAAGGATTCTCTATAAAAAAGCATTTAATAAAATAGATTTAGACAGAGTTCCTTAGTTTGCTAAGTATGGTTTTATGTTATAATCCTAAACCAGTGGTCTAATAGTATAGTAATTTAAAATAGACTACGTGAAAAATAATGAGGTGTTTAATTGTCACAATTACTTTCTATTGTGTAAAGTTTATTGTTTTTTATCCTAGTATAATGATATAACATCAAAAACTAAGATTGAAAAGTATGTCAAAAAGGGGGAGAATACCCCTAAAACAGTACTTTTTTAAGTAAGAATTTTCTTATTTTTATTTAGCAACATAGGCTTTTATTATGTTTTTTATCTAAGCTAACATGTTTTATATCTAAAACGATTAAGAGTAAATGTTAATTTTTTTATTGAATTGTAAGATGCAATGTATCTTTGTAAAGCAAATAATAACAAATTATAAATCAACATATTATGAAACTTTTTTTCGGTATTTTAGTAATTAATGTAAAAGCTTTAAAAAGATTTATTGGAGAATTACCTGCTGCAAGTAGTAATGCAATTCATAGGTAGATTTTATTAGTTTATCTTTTGCTTCTTTATTCTTTAAGAAGCGCTTGTAAATAACAAATTAGGGAATTGATACATAAATAATTTAAGGGAAATTACCCGGTGTATTAAAAAAAATACACATATATAAACTAGATACTAAATTAATTTATGTGTTTTGTTTCGAGAAGGACTTTGAAATGCGTTTAGTTAGGGAAATAAATACTTTTGATAATACCTTTTTTAAAACAGTAGTACACTGTGCTAATTTTTGTAAAAAATTAAAAACCAATTGATTATGAAGCTATTTTACGGAATAATCACTATAGATATAAAGGCTTTAAAGAAATTTTTGAAACAATTACCAGCAGCATGCAGTAATGCAATTCATAGATGATTTTTATGAATTTGGGATTAAATTGTTGTCAATATTGAAATAAAAGAGATAAGATTTTTGGGGAAATTACCCTATTTATCCTTGTAAAAAACAACAATTACTTGTAAATATGATTGTTAGTTTTTGTCACTCTGTGTATGTTATCGATAAAATCTTAAATTATAACTAATTTATATATAAATCATTGACATCATGTTATTAAGATGTTATATTTGTTCAATTAATTAAAAATAAAAATATGGGGCTATTTTACACAAAATTTAGAATTACTTTTAGAATTGTAATGGATTTTTTATCTGAATTACCAGGGGCGTCGAGTCACGCTATTCACAGATAAGATATCTAAGGAAAAAATTGTATTATCATTTGATAATAGTATAATCATTCATTTTGGGCTTGAATGATCATTAGAAATAATAGCTCGGTAACTTAGTTACCGAGCTATCTTTTTATATATACTTATTATAGGTAAAAAGGAACTTCTACACGTGCAGTATCCCATCCCATAACCATGTGGTAACCTTTGTCTACTTTTTTAAAGGCTATAGAAAATACTTCTAAAGCGTCTCCGGAAGCAGCTGGTACTTTTATTCTTGCAACATCTTTGCTTTCGTCATATGTATATGCACCCCATACATCTAGAGTAGAACTAAGTATAATTGTCCATTCTTTTTCTCCAGGAATAGTAAAAAGTGAATATGTTCCAGCTTTTACTGTTTTGTCTCCCATTTTTACATCTTTAAAGAACTTAATTTCAGTAGCTTCGTCAGCCCCGGTTCTCCAAACCTTGTCAAATTTTACTAATTCTCCAAAGACTTTTCTTCCTTTTTTCTGAGGACGACTATAAACAACTTTAATTGCTGGCGCAGCATTTCTATCTGCTTTGGCATATGTAATATCTGTTGGACTTTTTTGTAATCCAGCAAATTTTTGCGCAGTAATAGTAGATAAACTACCTAATAGCATAATTGCTACAAGTAAGAGTGATTTTTTCATAATAGTGATTTTATTTTAATTATTGACGTAAAGATATAGGCGAACTTACAAGCTAAATGTTAATCGAGTCTATAATTTCTGTTAAATATTAAGAATAACAGATTGATAGTATGTCTTCAAAATTTTAATAAAATAGTTGTTATTCATTATAAATAATCTTGTTTTAGTTATAATTATTAATTAAAAGATGTTTTTATGTTTAATAAATGTAATCTATATCTCATATTTGAATTCTCAAATAAAAGAAAAAGAAGATTATGTGCGGAATTGTATGTGCTTTTGATTTAAAGCAAGATTCAGAGGTGTTAAGACCTCAATTATTAGAAATGTCAAAAAAAATTCGTCATAGAGGCCCGGATTGGAGCGGTATATATTCAAATACAAATGCAATACTTGCTCATGAGCGTTTAGCAATTGTAGATCCAGTTTCAGGAAAACAACCTTTATTTAGCGAGGATAAAAAGTTAATACTAGCAGCAAACGGAGAAATCTATAACCATAGTGAGTTACGTGAGCAATTTAAAGGGAAATATAATTTTCAAACAGAATCTGATTGCGAAATCATATTGGCACTTTATAAAGAAAAAGGAGTAGACTTTTTAGATGATCTTAATGGTATTTTTGCTTTTGCTTTATATGATGTAGAAAAAGATATTTATTTAATTTCTAGAGACCATATGGGGATTATTCCATTATATATGGGGTGGGATCAAAACGGAACGTTTTATGTAGCATCAGAACTTAAAGCCTTAGAAGGTGTTTGTTCAAAAATTGAATTGTTTCCTCCAGGTCATTATTTATATGGTAACGATAGTGAGTTAAAAAAATGGTATGTTAGAGATTGGTCAGAGTATGAAACAGTAAAAGAAAACCAAACTAGTATAGATGAGCTTAGAGATGCTTTAGAGGCTGCGGTTCATAGACAATTGATGTCTGACGTCCCTTACGGAGTTCTTTTGTCAGGAGGATTAGATTCTTCTGTAACTTCTGCGATAGCAAAGAAGTATTCAGAAAAAAGAATAGAGTCTGGAGATACTAAAGAAGCTTGGTGGCCTCAATTGCATTCCTTTTCTGTGGGGTTAGAAGGATCTCCAGATTTAGCTGCGGCACAAAAAGTGGCTGACCATATAGGTACTGTGCATCATGAAATAAAATTCACAATACAAGAAGGATTAGATGCGATTAAAGATGTGATTTATAATTTAGAAACCTATGATATCACAACTATTAGAGCGTCTACGCCAATGTATCTTATGGCAAGAGTGATTAAGTCAATGGGCGTGAAAATGGTACTATCCGGCGAAGGTGCAGATGAAATTTTTGGGGGTTACCTTTATTTTCATAAAGCTCCTAATGCACAAGAATTTCATGAAGAAACAGTACGTAAATTAGATAAACTACATATGTACGATTGTTTACGAGCTAATAAGTCATTGGCTGCTTGGGGTATTGAAGGACGTGTGCCATTTTTGGATAAAGAATTTATGGATGTAGCAATGCGAATCAATCCTAAGGATAAAATGATCAATGGAGAACGAATGGAAAAATGGGTGATTCGTAAAGCATTTGAGTCTTACTTGCCAGAGAGTGTAGCATGGAGACAAAAAGAGCAGTTCTCTGATGGTGTAGGGTATAGTTGGATAGATACTTTAAAAATGGTGGTAGATAACGAGGTGTCTGATGAACAAATGGCAAATGCACATTTCAGATTCCCGATACAAACACCACAAAACAAAGAAGAATTTTACTATCGTACAATATTCGAAGGACATTTTCCTAGCGATGCAGCAGCTTTAAGTGTGCCGCAAGAACCATCTGTCGCTTGTAGTACTAAAATTGCATTAGAGTGGGATGAAGCCTTTAAAAACATGAATGACCCAAGTGGAAGAGCAGTGGCTAATGTACACGATGAAGCGTATTAAAATATTTAAGATAACCAACAGCCTTTATAGCTGAAAGTTGAGTAAATTGAGAAGTAAAACCCCGAAAAATCTTTCGGGGTTTTCGTTTGTGATAACTTAAATTTAATGTTGTTTAAGTATTTTTATACTTATGGTATTGATGTGTTTTGAATGGTTGGAGTTCCAAACAGCGTCTTTTGTATGTTTTGTCTGCTTGGATTTAAGGGTGGTGAGATAATAGAGAAATTGAAAACAGTTTTTTCATCGCGATAGGAGTGAGTGATAGTGTGAAAAGCAAAGAAATTAAAATTGTTTTAAATTAAAACTTAAACGTATTAAAAAAGGCTATGGTGAAAACCATAGCCTTAATGTTATAATGAATTTAAAAATGTTCTTAATTAGCACATTGTCCTAAATTAGACCATCTTCCATTACTTTGTAACTCGTATAAGAATCCTTGAAAAGTAACTCGATCTCCAGCTCTATATCTTGTACCTCTATTATATGCGGCTACACCCTCGCAAATATCTTGAGGAGTTGTTGCATCACATTCTTTGATACGATTCCATCTAGAAAAATCTCTTTCATATAAAGAACCTCTGTAGGTTACTCTGTCTCCAACAGTATATTGTCTTCCTCTTACCCATTCGTCAACGCCTTCGCAAGTGTCAGTGTCTCCACCGCCATCACCACCGTCACCACCTGGGTATAATTGGTTGGTTCCTGCAATATCACCAGCAGATAATCTTGATCTAAACGGTATACGACTACCGTCTAATTCTAACATTACCGGTTGTCCATTTTTAGAAAATGTGAAACTACTATAGATCATAATAGATTCTACATCAAATCTTCCTGGATTTACTGAGTTGTTATCTACTCTAAATTGGCTAATAGCTCCATCTTGAATATTTTCTGGAAAAATTCGAACAAATTGATCCCTGTCACTACGATTTTGCTCATGTAAATACCCTAAAGTATGCCCGATTTCGTGTGTCATTACTCCAAACCCAGTTCTTACTCCCATATTGATAGTACCACGAGTACCCTGAACTCCAAGAGATGCAGAGGCACAATTACATTGAGCACCACTGTTACGGATTGTTACATAAAAACTTTCATTAGTTCTTTCTTTGAAACGAATATTAGTTTTGTTTTTCCATTCATCCATAGCATCAAAAGTAACTTGACGTTGATTACTTGATAAACTGTTGTCTAGAACATAAATAATGGTATTGTTGGGCCATTTTCTAACACCTCCAGCTAATCCTAACTTAGGATCTGAACTTAAACCTGCGCCTGGTTCTGGATTAGCGTCATACGCTACTATTTCATCAGAAAGTTGAGCTGAGTCAAATAAAACATCTCCAAATTTAAAAGTATTGTTTCCTATGTCTTCAACTTGTATTAAGTCTCCTTTAAAATATTTGTCAACAAGTTGTTCTTGTTCTCCACCAGTTTCTTCTGGTAAGTCTTCAATACTCTCATTAGAACAAGAAGTAAAGAAAAGTCCCAAACTTAATGCAGATACTTTAGCGAGATTAATAAGATTTTTAGTTTTCATTTTTTGTAAATTAATTGTTTTGAGTTTGTAAATTATTTCAGTGCTGATAACTGATTTGATGAGCCCGATATTTCAAATGAGCAGGTTAAAAGTATTGTAAATAGTGTTAATTCCTGTTAACAGTTGATTATTCGTTAGGGATTAGTTATTAAGCGTATTCGTTTTTTTTGAATTTGTAAATTAAATAATAGTACTTGTATAAATAATTAAAAATTTGATGGGATGTATTGTTGAAAACGATCACACTAAAAGAGGGTCGAGGTTGGGAAATATAAAGTAGACCGATACAAAGAAATTATGATAATGATTTTAAAGCCTCCAGATCGAGTTTTAGAAATGTTATAGAAATTATAAAATAACAGCAAATCTTGTTTAAGGTTGTTTTTAGCTATTTTAAGCGAGTTTTTTCTTTTTCTGGTACTTTTCTTAACGAATTGTTGATAACTCTTTAAATCATCTTTGGTAAAACCCTTTCATCCTTTTACTGTTTTTTTATCTTTGTTTGTTGTCAAAAAAATAAAATAATTAATAAGGGATATTTTATGAGCGAAGAAGCTAATAAGAAAAACTATTCAGCAGACAGTATTCAGGCACTCGAAGGAATGGAGCACGTACGTATGCGTCCGTCGATGTATATTGGAGATGTAGGGTCTCGTGGTTTGCACCATTTAGTATATGAGGTTGTTGATAATTCTATCGATGAAGCATTAGCTGGATATTGTGACGCTATAGAGGTTACTATTAATGAAGATAATTCTATTACAACCAAAGATAATGGTCGTGGTATTCCTGTAGGGATACATAAAAAAGAAGGTGTCTCTGCTCTTGAAGTTGTAATGACAAAAATTGGAGCTGGTGGTAAATTTGATAAAGATTCTTATAAAGTTTCTGGTGGTTTACACGGGGTTGGAGTTTCTTGTGTGAATGCATTATCTGATCATTTGCATGCAATTGTGCATAAAGATGGTAAGGTATGGGAGCAAGAGTATGAAAGAGGTAAGCCTATGTATCCTGTGAAATCTACAGGCGATACTGATTTTAATGGTACGATCGTTACATTTAAACCAGATGCAAGTATTTTTCAGCAAACGCTAGAGTATAATTATGATACGTTGGCAAGTCGTATGAGAGAATTGGCATACCTTAATAAGGGTATTACGATTATCTTGACAGATTTGCGTCATCAGGATGAAAAAGGAAATAATGTTTCTGAAACTTTTCACTCTCAAGAAGGATTAAAAGAATTTGTAAGATTTCTAGATGCTAGTCGTAGTTCGATCATTGCAGAAGTGATTTCTATGGAGGGTGAGAAAAATGATATTCCTGTAGAAGTTGCTATGATTTATAATGACTCCTATGCAGAAAACTTACATTCGTATGTAAATAATATTAATACTCATGAAGGAGGTACACACCTTTCTGGTTTTAGACGAGGGTTAACAGCTACTCTTAAAAAATATGCAGATGCTTCAGGGTTATTGGATAAATTAAAGTTTGAAATAGCGGGAGATGATTTCCGAGAAGGATTAACGGCAATTGTATCTGTAAAAGTTCAGGAGCCACAGTTTGAAGGGCAAACAAAAACCAAATTAGGAAATAGAGAAGTAACATCTGCAGTGTCTCAG
Source organism: Aquimarina sp. AD10 (assembly GCF_003443715.1). Taxonomy (NCBI): domain Bacteria; kingdom Pseudomonadati; phylum Bacteroidota; class Flavobacteriia; order Flavobacteriales; family Flavobacteriaceae; genus Aquimarina; species Aquimarina sp. AD10. Next base: position 2,536,993 of record NZ_CP031965.1, on the reverse strand, counting down.
GCTGTGTCTGAGATGTTAGAAAATTATCTTGAAGAAAACCCTAATGATGCCAAAACCATTGTGCAAAAAGTAATTCTTGCTGCTCAGGCACGTCATGCTGCCAAAAAAGCACGTGAGATGGTACAACGTAAATCCGTAATGAGTATTGGTGGTTTACCTGGTAAACTTTCGGATTGTTCAGAGCAAGATCCTGCATTATGTGAAGTATTTCTTGTCGAGGGTGATTCGGCAGGTGGAACTGCAAAACAAGGACGTGATCGTATGTTTCAGGCAATTCTTCCACTTCGTGGTAAGATATTGAATGTAGAAAAAGCCATGCATCATAAAGTTTTTGAAAACGAAGAGATTAAAAATATATTTACTGCCTTAGGTGTTACAATCGGTACAGAAGAGGATAGTAAAGCATTGAACCTTTCAAAATTAAGATATCATAAAGTAGTTATTATGTGTGATGCCGATGTCGATGGTAGTCATATCTCTACTTTGATTCTTACCTTCTTTTTCCGTTATATGAAAGAATTAATCGAAGCAGGACATATTTATATTGCAGCACCACCATTGTATTTAGTGAAAAAAGGAGCTAAAAAACAATATGCATGGAATGATGATCAACGGGATAGAATCGTTAAAGAATATGGAGAAAATTCGAAAATTCAACGATATAAAGGTCTTGGAGAGATGAACGCAGAACAGTTGTGGGATACTACAATGAATCCGGAGTTTAGAACAATGAGACAGGTAACAATAGATAATCTAACAGAAGCAGATAGAATTTTCTCAATGCTTATGGGAGATGAGGTTCCACCACGTAGAGAATTTATCGAGAAGAATGCCGTTTATGCTAATATTGATGCATAAATAGTATTTTAAAAACGTATTTAAAATCCGCTATATCTTGGTATAGCGGATTTTTTTTATATTGCACTGCCTATTAAATCTAAACTTATGAAAAAACTTACAGTATTAATCCTTTTGTGTTTGAGTCAAGTTGCCTTTTCTCAAACAGATATCGATCAAATCCTTGAAATAGGTGTCGAAAATGCACAGAAGTTTAGTGAGGATTATTTTGCCCCTGCTGGCGAAGCTCTGATTAATAATATGTCTAACGGTTGGTATACAACAGCAAAAACAAAAAAACTTTGGCATTTCGAAGTGGGATTTGTGGGTAACCTTTCTTTTGTGAGAGAGGATAAGCAATCCTTTATTTTAAATGTAGTCGAGTATAATAATTTGACCTTTAGTAATGGTCAGTTTAGTCAATCAGTAGCAAGTACGTTAGGAAATAATACAGATAATATTTCTGTAATTATTAATGAAGGACAAGCTTCTGAGTTAGAAGTTGTGTTACCAGATGGTATAGGGAGTTCTGTAATTAAATCTTTACCGTCGGGCTTTATTCAAGCATCAATGGGATTAATAAAAAGTACCGAGGTTAAGATACGTGTTTTACCTAGAATAAAAGCAGTAGAAGATGCAGAGATACAGTTATATGGTATAGCATTTCAACACGAAGTTACAGATTGGGTGTATTCATTAAGAAGATGGCCAGTTAAACTTGCAGCCCTAATTGGGTATACAAATGTAAAAGGATTTTATGATTTAAATGCAAATACCGGCGTTGTAGGAACAGATCAAGAAGTTCGCTTAAATTCTAACTCTTGGTTACTTACTACGATTGTATCCACCAAAATGCCTGTTTTCAATTTTTATGGTGGTTTAGGGTATTATTTTGGTGCTAATAATGCAGATTTATTAGGGACATATCAAATTCAAAATGGACCATTCACTTCAGATGAAATTACAGATCCTATTAGTGTTAAAACAAAAACAAAAGGAGTAAAGGCGACTTTAGGAGCTAGAGCGACTTTTGGAGTTTTTAAAGCTAATCTGGATTATACACTTCAGAATTTTAATAATCTGTCTTTAGGACTTAGTTTTGGCTGGTAATTAACACTTTATTTGTTAATTAATTCATTAAAGAATTCGTATTTTCGCGGGACAAATAAATTTTTAATTTCATTCAAAAAAATATATCATGAAAGTTACAGTAGTAGGAGCTGGTGCAGTAGGTGCAAGTTGTGCTGAGTATATTGCCATAAAGAATTTTGCTTCAGAAGTAGTATTGTTAGATATCAAAGAAGGATATGCAGAAGGTAAGGCGATGGATCTTATGCAAACTGCGTCGTTAAACGGATTTGATACAAAAATAACAGGAACTACAGGGGATTATTCTAAAACTGCTGGGAGTGATATTGCTGTAATTACTTCAGGAATTCCTCGTAAACCAGGAATGACACGAGAAGAGTTAATAGGAATCAATGCAGGGATCGTAAAAACAGTTTCTTCTAGTTTGATAGAGCATTCTCCAAATACAATTATTATTGTAGTAAGTAACCCTATGGATACAATGACGTATCTAGTGCATAAAACCACAAACCTTCCTAAGAACAGAATTATAGGTATGGGTGGAGCATTAGATAGCGCTCGCTTTAAATATAGATTAGCTGAAGCTTTAGGAGCACCAATATCTGATGTAGACGGAATGGTAATTGGTGGTCACAGTGATAAAGGAATGGTTCCTTTAACAAGATTGGCAACTAGAAATAGTGTTCCTGTTTCAGAATATATTTCTGATGAAAGATTAGAGCAAGTAGCAGCTGATACCAAAGTAGGTGGAGCTACACTTACTGGATTATTAGGAACATCTGCTTGGTATGCACCAGGAGCCGCAGTGTCTGGATTAGTGCAGGCAATAGCTTGTGATCAAAAGAAAATATTTCCTTGTTCTACACTTTTAGAAGGAGAGTACGGGTTAAATGATCTTTGTATCGGAGCTCCAGTTGTTTTAGGTAGCAATGGTATCGAAAAAATAGTAGAAATAAATCTTAGCGATGCTGAAAAAGCAAAATTAGCAGAAAGTGCTGAAGGTGTTAAGAAAACAAATGGATTATTAGAATTATAATCTAAATAACAATATTTTAGAATAAGGAGCTACTGAATGAAGTAGCTCCTTTTTTTGTTTAGAAATACTGTGGCTACAGTTTTAATTGATTGTTTTTGTGATTTTAGATGGGTCTTTTAGTGTTAAGTTTTTGCATGTCAAATAGTTACTAATGTTGGGAAAAGGATAATAGATATTTGTAAGAAGAGGTTATAAATGCAGTTTATATTTTTTATATTTGCGACGATGAAGAAAAAATGGTATTTCGGAATTTTGATTACTGCATTTACAGCGCTTGTTGTAATGCAGGATAATGCCGTTATACCAAATCAAGAAATTGTATTAGAATTTGTTGATATAGAGATTAGTTCTCAGGAAGCTCAAAATGCCGTAGCATCAGTAAAAATAAAACTAGAATCTTTAGGAGTAAAAAATCCAAAAATTTCTAAAGAACTAGAAAAAGGAAAACTTAAAATTTCTTACTACAGTGATGCAGATGCGAGTTTTATAAAAAAGATACTATCTAAAGAAAAAAATATAGCGCTTGATCATGTTTTATATGATCAAAATAATAAAGAAAACCAGTTTCCTAAACACAAAAATCTTAAAGACTATAATCTAGATGTCTATGAACTTCAGAAAAGCTTAGACTCTGATGTTGATTTTAATGGGAAATATGTTTTAGAAATAGAACAAGAAGGATATGCTAATTTTAGTGCTCTTAATTTTATTACATTATCAAACGAAGATGATGTATACCGGCGCGTTAGAGTAGCTCAAAAAGTAAATGATCGTATTGCAATAGCAATAGATACTATTTCTTATGTAATTCCCGAGGTAAGAGCTGGCCCAATTTCTTAATCGGAATTCGAAGCTTTTAAAGATTCCCTACTACTATAGTTTTTTATTAAAAGTTACACATCACTTTTGTAAAGTGATGCCAAAAAGCAGGTAAACTTTTCAATAGAGCTGTTGTCAATAAACTGATAACACTCAATCACAAAAAAGTAAATAATTTATAAACAACTGTTAAATCTTAAATGAGCTATAAAGATGCTTGTTTGTATAGATTTGACTAAAATAACTCAATAATGCAAAATAAAGGTATTGTTAGGATATTTGCGGTTTTATTTGGTTTGGTATGTATTTACCAATTATCATATACGTATTTGACCTACACAAAAGAAAAAGAAGCAGAAGCTTATGCTATACAAAAACATCCAGGAGAAGATGCTTCTAGATTAAGAGAAGTAGCACAACGTGTATATTTAGATTCTATTGGTAAAGAAGAAATCTTTGCTGGTATTTCATATAACGATGCAAAGGATAAAGAGCTTAATAAAGGGCTTGACCTTAAAGGAGGTATTAATGTTATTCTACAAATTTCTGTAAAAGATATTTTAAAAGGATTAGCAAATAATTCTAAAGATCCATCTTTTAACCAAGCATTGCTAGCTACAGACGAGCTACAAAAAAATAGTCAGAATAATTATATAGACGATTTCTTTACTGAGTTCGGTAAAATTCCTGATGCTAAACTAGCATCTCCAGATATTTTTGCAAACAAAAACCTGAGTGATGATATCATTTATGATATGACAAACGATCAGGTAGAGCCAGTGCTTAAAAAGAAAATAGATGAGTCTATTGCTTCTGCATTTGAAGTGTTACGTAAACGTATCGATAAATTTGGGGTTACTCAACCAAACATTCAACGTCTGGGAGAATCAGGGCGTATTTTGGTTGAACTTCCAGGTGCCAAAGATATTGAGCGTGTAAGAAGTTTAGTAACTAGTACAGCTCAACTTGAATTTTGGGACGTGTACAAGTCTGAAGAAATGTTTTCTTTCTTGTTTTCTGCCAATAACTTATTAAAAGAACAAACGGATAAGGTTGATAAGATTAAGGAAAATGTTGAAGAGAATACAGAAGTAGATAGTACAAAAGTAGATACTACTCAAGTTGACTCTCTTAAAACAGATGCAGATGCTGCAATTGATGATCTATTAGCAGATGCAGAAGATTCAACAAATATAGAAACTCAAGTAAATCCTTTATTTGATCTTGTTGCTGGTCAAGGGGGTCAAGGAGGTCCAGTACTTGTTTCTGTATTAAAAAAGAATGCTGATCAGTTCATGGCATATCTTAATGATCCAAAAGTAAGAGCGTTATTACCTGCAGAGCAGCGATATGCGAAATTTGCATGGGGTAAAGCAGAAAAAGATTCTGAGATTTTAGATTTATATGCTATTAAAGGCAATCGTGATAATAGCCCAGAATTAAGTGGTGGAGTTATTACAGATGCAAGACAAGAATTTAACCAGGTTGGTAAAGTTACTGTTACTATGCAAATGGATGGTAAAGGAGCTAAGAAATGGGAAGAAATGACAGGTCGAGCATTTACGCAAAGAAGTCAAATTGCAGTTGTGCTTGATAATGTAGTGTATTCTGCACCAGGTGTTACTACAGGAGCAATTAGTGGAGGAAGAAGTGAGATCACCGGAGATTTTTCTATTGAAGAAGGGCAAGATTTAGCAAATGTATTAAGAGCAGGTAAATTACCAGCTTCAGCAGATATTATCCAAAGTGAAGTAGTAGGACCATCTTTAGGTCAAGAAGCTATTGACAGTGGTATTATGTCATTTGCTATTGCATTAGTATTAATATTAATTTGGATGATATTCTACTATGGTAAAGCAGGTGCTTTTGCAGATGTAGCCTTAGTAGTTAATATTCTATTTATTTTTGGTGTATTAGCTGGTTTAAAAGCAGTATTAACGTTACCTGGTATTGCAGGTATTGTATTAACCATTGGTATGTCGGTGGATGCAAACGTGTTAATATTTGAAAGAATTAGAGAAGAGCTTGCTAAAGGCAAGTCACAAGCCGATGCTATAAAAGATGGATTTAGTAATGCATTATCTTCAATCTTAGATGCAAACATTACTACAGGTCTTACAGGATTAATCTTATTGATTATTGGTACAGGTCCAATTAAAGGTTTTGCAACTACATTATTAATAGGTATTCTTACATCATTATTTACAGCGATTTTTGTAACAAGATTGTTTATTGATGGTTATGGTAAAAATGGTAAAGAACTTGCATTCTCTACGGGAGCAACTAAGAACTTGTTTAAAAATGTAAATATTGATTTCTTAAAGAAACGTAAGGTTGCTTACGCAATTTCTTTAGTGATCATTTTAGCAGGAGCAGGTTCATTAGCAACTCAAGGGTTGGATTATGGTGTTGATTTTGTAGGAGGTAGAACATATACTGTGCGTTTTGCAAAAGATGTTGTACCTACAGATGTTGAAAAAGATCTTGTAGCAACTTTTGAGAGTGCTCAAGCAAAAACATATGGATCAAATAATCAATTAAAAATTACAACAAAGTATAAGGTTGATGAAACAGGTGAAGAAGTTGATGCAGAAATTTCTAATAAACTATATGCTGCGTTACAACCTTATCTAACAGATGGATTGACATATGATCAGTTTGCTAATGGGGATGAAGATAAACAGGTAGGTATTATGTCTTCTATGAAAGTTGGACCTACTATTGCCGATGATATTAAACAAGCAGCTTTTTGGTCTGTATTAGGGTCATTAATTGTAGTGTTTATGTATATTTTATTACGATTTAGAAGATGGCAATTTAGTTTAGGAGCAGTAGCCGCTGTATTCCACGATGTTCTTATTGTATTAGGGATCTTCTCACTTACCTATAAGTTCATGCCGTTTAATATGGAAATTGATCAAGCATTTATTGCAGCCATATTAACGGTTATTGGATATTCATTGAATGATACGGTGGTGGTATTTGATAGAATTCGAGAGTTTTTTAAAGAACATACTGGCTGGTCATTAGATAAAAATGTAAACGGAGCTTTAAATAGTACATTAAGTCGTACGTTAAACACCTCGTTAACTACTTTATTAGTGCTTATAGCTATCTTTATATTTGCTGTGCCTTTAAGAGGATTTATGTTTTCATTAATAATAGGGGTGTTAGTAGGTACGTATTCTTCATTGTTTATTGCAACACCAATAATGCATGATACAATTAGGAAAGTTGGACTTAAAGATAAAGCACCAAAAGAAGAAGAAAAGAAAAAGTAATTTCAATGGGTTTAACTTTTATAGTTGAACCCTTTTTTTAAATATTGATAGAGACTATTATAGAATTTTGACTATACGTCTTTGATAATATTAAAAACCCCCAAGAATTAAATTCTTGGGGGTTTTTAATGTTAATACCAATACTAATGTTTTAGTGAAAACCAATCATACTTTTTAAATATTGAATAGGTTATAAAACAAATTTGATCGTTTTAGTTTCACCGTTAAGTACAACTTTGGCAATATACATTCCAGAAGCTAAAGTTCCCTCAATTAGTCGAACAGTTAGATTTGTCGAAGGAGTGTTAAAAGATTTTGAATATACTTTTTGACCTGAACCTAAAACACTATATACATCAACTTTAAGATCACCTCCGTTTTGAGACTTAATATTTAAATCAATGTTTCCATACCTTTCATGTACCGCGGATAAGCTAAAAGCGCTGGTATCTGATGTTATTTTTACAGACTTGGCAGCATTGGCCATTCTATAAATTTTGGTATTTACGTCTGTTATCCATACCGATCCATCTGTACCGCATCCGACATCATTTACATTTTGTCTCATATTGGTCCAAGTATTGTTAGAAGAATTATATCTATAAAGGGTGTTATTATTAGTTACTACCCATGCTCTTCCTTGTCTGTCAACATCAACTCTTGTTGCTCCGCCACCACTGGTTTGAGACCAACTGTTGTTATTATAAAAGAAAATTCTACCGCTAGAATCAACTCTGTATATAGAGCCACTAGTACCGCTACAACCAATATCTACGGCATTGCCAGGAATTCGTGTCCAGTTTCCTCCATCTCTCCTGTAAATCTGATTGCCAGCATTCACTACCCATGTTCTACCTTGATTGTCTACATCTACTTTTAATGCTGTACCTCCTAATCTACTAAAGTTATTATTAATGCTATTATTATTTTTTGAAGAAATCTGGCTATTTGTCTCTGTAATTGAAACACCAAGTCCTGCGCCAGCATCTTGTACATTTCCTCTAATGAAACTCCAAGAATTACCATTTCTTGCATACATCTGTCCACCTGCGGCAACCACCCAGGCTTTACCAGCATTATCAACAGATACGTTTGAAGCGCCTCCACCAATTTCGACCCATCCAGAGCCACCAGGAGGGTTACCGCCCCCAGATTTTGGTTTCCAAGTTCGTATGTATTTAAACCTAGCAACCTTTTGGTATCTGTTATCTATAGCACCTTCGACCTGTTGGATAGAGGGAAAAGGTGTCATCCAACTATAGGTTTCTGTATTAAGCAAAGCATGCATGGGTTCAAGAGTGCTGTTTGTAACTAAGTCTCTTACTAAATTTCCATCTAAATAAAAATGAATTCGACTTCTACCGACCCAATGTAATCCGTAGGTTACAAAATCAGTACTAACTGTTTTTCCGTTAGGTAGGGTAAATGATTGCGGTTGTGGTTGATCGTTTGTAAAATTAGGTTGTGGATTGTGAACGTTTGTATTATGTTGATTTCTTGAAGCAATACCTCCAAATGCTTCTTGAATATCGATTTCATCGGCTCTACGGTTAGCATCCAGATCATTGTTTACTAACCAGAACCCCGAACCTATTCGTAGTCCAGAGGCCTTGTATTGAGCTTCTATATACATTCCTTGTTTCATGGCTTTCGATGCGCTATATATAGCACCACATCTAAGATAATCTCCCTGACCATTTCTGTTTTGGACAGACGTTTCCATCCATAACTCTCCATCTCTAGTATAGGCATTTCTGCCTTGACCAAATAAGCAAGGTGTTCTTCCTTTCCAAAATGGGTGTCCGAATTTCCATTTGTTAGTGTTTAATGGATTGTTAAATTCATCAGTAATTTCGGGTACAGCTTCCCACGCTCCGGGGTTTTGTTGTATAGGTGATTGAGCGGTTACTCCCAGAAATGTTAAATAAACAAGTAGGGTAAATAAATACTTTGTTTTCATAGTGATATTTGTGTTAAGTGTTAGTTAACAACAAGTTATTGTTTAAAATAAGCGAAAACTTTAACTAAATTACCTTATGGTTGTATATAATTATCTTTTGTTGGTGTATTTATCTGGATATCAATATCTTCTGAATTATGTGGATGTGTTAGAACTCTTTAACTAGTGGAGAGATAAAACTAACTAGACTTCTTTTTGTAAAAAAGGTATAATTATTACTATTATTATAATCAATGTTGACTAGACAATTTTAGGATATTCATTGATACTCTTATACTTTGGATTGAGCGAGTGTAAGAATATCTTGTAAATATTGATTGACTTTTTCAAAGGAACTATAAATCCTTATAATGTTATAAGTTTTAAAGATTCTTCTCTGTATTCTGAAGGAGTTTTCCCCACTAGTTGTTTGAATACTCTGTTAAAAGATGTTTTACTATTAAAACCTGCTTCATATCCTATTGCTAAAATTTTGAAGTCTTTATATTTTGGGTTTTTTATTAAGTTTTTAGCTTCGTTTACGCGATAAAGATTTATAAAACTATTAAAGTTTTTTTCTAGACAAACATTTAATACTTCAGAGAATTGATGAATGGTCATAGATAAGTTTTTGGCTATATCTGATTGTTTGATTTCAAAATCTAAATATGGTTTTTCGTTATCCATATAATCAAGAATCTTTTCATATAAATCTCTCTATCTTTTTGTGACAATAAAGATTTCTGATAAGGAATTTGAGTTTTTTCTTTTGATGAACTTAAGGCTAAATTTTGTTTAGCAAGAATCTGTAGGTTTGTTTTTAGTGTTTCATTTTCATTCCTTAAAAGTATCCGATTCTTTTTTAACTGCTCGGCTTCTTGACTAACTCTTTTATTCTTTCTAAGGTAATAAAACAATACGCATAGCAATATTGAAATAAAAATAATACTACAGAGATAGAGTATCTTTTTTTCTCTAGATATTTCTCTTAAGTCCTCTTCGATTTTTTTTATCTCTATTTCTGTTTCTAAACGTTTGGCTTTGGACAAAGAATTATAGTATAATCCTTTTACACGATCATGGCCTTTTTGATGATTTACAGCTTTTTCAAACTTTCCAAGTTTGTCGTATATGTAAGCAAGCTTTTTGTGCGTATACATTTCTGTTCTTCTGTACTCATACGTAAAAGCTAGTCCCAAAGCCACTTGTAAGGGTTTTTCTGCCTCCTCTAATCGATTAAGTTTTATCAGTGCACTACCCATATTATAATGTGTTGATGCATTGAGTTCTTTAGATAGCTTTTGATCATTTAGTGTTAATGCTTCTTCACTATACTTTACAGATTGCTCATACTGTTTTAATTGATAATAACTATCGGCTATACTATTTAGAGCAGATACAATGATATCATTGCGTTTAAGTTTTTCTCCTATTTCTTTTGATTTTTTGAAGTATTCTAATGCTTCCTTATATTTAGTATTGGCTACGGTTAATTCTCCTAAACCTGAATAAGTAGCCATTCTATATATGTCTGGTCCCCCGTGCTTGTTTATATACCCTAGTGCTTCTTCAAATACTAATTTGGCTTTATTGTGATATCCAATCTCATTATAGATATTTCCCAGGTTAATTAAAATAACAGTGCGCCTCTTGTAGCTTTCAGGTATTGATGTAACTAATTCTAAAGATTTCAGGTAGTAGTTTAAAGCTTTGTCATATTCAGCTTTCTTTTTATAGTAAATCCCTAGCCGAGTGATTGCATCAATTTCAATCTCCTTTAGATTATTTTTTCTTGCAATACGTAAAATAGAATCTGTAAATATTTTGAATCGTTCATATTCACCTTTGTTGTAATAATCTCCCTGTAGTTTTGTTAGTCTATCAATAGTTTCATTAACTATAGTTTTATGTTTTTGTATGGCTCCATTTTTTTCTTGAGCGCCGATATGTGTTACAGAACAAATACATAGGACAAGTACTATTTTTAAAACTAGGTTAGTCATATGATAAAAGAAGATTTAGTATCTAAAGTTTTGAAAAGGAAATAGAATCCCCTGTTTTAAGATTCCAGAGATCAGTTAGTTTCGCATTTACTTCAAGAATGTATTTGGCAGGACCTTTTGAAACTAAAGATTTTTCATCAAGAGGTTTTGCCTCTTTTTGAATGCTTACTACTTTGTACCCTTGATCTATATAGATAATATCTAATGGAATTAGTGTGTTTTTCATATAAAAACTTTGAACCTTATTTTCTTCAGATATGAATAACATTCCTTGTTTATTTTCCATAGTTTTTCTGTACATCAAGCCTGTCTCACGTTCATAATCCGAATCGGCAATTTCGATATCTAATTGGGTAATAAGTTTAGGGATCGAGTCTTCTAAAGTAAACAAAGATAGTTCTCCTTCTTTGGTGAAACTTATTTCTTTAGTAATTGTTGTATTGCTTTTTTGGTCTGTTTTGCAAGAAAACATAGCCAGAGTTATACATAAGAGACTAAGCGAATAAATATGTGTGGTTTTCATGTTATTTTCTTTTGTAGAAGCTAAAAGTAGCCAAAAAAGCTACATTTCAAAAATATGATATGCAGCTTTTGTTGATTAACTAGTAAGTGTGTACTATATGCTTACCATTTTACTAAATGAATGATAATAGTTTTTTCGTCTTTACAAAAACCTATAAAATGATAATCATTACCTTTATTTGATGAAGCAAAGAATACGTAATTTTGATCTCCTGTTTGCGCTTTTATCCAGTCGTAAGGTTTGCTGCCGGTATCTTGATACTCCATAAGTTTTTTAGAATTTTTTACTTCAGAAAGTAGCTTTTTAAAATCATTTTTATTTACAGATATCGCAGCAGCCGACATATATTCACCATGAAAATCTGGATACGTTGCTTTTTTAAACTTAAAATAAGCACTTTTAGGTAATTCAAGTTCGGTTATGGTTTGAAACTCTTCTGTATAAAAATCATCTTGGGGTAAGCTATCAATATAAATCATTATAGCTACTATCACATAAGGAATAACAAAAACCACCAAACCAATCATTAACGCCTTATTTGGATAATATTTTTTAATAATTTTAAAGACTATAAATGAAATTAAAAGAGGTCCTCCAATAACTATTATTAAGAAGATTAGAATTATCATGAACATAGCATTTTATTTAGTGATAGCGCAACTCCTTTTTTTTAGATTGACGAAGCTCTAATCGTTTTTCCAATCTATTCTTCGAGAGATCATCATTATACTTCCTAGAATTAGGAATAGTCCAATGCTACCTACTAGTAATGCATAATTCTCTAATTGAATGATCACAAATATAAAGGTGTATAAAGCGGCTAGAGAAGCGGCTACAAATCCCATAAACTTTATACTTTTTAAAATAGCTTTTGCATACATGGATATAAGGATAACAACAGAGACCCCTGCAATCATATACGCATATAAAAAACTAGAATGTTCAGAAATAGAGATTAGTAATGTGTAAAACATGGTAAGTGCCAAACCTATCATTAAATATTGAAAAGGATGTATATCAATTTTGCTGATCGTTTGGATTAAAAAGAAAACTAAAAAAGTTAATGCGATTACTAGATACCCGTATTTGCTTGCGCGTTCACTTTTTTGATATTCATCGACAGGTATTAATAATTTTACTCCAAATGCAGATGAATTGATATAAGGTAATTCTCCAAAAAACTCTTGTTCAAATTCTCTATTTATTTGTAGTACTTTCCAATCTGCTTTAAATCCGTTTTCAGTTATTTCTTTAGTTTTTGTGTTTGGTAAATAATTACCATTAAAACTTGGTGATGCCCAATTCGAAACCATTGAGACATTGGTTTCTCTACCAACTGGAATGAAACGTAGTTGTTCACTACCATTAATAACTAAATCTAAATTAAAGCTAATGGTTTGATCTTTTGGTAATGAATTTTCTTTAAGAAATTTAGTTTCTAAGGTGTTGGTGTTTGAATTTTGAATGTAACGAGATCTTAGCGGGTAAGCGTTGTTTCCAATATTGAGTTCTAGGTTACTCTTAATTCCTTTAAGATTTGTAGAATTTATAATTACTGTTGCTTTATTCCATAAAATATCTTCATCCTTAATGTCCTGGATGTCAAAATTAGGAGATTCAAAAGAACCTTTAATTTTCATATCGGCGGTATAAACAACAGATTCATAGATGCTTCTTCCTAAGGTTTCGGATTCTATCTTAGACTTTATATCTAAAGTGTTAGGAAAGAAAAATGCATGTTTTATTGTAATGATATCTTCTTCATTATAGGCTTTAGTCTTGTCATCCCAGGTTTTTTTGAGAGAGTGGATTTGATAGGGTATTTTAAGAACTGGACCATATAAAAGTACCTCATTTCCCCATTTTTGGTTAATTTCTTTTACGACTTCTTCTTGACGATAAGCACGCTCTTGTATTAAATTTTTTATATAGGATAAGGGAATCAATAAAACTAAAATTAAAATACCAACCATAAGCATACGTATGGTGATAGATGTTTTGATCCATTGTCCAAATGACTTTTTTTGTTTTTGAGTTTCCATAGTTTTTAAAATTATATTGTTACTAATTATTTATTTTCTTGACAGTATTGTATTAGCCGATATGTAATGATCAGAAAAGATCCAAAACCAATAGTGAATGCCCATGTGTTTATGTGTTCAATAGGAAATAGAACTCTTTTAAAAATATCAGATAGAATTGCTAAAGGGTTTTGAAGAATATCCCAACTGTTCCATCTTAATACTCTTCCTAAATAGATTCCGAAACCACAAAGTAATAATGTAGCATTGATGATGATATGAGTTTTGAGTTTTGAAAATTGTACTTGTAGTAGTTTTTGCATCATTTGTAATGAAACAAACCCGATGATCATACCGTTGATAGCAAAGGATAAAATAAGGAGTACATCAAACCAAATCGTCTGTAGAGTGCTAATTCTAATATGCTGTAAGTCAGTTAAGATATAAGGCGCATTGGGAAGAAATGCTAACCAGATTGTAAAACCAAGCCAGAACACAAAACGATTTGTAGTTTTTATACCTAGTAGAAATGTTACTAAATAGGGGATACATGCTAAAAAGAGATTCCATACAAGAAATAAGTAATAAATAGAATCAGTTTTTATAATTCTGATTAGTAAGAGTATAAAACTAAAACCTACAGAGATAGTAAAGCCTTTTATAAAAGGTAATTGTTTGTATATGGTATTCATTGTCTTAAGTGCTATAAAATGATGGTTAATATGTATCCAATAGTAATCGGGATGTTGAGTAAAAAAATCAAAATCGTCATTCTGTTTTCTTTCTGGTATTGCGGATTTATAAAAGAGCTAATTGCAAGATCAATTAGAATAATGGTATTTAATACTGCTGCGATTATTACATACAATAATCCTATTCTTACTATTTGTAGAGTTTGATGTAAATGAAAGGTTAGCAAGAGTATTGTGCCGATTAAGAAGCTGATCAAAGCAATTATAAGGGCAGTTTTGTTTTTAGTTTGTGTTATTTCCATAAGGGTATAATTGAAAGCGTTGTTTGTAATTCTTTTAAAGGTTGATATAAGAGGTTTTTATAATTTAATTGATAAAAAGGATGCGCTTTTCGCCCTTTTATATAGAATGACTTGAATGTCTTTAGTTTATCGGGGTAGAGTAGACTTCCTAAAAGGATTACAGAGAATAAATAGATGCTTCGTTTGCCATTTCCTAAAAGATAAAATTGCATTGATATTTCTTCTGAAACAGATATGCCAATACCTGTAAGTACATGAAAAACATCATGGTTCTCTAATTTTGGTTGAGGTGTGAAATCATGTTTAAGTAAGAAACATCCTAAATGAAAACCAAGACTATTCTTGGGATAGTAGATTAATTGTTTAATCGATATATCCCAAGGGATTTCTTTTTTGAACCACTTTTTATATGGTTTTTTACTCCACTCATATATAGTTTCTTGTATAAATGCTCTCATTTTTTATATTTTAAAAGTACTTTGAATTTCAAAGTAAAAGAATAAAAAAAATACCTATCCTTTTAATAATTTTTCAATAGCTTCTACGTGTTTTTTAAAAGCTTCTCGCCCTTTTTTAGTGGCGCTATAACGTGTGTTAGGCTTACGACCGATAAATGATTTTTCAACTTTTATGTATTCTTCTTTTTCTAGCGCTTTTGTGTGACTTGCCAGATTACCATCGGTAGCACCAAGAAGTTCTTTTAGCATTTTAAAATCGGCAAACTCATTTACGACTAGTATGGACATAATTCCTAACCGAATTCTATGATCAAAAGCTTTATTTATATTGTCAATTATGTTTTTCATCTGTGATTCCTGTTTTTATCAGGAATTTTTTGTTATGCTTCGAAATCTATGATTACTGTATGATTTTATCTATCATGATTGAAGTAAATCAGGCTCCCGTAAACGATATGCATTACTCCAAAACCAAGTACCCAAAACCAAAAACCATACCCTGGATAAATTGCACAGATCAAACCTAATACAATTTCTGTATATCCCAAATATTTTACATTACCAATAGTGTATTTTGATGCATTCACTAATGCTAGACCATAAAAAATAAGCATTAATGATCCAGTTAGCCCATAATGATGACTAGAGATTTTTATAAGAATATAGGCTCCACCAGTGAGTAATGGTATCAAAAAAGCGGTAATTAATCGTTGTGAAGCACTATTCCATAAAGTTTCACTGTTTTTTCGTGCTTTTCTAGTGCTTAAAAAAATAGCTGTGACTATACTTAAGGTAGCTACGACTATTAGGTCAAGCAATATATAACTGAATATTTTGCCATCAAGGATTAAATAGTCTCTTCCGCTTATACTTACAAGGTAGTACGCAATTGCAGCGCCTATAAGTGCATAGATACCTGCCATGATTCCTGATAAACCACTAAGCGAAAAAAATCGTGATGATTTATTCATCATATCCTTGATCTCGGTAATGTCTTTTAGATAATCTTCTGTGCTCATATTAAAAGTACTTTGAAATGCAAAGTAAAATTAAAATATTGAATTGTGCAAATTTTAAACGAGTTATACTTCTCCAAACAATAATTAATGAGTGGTTTTTGAGTTAGGAGATGTTATATAGTAGTGTTATATGTCCGGTTTTGTGATGAACTAAAAAAATGAGTCCAAAAATTTTTAGACTCATTTAGCTTTTGGTTACCTAAGGATATTTGCAAGTTCTACATTGGCTTGCTTTTTTGCTAGATCATAAGGAGTGTCACCATAACTATTCTTTATGGTTTTGCTGGCTTTAGCTTCTATTAGTAACTCTACAATAGCTTTGTTTCCAAAAGTTGCGGCAAAGTGTAAGGCAGTGGCGCCATTGTAATTTTGCTGATCAATGCTCACTTTATTTTTGATTAATATTCTAGCGATATCTGTATACCCTTGAAAAGCTACTCCCATTAAAGCAGTATTCCCTGAGGTGTCTGCAAGGTTAATATTTGCGTTTTTAGAGATTAAGTATTTTACTATTTCTGATTGATTATTATAAGATGCTAATATTAATAAAGAGAAGCCTTTAGAGTTTTGATAATGTAATAAATCGTAATTTTTTTTAATAGCTTCTTGTAATATTTCAAGTTTCCCTTCTCTTACAACTTGTTCTAAAAGATGAAAATCTTGACTCTTTATGATATTTGGTATTATCAAACTTAGAAATACCATAGTTAACCATATTTTTGTTTTCATAACTATGTTTAGTAGTGTTAAAAATCAAATAGCCTTTAAAAGAAATTAAGAATAGGTTCTGTTAAAGGCTATTTTGTAATGTGTTATTTATCTAAAATCTTTAGCAGAAAAACCTAAAGCTTTTGCTACTCTCATGCCGTAATCTTTATCGGCACGATAAAAATGAGTAATCATTTTCTTTTGAACATCTTTACTATTAACCTGACTTAAATCTCCTACAAGATTTGCGATTAAATGTTCCTTTTCTGTATCAGTTAGAGAACGATAAAATTCACCTGCCTGACCATAATTATTTGTTTTATTTATAGGAGATTGCACAATGATTGCTTTCTCTGCAGAGCTATAAGATGCATTTCTATATTTATTTTCTTCGGCTACAGGTATATGATTACTTGGTTCATAATTAATGTCTGGATTGGGAAAACTACTGTTTCTAGAACTGTTCCAACTATCTGAATTATAGTTTACAACTTTGTTCTTAGGTTGATTAACCTTTATTTGTTGAAAGTTACCACCAAGTCTATGGCGTTGCGTATCAAAATACGAAAATAATCTTCCTTGTAACATTTTATCTTCAGAAGGTTCTACACCTGGAATTAGATTTCCGGGAGCCATTGCTATTGATTCTACTTCTTCAAAAAAGTTAACCGGATTGCGGTTCAGAGTCATAGTTCCAATTTTAGTTAAAGGAAATTTTTTCTCTGACCAATGTTTGGTGTCATCTAGAGGCCAAAAGTCAAAACTATTAAGATCTTCTGGTTTAATGAACTGAACATATAAATCCCATTGTGGAAATTTTTTAGCTTCTATATCTTTTCGTAAGCTTTCTGTAGCGTGACCAACATTTTTGGCTTGGATTGCAGATGCTTCGGCTGGAGTAAGGTTTTGAACTCCTTGTTTTGTTTTCCAGGTATACTTTAGGTATACTACTTTTCCTTCTTTATTTACCCATTTAAATCCATGAACACTACTTCCATCCATGTATTGATACCCTTTTGGGATCCCTAAGTCAGTAAATAACCTTGTCACCATATGTGTTGCTTCTGGTGAAAGACTCCAAAAATCAAAATATCGATTGGGGTCTTGTTTATTTGTCACAGGAGATGGTTTTACAGTATGAATAAAATCAGGAAATTTTATTGCATCTCTAATAAAAAATATAGGAAGATGATTTCCTACAATATCATAGTTTCCTTCTTCTGTATAAAATTTTACTGCAAACCCTCTTGGGTCTCTTGCAGTTTCTGCGGACCCCTTACCATGGGCGACTGTAGAAAATCGTACAGCTACATCAGTCTTTTTTCCGATTTTTTGAAAAGGAACAGCCATTGTATATTCAGACATGTCAGCAGAAGCTTCAAAATAACCAAAAGCTCCAGTACCTCTTGCATGAACAACTCTTTCAGGAATACGTTCTCTATCAAAAGCAGCAAGTTTTTCGATTAAATGAATGTCTTGTAATAAAACAGGGCCATTTACACCCATAGTTTGTGAATTTTGATTGTCTCCAACTGGGGCGCCAAAATTCGTTGTCAATTTTTGAGAAAAGCCATTTAAATAGAGGCTTAAAACCAAAAGTAATACTAGTGTTTTCTTTTGTGTGATCATGAATAAATTATTTAAAATATATTTAGTTGCACACAAAACTAATTACAAAACAACATTAATAATTTGGGCTTTAGTATCCATAAATTATACAGTCATAATTAAAATCTATAGTTTTGTTAAATAAATAAATTTTAGTTATCACAAGTAAATGAAACTCAAATCGATATAGTGGTATGGTAATCTGATAGGGTTTTCATTAGCGTATATTATATTTTATAATAAATATTACGAAGAAGATACGGTACGAATTGGACCTTTAAAATATTTGGTGTAGTTAGGCGTGAGTTTGAATTATCGCCATGCTACTTTACGGTAATTATTGATTTCTTTTAGATTATCAGGAATGCTCTTTTTAATGGTCAAATGCAGATCATCTATAAGTTTTTCTTTTGTAAAATTTTTATTAATGACAATACTGATTTCTCTTGTAGGCATAGGGTTTAAAAACGATTTTATAAATCTATCTTCTGATGGGTGGTTAACAGATAGTTGCGGTACTAAACTATACCCTAGACCAGCTTTTACTAATCTTTTAATGGTTTGAATAGAGCCACTTTTAAAGCTAAAATGGTGGTTTGAATGTTCTTTTTTATGCTTACAAATATTTAAGACTTGATTTCTAAAACAGTGCCCTTCTTCTAGTAGCAAAAGTTTTTCTGGAGTGAGATCATCTTGATTTACTTTTTCTGATTGGCTAAATTGTTTTGGATCTTTACAATATAAAAGAAAGGGTTCTTGATAAAGGTGTACTTCTTTCAAACCTGGATCTTCTAGAGGGGTAGATATTATACTAATATCTAAAGTACCATTATGTAATGCTTTAACGATATGTTCGGTTTGCATTTCTTTAATGGTTAGTTTAATATTTGGATGAGTAGTTAAAAACTCTTCAAGAAAAAGAGGAAGAAGGTAAGGAGCTATTGTTGGTATAATACCTAATGTATATTCTCCAGAAATATTAGTCTTGTCTCCATAAGCATATTCATTAAATTCATTTACTTCGCGTAAAATAGATTTCGCTTTTGCAATCAATATTACGCCGATGGGAGTAGGTTCAAGAGGAGTTTTTTCTCTGTTAAAAATTGTTGAACCAATTTCGTCTTCTAATTTTTTTACTTGAATAGTTAATGTAGGCTGCGTTACAAAACATTCTTCTGCAGCTTTTACATAGTGTCGTTTATGGTCAAGGGCGACTATATACTTGAGTTGTTGGAGTGTCATATATGTTGGTTGGTTATTGATAATATAAATACTCGTATTTATATTATCAATTTGACGTAAAAAATTATAATAACTTACTTTGTACGTAGAACTATTTTCGAATCTGTTAAAAATACACATGCTAAGATCAGTTACATGTTTTAGAATAGATGTTGATTTTAGTCGACTAGTAATTACTATTTTCCGATTTTTTAATTTCAGTAACTATTAGTGATGCAGTATTAATTCTGTAGTATTACACATATCGTTGAAGCTATCTACCACTTGTTTTTTGCAACATTTGTAAAGAGTAAGTGGTTAGATTTTTCAATTTGAAAAGGAATATTTATATTGTCGTATCTTGATTGTATAATGATATGAATCCAGCAGAAACCTATATTCTTAATCAACAAGAACCGTATAAAACTATACTACTACATTTACAAGTGTTAATAGAGAATACGGTTTCTTCAGTAGAACTACTTTATAAGTACAAAATACCCTTTTATTATATTGATGGTAGACCATTTTGTTACTTAAATGTGGCTAAGGATTATGTAGATTTAGGGTTTTGGAATGCTGGTCATATTACTGTGCACTCTGATCAAATGGTCACCGCAGGACGTAAGGTCATGAAATCTCTACGATATAGAAATATTGAAGAGATTAATGAGACGGTTTTAATTGAAATTCTAGAAAATGCCTATCAAGTAAAAGATAAGAAGTTTTACTAATAAGTATGTCTATAGATTATTAATTGTTTGTCTTATTGCAACTAAATTACTTAATAACTTTTCTAAGTATTGCAAATCTAGCATATTTGCTCCATCACTTTTCGCATTTGCAGGGTCAAAATGTGTCTCTATAAATAAGCCATCAACACCAGTTGCAATACCTGCACGTGCTATAGTTTCTATCATATCAGGTCTTCCTCCAGTAACGCCACTTGATTGATTTGGTTGCTGTAAAGAATGTGTAACATCTAAAACCGTTGTACCATATTGTTTCATTGTAGGTATTCCTCTAAAATCCACAACCATATCTTGATATCCAAACATGGTTCCTCTATCTGTAATCATAGCTTTAGAATTACCAGAATCTGTAACCTTTTTTACAGCATGTTGCATGGCCTCTGGGCTCATGAATTGACCTTTTTTTAGGTTAACTGTTTTTCCGGTATTAGCTGCAGCCACAACAAGATCAGTTTGACGTACAAGAAACGCTGGGATTTGTAGGATATCCACATATTCTGCTGCTAGTGTAGCGTCTTCGTTTTCGTGAATATCTGTTACTGTTGGGATTTCAAAAGTTTCTCCAACTTTACGTAAAATTTTTAATGCCTTTTCATTGCCAATTCCTGTAAAACTATCTATACGACTGCGGTTGGCTTTTTTAAAAGAACCCTTAAAAACATATGGTATCTTCAGTTTTGATGTGATCTCTACGACTTTTTCTGCTATGCGTAGGGCCATTTCTTCTCCTTCTATAGCGCAAGGCCCAGCAAGTAAGAAAAAGTTATTGGCATCAAGATTTTTTAAGTTTTCAATTTCAGAAAGATCCATATGATATTTTTAAAAAGGCAAAGATAGGATTTTTAATAGTTGAAGTAAAGAATTATTGGTAAAAGTAACTATGGCAAGATGTTTGATTTCGACATAGACATTCACATAAAAAAACTTAGTATAATGAAAAAAATATTCACAGCATTTTTATTTTTAACTGTAGCTTTTGTAAACGCTCAAGGAAACACAAATGAAGTAGAAAAACATCAATTTAAAGCAAATCTATTACTAACTCCTGGAATAGAATATGAAGTTGGGCTCAATAAAAAAACTACCTTAGATTTTAGACTAGGTACCGGGCTTATATATGTGAAATCTAATGATGAAGAGGAGTATGGTGTTTTTTTGACCTTTGAAGGTGCATATCGATATTATTATAATTTTGAGAAAAGAGCACGTAAAGGGAAAAAGACATCTGGTAATTCTGCAAATTATATCGCTTTAACCTCATTGTACACGAATTTAGACCCGATACTGGGAGACATAGATATTAATGATAGCTATTTGGTACAGGTTGGACCTGTTTGGGGATTTCAACGCACATATAATTCTGGTTTAAATCTTGGTTTGGACTTGGGTGTTGGTTTTGCATCTACCGATGACTATGGTATTATAACACCAATTGTTAATTTTAGATTAGGTTGGGCATTTGGGAAATAATGTAGAATAAGAAGTATTAATTTTTTAAAATACAAGCAGCTTTATATGAAGGTTTTGTAAACTTTAATATAAAGCTTTTTTAATAATTAAGTTTTCATATACAACCTGTTGAAATAACTCGTACCTTTGCAGCCTTAAAAATGAGGCGTTTATGACAGCTAT
This sequence comes from Aquimarina sp. AD10, assembly GCF_003443715.1. Classification (NCBI taxonomy): domain Bacteria; kingdom Pseudomonadati; phylum Bacteroidota; class Flavobacteriia; order Flavobacteriales; family Flavobacteriaceae; genus Aquimarina; species Aquimarina sp. AD10. Next base: position 2,515,053 of record NZ_CP031965.1, on the reverse strand, counting down.
AAAAAATATTGCGATAATTGCTCACGTAGATCATGGTAAAACTACGTTGGTAGATAAGATTATGTACCATTGCCAATTATTTCGTGAGAATGAAAATACTGGTGATTTAATTTTAGACAACAATGACCTGGAACGTGAAAGAGGTATTACCATTACTTCTAAAAATGTTTCTGTCATATACAAAGACACTAAAATTAATATTATAGACACTCCTGGTCACGCCGATTTTGGAGGAGAAGTAGAGCGTGTATTAAACATGGCAGATGGAGTATTATTACTTGTTGATGCTTTCGAGGGACCTATGCCTCAAACACGATTTGTACTACAAAAAGCTATTGATCTTGGTTTAAAACCTTGTGTAGTTGTTAATAAGGTGGATAAAGAAAACTGTACTCCAGATGAAGTTCATGAGAAAGTATTTGACCTTATGTTCGAATTAGGTGCAGAAGAATGGCAATTGGACTTTCCAACAGTATATGGTTCTGCAAAGAATAACTGGATGAGTGAAGATTGGAAAAATGAGACGGATAACATCGAGCCATTATTAGATATGGTAATAGAACATATTCCTGCTCCAAAAATAGAAGAAGGTACAACTCAAATGTTGATTACTTCGTTAGATTTTTCTTCATTTACAGGACGTATTGCTATCGGTCGTTTACAAAGAGGTACATTAACCGAAGGAATGCAAGTTTCTCTGGTAAAACGTGATGGATCTATTAAGAAATCAAAAATAAAAGAACTTCATACTTTCGAAGGTTTAGGAAGAATGAAAGTAGAAAAAGTCGAAGCTGGAGATATATGTGCCTTAGTTGGACTAGAAGGTTTCGAAATAGGTGATACAGTAGCCGATATTGAAAATCCTGAAGGATTAAAAACTATCGCTATTGATGAGCCAACAATGAGTATGTTGTTTACAATTAATGACTCACCTTTCTTTGGAAAAGATGGGAAATTTGTAACCTCAAGACATATTAAAGAAAGACTAGAGAAAGAACTTGAAAAAAACTTGGCATTACGAGTTAATGAAACAAATAGTGCTGATAAATTTTTAGTATTTGGTCGTGGTGTATTGCATTTATCTGTCCTTATCGAAACAATGAGAAGAGAAGGGTATGAGTTGCAGATTGGTCAACCTCAGGTAATTATAAAAGAGATTGATGGCGTAAAATGTGAACCAATAGAAGAGTTAACTATAGATTTACCTGAAAATGTTTCAGGAAAAGCTGTGGAAATGGTTACCCTACGTAAAGGTGAAATGCTAAGTATGGAAGCAAAGGGAGATCGTATGGTTTGCGAATTTTTAATTCCGTCTAGAGGGATTATAGGTTTACGTAACCAACTTTTAACTGCTACTGCAGGTGAGGCCATTATGGCTCACCGTTTTAAAGAATATCAGCCTTTAAAAGGAGACATTCCAGGAAGAATAAATGGTTCTTTGGTTTCAATGGAAAAAGGATCTGCTATTCCATATTCAATAGATAAACTACAAGATAGAGGTAAGTTTTTTGTTGACCCAGGAGAAGATATTTATGAAGGGCAAGTTATCGGAGAGAATTCTCGTGGAGATGATATGACCGTGAATATCACCAAAACTAAAAAATTATCTAACGTACGTTCTTCTGGAGCAGATGATAAAGCTAAGATTGTACCTGCAATTAAATTTTCACTAGAAGAAGCTTTAGAATATATTCAGAAAGATGAATACGTTGAAGTGACTCCTAATCATTTAAGATTGCGTAAAGTATTCCTTACTGAAGTAGAACGTAAGAGAAATAAAATTGTATAAATATATTGTATTACATACATAAAGAGACCCCAAATCATATGATTTGGGGTTTCTTTTTTACAAGTATATGTTAATAGTAAAAACTATACAGAAAGTTAAGACTCTAGAAGAAGGTTCTATAACTCGTACGAGCATCTAATAATCCACTTTTAACACCACTTCTAAAAACTTGAATATGGTGTAAATATTGATCTAGTCCACCAACTAATCTAAAAGAATAAGATCTGTTAGTTTCTGGTAGTGGTGTAACTGATTGTCTAAAGAATCTGTTATAACCATTTCTCCCAGAAATTACATGAACCTCAGTACTTCTGCTACCTGTATTGGATTTTTTAATTGCGTACATTGTTAACCCTCCTCTTGGTGTTAGTCCTACTAAGAAATCAAAGTTTGATCCAGTTTCGTGTAGCGCTGTGCCAGTTTGTATGATGAATTTTGTAAACCCAGATTTTCCATCTAAAACATGTATTTCTGTACTTCTAGTACCAGTACTTCTGGTTTTGATTGCTACTAAGTCAGCAAACCTATCAAAATTTACATCTAAATAAAAGCGTCTAAAATTACTACCGCTAACCGAAGAAATTAGATTTTTTGAACTGGGATTGGCGATTTCTCCTGTCCATTCTTCTTCAGAAATACCTATTTCTTGTATACTTTCTTGAGTTAACTCATCTTCTTCATTTTTATCACAACTATAGGTGATAAGTAAAATAGATAATAATAAAACTGATTTTGTTAAAAGATTAATTGTTTTCATAAATAATTAGGTTTTAAAATAAAAGAGTAGTTTAAAAATCTATTGTTAGTGCCTGCTCTTTTGGGTTAATGATTTTCTTAAAACCAAAGGTAATTGTGTCATTATTAGAAATAAATCTATCGTTGTTGGGATTTATAAATTGAGAGTTTAAATTTATAAATATCATGTATCATGTCAAGGTTTTAATTATTTAGTTATATGAATGTTACGATGTTTTTTCATGAAGAAAATAAGGTTTTGTGAACCGATAAAGGTTGTTGTAAGGCTTTAAAGTCTTTTACAAGTACTACTCGATATAGTGTCTAAAAAAAGACAATATAAAACGTAATAATTTAATATAAAAAAGCAGTCTGAAGTATATACTTCAGACTGCCTGTCGATATTTTGGGGTAAATTTGGGGTAAAATTAGTTGTTTGGTTGGGTTAAATATTTTTCGGCTAAGTCAAATATTTGTGGTTTTTCAATTTTGGGGCGAAATACCATAAAAACATTAATCTAATTTTATACTACAAAGTTAAGATTACTTTCTTGAGTAAAACTTGTAAAAATCAATAAAATATCGTTAAAAAGTTATTTTTTTACGATTAAAGGTGTATTTATTAAGGTTTTATAGGGTTTTGAGAGCTTTTTTCTTTCGTTTTTCGAACGAGAATCTAATTACAACACCTAACTTGATTTGAATGATATTTTCATAAAGCTTTTGAACTTTTATTTCATATAAAGAATAGTTCTGTTGATAGTACTAAAATGAGTTAATTTGTGGATTTATAAGTGCTATCTACTTACGCTAAAAGCAGTGTTCTTAATAGGGAAGAGCTGTTTTTTTAAAGAAAAGTCCCGAGAGGGGGATCGGGACTTTAGATAATATTTTGGGGTAAATTTGGGGTTTATTTAATTTTGGGGCAATCAATTGGGCTTTTCGATTTTGGGGCGAAGTGCCAAAAACAATGTCTTAATTTTATATTACAAATGTAAGAAGAAATACCGTTTCGTAACTTGTAAAAACCAACAAATATTCGGTAAAAAGCAGTTTATTTTCGACAAAAAACACATTTTTTATTTTTTACCATCAAATGTAGTACTGTTTATGCGTAAAATGTACGAACTAACATATAATCAATTAGAAACTTTATTATTTTTATCATACTACATAAAAAATGATTATTTAATGGAAACACATTTACACTGGCAAGACTTTATGAAGGTTGATATGAGGGTTGGAACAATACTAAGTGCAGAATTATTTAAAGAGGCAAAAATGCCAGCTTATAAGATGATTGTAGATTTTGGAGAGTTTGGTAAAAGAAAAACATCAGCACAAATAACAAAATTGTATGCAGCCAAAGAGTTGATAGGAAAGCAAGTAGTTGCAGTTATTAATTTTCCACCAAAACAAATAGCCAATATGATGAGTGAATGCCTTGTACTTGGAGTAGTAGGTCTAGACAATGATGTCACCTTGTTAAGTCCTACCAAAAAAGTAATTAATGGATTGCGTATCGGCTGAAAAATTTATGCTTTTCGTTGTACTACCTCAAAAACTTTGTTGCCATCACATTTTAAAGTTTTTGAAGGATATTTAAGAAGAAGAGCGTAGTCATGAGTAGCCATAAGAATGGTATTACCATTTTTATTAATGTCTTGTAATACTTCCATAACCTCTACAGAGGTTTGTGGGTCAAGATTTCCAGTGGGTTCATCTGCTAGTATAAGTTCTGGGTCATTTAGTAAAGCTCTTGCAATCGCAATACGTTGCTGCTCGCCACCAGATAATTGATAAGGATATTTAATACCTTTTGTTTTCATACCAACTTTGTCTAACACATTATCAATTTTACTGTCCATTGCTTTTTCATCTGTCCAACCGGTAGCTTTTAAAACAAATAACAGATTGTCTTTTACAGTTCGATCATTAAGTAATTTAAAATCTTGAAATACAATACCCAATTTCCTACGCAAAAAAGGGATTTGATTTTCTTGTAGACTTGGTAAATCAAAATCCACAATACTGCCTTCACCTTCTAACAAAGGTAGATCTCCATATAGGGTTTTCATAAAGCTACTTTTTCCGGTTCCGGTTTTACCGATCAGATATACAAAATCTCCTTTGTTAACTTCTACATTAACATCAGATAGAATTAAGCTTTCGCGTTGATAAATTGATGCATCTTTTAGGCTCAATACCGTATTGGACATAGTTTATAGTTCTGGATTAATAATACTTCGTAAAAGTAAAAAGTTTTCGTTAAAAAAATGACTAATATTTAAATAAGCAATTTATTATATAAATAGACCATGAGTTAGTAGAACCAAAGTTTTAAATAATTTATTGTAAAATCAGTATAAAATATATATAAAATCGGTTTTTATGTAATAACGTTAATAATGCAAGAAGTTTTGAAAGATGAAATCTCTAAGTACTTAATCTTATAAGAACCATTAATAGTCTAAGATTGACTTATTTTTTTGATATCACAGTCATAAAGAATTCATAATTCTAATAATGAGGTGTAATTATCTCTAAAATGTTTCGTTATTAAAATGAAGATTAGGCTATCTTTAACACAAAATTTATTCGCGGGAAACGATATTTACTTTTAATTAAAAATAAGACTATTAACACCTAACAGGATTTACTCTCTAGTTATATAGATACTTGGTATATCTATAAACAAGGGTTGGTTCTAATTGTTGGTTTTCTAATATATTAGATGAATACTATGAAATACATCGCTTTGATGCTTTTTGTGATTAGCCTGTCAGTCGATTTAACTGCTCAGCAATCCGAAATTTATACGAATGAGTTAGTCTTGTATAATCAGGCACTAGAATTGTATAATAACAAACAATTTCTCGCAGCACAAAATCTTTTTGATAAAGTTCGTGATGCTGTAAATGACGAGAATATTGATGCGAATTGCTCATATTATATAGCAAATTGTGCAGTATGGTTAAATCAAAAAGATGCAGATCAACTTCTTGAAGATTTTGTAGTACAATATCCAACCAGTATTAAACGAAATGCGGCATATTTGGATGCAGCAACCTATTATTTTGATAATGGAAAATACGCTTATGCTAGGAAATGGTATGAAAAAGTAGATCAAGGTAGTTTAAGTAGAACCGAAAAAGAGAAGTATAACTTTAATAACGGTTATGCATACTTTAAAATACAACGGTTTAACGAAGCTAAAAAGTATTTAAACCGAGTTCAAGATTCCCCAGAATATGGGGCTAAAGCAAAGTATTACCTCGGTTTTATAGCCTATGAAGGAGATAATTATCAAGAGGCAGATAAGTTATTTGATGAAGTAAAAGATTTAGATCAATACAATAAAAATCTATCCTATTTTCAGAGTGATATGAATTTTAAATCTGGAAATTTTCAAGAAGCTATTACCGAAGGAATATCGCAATTGCCAAAATCAAAACCATCAGAAAAGTCAGAGTTAAACAAGATCATAGGAGAAAGTTATTTTAATCTTGGTCAATACGATAAAGCAATACCTTACCTTAAAGGATATAAAGGAAGAAAAGGAAAATGGAATAATACAGATTATTATTTCTTGGGATATGCCTATTATAAACAAGGCGATTATCAAAATGCGATTTCTGAATTTAATAAAATTGTAGGGGGTAAAAATGCAACTGCACAAAATGCATATTACCATCTGGCAGAATCATATTTAAAAACAGACCAAAAACAGCAAGCGCTTAATGCGTTTAAAAATGCTTCAGAAATGAATTTTGAAGCTAAAATTAAAGAGGATGCGCTATATAATTATGCCAAATTAAGTTATGAAATAGGGAACTCTTATGAAAGTACACCAAAAGTTTTATTGAGATATCTAGATGAGTATCCGAGCACAGAATTTAAAGAAGAAATCAAAGAGCTTTTGATCAGTTCTTATATAACCTCTAAAAATTATAAGGAGGCAATGGACTTATTAGAAGGTAGCCGCAATTTTGCAGATAAAGAAGTGTATCAAAAAGTAGCTTTTTATCGTGCTATAGAATTATACAACGAAAATAATCATGCAGAGGCGATAACCTATTTTGATAAATCTTTGAAACAACCAGTAGACCCAAATTTTACATCTAGAGCAACATATTGGAAAGCAGAAAGTGAATATCTACTTAACGATTATGATAGTGCTTTAATAGGATTTAAGCAGTTTCAAGGAAGCACAGGAGCTTCAACTACAGTAGAATATCAACAGATAGACTATAATTTAGGATACACATATTTTAAATTGAAACAATATCCACAAGCAGCAAAGTATTTTGAAACTTTTTCTGAAAAAGATAATGTTGATGAAGCTAGACAAATAGATACATACCTTAGGTTAGGTGATAGTCATTTTATTTCTAGTAAATATTGGCCGGCTATGGAAGCCTATAACAAGGCAATCAAGAAAAACGGACCAGATTCTGATTATGCACATTACCAAAAAGCTATTAGTTATGGTTTTGTAAATAAGCATGATAAAAAAATACAGGATTTAGAAATGTTTCTAAAACAATACCCAAGATCAACATATAGAGATGATGCGATGTTTGCTTTAGGAGATGTTTATATTTCAGAAAATAAAACAGAACGCGGTATCCAAGCGTATGATCGTTTGATACGAGATATACCTAGAAGTTCATATGTGCCTAAAGCATTATTAAAACAAGGCCTTGTGTTTTACAATGGAGATCAAGGAAATAAAGCCTTGTCTAAATTCAAAAAAGTAGTAGCAGAGTATCCTGATACAGACGAGGCGTTACAAGCGGTAAATACTGCAAGATTAATTTATGTAGATTTAGGTAGAACCGATGAGTATGCTACTTGGGTAAAAGGGTTAAGTTTTGTTGATGTTAGTGATGCTGATCTGGATAACACCTCATATGAAGCAGCAGAAAAACAGTTTTTAGAAAATAATGATAATGCGGCTATCTCAGGATTTGAAAAATACTTAAATGAATTTCCTAATGGCTTACATACGTTAAAAAGTCATTTTTATCTCGCACAATTATATTTCAAAAATAACGATAAAGATGTAACGATTCCTCATTATGAATATGTGCTTAAAAATGATAGAACAGAATTTACAGAGCAAGCATTGGCAAGATTGTCACAGGTGCATCTAGAAAATCGTAGTTACGAAAAAGCCATCCCGATATTAGAACGTCTAGAAAGTGATGCAGATTATCCGCAAAATATCATTTTTGCACAATCTAATTTAATGAAATCATATTATCAATTATTGAAGTATCAAAAAACAATCGAATATGCAGATAAGGTATTGGCTAATCCTAAAATTCAAAATGATGTAAAAAGTGATGCTAAAATTTTTACTGCAAGAGCAGCATTAAAAACTGTAGATATGGTACGTGCTAAAAAAGCGTATGCCGAAGTACAAAAAATAGCTACAGGAGAATTAGCAGCAGAGGCATTGTATTATGCAGCATATTTTGAAAATGACGAAGGAAAATACAAGTCGTCTAACGAAACTATTCAAAAATTGGCTAAAGATTATCCAGGATACCGATTATATGGTTCTAAAGGATTATTATTAATGGCTAAAAATTTCTACGGACTTAAAGATGCCTATCAAGCCACGTATATTTTGGAAAGTGTGATTAAGAATTTTGCAGATTTTCCTGAAGTAATTGATGAGGCAAGTGCCGAACTCAAAAAAATCAAAGCCAAAGAGGCAAAAACAAATTCATCCATCCAAACTGAAGAGCAGTAGTAATTAGTTTTAAAAATGACGCGTATCTTATGATTAGATATTTTCAAAAAACAATACCTTTTATTTGTATGGGTATAGTAAGTTGGGGAACACTTGCACAAGAAAAAGAAGAAGAAACCCTGGATACAGAACGTGTAGTAATTGTTAAAGCTTATACGCCTACAATTAGCGATGCATTTAAGATAAAATCTACACCGATACTTAATGATTCTGTTACCCAAAAGAAAAAGCAAATACGATACAGTATTTTTTCTGTTCCAGTGGCATCTACTTATACACCTGCAAAAGGAAAAGCGGCTAATATAGATAGACCTAAACGTATTAAGATTTATGATAATTATGCAACATTAGGATTTGGAAACTTTACCTCTGCACTAGCAGAATTTTATAGTAATTTTCAAATCAATCGTTCTGATAATCTAGGGATATACTTGCATCATAATTCTTCGCAAGGGGGTATCGATGAAGTGCAATTAGATGATAAATTTTACAATTCATTTTTAGACGTTAATTATACTTCGCGTAGTAGAAAATATACTTATGGTCTAGAAGTGGGAGCAGAACACCAGTTGTATAATTGGTATGGGTTACCTGAGGTGCCCACATTGACTCAAGAACAAATTGCAGCTATAGATCCTCAACAAAGTTATTTCGGAATTAAATTAGGAGGAAAACTTCAGTTTGATGATTTATACTTTAAAAAAGCTTCTTTAAAATATCGCTTTTTTGGTGATGCTCTAGGGTCTACAGAACATCATGTGGTGGCAAAACCTACATTTGAGTTCGAGATGGGAGATTCATTAATCAATACCAATTTTATTGTAGATTATGTAAGCGGAAGTTTTGATCGTGATCTGGATCCTGTCTTACAAACCCCAAATAATTATGGGATACTTAATTTAGGTGTAAACCCCAGTTTGGTCATTTTAAGAGATAATCTTACGGTGAATTTAGGAGCAGCAGTATATTATAGTATTGATACCGAAAACAGTGATAATGATTTCTTTATTTATCCAAAAGTTACCGCATCGTATAGATTGTTAGATGAGGCTGTAATAGCTTACGGTGGGTTAGAAGGAACATTGCAACAAAACACGTATAGAAATGCAGTGCAAAAGAATCCTTTTGTTTCACCAACATTAATTTTGGAACCTACAAATATGCTTTATGATGCCTATATTGGATTAAAAGGTAAGATTTCAGATATAGTGAGTTATAATGTTCGTGGGAGTTATATTTCTGAAGATGAAAAACCTTTATTTGTTAACAATAGAAGTGCTACACTTCAACTGGAAGGTTACGATTTTGGAAATTCTTTTTCTTATCGTTATGATGATGTAAATACAGTTATAGGTTATGGAGAACTTAATTTTGAAATCAATAAAAAGTTTAAACTAGGAGCGGCTGCAGAATATTTTAGTTATAGTAGTGAAGATGAGCAAGAAGCTTGGAACTTACCAGAAATAAAGGCATCGGTATTAGTAGACTACCAAATCAATAAGCAGTGGTTTTTAGGAGGGCAATTATTTTATGTAGGTGAACGAAAAGATATAGATAATACCGTTGCGGTTGTACCTACAGTTCCCGAAGCAACAGTTACATTAGATTCTTATTTTGATGCTAATATTAACGTCGGCTATCGATTAAATGATCAACTGTCTTTCTTTGTAAAAGGAAATAATTTAGTAGGGGATAATTATGAAAAATGGGTGAATTTTCCTGTTCAGGATATTCAAATCTTAGGAGGAGCAACATATAAGTTTGATTATTAACAAAATCAGGAATAACTTTTGTTATATTTAATAAAAGTAAACCCCTATGAAAAATACTATTCTGATTATTTTAAGTTTATGTTCATTGATTGTCTTTTCGCAAGATAATTTTAAGCTTTATTATGAAGAAACAGATGATGGATTTGTAATTCTAGCAGATAACGATGAGTATAGTCCGGTTTCTGCCAAGATGAATTTTACACTAGAAAATCTTAAATCGTCTAATGGAAATAATAAAGTATTTGTAGTGCCAGCCATGACTAAGCGACATATAATTACTAATTTAAGCGTGATTGATCGAAAAAAACGGGTGAAATTAGGGTATGAGTCGGTGTATAATCATGGTGATCATAATCAAAAAGAGTATGATAAAGATTTCAACTATTATCTTCCGTATGGTAAAGGAAATACATTTTGGCTTTCTCAAGGGTATAATGGAGCTACTTCTCATAAAAATGAAAATGCATTAGATTTTAAAATGCCTATGGGTACCAAGATTTATGCTGCTAGAGGAGGAGTTGTTATAGATGTTGAAGAAAGTAATAGCAAAAGCTGTACAACACCAGAATGTGCGAAACTGAATAATTTTATATTGGTCTATCATAGTGATGGTACTTTTGCAGAATATACACATATCCAAAAAGGCGGAGCCAAAGTTACTGTTGGTGATCAGGTAAAAATTGGTCAGCTAATCGGTTATAGCGGAGATGTAGGTTGGGCAACAGGTCCTCATTTACATTTTATAGTGTTTCTTCAAGAGCTTAAAGATAGGGTTACTTTAAAAACAAAGTTCCTCATAGATACCGGAAAAAAAGCCATTCTACTTTCAGAAAAAGAACAATATACAAGAGCATACTAGCCTTGAATCATTTTATAGGGTTTTTGAGCATAAAATAGGTTGACCTTTAATAGGTGGTAAATTAATTAATATTATTATTTAAATGCTAAATTTTGATTTTTCAAAAGTATATGTGCTCGAAGATGATTTTGTAAAACTTCGACCATTACAAATGAACGATATAGAGCATCTGTTGGATATAGCTAATGAACCTGGTATTTGGGACTACTCATTTATAAAAGGGGATGGCGAAGAGCGGCTTACAGCATATATAAAAACTGCGATAACTAATAGAAAAGCTAAAAAAGAATATCCATTTATTGTATATGATAAAATAAAAGATCAATATGCGGGTAGTACTCGATATTGCGAAATATCATCCATATTATCTGCGATACGATTGGGGTATACCTGGTATGGCTCTGCATTTAGAGGAACAGGGTTAAATAAACATTGTAAATATTTGCTTTTTGAGTTTGCTTTTGAGACCATGGGAGCACAGCGTATAGGGTTAGGTTCGTATGTCGAAAATAAAGTGAGTATCGCTGCAATGCAAAGTGTTGGTTGTAAGCAAGAAGGAGTTTTAAGAGGTGTTTTTCCTGCAATTAATGGTGAAGGAAGAACCGATGGCGTATTATTGAGTATTCTTAAAGATGAATGGTTAGCCGAAGAAAAAGCAAAACTCAAAGCAAAACTTAGGACTTAAGATGTTGTTAAGCTGCAAATCTTCTACAGCAAATTTTGCTATCTTTCAACACTCAAAACAAAACACATAATACCATGATTAAAAGAATACTTGCTGTAGTTTATCTAGCAGTAGTTTTTACCGCGTGTAAAAATGAAGTCACTACAAAAGAACCTGAGGCCACTGTTGATGTTAGTGCCAAGTTTAATAAAATGCTGGATAATTACTATGAAGAAGGACTTAAACTAAACCCTGTACAAGCTACCTTTGCGGGGGATAATCGTTTTAATGATCAGTTTCCTAATCCATTAGCAGATGAAACAGTAGCAAAAGTAAAAGCATATTATACTACATATAAAGAAATGCTAGATCAATTTGATGATGCTTCTCTTTCTGCTAGTGAAAAAATGAGCAAAGCTATCCTAAAATGGGAGTGTGATATTAACCTAGAAGCTTTTAAATTTAAAAAAGAGTATTTCCCAATTGATCAAATGTGGTCGATTAATCTTGTTGCAGGTCAATTAGCAAGTGGTGCAAGTGCACAACCTTTTGAAACGGTAGAAGATTATAATAATTGGCTAAAACGTCTTGAAGGGTATTTAGAATGGTTGGCTTCAGCAGAGTCAAAAATGAAAGAAGGTATGCAAGCGGGATATGTTCTTCCTAAATCTTTAATTACAAAAGTCCTTCCGCAGTTAGAAGCGTTAACAGTAGAAGATTTAGATAAGCATCTTTTTTATACACCAGTCAAAAATTTTCCAGAAGGTTTTTCAGAAGAAGATAAAAAACAACTCACTGAAGCATATACTAAAATGGTTTCAGAAAAAATTGTTCCTGCATACAAAAGTTTACATAAATTCATGAGTGCTGAATATATGGAAGCAGGTAGAGCAAGTTCTGGGATTTCCGATATTCCAAACGGAGCTGATCTGTATAAGTATCAGATTAAATTGTATACTACTACAAATATGACTGCCGATGAGATTCATGAATTAGGATTGTCTGAAGTGGCACGTATTTCTGCAGCAATGGAAAAGGTTAAAAATGAAGTAGGATATAAAGGAGATTTAAAATCATTCTTTGATTATGTACGTACTAAGAAGGAACTAATGCCTTTTAAAGATCCTCAAGAAGTGATCGATAATTTTAATGCGATTCATAACCGCATGAAACCACAGATTGAAAAATTATTCGATGTTAAACCTAAAACGCCTTTTGAGGTACGTCGTACCGAAGCGTTTCGTGAGCAATCTGCAAGTGCAGAATATAACCCAGGTTCTTTAGATGGTACTCGTCCTGGGATTTTTTACACACCAATACCAGATGTAACAAAGTATAATACCTATAGTGATGAGTCTTTGTTTTTGCATGAGGCAATTCCTGGACATCACTATCAAATTTCATTAACGCAAGAAAGTAAAGATCTTCCGCAGTTTAGAAAAACACTTTGGTATAGTGGTTATGGAGAAGGTTGGGCTTTATATAGCGAATCTTTGGGTAAAGAACTTGGATTATATACCGATCCTTATCAATATTTTGGAATGCTAGGAGCAGAGATGCATAGAGCGGTTCGTTTAGTAGTGGATACAGGACTTCATTCTAAAGGTTGGACACGAGAGCAAGCAATACAATATTCTTTGGATAATGAAGCAGAATCTGAAGCGGGAATTACGTCTGAAATTGAACGATATATGGCCAATCCAGGACAAGCATTATCCTATAAAATCGGACAATTGAAAATAAGAGAACTTCGAGCTAAAGCAGAGGTAGCATTAGGAGATAAATTTGATATTCGTCAGTTTCACAATCAAGTCTTAGAAACGGGCTGTGTACCACTAGCGTTGTTAGAAGATAAAATAAGTACTTGGATTATTGCAAGTAAATAACATTAAGTACTTTTTAAATGTTTACACCCAGAATCTATGAATTCTGGGTGTTTTTTTATAAAATTTTACAGTTTACGATAGAAAATATGTACATCAACATATCCTTCTTGATAATGATGAAAACCTTCTGGGGTAATGCCAATGATTTCAAAACCATTGTCCAACCACGTTTTATTGCTCCTTTATTGGTACTTACTACCAGATTAAATTGCATAGCTTTATATCCTACTTCTTTGGCTTTGATTATAGAATGCGCACATAATTGATGCCCAATGCGTAATCCTCTTCGTTCCGATTTTACCATATATGAAGCCTTGTTCGAAGCATGATTTCTTATTTATCGCAATTAAGTTTTTTTAATTGTTCTTCTAATTTTGATTTTTCTTCACCTGTAACTGGACATACTGTATTAATTAGGTATCCTTGAATAGCGGTCTTAAGTTTATTGCAAGTCTCTTTTGAAGGAAACAATCTATAGGATACTTCAGCAAAACCATAATCGCTAGATGCATTAAAGCAAGCTAAAGTAGTATCTTCTGATGTTGATGGCGTTTCGGTATCGCAATTAAGTATCTTTAGTTGTTCTTCTAATTTTAATTTTTCTTCACCTGTAACTGGGCATATTGTATTAATCAAGTATTCTTGAATAGCGGTCTTAAGTTTATTGCAAGTCTCTTTTGAAGGAAATAATCTATGAGATACTTCTGCAAAATTATAATCACTAGATGCATTAAAACAAGCTAAAGTAGTATCTTCTGATGGTGTTTCGGTATCGCAATTAAGTTTTTTTAATTGTTCTTCTAATTTTGATTTTTCTGAACCAGTAACGGGACATACTGTATTAGCTAAGTATTCTTGAATAGCGGTCTTAAGTTTGTTGCAATTCTCTTTTGAAGGAAATAATCTATGGGATACTTCAGCAAAACTATAATCAAGAGACGCATTAAAACAAGTAAGAGAAGAATCCTGTGAGTCTGCATTATCTTTTCCTTTTATAGGACCGATAGATTTAGAAGTCTTCTGTAGATTTTTAGCACCCTTTACGGTTACTTGAACTTCTATATACTTACCAATATCCTCACTTTTTAGAGTATATTGCGATAAAGATTCATTAGGTATTATTACACGTTTTGAGTTATTATCATTGATATCATCTATTCTCCACCATGTGATAGTAACCTTCTTGTTATTTATATAGTCTTCAGTTGTAAAATCTGAAACGGCATAAATCAAATTGAGTATATTTCCCTCAATCGGTTTTGGTTTAGAAATAGTTACAGCATTTATTTTTTGAGGCATTACATTATCATTATCATCATCTTTATCACAAGAAATCGCAGTGTTAGCTATTATTGCGATCATACATAATTTGAATACATTTTTAATTATTCTTTTCATTCTGTTTTTTTAAAATTATAGTTTATTGCTCTTTGCTTACCTAAAACAAATATTTAGACTTATACCCTACTTTTTTTAAAAAATATAGAATATCTGATTTTAAGTTTTAAGGTAGGAGTGAAGTAATGATTTTCAGAAATTATACTTGCCAAAGAGGGATTGTGGCAATAAAAAAAATACTAAAAACAACATAAAATAACAGTAAAAAGAAGCATCATTATTAACTATTGTAACTAAACAAAGACAGAATGCAGTATCACAAATATCTTGATAAAGAGATTACTTATAGGATCAGGTGCTATAGAATCTGCCCATAAAGATGTATTACAACTATTAAAATTACCTGAATAACAATCGATAGTGGAAGGGTTTCCCAAAATAGGGCAAAACCAATGGTAGTTTACAAAATAAAACAAGAACAGAGAGTCAAACAATTATACCAAAGCGTCATAAATCGAAATTTATCTCACATCTAACCCACCAAAAATCTATTGATTCTGGGTGTATTTTTAGTTTAGAGTTTACGATAGAAAATATGAGCATCAACATATCCTTCCTGATAATGATGAAAACCTTCTGGGATAGTGCCAATAATTTTAAAACCATTATCTAACCATGTTTTTATTGCTCCTTTGTTTGTGCTTACTACTAAGTTAAATTGCATAGCTTTATATCCTACTTCTTTGGCTTTGATTATAGAATGCGCACATAATTGATGTCCGATTCGTAATCCTCTTCGTTCTGATTTTACCATATACGAAGCATTTGCGATATGATTGCCATAACCTGGTTGATTATCTTTAAAAATATACGCACCTACAACTTCATTTTCTATAGTAGCGACATAGATATGGTTTGTAAGATTAATCCAGCTTTTTTCAATTGTTGCTCTTGTTGAAGTATGATTATATGAAAAGTAAATCTTTTGTGCCATAACATCATGCCACATCTGCCAGATAAACTCTAGGTCATCAGCTTCAGCTCTACGAATAGTAATATCCATATATTGGTTTCTTCAGTTAGTGTTATTTAATTGGGCCAGTCATAGTCGTTATCGTCGTTAAACGGAACTCCAATCTCGATATTAATTACAACTCCAAATTCTACATTAAGTGTAATCCAATAGTCATCATTGCTATGGGTTGCAAAAAAATCATAGTCCTCAATTTCCCAATCAGAAATAATGTCTCCAAATATTTTATCTTTTACAAAGTCTATTTTTGAATTTATAATAGCATGTCCATTAAATTCTAATTTTGGATTCGAGGTTTGCAAATATCCTAGACGATTATCCTCATTCTTGTATATAGTTAGTCTTAATTTTTGATCATTATATTCTAAAAGTTGTTGATCGTCGTCGTCGTCACTAATTCTTTTTCTATCTGGCATTCCTAGCACTTCATAAACCTCTTTTTTAGACATTCCGAATGTAAGATTATCTAAGCCCAGTTTTGGTTTTAAATCCATGTGTTTATTTTTTTAGTTTATACAAATTAAAGAAAAGAAGAACTATAATCACGATAGTTTTAAGTTTTTACCATAAGGTTATGATAAAGGTTATAAGTAATAAAAAAGAATAGTATTTATTTGTTCTTTTCTAATTCTAATAAAGCGCATTTTTGTAAGTCGTTTTTTGCTTAATTTATCTCTTAGGATTTTGTAAGTCAATCTTTATTAAGAAAACCTTAACCTTTTAAAATATAGATATTCCTACTTTTAAGCACTATTACATACATCAAACTCAAATACACAATGCAAAAAGTTATTCTATTATTTAGTATTACACTGTTTTTTATTTCTTGTCAAGAACCCAAAAAAGATGCAGATCTTTTGGTATTAAATGCAAACATATATACAGTAGATGATGATAAACCAAAAGCAGAAGCTTTTGTAATTAAAGACGGAAAATTTATAGCGGTTGGAACAAGTGAAACATTAATGAAACAATATAATGTTTCTGATACTTTGGACGCAAATGGAAAAACTATCGTTCCAGGATTGATAGATGCACACTGTCATTTTTATAGATTAGGATTACAGCAGCAAAAAGTTGATTTAAGAGGGACCAAAAGTTATGATGAGGTACTAGAACGTATCGTATCATTTCAAAAAGAAAATAATGTAGCTTTTATAACAGGTAGAGGTTGGGATCAAAATGATTGGGAAGTGAAAGAGTTCCCAACCAAAGAAAAATTAGATAGTTTATTTCCTAACATCCCTGTAGCGATGCGACGTGTTGATGGTCATGCTTTGTTGGTAAATCAAAAAGCATTGGATCTGGCTAAAATTACGGTAAATACCAAAGTTGAAGGAGGGGATATTATTATAAAAGAAGGTAAACTTACAGGAGTGCTTATTGATAACCCAATGAGGTTAATAGAATCAACTATACCAGAGCCTAGAGTTCACGAACAAGTTCAAGCTTTAAAAGAAGCCGAAAAAATTAATTTCAGTTATGGTTTAACTACTGTTGATGATGCAGGATTGAGTCCTCAGGTAATACAATTAATTGATAGCTTACAAAACAAAGAAGAGCTTAGTATCAGGATGTATGCCATGGTTAGTAATGTGCCAGAATATGTGGACTATTATTTAAAAAATGGAGTGCATAAAACAGATAAATTGAATGTCTCATCTTTTAAAGTGTATGCAGATGGGGCTTTGGGATCTCGTGGTGCTACTTTAAAAGAACCATATAGCGACCAAGATGAACATTTTGGAGCTATGGTAATTGGCAATGCAGAATTTAAAGCATTAGCAAAAAAACTGGCGGGATCTCCTTTTCAAATGAATACACACGCTATTGGTGATTCTGCGAACGCTGTTGTCATGAAAACGTATTACGAAGTTTTACAAAACAAATCGGATCGTAGATGGAGAGTGGAGCATGCACAAGTAGTAGCTCCAGAAGAGTTTGAGATTTTAAATGATAATTTAGTCATGAGTGTACAACCTACTCATGCTACTAGTGATATGTATTGGGCAGATGAACGATTAGGAAACGAACGTATTAAGGGAGCTTATGCTTATAAAAAGTTATTAGAAAAAACCGGTAAAGTAGCTTTAGGTACTGATTACCCTGTAGAACAAGTAAGTCCTTTTTATACTTTTTATGCAGCAGTAGCAAGAAAAGATCTAAAACAATACCCAGAAGGTGGTTTTCAAAAAGAAAATGCGCTTACACGAGAAGAGACTTTAAAAGGAATGACAATATGGGCGGCTTACAGTAATTTTGAAGAAACAGAGAAAGGGAGTATAAGCATAGGTAAATTTGCCGATTTTGTAATCCTGGAAGAGAATATTATGGAAGTAGATGAAGATAGGATTCCGAATATCAAAGTGAATGCAACGTATTTAGATGGTAAAAAAGTTTTTTAAATAATAAGAAATAACTCCATTAAAAAAGCATCACTCTGTATTAAAGTGATGCTTTTTTGGTAGTATTTTGTTTTTTTATCTTCCTCCGTTAGCACGTAAATCTGCGATACATTGTGCATCTAATTCGGGTACTATTTCTCCCATTCCCATCATACCGCTGGCAAATTCTATTGCAGCTTCCATAAGGCAACTCTCTACGTTACAGTGACCACCTGCTTCTGGATCTTCATGATCAGATTGTAAAGGAGTACCGATGTTAACTAATCCCATAAGGTGCGCAAATTCATGATTGAGTGTTGCTGTTTCTATCGTAGGAAGAGATGGAGCTCCAGGTCTTGTGCTAAGTCTACGTAGTGTGCTTTCATAAATAACCATAGACGTATTTCTATAGGCTGTTCCTAATGTTACCTGCGTATTGGTGTCTCCTTCATTATTTCCATCAGCAAAGTACACATAAACCGTTATTTCATCCCCCGCATTAAATAGACCTCTATTTCCATCTTCAATTTCTCTGATTTCGTCTACGGTAAAAGGAGCTCTATTAGACGAAGCTACAGAGCGCTGGTTGATGGTGATTCCATCTGGTTTAAATATTCTATTTTCTAAAAACTGTCTAAAAGCATCTACTGCAGTAGATGTAGGCTCAAACCCTTGAACAGATACGATTTCTATTGTTATACTTTTAAATTGATTATCACTTAAAAGATCATTAGCAGAACTCCCAAGAGGTTGTCTGTTAGCAACATTAAAAGAATTTGGTGTATTGTTGTTATCTGGGGCTGCATCATCATCGTTAGAACAACTTACTAGTAAAAATGAAGTGATAAATAGATAACTTAGAAACTTTGTAATTTGCACGGGATATAGTTTTTAGTGAATAATAGTTAGTAAATAAAAAAGTTTAGTAGATGATTGTTTAAAAATAGGAGTTTACCCACAAATAGTATACCACTATGACATTACTTACTTTTTTAATTGCTAAAAATTAGTTAATTATTGTACATTTAACTAGGTAGTCGTTATTTTCTCCTTCAGATAACAATTCACATAAAAATCCATGGGTATTTGCTGCATTTTGTAATGTGTTATAATCTATATACAACCAATCAAACCAATCTGATTCTAAATTTTTGTACTTAAGTTTGTATTGCATTTCTCCGTAATATCCGGCAGAAGCATCAACCCAGAATCCCCCATCATTATCAGTAAACAAATATGAGATATCAGAAGAATCTATAAGAATTTGTCCTTTTGGTGCGAGAAGTGTTTTTATGTGGCTGAAAAATCGATCGATATTTGATAAATTACCTATAATTCCGCTTCCATTCATTAAAAATAGTAGCGTATCATATGTAGTATTTTTCAATTCGAATATATCCTGAATTATAGCTTTTTGTAGTCCTCTTTTTTTGCAAATATCTATAGCTCCAGCTGAAATATCAATAGCAGTCACATCTATATCTCGAGTATTTTGAAGATACAAGCTATGACTTCCTGCTCCAGAGCCAACATCAAGTACTTTTCCATAAGATAAATCCAATGCTTTTTTTTCTAGTTCAGGCATTTCATTATAGGATCTAAATAGATATGGTATGGGTATAATATCATCATCAAAATCAGGAGCTTGTACTATGATATCTTCAGTGTATTTCTGATTGTAAAAGTCTTTAATGGCTTCTCCAAAAATGTCTTTATTCATAATTACTGTTTCCTAAATGATAATTCATTGGTTTAGTTGTAATTTTGCATCTATGCAGCAATTTATAGATCAATTACCAAAACTGGCCAAAGATAAACATAACGAGAATAAAAAGTTCTTTACTAAGCTCAAAAAAAAGCCACCAAAGAAGTTAGACGAAATCATGCAAGATTTGCACCAAGATGAGTTTGAAAAAACAGATTGTTTAGCGTGTGGTAATTGTTGTAGAACTACTGGTCCATTATTTTTAGATAAAGATGTAGAACGAATTGCTAAGCATTTTAGAATGAAATCTAGTCAATTTGAAGCACAGTATTTACGAAGAGATGAAGATGGAGATTTGGTATTGCAAGAAACACCTTGCGCTTTTCTGGGAGATGATAATTATTGTTCAATTTATGACGTAAGACCAAAGGCTTGTAGAGAATATCCACATACAGATCGCAAGAAGTTTCAGCAAATTTCTGATTTAACCTTAAAAAATGTAGCTATATGCCCTGCTGCTTATAATATCGTTGAAAAAATGAAAGCGACTATAGATCTTGAACATAAAAGTAATAGAAGGGCTTAAGCGATTATTAATATTGTTGTGAGTTGATGATTCTTTGATCCAAAAGTGTTTACTCGTAATTATCCAAATCATCTTATTTGTACAAAAGATATTGTTGTCTTTTGATTTTATACGCTTTTAAATCTTCGCTCCAAGATTTCTTGATTTCCTGAACACTTATTCCATCTTGAATTTGTTGCTGTAGTTTCTCTGTTCCAGCATGAAGTGTAAAAGATTTGGTATTAAAGAATTTGTCTTTGTCGTTTGAGTTTTTATAGGCATTTACTAACCACCATAAATTTATAGAGCTAAGCCATTTTGTTTTTCTTAAATCATTACCATAACAAACTTCTCCGCGATGTTTAGGATATTTTGCTCCAAAATTTGGTTTTGGAATGTATGCAAAATTATAATGCTCTATCGCTAGATCAGGAGATCCAAAAATTTGAAATTGTTTTTCGGTGCCTCGACCAGCATTTATAGTAGTACCTTCAAAAAAACCTAAACTTGGATATAGATTTATAGCTTTATCATTAGGTAAGTTTGGAGAAGGTCTAATCGGTAAATTATAAGAACTTTTATGGGTATAGTTTTTAAGAGGTATAATCGTAATTTCACAAGTAAGATCTTTGCCTAGCCAGCCTTCACCATTAATCATTTTAGCGTACTCACCTATAGTCATACCATGTACGAGTGGGATAGGGTGTACTCCTAAAAAACTTGAATGTTTAGGCTCTAAGGTAGGTCCATCTATATAATGCGCATTTGGGTTAGGTCTATCCAGAATTAAAACAGGAATATTGTTCTCTGCACAAGCTTGCATAACATAATGTAATGTTGATATATAGGTGTAAAACCTAACGCCAACATCTTGTATGTCAAAAACAACCATGTCAATACCAGATAGGGATGCTACAGAGGGTTTCTTGTCTTTGCCATGTAGTGAAAAAATAGGCAGACCAGTTTTAATATCCTTGCTATTTGCAACTAGTTCACCGGCATCTGCTTTGCCTCTAAAACCATGTTCTGGGGCGAATACCTTTTGTATTTTAATATTTCTAGATAATAAAGAATCAACTAAATGTGTGTACTGTTTAAATTCTGTAGATTCAATCCCTCCTTGCTCTTCAATAAGCATGTTAAGATTTGGATATCTAAAAATGACTGAAGTTTGATTACCAACTATGGCTACTTTTTTACCTTCTAATATCGGAAGATAAAGTTCTGTTTGGTTTGCACCCACAATAATTGGTGCAGTAATTTGAACACTATCTTTAGTAATAGTATTTAATTGTCTTACATTTTGACCTTGTGCAAATGTTTTTGTTACACTTCCATGAAAAATAAGAAGGGTACAAAAGAATAAAAATGTATTTTTGAATGCATTTCTAATAAAAATCATAGTTAAGCTTGAATTTCGAGTATTTTATCGCCAAACGCCTTATCAAAGGTAAGGAACATAAAAGTAGCATTTCGACACCAATTATAAAAATTGCGATTTCGGCTATTGCTATTGGTATGGTTATGATGCTTATTACAATTGCTACTGGCATAGGTTTACAACGAAAAATAAGAGAAAAAGTTGCAGCGTTTAACGGACATGTGCTAATATCAAGCTTTGATAATAATAGTAGTTTAGAATCTTTAATTCCAATTTCGAAAGATCAAAAGTTTTACTCCAAAGAATTTAAAGCTCTAGTAGAAAATTCAGATTGGACAAATTGGATAGAAAAAGGAAGTCCATCTATATTCCCAGAGGTAAAAGGAATCGCTCATATGCAAGGAGTTGCAACTAAAATGGGTATCATACGAACTGAAACTGATTTTGATGGTGTCGTTGTTAAGGGTGTAGGCAAAGATTATAATTGGAGTTACTTTAAAGAGTATTTAATAGAAGGTAGAATACCCGATTTTAGGAATGAACTAAATGAAGAGATTTTATTATCCTCACATATAGCAAGTCGTTTAGGACTTACTGTAGGTGATAAAGCCATTACATATTTTTTAAAAAAGAATTCTGTTTCAAATTCTAAAACATATATTAGGGCGTTTAAAATAGTTGGGATTTATAGTTCAGGTTTTCAAGAGTTTGACGAGAAATTTCTTTTTGCAGATATACGGCATATTCAAAAAATGAATAAATGGCAGACTAATGAGATCGGTAATTTTGAAGTCTTTATTGACGATTTTACTGCGATTGATACTAAAGGCCAGGAAATCTACGAAAATATACCTTCTACACTTGATAGTCAAACAATAACGTTGAAGTATGCAATGATTTTTGAATGGCTTAAACTTTTTGATCTCAATATTATTGGGATCATTGGGATTATTATTCTAGTAGCTGGGATTAATATGATTACGGCATTACTGGTTTTGATTTTAGAAAAAACACCTATGATAGGTATTCTTAAAGCATTAGGTAGTTCTGAT
Organism: Aquimarina sp. AD10; assembly: GCF_003443715.1. Classification (NCBI taxonomy): domain Bacteria; kingdom Pseudomonadati; phylum Bacteroidota; class Flavobacteriia; order Flavobacteriales; family Flavobacteriaceae; genus Aquimarina; species Aquimarina sp. AD10. The sequence continues at coordinate 2,492,129 of NZ_CP031965.1, read as the reverse complement.
TGGAGCATTAGAAAGATGTTTTTATATAATGCAGCTTATTTAATTTTAATAGGTCTTTTTTGGGGTAATCTTATAGGTATAGGCTTGTTGTTAATTCAAGATTACTACGGGGTAGTTGGACTTAACCCCGAGACGTATTATGTAGATACAGCTCCCGTATATATAAACCTTGGTTATATATTATTGCTTAATGTAGGGACTATACTTTTATGTCTAATAATGCTATTAATTCCTTCATATATCGTTTCAAAAATATCTCCTACAAAATCAATTCGATTTCAATAATATCGATTATCTATTTAAAATTTTTGCATCGGTAATCTAGATTGTATCTTTGTACGATTAAATGACCTATTTCTTTAGGTTGCTAAATATACACTAGTGGAATACGCAGAAAATATATTAGAAACTATAGGCAATACACCTATGGTTAAAATGAATGCATTGGTAAAAGATGTTGATGCATTGGTGTTGGCTAAATATGAAACATTTAACCCAGGGAATTCTGTAAAAGATAGAATGGCGTTAAAAATGATAGAAGATGCTGAAGCTGATGGAAGGTTAAAACCTGGTGGTACTATTATCGAAGGGACCTCTGGTAATACAGGTATGGGGTTAGCGTTGGTGGCGATTATCAAAGGATATAAATTGATTTGTGTTTTGGCGGATAAGCAATCCAAAGAAAAAATGGACATTCTGCGCGCAGTTGGCGCTAAAGTTATGGTTTGCCCAACAAATGTAGAACCCGAAGATCCAAGATCGTATTATTCTGTATCAAAAAGATTAGCAGAGGAAACTCCAAATTCATGGTATGTAAATCAATACGATAATCCATCTAATGCTTTGGCGCATTATGAAAGTACCGGTCCTGAAATTTGGAAACAAACAGATGGCAAGATTACCCATTTTATTGTTGGTGTAGGCACAGGTGGAACCATTTCTGGTGTAGGAAAGTATCTAAAAGAACAAAACCCTAATGTTAAAATTTGGGGGATAGATACTTATGGGTCAGTTTTTAAAAAATACCATGAAACAGGTGTTTTTGATGAAAACGAAATTTATTCCTACATAACAGAAGGTATTGGTGAAGATATTTTGCCTAAAAATGTGGATTTTTCTGTTATAGATGGGTTTACAAAAGTAACCGATAAGGATGCTGCAATATATACTCAAAGACTGGCCAAAGAAGAAGGAATGTTTTTAGGAAATAGTGCAGGTGCGGCTATAAAAGGATTACTTCAGTTAAAAGAAAATTTTACTAAAGATGATGTCGTAGTAGTCTTATATCACGATCATGGTAGCCGATATGTTGGTAAAATGTTTAATGATGATTGGATGCGTGAGAGAGGCTTTCTTGAAGAAGAAGTTTCTAATGCCGAAGGCTTAATAAAGGATCATGCAGATAAACCATTAATTACCGTAAAAACAGAAGAACTTGTTTCTCATGCGATTGAACGTATGCGTAAATTTCAAATTTCACAAATACCGGTAATCGATACTGATGGTTTTGTAGGATCTGTAGATGAAAGTGCTTTATTTAAAGCTTTTATGGAAAATAAAGATATGGATAGTACTCCTATCAAAGAAGTGATGAAAGAACCTTTTCCTATAGTAAAAGCTAAAACGTCACTAGATGAGATATCTAAACTTATTAAAAATGGAAATCCAGCAGTTCTTGTAGCGTTAGAAAATGGCAAGCATCACATTATCACAAAATATGACGTAATCAGTCATATAAAATAAATTATTATATTTATATCAAGTTTAATATACCCCCTTTATTAGTGTACGCGCTGATAAAGGGGTTGTTTATATCTGTCGATCTTTTACAAAGGCTAATACGCAACTTAAATGAAAAGTATTGATCTTATAAGAATATAAACATATGTAAAACCTAAATGAGGATGTATAAATATTCGTTTGATTTTTCAGATATAGATAAGTTAAGAAACTATTTTAGATCACAATTAGATCCAAATAGCACTTCTGATCATATCTATTTTCCACCTGAAATAGGAGAAGGGTATTTATCATATTATAAAATCTCGCCCGAGGTTTTTTTGTTGGTCAATAATTATAAGGCAAATGCAGATATAGAGTATATAAGACAACCTATAAACGAACGAGATATTATTCTTCATTTTAGAAAGTATGCATTAGATCATCAACTAGAGAAAGATCAAATTATAAGTACATATTCTGATAGCTATACGCCAGGCAATATGAGGTGTATGGATTCACAGCAGGGTGAGCAGGTTTTTATTCCAAAAGGAGCAGTAGTTAAATCAACAATGATAGTGCTTAAAAGTTCGTATACACGGTCTTATTTTATGAAGAATAATGATATGGCCGAACGCGTAGATACTTATATACGATATTCTCATCAACACATCAACAAGTTTTACCTTTCTTATAAACAATCTAATCTTTTTGATCAGATTGTGCAACCAGATATTAATAGGGTTGAAAATTATTTATATTATATATCAAGAGGAATCCGATTATTAGAGACATTTTGGAAAGATGTTTTAAAGTGGGAGACAGAGAGTAATCCATTTAATATTAATAGTGCACAAGTTGGTAATATTTATAAAGTAAGTAACTATCTTAAGAACAATTTACATGAACCATTTATAGGAGTAGATCAGCTTGCTGCGATGGCTCACATGAGTCGAACAAATTTCTTTAATATGTTTAAAGAAATTCATAATCAAACTCCGCTAGAATTTTTTAATAATAAAAAATTAGAAAGCTCTTACAATATGATATTTGGTGAGGGGTTACCTCTTAAAGAGGTTATGGATACGCTTAATTATTCTAACTCATCTAAATTTAAAAAATCCTTTTTCAATAAGTTTGATATCTATCCTGATATTAATTTATAAAAATAAAGATGGCTATCAAAAATGACAGCCATCTATAACCTAACACAAACTCAACTTAGCTTAGGGTTTTGTAATCTTTATGTCGTTGTGAATTAATTTTCCCATTAATTGTTAAACAAAGAAAAGAAAAGTAATTGTTGTACGGTTTTCCATTAATACATAAAATCTTACCAATAGTACATTTCTACTTGTAATTAACGTAGTTTTAAGAATTAAATGTATTTATGACATTAATTATGACCTATTGTAACCTCAATTTTGTTTAGGATATTTTATTTCTAGTTTAATGAGAATATTTAGTCAATAATGTTTTGATCAAGAATTTTAAGAAAAGTTTCGGGCTCTGGTCTTACTCTATAGTTATTGGTAAGATCGGCAAAGATAATTTTTCCAAATTTATTGGTTATAATTACTGTTGGCATTACGGTGTCACTTGTATATCCTAGGGCTTGAAAACCCATAGGTAATCCATTTTCTGCAAGAATTTTAAGCTCTTTGGCTACTTTATTTCCTTGATCTACTAGAAAATTAAAGTTTACATTAAATTTCTCTGCAAGAGTTTTAGTGTATTTGTGTGGTTGTGGGCTTACCAAAACCATATTTACATTTCTTTTTTCTAGTTCTTTGTATTGCTCGGCAATTTCTTTAATTTGAGCCATACATAAAGGACACCAATTTCCTCTGTAAAATAAAAAGATAGAAGGGTTGCCGATAAAACCAGACATAGGCACAGTATTTTTATCAGAGTCCTCTAATTCAAAAGAAGGAAGTTGTTTGCCAACTTGAATTGTGGTATTTGATTTACGATCTGTAAAAATAGAATACCATTTGATATAAAGAATCCATCCTAAGAATAATCCAACGCTAGGTAATGAGCCATTGATATCCTTTTCGATAAGACCACCAAATACAATGCTGATTAAGAATCCAATTGCAATTAAAATGGTATTGATTTTTAAATTAGCATCTGTTCTTGCCACAGGTTTTATAAATAGCATAGCAAAGAAAAATAATATAGAAAAAGATGCAATTAACCTACCAATATATCTGTAAGACAATCCATGATTGGTTAAATGTAATATGCCGTCTATCGAAAAATATAAAGCAATAAGCGGAAATACCGAAATAAAAATGGATTTAAGTACTGAATTCATGATGGATAGTATTTATTATTAGTCTGTATTGGTCAAGGTTCTAATTGATGACTTACAAGATTAAAGTAAATTTTAGTATTTTCACATTCAAATTTAGATAAGCTAAAGCATTTGTCTTAATCCTACCCAAAATGTAAATAGCATCTTTCTGTGGTTATCAATAATTGATCTGCAGAATAACAAAGCTATATACAAAAACACATGAAAGAAGATTTTCTCCAGTTTCTCTGGAAATACAAGAAGTTTAACCCTTCTTGTTTAAGGACTACCGATAACCACGAGGTGATTATTAAGCAGGTCGGAACACACAATGTAGAAAATTCTGGGCCAGACTTTTTTAATGCGCAAATAACAATACATAATCAAAAATGGGCAGGGAATGTCGAGATTCATATCAAATCTAGTGATTGGTATGCACATCATCATGAAAACGATCTTGCTTATAATAATGTTATTCTACATGTTGTATGGTTTGATGATATAAAGGTCTTTAGAAAAGATAATAGTAGTATTCCCACATTAGTGTTAAAAGACTATATAGATGAGAAACTTTTATTTAGGTATCAAAAACTTTTTGAGCGTACTTTTAAAAAATGGATTTTATGCGAAAATCAATTGTCAAATGTTTCAGATTTCGTCCTAGTAAACTGGCAAGATAGATTGTATTTAGAACGATTAGAGCAAAAGTCTATTCTAATTTCAGAATTATTGAAAAGCTCTGCAAATAATTGGGAAACCGTAATGTTTAAAATGTTAGCAAAAAACTTTGGGTTAAAAGTAAACGGAGATGCCTTTTTAAGTTTTGCAAACTCATTTGATTTCTCTGTACTTAGAAAATGTACTCATGATCTGGGTCAATTAGAAGCTTTGTTTTTTGGACAAGCCGGTTTTTTAGAAAAAGAAAAAGATAATTATTATTCAAAAAAACTTAAAATAGAATATGATTTTCTAAAAACTAAGTTTGGCCTTAAACCAATACATGCAATTTCAATGCAGTTTTTTAGGTTAAGACCGTCAAACTTTCCAACAATACGATTAGCGCAATTGGCTAAATTATATTTTAAAAATGACAGACTGTTTAGTAGAATTATTCAGACATATGATATAAACGAATTCTATCAGATCTTTAATGTTGGTACTAGTAGTTTTTGGGAGCGTCATTATACCTTTGATAAAGAGTCAAAACCTCGGCAAAAACAGATGACTAAGCAATTTGTGGATTTAATAGTGATAAATACTATAATCCCTATGCAATTTAGTTATGCCCGTAGTCAAGGAAAATATGTAGAAGAGGAAATTTTTAAGTTAATTTCTCAAATATCTTATGAGAAAAATACTATTATAGATAATTTCATAAAACATAAAGTGCCCATCAAAACGGCAATGCACTCTCAAGCGATGTTACAACTTAAGAATATGTATTGTGATCAAAAAAAATGTTTAAAATGTGCAATTGGTAATAATTTACTAAATCAAGATTAAAGTTTGAGATAATATAATTATTTTGCAGGATGCTATATAATCTAAGACACTTTTTAGAACGAAATGGATTTTATGTATCATCACGATTAGCTGATAGATTGGGTATGCGTGCAAAAATTGTACGTTTGTTTTTTATTTATTTGACTTTTGCTACAGCTGGTTTAGGTTTTGTGATTTATCTAAACATGGCATTTTGGCTAAAAATAAAAGATTTAGTGTATACTAAAAGAACTTCAGTATTTGACCTATGATAAAAATTTACAATTGGGGTAGAAAAAAGGTCTATATCGCTTTAATTTTATTAATTGTTGTCATATTGATCGGCGTATTAGGATTTCGATTTTTTTCTGATTATTCTTGGATTGATGCTTTGTATATGACGGTAATAACCATGTCTACCGTTGGTTTTAGTGAAGTACATCCACTCGATGAAAATGCCAAATTATTCACTATCTTCTTGATTGCTACGAGTGTTTCTATATTTGCATATTCTGTATCTGTAATTACAGACTATATCGTTAGTAAAAATGACCCGAAAAGAGTTCAATATCGAAAAATACAAAAAATGATACATAAGCTAGAAAACCATATTATTATCATTGGTTATGGTCGAAATGGAAAACAATCGGCAGTAAAATTATTAGCGTATAATAAACCATTTATTATTATTGAAAAAGACGATGAGATAATAGAACGATATCAGAATGATCAATTATTATTTCTTAAGGGTAATGCAACAGAAGATCAAGTTTTAATTGAAGCTGGTATCAAAAATGCTGCTTGCCTAATATGTACATTGCCAGAGGATGCAGACAATCTATTTATAGTGCTGTCTGCAAGACAGATTAATAAGAAACTTAAAATAATTAGTAGAGCTTCTGAAGATGCCTCATATAAAAAAATAAGATTGGCAGGAGCCGATAATGTAATCATGCCAGACCGTATAGGTGGAGATCATATGGCTTCGTTAGTGGTAGTGCCGGATTTAATAGAGTTCCTCGACAATCTTTCTATTGTAGGAAAACGATCTATAAATATTGAAGAAGTTTCTTTTGAAGATATGTTTGATGACCATCAAGAGCGAACTATACTTAATATAGATATGCGATCAAGAACAGGTTGCACAATTATAGGGTATAAATCACCAAATGGAGAATATATTGTAAACCCCGAAGCAAGTACAGTGTTAAAACCGGGTTCAAAGGTTGTTGTTTTGGGTCGTCCAGAACAAATTAATTTACTTAATAAGGAGTTTAATATTTAACCGTTACAAAACATTTAACTTCCTAAAAATTGTACACGACCGTTTTTTTTAGCATCTTGCTAACCTCATAAATAACTAAATTTAATTAACTCACAGAATTATGAAGAGAATTCTTCTTTCATTTTTAGCGCTTACAATTCCATTTTTATCATTTGCACAAGAAGTTACAGAAAAAGGTTTAGATCAGAAAATTGACGAGGCTTTTAAGCCATTTTCTGATACAATTTCTAGTATCATCTTTTTTGAAGTATTTGATGGTGCACCATTTGTAATTATACTATTAGTATTAAGTGCATTATTTTTTACGCTTTATTTTGGTTTTCCTAATATTAGATATTTTGGAAAAGCAATTAATGTAGTACGAGGAAAATACGATGATGTTGAAGGACATGGTCTAGGAGATTCTTCTGCAGCGGTAGATGGTGATATTAAAGATACTATCAGAGATGAATCTAAAGAAGGAGAAGTCTCTCATTTTCAGGCACTAGCAACTGCAGTCTCAGGAACTGTGGGTAATGGTAATATTGCAGGGGTGGCATTGGCAATTGCTTTAGGCGGTCCTGGAGCTACTTTTTGGATGATCATCTGTGGGTTACTAGGTATGTCTACTAAATTTGTAGAATGTACACTTGGTGTTCAATATAGAGATGTTGGTGAAGATGGTACTATATATGGTGGGCCTATGTATTATTTAAGCAAAGGACTTAAAGAAAAAGGTTTCGTGACATTAGGTAAAATTGCAGCAGCAATATTTGCAGTATTTTGTATAGGAGGATCTTTTGGTGGTGGAAACGCTGCACAATCAAATCAGGCGACTATAGTTTTAAAAGAACTAATGGGACTAGAAAGCACGGGAGCTGGTTTTTGGATAGGAATAATACTAGCTATTTTAGTAGGAATTATAATTATCGGAGGAATAAAACGTATTGCTTCGGTTACAGAAAAAGTAGTGCCTTTTATGGCAATCATGTATTTGTTAGCATGTTTGTATATCATTTTTAGTAACTTCTCTTTTGTGGATGATGCTCTTGGATTGATTGTTACAGAAGCTTTTAATCCTAAAGCTATTGGAGTAGGAGGAGTTATAGGAGTGTTACTAGTAGGATTTAAAAGAGCAGCATTTTCTAACGAAGCTGGAGCTGGTTCTGCATCAATTGCGCACTCTGCTGTAAAAACTAAATATTCTGCCAGTGAAGGACTTGTTGCCTTGTTAGAGCCATTTATTGATACAGTGGTTATATGTACAATGACAGCTTTAGTAATCATAATTTTTAATTCAGGAGGAGCCTTTACTTATGGTGGTGATGGAAGTGGTTCTGTTTTAATCGATGGTGTTGCTTATGAAGGTGCTGGTATAACAGCCCAAGCTTTTGGGAAATATATACCATATTCTAATATATTTTTAACTATTGCAGTGGTATTGTTTGCAGTATCTACTATGATATCATGGTCGTACTATGGTTTACAATCATGGAAATTTTTATTCGGTAGAGGAAAAGTAGCTGATTTAGTTTATAAACTATTGTTCTTGAGCTTTGTGGTTATAGGAGCTGCTGCAAGTATGAATTCTATATGGGCGTTCTCTGATGCAATGATTTTTGCAATGGTATTCCCTAATATGGTAGGATTGTTTTTCTTGTTCCCAGTAGTTAAAAAACAACTAGCACGATATTTTGAAGCGATAAAAGCTTCGAATAAATAAGATTTAATACATCATGAATAATATAAAATCCCATTTCGATATACATTCACGTTTTCGAAATGGGATTTTTATTTTAACCCTTATCCTTTTGGTAAGTATACTGGGGTATTTTTTTTATCCTAAGTCTACACATGTAGAAAACGATTTGGTTGAACTTACTACCTTTCAAGTTCAAATAGATTCCTTAAAATCCATTGCAGAGCAGAAAAAACAGAAGTTTAGATTAAAACCTTTTAATCCTAATTTTATTTCAGATTATAAAGGTTATCAATTAGGATTGTCTCCTGATGAACTCGATAGAATTTATCGGTTTAGGAAACAAGATAAATGGATAAATTCTATTTCTGATTTTAAAAAGGTATCAGGAGTGTCGGACTCACTTCTTAAAGTAATTGCTCCATTGTTTAAGTTTCCTGAATGGAAAAAGAAAAAAACAGCTGCAAAGAAAAGTACTTTTACTAAACCATATACAGAAAAAGAGGATCTGAATAAAGTATTGGCAAAACAACTTATAGATGATTTGCAAGTTCCAGACTTTATAGCCGAAAGAACAATTAAATACAGAAATAAAATAGGTGGATTTTTAGATGATGAACAGCTTAAAGATATTAAAGGTCTTTATGATTTTCAAAGAAAGAAGATTTTATCCAACTTTACTGTCAAATCTTCACCAAACATAAAAAAAATTAACCTTAATAGCGCTTCAGTTAAAGATCTGATAGAAATACCTTACTTCGATTTTGAAACAGCCCTAGAAATAACTGATTTTATTAAAAAGAATGGAAGTGTTTCAAATTTTAACGAATTAGGAAAAATCGAAGGTTTTTCTTTAGAAAAAATTGACAGAATAGCTTTATATTTGACATTAAATTAAAAATCGGAAAAAATTGCTGTGAATTTTGATAAATCCTCAATTAATAACACAAAAACTATTGTTGGATTACGATATCTTTATTTTTGCTGATAATCTCAATACACGGCCTATATTAATTAAAACAGTCAAAATTACCATATGTAAATAGTTTGGTGCATAACGATAAGAATTGCGCTATAATATTGGTAAATTCTATCTGACGTTTTTAAAAAAAAAAGAAAAAGAACAGATGAATAGTATGTATTTTACAGAAGAGCATGAATTGTTTAGAGAAAGCCTTAAAGAGTTTTTGAAAAAAGAAGTTGTTCCGCATATCGATAAATGGGAAAAAACAGGAGATATAGAGCGCTTTATTTGGAGTAAATTTGGTGAAATGGGATATTTTGGCATTGCTTATCCCGAAAAATATGGAGGTCTAGACCTGGATCTTTTTTATACTGTTATCTTTTTAGAAGAGTTACAGAAAATTAATTCGGGTGGTTTTGCAGCGGCTATGTGGGCTCATGCGTATCTGGCAATGACTCATATCAATAAAGAAGGAGACGATAGAATAAAAGAAGAATATTTAACACCAAGTATTTCTGGTGAAAAAATAGGATGTTTAGCAATAACAGAACCATTTGGAGGTTCTGATGTTGCAGGGATGAGAACTACGGCGGTTAAAGAAGGAGATCATTATGTAATTAATGGATCTAAAACTTTTATCACTAATGGGGTATATAGTGATTATCTTGTAGTGGCAGCAAAAACAAGTCCAGAATTGGGTAATAAAGGTATAAGTATCTTTGTTATGGATAGAGATACTCCGGGTATTTCTGCTACAAAACTTGATAAACTAGGATGGAAAGCTTCAGATACTGGAGAGATTGCTTTTGATAATGTGAAAATTCCTGTAAATAACCTTATGGGAGAAGAAAATAAAGGCTTTTCATATATTATGCAACATTTTGCTCTAGAACGATTAATTATGGGGGTTAACTCCCATGCACGTGCAGAATATGCTGTAGATTATGTTCTAAAATATATGTCAGAAAGAGAGGCTTTTGGAAAGACAATTGATAGATTTCAAGCATTAAGACATACAGTTGCTGATATGGCGAGTGAAGTAGAAATGTGTAAAGAATTTAATTACTCAATTACCAAAAGACTAAATGATGGCCAATATGTAGTTAAAGAAGCAAGTATGTCTAAATTACTTTCGACTAAAATGGCAGATGAAGTTATTTATAAAGCACTGCAACTTTTAGGAGGGTATGGTTATATGGAAGAATATCCTTTAGCACGTTTGCTTAGAGATAGTAGATTGGGGCCTATTGGTGGAGGAACTTCAGAAATCTTAAGAGAAATTATAGCAAAAATGATTATTGATAAAAAAGAATATAAACCCGCAACTTAGTAGAGTTATTCTTTTAGTAAGTATATAAACAAATACCCCGAGGCAATACCTCGGGGTATTTGTTTACTAACATCTTTTTCAAACTAATGATAATGTTAAAGTTTTAAATTTTATCAACACGCAAACGTTTTAGTGAAATTTCAAACGTTTTCGATACTCTGAAATAATTAATTTGATAATAATTTAACACAAATATCAATTAATTATGAAAAACAAGACTTTTTTTTACGGAATTCTTTCCGTCGTACTGCTGTATTCAAGTTGTGTCAAAGATGAACTTATAGATGAAGCAGAAGAACAAACCGTAAACCTTGAGAAAGAGGTTTCTTCCAAAGCTCTAAAACAAATAGGTTCTGGAGTAATGATGCAAGCATTTTATTGGGATGTACCGGCAGGAGGTAATTGGTGGAATACGATCAAAGGAAAAGTGAGTGATTGGAGTAATGCAGGAATAGATGCCATATGGTTACCACCGGTAAGTAAAGCTCAGAACGGACGTTTTTCTATGGGTTATGATCCTTTTGATTATTATGATTTTGGAGAATTTAATCAGATGGGTAGTACAGAAACTAGATTTGGTTCAAGATCCGAGCTAACTAGTTTAATAACAACTGCGCATAATAATAGGTTAAGTGTAATAGCAGATATTGTGATTAATCATAATAGTGGTGGTGATTTAGAGTCAAATGAATTTGCTGGGAAAGAGACATACACAAAATTTACTCCAATGTCTGGTAAATTTAACAGAACAAAATATGATTTTCATCCTAATGATAAATATGACTCAGATAGTGGTTTTTTTGGAGGTTTTCCAGATCTAAGTCACAAGAAACCTTATGTTCAAGATTGGTTATGGAAAAAAACCAATTCGGTAGCCAAATATTATAAAAATACAATGAAGTTTGATGGTTGGAGGTTCGATTATGTAAAAGGTTTTGAACCTTGGGTAGCAAGACAATTTAATCAAGCTGTTGGTGGTTTTGCGGTAGGCGAGTATTGGGATGGTAATGTAAACGCTCTAAAGTGGTGGACTGATAATGCGCAGATGTCGGCTTTTGATTTTGGATGTTATTATAAAATGAGAGATGCATTCATGGGGAATAATTTAAATGCGCTAAGTGGTGATATGCTATGGAAAAGAAATTCGACTAGAGCAGTAACTTTTGTGGCTAATCATGATACAGACGAGATTATTAATAATAAAATATTAGCATATGCTTATATATTAACTCATGAAGGATATCCAGCAATTTTTTATCGAGATTATGAAGATTGGTTGAGTAAAAGTAAAATGAATAATTTAATATGGATTCATAATAACCTTGCAGGAGGAAGCACCACAAATTTATGGACAGATAATGATGAATACATTGCTAAAAGAAATGGGGGGAATGGAAAACAAGGATTGATTGTGTATATCAATAACTCTAATTCATGGCAAGAGAGATGGGTACAAACAAATTGGTCTAGTAGAAAAATTAAAGATTACACTGGAAATTCAGGCTGGGAACCAACAACTCAAGGAGGAAAATGGGTTAAAATTCAAGCACCCCCAAAAGGATATACTGTGTGGTCTTTGAAATAATATTAAATATTTTAATAGAAAGCTTTGTCAGTAATACTTTTGTATTATCTTTGCATCCTAATTTTTAAAGAAAGGAGGTACCCACTATGTTAATTATACCAGTAAAGGACGGAGAAAATATAGATAGAGCGTTAAAACGTTTTAAAAGAAAATTTGATCGAACAGGGACAATGCGTCAGCTTCGTAAGCGTCAAGCGTTTTCAAAACCTTCTGTTGAAAGAAGAGCGCAAATCCAAAAGGCGCAATATATTCAGCACTTAAGAGATCAAGAAGAGATTTAAAAAGTTCAAACGTGGTCTATAGTTCTTTCTGAGTTCTAGAAAGACTTCGTTTTTCAGTATAAAATTTAAAACCGTTAGGATAGCAAAAGTTTCATACTTTTGTGTCTTAACGGTTTTTTTATGTTTATTTCTGAGTTTCTTGATTACTTACTTCTTGAAAAAAAATATTCTGAACATACAGTCAAAGCGTACAAGACTGATTTGTCATCTTTTCTTATGTTTTATCAAAATGAATATGAGAATACTTTGCTTGCTGAAGCAAATTATCAGCAAATTAGATCCTGGATTGTGTCTTTGGTAGATACAGGGGTTTCTAATCGATCCATAAATAGAAAGGTGTCTTCATTAAAAACGTATTATAAATTCCTGCTTAAGATTGATCAGATTGAGAGCAATCCATTAGCTAAGCATCATGCTTTGAAAAGTCCTAAAAAACTTCAAATTCCATTTTCTGTTAAGGAAGTAGAAGAGGTGTTGGATAATTTTGTCGATAACGAAGATTTTGAAAGCGTTAGAGATAAACTGATCGTTGAGCTTTTTTATGCAACAGGAATTAGAAGAATAGAGCTAGTTGGTCTAAAAATGACTGATATTGATTTAGCAAATATGCAAATTAAAGTAATGGGGAAAAGAAGTAAAGAGCGTTATTTGCCATTGCTTCCATCTGTTAGTGAAACATTAAAACAATATTTAAAAATAAGATCAGGTGTTTTGTTAAGTGATGATGAATCTTCGTTATTATTGACTAAAAAAGGAGTTAAAATATATGAAACACTTGTTTATCGCGTCATAAATGGCTATTTTAGTAAGGTATCTTCAAAAGTTAAAAAGAGTCCGCATATACTAAGACATTCGTTTGCTACTCACTTACTTAATGAAGGTGCTAATCTTAATGCCGTAAAAGAATTGCTTGGTCATTCCAGTTTAGCAGCTACTCAAGTGTATACGCATCATAGTGTAGCTCAATTAACAAAAGTGTATAAACAGTCTCATCCAAGGAACAAAAAGTAAAAAAACAAGCCCCCTAGTTTGTTCTTCTTTTAGGCTTAAAATATTTTTTAAACCAATTAAACTAGCGCTTATGAAAGTAAACTTGCAGTCCGTAAATTTTAATGTAGATCAAAAGTTGGTTGATTTTACCCAAAATAAATTAGATAAACTAGAAACGCATTTTAATCGAATAATTCATGCTGATGTATTTTTGAAAGTTATGAATACAAGTAGTAAAGAAAATAAAATAACAGAAATTTTATTGAGTGTGCCTGGAGATGAGTTTATAATTAAAAAAATCAACAAATCGTTTGAAGGAGGTGTAGATGAGTGTGTTAGTTCTTTAGAAAGGCAATTGAGAAAACGTAAAGAAAAATTAAATGCACATGTTTGATTATTTTTTTTGAAAAATAGTTTTGTGTAATAAATAATTTATATACATTTGCAGTCCGTTAGAAATAGCGGACTTTTTTATGCCTTAAAAAGCATTAAAAAGCCGATGTAGCTCAGCTGGCTAGAGCAGCTGATTTGTAATCAGCAGGTCGTGGGTTCGAGTCCCTCCATCGGCTCTTAAAAAGCTAAAATTTTGAAAAAAAATAGAAGCTTTTGAAATGAAATTTTGAATTGTAAAATATTTGATTACTTTTGCGCTCGAAATTTATAAGTTCATTATAAAATATTGAAATGATATTAGGGGAGATACTCAAGCGGCCAACGAGGGCAGACTGTAAATCTGCTGACTATGTCTTCGCAGGTTCGAATCCTGCTCTCCCCACAATTTTTTGAAATATAATTTGTTTCAAAAAATGATTGATTTATAATCGATCAAGATCAATTTTTTTATTTGATCTATTTGTGAAATATCATATGTTTCAAATTGCTTTTATATAAGTGATTTGAAATTTCAAATGCGGGAGTAGCTCAGTTGGTAGAGCGTCAGCCTTCCAAGCTGAATGTCGCCGGTTCGAACCCGGTCTCCCGCTCTAAATAGAGCTAATTTTAATAATCACAAATTAATATTGGATTTTTAAAATAGATATAATGATTTGTCAGATTTCTTTCTAAGATTTAGAGAAGGTGTTCTGGTTTATCATTATACTCATTAAAAAGCCGGTGTAGCTCAGGGGTAGAGCGTTTCCTTGGTAAGGAAGAGGTCACGAGTTCAAATCTCGTCATTGGCTCTATGTTCAGGATTTTAAATTGAACACTAATATATAACTAAGATTAAATAAATTAATTATGGCAAAGGAAACTTTTGATCGTTCCAAACCGCACTTAAATATTGGTACTATTGGACACGTTGATCACGGTAAAACGACTTTAACTGCCGCTATTACTAAGGTTTTAGCTGATGCAGGTCTTTCTGAGGCAAGAGATTTCGATCAAATCGATAATGCTCCTGAAGAAAAAGAAAGAGGTATTACTATTAACACATCTCACGTAGAGTATCAAACAAAAAATCGTCATTACGCTCACGTTGACTGTCCTGGTCACGCCGATTACGTAAAGAACATGGTTACTGGTGCTGCTCAAATGGATGGTGCGATCTTAGTGGTTGCTGCGACAGATGGTCCAATGCCACAAACTCGTGAGCACATCCTTTTAGGACGTCAGGTTGGTATTCCAAGAATTGTTGTATTCATGAATAAAGTGGATATGGTTGATGATGAGGAATTACTTGAATTAGTAGAAATGGAAATTAGAGATTTATTATCTTTCTATGAGTATGATGGAGATAATGGACCTGTAATTGCTGGTTCTGCTTTAGGAGCACTTAATGGTGAGCAAAAGTGGGTTGATACAGTAATGGAATTAATGGAGGCAGTTGATGCATGGATTGAAGAACCATTACGTGAAATCGATAAAGATTTCTTAATGCCTATTGAAGATGTATTCTCTATTACTGGACGTGGTACAGTAGCAACTGGTCGTATAGAAACTGGTATTGCTAACACTGGAGATCCTGTAGAGATCATCGGTATGGGAGCTGAGAAATTAACTTCTACTATAACAGGTATTGAAATGTTCCGTCAGATCCTTGATAGAGGTGAGGCTGGAGATAATGCAGGTATCTTATTAAGAGGTATTGAGAAAACTCAAATCTCTAGAGGTATGGTAATTACTAAGCCAGGTTCTGTAACTCCACATAAGAAGTTCAAAGCTGAGGTTTATATCCTTAAAAAAGAAGAAGGTGGACGTCACACTCCATTCCATAATAACTACCGTCCTCAGTTCTACGTACGTACTACTGATGTAACTGGAAATATTGCACTTCCTGATGGAGTTGAGATGGTTATGCCTGGAGATAACTTAACAATAACAGTTGAGTTAATTCAAACAATTGCAATGAATGTTGGTCTTCGTTTTGCTATCCGTGAAGGAGGTAGAACAGTAGGTGCTGGTCAGGTAACCGAAATTTTAGACTAATTTAGTATATATTATAGATAAGTGAGGTATTCGTCTCGGCGAATACCTTGACTTATGTATATACGGGTTTAGCTCAGTTGGTAGAGCACTGGTCTCCAAAACCAGGTGTCGGGAGTTCGAGCCTCTCAACCCGTGCTTAGAAATTGTTTGTTGTTATGTAGGCAATTTTGAAATGAAAAATTAACGTGACTATATTTCTTTTTAAGATTTATATTCCGTGTTAAAAAATAGATAAGATGGCTGGATTAGTAGATTATATATCAGAATCATATAACGAATTGAAAAATCATGTAACATGGACTCCTTGGGCAGAAGCTCAAAGACTTACAGTTGTTGTGATTGTTTTTTCAATTATCTTCTCTCTTGCAATCTGGGGGATAGACACTGTCTTTAGTAATTTGATAGAGTTTTATTTTGCTAAAATTAAATCTTAATTAGTTAGAATGGCCGAGGTGGATAATACAAAGAAGTGGTACGTTGTTAGAGCGGTTAGTGGTCAAGAAAATAAGATCAAAGATTATATAGAGCGAGAGATTGCTCATATGGGTCTTGAAGATTATGTGGCTCAAATTCTAGTTCCTACAGAGAAAGTGATTCAAATCCGTAATGGAAAGAAAATTAATAAGGAAAGAGTGTATTTTCCAGGGTATGTCATGATAGAGGCAAACCTTTCTGGAGAAATACCACATATCATAAAGTCAATAAATGGTGTTATAGGCTTTCTAGGAGAGGTAAAAGGAGGAGATCCTGTGCCTTTGAGAAAAGCTGAGATCAATAGAATGTTAGGTAAAGTTGATGAATTAGCTGTGAAAACAGATAATGTAGCGATACCATACACGGTTGGTGAGACTGTTAAAGTTATTGATGGGCCGTTTAACGGATTTAATGGTACTGTAGAAAAAGTAAATGAAGAAAAGCGTAAACTAGAGGTGATGGTTAAGATTTTCGGAAGAAAAACACCATTAGAGCTAAGTTATATGCAAGTAGAAAAAGTATAATAATTGTTACATTATATATCCAGGATTGTTCTTTTGCTTCCACTTATAGAACAAGACTAAATTTAAACTTAGAAAAATGGCTAAAGAGTTAAGTAAGGTTGTAAAATTACAAGTACGTGGAGGCGCGGCGAACCCGTCCCCACCAGTTGGACCTGCTTTAGGTGCTGCCGGAGTAAATATCATGGAATTCTGTAAGCAATTCAATGGTAGAACACAGGATAAAGCTGGTAAAGTATTACCAGTAGTTATTAATGTGTACAAAGACAAGTCTTTTGACTTTGTTATTAAAACTCCACCTGCAGCTGTTCAAATACTGGAAGCAGCAAAACAAAAGAAAGGTTCTGGAGAGCCTAATCGTAAAAAAGTAGCAAGTGTTACTTGGGATCAAGTTCGTACAATAGCAGAAGATAAAATGGCAGATTTAAATGCATTTACTGTTGAGTCAGCTATGAAAATGATTGCTGGTACCGCTCGTTCTATGGGTGTAACTGTAAAAGGACAGGCTCCTTTTTAATCCAAAAACGTTTACAAAATGGCAAAAGTAACTAAAAAGCAAAAAGAAGTAAGTGCTAAGGTTGATAGCAACAAAGCATATTCAGTAGAAGAAGCTTCAGCTTTAGTAAAAGAGATAACAACCGTTAATTTTGATGCTTCTGTAGATCTTGCTGTTCGTTTGAACGTAGATCCGCGTAAAGCAAATCAAATGGTACGTGGTGTGGTAACATTACCACATGGAACAGGAAAAGATGTAAAAGTATTAGCATTAGTAACACCAGATAAAGAAGCAGAGGCTAAAGAAGCTGGAGCTGATTTCGTTGGTCTTGATGAATACTTGGATAAAATCAAAGGCGGATGGACAGATGTTGATGTGATCATCACAATGCCTAGTGTTATGGGGAAATTAGGACCACTTGGTAGAGTATTAGGACCTCGTGGATTAATGCCTAACCCAAAAACAGGAACAGTAACAATGGATGTAGCAAAAGCTGTTTCTGATGTTAAAGCTGGTAAAATTGATTTTAAAGTTGATAAAACTGGTATCGTTCACGCAGCTATTGGAAAGTCTTCTTTCGATGCAGAAAAAATAGCCGGTAATGCTAAAGAATTAATAACAACATTGGTAAAGTTGAAACCACAGGCTGCTAAAGGTATTTATATTAAATCAATATATATGTCTTCAACAATGAGCTCAGGTATCGAAATAGATAGTAAAAACTTTGCTGGGTAATTAAGAAAAACGATTATGACAAGAGAAGAAAAATCACTAGTAATTGAAGACTTGACTGCTCAGTTAGCTGAAAATGCTAATATCTATTTAGCCGATATTTCGGGATTAGATGCAGGTACGACTTCAAATTTACGTAGAGCTTGTTTTAAAGCTAATGTATCATTAAAAGTAATTAAGAACACACTCCTTGCAAAGGCAATGGAGAACTCTGATAAGGATTTTGGAGAATTACCAAACGTTTTAAAAGGTAATACTTCATTAATGTTTGCAGAAACTGGTAATGCACCTGCAAAGGTAATTAAAGAGTTTCGTAAGAAATCAGAAAAGCCCTTATTAAAAGGAGCTTTTGTTGAGGAAGCAATTTTTATTGGTGACGAAAACTTAGACACCTTAGTTAATATCAAGTCTAAAGAAGAAGTTATCGGTGAAATTATTGGCTTATTACAGTCTCCTGCTAAGAATGTTATTTCAGCATTAAAGTCAGGTGGAGGTACTATAGCTGGTATCCTTAAAACATTATCCGAAAAAGAAGGATAATCAATAGTAGTGTACGCACTTTTTAACAATTATATTTCAATTAAAAAAAATTATTTAAAACGATAGAAAATGGCAGATTTAAAAGATTTCGCAGAACAATTAGTTAACTTAACGGTAAAAGAAGTTAATGAGTTAGCAGATATATTAAAAGAAGAATATGGTATAGAGCCTGCTGCTGCTGCTGTAGCTGTAGCTGCTGGTGGAGGTGCTGCTGGTGGAGACGCTGCTGAGGAGAAATCAGAGTTTGATGTAATCCTTAAGTCAGCTGGTGCTTCTAAACTAGCGGTTGTTAAATTAGTAAAAGAACTTACTGGTTTAGGTCTTAAAGATGCTAAAGGATTAGTTGATGAGGCTCCTAAAGCAATCAAAGAAGGAATTGCTAAAGACGAAGCAGAAGCTCTTAAAGCTCAATTAGAAGAGGCTGGAGCAGAGGTTGAGCTTAAGTAAGCTTACCATAGATTAACACTTAGGTTTAGACCCAGAGAATTTTCTCTGAGGTCTAAACCATTTTGTGTATATAAATAGTATATAATTTTTACGATACATAGAAATATAAAAAAATGAAGTATTTTTATTTTGAAACATTAGATAAAACCTTCATTTTAATTTAGTAATTTTAAGTATAAGTTATATTGAATTGTAGATTACACAACCCTTTTTTAAAATTTTAATTTAATTCCGTCCATTGATGTTAGCAACGCAAACTGAAAGATTGAATTTCTCTTCTGTAAAGAATAGACCTGATTATCCTGATTTTCTAGATATTCAGATCAAATCCTTTCAGGATTTCTTTCAATTAGAAACAAAATCTGAAGAAAGAGGAAACGAAGGTCTATACAATACCTTCATGGAAAACTTCCCGATTACAGATACACGTAATCAATTTGTATTAGAATTTATAGATTATTTCGTTGATCCTCCAAGATATGACCTTCAGGAGTGTATAGAGAGAGGACTTACCTATAGTGTGCCTTTAAAAGCACGACTTAAACTGTTTTGTACAGATCCAGAGCATGAAGATTTTGAAACAATTGTACAGGATGTGTATTTAGGAACAATTCCTTATATGACACCAAGTGGTACTTTTTGTATCAACGGTGCAGAACGTGTAGTAGTTTCTCAATTACACCGTTCTCCAGGTGTGTTCTTTGGACAATCTTTCCATGCAAATGGAACAAAATTATATTCTGCAAGAGTAATTCCTTTTAAAGGATCTTGGATAGAATTTGCTACCGATATTAATAGCGTAATGTATGCTTATATCGATAGAAAGAAAAAATTACCGGTAACTACACTTTTCCGTGCAATTGGTTTTGAACGTGATAAAGATATATTAGAGATTTTTGATCTTGCAGAAGAAATAAAAGTTTCTAAATCCGGATTAAAGAAAGTATTAGGCCGTAAATTGGCGGCACGTGTTTTGAATACATGGCACGAGGATTTTGTTGATGAAGATACTGGAGAGGTAGTATCCATTGAGCGTAATGAAATTGTCTTGGATCGTGATACAATTCTAGATAAAGATCATTTAGAAGAAATTATCGAATCTGGAGCAAAAACGATTTTACTTCATAAAGAGGATAATCAAAAAGGAGATTACGCAATTATTCACAATACATTGCAAAAAGATCCTACCAATTCTGAAAAAGAAGCGGTAGAACATATATACCGTCAACTACGTAATGCAGAGCCGCCTGATGAAGAGACTGCAAGAGGTATTATTGACAAATTGTTCTTCTCAGATCAACGTTATAACCTTGGAGAGGTTGGACGTTATAGAATGAATAAAAAATTAGGTCTTGATATTGCTATGGATAAGCAAGTGCTTACCAAAGAAGATATTATTACCATTATTAAATATTTAATTGAATTAATTAACTCTAAGGCAGAGATCGATGATATTGATCACCTTTCTAATCGTCGTGTTAGAACTGTAGGAGAACAATTATCTCAACAGTTTGGTGTTGGTTTGGCTCGTATGGCACGTACTATTCGTGAGCGTATGAATGTAAGGGATAATGAAGTTTTTACGCCGATTGACCTTATTAATGCAAAGACATTATCTTCTGTAATTAATTCATTTTTTGGAACAAATCAGTTATCTCAATTTATGGATCAAACAAATCCATTAGCAGAGATTACTCATAAGCGTAGACTGTCTGCTCTTGGGCCTGGTGGTTTATCTCGTGAACGTGCTGGATTTGAGGTTCGAGATGTACACTATACTCATTATGGTCGTTTATGTCCAATTGAAACTCCTGAAGGACCAAACATTGGATTAATATCTTCACTAGCGGTATTTGCTAAAGTGAATTCTATGGGATTCCTTGAAACACCGTATCGTAAAGTAACTGATGGCAAGGTTGATATCAATGAGTTTAGATATCTTAGTGCAGAAGAAGAAGAAGAGAAATTAATAGCGCAAGCTAATATTCCTATGACAGAAGAAGGTAGTATTACCTCTGAGAAAGTAATTGCACGTATGGAAGGGGATTTCCCAGTGATTGATCCTACAAATGTGAATTATGCGGATGTTGCGCCTAATCAGATTGCTTCTATTTCAGCATCTTTAATTCCTTTCTTAGAACATGATGATGCAAACCGTGCATTGATGGGATCAAATATGATGCGTCAGGCAGTACCATTATTAAGAGTTGACGCTCCTATTGTTGGAACAGGTTTAGAGCGTCAAGTGGCTTCTGATTCAAGAGTATTGATTAATGCAGAAGGTTCAGGTGAAGTTGAGTACGTAGATGCACAAAAGATCACTATTAAGTACGATAGAACCGATGAGCAAAGAATGGTAAGTTTTGATACTGATTCTAAAACTTATAATCTGATAAAATTCCGTAAGACTAATCAAGGTACAAGTATTAACCTTAAACCAATCGTAAGAGTTGGGGATAGAGTAAATAAAGGTCAAGTATTATGTCAAGGATATGCTACAGAAAATGGAGAGCTTGCTTTAGGTAGAAATATGAAAGTAGCCTTTATGCCTTGGAAAGGGTATAATTTTGAGGATGCAATCGTAATTTCTGAAAAAGTAGTAAGAGATGATATTTTTACATCGATCCATATCGACGAATATTCTCTGGAAGTAAGAGACACAAAACTTGGTAATGAAGAATTAACAAATGATATTCCTAATGTTTCAGAAGAGGCTACTAAAGACTTGGATGAAAACGGAATGATTCGAGTTGGTGCCGAAATCAAGCCAGGAGATATTCTTATCGGTAAGATTACTCCAAAAGGAGAAAGTGATCCTACACCAGAAGAAAAATTATTAAGAGCAATTTTTGGAGATAAAGCAGGAGATGTTAAAGATGCGTCTTTAAAAGCTTCACCTTCATTACATGGTGTTGTAATTGATAAGAAATTATTTGCAAGAGCAGTAAAAGATAAGAGAAAACGTTCTCAGGATAAAGAAGATATCGATATTCTAGAAAGATCTTATGATACTAAATTTGAGTTGTTAAAATCCGAATTAATAGATAAATTATTTATCATCGTAGGAGGAAAAACTTCTCAGGGAGTAATGAATGATCTAGGAGAAGAAGTACTTCCAAAAGGTAAGAAGTATACTCAAAAAATGCTTAACAGTGTTGATGATTATGCTCACCTTACTAAAGGGACTTGGACTACTGACGATGACTTAAATTCTATGGTTGCGGATCTTATCCATAACTATAAGATTAAAGAGAATGATTTACAAGGTAATTTAAGAAGAGAGAAATTTACAATCTCTGTAGGAGATGAATTACCAGCCGGAATAATAAAACTTGCTAAGGTTTATATTGCTAAAAAGCGTAAACTGAAAGTAGGAGATAAAATGGCAGGACGTCACGGTAACAAAGGTATCGTAGCACGTATTGTAAGAGAAGAGGATATGCCTTTCTTAGAAGATGGAACACCAGTTGATATTGTATTAAATCCACTTGGGGTACCATCTCGTATGAATATCGGACAGATATATGAGACTGTATTAGGATGGGCAGGACAAAAATTAAATAGAAAATTTGCTACACCTATTTTTGATGGAGCATCTTTAGATCAAATTAACGGATTTACAGACGAGGCTGGAATTCCAAGATTTGGACATACATATCTATTTGATGGAGGTACTGGTGATCGTTTTGATCAACCTGCAACAGTAGGTGTGATTTATATGCTTAAGCTAGGGCATATGGTAGACGATAAGATGCACGCACGTTCTATTGGTCCATACTCATTGATTACTCAGCAACCACTTGGTGGTAAGGCTCAGTTTGGAGGTCAACGTTTTGGAGAAATGGAAGTTTGGGCTCTTGAAGCATATGGTGCTTCTGCCACGCTGCGTGAGATACTGACAGTTAAGTCTGATGATGTTATAGGAAGAGCCAAAACATACGAAAGTATCGTTAAAGGTGAGCCTATGCCAGAACCAGGATTACCAGAATCTTTTAATGTATTAATGCATGAATTAAAAGGTCTTGGTCTGGATATCAGATTAGAAGAATAATATAAAAACAATCAAACTGTTTTCCTGAGCTTGTCGAAGGAAACAGTTTGATATCATATGTTATTCAATTTTAAATTACAATAATTCTTTAGCAACCATATATTATGGCAAGAAATAATGATAAGAATACAGTAAAGAGATTTAACAAAATCTCTATTGGTTTAGCTTCTCCAGAATCTATTTTGGCAGTTTCTCAAGGAGAAGTACTTAAACCTGAAACTATCAATTATCGTACTCATAAACCAGAGCGTGATGGTTTATTCTGTGAGCGTATTTTTGGACCTGTAAAGGACTTTGAATGTGCTTGTGGTAAATATAAAAGGATTCGTTACAAAGGGATCGTATGTGATCGATGTGGAGTAGAAGTAACAGAAAAGAAAGTACGTAGAGATCGTGTTGGTCACATTAACTTAGTGGTTCCTGTGGCTCATATTTGGTATTTCCGTTCTTTACCAAATAAAATAGGATATTTACTTGGGTTGCCATCTAAGAAATTAGATATGATCATTTACTACGAACGTTATGTAGTAATTCAACCAGGTATTGCAAAAAATGAAGAAGGAGAACCAGTACAAAAAATGGATTTCCTTACAGAAGAAGAGTACCTTAACATCCTAGATAGTCTTCCTCAAGAAAACCTTTACCTTGACGATACAGACCCAAATAAGTTTATCGCTAAAATGGGTGCAGAATGTCTTATTGAGATTTTAAGAAGAATTGATCTTGATGGACTTTCTTATGAGTTAAGACATAAAGCAAATAACGAAACTTCTAAACAACGTAAAACTGAAGCATTAAAAAGACTTCAAGTTGTAGAGTCGTTACGTGATGCAAATAAAAATAGAGAGAATCGTCCAGAATGGATGATCTTAAAAGTGGTTCCCGTAATTCCACCAGAATTACGTCCGTTAGTGCCTTTAGATGGTGGTCGTTTTGCGACATCGGATCTTAATGATTTATATCGACGTGTAATTATTCGTAATAATCGTTTAAAACGTTTGATGGAAATTAAAGCTCCGGAGGTAATTTTACGTAATGAAAAACGTATGCTTCAGGAATCAGTAGATTCATTATTTGATAATACGCGTAAAGCATCTGCTGTTAAGACAGACTCTAATAGGCCATTAAAATCTTTATCAGATTCATTAAAAGGTAAGCAAGGACGTTTCCGTCAAAACTTACTTGGTAAACGTGTAGATTATTCAGCACGTTCTGTAATTGTTGTAGGACCAGAATTAAAATTATTTGAGTGTGGTCTTCCAAAAAATATGGCAGCAGAATTATACAAGCCATTTGTTATCAGAAAACTGATTGAGCGTGGTATTGTAAAAACAGTTAAATCTGCTAAAAAGATTATAGATAGAAAAGAGCCTGTAGTATGGGATATTTTAGAGAATGTCTTAAAAGGACATCCTGTATTATTAAACCGTGCTCCTACGCTTCACCGTCTGGGTATTCAGGCATTCCAGCCTAAACTTATCGAAGGTAAAGCAATACAGTTACACCCATTAGTATGTACTGCATTTAACGCCGATTTTGATGGAGATCAGATGGCGGTGCATTTACCATTAGGACCAGAGGCAATATTAGAAGCTCAGTTATTAATGCTGGCATCTCATAATATCTTGAATCCAGCGAATGGTTCACCGGTAACCGTTCCTTCACAGGATATGGTACTTGGTCTATACTATATGACAAAATCTCGTAGATCTACGCCAGAATTAGAGATAAAAGGTGAAGATCTTACGTTCTATTCTCCAGAAGAAGTAGTTATTGCATATAACGAAAAAAGACTTGATATTAATGCTAATATTAAAGTACGTACAAAGGATATTAATGAAGAAGGAGAAATAGTAACTAAGATTATAGAAACTACAACAGGTAGAGTTCTATTTAATGATAAAGTTCCTGAAAAAGCAGGTTATATTAATGAAGTTTTAACTAAAAAATCTCTTAGAGATATTATTGGTGGAATTCTTAAAGTAACTAGTGTTCCTGAAACGGCTGCTTTCTTGGATGAAATAAAAACTCTAGGGTATAATTTTGCATTTAGAGGTGGTTTATCATTTAGTTTAGGAGATATTATTATTCCTAAAGAAAAACACACCATGATTGCTGATGCAAATTCGCAAGTAGATAATATTGTTGCGAATTATAACATGGGACTTATTACGAATAATGAACGTTACAATCAGGTTATTGATATATGGACTTCTACGAATGCAGAATTGACAGAATTGTCAATGAAACGTATTAGAGAAGATCAACAAGGATTTAACTCTGTATATATGATGCTTGATTCTGGAGCAAGGGGATCTAAAGAACAGATTCGTCAGTTAACCGGAATGCGTGGATTAATGGCTAAGCCTAAGAAATCGAATTCTGCAGGTGGAGAAATTATTGAGAATCCAATTCTTTCTAACTTTAAAGAAGGTCTTTCAATTTTAGAATACTTTATCTCTACTCACGGTGCACGTAAAGGTCTTGCGGATACGGCTCTTAAAACGGCAGATGCAGGGTACTTAACTCGTCGTTTAGTAGATGTTGCTCAAGATGTTATTGTTAATATCGAAGATTGTGGCACGCTTAGAGGTGTTGAAGTTGCTCCGTTAAAGAAAAACGAAGAGATTATCGAAGGCCTTGGAGCGAGAATAGTAGGTAGAACAGCATTAACAGATGTGATCAACCCACTAACGCAAGAGGTACTAATTGAGGCTGGAACAGAAATAGATGATGCAACGGCTAAACTTATTGAAAACTCACCAGTAGAAACTGTTGAAGTACGTTCTGCACTTACTTGTGAAGCTAAGAAAGGAATTTGTGTAAAATGTTATGGTCGTAACCTTGCTACTGGTAAAACGGTACAAAGAGGTGAAGCTGTAGGTGTTGTAGCTGCCCAGTCAATTGGAGAACCAGGTACACAGCTTACGTTACGTACATTCCACGTAGGAGGTATTGCAGGTAACATCTCTGAAGATAACCAATTAAAATCTAAATTTGCTGGTAAAGCAGAAATAGAAGAACTTAAGACGGTTAAAGGAGAAGATAATGATGGAAAAGAAATTGATGTAGTAATTTCTCGTACTTCTGAAGTAAAAGTTATAGATCCAAAGACAAAAATTGTATTAAGTACTAACCTAATCCCTTATGGATCACAGTTGTTCATTAAAGATGGTGATAAGTTAGAAGCTGATCAGGTTATCTGTCAGTGGGATCCATATAATGGTGTTATTATTTCAGAATTTGCTGGTAAGGTAAAATATGAAAATATAGAGCAAGGTATTACATATCAAGTAGAGATTGATGAACAAACTGGTTTCCAGGAAAAAGTAATTTCTGAATCTCGTGATAAGAAAAAGATACCTACACTTTTAATTATGGGTAAAGGAGACGAAGTTCTTCGTTCTTATAACCTTCCGGTAGGGGCTCACTTAATGGTGGATGATAATGATAAGATTG
The DNA here is from genome assembly GCF_003443715.1 of Aquimarina sp. AD10. Taxonomy (NCBI): domain Bacteria; kingdom Pseudomonadati; phylum Bacteroidota; class Flavobacteriia; order Flavobacteriales; family Flavobacteriaceae; genus Aquimarina; species Aquimarina sp. AD10. The sequence goes on along the minus strand of NZ_CP031965.1, from coordinate 2,465,369 downwards.
GAGTTGGTAAAATTTTAGTTAAGATTCCTCGTAAATCTGCAAAAGCGGGTGATATTACAGGAGGTCTTCCTAGAGTTACCGAGTTGTTTGAAGCGCGTAATCCATCTAACCCAGCAGTGGTTAGTGAGATTGATGGTGTTGTTTCTTTTGGTAAGATCAAACGTGGTAATCGTGAGATCATAGTAGAATCAAGAATAGGTGAGATCAAGAAGTACTTGGTTAAGCTTTCTAATCAGATTCTTGTTCAGGAAAATGATTATGTACGTGCAGGAATGCCGTTGTCTGATGGTTCAACTACACCAGAAGATATTCTTAAGATTAAAGGCCCATCTGCGGTACAACAATACCTTGTAAACGAAGTACAAGAAGTATATAGATTACAAGGGGTGAAAATTAACGATAAGCATTTTGAGGTAGTAGTACGTCAAATGATGCGTAAAGTTAGAATTCAAGATCCGGGAGATACTATTTTCTTAGAAAATCAACTAGTTCATAAATCAGATTTTATCGAAGAAAACGATGAGATTTTCGGAATGAAAGTAGTTGAAGATGCTGGAGATAGTGCTAACCTTAAAGCAGGACAAATTATTTCCCCTCGTGATTTAAGAGATGAAAATTCTGTATTGCGTAGAGATGATAAGAATCTTGTTACTGCAAGAGACGTATCGCCAGCGACTGCAACTCCAATACTACAAGGTATTACAAGAGCATCGCTACAGACGAAATCGTTTATATCTGCTGCGTCATTCCAGGAAACTACCAAAGTATTAAACGAAGCTGCAGTAAGCGGAAAAGTTGATACGCTAGAAGGTCTTAAAGAAAATGTAATTGTTGGTCACAGAATTCCAGCAGGTACAGGTATGAGAGATTATGAAAGCATCATCGTAGGATCAAATGAAGAATTTGAAGAGCGAATGGAACAGCGACAAGAAGTAAATTATAACTAAATTATAATAGCCTGCCTTTTTAGGCAGGCTTTCTTTTTTAAATAGAAAAGTAAACATAAAACCGGAAGTACTATACATTCGGTTTTTCTTTTCTAAAAAACCAAAAAAATAATGGCAACCCAAACGGGTTACAAAAAAAAGTGACATGGCAGAGAATAAAAACCCAAAGCAGAATCAATTAAATATAGAATTAGATGAGTCAATCGCGGATGGCATATACAGTAATCTTGCAATTATTAATCACTCTGTATCAGAATTTGTAGTTGATTTTGTGAATATAATGCCGGGAAGACCTAAAAGTAAAGTAAAAAGTAGAATTATCTTAACACCACAACATGCAAAAAGACTATCTAAAGCTCTTATTGATAATGTAAATAGATTCGAAGCTGCTCATGGTGAAATTAAAGATTATGAACAACCACCTATCCCTATGAATTTTGGACCAACTGGTGAGGCTTAGTGCTAACTACTTTGTTAGAGATCTAATTTTTATACACATTAAGTTACTCTATTATATAGTAAACGTATAGAAAATGCTTTTTTTGATGATAAATAAAGACTAATTTTTAAAAGCTATGTTTTTAGTATATTTGAGATAAACATATAAATTAGATATGTAATGCCTGATAGAATCAAAACATTTAAGGAGTTTTATAAATTTTATTTAACAGAACACCAAAATAAAACAAGCCGCACGTTACATTTTATAGGAACATTTTTAGTTTTTATATGTATAGGTATTGCCATCTATTTTAATTGGACCTGGAAATGGTTTATCGTACCTATTATAGGTTATGGTTTTGCATGGGTTGGTCATGCTTTTTTTGAGAAAAATAAACCAGCTACATTTAAATATCCCTTTTGGAGTTTGATTTCGGATTTTAAATTGTTTTTTGAGATCCTGTTCGGTCAACGTTCGTTAGATAGTGGTAAAGATTAATAATAAAAAAAATCTATATAAGTAGTAATAGTCATTAGTTTTAAAAATATAAATATAAAAACGGCTTGCAATAAATCGATTGCAAGCCGTTTTGTTTTATAATAGTATATATGTCTGTTTTGATCTATTATTTGTCCTTAAATAGCTTTAAAATCTTTTTAAGGATAGTTATCTATATATTGGTCTGAGTTGTTTTAAAATTCGGATGTGAAATGAAAAACAATAGAAGGATATTTTTGTTGTGTCATTTGTAAGCTAAATGATGAATCTGCAAAAAACACTAATTGACCCTGCTTATCTTTTGCCAGAAATTTACTTTTTACTCGTTTAAAATCCTTAAACTCATTTTCATCTGCATCTTTAATATCTACCCAACATGCTTTATGTACATTTAAATTTTCATAAGTACATTTAGCTCCATATTCATGCTCTAATCGGTATTGTATTACTTCATACTGAAGTGCTCCAACTGTACCAATAACTTTTCTTCCATTCAGTTCAAGTGTAAAAAGCTGGGCTACTCCTTCATCCATTAATTGATCAATCCCTTTGGCCAATTGTTTTGATTTCATTGGGTCAGCATTATTGATATATCTAAAGTGTTCTGGAGAAAAACTTGGTATTCCTTTATAATGTAAGATCTCGCCTTGAGTAAGGGTATCACCAATTTTAAAGTTTCCGGTATCATGTAATCCCACAATATCTCCAGGGTATGAGGTATCTACTATTTCTTTTTTCTCTGCAAAAAAGGCATTTGGGCTAGAAAATTTTAATTTTTTATTGTGTCTTGTGTGCAAGTAGGGTACATTTCTTTCGAATACCCCAGAAACAATTTTTATAAAAGCTAAGCGATCTCTATGTTTAGGATCCATATTTGCATGAATCTTAAATACAAATCCAGTAAAGTCTTTTTCTTCTGGATTTACGACACGGGTATCACTTTCTTTTGGCCTTGGCTTAGGAGCAATAGAGATAAAACAATCTAATAATTCTCTAACACCAAAATTGTTTAAAGCAGAACCAAAAAATACAGGTTGCAATGTTCCATTTTGATAGGCATCTTTCTCAAATTTAGGATAAATCCCTTCTACTAATTCGAGTTCTTCTCTTAAAGTTTCGGCTGTACTGTCACCAATGGTAGTATTAAGTTCTTTAGATGATAAGTCAGAAATCTCAATAGTTTCTTCAATGTTTTTACGATTATCACCACTAAAAAGATTAATGTTTTTTTCCCAAATGTTATAAATTCCTTTAAAGTCATAACCCATCCCAATAGGAAAACTTAGAGGTGTAACAGTTAAACCAAGTTTTTGTTCTATTTCATCTAGTAATTCAAATGCATCTTTACCCTCTCTGTCTAATTTATTAATGAAAACAATCATTGGGATATTTCGCATTCTACATACAGAAACTAGTTTTTCTGTTTGTTCCTCAACACCTTTTGCTACATCTATAACAACGATGACACTATCAACAGCGGTAAGTGTTCTAAAAGTATCTTCGGCAAAATCCTTGTGTCCAGGGGTATCTAATATATTAACTTTGATGTTTTTATATTCAAAAGCTAGAACCGATGTAGCTACCGAAATCCCACGCTGTCGTTCGATTTCCATAAAGTCACTAGTCGCTCCTTTTTTTATTTTATTAGATTTTACAGCCCCAGCTTCTTGTATGGCACCACCAAAAAGTAATAATTTTTCAGTTAAAGTAGTTTTTCCTGCATCTGGGTGAGATATAATTCCAAAGGTTCTTCGTCTCCCTATTTCTTCAATAAATTTCATAAAATCTTTATAGTAAGGATGCAAATATAATATTAAATAGAATATATGTAGGGGAGAATACTAAGACAATATTATAAGAGCGCGCGTAGGATTATAGGAATAAATTTTATTTGTAATGTATTTTATCGTTAAAAAAATTATTACATCGATTTCCTTGAGGTTTTCCATAAACTTAAACTTTAATCTTTATAAATTTATATGAAATTTGATGTTATTGAGCATGTTAGATATGATTAGTGTATTTAATGCTCGAGCTTTAGTTGCTATTAAAATTAAAAAAAGAGTCGATTAAATTATTCCTTAATATACTATGAGAACTAGTGTTTTTTATAAAAGTGCAAGTAGTATCTACTAAAGGAATCTGTTTTTTATCGTGTTAAGTGTGTATTTAGTCGATATATTTAACTAAATAATGAGGTTGGCGCCTAGTAATTTAACTTTATTTTCTTAATTTTGAATCAGGAACTACGGTAAAACCATAATTTTTGTACGCCTTAAATGTATTTTAAAGGTGTTTTGTTATAATTTATGAAAACCGACCCTAACATGTTTTCGTAGATATATTTGTAAACACATTGTTATATGAAAAAAATTACCCAAGTCTTAAGGGGTTTAAAAAGAAGTATTTCTTTTTTAACTCTTATTTTCCTTTTTAGCACTAGTATTTCTGCTCAATTTTCTACAGCAGGATCTGGATTGTATTTGGATGAAATATACTGGTTAGATTTCTCAAGTATGATTCCTGATAATGATGTATCTGGAGAAACTTTTGGTCCTACCGTTTTTAATGTACCTGGAGGTATAGTATTAAGTGTTACAGTTCAAGAAATTTCTTCTGGTGTGCAATCACAAGTTGCTGGCGCACCTAGAGCGATTACTCCTTTATATACTTCAGTTTTAGAAAGAACGTTAAGGAATAGGAATGTTAGCTCAGATGCGACTATTAAAGTTATTGTATCAGCTACATTAAATGGTAACCCGTATCCAATTGGAATTGTCATGGCAGATGGTGAGGCATCTGGAACTGGTGAAGATTTTGTATTGACCATTAATAGTAGTACGGGAACAAATTGGGCTAAAATAGATGAAATTAATCCTACTCTCTTCTCTGATTCAGGAGTAGGTACACAGACATATTCTTTTTTTGGAGCAGGAGCGGTTCCAGGTCCAAGTGGTTATGGTACACCAATAATGTATACAGAACAAGCTGCTTTAGCTAATCCATTAGATATTAATGCAGAGTTGATTAGGACAGCAGGAGGTACGGGTATAGCAATAGGTGTATTTGTACATACCGATTATGGGGATGCACCTGGGTATGCAGAAGCAATACATACTTTTTCGGGTCAGTTTACACCAACAACTAATTTGTTTTTAGGTACAACAATGCCAGATAGTGATGGTGTTATCGCAGATAGAACAAATGCTACTGCAACAGCTGATAGGGATGAAGGAGTTCCTGTATTTGATCTTCTTACTACCAATACATCTTCATATAGTGTAGATGTTACAGTAAATAATAATGAAGGAGTAACTGCTAATCTTGCAGGATGGATTGATTTTGATAATAATGGTATTTTTGATATTGATGAGTACGCCACAGCTAGTGTACCTGATGGTACAACTAATGGTATAGTTACGCTTACATGGAATAATATTAATAGTTCAGGACCCAATAGTGTAGAATCTTCTACTTTTGCTAGGTTTAGGTTATCTACAGAAACGTTAACCGCTAGTGATGCGTCTGGTAATGTTAGCAATGGTGAAGTTGAGGATTATCAATTAAATGTTGTATTAAGAGATAATGATGGTGATGGAGTCGATGATAGCACAGATTTAGATGATGATAATGATGGTATTACTGATATAAACGAAGGATTAAATTGTGCATCTGGTGTGATCAACGTTGGAACAGCTCCTTCTGGAAATCAAAATGGGGTTGGAGCAATTAACGATATTTATGATTTTGATGGGGTTAATGTAGATGTGACTGCCGTAGCAAATACAATAGATGGAGGTTCATTGTCCCAGTTATTAGTAGAAAATACAACTTCTTTAAGAATACAGGGACAGCAAATAGATGATGGTATAGGAGAAACAGTAACGTATACATTTACGTTTAATCAGACGGTTTCTGGTGTTAAGTTTAGGTGGTCAGGTATTGATCAAGGGGATAGAGTTACTGTAAATGCAACTGGACCTAATGTCGAATCTGTATATATGGGTAATTTGATGGATCCATCATCATTTCCTAATGCAGACTACTTGGCTACGTCTAATGGTAATTCTCATATTATAGAGAATAATAACAGTTTGTCTCCAACGATAACGGCATATTCTGATGGTGTTGTAAATACTGCACTTAATTACACAGAAGTAACAATAAATGGGCAAGTAACTTCTTTTAATGTTATTACAAGAAAACAAAGGCAAGATGGTGATGTAACTAATAATGGTAATGTAACATTTTTGTTTTCAAATTTTGAGTACTGTTCATTAGATGATACAGATGGAGATAATATACCAAATTATTTAGATACAGATAGTGATAATGATAGTTGTTTTGATGCTTTTGAAGGTAACGGGGGGATTTTGGCAACTCAGGTAAATAATAGTACTGGAGAAATTACAGGAGGAGTAAATACGGGAACAGGAGTTCCAAACACTGCTGGTTCTGGTCAAAGCGATGTAAGTAGTACAGATAACACTACAACAGGAGCACAGTGTGATGATGATAATGACGGAGTTGTTAATGTCAGTGATGTATGTCCTAATTTTGATGATTCAGTAGATACCGATGGAGATTTAGTTCCTGATGGTTGTGATTTAGATAATGATAATGATGGTATTTCAGATATAACAGAAGGTTGTAATTCACTAACCTTAAATATAGACGGTACAGAAGATTCCAGTTTTCCAACCGGGTATTGGGCAGCTTCATATTATGAAGGACATCAGGCAGTGGCTGCATCTAGTTTTACCGTAGAAAGAGACGGATCAGGAAATCCAGGTTCAAGAACTTTTAGAGGGGAGTCATTTTTTGGTGTTAATAGTAATTCAGCAACATATTCGTCTGGAGGTTCGGCAATAAATGATAGGTGGAGTCAAATGGAAACACCAACAATTCCTTTACGTCCAGATAATTATATAGGTACTACATGGGCTTCTTCAGGGAATCCGTATTATGAAATTGATTTTAGAAGAACTTTTCCAACTGCAGGAACACTTTCTTTTGGAAGTGGGGCTAATGAAATCGTAGATGATGTTATTGAAGTTTTTGTTGATGGGGTTAGAGAATATGCTTATTTCCCTAGCGGAGGAGCACCTGACCCAAGACCGGGTAGTGGAGTTGCAGCGTCTATTCCAATTACAGCAGGAGCAGAAGTAGAAATAAGATTCATGAATTTAGGTTTTATAGGAGGTTTAACGTTTACTTTTAATAGCCCTGCAGAACCTCTTGTAGAAGTATTTAGAGATTCAGATGGTGACTCAATACCTGATTGTTTAGAGTTAGATAGTGATGATGATGGGTGTAGTGATGCTGATGAAGCTTATAATGATACAGATGCAGATGGTACAGATGGAGGCCAATTTGGAGATGGTACTCCTGCGAATATAAACCCGGCAAATGGTCTCGTAGATGCTCCTGGAGTAGATTATGGTTTGACATTAAATGCAGGGGTGACTGACGATACAATTAATATTTGTACAGTACTATCCGGACAAATTTTTATAGATGTTAACGGAAATGGAATTTTTGAAGGGGCTGAACCTAAAGCAAGAAATGTTGATGTTAGAGTTACTGATGCTCTTAATAATGTCCAAGTTGTAACAACAAATTTTAATGGTATCTGGACAGCGACATCTTTAGCTCCTGGAACAGCAACTGTTGATATTATAGATCCAGATTATGGAACTACTTTTACGCAAACACTAGGAACAGATCCTAGCAGTCATTCAGTAACAGTCAATGTATCAAATGATGGGGGAATAGACGGATTTGTACTTCCTCCTCCAAATGTGCTTCATACAACTCCTGCTTGTGATGGCACGTTGTATAGCCTTAATTGGGATACAGTACCTGAAGCTACAGCAGATAATGAATTTGATTGGGCACCAGATGGGGCTTTAACAAATACATTTAATGATGTTAATAGTTCAGGAATTAATATAACACATACTTTTACAGGAGAGACAGGTACCTTATCAGCTTGGCCTGGTTCAACACTTTCTCCAAATATTGGATTTAATGCAACAGTAAATACGCAAGAAGTATTACAAATACATACTGACGGATTGGCTACAGGTAGTGCTGGGATTATACAAACGATAACATTTTCGGATGGTAGCGGTGCCACTAATATTTATTCTATAGGTTTTGATCTGTTTGATATAGATTTTTCTTCTTTAGAAAGTAGTGGAGATAGAGTAACAATTACAGCAATAGATGGTTTAGGAAATACAATATTCCCGACGTTTACAACAGGTGCTACACCTAATTTCACAGTAGATGGTGCTACCGGTGTTGTTAATGCTAATAATGGAACTAGTAATGTAGAAGATAGTCAGCTAGGAGTTAACTTTTTAGATACTGATGGAATTACGAGCATAAGTATTGTATGGAATAATTGTGCAGGCTGTGCTCCTTTAGAATCTCGAGGAATTGGTTTTGGGAATACACGATTTTGTACTGAGTTCCCTCCTACATTAAGTATTAGTAGCCCTACGGTTACAGAAGGTTCTAATTTAGACTTTGCGATCAGCTTAAGTAATGCGAGTACGAATGCTATAGAATTTACACCAGCTTTAGCGGGTACAGGAGTTAATCCAGCGACTATAGGAACCGATACGGGTACTCCGTTACAGGTACAGATTGGTAGTGGTGCTTTTGTAGATTATACAGGAGGAAGTATTACGATTCCTGCAGGTGAGACCAGTGTTACCTTTAGAGTTCCTACTACCAATGATACGATAGATGAGCCAAATGAGACCTTAAACCTTAATGTTACAGGTATTACTAATAGTAGTAATACTACAGCTAGTGGCACCGGAACAATTACCGATGATGATAATGCCCCTACAGTAAGTACAGTAAGTAGTCCAACGGAAGAAGAAGGCGATGCTTTAGTTCATACAGTTACATTGAGTAATGGTAGTAGTAGTGCAATCAGTATCGGAGCGAGTGTTGCAAATGGTACGGCAGGTAATGGTGATTATGATAATGACTTAGCCAATGCTACGTTTAGTAATGGAGTTACCTATGATGCAGTAGATGATGAGTTTGATATTCCAGCAGGAGTAACGAGCTTTACGGTATCGATCTCCAGTACAGAAGATACTATAGATGAGTCTAATGAGAACTATGTCTTAACTGTTGGCGGAGTCAATGGTACAGGAACAATTACCGATGATGATAATGCTCCTACAGTAAGTACAGTAAGTAGTCCAACGGAAGAAGAAGGCGATGCTTTAGTTCATACAGTTACGTTGAGTAATGGTAGTAGTAGTGCAATCAGTATCGGAGCGAGTGTTGCAAATGGTACAGCAGGTAATGGTGATTATGATAATGACTTAGCCAATGCTACGTTTAGTAATGGAGTTACCTATGATGCAGTAGATGATGAGTTTGATATTCCAGCAGGAGTAACGAGCTTTACGGTATCGATCTCCAGTACAGAAGATACTATAGATGAGGCTAATGAGAACTATGTCTTAACTGTTGGTGGAGTCAATGGTACAGGAACAATTACCGATGATGATAATGCTCCTACAGTAAGTACAGTAAGTAGCCCAACGGAAGAAGAAGGCGATGCTTTAGTTCATACAGTTACGTTGAGTAATGGTAGTAGTAGTGCAATCAGTATCGGAGCGAGTGTTGCAAATGGTACGGCAGGTAATGGTGATTATGATAATGACTTAGCCAATGCTACGTTTAGTAATGGAGTTACCTATGATGCAGTAGATGATGAGTTTGATATTCCAGCAGGAGTAACGAGCTTTACGGTATTGATCTCCAGTACAGAAGATACTATAGATGAGTCTAATGAGAACTATGTCTTAACTGTTGGCGGAGTCAATGGTACAGGAACAATTACCGATGATGATAATGCTCCTACAGTAAGTACAGTAAGTAGCCCAACGGAAGAAGAAGGCGATGCTTTAGTTCATACAGTTACGTTGAGTAATGGTAGTAGTAGTGCAATCAGTATCGGAGCGAGTGTTGCAAATGGTACGGCAGGTAATGGTGATTATGATAATGACTTAGCCAATGCTACGTTTAGTAATGGAGTTACCTATGATGCAGTAGATGATGAGTTTGATATTCCAGCAGGAGTAACGAGCTTTACGGTATCGATCTCCAGTACAGAAGATACTATAGACGAGGCTAATGAGAACTATGTCTTAACTGTTGGCGGAGTCAATGGTACAGGAACAATTACCGATGATGATAATGCCCCTACAGTAAGTACAGTAAGTAGCCCAACGGAAGAAGAAGGCGATGCTTTAGTTCATACAGTTACGTTGAGTAATGGTAGTAGTAGTGCAATCAGTATCGGAGCGAGTGTTGCAAATGGTACGGCAGGTAATGGTGATTATGATAATGACTTAGCCAATGCTACGTTTAGTAATGGAGTTACCTATGATGCAGTAGATGATGAGTTTGATATTCCAGCAGGAGTAACGAGCTTTACGGTATCGATCTCCAGTACAGAAGATACTATAGACGAGGCTAATGAGAACTATGTCTTAACTGTTGGTGGAGTCAATGGTACAGGAACAATTACCGATGATGATAATGCCCCTACAGTAAGTACAGTAAGTAGTCCAACGGAAGAAGAAGGCGATGCTTTAGTTCATACAGTTACGTTGAGTAATGGTAGTAGTAGTGCAATCAGTATCGGAGCGAGTGTTGCAAATGGTACAGCAGGTAATGGTGATTATGATAATGACCTAGCCAATGCTACGTTTAGTAATGGAGTTACCTATGATGCAGTAGATGATGAGTTTGATATTCCAGCAGGAGTAACGAGCTTTACGGTATCGATCTCCAGTACAGAAGATACTATAGACGAGGCTAATGAGAACTATGTCTTAACTGTTGGCGGAGTCAATGGTACAGGAACAATTACCGATGATGATAATGCTCCTACAGTAAGTACAGTAAGTAGTCCAACGGAAGAAGAAGGCGATGCTTTAGTTCATACAGTTACGTTGAGTAATGGTAGTAGTAGTGCAATCAGTATCGGAGCGAGTGTTGCAAATGGTACGGCAGGTAATGGTGATTATGATAATGACTTAGCCAATGCTACGTTTAGTAATGGAGTTACCTATGATGCAGTAGATGATGAGTTTGATATTCCAGCAGGAGTAACGAGCTTTACGGTATCGATCTCCAGTACAGAAGATACTATAGACGAGGCTAATGAGAACTATGTCTTAACTGTTGGCGGAGTCAATGGTACAGGAACAATTACCGATGATGATAATGCCCCTACAGTAAGTACAGTAAGTAGTCCAACGGAAGAAGAAGGCGATGCTTTAGTTCATACAGTTACGTTGAGTAATGGTAGTAGTAGTGCAATCAGTATCGGAGCGAGTGTTGCAAATGGTACGGCAGGTAATGGTGATTATGATAATGACTTAGCCAATGCTACGTTTAGTAATGGAGTTACCTATGATGCAGTAGATGATGAGTTTGATATTCCAGCAGGAGTAACGAGCTTTACGGTATCGATCTCCAGTACAGAAGATACTATAGATGAGTCTAATGAGAACTATGTCTTAACTGTTGGCGGAGTCAATGGTACAGGAACAATTACCGATGATGATAATGCCCCTACAGTAAGTACAGTAAGTAGTCCAACGGAAGAAGAAGGCGATGCTTTAGTTCATACAGTTACATTGAGTAATGGTAGTAGTAGTGCAATCAGTATCGGAGCGAGTGTTGCAAATGGTACGGCAGGTAATGGTGATTATGATAATGACTTAGCCAATGCTACGTTTAGTAATGGAGTTACCTATGATGCAGTAGATGATGAGTTTGATATTCCAGCAGGAGTAACGAGCTTTACGGTATCGATCTCCAGTACAGAAGATACTATAGATGAGTCTAATGAGAACTATGTCTTAACTGTTGGCGGAGTCAATGGTACAGGAACAATTACCGATGATGATAATGCTCCTACAGTAAGTACAGTAAGTAGTCCAACGGAAGAAGAAGGCGATGCTTTAGTTCATACAGTTACGTTGAGTAATGGTAGTAGTAGTGCAATCAGTATCGGAGCGAGTGTTGCAAATGGTACAGCAGGTAATGGTGATTATGATAATGACTTAGCCAATGCTACGTTTAGTAATGGAGTTACCTATGATGCAGTAGATGATGAGTTTGATATTCCAGCAGGAGTAACGAGCTTTACGGTATCGATCTCCAGTACAGAAGATACTATAGATGAGGCTAATGAGAACTATGTCTTAACTGTTGGTGGAGTCAATGGTACAGGAACAATTACCGATGATGATAATGCCCCTACAGTAAGTACAGTAAGTAGTCCAACGGAAGAAGAAGGCGATGCTTTAGTTCATACCGTTACGTTGAGTAATGGTAGTAGTAGTGCAATCAGTATCGGAGCGAGTGTTGCAAATGGTACAGCAGGTAATGGTGATTATGATAATGACTTAGCCAATGCTACGTTTAGTAATGGAGTTACCTATGATGCAGTAGATGATGAGTTTGATATTCCAGCAGGAGTAACGAGCTTTACGGTATCGATCTCCAGTACAGAAGATACTATAGACGAGGCTAATGAGAACTATGTCTTAACTGTTGGCGGAGTCAATGGTACAGGAACAATTACCGATGATGATAATGCCCCTACAGTAAGTACAGTAAGTAGTCCAACGGAAGAAGAAGGCGATGCTTTAGTTCATACAGTTACGTTGAGTAATGGTAGTAGTAGTGCAATCAGTATCGGAGCGAGTGTTGCAAATGGTACGGCAGGTAATGGTGATTATGATAATGACTTAGCCAATGCTACGTTTAGTAATGGAGTTACCTATGATGCAGTAGATGATGAGTTTGATATTCCAGCAGGAGTAACGAGCTTTACGGTATCGATCTCCAGTACAGAAGATACTATAGACGAGTCTAATGAGAACTATGTCTTAACTGTTGGCGGAGTCAATGGTACAGGAACAATTACCGATGATGATAATGCCCCTACAGTAAGTACAGTAAGTAGTCCAACGGAAGAAGAAGGCGATGCTTTAGTTCATACAGTTACGTTGAGTAATGGTAGTAGTAGTGCAATCAGTATCGGAGCGAGTGTTGCAAATGGTACGGCAGGTAATGGTGATTATGATAATGACTTAGCCAATGCTACGTTTAGTAATGGAGTTACCTATGATGCAGTAGATGATGAGTTTGATATTCCAGCAGGAGTAACGAGCTTTACGGTATCGATCTCCAGTACAGAAGATACTATAGACGAGGCTAATGAGAACTATGTCTTAACTGTTGGCGGAGTCAATGGTACAGGAACAATTACCGATGATGATAATGCCCCTACAGTAAGTACAGTAAGTAGCCCAACGGAAGAAGAAGGCGATGCTTTAGTTCATACAGTTACGTTGAGTAATGGTAGTAGTAGTGCAATCAGTATCGGAGCGAGTGTTGCAAATGGTACGGCAGGTAATGGTGATTATGATAATGACCTAGCCAATGCTACGTTTAGTAATGGAGTTACCTATGATGCAGTAGATGATGAGTTTGATATTCCAGCAGGAGTAACGAGCTTTACGGTATCGATCTCCAGTACAGAAGATACTATAGACGAGGCTAATGAGAACTATGTCTTAACTGTTGGCGGAGTCAATGGTACAGGAACAATTACCGATGATGATAATGCCCCTACAGTAAGTACAGTAAGTAGTCCAACGGAAGAAGAAGGCGATGCTTTGGTTCATACAGTTACGTTGAGTAATGGTAGTAGTAGTGCAATCAGTATCGGAGCGAGTGTTGCAAATGGTACGGCAGGTAATGGTGATTATGATAATGACTTAGCCAATGCTACGTTTAGTAATGGAGTTACCTATGATGCAGTAGATGATGAGTTTGATATTCCAGCAGGAGTAACGAGCTTTACGGTATCGATCTCCAGTACAGAAGATACTATAGACGAGGCTAATGAGAACTATGTCTTAACTGTTGGCGGAGTCAATGGTACAGGAACAATTACCGATGATGATAATGCCCCTACAGTAAGTACAGTAAGTAGTCCAACGGAAGAAGAAGGCGATGCTTTAGTACATACCGTTACGTTGAGTAATGGTAGTAGTAGTGCAATCAGTATCGGAGCGAGTGTTGCAAATGGTACAGCAGGTAATGGTGATTATGATAATGACTTAGCCAATGCTACGTTTAGTAATGGAGTTACCTATGATGCAGTAGATGATGAGTTTGATATTCCAGCAGGAGTAACGAGCTTTACGGTATCGATCTCCAGTACAGAAGATACTATAGATGAGTCTAATGAGAACTATGTCTTAACTGTTGGCGGAGTCAATGGTACAGGAACAATTACCGATGATGATAATGCCCCTACAGTAAGTACAGTAAGTAGCCCAACGGAAGAAGAAGGCGATGCTTTAGTTCATACCGTTACGTTGAGTAATGGTAGTAGTAGTGCAATCAGTATCGGAGCGAGTGTTGCAAATGGTACAGCAGGTAATGGTGATTATGATAATGACTTAGCCAATGCTACGTTTAGTAATGGAGTTACCTATGATGCAGTAGATGATGAGTTTGATATTCCAGCAGGAGTAACGAGCTTTACGGTATCGATCTCCAGTACAGAAGATACTATAGACGAGGCTAATGAGAACTATGTCTTAACTGTTGGCGGAGTCAATGGTACAGGAACAATTACCGATGATGATAATGCTCCTACAGTAAGTACAGTAAGTAGTCCAACGGAAGAAGAAGGCGATGCTTTAGTTCATACAGTTACGTTGAGTAATGGTAGTAGTAGTGCAATCAGTATCGGAGCGAGTGTTGCAAATGGTACAGCAGGTAATGGTGATTATGATAATGACTTAGCCAATGCTACGTTTAGTAATGGAGTTACCTATGATGCAGTAGATGATGAGTTTGATATTCCAGCAGGAGTAACGAGCTTTACGGTATCGATCTCCAGTACAGAAGATACTATAGATGAGGCTAATGAGAACTATGTCTTAACTGTTGGCGGAGTCAATGGTACAGGAACAATTACCGATGATGATAATGCTCCTACAGTAAGTACAGTAAGTAGTCCAACGGAAGAAGAAGGCGATGCTTTAGTTCATACAGTTACGTTGAGTAATGGTAGTAGTAGTGCAATCAGTATCGGAGCGAGTGTTGCAAATGGTACGGCAGGTAATGGTGATTATGATAATGACTTAGCCAATGCTACGTTTAGTAATGGAGTTACCTATGATGCAGTAGATGATGAGTTTGATATTCCAGCAGGAGTAACGAGCTTTACGGTATCGATCTCCAGTACAGAAGATACTATAGATGAGGCTAATGAGAACTATGTCTTAACTGTTGGCGGAGTCAATGGTACAGGAACAATTACCGATGATGATAATGCCCCTACAGTAAGTACAGTAAGTAGTCCAACGGAAGAAGAAGGCGATGCTTTAGTTCATACAGTTACGTTGAGTAATGGTAGTAGTAGTGCAATCAGTATCGGAGCGAGTGTTGCAAATGGTACAGCAGGTAATGGTGATTATGATAATGACTTAGCCAATGCTACGTTTAGTAATGGAGTTACCTATGATGCAGTAGATGATGAGTTTGATATTCCAGCAGGAGTAACGAGCTTTACGGTATCGATCTCCAGTACAGAAGATACTATAGATGAGGCTAATGAGAACTATGTCTTAACTGTTGGCGGAGTCAATGGTACAGGAACAATTACCGATGATGATAATGCTCCTACAGTAAGTACAGTAAGTAGTCCAACGGAAGAAGAAGGCGATGCTTTAGTTCATACAGTTACGTTGAGTAATGGTAGTAGTAGTGCAATCAGTATCGGAGCGAGTGTTGCAAATGGTACGGCAGGTAATGGTGATTATGATAATGACTTAGCCAATGCTACGTTTAGTAATGGAGTTACCTATGATGCAGTAGATGATGAGTTTGATATTCCAGCAGGAGTAACGAGCTTTACGGTATCGATCTCCAGTACAGAAGATACTATAGACGAGTCTAATGAGAACTATGTCTTAACTGTTGGCGGAGTCAATGGTACAGGAACAATTACCGATGATGATAATGCCCCTACAGTAAGTACAGTAAGTAGTCCAACGGAAGAAGAAGGCGATGCTTTAGTTCATACAGTTACGTTGAGTAATGGTAGTAGTAGTGCAATCAGTATCGGAGCGAGTGTTGCAAATGGTACGGCAGGTAATGGTGATTATGATAATGACTTAGCCAATGCTACGTTTAGTAATGGAGTTACCTATGATGCAGTAGATGATGAGTTTGATATTCCAGCAGGAGTAACGAGCTTTACGGTATCGATCTCCAGTACAGAAGATACTATAGATGAGTCTAATGAGAACTATGTCTTAACTGTTGGCGGAGTCAATGGTACAGGAACAATTACCGATGATGATAATGCTCCTACAGTAAGTACAGTAAGTAGTCCAACGGAAGAAGAAGGCGATGCTTTAGTTCATACAGTTACGTTGAGTAATGGTAGTAGTAGTGCAATCAGTATCGGAGCGAGTGTTGCAAATGGTACGGCAGGTAATGGTGATTATGATAATGACTTAGCCAATGCTACGTTTAGTAATGGAGTTACCTATGATGCAGTAGATGATGAGTTTGATATTCCAGCAGGAGTAACGAGCTTTACGGTATCGATCTCCAGTACAGAAGATACTATAGACGAGTCTAATGAGAACTATGTCTTAACTGTTGGCGGAGTCAATGGTACAGGAACAATTACCGATGATGATAATGCCCCTACAGTAAGTACAGTAAGTAGTCCAACGGAAGAAGAAGGCGATGCTTTAGTTCATACAGTTACGTTGAGTAATGGTAGTAGTAGTGCAATCAGTATCGGAGCGAGTGTTGCAAATGGTACGGCAGGTAATGGTGATTATGATAATGACTTAGCCAATGCTACGTTTAGTAATGGAGTTACCTATGATGCAGTAGATGATGAGTTTGATATTCCAGCAGGAGTAACGAGCTTTACGGTATCGATCTCCAGTACAGAAGATACTATAGACGAGGCTAATGAGAACTATGTCTTAACTGTTGGCGGAGTCAATGGTACAGGAACAATTACCGATGATGATAATGCCCCTACAGTAAGTACAGTAAGTAGTCCAACGGAAGAAGAAGGCGATGCTTTAGTTCATACAGTTACGTTGAGTAATGGTAGTAGTAGTGCAATCAGTATCGGAGCGAGTGTTGCAAATGGTACAGCAGGTAATGGTGATTATGATAATGACTTAGCCAATGCTACGTTTAGTAATGGAGTTACCTATGATGCAGTAGATGATGAGTTTGATATTCCAGCAGGAGTAACGAGCTTTACGGTATCGATCTCCAGTACAGAAGATACTATAGATGAGGCTAATGAGAACTATGTCTTAACTGTTGGCGGAGTCAATGGTACAGGAACAATTACCGATGATGATAATGCCCCTACAGTAAGTACAGTAAGTAGCCCAACGGAAGAAGAAGGCGATGCTTTAGTTCATACAGTTACGTTGAGTAATGGTAGTAGTAGTGCAATCAGTATCGGAGCGAGTGTTGCAAATGGTACGGCAGGTAATGGTGATTATGATAATGACTTAGCCAATGCTACGTTTAGTAATGGAGTTACCTATGATGCAGTAGATGATGAGTTTGATATTCCAGCAGGAGTAACGAGCTTTACGGTATCGATCTCCAGTACAGAAGATACTATAGACGAGGCTAATGAGAACTATGTCTTAACTGTTGGTGGAGTCAATGGTACAGGAACAATTACCGATGATGATAATGCCCCTACAGTAAGTACAGTAAGTAGTCCAACGGAAGAAGAAGGCGATGCTTTAGTTCATACAGTTACGTTGAGTAATGGTAGTAGTAGTGCAATCAGTATCGGAGCGAGTGTTGCAAATGGTACAGCAGGTAATGGTGATTATGATAATGACTTAGCCAATGCTACGTTTAGTAATGGAGTTACCTATGATGCAGTAGATGATGAGTTTGATATTCCAGCAGGAGTAACGAGCTTTACGGTATCGATCTCCAGTACAGAAGATACTATAGATGAGGCTAATGAGAACTATGTCTTAACTGTTGGCGGAGTCAATGGTACAGGAACAATTACCGATGATGATAATGCTCCTACAGTAAGTACAGTAAGTAGCCCAACGGAAGAAGAAGGCGATGCTTTAGTACATACCGTTACGTTGAGTAATGGTAGTAGTAGTGCAATCAGTATCGGAGCGAGTGTTGCAAATGGTACGGCAGGTAATGGTGATTATGATAATGACTTAGCCAATGCTACGTTTAGTAATGGAGTTACCTATGATGCAGTAGATGATGAGTTTGATATTCCAGCAGGAGTAACGAGCTTTACGGTATTGATCTCCAGTACAGAAGATACTATAGACGAGGCTAATGAGAACTATGTCTTAACTGTTGGCGGAGTCAATGGTACAGGAACAATTACCGATGATGATAATGCCCCTACAGTAAGTGTGAGTAGCCCTACGGTTACAGAAGGTTCTAATTTAGACTTTGCGATCAGCTTAAGTAATGCGAGTTCAAGTGCTATAGAATTTACACCAGCTTTAGCGGGTACAGGAGTTAATCCAGCGACTATAGGAACCGATACGGGTACTCCGTTACAGGTACAGATTGGTAGTGGTGCTTTTGTAGATTATACAGGAGGAAGTATTACGATTCCTGCAGGAGAGACCAGTGTTACCTTTAGAGTTCCTACTACAAATGATACGATAGATGAATCCGATGAGACCTTAAATCTTAATGTTACAGGTATTACCAATAGTAGTAATACTACAGCTAGTGGATTAGGAACGATAGAAGATAATGACAATGCCCCTACAGTAAGTACAGTAAGTAGTCCAACGGAAGAAGAAGGCGATGCTTTAGTTCATACAATTACGTTGAGTAATGGTAGTAGTAGTGCAATCAGTATCGGAGCGAGTGTTGCAAATGGTACGGCAGGTAATGGTGATTATGATAATGACTTAGCCAATGCTACGTTTAGTAATGGAGTTACCTATGATGCAGTAGATGATGAGTTTGATATTCCAGCAGGAGTAACGAGCTTTACGGTATCGATCTCCAGTACAGAAGATACTATAGATGAGTCTAATGAGAACTATGTCTTAACTGTTGGCGGAGTCAATGGTACAGGAACAATTACCGATGATGACAATGCTCCAGATGTTAGTATAGGAGATGCTAGTGCTACAGAGGGAGGAGATATAAGCTTCCCAATAACTTTAAGTAATCCAAGTAGTGAGGATATTACATTAACCTTTAGTTTTACGAACGGTACGGCAGAGGATGGTGATTATACAACTATTGATGTTCAGATTACTATTTTGGCAGGAGATACTACAGGTACAGTTGTAGTACCTACTACAGCAGATACAATTGATGAAGGAGACGAAACCTTTACTGTTGGAATTAGTAGTGTTGATACAGGTACAGTAGGAACTACAACCGATACAGCTATAGGAACAATTATCGATGATGATAATGCTCCAGATATTAGTATAGGAGATGCTAGTGCTACAGAGGGAGGAGATGTAAGTTTCCCAATAACTTTAAGTAATCCAAGTAGTGAGGATATTACATTAACCTTTAGTTTTACGAACGGTACAGCAGAGGATGGTGATTATACAACTACCGATGTTCAGATTACTATTTTAGCAGGAGATACTACAGGTACAGTTGTAGTACCTACTACAGCAGATACAATTGATGAAGGAGACGAAACCTTTACTGTTGGGATTAGTAGTGTTGATTCAGGTACAGTAGGAACTACAACCGATACAGCTACGGGTACGATTATTGATGATGATGATACATCGCAGTTAACACTTACTAAAACAGCAGTCGCAAGTGGTGCACAAGTTGATGATATTATCACATATACATTTACGGTTCGTAATACTGGAAATGTGACTATTAATAATATAATGGTTGATGATCCACTTACAGGTAGCGTAGATTTATCAATAACACCTTCTACATTAGCACCAGGAGAAGAAGGTTCTGCTACAGCAACATATGCTATTACACAGACTGATATTAATCTTGGTGAAGTTATGAATAGTGCAACAGTTATTGGTCAAGATGCTATGGGGAATGATATAATGGATGTTTCTGATAATGGAGACGAAACTGTTGATGATGATGGAGATAATGACCCAACTAATGACCCAACGATAACCGTGATACAACAATTGCCAAACCTTGCATTAAGTAAAATAGGAGTATATACAGATACAAATAATGATAGAGTTCCTAATGCGGGAGATGAAATACGATATACATTTAGAGTACAAAACACGGGTAATGTCGATATTACTAATATTGTATTAACTGATCCTTTACCCGGAATTGTAATTGAGGGAGGTCCAATTGATCTTGTCGCAGGTGAAACGGATGATTCAAGTTTTACAGCTGTTTATGTTTTAACAGAAGAAGATTTACTTTCTGGAAGTGTAACTAATCAGGCAACTGTGACAGGTCAGGATCCAAATGGAATAGATGTTATAGATGTATCAGATGATCCCCTAAATGATACTGATGTTGATACAGATGGTGATGGAGACTTTGAAGATGAAACTATTACAGAAATTGGAGATATATTTGATTTAGACGATGATATTGTTATCTATACGGGTATTAGTCCTAATGGTGATGGTATTAATGACGAGTTTAGAATAGTAGGACTAAACAATTTCCCAAATAATGTTTTACGAATCTATAACCGTTGGGGAGTTCTAGTATTTGAAGAAGATGGATATGAACAACCTGGTGCGAAATCTTTTGCAGGAATTAGTTCAGGTAGAGTGACTATAAGTAAGAAAGAAGAACTACCAGTAGGTACGTATTATTATGTGTTAGACTATGAAAATACAGCTGGTGTACGTAAATCAAGAGCAGGTTACTTATATATAAATAAATAAAATGTTTAAGAATAATATATATTTGTTATTCCCTAATCGAATTAAAATACTTATGAATAAACTATTATTTCTATTTATGCTAGTAGTTTTTGGCCTTACTACAACATCTATTAACGCCCAGCAAGATGCCCAGTATACACAATATATGTATAATACAATTAGTGTTAATCCAGCGTATGCAGGAAGCCGAGGGGTATTAAGTGTAATGGGATTGCATCGCAGTCAATGGGTAGGCCTAGAAGGAGCGCCACGTACGCAAACGTTAACACTTAATACTCCGATTGGAGATAATGAACGTTTAGGCTTAGGTTTGTCTATTGTTAATGACGAAATCGGTCCAACAGATGAAACATATATTGATATTGATTTTTCATATACAATACCTGTTTCAGAAGAAGGTAAGTTAAGTTTTGGTTTAAAAGCAGGAGCACATTTGTTAAATATCGATTTTCAGCAATTAACCCAGTTTAATCAAAATGATAATCTATTCGAAACTAATATTGATAATAAATTTAGCCCTAATGTAGGAGTTGGAGTATATTATCACACCAATAAGTTTTATTTTGGATTAAGTGCGCCTAATTTATTAGAAACAGATCATTTTGACGAGAGTACTACAAGCAGTGATAGTGATGCAGTAAGTTTTCTTGCAGAAGAGCGAATTAATTATTATTTGATAGCAGGGCATGTATTTGATATAAGCCCGGATGTAAAGTTTAAACCAGCAGTATTAAGTAAAGTAGTATTTGGAGCACCATTACAAGTAGACGTGTCAGCTAACTTTTTGTTGTATGACCGATTAACCTTAGGTGCTGCATATCGTTGGAGTGCTGCAGTAAGTGGAGTAGTAGGTTTTCAAATATCTGACTCTATGATGATAGGTTTTGCTTATGATAGAGAAACAACCGAGTTAGGAAGATCACAATTTAATGATGGTAGTTATGAAGTTCTATTACGCTTTGAATTATTTAAGAAATACAATAGAATGCTTACACCAAGATTCTTTTAATTACAATTTATAGAAAATTAATACACAGATATACAGATATGGGGAAACGTTTACTTAAATCATTGTTGTTTGTTATTGCCTTTTTATCTCTAGGAACAGTGTTTTCTCAAGAAAAGAGATTAGAAAAAGCTAAAACACAGTATGATAGGTATGAGTATATTAATGCTCAAGAAACTTATCTTAAGGTTGCCGAAAAAGGATATAGAAGTGCAGATCTTTTTAGAAATCTAGGAGATAGTTATTATTTTAACGGGCAATTAAATGAAGCGTCAAAATGGTATAAAGAACTCATCAATTCATATCCTGAGGATATTGCTCCAGAATACTACTTTCGCTATGCACAAACCTTAAAAGCAAATGATAATTATAAAGAAGCAGATATCTATTTAAATAAATTTGCCGACGTAAATGCAGATGATCAAAGGGCAAAGATGTATAAAAGAGACCCTAACTATTTGCAACGAATAGATTTTCAGTCAGGTAGATACGAAATTGAAAATTTAGAAATAAATTCATCTTTTACAGATTTTGGAACGGCATTTTATGGAGATAATATAGTATTTAGTTCTTCTAGGGATACACTAATTTTTACAAAGAGTATACATCAGTGGAATAATGAAGCATTTTTGCAATTATTTAAAGCCGAATATGATTCTGTAAATGGAGAATTGTCAGAGATCGAAAAATTTGGTAAACGCATAAATTCAAAATTTCATGAGTCAACCCCTACATTTACTAAAGATGGAAAGACGATTTATTTTACAAGAAATAATTATATCGATAAGAAATTAGGAAAAGATAAACGAGGTACGAATAAACTTAAAATTTATCGATCAGTTAAAGCCGACGATGGCACTTGGTCTTCTCCAGAAGGGTTACCATTTAATAGTGATGAATACTCTACTGCGCACCCCACTTTAAGTGTAGATCAACAGACATTGTACTTTGCTTCAGATATGCCAGGAGGTAGAGGATTGTCAGATATCTACAAAGTGGCAATAAATACTGATGGAACTTTTGGTGAACCCGAAAACTTAGGAGAAAGAATTAATACAGAAGGAAAAGAAACATTTCCCTTTATAAGCGATAACAATGAACTTTATTTTTCATCTAACGGTCAGATAGGATTAGGTGGATTAGATGTATATGTTACACATTTAGAACCTAAAACTAAACAAGAAGGAGATATTATAAATGTTGGTAAACCGGTAAACGGAACCAAAGATGATTTTGCATTTATTATTGATTATAAAACTAAAAAGGGTTTTTTCTCTTCTAATAGAGAAGGAGGAAAAGGAGGAGATGATATTTATGGTTTTGTAGAATTAGAAGAACTTCGAAACTTCTGCGAAATTACGATAGCAGGTACAGTTAAAGATAAAGATACTAATGAATTTATCTCGGGAGCAAAAGTCACAATATTAGATAGCAATAACACTATAATAGAAACAGTTGTAGTTGGAGATGATGGAGCATATACTTCTACTAAAAAGATAGAATGTAACACTAAATACTTTGTTAGAGCAGAAAAAGATGAATATGTTACTGTAGAAGAATTAAAGGATACTCCAAATGAAACAGAGACTTTACAAGTACCACTTCTCCTAGAAAAGAAAATTAAATCAGCAGAAATAGGAGATGATCTAGCGAAGCTGTTATCATTGAACAAAATATATTTTGATTTTGATGCATTCTATATCCGTACCGATGCTAGTGTAGAATTAGCTAAAGTAATTGAAGTGATGAAACAATATCCAGAAATGAAAATTGAAGTTGGATCACATACAGATAGTCATGGAGACGATAACTATAACTTGTGGTTATCAGAACAAAGAGCCAAAGCGACTGTAGCGTATATGATTAAGAATGGAATTTCTGTAGAACGTTTAACAGGCAAAGGATACGGAGAAACTCAGCCAGTTAATGATTGTGGTAATGATACCAACTGTACAAAAGATGAGTATCAATTAAATAGGCGTAGTGAATTTATAATTGTCAAATAATTTATAACAGTTCTATATAAACTAAAAACGTATAAAAAACACCTTAATCATTAAGGTGTTTTTTATTTTCACAGCTTTTGCATACTATACTAGCTTAAATTTGGTTCTAAATTATGAATTGGTAGTACAAGTATGATTTTGTAATTTTGACATAATAAAAAAGAATGGAAGAAGAAAAAGTCATTTTAGTTAACGAAAATGATGAGCAAATAGGGCTTATGCCCAAATTAGAAGCACATGAAAAGGCAGTTTTACATCGTGCCTTTTCGGTATTTATTATTAATGATAAAAACCAATTAATGCTTCAACAAAGAGCGCATCATAAGTATCACTCACCTGGTTTATGGACCAATACCTGCTGTAGCCATCAAAGAGATGGTGAAAGTAATATAGAAGCAGGAACTCGAAGATTACAGGAAGAAATGGGATTCACAACATCGTTGAAAGATTCTGTGTCATTTATTTATAAAGCCCCTTTTGATAATGGATTAACAGAACATGAATATGATCATGTGCTAATTGGAACATATGAAAAAGATCCAATTATAAACCCTGAAGAGGCGGCTGATTGGAAATGGATGGATATTGAAGATGTGAAAAAAGACATTGAAACACACCCAGAAACCTATACAGAGTGGTTTAAAATCATTTTTAATAAATTTTACTCACATATTACCTTATGAGGATTAAAGCCTGTAGAAAAGCCCATTTTAATGCTGCACATCGATTATATCGAAAAGATTGGAGTGATGAAAAAAACGCTCAAGTATTTGGGAAATGTAGTAACCCGAAATATCATGGACATAATTATGAGCTTATCGTAAGTGTTATTGGAGAAATTGATCCAGAAACAGGGTTTTTAATAGACCTTAAAATCTTAAAAGATTATATCAAATCTGAAGTTGAAGATTATATGGATCATAAAAACCTGAATGAAGAAGTTGCAGAGTTTGCAGACCTTAATCCAACAGCAGAAAATATCGCAGTAGTAATTTGGAATCGATTAAGAAACAAAATCGAATCTAAATTTGATATTGAAGTAACTTTGTATGAAACACCTCGTAATTTTGTAACGTATACAGGAGAGTAATGGCATTAGAAATAGGAGATAAAGTCCCAGAGTTTAAGGCTACAAATGATGAAGGCCAAGATTTTAATAGTATCGAAGTAATTGGTAAGAAACCAGCAGTGATTTATTTTTATCCTAAAAATTTTACACCGGGTTGTACCAAAGAGGCTTGTGATTTTAGAGATAGCTATACAGATTTTAAAGAATTGGGAGCAGAGGTTATTGGGATAAGTTCAGACAGTGTTAAATCTCATACAAAATTTAAAAATAGATATAAATTACCCTTTATATTTTTGTCTGATGCGCAAGGTAAAATTAGAAAGCTTTTTGGGGTTAAGGCAGGTTTATTGGGTTTGTTACCAGGAAGAGAAACTTATGTGATAGATCAAGAAGGAATTATACAATTAAAATTTAATAGTATTAATGCTGCCAAACATATGAGTAAAGCATTAATTAAGATAAAGGAATTAATAAAATAATAGCTAGTTAATATTTCTGAAAACACTAATTTTGCATAAAATATATTTAAAATGGCAAACAAGAGAGACCTTAAGAAAGATATCAACTATGTATTAGGAGATATCATAGAAGAAGTTTATGTATGGGAGTTAAACAATCCAGGAAAGGATAATAAGTCAGGAGAGGCAATTATTGATGAAGCAATATCGTCTTTCGATAGTTTTATGGCCAGAGCTAACCAGCGCAAGTTAGAAAATCCGTCAAAGCATTTTAAAGCTATTCGTGAGGATTTAGAAAAAACGGCAACAGCTTTAGTAGAGAAAGTAAATTCCTTATAATTTTTTTAAAAAAATGTTTGCAGATTTAATTCAAGAAATTATATTTGCAACCGTTTTGCCGATGTAGCTCAGCTGGCTAGAGCAGCTGATTTGTAATCAGCAGGTCGTGGGTTCGAGTCCCTCCATCGGCTCTTTATAAAGGTCTTGAATTTTAAATTCAGGGCTTTTTTTATTTCCAAGTATTTACCCTTTCTGATTTGTCTTGAAATGAAGCAGCTAGAGAGTGTATTCTGGACTTTAATAAGATCTTACGTCCTTCAATATTTCTGGTAAAAACCAATTTACATTTTCCAACATAAGATTTCCAATTGGATTCAAAATTAGTAGCTAGCGACTTTTGTTTACCCAAAAGTTCTGGTACAGCATGAAAATCTTTTTGATCAATAAGGTTAAAAAGAGTAGCTTTTCTAATAATAATATATCTAGGATTATCTATAGTATCAATTATTTCTGATAAGGAAGTGATAAAAACTGATTTTTCAAAAGTACTTGCCCCTTCAAGATGACAAAATACAGCACCATATTCATCTTGACTAGTTAGAACAACTAATTTTTCTCTAGGAGTTTTTATAACATGGTTATTAATAAGTGATGCAAGTAATGCTTCACCAATACTTTTGATATCTTTAGAAATATCTCTATGTTTTAGATATAAACGACTAGTTCTGTACAGTAATCTTCCAAATATAGCAATTCCTGCAATTCCTGCTACAGTTACAAATGATAAAAGATGTTCAAGAGTCTTAATACGATTTATATTTCGTAATGCAATTTCAAGAATAGTCTCCCCAAAAGTGGCAATTCCCGATACTAGAAAAGCGCTTAAATTAGCTATGGTCTTATTGAAGTATAAAGATGTAACTTGTTTATAGTTTTGTTGTGATGGAAAAGGTACTTTTATTTCTTCAATAAGAGTGATTCCTTCTTCTAGAGCTTTTTTCCAGCTTAACTCTAATTGATTCCTGTTATGAGCACATGCAAACATTTTTTGATTAACATCAAAGATTTGTTTTGCAGTAGTAAAATTTGTGGGAAGATGTAATCTATCTATACCATTCTCTATTCTGGGATTACTATCAAGAGATACTCCTACAAATGCTTTAAAACGTCTTTTTAATAAGGAATAATCTACTCCACCATCATTATCTAATACATCCACGCAAACCAAATGCCATATATTTCCTGTTTTTAAAGGGTTTGATTTCTGAGTCCTAATTGCTCTTCCTCTCATTTGATTTGATAAGACATAAGAACCTACAAAACTTGCTAGTATTAGTGCGTTTATAGCCGGAGCATCCCAACCTTCGCCAAGTAAAGATTTAGTTCCAATTAAAATTTCAATATGGCCTTCTTGAAATAATTGTGTGATAATATGAACTATATTTTGTTTAAGCCTTTCTGATGTTTTTATGACTAGAAAATTTGGATCATAGGATAAAGGAGTAGTAGCAATAGTATCTATTTTATATAACTTACAATAATAATCTAGTTGATTTAAAGCAGTAAAGGGTATGATAATAATATTTCCCGTAAGGACACCAATTTTAGAGGATAAATTTTTAGTTCTCCTAAGTTTTTCAAAAATAGGAATGACACCAATAGAAGTAAGAGGTAAAGTGTTTTTTGGTGTACTTACAAGTAGTTCTTTTCTGATATAATCGGTAAGAATAACCATTCTAAGATCATTACCTAGAGATAACGATTCAAAGTCGACTATTTCTTTTATACTCTCTAGTTTACTTATGCTCGAACTAAGAAGTTTATTTCGTTTTTGGTGTTGTGCAAAGCTTATTTTTTTCCGATTTACAACACCGTTTCTCTTGAGTTTATTTAATAATAATTCTCGATACTCCTTATCTTCATCTGTATGGTAAATATAAAAGGTTAGTAGTGTTTCTATCCATTCATAATTTAATTCGGGAATTTTAAAATTTTTATCTCCGATCACATCAAGGTGTAATGGACTTATTTCAACACCAACTGCATTAAGATAGATAAGTATTGCAGCGTAATTTTCTATATTAGAATAAATCCATTCTAGTTCTTGTAGAGGTTGGATGTAACATCTTAGGGCTAATAGTTTGGATTTTAATATTGTGTCAGCTTTTATTTGGGTAAAAAGTTGTTGTGTGTTGTTATTATATTCTTTGATCTTCGAACCTTCTTCAGGAGTAGGGTAAGAAAACATGATGTAATCTTGATGAGGGCATAAATCATTTTCTAAAACTAATTCAGGAACAGATATTTCTGCATCTACAGGACCATTGAGCTCAATATACCGTTGCCATTCATTATAGCTAACATCATAGGGTGGAGTAGCTGTTAAGCCAACTATCGTAGGTTCTAAGTTTTTCTTAACTTCGGTTAAAGATTTCCACCATGCATTTTTAAGATGGTGTGCTTCATCAACTACAATAGTTGAAATTTTTTCTTTTTTAAGTCCTTCTATTATTGTTTTTGCTGCCGTATTTGAAAATTGTAAGTCATCATCACTAGATTCTTCTGCAATTTTATAATCTTTATTTTCTATTGTTTTTCCAGAACATGCTGCATGCAAGCCTTGATAAGTAGATACTGTTAGAAACTTAGGTTCTTTAATGTTTATAGAAATCCAATTTGGGGTTGATTTAGTTCGAAGAAATAACTCACAAAACCTTTGAATCCATTGATTTCTAATAGCAATAGTAGGAGCTAATATAAGAGTAGGTTTGTTAAGGCGTAAAGCAACCTCAATCCCTAGAATAGTTTTTCCCGATCCAGGAGGAGCTATTATATGAAGATGGTTGTCATTAAGGTGAGATTCTAATTCTTGAAGTACACGTTGCTGATAACTTCTCCAAGGGTACTTGAATTTTATATCAGTCGGAAATTGCTTCAAATTAGTATAGTTTCAAAATAAATAATGGCAAAACAAACTATGGAATGATAGAATCATTTTTTTTAATGGCAGCTTCCTTATCTTTACGTTCTTTAATATACGTTATTAGTTGTTTGCCATATAAAGATTTTTTCACTTTAGGACTTAAAGATTTGGCTACTGTGTCTAGATATTTGATATTAGCATCAAACACTTCACTTAGCGTGATATAAGGAGCAACTTCAAGCTTTTTATTATACATGGCAAAGTTTATCGTATACAAATATTTTTGCTTTAGTAGTTTTTTATACGCCTCGTCATTCTCAATTAATTTCTCATCATCTTTTTGTTTACTGGCTTCAAAATTTTCTTTAATTAACCTTAAGTTTCTAGCATTAAAGCGTTCAAGCATTTTTTTGTATTCCTGAAACTTAGCTTCATTTTTTCCTCCAACAACTTTAGCGTCTTTTTCAAAATCTCCTAGTGTAGTATTGATGGTAATAGTTCCAGGTTCTGCAAAAAAGTCTATACGGTCATTATAACGTGCTCCATCATTTTTATCTAAATACAAATAATGAATCTCTGGCTCAGAAACTTGTGATTTCATTAAAAAATCTGACTGCCCTTCTATGTAGACAGAATCAACATTTATAAGTACAGTATCTTGAATCTTTTGAAGATATAACATTCCTTTTTTTAGACCTTTAATGTTACCAGATACGGTAACATTACCAGCTTTTGGAGGAGTGCTACAATTTGTAAAAAAAATAAGTAATATTAGTACGATTGATAATTGTTTCATTGATGGTATTTTGTTTTCATAAATGTGGTTACAAATATGCTATAATTTAGCTTTAAATACTAACTCCCAGAGGCGATTTGCATTAATATTGTACATAAAATTGCACCATAAGTTCCAACAACGTAACCAAACACTGCTAAAAGCACTCCTACTGTAGTTAGTGATGGGTGAAAAGCAGCTGCAACTACGGGCGCTGATGCTGCACCACCAACATTAGCCTGACTACCGACAGCCAAGAAAAAATAAGGTGCTTTTATTAGCTTTGCTACAGCTATAAGTAATAAAGCATGAATAGACATCCATACTATACCAATTGCTATTAAACCAGGGTTTTCAAAAATACGAGCGATATCCATTTTCATACCAATAGTGGCAATTAATATATAGATAAAAATACTTCCTATTTTACTAGCACCTGCACCTTCATATTGTTTTGCTTTAGTATAAGATAACAGTATGCCTATTGCAGTGGCAATCGTGATCATCCAGAAAAATTTAGAAGTAAATGATGATAGTGCTGAACTTTTATCATTAAATATTTCAAAATTCTCTGATAACAGATTAGAAATACCTCCAGCTCCCCAATGCGCTATACCGACGGTTAAGAATGCAATAGATAGCATGATTATATAATCTGATAACGTTGGATTTCTAGTTATACTATTGGCATAAGTAGAGACTTTTTCTTTTAGAGATTCTATAGCACTAGTATCTGCATTTAGCCATTTGTCAATTTTTTTGCTTTTGCCAATACCTATGAGTAATATAGCCATCCATAAGTTTGCAACTACAATGTCAACAAGTACCATTCCGCCATATTTGTCAGGATTATATTCATAAATTTCTAACATTGCAGCTTGATTTGCACCTCCTCCAATCCAACTGCCAGCAAGAGTAGATAACCCTCTCCATACAGCATCAAATCCCGCTCCACCTACAGTTTCTGGAGAGAACGCAGAGATTAACAAAATGGCCAAAGGTCCACCAATAATAATACCGATAGTCCCGGTAAGAAAAATGATCAAAGCTTTGGGACCTAAATTAAAAATACCTTTTAGGTCAATACTTAATGTCATTAAAACTAATGAAGCAGGTAAAAGATATCTGCTGGCAATAAAATATACTTTTGAAGATTGTTTTTCTAAGATTCCGTCGGCGTTCATTTCTTGCCATTCTGGAGAAATGATTCCTAACGAATTAAATATAGAAGGTAAGAGATAACATAACAAGACCCCTGGAACAATTTTATAAAACGTTTTCCAAAATTTTTTAGAACTGGATTCAGTATAAAAAACTAATCCTAAGCAAAGTATTAAAATACCAAAAACGATCGTATCGTCAGTAAAATAAGGGATATTCTGCATCGTTGAGTTTTTAATTATAGAGTAGAGTTAAGGGTGTACTCTAAGAAAATAGTATTGCAAAATACATTATTTTAAAAAGGCAAGAGAATATTACGATATAAATTTATTGTGGGCTAGTCATTAATCCAACTCTTGAATAACTTTTTTTGTTGTAAAGTTGCACTAGTGTTTTGTTCTAAGATACTTTTTTCAACGGTTGGCTCTACAACATTAGACTTAAGTGTCATTTCTTGACCATCACGTTTGATGCGAAATGTAATATCATCTCCTATTTTCCATTCATTTGAATCTCCAAAAAGGTCATAGATATTTTTAATGTTGTATGCTTTGTTATTTATGTTTAATAAAATGTCACCGGCTTTTATTCCGATGTTATTTAGAAAACTATTAAAATTACCATTGGATTCAAATTGAATTTCTTTGGTATTTTCAGAACCTTTTACAAAAGGTTCTTGTTCATGTAAAAAATAAGATGACTTTTCGTTTAGAACACCATATTTTACACCTACTTTATCAAAATAAAACTCATAATTAATAGGTTGCCCTTGGATCACATGATTTTCTAAGAAATCATTTATCTCTTTGTAAGAAAGTTCTTGTATGGTTTTGAATAACTCGTTGTCTTTAAACGGAGTGTCTATACCAAACTCGGCAGATAAGTTTTTGATAAGATCTAATATCCCATAGGCACCATCACTTTTTTCACGCATTATAATATCTAGGCACATGGATATTAAGGCACCTTTTTCATAAACATTTCGGTAATCCTTTAAATAAGGGTCTACAAGTATGTTTTTACTCATTTCAGTAAATGAAACAGTATCGTCAAAAGTTTTAGATACTTTGATTTTATCATGTAACCTTTCAAAAAAATCTTCTTTGGTAATTAGTCCTTGCGAGATTTGAAATAGTAGAGAGAAATATTCGGTAGTGCCTTCATACAACCAAATATGTTCTGACATTTTTGGATTGTTATAATCAAAATCGTGAATTTCTTCAGAGTGAATAGTAAGCGGCGTTACAATGTGAAAAAACTCATGTGATACTATGTCGGTAAGTGCTTCGTTTAGCTTTTTATGAGAAAGGGACTCTGGTAAAACTACAACTGTAGAGGCATTGTGTTCTAAAGCTCCAAAACCATGCGCATCTTCTTTTTTTGTAGAAGATAGATATAGTAATATGCTGTACTTTTTAGTAGCGTTTATTTCTCCTAGAAAATTACGTTGAGCACGTATCATACGTTCCATTTGAGGCATTAATCTCGCGGCTCTATGGATTTTATTTGGGGAATAGACACTAAGAAGTATTTCAATACCATTTACTGTAAAAGTAACTTGATCAGGTGCAGAATACATTATAGGAGAATCAGCTACTTCAGCATACCTTTTAAAAACAAAAAAATCCATGTCGTAATTTATATTCTCTAAGGACTTTTCTGGAATAATTTCTATTGCAGAAGTTGAAGCTTCTAATGATGTTGGATGCTTTACAAATAATTTATATTTACTTTCCTTAAGTCCACTAAAGTAGCCAACAAAGGCATAAAGATTTAATACAAAACTTTTGTTTTTTAAAATGTTCGAACCTGTTGGAGAAAAAATGCTATGACTATTTTCGGTATCAAAGGTGTCATTAACTAAATAAGTGATTCTGTCTAATTTTTGTACGTTATTTATTTTCCATCGGTTATCACCAAATTTTTGAGTATATAATACATTGCCTTCTTTGTCTAACGCTTGAAAATCTTCAACATACTTTCCATAATTATTATTTTGATAGGTGCCCGGAACAATTTTTGGTAAATAATAACTTATAGTATCAGAGTCTAAATTGGTAACCTTAATTTCTACTTTAACCTTATCTTCAATTACATTAAACAAATCTAATGTAGCCATAACCGTTGGTTTTTTTGGTATTACTGTCGAAATTGACGGTTTGCAGGAAGCTACTGCATTAGATATGGATATTGCAAGTACTAGGTTAATTAAGATTTTAATTATTTTCAAGACAATTTTTATTTGATATTATTTTTAATATAAATGGCAACGCCATCTTCTTTTCCAGAACGTGTTACTACATTGGCAACATTTAGTGTTTCTGGTTTTGCATTTGCTACAGCGACTCCCATTCCTACGGCATCAATCATTTCGATATCATTAAAATTATCACCAAATGCTACTGCATCTTTAAGCGGGATATTAAAATGGGTATTTAATAACATCTCTATTGCTGTTAATTTTGAGATACTTTTATGAGCTACCTCAATATACGTAGGTTTTGAACGATATAAGTGTAATTTCTGTTTAAAATTATAATCTAAAAAATTATACATTTTGTCAATAGCAGATTCTTCACCCATACACATGATCTTATGGGCTCCGATATGTGTTGTTTTCCATTCCTTTATTACATCTTCTATTGGTTTAACGACAGGATTTACTTTTGTGTTTTGAGCTTCTCGATTAGCCCAAAAGTCCATTTCAGGAACAAACCAATCATCGTTATGATATAGACTTAGATGTACTTTTTTATCCTTATTAAAGTCTCGAAGCTCTTCAATAATTTTTGTAGGGATAAAGGTTGAATGCACTATTTTTTGATTGATTAAGACTAAACCACCATTATAACAAATAAGAGGTTGATCTTTAATCTGCAACTCTTCTTGTAAATGTCTCATTGCACTAGGCATTCTAGATGATATCAAAACGACAGGAATAGTATCTTTAATTCTGTTAATTTCTGATATAGTAAATTCTGAAAGTTCTCTTTCAGAATTTAATAAAGTACCATCAATATCAGAGAAAACAATGCGATGCTGCATTATACAATTTTAGATTTAGGTTAGTATATCTATTAAAATTTACTACTTATTTACAAAGTTAACAATACTAGTAATAACTTCTGGCATAATTTTTCGCCAGGATTCATTATACGATTTATGATTTTCTAATCGATCTCCTTTGATTTCTTTAAGAATATGGTTCATGTTAGGTACAATTACGTATTCGGATTGGGGAGCAGATTCTTTTAATTTTTCTGCTTGAGATAGCGCTACTTGGATGTCTTTTTCACCATGAATAATTAATACAGGTGTTTCTAGTTGAGATATTTCGTCGGTAGGGGTATATTTTACCCATGATCGCATAAAAGGTTGTAATTCTGATCTAAATATTGAAGCCAAAGCAGGTTCATAATTTGTAGCGCGCCCGTTATCTCTTAATTCTCTAAATGCTACAATCGCACTTTTATCTAAACCAGGAGCTTGTTTCGAAATTTGTTCTATAATTACTTCATCAATTGATTGGGCGTTTCCCGCTATTGAAATAAAACCATTTACTGTAGAATCTTTTGCTGCTAACATGCCAATTAATGATCCTTGACCATGACCCGCTACAATAATCTTAGTATATGTTTTGTTTCGTTTGAAATACGCAATAATAGATTTTACATCTGTAATGTAATGATCAAAAGAAATTTCATCTTCGCGTATGCCTAGTCCTTCCATTTTAAAAAGCCTTTTATCATATCTGTACGTTGCTATTCCTTGTTTAGCTAGGTCATATGACAGTTTTTTAAAAGTATCATTCTTAGACATTCGATCATTACCATCTCTGTTGATTGCTCCGGCATCCATTATTAATATTATAAGAGGTACCTCTTCTTCGTCAGTGTAAGGAGTTACTAGCGAACCTTCTACATACCTGTTGATTTTTACTATTGCAGAATTATATTCTTTTTCTTGGGCAAAACATAAGGTTGAAATAATAAGAAAAAATAAAGAATATATAAATCTCATATTTGGGGATTAGATTAATTTATAAAGTTAATTAGTATTGAACTCTTATCATAAAAACAATTAAGGGTAAATACAATAAATAGTACTATACAAAACGATGAAAACCTAGCCATATTTTGATTTCCAAAATAAGAATTAATTATTTCTTATAATTTTTAACTAATCACTAACATAGCCTTTTTTATCTTTGCTTCAAAATAAAAGATAATGAATATTCGCACAACAACCGTACTGGTTGTATTTCTAATCTCATTTACAGCATTTTCAACAAATTATGATTGGGGTAAGACTGGTCATAGAGCAACAGGAGAAATTGCAGAAACCTATTTAACAAAAAAAGCTAAAAGAGCAGTATCGAGTATTTTGAATGGAGAAAGTTTAGCATTGGTATCGACCTATGCTGATGAAATTAAAAGCGATAAAAAATACAAAGGATTTAGTCCATGGCATTATGTGAATTTTTCTTTTGATAAGAAATATGGTGAAGAAACACCTAGTGAATATGGAGATTTGATTCAGGGTATCGAAAAATGTATTTCGGTACTTAAAGATGAAAAATCCTCTGACCTCGATAAAACATTTCATCTTAAAATGTTAGTGCATTTTTTGGGAGACCTTCATCAGCCTTTACATACTGGAAGAGGAGAAGATAAAGGTGGTAATGATATACAAGTACAGTGGTTTAGAGATGGATCGAATCTACACAGAGTATGGGATAGTGATATGATTGATTACTACGGTATGAGTTATTCAGAATTATCTATAAATACAGCAGAGTTATCAAGATCCGAGATTGAAAATATAGAAACAGGTACTATTGTAGATTGGGTTCATGAATCACAACAACTGGCAAAGAAAGTTTATGATTCTGCCAATGTTGGAGAGAAACTAGGATATAAATATATGTATGATTATTTTCCTATTGTACGATCACAATTACAAAAGGGAGGTGTGCGGTTAGCTAAAATATTAAATGAGATATTTGGATAAGGATTAACCGGCCTCAATAGTCATTTCTTTTCTATATTGTTTTGGAGACATTGCAAAGTGTTTTTTAAAGGTTTTAGTAAGATGACTTTCATCGGTGTACCCTAATTGATATGCAATCTCAGCAATAGTAAATTCTGTATGTTGTAATCTATATTCTACAAGTTTCATTTTATATTTAGTAACATACTGATGTATCGATTCACCTGTTTTTCTTTTAAAGTAGGTGCTAATAGAGCTTTGAGACATGTTAAACTTATTTGCTAAAAAATTAATTTTAGTAAGATCATTATCATATACATTTTGCCTAATATGTCCTAAGATTTGATCGATCTTTGTATTACCAACAAGTATTTCTCTTTGATTAGAAGTATATTTTTCAGAAATATTTCTCATTATAATACTCAAAATAGTACTTATAGCATTCGAAATAATTTCTTGATAATAGTTCTTTTCATTTTTAAACTCATCTAAAACTACGTTGTGAATATCCCAAATAATATTTCGATCTTCTTCGTGACAAATAACATCACCAGGAATGATGTTAGGATGATGCAATAGTTGTTCAATTCTTTGTAACCAGTATTTCCTATCGGGTAAGTTCACCTTACTGGAAAATAAAAGTTCAGTGAATTTAAAATAAGTAAATTTAGAATGTTTTTCTATTTCGAAGTGGTGTGTGTCTTCAGGTGCTAGTAAAAAGATATTATTCTCTGAGTACGCAAATCTAACACCGTTAATAGTATGATAACCGCTTCCTTTCTCAACGAAGATAATTTCAAAATAATTGTGGTTATGAGGCTCCGCTTCCCATTCATCAATAGCATATTGATGCACAACAAAGGTCTCATGCAAAGTGTAACGATTCATAAACATTTTTTAACATTCTTAAAGTTACAAAAATAAAATCAATAAACAGGAATTGTTTTTTACATGTAATAATCAACGAAATCGTTAGATGTTGTTGATATGTAGTTAGTTGTGTCTTTTTTTTACAAGTTTAAGGTATAATTATACAAGTTTTGAGGTTTTTTTACGACGTATATTTGTAGCATAGAGTAGCACAGTTGTTTTTAATAGAGTTTTTATGAAATTTAGAATTTATATATATCCAGTTATAAGAATAATAATGGGGATGTCGTTGGTTTTATATAGTGTATATAATGTCATTAAATATCGTAGGTTTTTAGATAGACTTGATCATTACTTTGATCAGGCTTCAATATTTGATATTGGTTTTATTGAAGCTTTGGCTCCATTAGTACCTTTTGAAGAATTTGTAATAGGAATTTTTTTAGTACTCAATATTTTTAAGAGGAAGGTTTTAATTGCCTCGATTCCATTATTCGGTTTTTTTACACTTTTCTTGCTTGATGTAAATCAAATTAGTTGTGCATTTATATATGCAATATTTTGTGTAACGGCGATAATATTATTAAAGAAAGATAAATATGATTTGTATGCAGACAGAAATTCTGCAGATTCATTTCGTATGATACAATAGTTTTGATTTTTCCCTTTAAAAGGATTTTGTGAATTGATTTTTTGTTTGATTGTAGATACCCTTGCAAATAGTGTAAGGGTATTCTTATGCAATTAATCTAAAGGTGAGATTGATTCTTGGTTCCACTTTTTTTTGTGTTTTTGGGATTTGATGTAACCAGCATTCTTGTGTTTTTCCTTGCATAAGTAGTAGACTGCCAGGCTGCAATAATATCTTTTGCTTTAAGTTTTTGTTGTTTTTATGTTTAAAATGAAACCAACGTGCTTGACCAAAACTGCATGAAGCAATAATTGGATTATGTCCTAATTCTTTTTCATTATCCGAATGCCATCCATTACTATCCTGGCCATCTCTATATAAATTTAGTAAGCAACTTGTAAAAGATATTGTACAGACTTTTTCTAACTCTTTTTTAATCAATAAAAGCTCTTTTGTAAAAGGGTTAGGTTTCATAGTTATATTGGAATATGTGTAGGCATTGTCATTATTTGCATATAAAGCAGTAAGTCGGGGTTGCGGATATGTTTTTCCAAAAACGGTAATGTCATCTTGTTGCCATTTAATAGTATTTTTTAAAGTTTTAAATAGCTTTTCCGCCATGTTTTTACTAAAAAAATGAGGATAGTAACGTACATCTGCATCGATCATATCTAGTTGTATATAATCACCTTGCAAATCAAATAATGGTAAACTCATGATAAAAATCTAATCTATATATACTGATATGCCCAATATATGATACCAAACTGTAAAAACAATCTAAAAACCAGTATTGATTTGGGAAGATTAAGGCTTGCTTTTTTATGAACCAGCATATGAATGTGTACTGGAAAAAATAGAATTAGCATAATTACAATTGCCCAAAGGGAAAATACTCTCGAAGTTGTAAACAATAATCCTATACCGGCACTAAGTTCTGCAAGACCACTTAAATAGACAATTAATTTATGATAAGGTATGTACAATGGCATAACCCTCATAAACGCCTTTGGACGAACAAAATGAAAAATTCCTGCAATGATAAAAATAGAAGATAAAATATATAAATGCCAACTCATTAAACGCCAGTAGTTTTTTGTTTACCAGATTCACTAAGTGCAAAATCTTTACTACGAGTCATTTTTCTAATAAAGCTCACTTTTCTAAAGCGTAGTGCAGTCCAATCATCATCAATAGAGACTTGTCTTACAGGTTCTAAATTATAATCACCAAGAACCCCCCATCCATAATCTCTTGTAATTTCTGATGTGTAATTCTTAGAACTTTTCTTAGGGTAAGCAAACCATAAAATGCCATCTCCTACAAATTTAGGATACAATGTCTCAATACGATTTTCGATTTGTTTTTTCTCAGTAACAAAAACTATGGCAAAATCTACCTCAGATACCTGTATCAAAGATTCTTTTACATCTACATCTTTAAGGCAATCTAATTCTTTACAAAAGCCCTTGGGCTCATTAAGTATCAAAACCTCGTCTAACTCAGGAGGAAGCTGTAATTTTTTAAAAAGCGGAGTCATGATTGTGAATTTTTAGAAAATGTGCTTTCTAAAGATACAAAAAATGTAGATGATATTTACTATAATAGCTAGAATTCATAAAACAATATGTTTAATAAAATACAGTAGAATTCGCAATTTTATAGCGTATAATTAAAATCTGATGCGAAAAATTTAATATTTAACATTAAAACGTAAAAATATAGCAAGTCGGATGCAATAAGACAGTTATTTTGTAGTTTGCACAATACAAACTCAAACTTATTAATTATGAAAAATTCTTTTAAAAGCATCGCGCTAGGTGCTTTGGCACTCGCTATGTGCGGTGTATTCGTTTCTTGTGAGAATGATCAATCAGAAACTTCTTTAAATGAAAATCTAGAACAATTAGACAAAGGCTTCACTCAAGAAATGGCTTTTCCTGAACAAAATGGAAGTATTGAAACTATCAAGCTTAATGGTCAATCTGTTAAAGTAGAAAAAATAGACGGTCAGTATATTTTTGGTGGAGATATGATTGTTTTTCCTGATAGCGATGATGCCAAAAGTACTGGACGTACTGGTAGAAGATGGCCAAATAATACTGTATACTACGATATACAAAGTAGTTTGGCTAATCAAAGAAGAGTTACAGATGCAATTGCACATTGGGAGGCAAATACAAGCCTTAAGTTTGTAAGACGAACTAATCAGTCTGCTTACATTTATTTTAGAACAGGTAGTGGTTGTTCTTCTTCTGTAGGTCGTACTGGAGGAAGACAAAATATTAACCTTGCCAATGGTTGTTCTACAGGTAATACAATACATGAAATAGGACATGCTGTCGGATTATGGCATGAGCAAAGTAGAAGAGATAGAGATCAATACATCACTATCAATTTTCAGAACATACAGTCTAACGCAACATTTAACTTTCAGACATATAGTCAACAAGGTACAGATGGAGCAGAATATACTAATGCTCTTGATTTTGGTTCTATAATGCTTTATGGTTCTTTTGCTTTTTCGGCTAATGGTCAGCCTACTATTGTTAGAAAAAATGGATCTACTTATAATGCGCAAAGAAATGGTCTGTCTGCAGGAGATATTGCAGGTATAAATGTCATGTATCCAGGTACCGGAGGTGGTGGTACTGACATCTGTGATGGTGTAGCACCTTATTCTAGTTCGCAAAGCTACAGAGTAGGAGATCGTGTAACTTATAGAGGGTATTTATATGAAAGAGAAAGAACAAGATGGAATAGATTAGGAAGATGTGGAACTTCTAGATCATCTAAATCTGCAGAAATATCGGATCTTAATGATGTAGCAAAATAGTACAGTATTTAGATATATTAAAAAAGAACTCCCCTTTAAAATTGATTTTAAAGGGGAGTTCTGGTTTAGTAAAGAATTAAAGTTTTATTTCCTTAGCGTTTTCGGGAGTTTCAAATAAGTTGCTTTCTGAATCTAAAAAAGTAATGTCAGAGATCGTTACCTCACCAATTGTATCACCATAAATTCCTTTTTCTTCATTCCAACCATAGAAATCCCATTTAGTAGCAAATGGAATACCATCTATCATTTGGAAATCTTTATAATGAACCGCATGTGGGTCTTCTTCTGCTTTAGAAGTATCTCCGCCACTTCCAAAAGATACTATATAGGCAGCAGATTTTAAAGTACTTTCATTAACATCCGTATAAATTACATACCAATCATCAGGAGCATCACCGGTTCCTTTTTCAAAAGTTAGTTTTGCAGTTTGGTGATCAACATTATCAAGAGCTCTATTGTTGCCAAGTTCCCATTTTGTACCAGGGTCATTTAATTTATATGGCATTGCAAAAAAATAAGTCCAAGTAAACATATCAAAACGAGCACCTTTTTCGTTAGCGTCCTCTGGACATAAAAACACTTTTTGTCCATCATATATTAGTTTACTTTCATCTTTTTTATCAATTCTTATTTTTGTAGAATTAGTAAGCATCGTAACCTTACCATCTAAGTGGGGTTTACCTCCAAAAAGAATATTAATATTAAAACTTACTGCTTTATGTTTTAAAAAAGCTTCTTTCTTATGTGCCTTTTCGATACTTGCAATATAATTGTCAATAATAGAAAGTGCGCCATCACCAATACCTCCATCAGGTTCTACCGGTATCATTTCATTTTTTTTATCTTCAGTTTTTTCTTTTTTATCCTGATTGCAACTAATCGTTGTCATAGCTAGGAATAAAATCAAGAAATATTTCATTGTGTATAGAGTTTATGTTATAAGTGTTAAAATTACTAAAACCAATACTTGAAACATAGTATTTATGAAAACTGTAACAGATGATTGGTGCTAATAAGGTAATGCTTAAATTATAAAATTTAACTTTGAGTTATACTATCGAAATGATACAGTTATTTTTTTCTTTTTGCAGAAATTTTATTGTTTGCCTGATGTAAGATGGCATAAATAGTTTTATTATTTTTCATTATAAATTCTATAGTTGCAGGAAACTCTTTGATAAAGAATTTGGTCTTGGTTTCAGCGTGTATCTCAAAAGATTCCTGTCCTGTAGCTTGAGATATTAACTTGTCATTTTCTAACTTGATAGTAATATCAAAACCGGGTTTGATTTCATAAATACCAACATATTGTTTTAAAATATTTATAGGAACTTTGATAATCTTTTTTTCCAAAGGGATTGGCTTGTTGGTTTTTATCCCTTTTGAAATGATGTTTGAATTACGATCGGTAAATATTACTTTGATAGGGTCTTGCGAAACATCAAATTTATATTCAGAGAAGTTATCTTCAAAGAAAAACGAAGACTGGTTTTTAGGAAAAATTTTAAATTCTGTACTTCCTTCTCTTTTACTATATAATTGATTTTCTTTTAAAGTAATGATTCGAATTGCTTTATCTTCAAATTCATATACTCCGATGAATTTCTTTAATTCTTGATTAGGTATATTAATTGCAGTTTTGGCAGTATGGTAAGGTTTACCTATTGCCATGGCTGCAATTTTTTTAGCTAGGTTAGCTGGACTATTACAATTACAATTAGTAAGTATGACAACATATACATCTTCTTTAAGAACATAGATTTCATAAGAGGTATACCCAAAAATTCCGCCACCATGCTGAATAGCTGGTACATCATTAACATCATACGTCAACCAACCATATCCATAATTGGTAGGGTCTCCATTATTTAATGAGTAATTAGTATAGGCTTTTTGTAGTGTTTCTTTTTTTACTAAGCTGTTTTTATTAAGCGCTGTTTGCCATTTAAATAGATCCTCTACGGTACTCATTAAAGAACCTGCAGCATAGGGCAATGTCATGCTTAAATAATTAGAATTTATATAACCATTTTTGGTTTGATACCCTGAAGCTCTATTTTTGATAATTTCACTTTTATGACCATATCTAGAGCTGTTCATTTGTAACTTTTTAAAAATATGCAGTTCTACAAAATCTTCATAGGTTTGCTTAGAAATTTTTTCAATAATATATCCTAAAATAAAATAACCAGAATTGCTATAACTCCATTTATCTCCAGGATCAAAATCCAAAGGCTCATTTTTAAAATAATCAATCATTTCTGTAGGAGTCATATCATTTCGGGCAATTTTTGATAAATTCATCGAAGTATAACTTTTTATTCCTGAAGTATGATTTAAAAGATGATGTATGGTTATCTTTTTTCCATGAGTAGGATAATCAGGTATAAATTTGGTTATTTCATCCTCAATAGATAATTTTCCTTGTTCCATTAACATTAATATCGCTATCGAAGTGAATTGTTTTGTAAT
This sequence comes from Aquimarina sp. AD10, assembly GCF_003443715.1. NCBI lineage: Bacteria > Pseudomonadati > Bacteroidota > Flavobacteriia > Flavobacteriales > Flavobacteriaceae > Aquimarina > Aquimarina sp. AD10. The sequence goes on along the minus strand of NZ_CP031965.1, from coordinate 2,423,009 downwards.
AGAACCTATTTCAAAAACATGGTTGGGTCTCATTGGTACATCGAGTTCAATATTGGCTAGCCCAAATGCTTTATGATATATAATATCTCCTCTTTTGGCAACTAATATTGTGGCGCCTGATCCATCAGACTTGTATTTTTCTCGTAAAAGAGTGTCAAATTTTCCTTCTAAATTTTGTGCAAAAGAAAAAAGTGGCACTACAAAAAATAACACCAACAAAATATAATTGAAGGGGAGTAGTTGATTTTTAAACGTCATGGTATCTGTTTTTTGATTGATATCTCTGTATGACGGTCTGTTCGTATTTCTAGTTACAGAAAAGATTTAAATTTTAAAAAAGTAGATGTGCGCTTATTTTTCTTTAAGAGCAAGTGGGTTAGTTTAATACTGGTATATCAAGGCTACCGCAATCTATTGATGTTTTCGTCGATATCCTTATTTTTAAAAGATGTTTTTTTTACTTTTCCAAAGAAGTACTTGATCGAAATTGATAATTCTTGAGCATTTACATAATATATATTTTCAGTATTAATACTATTGATGGTGGATACATCAATAAAATTCATGTTTCTAAAAACATCATTTACGTTTATGGCTACAGTAAGGTCTTTAAAAAATATTTTGGTAAACGAAGCTCCCAAGACAAACATAGCGTTTCTCTTAAAAACACCTTGATATCGTTTTGTAAATCCCCAAAAATTTAAACCTAAAGTTGTTTCATGAGGCAGTTTAAATTCGTTGTTCGAGTAATAATATAGATATGGTTTTACTTTGTTAAGTATAGCAAGATCGTCTTTAATTTTACTATTAAGTACAGAAAGAGAATTTGTTGTGCTCCACAGTTTATAGGTTGTGGTATTTGTATATCTGATCTGATAACCAGATTCCTCGCTAAAGTTTTGAGGAGAGGATATGGTTCTGTTTTCTGAAGGAGTATAGCGCACAGCATAAAATATGGGATCTTTTTCGGTATAATAGTTTAGGTAAAGCGAATGTTTTTTTAGTTGGATATTTGCAGATATTTCTGTGGTTATAGTGGGTTTTAAATTTACATTTCGTGAAAATTCAGAAAAAGGACTAATAAAAGTACTTATAGAACTTGCATTAAGAAAACTTGGCCGACTGATTGTCGTATTATAATTTAGATGTAAACTTTTAGTACTGTCTATGGGGATGGTAAATTTGACTTTTGGAAATAAACGTGTTTTTTTGCGATCAATCAATGGATTAGACTCTTTTCTGAAACTTCCTTTAACAACATTAGTTTCGGATCTTATTCCTAAAGAAAAATTATATTTATTTTTTTTAGCAGATAACTCAGCGTAAGATGCATAAATATCTTCTTGATAGTCATATTTTGATGTCCTTTTGCTTATGGGACGTAAAAAATTAAAATCAGATGTTGCCAATGCATTTGCATGGGATATACTTCCGCCGATTTCTAATTTGACATTTTTATCAAATTCTTTTTCAAGATCTATTCTGGTGGCTAAGGCTTCTATTTGATATTTTTGATCTCGATTTTGAGATGCTACAAATCCCATTTGATTTAAGTTATTAAAAATGTTACTCTTTAGGTGCCTTACATAACTTGAATATTGAATTCCAAAAAACAAATTACTCGTATTGGTGATTTTTTTGTTTAAGTTGATATTACTACTAAAAAAGCTTCTTTCTTCATCATTTTTAGTTTCGGTTAAGATAAAATCCTCTTGTAGATCTTGTTGTAAAAATGTACTCGCTAAAATGGGAAACCGATCAGTTTGAGTTCTAAAATTTACTTGCCCAGATATATAATCATTTTTATTTAAAGAATAGAATACTCCGCTACCCATAACAAACTGAGGTCTAGGACCAATCGAATTTACACTGATTTGTGATTTAATATTTTCATCTGGGATGTCAAGTTTTGAATCTACAGCCTCCCAAAAACCAATTTGATTGTAGTTAAAGTTAGCTCTCAATTCTAATTGTTTTTTCTTAAAAGTACTGTTTAGACCTGCATAATTATCGAACCTTCTTTTAAAAGAAGCCGTCTCAGAAAGTTGAACTTTATAACCGTCTAAAATATCTCGTTTTCGTGTAATAAGTATTAAACTTCTACCTTCTGCTTCGTATTTAGCAGAAGGGTTATCTATAATTTCAATATCCTTAATATCATCAACAGCTAATGCCTTTAATTGATCAAAATTTATTTTTTGGTTATCTAAATAAAGTAGCGGTGTGCCTCGTCCGATAATACTAATTGATTCCTGATTTGGACTTATTTGTATTCCTGGTAATTTTGATAATACAGCAGTCGTTGTTGGTAGAGATTTAAAAACCGAATTTTCTATTTCGACTTTTATATTGCCATTTGTAAACTTGATGTTATTTTTGATTCCTTTTATCGTAACTTCATCTAAAGCAACCCTGCTTTTTTGTAATGTAATTGTTATCGATTTATTTTTATTAAGCAAAATTTCTTCTATTTTTTTTTCATATCCAATACATGAGATTGAAAGTATATACGCGCCAATTTCAAGATTGGTAAAGCTAAATTTTCCTTGATTAACAATGGCATATCCAATAGTAGTATTGTCTTTTTTATCCATAAGAAGAATATCTCCCGAATTTAATGGACCGTTATCCTGATTAGAAATAATACCCGAAATAGAATATTGGTGTTGGCCATAAACATTACAATAGATGAATAGAATTAAGTAACAAATTATTGATCTCATTTTTTGCTTTAATTTTTAAAGCAAATAACAATCGAAAAAGGAGTAATGTCATTTTTTTTGAAGCCGAATAAGGTACTAGTACGGGTATGATTTTTACTTTTTTAGTAGTAACTCCTTGCGATTAGAGATGTTGAGCTTACTGTAAATATTTGAAATATGTGTTTTTACAGTACTAAGGCTTACAAATAACTCATTTGCAATTTCTTTGTTACTTTTTCCAGAAGCAATAAGATCTTTTACAATGGTTTCTTGTTTACTAAGGGGGATTTGAGTCTTATTTTTTAATTTGCGTTTTGACGAAACAAGAATTGTGACTAACAGAATAATAACCAAAACAGCAATACCATTAATCCATAAACTTATATGGTACCTTTGACTTGTTTGTTGTTGTATGATAAACGCCAGTTTATGCTCTAGATGTGTATATGTAATTGGATCAAGTTCACTGGATTTTAATTCTTCTAAAAACTCAATATAGTAGTCGGGGTTGGTTTGGATATCTTTATCTAACAGATCTTGATCGTCTAACCGTTTAATTCCGATTAGTTTTACCAAGAGTATTTGCAAAGAATCTTTTACATATCCTTTGGTTTCTAATAAGTACTGTTTTGGATCAAAGTCAGAGGTTAGATTTTCATATCTAGCTTGGAATTTTTTTAATTTTTGCCACTCTCTATCCGCCGTATTACTTGAAGTGTAATCATTAAATACTATTTTAGATTTTTTAAAATGTATAGTGTCTTGTTTTGAAGCAATTAATAATTTGAAATTCTTTACCTTATCAGAAAGCTTCTTTTTTTCTTCTAAAGAAATAGGATTTATATGAACTTTATATATATCATCTTTTGTGGTAAATAAATGGTTGTCAAAAGCAAAAAAACCATCTTTGGTTAATTCAGAAAAAGCAATTGTATTTGATGTATAAGCCCCTTTGTTTTCTTCAAAACTAACTTTACTTAAATATACTCGTTTTTCCCATGGTTCTGAATTGTCCAAAGCTACATAACCTGATATTGTATGTTGGCTAAATAGATTTGTATTTAGGACAAGTAAGAATAAAAAAAAGGTATAAAGTTTTTTCATCTTTAGTGGATATACAGCAGAGTTACGAATGTAAAAGTTTTGTTACTTAAATCAAAAGTATTACAATAAAAAACCGCTTCAACTAGAACAGTGAAGCGGTTTAAATATATAAGTAAGACTTAATAACTATTTGATCATCTCAAAACTACGTTTGATAAAATCTGTTAGTTCTTCTCCTTTTAATAAATTTTGAGAAAGCCTTGCCAAGTCTAAAGATTGTTTAATTAAACGTTCTTTTTTCTTTTCAGTTTTTGTTGCTGCAATTTGGCCGATCAATTCATGATTTGTATTTACAACCAAATTATACATTTCTGGCATATTACCCATACCAAACATTCCACCGCCACCGCCGGTTTGTTGCATTTCTTTCATACGACGCATAAACTCGGGTTGCGTGATCATAAATGGAGAAGCGTCACTATCCATAGCTTCTAACTGTACAGTATATTTTTCTGCAGGGATTACTTTACCAAGATCTGTCTTAAGATTTTCTTTCTCTTCATCAGATAGCTTAGAGATAGTTTCCTCATCTTTTTTGATCAAATTATTAACGTGATCAGCATCTACACGAACAAAAGTGATATTTTCTTTACTCGTTTCCAATTTTTGGATCAAGTGTGAAACGATAGGTGAGTCTAATAATAACACTTCATACCCTTTGTCTTTTGCAGCAGTAATATATGAATGTTGCTCGTCTTTATCTGAAGCATACAGAACAACTAACTTGTTATCTTTATCGGTCTGATTGTCTTTAATTTTTTCTTGAAGTTCTTCAAAAGTCAAGAATGTGTCATCTACAGTTGGATATAATGCAAATTTATCTGCTTTTTCAAAGAATTTATCTTCAGATAGCATTCCGTATTCTATAACTATCTTAATATCATTCCATTTTTGTTCAAAATCTTCTCTACTATTTTTGAACATTGTACTAAGCTTATCACCAACCTTACGAGTAATGTAACTTGAAATTTTCTTTACATTACCGTCGGCTTGTAAATATGATCTAGAAACATTTAAAGGAATATCTGGCGAATCTATAACTCCACGTAACATTGTTAAAAATTCCGGAACAATACCTTCAACATTATCAGTTACAAATACTTGGTTTTGGTATAACTGTATTTTATCCTTTTGAATACTCATATCCTGACCTAACTTAGGAAAGTATAAGATACCAGTAAGATTAAAAGGATAATCAACATTTAAGTGAATATTAAATAAAGGTTCCTCGAATTGCATAGGATACAATTCTCTATAAAAACCTTTGTAATCTTCATCTTTTAAATCTGTTGGTTGTTTAGTCCAAGCCGGATTAGGGTTATTTATGATGTTATCTACTTCTTGTGTTGGAGCAGGATCTTCTTCTTTTGCATCTTCGGGTTTTGGTAACGTTTCTGTTTTAGTCCCAAATTTGATAGATACTGGCATGAATTTGTTATACTTAACTAATAATTCATTGATTCTTGCTTCTTCAAGAAATTCGGTATCTTCTTCTCCGATATGAAGTATAATTTCTGTACCTCTTTCAGATTTATCATGTTCTTCAATTGTATATGTAGGAGATCCATCACAAACCCAATGTGCAGCAGGTTCGTCTTTATATGATTTAGTTATAATTTCTACTTTATCAGCAACCATAAAAGCAGAGTAAAAACCAAGACCAAAATGACCAATAATTCCAGAATCTTTGGCGCTGTCTTTGTATTTTTCTAAAAATTCTTCTGCACCAGAAAAAGCTACTTGATTGATGTATTTTTCAACTTCTTCTGCAGTCATACCGATCCCTTGATCTATAATATGAAGCTGCTTCTTATCTTTATCTATTTTAACCTCGATCAGTGGATTACCATACTCTATTTTAGTTTCACCAATACTGGTTAAATGCTTTAATTTTAAAGTTGCATCTGTAGCGTTTGAAATTAATTCTCTTAGAAAAATCTCATGATCAGAATACAAGAACTTTTTAATTAAAGGAAAAATGTTCTCTACCGATACATTAATACTTCCTGTTGCCATTTTTATAATGTTTTATTTATTTTTTATTCTTAATAAGACTGTAGTCAAAAAAAGTACCAATAGAAACATTATGACAAACTGACATTGAAGTATAATTTTTTCGCCTAATTCCGTAAGGGATTATACCCAATTACGTCTGTTTAAAAGACAAAATGTAAGTTTCAATTTTGTTGAAACAACTTTAACATATTTTTTGTTTAACTTTTTTACTATAAAGTTAAACAATTTATATCTTTACAAGAAACTTATAGATATGGCATCGACAGGGAAAAAGAAAAAAATAGATAGAGAGTTTATAATTGCAGCGTATATGAATTATGTTCTTGAACATGATGGGTATCCTAAAACTGTTTATAAATTTTGTAAAGACATTAAAGTATCAGAAGAAGATTTTTATAAGTTCTTTGGTAGCTTAGACGGTCTTGATAAAAATATTTGGAGTACTTTTTTTACTACTACTGCCAATGCGATGCATAAAAACGAACAATTCGAACATTTTTCGAGCAGAGATAAAATGCTCACACTTTTTTATACACTATTTGAAATGTTAACCCTAAACCGAAGCTATGTGTTGTTTGCTTTAAAACGATATGATATGCCTCTAAAAAATATGACTCAACTAAAAGGGTTGAGGTCTCATATCAAAGAATTTGCAGGAGAGTTAATAGAGACGGATAATGATGAAAAAACATCAAGATTGGTAAAAAACCCTGTAGCAGTATTTTCTGAAGGCGCCTGGTTACAATTCTTGTTTTTACTTAATTTTTGGATGTCAGACGAATCACCAAGTTTTGAAAAAACAGATGTAGCTATAGAAAAATCGGTGAATACAATATTTGATCTATTTGATAATACACCACTTAATAATGTACTTGATTTCGGAAAATTTCTTTGGAAAGAAAAAATAATGTCAAATTAATTTAAGGAATTAGAAAATTTTCAGACTCATTAAAAAGAAGTACATAAATGAAGACAATAGATAAAATACCAACTACAAAACTAGGAAGAACATCAGAGCTTGTGAAAACTGGCGTTAAGGTGGGAGGCAATTATCTTAAATACTATAGTAAAAAAGCAGTTAATCCAAAAACAACCAAGGATCAACTAAACGAAGATAATGCGGCAGATATTTATGATGGTTTAAAAAACCTTAAAGGAAGCGCTCTTAAAGTAGCACAAATGCTATCTATGGAAAAAAATATTTTGCCCAATGCATATGTAGAAAAGTTTTCATTGTCACAATTTAGTGTGCCACCATTATCGGCACCTTTGGTTCGTAAAACATTTAAAAAATATCAGGGTAAATACCCAGAAGAATTATATGACACGTTTGCAACTCAATCTGTCAATGCGGCGAGTATCGGTCAGGTACACAAGGCTAATAAAGATGGGAAAAAACTTGCTGTGAAAATTCAATATCCCGGAGTTGCAGACAGTATAAGTTCTGATCTGGCGATGGTTAAGCCCATCGCCGTCAGAATGTTTAACTTAAAAGGAAAAGATTCTGAAAAGTATTTTAAAGAATTAGAAGGTAAATTACTTGAGGAAACAGATTATATATTAGAAGTTCAACAAAGTAAAGAAATTACAGAAGCTTGTAGTAAAATACCGGGGTTACGATTTCCTAAGTATTATGAAAAATTGTCTAGTGAGCGTATTATTACTATGGATTGGATGGATGGTAAACACCTTAGTGAATTTGCCAAGCAAAATAAAGATCAAGCAAAAGCAGATAAAATAGGACAGGCATTATGGGATTTTTATATGTATCAAATGCATATACTAAAAGCAGTACATGCAGATCCGCACCCAGGAAATTTCCTAGTAGATAAAGACGATAATCTTATAGCAATAGATTTTGGATGTGTTAAAAAGGTTCCTTTGGAGTTTTATACCCCTTATTTTGAGCTTGCAGATAAAAAAAATATAGACGATCCACATTTTTTTTCCCGAAAGATGTTTGAATTGGAAATACTCCGAGATGATGATTCTCCCAAAGAACTAAAATTCTTCTCGGAGTTGTTCCATGAAATGCTAAGTTTATTTACAAAGCCATTTCAAGAAAAAACATTTGACTTTGCGGATGAAGAATTTTGGAAAAATATTACAGAATTAAGTGAAAAATATGCTAACGACAGCGAGTTAAAAAAGATGAATGGTAATAGAGGTAGTAAGCACTTTCTTTATATCAATCGCACTTTTTTTGGATTATATAATCTTTTACACGATTTAAAATCTACTGTAACTGTCAAAAATTTTGAAAATTACCTTTAGTCAGTCATCCGACTGGCTTGGTTTGTTTATTTATTGGTTAGGTTGTTAGAAAGATGCGCTGTGGTTGGCGCATCTTTCGCTTTTATAAGATTCATGGTTTGTTTTATTTAATTTAGTTACTACTTTGGTTTTTGACTTTAACTATTTTGATGTTGGAGTTGGATGCCAATAAGGATAGTAATCACGTGTACTTACCCCAGTAGGAGTTTTGATATTAGAAGCTAATGCATTTCCTGCAATAATGTTTTTGGGATCTAGAATTTCCTCTTTTTTAAATTTCAGAATACTGTTTTCTTTTTGTGTCATTTTATTGGTTTAAATTATTTATCTAATCTATTAAAGATTTTTTAATTTTTGTTGCTCATTATCTTTTAATAATTTTGAAAGTTGTTATTCCTTCGTCTTTACTATGAAAAGATTGCATGTTATTTTTTGTAAAAATCGAAGTATTAAAACGGTATAATATGTATTTCATCTTTGTTATACATAAAAAAAAGAATGATATGAGCTAAAAACGCTTTTATTCTTATATTACCACCTTAGAAATACCCTATTAGAATGCTTAAAAGTAAAGTGTACATATTCGTTTTTATTATAGCTTGTAATTCACAAATATTTTCACAACATAAAAAAGATATACTTACTTTAATTACAACAGTAAAAAATACAACCGAAAAAACGAAAAAGTTACTTTTGTTAGATTCATTATCTAATGAAATTAGTAAAATGCAGTCTAATGATTTTGATTTTTACAAGAAAAATTATGCAAAGTATACAAATCAATATATCGCATTAGCAAAAACACTGGATAGTATTGACTTGGCAGCATTTGAGACATCAAAATTTACATATCATTATCTTAATATCATAGGAAAACCAGACTCTGCTCATATTATTATAAACAATATTATAAGAGATAGTAATAGTATAAAAAAGAGAGTAAACTTGGCACATCTTTATGTGAAAAGAGCAGGGGCAAGTTATCAAACTGATCATTTAGAAAATGCCATAAAAGATTATTCCAGAGCAGAAAAAATATATCATCAAACAGGAGATTCTATATATGAAGCAGATGCAATCTACTTTAATGGGCAAGCAACCGAACGATTAGGAAAACTTGGGCAAGCGGTGCTTAAATATCAAGATGCTAATAAACTATATGCTAAACTTAAGGATACTGCATATGTTGCATTTAGTGGGTTAGCGGTATCTGGTATTTTTAGCCAATTATATCTTTTAGAAAAATCTTTTGAAGAGAGACAAAAAATCAGAAAATTATTAAATAGTCAAAAGCATAAAGATTATATAGCCCTATCAGAGTTATACATAAATGATGCACGAGATTTTGTAAAGAAAAAAGAATATATAAAAGAAGAACAAGCTTATCTTAAAGCGTTAGAGTTATTAAAAACTAAAACCAAAGAAGCAAGAGACCTGTTTAGAATAAGATCGTATCTTTCTGAGTATTATGCTAATCAAAATCAATTAGTAAAGGCTAAAAAGTATTTAGACACTTTAGAACAAAGTCCTAACTTGGTTACTAATTCTTTTGACAGAATATTTTACCTTAAAGCATTAAGCAGATTTAAAAAAGCAGATAAAAAATATAAAGAAGCAATTGCAGCTTTTGAAGAAGAAATAAATATCTTCAAAAAATCAGGAGATATAAGAGGTCAGGTTGCTTTAGAAAAAGAACTTTATGAGTGTTATAAAAAAATTAATAATAAGACAGCAGCTCTAGCTCATTTAGATAGATATACTGTCTTAAAAGACTCTATATATAGTTTGACACGTTCTAATAGTGTAATTTATTATAAGACACTATATGAGACAGAAAAGAGAGATAATAAAATAGCAATTCAAGAAGCGAGTATTAATATATTAGAGGAAAAAGATAAAGCAAAACGTAATCTTTTAATCTTTGGGGGTATTGGGTTGAGTTTGGTGTTTTTATGTGTGTATCTGTTTAGAAACAGAACACTTTTGATGCGTAATAAACTTTTACAACAGTCTTTTTTGCAAGAACTATTACAAACACAAGAAAGAATAAGCAAAAGGATTTCAAAAGATTTACATGATAGCGTTGGACAAAGCCTACTATTGATTAAAAATAGAACTTTACAAAATGATGATAAACAAACTGCTGAAATCGTAGATGGAGTAATTAATGAGGTACGATCTATCTCTAGAAGTTTACATCCTTTTAAATTAGATGAGTTGGGACTTACGGTAACATTGCAAAGTAGTGTAGAAATGATTGATGATAGTTATGATATTTTTATTTCGGCAGAAATTGATAATATTGATAAAGTTTTTGATCAGGATAAAGAAATAAATATTTATAGATTGGTTCAGGAGAGTTTTAATAATATTCTAAAGCATTCTAATGCCCGGTCAGCAGAGATAAAAGTAATTAATAAGGATAATAATGTAGAAATCATTATAACTGATAACGGTAAAGGATTTGATGTTATCCAAGAAAAGACTTCTATGTCCAAAATTGGTTTAAAAACTTTAAGCGAACGATCAAAATACCTGAAAGCCAATTTTAAAATATTTTCAGAAATTAATCAAGGAACAACATTAGTATTTAATATCCCAAAGTATGGTTAAGCCAAATATACTTATTGCAGACGACCATCCTTTACTTTTAAAGGGGTTAGAAGGGTTTTTAAAAGAAAAAAAATATAATATTATAGCAACTTGTCTGGATGGGTTATCGGCCTACAATACTATTATTAAAGAAAAGCCAGATATCGCTATATTGGACATAGAAATGCCTAATATGACAGGTATAGATATAGCCAAAAATTGCAAACGATATGATATTAAAACAAAGATTATCCTAAATACTCTGCATAAAGAGAAAAAAATGTTCGAAGATGCCGTAAAATTTAATATACATGGATATTTGTTGAAAGAGTTTGCTTTAACTGAAATTGAATCATGTATCGCCAGTGTATGTGAAGGTAAACCTTACTTTAGCGAAAAAATATTCAAACGATTTTCTCATTCTTCTGATGAAAATACTAATATAGAGAGTTTAACTCGATCCGAAATTAAAATATTAAAGCTTATTGCAGATGAAATGACTAGCAGTGAGGTAGCTGATTTTCTTAGCATATCGGTTAGAACTGTAGAAAAACATCGTGCAAACATTATTAAAAAATTAAACTTAGATCAGAAACCAAATTCACTTCTTATTTGGTCTCAAAAAAATAAAGAAGCGTTATTATAGCATATTAGAAAACCAAAATTTTATCTAGACTAATACCATTTGTTTATAGTGAGGCACTCTTAATTACGTAAGGCTACGTATGTTTTTATATAAATTCAGAATATATATTTGTATCAATCAAAGACGAACAGTTTTTTTGTGAGAAGATGATTGAAAGTAGTAAAATAGAAACATTCTGTATTTACCCTAATCCTATGATGGGAGAGGTGTATATAGATTTTAAAAATCAAATTTCTAAAGCGTCTTATAAAATTTTTGATAAAAAAGGAAAGGTTGTTAAAGAAAGCAAGAAACTAATCCAAAGAAATACAATTTCATTAAAAGCATTACCTACTGGTATATATACTGTACGAGTAAAAAATAAAAATAAGGTAATGACTAAAAAACTTCTGAGACTATAAGTTTTAGGAAGATTGGGGGAAAAAAACTACTAACATTTTTGTTAGTAGTTTTTTCGTTTTAAGGTGTCTAGAGTTTGTTGTATACACTTTGATTTATTCATTATTTATACTTACCAAAATAGAATTTGTATTAACATTAGAGTTATTTTACTATGCATGCATACAATATGATTAGTGTTTCTTTTATCAAGATGCTAAGAATACATATATTGTTCGCCAGTTTTTAATTACCATAAAATAACGCACAATACACAATAATTAACTATATGTATACTTCGAAAATATCTGGATTAGGATCGTATGTTCCTGAGAATGTTGTGACAAATGATGATCTTTCTAAAATAATGGATACAAATGATGCTTGGATCCAAGAAAGAACAGGAATAAAAGAAAGACGCCATATAAAAAAGGGAGATGGTAATAGTACATCTACTATGGGAGTTAAAGCAGCAGAAATAGCATTAGAAAGAGCTAATTTAACTACAGACGATATAGATTTGATCATTTTTGCAACGCTAAGTCCCGATATGTATTTTCCCGGGGGAGGAGTTCGTGTGCAAGAAATGATGAACATGAGAACAATTCCTGCTTTGGATGTCCGCAATCAATGTAGTGGTTTTGTATATGCGATCTCTGTAGCTGATCAATTTATCAAAACGGGAATGTATAAAAACGTACTGGTGATTGGTAGTGAAAATCATAGTGGAGGATTAGATATGACCACTCGAGGTAGAGGTGTTTCAGTAATTTTTGGAGATGGAGCTGGAGCTGCAGTGTTGACCAGAAGCGAAAAAGAAGGTAAAGGTGTTTTATCAACACATCTGCATAGCGAAGGAGCACATGCAAAAGAATTATCTCTTGAAGGCCCTAGTACTGCACATTGGGTGCCAGAAATTATAGCAGATAATCCAAAAGAGAATATACCGTATTATCCATATATGAATGGACAATTTGTATTTAAAAATGCTGTGGTACGTTTTTCTGAAGTAATAAATGAAGGCTTACAGGCAAATAATCTTACATCTCAGGATATTGATATGCTGATACCGCATCAAGCAAATTTGAGAATTTCTCAATTTGTTCAAAAGCAATTTAAATTATCTGATGATCAAGTGTATAATAATATTCAGAAGTATGGAAATACTACAGCTGCATCTATACCCATAGCACTTACCGAAGCTTGGGAAGAAGGAAAAATTAAAGATGGAGATTTGTTAGTTCTTGCTGCATTTGGTAGTGGTTTTACCTGGGGTAGCGCTATCATTAGATGGTAAAAAGATATTATAAAATAAAAACGCGAAGCATATTAGCTTCGCGTTTTTGTGTTTAATTACTCGGTTATTAATTTTTTAAAGGCTAATTCAAATAAACCATAACCATGATTCTACTATATTAAACGTAATAAATTGCGATGTGTTACAGAATTTGTGAAATTTTTGCAATTATTTAACTTTAATACATTTTTAATTAAAAATCTTTAAATTTAACTAAATTAGTAAATATTTATTAATGTATTAACATTTTAACTGTAAATAACTAATCTATAGGATACCTCCGCCTGATTTTTCATTATTATCTCGTCTTTTTCTAGATAGTTTTTTATTTTTTCCACTTCCAAAACGATAAGATAAACCTAAATAGACTGTTTGTGTTTCTCCTTGAAACCTTCCATTTTGACGAAAAGGAACATCACTTTCAAACCTAAAACGCATGGTATTGAATAGGTCATTGTAATTGATACTAAAAGTTCCTTTACCATCTAAGAAATTGTAACGTGCTCCTGTGTTCACAAAATAAAACGGCTTAGATTCGAATTGAACCCCGTCCTGTGGCCCACGATAGAATCCAAATACTTGAAAGGTTAAGTTCTTTGTAGCTTTAAGACTATTATTTATCCTAAAATTATAGATTACGGCATCGACTTCTCTTGATATGTTATTAACTATACCTTTTTGAGTCTGTCCATATAGGTCAAAACTAGCATTTAAACTCCACCATTTAGTGGCTTTGTAATTTCCTGATATCTCGATTCCATAAGCAGAATTGTTATCAAAATTATCAAAAGTTAATATTTGCCCATCTGGTACAATAGGGTCTGTGATAAGTGTCTGGTTAATCTCATTATTTATAATTCTATAAAACACTCCACTTGTAATTGATCCGTTTTGTAATTTTCTAGTATAATTAGCTTCGATAGAATTGGTAAACTGTGGTTCTAAGTTTTGGTTACCTCTAGAAGTAATTCTAGGAACACTCCATTCACGTATAGGATTAACTTGATTTAAACCAGGTCTATCGACTCTTCTGCTATAACTTAATTGATAACTGTTTTTTTCACCTGGGGTATAAGAGATATATGCAGATGGGTAGATTGTAAAAATATCATCTTCGAATTTTCTAATAACATCATCTTGAGATGGTCTTTTTTCTATAAAAGTAGCATCCACTTGGTAGTTTTCTACTCTTGTGCCAATTTGGTAAGACCATTTTTCTAAGTTTTTGCCGTACGTAGCATAAATCGAATGAATATCACGATCATAGGTGAAGTTAGAGTTAGGAAAAAGTGTTGACGCATAATCATTATCGGTTCTGCGTAATCTAAGTTCATAACCAAGTTCTAATTTGGCTTTTTCAGATAGCGGATTAACATAATCAAGGTTGATTGTAGTATTTGTTCTATTATTACCAATTAAATCATTATAGGCTGTCGCTGTACCATTTCCGCCAGTAAAACTAAAATCATCATCACTATCACTTTCAAAATCATTGAAATCAACTTCTAATTCTATATTATGACCTTCTTTGATAAAATTATGTTTATAATCCAGATTGTAAGTACCGCCAAGATTATCACTATCGCTTATCAAGTTTTGAATTAAATCATCTTGATCGTTGTTTAAGAAAAGTACATCTGTAAAGCCTCTGGTTACTCCATCAAATAAATTTTGATTGGTATATACCGAAAATGTATTACGTTCATTAATATAATAATCGATCCCAATTTTAATTAAATGAGATTTATTGTTGTCCAAAAATCTAAAGTTCTGTCTACTATTATCATCTTCTCTAAACACAAAACCTCCATTTAAATTTTTGGTGATATTTGTGCCGTAATTACCGTAAATATTTACTTTACCTGTTCTGTAATTTAAATCTATAGAATTGTTAAAACGTGCGTTTTTATCAAAATTTACGCCGAGGTTTAAATTACCATTAAACCCCATATTACTATTCTTATGAAGTACGATATTAATAATTCCGCTCATCCCTTCCGGGTTGTATTTTGCTGATGGATTGGTAATAAGTTCAACTTTTTTTATCGAGGTAGAAGGGATTTGTTTTAATAATTGAGCAGCGCTTATATTCGTAGGTTTTCCATCGATAAGGATACGTACATTTTGATTTCCTCTTAGAGCTATATTACCATCCTGGTCTACATTTACAGAAGGAATATTATTCATGATTTCTGCTGCCGTACCTCCTGTAGTTGTAAGATCTTTTCCAACATTAATCACTTTGCGATCAATTTTTTGTTCGATTGTTGTTCGTTCTGCTACTATGGTTACATCATCTAATGATTCTGCCTCTTCATCTAGTGTGACTATGCCAATATCAATGTCTTTATTCGTTTTAGAAATATCTATAGTTCGTGAATAAGAAGTATACCCCATAAACTGAATTTTTAAGGTATAAGATCCTTTTGGAATATCAGCAATCAAAAAATCTCCATTTTCTGTACTAATGCCTCCACTAATAATTTTTTCAGAAACATCAGTAAGAACTACTGTAGCGTAGGGGATTGGTTGGTTTAAGTTTTTATCAACGATTTTACCTTTTATGGTACCCAGAATGACTCCGTCTTTGGGTTGTGCAGTGCTTAAAAGAGAATAGAATAGAAAAAGTAAAACACCAGTTTTTTTAATACTTGTTTTCATTTGATTGATTTTTGATTGATGAGTAAACGCACTAAATAATACTATTTGTTAGTGCATATAATTTTTAATGAACACGGTGATTAAGCGTGTGTATGAGTAAGACGAGTATCTAATATGTCTGTTACACTATAGTATTACTTTAACATTATATTAAAAATAAAAACCGCCCTTTTAAAAAGGGCGGTTTTCTATAATAACCAAATAGTAACACTAACCATCAACTATGAATAAAATTTGATTATTATTAAGTAACTAACTAACTAAATTTATGAAAAATCATATCTTTATAAGTAAGACGTAGTGCTTTGATTTGTGTTACAGGGTTCCTTTGTTTTTAACATTTTTACTGGGTTTTTTAACGTTTATCACCTAATTTTCCACGTAAAACATTAGATTTGAATTTAAAAATTGATAATGACCTTATGAGTAAAAGGACCATGGTGCTTGGTGCATCTTTAAAAACCAATAGATATTCTAATTTTGCAATACATAAATTAGTAGAAAATGATCATGATGTTGTAGCTGTTGGATTAAAAAAAGGAGAAGTCGCAGGAGTAGAAGTAAAAACAGAACTTAATAATTTAGAAGAAATTGATACGGTTACTCTTTATTTAAATCCTTCAAGACAGAGGCAGTATTACAATACTATTATAGCCCTTAATCCTAAAAGAGTAATTTTTAATCCAGGTACCGAAAATCCAGAGTTCTATCAACTCCTTGAAGAGAATAATATTGAAGTTGAGGTTGCTTGTACTTTAGTATTACTTTCTACGGATCAATATTAAACCAAAGAATGTAAGGAAGCCATTTAGGATTAATATAAAAAAACCAAATTCAAATCCAAACCAAATAGCACTATTATCACTTATAAAGTAAGATAGTACTGGGGCTAAGATAGCAACAATAGGTACTAATTTGTCCTTCACTTTTAGAGTTGTAAATAGGCCAAAAGCGTATAACCCTAATAAAGGCCCGTAGGTGTACCCTGCAAACACAAATAGTTTGGTAATTACACTTGCATCTTTGATCACATATTTAAAAATGATAATTACTAAAACCAATACAAACGAAAATAAGATGTGGATCTTTTTCCTAACCTTAACCTGATCGATAGCCGAATACTTTTTTTCGATATCTATAATATCAATACTAAATGATGTAGTAAGCGAAGTTAGTGCACTATCCGCACTACTATAGGCAGCAGCAATGAGTCCTAATATAAAAAATACAGCAATTCCGATTCCCAAATCACTTTGCGTGGCGATAACAGGAAACAGTTGATCTTTATGAGCATCTATACCATTTATACTTGCATATTGTGTTAATAATAAACCTAATCCTAGAAATATAAAGTTGACTATAGTTAAAACGATTGTAAACCAAAACACATTTTTTTGTGCGTCTTTTAGACTTTTACAGGTTAAGTTTTTTTGCATCATGTCCTGATCCAATCCAGTCATAACTATAGCAATAAAGATTCCTGATAAAAACTGTTTCCAGAAATAATTGGCACTTTTATAATCATCAAAAAAGAATATCTGCGATAGATTACTATCCATAACATAACCAAAAAGATTACCTTCTTCAATTGCAAGGCCATCAGAGATATAATAAATAGCTACTCCTAATGCAATAAGCATAAATAGGGTTTGCAGTGTGTCGGTCCAAACAATCGTTTTAATACCTGATTTGAAAGTGTACAACCAAATAAGTAAAATAGTAATAATTACAGTAACCCAAAAAGGAACACCCATGGCATCAAACATAATTGTTTGTAGTACATTGGCTACCAGAAATAATCTAAAGCTAGCTCCTGTTATCCTGGATATTAAAAAGAATGACGCCCCTGTTTTATAGGCATAATTTCCAAAACGCTCATCAAGATAGGTGTATATTGAAGTAAGGTTTAATTTATAATACAGAGGTAATAATACAGAACCGATAACAAAATATCCTATAATATAACCCAGAACCACCTGAAAGTATCCGAAACCAATTTTCTCGACAGCGCCAGGTACAGATATAAATGTTACACCACTTAAGGAAGCGCCAATCATACCAAAGGCTACAATGTACCAAGGTGATTGTCTATTTGCTTTGAAAAAAGCATCGTTTCCGGCTTGTTTTCCTGTGAAATATGAGATTAATAAAAGAATTCCAAAATAAGCTGCAATGAGAAGCAGAATATGTAAAGGTTGCATAAATTTTGGTTAAAATGAATCCCCAAAATACAAATTAACTAGAAATCCTAAACCATAAACTATTTATTTCTTATATCGCTTTCTATAATACCATCACGTAAACGAATTACTCTATGAGCATGCGCGGCAACCTCTTCTTCATGAGTTACCAGAATAACAGTATTCCCCGCAGCATGGATATCATCAAAAAGTTGCATGATTTCTAAAGAGGTTTTGGAGTCCAAATTTCCTGTAGGCTCATCGGCTAAAATAATCGAAGGTTTGTTGACCAGTGCTCTACCAACAGCAACACGTTGTCGTTGACCACCAGATAGTTGATTTGGTTTATGATCCATACGATCAGCAAGTCCAACATCGTTAAGAACTTCTTCTGCCCGCGTTACTCTATCTTTTTTTGAAATACCTGCATAAACCATGGGCAATGCTACATTATCTAATGCCGTAGTTCGTGGTAGTAGATTAAAAGTCTGGAAAACGAATCCGATCTCTTTATTCCTGATATCGGCTAATTCATTATCAGTCATTTGACTTACATCATTTCCGTTAAGGTTATAGGAACCAGAGGTTGGAGTGTCTAGACACCCCAATAGATTCATTAGTGTAGATTTCCCAGATCCTGAAGGCCCCATAATGGCTAAGTATTCGCCTCTGGCAATATCTAAGTCAATTCCCTTTAAAACATAAACTGTTTCTTGTCCTAATTGAAAATTTCTTATAATCTTTCTGATTTCAATAACGTTTCCCATAGAGTGATCTTTACCGATTGTTAAGATACAATTTTAGACTATATGACGCAGTCACCGTAAAGTTGTTACAATCTATTATTAAAAAATACTAGAAGATTTAGTTTAACCAAAAGAAGGTGTAAGTTAGAATTCATCAATGTATTTATTACTATGATTTTAATCATTTTTCGCACAAGATGTTGTAATTAATTTTGCCTGAAATTAACTAACAATAAGATATATGAAAGTACTTAAACGCCCCGAACCTATTAATGCAGAAATCATTTTGGATACGAAACAAACTATCATGAGTAAAACAAATCCAAAAGGAATCATTGAGTATGCAAATGATTATTTTATGGAAATATCTGGTTATGAAGAGTTTGAATTAATAGGACAACCTCATAATGTGATACGTCACCCAGATATGCCCAAAGTGATATTTAAATGGCTATGGGAGAGATTGAAAGAGAAAAAAAACATAAATGCCCTGGTAAAAAACTTAGCTAAAGATGGAAGATTTTATTGGGTAATTACAGATTTTGAAGTTAAGCTTGACGATAATGGAGAAATCAAATCTTTTTCTGCAAGGCGGAAAGCACCTCCAAGATCTACAATAGAGAAAATTAGTGCACTTTACAAGAAAATTTTATCTATAGAACAAGCTCGTGGAGTTGAGATAGCTGAAAAATATTTTGTAGGGTTTCTAGAAGAAAAAGGAATGACATATGATGAATTTATAGAGGATATATGCCTCTCTGAAACTCAAAAACCTGTTGATATGAAAGAACTTCAGTATTATAAGCGTAAGGGGTTATTTGTAAGAATGTTTAGATAATATAGAATTACTTATCAGGAAAATAAATGTTTTAAGCACTTCGAAATTTTATTTCGAGGTGCTTATAATCGTATAGTAAAGTGTTCTTTTGCCTGTTCTGTTCTAAAGAAAACAAAACCTAGATCAAAAGTATCAATGGTTACAGTTACTTTGGGATGATCTTTTATTTTTTCCCAGGTAGAGAGATTATCTTTAGATTTATATATATTATTGATCAATACTAACGAATCATTATGACTATTTGAAAATAAGATGTCTAGAGTTTTCATACTATAGTCGTTCGTATAGGCTAAATCGTAATGATCCGATTCAGTATTTTTTGTAACGGATGCCAAATCATCAATTTGTATGATTTGGTCTATAGGATAGGGTGAATAATCTAAGATCACAATGTGTTGACATTCTAAATATAAAATTACTCTATTGATAAGTTTAAGATTTTTTAAACTTAGATCATGTTTTTTATATGCGGATATAGTAATGTTATTTGATATGTTACTTTTTTTATCATAAAAACATTTAGTAACTAAATTATAGACAAAAGGCGAATGAACCCCATGTTGATTAGTAGATTTTAAAAGAAATTTAAAGTACCGTTTGATTCTAGTTAGCATAGGTATACTTATAAAAACTAAGACTATTCTTCCATAAGCTCTGATAATTCAAACCAACGCATCTCATTACTTTCAATTTGTTCTATAATTTTTTGAAGCTTTTGAGATTCTTCATTAATCTGATCTCCTTCTAGTTTTCCTTCTGCAAACAAACTTTCAATTTCTTTTTTTTGAATTTCTAACTTTTTTAAATCGCGTTCTATTCGATTAAATTCTTTTTGTTCATTATAAGAAAGTCCAGCTTTATTATCTTTTTTCCAACCTTTTTTAGGTTCTGTGTTTTCTAATTTAGAAACTTTAGGAGTACTACTATGTTCATAAACTCTATAGTCTGTATAATTACCAGGAAAATCTTGAATAATTCCTTCTCCTCTAAATACAAATAGATGATCTACAATTTTATCCATAAAATAACGATCATGGGATACTACTAGTAAACAACCCGGAAAATCTAACAGGAAATTTTCTAGTACATTAAGAGTAACAATATCTAAATCATTTGTAGGCTCATCAAGAATTAAAAAATTAGGATTTTGAATAAGTACAGTACATAGATAAAGACGCTTTCTTTCTCCTCCACTCAATTTTTCTACAAAATCGTATTGTTTTTTTCGATCGAATAAAAAACGTTCTAATAATTGTTGAGCAGATATTTGCCTTCCTTTTTTTAGTGGAATATAGTCACCAAACTCACGAATAACATCAATTACCTTTTGACCTTCTTTGATTTGAATACCACTTTGAGTATAATATCCAAACTTTATGGTATCTCCTATAACAACTTTACCATGATCAGGAAGAATACTACCTGTAATCATATTTAGGAAAGTTGATTTCCCAGTTCCATTTTTACCAATAATCCCAATACGTTCACCTTTTTTGAAAACATATTCGAATTTGTCAAGTAGCAGTTTGTTGTCAAAACTTTTTGAGATTTTATGAAGCTCTAGGATTTTACTCCCGATGCGCTCCATATTAATTTCAAGTTGTATTTGGTGATCATTACGACGTTTATGAGCACGCTCTTTGATTTCGTAAAAATCATCTATTCTTGATTTAGACTTTGTTGTTCGTGCCTTAGGTTGGCGTCGCATCCATTCCAATTCTTTTTTGAATAACTGTTTAGCTTTATCTGTTTCGGTTTGTTCATTGGCGATTCGTGCTTCTTTATTTGCTAAATAATAAGCATAGTTGCCTTTATATGAATATAATTTTCCGTTTTCTAACTCTATAATTTCATTACATACATTTTCTAAGAAGTAACGATCATGAGTTACCATAAATAATGTAAAGTTTTCTTTGGCAAAATATTCTTCTAGCCATTCTATCATTTCTAGATCAAGATGATTCGTAGGCTCATCAAGATATAATAGGTTAGGTTTGCTTAAGAGTATATTGGCTAATGCTAGACGTTTTTTTTGTCCCCCAGATAATGCACTTACCTTTTTGCTTAAATCGTCTAACTTAAGTTTAAATAAAATCTGTTTGTATTGTGTCTCAAAGTCCCATGCATTCATAGCATCCATTTGCTCAAAAGCATGCTGATAGGCTTCTGTGTCATCTGGATTTTGTAGTGCTTTTTCATAATCATTTATAACCTTAAGAATCTCATTGTCTGAAGCAAAAATAGTTTGCTCAATTGTAAGGTTGAGATCAAGATTGGGTTCTTGCGGTAAAAAGGCGACTTTTAGATTTTTTCGATATACTACCTGACCGTCATCCGGTTCTTCATCCCCAGCAACAATGTCTAATAATGATGTTTTTCCTGTTCCGTTTTTTGCAACAAAACCTATTTTTTGCCCTTCGTTAATTCCAAAAGAAATGTTTTTGAAGAGAACACGTTCTCCAAATGCTTTGGCGATATTTTCTACTGATACGTAATTCACAACTTTGTATAAGGGGTTAAAGGTACAAGGTTTCTTAGTTCTATGAAAGCTATTATGAATGTCGGTAACTATATTTTCTGCTTTCTTCGGGAAACCGAAAATAAAAATATAAATATCGATAGAAAAATAGATACTCGGGCTATGTAATTACCGGCTTTTGCATAAAAGGTGACTTTAGTATTTGTTTTTAAAGTTCCTTTTATAGCGCCTCTTTTTTCGTAACCAAGAGTATGTGTTATATTTCCGGTTTGATCTATGATAGCAGAAATCCCTGTATTAGCACTTCTTGCAATACTCCTACGAGTCTCTATAGCTCTTAATTTTGCATAGGATAAATGTTGTTGATGCCCTTGAGTATTACCCCACCATGCATCATTAGTAATAACAGCAAGAAAATTGGCCTTATTGTGAATGTACCCTGTTACAAATTCTCCATAGATACTTTCATAACAGATCATGGTACCTACACCGATACTATCCTTAGTAAAAAACACTTCTCGATCTTCTTGAGTAGTTTTTTTTGCAACTGTACCTCCTAAATCAATCATAGCATCACCAAGTATTGGTTTTAAAACACTTTGATAAGGGAAATTTTCAACGCCAACAACAAGTTTACTTTTATGGTAAAGTTCTGATGTTTGATCAGGGCGTATAAAAAAGGCCGAATTATAGTCATCATAAAAATCATTTTCTCTAATCACATTACTTTGAGAATGAAACCTTGCTGGGTCACTAAAGCGATCATACAATGATATTCCAGAAAGGAAATGAGTTTTTGGGTGATCTTTTAAAATTTTTTGAGCTACATTTTTTGCGATAGAATTAGGAAAACTCTTTAACTTGTTATTATCGGCAAATACTGTTTCCGGAGCAATTATAAAATTGGTTTCTTTTGTTAAAACAGTATGTGATAACGAATCCAAAAGCAAACCTATTCGTTGATCACTAGTATTGTACTTTTCGGTATATGGATTAATGTTAGGTTGTAAAATAACAACTTCTATATCCTTTCCTTCTTCCTTGTATGTTTTTAAAATAATAACAGAAATTAAAATAGGAATTATTATAATTAGACCATTACGAATAGCTGCTCTATAAAGAATAGTTTTGTCTTTATGTTCTTTAAAAAGTAAAATAGCTTTTAGAACGCTAATATTTACAATCCATATCCAAAGAGAGCCTCCAAAAGTTCCTGTATATTCATACCATTGTATCCAAGAAGTAAAATTAGAAAAACCATTACCTAAATTAAGCCATGGCCATGAGAGTTGCCATTGTAAATGAAAATACTCAAAACTCATCCAAAAACACATCAAAAAGATACTAGCAATTGTAAAATTTGCTCTTTTTGCCACAATATGATAGAACAAAAACACTAATGTCATGAGTAGTGTGTTGACAATCTCGGCAAACCACATACCAAATGCTGAAGAGTTATATATCCACCAAGTTGCAATGATATTCCAAATAAAAAATGTTAGATAAGCTAAGCCAAAGACTTTAGTTTTACTGAATTTATCTGCCCGAATATTCTTTTCCGCAATTAGAATAGGTATAAACGCAAAGAAGAGAAATAATGGGAAACCATATGTTGGCCAACTTACGGCAAGTAATAATCCAGAGAGGATAGCTAATACAACGTTTTTCATATTGGAAATGATACACTAAGATCTAATAACGAAATTAAACTTATTTAGTTACAATTAATAAAATTGAATACTTCTTTTTTGTTAAGTTTGATAATAATAGTTTGCTATTTTTACACAAAATCATTTTTTATGTGGATTAAAAAACAAATTCCGAATCTCATCACACTATTAAACCTTCTTTGTGGTTGCATTGCTGTAATTTTTGGAGTTCATGGAAATTTGGAATTAACTGCATTTTTTGTAATGCTGGGAATAGGCTTTGATTTTTTTGATGGCTTTGCTGCACGAATTTTAAATGCGCAAAGTGAATTAGGATTACAGTTGGATTCTCTTGCAGATATGGTTACTAGTGGGGTAGCACCTGGTATAGTAATGTATCAGCTATTATCACAGGTATTTGGAAAACCATTTTATGCAGTACCTCAAGGATGGGATACTAATGAGATAGTAATGAGCCTAGATTGGTCTTATCTATCCCTGTTGGGGTTATTAGTGACACTAGCTTCTGCATATCGATTGGCTAATTTTAATATAGACACCAGACAAACTAGTTCTTTTATTGGTTTACCAACTCCGGCAAATACGTTATTAATTGTTAGTTTGCCATTAATTCTTAAATACCAACAAGAAATTTGGGTTGTAGAATTAATACTTAACAAATGGTTTTTGATAGCACTTACGGTAGTAAGTTGTTATTTGTTAAATGCAGAAATCCCTTTATTTGCATTAAAATTTAAAACCTGGGGACTAAAAGGAAACAAGGTTCGGTATATTTTCTTATTATGTACAATAGTAATGATATTACTATTTAAATTTGCTGCTATTCCTTTAATTCTATTGCTTTATGTATTAATGTCATTAGTGTTCAAAAAGGAATCATCAAATTAATAAAGAGGAGCCAATCTTTTAAAAATCAAAGATTAGTTAAAGTCTAATTTCTTTTTTCGTAATTCAAAGTTTTGACCAAGGTATACTTTACGCACCATTTCATCTTCAGCCAATTCTTCTGGAATACCAGCTTTTAAAATACTTCCTTCAAACATAAGATATGTTCTATCTGTAATGGCTAATGTTTCTTGTACATTATGATCGGTAATTAAAATGCCGATATTTTTGTTTTTTAATTGCGCTACAATACGTTGAATGTCTTCTACAGCTACAGGATCTACACCGGCAAAAGGCTCATCTAAAAGTATAAAGTTTGGATCGGTTGCCAAGGCACGAGCAATTTCTGTACGACGACGCTCCCCTCCACTTAATAGGTCTCCTCTATTTTTACGAATATGTCCTAGACCAAATTCTTCTATTAATGCCTCCATTTTATGCAATTGCTCTTTTTTGGAGAGTTTGGTAAGTTGTAATACACTTAATATATTGTCCTCTATACTTAGTTTTCTAAAAACAGATGCTTCTTGAGCCAGATAACCAATACCATTTTGAGCACGTTTGTACATAGGGTACTTCGTGATATCGGTATTTTCTAATGTGATTTTACCACCATTTGGTTTCACTAATCCTACAATCATATAAAACGATGTTGTTTTACCAGCTCCGTTTGGTCCAAGAAGTCCAACAATTTCTCCCTGATTTACTTCTAAAGAAATCCCTTTTACAACTTTTCTGCCTTTATAAGATTTTATAAGATTATCTGCTTTTAGTTTCATGTATTGATGTTTTTTTTTAGGGTCGCCTAGAATTTATTATTAAGATTTTGATAATGGTTCTTTTCGCAATACAATGACTTAATAATATGTTTGGTGTTGCTAAAAATACTGATGTAAATTTATGGTATTCTTTTTAACTGTGAAATTTAAAAAATTAAGAATCATTAGATTCTAGAGCATCCCAAAATTCATAAGCACGACGCAAATGAGGAATAACAATAGTTCCCCCTACCAATGTAGCAATACTCAAAGATTCTACTACTTCTTCTTTAGTAAGGCCTTCTTTATAGCAAGTTTCTAAGTGATAACGAACACAGTCATCACATCGCAATACCGCAGAAGCAACTAGACCTAATAGTTCTTTTGTCTTTACATCCAAGGCACCGGCCATATATGCATTGGTATCAAGATTGAAAATTCTTTTAAGGACTTTATTATTATCTTCTAGAATTCTAGAATTCATTTTTTCTCTATACTCGTTAAATTCATTCACTATAGTACTCATCAGGATTGTTTTTTGAGTTTTTTATTTTCTTTTTTAATAACAGCTTTAGAAATATATATGCTTATCTCATATAATATTAAAACAGGGATAGCAACAATAACTTGACTCGCAATATCAGGTGGAGTTATTACTGCGGATAATATTAATACAATTACTAAGGCAAATTTTCTGTATTTTCTTAAAAATTCGGGAGTAACAAGTCCTACTTTGGTTAAGAAATACATGATAACGGGTAATTCAAATATTAGCCCACAAGCTAGTACAGATGCTCGCACTAAAGCAATGTAACTGTCAATGTCGAACTCATTAAGGACTTCTTTACTTACTTGGTATCCTCCTAAAAAATTTATTGAAAGTGGAGTAATTATATAGTATCCAAAAAGGACTCCTAGAAAAAATAAAAAAGAACAAATAATGATAAACCCTTTAGAATATTTTTTTTCATTAGCATGCATTGCAGGGGCTATAAATCTCCAAAACTCGTATATCACATATGGAAATGCAAAAATAAAACCAGCAGTGATTGATGTCCATATATGTACAGAGAATTGTCCCGCTACTTTTCGACTTTGAACACTAAAAGGTAATTCTTTAAAACATAAACTTTCATCTAAATGTAATAATCTTGATAAATTGCATAGCCCTTTATAGGTGGGGAAATCTGGCTTTTTAGGACCAAAAATAAGTACATCAAAAATAAACTCTTTAGCTATAAATGCTATTGTTCCTGCTATTAATATTGCAACTGTTGCTCTTATAAGGTGCCAACGTAACTCTTCTAGGTGGTCTAGAAAAGACATTGATTGGGGGTCTTTTTGGGTGTTTTGTGTCATTATAAAATACCTTCTCTCATTAAATCATGAATATGTAAAAAACCGGCATATTTGCCATCTTCTTCTGCTAATAATTGCGTGATAGCATACTCTTCCAACTTTTCAAGTGCATCTACAGCCATAGCATCGTTATTTATTCGTTTTGGATTTGGAGACATAATGTCTTTTGCAGTTAAACCATCAAAAGAAGTATTTGTAGTTAACATTCTACGTAAATCGCCATCAGTAATGATGCCTAGTATATGACCATTATCTGTAACAGCTGTTGCTCCAAGTCTTTTTTCTGTCATTTCTACAATAACACTATTAATATTAGACTCTGGAGATACCTGAGGCTTTTCGTTTTGTGAAGTGATATCACTTACACGCAAGTATAATTTTTTCCCCAGAGCGCCTCCAGGGTGATATTTAGCAAAATCTCGACTAGAAAAACCTTGAAGGTGTAATAAACAAACAGCCAAGGCATCACCTACCACTAATTGAGCGGTTGTACTGGTTGTTGGAGCAAGATTGTTTGGGCAAGCTTCTTTTTCAACAAAAGCATGTAGTACATAATCTGCTTCTTGTCCTAGAAAAGATTCTTTGTTGGCAGTAATACCAATTAATTTGTTTTTAAATCCTTTTATTAAAGGAACTAATACTTTTATTTCTGGAGTATTGCCACTTTTAGAAATACAAATCACAGTATCGTCTTCCAAAATATTACCTAAATCTCCATGAATAGCATCTGCAGCATGCATAAATACAGCAGGGGTTCCAGTAGAGTTCATTGTAGCAACAATCTTAGTAGCGATAATTGCACTTTTACCAATACCAGTTATAATGACTCTACCTTTTGATTTATGTATGGTTTCCACTGCTTTAGAAAACTCTTCATCAACAAGTTCTTCTAAATAGGCAATCGCTTGGGCTTCTTCAGCGATTGTTTTTTTTGCATATGCGATTATAGTATCTTGAGTGTTCAAAATTTCAAAAATTTGTATGTTATAATTAAAGATTTTATTATCTTTAATTTAGGCAAAGGTATACAATACCTTATTAATTTTAAATACTGTAAAAAAAAAGCGAATTATTTTGTGCTTTGTTTATCTTTGGCTTTCAAAAATTTAAAATGAAACATCCACTAAATCTGTATTTTGGGGAACCAGATTTTAGTGATAACGAACTTTATCAATTGGTATATAAAAGTTAAAAAATTTAATGAGTTTGAATGGAACTGACTTGCAAAGTGCACTAAAGAGGCATTTTGGATTTAGTCAATTTAGAGGACTACAGGAAAAGGTAATACAAAGTATTCTCGAAAAGAAAAATACATTTGTTATAATGCCTACAGGCGGAGGAAAATCCCTATGTTATCAACTGCCTGCTTTAATGTGCGAAGGAACTGCTATTGTAGTTTCTCCTTTGATCGCTTTGATGAAAAATCAAGTTGATGCAATTCGCAGTATTTCTTCTGAAGAAGGAATAGCGCATGTGTTAAATTCATCTTTGAATAAATCTGAAGTAAAAAAGGTTAAAGATGATATTATTAATGGTGTTACAAAATTATTATATGTAGCTCCAGAATCACTTACTAAAGAAGAATATGTAGATTTTTTGAAATCTCAGAAAATTTCATTCTTAGCTGTAGATGAAGCACATTGTATTAGTGAATGGGGACATGATTTTAGACCAGAGTATCGAAATCTTCGCAATATTATTAAGCGAATTGGTGAAAATATCCCAATCATTGGTCTTACGGCTACCGCAACTCCAAAAGTACAAGAAGATATTTTGAAAAATTTAGCAATGAGTGATGCTAATACATTTAAGGCATCATTTAATCGACCTAATTTGTATTATGAAATAAGACCTAAAACTAAAAATGTTGATGCGGATATAATTCGTTTTGTAAAACAAAACAGCGGTAAAAGTGGTATCGTATATTGTTTAAGCAGGAAAAGAGTTGAAGAACTTGCACAAACATTAGAAGTTAATGGTGTTAAAGCAGTTCCTTATCATGCAGGTTTAGATGCTAAAACCAGAGCTAAACATCAAGATATGTTTTTGATGGAAGATACAGATGTAGTGGTGGCTACAATTGCCTTTGGAATGGGAATTGATAAACCCGATGTACGTTTTGTGATTCATCATGACATGCCAAAAAGTATTGAAAGTTATTATCAAGAAACAGGTCGTGCTGGTAGAGATGGAGGAGAAGGGCATTGTCTGGCTTATTATGCCTATAAGGATATAGAGAAGCTCGAGAAATTCATGAGTGGTAAACCTGTTGCTGAGCAGGAAATAGGACATGCACTATTACAAGAAATTGTTGCTTTTGCAGAAACCTCTATTTCAAGACGTAAATTTATATTGCATTATTTTGGAGAAGAATTTGATGAGGTAAACGGTGAAGGAGCCGATATGGACGATAATGTTCGAACGCCTAAGAAAAAACATGAAGCCAAAGATGAGGTACAATTACTTATTGAAGTAGTTAGTAAAACAGGCGAAATATACAAATCCAAAGATTTAGTAAGTACACTAATAGGTAAAAGTAATGCACTTATTATTTCTCATAAAACGCATCAACAATCTTTTTTTGGTAGTGGTAAAACAAAAGATGGTAAGTATTGGATGGCTTTAATACGTCAAGTGCTTGTTGCAGGTTATTTAAGAAAAGATATAGAGACGTATGGTGTGATTAGAGTAACTTCAGAAGGAAAAGAGTACTTAGGTAATCCAGTTAGTTTCATGATGACCGAAGATCACGTTTATAACCAAGCAAATGATGATGCCATTATTACAGCAGCAAAATCTGGTGCAAAAGGAGGTAGTGATGATAAGTTGGCTGGGATGTTACGGGATTTAAGAAAAAAAGTAGCTAAAAAACTTGGAGTTCCACCTTTTGTGGTCTTTCAAGATCCTTCTATAGATGATATGGCTTTAAAATATCCTATTTCAATAGAGGAAATGGCCAATGTTCATGGAGTAGGAGAAGGTAAAGCTAAGAAATATGGAAAAGAATTTGTAGCTCTTATAGCAAGATACGTTCAAGAAAATGATATAATGCGCCCTGATGATTTTGTAGTTAAGACTACAGGAGCCAATAGTGGGTTAAAGCTGTATATTATACAAAATGTGGATCGTAAATTAAGATTAGATGATATAGCGGCTGCCAAAGGAATGGATATGACAGCTTTTATAAAAGAGATGGAAGCTATTGTTTATAGTGGCACTAAGCTCAATATAGCATATTGGATTGATGAGATACTTGATGAAGATCAACAAGAAGAAATACATGAGTATTTCCTTGAAGCAGAAAATGATAAGATAGATACTGCCATAGAAGAATTTGACGGAGATTATGATGATGAGGAACTTCGTTTGTACCGTATAAAATTTATCAGTGAAGTAGCAAACTAGACTCACTTATAAACGAATTAAAATTAAAAAAGGGGTTTGGATCGTAAGATCTAAACCCCTTTTTTTGACAGGTAAAAAGCAATAATTCGCTTTTTGATATTTTATTTTCTGTTATGTTTTGATAAATTAACAGATAAATAAAGGCTCGATGTTGTAAGTTCAGAGTTGGATAATGTAACACTTAACTTGTCACTCTTAGCAATGTTTTTATCCGTATATATTCTATATCCCAATTTAAAACGACCGACTCCAAATCCTCCTCCATAAAAATAATCAACTGTTACTTTTTCAATATTGTCATTAAAAACTGATTTGGTACCCAAATCGTTATCTATAGAAAGACCTCCTTCAAAGAAAACTTCAAAATTAGAACTTAAGTAGATGTGAAACCTAGGCGCCAGTGCTACATTTATACTTTTGAAGTCTATCTTAGCAGGCTCTGTGGGACCAAATGCATTACTTTGAGTTGTAGAAAACGATCTGTATGTTGATTCTAGAAAAAAGCTTAAATCAACTTTATAAAACGGTATGAAAGTTTCTAAATAAAAACCGAATTTTGGAGCCATTACATCATCATACAATATGGTTTGGGATACATTAAATTCTGAAGGGTGTGAAAAACTAACAAAATCTAAGGATCCTATAAGACCAATTTTAGTCTGATTGATTTTTTTCTTAACCGTATACTTGATCTTTGCACCTTTACAATGATTGTAATCAATAAAATATTTTTTTAGATCCCTTATAGTATGTGTTACATCTTCAACATCTTGATTGCCGCAATTGATGTGCTGTAGCAATTGTTCTTTAAAT
This sequence comes from Aquimarina sp. AD10, assembly GCF_003443715.1. NCBI lineage: Bacteria > Pseudomonadati > Bacteroidota > Flavobacteriia > Flavobacteriales > Flavobacteriaceae > Aquimarina > Aquimarina sp. AD10. The sequence goes on along the minus strand of NZ_CP031965.1, from coordinate 2,392,206 downwards.
TGTGTGTTTGATTTAGGAATAACTTTTTTTCCTACTTTTTTCTTTAAATCAGGAACATAATACGTCTTGTAAACTAATAATTCAGGATAGGCAACATTTCTAGCTGTATAAAAAAATCTATTTACACCATTTTCAGAATATAAAAATAAAGAAGCTTCACTTTGAAGGATTACTCTTAGAAAAACCTTTCTTATTCTTAATCTTGGATTCTCACTTTTTGTAGAATTAGCAACATCATCTCCTCTTAGGTCAAATTCCATGATATATCGTTTAAAGATATAATCTTGTCCTACTCCAAATTCTTTAATGTTTTCAATGTTTTCGGTTTTAGAATTAGAAGAAATTGTTCTTTTCCATTCAAATTCAGTTGGATTGTTTTTCCACGGAACCCTTTTAATAAGACATTCTTTTCGATTATTATTATTATCAATGAAATACCCTGATTCATATAGATTTTGGGCAGAGATGGTAGAAACAAAAAATAAAAAAAATAGTAGTTTAGTTGGTAATAGTTTCATTACATAAAAATTTCAATTGGTTAGTTGTGAGATGACATTGTTTTTAGATACTGTAAATATTAAAAAAAATACCTTTTGTTGTGACCTTTCCCGGTGGTAACAATCTTTTATAACATCATTGCTCATTAAATATTGTGTGTAAAGTTAGTTTTATAGTATTGAAAATAGAGAGATAATAATAATCTTTTGTTTAAGTAAACCATTAACAATTAATTATCTTTGCAGCTCAAAAATTAAACGCTAAAACATATATTGTTATGCAAGACGGATTATACGCAAAATTTAATACCACAAAAGGTAGTATCCTTATTAACTTAGAATATAAAAAAACACCTGGAACAGTTGGAAACTTTGTAGGTTTGGCTGAAGGTAATATAGAAAATCAAGCAATTCCACAAGGGAAACCATATTACAATGGATTGAAGTTTCATAGAGTTATTGCTGATTTTATGATACAAGGAGGAGATCCTCAAGGCACTGGTTCTGGTGGACCAGGTTATCAATTTGATGATGAAATACATCCTGATCTTAAACATGATGGACCAGGAGTTCTTTCTATGGCTAATGCAGGGCCTGGTACAAATGGTAGTCAGTTTTTTATTACTCATGTAGAAACGTCTTGGTTAGATGGAAAACATACCGTTTTCGGAAAAGTAGTAGAAGGCCTAGAAGTTGTTAATACCGTTGCACAGGGAGATGTTATAGAAGAAGTAGAGATCATTAGAGTAGGAGCCGATGCTGAAAATTTTAATGCTGTTGAGGTATTTAGAAGTTTTAATGGAGCTAAAGCAGAAAGAGAAGCAGCGGCAAAGAAAAAGTCTGAAGAACTATTAGAAGAATTAGCAGCTGGTTTTGATAAAACTGATAGCGGATTACGTTATAAAATTATACAACAAGGAGAAGGTGTTCAAGCAGAAAAAGGAAAGACAGTATCAGTGCATTACAAAGGAAGTCTTACAGATGGCACGGTGTTTGATTCTTCTTATAAGCGTAATCAGCCTATAGATTTTCCATTAGGAGTGGGACAAGTTATTTCCGGATGGGATGAAGGAATAGCATTGTTAAAAGTAGGTGATAAAGCAAGACTAGTGATTCCACCATATCTTGGATATGGAGAATCTGGAGCAGGAGGGGTAATTCCTCCAAACGCCACGTTGATTTTTGATGTAGAACTAGTAAATGTTAAATAATTTAACAAATTTGAATAAAATATAGCAAAGGTCCCTAAGTAATTTTAGGGGCCTTTTTTTTGGAATTTATTCTAAAAAAGGCATTTTGATTAGTGAATTCTTATTTATTCATAAGTTTGCTAGGAATATTTTAGTGATTAACCAATATATAGAGTAATGAAATTAAAAAGCCATCTGTTATTTTTATGGTTTTAAACTTATTTTAACATTAGTTTTTTTTATTTTGCTAAAAATGATCATTTTAGAATAATATGATATTTTAAATTTGATAGTTTTTATACAAAAATTAGTATACCCCTAAATATGAAACAATTTGTACTAACCATCATTATACTTTGTACTGCGTATTTGTCTTTTGGACAAGATAAACAGGTAAAGCTCGAAAATATCAAAGATCAAATGGAAATCATTGATAGCTACACAGAGTTTGATACTTTTTATTTAGATCCAGAAGAGTTTTTAGATAAAATGGCAGATCATGGAGCAGAACTTAATGGATTTTATGAACATGAAAGACTTAAGAAAATTACAAGAAAAGTAGGTACGCGTAAAGCGGATATTTTGACTACTTTCTATTTCTGGAATGACCAACTTATCTATGTAGATTATAAGCAAAAGCCATATATAATGGAAACTAATGACTACGGTCAGAAAGTGCCGAATTATGCTAAGACATACACTAAATATGAGTCAAATCATTTTTTTAATAATGGAGATATTATTGAAAAAAAAGAGATAGGATATTCCATGCCAGATGTATCTCCTGAAGAAGACTTTCTTGCTTATGCGAATAAAATGAAATCGTTGTTAGATAATAAATTCTACAATAAAGATACCTATGAGGCTTTGCAAGGAAGGTGGCTTTATATGGAAAACACAGATGATTATATTATTTTTGAAGGTACAATACGGTTTAATTTTTATGCAGGCAAATTTGCAAATCGTTTAAAAACAAGAATAGACGAAGGTGTTTTAGAATGCTTTTTTCCGATGGATGATCGTATCTATCGTTATAAAATCGATAACTTAGACGAAAATGTACTCACATTAATTGACCTTTTTTCAAAAGAACAATTTATGTATGCTAAAGTAGATTAAGATAAACTATGACGACTACAGATCACCTTAAGTACCCGATAGGAGTATTCGAATGCCCAGAAAAAATAACTACTCATCATATCAAACAGTGGATATCTGATATTGAAGAATTACCAACAAAAATGGTTAATCTAGTCTCAAGCTTTACAGAGGAACAGTTAGAGACGCCTTATCGACCCAATGGATGGACTGCTAGACAAGTAATACATCACGTTCATGATAGCCATCATAATGGGTATATTCGTTTTAAATGGGCGTTGACAGAGGATAAACCTGTTATAAAAGCATATAATGAAGCTTTATGGGCCGAATTATTTGATACAAAATCAGCACCTATACACTTATCACTTGATGTAATTAAAGCATTACATGCTAAATGGGTGTTCTTTTTAAAAGGATTATCATTAGAAGAACTCGAAAAAGAATTTATTCATCCTGAAGGTGATATAGCAATTTCTTTGGCAGAAGACATTGGTATATATGCATGGCATGGGAACCACCATCTTGCACATTTAAAAATTATAGCTGCTAAATCCTAGATATTAAGAATCATTCGCTGCATTTCTCGATAATTATCTTTTAAGCCTGGATAATCTAGGTCGTACCGTGATATTGTATTGAAATTATGTTTTTGATAAAAAGTAAGTGCTGGACTAGTACTCATAACATCAAGCCATATAACTTTTTTGTCTAGTTTATAAGCCAATTCTTTCGTGAATTTGATTCCTTGCTCACCTATTCCTAATCCAATAGATTCTTTTAATAAATATATTTTTTCTAGTTGTAATGCTTCTGTTTTTGAATACCCTTCTACCGCTTGATCTTGTCGTATTTTTAATAATCCTAAATTCTTGCTCTCATTTGTTATTAAAAAATAAATAATATTATCTATTATAAAATCCTTTTCAAAAGCTTCTTTTGTGAAACTTAGATTTATATAATAACTAGGATCTTCATTTTTCCAAATATGAATATAATGTTCAGGATAAAATTGTGTGCTGATTTTTACTAAACTATCAATATCATGTCTTGAGCATTTTTTGAAGGTCACTTTTGAATTCATGCTTAAACTCATGTTACTCTTTCCATTTTATGTTGCAACCAATACTGGGTTTTTGATCTTCAGATACTTTGGTGTTGCGCAGCACTGCATCTAGTGCTTGTCTTAAGTCTCTGCCGTTTACAGGGATACCATTGCCGGGTCTAGAATCATCCAGTTGGCCTCTATAAATAAGTTTTAATTCAGCATCAAATAGATAGAAATCAGGAGTACAAGCGGCGTCATATGCTCTTGCGACTTCTTGTGTATCATCAAATAAGTAAGGGAAAGTGTAATTATTTTTTTGAGCTGTTTTCCACATTTTATCTGGAGAATCTTGAGGATATTTCTCAATATCATTGCTACTTATGGCAACAAATCCAAATCCTTGAGTTCTATAGTCATTTGCAATTCTTACAAGCTCTTCGTTAACGTGAATTACAAATGGACAATGGTTGCATATAAACATGATAACAGTTCCCTTATTACCTTTAAGTTCTTCTAAAGAAAAGATATTATTAGTAATACTATCCTTAAGAGAGAAATTTGGTGCCAGGGTGCCAAGAGGTAACATATTTGAAAGAGTTCTCGCCATTTTAAAGTTTTTATAAATTCAAAATTACAATTTATATAAGATATTCTCATACCGTCTTATTTAATAAGTCTAAAAAATAGTATCTTAGTTACATTAAAAATTAATTTTATGAAAACCTTAGACACTTGGTTTAAAGAGTATGCTGTAAGCCATCAAAATAAGACAAATATTGCTATTCACTTTGTATGCGTACCAGCGATATTTTTCTCTATAGTTGGTTTAATTATGAGTATTCCCAGCGGTTTTTTAGCTTCTGTTATTCCAGGGAATAATCCATTTATAGAAAACTGGGCTTTTGTAAGTTCATTACTTATATTGTTGTTTTATATTAGGTTATCTGTGAAAATGGCATTACAAATATTGATTTTTGTAGCTTTTTGTATAATTACTAATTATTATATCGGGCAAGCAGCACCTTTATGGTTAGTGTCTCTAATTATTTTTGTTGTTGCCTGGATTGGACAATTTTATGGACACCATTTAGAAGGTAAAAAACCATCTGCTGCTCAAGATTTACAATTTTTGTTAATTGGCCCAGCTTGGGTTATTCAGAAGATGTTTGGAAAAAAATAATATGACATTACAAGATTGGAAAAATTCAGGAACTTATTTTGAATATCAAAATAAGTATTCTGTATTTTATAAAGAATCGGGTAGTGGAGAACCTTTAATTCTGATACATGGTTTCCCAACTTCTTCTTGGGATTGGTCTAAAATATGGAGTTCTCTTTCTGCAAAATATCAACTCTATGCCATAGATATGATGGGGTATGGGTTTTCTTCGAAACCAAAAGATTTTAAATATACAATTTCTGCTCAAGTAGATTTATGGGAGACTTATTTAAGAAAGAGAGGGGTGTTTTCTTTTCATATTATTGCACATGATTATGGAGATACTGTAGTGCAAGAGATGTTAGCAAGACATAAAGAAAATTCTGAATATGAGTTTGGTATTAAATCGGTTTGTTTTTTGAATGGAGGAATGTTTCCTGAAACTAATTTTCCAACGCTTACTCAGAAAATGTTGTTGACACCTTTTGGTGAAATATTAAAGCACTTTATGGGTAGAGATACCTTAGCAAAGAATTTTAAAAAGATTTTTGGAAAAAACACCCAAGCCAGTGAACAAGAAATTGATCAGTTTTGGCAAGGAATAGCGCATAATTCTGGTAAAGATGTTATTCCTAAGCTAATTAAATATCTTAAAGAAAGAGATACTCATAAAATCAGGTGGAGAGAAGCTATACAATATACAGATATGCCTAAACGTCTAATTGATGGAGGCGTGGACCCGATATCGGGTAAGCATATGGCAGAGTTCTACAAAGAAATTGTACCCAATGCAGATGTTATCATCTTAGATGAGATTGGGCACTACCCACAAACTGAAGCACCAGAAACTGTGTTATCTCATTATTATGAGTTTAGAAATCAGCTTTAAGGCGTATACAGTTGATTGTTTAAGTAGTATGAGTATGCCTGTCTTAAAAGTTGATGATCTTTGTGTGATAATTACAGTTACATTTCATCGCTAAAGAAAATTGCATTCATTAACAATTTATTGGTTCCATACCAGAAAGCTCTGAAATTAGTGTTGTCTGTAAACAATATTACATTTCCTCTTCCAAAATTTTTATGCCTAAACGGAACTGTTCCAGATAAAGAATCAAGGTTCTTTTTACTTATATAACCACTTAGTAGTGGAGATTTAGTGTATCGTATAGGATTGTTATAGCTTTGTTTATTGGGTTTTATAAAAATAGTCGTGTTTCTGAATAGTGGAATTTTATCATTTTTATACCCAAAATTAATAGGGTGTGACCTGTCTGTCTTTGCTTCAAAAATGGCTCCACCAATTACTTGAGCTCCAAAGAAATCTTGCCTTTGTTCAAAAGATATATTCGTTGCATTGTTTTCAGGTTTAGAAAATTCAATTTCCATAAATTCATTAATAGCAAAGAATTGAGCAATATTTCTATAACCAATTAAAGTTCCTCCACTACGGATCCAGTTTTTCAGTTTTTCAATTTGAGGTTTGTTAAAGCTTAAGCCTCTTTGATTAGGTAGTACAATATGCGTGTATCGTGCTAAATTAGTTCTGTTAAAGTGATCTGTATCTAACTTTGTAATAGGAATATCAAAACGTTGATCCATTAAATGCCATATTTCACCTGCATCGTAGGGTGTAATCCCTGAACCTGTAAATAGTCCAATCCTAGGTAGTGAAAGTGGCCTAAATTTATTACTTCCTAAGTCGATTCCTTTAGTAAGACCTGTTGATACAGCTGTGATATCTATGTGATTTTTTAATGATACTTTTTGCAAAAATTCATGTAGTTCTTTGTTGTTTAACTTTTGATTTTGAACAGGAATCAAAATAGTACCATAGTCATAATTAGCATTATTTAAAGTAAACGGAGTCATTCCTACTTTTGCGCGTAATCCTTTTTCTAATATTTGATATAAAGCTTTAGGGCCATAATATTCATGCCACTCCATCAAGTAGCCGTAATTACTTTGATCTAATTGTTTTGCTTGTTTGTGTTTTAGTTCTAAAATCTCATTTCCTAAATTTGAAATTGCAATATTATCCGCATAGTCAAGATTAAATGCTAAGGGAAAAGTCCATGAAGAAATATCATAAAAAAGGCTATCGGTAAAGGTAGTTCGTTTTTCAAAAATTGCTTTTATAAGTCGACTATGTCTTTGATTTTTTGGTACTGCAAAGCTATATCCTTTTTTGAATTTTTTATTTTGAACAGCGATATCTTGTTTTAACTCATGTATCTTGATTTTGTGTCTTTTTAAAATTTCAGCTAAATGAAATGAAGAGGCAGCATCTTTTTCATTTCCAAAAACGTATGCGTTATTATTTGATTCTTTTCTTGCTTCTACATAAAAATTTCTTTTGTAAGTAAGCAGTTCTTTACGCATTGATTTTGCTGCTTCTAATGTTGAAAGTGTAGCAGTAAATTGATTTCTAATCGTAAAAGGAAAAGTAAGAACCCCATTATCTGTTTGTTGCGCATGACCACGTGAGCTGGCTTGCTCAAATAAAATACCGATCCCTCCGTTTATATCAGGAAAAGTAGAGCCTTTACCATAATAAAAGTCATCAAAATTTTCTTCGGTGTAATACAATGAACCAATCTTATCTAAAGCTTTAGCATGGTAATTTGCAATTTTTTTAGTAAGTTTTTGATTAAGTTTAGGGGTTAATGGATGGGTACGAGATTGTATTCCAGGCTGAAAAAAGAAGGTACTATTAGATCCCATTTCATGATGATCAGTTAAGATATTTGGATACCATTTGTGATAGGTAGCAATGCGAGCCCTTGATTCTGGTAATTGTACTGGTAACCAATCACGATTCATATCAAACCAATAATGATTCGTTCTACCTCCTGGCCATACCTCACTATATTCTCGGTCTTGAGGATCTGTGCTTATATTTTTGTTTTTATGAATGTTAGCCCAATATGAAAACCTTTGTAGACCATCAGGATTAAAAGAAGGATCAAATAAAATAACTACATCATTAAGTAAGCTATCGATTTCTTGCCCTTGCGCTGCAGCTAAATAATATGCGGATAGCAATGCAGAATTTGATCCGCTAGCTTCATTGCCATGTATAGAAAACCCTTGATATACAATAGCAGGTAGATTTTCTAAGTCTATAGTATTAGAATTTGCTTCTGTAAGTTGTACGTGTTTTGTTTTTATTTGTTCAAGGTTTTGATGATTTTTCTCCGAAGTTATGGTAAGTAATAAAATAGGTCGATCTTCAAAAGTTTTACCTCTATTTTCGATAGTTATTCTAGGAGAGGCATCTGCTAATGCAGTCATGTATGCAACTAGCTTATCATGAGTTACATGCCATTTTCCAGGTACATATCCTAAAACACTTTGAGGAGTAGGGATTGAAGGGTTGTATGTAATGTTTTTTGGGAGGTAATATGCTAGAGAAAGATCGTTTTGTGCTTGAGAAATAAGCCCAGTAAGAGCTAATAAAATCGTAAAGATGTATTTCATTTCAGACGAATTGTTTTGTAAATAGCTGTGAATATAAAAAAAACCGTTTCAGAGAATGAAACGGTTTGCATAACTTTAACTTAAGTTATAATTCTTTATATGTCATCAAAACTTACATCTGTAAAGCTTTCTGCAGAGGCAGGTACTTCATCACTTTTTTGTGAGGACGAATCATTGTCGTAAGACTTTTGATAATCTTTTTGATGTCTTTCGCTTATTACTTCTTCACCTTTTTCGTCAACTATATAATCCGTCATCTCATTTAAGATTTCAGTAAATCCAGCAAAATCTTCTTTATAAAGATAAATTTTGTGCTTTTTATAGTGAAAAGACCCATCGTCGTTAGTAAATTTTTTACTCTCTGTTATGGTTAAATAATAATCACCTGCTTTAGTAGCCCTTACATCAAAGAAATATGTTCTTCTTCCTGCTCTTAAAACTTTTGAGAAAATTTCTTCTTTCTCCATCATTTCATTATCACTCATAATACGTATTTCTTAAATTAATTAATTTGCTATGATGTTCTCAAAAATCTAAAAAAATTGTTAATCGCACAAAAAAAACTCATATTTCTTTTTCGCTTAGCTGTTTTAAATAGAGCTCTTTATAATAACCGTCGATCTTTAATAGCTGATTATGAGTGCCTTGCTGGATTATTTTCCCATTTTCTAAAACAATTATTTTATCAGCATTTTTGGTTGTCGATACCCTGTGACTTACGATAAAAGTGGTTTTATCCTTAGAAATTTTGTTAATATTCTGTAATATTTCTTCTTCAGTTTCGGTATCAACAGCAGATAAACAGTCGTCGAAAAGTAAAATAGAAGGGTTTTTAATGATTGCTCTTGCAATAGATACTCTTTGTTTTTGACCTCCAGAAAGTGTAATACCACGTTCCCCCAAAACAGTTTCATATTTGGCTTTAAAACCAATTATATTTTTATGGACTACAGCATCTTTTGCTGCTTGGTAAACCTCGTCATCAGTTGCGTTTTCTTTCCCAAACTTTATATTATTTCTAATACTATCACTAAATAAAAAAGCATCTTGTGGTACATATCCTATACGCTCTCTAATATCAGTAAGATTTAGATCTCTAATAGGAATTCCATCGATTCTAATCTCACCAGAAGAAACATCGTATAATCGACCAATTAAATCTAAAATTGTAGATTTTCCGGATCCTGTTTTACCAACTACACCTATAGTTTCTCCGTTTTTTATTTCAAAACTAACATTGTCTAAAGCAGTTATATTTGTGTCATCATAAATAAAAGAAACATTGTCAAAGCTAATATTTCCTTGAATAGGAGTGTTTTTAGTAACTGTATTTGTTATTTCGGGTTCTTGACTTAGGAATTCATTAATACGGGATTGAGAGGCTTCGGCTTGCTGTATAATAGAGCTTACCCAACCAACTGTAGCCACGGGCCAAGTTAACATATTAACATAAAGAATAAATTGCACAATAATACCAACATCTTTTATGGTACCATCTAGGTATTGCTGGCCACCGATGTATATTACTAAAATATTACTGAAACCAATAAGTAATACCATTAATGGAAAAAAAAGTGCCTGTACTTTGGCTAGATCAAGATTCTTATCTCTACTTGTATTTGATAATTCGGTAAAGTTGTCATGAGTTTGCGTTTCAATTCCATAAGCCTTAATAACAGTAATGCCACTAAAGGATTCTTGAGTAAATGTGGTTAATTTGGATAAGAATTCTTGTACAACTGTACTGCGTTTATGTATCGCTACACTTAATTTGTAAATAGAAACAGATAATATGGGTAGTGGAGCTACGGTGTATAATGTGAGTTCTGGAGCTATACTAATCATATAACCAATAACCACTACAAATAGCGTTAATGTATTTACACTATACATAATTGCGGGACCAACATACATACGTACTCTAGAAACATCTTCACTTATTCTATTCATAAGATCCCCAGTACGATTTTTTTTGTAAAAATTTAGAGATAATTTTTCGTAATGTTGAAATACCTCATTTTTTAAATCAAATTCTATGAATCTTGAAACTACTATAAAAGTTTGTCGCATTAAAAAAGTGAAAAATGCTGATATTAAAACAGATCCAAAAATAAGGAGTATATTAAAAATAAGTCCGCTTTTTACTTCATCTAAGCTCGAAACTTCATTGTTTAGATATTGTTGGACTACATCCACAGATTTGCCGACAAATGAGGGGACCAAAGTAGCAAAAACCCTAGCAATAATAGTAATTACTAGTCCAATTAAAAGTCGGTATTTATATTTTAAGAAATATTTGTTTAAATGGCGTAATGCACGCATAAAATATTAGAGTTTAAAGGCTTTTTTGTTAGTAAATTCGTAAAGTTTAACAGCTATTAATTTGAAATCCATAAAAATGTGCTATTTTAGCATCCTGATTTTGAATATAATATAATTTATAACATTTAATTTTTCCAATATATGATAACTGAAGTGTTTACTGCAAATCAATTAAAAAAAGAAGCTCCCGTATTTGGTCAACTATCTTTTGATAACCATGAACAAGTTGTTTTTTGTCAAGACAAAGATACAGGATTGAAGGCAATAATTGGTGTGCATAACACAATTTTAGGACCTGCCTTAGGAGGTACTAGAATGTATGATTATAAAACAGAGTGGGATGCACTTAATGATGTTTTAAGGTTATCACGCGGGATGACGTATAAAGCGGCAATCACAGGATTAAATCTTGGTGGAGGTAAAGCAGTGATTATAGGAGATCCTAAGAAACTTAAAACTCCTGAGTTAATGAAACGTTTTGGGAAATTTGTACATACTCTTGGAGGTAAGTATTATACTGCAGAAGATGTAGGAATGGAAACTTCTGATATGGATACAGTAAGAGAAGTTACTCCTTACGTTACTGGTATTTCAGAATCTAAAGGAGGAGCAGGAAACCCTTCTCCTGTAACGGCATATGGAGTATATATGGGAATGAAAGCTGCTACAAAATTTACTTATGGTAGTGATGCTCTTGCCGGAAAAAAGATTTTGGTACAAGGTATAGGACATGTGGGAGAAGAGCTAGTGCGATTAGCTTCTGAAGAAGGAGCAAATGTGATAATTAGTGATATTAATGAAGAAAGATTAAATGCTGTAAGTACAAAATATGGAGTTGATATTTATAGAGGAAATGATTTATATGCAGAAACTGCAGATATTTACGCTCCTTGTGCTCTAGGTGCTACCGTAAATGATGAAACAATCAATAAGTTAAACGTAAAAGTAATTGCGGGAGCTGCAAATAATCAGCTTGCAAATGAAGATATTCATGGAGCGTTATTACAAAAGAAAGGAATTGTTTATGCTCCTGATTTTTTAATTAATGCAGGAGGGATAATCAATGTATATGCTGAAATAGAAGGATATGGTAGAGATCAGATTACTTCTAAAACAGAAAATATATTTGATACTACACTAGATATTCTAAATAAGGCTAAAGCAACTAGTACGACTACAAACGAAGCAGCGATTAGTATTGCCGAAGATAGAATAGCAGCACGTAAGAAAGAGAATGCCGCATCTTAAAAAACTATTCCTATCTATCTCAATTTTAGGTTCATTATAGAAGAGGTAGATAGGATATTTTTTAAATAAGAAATGGGGATATAAAAAAAGAACTTTTAGGGTAGTCAGATTAAAAATAATAGTATTTTTGCCAAACGAAAGAATACCATACTTTCAGTTGTTTTTAATATAAAGTTCTTTGTAAATAGGCTATGTTAACCCGAAGGCATATTAGAGTAAAAGTAATGCAGTCCCTCTATTCGATGGAGCAGACGCAAAGTGACAATCTTGATAAAGAAGAAAAATTTCTTCTATTTAGTATCGATCAGATGTATGATCTGTTTCTAATCAATCTTCAACTTTTAGTAGAGATTAAGGAGCATGCAGCAGAATTTCTAGAGATTAGTCAAAAAAAATATTTAGCTACTTCAGAAGAAAAAGATCCCAATACAAAATTTATAAAAAACGAGGTTTTACTATTATTAGAAAATAATGTACAGCTCAAAGCAGAAATTGAAAACAGAAAGTTAAACTGCTGGCAGCTAGATGATGAGTACGTTAAAATATTATGGAAAGAGATTAAAGAAAGTACTTTGTATACCGAATATATGAGTACTAAACTAAGCTCTTTTAGAGAAGATAAAGATTTTGTGATTGAGATATTTAAAGAAATCATTGCACCAAATGAGAAACTTTATGAATATATAGAGGATAAAAAACTCACTTGGGTAGATGATTTACCACTTATTAATACGGCAATTATAAAAATGCTAAGAAAAAGTAAATCATCTCATGACGAGCATAAATCTTTACCAAAGCTGTATAAAGATGTTGATGATAAAAAATTCGCAATAGATATTTTTAGAAAAACGGTACTTAATGCAACTACCTTTGCAAAAGAAATCGATGGTAAGACCCCAAATTGGGATCAAGATCGAATTGCAGAGTTGGACAAAGCAATTATTAAAATGGCAATTTGTGAGTTTGTTAAGTTTCCGTCGATACCCATAAAAGTAACAATTAACGAATATTTAGAAATCGCTAAAGAATATAGTACTCCAAAAAGTAGTATTTTTATAAATGGTATTCTAGACAAGATTTCAAAAGAATATCAAGAAAGTGGTAAACTAAATAAAGTAGGACGAGGACTTTTGTAGTCCAAAAAAAATAGTATTTTTAACCCTTATATAATTAAAAACCCAAGTAATGAAAAAAGGAATCTTAATTTTGGCCGGAATTTTTGCTATGACATTTGTGTCTTGTAAAGATGATGCTACAAAGAAAGTTAACGAAGAAAACGTTGAAATAGCTGCAGAACGTGATGCAAAAAATACAGATTTTCCTGTAATGACTTTTGCTGAAACTGAGCACGATTTCGGTACAATAAATGAAGGAGATGTAGTAGAACATAAATTTACATTCACTAATACAGGTAAAGCGCCATTAGTAATCGTTAATGCAAAAGGAAGTTGTGGTTGTACTGTTCCTCAATGGACAAAAGAGCCAGTTGCACCAGGAGCTACAGGAGAGATGTTAGTTAAATTTAACTCTAATGGAAAACCTAATCAGCAAACTAAGCAAGTAACTATTACTACGAATACTGAAGCTGGAAAAGAAGTTATTAAAATTAAAGCTTTAGTTACTCCAAAAGCAAAACCTGTGAGTGGAACTCCAGTAAGTGAATAATTTTATGGAAGGATTCGGAGGACAGTTACCTTTTATACTTTTAATATTTGTAGTGATGTATTTTTTTATGATACGACCACAAATGCAAAAGGCCAAAAAGGAAAAGAAATTTGCTGAAGAGCTTAAAAAAGGAGATCGCGTTGTTACTAAAAGTGGTCTGCACGGAAAAGTTTTTGACTTTAGCGAAAAAAATAATGCAGTTGTTATTGAAACAGGTTCAGGTAAGTTAACATTTGATAAATCTGCCATTTCTTTAGAAATGAGTCAGAAATTAAATGCACCACCTGCAGAAAAGAAGTAAGAATTTGCACATCATAAAAAAGCGCGATATTAATTTTAATATCGCGCTTTTATTTTATATTAAATTCTTTTTTAGAAAAAGCGATATCCAATTAATACGCCACCTCTAAAAAAACCTTCATTGTTGCTTTCATCAAGAAGATAACGACCTCCTCCAAGACTTACTTCAAATACGAAACCATTGTCACTTACCCATTTTTGACCGACGACTAATCCTACTCCAATATCAAACCAATTTCCTTCATTGGTAGTATTGTTCACTGGTGTTGGAGAATTGAAATCGTTCGTTTCTACTTCTCCACCTGCAAAACGTAAAAGCCCTTCTACAAACATCCCTCGAGCACCAAAGTCTTTTTTATTTAAGAAATACTGTCTGTAATAAGGGGAAATGCTATACGCTTGGTATTCTTTATAATCATTATCTAGACTAACACTAGCGGCTATACCAGCACCAGAGTACTTGTTTAATATATATTCGTAATTAATTTCTAGGTTAGGTATTGCTAATATTTCTAGGGCATCTAATCTAAATTCATGTTTATTCTCGTTTCTTACTATGTTTTCTTCCTGCGCATATGATAAAGAAAAGATAAGAGTTGCAATTACTGTAAAAATTTTTTTCATTATAAAATTGTTTTAGGTGCTTTTAAAAAACGCTTTTTTTGCGAGTCATATTTCTAAAACAAATCAAAATGAAAAGACCCTACCTAATTATCTAAATTATGATCAAAATATAAATAATTAGATAGGGAATGATATAGTTTGTTTTTTAACAAGATCAATTCATGTTTTAAAACTAGTCTAGAACTTTTTAGTTGGAATAAGCTGTGCAATCTTAATAATAACTTTAGCAGCACTGATCATGCTTTCTACGGGGACATACTCATAACGCCCATGAAAATTATGACCTCCAGCAAAAATATTTGGACATGGTAAGCCCATAAAACTTAATTGCGAACCGTCTGTTCCACCTCGAATAGGTTTAATAATCGGTTTGATATTAAGGGCCTTCATAGCTTCTTCGGCAATATCAACTATATGCATTACAGGTTCTACCTTTTCGCGCATATTATAATATTGATCTTTTATGGTTACCTCTATAACTTCTTGTTGACGTTGAGCATTGATTTCTGAAGCCAATTTTTTCATTACTTCTTTTCTAGCTTCAAAATGTTCTTTGTCGTGATCCCTAATAATATAGTGTAACTGAGTCTCTTCGACATCTCCTTTAATAGTATGTAAATGGAAAAAACCTTCTCGACCAGAAGTGTGTTCTGGTGTCTCTAATCTTGGTAAAGAATTGATGAATTCCTGAGCAATATACATACTATTGATCATTTTCCCTTTGGCATATCCAGGATGTACAATTTTTCCTTTTACAGTAACTACTGCTCCCGCAGCATTAAAATTTTCATATTCTAGCTCGCCAATTTCACTACCATCCATAGTGTACGCCCAATCAGCTCCAAATTTTGAAACATCAAACTTATGAGCTCCACGACCTATTTCTTCATCGGGCGTAAAACCAACACGAATTTTACCATGCTTAATTTCAGGATGTTGTACAAGGTACTCCATAGCACTAACTATTTCAGTAATTCCTGCTTTATCATCGGCACCTAAAAGTGTTGTGCCGTCTGTAGTAATTAGCGTCTGCCCTTTATATAGCTTTAAGTCTTCAAAATAATCTGGAGAAAGAACAATATTTTCAGCAGCATTTAGCATGATATCTTTACCGTCATAATTTTCTATGATCTGCGGTTTTACGTTTGCTCCCGTAAAATCCGGACTTGTGTCAAAATGCGATATAAAACCAATTGTAGGTACTTCTTGATCTATGTTAGATGGGAGTGTAGCCATTATATAAGCATTTTCATCAATGGTAACCTCTTCAAGACCTATGTCCTTTAATTCTTTTGCTAATTTATTGGCCAAATCCCATTGTTTTTCTGAACTGGGAGTAGTGTTACTTTCAGGATCACTTTCTGTATCAATGGTAACATAACTTATAAAGCGATTGATGATGTGTTGTTTTGAGATCATAATAGATAAGAGTTTTATATATCTTCAGCATTCAAAAATACATTTTTATTAGAACCTCTTATCACTTATTTTTGCGCAAACAAAATCAAGCTTAATGTATACGTATTTTTTACGCCCTATTTTATTTAAATATGATCCAGAGAAGATTCATCATTTTACATTTAGAATGATACGGTTTTTATCTAAAATACCTTTAATGTCTTCGGTATTTAGAGGGATGTATGTTGTTGAAGATCCAAGACTCGAAAGAGAAGTGTTTGGATTAAAGTTTAAGAATCCTGTTGGGCTTGCTGCCGGTTTCGATAAAGATGCCAAGCTGTTTAATGAGCTGCATAATTTTGGTTTTGGTTTTATCGAAATAGGTACTTTGACGCCTAAATCTCAAGATGGTAATCCAAAAAAAAGACTATTTAGATTAAAAGATGATAGTGGTATTATTAATCGAATGGGTTTTAATAACGGTGGGGTAGAGGATGCAGTAGTTCGATTAAAGAATAATAAAGGAGTCTTGATCGGAGGTAATATAGGAAAGAACAAAGTTACCCCAAATGAGAATGCCGTAGAAGATTATAAAATTTGCTTTGATGCTCTTTTTGATTATGTTGATTATTTCGTAGTGAACGTCAGTTCGCCAAACACTCCTAATTTAAGGGAGCTGCAGGACAAAGAACCGCTTACGATGCTCTTGAATACGTTGCAATCTAAAAATCAAGAAAAAGTATCACAAAAACCAATTTTGTTAAAAATAGCTCCAGACTTAACAGATGAGCAGTTATTAGATATTATAGCTATTGTTAAGGATACTAAGATAGCAGGAATCATTGCCACGAATACTACGATTTCTAGAGAGGGATTAAGGTCAAATCGTGATTTAGTAAACGAAAAAGGAGGTTTAAGTGGTAAGCCATTAACATCTAGATCAACAGAAGTAATTCGTTTCTTATCACAAAAAAGTAATAACGCTTTTCCGATTATAGGTGTCGGCGGAATACATAGTGCAAAAGATGCTCTTGAAAAATTAGAAGCTGGTGCTAGCTTAATTCAATTGTATACCGGCTTTATTTATGAAGGGCCCAAATTGATTAAAGATATTAATAAAGCGTTGTTAAGATCAAAGTAACCGTATGGATTATGATGTTTTGTATACCTTTATGATTACAACAGCTATCTTATCCATATCACCCGGACCGGATAATATATTTGTATTAATGCAAAGTGTTATTAACGGAAAGAAATACGGATTGGCTACTGTTGCTGGATTAATGTCAGGATGCTTGATTCATACAACATTAGTTGCTTTTGGGGTTTCAATACTGATTAAACAGAGTGACACGTTATTTTTTATAATTAAGTTGTTTGGAGCATTGTATTTATTCTTTTTAGCTTATAAAGTATTTAGGAGTGATGCTTCGGTAAATTTATCAGAAACAGGTATACCAAAAAAAACTTTAGGGCAACTGTTTCGACAAGGATTTGTGATGAATGTATTAAATCCTAAAGTCTCTATTTTCTTTTTAGCATTTTTTCCTGGTTTTCTATTTAGTGAATCTTTAAGTAATGTTTTACAATTTTATATACTAGGTTTCCTTTTTATACTGGTTTCATTTTTAATTTTTGGAAGTATTGCAGTCATGTCAGGAGCTATATCAGAATACTTAAAAAAAAGTGCGAAGATTGGGGTTGTTTTAAAATGGCTTCAGATTATAGTATTTATTGGAATTGCAATTTTTATTCTTCTTTCTGAAAAATAAAAAATAGACTGTCTTAATTTTAAGAGAGTCTATTTTTTTTCTAATAAGAAAGATTTCTTTTAAGCTTTATCGTCTTCGCTTTCATCTTCTTTGCAATGAGGGTAATATTCTGCAGTTAAAGGGTTGCATGGGCCTCCGTCATAAGCAATAATTCCTCCTTTAAGAGTTGTCAATTCTTTTCTTTTTAATTCTTTTGTTCCTTCTAAGTTTAAAATGCCTTTTAACATAATATATATATATTGAAAATTAGATTGTTTGTGATCCTTTAAAGACATTCACAATTATGTCTATCATGACCTTACTATCAATGGTAAGATGCTATTCAAAATTAGAGTGAATTCTGGGAAATAAATTAAAGAATAAATAGGTGGAAAGAATTTTAAGATAAGCGTATAGAGATATTATTTAAGTGTTTCTAAGAGATAAGACAATTGCTCCCTATTTCTAAAAGCAACTTGAATTTTATCTCCATTGGTCAAAATAATCGTTTCTTTCCTAAAAATAGAATCAATATGAGAGGTGTTTATGAGACAAGAGCGATTTACTCTAAAAAAACCACGACTAGACAGTAATTTGTCATAATGCTTCAAGATATTGTTTGCTAAGATTTCTTTTTTGTCTTTTAAGACTATGGTTGTATAGTTACCTTCAGCCTTACATAAAATTATTTCTTCTAGATATACGGATTTATGGTATTGACCACTTTGTATAAGAATTTTTGAGTTCTGCTCTCGTATAAATTCTTGAAAGTGAACGTATTTACTTTGATTACTATGTCTAGACTTAACTTGTATATATCTGCTGATTACTTTTTCAAGAAGTATAGGGTCAATTGGTTTTAACAAATAGTTAAAAGCAAAATGCTCCATAGCTTTTTCATAATAACTATCATATGCGGTAATAAAGATAACCTCAAAGCCTTTAGAATGTACAGCATCAAGAATTTCAAAGCCTATGCCATCATCTAAATGTATATCTAGAAAAACCAATTCTGGAGAAGAAGAAGAAATAAGAGAAATACCTTCTTTAACAGTTGTTGCCGAACCTACAATATTTAATTCTAAGACATTTTTTTTTAGAAGTTTAGAGAGGTAATTTGATGCATCTTTATCATTTTCAATAATAACAACATTAATCATAAAAATAAATGTAAATTCGAGCACTAAATTTATATCTACCACACAAATAATACAACATTGAAACAACTTTTTTTTATTTTAGTTTTGATACTTACAAGTTTTGATTCTTATTCCCAGGAAATACTTTCTCAACATACTATTGATACTATTTCTTTTGCCAAAACTAATCGACCATACATTAGTAAGATTAAATATAGTCTGAACAAGGATAAATCTCTTAAGGGATGGACAAAGTATTATACCTTTAAAAGCTATGTACATTTATTTAAGCTTGAAAATGATTCTGCATTGTCAAATGCTCATAAAGCTATTAAAGCGTATGAATCATTAGAACAGGGGCATCCGGGAGCAGATGGTATAGCGCATAAAGCATATTACATTAAAGGTTTACGAGAGTATTTTGCAACAAGACCACTTACCGCTTTACAGACGCTTTATAGAGGGTTAGAACTCACATCTCAGTATCCAGAATCACCCGACAAAAAATCATGGCGATTTTATATTTTAGAAAGAATATCTTATATCCATATAGATTTAGGAGATATAGACCTGGCATTGAGAGCAAGAAAAGAAGCTTTTAGAGATTCAATATGGGCTAATTATAGATTTGAGGTAATTAATAATAGGTTAGATATTGGTTATTTGTATAAACACAAAAAGAAGTATGATTCTGCAAAAGTGCATTTTAACGAAGCTTTAAGAATGTATAAGGATACCATATTACTTGATAATGATAATTATGATAAAGACGTTTTTTTTATAAATCAAGTTAGAGCACTGGATGCTCTGGGCGATATTGCTTTGTACCAAAATCAAAAAGATTCGGCATATAATAATTTTTCAAAAGCAAATAAAATTTTTTTAGATAAAGAATTGATCAATTCTGATTTGTTGTCTAGTAAGTCTAAATTAAGCCCACTAACTAGTTATGGTTATATGCTTTTTTATCAAGATAACCTTAATGAGTCTGAAACCGTATTGAACAGGGTTCGAGATTCTCTGAGAAAAAAATATAATTATACTAGAGATGAAAGGAATTTGTATATAAGAGTTTGTGATTTTTTGAATAAGGTGTATTTTAAACAAGGAGCACACGAAAAAAGCACATCTATCCTAAGCGAACTGAATGAATATCTAATAACATATCATGAAAAAAGTATAGCTAAGCAACTGCAACTATATGCTTCTGAATTTGAATTAAAAGAAAAAGATGCTTCTATCTCTAAGCTAGAAAAAATAACCACACAACAAAAAACTATTATTAAACAAAGGAATATCATCAATTGGGTCATTATCGGATTGTTTCTTTCATTTCTAATATTAGGCGTTGTATTGTTCAGGCAAAATAAATTAAAAAGTAAATATAAAACTACAATTTTAGAACAACGTTTACTTCGTTCACAGCTTAATCCACACTTTTTGTTCAATTCATTGGGTACAATTGTTTCCTTAACCTCAAACGAATCTAAAAATGTAATACCGTATACTTTAAAATTGAGTAATCTATTACGATCCATATTAGAAAACTCTAGAGAAGAGTTTGTTTCTTTAGAAGAAGAAATACAGACGGTGAAGGATTATTTAGAGCTGCAATCTAATTTTTCTCAAAAATTTAATCATGTAGTAGAAATTGACCCAGAGTTGAATGTTCAGAATATTTTGGTGCCTCCAATGTTTATACAACCATTTGTAGAAAATGCTATTGAACATGGTATTGCTGCTATCACAAATGGTAAAATAATATTAAAATTCATTATGGATGATAATAAAAAGCTAATAAAAAGTAGTATCATAGATAATGGGATTGGTTATACTAAAGGCCAAGAAATTAAGGATAAAAACTCTGGATATGAATCACTATCAGGTTCCATCTTAAAAGATAGATTTAAAATATATTCAAGGTCTTTTAAAGTTAATGCAAGGTTTGAGGTTCTTGAGGATACCGATAATAAAGGGTCTAGAGTTGATGTTTATCTACCATATATTTTGGAATGATTTTAAAAACACTTTTAATGAGGGCTTATTAACGCATTATCTTCTTATTTAATCAAGAAGTATAGCTATTTTCTGAAATTTTAAAAAATAATCATACTTTTATAGTCAAAATTGAATTTCTTCTAGTTTGTAGTGCTAAAATGACCGAAAAAATAAAAATAATTGAATGTCCGAGAGATGCTATGCAGGGCATAAAAGAATTTATTCCTACAGAAAAAAAGGTGCAGTATATTCAATCTTTACTTCGTTGTGGTTTTGATACCATAGATTTTGGAAGTTTTGTTTCACCCAAAGCTATCCCACAGATGGTTGATACTGCGGCAGTATTGGGACAATTAGATCTGTCTGATACAGTTAGTAAATTATTAGCGATTATTGCTAATGTTAGAGGTGCTAATGATGCTGCACAGCATCCTGAAATAGATTATTTAGGATACCCTTTTTCAATTTCAGAAAATTTTCAAATGCGTAATACTCATAAAACGATAGCGCAATCTGTAGAAACATTGCAAGAGATTCTTAATATCGCCGATAAGGCAAATAAAAAAGTTGTAGCTTATCTTTCTATGGGGTTTGGTAATCCTTATGGTGATCCTTGGGATGTAGAGATTGTAGGAGAGTGGACAGAAAGGTTAAGTAAAATGGGAGTAAAAATTCTTTCTTTATCTGATACGGTTGGATCATCAACACCAGAGATAATAGATTATTTGTTTGCTAATCTCATTTCAAAATATCCCGAAATTGAATTTGGAGCACATCTGCATACTACGCCTACCTCTTGGTTTGAAAAAGTAGATGCGGCGTATAAAGCAGGTTGTAGAAGGTTTGATGGAGCTATCCAAGGATTTGGAGGATGCCCAATGGCAAAAGATGAATTAACCGGTAATATGCCAACAGAGCGTATGGTCTCTTATTTTACAACTGTTAAAGCAGACAGCAATGTAAGACCGTTAAGTTTTGAATCTTCATATAACGAGGCAACTAAAATATTTTCTCAATATCACTAAACAAATTATTCTTCAACATGAAAAAAATTACTAAAATTATAGCAATATCCGCATTAATTGTGTTGGTTATCATGCAATTTATTAGACCAGACAAAAATGAATCAGGATATGAATCTGTTGCCTTTTTTGAAGCGGATACTAAGCCTAGCGAGGAGCTTAAAACTATATTAAGAAATAATTGTTATGATTGTCATAGTAACCAAACTAAATACCCTTGGTATGCAGAGATTGCTCCTGTGTCTTATTGGTTGGATGATCATATTGAAGAAGGAACAGAGCATTTTAACGTATCTGATTGGGAGAGTTATTCTATAAAGAAAAGAGACCATAAGCTAGAAGAGTTAATAGAAGAAGTTGATGAAGGAGAAATGCCATTGGCTTCGTACACTTGGCTTCATGGTAACTTAGATGCGCAACAAAAAGAATTATTATTAAGTTGGGTAAAAGAATTAAGAACAAAATATACTGCAAATTAAGGTAGTCAAGATTATCTTAATGTTAATTTAGTTAAGTTT
This sequence comes from Aquimarina sp. AD10, assembly GCF_003443715.1. Taxonomy (NCBI): domain Bacteria; kingdom Pseudomonadati; phylum Bacteroidota; class Flavobacteriia; order Flavobacteriales; family Flavobacteriaceae; genus Aquimarina; species Aquimarina sp. AD10. Next base: position 2,369,749 of record NZ_CP031965.1, on the reverse strand, counting down.
ATTTAGATTTATTACAAATAAAGTTTGTCAATTATAATTTGATGAATATATTTGCACGCATATTATCAATAATAAGTCTAAATAAAAAGTAATGAAAATTAATAGTCTTTTAAAAGCAACATACTTACTAGGAACCTTTGCCATAATTTCATGTTCATCAGACGATGATAGTAATCCGCCTGTTGATCAGATTAGCGAGCCGGCTACATATGTTTTTGATCGTAATGGCGAAAGCACAGTTAGTTTTAGCGGGCAAACTACCCGTATCGCAATGGCCGAAGTAATTATTAGTAAGCTAAAAGATAATACGCAAATAAATGCAGAAGCAGTTTTAGATGCAATGTTTGATCATAAAGAAGGTGTTGCTGACTTTGAAGATACTGATTTAAATGCATCAGATAAAAGTGTTAGAAGTAAAACCGCCGCTTCAAGAGATTTTTTCTTCACTAATGCAACTGAATCAGCTGCAGTTAAAATGGATTTTGATGGTTGGATAAAAAGCCAGGTAGATGATGTATTTCCTAATTGGTCTGCCCCTGCATCAGCCGGTGTTGCTGGTGAACTTCAAGAAGCAGGAGGAGGATCTAAAAGATACGTTAACGCAAAAGGTTTAGAGTTAAATCAAGCTTTTGCTAAAGGTTTAATAGGAGCCCTGATGGCTGATCAAGCATTAAATAACTACTTAGGGAAGCTTGTTTTAGATGAAGCAGAAAATAGAGCAAATAATGATAATGAAGTTGTAGCAGATGGTAAGAACTATACAACTATGGAGCATAAATGGGATGAAGCCTATGGTTATTTATATGGAGCATCTGTAGATACGGCTAATCCAAATCCGACAATTGGAGATGATGATAGCTTTTTAAATAAGTATATCGGTAGAGTAGAAGGAGATGCTGATTTTAAAGGTATCGCAGAAAAAATATACAAAGCATTTAAATTAGGTAGAGCGGCAATTGTAGCTAAAAAATATGATGTTAGAGATGAACAAGCTGCTATAATTCGAGAAGAATTATCTAAAGTAATTGCAATTAGAGCGGTATACTACTTACAACAAGGGAAGAACGCTCTAGAAGCATCGACTATTGATTATGCAAGTGCTTTTCATGATCTTTCTGAAGGATACGGGTTTATCTATAGTCTTCAGTTTACAAGAAGATCAGATAGTGCGGCTCCTTACTTTACAAGAACAGAAGTACAAGGCTTTATAGATCAATTAATGAGCGGAACCAATGGGTTATGGGATGTAACTCCAGCGACATTACAATCTATTTCAGAAACTATTGCTGCTAAATTCAGTTTTACTGTAGCCGAAGCAGGAAGTACAAATTAAGATTTTATTATATAAAATTTTTAAAAAAAAGAGAAAGAAATCGTAAATGATTCTTTTCTCTTTTTTACATTTGCAAAAATTTATTAAGAATAAATAAAAATAAGATGAAGAAGATATTGTTTTTAATCACTACTGTCATATTTTTTGCAGTAAGTTGTTCATCTGGAGATGATAACGAAACAGGCGCAAGTACAGATACTTTTAATAGACAGGCATTGTTAGAAAATATTGCTGACAATATAGCAATACCAGCATATCAAAATTTAGCAAATGATATAGAAGTATTAAAAACAGCAGCTTCGACTTTTGTTGCAATCCCTAATGAATCAAATTTACAGAGTATAAGGACAGCTTGGTTAAATTCTTATATTTCTTGGCAATCTGTAAGTGTATTTGAAATAGGAAAAGCAGAAGAGCTTTCTTTTAGAAATTTTATGAATGTCTTTCCTGTTAGTGCAAGTGAAATAGAAGCAAATATAACATCCGGTACTTACGACCTTAATGCTGTTTCTAAGGATAATGAGCAAGGATTTGGGGCACTAGATTATTTACTTAATGGATTGTCTGATTCTAACACCGAAATTATAGCATTTTATGTTAGTAATACGAATGCAGATGCTTACAAGAAATACTTGACAGATGTAGTAGACCGAATGAATGATCTTACGACACAAGTTTTAACAGATTGGACTAGTGGTTATAGAGATACATTTGTAAGTAGCAATGGCTCTTCTGCTACTAGCTCATTAGATAAGTTGGTAAATGACTATGTTTTTCACTATGAGAAACATTTAAGAGCTGGTAAAATAGGAATCCCAGCAGGAGTATTTTCGGGGTCAGTACTAGAAGATAGGGTTGAAGCTTTTTATAAAGGTGATGTTTCCAAAACTTTATTTAATGCCAATCTTACAGCGATGCAAGACCTTTTTAATGGTAAGCATTTTGGTAAAAATACTTCGGGAGAAAGTTTTAAAACATATCTCGATTTTCTGAATACAATAAAAGAAGGAGAAGATTTAAGCACACTTATTAATAATCAGTTTGAATCGGCAAGAAGTACAGGAACAGGTTTGAGTGATGATTTTTCTGCTCAAGTTCGAACAAATAATAGTTTAATGACTCAAACGTATGATGAGCTCCAAAAAAATGTAGTGCTTTTAAAGGTAGATATGGTTCAGGCAATGTCTGTAAGAATCACCTTTATCGACGCCGACGGAGATTAAATGGTTATAAAAGTATAGATGAATTTTAACCTTTCGCAATATTTTAAAAAGAATACAGAGACTGCACCACTTGCAGTCTTTCGTATTTTTTTTGGAATAATGATGTTATTAAGTATTGTGCGTTTTTGGAGCTATGGGTGGATAGAAACGTTGTATATAAAACCTAAGTTTTTCTTTTCGTATTATGGATTTGAATGGATACGACCTTTGGGTATTTATACATATTTAATCTTCATAATATGCGCTATTTCGGCACTTATGGTTGCTTTAGGTTTTAAGTACAGAATAAGTATAATTATTTTCTTTCTTAGTTTTACGTATATCGAGTTGATGGATAAGACAACTTATCTTAATCATTATTATTTTATAAGTGTACTAAGTTTTTTGATGATCTTTTTACCTGCTAATGCCTATTATGCCTTAGATGCAAGAAAAAGGAAATCCTTTAAGTATATCCCTGTCTGGACAATTGATAGTGTTAAATTACTACTAGGAATTGTATATTTCTATGCAGGTTTAGCAAAACTTAATTCGGATTGGTTGGTCAAAGCTATGCCTCTTAAAATTTGGCTTCCTTCAAATTATGATTTACCTGTTTTAGGTGACTTGATGCAACAAGAATGGGTTCATTATCTATTTAGTTATACAGGGGCGATATATGATCTTACCATACCATTTTTATTATTGTTCAGAAAAACTAGAAATTTTGCATTCATTATGGTAGTGGTTTTTCATGTGTTAACAAGAATTTTGTTTCCGATAGGTATGTTTCCTTATATCATGATCATTAGTACATTAATATTTTTTGATTCAAAAGTTCATTATAAAATTTTAGCAATAATTTCCAAGGTATTGAAGATAAATCAAACGCAATTTGATACAAATCGAATACTAACGTTTAAGCCTAAAAAAGATAAAATTCTCATTGGTATTATTACTGTACTTTTTACAATTCAATTACTTTTGCCGTTTAGATATTTATTATATCCGGGAGAGTTATTTTGGACAGAAGAAGGATACAGATTTTCCTGGAGAGTAATGCTAATGGAAAAAGCAGGGTATGCTAATTTTAAGATTGTTGATAGTAAAACGGGGAAAAGGTTTTATGTAGATAATAATGATTTTCTTACCGCTTTTCAAGAAAAACAAATGGCAACACAACCTGATTTTATTTTACAATATGCACATTACCTTAAAAAACATTTTGAAAATAGGGGACATCAAAATGTACAAGTGTTTGTAGAGAGTTACGTGGCACTTAATGGTAGGTTGAGCAGTCAATATATTGATCCAGAAACGGATTTAGGAAAACAAAAAGAGACATTTAAACATAAAACATGGATTATTCCATTTAAAGATGAGATTAAGGGATTATAAGATTTTTGTAGTAGTAGTGTTACTTGCTACTTCTGCTTTTGGGCAATATCAGTTTACAGGAATAGTAGTAGATCAAAATGATAAGCCGATTACTAACGCAGAGGTATATAATCGTAATACAGGAGAGCAAACGATTACCAATACCAAAGGACAGTTTGAATTTAATGATTTAGAATCAGGAGATTATTTAATAACAATTTTTAGCTTTGATTTTGAGATTTTAGAACAACAGATAAAAATAGAAGGCAATACATCAAAGAATTTTGTCTTAGCTCCTCTTGGAGAAGCACTTTCTGAAGTAGTGATTAAGCAGCGAAGAAATCGTATCTATGGCTTAAAGCAGTTAAAACCAGTAGAGGGAACTGCTATTTATGCCGGTAAAAAAAGTGAAGTCGTCCTGTTAGAGAATACCTTAGGTAATTTAGCCTCAAATAATGCAAGACAGATTTATGCTCAAGTTGCAGGATTGAATATCTATGAAAATAGTGTTGGTGGATTGCAATTAAACATAGGCGGTAGAGGTTTAGACCCAAATCGTACTGCAAACTTTAATACACGTCAAAATGGATATGATATTAGTGCAGATGTTTTAGGATACCCAGAAAGCTATTATACTCCGCCAGCAGAAGCCTTAAGTGAGATACAAGTAGTCAGAGGGGCGGCATCTTTACAATATGGTACTCAATTTGGGGGGTTAATTAACTTTAAGATGAAACAACCCAATCCAAATAAAAAGATCGAATTAGTATCACGACAAACCCTAGGGTCATTTAATTTGTTTACTAGTTTTAATAGTTTAGGTGGAACAATTGGTAAGTTTAGTTATTACACTTATTTTAATTATAAATCAGGAGATGGTTTTAGACCAAATTCAGATTTTGACTCTAAAAATTACTATGTGCATTTGGGATATCAGATTTCTGACAGAACCAAACTAACAGGAGAATTTACATATTTAGACTATTTAGCCAAACAACCGGGAGGGCTTACTGATACACAATTTGATACAGATCCGGATTTTAGTAACCGAACTAGAAACTGGTTTGAGGTAGATTGGAAATTATTTTCATTAAAATTAGAGCATGAATTTTCTGAAAAAACTGATTTTAGTTTAAATCTTTTTGGATTGGATGCCTCAAGAAGAGCTCTTGGATTTAGAGGAGTAGCCACTAACCTAAATTCAAATGCAATTACAGCTGTTGATGAAGTTGATGTTAATGGTAATTTTGTAAATCCCCGAGATCTTATTATTGGAAATTTTAAAAACTGGGGAGCAGAAGCAAGATTGCTAAGTCGTTATAATTTAATAGGTAAAGAATCAGTCTTTTTAATTGGCTCTAAATTTTATAAGGCCAACAACGGAGCAATACAAGGGCCGGGTAGTACTGGGACTGATGCAGATTTTAACCTACAAACAGAAAGCTTTCCTGATTATCCAAATCAATCTACTTTTGATTTTCCTAATCTTAATGTAGCAGTGTTTGGAGAGAATATCTTTAATATAACAGATAAACTTTCAATAACCCCAGGGATTAGATTTGAATATATAAAGACAGAAACCGATGGTGTTTTTAATAATGTAGTATTTGATAATGCAGGAAACCCAATAAGTAATACAAATGAAAGAGATGATGAGACTTTTGAAAGATCTTTTGTGTTACTAGGTATAGGTTCTAGTTATAAAATAAACAATACCATCGAATCTTATATTAATGTATCTCAAAATTATAGATCAGTTACATTCAATGATATAAGAATTGTAAATCCAACTTTTGTGATTCGTCCTGATATATCCGATGAAGAAGGGTTTACTGCAGATTTTGGAATAAGAGGAAAAATTAATAATGTATTAACGTATGATACAAGCCTTTTTGGATTGTGGTATGACGATAGGATAGGTGAGGTTTTTAATGATAGAGCAGAAAGAGTTCGAGGAAATATAGGAGATGCTGTAATTTATGGTTTAGAAAGTTATGTAAATTGGAATATCGGGAATACATTTTTTCCCGAGAACACCAATTACGTATTGAATACTTTTGTTAACCTAGCAGTAACAGATTCTGAATATACAAGATCAGAAGAACAAATAGTAGGTAATAAAGTTGAGTTTATCCCATTAATTAATTTAAAAACAGGAATCGGATTTGGTTATAAAAATTTTCTAGGAAATGTTCAATTCACACGTTTGTCAGAACAATTCACTGAAGTTACTAATGCCGATAGAGCACCTGTGGGTAGTAGAGAAGAAGGTACTTTGGGTAAAATTCCTGCATATTCAATAGTAGATGTTTCATTGTCGTACACCTATAAAAGATTTAAACTAGAAACAGGAGTTAATAACCTTTTAGATGAAAGTTATTTTACCCAAAGGGCAACTGGTTATCCTGGCCCAGGGATTATACCTTCGGCACCGATATCATGGTATACTACCCTACAATTTAAATGGTAAAAGGCAAAATTTAACCTTTGTTTAATCAAAGAATTAACTTTTGTTCAATCATGAATCGCGTTTTAATTATATACTTTTGAGCAAAATCACACTTATGAAAGAGTTAAGAGGGTATGACGAGATGATGTCGGGATATTATGAAAAAATGTCTAATCATATGTTGCCATTATTATCATGGGAGTTTTATGGTGAGCATCATGCAAGTCTAGAGAATTTTAAAGATGATCTAAGTGCTCTTAATAAACTTACTAAAAATTGGATGTTTGAGGCCGATTATCAAAACGAACTTATTGATAAGCAATCTGTGATCGTGGTCACAAGTCCTAGTCTTGAGATAGTTTATGCTTCTAAAAACATGAAAAAGATGAATGGCTATGATCCTAAAGAGGTAATAGGAAATTCTCCGAAAATGTTTCAAGGTACCAATACATGTTCTGTAACATCTGCAAAAGTAAGAGATGCTATTAATAATGAAAAACCTTTTGAAGTTTCAATTCTTAACTATAGAAAAGATAATACTACATACAAGTGTTTGATTAAAGGGTATCCTGTTCGAGATAAGAAAGGAAAACTTGTTAATTATATCGCTTTTGAGAAAGCTGCATAAAAATATATTCAGAAATAAATACCTTACTTTTTCTTAATCACTTTTCATTCAGGTTAAAACTAATTTGGCGTGAGTAGTAATTAAACAAATTACGGTTATATAGTCTGATTTTAAATTACGCAAAACCTACATACTCAATATTTAAAACGCTAGAAAATGCTTACTTTAGTTATACACAAATAATTGAAGTTAATTATATATGATACCAGAAATTGAAAAATTATTAAATGAACAAATAACATATGAAGCAAAAGCTTCTGCACAATATCTTTCTATGGCCTGTTGGGCAGATGTAAATGGATACAATGGTGTAGCAGATTTCTTTTACACGCAATCTGAAGAAGAACGTGTGCATATGACCAAGTTAGTAAAGTTTATTAACGAACGAAGCGGAATAGCGGTTATACCTGCAATAGATAAGCCAAGAGATGATTTTAAAACGTTAATGGAGCTTTTTGAAACCTTTTTAGATAGCGAGGAATTTGTTACGGCCCGCATTAACAATATAATTTATGAATGTCTTCAACATAAAGATTATAATGTTCATAATTTTATGCAATGGTATGTTGCTGAACAGTTAGAAGAAGAGGCAACTGCACGCACATTATTAGATAAATTAAAGATCATAGGAGACGATAAATCGGGTCATTACTTATTCGATAGAGATATTAATACTTTTCAAATAGAAGACTCAGCTAAGTAGTTGTTAATAAGTTGATAAAGAAAAAATAGAGATTCCTTTTATAGGAATCTTTTTTTGTTATTTTTGCGCTTTATTTAGATTTAATAAAAATTAATAAATAGTGCAAAGTTTAGAAACCCCATCATTATATTCTCCATGTGCAGTTTTAAATTGTGAAATTGCTTGTGGTGGTAAGAAAAAGAAATGCTGTAAAAAGTATAAAAAGAAAGGTAAGTCCAACTGTAAAAGATGTCCTAAACTTTAAACCAGACAATATCTTTTTCAGTATTCAAAGAATGATTACTATAATTTCTCTCTTGGTAATCACATTCTTAACTACTTCAATTAATCTTTAGTAATAGAATTATAGTTTTCTATATAAATCTATATAGTAATCATTGTACTAGACATTTGTTTATATAGTTTTTAAAGTATAGATTTATTAAAATACTACATAATAACAGTAAATCCCTTTTCATATCGTGTAAGGAATGGCGTTTTTTTAGAACTAATGATGGACTGTTTTATGTCATTCGACATTATAAATAAAACAAAATACATGAATAAGCTGATTATAATTTTTATTCTGTTACTTTCTTCGACCTCGTGCGTGGCCGTAAAGGAATATGAGAAAGTTGCACTTAACGATCCTGATATGGAACTATCCTTGAAGAAAATCGATCGTTTCGAAACTAATTTTCAAGCGTATAGAGAGGCAGCAGCAGGAGCTAATGGTGGTAAAACTGGTGGTGGTTGCGGGTGTAACTAAAATAACTCTTTGAAAATAACAAGGTATAGCTAAACTTAAATAAGAAAAGCACTTTTGAAAAAACGATTCACATTAGTCTTACTGTTAATATCTATTTTTACAGTAGCACAAGAAAAAGATAAAAACACCTCAGAGGCGTATAAAAAAAGAGTATTAGAGTCAACAGAAATAGATTTTCTAACAAGTTATTACACTCAAGATGGTGATAATGCTGCAGTAACCGGAGGAAGAGGTACAGAAGAGCTTACAGATTTTACTCCAACAGTAGTGGTATCGATTCCTTTAAATGATGATGATGTATTAACTATTGATGCAAGTGTATCTGCTTATACGTCTGCATCTTCGAGTAATGTGGATCCTTTTGATGGAGACCCAAATGTAGATGCTAGCCCTTTTATAGCTTCTTCTGGAGCTTCTAGAAATGATGTGCTAACTACTGTAAGTGTCAATTATAGCCATAGTAGTGATGATCGCAATAAGATATGGTCTGCAAATGCAGCCGTTGCAAATGAATACGATTATTTTTCTATTGGTTTTGGAGGTAGTTATACTATGTTGTTTAATGAAAAAAACACCGAATTTAGTGTAAAAGCAAATGTATTTTTAGATACATGGAATGCTATTTATCCAACAGAATTACGAGATGATAATAACTTTATTCCATTTGATGATGAGTCTCGAAATTCATACTCCTTAGGACTTGGTTTTTCACAAATATTGTCAAAAAAATTACAAGGTTCTTTATCTGTTGATGTGATTCGACAAGATGGATTATTATCAACACCATTTCAGCGTGTACAATTTGCAGATGTTGTAGATAGAGTAGTTCAACAGTTTACATTAGGTGATGATGTGGAAAGGTTACCAGATACTCGATTTAAGATTGCAGCAGGAGGGCGATTACATTATTATCTAAATGAGATTGTTGCTATACGTACATTTTATAGGTATTATACAGATGATTGGGGTATTAATTCTCATACCGCAAATATAGAAGTACCTATAAAAATTACGGATAAGTTTACATTGTACCCGAGTTATCGTTTTTATACGCAAACAGCCGCAGATTATTTTGCACCTTTTAATCAGCATTTATCGACACAACAGTTGTATACATCCGATTATGATTTATCCGATTTTAATGCTAATCAATATGGTTTTGGAATAAGTTATACAGATATTTTTGCAAAGTTTCATATTTGGAAATTTGGATTGAAAAATATAGATTTTCGATTTAGACAATATGAGCGTAATACAGGGCTTAAAGCGAGTTTGTTTTCAGGAGGAGTTAGTTTTATTATGGATTAGTTAGATTAACTAATCTAAAATGTAATAAGAGTATAAGTATTTGATATAGCCTTTCTGAAATTACACATGTCCAACCAAAAAAAGCAATATTCAGCAAGTTTTGGGTTTTATAACTATTTTGTAAATAATACTTTTATGTTGTTTTAAAAGTATATAAAGATGGTTAAGCAACATAATGTGCAGTATGATCGTATTGCAGAGGCAATAATGTATATCAAACAGAACTTTAAAGATCAACCCAATCTTGAAGATATAGCAGAAAAAGTACACGTTAGCCCGTTTTATTTCCAAAGACTTTTTAAGGATTGGGTAGGATTAAGCCCAAAAAAATTTCTACAATTTACTAGTGTAGAATATGCAAAAGAAATACTTAAAGATCAAGAAGCTACGTTGTTTGATGTAGCTTATAAAACAGGATTATCTGGTACAGGTAGACTTCATGATCTTTTTATAAAAATCGAAGGAATGACTCCAGGAGAATATAAAAAAGGAGCCCAAAACCTAGAGATTAAATATAGTTATGCTCATAGTTTATTTGGCGAAATCTTAGTAGCATCAACATCAAAAGGAGTTTGTTATATGTCCTTTGTGGATAATCAAGAACAAGCATTTGAAGAACTTAAATTAAATTTTCCTAATGCTAGTTTTAAATCAGTTATTGATCACTTTCAACAAAATGCACTATCACTTTTTACAAATGATTGGAGTAAATTAGAGCAAATCAAACTACATCTTAAAGGAACAGATTTTCAGCTAAAAGTATGGAATGCACTACTTAAAATACCACAAGGTGGATTAATTACATATGGCGGTATTGCGAAATATATTGATAAACCAAAAGCATCTAGAGCAGTAGGAACGGCCATAGGTAACAACCCAATTGCTTTTTTGATTCCATGTCATCGGGTAATACAGGCTACAGGAAACCTTGGGCAATATCATTGGGGCAGTGTTCGGAAAACAGCAATGATAGGGTGGGAAGCTGCGCAAATACACCAGGATTAACCAAGACTCCCACCGTGTATTGTGTCAATTTTATTGACAGATCAAAAAAAGGGAGAAATCTTATAAAGATATTCCCCCTTTACCATTTACGTTAATAGATAAGTTATGGGCAATTTTCTTATATAACGCTTTAGGTAAAAAATACCCTACCTCTTTTTAGAAAAAAAATAGTTTGTGCTATTCTGATGACCTAAGGATTAAGTTTTTTTTATGAATATGATCAAAATGTTTTGCTACTTTAGGTTGTTATCATTCATCAATAAAAAAAATCAAAATGAAATTAGTATTTGTTTTCTTGTTATTTATGGCCTTTACTATAAAAAACAACGCTCAAGAATCTCTTGTGTATGTTAAATCAAAAAGCACCTTCAACGACTCCAGAAATTTTTGCACCTGATATTATATCTAAGCAAAAGGAGTACGAATTTGGTTCAGTATTTTCAAAAGATGGTACTGAATTTTTTTATGGAGTCGATATTAATGGTAAATCAGAAATTCGATATACCAAATTAGATGGGGACTCGTGGATAACCCCAAAAACGATAATTGTTCATGAGAATTATGGATTTAATGATCCATTTCTGACTCCTGATGAAAACAGGTTATACTATATATCTAATATGCCCTTAAGCGGTGTAGGAGATGGTAAGGACTATGATATTTGGTATTCAACAAAAAATCCTGAAGGTTGGTCAAAACCTAAAAATGCAGGAAAAAATATAAATACAAATTTTAATGAGTATTATATATCATTTACGCAACAAGGAACAATGTATTTTAGTTCTAATAAAGAGGCAGCAAAAGATAATAATGGTGATTTTGACATTTATGCCTCTAAAAATGAAGATGGTTTATTTCAAAAACCATCAAAATTACCAGAAGCAATAAATACAAAAGCATATGAAGCAGATGTATTTGTTGCATCAGATGAATCTTATGTTATTTTTTGCGCTACACGAAAGGAAGGCCTGGGAAGAGGAGATTTATATATCAGTTTTAAAAACGATGATGGAAGTTGGACAAAGTCTAAGAATATGGGAGAACCAATTAATACTTCAGGTCATGAATTATGCCCATTTGTGACTAAAGATGGAAAATATTTTTTCTATACTAGCAAAAAAGATATTTATTGGGTAGATGCCAAAATCTTAGAACAATATCGATAAATGAATGCCTAATGAATAATCTTATTACATTTCCTGATAGCACTGAATACCCATCATATGCAGAAATGTATATGAATTATGTAAAAAGAGATGGAACACTAATACGACAATTTGAAGATAATTTAGAGTCTACAAAGAAGTTTATTTCTGAATTGCGCAAGGAGTCTTTAGATGTTAAGTATAGGCCTGATAAATGGACATTAAAGGAGGTGTTAGTGCATATTATCGATGATGAACGCATTTATGCGTACAGAGCATTGTGTTTTGCAAGAAACGATAAAACTTGTTTTCCTGGATTTGAAGAAACAGAGTATGCCAAGCATTCTGACGCTCACTTAAGATCATTAAATAGTATAATTGAAGAATACGTAGCAGTAAGAAAAGCAACAATTACTTTGTTTAAAGGGTTTTCTGAACGAGCGTTATTAAGAATTGGCAGAGCTAACGAAAATAATACAAGTGTAAGAGCATTGGGCTATCATATAGTAGGGCATGAATTACACCATATACAAATAATAAGAGATCGATATTTATCTCAATTTACGTAAGTTGTTATCTGTAGAATTATTTATTTTTTGAATAGATGTCCAAATATTTTAAATTGATTCGTCATAGTATTGTAAAAAATAAATAAACCATTAAAAAACAATCACATGAAAGAATTTATGTTCCTTTTTAGAGGAGACGACGACGTTTGGGATTCAAAATCACCAGAAGAACAACAAGAGCATATGCAGCATTGGGAAAAATGGATCGGGGAAATGGCTGAACAAGGTAAATTTGTAAGCGGGGAACGATTATTATCAAAAGGAAACACTGTATTAGATAATGGTAAGATAATGGATCGTCCTATGACTGAGGGTAAAGAATTAGTTGGGGGGTATCTTAGGGTAAAAGCAGAATCACTATCAGAAGCAACAGAAATGGCAAAAGGATGTCCAGGTTTTGAATGGGAAGGCGGAGCTGTAGAGGTTCGTGAAGTTTGGCCTGAGTAATCATCTTTAAAAATTAAATCAATGAGAGATTTTTTATTTATTATTCGAGGTGGACAAGATAGATACAACCAAAACTCACCCGAAGAAATGCAACAACACATGCAAGATTGGCAACAATGGATGGATACTTTGGCTCAAAAAGACATGCTTGTTGGTGGTCAACCATTAATGAATGAAGCTAAAACACTTATTGATGGTGGTCAAAAAATCATTGATCGGCCATTAGCTGAAGGAAAAGAGCTAATCGGAGGTTATTTATTAATCAAAGCAAATTCACTAGAACACGCTGCAGAGGTAGCTAAAGAATGCCCTAGTAATGAATATCATTGTAGTATAGAAGTTCGTGAAATTAGTCCTATGTAGTACTATTGGAAAGCAATAATAACATAGACCAAACGCTAAACCATCTTTTTAGAGAAGAATCTGGAAAGATGGTTTCTGTTTTGATTAAGATTTTTGGAACTGAGAATATTGAAATGGCAGAAGATGTAGTTCAGGATGCTCTAGTAAAAGCACTAGAAACCTGGAAATATAACGGGATGCCTGATAACCCTAGAGCTTGGTTATATCGTACTGCAAAAAATAAAGCTATAGATGTTATAAGAAGAAATAAACACAGCAAACTTATAGATTTTTCAGATCCACAAAAGCAATTGTTAACCTCAGGGTATACTTTAGAAACGACAATGGATAATTATTGGAATGAAGATGGTATCAAAGATGATTTTTTAGGTATGATGTATGCTTGTTGTCATCCAGAAATTTCCCAAGAAAATCAAATAACTTTTATTCTAAAATCACTTTGCGGTTTTAGTACCAAAGAAGTAGCAAAATCTTTTTTAACAAGTCCAGACACAATTTCAAAACGTTTATATCGAACAAAAGAATATTTTAGAAAAAATAGAATTTCTTTGCAAATCCCGACTAACAAGCAAATTGAAGAAAGAACCCATACAGTATTAAGCGCAATATATTTATTGTTTAATGAAGGGTATAATTCTACTCATGCAGATCAATTGATTCGTAAAGATCTTATAGGACAAGCAATGTTACTCTGTAAATCATTATTGTCTAACAAGCGAACAAAATTACCAGAAGTCTATGCTTTAATGGCATTAATGTGTTTTCATAGTGCACGTTTGGATAGTAGAATTACAAGAGAAGGGGAGTTAATTTTACTGTCAAAACAAGATAGAACTTTATGGGATAAAGTATTGATGCAAACTGGTGAAAAATACCTCAATCACGCTGCATTTGGTAATAATCTTACAACATATCATTTAGAAGCGGCTATAGCATTTCAACATTGTGCAGCACAACAATATGAAGATACAAACTGGAAAGAAATTTTGATGTACTATGATTTGTTACTCGAAATAGCCGATGATCCTATTGTTTTTTTAAATAGATGCTTGGTGATTTTAGAGTATAAAGGACCTAAAGAGGCATTAATCGTTTTAAAAACAATGAAAAATACTTCTATGCTAGATAAATATTATGTTTATCATGCTACTCTCGGTGAAATCTATAAACGATTATTAAATACAAACCTTTCTATAAAGCATTATGAAAGAGCAATAAAGCTAACACAATCTAAACAAGAACAGCAGTTTTTGAAAGATAAAATTGCTGGGAAATGCTAAAATTTCAACTTTTTTCATTTTTTTTTAGACTTTATTTATAGAATTATTTTTGTGGTTTAATAAGGGCTAAGAGTGTATCACAGGGGGAAAACGACCCTAAAACCATAACGGAAAACCGTAATCTACTTTTAAAATAATTACTTATGTTAGCACCTCACACAAGTCTTTATTGTAGAAATTAAGTAAATATATGGTATTGTTATTCAGTACTATAATACGTATTGGAGCTATGCTTTGCATTTGTTTAAAAGAATATATAAAACACCCCAGAATGAAAACAATTTTATCATCCATCTTTGATGGATTATTTTCTGCAGAAATAAGAAAAGATTCGAATAGGATTTCGAATAACTTGTTTTTTGCAGCTACAGATCCCATTTCAGGAAGAATATTAATGATCGAAGAAGATGACTATAGCATCTGGGGATATATGTTAAGTCCCGATAAAGAAGAAATCGATTTTGATGGTTTTTTATGTACTGTTGTAACACCGTCTAAACAAAAGAATGATCTTAAGAAAATTAGTAAACATCGCAATCCATTGCCTGCGCAGTTTGCAAATTCATATAGTTATATTAAAAACCTGAAAAGAAAAGATATACGTATTCATTGGAAAGAAAAGTGTGCAGCAATATTAGTAAGGAACAAAGTGCAGTTAGTAATGAATATGGATACAAAGACAAGTTATTCTAAAGGTCTATCTACAGATTGTTTATACGGTAAGACACTTGAAGAGGGTAAGTTAGATTAAACACGTACATGTATTTTATAATACATGTAACCAACGCAAAGCAGTTGTGAAATTATATTTTACAACTGCTTTGTGTTCATTACTTGCCACTGAATTATCTATGAATAGCATAGCTAGATGCAGTAGGAAGTTCTTTTAAAAAATTAATAAATGGTCTAAGATGTATTCCAAATTTAGTATATAAAGTTTTCATAAGCCATAAGTTTTAAATTATTTCTCTTACTTAGTTCAATTGTCGTGCCAAAGTCGAAATTTATTGTTATTACTGGGCTAAACAGCTGTTTTTGTAAAGGCTGAAAAATAGATTTTAAAGGATTTTTGCTATGGTATTCCATAAAAAGGTATATTAGCGACTTCGTTATAATTGTTTTTTAATAACGAGACGTAAACCATTTTAAAAACGGAGTTGGTGATATACTGACTCCGTTTTTTTATTTCCTAGAATTTTGAATCATATTAGTTGCTTAGATAATAGAAGTAGAAAATAGTGCAAACAAATTAATCTACTGGATAATATAAAGTAGTCTTCCATCCATGTGATCAGCTGTACGGCCATATGCAATTAAAGAAGCTCCAATTGCCCATCGGTTTGCAATACGGTACCAAAATGAATATCGTTGATACAACCAATTACTTTGTATGTTTTTAGGTCGTGTGGCGTATATCCCAAATTGTTGTAAAAAATAAAAATTTCCTACATGAAAATGATGCCCAAGTGTAAGTGCCGATGAAAAAGAAGAATCATCAAGGTTTTGTTGCTCTACCTGTTTAAGGTCAGACCAATCATACCAAAACTCT
The DNA here is from genome assembly GCF_003443715.1 of Aquimarina sp. AD10. NCBI lineage: Bacteria > Pseudomonadati > Bacteroidota > Flavobacteriia > Flavobacteriales > Flavobacteriaceae > Aquimarina > Aquimarina sp. AD10. The sequence goes on along the minus strand of NZ_CP031965.1, from coordinate 2,353,643 downwards.
ATCCCCAAATTAATCCCGTTTATTCTAGAAAGAGGTTTTAAAGCACCACCTAAACCACCAATTAATGGGTGATTAGTAGATTCGGCCTCGCGATCAGAGGATCTAAGACTTGCAAACGACCCAAGGTAATAACTCCATGCGCGACTGTATTGTTTTAATTCACTGGGCTTCGGTTTTAACGGGGTATAGTTTATGATTCGGTCTACACCAATGGATAAAGTAGGGAAATTCATACCCTTGTTCGGCTGTTTCTGCCCTCCGTTTGAAATATGGTTATAGTTAGCAGATAAATTAAGGGCATAGTTGTTATTAATATGATAATTAAGGTTAAGTGATAAAGCCAGGTAAAAACTAAAATGTGTACTAAAAAGTACATTGTCAGGATTTGTTTCTTCATCAAAAATTGTATCCAAATACGTACCTCCGATTGATCCTCTTAGCGAAAATTTTAATGAGCTCTGATAAGTAAAATAAGGTTCAACGAAGTAAATAAAATTGTAAGAGCTGCCAAGTACATCTGGATTTGCATAATTAAAATAGGTAAATGCAAAACCAGTTCTTCCATAGCAAAAACAGGTCTTCCAAGCTTGATCACTTGTTCGCAATGTACTCATTTCTAATTGAAGTCCATAAGGGTTGGTTTTAGATATAGGTTTTAAATCTGGAGTATGAGGAATAATAAATCCGTAGTGTGATTTTACTCCATAAAATTTAGAATTCGTCTGCGCATATAGCACATTGCCTAAATATAATAGCATGAAAAATAGTATACTCCTGAGCATAGGTTTATAATTGCATTGCTATTGTAATATATTGAAAATTAAATAAGTATGAAATTTTTTCACTTGATCTAACATAAAGAAAATTATTCTTTATCATAATTAGCAATATGCAAAAGCAAATATTATTAATTTTAAAAAAATGATATCTTAGAAACAGCTTTTAAATTGATATACCAATGAAAATTCACATATTTGGAGCTTCGGGTTCAGGTACCACCACATTAGCCAACCAACTAGAGCAGCGATTAGGTTGGAAACATTTGGATGCTGATGATTATTATTGGAAAAAAACAAATCCACCTTTTAAAGAAAAAATACCTTTACAAGAAAGAAATATTAAGTTGTTAAACGATTTCAAGGTTTATGATTCAGTTATTGTAAGTGGTTCTATGGTTAGTTGGGGTAAAGAATGGGAAAAGGCATTTGATGTAGTTATATTTCTGTATGTACCGCCAAAGATCAGGATGGGTAGACTACAACATCGTGAATTAGAAAGATATGGTGAGTTATTAGAAGATAACGAAGATATTCGTAAAAACTCTAAAGCATTTTTGAAATGGGCGCAACAGTACGATAATCCAATTTTTGAAGGAAGAAGCCTTAATGTTCATATGCGATGGCTGGAAAAGTTAGAATGCCAAATTTTAAAAATCGAGGGCGACACAACCATTGAAGAACGTATTGATCTTGTTTTGAATAAATTGTGTTCTGATAAAAACGATAGTATTTAATGGTGAATTTATCAAATACCTGAAAAGACCTTTGTTATTACTGATTTAATACACTTCCACTATTGCCGGATTGTGAACCCAATTACATTTTTCACAATTAATTTTTTATACCTCTCGTTTCCAGCTGGCCCATGTAATAATTTGAGAGACAATAACAAATGTCTTTTCAGATTTTTTGATTTTATGCGGCCAATTCCCCTTTGCCTGCAAGTTGTTTATTGGTACTAAGAGAAGCCCACTTAGAGCTTGAATTAAATTCTAGTGTAACTTCTAATTCATTGCGTAAAGTATCAAGAATTGTTTGTAACTCATTTTCATGAAAATAAATATTCATGACACCATTAGAATGTAATTTATTTTGAGGCAATGATTGCCCATCTTTAATAATACCTAAATATCCAAGGTAGTTTAGGTCTTCTCCATATAGGTAAACGAATCCCATTTGATATCCACCACCACCAGAATAATTACTGACTATTTGTATACTATAACTTTCTATCTTGTTTGAAATAACCATTACTTGATGTTTTTGAGTGTGAGTTTAATTTTTTTCCCTTTTTCAAAGGTACTATTCATACAAGTTTTGTGGTAGAGGTAAAACACGGATTCGTATAGGGTAGATTTCCCCCTAGGCAGGAAATATGACTATTTAGTTAATGATTTATACGATATGCTCAGATATATTTTTAAAACACTTTAGTGAAATAAAAACCTATTCCATCTCCTGTATATTGTGGAGTAAATGCAATTCCACTGGTCTTTTTAAATGGATTCCAATCAATAAGATAATTAAAGTGGTACACAAGCCTAGTAGATAATATACCAATACCAGCACCTACTAATACATCAGAGAGATAATGAGCGTTATTTGCCATTCTTAAACTACCTGTGGCGATAGCAAAAGCATAACCACTATAGGCTAATATAGGATTGGTGTCAATATATTCTTCATATAATACAGTAGCTGTAGTAAATGCGGTAGTGGTATGGCCAGAAGGAAAAGAATTAGCATGTGTAGACTCATAACTGCCAGGTCTTTCTTTATGAATTCGTTTCTTTAGTAGGGTAGAGGTTCCATTACTTATTAGCGATGATAGAACTAGGTATTTTGTTTGATCAAACCAATGACTTTTTGATTGTGCGCCAAGTATGTCTGCCGCATATAATTGCACTACAGGAGCGTATCGTGTATAATCGTCTAGTTTGGTATTAAAATCATTTCCAACTACATCTCTTAAGTCTTGTTGTAGTGATTTTTCGAAATCACTTGTAGAAAGTAAAAAACCTGCGCTAATAAGAGCAACGGGAATTATTCTTTTGGTAAATAGGTTTTTTTTATAGGTAAATTCTCTCTTTTCAGTTTTTTTGAAGCTAAACTCTTTATCAATAGGATAAGAGTCAGTAAATTGAGAATGAGTAACATTAACATAAAAGCATAATAATAACAGGCATAGGATCGTTCTCATAGATAATATATTTTTGGGGGTTTGAGAAGTTTTTAACTCTAATGAATTGAAAGATAAAATAATTATACTAAAAATATGTTAAAAAGTATGATTTTGATCAACAATTGTGTTTTTTAACGATTTTATATGTTTTTAATCGATTAATTTTATGTTAAAACCATAACATGGTAGTATGAAAATTTGGTACGATGTAATGAATAATAGTATAAGTACATTTTGATGATTAAAATAAAAGGTTTACATCATTATATTCTTTAAAAAAGACGTACATTTACACGCAATTAAATTTTAATTGCAATGACAGCACATGATTCCAAAATAGTCGGAGAAGGTCTTACTTATGACGACGTACTTTTAGTTCCCGCATTTTCTGAAGTACTTCCTAGAGAAGTAAGTATACAGGCAAAATTTACAAGAAATATAACCCTTAACGTACCTATCGTTTCGGCTGCAATGGATACCGTTACAGAAAGTCGAATGGCAATTGCAATGGCGCAAGAAGGCGGTATTGGAGTTTTGCATAAAAATATGACGATCGAAGAACAAGCAATTAAAGTACGTAAGGTAAAACGTGCAGAAAGTGGTATGATCATAGATCCTGTAACATTACCTAGAGATGCAAAAGTTATAGATGCTAAAAATAATATGAGAGAACATAGCATTGGAGGAATTCCGATAGTTGATGATCATCATAAATTAATCGGTATAGTAACTAATAGAGATCTGCGTTTTGAGAAAAATGATGATCGCCCAATATCTGAAGTTATGACAAGCGAAAACCTTGTTACTGTAGGAGAGGGAACATCATTACAACAAGCAGAAGTAATTCTTCAAGATAATAAAATAGAAAAATTACCCGTAGTTGATAAGGATAATACTTTGGTTGGTTTAATTACTTTCAGGGATATTACTAAATTAACCTTAAAGCCTATGGCTAATAAAGATAGTCTAGGACGTTTAAGAGTAGCTGCTGCATTAGGAGTGACTGGTGATGCCGTTGATAGAGCAGAGGCACTAGTGCAAGCGGGAGTCGATGCTGTTGTGATTGATACTGCACATGGTCATACTAAAGGAGTTGTTACTGTATTAAAAGAGGTAAAGGCAAAATTTCCAGAATTAGAAGTTGTAGTGGGTAATATAGCAACTGCCGATGCAGCTAAATACTTAGTTGAAGCAGGAGCAGATGCTGTAAAAGTAGGAATAGGACCAGGATCTATATGTACAACAAGAGTAGTGGCAGGTGTTGGATTTCCACAATTCTCTGCTGTTTTAGAAGTTGCTAATGCGATTAAAGGATCAGGAGTTCCGGTTATCGCTGACGGAGGAATTAGATATACTGGAGATATACCAAAAGCAATTGCTGCTGGAGCGGATACAGTAATGTTAGGGTCTCTTTTGGCAGGTACAAAAGAATCCCCAGGCGAAACGGTTATCTATGAAGGGAGAAAATACAAAACCTATAGAGGAATGGGGTCTGTCGAAGCTATGAAAAAAGGTTCAAAAGATCGCTATTTTCAAGATGTTGAAGACGATATTAAAAAACTTGTTCCAGAAGGAATTGTAGGTAGAGTAGCTTATAAAGGTGACTTAATAGAAAGTATCCATCAATTTATAGGAGGTATAAGAGCAGGAATGGGATACTGCGGAGCTAAAGATATTAAAGCTCTACAAGATAATGGTAAATTTGTAAAAATTACAGCTAGTGGTATAAACGAAAGTCACCCTCATGATGTAACGATTACAAAAGAAGCGCCAAATTATAGTAGACGATAGAATAGATGAATAAAATGATATAATTAAAAAAGCAATCATATTTTGTATGATTGCTTTTTTAATTATCTAGAATGATAAGGTGCTTATTTACCTTCTTCTATTTTTATACCTAACTTAGTAGTTACTTTTTTTGTAAGATCAAAATTTGGATCAACATAAGCTAAACCACTACTAGAAATAGTGAAAACCTGAGTGTATTTTTCAGCTTTAGCGATCTCTTCTAACGCTTTACCTATTTTTTGATAAAGGGGTTGAAGTAATTTATTTTGTTCTAATTGTACTAATTGAGAAGCATTTTGGCGAAACTTTGCAATGTCGTCCTCTAACTTAATGATTCCTTCTTGCTTTGTTTTTTTCATAGGCTCAGTGAATGTCGCTACGTTTTCTTGGTATTCTTTCACCTTAGCCTGATACTCTTCAACTTTTACTTTTAATTGATCTTCTAATTTTTTGTTGTACCCTTTAAGATCTTCCTGAACTTTTGTAAGCTCTGGCATTTTAGACAGGATGAATTCGGTGTCTATTGTTCCTGTTTTAGATTGTGCGTTTAATTGTAAACTAACGACAAGTACTAATATTGATAAAATTATTTTTTTCATTACAATTTTTTGGTTACTGGTTTTTAAACTTTTGCAAATATATAAGGTCTAGTTCAATATCCATACCAATACTGATATTTTTGAAAATTTATTCTTCATATAGTTGTCCTCGATGAGGTTTAAGGGCATCTCGAGTTGGTTTCATTTCAGAATCTGTTACAATCATATAGGCAATACTATGCATTTCATTTATATCTAAATATCCTGTTATATGAAGAGATAATTTTTCTAACAAAATATATTCTTTAAGATGTTTCTCGTGATGTTGTGCGGTTTTACTTGCAGTAGGACCTTTAAAATCCCATATTAATTTTAGTTTTCTTTCCATTGCTATTAAATCTTATTTCAGTTTTAGATTATAGAGTCTACTGTGCTTTTGTTTGAAATCTAGTTGCTCGTATAAATGTATGGCTGCTTTTTTTTCCTCTTCGGTAAATAAATAAATTTCTGAAAGTTCTAATTCTTTGCCATAATTTATAAGTGCTGTAATTATTTTTTTGCCTATTCCCAAGCCTCTGTTATTAGTATCTACTACGACATCTTCAATCCAGCCTTTATATCCAGAAATTACCTTATATGTGCACATTGAAGCAATACCTGTTATTTTGTTTTCAGTAAAGTAGCATGCAAAAATAAGCGAATTATTAGGATCTGATAATAATGCCTTTATCGAGTTTTGTTTTTTGTTCGGACTTAATTGTTTGAATAAATCATGAATGTCCCGTTCGTATTTAGGAGTAAGAAGTTTGCTTGTGAGAATTTGAATCATATTTGTATTAGTTTATAACATTTTAAACATCGTTTCTTTTTTCAATAAATGTTTTAAAGTCAATCGTAATATTAGGTGTTATTTAATAGGATTGAGTAATAAGAAAAATATGCTTATGATAAAACTATTAAATTTAAATTTCTTTATACTTGTTTATTCTATATTGCCATAGGGTTTTTCCAGAAGAGTTTTCTTTATGTTAATGTTGCTAGTGTTAAAAATACGTTGCAATCAAGTCAGAGTATCAAAAATGTAATTGTTTCGATCATTTCGATTTCTTTTTCCACATCTCATAAATTTATTTTGAAATTGCATTAGGTTTGTCTTTTTCGTTATTTAAGAGTTTAATGCTAACTAAGGTTTTATATTAGTGTTTTAAGTTGTTTTAGTTTACCGGGGTTTTAACTGTTTCATTTTTAGGTGATTTTGTTTCAATGTCTAAAGCGTATTTCATAATTTAAGCCATCGTTTGTAATGTAGAATTACATATATAATATGCATTGGTCATAAAAATTTTAGGGATGAATACTATTGAAGATTTCCCTTCGTTAAAAAACTAGCTTGTAAAACATCTTAATATTATTATTTTTGTCCGATTAGGGCTTCATTAGAAAACAATTATGCGCACAAAATCATTAGTATTTCTATTCGGATTTATTTTTCTTGGGTTGGCAAATGCACAACAAAAAGAAGAAGTATTATTATCAATTGATAATTTGCAAATTCCTATATCAGAGTTTAAAAGAATCTATCTTAAAAATATAGATTTAGTAACAGATGATTCTCAAAAGGATGTAGATGAATATCTTGATTTGTTTATTAATTATAAATTAAAACTTAGAGAAGCTCAAACCCTTGGTCTAGACAAAAAAGATTCTTATTTAAAGGAATTAGAGGGATATAAGAAACAACTATCATCTAGTTATCTCACCGATACAAGAACCTCTGAAGCATTGATAAAAGAAGCATATGATCGTTCTCAGGAAAGAATAAATGCAAGTCATATTCTGGTGATGGTAAAGCCTAATGCATCTGCAAAAGATACATTACAAGCGTATCAGAAAATTTTAGAGGCAAAAGAAAAAATTAAAAATGGTAAAGAATTTGCTACAGTAGCAAATGCATATAGTGAGGATCCTTCTGTAGCCAAAAACAATGGACTTTTAGGATGGTTTTCAACATTTAGAATGGTTTACCCATTTGAAGATGCAGCTTATAAAACAAAAGTTGGAGAGGTTTCTAATCCTTTTAGAACTCAGTTTGGCTATCATATTGTTAAAGTAAACAAACGAGAAAAGAAATTAGGAGAGGTGTCTGTAGCACATATTATGATTGCGATAAACGATAAAAGAACATCGCAAGAAGCAGAGCAAAGAATTAAAGAAATTAATCAACAGCTCGATCAAGGAGTTTCTTTTGAGTCACTAGCAAAACAATATAGTGATGATCCAAGTACAGCGGTTCAAGGAGGTAAAATTAGACGTTTTGGACAAGGGATCTTAAATTCAGAGAAGTTTGAGAAAACGGCTTTTGCTCTTCAGAAAAAAGGAGAATTATCAGAACCATTAGAAACAAAATATGGTTGGCATATTATTAAATTAATTGAAAAACATGCTCCTAAATCATTCGAAGAACAAAAAAATGAACTAACAAACAGAGTAAAAAAAGATAGCAGATCAAAATTGGTAACAGAATCTTTTATCAATTCGTTAAAAGAAAAATATCAAGTTACGTTTAATACTAAGGCGGTTAGTTTTTTTAAAGAGGCAATTCCTGATTCTATGAATTTTGAAGGTTGGGATGTGTCTAAAAATGAAGGCTTTAAAAAAGAATTATTTCGTATAAAGGATCAACCGTATACCTATGGTGATTTTGGAGAATTCCTAAAAGAGAATGCTAGAGTAAGTCAAAGTTACAGTGATAAATCTATTTTTATAGAAAAGATGTATGCTAAATATGAATCAACTACCTTACTCAAATATTATGAAGAACATTTAGAAAATGATAATCAAGACTATGCTAACGTAATTAATGAGTATCGTGACGGATTATTACTTTTTGATCTTATGGAATCCAAAATATGGAATGCTTCAAAAACCGATACAATTGGTCTTAAAAAGTATTATGAGGAGCATAAAGATGAATATGTTCAAAATGAAACCTACAAAGTTTTAAGAGCATCGTCGTCAAAACGTGAAGCACTAGAAAAAGTAAAAAAACTATTAGAAAAGAAAGTTGCTGTTGAAGAAATAAAGAAAGAAGTTAATAAAGGAGATATTGTTTTAGTGCTTTTTTCTGAAGAAGAGTTGATAAAAGGAGAAGATAAATTACCAAAGAATTTTAAAGCCCAAGAAGATAATATAACCTTATTACAAGAGGATAATTTTGCAACTTTGATTTTGGTTAAAGAAGTACTACCTTCAAGAGTTAAAACGTTTGAAGAAACAAAAGGAGAATTAATTAATAATTTTCAGGAAGATATAGAGCGTAAATGGTTAGATGAACTTAAAGATAAGTATGCAGTAAAGGTAAATCAAAAAGCTTTAAAGAAAATTAAAAAAGAATTGCTTAAATAAATGAGGTTTGTAATATTTATAATGTTTTGTATAGCGATAGTTTCTTGTAAAAAATTTGGAGAACAAATTAAAAAAGAAGCTGTGGCTAGAGTAAATGATACATACCTGTACAAGGAAGATGTTGAAAAAATATTGCCTCAAAACTCGTCCAAAGAAGATAGTGTTCACATCGTTAAGAATTATATAAATACTTGGGCAACCCGTCAGCTTTTTATAGACCAAGCCAAGAGGAACTTAACTCAAAACGAATTGAAAGAGTTTGATGAGCTAGTTCAAAATTATCAAAGTACTCTTTATATTAATGCATATAAAAATGCTGTGATTGATAAATCTATCAATATGGAGGTTACAGAACAGGATTTAGAGTCGTATTATAAGCAAAATTTAGAAAATTTTAATCTTAATGAGGAGTTGGTAAAGTTACGTTACTTACATTTGCCATCTGATTATAAAAATATTGTTGCAACGCAACGACAATTAAATCGTTTTAAAGAAGAAGATATAGACGAACTGAAGTTAAAAGAAAGTGAGTTTATAGCATATTCATTAAATGATTCTATCTGGATACAGCTAGATCAGGTTTTAAATAAAATTCCTATTCTTAAAAAACAAGAGAAATCTAAATTGTTAAGATCAGGGAAATATGTGCAGCTTAGAGACTCTACTGGGGTATATATGGTAAAGATAAAAGATGTTTTAAATAGAAAAGAAAAAGCGCCTTTACAATATATCAAACCCACAATAAGACAAATTATATTAAATAAGAGAAAGCTGGAGTTGATAAAAAAAATAGAAAAAGATATTACTAGAGATGCAGTTGAGAACAAACAATTTGAAGTATACAATTAAAATTACCCTTTGTGCAGTAGTATTCACTGCGAGCATCAATACTAAACTATATGCTCAAGAAATAATTGAAGAAGCTGTTACTGATACAATTTCTGCTAATGCAGATTCAATTATAACCAAAGAACCTGTAAAGCAATTTCAAAGAACTAAAATTGATGGAGTAGCAGCAGTAATTGGAGAAAACGTAATATTAGATAGCGATATTGATATTGCATATAAACAATTAGTAAGTGAAGGTGTTTCTGCTAATGATGTAAGTCGTTGTGAACTTGCTGGAAGTTTGTTTGAAAATAAATTGTATGCACATCATGCAATTCAGGATAGTATTATTATTCGGGATGCAGAAGTTAATTCTATGGTAGACCAACAACTAAGTTATATGCTTAATGAACTGGGTACAATAGATAAGGTATTAAGACTTTACAAGAAAGATAATCTTGAGGATTTTAAGAGTGAGCTTTTTGAAATCAATAAAACCAATAGATTGTCAGAACGTATGAGGACTAAAATCATAGAAGATATTGAAATCACTCCTGAAGAAATTCGAGAGTTTTTTGATGAAATTCCAGAAGCAGAACGACCACTTTTTGGAACTGAAGTTGAGCTTGCACAGATTGTTATAGAGCCTCAAATTTCTGATAAAGAAGAACAAGAAGTAGTTGATAGACTAAATCAATTTAGAGAGGATATTGTAGAAAACGGAAGTAGTTTTGCTACGAAAGCCGTGTTGTATTCACAAGATCCTGGATCAAAATCAACAGGAGGAAAATATACATTAGATCGCCAAACTAACTTTGCAAAAGAATTTAAAGATGTTGCATTTAGTTTACAAGAAGAAGAAGTAAGCGAACCATTTAAAACAGATTTTGGTTGGCATATCGTTAAAGTTGATAAAATTCGAGGAGAAGAAATAGATGTTAGACATATACTTTTAGTTCCTGAAGTTACAAGAACAAGTGTAGAAAAAGCAAAAAAATTAATTGATTCACTAAGAACAAGTATTACTTCTGGAAGTATAGATTTTAAAGAAGCAGCAAGACAATTTAGTGACGAAAAAGAAACCCGAGAGGATGGAGGACAGCTACTTAATCCAACTACGGGAGATACTCATTTTGAACTTACCAAAATTGACCCTATATTGTATGATCAAGTGTCTAAACTAAAAACTAATGACGTTTCATTAGTAATACCAGATCAAGATCGTCAAGGCCGAAAAAAGTTTAAGCTAATTACAGTGCTTAAGAGGTATGATGAGCATATAGCAGACTATTCTCAGGATTATCTTAAAATACAAGAATTAGCGCTTAGAAAGAAACAAATTGAAGCGATTAGAAAATGGCAGGGTGAAAAGATAATGGATACTTATGTAAAAGTTAATGGTGATTATAGAGACTGTACTTATAGTGGTAACTGGTTAAAAAAAGAAAAATAGTATGTCAGACGACGTAGCAGCTGTACAAAGACTAGTAAAAAAACATTCCGAACTTAAAAAAGAAATTTCCAAAGTAATTATTGGGCAAGAAGAAGTTATCGATCAAATCCTGATTTCTGTTTTTTCAGGGGGTCATGCTTTATTAATAGGTGTTCCTGGTTTAGCTAAAACCTTAATGGTGAATACTATTTCTCAAGCATTAGGATTGGACTTTAAACGTATTCAGTTTACACCAGATCTTATGCCTAGTGATATTCTGGGGAGTGAGATATTAGATGAGACAAGACATTTTAAATTTATAAAAGGTCCTATTTTTTCTAATATTATTCTGGCGGATGAAATTAACAGAACGCCACCAAAAACTCAAGCAGCCTTACTTGAGGCTATGCAAGAACGTGCTGTTACAGTTGCAGGACATCACTATAAACTAGATTTGCCATACTTTGTTCTGGCTACACAGAACCCGATAGAGCAAGAAGGTACATATCCACTTCCTGAAGCACAACTGGACAGGTTTATGTTCGCGATAGAACTAAAGTATCCAAGTTTTGAAGAAGAAGTAGAAGTTGTTAAAAGCACTACAGGAGATACAACTAAAACAATAAACCCATTATTCACTCCCAAAGAAATCATCGATTTTCAACATTTAATTCGCCGTATTCCTGTTGCTGATAATGTGATAGAGTATGCTGTAGGCATTGTTGGTAAAACAAGACCTTTTGGAGATACTGCCACCGATTTGGTTAAAAACTATATCGATTGGGGAGCTGGTCCTAGGGCTTCTCAAAATCTTATTTTGGCAGCCAAGGCTAATGCAGCGATTAAAGGGAAATTTTCACCAGATATCGAAGATGTACAAGCGGTAGCTACAGGTATATTACGTCATCGTATTATAAAGAATTACAAGGCAGAAGCCGAAGGAGTTAGTGTAGAAGATGTGATTAGTGATCTTTTTTGATTCCCGCTTTTCGTAGTGTCCATTTTTTAAACATCCCAATTAAACCTTTTTCCTTTTTTGTAGTCTTATTATTACTAATAATGATTATAAACATATAGTAATATGAAAAATATTTTGACTTCCTTATTGATCTTGTGTATAGGGATAACTTCAATATCAGCACAATCAGATAAAGCGCACGTAAAACGTAAAGATTTAAAGAAAGAATTTATACAAAGTCTCTCTGCAGATCAGAAAAAACAATTAGATTTTCAGAAACAGCTTAAAGAAGAGCATAAAAAGAAAATGAAAGCATCTTTTACTAAAGCTCAATTGGATATTGCTAATGATGAAAACCTTTCAAAACGTGATAAGAAAAAATCTCTTTCAGAAACGTTTAGTAATGAGCAAAAGGAAATGAGGAAAAGTCATAAGGCAATTCTTAAAGAAGAAAAGGAAAAGTTTAAAAAAACGCTTACTGAAGAGCAGCTTACAAAATATGAAGGCTTGCATAGAAAGAAGCATAAAAAAAAGAAAGAGCATAAGCGAGAAAACTAGAATCTGATACTGTATATCCAACAAGTAAAAGTGAAATCATTTGATTTCACTTTTTTTATACATAATTAAAAGGTTTTTATTCGTTTTTTTAAACTTTACTATAACGTTTTCGTAAATCAAAGTTTCTAGTTGTTATTTTCTTGTGTTTATTTTTAATGATTTTGTAGAATTAATAACTTGATTTTATGAATTTATAGAAATGGATACCCTATTCTTTTGAAAAATGCAAAAAGATAGTATTACAGGTATTCATTTAATAAAACCCCTTAAAATTCGTATTTTTGTGCAACTTTTCAATGTTAAAATTCAAAGTATTTGGCATTCGTTATCAATATGATAAAAAGACTTATACTAAATATAAAACAGTAAATGTTATATGCAAAATAGCAGTGGTAATATGCTATGTTTATAAACTGAAAATTGTTTTGACACTTTTGAAAAGTGAAAACAAATTAAAATGCGCATAAGGTGTAAGGACTATGCTTATTAAGCTACATATCGTATAGTTTTTCATGATACAACGATGCAAAAAGAGTTGTTGTAGTTTATGCAGACAAAAAAAGAAATTTGAGTGCTAATTTACGTAGTACTTCAATATTTAAAGAATTCTATTATTTACTATATGAACACTTACAACGATTATATCAAGGAGATCGAAGAAAGAAAATCTCAAGGGTTACACCCTAAACCAATTGATGGTGCTGAGTTATTGAGCGAAATTATTTCGCAAATTAAAGATAAGGATAACCAACACCGAGAAGATTCTCTTAACTTTTTTATTTATAATGTTTTACCTGGTACTACAAGTGCTGCTGGTGTTAAAGCTAAATTTTTAAAAGAAATTATTCTTGGTGAGTTTATTGTTGAGGAAATAACACCAACTTTTGCACTTGAGCAATTGTCTCATATGAAAGGTGGTCCTTCAGTAGATGTATTACTAGACTTAGCATTAGGAAATGATACTACTGTATCTCAAGAAGCTGCTAAAGTTTTAAAAACACAAGTTTTCTTATATGAAGCAGATACTGAGCGTTTAGAAAAAGCATACAAAGCAGGTAATGCAATTGCTAAAGAATTATTAGAAAGTTATGCTAAGGCCGAGTTTTTTACTGCTTTACCAGAAATTGATGAAGAAATAGAAATTGTAACATATGTAGCTGGTGTAGGTGATATCTCTACAGATTTATTATCCCCTGGAGCAGATGCACATTCTAGATCAGATCGTGAATTACATGGTCAATGTATGTTTGAGCATAATAAAGAAATGCAACAAGGGCTATTGGCTTTAAAAGAACAACACCCAGATAAACGTGTGATGTTAGTAGCAGAGAAAGGAACTATGGGAGTTGGTTCTTCAAGAATGTCTGGTGTAAATAATGTAGCTTTATGGACAGGGATTTCCTCTAGTCCATATGTGCCATTTATTAATATTGCTCCAGTAATCGCAGGTACTAATGGTATTGCTCCAATTTTCTTAACTACAGTTGGAGTAACTGGTGGTATTGGTATTGATTTAAAAAACTGGGTAAAACAAAAAGATGTTAATGGAAACACGATTGTAGATGAAGACGGTGAGCCGATTTTAAAAGAAGTATATTCTGTAGCTACTGGTACTGTTTTAACCATTAATACAAAGACCAAAAAATTATATAACGGCGATAAAGAATTAAAAGATATTTCTACAGCACTAACTCCACAAAAAATGGAGTTTATAAAAGCTGGAGGTTCTTATGCGGTTGTTTTTGGTAAAAAACTACAAACCATAGCTTGTAAAATATTAGGAATAGCTATTCCTCAAGTATATGCTACTTCAAAAGAAATTTCTATTGAAGGACAAGGATTAACAGCTGTTGAAAAAATATTTAATAAAAATGCAGTAGGAACTACACCTGGTAAAACATTACATGCAGGTTCTAATGTTCGTGTTGAAGTAAATATTGTAGGTTCTCAAGATACTACAGGTTTAATGACTTCTCAAGAATTAGAAATGATGGCTGCTACAGTCATTTCTCCAATTGTCGATACTGGATATCAATCGGGATGTCATACAGCTTCTGTTTGGGATGACAAGTCTAAGGCTAACATTCCTAGATTAATGAAGTTTATGAATGACTTCGGATTAGTTACAGCACGTGACCCTAAAAATAAGTACCACGCAATGACCGATGTAATACACAAGGTATTAAATGATATTGCTGTTGATGATTGGGATGTAATTATTGGTGGAGATTCACATACACGTATGGCAAAAGGAGTTGCTTTCGGTGCCGATTCGGGAACAGTTGCCTTAGCATTAGCTACTGGCGAAGCAACTATGCCAATTCCAGAATCAGTAAAAGTTACTTTTAAAGGGGAAATGAAACCTTATATGGATTTCCGTGATGTCGTTCACGCTACTCAAGAGCAGATGTTAAATCAGTTTGAAGGTGAAAATGTTTTCCAAGGAAAAATTATAGAAGTGCATATTGGAACATTAACTTCTGATCAAGCATTTACATTTACAGACTGGACTGCTGAAATGAAAGCAAAAGCATCTATCTGTATTTCTGAAGATGATACCCTAATCGAATCATTAGAAATTTCTAGAGATCGTATTCAAATTATGATTGATAAGGGTATGGATAACCCTAAGCAAGATCTTAAAGGACTTGTTGATAAAGCGAATAATCGAATCAATGAAATTAAAACAGGAACTAAATCGGCATTAAAACCAGATGCAGATGCTAAGTACTATGCTGAAGTTGTTATTGATTTAGACAAGATTGTCGAGCCTATGATTGCCGATCCAGATGTAAATAATGAAGATGTATCTAAGCGTTATACACACGACAATATCCAACCATTATCTTTTTATGGTGGAACTAAGAAAGTTGATTTAGGGTTTGTAGGATCTTGTATGATTCATAAAGGAGATATGAAAATTTTGGCTCAAATGTTAAAGAACATTGAAGCACAACAAGGTGAAGTTAAGTTTAATGCTCCTTTAGTTGTAGCTCCTCCAACATATAATATTGTTGATGAGTTAAAAGCAGAAGGAGATTGGGATGTTTTAGTGAAATATTCTGGTTTTGAATTTGATGATAGTGCGCCTAAAGGCTTAGCGCGTACAAAGTATGAGAATATGTTATACTTAGAGCGTCCTGGTTGTAACTTATGTATGGGGAATCAAGAAAAAGCAGAACCAGGAGATACGGTAATGGCTACTTCAACTCGCTTATTTCAGGGGCGAGTGGTAAAGGATTCAGGAGAGAAAAAAGGCGAATCTTTATTGTCATCTACTCCTGTAGTAGTGCTATCTACAATATTGGGTAGAACTCCTACTATGGAAGAATATGAAGCTGCTGTCGATGGTATTGTCTTAACTAAATTCAAACCTTCTCAAAAAGAATTAGTTATATAATTAAATATTTAAGTCGTCCTAAATTTGGTTGACTATTATAGTGTAGAAGCCTTAGTATTGTACTAAGGCTTTTTCTATGGTTTTGATAAGTGTTATTTTTAGTTTTCTTAATCATTTTGATTTAATATATCTTGATTTTTAGAGAGATAAACTCTTTTTTTATAATCATTCTATATTCGTTTTATCTTTTTCATAGTCATTGTATATTTCGTATCTTGGAATACTTAAAATTAATAGCATATGGCATTCGATATCGATATGATAAAAAAGGTCTACAGTCAAGTAGCTGATCGTGTTAATACAGCGCGTGAAATTACAGGTAAACCTTTAACACTAGCAGAGAAAATTTTGTATTCGCACCTTTGGGATGGAAAGGCAAATACTGCATTTACTAGAGGAAAAGATTATGTTGATTTTGCCCCTGATCGTATTGCTTGTCAAGATGCGACAGCACAAATGGCATTATTACAATTCATGCAGGCAGGAAAAAATAAAGTTGCCGTACCTACAACTGTACATTGTGATCATTTAATTCAGGCAAAAGAAGGAGCTTCTACAGATTTAAAAAGAGCTAATGATACTAGTAGTGAGGTATTCAATTTTTTAGAGTCAGTATCTGATAAGTATGGTATTGGATTCTGGAAACCTGGAGCGGGTATAATTCACCAGGTAGTATTAGAAAACTACGCGTTTCCTGGAGGAATGATGATTGGTACAGACTCACACACTGTAAATGCAGGTGGTTTAGGAATGGTAGCTATTGGTGTTGGTGGAGCTGATGCCGTTGATGTTATGGCAGGAATGGCTTGGGAATTAAAATTCCCTAAATTAATAGGCGTAAAATTAACAGGTAAATTATCGGGCTGGACAGCACCAAAAGATGTAATTTTAAAAGTAGCAGAGATTCTAACAGTAAAAGGAGGAACAGGTGCAATTGTAGAGTATTTCGGACCAGGAGCAACAGCAATGTCTTGCACAGGTAAAGGTACAATTTGTAATATGGGAGCAGAAATTGGTGCTACTACATCTACATTTGGATATGATGAGTCTATGGAGCGCTACCTGCGAGCAACAGAAAGAGCAGATGTAGCAGATGCGGCTAACCAAGTTAAAGAACATTTAACTGCAGATCCAGAGGTATATGCAAACCCAGAACAATATTTTGATCAGGTAATTGAAATTAATTTATCAGAATTAGGACCATTATTAAATGGGCCTTTTACTCCGGATTTATCAACAGAAGTTGGTAGTGCTATGACAGAAAAAGCAAAAGCTAATGATTGGCCAATTCAAGTAGAATGGGGATTAATAGGTTCTTGTACCAACTCTTCATATGAAGACCTATCAAGGGCTTCTTCGATAGCGCAACAAGCTCTAGATAAAGGTTTAAAAATGAAGGCAGAATTAGGAATTAATCCAGGTTCTGAACAAGTAAGATATACAGCAGATAGAGATGGTATTCTTGGGATATTCGAAAAACTAGATGCAAAAATATTTACTAATGCTTGTGGTCCTTGTATTGGACAATGGGCGAGATATAGTGATCCGAAAAATGCACCAAAAAATAGTATTGTTCATTCTTTTAATAGAAACTTTGCTAAACGTGCAGATGGTAATCCTAACACACATGCATTTGTGGCTTCTCCAGAATTAACAGCAGCTATTGCTGTAGCTGGGCGATTGGATTTTAATCCATTAACAGATAAGTTGATAAACGAAAACGGAGAAGAGGTTATGTTTGATGAGCCTACTGGATGGGAATTGCCTCCTAAAGGTTTTGAAGTGAAAGACAATGGCTATTTAGAACCTGTAGAGGATGGAAGCGCGGTAGAGGTAAAAGTAAGTCCTACTTCTGAAAGGTTACAGTTATTGACCCCTTTTGATCCAATTGGTAACGAAATAACAGGAGCTAAATTATTAATTAAAGCTTTTGGTAAATGCACTACCGATCATATTTCAATGGCGGGTCCTTGGTTACGTTATAGAGGTCATTTAGATAATATTTCTAATAACTGTTTGATAGGAGCTGTTAATGCGTTTGGTAAGAAAACAAACTTTGTTAAAAATCAATTAACAGGGGAGTATGGTGGTGTGCCCGATACAGCTAGAATTTATAAGGCAGAAGGTATTAAAACTATTGTTGTAGGTGATCATAATTATGGAGAAGGTTCTTCTAGAGAACATGCAGCAATGGAGCCAAGACATTTAGGTGTAGCAGCTGTTATTGTAAAATCATTTGCACGTATTCATGAAACGAATCTTAAAAAGCAAGGAATGCTTGGTTTAACGTTTGCAAATGAGAGTGATTATGATCTAATACAAGAGGATGATACGTTTAACTTTATAGATCTGAATCAGTTTGCGCCCGGGAAACAACTTACCTTAGAAGTTGTACATGCTGATGGGACAAAAGATACAGTCTTATTAAATCATACATATAATGCTTCGCAGATTGAATGGTATAATGAAGGGTCAGCATTAAACTTGATCAAAAAACAGAATGTCTAAAAATATTTAGAACACAAGTTTTTAATATTAAAATAAAAAACTCTCTGATATTATAATTTCAGAGAGTTTTTTGTGTTTTAAAAAAATAACTAGGGTATATAGAGTTTAGGTTGTTGTATTATAAAAGAAGGTATTTCGTTAAAGTTCACTTAAGGATTATAAACTATTTACTTTTTTTTAGTAAGTAATTATATGAATTTACGACTCCTTAGTCTAAGCTAACAGTTTAAAACACAAACATCATGAGTGCAATCTGGTTTTTTGAGGATGCAAATCTCTTTAAGGTTTTATGCCCTCATAAATTTAAAAGGTATAAAAAAGATCACGATTTTGATGCGTATCGTAAAAACGATTATATCTATTTTGAAGAGGATTCAGCAAACAAAGTTTACCTTATAGAAAAGGGGAAAGTGAAAATAGGGTATTGCGCAGAAGATGGTCATGAAGTTGTTAAAGCAATATTGACCAAAGGAGAGATTTTTGGGGAAAAAGCCATACTTGGTGTAAATAAAAGAACAGAATTTGCCCAATCTGTTGATAATACGACTTCTATTTGTCCTATTGGGGTAGAAACGATGCATGGTTTGATGAGAGACAATCAATCCTTTAGTCTTAGAATCTATAAATTTATAGGTATGCGTTTTAAACGCTTAGAAAGAAGACTACAATTACTCCTTTTTAAGGATACAAAAACAAGGTTATTAGAATTTTTGAACGAACTTAAAGAAGATTACGGGCATTGCTGTCCAGATACAGGGGATATGGTTATAGAACATCCTTATACGCAGAAAGATATAGCCAATTTGATAGGTACTTCAAGACCTACATTAAACATAATTCTTAATGAGTTAAAAGAATCCAAAATCCTAGATTTTAATCGTAAAGAGATTCGATTAAAAATTGTTGCCTAGTGTTAGATAGCTAACATTTTAAAAAACCAAATGTTGATATTTTTATGATCTAATAATCATAAAACAAAAGCAATGTTTAAAAAATTAATTATTGGGGCACTGGCAATAGGTTTTGTTGCCGTCTCTTGTAGTGACGATGATGATAATCCAATCGCAGTTAATGCGGGTACAATTGTTGGCGGACCGTTTACGTTTGACGTGGATGGTGAAGCTGATATGGTAACAGGTATTACTCTAGATGGTAGTAATGCTGTTGGTGATAATAGTACTTGGATTGTTACCGATGATCAAGGTTTAATTCTAGGATTACCACCTACTTTACAAGCCTTAGAGGGTGTTAATTTTGATGAAGCCGGAGCTGGTACATGTTTAATCTGGTATGCACGTTATAATGGAACTGTAACAGGGTTAGAAATGGGGATGAATGCCAATAATGTTGAAGGCATGTTTGATCTTTCAAACTCAATAACAGTGGTGCGTAATCAAGTAGTTAATGCGGGTACTATTGTTGGTGGACCATTCGAATTTGATGTGGATGGAGAAGCCGATATGGTAACTGGAATTACACTGAATAATGCAAATGCCTTTGGAGATAACAGTACGTGGATTGTTACTGATGCTCAAGGCTTAATTCTAGGATTACCGCCTACATTAGAAGCTTTAGAAGGTGTTAATTTTGATGATGCAGGGGCAGGTACATGTCTAATCTGGTATGCACGTTATAATGGAACCGTAACTGGGTTAGAAATGGGGATGAATGCAAATGATGTTACAGGTATGTTTGACCTTTCAAATGCAATTACAGTAGTACGTAATCAGGTGGTTAATGCTGGTAAAATTACTGGTGGACCATTTGCATTTGATGTTGATGGTGAAGCTGATATGGTAAGTGGAATTACGCTAGATGCTACTAATGCCTTTGGTGATAATAGTACTTGGATTGTTACTGATGATCAAGGTTTGATTTTAGGATTACCACCTACATTACAAGCTGTAGAAGGTGTTAATTTTGATGACGCAGGAGTAGGTACATGTTTAATTTGGTATGCACGTTATAACGGAACGGTAACCGGATTAGAAATGGGAATGAATGCTAATAATGTTGGAGGTATGTTCGATCTTTCAAACCCTATAACTGTTGTTCGTAATCAAGTGGTTAATGCAGGGAAAATTTCTGGGGGACCTTTTACGTTTACAGTAGATGCAACTGCCGATTTTGTTTCTGGTATAACATTAGATGCTACAAATGCTTTTGGTACTAATAGTACTTGGGTAATTACTGATGAGGCAGGTGCGATACTAGGACGACCAGGATCTCTTGCTATGGTAGAAGGCGTAGATTTTAATGCTGCAGGAGTAGGAAAATGTTTTATATGGTATGCACGTTACGAAAATGATTCAAATATTACTACAGCAGCAACTGTTGCAGAAATTACAGGAACATTCGATTTGTCTAATTCTATTGAAGTAGACCGTCAATAATAGAATAATAACGATTACATATCGAACTAAATAGCCTATAACTTCTTAAAAAAAGGAGTATTAAAATTTAGTTCATTTGTTTTTTTGTTAGTTTTAAAGCGCAATCCTAGATTGCGCTTTATTAATTTGTAAAAGCATGTAAATAAAAACTACATTTAAATTTTAAGTATAAGTATAGTAAGTCGAAAAAGTTCTATTTATTTAACTTTGTAAGTTGTTTACTATTTTTAGACAAAATAGCTATACCTTAAATTTGAACTAATGAAATTCAATAAAAAAAACATATCGAATGCTATTTTTGTGATCATTTTGATCTTATTTTTTATACCTAATACTAGGGGGATGATGCAAATATTTCTTACTAGAATATTTTCTTTTAGTCCTGGGGTGGTAAGTGTTGAAGAAAGAAAGCAGGTGGCGTCTTATGATTGGAAACTACACGGAGTAAATACTGAGTCCATTGATTTTAATACAGCAAAAGATAAAGTCGTTCTAATTAATTACTGGGCAACTTGGTGCCCACCTTGTATCGCTGAAATGCCTTCATTACAAGAATTGTACAATGATTATGGAGAAAAAGTTGTGTTTTTATTTGTAACTAACGAAGTAGATGAAGATATTTCAAAGTTTATGAATGCGAAAAAATTTAATTACCCTGTATATAGGTCATTATCTGCACGACCAGAGCCAATGGTAAATAATCCAATCCCCCAAACATATCTTATTGATAAAAAAGGGAATATTATTATTGATAAAACAAATGCTGCTAATTGGAATAGTGATAAAGTAAGATCAACTTTAGATGAGTTACTTGCTGAATAAAAAATGGTTATTTTTTAAAATATTTAAAAGGAACAACTAACATTCCAAAACATTCACCTTTATCTTTACCTATATTTTTATGATGCATTTTATGGGCTCTCCTAACGCCTTTGGCGTACCAATTATTTGCATTTCTTAATAACTTAAATCTTTGGTGAATAAAAATGTCATGCACCACAAAATAAGCGATGCCATAGGCAAGGATACCAAGACCAATAGGAATACCTATCCAAAAACTTTCAGAATTGTGAAATAATATGCAGGACATACTTATAATAGCATAAAATATAAAGAAAAAATCATTACGCTCCCACCAGCTACCATGATCCTTGTGATGATGATCTTTATGTAACGACCATAAAAAACCATGCATTACGTATTTATGGGTAAACCATGCCATAAACTCCATAATTGCAAAAGCCGAAAGAAAAACTAATATTTGGATGAGAATTTTCACGTGTAAAAAATTTTATACAAAAATAAGTCTAAATTAGGTTTAATCTGTAATCAAAGTAAGATTTTGCAAGTAATCCAAATTTTTGATAATTGGGTACTCTTATTCTTGTGTTCTTTATCTCTAAAGATGGTGTTTTTTTAAGTTTATTCAATAATTTCTTATAATATATAAAAGCAGTGTAGACACCAAATTTAGCTTCAACAGGAAGCTTTAATATGCCTGAAAGACCTCTTTCAAAATCTTCTTCTATTTCTTTAATAATTTTTTGTTTAGAACTTTCATCTAATTGATTAAGATTTGCATTAGGAAAATATGTACGATTTAAATCTTCATAGTCTGCTTTTAAATCTCTTAAGAAATTTACCTTTTGAAAAGCAGAGCCTAAATGCATAGCGCTTTGTTTTAAGTCATTGTATCTTTGATTATCACCTTTAACAAAGACTTTAAGACACATTAGGCCCACTACATCAGCTGATCCATATATGTAATCTTTGTATTCTTTTTCGGTTAAATAATCGTTTTTGTGTAAATCTAAGCGCATACTTTTCATAAATGCTTCATATAATTCTGCAGGTATATTGTATTGGTGCACTGTTTTCTGAAAAGAGTTTAGTATTGGATTTAAACTAATTTTATTCTCTATTGCTTTGTACATCTCTTTTTCAAAATCATTAAAAAGAGTTTCTTTATTATAGTCATGAAAAGTATCTACAATTTCATCAGCAAATCTTACAAACCCATATATATTGTATATATCTTGTCTTATAGAATCAGAAAGCATTTTTGATGCTAATGAAAATGATGTACTATAAGAATTAGTAACAATTTTACTACAACTATAAGATACTGTATCAAAAATGGCTTTCATAGAGGGATAGAGTTTAGATTTATGGTATTAGGTTTATGTGGTAATAAGTTTTAGTTCTTTTGCTGGTTTATATTTTGCTTCAACTAAGCCCGCCACAAGTTTTCCTGAAATTAATGATGGGGGTACCCCAGGCCCAGGAACAGTAAGCTGTCCAGTAAAAAATAAATGCTCAACTTTTTTACTTTTTAACTTAGGTCTAAGAAATGCTGTCTGCAGAAGGGTATTGGCCATTCCGTAGGCATTTCCTTTATATGAATTATACTCTTTTATAAAGTCTTTTACACAAAAGGACTCTTTAAAGATAATATTATTTTTAACACTTTGATTTGTGAGTTTTTCAAAACGGGTGATTATTTTATCAAAATAGGATGCTCTTAGTTCTTCGGTATCTTCTATTCCAGGAGCTAAAGGAATCAAGAAAAAACCATTTTCATTACCTTCTGGAGCAGTTCCAGAATCTGTTAAAGATGTAAAATTCGCATAAAAAAGAGGGTCATTTGGCCATTTAGGATCATCGTAAATATCTTTTGCATGTGCATCAAAATCAGTGTCAAAAAATAGATTGTGATGATTTACATTTTTTAGTTTTTTATCAAAACCAACATAAAACAACAATGATGAAGGTGCAAATGTTTTAGTTTCCCAATATTTTTCAGAATATTGCCTGTATTTAGGTTCTAACAGAGTCTCTCCATGATGATAATCCGCTCCACATAGGACAATATCAGCTTCAATCAATTCAGAATTAACAATAATGCCAGTAGCACGACCTTGAGTCACTTCTATTTTTTCAACATTAGAATTCGTTAATATGACTACACCTAAAGATTTCGCTAATTTTTCCATTCCTAATATGACTTGATACATACCACCTTTGGGATGCCATGTGCCTAAACCAAAATCGGCATAGTTCATAAAACTATAAAAGGATGGAGTGTCACTAGGTTTTGCTCCTAAAAATAATACGGGGAATTCTAGTATTTTGATAAGTTTATCATTTTTAAATTCTTTGCGGACTTCTTTAGAAATAGTGCTAAAAAATTGACCAACGCGTTGTATGGTTTCTTTTGTAACTAATTCAAGAGGAGAAACTCCAGGCCTATAAACTAGGTTTTTTATAGCTATTTCGTAATTGTTCTGAGCCGTTTTAATGAATTTTTGAAGTTTTAGAGAGCTTCCTTTTTCTTCATTTTCAAAGGCTTGGTATATTTTTTCTAGGGTATCTTCTATTTTTATGTTTTCGTTGTCTTTAAAAAATACTTTGTATGCAGGATTAAGCTTTTCTAAAGTGTAAAAATCAGAAGCAGAAGTATTAAAATCATTAAAGAAACTCTCAAATACGTCCGGCATCCAATACCATGAAGGACCTATATCAAATGTAAATCCTTTCTTTTTTAATTGCCTGGCTCTACCTCCTATAGTAGAGTTTTTTTCAAAAATGGTAACATCATATCCTAATTGCGCGAGATAACAAGATGCTGATAATGATGAAAAGCCAGAGCCAATAATTGCAATTTTCTTAGACATATTTTAGATGATTGGGATGTTATAATTCTGCGATAAGATCATTAATAGAATCAAAATAACGATGATTAGTAGCGCTATTTTTTGAAAGATGTATAATCTGCTTACCAAGCATCCAAAATTCACTAATACGTTCAGTACAAATTATCGAATTGAAGTCTTTAACGTATTTATCGATATTGTCTTTTTCAGGTTTTATAGTAAAATAAGAAACGAATACACTATTGGTATGAAAAGAAAGCATACTTGGAAGACTATCTAAAGGAATACTTGGGCCTAAATAAATAGCCCTATATCCATGAAGTAATATTTCATAATTTATGTATAGTAAGCCTAATTCATGAATTTCATTTTCTGGAAGAAATAATACAAACGCTTTATCGGTCTTAGTAGGCTTGTTGTATTGTAATTTTTCAATATTAAGTAAAAGTTTTTGCTTGATTAAGTTTGTAACAAAATGCTCATGCGATGGATTGATCGTATCTGTTTGCCATAGTAAACCAATCTCTTTTAATAAAGGAATAAATACATCAATAAAAATCTGTCGAAAATTTCTTTTCTGAGATAGTTGCTCATATGTACCTAAAAACAACTCTAAATCATAATTGAGCATTGAAATTTTAAAGGAGTTTATAGCTTGGTTTTTTGAGCTGTTGTCAGAAACAATGCTTCTTACATATTCATTGATTTCTTGTTCATTCAATTTAGAAATTCTTGATATCTTATAACCACTGTTAACTAAATAAGTTACGTTTAGAAGTTTTTGTAAACTCTTTAAATTGTATGTTCTTATGTTAGTGTCTGTACGATTAGGAGAAAGTAAATTGTATCTTTTTTCCCATATTCGAATGGTATGCGCTTTAACGCCGCATAGATTTTCTAAATCCTTAATACTGAAAGTTTGTTTAATACTGTTCACCTTTTTCTTAGAATAGTTAAACAAACTTAGTTAAAAGAATTCATATATTTTTTCATTATTTGTTAAAATAACCGAATAAGTTGTTAAAAAAATAACTTTTTTATTAAATGTGTAGCAAAACTTAGGTTCAGGATATGGCGAATGGATAGTGTACTATTAGTGTAAATGATTCTGGTTTTTTAATTTGTATAGAACATTTGTTGCTATATTTTAATCATAAGATATACTTTTTTTTGGGACTAATATTTAACTTTATTTTCACTAACTCGAATATAAACACAAACATTAAAACCAATGAACAAAAATCAAAAATCTGGGTGGTCACCATCTAAGAAAACCCAATTGCTCATGTTGTACTCAAAACATGAAAACCTAACTAAAAGCCATTTAAAGAAGCACTCTAATCTTTATGTAATTTAAAGAATTCATTAAATGGTAATTAAAAATCAAATGTTCATTTATTTTTTTAAATGAATACTAAACCCTTTTTTCTTCTGTTAATGTGAAGAAAATAATTTCAACTAACGTTTTAACACAAACACTAACAAATCATGAAACTCAAAACTCAAATTATTTTAATTGTGGTCTGTCTGGCCATATTTAATGTGGCTAATGCCCAACGTCCGTTTTTTAATAAAAGCAAAGATCTTTTAATTGCTCAATTTGATAGTAAACCTGATCCAGATGATATCCATGCACAGGCTGCATTAGGATCTATGTTAGCACATAGTGACTTTAATGGTGTAAAATATTATGGGGTTGCAGGAGCTTATGGAAGACAAGGAGGACAATTTATTGATTCAGATGAACTATTTGATATGGTATTCGGTAGTGCTAATTGGACCGATGCCGATGCAGATAGAAATGGTTCGGTAACAAGAATCGCTAATAGAGTAGTCCCTATTCTTAATAATGGCGGTAAAGTTTGGGTCCAAGAAGCGGGCCAATCAAACATTACTCGTGATTGGATTGTAGAGGTGAAAAAAAGAGTAAACAATGATGTTGTAAAAAACAATGTTATTGTTGTTCAACACAGTGAATGGAATCAAAACCATGCGGATAATACGACTAATAAACCCGCAGCAAATCCTGTAATCATAAACTTTATAAAAAATAACTCTAGGTATTTTTATATAGATGATGGAAATGCACCTTTTGGAGGTTTTGGTGATCACGGACCGTGGGAAACTCCTGAATACAGAAGTAGAGATAAAAAATGGTTAAATCAAGCAAGAAACTCTCCCAATGCAAAAGCAAAACAACTTTGGAATGAAGCTACAAGAGTAGTCCTTAAAAGATATCCAGGAGGAGTGCCTTACGATTGGTCTTTTATGAAAAATGGAGGTATTGATTATTCTGACTGTGTAGAAAACTGGTGGATTTTCAATATAGGAAGTAATGCAGATAGTGTTACTAAATTTTGGAATAGATATGTAATCAATACCACAGGATCAAACCCAGATCCAGATCCGGATCCTTCAAACTGTGATAAAACATATGAAGAAAAAAATGGAATAGTAGCTGTTGAAGCTGAAAACTTTGTAAAGCAATCAAAAACAAAAGACAGAGAGTGGTTCGTTATTGGTGCAGGTACCACAGGAACTCCAACACCTGATCCTGATCCAATTCATTCAAATGGTGCTAGTGGAGGTAAATATATAGAATTATTACCTGATACACGTGTAACACATGGTGACCCATTGGTAACAGGAGTAAGTTTTTCAGATACTCCAGGAGTAGCAGCAATTGTAGATTATAAGATTAAATTTAATTCACCAGGTAAATATTTTGTTTGGGTAAGAGCACACTCTACAGGATCTGAAGATAATGGAGTTCATGTAGGAATAGATGGTAATTGGCCTGCATCTGGAGCTAGAATGCAATGGTGTACAGGTAAAAATGCATGGACTTGGGAAAGTAAGCAACGTACTGCAGCAAATCACTGTGGAGTAGCACAACAAATTTTTATCAATGTTCCTACAGCAGGAATACATACAATCTCTTTTTCTATGAGAGAAGATGGTTTTGAAATGGATAAATTTATTTTATCAAAAGCATATACAAAACCAACAGGTACTGGTGCAGCCCCAATTGCTGCAAATTGTGATAACCCAAATCCTAATCCAACTTCAATAGCTGTTCCAGGAACAATACAAGTAGAGAATTTTGTAGCTAAAAATGGAGATGTAAAAGCAGAAAATACGCCTGGTGGAGGACGAAACCTAGGTTTTATTAAAAATAACAATTATACAGAGTATAATATTAATGTTGCTAATGCAGGATCGTATAAATTAGAAGCGTTTACATCATCAAATGGTGTAGGAGGAAATATTGTAGCTTCGGTTGCAGGAAATAATCTAGCCACAATTGCCGTTCCTGTAAATAACGATTGGCATAATTATAGTACTCCGGTTTCAGGAAATGTAAATTTAGCTGCTGGGGTTCAAAAAATTCGATTTACATACACTGGTCCTGCAGGTTTCCTATTTAACTTTGATCGTGCAGTATTCACTTTAAATACTCCGGCAAACTCGGCTAATTGTAATGTAGCTCCTGCCAATTTAGCTGTTTCAGGTTCAAACGCTACTTCAGTAACGATATCTTATGCTAATACAGCTAACGATACACGTACTTTTGAATTAAGAGCATTTCCAAAAGGAGGATTTACAGGAAATATTAATACTGGTGGTGTTGGCTTTGCGTCTGGAGCAGCAGGTAGTACTTCAATAACTATGAATGGCTTACAGTCTGGAACCTCTTATGACTTTGTGCTAAGAGCATTATGTAGTGGTGGTACTCCTGGAGCAAGTCCGCTTGCACCTACTATTGTTGGAAGTACAACTGGTGGTGGATCAACTCCAACCACTTCAACAACTACATTAACACCTGTTAACGATAGTTATTTGCAAGGAAGTACTAATTTTAATAGTAATATTATTAGAATAGAAAACGGAAATAGAGTTGGATACTTGATGTTTGACCTTTCTGGTATAAGTGGTACAATTACAGATGCTAAATTGAAATTTACTGTTGCTGGAGACGCTGGTAATGGTAACCTAAATGTTAATTTAGGAAATTCTAATAATTGGAACGAAACGAATCTGTCTAATGGTAATAAGCCTGCTAACGGAGTACTGTTAGGTTCTATCAATAAGACATATACAATTGGCAATACTGAGACAGTTGCTTTACAAGCAAATTCAATTTCAGGGAATGCTGTGTCGTTAGTGCTTAATGCTACAGGAGGAAATGATTTCGCAATTGCATCAAAAGAAAACACTGCAGCTACTGTTCCACAATTAATAGTAACATATCAATCAAGTAAAACTGGTGATGATAATATAATAGCAAATGAAAATGCGATTATTATGTATCCGAACCCAACTACTGATGTGTTAAGACTTAATGGGGTTTCTGAAATAGCAAAAATAACTGTATCTGATATAGCAGGTAAACAAGTTCTTTTTGAAATGAAATCTAGTGAAAATGAAAGAGTTTTAGATGTATCTGGACTTCAGTCAGGAATGTACTTTGTAACAGTGCAGCAACAAAACCAAAATAAACGCGTATTGAGATTCTCAAAACGATAAAAATTAAATAAGAATACTATCCCCCATGCATGACAATTGATCATGCATGGGGCAGTATTTTAGATATAAATACTATTAAAACCTTAAAGCGTTTTTAGATAAACGTAGTATTATACTATGAATTAAACTTTTACAATGAAAAAACTTATTTATGTATTATTTATGGGGATGTTTGCTCTCTCTTTTGGGCAAAAAACTCAACAAAACTTTAAGGTTACCGAGAAATGGCAAAATCTATTAGATAAAAAACTTTCTAATTGGGAGGTGTTTATGGGAGTTCCTCATACATCAGTAGCACTAGAAGGTCATGAAAAGAGTGAAAATGTGCATCACGGTACTCCTCTGGGTCTAAATAATGATCCCAAAAATGTGTTTTCGATTGTTGAAGAAAATGAAGATATAATACTTAAAGTAACGGGCGAAATTTATGGAGGTCTAACTACAATACAAGAGTTTGAAAACTATCACCTTAAAGTTAAATTTAAATGGGGTGAAAAGAAATGGGAGCCAAGATTAAATGTAAAACGTGATAATGGTATCTTGTATCATTGTCATGGCGATCATGGTGCATTTTGGAATGTTTGGATGTCTGGTTTAGAATGTCAAATTCAGGAAGGTGATACAGGTGATTTTGTTACTCTAGTTAATGCAAGGGCAGATGTAATCTCGACCAAACTAAAAAAAGACTTGTATAAAGTTACTGGAGAAAATGATAAGACTATTACTTATGGTGCGGGAAATGGAAATCCAGGATATTGCCATATAAATACACCAAATGAAAAACCAAATGGAGAATGGAATACCGTTGAGGTTATATGTGTTGGTGATCAAAGTATTCATGTGGTAAATGATAAGGTAGTTATGGTGGTAAAAAATTCACGAAAAGTGATCAATGGAGAAGAATTAACACTTACAAAAGGCAAAATTCAATTACAATCAGAAGGAGCAGAAGCATATTATAAAGATATTCAAATTAGGTCTATTAGTAAATTTCCAAAAAAGTATAAAAAGCAGGCAAGGTTATAAGAACTTATAAATGATGTATTAATTTCTAAATAGATATGGTTATGTTACAATTAATTAAACTCACTTTTCTTATAACCTTAATGCCTTGCTTACTCTTGTCTGGAGAAATAAACGCTCAAGAGTTAGAAAAAGATGGATTACCAAAATTAAAAGGAAAGAAAGTTATCATGGTTTATGGTGGATGGGATGGTCATCAACCTAAAGTATTTACAGATAGAGTTCATGAATGGCTTAAAGAAGAAGGTGCTGTGGTAACGGTTTCTAATTCCTTAGATATATACACCGACGAAAAGAAAATGTCTGATACGGATTTAATTATCCAATATTGGACTATGGGACAAATTTCTAAAGAACAAGAAAAAGGATTGTTGACAGCTGTAAAAAATGGAACAGGTATAGCAGGTTGTCATGGTGGATTAGGTGATTCTTTTAGAAAAAACACGGATTATCAATATATGATTGGTGGTCAATGGGTTTCACATCCTGGAGGGAAAATTGATTATAAAGTAGATATTATACATAAGGACGATCCTATTACAAAAGGGCTCACGGATTTTAATATTAAAAATACCGAACAATACTACATGCATGTGGACCCTAATTCAAAAGTATTGGCAACAACAACTTTTAATGATCAACATAATAGTTGGATTAAGGGAGCAGTAATGCCTGTATCTTGGAAAAAACATTTTGCAAAAGGACGTGTATTTTATTTATCTATTGGTCATGATCCTAAAGACTTTGATACCCCCAGTGCATGGAAATTATTAACTCGTGGAATCAGGTGGGCAAGTGGAAGTAAATATCAACCAAAAGAACAAACGGTTAAACCAGTATATCAGTCTAATACAAAAACTACCAAATGGGGTAATTTAATTGATAAAAAACTGTCTAAATGGGACATTTTTATGGGAGCGCCACATTCTTCGACCCAAATCGAAGGATATGAGAAGTTTGACGATGTTACTAAGGGTAAGCCAATTGGACTAAACAAAGATCCCAAAAAGGTGTTTTCTGTAGTTCAAATTAAAGAGGAAGAAGTTATAAAAATTACAGGCGAAATTTTTGCAGGCCTAGTAACAAAAAAAGAATACGATAACTATCACTTAACTTGGAAATTTAAGTGGGGAGAAAAAAAATGGAAACCCCGATTAAATAAGAAAAGAAATAGTGGTGTGTTGTATCATAGTGTAGGTGATTATACTGATTTTTGGAATGTTTGGATGACTAGCATAGAATGTGAAGTACAACAAACAGACTGTGGCGATTTAGTAACTTTAGGAAATGTAAAAGCTAAAAGTCCCGCAATAAAAAAAGATAAAAAATATTATTATACTAAAGGAGCTGATCTAGTTGATTTTTCATGGAATAAAGGTTTTGAAACTGGAAGGTGTTTTAAGCAAAATGATCCAGAAAAAAAACAAGGAGAATGGAACACTATGGAGTTAATTTGTGTTGGAAACAAATCGATACATATTTTAAATGGTGTAGTGGTTATGGTTGTTGTGGATCCCATGGTTAACCTTAAAGGAGAATGGAGAGCAATGAATAAGGGTAAGATACAAATACAGTCAGAAGCTGCAGAGGTGTATTATAAGGATATAGAAATTAAATCTATAGCTACTATTCCAGAAAAATATGCAGGTATAACCCAATTATAGAGTGGGTAAAGAAAACATTTTAACATGTTTCTAGTGTTGAATATACTTAAAGAAAATTGCTTTTTGGCGCACAAATATCTTTAACTATAAATCATATGATTGATTTTATACCTCATATGTTTAAATCAATGAATCTCTGTACATGAAAGGATGAAAACCAAATAATTGTTTGATATATTTCGATATTTAAAAATATCAAAAAGCAATTTATTCGATGATGAAGAACTCCTTTCTCATAAGTGTGTTTTTTTTAACCTTACAAGTATTCGCACAACAAAACGATTGGGAAAACCCAAATGTTATAGCAATTAATAAACTTCCTGCAAGAGCTACAATGTACTCTTTCTCGTCAGAATCAAAAGCATTAGATTGTGATAAATCGAAATCTGGTAGAGTAATATCACTTAATGGAGATTGGCAATTTAATTTCTCAAAAAATCCGTCAGTATCACCCAAAAATTTTCTGCAAGACAACTTC
The DNA here is from genome assembly GCF_003443715.1 of Aquimarina sp. AD10. Taxonomy (NCBI): domain Bacteria; kingdom Pseudomonadati; phylum Bacteroidota; class Flavobacteriia; order Flavobacteriales; family Flavobacteriaceae; genus Aquimarina; species Aquimarina sp. AD10. The sequence continues at coordinate 2,321,525 of NZ_CP031965.1, read as the reverse complement.
AAGGATTGGACACGAATTTCTGTTCCTTCAAATTGGGAAATGAAAGGCTTTGGAACTAGAGTATATACAAACTCTAAACACCCATGGGGTACTAATGATTATCCAAATATACCAGTAGACAATAATCCAACGGGAATTTATAAAAGAACCTTTACAGTACCTTCAGACTGGACAAATATGAATGTTAGGATTCATTTTGGAGGAGTGTCTTCAGCTTTTTATGTATGGATTAATGGTCAGAAAGTTGGATATAGTCAAGGTAGTAGACTGCCAGCAGAGTTCGATATCACTCCTTTTCTTAAGAAAGGAAAAAATACTGTCGTTACCAAAGTGTATAAATGGTCAGATGGATCTTATTTAGAATCACAAGACCATTGGCGTTTAGCGGGGATGCATCGCGATGTAATGTTATTTGCAGAGCCTAAAGCATCTATTGCCGATTTTTTCGTTAGAACCGAACTAGATAAGAACTATGAAAATGCAATACTAAAAGTTCGACCTAAAATAACATTGCCTAAAGGTGTAGATGCAAAAGGATATACGCTTATTGCTAATGTGTATGATGGTCAAAAGAGTATTAAAAGCCAATCTGTTACTGTTGATGAAATAACAGGTTATTGGTGGGATCAACGTTGGACTCCTAAGTTTGATTTTATACATATGGAAATTACAAACCCTAATAAATGGAGTGCAGAGACACCAAATCTATATACACTTGTTCTTTCATTAGTCGACAAAAATAAAAAGGTGATTGAAGTTAAGTCAACAAGAGTAGGTTTTAGAAAATTTGAAACTAAAAATGGAATCTTAACGGTAAATGGACAACCTATAAAACTATATGGGGTGAATCGTCATGATCATAATGCCAAAACAGGAAAGGTGGTTAGTTATGAGGATATGAAGAGAGACATGGAATTATTAAAGTTATATAATTTTAATGCTGTAAGGTGTAGTCATTATCCGAATAATCCTGAATTTTATGATTTATGTGATCAATATGGAATTTATGTGATGGACGAGGCTAATGTTGAGAGTCATGGAGTTCGAGGGGAACTTACTAACAACCCAAAGTGGAGTCAAGCATTTTTAGAACGCGCCATTAGAATGGTTGAGCGAGATAAAAATCATCCCTCTATATTTTCATGGTCATTAGGTAATGAATCTGGTGTTGGACCTAATCATGCAGCCATGGCAGGATGGATTAAATGGTACGATAACGATAGGATTTTACATTATGAAGCTGCGAATGGTAGCGGAGGAGAACTTTCTCCTCAAACTAAAAATACACCTCCGGATAATTATGACTTCGTTGATATTATTAGTAGGATGTATCCCACTCCAGATGAGTTTAGAGAAATGGATGTATCACAAACTTCTAAAAAACCTGTAATATCATGTGAATATTCACATGCCATGGGCAACTCTAATGGCGGACTTAAAGAAATATGGGATATTATTCATAACAATCCCCGTTTAGCAGGAGGATTTATTTGGGACTGGATGGATCAAGGGATATTGGTTAAAGAAGATAATGGTTGTGAACAATTTGTATATGGTGGATATTTCGGTAGTAAAATAAATGATGAAAATTTTTGTATTAATGGTGTTATTAATGCAGATCAAACGGTAAAACCTGTAATGTATGAGTGTAAATATGTTTTTCAGCCCATTGTTTTTTCAGAATTAGATGATCTTAAAAAAACAATTAAAATTACAAATCGACATTCATTCTTAAATACATCTATATATAACTTTGTCTTTGAACTCTTAGAAGACGGAATAGTGGTGGATAAAGGAAATCTTAATCTTAAAGAATTGACATCATTTACTAGCGAAACGGTAACGATTCAAAGTGATTATGTTAGGAAAGAAAATAAAGAGTATTTTTTTAATTTTTATGCTAATTTTAAAAAAGCTACTCCTTGGGCAAATGCAGGGTACACAATAGCCTCAGAACAATTTGCAGTGGTTCAAAAAAATAAAATTGATATAGAATCTTTTAAAAGTGATTCAGGAAAAATTACAATAAAAGAATCTGGTAAAGAATTGATAGTAAGTAATGAAAAAATTTCTATTGTTTTTGATACTGATATGGGAGTGCTAAGTTCGTATACGTATGAAAATAATAAACTTGTGCAAAAGCCTATTCAACCTAATTTTTGGAGAGCTACTACCGATAATGATCGTGCTGTAATTCAAAGAATAGAGGGAATAAAAATCTGGAAAGAAGCTAGTACTAATCAAAAACTGATTGATTTTGATTATGATACTCTTAAAGATGGAACAGTACAAGTAAATACAAAACATCAATTAGCAGGCACTGCATTATATAGTACAACCTACTCGATAAGACCAAATGGTTTAATTAGTATTGATAACACATTACAGGCCCCAATTAATTTAGCAAATATACCTAGGGTAGGATTACAAATGGAAATACCGAATCAGTTACAACAAGTAAAATGGTACGGTAAAGGGCCTCATGAGAATTATATCGATAGAAACAGTTCTTCTTTTGTAGGACGGTATGATGCTACGCTAGAAAACTTTGGCGAATCTTATGTATATCCGCAAGAATATGCAAATCGTACAGATACTAGGTGGGCACAATTTGTTGATAATACAGGTAAAGGATTGCAAATAGAAGGAGGGCTTTTTGAATTCAGTGCCTATCCATATACTATAGAAAACCTTGAAAATGCAGAATTAGTTTGTGACTTGAAAAAGACTAACGGAATTACTATTACTATTGATCATAGACAACAAGGGGTTGCAGGATATAATTCTTGGAGTCTTAAAGCTGCTCCATTAAAGAAACATAGTATTCCGTCTAAAACATATGAATACTCTGTAAGATTAAAACCAATAGGATTTTAATACAGTGGTTAGGGTAACTAAGATTAGAATTGTTTGTTTTTAATTTAATACATTTAAGTAATTTAATAATTGGCGTATGAATATCAGTACCTATAAATTTTCTTTACTATCGATCATATTTTGTTTTCTCATTGTAGGATTTGAAAATGTATGTTATGGGCAAGACCCTGTATATTTTGAGCATATTACAACAGACGATGGATTGTCCCAAAGTGATATCAATGCAATATATCAGGATCATAAAGGATTTATGTGGTTTGGTACTCATGACGGATTAAATATGTATGATGGTTACAAGTTCTCTGTGTATAAACCAGATGTAAATCAAGAAGGTAGTATTAGCAGTAACTTAATTTATGCAATTAATGGAGATAAAGACGATAACCTATGGATAGGTACAACAGGAAGCGGATTAAACTTTTTTAACCGATCAACTGGAAAATTTACTCATTTTAAACATGATGAGAGTGATAAAAAATCCCTTAGCAGTGATCATGTTGCCTCTATATATATCGATAAGAAAAACCGATTATGGGTGGGTACTACTAATGGATTGAATATGGCAGATCTTACTAAACCTGTTGATTCACTCAGTTTTCAATATTTTAATCCAGAGCAAGATCAAGTAATTCCAAACTGGCAAGAGAATTGGTTTAATACAATTTATGAAGATCGCAGTGGACAATTGTGGGCAGGTGGGCACGCAGGAGTTTATAAGTTGTCAAGAGATAAAAAAGGTGATTTTTATTTCAAATTAATGAATGAAACTATAGGTCTACCCAATATACCTGTAAAATGTATGGGAGAAGATAAAACCGGGCGATTACTTATTGGTACAGATGTCGGTTTATATTGTCAATCCGGAAATCAGGAATCAGGAAAAGTATTTCAACTTAATTGGGCTTTTATTAATGAATTGTTAGTAGATAACAATAACAATATTTGGTGTGGAACAAATGATGGATTAATATATTTTGATAATTCTCCTAAAAATGAATTTCCCAAGTTTGTTCAAAAGTTTACATATGATTTAAGAATCCCCAATAGTATAACTAAAAATATCGTTAAATCATTATTTCTGGATAAAACAGGAATTATATGGGTAGGAACAAACGGAGGAGGAATAAATAAGTTTGATCCAGAAAGAAAACAATTTAGACATATCCGAAAGACCTTAGATCCAACAAGTCTTAGTTATGACAAAATAAGATCAATGTACGAAGATAGTAATGGTACATTGTGGATAGGTACAGAAGGAGGAGGTCTTAATATGCTTCCTAAAGAAAATAATAATGACCAATATACGGGCTTTGTGAATTTTGAAACTATAGGAAATTCTTTTGCTATTACAGAAGTACAAACTAAAAATAAAAAAACACTTTTTATTGGAGTAGAAAATGATCCAGGCCTATTACTACTTGATATTACTGATCCTAACAATATTAAAGAGGATGATGTGGTTCCCGTTACCGATATTAATCATAGTGTTTTTGCATTATTAGAGGATCATCAAAAAAATATATGGATAGGAACATATGGTCGAGGGATACACCGATGGATTAAGAAAGAAGATGACGATTATGAAAAAGATATGCTTATAGAAAATTCTTCAAAAGCAATTGCGGTTTCTAACAATATTATCAGAGATATTTATGAGGATAGTCAAAAAAATATCTGGTTTGCTACAGGAAATGGACTTAATCGATTAACAAAAGATGAAACTACAAAGAAATACCCCAAGTTTGATATTTTTAAGAATGTTGATGGTGATTCTACTACAATCAGTCATAATTATATTTTAACGATTTATGAAAGTAGTGTAGGCGATATATGGGTTGGAACCTTTGGTGGTGGACTTAATAAATACATTAGACCTTCAGGTGTTCAAAAAGAAGGATTCGTTTCATATACAGAAGCAGATGGTTTAAAAAATAATGTGATCAAAGGAATTTTAGAAGATGAAGAAGGTCATTTATGGTTATCAACCAACCAAGGACTATCTAAATTCGATCCCATAAAAGAAACGTTTAAAAATTATGATGTAAATGATGGTTTACAGAATAATGAATTTCAAGAATTGGCATGTTTGAAACGTAATGATGGTGAAATGCTTTTTGGAGGAGTAAATGGTTTCAATGCATTTTATCCAAAAAATATTAGAGAGAACACATTTAAATCAGAAACCGTTATTACAGATTTTATGATTTCTAATAATTCTGTTCAAATAGGAGAAGAGGTAAATGGGCGAGTTATCTTAGAAAACACTATAAATAATACAAAAGAGATTCAGTTAAAGTATTGGGAAAATAGCTTTTCTTTTGAATTTGCAGGACTGCATTATGCGGCTCCAAGAAAAAATCAGTTTGCCTATATGTTAGAAGGGTTCGATAATCATTGGATACAGACTACTGCTGATAAACGATTTGCAACATATACTAATTTAGAACCAGGAAAATATACACTTAAAGTAAAAACATCTAATAACGATGGATTGTGGGATGAAACCCCCTCAGAGCTAAAAATTGATGTTGTTCCGCCTTTTTGGCGCACTAAAGGAGCTTATGTCGTGTATTGTTTATTTGGATTAGGATTATTAATTGGTTTTTGGAGAAATACCATAAATCGAACGAATAGAAAACATCAATCTACCCTCGATGATCTGGAAAAAGATAAACACGAAGAGGTACAACAGATGAAACTAGAATTCTTTACAAATATCTCACATGAGTTTAGAACACCATTAACATTAATCAAAGGACCTCTTGAGTATTTGCAAAAAAGCGGTAGTAATATTGAAGAATCGGTATTACAAGAGCAATATGGCTTAATGCATAAGAATACAGATTATTTACTGCGACTAGTAAATCAGTTATTGGATTTTAGAAAGATGAACCAAGGAAAAATGCGCTTAGTCGTTCGACCAGGTAATGTAACTGATTTTATAAAAGAAGTCGGAGAACCTTTTCAGTTTTTGGCGCATAAACAAAAAATTGGCTTTGCAATAAATACAGCTAACCCATCTTTAGAAAGTTGGTTTGATCATGATGCTATGGAGAAAATCATGAATAATTTGTTATCCAATGCATTTAAGTTTACACCAGAAAATGGATCCATTTCAATTAACATTTCAGAAGACAACGAATTACAAACAATAGGTGTTTTAAAAGCAAAACCTGATCGAAAAAGATATGTTGTCATACAAGTAGAAGATTCAGGACCAGGAATATCTAAAAATAAGTTAGAAAATATTTTTGATAGATTTTATGTAGCAAAAGATAAAGACAAGGTAAATCCAGAAGGAGTAGGTATAGGACTTTCGTTTGTTAAAAATCTAGTAGAACTTCACCAAGGTAGTATATCGGTAATCAGTGAACGAAAGAATGGAACTAATTTTATTGTAAGACTACCAATAGATAAAGAATCTTATGAAAACATTCAAGGAATAAGTTGTAAAGAAATTTCTGAAAATGATTTTCTAATGCGTTCTTCGGAAAAGGAATCATTTGCCATAGGTATTAATGATGAATTAGTAGATCAGGATTTGTCAAAATCAAGATCAAAATTACCAGTATTATTGATTGTAGATGATAATGCAGATATAAGAACTTTTATTAAACAGGCATTAGGTGAAAATTACGCTATTCATGAAGCAGAAAATGGAAAACAAGGCTTAGAAATGGCAATTAAAATAATACCTAATATAATCCTTACAGATGTACTCATGCCCGTCATGGATGGAATAAAGTTTTGTAAAAATCTGAAAACAACAAAAGAAACAAGTCATATCCCTGTCTTGATGTTAACAGCAAAGTCTTCTCAAGAAAGTGAAGTTCAAGGTCTAAAAATTGGAGCAGATGACTATATCAGAAAACCTTTTGATATGGAATTGTTACAATTAAAGCTATCTAATATTATTCACCAGCGTGATCAGTTAAGAAAAGTTTTTAACCGAAAAATTACACTACAACCCAATGAGGTTACAGTAACATCTGCCGATGAAAAATTCTTACAAAGAGCAATCGAGATTGTAGAAAAACATATGATGAATACAGATTTTAATGTTGAGATGCTTGTTAAAGAAATGAGTCATAGTAGAAGTAATTTATATCTAAAATTCAAGGAATTAACAGGACTATCCTCTAGTGAATTTATAAGAAATATACGATTAAAAAGAGCAGTACAATTACTAGATCAAAGTGATATGTCGGTAAAGGAGATAATGTATATGACAGGTTTTAATACTGCATCATATTTTTCTAAATGTTTCAAGAAACAATTTGGGGTGGTTCCAAGTGAGTACGTAAGGCAAATTGAAGGGTCAGAAAAATGAATTTAACATAAAAAATGTTAAATTATTATCATTAATGAGTTTTTTGGATGTGTAAATACATATGTGTTATGTTTTTGAATGTACAATTGTCAATTGCGTGATCCGTGATTTTATATTTAAGGTAATATAAACCTTAATTATAACACAAACATGAAATTAAAATTTGCTATTAAAACATTGGCTATTTCAGTATTGCTAATAACTATATTTTCTTCGTGTGAGAATGAAGAAATAAATGAACCTACAAATGCTATAGAAATATCATCCAAAGCATCAGTAACCCTTCAATGGGACGGTAACCCAGCAACATTTGCAAATGCATTAACTCAAGCGGTAAGAAATGCTGGTGCAGGAGGTACGGTTACATTACCAAATAGAACATATAGAACCGATAGGTCTGTATTCTTGCCTACCGATATTCCTAATGTTACCATAACAGGTGCAACTAATAGAGATAATGTTCGAATCGTAGCCACACGTACTTTTAATACACCAGGCCTTGTTGTTACAGGAGCTAACGGAACTATATATAGAAATATGACCGTAGATTGGGCAGGATTAGATAATAATTCGGTAGCTGTAAGTTCACAAGGTAAATCAGGAGTACAAGCTTATAATATGCGTTTTGCAAATGCAGGACAAGGCTTTGGAACACCAGACAATAGAACAGGATTGCCAATTGATTTTTTGGTTGCCTCTAACTGTGAATTTAGAAACTGTGCGAGAGGTATACTATTTAACAGAAATTTTAGCAGCACTCCAGTAAGTAGCATTGGCAAAGTAATTATTAGGAATTGTCAATTTTTAGGAGATCAATTGGCAGGTATTAGTATTGATTGTGGAAACGATGGAGCGGATGGAAGAGAAGATTTGAGGATTTTACCACGAGCGGCTGAAGCAATGGGAATTGTAACCGATATGAATGGTATGGAAATCTCTGGGTGTTTTTTTCAAAAGGCTCAAAACTTTAATTTAGCATTTGCTAAAGTAAAAAACATACAGGTTTTTGGAAATACCTTTGAAGGTACCACAGGAGCAGTTAGATTTACTGAAGCTATAAATATAGAACATGAATCTAATGGTATTAGCATTAACGGAAATAATATCAGCAATTTTGCGCAAGGCGATCATAATTATATTTCAGTAATTACTTTTAGAGATTATGGCAATGCCCCTTTATTTGAAAATGGTTGTCGTCGTATTTTTATCAATAACAATACATTTAGTGGTAATTGTGGAAGCGGTATCATAGGAGAAGAAGCACAATTTGTGGATATTTTTGACAACAATTTTAATTTCCCTCTTCCGGTAGGAGATCATGTTAATTTCTTTAGATCAGATAGAGGAAATAGAAATATAAATGTGGATAGGAATACAAATACACCTACTAACAAAATAAGAATAACAACTTTTTAAGATGAATACTATTCTTTTTTAATTTTTAAACAGCACTAGTAATAGTGCTGTTTTTATGTAATGATTAATCATTTATGGTAAATAATTGGACATTAAAGAAATGATAGTAAAATCAAAATATGCATTTTTAAACTTTATTTTTATAGCATATCATCATTTAGGCATACGAATCATTTAAAACCAATGAAATTGATTAAAAAAATAATAGTACTAGTAACGATAACGATATTAATTTCTTGTCAAGAAAAATCAAAAAGTAAAGAGCAACCAGCAGTACCAGACAGCAAACCTAACATTATTTTAATCGTCACAGATGATCAAGGATATGGCGATATAGGAGTTCATGGTAATTCAATCATCAAAACTCCTAATCTTGATAAATTTGCTAAAGAATCTTTAGAACTTACAAATTTTCATGTAGGAACAACATGTACTCCTACAAGAGCAGGTATTATGACTGGTAGAAATGCAAACCGAAATAATGCTTGGCACACTATAGCAGGTTGTTCCATCCTATTAGAAGATGAAGAGACTATTGCTGAGGTATTTGCTCGAAACGGATATCAAACCGCTATGTTTGGTAAATGGCATTTGGGAGATAATAAACCCTTTAGACCTCAAGATCGAGGATTTCAAGAAGTTTTATATAATGGTGGAGGAGGAGTTGGTCAAACTCCTGATTATTGGGGGAATGATTATTTTGATGATACCTATTTTAGAAATGGAACTCCAGAAAAATTTGAGGGGTACTGTACAGATATTTGGTTTGATGAAGCTATTAAATACGTTGAAAAAAGTAAGGATAAACCATTTTTTATGTATTTAGCAACTAATGCTGCTCACGGACCATTTAATGTTCCAAAAGAATATGCAGATGCATACAAAGACGCAGAATTAAACGATATGCAAAAACGTTTCTATGGAATGATCACAAACATAGATGATAATTTTGCAAAACTCACAAATTACTTAGAAAAAGAGGGTCTTGCAGAGAATACAATAGTAATTTATACTACTGATAACGGAACAGCAAATGGTATTAATTATAATAAGAAAACAAAAGAAACTAGAGGGTATAACGCAGGCTTAAGAGGTACCAAAGGTAGTCATTATGATGGAGGACATAGAGTACCATTTTTTATACGTTGGCCTAAAGGAAATTTACTTAAAAAAGCAGAGATTAATGAATTAGTAGCCCATGTGGATTTATTACCAACATTAACAGAATTATCAGGAATATCATATACTTCTAAAAAAGAGTTAGATGGTGTAAGTGTAGTGTCATTATTAGAAGGAGAAGAAAAAGCTTTGGATAGAATGCTTGTTGTAGATACACAACGTAAGCAATGGCCAGAAAAAGGAAGAAACCCTTGCGTAATGTCAACAAAATGGCGTTTAGTAAATGGAAGTGAATTGTACGATTTCACAAAAGACCCAGGACAAAAAGAAAATTTAGCAGATCAATATCCTGAACAAGTGAAAAAAATGCAAAGCTTCTATGATACTTGGTGGAAGAATATACAGTCAGATATAAGGTATGCCCAAATCCCTATCGGCGGAGAAGATAAAACATCAGTTCGGTTAACAATACATGATTTACATACTGAAGAAAATTTACCGTGGCATGAAGGACAAATTAGAGATGGTAAATTTCACCCAGAAGGATATTATACTATTAAAGTAGTAGAAAGTGGTAATTATCAGTTTAGTTTAAGAAGATATCCAGAAGAATCTGGACTAGCAATTTCTCAAGAAATTGAATCTATTGCATCAACTTCATTTCAAGATGGACAACCAGTAGGTAAAGGGCTTGAAGTGTTAAAGGCAATCGTAACCATTGGTGATCTAGATCTTACTGCAGATGTTAATTCTGATGCTACCTTTGCATCACTAAATGGGTATTTAGAAAAAGGAGAGTATAAGTTAAGTTGTAATTTTTTAAATAGCAAAGGCGAGAGATTTTCTGCCTATTATACCTCAATCCAGAAATTATAAAATACCATCATGAATAAGTTAGTTATGTTGTTGCTGTTAGTTTTTATGATAGGATGTTCTACGCCTACTAAAACTACTTCAGTTAAACCAAATATAGTATTTATTTTTGCCGATGATCTTACGTATTCAGCGATAAATGCATTAGGAAATAATGAAATCCATACACCAAATCTTAATAGGTTAGTAGAAGATGGTACAACCTTTACGCATGCCTATAATATGGGAGCTTGGAATGGGGCTGTTTGTGCAGCCTCCAGAGCTATGATTATTTCTGGAAGAAGTGTATGGAACGTGAATCAGTTTCGTAAAAACTGGAAGCAGGGACGCGATATCGATAAAACTTGGGGAAAATTAATGGAAGCTCAAGGATATACAACTTATATGACAGGTAAATGGCATGTTGATGCTAAAGCAGATAGTGTTTTTCAAAATGTAACACATATACGACCAGGAATGCCCGGTGATGCTTGGGATCATTTCAAAATGGTAGAACGTTTTGAAAATATAAAAGGAACAGACACATTACCAAAAGATATTATGCCAATAGGATATAATCGCCCTATTAGCAAAAATGATACGACTTGGTCTCCAACTGATCCAAAATTTGGTGGATACTGGGAAGGTGGAAAACATTGGAGTGAAGTATTAAAAGACGATGCTCTTGCATTTGTACAAAAAGCAAAGAAAAGTGAAGATCCATTCTTTATGTATTTAGCATTTAATGCTCCTCATGATCCAAGACAGGCTCCACAAAAATATATCGATAAATACCCTTTAGAAAGTATTAGTCTTCCAGAGAGCTGGTTATCAGAATATCCATTTAAAGATGGGACAGGTAATGGACAAGATCTTAGAGATGAGGCTTTAGCTCCGTTTCCAAGAACACCTTATGCTACCAAAAAACATATACAAGAATATTATGCCTTAATAACACATATGGATGACCAGATAGGTGAAATTCTAAATGCTCTTGAAGGAACTGGAAAAATGGACAACACCTATATTATATTTACTGCGGATCATGGTTTAGCTATGGGTAGACATGGACTGATAGGAAAGCAAAGTCTTTTAGATCATAGTATCCGAGCTCCTTTTATGATTACCGGTCCAGATATACCTAAAGGTAAAAAAATAGCAGAAGATATTTATTTACAAGACGCAATGGCAACAAGTATTACTTTGGCTGGAGCAGAAAAACCAGATTATGTAGAGTTTAATAGTATACTTGACATGATACATAAAAAGGAAAAAAGCCCTTATGAAGCTATTTATGGGGATACATTGACTTACAACGCATGATCAGAAAAGATGGATATAAACTAATCGTTTATCCTAAAATTGATAAAATACTTTTGTATGATATGAATGAAGATCCTGAGGAGATGAGTGATTTAGCATCAAATCCTGAGTTTAAAACAAAAATAGATGAATTGTTTAAAGAGCTTATAGCAATACAGAAGCAAAAAAATGACCCATTAGATTTAAATGAATTCTATCAAAAAGTACAATAATAATGTGATGGAGTATCTTTTGTAATATGTATTAAATAGTATGAAATAATTTAAAAACATCTTTTCTATGGGCTTTGCTTACAGGGATTTTTTTCTCTCCAAGAAAAAGCATATTTCCTTCAAAACCATTAACTAGATCAATATTTACAACATAACTTCTATGGGTACGTAAAAATTGATTAGAAGGTAATTCTGCTTCAATTTTTTTTAATACCATTGAGTACATAAATCGGCCAGATTTAGCATGTACAGTACAATAATTACTATCTGCTTTTAAAAAATATATATCCTTAAAAGGTACCCGTTCAAAATGATGATCTTTTTTTAAAAATATGCTGTCTTTGATTTGCAATACTTGATTATCAGGAGCATTAAAATTTCTACTTTTAAGGAGTTCTTTTTCTGGTGTTTTTTTGGAAAAATTTAATAATGCTAATTCTATTGCAGTACTTACTTGTTTGTCATTAAATGGTTTAAGGATGTAGGCATAAGGGTAAACACCCTTTGCTCGCTCAATTAATTGATTGTCTGAATGCGAAGTAAGAAAAATAAAGGGTATATTATATTTAGCATTAATTAGCCCAGCTAATTCAATACCATCAAGATTTCCTTTTAATATAATATCGATTAATATAATGTCTACATCTGGATTCTCAGCAATTAGTTTTAAGGCCTTGATTGCAGTAGGGGCGGTACCTATTACTTCATATTCAATGGCCGTTAGTCTATTAGAAATATCCTGAGCTAATAAAATCTCATCTTCCACGATTAATATTTTAACTTTTGGAATTGGGGTAATCATAATATTCTAGGGTATATAATAAAATTACGTTATTTTAAGGTTGATATCCCAATGCGTTCCCTTACTATCTTTTAGTTTTATTTCCCCTTCTAATTGCTCAACTAAAGAAGTGATAAGTTTAATCCCAAAAGAATTGTTTTCTCTACTTTTTTGAATATCAAAACCTATTCCATTATCTATTATTTGGATATGTAAATAATCTTCAAAGTCTTTTAATACTATTATCTTAAGTGTTGGATGTTTTATTTTTTTATAGGCGTATTTGAGTGAATTCGTAACCAGTTCATTAATAATTAAGGCTAATGGGATAGCTACATCTATATGAATTCCAATGTTAGTAATATCGAAATAAGGGTTAAACTTGGCATCATATCCATGAAAAAGCCCTAATACCAATTCTTCTAAATATTCTTTCATCATGATTTTAGTGTCTACACCTTCCTGATATAATTTCCTATGTACAAGTGATAGCGCTTCTACTCTATATTTTCCAGAAACAATAGCATCTTTTGCTGGGTGCCCTGTAAGTTCATGACTTTGAAGATTAAGTAAGCTCGAAATCATCTGTAAATTGTTTTTTACACGATGATTCAATTCTCTTAACAACAATGCTTTTTCTTGTTCTCGTTTGGTAATAATTTCCTTTTGATCAGATAAAATAATATTAGTTTTTTTGATCTTTTTATTAATGCGATAGAGCAGGTATACAAAAAGAAATAATGCTATTATTCCTACAATTAATGAGACAACAGCGAATTTCTGATTCGTATTGATAGTATTAAGCAGTGCTATTTTAGATTCTCGCTTGTCAATTTCATAACTCGACTTTAATTGTTCTATTTTTTGAATGTTCTCCTTGTTAACAAGACTATCCTGATAGGTTTGAAACATTTTCTGATACAGTAGTGCTTTTTCATATACTTGTTTTTCTTCATAAAAAGAACGAAGTATCGCACTGAAATCTCTAATTTGTTCTTTTAATCCCGCTTCTTCGGCCATTGTTATAGCTTCCAGATATTTTTTTTCCGCAAGTATAGGCTTCTTCTGTTTGCTATAGATTTCTCCTAACTCGGCCAAATATATTGATGTAGAGTATAAGTCTCCTAATTTCCCAAGAGTAAGAATAGCTGTATCTAAGCTTTTTTTTGCAATACCAAATTTGTTTTGGGCTGCATATACCATACCTAAGTTGCCAAGAGAATACCCAGAAATCAATTCATTTTTTACCTGATCATTAAGTTTTATTGCTTTTTGAAAACAAGTAGTAGCGCTATCTAAGTGCCCTGCCAATCGGTATGCTTCTCCAAGATTAAGGGTTGCAATAGTATAATTGCTTAAATTGTCAGAATTGTTATAGATACTCAAAGATTTCTTCAAATATAGAATAGCCAATTTATACTCTTTATCACTAATATAATTACTGGCCAATTGTGCATAACTGGCGGATTGATGTTCTATTAATTTTAAGGATTCATAGATTTTTAATGCCTCTAAAGAGGCTTCAAATGATTTACTGTTATTTCCTAACCTCCTTTCGACATGACTAATCTCTTCCAGAGCATTTCCTTGTAGTAAAGGGTCTTTTATTTCTGTAGCAATTTTTAAAGATTGTTGAGCTAAAAATAATGCTGTATCTAAATCTTGATGATTAAAAGCGAGTAAACTTAAGCTTTTTGATCGTTCTTTTTTTGATAAGGTATCTGTCTTTAAGATAGCAATAAGACTATCAACAACTTTTGTAGTTTGAGAAAAAGATGTATTGAAAACCAGAAATAAAGCTAAAAATAAAATTTGGTCAATTTTAATATGATTTTCGCTCATTCTAAAATCACGTACTAGAACTAATTTTCATTAAAGGATCGATACTGAAAAAGAATTCCTTATCATTTTTGGTATAAGAAAACAAAATTGTATACAGTAAATCATACTCTTCAGTAATACTATCATTAACAGTTAATGGGATAGTACAAACAATAGGATTACTAGATGAAGTAGAACTTCCAGGGGTTACAAAAAGAGAATTATCAGGAGCTTGAGTATATTGGGACCCTGAAGTATTCTCGAAAACTGAACTCCAAGGTATATTAGGATTACTTGATTTGCTACCATTTTGAATTTTTATGTAATAGAGGTTAATTGTTTCACCATTGCTACTGTAAAGTTGTAATGTTATATTAAATATATCACCAGGACAAAACTGAGGTATACCAGTAATATTTCGATCTACAATACTATCTATAGCTATAGGAGAAGACATTGTGCCTATTTTAGTATTAAAATGATTCAAAGCCCTATTCATTGATTGCGTGTAAAGAGCAAATATTATGTCTGTAGGACTTGTGGGATTAATAGAGTCGGGTGTTATGGTCATTAGATTTTCCATGATGTATGAGGTTTAAGAGTTTAAAACTCCTATTGTTATAATAAAGGAGTTAGACTTGTTAGAGTAAATGTAAGATATTAACATTTATCATATATCCATATAAAGTTTTCTTAATTTCTTTAAATATAGTAGTGTTTATAGTTAATTATCTATTGTATAGGTGTTTAGAGTTTTTGATTGTTTTGTTGTAGTAATCTCTTCGGTTTTAAAACGATAATAAGACTTTTGAAAAATTTTATGGTTCAAGAAAAAGATATATTAAAAATTAGAAATAGAGATAGAAATAAAACTTGTTTAATTTTATTTATTCTAAGATCAAGTACTAGAACTAATTTTCATCAAGGGATCAATACTGAAAAAGAATTTAGCATTGTTTTGGAGAGTATATGAAAACAAAATAGTGTAATATAAATTATATTCTTCGTCCCCAATATTATCCTGAACAGTTAACGAAACGGTATTTTTGTGTGATGTATGAGGAGCAGCATAAAGTGAATTATCAGGAGGTATAGTAATTGATTCGTCAGATGATACGTTTTTAAAAACGGAGGACCATTGAATGGAATTATCTCTTCCAGATTTAGTTACATTTTGAAAACATACATAACAGAGTTGAATCGATTCTTCTTTCGGTTCCAAAACGAACGTAATCTCGTGATTAGGGGTGAATTTTGGGATGCCTATTATGTTCGGGATTAACAATCCATCTGTAGGCAGAGGTTCATCCATTGTTCCTTTAGTGGTCTTAAAATCAGTAACAACTTTTTTTAATGTTTCGGAACGAAGAACAAATATTAATTGTTGGGGGTTAGTAAGGTTAATAGGGTCTGGTTTTTTTGTCATTATATTTTCCATGATATGTATAGATTTTAAGAGGTTGAAAAGACGTAGTACTATTTTATGAAAATTTGGTTTGGTCGATTAGCCAAAGTATAATGTATTAATATTTATTAGTATAGAGTTATAAAGTTTTCATAATTTCTTTAAGATTTGTTTAACCTGTATGATGCTGTAAATCTTAATGAGAACATTCTAATACATAATCGGTCTTAAATCCCTTACTAATATAGATTTTTACTACACACCGTACATACTGGTTACGTTTTTCATTCTTAGGTTTTTATATATCATACATTTAAAGTAAAAATGAAAAACCCTTTACTCATTTATTAGTGATATACACTCAAGATAGTAGCCCATTCACTCATTACTTTTCTTTTTAGGGTGATAATTGAACAAATTTGAACCATTGTTAGAAAGCAATTTCAGAATAATGTATTCAAAAAATCAAAATAGTATGGCACAGAAAGAGATAAAAAAAGATGTTAGTTTTGAAGGACTTAATAAGTTTCTTAGGCAAAATAAAAAGGTCGATTGGCAAACGATAAACCTAGTTGATAAAAAAGTAAACGACACCCTTAATTGGAAGGGTTTAGAAGATAATCAAGAAGATGTATTAAAAAAAGTAAAAGGATATCAACGAATGGTGAGATTATTGGGGGAGGATAATCCCAAAATCATAAAAGCTTTATTAAAAAATAATATTCATTCTGCGGTCCAAATTGCAGCAATGACTCAAAAAGGCTTTATAGAAAAGAGCACCAAGATTTTTAAAAATGATGATGAGTATATCATCGAGTTACATAAAAAAGCTACAGCTATCAGAAGTAAACTGTTACTGCGTTATGTAGAATATACCCAAAACAGAGAACCACATACGACGCAGGTAAAAACGTTGTAGTATCCACAAATAAAAGAGACAACCCATATTTTGATGGTTGACTAATACAATAATTCCAAAAAATATTTAGGTCAATAGCATTCCCCTTTTTAGGAAGGGACAGAATCCCTTTTGTCCAATTTAATCACAAAAAAATACATAAAATGAGTACGAATAACAACTTACCAGATTATCAAGAACTTTTTGGTCATCTTGATTTTAAAAAAGGAGAAGAAGCCAGATCGGTCTACTCTCCTGCTGCTTACCTGGCAGATTTGTTACAATTGATGGAAGATGAGTTTGAAGATACCGATATCCATGAACGAAGATCAGATATCAGACAACTCCTCCTGGACGAAGAAAACACCTATACAGAAATTCCATTTCTTAATATAGCTAATGAAATTTTAGAAAAGAAAATAGGAGGTAAAGATACAATAGCTGAAAATCAGGAAGAAGTATATCAAAATATACTACCCAATGCTAAATATCCATTCAATACCCCTTTTAATCTCAATGAAGAAGAAATAAAACTATATCTGAAATATTTAGGGATATCATCAGAACAGTTATACAAGATGTTTGCAACTAATACAGATTTAGATGCAGAAACTCTCGTACGTGAGTATTTAGGAATGTCGCCAGAAGAATGGGAAACCATTACAGGGTATAACAGTCATAGTGACAACGATATAGAAGAGTATTTTAACTATACAGGAACCTCCTTTACTGCAGAGATGTCCAATACTACCTCTTTTATGGAGGCAACTGGATTAACAGGGGTAGAAGTAAGAGAACTCTTATTCCAAAAATTAGACAATCCGGAAATTGAAGCAGGAGTATCTTCTGGTTTTTGGATCAATGCAACTGGTGTAACCTATGCCACCTTAGACGAAAACGAAGAAAATATTATAGATCACATAAGCCAAGATACGGTGGATTATGAATGGTTTAAGCGCACCAATGTTTTTATTCGTTTGGCTAAAAAAATAGGGATGACTTTTACAGAGGTAGACACCATCCTAAGAGTTTCAGGAAAAACAGAAATAAACCTTGAAAGCCTACACCTTATTGCAATTGTTAAAAAGATTCATAAGAAAACAGAACTTACAATCGATACCATAATGGGAATTATGAGTACTATCAATGAGATAGGACATACCGATGAAGACCAACCTCAGGATTTGTTCAATAACGTATTTAATAATAAATACGTAGTGCAAGATGATAAATATATCCCAAGTGATACAGACTATATCGTCCCTAAACACTACATAAACGAACAATATACAGCATTAGATTACCATGATGATTTATTTTCTGAGGATAATGACACCTTTAGAAAACGAATTATTCATGCCTTGGGAATCTCTAAAATGGACCTGGAAAAAATCATCCAAAGATTAGATGATCACGATATTGATAGTGATCTCTGGATGAAGTCCACTTCTAAGAAAGCCTTATTAAATTTTTTGTATGGTTTTACACAACTTACAGAAATACTAGATATTTCTCATGAAGAGGTATTCACGCTTTTTGATGTGTTGGAGCAAGATTTTAGTATCCTTGGTTTTACACAACATCAAACATTTATCCACGAAAAACCAAGTACGCAGGATGGGTATAACATTATTTTAGGAGACAATATAGAAGACCGTCTTTGGTTGATTCAGACACTAATGGCAATTACCGAGTGGATGATAGAGTATGATTTTACAGCAGATGTATTATGGTACATTACTACAGGTAAGTTTAGGACTGAAAAAGCAGAAATGGCAGCCAGAACGCTAACCATTTCTCAATTAGATGGGATATTAAAGGCGTATAAAGAAGTAAAGGCTACCCCTGCTATTTTTCAAAAAGGAATTTTTGATACCCGTAGTGCTTCAGTAATTTTTAAAATTCTGGAAGAACACGAATCTAAGCGATGTAAACAAACACATAAAATGCCATATAATAGTCATACCGATAAAGCTCAGAAAATTGCTGAAATGGCTATTACAGCGCTGGCAGAAGTGCATCCAACAGATTTTCAAGGATTAGGACTAGAAGAACCTTTGGTAGAAAAAATTAAAAAGAACCTTACCTATAAAGGATATATTGCCATTGATGGAATGATTACCATGGCAAACCTACCAGAAACGGTAGAAGACTTTAAGCTAGAAACAGATTTTAGTTATTATCTCGAGAGCGTATTTGAAATTATTCATAAGTTATACAAGAATGAAGAAGCCAATACTCTAGAAGAAGATGAGGTGTCCTTTTCGATATATCTTTCGGATCTACGTTCCTTACCACTTTTTGAAGAGGAGTTAGAAGAATTATATGATAACTTGATTTTTAATCATTATATCGATGAAGAAGGCGTTGTCAAATACAGTAATTTTTTCAGCGACCCGGAGAACTTTAGCTATTTTGATGTTAATACCCATATTACAGATCACTCAGAAGAGGTTTATGAGATATTAAAAAAACAAACACAACAGTTTAAAGATGCTCAATTAAAACTAACTGCAGGAGCATTTGATGAACTCGAATTGTCAGAAGTAGCCTTAGAAGACCTTTTGCATAACCTAATGTTTAATGGATACACTACAGAACAAGGTCGAGTAATTGATAAAGCAAAATTATTAACAGAAGATATCGAGAGCTTCCGTTTGGAGTTACAATTTTACCCCAAACGAAAAGAAATCCTAAATAACATTCAGAACAAAGTAAGAGAGGTACAGAAAAAGTATCTGACAGCAGATATTAATCAGTTAACCAAAATTGCAGATATGATTATCTCAGGTTGGGCATATCAGGATTTACAGGGAGATTACTTGGATGGAAAAAGGATCGTATCAGAAACCAAAAGCTTCTTTTCAGACACCGAAAATCAAAATAAACTCATTTTGGGGTATTATTTTGAAGAGGCTACAGGAACGGCAATTTTTCAGAGAATGCAGAGTATCATCAAAATTGCAGAAACCTATCAGTTTATAGAGACACCTCTCGAAAACTTAAGCTTTTCTACAGAGGAACGTAAAGAATTGATTAGTATGCTACAATACATAGGGATTTTATCAAATACGCGCCATATTGCTCCAGATAAAATAGAATATTTCATAGACTCCAATAACGCTAATGTTTTTAGCATAAAAGGTTTTGAAGATTATAATAAGGAGATATTCTTCATGTTACAAGCAATATGCAAAGAAATTAAATCAGCTCATCAGCAGATTATCGAAGCTATTTTAGGACTGGAAACCCAACAAGAAAAAGTAGTATGGGAGCAATTACAAAGTGTTTTTGGGTTAGATCAAGAAATCCTAAAAATCGTTTCCAAACATGTTTTTAAAGGTGTAAAAGACATCAAGAGTGCTTGGATCACTCCGATATTAGAAACTGCTAATTCTTTAGGAGAAATAACAAAAATACCAACAAACAAAGGGTTTACCAGTTCTTTTCAGCGGGTTCGTCAATATTCCGTATTAGCTAACAAGTTACAATTAGGAGCAAAAGAAACCGCAATTGCATTTAAGGATCAGGATTTGGTAGCTAAGTTTTCAGAAAATTTAGAATTACCAAAAGGAGTTACGTCTATCGATGCACTATTAGAAACCGAAGAATTTATCTATCTGTTTTCCAATTCAGAATATTGGACATATAGAGCAGCAGACTATGTAATGATAGATCGATACGGAATCGATTTGGACAAAGAAGAAAATCTGCAAACTGAAGAAGAAAAAGAAATCATCGACCTCTTAGAAGATGATGAAAAATTAAAAGATCTAATAGAAGAAGATTATATACGTAAATTTTTCGAAAAGGAAGGAAAGATAGCTATAGATGCTGCTTTTATGGATAAAAATGGAAGCACTTACATCATAAGCGATAATTACTATCATCTATGGATGAAAGATGGTGATAGCTGGGCAAAACGAGAAAATGAATTTGGTAAAGTAGACAATGCTTTTACAGAAATTGACAAAATAGATGCATCTTACGTAGATCCGTTAGGGCGTTTATTTCTTTTTGCAGAAGGAATGTATGTACGATATTCAGATGTCAATGCAACCGTAATCGATAGCGGATACCCTAAAAAAACGAAAGCACATTGGAAACATGAAGGACTAGGGATTCATCTACCAGAAATATTCCCAGATGAATTAGACGCAGCTTTTGAAGGTCTAGATGGGGAAACGTATTTCTTTAGAGGAAACAAATTTATAAGCTCTAGAGATGAGGTTGTTAAGGACGTTGCAGAGCATTGGGGGAAATCTAAGTATGATTTCAAAGATATCGATGCGATAGATGCAGCCTTTACCCATAATGGGATAACCTATGTTTTTATAGATGATCAGGTAACGGCCTATATGGATTGCCTCGAAAATAATGAAGTTCATGAATTGGAAGACTTCCCAAAACGTATACAGGATTGTTTTGAAGGAATTCCGGTTGATTTTATTAATGGAATTGATGCCGCTTTTGTAGAAAAAGAACAAAATGACGGTGTTTATGATGATAACAATAAAATACACTTTTTTAAAGATGACCACACCGTAGCCTTCACTATGGACACAAACGGAACTATAGCAGTGGATGTCGAAGACTCATTGTCTTTTGAAAGTGTTTCTACGATACAATCAGTAGAAAAAATAGATGCAGCCATGGTTGGTCTTGATGGATATACATATCTATTTAGTGGTACAACTTATATTAGATATACAACCGGTAATTATAAGCAAGTCGACGAAGGGTATCCAAGATTAATTTCAGAAGATTGGGAAGGATTAAATAAAATTCAAGCCGCTTTTGTACTAGATGGTAAAACCTATGTTTTTGGTAGAAAAGGGCGCAAACAAGTGTATGTTAGATATGCTACCAAAGACTATAAAGAAGTAGATGAAAAAGAAGAAAATAAAGACTCTTACATCACGCCTATTGGTAATATATTAGATGTAGATGAGATAGAAACATTTCCAGCAGATACAGTAGATAATTTTTGGAGTCTTCCACAACATTTATTAGACAAAGGATTTAGAAACCCACATGCTATACTTAATGCTCATGATGGAAAAACCTACTTGTTTTCAAAAAAACAAGTGATTGAATTTGATCATATCAATCGCTGGTGGTCAGAACCTAAAAACATCTATAAGCAATGGCCAGAACTTCCATCAGGAATTAACAAAATTGATGCAGCCTTGGCAGGAAAAGATGGTAAAACATACTTGTTCTTTAACAATCAATATATACGGTTTTCGGATAAAGCTGCTTGTCATATTGATCCTGGATATCCAAGAACAATCGATAAGTATTGGGGATATGTAAAAAATAACCTGATCGAAAATTGTAAGATTGATGCAGCAGTTACATTACTCTCTAGAGAAGATAATGATGATTTAGAAGGATATGATGCAGAAAAGATAGAGACGATCCATACCTATTTATTTTCTGGAGATCAGTTCTTCAGATATAAAGAAAGGGATTATAGTCAGGTAGAACTAGGGTATCCAAAATCTATAAAAATGCTCAAAGAAGAGCCTCGTTTTAAAGCACTAAAGGATCATATACCCAATCAAATTGATGCAGTACTAGTAGATAAGCGAACGGTGTACCTATTTGATGGAACAACATGTCATGTAATCTCAGAAGAGGAAAAAGAGAAAGGAGAAGTGTATACCAAAGACGAATTTCAAAATATAAAAACAGCACTAATTGAGGAAGGAGCTGTATATACATTGAAGGGAACACAATGGGAACACATTTCTGCTCTAGAAGGAGAAACTATTCATAAAGAAAACAGGTTTCCAAAACTTCTAAAGGAAGCCCCAGCAGATTTTACAACTGATTTAGATACCGTTTTACAAGGAGCCGATGGGAATACCTATTATTTCAAAGGTCAAAAATGCTATAACACCCTGTTAGAAACAGAATATTATATCAAAAACCAATGGGGTAAACCAGAAAATGCCATTTATGAAACAGAACATATCGATACCGGTTTTGTAGGGCGTGATGGTAATACCTATCTATTTAGTGGATCACAATATTATACCTATACAGGAGATAGTTATATAGGAGTTACAATGGAAGAAGCTCCGAGAAGAATTTATAAGCACTGGGGAGGACTTACCGAAGTAGCCTTTGCCTATGTTATGGATAATAAAACCTATTTATTCGAAAAAGAAGCCATAGACGGTAACTTTAGATATGCGATCTATCATACAGATGATTATATACTAGAACAACCAGAAGTATATTATGGAGACTTTTCTTTTTGGGGAATTCCGCAAGCGCAACAACAAGCAGGGTTCAATACTTTTGATACTATACTTCAACACGGAGATAATTTAATTTTTATTAAGGATCAACATTTTATACGATATCACCTTCTTGAACAAAACTGGTCGTACCCTCAGGAAATACAATTGTTATATCCAGGAATTCGTTTTAATAAAACAACGTTTAAGAATATTCAGACTGCTTTTAAGGGAGCAGATGGTAAAATGTATTTCTTTGACGAAGCTTGTTTTGTGGTGGGAGTCAATAACAATGATGGTACCTATACCTATTCCCCAGAAGATGAGGTGGCCTATTACTGGGGATTATTTGAGAATACTATTCATGACCATGTAGATGCCTCTTTAGTACATAATGGTGTAACTTATTTATTCTCAGGAAACCAATATGTTCGGTATTCCGGAGCTACATATACCTCAGTAGATGAGGACTATCCAAAACGAATCGATAAGTACCTGCGAGAAGAACCTCCTTTTAGGCACATGACAGACGGGTTTCAATATGAGTTGGATAAAATTTATGAAGGCACTACATCAGGAATCACTGCAGTAATTACCAATGATCGTAATACTTATGTATTTATAAATGATCAATTGCATGTCGGTAGCACGAAAGAATATAATACGTTTAGAGTATCTCAATTACAAGATCGTTACAATGCTTTTAGAGACAAAGGAAGAGTAGATGCAGCTTTTGTAAAAGATAATAAAACTTATTTGTTTTGCGAAGATCAGTATATCGTATATACCGGAAATAAATACCACACCATAGATCCGGGCTATCCTAAATTTATAGAAGAAAGCCTTGCCGAAACATTAGGAGTAGCAGAACTACCAAAGAATTTTAGATATGGTATCGATGCAGCATATGTTGCAAATGATTCAATAATCGTTTTCCGGGATGAAAACCGCTATAGTTTGGGGAATACAATCACTATAGAGGATATTTCAGCTTATGTAGGAGTAGACAACAATTTTGAAGGTAATACTACCATTGATGCGGCCTATACCGATGATAAAGGGAAGTTATATGTGTTTAAAGGCAATCAATTTATTCGCTATAGTGATACCGATCAATTATTTAGTTGCGAAGATGAGGCATCAAAATTTGTAGATCCATCATACCCTAAGTATATAAAAGATCATAAGCTATATCTTCCTCATGAATTTAGTTCAGGAGTTAATGGAGCGTTTACCTTAGAAGACAAACTATATACCACCAAAGGAAACTTGTATGCAGTATCTAAAAAAGGAAAGATGTATGGCCATCAAAACTTCTATCCACAATCATTCGATAAACGATGGGGAGATTGGTCAGATTATCTGGTAATGGATATCTATCTGTTAGCAAGATTAATGAACCTTAATAGTCGTTATAGCAGTAGTGAAGAAACTTTGATTAGTTTATTATCAGATAGAGATGGGTACACCAAAGAACCCTACTATAGGTTAGCCGAGATTTTAGGATTTGATAAAGAAGAAATCCGTTGGGTAAAACAGCAAAATGCTTTTATATCGCCAACTAATGCTCTGGAGAAGGATTTTACTATCGAAACAATTATTAAGTTATTTGATATCCTGTCAACAACAGAGCGAATTAAAGTAGACGTAAAAGCCCTCTATCAAAATGTCTGGCAATTATTGTATGATACAAATAGAGATGCCAAAAATACGGCAGCTCATATTTATGCAATGCTTGCCGAAGTAGATTATAATGATAATTATGCCACGTTATTTGATCAAATAGAAAGAGAACTCAATGTAATCAAACGTGATGCCCTTGTACCCTATGCAGTAGCTAATGATGATAAGGTCGAAAACACACGAGATCTCTATGAAAATCTGTTGATCGATACACAGATGGAAGGCGATGCTACTACCTCTAGAATCAAAGAAGCAACAATGGCGATTCAATTGTTTTTTCATAGATATTTTCTGAATTTAGAAGAAACTGAGCTCAAAGGAAACCTAAAAGAACATGAACGAGAAGTTCTTAGACAACAGTGGGAATGGATGCGAAATTACAGAGTTTGGGAAGCCAACCGAAAAGTATTTCTATATCCAGAAAATTATATTCGACCAGAACTGCGTGACGAAGATCAAAAAACACCAGCTTTCAAAACCTTAGAACAGGATTTGATGCAAGAAGAAATCACAGAAGATAGTGTAGAAAGAATCTACAAAAAGTATTTGGATGAATTTACCGAGGTATCAAGATTAAAAATTGTTGGGGGGTACTTATATGATGATATAAATATTGAAGAAGGTGATAGTACTGAGGTAAATAAAAGACTAGTTGTCTTAGGGAGGACAAAAACAGATCCGTACCGATACTACTATCGCTTTGGGAATTTCATTAACGGTGAAACCAATAATAATAGTTGGGAGCCTTGGGAGGCTGTAAATATTACCATAGAAGCAGATCGGGTCTATCCAGTATATGCTTTTAATAAAGTATTTATATTCTGGACCAGAGTAGAACCCGTACCTAATGATGATAAAAGTTCTACTACCATAACCGATAATGATGATGGTACGACCCATGAAATATCATCAGAAGAAGGAGAAAACAAATACACAACACGCATTTACTATTCTTATTATAACCTGAATAAAGAATGGATTCAGCCACAGTTGCTAAAAACTAGATTCGATGTAGATGTAACAGGTAATGAGGATTTACTTACCATAGATTACTTGTTATCTGACAGTCAAATTACCGATGTAGAATTATTTGTAGAGCATTCAAATAAACTGGGAGATGAGGATCATGATAATATTGTGATCAGTTGTAAATACAAACATGTGGTTAAGAGTAATTATATAGACGTTGACTTTTTAAACTACCCATTGTTTTTTCCTGAAGTAAAAACTGAGACTAGAGCGTTTAACCTAACACCTGAGTTATATTGCCAAAAAACAGATGACATCACCTTTGATACTAAAGGAAGAGAAACTTTCGAACGTCTATTTAAAGATGAAAGTATCGAAGACGATAATATAGTTACATTACATACCTCAGAAGAATCAATAGATGCACCTTGGTTTGCGTATGATCATAAAGGAGGAAGTTTTCTCTGTAAGCCAGATGTAAATGCATTGAATCTAAATGTTTGGCCTAAGAAACGTAGTAATGATCAAAACGAAGTTATCAAATCAATATCGATTAATTCAGCTTTTAGTATAGATAATGATACATATTATTTTTCTGGAAGCAACTATTTTCTTAATAATTCACTAATTGGAAGACCAATAAAAAAGAAGTTCGGAAAACTAAATAGTTTCACCACAGTATCCGCTGCTTTTACACATAACAATTGTGCATATGTATTTGATGATAATCAATTTATAAAATATACAGATAATGAGTACTCAATTGTTGCAGAAGGTTTTCCTAAAGAAAATAAGTTAAGTGTAGTACTTGAAGAATTAGAAGCAAAAAATTATAACGAGAGAGATATAGAAGACTATACAATAATTGCTGCGTATACTATTGATGAAGAAATATATTTTAATGTTCAAAAAGATGATGCTTTTCTAGATTATAAATTAGATACGCACGGAAATCTTACAGAAACACCTTTTGTAGACCAAACTACAGCAGAAAAAGAATGGAATTCTGCTTTAGCCTTTACTTATAATGGGGATCATTATATCATGGGGTTTTTATTTGAGGAAGATGCGCAAAGAGTGCATGTATATAAAAATGGGGTAAGACTAAGTTATACTCAAGGAAACGAACTTACAGACAACCCTATAATTTACAAAGAAATCTCTGCAGTATTCTCAGGTATTGATGGCGATGATCATATTTATATTTTTAGTAATGATGAGTATATTAAAATTTCAAAAAACAATGATCAAACGATTATTACTGATATTCTCTCGAATTGGTCAAATATGGTGTCATTATCGCTAATCAAAGAGGATTGGAAAAAAGGAAGTAAGAATATTTTTAATGGAGACAAAGGCATCAATGCTGCTTATGTAAGAAATGATAAACTCTTCCTATTGTATAGGGATCACTATGTGAGGCATACGATTTCGTCAGATACGATTAGTGATGAAATAGATCCAGGTTACCCAAAACAATTACCTCAGGGGATTAGCTATATAAATGCAACATTCACTTTAGAAGATAAGGTGTATCTATTTAAGGAAGATCAATACTATACTCTTTCTGGTAATGAGGAACCTAATGTTTTGACAAATCCAAAGCCTGTTAAAGGTAATTGGGGAAATATTCCATTAGCTTTTAGAAAAAACATGGATGCTGCATTAAATAGAGATAAGTATTTGTTTGTATTTAAAGAGAATGACTATATCAAATATGAGCTAAGTAATGGTGACGTTGATAATGATGAAATCTATGCAAAACCATTCGAAATAGAAGAGGTGAATTATGAAATTATTCGTTTAACCTCTAGTACAGCCAAGGATTTTAATAGGCTACTTTTTACAGGAAGTGTAGATGCATTATTACAACTCAGTACACAACAGATCGATGAAGAACCTGCTTTTAGTTTTGAGGATCAAAACGCCACAACTATTAAGGTAAATGATGATTATGTACAATCATTACCTGTAAGTTCACATATCGATTACAATAGTGCTAATGGGATGTATTATTGGGAAGTCTTTTTTCATGCCCCTTTCCTAATAGCAATGTCACTCAATACAGATCAAAAATTTGAAGAAGCCAAAAAGTGGTATGAACACATTTATGATCCAACAGCAGCAAAATACTTTTGGAAGTTTCTTCCCTTTCAGGCAGTGGATATCGATGCATTGATTGAACCTGCAAAGCAGTTAGCTTTATTAATTAATAAAGGAACATTACAAAGTAATATAGATGAGTTAACTACAAAGTTAAAAATTTATGATGATGAATTTTTGGGAACGAGTACTACAAATGATATTAGGAATCTTCAAGCCTTTTTAAATACCTCAAACGATTTATTAAAGGCGTTAGAAATTGTAAATGGATTAATTAATGATAACACTAATTCTGAAAGTCCAGAACAACAACTATTAGAAATTTTGCAACTCATCCAACGCCTACCAGAGAATTATGCGTTAATGCAAAATACCGAAGTACAGATCACAAGTTACCTTAATGATCCCTTTGATCCGCATGCAATAGCTGGTTTACGTCATATTGCATATCGCAAGGCCATTGTGATGAATTATATCGATAATGTGCTGGATTGGGGAGATATGCTCTTTAGACAATATACGCGAGAGAGTATTAATGAGGCACGAATGCTCTATGTATTAGCCTATGATTTACTTGGTACAAAACCAGAAAATTTAGGAGAAAAAACACTTTCTGAAGATCAAAACTATGAGTATTTGGCTCATAATATTGGGGAAGATACATATGATTTTCTATTCTTATTAGATTTAGAAAATGACGGAGAAGCCATGTATGATAGCCTAACTTTTGCTGGTCAGCAACACGATATGCTGGCAACGCTTAATGATTCGGTCATTAATCCATATTTCCATGTTCCCGAAAATCAGGTGTTTATGAAGTATTGGGGTCGGGTAGAAGATCGTTTGTTTAAGATCAGGCACACCCTAAACATAATGGGACAGAAACAACCCTTACCACTCTTTCAGCCACCGATCGATCCTATGGCATTGGTTAGTGCAATTGCAGGAGGAGCGAGTCTAAGTAGTGCATTAAGCATGTTGTATACGATGGTGCCACATTATCGCTTTACTTACATGATCGAAAAAGCAAAAGAATATACCGAAAGAGTAGCACAGTTTGGAGGAGAATTACTTAGTACTATCGAGAAAAAAGATGCCGAAGAGATGGAACTACTTCGAAACAAGCAAGAAGGTTTGATTCTCGCATTAAGCACACAGATCAAAGAAGATCAAATCAAAGAAGCCAATTATCAGATCAAAAGTTTAGAAGAAAGTCTCGATGGAGCCAAAAACCAGAGAGATCATTATCAACGACTATTAGATAATGGGATGCTAAGCGAAGAAGAGGTTCAGATTGCACTGATGATTACAGGTACTGTATTAATGGGAACCGCGGCAGCGCTAAAGATAGCATCAACCATATCGTATTTATTACCTCAGGTATTGATAGGTCCTTTTATAGCAGGTACTCAGGCAGGAGGACGCCAACTAGGAGATGCTTTGGATAAAGGAGGAGAAGCTCTGGAAATAACAGGAGAAACCTTGATGACAGCTGGCGAAATTGCAGGAATCTATGCACAACATAAGCGTTCAGAAGAAGATTGGGAACTACAAAAAGTTATGGCCGAGAGTGAGATCAAACAATTAGAGTACCAGATTATGGGGGCTCAGATCCAAAAAGCAATAGCACAACGAGAGTTACAGATCCATGATCAGGAAATCAAGAATAACAAAGCGATAGAAAACTTTATGAAACAAAAATTTTCGAATCTCGAGCTGTACAATTGGATGAGTAGCAAATTATCAGGCTTGTTTTATCAAACCTATAAAATGGCACACGATATCGCTAAGAAAGCAGAAAAAGCCTTTGTTTTCGAAACCGGAACCAAAGAAGCCGAAATACAGTTTATTGGAGGAACCTATTGGGATAGCCAGAAAAAAGGATTACTAAGTGGAGAAACTCTTGGTGTAGATCTTACCAAGATGGAAAAAGCCTATATCGAACAGGATAGCCGTGGGATGGAGATTACCAAAAATATTTCTATGCTAGAACTCGACCCACTCGCTTTTATCCAATTAAAAATGAAAGGAGTCTGTGAGTTCCGATTAACAGAAGAACTATTTGATCAGGATTTTCCAGGGCATTATAATCGCCAGATGAAAACCATTTCCTTAGCCTTTGATATTGGCGAAGGTAAAACGATCAATGCTACCCTCACACAGTTGAATAATAAACTAGTTATGGAACCAGATCCTAAGGCAGTAAAATATTTACTAAATCCTAAAGGAGATCAACCCTTAACGATACGTACCGATTGGAAAGTAAATCAACAAATTGCACTATCCTATGTAGATCAATATACCGAAAACAATGGCATGTTCGAGTTGAGGTATGATGACGCACGCTATTTACCCTTTGAAGGTACAGGAGCCGTATCCTTATGGCGATTAGAACTGCATGGTAAATCGGGGAGTTATGATATCAATGATCTTTTAGATGTAACCATTAAGCTGCGATATACTGCAGAGCAAGGAGGAACAGCCTTTGCCAATGCCGTAAAAGGAGCTTTAAAACCATACAGAGCTACTAGTTTCTTTGATCTTGCATATACCTTCCCTGAGCAATGGAATGAGCTTATGATAGGAGATAGTAATACTATGGAACTCACCTTTACCAGAGATATGTTTCCTGGTATGACAGGAAGCAAAGTTATGGGAGTTATGGTCCGTTATCAATATGAGGATGGTGGTTCGGCGACTTTTGAACTCAACGATGAGTTAAAACTGACCAATAACCAATACCTCGAAGCCTCGAACCTAAACATTGCCAGAAATGGATCCAACTGGAAATTTACCGTCAAAGGGGATAAATCACAGATCACTAATGTAGAAATGGTGGTCATTTACAAAGCCAAAGTTTAAGGTTTTAAAAAGATCAGTATAATTTAACGCTTCCCTAATAGATTGTAAACTCTTACAACTCGATTTCAGGAACACTTCAAGATCGTGTTTTGGGCAGACCTGCCCAAAACCGATCCCTGAAATCTGTAGGTGAAACAGGAAGCAATACCCTTAAGCGAAACCCTAAGAGTTACCCAGTAATAGCTAAAATTGATACAGAAATGAAACCCAGCTTAAAAAGAAGAAAACAACAGCCCAGATCAAAAAGATCACTCGGTATAAAACGAAATCCAAAAGGAGGAAAAACCAATAGTTCAGATCATAATAATCGTAGAAAAGAACGTGCAAAAAAGAAAGCGAATACCATAAGTGAATTACGACCGCAGAGCCCTAAAAACCCAGTTTATGATGTACTAAAAGGACGAAATGTATATCTGACCACCGATGACAATGGTAAACAACGATTTGTACCCAAAGAGAGTGAAGCGACGGCTAAAGAAAAAGCAAAAGGACTTTTTATTAAAGACAGTACGATTATTAAAAAAGGCAAAAATGCATTGAGTAAAGATGCACAACCTAAACTAGATAGTACGGGTAGGAATACCTATCCCGTAAAAGGAGAAGACGATACAATACAGTACTTACCCAAGGAAAATGATGCTACTCAAGAAGAAAAAAACCTGGGGCACTATGTTGAAGAGAGCTCTTTGAACTCATCAGTGAAAGCTAAACAAGCCAGCGAAGGAGGACTACCGATTCGTGACCTTGGTAAGGGCAGAAAAGTATATGCAACACGATCAGAAGATGGAGATCAAATTTTTTTACCCAGAGAACAGGATGCCACTTCCTACGAAAAAAGGAAAGGGTTTTTTGTAACTAATGAGAGTGCAGCAGCACAGACCCAAGGGAAACGAATGATCAATGATAAACCCATTCGGGATTTGGGTAAAAACAGAATGGCATATCCCACAGCATCGACTAATGGAGAAATTGTTTTTTATCCACGACAAAGCGAAGCTACACCCAATGAAATTAAAAGAGGACAGTTTGTAACCGATGAAAGTGTTAAAGACCAAACAGAGAAAAAAGCCAGTCAAAAAGAAGAAGCAAAGTATAATAAAGATAAAAACCGATTCGAATATCCATATGAAGATCAGGAAGGAGAAATCACCTATCTACCCAAAGAAAATGAAGCCAGTGAAGACGAAATAGCCAAGGGGCAATATGTAAATAACAAAAGCGCAGAAAATCCTGCCGACCAATGGACGCCAATAGCCAACGGAAAACCTAAATACGAAGCCGATCGCTACCTGTATCCAGTTACAGATATCACTGGCAATTTAGCATATCTGCCTATAGCAACAGAAGCAACAGCTAGGGAGTTAGAAAATGGCTTGTATCTACCCTTTGAAAGTATAGAAACCTCAGGTAGAATTATAGATCGGGCGTTACGCGCACAACAACTACATCCCATAGGTCCAATCAGCGCCAGTAATGCCACAGATCAAGACAGGCTATTATATGCCAAAACTGATCCAAATGATGAGGTACGATACTTGCCCAAAGCCAGTGAAGCCACAGCAAATGAGATTGCTAACAAACAATTTATACCAGATGATGAAACAGATCCTGCCACAGCAAGACAAGATCTGGGGAGAAAACCCTTTAGTGAAGCTATTGATGGTACCGCTTTGTGGGATGGTAAAAGCGTACCAGCGCCTACAGCACTACAACAAATAGCAGTATTAAGAAGTTTAAAACCCAATTTTGACCCAGAACATGGGCGTATGCTATATCCTGTACCCAAAACTGATGGCACACCACAATACCTACCACTAGTCGAAGATGCTACACCTGAGGAAATAGCTAATGGTAATTATGCTCAATTTACTACAGAACAACCTCTGACAGACGTGATACAACAACACCTTGGTGAACAAACCTATGAGGTATTAAATGGTGTGATAAAAGCTATTGCAATTGCTGATGTAGAAAAGGTTTTTGCAGAAGTGCCGCTTATGTTGATGATTAATAAGGAAATACAAGAACAATTTGATAATCAAACTAACGCTACTCAACAATGGATTGGGGAGTAAAATAAAATTTAAAATTATGAGACCAAGTTTAATAAGTTTATTCCCAAAAACGACAAGAACATTAATTGAACCGATACTTCATTCGTCTGGATTATTTTTTTTTCATGATATAAAAAGTATTCACGAATGGCGTCCTTTTTTATTAGGAATTAAAAAACATTATAAAGATCTAAAAGAAGAGTCTGACCATGGTAGGCTAGCAAATTATGCAGTTTCATTAAACGGAACATTTATCAAAATACAACCAACCCTAGGTAACCCTGATGAAGAGGAGTCTCCTATTATATCTGGAATACAAACTCTGGATAGTCAGAACAACTCTGCAAGCTTAAGTGTTCTGGGGTCTTTAAAGAGAATTCCTAATCCTTGGAGTGTAGTAGATTCCTTTTTAGTAAGGTCATCAGATACAACTATATCTTCAGGTACAACTATATCTTCTGATACAGCAGCTATTGAAATAGGGATTTCAGAGCAGTCCTATGGTGGACGTACAGCTGTTATTGCAGCAATAATGACACATATGTTTGGTGGAGAGATATATAATATATATGGTAGAAGAGAAGAATTAGCAGTGAATTATCACAAATTTTACATAGGTTCAGGTATTGGAGGGGCTTTATTATTGGCTTCTCATCAATTAGAATCTGTTAAAGTAAAAAAAGGTACAATTATAGATCCAAGAACATTTACACCTATACCAACAGCCATTTCTGCACAATATCAAGCAATAAAGCTTTTTTTAAATAAAAATGAACTGTTATCAAAAAACCAAAAGGAAAAAATACTAACAGGCGTAGAGGATAGAACAAAAGAACTTATCACTTTACTATATAGAGATGAAATAAACGTTGCTAATGCATTAAAAGAGAATTTTGGAAAGACAATAGAGTTTTTGTTGACCGAAGGCAATGAATTAAATAAACCAGAGATGAAAACCTTTGAAACACAAGGGGAAACTAAATTAAAAGCAGATGGTGCGGAGTTTAGCGACGATGAAGATGAAGAAAGAATTGAAAAGAATAGAAAAAAGCGAAGAAATAGCTTAAAAGATAAAGATGTTAGAACTGGGGAAAAAGGCAAAAATAAAACACGTAATAGATCAGGATCCAGTAGCTAATTTGGTAAAGTTAGTATCATCCTAATTTATAATATATGATATACGATTGACGCTATATTGGACTCGTTAATGCCAATTTTATAACTCGTGCCGTACCGAGTAAGAAAATAGTATCAGGATAAAACGAGAAGTATTTGCTATTAGTGATTATCTATGTACAGGAACATTTTTAGATACTATACAACAAATAAGAAACAAGAAAAAATAGGACCCAGACATTACTGTGAGTGAATTAATACCATTTGTTGTTTGAATTTACTGGAAAGAAAAATTAAGATTTTTTTGTTTCCCCAGCTACCGCTAGTCTCTAACTAGTGGCAGTAAGAGTGAGTAGTTTGTAAACTTACCAGATAGATATCGCGGATTTGTAATCCATGTTGAATTAAGTAACATAAGTTCGATATAAAAATTACTGTTATTCTGAATTTACAGGCTAAGCAAATCCTTTCTTCTTGTGGAGAAGGTTAGGGGGAGAGGTTTTCACATTAAGAACCCTTACTCATTACCACTAGTCTCTGACTAGTGGACAGCAAGAGTAAGTAATGTATAAAACTTAACTCTGGCAAGTATGTGCTCTGGATTATACATTAGACTTTCGTAATGAAACTCGAAAATACAATAAGCATAGGGGGTTTCTTAGTGTCAGCATAGCAGTTTACCCAGAGCATGTCGAAGGGCTATGGTTATACTAAAAAAATGAAGCGAAGCGACTGTTTTTGAGGCGGTTTAATGATGTAATATTGTTTTAATACATAAACCGGATTCAATTACATAGCGATTTCTATATAGGATCTCACAACTAAGTATCCTACAAAAAAATGGAGTCATTACTAATATTTTAAAAATTAAGATATGCTAAAAAGAAAAAATAGTCAAACAAAAACAGAGAATCAAGACCTCTTAGACCTTGATCTAAATGACCCTACCGCGACAAAGGAACGAGAGAAAAAAAGGCAAAAATTAAAAGATAGTGGTGATAAGGGGAGAGGAACTTCTGATTATGAAATCTCAGGATCAATGGAGATAAAGGCGTCCAAAGAAGAAAATTTTTCTATTAAAGAACATATCACTTTTCTAAATGAATTTTCAGAAAGAACAGAATTAGATGGGTTTACTGAGGAGCAAAACCAATTTTTTCAACGAGGAAAAGAAATCATTCGATTAAGAACTAACCCTCCATTTTACTTAAGAGATGATTTGAATAAAATTGATAATGTTAATAAATACCAGTTTGTTAGAGATACAACCGACCCTCAATATATAAGAAGTGCCAATCATCCGTTTTGGAGTGAAAATGCCAATAAAGTTTCGGTATTCAAGAGAGAAAAAAAAGGGATATTTGATGCTAATCAAGGAAGATTTATAAATACGTTTAGTGCAATAACAAACAAAAAAGCAAAAGATATTCTATCTAAGGAAAGTAATAGTGCTGAGGGTGGAATTTTATATGATCAACATCTTACCTATAAGAATCAAATCATTGATCAAATAGTTAAAGGAGTAGAAGGTAGTGAAATAAATATTACAATAGGGGCTTATAATGACTACCCGAATCTTATGGTACACCTAGAAGCTGAAAAATTAGTTCCTAATTTATTAGAAGAATTATCCGTTGACGAATTAAAAAAGTTTGTTGAAGATGAAAAGAATGGAAAAAAAACAATAAATAATACTAAAGATCAAATCATCGAAAAACTGTCTAATGGAACCTTATCCTTTCGAACAGAAACAAAAAAAGCATTTACCTTATTTATGCTCAGTTATTACACGGGATTAGTAAATAAAATCTCGGAAGAAGAGGGATTACAAATATACATGGCAGAAAGACAGAGTTTTGGTTATGCTTCTCCAAGTATTGCAGAAACAATTGGCAGTTTTAGGGTAAACATAGGATTGATGCCTCCAGAGTATGCAGATGTGCATATTAAAGCACTTAAGCAATTTGAGGAAAAGTTAGGAGAATTTAAAGAAATTGAAGCAGATAAATCGCATAAAAATCCATTTAAGCATGAGGGGAGGAGGAGTAATGATGGAAAAATCCTTTTGCATACAGCAACCCGATCTCAACATCCCAAAAACAATATTAATGCTATGGCATTTAATGGAGAATCTATTGCAAATGTTATGAAAGCAACGATAGGAGGGTTGAATGGGAATTCTTGGGATAAAAATACTGAAATAGTTCAATATACTGCCAAACCAGAAGTTCCTTCTATAATCCTGGATGATAAGTTTTATAGTACCATTATAACACCTTACCAAGAAAGTTTGTCTAAGTTCTTAGAGAGTCAATCAAAAGACGAACCTTATTCTGAATTAAATAAAGAATTTAGTAAAGCAATTGCTAGTCTTAGTGAAAATAAAGTGTCGGGAGAGGTTGTAGAAAAATTCGATGTTATACAAGACTATTTGGCAACGTATGCGCTGCTACTAGTGGCCAAGGAAAAAACGTTTGATGATTTTGGGTATGGTAGTGAATCAGAAGCTGAAGATGAAGTATTTGATGATTATAGTTATGGTAGTGAATCAAAAGATGAAAATAGGGATGTAGACTTAGTTATGGAAGCCGAAGATGAAGTCACAGAAGGTGGTAAGACAAAAAGAGAAGGAGGTGGTAGGCTAACCGTAAAAAAAATAATTACCCATAATGGAATGCGAGCATTAATGAATCCCATATTTCATGAAATGGATAAAATTAAAACTAAAAGAAATGACAGAGGGGAAACCGTCAATGCAGATATACCCATTAATTATGCCAATACGTATTATGAAATTGAGGCTATTCTAGGGAGTACAAAATTTAGTAAATCGCCGAAAATAACATTATCAAATTATCTGGATGCACCTATACTAATGCGCGATGTTAATGCCATAGTTATAGATGGCAAGAAGCCAACAACAAAATTATTGGAAGAGCTTGATGCTTCAAAAAGTCCGGTGTGGATTATAGATACTACGAGTGCTACCCAACCTGAAATGCAAAAAATCGTGGATAAATTTAGAAATAATGAGCAAGGCGAAATGCTTTATCTAGTATCCAGCGGTTTTAAAAATGAACAAGGAGGGGCAGATAAAAATTCCTACGGCACCATTCGGGTGGTATCAAAAGATAAAGAAGCAATTGATGCCGCTTTAGAAGCTGTAAAAAACATAGACGGCCCACTGGCAGAAGTTTCACATGCCTATCGTCGGATACTAAAAGATATAGGAATGGTACCTCGAGATCTCGAGATTATAAAAAAACCTAGAAATGATAACAGGGAAGAAACTGGTGAAGTTATTAAAATGGATTTACCCTGATCGTAAGATGCTATTATCCCTAGTTACCGCTAGTCTATAACTAGTGGCGATAAGAGTGAGTAGTGCATAAAACCTATCCAGACCCGAAAAACCATGAATTTTTCGGATTAATCTGTTAACGATAATCTTTTAGATTTTTTCATAAATAAAAAGGAGAAGGATACACTGAAAATATAAATGATTATCATTTAGTAAATACTAATACAAAAACAAAGCATGTTCAAATAGTTGAATGTTATGTAGTTATGTGAAAATTTAAGAAGTATGAGAGCGTTAAAAATAAATAATCAAGCAAGAAAAAAGGAACAAGATAAAACGAGAGAGAATAAAATACCTTTAAGGAATGATTTAGAAAACGATTCTGATGTTATGGAAGTGGATGAGCAAAGCGATACACTCTCTAAAGAAATATTTAGCAGTAATAAAGGTAAAGAAAGAGGTACAGAAGAGGGAATTTTTGAAAACAGAAACAATTTAGAAAACTCATCCATAACAAATTTACAATTAAACCCAGTACAATTATTATCAGAAATGGCGGAACCTCGCATTAATACCATTGGTACTGAAGGCTCTCTGGAACGAAATAGACAAATTGAAATTATGAAATATTTGAATGAACAAGTGATCTCTAAATATTTTGGATCAATACCAGAGGTATTTCGTATTGGAAGTTTGGTGTTGTCTCCAGAAATAGAGAAATCGCAATTAAGGAGTAGTAATATGTTTAGTATACCGGCAGGAATTACAAATGGTAGATCTTTTGATAAAGACCTTTTGAGGAATAATGATGAGATGAAGAACAACATTAGAGATAATGTATTGGAAACCTTAAAGAGATCAGGACAATTAGATTATCTCAATACTACAAAATTACTTAATGATAAGGATTGGAGAATTGTAGTTGATATAGATTTTTATTATGATAGACCTAAAGGAAAAGTTGTCTTTCATAAGGATACAGTGGGTAGAACTATGTTTGTTAATCTTAACTTCAATAATGATATTGATATACTGGGGCCGGAGTATATTGTAAATCCCCCAATTATTCCAGATCATATAAATAAAAGAAGACTGCACCCTACATTTGAACAAAATTTAAAAGACGTTACTAGTGGTCTGGAAGAACCTACTGAAATAAAAGTAGCTATTGTAAAACCTTTCGGAATAGTAAGTTTTGTAGATGAATTGATACATCATTCCTCACCATACAGAGACCATAGAGGGATTCCGATTTCTTTAGTGCCAATGGAAATTTTATTAAGGAATTCCGAGTTTAGAAAAATGAAAGTGGCTAATGACTTTACTAATCTTGTTGTTAATGCTTTACCTAATAAAACATTTTCAAACAATGATTTACAACAAATGGGGCTTGAGCCTCACCAGATACATTACCTGTTCAATTCCATTACTAACTTTCAAATGAGGAGTTTATTGCATAATAATGAAGAATACAAACGTCTAAAAGGGTTAGTAGAGAATAGCACTGCTGATGCTGGGGTTAGGCAATTTATAGGATTGGTAGAAGACACTTCAAATATTTCGATATATGAAAAAGAATATTTGAAAGAATTAGGACTTTTTCCTGATCAAATTAACTTTTTGTTTCCGAACCCCATACCAATGGAAAGGATTCGTTTGAAGCTTAATGGTAATGTAGAATACGAACAGATGACCCAACAAGCAAAACAGTATGAGCAATTTATGAGTAATGGTTTTTTGCGAAAAGAACAGTTGATAACAGAAAAACTTATGTCAGAGGATGAGGCTAATGCACTATTTGATAAATATAATAAGCCTGATTTTTCAAAAGCTAAACTTGCTACTGTTGGAGATATTGCCTTACCTCAGGCAGGTACATTAACTAGACAAATGAGCAATCGTAATTTGCTCGCAGCTTTTAAAGAACCAAGAATCGAAAAACGTCAATTTTTTAGAACGTGGGTTCAGGCAGTTCATATAAGTGAGTTACCAGCTTTAGTAGCTGATACAGGATTTAGTCCTTTTAACGTAGTCTAAGTCTAGGGGTTAAGCTGCATTATGAGATTTTTGAATATGACGGTTGGGGAGTAAGAAAAGGAACACACCTACTCGCTATCGAAACGCGTTCGAGTTATATGTACGTGGTAGAATTAAGGTAGGATTAGAGAAAATATGTAATAGTAGTGTAT
Organism: Aquimarina sp. AD10; assembly: GCF_003443715.1. Lineage (NCBI taxonomy): Bacteria > Pseudomonadati > Bacteroidota > Flavobacteriia > Flavobacteriales > Flavobacteriaceae > Aquimarina > Aquimarina sp. AD10. The sequence continues at coordinate 2,281,966 of NZ_CP031965.1, read as the reverse complement.
ATCCTTAGGGAATCAATACGAGCAATTTCAACTTAAAAAAATTAAAATACAATACTGATGAAAAGAACAAGACCTTCAAATAGAGCAGAAACCCCACCCAGAAACCAAAGAAGAAAACTAAGTCCCGAAGAAAATGAGGATACCTTTGACAATGAGGAGGTAAATACTGATCAAACTGCTAATGAGATACCAGTAGTTGAGACCGAGACGCCGACAGAAAATTTAGATACGCAAAGCCCGGTTGCAGAAGAAGCACCACAACAACCAACAGATACTGTGGCGTCAGATTGGATACCTGGTGTAGGAGGGTTGTGGCAATCCAGAAATGATGATACACTTTTTTATGATGGTATCAACAAATATTACGTTCGAAAAACAGGGGAACAATACCAGTATATTGATAATCCTGTGAATAATCAGGTTTTTGGAACGGTGTTTAAATTTGATGCTGTTCTAAACCAATTCGTAGCAGATACCCCGGATACAGAGATACCTGAAGTTAACCCAAGAGTGCAGGCAGAAATAGCAGCAATTACTATAGAAGATGCCAGGGTATGGTTAGAAAGTAAAGAGTATGAGTTTTTACTAGGTGGAACAAAAATCGTTGCTAAACAAATAATTACCTCTCTTTATTTTGGCGCAAAACAAGACGCCTATGAGCTGTTTAAGTATTGGAATGCTGTACATAAGGATGATGTAAATAAACAAATCAGTCTCGAAGAAAGTGGAATAGATATTAATGCTGTAGAAATCGAGATAGCTTTTGGACAAGAGAGAGAAAGAAATGAACGAGAACGAGAACAAGCAGCAGCCGAAAGACTAGCGCCACCTACTGCGATATTTCAATTTGGAGATAGGGGTATAAATACCTCTTTGTTTAGTAGAGAAGGAGGATTTCATAATATCTATAGCATAGATGACGGTCAGGATCGATTGGTAGGAGGAGTTGACAATGCAAACCTACTGATACGAACCCCTAAACCTATTGAAGAGGCTACTTCTGTAGCTAGTGGGATACGTAATTATAATGCTTTAAGAAATAAAATAAACCTTCCTGTTATCTATAATAGTAGAACAGCAGCAGAACAAAATTATTATTTGGTAGAAAAGATTCCTAACGCTTATGATAAAGATCAAATACGAGGAGTTCTTAACCCTGGAGATGACAGAAGACTCCAGCAAGTAAAAGAGGTATTAAAGGAAAATATAAGAGAAGTATTCAACGCATTGCAATCCGGTAATGTAGCTCAAGAATCTGTGCCTGATTTTAGACCTGATAATGTGATGTTTAGGAATAATGGAGAATTGGTATATATAGATTTTTCAGAACCAGGAGAAAATTGGCAACCAAGACAGTTAAATACCTTTGTAGCTACTTATAAGGGGTTTATAGAGCAATTTGCAGGAAGAAGTATAGAGAACGGAATCCTAGCGGCTCCGGTAGTGTATCAGTACCTTATCCGGGACTTACCCCAAGGGTTTAGGGATAAAATGAATCAACCAGGTATTGATCAAGCTTTATTTAGTTAACCTTATGACAAGTAGTTCTTTACACTCAGTAAATGTTCTCTGTGCCTACAGCAACTTGCTGATGATTAATAAAAGATATATAGAGGGAATATATACAGTGCAGATGATGAGTACTCCTTTATAATGTATTATTCATGTGTCAATCATTAAATATGTATTGCTACCTATCAGTGCTTGTCTTTGAGTATTAGAGACTGAACTTATATAGATTAAAGACTATGCTTTAGTATACATACAAAAATCATAATATAAACAACTTAAAAAGTATCAAAATGGAAGAACTAAATATATTTACGCGTATTTTAAATCAATTTGGGAGCTATATAAACCATCTGGACTGGGGATACATTTTTACCTTTATGATTATGGCCTATGCCAGTAATAAAATAAATCCAAAAAGCAGAAAATGGAAATGGGTTCCTAAGTATATGTCGGTAAAATGGTGGCCTGTTATTATTGGGATATTATATGCTTGTGCACTTTTTTTTATAAGAGATCACAATTTTGTAGAAGCAGAGATGCTTTTTAAATCCTTTATTTTTGCCGTAGCGTTTCAACACACGATTCTCGAAAAGTTTTTCAGTTTGTTAGAAAACAATAGTACACATCAAAATAAAGGTAGTAGTAAAGGAACAAAATAATAGTGTCAATACCTTTTATATATAAAATTGGTATTATTATTTGTAATAAAGAGAAAATGTATGTTGAGAATAGTATAGCTAAAATCTATTCTCAATATATTTTTTCTAATACATTTTTTAGAGTGCTGCTATAGTCTAATGCTTTTCCTTTTTATACAATTTGTAATAATACCATGCCGCTAGACTCCCTATAGATGAGAATAAAGCTAACATCCAAAATACATGTTGATGCCCTTCTTGACCTGGCGAGTTTTCTAGAAGATAGCCTATAGCCGGACCTGCAAATATATCAGGAGTATACCCAATCAAAGAAATAATACCAACTGCGGTTCCTGTAAGTACTAATGGAATTTTTCCGCGTTGCATGACAGCAAAGTATAAAGAACGAGCTGAATAAACCCCAGTGGCTACGACCAAGATAGATATAAAAAATAAAGCTGTAGAAGAGGCAGAAATTAGACCTGTAGCAAACAATAACGCTCCAAAAAATGAAATTATAAAACTAATCAATAACCAAAAAGTAGTTTGTGATCGATCGGCTAATATGCCGATTAAAACCCCAATAACAGGTCTGATAAATAATAAAAAAGTACCTACTTGGGCGGCTTGTACTTGATCATACAACATAATATCTTTGGCATATAACGAGAATACATCTGTAATTTTATATCCCACATAAGCACATAAAATAATGATCATAAGTAACCAAACTGAAGGTAGGCGTAGTACCTCTTGCACTTGGGATACTGTAATTTTTTCTATGATGATTTCCTTTTCTAAGGTATGATCTATTTTCATGAAAAACCAAACTAATATACCTACAATACTTACAATACCAGAAGATATCAAAATTACATAGCTAAATGCGGCTCTGCTTTCTAAGGCGGTGGCTTCAGCAATTTCTGAGGTAATAAATAATGAGAATATCAATACTCCTAAAGCTCCGAATAGCGCACCTACTAATCCGCGACCACCATCTAAAAAACCAAATGCTTTACCTTGAGAGGTAGTACCACCCCATACTCGAGTAGCTTTAATCATGGGAGCCCAGAATAAAAATATGGTAGTAAAGCCCCAGTATCCATAAAGTACTTTTAATGTTGTATAATCAGGAAAAGTGGCATATACTAATCCACCGGCAGCGGTCATCCATAATGCCACTGCAATCAATTTTCTTGGCGGAAATTTATCTGCTAATGCTCCTCCAAAAAAATAAGAAATTAAGGCAACAATGCCATATGTAGAAAAACATATGCCTAGTTGGATATTGTCTAAATTAAATGCCTCAAGGACTGTTGGTCTAAAAACGCGAGCAAGAACAAATGGCAAAATAAAAACAGATTCCCCAGCTAAAATTACTAGAAGAAGAAAATACCAAGGGGTTTTTGTTTGATGCATTGAGGGTGTGAATTAGTATTTGTAGGTTTAAATATATAGATTCTTGCCCAAACAATAGCATGTTTACTACAGATCAAACTGTTTAGGTAACCATAAACTCAATTCTGGAATGTATGTGATTAATAATAGTACCACAATCATGATTAAAAATAAAGGCAATAATGGCCTAATTACCTTCTGAATTGAAAGTCCAGCAACACTGCAACCCACAAATAATACAGAACCCACAGGGGGTGTACACAATCCGATACAGAGATTTAAAATCATAATAATTCCAAAATGTATTGGATCTAAGCCTATTTTGGTAGCAATAGGCAGAAAGATAGGAGTGAATATTAGAATTGCAGGAGTCATATCCATAAATATACCAACAAAGAGTAAAATCAAATTAATAATGATTAGAATAACGATTGGGTTATCACTTATTGCTAATAAAGCATTGCTAATTTCTTGTGGGATATTTTCATAAGACATCACCCATGACATTGCCATAGAAGTCGCTATTAATAGTAATACAATAGAAGAGGTTTTTATAGTTTCTAAAAAAATAGGGAATATATCTTTAAAAGTGATTTCTTTATAAAGAGCGGCTAATAGCAATGTATATACTACTGCTATTGCAGAAGCCTCTGTGGCCGTAAAGATACCGGCAACAATACCACCAATAACGACTACAAGTAATAATAAACTTGGTAATGCTGCTAGAAAACGTTTAAAAAACTCTGAAATGCCTACTAATTTTTCGGTTGGATATTTTTTGAGTATTGAATAAATAGCTGCAATAAGCATTAATGCCAATCCAAGAAGTATACCAGGAACATACCCTGCAATAAACAAAGCAGCGATAGAAACACCGCCACTTGCTAATGAATACACAATTAAGACATTACTTGGCGGGATCATTAGTCCAGTAGTAGCACTGGTAATATTTACAGCAGCACTAAAAGATGGGTCATATCCGTCTTTTTTCATCATGGGATTCATAAAACCACCTATTGCAGAAGCAGCAGCTACCGCAGAACCGGAAATAGCGCCAAACAGCATGCATGAAATGATATTTACAAAAGCCAATCCACCCGGTAATGGACCAACAATAGCTTTGGCAAAATTAATAAGTCGTACTGCAATACCGCCACGATTCATAATTTGACCAGCTAATATAAAAAATGGAATTGCTAAAAGTGTAAAACTATCTAGAGAGGTTGCCATACGTTGCGCCAAAGTTGTTACCGAAGGTAAGAAAGGCATTGTGGTTATTAATGTGAAAAAAGCAGCCAAACCAATAGCATATGCAATAGGAACTCTTAATGATAAGAATATCAAAAAGCTAATGACTAATATCAATACTTCGGTATAATTCATAATAAGGAAGTGTTAGTGTCATTATTCTTATAGTAAATATAAAGGCTATAATAACAGATTAATATTCCTGAGATAGGAATAACCAAATAGATAAGACCTAAAGGAATATGTAATGCAGCAGAGGTTTGTTCAAACTGAAATGAGAGTATGCATAGGCGTATGCCCCCAATAATCATAATTGCAAATCCAAACAAAAATATTGCGGCATATACGATTCCATCATATACTTTTTTCTTACGTTTAATTAAAGCTTCGGGAATAAGATCAATGGCCAAATGTAATTTTCGTCCAGTTGTATAAGCAGCACCTAGTACACCTAACCATATCAAAGAAAAACTTGAAAGTTCATCGGTAATCGTACTTGGTGATTTTAAAATGTATCTCGAAAATACTTGCCAAACAACACTAATTAGCATAATAAAGAGTAAAAAGACCAGGATTTTTTCTAAAATAGAATCGATTTTAATTTTCATCTGTTTTTATTTAATGCATTTCTTTAATCGCTGTGATAAGGTTGATAATTTCTGGTTGATCTTTAAAAGTGGCAATGATTTCTTGAGTTTTTTGTTCAAAAAGAGATTTATCAGGACGTGTAATTTGTACTCCGGCTTTGACTACTGCATCTAAAGATTCCTTTTCTGAAGCAGCCCAAAGTTTACGCTGCTCTATTTTAGATTCGGTACTTGCTTCTTTTAACCATGTCTTTTCTTGTGCAGTCAAACGTTCCCAAGTATCTAAACCAATTACAAGTACATCAGGAATCGAGGTGTGTTCGTCTAAACTATAATATTTACAAATTTCGTAATGTTTTGAAGTGTAAAAACTAGGAGGGTTATTTTCGGCCCCATCAACTACGCCTTGCTGTAAGGCTGTATATAACTCTCCCCATGAAACAAGAGTTGGAGCTCCCCCGAGTTGATTAACCATACTTATGGCCATGTTACTTTTCATTACACGAATTTTTTCTCCTTTTAAATCATTTGGAACCGCTATTGGTTTTTTCTTAGTATAAAAACTTCTGCTTCCGGCATCATAAAAAGTAAGTCCACGTAACCTGAATTTCTGTCCTTGAGTTAATAAATTCTCACCAAGGTGACTATCCAATGCTGTAAAGGCATGTGCTCGGTCTCTAAATAGATAAGGGATTCCGAATACTTGATATTCAGGAATAAAATTTTCTAAGACAGCAGCTGATACTTTTGTGATATCTAAACTTCCTATTTGTAGAAGTTCTAAACATTCTCGTTCTCCTCCGAGTTGACTGCTAGGATATATTTGTAATTGCAGTTTGCCATTAGATTTTTGAGCAAGACGCTCCCCTAAAATTTCCATAGATTTATGTACAGGGTGTTTCGTGTCTAGAATATGAGCTAAACGCAATACACGTACATTTTCTGAATCATTACAGGAAATCAATACTAGAGAAAGTAGTGCAAAAAGAAATCTATTAATGTTGTTTTTAAATATACTCATCTATTCGATTATTATGGGATGAGAAAACTTTTCTAGCGTCTGTGCTACTTCTTTAGTAAAACCTTTTGCTGTTCCAAATTTCGAATTTGAAGCTTCCCAAGCTGATAAAAAATAGAAGGAAATAGGAATGTCGTTTTCAGAATTAAAGGATACATAATGCGTGTTAGTAATTCCAGTCTCTTGCGTGGTAATAGTTTTATGAGTGTTATAAAGTTTTTTATTTAGTAGCAGCGCCATTCCCAGATGATCTCCATTCTCTGATTGCTTTCCATAAGAGTTTAAACTAAAATAATTGTTAACAGTCGTACTATGTAGAGTATTAGGTTTTAGGTTAACAATACCTGCTACTAAATTCATATCAGGTGTTATTCCCGATAAAGAGATATCACTTTTATAATACCATTGCCCTTTATAGATCGAAATCTTATGTTTTGCTTGTATTGGAACCCCTTGAATAGTATCATTAATATACTTCATTTCAAAAGAAGATTTAATCGGTCCTTGTTCCAAAATTTTAAAAGTAGTCCCGTTTTTACCGGTTATTCGGTATAATGAATCTTTTGTTTTTATGGCTATAGATCCTGCTCCAAGAGAGTTTCCAACTTTTAAGATATCCATTCCCCAATCTTCCTTACTATGATAATCTCCATTAATACCTATGTGAGATAGAACTAAGTCAGGAGTTGTTTTGCCAAAAATGTCAATCCCATTTCGGGGGTCAAAATACATACGAAAACCTACCTTGTCATTTTCCCAAGCGGGTCCTTCCATCTGAAAGAATTTTTTTTGAGATGCTGTCCTTGGATCGTTTATGCGTTTGTATTCATTGACTTCAGAAATAGTTGAATTGCTGTCACCAACGCCAAAATGGATATCGGTGGCATTTGGAAATATTGAAGCTTTTGAATTTTCTAAGACAGTATATCTTATTTTTTTAACCTCATTTGGTGCAAAATCAGTAGTAAAAATTAGTTGATCCCATTGCCCATCACCATTCTCGTCTTCTAATTGAAATGGAATAGATGTATTGTTTTCGTCGTAAACAGTTAGGATAGATTTTTTACCAACATCCAGAATATGTGTATTAATCTTTTGTATAGGAATGCGAACTAGTTCATCGATACGTTCAAAATTAAGTGTATTGGTAATCGTAATTACATTTTTAGATATAGGTTCACATCCTAGAACCAGAAATAAGAGTATTAAAAAAATAAGATTATAAACTTTCATTACTATTGATCATTTGGTTATAATATGATTAGTCTTCATTTGAAGGTTTACCAATAGTTGCTAAAATGCCTCCGTCAACATAAAGGATATGGCCGTTTACAAAATCACTAGCTCTGGATGATAAGAAAATCGCAGCTCCTGCCAGATCATTAGGATCTCCCCATTTTCCTGCTGGAGTTCTACCTACAATGAATTCATTAAAAGGGTGCCCATCTACTCGTATGGGTTCGGTTTGAGAAGTTGCAAAATAACCCGGTCCTATACCATTAACTTGAATATTGAATTTAGCCCATTCTGTAGCCATATTTTTGGTAAGCATTTTTAATCCACCTTTTGCGGCAGCATATGCGCCTACGGTATTTCTACCTAATTCTGTCATCATAGAACAGATATTGATTATTTTACCTTGTTTTCTTTGTATCATGCTTTTTACAACATGTTTGGAAACAATAAATGGACTTACTAAATCAATATTAATAACCTGTTTAAAATCGTCAACTTCCATATCAATTAGCGGAGTACGTTTTATAATTCCTGCGTTATTAATTAAAATATCAATAGAGCCAACTTCTGACTCTATTTTTTTAATTGCCGAGATCACTTCTTGCTCGTTAGAAACATCAAATTTATATCCGATAGCATGTATGCCTTCATTTTTATACTCGGTTACAGCAAGATCTATTTTTTCTTGAGATGAGTTTCCGTTTACAATAATAGTGGCTCCAGCCAAGCCGAGACCTTTTGCCATAGCCATTCCCAGCCCATGGGTACTTCCTGTAACCAATGCTATTTTTCCGGAGACGTTAAATAATGAATTTGTCATAATATAAAGGTTATCTTAAGTCGGTGATTTTTGCAGTATCCATATCATTATAATCTAGATTTTCACCTGCCATACCCCAAATAAATGTGTAATTACTAGTTCCTGATCCAGAATGTATAGACCATGGCGGTGAAATAACAGCTTGATGATTTTGCAACCAAATATGCCTAGTTTCATTAACTGGCCCCATAAAATGACAAACAGATTGTTCTTTAGGAACTTCAAAATAAAAGTAAACTTCCATTCTTCGGTCATGAACATGAGCAGGCATGGTATTCCATACGCTTCCTGATTTCAACTCTGTCATTCCCATTTGTAATTGACATGTTTCAACAACACCACTAAGAATCATTTGATATACTGTTCTTGCATTTGCGGTTTCAGTACTTCCAAGTTCTAATTTATTAGCTTGTTTTTTGGTTACAGCTTTAGTGGGAAATGCATGGTGAGCTGGTGCAGAGTTTAAATAGAACTTTGCAGGATTTTTAGCATCATCACTTTTAAAAACTACCTTTTTGCTTCCTTTTCCAATGTATAAGGCATCTTTATAATCGGTTTTATAAGTAGTACCATCAACGATAATAGATCCTGAACCTCCAACATTTATAGCGCCTAATTCTCGACGATCAAGGAAGCTTTTGGCTTTTAAAGGGTCAATAGCTTCTAGTGTTAATTCATTTTTTATGGGTACTGCAGATCCAGCCATATAACGATCATAATGTGTATACACCCAAACAATTTTGTCATGTTGCATAAGATTATCAATCAAAAACTCGTCCCGTAATGCTTTTGTGTCATATTGTTTGAAAGCTTCAGGTCCTGTAGCATATCGCGTTTTATATAATGTATTCATCTGTTTTATTGTTTGATTATGGTTTTGGTAATAGTAGTTCCTGATTTTTCGTAAACTGCCAAAAGATATGTTCCGGGTGCTGTACGTGTATTTAGTTCAAGGCTATTACTTTTATTATCTATTAATTTTTCGATCACTTTTCGTCCCGTAACATCAAATAAAATAGCTTTTTGATATATGACTTTAGGATTTAACTGTATGATTACTTTGTCTGTGAATGGGTTGGGATGTATCCTTATATCATCGAAAAACGTTGTTTTTATTGGGGTAACTTTTGATGTAGTACTTGATGTAAGTTCTAGTCCATTTAATCTTGATTCTGTACCTTGATCACTACGAATGATTAAATCATAATCTTTACCAGCTTCAATAGTGATCTGATATGTAGTTGCACTAGTACTTCCAAGACTTATCCCAGTTTTTAAAGTGGTTAATGGGTTACCAAATCCTGCATCTCTAATTTGAATTTTTACATTACTACTTGAAACAGCAGCATCATAATGCCAGCTTTTTAAAGTATATGTGCCAGCTTCTAAGTTTTTTATTCTAACCCCTATGGCAGGAGTAGCTGCAACACTTCCTGTATTTGCAGCAAAATCATTTAGAATTTGTCCACCTCCAGTAGTCGTACTAGGTTGATTCGAAAAACCAAATAATTGATAAGAAGCACCATTGATAATCGTAGAGTTATTCGGTGTTCCTATTAAACTAGTATATCCGGGTTTAGTGTTTTTTAAATCGGTGTCAATATCGATTTTGGCGATTGGACTATTTGATGGAGGTACGGGATTAATTTTTGTTAAAGAAAGACCATTAAATCGTGTACGGTTACTAATATTATCCTCTTTGGCAATAATTTCGTATACTTTTCCTGCTTGTGCGGTGATTTCGAATTCAGATGGAGATGCACTACTTACTGTAACTGTTTTAATAGGCGCTCCTCCTTGTTCTTTTATGGTTACGCTAACAGTAACTGGGTAGTTTTGATCAAAATGATAACTATTGATTTTGTAACTACCTTCTGGTAAACCTGAAACACGAACTCCTATCATGCCATCATTTATTTCAGGGTTATTAAAAGCAAAATCACTTAAAAGATTATTAGGAGCTCCCGATCTATTTCTCGAATCTGTAGTATTACCAAACAGTGTAAAGTTTACCCCATCATCGATAGCCGTTGAACCAATAGTGGCCATTAATTTTTTATAACCATTTTGTGTAGCGCTAGATGCAGTATTAATGTCTACACCATAAGTAATAGTTGTTGAAGGAGGATTGGTATTGTTTCTATTAATAAATTCTCCTACAATTTTTGTGTTATAGTTTTCATATGTAATATAATCACCATAAAACCATAGAGCAACTCTATCATTTGCATTGGTTATTCCTTTGGGAATAAAAGGGCGTAAATTATCTTTCGGAGAGTTTGTTGTTATGGCTGTCCAGTTCCAACTATTACCTCCATTAACTGTAGTAGCAGAATAGATTTCATATCGATTATTTTCAATTCCCGTAATAGGATTGCGATTAGACGACATAAATATTTCGTTCGTATTATAGGGGTTGGAGGTAATAATGCCTGTATAATCGTCCTCGCCATTGTACAAACCTTTTCCTGCGTCAGAAACAAAATAATTATTCCATTGACTACCTGTCCACCGTGCATAATGATAGGTAATAGAATTAATATTGATTTGTTTTGAGTAGGTTACAACAGGTCTTCCGTTAGTATCGTAATTAATGCTATGGGTCCATGCTCTGGCATTAGTGCCATCAGATCCAAAAGTATATAGTTTGTTTACTTTTGAGACATCGATAGGTGTTCCATTAATTACACTTTGTAAGGTAGCTATGAATGTACCATCAGTTTGATAAATACTACCTTGATTTCCATTCGAATTAGTTTGATAGTAGCAATGATATAAACTATTATTAGCATTTCTAGGATGACCATCGGTAAAGAAAAAATCAATTCGATTTATAGTATTAGATGTATATTTTACATAAGGACGAACGCTTCCATTTCCATTTTTAAATAAAATAATATCTTTTCCATTTCGAAGCGGAGTTCCATTGGCCGTATACTCTTTCCAATTTGGATTAAAGTTATTCGTACGCATAAAATTGTATATTTTACCATTTTCTGCACTTAACTGAAAAGCATTGTTATAAGTTGCTCCTTTATTGTCTGAATCATTTGTGGTTATTTGCGAGATTTGATTACTCCAATCACTTTGTTTAGAAGGTTGATTTACAAGAGAGGTTCTATAGTAATTTTCTTTTTCACGAATATGCGGGCTATAAAATGCCATTATTTTTTCATCTTGTCGAAGCAGTATAGCAGCATTATTATGATCATCTTTTTGTGTCCATGTACTTAGAATTGTTTCACTTCCTATTGTTGCACCAGTTTTAATATTATTTACAGAAAGTGCAACTTTTCCATTTCTTTTAACATATGAGGTGTATAAACGATCATTTTTAAAGGCAGCTCGTTCGTCATTATACCAAGTCCATGCACCATCTTGAGAGACTACAAAATCGTAATCTTGAGCAAATCCTACGTATGTTAATAATAAACAAAATAGGAGCAATAAATTGTTGTTTTTCATGATATTCAATTTAGAGTTTGTGTGTCGTTAGTTATTCGAAACTTAATGTCCTTATCTTCTTTTTGATTTGGATGTCATCTGCTATTGATAATTCCTTTTTTGTAAAAGGTTTTCCAGATTTTTTCCATAGCATTGCAGTTATAAGTTCATTGTTTTTCTGGTTAGGTGTGTAGCTTGTACTAATATTGAGTACGGTACTTTTCTTGGCTTCTGGATGTAAATCAGAAGTAGTTTTTGAAGTAATACTTTCCCAACCTTTTACTGGTATTAATGCAAGTTGATATATGCCATTATCAATAATGTGAACCTCTTTATTATTTATTTTTTGGACAGAAGTGTTTATATATCCGTTAATATGGGGGAGACTGTAATGCCCCAAGATTAAATCCAAGGGTTTTTTAGCATTGATTCTATCAACACGTAAAATTCCATTTTTTAGAGGTATATCAGCAAGATTAATAGTAACATCTTTAATAATTTCTGATTTTAAATCTCGATAATAAATACCATCTTTGAATTTTTTGAAGGTGTATAATCTACCGGGTTCATAGGGTATGGTATCGACACCGGTTTTAAACATATAATTCATTGAGACGATACCATTGGGATCATCGGCTTGCCATGGAAAAGCACTATTGTAAGATAGCTTATTGTAGTTTTCGCTTCCGCGGAAGGGTTCTTTGACTCCGGTAATGGGTACATCACACCAAGCTCGGATTTCTGAAGCCCCGATATCAGCATAGTTGGTAAGCATAATTTTAGAAGTTTCAAAAAACTTGTTGTGTACTTTGTCTTTTACTAATTCATCTTCCCAAGCGCCATCATTTTCTGTAGCATTCCAAAACTCGTTATCTTTTGGTAGCAATAGGCTAAGAAAAGCTTTACCCATCCAAAATACGCTTCCACGGCAGCTATAGTATTGAGTAGCGGGATCAAATTGCCCATAAAAACCTAAGGTTGGAATATTGTCTTTTAAAAATTCTGGATGTTGTAAGAATTGAGATAAAACACCAGATGAGATACGTCTCATCCAGCCCCAGTTGATATCTTTTGTTTCTTCGGGATAAAAACCTAGAAACGGAAATGGGCTTATAGACGCAATTCGATAGCTGATACTGCGGCCCCACATAATCATTTCTCCATTTTTACTAAACATATAGGGGTAGGTGTCCTTTATATCAAGAAAATTAGATTTAAATTTTTTAGCAATTTCTGGGTAGTGTTCATTTCCGAATACTTCAGACCAATATGCGGCATACATTTGGAATGCCCACATGCTGTAATAATCATAGGCGGGATTATCATTATACCAACCATCATCGCGATAGTGATCTAAACTTTTATTTAAATAATCGACCAGTAATTTTTCATTAACATCATACCCTTGACTTTTAAAAAAACTTAGAACAAAAATGTTGAAAAACTTCCAGTTAGAAGGTACCGTAGCACCGTCTCCGTAACTGATCATTTTTCGTGCTAAAATGTCTTTTTGCTTTTGAGAAAGAGGATCCCAAACTACTTCTGGTATTGTAAAAAAAGAAATTGCTAATGCACCAAACTCTACTAAGGTTTGTCCTGGCCAGTCCTTATCTTTATCTTTTATAAATGAAGGGTGACTTTCGTTAATTAAATTGAGAATATTATGACGATAATAGTCCGCAATTTTAATATTGTTTATGGTTAAATCAGGATTTTCTTTTAATAAAGGGGCGGCTACAAAAAGTGTTCTGCATAACCCTTCTAGCTTTTCTACTGGTATTTGCCAATCTCCTCTGGGATATGAGACTTTCCCTAATTTTGGAAATTTTAAAGGGTCATCAATATCATGAACATATGAAAAGGCTCCTTCGAGTATATATTTTGCCATGTCTAGCCAATGCTCTCTTGTCATTCCTGTTTTTGGGCTTTTTTTGTAATCGGGTTTTGAAATTTGATATATTCGTTGTCCTCCATACATGGTATAAACTTCGGAACCTGCTGCTAGAAAAGCTCCAGTACCATACACTTCTGTCTGATCTTTAAAAGATTTATCTGGCCCTGCTCCTATGGGTTGAACATAACCTAACATACCATCTGCTGTGATATGATTGTTAAGAGCATTCCAAGCTTTTTTAATATGCGGTTCATAAACTTTACGGTCTAATAATCCATGATTTACTCCCCAAGCTAGTCCAAAAGTAAAAAATGAAGTACCGCTAGTCTCAGGTGTTGGATAATACTTTTGATTAAGTAAACTCATCGACCAATGCCCTTGCGGAGTTTGAATTTTAATAAGCTTCTTAGCCATTTTTAAATAGATGTCTTTAAAATATTCGTAAGGTTCTGAACCTGGTTCGTATTCATCCATTAGTAATGTTAGTCCTCCAAATACCCATCCGTTTCCTCGAGACCAAAAGATTTTGTTGCCATGATCTAGTTGATCTATAAAACTATTATCTCTAAAAAATAAATGTTCATCCTTATCAAAGAGATGTTGTTTTGTAACCTCATATTCTTTGAGCATCCAATCGGTATATTTTTGATCCCCTGTAATTTTAGATAGTTTTGCCCATACTGGAGGTCCCATAAATAGTGCGTCACACCAAGTCCAGCGTTCTAAATGTTTATAGTTATCTAAAGTAATTGGTTGTTGACTTGGGTTTTGCATGATCCAGTCTAGACGCTCTTTAGTGGGTGTAATCATTGTAGTGTCTTTAAATTTTCTAAATAATTCTAGAAAAGTTTGTCCTACAACATGGTCATCGGCCATATATTTTCTTTGGTGTAGCTTCCATTTTTGCTTTTTACCAATAGTATTTAACCATTGCCAGTAGCGATCGTCTTTTGCCATTTTAGCAAATTTTGTCATTCCCACATATAAAGCTCCATTAGTCCAATCTGCAATATGGTGAGGTTTATCTCTGCCACTATATGTTTCTCTAAAATGATCAATTTGCCAATCGGCAACCCTTTGCATTTGTTTTTGTATAGATATAGGAGTAATATCTCTTTGAAGATTAGAGTCGATTTTTTGTGCGTTACTCAAGAAATAAGTAAACAAAATAAAAACAATTAAAGTGCTGTTAATTTTCTTGGTCATTTGTAGTTTCATTGAAAAATATGTTTTTAACCTAATCAGAATAAGTAAATAAAGTTGTCATTATATTTTTATGACTTTTAGAATAAACTTGCTAACTATTCAAGAAAAGTACTTAAAAGATGCAATAATCATTATATTTAACCTTTGGTTAACGGTAGTTGTAACGGTTAAATAAAGATGTTTTGTAGACTAAATTGTGTTAGAAATGAGTGTGCTTTCAGATGAAGAAAAAATAATACTATTAGATGATATTCTTGAGAGTAGAGTATTTTCTAAATCTCCAACTAGTAAGAATTTGCTTAGTTTTTTAGTGAAGTCTACAATAGCTAAGAAACAATTAAAAGAGACTACAATAGGACTAGAAATTTTTGGAAAACAGTTTCTGGATCAAAACAATTCTTCTAGTATTAGAGTAAATATCTATAACCTTAGAAAAAAATTAGAAAAATATTATGAAAATGAAGGAAAAGATGTAAAATGGAAAGTTATAATCGATAAAGGCCAGTACTATACTTCTTTTATTCAAAATAATACTAGTAAGTCTAATTTAAAGGATTATAAAAAATTGTATAGAGTATCAAGCTTTGCAGCGATTTTTTTGCTTGTTATTTTGGGTTTTGTGATTGCTAAAATATTGTATACACCTCCTACTATATTATGGAACTCTTTTTTTACCAATAAAAAAGAGACGACATTAATTGTGGGAGATTTTTTTGGATTTATGGCAGAAACTAAAACTGGACGAATAGGGTGGAATAGAGATTATCAAATCAATTCATTAGATGACTTCTATGGATTTCAAAAGGAAAATCCTGATTTTAAGAATAATGTTTTTCCGGCGAATTACTCATACATTACTGAAATGGGATCTATTGCAGTCTATCGTTTAACGAGACTATTTGATTCTAGAAATAAAGACTTTTCGATACGGTTTTCTACAAAGTCTACTTATAATGATATTAAGGAACATAATTCTATTTACATCGGGCCCACAAAAAATAACAATAAGTTTATTCAGTATTTTAATGAGAGAAATGCCTTTTTTTCTATTCAAGATCGAAAATTAAGATATAAAAATATAGAAAAGAGTAAGGACACAATTTTTAATCTCGATGTAGAAGGAACAGCATCAGAATATGCTATTGTATCACGATTAAAAGGAGCAGATGATACCGAACAATTTTTGTTTTTTTCTGATCATGATATGGGGGTTATTGCTACAGTCGAATTGTTTTGTAATCAAAACAAAGCAAAACTGTTTACTAAAGAATACCTCAAAGACTCTGATACTTTTACAGCATTGTTTCGTGTTACGGGTAAAGAAAGAACAAATCTTAATCTAGAACTTATAGCTATTGATAGTGTATATCAGCTACCGCAATAATACCTTAATACGTACAGGCCTTAGGAAGATTTTTTATATAGTAACTTTTATAATTTGTTGCTTTAGGATCCATACACCCACATAAATTTAGAAGTTTAATATTTTTAAAATCTATAGGATGACTTTCTGCTTGAAGTGCAATATAACCATTGGTTAAAATGGTCCCTGCTTTTGACAACCAATAATCTAAATCTCTTTCTATTCCAAAGTTACCTAAATTAGTTTCTTTGCTCTCGGCACTATATTTACCTCCAGTAATTTGTGGCTTTTCAAATCTTAAAACCATATCGCCATTTACTTTAAACTCCATATATTCACCGCCCATTATGATAGCATCTATATGAACCCATTGATCCCCATGATAGGTTTCTGATGTAGAATTGATACAATGGGTATAATCGACTATCCCATCTATTTCTACCGCTGTACCAGGAGTACAAACATTAGCTGTTGTTCGTTTCCCTTTATTTAAACCTCCTAATGTTTGTAATTCTATAGAGACTGGGAAGTCTTGGTTGAGTTCATTGCTTATAGCAGATTGCGAATGTAACATAACGCCACTGTTTCTTATATTCCAATGTACTCCGCCTTGTAATTGTTCACCAGTAAATCGATAATCAAAACTTAATTTATAATAGGAAAAAGGTGTTTTATAATATAAATGCCCAAAAGAGTTGTCAAAAGTTTCATAATTATCATACTGCACTCTAATCATACTATCTTGAACAATAAAAGTCTCTTTATAATTATGATTTAATTCATAACCAGAGATTTTAATATCCCAATCATTAAGATCTGTACCATTAAATAAAGATATCCATTCCTCTGTATGAATATTATTTTTTGTTTTCTGATTACATGCAACTATAGATATTATGATACCTATAAAAATGATGTGTTTATTCGACATTTTTTTTAATTTATAGTATACTATTGAAAAAATTTGTTTTTAGACTTTCATTTGTTCTCGCCTAAAATTTCCTGGAGTCTTACCAGCATGTTTTTTAAAGACTCTTGAGAAATATGATAAATTTTCTAACCCTACCTTTTCTGCTATTTGTTGTAGCGAATAGTTGGTGGTTAGTAAGAGTAATTGAGCTCTTTCTACTCTCTTAGATTGCATATATATATTTGGCCGCATACCAAATTTGTCTTTAAAGATTCTCGAAAAATAATCTGTACTCAGGTGGCAATAGGATGCAAGTTCAGAAATAGTAAGTTCTCGATGTAAATTTTCACCAATATAATTCAAAACCTGACTTAAATTATAGCCAGAATTTGTTCTTACGGTACTATCAGATGTATCTTCTATAAACCTAGATAAAAGTATATTAAGAAAACCTCGTGTTTCAAGAAAAAATGCAGCAGATAATTTTTCATTTTTTCTTTTGAAGTGTAATAATGTAGGTCTGTTGTCATATACCTCTGGGTCATCATCTATTAGAGCTCGATTTGGGTTAATTTCTAATAAACGTTTAAAATATTCGAGATCAGGTGGAGTACTTTCAATTTCATAAATGAAAGATTTTAAATTAAAAATAGACAATCCATTTTTTATTTCTTCAAAGAAACTAATGTAGTATTGTTCATGATATTCATCGCATTTATATCTACTATATGTATAACTGGGGATTAAGTACATATATCCAGGTTTTAAAGAAAACTCTTTTCCGTTATGATATACTTTTGCAGAACCTTTAGTGATATAGTACATTCTGGTAAATGGACTAATAACATTATCATAATTCCAGTGAGAATCTAAATGTGCATACCCAATATTGAGTAGTGAAAGTTGTAAAGATTGTAATACTTTATGCATTAATAAGATCTTTTAAATCATATAAAAATAGAAGAATTTTTAAGTAAAAGTCGTTTTTGTAATAAAAAAAAAGCTTTATTTGGTTGAATAGGTCGGAAATGTACATTTTATGGTCTTTTTTGAACAAAAGTTTTCATTAAATTACCTACTACATTTGGTTATACAATTAATTTTAATGTAGATGTTAGTATTTAGAGGGATTTTATTAATAGCAATTTTAACAATTGTTTTTTCTTGTGGGGGACCGGATATACCAGAAACGATAGCTTTAGAATATAAAGAATTACCTGATAAATTAGATTTCAATCAAGATGTAAAACCTATTTTATCAGATAAATGTTATTTGTGTCATGGTCCAGATAAAGCAAAAATATCTGCAGGATTACAATTGCATAGTGCAGAGACCGCTTTTTCTGAACTCCCTGAGTCACCTGGTAAGTATGCTATTGATCCTGGAAGTCTAAAAAAATCGGAAATGTTTTATAGGATTATTTCGGAAGATCCTAAAATAATAATGCCTACACCTGAGTCACATTTAACTCTTACAGCAAAAGAAAAAGCTATTTTAATAAAATGGATAGAAGATGGAGCAGAATATAAAGATCATTGGGCATTTATTCCTATAGAAAAAACAGATCCACCTAAAGTAAAAGCAAAAGAATTGGTTCGTAATCCTATTGATAATTATGTGCTTTCTAAATTAGAAAAACATCAATTATCATTTACAAAAGAGGCTGATAAGGAAATACTCTTACGACGTTTATCTTTTGATTTGACAGGTATGCCTCCGACGGTAAAAGAAATAGATGATTTTTTGAATGACTCTAGTGCAAATGCCTACGAAAAACAGGTAGATCGATTATTAGCTTCAGAACGTTATGGAGAACAAATGGCTCTGGAATGGATGGATGTAGCACGATTTGCTGATACACATGGATATAGTGTTGATCGGTACCGCGATATGTCTCCATGGCGAGATTGGGTTATAGATGCCTTTAATAAAAATCAACCTTATGATCAGTTTATTACATGGCAACTTGCGGGAGACCTTTTAGATAATCCAACAAAAGAAATGAAACTAGCCACCGCTTTTAATCGAATTCATCCACAAAATATGGAGGGAGGTATTGTTAATGAAGAATTTCTTATAGAATATGCTGGTGATAGAGCAACAACTACAGGACAGGCGTTAATGGGACTTACGGTAGCATGCGCAAAATGTCATGATCATAAATATGATCCAGTTTCGCAGAAAAATTATTATGAAATGACTACATTCTTTAATAACATCAATGAATCTGGTCAAATTTCTTGGAACGATGCCTTGCCAACACCAACAATGCTTTGGACAACAGAAGAAGAAGAAAAGATGTTAGAATATATGGCAAACTTAGTAAAAGAGAACGAAACTGAGGTTGCCAAGACGACTCAAGAGTTGATGCCAAAAAGCCATCAATGGATAGCTAGTAAAAGTTATGCAGGTATAAAATTATCAAACAAAGGCTTAGTAGGTTCATATGATTTAAACAACACTTCACTAGTAAACAGTATACGAACATCACAAAAGGGTACAATGAAGCGTGAGTATACAGAGGGACAACCTATAGATTTAGTAACAGCAAGAAAAGGGAAAGGTATAAAATTTAATGGTGATACTTGGTTAGACTTAAAAGAAGTAGGAGTTTTTGGTCGTCATGAACCTTTTACCGTTGGGGTATGGGCAAAAATACCTGAAGAAGTTACCGATGGAAATATATTTCATAAAAGTGATGGAGCTATTCTACATGCGTGGCGAGGATATCACCTTAAAATTGTAGACAATAAACTAGAAATTTTAATGGCTCATACAGGTCCGGACAATGCAATTAAAGAGCATACTAAAATTGAAATTCCTAAAGATGTTTGGACGCATTTTGCAGTTACATATGATGGATCTAGTAAAGCTACAGGATATAAGGTGTATATGAATGGTAAAGAGTTAGAAACCGAAGTTATTGTTGATAATTTATATAAGAACATCTTATTTGGCCGAAAAAAAGAACCAGCACTTCAATTTGGAGCTCGATTACGAGGTAAAGGGATTCCAGACGGTATCATGGATGATATTAGAGTATATAACAGAGAACTTTCAGGTATCGAAATGTTGCAGTTAGCAGAAAATAAAGAAGTACATACGCTACTTGCAAAATCTCCAGAGGCTTTAGAATCTTCAGAAAAACTATTACTACAACAATATTACACCTTGAATGCTTCGTCAGTAAAAGAAAAATATGCAAAACTTACAGAAGTACGAAAAGCATATGTAGATAGTATAGAGCCAATTAAAGAGGTCATGATTATGAAAGAATCAGAACCAATACAGGCTTATGTTCTTGAGAGAGGTGTATATGATGCAAGAGCAGAGGAGGTATTTCCTAGTACTCCAGAATTTTTACCACCAATGTCAGAAGATACACCTAAAAATAGATTAGGTTTTGCAAAATGGTTATTCAAAAAAGAACACCCATTAACATCACGTGTAGCGGTAAACCGCATGTGGCAACACTTTTTTGGAATAGGTTTGGTAAAGACTTCTGAAGATTTTGGAAATCAAGGTGAACTGCCTAGTCACCCACAATTATTAGACTATTTGGCGGCTAATTTTATGGAAAATGGATGGGACATGAAAGCTTTTAATAAAATGCTGGTAATGTCTGCTACGTATAGACAAGATTCGAGAGCATCACAAGAATTAAGAGATCTTGACCCAGAAAACAGATTATTAGCGCATGGTCCAGCTAAACGAATGACCGGAGAAATGCTACGAGATAACGCTTTAGCAGCAAGTGGTTTATTAAGTGAAGAAATAGGAGGGGAAAGTGTACATCCTTATCAACCACCTGGATTATGGAAGGTAAACGGAATGACCTATAAAGCAGATACAGGAGAAAAATTGTATAGACGTAGTATGTATACTATCTGGAAACGTTCAGTGCCGCACCCTACTCTGGCAACCTTTGATGCACCAGCTCGAGATGTATGTACTATTCGTAGACAGGAAACAAATACACCATTGCAGGCATTGGTATTACTTAATGATCCTACTTATATCGAATCAGCAAGAGTTTTGGGTAAAAAAATGGCAGATACTGCAGATGCCCAAAAAGGAATTCAATATGTGTTTAGAAGCTTAACAGGAAGAAATCCAACTCAAAAAGAATTAAAAGTTTTATTGGATCTTAAGAATACAGAATACAAGAAATTTGTTTCTGATGATACAAAAATGAAAGGTTGGTTAAACTCTGGTGAATTTAGATTAGAAGACAATGACGATAAGGCTTTAATAGCCGCAAATGCAATAGTAGCGAGTACCATTATGAATTCGGATGCTACAATAACAAAAAGATAAAGTATGTGTGATCATCATGATAAATTAAGGTCAAATAATAAAGATCTTCAAAAGGTAGAAAAGATGTTTGACCGTAGAGAGTTTTTAACTAAAACATCTTTAGGTTTAGGTGCGATCGCACTTGGTGGATTATTAAATGCTGATAAGGCATGGAGTAATGTTAAGAATAATGTGAAACCTGATCTGGAAATGTTTAGTAGAAATGGTCTTGGTTTACCGCATCATATGCCAAAAGCTAAAAGAGCTATCTATTTATTTCAAAGTGGGGGACCTTCACAATTAGAACTATTTGATTATAAACCCAAACTTAAGGATTTGTTTGGGCAAGATCTCCCAGAATCGGTTCGTCAAGGACAGCGACTAACAGGAATGAGTGCAGATCAAACTACATTTCCTATTGCCGCATCTACTATAGAATTTAAACAGTATGGTGAATCTCGCGCTTGGGTAAGTGATGCAATGCCATATTTATCCGAAGTTGTAGATGATATCTGTTTTATTAAATCAATGCAAACAGATGCTATTAATCATGATCCGGCAATAACTTTTTTTCAAACAGGAAGTCAACAACCAGGCAGACCATCGATAGGTTCATGGTTAAGTTATGGATTAGGTTCTGATAATGATAATTTGCCAACTTTTATTTCTCTGGTTTCCAAAAATGGAGGAGGACAACCATTGTATTCACGATTATGGGGTAATGGATTTTTGCCTACAGAACATCAAGGCGTACAATTTCGTAGTGGTAAAGACCCAGTTTTATACCTTTCCGATCCAGAGAATTATGACGGGCATGATCGTCGTAATATGCTAGATTATTTAGGAAAGCTTAATAGTATTCAAAACGACTCTTACGGTGATCCAGAAATTAATGCACGTATGTCACAATACGAAATGGCATTTAGAATGCAAACGTCTGTTCCTGAAGTAACCGATATGAGTGATGAACCTGATTATATTTTTGAAATGTATGGTGAAGATAGTCGTGATCCAGGGACTTATGCTGCAAATTGCCTGTTGGGACGAAAACTATTAGAAAAAGATGTGAAATTTGTACAGCTTTATCATCAAGGATGGGATCAACATCTTGGGTGTCCAGGAGGTGTGAAAATGAATTCTAAAAAGACAGACCAAGCTAATGCAGCATTAATTAAAGATCTTAAACAACGAGGAATGTTTGAAGATACATTGATCATTTGGGGCGGTGAATTTGGAAGAACTGTATATTCTCAAGGAAAATTAACAGCTTCTGATTATGGTCGAGATCATCACCCAAAAGCGTTTACAATGTTTATGGCTGGAGCAGGAGTAAAGCCAGGTTTCACATATGGAGAAACAGATGATTTTAGTTATAATGTGGTTAAAGATCCAGTGCATACGCATGATTTTCAAGCAACACTGCTACACTTATTTGGGATAGATCATGAACGATTAATTTATAAGCATCAAGGACGTCGTTTTCGATTAACAGATGTTCATGGTCATGTTGTAAAGGATATTTTATCATAAGTAAAGTAGCCGTATTATAAAACGATATCAAGTTATATCAAGCCCTTAAGAAACAATCAATACAAATTGTATAAAAAAATCAATAACAAATGAGCTCTAGAAGAAACTTTATTAAAAATACTATGCTTGCAGGTACAGCATTATCTGCAACATCTTCCTTCGGGTTTAATATTTTAAAAGGAATTGCTCCAGACGATAATCAAATAATTGGTCATGGAGATTTTAAATATAAAGTGCATAGAGATTGGGCAAAAATGAGTGTGAGTCAAAACCCTATTTTCAATTGTCATGAGATGCAAATGGACTCTAAAGGGCGTTTACTCATGATTGGGGATCATACTGCTAACAATATGTTTGTTTTTGACAAATCGGGTAAATTATTAGACACCTGGGGGACTCGTTATCCTGGCGGACATGGATTAACCTTGCATGATGAAGGAGGAGAAGATGTGTTGTTTATATGTGATTCAGGATGGGGACAGGATAAAGAGGGAGTCTGGTTTGAACAAGGAGGTGTAGTACATAAAACTAAAACCGACGGAAAACTAATATTTACTTTTCCGGATCCTAGAACAATAGGCGTGTATACTCATGATATGAAATATATGCCCACAGAAACATGTGTTGCTCCAAATGGCGATGTATATATTGCCGATGGGTATGGATCCAATTATGTACTTCAGTTTAATCATAAAGGAGAGTTTATAAGAAAGTTCGGAGGGATGAAGAATGAAAATCCTGCTCATAATTTAAACCAAACACATGGTGTTGCGATTGATTACCGAGATAAAAATAATCCCGTTTTGGTTTGTACTTCAAGAAATGAACATTCTTTTAAATGGTTCACTTTAGATGGGAAATATATAAAAACAGTACATATGCCAGGAGCTTTTGTATGTCGACCAGTATTAGATGAAGGTAATATTTATGCAGGTGTATGTTGGTCTACTACTAGAGAAGGTAAGAATTGGGTACGTGATACCGGGTTTGTAACCATTTTGGATGAAAATAATAAGGTAGTGTCAAATCCCGGAGGTGAAGAGCCTGTTTATAAAGATGGAAAACTTCAACAAATGTATCAAGCTAAAAAGCCGACTTTTAATCATGGCCATGATGTATTCGTTGATGAAGATAAAAGTTTGTATATCTGTCAATGGAATGCCCATAGAACACCTCCAATTAAATTAGAAAGAGTATAATCGTAGGAATTAGAATTTATGAATGAAGTATCAGATATTGTATTGTTTTTTGGACGATTTCATCCTTTAGTAGTGCATTTACCTATTGGTTTTTTGTTTTTTGCCTTTATTCTGGAAGTTTATGGACGCTGGCAAAAAGATGATAAAATCAAGTCAGCTATACCATTATCATTATTTTTAGGAGCAATTAGTGCATTAGTAGCTTGTGTTTTGGGATATATGTTATCCCTTAGTGGGGATTATGATCAAGGTGCTTTAGATACTCATTTTTGGTTTGGAATTGCAACAACCGTTATTGCTTTTGGGGCATGGCTAATTAGTAGCCGAAAATTAAAAGTAGAAGTATTAGAAAAAGGTAAAGCATATATAGCGACACTTGCATTGATAGTTGTGCTGTTAAGTATTACAGGGCATTACGGAGGGAATTTAACCCACGGATCTGATTATTTGACTGCTTATTTACCTTTTGGAAAGGAACAGAAAGAAAAATTAGTTGCCGTAACAAGTATTGAAGAAGCTCAGGTTTTTAATCATCTAGTAAATCCAATTTTACAGGATAAATGTGCAAGTTGTCATAATGCGTCTAAAAAGAAAGGGCAATTGTCTTTTGCAAGTAAAGAAGCCATACTAAAAGGAGGTAAATCAGGTGCTGCATTCGTTGCAGGTGATGCTGGCGCTTCTGAAATGATTAGACGGGTGTTGTTGGATACTCATCATGATGAATTTATGCCTCCAGAAGGTAAAACACCACTGACCAAAGAAGAAATTGCAATTATTGAATATTGGGTTAATACAGGCCAAGGCGATTTTGAAATTAAATTCGGTAATATAGAATCAAGTGAAGAAATAAAACTTGCAGCTACCGAGATGCTAGGTTTAGATGCAAGTACTAAAGAAAGTATGGCTTTGGCAAATGTTCCTTCGCCTTCAGAAACAGATATAAAAACCTTAATAGATGCAGGTTTTAAAATACGAGAATTAGTTGCTGATTCAAATCTATTTGATGTTATTTTACCGGCGGGTACAATTAATCAAGAGAATATTACTGACGTAAAAATAAAATTAGAACTTCTTAAGCCTTTAAAAAAGAATATTATTTGGCTTTCTGTAGGTGATAATAATATCTCGGATAATGATTTAAGTATTTTCGATGGTTTTGAGAATTTACAGTTGTTAAAACTAGAAAAAAACCCGATTACGGATAAAGGAATATCCTTGTGCCCAGAATTGAAAAAACTAACAGCACTAAATCTTTTTGGAACTAAGGTTTCTAAATCCTCATTAGAACTATTAAATAAATTTCCGAAATTAGAAAAATTGTACGTTTGGAATACGAATATCACAAAAGAAGATGTGCAAGCTTATCGAACTCAAAATAATTCTGAAGTTACTGTAAATTTATAGTTAAAGAAATTTAAATACGTTATAAAATAACTCTAGTTTTTAAAAATGTACTAATATTTTGTATAAGAAAGATTAACGAAAACAAATTCATAAGTTTAAGTAGAAAATTAAATAAATAGTTTAATTTTTTAAGAGATAATATGTTTCTTGTATGCAATAGTGATTTATGCATACAAAATTATCCTTTGATTACTAAAATTATACTTATGAATTCCTACTTAAAGATGCTAAGTTGTTTTCTGATAGTTACTTGTTTTATCAGTTGTAAAGACACAAGAATTCATACTGCTAAAACATGGAAAATCAATGATGGATGGAAATTTATACAAAAAGATGTACCCAATGCAAAGGAAATTAATTTTGATGATAGTACTTGGACTACAGTAGAGTTACCACATGATTGGAGTATTTCAAAACCTTTTTCTAAACAAAACCCTTCCTTCTCAAGAGGTGCTTGGCTCCCTACAGGGATTTCATATTACAGAAAGCATTTAGATATATCAGATATTGGAACAGATCAAAAAGTATTTGTTCATTTTGAAGGAGCATATCGAAATGCCGAAGTATGGTTTAATGCACATTATTTAGGGAAAAGACCTTCTGGTTATAGTGCGTTTGAATACGAGATCACCAAATTTATAGATAGAACATCAAAAAACATTCTTACTGTAAAATTAGATAATTCAGAACAACCTGGATCTAGATGGTATTCTGGTAATGGAATTTATCGTGATGTTTTTTTAAAGGTTA
Organism: Aquimarina sp. AD10; assembly: GCF_003443715.1. Classification (NCBI taxonomy): domain Bacteria; kingdom Pseudomonadati; phylum Bacteroidota; class Flavobacteriia; order Flavobacteriales; family Flavobacteriaceae; genus Aquimarina; species Aquimarina sp. AD10. The sequence continues at coordinate 2,255,512 of NZ_CP031965.1, read as the reverse complement.
AAAACTCTATTTATATTCCCACATGGGCTACGTACGTTACCACGCCAAAAGTATCAAAACAAAGTGCAATTCTTAATGTTAAGTCAGAGGTTGTTAACGTAGATGATAAAACTAGAAAACTTGAACTTAGAGTTTCGGTTTTAGATACTAGGGGAAAAGAGATAATTCAAGATCAAAAATATATAGCTGTACAAGGAGGTAAAAAGTATGCCTTAGATTTAGATTTAGAAATTAAAAAGCCCCTTTTGTGGCATATAAATGATCCTGATCTTTATAATATTAGATTAGAGCTTTTTGAAAAAGAAAAAAGTATAGATAAGGATTCTGTTAGGGTTGGTATTCGTAAAATGGAATATACTGTTGATAAAGGTTTTGTATTAAATGATAATCCGATAAAAATAAAAGGAGTTTGTTTACATCATGATGCGGGACCATTAGGAGCAGCTGCTAGAAAAACAAGTTATGAGAGACAAATTCGTATTTTGAAAGAAATGGGAGCAAATGCGGTTCGAACCGCACATAATCCCTTTGATTCAGAGTTTTTAGATACCTGTGATGAAATGGGAATGCTTGTTATGAATGAGGCGTTTGATGAGTGGGAAGTGGTAAAGAAACCGCAGACATTTAGAGAAAAAGGAAATAAGGTAAGAATTCCAGTTAAATATTATGCGCATTTATTTAAAGAATGGGCTAATAAAGACTTAAAAGATTTTATACTTAGAGATCGAAATCATCCCAGTATTTTTATGTGGAGTATTGGCAATGAGATTGATCAAATGCGAGATGAATCTGGAGTTGCCATTGCTAAAAGGCTTATGGATATAGTTCATCAATATGATAACCGACCAGCAACATGTGGGGTAAATGGATACGGTTGGGGTGATTGGCCACATGAACCAGCGGTGGCTCAAATAGATATTCCAGGCTATAATTATGCAAAAGGCGAAAATTATGATAAAGAACATCGTGATTTTCCTAATCGAAAAATGATTGTAACCGAACATACTTCGGCCCAAATGATTGCAAATAGAGGCGAATATTACCCTTTTAAAAGCGTGGAATCTTCTTTGCAATTAGATTTGCTTATATCGCATACAGATACTCAAAAATTTCTGAAGAATAGAAAAGCGTATGAACAGGGCATGAAAGCATGGATAGATGTTAAAAATAGACCTTTCGTTATGGGAGAGTTTATTTGGACAGGATGGGATTATCTCGGAGAAACTATTCCCTATTCTTGGCCTGCGAGATCGTCTAGTTTTGGTGTTGTAGATTTAGCGGGGTTTCCTAAGGATGGATATTATTATTATCAGTCGCAATGGACAAGTAGTCCAATGATTCACTTATTTCCTCATTGGAATTGGCAAGGACATGAAGGAGAAAAAATGCATCTAAATGTGTTCTCAAATACGCAAGAAGTAGAGCTTTTTGTTAATGAAGTTTCTCAAGGAAGAAAAACAAACGATTTAAATAGTACCAAAATGTTAACTTGGGAAGTGGTGTATCAACCTGGTAATGTAAAAGTTGTGGGATACAATTCAGGAAAAATGATAACTCAAGAAACATTAAATACAGTTGGTGATATTAGCTCGTTAGAACTTGAAGTAACTGATAATACCGAAATTACATATATAGAAGTAAAAGCCTTGGATAAAGATGCGAACTTTATACCAACAGCAAATCATAAGATAAATTTTAAGATTGAAAATGCCGAATTATTGGGTGTGGCAAACGGTAATAATCGAAGTCTTGAACCCTTTGTAGCTTCTTTTAGAAAACTTTATAACGGTAAAGCAATCATCATTTTGAAAAAAAGCAACTCTAATAAACCTGGAAAAGTTATTGTAAGTACCGATGGAATACCAGAGGTTGATATCACCTTTTAACAGAAGGTAATTGTAACGATAATTAATTTAAGATCTAAAAATGTTTTTTCTATAATTCTAAAAATAATAAGCCAAAATACCCATGAAAATAGTAGTAAAAATAGCATTGTTCTGTATTACTTTGATTATAATTAGTTGCAAGAATCAAACTGGATATATATTAGAAGATAATACCATTGTAGCGTGTATAGGAGATAGTATAACCTACGGAAGTAAACAAGGCTATGTTGAATACCTTCAAAAGTATGCAGATAAGAATAAAAGCAATAAGATTACCTTCTTAAATTGGGGAAAGAATAGCGAAACTATTACTGGACTTACAGAAAACGATCATCCAGGACCAAGACCGTTTTTATTTGATAGACTAGATAGTTTATTAAAACAAACTCCTAAACCTGATGTAGTTACATTTTGCTACGGTATGAATTGTGGGATTTATGGATTACCATCAGAAGAGTTATTTCAGAGATTTAGAAACGGATTAACGCAATTTCTAGATATAATGAAAGGACATGAAATAGATGTTGTTTTAATAACTCCACCACCATTAGCTCTCAAGACAGCGATTAAGCATGGTAGAGAAATGATTTCAACTGGAAATTATGGCTATAAAAACCCCTATGAAAACTATAATGATGAAGTAATTAAAGAATTTAAAAAAATAGTTTTAGAAATTGAACATCCAGCAATATTAACAAGAATTGATATAAATACTCCTTTAATACAAAATATTGATAAAGCATATGGCAAAGACCCAATACACCCAAATTCTTTTGGAAATATGGTAATTGCAGAAACTATGTCTAAAGTATTACTAGAAGAAGAATGATTTTTTAACCATTTGTGCTATACTATAAATCATCTTTTTAGGAAGAGTAATATTATATTTTAGGATATTTGATAGAGACTTCTATAGATCAATAATTATGTATAAACTTATTAATTTTTTTGCCGTAACCTTATTTGTAGGAATAGGGTTTATTTCGTGTAAAACAGAACCTAAAAGTAAAACCGTTATTAAAAAACAAAAGCCAAATATTATTTATATTATGGCAGATGATCATACCACGCAAGCATTTGGAGTTTATGGTAGTAGATTAGCGGGCTTAAACCCAACACCTACACTAGATAAAATGGCAAAAGAAGGGATGATATTTGATAATTGTTTCGTTAATAATTCTATTTGTGTACCTAGTAGAGCTGCTATTATTACAGGACAAAGGGCACAAACAAGTGGAGTGATTGATCTAGAAGGTGTATTGCCTCAAGAGAAACAGTATTTACCCAAAGAGATGAAAAAGCTGGGATATCAGACTGCAATTGTTGGGAAATGGCATTTACATGAAGAACCAGCCGCATTCGACTACTATAAAGTATTACCCGTTCAAGGAAAATATTTCAATCCAGACTTTAGAATACAAGGGGATAAACCATGGCCACAGAATATTGTAAAAACTAAAGGACACTCCTCTGATATCATAACGGATAGTACTTTAGATTGGTTAAAAAAGAAAAGAGACCCTAGTAAACCATTCTTTTTAATGCATCACTTTAAAGCTCCGCATGATGATTTTGAAAATGCACCCAGATATAATGAATACTTAAAAGATACATTTATACCAGAACCTAGAAGTCTATATGAAAATGATAATCACGGATCTATTGCTACAAGAGGTAAAAATGATTCTTTAACTCGAGTGATAGCATCTTCGGTTTCTAGAAGAAATATCATAAGAAATCAGGCTATGAATATTTACCCTGAAAAAGAAATCTATAAAAAGTATGGAGTAGCTCAAGAGATTCCCATTACCAAACACACAAGATTTAATAATACAAAAGAAGAAAAAGAATATACCAGTACAGTGTATCAGGACTATCTGAAAAAATATTTAAGATGTGTAAAAGGCGTAGATGATAATGTAAAACGCTTATTAGATTATTTAGAAGAAGAAGGGATATTAGATAACACAATAATCGTTTATACAGGTGATCAAGGATTTATGCTAGGAGAGCATGATTATATAGATAAAAGGTGGATGTACGATGAATCAATGAGAATGCCTTTTTTTGTACGATACCCCAAATCAATCAAAGCTAATAGTCGGACTGATGCAATTATCAATAACACCGATTTTGCTCCTACACTTATTACAATGGCTGGAGGAGAACAACCAAAATATATGCAAGGAAAAAGCTTTAAAACTATCTTAGAGACTGGTGAAGAACCAAAAGATTGGCAAAAGGCAACATATTATAGATATTGGATGCACCTGGCACACCGACATGGTAATCCCGCACATTTTGGTATTCGCACTAAAGCGTATAAGTTAATTTTTTATTATGGAAAATATTGGGTAGATACAGATAATCCCAATGCAGAGTGGAATAAAAAGAGTTGGGGTAATGATTTTACTAGGCATACACCTGTAGCTTGGGAATTTTATGATCTAAAAAAAGATCCTAAAGAAATGAATAATGCTTATAAAGACGATAAATATGCTGAGGTAATTGCAGATTTGAAAAATCAATTGTTAAATATGCGTAAGGATTTAAATGAGACAGATGTTAACTACCCTCATATCCAAAAGGTTATTGATCAACATTGGAATGATTAATAATCAATAAAAGTAAAATCATCTTTATAAAGAATTGATTGCTAATTACTGATAAAAATAATAGGGTATAAAAAAGCCTGAGATTAATCTCAGGCTTTTCTAATTATATAGTATTGAAATCTCTTTTTCTTATAATTGAAACACTTTCTCCATCATGATCCATTTCTCACCATCTTTTGCCCAAGGCAATCCTTGTTGATATTTCCACATAAGTTGTTCCCATTCTTGTACTTTAGGATTATCGGCATCCATTTTGGCTTTTTTCTCGGGATCAAATGTCTCATCTACTTCCATAATCATAAACATACGATTACCGGTTAAGTAAATCTGCATATCTATAATGCCAGCGTCTTTAATACTTTTAGTAATTTCTGGCCATGCATTACCAGCAACATGATACTCTTTATATTCTTCAATAAGTTTTGGATTGTCTTTAAGATCACAAGACAAACAAAATCTTTGTGTTTTCATAACGTTTATTATTGATTAGATGATTTATTTAGTTTAGATACATATAACCCATATAACCCTACAACTGCCACACAGATCATTGGCATAATAAAAGAGAATTTAACTTCGGGAACTCCTAAAATGGTGGTATCTGCTAATTTATCCCCACCGATATCTATAATAAGTCCCTGAATAGGAGGAAAAATTGCTCCCCCAACAATAGCCATTACTAGAAAAGCAGAACCTAATTTGGCTTCATCTCCCATATCTTTTAATGCAATTCCGTATATGGTAGGAAACATAATCGACATAAATAATGAAATACAAATTAAAGAAATTAGACCTGGCATTCCAGGCATTATAATCGCACCAATACAACACGCAATTGCAAGAGCTGCAAATAATGAAAGTAATCTTGGAGCCTTAATTTTACTAAGTAAAATAGTTCCTAAAAATCGTCCAGCGAGGAATATTCCCATGGCAATCATATTCATGTAGGTAGCATTGAGCTCTCTTCCCGCGCTTCCTGTTTCATTAATATATTGCACATATTGATAAATAGCAGTCCAACACATGATTTGCGCCCCTACATAGAACATTTGTGCTATAACACCAGGAAAGAAAGCTTTTCTAGCAAATATTTTACGAAGAGACTCTTTAAATGTCAATGTTATATTTTCTTGTACCGTTGGAATTTTTGTAGCTATTATTATAACCAAAATGACCAAAACTACGATACCGATTCCTAGATAAGGATAACTGATAATGCCTAAATCTTCTGTTTTTATAGCGGCTTTAGCAGTAGCATCAAGAGCAGCATACGTTTCATCATTATAGTCAGCTGATTTAATTTGACCAAGTACAACAAATTGTGCAACCATCATACCTGCTATAGATCCAATAGGATTAAAAGATTGTGCTAAATTTAATCGTTGAGTTGCCGTTTCTTTGGCACCCAGGGATAGAATTAATGGATTTGAAGTAGTTTCTAATAAAGCCAAGCCACAAGTAATTATATACAGTGATAATAAAAAGAATTCATAACTTTCTAAAGAAGATGCAGGATAAAACATAAAAGCACCAAAAGCATATAATACAAGACCTAATATGATTCCTGATTTATAGCTTTTCCAACGTATAAATAGAGCAGCGGGTATAGCCATGCAACCATAACCAAAGTAAAATGCAAATTGAACTAAATAAGCTTGAAACCAACTTAACTCTGGCATTACTTTTTTAAATGCGGTAACCATTGGATTGGTAACATCGTTTGCAAAACCCCATAACGCAAAAAGTGATGTGATCACTATAAAGGGAAGTAAGAGTTCTTTACTTACTAAAGGAGCTTTTTTTGTATTTTCCATAATCTAGAGTTAGAATTAATAATGTGAATATGAGTTTGCGTATGTATATATTTTATTCTGTTAACAGGGATCTATCTAAATGTACATATCCACCATCGATAGTAATAAATTGACCTGTAGTATGAGATGATTTTTCTGATATCGTAAATAAACAGGCATCGGCAATTTCTTCTGGTGTAGTCATGCGATTACCAAGAGGAATTTTTTTCACAATAGATTGTAATTTTTCTTCTCCGTTTTCTAGTGTTTTAATCCAATTGTCATAGGCTGGAGTCCAACTTTCTGCAATGATTATAGCATTGGATCGAATATCATCTTTAATCAAATCTACTGCCCATTCACGAGTTAATCCTAATACACCACCTTTTGATGCTGCATATCCAGATGTTCCTCCCTGACCAGTTAAGGCTACTTTTGATCCTATATTAAGAATATTTCCTTTTACTTTTTTAATATAGGGCAGGCAAAATTTGGTCATGGCAAAAAAGCTTACCATGTTTAATTTTAGGGAGTACATAAAGTCATCTATACTTGCGTCTAAACCAGCTCCATCATTAACTCCTACATTGTTAATTAATGCATCAATACGACCATATTTTTCTCCTATTCTTTTTGCAGCGGATTCTATTTGGCTGGCATCGGATAAATCTGTCTTTACAAAAATACCATCAATTCCTCTATCCTGTAATTCTTTCTCATAGCCGTATCCACGATCATTACGGCACACAATAACGGGTATAGCTCCTTCGTTAGCAAGAGATTGCACAATGGTTTCACCAATACTGCCTTTAATACCTGCCGCACCTGTAACGACTACTACTTTATCTTTTAGTTTTAAATCCATAATTATATTTTTTTTAGGATTAAGAAAGTTGATAAAATTTTATCGCATTTCCACCCATGATTTCTTCTTGTTGTTCTGCACTTAAATTTTTAATATACTCTTCGATAATACTTTTAATAGAAGAATAATCCCCTCCAAGCAAACATACAGGCCAATCTGAACCATACATGATTCTTTTTGTACTAAATGCATCAAACACAACATCTAGATAAGGAACAAAATCATCGTATTTCCAATGAGCCCAATCGGCTTCTGTAACCATCCCTGATACTTTACAATACACATTTCTATGTTTGGCTATTTCACGAATTAGTGTTTCCCACTCTTTAATGTCACCATTTTTTATCGATGGTTTTGCAATATGATCAATAACAAACTTATGTTCAGGAAATTCTTCTATGAGTTTCAAAGAAGCCCTAAGTTGATGAGGAAATATTAAAATATCATATGTGAAATTATATTGATGTAAGAGCGCTATACCTTTTTTAAAAGAGTCTCCTATAATGAAATTTGGATCGGGTTCATCCTGAACAACATGTCTAAATCCTTTTATGATATCAAATTTAGAATAGTGTTGTAAACGTTCTTCAAGATTTTCTGCTCGTAAATCTATCCAACCCACAATACCTTTGATAAATTCGTTTTCATTAGCTAAATCTATCAAGAAATCTGTTTCTATCTCTGATTGATCGGCTTGCACGGCAACACATCCATCTATCGCGTTTTCCTGATAAACTTTTTTCAAATCCGAAGGTAAATAGTCTTGTTGTAGTACCTTCATATCATCGTTAATCCAGCTATGTTTTACTGGATGATATTGCCAAAAATGTTGATGCGAATCTATTTTCATACTAAAGATTTGAGATCAGTAATTTGTTTTATAACTGTTGCTATACCGTGTTTTTCAATTGCTCTTAAATTTTCTGTAATAGCTTCTGATAGGCCATTAATAGTGTCAAGATTTTCACCCCAAATAGTTGTGTCTCTTAATAAATAAGATACCATTTGCAGGTATGTAATGCTTTCATTTTGATGTGATTTCCAATGTTTACTAAAAGATTCTAGGGCCTCAGGGTTATCATTTAGAGCAATATTTTCATTATTATATGTTCCTTGGTAAAACCTAAATAAACAAGACAAAGCAAATACAATACGTTTAGGTAATTGCCTGTTATTTTTAATACAGTCTTTTAAAGTAGGTAACAATCGAGCTACAAATTTAGAAGTACTATTAAGAGAGATACTTATTAAGAAATGTTTTAGAGTTGGGTTTCTAAACCTATCGAGTGTTTCATGAATAAACTCATCAACTACATCTTTAGGAAAGTTTTTAAGAGTAGGACCAATTTCTTGAGAAAGGAGATCATTAATAAAAGTGCTTACTAACGTATCATCCATTACTTCTTTAACGGTTCTTAACCCAGATAGATATCCAATAGGCACCATTGCTGTATGTGCCCCATTAAGAATACGAACCTTCATTTCTCTATAATCCGTACTATCTTCAACAAATTGTACATTGAGATTTGTTTTAGAAAATGGCAATTCGGTTTGCACGATATCTTCTCCTTGGATTATCCAGCTATGATAATCTTCACCAGCAACTAACAAAGAATCGTGATATCCTATTTCTTTTAAAATTTCTTTTGATCGCTCGTCGGGATATCCAGAAACAATTCGGTCTACGAGAGTATTACAGAAATAGTTGGCTTCTTCTATCCAATGAATAAATTCTGTTCCTAACTCCCAATGTGAAGCATATTGAAGAATGGTAGATTTGAGGACGTCACCATTCTGTTCAATAAGTTCACAAGGGAGTATAATGCAGCCTTTATCTTTTTGACCATTAAAATGTTGAAATCTGTGATGTAGCCAAATAGTTAATTTAGCTGGAAACTCATGAGGTGGTTTTTTTTCTATAGTATCTGAAACAGAAAATTTAATTCCAGCTTCAGTAGTATTAGAAATAATAAAACGCATATCTGGATTTTGAGCCAGCTCTAAATATTCTTCCCATTGCGTATAGGGTTGTATAACACGACTAATGGATTCTACCAGAGTTACTTCAGAAACTAAACTACCTTTGCGTACACCATCTAAAGCGACATGAAATAGGCCTTCTTGCTCTTTTAGTTCTATATAATCTCCGCGTTGTGTTGGTTTAATGACTACAATGCTTCCATCAAAATCTGTTTGTTTATTAAGGATGTCAAACATCCAATCTACGAATGCCCGAAGAAAGTTTCCGCCACCAAATTGCATAATACGTTCTGGTGATTTTTTAGCTGTATTTGATGTAGTTCTGTTTAATTGCATCATTTTTATTTCTTTTATCTACAAGGATATTCCTCTTTTCCAAGGAATGAAATCATTTTGCCCTTTTAGATCTGCTTTTGCATTTATATCACCGTTTGCAACCTGAATGATATGTTCTAATACTTTTTCTCCCATAGATTCTACAGTATCTTCTCCACTAATTATAGTACCGGCATTAATATCTATAAGATCATTCATCTTTTCTGAAAGTGACGTATTGCTTGACATTTTTAACACCGGTGCGATAGGGTTTCCAGTTGGGGTTCCTAAACCAGTTGTAAAAACAATAATGTTACAACCACTACCAGCAAGTCCCGTTGTACTTTCGACATCGTTTCCTGGGGTGCATAATAAATTAAGACCTGGTTTTACAACTTTCTCGGTATAATCTAATACAGATGTTACAGGAGAAGTACCGCCCTTTTTAGCGGCTCCTGCAGACTTCATAGCATCTGTTATCAATCCGTCTTTGATATTTCCTGGTGAAGGGTTATTTTCAAATCCAGAACCTACAGCAATTGCTTTTTCAGCATATGTTTTCATAATATCAGCAAATTTTTCGGCATCTTCTTTTTGCTCACATCTATTAATTAATTCTTGTTCTACTCCATTAAGCTCCGGAAATTCAGATAATACTGGTGTTCCTCCAGAAGCAGTTAATAAATCTGAAGCGTATCCTAATGCCGGATTTGCAGATATACCCGAAAAACCATCAGATCCGCCACATTCCAAACCTAAAATTAGTTTGCTAATAGGGGCTGGTTTTCGTTCTATTTTATTTGCTTGAGTTAGTCCAATAAAAGTATGCTTTACGGCTTCTTCAATTAAGTGACGTTCACTTTGACTTTGTTGCTGTTCCAGATAGTGAATTGGTTTCGAAAAATTAGCATCACGAGCTTCTATGGCTTCTTGTAACATTTCTATCTGAGCATTTTGGCATCCCAAACTAAAAATAGTTGCTCCAGCTACATTTGAATTAGTGATATACCCAGCTAATAAATGGCATAGTGTTTCAGAATCTTGACGAATTCCTCCACATCCCCCATCGTGTTTTAAAAATTTAATACCATCAACATTTGGAAATAATCGATTTTTATAAATTTCTTCTTGAGAGTTTATGATATTGGTGGCAAAAAGTTCTTCTTCTGTAGCGCCTGAATTGTATTTTTCAATAAGAGCTTGAGTATTAACAGAAAAATCTTTTTTTGTTTGATATCCAAGTACATCTAAAAGAGCTCCTTCTAAAACATCTAAATTTCTATTTTCACAGAAAGTAAGTGGTATTACTAACCAATAATTGCGTGTTCCAACACTTCCATCGACTCTGTGAAACCCGTTAAAAGTTCTGTTTTGAAATTTAGAAACATCAGGAGCGGTCCAACTAAATTTTTCTTGATTTGCATTAAAAGAAGCAGAAGCGTGCTTTACATTTTCTATGGTAATAGCCTCTCCTTGTTTGATGGATAAGACTGCTTTGCCAACCAAAACACCATACATGATAACTTCATCGCCAATAGCAAAATCATGCAAAGCAAATTTATGTTTTTGTTTAATATCTTGTATAAGTGTAAACGTTTTACCAGCAACATCAATAAAAGTGTTTTTGGGCAACGTATCTATTGCGACAATGATATTATCTTTTGGGTCTATTTGGTTATATTTTTGTGTCATATAACTATGTTCTTACCTTTTTTACGGTTTCTATAGTTTTTTTTACTATTGATTCTAAACCTTTATAATCTTTATTAGTGAGTATTTTTTTACTTATTAATTGAGAGCCCAATCCTACACAAGTTACTCCAGCATCGAACCATTCTTTTAAGTTACTTTCTTCGGTAGTAACTCCTCCTGTAGGCATAATGTTAGTCCAAGGTTGCGGCCCTTTGATTCCTTTAACAAACTTAGGTCCATAGATATTCCCAGGAAAAAGTTTTACGATTTCGCATCCTAGTTCTTCTGCTTTTGCTATTTCTGATAATGTACCACATCCAGGAGACCAAAGAATCTTTCTTCTATTACAGACGATTGCGATATCTTCTCTAAAAACAGGGGTTACAATAAAATTAGCTCCTAAAGAAATATATAGTGATGCCGAAGCGGCATCTGTTAATGACCCTACTCCCATAATCATTCCTGGCAAATCTGATATAGCGTATTTTGTAAGTGCAGCAAAAACTTCATGGGCAAAGTCTCCTCTTGCGGTAAACTCTAATAAACGGGCACCACCATCGTAACATGCTTTTAGAATATTTTTTCCTAGTTCTATATCTTCATGATAGAATAAAGGAACTATCCCTGATTCTTTCATCGTATTAGCTACTTCGATTCTTGTATATTGAGCCATTAGTATTTTAAAAAATTATTTAACGATTATCGATCTACTTTTGCAGATCCATTATTTTCAATAAATGCCATTACTTCTTCTACAGTGACACGATTAATATCTCCAAAAATGCTATGTTTAAGAACACACGCCGCAGTAGCAAAGGATATAGTTTTTTGATAGTTATCAGAAAAGTTTAGTACTCCATATAATAACCCACCCATGAATGCATCTCCCGAACCTACACGATCTAATATTGGAGTAACCTTTTGTGTCTTAGCTCTGTATAATTGTTTGTTTTTATAAAGGAGTCCTCCTATGTTATGATGAGATGCATTTTCAATATTTCTAATGGTCATAGCTATGGTATGAGCTTTAGGAAGTAGTGTCTGAATCTCATTAAAATATTCTTTTATTTGAAAATCTTTTGAGTAATCTGGATTGACTTTTTCCTTACCTAACATGAACATAGTGGTATCAATGTCAGCTAAGATTATAGTACTATAAGATAGCAATTTTGGCATAACTTCTTTTGGGTGTTTCCCATATTTCCAAAGTTTGCTTCTATAGTTTAAATCCGTAGAGATAGGGATTCCAAGTTCGTCGGCAATTTCAATAGCTTTTAGACATGATTGTGCTGCAGTTTCTGATAGAGCAGGGGTGATGCCACTCCAATGAAACCATGTAGCATCTTTTAAGACGTTTTTCCAATCAATATCTTCTTTGTTAATTTCAGAAATTGATGAATATTTACGATCATAAACTACTTTGCTATTTCGATTTGCAATACCGTTTTCTAAAAAATAAATTCCTATTCGATCTCCTTGACGTATTATATTTTTATATCCGACACCAAAACGCTTGATAGTATTAATAGCGCAATCTGCAATCGAATTATTAGGTAAAGCCGTAACGAATTCAGTATCCATTCCAAAATTTGAAAGCGATGCTGCTACGTTAAATTCTCCACCACCAAATGATGCATCAAAGCCGCTCGTTTGATCGAACATAAGGTTGTTAGGAGGAGACATCCGCATTAATATTTCACCAAATGTTACTACTTTATGCATACTGATAGTTTAGAAATCAACAGTTGCTTTAATGACTCCTGTTTCGGGTTTTGTCCAGCTATCAAAATTTGTGATCATTTCGGTAAAAGGAACATTATGAGTAATAAACGAAGTAGTTGGGAATTTCTGCAATACATGTATAACATGTTCAAAATCCTCTAATGTAGCATTACGACTACACATTAATGTTGTTTCTTTAGCATGAATTTTGGGATGGGTAAATACGAGTTCGCCTTTAGAAAGTCCTACTAATACGTATCGGCCACCATGCGCCATATAATCAGGACCCGTTTCTAATGCTTTTTTATGACCTGTTGCATCAAATACAACAGTAGCCATATCACCATTTGTGATTTCGGAAATCTTTTGTTCAGGATTGTTTGTAACATTCACCGTATAATCAGCTCCGATTTCATTTTTAGCATATTCTAAGCGCCCATCATTCATATCCAGAGCAATCACTTTAGCTCCTGCTATTTGCGCTAATTTGATAATTCCAATACCGATTGGGCCACACCCTACTACAACAACAACTTCGTCAGGTTGTAAATTCGCTCTGCGTATAGCATGTGCTCCAATTGCTAAAGGTTCTACGATAGCCATTTCATCATGAGATAGTTGATTTGCAGGTAGTAATAAATCTGTTCTTACTGTTATTTCTTCTTGCATACCTCCATCAGTATGAACACCTAATACTTCGATATTTGTGCAGCAATTAGTTTTACCATTGCGACAAGCAATGCATGTACCACAACTTACATAAGGCATAATTACCACTTTATCTCCCGCTTTAATGCCTCTTGGATTTTCACCAATTTCTAGTACTTCTGTTGCTAGTTCATGGCCTAAAATTCTAGGGTATTTAAAAAAAGCTTGATTACCAGAATATGCATGTAGATCTGTACCACATATTCCTACTTTTTTTACTTTTAATAAAGCTTCATTGCTTTTACGTGTAGGACTAGGTTTTTCTTTTAAGATAAACTCTCCAGGTTGTTCGCAAACAATATATTTCATAAGTTGTGCGTATCTTTTCTTTTTATAAGTTGATTTCTAACACGTGAGCATGATTTCCCACTTTTTTGCCAGGTAAATTTACTTTTAAAGCAGTATCGTCCTGTGACCATACAAGTTTTGCGTCTTCGCTTCCTAAAAGTTTAATGTCTTTTATTGTTATACTTTTAGCATGCTCTGCATTTTTGGATAAAGATTTAATATTAACAACATTGTTTTCTGGCCAAGCCATAAGGATAGCGTATAATTTATTGTCTTTATGTGTAAATCTAATATCTTGACCTGTAAATTCTTTATTGTTCTTTTCAGAATGATGTCCTTTTTCGACTCCTGTAGGTCCTTCACCAAATGTTTTCCAATATTTAGTATTATATATAGCATCACCATTAGTTTCTAACCAAGTTCCTATTTCTAATAAAATATCTTTTTGATCTTGAGGAATTGTACCATCAGATTTAGGACCCACATTAAGTAATAAGTTTCCATTTTTACTAACAATATCCACTAAGTCATCGATAAGTTGATTTGCTGTCTTTGATTCCCAATTGGTAACATGACTCCAAGAGTTTTTACCTATAGAAGTATCTGTTTGCCAAGGTAGTTTTCTAATACCGGGTAGTTTTCCTCTTTCAAGATCATATATAACGGTTCCTTCAGGAAATGCCTCATGGCTAAAGTTTTTGTCTTGTAAAACAACTTCTTTGTTCCACTCAAGTCCTTTATTATAATAGTAAGCGGCAAGCTTTGGTCTATATTCTTTAAAATCTGGAATATCAACATAAAAATCTAACCACAAGATTTCTGGTTGATAATTATCTATAATATCTTTAATTCTTAGCCACCATCTTTCTTTAAATTTTTCAGAAACAGGCTCATTTAAATCTTTACCTTTAGAACTATATAAATCTGCATATTCTGGATCTACAGTATCAAAATGATCTTTTTTATTAAAGAAAGACCAGTTAAACGCAAAATGAGAAGAAGTTCCCATAATCATCCCGTTATCACGACCTTCTTTAAATAGTTCTCCTAAAACGTCTCTTTTAGGCCCCATATCAGCAGCGTTCCAACGAGTAGTGTTGGATTTGTACATAGCAAATCCATCATGATGATCGGCAACAGGAATAACATATTTGGCTCCCGCTTTTTTAAACAAAGAGATCCATTCTTTTGCATCAAATTTTTCACCTTTAAACATAGGAATAAAATCTTTGTAACCAAATTTTTTGTGATCACCCCATTTTTCTTTATGATGCTTAAATTCTTTAGTTGCTCCTTTACTGTAATGTTCTAAACTAGCACTAAAATTAGCACTATCCATATACATTTGTCTTGGATACCATTCAGAACCATAAGCAGGTACACTGTAGGCCCCCCAATGAATAAAAATTCCGAATTTTTGATCATTAAACCATTCGGGATCTTTATATTTTGATTTTATGGATTCCCAATTGGGTTCATATTTTGCTGGTATAGTATCAACAGAAGTTTTAATACGAGATTCTTGAGCTTTATCTTTATTTTTTTCTGGTCCACATGCTGCTAGTATTACCATTATACATACTAGAAGAAAGAGCTGTTTTTTGCAAGTCATATGTTATTAGTTATAATATGAAACATAAACGGGGTAACATTTATATGAGCAAATTTGATGCTTTTACAAAGGATCTAAAATGACTAATGTTTTAAATGGTGCAACAAATGGTTATTTTAAAAATACAATAAAGAATTGCCCTTTGATACACATGTAAATAGGATGTTTTGTTTTTTTACAATGGGAAAATAAAAACAACAAATTAATTTTAAATATGACCGTTATAATTTATCAACCTAAGTAAAATTAATTGATAATTGCTTCGTTAGAATTGAACATATGTTGCGCCATTAAAAACATAAGTTGTAACATGTTTATTAAAAATATGTTAAATTTATTAAAAATAATTACTATGAAATTACCCCAAAAAGCACTCCTACTTTTAAGTGCTGTATTGTTGTCATTTACATCTGTTGCTAAAGAAATTTATGTTTCAAAGACGGGTGATGACTCAAATGCTGGAACGAAAGAAAACCCTTTTGAAACAATTGGTAAAGCTGCTAGTGTAGCTGTTGCCGGTGATGTTATCTTTATCAGACAAGGTACCTATGAAGAAACATTGCGACCAGCTAATTCTGGTACAGCCGGAAACCCTATTGTTTTTAGATCTTATCCTGGAGAAAAAGTTATTATAACTGCAATGGAAGCATTAAGTGGTTGGGTAAATGATTCGGGAGCTGTTTATAAAACGACAATTGGATTTAATTCGTTAGGTCAAGAAAATTTTGTTCTTCATGATGACACGGCATTAGATTTGGCGAGATGGCCAAATAATATTGATGGTTTACCTTTTACACTTGATTCAAAACGTAATGATGGTGGAAGTGACGGTTCTGATGCTACTTTTAATGGCGGAAATGGTTTTTTAACTTCAACAGAAATCCCCAATATAGATTGGACCGGAGGTTCACTTTTCTTTTATGGAGATAGACCAGGATCTGGTTGGTTAGCTTGGAAAGAATTTATTACAAGTAGTTCTGGTGGTCGTGTTAATTTTAATATTACTAAAAATAATGGCCTTAAGTGGATATACACATTTCACCCTCCAGCAGATGAAGGAGATTTTTATCTAGAAGGTGTAAAAGGTGCATTGGATTACCAAAACGAATGGTGGTATGATAGTACAACCAAAGAATTGTTTGTGCAATTACCAGGTGGAGTAGTACCTGCAGACGGATCGGTAAAAATGAGAAGAAGAAGATTAGCGATTGACTTAAATGGCAGAAGTTATATAGAAGTAAGAGATTTAGCGGTATTAGGTGGAGCAATAGAATTAAGAACCAATTCTAATAATAATAAACTGTATAGAGTTTCTTCTTTTTATGGTTATCATACTCAAGGTATTTTTAGTGGATTTAGTGCCGGTAAGGCAAGTGTAGAGGTTAATGGAACTAGAAATGTTATAGAACAATGTGAGATTGCTTTTGGTGCGGCTACAGGGATGCGTCTTGGTGGAACTTTTAATGAGTTGAAAAATAATTACATTCATGATTTTGGTTATTTAGCTTCGTATGATGCTCCATTAATTGCACGTGGTGGTAGTGATTATAAAATATTAAATAACACTATTTTTAATGGTGGTAGAGATGCTATTAATTATAATGGTCAACGATGCGAAATCGCCTTTAATGATGTTTCTCGTAGTAACCTGCTTGCAGATGATTGTGGTTTGTTTTACACTGTAGGTAATCAATCAGGTAATGAAATACATCATAACTGGTTTCATGATGCCGAAGGAAGAGGTAAACTTAAAAAGGCGGCTGGTGTATATCTTGATAATGATCCAAAAGGATTTTCTGTGCATCATAATGTTATTTGGAATACAGAATGGACTGGAGTACAAATGAATTGGGATGCTGTTGATATAGATATATTTAACAATACGTTTTATAATAATAAATCTGGTGAAATGGGAGCCTGGCATAAAGCGGGTACCGCTTTTTCTAATGTTAAAGTCTGGAATAACCTTGGAGACAATGGTACTTGGGAACCTCAATCAGATAAACAAAATAATCTGGTAGTTGCTTCAGGCACCTATGCTAATAGTTCAGATGGGGATTTTAGATTGAATTCTGGTTCTGCTCCTATTGATCAAGGTAGAGAAATTACGGGTATTACAGATGGCTTTGCAGGTGCAAATCCAGATATAGGTGCCTATGAATTTGGCGGTACTGATTGGACAGCTGGTATAGATTGGGATCCTAAAAAAGGTCCTACAGGACAAGGATGTTATGGACTACCCGGTGAAACGTGTGAAGTTACACCTGTAGATGATAGTGATAAAGATGGAGTTAGTGATGCTAATGATTTATGCCCAGATACACCCATAGGTGATACTGTAGATGTTAACGGGTGTACCGTTTTTACATTGCCAACAGATAATTTTAAAGTTTTAAGTACAGGTGAAAGTTGTAAGAATAGTGATAATGGTAGTATATCGATTGAAGCTACTGCAAATTATACATATACAGCAACTATTCAAGAAAACAATATGACAAGTGATTTTACAGACAATATCACTTTTGATAATCTCTCGCAAGGTGAGTACACTGTCTGTGTTACAATAGGTACACAACCAGAGTATAAACAATGCTTTTCTATAGTTATAAATGAACCGGAAGACTTAGCAGTATTTTCAAGAGTAGACAGTTCTAAAAGAGAAATTTCTTTAGATCTTAAAGGGGGAGAACTATATAGAATTGTTCTTAATGATGAGATTATAATGACCGATAGAAATGAAGTGACTCTAAAGCTTCAGAGTGGTAAAAATGAATTGATTGTTACCACAGATAAAGATTGTCAAGGGGTTCATAAAGAGAGTATCAATGTAGAAGAGTTTATTAAAATGTTTCCAAACCCTATGCATGATGTGTTAAACATAACTGTACCTAGAGAAAGTTCAAAAAACCTTAAATGGGAACTTTTTTCTTATAGAGGAAAACGTATTTTACAAGGAAAACAAAAAGACGATAGTTCAAATATAACTATTGATGTATCCAATCTCACGATGGGTAGTTATTTTATCAAAATAAGTACTTCAAATGAAATTAAATACGAACAATTGATAAAGAACTAGAAGATGATATTCCCCGAAAAAAAGAAAAAAAAGAAAATGAAGAATACTATAAAGTCAGTTTTAATAATTTCAACTCTATTATTGGTATTAGGATGCAGTAATAGTGATGATGGAGGAGGAGATGGAAATGGAGATGGGAATGGAGACGTTCCAAAAGCCGCTTCTTTGGTTTTTCCATTAAAAGATGCAGAGTGTAATCAAGGAGAAATCCTTTCGGATACAGAAAGTAAAGTCCCTTTTGAGTGGAATGCAGCTGAGTTTGCTGATAAGTATACGGTTTCTTTAACGAATTTAGAAACTAATACAACAGAAACTTTTGATACAGATAAGACTTTATTAGATATAACATTGTTAAGAGGTAAACCTTATTCTTGGAAAGTAATTTCAAAATCAAATAGTACTATGCAAACAGGTACTAGCGAAGTATGGAAACTTTATAATGCGGGACCTGGTGTAGAAAACTATGCACCATTTCCGGCAGAATTAATAAGCCCTAAAATGGGAGTTACTCTTAATGCCACAAATGTTGATTTAAAATGGCAAGGGAGTGATGCTGATGATGATATTGAAGAGTTTAAAGTATATATGGATGTTATTAATCCACCAGTTAAGTTGATTGCGACTCAAAACAGATCAGATATAAGTAACGTTGCCTTAGAAGCTAATACTATATATTATTGGCAAGTAGAGACGACAGATAAACATGGTAATTCAACAAAATCATCTGTTTTTGAGTTTAAAACACAATAAAATGGTGGTGTACCATGTGTTGATTTAGCCAATAGACTATCGGGAAATTGTAAGAAGTGATATTGATTAGCCTCGTATTAAAGTATCTTTTTCCGATAGTTTTTTACATTATAATTTAATATACTAATGAAACTATATTGTTATTGTTTCGCATTTTTTATATTGTTTTCCTTTTTTGATGATATATATGCGCAAACGCATAAAAAATATGAGCCTAATTGGGAATCGTTAGGTCAATATGAGTGTCCAGAATGGTTTAAGGATGCCAAACTGGGTATATTTATTCATTGGGGAGTATATAGTGTGCCTGAATATGGTAATGAATGGTATGGTTATCATATGTACCGTAAAAAAAAGACAAATCATATAACAGGAAAAGAATCTAAAGAAACAAATCCAACCTATGTACACCACAAAAAGACATATGGGGATCCTAAAACATTTGGTTACAAAGATTTTATCCCTATGTTCAAAGCAAAAAAGTTTAATCCTGATGATTGGATTTCACTTTTTAAACAAGCGGGCGCAAAGTATATCGTTCCTGTAGGAGAACACTGTGATGGGTTTGCAATGTATAATGCGTCACACACCAGATGGAATTCTTTACAAATGGGACCCAAAAGAGATGTGCTTGGTGAGTTAGCAATTGCAGCTCGTAAAAAAGGATTAAAAGTCGGGAGCTCCTCTCATTTGGCATTTGGATATAAATGGTGGAAATATGAAAAAGATTACGACACCACCGATCCAGAATATCAGGATCTTTATATTAAACCCCATGATTATTTAGCCGCACCAACCAAAGAGTTTTTAGATCTTTTTTATCGTAGAAGTATGGATATGATAGAAAAATATAAACTAGACTTGATGTGGTTTGATTTTGGATTTTGTGCTCCTGAATACGAAGAAAATAGACTTAAAATTTTATCCGAGTATTATAATCTTGCAGACCAATGGAATAAAGGAGTGGTTTTGAACTATAAAAAAATAGGATGGGAACCCATCCCTGATGGGGCAGCGGTATTGGATTTGGAGAGAGGTAAGCTTGATAGGATTCGAGACTTACCGTGGCAAACGGATACTTCTATTGGTAGAAACTCATGGTCTTATGTTAAGGATTGGCAAACAAAACCAGCTGGAGAACTTATCGACGAATTTGTGGATATTGTTAGCAAGAATGGAAACCTATTACTTAATGTAGGCCCAAAGTCGGATGGTACAATTCCAGAAGATCAGAAGCAAGTATTGTTAGAGATAGGACAATGGTTAAATGTGAACGGAGAGGCAATTTATGCATCAAGACCATGGATACTGTATGGAGAAGGTACAAACCGATCTAAGACCGGTGATCATACAGAATATAATACTAAGGCAATGACCGAGAAAGATATACGATTTACAACCAAAGAAAATGCTATTTATGCTTTTGTAATGGATTGGCCTACTTCGGATATCTTAATCAAATCATTTTCTACAACACTTACAAGTATTGCAGATCAAATAGAAAAAGTTAGTCTCTTAGGATCTACAGAAGATATCTTATGGAAAAGGGATGAAACAGGCTTGATGATAACACTTCCTAAAACGAAACCTTCTTCAAAATACGCATTTGCGTTTAAAATAAAACTTAAAGAAGCTCCAGACGGTATTTACAAGGGAGTCAAAAATTAATAAGATACTTATCATAAGTATCTTATTAATTTTTGACTCTATATAAATTTTATTCGATCTTTTCTATGTTAAGAATAACTGAACTTACATGTCCACCTGTATCTGGAAATGTGATATCAATTTTATTTTCTCCCTTAATGGTATGACGTATATCAAAAGGAATATTGATTACACCAAAAAACTGTTCTCTACTTTTTTGATCATAACCTGCCCAATTCTCGGGTACTTCAACTGGCTTACCATTAATAACTATCTGTGGTTTTTTGCTTAGATCATGTGCTCGTCCAATACCCATTTTTATTGCGGCTCTTCCTTTTTTTCCTGTTGTGACATTATCAATAGTAAATTGTATAGTCTTTTTGGCTTCTACTTTTTGTAAATACGTTTTGGAGTAGTAATTATTTTCTGTGATTTTTGATTTTAAGGGTGTTTCTGTAAGGTTGCATTCAAGAATGACAGTTTCTCCTGATTTTAGAACGATGTCTTTTGTGAAATCATAATCTGTAAAATAAACCAATTTTGGTATTCCAGCATCGGTAGTGTATAATCTTCTAAGGGTACTGCTTTGAATATATTCTTTACTTTTTCTTAAAAAAGCTAACGTTGTGTTTAATGCTTTGTCATGTAAATTGTTTAAGGCTATATACGCTTTTTTTTCTTGTATAAAAGCGTTTACTTGTATATCCGGATTGCTAGAAATAACATCTACTCTTTTGCCAGAAACTCCTTTCCATAATTCATAGAATTTTTTAAGGTCAGTAAATTCTTTAACTCCATCTTTATTTTTCTTTACAATCACCCATGGATAAGGATGTCCATCTGGATTTTTTTTCTTGTCTTTATAGAACCAGTTACCTTCACCTACAATAAATGGAATCGATTTTAATAATCTATCAGGTTTATCCAATAATGACATTAAAATATTATTATATGATTTTAAACAAACACCATTTAATTCTGGAGAATGAGGTTTTCCTAGTAACCCTTTAGAAGTATATCCATATTCAGAAATTAAATGAGGTTTAACTATACCCCATTTTTTATAACTATAGGTTTCGATTAAATCTAAGATAGCTTCAGAATTACTTCCGGATCTATAATTGTAGTTACCGGTTACATTTCTACCATCATATAAATGTGTAGCAAAGAACTTCATACTTTCTCCAGCGGTATCCATAAATGATTTCATTCTAGTGTTCCAGTGATCAAAGTTTTTTCTATCTACTTCAGGCCAAGCAGAAGAATAACCCCCAACCATTATATCTGGGATTTCAGCATGTATTTTATCTGCAATTACTTTATGCAATTTTGTCATTTCTAAAATAACTGCATCTGTTTCTGCCCACGTTTTTACATAATCTTTTGAATGAACAAATGGCTCATTCATAACTTCATAATACTTAGGCATTATAGGGAAAGCATTTTTTAAATATTCAACATTATATGCAGCTATTTTCTCGTAGTCCATATTAAGTTGAAAAGCATTAGCGGGATGATCAGTAATAATGAGATCATTTGTTTTATATTTTTTGAATAATGGCGCGTTTTTCCAATGCTTAGCAGTGTTAATTCCTCTAGCTTTGGCTTCTGATGGTTTTGGAACTTGTGTTTTAGATTTCTGAAAAGGAGAAGGGCCACCAAAGGTTCTACCAAAATTTATATCTAATTGATCAAAAAGGACATCAGCATGTGATGCTAAATCCCAACTAGAGAAGGAACTATGAATATTAAAATATTTCTCTCTCTTAAGTTCACTTTCTGCACCAATAAATTTTTGCATGCTTAAGTCAATAGTCACTTTAGCCTCTTGAGAAAAAGATGCTAGTGATACAAATGAAAAAAATAGAATAACTGTTATTTTACTATACATTATATTAAAATTTTATAAACTGATAAGATTCGTCTTTATTAGTGATTGCAAAGTATCCTCCTTTTGGAAGATCGGATATCTGAACTGAGTTTGAGTCTTGGCTTTCTTTTACAATAGCACCATTCATCGCAATAATTTTAATGAATTTATATGTAAGATCACCTGGAATGGTTAGAATATCTGAATCTTTATTAATAGAAAGCCTGATACTGCGTTTTCTTAAAGAAGAAAGTGTAATAACTTTCTCTGGTTTTGAAATAAGAATACCACTCATTTCTTTACTTACTAAATATGTATTTGGGAAATCTTCATCTGACCCATAATAAAGAATGAACCTATATTTATTTCCTTCTGGCAAAGGATTGGTTTTAATTTGAATTCTTTCTGTACCACTTCCTTTTTCTACAGAAATTGCCTTGCTAGCGGCAACCCATTTTCCTTGGTCATATATAGCTACAACAATGTTTCTTTGTTGACTAGCTTTATATTGGATATCAAAATTATATACCCCAATATCAGAGAATTTAGTCGGAGTTAAAGGGGAAAAAGATGCGTCATCAAGAACAGGGGTTGTTTTTTTAACGATTTCGATATTATCAATGATCGAGGCAAATTTAGTAGTTTGCCACCCGCCATTTCTTTCTCTTACAGAGACGACAAGTTTATAACCTGTTCCATTTGGAGGATTGTCTTTTGTTGGTAAATCTATTGGTACAAGTCCTTTTCCTTTAGATACAGGAGTGGTTTTACCAGCCCAAAACTTTGATGGTCCTCCTGAAAAATCTATTGCAATATCACTATCTTGACTAACTTCATATCCTATATAAAAATTATATGAGGTAGTACTTGGCATTTTTATAGGTACTTCTTTAATAAAAACTACCTTATCATTTTGTGCTAAGGCAATTATTGATAAAAAGAATGCGAACGTAAATAATAATGGTTTCATTTCTTAATTATATCTGATTTTATTATTGTAGTAAGTTTTTTAGCAATGATTTGATGTTCTTCTACTTTAGGATGTCCTTTGGTATTCTTAAAAGGAACAAAACAAGTAAAAATATTGTTGTCCTTTAACTGATCGATAGCAGAGGTAACATAGCTTGGCCATTTTGATTTTTCTTTTGTTACATCCATATTACCAAGTAGGCATACGATACTGGCTTTAGGATAGTGTGTTCTAATTTTTTTAATAAACGATTGATAGTCATTTATAATCGTTTTTTCTGATGGTTTTTGTTTCCCAAATCGTCTCTTAAACTCTTCGTGCTCTGGGTGATTTACGATCCAAGAGTCGTTTTGAAATAAATTGACAACTACAATATCTGGGTGTTTTTTAAAGTCCCACTTGCTAGTTGCGTCATTAGGATTTAAGCGATCATACATTTCGGGCATAATCATATTAAACCAACTAACCATAATCCCTATTCCTCCTCTTGCAATGCAAGTATATTCTGCATTTATCGTTCTTGCAGTCATCGCCGCATACGTCATGTAATTGTTAGTTACATTACCATCTGGTTTATCCTCTCCAGAGTAATCTTCATTACCATGTCCTGTGGTTATAGAGTCACCATAAAATTCTATAGAAAGAGGTTTTTTTTCATTAGGAGGTACTACTTTTGATCCAAAAATTTCAAAACCATAAAATAAAGTAGTGCCGTAGGTCCATTCATTTCTTTTAGTTAATTCTATAGAGTGTTGTCCTGAAGAAAGGTTATCAGCCAATATATAAGTGTGCTTCCCTTTTTTTAATTTCAGAACATCAATTTTTTGGTTGTCGATTATAATATTATAGTAATTAGTACCATTTTGATCTTCTAGAATGGCTTTTGCAGAGATTCCATTAAAATTTACTTTCAGAGAAGTTCCCGACCAATACAGTTCTGAAGCCTGTTTGGTTTCACTTTTACCGATACGTCCCTCATAAGTAATATTCTTATCATCATGAGCAATTATAATAACCTTATTGTTCGTATTAGAAGCTTTGCAGCTTAATAAGAAAAGTAGTGTTATAGATGTGAAAAAATGTTTCATTCTAAATATTATTTTCTTTTTAAAACAAATCCATTAAGCCATAATTCTTGGTTTTCTTTCTTTTTTTTGAAAACTATGGTTATTGGATTGGTTCCATCAGAGGTTAAAAGTGATTTTACATGCAGCGGTTTTCGTTCTCCTGTAGTAGTTG
Organism: Aquimarina sp. AD10; assembly: GCF_003443715.1. Taxonomy (NCBI): domain Bacteria; kingdom Pseudomonadati; phylum Bacteroidota; class Flavobacteriia; order Flavobacteriales; family Flavobacteriaceae; genus Aquimarina; species Aquimarina sp. AD10. Next base: position 2,230,484 of record NZ_CP031965.1, on the reverse strand, counting down.
TATGTTGAAAATTTACAACATGATCATCGGCTGGTTTAGCCAACTGTCCAAGGGCATCATTTATCACGACTTCTATAGTGTTATTAGGCTTATGATTTCTTTTTGCCAAATGATGATATGTTTCTAAATAATACTCTCCTTTTTCTAGATGTACTATTTCTAATTTGAGTTCTCCTTTTTCAGTATATAAACCATCGGCAGATACAAAACCTAATTCACCAGTTACTGCACTATTTTTATGCCATTTTATAGCGTCGTTAGAACTAATTTTGAATGTTAGATTTTTGTAAGCATTGTGTTTTAAAGTATGGTTTTCAGAGTTTGTTCCTGTCCAAGCACTCCATTCATGCTCTACTAATTGTTCGTTTCCACCGATGTCTACTTTGATTATTGGGTAATCAAAAATCGGTCTGGCATTTTTTTGTATTTCATCGGTATTGAATTTACTGCTTACTATAGCTATATTTTCACTTTTTAATCCTTTTGATTTTGCTGTTACGGTAATATTACCAGGAGTTTCTGTTGTTCGAATGTATATTGAGGCAACTCCATTAAACAAAGTTGCAGGATTTATATTGGCTGTCCCATTATCGACTATGACTCCTTCACCAGTGATACTAAATTGAACAGCATTAGTAGCAGAAGTAACAATTTCTCCGTTTTTATCAAGTATAGATGCATGTACAAGTCTTAAATCAGAACCACCAGCATAAAAGGGTTTATCTTCAATATTAAAATGTAAAGAAATATGATGAGGCGTGTCTTCTTTATGTCTAGTGTGTTCTACAGTTTTTATACCGTGATTTATTCCTTCTGCTCTAAGCACTCCTTCCTTCCAATCAAAAAGAAAGGTAAATGAGGGGTGATTAAGGTTAACTTTTGTAATGTCATTATCTGGTGTTTGTTTACCTATTAGTTTTTCATTGTGATACAGAGCAACTTCTTGAGTGTTACTATATACTCTTATTTTACCATTTTTAGAAGCTGTTTCATCTGCAATATGCACTATTGGGGTTGGTACTAACTCTGATTGGTACCAATAATATACTGGTTTGGGTACGCGATAAGCACTTAATACCGCATAGTTTGTCATGAAATCTCTAGTAAACTGATTATCATTTTTTTGTAAATGATTATAATCTGCTCCTAGCCAAGCAATAGCAGCAATATTTTTTTTACTTCCTTTATATCTAGAAATATGAAATTGATTGGATTCTGCGTTTGGAGAACTACCATGCTCCATAACCATTTCAAAATCACTTTCGGCAAATTGTGTTCTATTATAGTCCATAGTAGCATAAACATCTGTTATACCTGAATTTATGATGCCATTCCATGGGCTTGAGGCAGATGCTGTTAATCTAAAAGGGTCTTCTTCTTTGGTAACATGTTGCATTTGGGGTACTGGACCCCTATGATTTATACCAGCACCCCAAAATACAATTGATGGGTGATTTCTGTGGTTTCTAATCATAGTTCTGGTTGCAGACTCTAGTTTAGAAAACCATAGTTTATCTCCCCACTCTATCCAAGTGGGAGGCTCTTCATATACTAATAATCCTAATTCATCACATGCTTTGAGAAATTCATCATCTTGAGTGTAATGCGATAGTCTAATGATGTTCATTCCTGCTTTTTTGTATTGTAAAGCTTCGTTATAGTGAAATGAATTTGGTACGGCATCACCGATATTAGGATAGTTTTGATGTCTATTTACACCTATAAGAAAAATAGGTTCACCATTTAAAACAAACCCTTTACCTTCAACCAATTTAAAAGTTCTAAAACCAAAATTATTTTCAACAAAATCAACAGGTTTGTTGTTTTCGTAGATTACAGAGTTAACTCTATACAAATAAGGTATGTCTGGCGACCAGGTATGAAAATCATCATCAGTAATACTAGTAGTTTGTCTAAACGTATGATCAGTATTTGCAGCTATCTTTATTTGTTGGATTATTTTTTTTAATACATAACCTTCTGCATTTATAATTTTTGTTATGATCTTACAGTTTTTAGAGGTGTTATTTTGATTAGTAACAGAAGTTTTAATAGATACTGTACCATTTTTTTTGTTTACAGTAGGTGTCGTAATATGGACTCCTGCATCAAATTTATCCCAATTATAAGTTACATGTACTTTGTTGGTGGTGACTAGATATAAATCTCTATATAATCCTCCAAATTTCACGTAATCGGTTCTATGTGGATCTGGAGCAATAGTTTTATCAAATCGATTGTCGGCCTTTATCACAATGAGATTGTCTTGACCAAATTTTACATGATCAGTAATGTCAAAATGAAAAGAGATGTATCCATTTATGTTGTGATTACCAACTTTTTTACCGTTTACCCACAACTCAGTAGCATTGTGAACACCTTCAAACTCAAGAAAAACTTTTTTGTTGGAGTTCTCTGCTATGGTTACTGTTTTTCTATACCAACCATATTCTCGAAGATACTTTTTCTGTTCCCAACCCTCACTAATACTATCTAATTCATAAGATACTAATTTTAAGGTGTGTGGTATGGATACTTTAGTCCAATTAGAATCTTTAAAACCAATAGTTTCAGGATCACCCTTTATATTGCCTAGATGAAATTTCCAGCCGTTATTTAAGTTCGTTTTGGTTCTATCTGTATTGGGGTACCCTTGCGGTAACTTTTTTTGTTGAGCAGAAACAGAAACCGTAATGGCAAAGAGGAGAACGATATGCTTTATCATCAGTGTTATTGGGCTTTTTTCCATGCTCTGAAATACTTTATATGAAACTCACCATCTAAACGATTATCATCGGGTAGTGCTCCAAACCATTTGTTAGATTCACAATTAAAGTTAACTTCTAAGGGCTGGTGCCAGTGTGTGTTTTTCGCTTCGCGGAAAAGTATCCCATCAATATAAAATCTAATGTATTCTTCTGTCCATTCTAATCCCCATACGTGATAATCTTGCTGTAGTTCTTTAGGGAAATAAAACTTTTTTGTTCTTGAAAAATGTTTTTTAACATCTCCTTTGTCTTTAGGGGCTCTAAATACATGTATGTTAGAATTAAGATCATGTCTATTGTATGCTAAACCAGGAGCATTTTCACAAATATCAATTTCTGTCCACCAATCTTTACTAACATTTGTCATCCAAAAACCAGATACCCAAGGTGCATCCATAAGTTTACATTCTGCTTCAAAATAACCATACAAGAATTTATTTTTACTTTTAATAAAACCTGTAGTATGAGTAAAACCTTCTGGTAATTTTTCTTTTTTATGTTTATTAACTCGAATTACAAGTTCATCGTTTTCGAGAGAAACATTAGATCCATGAAAATATGTCGGTGGACGACCTTTCCATTTCGGATTGTTTGGATACCATTTTTTCTCGTTTAATTGATCACTTGCAAATTCATCAGAGTATTGTTTAAGTAATTCCCATTTTGTTGTATTATTTTGATCAGAAAGGGGGTATAAGTCATTGATACGGGTTATTGCATTTTCTATTTTTATAGAATCGACATAGTTTTTTGGCGGAATGGTTAAATCCTGTGCTACAGCTATACTAAAGGTTATAAGCGATATGAATAGCGAATTGCGTATTTTTTTTCTCATTTTTATGTTTCAATGATTTATAAAGTTAAAACTACCTAATTATAGAGTTTAGAAAGATTCAATTGTATTTTTTAGTATAACATATGTGTTTATTATTTGAGTGATATTTTTAGAGGGTATTGTAATAAAAAGCTTTGAATTGATTACTGATCAGTAGGGTATAAAGAATTCTTATGATTTGCAGCTTTTTTGATGCGTTCAGTTTATAGTGGTGTTTATTGCATGGTTTTAAAACCATTTATTCTCGTTTTTGAACCAAAAGGTGTATAGTAAAATTTAAAGATATCGGCTATATTTTGAATCTTTGTGTAACATAAATCCAAGCTTAATTATGACAAAAAAACTAGTTAATACGTTACTGTTGGGGTTACTTATTTTATTCATTTCATGTGATTCAAAAAAAAAGGACGATAAGACAGTACAGGCGGTCACACCTAAACCAAATATTGTTGTTTTTTATGTAGATGATTTAGGGTATGGAGATTTGAGCTCGTATGGAGCCACAGGAGTGCAAACACCTAATGTAGATAGGTTGGCAAACGAAGGCATTAAATTTACAGATGCCCACAGTAGTTCTGCAACATGCACTCCTTCAAGATATTCATTGCTAACAGGTAATTATGCATTTAGGAACAATGCAGCGGTTTTAAAAGGCGACGCACCATTAATTATTGATCCAAATATAGAGACTTTGCCTGATATGCTTAAAAAGGGAGGTTATAGAACAGGAGTAGTTGGAAAATGGCACCTAGGTTTAGGAAATGGTGATGTGGATTGGAATGAAGAAATAAAGCCTGGTCCTTTAGAAATAGGTTTCGATTATAGTTTTTTAATACCGTCTACAGGAGATAGAGTTCCTTCTGTATATGTAGAAAATCATCATGTTATTAATCATTTAGATAAAAATGATCCCATAGAAGTTAGTTATGTGTCCAAATTTGGAAAAATGCCTAATGGGATTGATCATCCTGAGTTATTACGCCAAAATGCGGATAATCAACATAGCGGAACCATTGTAAACGGTATTAGTAGAATTGGTTTTATGGATGGAGGTACTTCTGCACTATGGAAAGATGAAGACTTTCCGGATATTTTAACAGATAAGGCTATTGATTTTATAGATCAGTTTAAGGATGATCCATTCTTTTTGTTCTTTTCATTTCATGATATTCATGTACCTAGATTACCGCATGAAAGATTTCAAGGTAAAAGTAGCATGGGACCAAGAGGAGATGCCATTGTTCAGATGGATTGGATGACTGGGAAAGTAATGAAAGCACTAGAAAAACAAAATTTATTAGAGAATACATTGGTAATTTTTACAAGTGATAATGGTCCTGTTTTAAATGATGGGTATGAAGATCTGGCTGAAGAAAAATTAGGGAATCATAAGCCTTCTGGGATTTATAGAGGTGGTAAATACAGTGCTTATGAAGCAGGAACAAGAATGCCCACTATAACTTTTTGGAAAGGTAAAATTGCTCCGGGAGTTAGTAATGCAATTTGGAGTCAAGTCGATATTTATGCTTCATTAGCAAATTTAATCAAACAACCAATCGCAAAAAATACGGCTATTGATAGTGAAAACATGCTACCAATCATGTTATCCGCAAAAGAACAAAAAGGTAGAGATTATTTATTAGAAGAATCTTATACTTTATCACTAAGGAAAGAAAACTGGAAGTATATAGCACCGTTTCCTTTAAATAAGGCAATACCAGACTTTATAGAAAAAGCCAAAAATATAGAAGGAGGGCATACTTATGAACCTCAATTATACGATTTAGAAAACGATCCTTCAGAAAAAAATAATTTAGCAAGTGAGTATGCAGAAAAGGTAACCGAATTAAAAACAGTATTAGAAAAAATAAAAAATAAGACAAACTAATTCTTCTGTTCAAACTTTAAGAGCGTATTACTAAGCCTTAGTTCATTGTTTATAAATTAAAACGTCTATGAATACAGTCAAACGATCAATCAAAATTTCAATAATACTACTTGTTTCTCTTGTAGTTATGTCTTGTTCTAATACAGCAGAAACAAAAGCACCGCCCATAGCTGATCAGGATTTTAATGAAGATTGGCTTTTTTTTAAAGGGAGTGTTGATAGTGGGGAAAATGTAACATTAGATGATTCTAATTGGCGAAAACTGACATTACCACATGATTGGGCAATCGAAGGACCTTTTAAAAAAGGAAGTGATTTAAGAACAGGTGGACTGCCTGTTCATGGCGTGGGTTGGTATCGGAAACATTTTAATATAGATAAATCTCATCAGAATAAACAGATTTCAATAGAGTTTGATGGCGCAATGAATAACAGCAAGGTTTGGCTTAATGGCACGTATATTGGTGAAAGGCCATTTGGGTATATAGGGTTCGAATTTGATTTAACACCTTATATTAATTTCGGAGGAGATAATGTTATTGCTGTGCAATTATCTCCAGAAGATTTATCTTCAAGATGGTATCCCGGTGCAGGTATTTATAGAAATGTACGCTTAAAACTAAATAATGCAATTCATATCCCTCAGTGGGGGACATATATAACCACTCCCAAAGTAACGGATCAACAAGCTACAGTTAACGTAGAAACAACAATTAAAAATGCAAATTCCTCTACAGCAGAAGTAGTTCTTGAGACTACGCTAAAAGATAAAAATGGAAAAATTGTCGGTGCTGTTTCTGTGCCTTTAACCATAAATGAATCTTCAGAAAAAAATGTAGAACAATCTATCAAAGTTATAAATCCTGAGAGATGGGATATTAAATCACCAACACTATACACTGCGATAAGCAAAGTTTTAGTTAATGGTCAAGAAGTAGATGTATTTACTAGTGAATTTGGTATTAGAACTATAAGTTTTGATGCCAATGATGGGTTTATTCTAAATGGAAATAAAGTTGAACTTAATGGTGTTTGTATGCATCATGATCAAGGACCTTTAGGAACGGCCATTAATTACAGAGCAAAAGAACGTCAGATGCAAATTATGCAAAGTATGGGAGTGAATGCCTTAAGAACGAGTCATAATCCTCCTTCTCCAGAACTATTACAAGTTTGTGATCGACTGGGGATTGTTGTAATTGTTGAGGCTTTTGACGAATGGAAAAAAGGAAAAGTTCCAAATGGATATAATAAACATTTTGACAAGTGGCATGAAAAAGATTTAAGAGATATGATCCGAAGAGATCATAATCATCCATCTGTAATTATGTGGAGTATAGGAAATGAAATACTAGAGCAAAGTGAAAAGGATGGTTGGAAATTGACAAAACACCTTAATGATATTTGTCATGACCAAGACCCGACAAGACCTACTACCATTGGGTTTAATTATTATCCAGCTCCTTTTGTAAATAAACTTGCATATCAAGTAGATGTGGTTGGAATGAACTATTGGCCATTAAGTTATAAGGAAATAAAAGAACAAAATCCTGATATCATTCTTTATGGTTCGGAAACATCATCTTTGACTAGTAGTCGAGGAGTATATCATCACCCTATCGAAGCAGAATTTCAAAAAGAAACACATCATGTTTCTAGTTATGATGCAATTGTTGGTCCACCATGGGCTTATCCTCCAGATGCAGAATTCGATGCACAAGAACAAAACCCATTTTCTTTAGGTGAATTTATGTGGACAGGTTTTGATTACTTAGGAGAACCAACACCATATGCAGGAAAAGATAATAGTACGCACGGGCGATGGACTTTGGATTGGCCATCTCGATCATCTTATTTTGCTCCTGTAGATTTAGCTGGTTTTCCTAAAGACAGATATTATTTGTATCAAAGTCAATGGACAGCAGAACCTATGGTACACGTTTTACCACACTGGAATTGGGAAGGTAAAGAAGGAAAAACTATACCTGTATATGCATACACCAATTGTGATGAGGTAGAGTTAATCGTAAATGGTAAATCATTAGGAAGAAAAGTAAAGGGAGTAGATACAACAGATATTCCTGCAGAATTTCATGATTTTAAAAAGGGAATGTATACCTCTAAATATCGTTTATCATGGAACGTACCTTATCATCCTGGCAGTATAAAAGTAATAGGATATAAAAATGGTAAGGCTGTTGCCGAAAAAGAAATTAAAACAGCGCAATCTCCTGCAAAAATGGAATTGTTAGCCGATAGAAATGAAATTAATGCCGATGGAAAAGATTTATCTTTTATTACGGTTAAAATACAAGATAAATTTGATGCCCTTTGCCCTACGGCTATAAATAAAGTAAATTTTAAAGTTACAGGAGAAGGCAGTCTTGTTGCAGTAGGAAATGGTGATCAAACAGCCATAACCTCTTTTCAAGCAAATTATAGAGATGCTTTTAGTGGTCTATGTTTAGTAGTTGTAAAATCAACAAAAAAAGCCGGAGAAATTAAAATTGAAGCTACTTCTGATGGTTTAGAATCAAATACTATTATTGTCAAAACTAAATAAGATGTTCTTAATATTACAACATGACATACGTAAAGACAAAAATCGATTTGCTAATTTATCTAATACTTGTTAATAGTACAATTTTTAGTGTATTAGGTCAACAAAAATCCCCAAATTTTATTTTTATTTTAACCGATGATCAACCCTATGGTTACATGGGGTGTACTGGAAACCCTATTGTAGAAACTCCTAATTTAGACCTTTTGGCAAATGAGGGCGTCTTGTTTGATAATGCGCATGTTACTAGTGCCATTTGTACACCTAGTAGAATCTCTATTTTATTAAGTCAATATGAAAGAAAACATGCTGTGAATTTTAATTCTGGGACTAGTGTTTCTGAAGAAGCATGGGAAAATTCATACCCTGTAATCATGAAAAATGCAGGTTATTATACCGGTTGGATAGGCAAAAATCATGCACCTGTTGGTAATGGAGGATATCAAAGTGGAGTGATGGAGAAGAGTTTTGACTATTGGTATGCCAGTCATGGACATTTGTCGTTTTATCCGAAAGATAGACACAAGATTTTTCATAAAGCACAATCAGATACCCAAAATGAAATTATTGCAGAAGGAGTTATAGATTTTTTAGACACAAATAAAAGAAAGTTAGAAGGAGCCGTTCATTTCTTAGATAGTAGACCAAAAAATAAACCATTTTTACTATCTATTAACTTTAATTTGCCCCATGGTGCAAGCACCAGTACGATGAAGTTAAAAGATACCGATGACGATATATATAAAACCCTTTATAGAGATGTAGAGATTCCTTTACCCCAAAATTATATTGCAAAAAAAGATATTAAAACACCAAAACTACCATCAGATCTATATAAAGTAGAAAACAGGCAAACAGGATATGATTATGTAGATAACCCTGAAGATTTAAAAGAGAGATATATTCGACAACTTCAGGCCATGACAGGTATTGATCGCCTGATTGGTCATCTAGTAAAAAAGCTTAAAGACTTAAAATTAGATGATAATACAGTACTTGTTTTTACTTCAGATCATGGATTGTTTATGGGAGAACAAGGTATAGGAGGTAAAGCTTTATGTTACGAAAAAACAACACATGTACCTTTGCTTGTGGTTCAACCATCATTAAAAAATAAGAATAAAGGAAGAAGAACTAATGCCCTTGTGCAAACTATAGATATTGCCCCAACCATGTTGGCTATGGCAGGAATAGAAATTCCAGAATCTTTTCAAGGAAAAGATATTTCTAATTTGATTCAGGGAGATAAAAAAGAGGTTAGAGAATATGTATTTACAGAAAATTTATGGTCTACTCAATTTGGTAACCCCAGATGTGAAGCAGTACAAAATAAAGAGTGGAAATATATAAGATACTATGATAACAATACTTTTCCTGCCAATAAAAAAATTGAAATAGCTAAAGAACTAGGGATTGATATTAATAAAATGTTGTATAAAGTGAATGATAGAGATATTCCTATTTATCGCAACTTTATAGAATCCCCCTTAAAAGGAGAGCAACCTGTTTTTGAAGAATTATATCATTTAAAAAATGACCCCCAAGAGCTTCATAATTTAATTGATGAAGAAGAACACAAAATTGTTTTGAAAAAATTAAAAGAAGCCTGGAAAGCAGAGATAAAAAATGCTCGTGGATCAGGATCTCATAAAGTGGTCAGATATACTCATGATAGTCAATCCGAAATAAAATATAAAAACATAAAAAAATAGTAATGAGAAATGTATTAGCTATTTGGATTGTAGATTTTTAGATGATAAGGAAATTATAGGTGAAGTAGACTATGTACAATATTATATTTTTTTATCAGATTCTGTTTGTGATTTTAAAACCTATAGAAAAATAGGTAAAATTTAAATCAAAGTTCAAGATCCTACTTATGTCATTATTTTAGGAAGGAAAAATAATTTCAACATTAAATACAACGAGAAAATGAAGAATAAAAAATACCTGTTTATACTTCTTATATTAATACTATATGGTTGTAAAAAAGAAGTTTCGGTAGAGAAACTTGAACAAACAAACAACAATAAGCCTAATATTATTTTAATTCTTACAGATGATCAAGGCTGGGCTGATGTTGGCTTTAATGGAGGAACTGATATTCCAACATCAAACTTGGACAGACTTGCTGCAGAAGGAGTTGTTTTTTCTAACGGATATGTATCTCATCCGTATTGTAGTCCTTCAAGAGCTGGTTTACTAACTGGACGTTATCAAGCTCGTTTTGGGCATGATTGTAATATGCCATATGAAGGAAATAATGATGCTTCAGTTGGTACACCTCTTTCAGAAAAAATGATTTCGGAAGCTTTAAAAGAAAATGGATACAGAACAAGTGCTATCGGAAAATGGCACGTAGGAGATCATCCTGATTTACATCCTACATCGCAAGGATTTGATCATTGGTTTGGTTTCCCAGGAGGAGGGATGAACTATTGGGGAATTTCAAAAGGTGCTTTAAACACAATTTATCGTAATGGTAAAAAAGTTCCAGAAGAAGAATTATCATATCTAACCGATGATTTTACAGATGAAGCTATTGATTTTATTACTAAAAAAGACAAAACCCCTTTCTTTATTTATCTTGCGTACAATGCACCTCATACTCCCGACCACGCAACAGCAAAATATTTAAAAAATACTAAGCATATAGAATACGGAAATAGAAATGTATATGCAGCTATGGTAAATGCTGTAGATGTAGGTGTAGGAAGAATTGATTCTACCTTAGTGGCAAACGGAATTAAAGAGAATACTATCGTTGTTTTTTTAAGTGATAATGGAGGACGTTTAAATGCCGATAACAGACCAAATCGCGGGCATAAGGGAATGCTATTTGAAGGAGGAATAAAAGTGCCATTTTTTATAACATGGCCAGAGAAACTAGAACCTAATCAAAAATATAAAAAACCAATTAGTTCTCTTGATTTGTTTCCTACGTTCTTAGAAGCGGCGCAACTGGATGTCTCAAACGAAAAACAATTAGACGGTACGAGCTTACTACCCTATATTTTAGAAAAAAAGAAAACTAATCCGCATGAGATATTGTTTTGGCGATCTGTAGGTGGTTTTGAATATGCAGTTAGAAAAGGGAATTTTAAGTTATATAAAAGTGCATACAAAAAGAAGACTTTGTTATTTGACTTAGAAAAAGATAGTTATGAACGACATGATATTTCTGATGAGAACCCAGAGATAATAGCAAATTTAGAGTTAGAATATAAGAAATGGGATGCCAAAAACATTGCTCCTGGTTGGTTAGATCCACATGCAGAGAATGTATTACTTGAAGAAGAAAGATTGCAAAGTATTCTACGAAAATCGATCAAAAATAATTAAAGAAGTGATAACCAAATGGTTTAATTAAATAAAGAGATTCAAATTAGAAGAACTAATTAATGATAATGTTCTAAGTTATTGAAACAAAGAAAACAACGAGATGAGAATAATCATATTAACAGCACTGCTAGTAAGTTTACATGTATCCCTAATAGCAAAAGATTATAATGTATTAGACTATGGTGCAAAAGGGGATGGGGTTACAAAAGATACTAAGGCAGTTCAATTAGCAATAGATACTGCTGCAAAAAATGGAGGAGGTAAAGTGATAATTCCTGCTGGCAAAAAAGTTGTGATCGGAACCATATTTTTAAAAGATTTTATAACGCTTCATATTGAAAATGGTGCTGTTTTATTAGGGAGCCCTAATATTGAAGATTATTCTGATAAGACACATAAAAACATGTATAAAAACGAACCACATATGGATCGATGCTTAATTTATGCAAATGAAGTAAAATCTATCGCTATAGAGGGGTACGGAACTATAGATGGCAACGGGCATCCAAATAATTTTAATAATAAAACAGGAAGACCAATGTTAATTCGATTAATGAATAGTAAAGATATTCATTTAAGAGATGTAACAATTATAAACCCTGCAGCTTGGACTTCAGCGTTTTTATATTGCAATGAGATCAATGTAGATGGAATTAAGATTCATAGCCGAGTAAATCATAATGGAGATGGATTAGATTTTGACGGTTGCTCAAACGTAAGAGTTTCAAATAGTTCATTTAATACTAGTGATGATTCTATCTGTTTACAAGCATCACAACCTAATATTCCTTGCAAAAATATAGTAGTCACAAATTGCACTTTTGAAAGTAAATGGGCAGGTATGAGGATTGGTCTTCTTTCTAGAGGAAACTTTGAATCGGTAACAGTAAGTAATTGTACGTTTAGTAATATCGATGATTCAGGTTTAAAAATACAAATGAACGAAGGTGGAGAAATGAAAAATATGGTATTCTCAAACTTAATTATGAAAAATGTTCCCAGACCTATTTTTATGACTTTTGCGCAGCAAAAAGCGTGTGTAGACGCTCCTGAAGAAATGTACCCTATGAAAGCTATGCATAATTTTATTTTTAAAAATATGGTGATAGATAATAGTCAAATAGATAAAAATTCAGCATTATTCATAACAGGTATAACAGGGCATTACATCGAAAATATTATACTTAAAGATATACAGATGACTGTTAGCGGTGGCGGTACAGAAAAAGATGCCCAGAAGAATGATATCAAAGAATATACATTAGATGTGCTAGATGGCTGGTGGCCCGAATTTCATTTAGTAGGAACATTGCCATCTTATGGAGTCTATGCACGACATGTAAAAGGATTATATCTTGAAAATATTCACTTAAAAACGGTATCTAATGATAAGCGATTTCCTATTATTTTTAATGATGTTATTGATGCTGAAGTGCACAATATTTTTACAAATAGAAAACGTGTTTCAGAAAAAGAAATAATAAAAAACTAATGAAAATGTATACAAGAGTTTTAGTATTGGCGATTATTTTGATGATGCTTTCTTGTTCATCAAAATCAGGTGATTTTGATGTTCGAGATTATGGAGCCGTTGGAGATAGCTTGAAGATAAATACCGTATTTATACAAAAAGCAATTGATGCATGTCATAAAAATGGAGGAGGAACTGTAGTAATTAAAGATGGTATATATATTTCGGGAACCATTTTACTAAAAGATAAAGTAACTCTACAAATTGAACAGAATGCAACATTGTTAGGAAGTTCAAATCCTTTAGATTACCAAAGTATAGATACTTTTGTCGATGCTACCGGACAGGAACGAGGAAATTGCCTTATTGGTGGTATAAGACTATCCGATGTTAGTATTATTGGTGATGGCATAATAGACGGAAACGGGGCGGCATTTACTTATGAAAATATTGTGGCTAAAAAGAAAGAATTAAAAATCAATCCTAACGATAAGAAGTTTGGAATAAATCGCCCTTTTTTACTGCGGTTCGTGAATTCCTCTAATGTAAAGATAAAGGATATAAGATTGCGACAACCGGCAGCTTGGACATGTCATTTTTATCAGTCTCATGATATAATAGTTGATAATGTATCTATCTATAGCCATGCAAATCAAAATAACGATGGGATTGATCTGGATTCGAGTTTTAATGTTGAAATAAAAAACTGTACAATTGATACAGGAGATGATGCTGTTTGTTTTAAGACAACCAGCCCATTGCCTACGCATCATATAAAAGTTCAAAATTGTAATCTAAAAAGTGAATGGGGAGCTTTAAAATTTGGTACAGAATCTATGGGAGATTTTTATAATATCGAGATAAATGATTGTCAAATTAATGATACTAGAGGAGGAGGAATTAAAATTCTAAGTGTAGATGGAGCTAATATTCATGATATCCAAATCGAAAATATAAACATGAACAATGTGGATATGCCCATTTTTATTAGATTAGGAGAACGTCTGCGTACCTATAGAAATGCAGATAAACAAACCGTAGGTTCAATAAGTAAAATTTCTATTAAAAATGTGATTGCTACCACCAGAAATATAAAAGAATCAAGAATTTCACCGCCCACTGGTATTTTTATGACAGGAACTCCTGATCATAAAATAGGAAAAGTAACACTTGAAAATATAGCAATTACACTCCCAGGTAAAGGACTTATTTCAGATTTAAAAGAAGTTAGTGAACAAATTGACAAATATCCTGAATATAGTTTTTTTGAAGTACTACCTGCCTATGGGATTTATGGTCGACATATAGAAGATCTTAATATGTCGGGAGTACAATTTGATATAAAAACAAAAGACGAAAGAAAATCTATTGTTTTACAAGATGTAGTAACCAGCACTAATGATACTTTGAAAATAAAATAAAATGAAGAAGAAAAACTTAAGGTACTTACAATCGATAACCAAACTATTGTTTTTTCTTTCGTTCTATGCAACTATTGCACAAAATACTTCTACAGCTTCTGAAGAAAAACCTAACGTTTTGATTATATATACTGATGATCATCGATACACAGGGGTGCATGCTTTGGGAAATCAAGAAGTCGAAACTCCTAATATGGATAGCTTGGTAAAAGATGGTATCTCTTTTTCTAACACTTATTTGATGGGAGCTTTTTCTGGTGCTACCTGTGTACCTAGTAGAGCGATGTTATTATCAGGAAGAAACCTTTTTCAGCTAGAAGGACAAGGGCATGTTATTCCAAAATCTCATACTACTATTGGGGAAACTTTTAAAAAAGCGGGCTATTATACTCATATAGTAGGCAAGTGGCATCAAGATAATAATTCTTTAGTACGTTCATTTGATTCTGGTGATAAGATTATGGGACGTGGTTTATACCTAACAGATCATTTTAGAATGCCTTTGTGGGATTGGGATAAGGAAGGAAAATTTAGTAAAGACGATGCTTACCTTTTAGTATATGATAAAGAAGGAAAAGTAATTAGAAGATCATTGAATGATCAAGATAAAAAAGGACCTTTTGGTACGGAGGATATAGGGCCCCATACTTCGGAAATTTTTGCTAAAAGCGCATCACAATTTATTTCACAATACGATAAAGAACAGCCTTTTTTGATATATTTAGCATTTCATGCACCACATGATCCACGTCAAGCTCCAGATGCGTACAAAAAAATATATGATGTAAATCGTATAAAATTACCTCCGTCATATATGTTACAGCATCCATTTGATAATGGACATATGGTATTAAGGGACGAAGAATTAGCACCTTGGCCAAGAACCAAACAAGTGGTTCAACAACAATTAGCAGATTATTATGCCATAATTTCACACTTAGATGCACAAATTGGTAGTGTAATTAAAACATTAAAAGAAAGTGGTAATTATAATAATACGTTAATCATTCTTGCAGGAGATAGCGGTCTAGCAGTTGGAAACCACGGTTTAATAGGTAAACAAAATATTTATGATGAAGATGGTGTTCATGTACCTTTAATTCTAGCGGGTGGAGTTATAAAAAATAAAGGAAGTACGATAGAGGCATATAACTATATTCATGATATTTTTCCTACAATTTGCGAAATTACCAAAACACCAATACCCAGTTCTGTTACAGGAAAAAGTTTATTAGCCGTAATGAAAGAACCAAGAAAGAAACATAGAGTATATACATATCATGCATATAAACAGTTTCAGCGAGCTTATAGAAAAGGAGATTATAAGTTGATAGAATATGTTAGAGCAAAAGATTTTACCAAGGCTAGAGGTGAGTTTGAAACAGGATCTAGAGTAACTCAACTTTTTAATATAAAGAAAGACCCATGGGAGGTTATAGATCTGTCTTTTCAACCTGAATATAAAGTTAGATTGCATCAAATGCGAAATGAAATGAAGACAGAATCGATAAGATTGGGTGATAAAAAAGAAAATATTTGGGGAGAGAAATATGATTTTTGGGACTATTACTAAAATATTATATTAAACAATTACGCAAAAATTTATTTTTGAGATTTTTGCGTAATTGCATTTGTTTTGTATAGTGTTAATCTTTTAAAA
This sequence comes from Aquimarina sp. AD10, assembly GCF_003443715.1. Classification (NCBI taxonomy): domain Bacteria; kingdom Pseudomonadati; phylum Bacteroidota; class Flavobacteriia; order Flavobacteriales; family Flavobacteriaceae; genus Aquimarina; species Aquimarina sp. AD10. The sequence continues at coordinate 2,214,539 of NZ_CP031965.1, read as the reverse complement.
TTAACCAATTAAGGTTTGCAATCTTATCTGCTCCCCACATGGATTTAAAGACTACTACAATATTTTGCATGCCTGTAACTTTTTCTTTTACATCCACTTCCATAGTTTCCCATGTGTTCCAACCTCCGGTAAAATGTACAGGGAATTCAGCAATTAATTTACCTTTAGGATTGTCTAGTCGTACTTCAAAACTTCCTTTTCTTTGTCCGCAAGCAAAACGTGCAGCAATAGTTTTTGCTTGACCATTACCAAAATCAACATCATTAAATTTAACTTGTCCCATCATTTTTGTATCGCATACCATCCACCCTTTAGGTTCGTTCCCATCAACAAAAGCAGTTTTAGCTCCTTTTATCTCATTATAGCGATCTATCTGAATGGTGTCTCCTATAGTTGGTTTGGTTATCCCTCTTAGTGTTGGTTTTACTTTTTTGATTGTTCCGTCCTTCTTAAATTCCATGTAATCTGCGCGCATAGAGCGTAATCTACTGTATCCGCTTATTTCCCACCAATGATAAAATAAAATCCACTTTCCCTTGTATTGTACTATAGAGTGATGATTAGTTCCATTTCCTATATTATCCATGATTTTACCACGATAGGTAAAAGGACCAAGAGGACTTTTACTAGTTGCATAGCCAATAGTGTATCCTTCTTCTGGAAAAACATGAGCAAATGTGTAGTAATAGGTTCCATTATATTTAAAAGGAAAAGACCCTTCTTTATAACTAGAAGGTAATCCTTCTACTTTAATCGGTTCTCCTTCAATTTCTTTCATGTTATCTTTTAGCTTAGCAACATAAATATCATCACCACCTCCATAATATAAATATGCTTTTCCATCGTCGTCTAAAAGTAGTCCTGGATCAATACCTTTAACACCTGCTATGTAATTTTTTTCCCATTTAAATGGTCCAGCTGGATTTTTTGATGTTCCTACACCGATTCGTCTAAAAAATGATCCATCTTCGGGTTGAGCAGGGTAGTAGTAGTAGTAAGTGTCACCTTTTTTTATACAATCAGGCGCCCACATGCCTAATGAATTTTTTTTACCCCAAGGAACCTCATTCTGATCAAGAATTTTTCCGTGATCTTTCCATGTGGCACCATTTTCTAATGAAAAAATGTGATAATCTGGCATACAGAATTTTGGAGCATTTTCTTCAGAAACAGGTACAATATCATGAGATGGATAAATATATAATTTGTCGTCGAAGACCCTAGCAGTTGGATCTGCGGTATACATGTGTGTTACTAGTGGGTTTTGCGCAAATGTATAAATAGAGATAAGGCAAAATATAATACTATATTTTTTCATAAGATAAAATTTCTAATCTATTAATTTAATATGATCACTAAATTCTGATTTGAAACTAAACTCTGTAGCTACAGATGTTTGTATTTATAGAACATATGTGTTATACCATATGTTTAAATAAGAGAGTGTAGGTATCAAAAAAGGTTTGATTTATACTAACTTCATAAAAAGCATGCCTAAATATAAAATGCGAAACTTTTGGTAACAAAAAAAGACTGTCTTTTCAGACAGCCTTTTTATTATTATGTTGAAGATTTAGACTAAGTTATGTTTATTCTATAACTAGTTTATGTTGTATTTTAATATCTTCTCCTTGTAGATCTAATAGGTAAATACCTTTAGGTAATCCTTGTAGATCAATTGATTTTTGAGTAGTGTTTTCTATATCTGCTGAATGAACAACCCTGCCGCTCATATCTGTGATTATGGCTGTGGCATTTTTAATATTTTTATTAAAATCGATTGTGAAGATTCCATTGTTAGGATTTGGATACAGAGCTACTTTCAAATCAGCATTCTCTTTAAGCGGTCCTATAAATTGACTACGGGCTGAACTAATAGTAGAGAACTGCCAATGTTGATTTTGATTTCCATTGCTGGAAGACCATAAATAGAGATTTTGACCATTGGCACCACCATTACCACCATCTATAGAAAATCCAGAAGCATTTCTTTTTTCTAGTCTGAATTTCCCATTACCTACATTTACTTTTCTCCAGTGTTGGTTTTGGTTGTTGTTTGAGCAAGTCCAAAGATATACATTTTGACCATTGCTACCGCCATTGCCACCATCAAGGCAGAAGTTGGTATTATTCTTTTGGTATGAATAATATCCGTTTCCTCGATTAATCTCTACCCATTGCTGATTAACATTACCATTACTAGCAGACCATAAATATACATTTTGACCATTTGCTCCACCGACATTACCATCTATACCAAAGTTAGTTGCATTTCCTTTTCTTAGTGCAACAATAGTATTGTTTCCTCCACCAGGATTACCTCCACCGACATTTCCACCAGTAAAGATACGAACCCAGTCAACTTCTAAAGCAGGAAAGTTTTGTCCAGGTCTCGCAGCATTTGCAGCTGTTGGGTTATCAGGTTGTTCTGGATCGGCATTTATTGTATGTGGACTTGTAGAGAAAATTAGCCCCAAAGGATTATTCTCTGCTGCGGCATCGCCTGGTTGGGCAGAAGACATATATTTTACGCCATCATAATAAAAAGACAATTCATTTGGTGTCCATAATATTCCCCAACGGTGCCATTCAAATGGATTTCTGTTTAATACATTGTTAGCACTTGTGGTTGTACTAGAAACTCCATTAATATTTCTTTTTCCTCTATAATGATGGGAAGAAGTAGCTCTGTTATTGAAGAATTTTTGAGAGAATCCACTATACTCCATGACATCAATTTCGGTAGTGGTTTCACCATTTACACGATTTCCCCAAATCCACCATGTTGGCCAAATAGATCCATTGGGATTCCACTGGATACGAACTCTAGCTTCATAGAAACCATATTTAATATTGCCTGGACCAGCAAATTTTTGCTTAGAAGTAATCCAACCTCCTTTAATGACCCCATTATTGGTATACGTGTTTTTTAATTTGAGTGTACCATTATTTACAACAACTTGGTCTCTAGTAAAAACGCCATTTGTTCGAATAAACCATCTGTTTTCATTGAGGCTATTGCCGTTAAACTCATCAGCATATACTACATTCCATCCAGATCCGGGTGGTTGAGCAAATGTTATCATCGGGTATATCATAAGACATAATATACCAATAAGTGTTTTTGTGTTTAATTGTTTCATTTGTTTGTGTTTTAAATATTAAGTTTTCTTAAGAGTTCAGTTTTGATCCAATCGCTTATTATGTTTTGATAAAAAGTCTGTTATAAATTAATGAATCAGCACATTGTTTTGAAACTAAAATATGAGAGTCAAGTATCTTATTAGATTTGAATAAATTTATATCATTTTTCAGGCATAAAACCAGATAAGCATACTTGAACAAACACCTCCTGAATCTGATAATTCCAAGGTGCTTATTAAGTATAACTGCTTTAATCGATGACTAGTTTATCTTGTAAGTTTAAATCTTTGCCTTGCAAATTGAGTATATAAATACCACGTGGCATTCCTTGTATATTTATGGATTGACTAGTTGTATTTTCTATAACTTCTCGATATACGATTCTTCCAGTAATATCAGTTAATACAACAGATACATTACTAGTTTTTTGGTTAAAATCGATATTGAAATTTCCTTTTGATGGATTTGGATAAATTTTTATTTGACTTACTGTTGTTTCTTTTGAAGGGGCAATAAATTCGCTTTTGCCCGAAGCATTTCTGAATACAAATCCATCTATGTTAAATAAATATGGGCCGGCACCTTTGTGAATAAGACGAACTGTTTTTACTCCTGCATTAATAAATATATTTCCTGTTGAAACTTTTTTATAGTCATTCCAATTGTTAGTTTTTGGAACATCTAATTTTCCCAATGTATTTCCGTTAATAGTAAAATCTATAGTACCTCCACTACCACCAGAAGAAGCATACACATCTATAGCATAAGTTCCAGCAGCTGGAACATCAATATAGTGCTCGGACCATGAGTTGTTTCTAATATACCCAAGTGCTTTTTTATTATTTGGGATATTTACTACTCTTACTTCATTAGATAAAGCTTTATAATTTTCGGCTTCAAGTGTTCCTGGAATTTTAACCACAGTTCCATTGCCACCGCCATTATTCCCACCACCATTATTTCCGTCACCAGCGTTACCTCCTTGCCATACTCTTACGGATCTAATTTGAAAAGAAGGAAGGATATCAGATACTTTTGGAGCAAATCTTGGTGGAGTATCTGGATGCGTTACTACATGTGGACTTGAAGAAAAAATTAATTTTAAAGGCACATTTTCTTTTGCTGCATCTTCAGGACGATCAGAAGATCCATAAGGTACTCCATCATAATAAAAGGTAACTCGTGTAGGAGTCCATAGCATTCCCCATTTGTGCCAATTAAATTCGTCTCTTGGTGAATTTTTATCAGTAATAGCAAATTTTTTGGCTCCACCAGGTCCAATAGAAGCTTTGTTTCTGTAGTGGTGAGAACTAGTTGCATTGCCATTAGCTTTAAAATTAGTCCATCTACTATATTCCATGATATCAAATTCGGTAGGGATGTAATTGCTTTGTCCCCCTTCCCATAGCCACCACGTAGGCCATATTTTTCCACCTATCCAATTGAAGTTAATTCCTTGGCGATTTATTCTAATGTCGGCTTCAAAATATCCATATTTAGGAAAAGCTCCACCATTTCCAAATTTTATTTTGGAATCTACCCATCCACCTCTTCTTCCGGCTGTTCCTGAGCTAACAAGATTGTTTTTTATGGTCAAAATGCCATTAGCCACACTTACCATATTAGCTTTAAACTGTCCTTCTCCATCTCCATTACCATTGTTATTCTTTACTCTCCACTTACTAGTGTCTAAAGAATTACCGTTAAAATCATCTTGAAATACCGGGTTTCCCCAGCCATTACCGGGCGGTTGTCCAAATGTTAAAATCGGATATACTATAAAACATAATATACCAATAAGTGTTTTTGTGTTTAAGTATTTCATTTGTTTGTGTTTAAAAGTGTGTTTATGCCCAGTTAAGACATAATGTGTTTATACATCAATTAAAAATATTACTATAGGTTTTAAGAGTTGTTTGATAATATATAGTGGTAAATAATTTTAACGAAAACGTTTTCGTAAAAGACAAAACGACTCCCATTAACACATTAAAATAATGCGAAAACTTCTAAAAATATGTATTAAATTTAATGTAAGCTTCTTCCTGTCGGAAGTGTTTTGTAGATCTACGTATTTATTAAATAATTAAGCTTAGTTTATATTTTTATAGATACAATATAATGAAATAAATTATGTTAAAGGCTTGTAAAATAGAATATTGTACTAGTAAGTATGGATTATTATATTAAATGTAATAAATACATTAATTCGTTGTAAATATTGCAAACATTTTTGCGAATTAAACATTTTTTTTAAGCGTTTTTTACCAAAAAATCACTCAAATTACTAACGTTTTGGAGATTTGATAAACGCCTCCAGTTTTAAACGGCTGACTTTATACTATTATCTTCCTGAGTTTTGATTTTTTAATGAATTTTATTCCTTCTTCTAGTGCTCTATAAGATCAAATGGTATTTGCAAAAATATAAGTTTCTTGACTCATATTCTCATCGTAATTATAGAGGCGCTCTTCTAGTTATAAATTGATCATTTCATATTAACATGATCATTCTTGAATACTTTTCTCGCCACTATTTTATAGCTGATATTCCAGAATAGAATATTTCCTAGCTGTATTTTAGACTATTAAAATAAGAATTACATTTATACTATTAATATTATCGGGTATTACTCTGGATTTTTGGAATATACATATCAACTACAATAATCAAAATAATACTAGGAAGTTTGTTAGGAATACGCTTACTATGATTTTTCTTTACCTGTTTGCTAACGCAAGAAAATAAAAAGAACAGACAATACTACATAGTAATATCAACAAAGATATCTTGCAAGTTTTTATTAAAGTTGATTTTATATATGTTTATCTATATTAATATTAAGTGTGTCTACGACATAATTAAATAGTAATTTCTGTTGAAATTGACGGAGTAGCTCCTAGGTCTTGACTTCGTTGTGATGGTAATGCACCTCCTATATATACTTTATAGTTACCTTTTCTTAAGATCTCTTCACCATTTTCATTAAATTGATTTAGCGAATTCTGGCTGAACTTAAAGACTATTTTTTTTGTTTCTCCAGGTTTTAGTAATTCTCTTTTAAATGATTTTAAGTCATATATCGGGTCTTCTTTCCCTGCTAATGGTGAGCTTATGTATAACTGAATCACCTCTTCAGCTGCAATATTTCCAGTATTAGTTACCTCTGCAGAGATATTAAGATCAGAATCTACAACTATGTTGTTATACTCAAATTTTGTATATGACAATCCAAAGCCAAAAGGATACAAAGGTTCTTTAACCATATATTTATATGTTCTTCCTTTCATATCGTAATTTTCGTAAGGTGGTAATTGAGAAACTGATTTGGGAAATGTAATAGGTAATTTTCCTGAAGGGGCTATGTCTCCAAATAACACATCGGCTACAGCATTTCCTCCTTCTTCACCAGGGTACCATACAAATAGTATTGCATCTGCTAAATCATGAATTTCAGGAATAGCAATTGGACTTCCTCCTGTTAAAACTAAGACTAGAGGATTTTTACTGTCTTTCTTAAGTTTTTTAATATAGTCGATTTGGTTTTGGGGTAATTTCAAAGTTTTTTTATCTCCTTTTTCTGAAGATGCCAGTGCTTCACCTTCTTCGCCTTCTAATAATGAAGAAATTCCCATTACAGCAATACAAACATCTGCTTGCTTGGCTTCTCCAGTAGACCAGTCAATCGGATTAACGTTTTCTCTAAATGGTAAAACACCAGATTTATAATTAATGCTGGTACCAGGACTTACTTTACCTACGATACCATCTAAAATAGTTTGAGTATTACTAGTTACCCCGTAATAGTTACCTAATAAAACTTCTTCATTCGAGGCGTTTGGGCCTACGATATAAGCAGTTCTAATATCCTTTTTAAGAGGTAAAACATTGTTTTTGTTTTTTAATAACACAATAGATTTTTGTGCAACTTCTCTAGCAATTTTTCGATGCTTTTCAGAATCAATTACATCTGCAGTTATAGTATCATATGGGTTATTTCCGGGAAGATCAAAGAGACCTAGTTTAAAACGTGTAAGTAGATTTTCTTTTAGTCTTTGATTTAGTAATTCTTCTGTAATTAGTCCTTGTTCTAAGGTACTTTTTAAATTTGAGTATACATTTCCGCAGTTTATATTTGTACCACTTTTTAGGGCCAATGCGGTTGACTCTTCTGGAGTATTCGTAACCTTATGATATGTATGAAAATCTGCTATTGCCCAACAATCAGAAACTATATAACCATCAAATCCCCAGCTTTTTCTGAGGATATCTTGTAATAAATAAGGACTACCAGAGCATGGCTCTCCTAGAGTTCGATTATAAGCACCCATTACGCCTTCGACATTAGCCTCTTGCACTAAAGCTTTAAAAGCAGGTAAATAAGTTTCAAATAAATCTTTTTTAGAAACTACTGCATCAAATTCATGTCTTAATTCTTCTGGCCCAGAATGAACCGCGTAATGTTTGGCACATGCGGCAGCTTTCATATATTTTGGATCATCTCCTTGTAGGCCTTTTACAAAAGAGACGCCAATTCTACTTGTTAGATATGGATCTTCACCATAGGTTTCTTGTCCACGACCCCATCTAGGATCTCTAAAAATATTCACATTAGGTGACCAAAAAGTTAATCCAGCATATCTACTTCTGTTATTTATTTTTATAGCTTCATTGTATTTTGCCCTAGCCTCGTCAGAAATTGCAGTTCCTACACGTTGTATTAAATCATCGTCAAAAGTTGCTCCAAAGGCTATGGCTTGCGGAAATACAGTAGCTCTACCATTTCTGGCTACGCCGTGTAAAGCTTCGTTCCACCAATTGTATTCTGGTATTCCCAACCTTTCAATAGGAGGGCATATGTCAAGCATTTGAGATGCTTTTTCTTCTAATGTTAATTCTTCAATTAGTGCATCTGCACGTTCGTCATTAGTTAAGGTTGTGTTTTGCCATTTATATTTAGGTGGTGTAGATTGCTTTGGTTGTGTCTTTTTGGGTTGTGCTAAATCTTCATTATCTGTTTTTGTTTGCGTAGTACAACTAGATAAACCTGTAACAATAGTAAGAAGGAATATTAGTATTCTTTTTGAGTAGGTTGATGGATTAAGTTTCATGAATTGTGTCCTATGGTTTTAAATACATTCGAAAATGCAATTATTTCGTGTATTTAATAGTCACAGATGTATGTTTTTGTATAACAAATGCTTTTTTCTCTTTATGAATACTGTTTAATTCTAAGGGAATAATTGAGAATCAGGCATTTTTATAGAGTAAAAAATAACATATTCTTTTTGTTATTTAAAATTGTTTTTTACAAGTATATTTTTGCTGTTTTAACATAATGTTTAAACATTTGTTGTATATAATTGAATATTAGTACTTATGGTTTTTGGGTATTTCCCCTAAATTGTTAAAGAATAATTAAAGTAAATAATCGCATGGAAAAATTTGTTACTCGAATTTGTTTATCGCTTATGTTTTTATTGACAACCAACATAGTATTGGGGCAGAGCATAAGCTTGGATGGAGATCCAAATAGTTTTGTAAGTACTACCAGTATACCTAATTTTGAAATTATGTATGAAGCGGCGGGAGCTGTTGATATTTATATAGAAGTTAAGGCAAATGATGGTGCAGGTATGCCTACAGGGCCCTCTTTAGGAGGAGTTGTTGCATTAAATCAACCAGCAACTACAGGAGTGTCTACAATAGTAAGAACATTAACCTTTGGTACTGCAATACCACCAGGGAATTATTTATTTACTGGCGCTTATTTTGATGCAGGAGGTTTTGTCAATAAGGTAGCCGCACCAGATGTACCTTTTACAGTGACTGCTGCTCCAGTACGAGAACTTATTTTAGATAGCGATACAACTACATTTGTTAGTGCTTCAAGTTTTCCAGATTTTGATATCGCATATCAGTCAGATGTTGCAGTAGACATTTACGTTGAAATTAAGGCTGATGACGGTATGGGAAATCCCACAGGGGCAGCCCTAGGAGGTGTTACCTTAAGGAATCAAGCTGCGACTACGGGCAGTCCAGTTGTAATTAATTCAACTGTTCGTGTTTTTGGAGCAGTTCCAGTACCACCATTACCACCAGGAGATTATTTATTTACTGGCGCTTATTTTGATGCAGGAGGTTTTACAAATCAAATATCAGCTGCTAATATTCCTTTTACAGTAACTCCGCCACCAGTACGAGAACTTATTTTAGATAGTGATACCACAACTTTTGTTAGTGCGACTAGTTTTCCTGATTTTGATGTTTCTTATCAGTCAGATGTTGCAGTAGATATTTTTGTTGAGATAAAAGCAGATGATGGTATGGGTAACCCTACGGGTTCGGCCTTAGGAGGTGTTACGTTATCTAATCAACCTGCTACAACTGGAAGTGTTACAGTAGTTAATACTAGCGTGGGTGTATTTGGTATGGCACCAATACCGCCATTACCACCAGGTAATTATTTCTTTACTGGAGCATCCTTTGGTACGGGAGGAGGTCCTAGAATTGCCGATGCAACTAATGTTCCTTTTATAGTAACTGCCGCTCCGGTAAGTCAACTTGTTTTAGATGGCGATCCTACAAGTTTTGTAACTACGGCAAGTATTCCGAATTTTGAAATTATGTATGAAGCCGATAGGGCTGTTGATATTACGGTAGCCGTTTTTGCTAATGATGGTATGGGGGCACCAACAGGAGCTTCTTTAGGAGGTGTGGTTGTTACAAATCAGCCAGCGACTACTGGTCTTTCAACGATCACATCTACTTTAACTTTTGCATCAGCATTACCACCAGGTGATTATTTGTTTACAGGATCTTTTGTTGATACTGGAAGTACAGCAAATCAAGTAGATGCAGCTAATGTTCCTTTTACGGTAACTGCCGCTCCGGTAAGTCAACTTGTTTTAGATGGCGATCCTGCAAGTTTTGTAACTACAGCAAGTATTCCGAATTTTGATATCATGTATGAAGCCGATAGGGCTGTTGATATTACGGTAGCCGTTTTTGCTAATGATGGTATGGGTTCACCAACAGGAGCTTCTTTAGGAGGTGTTGTTGTTACAAATCAGCCAGCGACTACTGGTCTTTCAACGATCACATCTACTTTAACTTTTGCATCAGCATTACCACCAGGTGATTATTTATTTACAGGATCTTTTGTTGATACTGGGAGTACAGCAAATCAAGTAGATGCAACTAATGTTCCTTTTACGGTAACTGCCGCTCCGGTAAGTCAACTTGTTTTAGATGGCGATCCTACAAGTTTTGTAACTACGGCAAGTATTCCGAATTTTGAAATTATGTATGAAGCCGATAGGGCTGTTGATATTACGGTAGCCGTTTTTGCTAATGATGGTATGGGTGCACCAACAGGAGCTTCTTTAGGAGGAGTTGTTGTTACAAATCAGCCAGCTACCACTGGTCTTTCAACGATCACATCTACTTTAACTTTTGCATCAGCATTACCACCAGGGGATTATTTGTTTACAGGGTCTTTTGTTGATACTGGGAGTACAGCAAATCAAGTAGATGCAACTAATGTCGCTTTTACAGTGACAGCTACTCCCGCACCAGTAGCAAATATTACAATTATTGCATCTGCTGAAGCAATTCCTATAACAACAGTATCAGCATCAGCTACGGGTGACCGAACATTTAATGTTCCTTTTACCTACACATCAGATGAGGCTATAGGTACATTAACTGTAGAGTTAGAATTTGTTGCATTTGGCCCAAGTGGACCTTCTACATTTCCTATTCCAGGTTCTGCTGCTACGTTTACTAATTTACCCGCTGCAACGGATGCTCCTTTAATGGCAACCATAACCTTTCCATCAGATAATCCAATAACAGATGCAGATACAGGTAATATTTGGACTATTAGTGCAACGGGGGGTACAGCTACAGAATCTGATTTATCTGTGGTAGGTGCAGGACCCAATACTGGATATAGAGTTAAGTTTACAACAGATAATGACTTAAATACTATTACAGGAACACCTACTAGCGGTGGAGGTGGTGATTTTCCTTTAAATGCTTCAGGTCCAATATCAAATGTTGAGTTTAGAGATTTAGATATTTTAGAAATTACAGATGTTGCAGCTCCACCTGTAACTGATGTTATTAGAATAGAAAGTATTACTAATGCAGCAACTAATGGAGTTGCAGCTATACCAATAGCATCTGTAACCAGAGGACAAACTTTTCCTGTTGAATTTACTTATACCTCTAGTGTTGATATTGCAGAATTAACTGTAAATCTAGAAGTTGTAGGTTTTAATGGGGCGTTTAGAGAATTCCCTTTACCTGGTACAGAAGCCGTTTTAACAAATTTAGTTGCCGGAGATAATTTAACGGCAACTGCAATGTTAACATTTCCAGCTACTGCAGAAGTTACCGCAGGTAATGGAGATATATGGACATTAGATCCTTCACAAGTAAACGATGATGGAAATCCTAGAGATAACGACCCTATAGCCTTAAGAAATAATGTAGGAAGTACACTTACTAATTATAGAATCCAATTTACAATAGGAGCGGGGCAAACTTTCTCTAACCCTAATAATGCTGGTGGTATACGACTAGATACTTTTATTTCTACAGTTAATGATGCTCCTTCTGGAGGAAATCAAATTATTCTTGATGGAGATCCAAATAGTTTTGAAAGTACAACAAGTATTCCAAATTTTGATATTTCTTATGAAGCGGCAGGAGCGGTTGATATTTATGTTGAAGTAAAAGCTAACGATGGTACTGGTATGCCAACAGGAGCCTCTTTAGGAGGAGTCGTTGTTTTAAACCAACCAGCTACTACCGGTTTATCAACGATAACCTCAACACTAACTTTTGCTACAGCATTGCCTCCTGGTGATTACTTATTTACAGGTGCGTATTTTGATGCAGGAGGGTTTGCGAATAAAGTATCTGCAGCAGATGTACCGTTTACAGTAACTGCAGCAACTTCGGGACAAATAGTCTTGGATGGAGATCCGAGTACTTTTATAAGTACAACAAGTATTTCTGATTTCGAAATTTCTTATGAAGCAGCAGGAGCAGTTGATATTTATGTAGAGGTAAAAGCAGATGATGGTTCAGGTATACCAACAGGAGCTTCTTTAGGAGGAGTTGTTGTTTTAAACCAACCAGCTACTACTGGTTTATCAACGATAACTTCAACACTAACTTTTGCGACAGCATTACCTCCTGGGAATTATTTTTTCACAGGAGCGTATTTTGATGCAGGAGGGTTTGCTAATAAGGTATCTGCTACTGATGTGCCATTTACAGTAACGGCAGGGCCAGTGAATCAACTTGTACTAGATAGTAGTCCTACTAGTTTTGTAAGTACTGCAAGTATCCCAAATTTTGATATTTCTTATGAAGCAGAAGGAGCAGTTGATATTTATATAGAAGTAAAAGCAGATGATGGGACAGGAATGCCAACAGGAGCTTCTTTAGGAGGAGTTGTTGTATTAAACCAACCAGCTACTACTGGTTTATCAACGATAACATCAACATTAAGTTTTGCAACTCCGTTACCTCCAGGAAATTATTTATTTACAGGAGCTTATTTTGATGCAGGAGGTTTTGAGAACAGAATTGATGCAATGGATGTGTCATTTACTGTATCAGCTGCCCCAGCTAGTAGAATAAGTTTAGAAGGAAATCGTACAAGTTTTACAAGTACTACAAGTATTTCTAATTTTAGACTTGCTTATCAATCTCCAAGAGCTGTAGATATTTATGTAGAAGTAAGAGCTAATGATGGTACGGGAATGCCAACGGGTGATGCATTAGGAGGTGTGACATTACTTAACCAAGCTGCAACTGGATTATCAGCTATTAGTTTAACATTAAGTTTTGCGGATCCATTGCTACCAGGGGATTATCTATTTATAGCAAATTACTTTGATGCAGGAACTTTTGATAATAGGGTTGATGCAGTAAGTGTACCATTTACTGTGATAAGAACAGGAATAATTTCTGACGACCCTGCTTTATTTAGCCCTAACCCTGCAAAAGATATTATTAGAATTAATAATGAAATGGAAGTTGCTACATACCAAGTTGTTTCTACCTCTGGTATACTTATTATGGAAGGTAGAGCAGAAGAAACCATTGATATTTCTGATCTGGCAACAGGAATATACTTTTTGGTTACGGATAAAGGAACAGCCAAATTTGTAAAAATATAAGTAGTAATATTTATAGTTTATTAATCATGTTAAAAGGCATTCATCTTAAGATGAATGCCTTTTTGCTTTAGAAATAGCATTAATATTTGTCGTAAAGAATACCTTTTTTGTGGTTTAATTGACTAATTGTATTTGATTTTACAACTTTCTTTTGAGTAAAAATTGTTCTTTTACTTCAGGTAGTCAATTTTAGGAAAATGAAGTCTTTATATCTAGTTATTGATCATAAGTAATTTTAGAGGACTATTGTTTGTTGCTACAAGAATTCCCGCTTTATCCTTTGATAGTTTTACCTTTTTGATTTCTTTTACATTATCAGGTATAAAAAGCCCGCTTTCTAAATAATTCATAGGTATAAAATCGCCTGATTTAGAGCCCAAAAGAACTAAACCAATCGAAGCATCTGATCGCGTAGTTTCGATTTCAACTTCAAAACGATTTCCACCAATAATAATATCTTTAATACCATCATTATTTAAATCATCAATGACAATTCCATTAATTACCGAAAATTGAGCTTCTATAGGTAATGCTTTAAGGGTAAATTTGCCGCCTTCATTAATTAATAAGGTGCTAGCAAACGTTTCTACTTGATATTTTAATGCGGATTTCTGATCTTTTCCAATAATATCGAATAGCTCTGCATTGGCAAACTCATTGTAAGATTCAAATTTCTTTGCTAAATGGGGTAGTTGTTCTGTAGAGCATTGTTTCCCCCGGATAGGTACTAACTTATTATCAATTTTCTTTGCCAAAAAGACATCTTGAGTCCCATTTTGATCATAATCATTGGCGTATACATAAAATGGCTTTTCTGGAGTAGCCTTAAATTTATAATTTAAACCTAGATTACCTACAACAAAATCAATGTCTCCATCATTATCAATATCATCTGCTTGAATGCGATTCCACCAGCCGTGCGTTTTTGAAAGCCCCGAGGAATCAGTAATATCAGTATATTGACCATTTAACCATTTAAAAACATGAATTTTCATCCATTCTCCAACAATTAGTAATTCATTATTTTTGTCTTGATCTATATTACTGCTAACGGCAGAAGTGACCATTCCTAAGTTTTTAAAATCAGGAGCAATTGTATTGGTAACATCTATATATTTTCCATCTTTATTTTCTAATATAAAACTAGAAGGGGGTGAAGGATATTTTCTTGGTACATGTCTGCTTCCGATAAAGAGATCCATATCACCATCATTGTCAAAATCTAAAGGAACAACACAAGAACCACTTGTTTTTATTTCTGGTAGTGAAGATGATTTGCTAAAGTTTCCTTTTCCGTCGTTTATATATAGTCGATCCTTATAGAATTGATCCTGGGCTTTAAATTCGTTTCCGCCACTTACAACATATAGATCGAGATCATTATCATTATCTGCATCAAAAAAATGTGCAAATACATCTTCATAAGCTCTGTCGTTCACAAATACTTTTTGCGTGTTCTTAGTGAATGAAGAGTTGATATTTTGTATTAGAACTTGAGGAGATTGATCTTTACTACCTCCTAAATAAAAGTCATCTAATCCATCATTATTAATATCAGCAACGGCTAATGCGGGCCCCTGAGTAGATAATTTATGAGGTAATAAAATTTGATCTTTATAATCATCATACTCATTTTCTAAATGTATAATTGGTGTTGTGAATGCTATATCACTTTTGTTAGTTAACAATTGTGATTTATCTTCTTTTTCCTTTTTAATATTTGCAATAGAGTTTTTATAATTTATTTCTAAAAGTTGATTTGCAGTTATATTTTTTACAATATTCTGTTTACCATCATTCCAAACAATAGATAATGAATCTACCTGTTTAATATTACCAAGTCCAAAATGAAGTACTGGTTCTACTGAAGATAAATACCCTCTTACTGTTTTAAAGTCTTGATATTGTATGCTGTCATTATGAAAAAGTGTGATTTTTGCACCTATACCTGTTGTGTTTTTCTCTGGTCCATTTAGTTTTATTTTAATATAATTGTTACCAGATTTTTCTGAGTTGTTTTTATAAATAAAGGCCCTTTCATCTATATTATTGGTGATTAAATCAAGATCTCCATCATTATCCAAATCACCAAATACTACTCCATTAGAAAAACTTAATTCTGTTAATCCCCATTTTGTAGCTTGATTTGTAAATGATAAATTTCCTTTGTTTTCGAACATATAGTTTTGAAGTTTAACGGACGGATATAAATCAGCTATTTCTTTGATAATTTGGTTAGGACTTTTATTTTGATTTATAGGTTTTGAAGTATACTTTTCTCTAGCGATACCAGCATCTCTATCCCATAAATCTCTTTTGTATCCATTTGAAACAAAAATATCTTTGTCTCCATCATTATCGAAATCAGCTCCTAGACATGCCCAACTCCAATCTGTACTATTCACTTTTGCAAGTTGGCTTATATCACTGAAAAATCCATTACCATTATTTAAATTTAAAACATTGTGCATGTATTGATTGTAAAAACCTTTATTTAGAATAGAATTATACAATTCGACATTCATAGGAGCCATTGTGGTTTTTGATCGAACATAATCTTCGGGATACATATCTAAGGAAAAAAGGTCTTCAAATCCATCATTATTGATGTCTACGGCATCTACACCCATTGTATAATATGATACATGATTAGAAAAGTTACGAACTTCTTCGTTAAATATACCTTTGCCAGTATTTTTAAAATAATAATCATTTTCAAAGAAATCATTACCTACGTATATATCTATATTCCCATCCTTATCTAGATCACTTGTTGCTAATCCTAAACCATAACCAAAAGTGTTTGTAATTCCATTCTTGAAGCTGATATCTATAAATTTACCACCCTTGTTTTCATACAATTTATCTCTATAATCATCTAGAAACTGTTGTTTTCCTTTTAGAACGGTTTCATGAGTAAGGAAAAAATCCTTTGGCCTATTTGTAATATATAAATCTAAGTCATTATCATTATCCATATCAAAAAAAGATGCCATAACCGAGAAACCAGAATCTGCTATTCCAAATGATTCTGCGGCTTCTTTAAATTTAGAATTACCTTGATTGATATAAAGTAAGTTTTTTCGATCTTTTTTTGATTCATTCCATCCACCAGCTGTGATATAAATATCTAACAGATTGTCTCCATTTACATCTGCCATAACTACTCCATTATGCCAAGCTTTTTTTGATTTTATTCCAGATGAACTGGTGATATCTTCAAAAGAAAAGTTCCCTTTGTTCAAATATAATTTATCTTCAACTTGATTTCCTACAAAGTATAAATCGGGTAAGCCATCGTTATTAATATCACCAACTGCAACACCTGCACCATTATATGCATAATTATAAACTCCAAAAAAATTGGCGTAATCTTCGGTAATCGTATTGTTAAAGTTTACATGTGTTTTTTCTTCTGGAAGAAGGGAGAAAAGAGTAGTGGCTGGAGATGAATTTTCTTCAACCTTTTTTGATTTAGAACAACTAGTAAAAAGCAAAATAATAAGGAAATATCTAAGCATAATTTTTTTTAAAAAAAAGGGCTGTTAATGAACAGCCCTTAAATTACTATAAAATATTATAATTTATAATTTTGTAAATGATATAATTTATTCTTCTTTTAAGAATATCTCAATATTATCAATTGTAACTTCACTTACACCTACAACACCACCAACATTAATTAAAGGATAAGCGAGTCCACCCGCACTTAAAGTTCCTGCATTTGGTGTGATTTCAGTTGTTAATTCAACAAATTCACCTTCGACAAAACCAGTAGTAATTGAGCTATTTACAATACCTCCAAAATTGAAAGGAAAACTGGTCATAGAGAATTTAAATTCTCCAGGTACAGCACCTGTATATTTTATTGAAACTCTTACAATATACGTGGCTTCTTCTAAAGTTTTGATTTCTTGTACAACTCTACCCATAGGGTCTCCGTTTAAACCATCTCCAAAAACAGTTCTATTGTTACCGGCACCAGCACCAGCTGCAAAAGAAAACACAAGTCCAGAAGAACCATCAACACCAGAACCAGGTGTAATAGCTGCTGTTATATTGTTTCCTCCATCTGCTGATAGAAACCCACCAGTACTATAAAATCTTTCTCCACCAGCAACAGGACCATCTATCCCCTCAAATACGCCATTGGCAAATAAATTTGGTCCACCAAATGTTCTTATTGTTGTTTGACTAACAGAAGGAGCTGGAGCAGCATCTGCAGAACGTAAATTAACGGCATTGTATGCAATAGTTGCCGTTTGAGAGTTTTTAATGTTTGTACTTGGTATTACCAAAAGATTTGAAGGGTTACTAGGATCAAGCATTATAGATTGAATCATTGCTGGAGCACCATCAACTAGTAAAGTAAAGTTTGAAATAGCGTCCAAAGTTGCAGGATCTAAATCTCTAGAGTATGCTATAATAATTTGACCACTATCATTTTCTTCTATTTTAGGTTCAACAGTTACAGGTTGAGATGATGGAATCACTCTTACTGGTATAGCTGCTATTGATGAAGAAAAAGGTGCATCATCAAATGCTCTTAAACCCACAATATAATTTCCTAATGCTTTAAAAGGAAATGTTAGGTCTATTGTGGTTATTAGATCTTCTTCTTTACCTGTAGTAGTATTGATAACTCTCCACTCTGCATTATCTCTCTCACTACTATTATTAGTAAAAGTAACATCTGTACCAGCTTCTACTTCAAAAGCTCCGTTCACAAGTGTAAGATCAGTACTAATACTTGCTGTAATTTGTTCAAGAGCATTAAATGTAAATGTTTCTGTAGCTACTTCTGTAGGGACAGGGTTTTCGAATACAGGTGCTAACACTACATCTACTGGACCAGCACGTTTAAATGTTACACTGAAATTTTCAAGATCTGTAGTTGTATCATTATCACTTCCTATAATATCAACTGCGCCTTCTGGGAATGTCCATGTTCGGCCATTAGCAAGAATTGATAAATCTGTAAATTCAACAACACTTGTAGTTATACGCACATCTATTGGTTGTCCTGTTCGACCTGTATCAAAACTAGTAATACCGAAAGCTCTACCGGCGGTAGTGTTTTCTGGTTCTTCATAGTCGTTTGTCGTACATGCCAAGACGAATATCGTACTTAAACATATGAATAGTATTTTTTTTAATAGTTTTTTCATATTCCTAACTCATGTTTTTTTAACTGAAAATAAAATAAAGGCCGTAAATACTACGGCCTTTATAATTTTTATTTTATTCTTCTACACTTTCGACTACAAAGTTGTCGAAAAGAATCTGCGTATCTGCAGAAGTATTTGCAATTATTTGTAAGAAGAAAGATACTGTCATATCTTCTGAAACTACAGTTCCTGCTCCTCCAGATCCAACTAAAGGAACTGTTCTTGTATGCCATTCACCATCTGCAATAAGACCACAACAAGTACCGTGAAAAGTTCTGAAGTCATCGTTGAATGCTCCTGCAGGGTACATCCTTGTATTCCATTCACCGCCAGTCCAAGTTGTTGGTAAAAGATAATCGAATTTAAGCGTTATTCTACTACCGGCTTTCAGTTCGACTGCACCACCAATTGCAACTTGAGCATTTGTATCAGTATTAACTGTAATCCCCATTGCATTATTACTATTATTACCGGGAGAAACAAGCTCTCTAACAACACCATCGGTATTATTACCAAATGGAGTACCCCATTGTATCGGACCTTCTTCAAAAGTTGGATCTAATACAAATAGATTTGGAGTAAACGCATTAATTGCAGTTTCTGGTAAAGATTCTGCAGTAGCTGCATCTGTAGATGTTAAACTGGTAACTGTATATGCTAATGTAGCTGTTTGCGTATTTTTGATATTTACTTCTGGAGTAATAATAATATTAGATAAATTATCCGGATCTATAGCTACAGAAGTAATCGTAGCAGGTGCACCATCTACTGTTAGTGTAAAACTCGAAATTGGATCTAGAGTTGTAACATCTAAATCTCTAGAGTATTTAAGTATAATTTGACCTGCTTCATTTTCATCTATATCGGTATCAGGGACAAGAGGTTGAGATGAAGGAATCACTCTAACTTGAACGGCAGAAATTGATGAAGAAAAAGGCGCATCATCAAAAGCTCTTAATCCTACAATGTATTCTCCAAGAGCTTTAAATTGAAATACTAAATCAGTAGTTGTTATAAGGTCTTCTTCTTTACCAGTGGTCGTATTTATTACTCTCCATTCGGCACTTTCTGTTTCAGTACTGGTATTGGTAAAAGTAACTTCTGTACCGGCTTCTACTTGAAATGCATTATTTACAATAGGAAGATCTACACTGAAACTAGCAGCAATTTGATCTAGAGCATTAAATGTAAACGTTTCTGTTGCTACTTCGTCTGGTACAGGACCGTCAAATACAGGTTCTAAAAGTACATCTACAGGGCCTGTTCTTCTAAATGTTACACTAAAAACTTCAAGATCTGTGGTTGTATCATTGTCACTTCCAAGAATATCTACAGCACCCTCAGGAAATGTCCAGGTTCTGCCACTTGCTAAAATTGATAAATCTCTAAATTCTACTTCACTTGTACCGACACGAACGTCAATAGTTTCTCCTCTGCGACCTCTATCAAAACTGTTGATCCCAAAAGCTCTACCAGCAGTAGTATTTTCTGGTTCCTCATAATCATTTGTAGTACATGCTAAAATTAACACCATACTCAAACAAATAAAAAGAGTCTTTTTAAATATATTTTTCATAATTAATTATTTAAAAATGTTAATTATTTATATTTGGATTCTGCAAGATTTCTTGAGCAGGAATAGGGAAGAAATAATCATCTTCTGTAAAATTCACTTTTCGATCTCTAAAATCTTGTAAAGAATTATCGACAAACTCTTCTAATAACTCAAAGTTTTGAACGTCTAAAGTTGTTGTTGTATAGCGAATTTCTCCTAATTCTCTAATACGATTAGCGCCTCCATCTGGTCTTCTTCTTAAATCATGCCATAAAATACCTCTACCTTCCCAAGCAAACTCTGCTGGTCTTTCTTTATTAAATAGGTGAATAATAATATTATCGGCGGTTAAATCTTGACGTTCGATCATAAGAGATGGATGAACATCAGGAACTAGTGCTAATATTTCTGCATCTGTTAAATCAGGAAAAGTATTTCTGAGTATTGGTGGTGTACCAACACCTTCAAATAAAGCTTCTAAGGTAATTAATCCAGATCGTTGTCTAACTTGGTTTATATAGGTTAATGCTTCAGTAATACCTGCATCTCCTTGTTCACGTAACACAGCTTCTGCATACATTAAATAAACATCTGCTAAACGAATTATACGTTCATTAATCCCGGAATTTCTAGGTTCTCTATTTTCAAAGTAATGTGTATTCTTTTTTATATGTGCTCTAGATACAACTCTAATAAAGCCTTCTCTAGTTGAAGTCCCATAAAATAACGAACCATCACCTTCATAGGCTATTGATGCTTCACTTCTTGTAGAGAATTTTCTTGCTTCTTCACTTGGGTTACTTTCATCATCATATACAGTAACAGGCGCTTGATTAATTGGTAAATTAGGATCAATAACTTCATTACGATAAAGTGAAGAAATGAAATGCGTAGCAAATACAGCACCAAAACCACCGTTACCTCTTACCCAAGATGTACCTCTTAAAGTAGATTCATTAGGCTGCGAACCTTCACCATCACCAAAATTTCCGTTATTTTCTAGGTTTGCAAAAAATTGAACTTCAAATATAGATTCAGAATTAAATTCTCCTGCTTCAGTAAAGTTATCTTCTATATTGGCAGTAAGAGAGTATTCATTAGAGTTGATTACTTTTAAAAACTCTTCTCTCGCTCTGCTGAAATTTTCTTCATATAGATAAACTTTTCCTAAAATAGCAGTTGCAGCTCCCCAAGTGGCTCGACCTTCTTGACCTTCGCCTGTCCAGTTTAATCGATCTCTTAAATTGTTTTGAGCTAATTGTAAATCAGAAAATATTTGTTCAAATACTTGTGCTTTTGGAGAAATAGATAATCTACTTTCTTCAAGACTAGCGGCAGGAATTAATGGTAACGGAACATCACCTTGATTAAAAGTAGTTCCTAACCAAAACATTGCTAGTCCACGTAAGAAATAAGCTTCACCTAATATTTCTCTTTTTGCGGTTTCATCCATTTCGATACCAGGAACATTTTTAATTACTTGATTAGCTCTAAATACGACTCTGTATAAATCTTCCCACATATCAAAAAATCTAGGATTGGCAGAGTTGATTATAGCATTATCAATTTCAAGTGTTTCGGCACTGAAACCTATATTTCCTGTTCTACTAGCCTCTGATAATAAAGCGAAGTTTGTTACCGAAGTTCCTCCAAGAACACCTGTAAACTGAAGTGAACTATACACAGAAAATATTCCCGATTCTGCATCTCTTTGGTTTTGCCAGAAGTTTTCTGCATTCAAAGAGTTTCTATTTTCGACGTTAAGGAATTCGTCTTGACTACACCCCGTTATAACTGCAACGATACTTATTAGGGATAATATTATAACTATTTTTTTCATCTTTTTATTTTTTAAAATCCAACTTCTAGACCAATTCTACCAGACGCAGTTATCGGTGTTAATCCTCTATCTAAACCTCTTGAGAATAATCCATCACCTCCAACTTCAGGATCAAATCCAGTATAGTTGGTTATAGTAAGTAAATTTGATGCTCCTAAGTATATTCTAAATTTAGCAATTCCATGCTTTTTTAAGATGTCTTGAGGAAGACTATATCCTAATTGAATGTTTCTAAGTCTTATATAATCTCCATCTTCTAAAAAGATGTCAGTAATAGGAGAGTAGTTCGTAGTTTCACCACCTCTTCTATTGATCGGAATATCTGATGTTGTATTGGTAGGTGTAAACGCAAATAATAAATCTCTATGATTTTGAGAATCATACGCTAACGCCTTAGGTCCGTTTAGTATTTTACTACCATAAGATCCAAACCAACTCATATTAAAATCCCAATTTTTATAATCTAAATTTATATTTAGTCCTACTTCAAAATCAGGAGTGTTATTACCTTTAAAAACTCTATCGTTGTCAAAATCAATAGTTCCATCTCCATTAGCATCAACAAGTCTAACATCTCCAATTTGAGCACCATCGGTAAGACCACCAAGCAATAAATATTCATCTAACTCTTCTTGAGTACGTATTATCCCGTCCGTATTTAATAAGAAAAAAGCTCCCGCTTGAAACCCTTCTCTTGCAAAATTCACAGGTAATGTAGAAATTCTATTGCTACCAGGCGTAAGTCTATCTCCTACAATTTGAGAAGTACTACCAGCTAGTCTTGTTACTTCATTAATATTCATGGTATACGTACCATTGATACCCCATTTAAGTGCACGAGAATTATTTTTATATCCAGCAGTAATCTCTAACCCTTCGTTAGTAAGGGCACCAATATTACTGGCAATACGAGCACCATTGTTTCCGTCTGGATCGGCTCCAGAAGAAGCAGGAATAACTAAATCAAATAGTAGATCATCTTTTTCTACTTTGTAATATTCTCCAACAATGGTTACAGAATTATTGAAAAGATTAAGATCTATACCTAAGTTTTGAGAGATACTAGTCTCCCACTGTAGGTTTTCATTAAAAATTCTAGTTTGATTTAAACCATTAACAATTCCTCCGTCGTTACCAATTGGTACATTTAGATTATTATTAATTAGAGGAAGTGTTCTAAAGTCACCAATGTTTTGATTACCAACTTCACCGTAACTAGCTCTTAACTTTAAATCACTAATAAAAGATAGGGCAGAAGCATTTTTGAAAAACTCTTCATTACTAATATTCCATGCAAATGATGCACCATAAAATACACCTACTCGATTTCCTTCTGCGAATTTACTTGAGCTATCTGATCTTACATTCGCTCTTAATAAATATCTACCATCATAGTTGTACCCTAAAGTCCCTATCGCTCCTAAAAGAGCCGAATCTGTATCTTGACCTTGTACATTAATGTTTTCTCTATCAATGGCTTGATCAATAGTTGGTAGGTCATTTGATCTAAATCCTCTTACACTTGTTCTAGTAGTTGCCCATAACCTGTTTTCTAAAGTATATCCAACCAGAGCAGATAATTTATGTTTACCAAATGTTTTATTATAATCTAAAATACCTTCTACAGAAGTTTGTTGAAATGTTGTAGTTGATTCTTGAAGTTTTGCTATTGCAGCATCTTCTCTACCAACTAATATTTCTCCTGTTTCATCATCAACAAATCGAAAAGAACGTTGGAAAAATATTCCTCTTGTTTGTGTTCTATTACCACTAAGGTTAAGTCTAGCACTCAACCCATCAGCTAGTTCGTATCTAAATTGTAAAGTACCACCAGCAGAATTACTCTCGTTAGTACTAACTTCTTGTAATTTTTGAAGAATGTTTCCAAGAACATTGAATTGATCTGCATTACCTCCTAATTCGTTTCCGGCACCTAATCGATCAGGACCTTGTTCTGTAGCAGAAGCAGTTACTGCATCATAAAGGATAGCCCAAGGTTCTCTATTGGCATCAGATCGACTTAAATTCATACTAGAGAATAAAGAAAATTTCCCTGTCTTAAAATTACTATTAAGTCTTAAATTAGTTCTTTTAAAATCTGAATTTATTAATACACCATCTTGATCTAGATGATCCAATACTAAACTAAAGTTTGCCGTATCACTACCTCCAGAAAGTTTAAAATTATAATTTGTAGTAACGGCATTATTATTAAGGATAATATCTTGCCAATCTGTATTGTTATTTAAAGCATCTGGATTTCTATTTAAAATACCACTACTTTCAAATGACAATCCTGAATTCTCAATAAATTGTATGTCTGTTGCAATAGCTTCGCTTCCTGTAAGTGTTGGTACACTAGATGTAATTCTATTTACAGAAGTATATGTAGAAAAGTTAAATTTTAAACTTCCCGGTTTCGCTCTTTTAGTAGTTATGATAATAACTCCACCAGAAGCTCTAGATCCATAAATAGCCGCTGTTGCTGCATCCTTAAGAACCTCGATAGATTCGATTTCGTTTGGACTTAAGTTTGGATTATCCGAAAAAGGAACACCATCTATAATATATAATGGTCCTAATGCGTTATTTGCAGGGTTGATTTCTCCAGCAAGTGGATCTAATCCTTGAGTTCCTGAACTGGCCAATGAGTTAGCACCACGAATTTGGATGTTAACCCTAGCACCAGGAGCACCACTTTGCGCCTGTACATTAACTCCGGCTAATTGACCTTGAAGTGCTTCAGCAAAGTTTCCAACGGCTTGTCGTTCTAATACTTCACTTTTAACCTGACTTATCGATCCAGATATTTCTCTTTTGGTCTGAGTTTGATATCCGACAACAATAACTTCATCTAGTTCAGAAACATTACTAGTTAATGAAATGTTTATTTTAGATTCTGACCCTACAGTGACTTCTTTTGCTTCGAATCCAATAGACGTAAATACTAATATGTCGCCAACATTAGCCTTTACTTCATAAAGTCCATCAAAATCCGTGACCGTTCCATTACTCGTACCTTTGACTAATACATTTACTCCTAACAGGGGAATGCCGTCTCCATCGGAAACTGCTCCACTTATTGTTATTGATTGTGCATGAATTGCGCCAAAACCCATTATAAATAAAATCAATGCATAATAGCTTTTGTTCTTGCAATTAGCAAGTAAATTAAATTTCATATTGTATGATTTTTGTTGTTTGAATTTAGGTTTTCCCATTAATTTTAACAAAAATTCACATATTTTAATTTATCCAGAGTAACAAATGTCTTAATTAATGAAACAAATGTTTTAATTGTTTAGGATAAGTTAAAGTTTTAATATTAACATACTTTTAAGGCTCAAAATACGACAAATTATCAATGAAACCTTGTCTTATTTTTGGATTATGTAATATATAGTTTTCGTCGTTTGTGAACTAAGATTTATAGGTCTTGGTATTACATAAATTTATAATCAGACATAAAAATATCTTGTTTGTTATTAACTGTTTTATTATTGTTCATATGGTCTATTTTTATACAGATTTATAATCGTTTATTGTTATATGAAAGTTTAAATTTGTTATTGATTTTTTCTAGATGCAAAAAGTTCACTTTTGTTCTGCTATTTAATATTTTGATGATTATGATGAAATATAAGAAAACATATATTTTGGTATTAGTATGCATTGGTATACTAACATCTTGTAATAAGAATAAAGAAAGAGAGAGTAGTGCCGATATAATTGAGAAGGTAGAAGAAAAGAAACTATCTTATCACGAGATTTATTTAAAAGAAATTTTACAGTTACCAAAGAAAAAGAAATCTGATATAGATACGCTTAGTATGATAAAAGTAAAAGGAGGTATCTTTTTAATGGGTGGTATAAGTGATCAAGCTCGAAGAGATGAATTTCCGAGACATAAAGAAGAGGTCAAAGATTTTTGGGTAGATAAAACCGAGGTTACTAATAAACAGTTTAGAGAATTTGTAGAGCAAACAGGATATGTAACTACAGCAGAAAGAGAAATTGAAATTCAAGGTAAAGTATATGATCCCGGAGCGTTAGTTTTTGATGAAACTAATCCTAAGATGTGGTGGAAATTTGAAGCAGGCGCAAATTGGAAAAAACCATATGGGCCAAACAGTACAATAGAGGGTAAGGATAACCATCCAGTAGTACAAGTTTCTTGGTATGATGCAATGGCATATTCATTTTGGGCTGGGAAACGTTTAGCTACAGAGGTAGAATGGGAATATGCGGCAAGAGGAGGAAGAAAAGACAATATCTATTTTTGGGGAGATGATTTTAAAAGTGCTACAAAGTATGCTAATTTTTTTCAAGGAAATTTTCCCATGTCTAATAACTTAGAGGATTCTTATGTAAAAACATCTAGTGTAGGATCATTTCCTGAAAATGGATTTGGATTATTGGATATGGCAGGTAATGTTTGGGAGTGGTGTTTGGATACATATTATCCAGATGCATATTTACAACTTGACAAAAGAGAAGATGGTTATTTTAAAAAATACTATAATCAAGAACAGCATAAAGTAGTAAGAGGAGGTTCTTTTTTGTGTAGTGAAAGTTATTGCACAGGATATAGAGCAGCCGCAAGAATGAGTTCTACTCCAGACTCAGGTTTAGAACATACTGGTTTTAGATGTGTAAAGGATGTGATAAAATAATCTAAGAAATACGTTAGTATTACCAAATAAGTCCCAACTTTTAAATTCTATTTATTTTTTTATCTAAGATTGTCTAATAGAATACAAACCCAATATTTTGTTGATATTTTTCTTGAAATAACAGTCTGTTACAAGAAGAGTAGAATGCAGTTTACTGTAAAACACAAAGGACACTAAAAGTTGTGTACACAACTTTTAGTGTCCTTTGTACTATAAAAAATACTTATTCAAATTTTATCCAGTCAAGATTGTATAAATATCCTTTAGGACCTTTGAAAGTTGCAAATATATTTTTAACACCTTTGGTTTGATTTATAAAAGGAGCGGTTATTTCTTTCCAATTATTCCATCCACCTGTATTTTCGATTTTTATTCTTGCTAATAAAGGACCCTGAGGGTTATCAATGCGTATTTCTAAAGTACCTCCTTGCGAACCACTAGCCACACGAGCAGTAAATTTATTTTGCTTACCTTTTTCAAACAATACTCTATCAAATTGGACCCAACCGTACTCTTTAATATAATCTATTTGCCAACCTTTTGTAGGTTGATCTTTTAATAGACTAATTTTAGCATTAACAAGATCATTATAGCGATCTAATTGAATAAGATCTCCTGCTTTAGGTGTTCCGATTCCTCTTAAAGTAGCTACTTTAGGAACAATACTTCCATTTTTATTAAATATGATTTCGTCGGCTCTCATAGATCGTAATCTATTGTGGTTGCTTAAAGACCAATAATGATAAAATAAATACCATTTTCCTTTATATTCTACAATAGAGTGGTGGTTCGTACCGTTATCAATATTTGGCATAATAACTCCTTGAAAATCAAATGGACCCATTGGACTTTTACTGGTAGCATATTCAATTTCATAATTATTTTGATTTACACGACCCCAAGAGAAATAGTAAAGACCATTTCTTTTAAACATGAAAGAGGCTTCTCTATAACCTTCTTCAGGAATACCAATAATATCCTCCGGTTTTCCTTCAATTTCAGTCATATTGTCTTTTAATCTTGCTACTTTTAATGCACCAGTACCTTTACCTCCACCATAATAAATATATGCTTTGCCATCATCATCTACAAAAGGGTTTGGGTCAATACCCTGAATTCCTTTTATATAATCCTTTTCCCATGTAAATGGTCCTGTCGGGCTGTCCGATATTCCTACGCCAACACGTCTAAAGGCACTTTTGTCTTCTGGCATCCCTGGATAATAGTAGTAGTATTTATCTCCTTTTTTTATACAATCGGGAGCCCACATTCCATACATATTCTTTTGACCCCAAGGCACATCGTTTTGATCAAGAGCTACACCATGATCTCTATAATTTATTAAATCTGTAGTCGAAAAAATATGATAATCGGGCATACAAAATCCATTAGACCCTTGATCTTCAGTACAACCCTCGATATCATGTGATGGATAAATATAAAGTATATCATCAAAAACACGAGCTGTTGGGTCAGCGGTATATAAATGTGTTACCAAAGGATTTTGGGCTGTTACAGAATATATCGTTGCGAGCGTACAACACACGATAGAAAGAACTTTTTTGAATGTCATCTAGTAAATTTTGTTTTTAATTTATTACTGCTAAAATCTGAATTGATACTAAGCGTAGGCATAACATATGTGTAAAACTCTAGGCTAAATGATTCTATATAATATTAGAAATTAGATTCAAATAATAGATTTGTCGTGCAATACATAAGAACAACATATAAAAACATAATTAGTAAATAATTCTTGTCATTAACCATAAATTGCTGTTATAAAATATAAAAACATGAAAAATAGGCTTCTTATCCAATTACTAAGTGTTGTTTGTTGTTTTAATGGGCTTTCTCAGGCTAAAGTTCAAAAACCTAATATTGTTGTGGTTTTAGCAGATGATATAGGATTAGGTGATATATCTGGATACCGAAAAGCACATTCAAAAAAAATCATAGTAGAAACCCCACAAATGGATCAGTTAATGAAAGCAGGTATGTCTTTTACAGATGCACATTCTCCAACTGCCCTTTGTGCTCCTTCGAGATATAGTATCATGACGGGTAATAATACATACCATAGTTATGCACCTTGGGGAGTATGGGGATCATATCAGGAATCCCCAATTAAAAAAACAGATCTAACTCTAGGGAAATTGATGAAACAAGCCGGTTACCATACTGCATTTTTTGGAAAATGGCATATGGGAGGTGACTGGTATCGAAAAGGTAGTACTACTGAAATATATAGAGGACCACGTTGGAAAACACAAACAGATATTGATATTAATCAAATTGTAGGCGCAGGGCCTCAACAAAACGGATTTGATTATAGTTTAATGTTTCCGGCAGGAATTCAAGATGTACCATATGCTATTTATGAAAATGAAAAATGGATGCCTTTAAATGATAACTCTAAAATTGGGTTAATTACCCAAGAAAAGATGAATGCATTAAAAGTAAAATTGGATAAAGACGAAGGTTTAGGTGATACAGAATGGAATCCATTTAAAATAGGACCTCTTTTAGCTACTAAGGCCGTAGATTATATCAATAATGTGGATAAAGAAAAACCTTTTTTTATGTATTACTGCACTCAAGCAGTACATAAACCACATACACCATCTGACTCTTTGAATGGTAAGAAAGTTAGAGGAACTAATGCAAATTATCATCTAGACATGATTGCAGAGATGGATGTGCAAATGAATATGTTGATTACTGCTTTGAAGAAAAATAAGCTGTATGAAAACACAGTATTTATATTTACATCAGATAACGGAGGATTAACATTTAAAGAAACAATGGCAACAGGGCATAGACCTAGTGATATTTACAGAGGTGCTAAAAATCAAATTTATGAAGGAGGACATAGAGTTCCGTTTATAGTAGTATGGCCAGAAAAAATTAAACCGAATACGATATCAAAAACTTTGGTGTCCGGAACAGATATTTTAGCCACACTAGCAGATATAACAAACAAGAAAATCCCTGATAATCAAGCAATGGATTCATCAAGTCTATTACCTGTTTTATTGAAACAAGAAGTAGATACAAGAAAAGTATTAATGATTCAAGGAGGTACAGGTAAAGAAGTTGCTTATCGAGATCAAGCCTGGAAATTAATTATTAAATATGATAAAGATGAAATCAAGCCTATAGCTTTATTTAATTTAGATCAATCTCCTTCAGAAAAAGAAGAAGATAACCTAATAGATCGTCCAAAACATAAAGAAAGAATTGATCAAATGTTTACAAATTATAAAAAGATACGAGATACCAAAACGCCAAGTAGGGATTTATAATTATAATTTGATTAATTTTTATTGTTTTTCTCAGCGTAAAACATGAAAGAATATTCATATTCATTTTTGGTTAATTGATAGGGGAGTAGTGCAATAGCGCTTTGACTCCAACTATCATCACCACCAACTCCTAGTTGTGCATGGTCAATGTTCAGTGTATAAAAAGAGTTTGTTTTAAGGTCATAAGTATGAGTGGCTTCTTCCAAATTTTCTTGTGTATACGGCCAAATAGAAAAGTCTACAGTGGGATACCCTTTAATGTTAAGAGTTTTAGTTGGTCCCACTAAGTGTAACGAACGTACATCACTGCGATTTCCGTTTTCTTGTGGATAGATATAGTCAAAACTCATTTTGTTTGTTTCACATGTATGTAAACTTAATTTTGCGCCTTCTTTTCGGTCAGAATAATTTTCATGAGGACCTTTTCCATAATACTCAGTAGTTCTAAAAGTATCGGGGATTGTAGTTTGCATTCCGAATCGAATCAAATCTGGTGCACTCTTAGGAGTATTGACTTTAAAATTTACTTTAATTCCTTGGTCTAAAAATTGATACGTTAGCATTAAATTTGAAGTAAAACTCGAAGTACTATTAACCGAAATTATATTGTTTTTGATACTAATATCTTTTATTTTTATACTGTCAGCAATGGTTTTCCAACCTCGAGATCTTTGATTAATTTTATTACCTCTAGCACGATCATTATCTGTAGATGCTCTCACAAAATTAGCTTTTAATGGCGAAAGCAATATAGGTTTGTTATGAGCAACGTAAGAAGATATATACCCAGTGCTTTTATTAATTTTTGCCTCGTAAGTGTTCGTTTTTATCAAAACAAAATCTGTAGTCTCAGAAATAATCACATTTGAAGAACTATTTTTCTCATGTTTAGGTATTTTAGAAAGTACTAGATCCTCCCAAGCTACTTCATGACCTGGTTTAGCATATTTTGTTAATGTTTTAGTGAAAGCAGCTATATGAATATTGTACTCTACTCCAGGTTCTTTTTTTAGAGTAAAAGGAAGTGTAATTGTCTTTTTTTCAGAAGGGTTGCAGTTAATTGTTGGTAAATTTCCTGATTTGATAATTACTCCATTAGCTTTAAGGTTCCATTTAAAAGTAAAAGAATCTAGGTTAGTAAAATGATGCCAGTTTTTGATAGTAAAACTTAAGTTAGATTCGTTTATTTTTGAAAACTCTATAGGTTGAAAAACCTTTTTACATTCATACAATGCTGGTTTGGGACTTCTGTCTGGGTTGATAATCCCATTAATTAGAAAATTAAAACGACCTGGATGTGCTCCAAAATTTTCATTAGGATCATTTCCATATCCCCAATAGGGTACTCCTTGTTTTGTCTTTAAAGAGATTCCTTGATCGATATAATCCCAGATTGCACCCCCAATAATGTTGGGGTATTTGCGTGTGATCTCAAGATAGTGTTTTAATCCACCTAGAGAGTTTCCCATGGCATGAGCAAATTCACAATTAAAAATAGGACGTCGATCTCTTGTATTAGTTGCTAGTTGTTTAAGCATTGTTACAGGTGCATACATTCTACTTATCATGTCTACATAGGATCTATCATTAGGATTTAAAATTCCATAAGACCATTTTTCGTTACTATGTTTAATATATTTAGGATTGCTTTGATCCCCCTGAGCTCCTTCAGAATGAATTGGTCGAGTAGGGTCGTACTCTTTGATCCAACCTGACATTGCAGAATGATTTGGTCCGGCACCTGATTCATTTCCTAACGACCAAAATACAACAGATGGATGATTTTTATCTCGCTCAACCATTTTAATAGCACGATCTAAAAAAGAATACGCCCATTCTGGCCTATTAGAAAGTTCGCCTCTCATACCATGAGTTTCTATATTTGCTTCATCCATGACATAAATTCCTAGTTCATCACACAATTCATAGAGATATGGATCATTTGGATAGTGGCAGGTCCTGATTAAATTCATATTATTTTGTTTCAAAATCATAAGATCTTGATATATTTCCTCTCGTGTAACAGTTTTACCACCTGTTGGACTATGATCATGCCGATTAACCCCAAACATTACAATACGTTTTCCGTTTACTTTCAGTACACCGTCCTTAATATCGATTTGTCTAAAACCAATTTTAGTAGATGTAGCTTGAATTACTTTTCCATCTTTTTCTAGAGTTAGTAAAAGCGTATAAAGATTTGGATGTTCTGCACTCCACTTCTTTGGATTTTTAATATCTGCCTCTAATAAAGCAAAATATGGACTATCGATTTGTGGGTACCATTCATTTTTAATTTTACTAGCAGGAATAGTTAGGGGGTTTTTTAAAACTGTTTTTTCTCCATCAAGTAGATTTGCTTTAACGATATAACCATCTAACTTTTGAGCTGATGCACTATATAATTTAGGTCGTAATTGCAACTTTGCATTAGTGTAGTTTTGATCTAATGGTGTACGCACAAAAACATCAGAAATAGCTACTTTTGGCCATGCTTGTAAAAATACTTCTCTAAATATACCGCTCATTCTCCAATGATCTTGATCTTCTAGATAGGCTCCGTCACTCCAACGGTATACCTTAACAGCAATAGTATTTTTACCTTTTTTAACATATTTAGTAATATCAAATTCTGATGAGGTGTAGCTTCCCTGGTTATATCCAACTTCTTTTCCATTTATGTAGAGGTAATAGGCATTTAGGACTCCTCCAAAATTAATTAAGATAGTTTTGTCTCCCCAATCGTTTGGAACATCAAATTCTCGTTTATACGAACCTACTGGATTATGATTATGATCTATATAAGGTTGATTCTTAGGAAAGGGGTATCCAGAATTTACATAAGTCACCTTTCCATATCCTTTCATTTCCCAACTAGAAGGTACTTCGATAGTATTCCAATTAGAGACGTCGTAATTTTCTTTGTAAAAATCATTTGGAGCGTCTGCAGGTTTTGATACCCATTTAAATTTCCATAAGCCATCTAAAGATTGATACCAAGAAGAATTTTCTCTGTTTAGCGTTTTAGCTTGATCTAATGATGGGTATGAATATAAGCTAGCTCTTGATGGTACCCTATTTTTCTGAACAACTAATGGGTTTTCCCAATCATTTTGATATTGAGCCTGCAAAAGACTGAGGCTTAAAAAAAAAGATAATGTGAAGATTTTATAAAGATTCATTTTATTTTTTTATTGAGGACAATTCTTTTTTATCTAAAAATTTGATTTCATGCAACGACATGCTATAATTACTGCCAGTAGGGTTACCTAGACCGTTTTTTGAATAGGCAAAGTTAGCAGAGTAGCATAACCACGCTGTTTTGCCATCATCGCTAATAAATTTAGAAGGGATATTTAAAAAGTATGCTTGTGGTCCAAAATCTCTGAGATAAGAAACTATTTTCCACGGTCCAGTAATGTTATCTGATTCCAAAATATAACTATCCATTGATTTTACTGTAGGCCATCCATCGGTAATGCACATTAAAAACTTCTTGAGAGGTGCATTATAAGTCATACTTACATTACCGGCGTTATTATTCCATTCGAAAATTGGTTCTAAATCATGTAACTCTTTAGACCAGATCTCCTTACCGTTTTCGTCTTTTCCGGCAAAAAACTCATATTGTGATTTATCATTTATTGTTTTGGGAGATGGTTTTACTCGAATAAGATAAATAAGATCTCCACTAACCCAACTTAAATTACCAGGTCTGGGTTTGTTGTCATCTATTCTAGCGCTATGACAGGTAAGATATGCATACCCGTCTGGTGAATGTTCCATATTTTTACCAAAATCAACAAAATGAGGAACTCCAATCTTTACTGGTTTAGCAGTCAGATCAGTTTTTTCGTTAAATAAATTGTTGGACGGAGATACTTTAGGGGTATTCCAGGTTTTTCCATAGTCATTTGAAATTCTAAAGCCAACAAATGGCCCAAGTATAGGCCAATTCATACTTAAAGAAGGAGCGTCCAGAAGGCAATATGTTCCATAATACCAGATGCCATTGTAAACTAAAGATCCGGAAGGGTATCTTCCTTCATACGGTAAAGCACTACCTTTTGTAGTTCCTAAAGAAGTGATTTTTAAATTCAAAGGATCGCTGCCTTCTATTTTAGCCTGACCTGTATGTGCTTTTTCTCCAGGGTAAGATCTACATAATTCATTATTGATTTTTCCATCTGTCCATGGAGAATATAAGTTTCCGTCAGAAGCCCAACTAGGATACCATGTATCTGCATTTGTATAATTGGCATGTTTACCTGTAAATCCAATGTTAGCTATTTCAGTAGATTGCTCCACTGGAATTTTATGAGCCCAAGAATTTAATTTTACATGATTTTCCCATATAGAAATTTTTTGCGCAAAAATAAATGAATGGCTAAAACTAAAGATTAGGACTAAAATGAGTTTTGAGTTTTTTTTCAATTTGAGAAAATTTAAATGGACTTATATAAATATGTTCATGAAATCTTAAACTTTACAGTGTTTTAAATTCAATAGCTTGTCCGCCACCAGGAGCCAGTTCCAAAGTCATTTTATCCATAGAAGTAACTTCTTTTTTTATGATTTCAAAAGATTCTGGATTTTCTAACCAATGTGCATCTTTTGCATCTGCATATATAGTAGCTTGATATTTTTTTCCTTTTGCAAGAAAAGATAAATCAATATCTAAGGATCGAGCATTTTCATCACTAATACTCCCTAAATACCAATTATCGGTTCCTTTTTCTTGTCTAACTATAGTATAATAATCTCCTATTTTTGCATTTAAAACTTTAGAATCAGACCAATCGGTAGGAACATCTTTTATAAACTGAAAAGCTGGGTTACCTTCATAATTAACAGGTAAATCTGCTGCCATTGGCATAGGACTATACATAGTTAAGTAATATGCTAATTGTTTACTTAATGTTGTTTTTACACGAAACGGTACTTCACTCCAATCTCTTTTACCTAAGAACATTTTAAAAATTCCCGGAGTAAAATCTATTGGTCCTCCTAGAATTCTAGTAAAAGGTAGAACTACACCATGTTCTGGTTGATTACCTTTACTCCATGCATTGTATTCTTGTCCACGCGCACCTTCACGAGCCATTAAATTTGGATATGTACGTTGCTCTCCTGTATATTTTATTGGTTCATGATTTACAATCATTAGTTTATATTCTGCAGCTTTTTGCACCATTTTTTTATAATGACGTACCATATATTGACCATGATGGTGTTGTTTATATGTTTTTTTTACGGTATCGTAGTTTACATCACCAGTGTAACCAACTTTTATAGTTTTAATTCCCAGATCACTGCACATTTTATATAATTCGTCCATAGCAGGTTCATAGTGATCAATGTCAGATATTGTTTCATGATACATCATCATACGAACACCTTTTTCTTTTGCATATTGGCATACTTCTTTGATATCAAAATCATCTGTCGATGTTTTCCAATCAAATATACCATAGCCTGTCCATGAGCCTTCCATATCATCCCAACCTTTATCCCAACCTTCGATCAATACATCAGGAAATCCATGTTTAGCTGCAAAATCGATATGATACTTTGCATTTTTTGTATTTGCACCATGAGGCTTGGTTATTGGTTTCCCGAATTGAGTTTTTTCTGCCCAAGCGGTTTTTCCGATATGAAGTTCCCACCAAATACCAATATATTTATAAGTTTCTATCCAGCTAGTGTCTTCGTAAGCATTGGGTGGATTAAGATTCATAATCATATCAGACTCAACTAATCCTCCTGCATTTTCTGAAATTTGAATGGTCCTCCAAGGTGATTGAAACGGAGTTTTTGCTCTTACTAGATCTCCATTTAACCATGGCGTTAATTGTGCTTTTAGTTTAGAATCGTTTAGTGTATTTAGTAAGTTCATTCCTGCGTAATCTGTAAGATCTGCTTCATGAATGCTAATTACTAAATTATCATTTACCTCTATGGTTGTAGGCGTATTAGCCATATTTGGACGTTCTTCTTTATTGGGACGTCTGTAAAATTTTGTAGAATCACCTATCCGACTTATAGGAGAATTGTAGTATTCTTTTTCATAATTATCATAATCTGCAAAATTCCACCACGCTTTATAATCTCCTGCAAAATCAAACTCTGTAAGCTCATCCATAATGATAAATTCATCTAAACTTTCTTGTTCAGGAAAAACATATCTAAAAGCAATTCCATTATCATAAGCTCTTGCAACAATATTCAATAAAAGGTTAGTTTCTTTTTGCATTAAATGAAGTGTTAATTCATTATAATGATCTTTAATTGTTTCTCTCTGTCCCCAAACAGTTTTCCATTGGCTATTGTTACTTTGTTTTTTCGAAGATAACAGCTCAAAATTATTCTTTAAGGAGTGTTTTTTTAATTCAAAACCTAGTCTAGAGGTTTCTATAAATTGTAAATCATTATGATGAACAGTATATGAAATCATCCCAGTACTATCAACGTCAAAAGAAAAGGTATTTTTACTATCAGGAGATCGTAATTCTGTTTCTATTACTTTTTCTGTTTTTGATGTGCAACTAATAAGTAGTGCTAAAATTGTTATGGTTGTAAGTGTTTTGAACATTTTGTTGTTATTGTGTTATGATACTACAATTTTAGTATTTTTAAGTATTGATGAACACAGGTAAAAACAAAATTTAGCATGAGATTTGCTAAAAATGGACTAATAAAGCCCTATGTGTGTTGAGTTTTATTTTTTTGGTATGTTGAAGGCGTATTGCCATACTTCTTTTTAAAGCAATTTCTAAAATATTCTAAATCTCTAAAACCAACTTTGTAAGTAATCTCTGCAATAGTTAAGTTTGATGCTCTTAAAAGTTCAGAAGCTTTTAATAAACGTTGTTCTCGGATGTATGAATTTGTTGTAAATCCTGTTAATTTTTTTAGTTTTTTATTACATAAATATTCACTCAGCCCCATCTTTTGTACAAGCTGACTTACAGTAAAATCAGGATTAGAAAGTTCAATAATGATTTCTTGTTCTATTTTAGTAATAAAGTCTTGGTCTACGGCACTTATTTTTGCTTCTAAATTTGTCGAAGAAATTTTCGATTTTTGTTTTTTTGAATACCTTGTTTTAAAATATATAATTAATGCCACTCCAATACTAAAAAAGAGAATATACAGTATTGCAAAAGAATGAGCAGATTGTACTTTTATATTTAATGTTTTGGTTTTAACGTCTGGATTACTAAAGTTTTTAATTTTGAAAATATAGTCTCCACT
Source organism: Aquimarina sp. AD10 (assembly GCF_003443715.1). NCBI lineage: Bacteria > Pseudomonadati > Bacteroidota > Flavobacteriia > Flavobacteriales > Flavobacteriaceae > Aquimarina > Aquimarina sp. AD10. The sequence continues at coordinate 2,177,401 of NZ_CP031965.1, read as the reverse complement.
GGGGATATTAGAGTATTTGGCAATTCCCAAAGCATTTTTAGTTGTGCGCCAATCTTTGTCAATGCCTTCTAATTTATAGCTTAATATATCGTTTTGATCAGAATAATTAAGGTTTTGAAATGTGATTGCGATATTGTTTTCACCGGTTTTAAGAAGTATGTTTTGAGTATTAGAAATTGTGTTTTTTAATAAAATGCGATCATTTAAATTCGTGTTAACTCTAATTTCGATATTGTTTATTTCAAGTTTAGTAATTGCGAGGTTAGTAGTAAAATTATTTGATTTGATTTCTGAAGGTTTGAAAATGGTTAACCCACTTTGTCCTCCAAAAGCGAGCATGCCATTACTTAGCCGTGTAGCAGATAAATCCATAAAAACATTATCTGTTAAACCATCCTTTTTACTGAAATTTTTAATATTGTTAGTTTTAGGATTCAATTTTGAAATGCCACTATTGGTTCCCATCCAAATATTTCCTAGATCGTCTTCTGCCAGACTTTTTATTGTATTGTTCTGTAATCCATCTTTTGTAGTGTATGCAGTGAAATCATAAGTACCTGTTTTTTCATTGAAACGACATTTATTTAACCCTCCGCCAAAAGTACCGATCCAAATTGTGTTGTCTGTAGAGGTTATTATGGGTAATATAAAATCTGCACTAATACTATTTTTAGTGTTTGCTTTGTGTTGAAAAACTTCAAAAACAGGATTGTTTTTTTTGCTTTCTGTATCTGTTAGTAAAACAAGTCCTTTATCTGTACCGAACCATATATTTTTGTTTTCATCAAAAGCTATACTACGCACAACATTCGAAGGGAAGTTATGATTTTTAGAAAGATCTTTTGTATAATTCGTAATGCTAAATGCATTGTTATCTTTTTTCTCTAAATGTGTAATGCCATTATTGATGGTAGCTAGCCAAATGTTACCTTTCGAATTAGTTTCGATATCCATATATCGTTTGTAATTTGACGAGGTATTTATATAACTTAATTCTAGATCTGAATTAAATGTTACAAGTTGTTGTGAATCTCTTGTTCCATAAAAAAAAGTATTTCTTTTGTCATATCCGATTGCTGTAATAGCTTCATTTTTGTAATCAAGTAATGCAATGTATTTTTGTGTAATATTTGAGTTTTGGTTATATATGTTGTCTAAAGACACGAGTCCTCCTCCTTCTGTGCCAACCCATAGGCTTTGATTTGTATTTGGTAATAATGCAGATATAGGTAGCCCTTGTTTTTTGTCTTTATTGGTAAAGTAATATCTTTTAAACAAAGACTTTTTATAATTATATTTAAACAAGCCATGTGCGGTACCAATCCAAACGACTCCAGAACTATCTTCATAAAAACAACGAATATCCTTCAAAAAATTATCAGGCCTAATAAATGAACATTTTTTAGTGTTCATTGTCTTTTGATCTAAAGTTTTATTAAAAACAACGAGACTTTTTGATGAACCGGACCAAAGATTATTTTGAGAATCGATAGAGAGTCTTCGTATTAAGTTTTGTTGATGAATTGTTTTTATTGTGGAAATTGAATCTTTAGAATAAGAAAATATATGGTTAGCTGATGCAAAATATATTTTATTATTTCTTTTTTTTAAATCGAAAACAGATGTTCCAAGATAAACTTCTTGCCAATCATAGCTTTTCGATTTTGTTTTTTTTAAGCAAAATAAGCCTGTATTCGTTCCTAGCCATACTCGGCTTTCATCGTCACAAATTATTTTATTAATTGGGTGATTACCATTCTTTGTAAACGATGAATAAAATTGGAGTAAAGCAAGTGTGTTATTTGTATTTGTTAATTGTATGACACCTAGGTTAGTAGCGATCCATATGTTTTTATTTTGAATATAGATGCTATTTGTATTTCCACCTAATTCAACTATCTTTTTATTTAACTCGGGAAAGCGTTCAATTTGCTCAGTACGTAAATCAAGCTTAAAAATTCCTTTAGTTGGGGTTATTCCCCAAAGGTTATTATCATTATCGATATGTAATTCTAAAATTATATTACTTGCTAGCCCAGAATTAGAGTTAGGTTCATATTGGAATGATTTTAAATTATGCCCATCGTATCTATATAGTCCATCATAGGTGCCTATCCATAGAAAACCTACAGAATCTTGAACGATAGTATTTATAGTTGTATTAGATAAACTAGCTTGGTTTTCGATAGCTTCTAATAGTACTATTTCTTGATGTTGTTGAGAAACAATAGAAAATGAATTTAAAAAGAATATGAGGTAGAGTAGAGAAGCTCTAAATTTTGCCGTTCTTTTTTGAATTCTATTTATAAACATTAAAACAAAGTTTCTAAATAAGGAAAATATATTTTTTACTTGAAAAAAATAACCCTTAAGCTTTTGAATTTTTAACTCAGCAACCTATAGTTATGGCAGAATCTTCAATTTAAGATAATTAATAATGTAATTCTCTATTTTAAAAATAATCTTTATGTATTGTATGTTTTCGAAGCATACAATACATAAAGAAATGGTTTAAGTTTTTAAGAAGGTTTTTGAAATAGTATTAATAGTGTTGGATACTTATATGTATTGATTTACTATATTTTCAAATAATTCCTGTTTTCCACTTTGCAATTCCAGTTCTCCATTGTCTTGAGCTATTTTATAGAGATCATTTAGATTTAATTTGCCAGCTTCAAAATCTTTTCCTTTTCCAGAATCAAAAGAACTATAGCGTTGCTCTCTTAACTTGCTATAGGGCGAAGAGGTTGTGATTTTATCAGCGATAAGTAATGCTCTTGCAAAAGTATCAGCTCCACCAATGTGTGCATGAAACACATCTTCTATATCGGTTGAGTTTCTTCTGATTTTGGCATCAAAATTTACACCACCACCTTGTAATCCACCAGATTGTAAGAATACTAACATGGCTTCGGTGGTTTCTTGTATGTTATTAGGAAATTGATCTGTATCCCAACCATTTTGATAATCTCCACGATTTGCATCAATACTTCCTAACATACCAGCTTTGGCTGCAACTTCAATTTCATGTTGAAAAGTGTGCTGTGCTAGCGTTGCATGGTTTACTTCTATGTTAATTTTAAAATCTTTGTCTAGCCCATACTCACGTAAAAAACCAATAGAAGTGGCAGTATCAAAATCATATTGATGTTTTGAAGGCTCCATAGGTTTAGGTTCAATAAAAAATGTGCCTTTAAATCCTTGACTTCTTGCATAATCTTTGGCCATAGTTAAAAATTGAGCCATATGATCTAATTCCCGACCCATATCCGTATTTAGCAGTGACATATATCCTTCGCGACCACCCCAGAAAACATAATTTTCTCCATCTAGTGCAATTGTAGCATCTAATGCTAATTTAACTTGTCCACCAGCACGAGCAACAACATTAAAATCAGGATTAGTTGCGGCTCCGTTCATATATCTTGGGTTTGAAAAACAATTGGCTGTTCCCCAAAGTAGTTTTATTCCAGATGCTGCTTTTTTCTGTTTTAAATAATCAGTAATTGTAGATAAACGCTGTTCTGATTCAGAAAATGTTGGCGCTTCTTGTATTAAATCATAATCATGAAAGCAGAAATAATCAAATCCCATTTTACTTATAAATTCGAAAGCTGCATCGGCTTTATCTTTTGCTGCTTGAATAGGATCAGAAGATTGATCCCAAGCAAATTTTTGTGTTCCAGGTCCAAAAGGATCCGAACCTACTCCACAGAATGTGTGCCAATATGCAATGGCAAATTTAAAATGATCTCGCATTGTTTTTCCTGCAACAACCATATCTGGGTTATAATACTTAAAGGCCAATGGATTATCGGATTCTTTCCCTTCATATTTGATTTCTCCGATTCCTTTATAATATTCTTTATCTCCTAAAACAATCATTTAGTTATTATTTTTACTATTTTAACATTTCTTTTTCGCGATATAATTTCGCATATAACGGTTATAAAATTAATTAAAATAGAACTTCTGATTTTACACAATGATAATATTCTACGAAACATTTTACGAAACATTTTGCCAAACACTTTACGAAATATTTTATCGAGTATTTTACGGAATGTAAATAGCTTTATAAGTATATATTATCTACGATAGATTGTACAAATCATACCACATATGTTGTATTTTGGTTCTAGAGATGTTCTGCTTTCATTAGTATAATTAGGGTTTAACAGAAAAATGCATCTAAAAAGACATATGTGTTATACATATAAAATGCACATTTATATATTGTCGTCTTAATCATCTTTTTTAATTTAACATAAACTGAAGTATAAAATTTAGAGTATTATGGGAGTTATTTCATTTATCGGGTTTACATTGCTAGTAGCAATCATATCATATTTTGCAACTAGAAAAACAAATGAAAATACTTCTGAGGGGTATTTTTTAGGAGGTCGTAGTCTTACGGCAACCGTTATTGCAGGTTCTTTATTACTTACGAACCTTTCAACAGAACAAATTGTAGGATTAAATGGGGATGCATATACAGATGGTATACTCGTAATGGCTTGGGAAACTTTAGCAGCTATTGCAATGGTGATTACTGCAATATTTTTGCTACCACGTTATTTAAAAGGTGGAATCTCTACACTTCCAACATTTTTAGAAAGACGTTTTGATAGTACTACTAAGGCGTTAACTTCAGGATTATTTCTTACAGGTTATGCTGTTGTATTATTGCCTATGGTACTTTTTACAGGTTCAAAGGCTATTAGTGGAATGTTTGGTATTCCTGAATTACTCGGGGTAAGCGATTGGGTTTCAGTTTGGATATGTGTATGGGGAATAGGAATTATAGGTTCTATCTATGCCATATTCGGAGGTCTAAAAGCTGTAGCAGTTTCTGATACAATAAATGCAGTCGGATTGTTAATAGGAGGATTGTTGATTCCGGTATTTGGTTTAATGGCAATTAGCGAAGATGGTAGTGTTTTTGGTGGATTAACTAAATTGACAACAGAACATCCAGAAAAGTTTAATGCAGTAGGAGGACCAGATTCTTCTATCCCGTTTGCTACCATTTTTACAGGTATGATGCTAGTACAATTGTTCTATTGGGGGAGTAATCAACAAATTATTCAACGTGCTCTTGGAGCTAAAAACTTAGCAGAAGGACAAAAAGGACTAACATTAGCAGCTTTTATTAAAATATTAGGGCCGATCATTGTGGTTTTACCAGGTATTATAGCATATCATAAGTATGGGCCAAATTTAAATACTAGTGATGTATATCCAAAATTAGTTGCAGATGTATTGCCTGATGTTTGGGTTGGTTTTTTTGCAGCCGTTCTGTTTGGTGCTATCTTAAGTTCATTTAATTCTGCACTAAATAGTTGTGTAACTTTATATGGAGTTGATATTTATAAGCAGTTTATAAATAAAGAAGCCAGTGAGAAGATTGTTGTGAAAATGGGAAAACGTTTTGGGATTATTCTGGCATTCTTTTCCATGATTATAGCACCATTTTTAGTTTATGCCGATAGTATTTTTGGATATTTACAAACCGTTAATGGAGCTTATAGTATTCCGATTTTAACCGTTATTGTTATTGGTTTCTTAACAAAGAAGGTACCTGCAATAGCCGCTAAAGTAGGAATCATATTTGCTTTTACAGTTTATGTTGGATATATCGTTTTAGCAAATGGATTTGGAGTTATAGATTTACATATGCTACACATGCAAGCAATCACATTTGTATTAACAGTAATAATCATGTTAACTATTGGAAAATTAAAACCAAGAGAGAGTGATTATGTACAGACTTACACTAAAGAGGTTGATGTTACACCATGGAAACATGTTAAGATAGTCGGTCTGGTAATATGTTTAGTAGTATTATCAACATATTTCATTTTTTAAATATCGTAAAAATCTATAGTTAGATAATAAGACATACAGTTTTAATAAAGAAAAACCTTTTACTATTTTTAGTAAAAGGTTTTTATGTGTAAACAAGTACATGTATAGAGTATTAATTTTTAATATTGAAGATAAAATAGTTTAGGTATAGGTTAAAATAGAATAAGATTGATGCGTCTAATCTATCGTTATTTGTACTGTATAAAGTAAATATGATATAGTTGTAAGTGGCTAGATTGATACTATTTATAAGCTTTATACGAGCATAAGTACTAAAAAAATATGTTTAAGATGGAGAAAAGTAAGCTTTTAGACCCGTTTGAGGAAGCTCGTTTGAGTAAAGGATATGGTAAGATGAATGATCAGGATGATCCTGTTACTATGATTTTACGTCTTAAAGATGTACGTAAATGTGCACATAATTGGAAAGCTTTTCAATCTGGAGCTACTCCAGGACGTATTGTAGTGCCCTCTGAAGTGAATATTCGAGATACTCGTCAAATACCTTTTGAAGTAGACCCACCGTTGCATAAAGATTATCGTTCATTAGTAGAACCATGGTTTAAACGACCATTAGAAAAAGAGTATAAACAAAAACTTACTAAGCAAATAGAAGCAATTGTTGATGAGGTGATTGCAAAAAAAACTGTTGAAGTAGTGCAAGATTTTTCTTTGAGATTACAATCTCAAGCATTAACATTACTACTTAATATACCTTTTGAAGAGTCTGAGACATGGATTGGTTGGGGTACACATGTATTTAGAAGTGAAGGAGAATCTTTAGATGCAGATAAAGCTAATCTATTATACGACTACATTGATCAACAAATTATCAAAGCCGAAAGAAATCCAGGAAATGATTTGTATTCTATGTTGCTAAGTTCTGAAGTAAACGGAAAAAAACTTACCCACGAAGAAGTAAAAGGTGTAATGATTTTAACATTTGCAGGAGGACGAGATACAGTGATTAATGCAGTTACAAATTCTATTGCTTATTTTGCAGAACATCCTGAATCATTAAAACAACTTAGAGAAAATCCTGATGTTACAGGTAAAGCAGTTGAAGAATTAATTAGATACTTTTCGCCATTAACGCACATGGGGAGAGTAGCAACTCAAGATACTCAAGTTTGTGAACATGCGATAAAGGCAGATTCTCGTATATCCTTATGTTGGGCATCAGCGAATAGAGATGCTTCTGTTTTCGAAAATCCAAACGATATAGTATTAGATCGTAAAGTTAACCCTCACGTAAGTTTTGGTTTTGGTACACACAATTGTTTAGGAGCTACACATGCTCGACAAATTATGAATATCTTATTAGTCTCCTTGGCCAAAAAGGTTAAATCTATAGAGATATTAGATCATACAGAAAATATAGAAGATCTAGAAGAATTTAAACGCAAAGTGGGATATGATAGCATTAAGGTGAATTTTAACGCACTATAATTTTAATAGGGTTTATGTACTAATAATTTTAAAGAATTTATAAAAAAAGATATGGCTAAGATTACTTTTATAACAACAGAAAATAAATCAATCATTTTAGAAGGTACTACGGGGTCTTTGATGCAACTAGCTGTAGATAATAGTATTCCAGGAATTGATGGGGATTGCGGGGGTGTATGCTCTTGTGCTACATGTCATGTGCATGTACATCCAGAACATGTTGAAAAAACTGGAGAAGCAAGTGAAATCGAAACAGATATGCTAGAACTGAATGATCATTATAATGAATACAGTCGTTTATGCTGTCAAATTGAAATTAATGAAAAATTAAATGGTGTAGTGTTGCAAGTTGCAGAAAGTGAATAAAATTGAATTTGATGTCTGAAAATTATTCAAATAATAAGACTTGCGTTGTCATAGGAGCAAGTCATGCTGGCGTAAATTTCGCTTTTGCTTTACGCAAGGAAGGTTGGCAAGGTAAAATCATACTCTTTGATAAGGATCCAACATTGCCCTATCATCGACCACCGCTTTCAAAAGCTTATTTAACTAGTAAAGATGCAATCGAAAAAAACGTTTTAAAGTCTCAAGAAAGCTACGAAAAAGATAATATTATATTACAGTTGGGAACTGAAGTTTCATCGATCAATCGGCTTAAAAAAACAATCGTATTACATGATGGAACTACACAAAGTTATGATAAATTAGTTTTAGCAACAGGTGCACGACCAATTATACCATCTATTTTAGGGATAGAAGAGACAAGTAATTTATTTCCTTTACGAACTGCAGGTGATGTAGAAAATATACGAAATTCATTAGCTAAAAGTCAACATAAAAGAGTAGTCATTATAGGGGGAGGCTATATAGGTCTTGAAGCAGCTGCATCTCTTAAGAAACTAGGAGCAACCGTTACAATATTAGAACGAGAAGATCGAATTTTGGCCAGAGTAACTACTCCAGAAATGTCAACATTTTTTGAAGACTTACATAGTAATAATGGGGTTATAATACATACAAACAAGAACGTTATTTCTATTAAAACATCCGAAGGTTTAAATACTATTATTTGTGAGGATAATTCTACTTTTAAATCTGATATGATAATTGTGGGAGTAGGAATTAAAGTAAATATCGAATTGGCAAGAGACTCAGGTCTTGATATTAATAATGGAGTATCGGTTGATTCAACAACACAAACAAATGATGAAAATATTTATGCCATAGGTGATTGCACGTTTCATTATAATACACATTATGATCGTTTTGTACGGCTAGAATCTGTTCAAAATGCTGTTGATCAGGCTAAAGTTGCTGCTGCTGCCATTTGTGGAAAGAACGCTACTTATGATGCGATACCATGGTTTTGGTCGGATCAATATGATGTTAAGTTACAGATGGTAGGTTTGTCAACAGGTCATAATAAAGTATGTGTGCGTAAAGAAGAAAGTGAAAATACAAAATTCTCTATTTGGTATTTTAAAGACAACACCTTGTTGGCTGTAGATGCTATTAATAATGCTAAAGCATATGTTTTGGGTACAAAATTTATTAAAAACCAGAAAAGAATAGATACATCAAAATTAGTAGATCCCTTTGTTGATTTTAAACCAGCTAATTTAGTAGTAGAATCATAAAACTCATTTTTTGCTCTTTGCCTCTTAAATGGATAGTACTTTTAGAGCTTTATCCATTTTTATGTATCGACTTTCTATATGAGAAAGGAGGCACCCCTACAACTTTCTTAAATTGTTTGTTAAAATAAGGCACAGAGTTATAACCACATTCAAACCCTATTTCCTTAATGGGTAAATCAGTATTGGTTAGTAGCTTTTTAGAAAAGTCAATACGTATTTTGTTAAGATAATTAGTAAAAGTATATCCTGTCTCTTTTTTGAAGTATCTGCAAAAAGAAGAAATGGTCATATTTATCATTTCAGCACATAGATCTACAGAAATTTCTTTTTTATAATTTTCCATAATATACTCATGTACTTTTAAAATTCGATTGGATTTAAAAAAGAAACTCTCCTTAAGATATCCTTCAGATGCTAAAGTTTCATATCCAGATAAATTAATTAGATCTAGTATTTTTAACAATTTTAGTAATTGATCAAGAGGCCCAAGTCTAGGGATTTCTTTTAATAATAGGATGATCGTTTCTTTATGTTTTCCTACGATTTTTAATCCGCGCTCAGAGGCTAATAAGACCCTTCTAACACCTTTTAATTCTGGGATATCAACGAATTGAGATCCAAAAATATCCTTTTTGAATTGTACATAAATAGATTCACAATGATCAGTAGAGTCTTGTTGTAAGTAATGATCATCAGGAATCCATGCATGCGGTAAAAATCCACCTAATAATACAAGATCACCTGTGTTAAAATCCTCACCATGATCACCTACTAATCGCTTTCCATTACCATTTGTTATCAGTAATAATTCAAACTCCGGATGGTAATGCCAAGCTCCACTAAAATAACGTTGACGATAAACCCCCGTATGAAAAGAAGAATGTAGTGGTTTCTCGATCTTTTCTAGAGATACAGCTATTTTATTATTTGTAATTACTTGTTTCAAAGAAAATAGAGTAAAAGTTATTGCTAATATAGTGTAAATTATAGCTATTATAATACTATAGTTTTGTTTTTATGAGGTGTGTTTAAAGTAGAAATAGATAAGTTGCTTACATCTAAAATAAAAATTAAATTATGAGATTATTCCTTTTACTAATAAGTATATTATCAATTTCTTCGTCTTGCAAAACAGATAATAACGATATTTCTAGAAGCATTGAGGATTTTAATTATGACTGGAAATTTAATTTAGGTGATACCCCAAATGCTTTTGATTCTGTATTTAATGATGATCAATGGAAAATGATTAATGTTCCTCATGATTGGAGTATTGAAGAAGGATATCAAGAAACTGGAGATGTAGCAAGTAGTAGTGGCTTTGTACCTGGAGGTATTGGATGGTATAGAAAATCATTTATACTTACAGAAGCTGATAAGAATAAGCAAATCAGTATTCAATTTGATGGAGTATACAATAATTCTACAGTTTGGATCAATGGAAAATTATTAGGAACCAGACCAAATGGGTACGTTACTTTTGTATATGATCTTACAAATCATTTAAAATATGATGGCACACCAAATGTTCTTGCTGTTAAAGTGGATCATACTGCGTATGTAGATTCACGATGGTATACAGGCTCAGGGATTTATCGCAATGTAAAACTGATTAAAACAGAACCTTTACATATTGCCCAATGGGGATTACAGATTACTACACCAAAAGTGAATTCCAACTCAGCAGAAATTCAAATAAAAACCGCATTAATAAATAATAACCCAAAAGAAGAACAACAGATTGTGGTGAAATACAATATTTTGGATTCAAACCATAATGTTATAATTTCTAAGAGTACACAAAGTGATGATTTAAATGCTAATGTAAATATTACTATCGACACTCCTAAATTATGGTCTTTAGAGAATCCAAACTTATATCATTTAGAAGCTCTTGTTTTTGAAAATGGACAACAAGTCGATAATGTAACTCAAAGATTTGGTATTCGTACGTTTAATTTTGATGCAAATACAGGTTTTTCTTTAAATGGAAAACGAATGAAAATAAAAGGTGTCAACTTACATCATGATGCTGGGGCAGTAGGAGCAGCTGTACCCAAGGCAATTTGGGAATATCGAATGAAGAAACTAAAATCTATAGGAACTAATGCAATACGTTTTGCGCACAACCCTCACTCACCAGAATTGCTCGAAGTTTGTGATGAAATAGGACTTCTAGTAATGAATGAGGCTTTTGACGAATGGAGTGCGCCTAAAGCGAAAAGTAAAGTGTATTTAGGAGATAATGCTGCTTCAAAAGAGGCATCCAAAGCTTACCCCGAAGTTTTTGATGAATGGGCAGAGCGCGATTTAAAAGATTTAATTCGAAGAGATTTTAATCATCCATCAGTATTTATGTGGAGTATTGGTAATGAAATAGAGTGGACCTATCCTCATTATTCAAAAACATTTAATGAAGTAAACCCTAATTCAAGTGCTGCAGGATACGAATATGTTCCGGTATATGATGCAGATAAGATCAAACCAATTTTTGAAAATAATATAGAAACTGTTGATCCTTTGACTACCATTGCCAAAAAACTAGTAAAATGGGTAAAAGAAGAGGATACCTCAAGACCAACTGTATGTGGTAGTGTACTTCCTTCAATTGGAATGGTTAGTGGTTATGGTACTACTGTTGATGTTTATGGATTTAATTATCGTCAGGCTGATTATGATATTGCTCATAAAACATATCCTGATTTAAAAATTTTAGGTTCAGAAAACTGGGGTGCCTATTCTGAGTGGAAGACGGCAAATGATCGTGATTTTGTAGCGGGAATATTTACTTGGACAGGATTTGCATATTTAGGCGAAGCTGGACCATGGCCGCGCAAAGGTTTAAATATTTCTTTCTTTGATTTTGCTGGATTTAAAACACCAAGAGGACATTTTTTTGAAACATTATGGAAAAAAGACCCTAAAGTATATATGGTTACTACTCCTGTTTCAGAATCAGAGTATTCTTATTCTGAAAAAGAAGGATGGAAATTTAATATGCAATTTACACCTCCGCCAGTATGGGATAAACTACGCCTTTGGGAGTGGTATAAAGTATATCCTAAGTGGCAATATGAGGATAAAGAATCAATTATTGTGCAAGCATATACAAATTGTGAAGAAGCAGAGTTATTCTTAAATGAGAAATCATTAGGGAAACAAAAATTAACAACAGTAGTAGAAAATGATCATATCCTTAAATGGTTAGTGCCTTATACAGATGGAGAATTGAAAATTGTTGGGTATAATAATGGAGTAAAAGCAGATGAGTATGTCTTAAAATCTCAAGGTACAGTATCTGAAATCAAAATAACAACTAATAAAACCACTATTAAAAATGATGGATATGATGTTGCAGTAATTACGGCAACATTATTTGATGCCAATGGAGCTGTTGTTACAGATGCAGATATAAAAATTGAATTTGAAGTAGAAGGAGCAGCTAGAAATATTGGGGTTGATAATGGTTGGGAGAGAAACATTCAATCTCATAAATCAAATGAGATAGTAACACATCAAGGTAAAGCTATATTATTCGTGCAATCTACAAAAGATACTGGAGCAATTAAGATTTCTACAAAAAGTAAAACAGTTACTTCAAATACCCTAGACTTAGAGGCTAAATAAGTAGGTAGGTGATTTAAATTTTGATTAGTTTGTATGTATGAGTAACAGGTTTATTTGCAGTATAAATTTCTGTTCGAATATGATCTAAAGCCTTAATGATAGAATCTTTTTTAGGTAAAACTTCAAAATATTCTTTGGCTTTTTTCTTCTCATAAAAATACCAACTTTTCCCTTTAGATTTTTCGTTTTTAGCCTCTAGAAATGCTTTTTTAGCTTCAAGAGTATTTGGCCCATCAAACTCTTTTAAACTCCGAAACTCTGTAGCAGCAATGGTTCTTAGTTTATCATTAGTACTCCTGTATTCAAAACACAAATCGGATACTTTAGTTGCTTGTTTGTATTGTGGAGTAAGACTGTTTCGTGATAAGTTTATCCCTTCTTTTAATGCCGAATTAGAATATGAACCTACTTTAATATCATCAATTAATAGAGTGTATTTACCTTCTTCCAAATTTTTAATAGATAGTATTTCTCTAGCAATATTTCCTGATTCTGGAATTAGTTTTTCTGTAGTTCTTAGGCTTTCTTTAACCGGAAATGGTAATGCATTTTGTAATACTTGAAATTTTTTAATTCCACTTTTTATATCAACCGTACAATTTTTAGCACTATTCACTTTCATGGTTTTTGCATCAATTTCTATAGTAGAAGTAAATGCTACAGGAATTATAGTCTTAATTATTTCATAAGCCATTACCAAATGGCCATTATCGCCAGGGTGTATTCTATCTAATCCAACAATAGTTGCTGTTTTATCGTTAGTTTGAATTTTTTTGTTTACCGCTAGCATAGCGGTATTGAAATCGATAACTGGTGCATTGTATTTTTTAGCGATTTCTTGTACGGCATTTCCAAAGTCGATTAACCCATCATTAATGCCAAAGTTGTTTTTTTTTTCTAATACTACAGTTTGATCATATATTGAAGGTGTTGTGAAAATAAGTTTCACTCCCTTTTCAATGAGGAGAGCACTCAATTTCTCCATATTTTTGGTATAGTTTTTTAAAACCTCTTCACGTTTTTTTAATGTTTCCTGATCTACTTTTTTGGTACCAGGGTATAACCAACGGCCTACATCGTTCATACCTAACATGATTAAAGCATGTGTAGGGTTATGGATCAAAATGTCTTTTTCAATTCTATCTATGGTCCCGGGCGTATTGTCACCTGCAATACCACAGTTATAGTAGCTCACTTTTTCATTAGGAAATTGGGTAGCATTAAAAACTTGTAAAAAAGCATGAAAGGATCCTCCATGTGTTATACTATCTCCTATTAAAGCTACGACATCACCATTTTTAAACAAAGGTAGTTCCTGAGCGTTTAATGGGCGGGCCAATATTGCTATGATAAACAATAATAGTGCAGACTTTATTTTATTTTGTATGATCATAAAATTAAAAATAAAGGATTTTAATACCGAGAAAAAAGTATTTACAAATAATCTACGTAAACAGTTTTGTTTTTTTCGTTAGATTCTATTTCTTTAGAATCAATTGATTGAAAAATAGCATAGTATCTTTGATGTGCTTTTCCCAATATTCCCATTCGTGACCACCGGGATATTCTTCGTAAATGTGCGGAATGGCTAATTCATTTAATTGGGTATGTAATTTTCGGTTACCAGCCAATAATGGATCAGATAATCCGCAATCAAATCGAAATTTTGGAATTTGATTTTTATACTTTACGATAGTGTCAAAAACAGATTCGTTTTCAGTTTGGTCTTGTTTTAGTAGTGTAAGATCTTCTTCAATAAAAGATTTCATTTCTTCAAGTTGTGTAATCGATGAAAGCCCAGAGACTCCTGAAAACATAGATCCATACTTTATACCAAGTCGCAAAGCACCAAAACCACCCATTGATAAACCAGCAATAAATAACTGCGATTGCTTACTGGTTTGAGGGATTAGTTCTAGTGTAGCATTAAAGACATCTTCAATGATCCATTTTTCAAAATTTGATTCTTGATGAGGTAAATAACCGCTCCCGTCCCCCCATAACCCGTCTGATGGCATAATAACCACCATAGGAGAGAGTATATTCTGTTCTATCCAAGAGTTCATTTTTAAGTGAATCCCTGTTTTTTGAGACCAAATCCAATGACTGCCATATACACCGTGCAATAATATGGTAATAGGTAAATCTTTATGGTCGACTCCAGGAGGTACAAAAACACTAATGTCACCTCTATGGCTAAGATTTTTACTTTTAACGGTGATGTGTCTTAAGTTATTAGCCTCAAAACGTGGATCTGAAATTTCTACAGTTTTAAATTTTGACATAAATAGAGATTATTCGAAAACGATTACTCCTTTTGCATTTTTACCAGCTAACATATCTTCAAAAGCTAGATCAAGATCTTCAAATTTATATATTTTGGTTACCATTTCATCAAGTAATAGTTCTCCTTTTTTATATAAATTTAATAAGATAGGAAAATCTATTTGAGGTCTGCATTTGCCATACAATGGATTTATGTAAATTTTATCCCATTCAAATAAGCTCATATCGATAGTAACTTCTTCTTCTATACCACTTACTTGTACTGCTGTACCTGCATTGCGAATCATAGCTAGAGGTGCTGCTCCTAAAGCGGGAATAGCGGTGCATTCGAAAGCATAATCTGCTCCGCCATTGCCTGTTAGTTTTTGAACTAATTTGGTGACCTCTTGTAAATTTTTGTCAGTCTTATTAGCTAGAATAGTATGAGTAGCTCCAAATTGTTTTGCCATTTCTAATCTATTTGGATTAACGTCTACAGCAATTATCATTGCTGCCCCAGAAATCCTTGCGCCTTGGATAACGTTAAGTCCAACTCCACCATTACCAATTACGACTACAGATGATCCTGGCGTAACATGAGCTGTGTTTACAGCAGATCCATATCCAGTCATTACACCACAACCAATAATCGCAGCAGAGCTAAACGGAATGGCTGTTTCATATTTTACTACCGCTTGCTCTTTAACGACCGTATGGGTAGATAGTGTTCCTATGTTGAAAGATCGTTCAATTCCTTTTCCTTGATATAAAGTCCTTTCTAATGCGGCATGTCCGGCAGAAACTTCGCCATCAGGTAATTTATCGCCAGCTACTACAGGTGAATTGTTTTCGCAAATATGCTGGTTCATTTCTTGACATTGAAAGCACTTGCCGCAAGGAATTGCCCAGTTTAATATCACATTATCTCCTGGTTTTACTGTAGTTACTGCATTTCCTACAGCTTGAACAATACCAGCCCCTTCATGACCAAGGATTACTTTTCTTCCCCAATGTAAAGAATCATGATCTGTATGACATAATCCTGCTGCTTGTATTTTTACTAGTACTTCATCATTTTCAGGCGTCTTTACTTCAATTTCTTCTATTGAAAAATTTCCGTCACCCTTTGATATTGCTGCTTTTCCTAACATTTTTGTTGGTTTAATATTTTGCAATATAGAATTTAACAAAGCTTAGATGTTTATCTATATTGATATCAAGTTACACTATATTAACATTGATTTAAGTATATTGATCTTTCATGTGAAAGATTTGTATTTTTTGTATATTTAATAACTAGAGTTAATCATTTGAATGCTTAGTAACTTTAAATCATTCATAATTTTTAAAATAAAGAGTATGAGAAAAATAATTATTTTTTGTTTAAGTTTTGTGTTTTTAACGTCTTGTAAATCTGGAAACGAAAAGACAGACGGAGATGCGGTTGTCTCTTCTGATTTAAGAGTCATACGAGGTAAAATAGTTGATTCTAAAAGGAAAAGTCTTGGATATGTAGCAATAAAATTATACTTAGATGAGAATGATTGTATGAATGCATATAGCGATAATGAAGGCTTGTTTGAATTTAAATTGGATGAACTAAGAGTGAAGGATCAAAGTCATTTTGAGATCGTTTATCAAGGATATGCAACGAAACTGTTATCCGTTAGAAACTTTGAAAATGACAAATCCATTATCTTGAGTAAAAAAGGTGATGTTGTTTCTGTAACGGATTATCGAGTCTTTTATGAATCAATCAAAAGCTGTTCAAGAAAATAATCGTTAGTTGTGATTATTTTAAGAATTGTTTTTAATCGATAAATTACGTAGTACTTATTCTATTAGATACGAGAATAGGCCATTGCCTATGCATTATTGTTTTTTATTATAAATTTCTTACTATTGCGTAGGTCTTTTAAAAATAATAATAAAAGTATACGATAGCGATCGATTATTCTCGTTATTTTAATGAATATGCACAAACTATCTTTATTTTTTAGTATTGTTTTCTTTTTATTAGGCTGTTTGACAAACTTTGCTCAGAGTGATATTACAACTTTATCTGGACAGGTTTTAGATCAAAAAACGTTAGAACCAATTCCTTTTGCTTCGGTGTATATTAAATCCCAATCTATAGGTACGGTTACTAATGAAGAAGGTTACTTTACTTTTTATATACCGTCAAAAAGAAAAATGGATATAATTATCATATCGGTAATAGGGTATGTATCGGTTTCTAAAAAAGCGAATACTTTTAAAGAGAACCAACAAATATTTCTCTCGACTAGAACTACTAATTTAGAAACAGTAATCATCACATCTACTAAAGATAAAAAACTTACTGCAAAAGAAATCGTTAAAAAAGCTTATCAGGAGATTAAAAATAATTACCCCACAAAACCATATATTTTAGAGGGTTATGTGAGAGATCTTCAAAAAGAAGATGATAAGTATGTCGAGTATTTAGAATGCGCTGCTAAATTGTTTTATCAGGGATATGCGATTAAAAAAGAACCTCTTGTTGAGTTAGTAGAAGTTAGAACAAAGTACTTAACTGAAAAGAATCCTTGGAATAAAAATTCAGAACGAAAAAACTCAATTATTGATTTGGTAGAGGATGACTTTATTAGATTTGATTACGGCCCCATTAAAGGAAAAAATGGCTGGAAATATGAATTAGACGGTGTTTTACCGTATAATGAAAGATTGGTTTATAAAATAAAAGGAGTTGATAAACCTTTTCAAAGTGCGACATTATTTATAGATACAGAGACTTTTGCATTTGTAAGAATGGAGCTTACAAGACAAGCTATCAATAATAGATCTTGGGCGAGGAAATTTACAAATGGTGCTTTACAAGTGCATTATAATGTAGTGTTTGAATATCAAGAGTACAAGGGGAAAATGTACCTAAAGTATCAAAAAGAAGAAGATACATGGAAAATTTTTGAAGGATTAGAATCAAAAAAACTACTCTTTGTACAATATCCTAAAAAAGAGCTCTTTATAAATAATATAATAATTGATGATGTTCATAACTATCCATTCTTAAAAAATATGAATATTAGTGAAAGTATAGAAAATCAAGCAAAAGAATACAATTTGGATTTTTGGTCTACTTATAATATTCCACAACAAACGGCAGCAGAAAGTAAAATAATCCTGGAACTCAAGAAAAGAGTAGATTAGTGCTATAGCATTTGATAGTAATTTTTCTTTCTTGATTTTTCAAAAAACATTAGATGAGTGTTTGCTTGGTGGAGCAAATGGTGCATTTGACGGGAATGTGATTCTACAAGTTGAAAAACCAAGTAAAGATAAATATTTTAATTTATCATTAGTCTTACTTTTTATTTGCTTGGTTTTTAGTTTTGATTCTTTAATGTATAAAAGTGCCCAGGATGGGAGTCGAACCCACACGCCCTAATGGACACATGGCCCTCAACCATGCCTGTCTACCAATTCCAGCACCTGGGCAATAAAAAGGTGCTTTAAGATACTCTAAAACTAAAAAAGTACCGTAAAAATATACGATACTTTTTTTAGTGACCGGGCTGGGGCTCGAACCCAGGACCCTCTCCTTAAAAGGGAGATGCTCTACCAACTGAGCTACCAGGTCATTGATAATTTTTTCTTATCAAAATATTTTTAAAGAACATAATTTATAATAGCAATACCTTGTTATTATCTATGTTTTGTGACCGGGCTGGGGCTCGAACCCAGGACCCTCTCCTTAAAAGGGAGATGCTCTACCAACTGAGCTACCAGGTCTTGCATTTTTTTCCTTCAATGCGGGTGCAAATATACTATCATTAATTTATTTTTCAAGAAGAATTTGATATAAATTTGCATTTTGTTTAAAATGATATTTCTTTTGGGCAATATCTACTTAATTTTTACAGTATGAATATAGTTTTAATGGGGTATATGGGTAGCGGAAAATCCTTGATAGGTAATAAGTTAGCTGATAAGATGAAATTAGAGTATCTGGATTTGGATGATTATATAGAAAATCAAGAAAAAAATACAATTTCAAAAATATTTGAAGAAAAAGGAGAGATTTATTTCAGAAAACAAGAATCTCGATACTTAAAAGAGGTATTAGAAAAGCAAAATAACAGCGTTATTTCGCTTGGTGGAGGTACACCATGTTTTGCAGGTAATCTTGAAATAATTAAAGAATCAGAAAAAGCTAAGAGTATATATTTAAAAACTTCTTTAGACCAATTAACTAAAAGGTTGTTTGCAGAACGTGATAAAAGACCATTAATATCTCATCTCTCTACTGTTGATCTTCTTAATGATTTTATTCGAAAACATTTATTTGAACGTTCATTTTATTATAATCAGGCAGATCACAATATTATCACAGATGATAGGGAGCCTGATCAGATTAGTGAAGAGATAATTACGCTATTATTTTAAAATAGCAGAGTCTTTACTGCCAAATGATACCTCTACATGTTCATGTAATGAAGTAGATAAAGAGATGCCTTTAAAATCAGCTTTGATAGGATATTTTTTGTGATTTCGATTCACTAGTACTGCAGTTTTAAATCTTGTTAGAGGCACTTCTAAAAAATGTTTAACTCCGTAAACAAGTGCTGTACCAGAGTTTAAAACATCATCGGCAAGTACAATAGATTTATTTGTGTAGATATTATCACTGATAGAAGTTTGTACCGTATTGTGTGGTGATTTTTTATCCATTGTTACTTCGCATAAAATAACCTTAATATCAGAAATGTTTTCTAGAATTTCTTTTAATCGTTTAGCAAAAATGTATCCGTTTTCTGCAATGCCGGCAATTACAATTTCTTCTTCATTAATATTCGTCTCATAAATCTGATAAGCAATACGCTTTATTTTATGTTGTATTTGCTCATGGGTTAGTATAATATTAGTATCCGTATGCATGCTTAGAATTGTTGATTGCGATTATAAAATATACGCAGAGATTTTAATTAATGATAGCAATTATCAAATATATAAAAGAGTTGGTAATCTATGAATATGTTGATACTATTAAAATAATTTAGCAACATTTAATAACTACAAACAGTTTTATTCTTCACTGTCATCATTATTGCCATCGGTGTACCAATCATCTATATCTCTTCGATCTTTTTTAGTAGGTCTTCCTGTACCTTTTTTTCGATAATAATCCTTAGAATATTTTAAAAGATCTAATTTTTGCAACGATTCCTTTGGTGTGATGTCTTTACGATATAAATCAACAAGTTTTGCTCCGATTCTATTATCGGGCGTATCAAGAACAGAGAGTTCATAGTTTATTTGGTTTTTACGAACAGTAATTTTATCCATTGGATAAACTTCTCGAGACGGTTTTATAAGGTCTCCGTTAACACGAACTTTCCCTTCTTTACAGGCTTTTGTAGCAATGCTTCTGGTTTTGAAGTAACGAATACACCATAAATATTTATCAACACGCATAAAAAAATATTAATAGACAAAAATTATAAACAGATGAAACAAAAGTACGAGAAAATCGTATCTTGCACCTTTAAAAAAGTAATTAGATGAATGTAAGAAAATATAGTTGCGCCATTGTATTAGCTTTGGTAGCTTTATATGCATGTAATAACGACGATGACGATGCTCCTTCTATCGAGCCACCAAGAGATCGTGCAGAACAGCAAGTTAATGAAGCTGTATTGTTAGAAAATTATTTAGATACTCATTTCTATGAGTTCGTAGATAATCCCATTAATCCAGATTTTCAAATTGTAAATTTAGATACTATTGCGGGAGTGAATAGTGATCGTACACCGATAAGCCAATCAGAGTTTTTATCTACTAAAGTGATTACAAGAGATGGTGTAGATTATACTTTACATATATTAAGTTTTAGAAAAGGAGCTCCAGGAATGCGAAGTCCTACTTTTGCAGACTCGACTAGAGTCACGTATAGAGGAGAACAATTGTATGATAATTTAGATCAAGATGGTGATGGTATTCCTGATACGGCAGATGTAGATGCCGATGGTGATGGTAACCCTGATACATTAAACGATGAGGTTAGAACAGATGCTGATGATGATGGAATCGCAGATGATAGTGATGTAGATAATCCTGAATTAGCAGGAGAACCTGATTCTGATAACGATGGTATAATCGATGAAAAAGATTCAGTAGATAATAATGATGTTAACAGAAAAGTTTTTGATGATAGAGTTTCGCCTTTTTGGTTTGATCAGTCTGCAGCTATCGAAGGTTGGAGAGAGACTTTAGTCGATTTTACAGGAGCTTCTGGGTTTACTATTAACACTGATGGTACTGTTGATTATAATGATGACTTTGGAAATGTAACTGTCTTTATGCCTTCTGGATTGGCATATTTTAATAACCCTCCAATTGGTTCAGGAATAGGAAGATATAAGTCACTTGTTTTTAATATTCAATTATATGCCGTTAATGAAGCTGACCACGATGCCGATGGGATTCCTTCTTATCTTGAAGATTTAGATAACGATAGACTTGTTGCGGATTCAGATGATAATTCTGATAGTGATACGGGTGAGTTAATACCAGATTATCTTGATAACGATGATGATAACGATGGTACACTTACCAGAGATGAAATCACGGTTAACGATGCAAATAACGATGGATTTATTAGCTTGGATGAGATAACTTTTTATGATGATGATGGAGATGGTATTAAAAACCATCTGGATAGAGATGATAGAGATCCAAAAAACGAATAAAAACAAAAAACTCCGATAATTAATTATCGGAGTTTTTTGTTTTAAGAAAACTATTGTCTTATAAATCTAAAGCTAATCCTAATATAATTTGATTAGGTCTAGAGTCTACTCGAATCCCTTCGTTTATCGATTCTGCACGATTTTTACTTAAGCCACGCTCGTAACGAATATCTGCGTTAAGACGCCCTAATTGAATTCCTGCTCCAAACTGAAGCCCTACAGTAAACTCATTTTTCACATCTCCTAGTCTTACGTCTTCAAGGTCATTTTCTACGATATATTGAAGTGCAGGCCCTCCAAAAACATGTATAGGACCTAAAACCGTAATTCCAACAAGAATTGGCAAATCTAATTTTTTGATATTATAATCTAAGTTTGCTCCAGAAACATCATCATATGTACTATTATTAACTGTGTATTGTAATTCGGGTTTTATATAGATGTTGTCTGTTAATTTTCCTCTTAAAAATACTCCTAAGTGGTATCCAACTCGATCATCGGCTCTTTCTGATAAAATATTGTTACCTGGACCTGTTAAATCAGAGATTTCAATTTTACCATTGTCTCCATAATTAAGTCCAGCCTTAACCCCAAAAGCTAGTCGCTTATCCTGTCCTAATATTGTGCAAGAAGCTAATAACATAAATAAAACAAATACATTTTTCATTTTGAAATAATTTTTGATTAATAAATACTAATTAAATGATTTGGTGAAGGCTAGTGTATTGTAAAACGATTATAGCCTGTTTTTATTCTGCTTGAAATATCAAAAAGCCTGCCAAAATATTTTTTTATATAAATATGCTAGTAGTGTTTTAATTGCAGTTGTGAAACAAAATTTAAATGTAAATATTAGGTTTGAGGTATTAGCTTATTAAAATTTGAAAGTTATGTGTAATGATTTATTGTGAATTAACATGTGTTTATTGGTAGTTATTGAGTTAATTAATTGATTATAATTTATTTTTTTTATTAAAAAAATAAATATTTGTCTTTACGAGTTGTTATTAATTGTAAATTTGACATTTAATAACACAAACACTTTTAACAATGAAAAACAACAACTTAAGAATAGTTTTCTCTATTCTTTTAACAGTATTGTTTACAACAGTATTGTTTGCTCAACCCACACCACCATCTGGAAAATCATGGAAACGTGTAAATGCCTTATCAGATGAATTTAATTCACTCGATGGAAACAAATGGAAAAAGAATAGTCATGTAAATTGGAAAGGAAGAAGTCCAAGTCAGTTTAATCCAAACAATGTTTCTGTAAGTAATGGAAAACTTAAAATTAAAGGAACTCCTAAAGATCCAAATGTAGGAAGAATAGGAGATCGCATTTGGACTGGTATTTTGCGTTCTGATAAAGCTTCTTTTAAACCGGGAATGTATGCAGAAGCCAGTGTTAAAAATGCAGATATGACAATAGTATCGTCTTTTTGGATGCAAGGTCGATTTAGTGAAATAGATGTAATAGAAAATTGGGGAACAGTTAAGAATCAAAGATGGAAGAATTTAGAGACTACCATGGAAATGAATACTCATTATTTTCCTCAACCTTGTGGATTTGATTGTGATAGAACAACCCAAAAACATTTTAATGATGGAACCCGAAATGCAGACAATTTTAATGTTTATGGGGTCTGGTGGAAAGATGCTAGAACGATATTATGGTATAAAAACCCTAAGAATAGAGCCAACCCTGTAGCAGAGGTAAGACTGCCTTATAATTTTAACGAAGGTATGTGGATGTATTTTGACATGGAAGCATTTACATGGGGTCCAGGTGTTGCCGATAATAATGAGTTAAATAACAACAATCGTAATACTGCTCAATATGACTGGGTACATACTTATGAATTGGTTAATGGAGGAGGAGGCTCCGATCCAGATCCCGATCCAACAGGTAATGATAATGCGTTTTACATCGTAAATAGACAAACTCAAAAGAAAATTCGTCCACAAAATAATGCGGATGCATCTAAGATTATTCAGGTAGCCTCAAATGCAACCGATAATAATGTGAAATGGGAGCAAGTGAATACTTCTGGAGGATATTTTTATTTAAAAAACGTTCAGACAGGTAAATATTTTAGACCTGCTGGTGATAATGATGGGGCAGATATAGAACAACGCCCTACAAGTTATTCAGGAAACTATACCCAGTGGAAAAAAATAAACACTTCAAATGGGTTTTTCTATTTGCAAAATAGACAAACAGGAATGTATTTTAGACCTACTGGAGATAATAATAACGATAAGATGATTCAAAGGCCAACTTCTTATGGGGGAAATTACACCCAGTGGAAATTCCAAAACGCAAGTAGTAAATCTGCAGGTATTGCTACTTTAGATTTTAAATTACAGGCAATTGGCAATACCTTAAAAATAAATTTAGAAAAAGCTGGAGCAGTCTCAGTAAATGTATATGATCTAGGAGGTAATAATGTATATAATGATTCTTTTATTTCAAATACATCTGAGGTTTCTATTCCTTTTAGAAAAGGTGTAGGGTTAGCAACTGGTGTGTATATAGCTAAAGTAATTTCTAATGATCAAGTTAAAACAGTGAAATTTGCTATTAAGTAAATATCGTACTATTAGGCTATAATAATAATTAAGAAGACCGTCTAAAAAACTTTTTAGACGGTCTTACTATTTAATTTTAGTAAAAACTATTTTCTTTTAATCACCTTTTGAGCAGCGTTAGTTATTGCCGCGGCGTTTAATCCATATTTCTCCATAAGTTGTTCTGGTGTCCCACTTTCCCCAAAAGTGTCATTAGTAGCAATGAATTCTTGTGGAGTAGGGTGGTTTTTAACCAATACTCGTGATACACTTTCCCCCAGTCCACCTAAGATATTGTGTTCTTCAGCAGTTACAACGCATCCTGTTTTCTTAACAGAATTTAAAATAGCTTCATCATCTAAAGGTTTAATTGTATGAATATTAATTACTTCAGCGCTGATACCTTGTTCTTGTAATGTTTCAGCAGCTTGTAATGCTTCCCATACCAAATGTCCAGTAGCAACAATCGTTACATCTGTACCTTCTTGAAGAAGTACTGCTTTTCCGATCTCAAAAGTTTGATCTTCTGTAGTAAAATTGGCTACTTTTGGTCTTCCAAAGCGCAAATATACTGGCCCTTGATGATCTGCAATAGCAATTGTAGCTGCTTTCGTCTGGTTGTAATCACAGGTATTAATAACGGTCATACCAGGTAGCATCTTCATTAAACCAATATCTTCTAGTATTTGATGTGTAGCACCGTCTTCACCAAGTGTTAATCCTGCATGAGAGGCACATATTTTTACGTTCTTACCACTATAAGCGATAGATTGTCGAATTTGATCATAAACACGTCCTGTAGAGAAGTTAGCAAATGTTCCTGTAAAAGGTATTTTACCTCCTATAGTTAAACCAGCCGCAATCCCCATCATATTTGCTTCTGCAATTCCTATTTGAAAAAAGCGTTCTGGATTATTGGCAATAAAAGCATCCATCTTTAAAGAACCAATCAAGTCCGCACATAGTGCAACTACATTCTCGTTTGTTTTACCCAATTCTTCAAGACCAGCTCCAAAACCAGAACGGGTGTCTTTTTTTCCTGTATCTATATATTTTTTCATTTTCTTTTTTGATTTGGATAAATTAATAATCTCCTAGAGTTTCAGGGTTTTGAGCTAAACCGATTTTTAATTGCTCATCATTAGGAGCTTTACCATGCCAAGCATGAGTATGCATCATAAAATCTACACCGTTACCCATTATAGTGTATAATAATACACATACAGGTTTTCCTTTTCCTGTTCTACTTTTAGCTTCTTTTAACCCTTCAATAACCGCAGTTAGATTATTTCCTTCTTTGATTTCCATAACATCCCAACCAAAAGCTTCAAATTTTGCTTTTAAACTACCCATAGCCAGTACATCATCTGTAGATCCATCTATTTGTTGCCCATTTAGATCAATGGTGGCAATAAGATTATCTACTTTTTTTCCTGCAGCATACATAATAGCTTCCCAATTTTGACCTTCTTGTAGCTCACCATCACCATGTAAACTATAGACTAAATTATCATCATTGTTTAATTTTTTTGCTTGCGCAGCACCCAATGCTACAGACATTCCTTGTCCGAGTGATCCAGAAGCGATTCGAATTCCAGGTAGTCCTTCATGAGTTGTAGGATGTCCTTGTAATCTACTATTGATGAGTCTGAATGTATTTAACTCTTCTACAGGGAAATATCCGCTTCGAGCTAAAACACTGTAGTATACAGGTGATATATGTCCATTGGATAAAAAGAAGAGATCTTCTCCGATTCCATCCATATCAAATCCATCTTTTCTTTCTAGAATCTCTTGATAAAGAGCGACAAAAAATTCAGTACATCCTAATGAACCTCCTGGGTGTCCAGAGTTTACTTTATGTACTTGTCGCAGAATATCTCTACGAACTTGGGTTGCAAAATCTTCTAATTGTTTTGTTTTTGGCATTACGGTAGCTATTATCTTTATAATAAAGGCTCAAAAATACAGGTTTTGTATACGGTGACAAAATGTATATATAGCTTTTAATTAAGAAAGGATTGTTAATAACGAAAAGTTTTCGAAATCTTAAGGTGATTCATGTAATTTTAGTTAGTTATCTTTGCGCTCTATCAAATAAAAAATATGCAATTCGATCTTTTATCTAAAGACCCTCAAAGTAAGGCTAGAGCCGGAAAAATCACTACAGATCACGGTGTTATAGAAACTCCAATTTTTATGCCCGTAGGGACAGTAGCAACTGTGAAAGGTGTGCATCAAAGAGAATTGAAAAATGATATCAATCCTGATATAATTCTAGGAAACACTTATCATTTATATCTTAGACCTAAAACGACAATTCTAGAAAAAGCTGGTGGACTGCATAAATTCATGAATTGGGATAGAAATATTTTGACAGATAGTGGTGGTTATCAGGTGTATTCACTTTCTGCTAATCGAAAAATAAAAGAAGAAGGGGTAAAGTTTAAATCGCATATAGATGGCTCATATCATGTATTTACTCCCGAAAACGTAATGGAGATCCAGCGTACTATAGGGGCAGATATTATTATGGCGTTCGATGAGTGTACCCCATACCCCTGTGACTACAATTATGCCAAGAGAAGCATGCATATGACACATAGATGGTTAGATCGCTGTATGCAACATCTCGAAAAAATTCCGGTTAAGTATGGATATGATCAAGCTTTTTTTCCAATAGTACAAGGAAGTACCTATAAAGATTTAAGAAAACAGTCGGCAGAGTATATTGCCAACGCAGGAGCTGTTGGAAATGCAATAGGAGGATTGTCTGTAGGAGAGCCAGCAGAAGAAATGTATGCTATGACAGAAGTAGTTACCGATATTTTGCCAGAAGATAAACCTCGTTATTTAATGGGGGTGGGTACTCCTATTAATATATTAGAAAATATAGCGTTAGGTGTAGATATGTTTGATTGTGTAATGCCTACGCGTAATGCTCGTAACGGAATGTTATTTACAGCACACGGTACGATCAATATGAAAAATAAAAAATGGGAAGATGATTTTTCACCTATAGATGAAATGGGTATTACATTTGTAGATACCGAATATTCTAAAGCGTATTTAAAACATCTGTTCTCGGTAAATGAGTTGTTAGGAAAGCAAATAGCCACAATACATAATTTAGGTTTTTATATGTGGTTGGTTAGAGAAGCTAGAAAACATATATTAGCAGGAGATTTCTATAGTTGGAAAAATATGATGGTTAAACAAATGGATAAACGATTATAAATTGAAAATACTAGACTGGTACATACTTAAAAGGTATTTAGGGACATTTTTTACGATGATTTTACTATTTATTCCTATTGGGATTATAGTAGATGTTTCCGAGAAAATAGATAATATGTTAGAGCATAAAGTGCCTTTTAGTGCGGTTATAGGATATTATCTAGATTTCACAGTGTATTTTGCTAACTTGTTATTTCCACTCTTTGTATTTTTATCAGTAATCTGGTTTACCTCTAAACTAGCCAATAAAACCGAAATTATTGCATTCTTAAGTTCTGGTGTTTCTTTTTGGAGATTTCTTAGACCGTATATGATTGGTGCGGTTATTATTTGTGTTGGAGCATTGGCCATGGGATTGTTTTTGGCACCAAAGGCAAGTCAAGGGTTTAATGAATTTAAATATACGTATCTTAAAAAAGGGAAAAAGGTACAAGAAACAAGAAATATTTATAGACAACTTAATGATAGCGTGTTTTTATATGCTAATAAGTTTAACCCTTTAGAAAAATCAGCAAATAACTTTACTATAGAATATTTTAGTGGTAATGTATTGAAAACTAAGATTTCTGCAAGAAAAATTAAATTTAAAGATAGCATTTATGAACTTACAGATTTTGTAAAGCGAAAAATATTGGATGGTAAAGATATTCTTGAAAAAGAAACCAAAAAAGATACCTTACTTCCTTTTAATATAGACGAATTTACACCAGTAACTTATGTTGCAGAAACACTAAACTATACCGAACTAAGTGAATTTATAGAAAAAGAAAGTAAACGAGGTTCGTCTGATATAAATAGATACAAAGTTGTAGCGTATAAAAGATGGAGTCTTCCGATATCAGCATTTATTCTTACTATTATTGGGGTAGCTGTATCTTCGATGAAAAGGCGTGGAGGTATGGGAGTTAATCTCGCCGTAGGGATTTCACTAGCTTTTGTGTTCATCTTTTTTGATAAAGTATTAGGAACATTGGCTAATCAGTCTGATTTTCCCCCGGTCATTGCTGTTTGGTTTCCTAATTTTTCATTCGGAATTTTAGCAATTTATTTATTGTATAATGCCAAACGTTAAGCTTAAAAACTACCTACATTTACACTTTATTGTTTTTGTATGGGGATTTACAGCTATTTTAGGAGAGCTTATCACCATTGAAGCACTACCGCTTGTATGGTATCGAATGCTTTTGGCATCTGGATTTATTTTTTTGTATATCTACATTAAAAAAATAGCATTAATAGTTTCAAGAAAATTACTGATTACACTTTTTATTGCGGGAATTATAATAGCACTTCATTGGATTACCTTTTTTGCAGCAATCAAAGTTTCAAATGTCTCCATAACACTTGCAATGTTGTCTACAGGTGCATTTTTTACTTCTATCTTAGAACCCATTTTTTATAAAAGAAAACTAATTTGGTACGAAGTTTTTTTCGGAATATTAGTAATCTCAGGCCTTTATCTAATTTTTAAAGTAGAAGGGGAGTATACAACCGGAATTATCTATGCCTTGTGTTCGGCTTTTTTATCTTCTGTCTTCTCTATAATTAACGGAAAAATGGCAAAAGAGTACAATCCTTCAATGATTTCTTTCTACGAATTGTCGAGTGGAGTCTTATTTATTACTATATACCTCTTAGGGCTCACTTTTTTTGGAGAGCCCACAGCTGGATTTACAATTTCATTTTTTCAATTATCAACTTCAGATTGGTTATATATTATGATATTGGCTTCTGTTTGTACCGCATATGCTTTTATTGGATCCGTGCAGGTTATGAAGTATTTAAGTCCTTATACCGTCATGTTAACTATAAACTTAGAGCCTGTTTATGGGATCATATTGGCGTATATGATTTTTGGAGATGCTGAAAAAATGAACCCTCAATTTTATTATGGCGCTTTGATTATTCTAAGCACTGTAATATTGAATGGAATCTTTAAAAATGCTAAAAAAAGAAAAAGACCGTCAACTTTAGGTAACATTACAAAGTAAAGTTTTTATATTTGTCGGCTAACCCTAGTTAACATAAATATACTCTCGAGTATGGAATATTTAGAATTTGAACTCCCCATTAAAGAGCTTGAAGAACAGTTTCAAAAGGCCTGCGCTATAGGTGAAGAAAGTGAAGTAGATGTTACAGACACGTGTAAGCAGATCGAAAAGAAACTGAAAGAAACCAAGAAAGAGATATACAAAAATCTTACAGCTTGGCAACGTGTACAGCTATCTAGGCATCCTTCTAGGCCCTACACATTAGATTATATCGATGCAATCTGTGGAGAATCTTTTTTAGAACTTCATGGAGATCGTAATGTAAAAGATGATAAGGCGATGATCGGAGGACTTGGTAAAATTGGAGACCAAAGCTTTATGTTTATTGGCCAACAGAAAGGATATAATACCAAGACAAGGCAATATCGAAATTTTGGTATGGCAAATCCTGAAGGATACCGAAAAGCACTTCGTTTAATGAAAAGTGCAGAAAAATTTAATATTCCTGTAGTAACATTCGTCGATACACCAGGTGCTTATCCAGGTTTGGAAGCCGAAGAAAGAGGTCAAGGAGAAGCAATTGCTAGAAATATCCTTGAGATGACACGTCTTAAAGTACCTATAATTGTTGTTATTATTGGTGAAGGTGCAAGTGGTGGAGCGTTAGGAATTGGTGTTGGAGATAAAGTACTAATGTTAGAAAATGCTTGGTACTCTGTAATATCACCAGAAAATTGCTCCTCTATTTTATGGAGAAGTTGGGAACAAAAAGAAATAGCGGCAGAAGCATTAAAACTTACAGCCAAAGATGGTGTTAAGCTTAAAGTGGTTGACGGAATAGTAAGAGAACCTCTTGGAGGTGCTCATAGTGATCGAGAAACTACTTTTAAGACGGTAAGAGATATAATTTCTGCATCGTATGATGAATTAAAAAACTTATCACCAGAAGAATTGATTGAAAAACGTATGGATAAATATGCGAATATGGGAGTCTTTAAAGACTAACCCCTAAAAAATCACTTACTACCTAAATCTGAAGTTTGGAACTTCAGATTTTTTTATGCTTATTAACAATAAAATTTAGTTATCAACAGTTCATTTGTTAAAGACCGGTGGACATTCGTATCTTTGTAAGTAGGTACATCTCTTTACAATTTTTTTACATTCGTAGTCATGGAAAAAGTACAGCAAGCGCAGCAAACAAGTTACGGTCGGGGGAACGTAATTTCGCTGGAAAAAGGAAAAATACCTCCGCAAGCAGTTGATTTAGAGGAAGTTGTGCTTGGAGCAATGATGATAGATAAGAAAGGAGTCGATGAAATTATTGACATTCTTAATCCAGATGTTTTTTATCGAGAGTCACATCAATATATTTTTGAAGCGATTTATAAACTCTTCGAAAACTCTGAGCCAATCGACTTATTAACGGTTTCTAGTCAACTTAAGAAAGATTCGAAATTAGAATTAGCCGGTGGGGATTATTATTTGATACAATTAACCCAAAAAGTAGCTTCTTCAGCACATATTGAGTTTCATGCTCGTATTATTCTGCAGAAATACATACAACGTAGTTTGATCAAAATTTCAAATGAAATTATTGAAGAATCATATGATGAAACTACAGATGTTTTTGATCTGTTAGATATGGCAGAATCAAGATTATATGAAGTTACACAAGGAAATATAAAAAGATCTACAGAGACAGCACAAAGTTTAGTTATTCAAGCAAAAAAGAAGATTCAAGAAATATCTAATCAAGAGGGAATGAGTGGTGTCCCTTCTGGTTTTGATAAGCTTGACAAACTTACTTCAGGATGGCAACCGAGTGATTTGATTATTGTAGCTGCTCGACCAGGTATGGGTAAAACCGCATTAACCCTATCTATGGCCAGAAATATGGCTGTTGGTAGTAATATACCTGTTGCCTTTTTCTCTCTGGAGATGTCATCAGTCCAATTGATTACACGTTTAATATCTTCTGAGACTGGTCTTTCTTCAGAAAAATTACGTACCGGTAAACTTGAAAAACATGAATGGGAACAGCTTAATGTCAAAGTTAAAGATCTAGAGAAGGCTCCATTGTTTATTGATGATACACCTTCATTGTCAATTTTTGACCTTAGAGCTAAGGCGCGTCGTTTGGCATCTCAGCACGGTATTAGGATGATTGTTATCGATTACCTTCAATTAATGACAGCTGGAGGAAGCGGTAAAAATGGAAATCGTGAACAAGAGATTTCTACAATTTCTCGTAACTTAAAGGCTTTAGCAAAAGAATTAAATATTCCAGTAATTGCTTTATCTCAGTTATCACGTGCGGTTGAAACACGTGGGGGAAGTAAAAGACCTTTATTGAGTGACCTTCGTGAATCAGGTGCGATTGAGCAAGATGCCGATATTGTAGCTTTTATATTTAGACCAGAATATTATAAAATAGATGAGTGGGATGATGAAGAAAGATCACCAACTCAAGGGCAAGGAGAATTCATTGTTGCCAAACACCGTAATGGTGGTCTCGAAAATATAAGGTTAAAGTTTATTGGTCACTTAGGTAAATTTGATAACTTAGATGACTTTGGTACTCCGTTTGAGTTTCATTCTAAAATGAATGAAGATGAAGAAAATGATCCTTTTAGTACTAGTAATCTTCCTAGTGCAGATGAAGCTTTTGGGAGTAGTATAAATGATACAAATGATGATGAGGTACCTTTCTAGACTATATGCGTTAATTTAACTATATTTCAAGGTTGTATTTACTCATAGTCTGAGTATTAGACTTAATTAATTTAAAAAAAAATCAATGTATTTTGTGAAATCCTGTTATATGAGACTCTTTATGGTTGTTGTTATTTTATTTTCAGCACTACCATCATATGGGTCTTATGTCTTGATTCCAATGGATGTTGATGAGCAGCAAAATCACTTAAAAGCCTATGGTATCACCTATTGGACATTAAGTAAAGACTTAAAAGTAAAATGGCTTTTGAATTATCGAGGAGGTTCATTTTTGTTACCAGATACAGAAAGCATAAGAAAGGAATGTACAATTAGAGGAGTAACTTATGAAGTACTAAGTGATGCCGAAGCGCAAGGAGTACTTGAAGAAATTAGTAGTCCTTCTCAAAATATGGAAGCGGTAGTTCTTGAAAAAGCACCTAAAATTGCTGTATACTCTCCAAAAGGAAATCAACCATGGGATGATGCGGTAACAATGGTGTTAACATTTGCAGAGATCCCTTATGAAACTATATACGATAAAGAGGTATTAGAGGATAACCTTATTTTGTATGATTGGTTACATTTACATCACGAGGATTTTACCGGTCAATACGGTAAGTTTTATGCTACATATCGTGCAACACCTTGGTATATAAGAGAAAAGGCAGCGGCAGAAAAATTAGCAACATCATTGGGATATCAAAAAGTTTCTGAAGAAAAACTTGCAGTAGCTTTAAAAATAAGAGATTATGTTGTAGGAGGTGGTTTTATGTTTGCAATGTGTAGTGCTACAGATAGTTTTGAGATAGCTTTGGCTGCAGAAGGAGTTGATATATGTGAACCTATGTTTGATGGAGATCCAAGTGAACCTGGATATCAATCAAAAATAGATTATAACAGAACTTTTGCTTTCAAGAATTTTAAATTAGAACGCAGTCCTAATATATATGAATTTTCATCTATTGATATGACTCGCAGTCGTCGTATTTCTAAAACTACGGATTATTTTACACTTATGGATTTTTCTGCAAAGTGGGACCCCGTTCCTACTATGTTATGTCAGAATCATACAGCTTTAGTAAAAGGTTTCATGGGGCAAACAACAGCATATAATCCTAATGAGATTAAATCTAATGTATTGGTTTTAGGAGAAAATAAAACAAATGGCGAAGCACGCTATATTCATGGAATAAAAGGAAAAGGTTTCTTTACTTTTTATGGGGGACATGATCCAGAAGATTATACGCATAGAGTAGGGGATCCCAAAACAGAATTAGAGTTACATCCTAATTCACCCGGGTATCGCCTAATTTTGAATAATGTTCTTTTTCCAGCTGCAAAAAAGAAAAAACAAAAAACTTGATTTTTATTGTAAGGTAAGCTGAGTAACACGACTACATGGGTTAAATTAACTTATACCATATCTTTTCTCATGAAAAAACTAATTACATTATTTTTTGCGATATCGATTTTAGTATCCTGTAAGCAGGAAGTAAAATCAGAAAAAGAAGCTGTAGTTCCTGAAGCACCAAAAGAAACAGTAACACCAGACAGATCTAACAATTTTCCTAAAGACATAGCAGCAGTTTTTAAAGCTCATGGAGGTATTCAAGCATTTGATAACATGAATACACTTGTTTTTGAGTTAGAAAAAAAAGAAGGAAATGAGAAGCATACTACAGATCTTAAAACGAGATATGCTAGAATAGAAACAGATAAATTTGCCTTAGGTTTTGATGGCAAAGAAGCGTGGTTAGAACAAGAAGATTCTACTTCTTTTAAAGGTAATCCAAGGTTTTATCACAATTTGATGTTTTATTTTTATGCAATGCCCTTTGTTTTGGGAGATGATGGCATTTCTTATGAAAAAGTTGAAGACCTTAAAGTAGAAGACACTGCATATCCTGGTTATAAAATATCTTATGGAGCTGGTGTTGGTGATTCTCCTAAAGATAATTACTTTATTTATTTTGATAAAGAAACTAAGAAAATGAAGTATTTAGGATATACTGTTACTTTTTTTAGTAAAGAAACTAGTCAAAAAATTAGCTTAATAGAATATTCAGATTGGAATGATGTAAATGGTATTGTATTACCTAAAACATTAAAATGGAGAGACTATAATGAAGGAGTAGTTGGAGAGGTTAAAAGTGAAAGAAATTTTGTGAATGCAAGTGCAAGTAAAGAAAAACTCTCTATAAAAGTTTTTCAAAAACCTGTTACCCAGTAAATGCATGGAAAATATAAAAAAAACTTGTCTAATATTTTAGACAGGTTTTTTTATGGTCAAAAATACCGAAACTTTTTTTTCATAAAAAAACACTGCTTTTTTTTCGGATTTAATATTTCTTAGATGTCTTTTGAGTCTAATAATTGATAATTATTATTCTTGAAGAGAATTTTAACTAAAACTTGTATTGAGCTGTAAACTACAAATTTTAGAATTACCTAACTTTATATCCTTTATTTAAATCTAATTACGAAAACGATATAGTTGACAGTAAATACCTATTTTAATAATGTATAAAGAACTTAATACTAGTAACAGAATTCTAATGGGACCCGGTCCTTCTGATGCACACCCTAGAGTGTTAAAAGCAATGTCTACTCCTTTGATTGGTCATTTGGACCCAGAATTTGTAACCATTATGGATGAGGTTAAATCGATGGTGCAAGAAACATTTATAACAAAGAATCATTTAACATTTGTAGTATCCGCACCTGGTAGTGCTGGTATGGAAACTTGTCTAGTAAATCTTCTTGAACCTGGTGATGAGGTGATTATCGGTATAAACGGAGTTTTTGGTGGCAGAATGGCTGATATAGCAGAGCGTTGTGGTGCTAAAGTTCATAAAGTTGTAGTTCCTTGGGGTACGATTATTTCTACAAATGATATTAAGAAAGCTTTAGATATTTGCCCTAAGCCTAAACTAGTTGCTTTGGTACATGCAGAAACATCTACAGGAGCATTACAGCCGTTAAAAGAAATTAGTAATTTAGTGCATAATGCAGGTGCTTTATTAATGGTAGATGCAGTGACTTCGTATTGTGGTGTAGAACTTAAGGTTGATGATTGGGATATAGATGCAATTTATACAGGAACTCAGAAAAATTTAAGCGCTCCACCAGGGTTATCACCAGTTAGCTTTTCGGATAGGGCAGTTAAAGTTTTAGAAAATAGAAAGACTAAAGTACAAAGTTGGTTTCTGGATTTAAGTCTAGTAAAAAATTATTGGGGAGGAGCAAAACGAGCTTATCATCATACAGCACCAGTGTCATCTGTTTATGCTTTACGAGAATCTTTGCGAATTGTTTTAGAAGAAGGTATTGAAGAACGTTGGGAAAGACACCAAAAAGTACATCAAGTATTAAAAACAAAACTCGAAAATTTAGGGTTTGAATATTTAGTAGAAGAGCAGTATCGATTGCCTAATTTAAATTCTGTATTTCTTCCTGAGGGAAATGATGAGGCATTGCTGCGTTCTATATTACTAAATGAATATAATATTGAAGTAGGAGGTGGTTTAGGTGATTTTGCGGGCAAAATATGGCGAATTGGTATTATGGGAGAAAGTTGTACACTTAATCATGTAAATATGCTTATAAGCGCTTTGGACGATATAAAAGCGTTTAAAAGCAATTGAGATTAATATAAAACTCGAAAATACTAGAATCACTAGTGATTTGTTGGTTATTGAGGTAACATTTTTTCTTGTTAGGACATATAGTAATTATCATAACTATTAATTTTAATTTAGATGAATAAACTACTATTATCTGGCCTTATTTTGTTGTTTTTATCGTGTAATAAAAATAAAGGAGTAGAAAAAAGCATTGAAACGGGTGATTTTTCTGTAGTAATGCAAAAAAAAATAGCTTTAGGCGGAAAAACAAATTACACTTTTAGAACTTTAGATTCTATTCCTAAAGAACTTAAAGCGGTCCCTGAGTTAGATACTGTAAAACTTCAATATTTAATATTTAGAAGTAGCCTCGAACCGGATTCCATAGTACCCAATAAAATATATGCTTATTCAGGATATGATCAGGGGAAATTTGTGATTTCTTATGACCTTAATTTTAATAAGGATCTAACTGATGATAAAAAGTATTATTTCGATCGGCCATACGGTAAATGGACAAGAAAAGATAATTATCGTAAGAATATACCATATGATACGATACAATATCTAGAATATAAAGAAGGGAATGTGATCAAAGATAGTCTTATTTATAGAGTAGTACCTAATGATAGTACCGCTGTAAACCCTAATGATGCATCTTATGTAGAACAGGTGCTGAAGATGGATACCTATAATCATTGGTGGTATGGTGAATTTATTTTGAATAATGAAAAATACAAGACCTCTATTCAACCAAGTAGTTTTCTTAAAACTTCAATTACGTATAGTAAGCTAAATGAAGATTTTCCTCAGCGCGAAGATTATGATTTTGTTGACACAGAACTTAAGGATACAATTGAAATAGAAAATTCGTACTATCGTATTGATAGTATTAGTAATGATTTTTCTGAACTTTTTTTGAAAGATTTGAAGATTAAAGAAAGATCACATGGGGTTTCTTCAGGGGAGAAAATAAAAGATTTTAAATTTAATGATATAAGGTTTAGATCTTTAAGTTTTTCACAACTATTAGTAGATAAGGACTACTTACTAATAGATTTTTGGGGTACTTGGTGCGCACCATGCTTAAAGCTTAACCCTAGTGTACTAAAAATAAATAATGAACATGCATCACAACTTTCAATTTTAAGTTTTGCCTATGATGACAAAAGAAATAAAGTTTTTGAGCATGTTAAAGAGTATCAAATGGATTGGAATCATGTGTTTTTACAAAGGGATTTAAAAGATGGAACAAAAACCTACCCTAAAATCCTTAAAGAGTTGAAAATTGAGGCTTTTCCTACATTTATACTATTAGATAAGAACCGAAATATTCTTGTTAGAGGCACAGGTGAAGTCTCTTTAAACAAGATCAAAGAGATTCTTTTAGAAAAAGATAAAACTTAAGAGAAGTAACCAGTATTATAAACAACAACATGATTACTTAAATTTTATGTATTTGTTTATTTTGATTTCTAAATACTAAAAACCCTCATAAATAAGAACTATTGTTTTTAGATAAAACTAAACAAATAAGAACTAAATCTAATAAATTTAAAACAACAACAGTAATTGTTTAATGTTTTGATATGTAGGTTTTTATAGAGTTGATAGTTGTGTAGTAAAATATAAGTTTAAGCTGCCCTAAATTGTACAAATTAGGGCGATATGGTTTTTCATCGAGTTGAATATTGTATAACTTGATCTTATTCAACTAGTAATAAGGTATCGCCGAAAACCTGTATAAAATGTAGGCATTAATACAATTAATTATGAAAAAATCTAGGAGCTTAAAATTGAATCTTGACAAGCAAACTATTTCAAAGTTACATCAAAGAACGATTAAAGGAGGACAACATCATACATGCACACCTACATGTACTCAAACAGCTTTGCATAGTAGATGTGGTAATCAACAATGCTATTAATTTTTTACTTAAGGAGTTTTAAAACTCCTTGACTTTGAGAATAAACAAAATAATTACCATAAAATAGTCAGGCTTGATGTATAAGCCTGACTTCTTTTTATTAGATTAAATTTATCATGACCATTTTATTTTTTGAAAATGGGGCTTAGTACAAAAAAGCCAAGATTAAGTCATAGTATAAAACTCTCAACATTCTTAATTAGAAAGAGTTTTTGCAATTATTTTGAACCATACTTGGAACTATATCGTTTCCAAAGTTTGGTTTGATGACTTTCTAAACTAATATCACGTCCTTGTATAAAGACTTTTTCTATTTGATTCGTTCTCATATCAAGGGCATCACCCAAACTAATAAATAAGGTTGCATCTTTACCTACTTCAAGTGTTCCTGCAATACTATCAATTCCTAATATTTTAGCACTGTTACCAGTAATAAGTTGTAATGCTTTTTCTTTATCAAGACCATGTGCAGCAACAGTACCAGCTTGAAAAGGAAGATTACGAGCATTAGCACGTTCCATTTGACCGCTATTTTGTAATGCGACTAATACGCCTGCATCCATTAATAGCTTTGCATTTTTATAGGGCAGGTCGTAATCATCATCTTCAAAATTAGGTTCAGAATGAGTTCTTGTTAATAGCACCCCGATATTATTTTGTTTTATTTGGTTCGCAATTTTATATGCTTGATCTGCTCCAACTAGAACTATTTTCTTTAGAGCATGTTTTTTAGCGAAAGACATAACATCTAAAATTGCTTTTTCATGTGCTACATGAACAAATAATGTTTTTGAACCATCAAAAATACCTTTCATTGCAAAATGAGGTAGGTTTTTTGTAGGAGACGAGGATTGAATAGTCGCTTTAGCTTGATTGATAAAATCTTCGATTTGAGTTACTTGTTCATCATACTTTTTGTTGGGTTTAAAGCCTGGGTCTTCTCCTAGCCACCAACGGCCTCTTGTAACTGTATTTGGCCAATTCATATGAATGCCATCATCGGTTTTTAGTGCAGCATCCTCCCAATTCCAAGCATCTAATTGTACAATAGATGAGGTTCCAGAAATAATGCCACCACGAGGCGTTATTTGAGCCATCAGAACACCATTAGGACGCATACTTTCTACAATTTTACTTTCTGCATTATATGCTATAATACTTCGAATATGTGGATTATAATTTCCTAATTCACTATCATCATCGGTAGCACGAACAGCACCTATTTCTACTAACCCTAATGTAGTATTAGGGGCTATAAAACCAGGATAAATATGTTTTCCTGATGCATCTATTGTTTTTCCTTCAGCAGGGATGCTTCCTTGAACTCCTATAGCAGTTATTTTTCCATTTTTAAAAATAAGAATACTATTTTCTATAATTTCTCCAGTGCCAATGTGCGCAATAGCCCCGCTAATAGAGATAGTTTCACTTTGTTTTTTTGCTGGAGTTTGTTGTGCTATACTACTATTTCCGATAGAAAAGGTAAGCAACAATATTATGTATGATATTTTTTTCATGTTTTGTTTCTTAATGAATGGTTTCTATAGTTTCGCACTCAAAATGTTGCTTTTCTTTTTTCTTAGGAGGTTGTGTTTTTAAGCCGCTATTTTTGGCTTTTAATAGCATAGCAGAAAGTTTGTTTTTCTCTGCTGCAATTGATTTTCGCATTGCTTTGTCTTTATCAAGATCAAAATATATAGCACCTTCTATTATGGTTTTATCTGCTTTCGCATAAATAGATAAAGGATGATCGGTCCAGACTACCACATCGGCATCTTTTCCAACTTTGATACTGCCAACTCTATCATCAATATGCAATAATTTTGCTGGGTTTAGTGTAACAAATTTTAAAGCATCTTCTTCCGAGACTCCTCCATATTTTACAGATTTGGCAGCTTCTTGGTTTAATCGACGAGACATTTCACTATCATCACTATTTATAGCAGTCACTACACCTTGATTATGCATAATTGTTGCGTTGTATGGGATAGCGTCATTAACCTCATACTTATATGCCCACCAATCTGAAAAGGTAGAGCCACCAACTCCGTGAGCAGCCATTT
The DNA here is from genome assembly GCF_003443715.1 of Aquimarina sp. AD10. NCBI lineage: Bacteria > Pseudomonadati > Bacteroidota > Flavobacteriia > Flavobacteriales > Flavobacteriaceae > Aquimarina > Aquimarina sp. AD10. The sequence goes on along the minus strand of NZ_CP031965.1, from coordinate 2,137,696 downwards.
TATCGGCTACTTTATATCCTTCTAAAATGTGTGTAAAAGTGTTTACTTTAAAATTAAATCTTTCTGCTACTTTTAGGAGCATATTGATTTCACTTTGCACATATGAATGACAACTAATAAAGCGTTCCTGATTAAGAATTTCGACAAGTGTTTCCATTTCGATATCTTTTCGATAGGGTTTACCGCTTTTTTTACGTTTTTCGTATGCTTTGGCTCGATTAAAGTAATCTACGTACAATTGTTCTACTCCCATTCTTGTTTGAGGAAAACGAGTTGTACTACCCCAGTTGCTTTGCTTTACATTTTCTCCAAGAGCAAATTTTATAAATTTAGGAGGGTTTTTATAGATAAGGTTTTTGGCATTCTCTCCCCATTTCAGTTTTAGAATAGCAGATCGACCACCTATTGGATTAGCCGAACCATGAAGTATCTGTATCGAGGTTACACCCCCGGCAAGATTTCTATAAATATTAATATCACTAGGAGAAACAACATCTTCTATAGTGACTTCTGCAGAAGAGTTATGTCCTGCTTCATTAATTGCATCTGCTGCAATATGCGAGTGTTCATCAATTACACCTGCTGTAACATGTTTTCCTGTAGCATCAATTGTTCTAGCAGTACTATCAGTAAGATTTTTTCCAACAGCAGCAATTTTTCCGTTTTTTAGTAATACATCTGTCTCTTTTAGAACTCCATCGGATTCGTTAGTCCATACGGTCGCATTTTTTAGTAACAGAGTTTCGGATTTTGGGAGTTGTAAATTGCCATAAGCAATGTTAGGGTAAGCTACAGGGAGCACTTCGGGTTGTTCTTTTTGTTCAGAAGTTTTTTCTTTCTCTTTATCAGAAGTCTCGTTAGGTTTCTTTTTTGCTGTAAAAGTTGTTTCTGCACCATTTGGAAGAATAGCTTTTCCTCTCCATAAATTTTGGTTTTGACCAATTGAAGTGACTACTCTTGTGTATTCAGTTTTAGTTGTATCAGTTCCAGTAAATGTTAGTGATACCCAATCATTTTTATAATTAATTTTAGACCCCAGTTTGATATCGCCAAATTTGATGTTAGCTTTCGGTTTATCTGGTTTTCCTGATATTGATAACTCATAGGTCTTTCCTGCTACAGTAAGATCGTAAGAGCCATTAATATCTTTTATAGTCATATCATTAACTACATTTTTATGACCTTGTACCCAATTTTCAAAAATGATATTATCTTTTGAGAAGAGTTCACCTTTGGTAATTAAGAAATTAGCATATGCTCCTTTTTTTAAACTACCTAGAAGATTACTTTTTCCTAAAATTTTAGCTGGTATTGTTGTTAATGCAGCAAGTGCCGTTTTTTTATCAAGACCATGATGAATAGCTTTGATAATGCGACTTTTAAAATCAGTAAGTTTTTTAAGTTTATGAGTTGTCAAAGAAAAAGAAATCCCGTTTTTTGATAGAACAGATGGATTTGTTGGTGCTTGATTCCAGTGACGCATATCGCCTAAGCTTACTAGATTTGACATATATGGATTTGATACGTCGTATGCTTCAGGAAAGTCAAGAGGAATAATATAAGTTGCATTTGTAGCTTTTACGCTATTAACTCGTGCATACTCATCTCCACCACCAACAATGGTATATTGTATATTAAATTGATCCCCGACCTTATCAGCTCTAAAGCCATTTATTCTGTTGCCGGCATCAAAAATTTGGGGTAAGTTTTTGTTTCTATCGAAAGCTTCTAACGATAAATCTTTTGTAGCGCTATTACCAGAAATATACCAGCCAGCATCATGATATACTTGTCTTAATAAAGCCATAGCCCCCATTAATGAGGTGGGATATACTTGTTTGCTTTTATTACTCTTATTAAATGAAAAAAATTGGGCAGAGCGATCACTAAGTAATCTTTCACCTTCACTACCGTTATTATTTAAAGCAATAAGTAATCCTGTGCCTCGAATTATACCATCTGGCATATGAGTATTTACTACTCCGAAACCTGCGTTAACATATTCTGTAGCTTTTTTAGTGTCATACTTAAAATCGGTAAGTGCATTAGTTTCTGGACGTATATGATCGTTCCAGTAATACCCTTCTCTGGTGGCTTCCCATTTTGGTTGAGCTCCTGGACTAAAAATGCTTCCGCCTTGTGCTTTTGGCTTTGTTATACCAAAATTGGTATATGGATCAATAAAAGAAGGGTAAATATGTTTTCCTTTAAGATCAATAACAATACTATTCTTTGGCATAGATATTGTTGCTCCTACTTGAACAATTTTACCTTTTTGTATTACTAATGAGGCGTTCTTTATTTCTGAATCTGGAGATGTGTGAATTGTTGCGTTTTTGAAAACAGTGTAGTTTACATCGGTAGATTTTACTCCATCGTTTTTAGGAAAATATTCCTGAGCATAAAAAGTAAAGCCACAACATATCACCATGATTGATGATAGAATTTTTTTCATATGGTTTGTGTAAAGTGTGTGAATAAGCTTTAAAGATAGCCGTTGCGGTATAAAAAGATAGAGAATTAATATTTTTTTAACAGCAATTGTTTTTTAATGATAAGTCAATTTCATTAATTACATTTCATATTAATAACTAGTTAGCCATGAGAAAAATCATTTTTATTGTAGCATTGACCTCCTTTTGTTTGTCTAATGCCCAACAATCATCATCAAATTCAAATAATGCAGTTGAATATAACACAACAACTAGGTCTGTGTTTTTAAGACCTCTGGCTTCTTCAAAAGTTACTATTACAGAGGAATCTGTTGCCGGGAGTAAATATTACAAAGAAACTTTTCTTATGGGGTCAGTTTATGTGAAAAATAAACTTTTAGGAAAATATAAGGTTAGATATAACGCTTACGATGATGAAGTGGAAGTTTTACAAAATGGTAAAACATCTGCTCTCCATTATGAAGAGGATATAACCGTTAATTTGGATGAGTATACTTTTAAAATTTTAAGAGATAACACAAACAAGAAAAGTTATTATGTTGATTTTCATGAAGGAAAAAATACATCATTGGTGTTACAGCCAAAAATTGTTCTGAAAAAACCTGTAGAGCCAAAGAATGGTTTTGGAGGAAAAATGCCAGCTACTTTCGATAAAGAGTATAAATATTTCATTAAAAATATAGCAGGTAATCTTATACCTGTGAAATTAAAGAAAAAGGAAGTCCTTCAAATATTAAGTAATAAAAAGAGCGAAATAGAAAAGTTTGCATCTTCAAACAAGCTTAGCTTTAAGAAAGAAAGAGACCTTGTTAAAATAGTTAGTCATTATAATACATTGTAATTTTGTCTTACTAAATTTTAAAATAATTAACCAGTAGTGCAACAACATAACTATATGTTTCTAGGCCGTCTGGTTGATTATTTGCTTTTAGATAGCTATCGTAAGTATCTTTAAAAATGGGTTCAAATGGATTTTCATAAGACTCCCAAAACTCGTTTACTTCTCTGTAATTTTTTCTAATACCAGGACGTAATTCTTCGATTAAACAGATTGCTTTTTGTTCATCACGAAGATATAAGTCGTTTAAACAAAATTTTAAGGCAAATGTAGTTCCACTATATTTAAAATAAATATCATCAAATTTGATTGTAGCCAAGGCTGCAATAAAATTCGCCTCATTTTCTTTAGCAAATCCTAATTGATGAGCTTCTTCATGACAACTTGTAGTTGGTGCTTTATAATTTAATATAAGTCCGTTTACTTGAGCTTCATTAGTAATAGGATTAAGGTATCCACTAAACCCCATATAAGTAAGTGGTAGACTTAGTATTGATTTTTTTATACTTTTTGGGTGATATTTTAAATCAGGAAATATTGTATTTAATTGATCATAAGCAGGAATTGTTTTTTGAAATACCTCTTCTTTAGAGTATGGCATTTTTACAGATAAACTATCATTAGGTTCTAATTGTTTGTGTAGCATATTTGCTTGCTTAATTAACTGATTAGAAACATCTATAAGTTCTTGTTCTGTATATTGATCATCAATTTTTAATATTTCATGAAGCGGTAGCCTATAATAATTCATTCCCCAAAGAATATGAAAACAAGCATATACGATAGAAAAAGTAGCTCCAATATCAAGAAAAACTTCTCTCCAGATAATTTTTCTAGTAAAGACTTTTGTAATCAAAAACCGTATAAGCATAATAATCAAAAAAGTATATAGTAAATCTCCAAAAGAAAACGGAATCCATCCAAAAACATAGCGCAATATTTTAGAAGTATATATAAAAAAACCATTACTATAAAAACGTTCGATAAATTCAGGAAAAAAGGAAAGAACCTTAACTAAAATAATTTGAATAGGAAGTGCTATTGTAAGTAGTAACTTTGTTTTAGACTGCATAGGGTAAATATATTTACAATTCTCTATTTAGAATGAAGAATTAAGATTTTTTTAGTAACGACTTTTATTCATGCCATTGGTTTCATTTTTTTTAGGCTAAAGCTAGTCCAGAGAAAACAATACTTTTGTGAAATTATATTGGGATTTGGAGTATAAAATTTAGAATTTCGTAGCATAAACATAATACACATATGAATTCAGAAATAAGAGAACTTGAGCCCAAAGCTCTTTGGAATAAATTTGCAGACTTAAATGCAGTACCGAGACCTTCAAAAAAGGAAGAAAGAGTAATCGCTTTTATGAAAGATTTTGGTGAATCTTTAGGATTGATAACAGAAATTGATGCTGTTGGAAATGTTTTGATTAAAAAACCAGCTACACCCGGAATGGAAGATCGTAAAGTAGTTGTTATGCAATCTCATCTTGATATGGTGCATCAAAAAAATGCAGATACTGATTTTGATTTTGATACTCAGGGTATAGAAATGTATGTTGATAATGGTTGGGTAAGAGCTAGAGGTACAACTCTGGGTGCAGATAATGGCCTAGGTGTGGCTACTATTATGGCTATTCTTGAAGCTGAAAATATCCAACATCCTGCAATTGAAGCCTTGTTTACTATTGATGAAGAAACTGGTATGACAGGAGCAATGGGGCTAAAAGGAGGATGGTTGCAAGGAGATATATTACTGAATCTAGATACTGAAGAAGATGATGAAATAGGAGTAGGGTGTGCAGGTGGAATTGATGTTACAGCCAGACGTACCTACAAAGAAGAAGCGGTAGAAAATGGAAAAGTGGGCTACAGTATTTCAATTACGGGCTTAAATGGTGGTCATTCTGGAATGGATATTCATAAAGGTTTAGGTAATGCTAACAAAATTATGACTAGACTTCTGTTTGATGGATTCGAAAATTTTGGCCTACAAGTAAGTGAAATTAGAGGTGGTAGTCTAAGAAATGCAATTCCTAGAGAAAGCTTTGCAACTGTTGTTGTAGATGCAGTACAATCTGAAGCTTTTGAATATGAGATGAAAGTATTTTCTAAAACTATTAAAGAAGAACTTTCCTTGGTTGAAAGTAATCTTGATATTATTATAACTAAAGTAGAGTTGCCTAAAAAAGTACTCGAATTAGGAGTGCAAGAAGGTATTTTAAAGGCAATGTATGCTGCTCATAATGGAGTGTATACGATGAGCTTGTCGATTCCTGATTTGGTAGAAACTTCAAATAATATAGCTAAAGTGACCATAGCCGAAGGAGAAATTACTATTGAATGTTTAACTAGAAGTAGTGTAGAGTCATCAAAAACAGATTTAGTTAATAAATTGAGAGCTACTTTTGAGTTAACAGGGTGTGAAGTAACAACTAGCGGAGATTATCCTGGATGGGCACCTAATATGCAATCACCTGTTCTTAAAGTTTTGGATAGAGTATATGAAACCTTAAATGGAGAAAAAGCACATGTAGCAGCATGTCACGCTGGATTAGAATGTGGAATTTTAGGCCAGAATTATCCTAATATGGATATGATTTCTTTTGGACCGACAATTTTAGGAGCTCATTCTCCTGATGAACGAGCAAGTATACCTTCTGCTCAAAAATATTGGAAATTCGTTTTAGAAATTCTAAAAGAAATCCCTAAAAAGTAAAAGTGTTTTAAGCGTTATACTTTAAGTTAAACTAAAAATGCAGCATGTTAACATGCTGCATTTTTAGTTTATTTTGATTTGAAAATATTAATTAGCTTGACTTTCTTCCTTTCGAATGTCAACTAAATCAATTTCAAAAATTAATTCACTATTTGGAGGTATTGGTCCAACACCTCTTTCGCCGTATCCTAAATGAGGAGGAATAAATAATATTGCTTTATCACCTACTTTCATTTTTTGAACACCTTCTTTAAAACCTGGGATCATCTGTGCATCTGGAGAATAAGACATTGGCATTGGTGCATATCCACCTTTTTTATCTCTATCTTCATTAAAGATCCCTAATTCTTTTGCTTTTTCAGGATTATTACTATCAAATACTCTACCGTCTGTAAAATATCCAACGTAGAAAATATTTACATAATCAGTAGGCTTAGGCTGTTCTCCATCCCCTTGATTAATAAAAGCAATTTCTAATCCACTTTCTAGTTTAGTAGTTTTACCTCTAAACTCTTCTAGTCTAGCTGCGCTTTTTGCACTCTGCTCTTTGGCTATTTTTTCTTTTTCAGCCTTTTCTTCTTCAATAGCTTTAAGTTTATCTATAAACTCTGCATTAGTATCAAAAGCTTTAGCATCAGATCCTTTTCTGATGATATTTACTTCTAACATTTTAATTTCGTTTTCAGGTTTATCACCAGGAGCAGTTTTTGTAGTTCCGATACTATCGATTACATCTTGTCCCATTACAATTTCTCCAAACACAGTATGTTTTCCATTCAACCATGGTGTTTCTTTTAATGTAATGAAGAATTGACTTCCGTTAGTTCCTGGGCCAGAATTAGCCATAGATAAAATTCCTTTTGACTTGTGAGAAAGAGAGTCTACGAACTCATCAGGAAATTTATATCCTGGATCCCCAGTACCAGTACCTAATGGATCTCCTGTTTGGATCATGAAGTCCTTAATCACTCTGTGGAAAATAATACCATTGTAATATTTTTTTCCTTTATATGTACTATCTACCATGCTATTCGTTCCTTCTGCTAAGGAAACAAAATTAGCTACAGTCATAGGTGTTTTATCATAATGAAGTTGCGCAACAGCTGAACCTTGATTTGTTACGATTTCTGCATAAATACCATCTTGTAATTCTGGGTATTTCTCATTACAACTATTTAAAGCAAGCGCAATAATGGCTAAGAATAAAAGATTTAGTTTTTTCATTTTTGTTATTAATTAATTTTTTGTTGTTGATTCTTGTGTGATTTTATTAAGTGTTACTTTAGTCTTTAACGGAATATTTGTGCCAATCTTATGATCATCACCATAATATCCATATGCTTGATACGATGGAAACAAAAAAGTTATAGTTTCTCCTTCTTTCATAAGCTTTAGACCTTCTCTTAATCCTAAAAAGAGTTCTTGTTTATCGATATGATATGTGATTGTATCTAATTCTTTTTGTGTGTATATTATATTTCCATTTAGATCTTGCACATTGTAATTGAAGTTTACAATATCTCCAAATTTGGGAGTGAGTACAGCCGTTGTATCTTTTTTAGTATAAAAATACCAGAACCCCCCTTGAGAGGTAATATAATCGTGCAAAGTGTCTTGGGCAATAATTTTTTGAATTCTCGCTTCTTCTTTTGAGGCAAGTTGTTTATTACGGTTAATAGATTCGTCAATAAAAGAACCTGATTTTATATTTACCGGTCTTCTGGCTTCAGGAGTTTTGCAAGAAGAGAATAAAAAGAGAAAGCAAAGTGTGTGAAATAGTATTCTCATTGATTCAAGGCATTTTTATAAGACGGTAAGATACTAATAAATTTATCAACAGTATCGGCTAGTGAAAGATTACTTTTACCACCAGAGGCATTATGATGTCCACCACCTTCGAAATGATTTCGCGAAAATTCATTTACAGAAAAATCACCTTTAGAACGTAAAGAGATTTTAATAATCCCCTCATTTTTATTTTCAATAAATATAAGTGCTAATTTTATTCCTTGGATAGAGAGCCCTAAATTTACAAAACCCTCTGTATCTCCTTTTTTAAAATTATGAGTATCTAATTCTTTTTGGGACATTGTGATATACGCCGTATTATAATCCGGTAGGACTTTTAAATTCTTTAAGGCTACCCCTTTTAATTGTAAACGAGATAAAGTATTCGTATCATAAATACTTTCATGAATACTTGTATTATCAGCTCCTCTATCTATCAAATCAGCTAAAACTCTATGTGTTGTGCTTGTAGTAGATCTAAATCTAAAAGATCCTGTATCGGTCATGATCCCTATATAAATGCAAGTGGCGATCTCGGCAGTAATTTGAGAAAGGTCTTCTAGCTTTTCAATAAAATGATAAATCATCTGACATGTAGAACTCATATCAGTATCACTGTACATATATGTCGGGTAACTATCAGGTTGCTGGTGGTGATCAATCATTATAAAAGTAGCTTCAGACTTTTGAAGAGTCTCTTCCATATCCCCACTCCTTGATAAATGATTATAATCTAACGTAAAGATAAGATCGGCTTCTTGGATTTTTGTTGTAGCAATTTCAGTATCCATACTAAATTTAATAATAGTATGCTCTCCAGGAATCCATTTTAAAAATTCTGGATATTCGTTGGGCATGATGACTGTAACATCATGTCCAATCCCATTAAGATAATGATACAATGCGAGACTAGATCCTATTGCATCACCATCCGGGTTTTTGTGAGCAGTAATTATTATTTTTTTAGATGAGTTTAATAACTCTTTTACTTCTTTAATATCCATAAGTCAGCGAATATACAAAAAGCTCTATAACCCCCAAAAAACCAACAATAAAATCAATAACCATAAGACTTAAATATGTTATGGTATAACCGTTGATTTAATATTAGGGTAATAGTATAAATCGTAATTTTAAACCATATAAATTAAGAATATGCAAAAAATAATGATTTTAGGAATTTTGTATGTGTTATCAATACAAATACATTTTGGTCAAGAGAAAAATGTGAGACCAAAAAACGTAGATTTTAGTCTTGTTTTTGGGAGTTGTAGTAAGCAAAATGTAGCTCAACCTTTTTGGAAAGAAATTCAAAAACATAACCCAGATCTTTTTATATGGGGAGGAGATATTATTTATGCAGATTCTAGTGATCCTAAAAAAATTCAAGAAGGATATAGTATACAAAATAACAATATAGCATATCAAAAAATTAAGCAATCAATTCCTATTATGGCGACATGGGATGATCATGATTATGGTAAAAATGATGCAGGTGCAGAATGGGAGTTAAAAAAACAGAGTCAGCAATTATTTTTGGATTTTTTAGAAATCCCGAAAGATAGCCCAAGAAGAATGCAAAAAGGAGTCTATCATTCCCAGCTTTTTGAGATAGATAAAGGCAATATAAAAGTAATAACATTAGATACAAGATATTTTAGATCCCCATTAAAAAAGAGTAATGTGAGCGATAGGCGTTATGTGCCATACGATAATAAAGAAGGTACTATACTGGGTGAGGAACAATGGCAATGGTTAGAAAAAGAACTAGAAAATAATTTTTCTGATTTCATTATTATTGTAAGCAGTATTCAATTTTTATCTTCAGAGCATGGTTTCGAAACCTGGGGTAATTTTCCGCATGAAGTTGAACGCCTTAAGCATTTATTGGTAAGTAAATCAGTGAGAAATGCCATCATACTAAGTGGAGATCGGCATATCTCTGAGTTTTCTACAATCAAAGTTAATGGGTTAAAGTATCCACTAATAGATTTTACCTCAAGTGGATTAACACATGCTTATACTAATTATAAAGGTGAATCGAATCAATATAGACTTGGCAATGTAATTGCTAAACCAAGTTTTGGAGTATTGTATTTTGATTTTGATACGTATACTGTTTCTATGCAGATGCGGGGTGATCACAATATTTTGTTGCAAGAGTTTAACAAACAATATCCTAAAGATTAATTTTTAAAACCTGATAATCTTTTATAAACATACTTTCTTATGATTATTCTTGTTTTTGATGCTTTTATATATACTTTTGCACAAAAATTTAAAATCAGGATATTTTATCCATAGAATAATTAAAAATATTTCTGAATTAATAAAGAAATAGATAATAAAAAATAATAAGATGGCAACAAACAGAACTTTTACAATGCTTAAGCCGGATGCGGTAAGAAAAGGATATATTGGTGCAATCCTTGAGCAAATTACAGCTTCAGGTTTTAGAATTGTGGCAATGAAACTAACAGAATTAACAACAAATGACGCTAAAGCATTTTATGAGGTTCATAAAGAACGTCCTTTTTATGGTGAATTAGTAGAATATATGACTAGTGGTCCAATTGTAGCTGCTATTTTAGAGAAAGAAAATGCTGTTGAAGATTTTAGAACATTAATCGGGGCTACCAATCCTGAAGAGGCAGCAGAAGGTACAATACGTAAAAAGTTTGCAACTTCTATTAGTGAAAATGCTGTACACGGTAGTGATAGTGATGAGAATGCTGCTATAGAAGGAGCTTTTCATTTCTCAGGAAGAGAGCAATTCTAGATTTAGAACATTATATAATAATATAAATAGCCTGTTTTTTAACAGGCTATTTTACTTTCAAGAAGTTGTAGTTTTTACCAAAAAACTCTGAAACTAATATTAGGAGTAATACCTAAAGAAAATATATCAGAGTTAATAAGTTGATTATTTAGTGAGTTTGTTGTTCTAAATTCTCTATTCAGAATGTTTTTTCTATCATATAGGTTTAATATAGAAAAACCAAGTCGATATTTGGTATTTGAACGTGTTCCGACTTTAAAATCATATATGGCAGAAAAGTCTAATCTATGATATATAGGAAGTGTGTTTCCGTTAATTTCATCAAATTCTATAACTACAATTTGCCCAGCACTATCTAGTCCTGTAGCATTGGTAAATGCTTTTCCGGTATGCCAAAGCCAACCTAAGGAAAATTGAAAATTTTTAAGTTTATAGAAATGTGACCATTTTACAGTATGTTCAATATTCCAGTTGCCCGGAAAAAATTTATCATCATTTATGTTTTCAAATTTATTTCTGGTATTGATGTACGAATAGCTTATCCATGTTTTATACTTTCGCCATCTTTTTTTTAGAAAAAAATCTAAACCTATAACACTACTTTCCCCATTTTGATATGTATTACTTGTAGGGTTTATAAAACCAGCAGTAAGCGATGTGATATCATTAATTTTTTTATAATAGGTATCAATATCAAGATACCATTTATTTTTTTTGAAACTGCTTCCAAGTGTAAATTGATAGCTAGAGATAATAGGAAACACATCATCATTAGCTAACGTCCAAACTTCATTTTCTAAAGTTAAATCACTAATAACAGATTCTTGAATTTGACTAGATGCTTGACTACGGTATTCTGCACTGGTATTAATTTCCAAGTTTTGATTAACATATTTTTGAATAAATATTCTTGGTTCTATAAAGGATTGATTTAGTTCGGTGTAATGATTTAAACGAAGACCAAGAGAAATATAAAAATTCTTTGGGTCTTCAAATTTGTATTCAGAATAAAAAGAATGAGTATTTAGAAAGCTATCATCTTCATCAAGAATTAGCTCGTATGATGGGGTAGTGGTAACAAATGCATATTTTGTGTTGTTATTAGAGTATTGATAACCAGCAGATAGATTTTGATAATCCGAGAATTTGTAATTTAAATGTAGTTCTGCCCCATAATCTGTAACAATGTTATCCTTACTTTCGATTTCTGTAAATACTCCTAGATTATTGGTTTGGAATTCATAATTTAAACGATATTTAGTATAATACCCACTGATGTCAAGAGAGATGTAATCAGCGTATTTGCTTTTCCATTTTATATTATAGCCTTCGTTTTCTGTAACGAGATCGTCGCTAAACGAATCTACATCATCACTTCTTTTAAAGTTTAAATCGTTTTTACTATAAATAGTGTTAATTTCTATTTTTTGAGTTTCTGACGGGTGGATAAGTATATTGGCGTTATAATCGGCAAAAAAGAAGTCGTTATCTTCATTTATTAATGGACTGGTTTCTGCAATTTTTGTATTTTGAAAAACCCTATCAGAAAACTTTTTATAGGTAAAAGTTTCTAGTACATCTGTATAAGACCGTCTGCCAGACAGTTGCAGCGATACCTTGTCTTTAATAATTGGTGTATGTATTACAGCGTCTGCATTTATCATATTAAGACCAGCACCTCCTGTGATGCTTTTTGCAATCTCTTGTTCTGATTTAATATCAATAACACCTGCGATTCTATCACCGTATCGGGCGCTAACTCCACTTTTAGAAAAATCTACTTCTTTAGCAACATAAGGGTTAAAAGCAGATAGTAACCCAAAAAGATGGCCTTGGTTATAGGTTTTAATACCGTTCCATAAAATTAAATTTTGGTGAGGTGTACTTCCTCTTACAAATAATCCTGTTGCTGTTTCATTAGGATTGTTTACTCCTGGTGTTAATTGTATACTTTGTAAAATATCTGGTTCTGTACGTCCAGGAAGTACCTCGATATCCTTTAGGTTTACATGAATTATCTTTTTATTTTGAGTGATTCCTTTGGCTAGATATTCTTCAATGAGTACTTCGTCGAGAATTTCCTCTTTGACATTAATTAAGTATATTTTTGAACATTCTTCATCTAAAAATGACTTTGAATTTAACACTCTTTGTCTAAATCCTGGAGCACTAATTAAAATAGCTGAGTTGTAGGGTACGTTTAAATTTTCGAAATAACCATTTTCGTTAGTGGTCAAATTCGTTCGAGTAGCTTTTAAGAAAATTCTAATGTCTTTAATTGGCTTTTGTGACTCGTCTAAAACATATCCACAAACAGAAATTATATCTTTTTTCTTAAAACTAGTTATTGTAACATAATTGTTACCCGTAAACTCAAATTTTAGGGATGTTTTTTGTTGTAATATTTGAAGTATTTCTTCTTTAGATTGTTTAGACAGTATAGTAATAGAGATGTTTTTATCATCAATTAATGCATCTAAATAAGAAAATTTAATATCATAGTGTTTCTCTACTACAGGTAATACTTGAGATAAGGCCGTATTTTTAAATACAATGGGAGCTGTTCTTTCTTGTGAAAAAACAGATATGCTCCATAAAAAAAGACAAACACATAAAAGTCTTATCATGCTACTACTTTTCTAGTACGACAGTCTTACCGTCTTGTGATAGGCTATACTTTATGCCTAAGGTACTAAAAACCGTTTTAAGAGCAACTTTTATATTATCATTAGGAAAAGTTCCTGTGTATTTATATTGAAGATCTAAATTGTGATTTTGATTAATTTTGATATCATATTGTTTTTCAAGCGCTACAAAAAGATATTTAACAGGGATACTTCTAAAAGAACTTGTGTTGGTTAACCATGAAGGTTCTTGATTTTTAAAACTCCAGTTTTCTGGGGATATACCAAAATTTCTATATGCTTTTCCTGCTGTCAAAACCTCATTATACTTATTGTTACTCACACTCACTTTACCTTCGAAACAATTTACTTCAAAAAATGATTTATGAGAATTTACAGTAAATTGAGTTCCTAAAACAGATACTTCTCCATTTTTAGTGGTCACAGTAAACTTACTTCCTTTTTTAACTTTAAAAAAAGCTTCGCCTTCTAAAGTAACTAATCTACTATCCTCCCAATTATTTTTGTCAAAAATGGCATTAGATTTAGCATTTAATATCATTTCTGATCCATCAGGCAATGTAACCGTTAGTTTTTCTCCAAAACCAGTAGTAAAAGATTCTTTAGGACTAAATAAAAATAATCCAAAAATAATTGCTATCGAAGCTGCGGCAGCCATATAAGGCCATAATTTAATGGTTGGCTTGGATTTTTTAGTACTACGATTTGATTTAATCGCTAATAATGCGTTTGTAGTATCAAAATCTTTTAAGTCCAAAGCATCTGCTCCTGCAATAATTTTTTCATAATGCTGGTATTCAGGATGGGCTTTAAACTCAAGAAGTTCATCTTCAGAAAGTTCTCCGTTAGCCCAACGTGATAAGAATATGTCGTCTTTTTTATCGTCTAGCATAATTCAAGCTCTATATAATATAAACGTTTGATTTTATAATTACCCTACCTCTTTTTCTGTTTTTTTTATTTAATAATACTGAAAAAGGGTGTTTTAACACCTATTTATCTTAGATGTTTCCTATTTTTTTTCTTAATGTTACTAATGCTTTATGCATTAATTTTTCAATTGCTTTTACAGATACATTAGATAACTCTGCAATTTCTCTATATGTTTTTTTATCGATTCTGCTTAAGAGAAAAACTTCTCTTTGTCGTTCAGGTAATTCTGCAATTGCATTCTTAAGAGTCTCCATATATTCTTTTTCGAGTGCTATAAACTCAGGAGATTCATTATTAACATCTGATTTGCGTTGTGTTATATAATCTTTATACTTAAAACGTACTTTTTGATGCCTTGTATCGCTAATTCCAAGGTTTGTAGCTATAGTATATACATAGCTTTTGGCTTTGTCAAGAGGTACTTTAGAGCAATTATGCCATAATTTAATAAATGCATCTTGGACAATGTCTTCTGCCTGTTGCAAATCACCAAACTTATAATAGACATAATTTCTTAAAAGCTTTGAATGGCTTTTGAAAAATTCATCAAAAGCTCTTTCATCACATGTAGATTTTTTGTTATTAGGCATTTAGGGTATAAAAATTAATTTTTCAAATCTATATTTTTTTCTTGGGAAGAAAAATATAAAATGAAAAAAAAATAAATAGAGGTGGGGTATTGTTAAGATAAGGCGTTTTACAATTGTTATAACAAAAGAAACCAATTCACGAATTCAAAAAAAAACATTAATTAAAACAATTTAAAATGAATAATAAGAAATTTTTATGGGTGTATCTTTTTACATTAATCTTGGGGTTTGCTTCTTGTGAAGAAGATATCGATACGCCAGACGAAAATTCTGAATGCCCAAAATTATCTTTTAAGCAAGACGGTGAGAACTTAATAGCCGATTTTGAAGGTCTAAAAGATTTAGAAGTATACGAGTGGTTTGTAGACGATCAATTGGTCGAAACTGAAAGTATCCTTAATGATAATCAGAGAGACAATATGTTAAGTTTGAAGGACTATAACCCTGGAACATATAACGTTTGTATTAAAGCAGAAACGCCTGATTGTGGGCAAGGAACAGAGTTTTGTAAAGAAATAGTAATTGAGGATACAACAACAGGTGAATCTTGTCCTACACTTAAATATGAACAAGATGGAGATTATTTAATAGCGAACTTTGAAGGGGTAGAAACTATTGCTTTTTATGCATGGCAAGTTACAGGAGAGCAATTGGATAATGAGACTATTATTGAAAACGAAGGGGTAGATTTTCAAGGAGATAATAAATTTTCATTAAAAGACTTGAAGCCAGGAATGTATACGATTTGTTTGATTTCAGAAAGCCCAACATGTACACAAGCTGAACCATTTTGTAAAGACATAGAGGTTAAAAATGACAATAGCAACGAATCTTGTCCAGAATTAAAGTTTATTGTAGAAGGAACAATTTTGTTTGCAAATTTCTCAGGAATTGATCAATTAGGGGTTTATGAATGGTTTGTAGATGGTCAATCAGTAGAAATTGAAGATTTACAAAACCAAGATCGTGACGATTCATTCGATTTAAGTGGATATAACCCTGGTACATATAGTGTTTGTATCAAAGCAGAAACTGCTGATTGTCCAAATGGTGTAGAGTTTTGTGTAGATGTTGTAGTTCCAGAGCCACAACAAATAGACTGTACTAAGTTTGATTTAATTAATTCTAGAGATAAGGTTGTAGGTGTTAATAAACCTACAATTACAGATATTGATCCTGATTCTGTAGTTTGGACTTTAGACGGAAACGTAATTACACCGATCACACCGAGAGTGGCAAGACTTAAAGATCATGTTACTCAAGATGGAACATATGAGATTTGTTATAAGTCAGTTTCACAAACTTGTGGAGTATTAGAGAAATGTGTTCAAGTAAATTATAAGCAATAATCTTAAGGGTTTACTTCATGATCTATATATTGTAGTTGTTAAAATTTATATAGATCGATGAATAAGGTCGCATATTTATTTATGCGACCTTATTTTTTGTTTTAAAATCAACTTTTGATTTGTATAAAAATGATATTCTTTTTTTATGGTTTTAGAATGTTTTTCTCAAAAAAATGGTCTCATCAATACAAGATTGTAATAGGATACTATTTTACGTATTAAGTTTTTTTGTGATTTTGTTCTGTTATTTAAATATTTGATTATTAGTTTTTTAATGTTGTTTTTGTGTTTTTTTTATGAAAAAGGGGTAGGGTGATTTCCCTGTATTGCGTTTCATATACAAGAGAGATTATGTTTTCTCTTTAATAAAAAATGAATAACCCTAAATTATTATATGATGAAAAAACTTACTAACTGGTTTTTATTGATTCTTACGCTTGTATTAGGATTTACTTCATGCGAAGAAAATGAAAACTTTGAACAGTGTCCAGAAATTAAAATAAATGTAGAAAACGAAACTGGAAGCGCGGTTTATCGTTTTGCAGCACAATTAGATGAAGTAAAAGATCTTAGGTTTACATGGTCTGTAGATGGAGAAGATGTTGATACAGGTAATCTTAATGATCTTGCTGGTCAAATTTTAGATTACAGATTCGAGGCTGGTAAGCATACAATTTGTGTAAAAGTGGCTAGTGAAGATTGTCCGATACAAGTGTGTACAGATATTGAAGTAGAAAGAGATGAGACTGATCCATGTCCAGATCTTTTCTTTGAATCAAGACAATATGAACGTCCTTCTCAATATAAATTTATTGCTGATTTTAGAGGGGTTAACGAAATAAATTATGGCTGGTTTATTAATGATGAATTTGTAGAAGATTCGTCTCCAAACGAAGATAATTACTTGATATGGGATTTTAAAGAGCCAGGAAGATATGAAGTGTGTATTAAAGCTGAAACACCAGATTGTGCTAACGGTACATCTTACTGTAAGGTAATAGAAGTTGCCGAAGTAAATCAGGCGTGTCCAGAAGTGTCTTTTTCAAAAGAAATGGAAGCAGGAAGTGCTAACACCTATGTTTTTGAAGCAAATGTAGAAGGGGTTGATGAAGTAAGTGAATTAATGTGGTATGTAAATAATGACTTGATCGAAAATTCTACAGATCAACAAAATGGAAATAGAACTTTACTGTATCAATTTGCTCCCGGCGAATATAAAATATGTTTAAAAGTTACAACACCTGATTGTGAAGAAGGAGTAACGTATTGTAAAGAAATTAGAATTGATGGTGATTGTCCTAATATAGAGTTTAGTAGAGATGGTGATTCTTTATACGAAAGAAGCGGAGAACAACGTGATTATGTGTGGACTCTTAACGGACAGGTTATTGATGATCAAGAAGTCATTCTTGATAACGGAAGAGAATTTTCTTTACGAAACCTACAAGCAGGAACATATAAAATATGTCTTGGTATAGAAACACCCGAATGCCCTAATGGAGTAGAGTTCTGTAAAGAAATTGTAATTGAAGAAAATGATACAACAAAATGTCCTGAGTTATTGTTCACCAGAAATGGAAATACAATGGTGGCCGATTTTGATAGTGTAAAAGATGTAGAAGTATATGAGTGGTTGATTAATGATGAAGTGGTAGAAACAGAATCAAACTTAAACGGTAATAATAGAGATAATGAATTAAGTTTAGAAGGATACAATCCAGGAACATATGTAGTTTGTATGATTGCTGAGACTCCTGACTGCCCTAACGGAGTAAAATACTGTAAAGAAATTATTATAGAATAACAAGATTGTTAGGTTAGATTAATTAGGTTAAATCCCCTGAAAGCAGCCATACTTTTAGGGGATTTTATTTTTGATTATATTAAGTTTTTTTGTTTCTGATTAAATTTTTATACATTCCACTCTTTATAATTGCCTGATAGTATGAAATTAATTGAAGATATTAGGGTAGGGTTTGTAAAATGTAAAGCGTTATAATAGTATAAGATAAACTGTATTGAAAAATTTAATTACATATTTTAAGAGTTGTTTGCTGATAATTTTATTTACTATTAGTTCATGTGTTAGTGATGACGGATCATTTCCTGAAAATGAAAATAATGAAATCACATCAACCATTGCTATAGTATCTTTACTTAATAACTTTAATTCAGGAAACGGTACTATTAACGAAAACGATTTGTGCTTCACATTTCAATATCCAATCACATTAGGATATAATACCACTTCAACTATAAAAGTCGATGACTTTAGGGGACTACTTAATGTACTTTCTAGTCAAAGTACAAACTTTAATGTTACAGGACTTCAATTTCCTATAGAAATTAAATTTAAAGGAAGCGAAATAGTAACTACAGTTCAAAATGAAGATGCACTATTTGATGTGTTGAAAGAATGTGAATTTGATACTTTTAGAGATGATTTTAATGAGCTATTTAGACAGTGTTTTAAGCTTGATTATCCTATTGTTTTAAAAGATAATAATAGTAGAGATGTTACAATTGATAATGAAGAAAGTTTTGATCAATTTTTTGCGTCTCAAGGAAATAACTATCAACCAGATTTTAAATTTCCGATAACTCTTTTAGTAGGGCCTAATCTTGAGCGTACTCTTATTTCAACATATTTTCAATTTTATGAAGTTTTAAGCTCGTGCGTGGGGTGTCCTGCAATTCGATTTGATATTCAACAGTTGCCTAATAATGTATATCAATTTAATACTAATTTTGAAGCCAAACCAGGATATGTATTATCTTTAAAAATTAATGAAGAAGAAATATCTGATTTTACCTTAGACGGAAATATAGTTACAATTACTCGAGAACTTATACCAGGTTCATATAATGTTTGTATCAAAGTAGTCACTCCCGATTGTCCAAATGGTAAAGAGGTATGCGATACATTAATAGTAGAGCCTATCTGCCCAGAGCTTTTATTTACATTCTCGCAACAACAAGGTAGTTTTATATACGATTTTGTTGCAGAGTTTCCTGGATTTGAACAAATTAATTATGATTGGGTTGTAGATAATGAGGTGGTAGAAGCAGGAGATGGGGGACCTAATGGGGATAATAAGTATTCTACAGAACTTAGTTTCGGAAAACATGAAGTTTGTATTAGAACAGAAACTCCACAATGTCCACAAGGAACAGAAAAATGTGAAGAGATAGAAGTTTGTCCAGAGTTGTCTTTTACTTTTCAACAAGAAGCAAATACTACAATTTATACATTTACTGCAGATTTCCTAGGAATAGAAAATGTGAATTATCAATGGACTATTGATGAGCAGGTACAAGAAAGTGATGGAGGAGTAGATGGAGATAATGTATTTAATTTTGAATTTGCTGCGGGAGCAACATATCAAGTTTGTATTACTACAGAAATAGAAGGATGTACTAGTGGGACGCTATTTTGTGAGGATATTACTGTACCTTAGTGATTGATGCAAGCTAAATTTACTTTAAAAAAACTAAACCTAAAAAACGTTATATTAAAACTTAGAAATCTTTCTTTTGAGAAATATGATATATAGAGAGAGTTAAACTACCGTAGGACTAATTTTTTTATAAGTTCTTTGCCCAATGTTTCATTTAGGTTTGCAATAATTTTTTCTTTACCATAACTAAGTTCTTCTCTAAGCACAGAAGAAGTGAGTTGTATATACAAGGTTTCACGATCTAACTTGATATCTTGAGTGTATTTGTGAATGGCAGGTCCCATTACGTTCTCCCAAACATCACGTACCGCGACTTTATCTAGACCTTTCTCTAGTTTATTATTTGTCACAAAATCTTTTAAAACTTCGCTTAAACTTTGATGTTCTTGATGACGTTTGGCCATTATAATTGTATCTTTTGATATCGCTTATAAAAGTAAACATTTCCAGCTTCATTTTTAATAACCATGTTGTTTTCTTCTACAAGTTCTATGATTTCTACCCAGTTTGTTAAAGTAGTTTTATAATAAATTTTTAATTGCTCACCTTCTATTTTTAAAGTAAATGTTTCGACATCTTTAGAGATGATAAAACTACCATCTAATTTAGGCTGTACCTTTTTACGAATACCTATACTGTCTTTTATTTCAAAGAAATCGATACTTTGATTAAAGTTATATTCTTTTTTTGTGCCGTCGGATAAGGTTACCTTTTCTATTTCCCAATAACCATTCATTTTATCTGCAAATGTATCAGGATTTGGTTTAGAACAACCAAAAATATGTAGAAGAATGATAAGGATCATTACATAGCTAAGACGTATGGATTTTAAAGTTATTTTCGATTTCATTCTTCTTGCGTAGTTATAGTGGGGTCTAATTTAATAATCTTGTAAGATTGAGATATTTTTTTTACTACTCCTTCTGTACGATCTGCATGTGTATCGCTAATAAATAACTGTCCAAAAATCTGATCATCTACTAGTTTTATAATATGTTCTACACGTTTTTCATCTAGCTTGTCAAAAATATCATCAAGTAATAATATAGGGTTTACTTTACTTTGTTTTTTTATAAAATCAAATTGTGCAAGCTTTAGAGCAATAAGAAATGATTTTTGTTGACCTTGACTTCCAAATTTTTTAATAGGGTATCCTTCTATTTCAAAGGATAGATCGTCTTTATGAACCCCAACACTGGTATATTGTAGCATTCTATCTTTGCCTAGATTTTGTTCAAGTAAGGTTAACAAATCGGTATCAGATAATTTACTTTGATAGGTTAAGGATACTTTTTCTTTCCCAGAGCTAATGGCATGATATCGATCAATAAATATTGGTATAAATATTTCTAAAAAATCAGCTCTTTTTTTATGAATACTACTTCCGTATTCATTTAATTGTTGATTATAAATGTCTAATTGAGTAGGATCAAAGGTGTTGTTAACCGCAAAATATTTTAATAAGGCATTGCGTTGTGATACAATTTTGGCATATTTTAATAGGATAGATAAATAGGTTTGATCACTTTGTGAGATAACACCATCAATAAACTTTCGTCTGGTATCACTTCCTTCTGTGATAAGGTCTCTATCGGCGGGTGAGATAATTACTAAGGGTAAAAATCCAATGTGCTCGCTAAACGTGTCATAAACTTTTCCATTGCGTTTAATCACTTTTTTTTGTCCTCTTTTGGCACTTACAATTACTTTTTCATCACGATTGTCTTTTTGATAAAGCCCATCAACAACAAAAAAATCGGTATTATGTTTGATGTTTTGACTAGTAATTGGATTAAAATAACTTTTTCCGAAGGATAAATGATAAATAGCATCTAAAATGTTCGTTTTTCCTACCCCATTATTTCCTACTAAGCAATTTATCTTGTCATCAAACTCAAAGTTGATGGCTTCAAAATTTTTATAATTGATTAAAGAAAGGGATTTTAGAATCATAAAACGCTGATGATCAAGTGATCATAATTTTGGTAAAATTCGTAAATTTTTTGCGCAAAATATTGAAAAATAATAAATACTTGTGCTTTTAATTATGAATAAAAATTTTATTTTTGCCGTTCATTAACTTAAACTTATGGCAACTTATAAGAAACGCGGACACAAACCAAAAAACAAAGTTGAAGAGGTAGAACAAATCGAAGATAACTCAACAACTGCAGAGGTATTTAACACCCTAGATGCAGGAGCCTCAAAAACTGAAGAATGGGTTGCTGCCAATCAAAAATATATACTCGGTACAGTAGGTGTAGTAGCACTTGTTATATTAGGATATCTTGGTTTTCAGAAATTTATTCAGGAACCAAAAGAACAAGAGGCGGCAAATGAAATGTTTAAAGCTCAGCAGTATTTTGATAATGCTGTTAACGGTAACTCAACACTTAGAGATTCTTTATATAATTTAGCACTTAATGGTGGTGAAGGTAAATATGGTTTTCTAGAGATTATTGAAAACTATGGTAGCACAAAAGCTGCTAACTTAGCAAATTATTATGCTGGTTTTTCATATTTAAATATGAATAAATATCAGGAAGCAATTTCATATTTAGATGATTTTAAAAGTGATGATGAAATGCTTGGCCCATTGGCTTTAGGAGGTATTGGAGATGCTTTCTCTCAACTTGGACAAGTAGAAGAAGCATTAGGATATTATGAAAAGGCTGCAAAAGCTAAAACAAACGATTATACAACTCCAAAGTTTTTATTAAAAGCAGCTATTACAGCTTTGTCTTTAAAGAAACCGGCTGTTGCAACTCCATACTTAGAGCGTATTAAAGAAGAGTTCCCTAAAAGTGTAGAAGCTAATCAGGTAGATGTGCATTTAGGTCAAGCTCAAGCAATGCTCAAATAGTCTAACATTTCAAGTTTAGTAAAGAAACTTGAAATCTGAAACCTAAAATGGCATAATGGCTACAGAGAATAAAAATTTATCACAGTACGATAAGACAACAATCCCAGACGCGAAAAACTTTCGGTTTGGGATTGTTGTTTCAGAATGGAATGAAACCATAACACAAGGACTTTTTCAAGGCGCTTTTGATGCATTTATTGATTGTGGAGCGTTAAAAGAAAATATTGTTAGGTGGAATGTTCCAGGTAGTTTTGAATTAATCTACGGATGTAAAAAAATGCAGGAATCTTTCGATATGCTTGATGCTATTATAGCTGTTGGTTCTGTAATTCAAGGTGAAACTAAGCATTTTGACTTTGTTTGTGAAGGTGTAACTCAAGGGATTAAAGATCTCAATGTTACTAAGGATATACCTGTTATTTTTTGTGTATTAACAGATAATACAATGCAACAATCTATTGATCGTTCTGGTGGTAAACATGGTAATAAAGGAACCGAAGCTGCAATTGCCGCAATTAAGATGGCTCAGTTACGCAAAGACGCTACCTTTTACAAATAAAAATTAGCTGTCATATTCTTATTTCAACGGTAACGGCATAATCCTTGTTGTTAATATTTTGATGTTATTGTAATGCTAAAAGAAGCATATAACAAGACATTTTTAAGTACCTTTGAGTTTATTATGGGAATCTTCAAGACAAGAAAAAATAAAAAATACAATTATTCACCTCGATATTGGGATGATAATGGAGAAGGTAGTCCATATCAAATGGAACAAAGGTTTGATAAATATCGAAGTACTGTTGGAAAAAATGGAAATTTCAAGGATAAGATAGAGACCGCATGGGATGAATTAAAGCATCATTCAGATAAAAAAGTGAACATGCGCGTATTATGGATTTTTCTAATACTTCTTTTTGTTTTCCTATTTTTCATAGATTTTGATTTATCAATTTTCTTTAGCCCTTCTTGATGTCGGATATCATACAATTATTACCAGATCACGTTGCTAATCAAATTGCTGCCGGAGAGGTTGTACAAAGACCTGCTTCTGTAGTAAAAGAATTGTTAGAAAATGCAATTGATGCCAAAGCTGGATATATCAAGTTAATTATTAAAGAGGCCGGTAAAACTTTAATTCAAGTTATTGATGATGGTGTTGGAATGAGTGTAACCGATGCTCGACTTAGTTTTGAGAGACATGCTACTTCAAAAATTAAAACTGCCGAAGACCTTTTTGAATTAAATACAAAAGGATTTAGAGGAGAAGCTTTAGCCTCAATAGCAGCAATTGCCCACGTAGATTTAAAGACAAAACAGGAGCAAGATGAGGTTGGTACAGAAATTAAAATAGAAGGAAGTAAAGTACTATCCCAGGAGGCTTGTGTAAATCCTAAAGGCACTTCGATAAGTGTTAAAAACTTGTTTTATAATATACCCGCCAGAAGAAATTTTTTAAAATCTAATGCAGTAGAATTACGTCATATTATAGATGAATTTCATCGAGTTACCATGGCACATCCCGGTATTCGGTTTGATATGTATCATAATGGTAGTGAAGTTTTTAATTTACCAGTATCTAATGATAGACAACGTATTGTAAATATTTTCGGAGGAAAGACTAATGAAAAATTAGTTCCGATTGAAGAGGAGACTGATCTTGTTACTATTCATGGTTTTGTGGGTAAACCTGAGTACGCCAAAAGATCAAGAGGCGAACAGTTTTTCTTTGTAAATAATAGATTTATTAAAAGTGCGTATCTAAATCATGCTGTAACAGCGGCTTTTGAAGGTTTGCTAAAAGATAAAGCACATCCAAGTTATTTTATTTATCTAGAAGTAGATCCTAAATCTATAGATATTAATATTCATCCCACTAAAACAGAAATAAAATTTGAAGACGAGCATGCGCTTTATGCGATGTTACGTTCTACAATTAAACATAGTTTAGGTCAATTTAATGTAGCGCCAGTATTAGATTTTAATAGAGACGCTTCTATGGATACACCTTATGAGTATAAGAGTAAAATAGCACAGGCTCCAACTATTGAAGTAGACAGAAATTTTAATCCTTTTAAAGAAGAAAAACAACGAACTACGGCTACTAGTAATACGCAAAAGAATTATAGTGCGTTTAAAAAAGAAACACCTGGTAGTTGGGAAAACTTATATACAGGGTTAGAATCCGAAGTATCATCTAACGATGTGAAACAAACATCGTTTTCTACAGTAGAGTTTGAAAGTGAAGAGCAAACGGGTTCATTATTCGAAACTGATGATAAAAAAGATTTAGAACATCATACAACATACCAACTTCGTAAAAAATATATAGTTACGACTATTAAAAGTGGTATGGTGATCATTAATCAAAATCGTGCACATCAAAGAATTGTATACGAAGAATTACTAAAAAGTATTACAATGGCAAGTGCTGTTAGTCAGCAATTGTTGTTTCCGTTAGTGTTATCTTTTTCTAAAACTGAAATAACACTACTTGAAACCGTAAAAGAACAGTTAGAGAACACTGGGTTTATATTTGGAAAGCTTGATTTAGGAGAAATTGAAATAACAGCTATACCTTCGGTAGTAACAGAGAAAGAAGTAGCTACTTTATTAGAGCAGTTGTTAAGTGATTTAGAAAATGAAGTTCCTGATAGTGGTTTTTCTCAGACAGATCTATTGGCAAAGTCCATGTCTAAAAGTATTGCTGTGCGATCAGGGGTAGAATTAGTCCCGGAGCAGCAAAGATATATGGCTAATAGTCTTTTTGCTTGTACAGAGCCTACAATAACACCAGATAATAAGCCAACTTTCATCACGTTAACAGTAGATGAAATAGATAAGAAATTTTAAGTACTATATGGGGAGAATTACAGATACAGTAAAGGTATTATTAATTATTAATATTATATTTTTTGTAGGCTCAACGAGTCTAGGAGATAATGCTTATGAATGGTTTGCTTTATGGTTCCCTAAAAATGATAATTTTCAGGTATGGCAAATTGTGACACATATGTTTATGCATGGCGGTATTAGTCATATATTCTTTAACATGTTTGCTTTATTTATGTTTGGAAGTCATCTCGAAAACTCGATAGGCAAAAATAAATTTCTTTTTATTTATTTTTTCTCTGGGCTAGGAGCTGTTGGGTTTCAGATTTTGTTTACTTATTTTCAATTTAATCCAGGCTATCAAGCGTATATAGAAGCTGGTTTTTCATCCTCTGAGGTTATTACTTTTATTCAAGAGACTATCGCGGCGGGACAGTATAATGTTTATCCAGAAATTCCCAGAGATGTTACAGAAAAAATGATTGGAGCATACGCAACTCCAATGGTTGGAGCTTCAGGTGCTATTTTTGGTGTTTTAGCAGCATTTGCCGTGTTATATCCTAATTTACCGTTGTATATCATGTTTATACCTATTCCTATAAAAGCAAAGTATCTTATAGGGGGGTATTTTCTTTTGGATTTATATTCAGGAATTACAGGTCAAGCACTTTTAGGACCTTCAAACGTAGCTCATTGGGCGCATATTGGTGGTGCCGTTATTGGTTTTATTACCATGTGGTACTGGAAAAAAAATTCGTTTAATCAACATCGTTGGAATTAGTATGGCAACTAATAATTTGACATATCAGTTTAAGACAGCTAATATTATTATTAAGCTAATTGTTATCAATGCAGCATTATTCTTATTTGCCACTTTGGGTGGATGGGGTTTACAGATGCGTCCCGATGATTTAATGGGATGGTTTGTGTTGCCAACAGAGTTTAATGCTCTGATTTTACAAATTTGGGGTGTAGTAACCTATAGTTTTCTTCATTTTGGATTTTGGCATATTTTCTGGAACATGCTTTTGTTATATTGGTTCGGACAGTTTGTACTTAATTTGTTTACAGAAAAACGATTTCTTACAATCTATTTATTAGGTGCCGTTTGTGGAGGTATACTTTTTGTTTTGGCATATAATTTTTTACCAGTGTTAAATGCGAGACCAGGCTACATTATAGGAGCATCAGCTGCGGTGTTAGCAATAGTAATCTTTATTGCGACGTATACGCCTAATGCAGAGGTAAGAGTTATCTTTTTTAATGTGAAACTATGGCAAATTGGTGTTTTTATGGTGCTTATGGATTTGATACAATTACCAAATCAATCTCCAGAAACAGGAAATGCAGGAGGTATGATCGCGCATATTGGCGGTGCATTATTTGGGTTCATTTATGCTACACAACTTAAAAAAGGAAATGATATAGGTGCTTGGTTTGAAAAGCTCATGGATGGATTTGCTAATTTATTTAAACCTAAAAAGAAAAGTCCTTTAAAAACAGTACATAAATCAAAAACCTACGCAGCATCTTCTAAAAGAACTACATCTTCAGGAAGTAAAATAAAAAACCCAAACCAAGGAAAAATCGATGCTATACTTGATAAAATTAGTAAAAGTGGTTATGAAAGCTTAACCAAAGAGGAAAAAGACTTTTTGTTTAAGGCAGGAAAGGAGTAAGTAAGCAAACATGAGGAAAATAATCAATAAGATCGTCTTTGTGATGAATTCTATAGCAGCTTTTGCCTTGTTGCTATCGTACTTGTTGCCTTATGTTTCTCCTAAAACTTTTTCGTTATTATCTGTTTTAAGCTTGGCAGTGCCTATTCTTATTGTAATAAATGTGCTATTCTTATTATATTGGCTTATTCTGTTAAATAAAAAAGGAATTCTTTCTCTTGTTGTTTTAATTATAGGAGTATCACACGTTTCATCACTGTATAAAATAAGAGGTAAGTCTACCGATGAAGCCGATAATACAATATCATTAATGAGTTATAATGTACATAGCTTTAACCGTTTTGATTGGATACCTTCAGAAAGCATACCCCAAGACATTTCGAAATTAGTACATAAAGAAAATCCAGATATATTTTGTGCGCAGGAGTTTTATAATAATCCTGATATTAATTTTGATCAATACCCCTATAAATATCAAGATTTTAATAACGATAACGGAGAGTTAGCGTTGGCGGTTTTTTCAAAATTTCCGATTATAAAAAAAGGCTCATTGCATTTTAAGAAAACTGCTAATAATACGATCTATACCGATATCGTAATTCATACGGATACCGTGAGAGTGTATAATGTACATCTACAATCTCATAAAATAAATCCAAAAACCGATGGGTTAACAAAAGAAGCTTCTCAAAAGCTAGTAAAGAGAATACAAATTTCTTTTGTGAAACAACAAGAACAAATGGAAATACTACTAGCACATATGCAAAAATCACCATACAAAAATATAGTGATGGGTGATTTTAACAATACTGCTTATTCTTATGTCTACAATAAGGTTACCTCAGAAAATTTGCAAGACACGTTTAAGATTGCAGGAAAAGGATTTGGCAAAACGTTTGAATTTAAACTTTTTCCTGTACGTATAGACTTTATCTTAATCCCTGAAGATTATGAAGTGTTAATGTTTGAGAATTTTAATGTGAATTTTTCTGATCATTATCCAATTAGTACAAAAATGCGATTGAATTAGGTTTGATCGAAATATTATTTCTCTTCTAGCCTAGTAGCTTCTTTTGACATTTCTTTTTCCCAATCTCCAGCAAAAGCAGCATGTTTGTTTTTGATCATTTTTTGAATCTTTTCTTTTACTGCTTTTTGAATCTCTACAGGTAAGGTATAAAATTTACTGTTTATTTTGGTTAGTCGCCCATCACTAGAACCACTGTTTTGATGTCTTATAGTTACTCTTTTTTTATTATGATATATCATGATCTTAACTCGACCATCTACGTATCCATCTTGTCCTTTGGTACCATAAACCAATATAAGATCAGTCAAGCCGTCATTGTCTATGTCTGATAATTCGGTGTAATTGTTCCAAAAATCGATTGAAGTTTCCCAATCTTGATCTATATCATCCTTAATAGAAGATTTTTTTTTGAACTGCTTATCTTTATAACTTAGTCTAAGTGCCTGTATTCGATTATTCAAAGTATCATTTTCCTCACTTATTCCTTTGAAATCTTCTAATAAGAGTAAGTAGTATTGTTCTGATTGATCATTGTAAGAATAGGCTTGATAAATTTCAAACTCGGCCCCTACCTTTTTTTTTATTCTTTTTGTAAAGGTTTTAGTGATCTCTTTTTTTGAAAGTTTATGTATTAGTTCTGGATTGATCGTAATGGGGTCATTTCTTTTAAGATCGATAATAGAAATAGGTTGTTGTTCTTCTTTTTTAGGTTCTTTGGATTGTTTTCCGCAAGAAAATAACGCTAGAATTAAAACAGAAAGTATAAGTTTATTCATAGATAAAAAATTGATTAAAAATAGACTTAGTAATATTAGTTGAATACTAAATGTAATCAATATTTCCTAAATATGCTGAATATAACCTTTATTGAAATCTGAAATTACGGTGATTGGGTTTTTAAAATTACTCAATACTTGATAAACTTGTGTTTGAAATAACGTTGACTTATTGTGAATTGTGTTGTCAAAACGTTTGATTTGTTACTAATTTAAGTTGACAATTTGTTACATCATCCAACAGTCGACCTGATCTACAACTATATGCCACAGAAGGGCTATACCAACTATTCTGATTTTTTTGAAAAACAACGATATACAATAGATAGAGATGGCATAATAACTATGTAAAGGGTGAAATCCTACGCTACAGCGATTGGGATCAAAAATAGGATGGGCTAGTAGGTGATCTAAATCAATAAGCATAGCTCCTATAAAAATAAAGTATACTTTTTTCCATTGTTTTGGAAATAATAAGAGGGCTATCACCAAAGGTATCGCAAGATGTAATCCGTAATGCAGTATGGGTCGAACCATTAAAAAATAACTTGATGCTCCAGATAAGTCAAAGCGTTGGTTCCTTCATTAAATAATAAATCAAGAATCGACAGATTAGATAGAAAACCATATTTTTCTGAAAAAACTTGAATGTACGACTCTAAAGGATATTCATTTTCTCTTCGTGCATTTACAAGTTGTCGCTGATCAATAAGATTTTCGGGATTTTTGTGATAGCTTTTTGTTTTAGAAAATGAAATATCTAATTGTAGGCAATCAAAAAGAATCTGCATACATTCATAATTAAAATCTAAAAGAAATTCTTTCTTTTTTTGAAAAAGAGAAACGAGTTCATCTTCATAATATTCAAAAAAGGGAGAGGTTCTATAAGCCGTTTCTAAAGATTTCCAATGTAATTGTTGCCATTCAAAATCGTTTTCGATGCGGATATCTTTATAGTGCTGCCTGATTTCTTTACCAGAATGCTTTATAGGTACTGTTAATAATAGTTTTCCGTTAGCTCCATAAATATAAGTTCGGTTTCTATACGTTTGTTTTTGAAAATTATCTTCATTCTCAAAAACAACATTTTCAGCTTGTGCTATAGCCACAAACTGCGCTATAGATCCGAAATACATTGGGTGAAGTAGAGTAGTCTTCAATTTTAGAAATCAAATTTTAGATAACAATATGCTTTACTAAGCATTTTTCTTTCTTTTGCGATATTGACCATAAATAATCCAACCTATCAAAAGAATTAAGAAATATTTGAAATAAGAAACACTTTTTCCGCTACCACCTACTGTAGTAAACATACGTTCCCATCTAATTTTATTAAATAATCCTTTGGCATTTGTATCCCAGCTAAACCATACAAATACAGGTTTACCTACAATGTGATTTGCGGGCACATACCCCCATGCACGACTGTCTTCACTATTATGGCGATTATCACCCATCATCCAGTAGTAATCTTGTTTAAAAGTATAACTATCTATTGGTTTTCCGTTAAGTAATATTTGGGTGCCGTTTACAGATAATTTATTATCTATTCCTAGTTCTGAACCTTCGTACACTTCAATAATTCTTCTGTACAAAGAAAAGCTCTTAAGATCCATTTTTACTGTTTTCCCGGCTTCAGGAATATAGATTGCTCCAAAATTGTCTCTGTTCCAATTTACTTTTCCATTGTTAGGGAAAATTCCAAATTCTTTTTGGCCTTTCGGACTGATACTTCGTTGTATACTAGATACGTTTGGATGGTTTTTAAACTGTTTAGCAGCATCATTAGTCATTCCCGCCGCTCGAAACTCTGTATTACTAACGAATCCAAACTCATTTGGCTTTATTTTATAACGATTGTACAGGTTTTGTGGATTAAAATTTCTGTTCTTTACAGTTCCTTCATAAGAAAACTGTACTTGTGCACGATCTGGTAATTGATTTTTTTGCCCGTTAATATGCACATAACCATCAATTACCGCTAATGAATCGCCTGGTACTCCGACACAACGTTTAACATAATTTGATTTTTTATCTATGGGTTTGTAGTGACCTAGATTTGATTGATCTCTAAATTTACTTACTGTATCTACTGGCCAACTAAATACTACAATATCATTACGTTTTACTTTCTGAAATCCAGGAAGTCTAAAATATGGGTACTGCGGTTTGCTTAAATACGATTTTTTTCTGACAACAGGAATAGTATCATGCACCATCGGAAATGAAACTGCCGTCATAGGAGTTCGTGCTCCATAATGAAATTTGCTTACAAACAAAAAATCACCTACTAATAATGTTCTTTCTAGAGATCCTGTTGGTATCGTATAAGGTTGCATAAAATAGGTATGCACAATAGTAGCGGCTACTACTGCAAATAAAATAGAACTCGTCCACTCTCCGCTAGCTGTTGTAGGTTTAAGGTCTCTATCTTCAATATATTTTACATCTAACATGTAGTTTACGTAAAAAATATAGAATCCAAGTGTTACCACAACAAGAATAGTATCTTTTGTAGTGTTTTGACCAAAACTCCTAATAGTTTCTACCCAAAGAACAGGTAACATAATGACATTAATTACTGGGATGAAAAGTAAAATTACCCACCACCATGGTCGATTTATGATTTTCATTAAGATCACAGCATTATATACAGGTACAAGAGCCTCCCAAGCTTTTCTACCGGCCTTTACATATAACTTCCATGTTCCTAAAAAATGAATTACCTGTACTATCAGGAAAAAAATAAACCATTCTGTAAGTGTCATCTTATTGTATTTTGTAGTATAAGTATTTTTTATTCGTAAAGTGTTACACTTTTAGAGCCCTAAAACATCTTTCATGTTAAAAACACCAGTTTTGTCTTTTATCCATTCTGCGGCAACAACGGCTCCTAATGCAAATCCGTTTCTGTTATGTGCAGTATGCTTAATTTCTATATCATCTACTTCAGAAGTGTATGAAACGGTGTGCGTACCTGGAACATTTTCTATTCTTTTTGCAGTAATAGGAATTGTATTGCCATTTGCATTTCCATTATCTAATTCCCATGCACTCTTGTTACTATTTTCAATAATTCCTTCTGCAAGAGTAATAGCAGTGCCACTTGGGGCATCTAATTTTTGAGTATGATGAATTTCCTCCATAGTGATCCCATAAGTATCCAAAGGATTCATCATTTTGGCTAATTTTTTATTGAGCTCAAAGAAAAGATTAACTCCCAGGCTATAATTAGAGGCATAAATAAATGCACCTTTTTTTTCATTACACAGTGCAACCATATTTTCATATTGATCTAGCCATCCAGTAGTACCTGAAATAACTGGAGTATTGGTATTAAAACAATTAGTAATATTTTGTACGGCAGCAGAGGGGATACTAAAATCTATAGCAACATCGACTTCTGAAAGGTCATAATCGTTATCGTCTTTATCTACTTTAAGTATAATGGTATGGCCTCTTTCTGTAGCAATTTTTTCTATGGTTTTACCCATTTTGCCATAACCTAATAGTGCAATTTTCATGTTTTGGTGGTTATTGTCTAATATATTCTTTTAAAAACTATAATTTAACGAAACTCCATAGTTAAGTCCAGTAGAATTAAATTCTTCGAAGTTTACTTTAGGTTTAAAAGATAAATCATCTGTAATGTTATATTGTTGTAAATGCGCGGTTACGTTTGCGTCTACAATATTTAAAAGATATGCCGCTACAGTTAAAAGTAATGATAATTCTTGTTCACGTCTAAATCGATCTTGTACATCAATTAATTGATCATTAGAAACTAATATTTCTCCTGTAGTTTGATCTATAAATCGATCATCTGTAAACCCTGCTAGTCTACGTTTATAGATGTCTCTAAATTCATTATATCTATTGTTATTCTGAATGTAGAAATAAATGCCTGTTCCAATTGCTCCGTAAACTGCTGGTAATCTCCAGTACAATCCTTTTCCATTATAAATCTGTCCTAAACCAGGAAGTACTGCAGAGTAAAATGCTGCTCTAGCTGGTGCTAATGGTTCATATGGGCGAACCTTATTTCTTTTCTTTTCTTTTTTTCTCTTTCTTTTTTTCTTTTTTACAGCCACTTCCTCGGTGGTGACCTTTAATTCGTCATTTTCCTGTGAATGTATACTTTGAAATGAAAAAAGTATAAAAAATAGGATGATATAGCAACATTTAATTTTCACTATCGATGAGTTTCTTAATACGTTTAAAATCTTCTTCCGAAGAAAATGGTATAATAAGCTTACCACTTCCTTTACTAGTCACTTTTACATCAATTTTAGCACCAAAATACTCAGAAAATTCTTTAACTCCTTTTAAAATATATTTTGGAGCAGTTGAACTTTCGGGTTTTCCGGTATCAGAAATTTCAGTTTTGTTATTTAAAGACCGTACTAAACTCTCAGTGTTACGCACAGATAGAGAATTTCCTATAATTTTCTCATATATTTCAAGCTGTTGTTGTTGGTCGTCGACATTAACAAGTGCACGTCCATGCCCCATAGATATAAATCCATCACGCATTCCTGTTTGTACTATTGGATCTAATTTTAATAATCTAAGATAATTGGCTATAGTTGATCTTTTTTTACCTACGCGATCACTTAGCTGCTCTTGTGTTAAGCTAATTTCGTCAATAAGTCTTTGATAAGATAATGCAATTTCGATCGGATCTAAATCTTGTCTTTGGATGTTTTCTACCAAAGCCATTGTTAAAGACTCTTGGTCGTTAGCAATACGGATATAGGCAGGAATTGTCTTTAATCCGGCTAATTTAGATGCACGAAATCGTCTTTCTCCGCTGACTAATTGAAAGTTGTTAAAATCTAATTTCCTAACCGTTATGGGCTGGATAACGCCAACTTCTTTTATCGAGGTTGCAAGTTCTCTAAGAGTTTCATCATTAAAACTAGTACGTGGTTGAAATGGGTTAACATCTATACTCTCGAGTTCTAATTCGATAATATTACCCACTACTTTATCTGCATTTTTATCTTCAACCGATTTTATATCATTTTCGGGATCTTTTAAAAGTGCTGATAAACCTCTTCCTAATGCTTGTTTTTTTGTTGCCTTCGCCATGAATCCTTAACTATTTTTCTTAATAATTTCGTGAGCCAAACTTAAGTAATTACTAGCTCCTTTACTAGCGGCGTCATAATTAATTATACTCTCACCATAGCTAGGAGCTTCACTTAATCTTATATTTCTTTGTATAATGGTTTTAAAAACCATTTCGCTAAAATGCTTTTGTACTTCTTCTACTACCTGATTTGATAATCTTAATCGAGAATCATACATTGTAAGTAATAATCCTTCTATATCTAATTCTTTATTATGTATTTTTTGTACACTTTTAATAGTATTCAATAGTTTTCCTAATCCTTCTAATGCAAAATACTCACATTGTATAGGAATAATAACAGAATTAGCTGCTGTTAGAGCATTAAGTGTTAACAATCCTAGAGAAGGAGCACAGTCAATAAGAATGTAATCGTATTTAGATACTAGATTGTCCATTGCTTTTTTTAGCATATACTCTCTAGAATCTTTATCTACAAGTTCAATCTCAATTGCAACTAAATCAATATGTGCAGGAATAATATCTACATTAGGGGCACTAGTTTCCAGAATTGCATCTTCTGCTTTTACTGTATGTTCCAGAATTTGGTATGTACCTTTCTCTATGGTATCAACATCTAATCCCAGTCCCGAAGTTGCATTTGCTTGCGGATCTGCATCGATAAGTAATACTTTTTTCTCTAGAACACCTAAAGAAGCTGCTAAATTAACTGAGGTAGTAGTTTTACCTACACCACCTTTTTGATTGGCAATTGCTATTATTTTACCCATAGGGGAAGATTTGGATTTACAAGCGATAAAAATACAATTAATTATATATTATAAAAATGAAAAATGTTAACAGTTGAAATTAAAAAAGACCATCCCCCTTTAGGAATGGTCTAGTGTACTTTATGAATTGTTAATAAATAGTTATTTATTTTTCTTAGCACGTATCATTGCTTCCAATTGATCCCACA
Organism: Aquimarina sp. AD10; assembly: GCF_003443715.1. Classification (NCBI taxonomy): domain Bacteria; kingdom Pseudomonadati; phylum Bacteroidota; class Flavobacteriia; order Flavobacteriales; family Flavobacteriaceae; genus Aquimarina; species Aquimarina sp. AD10. The sequence goes on along the minus strand of NZ_CP031965.1, from coordinate 2,102,909 downwards.
TTTCTTCGGGTACTTGTTCTAGCAGGTTAAATTGTCCAGCTCCTTTGATCCACTCACCACCATCTATTGTAATTACTTCTCCGTTTACATAGGCTGAAAAATCGGATACTAGATAAGCGGCAAGGTTTGCAAGTTCTTGATGTTCACCTGTACGGCTTAATGGTACTCTTTTGGCGAAATCGAGTTTTTCAGCCAAGTCACCAGGTACTAATCTATCCCAAGCACCTTTGGTAGGAAAAGGACCTGGAGCAATAGCATTAAAACGCATACCGTATTTTGCCCATTCAACAGCTAAGGATCTTGTCATTGCCAGAACACCAGCTTTTGCAGTAGCACTCGGAACAACATATGCAGAACCTGTCCATGCATAGGTAGTAACTATGTTAAGTACAGAAGTATTAGTGTATTTCGTATCTATCCAGTGTTTTCCGAAAGCTAGCGTACAATTTTTAGTTCCTTTTAATACAATATCAATAATAATATCAAAAGCGCGATGTGATAATCGTTCTGTAGGGGAGATGAAGTTTCCTGCTGCATTGTTAAGTAGTACATCTACGGTACCAAAAGTTTCAATAACCTTATTTCTCATTGCTTCAACCTGATCATATTCTCTTACATCACATTGCACAGCTAAGCAGGTACCTCCTGTTTCTGCTTCGAGTTCTTTCGCAGTGTTTTGTAATTTTTCCAGATTCCTGGATGTTATGGCTACTTTAGCCCCGAGTTCAAGGAAATATTTTGTCATTGATTTTCCTAAACCGCTACCGCCACCGGTAACAACTATATTTTTTCCTTCTAGAGCCCCATCGCGAAGCATTTTGTCTGTATAACTCATAAGTGAATGATTGTCAATATTTGGTGAAAGTTACAATTAATACTTTATATATACTATGCGTGCATAGTATTTTTTATTCAAAGGTTGAGATTAAAATTTCTAAAATTGTAATTGCTGCATCACTAATTTTTGTTCCAGGTCCAAATATAGCTACTGCTCCGGCTTCAAATAAGTATTCATAATCATCAGGAGGAATTACTCCTCCTACTATAACCATAATATCTTCTCGACCATATTTTTTAAGCTCTGCCACAATTTGAGGTACAAGTGTTTTGTGTCCTCCTGCAAGAGAGGAGACTCCTACGATATGTACATCATTTTCTACAGCTTGTTTTGCGGCTTCAGATGGAGTTTGAAACAGTGGTCCAATATCTACATCAAATCCAACATCGGCATAGCTTGTTGCTACAACTTTTGCACCACGATCGTGACCGTCTTGCCCCATTTTGGCAATCATAATTCTTGGTCTACGACCTTCTAATTCGGCAAATTTATTGGCTAGCTTCCTAGCATTTTCGAAAGATTCATCATTTTTTATTTCTTTAGCATACACACCTGTAAATGTTTTTATTTGCGCTTTATGTCTTCCAAATTCTTTTTCTAGGGCATCACTGATTTCACCTAAAGTTGCTCTTAATTTAGCAGCTTCTACGGCTAACTCTAGTAAATTTTGGTCTTCATTAACTGCAGCTTTTGTAAGGTTTTCTAGGGCGTTTTGAACAGCGTCATTATCTCTTGATGCTTTTACTTTTTCTAAACCTGCTATTTGTTGCGATCGAACGGCATTATTATCAACTTTTAAAGTACTAATAGCCTCTTCTTCTTCTAAAGCGTATCTATTAACGCCTATAATAACATCTTGTTCGCTATCTATCCTGGCTTGTTTGCGAGCGGCAGCCTCTTCGATTCTCATTTTAGGAATACCAGCTTCGATAGCTTTAGTCATTCCACCTAATTCTTCAACTTCTTGAATAAGTTCCCATGCTTTTTGGGCAATATCATTAGTCAAAGATTCTACATAATAGCTTCCTGCCCATGGGTCAACAGTTTTAGTTATTTGCGTTTCTTCTTGTAAATATATTTGAGTATTTCTTGCTATTCTGGCAGAAAAATCTGTAGGTAACGCTATGGCCTCATCTAAGGCATTAGTATGTAAACTTTGGGTACCTCCAAAAGCTGCAGCACTAGCTTCTATACATGTACGAGCAACATTATTAAAAGGGTCTTGTGCGGTTAAACTCCATCCACTTGTCTGACAATGCGTTCGTAGCATTAAGGATTTAGGATTTTGCGGATTAAACTGTTTAATTAATTTTGCCCAAAGCATTCTGGCGGCTCTCATTTTTGCAATTTCCATAAAGTGATTCATCCCTATGGCCCAGAAAAAGGATAATCTTGGAGCAAAAGCATCAACATCCATACCGGCTTCTATTCCTTTTCTTACATATTCTAAGCCATCTGCTAAAGTATATGCCAGTTCTATATCACAAGTAGCGCCGGCCTCTTGCATATGATATCCGGAAATACTGATGGGATTAAATTTAGGCATATTCTTAGAGCAATACTTAAAGATATCTCCGATAATGCGCATAGATGGAGTAGGAGGGTATACATAGGTATTACGTACCATGAACTCCTTTAAAATATCATTTTGAATAGTTCCAGACAGAAGGTTTTTTGAAACACCCTGCTCTTCTGCAGCTACGATATAAAATGCCATAATAGGCAATACAGCACCATTCATTGTCATAGAGACAGACATTTTATCTAGAGGGATCTGATCAAAAAGTACTTTCATGTCTTCTACAGTATCAATGGCAACTCCTGCCATTCCTACATCTCCAAATACTCTTTCATGATCACTATCATATCCTCTATGAGTTGCCAAATCAAAGGCAACAGAAAGTCCTTTTTGACCTGCAGCTAAATTTCTGCGATAAAAGGCATTACTTTCTTCTGCAGTAGAAAAACCAGCATATTGCCGTATTGTCCAGGGTCTTCGAACATACATTGTTGAGTATGGGCCTCTTAAATAAGGAGGTAGCCCTGCCGAGAAATTAATGTGTTCTAAATCTTTAATATCATCCTGATTATAAGATGAATTAATAGCTATTCCTTCGGAAGTAGTAAAAACAGAACTTTTTTGAGTACTGTGGACTTTTGATTTTTTGGGTAATTCTATCCCTTGAATGTCTTTTCTATTCATTACTTAAAGCTTCACTTTAAATCATGTTAAATTAACAAGGCTATAAAATTAAGGTTTTAGAAATGATTTTTATTCAAAAAATGGATTCTATTTGCTGTTTTTAATATGAATATCATAAAAAACTATCCAAACGCTTTTTCGATAACCATTAAGATGGAGTAATATACGTCAAAGGCGATAAAGTTTTTGATTTCGATTGCGCAAAACTCTTTATCTGGTATATAGTATATTCTTTGTGAGATTAATGAAGTACTAACATTTCCATCTTCTTCTAAAGTATTTACAATGTCTTTGAAGTCGTCACTGTCACTTGTGTTTTTTAAGCATTGTATAAAGCCTCCTCTGTAATTAAAAATTAAAACTTCTTCTTGATTTTTACCAGAAGTAGAAGGACCAGATTTCTTTGTAGCTTCTTGATTCTCGTATTCGCTTAATTTTATCCAAAGAGAATTTTTATTATTTGCAATTTTCTTAAACTCTCTTGCTAACTGAATTGAATTAGTCGACGGAAGCTTTCTTAAGTCTAATGATAAACTAGCAACTTCTGCTAAAAAAGTTCTATATGTCTTTATAGAGTCATTCCCAAATTTGTAATAGGTAAATAAATCATTTTCAAATGATTTATATGCCTTTTCAATAATACCAGTTTCATCTACGCTAAGGCAGAAATTTTTGGTTTGGGCATAATTCAGTTGCGAGGATATTATCAAACAAATGACGATGATCCTAGATCTAATCTTAAGGGGCATTAATTTAGATTTAGTAATGTTAGTGTATAGGCTATAAAATTTTAATTATATAACAAAGTTAACAATAAGTTCTTAAATATTAACGTTTTATTGTGATTTTTTCTCGATAATCTCACTTAATCTACTCTTTATTATGGGTTCGAGTAGTGTTTTTCTTACATTTTTAGAAAGAAATACTTGTTTTTGGAATACAGGAAGTATTTCTTCAGTGTTTTGATATTTGTTAGATCCAGTCAGTACGATTTCACTATTATCAAATAATTCTTGCTCTTTTTTGGCGCTTTCTTTTAATTTTTTTTGAATGTTACCTGATTTTAGCTGATTTAAAAAACCGCCTCCTTTTTCTAGATTTTTAAATAAAAGTAACGCTTCTTCTGCTAATTGATTTGTTAATGTTTCAATGTAATAAGATCCAGAAGCAGGATTATTTACCAAATCAAAATAGCTTTCATTTTTAAGAATTAGTAATTGGTTAATTGAAATTCTTGTGCCAAAATCATTTTCTAAATTATAAATGTCATCATAAGGTAGATTATGAATAGTATCGGCACCTCCTAATATTGCACTCATACATTCTGTCGTTGTACGCAACATATTCACATTATAATCTAAAATAGTTTTATTACGATGGGAAGGAAAAGCTAATATGTGGCAAGAATCTAAAACGTTATATTCTGAAGATAATGAACTCCAAAGAAGTCTAAGTGCTCTTATTTTAGCTATCTCAAAAAAATAATTACCACCAACAGAAACTTTAAATACTATTTCGTTATTCTCTAGGGAATTAAAATTTTTAGTATTGAAAAAGTTTAAATACTCATTGGCATGTGCTAAAGAATAGGCTAATTGTTGAACCATCGTAGCGCCGGCATTTTGATATAAACTAAGGTCAACGCTGATCGTACTCTTTAAAGTATTGGATTGTTTAGCAATTTCTTCTACTGCAGAAAAATCGCTATTTAAATTTTGGAACCAATTTCCTGTGCTAGCTAATTGATGTATGTTATCATTTAAAAGATAAATACTTAAGCCGCTTGTTTTAGCAATAACATCTAATTGTCTGGCATAGGTAGTGGATAAGAATTCTGTTTGGATATAAATTGGTATCTCAGTAGAAAAATTTTGTAATAGTATGTCTGGGTCAATGTCTTCTTCTTGAATTACGAAAAACACACTTTCTGCACCCTTATTTACTCTGTTAAGCCCTTGTTGATTTCCTAAAGAAGCTTTTTCAACATATATTTTTATAGCATTTCTCCAAGAAGAGGGATTTTCGATATCAGCAATATTAGCTATATCTTCTTGATTATAAAAAGGTTTAACATCTATACCTTCTAGGGATTTAAATATTAAGGCTTCATTATAATCAGCACCTTTTAGATCAAATTGAATTTTTTGTTTCCATTGTTTTGCAGAAACCTCATCAAAACTTTCAAATAAGGATTTAGTCATTTTTTTTGTTTTTAGGTACACTATCTTCGTATTCTATAATGTAAATTTCTTCATTGTCGCGCTTCATAAAATACTCTTCTCGAGCAAATTTTTCTAATTCACTACTATCTTTTAGTACTTTAATATCTTTCTGATCTTTAATGATTTCTTTGATATAATACTTTTTGTTGTCTTCTAGCTCTTGAATTTCTTGATCCAGTTCTTTATGAATCAACCAGGAATTGGTGTCCAAAAACAGCATCCATATTACAAAAAGCAAAATGATGAGCACATATTTATTAAAAAATATAGCAAATATCGGTATGAGAGCCGGTTTGTTTTTTAGTTTCTGTAAATAACTTTTTAGCTTCAATCTAAGAGAGATAATGTTTTATGTAAAGGTACAAAAGTTAATTCAAGCGTTCTTTTATTATTGTGCGTACAATATCAACAGCTACATTATTGTAGTGATTATTTGGTATAATAAGATCTGCAAATTCTTTAGTAGGATCGATGAATTGCTGATGCATAGGTTTTAGTGTATTTTGATACCTATCTAATACTTCGTCAATATCTCGCCCACGTTCTGCAATATCTCTTTTAAGTCTTCTAATTAATCTTTCATCGCTATCGGTATGCACATATATTTTGATATCAAAAATATCTCGAATTTCAGGATTGGTCAGAATCAAAATACCTTCGACTATAATTACTTTACTAGGAGATGTACTTATGGTTTCTCCTGTACGATTATGTTCAACAAAAGAATATACAGGTTGTTGTATAGTTTCTCCGTTTCTTAGTTTAGAAAGGTGTTCTGCTAATAAATCAAAATCAATGGATTGAGGGTGATCAAAATTAATTTTTGTTCTCTCATCATACGTGAGATGACTTGTATCTTTATAATATGAATCTTGAGAAATTACGCAAACCTCATTTTCTGGTAATTCATTAACAATTTGATTAACGACTGTTGTTTTTCCACAGCCAGTACCTCCGGCAATACCAATAATTAGCATTTCTTTTTATTTTTGGCAAATTTAGAGATTGTTTTTGAGTTTCAAAGTTTTGTTTCTAGAGTTTTTCCTTTTATTAGAAACACATACTACAAAGGTTCATAGATTACTCCAGAAGATGAATCTTTTGTTGCACCCGTAACGGATTGTAAACAATTTATTTCTTTTCTTTCTCGTAATACTCCCATAAACGCAAAAATTAAAGCTTCTTTAAAGTCAATAATTTTGTCTTCAGGAATAATAATGGTTGCAAAAGGCTTAAGTTTCTGAGTTAAAACTTCTATTAGAAAATCATTTTTGGCACCACCACCTGTAACTAATACTTTTGAGCTATTTTTTTTGGTTTTTTTGATGTCATTTGTAATTTGAGTGGCTATATGATGAACAGCAGTATGTAGTAAATTTTCGATAGTATCAGATGGGTTGTCAATTATAGGAATTACTTTTTGGGTAAACCATTCATAACCTAATGATTTTGGGGCTTTTAGATCATAATATTCTAATGTATTAAGGCGTTCTAATAATAAAACATTTATTTGTCCGGTTTTAGCCAATTGTCCGCCTTTATCGTACTCTAGGTTTATTTTAGAGCAGATATAGTTAAGAAGCATATTCACAGGAGAAATATCATAGGCTATTCTTTTATGATTGTTACTAAAAGAAACATTACTAATACCACCTAAATTTAGGCAAAAATCATATTCATTAAATAAATGTAGGTCTCCGATAGGAACCAATGGGGCACCCTGCCCTTTATAGGAGACATCGTTTACTCTAAAATCACAAATTACTTTTTGACCGCTACTATTGGCAATATGTTGTCCGGAACCTATTTGATAAGTTAACCCAATTTCAGGTTGATGAAAAACAGTATGACCATGACTAGCAATAAAATCAACACTTAAATTATGCGTGGTGATGAAATTGTCGACCTGTTTACCTAACCAAATGCCATATTCATTATTGAAAGTCAATAATGCTGATGCTTCAAGATGTACAGTGCTTTTTAATTTTTCTTTAAATTCTTTTGTATACTCTATTGAAATAGCTTTCTCGATAGAATAGTGCCAAATCGTGTTTTCTTTTTTGAAATGGCAATAGGCGATGTCTAAACCATCAAGAGATGTACCAGACATAAGACCTATTACTTTGTATGTTTTTGAATTTTTCAAATTGTAGAAGTAGGGTTATAATTTTTTTTGAAGAAGAAATATGAACGAAAGATCTGGTGTCAAAGGAGTCTTCTTCTGTATTATTTTAGTATTGAATGCATCATCAAAACTATTTTAGAGAACCTAGCTTGTTCTATATTTTGTCGATATAATTCAATTCTAATTGATCTGGATGTATTTCGGGGATGGATTTTTTATAAAAAAAGTCGATTATTTGATTTTCAAGATAAGGAGACATTTTTTCAATTTCTTTTTCTTGAAATAAATTAAATGCATTCATAGCTTCAGTTTCCTTAAATTCTTTGATAAGCTCATCTGGTTTTTTTACAATATCAATACCTTTGTAGGTTTCAAATTTTTTCTTCATCCATCTGTGACTTATCAATTTAATCAAACTATTACGAGCATCTTTTTCAAGCCTATCGATTTCTTTAGTGCTTTCTGGATTCTCTTTTATAACACGATCTAATTTTACTTTTGCCTTTGTGAATTGTCTTTCAAATTTAAAATCAATATAACGCATATCAGTTTTTATTTTTCCTACAACTTCGTGCAACGAATTGTCATAGGCAATAACAAACTCTTCATAGCTGTATAGTGCGTCAAGAAAGATGATCGCATTTTTTTTATATAGTCTTGGGATCGCTTGATGTTTTGTGTTTTTAAAAAGCTCATTAAGTACTGTTTTTATTTCTGAAGGAATACCAGCAAATTTTGAATCGTTTTTTAGAGCTCTTAATTTTGATGTTATTTCTAGTCTTGTGCCTTTATAAGATTCAGATCTGTATTTAAACTTATATATTTTAGAGCCAATAGTTGATTTTGGAGCAACAAATTGCGATACTCCTCCATTATTATTGGATTCTTCTATTTTTACAAAATTCCTTTCGTTTTGTTGTGCATGAATATGGTATATCAAAAGAAATACTATAGTAAATGAAAAGGATTTCATATGATTGAGTATTAATTAGTAAAAGCCAAACAAAATGTGCGATGTAATGAATTATATTAATCACATTACATAGTGTTAACGTAACCTATTTGGTTATTGTTATACCATATAGTAAGTGTTTATCAACACAAATAGAAGAGGGGCGACTATTATGGTCTTGAATAGGTATAAAGTTAAGAAAATCAATTTTATTAGGAGATAAAAAGATGTTTTAATAAAAAATAATTAGCGCGTAGCTTACTTTTTTATTGCAGTAACTTCTTCAATGGTAACCATATTTTTTTGAGTATTTCCCCAATTATTCATAATGTAATTCATTACATCAGCAATTTCCTCATCTTCAAGACCTAGAGGTGTCATTGCACTATTATAGGCAACTCCGTTTACAGTTATGGGACCATTTAGTCCATATTTTACAGAATGAATACTTTCTTTTCGTTTTTCGATAAGCCAATTAGATCCGGCGAGTGGAGGGAATACTTTTGGAGTTCCTTTTCCATCTGGTAAATGGCATTGCATACAAAAATCACTATATACCTCTTTACCACGAGCAATACTTTCTGTAAGTTTTGCATCCTGAATTTCTGATTTTAAATACAACGAAGTTGATAATGTGCTAATTTCACTTTTTTGTGCAGTAATAGAAATACTAACTATTAGTACTAAAACTTCTAATACTAAGAATCTTTTGATATGTTTTTTCATCTAATTTGGAATTATTTTTACGATACCTTTATTTTCTATTGCAACATATATGAAGCCATCAGGCCCTTGTCTTACGTTACGTACTCTTCCCATACCATCCAGTAGTTTTTTTCTAGACGTAACTTTATTATTAGTTAATTCAAGTAATTCTAAATATTGAAATTTTAATGATCCTACTACTAAGTCATTTTTCCAGTCGGGATAGATATCACTAGTTACAAAATCCATACCACTGGGGGCAATTGAAGGAACCCAGTAATATAAGGGTTGTTGCATTCCTTCTTTTTTTGTTATGTCGGTGATAGAAGTTCCGCTATAATTAATACCATAAGTAATTGTAGGCCATCCATAATTAAGACCTTTTTTAATAGGGTTAATTTCATCACCGCCTCTTGGTCCATGCTCATGAACCCAAATTGTACCGTCTGGATGTATTGCCATTCCTTGTGGATTACGGTGCCCATACGAAAAAACTGCTTTTTTAGCACCTTTCTTATCTACAAACGGATTGTCTTTTGGGATGCTGCCATCATCATGTAAACGATATATCTTTCCGCCATCTTTGGTTATATCTTGTGGATTAACATCTCTATTTCCTCGATCTCCAATAGAAAAATAAAGGTATCCTTGGGTATCAAATTCTAGTCTAGAACCAAAATGGTGACCTTTGGTTGTATTAGGGGTGCCTTTGTATAATTCTTCAATATTTGTTAATTGATTTTTTTCAAGTTTTGCTCTAATAATAGCTGTATTTCCACCTTTTTCGGTACCTTTTTTAGAAGAGTATGCCATGTAAATCCATCCGTTTTCTTGATACTTCGGGTGTAATTCTATATCTAATAGACCTCCTTGATTACGATTATAAACTTCTGGAACATTAGAGATTGTTGTTTTGATCTTGTTTTTAAAATGAATTAACGTTCCGCTTTTTTCAGTAATAAGCATACTGCCATCAGGTAACCAGGTCATTCCCCATGGGATTTGTAATTCAGGAACTATTAGTTCTGTAGTATAGTTTTTAGGGTCTGCTTCTATAAGAATATCATTTTCTTTTTGCTGTGCGCAAGCCGAAAATACTGTGATTAAAAGTATTAAAAAAGATAAGAATTTCATGGATGATTTTATTTATCGCAGAAAAATACAAAGAAAATATTTTTAGAGTCTATATTTTATGTTAATCCCACCATAGATATTAAAAGGTAAACCAGGATAAAAGTATCTGGGGGCATTACCACCAAAACCTCTGGCGTTTATTTGAATTTGTGAAGCGTATTTCGTATCCAAAAGATTATTAGCGCCTACAGAAAAATCATAAAAAAAGTGTTTTCCTATTGCATTTCTAAAACCAATTTTTCCATGTAATAATTCATAACCATCATTTAGAACAGAATTGGCATCATTGACTGGGATTTCACCCACAGTTTGTAAGTTTAAGTTTCCGTAAAACCCTTTATCAGCATAGAGATCAATTCCTAGATTTATAACTTCAGAAGGTACACCCGTTAGGTCATTGCCAGAGAAATCATTATCAAGATCTATAAAATCTTTAAATGTATAATCATAAATAGATCCATTAATAAAGAAATTAAGTTGAGAAGATTTAAAAGTATGTAAAGTATAGTTAATTTCTGCTTCAAGACCATTATGAGTTGTTTTACCTGCATTGATAGCAAAGAAATTATCATCTACTGTTCTACGCGCTACCAAAAGGTCTTCAATTCTTAGTGTATATAACGATAAGGATCCGTATAACTTACCATTTAATAACTTATATCGTGCACCTACCTCATAATTCCAGCCTATTTCTGGTTTAATATCTGCGTTAAATAATCCATCAGGGAGTAGTGTTTCAGATGCGGTAGGAGTAGAGAATCCATGAGCGATATTTCCAAATAAAGTGATATTTGTATTCATTGCGTAATTCACCCCTATTTTAGGAGAAAGTATAGGGTCAAAATCAAATTCACCTGAACTATTTTCTCCATCAGATAAAAATAGATCATCAATATCAAAATTAGTTTGGTTAAGATGTACTCCTAAATTAAACCTTAATTTTTGATTAATGCTTAAGTTGGTTTCTCCAAAAAAGTTGTAATAATATCTTTTTTCATCAAGATCTGAAAGAAGATCACCTTGTACGCTTCCAGTACCAATCGGAAAATCTTGATATAAATTATCAAATGTTTTGCTATTATAGGATTCATAAAAAAGTTCTGCTCCTAAGGTCCAGTTTATAGTTTTTCTAGCTAGTTTGTGTTCTCCTAATATTCTGGTACGGATACCAAAATTATTAGATTTTTCTTCTAAAATATTAAATGGTCTAGGTTCATAGTTTTTTCTAAGTGCAGTAAAAACACTTGTGTTTTGAGATACTTTTGTAGTGTAATTATGTTTCCAGGTTACGCCTGCGATCCCATAATCTACATCTTCGAATCCTTGAGCTTGCCCCCAAGTAAAAGCCGCTTGTCTAGGTGAATTATTAAAATCTTCTTGGTTTAAAGAACTAGGAATACCCGCTTTAAGATTTACTACACTTCCAAAAATAGATAAAGCATCTTTTTTTCCTAAGTAAACACTAGAAGTTGCTGTGAAAGTATTTCGGTCATACGTATTATTATTGCGATACCCATCTGAATGATTGTTACTATAAACTATTTTGATATTAGAACGTTCCCCACTAACAGAGGCCTTAGCGAGTACTCTGATCAGACCATAACTTCCTACTGTTGTTCCTATTGATCCTTCTGTAGTGTTGGCATTGGCATATTGTGGTGTTAATAAAATAGTACCTCCTAAACCTACACCGTAACTACTAGATGAAGGCCCTTTGTGAATTTCGATACTAGATAAAGCAGCAAGTTCAAGGTCTTCGATAGAAGATTCACCATTACCATCTGTTAATGGAATATCTTCAAAATATGCTCTTATATTAGCAGTACCAAATAAATTTCGGGCGCCAATTCCTCGTATGGATATTCTATTAGTGTTTAATGTACCACTTTGCATAAAAACACCTGGCACCTTGTTTAAAATTGGGTGTAACTCCAGAGTATTGCCTCTGTTAATTTCTTTAGAGTTAACTATTGCAACTGCATCTGTAGCATTTTTATATTGAAGAGGGAGCGAGAAATTGTTGATTGTTACCTCGTCTAAAGTAGTTGTATCTGCCTCAAGCTTTATGGTAATGTTTTGTGTGTTGTTAATTTCAGAACGTTGGGTTTTATAGCCAATTTTTGAAATGTCAAAAATACCAAAAGAGGTCAAAATAGATGCTCCATTCGTATTGGTGTAACTTTTTACTTGCGAATCAATATTAGTAATTGTAACATTTTTTATGGGTAAGTTGTTTACACTATCGACTACTGTTATGGTAATTGTATTTTGAGAGTATAAAGATAAATTTAGGATGAGGATTAAAAATGAGAGTGTTTTTTTCAAGACTTTTTTTTCTTTCAAATATCGTAAACAAAAGACAATTGGTTTTAAAAAACATGATTGTATTGACGATTTATTGATTTTTTTATGACTTTAATAACACTTGTTAATAATACACATTTTTAGACGCGTTACATTTATAAATTTAAACACCAGATTTATAAATGCCAACCACAGATGCTTGCAATTTACCTTATGTTTTAATTAATTTTAGAAAAGCGAAAAACGAGATTCTTAAGAAAACTTATTTCTTTTTGAGTTTATAACAAAGTATGTTTAATTGAATTTAAAACAAAAATTATGAAATCTATAGAAAAAAAAACTTTAAATAAACTAAGGTTGAGTAAAACAAAAATTGTATCTCTTACTAATAATGAAAAAAATAAAATTTTAGGAGGAAGTGCGAGTAGTGATGCCAAAACTGGTGTCCCTTGTATAGCGGCGTACTAGGATTTATTCTATTAAATATATAATACAAGTTGCCACGAGCACTAAAACAAAGTTATTGACTGTGATGTTATTTCAAGCTAACTTAAAGTAGTTGATCAATTAAGGATGCATCATTTTTTTGATGTGAGTTCACTAAAAAGCCAATCATAATTATGATTGGCTTTTTACTTGTCATTATTTTATTTTGGTTGGAATCACTTTTTTTAAATAACGTTAACAGATGAAAATAATGCTTTCACAGATTAATATTTTTTAAGAAGTCTATTCGTATCAATTTTGAAGTATCAAATTCAAAAAATGACGCGAACAGTAATTTTTATAGTATTCTTTTTGATAGTCCCCTGTTATCTTGTCAGTCAAGAAGCAACAACTTACAAAGGAAGTGTTGTAGATGCCCTAACTCAAGAAGTTATTCCTTTTGCAACGATTGCAGTTTACAATGCTAATCAAGAATTAGTTGATGGTACATCTACCAATAATCAAGGTCAGTTTGAGTTTACAACGGATAAGTTGTTTACATATTTTGAAGTTACATTTATTGGATATAAAACAGAAATTATACAATATACTGCACTTGATAATCCTGTAAATCTGCTTTTTAACCTTCGTACCATAGTTAGTGATTTGGACGAAGTGGTTATACAAGCAGAACGAACAACCACGCAGTTAAAAATTGATAGAAAAATTATTAATCTAGGTACAGACATTCAACAATCAGGAACCAATGCACTTGAAGCTTTTGACCAAATTCCGGATATACAAACTGATTTAGGTACAGGAAGTATCTCATTACGTGGTAATGATAATGTTAGGATTCTGATTAATGGAAAACCCTCTGCACTTAATGCTGTAGAATTGTTGGAACAAATACCCTCGTCAACTATCAAAAGTGTAGAGATTATTACGTCTCCATCGGCAAAGTATCAAGCAGACGGTCTAACCGGAGTCATTAACATCATTTTAAAAAGTAACACAAACAAAGGAACAAACCTTAGTCTGAATAGCTCATTTGGAACAAAACGATATGGTTATGGAGTAACAGGTAATCATAATTTTTCAAAAGTAAACTTAAGTTTTACAGGATCACAGTCTGGCAGAGAAATGGATAGTAAACAGACAATTAATAGAGTTTTTAATAACGGAGATACTCAAAATATCTTTACTCCTTATGACTTTAATGGTTTAACACGAAAACTTGCAGGCGGAGTAGATTATTTTATAAACGATAACAACGAGCTTTCTGTGGGGTTAGATTATACAGACGACTATCATAGTTTTTATAATACTTCCCAATATTTTGATGTCTCCAATAGAGATGATTTTACATATACCAGAAATGCTGAACATTCTCATACTACTTATGTTTTCAATGCTAATTATCGAAAGAAATTTGAAAAGGAAAACCATTTTTTAGAATTAGATTTTAATCTTAATGATAATAAAAATGAATATCCAGCTTCGGATTTTGAAGATAGGGTATTCATATTTGATCAAGAAATTAATGAAAATAATAAAATTCATGCTTTATCATTAGATTATTCTTTGCCTATAACTCAAACGTTGCAGTTTGAAGCTGGAGGATCTTTTAATAGTAGTGATATTCAAAATCAACGATATATTAGATTAGATACTACAGATGAGACTTTTGATACATTTAAGTATAGCGAGGAACTTTTTGGGATATATGGACTTACAAAATTCACACTAAAAAAAATTGATTGGCAACTTGGATTACGATATGAGTATTTTACTTCAAATTCTACAAATACTATAAACTCTGAGATAACAGATCTTCGTTTTTCAAATCTTTTTCCATCGATTCATGCTGCATATAAATTCAATCAAAATAATACGTTTAGTATTGGTTATAGTAGACGAATTTCAAGACCTAATTTGCATCATGTAAACCCATTTCAATTAGGAAATCCTTTTTTTAGATTCGAAGGAAACTCCAGACTTGAACCAGAATCAAGTGATAATCTAGAAATAAGTTATCATAAAAATAAAAAAAGCTTTAATTGGTCTGCTACTACCTTTTATAGATATAGAAAAAATATTATTCTATGGGTAAATGATATCGAAGATAATAACATACAAGTAATCTCATTTCAAAATAAAGGGATCAATCATTCTTTCGGAATAGAATCTACCATGCAAATTAAACTTCTAAACTCATGGAATACTCAATTTACAGGAAACTATTACTTTACAAAAACAGAAGATAATGATATTGTTACTTGGGATGAGTTATATTCTTCTAATCTCCAGTTAAAAAACACCTTTAAGATCACTAAGTCAATTAGTACAGATATAACCTATAGGCATACTCCGAAAAGACAAAACCCTTTTAATTTTATAGAACCCAGGCATCGAATAGACTGGGGAGTTAGAGCTAAATTTCTACAAAATAAATTCACTGCTAACCTTAGAGTAATTGATGTTCTAGATAATAATTTAATGAAACGAACAACTAGAACTAGAGATTTTGAACAACGTACAATCTGGAAGTTTCAATCACAAACTCTAGGTTTTTTATGTAGCCTTAACTATGTCCTTTCTAAAAACAAAAACAAAACTAGAAATAGAAAGAAGAGAAAGTATAGACATAATGATGGGAATAATTAAAAAATTAATACTAATCTTAATCAAATAAACCATGTCTTTAAAATCATATTTTGGGTTGATGTTAATAGCATGCAATATGCTTGCATGTAATTCAACTACTTTTACTGAAGAAAAAATAAACCCTCAACAACTTTCTGAATGGACAACCTTAGGAAAAGGTAAAACCTCTATTAAAAACGAAGAATTTGTTTTTGAAGAAATTAATGATTCAGATGGTTTTTTTGTGGTAAGCCCGATAAATTATGAAGGCGATATTATCTTGAAATATAAAATTAAAGCAATGTCAGACTCGTCAGTTTTAATAACATTGTTTTCTGCTTCTGATAGTCAAAATGACACAACACTTACATTTCCTGCAAAAAATGCCAAGCCAGAAGATATTTGGAAATGGCGTAGTGCGATGAATCATTATAATTTGACTTTTAATAATAAGTCACATGGATACACTCCTTTTTTCTATAAAAATATTACATCTTTAGAGCGAGGTTTTCATATTAGAAAAGAAGACAATATTACAGCTCCCTATCAATGGGTTTCTGTTGAGATAGGGAGAGTAAAAGATAGAGTTTGGTTTTCTCTTAATGGTGATATTGTTTTTGAGCAAACAGATACTGATCCTCTTAAAGGTGGACATGTACTTTTTAGAATTAGCGGGACGAATAGTGATACTGATACAATTTTGGCTAAAGCTGCAATAAAAGATCTTGTGATTTCCCATAAATAAAATTGATATCTTAGAGCTGTTTTATGAGTTACGACCCTTTATATCTAAAAACTAAAAAGATAGAGCCAATAATCCATCTGGTTTTTTGGAGTATGGTATTCTTTTTTCCATATATAAAATATTTTGGAAGAGAAGGAGGATACTCTATGAGTTTTGCTCATGAATTTAATGCATTGTTTTTTTATATGGTCCCATCATACGTGGTGTATTTATGGTTCTTGCCATTAAAAAACAAAAAAAAATATATTCCTTTGATTTTTCTCATATTTATTGGTAACGCATTAATTCATTATTATGCAGATGCTACTTTTCATAATGAAGAAGGTCATGAACATCACCGTTGGAGAACTATTTTATCAAGTTTGGTAACGTATTTGTCATTTAGTTTAGTGTTTTTTACAGTATATTCAATAAAGAAAATGTATGCCAAACAATTAGAGCTAGATATGGTAAAGCAAGAAAAAGAACGGGCCGAACTTAAAGCTTTAAAAGCACAAGTGAATCCACATTTTTTATTTAATACGCTTAATACAATCTATGCAAATACACTAAAAAAAGATGATAAAGCCCCTGATTTGATTTTAAAACTCTCAAACAATTTTAGATATGTATTACATGAAGGACAAAAAGAAAGAGTTACAATCTATCAAGAGATCGAGCATTTAAAAGATTATATTAGTTTACAAAAAGAACGATTAACGAATAAAATAGAAGTCATATTTTCTGAGGATATTGATAACCCTAAAAAACAAATAGCGCCTTTGTTGCTTATTCCCTTTGTAGAAAATGCCTTTAAATATACCAGTGTTTTAAAAGGAAAGAAACATACAATTAAAATAAAACTAAAAATTAAGGATAACGATTTTTCTTTTTATTGCGAGAATCCTCGTCTAGATGCACAAAAAGAAATAGAAACAAATTGGGAAGAGAGTGGGATAGGAATCAAGAATACTCAAAATAGACTACAGTTGTTGTATCCAGATCAATACAAATTGAGTATAGAAGAAAGTGAAGCGCTATTTAAAGTAATGTTAAGCATAGCTATATGATAAATTGTATAATTCTAGAAGATGAATATAGTGCCCAAGAGGTTTTAAAAACATATATTGATAAAACTCCTTTTGTAAATTGCTTAGGAATATATGAGAGTGGATTAGATATCAAATTAAAAGAATTAGAAGCAGCAGATTTCCTGTTTTTAGATATTCAATTACCAGAATTAAACGGATTATCTTTTCTAAGAACGCTAGTAAATCCACCGCATGTAATCATTACAACTGCGTTTCCTGATTATGCAGTAGAAGCTTTTGAAGAGGCTGTAGTTGATTATTTAGTAAAACCGTTCTCGCATGAACGTTTTTTTAAAGCCGTTAATAGAGTTCAGGATAAAGTTAATTCTACTAGACAAGAAAGCCCAAAACACTTTTTTTTATATACCGATAAGACAATATACAAGGTAAATGTTAACACTATTCTGTTTTTTAAAGCCGAAGTAGATTATGTAAATGTAATAACAAAAGATAAGGATATTCTTGTTTTAGATAGTCTAAGAAATTGGGAAGACAAATTAATTCATCATAATTTTATTAGAATACATAGATCCTATATAATCAACTTGGATAAGATTGAAAAACTTTCAGGAAATCAAGTTTTTATTGGTTATCATAAGTTACCTATTGGTAAAACATATAAAGATGGTTTGTTAAAATATATTAGGCAATAACATTTGTAATAGTATTGGAAATTGATAGCGTAAACTTTCTACAGCTAATCCCAGAGTAAGTTTTCAAGTTTTTATAACCCAATATAATCTATGTTTTAGTTTTATATTTATTGAAAAAGAGCATATTAGGTTTATCTTCAGAGTTTTTACGTAAACTCAGAATTCTTTGTGATTTTTGACACTGTTCGTGTAAGAATAAATTCAGTATCTTTTGTGCATTGCAAAACACTTTTTGAAGTAGAAAAAATAGTAAAACCATTTAGTTGGAATTAATATAGATTCGGCATTCAATTTTGAAATATTTAAAGATATGAAATCTACTGTTTTTTTTTATAAAAACCTTGTAGCGAATAAAATACAACTAAGAGACCTTTTAGCAGACGAAACGCTTTTTACTAAAGTACCAGAAGATTGGCATGTTATAATCACAGATATCAAAAATTCTTCAGAAGCAATAATAAATGGATTGCATAATGACGTCAACTTAGCCGCTACAGGAAGTATTGTTGCTGTATTAAATCATATAAAAGAACATAAATCGGTTAAAATCCCATATTTCTTCGGAGGAGATGGTGCTACATTTCTAGTTCCTGGTACAATGCAATTAAGATTGTTAGAGATATTAAATGGTCACAAGCAACACGTTAAAGAAACTTTAGGTTTAGATCTTAGAGTAGGAGGCATGCAAGTGAAAGATATCTTTGCCAACAATCAAAAATTAACAATTAGTAAAATTAGATTAAATAGATACCTTACAATTCCTATTGTATTAGGAAATGGCCTTAAGTATGCTGAAGAAGTTATTAAACAAGAATCATTAAACTCTTTTAAAAAGGACACAGTAAATAGTGATTTGGCAAACCTAGAAGGGATGGAGTGTAGATGGGATGAAATAGCGCCACCTAAGAACACACAAAAAGTAATATGCCTTTTAATAAATTGTAAAGAAGACGATATACAAAGTAAAGTTTACGAACAGATTATCACAAAAATAGATGTAATCTTTGGGGATATTGATAAAAGAAAACCAGTTTCTAAAAGAAAATTAAGATTAGATAATACCTTTTCAAAAATTAAAAAAGAAATGTACGCCAGAATCGGAAAGTATAATATTGGTTATATGCTTAAAAACTGGTCTATTACTAGTATAGGTAAATTGTATTTTCAATATTTTAAAAGCGGAAAAGAATATATATACAAGATTATCCAATTGTCTGATACTTTAATGATAGATGGAACAATAAATACGGTTATATCTGGCGAAGAAAAGCAAATAAATCAATTAGTTTCTTTTTTAAATGGGTTAGAGTCAAATGGTAAAATAACCTATGGGATTCACACCACTCATGGTTGTGTAATGTCTTGTTATGTAGAAGATAGAAAAGATAAACACATTCACTTCATAGATGGCACAGATGGGGGATATACTTCTGCAGCTAAAATATTTAAATCAAAAATTTTAAACGCTTGACCCTTGATTTATATTTGTATAAAAATCATATTAATTTTGAAATAATATTGTTGTTAAAACAATATACTTGCGTTGTAAATACTAAAAACTAAAAGATGGAAAAATTAGGGCTTACCAAAGAAAATTGGGAACAGTTTATAGAATGGATATGGAATTTTGTACCTGGATTGATTTCTGCAATTCTAATTCTATTTATTGGCATGTGGGTAATCAGGATTTTTAGTAAGGGACTACGTAAGTTTTTTCAGAAGAAAGATTATGATGAAACTTTAGAGAATTTCCTATATGAAATTATTAACATAGGACTTAAAATCTTATTGTTAATTTTAGTGATCACTCAATTAGGAGTTCAGACATCTTCATTAGTTGCTATTCTGGGAGCTGCTGGCTTAGCAGTAGGTTTAGCTCTACAAGGGTCTTTGGCGAATTTTGCAGGCGGTGTTTTGATTTTGTTTTTTAAACCTTTTAAAATTGGTGATTTTATTGAAGCTCAAGGAATATCAGGAACGGTAAAAGAGATTTCGATATTTACAACTAAACTCACCACTTTTGGTAATCAATTGGCAATTATTCCTAACGGTAAGTTATCCAATGATAATATTGTTAACTACTCTTCAGAAGGTATTAGACGTGATAAGATAGACATAGGAATATCATATGACAGTAATATATTAGAAGCAAAACAAATCCTTTTGGACCTTATCAATGGTCAAGAATTGGTTATGCAAGAACCAACTCCAGAAGTAATTGTTACAGAGTTAGGAGATAGTGCCGTTACATTACAATTGAGATACTGGGCATCCAACGATGACTTTTGGGCAATTCATTTCTATACAATTGAAGAAGCCAAAAAGAAACTGGAAGCTGGAGGTATTTCTTTACCTTTTCCACAAAGAGACGTGCATTTATATTCAAAAGAAATGTCTTAAAATAAAGATTGAAAAAGGTTATTCCGTTTCAAATAATTAGATCCACTGATTTTAAAATTTTATTTTAAGTCTGCTTATCTATTTAGCACATTTTAAATGTTAAAAAAATGTTAATTGAGGTAAAGCCATAATTATTTTTTGTGTAACGCTCTAATATACAGTAAGTTTGAATGAATTTCAAAAGGAGGCGTCATAACTCCTGTTCCCCACACACACATAATCGCACATATTAATTTTTCAGGCTTATTTAATAGACGTACATCTTGAGTGTCTTTAAATGTTCAAGAATAAATTATTTTTAAAAAAGTTTTAAATCATGAAAAATTTATTAAACCTAACAGGAGTAAAAACATTAAACAAAAGTGCGCAAAAAACTATTCACGGTGGAGATTACGTTATGGCCTCTTGCAGCGATTCTTGCTCAGGTACTATTCAGGCAAATATTTTTACTGGGCAATGTACTTGTGTAACGAATGATGACAATACCGATGGTTAAAATATATAAGTTTAAATAATAACTTATTTATTAAAGGTCTTTCCTAATCGAAAGGCCTTTTTTATGAGCATATATTTCTAGAACAAAGGCAAACTTAATTAGTAAAACAAGTCTCTCACATCTTAACCTGATTAGTGATAAAAATCAAAATAGTTGTACTTCATATAAATGCGCGTTTTTTTGGAACTATAAAATATAAGAGCTATTAAGGTCAGTATTTCATTTGAGCAAAAAGGGATAAAAAAGCATTCAAAAAAGTAAAGAAAATTATAAAGAAAAAGCTAATAATTTTAGTTTGCGGTATTTCCGTAGCTATTTTGATGTTTTAAAGTATGGATTATCAGTCTATTATGTATAAATTTAGGTAAATAAAGAATATTAACAGGTATGCTTGGTCAATAAGACTTTAGAAACAGTAAAAAAACATTTTAAACTTTCTAATTACCCTTTAGAAGTGAATGTCTTTTATAATTTTTTATATAAAATTTTATGCTGTTCAGGTAGTATTGATTAAGAAAGAATGCACGTCAAAATGTTATGAATTATGTACTCTGTATAGCGTATGTAATAGAACAAAAATAGCAATCTAAATTACCTGCTTATGGTTAACTATATCTTCTATTCTCCAACTTTTGTAGGAGAGGATTATGATATCTTCTTATGTTCAACTAAGAAGGTATGTCAATTAGTATCCCGAAAAAAACATGTACGATTTGGGATTAAAAAACTTTTATCATTACTAGAGTACAAATTAGTATTAATCCAATACTTTTTTAAAAAGTGTTGTGATCGACAAAAAAAAATCTACAATTTTCGAATACTATCAGATCTAAACTATGCTTCAGTTTCTAAGGGCAATGTATTAACTGAAATTACTAGTTATAGCATAATTAATCGATTCTCTCTGGGATTCTATTAACTCGCATTAGCAGCGTCAAAATAAATTGAATAAAGTAAAACGATCATCTTTTTAAAAGTGCAAATATGCGACACCTAGAAATAGTAAATAAAAATAAATATACCCCGCCATTTAAAAGAAGAAAAAATGTAAGTCCAAGATATAATACTAGGAACTCTATACTTTTGGTAATCTTATTTTTAAGCCTCTTTTTTTATCCAAAACTATCCTATGCGCAAAACATAGATACCAAAATTCAAGGAATAGATGATCCAAAATCACTATATCTTAACGAACAAATCGATGCCGGTGGAGCAAATCTATTTTTTCCTAATTATATACATGATAATGGCATTTCTAGGTCTTCTTTTAAAAGTCGAACAAGAGCATTTTTAGCTGCACCAACTATTGATTTAGACGGAAACACTGTTGGTAATGATTATAGTTTTTTTGTTCAACCTACTAATGGTTTAGTTTATAGAGTTTCTCAAAATGAATCGGTTACATCAGACGATGGTAATATTGCTAGCGCAACTATAAGTATAGCAGGTACAATAGATCCGCAGGAATTATTTGCAATACCCCCATTTAATGGCACTAATTTTTACTTTTTTAATGGTGCTGATAAAGCTGTAAATTATACTTTTGGTAGTACTGTATTAACATTTGCTCAAACGGGAGGTACTAATTTTACAATTACTGAAGCTAATGGATTGCCGATTCCTAATACGGTGTTTGAAAACTTTATGGCCACATTATTTTATGGAGATTTAAATAACTCGTATACAGAAGGGGTCAGAACTGTTACCGTTACTATAACAGATAGTGGTGGAGCTACAGGAAGCGCAAATACATTTATTAGAGTTTGGAGACATAACCCTGTAGCAGTTGATGATGCCGATAATGTAGATGCCGATGCAGTTGTAGCAATTACAGGAAATATTCTTACCAATGATATAGACAGTACACCAGGAGAAGTATTATCTGTATCAGAAGTAAATGTATTTCCAGCTGCTGTGGGTACTACATATACTACTTTATATGGTTCTATAACTATTCAATCAGATGGTTCGTATTCTTATACGGTGAATACAAGTAGTCCTGCAGTGGCTGGGCTAACAAGTACTACATCTTTAGACGATATTATTGCGTATACAGTAGAAGATTTAACAGGTAGAATTGACTATGGTATCTTAACAATTACGATAGACGGGGTGGATGATCCCCCAATAGCAATAAATGATGCCAATAATGTTAGTGTTGGAGTTGTTAATACAGCAACAGGCAATGTAATAGAAGGTGATGGAATTAATGGCCAAGATTTAGTAGACAGACCACTATCTAGGTTAATTTGGGAAAACGAATTTGCTAATGGTGCTACGGTGACCGGTTTAACAAGAACTATTAATGGAGTAGATTTAGATTTTACTTCATTAGATCCAAGTGGAGCAGGTAATGCGTTTAATCAAACCTCTCAAAATACCCTAACGAATGGAGGGCATACAGGATATTTGTTATTTAATATTGATCCCGCAACAAATCCAGTGTCAGATACACAATTAGTAATAGATTTTGATCAAGAAGTCTTTAATGTCGGTTTTTTAGTAACAGATATTGATTATTCACAGGGAACTGCTTGGCAAGATCAAATAACAATTCAAGGTTTTTCAGGAGGCTCTCCAACACCAGTAAATTACAATTTTATTAGAACAGGGGGAATAGTAGAAGCAGGCGCTGATACATACTATGGAACAGGTACAGCGGTCGAGGCAGATGCAACAGGTAATATTAATGTAGCATTTCAAGCCCCTATTGATCAATTGGTAATTTCTTATAACTATGGTCCCAATGCCACAGATGCTGATCCTGGAGGGCAAATAGCCGGAGTCTCAGATATATTTTGGCAAGGCGATAGCGTCGTGTCTTTATTTTCAGTTGACGGTGATCCAGTAAATATAGGAAATGCTATACCTACCGACTATGGTTTTTTGACTATTAATGCAGATGGTTCATATACCTATGTGTTAGATCAAACTAATCCTGCAGTTGTAGCTCTTGCTGTAGGAGCTACATTAATAGATACTACACCTTATACAATAATAGATGGTGTTTTAAATACAGCTACTGCAGATTTAATAATAACAATTACAGGAACATTAGATACAGATAATGATAATAGTCCTGATGAGGTTGATCAAGATGATGATAATGATGGTATCACCGATATCTTAGAGAATGAATTGGGGGTTGATCCTTCAGCAGATGCAGACAATGATGGAATACTAAATTATGAGGATGCCAATAATAATGGTAGTGGAGGAGCACCTTCTTGTATGGACGGAAATGCTGATGGTATATGTGATAGTTTAGATAATACTTTTGATCAAGACCAAGATGGCATTCCTAATCATTTGGATTTAGATTCAGATAATGATGGTATTTATGATGCGGTTGAAGCAGGTCATAATCAAACACATATTAATGGGGTAGTATCTGGTTCAGTAGGAACAGATGGAATCCCTGATGCTGTTCAAGCACCTGGAGGTGAGGATAGTGGTGTTATAAATTATACAGTTGCTGATAGTGATACTGATAGTAACGATAATTTTTTAGAATTAGATAGTGATAATGATGGTTGTAATGATGTTATTGAAGCTGGATTTACTGATGGTGATAACAATGGACTTTTAGGGAATGGTACATTTGGTAGTGGGCTTACGGTTAACGGAAATGGAATTGTTACTTCAGGAAGCGATGGATATACGGGAACAAATGTCAACGTCACTACTCCCGGTACAGCACCATCAATTACAACGCAACCTTCTAATTCAAGTATTTGTCCAAATACTAATACTACATTTACAGTTATAACTTCGAATGCAAATACATATCAGTGGCAATTATTTAATGGAGCTACTTGGGATAATTTAACTAATACAGGAATACACAGTACAGTAACAACAGGTACATTAACTATTACTAATGCTACTACAGCTGCTAATGGTAATAGATATAGAGTTGTAGTTTCTAGTTCCTCATATCTATGTACTATCCTTACCTCTAACGAAGTAGAGCTTACAGTTGAAGACATTACTGATCCTACAGCGAGTAATCCCGCAGCAATTACTGCACAATGTAGTGCACCTGTACCTGATATTACTGTAGTCACTGATGAAGCAGACAATTGTGGTACCCCTACAGTAGCTTTTGTAAGTGATGTGAGTGATGGGAACAGCAATCCAGAAGAGATCACCCGAACCTATAGTGTTACGGATGCCGCAGGGAATAGTATCAATGTGACCCAAACCATTACCATTAATGATACAACTGATCCTACCGCTAGTAATCCCACAGCAATCAATGCGCAATGTAGTGCACCCGCACCCGATGTGACAGTAGTGACTGATGAGGCAGATAACTGTGGTACGGCTACGGTTGCATTTGTAAGTGATGTGAGTGATGGGAACAGCAATCCAGAAGAGATCACCCGAACCTATAGTGTTACGGATGCCGCAGGGAACAGCATCAATGTAACTCAAACCATTACAATTAATGATACAACCAACCCTACAGCGAGTAATCCCGCAGCAATCAATGCACAATGTGCTGCACCTACACCCGATGTGACTGTAGTGACTGATGAGGCAGATAATTGTGGTACCCCTACAGTAGCTTTTGTCAGTGATGTGAGTGATGGGAACAGTAATCCAGAAGAGATTACCCGAACCTATAGTGTTACGGATGGCGCAGGGAACAGTATCAATGTGACCCAAACCATTACCATTAATGATACAACTGATCCTACCGCTAGTAATCCATCCCCGATTAGTGCACAATGTAGTGCACCTGTACCTGATATTACTGTAGTCACTGATGAAGCAGACAATTGTGGTACCCCTACAGTAGCTTTTGTAAGTGATGTGAGTGATGGGAACAGCAATCCAGAAGAGATCACCCGAACCTATAGTGTTACGGATGCCGCAGGGAATAGTATCAATGTGACCCAAACCATTACCATTAATGATACAACTGATCCTACCGCTAGTAATCCCACAGCAATCAATGCGCAATGTAGTGCACCCGCACCCGATGTGACAGTAGTGACTGATGAGGCAGATAACTGTGGTACGGCTACGGTTGCATTTGTAAGTGATGTGAGTGATGGGAACAGTAATCCAGAAGAGATTACCCGAACCTATAGTGTTACGGATGCCGCAGGAAACAGCATCAATGTTACCCAAACCATTACAATTAATGATACAACCAACCCTACCGCTAGTAATCCATCCCCGATTAGTGCCCAATGTAGTGCACCTACACCCGATGTGACTGTAGTTACTGATGAGGCAGATAACTGTGGTACGGCTACGATTGCATTTGTCAGTGATGTGAGTGATGGGAACAGTAATCCAGAAGAGATCACCCGAACCTATAGTGTTACGGATGGCGCTGGGAACAGCATCAATGTTACCCAAACCATTACCATTAATGATACAACTGATCCTACCGCTAGTAATCCATCACCGATTAGTGCACAGTGTAGTTCACCAGCGCCAGATATTACAGTAGTCACAGATGAGGCAGACAATTGTGGTACCCCTACAGTAGCTTTTGTCAGTGATGTGAGTGATGGGAACAGTAACCCGGAAGAGATCACCCGAACCTATAGTGTTACGGATGGCGCTGGGAACAGCATCAATGTGACTCAGATCATTACCATTAATGATACAACCAACCCTACCGCTAGTAATCCCGCAGCAATCAATGTACAATGTGCTGCACCTGCACCCGATGTGACAGTAGTGACTGATGAGGCAGATAACTGTGGTACCCCTACGGTTGCATTTGTAAGTGATGTGAGTGATGGGAACAGTAATCCAGAAGAGATCACCCGAACTTATAGTGTTACCGATGGAGCAGGAAACAGCATCAATGTTACTCAGGTCATTACCATCAACGATACAACCAACCCTACAGCGAGTAATCCCGCAGCAATCAATGCACAATGTGCTGCACCTACACCCGATGTGACTGTAGTGACTGATGAGGCGGACAATTGTGGTACGGCTACGGTTGCTTTTGTCAGTGATGTGAGTGATGGGAACAGCAATCCGGAAGAGATCATCCGAACCTATAGTGTTACCGATGGAGCAGGAAACAGCATCAATGTTACCCAAACTATTACCATTAATGATACAACTAATCCTACTGCTAGTAATCCATCCCCGATTAGTACACAGTGTAGTTCACCAGCGCCAGATATTACAGTAGTCACAGATGAGGCAGACAATTGTGGTACGCCTACGGTTGCTTTTGTAAGTGATGTGAGTGATGGGAACAGTAATCCGGAAGAGATCACCCGAACCTATAGTGTTACGGATGGCGCAGGGAACAGCATCAATGTTACCCAAACCATTACCATTAATGATACAACCAACCCTACTGCTAGTAATCCCGCAGCAATCAATGCACAATGTGCTGCACCTACACCCGATGTGACTGTAGTTACTGATGAGGCAGATAACTGTGGTACGGCTACGGTTGCTTTTGTGAATGATGTGAGTGATGGGAACAGTAATCCAGAAGAGATCACCCGAACCTATAGTGTTACCGATGGCGCTGGGAACAGCATCAATGTTACCCAAACCATTACCATTAATGATACGACTGATCCTACCGCTAGTAATCCGGCAGCAATTACTGCACAATGTGCTGCACCTGCACCTGATATTACTGTAGTGACTGATGAGGCAGATAATTGTGGTACGGCTACGGTTGCTTTTGTGAGTGATGTGAGTGATGGGAACAGTAATCCAGAAGAGATTACCAGAACCTATAGTGTTACCGATGGCGCAGGGAACAGCATCAATGTTACCCAAACCATTACCATTAATGATACAACTGATCCTACCGCTAGTAATCCCACAGCAATCAATGCACAATGTGCTGCACCCGCACCCGATGTGACTGTAGTTACTGATGAGGCAGATAACTGTGGTACGGCTACGATTGCATTTGTCAGTGATGTGAGTGATGGGAACAGTAATCCAGAAGAGATCACCCGAACCTATAGTGTTACGGATGGCGCAGGGAACAGTATCAATGTTACCCAAACCATTACCATTAATGATACGACTGATCCTACCGCTAGTAATCCCGCAGCAATCAATGCACAATGTAGTGCACCTGCACCTGATATTACTGTAGTGACTGATGAGGCAGACAATTGTGGTACGCCTACAGTAGCTTTTGTCAGTGATGTGAGTGATGGGAACAGTAATCCAGAAGAGATCACCCGAACCTATAGTGTTACGGATGGCGCAGGGAACAGTATCAATGTTACCCAAACTATTACCATTAATGATACAACTGATCCTACCGCTAGTAATCCGGCAGCAATCAATGCCCAATGTAGTGCACCCGCACCCGATGTGACTGTAGTGACTGATGAGGCGGATAACTGTGGTGCGGCTACAGTAGCTTTTGTCAGTGATGTGAGTGATGGAAACAGTAATCCAGAAGAGATCATCCGAACCTATAGTGTTACGGATGGCGCTGGGAACAGTATCAATGTAACTCAAACCATTACCATTAATGATACAACCAACCCTACAGCGAGTAATCCGGCAGCAATCAATGCACAATGTGCTGCACCTACACCCGATGTGACTGTAGTGACTGATGAGGCAGACAATTGTGGTACGGCTACAGTAGCTTTTGTAAGTGATGTGAGTGATGGGAACAGTAATCCAGAAGAGATCACCCGAACCTATAGTGTTACGGATGGCGCAGGGAACAGTATCAATGTTACTCAGATCATTACCATTAATGATACAACCAACCCTACTGCCAGTAATCCCACAGCAATCAATACACAATGTAGTGCACCTACACCCGATGTGACAGTAGTGACTGATGAGGCGGATAACTGTGGTACGGCTACAGTAGCTTTTGTAAGTGATGTGAGTGATGGGAACAGTAATCCGGAAGAGATCACCCGAACCTATAGTGTTACGGATGGAGC
Source organism: Aquimarina sp. AD10 (assembly GCF_003443715.1). Classification (NCBI taxonomy): domain Bacteria; kingdom Pseudomonadati; phylum Bacteroidota; class Flavobacteriia; order Flavobacteriales; family Flavobacteriaceae; genus Aquimarina; species Aquimarina sp. AD10. The sequence continues at coordinate 2,074,068 of NZ_CP031965.1, read as the reverse complement.
AGGAAACAGTATCAATGTTACGCAAACCATTACCATTAATGATACGACTGATCCTACTGCCAGTAATCCCGCAGCAATCAATGCCCAATGTAGTGCACCAGCGCCAGATATCGCAGTAGTCACAGATGAGGCAGACAATTGTGGTACGGCTACGGTAGCTTTTGTCAATGATGTGAGTGATGGGAACAGTAATCCAGAAGAGATCACCCGAACCTATAGTGTTACGGATGGAGCAGGGAACAGCATCAATGTTACTCAGATCATTACCATTAATGATACAACTGATCCTACCGCTAGTAATCCCACAGCAATCAATGCGCAATGTGCTGCACCTGCACCCGATGTGACTGTAGTGACTGATGAGGCAGATAATTGTGGTACCCCTACGGTTGCATTTGTAAGTGATGTGAGTGATGGGAACAGTAATCCGGAAGAGATTATCCGAACCTATAGTGTTACGGATGGCGCAGGGAACAGTATCAATGTAACTCAAACCATTACCATTAATGATACAACCAACCCTACAGCGAGTAATCCGGCAGCAATCAATGCACAATGTGCTGCACCTACACCCGATGTGACTGTAGTGACTGATGAGGCAGACAATTGTGGTACGGCTACAGTAGCTTTTGTAAGTGATGTGAGTGATGGGAACAGTAATCCAGAAGAGATCACCCGAACCTATAGTGTTACGGATGGCGCAGGGAACAGTATCAATGTTACTCAGATCATTACCATTAATGATACAACCAACCCTACTGCCAGTAATCCCACAGCAATCAATACACAATGTAGTGCACCTACACCCGATGTGACAGTAGTGACTGATGAGGCGGATAACTGTGGTACGGCTACAGTAGCTTTTGTAAGTGATGTGAGTGATGGGAACAGTAATCCGGAAGAGATCACCCGAACCTATAGTGTTACGGATGGAGCAGGAAACAGTATCAATGTTACGCAAACCATTACCATTAATGATACGACTGATCCTACTGCCAGTAATCCCGCAGCAATCAATGCCCAATGTAGTGCACCAGCGCCAGATATCGCAGTAGTCACAGATGAGGCAGACAATTGTGGTACGGCTACGGTAGCTTTTGTCAATGATGTGAGTGATGGGAACAGTAATCCAGAAGAGATCACCCGAACCTATAGTGTTACGGATGGAGCAGGGAACAGCATCAATGTTACTCAGATCATTACCATTAATGATACAACTGATCCTACCGCTAGTAATCCCACAGCAATCAATGCGCAATGTGCTGCACCTGCACCCGATGTGACTGTAGTGACTGATGAGGCAGACAATTGTGGTACCCCTACGGTTGCTTTTGTCAGTGATGTAAGTGATGGGAACAGCAATCCGGAAGAGATCACTAGAACCTATAGTGTTACGGATGGTGCAGGGAACAGTATCAATGTTACCCAAACCATTACCATTAATGATACAACTGATCCTACCGCTAGTAATCCGGCAGCAATCAATGTACAATGTAGTGCACCTGCACCCGATGTGACTGTAGTGACTGATGAGGCAGACAATTGTGGTACCCCTACGGTTGCATTTGTCAGTGATGTGAGTGATGGGAACAGCAATCCAGAAGAGATTACCAGAACCTATAGTGTTACCGATGGCGCAGGGAACAGCATCAATGTTACTCAGATCATTACCATTAATGATACAACTGATCCTACCGCTAGTAATCCCACAGCAATCAATGCACAATGTGCTGCACCCGCACCCGATGTGACTGTAGTGACTGATGAGGCAGATAACTGTGGTACGGCTACAGTAGCTTTTGTCAGTGATGTGAGTGATGGGAACAGTAATCCGGAAGAGATTATCCGAACCTATAGTGTTACGGATGGCGCAGGGAACAGTATCAATGTGACTCAGATCATTACCATTAATGATACGACTGATCCTACCGCTAGTAATCCCGCAGCAATCAATGCACAATGTGCTGCACCTACACCCGATGTGACTGTAGTGACTGATGAGGCAGACAATTGTGGTACGGCTACGGTTGCTTTTGTGAATGATGTGAGTGATGGGAACAGTAATCCGGAAGAGATCACCCGAACCTATAGTGTTACCGATGGCGCAGGGAACAGCATCAATGTGACTCAGATCATTACCATTAATGATACAACCAACCCTACAGCGAGTAATCCCGCAGCAATCAATGCGCAATGTAGTGCTCCTGCACCCGATGTGACTGTAGTGACTGATGAGGCAGACAATTGTGGTACGGCTACGGTAGCTTTTGTCAGTGATGTGAGTGATGGGAACAGTAATCCAGAAGAGATCGCCCGAACCTATAGTGTTACGGATGTCGCAGGGAACAGCATCAATGTTACTCAGATCATTACCATTAATGATACAACTGATCCTACCGCTAGTAATCCGGCAGCAATCAATGCACAATGTGCTGCACCTACACCCGATGTGACTGTAGTGACTGATGAGGCAGACAATTGTGGTACGGCTACGGTTGCTTTTGTGAATGATGTGAGTGATGGGAACAGTAATCCAGAAGAGATCACCCGAACCTATAGTGTTACCGATGGCGCAGGGAACAGTATCAATGTTACCCAAATCATTACCATTAATGATACGACTGATCCTACTGCTAGTAATCCATCCCCGATTAGTGCACAGTGTAGTGCACCAGCGCCAGATATCACAGTAGTCACAGATGAGGCAGACAATTGTGGTACCCCTACAGTAGCTTTTGTCAGTGATGTGAGTGATGGGAACAGTAATCCGGAAGAGATCACCCGAACCTATAGTGTTACCGATGGCGCAGGGAACAGTATCAATGTTACCCAAACCATTACCATTAATGATACAACTGATCCTACCGCTAGTAATCCATCACCGATTACTGCCCAATGTAGTGCACCTGCACCTGATGTGACAGTAGTGACTGATGAGGCAGATAACTGTGGTACGGCTACAGTAGCTTTTGTAAGTGATGTGAGTGATGGGAACAGTAATCCGGAAGAGATCACCCGAACCTATAGTGTTACCGATGGCGCAGGAAACAGCATCAATGTGACCCAAACCATTACCATTAATGATACAACCAACCCTACGGCTAGTAATCCCGCAGCAATTACTGTACAATGTGCTGCACCTGCACCCGATGTGACTGTAGTGACTGATGAGGCAGATAACTGTGGTACGGCTACGGTTGCTTTTGTCAGTGATGTGAGTGATGGGAACAGTAATCCAGAAGAGATCACCCGAACCTATAGTGTTACCGATGGCGCTGGGAACAGTATCAATGTTACCCAAACTATTACCATTAATGATACAACCAACCCTACCGCTAGTAATCCCGCAGCAATCAATGTACAATGTGCTGCACCTACACCCGATGTGACAGTAGTGACTGATGAGGCAGATAACTGTGGTACGGCTACGGTTGCTTTTGTCAGTGATGTGAGTGATGGGAACAGTAATCCAGAAGAGATTACCCGAACCTATAGTGTTACCGATGGAGCAGGAAACAGCATCAATGTTACCCAAACTATTACCATTAATGATACAACTGATCCTACTGCTAGTAATCCATCCCCGATTAGTACACAGTGTAGTTCACCAGCGCCAGATATTACAGTAGTCACAGATGAGGCAGACAATTGTGGTACGGCTACGGTTGCTTTTGTGAATGATGTGAGTGATGGGAACAGTAATCCAGAAGAGATCACCCGAACCTATAGTGTTACCGATGGCGCTGGGAACAGCATCAATGTTACCCAAACCATTACCATTAATGATACGACTGATCCTACCGCTAGTAATCCGGCAGCAATTACTGCACAATGTGCTGCACCTGCACCTGATATTACTGTAGTGACTGATGAGGCAGACAATTGTGGTACGGCTACGGTTGCTTTTGTGAATGATGTGAGTGATGGGAACAGTAATCCAGAAGAGATCACCCGAACCTATAGTGTTACCGATGGCGCAGGGAACAGTATCAATGTTACCCAAACCATTACCATTAATGATACAACTGATCCTACCGCTAGTAATCCCGCAGCAATCAATGTACAATGTAGTGCACCTGCACCCGATGTGACTGTAGTTACTGATGAGGCAGACAATTGTGGTACGGCTACGGTTGCTTTTGTAAGTGATGTGAGTGATGGGAACAGTAATCCAGAAGAGATTACCCGAACCTATAGTGTTACCGATGGCGCAGGGAATAGTATCAATGTTACCCAAACCATTACCATTAATGATACAACCAACCCTACCGCTAGTAATCCATCCCCGATTAGTGCCCAATGTAGTGCACCTACACCCGATGTGACAGTAGTGACTGATGAGGCAGACAATTGTGGTACGGCTACAGTAGCTTTTGTCAGTGATGTGAGTGATGGGAATAGTAATCCAGAAGAGATCACCCGAACCTATAGTGTTACGGATGCCGCAGGGAACAGCATCAATGTTACTCAGATCATTACCATTAATGATACAACCAACCCTACAGCTAGTAATCCCGCAGCAATCAATGCACAATGTGCTGCACCTACACCAGATGTGACTGTAGTGACTGATGAGGCAGATAACTGTGGTACGGCTACAGTAGCTTTTGTCAGTGATGTGAGTGATGGGAATAGCAATCCAGAAGAGATCACCCGAACCTATAGTGTTACCGATGGCGCTGGGAACAGCATCAATGTTACTCAGATCATTACCATTAATGATACAACTGATCCTACCGCGAGTAATCCGGCAGCAATCAATGCACAATGTGCTGCACCTACACCAGATGTGACTGTAGTGACTGATGAGGCAGATAACTGTGGTACGGCTACAGTAGCTTTTGTCAGTGATGTGAGTGATGGGAATAGCAATCCAGAAGAGATCACCCGAACCTATAGTGTTACGGATGGCGCAGGGAACAGCATCAATGTTACTCAGATCATTACCATTAATGATACAACTGATCCTACCGCGAGTAATCCGGCAGCAATCAATGCACAATGTGCTGCACCTACACCTGATGTGACAGTAGTGACTGATGAGGCAGATAACTGTGGTACGACTACAGTAGCTTTTGTCAGTGATGTGAGTGATGGGAACAGCAATCCGGAAGAGATCACCCGAACCTATAGTGTTACGGATGCCGCAGGGAACAGCATCAATGTGACTCAGATCATTACCATTAATGATACAACCAACCCTACCGCTAGTAATCCCGCAGCAATCAATGTACAATGTGCTGCACCTGCACCCGATGTGACAGTAGTGACTGATGAGGCAGATAACTGTGGTACCCCTACGGTTGCATTTGTAAGTGATGTGAGTGATGGGAACAGTAATCCAGAAGAGATCACCCGAACTTATAGTGTTACCGATGGAGCAGGAAACAGCATCAATGTTACTCAGGTCATTACCATCAACGATACAACCAACCCTACAGCGAGTAATCCCGCAGCAATCAATGCACAATGTGCTGCACCTACACCCGATGTGACTGTAGTGACTGATGAGGCGGACAATTGTGGTACGGCTACGGTTGCTTTTGTCAGTGATGTGAGTGATGGGAACAGCAATCCGGAAGAGATCATCCGAACCTATAGTGTTACCGATGGAGCAGGAAACAGCATCAATGTTACCCAAACTATTACCATTAATGATACAACTAATCCTACTGCTAGTAATCCGGCAGCAATCAATGAACAGTGTAGTGCTCCTGTACCCGATGTGACTGTCGTCACAGATGAAGCAGATAACTGTGGTACGCCTACGGTTGCTTTTGTCAGTGATGTAAATACTAGTCTAGGAGTTATCACCCGAACCTATAGTGTTACGGATGGCGCAGGGAACAGTATCAATGTTACCCAAACCATTACCATTAATGATACAACTGATCCTACCGCTAGTAATCCATCACCGATTACTGCACAATGTGCTGCACCTACACCTGATGTGACAGTAGTGACTGATGAGGCAGATAATTGTGGTACGGCTACGGTTGCTTTTGTGAGTGATGTGAGTGATGGGAACAGTAATCCAGAAGAGATTACCAGAACCTATAGTGTTACCGATGGCGCAGGGAACAGCATCAATGTTACCCAAACCATTACCATTAATGATACAACTGATCCTACCGCTAGTAATCCCACAGCAATCAATGCACAATGTGCTGCACCCGCACCCGATGTGACTGTAGTTACTGATGAGGCAGATAACTGTGGTACGGCTACGATTGCATTTGTCAGTGATGTGAGTGATGGGAACAGTAATCCAGAAGAGATCACCCGAACCTATAGTGTTACGGATGGCGCAGGGAACAGTATCAATGTTACCCAAACCATTACCATTAATGATACGACTGATCCTACCGCTAGTAATCCCGCAGCAATCAATGCACAATGTGCTGCACCTGCACCCGATGTGACTGTAGTGACTGATGAAGCAGATAACTGTGGTACGGCTACGGTTGCTTTTGTCAGTGATGTGAGTGATGGGAACAGTAATCCAGAAGAGATCACCCGAACCTATAGTGTTACGGATGGCGCTGGGAACAGCATCAATGTTACCCAAACCATTACCATTAATGATACAACTGATCCTACCGCTAGTAATCCGGCAGCAATCAATGCCCAATGTACTGCACCTGCACCCGATGTGACTGTAGTGACTGATGAGGCAGACAATTGTGGTACGGCTACGGTTGCTTTTGTCAGTGATGTGAGTGATGGGAACAGTAATCCGGAAGAGATCACCCGAACTTATAGTGTTACGGATGGCGCAGGGAACAGTATCAATGTGACTCAGATCATTACCATTAATGATACAACCAACCCTACCGCTAGTAATCCCGCAGCAATCAATGCACAATGTAGTGCACCTGCACCTGATATTACTGTAGTGACTGATGAGGCAGACAATTGTGGTACGCCTACAGTAGCTTTTGTCAGTGATGTGAGTGATGGGAACAGTAATCCAGAAGAGATCACCCGAACCTATAGTGTTACGGATGGCGCAGGGAACAGTATCAATGTTACCCAAACTATTACCATTAATGATACAACTGATCCTACCGCTAGTAATCCGGCAGCAATCAATGCCCAATGTAGTGCACCCGCACCCGATGTGACTGTAGTTACTGATGAGGCGGATAACTGTGGTGCGGCTACAGTAGCTTTTGTCAGTGATGTGAGTGATGGAAACAGTAATCCAGAAGAGATCATCCGAACCTATAGTGTTACGGATGGCGCTGGGAACAGTATCAATGTAACTCAAACCATTACCATTAATGATACAACCAACCCTACCGCTAGTAATCCCACAGCAATCAATACACAATGTAGTGCACCTACACCCGATGTGACTGTAGTGACTGATGAGGCAGACAATTGTGGTACGGCTACAGTAGCTTTTGTAAGTGATGTGAGTGATGGGAACAGCAATCCGGAAGAGATCACCCGAACCTATAGTGTTACCGATGGAGCAGGGAACAGCATCAATGTTACCCAAACCATTACCATTAATGATACAACTGATCCTACCGCTAGTAATCCGGCAGCAATCAATGCCCAATGTAGTGCACCCGCACCCGATGTGACTGTAGTTACTGATGAGGCGGATAACTGTGGTGCGGCTACAGTAGCTTTTGTCAGTGATGTGAGTGATGGAAACAGTAATCCGGAAGAGATCATCCGAACCTATAGTGTTACGGATGGCGCTGGGAACAGTATCAATGTAACTCAAACCATTACCATTAATGATACAACCAACCCTACCGCTAGTAATCCGGCAGCAATCAATGCACAATGTGCTGCACCCGCACCCGATGTGACTGTAGTGACTGATGAGGCAGACAATTGTGGTACGGCTACAGTAGCTTTTGTAAGTGATGTGAGTGATGGGAACAGTAATCCAGAAGAGATCACTCGAACCTATAGTGTTACGGATGGCGCAGGGAACAGTATCAATGTGACTCAGATCATTACCATTAATGATACAACCAACCCTACTGCCAGTAATCCCACAGCAATCAATACACAATGTAGTGCACCTACACCCGATGTGACAGTAGTGACTGATGAGGCGGATAACTGTGGTACGGCTACGGTTGCTTTTGTGAATGATGTGAGTGATGGGAACAGTAATCCAGAAGAGATCACCCGAACCTATAGTGTTACGGATGGAGCAGGAAACAGTATCAATGTTACGCAAACCATTACCATTAATGATACGACTGATCCTACTGCCAGTAATCCCGCAGCAATCAATGCCCAATGTAGTGCACCAGCGCCAGATATCGCAGTAGTCACAGATGAGGCAGACAATTGTGGTACGGCTACGGTAGCTTTTGTAAGTGATGTGAGTGATGGGAACAGTAATCCAGAAGAGATCACCCGAACCTATAGTGTTACGGATGGAGCAGGGAACAGCATCAATGTTACTCAGATCATTACCATTAATGATACGATTGATCCAATAATAACATGTCCAGAAGATATCACACAGAATGTTGATTCAGGATTATCTACAGCAGTAATTACATATGCTTCTCCTATAGGTACAGATAATTGCTCAGTAATCACTATAAATCAAATAGCAGGTTTACCATCTGGTTCAGCTTTTCCGATAGGAATAACAACAAATACATTCGAAGTGGTAGATGGAGCGGGAAATGCAATTACATGTACTTTTAACGTAGAAGTATTAAATAATGTTGTAATTGCTAATGATGATAATGTTAGTGTAACTGGAGATATAGGTGGGAACTCTATTAATGTAGTAGATGATAATGATCTCCTTAATGGTAATAGTGTTATGTTAGGAGTAGATGTTGAAATTACTTCGATAGTAGATACTAATCCAAACGATAATGTTAGTCTTGATGTTTTAACAGGAGAAGTACTGGTCTTACCTAATACTCCATCTGGTAATTACAGTATTACTTATACATTATGTAGTATAGCAGAACCTGTTGTTTGTGATGATGCTACAATAACAATTACCGTGATTAATGCTAGTATTGCAAATTTAGATTTAAGAAAAACGGGAATATACGTTGATGCAAATAATGACGATCTTCCAAATGCAGGGGATGAAATTCGATATACTTTTACAGTAGAGAATACTGGAAATATCGATATTACAAATATAATTCTTTCAGATCCCTTACCTGGTATTAGAATAATTGGAGGCCCAATCGATTTAGTCGCAGGAGAAGAAAACACAACGGCTTTTACGGGGCAATATGAACTAACAGAAGATGATATTGTTCGAGGTACAGTTTCTAATCAAGCAATGGTTATTGGGCAAGATTTAAATGGTAATGATGTGATTGATTTATCAGATGATAGATCTGATACTACAGATATAGATCTTGATGATGATGGAGATCCAGAAGATGAAACAATCACTCGTATTCCAATAAAAGATGATTTAGCCATTTTCACTGGTATAAGTCCTAACGGAGATGGAATGAATGATGAATTTCGAATTATTGGGTTAAGTGATTTTCCTACTAATACTTTAAGGATATATAATAGATGGGGGGTTGTAGTATTTGAAGAAGATAGTTATGAGCAACCTGGATCAGAATTTTTTAAAGGATTTAGTAACGGACGAACTACCATTTCAAAAAATAATGAATTACCCGTAGGAACATATTATTATGTTATAGAATACATAAACAGTAATAACTTTTTAAAACAAGAAACAGGATATATTTATATAAATAGATAGGATATTGTAGATGTCTATATATCAATAGAATCAATATGTGGAAATCTTAGGTCATATGCTACTTTAAGTTGATGTAGTTTTTCAAAAAAGGAAGTATTTTCTTTATGGGTTTGATTCTTTTTAAAGTGAACAAATTTCCCTTGGGCATGAATACTTATACCATTTGTTTTGTACATATAAAACTGATAGTATGGTATCACCCAAGTGAAATTTCTTAAACCCTTATTGATGGCTAAAAGTATTCCCCCTGGTCGCAATTCTATATTAGCATAACTCAAGTCTGATACCGAATTTATATAAGTATTTAAATTAGGGCTGACCTGATCTATAATCATTCTTTTAGAACCAATACCTTTCATTTTTACAATTTGAAAAAATGAAAAACGTTTACCAACAAGCTCGTTTATGATTTTATCAGTTTTTTTATCTGTATAGGTAGTTTCTAAAATCATTTAAGACTATACGTTTTTTTAAAATTATGAGATATAATTTAATGTAAAAGCTTTATCAAAACTATTTTGATAAATATGATATTTTATCGTATCAAACCAAAGGTGTTCCTTTAAGTCTTTTTTCAATTTTTCTTTTCTTTTCTGTAAGACGTTTCATCAAATCCATAAGATTTGAATCTTTTGATTGCTTGTAGATTTCATTAATCCGTAATATAAGCGATTTAGCTTCTCTTGATGCAGATACCCGATCACTCGTACTCATATTACTCATTTTTCTTTTTTCAAACTCTATTGCTTCCAATATTAACTCCATAACTACTTAATTTTTTTATAAAGATATAAAATGTTTATCTTTTATTAAAAATGATTAAACAAAATTAACTAATGTTTATGTGTTTTTTGATTTCTAGAGGTTAAAAAATCTATGTTATTTAAAGCTGATAAATATTTTTTTGAATTCAATATTACTTTAAAAAAAGACTAACTTTATATATATTCTTATTTAATTATAGATGAGTATTATTAACCATTTATGATATAGATTAGCATATTCATTTCAAAAGTATGCTTTGAAAGATATTATTTTTACAAAAAAAAGCGCATATGAAATTACCGAATAACTTCTTTTTTAAAATGTTTTCTCCTGTGATATGCTTTATGATTTTTATCAATATTGCAATAGCACAAAATCCAATAGTAACACATATGTATACAGCCGATCCAACGGCACGTGTTTTTGATGGTAAACTTTATGTGTACCCATCTCATGACGTTGATGTGTGCAATGAATTACAAGGCTCTAATGGGTTTTGTATGCCAGATTACCACATGTTCTCTACAGAGGATATGGTGAATTGGAAAGACCATGGAGTAATCATGGATCAAAATGAAGTACCATGGGGAGGAAAAGATCAATATGGTATGTGGGCCCCAGATTGTATTTATAAAGATGGTACATATTACTACTATTATCCTGGTGTTCCTGCAGATAAAAGTGCATTTAGGCGCATTGGAGTTGCAACTTCTAAAAGTCCAACAGGACCTTTTAAACAAGTGAGTCATTATATTAAAGGTATACAAGGGATTGATCCTGGATTATTTGTAGATGATGATGGTAAGGCATATTTGTATTATGGAGGCGGTAATGGTAAAGGAGCTCTTAAAGTAGTAGAACTTAAAGATAATATGATTGAAATCAAGGATAAGGCCAAAGATGTAGAAGGTATTGTTTATAAAGGATATCGAGAAGCTTCTTTTCTATTTAAGCGTAATGATATTTATTATTTTACCTATGCCAGAATAGGTGATAATAATTATCAGATAGAATATGCGATTGCCGATAACCCGATCGGTCCTTTTGAGTATAAGGGCGTAGCTATGGAAAATATCGGAAATGGAACTAATCATCATTCGTTTGTAGAATATAAAAGTCAGTGGTATTTATTCTATCATGATTGGTCTATTAGTGATAATAATAGATTACGTTCTATGTGCGTGGATAAAATGGAATTTAACGAAGACGGAACTATAATTCCTGTGAAACCTACGTTACGAGGTGTTGGAACTCCTAAAGCAGGAGATATTATCCAAATAGATAGGCATAATGGTATTGAAAAAGCTAAAGTATCTATTGTTCAAGGAAATCAACCTCGAGGTTTTCAACTTGACTATATAGAAAATAATGGATGGGTTAAATTTGATCGTGTTAATTTTGGAGATGGATCCTTACAAGAGTTAAGAGTACGTGCCTCTAGTGAAAATAGTGGTGGCGTACTAGAACTTAGGACTGGTAATCAAGATGGACCTTTACTGGCTTCAGTAACTATAGAAAATACAGGTAGCTGGAATACGTGGAAAACTTTTACAGGTAAATTTACAGGAACAACGCAAGGGGTTAAGGACATTGTTTGTGTATTTAAAGGAAAAGATTCTTATCTTTTTAATGTAAACTGGATTAAGTTTTCTGCAGGGGATGTTCCAGAAAGTAATAACACTTTAGCTTACGAATTACAAGAAGCTCCAAAACCATCTGTAAAAAATAAATTAACGGAAGAAGAATTATTGAGAATTCCTAAGAAAAGAGGAGAGGGAATTGCTAAAATTGGAGAAGTTATTCAGATTGATGAACATAATGGTATTGAAAATGCACGAATCAGTCCAACACAGAAACCACAACCAAAAGGGTTTCAGGTTGGGCATATAGATGATAAAGGGTGGATTAAATACGATCGCGTTGACTTTGGAGAAGGTAATTTAAAAGACTTTAAAGCCATGGTATCAGCCGGAGAACGTGGAGGAACTTTGGAGTTGCGTTTGGATGCTAAAGATGGTCCTATTCTAGCCTCTATGGATATTGAAAATACAGGAGGTTGGAACAAATGGAAATTAATAAGTGTTCCGTTTACAGAGCAAACCAATGGAGTAAAAGATATTGTTTGTACTTTTAAAGGAGACGGTGCTAATCTATACAATATAAATTGGATTCGTTTCACGTCAAGTTCAGTACCTAGTAGTCTTGAAGCCCACCCATTAGAAAAGGGATATACAAATACCAATATCTCAACCACAAAAACAAAGAAAGTTCCTGTTGCTAATAAAAAACAAAATCCAATTGTTAAAGCGGGAGATATAATACAGATAGATAAACATAGTGGTATTGATAATGCTCGTGTTACTCCGGTAGAAGGGGATCAGCCTTCTGGAAACCAAGTAGGATATATTAATGACGGTGGATGGTTGAAGTACGCAGGTGTTGATTTCGGAAAAGGAAAATTAAAAACCATGAAAGCTCTTGCAAGTAGTGGTGTATCCCAAGAAGGAATATTAGAAATTCGTATAGATTCCCTTACAGGTCCTGTATTGGCAAGTATTAAAATACCAAATACTGGTGGGTGGAAAAAATGGAAACTAGTTTCTGCTCCCATAACAGGAAAAGCAGAAGGAATAAAAGATATATATTGTCTTTTTAAAGGAAAAGGAAAAAATCTATATAACTTAAATTGGCTGCGTTTTTCTAGTGATGATGTTCCTTCTAGTAAAAAAGCACATCCTTTAGAAAAAAGTGGTAGTGTTAGTGCAGCAGTACCCAAGGCTTCTGGAGGAAGTACCGAAACTCCTAAAGATCGAGCAAGACGTTTAAGAGATATAGCTAAAGGTAAAAAGATAGGAATACCATTAGGTCAAATTATGGCGATAAAATCTGGCGTAGGAAAGTATTTATCTGTGCAAGGAGAAAATATTGCTGCTACAGCAGATGCAATAGGAGAAAAAGAACGTTTTACTGTATTGAGTGTAAGTGGAAACGTTGTAGCTATAAAATCTATGGCTACGAATAAACTTTTTTCTGCACGATTAAATCAAGACGGTATTCCTGTTATCGCATCACATAGTGGTGAACCTCAAGATTGGGAAAAATTTACCTGGCAAAAAATAGGAGAAATACAATTTACATTAAAAGCTCATAACAGTGGTTTATTACAGGTAAATGAGGATAATCAAAATAGCCTTACGGCTGGTAAAGGATCCAAGTTAAGTATAAAAGGTATTCTTGCTTTTGAAATTATAAAATAATCTAATTAATTAGATTTAGAGATAGATTAAACAGAACAGCAAAACATATCTAAAATGTTTTGCTGTTCTGTTTAAATGAAAATCAATAACAAACTTTTGATTCTTGATAAGAATATTTTTATTTATTAAATAATAATCTCAGGAAAGGATTTGTGTTTTGTAAAATAGCATTCGAATGTGCATTCTTCATACGAGGTAATAGATAAATTTATAATACGTTGTACTAATTAAACTAATTGTAGTTTCTTTTTAAGAAAATAAACCCGTAGTTCGTTTTTTTCAAAATAATAATTCACTTTGTCCAGTTTTTGTCTAGTTGTTTCAAGGAGATTAGCATGGTTAATTGGTTAAATTTCAAACTTTATCAATAATAAATCTAGTCTTAAATTTTGAAAGTAAGGAATTATTCATTCTGCTGATATTACTTTTTTAAATTATATGTGCAATTGCGCAAGACAAGAATAATGTCCAAACAAAAATAATTATCAATGGTACTAAAAAAAATATACTTAAAATTTGTATTGTTACTACTGCCCATTTTAGTTAATGCACAATTAGATCAAGCCTATTTTCAAAGATTAAAAACAGAGAGAGTCCCTTCTGAAAACGATATAGAATGGAAGCAATTTGGACCAGGAAATGCTGGTTTTTCGGATTTCTTGAGATATCACCCAACAAAACCAGATGTTGTCGTTACAATACCTGATTTATTCGTAGCATGGCAATCAGAGAATAATGGTCAAAGTTGGTTCAATATAAAAGATAAGGATGGTAATGGAGAATTTGAAAGATTACGTGATTTATATTTTTCTGAAAGCAATGAAAATTTTGGTCTAGCCATTGAAAGGTCTCAATTATGGGTGACCAATGATATGGGAAGAAACTGGAGCATTGTACCCAATGCACCTTGGTATGATAATGATACAGATGGTTCTGATCGATTAGGATTTCTTTCTAAGGTATCTGCAATAGCTATAGACCCTACCAACGCAAATACTTGGTACGTTGGCGAAGGTGGTCATATTAGAGGTGAACAACGTTTTACAACACAAAGTGATGTAACTGCGGCAAATCCAAGAGGTAGAACAAATAGAGGTTTTAACAATGTTACCTATGAAGGTAAAATTTATAAAACGACAGATGCAGGTGCAAGCTGGACTGAATTTACTAATGGAATTAATGCATCAGCGCAGTTTTGTAGAATTATAGTAAACCCTTCAAACAATCAGCAAATATTTGCAGCTTCAATTGATGGGCTCTATAGATCTAATGATGGAGGAAATACTTGGTTAAATGTAGGCGAAGGTAAATTACCAAATAATACCATTGTAGATATGGATTTTTATTATGACGCTAGTTCAAATAAGTTTATTTTATATTTAATCGACCAAGTTCGTTATTTCCCATCAGGAAATACTACTATAAATACAGGAGGTATTTATAAAACAGAAGATGAAGGCGCTACATTTACAGATATTACAGGAGATCTTTATATCGATGTAAATCAATTAACGGGCGGTGTACCTCGAAACTATTATCAATATATCGCCAATTGGTTTGGGATTAGTTTGGCCGCGGCTCAATCTACTTACCCAATAATTCCAACTAACGTATTACAATATTTTAATTCACTAAATGTAGATCCAAGTAGACCAGATGCGTTGTATGTTGGATTTGCAGATGCTCAAATACAGAATTCAATTGTTCCAGGAAGATTATGGGGTACCAGTAACGGAGGACAAAAATGGATCAATATAGCAAGAGAATTTGGTCCCGCATGGGAAAACGACAGAGCATATTGGGAGTCAAGAGGTAATCCTTTTAATGATAATATGGTTATGGGACATGAACCATTTATTCAGCAATTTGGTTTAAATTATCCTTTACGATCCTTACGATATTGTGCTGTAAATAGTCGTGGAGATGTTATGATTATTGCGGGGCATAATACCCTATTAAGTACAGATAAAGGGGAAACATTTAATCAGGTAGATGAGGATTATACTGCCGCTGGCAATATCATGGGACGCGGTGATAGTAACTTGCCAGGGGAAACAATATTTCAAGATAAACGATTAGGACCAGATAGACCTCTTATGGGATCAGGAGAACATAGATTGTGGTTGCTTACAGATGATGGCACAGATGGTCGACAGGCAGCAAGACAAATAAAAACTTCTAATGAGACTATAAGTTCTGCGGTAACTCATCCATTAAACAAGAATATTATTTTTACAACCTCATATAGACAAGCAAATAAAGAAAGAATAGAGCGTTCTATCGATGGTGGAGAAACATTTTCGGATTGGGGATTGGCAACACCAGCAGAAACAGAAATGAGAACACAATCTTTAACTATTGATCCTAAAAATCCAGATATTATGTTTTTTGGGATTACAGATAAAGAAAATAGAGACGTTACCAAAGAGGGAGGTTTCTATTTTTCTGACGATGGAGGTAAAACTTTTACTCCTAGAAATAATGGATTGCCTGCAGATGTTAGGATAAATGATATCAAAATAGATCCTAGAGACCAAACTAATGCGTCTTATTTCGCTGCAGCTCAAAGACAATCTTTTAGTCAAGGGTCTAATTCCTCACCTGTAGCTCAAGGAGGGTTGTATTTTACAAATAATAGAGGATTAAATTGGACAAAGATTGATGTAGCTTCTGGAGTAACAGGTGTTAATAGAATGGTTTTTGATAGTACAAATAGATTATATATTACTAGCGGACATAGAGCCGTTTTTAATGAAACTATAACGGGAGGAATTTGGTATACAGATGATTTTGGAACCACTTGGACTCGTGTTTTTGATAATGATAGAACTTTTTCAATAGATGTTTCTCCATTTGATAACAATGTCCTTGTCGCCACTGTTGGGTTTTTACAATTAAATCCTGGAATTTATCTTAGTGAAGACCGCGGACTTACTTGGAAAAAAAATAATATAGACGGTTTAAATACACAAATTAGAGATGTAGAATTTGACCTTCATGATGAAAACACGCTATGGACAGTATCCTTAGGTAATGGTTTCAATCGAGGATCATATGCTGGAGGTACTCAAGCTAGGGTAGTAAGCGTTTCTCCTTTTGAAATGGATATTAAATCAGGAGATATAGAAGTAGTACAAGCCACAATAATAAGAGGTGGATTTAGTCAGTCTGATATTACATGGGAATCTAGTAATCCTTCTATAGCAACAGTAGATGCAAATGGTAATGTGACTGGAGTTTCGATGGGACAAGTGAAAATTACAGCTTTAATAGCAGGAAGGTACAGTGATTTTGCCGTGATTACAGTAGACGCTCCAGAGCCACCCGAGCCGCCAACAGCAATAAAAGTTCCAGGAAGATTAGAAGCAGAAGATTTTGCAACAGAAGCAGGAGGTGTTATGACAGAACCTACTCAAGATACAGGTGGAGGGGAAAATATTGGATTCATTGTAAATGGTACAAGTAATACCTATAATATTGATGTACAAACTGCAGGAACATATGACATTGATGTTAGGGTAGCCAGTGCGACAAATGGAGGAACGGTAACATTGAAAATAGGAACAACAGAATTAGGTGCTATTACTTTTGGAGGTACAGGTGGATTTCAAACATATGTTACAGAAACCATTACGGGTGTTAATTTAACTTCTGGAGAACAGATTTTAACTGCAGAATATTCTGGAGATGGAGGTTTCTTATTTAATATTAATTACTTTGATTTTGTATTGAAAGATGGAAATCCCTCTATAGAAATCCCTACTAATAATTTTGAAATTAGAGTCACAGGAGAAAGTTGCCCGGATAGTGATGATGGTACTATTACTATCCAAGCTATCAACGACCAATTAAATTACGTCGCAAAAGTGACTAAAGATAACTTTACCGAAACTAATAATTTTATAAAGGAAGTTTCTTTTAAAGATTTAGATGAAGGTAAATATGCAATTGAAATTACAATAGATGAAGTTCCGGACTTTAATCAACGTATATCAGTAGAGGTGAAAACACCTGATTTATTGAAAGTAAATACCAGAGTATTACAAAATACTAAACAAGTATCACTTTCATTAGAAGGAGGAGATTCTTACCAGATTGATCTAAATGACAAAACCTATTTTACTTCTGATAATAGATTTACAGTAAATTTAGCTTATGGAGAAAATATTTTGATAGTAAAAACAGATAAAGACTGTCAAGGGATTCATAAAAGTAAAATAGTAATTAATCCAAACGAATTAGAGATATATCCAAATCCTGTTGAAAGTACTTTGAATATTACTCTGACAAATACAGAAGAACCTGTTTTAATAACGTTCTACAATGTATTAGGAAAAGTTGTTAAGCAAGTTAAAGAATCTAGTATTTCTTCTAATATTAAAATAGATGTTACTACTCTTGAAAGTGGTATCTATTTTATAGCTGTTAAAGGTGAGAATATTAATAAAGTTAATAAGGTCGTAAAAAAGTAAATCATGAAAATTCTTAAATACATATATATTGCATTAGCCGTTTTAACACCACTTTCTTGTAGTAATAGCGATGATGGTGATAACGAAGTAAGTCCTGAAAAAGTTTCTTTAATCTTTCCTGATAATGGTAAAGAATGTACAACAGGTGTTTTTTTAGAAAACTCTACAGATAGTAATGTTATCTTTAGATGGAGCAACGCTCCAAATGCAACTTCATATGAAGTTACATATACAAATACAAGCGTAATACCGAACTCAGTAGAAAAAAAGACGTTTACAACTAATGAAGGTGAAATAACACTTAAACAAGACACGAATTATTCTTGGACAGTAACTTCTATTCGAGGAACAAAAAAAGAAGTAAGTGATGAATGGACTTTTTATAACTCGGCTAAAGGTGAAACAAACTTTGCTCCACTTCCTGTAAAACTAATAGCTCCAGAAGATAAAATAGAACTTACAACCATTGTGGGTGTTCTTTTGGAATGGGAAAAAAGCGAGCTCATAAATAATGAAGATGATATTGAGAGTTATACAGTACACCTTAGCACAAGTAAAACATTTATAGAAAATGAAACAGAGACATTATTACCTACTACAGGTTTAAGTATACAAATTCCTAATACGGTTAACATGGCTACTACATATTATTGGAAAGTAGTAACCAAAGATACATTCGGGAATGAGACAGAGTCCCAAGCCTTTTCATTTAAAACACTTTAATATTCTCGATTTTGATATAAGAATAAAAATTATACATAATAATTATAATAAAAAAAGACCTCATAAACTTTAATGTTTTTATGAGGTCTTTGAATGTACTAAATATACGAATTCATCAAGTTATTCCTTGACAAATTTTACCTCTTGTTCACCTGAAGGTGTGGTAATTTTAAGAACATAAACACCCGGATTTAATTGGGATACGTCTAGAGTATTAGTGTTGGTCTTCTTTATGATTTCTGATTTACCCTTTAGATTTGTTACCCGAAGCTGAGTCGTTTCTTTTGGGGTTTCTTTTAGATACAGCATATTCTTTACTGGATTGGGAAAAATTGTCAAAGCTTTTGAGATGGAATTATCTTTTGTAACAGTAATTTGATTTCTAGAAGTATGCTCGTGATTAGTAATAAGGTTTTGGGGTATAGTATTCTCTTGGTTAGAGATCTTATTTACTGGGATCAAGGAGATTACTTGGTTACTGTTACCAGGGTTCTTGTTCCAGGTATGAACGATGCTATTACCTTCCCAGATATCTAATGCATGTAATGGATCATGCTTTGGGATAAAGATATAATTATTACCTACTTTTTCGGCTTTCCAAATAATATGACTTGCAGAACCAGTCCAGTTCGTTGTAGCAATTTTAACTCCTCTTCCTTTTTTACCAAAAGGTACTTCCAGTCTTCCTTGTGGATACGCTACAGAATTTATAGAGTATTCGCTATTCCCTACTTTGGTAAATTTCCATTGTGTAGCTTGTTCAGTATTATTATTAATACTTATGGTATTTCCTAGAGCAGCAGTAGCTTTCAAGTAGATATTTGAGCTGGCTTTTTTTATATAATATACACCATCAGGAATTGTAACATCGTTAGTAGTATCAACAATAGGCTTATATGTACGAATCCAATCGAAATATAATGTATTGATAGCGTTATTATTCAACTCTGTATTTGAAGGTCGGATTCCAGCATTAGACTTCCAACTGTGTAACTCTGTGTTTAATATCAAGTGCATAGCCTGATCAAAAAAACGATTTCTGGGATCTTTTAGATCATTAGATCTATTCAAAGTTCGTACTAAAACCCCGTCAAAGTAGAAATCAAACTCAGTAGCACTTTTCCAATAAAGTCCAAACCTATGGTAGTCATTTTTTAAAGGTACATTGCCATTAGAGGCATAACTTTTTGGAGAATTAGCCAAATCTAAGAATGGACTTCTTTGAAATATGTGATAATTAGTAGCCATTCTTCTACCAGCAAAATCTTCAGCTCCATAGGTTTCAGTGACATCAATTTCGTTTACATCATCAGCACTTAATAACCAAAAATTAGACGAAAGGTTAATACCACTACATTTCATTCTAACTTCTGTAAATACAGGATAAATAACAGGGGTTTTGGTAGTAACATGACCGCAAAATGTGGTTTTTCCTTGAATATTAGTAACTCTACCTGCTTTGATTTGTAAATTTCCACCAGTAACAGCTGAATGATTAGCACTAAATTGTGTTTCGCCTGGACCAGACCATCCTGCTCTATGGTTATCTAACCATTTGGAATTAAATGTAGCATTTTTTCCGTTGTAATTAAAATCGTCAGAATGTTGGTTTTGAATTTGCCATACTTTACCAGTTCCTGGATTTGCTGGAATAGGGACATTTTTCCAGTCTTGTGCAAATGTACCTGTAAATAGAGGTAATAACATTAGCATTTTAAATAATTGCTTTGTTTTCATGATTATTTGTGTTTAAGTTAGTTTCTGACTGATCTAAGTTTCTAACTTAACAAATTGTCTATGTAAATCATGATGAAACAACTAGACAAAAACTGGACAAAGGCGATTAGTTAGTTAATACTCTAATTATCTTTAATAATATGCAGGAGGTGATAGTATTTATTTCTAAATGTTAATTTTATACATTAAATTGATAGAAAATAATTTAATGTTTCCGGATTTTAATATTTATAGTACACCATTGTTATTGCTTTCTATACAAGGAGTAGCTTTTACATTTTTTTTATTGAATAGATATTATAGAAAAAGAAATGTTTCGGATTTATTTTTAGCGCTTATTTTATTTTTGACGTGTTATCATCAAACTACGTATACAATTGGTTTTCTTGGGTGGTATGATACTTTTAAAAACACAAAGATTAACTACTATCTTATAAACTTATCATTGGCATTGGCCCCATTGATATATTTCTACTTTGTATCCATAACTAATCCTAAAAAGGTGTTTAGTAAGAAACATTTATTACATTTTATACCTATTATATTGTTGATAATAATTAAAACTATCATATTAGTTTATGATGCAAATCTACCTGGATTTAGTGCTGCTCAAAACGGGTATTTAGTTGTTAATTTTCAATGGAAATTTTTAGATCCTATAGTTGGACTTTTATCAATGTTTCAAATGTTGATTTATCTAGTTCTTTCTTTTCAATTACTGTATAATTACAAAGAAAAAATAAATCATTTTTTCTCTAATACGTATAAAATAGAGCTTAATTGGTTATATAATTTTTTGATAGCTTATACGATTCTTTATGTATACAATAGTGTTCAAACGGTTGTAAATTCAACTATTGTAAACCTTAGTTGGATTCAAGAATGGTGGTATTATCTTTTATCCGGTTTAGTGATAATTTATGTTGGCATTAAAGGGTATTATACTGATTTGACACAATTAATGGGGGTAGAAATAGGTTCTTTCTTAAAAGAAGAAAATAAACTCGAGATTAAAAAAGATAATATAGTTCAAACGAATATAGAATTATCTAATAAATTAAAAACAAGAAAAGAGTTTATTGAGGAGTACTTTGCAACACATAAACCTTTTTTAGAACCTGATTTAACTTTAATAGGTCTCTCTAAAAAGATAACCATTTCAAGAGAAGAACTTTCTGAAACAATTAATAAAGGATTTAATTTAAAATTCAACGATTTTATTAATGCATATAGAGTAGAAGAATTTAAAACCAAATTAGCCCAAGGTCATCATAAACAATTATCTCTTCTTGGAATTGCATATGAATGCGGTTTTAATAGTAAAGCTACCTTTAATAGGGCATTTAAAAAGATGACGAATAAGTCTCCTTCAGAATACCTAAAAACACAGGTATAAGTCTATTTTTTTAATAAAATGACACGTCTCAAATCGTGGGTGATACCCTATCAGTACGATTTGAAGCGTCTTAAATATATGTTCTCACGACTTTTGAACTATCAAATGACAAAAACATATATTATGAGATTTTTATTAGAAAAACTTACAAAAACAAATACACAATCAAATCTATTAAATGATATAATCATTACAATACCTAGAATATTTTGTGGTCTTATTCTAGCGTTTGATTTTGGAGCCTCAAAATTTGGTGTGCCGTGGTCACCAGTAGCATCTAATCTTACTCTTTTTCAAGTGTCTGATTGGTTTGTTGAGGATGTGTCTAAATTTGGAGGTATTTTTGCTACTTTTCCTTTACTTTTTGCATGGTTAGCAGCAGCTTCAGAAACCATAGGAGCATTATTCTTGGTATTTGGATTTAAAACTAGAGTTTCTTCTTTTTTTATAATGTGTACTATGCTTGTTGCTATTTTCTTTCAACAGTGGCATAATGGTTTATGGGCAATGTTACCAGCGATAGGGTTTCTTTGGGTTGCTCTTTACTGTTTAATTATGGGATCTGGTAGATTAGGACTTGATTATGTTATAGCTAGAAAACTTAAGAATGATAGGTTGTTAACTACAACAATTACTAAAATTAAGAGTAAAGAAAAAACTATTATTCATGTTCTAATAGGATTAACAATTTTTACAGGTACAGCACAAGAAAGGATAGTGACCTTAAGGCTAGACACTAAAAAAATACAAGATGTAAAAACAGTTACAGTAAGGGGCAATGTAAAGCCATTGTCTCAAATTAAAGATTATACGCTTAATGATAATGATGGAGATGGTGTGTATGAAACCTCGATACATTTTAAGACTTCAAAAAATAATGTGAAATTTAAGTTTTTAGTTAATGGCGATATGGAACTGAAAGGCTCAGATGCCAGAGTGCTTTGGTTTAAAAATGAACCCGTAGTGCAAAATTATATTTACAATGAGTTTACCTGTTATAATCAACAGCAAATTAATAAATTAATCTATACAGAAGCGCAAATCGATGAGGATATAGCTATCTTAAAAGAGATTATTCAGTACGTACATCCTAATCTATATAAATATAGGGATTCTTTAGCGTTACAAAAGGATTTTAAAAGTCTAGAAATGGCAATAAAAAGCAAGCCAACACTAACTAATTCTTATGGCGAGATATCTAAGTTTGCTGCAAAAATTAAATGTAGTCATACATTTACAAATCCTTGGAATCAAGGTGGACTTATGGAAAAAGTGAATTTTTACCAACGTGATAAAATTCCCTTTACTTTTAATAGAATAGAAAATCGTTTGTTTATTGATAAGAATGCTTCCGAAAACTTAAAAGTAAAGAAAGGTTTAGAAATTATACGTATAAATAATGTGACTACTAACCAAATACTGTCAAAATTAGCAGCATATGTTACATCAGATGGTAATAATTATGAAAAAAAACTAGAAAGATTAACTGTCACAGGAGAAGAAAAGTTTTCTATGTTTGATATTTTTTATTCAATAGAATTTGGAAGCAAAAAAGAATTCGAACTTGTATTAAAAGACACAAATACAGGTAGAGAAATAAAGACTACAGTTAAAGCTACATCTAAAACTAATAGAACTAAGGAGCTTATAGCACGTTACGGAAAAATAAATACATCTTTAAGAGATGGATGGAATTTTGAAATCATTAATAATCAAACGGCAAAGCTATCTATAAAATCCTTTGCTGTACACCGTAATGAATTTGATTGGAAAGATTTTATTGATAATGTATTTGAACAATTAAATAAAAAGTCGATTTCAAATTTTATTATTGATATTCGTGGTAATGAAGGAGGACAAGGAATTGTTGGTCAATATCTCTTAGAACGCGTTATACAAAAGCCATTTAAAGTAAATGCGATGCAATCTTCGGTACGTTATCTAAAAATCCCTCCCAAATTTAGAAATTACATGAATACTTGGGATGAATTTCCATATAATTTCAATGGTAAAATAGCATCACAAAAAAAGGGTAGATATTTTTTAAAGCAAAAATATTCTTTAGCAGAAACCACAATGAAACCTAAAAAAAATGGTTATCAAGGTAAAGTTTTTTTAATGATAGATGCTTCAAACAGCTCTGCAACACACCTAATGGCTATGTATGCAAAACAAATGGATAATATAACTTTAGTAGGTCAGGAAACTGGAGGTAATCAATTGGGTACAAATGGAAGTTATATGTTCTTTTTACGATTACCAAATACTAAAATAGAGTTAGATATTCCTGTGATAAATATGTATGTGCCAACAGGAACAATAGCTATTGATGGCGGTGTAAAACCAGATATTGAAATTGATAAAAATCCACAGGATTATTTGAATAATATCGATACAGAGTTAAATGCAATTTTAAATTTGATTAAAACAAGATAAATAGCATTGATCTATGTTTTCATAAAAGAAGGTCAAGAACTTTATACATTACTATTTTAGATAATAGCACAAAAACTATAAAATTAAATTAAATTTCATTGATTGTAAGTTTTGATTTAGTTGATTTTAGAAAATAGTTTTATATTGCTTTTCTTAAATAATTAGTGTTTTATATTATCGGCAAATAATATCTTTTTGATAATGTATTTGTTATATCTAAATGAAAATGCAATATAAATATTATACTCTTCCATTAAATTCAATTTCTCTTATTAAAAATAAGCCTATTGATACTTGTAGTATTCAAGATTCTATTGCTAATTATATTCATCTTATAATGACAACACGGTTTGGTGAATGTAGTTTTGACTCTTTTTTTGGATGTGCTAT
Source organism: Aquimarina sp. AD10 (assembly GCF_003443715.1). NCBI lineage: Bacteria > Pseudomonadati > Bacteroidota > Flavobacteriia > Flavobacteriales > Flavobacteriaceae > Aquimarina > Aquimarina sp. AD10. The sequence continues at coordinate 2,049,162 of NZ_CP031965.1, read as the reverse complement.
TTGGAATGTCGATTTTAATAATATTGCTTCTGATAATAAACTAAGGGTGATTATCTCTGACTCTCTAGTAAAGTCTATAAAACAATATGAAAAAAGACTTATGGGAATTGAGATACAGGTTGATATAGAACAAGAAGAAATTCATAATAAACAGAAAAAGAGTCGAATTAAAAAACGAGTATATGTATTGATTAAGGGGGTTGTGCGAAAAACTAATGAAGACTTTAATTATAATGAATACTTTTATATAGCCCCATTATCCTATTAAAAACATGAGTAAGAATACAAAAGAGTATATAAAGAATCGTATGATGAAAAAGGCGGCTAGCCTTTGGGATGTTCCTGTTAATGAGATAGGTGATTCTTTTGACCCATTAATATCTCTTCTGCTTTCAGCTTGTGCCTCAGAGTTAGAAAAACTTTCAGGAGAAATTGATGATTCACATATTCGCATTACAGAAAGACTCATTCAATTAATGACTCCTCTTACTGCATATACGACTAAGCCAGCACACGGAATAGCGTACTGCGAATCAATAGAACCTGAGACAATCATTTCTACAGAGAACCAATTATATTATAAAGAAAGACAAGTTGAAAGTAAATCAGGAAAGCAAAAGAATATTTTCTTTTCGCCGACTCAAAAGACCAAGCTCGTTGATGCTAGAGTGAAATCTTTAATTACCAGTAATAAAATCTTTTCATTTCCAGAGAAAAAGACCAAAGAACTTGCTCAAATTTTTGATAATAAATTAACCCTAGAAAATGATACTTTATATTTAGGAATAGAGGCTGATCATAAAAATGTTGATATTAAAGATGTGTCGTTCTATTTTGAATATTTAGGAATTACAGATGGTGAACTTTTTTATCATCATTTGCGCAATGCATCGTGGTATGTGGGAGAACAAAAACTAGAAGTTATTGATGGATATTATAATAGCAATGAGATAGATCAAATTGATCTTGATGCTATTTTTAATGGAACCGCTAGCAAGACTAATAATATATGTGTTGAAGTAAATGAATTTTATAAAAAACATTTTGTAACAATTCAGTCTCAAAAGAAAATTAGCGATTTCCCAGATTTTCCAGAAATACATGAGCTTAAAAAAGCTCAAAATGATATAGACATAGAAGAAGATTTAAAATGGATAAAAATAAAATTTTCAAGTGTTCTAGGAGTAAAGTCTTTAGAACAATTATTTTGCTCCATTAATACTTTTCCTGTACTTAATCGAAAGTCTAATAATTTGACGTACCAATTAAAGAATTTCATAAATATTATTCCGGTACTTTCTGAAGATCCTTTTTTAGAAATAAAATCTATAGAAAACTCTAACGGAGAGAGCTACAAGTTAGAGCATATGAATAATGATAATGGATATAAAGGAAGTTATTCTATTAGAAATTCTAATGTTGGTAAACTAGACTCTAGAGAAGCCCGACAGTATATTATAAATCTTTTAGAATTGTTAAAAGATGAGAGTGCCGCTTTTACCTTTTTTAATCATGAGTTTTTACAGAACAACCTTAATTCATTAAATCAAACAATAGCGCTGTTAGAAAAAAAAATAGAGGAAATATCAGATGATTCAGTATACAAGAATTATGTGTATCTCAATCCATTTTCAAAAAATGAAAGTATTTCATTAACCTATTGGACAACTAACGGAGAAGACGCCAATCATATCAAGTCGGGTAAAAATCTAGATATTTATAAAGGTTCAAATTTAAAGTCTAAAAGTAGCTATTTAGTTACTTCAAGTTTTGGAGGGAGTAGTAATCTTACTATGGAAGAACGTTTACAAGCGTATAGGAGAATATCTTTAACAAAAAATAAAATAGTAACAGAAGAAGATATTAAGGCGGTATGTTACGAATTATATGGCAAGAATATTGAAAAAGTAGAGGTTAAAAAAGGTTTTACTACAAGTATTTCACTTAATAAAGGTTTAATACAATGTATAGAAATTATTATGACACCTAGTAAAGATGTAAATTTGTACCCATATGAGTGGGAATATATGAATGTGAATTTATTAACCACCTTAAAAAAACAGGCAGTTAATATTTTTCCTTTTAAGATTGTTATCAAAGATGAATACGAATAATCCGAGTACAAATGGAAGCAAATAAAAATGAAAGTTTGACAACGTATATAGATAAAAATGTTATTTACTTATTGGTAATAATATTTTTAATTTCTTCTACTGCATTGGCATATAGATTTTATGCTGATTTTCCTTGCGAAAGCGTTATGATGGATATAAAAGGGAAAGAATATCGCGTTGGAGAATTTATTAGATTTACTGATCTTACAGAAAAAGCAGAAGAATGGGATTGGGATTTAGGAGATAGTACTTTGATTTCAAATGAAAAAGAAGTAGTTCATAATTATAAAACTCCTGGAGAATATGTTGTTAAATTAAAAGTTAACAATAGTTGTGAAACAATAAAGAAAATAACAATACGAGCAAAGAAAATAATAAGAGATCCTAGTAAAATTCCTAATCTAGATCATATTCCTGAAAGTATTGAAATTGGACAACTATTAACAGTAGTTGATAGTACAAAAAGAGCATACAGTTGGGAGTGGCGATTTGGTGATAATGCAGAAGCAGATGCAACTACACAAAAAGCCTCTTATACTTACGAGGGTGAGCCTGGGCCAAGGACAATTTCTTTAATTATAAATAAAGATACGACTCATATAGCCAATAAAATAATAAAAGTATATGCTAAAGTAGAAGAAGAAGAAATTAGGACTACTAGAGGAGGTGAAATAGAAATAGCAATGTGGGATACTATAGAGTATGAACGTGATAAAGATCAAAAAAATAAAGATAAATTAAAGAAAGCACCATATATAAGCGAATCGGCTTTTAAACAAAAATTAGTTTTACTCTCAAAAAAACAAGCAGACGTAAAAGAGTTTATGGATTATTTCTGTGATGAAATTAATAAGCCAATACTTGTTAACGGCGAAAGCACAACTTTTTTAAAGTTTTGTTATAAAATACAAAGAAAAAGAACCAAGATATTGCAACTAACTATTTTTAGAAATGAAGGATCTAATTGCATCCAAAACATGAGTGTTATTACAAAAAAGAGTTTGCTAAAAAAGATAAAAGATGGGATTTGAACATAAATATAGAGTGCATTGGGCAGATGGAATGAAAATCAATAAAGATCATTTTATAGATTTAGAGAACTCCATGCTTCAGCAACTTATGATGATTAATAGTAATTATATTCATCAAAATAATTTTGGACTATTACCGGATCAGAGCAATAACGAGCAGCCTGTAAATCTCTCGGTATCTATGGACGGACAAGAAACACTTGTTGTAGTTTTAAATAAGTGTTTTGCCGTTACCTTAGGAGGTGGGCAAATCATAATCAATGAAGCCGTAAATGCTTATTTAGAACAATCTGGTTACATTATTCAAAATAGATTTAATATTGATCAAGAGCACAGTTTATGGTATATTGTAGTATCAGTTAATCCATATAATAGAGTTGCTATTGGTTTTGCAGATCCTGATGAAGAACCTGCAAGAAAACCTTATGTAATATCAGAATATAATATTTCACTCGTGCCAGAAAGTGCAATGAATGTAAATGAAGTGGGGTATAATTCTATTACTGTGGGAAAAGTGATTCTAGAGAATAATCAGTTGATTTTAGTAGATGATTTTATTCCTCCTTGTACATCAATACAAAGCCATCCAGAATTACGTTATACTTTTACCGAGATAGGAGCTTTCTTTAATGCAATGGAATTGTATAATACTCATATCGTTCAGAAGATTTATCAGAATAAGCAAAACAATGATTTGGCAAAAATGGCGCTGATATTGTCTAATGATGTTTTAGTATACTTAAAAGGAATTATTTCAGAATATCGTATTAAAGATAAATATGAGCCTCCGGTAGAAATGATTTTAAAAGTTATGAATTTAGCAAGAATAATAAAAGGAAGTCTTGATGTTCATATTAATGCTGGTAAAGAAGAATTTCTAAATTACCTTACAGAATGGTGTGGTACCAATCAGGGGGAGTTTGAAAATGTTTTACAAGAAGTTATTAATTTAGAATATATTCATATCGATATTAGTACATCAATTCAAAAAGCATCAGAATTTACAATGCTTATGAATACCTTGTTTAAAAAATTAAGTGAACTGGAATATATAGGTAAAAAAAATATGGCAGATGTGTTCGTAAAAGAAGACAAGAATATAGAAAAACCTATAAAGAAACGCCGTCGATTTTTTGACGGACCAGTATAAAATAACCTTTCATATTTTAAAAAAAGATAATACTTTTTATGAAACCAAAAAACACAAAAGAACGTCGATCTAGCTTTATAAAATTTATACTTCTATTTGTTTTAGTAACAGCGACTATAATGGTTACTGTTTTTTTTAATTATCGAGTGCCACAAAAAGAAATAGAATTACTAAGAGAACGAGTAAAAATAGCAGAACAAGAAGTCAAATTCCAAGAAGGTTTTGCAAGTGAAATCAAGGTTATAAAGAACATGCTCGATTCTCTTGATATTCCTGGGCAAAATGTATCTTTTTTAGGTTCTCAATTAAATGGTAAGTTATCGAGAATGCAAGAGTCAATTCCAAGAAAAGATTCAACATATCGATATGATATGTATACAAATGTTGTAAAAGCATTCCTTAAAATCAAAGAAACAAAAGAAGAGTTGTATTCTAGAAAAAACGATAAAAAGAATATCGAAGAATGTAAAATTCAGTTAGAAAAAACCGAACAAAAACTCAAGGAAACAGAAAGAGATTTACAAATCTTAAGAATTACCTCAAATCGACGCCGTTAGAAAAACTAGAATCTGAAATAAACTTTTCGGTAGGGTTTTTATCAAATAATATTTGTTTGCTTTGGATAAAGTATAAATTTGTATTTTTAAAAAGTTTTAGAATTAAAAATAAAGATTAAAATGGCTTTAGATATTACCTAAAGCCGTATATGTTTAGCACACAAAATATTATGATTACACGCTTATTAGGATTGATGTTGGTATTAGTAATAGTAACATCAGTAAATTGTAAAGGAGTAAAACCCACTCAGGATAGTGATATTGTAGTAACTTATGATTCAATTGTTCCAAAAATAGCATTATTACCAGTTCAAATTAAATATGGTAAGTTGTTAAATATTAAACCAGATTCTTTACAAAATGTAAAGCTTTATACTTTTATAGATGATTGGATAAATACTCCATACAAATCAGGAGGAGAAACCAAAGATGGAATAGACGCTTCATCTTTCACACAACTATTGTATACCAAGGTATTTGATAAATATATAGAACGTACTGCAGAGAAACAATTTGAATCGGGGTCTATAAGGAAATTTAGAGGTAAGGAATTTTTACAGGAAGGAGATTTTATATTTTTTCAAGCCGAGAACAAAGCAAAAATTAATCATGTAGGAGTATTTCTTAAAAACAATAATTTTGTTCATGCCACATACTATAAAGGTGAAAGCGGAGCAAGAGGTGTTAAAATAAGTAATTTAGATTCACCTTATTGGACAAAGCGTTTCGTAGCAGGAGGAAAGCGATTAGATATGTAAAAAATTCAGGCTATGATTAGATAGAAATTTCTGTAGATTCATAGTTTTAAACACATAAAAAGAAAAGACCTTAATCTTATAAGATTAAGGTCTTTTCTTTTTAGAAATTATCTTCATTTTTGATAATGTGAAAATTAAGTTAAATATCTCGCCTTTTGTAGGGATGTAGATTAATAACTCTAAAAAAAAACTTAATTTTTATGTTAATTGAAATAACTCAATAAGAGGCTATTGTATATAAAATAGAAATTCGTATTTTTGATTTGTACATTTCTATCCCCACATGTAATTTTAGATTATTGACGTGCGCAAACACTAGTGATTCTAACTCTTTTTAAGTAATAAGGAGAGGTTGTATTAAAACATTGGTTTTGCTTAAAGAAAATTAGAATAAATGCTTGATAAGCTTTTTCTAAGTTTTTTTCTGTGTTTTTGTGAAATATAATTTTAAAATTACTTTTTTGATATTTAATTTCTTAAAAGATTAAGAAATAATGTTTTATTAAATCTATCAATTGGTTGGATAGTTTAATGTAAAATATCAAGAAACGTTTTTTTATAATAGTTTAATTTTTTTTAAAAATGAGTATAAGGTTATTAGTGGGAGTCGTATCGTTAATTTTCATTTTTACAAGTTGTGGAGGTTCAAAATCTTCAGTAGATGATATTGTGGTCGTTTATGATGATGTTAAGGTAGAAAAATCATTATTGCCAGTGCAGATTAAATATGGTAAATTACTTAATATTAAACCAGATTCTTTACAAAATGTAGAGCTTTATCATTTTATTGATAAATGGATTAATACACCGTATAGGTTAGGAGGAGAGACTAGTGATGGTATTGATTGTTCATCTTTTACTCAGTTACTATATACAGAAGTATTTGATAAATATATAGAACGAACAGCAGAAAAACAGTTTGAATCTAGAGCTATTAAAAGATTTAGAGGTAAAGAGTTTTTACAAGAAGGGGATTTTGTTTTTTTTCAGAGTAAAAATGAAGTGAAAATAAGCCATGTAGGTATATTTTTGAAAAATAATAAGTTCGTGCATTCGACTTCTTATAAAGGAAAAGTTGGCTCGTCAGGAGTGAAAGTAAGTAATATTAATGATCCACATTGGTCTAAATATTTTGTAGCAGGAGGAAAAAGAGTGGATTTATAAATACCTCGAAAATATAAAGAAGTTAAATGAAGAATGAAATTTACGATATACATGAAGAACTAAACAATGCTTTTTATGATTTAAAAGCAGAAGTTTTAGTGTCGGAAATAGAAGAAAAAACTTCTGTTTCTGAAGAGGATATAGTAATTTCAAATCAAAGCACATTCAATAGATCATATAGAAGAGATGTAACCGATATAAAATTGGTGCATCCTAAAAAGCATAAAGATTTACTGCAGTTTAATTTAGCTAGAAATGGAATATACGACCTTCTTCCTGAAGGTGTTTTTCATACGCCTACATCAGATAGTAGTTCATATCCTTCTTTTAGAAAACAACAAAAAAAAGAAGAAACAGATGCACGGCTTTTATTTTCACCAATAGAAAATGAATTATTTCATCAAAGAGTGAAAATAGAAAAAAATGAGAAAGCTATAGAGCAAAACTTTACCAGTTTAAAAGATAAATTTTTATTAGATTTTTGGAAAATTGACTCGTCAATACCAAAGAAATATGCATCTAAATTAATACGCTTACTTCCGTATGCGCACCAAATTTCAGGAAATTTGGAATTAACTTTTTTAGGACTAGAGAAAATATTGGAAACGAATATTCGTTTTAAAAAAACATTTAGAACTAGAATAATAAAAACAAATGCTTTTTCTGACAACCGATTAGGAGTAGACTTTGTTTTACATCAAGAAAAATTAAGAATACAACAACCATTATTAGTTGTTACCATAATGCCGAATGATAAAAATGAAATTCAAAAATTTTTACAAAAACAAGGCCTGCTTGATTTTGTATTGGTTTTTTACAAATATTTCATTCCAGTAGAGTTTGAAATCGAAACTAATTTTGAAGTTAATAAAAAAGAAGGATTTATAATTGATCAAACAAAAGGATCATTTTTGGGTATGTCTACCCAGTTATAAATAAAAATATAATAATTGCTATGACAAGTTTATTAAGTGGTAATATTTTTAAATTAAGTATCATCTTATTTTTGGTAAGCTCTTTACTAATGCTTTTGGTTTCAAAAGTGCGTAAAACTTTTTCTAAGAATAAAGTACAAGCTATTATTTATATAATCATACTCTTGGTGCTATTTGCATTAACAGGGTTATTAAACTATGATAAAATACTTAATGATTCTCCTTTAAATAGTTATGTAGGAACAGAATTGATTTTCTTTATATTAGGTATTGGACACATTTTTGTCTTAAGAACATATTTTAAAGAACTCTCGGAAACGAAATCTGATTTTTTCGGAGAAGTAGTATGTACCTTAGTTTTTGTAGGTATTGCTTTGCTTGCCTTTGTGTATGTTGTAGGTCGCTTTAGGGAACCGTTCGTGTTTCTATATGCCAGTGCTGGTCTTACTTTTATAATTCCATTACTAACATTAAAAATGTATGAATTTGCAGCGTTAATACCAGTTCCTGTTTATAAAAAATGGTTTTACCCTATAAATAAAGATATTAAAGAACCTAAAAGTAGTGAACTTAATAATCCACTAGTCATTAGTTTTCAGTTTGAGAAAAAATATGGAGACAAAGAAATTAGCCGTTTTAAAGTTAAGGCACCGGAAGAGATGGAGTTTGGTAGACTTTTCTACTTTTTTGTAGATGATTATAATGAGTTACATCCCGAGGATAAAATAGATATTTTAGAAAAAGATGGAAGCGTAACAGGTTGGATTTTTTACTTTAAACCACGTTGGTGGAATTCTATTAGACATATTGATGCTAATAAAACTGTGCAATGGAATAAAATAAGAGAAGATAATAATATCGTTGTGCAACGTGTAAAATCTTAATTATTGAAAATAATATTTTAATTAAAAAGCTATAGATCATGTCATTTTTATCGAAACTGAGCATAGAAGAAATTGAAATGAATGTACTAGATTGTACATTTGAATTCACTCAAGGTGCTGATTATAATGGACGCCCTGCTGAAAATCCAAGAGGAGGGCAAATTAAAATTTTAATTGAATCTACAGGAAGAGTTGATTTTCTTGAATGGATGGTTTCACCGAACATGACCAAAAGTGGTACAATTACCTTTTTTAAAAGAGAGAATATGGCAAGCCTTAAAAAGGTAGAATTTAAAGATGCTTATTGTTTGAACTATAAAGAACGTTTCAATGCAGAGAACTCTCAACCTATGCAGACACAATTATTAATTTCTGCAAAAGAAATGAAAATTAAAGGAACAGTTTTTAAAAATAATTGGCCAGAGATAGCTTAAAACTATAGCAATATGGGTAAGGTAAAATCTAAACTTGAGCGGAAAAAGGAAATACAAGAGATATATGATGTTTATGTAAATGCTTGGGGAGGTTATGCCGATGAACCTAAGGAAGCCCCTGTAGTTGAGATAATAGAGAAAATAGCAAAAGATGTAGATTTACCTCCTTCATATTTATTTACTATAGCTGCTGGAGAGGGTCTAGGATGGATTTATTTAAGTGATTTAAATAACTATAAAAACGGGAAAGTAATTACAGATAAAAAAATGAGTGGTTTTCAAAATCTTGGTTTAGATTTTTTTGGAGATCCTCAAGAATGGCCAAACTTAAAAAGATATTTACCTAAAACGTATAATGAAGGTGATGAATTTGAAAGCGTTAAAGAAGTACGTGATGAAGCTTTTGGTAAAGAAACAGTTTATAGTGCTAATTTTAAAAACTTAGAAAGCGCTATATGGGCCATGGCAGCGGTTTTAAAGCAAAGAGCTGACCGATTTGAAAAAGATTGGAAAAAATTAAAATATATAAAACCAACAGAGGATGAATGGGGTTTTTGGATCTATTTTTATTATCAAAGACCTGAATTAGCATTTCAGAGGATAAAAGAGTTAAAAAGTTATGATATTTTCTATTTGAAAACGTCCGATAGAACTAAAATAAGAACTAAAGCTCTAGAAAGAATAGCGGCTTGGAGGTATATTCAACATTATAATATTTTTTCAAAATGAAAAGTGCGCTCGTTTTATTTATGATACTTTTTACTGGGGTAAATTTCTGTACTACAAAAAAGAGTGTATTACCTCATACTTTGAACCTTAATGAAGATGTTCTTATTTTAAGAAAACTTCATGACGATTATAAACAAAAGAGAGCACAACATAAAGAAGGAGGTCATACACTTTTTACTTTTGAAAAAAAATTAATAGAAATTTTAGAAAATTCACAGTACTTAAATAACGAACTATTTAATGCACTAAATGAAAATGATTTCTTTACAGTTAAATCAGAGGATAATAAGCTCATTTTAATTTCATGGGAGATATTAGACAATGGCTGTCACCATTCATACAAATCTTTTTACAGATATAAGTATGAAGATAGTTTATATGTAAATTACTTTGTTGGTAAAGAAAATATTGAGTTCTCAGAAGATAACGGAGCATACCCATATAAGGTTCATAAACTAAACGATAAGGCGTATATAACACTTAATACGCAATTAGTTTGTGCATCTAGTAGGCTTTTGTCATCTCATGTGATTCATTTTAATAATAAATCTCAAGGAATTTGCTCAGACTGCTTTGAAAATTCCAAAGGATTTTATACTAATATAGGAAGAAGGGACACGCTAAATTTGAAGTTTGATTCGGTTACTAAAGAATTGTTTTACCCTGAACTTACGCCATTAGTTCATGAAGGAGAAGATACTGGTGTCATGAAAACAACTGGTAAATACAAAAAATTAGTTTATAAAAATGGAACATTTGTAAAGACTAACTGAAAAGACGAAAAAAAGAGATCACGTCCTTAGAATACTAAAAAGATAAAGAGATGGGGTTTTTAAGAGTAGCAGAATAAACAATAACGTTAATCTACAAAGAACGTAGATTTATAAAATAATAATAGACCTATGGCATTACAATCACACACACAGATTTTTATAGGAAACACTCCTATTACGTCTTTTAAACGTTTTGTTTTAGATCAAGGGATTAATGCACATCATTTCCTGCAATTAGAGTGTAGGACTGATGTTCTCGAAAATTTAGGAGGTGAATTATCAAGTACTACCAAAAATTACTTAGGCGAGGTGCTAACAATACAAGTGGCTTCTTTAAGTGAATTTTCTGGATATAAAGAGCTAGAATTTAAAGGAGTTGTTACTTCGGTCGCAAATAAAAAAGGAGCGAATAGTGAGCATATTGTCATCGTAAAAGCCGAGAGTCCAACAGTTTTATGTGATGACGGCCCACATTATAGCTCACATCTGGACAAGTCTTTATCAGACATTTTATCAGATACGTTGGAAGGTTATGATACTTCAAAATTAAGTACAACAATAAGCCCGCAAAATACAAGTACTATACATTACTCCGTACAACATAAAGAAAGTAACTGGCAGTATGCGAGTAGGTTAGCAATGCAATATAGCGAGTGGTTATATTATGATGGTAAAAAAATAGTATTTGGTAGCCCAGAAGACGGAGAAGATATTGTTTTGACCTATGGTCACGATTTACAGAGCTTTTCTCTGGATTTGATACCGTTACCAAATAAGTTCAACTACTTTACGAATGACTATCTCACCGATGAGAAGCATGAGAAAAGAACCTCCGAAGTTGCTACTGGAGTAAATGGATTTAATGGTTTTGTAAGCGAACGTAGTAAGAGATTATATGCCAAGGAAACCAATGTTTGGATTAATGGTTTTAATGATCCACAGCTCAAACAACGAATGGATACGCATGTAGAACAACAGAAAAAAGCTGTAGAGTCACAACAAGTACGTCTTAAAGGAAATAGCGATAATCCAGGAGTTAATATAGGTAGTATTATTAACATAAAAGGAGACCAAGCCAACCATGGACGATATAGGGTTATTAAGGTGTGTCACCATAATAACGAAAATGGGCAATACCATAATAGTTTTGAAGCAGTAAGTGCTGATATGGATGTATTTCCGGATACTAATTTTGAGGCGATTCCAAAGAGTGATACCCAAACAGCTATAGTAACAGATAATGCAGATCCAGATGGACTGGCAAGAGTAAAAGTACAATTTCCGTGGCAACAATCTACAGGTAATACAACACCATGGATTAGAGTTGTAACACCGCATGGTGGAGGTGATAAGGGGTTTCATTTTATTCCTGAATTAGGTGAAGAAGTATTGGTAGGTTTTGAAGGGGCAAATGCAGAACGTCCTTATATGATGGGAAGTTTATATCATGGTAATGCCAGTGCAGGAAGCTTTAAAACAAATGTAAATGATATCAAAGCTATACGCACACGTAGCGGACATACAATCGAAATGAATGATGCCGATGGAGGAGAATTTATTACCATTACAGACAAAAAAGGAAATCATTTTACTATAGATACAGTAGGAGAAACGATTACTATTAATGCGTTAAAAAACATTAATATTAATGCAGGAGAAAATATAAATATTACAGCAGGTAAAAATATATCAGTAAGTGCGGGAGCAAACTTGAGCGAAACGGCGGGTGAAAATGTATCTGTTGTGGCAAATAAAGATATGCTCCTTAATGCAGCAGGTGATATGACCGAAATGTCGGATACCAGAAATGATATTGTAGATGAGGATTATAGCAGACAATCAGGAACCTCAGATGAATACGCTAAAGAGGTGTCTATATTTAGTGCAGAAGAAAATATGACATTACAAAGTTCAAAAACTGTAAATATTAATAGTACAGAGAAAAGTAAATTATTTTAGGATATGGCTATTACAAGACAAGCAAAAAATTATAAAGTAATAGTTAATGATAGCTATAATGCAGTAGTAGGAGGTAAGCTGTATAAAAATGCAAACAAGGTCATTGTTGATGCCTTAAGTGGTGATATAAACTTAAGTAGTAATAAAAAAGTGATCGGTAATGGCGGGGCATAATGTTGTTTTTGGGCAAGTTGAAAATTTTGACAGAGAGCAAGTGGTCAAAAAACCAGTAAAACATTATGTTTTGGTTTCTGGATTAGATTATCATGATATATGGTCATTTAATAGTTATGCTTTAGATGAAAAAAAAAGAATTGATGGATTAGCTAATGATTTAGAAATTCAAATCATTTATGTTATAGATATATTACCAGGAACAATTACCAAAATTGAAAAAGATGAAGGTGCAGTTACTGAGACTGTTACTCAATACGACGAAATAACAAAATCCAATTATCCAAGTCATCATACTTTTGACGATTTAGGAAAAACTAATTACATAACCAAAAATACAATTTATGATGTAGTTCTTGAAATTGGAACAACTCATCCAAAATCTTTGATGGAAATGCATATTTTTTCGCATGCCTATTGGAATGGACCAATTTTAGCTAATACTTATTCTACAGGAGCCGTTGATATAGACATGCGAATAGATGATACAACTAGTGTAAGTAGTAATTTTACAATAGCAATGAATTCAATTGGTTATTTAAAAATTTGGGGTTGTAGTTTCCCTATAGCGGCTAATGCTTTATTCTCAAGAATACGAAGAAACTCTAATTACAGTAGTAGTTTGATTGAGGATGATGTTGTTTTTAGCTACCCTCCTGATCATTTTAACTTTGTAACGTCAAGTGGAGAGTCCCTTGACTTGGTTGGAATATTAAATGATAGATTGGGAAAAAGTTTTAATGTTACATCAAAAATAGATTTAACTTTTAAGGAAATAAAACTTCTCGCAGCTAAAGAGTTTAATGGTGTATATGCTGCGTTTTTAGCCTACAGAGCAGGTATTAATGTATATGCCGCTCTCCCAGCTACATATGCAGAAATTACACCTTCTTTTGTAATTAGTTCAAATACGATGCAGAATGTGAATTTTTATAAAAATCATCTAAATGTTACTGTTGACGCAGGTGATTATGGACTTTACGATAAAACAACAATCCAAGGTTTTATTGATATGAACCCTTAAAATCAGATATATTAAATAATGAAAAAGGTTTTAACTACTATATTTTTATTTTCGATTTTATCTCAGGTTTGTGCACAACAATTTTCTGATTTAAGTTTTTTCAAAAACGAAGGGTTTGATAAAGCTATTATTTCTTATTACAAAGTTTCAGATAAAACATCTAGTATGCCAAAGTCTTCGCTATCTGATGCTCTAATGAATCCACAGACTACTACTAATCTAAGTGCATTAGATGATAATGAAAAGACTCTTTCTAAAAAAATAGGAGAAGCAATTTTAACTAAAAATGAAACTTGTAAACTTTTTAAAATTATTAAAAAGAAATTCACTAATTCTTATGCACTCGATACAAATACCGATGTGATTATTAACTTCTATGCTAATGATTTAATCATACAGAATATTTCAATTAGCTTAAACACGAAGAATATAAAACTTAAAAAAGAAGGTTGCGAGAAAGTATTTGAGGAAGAAATAGAAAAAGATCCGTGTCTTTTTTTAGGGCAAATGACAGAAAAAATGGAAGAATATGTGGTTAATATTTTGAAAACAAAGAAATTAATGAAATGACAATTACATATTAATTGAGCTTAGAAAATGTGAAGGAGATGAGAATCCAAATAAAATTATACATCCTCGTTCTTATTAGTATAACTTTTTATAGTTATGAGTCTATTAATAATGCGGAAATAATAAAAGGCCATCTTGTATCAGAAGACTATATGTACAACCCTAATGGATTTATACAGTCACCTTTTGGAAGAATAAATATAAAAACACACAGTTTTTATAAAAATAAACGATTACAGATAGTTTTAGAAAATAGATCAGAAGGTTTTTTAGAATATACAATAGAGGATTTAAGAAATGATACTTTGTTATTAAACCAATATAAAATAGATACACTTTTTAATGATACAAAGCAATTTGAAACTTATACTAAACAGATAAGAAATGACACTGTTTTTTATAAATCAAAAAAAGATGAGATTTTAGTGATGATTGAAAGTAAATAATTCTATTAATAACAAAATAAAAATTCATATAACAGTATAAGTATTGTAAGCAATGGCAGAGTGCAATGTTCAGTTTGGAGAAGTAACAGAAATTGATAGAATACCATGTATTATTTTCGAATGTGATAAAATCACAGAAATAATAGTGTATCCAAATGAACGAATGTTAGCACGTCTTAAAATACAAGGAGAAGCGGGAGGTTGGCTTAAATTTGAAACATCATATGATTTAACGTTTGAATATTCTGAAGAAGAAATGGAATTAACCACATCTTCATGGAGTGTAGAACGAGGAGACGTTATCTTGACAAATATTACCGCCAAAAGTGAAGGAGATTTTTTTATCACTACAAAGATGAATGGTAAAGAAACAGGAAGAGTAAAGGTAGTTTCAAAACAAAGAGGAAAAGATGTTTTTACAGAAGCAGAAAATACTAGATTAGTTCAGGAAAATGAATATATAAAACCATTTGCAGATCAAGGCACTCATTCAGAATATGACGAAAATTATTGTATGCAAGCTGCTGAAAGAGGATTGTCCGAATTGTTAAATAATACCACTGATTTTTACTCAGTAGAAAGAGGAACACATGCACAAGTAAGTGGTATTAGTTTTTCAGGTTTAACGGCTATTGATCGTGGAAACGCAATAAAATCTTCTGGTTTTGTAAAAACAAGTTGGTCATATAATAAGTATGCTATTAATCATACAGAAAGAGAACAAATTAATAACTCAAAAGACGAAGCTGAGGCGCGAGCAAATTATTTAACAGTACGTTATAGTATAATAACTTTATCTGATGAAGATAAGCAGGCTTTTTATGATAGTTTTATTTCTGATATAAAAGATAAACCAGGGTTTCATGTGTATTATTTTAGTATCACGAATGGCTTTCATACACTATTATTAGTTATTGATTATAGGGACCCTTGCAGTGCAGAATACAAAATTTACGATCAACATGGTTTAACTTCTTCTCAAGGAGTGCTAGAAGAAATAGGAGAAGGAGTTAGGAAACAAACTAGTTGGACATTTGCAAATACTTGTTTGAACAGGTATAGAAGAAAATCAACCCAACATTGGGACTCAACAGAAACTCAATTATGGAAAATACAAAAAAAGTAATTTTATTCATCCTTATAGTTTTAACCTTACCTTCTTGTGTAGGACAAAAAAAGGATGCTATTAAGAATAAAAGTTTTATTGTTCATGATACTTTGGGAGCATTTCTTTTCAAGATGCCTAATTATAATAAATTGTCAAATAGTCAAGAAGAAGAATATTACATAAAAAATGATTCTGTTTTTTATTCTTATATATATGATATAAATGATGATAAAAGTAAAAAAATATCTGATGTAATTGACCCTAGTAGTTTTGATGTTTTATACAATGATGAAAAAGATAAAATAAATAACGAATATTATAGAAGCAATCCTATTTTGACTTATTTTAAGGATAAAAAGAATATCTATGTATACCAATATTTGTATTCTAAGCCAAAATTTTATAAAGTAGCGAATAGTGATGAGTATACAATTTTGGGAGGAGCTTATGTACAAATAAAAGATAAGATATATTGGTATGGAGAAGAACTGAAAGGTGTTGATTTAGATACTTTTGAGACTGTAAATGTTAGTAAATCTAATTCTGAATGGGAGAGCACTATAGGAATGGACAAAAACCATTTGTATTCTGGACAATTAATAATGAATTTTAAACAATTTGATACAAAGTTTTTTTGGGATAATAAGGAAGAGTTGAAGAAACGTTACTTTTCTTCTAAAAAATGATATAAATAGATGATACAGCAATTAAAAAACAAATTTGTAATAGTTAGTTTATTAGGAATGTTATTCTTTTCGGGTAATTGCATGAATCTATCTAACCAAACAGCTATTTTTTTTATTGAAAGTGATGATACATCTAACTCAAAAATACTGCCGGCTAATGAAGTAAAGAATATTCAAAATAATCTATACTCTTATAAAAATAATACATATTTAGGGGCAAATTATTATGAGTCAAAGCTAGTCGATAACAAGATTAAAAAGGTAGTAAAAGGTGTATTCCTTTATGACGCAATATTAAAAAAACCAATTGATCAAATAATAGATATAAAATCGTATAAACCAATTTTGGATCATACACTTTATAAAGATAAAAGCAATATCTATTACATTTCTAATGATGCCTACATACCCTCGGTAAGAGTACTAGATTTAAATTCGGGAAATTCAAAAATATTAGATGATACTAACGAATATTTGAGTGATGGAAATAAAATATATTGTATTAGAAATGGTAAAGAAATTAAAACTGATTTTGTCTCCACGTTTAAGGTTATTAAAGTAAATGGGATACCATTAGGTATAGATTCTACGAAAGTATATTCTATGTGTGAAGCACTATCTCCAAAAGACTTTAAAGAAAATTTTGAAAGTATAAAGATTAATAGTAGAGACTCTATAATAAACAAATATTTTAAAAATCTAGAATAAATAATATAACCATCTTGAACACAATCTATAGAACATATAAGGTTAAACACGAAGATACTTTAGAGTCTATTGCTGAAGAAAATGGTCTTGATATTAAAGAATTAAAAGAATATCATAATAAAAAAGCCAATAGCTATGATCAAATAGATACTAGGTTACCAGATTTTTTATTAGAAATTATTTTACCTCCAAAAGGATATGGAGTAAAAAATGGAAAAGAAGTTTGGTTGAACGAAAATGAAGCAGATCCAAAATTATTAAGCGTTTCCTTTGGAGGAAGACTGCATTACGAGGTTAAAGATGAGAAGGTTTATTACGGGATATTAAAAACAATACAATCAGGAAGTAATGAGGCTACAACAATAAGTTATAAGGTTAGTATCCATTTTCATCCAGTAGATCAAGAAAATAATAGATATGTTACCATCGATCGTTTCTCAAAAACATTTATAAATGATCAAGAACCAGATTTGATTGCAGACGAATTAGCACTAAGTTGTACAGCCGTATTGTATCCGATAATTTTAAAAGTTGATGCTAATCGTTTGATTACTGATATTTATAATTACGAAGAGATTTTGACTAGATGGAGAGAGCAAAAAACCAAAAAAATAGAATATTACAAAGGAGAAATTGCAGAAAAATATTTTCAGCTCTTTGAGGCATCATTACTAACTAAAGATTATTTATTAAAATCTCTTAAAAATGATTGGTTATTTGCTACATATTTTAATGTAATTTACAAATCGTATAATACCAAATCCGGAATAAAAAATGCAGTTGAGTTTCCTATTGTGCCTAATACGAAACCAGTGCAATATGAAGTAGATCAAAAAGCAATAGAATTCATTCAAAATAAACGTATAAAAATAGAAATGAAAGGAAAGTGTTTTGATAAAAGAAGCAAAGCTGATTTTAGAAATAAAGCTAATTTCCCTTCGTTTACAAAACGTAATGAATCAACAAAAGGACAATATAGAGCGTTGTATTTTCTAGAGCCATATACACATAGCATACAATCGGCTTATGTTAATTGTAATTTAGATTTAGATATTCCTAAATCTGTATCTATAAGTGTATCAATGCTAGATAACCAACCAAACATAAATAATAACAAAAAATCTGATTTTATCGAAGAAGAAAATCAAAACGACGATAAAAAGAAATCATTTTGGAAGTCATTATTTTCATAAAACATATAAATTATGAGTGAAAAACATGTTGTAGTACAAGGAGCACTTTGCGAGTGTCAATTTGGTTTTGTTCCGGATACCTTAAAGGTGGATTCTCACCAATATGAATATGCTAATGATAAAGATGGCAGCCAAAAACTAATTGGTACTACCTTAGAATTAGGACAACCTTTTCAAAATAAAACTTTTGGACAATGTAAACTACAACCCACAGGAAGTAGTTATAAACCTTGTCAACCCGCAATTACACAATGGACAGGTTTTTATGAAAATGTGATTTTAAAAAATGGAGGAAACATTATTACAGAAGATAGTAAAGCTACTTGTGCCATTGCAGGAGCACCATGTGTAAAGATTTCAAATCATGGGCAAATAGCACAACCAAGTCAACAAAATATGGATAACGCAGATGAAGATACGCAAGCACAACTTAATCCTATGGTCAATCCAGCCGATATAGGAAACCCAGAACAATCAAGCGAAGGTATAACGGTAAGAGCAAAATAATATACAATGGCAGCAAACGTAAATAAAATTAGTGTAATAGGAGGAACTGATTCCTGTTATAACATTACCGAAAATTCTGTTACTGTAAAACCAGATGAGGAGGTAACCTTTGGAGTTGTAGAATGGTCAGATGCAACTGCAGAAGAAGCATTAAATCAGCAATTGTATTGGTTTCTTAGAGTAGTTCCAACGGCAATAGATTCGAGAAGGCCAGGACGTACATTTGGGTATACCATGAAAAAAAAGTTGTGTGGGCCATATTCCTATGTTATTGAAGCCAGTACTTCTGATATTTTAAGAGCTGATAGTATCAGTGATAAGATATATGTTAATGGGTATACTAAGCCATTAATTAAAAAAAGTGAGTGGCGAGCAGAACCAGAAGGAAGTGATATTAGAAAAAACCCAATAAAATATGGGAACAAAGTGTATTTGTGGTTAGATACCGAAGGACTTAATGGTGGAACAGTATCGATAGAGATCTATAGTAGACAATTAGGATATGATCAACTTATAGGAGGTAAACAAAATATACGAGTAGTCAACGGAGAAGCACTGTATTTTATAGGAAACACCAATGAGTGGATGGCTAAAGTGTCTAGTTGGAGAGATCAACAAGAATTTTATATACAAGTAAAAGATGGAGGGGGAAACCTTGTGTTTGATGAGCATGACGATGATGTACACGCACGTTATTTAAGAATAGATAAGGAAATGGCTCGTAATGTAGCAGAACCCTCTACCAATATTACGCCTACCAAAATTTATCAACCAGAAGTTAATGCAGAACGTTTTGAACCGTGTAAGTTTGAAGAAATTCAAATCACAATCCCAGTTGTTAAAGATGGAAAAACAACTACTGATGCGATACCTGTTTTTAAAGATGGTCAAATTCTTGAGAATCCTAGTACTACTACAGAAGACATAACACGTAGCGTGTTGTTTGATTTTAATGATGCTAGTATTAATCCTGCAGCAGAAGATATTGTCAATAATGTTTTAGGGTTTTTGTTAGATAATAGAGGTACCCAAATTACTATGAAGGGTTATGCCTGTGCCATAGGTAGCATAGAAATTAATCAAGAATTATCACAAGGTCGTAGTGATGCAGTCAAAGACTTTTTTGTACAAGGAGGACTTGAAGCGGGTAGAATTATAAGTTTAGGATTAGGAGAATTAAATGCAGAGAGTCCTGATGATATTAGTCGAAAAAATGATCCAGAGTATGTAAACTCTCGTAGAGTCGATATTTCGTTTTCTTTTGCTGGACATGGTGCAAACCCTGTTGTGTTTGAAACAATAGCACCAAGTAGTGATAAAATGATTACTCTTGATACGATAAAATTAGATACAACAGATTGTTATAGAGAAGATGATAAGCATGAAAACAAAATCATGATCAAATCTCCAGATGCAAGGAAATTTGAAGGCTCTGGAGCATCATTACAATTTCCAATACAATCTACATTATCTGCGGCAAATCCGGGCCCCATACAGTATATTTGGCCAAAATGGAATTTGATTAAAGTGGGAACTGCAGAAAGAAAAATGGATTCTGCCGCTGTCTATAAAGTTCATATTCATAGCTGTAGGTATTATTCTGATAAGAATGATGCTGCCATACTTCTAAAAGCTTATCCTGATATTAAATGGAATTTTCAATTATCATTTAATTTTTCACATGCGGCAGCATATACACATGCTAATTTACCTGAGTATAGTAGGAGTAATCCTATGGATAGCAATGTACAGACCATACGACGTGAAATGAGGCAAGCACAATCTAGAGCCACTGCATCTGGTATTGAAAGTAGAAGGATGCAGAACAGTCCGGAGATGCTTAGTAAATTTGGGTTAAAACTTGATGCAAAATGGAATGAAGACAAACAAAATGTAGAAATAAGTACTGAGTTTGCAGAAAAACTAAGAACTGTTATCAATGCCATGGTAAAATACAAGGAGATGGCAGATAAAGTTAAAGATACGTTAGGTGGAAGAGCAAAAGGTATGGCTTCTCGTCCTCCTTTTATGTTTGAGGTCAAGGCACCGGCATTAAATGCAAATATCGAGTGGTTTTTAGAACAGGGTAAAGCCCCGCATCAAACTAAGGTAGCGACTGTTGGAGTACTAAAGTTTAAAGCGGCACCATTAATAGGCGCAAGCTTTACTCTGGATCTGCTGGCTATTGCTGGTCGTATGCATCCTGCTATTAGGGCTATGATTGCGGGTGCAGATGTAGTTCTTGGTTTAGCAAATGGCGGAATGACGTTTGAAGCTAAATTTTATGGAGAATTGACTTTTGACTTTCAGGCTTTAAAAATTAATAGTTTGTCCGGAATTGAAGGTGGTGTGTTAGATTTAGGAGCTAAGATGGGAATAGAAGTTACGGCAGAAATTCATTTTGCAGTAACTTATGAATATCGAATTATGGAAGTAAAACTTGAGTTAAGAGCAGAAGCAAAGGCAGATGCCCATTTTGCTGCTAAAGTAAAGGTTGATGCAGATGATAAAGGATTATATGCTGAGCCCGAAGTTGGTTTTTCAGGACTAATTTTCACCTTTAAAGCAGAAGCAACTGTAGGAGGATTTAAGCGTTATGTTGAGTTTGGCAATAAAGAAGAGCCTTTTTTGAAACCAGAACCCTTAAAAACAGATAAAATATACATACTATAAATTTTTATATATATAAAATGAAACATATTGCAAGATGGATAATGTTATACACTGTACTGGTGTTTATTTCGTGTAAACAAAGCCCATCAAAAGATATAAAAGCCAGAATACAACAACAAGAACCTTTTTGGAAAAACAGAACAACCATGCAGAATAATATAACCCAGGAAAAGATATTTCCTATACCAAGCGATACGACTATTACAGAACATCGTACCAATCGTATTTATTTAAGAAGTAAAAATTGTCAATATGAAGTATTTGTTAATGATGTTTCTTTATTCAAGTTAATGGGGCCAATAACCAAAGGAGGAGGAGGTGCCACGGGAGCACATGATATGAATCAATTACTATTAACTAGTGGTGAGCATGAAGTACGGGTGTTAATGTATCCTAGGCATGGATTGCAAGTTTTCCCTGCAAAAGAAGGTTATATGGGATTAGAATTTTATTATTTTCTTAATAGAGATCTAAGAACCAAACGATATAATGAAAAAATGAATGGGAATAATGGGATAGAGCTTAGTCAAAGTGATGAGCAATGGATTTCTGAATATGATTATGCAGATCAAGTAGCTCTTGACGGTAAATATGAACCCAAAGAACCAGCACCATTAGAGGGGTTACCGGTTTATGAATGGCGTAGTACCTTTACTGCCGAGGTTCCTTTTGATATAGTCGGTTGGAGAGCATCTGTTAATCTTAAAGAGGAGTTCGAGGATAAAGAAGAAGATCTTGAGAATGAGTTGTTTAATGCCTACAAAAAAGTACATACGATCATTAAAGAAAGAGATGTAGCGGGATATTTAGAATTAGTTAAGGAAAGAGAAGAATTGATCACAACCTGTTTACTATATAAAGAAGATGAGAAACCAAAACGAGAAAAGGAGTTTGTAAACCTTTTGACTAATGAAGATTATGAAGTAGAACCATTGTTTTTTGAAACTTTTAAATTAGAATACCAAGCCTATGGCAAATTGGTGATGTTTTTACACAAAGCTGATAGTGAAGGAGTGATACGATTAAAAAATAAGAAAGACCCTAAAGATGTTATATTTCTTGATTTCCGTTTTCAACGTAAGGAAAAAGGAGATGGGTTTACGGTTATTTAAAATAATAAAGAAAGAAAGTATATTTTGAAATAACCAAAAGCTACAATAGCTTTTGGTTATTTCAAAATTTCAATATCAGCACGTTTTAAATAGCCTGATGATATAATTTTACCATCAAAATATACTTTTACCCAATCATCAAATTCTTCTTCAAGATAAGCAATATCATTTTTTACAAGAAAAGCCTTCCTTTTAGAGTTTTTAGACTTTTCATTATGAAAAAACGTTTTTTCAGTAATAACTTTAATTTTTGAAGAGTACTGTTTTATATTGTATTCTTCAATATAGTTTACTCCATCTTTTGATTTCTTTTTTAAAGCGCTAAAAATATGTTCGGGTATTCCGGATAAGGTTTTAAAACTAAATTTCTCAGGTTCTTTATCATAATTAAAATCATCATCAAAAACTTCGGTAATTTCAAAATACCTACTAAAGTTTGTACTTGTTTCAACATCTTCTTTATTATATTCCTTTAAGCCTTTTTTAAAACGAACTAAAAATTTTCCAGACTCGTTTAGATTTTCTTTTAAAGAGTTTTCGCTAGACAATAGAGTTGAGTCAAAAGAATCCCAAAAACCTAAATACCCTCTGTAAATTTCTAAGCTATCCTTGTTACCATCTATTAAAGTAATATTTAAGGTTTCTTTCCCCTTAATTACTTTATAATATTTATTCTTATTAAAGTCTTTAAATTCTGATTCATGTTCTAAATAATAAGAAAAACTTTCCCAGATCCCTTGAAAATCTGTGATAGTTGTTTTAGGTTCTTTTTGTGTTACCTGACTTATATTTTCTTTTATGACTTTAGTAACAGGTTCTTCATTCTCTTGATCGCTAGAATTATTCTGTTTACAAGAGAAAGAGAATAATGTTAGGGAAAAAAAAATAATTTTAAGATAAGTGATATTTTTCATTTGAATCTTTTTTAATCTAGAACTTCATATGCTTTTTTAGTAAATTGTTTTCGCATAGCTAATCCATTATAACCTCCATTTACATCCTTGGTAACCTTCTTTATTGCTGAATCATTATTGCCTTGATCTGCTTTACTGTTAGTCCCATTTTGAACATGCCCCCAGATGATCATAGAGGCTTTAATTGCCACATCCACATTTGTTTTTAACAAGGAGATATCATCCCCCATAAAATCCTTTGGGTCATTGGGGTATAATTCTTTCCATTTATCATCTAATGCTTTATATTTTTCTTTACCTGTAAGATGTATAAAACCAACCCCAAAATAATCAGAACCATCTTCTGTAGACTTTTTGCCATTATTCATTCTACAGCCATAGACATAATCAAATAGTGTTTTACTTTGTGTATAGGAAGATTTTATAGTATACAAATCTTTAAATGAGTTATAATCCCATGAAGCAACATATTTTCCGTTTAATAAGACCCTTGTAACTTCAATAGGATCATTTGCATCTCTTTTGTGACCATATCTTTTTTGACTACTAGTTGTTGGATTATCATATTCGCATTCTAAAGTTACATCATATCCATCAATAAGGTCATGATATTTGAATGTATATTTATCATCTTTTGTAGGATGATCAACTAATACATTTCTCAAAAAAGTATTATAAATATTTTTTGCAGAATAATTATAATTTTCTTGTAAAGCTTTTAGCTGTCCAGTCTCTGTTCCTATTTGACCAAGAAAATGTGACATTCGATCAAGATTATGGATTTCAAATTCATCACTGTATGTGTTAATAGCTTTAGCTACTTCTTCTCTTCTATTTTTTGTAGACTCAGGAAAAATTTCTAATAATTGCTCAGGCGTTATTGGAAATTTACACCCATTCTTCACCTCAAACCAACTTCCATCTACATCTAACCAACGATTTGTTATTTTTTCGCCTCGTATTTCGCCTTCTTCGGTATCGCCAAAGTAATTAATATTCATTTCTTCTTGACCATCGAGAGTATGGGCATCTGCCAGAATATATAAGGATGTTTTTTTATCTTTAGCTTTTTCTAATGCATCAGTCCATGCTTTTTTCTTGGTATCATCACTACTATCAATTACTATTTTAAAAATAGCCATATCGGCAAAGTCATCTTTGTTGGTATACTCGGTGTCACACATCCCACCAACAGCAGTAATGACTTTGGTATTATATGCACCCTGATCATCTTTAAGCATGATTGCTTTGTCTTGCTCCTCGATCCCTTTTTCTTTACCTTGTTTGATATTAATACTCACATTGTAACCTTGAAAATCTTCTGTTTCTACAATAACGTATAGATCACTGCCTATAGTACCTGTATTAGTTTTAGTGAAAGTGATTTTTTGTTTAGTCTCTTTAGAGGCAACATTAGTGGGTAAAGTAATTTTTTGCCCTATGGTGATATCATTTTTATTAGCTTCAGTAATTTGCGTATCACTATTTATAATGTCGGCTATAGTAACTCCTTTTTTTGTAGCAATTTTACCTAGCGTATCACCACTTTTAACGGTATAAATTTCGGGTTTCTTTTTTGTAGTACTAGTTACTTCTACATCTTCGATTTTGGCTTCTGCAAAATAAGCATTGTTAATCTTGGGCCGTAAGATTTTTAATGGAGGAGTAGTTAGGGTAACATGAGGATACTTTTTAAAACTTACAATAGGCATAGCTTAGTTTTGTTGTCTGATTACTTCTAATTTTATTTTTTGGCTATTGCCGGTAATTTGTAGATCTTCTAGAACATCATTAGGTACTATCTCACCATTATATTTAAAATCATTTTCGGCATCAGCAAGGTCAAGGTCTATAAATTCTCCTATAGCATTTTGAGTCTCTAGCACATAATACACTTCGATACCTGTTTTTAACTCACTTTTAGGAATTCTATCTCCTTTTAGTGTTGTAAAATATCCATCTTCTACAGTAGGTTCTAGTGTTGTTTTTCGTTGTATTGGAGTAGCACTGGATATTTTAAACGGATTACTAGGATTCCATTTTTTTTCATGAATAACTCCTTTAACTCTACTAATTCCGTAAGAAATTGTAAGTGCCATGCTCATTGGTTCCTTGCCAGTAGATGAAAAGTGTTCTTTTAATCCAATAATATGTGCGTTAGCAAATTCAATATCAAAATCTTTTTGCAAGCCATCACGTTTAAAAACACGAATATAACCTTTACACATACGATTTGGTGCAAACATATATTCATAAAACAGCTCGTCTTGTGCATTAGAAGGAAATACAAGATGTAGTGGCTCACCCATTGGTAATTGTGTGGGTCTACCATTAATATCTGCCAATTGAGAATAGACCAACTCACTGTTAATGAGTATACGTTCTTGATTTTCGATATAGAGTACTGCTTTAAAAGACATTTAGATGTTGGTTTTATACATAGGTTGATGGTTATAACAAGTCTCCCCCAAGTTTACACATGGGGGAGATTTGTATCAGTACTTTACTGCTCTACGATCTTAAGATTATCAATCTGATATTCGGTTGTAGAAGGAGTTCCAGAACTTTTTCTGTATCTAAACCCTATTCTAAAGGTATCTTGACCATCGGGTATGGTAATAGTTGTCTCAATAGGAGTAAATCCGCTTGTATTGTTTTGGGGAACAATATCATTTATAATAGTTTGTTCGGTGATAACATTACCATTTAGTCCTACAATAAGTACTTCTAGATTGTCACTATTTCTATCATTAACATTAATGTCAAACGAAAGCGTAAGTGTTCTTTCGGTTACTATAGTAAGTTCTGGAGTAATCAACCAAGCATTATATTGATCTGTGGGACCTCCATTTAGGATTTCAGCAAAAATATTATCACTATTGTTATTACTTGTCCATCTAATAAAAATGTTAGAATTACTATTGGCATTTACCCATCCATCTAGTGCGATATCAAATCCGATATCTCCCGTATCTATGCCTTGAAAATCTTCATCGATCAAAATTTCTTTTTCTTGACAAAGAGCCGCAGTGAAGTTAAGGTCTGTCGTTTCTCTTATCACCAAGTAAGGTATACTTGGGTCTTGAGCAATAATAGCTGTAACAACCCCTTGTTGATTTGGTAATGTTTCTGATGCAAAATTGGCAGTAGCATTATTTCTTAGCGTAACTTTTGTTTTGGTAGTACAATTAAGTAATTCTTTATCACCGTCAAAAGTTTGTCCTTGATTATCGGCTGCGATTTGCATATCTACTAGTTGTACTAATGTAAGTGGGATAAAAGTGCCAGCTTCAATTTGTTCTATAGTAACTGTAGTAGGAACTATTGTAAACGCTGGATCATCTGACGGAGCAACTACTTCATTAAAAGTAGTTTGAGATGGTGTAATTGGCTCTATAGCATCCTCTGCAGTATTCAGTTTTCCAATATGTAAATTACCATTTACCATTTGCATCCCTAATCCGCTTAGGTTTACACTTACTTTTTGCCCAATAGGATACGTTTCAAAAAGATTAACCGCAGCAAAGTCAATTATAATTCCAGCATCTGGATTTTCTGGACTTGCTTGTAAGTATAACTCATTAACAATATTCTTTTCTGCATCACTAGAAATGGCATAACCAGTAAATACCGGATCATCTCCAGATTGTACAGTAGCAAAAGTAACATCATCAAATTTTACAAGATTAGTTCCATCTGCTTCTGCAACAACATCAGCAATAGTTATGTTTGTTGTAGTTTCTAGCCCAGTACCGCAACGAGATTCTGTGAAGTTTACATCATCGGTATCTCTGATGGTTAAGACATCCTTAGTAAGAATTCCTGTTATTGTTCCTTTTTCAGTAGGGAAGGGAAGGGCTTTAAAATTAGATAAACCACTATTTTGTAGTACTATGTTTTTATTATCAGTACAACCTATAAGCGTTCTTAATACTGTCTCATTATTATCTGGATTAGCATAGGAAGAACTTAGTTCATCATTTACTATCTGTACTTCATCAATACTTACTAAGATAGTAGAGATATCATCATCTTCATCTGTTGATTCTGATGCTTGTAGAATTTCATTAATAGTTAACTTTTTAGGTACGATAGTTTCTAATGTGCTAGTACGAAAAACAAATTCTTTAAAATCATCACTGTCCATAGGACTTAGGGTTCCATTTTCTAATACTCCTATGTGTAATGCATTGTCAATTTTTTGCATTCCCAAGCCATTAAGCTTAAGGATAATATTTCTCCCGATCGCATGAGTGAGATAAATATCGTTTAAAGCAACGTCTATTACAACACCGCTCTCTGCATTGTCAGCCTTATCTTGTATGTATATTTGGTTATTAATATTATCAGCAACATCACTAGAGATTATAAAACCTGAAGTAATAAGTTCACCATTGTTTTGAACGGTGTTAAAATCAATAATTGTTCCGTCGTCCAGGTTTTTTACAAAAGTTAGGTCAACATTAGGTTCTAGATCCGGTGGTGTCACAATACCAGTATCTGGGATGGTTATATCCTCATCATTTTTACACGAAAATACGGTAATGATCAGAATACCTAGTAGAGGTAAGAGTTTTAAAAAATATTTATTCATAATGAAGCGTTTTTTATTTGTGTGTTTTTAAAATCTAAAATAAATGTTAGCGAAGTATGTGGCTCCGTATCCTTTCCAAAATCGATTTCCATATATTGGTCGTTCACGTTGCGAATCTTCTAAGCGAGTATTGTATTTTAACTGTCCTGTAGGTTCATATCCTCTTATATCGTGATTTTCTCCTAATATATTGTTTATACCTAGCTTAAAACCGATATAAGTACCATTATCATTAATATCCCAGTTTTTTCCACCGGATAAATTAATCATTAGGTAATCATCAAGTTGTTGTTGTTTTAAGAGTGATTTAGCACTTTCAGTATCAAAATTTTCAAAGACAATACCATCAGTATCCAAAAAGAAGTCTTGTGTTCTAAAATATGGGTTAATAGCAATGTATTGATTAGAAAAATAATTAGCAGTTGCATCAAACCACCATTGATCAGGGGCTCGATATTCAAATCCTAAGGAATAAACATTGGAAGGGGCATTATTAAAATTAAGTCCTTCTAAAAAAGTTTCGCCTAAATCAACAACATTAGTTTCTGAAATTACATATTGTAATTGCGGGTTGTTTGTATACGTATAGTCACCAATGGCAACCGCACCTTTTACACTTAATGTTTGCAGTACCTTATAAAGTATTCCTACCTCGACACCCATAGACCTTGTATCAATACCTGTTAGTACTTCTTGGATAGATGATGAAGAAGTAGTGTTAATGGTGTTTCCTTCAAACAAATTATTTGTACTAGCATCGGATACTGTGGTATAGAATGCCGAAACGTTTGCCTTTAGAAAAGAGTTGTTAAATTCATATCGACCTTCAATGGCTATGGTATTAGCTTTATTAATGTCAATAAGTTCAGACCCTATTACTAAATCATTGTTGGCAATAGACCCCTGAAGCATTCTTGGGTTATCACTTTCTCTTGCATTAAGAAATATAGTATTTAATTCTGGGGCGTTTGATGTATATAGTCCAGATAAACTTACTTTTTGTATAGGGTTTATCTTATACGTTAATCCTCCTTTTACTCCCAGGTCTAAAAAATTATAATTTTCACCAGGCCCTAAAGATAAATTAGGAGAGGCACCATTTTGAAATTTCCCTTCTCTTTGATTTTTAGAGTAAGATACATCTACGCCTAGAAAACCACTAAACTGTTCTGTTTTATATACTCCTTGTACAAAAGATTGAAAAGTACTTTTGTTGAGGTCATAGTTGTATCTAAATTCATCATCTTCTCTTACAATTCGATTAATATTTTGTAAATCCGACTGTATACTATTTCCTGTTCCTTCTGAAGTGTTTACATCCAGATATCCTTGACCGCCCAATAGACTTTTAATTTCGGCAAAATTATTCAGTGTATGTCGCGAATATCTTAATGTACCGTTTATGGTTAATTCTTGATTAACAGTAATATTGGCAATAGTATTAATGGTGAGATTAGATTGTTTTTGAACATCCTCGTATAATGCGTAGATAGCGTTTTCTAAACCACTATTTCTATTAGTGTCAAAAAGGTTGAACCAATCAATTTGTCCGTCATTTTGAAAATTTTCTCTCGCAGTAAAAGCGCCTTCAAAATCTGGATTATCAGCATCAAGAAGGAAAAAACTCGGTAATCTTGAAATAAGTGTTGGATCCGGGTTTATGCCAGGAGAAGGAATAATAGCGCCTGTATTATTTATATTTGCTCCTTGAAAATCGATACGACTTCTTCTTTTAGTACCAAAACTATAAGCCAGGTTTGTTGATAATTTTAGATTGGTTCCTGCATTTAAATAATGACTTAACATTAAAAGAGGTTGTGATACGTTTTGTTTTCTGGCATTTCTAATCTCTCCACTCTGTAATCCCCAAAAGCTATTGTACCTATTACCTTTAAGCCCAAAAACTTCACGAGTGTTTGCAGATCTTCCGCTTCGTTCGGTTGGTGTAAAAAATGCAGTAAAATTAATGGTGTTACTTCCATCTATTTTGTTTTCTGCACTAATGAAAAACGAATTAGAATCATAAGGAGTACCATCAAAATAACCTTCATCAAAAGCTGTTCGTTTTGTTGCAGAAACTGCAATTGCATATCCTTTTTCTGTCATTCCGGTGGCATATGTAGCATTTACGCCATGTGAGAAACGTCTATTTGAAGAAAAATATGATAATTTCCCACCTTTACGATATTGAGAAGCTCTAGTGTTAATGTTTAGACTTCCTAAAGTTCCACCAATGGCATATTTTGATGCCGTTAATCCATAGTTTAGCATTGTATTTTGAGTAACTTCTTCTAATCCGCCTAGGGTATTCCATTCTGGAGCACCATCAAAAACATTGTTATACGAAACACCGTTAATAAGAACTTCTCCAGAAGAAGCGTCTTGTCCTCTAACATTAAAAAAAGATGAACTAAACTGGTATGCAGCTGTTTTTAAGAAGATATCATTAGACGATTGATAAAATCTTGAACCGTTGCGAATCGCTTCATTTTCTGCTAGTAATTGGTCTTCAGAAAAGGTGTTGATTTGTAAGTTCTCAATATCATATATATCGTTACCTAAAGTTATCCCATCGATATTTGCTACTTTTCCATTGGCAATAAATACATCATAAGTTTTAGAGCCATACCCATCTTTAGAGACTTCAATCAATCTTGGCCCAGGAGGTACATTACTAGCAAATGCAAAACGTCCTTCACTATCTGTTTTTGTAGTCTTAAAAGTTCCTACAATACTTACTCGTGCTTCAGAGATTACTTCTCCTGATTGTCTATCTGTAATAATTCCTGTAAGTGCCGTGCCAGAGAATGTTATTTTTTCTTTTTTCCCTTTTTTAGAAGCCCCTGGTTTTTCAAGAAATAGATTTATATCCTTTATAGTTGCAGCTTTATTCTCTACAATTTGAACCTTAAATCTTCTTAGCTTATACCCATCTTTTGTAATGGTTATTGCTATTTTATCTATCGGAACATTTTCATCTAGTAAAAACTCCCCCAGAACATTGGTTTTTTGAAGTGTCTCGGTACCTTCAATCATTACGAGTGCATCTGCAACAGGTTCTCTGGTTTTGCTATCGATTACATTTCCTTTTACGGAAGCATTCTGAGACCAACCTGAACAAAAAATACTAATACATAAAAGTGAGTAAAAAAATCTTGTCATTTAAGTGCTTTTTTTATTTTGTGTGAATCAAATAAGTGAAAATTAATTGACTTAAAATAGTTGTAATTAGTATACGAGCTCACAACGCTGGTATACGCTTTTTTTAAAAACTAGTAGGGTAGAATAGTGGTTTCCAAAAACGGGGTTAAATATATAAAAATCATTATAATAAATGCTTTTGATGCTCATAAAAATGTTTTAATGTTTAAAAAGTAATTCCCTGAACTTTATAAACGTTACAATACGCTATTTTAATACATAAAACTGATTAAATTGTTATAATTTATTTTGATTAGGGCAATAAATCATTAAAAGAAAGAATTCTAAAGCTGAAAAAAACTAGTATCATCAGACGGTTTTGTTTTTTTTGAATTAGCATGTATCGGTTTAGAGTCAATAGGAGTGGGAGACGAGGGGCTTTTTTTAGATCCTAGTTGTTTACCGATAACAAAAGATTGTTTTTGATTTTTCTTGGGTTGAGTAGAGAATTGTTTTTGTTGTTTAATTGGTTCAGAAATAGGAGACATTTCTGTAGGCAGCTCTTCTTCTCGTAATAAGGCTTCATCCTCTGCTTTAAAAACTAACATTTCGTCAAGAGTAAATTCTTCTACAGGCACTTCTTCAAACCCATTAAAACCTGAAACATCATATTCTTTATAGACTTTTTCTATAAAAACTATACACTCTGTTGCAGTGGCATATCGTTGACGATGCAATGTTTCAGGAACTACAGGATGATCAATCAACCACTTATCTTTCGAAATCCATTTAAAAATAGTAACATCATCATATACATCAATAAAACCTATATATGATTCCTTATGATCTGATAATACCTTAAAATAATCTGTAGCACCTAAGACATCTACTGATTTATTTTCAAAAGTTACTTTTCTAAGTGTATCGTTATAATAGGTTTTCATTTTTTTATATGCTTCTATTCGCCATTCGTTACTGTTGATTTTATTTTTTTACTATTATATTTTGCCCGCTAATTGACTAATAATAGCAATATGCTCTTTTATTTTTACTTTTTGCATATTTTCGGCTTTTTCTGCGCCACCTAAAGCTAATAAGGGAACATAACCATAACATTCGTCATATGCGAGTGGACCTAATCTTTCTCTTGCTTCTTCAAATGGTTTCCATAATAAATCTTCCTCTAGAGATTCATTATCCAATAAATCATCTAAAAAATAATTAAATCCCGATTCTATGGCTTTTGATTTATTATATCTATAATTAATTAGCACAAGATAATCGTTTTCCCATACAATTAAATCTCCCATTCCTGTAGCAAACAATACTGTAGAGCTTTTGTATACAGGGTTATATGAGTCTAGTAATGTTGATTCATATTCTTCTGGATTGACTACTTTAAGATAACCATTCATATAATTGCCAAAGCCATAGTTCGACCACAATTGTAATATTTTTTCTGGTAGCGTCTCTTTATATTTTGCAATAAAATCTGATTCTGGTTTTTGTATAATGGTGTACTCGGGATATTTTTCTAAGAGTAAATCTAACATTGTTTTTTTTCTAAAATTACTAATTTATCTATTACCCCCCGGGTAAAACTATATTTAAATAGGTAGATTCCCGTTCGGCTTGTGTCATATTCTTGGCCTGTTTTCTTATCTCTTTATCAATAGGGTCGATTCTTGTGCTCCATTGTTTTCCTAGGCTTCGGTTTACGCCGCTATGTCCCATGCCCGTAACGTTGTGTCCAAAACCACCTGCAACTTGGTCAGGGTCGTGCAGAGCGTCTTTATCAGACATATACTTATCAGCACTTTTTTTCGCTTCTGACTTGGTATACCCTTGGCTTCTATATTCCTTTATTTTTTCTTGACGCGCTTGTTCTCTATAACGTTCTTGAGCTGCGCTACCTTCTGTTGATCTTCCTGTTTTACCGTTTTTAGCTCTTTCGAGATAAGCATCTCTGTTTTTAATAAATTCATCAACAGTCAATTTGTTCATACCTTCTTCTTGACCTTTAAGCTGTCTTTCAAATTCTACGGGATCATGTTTTGCATTACGATTAAAAGGTTCAGCTTTTATTTGTTTCATCCGTTTAACAGCTGCTAATTTTTCTTTTTGCTCTTTTTCATTTTTATCTAATATCTTCTGCTTTTCTGCATTGATTTGTTCTGGTGTTTTTTGACTTCCCTTTAATACTGTATCTCCATTACCTTTTTTTTGTCCAACATTTTTTGCAGCATTTAAAGCATTAGATCCAATCTCTGCCGTATTGTCAACATTAGCCATTGTTGCTTTTGCAGCATCATATTTTTGTTTGGCTTGTGCTATTTTAGCTCCTCCAGCACCACCAAACATTGTTAATAGTGTAAAGGCACCTTTACCGGCTAACTTTTGATAATCCTCGGCGGTAGCATTTTTGAACCAATTAACAACACCATCTTTTGCTAACCCCAAAAGTTCTGCATCATGGTTCATTGCGGCTTGCCAATCTTCGTTATTCAAGGCAGCATTCATAGCAGATCGTCGATAGGACTCTACCATTACTTTTTTTCCATTATGCATTACAAATTGCGCTCCTGATTTTGCATCGGTAATGATGTCTTCAGGATTAAGACCATAGTGTGCGGTTGTTTTTACAACCCCTACAGCTAAATCTTTAACTCCTATTACTGTATCTGCTGCACTTTCGGCAAAATAATATCCTACAGTTCTTAGATTAGCACCAGCATCTACAATTGCTTCAGCTCCATTTCCCCAACCATTTCTATCTGCAAAATTTACAAAATCCTCGGCCATTGCTTTTCCTCCTTCACCCATTTTACCCATATGGTCCCCAAGAGGTATATGAACGTTTTCGACATATGCATCTGAAACTTTACCGGCAAATTCAGCAGTGTCCTCCATTAGATCCGTAGTTGCTAAGCGGGCAGAATCAAGTAATTCACCACTTTTTTCTTTAACTGCGTCAAATGCACCTGAAACTTTATCGGATACTGCTTTGCTTGCATTTTCTATAGGAGCAGTAAGTTTATCAGTAAAACTATTCCATTTACTTTTTAAATTGTCTACTGCATTAGGTTTATCATGAGATTCATTAGGAGGTGTAAGATCTATACTTATAAAAATAGGTCCTTTGGCACAAAAAAGTTCACTTTCATGTGTTAATAATCGTTTACCTGAACAAACTATACTTGGGTCTGATAAATTAACCCACGTCTTTGGTTCTGGCACGCAAGGACAAGGTGCCATACCAGGACGACTACATGTACCAAAACTTGTGATATTCATATCGGCCTCTGTACCAAGATCTAATCCTTTGATCGTGGTTTTAGGGTTGTCTACTATTAATGAAGCTTTCGTATTCCCAAATTGACAAGTTAACTTAATGTTTTTTGGAACGGTTTTCTTTATACCCATAGTCGTTATTCTTGTAAGATCATAGTGGTTTTTCTGTCAATAGAATAAATATCACCTACTTTAACATATAAGAGTTGAAGAGCATTAGTAATTTGATGTTTATTATTAATATCATATAATTCGGAATAAAAAGCATCGAACCTATTTATATAAGGATAATCTTCTAAAATTTCTCTAAAAAAAGATTTCACCTCCTCTTCTTCAAAAAATTGCCATTCAATAGAACCTGTTCTAACTACTTTTATTAGTTTATTTTTAATATTATCGGGCATGATTATCTGAGTTTCCAATAAAATTGGTAAGGTGTATGCACCAAAGAAATTTTGAAAAAATTTTCGTTGAAGTAATGCTTTGTCGTTTTGGAGTGTCCTTGAATAGAACCCAGGAAAAAGTAGTGTTCCAATCTCTGACTGCAAAAAAACCTCTAGAAAACCTCTCTTTGATTTCATTATATTATCCATCCTTTCGACGATATTATGAATATCATGAATATTTTTAAATTCTTTCTTAAATTCGAATTTACAATCTTCCCAGAGTTCTCTTATTTCGCCTATATTGGGTATTGATGTAATTGACCCAGTATCATTGGTATAAATCAATAAGTTTTTTTGAAGCCTAGATAAATACTCTTCCATCTCATTAAAACCTTGATTGTTCGATTGACTTTTTTTAAGAATATTGACTTCATATAAGTAGCCAAAATCATTCTTATCAATAAAGCGTTTAGAAACTTTAGAGTTTAATGTATTTTCTCTAATTTCTTCTAAGGACTTGACAGAAGTAGAAGTTTCAATGTCATAAAAAACTGTATTTCTATTTCGGTCTTTTAAAACCTTTTCTTGTACTACCATATTAGCATACGATTAAAAAGCTAATTACTTATTAATTTCTACTCTATCACCGTTTATAAACACTTTTCGTCCAAAAACCTTAGCCGCAGCCGCAGCCGCTATACCTATCGTTAATCCAGCTAAAGTTAATGCAGCTCCAGCTTGTATATTTGCCATTATCGAAGCTGTAATAGAAATCCGTTTACCTGATATAGAAGTTGTTTTCCCTTTTAAAGAAGCTTTAGAACCTCCTTTTGCACTAAAATTACTCCCTGCGCTTATACTCATATTACTACTTGCACTCGCATCAATATTACTTCCTGCATTAACAGTAACATTATTACTAGCTTCAATCGCAATATTGGTAGAGGAGAAGGTAATCTTATTAGGGGCATTGATAGTAATCTCTCCATTACCTCCCATAATTATAGTATTACCACTAGGGTCGGCTATAGTGACACTTCCATCGGCATCATTAAGCGTTACTTGATTTCCACTTCTTGTTTTTATAGCTTTTAAATGGTTGTTACCACTTTTAAAACTCTCTGGTACAGATGACGCGTTGGTTACACTTCCTTGTACAATAGGTGATTCTGCATTTCCTCCTTCATGGCCTACAATAACTTCATCTCCTTTTTCTGGCACAAAGTACATTCCTTGTCCTGGTCCTCCTGCAAGACTCGCCTGTCGTATCCAAGGAGACGTTTCTCCTGATTCTTTTTGCCATGCATATTGAATTTTTACACGCCCCATTCCTTCTGGGTCAACATTGTCTACAACCACTGCTGTTTGTGATTTGCTTTTAGGAAATGCCTCTAACGAGGTCTTTGGGTATGCATCTATACTGGCTGTAACTCCTTCGAATATGTTTTCATACCTACCATTTTCTTTACAAGTATGCGTTACTTTAGTAATTCTGTAATTACCGTAAGAGGATACTTCTCCCTCTATCTGTACGATACTACCGATATGAATAGCCGGGTTACTACTTCTTCCTTTTACTTTTACTTGATTGATCTCGGCAGCTTGCTTTTGTTGATATACTTGCTCATCAATTCTTGATTTCATTTGGGGGTCATCATGAGCCCGCACAAAAACCTGTGTTTCTTTATGATATAATTGCGCACTTTTTTTGCTAACGATAGTATTTAAACCCTTAATGTTAGAAGTTATTTCTTTTGTTTTGACCTCGTGAAAAGTGTCATTTAAATAGTCATTAGTGAAATATTTGAAGCTGTTAGGGATCGTTTCTAAATGCGTTGATAATTCTAAGAGATCATAACCGTATTTTAGGGTAACTGGATCTTTTTGTTCTGGTTTTCCGAAAATTAATTGAGTCCCATTATAGTAAAACCATTCTCCATGCTGAGCTGCCAATCTACTTGCATATTCAAAAGAACTTTCTTCTTGCTGTACACTATAGTGTATTGGAGCTAATTTTTTTGGCGAAAATTGAAATTGTAATGCCTTTTGATTATATCCTTGAAAAGTTTTTTCTAAAATTTCAGAAAGATCAATCTCTTGATGAGATGCGTAATGTGGACCATCATCGGTAATAATACTAGAACTTTTTCCTAGAATGTGTATTAGATCTCCTGTTTTTTGATAAAATCCTTTTACGGTATTTATAGAGGTTACAATACCTTTAAATTCTAAGATTTCATTGTCAGAAAACCCATTGACGGATTCAATTTGTAACAAGAAAATTTCTCCGAGAAAATTAATGCTTTCACCAGAAAATTCTGAAGTAGTATTTTCTAAAACGTCTTTTCTGCAGATGAGTTCAAAATCATGATGCGCATCTATTTCTTGATTTAGTACTAAGCTTTTAAATACAGGTATAGATTTATTTCCTATATAGATTTGTACGTTTGTATTTGTAGCCATATATAAAGATGCTTAAAAATTAAGAAAAATGTCTTCCGTATGCGTTGTAATTCCCAATATACTTGAAATGATTATATGAATATAGAACACTTTATCTGTTTATACCCAGAACCTTCTGTTAAAATAAACGTAGGTATGATATAAGTAGTATTCAACTTTTTGGTAAATTATTAATATTATTATCTCTTTTTAGACAGCTATAGAATAAGATATCGTCTGAACTTTTCTATAGAGTATGTATATTGAGTTTGCCGCAACATCACCATATTACTTTTTAAAATTATAGATATAAAACAAAAATAAATCCTTGATTAGAGGATTTACTTTTGCTTTTTAAATTTACAAAAAAGGGTAATGTGTTACAAGGTAATGTTCTTGATATTTATAAATTTAAGCAACCTTAATTTAATATACTTATTTGTTTATTAGGTGTTTGTAGTGTGTAAAAAAACTAAAACATGATTTGTTGTATTTTATCATAATCAATCGGTTTTTTCTTTCAAGTATACGTTGTTATGTGTGTACTTAGAAAAAACAAATTATAAATTAGCAAATACTTTATTGGCATACTAGTCTTCGGGAACGAAAGTTATCGTTTCATTTTTAAGTTTTACTTGTACTGTCTGTGGTGGTTTAATAGCATCAGAAATAATCATTTTAGCTAGTGGTCTTTTTAATTGGTTTCGTATTACTCCTTTTAACGGGCGAACACCATATGTTGGAGAAAATCCATTAAGCGCAAGATGTTTTCTTGTTTCTTCATCTATACTTAAGGTTATGCCTAGACGTTCTGCCATATTAAGTAATTCTTTCTTTAAATGAAGGTTAAATATAGAAACAGCTATTTTTTCAGAAATAGGGGCAAATGGAACAATCTCTGTAATACGCCCCAGGAATTCAGGACGGAAATAATCGGCCATAATCTCGGTAAGTTGATTAGATGTTGGTACTTCTCCTTTTTCCATAGTCTTTGAAATGAAGTCAGAACCAATATTAGAAGTAAATAAAATCACAGCATTAGAAAAATCCCCTTCTTTTCCGAGACGGTCATTTAGTTTTCCTTCGTCTAATATCTGTAAGAAAACATCAAAAACTGACTGATGCGCTTTTTCGATTTCATCAAAAAGAACAATCGAATATGGTTTTTCTCTTATTTTGTTTACCAGTACACCACCTTCTTCATACCCTACATAACCCGGAGGCGCGCCATATAATAATGCAGCAGAATGTTCTTCTTTAAACTCTGACATATCAAAGCGTATAATTGCATGTTCATCATTAAACAAAAATTCTGCTAACGATTTTGCAAGTTCAGTTTTTCCTGTTCCTGTTGGACCAGAGAAAAAGAAAGAACCTATGGGTTGTCCGGGTTTGGATAATCCAGATCTTGATTCAACTATAGCATCAGCAACTGTTTTGATTGCGATATCTTGTCCGATCACTCGTTTTCTTAAGGTATCTTCCATTTCAAGCAAACGCTCTCTTTCTTGAGTCTGTACTTTTCCTGCTGGAATCCCAGTTATAGTTGATACCATAGCGGCAAGATCTTCTTCAGTTACTTCATTTTTATCTTTTTCGGCATGTATTTTAATCTTTTTTAATACGGCAATAATACTTTCTTTCTTTTTATCTAAGCTTTTATGATCAAGAGGGTTTTCGTCTAGATATTGATCCAATACAATTGGACTTATTTTATTGGTTAATGATATAAAGAACCAATCTATTTCTTCAATTAATTGTTCTGTAGATTTTTTTTCAGATCCCACTTGTAAGCTTTCAAACTCTTTTTTTAGTGCTTCGATATCGCCGGGTAACGATTGTTGAGATACTTTGATAGCAGACATTGTTCTATCGATTAAGTCTATTGCCGAATCTGGAAGACTTTTTTCTTTAAGATAGCGTTTAGATAACCGTATTGTTTCCTTTATGGCTTCTTCTGAAATTGAAAGGTCATGATGCTCTGTATAAATCTCAGCATTATTTTTTAAAATCCTATAGGCTAACTCATCATTAGGTTCTTCGATATGAATGGCTTCCATTCTTCTTTCCAAAGCGCCGTCTACAGCAATTAATTTTCTGTAATTTTCAGAGGTAGTTGCTGCGATTAGTGTAACAGCACCTGCATTAAGTTCAGATTTAATGCTATTGGCTATACTTTTATTAGAAGATTTATCTTCGAGAAGCGTATGAAAATCATCAATAAAGATAATAGGCTTTTCATAGGCTCTAGCTTCTTTAAAGATATTTTGTATTCGATCTTCAATTTCACCTTTATAAGAGGCTCCAGATAATAATGAAGCGGTATTAATTTCAAAAATAGAAGCTTCTTGAAGACTACTCACAATATTTTTATTATGTATAGCGGCAGAAAAGTATTCTATAAGTGCAGTCTTTCCAACACCTGATTCACCTAATATAATGACATGGGGTTTTGACTTTCGGTTTAAGATTTCAGAAATCTGTTTTAATTCCCGATCTCTACCGATAATAAAATCATATTTACCTTCTGTAGCCTCTGTAACTTTATTCGTTGTGAACTTACTTAAATTTTCATTTCCTAATGAGGAATTTTCATTTTTTGAATTCTTAAGTTTCGATACAGGTTTTTGACTACTAAGAGTTGCGGTTAATTGCGAATGCGAAACCGGAAGAGATTTTAATTGATCAAAACTAAACCCCACACCTGGAGTAATAGCAGCAATAAAAATGCATAACAAATCTACTTCGTCCTTATTAAGTTTTAACTTTACATCCTCAGCCTCTTCTAAAATAGTATTTGCATAAGTATCGGCAGTGATATCTTTATGGTGATGCGATCGCTTTGGATAACTTTCTAAATGAACATCTGCCCATTCATCAATAAAATGAACATCTATGTCATTATTAAATAAGAAACGCATTAGTGCAAAGTCTTTATGTAAAACAGATTTTATGAGATGAGCAGCTCCATAATTTTCATGTTGATATTCAGTGGCAATTTGCGTAGCAATATGTAATGCTTTATCTATTTCTTGCATTGTGGATGGTGTGTGAATCAATAAATTAATTTCTACTTTTATGATATGGAAACAATTTAGTTATTTGATTGTTACTAAATTAACCATACGTTTTTGTTTTAGTCATTTGATTTTTAAATCTTTGAGATGAGATTTAACTTGTTTTTAAATGAAAAAACTTTTTTGCCACTAAAAATAGTGAATTGATTTCAGTTCTACATGTACATTTCAAAGTAAAAATAGATTGCTTAGTAACTTAGGTAATTCATTCGTTTACAATAATAATCGACTAAAATATGTTGATAGATATTTTATAGATAACGGATTTTTATTAGGTCAAATCAATTATATTTAGAGAATATTAAAGTAGTAAAGCATGGCAATCAATTTTGATTCTAAAAATAAAGAAGGAGTTCAGGAAGTCCCTCCAAATAGAACATTGTTAATAGAGAAGTTGACCGATGTGTCACCCTTAAGACCAGAGATGACTTATCAACTTAAGGATATAGAAGCGGTATTTAAATATTTTAAGCCTAATGTAAATGTTCTTTTTGAAGGTATCGATGGAAATATGGTTGGCGAGACAATAGCATTTAAAAGTCTTGGTGATTTTGATATACAGAAAATAGCAAAACGAAGTGAATATCTTAAAAGATTAGAATATAAAAAAACAGCATATTTTAATATAGCTAATACCTTTAAAAAACAAGAATCTCTTGGCGAAATAATAGAAGATACAGAATCAAAAACAACTTTATTGAAGATGATTAAGGAGTTAAAAAAGGAAATTAAAGACGCTAGCTAGTACAACTTATAATGCATAATAAAATCTCAAATAATATAAATATTGAAGGTGTAGAAACCCCGAAATCTAATGTGATAGATTTTGATTTTTTGGAGATGATTATTCCAGAATTATCTTCGATTAGACCAAGTCAAAAGAAGATTAAGGCTAATTTTCTAAATTCTATTGCTAATAAAGCTTCTAGAGAAGATCTTCTGGTTATTCTAGATCTTTGGGAAGAAGCTCTTGAAAACAATAAGAGTGTATCAGAGGTTTTGAATTATATATCTGGTAGAATGACGGATGTTTCGGTTAATTATAATAAAAACCTTGAGATAACCGCAACATCTATAAGAGATCTCGAAAAATCATATACGTCAACGGCATTATTTTATGACAATGCTAAGGAAAAAGAAGTTCATAACCTTACGATTCTTAATGCGGATCTGGACCAAATTAAAGATTTAGACGATACCTCTTATTTTGAAGCAGTTGAAAATGAAATTAATTCTGCTTATGATCGTCTCGATTTACGAGAAAATTACTCTCTTTTGGTTATACCTGGGTACTTAGGGGATAATAAAGTTTTGGAGAAGTGGTCAGGAATGGTGCATAATAATAAAGTTCTTCTAATTACAGATTTTGAGCATCTTGATACACCTGATGACATTGTTGAGTTTTTTGAATCTGCAAATCATATAAAATCAGATGTATTTTTATCCAATACTATTATGACTTGTAATTGGCTGGTAGGAAGAAGTAAATATGATAATATTAATGAGAGTGATGATTTATATATTCCTCCTTCTACTTCTTTGGCAGGTAAAATTTATAGTGCTCAAATATCACAAGCATCGGCTGGAAATAAATTTGGAGTGTTAAATCGTGTAGATGGTGTTCGATTTGCCTTAAAAAAGAATGATTTAGCAGTATTAGAGCGTTTAGGACTGATTCCTATGTTTTATGAAAATGGAGAAATTATAGCCTTCTCTGCCAAAAC
This sequence comes from Aquimarina sp. AD10, assembly GCF_003443715.1. Classification (NCBI taxonomy): domain Bacteria; kingdom Pseudomonadati; phylum Bacteroidota; class Flavobacteriia; order Flavobacteriales; family Flavobacteriaceae; genus Aquimarina; species Aquimarina sp. AD10. The sequence continues at coordinate 2,006,904 of NZ_CP031965.1, read as the reverse complement.
TCTTTTTAACGGCGATAATCTTGGTTTGCAAACGTATTCTGTGGTACGTGTATTTGATTATGTATCCAAAGTACTTATGGACTATCTAAATAGGAGGACTTTTGAAAATTTCAATACGCAAACTAGAAGAGAAATCATGAATGAAATAGTGAAGTTTCTAGATAATAATACGGGGCCGGATAAGCTTATAGAGAGTTTTTCAATAAAAAGACTAGAACGCGATACCGAGGATAAAAGACGTATTCATCTAGATGTACACATGGAACCTTATTTTCCTGCTAAAAACTTTTTGATACGTATGGATGGAAAAGTAGGTGGGGAAGGAAATGTTTGGGAGTCTTTTTATTTTCAAAGTTCTTAATAATATTTTCTAGTATAGTAAATAAGCCTGTAGTATAAGAGTAAGACAGATGAAATATGTGAAATTAAAAGATGTTTATTTACTACACTTTAAAAGAGTTTTAGCTTGAAAGAATATAATTTTAGTAGTGACTAAAAGTAATCTTAATAATCAATCTTTATAGTATAGTATGTCTATTTTAATTTGTTATTTGAGATAGGTTTTAAGGTTAATATACAATATGAAAAAACCACTATAACCAGTTTCGTTTTCTTTTTGAAAACATTAAATAGGTTATAGTGGTTTTTCTATAAAATAATGTAAAATGTCATTTAACGGCGTTTTTTACGCCAAAAAATAGTTGCATTTTACTATTGTTCTTCGTAATCTGTGTCCCATTCGGTACCTTCATCTCCTTTTTGACCGTCCATACGTATCAAAAAGTTTTTAGCAGGAAAATAGGGCTTTAAGCGAATATCAACATGGATTTTATCTTTTTCAATATCATCTTGAGCAAACCTTTTAATATCAAAGTTCTCTATAAGTTTACCAGGACCAGTTACACCATCTAAAAATTTTATAATTTGTTTTAATATTTCATTTTTAGTTGTTGTATTAAAGTTCTCAAAAGCTCTTCTATTTAGAAAGTCCATAAGTACTTTAGATATATAGTCAAATACACGTACCACAGAGTAGGTTTGTAGTCCTATATTATCACCATTAAAAAGAGTTTTGGCAGAAAAAGCCATAACCTTACCGTACTCATTAACCATAGGTACTAGACCAAGTCCTTCTAGTGTTGCAATTTCACTCTTTTTAAGATCAAATCTAACAGCATCAACCTCGCTTAGACCACCATGTTTTTTACCTGCAGCGACTTGAGACATTAATGTTTTGTAAAGCGTTCCTGCAAGTGCGCCTGATGGCGGTACATACAGACTTTCATCTTCACCTAATTCTTCTTCTTTTTCTCTTCCTACTAACCAATTACAAGTCATAATAGTATTAGAGAGATACGCATCACCACTAGCTAGATTTGCACTTTCAAACATTTCCATAACATCATCGGGCTCATCTAAGTGTGCAAAATCGGTTACTAAGGTTAGTTTATTTCCATAGGCCATTTTACCCCATTTATCGACTACCGATTTCGATCCCAGATATCCTGGGATAACCAAAAGAGAGTAGTTATCTCTTAAATCTAAACGATCATATTTTGAAACAATTTCTTCTCTTATATAATCGAAAAAGCGGGTGTTATCTAAATCTGCTAATTGTTCGAGTTCTGCATTAACAATAGTCACATTCTTAATAGCAGCGATGTCGGTATTTTTATAAAAAAGAGCTACAGATCTGTACGAAGATTCTAATTCTCTCGTTTCATCTAATGCAATCTTTAGATTTTTCTTTAATACAGTCTTGGATTGTTGAGCACTATCTTCTGCTTTTTCTATCATATCTAAGACATCCCCATCACTTTTAAGTGTGTCTTTCCATAATTCCAAAACTTTAAGCAGATCACTTCTGTCTTGCTTTTTGTTATTTTCAGTAAGAAAAATTTTTCTCCTAGCTTTTCGCTCAGGGTTTAAATTTTGAACATCATCTATAGCAGATTCTAAAAGATCAAATCCTCCATATTTAGCTAGAGCATCTGATTTTTCTTTAATCCTTTCTAGATACGATCTTTCCTGTAAATTTTCCTGACTTTTTTCTGTGTTTGCCATATATAACTACGGATATAAAATTATTTAGCAGCACTAAGTTCAGCGATCAACATTTCTAATGTGGTGACCAATGATTCTTTTGCATCCTTATCTTGTAATGCCTGCTTAAGTACTTTATTCGTTTTAAGTTGCTTTATGATTTTTTTGTATTGTTCACTTTCAATTTCAAGGCCTTTTAGAAAATCACTTTTTTGAGTGATTCCTTTTTTTCCGAAACTTCCAAGATTATCAAATTGAATTGTTTCATTAACACTACCACCTTCTTTATCTTCAAATTGAAGATTTAACTCAGGAGAAAAATGATCAAAAACTTCATCAACAGTTCGTAAACCTTCTATTGCTTCTGGTTTAATAGGAGTATTTGGAGTTAGTTTCCCGGCTACAAGTGTTCTATTTTGAGGTATTTCATTTAATGCTTCACTAGCATCGTTATCCAATACATTTCCACCAATACCTACGTTATTTGATGCCATATGTTTAAAATTTAAGATTATTGAGTTTCGAGTATACTGCTAATATATCCAAAACTATTGAAAAAACATAAAAGAGGGTGATTGAAAAATTCAAACACCCTCTTTATGAGAATTATCTGTTACTCAAAATCAAACTAATTAGATTGATCTTGAGTTGTATATTTTTAAATTATTATAAATGTTAAAAATTTACAGATAGATCAAAATTATCAAAAGAATGATTGATAATTATTTCCACTCATTTATGTGTTTACCTTGTCCAGATTCGATTTCTCTTGCAGAAATACAAAAGCTTGTTGTTAAAGGGTTTGATCCAGTAGAATCAAATTGTTCTTTAAACTTTACTAGGTATCCTTCGGTGAAATTAATTGTTTTAAGGGTTGCATCGTTATCCCTTTTTGTAAAAGTGATAGAGCCATCTTTACGTTCAAAACTGCTACATTGCCATTCGAACATTTCAGTACCATCACTAGATTCTATAACAAGATCTATTTTACCTCCACGTGTTACAGATGAAGGTCTCCCTGTTGCATCAGTTTCTTGATTTAGGGCATAGGTACAACTTAATACGTTGTACTCTTGACCTCCTACTTTTAATTTAGCTTTAAAAGACATAATAAATTTGTTTTTGTGGTAAATACTACCAGATTAAAAATTATATAACGGCAACAATGCCAATAACAAACTTACTTAAAAAGTTTAATGCATCAAAACCAACAAGTTATATTTAATATTGCGACCTCTTTATTTTAGATAAAAGACAGTGAAATCACGATTAAAAACACACTTTTGTTACTGTAAATTTATTTAGACTTCTAAATTCGTACTTGTAGGAGTGATTGTATTTAACAAGTAGTTAAAAAATTAGTAAAGATTAATAATACTTTTACAATGTCTAAAGATTCAGAATCAAAAAAACCGTTTATATCATATGATAATAAACGGTTCTATTTAGTCGGGGTGGCAGGATTCGAACCTGCGACCTCCGCGTCCCAAACGCGGCGCGATAACCGGGCTACGCTACACCCCGAAGTGTAGGTTTTCCTTTTGAGGGTGCAAATATAAGTAAATCATTTAATTTTCATAACTAATTAGAATAATAAATGAATATATTTTTCGAAGGTCTGTAATGACTTAGAAATAAGTGTTTCTATGCGTGATAGTATCGTTCTCTATAAATTTTTCCATCTTTCCATTCTGTAACTACTGTTTGTTCAGAAAGCATAGTGCTTCCATCTTTTAACTTTAATTCCATCACAGCATCATAAAAAGAATGATTACCATTAATGGCGTAGTTTTTAACATCATATCTTACAAAATCTTGTAACTGATTATCTATAAAATCTTGCTCGAATTTTAAATTAAATGCTTTTCCTTTTTTTGGAGCATCATTGGCTTCAACTAATTCTACATCATCATGAAGATAAGTATCCATAGCTTCTATAAAAGCTCCTTTAGATAATAATTCGTGAACGTGTTTCAGATTTTTTTCGATTGTATTTTCCATAGGTTCTTTAAATTTTTAGATTAATTTTTAGTTTGAATCATTTATGGGTACAAAGATGCGCAAGGAATGCTGTTATTAAAATGTAGTTTTTGCCTTAATTCATGTCAATTTTTCCTTAAAAATTAAAATTTATATGCTAACTAAATTGTCATATTATAATTTTTTTGACGTGAATAGTAATGACTTTATAATTTCAAACAAAGTTTTTCATATTAATATTTTTATATCATTTTTATTATAAATGTCGTAAGGTTTTAACGTAATTATTAATTATTTATTAACACTCAAACGTTTGCGTGAAAAATAGACAAACTGTTTTTAACTAAAAGATCATTTTTTTTTGAAACCTTTATTACAACGTTTTAGTGTTTTTAAAAAACAGATTATCAAATGTTTACTTATTTAACCAACAAATTAAAATATGTCATGAAAAAATTATTCTATTTAGGGCTTGTACTTGTTTTATGTCTACCTAAAATTACTTTGGCTCAATCAAATAGGGATATTCCCTTTGTTTGGGAGAACGCTACAGTCTATTTTGTTTTAACAGATCGATTTGAAAATGGTGATACTTCTAATGATTTTTCTTATGGTAGACAGAGAAATGGTCCACCACTAAGAAATTACGAAGGAGGAGATCTTCAAGGTTTGATTAATAAGATTGACAGCGGATATTTTGATGACCTGGGAGTTAATGCACTTTGGGTAACACCTCCTTACGAAAATATACATGGTTCTATTGGCGGAGCAGGATATGCTTTTCATGGTTATTGGGCAAAAGATTGGACAACTATAGATCGTAATTTAGGAACAGATGCGCTCTTTAAAACCTTTGTAGATAAAGCTCATGATCATGGCATTCGCATAATTATGGATGTTGTTTTAAACCATGTTGGACCTGATAATTCTAGTGATGAATCATGGCCTAATGAATGGGTACGACGAGAACCTACTTGCAATTTTCAAGGTCCTGGAGGTAATATTCCTTGTGAGTTAGTAGATAATTTACCAGATATCAGAACAGAATCTAATGCTAATGTTTCGGTTCCAAGTTGGTTGCTTAATAAATGGGATCAAGAGGGTAGAAAACAACAGGAAGAGGCAGAGTTAAATGATTTTTTCAATAGTACGGGGTATCCAAGAGCTCCGAGATATTATATTATAAAATGGCTTACAGATTATGTAGAAGAATATGGAGTAGATGGGTTTAGAGTAGATACTGTTAAACATGTAGAAGAATTTGTTTGGAAAGAATTAGAACAAGAAGGTATTAAAGCTTTAAAAAAGTGGAAAAATAACAATCCAAGTAAAAAAATAGATGATCTGGATTTTTGGATGACAGGAGAAATATTTAATTATATGGCTCCTAGCATGGGGAGAAGATTTACAGGAGATGGGTTTAATGTAGACTATTATGATAATGGTTTCGAAAATCTTATCAATTTTGAGTTTAGATTTAATGCTAATGATGGCTTAGAAAGCATATTTAGTAAATATGATAACTTATTACAAAATCAGTTAGGTAATGGTAAAAGCGCGATGAACTTTTTAGCAAACCATGATACTAATGAAGTTTTTGATAGAAATCGTACTAGAACTTTTGAAGCAGGTACTAAATTGTTACTTACTCCCGGACCGGCACAAATTTATTATGGTGATGAAACCGCAAGAACATTAACTCCTGGTGGAGGAGCATTTGGAGATGCTACATTACGGTCTAATATGAACTTTAATGAACTAGGGAATCCAAATTCTAAGGCAGCGTTAACGCTAAAACATTTCCAGAAAATAGGTAAGTTTAGAAGAGAACATGTTTCGGTGGGCGCAGGTAAACATACCAAATTACAGGATACTCCTTATACATTTAAGAGGGAATATAATGCATCAGGAATTACTGATAAAGCACTTGTATATACCGGACTTGATGGTGATTTTACAGGTGGGTTAAATGTCTTTGGTATGTGGCCAGATGGTACAGTGCTACAAGATTATTTTTCTGAAAAAACCGCAACAGTATCAGGAGGAAATGTAACTTTCGACACTGCTTTTGGTCTGGTTTTAATCGCAAAACCATTAAGTATTACAGAGTCTGTAAGTTTATCAATAAATCCCGATTCTGGTTTTAATACAAATCCAATTGATGTTACAATGACAGCTTCTTCTTCAGTAGATGGTGCGACAATAGATATATTTTATACCGAAGATGGATCAACTCCATCGGCATCTAGTACATTATATACTACTCCATTTAGAATTAGTGAAACTACTACGATTAGAGCTATCGCTATAGATTCAGAAGGGAACCAATCTCAAATACTAACTAGAGGTTATATATTTGGTGGTCCTTTTGATGTATATTTTAAAAAACCAGCAAGTTGGTCTTCAGCTTTTATTTATTTGTTTAACCAAAATACAGGAGCAGCGATACCTGGATTTCCTGATTGGCCAGGAATCGCTATGGAAGAAATAATGAATACACCTTGGTTTACACATACGATAAACCAGAATTTTCAAGTAGGTATTGTGTTTAATGATAATGGAGGTGAACAGACCGATGATCTTACTAGAATAAAAGAAGGTTGGTATGATAACCAATGGACCGATACATGTTCAAGTGAATGTCCAATTGCAACAGGGAAACCTGAACTTACCATAACTCCTGATTCAAGCACGGTTATTGGTAGTGTAAATGTGTCTATGAGTGCTACAAATTCTGGAGATATATTTTACACTTTAGGAGACGCTTTACCTGATGCGAATAGTACTCTTTATACAGGTACATTTTCTATAAATACACCAGGTGTTACAAAGGTAAATGCAATTGCAATAAATAGTGTAGGAAGTTCTAATGTTATTACTAAAACATATACCATAACCCAAAACACATCTAGTTATACGGTGAATTTCAAGAAACCAAATGCTTGGAGTACAGCATATATCTATCTTTTTAATAAGAATACAAATTCGGCTTTACCTGGATTTCCTGCCTGGCCAGGAATACAAATGACAGTTTTAGATTCTACTCCTTGGTATACTTATACTATTGATCAAGATGTTGAAGTTGGAATAGTATTTAACGATAACGGAGGTTCTCAAACAGATGATTTGTTTAGAACTAGCGATGGTTGGTATGATAATCAATGGACAGATATATGTTCTGGCGATTGTCCTGATACTATAGATACTTCATTTAAGGTGTATTTTAAGAAACCACCAACATGGGGAAGTACTTTTATTTATATATATGATAAAAATATAAATGGTCCAATAGCGGGAGCTCCGGCTTGGCCTGGTACAGCAATGAGCCCTATTCCAGGAACTTCTTGGTATTCAATAACTATAGATCAAAATGTTGAAGTTGGGATTGTGTTTAATGATAATGGAGGTGCTCAAACCGATGACCTGTGTAGAACGACAACAGGCTGGTATGATGACCGATGGTTTGATACCTGTCCGAGGGAATGTCCAGATGGTAAAGTGGCTGCGGGTAATGACATTAATTTGGTAAAGCCTTTAACTAATCCATTTAGTGATACATTAACATTGTCTTTCTTTGGCGATACAAATAAAAAACCTGTAAGTGCTATGCTGTATACATTAAATGGAAAAAGAACTACTATAATTCCCAATAAGATTATTAGAGCATCTACAGTTATAGTAGATACTTCTGATTTACCCAAAGGGATGTACATTTTAAAAGTACTATCTGGTAATGGTACGCAAATAGTTAAATTGGTTAAATAGGACCTGTTGTTTATAGAGGACACCTACTATTGTATTAATAACATAGTAGGTGTTTTAGTAGTATAGATTGATTATTAGACTAATAATCCTTTTTCAAAAGCTACTCTAACTAGCCCGGCAGTATTTCGTACACCTAGTTTCTGAATCAAGTTACTACGATGTGCTTCGATAGTTTTAACTGTAACAAAAAGTGTATTTGCAATTTCTTCAGTGGTATGTTCTTTGGCGATTAATTGCAATACTTCTTTTTCCCTTCTGGTGAGTTTAGGAATAAAAGAAGATGTGGTTATACCAATACTTTCATTCAATAATTGATTTTTAAGATTGTTGGGTAGATAAGTTTTACCAGAGTATACGGTTTTGATAGCAAGCTCTAACTCTTCTTTAGAAGTATTTTTTAATAAATATCCTTTGGCACCGTTACGCATCATATTTTTTATAAACCCTGTTTCATTATAGTTTGATAAACCAATCACGGCTAGATCGGGATATTGTTTAGTAATAGCTTTGCATAATTCGATTCCGTTACTATCGGGTAGGTTAATATCCAGAAGTACTACATCTGGTGTCATATTGATGATATTGGTTAGCAATTCCTCTCCTTTAGTATAAGTGGCAATTAATTGTATATCGGTAGTATCCTTGAGCATTATTTCTAATCCCTTTAATACCATTGTATGATCATCTAAAATTGAAACTGTTATCATGCTTTATATATTTTGTTGAGGTCAAGTACAATGGTAAAAGTGCTACCGTTTTGGTTAGAAACAATATCTAGATTAGCATTAAGAAAATTGATTCTGGATCTTACATTCTGTAATCCTATTCCATTACTTTTTGCAGATAGATCAAATCCGTTACCGTTATCTTCAATAATAATATTTACGAAATCTTCATGTTTGTTAATTTGGACTAAAGCTTCGCTGGCATTAGCATGTTTTATAATATTATGAACGAGTTCTTGTATGATTCTATATATGGCCGTTTCTTTTTCTTTTTCAAGAATTAGTTGGTTTCCAAAGTATTGAAAATTTATATGTAATGGATTTGTATTGTTTGTCGTATTACAAAATTGTTGTATAGCTTCTATCAAATCAAAGTTTTGTAAAGAAGCAGGGGATAGGTTGTGTGAGATTCTGCGCACCTGTTCTACTGTGTTATCAAGCATCTCTATGGTTTCCTTATGAATTGTCTTTTCTGTATCATTTAATGTAAATGATGGTAACGAGGTTATTTTGTACTTGATTACAGCTAAATCACCATTTAAACCGTCGTGCAGATCTTGAGCAATACGATTACGCTCTTTTTCTTCTCCATTAATTAAAGATTCTAGTTTTACAATTTCTTGTTGACGTTGTAATACTAGTATTTCATTGTTTTTGATTTTTTGTCGCTGTTGGTAAATAAATAATAAAGAAAAGAAACCTAGTATAGCTGATACTATAGATAGTGTTAAATAGGTTTGATGTTTCTCTGTTTTTAATAACTGATTTTCTTGCTTTTGTATCGTCAGATTCTGCTGTATGATTTCTTTATTTTTTTTGTGACTTGATATTTTTGATCTAGATCATAGGCCATATAGGTTTGTTGTTGAGTCGTAATCTTTTCTTTTGTTTCAAGATATTTGTGTTGCGCTTCATATCCTTTTTTAAAATCTCTTGTTTCGACCCAATAGATAGAGGATAATTTGTAAAAAGACTGTTTAAGATGTAAATCACTTATAGTAGCTATGAGAATATTTAGTTTTTTTAGATGAATATCGGCTTCTTTCCAGTTTTTAAATGTAATATCTTGAGTAAGTTTTGTTAGGTATAGATCAAACAAAGTATGATTTGGTATTTCTTCGTTTTCGATTTGATTAGTATTTAAAGAAGGGATTTTTTCAAATTGTTTTGTTTCCCAATATAACTTAGCGCTTAAAATTTCTATTTGAATTCTATAACGGGGAACATCCTTTTTTTTAAGTAATCCCTGAGTTTTAGAGATATAAGATGCTACTTCTTTATATCGTTTTAGTTTTAGTAAAATAGAAGCTTTTAGGATATATGTTTGACAAATCGTGCGATCTACATTATAGCTAGTCTTAGCAAAATAATCTAAAGCTTTATCTGTATGTATTAAGGCTTTTTGTAGATCGTTTACTTTATAAAAATTTCGGGCTAATGTAGAGTGTGGCGTTCCAAGTCTATAATAATCATTTGTATCAACAATTGCTATTCGCTTAAAAATATAATATACGGCAGAGTCAATTCTTCCTATGTTAGAATAGGCCACTTCTTTTGCATTATAAAAGTACCTTAAACTACTTTTAGATGTGCTATCAGAGATATATTGTTGTGTTTTTGTATTTAATACATAAAAACATGAATCTAATTTTCCTTCTGCTCTTAATGTATTTGCGAGTTGCGTATTTAGTTCTACGAGATGGCTATACCTACGGTATTTTTTATAGATTTTGATACTTTTTTTTAGATGCATTTTAGCTGTAGAAAGGTCTTGTTTAAATCTATATATAGTTGCCTTTGCGCTGTATGCATACCCTATAAATAAGCTATCGTTGTTTTGGATGCCGTATTCAACAAGACTATCGGTAATTTTTAATGCGTTTTCAAAATTAGTTTGGTTAAGAGATTCATGCAGTTGATAGGTTAATCTTTTTTTAACTGATGAGGTATCTATATCATTATTATGTTGTGCAGATATAGTACAGATATAAGGAAATAGAAGAGAACAGATATATAGTAATATTGGTTTCATGACCAATGGTTAGGTTAATGATAAAGGTTCATATCTAAAGGTACAAATCTTTGTTATAATGAATGTTTCTTCTTGTTTAAAAGAGGATGTCAAGTATTTGACATCCTCCTATTTGTGTTGAAATCATAAAAGTAGTGTACCTAGGCCTACAGACGTAGTGTTGTAATAATCCCAGCCCGTATTGGTAATGTTATCTAACCATGTATTTGGTGTTGTAGAAATGAAGGAGCTTCCTGAAGCAGGAAAAACTTGGTTACTATTAAGTAAAGAAACGTTATAAGAAGTTATAAACCATCCATCTTCTCCTTGTAATCTTATATTTGCTCGTTCTAACTCGATCCACGATAGCCCTGTATATGGGATACAAATACCAAGAAGGTAGAGATCTGTTTGTCCTAACTCTCTATCATTATTTGGATTATTTAAAGTTAAATACCCAGAATTATAAGTTCCAAAATCATGATCAAAATCTACTGAGGCCTGAACAATTGCATTTGTATTATTATAGGGATGATTACCCGTTTGAGTAGATATTTGAAAATATACTATAGTGCCGTTTACTTTATTTTGCATAGTTTTTCTTTTAAAAAAGTTTTTAACAGCTTCATTCCAATGAAGTTCGGTTATTTCTTTATTCATTTTATTGTCAAAACTCATATGCAATAAAGGAAGTATACTCTCTTGTTGTTCACTTAATTCTTCATCATGATGTTCAGTTTTACTTCTAAACCCTTCATCATTTATTATGTTAGTTTCTTCATGGATTATTTCCTCTGGTTTTTCACAAGCAGTAGATATTATTACTAGTACCAGTGCTATTGTCGATAATTTAAAAATTGTTGTTTTCATAATATGTAGTTTTAAGATTGTACTTTTATTTTTACAAGGTTTTTTTGAAACCTCTTTACTTTAAAAAAAAGGTATATTAGATACACTTTTTTGTTTTGTTATTAAAAGATAACGCGTCCAATACCAACGTTTCCAGTATTATATCTATCCCATGTATTTAGATAATCATTATCTAGCCAAATATTAGGTGAAGACAATATAAACGATCCATATACACCGTCTTGTAGAGTTGAAGATGCATATCCAGTTTGATCACCTGGATATATTTTTACAAAAAAACTTTTAACAACCCAACCATTAGTACCAGTAAGTTCTAGATGAGCATGTTCTGCTTCTACCCAAGATACAAGCTGTCCTACTATTGAGGCTCTAAAAAAATAATAGTCCCATTGCCCTGATTTTCGATCATCTCCATTATTTAGATCAACATAACTTGTATGATGATTCCCGGCACTTGTATTAAATGAAACTTTTGCTCTAGCCAGTCCATCTGTTTGATTATAGAGTTCATCACCTGTTTCAGTTTGTATCCAGTAATGCCAATCGCTTGCAGATCCTTTAGTATTTTTAATCGGATTCTTTTTTAAATACTCTTTAATAGCTTCATTCCATTGGAATTCTGCCTCTTTTTTGCTAATACTTTTATCAAAACTCATATGTAATACGGGATATTGGACATCTTCATTTTTAACATCTAAAATTAGATCGTTATTACCGGTTTCACTTCTAAACCCTTCGTCATTAAGTTCGATGGTTTCTTTTGTGATAACATCTTCTGACTTTTCACAAGAAGTAATACATAATACTCCTAGGATTAAGGATGCTATGATTCTTTGATTTCTAAAATTTTTCATATTTATTAATGTTAAGATTATTTACTTTTTTTAATTGGTTTTCGAAATCCTATATGTACAAATTTGTTGTTGCTAAATTATTGGTAATCAATTATTTATTTGTAAGGGTGAAACCTAGAGTTTAAAACCTAGGGTTTTCCCTAGGTCGATAAAAGGCATATCGATAAAAGTTTATTGATATGCCTATAAAACAACACTGTTTTTTCTTTAAAAAACCACGTTTAGATCGTATCTTTATGACATAAAAGAAACTTCCGGGAAAATGATCTTTTTTTAGACATATGTAACTAATGTTACCTACTATACTAATGTCTAATAGTACCTTTATAGAATTAAAAGACTTAAAAAAGTAATTTATGGAAAACCTTGATGCAGCAAGACTTCAGATGGCATTCACCCTTATATTTCATATTGTTTTTGCTTGTATTGGTATGGTAATGCCTTTTTTTATGGTAGTATCTCATTACAAGTGGTTAAAAACTCGAGATCAAGTATATCTTACCCTTACCAAATCATGGCAAAAAGGAGTAGCCATATTTTTTGTAACTGGTGCTGTTTCAGGAACAGCACTATCTTTTGAATTAGGACTTTTGTGGCCTGAGTTTATGAAACATGCAGGGCCTATTATAGGAATGCCTTTTTCATTAGAAGGGGCGGCATTTTTTGTAGAAGCAATAGCCCTAGGATTTTATCTCTACGGTTGGGGCAAATTACCAGAACGTTTCCATTGGATAACGGGGATCATAATAGGTGTTTCAGGAGTTGCTTCGGGGATATTAGTTGTGGCAGCAAATGGTTGGATGAATTCTCCCACTGGTTTTGATTATATCGATGGCGAGTTTCTTAATATAGATCCGGTGCAGGCGATGCTTAATCCGGCTTGGTTTACTCAGGCACTTCACATGACCTTGGCAGCGTTTACTGCTACAGGTTTTGCCGTAGCAGGAATTCATGCATATCAAGTATATAAAAATCGAAAAGTAGCACTGCATAAAAAAGCATTTAAAATAGCAATTACGTTTGGAGCTGTGGCCGCGATACTACAACCAATTAGTGGTGATATTTCTGCAAAAGATATTGCAGAAAGGCAGCCAGTAAAATTAGCAGCTATGGAGGCACATTATAATACTGAAAAAGGAGCTCCTTTGTATATTGGAGGAGTAGTAAATGATAAAACGCAAGAAGTAAAATATAAAATTGCTCTTCCGGGGATGTTATCATTTTTAGCTTTTGGAGATTTTGATGCAGAAGTAAAGGGACTTAATGATTTTCCAGAAGATGAACGGCCTAATGTAGCTATGGTACACTATGCATTTCAGGTGATGGTTGGGATAGGTACAATGCTACTCTTAGCGGGGCTATTATATTTTGTATCGCTAAAAAAGAAAAAGTGGCTCTCTAATACCAAATACTGGTTATTATTTGTGGTATTGGCACCAATGGGATTTATAGCACTAGAAGCAGGCTGGATCGTTACAGAGGTGGGTAGACAACCTTGGATCATTCATAATATCATGAGAACAAAAGATGCAGTAACTCCAATGCCAGGTATTGTGGTTAGTTTTTATACCTATATCGTTGTTTATCTTACACTTTCTGTTGCAGTAACTTGGTTAATGCTACGACAAATAAGAGTGTTAAATCATTCAAATCATTAAGTATGTTATATGTTGTTTTATTCTTTCTTATATTTTCGTTGTATCTCTATGTTATTTTGGGAGGTGCCGATTATGGAGCAGGTATTGTAGAACTTTTTTCTTCAGAAGAAAATCAAAAGATTACCAAAAAAACAATTTATCGTGTTATGGGCCCCGTTTGGGAAGCAAATCATATCTGGATTATTATCCTTATCGTAATTTTGTGGATCGCTTTTCCCGCATATTACAATGTCTTGGTTGTTTATCTACACATACCTCTTACTATTGTTTTATTAGGAGTTACATTACGTGGCGTTGCTTTTGTATTTAGACATTATGATGCGATTATAGACGATTCACAAAAATTGTATGACACCTTGTTTAAAATCTCAAGCTTTGTTACTCCAATATTTTTAGGAATTGTATTTGGAGCTTTGATTAGTGGAGAAATACCACTAGAAGCAGATATAAGTAGTTTAACTTTTTATGATGCCTTTATTGGTTCATGGCTTAATGTATTTAGTGTATTGGTTGGATTGTTTTTTGCCGCTTTATGTGCATTTTTATCAGCCGTACTATTAATAGGAGAAGCAGAGCAGGGTAACGAAAATATCTATGTAAGAAAAGCTACCATAGCTACAATAGTTGTTTTTGTAGTGGGATTACTAACTTTTGTTTATGGATATTTTTCAGATAATGTTTTTGTGCAAGATTTTATAAAAAATCCATGGACTATTATTTTGGTGGCTATTTCGGGATTATTATTATTTCCATTATGGAAAACGATTAATAGTGGTAATAAAGTTTGGAGTCGGTTTTTTGCAGGATTACAAGTGTTTTTAATTTTATTGGCGGCTATGGTATCTCACTTTCCAGATATTATAATAACCACCACTGGTAGCATAAGCTTATTAGATAATATTGCCCCTGATAGTGTAATCAAGGTACTTGGAATTTCTCTATTAATAGGAGGTGCAGTAATCCTACCAGGACTGTTTCATCTTCTTAAATCTTTTAAAATGATCAAAATCTTAGAAAGAAAGTAGCCGTATGGATTTGGATATTTTTGTAAGATTATAATACCATATTGAAAATTTAAGTTTTATAAAACATTTTTTTAGGTGTTGGAGTATGTTGGTTTTTAGAATTAATTCTCTAGTTTTGTTAAGGGACAAGTAGTTTTTGGAATGTAAATCTTTAGCGTAGATTAATTAATATTAAATCAATATTTGTGAAAAGAATTATTCTTTGTGTTACAGTCCTACTTGGGTGTTTAATTACTAATGGTCAAGTTACAAACGGAGTCCCCAGAAGCTCTTCTATGAAACTGAATAGAAATATTCCTGTAGTAGAAATGCCATCTTTTGATCTTAAAAAACTTCAAGCAGAAGATGCTATAAATGACTTAAATAGTGCTAAACCTTTTAGATTTGGACATGAATTTAATGTTGATTTAGATCTTAAGAACTCTGGAGTTATAGAAAAACTACCTAATGGAGATCAAATTTGGAGAATTACTATTAAATCTCCTGGAGCTCATACGTTAAATTTTATTTTTGATGCTTTTGAGTTGGCAGATGGAGCAGAGGTTTACCTATATAATCAGGATAAATCTTTCACTTTAGGCGCCTATACCAGTAGGATGAATAATGAAAATAAATCTTTAGGAACCTGGATTGCCGACGGAGATACAATAACAATCGAATATTATATACCAGCTAAAGTAAAAGGGCTAGGTAGCTTTCATATAGGTTCTGTCATTCACGGATATAGAAGTGTAAGTAATTTTGAAGCTCATCAAAAAAGACTAAACGATTCTGGTGATTGTAATTTAGATGTTAATTGTTCAATAGGATCTGATTTTGATCCATTAAAAAATAAACTTAAAAAATCCGTAGCCTTAATATTAAATAATGGGAGTGATTGGTGTACAGGAACTTTAATAAACAATACGAGTAATAATAAAGCTCCTTATCTTCTTACTGCTAATCACTGTAGCGGAAATGAAGCAAATTGGTCTTTCAGGTTTAATTGGATAAGCACCAATACAGTATGTGCAACAGAAACAAGTAGTACAGATAATGGTCCTAGTAATTACTATACAACTAGTGGATCAAAAGTTTTGGCAAAAAACCAAGAATCTGATTTCGAATTAATTGAGATAACAGGAGGATTAGATAATGCTTGGGATTTAGAATGGGCTGGATGGGATAGGAGTGATAATACGCCAACATATGTGGTAGGTATACACCATCCTAGTGGTGATATCATGAAAGTATGCAGAGATGATAGCGGCGTTACCAAGATAAGACAAAATGCTGGTGGGTTTACACCAGAAGCAGAAACTTGGGATATTACAAATGCTGGTCTAGGTTGGGAGCAAGGCGTTACCGAAGGAGGATCTTCTGGTTCTGCATTATTTGACCAAAATGGAAGAATAATAGGGCAATTATATGGGGGAGATGCGGCATGTGCATCAACCAATGATAATGATTTACATGATTACTACGGGAGATTTGCTACTTCATGGGATTTTGGAACTACAAGTGATACACGTTTATCCGATTGGTTGGATCCAGAAAATACAGGCTGTATAGTGCTAAATATGTTGTCAGAAGTTAATGCAGGTGTGATTGCTTGTGATACCGAGATCGTAAAAGAACCTAATAAAGAAACTGTTTTGTTTCCTAACCCAACCAAAGGAGAACTTTTTGTTTCTAATATAGGTGATGATACACTAAATTATATTGTTTTTACAGTTTTGGGTAAAAAGGTTCTTCAAGGTGCTATGAATAAAGGAAACAATACCATAGACCTATCGGTAGTAGCATCAGGAGTATATTTTGTTCAGATAGCGAATAGCGCCTCTAACGCAAGTTTTACTAAAAAAATCTTTGTAGAATAATTTAAGTCGTAGACTACCTAATTTTATTCACTTTATATATTATAAAAGCAGTACATCGTACTGCTTTTTTTTATGCTGTCTCAGAATTTGAGATTTCTTCGAGCTAGTTTTACCCCAGATTAAAATAAGAAACAATACAAAGCGTACTATTTAAAATTCAATCAAAATGAAAAATCTAACAAACAAAGAATTAAGAGAAACTAATGGTGGAATCGATGGTTTAGCCATATTAGCAGCAATTGCAGAAATCGAAAGACAAAGACAAGCTATCGAGAAATTAGGATCATTAACAGGTACTACAGACGATATCCACTAATAAGATATCGTAAAGATTAAGGGCAAAAAATAAACATTACTAAAATTAGGACTTATGAAAGATTTAAAAAAAATAGGGAAACCACTAAATAGAGCACAACAAAAAGATATAAAAGGGGGATTAGACAGATTACCAATGAACGATCTTAACGATTGTAGATTTCCTTTGGCGGCACCACCAGAAGGATGTAATTGGCATCTTAATTTAAAAACATGTACAGCGCAACTTATATGTTCTGACTTAGCAGCATTTGCATTTTAATATGCAAAGATTATCTTAAAAGGTTAGATAGTCTTTTTACTTTAGATTATAGGATATGGTCCTATATCATTAAAAGCTCTGGGATGCATTCCGGAGCTTTTTTGTGGTTGTATATTTTAGAAGAGACGGGATAGTGATGAGGTATAAAAAAATTAAAAAAGAAACCTTTGCGTTTTACTAAATAGCGAGAAAAAATTATATTTGCAATCCAATTTCGGGTAGTAGCTTAGTCCGGTTAAAGTGCTGGTCTGGGGGACCAGAGATCGGAGGTTCGAATCCTCTCTACCCGACAGTTTTAAAACTCCTTTATCTAGGGAGTTTTTTTATTTTTATACGTTTCCTATTTCTTCTTTTTCTCTAATAGTATTATTTTGATTATCAAAATGTAATACATAGAAATCTTGTTGTGTTTTGATAAAACTTCTTTCACTATAGCCATGATTGTGGTTTGCCATAAAGAAGTTCACATAAATGTAAATATATTCACGATGAGAAATAAAAAAGAAAGAAGTATATAGCAAATAAGTGCTAATTCGCAAAATTATTTTTCGTTTTAAACGACTACCAAATTTAAAAAAATGGGTTTTAGAATAGAAAAATAATTGACAAAATAAAAAGTTTTGACTAGATACTTAATTGAAAGCTTACTGTTTTTAATCTCATACTATTCTTACGCATAACGTTAAATGTAACTTTAAAAATCAAATACTATGAGAAAAATGATTTTACTATTTATTATTGTTTTATCAAGTTGTGTTAATGATGATGACGGTACTAGTTCGCCATTGCCAGAATTAACCTTTGAAGGAAAAAACACATTTGGCTGCACTATCGATGGGGTCAACTTTCTACCGAGAGAGAGTGGATTTAATTTAAATGACCCTATTCCCGAATTAACTTCGCAATATGTATTCATTAATCTGGATGCGCCAAACGGATATTGGTTTTCAATTTTTGCAGACAATGAGGTTTTAAGTCAATCAATTACGATTGAACGAATTTTATCGGATATGCCATTAACAGAAAGAGTCTATACTTTTGGAAATCAAGAGCATGGAGTGTTAAACGCCGATTATCAGACGATTGGAGACCTTGTAACGAACGAATATGGGAATGATTTTCGAAGATGGACTAATTATGCAACAACAAATCAAACTGCTGGAGAGTTAAATATCATAAAACTAGATCAAGACAAACAAATTCTATCTGGGACGTTTTGGTTTGACTGTGTTGATCCAGAAGGTAATATAGTTAAAATAAGAAACGGTCGATTTGACGTTAAGTACAAAAACTATTACTAAAAAAACATAAAATTTATAATTACAGTTACGGCAGATTTTCAATTCGGTTTGTATTTGCTTAATAGTTGGAGATTCAAGTAAAATAGCAAGTTATGGACCAAAAAACTTCAATAAACTAATGTTTAAACTTGCAAAATTTCATTTCCCTGACTGGATTGGCTTTGATAATAAAAGGAGCTCATACAATCCTGAATTAGCAAATAGAATCCTAAGGATTCAAAAGGTTGCTGAATGGCAGTTGAATAAAATGTTTGATAATGAAACTTAGAAAGTTAATAACATTGTATTAAGACACAGTGTATACTCACCATTACCTATACTTAAAACCCAAGACAACATTTGATTAAGAATGATTAAATTTGATACTTCAATCACTTTTTTGAATTTTTAAAAAGAAGAGATATAGAATAATTATAAAGAGACTTAACTAAAACGAAAAAAAATGACTCGATTATTTAGTGTAATTCTGCTTCTTTTTTGTTCTTGTCAAAAGCCTGATAATTCCAACACCGGATGGCAGAAAGTATTTCAGAATGATGAAAATGGAGAAACAATTTTTGGAGACAAATCAAAACTAATTGATGCAGTTAGACTTGGATATCCAATTAGGATAGGTTGGGGGAGTAATCGGGTAGAACATGTTGCAGATGCAGACTTCTTAACTATTTTTGAAGGAGAAGAGGTATTTGCTCAAATTAAAACAATACTAGGTCAAGCACCACGAATAGATGGAGATTCTCTTAAAATTAGATTTAGAACGCAGAATCATTGGACAAGTATTGCTGGAACGAATGGATATACAACTAGCATAATGACAAATTATATGCAAGACACCTTAGTTGGAGGTGATAAGGATAGGTATAGGTCATCAACATGGTATGTTCTTTATCCAAATCATGGATTAAATATAGAAGCTAAACCTCTATGGCAAAAAACATCACCTAATTGGGAAAAATGGAAAAAGGTTAATGAGTAATTTGAGATATAATTATTTATAAAACAGTGTTTGAAATGATTGATGGTAGAGGAGACTGTCTGTAACAAAATATAAGATTTAAATGGATATTAAGATAAATGATAAAAAGTTTCCTAAAGAAGATTTAATTAAATTAATAGCTAAAAGCAAACTGCAAACTATTGTTCACATTAGGAGTATTACGAATATCGGCTTAAAAGATGCTAAAGAAATTATCGAAAATTTGGAAAAGAATCCCGATTATTATGATAACTCGGTTATAAAAATAATTGAGAGAGAATTTATTGAAGGAGAAAAAATCACCTTTGATTTTAAAAATACTAAGAGGCAAAAATCAAAAAGTAATATAGAGAAAAAAGTAAACTCACATATCATAAAAAATGAGAATTCTAATAAGATATGGACGTATATAATAGGGATAATTTTTATGATCGCTCTTTTATATTTTTTTATAGAATAACCTTATGTGATATTCACACGACCCTTGTGCACTTCATCATTTACCCTTAAATAAATAGAACCTTTGTAATTAATTTTGATTTTAAAATAAATCATAATCATGAAGAAACTATTAATTACGGTAATGACTATTCTAATTTTTTCAAAAAATGAGTTATATAGTCAAGAATTGTCACCTTCAATCCTTTACTCGACATATTATGGCAACATTGGAACCGATGATGCAGATGTTGTTGCTGTTGATCCAACTGGAAACACCTACTTAGGTTGTCACTCAAATTCGGTAAGTTTACTTGGTGATGATAAACACCCATATACACTTAGCGGGGGGATGGATGCTTTTGTTGTAAAACTAAACAATAAAGGAAAAGAGGTAAACTACTTAACTCATCTTGGTGGATCAAAATGGGATGCCGTTCAGGGTATCGTATCAGATTCTATTGGTAACATCTATGCAGTTGGCACTACATATTCGTCTGATTTTCCAATACATTCGAACGGGTTTCAACCCAAGTTTGGAGGAAAGAGTGATGCTTTTGTAGTTAAACTTAATCCTGAAGGAAAAGTAATTTGGTCAACTTTTCTTGGAGGAAGTAAAGATGAAGATGGCAGAGGTATCACCATTGATCAAGACGGTAAAATTCATATTGTCGGACGAACTGCGTCTAGTGACTTCCCTACCGCTAATGGAGCTTTACAATCAAAATCGGCTGGCGGAATAGATGTATTTGTTGTAACCTTTGATTCTAATGGAAAAATGTTAAGGTCAACTTATCTAGGCGGATCGGGGGATGATATTGGTTATGCAATCAAGTTGGATAATGCTGGTCAACTTTATATTGCCGGTACAACCAACTCATCAAATTTTCCTCTTAAAAATGCTATCCAAGACAAAAACAAAGGAGAAGATGATGCTTTTTTAGCTATAATTGACCAAAATAGATCAGTCATTAATTTTGCTACTTATTTGGGAGGAAAAGAAACCGAAAGACTCTACGCTATTGATCTTGATCCTTCAGGAGATGTATTTTTGTTGGGATTTACAAACTCATCAGACTACCCAACTACAACTGGTGCGTTTCAATCTGAATTAGGAGGGGTTAGAGATGCTTTTGTGACAAGACTAAATCTACAAAAGAGAGCGATTTTATATTCTACTTATTTGGGAGGAGATAAAGCAGATAACCCTAGAAACCTTGTAGTGGATAAGAAAGGAAATGCATTTGTTATAGGGTATACAGCTTCCAAAAATTTCCCAATAGTTAGTCATCAAGAAACCATACTTAGTGGTCGTGATGACGCATTTGTTACAATGCTTGATTCGAGCGGATCATTTCTCCATTATTCCACTTTATTAGGTGGAGAAGGAAGAGATTTTCTTGAAGGTATTGCTATGGGAGTTGATGGCTCATTAACAGTTTCAGGAGGATCAGGTTCAATAGATTTTCCAACGATAAACTCGTTACAAGATACTTTTATTCCAGGCGGTCGATTTGATATAGTTGTTGCTCGTTTTATGATTCCAAAATATAAATAGAACTAGGTCTCCTAAGTAACATAGTGTCAAAGTTTCAACCCAAGTAAACGAAATAAAAATCCTATAAAATAAATATAGAAAAAGTAACTTTATCAGAAAATCGAATCCTAATCCATAAATAAAATTGAAATTATTTTTAATAATAAGTTTATTTTTAAATGTAACATCGGTCAATGATATTCCCGAATATTCTGGGAGTATCATTGATTTAAGTACATTTAATATTGCTACTCTATACAAAGATAGTACAAAGCAATTTCTAGCCGATAAACAGAATGCCATAGGTATTTATGATATTGTAAGCAAAGAGAAAGGA
This sequence comes from Aquimarina sp. AD10, assembly GCF_003443715.1. NCBI lineage: Bacteria > Pseudomonadati > Bacteroidota > Flavobacteriia > Flavobacteriales > Flavobacteriaceae > Aquimarina > Aquimarina sp. AD10. Next base: position 1,984,948 of record NZ_CP031965.1, on the reverse strand, counting down.
TTGTGGTATGTAACACTGGATTTTGAAATTACTGAAGCGACTATTAATAATGGTGATATCTGGTTAGAATTTCGAACTAATATAAATGCTGCAACGCTTTATTTAAACGGTAAATTGTTTTTTAGAAATGGGATAATTGAAAACCTATCTCAAGCAAAAACTGAAGGTGAAAACTTAGTAAGAAAAAGAATCCCAAAAGAATATCTGGTAGATGGAGATAACAAAATTGAAATAGAATTTACGAACTATAAGAATAAAACAGGTGCCATTTTTAGAGATTTATCTATTGGTAGTTTAGAAGCATTTCAAAAACATACAGCTGTGATGACGACAGCACCAATTTTACTGTTGGGCATGTTTATTTTCTTCTTACTTATAAACCTAGTTCTCTATTTTTCATTAGATCGAAAAGAAGTATTTCTCTTTTTGACAATTCTATTTTTAATTAATAGTTTGTTAGTTGGGTATGAAGTGCTTTATTGGAATGGCTTTGTCCCAGCGTCTTCTTTTATTCATAGCTATACTCTTCGAAGTGTTTTAGAATATGGTACTTATTTTATATTACTTTTCATCTTATATTTTGAGTATAAATATGAAAAGAAAATTCTTTTGCTTTCAATTCTAGCTTTCATAACAGTTTATATTTTTGCTGCTTTGACGGGTATAAATATTGTCATCGCTCTCAGCCTGTTACCTTTTAGTATAAGTTTACTTACTTCGTTAAAAGGAGAAAAAAATAGAAATATTATTACATCATCATTATTTGTATTATTTTTCCTCAATTACTTGGACGATCGTAATGTTATTGAAGATTACGATTTTGTACATAGCAATTTTATAATTACATCTATAGTTTATAAATTAGATAGTCTTGGTGTGGTTATTTTTGCACTAGTCATGATTTTCATTTCAGCAAAAGGAATACTATCTAAAACAAAGTCACTTAACGAAGCAAAACTTAAGCTAGAACGTCTTGAATACCAATTTTTGCAAAAGCGCATTTTACCACATTTTATAATAAATTCTTTAATGTCATTGCAACAATTGATATCAAAAGAACCCGAAATTGCAAATAAAATGATTGAAGCGTTATCAGAAGAGTTTCATTTATTATCTATGATGAGTAAAAAGAAACTTGTTTCGATAAATCAAGAAATTGAAATATGTAAAGTACATCTTAGAATTATGAGCATCCAACAAAAGACCAATTATAAAATGGAGGTAAATGGAATTAATGGTAATGAAATGATTCCTCCTATAGTTATACATACCTTAGTAGAAAATGGAATTACTCATGGATATTCAGGTAATCAAAATGCTAATTTTAAATTAAGTAAGCAAGAAACATCAAGTTCAATATTGTATCACCTTTTTAATGATAGCAATATAAATACAACAAATTTAGCACATACTTCTGGTACAGGTTTAAAGTATGTCGAAGCTAGATTAGAAGAATGTTATCCAGGAAAATGGAAACTATATTCGAATAAAATTAAAAATGGTTGGGAATCTATTATTGAAATAAAACATGATTTATGAGAGTCTTAATTGTAGAAGACGTTACTCTTGTTGCTGAACGCGTTTCCGATTTAACAAAAAAGTATTTACCTGACTGTAAGGTTAGAATATCATATACTTTAGAAGACGCAAAGTATTGCATTACTGAGGAAGTATATGATTTGCTCTTTCTTGACCTTAATTTAAATGGCAAAGATGGTTTTATACTATTAAAATTAGTTACGTCATCATCCTTTCAAACAATTATAATTACAGCAAACAAAGAAAAAGCATCTGTTGCTTTTGACTTTGGTGTTTTAGATTTCATAAGTAAACCTATTTTAGAAAAACGATTCAAAGTTGCTGTTGACAGGTTTTTAAATGGTAACGGTACATATCGTGAAAAACTAAAGTATCTAACTATTAAATCTAAAGGAGTAATTAGTTTAATTACTATTGAAGATATTGAATTTATTAAAGCTTCAGGAAATTATTCTGAAATATATACTACAAATGGAGGTTCCTTTTTACATGACAAAAATTTAGAAAAACTAATAAAAATACTTCCTGATAATTTTATTAAAATTCATCGTTCTTATATTGTTAAAAAAACCGAAATAAAAAAAGTGATTAAACATGGTGGAGGAAAATATAGTTTAGAGCTAACAAGTGGTAAAATAGTTTCATTAAGTCGAACGATGTATAAAGAATTCTTCTTAAATAATTATTGATATAAAACTTGTTACAACCGTATACTATCAAAAACTTAAATGTAACAATACAACCTATGAATCGTCTTCCTTGAAAAAGGAAAATCATGAGAAAAATAGTTTACCTACTGCTATTGCTAATACTATTAATTCATAATAAAGGTCAATCCCAGACCTTGGATACACTTATTACCATTGACAAGTACAAACTACATTTTGAAATCATAAAGGGTAAGGGCACACCCATTCTTTTTGAAGCAGGTAATGGTAATGATTGTAGCGTATGGAAACCCCTTTTACAAAACATTAGTAAAGCAACAGGAGCTCCCTTAATAACATACGATAGGGCAGGCCTAGGAAAAAGTGAAATAGATACTACTAAAATTTCCTTTAAACGAGAGGTCAAAAACTTAGACAAGATACTTGAACAGCTTGGATATGGTGAAAGTTATTTTTTAGTAGCGCATTCGTTTGGCGGGTTTTATGCATCCGAATTTGCACAGATAAATAAGAATAAGATAAACGGAGCGGTTTTTATAGATACAGCAACACCATGTTTGATGACAAAAGAGTGGGCTTCTGATTATAAAAATAGTCTCCCCGCAGATGTTTGGGCAATGTTAAAACAACATAGGGTGGGCTTGTATTATGTATTGCAAAATCTCCCAACTATCGCAACCTATATGTCTACACGATTTATTACCAATGAGATGCCATTAACGTTAATTGTTGCAGAAAACTTACCCGATGCCAATACCCTAAAAACAGAAGAGGATAAGGTAAATTGGGTACAGTGTTTACAAGATTTTGGTCGCCAGTCCAATCATAATTATGTGGTAGCAAAAGGTGCTGATCATAAAATTTGGGAAAAAAGCCCAGAACTTGTGATAAAAGAGATAATACAACTGTATAAGTTAACAAATCTTTAAAAATTTTCTAAGCACTTACTCTAAATAATAGTAGAAAAGCCTTAAAAATTATAATTTTTAAGGCTTTTTTTAAAATCATACAACAGACACACATAATGTTGTATGATCGAACACTACAAGAATTCGTACTATTTGGGTTATTTGTAAATACTAACTATATAATAGGATAGCAATTTTTTTGTAGTATAGTATCTATTTTATGCGAGTAAAAACATCGTTCCCAACAAATACAGAGGCATAATCTTTACTAGGGATAGTTTCGTTTGCTAATAAAAAAATCGTTGTTATTTTATTTTCTGTGGGATGAAATTGACCGGTATACGAAGTTACAGATCTGTATTCTGGGTCATTGTTAGATGGCCAATAGACAGAAAACGATAGTGCTAAACCTTTGTCTTTTATAGGTTGATGATTATCAATGGTACCTAATAATCTGCGAGGTCTTCCTCCTTCTCGGGTAAAGCTTCCATGTAGTATGCTTCCTTGTGATGCTAAAAATAATTTTGATCCAGCTTCACTTTCCCAATGACCATATATCGGGCCAAAGATATCAGACTTTATCATCGGGTTATAGCTTCGTATTGCAGTTCCGATAGTATTATCAATATATTGTTCAATTTTATCTAAATTTTCAATCATCTTTCTTGATATTTAATTATTACTAATTTTAAATCGGGTTTTGGATTTTTCTTACGTAATAAAACTATCTGTAGCTACTTGATTTGTGTTTCATAAGGTTTATACTAAATTAGGGGAAAATTCCCTTAAAAATATTTCATCTTATTGCACCGGTATACCCTTATTTTATTGATGTTTAAGTGACTTTGGTGATACGCGTTTTCCATATTATAGGTGTTGGTTTTTTTGCTTTTTAAATTGAAATTTAATTTTAAGAAACTTATGGTCTAAGTTGTATATTATGAAGTAGAAAATTGTGATGATAAAACTCTTCGTATCATTAACTATATGAAATAATAATGCCCCACTAATTTTGGATTAAATTAGTGGGGCATTTAATAAATTTGTTATTTAATTTGGATCACAAATGGTATGAATGTGTACCTATTAAAAAGATTGTCCGTTATAGGCTCTTCTCATAGCTTTTTTATCTTCTGCAGTAAAATCACCGATAGCATAAAAATTACATGCTCTCATAATAGAATTGATATAATCGCCACTAGAGTTAGTACCAGGGATTAAATCTACTTGGTTATCACTAAAATCTCCTGCATCTTCTAAACCAAAAGGAATACAACTTCTTCTTGTTTTATAATCTGCATGTACAAACCCTATTGCGTGGCCAAGTTCATGCATAATTAAAGATACAAGTTCTGATTGTGGCCAATTAGACCCTTGTGTTCTTGTATTAATACCAATAAGATCTCCTGGGTTTCCGTTTTCAGGAAATCTTGCTCTACCATCAAAACCACCACTAGTAAAACTATCACTAGATATGATAACGATGTCAGGACGTGTATTTCCAAAATTATTTACTCCAATTAAGATTCTAAAATCTATTTTTTTCAAGTTTAATGATTTATAACGATGGATTACTGTTTGTGCTGCATTTCGTTGTTTATTGTCTAAACCTTGCGAACCCGAAGTAACCACACCAACAGTGATCATTCTTTTACCTTTTTTAGGTAAGGTTATTCTACTTTTATTAAAGAATAGTTTTTGATCTGTGTTTTCTATCATCTGGTCCAGCTCTTTGTACGAAATAAAGTTATCCGATATTAATAAACCTTCGATAGATTCTCCAAGAATAGTCTCTTTAAATTCTTCTACAATATTACTTTCGGGAGTAATGCCATTTAGTTTTAATGCATTAAGTTGTGTTTCGTTTAGTGCTATAGTAGTTGTATTCATCTCTTCTTGATTTATAGTATCCTCTGTTTCACAAGAATTAAGGATTAATAAAAAAGATGTTGCCATTAGTAAATAGCGAGTTTTTAATAAGTTGATTTTCATTGTAGTATGGTTTTAAATTAATTTGGTTAAAACTAGAGTTTTACAAAAAATAAAAAACCGTGATATGTATGAAGTGTTATTCTCTTTTCATTAAGGTGCATTTATATTGTGTTACTTGAAAATTCCTGAAATTAATTTAGTGGTTAGCTCGGTTTCGATTAATGGTAAATTTGATCTAATAAAAACTAGTAAAAATTATTTAATACTAGTCAACATGAAAAATAAAAAAGGTGGTCCAAATTGGAACCACCTTTTTTAAAACAGTAACTATATGTTGATCTTGTTCTGTTTGATTTATGCCAAATCAAAACGGTCAAGATTCATTACTTTTGTCCATGCTGCAATAAAATCATGTACAAATTTTTCTTTAGCATCATTAGAACCATAAACTTCGGCAACAGCTCTAAGTTCGGTATTTGAACCAAAAATTAAATCTGCTCTGGTTCCAGTCCATTTTACGATTCCTGTTTTACGATCACGTCCTTCGAATATTGCATCATTATCTGAGGTCGCTGCCCATGTTGTAGCAAAATCTAATAGATTAACGAAAAAATCATTAGAAAGGGCACCAACATTATCGGTAAATACACCATGATTAGAACCGTCATAATTAGCACCTATTACTCTTAATCCTCCAACAAGAGCTGTCATTTCTGGTATCGAAAGTGTTAATAATTGTGCACGATCAACCAGTAATTCTTCTGCTGCTAGGCTTAAATTATTTTGCAAGTAATTTCTAAAACCATCTGCTTTAGGTTCAAGATGTGCAAAAGATTCTAAATCTGTTTGTTCTTGTGTAGCATCACCTCTTCCAGGGGTAAAAGGTACACTCACATTATGACCAGCATTACTTGCTGCTTGTTCAACTCCTACAGATCCTCCTAATACAATTAGATCAGCAATAGAAACGGTACCGTTAAAATCATTTTGTATACCTTCATATATTGCTAATACTTTAGCAAGTTCTTGAGGGTTATTAGCTTCCCAATTTTTTTGAGGTGCTAAACGAATTCGACCACCATTAGCTCCACCACGTTTATCAGAACCTCTAAAAGTTGAAGCAGAAGCCCATGCTGTAGTTACTAATTGTGATACAGTAAGTCCAGAAGCAAGAATCATCTTTTTTAATGAAGCAATATCAGCATCACCTAGTTTATTATTTGTTGCAGGGATAGGGTCTTGCCAGATTAATTCTTCTTTAGGAACTTCTGGTCCTAAATATAAAGCTCTAGGTCCCATATCTCGATGTGTTAATTTAAACCAAGCTCTAGCAAAAGCATCTTCAAAAGCTTTATGATCTTTATGAAAACGTTTAGAAATTTCTAAATAAGCAGGATCTGCTTTAAGCGCCATATCAGCAGTAGTCATCATTAATGCTTGTTTTCCAGATGCGTCTCCGGCTTTTGGTGCCATTTTAGCATTAGATGCCGCTGTTGGTGTCCATTGGTGTGCACCTGCTGGACTTTTTGTTAATTCCCAATCATAGTTTAATAGTACATCAAAATAGTCATGATCCCACTGTATAGGATTAGGAGTCCAGGCACCTTCTAGACCACTAGTAATGGCATCATCTAAAACTCCTGTACCAAATGTGTTTTTCCACCCGGTACTCATTTCTTCAATAGGAGCACCTGCTGGTTCTGCGCCTACATATTTATCTGGATCAGCTGCCCCATGAGCTTTACCAAAAGTATGCCCACCAGCGGTTAGCGCAACAGTTTCTTCATCATTCATGGCCATACGACCAAATGTTTCTCTAATATCTTGACCAGATTTTACAGGATCAGGGTTTCCATTAGGTCCTTCTGGGTTTACATATATTAATCCCATATGAACAGCTCCTAAATGTCCTTCTAGATCACCATCTTCATAACGTTCTTCATTTCCTAACCATTCTGTTTCAGATCCCCAATAAATATCTTGTTCTGGCTCCCAAACATCTTCACGACCACCAGCAAAACCAAAAGTTTTGAACCCCATAGATTCCATAGCACAGTTACCCGCAAGAATCATTAAATCTGCCCACGAGATTTTGTTTCCATATTTTTGTTTTACAGGCCATAATAATAAACGTGCTTTATCTAAGTTTCCGTTATCTGGCCAACTGTTCAACGGGGCAAAACGTTGTGTTCCAGAACCTGCGCCTCCTCTACCATCACCAACACGATAAGTTCCAGCACTATGCCAAGCCATACGTACCATAAAAGGACCGTAATGCCCGTAATCTGCAGGCCACCAATCTTGAGATGTCGTCATTAATTCTACTACATCTTTTTTAAGCTCTGCAAAGTCAATACTATTAAATGCAGCTGCATAGTCAAAATCTTCTCCTAGAGGATCAGATTTAGTAGCATTTTGACGAAGGATATTTAACTTTAATTCATTAGGCCACCAGTCACGATTTCTCGTACCGTTCCCAGCTGTTTGTCTTTGAGTACCTCCCATAAATGGGCAATTGCTTATATCACCCCCTTGGTGACTGTGATGATTATCCATGTTTAAATTGATTTTATTGACGTTTATTGATTTTTACGTTTTGATATAACCAAACTTACTGAAATACATGTTTAGTTCTATAGATTTGTTATATATTTAAATTAGGTTACTATAGATGATCTCTATCATAAGGTGTGGAAATTGTAAATATGTACTTGATTTACAATTCTCTAGATCATTATCCTTCTATTAAAACAAAGAATCCCTAACAAAATACAAAAGATTTGGCGTACAGTCAAACCAAAATTTTGCTATTGATACCTCTATTAAGAAATAGTTATGGTTTTATAAATAATCATGATAATGGAATTATTCCTAAATTTAGGAATAATTCCATTAATTCATTTTTTTATAGTAGTTTTGTAATGTTAAGGAAAGTCTAAATTGTTTAACTCAAAATCTATAAATAATACTGTCATAGATTTTAGAAAATATCCGGGAAAAATATTTTCTGATTGGTTTATAATAGTATCTCATGATAGTACGAGCATATGGCATCTTTAACATAGGGAAATAAAAGTTTATACACTTAAAAAGGAATCGTTATGAATACTACCATCGTACACTTTGATCTAGATACCTTTTTTGTTTCTTGTGAACGTCTTTTAGATAGCAGGTTAAATAATAAACCTGTCATTGTGGGTGGAACTGGAGACCGAGGAGTAGTTAGTGCGGCTAGTTATGAAACCAGAGCATATGGTGTGCATTCTGGAATGCCTATGAAAATGGCTAGGCAACTTTGTCCCAATGCTATTTACATACGAGGTAATGCAGGTACTTACACTAAATTTTCTAAACAAGTGACAGAAATTTTACAAAGTGAAGTGCCTGTATTAGAAAAAGCTAGTGTAGATGAATTTTATGCCGATCTTACAGGTATGGATCGTTTTTTTGGATGCTATAAGTTTGCTTCAGAATTACGTAATACAATTACTCGAGAATCAGGCTTGCCCATCTCTTTTGGGCTATCGGTGAATAAGACCGTTTCTAAAGTTGCTACTAATGAAGCAAAACCAAATAATCAATTAAAAGTAGATACAGGTTACGAAAAAGCATTTTTAGCACCTTTATCAATTAAAAAAATACCAATGGTAGGGGAGAAGACCTATCGTACTTTCTGTAATATGGGGATTAAAAATGTTCATGCAGTACAACAGATGCCTGTAGAAATGATGACTTCGGTATTTGGTAAGAACGGCCGTATGATCTGGCAACGAGCTAATGGAATCGATCATACTCCTATAGTAGCATATCATGAGCGTAAATCAATTTCTAGTGAACGTACTTATGGTCAGGATACTATCGATATTACTACACTTAAAACCACAATTACAGCTATGGCAGAAAATCTGGCTTTTCAGTTACGACGCGGAGGAAAACTTACTTCTTGCGTGACCGTTAAGATTCGATATTCAGACTTTCAGACCTATTCAAAACAACTTAAAATACCTTATACCTCTGCAGATCATCATTTAATACCTGTTGTGATGCAGCTTTTTGATACACTATTTAGCAGAAGACTATTAATACGTCTTGTAGGAGTACGGTATAGTAGCTTAACTACAGGAACATATCAAATTAATTTATTTGATGATGAAAAGAAAACGGTAAACTTATACACAGCTATGGATGCCATACGAACTCGCTATGGAGATAGAAGTATTATGCGTGCGGCTACTATGGGAGAAGGAGCACGTACTATCGGAAACTTTACAAACCCTTTTAATGGAGAACCACCTATTGTTCTAGCACATAGAACTCAATAAACAATTATATTATAAAATATAAAAAATGTACCTAAATAACCATTCTTACTATAGTTTACGCTATGGTACCATATCAGAAGTAGAACTATTGACAATGGCTCAAGAGTATGGTTGTGATCGTTTTCCTTTAACAGATATTAATACTACCTCTGCATGTCTAAACTTTATCAGAAAAGCTCCTTCATATAATATTAAGCCTATTGTAGGGATTGACTTTCGCAATGATGCTCAACAATGCTACACCTGTCTTGCTAAAAATAATGCAGGTTTTGAGGAACTTAATACTTTTCTCTCTACACATTTACATGAGAGTATAGCTTTTCCAGAAGAATCACCAGCATTTAAGCACAGTATTGTAATTTATCCTTTTGAGCAGTTATTGGCATTGGATAAGCTTACCTTTTTACCTCATGAGTATATAGGAGTAGGGCTTAATGATATTAATAAATTACGGTTTTCAAAACTTAGTGAGTTTAAACATAAATTAGTAGTCCTACATTCGGTTACGTTTCGAAATAAACGAGATTTTAATACACATCGGTTGTTGCGTGCGATAGATACAAATACATTGTTAAGTAAATTATCAGTATCCCAACAAGGTAGTCCAGAAGATAAAATGTACCCCTTAGAGGTTATTCGAAAAGCTTTTGGAGAGTATCCTCATATTTTACAAAATACAGAACAATTACTTAAAGAATGTACTATTGGTTTTGATTTTTTAGAGAATAGAAAAAACCAAAACTTAAAGACAGTTTTTAATAGCGTCGATGAAGATTATAAAAAACTAGTTAAATTATGTGAAATAGGGCTTCCTAATCGATATGGAAATGATATAACTCATGAGATACGAGAACGTTTAAAAAAAGAACTAAAATTAATTAAACAACAAGATTTTGTAAGCTTTTTTTTAATTAATTGGAAAATTATTCAATATGCAAAATCTAAAGATTATTATCATGTAGGTCGGGGGAGCGGAGCCAATAGTATTGTAGCTTATTTACTAGAGATTACAGATGTAGATCCCATAGAGTTGGATTTATATTTTGAACGTTTTATGAATCTATATAGAGCTAGTCCTCCAGATTTTGATATTGATTTTTCTACCTGGGATCGAGAAGATGTAACACGTTTTATTTTTGAAACTTTTGGAAATAAAGGACAAGCGGCACTATTAGGAGCTTATGTAACTTTTAAACATAGTGGAGCAGTACGAGAATTAGGAAAAGTATTTGGATTGCCTAAGCACGAAATAGATAAGCTAAGTGATGGTAAATATGATATACAGAAACTAGATCAACTCTCAAAACTAGTCCTTCAGTATGCCCAATATTTACATGGAAAACCTAATTATATTAGTATTCATGCGGCTGGAATTCTTATTTCAGAGAAACCTATTCATTATTTTTCGGCAACCCACTTACCGCCTAAAGGATTTCCAACAGTTCAATTTGATATGCATATTGCCGAAGATGTTGGGCTATATAAGTTTGATATATTAGGACAGCGAGGACTAGGAAAAATAAAAGATGCTATTGCCATTATTAAAGAAAACCACCCAGATGTTATCTTACCTAATATTCATAATGCAAAACCTTTTTTTAAAGATGCAAAAATCAATGCAATGATCGAGAAGGCTAAGTGTATTGGATGTTTTTATGTAGAATCTCCTGCCATGCGTATGTTATTAAAAAAGTTAGGAGTACGTGACTATTTAACACTAGTAGCTGCAAGTTCTATTATACGTCCAGGAGTTGCAAAAAGCGGAATGATGCGTGAATATATTTTGCGACACAAAAATCCTGAACGTAGAAAACAAGCTCACCCCGTATTGTGGGATATTATGCCAGATACTTATGGTGTAATGGTATACCAAGAAGATGTAATTAAAGTAGCACATCATTATGCAGGACTTGATTTAGGAGAGGCCGATGTATTACGTAGAGGAATGAGTGGTAAATATCGCTCACGAGAAGAATTTCAGGCTGTAAGAGATAAATTTATAGCCAACTGTAGAGAAAAAGGAGAAGCAGATGAGGTAATTTTTGAAGTATGGCGCCAGATAGAAAGTTTTGCGGGATATGCTTTTGCCAAAGGGCACTCTGCATCTTATGCAGTAGAATCATATCAAAGTCTATTTTTAAAATGCTATTATCCTTTAGAATATATGGTAGCCACAATTAATAATGGAGGAGGGTTTTATCGCGTAGAAACATATTTGCATGAGGCACGAATACACGGTGCAATAATTTATCCTCCTTGTATCAATACAAGTTCAATAGATACTACGATTATTAAAAAAGAAATTTATTTAGGTTTTCAGCATTTACAAGGTCTTGAGAAGCGAACAATGTTAAAAATCATGAATGCTAGAGTACATCGCTTATTTACAACGCTTGATGATTTTATGGAGCGTGTACCACTTTCTATAGAGCAATTGGATATTCTTATTCGTGTAAATGCATTTAGAACCTTAGGAAAAGATAAAAGAAGTTTGTTATGGGAAGCTCATTATAAATGTAATCATATTGCGGCTAATGAATCTCAAGGGCAACTTTTTAAAATACATAGTAAAGATTTTACACTACCTAAATTTACAATTACAAAGCTAGAAAGTGCTTTTGATCAATTAGAGCTCTTAAATTTCACACTGTATGACCCTTTTATATTGTTGGAATCTCCAACTACAAGTAATTTGGTGAGTACGGATTTAGAATTATATCTAAACAAAATTATTGTGATTTATGGATATTTAGTCACGGTTAAAAATACGGGTACTGCTAAAGGAGATCGTATGTTTTTTGGAACATTCTTGGATCAGAAAGGAGAATGGATAGATACGGTACATTTTCCGCCGGTGGCCAAAAGATACCCTTTTAGAGGAAAAGGAATCTATCGTATTACAGGTAAAGTAGTTTCTGAATTTGATTTTTTAAGTATCGAAGTTTTGAAACAAGAACGCATGCCATATGTATCTGACCCTAGATTTGATACTACTTATAACCGTAAAGAATTACCAGAAGAACAAGTAAAATCATTTAGATTGTTAAGATAATAATATACCATTTAGATGATGAGGTCTTTATTAAACTAAGTTACACTATGTTTTATAGATTTTAATCGTAAAAAATTGATAATTATGGGTTTCCACAGCTTTTAATTTATAACTATTAGTAATTTTGCTCTTCTGCATTAAAAGGGAAGACAAGAATTGTAAATAGTTATTATAAAATGAAAATTGATGAGAATATGATTAAAGAATATATACAAAAAGCTCTGGTAGCTCATTGTATACAAATCAGAGATCATAGAAATAATGTTTTGGTATTAAATAAGGGAGTTTTTTCTTTCAATAATCACCAACAACCAAAAACAATAGCTAGTATAGAAACGATATTTTTAGATGCTTTTAAATTAACAAGATCTATAAAATTAGATAATTTAGAATATATAAGAAAAGGATCTAGATGGTATATAAAAAACGAATAAGGACACGATATATGCCCTATTCATTTTTTCATCCTGATCGTAATAATACTTGCAGATTGTTTTTTACTCGATAATCGAGATGTAACTACTAATAGAGACTTATCTTTAAATCAAAATATTTTTCTAATAGATGCCCCAGGGTAGTTTACTTAATCATATCATAATTTTCGGCTAATGAATGATGTCCTTCCTCATCGATATCAATTTGTTGATATGAATTAGATCCCATTACTATTTCAAACCTAAATACTTGAGTTGTATCTACAATCTTCATCATTGGTCCAGAGGCATATTCTAAGCGTTCTTCAAGAATATTACCTTTAATGGTATATGTGCCATATCCAAACCATTCGTTATTATCTTTAGGATCAAATCGAGTCCACATCACTTTTCCTTTACTATACATTTTTACCTGGCGATACCCATTTTGGTTAAAAACGGTATCTGTTATTTGATTGTCTTCATAAAGGAATTGATGTTTAAGTTCCCAAACACCTTCAAGGTTATACGGCTCGGTAGAGGGGGTATCGTTCTTTTGTATAAAAGTTAGAAAAGAACACATCCCGAATAGAATCAATAATAAGGTTTTCATGATTGAGAGGTTTATGGTCTGTATTTCATTAAGTTACGAAAAAAAAATGAAATTAGATTGTTTTGATCCGCTTTTGTGATAGCTTTAAAACGTACTCTTAATTTTATAAAAACTAACAAATTAATCACTACTGATTTAAAGGTATAGTATTTATGGTTATACTGTTGGTATAGTCAGTTTATAAGATTAAATGTTATTTTGAGAATAAAAAAATCCGATCATTTTGATCGGATTCATATATAATGTATTTATTATGTTATTATTCTTTAGACCCGTTTTTCATGTTCTCTTTTACAAGACTATAAAATTCATCAAATTTTGCATCAATAATGATTCTTGTTGCAGTTTCGATACTTTGAGAACCATATTCACTTTTCCCAAGAACTTCCATTCTTTTTGGATCTACTTTAAAATCATTTTGTAAAGTTCTAACTACTGCAGCGGCTTGTTTAGCACTAAGATCCCAGTTATCGGTGATACTCTTGTCTTTAATATTAAGAGCGTTACTGTTACCTTCAACAATAACTTTTAAATCTGGTTTCGCATTTAATGCAGTTGCTATTTTACCTAGGATACCTTTTGCTTTTGCGCTTACAGCATAGCTTTTATCATTATCACCAAATAGGACAGTATTAGCTAGTGTTATTAAAACACTTCCGTTTTTAACAGCAATAGCATTCGCTTGATCTCCTAATGCGTTTTTAAGAACAGTTAGTGTAGCTAATTTTGTAGAATCACTTTTGGTAATAGCATCATTGATAGTTTTAAGCTGTTTATCTTTTTCTTGAAGACTATTTAATGAGGTTTCTAGGTTTTGAGCTTTCTTTTTAGAAAGTTCTGTGAAATTTCCCATATTAGCTAAAAGAGAAGCATTTGTTTCCTTAAGATCTTTAACTTGTGCTTCCATAGTTTCAACACGAGTTATTGTAGCTTTTTCTTTTTTGCGTGAGTCGTTTAATTCACCCTCTGTAGTTTTTAATTCTTTTCTTAATTTGTTTATTTCATCAAGAAGATCCTTTTTTTTCTGACTATATACAGAAGAGGTTGAAATAAGCATTACTGCGGCTAATAAAATAAATTTTTTCATCGGTTATGATATGATTTGTTGCAGATGCTAAAGTAAAACTTTTTTATAAATAACAAAACAAAGGGATGTCATCACTTTTCTAATAAGCTTTTAGCATTAGCAATACTGGTATTAATTTGATCTCTTAATTGTTTAACTTCAATTTCTTCTTTTTTAAGTAGATTCATTTGTGAAGCCATTTTTTCAGGACTTAATTTTTCTTCTGTATGCGGAAACTTCTCACTAAAATCTCTCATCCATTCCATCATAAAATCATAAGAATCTTTAAGATCCTGCTGAGCTTTAGCATGAGATTTTCCTACAGCAGTAGTATCAATTTTGGGGTCTAAGTTCTTGATTAAAGAACTTAGTTCAGTCATTTTGGGCATCACTTCGTCGTGAACTATAATTACATTTTCCATAATTGCATCAAATTCTTGTTCTTCTTTAGAGAGTTGATTGCAAGACGTTAGTAGTATTACTGCGGATACCAAAGTATATATAATAGGTAATTTCATAATAATATTTTTTTCAAAAATAATTTGTCTAATACAGCTATACTAGACCAAGATTTTGTTTTTTTAATAAAAGGTAAAGATATTACTTTTCTTTATCTTGTTGTTGCTTAACTTCTTTGTATCGTTTACCTATTTGATTCATTTTATAACTCTGTAAGATGATCTGAAAAACGCAAAATAGAATCGCTATAATTAAAATGTAAGTTAGCATATGTTTTATTTTTTTGTTGTTTATGATTTTTTACGATTAAATGTTTTTGATGTTAGTAGGTATAGCCCAAATCCTGATAAAATGGTAAAAATTCCGAAAAGTGAAAATGCTCTTAATACTACGTTGTTAAAATCATCTCTTTCTTGATAATCCATAGTATGAAGCATCCATAAGAAATCAAATATGCGCCATTGATTATTTCTAAATGTTTGTACATTTCCATACTCTGTAGATACATATATGGTCGTATTTGCGGGTTCTTGAAATGAAATCGCATAAGCTGGCAAAGGGCGATTACGATATTCATGATGATTCCCAGTTGTTTTTAAGTATTCTATATCTTTAATTTCTGCAACTACATTTAGGGTATTCTTGGCAACAAGAATAGCTTCTTTTTCTTGTAAAGGTTTTCGTATTTTTCCGGTAATGGCGTCTATTAGAGTTACACTCTTTTTGTGATTTCTAATAAACGTAATACGATATACAGGTTGTTCTAAAACAGTAGTTAATTCTAATGAGGTTATTCGATCACTACTATTAAAATATTGTTTGATAAAATTTGTAGGAGTAATGTAATTTACATCTTTTGATAATATGGGAACTTCGTTTTTTAGATTATCCCCACGAATTTCATCAATAGTTGTCCAACTAAAATATAGCCCACCAATAGTCCATAATAAAAACTGAACTCCTAAAATAACACCAAGGTATCGGTGCCATTTTCGGGTTAATCGTACGATTCTACTTTTCTTTATTGTCATATATTGTTAATTAAGCAGATTGTACTGCTATACTTTTATTTCTTTTTACTTTTTTTACATATTCAAAGATGAGCAAAGCAATTATACTAATACCAAATAAAGGAAATAGTATACCAAGAACCATAATAGCAATTATAACACCATATCCAACTTTAAATCTAGAGTGGATTTTTGGAGTTCCAAAAGAACCTTTACGTTTTCGAAGTAAGTAAGAAGCTAAAGCAGAGATACTCATTACAGCCAATGTTATGGCAATAAAAAAGAGTAACCACCAGTTCCAGTTACCAAATTCTCCTTGATGAAATGCCATAACCCACATACGACCTCGCATAAGTATACCAACATCTTGCCAATCATTGATTAAAATTTGTTTACCAGAATATTGATCGAAATGTATTTTTTTTTGACTGTTTAGATCAGATGGATTTAGATTTGATACGCTAAAAGTAGCCTTAGGGTGTTTGGGGAAATGCAAGGTTACTATTCCGGGTAATTTTAATGCTGTTGCGGTATTAACCATTTGATCCAAAGTCATTGGTTCTCCGCTAGGTTTAGATTTTAATTGGCGACCTTCCCATGTTACAGGATATCCTGTATTGGTCATTTTTTGTACTTGTTTGAAGTTTGAACCAAAAACATCGGTCCAAGGTAATCCACCAGCTAAAATGAGTAGTAATAAACCAGAAATCCAAAACCCAGAAATAGCATGAAAATCCCTAAAAAAAGTTCTCTTACCTGCTTTTATTCGCGGAATAAAAAGACCTTTTAAATTCCATCCTCTCGCAGGCCACCATACATATATTCCAGTAATGATCAATACGATCATCCAACTGGCTATTAACTCAATGATTTTAGTGCCAAAAGATCCCATTAGTAATTCCCCGTGTAATTTTCGAATTTTATACATATCGGTTTTCTTAGCAGTAATAGCACCAGTTACTTCACCAGAATATGGGTTTATATATAGGCTGCTTTTTCCTCCAAAACGTCCAGATACAAATTGAGTTGCCTGATTTTTATAGGTTGATAATACCATACTGTTTGGTTTTTTTTGAGCATTGGTATTAGCGATTTCCCATTGTTTTTGTAACGGTATGGGTTTTCCTTGTATGGTTACTTCTTTAATCTGTAGTTGTTTTGGCTTTTCGTAATCTGCTTTAAAAAGATATACTGCTCCTGTAATAGATAGTATAATAATAAATGGAAGAGAAATAAGTCCTGCTATAAAATGCCATTTCCAAAGCCATTGATTTAGTTTTTCGTTTTTTTTCATAATCTTTTTTTTAACCCCACAGTTTATAAAAACCTGTAGGGTTAGTGTTGTTTATTAAAAATTATACTTGGCCCCAAAGTGAAAAGCTCTTGGGTTTCCGATTGTAAAACTATTTTCTCCTCTAAATCGATTAAAAGAAGCCCTAGCAGCATATAACTCATCAAAAACATTGAGTGCATGCCCCCATATTTCGAAGCTTTTATAATAAATAGTTGTTCTTAGATTAAAAACACTATGGCCATCATATTCAGCAGTTTCAAAAGTGCCATCTTGATTATCTATCTGATTTTCAAAACTAGTATTATAAGATCCTACAAGTTCATGTTCGGCAGTAACATTAAAACCAAAATGATTTTCAAAGTCTTTGCGGTATGTTAGTAATGAAGTTCCTAAAAGGTTAGGAGCGGTCTCTCTATCGGTATCAGAATAATCAATTCCACTATCAAAAAACTCAACATATCGATGCATTGCATAGCTACCATTATGTGTTAAGGATAACTCTTTTGTAGGATACCAGGTAACGCCATATTCTACACCATAAGACCTGGTTTTACCTGCATTTGTATTAAAGAACTGATCGTTTTCATCACGCAAAGTTATTAATGTGTTTTCTCCTTCAAGAACATAGATAGCGGCATCTACTTTTAATTTTGAAGGAACTGTAAAATAACCACCTAATTCATAATTATTGTAACGGCTGGGCTTTATTCCTCTAAGTTCATTTCGATTACGATAAAGAGTTGATACTTGTGGAGGTGTAAACCCTTGAGAATAATTAGCGTAGATACCTGTTTTAGTATTGAAATTATAATTAGCACCCAATTTAGGAGTTAGATTATTAAAATTATCTACGGCATCATCTACACCAACAATACCATCGGCGAGATTGTTATAATCGTATTCAAAACCATCATATCGAAGTGCTGCGGTAACTTTTAAAGCATCAATAGGCGATATTTCATACTGAAGAAAACTTGCGTAATTAAAGATGTTAGCTTCATAGTTTAGGATAAAATCTCCAGAGTTAAGAGTAAAATCAATATTTCTACCAGTATCTGGATCTACAATAATATCAAGGGTTTCGGCACTATAATCCTGAGGAGAATAATCTGCTGTAGCTCCAAGAATTAAAGAGGAGTTAGCAAAACTGAAATCTAATTTATGTTGTACTAATCCTACAAAACTCTTAAAACGATTAGAGTTTAATTCTCCAGAACCAAGGCCTGTTAATTGTCCTTGATTTCGAAATTGTCGTATTCTGTATGATGGGTTTTGATCCATTCTATTATCCCTAACAATAAAGTTAAATGAGGTTTTGTTGGTATCATCCCAGAATTTATCTACTGTGCTTCGTACTCTAAAAGAAATAGCTTCTCTTTCTGTAAATGTTTGGTCACTTTCAAAGTTTCCACCATTAAAATCATTTTCACTTAATGAGCCTGTCATATCAGAGCGATAATCCACAATATCAAAAACAGTGGTCCATTTGATTGTTGGAGAGAATTCATATACTGTTTTTAAGGTAACGGCTAATTTTTCATAATCGCTATGCTCTATTAGTCCGTCTTCTCTTTGCCCGTATTGCCCACCTAGATAAAAACCAAGTTTATCACTTACCTGATCTGAAATTTCGAATTCATAACGGGTTAGTCCTAAGTCATTGGTTTGAAACCCAATACTACCACTTAGTTTTTCTGTAGGGTTTTTAGTAATAAAATTAAAACTTCCTCCGATAGCTTCACTACCATAAATGCTGGATGCCGGTCCTTTTAAAACTTCGATACGTCCAAAAGAAACATCATTCATCTCTAATAAAGCATTATGATTAAATACAGATGTTGGGCGAATTTGTAATCCATCTTCTAAATAAAGGAATAAGGCTTTTGTTGAGATAGGAGAGCGAACGGCCATAAAATGTTGTTCGTTACTTGCTGCTCTTGATGTAGACATAAATACACCTGGAACTTGATTGACCAATTGATCAATACCAAAGGCTTTTGTTTCTTTAATACTTTTAGCATTTAGTGTAGCTATTGATCCAGGAACTTCGGATCGTTTCTGAATTTCTCTGCTTGCCGAGGTTACCAAAACTTCGTCCAGAGCTACACTATCCGCTACTTTTTCTTCATATGATTGTTGTGCATAACTATATACTCCTATGAATAGAGCAATAGCAAAAGCTGATATATTTTTCATTTTAAATGCTGTAAAAAAGTCCTTTTAAACATGGACTTTATTATTTTTTTAGATTATAGGGCGTATTGAAGCCCTAGTGTTAATGTTTCTTTAGTCCTTAATTGAACACCATTCATATTCTGAAATAATGGGAGTGCTGCTTCGAAACCAAGACGTAAATCTTTTAGAGATCCCTTAAAAGCATAAAGATTAAGGCCTAAACCTGCATTTGCATAGGTCATACCAGAATTAGCAGTATCTGCCGTAATCACCATCATTGGGTTTAATGCTGGGTTAGTTCCTTCAATTTTGTCGATGGCACCCAATTCTACTCGTCCAGAAAAACTTAACCAGTCTGCAGCTTTAACTGCTAACCAATTATTAAAACTGTATTTATTACCTAAACGATATTCGTTATCATTTTCTCCAATGCGTAATGTAGTTCTAGCCTGGGCGCCATATGAAATTATGTTCCATTGTTTTAAATACGTTAATGCTAGTTCTGTGTCCCATGTACCACTACCAATTTGCATAGGGTAGGGTAGAATGACTTGGTTTGGAGCTGATGCAGGAATAATGTCCATTTTATCAATACTTCCTGTAGGTATAGAAATACCAGCCTGAGCGTGTAATTGCTGCTTGTTTTTATTGAAAAATTTATATAGAGCAGAAATTTTTGTATCACCAAATCCAGAGGATTCTGTGGTAAATGTGCCTCCCATAGCAGTGATATGATCCATTTCACTAGAAAGATAATTTACCATAGCTACCAAGGTAATTTTATCACTAGGTGCATACATCATTCCTAGCATATGCATATTCATAGGCATACTTGTAGGTGTTACCATGTATACATCATTGGGACGCAATGCATTTGAGAAGGGTACATTTTCACTACCTCTATTTAGGTCTTCCATGTTCATATACATATAGCGATATGAAAACATTACTTCACCTTTACCATGTGTATGATCTCCCATAACCGAAATGGGAGCATGTCCGTCTGGTCTTGAACCAGTCCATTTAGTATTTTCTTCTTGTGCGTAAAAAAAATGGGTAGCCACTATAAATAGGGCATAAATATATTTCTTCATTAGTTTAATGATATATAGTATCAAGTAGATAGTAATTCTACTATATTAAAAGCACCACTTGATAGTTCAAGTAACTACAAGAAGTGTAGTTCTTGAAAGTAATTATATTGAGTTATGCTTTGAATCTGTAAATTGATCAAAGTAAATTTTTGAAAATTAGGTAAGAAATTATAGGTACTGGGGAGGGTGATCTATGGTATTAGAAATTTCAGCAACATTAAAATGTTTTAATTTCCAATTGTGTATAATTATGAAGTTGGTTATTACATTTTCTAATTGAAATGTATTTTCTTGAAAAAATAAAGGAATAAATGCTTCTGTTATCATAATGGCATTTGAGTTTTCTGATGTTGGCTGCGTTTTAGCCTTCATTTGACTCATTAAATAACATTTACCATTACAATTTAGTTTTGGTCTTTCTTTATTTACACAATACTTTTCTACTATAGTATTAATATTAAGCTGATAATACATAACCGTGCTAAGTTGAATAGCTGGCCGTATAGCAAAAGAGGCAAATAATAATATAGAAAATAGAAATCTTAGCAAGAGGTCTTATTTTCCTGCAAAAATACAATTTTTTGATTGTTTTTTAAGCAAAAAAAGTAAATAAGGTACTAGTAAACTTAACTATTGGTACAATTAAAATTTTATGGGAATAGCATATATTCTACTTAAACCATTTTCATATGAATTCATCATTTCGAGTAGTTGTTTTATAGTCTTAGGTTGATTAAGTTGTTTTTTGAGAGCTGTTCGTTTACTGGTAAAGTAAAGCGTTTGCGTTTTTATGTCGTAAAATGGGCAATAATCCATTTTGTCCGAGTTTACTTCTTTAGTTAAGTTTTTGGCTTGTTCCCAATCACCATCTTTATTTTTATAGGATATATATATATCGCCACTACCTAAACCATCATTACGTTTATAGCCTCCAAATAGTAGAAACGACTCGTCTGGAGCAACATAGGCATTGTATTCATACCCTTCAGAATTAATAGTACTGGTTAATGATACTGGTTTTGTATATTGATTATTTTTTTTACTACTCATAAAAATATCATCCTTTCCTTTAGAAGTTGAAGCAGTACTTGTAAAATATAAATTACCATTTTTAGCTACAGAAGGATAAAACTCATCGTCTTTAGTATTAATTGGGCTTCCTAAGTTTTTTGGTTTAGACCATTTAGCAGTTTTACTAGATCGTTCTATGTACCATATGTCGTGATCTTTAGCTTCGGTGCTTTGATTATCTAATGGGCGTGTAGAAACATAATATAATTTTAATCCATCGGGAGAAAACATAGCTTCAAGGTCACGATATTGACCAGAAAAAGGAGCTACTTCTGGAGTAGACCATTGATCCCCTTTTTTTACAACTTTTATAATAGTAGAAAGCTCTCCTGAATACCCCTGCGCAGTAAAATAAATTTCATCTTGCGAAGGAGAAATCGTAATATCTCTAACTGTTGGAAATTTAGAAATGATTTCTGGTAAAAACGGTTGAACTTTAGAAATCTCTTGACAATGAGAGAATAATGAAACAAGAATTAAAAAACTAGTACTAATTATTTTCATGATTTATTTTGATTGATGACGATCGGAATTTAACTCGTTTTTCCTAAATCACATATTAATTTTTTTATAAAGTTATGTTCAGAAATGAAGTTTCATGCCTTCATGAGATGATCTAAAGCCTAGTTTTTTATAAAAATGTATAGCCTCTGGACGTTTTTTGTCTGATGTGAGTTGTAACAAATGGGCGCCTTTTTGTTTAGCTCTTGCTATAACCCATTCAAACATTTTTTTTCCGATACCCTTATCTCTTTGATCTTTTCGTATTCTAACGGCTTCAATTTGTGCTCTGATCCCTCCTTGATACGTTAAATATCGAATAAAGGTTAATTGTAAAGTACCGATGACCTCTGCGTTTTGATTTTCTACAACAATAAGTTCTTGTTGGGGATCAATATCGATGGCTCGAAAAGCTTCTAAATATTGTTCAGGAAGAGGATTCTTGTAGTTCTCTCTGGATTTACCTAATTCATCATCGGCAATCATTTTCACAATTATAGGTACATCGGCTATAGTAGCTTTTCTAAAATTCATTTTATTGAGTTAATAAATATTCTTTTGGAATTGGATTTTCTTTGGTTTCTTGAGTCCAATAAATATTAACAACCCACCACCGTTTGCCGTCATTTAATAATTGAATACTATTAATGCCTCTCATAAAAGGTTTTTTATCAGTCTTGCTTTTAAAGGATTCATAAGTGCTAAAAACGTGAGTAATATTTCCAAATGTGTTTACGGTTCGATGTATTTCTTTTTCGAAGAAACCATTTTCTAAGAGCCACTTTCCGGAAGTATTTATATATTCATCAGGAGATAGATACCTGACTTTAAAAATATCTTCTTTACTTTTTCCTGAAGGGATAAGTTTTGCTTCTGGAGCAAATAAAAATTTAAACAACTCCCAATTTCGTTGTTCGCCTTTTTCACCAGAAATTACATCATATAATGTTGCTAATGTAGTATCTAATGATGAAACCTTCTTCAGGTATTTTTTAGTTTCTTGCGCATGTAAAGAAATACTAATCGTAAAGTAAAGTAGAATACAAAGTATATTTTTCATTAGTCAGTATATTTAAAAATTAAAACATATTAAAACTAAATATGTGAGTATTTATAGGGGTTGACCTATAAATTATAGAAATACATTAGAAATTAAACGTTCAACAGTAGGGTGATCATTACCTCCGGCCGGTTCTATTGTAATATTTATAGAGGCGGCATTATCGATATATTTCATGGCGATCATATCTTGATTAGATGCTACAATGCCCATGTCTATCATTTCTCCATCCACATCTGCCCACATCTGATACGTTTTGTTCTTATCTAGTTTAACCAACCCCTTAGCGTTTAATATAACTGTCTTTTCTGTATGATTTACATAAGTAATAGCAGTAGAATTAGGAGATATTTTATTTCCTTTTAATATTAATTGTATGGTATTAGGAGTATTAATTGCTGTATACCATTTATTTGTTTCATTTAATTGATTTTCTAGAGTGTTAATACGATTTTGAAAATCAACTGTTTGATTTTGAACAGTTTTTATTGTGTCTCTGGTAGTTTGCCATTGATTATATAACCAACCAGAACTTAAGGCAAATAATAAAGCGAAACTGGCAGCTATAGTCATGTAGATAGAACGTCTATCTTTTGTTTTGATAGAGATTACTTTATCTGAATCATCTAAAGTTTTAGGTGATGCCACAGCAGTTAATAATGATTTTTTTATATGGATAGGAGGCGGGATAGCATTTTCGATAGCTAATTTTTCAAAATCATCTTCCATAGCCAGAAAATATTCACGCAATTCTTGATCTTGCTTTAAGATATTTTCGACTTCAGTCATTTGTTTATCTGATAGCTCACCTAGCAAATACTGTTCTAATATTCCTGTATCTTTTATAGAATTCCTATCCATCATATCATCTTTTCTAGTATTATCCACAATAAAAAGAGTTCTTTTTGATATGTCTCTCTCAATTTTTTTAATGCCTGTTTAATGTAAGATTTAAAGGTGCCCAAGGGCACATCCATTTCTTTGTGTGCTTCCCGATGAGTAAGCCCATTAAAATAAACAAGTTCTAATGCTTTTTGATGATGAGGGTCTAAGAGCTTTAATGAACCATTTAGTTGTAATATATCTATTTGGTTTTCATTAACTTCTTTATTTTCATATACACTTAAATCTTCGTTTTGGATGAGTTTAGAAGTTTTTCTCATCGCATTTAACGATATATTTTTTGCAATTCGATAGGACCATGTAAAAAATTTCCCCTTTTGAGGATCATATTGATGAGCCTTTTGCCAGATTTTCAAGAATGTTTCCTGAAGTAAATCTTGTGCTTGTTCTTCATTTTTACAGATACGCAAAATTACACCATACAAAGCTCCAGAATACTGATCATATATGCTAGAAAGCGCAGTGCTATCTTGATTTTGTAATCGTTTTATGAGCCCTAAATTATCTTGCATTTTATCGGTGGGATTACTCAAATTTAAGAAAAAAATATGCCAACCTCATCCAAACGTATCAAACTTGTGTATATGAATATGTAAAGCGCGCTTAAAATTGTTTAATAATTAAAATAAATATCATGAAAAAATTAGTTTTTATTATTTCGACTATTATATTATTTGTATTTACACAAACTATATCCGCTCAAAAGACAAATAAGGATATTGTTGATGTAGCTGTATCTGTAGATGATTTTTCTACATTGGTTACAGCCCTAAAAGCTGCTGATTTGGTTACAGCCCTAAAAGGTGAAGGACCTTTTACAGTATTTGCACCTACCAATGATGCTTTTGGTAAGATTGACTCAAAAACATTAAAATCTTTATTAAAACCTGAAAACAAGGAAAAATTATCAGCGATACTTACCTATCATGTAATTGCTGGTAAAATCACTGCTAGTGATGTGGTTAGTGCCCTAAAGAAGGGTAAAGGCAAAGTAGAATTAAAAACTCTTGGAGGAGCGAAGGTTTTGGTTTTAGAAAAAGATGGTAAAATATGGTTAAAAGATCAAAATGGTAACTATAGTAAAATTGCAAAAACTGATGTTATGGCAAAAAATGGTGTAATCCATGTGATTAGTGATGTCGTAATGCCTAAATAATTAGAATACAAAATTGAAATTTTGAAAAAGCGTCATTATAAATGGCGCTTTTTTATAGGTATTAAGGCAAGAGATTACGTTAAAATGATAATATGTCTGGTTCAATATAGTTTAATTTAGCTTTTTTAGATGTAAATATATCAAAGCCATAATGAGAATTTAAAAGCTCTTTAAAGTTGTATTTAATCCTTGGAAATTCGGCAATGAAATCTTGAAAATTTAAAGATTCTGATTTTTGTATAAAATGATCTACAATATGTATTGCAGCAATAGTTACTGTGGCATTAAATTTATCAGGATCACCGTGCTTGGTTGCAAAATTTAATATCTGCCCAGGAATTAATTCACAAGCTGTAACTACATTATAATTTGTAATATAAATCCAAGCTAATCTAATATGCGCTTCGTGAGAAAAAAGAGTTGGGTCTAAAATTGTATTTTTAAACTGCTCTTTAAAATCCAAATCATTTAATTGTCTATGTTCTTCCATACTAGATTGTTAATATCCAACTCACATGATACATCATTTTTATTTTTGTACCGTAAATGATGGTAATGACACTTTATATTTTACAACTAATAGCCGAATACTAATAATAAGTAATGTTGTTATTATATAGATACTATTTTGAGTGATGTTTAATGTATATAGCACCATAAAACAAACTCCTCCTGCAATAGAAGCTGTGGCATATATTTCTTTTCTAAAGATAACGGGGATTTCATTACATAAAATGTCCCTTAATACGCCACCAAAGCAACCGGTCATAGCTCCCAAAGCAATTGAGACAATAGGTTCTAAACCTGCCATGATTCCAGTTTCAACACCAATTATTGTAAAAACACCTAACCCAATAGTGTCAAATAAAAATAACGATTTTTTCAGATAATCTAGTTTGTTTCTAAATATAATAGCTACTATGGTCACACATCCAATTAAATATAAATTTATAGTATTTTCCATCCATGATACAGGAGTGTTGCCAATTAGTACATCTCGTATTGTTCCTCCTCCTATAGAGGTGACAAAGGCAATTATAAATATTCCGAAAAGATCTAACTTTCTATTCATTGCACTTAAAGCTCCCGAAATGGCAAAAGCTATAGTACCTAAAATATCTAATACATTAAAAAACGACATAATTATGGGATGACTTAATTTCTTGGGTATAAATTTAATAGTATTACGTGTTAAGAAAAAAACAATCATTCAACTTTATAGAGTAATAATAATTCTTAATAACTTTAATGTAAGGTTTATGATCAAATTGCTACTTTTACATCATACAAAAAGATACCAATATGTCTGATACAATAGAAAAAATAAAATGCCTTATTATAGGATCGGGACCTGCAGGATATACTGCAGCGATATATGCAGCTAGAGCTGATCTTAAACCTGTTATGTATACAGGTATGGAACCAGGAGGACAATTAACAACCACTACAGAAGTTGATAATTTCCCCGGATATCCTGAAGGAATTGATGGCCCTACCATGATGGTACAATTACAACAACAAGCAGAACGTTTTGGTACAGAAGTACGTATTGGAATGGTGACTGCTGTTGATTTTAGTACAGAAGAAGGAGGAGTTCATAAAGTTACTGTTGATAATGCTAAGCAGATTGAAGCTGAAGCAGTTATTATTTCTACAGGAGCAACGGCAAAGTATTTAGGTCTACCTAGCGAACAAAAATTAAGAGGTGGTGGTGTTTCTGCTTGTGCAGTTTGTGATGGTTTTTTCTATAAAGGACAAGATGTTGCTATTGTTGGAGCAGGGGATACTGCAGCTGAGGAAGCAACGTATTTAGCTAACATTTGTTCTAATGTGACTATGCTAGTGCGTAAAGATTATATGAGAGCGTCTAAGGCAATGCAACATAGAGTAAACAATACACCTAACCTTAAAGTATTATATAATACAGAAGTTGATGAAGTTTTAGGGGATCAGGTTGTAGAAGGATTAAGAATGGTAAATAATCAAACTGGAGATAAATCTGAAATTGAGATTACAGGATTATTTATTGCGATTGGGCATAAACCAAATACAGATATTTTTAAAGGACAGATAGACATGGATGATACTGGGTACATTATTACCGAGGGTAAATCTACTAAAACGAATCTTCCAGGTGTATTTGCATCGGGTGATGTGCAGGATAAAGAATATAGACAAGCAGTTACTGCTGCTGGTACCGGTTGTATGGCGGCACTAGATGCAGAACGATATTTGGCAACTATAGAAACTAGCGAAGAAGTTTCTGCTTAAGAAGAATTATAGAAATATAAAACACCCATCAGGTTTTAAAACTTGATGGGTGTTGTTTTTAATAGGTTTTCAATTGTTATTTTTTAATCAATTTAGTCGTTTTTATGACCTTTCCATTCATGACAACCCTAACAAAATATAAATCATTTGGTAAATTACTGATGTCTATTTGGTTATTATCTTTATTAACTTTTGCCTTTAATTGTACTTCTCCGTTTTGATCTATGACTTCAACAGAATATGGTTTTGTTGCTTTATCATTTTCTGTAGTAGGTTGAACTATTAACATGTCACTTGATGGATTAGGTGAAATAATAAAACCACAATCTAAGAATTGAGCTAATGTAAAAGCATTAACCTGTGTATTGTTACACGTTGATGTAAAGGTCAAACTTATACTAAACCCGAAACTGGTAGAAGATTGTACATTAAGCGTTTTATTTGAGTTTGAACCAATGATAGTCCCTCCAGAAGAAACATTCCAATTATAAGACCCAGATGCGTTTGACGGGTTTAGAACTGCGTTAAAAGTTAATACATCACCTTGACAACCAAAAGGTTCTTGAGCTATGGATACAGATGGGACAGTACAAGGTGGTTTAATGTTAATTGTTCTACAATAACAACAAGGCTCTGATCCATTTTTATATCTGGTCACGCATATTTTACCACTACCTGCGGTAGTGCCTTTTACAGAAACAGAAGACGAAGTATTACTTCCTACTATTGTTAATCCACCTGTTGTTGACCAAAAATAATTTGCGCCACTTAATGTACTTGTAGAAAAAGTTCTGGTTTGATTTAAATTTATTTCAGATGGACCACTCAAGGAACAACTGGTGCACTGAGAAAACAGATTGTTGTAACTAGTAAGCATAAAAAATGTTACCAATAAATGGATTGAAATTTTTTTCATGATTTTGGTTTTAAGAGTTAAAATTAGAATCTTAAAAATACAAAATTATAGAGCTGAAAATTTCTTATTATTTGATCAGTTTATGCTTTTAATACTTTTGATTATGCATGGTGCATGAAAATGATTTGTATAGAGCTATCTATGCGTATTAAACTCATACTACCTCATTAGTAATTACGAAGTGATTAAAAATAATAAATGTGTAAGTTATATGGTTGAAAAATGAGGTCTTATTAAGATTTTAATAGTGTGTTTTTAGTTTAATCTAAGCTTACTAGGAACATAATCTACATTTTTCTTAAATAATGTAGCCTCGTTTGAGAATGCCTTAATTGTAGTGGTAGTAGGTTCACCTAAAATAAAAACTTCAGTCTTATCGGTAGCTTCTATGATAACTTCTTCGTTTACCAAAATATAACAATCACTAGAACCTTCTGCTATTAAAGAGGTTTTAGTACTGCTTAATTTTTCACCATAAAAGTCAGTTTCATTATCGGCTCTTAGCAACATGGATTGCACTGTACCTTCAAGCTTAGCCGATCCTTTTTGATATAAATCGACTTTCAGATTATCGGTAGTTACTATTCCTTTAGCTTCTGCATTATCGTTTATCTGATAAACGACATCTTTTGCCGTCACATGAAATTCAATTGTAGATTTCCCGTTTGCAGTACAAGATAATTTGCCCGCATCTGCGGTTATAAAAACTTCGGTGTTATCATTTGCCTCTACAGTTAATTCGCCAGAATTAATTGTGGATAATGACTTTATATGTGCTTTATTATAAAGCGTTATCTTCTTTATGTCTGAAGCATAAAAAATTTCAATATTTAATGCTTTTGCGCGACGTAAATCTTTATCAGACGTAATAGTTAATATACTATCTTGAACAGTAACTTGTATATGTTCGTGTAGGTTGCTGTCGGCTTCAATTCGAACTTGATTATCGCTACTCTCATCAATAGCGACTTCAAAATTGTCATATATTTCTATAGTATGAAAACCTTCTATAGCTACTTCTTCTGTATTAACAATTTTATTGCCTTTAATTTTTTCTTTTTGACTATAAACATTCCCTATAAATAAAAGAGAACCTAATAACAACATTGACGTTTTCATATTTATATCAGATTTGTATGCTAATAAACAATTTTTTTGAAGTTTAAGTATATGATTTATTGTAAAATTTCTTTTCAAAAAAGACTTATATACTTAATTAAAGTTGCATCGCAGTGTGAGAATTAAGGATTTTGTATCTCATATTTGATATTTAGAAAATTATACATGTACAAAAACAAAAGTAAAGAGCGTATATTTAATAAACGTATTAAAACCAAAACCAATAAGTAACGTGATACCAGCACAAACCATAAATGATGTTATTGTTATTTTAGAAGATATCATTATTCAATCAAAGACCGATAATAATCCATTGGGATATTTTGCAGCTTTATATAGAAAAGTGACGATCAAAGTAAAAGAAGGAATCGAAAATGATTTTTTTGATGATGGCCCAAGAATGGAAAAGTTAGATGTGATATTTGCGAACAGGTATCTTGAAGCTTATTTTGCTTATCAAGAAGATAAAGAGATAACGATGAGTTGGACAAAAGCATTTACATTGTCTAAAATGTATTGGCCGATTGTGTTACAACATTTATTGGTAGGAATTAATGCCCATATTAACCTTGATTTGGGTATTGCTGCTGCCCAGATTTCTAATACAAGTACTATTGAAGATCTAAAAGGGGATTTTGATAAAATTAATGATATTTTATCATCATTGGTTAACGAAGTAGAGAATGATTTAGCAGAAATTTGGCCTACTTTAAAGAAGATATTAAAACTAACACGAAAGGCAGATGATTTTTTAGTGGATTTTAGTATGAAATTAGCAAGAGATGGTGCGTGGGATTTTGCTGTAAAAATGGCAAATACTATAGATGAAAATATTCCAGAACTTATTAAAGAACGAGATTATAAGGTGGCAAAAAAAGGGAATATAATCGATGCCCCGGGATTGGTAGTCAAAATAATACTTATGATTGTAAGATTAGGAGAACGTGGGACTGTTAAAGATAAAATTAATACATTAAATCTATAATACTATTTTCAGGTTTGAATTTATAGATAAAAATAGGTTGTTTTCTTATCTATAAATTCAAACCTGAAAATAGTTACATTTTGATTACTTGACTTTTTTTGCTTCTTCGGCTATGTTTCCGTTTTCGCGAACAATAAATTTGATTGTTGTGTCTTGAGCATCTTTAACAAACTCAAAGGTAAGTGGGCTTTGTTTATGAAAAAATAGATTTTTTGATTGAGGATATACGATCATTTCCATCTTACCAGCCGTAATTTGTAATAAATTATCTTTTTTTGATACAACTACAGTTCCTGTTTTAGGAGCCTGATACGTTCCAAGGTATTGTGCTAAAATCTCATCAGTTACCGAGATTTCTTTTTTATCGGTATTTTGTGGAGCAGGTTGATGATCATAACTTAAAACTCGGGTCATTTTCCATTTTTTATCGTTGTGCTGCCAGACATGAGTGAATTTTGCAACTTCTGTTAATCTTTCTTTTTTTCCTTTTTCTGTAATGTAAAAACGATGTTCACCACTTATAATCGCACCGTAGTTTCGTAAAGGATATACATTTACAGATCCTTCTATAACTTCTCTTCTGACTCTAGGGTTTTCACTACCGCACAACCCACTTTTTACAAGCTCCATCATATGATCTAACCCAGCAGTTAATCCACCTTTATCATGATAAAACTCAAAATCTTGTATAAAAAATGTTTTAAAAGTTTCTATATCACATGTGTTATATGATTTCCAGAATTCTTGATCAAGTTTTAAAATAGTGTTTTTTACAGAGTCAGTATCTGTATTAGAAGGTGATTGAGCAATTAGGAGGTTATTTGATAATACTATAAATAAACATAATAAGATTATGTTTTTAGCTTGTGTAGTTGCTATCATAATGTTCGTTTTTTGATTGATATAGACTGATGAGGTCTTTTTTTGATTTGATGTTGTATTAAAAAGAAAACTGCCTAAAAAGTGATTGGTTGATTAGTTGTTACTTTCTAGACAGTTAGTTTTGATTGGATAGTTGTTGTGGTTGATTAATTTGATTGGTTAGGTTGTTAGGTTTTATTGTCTTCTTACATTTCCACCTGAGTTATCCACCTCGGATACTTTTTCAGGTTTACCATAGTATATAATATTGGCTCCACTAGTGGCTTTTCCGGTAAATTCATTTTTTGCATGAATTCTAATATTAGCCCCACTGGTAGCCTTTGCTTCTGTTACTAAACTTAATAAATCCTCTGCACGCATATTTGCTCCACTGGTAGCATTAGCTTTATGATTATTTACTTTTCCTGTAAGACCAATCATAGCACCACTAGTTACAGATGTAACAACAGTTTCTGCTTTGATCTTTAATTTTATATCAGCACCACTAGTAGCACTTAGATCAAGATCTTTTTGAACAACTGTTTCTTCAGAAGCAACACTTGCGCCACTGTTAACATGAACCTTGTTTAGTTTATCATAAGATACGTAGATATTTTTTTCGTCTGCCATATAAATATTCTTGTCAGAAGTAATAATCAAGGTATTTCCTTCTACAGTTACTTTTATATGTTTATGAAGATTTTCATTTGCTTCTACGACTACTTTTTTATCCGGGCTCTTGATAAGTATTACATCTAATCCTCTGCTTGCTTTTACAGCTTCGAAATCTTGATTAATAACTATTTCTTTTTTTACTACTTCTCCTTCACCTTTAATACCATTAAAAGTGATATTACAGGAGCAACATGCTAATGATAAGCATAAGGTTACTAAAATTTTGGCTAGCGTTGTCATAATTGTGTGTTTTAATGTGATTGAACTGTTCGTTTTTTGATTAATTTAATTATCGGTTTTGATGTCTATTCCGTTCTCGTCTATTTTAATATCTACTTCTTCACTTTTGAGTCGCACTCCTTCTTCATTAATTTTAAGTTTAGTATCAGAATCATCTGTGTTGATATTAATATTTACACTATCATCATCTGATTCTTTATATTTCCACTCGTTTTCATCATCTGGGCAATTCTCACATACTAATTCTCCGTTAATTATTTGTAAATACTTTTCTTCTTTATTATCAATAGTGATATAATCATCATACTTCCAGGAGTTGTTATAAGATGATGTATTATCATCTGCAAAAATGGTTACTCCATCGGGTAATGTTAGTATCACTTTAACTTCTTGATCTCTATACTTATTAGCATACTCTGTAATCGCATAACCGTCTAATAATAAAGTTTTATCATCTACTTCGTAGGAATATTTAATGTCTTCGGCTCTAGTAGAGGCTTCTTCATATGACCTTCCTTCGGCTTTCTTTTCGATACTAATGCCTACATTATTATTTCTGTTAGATGGTTTTAAGTATATCTCTATATCTTGAGTAACGATTACTCGATTCCCTTGATTGTCTCTCTTAATTTTGTAATCATGCCTGTGTTGTAAATGTCTTGTATATCGACTATTCTTTTGCATTTTGATCGTAAGTGTATCGCTTTGCGTGATCGGTAACAGTTTTTCTTCTGTAATTACTTCGGCATCATACGCTTCAAGTGTTGCTTGTCTAATGCCTATTATAATTAATCCTATTATTGCAAATATCCAAACTCCTAATAATCCAAGCTTTGCGGCTGTTCCGATAGATTTTAAATTGTTGATTAAGATCTTTAGTCCAAGAATGAATAAAAAGAAAAAAGGAATTCCTACAGCAAAAAATGATAGTAACGATAGTAACCATAGTGGTACTTCTGGGTGGCTACCTACTTCAAAATATTCTACCCATGGCATATCCATGAATCCAAATGTTCCTACTGTAAATAGACCAATAAATAAGCTAATTAATGTTATTCCTGATACTATAATGAGTAGTATACCTATAAATTTTACAAAAATCTTGAGTAAAAAGAGTAGCACATCTCCTAGTGCATCAAAAAATGTTGTAGAACTACTTTTTACTTTGTTACTATATTTTTGGTAATCTACATTCTTAACGGTATCAGCCACTCCATCGAAACCTTCCTTGATTTTTTTTTCGATATTACTTATGTTTACGGCTTCACCCTTCATTGCCAAAAAATCAGATGTAGTTTTTGCTTCGGGAACAAATATCCAAAAGGCCACATAAATAAGGACAAAAGCACCACTAGAAAAAATAGTAAATAATATCCACGCTAATCTAATCCAAATAGGGTCTATACCAAGATAATGTGATAGTCCAGAACTTACACCTCCTACATAAGAGTTGGTTGTGTCTCTAAATAATTGTTTAGATGTTTTAGGCGTTTGATTAGCTGTGCTTGGTTCGTCTTCAAATATTTCTTCATCTAATCTATAGTCTTCGGGTTGTCCCATTACGGTGATCACTTCTTCTACCTCTTTGACACCTATGACTTGTTTTTCGTCTTTTATTTTTTCATTAAATAATTCTGCTATACGAGCTTCAATATCAGCAATAATCTCATCTCGACCCTGCGAATCTGTAAAGGAGCGTTTTATGGCATCAAGATAGCGTTGCATTTTTAGATACGCATCTTCGTCTATGTGAAAAAATATACCTGCTAAATTTATATTAACTGTCTTGTTCATTTTACTTCTTTTTTTGTTTGGTTACCAGATTTACAGCATTTTGTAATTCGTTCCAAGTGGTATTTAATTCTTTTAGAAACAATTTTCCTGTTTCTGTTAATCCATAATATTTGCGTGGTGGTCCAGATGTTGATTCTTCCCATCTATAGCTAAGTAATCCTGCATTTTTTAATCTTGTAAGTAAGGGGTATATAGTACCTTCTACAACAAGCATCTTTGCATCTTTTAGGGTTTCTAAAATTTCAGCTACATAAGCATCATCGTCTTTGAGGATAGAAAGTATGCAATATTCCAGAACACCTTTGCGCATTTGCGCTTTTGTGTTTTCGATCTTCATAAAACTAATTTTTAAAGGTTAAACTGTTCATTTTTTGATTGATGTTTGATGGTTATTTAAAAAAATATTGATCAGAGAATACAACAGCTGCAATACATACAGATGCTAAAAGATAATTGATGAGATTAAATTTTACAGAGTATTTCTGTTCTTTTGATGTCTTAATGACTAGAAAAAATAGTGTAAAGCTAACTAATAATGGCAGTATCCACGTTCCTAAGCCTAACCACTCACTAATTCTTGCTTCATCATTAGGGTTAATTATAGATACGATCATTGCCATTAACCTGAATAAAAAGGCAAAAAATAGAAATGGGTACCAATACACGTTTTTCGTTTTTTTGATAATATAAAAAAATAGAAAGCCGGTTAATATCGTAAAAATTGGTCCTGCTGCACTAACCAATTGATTGTGCCAAACGGTCGAATACTTTCCTTCTATTAAATAGGCAGAGTTTAATGTCATACCCATTTCATATCCTAATAAACTGCCCGTTACAAAGTGCGCTAATTCATGAAAGAAAAAAGACGCCACTCCTGCAAAAAGAGTTGTTAAAATATATGTTATGTTGATAGAAGGGTTCATTTATGTATGTTGTGTTTCGTTTTTTTACTATTATTTAATAAACCTTATAGAAAGAGGATATCTATATGACTCTCCTTTATTAGCTTTTAACGCAGCGGTAATAATAAAAATGATTTCTAAGAAAAAACCAACCAAGGCTATAATACCTATAAAAGAAGCTCCTATTAATGTTCTAAATCCTCCTTCTTCAGATAAATTGATTGAAAAATCATTGAAATGAAAGAGGTCAGATACAGAAGCGTCACCAAATACATTAAAAATGAAGAATGGAAAAGAGAGCATTCCTAATATTACGGTATATAGTAAAATACTTAATTGAAAGTTAATCGCTTCCTTACCGTTCTCATCTACAAAGTTTGATTTTTCCTTATTGGTTGTCCATAAAAGTATTGGAATTATATAATTTCCAAAAGGAATAAAATACTTTGAAAATGCACCTAGATGCATAAATGTGGCTATATTCTTGTGGTTGTTGTCTAACATTTTTAAAAGTATATAATAGTTTCTTATGCAAATATATGGTTAAAAAAAGGTATTATGCAAAACATAGTACCATAATTTAACATAATTTTAAGATTTTGAATTATTTTGATGCTTGTTTCTTTTGCCTATATTGTAATAACTAAAATTAGAAAATCATGAATATTACTCCGGGTAAGTTAAATACCTTTTTATTTCTAAAATTACCATCTGCTTGGATATGCGGAGTGCGTGTAAAAAGTATTGATAGAGATAACTGTACTGTTAGTGTAAAGCATAGGTGGATAAATCAAAACCCTTTTAACTCTATGTTCTGGGCAGTTCAAGGTATGGCCGCAGAATTAACGACAGGAGCTCTAGTTACAGGATATATACGTAATAGTGGAAAAAAAATATCAATGTTAGTAGCCAATAATAATGCGAGTTTTACCAAAAAAGCAACGGGTAGAATAACATTTGTCTGCAACGATGGCCATTTAGTGGCAGATGCAATAAAAAAGACTATTGAGACTGGAGAAGGACAGACTGTATGGATGAAAGCAGTTGGTACAAATAAAGAGGGAGTAGTAGTATCAACTTTTAATTTTGAATGGACAGTGAAAGTGAAGCATTAATCAAGTAAGTTATAAGGTTCGTTTAAGAATGTGTAACATAATTGAAGTATTGTTTACTCATAAAGTAAATATTCATAAATCAATTTATAGTAAATAGTAAAAAGTATGACAGCACACGAAATCGATTACGAAATTATAGGTGAAGAAATGCAATATGTGGAAATAGAATTAGATCCACAAGAAGGGGTTATAGCAGAAGCTGGTAGTTTTATGATGATGGAAGATGGGATTAAAATGGATACCATTTTTGGAGATGGCTCGAATAAAGACAAAGGTGTTATGGGCAAAATCTTTGGAGCGGGGAAGAGGCTTTTAACAGGAGAAAGTTTATTCATGACAGCCTTTTACAATGAAGTTGTAGGAAAAAAGAAAGTAAGTTTTGCATCACCATATCCAGGAAAAATAATACCTATAGATTTAACTAATTATGGCGGAAAATTTATTTGTCAAAAAGATGCTTTTTTATGCGCTGCAAAAGGCGTTTCTGTTGGCATAGAGTTTTCTAGAAAACTAGGACGAGGATTATTTGGTGGAGAGGGGTTTATCATGCAGAAACTAGAAGGTGATGGTATGGCATTTGTACATGCAGGTGGTACCACAGCTAGAAAAGAATTACAAGCAGGAGAACGCTTAAAAATTGATACAGGGTGTATTATAGGATTCTCTAAAGGTGTAAACTATGATATCGAATTTGTAGGTGGTATAAAAAATACCATTTTTGGGGGCGAAGGCTTATTTTTTGCAACACTTACAGGACCAGGAGTAGTATATATACAGTCTTTACCTTTTAGTAGATTAGCAAATAGGGTACTAGCTTTAGCTCCAAGAGGTGGGGGCAAAAGTAAAGGAGAAGGTAGTATATTAGGTGGTTTAGGAGACCTTCTAGATGGCGATAATAGTTTTTAGCAATGTTAAATAAGCGCTAAAACACTTTTTTTCTAGATATGTTTCACTATATTTGGGTAAACAACTTTAAAAACAGTAAGCTTATTCCTACAATTACTTGTTTAAACCTAACATTTTAAACCCCTATTTGATATATGGCTAGAGCTATGTTTGATTATACCAAGACGATCCTTAGAAAAGTAAGTTTTGATGTTAATCTTTTTACAAAGGAAGTACTGAAAGCACTAAACAGATTACTTCCACATGAAATTGAAGAACTAAAGATTTGGATTCAATCACTAACAGTGAAACAACCAGAATTACAATCTTGTTTAATTTATTTAAATCAATAACATAAAAAAAGCGACTTTCGAGTCGCTTTTTTAATAATTGTAGTTTTTTAGTATCTAATATATTTAAGGTTTTACCCAAGACTCAGAATAACTATTATAAGTTTTTAGCCAAAGGACTAATAATTTCTACATTTTGAAAAGTAATAGCACCTTTTATAACTCCGGCTATTGTGTTATGTAAAGCCTCTATGATTTGCATTTTCAATTCACTCTTGTTAAAAATAAGGCTTACTTCTCTTGCAGGAGATGGTTCGTTAAAGTAATGAAGATTGCTTTTTTCTGTATTTTTAATATCTAAAGTGTGTAGATAGGGGAGCAATGTCATTCCTAATCCTTCATTAGCTAATTTTATCAGGGTTTCGAAGCTTCCACTCTCTAATTGAAAATGATCTTCATCATAACTTCTTTTTGTTTTACATAAATTAAGAATCCCATCTCTAAAACAATGACCATCTTCTAAAAGTAACATATCATCAATATCAAGATCGGCAGTGTCAAGTTTACTTTTCTTACTTAGCCTATGATTTGTAGGGACATATCCAACAAAAGGTTCATAATACAAAACACGTTCCTTTATTGTATCTATTTCTAATGGAGTTGCCGCAATTGCCGCATCAAGATGACCGTCTTGTAACCGTTCTACTATAGCTTCTGTATGAAGTTCTTCTATTTTAAGTTTTACTTTGGGATATTTCTTAATAAAATTAGTTAAAAACATAGGTAATAGAGTAGGCATTACCGTCGGGATAACTCCTAGTTTAAACTCACCTCCAATAAATCCCTTTTGTTGATCAACAATATCTTGAATTCGTTCACTTTCATTTACAATATTTCGAGCTTGATGCACTAATTTACTTCCTACCTCTGTTAGGGCAATTGGTTTTTTACTACGATCAAAAATAAGAATGTCTAATTCATCTTCTAATTTTTGAATCTGCATACTTAATGTAGGTTGTGTTACAAAAGTTTTCTCTGCGGCTTTAGTAAAGTTTTTATGTTCTGCTACCGCCAATACATACTTTAATTGAGTTATGGTCATAGTTGTGCTATTTTTGGATCACAAAAATAATAAAGCTATTAGTTAAAACTATTAAGGTTGTGGTAAAAATTTATTTTATCTATTTTATTAAGTAAATAATCTTTTGTAACCTAAAATAGGAACTATTTTGGATTAAGTGTATAGTAGTAGTTTTAATTGTCAAGGTTTAAATAATGTAATCCT
The DNA here is from genome assembly GCF_003443715.1 of Aquimarina sp. AD10. Classification (NCBI taxonomy): domain Bacteria; kingdom Pseudomonadati; phylum Bacteroidota; class Flavobacteriia; order Flavobacteriales; family Flavobacteriaceae; genus Aquimarina; species Aquimarina sp. AD10. The sequence continues at coordinate 1,946,374 of NZ_CP031965.1, read as the reverse complement.
TATGGTAAAGTAATGAATATTTTACCCATTAATGAGTAGGGTAAACCCGAATTTGATTGTTATATAATAAGTAATTAGGCTTAAACTATAACACAAATTCGTATATCCAAATGTCACTTACTTTAAATGATTATATATTATCTGATTTAGAAGGAGTATCAAATACTCTTTCTTTTCCTAAAGAACGAGACTATCATAGCTATGAGATAGTTGGACTTTCTCACAATACAGAGCTTGTGTTTTTTATAATTTTACCAATACTAGTAATAGGTTTGTTAGGCTTATTTCTATGGTGTTCTACAGAAATTAAAAAGAGAGATCAAAAAATAAAAAAGTATAAGCTAGAAAATAAAATTGCTGATGTACTTTTGAAAAAACAAAAACAAGAACTTGCATTTATTAAGTCAGGAAGAGGAAGAGCGTTAGGGCATTTTTTTGAAACTAAAATGGCAGCAAATTGCGATATGGTAACAGGTTTTCATGAGCATAGTTTAAAATCTAAACCTAAAGAAAAAAAAATAAGCTATTTACCTTTTCATGATATTATAGCAAACCAATTACGACCTTTATATCCAAATTTTTCTGATGCCGAGATACAGCATTGTGTTTTTTTATATTTAGAAATACCTGAAGATAAAACTGCAAAAACGCTTCAAATGCAAATTTCAGAAGTACAAACAATACGATGCAAAGTTCGAAGCAAAATTCTTAAGAATAATGTTTCAAATTTTAAATCACATGTTAAATCCCTGATGATGAACTAGTCCTGGAGTCCTATCTTTCGCAACCATGATTTACCAAATTATATATACGTCTAAACTATAAACTAGATTTTTTATAGACACCTTGTGAAAAATATGTTCAAATAATTTTCCTTCAATAGTTTAGTTTAATTTAAGTAGTAGTAGGGTTTAACCATAAGTTAAGTTTTTGTTTAGCGTAAAGAACTTTTTTTGCCAACCTTTTCTAGCAAAATGCATACTTTTTGCCAACCTTTTGCATACCCAAAAATTTATTTTTCTTCCTGTCTAAAGAATAGATTTGTCACGTTGATCAACTTGATAATTAATTTTATTTATTAAATCTTTAAACTTAAAATTATGAAAATCTTAAAACCAATAAGTTTAGTAGGAGCAATATTAATAATTGTATCCTGTGAAAAACAAACCGAAGAAACACTTCCAACAGAATCGACTCTTATTGATACAACCTTAGACACCGAAAACACTTTTGTCATCACAAAGTCAGGAGATCAAATTTCTGAAGAGGAGTATTTAAAATTAAGAGCTACTAGGTTCAATAATGCTAAGAACAACAGTCATTTTCGTAGAGTTATGACTAGTAGAGATTTGAATAATAATGGAATGAGTGGCTCTGATGAGCAACAAGCCATGGCAAGATATACTACAAAAGCTCCAAAATGGAGAAGAGATCAAAGACAATTCGTAGGTGGTATGAGTTGGACGTTTAGACATGAAAATAGAAATATATGTTCTTGGTATAATTTTCCGCATCGCCCACAATATTTTGCACAATGTAAGGGTAGCGAAAACCCCGCAACTTGGGAGTTACGAAGAAAAGAAGTAAGAGGAGCTAAAGTTCGTACCATTCAAGGGCCATTTACATTACAAGTAATAAACGAAAGAGGACGCAGGGATAGAGCTGTTACACTAAGTGGTAGAGCGTACAGTTATGAAAGATCTACAGAAGAATCTCTTGAATTTACCAATAAAGTAAATGCAAAACTAACTTTTAAAGTATCATCTAAATTTTTGGGTGCTGGAGTTGATTTTGGTACCGAAATAGGTTTTGAAAGTGGAATCAACACAAAAAGAACTAAAAAAGAAAGTAGAACAGATGTTATTAATTGGCAAAATGGAGATGTAGTACCTAAGGGTAAACGTTGCGATTTTAGAATTATAGCTGAAAAAAGAGAGGAAGAAAGAAATTATAGCCTAGATGTACATATCCTTGGAGATGCTAATGTAACATATGTAAAGCCATTTGGTAAGGATCCAGTAACCGTTTTTGAGAGAAATAGTATCTGGAAAGCTTTCCCAAATCATTTTAGAAATATTCCAAAACAAACCTATAAGGTAAAAAGTACTTTTTGGAGGTATTCGAAAAAAAGAGAAAACTGTAGAAATTTATAAAACTTCATAAAACCAACTTTTATTAAAGGGTTGTTCTGGATGTGCTTGCTTTTTTGGGGCAAAGGGGGATTAAAATATCTTAGGACAGCTCTTTAATTTTTAACTAAGAAAACATGAAATCAAATATTATTTCTGGGATTCTGGCTACTGTAACAATTTCTTGTATCATTTTATTGGTGATAATGAAGTTCTCTTTAGATACGGCTTTAGTAAAAATAGAAACACTAGAAGATAAAGTTGCATCTCTGTCTTTTACAAATAATGTTTATACAGAAACCAGTATAGATAAACCACCAGCACCAAATTTTGAATTGCTTAATAAAGAAGGTGCAATAATTAGTCTTAATGATTTTTCTAACGAAAAAAGAAAAATTTTAGTCTTTGGATCTAAAGACTGTAACTATTGCAAAGAGTATTATCCTGAGCTACACAATTTTTCGAAAGAATATACAAATCTTGATGTAATTGTTATTGAAGAAGGGATTACTGTTGAAGATTTAAAAAAACACTCTAAAGAAAATCAGTATAGTTTTGTGCAATTAGTGGGGACTATCAAAGTGATCAATGATTACCAAGTCGAATCTACACCCACAACTTATCTATTAGATGAAAAAAATAATATTGTACGAGTAGGGATCATAAATACAAAGCTAGACCTAGAAAGTTTTGTTTTTAAAGTTTAAAAGGCAAGTTAAAAATATTTTGTTTTGAATCTATTTTTCTCATCCTTCTAGAAGCAATCTGTTATAATAGTAAGAAGCGAAAATTATCTATTAAGAATGTAAAAAGAAAAGACTTTAGAAAATTGTAATTCACAACAGAATTAGTTTGTATAGTAAAGAGTTGCTCTAGATGTATATGCTATTATTTTTCGGGTAATAGGGGGTTGTATATATTTATGAGTGGCTCTTTATATTTTAACCAATAAGAATTAAAAAATAAAATTAATCATATTTGATCTAAGTATTCTCTTAGTTTACTATTAGGATTGAGATTAATTTTGTTTTTTGCTCGATGTCTACCACTTTTTACTGTTGCAATAGTTACATGAAGTAATGCTGCAGTTTCTTTTAGTGAAAGCTGCATGTATATAAAAAGACAATGTTTTAGATCTGTCTTAGAAAGACTTGGATGTTTTTGTTTTAACACATATAACAGCCTACTATGCTTTGTCTCTTGAGGTTTTTCGGTTTTATGAGGTATTATAGAATCTATTTTGAGATCGCTAAGCAATTGATCAATATCCTGTTTTATTTTTTCTACATCTTGAGGTGCGCTCTTTTCTATTACTTCAAAGAGTTCATTATTATACTCTGCTAACTTTTTTATCTTTTCTTCTTGAGCAATAAGTGTAGCAGAAAGTTGCTCTGCTTTGATATGTTCATTATAAGGGGAAAGTTCTTGATTTCTATTTTTATGTCTTATAGCTCTTAGTTTTTTTCGCTTTCTTAAATAAACTACTATCAAACTACCTAAACCAATAGATAATACGATCGACATTAATATGGTTTCTTTTTTAGAGAACCTTACAGTATTGGTATTTAAAAGGCGTTTTAAGTTGTTAATTTCGGTTTCTCTTACTTGATAATCATTGGCAATCACTTCTTTATAAAGTCTTGTTAATTTGTTAGCTATTCGAGTCGTTTTTATGGTTTCTTGTTGCGCTAGCATTTTGGTGTTAAAAATCAATATTGCTATAAGAGGAATTCTTAATAGAATAGTTTTTTGTGATTCAAAAACTATGGTTTTCATAATGTCTGGTTTTTTTAGGTTGAAAAGAGTGTAGTTGTAATTTTATTGGCGCGCAAATTTAAGAGTTGAAAGGTAATTTGAGTAGATAGATTGATCAGTTTCTTTTATCTTATTTTAGTTTATATCTATTATTGAGTCTCTATTATAAAGTAATCATGACAGTTTTTTTGTATTAATTAAAAACATTTTAAAACGTATTTACCCTACTTTTTTATACAAGTATTTTTTTAAATTAAATATTATCCATTTATAATGTTATAACTCGTTCATACGTTGGCTCATGCATGATTTTGTATCTCCTTATGTATGTTAGATAATTTTCTTTAACATTCTGTTCTTGTGAAAACGTAGTGTTGTATTGTTTGAAATTAGAAGAGTTTAAAATTACTCTCAAAACTTTTAACGAGGATAATAGTGACGTTTGTGATGATTTTTGAGGTGCATTTTTGTGTAAACAATATTTTTAAACTAAATAATTAGTTCAAACTAATTATTTAGTTTAAATTAGTCGCCTTAAAAAAAAGAAAAATTATGTTTTATAGAAGTGTGTTTTTAGTTTTGATTATTGGCTTAATTTCATGTAGTCAAGAAAAAATTAGTATAGCTGGTACAATAGAAAAAATAGATCAAAATTTTGTGAATTTTGATAAACGCGGAAACTTTTCTAAGGAAGTTCTGTTAAATAAAGAAAATCAATTTGTCATTAGCTCCGATAGTCTTAAAAAAGGGTATTACACGATTAATAATATTGTGATTTATATCTCGCCTGGTTTTGATCTAAAAATGAAGATTCAAGGGGATAAGGTTCTTTTTGATGGTATCGGTGCCGAAGAAAATAACTTTTTACAAAAATCAAAATTGATTTATGATAGATACCAAACTACTTCAAGTGCTTTTGATGACCTTATCAAAAAGAATTTGAAGGATTACAAAAAAGATATTCATACAGAAATTGAAGAGCTTAAACGTCTACTTAATAGTTCTGATTTTGATAATAATTTTGTTAGTGCCGAACGTAAAAAGCTAGAAGTATTTCCGGTGTTAGCACTTACAACATATGCTGATAATTATGGCGTTAATCAAGACGCATTTAAGAAGGCTAAATTCATGATTAGTCAAGCAAAAGGAGATGAAATGCGACAACCTGAGTTTAGAAAAAAAATGGATAGTCTTCGTAAAGAAACGTTTAGAAATAAATTGCCTAAGAAGAAAATCGATAGTTTAAAATCGATAGTGGATAAGGACATTAATATTAACGATTCTATATTGTTTTTTGGAGAATCTTTAGTGCTTAATACCATTATAGAAAATAAGTTGAGACACTATGCCAGTAAAAATAGAAGAGCAGATACTATAAATAAAAGGTTTTTTCTACCCAATCAATACTATTATAAAACTTTCATTTTAGATTCTTTTACTTACCCACCTCTTAGAGAATATTATCTCTATAAAACTAGTATTACTGGGATAAATGGGAGTACAGGAGTATTTCGAGAAAATTTTCGACAGTTTTATCTAAAAAATAGTGTTGACAAGAATTATATAAATGTTGTAGAACAGGTGATTAAAGAAGCAAAAAAGATTGAAGTAGGTAATCCATCACCAGTTTTTGAAAATTATGAAAATGTTTTGGGAGGAACGAGTAGTCTTGTAGACTTTAAAGGTAAATATGTATATATAGATGTTTGGGCTACTTGGTGCGTACCTTGTAAAAGGGAAATTCCCTATTTGAAAGAATTAGAGGAAGAATATAAAAATAGCACTATTGAATTTGTGAGTATTTCGGTTGATAAAATCGAAGATCGTGATGTTTGGAAAAAATATATAAACAAAGAACAATTAAGAGGTATACAACTTTTAGCAGATCATGATTTTGACTCTAATTTTATAAAATCATATGCTGTAAAATCTATTCCAAAATTTATACTAATAGATCCTGATGGAAATATTGTTTCTAGTAGTGCTCCCAGACCTTCAGATATGAGATTAAAGAAACTTTTTGTGAGTAAAGGTATTGTAAAAGAACAAAGCTAAACTTTAATAAAATTCTTATGAAAGAACATTATTGACATTTATTGACAACATAAATTAAAAAGAGGTTACTTTTTTAAGCAACCTCTTTTTTTAATTGATATTACATTCTAATTTCCATTTCTAAATTTTCAGAATTCACTTCAAATTTAGCTTCTTGCCATACTGGGGGACCATAACTCATATTGTTGTTCGATATACCATAGTTTTCTTTAGGCATTCCATTATCTTCAAAATCCATTCTATTATTACCATTCTTGTCATGAAAACAAGAAATCGCAAATACTCCTTTAGGGACGTTTTTGAATGTGATGGTAGCTACTCCATCTACAATATTACTTTTTTCACCTTGGATAGGAGCGGCTTTTAAAAATGTACTTTCATCATACAGGCCAAATAGTACTTCACCTTCAGAACTAGTTACATTTGGTACGGTTACAGTAATAGTTATTCCTTTGGTTTCTTCTTGAGCTTGAAGAATAAAATTTGAAATCATTAATGCTATTAATAAGGCAATAGTTTTCATAATATATTAAGTTTTGATGTATAGAATTTGTTTTATTTTGATGATTCAAATGTCTATAAATACGAAGCTTTTGCCCAATCTAAACTACCGAGTTGTCGTTTTAATAGGATGAAATGTGATTAACTATTCACAATTAGGAGTTACATAAAAAAAGAGTGGAACAATTTCCACTCTTTTTAAAATTATATATGTTGGTTTTGCTTTTTAGTAAACAAACTGTAAAGCAGTTCTATCTGATCTTGTAAATGGGCGATCACTACCATTACTACAAGCTAGCATCCAAGAACCTGCTTCTGCACCTCTAGGAGTACCAGGAACAAACAATGCGCCGCTTCTACCTTCGGCATCAAAGTCACCACCACAACTAAATGAACGATCGGCAAAATCTGTATGACGGAAACCAATAGCATGACCAATTTCATGTGCAATTACAGTAGGTGTGTCGGCAGGAACATTAGTACCACCAAATATACGAGAGTTTAAAGTGATTGGTGTTGCCGGTCTACTATTTCTAGGAAATCCAGCACTTCTTCCTAAAACAGTACCTCCTCGAGGAGTATTAGGAATGTTTCTTGAAAGTATGGCTATATCAGATCCTCGTTCTCTAAAAGTTCTTCTAAAGGTAACATTTAAGTTCAATTCATTATATCGACTTAGGGCTTCATTAAATGCAGCAACCATATTAGACCCGTAAGAAGAATCTAAATATACATCGATAGTGACATCTCTATTTCTGGGTAACAAATTGGGAGTAACATAATGTTTTTGTTGAATTTCATCATTACTACCTTTATCATTACCTAAAAGATTACTAATCATAGAATCATCTAAAAATATATCACCTTCGACTACGATACCTGATTTACCCTCCATAGTAGCATTATACATTCCTTCAGAACTAAATCCTAAAGATTCTATTTGAGAAGTACGTAATGCTTGTTGGTTATCCTGTCCGTCTTCAAGTTCTGATTGACAAGAAACCAGTCCGGCGATAGCTAATCCTAAAAAGCCGTAATAAACATTTTTTTTCATAATTTTTTATATTAAGAGTTTGTATTAAGGCAGCGAATGTATATAAAAAAATAAAAGTAAATTTTAACAAACTCCAGTAAACACAGGAGGTTTGGGGTGTGGTAAAACCTTTTTTATAAAACTGTTATAGCATAGAAGAGAATAGAATTGCATTTGTTTATTAATAAACATTAAAAGAATTATATATCTGATTTTAGATTATTTAGGTAGTTATAAATATCAAATTTGATTGTCTTGCAAGATGTACGGTAAAAATGTTAAAATTGAATGTGATTACATTCAATATACTTGAGGTTTAACAATAAAATTTTAACTTCTACTAACAAAAATTAACATTACATTTTGTTAAATTAACAAGGTATTCTAATGTTTTGGTTAAAAATGATAGAAATAGTGTACTTAGAAAACGTGGTTGCTGGTTATGTTTTTGAAAACAATTAAACCTACAGATAAAGTCTAAACCCAAAAACAATAAGATTGTCTACAGTAAAATCTAAATCTTCAGATCTTGTAAAGCCCATTTTCTCATACATATCCCATGCTATTTGCATAGCCTTAGTAGAGTGTATAATTATTTGCTTTTGTTTCTCTGTTTTTCCAATTTCGATGCAAGCTTTTGTCAATAGTCTGCCTATTCCTCTTTTTCTAAAATCATGACTTACGGCAAGTAATCTAAATCCAGCTGCTTGTTTTTCTTTAGTAGCGCTACCACCTGATCCATAATATTGCATGTCTCCAAAGTATACAACACCGCCCATTATATCATTTGTAGAAGAAACGCAAACAAGTAACCTAGCCTTGGGTTTTTTGGTTAATTCACCAATGTTGGTCAACATTTTATAATATTCAGGTATTTCTTGTTGGTTCGGAAAATCTTTTAACTGTGAATACGTAGTAACCATTAGTTCTCCAATTTTTTGATATTCATTAGGTTTGGCTTCTCGTATGATATGTTGTGTATCCGTTTTTTTTGTCATTTTTGATGATCTATTTTGTAGTATTTTCTAATTGATGGTTTTAAAATTAATGAATATTATGATTTAGATCATAAAAATTGATTTTAGTCGCATAAATGGACACTTAACATAAGATCAACCGTTAGCGTCTTATGATTGTTTAACAATGTTTAGTATAGTTTTATGATAGGGTGGATTCATAGTTATTTGTTATAGAGGTAAATATGTTCATATTGGACATGTTAACTTTTAAAACTTTTAAATAATGATGATTAAAAATGTAAAAATCAAAAATGAAACCAGTAATTTCTTTAGGTCGAGTTTGTTTTTTTTAATTTCCGCATTCTTATTGCTTGCGTTTTCTTGTTCTAAAGATGACCCTATTGATGAACCAGAATCTAGTGAACTTTCTGTAAATGCTAAAGTCTCAGGAAAGACAGTAGATAAAGCAAAATTACAGATGGGGAAACCAGCGAAAGATAAATCGAATAAACCCAGTGAAAAATTTAAAGGTATCACACACGATGACGCTAGTTTTTCTAGAGATTCTAAGAATGTTTTGGTTTTTAAAGCAAAAGGTAAGTCAAATCGTTCTGAATTAAGGTATAAAAATGGATTTAGTCAAGATGCTAAAAAAACATTTGAAGCCAAGGTTCAAGTTGTTGGAGAGGGTAAAAAACATAGCGGATTTACTGTTATGCAGCTTCATAATGATATTGGTAGTGGCCCAGCTTTAAAAATAGAGTACCATGGTGATAGTAAAGGAAATGGCTATTTTAAAGCTGATTACCGAACAAAGAATGGTGCTAAGAATAAAACACATCGATTAAAAGATGGGACATCAGGAACATTTAAAATTACTTTTAATAAGCGTACTGTTACAATAAAGGGAGGAGATAAAGACTTTAGTTTTACGGTAGAAAAAAATGGTTGGGATGGTAAATTTTATTGGAAAACCGGTGCTTACAATCAAAAAAGTGGACAATCACATTCAAAAATTTCCAATATAAGTTGGTAATTCTTAGAATTCACTTTTCATAAGTTTAGCAAAATAAATTATTCTATTTTGCTAAACTTATAGATTGTTTATTCGTCTATAACAATCCTCTAGCTTTGATTTCTAAATATTTATTAATTGTATTTATAGTAAGATCTTCAGGAGCCGTAAGAATAGAATGTATACCATGCTTACTTAGTTCATTAACAATCATTTTCTTTTCGTACACGAATTTTTCGGCTATTGTTTTTTCAAAAATTTGTTGCGTTGTTATTGCCGGTATGTCTAATAGAGACTTAAGTTCTGTATTTTCAAAGAAAATAATAACTAATAAATGTGTTTTTGCAATAGCTTGTAAATAGGGGAGCTGTCTGTGTAAAGCATCTAATGTTTCAAAATTAGTATATAGTAATAATAAACTTCGATGTGTGATACTTCGTTTAATGTCAATATATAACCTTGCAAAGTCTGACTCAGCAAAATCAGTATTTACATTATACAAAGTTTCTAGTATTAGACTCATTTGACTTTTTCTACGTTGCGCTACAACAGTGTTTTCTACCTTACGTGAAAAAGTAAACATTCCAGCTTTATCTTGTTTTTTAATAGCAATATTAGAAATAACCAGCGTTGCATTAATAGCATAATCTAATAAGCTTAACTCGTTAAATGGCATTTTCATTACTCTTCCTGTATCGACTACAGAATAAATAGGTTGTGATTTCTCGTCCTGATATTGATTAACCATTAAATGGTTTCTCTTGGCGGTAGCTTTCCAATTGATGTTTCGTACATCATCACCGGATACATATTCTTTTATTTGTTCAAACTCAAGTGTATGGCCTATTCTTCTTATTTTTTTTAATCCATATAATTTTAATCTATTTGTAAAAGCTACAAACTCATATTTTTTAAGCTGCAAAAAAGAGGGGTAATTTGGAACCATAGCCTCTGTTGAATATTGTTGCTTTCGAGCAATAAAACCAATTAAGGAGGAAGAAAAAATATTAAGGTTTCCAAAATGATACTCTCCACGCTCTGTAGGGCGTACAGTATATGTGAATTTTCGCTCTTGCGATGGTTTTAATATGGCAGTAATCCCAAAATTTCTTTGTTGAAATTGTATAGGTAGTTCATCAATTATAGATACTTTACTTTTAAATTGGTACCTATTAATTACCGAAAGTGTAATCGTATTTTGATCACCATTGGATAGCTTTTCGGGTAAAATCCTATTGGCTTGTATCCCCAGTTTATTTCTGTAGACCAGAAGTATATCAAAAACTAGTAGTATTAATAGAATATAGAATAATAGTTTAGCAACTCCCAATAGATCTTCAAAAAAATAGGAAACAATGAATAATACCGCTATTGAAAAGAATGCGGTAAAGAATGTTTTTTTTAAGTATAAACTTTTAAAAAAGACTTTCACTATCTAGGTATTTCGATTGTTTCTATAATTTGCATAACTGCTTTTTCTGCAGTAAACCCTTCCATTTCGCGTTCTGGAGTTAGTATGATTCGATGTCTTAGTACAGAAGGTGATACTTTTTTGATGTCATCTGGGGTAACAAAATCTCTACCATTTATAGCAGCCATAGCTTTAGCTGCATTCATAATGGCAATTGAAGCTCTAGGCGAAGCTCCAAGATATAAGTTTCCGTTATTACGTGTGTTATTTACAATAGAGGCAATATATTTTAATAAATTATCTTCTATAATAATACTTTTAATGATCTCCTGATATTCAGCTATTTGTTTTGCGTTTAAAATAGGTTTAATCATTTCGGTAGCCACGGCACTTTTTCTGTGATGGTGCCCTTCAAGTATTTTAACTTCTTCCTCGACTGATGGATAACCCACATTTATTTTAAAAAGAAATCGATCTAATTGTGCTTCAGGTAAGGCGTATGTACCTTCTTGTTCTATTGGGTTTTGTGTAGCAAACACAAGAAATGGAGCTTGCATTTTATTTTCAATCCCGTCTATAGTTATTTGGCGTTCTGCCATAACTTCGAACATTGCGGCTTGTGTTTTTGCAGGAGCTCGGTTAATTTCGTCAATTAGTATAATATTAGAAAATATTGGACCTTTTTTAAACTCGAATTCAGAAGTTTTTACATTAAATATCGACGTCCCTAAAATGTCACTAGGCATTAAATCTGGAGTAAATTGAATTCTGCTAAAATCTACTTGCATTGTTTTAGCAAGTAATTTGGCAGTTACTGTTTTTGCAACTCCAGGAACCCCTTCTATTAGAGAATGACCATCTGCTAGAATAGAGATAATTAAAAGCTCTATCATATCATGCTGACCGATAATAACTTTACTTAACTCGTCTTTGATTTGTTGAACGGCATCTTGCAGATTTTTTAGATCTATTCGACTGTTAAATTCTATAGGGTTTTCATTCGTTTCTTCCATAATCTATAGTATAAATGCTTCAATTCTTTTGTTTAATTCGATTAGATCGGCCTCGCTATGAGTGGCTCTTCCTTTTAATGTGTTAATCAAGTCAATTAATCGTCTCGTATCCTCAAGTGAGTGATTACTTTTTACTGCTAATTTATCAATAAACTCAGCATTTAGCTCATTGGTATTTAGATAATATTGACTCCTTAATTTTTCTAAGAAATAGGTGATTTTTTTAGATATGATATCACTGTAATCTTTATGCTGAAAATAAAGATCTCCTATGGTCTTAGCAAACTCTATCGATGTGTTTTGTAAGGGTTCTACAACAGGAATAATACGTTGTTCTCTTTTACCTCTGAAAATCACGAATACGAGTAACCCAAAAATCAACAAGTAATAAGCCCATTGCAAGGGTACCTGATTAAGTACAAATCGCATAGGTGAGTCGATTACTTTACGACCATCTTTAAGATAATCGTCCCAATATATGGCAGATTGATCTTCTAAAAAAGCAAGACTTGTGGCTGCGTAATGATCGTTACCTTTTAACATATAATAATTAGAAAAGGCCTGTGGAAGCGTATTTAGAAATAAATTACCTTTTCCTTCTGAGATTTTTATAAAGTTTACTTGGTTAAGAGCCTCTTCGTCATTTTTAAAATGCCCTAAAACAGTAGTTTTTGTAGTGTCAAAACTCTTAAAAACACTTTTGTAAACACCTTTTTTGTATGTTGGTAATGAATCTTTTTGTAACGATTTTGAAAAGAAAGTAGGTGTGATTTCTTCTTCAGTTATTTGATAATCAATATCTGTTTCTATTTTTAAAGAATCTTTTAAGAAATTTCCGAAAGAACGCCCAGCAATAAAGACATCGTTACCTTGTTGGATAAATTCTATAAGTTTTTCATAAGACCTTTTATCAAAATTAAAGGAAGAGTTTACAAATAAATAAGCCGAGTTTTGATTGTAATTAGAGTCACTTAAAAATTGATAAGGATTTTCAGAAACTAGATGCACGGCTTTATCCTTTTTAGAGTCCTTGAGTTCATTGTATAGGATATAACTACCAAAAGGAATTTTGTCTACAGAAGTGTAGCTAGATTTCCAATTTATAGGTTTAGGCCTTGTAATTTCGACTATAATGATGGTTAATAATGCAACCCCAAACAATAGTAATATGTTTCTTGATTTTTTATCCAAGGTTGTTCATTTTTGTTTGTAATTGATCAAATGATTTTTTAGCACTATAATACCTTTCTTCGTCTAGTTCAAATTCGCCATACCAGATATAATCATATAAATAAGAGACTCTATTAAAATTCTTTTTTAATGTAGTATCACTAATTTCTCTGGAATAATCGGTATTCGTTTTTTCAAAATGATAATCAATTATTTTATTAATTGATAAATCTTGTAATGCTTTTAAATACATGTATCGTATGGCTAAGCGATAGTCTTTTTCTGAAATAGCGTTAGCAATAAGCTCGTTAAGGTCAATATTTTCGATATGTTCTTCACTAATGTTAATTGGTGCTACCATATTATCCTTGTTTCTAAAAAATGATACGGCATCTTTACCAGTAAGTACACGTATTACAAAATAGATAGCTGCTCCAATTAATAAAAAATAGATAATGTTTTCAATTAATTTTGCTACTTCTGGGTTTACATTTATTCCAAAGATATCGCGTATACCATTAAATAACCAATCAATAGCTCTGGCTAGAAAGTTTTGAGCCTCACCTTCTACGGTATCATAGTTAAATTCATCTCCATTATATTTCTCATTAAGATGATCAGAAAAATCATCGATAGTTAATGAACTAGTATCAATTGAAACAACAAGCGAATCTTGAGTCTCAGGAAATGAATAACTAATTTGAGTTATACAAACTAAACAGAATATGTAGTATAATTTTTTATTCACCAGCTCCAATTTGATCTATTTTCTCACGAGTGTGAATATTATATTTTTCTTCATGTAAAGAGAAGTAAAGCACACCATTAACAAGCTGTGATAGAGATTGCGAGTAGGCCATTACAACGAGTAAAGCACAGAGACCAAAGGTAAATATGATTTTAGCAACAATAGAGTTTTCAAAATCAAATCCATTTTCTACAATGTGATATGTATAGATGCCAACGATAAAACCTGGGATTGTGAGGATTAACAGTATTAATATTCCGACAAGAATTCCTAAAACAAAGTTACTGCCAATACATTTCCAAAAATTGTCTTTTACCAAATCCCATCCTTCTCCTAATGCGTCTCCTGGGCTTTTATTTTCAGATAGCATCACCATAAATGATATCCCCAACCATGATGATATCCCAAGACTTAATACAACACTGGCAAAGAATCCAAGTACAGGAATGATACTGATAATAAAATTGACAATACTATATGCGATATAGATAACAATTAGCAAAAGAATAAATAAGATGATTCGCCCTAAATTATTAACCACTATTGACCAAACATCTTTTCTGTTATCAATGATTTTTTTTTCTTTATTATAACTTATAATATATGAAGATGCCAGACTGTAATTTAATGCAGCTACGGCTATAAAAACCATAAAGAAAAGTATAAACCCAAGTCCAATAAGCAAATTAGATTCTGTTTCTGTTGAATTACCAAAACCGGATTCGCTACTAAAAACACCAATAAAACCTGTTACCATGAGATAACTTGCACCTAATAGTAAGAAAATAAATATACCATTGTAGGCTATAAATACATTTGTAAAGCTTTTTATATTTTGCTTAAGAAAATCAAAATAGGTAGAAATAATTTCTCCAAGATCTCTACGCTGTTTTAATTCTATATAGTTGTCGTTCATTCGCTTTATTTAAAAGTATTGGATATATAATGTAATAAAAAATAATGAGTCCTAATGAACTAAAAATAATAAACATTGCTAGCCATACGGGCATATTAGAATATCTTGTAATAAATCCTTCAATAAATCCTGCAATAATAAAAAAGGGTATTGTACTTACTACAATTTTTAACCCATCTTTAGCACCTTTCATAAAAGAAACTCTTCTAGAGAATGTCTTCGGAAACAGAATACTATTACCCATCACAAGTCCAGCACAACCTGCTATTACAATTACCGAGATTTCTATTGTTCCATGAAGCCAAACAGATTTAGAAGCTTCAAAAAGTAGTCCTTCGTTATAGAAAAAAGTCATAAAGGCTCCTAGCATTATTCCGTTACTAAAAAGTATATATGCAGTTCCGATAGAAGTTATAACACCAAAGGCATAAGCCAGAAAGGCTACTCTAATATTATTGATAGTAATTCCTAAAAATGATCCTACCATACTACCACTTTTATAAATTCCTGTAGGATCGCCTTTTTCGATATTACTTAATGTTTCATTTACATAAGCATCACCTAATATCAATCGTAAAAAAGAAGCATCATTAAGAGCAGAAATTATGCCTATGCAACATGCAACGCCAAAAATAATGAAGGTGTAGAATAATGTTTTTTGATGCTGATAAAAAAATAAAGGGAATTCAGTTTTCCAGAAGGATACGACTCTATTCTTGTTTTCTTTTTTGTTACGATATATTTTTTGATGTGCTTGCGATGCTAAAGAATTAAGGTATAAAAGTGTCTTACTATCTGGATAATAGGTCTGGGCATAAGATAGATCATTAGTTAGCTGTATGTAATAATCAGCAAGATGATCTGGACTAATCTTTAAATTTTCTGTTATAGCTTTTTCAAAAGCTACCCATTTTTCCTTATTTTGCTTCACAAAAGCTGCTTCCCGCATCTATCGAATTTTAGGGATAAAGATAATCACTTACTTGTAAATGGCAAATTTAGCGATCAATACTACTCAAAATGTAAACCTAGCATACAAAACTGTAGGTATAGGAGAAAGAATGCTTTCATTTTTAATAGATGCAGCAATATTATGGTTGTATTTGTTAATTGTAGAATTTGCCACTAGCTTACTGGGTATGGCATTTAGTGATAATTGGACAGTCTTTGGTATACAATCATTATTATTTCTGCCAATATCCTTTTATTCATTGTATATGCATATTATTTTTAATGGTAGAACAGTAGGTAAAATGATTGTTAAAACAAGAGTGGTTCGGGTTGATGGATTACCAGCGCATTGGAGTAATTATATGATAAGGTGGATGTTGAGATTAGTTGATATTTGGATGTTTTTTGCATCTATAGGCGTTTTAAGTATTTTGTTTTCTAACAAGCATCAACGAGTAGGGGATGCAGCAGCAGGTACGGTTGTTATTAGTACAAAGCAAAAAGTTAAGATTTCACATACTATTTTGGAAGATGTAGAAGAAGAATACCAGCCTAAATTTTTGAATGTAACTAAATTGTCGGATAAGGATGTTCGCCTTATTAAAGAAACATATCGCATTGCCGTAAAGTCTAACGACTTTAGAACGATGACCGAATTGCGAAATAAAGTAGAAGAAGTTCTTGATGTAAAATCAGAGCTATATGATAAACAATTTTTAGATGTTGTTTTAAAAGATTTTAATTACTACACGCAAAAGATTTAAGATACTACTGTAGACAATACATACAGTAAATTGATTTTATTGTAATTTTTGGGTAACAATTTTTCTTTTGATTGATATAAGGGTATAAATCATAAATTTTTATATCATGAAGAAAAAGAATTTTAAAAACTTAGCATTAAACAAAACGGCAATCGCAAAGTTAAAAGGAGGTTTAGCGCATCCTATGGGACCGTATAAGGATAGAGTAAAATGGTATGTAGGAACAAGAAATACATGCCAATGCGAAACTATAGCTTCTCCATGTTAAATAGTATAAGCGGACTTCGGTCCGCTTTTTCTTTTTTTAATAGTTCTAAATATCTTAATTATTTTAAAATTTCAGCTTTTATAAATATGTTTTGTTTGGGCCACTCACTGCCATCTACAGGAACATTAGATATTTTATCAGCTACATTCATTCCTTTTATAACTTTTCCAAAAATAGTGTGCTCTCCATCAAGATGATGCGCTCCTTTTTTTGCAATAACAATAAAAAATTCGAAAGGAGTGGAGCGGTTAGAAGGGTTATCTACCCATTGTTTTGATAAAGCTACTGCCCCACGGTTATGAGTTAACCCTTTAACAGGCTCTTGAGGTATAGTGTAATCTCCAATTTCAAATCGTTTATTGGCCATTTGCTGTCGATCACTATTACCACCTTGGATAACAAATCCTTTTGCTACCCGGTAAAAAAAAGTTTCATCAAAGTATTTCTCTTTTACTAGATAAATAAAATTAGCCCTATGAATAGGAGTTTTGTTATAAAGCTGGATGTCAATATCTCCATATTTAGTTTTGATTCTAACCATGGTTTCAGGATTCTCTTTTCCATAGTTAATCATAAATTCTTTTAGATTTTTATTAGTAAGTCTAAACGGTTCTTTTTCTGATTCTGCTATTTGATTATCAGTACTCTTTCCTTTTTCTTGATGTTGTTTTTTAGGAGTAGTGCCTTTAGATTCGTTAGTTTCATTTTTTTTTGTTTCCTGTTTATTTTTTTTAGATTGTGTATCTTCACAATTAGAGAATACCAGAAGACAGATTGCTAATAAAAAAATAGATCGAGTAAATGACATTTGAAACATTTAAAAAATTAATTCCAAAAATAAAGAAAATGTCAGTACCGGGAGAATCTTCTCATTTTATTATGGCGCCAGAGTTACGTATGAAGGAGTTAAATAATTTTAATATAGAAGAAAGAAACCCTAGGAAAGCAGCAGTAATGATGCTTTTTTATCCAAAAGAAACAGAAACATATATAGCCTTAATTTTAAGACCTAAATATGAAGGAGTCCATTCAGGACAAATAGCCTTACCAGGAGGAAAAGTAGAACCTTTTGATTTAAATTATACAGAGACTGCTTTAAGAGAAACAGAAGAGGAGATAGGCATTCCTAGAAATGATGTAGACGTTTTAAAGGCGTTAACCAAAGTATATATACCTCCTTCTAATTTTTGGGTATTTCCATTCATAGGTGTTGTAGAGCAGAGACCAAATTTTATATTACAAAAAGAAGAAGTGGCGGATGTGATAGAAGTAAAATTGACAGATTTACTAAATGATGATAATGTAACATCACAAATTCTTACCACATCCTATGCAAAGAACATCGAAGTACCATCTTTTACGCTAAATAATTATGTCGTTTGGGGTGCAACAGCAATGATGTTAAGTGAACTTAAAGTGTTTTTGAATACGACCATAGTGCAATGATTTTGTATCTTTACTATATTAGTTCGTTTAAAACCTTCTTCACATTCCAGAAGAATTTTCTTGGATGTTAAAAATGAATGCTAAAATATTTATTATTCAGGTTGTTACAGGTTGTCTAGAGATTCGGTTTTAAAAAAAAGATTTAAAAACACGAATGTTTTTTTATTAAAAACCTTAACTATGCACAAATTGTGCAAGCATTAAGTTTACTTGTTTTGTATATATAAGTGACAAATTAAATTTATTTATGGGATTGTTTAAGAGAAATCCTTTTGGACATATATTATTTTTAAAAAAATGGCTCATCCGAATTATGGGAACCATGACGCATAGGCGTTATCGTGGTTTTAATGAGCTTCAGATAGAAGGAAGTGAAATTATTAAAGATCTTCCTGAGCGTGGAGTATTATTTGTGTCAAATCATCAAACTTATTTTGCAGATGTAGTAGCTATGTTTCATGTTTTTAATGCTAGTTTAAGCGGTCGTACAGATTCTATTAAAAACGTGGGATATTTATGGCAGCCTAAAATGAACTTGTATTATGTAGCTGCAAAAGAAACTATGCAGGCAGGGCTTTTAGCAAGAATTTTGGCTTATGCAGGTGCAATTACTGTAGAACGTACTTGGAGAGAGAAAGGAAAAGAAATCAACCGCCAAGTAAAAATGAGTGATATTACCAATATTTCAAGAGCTTTAGAAGACGGTTGGGTTATTACTTTTCCTCAAGGTACTACAAAGCCTTTTAAACCCATTAGAAAAGGGACAGCACATATTATAAGAAAATATAAACCAGTTGTAATTCCTATTGTGATAGATGGTTTTAGAAGATCTTTTGATAAAAAAGGTATTCGAATAAAAAAACGTGGAATATTACAATCAATGGTGATCAAAGAACCTTTAGATATTGATTACGAAAATGATTCTATTGATGATATCGTTAATAAATTAGAATTTGCAATCGAACAACATTCATCTTTCCTAAAAGTAATTCCTCAGGAAGAATTAGAAGCTGAAGAAGAACTAAACAAAAAGAGACAGTGGGAATACTAATCCACTGTTTTTTTGTTAGATAGCTAACATTTGCAAAACATAATTACTGTTACAATTTAGTTATAGAAAAGTTAATTTTATCACAAATGTTGTGGTGAATCATGATTTCTTTAGAATTTTATTATTCGAGTTAAATATTTAATATCTAATGGTTTAGCTATGTTTCTTGTTCTTTATTATTCTTTCTTAAAATTTATATAACATTTTTTTGTTGTAAGTTGTTCTTTAACCTACGTACCAACTCTTAGTCAAGAAAACTAAATAGTAAAATTCACACATTCTTGATCTTCATATCTTATTTGGCCAAATTAGAAATGTGTAAAGTACTTTATAAGTTTTGAACGTTTTCTTTAGAAAACATTTAAAAATGGTATACAAATTAACTTATTGGGTATTCTAAACAGTAACGTAAAACTCAAAAAAAAAGAAAATGAAAAATTTAAGACTAAGTCTGTTTACACTTTTGGCAGTAGCATTCACATATACTTCTTGTAAAGATGATGATTTCCCAGGAGGAGGAGGCGATGGTGGTGGAGACAATGATGATTTTGTTGGAGCAGTATATGCTATGACAAATGGTGATGGACAGGTTGCAGGAACAAATATACAAGGGCCTAATACAATTATTTCTTACGGTAGAAATGCAGATGGAACTTTAACCCCAATAGGGCCTGTGTTTACTGGTGGAAATGGAGGTGATTATGATGGAGGAGAAGGATTAGATCCACTTATTTCGGCATATGCGCTTACCAAAACAGATGATAATAAAAATTTACTAGCGGTAAACGCAGGTAGTAACACCATAACTTCTTTTAATATTCAGGATGATTTTTCTCTAGAACAAGCTGGAGATCCTGTAGCAACGGGAGCAGTAGGGCCAAATAGTATTGCTTACTCAGCAAGAAGTGCAAATGGAGTAAAGGGAATAGTATATGTATCTAATATTACTCGTCAAGAGTTTTTAGCGGGTGGTGAACCAGAACAGCAAGGAACAGTAACAGGATTTTGGTTATTAGAAGACGGATCTTTATCTGCAATAGCAGGATCAACAAGAAATTTAGCAAACAGACCTTCTGCAGTTCAGTTTTCTCCTGATGGGAATTGGTTAGTGGTAGCTTCTATTAATTCTGGAGCAGCAGCATTAGCTTCTGGTAGTGAAGATGAGATTGTAGTTTATGCTGTAAATGGAGATGGGACGTTATCAGCAAACCAAGTGGCTGCTGCAACGTCTACATTAAGAGGCAATACAGAAGGAAGAAACCTTCCTTCGGCAATTGGGTTTCAAATCGTAGGAAATAACTATGTAGTAGTTACAGAAGCAAGAGAATTTCAACCAGATGGTACACCTCCGGCATTTCCTGCTTTACAAGATGGATCAGTATCTACATGGCAAATTCAGGGAGATGGTAGTTTATCACCAATCACTTTAGATGTAAGATCAGGAGAAGGTAATACAGGAAGAACCGCTTGTTGGTTAGATTTTACTTCAGATGGCAATACATTTTTTGTGTCGAATGCAATCGAAGCAGGTCTAGCATCATACAGTTTTGATAATGGAGTAGTAGAGTTAATCGATCAAACTGCTGCTGTTGGAACAGGAACAGGTGGAGCAGATAACGGACCGGATGCTTTTGCAAGAACCGATGGATGGATCGACATGTGGATTTCTGACGACGGACAGTTTCTATACCAATTATTTGGATTAGATGGAACTATAGGAATCTACAGAGTTAATGGACAAAGTTTAGAGTTTATTGGAGAAGAATCAGGGAATCTTCCAGATACCAATACTCAAGGTATCGTCGCTATATAAAAATGAATTGTTAGAATTACGCAAACAATTATTTTTCCAAAAAAACCAAGAGGTGCTGTTTTTCCTCTTGGTTTTTATTTTTACTCTAACCAGGCTTTAAAATCTTTAACACGCTCTCGGGCTACAATTACTTCCTGTTCATTAAAGCTATTAAGTTTTATTTGTAACCTAGAATTAGTATAAGAAATAATGTCTTTTATAGCATTGATATTGATATAAAATTTTCGACTAACTCTAAAAAACTGTTGCGGATTTAACTCTTCATCCAATGCTTCTAAAGTAGTGTCAATTAGATAATTTCGATTATCATTGGTATGTAGGTATGTCCCTTTGTTTTCAGAATAAAAACACTCTATATCTTCTACAGAGAATATTTTTAGATGTTGTCCAACTCTTGCTGTAAATCGTCTTTTATAAGTACGATCCATAGGGTTAACCAGTAGTTTTTTGATATCCTCAAAATCTACCTGTATTTGTTGTTTTTGAGGGGTTTGTTCCTTGTATTTAATAACCGCAGCTTCTAATTCTTCATCGTCTATAGGTTTAAGTAGGTAATCGATGCTATTTAGTTTGAATGCTTTTAGCGCATACTCATCATAGGCTGTTGTAAATATGATCGAACTTTTAATACTAATCACGTCAAAGATTTCAAAAGATAATCCATCACTTAATTGAATATCTAGAAATATAAGATCTGGATGTTTGTTGGTATTAAACCATGTTATAGCTTCTTGTACAGAATGTAGCATGGTGTGTACATTAATATTAAGATCACCAAGCATTCTGTTAAGACGTCTTGCGGCTGGTTTTTCGTCTTCTATGATGATTACATTCATAAGTATATATGCATTGTTTTTATTAAATTAAGTAATGGTTTGGTTTGTTTTATTCCCAAAGTTGTTTTTGATTATCTTGTTCTTCTTCCATATATTTTCTAATCTTACGTTCTTCCCAATCTTTATTAAACATAGGATTAACTCTAAAAGCTTTTATGGCATGAATAGTTAGACCAATTCCCCAACCCAGTGCAGCCCAGAGAAACCAAGGGTGATCCCAGTTTTCTCCGCTTGAATAATAATTTACTCCTGCTAAAAAACCAATTATTAATATATAAGAAATCAAATTATTATAAAATTTCTTTATTTCTATTACGCGATCTTTAGCACGCTCATATCGTTTTTGTTCTTCAAAATTTCTCATAACCTCATGTTTTAAAGTTTAAAACTCATCTTTATCCATTAACTCTTTAATCTTTTTTTCTTCCCACTTTTTATTAAATATAGGGGTTTTAGCAAAAACTGATAGCCCGTGAAACAATAGGCCTATTCCCCATGATATTGGTGTAATGTATAACCACCATTGTGAGAAATTACTAAATCCTTCATTCAAAAAATTAGAATTAATAATTAGTAATATCAGGTTAATTGCTAAATAGATTGTAAAGTGTGTATAAAAGCCTTTTTCTCTTTCTACTCTTTTTTTGGCTTTTTCGTATCGTTGTTGTTCAAAGTTTTCCATTGTAATAGCTTTAAAAGTTAAAAATCTTCATCTTTCATGAGTTCTTTAATCTTGCGCTCTTCCCATTGTTTACTATATATTGAGTTCTTAAACCACTTAATATTTCTTCTAAACGTCCAAAGACCATGACCTAACAATCCTAGTCCCCATAATAAGGGTCTAAGTGCATTAACCCAAAATACCCAAGGAAAATCAGTATCAAACGCAGTCATAAAAAAGATGAAACTAACTATGTTAATTGTAATATATACACCAACATGTACATAAAAACCTTTTTCTTCTTTTAATCTTTTCTTGGCAGATTCATATACGCGTTTTTCTTCTAAATTATTCATTATAAAAGTTTTTAGATTCGTCCATATATTTCTTTATTTTTCTCTTTTCCCAATCTTTTCCAAAAATGGGGTGTCTGTCATAGGCTTCAGCATAATGAAATACTAATCCAATTCCCCATCCTGCAATAGGAAATAGTACCCATGGAAATCTAAAGCTAGTTGTATAATAATTCAAGAAAGCCAAGAATGGAATAACAATACAAAATGCTATCAGGTTTCCATAAAATTCTTTCATTTTTTTAACTTGTTCTTTGGCACGTTCATATTTTAAACTTTTTGCCATTTCTATATCTTGTATGGTCTGTGAAACTTGCATATCTGCGAATTTTATTTTTTTAGTTAATATGGGAAGTTCTGCTATAAAGGCATCTTCCGTTTTGTATACTGAAAATTTTCTTTTAGTGAGTAATGCGTATCGCTGCATTACATTTCCTAATCCCACACCACTACTTTGTTTGATAACTTCTTTAGGTTGAAGGTTGTTTTCTACCACTAAAAAATTATCTTTTTCGTAGATCTTAATGTGCAAAGGTCTCTCTGGCATTACGACATTGTGTTTTACCGTATTTTCTAGTAAAATTTGAAGTGACAATGGTACTACTTTAGCATCAGCATTAGTGGCTTTGTCGGGTATGTCAAATACAATACTGTCCTCAAATCGTAATTGTATTAATGTCATATACGTTCTTGCAAATTTTAATTCTTCATCTACCGTTACCAACTCTTTGTCTTTTTGCTCTAATACATAGCGATATACTTTGGATAATGAAGTAGTAAACTTCTGTGCCATCCTTGGATTTTCTTCGATAAGAGAGGTTAGCACATTTAGGCTATTAAACAAAAAGTGTGGGTCTAATTGATTTTTTAAAGCGGCAAACTTTGCAGAAGCGGTACCCGCAATTATTTTTTGCTCTGTAATTTTTTGCTTTTGTAACTCTTTAAAGAAGTAAAATGCATGAAAAAAAAGTGATGCAACCAATGTGATGACAAATCCTATAATGTAAAAATCTAATTTTTCATCTTTTATAAACTTATTAAAAGGTTTTCCATAAATACCTACGATTAATAGTAGTCGTACTATTGCTAAGGTTATCATTGTTAGTATAATGGATCCTATGGCGCCATACCATAATTTTTTTTTCGGGTGTTTTTCCCATGTATACCAACGATCCAAAAAATAAAAGAAATAGCCATTTACAGAGGTTAATGCAAAAGAAAACATAAAATGTATTGATAAGTTTTCTAGTTCCCCTAACCAAGTTATAGGTGTACCTATTCTAAATAAGATAAATACCAGATCTATAATTATGGCAATAATGATACTTATTTTCGCTAATTTTAGGATACCTACATTCATGTAATTTATTGGGTATTTGTCTTAAATGTTATTTTCTATTTGCAATTCTGCTGAATTCTAGTCACTTGATCCATACCCCATTTCGGATAAAAAGGGATATTGTTATTTGCTTCTTTTTCAAAGTACAAGATAGCTTTTTCTACTTCGGGACAAAAGGCTTTAGGGTCTTTACCCCAAAATTTGGCGCTTCCCATTTTCCATTCTGCGTGATTTAAAGTAGCTCTCGGGTTCTCGGGATCCAACTTTTTAGCTCTTTGATATAATTCTTCAACTTTGGCAGAATGTGTCATACCATAAACTGATGGATTGTAGGCTACATAAGCAGTATTTAGCATGGCTTCCATAATTAAAATTTCTGCATTATCTTTTGAGAATGTTCTGGCTTCGTTTAGAAAATCTTGCCCCTTTTTTAACCGAGACTCTATTTCTTCTGCATCCTTAATTCCAAAGGTAGTTATGATATGAACTTGTGCTGCGTAATAATATGGAATCCAATTTTCTTTTTCTGCCTTGGCAATACGTTCAAAAAGGTTAATTGCTTCATCCGGTTTTTGACTTCCCCATAATTCAAAAGCCTTTGACATTCCTTTTTCATAGGAATTTTGTGAGGTCATTGTTGTAAACGTAAAAAACGTTAGAAGGATTAATATTGTTTTCATAATTAGTTTTGTTTTAGTTTTATAGTATAAAGATCATGTATAAGATGCGAGTCTTATAGTATTTCTGACCGAAGTGTATTTTTTTTTAGATGAACTGTAATTATGCTACGGTTTATCAAAATAGTTACTATTACACTGTTATAATTGTATCGATTGTTCTACATTTTTGTCAGATAATGTAAATTTAGCATCTTCCCATTTTGGAGGTCCAAACTTACCTTTAGCATTGTTACTTGTTCCATAAGGTTCTGTTGGGATACCTATAATTGTATTTAGTTTTTGATTGTCGTCTTCATCATGATATAAAGAAATTGCATATTCTCCCTGTTGTATGTTTTCAAATACTACGTGTACCTTTCCCTTTTTTGCTTTAATACTAAGCGCCTTATATGGTTGTTTTAGAAAATTCTCTTTTTGTTTGTATAAACCAACTTTTATAGTGCCATCAGCAGAGTCTATATTAGTGATGGTAACTGCAATATTGCTTTTTGATTTTTGAGCTGTAATTGTTTGAAAACTTACTAAGACAGTAAGAAGAAAAATTAGTGTTCTGGTTTTCATATTTGTTTAATTTTAAGGTTATAAATTATCTAATTGATTATCTGTTTTGTTATCGCTTATAGTCCAGAAGAAGCCCAGAATAAAAAACCGATCTGCCGTTGGTCTAATCGCTTTTCTTGAAAAAGTTCCATTAGAGTCAGGAGTATTAGCGTATTGATAGTTAAAAACATTATCAAAGCCGAGAGCGTTGGAAACAGAGAAATAAAGAATTTTCTGTTGACTTATTAAATAGGCCCAACTAAAATTGAGTGTGTTAAACGTTCTTGTTTTTTGATTTTGAAAGAGAGTTTCATTTGGATTATTATATGGTCTGCCCGAACCAAAGTTGTATGTTGTGCTTAACAAAGATTTCCAATCACCAATCCAATATTTTGTAACAAGTGAAAGGTTATGTTTCGCGGCAAAATTTGGTGTAGCACGATCCGGATAATTTCTATAATCTCTTTTTGTGTCCAGATATGAGTAACTTACCCAGTAATCAAGATCTTTTATTGACTTGTTATCACGCCAAAAGATGTCGATACCGGTGGCATAACCATCTCCATTGTTATTAAATACGCTATTAAACATAGGAGAGTTTGTATCGTATTTAATAAGTCCGTCGTACGATTTATAATACCCTTCTGCTCTAAAAGTTCTTCCATTGTTTTGATATAAATAGTTTAAGATATAATGCGATGATTTTTCAGGTTCTAAATCAAAATTGTATTTTAGGACTTCTTGCTGTGGAGCTTGATAAAAGTCGCCATAAGCTAATGATACTTGTGATTTGGATGTGGTTTTATAGGCTAAGGAGGCTCTTGGCGAAATTTTTGTATACTTTAATAATGTATTATGAACTCCTCTAATACCGGTTTGTAGTGCCAGTTTTTTGCTAAAAAATATATTGGCTTCGGTGTAAAGAGCTGTACTATTATTATCGTAAGATGTTTGAAAAGCACCAAAATCAGGATTTTCTGTTTCTTCAGAGAAAGAAGTTAAAAATTGTTCTGCACCAAAATTTAGTTTAAACCTATTACTAAACCGTTTTCTTAACTTTAATTTCCCATGAAAACTATTTTCATTATTAGTTACATCTGTAGTGACAAATAAGATGTCATTATGATCATTAGCAAAGCTTGTTCCTGCTGTTATTGTCCAATCATTACCTAAAGATCCCTTGTATGACGTATTTAGATATAAATTACGATTTTTAAGATTAAGGTTGATCCCTTCGGGAGTATTAATATCTTCTTGTATAAGTTTAAAATCAGTATAAGTAAGTCCTCCATAAACCTTTAGTGTACCAGATTTAAAATGATGTCTGTATACAGCTTCACCGGTTAAAGATTCAAATGGTTTTATCCAATCTACACGCTGCTCAATAATATCTTGATATGGTTTTAAATTGACGTAGAATGCATTAACACTTAGTGAGTTTTTTTTCCATTTTTGTGTGTTACCAAGACCTAGGCCAACATTGATAAATTGAAGATCTGTTTTTTCCTGATCAGGTTCATCAATTGTATTTAGTAGTAAAACACTAGAGAGCGCATCTCCGTACTCTGCAGAGTAACCTCCGGTTGAAAAATTGGTTCCTTCAAAAAGAAACGAAGAAAAACGTCCGCGAGTAGGAATGTTATTAGCAGTTGCCGAAAATGGTTGAAAAACCCGTAACCCATCAATATAAACGTTGGTTTCATTGGCATCTCCACCTCGAACAAAAAGTCGACCATCTTCGGCTACATTAGATGTTCCTGGTAATGTTTGTAGGGCTGCAATATAATCACCGTTGGAACCGGCAGTAGTTACAATATCTAAAGGAGTAAGAACAGATGCCTTACTATTATCTCCTGCAGCAAATGTTCCAGCATTTAGGATTACACTTCCTAACGAATTAACATCTTCTTTTAGAGTGATTGCTAAAGGAGACATTTTGGTAAGCTCTGTTGTCAAGTAAAATGTTTCAAATGAAAGAAAGGAGATAATTAATGTTTGAATTCCTGTTTCTGTAGTGGCAAATGAAAATGATCCATTTTCATCAGAAGAAGCACCATCATATGTGCCATCTAGGTAAATATTAGCTCCTTGAATTGGCGTTCCAGAAGGATCAATTACGTTTCCTGTTATAGTTGTTTGCGCATTTGAAAGCAATGTAAATAGGGTAAAAGCTAAAGTTAATGTTCGTCTCATCGATATGAATTTGTATTGATTGATGAGTCAAAAGTCTTGTAAATGAAGAAGAACAGAAATTGAAATATACCGAATTGTAGAAAAACATGGATGGATTGCAAAAGTGGGTTTGTGAAATAAAAATTAATTTTAACTAAGCCTTTAGTTGAAAAGACGGTATATTTAACTAATTTTTTAGTTCAAAATAAAAGTTAGATAGATGGTCATGGTTAAAGCTCTAAAAATCAATTCATTGTTGTTTTTTTTATTGATGTCATTTGTCGGTGTAGGGCAAGAAATAACAGTGTTTTATAAGGAAAAAAGAAAGTCGGACTACCAGAAGCTTAGACATAGCCAATATAGAATCAAAGCTATTGGGGGTGAAGAATTGAGTACTCTAATGCAAGAAAAAGCCAAAGAACATGAAAAGGAGTTTTCGTTATTTAAATATATTAGTGTTTTAAGAATTAAAGGACAAAAATCTATTCATTATCCGCAAAAAAAAATATGGGACGATACTATAAATAGTTCTATTGCATATGGTGAAAAAGGCAAGACTGTGATTTCTAGAGAAGTTGCTCAAAGGGATCATACAATTACTTTTATGGATTTGGATGCTAAGTTAAAAGTGTCTACAGAGCATGCGTACGGTAAGGATTTTTTAGTCGAGGAGAAACTGGTTTCTCAAAAGTGGATTTTTAAAAATGAAAAAAAAACAATCGGAAGATACTCTTGTAAAAAAGCAGTTCTAGAAAACCCTAATGAAGCACATGAATATATAACTTCTCGTGATACAGAGCTTTATCAAAAACTAATAGAAGTATGGTATACCGAAGATATTCCCATAAAATCTGGCCCAATAGGTTTTTGGGGGTTGCCGGGACTTATCTTAGAAATCAAAAATGGATCCACACATATTTTATTGGATAAAGTTGTGTTCGATCTAGATGGTTTTATAGTAAAACCACCAAGTGTTGGAGAAAAAGTGACAAGAGATCATATCGATGATTTACCTATGTTACAGTTTATGGAAAACTAAACCAGATTATAAATTTAAAGTAACTATCTATTTTTTTAAATTCCACAGAAGATTTTATATGCATCAACCAATTCATAATTATTCATCATCAATTAAATCATGAAAAAAATACTACCACTAATTATTGCCTTAGTAGCATTATCTTCGAATGCGCAACAATTAACTGTATTTTATAAAGAAAAAAGGGTTCCCGCAAAATCAAAAAAGAAGAATTCTATGTATATGGGAAGGGTAGAACTAAGTGAAATGGCTTTACCAGAAAATGATCCTGACTCATTATATGTAGAGGCAAGAAGAAGTTTTGACTCCATAAGAAAAAAGATGGAAGAATATAAGAAATATGATTTTGTTTTAGAAGATATACCAGAATATAGATTCACTACAGTTTTAAGAATCGACAAAAACAGATCCTTGTATTATCCACAGGAAAAAGTGCAGAATGATACAATATCTAAACAAGTTACTACCAGCTCAGGAGAGGTTATAAAGAAGTTTATTATTAATTTTTATAATTCTGAAATAGTTTATAAAGATTTGGATCGAATGAATAAAACCAGTGCTATTCGAGCGTATGTGTTTGATTTTCGAAGAAGATCATTTTTAATAGAAGAAGCAATTATAAAACCCAATTGGGTTCTTACTAAAGACAGAAAAAAAATAGGTAAATATGTCTGTTACAAGGCTACATTGCAAAAACAAGATACACTAATTGAGGCATGGTATACCAAAATGATAGATAAAAATGAGGGGCCAATGGGATATTGGGGATTACCAGGGCTTATTTTAGAATTGAAAGAAGGAAAAAAGCATGTTGAGTTTGATAGAATTTCTTATTTATCAGATTCCATACCAATAATTCCTCCATCTGAAGGAGATAAAGTCTCTCGACAAGAGTTTATAGATTTACCGTCGAAATTATTTTTTGAAGATAATTGATTTTATCACTAAACTCTCTTTCGACTATAGTCTTTATTCTTAAAAGGCCTCACGATTAATCGAGCTGCTTTATCATAGTTGATGTAATTATAGGTCCAATTAAAGAAAGTAACAAAACGATTTCTAAAACCTACCAAAAACCATAAGTGAATAAACATCCACACAAACCAAGCGAAAAAACCACCAAATCGAAATTTTCCTAAATCGACGACTGCTTTATTACGACCTATAGTAGCCATAGATCCCTTATCAAAATATTTAAAGGGAGTCATCGGTTTATTTTTAAAATGGCGTTTTAGGTTTTTGGCGAGATGACTTCCTTGTTGTATAGCAGGTTGTGCGACCATAGGATGCCCTTTAGGATAGTCTTTGGTTTCCATTAAGGCAATATCACCCAACGCATAAACATCATCATAACCTTCTATTTGATTAAACTCATTTACTTTGTATCGATTAGCCCTAGGAATTATAGAAGAAGCATTAATTCCTTGAACAGGAGCTCCGGTAACTCCAGCAGACCAAATAAAGGTGGCAGTTTTTAACGTTACATCAGTATTGGTGCTAACCAAGTTATTTTCATAATTAGTTACTTGGGTGTTTAGATGAATATGTACCCCAAGTTTTGATAAAAATTTTGAAGCTTTATTTGAAGCATGCTCACTCATAGGTGGTAATACACGACTAGCACCTTCTATCAAATGAATTTCCATTGCACTAAAGTCCATGTCCGGATAGTCTTTTGGTAATACATTTAGTTTTAATTCGGCAATACCACCTGCCAATTCTACTCCTGTAGGACCAGCACCTGCTAAAACAAAACTTAATAATTCTTTTCTTTTTTCCGGATCAGTAGTAATAACAGCTTGCTCAAGGTTTTCAAGCATCAAACTACGTAAATTTAATGCTTGCGGTAGGTTTTTCATGCGCATTGCATTATTCTCAATATTGGTGTTACCAAAGAAATTTGTGCGTGCTCCGGTAGCGATTACTAAATAATCATAACTAATAGACCCTATAGATGTATGTATTCTTTTCGTTTCGGGTTCGATAGATTCTACCTCGGTCATTCTAAAATAAGTATTCTTACCTCTTTTAACTATTTTACGTAAAGGATAGGCTATTGAATCGGGTTCTAGAGATGCAGTAGATACTTGATAAAGTAAAGGTTGAAAGGTATGATAATTATGTCGGTCTATAACAACAAGCTGCACATCTTCTTTTATCATTTTTCTTGCTAAGGCAACTCCGGCAAAACCACCACCAATAATTACTAATCTGGGTAAATTAGTGAAAGGAATATTCATCTATATATTTTTATGCTATTCATCTCAGACAAAGGTAAAATGATAAAGTTATATACCCTAAAAAAAGGTTGTTTTTATATATTAAATTATAGTATTATTTGAAGTAGTTATTTTTTTTGTTAATGAAGAAAAATATAGTAGAATAATAAATTTTAGTTTTGATTGTAACATATTTGTTTTTTGAACTACCAATAAGATGTAACTAACTAAAGTGAATAAAGAATTAGAACATAGTTTTGTAACGAACCTTGAGCAAAATCAGAATATTGTTCATAAGGTTTGCCGAATTTACACCAGTGATCAGGATTCGCATAATGACCTGTTTCAGGAAATTACAATTCAGCTCTGGAAAGCTTATCCAAAGTTTAGAGGAGATGCTAAATTTAGTACCTGGATGTATAGAGTGGCTTTAAATACGGCTATTACATTATATCGTAGATCAAAAAGAAGTCTTAAGACGACGGATATTGATACGATGAATTTTAGAATTAAGGCAGAAGAGTACGATGATGAAGTAGAGCAACAATTAAAATTAATGTATGCTGCTGTAAAACAGCTTAATGATATAGAAAAAGCTTTGGTTTTTTTGTATTTAGAAGATAAATCATATAAAGAAATCGCTGATACTATGGGTATAAGCGAGGTAAATGCTAGAGTGAAAATGAATAGAGTTAAGACAAAATTGAAAAAAATATTAAACCCATAACCCCATGGATGAATTAGAATTATTAAAAAAAGACTGGCAGAAGCAAGAAGCCGCCCTTCCTAGGTTATCGTTTGAAGAAATTTATCAAATGATATTGAAAAAATCTTCTTCAATCGTGAAATGGATTTTTGTTATTAGCGTATTAGAATTTTTATTGTGGGCTTCAATTGACATTGCCGTAAGACTTAGTGGCAAATATGATGGTTTAGAAGTTCAAGGACTAGAAGGGTTTTCTATCGTTTCAACAGTGTTATCCTATTCTATTTTAATTTATTTTATCATTCGATTTTATCTCAATTATAAAAGGATTAAAACAACAGATTCTGCTAAAATATTAATGCAAAATATTTTAAAAACACGCAAGACGGTTAGACATTATATTTGGGTAAATATTAGTTTTCTTGTCATTACTACAATGAGTATAGTAGGGTATTTAACCTTTTTCACAGATACATATTCACAACAGTCTGCAGATGAAGATATACCAGTTTTCTTAGTAATAGCAATTACAATCTTTGTTATGGCAGTTGCAATTGCGTTTATAGCCTTATTCTATAGATTGATTTATGGCATCTTAACGCGTAGACTTAAAAATAACTACAATGAACTTGAAAAACTAGAATTGTAAAAAGACTATTTATTCTCGTTAAATGCAGAGGGTAGTAATTGAGGAATAAACTTTACTAATAAAGGAAGCAAAAGACTACCCCCCGGTAATATAAATATTGCTAAAGAAGGAATCGTTTTGCAAATATCAAGCAATTGCTGCTTTACTTGTTTTTTTTCTTCTTTAGATAAGTCTCTCATAGCAGATTGACCTAATAAAATCATAAGGTCTTTACTTTCAGAAATTTCTTTTATAAGACGTTTTTTATTTCTAAGAATCAAAACACTTACTGTTCTTGAAGTCTGTTGATAGAAATGTAACGCTGGATGTGAATAATTAAAAAATGTAATATTCTCTTTATGATTTTCTATAAAAGTATATACATCCTTAAGAGAGTCTAGAACCAGACTATTGGGTAAAGTAAGTTCTGCTCCCAGTGCAGAAATAAAGTCCTGCTCTCCTTTATCTAATTTTATATCATTCCACACCGCGAGACAAGTAAGATCAAGAATATACCTTTTCTCTAAATCATCGGTATACTCATCAAGGTCTATATGATCAAAACTGGCTTCTTCTTCTGTCGAAACACTAGTATATCGAACAGAAGAAGCAAATAACTTTACCAATAATTCATCATAGTCATCTTTTTTTTCTTTAGAATTTAAGGCTAAAAAAACAGTGTTTGTTAGGGTTTCTTCTAACTTAGCAGCATATTCTATAGGATCTTTATCATGAATCAGATAATGTTCAAAAGCTAGAATATCAATAAAAAGTAATGCATTAGTGAGTAAATGGCTAAAGTTTTTCTTGAAAATAGATTCATTGGTTTGAATTCTAGTATGAATGATTTTTTCTAGTTTTTCACTTTTACTAGTTGTAAGTGCGTTAACAAATGAAAATAATGATTTTTTGGTATCTAAAAAACCGTAAAAATGAATCAGTGCATCAATACAATCGTCTTTACTTCCATTTTCTATAGTATCGTGGTACGTAACAATTAATGCAGTAAACAAATTGATTTTAGTACGCTCTTCTTCAGAGTATGTAATACTAGGATTATGCGGTAATATAGTCTCAATCGAAGTACCATAAATAAATCCTGCTTTTTTTAAATCTAGATACAACCTATCAAGAGATAT
Organism: Aquimarina sp. AD10; assembly: GCF_003443715.1. NCBI lineage: Bacteria > Pseudomonadati > Bacteroidota > Flavobacteriia > Flavobacteriales > Flavobacteriaceae > Aquimarina > Aquimarina sp. AD10. The sequence goes on along the minus strand of NZ_CP031965.1, from coordinate 1,913,064 downwards.
AGAATAGAGTATTTTGTTCTCTTCCTGTTCTCGTAGAAATTTATCAATCCAACCTAGAGTTGATGGATTCATAGGCGATACTGTTTGTTACAAAGTTAGTTTTATTTCATCAAATGCTTTACCGAAAATTTGTTTACATATCGTTGGGGATTTGGTTACTTCTCATTTAACTAAGTTTCAAGGTATAAATTTTAGAAAGAATTTGTGTTAACAAATATTTAACAATCAAATAAAAACCATTAGATATTTCTTCTCGTAGATATTGCTGTAAACTTTAAAATTAAAAAAATGAAACGGATTAAAAAAACAAACTTATTTATTATTGGAGGACTGCTTTGTATTGGGGTAGTCTTAACAGCAGCTGATCATCTAGATGCTCCAGCAGTTTCGGGAACTACTGCAGATATCACAGATTTTTATGCTTTTGAGGCTGCAAATCCTGATAATACAGTTTTTGTAGCAAACGTACAAAGCTCTTTAGCGCCTGCGGGTAATGATGCTACATTTGACGAAAATGTATTGGTTGAAATAAACATAGATAATAATGGTGATCTCGTAGAAGATCTTATAATTCAGGCTATACCAAGAAATGGAGTTATGTACTTTTTTGGACCTTATCAACCTTCTGCCACTGGTTTAAATAGTACAATTAATGATCAAACTCAATACTTAGGCGAAGTTGCTATCAGTTCTGGTGCAAATGCAACTACTTCTTCTGATAATGGAATTTCTTATTTCGCGGGATTGCGAGAAGATCCGTTCTTTTTTGATTTTAGTCAATTTAATCAGGTAATAGGTGGTATGGCACCAAGCGGATTTAATAATCCTGGGAATGATGATTTTGACCAAACAAATGTGCTGTCTATTGTTGTAGAAGTACCTAATTCTTTACTAGGAGGGACATTTAGTCATCCTGCAGGAACAGGAGTAGAGGTGTTTAATGCTTGGGTAGAGGCTAAAAGAAAACAATAATAAAAATAAAAATATAGATTATGAAACTTAATAAATTAAAAAATATAATAGCAGTATTTGTTTTACTAACAAGTTTAATGAGTTGCGGAAACGACGATAATACAACAGGACCTGAACCTTTAGATTTTAGTGGCACTTTTGAACAAGAAGATCAAATGGGGAGACCAGGTATCAATACTGTATTAAGTGGAAGTTCATCAATTAAGGATGATTTTAATATCACAGTTCCTTCAGAACAAGGAGCAAAATTTCAACCCTTATTTTTAGATCAGGCGGTAGCTTTACACGCGGCATTTGGTGTTGAGTATGAAAATAACATTTTAGGATTAGATGCCACAACGCTAACAACAATATTAGCTTCTGATGTATTACAGGTAGCTCCGGGAGCGCCAACTACATATTTTGATGGAACTAATATTTTGACAGGTAGAAGATTAACCGATGATGTTATTGATATTTCTTTAATACTAATATTTGGTGGTCAAAATGGAGATCGATTTAATGGACAGGATATTGATAATGATGGTACACCAGACTTACCAATCTTAGTCACCGATGGTGTGAGTAGTGCTGGAGAAACACCGTTAAACGTATTTCCTTATTTAGAAGCTCCTCATAGTTTATAAATTAATAAAATACTTGCCTTCTGTCATTTTACGGATTTTGCAAAATGTACGCTATTAAGTGGCAGGGGTAAATGTAACTTCAAAAAACAAAACAAATGAAACCTATATATTATATCTGCATCGTATTACTTGTGGCAATTACAACTTCATGCCAAGAACCGAGTCAAGTAGTTACAAATTCAAATGATTATGTTAAATATTTATCGCACAATAATCACCAAAATATTGATGAAACAAATAAGAAATTAAATTTTTGGAACACAAAAATAAAAACAGATAGTATACAATTACCGGCGATGATTGCAGTAGCTGGTGTATATTCTGAGATGTTTCAGTCAACTGGAAATATTCAATTTTTAAAGCAAGCAGAGCAGGTATTGGTTAAATCTGTAAAAGTAGCTGCCATCAAAAAAGAAGGATACTTACTAGCATTAGCTAGAAATTACATTTCACAACATCGATTTAAAGAAGCAAAAAATGCTGCTCAAGGTGCTTATATTCTAAATCCAAATGCATCGGCAAAAATGGTACTGTTTGATGTTTCTATGGAGTTAGGTCAATACAATGAAGCTAAAAAATACTTAGAAGAAATAGCCGATCAAAGTAAGTATAACTTTTTAATTCGGTTAGCTAAATGGAACGATTACAAAGGTGATCTGGACGCAACGATACGCAATATGGAAAAAGCTAAAACAATCGCAGAGCAGAGTAACAAGAAAGGATTAATGCTATGGTCATACACAAACCTTGCTGATTACTATGGTCATGCTGGTAGAATTAAGGATTCATATGATTATTATCTAAAAACATTAGAAATTGATCCATCTAACGCCTATGCAATGAAGGGTATTGCTTGGATCATTTATTCATATGAACATAATCCACAAGAAGCTTTAAGAATTATAGATGCTGTTACAGAGTCGTATCAAAGTCCAGATTACTTTTTATTAAAAGCTGAAATTGCAGAATTTCAAAAAGATCATTTAACAAAAAAAGGAAATCTTATAGGGTATAAATATGCAATTGCTGATAAGAGATATGGTAAAATGTATAATACATACAATGCAATGCTTTTGGCAGAGGAATATCAAGATTTTAATAAGGCTTTAGAAATAGCCGAAGAAGAAATTGATAACAGACCCACTCCACAGTCTTACGATTTAAAAGCACATATTTTGAATTTAAAAGGAGAACATGAAAAAGCTTTAGAGATAGCAGAAAAATTTATTATTGGTAAAACATTTGAACCTGAAACGCAGTATCACATCGCTGAAATTTACAAAACAAATGGATTTCAAAATAAAGTAAATACAATCAAAAAAGAATTAATAGAAAGCGCTTACGAGTTGGGACCTGTTTTATCTCAGAAAATAGCAAAACTCTAAAAAAAGAAGGTCTGATGAAAAAGTTTCGTATACTACTAATGTTGTTTTTTACATCTGGATTGGGATATGCCCAGATGATAACAGAAGAAAAACATAACCTAGAAATACCTGTAGATATTTTTCATGATTTCCAAATTGAGTTATATGCTAATAAATTTGAAAAAAGACCATTTGATATTGTAAATACTAACATATTAGGTTTTAGAACCAATACAATCGAGTTAAACAATAATAACTCTAGAAATAAAAAACTTAATATTATTCCAAAGTTGCAAGTAGATTATTTTGAATATGTTGAAAATGATTTTGATACAGAGTACTCATCTAATATGATCATTTTACCTAAAACTAATATAGTTTTTATGCCAGGTGAATACTTTGCGATATCTCTAAACTCAGGGTTAGGATTATATAGTCATAACAATGTAGCCACAACTACTAATACAATAGCAAGATCATATGGATTAGAGTTAGGAGTAACCAGAGTGCTTTCTCATCAAATTTTGATAGGTGCTAATGTTTGGTATTTTAATTTAAATAATGGATACACATATATTGATGATCAGGATGTTGCAAATTTAGAATTAGATGATCAAAGATTGGGGATAGATTTTAATGCTTCATATCAACTAAATAAATGGTTATCTATTGATTCTAAAATGATTTTTGCTAGAGGTATTGTTGGGTTAGAGAATAATAAACCTTCTTTTGTAAATGAATTAAGTATAGAAGGAGGAATAATGATAGAAAACTATAAGAATTTTTCAGGAGGATTGCGATATAGATATTTTGACAATATTAGTGCTATAGATAATCAAAATACCAATAAATATCTGGTTAATGATATTACATTAGAGTATACCATCAAAGCTATAAAGTTTGGAGTTACTTTAGAGAATGTTTTTAATACCAAATGGGAAGATCCATTAGTTGCTACTTCGGCAAGGTTAACAGATGCATTAGAGACTACAGATGAAACGTATATACTTCAAGACAGGCCATTTTTAATAGAGGCGCAAATAACCTATAGTTTTTAAAGGTATTTTAATATAATAATTTTGAGTTTTATTTTTTGATGTTTGTTAAAAGCTTGTTCATAATAGGGTGAACAAGCTTTTCGTTTTATGAATATTTATTTATGGTTGTACTAATAATCACTAAAATAAGTTCGAACTTAGCAATTACTATTTTAGATGTACACTAATTTAAAAAAAGTATACAATGAAAAGTTTGTTGTTTATAGTTTCCATATTCCTTTTAATAGCTTGTCAAAATACAAAACAAGGAAATTCGGAGTATCAAAATATTGAAATCGAAAAATTAACTCCGGAATCTGTAGTACACGAAAAATTGACAGAAAAGCAGTTGGGAAGCATAAAAAGAATTCATGAAACATTTAGAGAAGTATATCCGGTTTCTTTAGAACAAACAATAACAAATTTTAAACGAGATCAACATCCAGATAATGAAATTGAAATTTGGTTAGCTATGGCCGATTCATATAAAGAGTTTTCTTCAAAAAATAGAGGAGATGATCAATTAGAAAAACGAAAAGAAGGATTTAAACTGATCTTAATGAGATCTATGATGTCTGAAGAAGAAGTTTTAAAACAAATTGATGTAAAACTTATAAACAATAAAGAAATTATTGAAATTTTTGACACGTATAAATTGGGGAAAATTCCGATTAAAATAGAAACACATTAAAAGTGTTTTATGGTGCTATTTTGTTAAAAATCAAATAATTATTTAAGTAAACTTTAGTTTTTCAAGAAAATGTTTAAAAACAGTTAGTGTTTGTCTGAAGCGATGTTGAGTACAACTTGAAGTTTAAAGATGTTATCCACTATTTTATTTACTATGAAATAAGATGAAATATTTTTCAAGTCCTAATTTTTTTTAATTTTGCTGAACTTTTAGGGAAACAATTTAAACTTTTTAATTTTTTATTATGAAACAAAATTACATATTACATTATTGTTTAATCGCTTTGTTTTTAGCTTTTTCTTCTTGTAGTAAAGACGAAAGTGATATTACAGAACAACAACCAGAAAGCGTTGTTGCCGAACCGGATTTTGTAGAAAATGATGGTTCTCAAGGGTTAGAAGGTGATGAAAAAAGAGCAGAAGAAGAGGAAGCTCCATTACTTACTGAAACTAATCAAAAAGGATACTGGAATTATGATTATACATTACTTAAACCTTCTGAATTATCGCAGAGTGATGTTAAAAATCTAAGATGTAAAGAATCTAAAGTGATGCCTTTATTAGTTGGGCAAAACAAGAAAAAAGTAGGTAAAGTTATTGTATCTAATGATGATGAAAATCTATACCTTACTTTTAAAGCAGACAAGAATAAGTTTATGAAAAAGGTATACCTATATATTGGGGAAAAAGGAAATATACCTTTCTATTCTAATGGTTTTCCAAAATTATGGAAATTTAACTTCAAAGCCTTTCCTTACTATTTCGGAGGAACAAAAAAAGCTACTTATGTAATACCATTATCTTCAATCAATTTAGATTGTTTTGAGATCGTAGCATACTCTAAAGTTTATGATAAAGATAGTAATTGTCTTTATTCTGCTTTTGCGTATAACAAAAACTTGACTCAAGAGTATTATTATTCTTATTATTCAGGATGTTTTTATTATAAAGATTGGGTGAGATCTTTTGAATACTGTGTTCAAAAATGCGAAGCTGAGTGTATTCAGGCGTATGGATATCATGATGCTTGCGGTATATGTGAAAATGACGTTTTCAATACTTTTTTAGCATATGGCTTTATAGCAGGTCAAGGAGAAAGAGGTTTTAATATCGAGATTTTAACCAATCCTAATGGTTGTGATATAAGTAATAGTACCGAGGTAGGGCGTATTAATGTATCTTCTATTAGTGAAACAAAATTAAGGATCAAGTATGAGTTAGATGCTGGGTATGAAATGTGTGAATTGAGCTTTAACTACGGAGCTTTTAGATTTACAACTCCAAATAATGTTTCTCAGCAATTTGATACTCCAACAACAACATATAGTTTTGAAATCGATAAGCTTACCGGTACAAATATCTATATGAATAGTGAAGCTAAAATTACAGAGGTAAGTAACTAAAACAAACAAAGGAAAAGTTTCCTTAAAACATAGATACTAAAAACTAAAACAGAGGTAAGAATATAAATCTTGCTTCTGTTTTTTTTTATTAAAATTAAAATGTATTTCTAAGTTTAGTAAACGTAAAAAGATTTAAGAATCAATTATTCCTAAGGTATATAATTGTTCTAAAGTAGGCGATTCACTACCACCTTCGGGTTCTAAGGTAATACCAAATGCTTCCGATGCATTGGTGTTTTTAAGACTAAAGATTTTTTGATCATCTTCAGAGAAGTTATTTAAAACTCCAAGACTAGTTGGTGTAAGAGGGTCTAATTTTAATGACCATACTTGGTATACTTTGCCAGGTGGAGGAGTAGGTAATCCAGCAACATCTATATATGTCACTTGTTTTTCTTTATCCCAATATACGGCTGCATAAGCACTAGGGTCAACCTGCTGTGCTTTTAAAGGTATTTGTATAATATCTTTGTTTCGTAATACATTTAATAGGGACTTTACCTTAGAAAGATCCTCTTCAGCTACATTTATTTTACCTTCAAGTAAGTTTTGTTCTATTTGATTAGTTACAACTTGCTGTTGCAATTTTTGATTTTTATTAAATTGAATAAATAATCCAATTAATAAAGCAACAGATGCAGCCCAACCAATATATGCAGCCCAATTTTTTGATGAACGATTAATTGGTATAACAGTGTTTTTATCTGTTGATTCTTCTAGTTGTGACTCAATTTTATGGTATAAAGAATTTACATTAGGAGAAGCCATAACACTTGATAATTGTTGCAGTGTTTTTTCAATACGCTCAACTTCTTCAACAGCTTCAGGATATTCTTGCAATATCTTATATACCTCTTCGTTCTCTTTTTCAGAAAGAGAACCATAGACATATAATTCTAAAATACCAGATGATATGTATGCTTTAATATCCATGTATAGCCTATACTTCCAATGTTTTTTTTAGTTTATCAATACAAATTCTATTTCTCGTCTTAACCGTCCCCAGAGGAATATCCAATTCTTCAGCCGTTTCTTTTTGAGTAAATCCTTTAAAAAATAAAAGATCAATTACTTTTTTACAAATCGGTTCTAAAGATTGAATATATTTTTTGATCCCAATACTATCAATTTTACTAACAAAGTTAGTTTTGTCTTCTAGTATATCTACGAAAGAATCGACGGTAAGGTTTTGTGTTGTGTTTTTATAACTTTTAGATCTTGTTTTATCAATAGCAGCATTTCGTGCTATATTAAGAATCCAAGTAAAGAACCGACCTTTTTTTTCGGAATATAAAGGAGCTTTATTCCAAATTTTTATAAATACATCCTGCAGTACTTCTTCAGAAAGAGTATCGTCTTTCAAAATAGTATTAATAATACCATATACATTTTCAGAGTACATATCATATATACTTTTAAAAGCATTTTGATCTTTATTCTGTAAAGCTATGATTAGTGCTGTGGGTTGCATTCGGTTTATCTACAATAGATTGGGAAGATACTGTTTTCGTTTAAGAAAACAAAAAAGAGGTTGTAAAAAGCAACCTCTTTATATTTTTTAGTAAAAAGAATAGATTACTGGATTATTCCTCCACAACTTACTCTACTTCCTGCAGCGCCAGAAGGTTGAGAAGTAAAATCATCTGTGCCTTGATGAACAATAATAGCTTTGCCAAGGATATTCTTTTTATCGTCGTCACAACCAATACACCATTCGTTAGTAGAAAAATTGATTACTCCATGACCATGTTCATCGGCGTTAAAATTTCCAATATCGCCAGCGTGATAACCTTCTTTAGCTCCCCATTTACCATGAGGTTTTAATGAAGGATTCCAATGTCCACCAGTTGATTTACCATCGGGAGACGAACAATCTGCCTTTTCATGAATATGGATAGCATGTTCACCTTCACTAAGTCCTGTTAATTCTGCTACCATATTTACTAATCCTTCTTCTTCAATAAAAGAAATTTTACCAGTAACATTACTATTACTTTTAGATGTTAAATTGATTTCTATCTTTTCAATTGTATTCGACTTTTTGATATCAGTCTCTTGATTAGTAACTTCCTTTTTATTCTCTCCTTTGCAACCTAAAATAAGGGTTAAAAAGATAAATGATATTAATTTTACGATTTTCATAATCCAATATTGCTTATAAATATTACTTTTTACATGCAATTTAATTATTTTATATCTTAAATCGGTATTAATTACCTAAATAAGGACTTACAGAATTCTACTTTCTACTTTTTGCCAGTTTATTATATTTATAATATTATTGAGGTAATCACCTCTTTTATTTTGATATTTTAAATAGTATGCGTGTTCCCAAACATCAATTCCTAGAATTGGGTGTCCTTGTTTTTCGGCAACTGTCATTAAAGGATTATCTTGATTTGCTGTTGAGGTAATGAATAACTTTTTATCTGTATCTTGACATAACCATGCCCATCCAGATCCAAATCTTTTCTTACCTGCATTTGCAAGTTCACCTTTAAAGGCTTCTATAGAATTAAAGTTTTTAATAATAAGTTCCTTAAAGGCGTCAGACATGCTTCCTCCAGGGGTTAAAATATCCCAGTATAAAGAATGATTAAAATGTCCGCCACCATTATTTCTTACTCCTGCAGAAAGGTTTTTACCTCTTAATATATCGGTAATATCTTTACTTGTATTAGCGCTTTCTTCAAGTGCTTTGTTTAATTTGTTAACATAACCTTGATGATGTTTTGAATGATGAATCTCCATTGTCATTGCATCTATAGTATCTGGAAAAGCATCATATCCATAACTCAATTTAGGTAGTGTAAATACAGATGAAGCTTTTTCAGCAACCACGGGTACAGTTTCGCTTTTATTTTCTTCTTTTTTTGTAGATGTACATGACGATAAAACCATCGAAGGAACGGCGGCCATACCTGTTGATGCGATTATTGTAGTTTTAAGAAATTTACGTTTGTCCATTATTTAAGAGATTTAGTGATATTTAAAAATACATATTATATTAAAGAACATCAAAGATTAAAAAATCTTATTTAAAGTTTATAATATATTTGATTGCAAGTTCTTTTTTTAGATAGTTCTATTCTTATTATTGATTGATATTTTCTTTAGATTGTTTAATAACTAAAAAAATTGGTTGATCTTAACGTAAGAATTTATGATTGTTTTTTAGTCTATAAGATAACGTATTCGCCTAAACTTTTTGATTGTTACCTTTCTTAAATAAGTGTAATATTTACGGATATGAATTTCTGAATATCTTGTTTAAACTTTATTTCTTTTTGTTAATCAAATTCAAGTTTTTTTATACCCTGAACTAACGTTAGTTAAATTTTTTTTAAAATTTAATTCGACAGGTTTACCGTAATACAAAAAAGGGATAATTATTATTTTAAATACCTCATTCTGAATATTATGGATTTGATTATTTGAGTTAGCCCAGTGTTGGTAGTAGTTAATAGGTATTTTTAGACTCGTTGTTGTTTTTTTAACAACATTAATAAAAAAAGTTCAATGTATGTGTTAATTTATGGTAATTTAATACGTCTTTCTCAGTGATTGTTAAATATCATTAGATTTTCTTTAATTTTGTTATACACAAACTCAAATACTAATTTTTATGAAAAAAGTCTACTCGTTTGCCGTATTAATTCTTTTAATCGGACAAACACTTTTTGCACAACAGGACATAGAAACAGCTGTCCTTAACCATTTCAAAGCAGAAGCTGCCGCAGCTAACGATGCAAAATCTTCAACTACTAATGATTATTCAGAATTTAAAATCACAAGTACAGCATCATCCTTAAAACCAGGTTTAGTTCATGCTTATATTACACAGTACCTTAATGGAACACCAATTGTAAACGGAACATATAAAGTTTCTGTAGAAAATGGACAAGTTACTTATGCAATAAATCAATTTGTTCAAGATGCAGCTTCTAAAGTAGTAGCGGCTAAATCTTCTAGTACACCAGAAACGGCAATTGGAGTTGTGGCAAGAATGCATAATCTTGCTCAACCAAAAAGTCTTTCAAAAGCAGTTATCCAAAAAAACGGAAATGATGTTTTTGAATTTAAAAATTCTGGGATAACAGAAGATGAAAAAGCAATTACAGCTAAGCAGGTTTATGTATATCATAATAATGAGTTACGCCTTGCTTGGAATGTAAACTTATATGAAAAAGGAGGAGAAAACTGGTGGGATAGTTATGTTGATATTTCTACTAATGAAATACTTCATGAAAACAACTGGGTAATCTCTTGTAACTTTGATGCACCTGGTCATGAATCTCACGACCATAACGAATCAGTACTAATTGATGCTAATAAAATAGGTCCTTTAACTAAAGCGGCTACAGCGGCATTGGCACCAGATTCATATAACGTTTATGCAATGCCATTAGGAAGTCCTGATGAAGGAAATAGATCTATAGTAACAGATCCTGCAAATACAACAGCTTCGCCATTTGGATGGCATGATACAAATGGTAGTGCAGGAGCAGAGTTTACTATTACTAGAGGTAATAATGTTTGGGCTCAAGATGATAGTAATGGAAATAACGGAACAGGTTTTTCACCAAGTGGAGGCAGTAGTTTAGATTTTAGTTTCCCAGTAAATTTAAACCAGGCACCAAGTAATTATAGAGATGCTTCAATTACCAACTTATTTTACTGGAACAATATTATGCATGATGTATGGTATCAGTATGGTTTTGATGAAGCTAGTGGTAATTTTCAAGAAAATAACTACGGTAATGGTGGATCAGGAAGTGATTCTGTAAATGCTGATGCACAAGATGGAAGCGGAACAAATAATGCTAATTTTGGTACACCACCTGATGGAAGTAATCCAAGAATGCAAATGTTCCTATGGAATAGAACAAACCCAGGAAGAGACGGAAGTTTCGATAATATTATAATTGCGCATGAATATGGTCATGGTATTTCTACAAGATTAGTAGGTGGTAGAAATTCTAATACACTTGGTGGATCTGAGCAAATGGGAGAAGGATGGTCTGATTGGTTCGGATTAATGCTTACTATGAAAGCAGGAGATAGAGGAACCGATGGTAGAGGAGTTGGACCTTACGTTTTAGGGCAACCAGTTGATGGAGCAGGAATTCGTCCTACAAGATATTCTACAAACAGATCTATTAATAATACAGATTATGCAGATATAGGTGGTTTAGCAAGACCTCATGGAGTAGGATATGCTTTTGCAACTATTTTATGGGATATGACATGGGCGCTAATTGATCAAGAAGGGTTTAATCCAGATTTTTATAATGGTACAGGCGGTAACAATATCGCAATGGCATTAGTAATCGAAGGATTAAAAAATACTGCAAACAATCCTGGATTCGTTTCTGGTCGTGATGGTATTCTTCAAGCTGATCAAGATTTATATAACGGACAATACAGATGTTTAATCTGGAAAGCATTTGCAGAAAGAGGAGTTGGTCAAGATGCTAACGAAAATAATAATGGCGGTTCTAACGGTCAAACTGATCAAACGGTTTCATTTGTAAACCCTTGTGATGGTGGTGGACCTGGACCAGGCGGAGATGATTGTACTGGAGATGTTACATCATTCCCATTTGCTGAAAGTTTTGAAACAAACTTGGGGTTATGGAAAGATGCTACTTCAGGAGATGATTTAAACTTCACTAGAAACTCTGGTGGTACTCCATCAAACGGAACAGGACCAAGTAGTGCAGTAGATGGTAGTACATATATCTATGTAGAAGCATCTGGTAATGGTACTGGATTCCCTAACAAAAGAGCAATATTAAACTCACCTTGTTTAAACTTTAGCGGACTTACGTCACCTAGCCTTACTTTCCAATACCATATGGTAGGTAGTGCTATTGAATCATTAACCGTAGAAGCAAGAACCGATAATACAGGAAACTGGGTAAGCGTATTTAATAGAGCTGGAGCTCAAGGAACTAACTGGAATGCTGCAGACGTTGATCTTTCTGCATATGCAGGAAACGCTAGTGTACAATTACGATTTAATGTACTAACTGGTGATGGAGGTCAAGGTTGGCAAAGTGATATAGCTATAGATGCTGTTAGTATTCAGGATGGTACAGGAAATCCTGACCCAACTTGTGATGCACTAAGTTTTAATGATTTCACAATCTCTCCTTTCTCTAATCAAGATACAGCAACAGGTAATAATGCAACAGTTATTAATGGAGGTGCAGGATTATCAATGTCAAATAATACTTGGAAATTTATTGCTCTTAACTATACTGTTACGGCAAATACTGTAATAGAGTTTGACTTTAGCAGTACAGCTCAAGGAGAAATCCATGCAGTTGGTTTCGAAGATGATAATACACTAACACAAACTCGATATTTCAAAGTTCACGGTACTCAAAGTTATGGAGTATTAGATTTTGATAATTATGCTGGTGGTACTACTACATATACAATACCTGTTGGTAATTTCTATACAGGTAGTATGGATAGATTAGTATTTATTAATGATAATGACGCTGGTTCTGGAAACACTTCTGTATTCTCGAATGTGAAGATTTATGAAGGATCTTGTCCAGGATCATCTGTGGTAGCAAGTTTTGGTCCTACAACACCAACTTTAGGAACAGAAAATGAAGGAGCGTTTGCAATGAGAGTTCACCCTAACCCATTATCTAAAGGAAGCTCATTACAAGTATCTATTTCTGGTAAACAATTATCAGAAACACCATATTCTATAATAAATATTATGGGACAAGTTGTTGGAAAAGGAAAATTAAATAATAGTGGCTCTATCAATGTGAGCCGTCTGGGGGCAGGTATGTATATACTTAAAGTGCAAGACTCAACACAACGCTTTATTATTCAATAATTCGATTCGTTGAGATATTTCAAATTAAAAAGACCATCATTTTGATGGTCTTTTTTTTATTTATAAATATAGTAATACTCATTTTTTGTTTGAAGTCGGTAGCAACAAGGTTTTTTTAATACCAGTTAATTAAAGGGGTAAGATAATAATGAATGAATTGAATTGATTTATATCATATTTATGATTGATAAAAATCTATATTCAAGTTCTACAAAGTGACTATTTTTGAAAAACCAAATGTAAACTCATGAAACCAAAACTCACTTTCTTTATTTTTTACTGTAGGTATCAAATTCATACGGTGTATAAATGTAAAATGATTTCTTAATTATACTTAATAGATGTTAACAAACAATGACTTCAATGTTATCTAGTTTAATTCTTAGTTAAGAATTGGTAGAGTTCAACTATTTGATAGCCATTTAATTAAATTTGACTTTCTATAACCCCAAAAAGTATTGCCCTATGAAAAAATCTATTTCTTCATCGTAATTGTTGGCTAATGGTAGAGCCAAATACCATATGACAGTTTATTTTTTATCTGAAATAATTCAGAACATATTCCCTATAGAATTTATTTTAAAATTCACTATTAAATCCAAATTAACTAAAACCTAAAACACACAAAATGAAAAAACTCTTTTTTTTATTTGCTATCCTAATAGGATTACAAGCAGTACAGGCTTCTAATGGTAAATATCGATTAACTTTAAGAGAAAACCCCTCAACTTCTATCGTAATAGGATGGGATCAAACTTCAGGAAATAGCCCAGTAGTACACTATGGTACAACCGACTTTGGTACTAATTACAGTAGTTATCCCAATACTAAAACTCCAGATAGAGCGGTGTCATATAAAGGAATGAATAATAATTTTGCTCGTCTTACAGGTTTAACACCTAATACAGCATATTATTTCGTGATTAGAGATAGTCAAGGAACTAGCCAACGTATGTGGTTTAAGACAGCGCCAGCAGATAATAGCAGGCTGTCTTTTATTGCTGGGGGAGATTCTCGTAATAACAGATCTCCAAGGCAAAATGCAAATCGATTGGTTGCAAAATTAAAACCTCATGCAGTGTTATTTGGAGGTGATATGACCAATAGTGATAGTAGTTCACAATGGAGACAATGGATGGATGATTGGCAGTTAACAATTGCAAGTGATGGTAGAATGTTTCCTATTGTGGCGACAAGAGGTAATCATGAAGACAGTAATAACAGTATTTATAACCTTTTTGATGTACCTTCATCAAGCGTATATTATGCAATAACTTTTGGACAAAATTTAGTTCGTACATATACTTTAAATACTGAAATTTCAATTTCTGGAAGTCAGACAACATGGTTACGAAATGATTTAACAGCCAATCCAAATACAATTTGGAAAATGGCTCAATACCATAAGCCAATGCGCCCTCATGTTTCTTCAAAAAGAGAAGGAAACGATCAATACAATAATTGGGCACAACTTTTTTATGATAATAATGTAAAGTTGGTTATAGAATGTGATGCGCATACTGTAAAAACAACCTGGCCATTACGTCCAGCTACAGGATCAGGAAGCGATGAAGGTTTTGTAAGAGATGATGAAAATGGTACTGTTTATGCCGGTGAAGGTTGTTGGGGAGCTCCGTTGCGATCTAATAATGATAACAAAAGTTGGACTCGTAACTCTGCTCGATTCAATCAGTTTAAATGGATTTTTGTTGATGAAAATAAAATTGAAACGAGAACAATTAAAGTTGATAATGCTTCACAAGTAGGATCAGTGTCGAACACTAACGTTTTTGCAATACCGTCAAATCTTGATATCTGGAATCCATCAAATGGTAGTGTTGTGACTATTAATGCAGCTGTAACAACGCCTGATAATGAAGCTCCAACGGTACCAACAAATTTAATATCTTCTAATATAACATCTAGTTCGGTTTCATTGACATGGAATGCTTCTACAGATAATATTTCGGTTGCTGGATATGATGTATATCAAGGTGATTCAAAAATAGGTGCCACTGCTACTGCTGCATTTAATGTCACGGGATTATCGCCAAATACAGCTTATACTTTTAAAGTTAAAGCTAAAGATGCTGCAGGCAACGTTTCTGCATTTAGTGCAGTAGAGAGTGTTACAACTTTGGATGGTTCGACAACACTATATAATCTTGGAATTACAACAGTAGGAACGAGTAACTCAACTCATACTACAAGAAGGGCAATGCCATATACATTGAGTGAAAATGGAGTATTACAAAGTATTACTATTCATGTAGAAGGAGGTACAGGAGATGTTCAACTAGGAGTTTATGAAGATAATAACGGAACTCCTGGAACAAGACTAGGTCAAACCGCTATAACCCAAGTACGATCTACCAGAGGTTGGCAAACTGTTCCATTACAAAATGCTGTAAATGTGAATGATGGTGATACAGTGTGGTTAGCATGGATGTTTTCAAATAATCCTGGAGTAGCTTATGTATCAGGAAGTCCGGGAAGATATCAAGCAGATGGGACTAGTTGGTCTGCAAATGGAGGTAATATGCCATCTAGTTATGGTAGCGGCGGACAAAGTAATTTTAGATATTCGGTATATGCAAGTTATTTAAGAAACACATCCTCAGTTACATATTCTCTAACAACAAATGCTGTTGGACAAGGAACTGTAAGTGGTGGAGGAACATATAACGAAGGTGTTTCTGCAACGCTTACAGCAACGCCAGCTGCAGGATGGCAATTTGATGGATGGAGTGGTGCACTTACCGGAGGAACAAACCCTAGTAGTATTATCATGAATGCAGATAAAAATGTAACTGCAACTTTTACCGAAACGGATCCTGGAGGAGGACAAACAGGAACTGTTAATGTTGCAATTATTGATGGTAGCGATGATGTAGAAGAACGAGAAAATGGAACACTATATACAAATAGTAGTGATCTCGAAATGGTATACGACGGTTCTAGGAATGGATATCAAAAAGTAGGATTACGATTTAGAGCTTTAGATATCCCTAAAAATGCAACTATAATAAACGCATACCTTCAATTTACTGCAGACGAAAGTAATAGTGCTAGTGCGTCATTAGAAATTTCATTGCACGATAGCAGTAATTCTCCTGCATTTTCTTCTTCAAATAATGTGTCAAATAGAGCAACTTTTTCAGAAAAAGTAACATGGAATCCACAGTTATGGTCATCAAATCAAAACGGAAATGCGCAACGTTCTCCTAATCTTAAAGCTATGGTACAGAGTTTAGTAAATAAAAGTAGTTGGGTTTCAGGAAATAACTTAAGTTTTATTATTAGAGGAAAAGGAAATAGTTTGACAAACACTTCTGCTAAAAGAGTCGCGGATTCTTATGAAGGTGGAGCAGCTAAGGCAGTAAGATTGATAGTAGAATATTCTACAACTGGTGGCAAATCATTCATGACATTAAATAATAAAGAATCATTTAATGTTTACCCCAATCCTTTTACTAGTACTTTACAAATATCAACATCTTTATTAGTACAAAATAGAGACTATACTGTTATTATTTATGACCTAAGCGGTAAGGTGATGCATAAAGAGGTAATTTTATCTAAATTTAAGAATGAAAATATCTCAATTGCTCCCAAAATTAATCGTAAAGGGATTTATCTACTTTCAATTAGTAATGAGAGTAATGAGGTGATAGAGATAAAAAGAATAATAAAAAAATAATAAAAGAGTTAGAAGGTAACTTAACTTTTTTTAAAACAAGGGCTCTAATTTTTTTTTAGGGCCCTTTATTTTTAGATTAAATTTAAGATAAATCAATGTATATAAAAAGGCTTTTTAACAAAGTATCATTATCTTCGATATCACTAACCTTAACTCTTAAAAATGAAAAAACTCTACTTTCTGTTTGCAATTCTTATAGGATTGCAAACTCAGGCTTCCAATGGTAAATATCGATTAACATTACGAGGAAATCCTGCAACTTCGATAGTAATAGGATGGGACCAAACATCTGGCAGTAATCCAGTCGTGTATTATGGCACAACAGATTATGGCACAAATTATAGAAATTATCCAAATTCAAAAGCACCAAGCAGAACCGTTTCTTATAAAAGTATGAATAATACTTTTGCAAGGCTTACAGGATTGACTCCAAATACAGCGTACTATTTTGTCATAAGAGATAGTCAAGGTACAAGTAGTCGTTTTTGGTTTAAAACTGCACCTTCAGATAATAGAAGATTATCTTTTATTGCGGGAGGAGATTCTAGAAATAATAGAACTCCAAGGCGTAATGCAAATAGTTTAGTAGCAAAATTGAAACCACATGCTGTATTATTTGGTGGTGATATGACTAATGGTGATAGTAGTTCAGAATGGAGAACGTGGTTTAACGACTGGCAATTAACAATTGCTAGCGACGGAAGAATGTTTCCGATCATAGCGGCAAGGGGAAATCATGAAGATAGTAATAATAGTATTTATAATTTATTTGATGTACCATCATCAAGTGTGTATTATGCAATTACTTTTGGTAGAAACCTAGTTAGAACATATACACTTAATACAGAGATTTCTATTTCAGGAAGTCAAACAACATGGTTACGTAATGATTTAAATGCTAATACAAATACAGTTTGGAAAATGGCACAGTATCATAAACCAATGCGTCCACATGTATCTTCTAAAAGAGAAGGAAATAGCCAGTATAGTAATTGGGCACGTCTTTTTTATGATAAAGGAGTAAAACTTGTAGTAGAGTGTGATGCACATACTGTAAAAACAACTTGGCCTCTTCGTCCATCTACAAGTTCAGGAAATGATGAAGGCTTTAAAAGAGATAATGAGAACGGTACAGTATACGTCGGAGAAGGTTGTTGGGGAGCACCACTACGATCAAATAATGATAATAAAAGTTGGACGCGGAATTCTTCTAGATTTAATCAATTTAAATGGATTTTTGTTAGCGAAAGCAAGATCGAAGCAAGAACAATAAAGGTTGATAATGCTTCTCAGGTTGGATCAGTTTCAAATAATAATGTATTTGCAATACCTGCCAATTTAGATATTTGGAGACCGTCTAACGGAAGCGTAGTCACTATCAACAAAGGAACCATTGTGGATCCAAACCCAGATAATGGAAGTATAGAAGTAGCCATTAGTAATGGTAATGATGATGTAGAGGAAGAAAAAGATGGAAGTTTGTATACTAATAGCAGTGATTTAGAACTAGTTTATGACTCAAGTAATACGAGTTATCAGGTAGTAGGGTTACGTTTTCAATCTTTAGGATTACCAAAAAATGCTACAATTACGAGTGCGTATCTTCAGTTTACTGCAGATGAAAGTAATAGTAGTAATGCAGAGTTAGAGATTGCATTGCATAATAGTAGTAACTCACCATCATTTTCCTCATCTAATAACGTATCAGGAAGAACAACTTTTTCAAGCAAGGTTACTTGGAGACCACAATCTTGGACTAGTAATCAAAGCGGAAGCCGTCAGCGTTCACCTAATTTGAAGACTATGGTGCAAAGCTTGGTAAACAAAAGTGGATGGACATCTGGTAATAATGCAAGTTTTATTGTAAGAGGAAAAGGGGTAAGTCTCACAAGTACATCAGCAAAAAGAGTCGCAGATTCATATGAAGGAGGAGCAAGTAAAGCAGCCAGGTTACTGGTAAACTATACCACAGATGGTAATACACCTCCTGATATTTGTGCAGGAATAGCACCTTGGCAAAGTGGCGTAAACTATGTAGAAGGTGATAAAGTTACTTATCAAGGTAATTTATTTGAACGTATTCCATCTGATTGGAAATTACTAGGCGCTTGCGGTACAACAAGAAATACAGGTAAAAATACAAGTGGAGTGTTTTTCCCTCCTTCTTTAAAAGAAACTATCACAACATTTAGAATACATCCAAACCCTTTTGATAGCATTTTAAGTATAGATTTGCCGTTAGTAAGAACTGATAAAAAATATACTATTATTATATATGATGTTAGTGGGAGTTTGATCTTTAAAGAAAGCATCTTGCCAATATCACAAAATGACCATATAAAATTGAATCCTAATATTAGTCAATCAGGCATATATATGTTAAAGATTAATGATGAAAATGGAAAAACAATAAAGACCAAAAGACTTTTAAAAAGATAGAAATTGTAATTTTTAATCATTAGAATAAGACAGCTACTAATCTCATAATTAGTAGCTGTTTCTATTTCTTGTGGTTATGTTTGATCACTCCAAACTACTGAGGATATTTTCCAGTATTGATTTATCTTGACAAATTGTATAGTCTTCATACCTTTAGACTCAAAAGGAATTCCGTTTGACTTTCCAGATTTTTGATAAAGACTAAAGCGGTGCGCTATCGTATCAAATACTTCGGTTGTATGTGAAATTTCAAATTCATTAAAATCTACAAGTGTTCCATTAGTTAATATCTCTTCTCTTGGAATTATGAAATCTTCTAGGTTATAGATTTCTTGAGATTCATTTGAGTTATTTATTAATATTCCTTGCGGAATAAACAAATCCTTAACCTTTTTTACATTTGGAATTTGTCCATTAATATTTGAGAAAAGACTAAAAAAAGATGTAGTTAATTTGTCGATTTTACTTAGATCATTATTATATTTTGGCGGTGAAAAAACAAGAATACTATCACCTTCTGGTAGGTTTAGAGTTTTATCAAATCGAAGACCAATTTTGGTTAAAAGTTTTATAGATGCGATGTTATTAGTATCAGTAATAGCGATAATTTTTGGAATCTTTAAATTACTTTTTGCATAATGTAATGTGGCATAGGCTATTTCAAAACCATAACCTAATCCCACATAATTAGGGAGCATAGCAAAACCAATATCAATATTATCCAATATTTCTCGATTCACTAACCCACACATACCTATAGGAGTATTTGTACCTTTTAATTCAACTAACCAAAGTCCAAATCCGTTGTTCAGGTAACTTTGTATAGGACCGTTTTTGAGGTAGTTTGTAGCGTCCTCGATAGTCTTAACTCCCTTATCTCCAATAAATCGTAACCAATTAGGAGAATTTAGTAGTTCCAAAATAAAAGAAGCATCATTTATATCAAATTCTCGAAGAGAAAGTCTGCTAGTTGTTAATATCGTTTTTGAAACCATTGTTATACTAGAATTATCGTTAATCTAAGATTGTGAATAAGAGTTAAAACTTAGAAGTAAAAATAGTTTTATGAAAGAGAAAACAGTATATAAACGTATTAAAATTTGACCGTAGTAGAAATATAATTTCAGTTTTACTGAGAAAAGAAATTTTTAAAATCGCGAACAGTGTAAAATTAAAGGAGTAATTAAAAAGTGTTTGAACCTTACAAAATAGGTAAGAGTATTGGCTCTTTTAAACCTGAAATCATAATGAAATACAAACTCTTTAATTTATTAACATAAATATTTATGAATGTGTAAGTGGTTTATTATAAAAGTAGTATATTGTGAATTTAATAATTGGTTGACCAATTTAAACACAAACACTAAAATCTTAAAATGGAACAATTACAACACAAAACATTCATTTTTAATGAATCTATTTGGCAACAAAAAATTAGTAACTCTAATTTAATAATGATGGAAACGAGCAAAGCTTTTTTTAAAATGTTTTTGCTTGTGGTAGCTTTTCTTTCTTTCGGAAATATTTTTGGGGCAGACTTTACTGTAAGTTCTGCAAGTCAATTTAATAATCTTAATCTTTCACCAGGTGATGTGGTAACATGGACCAATGGGACATACAGTGCTGATCAACGAATAAGCTTTACTGCTAATGGCACATCTTCAAACCCAATTATTTTAAAGGCAGAGACACCAGGAGGGGTTATTTTTACTGGTGAAACTACTATGAATATCTCTGGAGATTTTGTAATCATTGAAGGGTTTTACTGGAAAGAAGGAACGGGGACGAATAATCATGTACAATTTAGAAAAGGTAGTGTATATGCCAACAATTCTACAATAAGAAATTGTGCTTTCAATAATTTAACTCCAGACGGAACAGCAAAACATAGATGGATCGTATTATACGGGACAAACAATACTGTAGAAGGTTGTTCTTTTTTAAATAAAAATAGTCCAGGAGCCTTAGTACTAGTCGAGTTGGAGTATAATGATCTAAATCCAGTTGGACATATGATAAGAAATAATTATTTCTATAATTATGTTAAAAGACCATCGGGAACTACTCATGCAGGAGATAGTGAAACCATAAGAGTAGGAACTAGTGAATTTCAAAATAAAAGTGCAAGTACGACAGTAGAGGGCAATTATTTTTTTAAAGCAGATGGTGAAAACGAAATAATAACAAATAAAAGTGCAGGTAATACATACAAGAATAATACTTTTAGAAGATGTAGAGGTTCCTTAGTATTGCGTCATGGAGCACGTGCAACGGTAGACGGTAATTTCTTTTTAGGAGAAAATGTCGAAGGAACGGGAGGAATACGTATTTCGGATAGTTTTCATGTAATTACTAATAATTATATACAAGATGTAATTAGTACAGGAGATAAATGGAATAATCCAATTACGTTAGTTGGTGGTTCTGCTACAACAGGAGGAACAAGTAATGGATACCAAAAAGTAGATGATATTGTTGTAGCATTTAATACAATTTATAATTCTGATTCACCTATTTTTTATAATGATAGATCAAGTTATGATCCAAGAGGTGTATTGGCATATAATGCTATCTATACAACACAATCCAATATTGTTACAGGTGATATTTCGGGTACAGGTCAAGGGATGCAATATGTGGGCAATATAGCAGGGGGAAGCACAATTGGTATTTCAAATGCAGGAATCACAAGTGCAAATGCTAATTTTTCTGCCGATGGAGAAACATTTAAACCGAGTAGCTCAGGACCTGCAGCAAATGCAGCAGGAAGTGATTATAGTACAACAGTAAATTTTGATATTGAAGGACGTTCACGTCCAAATAACAATATGGATGTTGGTGCACATGAAGTTTCTGGAGGAAGCGGAAGTGCTGTATTTACTCCATTTACAAATAATCAAGTGGGTACAGATGTTGGAGCATGTTTTTTAAATGCTACAGGAGCATCGATAAATACATGCTCAAATAGTTCAGAAACATTATCCATTTCTGCTGTAGCTCAATTTACAGCGTCTGCTAGTAGTAAAACAGCTACAATATCATCAAATGTAAATTGGACTGTTTCTGATTCCAGTACTTGGATTAGTGTAAGTCCACTTACAGGTTCCAACAACGGAAGTATTACAATATCTGTATCAGAAAACACAAGTAATTCAGATCGATCAGGAACCGTTACAGTATCTGGAGGTGGGTTAACAAGAACTATTAGTATCACACAAGCGGCAGTCGTTGTCAATGTTCCTGTTACAGGAGTAACATTGAGCCCTTCTACCGCATCAATAAGTGTTGGAGGATCACAACAATTATCCCCGTCATTAATTCCTAATAATGCTACAGATCAAAGTGTAAGTTATGAAAGTAGTAATACAGCAATAGCAACGGTTAATTCTGATGGTTTGGTAACAGCAGTGAGTAAAGGCAGTACTACGATCAAAATAACTACCGTAGACGGAGGATTCACAGATACGATGACTATAACGGTTAAGGCACCTTCAACAGGAACTAATTTAGCACTTAATAAAAATGTAAGTGCTACCGGTAATGCAGATGGAGCAAATGTACCAGCAAATTTGGTAGATGGATCTACGACGTCAAGATGGTCAGTATCTGGTTTTCCAAAATCTTTTACTGTGGATTTAGGAGCTGCTTTCAATATAGATAGAACAGAATTAGTTTGTTATAATGACAGAGCTTATCAATATGTTATTGAAACAGCTACAGCAGAAAACGGAACGTATTCGCAAATAGTTGACAGAAGTTCAAATACCACACCGGGAACAGCAACTAGCCCTATTATAGATGATTTTTCAACAGTAAACGCACGTTTTGTAAAAGTAACAGTTACTGGAGCTTCTGGTTATACAGGTTCATGGGTAAGTTTAACCGAATTTAGGGTTTTTGGTAATGATGGTGGACCTGCAGTAATACCCGTTACTGGGGTTACATTAAATCCACCAAACTCAGAACTTGTAGTGGGAGAAACACAACAATTATCAGCTACTGTAAGTCCAGCTGACGCCAGTAATAAAAGTGTTAGTTATATGAGCAGCAATACGGCTATTGCAACAGTTGGTTCTAATGGGGTAGTAACAGCATTATCGGCAGGGTCGGCTACTATTACTGTTACCACTACCGATGGTAATTTTAGTGATACTATATCATTAACGATTTCTTCGGTACCAAGTCCGGCTTTAGCTATACCAGGTAAAATTGAAGCAGAGGACTTTTCGCTACAAAACGGGATTCAAACTGAAAATACAGGGGATACTGGCGGAGGACTCAATGTAGGATATATTGACACCAATGACTATATGGATTACACCGTAAATGTAGCTACTGCTGGGACATATGATGTTTCTTTTAGGGTAGCTTCTTTATCGAATACTATGAATTTTCAATTACGTAATGGAAATACGATACTAACCACGGTAAGTACTCCAACAACAAATGGTTGGCAAATTTGGAAGACAGTTTCTGCTACGGTTACTTTAGGTTCAGGAGATCAAACTCTAAGGGTATTGGCCACAGGAGGAGGATGGAATATCAACTGGATTGATTTTACTCTAGATACATCACCTCCAGGTTCAAACTGTACCTTAGGAGCTAACTTAGCGGCAAATACTACTATTGTTAGTATTAGTGACGAACAATCTACGCATCCCGCGAGTAATCTGTTTGATGGTAATACCTCTAATCGCTGGTCTGCTAATAGCTATTCGCAATCCGTGGTTATTGATTTGGGAGACGTTTACAGTATCGATAAAATACAAGTGCATCCATATAAAAATAGAGCGTATCAGTTTTTGGTTGAAGGCTCTTTAGACTCATCCAATTCTGGATTCTCAACACTTACAGATGCTCGAAATAATACCCAGGGAGGGTCGATTATAACAAGAGATTTTACAGCTAAAGAAGCACGATTTATTAAATTAACAGTAACTGGCGCTTCTGGATATTCAGGCCCATGGGTTTCAATAGAAGAATTCGAAGTTTTTTGTGCAGGAGGTCAATCTAGATCTTTATCGCTTGATAAAACAGTTGGTTTTTCGTATTACCCAAATCCATTTAGTGATCAGCTTCAAGTTACTTTATCATCCAAAGAATCTTCATCGGTTTCTAGTATTCGTTTAATTAACCTTTTAGGAGGTATAATAACTGAAAACAAAGAATTACAAAATAACAATAACATTACTTTAGATTTGTCGCAAGAGCTACCTAGAGGTATGTATATATTACAGGTTATAGGTGCAAATGGCAAACTGTTAGGATCTAAAAAAGTTGTAAAACAATAAGAATTAAGCTATATAGGAGCGGGTAAATCCTTACTCGCTCCTAATTTTATTAAAAAGTGTTAGAATTTACTTTCATATGCTTCAAGCTTTTTCCAAATACTAATAAATTCTTTGATACCGCTCTTATCTAACTCTGTATTTATAATTAAAATCTTACCGACTTTAGTTTTGGTATTAAAAAACATTAATGTAGCAATTGCTGGATCACCACCAGTATGTCCTATTTGGTCTTTAGCAGAAAACCCCATAAAAACGCCCATATTATATTCATCATTATAAACCCTTTCACTTCGTTCTTGATAATGTTTATCAGTAAGCCGAGGGGTAAACAATTCCTTGTAGCTTTCTTTATTTAGTATTTTACCATTACCACTAAAGCCAGCAATTAATTCAGATAAGTATTTTCCTAACTCAGAAGATGAGGTGATTAACCCTCCATCTGGATAATTGATTAATTTATAAAAAGCTAATTGAGTCTCTTTATCGCTGTAAAGTTTAGAGTGTTTTGAGATATCTATTTCATTAAAATCCCACCCTGTATTTGTCATGTCTAAAGGTTCAAAAATATGTTTTTTAGTAAATTCATTAAATGACTCTTTAGTAGCTTTTTCTAAAACTAACGCAGCTAAACCTGCTGCTATATTAGAATATTCAAATTGTTTTCCTGGTGCGGTTTTTAAAAAGTTCTTTTTCTTGTACCATTTTCCTTTTACATCAAGTATTTCTCTTAAGAATGACTGTTGATCCATCATTTCATTAGGCGATCGAAAATTACGATTAACCTTAACTTCTTTGTTGGCTTTTTCTTTCAAAACATATCCATACTTCTCATAACTAGCCGCATCTTTAATACTAGAAGTATGTGTTGTTAACTGTCTTATAGTTATGGGTTGATCAGGAAAATAAGGATTGATCACTTTAAAAGATAAATAATTACTTATGGGGTCGTCTAACTTCAGTTTACCGAGTTCCTGAGCTTTTAGCAGGGCTATTCCAATAAAAGTTTTTGAAATAGAACCAATATTCTGAATTGTATTTTGAGTGTATTCACTTCCTTTTTTAATATCAGACGACCCAAACCCTTTTGTAAATAATACACCGGTTTGATTTACTATGGCTACAGAAAACCCATTAATATGCTTTTGTGCACTTATAGACTCTAATTCTTTAGTTAATTTATCTGGTATTGTTTGATCAGATTGACCAAAACCGATAGAAACTGAAATACTCAAAAGTAGAGTTAGGACTATATTTTTCATATGCGTTGAAATTGTTGTACTGTATGATTATAGTATTAATAATAAATGGAGTAGCGTTATATAATTTTGTGTGTTTTTTTTGAAACTACTTTTTCAATTCTTTGTCTATCATATCAATTAATGACTGTATATCATTTTTAAATGTTGGATAATTCTTTTCATGTAGCTGAATAGCGCAAGCCAAGTAATTTAACAGGATATTTTCTAGTTTTTGAGATGTTAACAAATGTTTATTGGTCGTGACCTTTGAAGACAGATTAATGTTTAAATCTTCTGATAGCCCTATTCTATCAAAAACTGCTCTATAATTTCCATGAGCCTCTACATATTCAATAGTTTTATTTAAAGATTGACGAAGTGCATTTTCTTGTTCTTTTATAGTAATTAGCTTACTTTCCCAAGATCTTAATATAGTTCGAATACTATCATTATGTATATCTTTTAATCCTCCAGAAGAAATAAGTTCCTTAAAAGCCCCATTTTCATAATCAATACTAATAGCTCTAGATATGGGCATTAATAACAACGAGGAAAGATCATTTTCATTAATAGTGGTAGCCGCAGAATCTGAATCCATTAGTGCGATAATCTTACGGTTATCTTCTATAATTGACAGTAAGTCTTCACTCTCATTCGATAATGTAAGAAGATTGTTTTTCATCTCTCCCTTGATCAACGCTAAATAATTTTGTTGTTTTTTGAAGGTGTCAGATTTTGCTTTTTTGCTGTTTAATTGTAACGCTATAAGAATACCAATTACCACAAGCACAATTTCCCCAATTGCATATAAAATGTATTTACTAAATTTATTGTTGGTTAATGCTTTTTGTCTAATTTTTCTAAAGAATTTTATCATTGATTACTAAGAACATTTTGAAGATGATTGATACCAAGTTTTTAATCTCTACTTTTTCGGAAATGAATTTACAAAATAAATAATTATAGTGGTTTTAGTCTTAAATCTACATTATTAATCATTGTTTAGTATCTCTAGCATAATTGTATCTATCTATATCGATTTAAAAGTTTGCCTATAATTAATCAGATGTAGGGCTGTGTTTTAACTTCATAGAAATCAAAATTTGCTTATAATTTTATAGTAGTGTTTATTTGTTGTCGATAGTTTGTATATATAAATAGCAATACAAAATTAAACTTGTGTTTAAATTCTATATTGCTATTTGTAGGTGTTACTGCAAGTGGTTTTTATGCACTTGATTTATAATCAAAACGATGTAATCATTCTATTGGTGGTAGACCCATTGGGCAATCAATGTAATATACCCAACTACCATCTTCACGTTGCTTAAAAACTTCTGTTGCGTTACCTTCACTTATAATTGTTCCAGTTGAATCTTTAATGTTCCATTTTGCCTGTACTAATGCAATGTTTCCATTAATAATTTCACCGGTTACTGTACTGTTCAAGACTGATTTTGATTCAATGAAAGAAGAGAAAACTTCTTTTACCGTGTCTAAACCTGATTTTGGTGCTTCGGTAGGAGGAAAAGACATGCGATAATCGGGGTGAAAAAAATCAACTATATTATCAATATTTCCTTCCGCTATACATTTTCCTATTTCGTTAGCAACATCTCTTGGTCGCATTGCTTTTCTAATCATGTGATTATTTGTTTTTAAATTGTTACGTCTGGTGGACGGTTATCCATATCAAATACTAATTTCCATTGGTTTTCGGTATTTTTTCTAAAAATAGCGACTACACGACCAGCTTCGCCAACAGCATTTCCATCTTCTGGATCTGTTCCAGAAACTCTAAATTGACCTGCAATAAAGCCCAAGTCAGTAGTAGCAATTACTTGCTCTTCTTTAAAAGTAACTTGAGGTTTGATTGCAAAACTTTGAGCAAAACCTTCTTTTACCGTTGTAATCCCAACTTCAATAGGTTTGTTACTATTTGCATAATTGATTTCTGGATCATATAAATCCATTAATGCATCCAAATCATTATTGTTAAATGCTTGTAGCCATTTGTCTAAAGCATTTCTAATTTCATTTTTTAAATTTTCATTCATAATTTTATTTGCTTTTTATGATTTTAGTTGTGGATTGAAAGGAGAAAAACTCACGAACTCCCAATCTATTTTATGATGTGTTTGTGTTTGAATCCATTGCTCAGTCTTAAATAGCCAGTAACGCCCTGTTCCGGTAGTAATTTCTAAATCTTTAGTTTCTTCTTGATCAAAAACTAATTCAGTTTTACCGGAGAGTTGAAGAGAGTGTCCTTTTTCAAAATCAATGAAAAGCAAACCGGCTTTAGGGAATTGAACAAAATTACCGAGTGTATTAAACAAGTTGTTTCCAACATAATCTGGAATCTTAAGGACTCCATTTTCTAAAATCTCTACAAAACCTGTAGGCCCTCCTCGGTGCGATGCATCCATATCGCCATTGGCATTCATACTGCCAAGAAAAAAAGTATTTGCTTCATTAATCCATTGCTTATGAATAGTTGTTAATACTGTTCCTACAGTTTGCTCTGCACCAAGATCAGAACTGTCTTCTGAAAACTTAAGTATGCGTTGTTGAATATATTTAGGGCAATTTGGATAAGCTTCAAGTACCTCTATTTCTAACCTATCCTGCAATAAATTAGCATAACCATTCAAACGATATCTGGTTCTTGTCACGGTATCTATAAATAAAAGCCCGATCTTCGAGTTTACCTTAATGTTCTTAAAAAGAATATCTGCTTTGGTACTTTTTAATTTGTCAAGATGAATACGAATATACTTAGGTGATAATACCTCTACAAAGCCTTTGGTACCAATAAACATAGATGCCCATATATTCTTAGTTGAATCTGTTGTACTTAGAATAAC
Source organism: Aquimarina sp. AD10 (assembly GCF_003443715.1). NCBI lineage: Bacteria > Pseudomonadati > Bacteroidota > Flavobacteriia > Flavobacteriales > Flavobacteriaceae > Aquimarina > Aquimarina sp. AD10. The sequence goes on along the minus strand of NZ_CP031965.1, from coordinate 1,884,578 downwards.
AGTAGTTTGCTGTTCTATAAATGGAATTAATTGACTAACAATATGATCTTTTAACAAGCGTTCTACCAATTTTGGGTCATGCCAAGCATTATACTTTTTCTGGAGTTTTAATTCTCCTTCGTGAAAATGAGTCTTCATTTGAATATTGAATTTATAATTAAAATTGGCCAAATTCCATCATACATTGTCCTATGCTAAAACTTAGGATTTAAAAGTTTAAGAAACATTCCAATTTACAGAAGCTACCCAGTCTGAAATGGATTGTGGAGAGATGCCTAGTAATTCGTTTGTCTTTTGAAAATCCTTATTTATAAAATCTGAATGATTTTGTTCTACAAAACGATATAGATTAGAAATTTCTCTGGCTCCTACTTCTCCAAATCCAGGCTTTAATTGTTCTTCAAATTCATTTACTGGAACTTCTATAAAATCAAGACTTTGATCTATTTTTGAGGATATAGCAGATGTAATTTCTTTACCAGTTACAAGATTGCCACCTATTGGAAGTGTTTGGCCTGCTAGTTCAGGTTTTGTAACTGCTTTGGCGACATATTTTGCAAGATCAAAATGACTAATCCAAGGTAGTTTCTTGTTTGAAGCTATTGGATAAGGTACAATCTTGTTTTCTAAAATAACAGGAACAGACCATGGAGCGGCAATGTTATCAAGATAAATATCTGGCACAAGAGTTATTACATTTAGATCTGAATTATCAAATAATTCTTTCATGGCTACTTTCATATCAAGCGCTAAAAACCCGGTTTCTTTTGTGGGTAAATAAAAAGTTGTATTAAATATGATTAGCTCAACATTTTCTTGTTTTGCAGCTGCAATGAAATTTTTAGTGTATGTTTTGGCAAGATCAATATCAAAAATAAGCGGGAATGAATATACGGCCGCCTGCGTACCCTTCATTACTTCAATTAAAGATTCTTTATTTTCTAGACCACCTTTAATAACTTCAACACCTGGCATAACAGGCATTCCGCTGGTAAGATCTCTTTTAAGAGTTATCACTTTATGATTGTCATCTAATAATGCTTTTGCAATATTACCACCTTGGAACCCTGTAGCTCCTGTTACAAATATTTTCATTTCTTATATATTTTTAATTTATTAATTGATTTGTTTTTGAATAAATGTATCTATGAGGATCGCAACTTCTGATTTATACTCTTCTAGCATAAAGTGACCTCCATCAAAAAAATGTAGTGTTACATCATTTAGATCTTTTGCATAAGCTTCACCACCGGGTCTACTAAAGAATTTATCATTTTCACCCCAAACGACTAAAGTTGGAGGTTGATATGTTCTAAGATAATTTTGCCACTCTTCGTATTTTTCGAAATTTGTGCCATAATTATCAAATAGCGTTAAGAAAATTTCTTTTACACCGGGACGATTTAGGAAAGCATAGTCAAGGAAATAGGAAGATGGATCTATTAAATTAGTATCCTTGGCACCGGTAATATATTGCTCTTTAATACCTTCTAAGGATGTTAAGTGTTTTTTATATGTATTAAGACCTTCAATATCATTGTTTTGTACATAGGTCCCTATTTCTATTGCCCATTCGCCGAAACCTTCTTTATAGACATTTGCATTTTGGATAATTAATCCTTTTATTAACTCAGGTCGTCGCGTTGCGATACGAAACCCCACAGGTCCCCCATAATCCTGAACAAACAGGTAGAAATTTTTAAGCTTAAGTTTATCAATGAATTGTTCAATGATTTGACTAATATTATCAAATGAGTACTCGAATTCTTCTATTGTAGGCCTGTCACTAAATCCGAAACCTGGATAATCAGGAGCAATAACATGGTACTTATCTTCTAATATGGTCATTAAACTTTTGTACATATGTGATGAAGAAGGGTTACCATGTAAAAACAAAATTGTTTCTTGGTTTTGTTGACCTGATTCTCTATAGAAAATCGATAGTCCATTAATTTCAATTGAGGTATTCATGTTGTTGTTTTTACTGTTATGTTTTTTGTTACAGTTTAGGTTAAAAAAAACTAAAACTGATTTTTAAATTCTTCTAATGTTTGGTTTTTTAGGGTATTTAGAATTGCATTATCAATATCATTAAACATCGAAAGTAGTTTTTCATTAATTTGACCGCCTATTTTACAAGTAACATCGGGTAGATTACTAGAAAGGTTAAGTACATGGCTACTTCCTTTTACAGATTCAAAAATATCGGCTATCGTGATATTTTTAGAAGGCTTTAGTAATTTTACACCACCATTTTTACCTTCTTTACTTTCTATAAGACCGCTTTCTTTTAATGTTTTTATTTCCTTTCTAACAAGAACAGGGTTGATGTTAAGACTATCTGCAATTTGAGATGAGGCATGCCATTCATTAGGATAATATGCCAATAAAGTCATTATATGTAACGAAATAGAAAATTTACTTTTAACCAAAACTCTTATTTTTTAACTGTAATAAATTTAATTACAGTTCAAAGATGATAAAAAATTCTCAACTAAACAAGTTTTTTGTTTTTTATGAATTCTTTTTGAAAAAAAACATGACTATTTTAAAGAGCTCTTTTACATATAATATACAAAAACAAAGCATTGTGAGTACTATTTACTTTAATTGTATGTGAATGTGATCATCGTGTCTTACGGCCTTGCAACCATGATACCTTACTTTTTCATGAGTTAGCTTCATTCTATTTTTAAGATGAGGTTCAATAAAAATTTTTCCTAAGTTTTTATTTTTTAAAATACTTTTTATAAGTGTATAAGTTCCTTTTTTAGAAAAGACTAACTGTTTATTTATTTTTCCAAAAGTTACATATTTAGGATAATCATACTGAAAATAACCGTTTTTCAGGCATTTGTCAATTTGATTGTACTCATTTAATTTAGGAGATTCAAAAACCCCATAACCACTTATTGATTTTTGTTTATTGGTTAGCTTTCCAGTTTTTGTTTCATAAATCAGACTAAGATCAATTTTCTTTCCGTCATTATGGCTTAAGTGAGGCGGTAAGGGAAATTTATTAAAAAAAGGAAAGTTTGCATCTAGATAATGGATTTGAATGCCTGTTCCCTCTAATTCTTTTTCTGTTTGATAAAGTAATTCATTTAGTGCAGGTGTGACATAATTTCTATTCAGTAAAACAGTCATATAATTAGTGGGTTTTATACTATCATGATGTTTTACCTTTTCTCGTCCAAAGAAGGGAGCAATAAATGGTATAATAAAGAAGGTGGAAATTAAATAGAATCCGGTAAAAATAATTAGAAGTTTATATTTTAAATCCCATTTCCATTTTTTTGCAATTAAGAGGCTCCCTAGATAAATAATTCCACCAATTTGAGTCACTACGGTTAGAAACCCAAATAGTAATATTGGTGATATTATTTTTAATACTTTTTTCAAGTATAAATTTTATTTTTTTATAATGTATAAAGAATCAAGTTATAAATTGATGTGATGTTACTGTACTCGTATGGTTATGGGTTAAAACAAAATTCATTTAAATCCTTAAATGTCATAGGTCCGGCATGACGTTTAATTTCTTTACCATTAGCAATAAGTAAAAAATGAGGTAAACCTCTAACATTAAACCTTTTTAATGTTTTCATATTCATATCTGCATTGATCTTTATTACTTTAATATGTTGTGATACTTCAGAAAACTCTTTTATTACTGAATTCATCATGACGCAAGGACCACACCATTCTGCCCAAAAATCGATCAATACTAATTCTTCTTTTTTTAGAAGTTCATCGATGTTTTGATTATGACCTACATAAACCTTAGACTTTTTACTTTTTTTAGAGAATTGTTTTATTAGAACCCTAAAAGGCAATGTCAAACCCGCAAAAATAGTTGAGCCAAAAAACAGTAGTAATGCAAGTAAAAATTTGATACATGTAAGTATATTTTTTTTCTCGTTAAACTCTTTTTCTGCTGAGTTTTGAAAGTTAATTATCTGATTTCTAAGTTTCATAAATTCTATTCCTATACTAATTGAGTTGGTAAATATAGGTACCCAAGTAGTAAAAAATGTTACCAAGTTTGTATGTTTTTTTGAAAATATATCTAAATTTTATTTTAACTATTAATCCATAATGAGCTTTAGGGTGTTTTTTTTAAAACATCTTCAAAATATTTGTGCCATATTCCATTTTCAAGTTTCTCACCATATTCTTGAAAATATCCTTCTGGAGTTAAGCTAAATATTAATCTCCTGTTTTCATTAAACCATACTATAAATTTTCCATCCTTATATTCACCTGGGTATTTTCCAGCACCATTTTTTGAAAAAGGATTGTAATAATACTTTTCATCCTTTTCATCATAGTAAATTATAGTATGTAATTGAATTAATTCAGAGTACACATCTAGCGTAATTATATTCTTATCTAGTTTAAAACTTACGTTCTCAAAAACAGGAACTTGTTTAGTAATAGAATCGTTTTTGTAAATAGTTGAGGTACCAATCCATTCACCAACCAGATAACTAAGTTTTTCCATTTTTTCTTGTCGTACTGTTTGACTAAAACCCGAATTAACAGAGAAAAGGATAATTACGATATAAGAGTATATCCGAAAATGCGTACTAAATTTTGTGTATATCATTTTTTTTGGTTGTTTGTTTGAAATTATTTTTGTTACTAAATAGTTGAGTTTTTTACATTTCAATTTCATCGTTAACTCTTTAAAAACTATGAGTATGAAAATAGAAATACCTTGTTTTGATTTAATTCTACTTTAGAAAAACGTCGGGTTTATACCTAATTTTTGAACATAATGGGATGGCATATTTTTATAAATTCTTCAACATTCTTTTTTGAAATAATTTCAGGATAAGACATTAATAACAATTGCAAAGACGATTGTTCTTCTACCAAGGGTGGTATTTCATAATAATGTTGGTTAAGTTTAAATCCAATCTTTTCATAAAATTTTATTCTACGTTGATTGATAGTCGAACTAGGTAATTCTACTTCTAACAAAATTGGTTTATCAGTGGTGTCAATGAACTTTTCAAGAATTAATTTTCCCAAACCCAGATTCCTTCGTTGCATAGCAATAGCAAAATGATCAATATATTTATAGGTTTCAAAATCCCACCATAAAAGAAACCCTACAAATTCCTTTTCCTCAATTATAATTTCAAAATGATAATTTGATTTTTTCATTACAAGGGCTTGAGCATCCAATAACCTTTGCTCTTCTGAAGGGAAAGCTTTTTGATAAAGTTCCCATGCAAGCTTAAAATAATTATCAGATATATTTGTAAGCCTTATACGCTTCATTTGATTGCCCACTTGTTTATAAGAATATGCAATAATTACATATAAATTAGTATAGTAGTTCTTATTAAGATATTAATTTAGTTATTACTTGTGTTTGGCTGTGTAATGTTTTATGTACTGGACATTTATCCGCAATTTGTAGAATTCTATTAATTTGTTTTTCGTCAAGATCACCTTCAATTTTTATTTCTCTTTCGAATGTGTCAATTTTAGCATTAGGATCTTCACAATTTTCACAATCTGCGGCATGAGATTTACTGTAACTAGTGTGTACCTCTACATTTTGTAAATCCCAACCTTTTCTAGCCATATACATTTTTATAGTCATAGCAGTGCATGCTGATAATCCTGCAGATACTAATTCATAAGGCGATGGACCAAAATCATTACCTCCTATACTTTCGGGTTCATCGGCAATCATGTAATGATTCCCAATTTTCATTTGTGTAGTAAATCCTTCTGTATTATCTAAACTGGCCACTACATGATGCTGACTATTAAGTTTTGAAGTTTCGGGTATATCCATATATCTTGAAGACCAACCTGCAATCACTTTACCCACATAGTTAGAATCTTCTTTTCGCATAAGTAAATGATCTGCACCATCTAAACTCACAAAACTTTTAGGATGTTTGGCAGCATGATAAATCTCCTCGGCATTTTTGATTCCTACCGTAGTGTCCTGAGGAGAATGCATGACCAAAAGAGCCTTGTCTAAGTTTTTAGCAACTTCTGGTAATGATTTCGTATCTAAATCATCAATAAATTGTTTTTTTATAGTAAAATCCCGTCCACTTAAATTAACTACAGCTTTACCAGTGGCTTGAATTTCTTCTAGTCCACTTTTTAATAGATGTTTTACATGTTTTGGATTAGAAGGAGCCCCAACGGTAGCAACTGCTTTTATCGAATCGATTTGTGAAGCGGCAAAAATTGATGCGGCGCCACCCAGTGAGTGACCAACAATCAAAGCGGGAGCCATATATTCTTTGGCTAAAAAATCTGCTGCTGCAACTAAGTCTTCTACATTTCCAGAAAAATTAGTATCTGCAAAGTCTCCTTCGCTTTCTCCCAAACCTGTAAAATCAAATCTAAGGACTCCAAACCCCTGAGCTGTAAGTCCTCTACTAATATTTCGTACTGCGCCTAAGTTTTTATTACAGGTAAAACAATGTGCAAACAATGCAAAATTATGAGGATGTTGATCGGCAGGAAGTTCTAAACGACCTGATAATGTTTGACCTTCGGCGTTCGTAAAAGTGACTTTTGATAAACTCATTGTGTTATTTTTATTTAAGAGTCGAGATTTAAGAAGAATACTTGCTTTAAAGATAATTTTTTACGCTTAAAATAATATGCCAGATACAAACTATTTTTTCACTTTAATTAATTTTCATGATCAATACTGTTTGTATAAATAATACCAAAAATTCTATCTCATTTTTGGTTATAAACAAAAATCAAGATGAAGATTGTTATATTGTATAAAATAAAATCAAATAATGCATACAAAATTTAGCTGGTTACAAGAAGGTAAAAATATCCATGCGCAATCTTGGTGTGTTGATACCCCTGTTGCGATAGTGTGTTTGATACATGGCATGGGAGAACATAGTTCTAGATATATGCATGTAAAAGATTTTTTTAACTTGAATGGTATTAGTATGTATACCTTTGATCATATCGGTCATGGAGTATCTGATGGAAAACGTGGGCACACACCCAATTATAATTTCTTATTAGAAAGTATAGAAAAGATTTTAACCATTGCGATTCGAGAAGATATGGGTCTTCCCATATTTTTGTATGGCCATAGTATGGGGGGAAATGTAGTGGCTAATTATTTAATTAGAAGAACTCCAGAAATTGCAGGTGCTATTCTTTCTGCTCCTTGGTTTACATTGCCTTTTAAACCTCCTACATTTAAAATAACCTTAGCTAAGTTTATGAATATTATTTACCCTTCTTTTAGTGATATTACTAATCTGGATGCCAATGCCATTAGCAGAGATAAAAATGTTGTAGAGGCTTATCAAAAAGATAGTTTGGTCCATAATAAAATAACACCATCGTTTTTTTTATCTTGTTTCGAAGCAGGAAAGTGGGCTGAAGATAGGGGAGAAGCAGTACGTACTCCTACACTAGTGCTGCATGGAACCAAAGATCGCTTAACCAGTTATACTAGTTCTAAAGAATTTGCACTTTCAAATACTCTGATACACTTCAAAAGTTATGAAGGATTATATCATGAATTGCATAATGAACCAGAAAAGAATATTGTATTAAATGATATTTTGGATTTTATACACACAATGATACACAAGAAATAAGTTAATAAGGTTCTTGTGTATCGTAAAATTGTATTTGCGGTGTGTTATGCTAGATTTTCTATAACAGATGCTGTTGATACAATAGTTGCGAATTCATCTTTTAGACTTGCTATTGCTGTATCATGAATTAGTTGTGCACTATAATTTTGACCGTTTGCGCCAATTTTATTAAAAGTGGCGACAGCATCTTCAACTAAAAAGGTTTTAAAACCAAAATTTCCTGCCATTCTAGTTGTTGTAGAAACACAATGATCTGTGGTTAAACCAACGATTACTAAGGTGTCTATTTTTTTAAATTCTAATAACTGTTTAAGTCCAGTACCAATAAAAGCACTATTTACCTCTTTTTCTACAATATGCTCTCCTTTTAAGTCTTCTAGAGGAGCACTGAAATCTTGAAAATCGTTTCCAGGGTGGCTTTTTGCAAGAGGAGAATTGGGCTCAGTAGAACAATGTTTGATATGAAAAACGGGTAGATTGTTCTTTCTCCACAAAGTGAGTAGCTTTTCCATATTCTTCTCAGCATCAGGATTATTACGTTCTCCTCCCCAATACTCAATATCTTCAAATCCTTTTTGTATATCAATTAGCAGTAATGCAGGTCTTTTACTTTTTACAATATCCATTAGTTGTTATCTTTCTTTCTAAAGTCGGTATTATAGAAAACACCTAACTGCAAACGATCAAAATTTATTCCGGTAAAATGATTTTTAAGATATCCTAATTGAATGCTAAAATTAGATTGTACATTATATCCTACTGCACCATATAATCGATTTTGACCAAAAATTGGCTCTTGCAAATTGATAAAAACTTCATCATAAGCATTTAAGAACCATTTATCATTTATAGGATATGTAAGTTGTAAGCGATAGCGAGCTCTATGTTCTGTAAAATCATCATTTTGAGTACTAATAAATCGTTGTTCTAATCGATAGCGATGTTCGAACTTAAATTTTCCGCTTGTATTTTTAAGAATAAATTGTTGAAAAATTCGATGTTCTTTTGCGTTTTCTTCACCAGGAATATCTTCAAAACTACCATCGGTACTAATGTATCCATACCCTAATGTGGCTATAGCTTTGTCTTCGATATGATAATTTAATCCTGTTCTTAATAATAATTGATTAAATGTAGATCCTACCTCATAAAATCTAAATTGAGCCTCAGAATGGATGCTTAATTTTTCTGATACTCTATTGGTACCAAAATACATGTACCAAGCGCCGATTTCATCTTCGCCTGTATTTTGTGCATTTGACATTGTGATGGTAAACAATACGATTAAACCGAAAAGTGTTTTGTTACTATTCATTATTGGGTTACTATTTTAAAATTTAATTTTGTAATATGTATACATCGGATTAAATGTATAAGGAAATTCTGTAGAAAGTCTGGTGATTCTTTTGTTTGTACGTGTTATCGTAATCTTTAAATATCATAATTGGTATTGCTTTTATATTCAAAGTTCATCTCTATACTAGGATAGAGACGAACTAGATTTTTTTTAATTAATTTTACTAAAGTTTATTCAATTTTAGTAGATTCAGTTTTGCCATCATTAATAACCTCGCTTCCATTACCTTTTAGATATTTGTCTAAAAACTTTAATACCCTACCGTAGGCTTCAATTTGGTTTTCTTTTTTTACAAATCCATGGCCTTCATCTTCAAATAAAACATATTCAACAGGAACACCGTTTTTCTTTACTCCGGCTACAATTTCATCAGATTCTACTTTTAATACTCTAGGATCTTTTGCCCCTTGAAGTACAATTAATGGCTTTGTAACTTTTTCGGTATGAAAAAGGGGAGAAATTTTTCTTAGTCGAACAGAATCAGCTGTATTCGGGTTTCCTAATTCAAGGTATAATGCATCTTTAAAGGATGTCCACCATGGTGGGATACTTTTTAATGTCCTGATCCAATTGGTTACTCCAAAAAGATTAACTCCAACATTAAATTCATCAGGAGTATAGGTTAATGCGGCCATGGTCATATATCCACCGTAAGAACCACCAATGATACCTATTTTATTATTGTCAATTATCTCTTGTTGTGCTAACCAGTCTTTACCTGCAACACAATCTTTAAGGTCCTTATCTCCGTGATTAAGATTATCTAAGCCGTAGAAGGTTTTTCCATATCCACTACTACCACGGTTGTTAACTGCTAAGATTGCGTAACCATGATTCACTAAATATTGGATCGTAGAATTAAATCCTTGCCTTGATTGCCCTCCTGGACCACCATGTACCCAAACTAAGGCAGGAACTTTATGATCAGATGTAGCTTGTTTTGGTTTATAATAAATAGCTGGGATTTCTAAGCCATCAAATGATTTAAAACGAACTACTTCAGCACTTACAAGATCATCGGGATTAATATCTTTATTTAGGACATTTGTTAACTGAGAATATTCTTTAGTAGAAAGATCATATGTATATGAATTTGTTGGCGAATTTGAACCCCCAATACTAAGAATAGCCATCGTTTCATCTCTGGAAAATGATGCTTGGCTAATTTCTTTACCGTCAATAGTTGGGAAATCAACAGTTTTCCCAGTCGCAACTTCTTTTGCATTAAAAACAGTTTTAGCATCCTCATTGGTAAATGTAACCTGATATTTTCCTTTTTGTGTAAATCCAAAACCGGAAATATCCCAATCTTTTTCTAATATTTTTTCTTTGCTACCATCTTGAAGATTATATTTCATTAAATATGAAAATTCTGCTCCATCATCCGTTGTATAATAAAATGCCGAGTCATCTGGTGAAAAATCTTGAAAAGAGTTATTACTCAAATTTTCATTAATTTTTATCTTTTCCTTAGAAGTAGTATTAACTAAAAATAAGTCATTATCATTTGTATTTATGGTTTTCCGAAGTATAATGTATTTTTTATCCTCAGACATTCCTGAAAAATCTAATCCATCATTATTTTGATAAACTAACTTTGACTTAAAATTAGTAATGTCCATTTCATAGTGATCCATAAATTTAGAGTCACGTTCATTTGTTCCGTAGTAAAAGCTATTACCATCTTTTGACCAGCCTCTAAACAAAGCTCTAACATTTTTTTCTGGTGTTAGCCGTTGAATACCAGAACTGTCTTTTAGAAAGATTTTAAAGATCTCATCTCCGTTACCATCCATTCTAAATAAAATTCTGTCATCTTTGGGGAAATAGGATATGCCAAAGACAGATGCACTATCGGATTTGGTAAGAGGAAGAAGTTCTCCTCCTTTAGCAGATACAGAATACATATTATATATACCTGATCTATTACTAGTTATTAAGACTTTAGATTTGTCTACTGAAAATCCATTGGTAAAGGCATTTTCGTTATCCATGAATTGCTCTATGGAATATTGCCCAATTTCTATTGGTTTTATAATCGCTTCCTTTTTTTGTTCTTCTTTACAAGAGTGGAGGATTAGTAAACTAACACAAAATATGATAAGTTTTTTCATAAGAAGTATATATTAATTATTCTAAATTAAAATTCTTAGTTTCTTTAAAAGGCGACGTATTTAATTTCTCGATAGCTTCACGATATGTTTTCCAGTCATTGGTAAAGAAGGTATTCGTTTTTTGCAAGGCATCTTGCAGAGCATCTTTGGCTTGTTGCATTAGTGTTTTTTCTGTATCAGTTATTCCTGTTTTACGACTGCTTACATATTGATTTGCTTTTCCAAGACGTTGCATTATGGTAACTTCTGGATTACGTGTAATCCCTTGACGTTTATCAATCTTACCAATATAAAAAGCCATTACACTATCAATTTTCTTAGAAATACCTTTAGATGATTTGATCTGCTCCTTAAACTTCTTTTTATCTAATTTTTGAAGCTCTTTTTTATATTTCGTAGCGACCTCTTTACTTTGTGCTAACTGTTTTACAGCGTCAGATGCAGTTTGCATCATTTTTTCTAGTTTCTTAGAAGCTGCGTATACCTCATTTATGTTTTGCGTGGATACTTGTAACCTAGGATCTGATTGTACCTTTATAGAAGTCTCAGATGTTTGATCGCCATATTCCATGACTAATTTATAGTTTCCAGGTTTTACCAAAACTCCATTAGGTTCTTTATCCTGTTTTATAACTTTTCTAGAAGGTCGATCTACTCCCTTTTCATCCATAAACCATGTAATTTTATGAAATCCAGTAGAGTCAGGAGTTTTTTGCTTGAGTGTTCTAATTAATCGATCACCGTCATATACTTTTAAGCGAATAGAGTCCCATTTTACTTTTGTCTCTTCTTTTTCGTCTGTATTCACATCTTCATCCTCTTTTTCTTCTTCCTTGTCACTATCTTCTTTTTTCTTTTTCTCCACTTGTAGATAGTAGGAGATAAGTGCACCATAATCACGATTATCACCATTATAAATGGCATCTGCACCAAAACGACTACCAGTAGGTTGCTGATAAGCAGCTTGATATGCAATTGGTGGTTCAAAAAGTTGTAATTTTTGCTTTAAAATAGAGGTGTTTTTTGCTAACGCTCGTAAAGGTCTAATATCATCTAGTACCCAGGCTGCTCTACCAAATGTACCAATTACTAAATCATGTTCTCTGGGTTGAATCACTAAATCTTTAACAGAAACTGTAGGAAATCCTTTGGTCCATTTAACCCAATTATTACCTGCATTTAAAGAAATATACAATCCATCATCAGTTCCTAGAAATAAAAGGTTTTTTTCTATTGGATCTTCAACAATACTTAGCGTATAACTTTTTACATCATTTTGATCTACGATACGTACCCAAGTCTTACCATAATCTTTAGTGCGATATGCATAAGGCGTATAATTAAATCTTCTATAATCATTTGCAACAAGTAGAGCTTCACCTTTATTTTTGTTAGATGCTTTGATTTGAACAATCCAGCTACCTTTAGGTAAACCTTTAATATTAGCAGAAACATCTGTCCAGTTGGTACCACCATTTTGTGTAACGTGCACTCGACCATCATCTGTAGCTGCCCAAAGCATATTTTGTTCTAAAGTAGAAGGTTCTATTACTAAAACTGTGCAATGATTTTCTGCGCCAGTAGCATCCATTGTTAATCCGCCACTTTCAGACTGTTTTAATTTTTCGGGATTATTGGTAGATAAATCTCCAGAAATTACTTTCCATGTTAATCCTTTATCGGTGCTTTTATGTACAAACTGACTTCCGAAATATAAGGTACTGCTATCAAAGGGATCAATATTAATGGCCGCGTTCCAGTTAAAACGAAGTTTTACTTTGGGATCAGGGTGAGTTGGGCGAACTGTATAATTATTACCTGTCATCCAATCGTATCTACTTACAAATCCTTGCTGACTCATAGACCAGCCGTAACGTGAATCTTCTTTATCAGGGACAACATCAAAACCGTCTCCAAAAGAAATTTCTTGCCAATATGAATTTCTAATCCCTTGTGCTTTCCAAACATAAGCAGGACCTCTCCAGCTACCATTATCTTGCATTCCCCCATACACGTTGTAAGGGAATTCGTTGTCTACATTAATATGATAAAATTGAGCAACAGGTAGGTTACCAATAAATCGCCATGTTTTACCACCATCACGTGTAATATTTAAACCACCATCATTACCATCTATCATATAATTACCATCGTTAGGGTGGATCCACCATGCATGATGATCTGGATGAACACCATTATCCACTCCATATGCAGGCATTAATTGCGAAAAATTCTTACCTCCGTCTTCAGAAACGTTTACATATGTAAAAACAGAATAGACTCTGTTTTCATTTTGAGGATCTACAAAAATATCTGAATAATAAAAAGGTCGATTACCGATATCATTTTTATCATTAACTTTTTTCCATTTAAAACCACCATCTATCGACTTGTATAAGGCATTCTTTTTTGCTTCGATTAGCGCATAAATAATATTAGGTTTATTAGGAGCTATTGCTAATCCAATACGTCCAAGGTTTCCTTTCGGGAGCCCATCTAAATCAGTTCTTTTTTTCCAAGTTTTTCCGCCGTCATGAGTAATGTGTAGCCCGGATCCTTTTCCTCCTGATTTAAAAAACCAAGGATCTCTTTTATGTTCCCACATGGCCACAATTAATTTATTAGGATTCTTTGGATCAATCACAAGATCTGCGGCTCCAGTTTTATTATTAACGAAAAGAATTTTTGACCATGTATCACCACCATCTGTAGTTTTAAAAACGCCTCTTTCTGGATGTTCTCCCCAAGGCGATCCAATAGCGGCAACATAAACAATATTTGGGTTAGTTGGATCAATAATCACTTTGTGAATATGACGTGTTTTTTCTAATCCCATAAGTTTCCAGTTTTTACCACCGTCTAAGGATTTGTATACACCATATCCACCATTTAAACTATTACGAGGATTTCCTTCTCCTGTGCCAACCCATATAACAGATGGATTTGATTGTTGAACTGCAACTGCACCAATAGAAGCTGTGGCTTGATTATCAAAAATGGGATTCCATTTTATTCCTCCCGAAGTTGATTTCCACAATCCTCCAGAGGCTGTTCCTGCATAGATTGTATTTGGATCAGAAGTTACTACATCTATCGAGGTTACACGCCCACTCATACCTCCCGGCCCTATATTACGTGGTGTATTATCCTTGATAAGATCCATAGAGAATTCTTGTGAAACCCCTATGGCTGTTGTGAGTAGTAGTAACAATAATATTTTTTTCATTTTTTTGGATGTGTGTTAATTATAGTTGTATCTGTTGTTTGAGTTTTGTGAAAAAATGCACATGGGGATATGTGTTTTTTAATTTTGAAAGCTCTTCTTTTTTTATTTGTGGTGAAATATGAGTAGCAATAATATGTTTTGTATTTATGTTTTCTTTTATCAATGAAGTCGCATTGTCAGATAAAAGCATCCAATACGGTAAAATGGCTATATCAATGGCTTCTTCGGATAATTTTAATTGATCAAATAGATTAATTTCTTGTAGCCAATCAGTATCCCCTACATGTAGTATCTTTTTATTACTAATCTCAATTATGAATCCTACATTCTCTACAGCACTATGTCGTTTTCCTACATGATCGACTTTAAATCCCGTAATAGTTGCTTTTTTTATAGGTTTTACTTGTTTGTTATAATCGTTTGTTGCTATCGTATGGATTTGATTACTATTTGATGAAAAATGCTTTGTTATTTGGTTCGCTCCGAAGACATGAGTTTCCTTATTTTTTTTAAGATATTCTTTTGCCAATTCAACACTAAAATGATCCCCATGATAATGTGTAAATAAAATAACATCGGGTTGTAATTGTGTATTAATTTCATTGACTAGCTTAGCAGTTGGAAATAAATAATCATCACCATATCTAGTGTGTAAACCATCTATAAGAACTGAAGATTGTTTATCCGTAATATACACCCCCATGTTACCTGTGTATGTAATAGAGATATTTTCTTGAGCACGACTAAAAAAACATGAAAAAATAGTGGCGAAAAGAAGAAAAAATTTTGGCACCTTTGGATGATTGATAATGAAGAGTCTAAAATAAATAAAATGACAACGATAAAGTCTTAAAGTGGTGTTAAGTTAAAATTTGAGATTTTTAAAGATCTAAAAAACGATTAAAATGAAATTTATAGAGTTAACATTAAAAAGTCATACCATAGTTCATGGTTTTGATGCCCGTAATCAAGAAATAGTTGAAGAGGTAAAGGTCGAAAAAGCTTCTAGAAAACTTGTAGCCATAGAAAGGGTTCTATCTGTAAGTGAAAATTATATTTTAATTAAATACGCATATGATAGAGTAATCTATTGGGAGTATGAAGAAGATTTTGAAACAGTTAAGAATTTACTTTCATCTTAATTCAAGGTTTCATAATTTTAGTATTCTTATTATCTCTTGCCGAAATAAGCTTAAAGTCTTTATCAACTTTTACAATAATCTTTTTACCTGTATGAAGATTTACAAGTTTCCATCTAAAACCGTATGAAGTTTCAAATATAGCAGACCTTGCTGTTTTTTTTAAGTCTAAACTTTCGAAGTTTTCGGTTATTTCATTAGCTAATACATCGAGACCTCTTTGTTTGACTTCGTCTGCTGAGAGTTTACGATCACGAGGATTTTGAGAATATTCTTCTGAATTTGATTTTAAAGAATGACTAGTATTGTTAGGATATAGCCAACATGAAGAAATCACGAATACTATAAATATGTAATTTTTCATAATCTTATGATTTAATGAATTACATATCGTCACCTACACAGTATGCAATTACATGGGGTTACTACTTATTGTCATATGTATTTGTTATGTTGCTTTAACAATTATCTTAATTCTAGGGTAATATAAAATTAATGTATAAAATGCCCTATTTATAATATTGTTTTGTTAAAAAAGGAATATGTTTTCTTAAATTTTATGTTTTTAGATGGTTTTTGCTTCAAAAGATGAGAATTAATCAATAGTTATCTAAGAACATAGTATTTGATTTTATAAAAAAAATAAAGTTCTAAAATTATAAAAACAGGCTTGGAAATTACTTTCAAGCCTGTTTTCTATAAACTCATCTGAATAATCGGATTGATTATTTTTTATAAAGCTTGACGCCAGCTTCATAATACTTATCGCCTTTTACCCAAAATGGAGTAGTGGGGTTATTGGCGATATTTCGACATGCTAGAACATAAGATTGAAAAAACTTATATAAATAATCATAATCTAGTGTGTCAGGGTTATCTGTTACCTGATGATAATATTTGGTAATTTGTTCGTCAAAAGCTGTAAATCCCATACTAAATGTTGGAGCTGGTATCCCTTTAGCAGCAAAATTTACATTATCAGATCTATCAAACAAACCTTGTTCTGGTGCTGGATCATCAATAGCTTTTAATCCAAATTTAAGAGCGGCAGTTTCAATATCTTTTTGTGCCGTTGTTCTACTAAGTCCTACTATGGTTGCTAATTTAGTATCATTATACCCTCCATTATCACTGTTAAAACAATACACCATTTGATTTAATGGTAGAACAGGATGTTCAACATACCACTTACTACCAAGTAAGCCTTTTTCTTCTCCTGTAAATAGTATAAAAAGTGCAGATCTTTTAGTCGGATATTTAGCAATGTTCTCTGCTGCAGAAAGCACAGTGACAGTTCCTACTGCATTATCACGTGCTCCATTATAAATAGAGTCATTGTCAACAGCTTTTCCTATACCTACATGATCATAATGCGCAGAATAAATAATATATTCATTCTTAAGTTTAGGATCTGTACCTTGTACAACACCAACTACGTTTTGAGAAGTTACTTTACTTTGTTTGACCCCTTCGATAGTAAGTGCGATATCAATTTCATTTTTATCCGTAAAAAGTTTGCTGATTTCTTCTTTTTGATCATTGACCCAAGCATAAGAGAACTGATCTAATTTACTATTGTTACTACCCACAGTTTCCATTTTATCTCCGTTAAGAGAATGAGAAATTCGTTCCCAAATGTTGTCATTAATATTAGAGATTTCTATAAAACCAATAGCTCCGTTTTTTTCGGCGAGCTCTCTTTTTTCTTTTATTTTAGAAAAAGCAAATCTCATGTCATTATTATCCTTAGTACCTACATAAGAGATAACGTATTTTCCTTTTACATTAGTTTTTTTATAATCTTCAGGAGTGCCATAGTTTACAAAAACAGCTTTACCCTTAAAATTTGCATTTGTTTTTGTAATAGGAATAATCTTTTTTATTTCAGTAGTATTAGACTTAAATATAGTTGTAGTAGCACTTGATGTTTTTAGTAATGCGACATTCTGAATATAACTTTTTGTATCGGGAATGGGATTAACTCCGTAGCTTCTAAGCATATTTGCTAGATATTGTGCGGCAATTTTATTTTCTGAAGATCCCGTTTGTCTTCCTTTTAGCTCATCAGAAGCTAAGAAGTAGATATGCCCTTTTATTTCGGATTTAGAAACAGTAGATGCCACTTTTTCTGCATCATCTTGAGCCAAGGTTAAGATTGAAAAAAGAGTGAATACTATTGGTAAGAAATATTTTTTCATAGGATTGATGTGATAAATGAGTGATGAATATGTATACGTATTAAGATGTTTTATCTGCCTCTTAGGCTTTCCCAAAGATAACAATTGTTAGTTATTTTTATTTTTAAACGTACTGGTAAGATATTTTTCTATAAAAGTTCTGTAAAACAAATGTTAATTCTGATTTCTTATCGGGTTGATATGCCCTCTTCTTATATAAAAATGTACTAACTTTAACTTATGAAAAAGAAAAATTTTAAAAAGGGTTTCTCTTTTAAAATCTACGAAGCCCCTGAACAATCTCCTTTTGATAAACTTTTTGATATTTTTCAAGAGATCATCACTCATACTTCTGGAGATTTGGATGAAGCACTTGATTGGATGAAAGAGTTGGATAAAGAATATCAGTTAACAGACGATGAATATACTTTGGATGATTTTGTCGAAGACTTAAAAAAGAAGGGGTATATTCGAGAAGAGATTAAACCTGATGGAAAAGGAGGGATGTCAATTACTGCTAAAACCGAGCAAGCAATTCGTAAAAGAGCATTAGATCAAATTTTTGGTAAACTAAAGCGAAGTGGATCGGGTAATCATCGAACGAACTATATTGGTAGGGGAGACGAACACTCTGGTGAGTTTCGTAATTACCAATATGGCGATTCTCTAGAACGAATCTCGATGACAGAAAGTCTTAAAAATGCACAAATTAATCATGGTATTGGGGACCTAAACCTTACAGAAGATGACCTTGTTGTAGAAGAAACTCAGTTCAAAGCTCAAATGAGTACGGTGTTAATGATAGATATTAGTCATAGCATGATTTTGTATGGTGAAGACCGAATCACTCCTGCCAAAAAAGTAGCGATGGCACTTGCAGAGCTTATTACAACGCGATACCCCAAAGATACTCTAGATATCTTGGTGTTTGGAAACGACGCCTGGCCAATTGCAATCAAGGATTTACCTTATTTGCAAGTAGGCCCTTATCATACTAATACTGTTGCTGGTTTACAGTTGGCAATGGATATGTTACGCAGAAAACGTAATACAAACAAGCAAATTTTTATGATTACAGACGGTAAACCTAGTTGTTTAAAAATGCCGGATGGTCAATATTATAAAAATAGTAATGGTTTAGACAGACATATTGTAAATAAATGTTATATGATGGCTCAACAAGCAAGAAAGTTACATATACCAATCACTACATTTATGATCGCTCAAGACTCTTATTTAATGCAGTTTGTAAGAGAATTTACCTATGCAAATCAAGGAAAAGCATTTTATACCGGGTTAAAAGGTTTAGGAGAGATGATCTTTGAAGATTACGAAACCAATAGAAAAAAGAGAATTAAAGGATAAAAAGAAAAGAGAATAAAAATTATATGAAGATTCAAAATATAAAAACCTTAGGTGAACTAAAAGAGACAGGTTACAAAGGAAAGTCTATAAAAGATGAGCTCAGGGATAATTTAAGAACTAAGATTAGTAAAAAAGAAGATACTTTTACAGGTATACATGGATACGAAAACACTGTTATTCCTGAACTTGAAAGAGCGATTCTTTCTAGGCATAATATTAATTTATTGGGATTAAGAGGGCAAGCCAAAACACGGTTGGCAAGGCAAATGATTAATCTCTTAGATGAATGGATTCCTATTGTAGATGGATCTGAAATTAATGATGATCCTTTTAATCCTATTTCTAGATATGCTACAAATTTAATAGAAGATAAAGGAGATGATACACCTATAAGTTGGTTACATAGGTCAGAACGTTTTTCTGAAAAATTAGCAACTCCAGATGTTACCGTAGCGGATATTATTGGAGATGTTGATCCTATTAAAGCAGCTAATTTAAAGTTAAGTTATGCCGATGATCGTGTTATTCATTTTGGAATGATTCCTAGAGCAAATCGTAGTATTTTTGTGATTAATGAATTACCAGATTTACAAGCTCGTATACAAGTAGCTTTGTTTAATATTTTACAAGAAGGGGATATTCAAATTAGAGGATTTAAACTACGATTACCCTTAGATATACAATTTGTTTTTACTGCAAATCCAGAAGATTATACAAACAGAGGAAGCATCGTTACTCCTCTAAAAGATAGGATTGGTTCTCAAATTCTAACCCATTATCCAGAGACTATCGCTATAGCAAAGACAATTACGCAACAAGAAGCTAAATTAGATACTAGACAAAGTGATTTGGTATATGTTCCTGAACTAGCTAAAGATCTTTTAGAACAAATTAGTTTTGAAGCCCGCGATAGTGAGTTTATAGACCATAAAAGTGGTATTAGTGCTAGAATGAGTATTACCGCTTATGAAAACCTTTTAAGTACTGCAGAACATCGAGCGTTGATATCTGGAGATGATACTACTACACTAAGATTAAGTGATTTTACGGGTATTATTCCAGCTGTAACAGGTAAAGTAGAACTGGTTTATGAAGGAGAACAAGAAGGAGCTTCTTCTGTAGCACATTCTCTAATTGCAAATGCTATTAAAACTTTATTTCCTGACTATTTTCCTGCGATAGAAAAATTAGAAAAAGAAGACTATAAAAGCCCGTACGAAACATTATTAAGCTGGTTTTTTGAACAAAGTGGATTTGAATTGTTAGATGATGTTTCTGATCAGGAATATACCTCAAAACTAGATGCGATTTCTCCGCTTACAGATTTGATAAAAGAGTATCAAGCCGATTTGAATGATGAGGATAGTTATTTTATGAAAGAATTCTTGTTATGGGGATTGGTAGAATACAAAAAATTGAGCAAGTATAGATTATCCGAAGGTTTTAGGTTTAATGATCTATACGGAAGTTATATTAGCGGATTGTAAAAGAGAAGTTGGTTTTTGTTAATTTGAAATTAATCGAAATAATAAATTACCACCAAACAATAAAAAAACGTTGATAAGAATCTTCATTACTTTTCATCCAAAGTAATGGAGATTTTTTTTGTAAAAGTGAAGGTTTAACTTGTTCTAGAATGCTAGCAAAAGAAAACCAAATGCTATTAGTATCGGGGGATGTTACCCAATCTCTTTTTTTAGGGATATAAAACTGATTTGTTAAGTAACCTTTGGCAGTAAAATCTTCAAATTTTATCCAATACCCAATAATACATTTAGGATTAATATGCGGTAATTTTTTCCCAATATGTGATATAGGAACAAAAAGATTAGCCATATAACATACTTTTTGATCGATATCTTGAGATTTTAAATTTAAAGAATCTAGTAGGGACAAAGTTTCTTGTCGATAAAGTAAAGGTAATTGCTTGTTTTTTAATTTTTTAATCTTCTGGGATAAAGAGTCTTTACGATTTGGACCAATCCATCGATCAATTTCAGTAGTAATACTAGGATCGTAGATATAAAATTTATAAACTAATTCAATATGTAAAATTTTTGAATTTTGGAGATCTCTAATCATAAAATCAATCTCACCAATTGTAATTTTATCGTTAAATATTTGATTGTTTTTAGTAATAATTTGATAGTCTTTAGTATTGTCAATAGTATAAGCAAAAAACTGTTCGATACACTTTCCTAAAACTTCATTTTCTGAAATTGAAAAAGGTAAAGTGTCTGGAATTACAGCAGGAGTATTTAGTGCTTCAAAATCAAATTGAATTACATCAGAAAAACGGCCTTGCCATAATGAACTGCTATTTAAAAAACCTAAATACTGATTTTTTATAGACATTTAGGAGTGTATTGATTTTTTTAAACCAGAAAAATATTTACTGATAATTGGACCAAGGAGTTTTCTGTCTACAGGTTTAGATACAAAATCATCACAACCAGCATCAAGGGCTTTTTGGATATCTTCTTCTGTAGAATAAGCAGTTTGTGCTACAATGGGGAGTTCGGGTCTGATTTTTTTGATTTTTCGTGTAGCCGTATATCCATCCATTATAGGCATTCTGATATCCATAAGTACTAAATCAATGTGTGTATTGTTTTCACAAATATTTAATGCCTCTTTTCCATTTTCAGCTCTATGAATCACAAATTTATAACCTTTCATTTTTAATAATAAAGTCTTAAGAAATAGAAAGTTTACTTCTCCATCTTCGACAATTAAAATAACTTGTTTAATAGGAGTATTTGTTGAAATATCATTAATTTCTTTTAAAGACGGATCAACTTTATTTGGATCTACGATAGGATGATAAGGAATCGTTAATATAAAAGTAGATCCTTTTTTTGGAGTTGATGTGAAAGAAATATTTCCATTAAGTAATTTGGCATTTTTTAAAGCAATGGATAAGCCTAATCCAAGTCCGTCATAACTCTTTGTGACTTCTTTTTCGGATTGAGAAAAATTTCTAAAAATTAATTCTTGGTCCTCTGGTTTAATACCTATTCCAGTGTCTATTACTTGTATAAGGATATTTCCATTATCGATTTTACAAGAAATTTCAATACTACCTTTGTTTGTGAATTTAATAGCATTATCAATTAAATTGTAGAGTATTTTGTTAAGTTTTAATTTATCTGTTAAGATAATAGCTTGCTCATCTTGTATGGCGTTATTAAGGTAAATGGCTATTTTTTTTAGAATAGCTTTACTTTGAAAATCAGAAAATAGTAGTCTAAGTATATCGTTTAAATTGGTTTCTTCAAAACGGGCCTCTACCTGATTGGTTTCTAATTTTGAAATTTCAATAATATCATCGATGATATTAATAAGTTGATTGCTACTATCAATGATAATTTTTGAATATTCTTTTTGTTTTGGAACTGTTATTTGTGGATCATTAAGTAATTCAGAAAAACCAATAATCCCATTCATAGGAGTCCGTACTTCGTGAGAGATATTATGTATAAATGCAGTTTTTAGCTTATTACTTTCTTCTGCACGTTCTTTAGCAACCTTTAACTCCTTAGTTTTTTCTCGAATTAAGTACTTTAAATATCTATTAAGTAATAGAATAATAATAAGCGAGATTAAAATAATACCTGAAAGACCAATCCAAAAACTTGGTTTTTTGTAGAAAGGAACTATTGCATTGTATAGCCAATTGTCAAAAATAACCTGTTTTTCAGAATCTTTTATTGTTTTGATTGTTTTGGATATAATTTGATTAAGCTCTACATTCTGTTTTTGTACAGCTAGGCTAGGAGTATAACTGTACGGAGTCTCAAGAACGATATTAAGGTTTTCTAAGTTTTCTGTTTTTATAAGATAGTTAGCTACTGCTTTAGGCCCGATATAGGCATCATATGTTCCTCTATTAACTTCTTTTAAACATGCTATATCATCTACTTCTGTTGCAATATTCAATTTTTTTTCTTGCTCTTTAAGCATTTCATGTATCCCGTAATCTTTCGGAACCACTACTGTTTTGTTATGAAAATCACTAAGTTTAGAGTTCTGGAAAGAATTATCTTTTGTAATCAAGACAAAATTGGACTTGAAAAGTTGAGAATAGAAATTTAAATAATTATCACGTTTTTCTGTCTGTTGTATTTCTAAGATGATATCTATCTTATTATTTTCTGCATCTTTTAATAATTGTTCCCAGTTGTTGTATAATTTCCGTTCGAATTTATGCCCCATCTTATCTTCGATCAATGATAGATAATCTGTAAGAATACCATCTATTTTTTCGTTTTCGTTTATAAATTGATACGGTGCATAGTACGGAAAGAAAGCTACAGAAATACTATCATTATCTCGGAGCCATTTTTTATCAGCCTCACTAAGAGTTTGAGACTTGGAGCAGGAAAAAAGACCTAATAGCACAAGAGCTAAAAGAAAAACTTGTTGTATGTGTTTTGGCATAACTTATACTAATTATCCCTTACTTTTTTTACTCCCTTAAATTAAAGATACTATTTAATAGCAACACTTTCAAGAAAAGTGTTAAGATATTTATAAAATAGTTGCAAATAATCAATGCAACCTAAGTATGCCGTATTCTTCAGGAAGAAGAAATTACTAGGTATTTTTCAATTATTTTTTTTAATGCTTTTGGATCTACGGGTTTTGAAATAAAATCGTCACATCCGGCAGCAAAGGCATTATGAATATCTTCATTACTAGAATATGCAGTTTGGGCTACAACCGGGAGTTGGGTATTCATTTTTTTTATGAGCCTTGTAGCTTCATATCCATCCATTTCGGGCATTTTTATATCCATAAAAACGATATCCAAATAATCATTGTTTTTACAAAAATCTACCGCTTCTTTACCATTTTTTGCCCGATATACGACAAATAAGTAGTTTTCTATTTTCATTAATATAGTTTTGAGGAATAAAAAATTGACCTCACCATCTTCGGCTATTAATGCTCTATATTCTTTGAGTTTACTAGACTGAGAGTCATTTTGTTCAGAAACATTTGAGTTTTGTGTTTTAATAATAGAATATGGTAGTTCAAGCCTAAAAGTGGATCCCTGATTTTGAATAGAAGAAAATGATAATTTACCTCCCATTAAACTAACATTCTCTTTAGCAATAGTCAATCCTAAACCTAGGCCACCATATCTTCGTGAAATTTGGTTCTCTGATTGAGAAAAACTTTTAAAAATATTTTTTTGATCTTTTGAATTTATTCCTATCCCAGAGTCTCTAATGGCGATGATAAGTGATGAATTTAAAATATTACATGAGATAAGCACAGCACCTATTTCTGTAAATTTAACTGCATTTTCGATTAAACTTGAAATAACTTGATTTAATTTAGATTGATCAAGCAGCGCAAATCGTTCATGTTCTAATAAATTATTATTAAGAATAAGAGCAATCTCTTTTTTCTTTGCCTTCTCTTCAAAATTAGAAAACACTTGATCCAATAACTTGAATACATCAGTTTTTTTGAGATTAAGGGCGACCTGTTGCGTTTGTAGTTTAGAAATCTCAAGAATGTTATCCATAGTAGTGATAAGTTGTTTACTACTATTGATAATAATTTTAGTGTATTTTTCTTTTTCGGTACTTGTAAGTGATTCTTCAAGAAACTTTGAAAATCCAATGATTCCATTCATTGGTGTTCGAATTTCATGTGAAATATTATTAATGAATGCTGTTTTAAGTTGATTGTCTTTCTCGGCAATCTCTTTCGAAATTCTTAGTTCTTTTGTTTTCTTTTTTACAATATAATTTAAATAAAAATTAATGCCCAATATGGTACTTAATACCGACAATAAAATTATGATAAAAGGAATCAGAAAATTATTTTTTTTATAAAAAGGTTGTGTTTGTGTATACAACCAATTTCCAATTAGATCTTCTTTTTCTGATTCAGAAATACTGTTTACTGCTTTTCTAATAATATTGTTTAAAACCCTATTGTTTTTATGAACGGATAGACCTGGCTTATATGAAAGATTTGTTTCAGAAGCAATTTGTAGGTTGTTAAGTTCTTTGTTTTTTATCAAAAAATTAATAACAGACCTTGGACCTATATAGGCATCGTATTCTCCAGAGTTTAATTTTTGAAGGCATTTTAGGTCATCTTCATCTTCTACAAAGTTATGATTAGGGTATTTAAGTTTTAGAATATCTAAAATGGCATAATCTTCGGGGATCGTAATAATTTTATTTTTAAAATCATCAATAGTGTCAAACAAAGAGTTCTTTCTTGTAACAAGAACATGTTTAGACTCGAACAACTCTGCATAAAAGTTTAAATATTCTTTTCTTTCTGGAGTGGCTTGTATTTGAGAAATTATATCAACATTTTGATTTTTTGCATCATGCATTACATCTGGCCACTCTACATAATATTTCCTGTCGAATTTATAATTAATTTTTTCTTCTATCAAATCAAAGTATTCTACAAAGAATCCTATGATTTCATTTTCTTTACTTACAAATTCATATGGAGGGTAGTAGGGGAAAAATCCTAAGGTAACCTTATTATTATCAAGCCATTTTTTTTCGTCATCTGTTAAAATTTCTTTCTTTGAACAAGAAACAAAGAATGTTGAATATAGAAAAAAGGTTAGGAGTAAGAAAAGCGTATTTCTAGCAAACATTCAGGTAAAATCTTCTTAGATATTGACAATGATATGCTTAAAGATAATATAATGTTAAAGTATATGAAACTAATGTTGCTAATTTATTTCTTTTCGTATTTTAAAAGTTACATCACTTTACAATTTCTGTTCCGTCAGGGTACAGTGCAAAACGACCTTTACGTTTATCATGAACATGATCATAACCGGGCCAAGGCCATCCTCCGAATTCGGTTTGTTGGTATTCTTGTATTGCTTCTCGAATTTCAATTTGACTATTCATTACAAAAGGCCCATGTTTAACAACAGGTTCATTTATTGGTTTGCCTTGTAATAGGAGTATGTGTGCTGTGGTATCGCCATTTTTTATTGTGAACTCCTGATTAGCGTTCAAAACAATTTCATGATTAACAGGGATTGTAGATTCTTCGCCCATTATTTCAGTTCCTTTGAAAAAGTATATAGATCGATTAATTCCTAAAGAAGCTTTAGGAAAAGTATATTTTGCATTAGCATCTATTTTTATTGTTGATATTAGTATTTCATTTTCAGGGTTTGCTGCCCATGAATTTGGTGCAGGTTCTGGTGCTATGTGGTTATTAAGTGTACCTGCTACTAATGTAATTTCGATAACTTTTTGATTTTCATCTGTTAACTTTATGATAGGTATGTCTTCATTCCAAAGCATTTTGAAATACGGTTCTACCATTTTTTTCTCCCTTGGAAGATTAAGCCAAATTTGAAAAAGTAATAAAGGGTTTTCTTCTTCTGTTTTAAGTAAAGGGAACATTTCTGAATGTTGTACTCCTTTACCAGCGGTCATCCATTGCACATCACCATTGCCAAATCTGCCTGCCGCTCCCAGAGAATCCGAATGGTCAACTAGCCCATGCTGGGCAATAGTTACTGTTTCAAAACCTCTATGGGGATGTGCGGGGAATCCAGGGATTTTACTACCATGATACATTCTCCAACCATCTTTAAGTGTAAAATCTTGCCCGATATTACGTCCATTTAACGAAGCTTCTGGACCTAATTTTCCATTTCCTTTAGGATATTGATCTTCATGATATGCACAGAATAAAAAAGGATCATTCGTTTCCCATGGAAATCCTAAAGGTCTTATTTTGATAATTGCTGACATTGTTATTGATTTATATAACTAATGTATATATTTTGTTAGAAACTTCATTATAAAATAGAGTTAATCCTTTGTATCCAGTTACTTTTTATTCTTAAGATTTTGAATGGTATAAAACCAATTAATTGTAAACCATAGCGTGTTTTTTGGATCTGAATTTATGAATTTACTAAGACGATAATCAATACCTGCTTCTATCTTGTTTTTAAGATTAAGCTCATAACCTAAAAATGGCAATACTCTAAGTTCAATATCTAATTTACTGTCTTGATATGAAAACAAATATTCATTACTTAGTTTTATGTAGAACTCATTTGGGTTTATTTTATCTCCGTTAAGTGGTTTTTCTAAAGTTACTCTATAACGACCTCTATATTTAGGTAAAGTAGTAGTACTAAATGTCTGATCGGTTACAAATCTATGGCCTACTCGTATAGCATGATAAGAATACACAAAACTATACTGTTGAATAGTTCTATGGGTTACTTGATTATCTTCAATTCTTAACAAATATCCACCATTAAGAGAGCTATTATGTCCAATTTTAAAGGATGCTAGAGAAGATATATCTGTTAAGAAATAGTCAAAGGAGTTTTTCTTAGTATTATCTGTAAAGAGTTGCCTGGATTCTATACCGTTTACCCATTTAATAGTGTTTGTTAACTTAGATGATATTCTTATTCGTGGTAACAAACCAGAGGTAAACGTAGATTGCGACCAGGAGAATGAATATATCATGATACAGAAAAATAAATAAAAAGTTTTCCTCATTAACTTATATCTTTTTACTAAAATTCTAAGTTATCTGTATTACGTTCAATAATTTCTAACGTTTTGATAATTTCTCCGTTAGTATTGATAAGCACTTCAAACATTTTAAAAGCACCACTTTTTTTAGCCTTAAGTACTATTTCATAATTTAAAACATACTGTTCTGATGTATTACCTTTTTTAATTAGTTGTAGGAGTGCTTTTTTATTGCCTACCCATTGCTCTTGAATTTTAATAATTTTTGGTTTCAAGAAAGCTTTAGATAATCTAAGATTAATTTTGGTCTTGATCTCTGTAGGCAAACTTTTATAAGGAATCGTTTTCTCTATATCAATAAGGTTCCCTGATGTATCAAATTCGATACTATATCTGTAGTTATTATATTTAGCCTTGGCTTCAAATGTTTTTCCGTCTTGACTTTTTTCGGCAAACCATTTTATTTTCTTTTGTGTAAAACAAGAGTCTATAAATGACAATGCATTTTGTGGTACTTGTACTTTTTTTATCCGCTGTTCTTTTTCAAATTTTATTTGCTCCTGTATGCCAAATAAATTACAATATACAAGACAGAAAAAAAGTAGTATAATCTTTGGTGTCAAAGCCATTTTGTGAGTAAATATCCTTATTTTTTCGGAATATATTCTTTAGCATCTGTTTCTGTAAACTTGCTTTTAAAAGAAAAAGAATAAGGCGTTTCCCCGTGTTCTTGCAAATAGTAAAGACGTTCTTTTGCTTCTTCTGGAGTAGGTTCATGTCCGTTTTCGATATACCAAAATGCCATATGCATCCGCGGTAATTTATGAAACCATTCTTTTTTACGTTTTAAAATATCAGAATGTGCTGTTTTATATACAAAATCAAATAATGATTCTGAATCTTTCCATACAGACATATTAATGATCAAGAATAAATTATCAAATACTGTTATTGCTGTTGCATTACCCTCGTCACCTTTAAGTCTCCATACAAAACCATCACTTTTTTCGGCAAGTTCATTAATTCGATCAAGGTTATTTACAAAATCAGCCATAATAGGATCGTCTATTGGCGCTAGCATTTCTGCTATATTTACTTGTGCTAATTGCATAGTATTAATTAAGTTGGATATGTGTTTTTTGATTTAAAGATAAACAGAATTTCAATAAACAAGAATTTTGATTTGCTATTCTTTAGCATGTTTTGAAGTCTCTAATACTTTGAACCTTTACTAATAGTGGTAGAGGATTTTATGATAAAATCTCTAATATCATCATTTGCCTTAATCAAATCTTCGTTTCTAAGATACATCATATGACCACTACGATATCCTTTAAAACTAAGTCGATCTGTTAATTTTCGATTAGTATTGAGCTGCCACATTACATATTTGGCATTAAAATATGTGGTAGCACCATCATAATATCCTGATTGAATCATTGTATGTAAATTGGCATTCATCGCCATTGCTTTTCTTAGGCTTTCTCCTGCGTTATTTTCTGTTCTATCCCAAGGGCGAACGGGCCCAAACATATTATATTTAAGATCCGTTTTAAAATTTAATTCTTGTGTGTAGTAATAATTAATAGCTGGAGTAAAAGCATGAAGCCAAGCGGTTAACTCACTATTATAATCAGGCATTTCACCAGCCTCTTTGATATCCATCCCCTTGTACCTAGAGTCTAATCTTCCAATAGTAAATCCATCACGATTTCGTAGTAAATCTTTCCAAAAATAACTTTTAGGAACCTCGAGATTATGTTGTTTTATAGTTTTTTTAGACAAACCTGAATAATATGCCATTTTTGTAATTACTTCTTCTTCTATTGAAGCATCTAAATATCCACTTTTTACAATAGCAGGAAGTAGTTTATTTACCGCATACTGTTCTACTTCGGGTAATACTTCTAATAAATCTTTACTTTGTAATTCTGAAGGTAACATTTTGTGATACCAAGCTGCAGCGGCAAAATAAGGTAGACGATTTGCTACTTCTACAGGTCCATCAAATTTAAATCCTATTTGAGTTGGCGAAACCAAAATAACACCGTTAAGGTACATCCAATGGTTATTTTGTAATTCAAAGGCCAACCCAGAAACTCTTGTGGTTCCATAACTTTCGCCAATAAGATATTTCGGAGATCTCCATCTGTTATATCTAGTAACAAAAGTATTTACCCAACTGGCGAGATATTTTATATCTGCATTTACTCCAAAGAAAACTTCTTTTTCGGGCATTTTACCCTCGGCATCCATTATCATTCTTGAATAACCAGTATTGACTGGGTTAATAAATACGATATCGGCTACATCTAAAATAGAATTAGGATTAGATTTAACACCGTAGGGTTGAATAGGAAAACCTTCTTCATCGATTTTAAGGATTCGAGGCCCTGTATATGCAATATGCATCCAAACCGAACCAGATCCTGGTCCACCATTAAAAGAGATTAGTAGGGGTCTGTTCTGATCATTTTTTATATCAGTTCTTTTATAATAGGTATAGGATAATGAGGCTATTTGTTTTCTGTTTTGATCCCAAACGGGTTGAAACCCTACCGTTGCTTTATAAGGAATAGTTTTCCCTTTTATATTTGTAGTGTGATTGGTAACTATTGTAGTATCTTTAGGAACCTTGATTTGTTGAGCCTTTCCATTCTGAGGAACAAAAAGAATCAGCAGAATTGTCCAAAGTAATATGTTTTGTGTTGAATTTGTAGTCATAGCTGTTGCTAGTTTTTAGATGCTTCTATAGCAATTTTTTCAAGTTTAGATTCAATAGTTTTTTTAGATAACCATTGTCCTCTATAGAGTACACCATTAATTTGTTGTAACGCTTTAATGTTATCAATGGGGTTGGCATTAAGAATCAATATATCTGCATCGAGACCTACTTTTATTTGCCCAAAAGTATCTTCTTTTCCTAAAAATTTTGCTGGGTTTATCGTTCCTGATTGGATAATTTGTAATGGAGTTAATCCCGCACCTATCATTCCATCGATTTCATGATGAATAGAAAACCCTGGAACATTGAATAGCTGTGGAGCATCAGATCCAAGTAATATTCTACCACCATTATCATTTAATTGTTTTAACAACTTTCTTCTAATGTTATTAAACTGTTTCCATTGAGGTTCGTTAAAATTCGGATTGCCCTTTGTATACTGTCCTTTACGTTCTTTCCAATTTTGCAAGGTAGAGGCAGGCATATATTTCATTTCGGGATCTTTTAGAAGTTCTTCAGCTGTTATAGGCGCGAACCATCTTTCATATAGACTTTGTGTTGGTACAATCCAAATCTCATTAGAATTTGCTAATTGTACTAATTCTTCAATTTTACTTTCATCTGCTAATGGAGTAAAATTATAACCAAAAAATCCATTGTCGTTTGGGTTTACGTTTTCAGATTCTGGAACGAGACCTTCGAGAAAACCATCGATATGATCTATAGACGCATATTTACTTTTTAAGGCATTGCGCACACCGACATCAACGGGTACGTGTCCTGAAAAAGGGATACCTACATCTTTTGCAGTTTTTACGACCTGATTAAATACATCAAGTTTAATTCCTGGGTGAATTTTCAGAAAATCATACCCTTCTTTTTTATAAGCGGTAACCTTAGTAATTGCTTCTTCTTTAGTTTTAATTGAATTTCCATTCAGTGATGGACTAGAAGTAAAAATTCTAGGACTTACAATTTGATTAGTATTTGCTTCTTGACGAAGTTTTAAATGAGTTGGATGTCCTAACATTCCTCTAATGGTTGTAATTCCGTTAGAGAGATATAAAAATAACACATCTTCTATACGTTCTTTATTTGTTGAGGGTTGAGGTATATGTGCATGCATTTCTGCTAGTCCAGGAAGTACATACTTTCCTGATGCATTAATATGAGTAGTATACTTATCTGCATTTTCGACAATGTTACTTATGCTTTTTATTTTACCAGAATCGATTACGATTTGCTGTTTTTCTTGTAAAGAACCGTCAAGGACATTAATAATAGTGGCATCTGTAATTAAAATTGCGGTTTTACTAATTTGTTTCTGTGGTTGCGCACATGACGTTACAAGTATTGTAAGAATTATAAATAAAAACTTTTTCATAGGTTACTTATTTAATGATTGATGATAAAACATTCTGAGCAATCATATTGCTTTGCAATCACGACGGGATCAAATATTTGATTTCCTTTAATTACTCGATAAATATCACGAGTACTTTTTATATCTAATAAAGGATTTGAATTTAAAATTACCAAGTCTGATGCTTTATTAACGGATATTGTTCCGGTTTGACTATCTTTTTTTAAATATTTAGAACCATTTAAAGATGATGCTTGAATGGCTTTAATAGGGGATATGCCAGCATTTACCATTGCTTCTAGTTCTTTATGTAATGAAATACCTGAATAAGTATAAGAATTATAAGCACCACTATCTGACCCTGCTAATAATTTAACACCAGCGTCATTCAATGATTTGGATAGTTTTTTAAAAAAAGTATTTAATTCTTTTCTAGATTTTTTAGCTTCATTTGAAGCATTTAAAGCACGATTGATTCTTCCTTTATAAGTATCGATAATTCCTGGTCCTATAATTTTTAAATAGGGATCTTGTGTATGATCTACTTCATCGATATAACTTAATACATTGCCTATATGAAGTGTTGGTACAACATAGGTGTCATGATTTTTTAATAACGTAAATGTCTTTTGAGCAGTAGTATCTTCATAGGAGTTAATTAATTGTTCCATCGAATCCCAAAAACCGATTTCTTTATTTATAATAGCTTGTGTTATTTCTTTTTCATTAGAAGAACAACCTTTTAAAACATAGTATAAATGTTCAATAGCATTAATGCCAGAAAAAACAGCCTCATTAAGTTCTACTGTAAAAGGCATATGACCAGAGGAAATCATATTTCTTTTTGTAGCTTCTTTCAAGATTTCTAAATAATTATCTCTTGAAATTTTGCTATCATATATTTTTACAAAATCTGAAGGTATTTTTTGTAATGAATCTAATGCCGAATTTATATCATTACTAGATTCTACTACTAATGAACCTGCCCAAGTAGCATCTTTACCATCAAGTTTTGGTCCCGAAGTGTATATAGTAGGGCCTATTAATGAATTGTTTTTAATGTCTTTTCTCCATTGCAAAACTTCAGTGGTAAGATCACCTCCAGCATCTCTTACACTTGTAATTCCATTAGCTATAAATAAAGGTAATAATCTTTTGTTTTCTTCGATTAAGGTTTCACCACCTCTTAAATGAATATGATTATCCCAAAACCCCGGGAGTAAGAATTTTCCTTTACCATTAATTTTATGTTCGGCGACATAATTTTTAATACTATCAAAATTGGTGATTTTTACGATTTTTCCATTAGATATGAAAACAGTTTTGCTAGCAATATCTCCATTTTCAATCTGGATTTGATTGATATTTGAAATAACAATATCAAAGTGCTCTTTTTCTTTTTGCGAACAGCTTAGTAGGCTTATTGTTAGTATTGTAAAAAGAAAGTTTCTCATTATATTTTTTTCATTTAGAACCTGTATTTAAGAATTGTCCTGATCAAAGTTTTGATTATCTACATCTTTAATAAATTTAATGAGACCTTCAAAAAAAATCTTTTGGTCATCAAACTGAGATAAATGACTACCATTAGGGCAGTGTAAATAGCTGCCGTTCTGTACTTCATTAGCAATCCATTCCATTTCTTTAGGATTCATTGTATCATACTGAGCACCAATAGCCAAAGTTGGTGTTGTAATTTTAGAAAGTTGATCTTTTACATCCCAATTTTTAAGTGTGGCATCACCTTTAATACCAAATTCACTTGGTCCTTGCATTGTTACATATACATCGGGGTTAAGATGTTTGAAGCCTCGATTAATAGGATCGGGCCATTGATCTACAGGCATTCTAATAATATGTTTAGTATAGTAATTCTGGACTATTAAATCCAGATACCGCTCATTGCTATAGTCTTCTTTATCTTCATAACTCATGATCTCTTTTAAGACTTCAGGATCTAATTGTGGTGCTAATACTTCGTCAGAATATTTTTGATAATCAGGTATAGAAGCGACCATATTGGAGATAATTAATCCTTTTAGATTTTGCTGATATTTTAGTGCATATTGCATCCCTAATATACCTCCCCAAGATTGCCCATAGAGATAAAAATTGTCTTTATTTAAACCTAAAGCGATGCGTACTTGTTCGACTTCTTCAACAAAACGATCAAGATCCCATAGACTTTTATCTTTTGGTTGATCGCTATAATAAGAACCAAGCTGGTCATAGTAATAATATTCTATTCCTTCTTGTGGAAAATAACCATCAAAGGATTCATAAATTTCATGAGTCATTCCTGGACCTCCATGCAGCAGCAGAACTTTAATCTTGGGATTATTACCTATTCGTTTGGTCCATACTTTAAACTCACCTTTTGGAGTGGTAATAGGGATCATTTTAATCCCACCCATAAATTGATCATCTCGATTGGTATAATCAAAGTAATTAATATCCTCTTTTGTTTCTTTGGTGACCTCATGACTTTCTGTTTTTTGGTTCACGCAGCTTTGCAACAACAAGGAGCAAGTCAGTATATATATAAGATGTTTCATAATATTAAATTTTGATTTTAATTATGACCTATATGACAACCACATCCTGGTTTCATAAAACTTTGAGACTCCTGATGCCAAGGAAATGCTTGACTGTATTTATTGTTTTCCCACCAAAATTTTGATCTTTCTAGAGAAGTATTACCTATTTCGTTCATAGAATCAGTATCGTACAGTCTTCCATTTACCATGGTATACTTAACGGTTTCGGTATTTCTAATGTTTTCTAAAGGGTTTTTATCCAAAACAATAAGATCTGCTAATTTTCCTTCTTTTAAAGAACCAATATCTGCTCCGGCACCAATATATTCTGCACCATTAATTGTGGCAGCTCGTAGCGCTTCAATAGGAGTCATACCTCCTTGATGTAACATCCATAACTCCCAATGTGCACCAAGTCCTTGTAATTGTCCATGGGCACCTAAATTAACTTTAACACCTAAATCGGTTAATGCCTTACATGTTTTGGAGACTAAAATATGTCCGTTTTCATATTCTTCGTCTGGTACCATAGTTCTATGTCTTGATCTAGCATCAACGATTGATCTTGGAGTGTATTTTAGAAGTTTTTCGTTTTCCCAGACATTGTCTTTTTGATAAAAGTAATATTCTCCATTCATTCCTCCATAATTTACAATGAGCGTTGGGGTATATCCGGTTTTACTTGTTTTCCAAAGCTCATTTACATCTTTATAGACAGGAGCTACGGGGATATTGTGTTCGATACCCGTATGCCCATCCATAATCATAGACATATTATGGTAAAATGTAGAACCCCCTTCTGGCACAACGTTAATTTGTAGTTCTCTTGCGGCTTGAATTACCTGTTGACGTTGGTCTCTACGAGGTTGATTGTAGCTTTTTACAGACTTTGCTCCAAATGCCTTAGTTCTTCTAATTGATGATCTGGCATCTTCTAAATTATTTACAACAGCTTTAAAATCGCCATCGGCACCATATAATATAATCCCAGTAGAGTAGAGGCGTGGCCCAACCATACGTCCATTTTTAATCATTTCAGACATTGTAAAAATAGATTCTGTATTAGCAGAAGGATCATGGGCTGTGGTAACACCAAAAGCCAAATTAGCATATAACTGCCAATGTTTTTGAGTTGTTAATCCATATCTAAAACCTCCAACATGAGCATGTGCATCTACAATTCCTGGCATAATTGTTTTTCCTTTTACATCATATACTTTTGCATCTGCTGGGACATTTATTTCATTGACTTTGCCTATCTTTTCTATTCTGTTTTTATTAATAATGATTGTCCCTTCTTCAATAACCTGGTCTCCTTCCATAGTGATTATTCGAGCATTTGTAAATGCAATTTTGCCTTCTGGAGTATCGGTTTTCACCACAAGATCAATTTTGATACCTGCAGTAGTAATTTCTCCAACTTTTTCTGGTGAGTTTGGTAAAAATGTAAATCTATCTTTAATATTGTTAGTGAAATATTCATCACCTAACGTCCAAAATATTTTTTTGCTATCTCTGGACCAATGAAGGTTTACACCTGCGTCCTTTGAAACTTGAGATACAGGAACGGTTTTGGACTTGTTATCAAGGTTGATTTCTTTTCCATTTAAAACCAAGGGAGCAATAAATGCTTTATGAAGATTGGTAAAAGCAATCCATTTATTATCTGGGCTAATTACTAGTCGGTTAGCATATTTAGATTTAACATGAGTTCTTTTGTCTTTTCCATTTAGATCAACCGATTTCAATTCTTTAGTAAGACTCCCAAAGTATGTTCCACCAGTCTGATAAAATATGCGTTTTCCATCTTTAGAAAAGGTCGGATATTCTCCTTCTTCTATAACAAGTTTAGGGTTTGATCCAGAGGACGACATGGTGTAAATACCAGTGTTTTTTGTAAAACTTAAACCTTGATCGCTATTTCCATTTTCTTTTCTATATACGATAGAAGCATTGGATGTACTAAATTTTGGAGTTCTATAGATACCTTTTTCGGTTGTAAGTTTGGTTGCTGTACCACCAGTACTAGGTATTTTACTTACCGAGCCTAATTCTTCATCATTCCAGGTAACAAAAACTATATGTCTACCATCGTTAGAAAAACTAGGTTCAAATTCGAAATATTTACTTTGGTTGGTTAAACGTTGTGGTTTTCCTTTGGGTAATGTTTTACTCCATAACTGCCCCAATGCACTAAATACAATAGTTTTTCCATCAGGAGAAGTAACTACATTTCTGATTACTTTTGAAGTAAATGTATCTGGAGCAACAGGTGAATTATAATGAATAGTTTCTGCAATTTTTATATTTGCATCTACTTTAAATGGTATGTCTGTACTTGTTTTAGTATCTACGTTTATTTTATTAATTTTTCCCCCGGACCAAAAGATAATTTCATTGTTATTGGGCATCCAACTAAAATTTGGATACGTTCCAAAAATGGCCCAAGCTTGTTGTTGATCTTTATTTAAATTATCATAGATCGGCCATTCTTCGCCAGTTTCAAGGTCGTGTACATACAATACGGATTTGGTGCGTACTCTTTTGATGAATGCTAATTTTTTTCCATCTCTTGATACTTCAGGTCGTGATGCACCGCCGGGACCACCTGTGATAGTACTAGTTTTACCATTTTCAAAATTGTATCTTTTAATCGCATAAATTTGTTTATTGGCATCTTTGTTATACTGAAAAAAGCCTCCGGGGTACATGTCTTCACTATAGTATAAATATTTTCCATCATTAGAAATTGAAGGTTCATTAACATCTTGCTGATCATTTTTTCTTTTTGTTAATTGAAGTCCGTCACCTCCTGTAATATGATACTGCCACATTTCTCCTGCACCTAAAGAACGTTGAGATGTAAAGTGTTTTCGTGCAACTAGATAATTTGAGTCGGGCATCCACGTTGCATTATTTAGCAATCTAAATTTTTCTTTAGTAAGTTGTTTAGGGTTACTACCATCAATATTCATTACCCAGATATTATCACCACCACCAGCATCACTTGTAAAAGATATTTTTTTTCCATCAGGACTAAAGCGTGGTTGTACTTCAAAAGGGATACCGGAGCGTAATACTTTTGCATTTCCACCAGAAATAGGGATACTATAAATATCACCCAAAAGGTCAAAGACAATAGTTTTGCCATCTGGACTAACATCCAGATTCATCCAAGTTCCTTCTGTAGTAGAGAAAGCATGATTTTTGTAGTTGAATTCTCCATTGGGATTAGAAACATTCCATTTTTCGTCTTCTTTTTCGTTTTTTTTATTTTTTTGTGCTTGTGTAGAGGTAATGATAAATAATCCCAGAATTAGGGATGTGATGATGTGTTTGTGCATGATGTGTAATTTATATGCTTCGAAAATAACGAATTACAGAGTAATTTATCTTAAAGTGTTGTTAAGGCATAAGTGTTATATATCATGGATCACATGTGTATAATAAGTCGTATAATAATCTAATGATGTTTTTTTATAGATCATATGATTTTTTATAGCGAAAGATACGTTGAGTATTATAGTATAGGTTTTGCATAATGTTCACGGTTTTTTTAATCAAAGGAAAAGAATAAAAAATTATTGTTTTATTAAATTTAAGAGTAGAATCACCGATTTCCTCTTGATTTTATGTTTGCGGTACAATATTTAATGATTTCTAGAATTCGTTTGTCTCTCGTTTCTTGTCTTTTGGCTTGGTTGATCCAATACAGGTAATGTTTACGATAACTTGGAGCAAAATTTTGATAATTCCTAAAAGCTTTTGGGTTTGCATCAAAAGCAAGTTTTAAATCTTTAGGAATTATGCCTTTTTCAACATCATCGAGCGCTATCCAAGATCCATTCTTTTTGGCTGTTTCTATACTTAATAAACCACTTTGGTGCATAAGATTACTTTTGAGTAAATCAATAATGTAATCTTTGTTTACTTTACTCCAAACACTTTTAGGTTTACGAGGACAAAAATATTGTCTGCGCCTCTCGTGATCTAACTTTTTAACTGTAGAATCGATCCACCCATAACAAAGGGCTACTTTTACAGCTTCTTCCCAGCGCATACTGGGTTTTTTACTTTGTACTTTATAAAAAATAAGATAAATACCATTTGATGATTGGTGATTATCATGAAGCCAAGAACGCCATTCTTGATCATTTTTAAAATAAAACTCTGGCTTATCCATCATAAAAATTCCTTGTTATAATATGTAATTATACCAAGGTACATATTTTAGTTTATTTTAAAAGTGAGATGTTATACTCGAATAGTGAATGGTTATAATTTTGTGGTTTACGAGAAGATTGTATACAATAGCGATACGATAAACTTATACGAAAGAAAAATTAGTTAATTTGTGATTTGCTGTATGCTCTCTTTTTTTTCTTAGCATAGGTCTCATTTAGAGTTTTTGTAAAGTTATCCAGTTCATCAGATACAACTCTAATGTATTTAGAATACTTTTTTAATAATTCTTCATTAATTTCTTCATTTTCAATTAATGTAGTTAAACCAAGCATAGTGCAAATAGGTTTGCGTAGTACATGTGAAATATCGAAAGAAATTTGTTCTATGGTTTTTTCGTATTCCTTCTGATAAGAAATATCTTGAATAATACCATACCATATTACGTTACCATTTTTTTGTGATTCAGGCTTTGCCGTACCTTTATACCATAAGGGTTTTGAATTGCTGGAAAGTACTACTCTAAATTCTGTTTCCCATAATGACATGTTAGAATATGATTTCAAAATACTATTTTCTACAAGTGACAAATCCTGTTCATAAATGCTGTTGAATAAAACACTAGGGTTTTTTAAAATTTCATTAGTGTTTAATCCAGAATTCATTTGTTCGACACCTTTGCTTACAAATGAAAATGACATTTCTTTTTGTGGGGTCATTTCGAATTGAAAAATGATACCAGGCACTTGATCAGTTAATTTTTTTAACCTCTTACGATTAAACTCAATCTTATGAGCTTGTTGAATCATTATTTTTCGAGTAGTAAGAAAATCCATTACTCTACTTGCCAAAAGTTTCAAAGCTTTTTTTTGGTTTTTTGACATAAACCTAGGTTTGCGATCAATAATGCACAATGTTCCTAGCACATTTCCGTTAGGCGTTTTTAAAGGAGCGCCTGCATAAAAACGTATATTTGGATCACCAATTACCAAAAGATTTTCTCTAAAACGATCATCAAGTAAAGAATCTTCGACTACTAAAACTTCATCTGCATTATGTAAAGCAAATCGGCAAAAAGCATCTTTAATAGGCGTTTCTTTTACAGTTAGCCCTTTAACTGCTTTAAACCACTGTCGTTTATTATCTAATAATGATATAAGTGATATTGGAGTATCACAAAGAGCAGATGCAATTTCAGCAAGGTCATTTAATTCTTTCTCTGGAGGAGTATCCATAATATGGTACTCTTCTAAATCTTGTAGTCTACTTTGTTCATTTACCATAATCACCTTGCTAAATCAAATAGTGAATTTTATAACAGCCTCACTATTAGTACTAAACTACTGCAAGAATTAATATGTTCGTTATGGATACCCATAAAAAGAATTTAATTTTTTTTTGTATATCCATTTATCATCAAAACTTTATAGCTTTAAGATATCATATCCAGCTTTAGATATATGATTACATTTACTGTTTTCTTTCATAAAATAAACCAGGTCCATCACAAGCCCACCATGTTGCGGTTAACTTATCTTGAGAATCATTTAATCTAAGTATTTCTTTAAGATCACTATTACAATTGCCTATAAGGTTATTTTCTGAAATGTAGGTAAGTTCTAAATAGGTGCCATCTGATAGCATAAGAAAAGTATATGTTCCGGTAGCAAGACTTACATTTCCATTAGTATCCCGGGATTTAACAAAAGTCTTGTTAGTATTTAAAGTATAAGACTCTTGCCAAGACATTTTCCTACCTGTAATAGGAGGCATATTTGCAATACTACCTGTCATAGCAACTAATCGCCATTGTTGAGGGAATAATTTTGAATTAAAGGGAATTAATTCTGATTCTGTGCTTTCTGAGCAAGATATGAGAAATATGATCGTCAAAGGGATAAATAATAATTTTTTCACAAGGTAATTTTTTGATTTACTTATTAGATGCGATATATCTAAAGGGTTGCGTAATGCAATCGAAAATGCAGTTTTAAAATGATCATATTTTTCTTATAAAGAAACAAAAAAGTTAAACTAAAAAATGATTTACATGCAACCTTATAGGTTTTTTTATTGTCATTATTAGTGACATTTATTAATCAAAAATTAAAGTAGTATGAAATTAAATATGATTGCCAAAGTAAAAAACATAAAATCAGTTTTTATATTTTTTTTATGTAGTGTTTTTTTTTCCTGTCATTCTGATGATGATCAATCACCTCCAGAAGATCCAATGAACGGATTTTGGTTAATTGCAGATAAAGGATACATAGTAGAAATAACAGATGATAAAGATGTTGTTTATTCTGTGTCTAATGCGGGTTGTGTAGTTTTAAATAGTGGTTTTAAAATAGAAGATTCTGGAATTACCTTAAGTGTTGTAAATGATAATGAACTTGTTGGAATAACAGATCAGTCTTTGTCAAATTTTAAATTAACACGATTAGTAAACCTTGATAAACGCTGTCTTCCTGAACAACTCTCAAAAACAAAAGATCCAAAGATTAATTTCGATTTTTTTTGGAACATTTTTAATGATTATTATGCATTTTTTGAGTTGCGCAATGTAGATTGGTCAGCATATGAAAATTTAAGAGATCAAGTTACCGAAGATAACCTTTACACTATTTTAGAAGAGTTGGTTCTTAAATTAGAAGATGGTCATGTGGGAATAAGTGATGATGAGAAAGATATCGATATAAATTCTGGAACTTCTATTTTGTTAGAGAGACTCAACGCGAATTTAAGTGGAGATTTGATAATAGAGAGTGAAGACGATTTTGATAATATTATGATTCAAAAGGGTAGGATTATTATCCAAAATTATCTTGGTGGTTCATACGAATCTGATGATACCGAAACTATCATATGGCAGATTATAAATGATGAAATAGCTTATGTTAATATTTTTGGAATGGCTGGATATGGTACTACTATAAATAATGAACTTACCACATTAAACATGGTTTTAGACAAAATGATGAATGATATTAAAATGTCCGGAGTAACTAAACTGATTTTAGATATTAGATTTAATGAAGGAGGTTTTGATAAAGTTTCATCAGATATTGCCTCACGTTTTACCGATCAACAGCGCGTGGTATTTTCGAAAAAAGCTAGATTAGGAGATGGTTTTACTGAGGATTTAAATGTTTCTTTAGGCCCCAAGGGAGCATTTCAGTTTACAGATGATATTGTTTTATTGACTAGTCCTCTTACTGCAAGCGCTGCCGAAATATTTACATTGTATTTAAAAGATTTGCCCAATGTTACCATAGTAGGGGAGAATACCAACGGTGTATTTTCTGACGTATTAGAACATGTATTACCTAATGGAGCACAAATTGGATTATCAAATGAAATTTATAGTGATGCTCAAGGAGAAGTTTATGAGGCTATTGGAGTAGGACCTTCTACTGCAAATCAAGTACCGTTTTTATCTAATGATGATTTTTTAAACAATAAAGATGGTGGTATAGATAAAGCAATTGAAGTATTAAACAAATAAAAGATAAAACAAAGACAATCTAAATTATACATCATAATTTAGATTGTCTTTGTTTTAATCATTTCCGCTCTTTAATTGGATTTAATTTTTATTTTATTAATTCTTTTTTCTCTTTTTGATGAATCCAGCTTGAGCTACACCAACAGATTGCCCTATTGCAAAAAATAAAACGATAAATGCTACAATACCAATAATTAGAATACCTAATGGCGATATATCAAAAAAACCAAATATTAGAATAATTATAATGGCTATAACCCATAATAAATCTTGAATTATAATAAAGATGATAGCATTTATTTTTAACTGTTTTATTTGAGTGAAAACAAAGTAAGAAAAACGTAAGAGGGTAATGCCAATAGCCCAAAATATAGTAATATTTTGTTTTCCGAACCAAGTAGCGATGGTGTTACAGAAAAAAATTAAAGAAACTTAATCCGCTACTTTTTTTCTTAATCTACTTAGGGATTCTGGAGTAATACCAAGCATTGAAGCTATGTGTTGTAACGGGACATGATTAAAAAGGGCAGGTTCCTCTTCGAGCAAAGATTCAAACCGTTGTTTCGCTGTAGTATGTAATTGAGCAAACATACTTCGTTCTAACAACGCAAATGAATGTGCTAATAATTGATTGTCAAATTCAATCCATTTTGGAGTTTGTTTACCTAAATCAAAGTGTTTTTTACGATTGATAACATAAAGTGTACAATCTGTTAATGCTTGAATGTTCCAATAATTACTGGATTCGAAGACAAAACTTGATAAGGATGTAATAAATTTACCACTGCTTCCTATCCATAAAGTGATTTCTTTTCCATCTGCTATATCATACATTCGTAAATAACCCGAAGCTATAAATGCCATTTTTCTGCATATTTTTCCCGATTCAAGAAAAAACTCTCCTTTTTTTATTTTTTTTACTTCAAAAGAAGATATAATAGCGTCTAAACTGCTTTTGTCAATATCAACCTGATCTGATATACATTCTCTTAATAGAATCATTGTTTTAATCTTATAGCGTTACAAAAAGTATTGAGAATATTTGTTTGGAAGGGTTTTTAGCGTTTTGATTTCTATGTTTTTATAAAATACTTCTGCAGCTTCACTTTGTATCTGAATTTTTCCTT
This sequence comes from Aquimarina sp. AD10, assembly GCF_003443715.1. Taxonomy (NCBI): domain Bacteria; kingdom Pseudomonadati; phylum Bacteroidota; class Flavobacteriia; order Flavobacteriales; family Flavobacteriaceae; genus Aquimarina; species Aquimarina sp. AD10. The sequence goes on along the minus strand of NZ_CP031965.1, from coordinate 1,841,632 downwards.
TATTCATAGGAATTGGTTTACCGTTATCTAAGTATCTTGAATTTTTAAGAATCATAACTACATGGCCGTTTACAATATGTATACTTTTGTCATCAAAACATATTAACTCTAACGTATTCCATTGACCAGGTTCATTTTCATAATTTGCGCTGCGAAGACAGAAACCTGATATTTTTTCACCTTTACCAATGGGCAGAAAAGGTTGACTTTTATCCGCAACAGGGTTCATGATATACTCTGGTATGAAAGCACGTATATCAATAGCCGAAGTTGATTGACTCCAATAATCACCCATATGACCTTCCATAATTTGAAATTCTTGAGAGAGCATCCAAGATCTCCAATATTCTGCTCCCATGGGCCCTATTGAATGATATAATATACCTGAATCCTTTAATAAGCTTTTTCTGGGATTCCATTTTTTTTCACCCCATTTAACTTGTAACCTTAAGTGATAATTTGAATATTCTTTTTTAGTAACCACACATCCATAAATTTCACCACTAATTTTTAAAACAGGATCATTTTGTTCTTCAATAACACTAAAAACATTGTACTGGTCTTGATTTAAACCAATTGGAGCTATATCATTTCCGTTTTCATCTTTAGGAGCTTTTCCATCATAGCCTAATTGATGTCTAAAACTTAGATAATTATCCCAGTTTGTAAGTTCTTTATCTAATAAATTTGTCCAATTATCATCCTCTTTATTTTTACAAGAATAAAAAGTAATTATTGTTAAAAATATGATTAATAAACTCTTTGTTTTTGTTTTATCCATAACGTGTTTCAAGAAAAAAATGCATTAATAAAATTAATAGTAAGCCGTCATTTCCTTCAGGTTAAACTTATGAAAATTTAATATCAATACAAAGGTCAAAAGTACCTTTTAGGTAACCATTAATAGCAGGACAATGGCTAATGAATAGATTGTTTTTTTGTTTTACCTACTCATAATAAATATGATCTAAATTATGATCTTTCTTGATTTAATTACTCTTAATCATATTCACAAGACACTTTCCGCTATTATTTTTTCTTTTAATTCAATAATCTCATGAAGTGTTTTGACTTCTTGTTTTACACTTTTTCTAATGATCGGAATAAAAATAGCCGCTGCAATAATATAAGAAGTATTGATAAGAATCATCTGCCAAGTACTAAAATAAAGACTAAATTCTGGTGTTATCATATAAAACCCAATAGTATATAAAAGAATAATAATTACGGTTAAAGGTCCATGTATCCTTTTCCTAAAATTATAATAGTTTATTGTTTCTTGTGTTGTTGATAATACATTGTTGACTATGTCTACTTTTTTGGATTTTATAATACTGATAAATTCTATAATTATTCTTAAAAAAAGACCGCCAATCATTAATCCAACACCAATTCTACTTAGTATTTGTTGTACTGGAGCGATATAATAGAAAAATAAACTTATAACAACTAAAGTAATTAGTAATACGACTATATTTCCATACTGAAATCGTATAGTTGAAGCCTTTTTCTTTGTAACGGCAGCTAACATAGTGTCCATTGCCATTGGTTCGTTTCGTATTTGTTCTTTATTTTTTTGCCACTTACGTTGTAAGTCATAGAATTCATTGTTCATTGTCCAATATTTTTTTAAGTCTTTTCTTAATTCTGTGAATTTTTACTCTAACATTAGTAGGTTGAATACCTAAAACATTTGATATGTTGTCATAGTCTTGACCTTCTAATACCATCATGATAATTAATCGGTCTATTTTTTCTAGCTTACCTATTGCTCGGTATAAACTTTGGTCTTGTTCTGTCTTAGAACCCGAATGTTCGTCAGCTAGTATTCCTTCTATTTTTTCTAAGGGTATATTACTTTTCTTTTTTTCTTTTCTGATATATTGAAGACATGTGTTTACGGTTATGCGATATACCCATGTTTTAGAAGATGATTTACCTTTGAATTTATCGATGGCTTTCCAGATATTTATAAAGACTTCTTGAGATAAATCGTTAGCGATATCTGTATCACCCTTCATAAAACCCAAACACATTTGTAATACCATAGGATAACACTGTCTATATATAGTATCAAAAAACTGTTGGTTCTTCTTACTCATCTGCTAAAAAGGCATTAACTTTTGCATAAAACCATTCGGGTTTATCAAACATGATAAAGTGTTTACTGTCATCTGCCATTACTATCGTTTTGTTTGACAATTTTTTATATTGTTTTTCATAATTTGATTGTGCAATGGCTTTATTTGGGTACGATGCTCCTAAAATTAGAGTTTTTGCAGTAATCCTATCTAGTATTGTTCTTAAATCTAGTTTTAGTAAATCAGTATATCCATATACATAAGTTTCTCTGTCGGCCTCTGACATCCAATTAACAAGAGTATCATATTTGTCCTTTTGATTGGTCATATTCTGCGCCATCATAGTTGCCGTTTGTTTAAATGCAGCATCTTTCATGACCAATAATTGTTGATTATAAGGACTTTCATATTGAATATTGCTTTCTGGTACTCCTGGCATCATGAGTTCACGCATACAAGGGATTGCATCAACAATAATTATTTTATGTATGTTTTGAGGAAGTATTGCAGCTAAATCTGTTGCAAGATTACCTCCCATACTATGCCCGATAATTGTAACGTGATTTAGCTTTCTATCTTTAATATAGTTTACTAACTCTTGTTTGATAGTAGTATACCAAGGCATTTTTATTGGTGGATTACCATTAAAACCGGCATATGAAATTAAATGTGCTTCGTTTTTTGAAGCTAAATGATTTACTGTTTCTTTCCAGATTGATCCGGGAGTGGTAAAACCTGGTAAGAAAAGAATTGTATTCCCTTTTCCTATAACTTCTGATTTTATTGCCGAATTTTGACTAAACCCGAAACATACAATAAATAATACTACTAAAGTTGTCCTAAATGTTTTCATCGTTTTTGTATTTTGATTTTCCCTTTGATGCACAAATTTTAGTATTGTTACACCTGTTCTAAAAAAAATCAAAAAGAGTAAACGATATTATGCTTTTTCCTTTAAATACAGCTAATTATGTATAAGACTAGTTACTTTGATACTACACTAAAAATAAACAGTACTATTTTATAAAAGATTAGTTTTGAACCGCTTCCATTTTTAAAGTAATTTCTTTTTTGTGGTCTTCATAGTACTTTAAATGTTCACGATCATATTCTTTAGCTAGCTTTATAGCCTTTTCTTGTACTTTTAGTGCTTCTTTAAATTTGTTGTTTGCAATTAACGCAGAGGCAAGAGTACTTAATGCTTGTGCAGATTTTGGACGATAGGTCACCAAGCGTTTGTATACTTCTATAGATTCATCATATCGTTTTTGTCTTAAAAGTCTATTGGCACTTGCCTGTAAACTGCTTCCACTATTCCAACGTTCTGCTTTTGGTAAAATTGGATACCCATATTCTGAGGATAGCCTTTTGTAATATGTATCAATATTACTTATCGTATTGCCGTTTTGTTTTTCAAAATCGCTAAACTCTTTATTCCATTTATTTTTTGGAAAAAATACTTCCATGGCCTTAATAAAACCAGATAAGACTACTCCATAATGACTTTCATTAGCAATAACTTCTGCCTTTATTTTGATTTTGTCTGAAGTATATGATGATGTTTTGTTTTGTAATGTTTTTATGTTGGTAGCAATTTTAGCATCATATGTAACATCTTCATCGGCAGATGTAACGTATAAATGTGCTCTGCGATTTTTGTTAGTATTTAATCGATCTATAATGGCATCTATAAATGTTTCTTCAGGTTTATATCCCATCCCTAGAATATCTCCTGAGGCAATAGCAACATGAGCTTGAAACAAATCTGGCATTTTACTAAAAGTATGTAAAGGAAAAGTTGAAGTAGCAGAGGTTCCCACGATCATTCTATAATCAGCAGTTCTATATTGCTTAGAGAGATATGAAAACAGCTCGTCTTTTAAAAACTTACTAAATACATCAGGGTTTCCATCAAAGGGCATTTGTTTCCAACTTTTTGGCCAAAATTCACTATTATTTGTATACACTTTTGGGGCATAAAATTTTTCAAAGTCATTTGGAAAACTTACTACAATTGCTTCGGGCATGCTACTTACAGAGCTAAGATGTTTTACTACACCAGTTATTTGATAGAAAAATTCATCCTCTAGTAATACAATTAACGGATAGGTATGCAACGGACAATCATTGTCATAAGTTTCTGGTAAATAGATGTTAATCCCTACGTTTTGCTTTAGAATTTTTGAATTTATAGTATGCTGTTCTATTGATGCAATTGGAGATACTTTAACCTGAGCGCTTGTATTATATATAAAATGAGCAAGTATAAAAGTTAAAAAAAAGGTTCGGAGTTTCATGGCGGTTATTACTGAAGTTACTTTCTATTGTTTTAATACGGTTATAGGTTTTAAGAGGTAACTATTTTGTTGGTAATTATAAACGTTGAATTTATCGTTTTTTTAAAATCTTACTTTTTTGGTGGTCATATTCATCTTGCGTAATAGCTCCATCATCTAGAAGTTTCTTTAGTTTGGTTAACTTGTCAATTCCATCTTCTTTAGTGATAGGTGTTTGTGATTTTACTACAATGGGTTGTGGTTTACTATCACTGGATAGACTCCAAACTAAAGAAACTACCCAACCAATAAGACTCCACCCTAGAAAAAAGTTTAATGCTATTATAGCAACTAAATTTTTTTTCCATCGTATAAGTGCAATGATCGATGGTATAAAATAGAAAGCAATAGCAACAATTATCATTATGACGATCACTGTATCCTGCTCGGATAAGCTCTTTGCTTGCAAAAAGAAATTCATAGAATTTTATGTATTAATAATTATTTGGGATACATAAAACAGGAAGGGGAAAATGGTTTTATGTATTTGAGCACTAAACTAATAAAAAATATTAAATAGTGATGAATAAAAGTATTGATTTCTATATAGATTCTTTAAATACTACATTAGTAAAAAGAATTTAATTGTATTTAGATAAAATCATTTGGCAAAATTCATTTATTTTTTCAGTATCGCCTTCTCTGGCATTAAAAAAGTTTAGAATACTCATCTCAAAAGGTAAATCTGCAGAGTATAAATAGATTGGCAATACAGTATCACTACCTTCGGTTATAAATTTTAAATTACAAAAGGAATATTCATACTTACAAAACTTGGATTGTACAAAGGCGTCAGATAAACATACTATAAATCGTTTAGAGTTTGCCATAGAAGTATTTAATTTATCTAACCAATTCGTTCCAATATCAATATCTTCGGTATCTATAAAGAGATTAAATTTTTCTCCCAGAACATTCTTAATGATTTCTACTTCTTTGGTGTTTTTTCGACTATAACTTACAAAAAAATCATAAGGAGGAGCTGGTGCTTTTGGAAGTTGACCAGTGTTAATTTTCTTTTTTTGTGAAAAAAGTAATTTTAGAGAGTTTACTTTAGACTCGTCTATCTCTACAATTTTGATGGTTTCAAAAGGTGTTTTTTCTAACCATAACAGGCTTGTGTTAACCAGTTCTTTTACAACAAGTTCTTCAGAATAGTTTTGGTCTCCAGTCATTAATAAAGGCATAGCAATTGTTTTTATTGAATGGCTTTTTGAAATGAATGTTAAGCTTTGAAAAATTTCTGCGATTTGCGAATACGGATTCGTATGGGGGATAGGTTCAAAACACAAAATCCTTTTAGTATTTGGGTAATCAATTTCTTTAGAGATCCAACAATGAGAAAAAGCTCTTAGATCTAATTCTTTATTTTTGGATAATTTTTCTATAGATAACCCTTTGCGATGCAGTCCACCAATAAGAGAAGTTGTGGTAGGAGAGTAATTATCAGGAAAAGCTGAAAGTACAAGGAAATCAACCTTGTGGTCATCTGAAATATTAGTTAAATCTCCTTTAAACAATTGAAGAGATTTTTTTTCTGACAATTTTAATTCAGAAACAAGCTCCATAGATATTCTGGTTTATACTATTGATTACTATTTGTAGAATAAATATAGCATCTTTATTTATAAAAAATCAAGGAATTATAGATGAGATGTTTTAAAATTTACACCTGCCTGTTTAACAAGGGTTTTACTTTTGTTTTTCTTTTCCAATATATCATATAAATGATTCCTAGAATCGTAGGCGTAATCCAAGCGAATAAATTTCCGATACCTAAGCCAGCAACAATAAAGGCAGTTACAGAAGCTATAAAAGCACCTATCATTTTACTTATATGAGAGGTTAGCCAGGCGTTTTTTGTTACTGAATACGTGCTGTAAAACCTAAAATCTTTTACCGTTGTAAATAGCCCAAAAGCGCCAAAGAATAAAAATAAAACACTGTTTTCTATCACATTTATAACACCATAACTACCAACAGCTATCATTACTACAGAAAATAATAACATGCTTCCAGAAATTACTTTATCTATCCAATCTGTTTGTTTTTTATGCTTAGATTTAAACAAAAGTGCTCTTTTGCCTGCCACAACTAAATAAATAGTAAAAAGACCAATTAAGAATAAGAAGATATTTTCATGATTGGGCATCAAAGAAATTGGCAATGAAATTAATGAACTTGTGATCATGCCTATAGAGAATAGTTTTCCAGTTTTTTTATGAAGTTTAGTTCCTTTTTTAGCGATTATACTTACTATTCCAGTTAATAATCCAAGCCCTCCAAAAAAAGCATGTATGTAAATGAAAATTTTAATTGTTTGTTCCATCAGTTAGTTTTATGATCCCAAAGATTGAGATTAGATTTGAATTTCTAAGGGTAAACTTACTGAATTGTTGATTTTTTAGGATGAATAGTGGGCTTTAAAAAATTACTTGATTTTTCCATCATGGAATCCGGCTCTTTTCCAATTCGTTTTTTCAAGAATCCAAATATTGGTTACTCGAAATTCATTTTCTGTTAATTTGCCGAGTCTAGTGGTAGAAGTACTAACTTTTGCGGTTACTATCGCAGTGTTATTATAAAATGTTACTTTTTTTTCTGTCATTTCATATGTGTTAACAATAAGGTTTCCAGAATCAATTTCCTTTTTCCTTTTGCTTAGGTACGTCAGCCATGTATTCTTGTCTATAGCTTTTGACGTAGTATTAGTATGCGTATAATTATTCGTAATCATTGAGGCTAACTGTTCAATATTACCTTCTTTAAAGGCATTATTAAATTTGTCGATACTTAGCCAAAGTAGCTGTTCGTTTTTAGAATTATCGTTTTTTTGATCGTTTTTTGTAGTACAAGCTATAAAAACTATTGAAATAATAACTATCAGAATAATGAGCTTGCTATTCATAATTTTTTCCATTAGAGATATTATTTTTTGAAGTTATCTTTATGAATGCTAAAAATACTATTGTTTAGATTACCTTCATCTTTTTTATCTTTATGATACCTAAAGTTATTGTTTTTAAGTAGTTTTTTAGAAGGGATATTATCTTTATGTGTGTATGCTTCTATAGTATCTAAATGTAACGTTTCAAACCCGTAGTCAAGAACACAATATAATGCTTCACTCATAATGCCCTGACCATGTGATTTAGGATGTAAATCATACCCTACTTCTGCTGTTTTAAAATCTTTTGAGAATTTCCATAAACAAATAGTACCTATGGTAAGCGTTGTATCTCTTTTTGTGATACACCAAAATAATATTTCGCCTTTTTTAGTCTGATTATTAATTCTGGTTATAAAATTAGTAACATCTTCGTCGGTATTTGTTCGTTGTCTTTTTATATATTGATTAACTTCTTCATTGGACCTAAGGAAACGAATAGCTTCTCTATCACTATCTACTAATGGTCTTAGAGTTAATCTTTCAGTTTTTAATTCAGGAACTGTATTCATTATGTTATTTACTTTCTTCTTTTATGTTAGGTTGCTCTTTTGCTTCGAATTGAAAAATATCATTTCGTGCATAATGTCCAATAACATCAAAATCAAGTTTACTATGACTGATTTCATCTAAGTCTAATTCTGCAATTAAAACTCCGGCTTTTCCAAAAAGAGGCCCTTCGATAACTTTTCCTAAAGGAGAAACAATTATACTGCCTCCCGGGCATATCTCTTCAGGATCATCTTTAACAAGGTCTTGATATTTTTGAGGATACATGGATTTGGTATAATATTGATTACAGCCCAATACAAAACACCTTCCTTCTAAGGCTATGTGCTTCATAGTTGCGGTCCATTCGGATCTAGAATCTGCAGTTGGTGCGATATAAATTTCAACCCCTTTTTTATACATTGACATTCTTGCCAGAGGCATATAATTTTCCCAGCAAATCAGCCCTCCTAATTTTCCAATCTTGGTTTTAAAAGTAACAAGAGATTCTCCCGCAGCTTCTGCCCAAATAATTCTTTCTGTTCCCGTAGGTTTAATTTTTCTGTGTACACCTAATAAACCGTCTGTTGGGGATATATATAGCATAGAACAATATAAACTTCCGTTAGTTTCTTGTTTTTCGGTAGCACCAATAACTAAATATATATTCTGGGCTTTAGAAAGTTTTTCTAGTCTTTTTAAATCGTCACTTTCTAGATCAATACTATTTTTATAATATTCAGAATATAAAATTCTTCCTTCGTCTGTTCTGCTACCTACTTTAGCTCCAAAAGAGAATCCACGTGGATATCCTGGTATGAAGGATTCAGGAAAAACAAGAAATTCACAACCTTGTTTTGCATATTTTATAGTGAGATCTTCTATTTTTTTGATAGTTTTATTTTTATCAAAAAAGACAGGACTATCTTGTACTAACCCAACTTTTACTTTCATATTTTCGATTCTAGATTTGAATGATATTATTTAAATAAGATTACAATTCCGCCAATAGCGGTCATAATCAAAATAAACTTTCGATATTGGTGATCCTTAAATCTTTTTACAACTTTAATTCCTATAATAAAACCTATGATAACCCCAGGAATAAGGTATAAATCTGTTGTAAGAGATTCTTTATGTATTGTCTCCCAACTAAATATATGAAAAGGTAATTTAAACAGGTTGATAATGAAGAATAACCAAGCCGCTGTACCAATAAATTCATTTTTAGGAATCCGAGTTGCCATAAAAAAGATATTGGTAAATGCTCCTGCGAGATTACCTATCATCGTGGTAAAACCAGCGGCAAAACCAGTAGTACCAATAAACCATAACTTCTTTGGTATATTACTTTTATCGTAACGTTCCCAGAAAAACATTATTATGACGCTAATAATGATAATAATAGCCATTCCTTTTTTAAATAATTCTTCTGGTAAATTTTTACCAACAAATACTGCAACTAATACTCCAGCAATCATCCATGGTAAGAATTGCAAAAGATATTTCCATCGAGTATGCCTATTATAGTAAGTTACAGCAAGAATATCTGCAAAAATCAAAAGAGGTAAAAGTATACCCGTGGATGCTTTGGCACCATGAACTAGGGCCATTAATGTAACAATAACGATTCCCATACCTTTAAGTCCAGATTTGGACATGCCAAGAATAATTGCAGCAATAAATGTGATAATATATGGTATCATTTTTATAGTATTAGGCCATGATATTTTAAAATGAATTAATTACTTGCATACCTTTATTATCAAAGGTGTTCATGTTAGGTAAAGCAGTAATAGCATCTTCTAACGAAATAGTTTTCTGAATCAATCTTTCAGGTTGTAAAGTACCGTTTTTGATCATAGTTAACATTTCTGGATATTTATAAGCCTGCATCCCATGACTTCCTATAATTTCTAACTCATTTGCCAAAACTTGATCCATAGGTATTTTTGGGTGTTGATGATCTCCAGTCATTAAACCTACTTGAATATGTTTCCCTTGTTTTCTTAAATTAGCAATAGAATTAAAACATGTCGTTGCACTTCCTAGAGCATCTATAGATACATGAACGCCACCATTAGATATTGATTTTATATGCTCTATTATGTTTTTAGTAGTGGCCGCATTAATCGTATTGGTTGCCCCTAATTCAGAAGCTAATTTTAAATTATCATCATTAATGTCAATTGCTATTACCTGAGCTCCTAATGCATTGGCAATCATAACAGCAGATAAACCAATACCGCCACAACCATGTATAGCTATATAATGGCCCGCAGTAACCTTGCCTTGTGCTACAACAGCTCTAAAAGAGGTAATAAAACGACATCCAAGTGTAGCGGCCGTAATATCATTAATTTCATTAGGAAGTTTTACAAGATTTGTATTGGCGTAATCAATACTTACATACTCTGCAAATGACCCCCAATGTGTAAATCCTGGTTGAGATTGATGATCGCATACTTGATGGTTTCCAGAGATACAAGGAGCACATGTCCCGCAACCACAAACAAAAGGTACCGTAACACGATCTCCTATTTTGAAATTAGATACATTTTTACCAAGCTCAACAATTACACCAGCTAACTCATGTCCAGGTATATGTGGTAATTCTATATCTTGATCATGTCCCATCCACCCATGCCAGTCGCTTCTACAAAGCCCTGTAGCTTTTACTTGGATAACAACACCATTTTCTTTTGGTGTTGGATCTGTAACATTTTGGATGCTTAATGGGCCTTGAAATGATTCGTAAACAAGTGCTTTCATTTGTTTGTGATTCTCTTTAGTTCTATACTATTTTAATTACTGATATATATGTTATCTTGCTTTATCGAATAGCTTCTAAAAAAGGTTTCATTTCTAGTAAATTGATATCATCTCGTTTACGCAATTCTCTTAAAAACCAACCTTTATGACCTGCACCGTATATGATTAACATTCTTTTTCCTTGATATCGATGTTTTTCTAGTGCTTTTTCAATATTCCAATAATGAGCGATATTAATGTTGTCCCAGCCTCCAAGACCTAATTCTACATTAAATAATCTATTGTACACTTGTAGGCTTATATCTTGTATGCTATCATATGTATTTGTGTGTATAAAATACGGATCATTTACTTTACCTGTCGCTTTATATACGTCATCAGATTGTTTGTTTGCGGCTAAGTAATTTTTCCAGTCTTTTGCACGAGTACTATCTTTACGTATAGCCCTTAGTTTTTGACTTCGCTCATCTGCCATAGGTTTGGTCCAACCAGCTGTAGGAATAATTTCAAATTCCATTTCTTTGGTGAGTGGAAAAACAACATCTGTATATTCTGGAAAACGCATTACTCTTGGTTCTGAAATGCTATCATTTTTTATGAAACCCAAAGCAGCTTCTTCAAAACGATCAGGTGGGATTTCTGCAAGAATATAATCTGGTTTTATTTGTTTGATTAGTCTTTTTAAATAAGAGATATTATAAATGCTGTCGGTACGATGCCCACTATGAATAGTTCCTAAAACCAATACTTCATTTTTGTTCTTTTGAGAATTTGTTTTGTTGGATGTGTCACAACTTAAAATAAGTCCTGCTATAAGTAGAAAGCATAAAAATTTATATATGGAATTCATTTTATTTTTTCATTAATTCATCAATTATCTTCTCAATAGGTTTTAATTCTGAAGGGATAACAGTAATTGATTCTAGAACACTACTTCCCACTACAGTGAAGTTGTCCTGCAATGCTTTTATACAACGCTCTGCCTCTTTAATGGTAACCCCGTTTGGTACCTGATAGTACGTTTTACTATAATCTTGAGGTTCTAAACAATCAAAATCAAAATGAAGATAAACATTCGTAATATTTTTTGACTTTAGTGTTTGTACTAAATCATTACTATCTGTTTTGATAGGAGCATAAATGTTTCCTTTATCAATTCTTTCTTGTTCGGTTTTATCAATATCACGAAGACCTACATAGTGAATCTGTGATGCCTGTATTGTCGAAAATAAAAGAGGATTCATTTTTGCTTCACCTTCACCTAATAAAGTACGCAATGGCATACCATGAAAATTACAACTTGGAGAGTCGCAGGGTTTATTAATATCTGCATGGGCGTCAAACCAAATGACACCCAAGTTCGGATATTTTTGATTGAGGTATGAAACGGGTACAATCTCTAGACCGCAATCCCCACCGATAGTTTTAATGAAATCTGGTTGATTATTTTCGATGTTGTTTTTTAGACGATTTAATTGCTCTGTTATCGCCTCATAGTTATTGATATGATGCTTTTTCTCACCGTTTTTTCCGGCGGGAATTTCAGATAGGGGAATATTTATAAATTCAGAATCATTTATATAATTTAATATGGCTTTGGCTCCTGGTTCAATATTTTTACCATTACCAGAACCTTGCCATTGTGGAAAATATATTTTCATGCGTTTTGTGGATATTAAATCTAATACTTAAGTTCTTGTATCGTATTTTTAAGCATATTTCTAACAATTACCTTATGAAATGGTTTAACGGGTAAAAAATATACTTTGCCGAACCAATTATTAAATACAACAATCGTAGAAATGATTAACTTTTTTTTATGTTGTGTATGTGAATCCAGAAAAAGAGAGACTCTAAAATCAAGATGTTTATCATCTTCTCCTAAGATTATTTCATTTTCAGTTTTATCAAATATTTTAAACAAACCTATCTGTTCTCCTTTTTCTATAATTAATTTTTTTTCTTTGCTTATTGCGTGTCCTGTTTTTAAACCAAAGAGGGATACTATTTTATTTCGAAACGAAAGTAACAAACCAATCCATTTTGGTGAAGAAACAAAAAAAGCATTTCCTACTTGATCAATAGTAATTGTTTTATCCTGTAGATCAATTTGTCCACAGTAACTATCCCTATAATCGTTAGGATTATTAATTAACATCGACGTTTCAGGTAGGACTACTTTTTTAATTTGCATTACATGGATTTCACATTTATATAAAAGTTAGGATCAACACTAATTGTATCACCTTTTAAATTAACAGTTTGCCAATCTGCATTTGGTTGAATCCATTTTGGTTTGTTATCAATAAAAATACGTACGGGAGTATCATATTTTTCTATGATATTCGTGTATCGAAATTTTAACTTTTCATCTTTGAATGAATATTCTAGAGTAGGAATTTTTGTTGTTCTAAGGTATTGATCAAAAAACTGAGTAAGATCAATTTTTGTAGTTTTACTAATGTATTCTTCAATTTGTTTTGTGGTAACCGTTTGATGGTAAAATTCACTATTAAGACCTCTTAAAACACTACGCCATTTCTCATCATCTTCGATGAGTTGTCGCAATGTATGCAGGATATTACTACCTTTTAAATACATGTCGCCGGATCCTTCTTTATTTACATTATAAGGACCTATGATAGGTCGGTCATTTTGAATTCTTTTACGTGTACCAATTACATATTCTGAAGAAGCTTTTTTTCCGTAGTGATAATCAAGAAATAAACTCTCTGAATATGCCGTAAACCCTTCATGTACCCACATATCTGCGGCATCTTTATACGTGATATTATTTGCAAACCATTCATGACCAGCTTCATGAATAATAATAAAATCAAATTTTAAACCCCAACCTGAACCAGAAAGGTCATTGCCTAAATATCCATTCATATACTTATTTCCATAAGTAACAGAACTCTGATGTTCCATCCCTAAGTAAGGTACCTCTACTAACTTAAAACTGTCCTCATAAAAAGGGTAGGGGCCAAACCAATGCTCAAAAGCTTTCATCATTTTAGGAGCATCCTTAAATTGTTTCTTTGCTTTGTCAAGATTATCTTTTAAAACATAATAATCCATGTCTAATTCGCCTTTTTCTCCCTTGTATTTTTCACCAAAATGGGTATAATCACCTATATTAATATTTACCCCATAATTATTGATAGGGTTATTAACAAACCAGTGAAAAGTTTTCGTTTTATCATCATGTTCTTCGACTTTGCGCAACCTTCCATTAGATACATTCATTAAATCATCAGGTACATTAACACTAATCAAAAGGCTATCAACCTCGTCATACATATGATCTTTATTTGGCCACCAAACGCTAGCACCTAAACCTTGACATGAAGAAGCAACAAAATGTTTGTTGTTTGTATCTTTGGTCCAAGAAATGCCACCATCCCAGGGTGCATTGATAGCTTCTCTTGGTTTTCCGCTATAAAAAACGGTAAGAGAATTAAGATCATTTTCCTTTTGTTTATGAGTAAGGGTTATAAAGTGTGCATTTTCTTCTGATTTTACTTGTAATTCTTTTCCTTGTTGTATTACTTTTTCAATTTTAAGAGGTGGTTGTAAATCAATTTGCATAACAGTACTACCTTTTAGCACTCTGTAATAAATAGTATTTTTTCCAGAAATTGTTTTCTGATCAGGATCAATTTTAATATCCAGATGATAATACGTAAGATCCCACCATTCCCGTTCTGGGGTAATTGATCCTCGTAAAGTATCTTTTCTCGTAAAATTAGATTCTTGAGCGGATAAAAACATGCTTCCTAAAAAAAATAGGAATGCTAAAAAAAAGTTATTCATTGTTTTAATATTGCAACTTAGCTACTATAAAATTGTAGATTTTATTTTCATCCACAACTTACTTAAAATATAGGTTGCAACAATCACAACAATTGTTAAAATAATAGCGAGGGTATAGTTACCATAAATCCAGTACCCCGTTGCAAAAAGCACCCCATAAATAAGAACACACGCAACTAACATAGCAAGAATTCCAGAAGGGACACTCCATGTTGTAAAGTCTGTTTTTATGGTTATTCCTTCTTTTTCTGCGGTTTGCAATGTTGTTTTCCAACCGGGACCTCCGGGTTGTATCTTTTTATAAAAATCAAATAATACTTTATTATCTTCTGGCTTCGTTAAATAGGTAACGCCAATCCAAATTGCCGTTGTGATACCAACAATTATTGGGTATTTTGACCATGTAGGAAGCATTTCTTCATTAAACAAAACAAGATTTACAGATTTTAAATTAAAAATAATCGATATTATCCCCGAAGCAAACATGGCTGAGATTTCACTCCATGCATTGATTCTCCACCAAAACCAACGAAGAATAAAAATTAATCCAGTACCTGCACCAAACATGAGTATATAATCAAAGATTTGTTTTGCGTTTGTTAATAGTAATGCTAGTAGAGCGCTTAATACCATAAGTAGAGCAGTTGATACTCTACCTACTAATACCAATTCTTTTTCTGATGCGTTTTTGTTTACTTGTTGTCTATAAAAATCATTTACAATATAGGATGATCCCCAATTTAGATGGGTAGATATTGTTGACATAAATGCCGCTATTAACGAGGCTAATACGATGCCTAGTAATCCAGAAGGTAACCGAGTCAACATAGCAGAATATGCAAGGTCATGACCTATTTTATCTTTTTGTACAACTTCTTCAGGAAAAGCTTCGCGAATTGCAGTAAGTCCTTCAGAAGCAAAGTAGTAGGCGTCCATTTGTTTTTGTTCCCCTTCTGTGAGTTCTCTTGTATCGGATATGGTCAGCATCTTAATATAGTTATGTTTAGCTGCTTCCATAGTATTTGCATCATCTTTAGGGTATAATACTAAGGATGCAAGAGCCACTAAAATCCAAGGCCAAGGTCGCAATGCATAATGCATAATGTTAAAAAAGAAAGTCGCACCGATTGCATGATTTTCATCTTTTGCAGCAAGCATACGCTGTGCAATATATCCACCCCCTCCAGGTTCTGCACCGGGATACCAAGCACTCCACCATTGTACGGCCAATGGAATGATTAATAATAAAACTAACAATTCTGTATTGTCAAAATCAGGTAACAAAGATATTTTGTCGGATACTTGCGGATGAGAAATAAGATTAGTAATCCCATCTACTTCTGGTAGGTTTACAATATAATATGCTGCACCGATAGCACCAATCATTGCTGTAAAAAAAAGAATAAAATCTGTATATACTACTCCTTTAAATCCGCCAATAGCACTAAAAATAACGGTTACCAATGAGGCTATTCCTACTGTTTCTAAAGCAGTAAGCCCAAGCATTACTTGTCCAATTTTAATCGCTGCGAGTGTTACTCCAGACATGGCTAGAACATTAAAAATCACACCGAGATAAATTGCTCGAAAACCTCTTAAGAAATGAGCAGGTTTACCACCGTACCTCAAAGCATAAAACTCAATATCCGTATTCACGTTTGATTTTCTCCAGAGTTTGGCGTAAACAAAGACGGTTAATAACCCCGTAATCAAAAATGCCCACCAAGCCCAGTTTCCAGATACGCCTCCTTTTCTTATAATATCTGTAACTAAATTTGGAGTGTCTGTAGAAAAAGTAGTGGCTACCATTGATAGCCCTAAAAGCCACCAAGGCATATTTCTTCCAGAAAGAAAAAACTCGTTAGTATTCTTTCCTGACTTTTTTGAAACTACGATACCAATAACTAATGTTATCGTAAAAAAAGAAAATATTAGAATAAGATCTAATGTTGATAATGTGATCATGAAGATGATATTTATGTGTGTAAATCTTTACTGTTATTAAAAATTGTTTCTTTAACGTGTTTTACATAATTACGTCCTATTGGGATTTTTTTACCTGCTAGTTCTATGAGATTTCCCTCTACAGATTTTATTTTATCAATAGCTATTGTATAAGACCTATGCACACGAATAAAGTTAGAATTTGGTAATTCTTCAGTAATACCCGTAAGGGATTTATGAACAAGGTAATTACCAGAAACTGTAATTATTTTTATATAATCTTTTAAACTTTCAATACATAGAATATCTTTTAATAGCACTTTGACAAGCTTTTTGTCTACTTTAACAAAAATAAAAGGCTCTTTATTCCCTGTATAATCGTTATTTCTTAATTGACTTTTATTTAAAATTTGACTTAGTTTATTGATCGTTTTTAGAAATCTGTTAAATGGTATTGGCTTAACTAAATAATCTAAGACATCTAGTTCAAAACTCTCTACAGCATATTCTCTATAGGCAGTTGTAATAATTACTTGATAATTGTGCTTACTGTTCTTAATAAAATCTAAACCATTCATACCTGGCATATTAATATCTATAAACAATGCATCAATATCACCACTTTCAATTGTTTGTATAGCATCCAACGGATTCCCAAACGAATTAACAAGTTCTATATTTTTAAATTCAGCCAAATGAGATTCAATTACCTTAATGGCTAATGGTTCATCATCTATGATTATACATTTTATAGTCATAAAATTGGGGGTTTTAGTATTGTATAGGATGAATTCTAAACAATATTAGTTTTCTGAAAAAACATTTACGTTTTATTACGACTTTGTTAATAAATGTTTAAAATCGTGAAAAAATTATGCGTTTTTTTGATGAAAAACAAAATAGTTGACTAATTATTTTAAAATCCTTTTTTCTGTAAAACACTTGTCTCTAAAAAAGTGTTGTTTGTTGTTTCTTTTATGTTGTTGGGATATTTAATTTCTTTTTCAATTTTATTGCTATCTACCTTTAGGAAAGAATAAATAAACAAATCAATCTTAATTTCATGAAAAAAACTATTTTGATTTTTTCTGCTTTTTTTTGTCTATTAATTATAGATCAAGTAAAAGCACAAGAAAGAACAATTTCAGGAACAGTAACTTCGAAAGGAGCAAATTCGACACCTCTGCCTGGAGTTAATGTTATTGTACAGGGAACAACAAAAGGAGTATTAACAGATTTTGATGGTAAATATACGATCGAGGCTTCTTTAGGACAAATTTTAGAGTTTAGCTATCTAGGACTTAAAACTACATTTAGGACTATTGATAATGCTAATGAAATCGATGTTGCCATGGAAGAGGATCTGGAGCAACTCGAAGATGTCGTCGTCACAGCATTAGGGATTCAAAAAAGTAGAAAATCGCTAACCTACGCAGCTCAGGATATAAATGCCGAAGAACTTAGTAAAGTAAAACAAACAAACCCTGTGAACAGCCTTTCAGGTAAAATATCAGGAGTTGTTGTTAACCGAAGTTCTTCTGGTGCAGGAGGGTCTGTTAAAGTTACTTTACGTGGTAATTCTTCTTTAGGAAATAATCAACCGCTTTATGTTGTAGATGGTGTACCGTTGTCTAATCCCACGGGAGGTCAACCTAATGATACCTTTGGAGATATTAATGGCGGAAATAAAGATGGGGGAGATGTGTTATCTTTAGTAAATCCAGATGATATAGAATCATTAACGGTTTTAAAAGGAGCATCTGCTTCTGCTCTATACGGTAGTGCAGGTTTAAATGGAGTTATCTTAATAACTACCAAAAAAGGAAGATCAGGAAGCTTTAAAGTAGATTTTTCATCTAATTTATCGGTAGATAGTGCAGCATACTTTGTAGAGCTGAATGATGAGGCAGAGAATAATATTGACGACTTTTTTAATTCAGGCGTTACTTCGATTACATCATTATCAGCATCAGGAGGTAGTGAAAATGCACAAACTTATTTTTCTTACTCAAATACCTTTGCATCAGGGATATTACCAACAAATGATTTAAAACAACATACAATTAACGTAAGAGAAACGGCTAAATTTTTTGATGGCGTAGTTACGGCTAACGCGAGCGTTCTAGCGACAACTCAAACGATTACGAATAGACCTGTATCGGGGTTATACTTTAATCCGTTAGTGGGTGCCTATAACTTTGATGCCGCGGGAGAACGTTTGATTGATTATGAAAATTTTGAAACATTTGATCCAAACAGGAATATACAAAGTCAACGATGGTTCAGAGCTACTTCAGATATAGAACAAAACCCGTATTGGATATTAAATAGAAATGCGAGTGAAGATAGGAATAGAAAATTATTAGCATCAATGAGTTTAAAATTCAAGATCAAGGATTGGATATCATTACAGACTAGAGGAACATATGATCAAACTTTGTTAGATTATGACAAACAAGTTTTTGCTACAACAGATGCTACATTAGCACCTGCAAATGGAAGATATATTTTTAATGAACAAGATATAAGACAACTTTATGGGGATGTCATAGCTACTATTAATAAACAATTTGGCGAGTTTACAATATCTGCTAATGTCGGAGGGAGTACAACTAGAACAACTATTGAAATTTTAAATGCCGATTCAGGTACAAATGGAGGATTGCAATTTGCAAATGTTTTTTCAATTCAAAACTTTAATGCTAACCCACAAGTATCGATATTTCAAACCTCGTTAGATAAGAAAGTAAACTCTGTGTTTGCCAGTACCACTTTTGGATTTAATGAAAAGGTTTTTGTTGATCTAACAGCACGAAATGATTGGTCATCATCATTGCCTTCGGGAAGCAACTCTTATTTCTATCCATCTGTGGGAGTCACAGGAGTATTAAGCGAAATTTTTGAAATGGGTGATAAGATATCCTTTGCAAAGATTAGAGGATCTTATGCTGAAGTAGGGAATGATGTACCTGCAAATACAGTATTTCCAGAACGCCAAATTCTTTTTGGAGGAGGGATAAGCCCATTGGATCCTGTGAGACCTTTGGGAGAAGTGCGCCCAGAACAACAAAAATCATACGAAATTGGTACAGAATGGAAATTTTTTGATAATCGATTAGGGTTTGACCTAGGGTACTATCATACAAGTACTGTAGATCAGTATTTTCAAGTTCCGGTTTCTACAGGAACGGGATCTGTTACGGTCGGAGTTAATTCTGGAGATATCATTAATGAAGGTTTTGAAGGAGCGATTTACATTGTACCATTACAAACAGAAAATTTTAAATGGGTTTCTAACATAAATTTTGCTACGAATGGAAATGAGGTAAAAGAAATTAGTAATCCTTCTGATGATGTGCAAATTGATAATCAAGTTATTTCTGCTCCTGGTGTGAATACTTTTGCGTCATATTTAGTAGAAGGAGGATCTTACGGAGATATTTATGCACAAGTCGTTAAAAGAGATGCTAATGGTCGACCAATAGTTGATAGCGGGGCTATAGTTCTTAATGATGAAAACCCTGATAATACTATTGCAGGACTTGAAAAAGTTGGTAATGCAAATCCGGATTTTACATTAGGATGGAATAATTCAATAACCTATAAAAAAGTAAGTCTTGACTTTTTAATTGATGGGAAATTTGGAGGAGAAACGATAAGTATGACAGAAGCTATTATCGAAGGATTAAGTAATAACTCTCAAAGAGAAACCACTAATGCAACTATCGAAGTAGTAAACCTGGCAGGTGATCCATCTACTTTAACAGCTCAAGAATATTATGGATTAGCTGGTGGTAGAAACGGATTTACAGGAGAATATGTTTATAGTGCAACCAATATTCGTCTTGCAGAGTTGGCTATAGGGTATAATTTTAAATTATCAGAATCATCTTTTTTTAGAAATATAAAAGCTTCATTAATTGGAAATAATTTATTCTTCTTTTATAAAGATGCACCTCATGACCCCAATGTTTCATTAAGTACTGGAAATGCATTGCAAGGAGTTGATGTACTCGGGCTTCCTTCGACAAGAAGCTGGGGATTGAATATGAATTTAATGTTTTAAAAAAAAGAAAAATGAAAAATAGAAATAATATATTTTTATCAAGTCTTGTTGCCTTTTCTTTGGTATTCTGGGCATGTTCAGATAATTTAGAAGAAATAGATGGCAACCCCAGAAATATAACTCAAGAACAATTAGAAGTAGATTTTCAAAATGTAGGGTCTTTATATAAGCCCATGTTTGAAAACATTTATCAATATACACCAGTTTGGTCATATCAACTGCAACAAAATTTAAATGCCGATATTTTTTCTGGATATATGACTAATCCTAGACCCTTTGTGGCTGGAGCTAATAATTCGACTTATAATTTGGTTAGTGGTTGGAATAATTTTATTTGGAGTGTACCGTACTCTAATGTAATGAACAACGCGAGAACAATAGAAAACGAAACAAAAGAAGAATTTCCCGAGCTATTTGCAGTTTCTCAATTATTAAAAGTAAGTGCGATGCATCGCGTTTCTGATGTTTTTGGACCAATAGTATATACTAAGTTTGGAGCCTCCGCTACAACAAGTGAGTATGATTCTCAGGAAGAAGCGTACAATGCTTTTTTTATAGATTTAGAACAGGCAATAATGATTTTGTCAGAAAACATAGATAGTCCAAGGTTTACTGCTTTTGACTTGGCATATGGAGGAAATTATGAAAGTTGGATAAAATATGCAAACTCTCTAAGGTTACGTTTAGCCATACGCATTTCAAAAATTAATCCAGCAAAGGCAAAGGCAGAAGGAGAAAAATCATTAAATCATCCTATTGGAGTAATTGAAGCAAATTCAGAAAGCTTTTTCATAAACGGAACACTTGATCATCCTATAAAAACGATTAACAATTCTTGGGGAGATATTAGGATGAATGCGTCAATGGAATCAATACTAGTAGGTTATGAAGACCCTAGAATTAATAGTTATTTTATTACTTCAGAGGTAAATGAAGGAGAATTTAAAGGAATACGAAATGGTTTGCCATTATTACCTGGATATGCAGATGAACTTGCACAAAAAGCAGACTATGTTACCTTTTCATTACTTTCAGAAACAGTATTATCGCCAAGGGTACAGCTTATGACTGCGGCAGAGGTTTTTTTCTTGAAGGCAGAAGCTGCTTTAAGGGGTTGGTCAGGTGCAGGCGATGTACAAGCTAATTATGAACAAGGTATAGTAACGTCTTTTGATCAATATAGTATTTCAGGTGCTGCAAGTTACATAGGTAATAATATATTGACTCCTAAAGATTACGTAGATCCGGTCACTACCTCAAATAGTACAAATGCTTTGAGTACTATTACTATTGCATGGGATAATAGTGCATCTAATGAAGAAAAATTAGAACGTATTATTACACAAAAATGGATAGCAATGTTTCCAGAAGGTCAGGAAGCTTGGAGCGAATACAGACGTACGGGATATCCTAAATTGTTTCCAGTTGTAAGTAATCAAAGCGGAGGAGTAGTAGATACAGATCTTCAGATACGCAGAATCCCCTTTGTAGATAGTGAACTGCAGACAAATCCAGATGGAGTTTCTAATGCCATTAGTAAGCTTGGGGGGGCAGATAATGCAGGAACCAGACTATGGTGGGATGTGCCAGGAGGGAATTTTTAATAAAGAACTAGAATGTATTACTGATCACAATTAAATTTTGAAATTAGTTAAAAACCCAATGTAGTAGCTACTATTATTGGGTTTTTGTTTTGGATAAAATAATAGGTTTTTTTAAGTCGCTTATGATTGCTTTTATGTCATCTGTCGAAAAACTTTCAATAAATACAATTAAGATTATAACTTCATCTTTAGATAAGCCATTAAACAACTAATTTATTACCATAAAATGAATTCAGAAACTAGACAGGAGAGTGCCAAAAGCAATGATCACACTATGCCTTACTATAAAGATATAAGTTACCGCGAGGCTGGGAAATTTGAAGAAACAAGATTTGAAAAAATTCATAACGTAGTATTCAAAAGTTCAGATTATGCTTCTTTAATCGTAGCTCATGAAATAGCCAAACTTATCAAAGAAAAACAAAAAAAGGAAGAATATTGTGTTTTAGGATTGGCTACGGGTTCTTCTCCTATTAAGGTATATGAAGAATTAGTTAGACTTCATAACGAAGAAGACTTAAGTTTTGTTAACGTAGTTACATTTAATTTGGATGAATATTATCCAATGGATAAAAATGATATGCAGAGTTATCATTATTTTATGCATCAGCATTTATTTGATCATATTGACATTTTACCAGAAAATATACATATACCAGATGGTACCGTTAAACAGGAAGATTTACATCAATATTGTATTGATTACGAATTAAAGATTAATTCGTTTGGGGGATTAGATTTTCAGTTGTTAGGAATAGGTAGAACTGGGCATATTGGCTTTAATGAACCAGGATCTCACTACAATTCTGTAACAAGAAGTATTACATTAGATCATTTAACACGGTCGGATGCTGCGTCTTCTTTTTTAGGAATAGATAATGTTCCTAAAAGAGCTATAACTATGGGGATTGGAACAATAAAAAAGGCATCTCGTATTGTTATTATGGCTTGGGGACATAAAAAAGCCGAAATAGTAAAAGAGACTATAGAGGGTTCTATATCCGCTACTATTCCCGCTACATATCTTCAAAATCATACAAATACAACTTTTATTCTGGATAAAGAAGCTTCAGAAGAGTTGACACGTATAAAAACACCTTGGTTAGTAGGACCTTGTCGTTGGAATGAAAAATTAAAAAGTAAAGCAATAGTTTGGTTAAGTCATCAAGTACAAAAACCTATTTTAAAATTAACAGAGAAAGACTATAATGATAATGGTATGTCCAGTCTTTTGGCAGAAGAAGGAGCTTCTTATGACCTTAATATAAAAATGTTTAATACATTACAACATACAATTACTGGATGGCCAGGAGGAAAGCCTAATGCCGATGACACTAATAGGCCAGAGCGTAATGTTCCTCATAAAAAAAGAGTACTAATTTTAAGTCCACATCCAGATGATGATGTAATTTCAATGGGAGGAACTTTTCATCGTTTGGTAGAGCAAGGACATACAGTTCATATAGCGTATCAAACTTCTGGTAATATTGCTGTATCTGATGAAGAGACTATAAAATATGCTGAAGTTATACAAACTATTCAACCAGAGGGACAGAAGGCTGTTGATATTTTAAGAAGCCTAAAAGAAAAACAAAAAGATGCAATTGATACTATCGAAGTTCGAAATCTGAAAGGATTAATTCGACGGGGAGAATCTCTTGGAGCTACTCGTTTTTTAGGACTACCAGATGCCTATGTACAATTTCTGGATTTACCTTTTTATGAAACAGGAACTGCTAAAAAAAATCCATATACAGAAGAAGATATAACAATTTTAGTTAAATTGATTAAGAAAATTAAGCCCCACCAAATATATGCCGCGGGTGATTTAGCAGATCCTCATGGTACTCATAAAGTATGTTTAGATATTCTTTTTAAAGCTTTAGAAAGGTTAAAAGAAGAAGAATTTATGAAAGATTGTTGGGTTTGGTTGTACAGAGGAGCTTGGCATGAATGGGATATTCATGACATCGAAATGGCAGTACCCTTAAGTCCTGATGAGGTACTTAAAAAAAGAAAAGCAATCTTCTTTCATCAGTCACAAAAAGATGGTGTAATGTTTCAAGGAGATGACTCTCGAGAATTTTGGGTTAGAGCAGAAGAACGCAATCAACAAACCGCAAAAAAATATCATCAATTAGGATTAGCAGATTATGCTGCAATAGAAGCATTTAAGAGATATCACTTTTAACACATATTAATGAGAAAACATTTTTTAATTTTACTTGTCACCATTTTTACTATGCAACTAGCTTTTGGTCAGTTTGATAATAGAGAATTAAATAAAGTTATGCCAATACCTAAAGACACAAAAATAGGTGTTGGAAGCTTTATTATTCAGGAAAATTTTACTGTTGCTATTCAAGACACAAGTAATAAACGTATATACAATGCGACAACTCGATTTATTAGAAGATTAAGCAACGAAACTGGAGTTTTTTTAAATCATGGTTTTCCTTTGACTATAACAGAAAATAAACCATCATTACACATCTCTTACGATCGCATTGGAGAATTAAAACTATTTGAAGATGAATCCTACAATTTAGAAGTTACAAATCAAAGTATAAAACTTCATGCGGTTACCGACATTGGGGTATTAAGAGGATTAGAAACGCTATATCAATTACTAAATTTTGAAACTAATCATTTTTATATTCCATCAATAAAGATTATTGATGCTCCTAGATTTCCTTGGAGAGGTTTAATGATTGATGTAGCAAGGCATTTCCAACCATTAGACGTGTTAAAGCGTAATTTAGATGCAATGTCTGCGGTTAAACTTAATGTTTTTCACTGGCATTTGACAGATGATCAAGGATTTAGGGTAGAATCTAAGACACACCCAAAACTACATGAATTGGGATCGGATGGGCAGTATTATACGCAACAACAAATAAAAGAAGTAATATCGTATGCCGGAGATAGAGGTATACGGGTGATACCTGAGTTTGATGTTCCAGGACATGCTACCGCTATATTGACCGCATATCCAGAAATTGCCAGTAAAAATGAATCGTACACAATAGAAAGAAATGCAGGTATTTTTGATCCAACTCTTGATCCAACTAATGAAAAAACATATGAAGTATTGTCTGATTTATTTGAAGAAATGACACAGTTGTTTCCAGATGAGTACGTACATATCGGTGGAGATGAAAATGAAGGGAAGCATTGGAGTGAAAATGATGATATTAAAGAATTTATGAATAAGAAAGGATTCAGTTCTAATCATGAATTGCAAACGCATTTTAATATTAGACTCCAAGAAATTTTAAAAAAATATGGAAAGAAAATGATTGGCTGGGAAGAAATTATGAGTCCAGAAATCGATAAATCTGCTATTATCCATTCTTGGAAAGGTGTAAATGAAGGACTCCCCGCAGGTGAATCTCTTATAAAAGCAACAGAAATGGGGTACAAAACAATACTTTCTAATGGATATTATATTGATTTAATGTTACCAGTAGAGGAACATTATGAGGTAGATCCTGTGCCTTATGATAACGTACTCACAAAAGAACAAGAGGATATGATTTTAGGAGGAGAAGCGACAATGTGGAGTGAACTAGTAACACCATTAACAATTGATTCTCGTATTTGGCCTAGAACAGCAGCAATAGCAGAACGGTTTTGGTCTCCAAAAGAAGTTTCAGATGTTGAAAACATGAAGATGAGATTGCATAATGTTAGTTTAGAGTTAGAAAAACTCGGAACGATGCATTTAAGAAATAGAGAAGTCATTTTACGCAACATTACAAAAACAGAAGATATTACTGCTATTTCCGAACTTACTAAAGTATGTGAGCCTTTAAAGTTATATAGTCGTAATAAAGGAGGTACAGAGTATCAGACATATTCTCCATTTACGTTATTCGCAGATGCTTGTACAACTGATGCTAAAGATGCTAAAGAATTTGAAAACTTAGTCGATGAGCTTATCAATCAACCAGAGAATAAGAAGATAAGAATTCGATTAAATCAGTACTTACATAAATGGAATTTATTGTCTAGTAGTTTAGAAGGCTTTGATAACCCTATAATTAATGAAATAAAACCAATTTCAGAAAACTTATCTCAAATATCTAACATTTTGTCAATGTCTCTTAAAAATAATAACCTTTCGACAAATCAAGAAGAGACCCTAAAGGAATATATAGAAAGAGCAAAAAAACCGGTTGCAGATGTAGAGCTAGTGGTCATAGTGTCTTTTGAGAGATTGATGATTCATCTTAAAAACTATAGTAAAGTGGCACATAAATAAAAAGAGTGTATTAATGTGATTATGTTATTGATCCTTTTAGAATTTTATCTTTTACCTCTTTAACATAATTTCGACCAATAGGTACGATATTACCATTTATATGAATACAATTACCTTCTATAGCGTCTACTTTATTCAGAGAAATAGTAAAAGATCTATGTATTCTAATAAACTTGTCTTCGGGAATTAATCTAGTTATAGCGGCCAGATTATAATGTGTAATGTAATCTTTGGAAATAGTTTTAATAGAAACATAGTCTTTTAAACTTTCGATATATAAAATATCGTTGAAGAAAATTTTGATAAGTTTTTTGTTGACTTTTACAAAAAAATGATCATTATCCTCTAAGGGCATTATTGTTGATTTAGTACTGTTTTTTTTAGCTTCTTTTTGAAGATGCATCTGTCTTGAGACTTTTTTCAAAGATATCATGAATCTTTCTAAAGATATAGGCTTTACTAAATAATCAATAACATCAAGTTCAAAACTTTCTACCGCATATTCTCTATATGCCGTCGTAATAATAATAAGGGGGGAAACGCTTAGGTTTCTTATAAAATCCAAACCATTTACTCGTGGCATATTAATATCTAAAAAAACTAAATCAACAGACTCTTGTACTAGTAAATTAAAACCTTCGATAGGATTATTACATGTATGGATTACTTCAAAATCACTGAAATTTTTTAAATGATTTTCAATTACACGTATGGCGAGTGGTTCATCATCGATTATTAGGCATTTTATTTTCATAAGATTGGGGTGGGTTTTAAAAGGATAATACAAAAAAAAGTATTATTCAAGAGGTATTTTTAAGTTTACCTCAAAGTAATTTTTGTCTTTATTAAGGGTTAATTTATATTTGTTTTTGTACAATAATCCAAGCCTGCGTTTGGTGTTTTTTAACCCTATTCCGTTAGTTTTTGTGTTCTTAATTTCAGGATCTATTTTGTTATTTTTTGTCTTAAAGTAAAGCCAATTATCTTCAATATTAATTTCAATATATAAAATTACACTTCCTAATTCATAATCGGTACCGTGTTTAAAAGCATTTTCTATAAATTGTAGAAGTAATAACGGAGGTATTTTACGACCTTCGATAGTGCCAGTTAACGAAAAGTCTACCTGAACGCGATCACCAAATCTTAAATGTTCTAAATCAATGTAATTCTGGATATATTTTATCTCGTCTATAATAGGAACACTTTTCTTATTTCCTTGATAAATTACATAACTCATAAATTCTGACAGCTTTACTACAGTTTCTGGAGCCTGGTCGGATTTTTCTAAAGTTAAAGAGTATAAATTGTTTAAAGTGTTAAAGAAAAAATGAGGTTGTAGTTGAGATTTTAATAAAGATAACTCGTTTTTGAGCCCTTGTTTTTCTAATGCTTCGGTTCTTTTAAGATTTTTTACATAATCGATAGTGATTTTAATTGCTGTCGTAAAGCCAATAACATATATCTCACCAATAAAAGCAGCTAGTATATAATTAAAATCAAAAATCGAATTGCCTTGTTTTTCAGATTCAGGAAAAACATTTGTGGTTACAAATTCATAGGTAAAAATGATTCTCACCAATGTCATAGTCAAGACAGCAACAAGAAGTATAAAAAGATATTCTAAATATTTGTTTGGTATTAGTTTAGGAAGTAAAAAATAAAGATTGAAATACACTAAAATAATGTGAACCACAAACTCTACTAAGTTAGATTCAAAGGAGTATAGGTAATCATCAAAATAACTACCCCACCTTAAAGTGTTTAGTGTGAAATAAATTAGCCAAAAAAGACTATGTTGTATGATTTCTTTTTTTATGTTGATGAGTTTATGTTTTGTGCGATAATGCTAATTCGATAATGAAAATACTTTATTTCTACAAAAGTGATGTTTTTTTTAGCTAAACGACACAATTTTAAGCATTAAATGCAATGATGTTTTAGAAATCCTTTCGTTGACTTTTCACTTCTAAACAGCTACAAAATTAAGTCATTCAGCTAATTAGTTTTTTGAGAAATGGACTTCTTTCTATTTTTCGACCTAGAAAGTATTAACAAATAATATTTTTCTAAAAAACACAAAATCATTTTTATCTAACGTAACACAAACAATTATGAAAGACCCAGAATTTACTCTAAAAGAGTGGTGTTGGAAAAAAATTCCAATAGCATTCATTTTATTACTATTTGTATATGGCACAAGTATGCTAAATGCACAAGTCAATACAGGTGGCTCTGCAACTACCGCAAACCATAATAAACAGGTAATTGGTTATATTACGAATTGGGATGCTTGGAAACAACCCACCGCTGGAGTACCAGCTCAGGGAGCATTAACACAATTAAATATAGATTACTCGAAATATACTATTCTAAATTATTCTTTTTTTGGAGTAGCAAATGATGGATCTTTACATAGCGGAGACCTACGAAATAAACAAATATACCAAACCGGTGTAACACAAGAACCAGCAGATTTATTATATGGCGATCCTTACAGTAGTTGGGATTTTCATATTTTATTTGGTGAAATTGAAACTGTTAATTACATAAGCCCAGCTGTTAAAGAAAGAGCTGAAGCTATGGGTTATCAGGTTACTGTAGGTGGTACTTCTTGGACTCATCCCGAATGGGGACTATCAGGAGTTTTACCCTTACCCTTACCCAAAGTTGGTAGTGGAGCAAAAGGACTATTAGAATTAGCTCATGAAAATGGAGTAAAAGTAATGGCATCTATTGGTGGCTGGAGTATGTGTAAGCATTTCCCTGAAATGGCAGCGGATCCCGTTAAAAAAGCTCGTTTTATTGAGGATTGTAAAAAACTTATCAATATGGGCTTTGATGGGATTGATCTCGATTGGGAATATCCGGGACCATTTGCGGGAATGAACTTTACTGGGACAAATGCTGATTATGCAAATTTTGAAAACTTAGTTCAGGAAATTAGAAATGCAATAGGTCCAGGAAAATTAATCACAGCAGCAATGGCTGCCGATTATAAGAAACTCGAAGGATTTAACTGGTCTAAGTTAGCAAGCTCAATGGATTATTTTAATATGATGACCTATGATTTTAATGGAGGTTGGTCTAATATAGCGGGACATAATGCACCAGTGTATCCATATGATGGAGCAGAAGCCCCAGACTTTAATTGGCAGACATTATTAACTAAAATGACCGCTATGGGAGTTCCTGCTAGTAAAATTAATTTTGGTGCTCCATTTTATGGAAGGGGTGTAGTAACAGATGGTACTGCAGCTCTTAACGCTCCAACTGTAAAAAGAAACGTTACCATACAACCTGATGGTCCTGTTAGTACCGCAGCAGATTATACGCATTGGCCTCAAGAAGTATATGACGGAACTCCGAATTACTTTTTTATCAAGCAAAAAACAGGTGCAGGAAGTGGATGGACAAAAAAATGGGATGATCAAGCCAAAGTACCTTATATGGTTAAAGGTAATTTCTTTTTAAGTTATGATGATGAAGAATCTATAGCTATTAAAGCTCAATTCATAAATGATAATAACCTTGCCGGTACTATTGTATGGACAGTATTTGGGGATTTAGAATTTAGCGGTTCCCCCCAATCATTTGGTACCAAATTAAAAAGATGGTCAAATGTAAAATCTCCTCTGATTAATAAGATAAACGAAGTATTTGCAGAAGGTGGTAACCCACCTAACAACCAGAATCCTTCTGTTACTTTAACATCGCCTCAATCAGGGGAGGTATTTAGTGCTGGTTCTTCTGTTACAATTTCGGCAAATGCAACAGATACAGATGGGACTGTTACCAAGGTAGAATTCTATAACGGTGGTACATTATTAGGGCAAGATACAACTGCACCATATGCATATACATGGGATAACGTAGTAGCAGGAGATTATACTATTTCGGCAAAAGCTACTGATAATAAAGGAGGAACTGCAACGACATCAGTCTCAATAAAAGTGAATGGAATTGGAGGTAATGAGTCACCTTCTGTAGTTGTAACCTCACCACAAGAAGGAGATACTTTTACAGCAGGAGCTTCGATAAATATTGAGGCCAATGCGTCTGATAGTGATGGTACTGTTACTAAAGTAGAATTTTATAATGGTACAACTAAGTTAGGAGAAGATACCACTGCTCCTTATAGTTATAGTTGGAATTCGGTTGCTGCAGGAAGTTATACACTTACGATTAAAGCTACAGATAATAAGAATGCAGTTGGTTCTGCATCTGTTGCTATTACTATTACCGATGGTGATGGAGGCTCTTGTACAGCACCAGCGTATGTAGCAGGACAAGTATATACTGGCGGAGACAAAGTATCTTACAAAGGAAATGAATACGAAGCAAAATGGTGGACTCAAAACAATGACCCTGTTACAAATAATGAAAATGTTTGGAAACTAATTGGTCCTTGTGGAGATGGTGATGGATCAGCACCACAAGTTGTAATTACATCTCCTACTTCGGGAGCAAGTTTTATAGCAGGTAATAATATTACAATAAATGCCAATGCATCTGATAGTGATGGTACTGTTACTAAAGTAGAATTTTATAATGGCACAACTAAATTAGGCGAAGATGTATCTAGTCCATTTAGTTATACATTAAGTAATGTAGCAACTGGAAATTATTCATTAACTGCTAAAGCAACAGATAACGATAATAAATCAACAACTTCTACCGCTGTAAATGTGAGTGTCACAACCGATGGAGGTGATGGTTGTACAAGTAGTAGTGATTTTAAAGTAGTTGGATATGCTGCAAGCTGGCAAGGAAGCGCAAATGATATTCAATATGATAAACTTACGCATATTAATTACTCTTTTATATTACCAAATGCAGACGGAAGTTTACGTGCACTAGATAATATAGCTAAATTACAACAGATTGTCTCTAAAGGACATGCGCAAAATACAAAAGTATTAATCGCTGTTGGTGGTTGGATGGATGGAAACGATGGACCTTTCAAGACTTTGGCTGCTAATGCATCTACAAGAACGGCATTTGTAAATAATCTTGTAAGTTTTGTAAATCAATATAATCTTGATGGAGTTGATATGGATTGGGAATATCCAAGAGAGGGTAGTGAACCACAACATTTCGAACTATTAATGCAGGAGTTGGGACAGGCTATGCACAGCAGAGGTAAATTGTTAACAGCAGCTGTAGTGGTTTCTGGATGGAATGCAGATGGCGTACTTAATGGTGTTTTTGATGATGTAGATTTTCTAAATATTATGGCATATGATGGTCCCACGCATGGATCTATGGATCAAGCAACAGGAGGTTTAGATTATTGGTTAGGTAGAGGATTACCTAAAGAAAAAGCAATATTAGGTGTTCCTTTTTATAGCCGACCTCAAGTAAAAAGTTATAGCCAATTATTAGCTTCAGGCGCTAGCCCAAATGCAGATTCTTATCAAGGAACAAATTATAATGGAATTCCAACAATTAAAAAGAAAACTGAAATAGCTAAAGAACGAGCAGGAGGAATTATGATTTGGGAGCTATCTCATGATACTAATGATCAATCAACTTCTTTACTTACTGCGATTCATCAAGTCGTAGGAGATCCATGTTCAGGAAATGATGAGGTTGATGGAGGAGTAATTACAGGAGGACCATTTACATTTACCGTAGGAGATGGTATTGCCGATAATGTATCAGGAATTACATTAAACGGAAATAAAGGTACAAACTCGCAATGGGTAATTACAGATGAAGAAGGCAAAATTCTTGGACTTCCGGGATCTCCAGAAGCTGTTAATTTTGATGAGGCAGGAGCTGGCGTATGTTTGATATGGCATTTAAGTTATGAAGATGGTTTGCAGGGAGCTACTGTTGGAAATAACGCTTCTAATTTAGTAGGAACATACGATTTGTCTAATGCTATTAGAGTAACTAGAAATACAAGTACAGGTGGGGGAGATTGTGATGAAGCTCAATATGTAGAGAGTGGAGGTAATTATGTTGCAGGAAGCAAGGTTCAAAATGATGGAAAAGTATATCAATGTAGAGATTACCCAAATAGCGGATGGTGTAATGGAGCTGCATGGGCATATGCACCTGGAACAGGAACATATTGGCAAGATGCTTGGACATTTGTTGGTGATTGTACAGGCGGTGGAGGTAATAGTGCACCTATAGTAACCATAACAAGTCCAGCAAGCGGCACTAGTTTTGATGTTGGAGCAACAGTAAATATTACTGCAACGGCAAGTGACTCTGATGGTACAATCGAAAAAGTAGTATTTTCTGTAGATGGCATCGTAATTAGCGAGGATAACTCGGCACCATATACGACAAATTGGACAGCAACACAAGGTAACCATACCATTACTGCAACAGCAACAGATAACTTAAATGCTACAGGTGATGCTACGCCGACAACAATATCAGTTGGATCGACACCACCTCCAGGAGGTGGAAATCTACCTAAAAGAATTTTAGTAGGATATTGGCATAATTTTAATAATGGTTCCTCTATCCCAAAACTAAGTGAAATTTCAGATAAATGGGATGTAGTCAATATATCTTTTGCGATACCTACAGTTCCTGGAGGTGCTAATATGACATTCACTCCAGATCCTGCGATTTATAGCAGTGTGCAGGAGTTTAAGAATGATGTTGCTTTACTGCAAAGTAGAGGAAAAAAAGTATTGATTTCTATGGGAGGTGCTACTGGAGCTGTAGATGTTGATAGTGCCGAAGACGCTCGAATTTTTAGTAATTCTATGATTGGTATTATCAATGAATATGGTTTCGATGGAATGGATATAGATTTTGAAGGTAGTTCTATAGCTTTAAGTGCAGGAGATACGGATTTTAGAAATCCAGTTGGACCAAAAGTTGTAAATCTTATTACTGCATTTAGATCGATCTTATCTCAATTTGGATCTGATTTTATATTATCTATGGCTCCAGAAACAGCTTTCGTACAAGGTGGGTATTCTGCGTATGGAGGTTCGTTTGGAGCTTATTTACCGGTAATTTATGCTTTAAGAAACGATATGGATTATATTCATGTGCAGCATTACAATACAGGTACTATGCGAGCACTTGATGATCAGATATATGCTCAAGGAACTGCTGATTTTCATGTAGCCATGGCTGAAATGCTATTACAAGGGTTTCCAGTAAATGGAATTCAATTCCCTGCATTACGTGCTGATCAAGTGGCCATAGGATTACCGTCAACAGCTGCAGCTGCACCTGCAGGAGGGTATACTGCACCTGCAGAAGTACATAAAGCATTAGATTATTTAATTAAAGGACAGTCTTTTGGAGGTAGATATACCTTAAGAAACCCATCAGGATATGCTAACTTTAGAGGGTTGATGACATGGTCGATTAATTGGGATGTTGTAGGAGGTTTTGGATTTTCTAATCCACATAGAGCTTATTTAGATGGGCTAGCTGGTAAATCTGCCCTTGTACAAAAAGACCAAAATAGTGATGTAATATTAACTCCAAATCCAGTAAGTGGAGATGTAATTAATATCAATGTTAATTGTAACGTACAAAAAGGGACATTTGATCTACAAATATTTAATGCTACAGGTATTCAAGTTTTGGACTTTAGAAATACTAAAATACAAAAAGGAGAAAACCTAAGTACTTTTGATGTAAGTAGATTAGAAGATGGACTTTACTTCTATACTATTAATACGCCTAGTGGTAAAACTACAGGCAAACTTCTAAAACATTAATATTTAAATTTTTTAATCACTCAACGATTTATAAAAGTCGTTGGGTGATTTTTTGTATAAAATTGCTTGTATTCCGGATGGGTTACAAGCTTACCTATTTCTTAAAACTTAATTTATGGATATGAGAAGTATAATATCAAAGTATTTTACTTTGTTTCAATGTATAATTTGGATACATATTAGCGCTATAGGAATAGCTCAAAATACTCCCGTTACGCAAAACGGACAACTCAAAGTTTGTGGTACCCAATTATGTAATCAATATAATAAACCGATCCAGCTTAGAGGAATGAGTACCCATGGTATACAATGGTATGGTTGGGGAAATTGTCTAACTGAAACTTCATTAGATGCATTGGCCTATGATTGGGACGCTGATATTCTAAGAATATCTTTATATGTTCAAGAAGGTGGGTATGAAACTGATCCTGTTGGTTTTACGAATCAAGTTAGTCGTTTGATAAATGAAGCAACAGAACGAGGGATGTACGCCTTGGTTGATTGGCATCAATTAAATCCCGGTGATCCAAATAGTAACTTAGAAAATGCTAAACGGTTTTTTAAAGATATTGCTAATCAACACAAAAATAAGAACAATATTATTTATGATGTTTGTAATGAACCTAATGGTTCAGGTGTAACATGGAATCGAATTAAAACATATGCTGACCAGATTATCCCTGTTATTAGAGAAATAGATGATGACGCTGTTGTACTTGTGGGGACCCATGGTTGGGCAACTTTTGGAGTATCTGGTGAAGGAAATTTACAGGATGTAATTGATAATCCATTACAGTTTCAAAATGTAATGTATACATTCCATTTTTATGCTAATAGCCATAGAGAAGCATATTTAAACAGGTTAGATGAAGCCTCTAATAGATTACCTGTATTTGTTACTGAATTTGGTAGTCAGGAATTTACAGGTGATGGCCCTAATGATTTTCCGATGACACAGCAGTTTATTGATTTGATGCAAAGGAAAAAAATCAGTTGGACGAGTTGGAATTATTCTGATGATACAAGGTCTGGAGCAGCTTGGAAAACAGGAACATGCTCGGGAGGTCCTTGGACTATAAATCAATTAAAACCTGCAGGAAGCTGGATAAGAAATAAAATTAAATTTCCTGCAGATGATTTCCCTGGTGGAGATCCAACAGGTGATACGCAAACCGCTTTTGGCGGGACACCATGGCCTATTCCTGGTAAAATAGAAGTAGAAAATTATGATATTGGAGGGCAAAATATAGCTTTTAATGATCTTTCTATTAACAATGAAGGTGGCGAGTATCGCAATGATGCCGTAGATATTGAAGTTTGTACAGAAGGAGGATACAATGTTGGTTGGACAAAAACAGGGGAGTGGCTTGAGTATACAGTGAATATAGTTGAAACAAAAACATACCTTTTAGAATCAAGAGTTGCGGCAATTTCATCGGGTAAAAAGTTTCATATAGAGGTAGATGGCCAAAATATAAGTAACCAGATCTCAGTTCCCAATACAGGAGGTTGGCAAAACTGGGAGACAGTTACCACTACTTTATCCCTGAATAAGGGGATTAGGATTTTGCGTATTGTAATGGATAGCGATGATTTTAACATCAATCATTTGGTATTTAAAAATTCTGGAACATCATCAAATCAGCCCCCATCCATAAGTATTGTATCTCCACAACAAGGAGAATCATATGCAGCTGGTCAAGAAGTTCCTATTTCAGTTAATGCTAATGATAGTGATGGAACAATTGATAAGGTATTATTTTTTATAGATGGAAATCAAATTTCTGAAGATAACTCATATCCATATCAAGTAAATTGGACTGCAACATCAGGTAATCATTCTGTTGTGGCCGTAGTAAAGGACAATGCTAACTCTTCGACAACTTCCTCTACAATTAACATTACCGTAGGCGCAATTTCAGGAAACTGTAACCTTGAACAATATCGTAACGGTGCAACATACCAAACAGGAGATGAAGTACAAAATTTAGGAGGAAAATTTAGATGTTTAGTTGGTGGGTGGTGTAGTTTAGGAGGTCCTTATACCCCCGGTGGACCTGATGATTGGGCATGGCCAAGTGCTTGGAAAAAAATAGGTGATTGCAATACAATCGCTCCTTTAAGAGAAAAAAGTAATAAAGTAACCACAAACTGTGACGTAGTAATGTACCAAAATGGAAATAGTTATGCAACAGGAGATGAGGTACAAAATCTAGGTAAAAAATATAAATGTAAAGTCGGTGGCTGGTGCTCTTTAGGAGGAGTATATACACCAGGAGGTCCGGACACCTGGGCATGGCCAAGTGCATGGGAGGATTTAGGAACATGCTCTGATGGTGAAGGAAACCAATTGCCAACAATAGCAATTATTTCTCCAACTAATGGAAATACTTTTGAATCTGGAGAAACAGTACGTATTAAAATTGATGCTAGGGATTTAGACGGTAGTATAGTAAATATTACTTTTTTGATGGATGAGGTTGAGATAGGTCAGATTTCTAGTAGTCCATTTGAATTTAGTTTTTCTCCTGTCGATGGGGATCACATATTAAAAGCTATTGCTACAGACAATGAAGGAGGAAGTACACAATCCAAAGAAATTTTAATTTCTGTAAAATCCCAAACAGGAAGTGATGGTTGTAGTACGGCACAGTATATAGACGGAAAAACATATCAAACAGGTGATGAGGTGCAAAACCTTGGAAATAAGTATCGCTGTAAAGTTGGTGGATGGTGTTCTTTAGGAGGAGCTTATACTCCTGGAGGATCTAGTGATTGGGCTTGGCCAAATGCATGGGAAGAATTAGAACCTTGTCAAGAAGGAAATTTACCACCTCAAGTGGCTGTATTAACATCAAACATTATATATACAGATGCGTTACCTGTTACTGTTCCACTTCGAGCTCGTATTATTGATACAGACGGTATTCAAACACCGGTTTACGTAAATATTCTGGGAGAGGAAATACCTTTATCTCAAAAAGGAGAAGATATATATGAAACAGATTGGTCTTTTTCAGAATACAAAACATATGTTTATACAGCACAAGCTACGGATAATAAAGGTAATGCTACCAATTTTTCGTTTGAGATCACAATAAAAAAGAGTTCATCAGGAGATAATACAGTACTTTCAAAAGTACAATATGATGAGTTTTTTCCATATAGATATGGTACAGATCTCAATACATATGAACTAGACCCTGCAAAAGATTTCTATACCTACGATGCATTTAACGAGGCCATAGCAAGAATGGCTACTATCGAGGTAACTTTTGAAAGAAGAAAGGGTACAAATTTGTATCGACTTACGCGTAAAGATAAAACAACAAATCAATCTTCAATAATCCGTACAGATCCAGATTTTGATGCAAGTTGGAATCAATCAAAGCCAATTATAACACAAGTAATAGATTATGGAGTTTTTGCAAAAGAAGGCAACGATACTGTTAGAAAACGTGAGTTAGCTGCTTTTCTTGCCAATATCGCTCAAGAAACAACCGGAGGATGGGATACAGCACCAGGTGGTCGATATTCTTGGGGACTGTACTTTAGAGAAGAACAGGGATATGAGGGAACCAATAATATAGGGTATCGTGATGAGAATAATCTAATATATCCCCCTGCACCGGGTAAATCATATCATGGTCGTGGTCCAATTCAGTTAAGTTATAACTACAATTATGGCCAAGTAAGTGAATTCTTATTTGGGGATAAAAATGTACTCCTTGCCAATCCAGAACAAATTGTACAAGACGGAGCATTAGCATTTCAAACCGCTATTTGGTTTTGGATGACACCGCAATACCCAAAACCATCTGCACATGATGTGATGGTTGGTAATTGGTCACCTTCTAATTATGATTTAGAACGTAATCGAACACCAGGTTTTGGTATGACCATAAATATTATTAATGGTGGAGTAGAATGTGGTAAAGGAACAGAAATTAACAAAGTACTGCATAGGATAGGACATTATAATCGCTTCTCTGATATTTTAGGAGTTAATAATGATCTTGATACTACAGATGATTGTTCTGAATGCGGCTGCGCTCAAATGACACCATTTACCGGATTAGAACCAGAATCAGATGAAGTTTCAGGAAAAGTATCAAATTATGATGGACTTAAAACGATCATAGATCTGTTTCCTAATCCGTTTAATAACGAGATACATTTTAGCTTTAAAATAGATCAAGATGCTAAAATTAGAATCAGCATTATTGACATTAACGGAAATCAAGTTACAGAACTATTAGAAAGCCCTTTTAGCAAAGGATCAAATACCATAACAAAGGATGTAACCAAGTTGCCATCGGGCATGTATTTCTGTAAAATACAAATAGGAAGACAACAACAAACATTTAAAATGATTAAA
Organism: Aquimarina sp. AD10; assembly: GCF_003443715.1. Taxonomy (NCBI): domain Bacteria; kingdom Pseudomonadati; phylum Bacteroidota; class Flavobacteriia; order Flavobacteriales; family Flavobacteriaceae; genus Aquimarina; species Aquimarina sp. AD10. The sequence goes on along the minus strand of NZ_CP031965.1, from coordinate 1,803,229 downwards.
AAATAAATCAAATGAAAAGAAAACATAAACCGTATTCTAGATGGTTGCCATTTAAATACAGCTTAGTATTGCTCGTTTTTATACTATTGGGAAATAGTTACAATTCATTAGCAAGTAACCTAATAAAGGTAATCGATGTTAAACCTTATGTTGTTTGTGATGCTCCCACATGGAGTGCCAGTGCGACATATGTTGGGGGAAACCAAGCCGTTTTTAATGGTATAGTATATGAAGCCAAATGGTGGAACAGAAACAAAAATCCAGAAACTTATTCTGGTAGAGATGATGAATGGAAAAGATTAGGTCCATGTGATGGAGGTGGAGATAGCAACATACCTCCAGTGGTATCGATAATAACACCTATCTCTGGAGAAACTTTTATTACAGGAGATTCTATAAGTATTACTGCGAGTACCTCTGATCAAGATGGTGAGATTCGTAAAGTTGAGTTTTACGTAAATGGAAATAATATAGGTGAAGATCTTACTGCGCCCTATACAATAAACTGGATAGCTGTTCAAGGAAATCATAGCATAACGGCAAAGGCTATTGATAATGATAATGCAAACAATACTTCAGGAATAATAACAATTACCGTTCAATCAGATACAGGAGGAGGTACAGATTGTAATACTCCGCAATACAGTGAAGGTGATGATTATACAGAAGGAAGTACAGTACAAAATGCAGGAAGTATTTATGAATGTAAGCCTTGGCCATTTTCGGGTTGGTGCAATGGTATAGCCTCAGCATATGCTCCTGGAACAGGTACCAATTGGGAAGATGCATGGGTTTTATTGGGAGAGTGTGATCCTGATGGAGGAAATGGAGAGCCTTTGGTATCGATAGTATCTCCTAATGATGGACAATCGTTTGTAGAAGGAAGTAATGCGATTATTAATGTGAATGCCACAGATAGAGATGGTACTATTACTAAAGTAGAATTTTTCAGTAATGGCAGTAAAATAGGAGAAGATACTACTGAACCATATAGTTACACATGGAATACGTTGCAAGTAGGGAATTATGCCCTTACAGCAAAAGCTACAGATAATCAAGATTTGTCAACTACTTCATCAGCAGTGAATATTCGAGTAACCACTTCTGGAGGTGGAGGAGGTCCACTTCCTCAAAAAATACTAAATGGATATTGGCATAATTTTCAAAACGGTTCAGGGTTAATACGTCTTCGAGATGTTTCGTCTAACTGGGATGTGATTAATGTTTCTTTTGCAGAGCCAAGAGTATCTTCTACAGATGGAGAACTTAGTTTTGAACTCGCACCAGAATTTAGTACTATAAACTATACCGAAAATGATTTTAAGTCAGATATTCAATACCTTAAAGGAATAGGTAAAAAAGTAATTATTTCTATCGGAGGAGCCGAAGGACAAGTTCGATTGAATACTGTTTCGGCAAGGGATAAATTTGTGAATTCTATGATTGCTATTATAGAAGAATATGATTTTGATGGTATGGATATTGATTTTGAAGGGCAATCACTTTCTCTTGATCTTGGTGATGACGATTTTAAAAATCCTACTACTCCGGTATTAGTGAATACAATAAATGCAGTAAAAAGTGTTTGTAATCATTTTGGTAATGATTTTATGTTAACAATGGCTCCAGAAACATTCTTTGTTCAACTAGGGTATTCATTTTATGGTGGTATTTCTCAAGGAGCTGACCGAAGAGCCGGAGCTTACTTACCATTAATTCATGCATTACGAGATAAATTGACATTTTTACAAGTGCAATACTATAATTCTGGATCAATTACGGGCTTAGATGATCGTTTTTATAGTATGGGAAATTCTGATTTTTATGTAGCTCTTGTAGATATGCTTCTTAAAGGTTTTCCTATAACTAGAGATTCAAGTAAATTTTTTCCTGCGTTACGACCTGATCAAATTTTAATAGGTGTACCAGCTACGGTAAATGCAGGAGGTGGATTTACGGGTGCTAACGGAGTAATAGATGCTTTCGATTATTTGGTTAAAGGAAATTCTTTTGGTGGACAATATCAATTATCTCAAACCTATCCCGGTCTTAGAGGAGTAATGAGTTGGTCGATTAATTGGGATGAATTTGGTGGATTTGCTTTTTCAAACCCAGTAAGAATATATTTGGATGGGCTTTCAGGAAAAGAAGGAGACATGCAAGCATTGGATATAAATTCTAATGGAGTAAAGGCGGTATTATTTCCAAATCCCGTAGACAATTACCTGAATATTCAATTTACTTCAAAAAAAGAAATAGGGTACACTTTAAAAATCTATAATAGTTTAGGAACTGAGGTAATAGACCGTATCAAAGTAAATAATGCTCATGACTTTAATGTGCATAGGTATGATTTAAGCATCTTAGAATCGGGGCTATATTTTTATGAAATGAAAGTTAATGGGAAAGTATTTACAGGAAGAATAATTAAAAAATAAATAAATTTTACTAACACAAACTCAACTAAAATGACAAGAATTAAAATTACAGGAATCTATGCTATTGGACTTTTAATAGCTTCTTGTACGACAGAACAATTTGATGAACCAACAGCGGTTACAGATAATCAAAATAAATATGTAGATGCAGAAAAAGCATATCCAAATAAAAAAGGTGAAGTTTTGGATAAATATTATGCAGGAATGAAAATTCCTATTGAAAAATAAACGGAGAGTTTATTTATGAAGGAGATATTGTTTTCGAAAAAGATATGTTATCTGATGTTTCAGAGAAAGTAGTCTTTGAAGAAGGAGAAATTGCTCCGCAAAATAAAAGTGTTGGTAGAACAGGAGGAAGATGGCCAAACAATACTGTATACTACACTATAGAAAGTGGTTTAACCAAACAATATAGAATAACAGATGCAATAGCCCATTGGGAAGCTAATACTGCATTACGTTTTGTTCGTAGAACAAATCAAACAAATTACATACGATTTAGAAGTGGTTCGGGGTGTTCATCAAGCGTTGGTATGGTTGGCGGTCGACAAAACATAACACTCGCAAGTGGATGCTCGACTGGAAGTACTATTCATGAAATAGGTCATGCTGTAGGATTATGGCATGAGCAAAGTAGAGCAGATAGAAATCGTTTTATTACTATTAATTTTAATAATATAGAATCCGGAAAATCACATAATTTTCAAACTTATGCACAACGTGGTAGAGATGGAGAAGAATTGACTAGTAATTTAGATTTAGGTTCAATTATGATGTATGGATCTTATGCTTTTTCTAAAAATGGAAGACCCACTATTACAAGAAAAGACGGAAGTACGTATACTACACAACGAAATGGTTTGTCTACAGCAGATAAATCCGGTATTAATCAAATGTATCCAGGAAATGGTGGAGGAGAAATTTATGAAAATGGAAACTATTATACTATTTATGGGGTACAGGTATACAGATATAGTGATGTTTGGTGGTATTGGAATGCTAGCCAAAACCGCTGGAGACAAGTAGAATTAAGAGGAACTACTTGGTATTATGTTGATTAAATAAATAGAATAGCCCTCTATTTATTAGATTTGTTTTGAAGAGTAGAACCCTAAATCAACTAGTTGATTTAGGGTTTTTTATGGGTAATAAATTATATTTCGAAAATTTTAGAGGATTAACGATAATCTAATACGTATCATTGTTTAAACGAAAGAAGTTTTGGTAACTTTAGTCTAATTAACTAAATAAGAGTTAATTCCTTAAAATCATTGGATATGAATACAACATTATGGATTTCTTTTATAGGAACAGTTTTGATAATAGGTGTAACTCCAGGACCTAGTGTTTTATTAGCATCTGCAAATAGTATGAATCACGGAGCAAAAAAGACTGTAGGAACAATTTTAGGAGATTTATCGGCTAATGCAATACAGATATTATTGTCATCATTAGGCCTAGCATCTATAGTAATTACTTCTGGAGAAATTTTTGGAATCATCAAATGGATAGGTGTTGCCTATTTAATATATATGGGAGTGACTAAAATTCTAAGTAATCCCAAAACAGGAGATTTCAGAAGTAATAATACAAAAAAAAGCTTTTTAAAATTGTATAGTGAAGGTTTTTTTATGTCAGCTTCAAATCCAAAGGCTATTGTTTTTTTTGCTGCACTTTTCCCCTTGTTTATAGATCAACATTTAGCATTTTTACCACAAGTATTACTTCTAGGTGTTACATATTTAATGATAGATGGTATCTGCTTATTAATGTATGTTAAATTTGCTTCAAAATTAAAATCATATCTCGAAGACAGAGATAAAGTACATGCTCAGAACAAAATTATAGGCATATTACTTATTTTTAGTGGTTTGATGCTTTCTTTGGTGAAGAGAACAAATAGTTAAATGGTAACCTACAAATCACTACTTTAATAAAAACTCTAGAGGAATATGAGCCCTGTTATTCCAACTTTTCTCATTATGCCCTGCGCCATCAAATTTTAAGGTTACCCAATTTAAATCTTTGGTATATCCTTTAGTGATCATAATCGAATCCACTTGTTTTTGATAAGGTTCATATTGTGCATCTAGTTGCTCGGTACCAAAATCAAAGTATATTTTATGGGTATTTGGATCCGGTAATGTTTTGGGCAATGTTTGGATATATGCATCTCCTAATACGGGAACTGGCCAATGCGTAGATACGCAACCAGCAGCACCAAATATTTTAGGATACTTACAAATGGCATATAATGAAATTAATCCACCCATAGATGATCCCATGATAGAAGTGTCTTCGGTTTTTAAAGATACATTATATGTTTTATCTATAAATGGTTTAAGTTCCTCTACCAGAAATTTTAAATAGTCATCAGAATACAAAGCGTCGAATCCAGTATTTTCTTTTAATGAAGTTTTTGCTTCTGGAGTTTCACTTATCGCAGCAGGTGCTTTTGGCATGTACTCAGAAAAACGTTTTTTTACTGTATTCCAAGGAGCAACAACAATTGTATTTTTAATTACTCCTAGTTTTACAAGACTATCAATAGCTTCATCTACACCCCAATCAATACCAGTATAGGATGTTTTAGGATTAAAAACATTCTGCCCATCATGCATATACAAAACTTTGTATTTTTTTGATGAATTTTTATCATAACCTTCAGGTAAAAAGACTTCGACATTACGAGGAATTACGTATTTGGATTCGAAGTCTTTATACATGATGATCTCACTTTCTTTTATGATTGATTTTTCAGCAATTTCTTTTGAATTACCGTTACCTCCTGACTTTTGTTTGCATGAGGTGAGTACAATTAGAAATGCTAATACAATTATTTTAAGAAAGTTCATAACGTAGTATTAATTTGGTTATATACTGGTAAAGTTTATCTAAAGATTTTTGAAGGAAAAACCACAGGGCTTTCAAATCCGTTTTTTCCAACAGTAGCAATTCCAAAGAAAAAATTATCTACTACAATACCATCAAGAACAAAATTATCTATATCTCCTACAAATCTGCTATGATCCCAGGTAGGAGATGTAGTATCTCTCCAGTAGATTTTGTATCCTTTTACATTTGTCCCAGTAGCTTTTTTCCATTTAAATTTTGCAGCGGCTTCTACAATCCCTCCAATTTCTAATTCTTGAGGAGCAGGAGGAGCTGATGCGATACTCGCTAGATTTATAGCATTTACAGCTGTTAATTTGGCGGTATATTCAAAATTTACATGTTCGACAACATCTCCATATTTAATTCCATTTTCCTCTCTGATATCTTGATGTTGTTGCGTATAATTTTCATGAGCTTCCATAATTCTAATCCCTGCAAAACCTGCATCATTAAATGGTCTATGATGCCCTCCACGTCCAAAACGATCAAGCCTATAAATCATTTTAGGGTTCATCTCTGGCATATATGTTTTAACGGTTTTGTGAATATATCTTGCTAACTGACGCGAAATACCATCAACTTCACCACCGTAAAAACGTCTTGCTCTTCTTTGTTGTTCTGTTTCAGTAGGAGGAACAGGTTCAGAAAATATTCTAAAAGTTCTATTATCAATTATACCATCAACACCTTTTATATTTCCAATCATATCGTTATTCATAACTCCCATAATCTCCCAACCTTTATCTGTTGCGTATTTGGCTAAACCTTGTCCTCCAAAAAGACCTTGTTCTTCACCAGACAATCCAACATAAATGATACTGCTTTCAAAGGAATATTGAGAAAGTACACGAGCAGCTTCTATGGTACCAGCCATACCACTTGCATTGTCATTAGCTCCTGGTGAATCTGAAGTATAATCTGTAGGATCGGTTACTCTAGAGTCTATGTCGCCACTCATGATAATAAAACGATTAGGGTATTTTGTACCTCTTTGAATAGCGACAACATTGACTACCCAAACATCTTTTACAATACGCTGATTGGCCCCTTTTTTAACGAGATCTTTTTGATAAAAGACTTCAAGACAATTTTTACAGTCTTTTGAAATATTTTCGAATTCTGATTTAATCCAACGACGAGCGGCTCCAATACCCCTTGTTTGCGAAACGGTATCACTTAATGTATGACGAGTACCAAAACCAGCTAAAGTTTTTACATCATTTTCCAGACGTTCTGCAGAGATGGAATCGATAATATCATAAATTTTTTGATCGGTTTGCGCTAATAAGAGATTTGATAATAAAAGTAACGTAGCGGTAAGAAATATTTTCATTTTAATAATTTTTATCGCCAATTTAAATAAAAGTGTTAAAGAAAAAGAAGTGTTAACAAATTTATAAGAAGGTTTGTGACTTAAAATTTGAAGATTTTTGAAAATCAAGCAGTAAACTTATCAACACGAAAACGTTATAGCAAATTTTGAGCTACTTATATTAAATAATAGATAATACTTTTATTATCGAATTTTTCTACTAAATTTACTTAATAAATGTTAAAATTACGCTTATTAAAGCAGTGATTGATGTTAAAAGGGGCTACTATGTATGGTATAAATAATATAAAAAGTTTTAGTGTTTTTTTTATGCTACCTTTTATCTTTTTTGCTCAATTAAAAGAAGAAAGCGCGTATTATAATTGGTTTGATACTGTTATTGGTCAAGAACATACAGGATTATATAATGGTCGGCAATATATAGATTCATACATAAATAAAATATATGAAAACAAACATCCATTTTTTCATTTAGATAAAGTATACAAGGGATCAGTAACTTACAGCGGACAGACCTATTATGATGTAGGGATGAAATACAATCTAAATTCTGATCACCTTCTAATAACATTAAAACCGGGAGCTATGGTTTCGGTTTTACAGTTGGTTCATCATAATATACAAGAATTTACAATTGATGGTTCTAGATTCATTAGAATAGATAAAGACATTTATAAAGATGTACCTCAGAGTAAATTTTTTGAAGTTTTGTTAGAAAACCCATCATTTTCACTTATTAAGAGTCATCGAAAGAAGAAAAAAGAAAGAATTGAAAATGTAGGTGGAAATAAACTATACTATGAATTTGTAAGTGTAAATAAGTACATATTGTTGTCAAAAGGCAAATCCGAAGTTATTTCATCTAAGTATGATTTGTTCAATATATATCCTATTGCAAAAAAAGAAATCAAACAATTTTATGTAAAGAATAAGAGGTTAAGAAAATCCCAACCCGATAGATTCATGCAAAGGTTATTTGAAAAAATTATTCAACCAATAGAATCAAAAAACCAGTTGTAAACTTATGAAAAAATATTTGGGGCTACTTTTTTTAATTTGTGTACAACATGTATGGGCACAACAAAAAGATGTGTTACTTACACTTTCAGTAGAGAATTCAGATTTAAGCACGATTTTAAGTCATATAGAGGAGCAAACGGATTACCGTTTCTATTTTATTGATTCCTGGATTCAAGAATATGACTCTATTTCGGTTGATTTTAAAGATATACCCATTACTACTGTTTTAGAAGACCTTTTAAAAGAGACAGTAATAAATTTTCATTTTATTGAAGAAAATAGGGTTATACTAACAAGAAATAATAGTATTTACGATGCGGTACCTGATGGTTTTTTTGGACGATCCAAGGATAGCATTTTAGAAGTCAATTCACAAAATAAAAATAACAAATCTTCGGTATTTGTAGATGCTAAACAGTTTACCAAAAATACTACTGTAGAAACCATTAAGATAGGAAAGGCAAGTAACAATGCTACCAGTCAAAAATTTGTTTTGTCAGGATACATTAAAAATGTACAAACAGGTAAACCTATATCAAACGGAAATATTATAGTAAATGGAAATGATACAGGGGTAATTACTGACGTTGCTGGTTTTTATCAAATTGAATTACCTATTGGGGTTAACCTTTTCGAAGTTGATGCTATTGCGATGGAAAAGTTTAAAAAGAAAATTATTCTTTATAATGATGGTCAATATAATGTATCACTAAATGAAAAGATCGAAAATTTAGATGAAGTAATCTTGCGAACATCTGCTAGAAATGCTGTTGAAGAAGTGATTACTAAAACTAAAATTGATGTTGAAGAATCAAAAAATATTCCATTAGCGCTAGGAGAACGTGATGTGCTTAAAGTGGCTACCACCTTACCAGGAATTACGACAACAGGAGAAGCCTCATCGGGATATAATGTTAGAGGAGGGAAATCGGATCAAAATTTAATTTTATTAGATGATGCGGTGGTATATAATCCACAACATTTTTTTGGTATTTTTTCTGCACTCAATCCTTTTGCATTGGGAGATGTTAGTATTTATAAAAATAATATACCTGCAGAATATGGAGGTAGATTATCTTCTGTCTTTGATTTAACCACCAAGGATGCAAGCGTGGATAAATTTAAGGGAGAAGGCTCGATAGGCCCCATAACAGGTAATATTTTGTTAGAAGCGCCTATTGTTAAAGGAAAATCGGCAATAATGATAGGAGGTAGGGGTGCATATGCCAATTGGGTATTAAATTCTCTGGATGAAGAATCTCTTAAAAATAGTGAGGCTTCTTTTTATGATGTTATAGCTAAATATAATCATCAAATTACAGAAAATATAAAACTCGAGGCTATGGCGTATCTAAGTAGAGATGATTTTAGTATTACATCAGATTCTTTATATATTTATAATAATAGAGCATTCTCACTTCGAATAGATCACAGGTTTAATGATAAGAATACGGCAAAATTAGCGGTATCAAATAGTCAATATAAATTTAATATTGATTTTGATGGTGATACCAATAGAGATTTTGAGTTAGGCTATAGTATCGATGAAACAGCATTACGACTTAAGTTTAAGTATTTATACAATGACGGTTTAAAATTTAATTACGGAGTCTCAAGTAAGCTATACACGGTAAACCCGGGTAATATTACCCCGACTGGCGATGAATCCATTGTTACTCCACTAACCCTCGATAAAGAACGAGGCTTAGAATCTGCAGCATTTTTATCTGCAGAGATTGATGTAACTTCAAATTTAACCTTCGATACAGGAATTCGCTATTCTGTATACAATGCCTTAGGCGAAGCAACACAAAATGTGTTTCAAGATGGAGTACCAAGAAATGAAGAAACTATACGAGAAACCTTATCTTTTGATAAAAACGAAGTAATCGAAACTTATGGGGGTCCTGAGTTTAGAATGTCTGGGAGATATTTAATAGGAGATAATCTTTCTATTAAAGCTTCTTATAATAATACATATCAATTTATTCATACATTATCTAATAATACAACAGTTTCCCCTATCGATACCTGGAAACTTTCTGATCTAAATATAAAACCACAACGTTCACAACAGTACGCTTTAGGAATATATAACAACTTAAAAAATGGAATGTATGAGTTGAGTTTAGAAGGGTTTTATAAACGATCTAAGAATACACTTGATTTCAAAACAGGGGCCGAAATTTTACTTAATGAAGATATAGAAATAGAGGTGTTACAAGGAAAGGGAAAAGCGTATGGTGTTGAATTTTTGCTTAAAAAGCAAAAGGGAAAACTTTATGGATGGTTAGGATATACGTATTCCCGCTCTTTTGTACAATTGGATAGTCCTTTTAGAGAAGAGCGCGTCAATAACGGAGATTTTTTTCCTTCAAATTTTGATAAACCACATGATCTAAGTGTAGTCATGAATTATAAATTTACAAAACGTTTTAGCCTGGCAACTAATTTTGTTTATCAAACTGGGAGGCCTGTTACTTTTCCGGTAGGGACGTTTACATTTAATGGATCTGATTTTGCAGTATTTAGCGATCGTAATAAATTTAGAATACCAGATTACTATAGATTAGATATTGGATTTAATATTGAAGGAACTCATAAACTCAAGAAATTGGCACATAGTTTCTGGACCATATCAATATACAATGTACTTGGTAGAAATAATCCGCTATCAGTGTTTTTTGTTACCGAAAACGGAAAGGTTAAAGGATTAAAGAGCTCAGTTTTTTCTGTTCCAGTGCCTTCAATTACCTATAACTTTAAATTTTAGATGATGAGATGTATTAAAAAAATAGAAAGATATAGGAAGTTAACCAAAGTATTAGCTTTAGTTTTCATAGGCATGATTTCATCTCGTTGTGTAGAAACATTTGAGGTAGAAAGTCAGGATTTTGAGAGTATATTAGTAATTAATACTACAATTACTAATGAAATGAAATTTCAGCAAATACTATTATCAAGAACCTTTAAGTTCGAAGAAGATAAAGCGCAGGCTGAACAAGGCGCTACTATAAAAATAATAGAAGATTCTACAGTAGAATACATCTTTGAAGAACCATCTCCGGGAGTATATCGTTCTGCTCAAGAATTTAAAGCATTACCCAATAAGGGATATCGATTATCTATTGAAACCTTAGAAGGTAAATCATACACAACAGAGGAACTGTTTTTACCTCAGGAGACGGCAATTGATGATGTTCGACCTGTAAAAATGTTTAATAGTGATGGAGTAGGAGGTGTAGGTATTTTAATCGATGCTTTTGATCCAAGCGGTAACTCGAAATATTATAGATATGAATTTGAAGAAACTTATAGGATTTCTGCACCTTTTTGGGTTGGACAAGATTTGGTATCTACTGTTGAAGCAGGAGAAACTATATTTAGCAGGGTAGATAGACCTAGTAGTGAACGTCAGTGTTATAACGGTGGTAAATCAAATACTATAATTACTACAAATACAACTGCTTTAAGTGAAGATAGATTAGATGGTTTTTTAGTGCATTTTATAAAATCAGATGATATACGTGTAGCAGACAGATATAGTATATTTATTAGACAGTATGTGCAATCCAGAGATGCCAATGGGTTTTATGAGACACTTGATAGTTTTTCAGATTCAGAAAGTATATTTTCTCAAATTCAACCTGGTTTTATAAGTAGTAATATAGTTTCCAATGAAAACCCAGACGAAAAAGTCTTAGGCTTTTTTGATGTTTCGTCAGTTTCTGAAAAACGTATATTTTTTAATCGCGATGAGGTAATTGGAGATTTACCAAGATTTACACTTAATTGTGCTTTTGTAGCTCCAGAACAAGAAGATTTTGAAACGGCAGAGGCATTTAGAAGAAGGATAGCAACTGATTTTATACGATCAGGTGGCTTTAAATTTTTTAAAGAAGATCCACCTATGTCAGGAGATTTTGTTTTTGTGCCAAGATCATGTGGGGATTGTAGTGTTTTTGGTAGAGGAGTGGCACCAGATTTTTGGATAGAGTAAGTATTAGATCTCTATAAAAATTTACTAATGTTTAATATTAAAAATATTCTTGTGAAGATAAAATCACTTTTATATATCATCTTTATTTTAGTTTCAAGTTTGCATGCGCAACGTAAAACAGCACTAAAGACGGACAAAGAGATCGAAGGCTATAAACTGATTCCTCAAGAGAAAGTATTTATACATTATAACAGTTCCTTGATTTTTGCGGGAGAATACCTTTATTACAGCTTATACTGTTTTAATACCCAAAATAATCAACTAAGTACTATAAGTACAGTAGCTTATGTAAGTTTGATTAATGAAAATAACGAATCTGTTTTTCAGCATAAAATCAAATTAGTAAAAGGTAGAGGACAAGGGGATTTTTTTGTACCTGTAGCTATTCCATCTGGTAATTATAAACTAGTGGGATATACGCAATGGATGTTAAATGAAAATTCTGGGTATTTTAATGAAGATATAAGTATTCTTAATCCTTATCAAGGTAATCAAAGTAAGGTATTGGTAGAAAACGATTCTCTATTAGTTTCTTCAGAACAATCATTAGTAAATACTAATTTTTCGAGCACTAAAAAGATAAATGAATTAAAATTAGGGGTAACTCTAGATCGTACTACTTATACTAGAAGAGCTCCTGTAAAACTTACGCTAGAGTGTAATGCGTTTCAGAATAATAAAGCTAATGTTTCTATTTCAATTAGAAGAAAAGATACTTTTATAAAATCAATACCGCAAAATACAATTGGTTTTTCTAAAGCGAGTATAGACGGTTCTTTAGAAAAAAAGAATATCTCGCCAGGTACCTTAGTTTTCTTACCAGAAATGCGAGGAGAGCTCATGTACGGAAGAATCTTGACTTCAGATTCATCTTTACCAATTGCATTGCAAAATGTTGGTGTATCTATTGCCGGAGAAGTAAGTGACTTAAAAATAGTGACAACAGATGAAAAAGGAAGATTTGTATTTAATTTACATGACCGAAATAATAAAAATGAAGTACGTATTCAAGTATTAGGAGAAAACAAAGGAAAATATGTTATCAAACTTGATGAATTTCCGGAAATAAAGAATTTTACCAATGATTTTTATCAATTTAAAATCACTACTTCGTATAAAAATCAAATAGAAAAACGTAGTGTGCATAATCAAATAGAAAACAGTTTCTATGGAGTAAAACCTGATACAATACAAGAAGCATTTAATATGAATTCTTTTTATGGCGAAAACATCATTACGTATAATTTGGACGATTATACAAGGTTTAGCACAGTAAAAGAAACCATAATTGAAGTTGTAGAAGGTGTTTGGATTAAGAAAGATGCAAATGGTAATCGAGTGTTTGGAGTCCGAGGGAATTATCCTGAAATAGGTGCAAAACAAATGCCTCCATTGTTAATAGTCGATGGTATATTTATTCAAGAACAAGATAAAGTTATAGAGTATGATGCGCGTAATGTAAAGAGTATTAGTTTTATTAGAGATAAATATTATGTAGGAGCGAAAGTTTTTGATGGGGTAGTTATTATAAAAAGTATAGATGAAACTTTTTTAAAAACCTCTAAAGAAAAAGTAAACCTAGCACCAATACAGTTAGCCGATTTAAAAACCGAAAAAAAATACTTTAATCAGCGTTATGATAGTCAAGAAGAGTATTCTCGTATCCCGGATTACAGAAATCAATTGCTATGGCAACCAAATGTGGTACTAAATAATCCTAAATATGATATAAATTTTTTCACATCAGATGTTGCCGGGCAATATGAAATTTCTATCGAGGGATTTACAAATGATAATCAACCTATTTCTATTAAAGAGTATTTTACAGTCGAATAAACTTATCTTACAAAAGTAACTTTCGAGATTACTCCATTTTTAATTTCATAGATGGCCATAACATCAGAATACTTATTACCAAACCTAACATGTTCTTGATCTATTACTTTGTTTCCTAATACCATCCGATTTTTTATTTCACAATATAGATTAGGTGTATTTTGGAACATTTTGGCAAATCGTTCTTTCACTTGTTCTTTTCCATCCATGATTAGCTGCTCTGGAAAATTATAGATTTTGATATCATCAGAATAGGTGTTTATGAATGCATCAAGATCTCTGGCATTATAAGCATTAACTTGTCTTTGAATAAGCTGCTCTGGTGTTTCTTTAATTAATTCATCAATTTCCAGAACCTCTCCATTCTTTATGACCATATCAACCGAATTAATATTTTTAATATTTTCTAAGGGATTGTTTTTAAGGATAACCAAATCTGCTATCTTTCCTTTTTGTATAGTCCCTAGTTTTTCTGATAGTCCAAATCCTCTTGCTGCATTTATTGTAGATGCTTTAAGAATATCAAGGTTACTAATGCCCGATCTTTGCATAGCTTCTATTTCTTGAATATAAGACGAAGCATGTACGGTACCAATATTTCCTGCATCCGTACCAGTAGCGATATTAACTCCAGAACTAGTAATTGTTTTTAGATTTTTGAGCATTATACTTTCACTTGCATTAATACGATTAATATATGCATCTTGATTTTCTCTTAAAGTCGCAATTCTTTCAGGGATTTCTTTATTTGAAAACTGTTTTAAATCTGTAAAAGACCGATAAACCATAGGGTTGGCATAAGTCAAATCTTGATAATGGTTATCTAGTTTAGTTAAAAAACCTTTACCATAATTTTTTGAAACAATTAATGTGGGGATATAGGTAACTTCATTTTTTTTCAGAAGGTTTATAAATTCTGGATCAATTAAAGTATCCGAAACACTATGAACCAGTATATCTGCTCCTGCTTTTATTGCAAGTTTGGCGGTTTTGAGTTGTGTTGCATGAACAGCTAACTTAAGATTATTTTTGTGTGTTAATTCGGCTACATGTTCAACAATTGGGTAGTAGTTTTCGGCGGGATTATTTTTACTTGCGATATACCATATTTTTATAAAATCCGGTTTTGAGACCAGCATTTTGTTGAAAAGAGCAGTTGCCTCAGAAATTGATTTTATATTTTCAATTGGGGTATCTTTTAATTTAGAAAAAGCTTTAGGTTGGTATGAAGAAAACAAAGGCCCAGTAACATATACATTTGGAGATAAATTATGTTTAGCAATGCTATCTCGTATCTTAAAATTATAAAAGGGCCCTCCAAGATCCATGATTGTTGTAATACCCAATCTAAGATATCTTCTGAAATTATCGGTTAAGATGTCTTTTGCAAATTGAATTTCTTTTTTATAAGGAACAATACTCGTTAAATCAATTGCATCTGGTCTGGTATAAATATTTCCTGTTTGAAAAAAATGTATATGAGAATCTATCATTCCAGGAATGATAAATTTATTTATACCGTTAATCACCTTAGTGTTTTCAAATGGAGTTATTTTTTTTGTAGAAATTATAGAAATTTTTTGGTTTTCAATAGCTATGTATTGATTCTTTTTTATTTTTCCTGATTCGACATCAATAATATTAATGTTTTCGATTATAATAGATTGAGCTCTATTGGGTGTAGTAATTACAAAAGTTAATAGTACTATAAGTACAAGTTGTATCTTCATAATAAATAAAATGTCGTTATTGAATAAAAGTAACTTTTACGATTTTACCATTTTTAACTTCATATATGGCAGCAGCAGCATAATTTTTTCCGTTGATGGTTAAAAACTCTTCATCGATTACTTTATTACCTATAACAATTCGGTTCTTAATTTCGCAATGAAGATCAGGAGTAGAATCAAAAAAACTAGCATATGATTTTTTCATAGCTTCCTTTCCTTCATAATTTAATTCATTGGGATAGGAAAATACTTTTATAGTATTGGAGTACGTAGCTAGAAAAGCATCGATATCTCTGGCATTATAGGCGTCTAACTGTTTTTGAACGATATGTTCTGGTGAAATATCAGATACAATCGCTATACGATCTCCTTTTTGGTTAGTACTAATCCGAGTGATGGTATTAATTTCTTTATCTAAAAAAGCATGTAAAATACTCCAGTTTTTATCTGTTTTAGAATTATATTTAAAAATAGTATTTCCTTTTGCCATTAAGATAGTGCCATCTGGTAGCCAACATATATCTTCAGACTGTGCTATTGTATTTATTATTGTAGAAGTCTTGCCAGTAATAGGATCTATAGATTTAATTTTCCATTGCTTATTTTCCTTACTAATATAACTTAACAATTTAGTGTCAGGTATCTTATGAAGGGCTCTTCCTATATTCTTTTGAAGCGTTTTATTAGTAGCATTTTTTAGGTCTGAGATTACTAAAGACAATCCATTGTCTTCTAAAACAGCAGATGCAAGTGTATGTTCGTTGTACCAACAGTGATAGCCAACTTTTAAATCTTTTAAAAGAATTTTAGGTATTCCTGTTTTATAATCATAACGGTAAAGTAATTGAGTTCCGTTTGTGTCTAGGCGTATAGAAGAAATTGCATTCTGATTGGGTATTTTGATAGGAGAATATTCACTCCCCTCTTTGGTATTTGTAATCCAATTTATCTCAGAAGTTTTATCATTATAGGTTTTTATGTCGGTTTGTTTATTTCTGGTTGATGAAAATAATAGGATATCGTTATTTAAAAAAGATGGTTGATTATCATATCCCTCATTGTTAGAAATATTTCTTTGATTTTTTAATTCAAAATTGTTTCCCTTTTTTGAAATATCGAGTATAAACACTTCTGTACTGCTTTGCGAAAATACATTTGGAGTAATAAAGACTAGAAGAATTATGAAAATAGACTTACCCATTATTTTTATTTTCTAAAATACATTGAAAAAACGAAGTTATTCTTAAGTAAATGTTAATAAGATATTGGGTAGTCTCTGTTGAATACTGAGGTTTTCGAAAATGAAAAAACCCAGAACTTTAAGTTCTGGGTTTTAGAAAGTTGAGTTAGTAAGGCTATTGCTGGGGAATCAATAGTTTATTATAAATACAATTAAGATTTAAAACCATACAGCATATACACTTAATGAAGGGTCTTGTGCACTTAAAAGTGATGCTGCTTCATTTGAGAACGCACTTGTATCTGATCTAAAAGGTCCTCTATCTGTATAAATTAAACCGTCAGGGTTACCAAAAAAGTTGATCATATTTAAAGATGATGCCTCAAAGAATCCGCTATTACCAGGGTTTCCTTCAGTTGGATTTGGACCTTGATAAGTAAGTACTAATTTTTTGTCTACAATAGACCCTTCAAAATCATAAATTCCTGTAAAGAAACCACCATCAGAAGGCCTTGTGAAACCAATAGTAAGCGTTGTGTTTATTCCTGTAGCACTTGGGTCTGTAGTGAAAATAAATTGTTCAAAAACCAAACCAAAAGCAGCAAGATCGGTATTGATTTGAGCAACTATGGCATCAAACCCTGCAGAAGTTAATGGGTTAGCTCCTAAAGAAGGACGATATAAAAATCTACTACCAGAAGGACTAGTTCCTATACCAAATATATCATTATTGATATATAAAGGTAAACTTGCATGTGCTATAACTGCCGTGTTTCCATCTACTACAGAAGTGAAATTATTATTTGTAACATCATATGTAAATTCTTGAAAAGCTGTTCCAGCTAATGTAACTGGTTCTACAAAATTTAAACCACCTTCTGTTACTTCTATAGGGATTTCAGTAACTACTTCACTGCTGTCGTCTCCTTCAGAAATTACAGTTGCTACTCTTTCAAGATCATCGTATGCTAGTGATCCTGAAAATACAATTTCGGCAGCTGTATTAGCTACAGTGATTCCTCTAAAAGGAAGTGTTGTCATATGACCATCCTCAATACGTGTGTCTAGACCTTGAAGATTTTCTACAGCTTCTTTATCGGCAGCAGTAGCTTTGACTAAGGTTAAAGTTGATTTATTATCGCCTGCATCAGTTTTACTTTTGAAAGTAACCATATCACTGGTAACTTCTTCAAATAGAAATTCAAACTCAGCACCTAGTCTAAACCCTTCTAGCTCAAATAATCTATGAAAAGTAGAAAAGTTTTCAAAAACTAATTCGGGGAATTGACTCTTACCTATTCTGTAGGTAGTTGGTAAATCATCAGTTCCATTATTAAAATCTGAAACTATTTCTACTGTATTATCAGCATTGAACTTTAAGTAAAAATTATATACACCGCTATCATCTTGAGGTCGATAGTCTGCTTTCCACCCAAATTCAGAGCTAACAAGTGTGTTTGTATAACTTTGTAATCGCTCATTTACACGACTATCAATGTCTCCATCAAATAAGGGTTCTACTTCATTATCACTACTACAAGCTATAAAACCTAGAGTAATAAAAAGTACTATATATAGTTTAATATTTTTTAACATCATATTCTAAATTTTATTAATTAACACTGTTCAAGAATTCATCTCTTAATGTTAAAAGATCAATCCCAACATCTTCTTTCATATATTTTACAACAACATCGTATTTTTCTTGAATACGAGCTCTACCGATATTTCTATCTAAACAATCTTGTCCAAGACCTGTACAATCCTCTGGAGTGATATATGTTGCTGCAAATTCGTCTGGATCAGTAGTAATTATATAGGCGATTAATTCTGCGAAATCTTCACCTACTGCAGAAGTACCGTAAGGGGTAACCATTCCTCTTTCAATTGCACTATTTAAATTTTCTTGTGTCCAAGTTCCTGGAGAGGTATAATCATCACCAGAAATTTTAAAGAACGCATCTACATCAAAATTGAAGTTTTGATCCACTATATGGGCAAATTCATGATGTAATGTTCTAAATGTTTGAAGAATCCATGCGTCATTACCAGGAAAATAGTCATTAGCTTGAGTAAGTGTTACTCTAACTCCAGAATCTGCAATCCCTAAAGTAATTGTTCCATCACCATTAAATAGTGGAGATCCTAAAATCACAATTTCTCCAGGAAAGAAATCTCTTAAGAAATCTTCTCCACGATCAGATGCTTTGTTGTATGGTTGTATCCATGCTTGCTTAATAAGTTCAGCAATCGGCTTAACCACTTCAAGACGTGGTGGGGTAGCGGATCTTCTAGGGTCAATATATCGATCAACGAACTTATAGAGAATTAAGCTTCCATAAGGATCTCTAAACTCTCGTTTAAGAAATTGATCTAGTTCTGCAGTAGATTCTGCATCTCCATTTTCGAATATAGCAGTAGGTTGTATTGTTTCTTCTCTTTCACAAGCAGCAACAACTACTAAACAAAATGCGAGCAATACTATATTTTTAATTATTGTTTTTGGCGTTTTCATAGTTTATATTTTATCTAGGGTTTGGAGTTAATCCAAATGAAATTGCATCACTAGGAATTTGTACAGCTTTTCTAGGGTCGTTAGCTAAGAGTTCAAAAGTTCCCCCACCTTGACTTTCAGGAAGTACATGAGTTACTGGAATATTGAAACGTTTGATATCGAACCAACGTAGACCATGATCAAGAAATTCTTTCTTTCTTTCATCAAGGATAAGTTCTAAAACTCCATCTTGTTCATTAGCTGCTCCATAAAAAGTTACAATGGCTGCAACATCCGTATATTCGTTACCATTATATCGTAATCTCGCTAAAACGTTTACATCGTTTAATGCAGCTGGTTGATCTCCAAGAAATAAATTAGCCTCAGCTCTATTAAGTAGTACTTCTTCACCTTTTAACTCTTGTGCGATATGGTAAGGTAATCCTGAATTAGAAGATAAATTTTCTCTAAAAAAGAATTCTCTTAGTCTTGATAAATATCTTGCATCAGTACCTACATTCCATATCCCAGTAGATGTTCTTTGATCATTTACACCTAATGCGTTTCTAAATAATTGATTGATACCATTGATGTTCAATCTAAAACCAGTACCTCTACGTTGGAAATTACTAATTTTAGATATCACAAGGACGTTACTTTCGTCTTCTGGATTACTATATTTATCTGCAATGTCATTATAACCTGACCCTTGAAGATCTGCATAGTCTTTTACATAAATTTGCGGAGCACCATCTAAGAAAAGATCACTATACTTCTTACAATTTGCATAATCTCCTTTCCATAAATAAAATCTTGATGCAAAAGCCTGAGCAGCTTTTTTCGTAAAATGATATTTGCCAGTTCCTGAAAAGAAATTATCATTGATCAGGGCTAATCCTTCTAATAAATCTTTTTCAGCTAGTTCATAAACTTCCGCTACTGTATTTCTAGTATAGCTAGGTAAGAACTCGGTCTCAGGCTTTAAAACATAAGGTACACCAAGATTTGAAGATGCGTTAGCATCAAAATGCAAACCAAATACATTTACTAACATGAAATGGTTGTATGCACGTGTTAAAAGAGCTTCACCTTTTACAGCTTCTCTTTGTTTGTCATCACCAGGTAGGTTATCAATTACTGCTAAAACTTCATTAGCCTGTGCAATTGCTTCATACGTATTATCCCAAAAATAGGTTGGCGTTTCTTGAAAAATAGCATCAACATCAGCCCAAGTATAAGTTTGTACATCTTGTATACGAATAGTATTTCCTCCAGAATTTTGTATTACACCAGCACCATCTGGATTTCCTGTTGGGCCTACTAAATCAGTATATGTATCGGTAAAAACATAACTTCCTTGCGAATATGCATCAGCAACTACCTTTGCTGCTTTGTCTACAGTATCTAGGTTTAACCTGTCATCTGGTGATTCATCTAAATAACTGTCACAACTTCCTACTATAGTTGCAAGAAGAAATAAGAGTATATAGGATTGTATTTTATTGTTCTTCATAATTTTTCCTTTTTTTAAAATCCAACATTAAGTGAAAGTGTTACTGTCTTAGGTACAGGTAATGCAGCACCACCAGAATTGAAAAATTCAGGATCCTGACCGTTCAAACCTTTATCAGAATATAATAAGAATAAATTTTCTCCTTGCATTCTGATTTTTGCAGAACTAATTCCAAGTCTTTTTGCATAAGAATCAGGTATTGTATATCCTAGTGCTAAAGATCTCATACGAGCATAGGTACCATCAACAACTCTTAAGTCACTATTGTTATACAATTGATATGCATTATCTCCTCCAACTAAAACACCATTATTTACCGTAGCATTAAGTTCTGAAATTAGAATTCTACGATCTAAAATTGCAGGTATGTTAGTGATATTTTCATCTCCAGGAATTGCCCATCTATTGATTAGCTCACCAGGTAAAGAGTTAAAATCAGTATAAGAACCAGAAAAGTTACTGTTTAAACGAATTTTATAATCAAATTTAAAAGAAACATTAGCAGAAAGTGTAAATCCTTTATAAGTAAAAGTGTTATTAAAACCTCCAGCTCCTCTTGGCTGTGTAGGGCCTTCATATTTTAATATACGTTCAATATCCTCTCTACTTTGGAGATTAATATCAGTAACAATGTTATTGTCAGCATCAAAAAATGTTGGAATACCAAATTCATTAAGTCCAGCAAAACGTACTGAGTATAATGCAGATATTTCACGACCTGTAAATGGAGATCCAGTTGGAGATATTAAATCTACCAAACGTGGATTAAATTGAAGTTCTTCAACTTCTTCAGTATTATACCCTACATTTATATTACTCGTCCACTCAAAATTACCAGTTTTTATATTTGTAGTAGTTAAAGCAAATTCATAACCTTCAACACTTAGATCGGCAAAATTACCAGTCTTAAATGCTTCTCCACCAACACCACTGGTTTTTATAGTTCCAATTAAATCAAAAGAGTTACGTTTGTAATATCCTATCTCACCTAACACTTTGTTTCCAAACAATCCGAATTCTAATCCAGTACTAAATTCTTTTAATTTTTCAAAAGTAAGATCATTGTTTTCTAATGAATTAATTCTGATAATACTCTCTATATCTTGAGGTCTTAAAGGAAGTTGTCCTCTTAAGTCTAGAGATGCACTTGTCAAAGGACCTCTTCCACCAGATAATCCATAAGTAGCTTTTAACTTTAATGCATTTATCCAATCAGCTTTCATGAAATCTTCTCTTCCAATATTCCAGGCTCCACTAATATTATAGTTAGTTAAGTATCTTGCTTTAGGACTAGAGCCTTGTAAGTTAGAACCGTCATATCTTAATGTACCATTAACGGTATATTTATTATTTAGAGTGTAACCACCATTAAAAAAGAATCCTACAAAACGATCTCTGAAATTTTCAATATCGAAATATTGATCGTTTCCATCTATTAATTGATCTATTGCATCTGGGTCAGTATTAATTAAGAAACCGTTTTCATAAGAAATACCTATACCATTATATTCTCTTCTTTGTCTATTGGTAGATTTGATTTCTTGTCCTAATAAAAATGTAAACTCATTGTTTTCGTTAATTCTTGGATTCCAAGAAATTGAGTTTCTCCAGTATAAATAATCTAAAACATCTTCATTGTAGATATTAATACCTCCTTCTGGTAATATAGAAAATGGTGGTCTAGTTGGGTTATCTCTATCTTGGTACAAAAATGGGTTTACACCTGCCAATACCCCTTCATCTGCTCTAAAAGCTTCTGCTTGGTTAGAATTGTCTCCAATAACATGCTCTCTTTGCGTAATAGCTTTACGATAGTTAAACGTTGAATTGGCAGTAAGGTTTTTAGAAATCTTATAATCTAAATCAGTTTGAAATGTAATATCGGTTACATCAATATTAATGAAGTTATTATCTAATTCATGTATAATATTGAATGGGGCATAATTCTTTCTAAAAAATTCTAAGTTACCATTTTCATCAAATGGAGTGATACTTCTACTATTAGTTAGAGAAAAACTATATGGGTTGATATCGAACTCACGTTCAAAATTACCATTTAAAGGGTTTAAAGTTCTATCATTGGTTCCTGGGGCAACTTGATCTCTAAAACTACCTATAAGTGAAGTTCCGATAGAAAAGTTATCAGAAATTCTAAACTTGGTATTCAATTTTGTAGTATAACGCTGCGCTTCATCACCAATAGTCTGACCTTCATCATTTAAGTAACTTGCAGAAAAGTAATAAACAGCATCATCACTACCACCAGAAATACTTAAGGAATGATTTTGTTGTAAAGAAAAATCTTTAAATAATGTTCTGAACCAATCTGTATTGGCTACTTGAAACCTATCGAAAAAACTATCGGCTAACTGTCCATTAGCTCCTATTTCAACATCATTTGTTCTTCTAAGATTGAAATATTGCCCTAAAACACCAAAAGACTCTGCACGTTGGGCCGTGGTTAAATCAATTAATCCTTTTTGAACTAATTCGGAGTATACAGATAATTCTTGTTGAGAATTTAATACATTAAAATTAGTATATCTAGGTCTTAGTCTGTAAGAGAAGTTATTGTTGTAGTTTATTCTAAGTTTACCTTTTTTACCTGTTTTGGTTGTAATTACAATTACACCATTTTTAGCTCTTGCTCCATATAACGCGGTTGCAGAAGCATCCTTTAGGATAGAAAAACTCTTAATGTCATCTGGGTTTAATCCAGCAACAGAAGAACCTATTAATGAGTTAATATCTCCAGAAGATAAGTCATCTTGAGCTAGCTCTACATTATCTTCTAAAATTACTCCATCTACAACCCATATAGGATTGTTATTACCATTTAAAGAGGTATTACCCCTTATTCTAATTCTTGGTGACGCTCCAAAAGACCCAGAAACATTATCAACAACTACACCGGCATCTCGTCCTTCAAGTAATCTTGAAGCATCAGAAACACCATCAATTTTTATATCTTCAGTGTTCAATTTAGTTGCTACACCGGCAAATAAACGACGATCTATTTTTTGAAAACCGTTACTAATAACAACTTCTTCTAAAGATTCTACAGATTCTACAAGTGTAACAACATAATTTTTCTTGTTACGATCAGAAATGGTTATTAATTGATTTTGAAATCCTAAATTTTCGACTAGTAATACATTAGTTAACGAAACTGTTAATGTAAAATTTCCATCAAAATCTGTAACAGCTCCAATATTAGTACCTCTGATGGATACTGTAGTACCGGGAATGGGTAATCCTCTATTGTCAAGAACTTGTCCAGTAATTTCAAAACCTGTTTGAGGTTTTACTGTAGTATTTGCTTGACGTTTAGGTTTTATTGTAGTTTTTTTAGCATTGGTAAGTTTTTTTATTAATACAATTTGTTTGTCTACTATTTTGTAGGAAACATCTGTATTTCTGAAAATTTTGTCTAGAATAAATTCAACTCTTTTATTGTAAACTTTAAGAGAAACTTTTCTGTTTGTATTTACGTCTGATACCTTAAAAAATACTTTAAATTCTGTTTTTTTCTGAATTAAATCGAAAACATTTTCAATAGTTGAATTTTTTACATCCAAACTTATTTTAGTGTTTTGGGAGTAGGTATTTGCATTTATTCTAAAGAGAGACAGTAAAATTAGAAGTATTGTTAGTCTCATTTTTAAATTAAATATTAATTTTGCCGCACCACAAGTGCGGTTCTGTTTAATTTTTTTCATATTTTTAATATGATTTAATGATTGAACCATTGTTAAATTACGCTTATTCTAAAATCGGGAGATGTTCCAGCATTTCTCGATTTTCATTTTTGGGGTCATTCCATTACCATTCTTTTTTTGTTTAGGGATTAATAATTATTTCATTTTTTCTGATTGTATAATTGAAAAATGTATTGCTTTTAAAAGTTTTTAATACATCTTCAATACCTTCGATATCAAATCTTCCGGTGAATTTTTCTGACTTTATTTTTGAATAATTTATTGTGATTTTTTTATCATAGTGTCTCTCGAGTTTCTTCATAACAGTTTCAAAACTTTCATTTTTGAAAAGAAGTATTCCATCTACCCAAGCGATATAATGTTGTGTGTTTACATTAGAAATATCTAGATTTTGTGAAGATTTTGATAAGCTTGCTTTTTGATTAGGAGCTAAAATCTTATCAGTTTTATGATCAAATCTGTTTTTATCTTTAAAAATACCAACACTACCTTCTACAAGAACAACTTCAGAAAAAGAATCATTGGCATAAGATGAAACATTAAATTTTGTGCCAAGCACTTCTGTACGAATTCCATTGGTTGAAACAATAAAAGGATCTTTTTCATTTCTTGCAACTTCAAAATATGCCTCACCAGATAATTGAACTTCTCGAATCTTTCCAGAAATAAATTGTGACGGAAATTTAAGAGTTGAGCCAGCGTTAAGATGCACGATTGTTCCGTCAGATAACACTAATTGAAATTTTTTACCGTAAGGGATTTTAAGAGTATTGTAGCTAATTTCTTCTTTAGAAGTATCATTATTTTTATTTTCATAAACAATTTTATTCTTTTCTTGAAAAGCTATAGTAGTTCCTTCTTTGTTTTCAATCTCTTTGAATAGTTCATCTGCCTTTAAAATTTCGACATTACCATTATCTTTTTGTAAAGTAATTAGAGTAGTGGTATCTTTTGTAGTAAAAAAATCTCGGTTTAAGAATGCAGTTATCCCAACCAATAAACCAACAAAAACAGCAGCATATCTTAAATAATTGGTTTTTCTTTTTTTAACTGGTTTAGGAAGTGGTTTTTTATTCTGGATATGTTTTTTAAATAACAAATAAGCCTTTTCATCATCAAAATCCTTTTTGCTTAACTGGACATAATGATCAGCAAGAATACACTCCTTAAATAATCGAAGATTTTTTTCATCTTTTAATAACTCTTCGATCTCAATTGTATCAATTTCGGAAATCTCGTTATTTAAGTATTTTAAAATTTGATTTGTTTCCAAATCTGTAGTACTTTTCATCCTAATTATTGGCTTATTTATATGAAAGACTCCAAAAAATTAAAAAACCCTTACTCCTGAAACTGTTTTTTTTATTATTTATGTAATTTTTTTGTTAATTGTTTCGGGAATAGAGTTAAAAGTGGGTTAAAAAGGAATTGTTATAGAGAATAAAATTCAAATAGAAGAGCTCAAAAAAGGGAATGAGTTCGTTTATAGGCGTATATATGAAATGCACTATAACGAATTATGTGCTTATATTTTTAGTTTGTCAAGAAATAAACAGCAAGCTGAAGATATTGTGCAAAATGTTATGCTCAATGTTTGGAAGAATAAAGAAAAACTAAATATCAACACATCTGTTAAAAACTATCTGTATAAATCATGTTATAATGAGTTGATCGATAGTTATAAAAAAAATAAAAAAGAACTAAGCTATATAGAACGTATAAAAAAAGAAACTTTAGATTTTTTTGTAGAAGAAGATAGTAATTATATCAAAAATCGCATACGCTTAGTAAATATAGAAATCGAAAAGCTTCCTCCTAAGTGTAAAGAAATTTTTATATTAAACAAAATACAAGGTTTTAAGTATAGAGAAATTGCTGAACAGTTGGATATTTCGATTAAGACTGTAGAGACACATATGTCTAAAGCTATGTCAAGAATTAAAGAAGGTCTTAATTCTATATAGTACTGCATAGAAATTCATAGGGTATACCATTATTTTCTTAAAGCGTATAACCCAAAGATTGGTCCAATACATAAGAATACATAAAGTAGAGTAGGGTCTATTATATTCATTAAAAATGATAGCAACTGAATACTGATAATAGTTATGGCAAAACCTATACTATTTGTAATTGTTAGAGCAGTACCTCTTAGTTCTGGAGGGGAAGAAGCAGCTACCATTGTTGAGAATTGTGGTGAATCCGAAATCACTACCATGCCCCATATACATAATGCTATAATAAACCAATCAGGAGGTAATTTAAATAATAGAGGAGAAACTAAACAAAATACTCCTGAAATGAGTATAGAATTATAAGCTACTTTTTTACTGCCTTTTTTTAAAGAAATTAACCCTCCGATTATGCAAGATATTGCGCCTATACCAATAACAATAAAAGACCAAAATGATATTTGAATTCTAACAGGATGAATACTGGCGTAGGTTTTTAAGATTACAGGAACAAATCCCCAAAAAGCATATAATTCCCACATATGACCAAAATAGCCAAATGCAGATTTTTTGAAATTTGGAATAGTAAAAAGTTGCGTAATCACTCCTAATTGTAGTTTAGAAACAGGCTTTCTATATGGGCCATCAGCTACAAACAACCACATACTGATTCCGCCAATAAAGGCTAATGCCGAAGTACTTATTATAACAGCTTTGTAATCACTACTCCATGAAAATTCATTTATAAAATGTGGAAAAGCGGTTCCTAATACTAATGCTCCTACCAAATAACCTAAAGCTTTTCCTAATCCACCTTTATAATAATCAGAAGCTATTTTCATTCCTATAGGATATATCCCCGCAAGAAAGAATCCGGTACCAAAACGCGCAGTCAATAAATTAAATACCGTAATATTTGGTACTAATAATAATAAATTACAAATACCTCCTAATATAGCGCAAATCATGAATATTCGTGATGGTGAGTACCGATCGGCAATAGTAAATAGGGCAAAAGTAAGTGTGCCAATTATAAAACCGAATTGTACAAAAGATAATAGATATCCCAAAATATCAAAATCAACCGTAAATTGTGTAGCAAGGTCATCAATTACTGCGTTACCTGCAAACCATAAGGATGTGCAAAAAAATTGTGAAATAATGATTACCGGAAGTATGTAAAACTTTGGTTTCAGAATATTTTTTTAATAAGGTTAATTTAGTGCGCTACTCAAAAGTAATGAAAACCTTTATGCCGACGGTTATTATGATAAGGTTTTTCAACTTCTATATTTACTACAAATTTAATAGAAGTAAATTAAGAAAATAATACGACAAAAGATAGAGGGAAGTTTTAGAATGTAAATCGGTTAGCTAATTTTAATATTTTAAAAGTAATTGGTATCGGTTATCGTTAACTAACAAAATTAATTTCATATAAGTAGTATTCACAAGAACATAGAGAAAAGCTTCTCTATGTTCTTGTGAAATTAAGATGTTATTCTTTTAAAACAATTGTACCAAATACGTCTGCGTTAATCCAACCTAAATTTTTTTCTTCACCAGGTATAAATACCGAACCAATGAAGTTTTCTCTTTCTTTGCTGCCATCATTATCATTATAAGCAATTGCAAAACCAAGCTTTTGATCCTTACTAAGTATTACAGGATCGTTAACTTTTCCTTCTTCATATGAATCATCATAAACAATCATCTCAAATTCCCATACAGTAACATCACCTTTAGTTACTCTTTTAGTCGTAATATGATTGTTATATAAAAGAGGTTTTTCATCTTTTCCTAAATCAACGACATTACCATCAAGTGCCACATGGTAAGCAAAAGCATTGTTTGTAAACTGATGGTTTCCACCAGAATTATCTGCGTCAATAAATATTTCTACACAATCATCATCCCACCATAGTGTAAGTGGATCTTTATATTGGTCGTATATTTTATCATCTTTAATTTCTACAAGTATATAAATGGCTTCTGGTGTCCAAGCCATTTTGTAACGTCCAAAAAAGTCATCAACAGTATATTCTTCACCTAACCATCGTTGATCCAACCCATACCATTTTACTTCTTTCCATATAGGATCGTCCATAATTCCATCAAGTTTAGGTACAATTGTAGCTTTTTTGATTTCTCTTATCTGATGATCTTTTTTTGTTGATATACGCGTCGTTGTAGTTGGTTCAATACTGGTTGAAGTATTTGCGATAGCATTTTTTTTCTCTGTTTTACAGCTTAATACAATTATTAAAATATAAGCGATGAGTATTTGTTTCATCTAGTATTCTTATGGTTTTGCGGTTAATACTAAATATTCGACATGCTATAAGTGTATAATCAAAATAGTATATAGAATATAATTTAGGTTAAAAGTAATAAACAAAATTTAAAAAGCGGTTGCTACTTACTAGAATAAGTAACAACCGCTAATCTCTCTCAATAATAATACGATAGCTAGGTTAAGATAAAAATTGGGCTTATTCTTGGATCCCCTTTACTTGATCCAAAATTTTTCCATTTAATTTTATGGTATAAAAATATATTCCTTTAGGTTGTGTTGTATTATTTTTTATATCAATCGCATGTGTACCTGCTTGGATAGGTTGATTATAAATCGTTTTTGATTGACCAATTAAATTTGACACGGTAATATCCAACATACCTTTATTAACAGTTGTGACATACAATTTAGTTTGATCTGTAATTGGGTTAGGAGCTATTGCAACTTTTGATTCAATTATAGGAGAATCATCGATAAAAGTTCTTGCATTTTGAGATGGACAATTTGTTGGACAGTTATTAGACCATACTCCAGTTCTTTTTCCATTACTACTGCCTGTAACCCTAAACCATCCATCGGTTCCTCTTGTGAGATCGATGGTTTGTTGATCATTACCTCCATTGTTAAAGACAACACCAACACTGTTTGCATTTATACCATTTGGTAGTGTAAATGTATTTCTACTCCAAGAAGTTCCATTTAAATTATTCATTGCGGTTCCGGGCCATTGCGGTGTCCCTGATAGAACCTGATTCGTAGCTTTGTTGTAAAGATATACATTGGCAGTATTTCCCCATCCGCTATTTGGTTTTAAGAAATTTAGAGTTACCAAAGTATTAGTAGGGGGATTTGTTTCTCCTGGGCATCCAGAAGGACAAGTATTTGTCCATGTGCCATCAGTATACCAACCTGTAGTATTTCGAGATAAGTTTCCGGTTTGATTACTTCCCCCATCATTAAAAAT
Organism: Aquimarina sp. AD10; assembly: GCF_003443715.1. Taxonomy (NCBI): domain Bacteria; kingdom Pseudomonadati; phylum Bacteroidota; class Flavobacteriia; order Flavobacteriales; family Flavobacteriaceae; genus Aquimarina; species Aquimarina sp. AD10. The sequence continues at coordinate 1,773,859 of NZ_CP031965.1, read as the reverse complement.
AACTCTAATATCATCAGCAGATATGCCTGCTTGCGGAGTTACCGTATAAGAGTACCACTGCGTTCCGGATAAGTTTGTAGCTTGTTGTCCAGGCCAATTTGAAGTTCCGGGCAATGTGGAGTTTGCTGATGCATCAAAGAAATAAGCATTAATAGTGTTACCCCATCCAGAAGGTTTTTTGAAATTTACAGTAAATGGAGCAACAGTTTCATTTCCACCTCCATTATTGTTTCCTCCCTGTGTCCAGACCGCATAATCATTTCCTGATGTTCTTAATACCCATCCGGTTCCATTAGGTGACCAATTGCCTGATCCCAATTTCATTGCTATAGTTCCATCTCTACCATCTATATATGCTGCATACAAATCATTTCTTGCTTCAGCAATGTTTATTGATGAACCTGCAAAAACTCTAACACTTTTTCGTATGGCTATAAGATCGGTAATGGCATTGCGTACGCCCGAACCTGTATCGAAGAAGTGAGTCCAAAAGACCATTGGGTTTCCTGGGTGTGTTAAAATATAGGCATATCCTTTTCTTAGGTTGCTTTCTCCTCCAGGGAAAACGAAATCTGATCCACAGCATTGTTGAGCAAAACCTGTATCATGATTATCTAAGAACGTTACAGATTTAGCAGGATTTATTCCAATCATTCCAGAAGGTCTTCCTTGAAAGTCTCTAAGGAAAGATAAGTTATTAGCTCTTATTGCATTTTGTAAACTAACTTTTGTATTAAAATCAAATGCAGACGATGATTGCTGTGTTCTATTCACAAAATTATTAGTTTGTACTCTGCTACTTTCTAAGAGTTCTCCAACGGCAAAATATGGATTGGTTGCATCGTTGTATTCTTTATTATAAATAGGATCATATCCATGTACAAAATCATACCTCCAGCCATCAAAACCAATATCGTTTTTAAGAAATCTCATCCATTTTATGATTTCAGCTCTTACAGCAGGGTTTTTATGATCTAAATCTCTTGCTGCCGCAAATGTTCCGTTAGAACCATCTGCTTTAAGGCTAAATCCAGGTACAAAATCTCCATTAATACTAAATTCTACGGGGCCATTTACAAAATTTCTTCCTTCATCATCTGCAGTAATATAAAACGTAGGCCATGCTGGATTAGTAAATGTAACAGCGTCATTAGTACCAACTCTATGATTAATAACTATATCACTGATTACTTTAATTCCAAGTGAATGATATTGATTGATTAGATCTTTTAATTGAGCTTCTGTTCCGTAAGCACTGTTTAGATTATTTAGCTCTCGAGGTAGATACCCCTGAGGAGCTGCAGAGTTACTTGGTGGTGGCATCCATATTAAATCAATACCGGCATCGTTTATGGCATTTCTATTTTGAGATACTACGTCATACCAAGTTTGACCCGCTGGTTGGTTCTGAACATTCCAATCAAAAGCTTGAAATAGAACATCCTCATCCTGGGCATTTGCATTTAATAGTGGTAAGCAGAATAACAGGAGTGTTAGAAAGCGCATTAAGTTTGTGTTTTTCATTTTATTTTTTTTTGGTAATCAATTATGAGTTTGTGTTTTCACTATCCTTTACAGTAAAGATGTATATGAGTCAGTACAATTTTGAATATGTGGCTTTTGTTCGTTTTAATGGTGTTTACGAAAATTTGGTAGTAAATAATTGCTGCCCCGAAGTGTTATTTTCCCTAGTAAAGGTTATGGATTCTGGTTTTTAGAAATATCGAAAATAAATAAGATGTTTTCGGTTTAAAAGATTTCAATTTCATAAAAAGTAATTTTTCGTTTATAAAAGTATGTTTTGTGTTAACTTTCTACTAAGTTATTATGAAATGCTTAATTCTATTGGATAAGTCTTGTACTACAACGTTTTCGTGTTGATAAATCGGTAATTTTTTGATGAAACTTACTTTTCAAAAGCTATAAATAGCGATTATGTCAAATTATGCTTAATTATTTTATAACATTTAGGTTTATATAAGATAGCAAGCGTGATTTATTTTTACTTCACTAACTTAAAATATATACATATCATGAAAATTGAATTGAAATTTGGACTGCTGTTTATTTTGTTATCAACGTTATTAATTGGTTGTAGTGATCCTGATACTGATCAGGGTTCAGAGGTTATTGGATTAGAAATGCAACAAGAAGATTTGTTTAAAGGGCAAACAATTATCGAAGGACATAATGTTTCGTATAAAGTATCTTCTAAGAGTGAGTTGTATTTTGTTGTTGAAGTGCAAATAGATGATCATGTACTTAATGCAGCAATAGCTTATGATAATGAGACTATTGATTTTGATGGAAAGAATGCTGTTTTAACATTTGATCAGAAAAAAATCTTGTTAAAACTTGGTGAAGAGATTTCTCTTTTTTTATTCAAAGAGAAATCAGTTGATAACTTTACTATGACAGAGTATACGCTGTTGCGTTTACTTGAGTATTGGGCTAAATCTCCTAATGGTTACAAATACTCAAAATTAAAAGTGAAAGCTTCAAAATCATCCAATACTAATTTAAAAAGTAGAAATGAGGGTATTACTTGTATAAGAAAAAATACTTTTGTTACGGCAGAATATGATGATGCAAGTGGAAGAAATTACAGAGATCGTAAATTGGTGAACGGAGATCGTTGTTTAGGAAGATGTGGTTCAGGATGTCCGGGAGTATTTACAATCGCTAGTGCATGGACAAAGGATTGTTTAGATCATGATCAATGTGGCAGAGTGTTAGGCGGAAGTACAAATCCTATTGATCGTAATTGCGGAGATGAATATAGAGAAGCTGCAGATGATTATTTATTTGGAGTAATCAGAGGATGTAGAGGTTAATTGAATCATTTTCAGAAAATAGTAAGAAACCGTCTATTTGCTATGTCAAAAGACGGTTTCTAAATTTAATCAAACAACTTTCTTTGCGATTATATAATCATTTTATTCTTTTACGAACTTAAGAGGTTTATTGTTTATCAAAAGGGTATACATGCCAGGAGATAAACCATCAACATTAAGTACAACGTCATCACCACCTGATTTAACTTTATGCGTTAAGAGTACTTGTCCGTACATATCTATTACTTGTAAAATATGTGTGCCTTTAGGTAGTTTGGGAATATTTAACTCTTTGCGCGTAGGGTTTGGATATGTAAATGAACCTAAAGAAGCAGATCCTGACGAATCGAACCCAATATCATCAGAGGTTAATTTACCAGGACTCAAAATCCAAAAACGTTGATTTTGATTAGAAGTACCACAATCCCATTGTTGAAATTCTGTATTGTGCGACGTATTTCCTCCTGTTAGGTCGATACATTTTCCTGTTTTTCTATTTTGGAAGGCGAATTGCCCGTTTCCACGATCTACTCTCTTCCAATGTTGATCTTGATATCCTTTGCAATCCCATTGAACCAGCTTAATACCATTGTCTGTATTGCCTGCTGGAACTGCTATACATCTTCCAGATTTAATATTTTTAATTTCCACATAGTCATTACCTGCATTTACAAATTTCCATAATCTAGCGTCTCCATTTTCATTTTGATGATTAACGATTTTACCTCCATTACTTGAAGTGTCATTAATAGGAGAGATCCATTTATTTGATTTTACCGATTTAATAACATAAGAATCATCATTACCACCCCCTCCAGAGGTGTTTTCTAATTTATAGGTGTGTACCCAGTCAACTTTCATGGTATTGATACTATTATCATTTAGATGGCTTTTAACAGCTACACCACCAAGAAAATTTTCATCATCTGTCCATAAGTCCCAAATAAGATTTAAATTTCTTGTAAAATCTCTGGCAGAAACTACTTTACCTGCAGGTTCTCCGTCTAAGTAGAATTGAATATTTTTAGCATCTTTCCACCAGACACCTACAGTGTGATATTGCTCGTTCCATCGAACCCCTTTTTTTGGATTAGTATTAGATAGGTTTCTGTTATCAAAATTTCCATGAGCTCTTTTAGTGTCTCCATTAATAACTTGAAAATATTGAGAGTTCATTTGCCAAGGAAAATTAGGCTGACATCCACAACTTGGTCTTGAGTTATTTTCGATAACATCTATTTCATCTCTATTGTTTATATCTCCGTTATTTAACCAAAATGTATTGTATGCAGATAAATGCGCGGTTATAATCCTAGACTCGGTATACATGGGATATTTTATTTGAGCTTTAGATTGAACTCTAGAACTTTGAAACCATCTTTGAGAATTATTATCTAAGGTGGCTTTAATCCATAAATTTCCATTGGATACTCCTGAGTTTTGTGCAACCATTTTAGTGGGAGTGTTTGGATAATCCCATAAAACTTTTGACCATTTGTTTGTGTCGAAAGTAGTATTAAATTCATCTGATAAACTAGCAACTTTTACCCATTTTTTTCCAGAAGGAGGAGTAGGTTGTGCAAATGTGAAAGTACATATTAGAGAAATTCCAATAGTAACGATAAGTTTGTTTTTCATAATTAGTAAGTTTAGGTGAGTTTAGTAATTAATAGGTATTTAGATTTAATACATATTTGGAGTTACCTATTTTACCAATTTTAAATTATGAATTTGTTTTTATTTGTAGTTGCTCAAAAACTTTAAATTTTAAAGTGTCTATAAAAAGTCTAGTTGAATAAAGAATTTGTAGTTTTTATAGGGTTTAAGTTATTAAATGTATAGGAAGAGAACTCTGTTTTAGTTTATTTTAATGAGGTATCGGTAAAAAGAAACCGTCTTCTTATATTATAAAAAGACGGTTTTTTGCTTGTCAAATTTTTTCTAAAACTTCTGTATTATCAAGAAGGTTTATTTAAGCAATATTTTCTTTACAAGCAATTGTTTGTTTTGTACGACTTTTACAAAAAACAATCCACTATTTTTTAATAATGTGTGCTCTATTTCTATACTTTTCTTGTCGGTTTGTGTTTTGTAAATTACTTTACCTTGAGCGTCTAAAATACTAATTCTAGACACTCCAAAGTCTCCAAGATAAATTGTGAAACCTTCATCATGTACAGGATTGGGATAAATGGTAATAGTATTTGTGATGTCTATATCTTTATTGGGATCAATATTAGAATCACAATTTTGTTTATAAATATCATTGTTATTGTTTATGATCCAGGAGATATGATCAGAATTTGTTGTAATCTGTGTCGCTTTGCCTGGTAACTCTGTAAATACTCCATTGTCTAAATACAGATATACTTTTTGATCCGTACTTGTTACCATCACTTGATCTCCATTAGGTTTTATTCCAACATCTAAGATTGTTAGGGAACCCTTTCTATTCCAGCTACTCCCATTCCATTTGTAGAGTCCGTTATTCATGCCTACTATCCAAGGGTTGCCATTACCATCAATGTCGATTCTTTTTCCTGTACCACTACTTAATGTAGCATAAGTTCCATTTCCAGTATATTTTCTAATTCTGTTATCTAAGCCCAAAATGTAGTATACATTATTTCCTACGCCAATATCAATACCAGTTCCATTTTTATCTAACCAAGGCCCATTAGGATATTTATATTGCCACAGTTTGTTATCTTCTCCAATTGCCCATACATCACCATTTGGAGCCACATCAAGACGTTTTAACTTTTTAGATCTATCTGTATTAATCCACTCACCATTTCCATTAGATCTGTACAAGTAACCATTGGTGCCGATAAGATATACATGTGATCCATTGGCTCCAATATCATTTGCTTTACCAGATTGTTTGATCCAACTACAGTTTGTAGTATTTCCAACAAATATTGTCTTAAATACTTCTGTGGTGGCCCCTAAGTCGTCGGTAGCAACAATTTTCAAAGTGTGACTCCCTTGTTCTAAATTAGTCATTAAGGCATCATATTTACTCCACCAAATATGAGTATTAGATTGTGGACTTTTTCTAACAATATTTCCATCAAAGAATAATTCTACTTTAGAAATCAATCCATCTACATCATTTGCCTTAGCTTCTACGGTAAGATTATCACCAACTTCAAAGGCAGTCGAAGTTGGTCTTAAGAATGATAGTGTTGGTGGTTTGTTAATAGGTTTGTTGACACTAACAATTTTCCAGTTTTGGTTTTTATTGCCTGCTTGATAAGGCCAAAGGTGCATCTTTTTTCCATTATTTCTATCCGCGACCTTTTCGCAATGTAGCGGTTGTAAGAAATAATCATTTCCAACTTTAGTAATATTCCATCTCAAGTGATCCGCAACGACTTGCGTGTAGGTACCTAAATTAACATTAGGATTTTGAGTATTGTCTCCTGCGTTACAAGCCCCATATGGTACTTCTAAATATCTTCCTGTTTGTACATTTTTCAAGGTATAGTTGCTGTTACTACCATTAATTTTAGTAAAGGTCCACTTAACATCATCTCCAGAACCATTAGTAACAGAAATACTTGCACCATTAGTATTTTTGATTCTAGCCCCTCCGGTAGGATTTTCGATAAAATAATCTCCATTTGCTAAATTAGCCGCAGGTCTTGGTGTGATAACCGGAGGAGTTCCATTAATAATTAATTCTATTTTATGTCTTCCGGTTGGGATGGTGATGGTAACTGCATTTGAAGCAGAAGAAATAACAGTAGTGTTAGTTCCATTTATTTTGACACCAGTAATGTTTTGTTTGTAAAAAGTAACGTTTGAGTTCTTTCTTGCATAAATATGACCTGAATTATTTTCTAAGACAATACTAACCTGTTGAGAAGCCTGGTATCCATAGTCTACACCTTGGGTATCTCTAAAACTAGTTCCATTAGTAGAAGAAAATTTTGTAGTCTTACCTGATTCTTTTCTAAAAAAAGTAGTATTAGCTTTAAATGATATATTACTATATGTATTTGTTTTGCTAGGGCTTGCACCAATATAGTAATCTTTGAAATTAGTACTATGCGAGACAATTGCTCCGCTATAATTTACATTTGAAATTTTAGATATTGGAGGTTTTTTATGCGTTTTATCTTCTGGGAAGACAATTGTTGTGGCTCTTACAAAACCATCAGCCCCAGTATTGTATTGTGCTCTTACATTATCAGATTTCACATCGGTAATATCAAACCCTCCTTTGTAAGAGTCTACAATGGCAACTTGTGGACTAGAAGCAAAAAACAAGTTTACTTTTTCGGTAGTATCATGACTGTTAAAATCCTTATACACTGCAGCCGTAATGGGTGCTACATATTCTTGATTAGTTTTAATAGTATTTGTACCTCCTCTTTTGGTATTTACCTGAAAGTTAATGGTTACCTTATCCGAAGATTTAGTGGGTTTCACTTCATCATAAATTACAAAATATCCATTAGACTTACCTACTATTGGATGTATAAGACTTAAGGTTCTTTTATGGGTGCCATTTTTTATAGCAAGACCTGCATCGGTGGTCCCAAATTCGATGTTTCCACCAACAAGCCCATCGATCAGACCATTTCCATCTCTTTGATCATGTTTGGTTTTATTTCCGATTAAAACGGTATTATGAAGAATAGCTCTACTCCAACGACCATTATCAGGAGCATAACCAGGGTAATTACCGCCTTGACCATTTAAACCTACATAATTTACTCCAGAATTCATGATCATATGTTGTCCATACCCTGAAAGATCAAAAGTATTTGATTCTTCTAGTGTATGCCCGAATTGATTTACAGAAGGATTGTCTCTTTTTAAGCAATGTAATACACCTTGCAAAGCTTCTCTAGAATTAGTTTTGTCCCAAAGTGCTGCACCAGAGTGTTCTCTTAGTTTAGAAACAGGCATTACAGGAGTAGGAGGGTTCACACTTTTTAAAATATATATTAAATAATTTGAATGTACATATGATGGGGGATAGTTATTGGGCCCCATATTCCATCTAGCCATGCCTCCATTAGTAGCGCCATATTTTTCGGCAAAGTACCAGTTTGTACTTTTATTAAGTCTAAAACTATTGTGACCTGTATCACCGAATTTTGTAGTACTACCGGATGGAGTTACGGCAAATGTATTAGACCATTCAAAAAGTGCTTTAAGTCTTGAATCGTTATAATAGTTGCCTTGACCAGTAAAATGCAATATATCTATGGGAAAGTTTTTTGCTAACCGATCTCCGTGCATTCTTGCAAACACATATCCTGAAGATTGCCCCCAAGAACCATCATTCATCATAGACTTATCAAACAAATAATTGTCATATTTTCCTTTCCATTTGGCTATTTCTTTTGCATCTTTTTTAAATATTGCATAAACCAATTTTATACCGTAATCAACCAAAGTCCAAGAAGAGCTGTTATTTTTATAAAAATTATGTGCTTTAATAATTCCTTTTTCGGCAGCAATTCTTTGAGAAGAGGTTAAATCATTATAAATAATATCTAGAGCAACAATAGCATTAAATTGCATACTTGCTCCACCTGTAAACCTACCATGGTTGCCACTCAAGAAATCAGTACCTCTTTCCCAGGCTTTTAAAATCTCGAACATTCTATTTTTATATTTTATTCTGTTCGAAGTGTTTTCTTCAAGAATGTATGCCAAAATATTATAATTTAAAGCAGTGCTCATGGATCCAAAATTATTATTTTCATAAGCATTGTTCCATCGTTCAAAAGCTCTATCCTTCATAGGTTTAAAGGGTCTTTTGTTGGTTTTCCATTTTGCTCTTAATGCAGGGTATTGGTTTTCTTTGACGATAAGAAAAGGGTGTTCTTGGGAATAACTTTTTAGTAGTCCCAATAAAAGTAGTACGACACAGAAAATTGGTTTTAGAGTTTTCATAGTTTAGTTAAGTTTTATATGATTGGGAAGATATTATCTGTCTATATTTAAACTTTTAAAAGATAGATAATACTTTGATTAACTTGTGTTTAAATAATGTATAAGGTATGCCGTAATATGATTAACCTTATTGATTTTGCCAAGTCTAATTTTACAAGCTTATAAATGTAAATATTACATTTATGAAATCAGGGACTCCTTTAGTATTCGTTTTGTTTGTATGAGAATTTGTAGCATACTAATTTGATTTTTAGTAGAAGCTATACTTTATTGAGGTAATTATTTTATTTTTTTGATGCTATTACTATGTAAAAAGAAAAAACCGCTATTTCGTTAGAAATAGCGGTTTTTTAAATCAAAATTAAACAACTCCCTAGTTTAAAGCCATAGGGAGGGCGTACTCATACTACCCAAGAAAATACCCGTTTTCTTCGGCAATTTTATCAGCTATTTTAGTTCTTAATGCAACTACATTAGGCTGGTTTGTATATTTAGTAAAACGCTTAAGTCCCATAAGCATCATTCTTTGTTCATCTCCTTCAGCAAAAGAAACTATAGCTTCTTTACCCTTTTTGATAGCAATATCTACGGCATTATATAAATATAATTGTGTCATTGCAACCTGAACCTCTTGAGAATCTTCACCGAAACGTTTAGCGTTTTTCTCAGTTCTAAGAATTGCAGATTCTGTCATGTAAATCTCGATCAAAATATCAGATGCAGCCATAAGTAATTGCTGGTGTTCTTCCAATTTAGGTCCGAATTTTTGTACTGCAGAACCAGCTACCATTAAAAATACTTTTTTAAGTTTAGCAAGGATTTCCTTTTCTTCAGAAAGTAAAGCAGAATAATCTGGTACATCAAAAGAAGGAATTCCAGTTAATTCGTCGGCTACTTTCATAGCAGGTCCAAGAAGATCTACATGACCTTTCATGGCCTTCTTCACTAACATTCCAACGGCAAGCATTCGGTTGATTTCATTCGTCCCTTCATAGATACGAGAAATACGAGCATCTCTCCAAGCAGATTCCATAGGAGTATCAGCAGAGAATCCCATTCCACCAAAAATTTGTAAACCTTCATCAGCCGTACTCTGAACGTCTTCAGAAACAGCTACTTTAAGTATAGAGCACTCAATTGCATATTCTTCAACTCCTTTAAGCTCTGCCTCTTGATGAGAGTTTCCTTCCGCTTGACGGATAGCAATTCTATCTTCTATATTTTTTGCAGCTCTATAGGATGCAGATTCATCAGCATAAGTGTTTGTAGCCATCTCAGCAATTTTAGCTTTGATAGCGCCAAAGTTCATAATAGGTGTTTTAAACTGGATACGCTCGTTTGCATATTTTGTAGCTTCACCAATTACTCTACGCTGTGCATCCAAACAAGCAGCTGCTAATTTGATACGCCCAACGTTTAATGCATTCATGGCGATTTTAAACCCGTTACCTCTTTCAGATAACATATTTTCTACAGGTACCTTAGTGTCACTAAAAAATACTTGACGAGTAGAGGATGAGTGAATACCTAATTTCTTTTCTTCTTCACCTAAAGTAATTCCATTTGCATTTTCTGGATCATACTCTACGATAAACCCAGTAATATTTTTGTCGTCTTCGATTCTAGCGAATACGATCATAACATTACAGAATCCAGCATTTGAAATCCACATTTTTTGACCAGAAATCAAATAATGTTTACCATCATCTGATAAAACAGCCTTTGTTTTACCAGAATTGGCATCTGATCCAGCTCCCGGTTCTGTTAAACAGTATGATCCCATCCATTCACCAGTAGCTAATTTAGAAACATACTTTTTCTTTTGTTCTTCGTTTCCATATAGTGAGATAGGCATTGTACCAATACCGGTATGTGCTCCAAAAGCGGTACTAAAAGATCCTGTTGCACCAGAAATATAATCACAAACTAACATCGTAGATACGAATCCCATTCCTAATCCATCATATGCTTCTGGAACAGAAACACCAAGTAATCCAAGCTCACCAGCTTTTTTCATACATGCTTCTGTATACGCATAATCTTTTGATTCAAATTTTTCCCAATGTGCCCAAAGTTCGCGGTCTACAAATTCTTTGGTACTGTCACGCATCATTTTCTGTTCTTCAGAGAAATCCTCTGGAGTAAATACATCTTCAGCTTTAGTTTCTTTAACAAGGAATTGTCCTCCTCTAAGAATATCTTTGTTTGTAGTTTCTGTACTCATTATTTTATTTTTTCTTAGCTTTTTAGTTTAAAAATTCGAAAATACCAGCGGCACCTTGCCCGGTTCCAACACACATCGTAACCATTCCGTATTTTCCTTTCATGTCTCGTTTGCGCATTTCATCAAATAATTGAACCGAAAGTTTAGCTCCTGTGCATCCAAGTGGATGACCAAGTGCAATTGCACCTCCGTTAACATTTACAATATCTTGGTTGATATTTAATTCGCGCATTACGGCAAGGGATTGAGAAGCAAAAGCTTCATTAAGCTCTATTAATTCAATATCATCTTGTTTTAATCCAGCTTGTTTCAGAGCCTTTGGAATAGCCTTTACCGGGCCAATACCCATTATTCTTGGTTCTACACCAGCGGCTGCATAGTTAACTAACCTAGCAATAGGTTCAAGGTTTAGCTCTTTTACCATATCTTCACTCATGACCATTACAAAAGCCGCACCATCACTCATTTGAGATGAGTTACCTGCAGTAACGCTACCTCCAGCTTCAAAAACTGGTCTAAGTTTACCTAGAACTTCTTTACTGGTTCCTGCACGAGGACCTTCGTCTTTATTAACAGTATATGATTTTGTAGCTTTTTTACCGTTTTCATCAACATAAATTTGTTCTACATTGATTGGTACAATCTGATCTTGAAAACGATTTTCTGCTTGAGCTTTTAAAGCTTTCATGTGAGAATTATATGCAAATTCATCTTGATCCTCACGAGATACTTTAAATTGGTGGGCAACAGCTTCTGCGGTATTTCCCATTCCCCAATAATAATCTTCATGACCTGATTTTGCTAAATCATAATTTAATTCTGTTTTATATCCTGTCATAGGAACAGAACTCATGCTTTCTGCACCACCAGCGATAATACAATCGGCCATTCCTGCTTGTATTTTAGCTGTTGCAATTCCAATAGTTTCGATACCTGAAGAGCAAAATCTATTTACGGTTACTCCAGGAACATCAATAGAATTTAATCCCATAAGTGAAATTAAACGTGCCATGTTTAGTCCTTGAGATCCTTCTGGCATTGCGTTACCAACGATAACATCGTCTATGCGATCTTTATCTAAATTAGGAAGCTCTTTCATCATGTGTTGGATGGTCTCAGCTGCTAATTCATCTGTTCTTTTGAACCTAAATACTCCGCGAGGTGCTTTTCCCACGGCTGTTCTATATGCTTTTACTATATATGCTGTTTTCATTTCTTTTTCTTTTTCTAGTTTCTTAGCGGTTTACCTTTTTTAAGCATATGCTCGATACGCTCAAGTGTCTTGCGTTCTGTACATAATGACAAGAAAGCTTCACGTTCTAGATCTAATAGATATTGTTCTGATACTAAAGTTGGTTCAGATAAATCTCCACCTGCCATTACAAACCCAAGTTTATTGGCTATTTTTTGATCGTGTTCAGAGATGTACTTACTAGCTTCCATAGAATCTGTACCCACTAGGAACATTCCTAAAGCTTGTTTACCAAGTACTTTAACATCTTTACGACGAGGAGGTTGTGTATATCCTTGCTCTGCCATTAACTTAGCATGAGCTTTTGCGGTTGCGATCTGGCGATCTTTGTTAACCACAACTATATCTTTTCCTTTTTGAAGTAAATTTGTGTCGAATGCTTCATAGGCAGAAGTTGATACTTTAGCCATACCAATAGTTAAGAAATGTTCTTGTAATATATTTAGCTCAACATCATCTTTCTTAAAAAGATCTGAAGCTCTTAGTGCCATTTCTTTAGATCCACCACCACCAGGGATCACACCAACACCAAACTCTACTAACCCCATATAAGTTTCAGCAGCTGCAACAACTTTATCGGCATGAAGTGAGATTTCACAACCACCACCAAGAGCCATACCATGAGGAGCTGTAATTGTTGGAATTGAAGAATATCGCATACGCATCATAGAGTCCTGGAAATATTTTATAGCCATATTAAGCTCATCATATTCTTGCTCTACTGCCATCATAAATATCATTCCAATATTTGCTCCTACAGAGAAATTTGCCGCCTGATTACCAACAACCAGCCCTTGAAAATCTTTTTCAGCAATATCAATTGCTTTATTAAGACCGGCTAAAACATCTCCACCAATAGTATTCATTTTACTTTGGAATTCGACATTTAAGATGCCGTCTCCAAGGTCTTCTACAACAACACCACTATTTTTAAATACTTCTGATGATTTACGGATATTGTCAAGAATAATAAAGGCATCTTGTCCAGGAACTTTAGTTTGTTCTTTCTTAGGGATATCATAAAAATAAGTAGCTCCTTCTTTTACTGTATAGAATGAAGTACTACCAGAAGCGATCATATCATTTACCCAAGCTGCAGGTTCTAAACCTTCTGCTTTCATTATTTCTATTCCTTTTTCAACACCAACAGCATCCCATATTTGAAATGGTCCGTGCTCCCAACCAAATCCGGCTTTCATTGCATCATCAATCTTATATAGATCATCGGTGATTTCGGGGATACGATTAGAAACATATGCAAATAAAGCAGATAGTGTTTTTCTGTAAAATTCACCAGCCTTATCTTTTCCTGAAACTAGAACTTTAAAACGATCTACTACTTTATCAATAGTTTTAGTCATTTCTAAAGTTGCAAAAGAAGCTCTCTTTTTTGTTCTATATTCTAGTGTGTCTAGATCCAGAGAAAGGATTTCTTTTTTACCTTCAGCAGAAACACTTTTTTTATAAAATCCCTGACCCGTTTTACTTCCTAACCATTTATTCTCCATCATGGTGTTAATAAACTCAGGAAGTTTAAATAACTCAAGACGTTCATCATCTGTACAGTTCTCAGCAATACCATTTGCAACATGTACTAATGTATCTAATCCTACTACATCTACTGTACGAAAAGTAGCTGATTTTGGACGACCGATAACAGGACCAGAAAGTTTATCTACTTCTTCAATAGTTAATCCCATCTCTTTAACCATATGGAATAAACTCATGATGCTAAAAATACCTATTCTGTTACCTATAAACGCAGGAGTATCTTTGGCAACTACAGATGTCTTTCCTAAGAATTTTTCACCATAACCATTTAGGAAATCTAATACTTCTTGAGAGGTATTAGGTCCTGGTATGATTTCAAACAATTTTAAATAACGTGCAGGGTTGAAGAAGTGTGTGCCGCAGAAGTGTTTTTGAAAATCTTCACTGCGTCCTTCGTTCATGAATTTTATAGGAATACCAGAGGTGTTAGAAGTTATTAATGTCCCTGGAGTTCTATGTTTCTCTAAGTTTTCAAAAACTATTTTTTTAATATCAAGTCTTTCTACAACAACCTCGATAATCCAATCTACATCCGCTACTTTTGCAATATCATCTTCCAGATTACCTGTAGTGATTCTACTTGCAAATTTCTGATGATAGATAGGAGAAGGTTTAGATTTAAGAGCTGCGGTAAGAGAATCATTTACCAATCGATTACGTACCACTTTGTTTTCAAGGGTAAGTCCTTTTGCTTTTTCCTTGTCGTTTAGTTCTCTAGGAACTATATCTAATAATAGCACTTCGACACCAATATTAGCGAAATGACATGCAATACCGGATCCCATTATTCCTGATCCTACGACTGCAACTTTTTTAATGGTTCTTTTCATTTTGTTTAACTTCGAGTTATTAAGGTGTTATAGATTCGTTTTTTGTATATACTTTTTTAGAAGAAATCAGATCATTGATTAATTGAAAGACTTCTAAGAAAGTTTCTAACTTCTCTTTTGGAATATGTTTTTTAACAGCATTATCAAAAGTGAATACTACTTCTTTTGAGAAATTTCTCATTTCTAAACCAAAAGGAGTTAAATATATGAGTACACCACGGCCGTCTTGAGGATTCTTTTTTCTAAAGATTAAACCTTTTTCTTCCATGGTTTTCAAAGTACGTGACAGACTTGTAGCTTCCATTCCCATTTTGGGACCTAAAGAAGTTGAAGGAGTACCAGTTTCTGGATCGATGCTAAGTAGGGCAAATCCAGTAGCCATAGTGCTTCCTTTTTTACTCGCTTCTTCATTATACATTTTGGCTACAGCCATCCAAGTGGCCCTGAGCGCATAATCAATTGTTTTTTCCCTCATTCAAAAATTATTATGAAGGTAAAGGTAAGAAAATTTATTATGCACGCATAATAAATAATGTAATATTTTAAGAAAAACTGAAGTAATTTACGTTTTTCTGTTGAATTAATAAAAAAACTCCTCATAAAATGAGGAGTTTACTGATTTATAGTTAAGCTTGTACGCATCTTCTATTGTAATCAGCGAATTGAATTAGCCATAAATTTTAGAATATAATTCTGTATATTTTTCCTTTATAATTTTTCTTCTAAGTTTCATTGTAGGGGTAAGGTGACCAGAATCTATACTCCATTCGTCTGGTGTAAGTTCAAATCGTTTTACGCGTTCCCATTTTCCAAATTTCTCATTATGTTCATCAACTTCCTCTTGATAACGATCAATTACAGTTTGATTGGATATCATTTCTTGCGTTGTGGATCCTATGTCTAGCCCTTTACGTTGTGCCCAATCTTTTAAAAATTCAAAATTTGGTTGCACAAAGGCTGCAGGCATTTTTTCTCCTTCTCCAATAACCATGATTTGTTCTATGAAACGAGATTGTTTCATGGCATTTTCAATCAATTGTGGAGCAACGTATTTACCACCAGAGGTTTTGAACATCTCTTTTTTACGATCTGTAATACGTAAGAACCCTTCGCTGTCAATTTCACCGATATCACCGGTATGAAAATATCCATTTTGTAAGGCTTCACTAGTTTTTTCTTCATCTTTATAGTACCCTTGCATTACCTGAGCACCTTTTACTAGAATCTCACCATCTTCTGCTATTTTTACTTCTGTATCCGGAAGTATTCTTCCTACGGTTCCAATTTTGAAGCCATTATTTCTAGTGTCATTAACAGAAATTACTGGTGATGTTTCTGTCAATCCATAACCTTCCATAACAGCAAGTCCAGCGGCATTAAATACTCTTGCTAGTCTAGGCTGTAATGCAGCACTTCCTGATGCGATAACTTTGATATTACCACCGAGAGCTTCTTGCCATTTGCTGAAAATTAATTTTCTAGCAATCCCTAGTTTCTTTTCATACCACCAACCATTAGCTCCATAGGGCTCATATTGTAAACCTAATTCTACAGCCCAGAAGAATAGTTTCTTTTTGATACCTGTTAAATCTGTTCCTTTAGCTATGATCTTGTCGTATACCTTTTCAAGTAGTCTAGGCACCGCAGTCATTACATCTGGTTTCACTTCTTTTAGGTTATCACTAATAGTTTCTAAAGATTCTGCAAAGTAAATAGACGCTCCAAGATATTGATAAAAATACATGGTCATTCGCTCATAAATATGGCAAACAGGTAAAAAACTTAATGCTTTTGTAGTTCCAGATGCTAACGGAAACCTTGTAGAACTTGCTAGTGCATTACTAACAATATTTTTATGACTTAGCATTACACCTTTAGGTCTTCCTGTTGTTCCGGATGTATAGATTAAAGTTGCAAGATCATCTTCTTTTACAGAAGCCATAATTTTTTCAACTTCGTCTTGATTACTATCATCTTTACCAAGTTCTAATACTTCATTCCAATTTTTGCAACCATCGATGTCATCAAAAGAATACACTTCCTTTAGTGAAGGTACATTGGCATGGATATTTTTTATTTTTTGATATACTTCTTTGTCTGAAACAAAACAATATACCGATTCAGAGTGATTTAAAACGTATTCGTAATCTTCTTGAGATATCGTAGGGTAAATAGGAACATCTTGGGCTGCAATTTGCAAAACACCAATATCTGTTATATTCCATTCTGTTCTATTATTTGAAGATATTATTGCTACTTTATCATTTGGTTTTACACCCAAACGCAGTAAGCCTCGACTAAGTTGGTTAGCTTTTTCTACATATTCTGCAGAAGAGGTAGCTACCCATTTGCCATCATATTTGGTTATTAAGGCCTTATCTAAATTGAATTTGTTTAGTTGATAGTGAGGAAAATCAAATAGTCTAGTAATTGTAGTCATATGTTATTTTAAAATATTTTAATAGTTTTTGAGGGTATTAAAAACTATTATGCGTGCATAGTTTCGCAAATTATAAAAAATCTGATAATACGCAACCCTAATATATAAAAAAACAAGCTTTAATTTAGTAACTCTTCAATATTTTCTTGTTTTTGTTGCTATATTTTTTGTTCTGATGTTCAAAAGCTTTTAATGTAATGCTTTGTGAAATAGGTTCTTATAAATATAGGTAATTTTATAATTTTTAATGATAAGTATTAGAAAGTATTTTTTTTAGAAGAATAAGATTTGTTTAAATTTTATTGTAGATATTTTATTATTAAGTAGTTATCATTTCTTTTTCAATCTGTTTAAAATTTTTAACGACCAAGTTCCCTTCTGTTTTGATCATGTTTTTCCACACCCAATTATAGTGTTCAATAATTTTATTAGCTTTTAAATGCGGTCTTTCTCCCGTAGTATGTCCGTCTTCTACAACTGTAATATCATAATCTTTTACAATACTTGATTGAATTGTTGAAGCAATACAAAAATCTGTAGCACATCCTGTAATATACAACTCATCTACTTTATGATAGCTTAATAACGATTGTAATTTGGATTTGTAAAAAGCATCATTAGCATATTTATTTACACAGATATCAATGGCGTCAACATTTAATGCATCTAGTATTTCCCATTCCGTAGTGTTAGGAATAAACTCATTTGCACTAGTGCCATCGTGTTGTATGAAAATTACAGGAAATCCAGAGTTTCTAAAAAGTTTAGATAATTTATTTATCCTAAGTATTACACCCTCGGTATCAAATCTAGGAGCCTTTGATATAAAAGAACCTTTTTGCATATCAATAACCAAGAGTGCTTTTTTATGTTTCATGAAAACTATTTATTCTCTAGCCATTTTCTAGCATTGACAAAAGCTTCTATCCAAGGCGAAACTTCATCTTTTCTTCCTTTTGGGTAATTTGCCCAATTCCATTGAAATATTGAACGCTCGATATGTGGCATAGTAACTAAATGTCGTCCACTTTTATCCGCCATCATAGCTGTATTGTAATCTGAGCCGTTTGGATTAGAAGGGTATTCTTCATATCCATATTTAGCTACGATTTGATATTGATCTTCTGATAGAGGGAGATTAAACTTTCCTTCTCCATGAGAAATCCATACTCCTAGTGTGGTACCTACCATAGACGATAACATCACCGAATTATTATCTTGTATTTTCACTGAAGTAAAACTACTTTCATGTTTTTGGGATTCATTGTGAATCATTTTACCATGTTCTGAATGATCTGGGTTAATTACTTCTAACTCCATAAACAATTGACACCCATTACAAATACCTACAGATAAAGTGTCTTCTCTTTTAAAGAAATTCTTTAGCGCAGTATTGGCTTTTTCATTATATAAAAAGGCACCTGCCCAACCTTTTGCAGAGCCTAATACATCACTATTTGAGAAACCTCCAACGGCGCCAATAAATTGTATGTCTTCTAAAGTCTCACGACCTGATATTAAATCTGTCATATGTACGTCTTTAACATCAAATCCAGCTAAGTACATTGCATTTGCCATTTCGCGTTCAGAATTACTTCCTTTTTCACGAATGATAGCTGCTTTGGGTTTTGGTTTGGTAGTGTCTATTATGGGTTTTCTACCCATAAAATGAATAGGAAACTCATATTGCAATGGCTGTTTTGCAAAGTTCTGATATCTATCTTTTGCCAAATTATTGGCAGTTTGTTTTTGATCTAATAAAAAAGAAGTTTTATACCAAGTGTTTCTTAATTCTTCAACATCTAAAGTGAAAGTATCAGTTGAATTTTTAAGATGCACAACAGCTTCTTGAGTTACTTTTCCAATGGCAAAAAATTCGATGCCATGGTTAGATAGTACAGATTCTATATCCGAATTGAGAGCACTTTGGATAACGATTCCTGAGTTTTCTGCAAATAATAATTTAATAGAGTCGGATTCCTGAATAGAAGTAAGGTCGATATCTGCTCCAAGATGAACATCTGCAAAGCAAAGCTCTAGTAATGTTGTGACTAAACCACCAGAAGCAACATCATGCCCAGCTACTATATGTTTATTTCGGATTAGATCCTGAATAACATTAAATGTCTTTTTAAACCGCGCCGAGTCTTTTATTGTTGGTGCTGCAGTTCCTATTTTATTATGTATTTGAGCAAAAGAAGATCCTCCTAGTTTATAAGAATCTTGTGACAGATTTATGTAATAAATAGATCCTCCATGTTTTTGAAGTACAGGTTCAACAACACTATTAATATCATTACAATTAGCAGCTGCTGATATAATTACCGTTCCAGGAGCAATGACTTCTTCATTAGGATATTTTTGTTTCATAGATAAAGAATCTTTACCTGTAGGAACATTGATATCTAGTTCTATAGCGAAATCAGAAATTGCTTTTACAGCTTCATATAATCTGGCATCCTCACCTTCATTTTTACAAGGCCACATCCAATTGGCAGATAGAGAGATTGATGCTAGTCCATCTTTAAGAGGAGCCCAAATGATATTTGTTAAGGCCTCTGCTATAGAGTTTCTACTTCCGGCTTTAGGATCAATTAATCCAGATATTGGGGAATGACCAATACTAGTGGCAATACCTTCAGAACTAGTATAGTCTAATGCCATTACACCACAATTATTTAGAGGTATTTGTAAAGGTCCAACACATTGTTGTTTGGCTACTTTACCACCAACGCAACGATCTACTTTGTTTGTCAACCAATCTTTACAGGCTACAGCTTCTAATTGTAGCACCTTGTTTAAATAGTTGTAAAAATCATTATTAGCATATGAAATGTCTTTGTAGTTACGGTCAATAGTAACATCATTCATAATAGTTTTAGGAGAACTCCCAAACATATCTTCAAGTGCTAAATCCATAGGTGTGTCACCTTTGGTTTTAGAAGTAAACGTGAATCTATGATCTCCAGTTACATCACCAACTTGATACATAGGAGAACGCTCACGTTGGGCAATACGCTCGAGGGTAGATATATTTTTTTTACTTATCACTAAGCCCATACGCTCTTGTGATTCATTACCAATAATTTCTTTGGCAGATAGTGTAGGATCACCTACTGGTAATTTATCAAGATCTATGTTACCACCAGTTTCTTCAACGAGTTCAGAAAGGCAATTAAGATGTCCTCCTGCACCGTGATCATGAATAGAAACAATAGTGTTTTCTTCACTTTCGACCATTCCACGTATAGCATTGGCAGCCCTTTTTTGCATTTCGGGGTTTGAACGCTGAATAGCATTTAGTTCTATTCCACTACTAAATTCTCCTGTGTCTGCAGAGGAAACGGCAGCACCTCCCATACCAATTCGATAGTTTTCACCACCTAGAATTACAATTTTATCGTCTTTTTGCGGGGTAGCTTTTATGGCTTGTTCAGCTTTACCATATCCGATACCACCTGCTTGCATAATAACTTTATCAAACCCTAGTTTTCGAGCTTCTTCTTCATGTTCAAAAGTTAATACTGATCCAGTAATCAGGGGTTGTCCAAATTTATTCCCAAAATCAGAGGCTCCATTAGAGGCCTTTATCAAAATATCCATCGGAGTTTGATATAACCAATCTCTTTCATTTGTGCCTTGTTCCCATGGACGATTATCTTCTAATCTCGAATAGGAAGTCATGTAAACTGCAGTTCCTGCCAAAGGCAAAGAACCTTTACCTCCTGCAAGTCTATCTCTAATCTCACCACCAGATCCTGTTGCTGCACCATTAAAAGGCTCTACAGTTGTAGGGAAATTATGTGTTTCTGCTTTAAGAGAAATAACACTTTCAAATTCTTTTTCTTCGTAAAAATCTGGCTTATCGGCAGTTTTAGGTGCAAATTGTGTGACTTTCGGTCCTTTTATAAAGGCCACATTATCTTTATAAGCAGAAACAATATCATTTGGATTTGTTTCTGAAGTTTTTTTAATTAATTTAAAAAGAGAAGTTGGTTTTTCTTCTCCATCAATAACAAAAGTGCCATTGAATATTTTATGACGACAATGTTCTGAATTTACTTGCGAAAATCCAAAAACTTCAGAGTCTGTTAGTTTTCTTCCAATTTTAGTACTTACACTTTCTAAATATTCTATTTCTTCATCGTTTAGTGCTAAACCTTCCTGAGCATTATAGGCTGCAATGTCATCAATCTCTAAAATGACCTCAGGCTTAATAGCAATAGTGTAAATATCTTGATCCAATCCATTATACTTTTGAGAAAGCATTGGGTCAAAATCTGTAAAATCTTTAGAAACAGCTTGAAATTCTTCTATTCTGATAATTCCTTTAACACCCATGTTCTGCGTTATTTCAACTGCGTTGGTGCTCCAAGGAGTAATCATCGCGGCACGTGGACCAACAAAAAAAGCGTCAATAGACGCCGCAGAAAGTATAGGTTGGTTGCCAAATAACCAGATTAATTTTTTAATATTTTCAGGTGAGATTTCTTTGTCTGTTTGAACTGCAAATAGCTTCTCGTTTTGGTTTCCGAAGAAATGAATCATTTTAGGATTATTGTGTTGTATTAAACAAGGAGCAAATTTACTGTTTTCTGCACAAAGTTTTGCATAAAATTAGCATTCAAACATATAGTTATCCACCAAATTTTAACAATTACTTGTCTAAGCTTGAATTTTAGTATTATGAACGTATTCTTTATAAGAAAAAACGATTTTAAAATATTGCCTTACGGATACTAGAACTTTAAAGGTCTCTATGTTTTATGGTAGTATTTTTAATCTTTGATTTATTTTAAATACCAACTTTTATAACTTATACTAATCACAATAAAAAATATGAAAACCCCATTTCGCACAAAATTTAAGATCACATTCCTAATTTCAATATTCTTACTTACTTTATCTCATATTAACGCACAAAGGATTGGCGATCCAGGATGGACCTTTGACGTTTCTAAAAATGATAGTGATTACTCAAAAATGGATCGATGGTCAAAAGTAGGAGTCCGAGGAGGAATTCCGCTAAGAACAGAGTTACCTGTAATAGAAAGACTTGGTCCTGGCACAGATATTCAAAAAGCAATTGATAGAACGAGCACCAAAGGAGGCGGTGTCGTATTTTTAGAAAAAGGAATTCATATCCTTAACAAGGAGATAAGAATGAAAAGTGGTGTTATTCTTAGAGGTATACCAGGACAAAGTATTGTTAGAGTAACTCTAAGAGGAACTAATGATAAATATGCAATTATTTTTGATAAGGTGTCCAAGGCAGGGTTAGAAGATTTAAAATTTACTTTTCCCGTATCCAATGCATCACCTCAAGATGATCGTAATAATCCAACCAATAAATGGTGCAGGAGATGTCATGAGAATGATCCTAATGGAATTAAAAATTTATATGTGACTTTTGTTCGGATAGAGAATGATTCTAATGATAATTGGGTAGATAATTGTGAGTTTATTGAAGCCGGTACTAATCCTATTAAAGTAAATGGTAATTATAATACTTTTAGAGATAATCTAATAGATGGTTCTTATAATAAAGGTGGAGGAGGAGAAGGATACTACGACGTTAGAGGACATGATAATTTATTTTATAATGAAACTGTAAAAAGAATTCGTCATTTTGCCATTCAACAAGGAGCGGATCATAATGTTGTGTTTGATTGTAATTTTGTGAATACAGATATTAATTTCCATAATAAAGATGATGGCAATAATCTTATCGAAAAAAACAAAATAACCATACAACGTTGGAGAAGTTGGGGAGCCTTTGCTACGGGGGGAGCGCAGTATGGTCATAAGCCTCCGGGTCCAAATAATATAATATACAACAATACCACCGATGTGAAGGGTAAAGTTGGAGAGTTTGGAGGATCAGATAAAGTTTTTATTTATAACAATTTTGGTAATCCTAAAGTACTTAGGTCTGTAAGACCAAAAGGAGGAATTTTATATGCGATTAAACATATAGGTAATGGAAACAATAATCAACTTCCTACTGTAGTATTTAAAACACTTAAAAATGGAGATCAATTTGCCGTTGGTACCGATTTGAAACCTATAATTCTAGCCGACGATAAAGATGGAAATGTTGCTAATGTGAAACTATACATTAATAATGATTTTATTAGACAAGAAACTCATGCTCCTTATGAATGGGGACATTTAGAAGATAAGGATGCTAAGTTAAAAAACTTGTCGTCAGGAACTTATAAGTTAAAGGCAATAGCAGAAGATAATAAAGGAGGTAAAAAAGAAAAACAAATAACAATTACCATCGGAAATCCTATCGCATCAGGCAGAATGTTAATTAATGGGGTTTATACTATCAGAAGTAGAGCTAATAATGAAAATGTAATGTCACCGAGTTGGGATAATTTTAATGTAAGAATGTATTCTAGCGCAAAAGTATTTAGTGACCACAAATGGGAATTTAAACATCTATCAGATGGAAAACATACTGTGCGAAACATTGGTACAGGAAGGTTTTTAGAGGTTTATAAGGGTGAATGCGGAAATAGAAAAAATGTAAATACTTGGACTAGCCCAAATTCAGACCACCAAAAGTGGTATGTTGAAAAACATAATGATAGTTATTTCCTAATTCCTGTTCATTGCGAAGATCAAGCTCTGGATAAGAATAATGAAAATGGTGCGAATGTTCATACCTGGACAAAAACATTAAATAATAAAAATCAACAATTTGATTTAATATCTGTTAGTAAAAATGATGAAAATGCAACCGTAACTCCAAATAATGTTAATATTGAATCTAACAAAGAATTTAGTTTAACTATATTTCCTAATCCTGTTACAAATACATTAAAATTAGCATTAGATAATTTCATGGGGCAAACCTTACGGTATACTATATTTAGTCCTGTTACAGGAAGTAAAATATATACAAATACTGTAACAAAAGACCATGGCACTACCGAACTGATCCATGTTGGTAATTTAGAAACAGGACTATATGCTATACGGCTTAAAACAGAAAACAATTATGAATTTATTCACCGATTTGTAGTCCATCGATAAAATATAGGATAAGAATTATGGCCTATTTACAATTTCAAAATTAGTAAATAGGTCAATTTAATGTATTTGATGTTACTTTTTTTCTAATAATGCCATGTAAAATCCATCAAAGCCAGATTTGTGAGCAAGAATTTTTTTGTCTTTGATTAAGGTAAAATCTTGGCCAATTTCTGTAGAAAGAAATTTTTTCACTTGATCCTGATTTTCAGAGGGCAGGATAGAGCATGTTGCATAAACAAGTTTTCCTCCGGATTTAACGATTTTAGAATAACTTTCTAGTATGTCTGATTGCGTTTTTCTTATGTTATCTAAAAACTCAGGTTGTAATTTCCATTTTGCATCAGGATTTCTTCTAAGTATACCCAAACCACTACAAGGAGAATCAATTAATACACGATCTGCTTTGCCATGAAGTTTTTTGATATCTTTTGTTCCCGTAATTACTCTAGGTTCTATATTATGTGCACCTGCTCTTTTGGCTCTTCTTTTTAGCTCTTTTAATTTATTTTCATAAATATCCATAGCTATGATTTGTCCTTTGTTTTGCATTAAAGCAGCAAGATGAAGTGTTTTTCCTCCTGCTCCGGCACATGTATCTACTATACGTTGTCCTGGTTGAACATCTAAATAATCGGCAACTAGTTGAGAAGATGCATCTTGTACTTCAAACATTCCGTTTTTAAAAGCTTCTGTAGAAAACACATTTGTTCTTTCTACAAGTTTAAGAGCATCATTATGACCTTTAATAAATTCGGTATCAATATTCTCGTCTTCAAGAATACTTCTTAGTTTATCTCTTGATATTTTTAAAGTATTAGCACGTAAAATTACAGGAGCTTGTTCATTTAATGCGTGGATTTCTTGATCCCATTCTTTTTTCAATTCCTGCTCTCCTAGTTCATCCATCCAATCGGGAATAGATTCTTTGAACTTTCTTATCTTACTAAGTTCATCAAATTTACCCTTAATTCGTCGAGTTGGAGTTGGTTCAATTTGTTTCCAATCGGGTAGGGGAATACCTCGTAAAGTGGCCCATACAGCAAAAATCCGCCATAAGTTATCTCTATTAAAAGGCTCTTTTACTTCGGCAATTTCAGCATACAGACGTTTCCATCTTACAATTTCATACACAGTTTCAGCAACAAAACCACGATCACGTGCGCCCCATCTTTTATCTCTCTTTAATAGTTTTTGAACAACTTTATCTGCATATGCTCCTTTGTTGAATATTTCATTCAATCCATCTATAACAGCAAAGACAAGGTTTCTATGTAAACGCATGGTATTGTTTTTTTTAAGGTGTGCAAAGGTATGTCTTTGTTGGGAAATACAATTATATTTGGTTAAAATTATTAATTAATGAAATACACGATTATTTTTATATTGGTTTTAGGTTCTATGTGCTGTACTAGTCAAGAAAATAATAATATTCATGATTTTACTCGGGTTAAAATTGATATGATTCTTGAAGATTCAATAAGTATACGCGCACTGGATATATATAATGATACGTTGATAGGATTTGGATATAATAAAGGATATGGATTTATTAATCTAAAAACGAATTATCATGAATTAATAGAATTTGAAATTTCTGAGAAGACTAAAAATGAAAACAATTGGATTACAGAGCAACGTGCAGTAGGTTTTAATAATTCATCTTTTTTTAGTTTGGGTATTGGCTCTCCTGCAAGGATGAGAAAAATTGACCTGATTACTAAAGAGGAAAAAATAGTGTATACAGAAACTCATGATAAAGTGTTTTATGATGCTATGCTGTTTTGGAATGAAAATGAAGGAATTGCAATGGGAGACCCCACAGAGGATTGTTTGTCGATCATTATAACTAAAGATGGTGGTGAAAATTGGACAAAGATTTCTTGTAATGATTTACCAAAAACGGAAGAAGGAGAAGCTGCTTTTGCAGCAAGTAACGGAAATATTAGTAGTGTAGGGGATAACACTTGGATACTATCAGGAGGTATGAAATCAAGAGTGTTCTATTCACCAGATAGAGGTGAACATTGGGAGGTATATAATACTCCTTTAATACAAGGAACTTCTACAACAGGAGGATATGCTATTCATTTTTATGATAAAGATAATGGAGTAATTTTTGGCGGAGACTACACAAATCCTACTAAAAATTTACAAAATAAAGCTATTACTGTTAATGGCGGAAAAACTTGGAGTTTGATAACTCAGGATAATGGACCTGGTTATAAAAGTAGTGTGCGATATATTCCTAATAGTAATGGACAAAAATTGGTTGCTATCGGTTTTACCGGTATTTCAGTATCAAATGATTTTGGAAAGAATTGGGTCGAATTAAGCAAGGAAGGCTTTTATACATTACGCTTTATTTCTAATACTACTGCGATAGCCGCTGGTAAAGGAAGAATAGCTAGATTGATATTCGATTAATTTTTGG
This sequence comes from Aquimarina sp. AD10, assembly GCF_003443715.1. Taxonomy (NCBI): domain Bacteria; kingdom Pseudomonadati; phylum Bacteroidota; class Flavobacteriia; order Flavobacteriales; family Flavobacteriaceae; genus Aquimarina; species Aquimarina sp. AD10. The sequence goes on along the minus strand of NZ_CP031965.1, from coordinate 1,747,337 downwards.
ATCTAACATTAAATGCATTTGATGTAGAGAAAAGAAAAAGAGGCTAATTGCCTCTTTTTCTTTTCTCTTTAATTTTTTCGAGTATTCTTTTATTAAAATCTGTTTCAGCTTTTATTAATTTTAAAATCTTTTTACTAGAAATTACTTTTTTGAGATCTGTAAGAAGTTTTTTACGAGAAAGATGTTTTTGCTCTTCTAATTTGAAATGATTATCTAAATATTTTGTAGCTTCTTCATCACTAAGATCTTGCTGGTTTGCATTAGCCTCTTTTAGAGCTCTTATGATTTTACGTTTTTGCATTCGTAATTTTGATATCGTTTCTTGATGAGCATTATATAATGGCCAGAATTCCTGTGCTTCTGTACTAGATAATTCTAGTTTCTCAGTTATATATGCTACTTTGAATGCTTTTACTTTTTCTCTAGATCCCTTTTGAGCAAAGGAAATGTTAGAAATAAGTATAATACATGTAAGTAATAGTATCTTTTTCATGTTTAAACAATTATTCGGTAAATATAATTTCATTTTCTAAATCTTCTTCAGATAAATAGTCTAGTAAGTTATCATCGTTACCTAGCTCATCCTCAAAAGTTTGTATGTAGTTAATGTCCTCATCTAATAAACCTGCTATATCCGTAGTACTTAATTCAATATTTTCTTCATTTAAATATTCATAAATAGCCGTCATTTCAATAGTATCAAAATCTAGAGGTGATTTTTTAGTAATAGAGATAGATAAAATTAAGGCTATCATAGCCGCTACTCCTGATACGTATATAATATTTTTAGTTGATATTAAGGTCCTTAATTTGCTTTTTGGTTTAGGTGCAATAGTTTTTTGTAAAATAGTATCATGTGCTGATATAAAATAGTCATCAGCAACTTTAAAACCTGAATCCATTTTTTTTAGTGTTGAGGTTTTTTGTTTTTCACTAAGAGCTATTTTTTCTAAAAGTCTATGGTTGAAACTTTCAAAATAGTTTTCTGGTGTTTTAAATCCACTATCGTTTTTATGTGTTTTTTTGTCTTTCACTATATATATGACTTAAAAGATATAAAAAGGTTTAATCGTCTCTTAAAAAAGCTTCAATTTTTTTTGTAGCAATATGATAGGATGCTTTGAGCGCCCCTTCGCTAGTTTCTAGAATTTCCGAAATTTCTTTGTATTTTAATTCTTGAAAGTATTTCATGTTGAAAACTTGTTGTTGCTTTTGTGGTAAAGAGGCAATAGCCATTTGTAATTTCATTTGAATTACATTTCCTTCAAAATATACATCTGTTTCCAAATTTTGAATTAGTTGTTGACTTAGTTCTTCATTACTAATATTATACCTTTTGGCTTTTTGAGTCAAAAAAGATATAGATTCATTTGTCGCAATCCTATATAACCATGAATATAATTTACTGTCACCTTTAAATTTTTTTATGCTTTTATAAACCTTAAGAAATACATTTTGTAATATATCATCTGCGTCAGCATGATTCTTGACCATATTACGGATGTGCCAATACAATCGTTTATGATATATCGTCACTAGTTTAGTAAATGCCTTATCAATGTCCTTATCTGACTGTAATGCAATTAGTAAAATTTTTTCTTCTTCGGTATCCAAATACAATTAATTTAAAGGATGTACAGGTTAGACTAATTTAATTAAAAAAGGTTTAATTGAATATAGTAAATAAATTAAATCACAATTATTGTAAGAATTTGTAGGAATTAAAACAAAAATAAAGATTAAACGAATATTTATACAGATAAAAAGCATTTTTATTTGGATAATTAAAAATAAGTAGTATCTTTACAGTGTAATAAAGAATTAATATTTTCATTCTCCCCAAGATGAAAAAGTTTTAATAAAAGTGAGTTTTAATTTTAGAGTAAGCCCCTAAATTAAGATGATTTGTGTGAAGAGAAAGAGTGCGAAAGCACTCTTTTTTTATGGTTATACCATAATGTTATATAGTCTTGTATTTTTCTAAAAGTAGGAAATAGACTACTATTTTTGGTAATATTTGGTTATAATCTTTATTAAAACGCATTTATTTTAGATAAAAAGCATTTTTTATTTGGATAATTGAAAATAAGTAGTATCTTTACAGTGTAATAAAGAATTAATATTTTCATTCTCCCCAAGATGAAAAGTTTTTAATAAAAGTGAGTTTTAATTTTTAGAGTAAGCCCCTAAATTAAGATGATTTGTGTGAAGAAAAAGAGTGCGGAAGCACTCTTTTTTGTTTTCGTGTATTTTTAAGTAAGTAAGAAAAGTATTACTTTTATTAATAATAAAATTAATGTTTACAGATGAAATGTGATATTTTTAGATAAAATACATTTTTTATTTGGATAATTGAAAATAAGTAGTATCTTTACAGTGTAATAAAGAATTAATATTTTCATTCTCCCCAAGATGAAAAGTTTTAATAAGAGTGAGTTTTGATTTTAGAATAAGCCCCTAAATTAAGATGATTTGTGTGAAGAAAAAGAGTGCGGAGGCACTCTTTTTTGTTTTTGTATATTTTTTAATAAGTAAGAAAAGTATTACTTTTATTAATAATAAAAATTAATTTTTACAGATCAAATGTGTTATTTTTAGATAAAATACATTTTTTATTTGGATAATTGAAAATAAGTAGTATCTTTACATTGTAATAAAGAATTAATATTTTCATTTCCCCCAAGATGAAAAGTTTAAATAAGAGTGAGTTTTGATTTTAGAATAAGCCCCTAAATTAAGATGATTTGTGTGAAGAAAAAGAGTGCGGAGGCACTCTTTTTTAGTTTACAGTATTTTAATAATTTTAAAATTTGTAAGAAAATACTTATAAAAATTATGTTTATTGATATATTTATTAGATGAAATCTACTTTTTTTAGATAAAATACGTTTTTTGTTTGTGTAATTAAAAATAAATAGTATCTTTACATTGTAATAAAGAATTAACGCTTTCATTCTCCCCAAGATGAAAGCTTTTAATAAGAGTGAGTTTTAATTTTTAGAGTAAGCCCCTAAATTAAGATGATTTGTGTGAAGAAAAAGAGTGCGGAGGCACTCTTTTTTGTTTTGTAAATATTGATTTACCTGTGTTTATTGATCAAAAGATTGCATTGTTACTAATTTTTGATAGACCCCATTTTTGGATATAAGCTCTTCATGAGTTCCTTTTTCAACTATTTTTCCTTTTTGCAATACAACGATTAAATTTGAATTTTGTATAGTAGATAGTCTATGGGCAATAACTATACTTGTTCTGTTTTTCATCATGTTTTCTAGAGCCGATTGTACCAATCGCTCACTTTCTGTATCTAAAGCAGAAGTAGCTTCATCTAGAATCATTATAGGTGGATTTTTTAGGACTGCTCTTGCGATTGATAATCGTTGTTTTTGCCCACCACTTAATTTATTACCACTATCTCCAATGTTGGTCTCAATTCCTTTAGGTAATTCTTTTACAAACTCCCAAGCATTAGCAACCTTAAGAGCTTCTATTATTTCTTTATCTGTTGCATTTTCACGTCCTATCAATAAATTCTTTTTAATTGTATCATTAAAAAGAATTGAATCTTGTGTTACAAGGCCCATTAGATCTCGTAACGATTTCTTTGTAAGGTTTTTAATGTCAAAGTTGTCAATCTTAATACTTCCTTTATTCACATCATAAAAACGAGTAACTAAATTGGCAATAGTGGATTTACCACTTCCGGATTGTCCAACAAGGGCTACAGAACTTCCTTTAGGAACTACCAAAGAAAAATCATTAAGAACATATTCATCTTCATATTTAAACGAAATATTCTCTAAAGATATATCTGATGTAAAGTCTACTTTATGTGTAGCATCAGGTTTATCCTCTAAAGGTGAAGATGCATTTAATATTTCAAGAACACGTTCTGCCGCGGCATTACCTCGTTTCACACCATAACTGGCCTTAGAAATTGCTTTGGCTGGTGTGAGAATATTATATGCCAGTCCCATGTAAACAATAAACAAACCTGGAGCTAAAGATTTTTCTATTAACACCATTTGTCCACCGTACCATAATAATATCGCAATAACAGTAATGCCTAAAAATTCACTAGTTGGAGATGCTAAGTTTTGGCGATTTGCCAATGAGTTTCCATATTTAAAAAACCTAGTAGTAGATTCTTTAAATTTACCACCAAAGATATGCTCTGCATTAAATCCTTTAATAACCTTTAAACCTCCTAGGGTTTCTTCAATGATGCTTAAGAAATAGCCTTGCTCTTTCTGCACATTATCTGAATGTTTTTTTAACTTTTTACCAATAAGAGAAATTAAAAAACCAGATACAGGTATAAATATGAATACAAATATGGTAAGTTTAAGGCTTATCAATAACATTGCAAATATGGTAAACAGAATCATTAAAGGTTCCCTTACTATAAGTTCCAGTATAGATAAAAATGAATGTTGTATTTCTAGAACATCAGTAGTAATTCTTGCAATAGTATCTCCTTTTCTTTTTTCAGAAAAGTAGGAGAGTGGTAAATCCATAGTTTTCTCATAAAGCTCTTCTCTAATATCTTTTAAAACACCATTTCTTAAAAATGTTATAAAATACATAGCCATATAGCTAAATATATTTTTCAGAAAAAACATACTAATAACAAGAATTACCATGAAAATAAGTACGTCCTGATTCCCTTCTTCGGCTTTTTGAGTGACAAAAAAATTGAGGTAATTTTCTGAGTATTCTTTCACCTTAAGGATACCTTCCCATTTAGGTTCTACTTTTACAGGTACAGTATTACCAAATAATACATTTAGCATAGGAAATAAAGATACCATTGCTAATGTACCAAAAAGTGCATAGAAAATATTAGAAATTATATTTAGTATAGCATATATTCTATAAGGTCTCGCAAAGCGAAGAATTTGTTTAAAGTAATTCATTAATTATTTGTAATGGCCAAGCCATTGGTTAAGTTAAATTTAAATCTTTCTTAATGGCGACTATTTTGTCATCCAATTGTTGTTGTGTATTTTCGAAGTCATCGATAGTCGTTAATGTCCCCTGAACACTCATGTAAAATTTGATTTTTGGTTCTGTTCCACTTGGTCGAGCAGCTATTTTACTCCCTTCTTCTGTATAAAATATAAGTACGTTTGATTTAGGTACATCGATACTTTTTTCGGTATGATCTTGAATATTTGTAGCAATACTAGTTTGGTAATCTTCAATTAATACTACCTTTTCTTCATTGATAAATTTAGGTGGGTTATTTCTTAAATCAATCATCGTCTTTTTGATTTCTGCAGCACCATCAATCCCTTTTTTTACTAAGGATACTAAGTTCTCTTTATAGAAACCATGTTTAACGTATAAATCAAGTAGAGTGGTATAGAAAGAACTACCTTTTGATTTGGTAAAAGCAACAATTTCACATGCCAATAAGGTAGAGGTAACAGCATCTTTATCTCTAACAAAGTCCCCGACCATAAAGCCAAAACTTTCTTCACCACCACCAATAAAATGCTTTTCAGGAAAGTCTTTTATGAGCTTTGCAATCCATTTAAAACCAGTTAATACCTCTTTGTATTCAACACCATATGCATTTGAAAGACTTCTCATCATAGGAGTCGAAACAATTGTAGAAGCTACAAACTCGTTACCGGATAATCCTTTCTTATTTTTGTAATGTTCTAGTAAGAACCATGTCATTACAATCATGGTTTGGTTACCATTTAGCAACTGTAACTCTCCTTTAGTATTGCGAACTGCAATTCCTAATCGATCACAATCAGGATCTGTACCAATTACAATATCAGCGTTTACTTCTTTGGCGAGTTGCATAGCCATTGCTAACGCCTCTGGTTCTTCTGGATTTGGAGATTTTACAGTAGGAAAATTACCATCAGGAACTTCTTGTTCTTTTACAATATGTACGTTTTGATATCCTGCTTTTTTTAATGTTTCAGGAACAGCAGTAATAGATGTACCATGTAAAGAGGTAAAAACAATCGTTGTATTGTCTTTAGCTTCTTGATCTGCAGCAAAACTCCCGTTTTTAACACTTTGATCAATAAAAACAGAGTCTATTTCAGAATCTATTTTCTTAATAAGGCTTGTATTTGCCTGAAATTTTATATCAGAATATTGTAATGCATTTATTTCAGTAATAATTTCTCCATCTTGGGGTGGTACCAATTGCCCGCCATCTTGCCAATATACTTTATAGCCATTATATTCTGGAGGGTTATGGCTTGCTGTTAATACAATACCACAATGGCAATCGAGTTCTTTTACGGCAAATGATAACTCTGGAGTTGGACGTAGGCTAGAAAATAGAAAAACCTTAATTCCGTTTGCAGAAAATACATCTGCTACTATTTGCGCTAGTGTGTCACTATTATGTCTACAATCATAAGCAATAACAGCTTTAATTTCTTCTCCAGTAAATTGTGTTTGTAAGTAATTACTTAATCCTTGTGTACTTTTTCCTAAAGTATATTTATTGATTCTATTGGTTCCAATCCCCATTACACCACGCATACCACCGGTTCCAAATTCTAAATCTTTATAAAAACTCTCAGTTAACTCTTCTGGGTTTGTGTTTTTTAAATTTTCAATTTCCTCTTGAGTTTTCTTATCAAAAGTATCGGTTTGCCATTCACTGACTCTTTTATTAATTTCAGAAGCTACGACTTGCATGTTATATGGTTTTAAATTGCAAAAATACTATATAATTTCTAGGATAAATACTAAAAAAATGGGGTAATGCTTACTTGACAATGCTTAGTTTGTTTACCGAGATTATAAATGTATTTTTTCTGAGATGTTATATCTTTTTTTATCTCTTTTACTTGTTAATATAATTTCTCCCAGAAATCCTGCAAGAAAAAATTGTGTTCCTAATATCATTGCTGTAAGAGCAATATAGAATTCTGGTCTTTGTGCTATTAATCTACCTTTGGTTTCAATAAATAGTTTGTCTATTCCTAAATATAAAGCAAAGCAAAAACCTATAATAAACAATATGGTACCAATTAATCCAAAAAAGTGCATGGGTCTTTTACCAAAGCGGGACATAAACCAAATGGTGACTAGGTCTAGAAAGCCATTAATAAAACGACTCATTCCGAATTTTGTACTACCGTATTTTCGAGCTTGGTGAAGTACTACTTTTTCACCAATTTTAGAAAAGCCTTCATTTTTTGCTAAAACAGGGATGTATCTATGCATCTCGCCATGCACATCGATATTTTTAACAACAATATTTTTATACGCTTTAAGACCACAATTAAAATCATTAAGTTTTACTCCCGAGGTTTTTCGTGCAGCTGCATTAAATAACTTTGAGGGTAAATTTTTAGCAATTACAGAATCATATCGTTTCTTTTTCCAACCCGAAATAAGATCATAGTTTTCGTTAACTATAAGATCATACATTTCAGGGATTTCTTCTGGATTATCTTGTAAATCGGCATCCATAGTAATGATAACATCACCTTGAGCTGCGTCAAAACCTGCATGTAATGCTTGAGATTTTCCAAAGTTTTTAAGAAATCGTATTCCTTTTACATTGTTATCTTTTTCTGAGAGTTGGGTGATGGTACTCCAGGATTTATCGGTACTACCATCATCGATAAAGATAATTTCATAAGAAAAAGAATTGGATTGCATAACTTTTGCAATCCAATTGTATAATTCGCTAAGTGATTCCTGCTCATTAAGCAGCGGTATGACCACAGATATATTCATAGATAAATTTAAGATAAGCTTCTTTCTAGCACTACTATGATTTTGAATAACATCACAGACGTAAAACAAAAAAGAAACCAATATTCAAATATAGTAAAATGTTATAAGTTGGGATATGTACAGTTTCCTAATTTATTATTGCTTGTTTAAAGCTCTTTTTTCTTATGAATTACGGCTCCAACTATTAAGGAGATAATAAGTCCAGAAAAGATATGAGCAATAACTAGTATCGAAGAGCCTAAGTATCCCGGAACACTGAATTTTTTAGCAAATTCAATACTTCGATTTATTTCTTCAAAAGACTTGTCCATATTGTTTAAAAGAATTTCATCTTTTTCTTTATCCATTAATTGATCAAGCTTTCCTGGTTCAAGTACATTATATTCAAAAATAATCCAAATCATAGTTATCATTATTCCAATTAAAGAGATAATGAATCCTACCTTTATAGCTTCTTTTAATTTTAGAAAACCATTATTTGTGTTTTTGTACTTATAAATTCCGTAAAATATGGGAATGATAAGAATAAGCAAATTAACGAGGGTGTTAGTTTTTTTAGATAGATTAATATCTGTTATGTTGAGGGTAATACTATGTAGAATGCTTAAGCACGCTTGAATTACTCCAAATTTAATACTCTGTTTTACTATAGAAGGATTGTTGTTAGCCATTAATTCAAGAAAAGATTCATGTTTCTTTTTTCTTATAGATAATAACTCCAGTTACTAAGGAAATAACGAACCCTAGAAATAAGTTCAGAATTATAACAGCCAAATATACATAAGTAGAGCTAATTTTTTTAGCCCATTCTATTTCTTCATTAATTTTTTTAATTGACATATCTGGATTATTTTGAAACATTTGGTCACGATTAATATCCATACGGTAATTGAGCCAGTCGGGGTAAATAATATTTAAACGTATTATTGTCCAAAAAACCTCTATAATTGCACCAATTAGAGAAATGATAAGCCCTATTTTTATGGCTTGTTTTAGTTTAAGGAAACCACTATTTAATTTTTTGTAATTATATATACTATAAGAAATTGGTATAATAAGAACAAACAATTGTACGTAAAAAAAAATCCAATGCGGGTCAAGGTCATAGGGGTCCTTAAAACTAGTTGTTATGATAATTAATAAACCTTGAAGTATTCCATGTTTAGTACTTTGCTTTATTATAGAAGTATTGTTTTTTTTCATTATTATGATTCTTTTTTTAAACAATTTTTTTTTCAAGAATATTTCTTGTACATAGTAAGTGTTGATGACGTAGCGAAGCTAAAATAATTTTATCTCCAAATATAATTTCGCATAAGTTTTCATGGTCATTTATATATTCTAATAACCTTTTCATAATTAGTCTTTAATATTGTATTTACAGTTTTTACTTAACTGGTTTGTGTAAGGTGACTATTGCAAATGTGTTTTGATTTATTAATTAAAAATAGGTAAAGCGAATTGTTTCTTATAAAAGTGAATAGGATCTTTAAAGAATAATGTTTTTTAAAACACTTATATTCAAGGTGTTGTTTTTTTTGTTTTTAGCTTTAGAAAAACTAGCTGACTTATTAGTGTATTAAATTATTATATTGGCTTAAAAACTGACTTCCATATATTAAAAAATAATGATAAGAGTATTATTTTTCCTAGTACCTTTTTGTTTGTGTTCTCAAGAAATTGATATTAAGCTAGAAGATACTCTGTTGTCGAAAAACTATTTTCATCTATATGAAAGATTTTATCAGAATCGTGATGATAATCAAGAAAAAGCCTTTATGTATGCTAGTGCATACTTAGAAAAAGGAAAAATTGAAAACGAAAAACTGAACGTTGCGCATGGTTATTTTTTGATGGCTCATTTATGTAAAGATGAAATCTTTCTTAGTTATGCGGATAGTATTATAGATTTAACTAAGGAATTAAAAAACAAGGAATATCCAGCTAGAGCATATTTAATGAAAGGAGACTATTTTTTGCAAAAAAGTCTTTTTAAAGTAGCATTTGATAATTATAAAAGGGCTAATTTTCTGGCATTAGAAAGATCAAATACAAGGATCTTGTATGATTGTAATCATTCTATAGGGAAACTTAGGAGTAAGATTGGTCAGCATAAGGAAGCCTTTCGTATTTTTAAAGAATGTTATATGTATTCTTATGAGAATGATTTAGAAGAGAGCTGTCGAGATATGTTGTATTTGGCTAGAGAGTTTAATCATATGCGTGAGTTGGATTCTGCTACGTATTATAACAAACTAGGTGTTCAAGAATCATTAAATAATAAGGATAAACAACTTTATAATTTATTTGTACTTAATTCTGGAATAACTAATTATTATAAAAAGAACCATAAACAATCTATTGATAGCATTACAAAAGTGTTACCGTCTTTTAAATATGAAAAGGACTCGTTGAATTTATCAGTATCTTACTTTTATTTAGGAAAAGCATATTCAGAAATTCGTTTAAAAGAGAAAAGTATTAATTACTTTCTTAAAATGGATTCTATTGTTCAAATTCGTAAGGAGATATTACCAAATATGATGGAAGGTTATGATATTTTGAGTAATTACTATAGAAAAAGAAAACACTACGAAAGGCAATCTAGGTATTCTAAAAGGAAAATTACACTGGATAGTACATATAAGACTGTTTATACGAGTTCGGTTACAAAGATGCTTAAAGAATATGATACTTCTTCAATAGTTACTAAAAAGGATATTAAATTATCTGAACTTAATGATGAAAATATGCTATTAAGAGGTTTGATGGTTTTTTCAACTTTTCTGTTTATTATATTTATAGCATTTTTAGTTTATTTTTATAACGATCGAAAGCGGTATCAAAAAAGTTTTAGGGCTATAGTTTCCCACACGAATAAAATAAAAGAAAACGAAACAAAACTTAAAAAAAATAATGAAGATCAACTTAATGATTTAAATATCTCAGAAGAAGTTATAGAAAGAATTTTAAATGGGATAAAAGATTTTGAAAAGAGTAAGCGTTATTTAGATAAAAAATATAGTCTTCAAGTTTTATCAAAAGAATTAAATACTAATTCAACTTATCTTTCTAAGATCATTAATATCTATAAACAAAAAAGTTTTTCTGGTTATTTGCATGACCTTAGGATTGGATATGCTATAGAGAGATTAAAAGATGATAAAAAGTTTCGGTTATATTCAATTAAAGGTATTTCTGAAGAAATAGGGTTCAAGAGCAGTGAATCTTTTGCAAAAGCGTTTCATAAAAAAACAGGAATTTATCCTTCATCTTTTATTAAAAAACTAAAAAACATTTAATTTTTCTTAGGTATCTGCCAATTCCTTATATAATGGATCTTTAGATATAGTTTGAATAAGCTCTTTTTTGGTTTCGCATTTCTTTTTCCGTACATATTTTTCGGTATATCCCATTGCTAGTGATACTTCTTTACTGTTTTTTTCTTCAAAAAAAAGACTCCACAATTGTTTTGTACTGGTATGCAAAGTAGAAAAATAGGTGTTGAAGAGTTTTTTACGATCTTTTTGTTGTATTTGATCTGTTATCGCTGTTTGGGGATCTTTAAAATCATCGGCAAGGATATCGGCCATTAACCACTTTCGTTCTTTTCGTAAGCGGTTTAACCATAAGTTTTTGCAAACACCATAAAAATAGGCTCCAATAGTAGTACTTATTAATGTATCGTTTGATTTTAACTTTAAATACATTACCAATAGTGCATCCTGAAAAATATCCTCGGCATCTTCTTTAGATCCTCCTTTTTTTAGAATATGATTTTTTATGTAGGGTAAATGTTGACGATAAAATGAGGCTAAAGTAATTTCGTCTCCTAACATAATTCCGTCTATGATTTCTTGTTCACTTTTTAACGCCATAGTTTTAAGTTTACCTTCTTGAAATGATATAGTAGAAAAGCATCTTTTATTGAATTGATATAAAATTTAATGAGTTGCTTGTTCATCACAAATGTATAAGGAATACAATCAAAAACACAAGAGTAATAGGTCGTTTTTTATAAAATTAGACTTGCTTTTACATTGCATTTTTCTGGTTAATAAATTGATTATTAAGGTGTTGTGTTTTTGACTCAGTTTTGATTTTATATGGGGTTGTATTTTGTTTTCAACGAGGAAATTTCGTTGGATATATGGATAAACTTAACATGTAACGTGATCATAATACTCCAAAATGTAGATGATGGTATTAAGCTAAAATGGATATGATATGATAAAAAATGAAACCTGGATAAATACTGAAAAGCGATATTGGTTTTTAATATACCAAATGAGAGATTTGTAAAAAGATTACAAAAAAAAATGGATTACATTTTTTTGTAATCCATTTTTATATTTTGATATGTAAGTGTGGGCTTAATGTAAATCTTGTTTTCTTTGCATCGCAAATCCCGCAATAACAGAAATGATAAGTCCCATAAATAGGTTCCATATTAATGCAAATGCAGAAATGATATAAGGCGAAGTGAATTTTTTAGCCATTTCTAAACTTTGATTTAGCTGTTCTTCTGGCATATCAGGAAAACGTTCTAACATTTGTTCACGTTGTACATCATTGATTTGGTCAACAATACCTGGTTCTATAACGTTCATTAGTAGAATGGTCCAAACCACACCAATAATTCCTCCAATAAGTGCAATACCAATACCTACTTTTATAGCTTCGCCAAGTTTAAGAAATCCACCATTTACGGTTTTAAATGCTTTGATACCATATACAATAACACCTGCTATGATAGCCAAACCAATTACAGTATGTATCCAGTTTTGTTCGGCATATCCATCCATGATGTATATTACAACTCCCATTAAGACGGATAGGACACCTAGGATTACGCCATAATTAATAATAATTTTCTTAGTAGATGCTTGATCATTTTCCATTTGTTATCTGTTTTGATTATCTATACACCATAAGTATATAAAGATACTAAAATGTTACAATGTGATAATATAAATTAATATTATTGATTAGATAGAAGAAGTTTTGTTGGATGTAGAGTAATATCGAATGTGATTAAAAGAAGTAACTAGAATTACCAATTACGTATTAAAAAGGGTTTCTTTGTTTCTGCATAATAGCTCCACTGATTAATGAAATTAAAAAACCAGCAAATAAATTCCAAATTAAAGCAAAAATTGCTGTTATGGAAGGGGAGTTAAATTTTTCTATTAAAGCAATACTTTTATCGACTTCTTCTTGAGAAAGATTAGGATTACGTTTAATCATCTCATTTTTTTGAATATCAATAGTTTGAGTTATTATATCTGGTTCGATAGCGCTTGTTATTAGTATATGAGATATTATGCTAATGATACCTCCTATTACAGCAATTCCGATGCCTACTTTTAAAGCTTCTATTAGTTTTATAAAACCTTCATTTGCAGATTTATATTTGTAAATACCATATACAACAATTAAAACAAGAATTAAGGCAGTTATAGCAGTGTTAACCCAGTTTTGTTGGGTGTAATTTTTAGTTAAAAATAAAATTAAACCATAAAAAATAGAAGTTACCCCAAGAATTAATCCGTATTTAAGGATATGTTTTTTTACAGGTATACTGGTTTCATTCATACTACTTTTTTATGTTGTTTAGTAAAGATAAGTATACAAATATAATAAAATGTTACAGTTTTACTGAAAAAAAGGCACTTCATCGGGCTATTCCGTTATTTTATCGTATATTCGTTTTTGTATTACGGTAAAACCGTAGTGTATAGATGGTGTTAACCTGTGTAAATAGCGGGTTAGTGTTAAAAAAAACTAAATTTTGTAATTAATTGATTTTACAAGATTTGGATCGAAATGTGAAATTTAGACTAAATTAAGAATACCCAAAAATAGAATTATATAAAAATTTATTAACGAAACTATGAATTATGAAAAAACATTTACTTTTTATAGTTGGATTTTTTTTGCTTACCATAATTTCTTGTTCAAAAGAAGAATCTAGCGAGATTTTACTATCAGAGAAAGAGAATGTAGTAAAACAGACTCTAATTTCATTTAATAATAGCGCTGTTAAGACTAAGAAATACAAGGTTTTTATTAATGAGTTATCTCGGAAGTCAAATATAAGTGATTTAACGCCTGAAGAATTAGATCTTTTGGTAGATGAATTTCTTAAAGAACAAACACAAGAATTTCAACAATTGTATTATAAGTTAGCAGAATTAAATCTTACTTCAGAGGAATTCTCTATTATTGCTAGTGAATTTGATTATCTCAGAATTGATAATAATTTTAAACTAAATAAAGGGCGTATTTGTTGTGAAATTTCAGGAGGACTTGAAAGTAATGGTAATCCACTTGGTTCGGTTTTTAAATGGGCATGTGGCTGTGAGGAATCTCAAGCAGCTTCATAACCTTCAAAATTTTACATTCTTTATTTCAAAATATTTTGCAATTAAAAAAATAATTGTAAATTTGCAGCTCGAAAAATGAAAAGATAATACCATGCAAAAAGATATACACCCAGGAAATTATAGATTAGTAGCGTTTAAAGATATGTCTAACGATGATGTTTTTTTAACAAAATCTACAGCAGATACAAAAGAAACGTTAGAAGTTGATGGTGTTGAGTATCCTTTGATAAAATTAGAAATATCTAGATCTTCTCACCCTTTTTATACTGGGAAATCTAAACTTATCGATACTGCAGGACGTATTGACAAATTCAAAAACAAATATGCTAAATTCAAAAAATAATTTAGCTTTACAATATCTTAAAAAGCCTTTCTGTTTAGAAAGGCTTTTTTTATGGTTTATATTTTTTACAAAAATTTATTTTACAAATAAAATAGCTAAACAGTATTCTTTTTAACATGAACGTCTTTATTTTTGCAGTAGTTCAGAATTATAAATTTTTTGAAATCAAATCATGAATTATATTCTTTTTGATGGTGCTTCACGTAATGCACTATTGCCTTTTACATATACCAGACCAGTAGCAGAAATACGAATAGGTATTTTAACGATAAGAGAAAAATGGGAAAAGCATCTAGGTTTTACTACATCTACCATAACAGAAGATTATCTTAATGCTAAATTTCCGATGGTGGAGTTAGAAGATAACGTAATGATTAATGCATCTTACTTGCCAACAAATCAACTTGTTGCTCACATTAAAGAACTTAAAACGGATCAAGCTATTTTTTGCAAAGATGAAGTAGTTGCTTTCTATGTTAAAGAAGGGCAAGAAATAGATTTTGATAAGTATGATATATTACAATTTGAAGAAGAAACCTTGACTGTGCAGCACACGTGGGATATTTTCTCGAAAAATGAAGAAGCAATTCGTCAGGATTTTGATCTATTAACAAAAGATAGGGAGAGCGAACCCCTTTCAAGCTCAAATCATATATTAGGAGAAGAACAAATATTTTTAGAAGAAGGGGTTACTGTAGAATTTGCAACACTTAACGCTAGTAATGGACCTATTTATATAGGAAAAAATGCAGAGATCATGGAAGGTAGCATGATTAGAGGCCCTTTTGCGTTATGTGAATCTGCAACCGTAAAAATGGGAGCAAAAATTTATGGAGGAACTACTATTGGGCCACATTCTAAAGTTGGAGGAGAGGTTAATAATTCTGTGATTTTTGGATTTTCGAATAAAGGACACGACGGTTTTATAGGTAATTCTGTGTTAGGCGAGTGGTGTAATCTCGGTGCAGATACCAACACATCGAACCTTAAAAATAATTATGCACCAGTACGATTATGGAGTTATGAAACCGAAGGCTTTGCTAAGACAGGGCTACAATTTTGTGGCTTAATGATGGGAGATCATTCTAAATGCGGTATTAATACAATGTTTAATACAGGAACCGTTGTAGGTGTAAACGCAAATATTTTTGGTGGTGGATTTCCGCGTAATTTTATCCCAAGTTATAGTTGGGGTGGGAGCGCTGGTTTTACAACCTATTTAACCAGAAAAGCTTTTGAAGTAGCAAAAGTGGTGATGTCTCGAAGAAATCTTGAATTTAACGAACAGGAAGAGCAAATATTAGAACATGTTTTTGAAGAGACAAAACAATGGCGTAAAAATTAAAAATAGGATAATGCATAAAAAAAAACGCCATCTATTATAAATAGATAGCGTTTTTTTAATTTTTAAAAGTTATTTAGAAAGAAAAAATTCTACATTATATACGATGTCATCTTCATACGAAAATTTAACAACCATATTAGATCCATCTATAGTAACATCACCATCAAAATCAACTTCACCATCTTCTAGAGTTCCGTCAAAAATTTGATCTCCTGATGCTTCTACATATTCAAATTCTACTAAAGATAATTTACCTTCTTCTTCGTCATAAGCCCAATTACCTTTTGATATATAGTATCCACTTCCTTCAGCTCCAAAAGTAGCTTCACAATTTTCAACACTAGCACTATAGTCAAAATTCTTTTCAGTATCATCGCTGCGATACTCATAAGTACCATCACTATTAATTGTTAATGCGAAAGATTCTAGTACGTAGCAATATGCATTATCAATAACTAATTCTTGTTCGTTTGCACATACTATAGTAGCATCTCCACAATCACTTTCTTCACCAGGTAAAATGGTTACACTGTTTTCTATTTGTTTAGTATAATTCCAAGTACCTACAAGAGCAGAATTTCCACCCCAAGCTTCAATTTCAACACATACTTCAACAGGCTCACTAATATTACCTTGATCATCATAAATACAAATCAAATAACAAAATTTACCTGGAGGAATGTCATTACCAAAGTTTACATCAATCTCTACTTCATTATCCATCTTTTGATTGGATTTGGATAAAATTCCAGATTTATTTCTACCTGCTCTAATAGATGATGAAGGAATATCAAGGTAATCTGGAGCAAAAGTTCCATCATTTGATCTTACTTGAAGATATGCTCCTGCAAAATTTTGAGGGGCATCAAAGGTGATATCAAATCCACTATTTAAAAATCCAGATTGATTGGTTTCATCAATAGCAAAAGGTATATTTCCGGTTGGAGTAGGAGCATTACCTGTAATTCTATTGGCGCCATCAACGGTTAAGCCTTGAGAAACCGAATTTGCTTCTAAAACCACATCTTCTACAGGATTTGGATCAACTTGATTAGGGTTTGAGTCTGGATTTTCGTCATCACTACTACAGGATATTACTCCTAAAAATAAAGATGCGAGCAAAATTAGATTAATTTTTTTCATAAAATTTGGGTTAATTTAAATGTTAAATTTTAACTAATGAAAAGCGAATATAAGAAAAATGAATCGACAAAAAGCAAAAAAATACAGCTGAAGCACTTGTTTTTTAAATTTTACTTAAACTTTTCTTTCCATACCCGTTTTAAAATCAAGAAATTTTGCGGATTATTTGTAAGGCCTTTTACATTTTTTTGTGTAAAGCGAACAACTTCGTCATAGTATAAAGGAACAATTGGAGCTTCAGAAATAATAATAGAATCCATTTTAGAATAGTGTTGCTCTCTTAGTTTGGTGTCTGTTATTAAAAAGCTTTCTTCATACAAGGAGTCAAAATAGTCGTTCTTAAAATGTGTGTAATTGGGACCATTTGGAGTATGATTTTTACTATAGTAAGGTGATAAAAAATTCTCGGCATCTGGGTAATCGGCGATCCAACTCGCTCGAAAGGATTCTAGTTTTCCGGCCCATTTCTTTTGTCGTATAGTTGAAGAAGGCATCACATCAACTATAATTGTTAGCCCTACTTTTTCTAATTCTCTCTGAATAAACTCGCATATACTCTGGTAATTGGCATCAGTTGCAATTCTGATCATTGGTGTGTCGTTACCAGTCTCTTTTTTGTACCTATCAATAAGTTTTCGAGCCTTTTCTGGATTATATTCATATCCAGAGCGATTAGTAAATCCGGGAATACCTTTAGGAATAAAACCATTAATAGCAGGGATCCCAATACCATTTTTAAGGTACGTGATCATTTTTTCTCTATCAAAACCATGATTGATTGCTTTGCGAAGCAAAATAGACTGAATTTCTTCTTTTTCCGAATCTAAGTAAAATCCAAGGTACTCAGAATTTAGGTAAGGACCTTTACTAATATGTACCTGTTGTTTATATTGATCACGTAATTTACCACTCGGTGTTAGTAATTCATCTTTATACGAAGCATCAAGACTATTCAATAAATCAATTTTACCTTGCGCAAATTGTAAAAATTCACTCTGTTTATCAGGTAAAAAGGTTATGGCTACAGCTTCGAGGTAAGGAAGTTGTTTTCCGTTACTATCTTTTTCAAAATAAAGTTCGTTTTTTCGCAATACCAATTTTACATTTTCTTCCCAAAGCTTAAACTTAAAAGGACCCGTTCCTATGGGGTTTGAACGAAACTCATTTCCATAAAAGTTTACAATTTCTTTTGGTACTACAGAACAGTAACGCATACTCATTAAACCTAAAAAGGCAGGAAAGGGTTTCTTTAAACGTATCTCGAAAAGAGTATCATTAATAGCCTTGTAATTTTCTACACTTTTAAGTACCCAATTGCCTGGTGAGGCTACTTTAGGATCTATAAGTCTGTCAAAACTATATGCAAAATCTTTAGCAACTACAGTACGAGTACTGTCTTGAGTATTAAATAATTTGTGTTTATGAAATTTTATATCGTTGCGCAGGGTAAAAGTGTACGTCAACATGTCTTTAGAAATCTCCCATTTTTTTGCAATATCAGGAATGATATGAAGAGAATCATCTAATTGTACAAGACTATTAAATAATTGATTGGTAGACCATATATTAGGAATATCTCTGGCAAATGCAGGATCTAAAGAACTTACATTATTATGGTGATTGTATCTAAATACAAGATAATCTTTATTATTTTGAGAGGATTTTTTGCAAGAAACTAAAGAAAACAGTATATAAGTTATTGTTAAATAACGAATTATAAAAGTAAAATGCTTTGTTTTCAATTTTAGTAAACGAATTATTGTTGGTATATTTGCACGCTTAAAATTTAATCTTAAAATTAAGTTGCGGGGTAAATATAATGAGATTTCTACCTATGTCGAAATATGAAATTGTTTTATGAGGAAAAAAGTTGCTTTTTATACATTAGGATGTAAGCTAAATTTTTCAGAAACTTCCACAATAGCGAGGAATTTTACTGATGAAGGTTTTGATCGTGTTGATTTTTCTGATAATGCGGATATCTATGTAATTAATACGTGTTCTGTTACTGAAAATGCTGATAAGCGATTTAAAACTATTGTAAAACAGGCACAAAAAAGTAATCCCGATGCATTTGTAGCAGCTGTGGGTTGTTATGCCCAATTAAAACCTGAAGAGTTGGCGGCAGTAGATGGTGTTGATTTGGTTTTAGGCGCAACAGAGAAGTTTAAAATTACAGATTATATTAATGATCTGTCTAAAAATGAATTTGGAGAGGTACACTCTTGCGAGATAGAAGAGGCTGATTTTTATGTAGGAAGTTATTCTATTGGTGATAGGACAAGGGCATTTTTAAAAGTTCAAGATGGTTGTGATTATAAATGTACATATTGTACAATACCATTAGCTAGAGGGATTTCTAGAAGCGATACTTTAGAGAATGTATTAAAAAATGCAAAAGAGATTTCTGAAAAAGGAATTAAGGAAATAGTACTAACAGGAGTTAACATAGGAGATTACGGAAAAGGTGAGTTTGGTAATAAAAAGCATGAACATACCTTTTATGAATTGGTTGAAGCTCTTGATACGGTAGATGGTATTGAGCGCTTACGAATTTCTTCAATAGAGCCTAATTTATTAAAGAATAAAACTATCGATTTTGTTGCTAATTCAAGAACTTTTGTTCCTCATTTTCATATTCCCTTACAATCAGGAAATGATGAAATTCTTAAATTAATGAGAAGACGATATCTTAGTGATTTATATGTTGATCGTGTTCAGAAAATCAAAGAAGTAATGCCGCATGCATGTATTGGTGTTGATGTCATTGTTGGTTTTCCTGGAGAAACAGAAGATCATTTCCTAGACACATATAAATTTTTATCAGATTTGGATATCTCATATTTACATGTATTTACATATTCAGAAAGAGATAATACAGTGGCTGCAAATCTGAATGGAGTAGTCCCGATGAATGTTCGTAAGAAAAGAAGTAAAATGTTACGTGGTTTGTCTGCTAAAAAAAGAAGAGCATTTTATGAAAGTCAATTAGGATCGACAAGAACAGTACTTTTTGAATCTGAAAATAAGGAAGGATATATACATGGCTTTACAGAGAATTATGTAAAAGTAAAAATGCCCTGGAATCCTGAGTATATAAATACAGTACATCAAATAAAATTAAAAGATATTGATGAGGATGGAATGGTCAGGTTCGATTTTACTTCAAAAGAAATTATAGCCTAAAAACAAAAAAATCTGCCACATGACAGATTTTTTTGTTTTCTAAAAGATCATTTTGACTAGATATTGATACCTACAGGCAATAAGTCTTTGTATTTGCGTCTGTTTTTTCTCATAAACTTAGCAATTATTGGGCTTGTAGGAACTAATCTTATGTTACGATCTTGGATAATATTAAAAACTGCAATAATAAAATCCTGTTCATACCCTTTTTCAATCTGTTCTTCACTCATGATAAGTTTTGTTAAGAAAATCTTTCTTTCTTGTTGAGCGTACTCGATCTTTGCCTTTTGACCATCAATTGTAGTTTCGAATTGTCTTAGAAATTCATTATCAGTAATTTCTAATTCAACATCACTCATGTTCTCCATATTTTTTTAAATTATGAGGTAATTAAATCATAAATAGGGCAAATCCCCTGTAATATCTAATCTTTATTAGCCAATAAAAAAACAGATTTTTGCTGATTTGATACATAAAATCTAATTTTTCTACTATATGGGCTAACTAAGATTTGTTAGTTGAAAATTCCCTTTTACCAAAATTTAATCAAGTATTGCTTTTTTCTAAAAGGGTAATACCATAATTTTGACGTGCAAATATAAGAAAATTAGAGCTTTAAACCTTAAAACCTCTGTTAAAATACCTATGTCGCAGGAAGTTAGCCATATTTATTTTGTTCCCGGAATGGCAGCGGATGTTTCTATTTTTGAAAACATAAAATTACCGACCAATCAATTTAGTATATATACGATACCATGGAAGATTCCAGATAAAGAAGAATCGATCTCTGAGTATGCAAAAAGAATGTGTAAAGCGGTAAAACATGATAATGCTGTTTTGATTGGAGTTTCCTTTGGAGGGATAATTGTTCAGGAAATGAGTAAACGCATGAAGTTTAGAAAAGTGATTATCATTTCTAGTGTTAAGAGTAAGTTTGAATTGCCAAAACGCATGAAAATAGCCCGTAAAACAGGGTTTTACAAATTATTACCTACATCTTTAATTTCTAAAATTGAAAACTGGGAAAAACTTGCTTTTGGTGATTTTGCAAAAAAAAGAGCTGCAATGTATCAAAGATATCTTTCTGTAAATGATAAAAGATATTTGGATTGGGCTATCAAAAATATGGTATGTTGGGATCAGGAGAAACCTTCAGATGATCTTATTCATATACACGGGGATAAAGATGTCGTTTTTCCGATAGTGAATATTAAAAATTGTATTACTGTTGAAAAAGGAACACATGTAATGATTGTTAATCGAGCAAGATGGTTTAATAAGTATTTACCCGAAATTATTAATGATAACTTGCAATAGTCTAAGTTTTTACGTTATATTGTGATAGAATATATTATTTCCCCAATAAAACCTACTTATAACAATGAAGATGATAAAGAAGATTTTAGTTTTTCTAGGTATATTATTTACCTTCAGTATTTTGGTGAATGCTACCCAAGATGCTCCGCAAAAGCCCTTAGCTCAAGAAGTTCTTGAAGATAAATTGATTAATGACTATAATGTCTACGCAATTCCTATGCCTGATAACCTGAACTTTTCAGGAGAGTTAGTTCCTATTGAAAATCCAGATATTAGAGAAAGAATGGATAGAGAACTTTTGGTAAACACGTATTGGCAATCGAATGGTTTGCTTCTTTTTAAAAGGGCAAACAAGTATTTTCCAATTATAGAACCTATACTTAAAGAAGAAGGTGTTCCAGATGATTTTAAATATTTAGCAGTTATAGAAAGTAGTCTTACCCAAGCAGTTTCTCCTGCTAGAGCTACTGGATTTTGGCAAATATTAAAAGGAACAGCTAAGGAGTATGGATTAGAGGTTAATCAGAATGTAGATGAGAGATACCATATAGAGAAATCTACAAGAGTTGCTTGTAAATACCTTAAAAGTGCAAAGAAAAAGTTTGGATCATGGACCCTTGCCGCTGCAGCATACAATGCTGGAAGAGCAGGTGTAAATAGACAATTAGAAAGACAGAATGCTGTTTCGTATTATGATTTATTATTAGGTGAAGAAACTGGAAGATATGTGTTTAGAATTGTAGCTGTTAAAGAGATATTAAGTAACCCAAAGAAATACGGGTTTAACTTTACAAACGAAGACCTTTATAAGCATATCCCAACTTTTAAAGTGTTGGTTGAGGAACAAATTACTGACTTTAATGAGTTTGCAAAAAAGCATAATATAAATTATAAAATCTTAAAGTTGCATAACCCTTGGTTACGAGAAGCTCATTTAAATAATACTTCAGGAAAAGAATATTATATCCAAATTCCAAGAGAAGGATATTATAAAACCGGAACGGGTCAATAGTAATTTTTTTACAGACATTTATTAGTTTTTTTGTTTAAGTTAGCTGCTTATTTTAAGCGGCATGAATGTATCTGTACTTATTTCTTTAGTTCTAATAGGTTTATTAGCGGGTTTTTTTAGTGGGACACTTGGTATTGGAGGAAGTGTAGTTATGATTCCTTTGATGATCTTGTGGCTTAATTTTTCTCAACATGAAGCTCAGGGAACTAGCTTGGCGGTTTTAGCAGTTCCAGTTACTTTTCTGGCTGCCTATAATTATTATCAAGAAGGGTATGTTAACTGGAAATACGCTGTGATTATTGCTCTTACCTTTATAATTGGTGGGTACCTAGGAAGTAAATTAGCAATCTCTGTAAATCAACAACAGCTTAAAAAGATATTTGGAGGTATCCTTTTATTAGTTGCTTTAAAAATGATATTTGGTAAATAAACGTCGTAGTTTTTAAACAGATTCTTATCTGTTGTTATTTCTGCGATTATTTTTTAGTGAATCTTTTTCTCGCTTATAGCGCTCATATTCTTCATCAATTTTTCTTTCTTCGGCAGTTCTTCCTTCTTCATCAAGTTCTTCTTTAGACTTTTTAGATTTTTTGCCTCTTCTTTTGTCACTACCTTCTTGGTCGCTTTCATCATTTTCATCACCTTCTAAAAGACCCTTTGCATCAAGATCAGCAATTAATAATGATACACCTTTAGATAAGGAATTGAAATGGATATTGTAAGAATTGGTTAAGGTTTCACTAGAATGATGTGTTTCAATTTTACGGATATCCAACACTTTTTTATCTTGATCCATAAAGTACATCATAGGAAAGCCAAGAGCATGTTTTAATTTATTAATGATATACGAATCTTGATTAGTTTTTTCATTAACATATACTAATTGGATATTCTGAGTATATTCTTTTTCTTTTGACTTTAAATTTTCTTTTGTGTCCCAAAATAATACAACAAAGTCCAACTGATCGTGAAATTTATCTGCTAAGTCGTTTAACGCAGGGATCTCGCCAATACCCGGAACACACCATGCAGCATATGTGATAAGAAACATTGGTTTTTCGTAATCTCTTAATAGTATAGGATCACCTTTCAAGGTGTTTAGACTAAAATTATCCATATAAGTACCATTAAGATGGTTTCTTACTAATGAATCAAACAAAAAACCAGCACGTTCAAGGTCTTTGTCTTTATATGCATCATCGATTTTTTGATTGTATTTAACAATATGTGCCGAGATTGCAGTCGAAAAAGGGATTTTCACTTCTGGTTGAGCAAATAAATTGCTAGAAAAAGAAAATAGTATTCCTAGAATTAATAATTTTTTCATTATATCACAATTACAATAGCTAATGTACTGTTTAAGTCTTAAAAAAAACAGTAATTAGTATTAAACTTAGGTTTAATAAAGTCTTTTTTGAGTACTATTTGGTACGATATTCTATTAGATAACGTATTATATAGAACAATTAGTGTGCCTAAATTTTCTTCATTTGCTGTTTCATCATCGTAATTTGATCTTTCAGCATATTGTGTTTATCTAATTTCTTGGCCTCAGTAAGAAGATTTTGAGCTTCTCGTTTTCTTCTTTTAGTCATTGCTATTCCTGCAAGATTTAATTTAGCGACAGCTAAATCTTGATTCATAGATAATCCTAATTTTATAGCCTTTTTTAAATATTTTTCTGCTTGCGTTATGTTTGTTTGAGAAAGCATAATCCCTAAAAGATAGTTATAATACCCCTGTTGCTTAGTTGTAAGGGCGCTTTCAGGGTTTTTTATCTTATCAAGCCATCTCTTAGCACCTTCAAAATCTTGTTTACGTAATCTTAGAAATGCTAAAAGAATTAATTCATTTTTAAAATACAAAAAGACAAAAATTGCTGCTAATAAGATAAGCATTATCCCATTGCCTATATATCCTTCGATCATTTGCCAAACAGCTACACCAACAATTAGAGCAGCAATTACTAATTTTATATTTTTGTTATACATGAAAGGTATGTTTTTTAAGTCGCGGCAAAGGTAATAAAAACAATTAAAAATAAATTGATATTTAGGTTTGTCAAAGTAAAAACTCTTCGTATATTTGCCCGCAGTTTTGGGGAAGATGTCCAAAATAGATCAAATTAGATATTTCAAGAAGATTTATAAAGATATATAGCAATGAAGAGAACATTTCAACCATCGAAAAGAAAGAGAAAAAATAAACACGGCTTTAGAGAGCGTATGGCTTCAGTAAATGGAAGAAAAGTCCTTGCTCGTAGAAGAGCTAAAGGAAGAAAAAAGATATCTGTTTCTTCAGAGTTAAGACATAAGCACTAATGATTAAGTGTTTCTAAAATATTAAGGTGTTACTTTTATAGGTAACGCCTTTTTTTATATCTATTAAATAAATTTATCAAAACAGCAACATTTTTTATTACATGCCTAAAAACGAAAAACTCAAAAGTATATTGATCATAGGATCTGGTCCAATAGTAATCGGTCAAGCGTGTGAATTTGATTATTCTGGAACTCAAGCACTACGATCTCTTCGCGAAGATGGAATTGAAACTATTTTAATTAACTCGAATCCAGCGACTATAATGACTGATCCCTCTATGGCGGATCATGTATATCTAAAGCCGCTAACTACAAAGTCTATTATTGGTATATTAAAGGAGCATCCCCAAATTGATGCTGTATTACCAACAATGGGGGGGCAAACCGCATTAAATCTTTGTATCGAAGCTGATGAAAAAGGTATTTGGAAAGATTTTGATGTAGATATCATCGGAGTTGATATCGATGCTATTAATATAACAGAGGATAGAGAACAGTTTAGAGAGCTAATGCTTAAAATAGGTATTGGTATGGCACCTCAGGCAACTGCTAATTCATATTTGAAAGGTAAAGAAATTGCTCAAGAATTTGGTTTTCCGTTAGTAATTAGAGCCTCTTATACTCTTGGTGGAGCTGGAGCCTCTTTTGTATATAAAGAAGAAGATTTTGATGAGTTACTTACGCGTGGATTAGAGGTTTCGCCTATTCATGAGGTAATGATTGATAAAGCATTGATAGGTTGGAAAGAGTATGAATTAGAACTTCTTAGGGATAATAATGATAATGTAGTTATTATTTGTACCATAGAAAATATGGATCCGATGGGGATTCATACAGGAGATTCTATTACTGTTGCTCCTGCAATGACACTTAGTGATAAAACGTTTCAGCGTATGCGTGATATGGCAATTCATATGATGCGTAGTATAGGGGATTTTGCGGGAGGTTGTAATGTACAATTTGCTGTAAGCCCTGATGACAGAGAAGAAATTATAGCTATAGAAATTAATCCAAGAGTTTCTCGTTCCTCAGCCTTAGCTTCAAAAGCGACAGGGTATCCAATTGCAAAAATAGCGGCAAAATTAGCAATAGGGTATACATTAGATGAATTAGATAATCAAATAACAAAATCAACATCGGCATTATTTGAGCCTACTTTGGATTATGTAATCGTGAAAATTCCAAGATGGAATTTTGATAAATTCGAAGGATCAGATCGTACTCTAGGTCTACAGATGAAATCTGTAGGAGAGGTAATGGGTATTGGTAGATCGTTTCAAGAAGCGTTGCATAAAGCCACACAATCTCTTGAGATTAAAAGAAATGGTTTAGGAGCAGACGGAAAAGGACTCAAGGATTATGATCGAATTATTGATAAGCTAACCTATGCCAGTTGGGATAGAGTATTTGTAATTTATGACGCTATTCAAATGGGAATTCCATTAAGTAGAATTCATGAAATTACTAAGATCGACATGTGGTTCTTAAGACAATATGAAGACCTTTATAATCTTGAAAAAGAAATTTCTACGTACACCATACAATCATTAACCAAAGAGCTAATACTAGAAGCAAAACAAAAAGGATTTGCAGATAGACAAATAGCTCATATGGTTGGATGTTACGAGAGTGAAGTTTATAATAAGAGAAGCGATTTAGGAATCAATAGAGTTTATAAATTGGTTGATACCTGTGCTGCCGAATTTAAAGCAAAAACACCATATTTCTACTCTACTTTTGAAGCAGAAATAGAAACTCCAGAAGGTGAAGTTTATATTGAAAATGAAAGTAAAGTTACCGATAAGAAAAAGATTGTTGTTTTAGGTTCTGGACCTAACAGAATCGGACAAGGGATTGAATTTGATTATTGTTGTGTACACGGAGTTTTAGCTTCTGCAGAATGTGGATATGAAACTATCATGATAAATTGTAATCCAGAAACGGTTTCTACAGATTTTGACACTGCCGATAAATTGTATTTTGAGCCAGTATTTTGGGAGCATATCTACGATATCATAAGGCATGAAAAACCCGAAGGTGTTATTGTACAATTGGGTGGTCAGACGGCTTTAAAACTAGCAGAAAAATTAGATCGATACGGCATTAAAATTATAGGAACTAGCTTTCAATCTTTAGATTTAGCAGAAGATAGAGGAAGTTTTTCTAAATTATTACAAGAAAATAATATTCCTTATCCAGAGTTTGATACTGCCGAGACTGCAGATCAAGCTCTTGAAGTAGCGGATCGATTAGATTTCCCAATTCTGGTAAGACCTTCATATGTACTTGGTGGGCAGGGAATGAAAATTGTAATTAATAAACAAGAGCTAGAAGAGCATGTTGTGGATCTTCTTAGAAAAATACCAAATAATAAATTACTGTTAGATCATTACTTAGATGGTGCTATCGAGGCTGAAGCTGATGCCATTTGTGACGGTGAAAATGTTTATATTATTGGTATTATGGAGCATATAGAACCTTGTGGAATTCACTCTGGAGATTCTAATGCTACATTACCTCCTTTTAACTTAGGAGAGTTTGTTATGCAACAGATTAAGGATCATACTCATAAAATTGCGTTAGCACTTAATACAGTAGGACTTCTTAATATTCAGTTTGCTATTAAAGATGATATGGTGTATATCATTGAAGCCAATCCAAGAGCTTCTAGAACTGTGCCTTTTATTGCTAAAGCGTATGGCGAGCCGTATGTAAATTATGCAACAAAAGTAATGCTGGGCGATAAGAAAGTTACAGACTTTGATTTTAAACCACATTTAGAAGGTTATGCGATTAAACAACCAGTTTTCTCGTTTAATAAATTCCCTAATGTAAATAAGAAACTAGGACCAGAAATGAAAAGTACTGGTGAAAGTATTTTGTTTATCGATGATTTAAAAGATGACCAATTTTACGATTTATATTCTAGACGTAAAATGTATCTAAGTAAATAAAGATAAAGTAAAAAATCCCGCAACTTGCGGGATTTTTTATATATAATATAATTCTATATTTAAGAATTAGTTTTCTAATAAACCATCGGCTTCCCAGTCACGAATAATATCGATAACTTCTTGAGTAAGCATTGCCGCAGGAGGAGGAGGCATAACTCTTCTTGAGCTTGTAGATTGAATTCTTTCAATCATACCGCGATTGATACCGTTTCTAGTTTCATTAAAATTATCCATTGGAAACGTAGCTCCATTCTGAAGAGGTGTCGTATGGCATCGAATACATTGCCCATCAATAATAGCTTTCACATCTGCATCATACGTAGTTATTTTATTAGGATTAGGGTTTGGCTCTGGATCACCTCCGTTAGTGTCGCCGCCATCATCACTACTGCTACAATTAAAGCAAATAACAGCGGTCAGAATTAAAATTGAAAACTTAGCAATCTTTTTCATAAAAGGGGATTTTTTTAGTCAATATACAATTTTTGACGTAAAGACATAGGGGATCATTACATATTCAGGTCAATTTTTATTTATAATATAATATTATAACGTAATTTTTACATTGTATTGTTTTAAGACTTCAAGATGCTCTTCAAGTTTGAATTCAGAGGCTTTAAAACGATCACGTCTGGCTTTTGCATCTTCCTTACGAATTATACTACGAACAAATCGTCGTATATCAGTTTTGTTTTGTAAAATTAAACCAGGAATTGGGACACTTTTTCCAGTATCATTTTTTGCGACCATTGTAAAATAACTAGAGTTACAATGTTTAATTGCTCCAGTTTGTATATTCTCAGATTCAACTCGTACTCCAACCACCATAGATGTTGTTCCTACATGATTAACAGAGGCTTTCATGGTAACTAATTCTCCGACCTCAATCGGTTTTAAGAAATCTACTTTATCAACACTGGCAGTAACACAATAGGTCTCAGAATGTTTAGAAGCACATGCAAAAGCAATTTGATCCATCAAAGATAAAATGTAACCTCCATGGATTTTTCCACTAAAATTTGAATGAGATGGGAGCATTAATTCTGAAATGATTACTCGGGACTCTTTGTTTGATTTATGTTTTTTCATCTATTTATTTCTAAAATGTGGTGATACTTCTTCTACGACATCTATTACAAAATACTTCGTATCTCCAAGCCATGAAATTTTAGCAAATCGCTCTTTATATTTCAGTTTCACATATCGACCTTGAAACTTTTCAAGCTTTTCAATAATTTTCTTGTTTTTATCTTCTACAGAAAAACTAAATATTTGTGCTCCAGAAATTCCTTGACTAATTTCACCTTCCCAAGTTTTTACTAATACACCTTTGTTACTAAATTTAATAAGTTCCCCACTTCTTGTTCCTTCACTATAGGATGCATAGTATATAAAAGCATACCACGCTGCAAATAGCAGTACTAGAACGGTTATGATTATCGTAAGTACTTTTTTCATATTTATTTTATAAAGCTCTATATACTTTGGTTACAAACTCATCAATTTGACTAGGTTCTAACCATCTTGTTACTATTAGTAAATCTTGTTTTTGATCAATTACAATAAAATTACCTCCAAAACCAGCAGCATAGTATATATGTTCTGGTAGGTTTTCCCAATGTCTTGTCCCTTTTTGGTTTAACCACCACATAAAACCATAATTAGAGTTTGCTTTTGAAGGTGTAATGGCTTCTTTGATCCATTCTTTAGAAACAAGTTGTTTTCCGTTCCAGTTACCGTCGTTTAGAAACAAAAGCCCAAATCGAGCATGATCTAATGAATTTATAAAGAGCCCGCCTCCAGAATGACCACCACCGCTAACTGATTGCATTTTAGCACCATCTACAGTAACCCATGAGTTGTCATAGCCAAACCATCTCCATGTTGTTGAAGCGTCGATAGGATCCATTATGTTTTCTTTTAAAACCTGTGGTAAAGGTTTTCTCCAAATATTTAATAATGAATAGGCTAGAACATTAACTCGAACGTCATTATATTCAAAAACTGAGCCTGGTTGATTTAGTTTTCTTAATTTCCAATCATCTATATTTCCCTCGCGTGGGGGACGATCTGCCCAATCATATCCACCCCATAATTGTCCAGACCAATCTGAGGATTGTGTAAGCAAGTGTCTCCAAGTAATTTTTTTATTGTGATTTCCGTTAAATGTATTGTCCCATATATAAGTATAAGAAAAATCATCTACAGAGCGTATTAGTTTTTTATCTACTGCAAGTCCGGCCATGGTAGATAAGTAACTTTTTGTAACGCTAAAAGTCATGTCAACACGCTCAACATCCCCCCATTTAGCAATGATATAGCCATCTTTAATAATTAAACCAGCAGGGCCTCCTCGTTTTTTGGTTGGTCCTAAAATTTTGTGATATGGTTCTCGTTCAAAACCTTTAACAATAGCTATGCGTAAATCCTTAGAACCAGAATATTCATTGTCTTTTGCAAATTGAACGGCTTCTTGTAATTTTTGAGTGTCGATTTTAAATTCTGAGGGGGTTTTTTCTTCCCAATTTCCACGTTCAGGAAAATAGGATTGTTGGGCCTGTGCAATGGACCCAATTAAAAATAAGAGTATAAAAATGTGTTTAAATTTCATATTAAGAATTATTTACTTTAATGACTTTCTTAGTTAATAAAAAGAGGCCAATTACAAAGAGAATTGATCCTATAAAAGAGACAATGTTAATGGCGGAAATTATATAAGTATATACAGTGCTATCCCATTTTTGGTATACAACAAATTGAATAAACAAGATTTTTCCGATTACTATAGAAAGTAGTATTATTATGTTTCCTATTAGGATAAGAACTCCATCTGTCGTTCTTCCTTTTTTTATAAGATAATGAATGCCGATACCAATAAAAAGAAGTGTCGGAATAGCATAAAAAAGACCAGTTAAAGCTTGGATAAGAATTTGTGACGTATCTGCGTTCATAGATTAAGTTTTATAAATCATCTTCATCAGAAGCACGCTTGATAATAGCTTCAGGCAGAGATTTTTTTGCTTTAGCTCCCATTTTTTTAAGTTTTTCTACACTTGTAATTAGATTTCCACGTCCATCTACTAATTTATTCATAGCGGCAGAATAATCTTTTTTAGCATCATCGATTTTTTTACCAACTCCTGTAAGATCTTTGACCAATCCTTCAAATTTATCATATAAGGCTCCTGCTTGTCTTGCAATTTCGATAGCGTTACGCTGTTGTTTTTCATTATTCCACATGGTATCGATAGTACGTAAAGTGGCAAGTAGGGTGGAAGGGGTCACGATGACAATATTTTTTTCAAAAGCTTGATTATATAGTTTACTATCCTCATTAATAGCGATTGCAAAAGCAGGTTCTATAGGTACAAAAAGTAATACAAAGTCTGGGGATTCTATATCGTAGAGGTCCTGATAATTTTTTTCTGAAAGCTGATCTACATGCCGTTTTAATGCAGCTATATGTTCTTTAAGATAGTTAGCTTTTAGGTCATTGTCATCTTCATTAACAAAACGCTCATATGCCGTTAATGTTACTTTAGAATCTATAACCATCTTTTTGTGATCCGGAAGATAAATTACTACATCTGGCAATACGCGACTACCATCTTCTGTAGTAAAACTTTGTTGTACGAAATATTCACGATCTTTTTCTAGGCCGGATTTTTCTAGTACCCTTTCTAGTACTAGTTCTCCCCAGTTTCCTTGCATTTTGCTATCTCCTTTTAACGCTTTAGTTAAATTGGTAGCTTCTTTACTCATTTGTTCGTTAAGGTCTTTAAGCCCTAAAATCTGTTGTCGAAGCGCAGCGTGATAGTCTATACTTTCTTTATGTGTTTGTTCTACTTTCTTTTCGAATGTATTTATTTTTTCTTGTAAAGGTGTGAGAATGTTTTTAATATTCTCTTTATTTTGTTCTGTGAATTTGTTGGATTTTTCGTCCAAGATTTTATTAGCAAGGTTTTCAAATTCTTTAGAGAACTTTTCCTGAAGCTTCTCTACTTCATTTTTTTGCTCTTGATTTTTGAGTTGAAGATTCTCAAATTCAGAATTTCTACGTGTAAGTTCGGTGTTTAAAAAGTCTTTTTCTCTACGAATATCTTCACGTTCTTTTTTTAAATCTATAAGTTGTTTTTCTATACTATTTTTATATTCTGTATGTTGTTGTTTTGCAAATTCTAATTGGTGTTCTGCATTTTTTTTAGACTCGTCTAATTGTAATTTTAGTTGATTGGATCTTTCTATATCTGTACTTTTTTCACTTTTATTCTTTAAAGAAGTGACATATTTACCAATAAAAAAACCAATAAAAATAGATATAATAATTGCTCCTATAGCAATAATGATCGGTGTGTATCCTGACATGTAATCTTATATTTACTCAAAGATAAATATAAGCATTGAAAATTGAGAAGGATGTGTTTAGAAGTTTTTATTCTTCTTTTAATAATTGAATTAAAATAGGATCGATATCAAATCTATTTAATCCAGTAGCCATATCAGAATGATATAAAAGTTGGATTAATTCTTTATCTATCTGCGCATATTGATTTGTAGTAGTCCAGTCTGATTGAAATATACTTTCAGGGTATTTTTTTGAATCTCTAGCTAAACCCAAAGATTGTGTTAGTTCTTCTCTTAAAAGATGTTTTTGTGCCATATCATTTGCGCGTCTTGTGTCGACATACATATGACCACTTGTAAGCTCATTTGAAGAATTCCATAGAAGATAAAATAACCCCCAATTATTTTCTACAAAATCTCTTTGATCAGAATATATAGAAGCATATGCGGTACCGGTACCAAAGAAAAGATGATAATTTGACTGATCGAAACTATCTACAATCTGTATTTTGAATCCATCAGTGGTTAAAGCGTTTATTTCAGAAATGATATTATCTAATTCTGTTTTGAGTGCAGGACTTGGATCACCATCTACAAATATTTTCATCTGGGATTTCCATTTTCTTGTTACTCTAGAAGCACTACCAAATTCAAATCCTAGTGCTACTTCTTTAAAGTAATCAGCAATCCTTAATTGCTCTTCTGTTAGATCATGCTCGACAGGATTATTTATGACTTCGGGATCTTCTGGTATCGCAGTATCGTCATTAGAACAGGAAGAAACAAAAAGAACAGTAATGCATAAAAATGAGAAAAAAATATAGGAATGCTTTTTCATAGCAACATTTTGGAATTTAATCGACAAGATTTGATAAATATAAATATACTAAAAAGCTTAATTTCTTACTTTGTATCTGCCAGATTTAGAGTCGAATAAAATTAAATCTTCAGGAAATAAAGAAGAAAAAGCACGACATTGTACTAACTCTTTAGGGCGACCAAACTCAAACCCATCTTCATTCATCACAATCATTTTATCACATAATTGTATAGCAAAATCAATTTCATGGGTAGAAAACAAAATAGTTTTTTTGGTTTCAAAAGCAAGACGTTTTAAAAGTTTTAAGATATATGCTTTATGGTACACATCTAGATGAGTAGTAGGTTCATCAAGCATAATAAAAGGTGTATCTTGGGCTATAGCTCTGGCTATAAGAACTTTTTGTAATTGACCATCGCTAAGTTCAAAACATCTTCGGGATATTAATTCTTCTATATGAGTAACTTCTATAGCTTTGCGAACTTTTTCAACATCTTCTTCGGCCATTTTACCTACCCAATTTGTATATGGTTGTCTGCCGAGTGCTACTAGTTCTTGCACTGTAATATTTTTTGAAGCAATTTGTTCGGTCAAAACAATGCTTAATTGTGCAGCAAGTTCGACAGGCTTATACGTATTAAGCTTTTTATCTGACAAATATACACTACCGTGAAGAGCAGGTTGTACGCGTGATAGTGTTCTTAGTAAGGTCGATTTGCCGATACCATTAGCACCCACAAGCCCAACTAACTCACCTTCATATAATTTGAGGTTGATGTCAGCAGCAACGACATTTAACTTCTTTTTGATGTGATAACCAATAGAGAGGTCTTCCGTTTTAAGAACAATATTTGGGTTTTCAGTATTAATAATTCTAGGGCTTTTCTATTTCAAATATAGATAAACTCGTTCAATTAGCCTTTATAATACCTTTTTATACTTTTTCTTTCGGATAAAAGAGAATAGGAATCCAAAGATCCCAAGGAGTACTAAAGGCACAATAATATTAATAATTTGCCATTTAGTTTTTTGAGCAACTACCTTTTCTACATTTAAAAAAGGGATATTAATTTCTTTACTACGAACCTCGATAAGCCCTGAGTCATCTAAGAGATAATTAATGGCATTAAGTAAAAACTCTTTATTACCATATTTTAAATTAAGATAGGGATCAAATCCAAGAGCTAATGGTTGTCCTTTTCTAGTTTTATTTTTGATAATATCACCATCACTTACAACAATCATTTTTGTATGACTGCTATTGTCTTTTGGGGATTTTATTTTGATGGGTTTGATTCGATCTTTATAGTTAGATTTAAATTCTCCTTCTAATAAAACGGCAAGATTTTGTTTTCCTTCGATGTAGGTGCTAAAATCTGGTTTTTCTCTTATAATATCTAATCTAATTTCTTTAGGAACTCCCTCTAATTTTACTTTTTCAGAACTTGTAAGTAAAATAGTCTTTTTGATATTATTTTTTATTGTATCTATTTGGTTAGCGAATTCAAACTTTACAGATTCGATATTCTTAACAATAGGATGATTACTAGTGCTTTTTGTTAGCGATTCATAAAACCAAGGATAAGGAGTAAATTGGGTATCATTACCTTGTCCAGAGGCTAATACAAGTGGTGCTGACTGAAGATCATTCACTAAAACGGGATTAACTCTAACGCCATAAGAAAATAAAGCATCATTAAGTCTAAGATCTCTCATTAACGCAACGGTAGAGCCCTCGGGATTCATTAGACTATCGATTTCTATTGCTACAGATTCTAGAAGCCATAAAGACTTCCCTCCATTCATTATAAATTGATCAAGTACGTACTTCTCTTTTTCAGAAAATGTTTGAGTAGGTTTTGCATTAATTATAAGATCGAATTTTTGTAAATCTTCTAAGGTTTTAGTAGCGTTGCTGGATACTGAATCTAATGTGAAAGCACCTACAAAATAGTATTCTTGTAGTGTTTTTATGAAATCTGCAATCTTTAAATCAGGTAACTGTCCGTTTCCTTTGAGCACTGCAATTTTATGCTTTTTAGGATGTAATATTTTTGTTAAGCCATCTGCAAATGCGTATTCTAATTGTTGAATAGAACTGTTTACTCTTTCTTCTGAGGTGGCTCCAATATTATTTTTGACTAATGGTATTTTTACGCTTTTATTTTGATAACTTAAAATCGCCCAAGGAACAATGGTTTCAATTTCTGTCTTGCCACTTTCCTGCACACTAACCTCCATCGGAGTAAGACCGAATTGTTGTAATTGATTTATCGTTTCTGTTCTTAAAGCTTCTTCTTCTAAAGGATTTGTGAAAATATATTGAATGTTGGAATTTAAAGCATTAAACTCTTCAAGTAACTGCTTGGTTTCGGATTGAAGTTTTCTAAACTCAGATGGAAAATCTCCTTTCAATAAAACATCGATAACAACAGGAGCAGGTGTTTCTAAAATTAAACTTTTAGTGGCATCGGATAGCGTAAATCGATTATCCTGAGTTAGATCAAACCGACTATAAACACGATTACCTATACTATTAAGAATAAATACAAGAGTAAGTGCAATAAGAATAGGTTTAATTTTGGATTTATTTACAGATTTTTGAAGTATGATTTTGGTTAAAACTCCAAAAAATAAAATGATACTTAAAAAGTAACAAATATCTCGTGTGTCTAAGATACCTTGACTCATACGTTCGTAATGAAGACGAATACCTAGTTGTTCAAAAAAATGACTAATAGTTTCAGAAAGCCCATAATCTGAAATACTACTAAAGCCAAAATAAAATAAAAAACAAAAAAATAGAGAAATCAAAAAAGCAATTATTTGATTGTTAGTAATTGTAGATGAGAAAATCCCTATCGCGGTATATAGAGAAGCTAATAATAGTAAAGCAATATAAGAGCCAAATGTACTTCCTACATCAAAATTACCACTTGGGTTACCTAAAATATAGATCGTAAAACAATATAATAGACTTGGTAATAATGCGATGATGATTAAAGAAAGACTTCCCAAGTATTTACCTAATACCAATTGCCAATTTTGTATTGGTTTTGTAAGTAGTAATTCTAGAGTACCTTGTTTTTTTTCTTCAGCAAAACTGCGCATAGTAACTGCTGGAATAAGAAAAAGTAGTATCCATGGTGCGATCTGGAAAAAAGGAGAAAGATCTGCAAAGCCACTGTCTAGTATATTGTATTGCCCTTTGAAAACCCATAAAAAGAGTCCATTAAGTATTAAGAATATAGCAATGACTAAATATCCCACCGCAGAAGCAAAGAAAGTATTAAACTCTTTTCGTATTAATGCAAACATGTATTTTTAAGGTATTATAATTCGTTTTTTAAGCAATGATCAAAATCTAATGGCACTATTAAAATTATAGACATGTAAACCTAAACCTTTTTTGTACTCCAAGCTTCGGGTTTTTGATTAAACTTATTTTTAGTATTTGCCCAAACACCTTTAAATAACGTAGAGTTTCTGTAGTTATTGAGGTGTTCTTTCGATTCCCAATGACTATATGTAAAAAATTGATTGGATTGTTCTACATCTCGTATTAATTCGACATGATGACAACCATCAAAATTTCTGATTTTATTTTTATTTTCTTTGAAAATTTCTAAGAAATTATCTATTTCTTCAGGAACAAATCCCATTTTTACAATTCGTATAATCATATGGTAGATTTCAAAATAACAAAGCTACAAAGTTTTAGGATTTTATATAGATAAACAACAATGGGTATTTATTCAAAATTAACACTTACCGTATCTCTATAGTATAATCCAAAAAGGCTAGACGCACCTCCAACAGTTTTAGGATTACTTTTATAAATCGCTAATTCTAAATAGCCAGATGAATTAAAAATGGCTAATTTTTTACCATCTTCTTCTCGTTTACTTTTTTCGATATCAAAATTAATAGCATCACTATATCTTTTATAAACATTTTGAAAAACAGCGGTTCGTGCAGTTATTTTAAATTTACGTCCTTTACCAACTTCGTCAAATAATTTTTGAGTGATATTGGTAACCAAGTTTCCATAGTTATCAATATAAATAATGCTGCCTACTATTTGTTTATCACCGACATTAACGATAGGAGTCATGCCTTTGATAGTTTTTATCTCTGATATAGTTTTACCAATCACTTCTAACGTGCCTCCGCGAGCAATATGGCATGCTACAGCGACAAAAACATCCATTACAGGAAAATTAGATACAATAGCATCATGAATATTAATTTCTACAATTTTTTCAGGATTAAACTCTGATGTAATTAGACATATTAATCCATTATTTGCGCAAATAAAATAATGATCATCTAATTTTACGGCAATATGTTTGTTTTCAGGATTAAGTTCACTGTCGATGCCAACAATATGAATACTACCTTTAGGAAAGCTTTTGTAAGCGTTTTGTATAATATATGCAGCCTCTGTTATATGAAAAGGAGAGACTTCATGCGATATGTCAACAACCTTTGCTTCTGGTAGCTCTGTATATATAGCTCCTTTAACCGCAGACACAAAATGATCTTTGATTCCAAAATCTGTAGTTAATGTGATTATTGGCATGTACAATAATTGTTAATATCTTTTGATTGTAAGCGCTTAAAAATATGTAAATTTGTTATGAGGTTATTTCGAGTTTTTCTTTTGACTTCAAAATGAAGTATAATACTTTAGTATTTCACATGTTTTGATATACACCGTATTACGATCATCAATATTTGTTTGATCTATTTTAAATTTTCATTTTGTTTTCCCTTAGAAAAAATCTAAAATAACTTTAGCAAACTTAATCAATCCAAAAAACAATTCATACTAAAATTCGTATAGCTTTTGAACGAACTCATTATTGAACTTACAGAGATTAATCCGAGAGAGTTTTTCGGACTTCAGAATAGCAATATTCAATTATTAAAGAAATACTTTCCGAAGCTTAAAATAGTAGCACGAGGTAGTAAAATGAAAGTTTATGGAGATGAAGACATGCTCGAGGAGTTTGATCTTCGTCTTAATATGCTTCTTGAACATTTTGCGAAGTATAATAAATTAGACGAAAATGTCATCGAACGAGTACTTACTAGTGAGAGCAAAGCAGATTATGAAACATCTGCAGTAAGCGGAGAAACTTTATTACATGGAGTAGGAGGCAAGCTGATTAAAGCACAAACTGCAAATCAGAGAAAACTGGTAGAGTCTTCGAATAAAAATGATATGGTTTTTGCGATTGGTCCTGCCGGTACAGGGAAAACCTATACAGGAGTTGCTCTAGCAGTAAAAGCGCTAAAAGAAAAACAAGTTAGACGTATTATTCTTACAAGACCTGCAGTAGAAGCAGGAGAAAATCTTGGGTTTTTACCGGGGGATTTAAAAGAAAAATTGGATCCGTATATGCAACCATTGTACGATGCATTAAGAGATATGATTCCTAATGAAAAATTAGACAGTTTTATAGAAAAAGGGGTTATTCAGATCGCCCCAATGGCTTTTATGAGAGGTAGAACTCTAGATAACGCTTTTGTAATTCTTGATGAAGCACAGAATACTACTCATGCCCAAATGAAAATGTTTTTAACAAGAATGGGTAAAAATGCAAAGTTTATCATTACTGGTGATCCTGGACAAATAGATTTACCCAGAAGAGTAACATCTGGATTAAAAGAAGCATTGTTGGTACTTAAAAATATACAAGGTATAGGTATTATTTATTTGGATGATAAAGATGTAATTCGCCATAAATTGGTTAAAAAAGTAATTGCTGCCTACAAAGAAATTGAAAATAGAAATGGATAACCTATCCTGGTATTAGCTAATACAAGAGATTTTAAATACACTTAGAAATTAAGTAATGAATACAATAGTAGATACAAACTATAATTTTCCTAAACAAAAATCGGTATACAAAGGAAAAGTTAGAGAGGTATATAATATAGATGATGAACTTTTGGTGATGATTGCGACAGATCGTTTATCTGCATTTGATGTTGTAATGCCCAGAGGAATTCCTTTTAAAGGTCAAATTTTAAATCAAATAGCAACCAAAATGATGAAGGCTACAGAAGATTTGGTGCCAAATTGGTTGATTGCCACTCCAGACCCTAATGTAGCTGTTGGACATCTTTGCGAGCCATTTAAAGTAGAAATGGTTATTCGAGGTTACCTTTCTGGTCATGCAGCTAGAGAGTATAAAGCAGGAAAACGAGTTTTATGTGGTGTGCCAATGGCAGAAGGCCTGATCGAGAATGACAAATTTCCCGAACCTATAATCACGCCATCTACCAAAGCCGAGAATGGAGAACATGACGAGGATATTTCTAGAGAAGAAATATTATCTCAAAATATCGTGTCAAAAGAGGATTATGTAGTACTTGAAGAGTATACTAGAAAATTGTTTCAAAGAGGAACAGAAATTGCTGAAAAACAAGGTCTTATTTTGGTAGATACCAAGTACGAATTTGGAAAAACAAAAGAAGGAAAAATTGTTTTGATAGATGAAATTCATACTCCTGACTCTTCTCGTTATTTTTATATAGAAGGTTATGAAGAACGACAACAACAAAAAGTAGCTCAAAAACAATTATCTAAAGAATTTGTGAGACAATGGCTTATTAGTAATGATTTTCAAGGAAAAGAAGGACAAAAAATTCCAGAAATGACAGACGAATATATAAATTCAGTTTCTGAACGATATATAGAACTTTACGAGAACATTGCAGGAACTACTTTTGTAAAAGCAGATGTTTCTAACGTAGAAAAACGAATAGAAAAAAACGTTTTAAATTATTTAGAAGCTGAATAATTAAAAACGATAGTAAATAAACTAAAAAAGGAGCTGTAAACAACAGCTCCTTTTTTAGTTTATTAGGCAACTTTATATTCCAATAGTTGTACGTTATCCTGTAATCGCTCTTTTACGATACTCATCATACGCTTATTTAATGCAGAAGAGTTTTGCGTATACTGCAGGTATTCTTCTACCGTAAATTGGCCAATGATCATCCCTTTAAGACTATTTCTAAATTTCATGTCCTTTTGAACGGCATTTTCAATAAAATTCATTCTTTTTTCAAGAGATAATTCGTAAAAAGTATTCTTTCTTTTCTTGATATAATTTTTAAATACTTCAATAAAAAGATCACCTTGAAGTTTAACTATTGGTCTGATTGTTTTATTCTGAAATTGTTCATCATTTGACATGTTTTCAGAAACTCTTGCATTTAATAACTTTGGACGTATTGCCAATAAATTTGATTCCCTGTTTTCCATAATAAAGAGGTTTACTAAAATTAACTAATAGTTAAGCGCAAAATTGACCTTGTGTCTTAGAGTTTTAAACGACTTATAAACAATATGAATGTTGCAAGGTTACATTTTAAATAAATATATTCGTTTTGTTTTCGTTTAAGATTAAGTAAATAATAAGTTAGTTCTAAAAGAACGATGAAAAAAATAAGGAAATAAAAAGTTTTTGCTTTTTTTACTTATTACTAATCAAATGATATTTTTGTTACTCATCCTAAATTAATTCATATTAATATATGCAATTTGGCAAAGTAGAACATCCAGAGACTATAGATTTTTTGTTACCAAAAGATCATAAAGACACATTAGACGTAATAAAAAGTAATTCTAAAGATAATCTATCAGTATCAGTAGGTTGTGCCAAATGGAATCGTCAGGATCTAAAAGGGTTTTATCCCAGAGGTACAAAAGACGAACTAGAATATTATTCTCGACAATTTAATAGTATTGAGCTTAATGCTACTTTTTATAGAATTTTTCCCGAGGACCAGTTTAAAAAATGGTATGATAAGACTCCAGAGGGATTTAAGTTTTTTCCTAAACTTGTTCAAAATATTTCTCATTTAAAGAGATTAAATGAGGATGTCCAGCCTTATGTGGATCAATATCTTGCAAGTGCGATACATCTTAAAGAAAAGCTTGGAACCATTTTTTTACAGATGCATGGCAATTTTGGGCCTAAAAATTTTGATAGGGTAGTTAGGTTTATTGAAAAATGGCCAAAAGAAATTCGCCTTTCGGTTGAATTTAGGCATACCGATTGGTTTAATGATAGTGTAGTTGCAAACGAACTGTATAGTCTT
This sequence comes from Aquimarina sp. AD10, assembly GCF_003443715.1. NCBI lineage: Bacteria > Pseudomonadati > Bacteroidota > Flavobacteriia > Flavobacteriales > Flavobacteriaceae > Aquimarina > Aquimarina sp. AD10. The sequence goes on along the minus strand of NZ_CP031965.1, from coordinate 1,706,323 downwards.
TTAGAAAATCATAATGTTGCTAATATAATTACAGACACAGCAGGAAGAAGAGATTTACTGCATATGCGATTAACTAATGGAGAGGCATTTGTTAGATATGTTGGAGCAAATCATCCAACAGATTATACACGACTTGATGATTGGATTATTAGATTGAAATCATGGAGAGAAGCAGGAATTAACGAAATACATTTTTTTGTTCATCAGAATATCGAAAAAGAATCACCATTATTATCTAAATATTTTATAAAACAATTAAATAAAAATTTAAATACAAGACTTAGCTTACCTAATCATACCACAGATGACCCTACATTGTTTTAGATTTCTGGAGTTTTTATGGTTTTCACGTATAAAAAAAACAGTTTTACATAGTGTAAGTGTTAAAAAACGATATAAAATTGATTTTTAACGTCAATTTATGTATTTTGCCGATGAATTTAGAATTATTACATTTTTATATACGGTTTAAATGCACATAAATGTAGTACTTTGAAATCAAATTAAGATTAACCCCCATAATCCTAAAAATTGAACTAAATGACTAAACTATTACACTGCTCCATCTTACTATTTACCATTTTGATAGCCAATTTTGGTAATGCTCAATCAACAATCATTGTTAATGATTTAGACCCCATAACTGTTAATGAAAGTATTGTAGACATTCAGACTATTATGTTGGGAAATGATACAGCATCATACAAGAAAGTTTTTTCTTACATGACTGAGTTTCTTGATGTAAAATATAAACTTGATCATGATCATTCTGATCATATAGAAGGTGTTACCTTAATAGATATTATATCATCAGAAGAAAGTACAGATTTTAATTGTTCTGGAGGATTTTGTATGAACGATCTACATTTTCATAAAAAAGGATTAACTTCAAAAAAGCAATTTTTTGGATATTTCATGAGTATTTCCTGTTAAGAATTATTTTTAGTAATTCATCATTTCTCTTGAGTTGTAAATATATTCGATTATTTTTGCAGCCTAAATTAAGAGGCTATGACATTTAAGGAGTTAGGAGTATCCGATGAACTTAACAAAGGACTTTTGGAAATGGGAATTGCTGTTCCAACAAAAATACAGGAACAAGCTATACCACTGCTTTTAAAAAACCAAACAGATTTTGTAGGTAAAGCACAAACGGGCACAGGAAAAACTGCAGCTTTTGGAATTCCTTTATTGTCCCAGATAGACGCTCAAAAAAACCATACACAAGCTTTAATTTTAGCACCTACGAGAGAACTTGGTCAACAAATAGCTAAACAACTATTTAAATTTACAAAGTATACAGATAAAATCTTTACAGAATCTGTTTATGGAGGTGAAAAAATAGAGAAACAAATTTCTAGATTAAGTCGACCTACTCAAATTATCGTAGCTACTCCAGGTAGATTAATTGATCTTATTGAAAGAAAAGTTGTTGATATCTCTAATATAAAGACAATTGTACTTGACGAAGCAGATGAAATGCTAAGTATGGGTTTTAAAAAAGATCTAACGACTATTCTAAGTAAAACAAAAGGTCGCAGAAACGTTTGGCTTTTCTCGGCAACAATACCTTCTTCTTTAGATGAAATTATAAATACATATGTAAATCAACATGCACTTCGGGTTAGCATAGATAAAAGCGACGCTGTAAATAAAGGTATCAATCATCAGTTTGTAGTTGGAGAAGAAGTAAATAAACTAGATACATTAACTTATTTTCTAAAGAGTGAAAAAGGGGGTAGAGGGATTGTTTTTACCAAAACAAAGGCCGCAGCCAGAACACTTTCTAAGCAATTGAAAGCAAAAAATTATGATGTTGGGCTTTTGGAAGGAGAAATGACTCAAAAAGAACGAGATAAGGTAATGAGAGCATTCAGAAACAAAACCTTACAATTATTAGTATCAACAGATGTTGCCGCTAGAGGTATCGATGTCGCTAATCTTAGTTTTGTTATTCATTATCAACTTCCTGATCAAATTGAATATTATACACACAGAAGTGGTAGAACAGCTAGGGCAGGAAAAACCGGTATATCACTGGCGCTTATTACCAAACCAGAAATTAAAGTGATTAGAGAATTAGAGAAACAATTGGGTATAAAGTTTCTTCAGATTAGATAATTGCTAATAACTATGTATTGAATTTTAAGAAATCATTTGTTTTTAGCTAACTCCTATTGTAGAAATTACCGATATTAATTCTTCAAAATTCACAGGTTTAGAGAAGTAATTGTCAAAACCAATATTGATAAAACGTTGCTTATCTCCTGGCATGGCATATGCTGTAACTGCAAATACTGGTATACCTTTTAACATTTCTAATTTCCTAAATCGTTGAAGTAGTTCACAACCATCCATTTGGTTTAAACCTAAATTAATATCTACAAGAATTAGATCAAGTTCCTTTTCTTTTTCTTTTACTACTTTAAGTGCTTGTGATCCATTTTCAGCAATAATCACATTAGAGTCATTTCTGGATAACATTTTATCCATAACCATTGCATTTATCTTGTTATCTTCAACGTAAAGAATATTCATAGGCATCTAGGAATTATAATTTTGAACTTTGTACCTTTACCTAGTGTACTTTTTAACTTTATTTCTCCTCCTAACATAGTAATGTATCTTTTTGATAAACTAAGCCCAATACCAGTTCCTTCGTATTTTCGACTTAGCCCTATACTTTCTTGTGTTAAGGGGTCAAATATTTTTTCAAAACTTGTTTTGTCGATACCGATTCCAGTATCTTTTATATAAATATATATTTTTTTTTCGGAATTATCAGATTTTATTTTTACCGTAACAGTACCTTTTTCGGTATACTTTATGGCATTGTGTATGATATTATTAAGAGCAGGTCTGAATAAATTTTTATCAATATTAGATTGAGGGCAGCTTTCATCTAGTTCGAGTTCATACTTCAACTTCTTAGCCTCCGCCATATGTTTATATTCTCTAAAAGAGGTTTCTACAATATAATTTATATCGAGTTCTTCGAAAATTAAATTATCATTTATGGCATCAATTTCACTAAAATTGGATAATTTATCCATGGTGTCTAATAATCGATCTTTGCTTTCTTCTAGATATTCAAGTAGCTTATCTTTATCATCAAGATCATTTCCTTGAAGCAATAATTTAGCGATTGTCATAATACCATTTAAGGGTGTGCGTATCTCATGACTAAAATTCGAAAGAATATTTGATTTTAAATTACTTAATTCTTGTTCTTTAATATGTGCTTCTTTTATGGTCTGTTCTGCAAGTTTTTGTTCAGTAATATCTAAAAAACTAATTAGAATAGAATTTATTTTATACTCATTATCAAAAACAGGTGTATATTTTGATTCTAACCATTGCACGTTACCTTTGTGTGTTATACGCTCAAATTCCTTTATAGTCGTGTTGCCTTTTACAGCCTCATTAAAAGCGTGTTTAAATGATGTTCTGAAGTTTAAAGGAACTACATCATAAAAAAGAGACGGTGTAATATTTGGGTCGATATTAAAATCTCTTTTAATGATTTTTAATAACTTTTTATCGGTCATTAAAATTTTGCCTTTAGTATCTAATAAAACGGTATAAGCAAAACCGTTGTTTACAATGGCTTGTAATCTGTTTTTACTTTCTGCTATTGTTTTTATATTTATCTTTTTTTGATGTACATCTATAAGGTTTCCGATCATTCGAATGGTCTCTCCTTTTTCATTTTTTCTCTGGTATCCATGTACTTCATAATAGCGATATTCACCGGCGTTGTTTATAAGACGGTAGTGGTTATAGTAATGATTACTTTCTTCAAGAAGGTTGTCAATATGCCTCTGATGGGCTTTTTCTCTATCATCGGGATGTATCATATCCTGAAAATCCTCCTCGGACACAACATCTTGATCTAATGGTAACCCTAACATGTTTTTGAAATCCAGACTATAAAATACTTCATTTCTATCAATAAGGTAGTCAAAGAGCCCAGATTGAATTCCTTTTAATGCTAAGTTTTTTGTTTCCTCACTATATTTCAGTTTTTCGATATAATTATAGCGATCAGTTACATCTGCAATAGTACCATTAACATATACAACTTCATTTCTATAAATTATAGGCTGTGCTACTACTTTAACCCATTTTAGATTTCCTTTTGCTGTAATAATTTTTTCAGTATAAGTATATGGTTTCTTACTTTTTATAAGATTATCTAGATAACTTTCTACTCTCGGGCGAGAAGCTTCGGGATAAAAACTAGCACCTAAATCACGTGTCATAGGGGTATCAGGATCTAAATCTTTAACCAAATAACATCCTTTAGACCAGAACATTTCTTTATTTCTGGGATTAAAATACCATGCTCCAGTTTTGGTTAATTTAGAAAGTGTTTGTAAAGCTCTATGCTCTTTGTACTCCTCGGTAGTATCAATACCAGCAGCATAAATTAGATCATTATGATATGTTAAATCAAATTTTAGAGCTAATACTCCGTCTCTTTCGGTGGCAAAACTAAAGGATTCACTAATTATTGAATTTTCAACGCTTAAACTTGAAATAGAATTATTAAAGACTTGAACATCATCATCAATGATAAAATCAGTAATACGTTTTCCTTTAATTTCAGAATTAGTGAATGGGAATAAGACATGGCATCTATTGTTGCAAGCTACTATTCTCCCATTTTTTTTTAAAACTAGAAGAAAGTGTAACGTTTTTTCAGCTAAAACTCCAAATTGTTCTGCGGTGAAAGGCATAATTTGAGATTAAATTCTCTTAAAGTTACGAAATGATTCAGAAAAAAACTCCTGAACAAGGGATTTTAAAGTAATTAGTTAAATATTATATGCCTATTTAACGAAATTCAATTGTAAGATAATAGCATACTTTGTGATAAAAATGATCTGTAAATTGACTTTGTTACTCAAAATATATTAGTATGATTCAATACATTAATCAAACATTACTATAATTGTATTGACCATTTTTTCGATTATGAAGAAGGATTAGTGTTATTTTCTTTAAAAATTACATTTTTAACTTCGTTTAAATAACTTCTTCCGATGGGATATCTTATATCGGCTATTTCGATACTATTTCCTTCAACTGTTTCTACTTTTTCTATAGAAATGGTATATGATCTATGAATTCTTATAAATTTTTCTGAAGGTAATTCATCAGTGAAACTACTTAGTGTTTGATGAATTATATACTTGTTAACTATTGTATTGATTTTGATGTAATCTCCTAGGCTCTCAACAGATAATATTTCATCGAGATATATCTTTTTCATTTTTTTCTTATCAATTTTTATAAAGATATATGCTCTTTCATTAGATAAAGGAATATCCTCTTTTTGTTGATATTCTCTTATTTTAAAAGCTTTATTAATGGCCATGATAAATCTGTGAAAAGAAATAGGTTTCACCAAATAATCAACCACTTCTAATTCATAACTGGCTACAGCAAATTCTTCGTGGGCTGTTGTAATAATAGTTAATGGTTTTTTGGGGATACTTTTTAATAGATTTAGACCGTCTAATAAGGGCATATTAATATCTAAAAAAAGAAGATCGATTTCATCATTGTTACTTCTTATATAATCAACACTTTCGGTAGCATCACTAAAAGAACATAATAGATGCAATCCTTTTGTTTGATCAATATAATTTTTTATAACATTAATTGCCAATGGCTCATCGTCTACTATTACACATTTTAAATCCATTACACTTTTATTTTTAAATCAACAATATACTGACTATTATTTTCGCCTATAGTAAGGTTATATTCCTCTGCTTTATACCCTAATTCTAATCTTTTTTTAACATTGCCAATACCAATGCCACCTGGATAAGATATAATTTCATTATTATCCATTTTCGTAGGTATAGGGTTAGAAATTTTGAAGTAAAGAAAATCGTCAATGACATTAAAATCGATATTAATCTCTATTTCTCCAATATTTTTGTTTGCGCCATGTTTAAAAGAATTTTCTATAAATGCTAGGAGTAGCATGGGAGCTATTTGTTTATCTTCTATTTCACCAGAAATATTAATATTTATTTTTAATAAATCTCCATATCGAATTCTTTCTAAATCCAGGTAGTTTTGCAAACAAATAATTTCTTTAGAGAGACTTTGTCTTTTTTGATTGGTTTCATGAAGTAAATACCTCATTAACTCAGAAAGTTTTAATATTGTTTTTGGAGTTTTGTCAGATTTTTCTACAGATAAAGCATAAATATTATTAAGTGTATTAAAAAAGAAATGAGGTGATATTTGAGTTCTTAAGAACCTAAGTTCAGTTTCTAATTGTAGTTTTTCGACATCAATTAATTTTTTATGCTCCCTTAACCAATCTAAAGTAACTTTTATAGCAGCGACAAACGCCATGACATAAAGTTCTCCTAGCATCATTTCGATAGCATAATTTAGAGTCAAATTATTAGTAACTTCTGGACCTTCTGGCCAAACATTATGACTTACCATGAAATAGGTTAAGTAGAATTTAGCTAACAGCATTAGGAAAAGTGAAATGATCACAGATATTATATACAAGAGGTATTTGCGCCGATGTATAAATTTTGGCATTAAGTAATAAATGTTAAAATAACTAAGAGTCATGTGTATAACAAAACCTAATGCAGTTGTCTTAAAAGAATATATATAATCGTTAAAGTAACTACCCCATCTAAAAGTAGTAAACAGAAAATAAACCAACCAGAAGATGATATGATGCTTTAGTGTTATACTATAGTTGTTACCAGGAGTAATATTTATAAGACGTCTAATTTTTTGTAACATATTCCCCGAGTTTTTTTTAGACGTTTAACAGACTTACGCTGTTATTGGTCTAAAATTATTCTTTTAAAGTTAAGATTTGTAAATATTTATATTATTGTTGTTTTCCCCTATTAGTAATCATAAAAATACTAAATATAACCAGATGAAGATATTTTACAATATTAAACTACTAGCGATAGTATCAATACTAGTTTTTTCATGTAATAAAAAAGAAACCATTAATAATACTGTTCATCAGCAAGAAAACAACCTAACCAATTTTGTAGATCCTTTGATAGGTACTGGGGGTCATGGCCATACCTATCCAGGGGCAACAGTTCCATTTGGTATGGTTCAAGTTAGCCCGGATAATGGCATTTCTGCATGGGATTGGTGTTCTGGATATCATCATTCAGATTCGATAACAATCGGTTTTAGTCATTTACATCTCAGCGGAACAGGAATTGGAGATTTAACGGATATAAGAGTAATGCCTATTAATAAAAAGGTAGATCTGTCTAAATCTATAAAAACAAGGGATGATATTCCTTTTAAATCTAGATACTCTCATACTAACGAAAAAGCATCTCCCGGGTATTACAGTTTGTTTTTAGAAGATTTTAATATTAAAGCAGAATTAACGGCCGATGTTCGAACAGCTTTTCATCGTTATACGTTTAAAGAAGAAGATGAACAATCACTTGTTTTGGATTTGGGGTATACGACAAACTGGGATAAGACAGTCGATTCACAAATAAATATCGAAGATAAATTTACAATTTCAGGATATAGACATAGTACCGGATGGGCAAAAAATCAAAAAGTATTTTTTGTCATAGAATTTTCAAAATCAATACATCAGTATGATTTATATGTAGATAAAACTAAACATGAAAACATTAATTCGGTAAAAGGAAAAGATGTGACTGCACAATTGTTTTTTAACCAAGTAACAAAAAATCAATTAAATGTAAAAGTTGGTATTTCTTCGGTAAGTATTGCTAATGCAAAAAAGAACATATCGAGATACAATAATAAGTTTGAATTCGATGAAGTAAAAGAAAAAGCGCATAATAGTTGGGAACAATCACTATCAAAAATAGAAGTAGATACAAAAGTTGATTCTCTTAAAGCGATTTTTTACACAGCTCTATATCACTCTCAAATAGCTCCCGTAGTGTATAGCGATGTGGATGGAGCTTTTCGCAAAGAAAATGATAGTATCGTTTCTGCTAAGGGGTATACTGCCTATTCAACGTTATCCCTATGGGATACATTTAGAGCAGAACATCCATTACTTATATTTTTAGATTCACATAAGGTTGCAGATATTATTAATTCTATGCTGGCATATTATGAAAATGAAAATGTACTACCTGTCTGGACTTTATACGCAAACGAAACCAATACCATGACAGGATATCATTCTGTTTCAGTAATTGCAGAAGCCTATTTGAAAGGAATTAAAGGTTTTGATATTAATAAGGCTTATGAAGCAATGAAAACAACAATGATGCAAGATGATAGGGGGCTGAATTTTTATAAAGAATATGGATATATACCGTATAAACTGTTAGACGAATCGGTAACAATAACTTTAGAATATGCTTATAATGATTGGTGTTTAGCACAAGTAGCTAAGGCCCTAGGAAAAAAAGAAGACTATATCTATTTCTTAAAAAGATCTGAGGCATATACCTATCTTTTTGATAAAGAAACAGGCTTTATGCGGGGGAAATCTAAAGATGGTAAAAGTTGGCATGAACCATTTGATCCTAAATTTTCGGCGCATCGCGTACATGCAGATTATACAGAAGGTAATGCATGGCAGCATAGTTGGTTTGTTCCACATAATGTAGATGGTTTAATCCAACTTTATGGAAGTGAAGAAGTTTTTGTTAAAAAATTAGAACAGCTTTTTACAGAAGATTCTGAAATTACAGGAGATAATGTTTCTGTAGATATTTCTGGTCTAATCGGGCAATATGCCCACGGAAATGAACCTAGTCACCATATTGCCTATATGTTTAATAAAGCCAATGCCCCTTGGAAAACGCAATATTGGGTAAATGAGATTTTAAAGACACAGTATAATACGACTCCAAATGGGTTAAGCGGAAATGAAGATTGTGGGCAAATGTCTGCATGGTACGTATTTAGCGCATTAGGTATTTACCCAATGAACCCTGCATCGGGAGAGTACGAAATAGGTAGTCCAATTTTTGATAGAGCAGTTTTAAAAATTACTGAAGAAATAGATTTTATAATAGAGGCAGAAAACGTATCAGATAAAAACATATACATACAATCAGCAACTCTAGACGGAAAAAAACTTAATCGATCACATATTACACATCAAGAAATCATGAGTGGAGGCAAGTTACATTTTGTAATGGGAGCATCACCTAATAAAAATTGGGGTGTAAAGAACTAATAAACTTAATAAATGAATCTAGCTACCATTGATACTGTAATAATAATATGTTATATAATTATTACTCTTCTTTTTGGGTTTTATGTTTCTAAAAAAGCATCAAAGGATATCAAATCGTATTTTCTTGCAGGAAATGAAATCCCTTGGTATTATTTAGGATTGTCCAATGCTTCTGGAATGTTTGATATTTCTGGAACAATGTGGGCCGTTACAGCTATGTTTGTTTATGGACTTAAAAGTGCTTGGTTACCATGGTTATGGCCCGTTTGGAATCAAGTTTTTATCATGGTTTTTCTAGCTGCATGGTTAAGACGTTCGAATGTTATGACCGGCGCACAATGGATCACGTATAGATTTGGGAAAAATCTTGGTGCAAGACTATCTCATATTATTGTAACTGTTTTTGCGATTATAAGCACTCTTGGGTTTATAGCATACTTTTTTGAAGGAATAGGAAAATTTGCCACTATATTTTTTCCATGGGATCTATCATTTGCAATAGGTGGAGTGTTAATTTCTTCTGAACAATCTTATGCCTTAATTATAATTGCTATTACTACTATATATACCTTAAAAGGAGGAATGTATAGTGTTGTTGGTACAGAAGTGATTCAATTTGTTTTAATGACAATATCTTGTTTGGTAATAGGTTATATTGCTTTTACTTCGGTTTCTGCAGAACAAATTACAAATGCAGTTCCAGGAAATTGGAAAAATTTATTTTTCGGAATGGAACTGGATTTAGATTGGACAGGGTATATTGATAGTGTAAATGCCAAGATAGAAGAAGATGGTTTTTCTCTTTTTGGTTTTTTATTTATGATGATGATTTTTAAAGGAATTTTTGCAAGTTTGGCAGGTCCGGTTCCAAGCTATGATATGCAACGAATTTTATCGACAAAAAATGAAGTCGAAGCCTCTAAAATGAGCGGACTAACAATTATAGTATTATCAATTCCTAGATATCTTATGATTACAGGATTTGCTATTTTAGGACTTGTATATTTAGGCCCCGAATTGCAAGAAGCAGGTTCAGGAATAGATTTTGAAACTATATTACCTTTGGCTATTCAACGCTTTATTCCTGTAGGACTGAAAGGATTACTTTTAGCAGGGTTATTAGCAGCTTTTATGGGGACATTTGCAGCTTTTATTAATGCTGCTCCCGCATATTTGGTAAATGATATCTATAAAAAATATATCAAACCAAACGCCTCGAATAAGACATATATTAGATTTAGTTATTTATCTTCTATTCTGATTGTTATAATAGGATTGCTGTTTGGCTTTTTTGCATCATCTATAAATACATTAACATTGTGGTTAACTTCGGCTTTGTATGGCGGGTATGCAGCTGCAAACATGCTTAAATGGATTTGGTGGAGATTTAATTCATATGGGTATTTTGGTGGTATGTTGGCTGGTTTAATAGCTGCTACTATTGTGCCTACTCTTTTTACTGATACTTCAGATATTTATTTGTTTCCGCTTATACTAGTGATATCCTTTTTAGGCTGCATTTTAGGAGTTTATTTAGGAAAACCAGATGATATTAAAGTATTAAAAAACTTCTATAAGACAACAAAGCCTTGGGGTTTTTGGAAACCTGTTATTAAAGAATTACAAAAAGATGACCCAACATTTACTCCAAACGAGGATTTTAGAAAAGATGTATTAAATTGTATAATTGGAGTTGTTTGGCAAATGACATTTGTATTGGCGCCTATATATTTAATTATTAAGGAATATTATTATCTAAGTATTGTCTTAGTCCTGATGCTAATAACATCCTTAATTTTAAAAAGAACATGGTACGATAAAATTAAACAAATTAAGAACTAAGTGATTATTTAAATATGCAAAAAGCAATTCCGTGGCAAGATAAACCCAAAGGTTGTAGTGATGTTATTTGGAGATATTCAGAAAATCCAATTATATCCAGAGATGCTATCCCTATGTCAAATAGTATTTTTAATAGTGCGGTGGTACCTTTTAAAAATGGATTTGCAGGTGTTTTTAGATGCGATAATAAAGCAGTACAAATGAATATTTATGCTGGGTTTAGTATAGATGGGATTCATTGGGATATTGATCATTATCCAATAAAAATGCAAGAAGGAAATACCAAAATGATTGCCTCAGATTATAAATATGACCCTAGAGTTACTTTTATCGAGGATCGATATTGGATCACATGGTGTAATGGGTATTTTGGCCCCACTATTGGCATAGCCTATACTTTTGATTTTAAAGAATTTTTTCAATGCGAAAATGCTTTTTTACCATTCAATAGAAACGGAGTGTTGTTTCCTGAAAAAATTAACGGAAAGTATGCCATGTTAAGTAGACCAAGTGATAATGGGCATACTCCTTTTGGAGATATTTTTATTAGTTATAGTCCCGATATGAAATACTGGGGCGAACATAGAAATGTTATGCAAGTAGCTCCTTTTGAAGATAGTGCTTGGCAATGCACAAAAATAGGAGCTGGTTCTGTTCCTTTTTTAACAGAAGATGGCTGGTTGATGTTTTATCATGGTGTTATTAATACTTGCAACGGTTTTAGATATGCAATGGGAGCGTCTATTCTTGATAAAAATAATCCAGATGAAGTAAAATATAGAACAAAACCATATTTATTAACGCCTTCTGTGGATTACGAGCAAATTGGAGATGTATCAAATGTAATATTTCCTTGTGCAACCTTACAAGATATAGCACAAGATAAAGTGGCTATTTATTATGGAGCAGCAGATACTGTTGTAGCGTTGGCCTTTGGAAGGATTAGTGAAATTATTAAGTTTACTAAAGAAAATACCTTGTGATATGATTGAGATAAGAAATAGTATTTTAAAATACATAATAAATCATAAAGGTTTTTATGTACTATTCTTATTTTTTATAAGGATACCTGGTCATTCACAAAATACAATTAAAAATTTATCTCCCAAATCATATATAGCGTATCAAACAAGCGAGAAGATCACTATTGATGGAGTAGCTTCTGAGGAATCTTGGGAAAAATCAAAATCAACAGATTTTTTTATCGATATTGAGGGAACTAAAATACCAAAATATGAAACCTCTGTAAAAATGCTTTGGGATCATGAATTTGTGTATTTTTTTGCAGCGATAAAAGAACCTCATGTATGGGGTGATTTGAAGAAAAGAGATACTATTGTTTTTTACAATAATGATTTCGAAATTTTTATCGATCCAGATAATGATACTCATAATTACTATGAGTTCGAAGTAAATGCATTGAATACGCTTTGGGACTTATTTATTACCAAGCCATATAGAGAAGGTACACCAGTATTAAATGATTGGGATGCAAATGGTTTTAAATCGGCGGTTAAAATTAATGGAACACTAAACAATGCAAAAGATATAGATAAAGGATGGGCTATAGAAATTGCTATTCCATTTAAAGTTTTTAAAACATCCTATTACCAGAATAATATACCTAAAGATATCTTTTGGAGGGTGAACTTTTCGAGAGTAAACTGGGATTTTGAGATTCATAATAACAAGTATTACAGAAAAAAAGACCAAAAAGGAAAATTTGAATCCGAATATAATTGGGTGTGGTCTCCAATGGGAGTGATAAATATGCATAGACCAGAAGACTGGGGATATGTTTATTTTTCTTCAAAAAAAGCAGGAGAATTGGATGTGTTCGAAATACCTAAAGATGAAAAAGTAAAACAATTATTATATCAGTTATACCGAAAACAAAAAGTATTTTTTAAAAATAATAACCGTTGGGCTATCTCATTTAATGAACTAGGACAAAAAGATGTTCGAATCGAAGATAAAAAGGTTTTACGAACTATAGAAAATCATCAAACAGGTTTTAATATTACAATAGCGAGCCCATTTACAGAACGTTTATTTATTATAAAAGAAGATGGTAAAATCATCACTAAAGAAGATTAACATGAGAGCTTTTAAAGTAATTTGTCTATGTAGTCTACTTATTGCTATAAGTTGCACCTCTAAACAAAAAGAAGATAAAGAAGTAGTAGCAGAAAAGATAGCTACATCAAATACAACGCTACCATTCAAGTATTGGGTTTGGATTACTGCAGAACCATCAAAAACAGACTTAATGTATATTGATGAATTTAAGAAATATAAAAACAATGGAATCGATGCTGTATTAATTAACACAGAAGCTAATGCCAAGATTTTAGAAAAAATAGCTCCATTGGCTGTAAAAGAGGGGTTAGAGGTACATGCCTGGATGTTTACAATGAATAGACCAAATGATGCTATTGCATTAAAACACCCAGAATGGTATATGGTGAGTAGAAGTGGTAAGTCTTGTTTTGATAATAGACCCTATGTAGATTATTACCAATGGTTATCGCCTAGTCATCCACAGGCTAGACAACATATCTGGGATTTGGTTGAGAGTTTAGCTAAAGTTAAGGATGTAGCAAGCGTACATTTAGATTATATCAGATATCCAGATATTTATTTACCAATAGGATTATTACCAAAATACAAATTAATTCAAAATGAAGAATTACCGGATTTTGATTTTGATTACTCTCAAGTTGCTGTAGATAAGTTTGAACAACAATATGGTAAAGATATTAGGCAAGCTGAAGTTCCGGCAATAGACATTGAATGGAAACAGTTTAGGTTAAATGAAATCAAATCGGTAGTAGACGGTGCCTATGATATAGCCCATAAACATGGGAAACAATTAACAGCCGCGGTTTTTCCTTATCCAGAAATGGCAGATCATATGGTGAGACAACGTTGGGATAAATGGAACGTAGATGAGGTATTGCCAATGATTTATTATAACTTTTATAACGAAACTGTTGATTGGGTAGGTTTTGCTACTCGACAAGGTGTAGAAGACCTTAAAGGAAAAAATACCAAATTACATACCGGTATTTATTTACCTCCGATGAGTGCAAAAGATGTTTCTATAGCAATAGAGCTAGCAAAAAATAATGGAGCTTCAGGAATTTCTTTTTTTGATGGTAATGCAATAACCGAAGAACAATTTGAAGCAATTAAAAATTCAAAAAAATGAGTTTTATTGATAACTATCAAATCCTTTACAAGATGAAAGTTACAGGATGAAAAAATTATATGTATATATTGCCGGAATACTTGTTTTTTGTTCTTGTACAAATAAACAAAAAGAGTATGACGTATCAGAAAAGGCATTAACAACATATGTCAATACATTTCTTGGTACTGATGGCCCTGGAAACACATATCCCGGAGCTACACTTCCTTTTGGAATGGTTCAATTAAGTCCAGATATAGGAATTCCTGGATGGGACCGAATTTCAGGATACTTTTATCAAGATTCTATACTAACAGGTTTTTCGCATACGCATCTATCAGGTACAGGAGCAGGGGATTTATACGATGTTTTGGTAATGCCTACCAATAGTCGTTTTTCAAAAAAAATCAAAGAAAATAACTTTAAACCTTTTTCTAAGTACAGTCATGATCAAGAACTTGCTACTCCAGGTTATTACGGTGTTCATTTGTTAGATTATGATATTAAGGTAGAGCTTACGGCAACAGAACGCGTAGGCATACACCGATATACATTTCCAAAAGATTCACTTACGGCCATTCATGTAGACCTTGGGTATGCCATTAATTGGGATAATCCAACTGATACGTATATAGAAAAAGTAAGTAATTCCAAAATACGAGGATATAGAATGTCGACAGGTTGGGCAAAAGATCAACGGATCTATTTTGTTATGGAGTTTTCAAAGCCTTTTGAAAAGTATTCAGTATTTAAGAATGATAGTATTACCACTATTCCCGTAAAAGGTAAGAATACAAAAATCATACTTAATTATAATACAGAAGAAGATGAACAAATAATAGTAAAAACTGGTCTCTCGACGTCTAGTTTAGATGGAGCAGAAGCATCATTGTTAACAGAAACAAGTGATTTTAATTTTGATTTTTATAGAAAAAAAGCTCAGAGTACCTGGGAAAAAGAACTGCAAAAAATCAAAATCACTACTTCTAACGAAAATAAGAAGACTATTTTTTATACCATGATGTATCAATCTATGTTAGCGCCAACGTTATTAAGTGATGCTAAGGGAGAATATAAAGGAGCAAATGATACAATTGCGATAGCGAATGGGTACAAGAGATATGATACTTTTTCACTTTGGGATACTTTTAGAGCAGCGCATCCCTTATATACATTACTTCAACCAGAACGAGTTCCCGATATGATACATTCATTATTAGCTCATTATAATGAAACAGGAATACTACCAGTATGGTCCATGCAAGGAAATGAAACAAATATGATGATTGGGTATCATGCGGTTCCGGTTATTGTAGATGCCTATTTTAAAGGGGTTAAGTTTAATACAAATGTAGCGTATAATGCATGTAAAAAAAGCGCTATGGTTAACGATAGACAAATTAAGGTGTATAGAGAAACAGGGTATATCCCTGTCGACGAACATCATGAAAACTGGTCAGTGTCAAAAACTATGGAATATGCCTATGACGATTGGTGCATTGCAATGTTTGCCAAAGAATTGGGAAAAGAAGAAGATTACAATTACTTTTTGAAAAGATCAGAAAATTGGAAAAACCTCTACAATGAAAAAAGATCATGGTTACAACCAAAGAATAAAGAAGGAGAGTTTATAACACCTTTTATTCCTAAAGAATACACACCGTATTTTTGTGAAAGTAATGCTTGGCAGTATTATTGGTTCGTCCCTCATGACATAGAAGGTTTAATTAAAAAAACAGGAGGAAAAGAACGGTTTTCTCAAAAATTGGATTCTATGTTTTCTTTAAATCCTCTACCAGAGGACAAATTACCAATATTTAGTACAGGAATGATAGGTCAATATGCCCATGGAAATGAGCCTAGTCATCACGTTGCTTATCTCTATAATTATATAAATCAACCTTCTAAAACACAAGAACTAACAAGAGAAATTTTAGAAAAACAATATAAAAATGAACCAAACGGACATTGTGGTAATGAAGATTGTGGACAAATGTCGTCTTGGTACGTTTTTAATGCATTAGGATTTTATCCAGTAAATCCTGTACAAGGTATTTATCACTTAAGCACGCCATTGTTTGAAAAATCAGAAATTGTATTGTCTAAGGGTAGGACTTTTACTTGTATCGCAAAAAATATTTCAGATCAAAATAAGTATGTGAAAAAAATCACATTAAATGGGAAACCTCTTCAGAATATATATATAGAACACAAAGAAATAATGAAAGGTGGTACTCTCGAATTTGAAATGAGTAATACTCCAAACGATTCTCTATTTATAAATGGAGAATTACCAAAACGTAATAAAATATATTGATCATGACGCACAATCGTATATATGGCCTTATTCTTTTACTATTAAGTTTTACAGCATGTAAAAATAAGGATATCGCTGTAAACAAAATTAATGAGAATACAACACCAAAAGAAATTATCAAACCTGTAGTAATTTCTACGTGGAATCATGGTATTCCAGCAAACAAGGAAGCTTGGAGAATTTTAATTAAAGGAGGTACAGCACTTGATGCAGTAGAACAAGGAGTGCGAACCGCCGAAGCAAATCCACAAGTGCAGACTGTAGGGTTAGGAGGTTTTCCTGATCGAGAAGGAAATGTTACTCTTGATGCTTGTATTATGGATCATAATAGTAATTGTGGATCGGTTTCTTTTTTACAACATATTAAACACCCTATTTCTGTAGCTAGAAAAGTAATGGAAGAAACACCTCATATTATGTTGACAGGAGAAGGGGCATTACAATTTGCACTAGAACAAGGGTTTGAAAAAGAAGAATTACTGACTCCAGAGTCCAAAAAAGCATATAAAGAGTGGTTGCAAAAATCAAACTATGAACCTGTAATCAATGTCGAAAATCATGATACGATTAGCATGCTGGCATTAGATGAAAACGGAGATCTTTCTGGAGCTTGTACTACAAGTGGTGCTGCTTGGAAAATGCATGGTAGAGTAGGAGATTCTCCAATTATCGGAGCGGGTTTGTTTTTGGATAATGAGGTAGGTGCAGCTGCAGCAACGGGTTTAGGAGAAGCTGTAATTAGAACTGCAGGTAGTGCTATGGTTGTAGAGTTAATGCGTCAAGGAAAATCACCCTATGAAGCATGCAAAGAAGTCGTTGAGAGAATTTATAAAGTACATAAAAATCATAAAGACCTAGAATATTTACAAGTAGGATTTATTGCATTAAATAAAAATGGGGAGTATGGTTCTTATTGCCTACGTCCTGGTTTTAATTTTGCAGTAAAAAATGCAATGGTAAATAATGAATTAACAAATGCTGATTTTAAGATAAAATAAGATGTCAATTGTTTAACCTTAAGATGTAAACCAATGAAAAAGAAAGATGCCGCACTATATTTTTTAGCTTTTTTTATAGCAGCCATTTTTGTTAAATGGATGTTCTCTAATCAAGATGAAGAATATATACTGTTGACCGAAAACAAAAGTGAACATAGTAATTCAAGTAAAAAAGGAACTAAAACAGTAGCTATACCTAAAATACCAGAAGTAATCAGTTATAGCTTTCATGTAAAACCAATACTTTCGGATAAATGTTATGCTTGTCATGGTCCTGATGAAGGTTCTCGCGAAGCAGGACTTCGTTTTGATACTAAAGATGGTGCTTATATACCTTTAGGAGAAAATAAAGATCGATTTGCAGCCAAACCAGGAGACGTTGAAAATAGTGAAATGATTCAAAGAATATATACTCAGGACGATCACAAACTAATGCCTCCGCCAGATTCAAATTTGACATTGAGTGAGTATGAAAAAGGGGTACTGAAAAAATGGATAGAAAGTGGAGCTCAATGGGATTCTCATTGGTCATTTAAAGTACCTGTTAAAGGAGCTTTACCTATTGTGAAAAACGTAACATGGGGAAATAATGAAATTGATAAATTTATTCTTAAACGATTAGAGGATGAAGAACTTTTACCGTCTGAAATAGCAAGTAAAGAAAAGTTAATAAGACGCGTATCTTTTGATCTTACAGGTTTGCCACCAACAATAGAAGAAACTGAAAACTTTATAAAAGATACTTCTGAAAAAGCATTTGAGAAAGTTGTTGATAGATTACTTAATTCTAATGCTTATGGAGAGCGTATGGCATTAGACTGGATGGAAGTAGCAAGATATGCAGATACACATGGATATCAAGATGACTTAGAACGTATAATGTGGCCTTGGCGAGACTGGGTCATACATGCCTTTAATAAAAATCTACCTTATGATGAATTTGTAAAATGGCAACTGGCCGGAGATCAGATTGATAATGCTTCTTTAGAACAAATAGTAGCATCAGGTTTCAATAGAAATCATAAAATCACTCAGGAAGGAGGAGTAATTGATGAAGAGTACCGTGTAGAATATGTAATGGATCGAGCAAATACAACAGCTAAAGCATTTATGGGGTTAACTATGGAGTGTGCTCGTTGTCATGATCATAAATATGATCCCATATCGCAAAAGGAATTTTATGGTATGTACAGTTTTTTTAATCAATTAAAGGAAAAAGGACAGATAGACTATGGAGAAATACCAGAACCATATGTAGCATTAGATCAGAAAACTATTAAAACTGAATTACCATTTGTGAATATACCTGATTCAATTACAGAAGTAAAGTTAATGGTAATGAAAGACGAAAAAGGGATACGTAAAAACCATTTATTAAAACGTGGACTTTATGATGCCCCAGGTGAAGAAGTATCATATGCACTACCAAATGAGGTACTACCATTTTCTGATCAATATTCTGAAGATAGACTAGGACTGTCTCAATGGTTTTTTGATGATCAAAATCCATTAACAGCAAGAGTAATGGTCAATCGGTTATGGCAACAAATGTTTGGAGCAGGTATTGTTATAACAGCCGATGATTTTGGTAACCAAGGGGCTTTGCCAACACATCCTGAGTTATTAGACTGGCTTGCGGTAACTTTTAAAGAAGAAGGATGGGATATCAAAAGTACATTAAAAAAAATAGCCTTATCCGCAACGTATCAACAAGATTCTAAAATAACTCCAGAGTTATTAGAAAAAGATCCAGAAAACCGATTATTAGCAAGAGGATCACGCTATAAATTGCCTGCAGAAGCTATTAGAGATAATGCATTGTTGGCAAGTGGACTATTGGTTAAAAAAGTTGGTGGTCCTAGTGTAAAACCTTATCAACCAAAAGGTTTATGGGCAGAGACAACTTCTGGGGTTGGACTTACAGAATATATTGCCGATAAAGGAGAAGGCTTGTATAGGAGAAGCTTATATACCTTCTGGAAACGAACAGTGCCACCACCTTCTATGTTAACTTTTGATGCAGCTTCTAGAGATTTCTGTACTGTACAACGACAAAAGACAAGCACACCGCTCCAAGCATTAGTGCTTATGAATGACCCTCAGTTTATTGAAGCTGCTACAATAATGGCAATTCAAGTATTAGAAAATGATAGTTTTGATGAAAAACAAAAGATAAAAACTCTTTTCAGGAAGATTACGTCTAGAAGTCCAGACGAAATTGAACTTAATAAACTATCTACCTATTTAAATGAGCAAAGACAGACAGAAATTGTCAAGAAACTAGAAAGTAAAGTTACAGAACAAAGAGTAACCGTAACGATCCCCGAAAATATTCCGCCTAAAGAACTAAGAGCGTACACAGCTCTAGCTAGTTTGTTATTCAACTTAGATGAAACCATTACTAAAAGTTAAAGATCATGAGCGAGTTATTTAAACATTTTAATAATAATAATAGAAGACACTTTTTAAAGAAGGTTGGATTAGGTATTGGGGGAGTTGCTTTAGGGTCGTTGATTGATCCAATAAGTATGTTTAATGCATCGAATACTGCCAAAGATTTAAATTTAGGAGCTAGTTCTTTAAAACTTCCACATTTTGCTCCAAAAGCAAAACGAGTGATTTATCTTTTTCAAAGTGGGGGACCTTCGCAATTAGATTTGTTTGATTACAAACCAAAACTAACCGATATGAGAGGGCAAGATCTTCCAGAATCTGTTAGAAAAGGCCAACGATTAACTGGTATGACGTCTGGACAATCTAGTTTCCCTTTGACCGATAGTAATTTTACATTCAAACAATATGGAGAATCAAGAGCATGGGTGAGTAGTCTAATGCCCTATGTTTCAAAAGTTGTTGATGAATTGTGCTTTGTAAAATCTATGCAAACAGATGCCATAAATCATGATCCTGCAATTACATTTTTTCAAACAGGATCTCAACAATCAGGAAGACCAAGTATAGGGTCATGGATGAGTTATGGTTTAGGAAGCCTGAATAATAATTTACCTGCTTTTTCTGTATTATTAAGTAGAGGTACCGGTCGACCTAATGCGCAACCGCTGTATTCTAAGTTATGGGGTAATGGTTTTTTAAGCTCTTTACATCAAGGAGTCCAATTTCGTTCTGGTAAGGACCCTGTTTTGTTTCTTAAAGATCCAGAAGGAATGTCTAGATCTGATAGAAGAAAAATGCTGGATTATTTAAGTGAGTTAAATTACAAACAGGAAACAGAATTTGGAGATCCAGAAATTAATAGTAGGATAGCACAATATGAAATGGCTTATCGCATGCAAACGTCTGTTCCGGATACAATGAATATAGATGATGAACCAGATCACATTTTTAGAATGTATGGTCCAGATTCTCAGATACCAGGAACCTATGCTGCCAATTGCATACTAGCTAGAAGATTAATAGAGAAAGATGTACGATTTGTACAATTATATCATATGGGATGGGATCAACATGATAATCTTCCAACACAAATAGAAAAACAAGCTAAAGATGTGGATCAGGCTTCGGCTGCTTTGATTCTAGATCTAAAACAAAGAGGCTTGTTAGAAGATACATTGGTAATTTGGGGAGGTGAGTTTGGAAGAACAAATTATAGCCAAGGAACACTAACAGACACAAATTATGGACGAGATCATCATCCTAGATCATTTACAGTTTTTATGGCTGGTGGAGGAGTAAAACCTGGATTTACTTATGGCGAAACCGATGAACTTGGATATAATGTCATAAAAGACCCAGTGCATATTCATGATTTTCAGGCTACACTAATGCATCTTATGGGAATTGATCATACCAAATTCACTTTTAAACATCAAGGAAGAAGGTTTAGGTTAACAGATGTTCATGGTCACGTAGTTAAAGATCTCATAGCATAATATTGTAAATCATGAATAGAAGAAAGTTTTTACATAAGTCAATATGCGCCTCTGCAGGGGTACTTACGTTACCAATGTACTCTGGAGCGTATTCCTTTGATTATCATAAAGATTTGATTATTGGCCATAATTCACATCAATATAAAGTTGATATGAATTGGGGTAAATTAGATGCGAACAAAGTTCCGGTTCAAGACTGTCATGAAATTATTCAAGACTCTAAAGGAAGAATTATATTGCTTACTAATCATGTCAAGAATAATATCATAATCTATGACAAATCTGGAAAACTTATAGAAACTTGGGGCACGACATATCCCGGAGGTCACGGATTAACGCTTTCTACAGAAAACGGAGAAGATTTTTTATTTATTACCGATTATGAACGTCATCAGGTTATTAAAACAACCATAGATGGCAAAGAAGTAATGACTATAGAGTATCCTGCAGATACTGGAAAATATAAAAACAAAGAAGAATTTAAACCGACTGAAACAACAATTTTAGAAAATGGAGATTTTTATGTGGCCGATGGCTACGGAAATCAATTTATATTACATTATAATTATAAAGGGGAACTCTTAAATATATTTGGGGGCAGGGGAATAGAAAATGATCAATTTTTAAATGCGCATGGTATTTGTTTAGATGCAAGAAATCAAGAATCTCCTGTCCTTTTAGTAACAGCAAGAGAGCAAAATCAATTAAAAAGATTTAGCTTAGATGGTACGTATTTGTCTTCGATAGAAGTTCCTGGTGCACTTATTTGTCGACCTGTCATTCATAAGGATGAAATTTATTTTGCAGTTCTCAAATCCAGAGGAGCAACCCAAAATAATTCTGGGTTTCTTTTAATCATGAATGATAAAAACGAGGTTATTTCTTGTCCCGGTGCTACAAAACCTTTGTATAAAAATAATTCATTAGCAGAGTTATATCAAACTATAAAATTATTTCAACATCCTCATGATGTATGTATTGATGAGGACGATAATATGTATGTAGCGCAATGGAACTCAGGTCAGACATATCCTATAAAATTAATCAGAGTATGAGATGTGTATTTGTGATAGCAGTATTACTATGTATGTATTCTTGTAAAAAGAATAGTAATAAAAGTGATTTATCTGATCATTTTGTACAAACCAAAGATGTACAATTAGTAAATCCAAAAATTGAAACAAAAAGTGTAATTATAGATTCATCTTCATCGATTACAGCATTATTAGATTTGGATCAAGCAGTAATTTATTACACAACAGATGGAAGTGAACCAAATGAAACATCAAATAAGTATACGAACTCAATTTCGATTTCAAAACCTGGTAAATATACTTTTAAGGCGTTTCATTTAGATTTTAAACCTAGTGATGCAATAGATGTATCATTCTTTAATAAAGGAGTAGATGTTCATAGTATTGATTTAGAGACCGCTTTGAATAAACAATATCCAGGTAAGGGTCAAAATACCTTAGTAAATGGTGAAAAAGGAACGTTAAATTTTAGAGATGGTGAATGGCTAGGAGTTACAGAACCATTTATAGCTATTGTAGAATTTGATGATGTCCTGTATATAGAATCAATCGATATAGGATATTTAGTAAATACCGATTCATGGATTTTTCCTATTCAAGATATTTCTATAGATTTTTCTGAAGATGGGATTAATTACATGCCGATAGGACCAATAAAGAAAATAGAAAAGCAGGAGAGTAATAGTACCAAATTAGAAAATATTAATATTTCAGTTTCAAAGAGACTTAAAAAAATGAAAATCAAAATATCTAATGTTACAGCCATTCCTAAATGGCATCAAGGAAAAGGTAACCCTGCCTGGCTATTTATGGATGAATGGATTTTTAATACCAAAAAGAACTAATCATGAATTTTATAATACCCGAAATATGGTACTTATTTTTGAGTCAAATGTTCTTTGTTCAAATAGAAAGTAATACACCAGAGTTTATTTTGTTTTTAGGGCGTTTTCACCCTTTAATATTGCATTTACCAATTGGGGGATTACTATTAGTGTTTTACTTCGATATTGTTGGACGTATTCGTAAAAAATACCCAGAAACACTTATTAAGAACGGATTAGGTTTTAGTACTTTTTTTGCAAGTATTGCATGTGTTTTAGGCTATTTTTTATCGTTAGAAGGAGGTTACGAAGAAAGTACTACAAATATTCATATGTGGACAGGTATTGGTACAGCAATTTTGACATTAGTATTATTTCTAATTAAAAGATCTTCAAAAGAAGATTTAGAAAAACTATTTTTCCCATTATTTGTTATGACTATTATTTTGATAAGTATAACAGGACATTTTGGTAGTATATTAACTCATGGGGATAATTTTATAACACAATATTCACCATTAAAGACAAAAACGAAGAAACCTCAAGTCATAGATAGTTTACGTTATTTCTCTGATGTAATATATCCAATCCTTGATGCTAAATGTGTGCAATGTCATAATGCAACCAAACAAAAAGGAGGATTATCTCTAATTTCTGAAGAGATGATACAAAAAGGAGGAAAAAATGGGGCATTAGTACAAAAGGGAAATGCTTTAAAAAGTCATATGATTAAAAGAATTTTATTGCCATTAGACAATGAAGAACATATGCCACCTGCGGGTAAAAATCAAATTACTACCGATGAATTATGGTTATTAAAACATTGGATAAATAATGGTGTAGATTTCAAGAAAAAAGCATTAGCTTATCAAAGTAACGATACGTTAATAAGTCTATTAGAGAATTATATAGAAAAAGATATAGAAAATATTC
This sequence comes from Aquimarina sp. AD10, assembly GCF_003443715.1. Taxonomy (NCBI): domain Bacteria; kingdom Pseudomonadati; phylum Bacteroidota; class Flavobacteriia; order Flavobacteriales; family Flavobacteriaceae; genus Aquimarina; species Aquimarina sp. AD10. The sequence goes on along the minus strand of NZ_CP031965.1, from coordinate 1,682,093 downwards.
CTGAAGCTTCTATTAGAGCCTTAAATAAAGTAGTGAAAGCTGGCTTTTCGGTACATAGGATTGCTATTAATCAACCACAATTGATAGTTAAATTTACCAAAGACTCGATTTCAGAAGAAGCCGTTAATACATTAACAGGAATCTCTGAGCAGTTGGTAGAATTGGATATGAATACTACATTGCTTACAGATGATATGACTAAAGGATTAAAATACCTAAAGCGATTAGAAAAATTACGTCTTGATAATACTAAAATCACCAATAAAACTCTCAATTATTTAATAGATTTAAAGAAACTTAAGGTTTTAAATCTTCATCACACAGCTGTTGATAATGATGGCCTAAAGGTAGTTCTAGAAAAAATAGCTTTAAACGATGTATTTATTTGGAATACTAATGTTGATAAGGAATTTGTTAGACAAGTAGAAAAAGCTAGTAAAACAAAAATCCACGAAGGGATTTTTGAAGGATTTACCGAAATCAAACCATTAAAACCTCCTAAACTTATTACAGAACAATCTCTTTTTTCAGATAGTCTTTTGATTGTTTTTAATGATCCTGCCCGTTCTGCAAAACTATTTTATAGTCTTGATGGTTCGGATCCTGACAGTACATCTACTCGATATAATGAGCCCATTAAAATAGTAAAATCTACTAAGTTAAAAGCAAAAATGTATCAAGATGAATGGTTACCAAGTCCAATCTTTGAAAAAGATTTTTTCAAAATAAAATATAAAGTCACAAATTTTGAAATTGTAAATGAGCCATCTACTAAATATCCCGGAGCACATAAAATTTTTGATTTTATAGAAGGAAGTACTCTTTTTTCTGATGGAAAATGGACCGGTTATGAAGGGGTAGATCTAATTAGCACAATTAATTTTGAAGAACCTAAAAGTATTAATGGTGTTGCTGTAAGTTGCCTTAGAGATTCAGGTTCATGGATTTTATTCCCAAAGAGGATAGAAGTATATTCCAGAAACGAAAACACTTCTTTTCAAAAAGTAGGAGAGATGGATTATGATGCTACACATCAAAGAGAAGGAGGAGATAAAAATCAAAAACGATTTAATATCAAAATAAAGGATGTTGAAGCTAAATACCTAAAAATAATAGTTCAAAACGCAGGAAAACTTCCAAAATGGCATCAAGGAGCAGGTAAAGCTCCATGGCTTTTTGTTGATGAAATAGTAATACAATAAAATAAAATAATCAATGAGAATAAAACTTGTTATACACGTTTTAGTACCTTTTATTTTGGCATGTAATTCAAAACAAAAAGATGAAAAAGTAAAAGAGATTCAAAAACAAGAGGAAGTATCATTAACAGATTATGTAAATCCGTTAATGGGAACAGATTCTGCCTTTGATTTATCTAATGGAAACACATATCCGGCAATTGCAACTCCTTGGGCTATGAACTTTTGGACACCAATGACTTCAAAAATGGGAGATGGCTGGACCTATAAATATGATGAAAATAGAATTAGAGGCATAAAACAAACTCATCAGCCAAGCCCATGGATAAACGATTATGCAGCATTTTCTTTAATGGCAATTACAGGAGATCTTAAATATAAAGAAGACGAAAGAGCTTCTTGGTTCTCGCATAAAGCAGAAACAGTTAAACCACATTATTATAAGGTGTATTTAGCTGATTATGATGTTACTGCAGAGGTTACACCTACAGAACGAGCTGCGCATTTTAAATTTACTTTTCCAGAAGCAAAACAATCTTATATCATGTTAGATGCCTTTTTTAAAGGATCTATGGTTAAAATTATTCCAGAAGAAAGAAAGATTATAGGATATTGTAGAAATAATAGTGGTGGTGTGCCTAATAATTTTCATAATTATTTTGTGGCTCAATTTGATAAAGATTTTGAAGTTAATCACACTTGGACAGAAGACTGGACATTAATAAACAATTCTAAAGAAAATGAAGGAGAACATGTAGGAGCTATTATAGGGTTTAGCACTAAAAAAGGAGAAGCTGTGCATGTAAAAGTTGCCTCTTCTTTTATAAGTTTAGAACAAGCACAATTAAATTTAGATAGAGAAATAGGGAAAGATACTTTTGAAGAAACCTATAATAAAGCAAAAAATGAGTGGGAAAAAGAATTAGGAAAAATTGTAATCGAAGATGATAATACAGAACATATTAAGACCTTTTATTCTTGTCTGTATCGTGTACTGTTGTTTCCAAGAAAATTCTATGAATACAATGAGAAAGACGAAATAGTTCATTATAGCCCTTACAATGGTAAAGTATTACCTGGTTATATGTTTACCGATAATGGTTTTTGGGATACATTTAGAGCAGTTTTCCCTTTCTTTAATATGATGTATCCAGAATTAAATGGTCATATTATGCAAGGGTTGGCAAATACATATAAAGAATCGGGATGGTTACCAGAATGGGCAAGTCCAGGTCATAGGGATTGTATGATTGGATCAAATTCGGCTCCAATCATTGCAGATGCATTTTTAAAAGGAGTGACAGATATTGATAAAGAAATTTTATTTGAGGCAATCCTAAAAAACGCTACAACTTCAACAGGAAGACCATTGTCTGATGGAAACCCCATTCGTTCTGTCGGTCGAGAAGGAATAGATTATTATAATACTCTGGGTTACGTGCCGTATGATGTTAAGATCAACGAAAATGCAGCACGAACATTAGAATATGCATATGCAGATTTTACAATTGCGAAAATGGCTGAAAAATTAGGTAAAAATGAGCTAGCTACTAAATTTTACAAACGCTCACTTAATTATAAGAACCTATTTGATCCATCGACAAAATTAATGCGAGGAAAAAACAAAGATGGTAGCTTTCAAACTCCATTTAATCCACTAAAATGGGGAGATGCTTTTACTGAAGGTAATAGTCTACATTACACATGGTCAGTTTTTCATGATGTTGATGGTTTAATACAATTAATGGGTGGTAAAACTGAGTTTGAAAAACAATTGGATCATGTATTTTCTATGCCACCAGAGTTTGATGCGTCTTATTATGGATTTACAATTCATGAAATTCGTGAAATGCAAATTGTTAATATGGGTAATTATGCACACGGAAATCAACCGATTCAACATATGATTTATTTATATAATTATGCCAATGCGGCCTATAAAACACAAGAAAAAATTAGAGAAGTACTTACCAAGTTATATGCTGCAACACCAGATGGATATTGTGGTGATGAAGACAACGGGCAGACTTCTGCTTGGTATGTGTTTAGTGCATTGGGGTTCTATCCAGTTACTCCAGGGGTAAACCAATATGTAATAGGAAGCCCATTATTTAAGAAAGCTACTTTAAAATTAGAAAATGGCAATTCATTTATCATAGATGCTCCAGATAATTCTAAAAAAAATGTATACATAAATTCTGTCTCTTTAAATGGAGTGCTTCATGATAAAAGTTTTATAAATTTTGAAGATATTCAAAAAGGTGGGACATTAAATTTTAAACTTTATAATAAACCTAATAAAAACTGGGCAAGTACAATTGATGCAGTACCATATTCACTAAGTAAAGAGTAATTTATTAACTACTCTAGTTTTAATTCTAAGGGGGTATTATAAAAGAAAAATGAGAATGATATTTAACATTTTAAGAAGATTTGATAGTTTCATACACCTACTACTTATTTTTTTACTAGCTTCTTGTTCTCAAGAAGAAAAAGAAAAATTTCGATCAGAGAAAAAAGAAATTGTCAAAGAAGATAGAATAGACGTTACCCAATATGTAAATCCTTTTATTGGGACATCAAATTTTGGAACTACTAACCCAGGCCCCATAGCAGTAAGAGGTATGGTCAATGTATCGCCTTTTAATGTTGCGGGTAGCAGAAATTTACCGTTAGAAAAGGATAGCCGCTGGTTATCTACACCTTATGTTCATGAAAATACTTTTTTGACGGGATTTAGTCACGTAAATTTAAGTGGAGTAGGGTGTCCTGATTTGGGTGTAATTGTAGCGATGCCAACTACAGGAGATCTGGAAACACAGTATACAAAATACGGATCTACATATTCTGATGAAATTTCAAAAGTTGGATACTACACGACTACTTTAGATAAATACAACGTTAAAGTAGAAACAACGGCAACCACTCGAGTAGGAGTAAATAAGTATTCTTTTCCAAAAGGTGAAGCAAACATTTTATTAAACTTAGGGTTGGGGTTAACTAATGAGCAAGGCGCTACCATGAAAATTGTTTCCCCTACAGAGATTGAAGGTATTCGAACCGTAGGCTCATTTTGTTACTATAAACCAGAAGAAGCATATCCTGTTTATTTTGTAGCAAAATTCTCTGAACCTGCAAATGAATTTGGAGTGTGGAAAAAGCCTTTAAAGTATAAAGGAATAGAAGCGGATTGGATGAGTAATTATAATGGTAATACTAGAATTAAGAAAGGATTTACCAAAGAAATTACAGGAGATAGTATTGGTGGGTATATGAGATATAATTTTGAAAAACCTACTCAGATAGAAATGAAAATAGGAATATCCTATGTTAGTATAGCAAATGCTCGTGAAAATCTTGAAAAAGAAACTCGAAATAAGACGTTTAATCAAATCAAAAATGAGACTAAAAGAGAATGGAATGAGTATTTGTCAAAAATAGAAGTAGAAGGAGGAAAAGAAGATGATAAGACTGTTTTTTATACAGCATTATATCATACTTTGATTCATCCTAATACACTAAACGATGTTAATGGCGAATACCCTAAAATGAGAACCAGAGAAACTTTAGAAACTAAGAATACCAGATATACCGTTTTTTCATTATGGGATACGTATAGAAATCTACATCAATTAATGAGTTTAGTGTATCCTAAACAGCAATCTGATATGGTCAAAAGTATGTTGCAAATTTATGATGAAACTGGTTGGCTTCCTAAATGGGAATTAAATGGTACCGAAACAACTACTATGGTAGGAGATCCCGCAGGTATTATAATAACAGATACGTACCTTAAAGGAATTCGTGATTTTGACATAAATAAAGCATATTCGGCTATGTTGAAAAGTGCAAATCAATTAGATGATAATCCTTTACGTCCAGGTATTAGAGACTATATCGAAAAAGGGTATTTAACAACAAAAACAACAAGTAGTGGTTCTGTATCTACTACACAAGAGTATAATATTGCAGATTTTGCTATCGCGCAATTAGCCAAAGAATTAGGCGATAAAACAAATCATGAACGGTTTTCGAAGCGCGCACTATCATATAGAAAACTATTTGATAAAGAGTTTAATCTATTACGACCTAAAAATGATGATGGTAGCTGGTTAACTCCCTATAACCCTGAAACAGGAGCAAATTTTATTAAAAACTTAGGATTTATAGAAGGAAATGCGTGGCAATATACATTTATGGTTTCACATGACATTTTGGGACTAAAAAATAATATGGGAGGTGATAAGATGTTTTTAGAACAACTCCAAAAAGTTTTTGATTATGAGCAGTACGATATGGCTAACGAACCCGATATAGCCTATCCATTTTTATTTAATTATGTAAAAGATCAAGAATGGAGAACACAAAAAAAAGTTAGTGAATTATTAGATAAACACTATCAAAACACTCCAAATGGCTTACCGGGAAATGACGATACAGGAACAATGTCTGCATGGGCAATATTTTCAATGATAGGAATCTACCCTATTACTCCGGCATCACCAATATATACCTTTTGTAAACCAAAATTTGATAAAGTAATAATTCACTTGGATAATGAGTATTACAAAAATGATACTTTGGTAATAACAGCTCATAATGTAAACAGTAAAAAAAATATAGATACTATAAAAATTGGAGATGAAACGTACAATAGCTTTTTTGTTTCACATAAAAAGCTCACTAATTCAGGGAAGTTGCATTTTAGCCTGAAATAGATCTTTTAAGTAGTTTTAACATAAATACTAAAGAAACTGTAGTTCTAAATGTTAAAATAAAATAAAAAGAAGTGACTTCAAACGTTTTCGTAATCTTGTCCTTTAACTTTTCAGCATTGTCATTGGTCGAAAAACTTTTCGAAAAGTTAATGATATTATAACATTTATACTGGGTTAATTAAGAAACCATAATTGGTTTTTTTAGCCTGGGAGAGCAGAAATTAACTTAATGTAAATTAAACAATCTAATATGTGTAATAAGTTACTAGTATTTCTAGTGTTTGTGTCTTTTGTTGGTTTTCAAACAATAAAAGCACAAGATTCGACAGTATCGGGTACGATAACCGATGAGAAAGTAGGTAGGCCTATTCCAGGAGTAAATGTTATAGTCAAAGGTACATCGGTAGGTGTGTTGTCTGATTTTGAAGGTAACTATTCGGTTAATTTGCCTAAACCAGATGCGATTTTAGTTTTTTCATCATTGGGGTTTGCTACAAAAGAAATTCCTGTTAATGGGCAAACAAGAATTGATGTATCATTATCAGAATCAGAAGAACAACTTGACGAAGTGATCGTCACAGCACTTAATATCAGAAAAGAACAAAAGACACTGGGGTATTCTGTTACTCAATTAGAGGGAGAGTCTATTTCTGAAGTAAAATCAACAAATGCTATAAACGCTTTACAAGGTAAAATTGCAGGAGTTAATATCACACAACCTTCTACAGGGGCAGCAGGTACAAGTAGGGTTATTATTCGAGGAGCTTCAAGTTTAGCAGGAAGAAATCAACCTTTGTATGTTGTCGATGGTGTGACTATTGATAACACACAATTAGGTGCAGCAAGTGAGTGGGGAGGTTCGGATTTAGGAGATGGTATTTCTAGTATTAATCCAGATGACGTAGCGTCTGTAAGTGTACTTAAGGGTGGAGCAGCAGGAGCTTTATATGGTTCAAGAGCATCTAATGGAGTAATAATTATTACGACCAAGAATGGAAAAAATCAAAAAGGATTGGGAGTTGAATATTCTAACCAAATTAACTTTGATCAGATAGATACTAGCTTTAGAGATTTTCAAAAAGAATATGGTCAAGGTACTCAAGGAGTCGCTCCTACAACTCAGGATGCAGCGCTTGATGCGGCTTTTACATCTTGGGGAGCAAGACTAGGTAGTATACCAAGTTCTGTACAATTTGATGGAGTTTCAAGACCATATGTAAATGTTGGTGATAATTTAAAAAGATTCTATAGAACAGGAAGCTCATTGATTAATACAGTTGCCTTATCCAAATCAGGAGAAGGATATAATTATAGATTTGGGATTAGCAATTTAGATAATTTAGATGTTGTTCCCAATTCAGAAATTAATAGAAAAACATTTTCGTTAAATTCTAGTTCTACAGTAGCAAATAAATTAACTTTAGATGTGAGCGCCAGGTATATTATTGAAAAAGTAACCAATAGACCTAGAGTTTCTGATGCTCCAGGAAATGCAAATTTTGGGACAGCACTATTACCGGCAAATGTAAATGTAACCGATCTGGGTGCAGATACAGGAGGAGCTAGAGAAAGTGATGGTTTCGAAAGAAGAATTAGCAGAAGTCCTTTTTTAACCAATCCATATTGGGCATCAAGTAGGTTTAGAACTTTTGATAGACGAAACAGAATTATTAGTGCTGCAACCGTTAATTATGAAATATTCGATTGGTTAGACATTAGTGCAAGAGCAGGTATTGATCATAACACTACTAGAACTACAATTATTACAGGATATGGTACGGCTTTCCAAATTCAAGCTGATGGAACAGGAGGTGGAGATATTCTAGAACGAGAAGTGAATCTTACCCAAGTTGATGCAGATTTGCTTTTAAATATTAATAAAGATATTACCGATAAGTTTAAGATTGATGCTACTTTTGGAGCAAATAAAAATACACAACGATCTGATAGATTAGATCTTAGGGGAAGTAATTTTATAGTTCCTTTCTTAGAAATTATAGGAAATGTACGAAACCCTGGAGCAAGTGAAAGAAGATTAGAAGAAATTGCATTATCGGGGATCTATGGCTCGATAGGTTTATCATATAATGATTATTTATTCTTGACTGTTACAGGAAGAAATGACTGGTTTTCTACCCTTTCTGCAGTGGGTAAAGACAGTCCAAATAATGAATTTTATCCATCGATAAATGGTAGTTTTGTATTTTCCGATGCTTTTGAAATGCCTTCATGGTTTACTTTTGGAAAAGTAAGAGCAGGATACTCTGAAGTTGCGGGTGGCGCACCGAATCCTTATAGTCTAAATTTACCATTCCAAATTTTTGGGCAAGGACATCAAGGCCAACCTTTAGGTCAGATTGCTACAGGTGCAGTACCTAACTCTGCAATTACACCATTTTCTAAAGAAGAAATAGAAGTTGGATTTGATATGCGATTTTTTAATAGCCGATTAGGGATAGATTTTGCTTATTATACGAATACAACTAAAAGGGATATTGTTAATGTTAATATTTCTAATACTTCAGGATTTTCTAATGTACTATCAAATATTGGTGAATTAGAAAATAAAGGAATAGAGCTTTTAATTTCTGCAACGCCTTTCCAAAATGATAATTTTAAATGGAATACCAGTGTAAATATTGGTTATAATGAAAGTGAGGTAATTGCAACAGATGAAGATAATGGTAATTTGACTATTGGTAATGTTCGTACGTTTGCCGCAAACGTTAGTCAAGTTGTAGGACAACCTTTTGGTGTAATATTAGGAACAGCATATTTGCGAAACAATACAGGTCAATTGGTATACGATGCAGATGGTCTCCCAGTTATAGATCCAGAAAGGAGAGTTCTAGGAGAAGGTGTTCCTCCATTAACACTTGGTTTTTCAAATACAGTTAGTTATAAAAATTTCACATTAAATTTTCTTATCGACGGAAAATTTGGAGGTAAAGTATATGCAGGAACTAATGCAACTGCTATTTCAACAGGGTTGCATAAAAAGACATTAGTAGGAAGAGAAGGTAACTTTACAGTTACAGGAGTCACAAATGTTACAGATGCTAACCCCAGTGGAGATCCCTTTACATTTACCCATGACCCTACAACAATACAAGGATATTATGGCCGTATTTCTGGTATAGCAGAGGAGGTTGTAGAAGATGCCGATTTCATTAAACTTCGTCAGTTTAGCTTAGGATATACCTTTCCTTCAGACATATTGGGAAGAACATTTATCAATTCAGCGAGTGTTTCGTTAATAGGTAGAAATCTGTTCTTTATCTCTAAAAAAGCAGATAACATAGATCCTGAAGCAGGATTTAATGCAGGGAACGCACAGGGGTTAGAGTATTTTGGGCTACCTCCAATTCGCAGTTATGGATTGAGTGTGAATGTAAAATTTTAAGTGAATACTATAATAATAGTCATATTATGAAAAAAATATTGAAAATTTTTTTAACAGCTATCACAGTATTGACCATTACCAATTGTGATAACGGCTTTGAAGAACTAAATCAGGATCCTAATTCGGCTTTGCAATTAGATCCCGGACCAAAACTTACAAATACTCTTTTAAGAACGGCAGGAGATCGTTTCGAAAATTGGAGAGGAAATTTAATTTATTCCTCCACTATGATCCAGCATATGTCTGCTACAGGAGGAGTTTGGGCTGGAGATAAATATCTGTATAATGCCCAATGGTCCGGTGCATGGTTTGAAAGAGGGTATGGAGATATGGTTAAAGCAGTAGAGGATCTTTTATCTCAATTGCAAACTAATGCAGATGGTGAATTTTCTGAAGAGATGGTATCTATTGTAAGAATTTTACGAGTTTTTATTTATCATAAGATTACCGATTTATACGGAGATGTACCATATAGTGAAGCAGGGAAAGGATTTATAAGTGGTATTTTTAGACCAAAATACGATCCGCAAAGTGAAATATATGCCGATATGCTTAATGAATTAGCAGAAGCTACCGCTGGTTTAGGTACTGGAGCTTCTCAATTAGGAAGTGCAGATATACTTTATCAGGGTAGTCAGGAAAAATGGAAACGTTTTGGATATTCTTTGATGTTACGACTCGGATTACGTCTGATTAAAGTAGATCCTGCTGCATCACAACAATGGGCGCAAAGAGCAATTGATGGTGGTGTAATGCAATCTAATGATGATATAGCATATATAGAACATACGTTAGTTGATGGACTAAACAGAAACGGTAATGGACAGGTTTTTAGTGCAGATGGTGATTCTAGACTTAGTGATACTTTTGTAAATATATTAAATGGTGATCCAAGGCTTACAATTTATGGCTCATTGCCAGAAGATACAGGAGAAACTGATGCAGATGGTAACGCTATTTTAAGAACAGAAGCAGAACGAATGGATCCAACTATGCAAAGAGGGTTGCCTAATGGGCTAAATGCAGATGGATTATTAGCATTAACAGGAGAAACAAATGACCAAGCCTATACAGAAGCAAATCGGTTAATTATAACAGGAGAAGATGCTCCGTATTTCTTTCAAACTTATGCCGAAGTAGAATTTATGTTAGCAGAAGCAGCGTTAAGATGGGGAATAGCCGGGGGAGATCCTGCTACACATTATAATAACGGTGTCACTGCAGCAATGAAATTCTTAGCACTGTATGGTGAAAACGCTATAATACCCGATAGCGATATTGCAGATTATCTTACAACAAACCCTTATAACCCAGCAATAGGATTAGAACAAATAAATACGCAGTATTGGGTATGCACTTTCTTAAATGATATTGAATCGTATGCCAATTGGAGAAGAACAGGGTTTCCTGTATTAACCCCAGTGAATTTTCCAGGAAATGAAAGTAACGGGCAAATACCAAGAAGATTACGATATTTCGAAAGAGAACAAACTGCGAATCCACAGAACTATCAAGAGGCCATAACAAGACAAGGGCCAGATCAATTTACCACCAGAATATGGTGGGATGTAGAATAATTTTTATTTTCATAATAGTTTTTGATTTAACCAAAAAAGAAGGGATTCCCATTTTCCCTTCTTTTTTATCGTAATAGTTATGAATAAAATACCAATAAGTTTAGTTTTTATTTTAATTCTGATAAGTGCTCAGGCACAGGAAAATACACTATTTACGCTATTGCCATCTGATCAAACTGGAATTACTTTTTCCAACAATGTAATCGATAAGAAAGACAGAAATATCTTGTTGTATTCAAATTATTATGGAGGAGGAGGAGTAGGTGTTGCAGATTTTAATAACGATGGATTACAAGATGTTTTTTTTAGTGGAAATTTAGTAGGAGATGAACTTTATATCAATAAAGGTAATCTAACTTTTGAGAATATAACACAAAAAGCTGGTATTAAGGATAATGGAGGGTGGTCATCGGGAGTAGCACTAGCAGATGTAAATAATGACGGATATATAGATATTTATGTATGTAGAGAACTTTATGATGATGATCAAAACCTAAGAAAGAATAAATTATACATAAATAATGGAAACCTTACGTTTTCAGAACAAGCAGAGAAGTTTGGAATAGCAAATAATGAGCGAACAAGACATGCTACTTTTCTAGATTATAATAATGATGGATTACTGGATCTTTTTTTACTTAATCAACCTCCAAACCCTGGTAGTTACTCTAAATTTTTTGGGATCAATCTTAAGAATGACTTGAAGTATGCTTCAAAACTTTATAAAAATGTTGACAATACACATTTTGTTGATGTGAGTGCAGAAGCAGGAGTGTTAAGGACCAGCAATGCAAATAGCGTTTCTGCATCAGATTTCAATAATGATGGTTTTACCGATTTGTATATCGCCAATGATTTTTATCTACCAGATTTTTTTTATATCAATAATGGTGATGGAACATTTACCAATATTGCAAATAAAGCGTTAAAACACATGTCATATTTCAGTATGGGAGTAGATGCTGCAGATATCGATAATGATGGATTACTTGATATTATGGTAGCAGACATGGCAGCAGAAGATAATATTCGATTAAAATCAAATATGAGCGGAATGAATCCAAAGGATTTTTGGACAGTTGTTAATAATGGCGGACATTATCAATATATGTTTAACACACTTCAATTAAATAATGGAAACGGTACTTTTAGTGAAATTGCTGAGTTGGCATCTGTATCTTCTACCGATTGGAGTTGGGCAAATTTAATTGCAGATTTTGATAATGATGGATTAAAAGATATTTATGTCACAAATGGTTTATTAAGAGATATACGAAATACAGATGCCAATAAAAAGATGGCGGATCATGTAGTTGATGTCGCAAATACTTTTGTGAAAAATAATCCAAATGCTGGAGATGTTAGTATTTGGGAAATTTTAGATCTTGAAAAAACTATTGAAATTCTTCCTTCAGAAAAACTAACCAATTATGCTTTTAAAAATAACGGTGATTATACGTTTACAAAAACCATGAAAGATTGGGGGCTAAACCAAAAAACCTTTTCAAATGGAGCAGCCTATGCAGATCTTGATAATGATGGAGATTTAGAAATTATAGTAAATACAATTAATGAAGAAGCACTTATTTATAGAAATAATACAACCAGCACTTTACAAAATAATTTTTTGAGATTCAAGATTAGTGATAAAACGTATAAAAATACATTAGGGACGAAGATTACAATTTATTATGGAGAAAAAAAGCAGTTTGTAGAGACTACTAATGTACGAGGTATCTATTCTACCAGTGAACAAACAGTACATTTTGGTCTGGGAAAAACAAATAAGATTGATAAAGTAGTTGTGAATTGGCCAAATAATAAACAAACTATAATAAAAGATATAAAAGTAAATCAAGTGCTCTCACTTTACATGAATGATGCTCAGTCTAAACATGATCAAGAAAGTGCCATAACTAAATCTGTTTTTAATGAGATTACACAACTTCAAAAATTAGTACATAAACATAAAGAAAACGATTTTGATGATTATAAAAACCAAATATTATTACCGCATAAATTGTCACAGTTGGGTCCCGGATTAGCAGTTGCAGATGTTAATAATGACGGTCTTATCGATGTTTATATAGGTGCTTCTGTAGGAGATAGAGGAAAACTTTATATTCAGAATACATTAGGAACCTTTACAGAATTAGTACAAGATTCATTCATAAAAGATAGTGAGTCAGAAGATTTAGATGCTGTTTTTCTTGATGTCGACAATGATGGTGATCAGGATTTATATGTTGTAAGTGGAGGAAATGAATATCCTCTAGAATCAAAACAGTATAAAGACAGATTGTATATAAATGATGGTCAAGGAAATTTTAGTAAAGAAAACAACCCTGATTTACCTAAAAGTAGTGGGGCATGTGTAGTGCCCAAAGATTTTGATAATGATGGCGATATTGATTTATTTATAGGTGGGCGATTAGTGCCCAGTGAATACCCACTTCCTGCTTCCAGTACTATTTTAGAAAATAAAAAAGGAACATTAGTAGATGTAACGCAGCAGATAGCACCAAAATTGAAAAACTTAGGAATGGTAACCGACGCTTCCTGGGATGATTTTGATAAAGATGGGGACCAAGATTTAATTATAGTAGGAGAATGGATGCCCATTACCATTTTTGAAAATGATAGAGGTAATTTTACTAACCCCAAAAATACTATGATTAAAAATTCTAGGGGATGGTGGTTTAGTATTGAAAAAGGAGATTTTGATCATGATGGCGATACAGATTTTATAGTTGGAAACTTAGGACTTAATTATAAGTATAAAACGACAGTAGATAAACCTTTTGATATTTATTATAAAGATTTTGATCAAAACGGTAAAGAAGATATCGTATTGGGATATTATAATTACGGAAAACATTATCCAGTAAGAGGGTTTTCATGTTCTGCGCAACAAGTTCCTGAACTCACAAAAAAAATAGGTAAATACGACTTGTTTGCATCTTTAGAAATAGACAAAGTTTACGGAAATACTAATCTCGATAATGCATTGCATTATGAAGCTCAAACATTTGCAACCTCTTATCTCGAAAATATAGGGAATGGTAAGTTTATTTTATCAAATTTACCTAATAACGCACAATTCTCTAGTACAAACGATATACTTGTAAAAGACTTTAACAATGATAAACATTTGGATGTATTATTAGTTGGTAATTTATATACTTCAGAGATAGAAACCATGCGAAACGATGCTGGTACCGGAGTATTACTTTATGGAAATGGGAATGGTAGTTTTATCCCAATTGATAACGAAGAAAGTGGTTTTTTTGCTGATAAAGATGCTAAGAAAATAAGAATGATAGATGGTAAAAAGAAACTTGTTTTAGTCGCTAATAATAATGATGAAGTACAGCTTTTTGAATATGTTCCATTAACAAAAGAAAATAAAAACGAATAAAAAGTTTAAACGTAATATTATGAATAACGAAAAAACAAACTATAAAAAACCATTTATTACAATAACTTTTTTATTCTTTATGTGGGGGTTTATTACAGTAATGAATGATGTTCTGATTCCGCATTTAAAAGCCGTCTTTGAACTTAGCTATTTTCAAGCAGCATTAATACAATTTGCGTTTTTTGGAGCATTTTTCGTAATTTCATTAATATACTTTATTATTTCTGTGAGCAAAGGGGATCCTATTGCCAAAATAGGATATAAAAATGGAATTATTATAGGCCTGATATTATGTGGTATTGGTTGCTGCCTATTTTATCCTGCAGCAGGTTATCAACGATATATTATATTCTTAGGAGCTCTGTTTATTCTAGCTTCTGGAGTTACAATTTTACAGATAACAGCAAATCCCTATGCAGCAATACTGGGTAAACCAGAAACAGCTTCTAGTAGACTTAATTTAGCACAAGGATTTAATTCTTTTGGTACTACTTTAGCTCCTATTATTGGAGCAGTATTATTGTATAAGGTATTTTCAAACGGAGAAATTACGGTAGATTCCTTAAAGATGCCTTACCTTATTTACGGATGTCTTTTTTTTGCATTAGCCATTATTATCAAATTTATAAAATTACCTTCTTTTGTTAATACCGAAAAAATAGAAAAGGGATTAGGAGTATTAAAATTTAGACATGTGGTTTTAGGGATGTTTGCTATCTTTTTTTATGTAGGAGGAGAAGTTTCTGTGGGTAGTTTCTTAATCAACTTTTTTGGATTAGAAAACATTATGGGGATGGAGGAAGCTGAAGCTGGTGTGTTTTTATCGTATTATTGGGGTGGCGCTATGATAGGTAGATTTTTGGGATCTGTTTCAATGGGAAGTATAACAGATGCAACAAGAAAATATATAATTATGGCTGGTCTGTCTGTAGTTTTCTTTTTTGTATTATATTTTATAACAGCTATAAAAATTGAAGAAGGTATATTTTCATTGCAACTAGTACCTTTTGCCAAAATCTGGTTGTTTATTGTTTTCTTATTAATAAACTATTTAGCATTTCTTGTAGGAGGAACAAAACCATCAAATGTATTAACATTGTTCGCAGGAATCGTTATTGTCCTTCTATTGATTATGATGATTACTAATGGAGCAATTGCTTTTTGGAGCGCAATTGCTATAGGAGCATTTAATTCTATTTTATGGTCCAATATATTTACGCTAGCAATTAAAAATTTAGGTAAATATACTAGTCAGGCCTCTTCTTTATTGGTAATGATGATTGTTGGTGGCGCTTTAATACCATTATTACAAGGTGCTATAGCCGATAGTATAGGTATCCAGTTATCATTTTTTATACCAGTGATTTGTTACTCGTACTTGGTTTTTTATGGATTGATCGGGTATAAAGTAAAAAATGTAATCTAATAAATAATTTAAATGTAGTTTTCGAATGGTATTAGGAGTTGATATAGGAGGAAGTCATATTACAGTGGCAATTATACAGGAAAATCATAAAGATCAAATACAACAACTTTTTACTATGAAAATAGATCATAAAGATGATCAGAATCTTATACTAGAGAGTTGGATTTCTACGATGGATTTAGCCATTGATCATCTGGATATAAAAAAACTTAAAGGCATTGGTATTGCAATACCAGGTCCTTTTGATTATAAGAATGGTGTTTTTCCCGATAAAGGAGAACATAAGTTTGAAACATTATACAATATAAACCTTAAAAATACAATTCGAGAACAATTAAAATTAGATCCGTCTTTTCCAATACGTTTTTATAACGACGCTGCTTGCTTTGGGATAGGAGAAGCATGGACTGGTGAATTAATAACATTTAAAAAATCAATTGCAATAACATTAGGTACCGGTTTTGGGGCTACTTTTATAGATAAAGGAATTCCTGTAACGAGTGGTGAAGGAGTTCCGTTACATGGCGAGTTATATCATTTGCCATTTGGAGATGATATTGCAGATACTCATTTTTCAACACAATGGTTTCAAAGGCGATATTATGAACTTACCGGAGACGAAATTAAAGGTGTAAAAGATCTTGTAAAGTTGAAGAATATGGATCAAATTAAAAATCAAATTTTTAATGAATTCGCAGAAAACTTAATACTATTTTTAGCTCCATGGATAGTCGATTTTAAAGCAGAAGCTGTAGTTGTTGGAGGTAATATTTGTAATGCATGGTCTTTTTTTGAAACTCAATTAAAGAAAGCTAAGAGTACATCTAATACTAGGATACCAATTATTAAAAGTAAACTTCAAGAAAATGCTGCATTATTAGGTGCAGCAAGATTAATTGATAATAGTTTTTATTCTAGATTATAATTTATGAATATGAATTATATAAAAGAGGCTTGTGTAGAAACGTTAAAACAGGCTATACGGGCAGAAAAAGCTGGAGCAGATAGAATCGAATTGTGTGCTAATTTAGATGCAGGTGGAATTACACCTTCATTTGAACTTATTAGAGAAGTAAAGGAAAGAGTTAATATTCCCATTCGTATAATGATACGTCCGCGAGGTGGTGATTTTACATATTCTCAAGAAGAAATAAGAAAGATGAAAATGCAGATAAAATATTGCAAAACCCAAAGTATAGAAGGAGTAGTATTTGGGGTATTAAAACGAGATAATACTTTAGACGTAAAAACTATTTCTGAATTAGCAAAAGTTGCATTTCCTATAAAAGTAACGATTCATAAAGCCATCGATAAGACACCCAATATAATGCAAGCACTAGAACAGCTCTTAATGATAGATTCTGTGACTACAATATTAACTTCGGGAGGTAAAACCACAGCAGAAGAAGGAAAGAAAACATTGAGAGGCATGATTGAATTGGTTCAAGAAAAATTAGAAATAATGCCTGCAGGATCAATAACTACGGCTAATATTGCAAGACTACATGAATTTGTAAATGCGAAAGCATATCACGGTAAAAGGATTGTATGTGATTTTTATGATTAAGATTATTTTTAAACAATACGAATATAAGTTCGTATCTCCACCAATTTATTAAAGGAATAATTGCCAACTCTTCAGGAATAGTTACCTACCAGATACCTCTGTTTCTATCTCATCTTTGCATTGTCAAATTAAGTATAACTTTTAAAAAATAAGACAATGAAAAAAATAATAACAGTAGTAATAGCAGTATTATCAGGACTAAGCACATTTGCTCAATTACCAGATCCAGGATTCACAGTAGATTCACGAACGGCAATAGTAATAACCGATCCGCAAAACGATTTTTTAAGCCCTAATGGTGTAACATGGGGAGTAGTAGGAGAAAGTGTAACAGCAAACAATACAGTAGAAAACCTCGAAGAACTTTTTAAAATAGCTAAAAAGAAGAATATAACAGTATTTGTCTCTCCACATTATTATTTTAAACATGATCATAACTGGAAAATAGAAGGGGCCTTAGAAGCATTAATGCATAAAATAAATATGTTCGATCGAACTCATGTCTTAAAAACCGATGGTTTTGAAGGTTCAGGAGCGGATTGGTTAGATCGCTATAAAAAATACATCGAGGAGGATAATGTAATTGTAACAAACCCACATAAAGTGTATGGTCCAGAGTCTAATGATTTAGCATTGCAACTTCGTAAGCACGGATTTGATAACGTAATTTTAGCAGGAATGTCGTCTAATTTATGTACAGAATCACATATGAGAGATTTGGTTGAGTCAGGCTTTCGAGTTTCAGTTGTAAAAGACGCAACTGCAGGTGCGATTCTACCAGGATTAAACGCTTATGAAGCTTCTGTAGTTAATTTTCAAATGATTGCAAGTCATGTTTTTACGACAAAAGAAATTGTAAAAGAAATTAATGATTTTAAAAAATAATATTATGGCAACAGAGATAAAAATAAAAAATATTCCAACAGGATATCAATCCGTTATAAGTAATGGTAAACATGCAGTAATTGGTGATGAACCAATATCCGCAAAAGGTACAGATTTAGGATTTTCGCCAGTAGAATTTTTACTAGCGGGAATATCAATGTGTAAAGTGGCTACAATACGTAACGTGGCTCGTAGAAAAGGTTGGGAAATTGGTAATGTTGATGCCAATTTATCACAAGTAGTCTCGCGACAAGATAATGGTACATTAAAAACAAGAGTAGAATCTTCTATAAGTATTGAAGGAAATATATCCGAAGAACAAAGAGCTTTACTTATAAAAGAAGCAGATAATTGTTATGTAACCAGAATGGTACGAGGGGATTGGGAATTTGTAGATTCTAATGTTTTAGAATCTATTGTATAATACACTTAAAGGTTAATATAATGAAAGCAATAGAAAATAATCAACAATTTACAGCAGTATTAGGTGAAGGTAAACCTATCGTATTAGATTTTTATGCAGATTGGTGTGGTCCATGTCAAACACTTTTACCTATAGTCGAAAAATTATCTACCGAGTATAATGGTAAGGTTGAGGTTAGAAAAGTAAATGTTGATCAAAATAATGAATTAGCTGCACGATTTAAAGTAAGAAATATTCCTGCGCTTTTCTTTATTAAAGATTCAAAAATAGTAGATCAGTTAATTGGAGCAGCACCAGAGTTTCAATTAAGAGAAAAGTTAGATGCTTTACTAGATTGATTTGGTGTAATACTATTAATAAAGCCGTTTGAAATATATTTCAAACGGCTTTATTATTCAATAATTTTTTAAATTCAGAAGGAGAAATTCCTTCTTGCTTCTTAAAAAACCTACTAAATGCCTGTATGTCATCGTAACCTAAATCGTATGAAATCTCCTTTATCGGTTTTTCAGTGTAATGTAACAACCTTCGAGCTTCTAACATGATGCGTTCTTGTATATATTGCAACGGAGTTTTAGAATCAAATCTTGAAAAAATATTAGACAGTGTTTTGGGAGATTTATGCAAAAGCTCGGCATATTGGGCAACACTATGCTTATCTTTAAAATGTTGCTCTACTAAAAAGTTGTATTCTCTTAAAATATTAATTTCTTGTTCTTTTTCAGGATACTTTTTTTGTGCCTTATATAACCTGGCGCATAATATAAGGTAGCGTTTTAACATTATTTGAAGCATGTCTATTTGCAATTTGTCATCAGATTGAATTTCAATCATAAACATTTCCCAAAGAGTGTTAAACTTAGTAAGTTCCGCTTCAGGGATTTGTATAACAGGAAGTTGAGCAGCACCAAAAAATAGAATTCCTTTGCATCCCACTTCACTATCATGATCTAAAACACAATAAAAAGGCCTGTTAAATCGCAGAACTCTAATCGTACCAATTTTTTTAGGAATTACTTTATGAAACTCAGTGAGAAATACTATCTGATTTTGTGTAAATACTTCTTCCTTTCCATCGATACTAATTATATTTTTATTAGACTGAAACCATAAAATTGTTAAACTACTTTCGATACTTTCTTGAAGAACACTACAATTTTGACTGGTAATGGTATTTAGATATATATATTCTTGGGTGTGCCCAGTAAACTTCATAATGTATTCTTTACTTTGGGTTTTCCATAATGCATAAAAAAGTTAATCCAAATATTTCGAGATAATCTTATGATAATGGGTAACATACTAATCATTACAATTACAATAACACCATAGGTAACAATTAAATTTAGATTAAATATGAGGTGTGCTACTATAAACGCAGTTGCTGCAAACATTATTCCCACAGGATAACTCACATACATAGCACCATAAAAAAAAGAGGGTTCTATTTTATATTTGGTATTACAAGAACTACATCTTTCTTGCATCTTCAATGTTTTAGTTAACTTGTATGGATTGGTTTCTGAATACATACTTTCATTTTGACAAACAGGACATTTTCCACTTACAATACTATATAATTTTGTGCCTTTTAAGAATTTCATACGGGTATCTTTTACTATAGATTAATGATGTATTGTATTATGATTTAGACAAGTGTATTGAGTTTGTATTTTTTAGACCTTTTTATATTCATAACGATAAGCTTAGTATAGTCATTTTGTACCTGAAGTAGCTTGAAAATCATGTAAATACAATAATTATATTACAAAATTAATAATATATTAGAATTAAGTACTTATATAATATTCTCTATTTTTTGTACTTTTAAGACATAAACTAGTTTTATGAGCGGAATCCCAATTCTAAATATAGAGCAATTTGAGCATGAAGAGTTTTTGGCTGATTTTTATAGTAATGATTTAAGAAAGCACTTAAAACAGAATGATAAAATTTTTCATAAACCGCATAAGCATGATTTTTTTCTGTGCGTTATATTTTCTAAAGGGTCAGGAATTCATGAAGTTGATTTTAATAGTTACACAATCCAACCTGGAAGCGTGTTTTTTTTGAAGCCAGGACAAACACATTATTGGAAATTCACAGAAGATCCCGAAGGTTTTATATTTTTTCACACTCAAGATTTTTATGATTTTTATTTTTCAAATAAAAAACTGACCCAGTTTCCATTTTATTATTCTCATAAAAACCCTCCTAATCTGTTATTAACCAAGCATGAAATCCCCTTACTACAAAGATGTTTTGAAGAAATTAACTTGGAGTATCATGAAAACCTGACGTATAAGAGACAAAAACTAGCTAGCCTTGTTAATTTAGCATATATAGATTTGGCTCGGTGCTATGTTTCCTCGGTGTCCTTAGGTCAAACTTCATCATCTACATATTTGCAAACTATAAGGATTTTAGAAAATGAGATTGAGCGATTTTATAAAATTGAAAAATCGGCAAAGTTTTATGCAAATCAGTTAAATATTAGTACTAAGCATTTAAATAGAATTACTAAGAATACTTTAAACAAAACAACATCGGCACTTATAGCAGAGCGAGTTTTGCTAGAAGCAAAACGTCTTATTGTGCATTCTGATAATTCTTTATCTGCTATTGCAGACATATTAGGTTATGAGGATTACGCTTATTTTTCTAAAGTTTTTAAGCTAAAAACTACTAAAACGCCTTTAGAGTTTAAAAGAGAATATCTTTGAAGTATTACTATTGTTAAATAAAATTAACCTCTACCAAAATGATTTTTCGGTTTTTTTCTATATATATTACGGTGTTAATTTTTTGATTTTTAGTTGTTTATTGGTTGTTTTTAAATAAACTGCCAAAATAAGGTAGGGTAAACCTCTTAGTATTGGTTTTAATAGTATGACTTTTGATTTTGAAATTGCAAGTAAAAAAGTACTTTTACAGTATACATGAAATTATTAAAATTAACCATCTTTACTCTTCTTCTATGTATTTCTTTAGTGACTAGTGCACAAGAGGTTACTGTTGCAACCCCAAATAAATACACGAGTATACATGAACTTGCTCAAAGCTTTAGTGTTACGCATAACTTACAATTTTCTTATGATGTTGAGCGGATGCAAAAATCTTATATTTTAACTCCTGAGTTAACATTGTCCTTCAGTTCTTTTAAAGAACTTTTAAAAAGCATTCAGGTTGATTTAGAAGAAGAAGATTCTGATAACTATTTACTTATTCAAACTAGTAATGAGATTTCATACTGTGCGATTTTAAGGGATAAGAATACAAGTTTTGAAATCCCCGATGTACTGGTTATGCAAGGAGATAACTATTTAGGCACTACAGATATATCTGGACAGATTAATCTTGAGATCATGCCAGGGGCTCTTATCACCCTTTCCTATACGGGTTATACAACACAAAATGTTATTGTAACCCAAAAAGAAAATTGTGAATTATTCTTATTAGAAAATAATGTTCAAGAATTAGACGAAATTGTACTTACTAATTATTTGACAAGGGGTATAGTAAAAAACAAAAATTCATCCCTTACGGTATCACCAAAGGCCTTGGCCATACTTCCAGGACTTGTAGAACCAGATATTTTTCAGAGTTTACAACTTATTCCAGGTATTAGTAGTCCAGAAGAAGATCCTGGGGCATTGCATATTAGAGGAGGTACACCTGATCAAAACCTTATTTTATGGGATGGTATTAAGATGTATCAAAATAGTCATTTTTTTAATCAAATTAGCAGCTTTAACCCCTATATCACAAAAAAAGTTAATGTCTATAGGGGAGGAACAAGTGTACGTTACGGAGATAGAATTTCAGGGGTTATTGATATGCAATCTGATGATGATCTTTTTAATGGTTTTAAAGCGGGTTTAGGAGTTAATTTATTAGGAGGAGATGCGTATTTAAAAATTCCAATATCAAAGAAATTAGGATTGCTAGTCGCAGGAAGAAGATCTCTAACAGATCTTTATGAATCGTTTACTTTTAATAGTCTTTCTTCTAAAGTATTTCAAAACTCCAGAGTAAATGCCTCATCAAGTAGAGCAGAAAGTGGATTAAACTATTTTTTTTCTGATTATAATATTAAATTGAGTTATAAACCTAAAGAAGATCATAGTTATTCTTGGAGTTTTATTTCTGTAGAAAATCAGTTAAAAAATATAAGTAAAAGATCAGAAAATGGGATCGAAGAGGAAGCAGAGGATAGATTAAAAAGAATAAACCCGGGAGGGAGTTTTACATGGCGACGAGAAAAGCAAGGATTTACGACAAAACAATTTCAGTTATATTTATCCAATTATTTATCTGATTATACTTTTAATAATAAAATTACTAATACTAATACTTCCGAAAATACTTCTGAAGAAGTTCAACGCGAAAATATTGTCACAGAGTTAGGCTATGATTTATTTTATGATATTCCTTTCGGAAAAAAACACCATGTTCTTTTAGGGCATCAAACAGTAATTACTGCAGTAGATAATTTTGTATCTAATATACAAAGAGATAGTAATGGGGTAGAAGAAATACCCATTTCTAATCCACTATTTGGAGAATCGAATTTCGGAACGAAAGTAGGTTTAATTGCTTATGGGGAGTATAGATTTCATTCTGAACATGTTCTTTTTAGTGCCGGAGTGCGAACAGATTACAACAACCTTTCTGAGCAAGCGATAACCGAACCCAGAATTTATAGTACTGTAAAAGTAAATAATAATCTAAGGCTTACAGGCTCATTAGAGCGTAAAAATCAATCCTTTAGTCAAATCAGTACCCCTGAAATTTCTGGAGAAGGATCATCATTTTTTAATTCTTTATCCACGGTTAATAGGTTTTGGTCTGATCAAAGTTTTGCAGGGGATTTTTTTGCGCCATGGGTTATTCAAAAAAGTGATCAATTCACTTTAGGAGCGCTATATGATAAAAATGGTTGGTCTTTTGAGCTAGAAAGTTATTATAAAAGGATTAATAATACTATCCCAATTAGCGATACATTTTTAACGTCTATTTATTTTATTGAGAATCGTGATCTATTAACTACTGGAAAAGCTAAGCGTTTTGGTATTGATCTTCTTGTAAAAAAACAAATTTTAGATTATCGTGTTTGGATGAGTTATAGTTTCGGTAAAAATAATGTAAAATATGAAGATTTACAGTCAGAATACTTTCCTGAAGTATTCGATCAAAGACATCGGTTTAATATTTCACAAACTTATAAATACAAACGTTTTGAGTTTGCGTTGGGGTGGACCTATGGTAGTGGTTTACCATCAAATAAATTGAGCAGTGGTACAATAAATGAAATTAATAATATTAAAGCAAATAACCTTTTTTATTCAAAAAGACTTCCAGATTATCACAGACTAGATTTATCTTCTCTCTATCACTTTGAAAGTGAGGGACGATGGAATAGCAAAATAGGATTTTCTATACGTAATCTTTATAATAGGAAACAACTTTTACAACAAACATATTCAATTGTACAAGACGATAATAATAACCGAACCATCAAAGAAGTTTCGAATCGTACCTTAGGTTTTACTGCCGATTTAGTATTTAGAATTTCGTTTTAGTAGTACATCTATTAAAATATTTGCGTTTAATAATGATAAATATAAGGTGTAGCTAAAGTGTATTACTCTTATTGTTTTATTATATAAGAAAGTTATAAAATATCTTTAACACTTAATTTATGAGCAAAAATAGCTATAGAAAGCCCACCGATAGAGATTAAAAGAGCAGCAATTGATAATCCTTGTATTTCATCATTTAAAGATGCTAGAAGTAGAAAAAAACCTCCAACTAAATTAAGTCCTCCGGCAATAGCACGGCTCATTAAAATGCTTTTATTAATTGTATGTTTTGCGTTTAGGACACCAAAAATAAAAATTATTTCAAACAGACCATACATAATAACAAAATAGGTAGTTATCATAAGAAATGAAGGTAGTGAATTCGCTAAAAAAAATAATATTATGGCATATGCTACTAGTCCTACCCCTTGTATTATATGATATTGTTGTGCTATTCTTGGTATTTTCTCATATTTAGAGAAAACAATTGCGCTTATTCCTGATAACAGAAGTAAGAGAGGTACCAGAATCTTAATGATTTCAACTCCTATTTTACTTGATAAAAATAAGAATATACCAGAAGCGAGCATTATTAAGCCACTAAAAGCTATGTAAAAGATTTTGTTCATTATTTTGTTTTTATAATTGTTATTTAGTGTAATTCTCCTTTTTCACCATCTACCCAACGTTGCATCATTACACGTTGAGCTGGTGTTTGTTGTAACCCTCCTGCAAGAATATCTAAAAACCTATCCCACAGATTCTTTTTTTGATTAGCTTCTTTTTTAATATCCTGATAAGCTTTCATATATTCCTCTGTATATAGATTGGCTTGGTCTTTTGAATATTTTGTTGGTATATGTTTGAGGATAGTATCTGTTAAATCATCAATTTCTTCTGGACTATATTCTTCAATCATTTTAAGATGAATACTACAGGCCTCAGCTTCATTTTCAATTTTAATATGGTCAGTATTAATTTTAGACCAAATAGTATTCCAGTCTAAAAATTTATTTTCTGGTAACGAAACCACTCCGATAGATTGAAGATTTCTAAGGTTTGATTTTAATTTATTTGCGTACGGAAGGTAATTATTCCATTCTGCAAAAATTCCTTCAGCTTTTTTCTCATTTATCTTAGAAATAGCTAAATCCATAATTTTCTTTAAACAATCGAGATTTTTGGTGTAGTTAGCCAATTCTGATTTCCATTTACTTTTAGTGCTTTCTGAAGCATGTTTTTCTACCAAACTTGATATTTGATCTAAATTATTTTGTACTTCAGCACCAACTGTTTTCATAGTTGTCCATTTTTTAGAAGATGCTATGGATAAGTGTCTTATAGAAATTACTGCTTCTATAAGCGGATTGAAATTTTGTTTTTCCATACTATTTATTAATTGCTTTTATCTGAAGGCAAATTCCTCATCATAAATATTTTTTTGTTTTACTCTTTCTTCTTTGAGCTGTTTTACTATACTTCCTTTTAAAGTATCAGGACCACAGATGAGGTATGATTTTTTTTCTGGATCTCTTAAGCTTAAATGATCAACGGTGATATGACCTTTTGATGCAGAATCCCATAAAATAAATTCAAATAGGGGATTATCATTACTTAGTTTTTCTAGTTCGTTTTTATAAGGTGCTTCACTTTCGTCATTTACACACCAATACAAAGTCACTTTGTTAGTGTAGTAATCTTTTATTAAAGAAAGAAATGGTGTTATTCCGATACCACCAGCTATCCAAATTTGCTCTTTTTCTTTTGAGTAACTACTAGAAAACTTTCCATATGGTCCTTCGACTTTTACGATATCTCCAATAGATAATTTTGATGATAAGCCGGATGTATAATCTCCTAAACCTTTTATAGTAATTCTCAAATTTTCATCGTGAGGATGACTGCTTAAAGTGAATGGATGCTGCTCTCTTTTGCTAATAGAAGGAAACTTGAAAAAGGCAAACTGTCCTGCTTTATATAGTAATGGATTTGATTGAGCATGCATTGTCAATTCAACAGTATCATTGCCTAATTCTTTAATTGATTGAATTGTATACTCTAATTGTTTGTTGAATATATTAAATAGAAAAGCTTTATAAAACCAAGCTGCAATACCTATAAATGACATCCCAAAGACATATATACGTGTTATAGGAAGTTCTTTAATTAAACTATCGACAAGAATTCCATGTGCCACTCCCATAACATAAAACACGCCCATAAGTTTATGAATGTTGATCCATTTATGGTAAGTTATTTTCTTTTTGAAGATAGGTGCTGCAGAAAGAACAACACCTATTATGATTAGGATAAAGGCATAAAACCCTAATGGCTTACCTGCATTAAATTCTACTAAATCCCTAGGAACAACAATAAAATGTGCGAGTAATAAAAATACAGCAATAACACCAGAGCGTCTGTGAATCAAGTACATTTTATCTAAACCTCCAAAGATATGCTCAACCCAATGTGCTCTAGTCGCCATTAGAAAATTAAAAGCAAATACAGTGACGACCCAGGAAGAAAAAACCTCTCCTAGAATACGATGTATATTTTGCCAAGACTCATTGGTGAGTTCTCCAAAAAGTAAGGTGTCTGATGATACTTCTGTAAAATTGCCATTGTAAAAATATAGATCAATAGCCCAGAAGATAAAATGGATACCAATTATTATTGGAAAATAGATTTCCTGTTTTAAGATTCGCATAAATAAGTTTTCTTCAAACTTATGGCTTCTTCATATTCTTCAATTGTATAAATTGGTCATTTTGAAGTTGATGAAGTTGTGTAGGAGTATGACCAGTATGCTTTTTCACTTCACGAATAAAATGAGCTTGGTCAAAGAATCCTTTTTCTGGAAAAAATGCCCCATCTCTTATTTGAAAATATGCCCTGTAACATTTTTGAATGTTAAGATATTTTTTAAGTGAAATACCTATGTATTTGTTTAAGTACCTACTAATAGTTCGTTGTGACCAATATATTTGCATGGCTACCTCGCTTGCTTGAATGTCACCATAAGTACTGTATAAAAATTGACTCAATCTTAATCTATTTGGTTTTATCTCATCGGCATTTGGTAATCTATCTAGAATTGTATACTCAAATTGATCTACGATTTCAGAAAATGTAGAGAACTCTACATTTCTAATATTAAAAAAAGAGGTATTTAACTGTTCTACAGTATTTAAAAGAGAACTTACTTCGCGTTGTAGTATATATTCTGGAGCTATTATTTTGAAACGTATTCCGTAAGTGATAATTCCAGGAGGAACAATAATGTCTATTTCTTTAGCCCAAATACCGGTTAAAAAATAGGCAACAATTTTATGATCCTTCAATTGAACTATAAGTTTTATGTAACCATCTGGACAGATAGTAACCTCTTGGGGGAATTCAGTTAAATTTTTGTTTTCCCAATAAGAAGCTACAAAATCTTCTAATTCTTTTCTTGGATATAGTTCGTTATATTCTCTAATAATATTTGATGGCATTTATAACATATAATTTTTCCAAACATATGTTGTGTTTATATATTTTGATTGTATAAAATGGTCATTGTTTTTGATTCTGTTTGATACTTTTTTGTGATTTGGATTACAAAACACATTTGTAATGATAATTGTATAGTTACAAATTAAATAAACATATTAGATAATTAGTATAAAGGTTTTACTTAGTTTAAGACAGTAAAAAGTATTTTTATAGGACAAGGGGGAGTTTAAATAAAAAAAAACCTTGTAAATCAAATGTTTACAAGGCTTTTTGCGGAGAAAGAGGGATTCGAACCCCCGGAGGTGTGACCCTCGCTGGTTTTCAAGACCAGTGCATTCGACCACTCTGCCATTTCTCCAGTGTTTAGTCTCATCAAGTATTCCTTGAATGCGGGTGCAAATATAAAACCTTTTTTAATTCTAAAAAGAATAATTTTAATTTTTTTTAAAGCATTTTTTTGAAATAAAATAAAGCTTACACGCATCTGCTACGAATTCAGTATATTGTAGTTTTATATAGGACTTTAATGCATGAAAAATATAGTATTACTTTGTAGCTTATTTGTTGTTTCTTGTTGCGGAACATCAAAAAATAACTCCAGTACCTCTCAGACTGAGGCCATTGTAGATTATTCACCTAAAGCAAAGGCGTATGCCGATCGTATCACGGCAAAAGAACTTAAAGAATACTTGTATACTTTTGCGGGTGATGAGTTTGAAGGTAGGGATACCGGAGAGCCGGGTCAAAAAAAAGCTGCAGAATATATAAAGCAACAATATAAGAGAATGAGAATTCCTTCACCAATAGAAAATAATAGCTATTTTCAAGAAATTCCTGAAAGTTATTTTAGAGGAGGAATAAAAGCATCTGAAAATGTTTTAGCATATATAGAGGGTAGTGAAAAACCTAGTGAAATTATAGTGATTTCTGCACATTTGGATCATGTAGGGAAAGATGAGAACGGTAATATTTTTAACGGCGCAGATGATGATGGGTCAGGTACAGTTGCTTTGTTAGAAATTGCAGAGGCATTTATGAAGGCGAAGAAGGATGGATTAGGTCCAAAACGTTCAATCCTGTTCTTGCATGTTACAGGAGAAGAGAAAGGCTTATATGGCTCTAGATATTATACAGAAAATCCAGTTTTTCCATTAGAAAATACAGTAGCTGATCTTAATATTGATATGATAGGTAGAATTGATGATAAACATAAAGGAGAAGATAAAAATAAATATCTGTATTTGATAGGAAGTGATAGGCTTAGTACAGAATTGCATGCTATTAGTGAGATGGTCAATGAAAAATATACACAATTAGAATTAGACTACACTTATAATGAAAGAAATGACCCTAATAGGTTTTATTTTAGAAGCGACCATTACAACTTTGCTAAACATAATATTCCGATTATATTTTATTTCAATGGAGTTCACGAAGATTATCACAAAATCACAGATACACCCGATAAAATCGAATATGATTTAATGGCTACACGAACTAAATTAGTATTTTACACAGCATGGGAACTAGCTAATAGGGCAAGACGTATAGTTGTAGATGGTGTTGATCAATAATGTATTTAATACTTGTTAAAAATATATTTGCAGATATTACGGTTTTACCGTAATTTGTAGAACGTCAAATTCATAAATAAGGGGGATTATTTATGACGTAAATATAGATGGTGGGGTTTTCAACCGCACCATTCTTGTTTAAAAAGATAACAGTTCTTTTGTTTAAGAGCGTTTACTTAATTTTAAACTTTTTGCGTTTGGTGTCTTAATATATTGCAAGTAGTATTGATTTTTGGTAGGGTAAATATGCCTTTTATAAAGAAGTAAAATAAAAAAGGATCATAAGTTTCCTTACAATCCTTTAATTATGGGTGGAAGACGGGATTCGAACCCGCGACCCTTGGTACCACAAACCAATGCTCTAACCAACTGAGCTACAACCACCATTTAATTTCGGGTGCAAAAATAAAGCATTTCTATATTTCTACAAACTTTTTTTTGCATTAAATTAAATTAAAAATAGAATCGACTGCAACATAGCGTTCTACAGTATACCCTTCTGCATATTCTACACCGATAATACGTCCTAAATCGTATGCTCTGTACCTAACACTATCTTTAAAATTTTTGCTAGAAATAGGAGTAGACGGTTCTGAGTTTTTGTCATTTTCATTATAGAATTGAGAACTATAGGCCATAACACTATCCATTTTTATATCCATATAATCAGAAATGTCAACAACAAAATCAGGTTCTATATTTTTCCATTGGATATAGTGGTAGACATGTTTCGGTCTCCATGCATCTTGCTGCATTCCGTCTAAAGTTGTTTCGATTCTTCTTAATCCAGATAAAAAGCAAGCATCACTTGTTAATTTACTCCCTTTTCCGTGATCGATATGACGATCGGTTATAGCGTTGCAAAGCACTATTTCGGGTTTGTATTTACGAATGATCTTAATAATTTCTAATTGATGTTTTTCATCATTCACAAAAAAACCATCTCTAAAGGCTAAATTTTCTCGTACATGAACATTTAAAATTTCGGCGGCTCTTTTTGCTTCTTGATCTCTAATTTCGGCGCTTCCTCTAGTTCCTAACTCGCCTCTAGTTAAATCTAAAATCCCAACTTTTTTACCTCTGCTTACTTCTTTGGCTATAGTGCCAGAACAACTTAGTTCTACGTCATCTGGGTGAGCTCCTATTGCAAGGATATCTAATTTCATATATTATGTTCTAATACTAGTATTTTTGTTTTTTCTAAAGCTTGTGAGATATCATAGACTAAATCTTCTTTTTCTTCTATTCCAACACTAAACCTTAATAATCCATCATTAATTCCTTGTAACTGTCTTTCGTCTTCTGAAAGTAATGCATGTGAGGTGAGGTGAGGAGATAGTATGGTACTTTCTACTCCAGCCAAACTCATAGAGCTTTTAATCAATTTTAATTCTTTTTGAAAAGTACTAGCGTCTAGTCCATTTTTGAGTTCAAAAGATAACATTCCACCAAAACCTTTCATTTGTTTTTTTGCTAACTCATGATCTGGATGAGAAGATAGCCCAGGATAATAAACAGCGGCAATATCATCATGTTTTTTAAGCCACTTTGCTAATTTTAAAGCAGTTTTATTTTGACGTTTTACTCGTATTCCTAAAGTTTTAATGCTACGTTCTAACATCCACACAGTAAAATCACTTAAACTACCGCCAAAGTTTTTAGCTACTTGAAATATTTTATCGATATGAGCTTCAGTCGCAACTACAGCTCCGGCTAAAATGTCACTGTGGCCTCCTAAATATTTTGTTGCAGAATGCAAAACAATATCAATCCCTAAAGTTATAGGGTTTTGATTTACAGGAGAAGCAAATGTATTGTCAATCATTGTGACAATATCATTCTGCTTAGCTATGTCTGCAACTGCCTTAATATCTGTTAAAGTGAGTAAAGGATTAGACGGTGTTTCTATATAGATAACTTTGGTGTTGGGTTTAATTTTTTCTTTAAAACCTTCAATTCCTTGAGAGTCTACATAAGAAAACTCTATTCCATACTTTTCGAATTCTTCATTAACCAAATTCGCTGTACCACCGTAAAGTGTTCGTTGTAATACAATATGATCTCCTTTTTGTAAAAACGCAAATAAGGTTGTGCTAATAGCAGCCATTCCGCTTCCAAAAATTAAAGATGATTCTCCTTTTTCAAGTGCTGCTATTTTTTTGCAAAGCGCTTCTTGGTTTGGAGTATTGAAATATCTAGGATAACGTTTTACATCAACATCCTCAAAAGCGTAAGACGTAGATAGATATATGGGTGACACAGCACCTTTGAACTGCTCATCTTTGATTTCACCAAGATGTGTGCAAATGGTATTAAAACCTGGTTTCTTTGAATTCATAATGCTAACGATGACTTTGAAAAATTAAGCACCTAAATTAAGATATTCAATAGAAATTTAGATAGGATTTAACAGATTAGGTCTAAATATTAAGAATTTAATATTTTATAATGATGAATTATACCATTTTGACTTTAGATATGTTTCTCATTATAGTTTGGAAGAATTGCTGAGTATCGTAAGGTTTTATGATTACATCATTCATACCTACAGATAAGGCTTGATTTCTGATTTCACCTTCCTCTACAGCTGTTA
This sequence comes from Aquimarina sp. AD10, assembly GCF_003443715.1. Classification (NCBI taxonomy): domain Bacteria; kingdom Pseudomonadati; phylum Bacteroidota; class Flavobacteriia; order Flavobacteriales; family Flavobacteriaceae; genus Aquimarina; species Aquimarina sp. AD10. The sequence goes on along the minus strand of NZ_CP031965.1, from coordinate 1,650,232 downwards.
AAGCAATCACAGGTATATGCGTATTAAATGTTCTAATAACCTTAGTGGCTTCAAGACCATTCATTTCGGGCATATTAATGTCCATTAACACTAAATCGAATTTCTCGTTTTTTAACATAGTAATAGCATCCATACCATTACTCGCTATATCACAAGTATACCCCTTCTTTTTTAAGATGTTTTTGGTAACTATCTGATTGATCTTATTATCGTCTACAATAAGAACATTAAAATTGCTTGTACCAATACTTATATTTTCTCCTTTTTGTAGAGAGATAGTTTCTTGTTTGACAGCCTTTTCATAGGAAAGATCAAAATAAAATTCAGAGCCTTTGCCTTCTTGACTTTTAATTTTTATCTCACTATTATGAAGATGGATAAGTTTTTTAACAATCGCTAGTCCTAAACCAGTTCCTTCATATTCCTGGTTCTCATTCTTGACTTGAGCAAAATTGTCAAAAATAGTTTGTTGTTTGTTTTTTGGAATCCCAATACCGTCATCTTTAACTGTAAAGCGCAATAGGTAATTGTCATTATCACCGTCTAGATGTTTTACCGATACCCAAATGTTCCCGTCTTTTGTGAATTTGAGAGAATTACCGATTAAATTGATCAATATTTGGGATAACCGAACCGAATCACCTAACAAGGTTGTATTTATCTTTTTGTCAATATCTATATGAACTGTATTATTATTGCTTTTTTGTTTAGTGTGAAGCGAGTTAACAATACCTTCTATAAGTGTTCTAATATCAAAAGAAACTTTTTCTAGACGTACTTCATTTGTTTCTATTTTACTTAACTGAAGAACATCATTAATAAGTGCAAGTAGATAATCTCCAGAAAATTTTAAAGATTCTAGGTATTCATTCTTTTTCTTTCCTTCGGGATTTTCCATTAAAAGAGAAGTAAGACCTATAACACCATAAAGAGGTGTTCTAAGTTCATGACTTACCGTAGAAATGAACTGTGATTTTAAAGTAGAAACTTGTTCTGCTGTTTCTTTAGCGCTAATTAGTTCTTTATTGTTTTCAATTAAATCAGAGTTCAATCTTTTCTTTTGAATATTGTTTTTATACGAACTAATCAAAAATGCTAAAGAAATTAAAATTAATATAATACCAAGAATGATAATAATTCGCCATTTGGCAACTTCGTCATCACTTTCTTCTTTTTGAGATTCAGCTTTTTCAGCTCTTTTTTCTAGAAGGTCCACTTCGTATTTTATATTGGCTCTTCTTAATTCTTTTAATTTTTTTAAATCTCTAGCTCTTATTATATTTTGAAATTGTCTTTTTTGATAATTATATGCCTTTTGATAATCATTTTGTTTTTTGTACAAAGTTGATTTGGTTTCATAGCTAGATGCTAATAATTCAAAATATGTAGAAACTAATTCATCAGCATTTTTTTTATTTTTTGTTTCTCCTAAAGAATAGGTGATGGCTTGATCAATATGCTCTTCGGCTGTTTCATATTCTCTAATATTTAGAAAATACTTTCCTAAAAGTCCATTTAATTTTGTTTTATCAAGATTAGAAGATTTATCTTGAATTAATTTTCTTGCAGGATCAAGATATTCGAAAGCACTATCAAAATCACTCCTTGAGATATAATACTCCCCAAGGTTTAGTAAAGGGCGTATCATTCTAGCAGTATCTTTTAAGCTTACTGCGTATTGATAAGATTGTTTATAATAATCAACACCAGTCTTTCTTGTAAGATTATGTTTTGTAAATACTCGGGCTAAGTTATTATAAAGATCGGTCTCTAAAGTTTTACTCTTCGAGCTTTTAGCATAAGTAAGTGCTTTTCTATAGTTACCTCTTGCTTTAGTATCGTCTTCATTAATTTCATAATTCTTAGCTATTATATTATAGATAAGACCAAGACTTTTATCATCATTATTGTATTTAGCATTCTGCAAAGCAGCTTGCGCTATCTCAAGAGATTTTTCATACTTGTATTCTTTCTGAAGTTTTTCAGCTTTTTCTATATAAATTTGGATACTATCAGAAGTCAATGAGTTCTGTGATTGTATTATTTGAGTACAACCAATTATAAATAAAAGGATTATATGTTTTGAAAAGTTGTTCAACTTCTGTTCATTAATTTAATTATTTCCGTAAGCGAAAATACAAAAATAGATTAAAGACAGTGTTATTCACCGTAAAAAAAGTACAATTTATCCGTAATTATTGTAAGGTTTATCTATTTTTTGTAAGAATTTTTTAGGAATGATCAGAAACAAGATGTATGATTAGTAAAAACTATTAAGATATAGAGAATTAAAATTGGCTGTTTATAATAGTTGTTTAAGTAAATGTATATTTGCGCCATCAAAAAAATCAATTATAAATTTTAAACAGAAAAATATGGCATTTGTAGGCAAAAAATTCCCGAATCTAGACGTTGACGCGATGAACGATATGGGGGATACTTTTAAGCTTAATGTTTTGGAAGAAGCTAAAAACAAAAATAAGAAAGTACTACTTTTTTGGTACCCAAAAGATTTTACTTTTGTTTGCCCAACAGAGTTACACGCTTTTCAAGAGGCAATGCAAGAATTTGAAAAAAGAGACACTATTGTTATTGGTGCTTCTTGTGATACACCAGAGGTTCATTTTGCATGGTTGAATACTTCTAAAGATGATGGAGGTATCGAAGGAGTTACATATCCTATTCTTGCCGATTCTAATCGTAATTTATCTAGCACATTAGGTATTCTTGATATTACTAATGAAACGTATAATGAAGAAACAGGTGTAGTTACTGTAGAAGGAGATAATGTTACTTACAGAGCAACATATTTAATCGATGAAGAAGGTACAGTTTTTCATGAAGGAATAAATCACATGCCAGTAGGAAGAAACGTAGCAGAATTTTTGAGATTAATTGATGCGTATGCGCATGTTCAAAAAAATGGAGAAGTTTGTCCTGCAAACTGGGAAGAAGGAAAAGAAGCAATGAATGCAAATAGAGAAGGAGTAGCTTCTTATTTGGCAGCAAACTAATATAGAATTAGAAACAAAGTGTTTTCTGTTCTGCGATAGAAAACACTTTGTTTCAGTTTAAAAAAATAAGCATGATTCAAGAATTAAAAGAGGATAACCTTTCTCAATTGGTAGAAGATAATGGTACTGTAATTGTTCAGTATTCGGCATCATGGTGTGGTAACTGTCGTATAATGAAACCAAAATTTAAGAAACTAGCAACAGAAAACAGTGATGCTACTTTTGTGGTTGTTGATGCAGAGAAATTTCCTGAATCAAGAAAAATGGCAACCGTAGATAACCTACCTACTTTTGCTGCTTTTACTAAAGGAAGCTTTGTAAATCAGGTGCAGACCAATAAATTTGAAATTCTTAAAGAACTAGTCGATGAAGTTACCAGTAATTAAGCACCTTGTTAATTTTATTGAAGAAAATGATGAGGATTTTTTAGTTGAAACTATCGAAACATTAGAATCATTAACCGAGGTTCCTTCATTGAAGGATGAAGAACTAGATGTTATGGGAGAATTAATCTCTAATTTATATGGAGCGATAGAAGTAGATAAAATGATTAAACAAGGTACTCCAAAAAAGGAAGCCTTAAATAGCTTTATGCAACGAGTCCTTGGATCAATAGATACTTGAAAAAGAAAAACTAAACCTTCTAAATAAGAAGGTTTTTTTATTTTCGGGAAACTATAACAATTTTACGATATAATCTTATTAATTTTAAAGCTCCAAAACAACAATCATTTATTATGGCTTCAATTACATTAAAAGGAAATACGATACACACTAATGGCGCTTTACCAGAAGTTGGACAAAAAGCACCAGATTTTGAAATGATAAATACAGATTTATCGACGATAAGTTTAGAAAACTATAAAGGCTCTAGAGTCGTGTTAAACATATTTCCATCTATAGATACAGGAATTTGTGCCGCTTCGGTTAGAGAATTTAATAAAAAAGCGAGTGATCTTTCAAATACTAAAGTTTTATGTATTTCTAGAGATTTACCATTTGCTCAAGGACGTTTTTGTGGAGCAGAAGGATTAGAAAATGTGATTAACCTTTCTGATTTTAATACAGGTAAATTTGGAAAAGACTACGGTGTTGAAATAACCAATGGGCCAATGCAAGGTTTACATTCAAGAGCAGTTGTTGTACTTGATGAAGAGGGTGTAGTTAAATATACAGAACAGGTACCTGAAATTGTGCAAGAACCAGATTATACTGCGGCACTTAATACATTGTCATAAAATATAATGAGTAACATCTCCAAATTTGTTTTAGGTAGACTAAGAGGTTGTGGTTATGCTTTTAAAGGAGCATTGTTGTTATTAAAAACAGAGGCTAGTATACAAGTTCAAGCTGGTATTGCAATTATAATGACGATATTAGGGTTTTATTTCGATATCACATCTACCGAGTGGATTTTGCAAATTTTTGCAATAGGACTCGTTATGAGTATCGAAGGTGTAAATACAACCGCAGAAGCTATAGCTGATTTTATACACCCGGATTTTCATGATAAAATAGGGTTTATAAAAGATGTAGCTGCAGGAGCTGTTTTTATTGCTGCAATTACTGCAATGATTATTGGTTTTATAATTTATATCCCTTATTTCATTTAGAAAATTTTTCTGGCATTTTTACGTTCCAATATAGATATTCGTATTTTTGCGATAAGACATCCAAAGAATGGCTAAAAGAAAGGTAAATACAAAAAGGAAAACAACAAAAAAACCTAAAACACCATTAAAAGAAAAATTTAAATTATCCAGACAACAAAAAGTTGTTCTGGGTAGTTTTTTGTTCTTTTTAGGGATAGGGTTATTTTTTGCTTTTATTTCGTTTTTCTTCAATTGGAAAATTGATCAAAGCGAAATTTCTCAATTTTATAATAGAACAGCTTCTCCAAAGAATTGGTTAAGCAAATTTGGGGCAACAGTAAGTCACTTCTTTATTTTTAAAGGATTTGGAGTTTCTTCTTTAGCGTTGCCAATATTAACTTCGCTAACAGGGGTTTATTTATTTTTTGATTTAAATAAAAAGAAATTAGCTGGATTCTGGTTTTGGGGTACCCTGGTAATGATATGGGTTTCGGTAATTTTAGGTTTTGTAGAAAAAGAAAGTGGTTTATTAGCTGGAGTAATCGGTTATGAAACGAATGACTTTTTACAAGATTATGTTGGATTTATAGGGACTGTATTAGTATTAGCATTTTTTGCAATAGTATATATTGTTGTTCGTCTGCGTTATACACCAGAAAAACTCACAGCATCTTTAAAAACTACACAAAAAGAGATAGTTCAGGATTATGAGACTGTTCCTGATGTAAAGAATGGGCATCAATTGTCTACAGAATCAAAGGAAGATACAAGTAGTAGTTCAGCAATTAAAAAACGAATTGACGCTCTTATCGCTAAATCTAAAGATGTTACTAAAAAAGAAAGTGACAATACAGATAAAAAAGTGCCTTCCAATAAAGGAAAAGAGATTGTTAAGGATGATGATACAAATGAAATTAGCTTAAATCCAACGGTTAATGATTTTTATGGAAACCCTAATAATAGGGATAATGAAGTGCCTGAGAAATTAATCATTAAGTCCGAAGATAATCCTGAAGATATCGCGATGGAAGTTGAAACTACGATCGAAGAAGAGGAGGTTAAAAATTTAAGCGCCAAATTAGTAGAAGATTTTGGAGAGTTTGATCCAAAACTAGAATTGGGTAATTATAAATTCCCGGCAATTAACTTGTTAAAAGATTATACAAGTCAATCGGGAGGTATTACTATTGATCAGGGCGAATTAGAAGAAAATAAGAACCGAATTGTAGAGACGTTAAAGAATTATAAGATTGAAATAGCCCAAATTAAAGCTACAGTAGGACCTACGGTGACATTGTATGAGATTGTACCTGAAGCAGGGATTCGTATTTCTAAAATAAAAAACTTAGAAGATGATATTGCGCTATCATTAGCAGCATTAGGTATTCGTATTATAGCTCCTATACCAGGTAAAGGTACCATAGGAATAGAAGTACCTAATAAAAACTCAACCATAGTATCTATGCGATCGGCAATAGCATCCTCAAAATTTCAAAATGCAGAAATGGAGCTACCACTGTCTTTAGGTAAAACTATATCAAACGAGACCTTTGTAGTAGATTTAGCTAAAATGCCTCACTTGCTAATGGCAGGAGCAACAGGACAAGGTAAATCTGTAGGACTTAATGCAATTTTAACTTCATTATTGTATAAAAAACATCCTGCCGAAGTAAAATTTGTACTTGTTGATCCAAAAAAAGTTGAACTAACTTTATTTAATAAAATAGAACGTCATTATTTGGCAAAATTACCAGATACGGACGAAGCTATCATTACTGATAATACCAAGGTGATCAATACACTTAACTCTTTGTGTATTGAAATGGATGCGCGTTATGACCTGTTAAAAAACGCCATGGTACGTAATATAAAAGAGTATAATGCCAAATTTAAAGCAAGAAAATTAAATCCAGAAAACGGACATAAGTTTTTACCTTATATTGTACTTGTGGTAGATGAATTTGCGGATCTTATTATGACTGCAGGTAAAGAAGTAGAAACGCCTATTGCCAGATTAGCGCAGTTAGCTAGAGCAATCGGAATACATTTAATCATAGCCACGCAACGACCTTCGGTAAATGTGATTACAGGTATGATTAAAGCCAATTTCCCTGCTAGAATAGCATTTAGAGTAACCTCTAAGATAGACTCTAGAACGATACTTGATACTGGAGGAGCGGATCAGTTAATCGGTAGAGGAGATATGTTGTTTACTCAAGGAAATGAGCTTATAAGAATACAATGTGCCTTTGTCGATACTCCCGAAGTAGAAAGGATAACCGAGTATATCGGAAGCCAGAAAGCATATCCTGATGCACACTTGTTACCAGAGTATTCTGGAGAGGAAAGTGGCACAAGTCTTGATATAGATAAGAGTGATAGGGATAAATTATTTAAAGAAGCGGCAGAAGTAATTGTCACAGCACAACAAGGTTCGGCGTCTTTATTACAGAGAAAATTAAAATTAGGTTACAATAGAGCAGGTAGATTAATTGATCAATTAGAATCAGCAGGTATTGTTGGTCCTTTTGAAGGAAGTAAGGCTAGACAAGTGCTTGTCAATGATTTAGTGGCACTTCAACAGTTATTGGATAATGAGTAAATCATTATTCAGTATTTCAAATTTACAATAGTATAATAAGAACAAACAAACAAAATGATAAAGAAAATAATACTTTTAGTATTCGTATTTAGCATAACGACTATACAAGCACAAAGCGCAAAAGAACTTTTAGATGAAGTATCTAAAAAGGTAAAGAGCTATTCTAATATTGTTATAGGTTTTAAATATGCTTTAAATAATCCAGCAGAAAATGTATCTCAAGAAACTAGAGGAGATGTTACCTTACAAGGAAATAAATATCTTCTTAATTTAATGGGTACACAACAGTTGTATGACGGAAAAAAGTTACATGTAATTATTCCTGAAGATGAGGAAATTAATATATCATCTCAAGACGAAAATGATGATAGTAGTATCACACCCTCAAAAATGTTAACTTTTTATGAAGAAGGTTATACGTATAAAATGGATATTGTTCAGGATGTTCAAGGAAGAAAAATACAATATGTTAAATTGATCCCCATAGATTCTAAAAGTGATTTAAAAGAGATATTACTTGGTATTGATAAAGAAACTAAACATATTTATAAAGTAATTGAAAAGCAAAATAATGGTACTAATGCTACGATTACAATTCATAACTTTAAAACAAACCAGCCATTGTCTGAAATGTTATTTAAGTTCAATGAGTCAAAGTATGCAAACTACTATATTAATCGATTAGATTAAAACAAAAAAATTAAAGAACATAAGTTAAACATGCTTATGTTCTTTAATTTTTAAATTACTTTTACAGGCAGATACTCGGCAAAAATAAAATAGGTGAAGATTCTCGATAGATATATATTAACTACATTTTTAAAGACTTTTTTTCCACTCTTTATTATTATAATGTTTATCCTTTTACTGCAAACTATCTGGTTATTTATTTCAGAGTTAGCAGGAAAAGATCTTGATTTTTCAGTAATAGTAAAGTTTCTAACCTTTGCAACACCAAGGCTTATTCCTATGGTTTTGCCACTTACTATATTACTTACCTCTATTATGATTTTTGGTAATTTTGCCGAAAACTATGAGTTCGCTGCGATGAAATCTTCAGGGATCTCTTTGCAGAGAGCAATGAGAACATTATCGGTATTTATCTTTTTTGTAGGTATAGGAGCATTTTTATTTTCTAATACTGTGATTCCTAGGTCAGAAAAACGATTTATAAACCTGCGTAAGAATATAGTAAAAGTCAAACCCGCTATGGTAATTGCTCCTAATCAATTTAATGATCTAGGAGATATTAATATTAAAGTAGCCGAGAAATTTGGTGATAATGATCAATTTCTTAACGATATTATAATTCATAAAAAAGCTGCGCGTCCTGGCAATTTTACGGTGATCAAAGCGGTGAATGGAGAATTAAAAGGAAGTGTAGATTCGGATTTGATCACTTTAGAGCTTAATGATGGTAATTATTATGATGAAATTCAACAAAGATCATCACAAAGAAGAAAGAAACTTCCATTTGCAAAAACGCATTTCAAGAAATATGTTCTCAACTTGGATTTATCAGCTCTAGGCGATGTTGATATGGATGCTCAAGTGCATAACAAAGGGTATCATATGCTTAATGTGAGTGAATTAAGAAGTGAGATTGATACCTTATCTGATGCCGTAAATAAAGAAATTAATTCTCTTCAGGGCGATGTGGATAGATCAAATGGAGTAAGAGATTTAAATAAAAATTTAAAAATAGAAGTTGATGAAAATGTTAAAGAGAACGATTCATTAGACTTTAAAGATCATTTTGATACCAATCAAAAAATACAAATTTATGGTGTAGCCTTTTCGAATGCAGATGGTATGATCAGAAAAATAAGTACCACAAAAAGAAGTTTGGCTATTCGAAAACGAGGTTTAAATAAATATGAAATGTCATTGCATGATAAATATGCTTTGGGTGTTGCTTGTGTCTTACTTTTTTTCGTTGGTGCACCATTAGGAGCCATTATTAGAAAAGGAGGTTTAGGTTTACCAATAGTGATTGGAGTAGTATTGTTTTTAACGTATCATTTTATTGGTATTTTTGCTAAAAATGGAGCGGAAGAAGGTGGTATACCTCCTTTTGTAGGGTCTTGGCTTTCTACTTTTATCATATTTCCGTTAAGTATATTCCTTACACGTAGGGCCACTTCGGATAGGGGGATTTCTAATTTTGATACCGTTATACAGCCCATACGAGATTTCTTTGCAAAACGCCTATCTAAATCTAAAAAATAGAGTTCTTTTTGAATATCTTTGCAGGTAATTATTTTATATCATAGTACTATGTCGCAAATGACCGAATCCAACAATAAAATTAAGTTGAATACCATTCAAGAAGCTATCGAAGATATTCGACAGGGTAAAGTAATTATTGTGGTAGATGATGAAGATCGAGAGAATGAAGGGGATTTTCTAGCGGCAGCAGAAAAAGTGACTCCAGAGATGATTAATTTTATGGCAACTCATGGTAGAGGACTTATTTGTGCTCCGCTTACAGAGAATCGCTGTGAAGATTTAAAGTTGAATATGATGGTTGGTAATAATACCGATCCAATGGAGACTGCATTTACAATTTCTGTAGATCTTAAAGGAAAAGGAGTTACTACTGGTATTTCGGCAAGTGATCGAGCACAAACCGTATTAGCTTTAACAGATGATACTACTAAATCCTATGAATTGGCTCGTCCAGGTCATATTTTTCCTCTGAAAGCTAAAGAAGGAGGTGTTTTGAGAAGAACAGGTCATACTGAAGCTGCAATAGATTTTGCAAGATTAGCAGGTTTAAAACCAGCAGGGGTTATTGTTGAGATAATGAATGAAGATGGTACTATGGCACGATTACCACAATTGGTAGAAGTCGCTAAAAAGTTTGATTTAAAACTAGTATCTATCGAAGATCTCGTGGCTTATCGTATGCAACACGATTCTCTTATTGAGAAAAAAGAAGATTTTGATATCGTTACGCGTTTTGGAAAATATAGATTAAGAGCGTATAAGCAAACTACGAATAACCAGATTCATATAGCTTTGACGCAAGGTAATTGGAACCAAAACGAACCCGTTTTAACTAGAGTGAATTCTACTTTGTTTAACAATGATATTTTAGGAACATTAACAAATAATGCCGATAAGCGATTAGATGCGATGTTTAAGCGTATTAATAGCGAGGGTAAAGGTGCTATAATTTTTATTAATCAAGAAAGTCAGTCTCTTAATCTTTTAGGACGATTAAAAGCATTAAAAGAGATTCAAAATAATGAAGATGTAGTAAAAGCTCCAAAAATCGTAATGGATAGTAAAGATTTTGGAATAGGAGCTCAAATATTACATGACCTAAATATTCATAAACTGCGCTTAGTGTCAAATACGGTACAACAAAAACGTGTTGGAATGATTGGCTACGGACTAGAGATAGTAGAATATGTTAATTACTAAATAAATAGTACTTTATATTATAATACACTTTTTATTGCTTCAACCATTTTCGAAGCTCTTTCATTAACTTCAGTCTCTGACCAACCTAGTTTGATAAGGCAAGATATTGATCTTCCCATCCATGCATCACTGGCATCAAAGGTTTTGTTATTTTTTTGAAGTCCTGTCTGTATTTCTTGTGAAAATTTTCCTAAAGATTTTTGATCTAACAGGTGTTCCCATTTTTTGTAGTAGTGCCAGTTATTATCATACCAATAAAAACAAGCATCTACACCATAATTACCAAGGGCTTTATGTGTATTTCTAGCAAGGTCTTCAGAGGGTAAAAAGAGGGTCAAAAAAGCATAACTTTCAACACCACCAACTGGTACTCTTCTAAACGTTACTTCAGGGATAGTTTTTAATGCATTTCTAAGTATTGTATAGTTTCTTTCCTGAACAGAGATTGTATGATCAAGTTTTCTTAATTGTGCAATACCAACTGCTGCATTTAATTCTGATAACCTATAATTATACCCCAAAAAAGGATGAGATTCGGCACCTCTATCATTACCCACATGATCGTGACCATGATCTTGGTATTTATGAGCTCTATCAGCAAATTTCTTCGAGTTCGTTACTATACCGCCACCTTCTCCACAGGTTACGGTTTTTACAAAATCAAAAGAAAAACATCCAAGATCTCCATAACTTCCAAGGGGTTTATTATCATAAGTTCCTCCAATTGCTTGACAGGCATCTTCTAATAATATCAAATTATGTTTTTCACAAATGGCTTTAAGAGCGCTTAGATCTGCCATAGAACCACACATATGAACTGGCATTATAGCTTTAGTTTTAGGAGTGATAGTAGCTTCTACAGCCTTAGGGTCAAGAGTAAGTGTATCGTCGATATCACATAAAACTGGTACGGCTCCAACGGATAAGATAGCTTCAAAACTAGCAACAAATGTAAAGGTTGGCATAATAACTTCATCTCCAGAACCTATTTCAGCGCAAGCTAAAGCAACAGTCAAGGCAGCAGTACCACTAGACACAACTTGAGCATATTTGGTTTGCATACGATCAGCCAAATCTTTTTCAAGTTCTAGAGCTTTATGGTGACCATTTCGCATTGGATCAAAACCATAGCGCATTAAAACACCATTGTCCAAAACATCTTGAACCTCTTTCTTTTCTTCGTCACCAAATATCTCAAATCCTGGCATACCTTTACTTTATTAAATTGAATACTAATTTTGACAAAAGTACCGAAAAGAGTTTTGATTTAATAGCTGTTTTTTTAATTTTTGAACAAGCTATTTTACATGGCTTTCTTGTGCTGATTAGGAGTGAGTTATATAGTAATAACAGTGTCTTTTATTGATCGTCTTACTTTTTTGAAATCAGAAAACATGTCATCTTTAGCTCGATATCCAACAGGTAGCACAAGTACAGAAGATAATCCTAATTCGGTAAGATTAAGAATTTCATTATACTTTTCAGGAATAAAACCTTCCATAGGACATGCGTCAATTTTTTCAATGGCGCATACGGTTAATAAGTTCCCCATAGCCAAATATGCTTGTTTGGTAGCCCAACTAGAGATTTCTTCATTCGGTTTGTTTTTGAAAGAATCTATTAGCTGTTTTTTAAACGGATTTAGTATTTCTTCAGAAGTATTTCTTATCGTTTGTACATTATCAAAATGTTTACTAATGTATTCTTCGCCAATAGTATTTTCAATACAAAACACTAGCACATGTGAAGCATCTGCAACTTGTTGTTGATTCCAAGAATGTTTTGTAAGTTCTTTTTGTAACTTTTTATCTTTTACTACAACTAGTTTTAGAGGTTGTAAACCATATGATGTAGCAGTAAGGTTGAAAGCTTCTATTAAGGTGTTTAATTTTTCCTGCGGAAGCATCTTTTCGTCATCAAACTTTTTTGTAGCATAACGCCACTGTAATTGTTCTATTATATTCATTAGATTTTTTTTAATCCAATGCAAAGATACTACGATATGATTTACCTTTGATCCCAATAATTATAAGAAAAAACTATATACCTACTTTATGAAAACTATAGAAGAATTGATTAGAGCATCCGAAACTAGAATTTTTAAGGCTGTTTTTCCTAATACTACTAATCATTATGAAACCTTGTTTGGGGGGACTGCTTTGCAACTTATGGATGAGGTTTCTTTTATTTGTGCTACTCGTTTTTCTAGAAAAAAAGTGGTAACAATTTCAACGGATAAAATAGATTTTGAGAAACCTATTCCTGAAGGTACTATTATAGAGTTAGTAGCAAAAGTTTCTGAAGTTGGGAGAACAAGTTGCACTGTAAAAGTTGATATTTATAAAGAAGAAATGTATAATTATGATCGTGAGATTGCAGTTTCTGGTTACTTTAAGTTTGTAGCGATAGATAATCATAAAAAGCCCATACCTATAATTGATAGGAAATAAGTAATGCTTCCGTTTTAGGTAATACATAATATAAAAAAATAAACCCCACTAACCAAGTAGAGTGGGGTTTGTTATATACAATTAGCTTTTTGCAAGCTGTTTGATTTTTATCCTAAATGCTGCAAATAACAATGTCATAAACGGACTTAACCAATTAAATATGGCGAAAAAGAAATAATCTACGACAGGAACACCAAGAACTCCACTTTGATAAGCTCCACAGGTATTCCATGGTACTAAAACAGAAGTTACAGTTCCTGAATCCTCTAATGTTCTACTCAAATTTTCTGGAGCGAGTCCTTTATCTTTAAAAGCCTTAGCATACATTCTACCAGGTACAACAATTGCTAAATACTGATCTGAAGCTGTAACATTTAAAGCTAAGCAGCTTACTACGGTACTGGCAAACAACCCAAAAACAGTATCAAATAAGTTTAATAAAGCTTTACTAATTCTGGCTAAGGCGCCAATAGCATCCATAACGCCACCAAATACCATAGCACATACAATCAACCAAATCGTACCTAACATACCTGACATTCCTCCTGCAGAGAATAAGTCATTTAATTGTGCATTGGTTGTTTCTACAGCAGTATCCACGGTCATTGCTTTCATTACACCAATGTAGGCAGAATTAAATGTAAGTTCAGTACTACCGGCTATACCCATTACGATACCTGGTTGAGCTATGATAGCAGCTATTGCTCCAAGTAAAGTACCTGCCAATAGAGCGATCAAGGGTGGTGTTTTTCTAATAATTAAAACGATTACTAACACAGGAACAATAAAAAGCCATGGAGTAATGGTAAAGGCGCTGCTAATTGCTTGTAATTGTTCGCCTATTTCAGGAGTTCCAGAAGTATCTATAGTAAAACCAATGATTATAAAAACTATAAGAGTAATAATAATGGTAGGTACGGTTGTGTACGCCATGTACTTTATATGAGAAAATAATTCTCCTCCTGCCATTGCTGGTGCCAAATTCGTAGTATCTGATAATGGTGACATTTTATCACCAAAATATGCTCCTGATATTACAGCTCCTGCAGTCATACCTAATGATATTCCAAGGGTATCACCAATTCCAATAAGAGCAATACCTACTGTAGCAGAGGTTGTCCAGGAACTACCTGTAGCAATTGATATAATCGCGCAAATAATGACACAAGCAGCCAGAAAAATAGTAGGATTTAAAATCTGTAGCCCATAATAGATCATAGTGGGTATAATACCACTAATTAACCATGTTCCTGCAAGTGACCCTACCATTAAAAGAATAAGAAGCGCTCCTGTTGTTGATTTAACATTATTAGCTACCTCTTCCATCATTTGTTTATAAGACACTTTGTTGAAAAAACCAACAATTGCAGCTACAGCAGCACCTAGTAATAAAATAAACTGGTTACTACCACTTAATGCATCATCCCCAAAAGCAAAAGATACATTATAAAATAACATTCCTACTAATATAATAACAGGTAGCAAGGCTTCCCAAATACTTAGTTCTTTGTTTTCAATGATTTCTTCGTTTTTGGGATCTTTAGGAGTGATGTTTGTGCTTTCCATTTGTTGTTTTCAGAATTTTATGGATGTAATGTTACGATATTAATAAAATTTATGCAACGCTATATTTAGTTTAATTGCTTTTAGGAAATCAAAAGGATAAACAATTTCTTAAAACAATTAGTTCTTTTTTAACATGAAAAGTTGTTTTGTCGATGATTTATGTATTTTGTCGATTTATTGTGTTTTCTTCATAACTGATTTTGTGAATTGATGTGTAATATAGACTACTTTTGAAGTGTAAAAGAAAAACAAGTAAGAGAAAAATTGGAATTGATTGTGTGTATACTTTTTTTTGCCCCTTAACCTATAAAGCCTCATCCCCTCGAGGCTTTTATTTTTAACAATTTTATTGTTGTTGTCAGAATGAGATAAAGTGCAATACAATTTTAATTATTCTGGTTACCTATTTTTTAAAAGTGATCCAATAAAATCTCTTGCCCCAAAGAGATTTTATTATGTAAGTAAGTAAAAAAATCTTCGACTTTAATAGGAATAGTGTTGGTTTGTCGATAGTATATTGTTTTTCATCGATACAAAAAAGGTGTTTTGGCTAATACCAATTAAAAAATAAATAAAAGCAAGGTATCTTTGGAGTATAAGAAAGATAATAAAAGCATAAAATATAAAAATTTTGATTACCTAGATTGAATTAAACTAAAACGTCAAAAATTACCCCTAATTGAAAAAAAACCTCTTGCCCCAAGAGGTTTTTTTTATGGAAATAGGTTTTAGTTCGTTTTTTATATTGAAATTAGTCAAAAAAATAGACTAACAATGCATACTAATTTATACAAAGGTTTAGAGTTGTTCATTCTCTTCATTTTACTTCCTGTTAGTTTTTTGATAGAATACCCTATTATCATTAAGGTTATTATAACTCTTATTGGATTCATTTATATATTGATTTTATCAAAAAGAGAAGGTGTACTTAAGTTGAAACTCCCGAATAAACAGTTTTGGCGACCTTTTTGGAAGAATATTTTAATAAAGTTATGTATTATAATGATCGTAACAGGAATGTATGTATTCTTTGTTGATCAAGAAAAGTTGTTTTCGGTTTTAATTAAAAAACCACAATTATGGATTATGATTTTGTTTGTGTATACCTTTCTATCTGTTTGGCCACAGGAAATAATCTACAGAACTTTTTTTTATAAACGCTATGAAGAACTTGTGAAAAATAAATGGTTGTTTATTTTTATTAATGCAACTCTTTTTTCTTTGGCGCACCTATTTTTAGGAAGTTTTTTGGTACAGTTACTTACTTTTGTTGGGGGATTGTTATTCGCCTACACTTTTCAAAAAACAAAATCCACCACTTTAGTATCTATAGAGCATGCTATTTACGGTAATTGGTTGTTTACAGTTGGAATGGGAGAGATGCTTGCATTTCCTGGAGCAGATTAAGAATTCAAGAATTTGATTAATTGCTGCACGGCTTTACCACGGTGACCAATATTATTTTTTTCTGATAGTGGTAGTTCTGCAAAAGTTTGAGTATATCCATCGGGCGAAAAAATGGGGTCATAACCAAAACCTTTATCTCCTTTTTTTTGATCAATAATACGACCTTTACAAATTCCGGTGAATGTTTTTAACGTTCCATTTAATTCTAAGGCGATAACAGTTTTAAACTGGGCATTACGGTTTTCTTTATTTTCTAATGCATTCAAAAGTTTTTCCATATTTGCATTAGCATCTTTTGCTGGGCCAGCATATCTAGCAGAATATACCCCTGGCTCCCCATTTAGAGTTTCTACTTCTAAGCCAGTATCATCAGCAAAACAATCATATCCATAGTTCTCTTTTATGTATAAAACTTTTTGTTTTGCATTGCCTTCAATTGTGTCTGAAGTTTCAGGAATGTCTTCTACACAGTTAATATCCTCAAGACTTAATAATTCTATAGAACTTGGAATTAAGGCCTTCACTTCTTTTATTTTATTTTGATTATTGGTCGCGAATACAATTTTCATTTATCAAGAGGTAGTAAGATTGTTTTTTTGTTTTACAGTTCTAAAGTTATGCTTCTGCATCAAAATTAGATACCCATTTTTCTTGAACTTTTAGTACTTGTTCTATAACATCTCTAACACAGCCTTTTCCTCCTTTTTTATAAGAAACATATTTCGATACTTCCTTAACTTCTGCGACAGCATCTTGAGGACAACTAGGTAAACCTATCATTTTCATTACAGGAATATCAGGTATATCATCGCCCATGTACAATACATTTTGCGTTTTTATATCATGAAGCTTAAGATATTCTTCTAGTTGTTCAACCTTTTGATGCGCCCCTAGATATATGTCTTTAATTCCAAGATTTTTTAAGCGTTGTCGTACCCCTTCGTTTTTTCCGCCAGAAATGATACAAACGTTAAATCCCTGTTGTACGGCAGCTTTAAGAGCATAACCATCTTTTATGTTCATTGTTCGCAATAGCTGGCCATCAGTATGTACTAGAACAGTGCCATCGGTTAACACACCATCAACATCAAAAATAAAAGTAGTAATGTGTTGTAAGTATTCTTTATAACTTTTTTCCATATTTAGATTGTATTGCTTTAGTAAGAGTTTGATATATTTCTTGTTGTGAAGGGTCTGATAATAATTTAAGATGACGAGCTATCGTCTTAGTATCATTTCTCACAGCAGGACCAGTTTGTGCTTTATTAGGGTTTATTTCTAATGCTTTTTTAGCAGTTTCCTGAAGTAAAGGATGTAAAATTTCAAAAGGGATATTATTTTCTTTACATATATCATTTCCGATAGAGAATAAATGATTAGTAAAGTTATTTACAAACACGGCAGAAACATGTAATATATTACGTTGTGCAGATGAGATTTGATACGTTTTTTTTGATAAAAGTAATGCAAGTCTCTCGATCAAGAAAAGGTCTTTTTCTTGATCTCCCTCTATGCAAATGGGAATTTTTGCAAAATCTACAGCTTTATCAGCGGTAAAGGTTTGCAAGGGGTAAAAAACACCTGGTCTATTAGAATTATTAATAGCAATCATAGGAACGCTTCCTGATGTATGTACTACTAATCGATTAGTAAAAGGGAGTTGACTAGAAAGTGTTTTTATAGCATCGTCACTTACAGCCATAATATAAATATCTGCTTCCTTTATGGATGCTAAGTTTTTGCTAACATTATTTTCATTTTGATCAGGATGTAATCGAACTCCTTTACGATTATAGCATTGTACAATAGTTATAGCTGGTTGCTTATAAAAAGCCTTATACAAATGTTGTGCAACATTTCCTGCACCAAGTAAAATAACCCTAATCATTAGACAAAAGTAAGGAAGTTCTCTTAAAAAGTAGAATAATAAAGTATTGGTTTTTATTATATAAAATACGATATAGTATTTTAATAATTCAAAGACAAAAGGGTTTATATGATCATATCTTTTTTATCCTATTAAATTTCTTGCAAAAAGCAGAAACTTTTTTTTAATGAGCATATAAAAAGCATAAAAAGGGGCTGGTTAGGTATACGATATGCAAACTTCTGTTAAAACCTTTAAATCATAGTGTCATAATATAATATAATCTTGTTAAAAACATTAAATTTGCCGAGCTAAAAAAAAGAAAAAACATTATGCTAGATAAGCTAAAAAGTCTTTTGTTCTCTACACGTTTGATGGCGGTTTTATTTATTGTTTTTGCTGCTTCGATGGGGGTTGGAACATTTCTAGAAGATGCATACGGTACTACGGCAGCAAGAATATGGATATATAATACTTGGTGGTTTGAAGCTATTATGGTGTTTTTTGCAATAAATTTTTGCGGAAATATTTTTAGATATAGATTGTATAAAAAAGAGAAATGGGCAACATTATTATTGCATTTATCCTTTATTTTAATTATTGTAGGCGCTTTTATTACACGTTATATTAGTTATGAGGGAGTGATGCCCATACGTGAAGGTGAAACTACAGCGACCTTTCTTTCAGAAAAAACATACATCACAATTTTTTTAGATGGAGAAATTAATGGAGAACCACGTCGTAGAATTATTTCTGAGGCTGTAGAGTTGGCAGAGGCAACTAGTAACGATTTTGTTATAGATACCGATTATAATAAACAACCAGTTTCTATAGCTTATAAAAATTATATTCAAGGAGCCGAAATGGGCTTAGTACCATCTGAAGAAGGAAACAATTATCTAAAAATTGTTGAAGCTGGTGATGGCGATCGTCATGATCATTTTATTGAAGAAGGAGAAGTTTCAAATATTCATAATGTACTAATCGCATTTAATAAACCAACCAAAGGTGCAATCAATATTACATATAAAAATGATGATTATTTTATAGAATCCCCTTTTGAAGGTTCTTATCTTAGAATGGCTGATCAACAACAAGGGCTTGTATTTAAAGATAGTGTACAACCTTTAATGTTGCGTTCCTTGTATCAAACTGCAGGAATGCAATTTGTAATTCCTGATCCTGTAATAAAAGGTAGTTATGATGTCGTACCAATTGAGGTTAAAGGTAAAGGGCAACAAGATGCGTTAATTTTAGATGTTTCAACTAATGGAGAAACCAAAGAAATAAAACTACTCGGAGGAAAAGGATACTCAAATGATATGGATAAGATTTCTTTAGGAGGTCTTGATATGTACTTTACATATGGTTCTAAACGAATGGAACTTCCCTTTTCATTAAAATTAAATGATTTTATCGCTGAAAAATATCCAGGTACGCAAAATGTATATAAATCATATATGAGTAAAGTGGATATTATAGATAACGATACATCACGGCCGTATGATATTTATATGAATCATATTCTGGATCATAAAGGCTATAGATTTTTTCAAGCTTCTTTTGATCCAGATGAAAAAGGAACGGTACTTTCTGTAAATCATGATAGATGGGGAACGTTAATTACATATGCAGGATATATGTTGTTGTATTTAGGATTAATGCTGATTCTTTTTACTAGAGGGTCACGATTTAAAGATTTAGAAAAAATGTTAAGTAAGATAAAAGCCAAAAAGAAAACTTTAACAATAAGTATTACCTTACTAGTAACTACATTTTCATTTGCACAAGACTTACCAGGTCATAATGATCATCTACAAACGTTACCTAGTAAGGCAGAGTTAGATTCTATTATTAAAGCTAACATAGTACCTAAAGAACATGCTGCTAAATTTGGAAGTATTGTAATTCAGGATGAGCGAGGTAGAATGAAACCTGTTAATACATTTTCTTCAGAATTATTGCGTAAAATTAGCAAAAAGGATACGTATGAAAAGCTAAATGCAGATCAGGTATTTGTATCTATGGTTGAAAATCCACTTGTATGGTACAGTGTTCCAATTATCGAAATTGATTGGAAAAATGATAGTATTCGTAAAATTTTAGGAGTTCCTAAATCTGCTAAAAAAGTATCTTTAATTGATCTTTTTGAACCTAGTGGGGCCTATAAGTTGGATCCATATTTAGAGAAAGCAAGTAGCACAAATACACCTAGTCAGTTTGAAAAAGAATTCTTAAAAACACATGAAAAGTTTTATTTATTAAATCAAGCTTTAGGGGGAGGAATTTTAAAAGTTTTTCCTGTTCCTGGAAATGAAGATAATAAATGGGTTTCTGTACCTGAATTAAATGAATTTAAGTTTACTGGTATGGACTCTGTGTATACAAGACAGATTATTCCTATTTATAGACAATCCTTGCAAGAAGCGCGCAAGACTGGAGACTACAGTAAACCAGACCAATATGTTGCTAGTATAAAAAGTTTTCAAAAAAAGTTTGGTAGCGAAGTAATGCCAACAGATAAAAAAGTTAAAGCTGAAATAGCACTTAATAAGTATGATATTTTTAGAACACTATACAGGTACTATGGGATGTTTGGCTTATTACTAATGATTTTTGTAATTCTTAGAATATTTAAAGAATCTAAAATAGTTAAGGTTTTAATTAATGGTACTATAGGTATAGTTACATTGCTATTTATATTACATACGGCAGGATTAATTATTCGCTGGTATGTCTCTGGACATGCTCCATGGAGTGATGCTTATGAATCTATGATTTATGTTGCATGGGCTACATTAGCAATCGGTTTTGCTTTTGGTAGACGCAGTAACCTTACTATTGCCGCTACTACATTTGTTGCTGCCATAATCTTATTTTTTGCACATCAAAATTGGACAGATCCTGCAATTGCTAATTTGCAACCAGTTCTAGATTCGTATTGGGTGCTTATTCATGTTTCTATTATTGTTGGAAGTTACGGACCATTCTTTGTAGGAGCTATTTTAGGAATTCTTTCGTTATTGTTGATGATTTTAACTACAGAGTCAAATAAGAAACGAATGGATCTTAATATTAAGGAAATTACCGTTATTAATGAAATGGCCCTTACCATTGGACTTGTTATGCTTACCATAGGAAATTTTCTTGGTGGTATGTGGGCTAACGAGAGTTGGGGGCGCTATTGGGGTTGGGATCCTAAGGAGACATGGGCTTTAGTTAGTATTATGGTGTATGCATTTGTAATACATATGCGATTAGTACCTGGCCTACGTAGTAGATGGTGGTTTAATCTAGCTTCAGTATTAGCGATTTACAGTGTTTTAATGACTTATTTTGGAGTAAACTTTTACCTTAAAGGTTTACATTCTTATGCAAGTGGAGATAAGGTAATCACTCCAAATTCAATTTATTATTCTGTAGCCGTGCTTATTATTTTAGGCGCACTTTCATATTGGAGGAATAAAGTACACTATCAAAAGGTAAAAAAATAAAAGTTCCAAGAGATCTTGTGTTAAAAAAATATGGTTTAATGTGATGTGAACGGTAATTGATAGGGGGGCTATGGCTTATTACAATTCACAAATAGATGTTTTATCTAAAAACTAAGTACTTAGAAAAATTAGCAAAGTGTATATTTAAAAAAGAAGAGAGCAATGTCGACGATGTATATTCTGTTAAAGAATTAATGCCCCTTAATTAAGATGTTTATGTAATTAATTTGTTTTCAAACTAAAATCAACTTAATTAAAACTTTCTTATTCTTGGTTAGTTTATGTATCCAAGTAGTAAATGTTTAGTTCACGTTTTTTTGTTTTTCATTATAGTATCATAAGGATACTATTGTTGTAATTTTTAGAGACGGGTTAATTTGAGAAATAATAGTAATACTTTTTTCATTTCTCTGGATAACCTTTGTCTCTGGTGTTTCTACTATTTCAAACTCTTCTTTAAGAGATCGTAAAGAATCACTTCCTACATTTAAAATTACATTTTCCTCTTCAATTTTAGGTATAGACCTTAGATAAATAGATAATGGTCTAGGTTTAAAATCGATAAGCCAAGCAATTAATTCTAAATTGGCTGGAGTTGTTGACTTTGTTTCTCCGGTTAAAAAATTAACGATAGGTTTAAACTTATCACCTTTTACTCTTTCAATTGCAAACAATCTATTTTCACCTTCTTTAAATTTAAAAAAACGATTTAAAATACCTTGATCGTATTTTTCGTTTCTTCGACTTAGAAGCCACATGCACGCTTCTTTGATTTGTTTGCGGGTTGGCTCTAATAAGTAGCAACTCATTTCACCACCTTTTTCCCTTTTGTACTTCTGCAGGATCTCATCCCTGTAAGTAACACTTGTTTTTCGTTTCATAATTATTTCAGATTTTCGGAATCTTTAGGATTTCTTAGGAATCTTTGGAATCCTTGGAATTCTTCGTTTACAAAGGTCACCACTCTTTATAAATTTACCATAAGAAATTAGTTCCGGTTACGTACTGCTAACATAGTAAATGTATCCGCCTAGTTTTTACGGAAAACCGTAATTATGTAGTCAGTGGTCAATCGGAAAGTTGCCAAATACTACATTAGCGGATTTCAACTTTCCATAGTAAAAAGGAGTACTCCCAAATATTGTAACAGTAATTAGAGATCATGTTTCCTGGAATAATTCCGGCTAGAAACCCCTGTGTTAAATCGAAAAAAAAATAATCAATTATGAAAACCATATCTTATATCCTATTAGCCTTAGTAATGACAGTTAGTTTTACCTCTTGTACATCAGATAGTATTGCTGACAATTTAGAAACCCCAACAGATGAAGTTGCAACTACAGGTGAAGATGGAAGTGTAGAAACAGAGGATCCAGGTGGGAATTAAAATTCCTTAAAAAATAAAGAAGTGTTAAATTTGGTCTATGTAGTGCAAAAGCTGCTATATAGACCAAATTTAATTTAGTAATTTTATGAAATGAAACTTTGGCGTGTCATTTCTTTTATCCCTATTGTATTTGGGATTTTGTTTGTTTTTAATAGTAATAGTGCCTTTAGTCAGGATGTTAATAGAATTTCTAGACAAAAAGCACTAAATAGTATTGCTCAACAATATGAATTAAGTAAACAAAAAACACTTCCTCTGTCGAAACGTTTAGCATATGTTTCTTCTTTCCTTGAAGTTGCATATTTGTATCAACAAGATTCATTGATTTATAATGGATTGATGCAAAAGACCATGTTACTCGGTATGATGAAAAATTATGATAGTGCCGTTATATACTCACATAAATTATATGATTTAGCTGCTAAAAATCAAGATAGCTTTTATTTAGGTATTTCACTAATAAAATTAGGAGTGTATCATAATAAAAACAACCAACTTACCGAAGCATTTAAATACCATAACGAGGCCTTTAAAATTTACAAGGCAATGAAAGATAGTGTTATGGCAGGAAAGAGTTTGCTAAATATGACCAATATTCAAAAAAGTCTTGGTGATTACTCAGGAAATAAAACTACAGCAATAGAAGGTGTAAAATATTTAGAAAATACAGACAAAGATTTACGAAGTCTTTCAGGTTTATATCACGGTATTTCGGTAGCTAATAGAGAGCAAAAAAATTATGAAGAAGCGTTAAAGTATAATGAAAAAGCCTTAAATCTAGGGATAGATAGTGTATCGATTAAAAAAATTGGACAAAGATATATCTTAGTATTCAAGAATACTAAAGCAAATATACTAGCTAGTCAAGGTAATTATAAAGAGGCTGTATCAATTCTTACCCAATTAGAATCAGATGTGGTTGTTAGAAAAAGTATGAGAGAGTATGCTAGGGTAATTGGTAATCTCGGTTATGTCAAGTGGCTTCAGAACCCCAAGAATACTACCTCTGAAAAATTATTGTTACAAGCCAGAAGTATACGTGATAGTATTAGAGATGTTGATGGGCTTATAGCAAGTAATATACATCTTACTAAGTATTATTTGACAAAAAATAAGGAAAAAGCTTTACAATATGCCGAAGCTGCGTATCAAAATGCAAAAGAATTAAATAGTCTAACATCAATTCTAGAATCATTAGGATTTATTTTTCAACTACAGTCTGATAGTAATGAAGAAGCAAAAGTTTTTCATGAAGTGTATATAAAATTGCAAAATATTAATCAGAGTAACCGTGAGATTTATGCAGTAACTAAGTATGAAAACGACAAACTCACGAACGAAAACCTAATTCTAAAAGCAGAAACTGCCAAGAAAGAAAGACAAAAGGTGATTAATCTGTTAGGAACCCTTATACTTATATTGGTTGGTGGACTTGTATTTTATTTATTCAGGCAACGGCATAAAAGAGAAAAAATACGAGATGTTTTTAACGCAGAAACTCGTATCTCTAAAAGAATACATGATGAGTTAGCTAATGATGTGTATAATGTAATGACACAAATACAGAATAATCAACATAGTCATGATGTACTTGATAAGTTAGAAAATATATATAATCGTACAAGAGACATATCAAGAGAGAATAATAATTTTGATACAGGTACACATTATTCTGAAGAATTAGGTAATATGCTAAGTAGTTATAGTACCAACGAAACAAAAATTATTATAAAGGATATTGATATTATCAATTGGCAATCGATTACTCCCGAGAAAAAAATTATTACTCACCGTATTATTCAGGAATTAATGGTGAATATGAAAAAACATAGTCATGCGGCATTAGTCGCTGTAAGTTTTAGACAAACTCCTAAAAATGTTGAAATTACTTATGCTGACACAGGTATTGGAGTAGATAAAAATGAAATTATTTTTAGTAGTGGACTTAGGAATGCGGAAAACCGTATAAAAATAATTGGTGGATCATTTATCTTTGATTCAGAAAAAGGAAAAGGCTTTAAAGCCAATATATGTTTTCCGAATTAATTTAATATTTGAGCATATGTTCGAGAAAGTTTTAGTAACAGAGGACCTTGGTAGTATTAATCATGGTATAGCAAATATTCTTCATGAAAGAACAGGAGTAAAAGAGGTGCAACAAGCCCAATATTGTGATGATGCCTACCTAAAATTCAGACGTGCATTAAGAGATGATAAGCCTTTTGATTTGTTAATAACAGATCTTTCTTTTAAAGAAAGTCATAGGCAAAGAGAACTCGTATCTGGACTTCAACTAATAGATGCAATACGGTTAATACAACCTGACATTAAGGTGATTATTTATTCTATGGAAGATAGACCTGCGAAAGTAAAATCATTTTTTAAAGAACAAAGTATAAATGGTTATGTATGTAAAGGTCGATATGGACTAAATGAATTAGTGCAATCGGTAGGTGAGGTATATCATAACAATACTTTTATATCTCCGCTACTTGCAAATGCGATGAATAAAAATAATGTATTCGAACTCAAAGATTACGATTTACTCCTATTAAAACATTTATCAGATGGATTAACTCAGGAAGAAATCAGAATGTACTTTAAAAGAAACCATATATCCCCAAATAGCATTAGTTCTATAGAAAAAAGATTAAATAAATTAAAGTATAATTTTAAAGCTAAAAATGCAATTCATTTAGTGGCTATGACAAAAGATTTAGGTCTTTTATAACTAAGTATACTTTAACTTAAAAGTACACCAGTTAATGGTTGTTTAATAGATCAGTTATACGCAGAAACAACCCTGCGATTGTAAAACTTTGGCGAGCCAACAAAAGCAGGGTCTGAATAACGATCGATTTAATTTAAACCAATCATTAACTGGATGTTTTTTGAAAACTAATGTATTCAAAATACTATGCATTTTGACGGTTGAATACACTATCCTTACAACCAGATAAAAATATTTTTAAATAGAATTTTCTTACCTTTTATCTTGCACAATATACTAAGAAGCTTTTAATTATTTACGGGAAACCATAAATAATTTGTTTGGTTATGAGCCATAATTAATCGATGATAAGTAATAAAATTGTATGATTTACACTTCTAAATCAATAAAAATTAGCATAGAATATACTATTATAAGCAATAATAGCAAATTTTTATGTGGCAGGTAATTTGTTTTCATTTTAAATTATAGTAAGTAAAAATACACAAAAACCGTAAAAAAAATGCGGAAAACAAATAGCGCTAATCAAAGTATTATCTCTACATTTATTATGTTAAATATTTTAACAGTAAATACAATTTTTAGTCATAAAGATAAGTTGTTAGAAAACATATGATTACCCCTTTTTAACTATAATTTTTGTAGATGTTTCTAAAAAAACTGCCTTTATTCCTTATCGTCCAATGTAATAGTATAAATGATGTATTATCTTATAATGATATATTATCATTAATACTATTTAAAAGAGTTCATGTAGAAGTTGGATGATTGTGTATGAATTTTAGTATGTAAAAGTCATGCGTATCTTTTTTAACCGTTGTTTGAATTTTTGAAATATAAAGTTCATATCTATTATATTTTTAAACAAGAGATATGAATTAGAATGTATTATAAATAAAACGAACTGCAATTGTAACCTTTGGCGAGTCAGCGAATGCAGGGAATCTGAATAACAATAAATTGTAAATCAACCATCATGATTAATACTTACAAACTAAGTACTGTTGAGCAGGTATCTTATAGATTCTTCAAGATAAAAAAAACTGTACAACATTTAGATAACTTTTTTTTGAAAGAAAAATGCGCGAAGATAATATTGATTTATCTTAAGATTTTGGCAATTCACCTTTCCTATCGGTTGATTCAACGATATTAAAAACCATAGTGTGCAATACACATTAATTTAATTGGTTGTAAACTACTTATTTATAGTAGTAAAAGATCAATAAAATATAAAACAGCATCAAAATTTTATAGTATATGAAAAAAATTACGCTAATCACTTTCTTTATAGTATTGCTATTTAATGGTAAGGAAGTATTGTCTCAAGCTACTTTTACTGCCAATCCCACAGATGTAGCATTGACCACACAACTTGGAGGTACAGGTATAACCATATCTAACCCTACTTTAGAAAATGGAAGTAGGTTTTTTCAATTAGCAACTTTTTCTAACGGTAATGCAGGGGCTAGTCTTTCGATAGATACAGGGGTATTGATGACTACGGGAACTGCTACACAAGCATTTGGCAGTAATGGTACAGCTGCGTTTCCGTCTAACTCGGGTGTCGCTGCTACTGAACAAGTACAACCAACAACGTATAATGATCCAGATATCATTGCGATAGACCCAAATGCTAATTTTGATGTAGTTGTATTTTCATTTGATGTGGTATTGGATCCTAGATTAACAGCATTGCAGATTGTATATCAGTTTGGTTCAGATGAATACCCTGACTATGTTGGTACTGTTTTTAATGATGTATTTGGTTTTTTTGTTTCAGGGCCAGGGATAACGGGCTCACAAAATCTAGCATTGGTACCCGGTACATCAAATCCCGTAGCAGTAAATTCTGTTAATGGAGGTTTTTTGGGATGTAATAATGCTAATGCCGGAATAGCGGCACCGGCAGATTTATCGCAATCTGCATTATTTATAAACAATGGTTTTGATACAGCAACTCCTCCTGGACCTCCTGCGACTTGTAATACGAACTCTGGTGCATTTCCCATCTTTACAGAATATAATGGTATTACGAATCAATTTACAGGAACAATAAATGGGCTTACTGCAGGAGTTACGTATAGATTTAAGATTGCCATTGCGGATACAGGTGATAGGTCTTTGGATTCTGCAGTATTTATTAATCAAATTATAGGAACAAATGATATCGATGGTGATGGTACTTCAGATCAGGCAGATCTTGATGATGATAATGATGGTATATTAGATACTGCTGAAAATACATTAAATGTAGATCCTTCGGGAGATGCAGATGGGGATTTTATCCTAAATTATGAAGATTTTGATGATAATGGAACAGCTACAGCTCCAGTTTGCCTTGATGCAGACCTTGATGGTATTTGTGATACATTAGATCCAGTTTTTGATTTTGATGGTGATAATGTTTCAGATCATCTTGATCTTGATAGTGATAATGATGGTATTTATGACGTTGTGGAAGCAGGAGGAACAGATGATGATAATGATGGAGATGCTGATGGAGTGCCTGGTAATACTGCAGGAACTATTGGGATCCCTGCGACAGCAGGAACTGGACTCATACCAATAGAAACCACAGCAGGAACTCCTGATCACTTAAACCTTGATAGTGATAATGATGGATGTAGTGATGCCAATGAGGCATATAGTGATCCAGATGCTGATGGAGGTGATGGCGGCCAATACGGAATAACAGATCCAGCTACAGTAGATGGAGATGGATTAGTCACAGAAACAGGAATAAACTATACTCTAGGTACCAATACTGCAGTAACATTTAGCAGTAACGCCAGTACTTGTATTGATGCGAATACAGATGTAAATTCTATACAAGTTCTTGGTAGTACCGGGGGTTTAGCTATAGCCAATGTTCTGGTTAATGATACATTTGGTGGGGCTACTGCAACTATAGGAACAGTTGATATTACAGTAGTTTCATCATCTGATCCTAATGTAACTTTGAATACAGCTAATGGTGAAGTGAATGTTACACCAGGAACTGCTGCAGGGATTTATACCATAGGATATCAAATTTGTGAAGCAGGCTCAGCCATGCCTTGTAGTACGTCTTTAATTACAATAATAGTAGATGGAGATTATGATTTAGATGGAGTAGGAGATACTACAGATCTTGATGATGATAATGATGGTATTTTAGACACCGTAGAATGTCCTGCAGTCACGGGTACATCGGTTGAAGGCCCAAATCTAGTGTTAAACTCTAATTTTGATGATGGTTATGCATTTTGGACATCAGATTTTAATCGTGGACGAGGTAACGAAGATGGAGGTACAGGTTATCCAAGAACATCAGGTACTTGTGCAGATCAAGGTTGGGTAGCAGTTTCTCCTTACAACAGTACAAATGGTATTTGTAATACATATTATACTTATCCAAATACGCTACCAGGGATACCCGATGGTAGTGTATTAATTGTAGATGCCGATCAAACAGGAGCAAACGTATATTATACGGGTGGACCTGTACCCCCTGGAGGAGGAAATAATACTGGTTGCGATGCTAATTATGTGCCCTTTACAGATGGTACACCGGGTACATTGGCAAATCCAAATAATACCCTGTATATCGATCCTAGTGATGTAGTAGGAGAAAGTTATTGGAAACAAACAGTATCTAATATTGAAGCAAACTCTACCTATATTTTTAGGTGCTTTATATACATTGTAGAGCAAAATCCGGAGTTAGCTTTTATTATCAATGGAGCTACAATATTTAATAGTCCAGTAGGTGATGGTTCGGCTGGTCAAATAGGAACATGGCAAGAAGTAGAGTTTAATTGGAATTCTGTAGCTGTATCTGGTGCAGTAACCATAGAAATTGCAAATACACAAGCGGGTTGTTTTGGAAATGATATACGTCTGGATGATATCACATTTGCCAAATTATTTGCAGATTTTGATGGAGATGGTATTTCAAATTGTAGAGATATAGATAGTGATAATGATGGAATTCCTGATGTTGTAGAAGCACAACCAACAGTAGGATATACAGCTTTACCAAATAATGGTGTAGTAGGTACTAGCGTAGCTGCCAATGGTATTCCTAATGGATTTCCGGCAATTGGATTTACTCCTGAAAATACAGATGGAACTGCCGATGGACCAGATTATCTAGATCTTAATTCCGATGATGAAGGTGATAATGATACATTAGAAGCTGGTTTTACCGCGGCAACAAATACGATTGATACGGATGGGGATGGACTATTAAATCAATACGATGCGAGCCCCACAGATGCTGCAGGAGCAATCGATTATGACGATGATCAAAATGGAGGATCCTTAGATTTGCCAAATGTACAAGATCCAGTATCAACAGAAGTGGATTATCGAGATAGTACTTTGGGTACTGATTCTGATAATGATGATGTCGTCGATTTTTTTGATTTAGATGATGATAATGACGGTATTACCGATGTAGTAGAGAGTGGCGGTAATGCTCCAAATGGAGATGAGGATGGTGATGGTGTTCCCAACTGGCAGGATGATACAGATAATGATCCTGGTAATACTATAGGAGACAGTAGTACTACAGTGTATACCGATAGTAATGGTGATGGCGTTCCGGATGTTTATGATTTGGATGGAGATGGAGTTCCGAATCACTTAGATTTAGATAGTGATAATGATGGTATTTATGATCTAGTTGAATCAGGACAATTCGATAATGGAGCGGTAGACGCTAATGGTGATGGTGTTATTGATGGAACACCAGTTAATTTTGGAAATAACGGATTAGCAAACTCAATAGAATCTGATGATACTTTTACAGCAACTACGGCCAGCCCTACTGATACCGATGGTAATGTAAATGATGGTCCTAATTATTTGGATATTGATTCAGATGATGATGGTATTCCTGATAATATTGAGGGTCAACCTACGGTTGGTTATATCGCTCCTATTGTAGATAACCCAGCCACACCATTAATTGATGAATCAGATACTGACGGTAATGGAGTAAATGATGCTTATGATACTAACGGTACTGCATTAGATCCTGATGCTGTTGATATCGATGGTACCGGTGGTGGTGATTATATAGATACCGATGCTGATGGCGATGGTATTCCTGATGCTACCGAGGCTTATGATACCGATGGTGATAATGTTCCGGATACCTTACCTGCAAATGCTGATAGTGATGGAGATGGTTTAGATGATAATTATGATACAATTGATTTAGGTACTACCCCCGCAACGAATGCTACCGATGGAGGGGAGTTAGCAACAGATTTTCCAGATGATGATAATGTAGGTGGTGATAGAGACTGGCGAGATCCTTTAGATGCTGATGGCGATGATATTGCCGATAATGTAGATTTAGATGATGATAATGATGGTATTCCAGATATTGTAGAGAGTGGTGGTAATGCTCCAAATGGAGATGAAGATGGTGATGGTGTTCCCAACTGGCAGGATGATACAGATAATGATCCTGGTAATACTATTGGAGACGGTAGTACTACAGTGTACACGGATAGTAATGGTGATGGCGTTCCGGATGTTTATGATTTTGATGGCGATGGTATTCCAAACCATTTAGATTTAGATAGTGATAATGATGGTTTATATGATGTTGTCGAAACGGGTAATGGTGCGTTAGACACAGATAATGATGGAGAGATTAACGGTAGTGTAGGGTCAAATGGTATTCCTGATACTGCAGAAGATGGGGGCGTAGATGGAGCAGGAGTAAGTAGTGCACCTACTGATACTGATGGTAATGTAAATGATGGTCCTAATTATTTGGATATTGATTCAGATGATGATGGTATTCCTGATAATATTGAGGGTCAACCTACGGTTGGTTATATCGCTCCTATTGTAGATAACCCAGCCACACCATTAATTGATGAATCAGATACTGACGGTAATGGAGTAAATGATGCTTATGATACTAACGGTACTGCATTAGATCCTGATGCTGTTGATATCGATGGTACCGGTGGTGGTGATTATATAGATACCGATGCTGATGGCGATGGTATTCCTGATGCTACCGAGGCTTATGATACCGATGGTGATAATGTTCCGGATACCTTACCTGCAAATGCTGATAGTGATGGAGATGGTTTAGATGATAATTATGATACAATTGATTTAGGTACTACCCCCGCAACGAATGCTACCGATGGAGGGGAGTTAGCAACAGATTTTCCAGATGATGATAATGTAGGCGGTGATAGAGACTGGCGAGATCCTTTAGATGCTGATGGCGATGATATTGCCGATAATGTAGATTTAGATGATGATAATGATGGTATTCCAGATATTGTAGAGAGTGGTGGTAATGCTCCAAATGGAGATGAAGATGGTGATGGTGTTCCCAACTGGCAGGATGATACAGATAATGATCCTGGTAATACTATTGGAGACGGTAGTACTACAGTGTACACGGATAGTAATGGTGATGGCGTTCCGGATGTTTATGATTTTGATGGCGATGGTATTCCAAACCATTTAGATTTAGATAGTGATAATGACGGTTTATACGATGTTGTTGAGACGGGTAATGGTGCGTTAGACACAGATAATGATGGAGAGATTAACGGTAGTGTAGGGTCAAATGGTATTCCTGATACTGCAGAAGATGGGGGCGTAGATGGAGCAGGAGTAAGTAGTGCACCTACTGATACTGATGGTAATGTAAATGATGGTCCTAATTATTTGGATATTGATTCAGATGATGATGGTATTCCTGATAATATTGAGGGTCAACCTACGGTTGGTTATATCGCTCCTATTGTAGATAACCCAGCCACACCATTAATTGATGAATCAGATACTGACGGTAATGGAGTAAATGATGCTTATGATACTAACGGTACTGCATTAGATCCTGATGCTGTTGATATCGATGGTACCGGTGGTGGTGATTATATAGATACCGATGCTGATGGCGATGGTATTCCTGATGCTACCGAGGCTTATGATACCGATGGTGATAATGTTCCGGATACCTTACCTGCAAATGCTGATAGTGATGGAGATGGTTTAGATGATAATTATGATACAATTGATTTAGGTACTACCCCCGCAACGAATGCTACCGATGGAGGGGAGTTAGCAACAGATTTTCCAGATGATGATAATGTAGGTGGTGATAGAGACTGGCGAGATCCTTTAGATGCTGATGGCGATGATATTGCCGATAATGTAGATTTAGATGATGATAATGATGGTATTCCAGATATTGTAGAGAGTGGTGGTAATGCTCCAAATGGAGATGAAGATGGTGATGGTGTTCCCAACTGGCAGGATGATACAGATAATGATCCTGGTAATACTATTGGAGACGGTAGTACTACAGTGTACACGGATAGTAATGGTGATGGCGTTCCGGATGTTTATGATTTTGATGGCGATGGTATTCCAAACCATTTAGATTTAGATAGTGATAATGATGGTTTATATGATGTTGTCGAAACGGGTAATGGTGCGTTAGACACAGATAATGATGGAGAGATTAACGGTAGTGTAGGGTCAAATGGTATTCCTGATACTGCAGAAGATGGGGGCGTAGATGGAGCAGGAGTAAGTAGTGCACCTACTGATACTGATGGTAATGTAAATGATGGTCCTAATTATTTGGATATTGATTCAGATGATGATGGTATTCCTGATAATATTGAGGGTCAACCTACGGTTGGTTATATCGCTCCTATTGTAGATAACCCAGCCACACCATTAATTGATGAATCAGATACTGACGGTAATGGAGTAAATGATGCTTATGATACTAACGGTACTGCATTAGATCCTGATGCTGTTGATATCGATGGTACCGGTGGTGGTGATTATATAGATACCGATGCTGATGGCGATGGTATTCCTGATGCTACCGAGGCTTATGATACCGATGGTGATAATGTTCCGGATACCTTACCTGCAAATGCTGATAGTGATGGAGATGGTTTAGATGATAATTATGATACAATTGATTTAGGTACTACCCCCGCAACGAATGCTACCGATGGAGGGGAGTTAGCAACAGATTTTCCAGATGATGATAATGTAGGCGGTGATAGAGACTGGCGAGATCCTTTAGATGCTGATGGCGATGATATTGCCGATAATGTAGATTTAGATGATGATAATGATGGTATTCCAGATATTGTAGAGAGTGGTGGTAATGCTCCAAATGGAGATGAAGATGGTGATGGTGTTCCCAACTGGCAGGATGATACAGATAATGATCCTGGTAATACTATTGGAGACGGTAGTACTACAGTGTACACGGATAGTAATGGTGATGGCGTTCCGGATGTTTATGATTTTGATGGCGATGGTATTCCAAACCATTTAGATTTAGATAGTGATAATGACGGTTTATACGATGTTGTTGAGACGGGTAATGGTGCGTTAGACACAGATAATGATGGAGAGATTAACGGTAGTGTAGGGTCAAATGGTATTCCTGATACTGCAGAAGATGGGGGCGTAGATGGAGCAGGAGTAAGTAGTGCACCTACTGATACTGATGGTAATGTAAATGATGGTCCTAATTATTTGGATATTGATTCAGATGATGATGGTATTCCTGATAATATTGAGGGTCAACCTACGGTTGGTTATATCGCTCCTATTGTAGATAACCCAGCCACACCATTAATTGATGAATCAGATACTGACGGTAATGGAGTAAATGATGCTTATGATACTAACGGTACTGCATTAGATCCTGATGCTGTTGATATCGATGGTACCGGTGGTGGTGATTATATAGATACCGATGCTGATGGCGATGGTATTCCTGATGCTACCGAGGCTTATGATACCGATGGTGATAATGTTCCGGATACCTTACCTGCAAATGCTGATAGTGATGGAGATGGTTTAGATGATAATTATGATACAATTGATTTAGGTACTACCCCCGCAACGAATGCTACCGATGGAGGGGAGTTAGCAACAGATTTTCCAGATGATGATAATGTAGGTGGTGATAGAGACTGGCGAGATCCTTTAGATGCTGATGGCGATGATATTGCCGATAATGTAGATTTAGATGATGATAATGATGGTATTCCAGATATTGTAGAGAGTGGTGGTAATGCTCCAAATGGAGATGAAGATGGTGATGGTGTTCCCAACTGGCAGGATGATACAGATAATGATCCTGGTAATACTATTGGAGACGGTAGTACTACAGTGTACACGGATAGTAATGGTGATGGCGTTCCGGATGTTTATGATTTTGATGGCGATGGTATTCCAAACCATTTAGATTTAGATAGTGATAATGATGGTTTATATGATGTTGTCGAAACGGGTAATGGTGCGTTAGACACAGATAATGATGGAGAGATTAACGGTAGTGTAGGGTCAAATGGTATTCCTGATACTGCAGAAGATGGGGGCGTAGATGGAGCAGGAGTAAGTAGTGCACCTACTGATACTGATGGTAATGTAAATGATGGTCCTAATTATTTGGATATTGATTCAGATGATGATGGTATTCCTGATAATATTGAGGGTCAACCTACGGTTGGTTATATCGCTCCTATTGTAGATAACCCAGCCACACCATTAATTGATGAATCAGATACTGACGGTAATGGAGTAAATGATGCTTATGATACTAACGGTACTGCATTAGATCCTGATGCTGTTGATATCGATGGTACCGGTGGTGGTGATTATATAGATACCGATGCTGATGGCGATGGTATTCCTGATGCTACCGAGGCTTATGATACCGATGGTGATAATGTTCCGGATACCTTACCTGCAAATGCTGATAGTGATGGAGATGGTTTAGATGATAATTATGATACAATTGATTTAGGTACTACCCCCGCAACGAATGCTACCGATGGAGGGGAGTTAGCAACAGATTTTCCAGATGATGATAATGTAGGTGGTGATAGAGACTGGCGAGATCCTTTAGATGCTGATGGCGATGATATTGCCGATAATGTAGATTTAGATGATGATAATGATGGTATTCCAGATATTGTAGAGAGTGGTGGTAATGCTCCAAATGGAGATGAAGATGGTGATGGTGTTCCCAACTGGCAGGATGATACAGATAATGATCCTGGTAATACTATTGGAGACGGTAGTACTACAGTGTACACGGATAGTAATGGTGATGGCGTTCCGGATGTTTATGATTTTGATGGCGATGGTATTCCAAACCATTTAGATTTAGATAGTGATAATGATGGTTTATATGATGTTGTCGAAACGGGTAATGGTGCGTTAGACACAGATAATGATGGAGAGATTAACGGTAGTGTAGGGTCAAATGGTATTCCTGATACTGCAGAAGATGGGGGCGTAGATGGAGCAGGAGTAAGTAGTGCACCTACTGATACTGATGGTAATGTAAATGATGGTCCTAATTATTTGGATATTGATTCAGATGATGATGGTATTCCTGATAATATTGAGGGTCAACCTACGGTTGGTTATATCGCTCCTATTGTAGATAATCCAGCCACACCATTAATTGATGAATCAGATACTGATGGTAATGGAGTAAATGATGCTTATGATACTAACGGTACTGCATTAGATCCTGATGCTGTTGATATCGATGGTACCGGTGGTGGTGATTATATAGATACTGATGCCGATGGTGATGGTGTTTTAGATGTAATAGAAGCCAATCAAGGAACTTTAATAGGAACAGATACAGATGGTGATGGATTAGATGATGGTTTTGAAGGAGGAACGATAAACGATAATGATGCTAATGATGACCTAGATAATGGGTCACTAGACACACCTGATGCAGATGGTGATGCATTAACAGGTGGAGATGTAGATTATAGAGATGCTGATGACCTAGATAATGATGGTATTCCTGATAGCGTAGATTTAGATGATGATAATGATGGAATATTAGATACTGCCGAAGATCCGAATTTGGATGGTGATAATAATCCATATACAGAAGGAACACCAGGAGAAAATGATAGCGATAATGACGGTATTCCGAACTTCCAAGATATTGATTCAGATAATGATGGAATACCTGACAATGTAGAAGCACAATCTACAGCAGGGTATATACAACCATTAGTAGATGACCCTTCAACATTTATTAATGAAGCAGATGCAGATAATGATGGTCTTAATGATGCTTATGAAGGAAGCGGTGATGTAGGAATAATTCCAGAAAATACGGATGGAGTTGATACACCAGATTATATTGATTTAGATAGTGATCAAGATGGTGTAAATGATACTATTGAAGCAGGGTTTGACCTTGCAAATGATACTACAGATACCGATGGTGATGGTTTACTAGATGATTATGAAGGTAGTGATCCTAATGATGGTTTTGATCCTAATGATGAATTGAACAATGGATCAGATGATACACAAAATACAGACACTATTGATGAAGTAGATTATAGAGATCTTGATGATGATAACGATGGTGTAGATACAGCAGAAGAAGATTATGATGGAGATAACAATCCAACCAATCAAGATAGTGATGGTGATAGTATTCCTGATTATCTAGATATCGACGATGATGGAGACGGGGTAAATACTTCTGAAGAGAATCCAAATCCAGACGGTGACGGAGATCCTAATACAGGAATAACACAAGACACCGATAATGATACAATTCCTGATTATCTGGATACAGATGATGATGGAGACAATATACCTACAATAGATGAGAATCCGAATGCAGATGGTGATGGTAATCCAGATACTAATGGTGATGGTATTCCTGATGCTCAAGATACTGATGGTAATGGTGTTCCTGATTACTTAGACGAAGATGACGATGGAGATAGTGTAAATACTGTAGAAGAGGACTATGATGGAGATAATGATCCAACCGATCAAGATACAGATGGTGATAGTACTCCTGATTATTTAGATACCGATGACGATAATGATGGTATAGACACCATTAATGAAGAACCAGATCCAAATACAGATGGTAATCCAGATGATGCAGTAGATACAGATGGAGATACAATTCCAGATTATCTGGATAATGATGACTTAGATAATGACGGTATTTCTGATAGTTTAGATTTAGATGATGATAATGACGGAATATTGGATACTGCTGAAGATCCCAATTTAGATGGTGATAATAATCCCTACACAGAAGGGACTCCGGGAGAAAATGATAGTGATGGTGATGGTATTCCAAACTTCCAGGATATTGATTCGGATAATGATGGTATTCCAGATAATGTTGAGAGTCAGCCTACTGTGGGATATGTTCCACCTTCAGGTATAGATTTGGATATGGACGGATTAGACGATGCGTATGAAGGAACAGGTGATCAGGGTATTACTGCAATAAATACAGATGGAATAGATCAACCTGATTATATTGATTTTGATAGTGATAATGATGGTGTTTTGGATGCTACAGAAGCAGGATTCATAGAAGCGAATGATATTGGTGATGCAGATGGTGATGGACTGTTAGATGATTATGAAGGAAGTGATATTAATGATGGTTTTGACACCAATGATGAGTTGAATAATGGATCAGACGATACACAAAATACGGACACCGTTGATGAAGTAGACTATAGAGATATAGACGATGACAATGATGGAGTAGATACAATCCATGAAGATGTTAATATTAATAGTAATCCGGTTGATGATGATACAGATAGAGATGGAATCCCCAACTATTTAGACATTGACGATGACGGAGATGGTGTAAGTACAATCGCAGAAAATCCAAATCCAGATGGAGACGGAGACCCTATGACAGGAGTTACACAAGATACCGATGGAGATGGTATTGATGATTACTTAGATATA
Source organism: Aquimarina sp. AD10 (assembly GCF_003443715.1). Taxonomy (NCBI): domain Bacteria; kingdom Pseudomonadati; phylum Bacteroidota; class Flavobacteriia; order Flavobacteriales; family Flavobacteriaceae; genus Aquimarina; species Aquimarina sp. AD10. Next base: position 1,611,907 of record NZ_CP031965.1, on the reverse strand, counting down.
GACGACGATGGTGACAATGTGCCTACTCTTGATGAAAATCCTAATCCAGATGGAGATATAGATCCTACTACAGGAAATACTCAAGATACGGATGATGATGGTACTCCAGACTATTTAGATATAGATGATGATGGTGATACAGTAAATACAGTAGAAGAGGATTATGATGTTAATAATGATCCTACTGATACAGATACAGATGGTGATGGTACTCCTGATTATTTAGATATAGATGATGACAATGATACCATTTTAACCGAAAACGAATCTCCAGACCCTAACGGGGATGGTGATCCAGAAGATGCTAGAGATATAGATGGTAATGGTACTCCTGATTACCTTGAACCAAATAACATTGATCCCGATGCAGAAGATGGAGTCATCGTTTATACAGGAATTACTCCAAATGGAGATGGATCCAATGATGTTTTCGTAATTCAAGGAATAGAAAACCTTGAGAATACACTAGAAATATACAACCGTTGGGGAGTAAAAGTATATGGGTCTAAGAATTATGGCCGGAACAATAATTTCTTCAAGGGTATTTCTACAGGAAGAACCACAGTCGAGGAAAAAGATCAACTACCAGCCGGTACTTACTATTATGTTTTAGAATATGTTCTCCAATCTGGAGAAAGTAAAAATAGAGCAGGATACTTGTATATAAATAGATAATTAATAAAAACAAAGTACCCATAGACGTACTCTATGGGTTTAATCAAAAATGTAAATCAGAGCGGATGAAAAAACTACACGCAAAAATTATCACAGCCCTTTTGAGCTTTGCGTTTTATTATAACTATGCACAACAGGATGCTCAATATACACAGTATATGTATAATACCATTAGTGTCAACCCAGCCTATGCTGGTAGTAGAGGTGTTATGAGTATAATGGGATTGCATAGAAGTCAATGGGTAGGTCTAGAAGGTGCTCCAAGAACACAGACATTAACACTTAATACTCCGTTAGGAAGTGAAGAACGAATGGGACTTGGTTTATCAGTGGTCAATGATGAAATTGGACCTACAGATGAAACGTATATTAGTGTTGATTTTTCATATACGATACCAACTTCCGAACGAGGGAAGTTAAGTTTCGGTTTGAAAGCTGGAGCTCACTTACTTAATATTGATTTTCAAGAATTAAGGCAATTTAATGCCAATGATAACCTGTTTAATGCAAACATTGATAATAAGTTTAGTCCACAGGTAGGAGTTGGATTGTATTATCATACTAATAAGTTTTATTTTGGACTAAGTGTTCCCAATATGTTAGAAACAGATCATTTTGATGAGGGGTCCACAAGTAGTGATAGCGATGCTGTAAGTTTTTTAGCAGAAGAAAGAATTAATTATTACGGTATTACAGGATATGTATTTGACATTAGTAATGATATAAAATTTAAACCAGCAGTATTAACTAAATTAGTTTTTGGGGCTCCTTTGCAGGTTGATGTTTCTGCCAATTTCTTATTGTACCAACGATTAACATTAGGAGTTGCATATCGATGGAGTGCAGCAGTTACAGGTCAGGTAGGTTTCCAAATTTCTGATGCTTTAATGATTGGGTTTGCTTATGATAGAGAAACTACAGAGTTGGGAAGATCCCAATTTAATGACGGTAGTTACGAAGTCATGTTAAGATTCGAACTCTTTAAAAAATACAATAGAATGCTAACTCCGCGTTTCTTTTAGTAGGAGTTCCTAAAGAAAGTGAAAAATATGATCAAAATGAATTTTAATAAATACGTCATACTTACAGCTATATGCATATTCATTTCATGTAGTTTGTATGCTCAGAATAAACGTCTCGAAAAAGCTAATGAAAACTTTAATCGATTTGCTTTTGTAGATGCGCGTAAAATTTATCTCCAAGTTGCAGAAAGTGGATATGAATCACGTGAATTATTCAAAAAATTAGGAGATTCTTATTATTTCAATGCACAATTAGAAGATGCTGTTCCTTGGTACGAAAAACTTACTAGTAAATATAATGAAGAAATTGATCCTGAATATTTATTTAGATACTCTCAAAGTTTAAAGAGCATAGAGCGATATGATGATGCTGATCAAGTAATGGAAAAGTTTAATGTTATTACAGGTAATGATCAAAGAGCCGAGTATTTTATGAATACTCGTGACTATCTTAAATTTATAGAGATGCAATCTGGAAAATTTAGGCTTTTAAAGTTAAGTGTTAATTCTAAATATTCTGAATATGCACCAAGTTTTAATCACCTTGGACAATTAGTTTTTGCTTCATCTAGGGCGGGTAGTGGAATGACAAAAGTTTTACATGAATGGAATGAGATGCCTTTTTTAGATTTATTTTCTTCGGATATAATTGAAGCTAACGGAATTCTTCAATCTCCTAAAAAAATGAAAGGAAAGATCAATACAAAATTTCATGAATCCTCTACGTCTTTCAGTAAAGATGGCCAAACCGTTTATTTTACAAGAAACAATTATACCAAAAGAAAGTTAGGTACAAATACAGAAGGAACAATACTTTTGAAAATATATAGAGCTAAATTAAAAGAGGATAAATGGACTGATATCGAAGAATTGCCTTTTAATAGTGATGAATATTCGGTAGCCCATCCTGCATTAAGTGCAGATGGAACTAAATTGTATTTTGCCAGTGATATGGCTGATAGTAGGGGACTTTCTGATTTATACGAAGTAGCAATAAATCAGGATGGCACTTTTGGAACTCCAAGAAATCTTGGAGATAAAATTAATACAGAAGGAAGAGAAACATTTCCGTATATAAGTGATTCTGGACGATTGTATTTTGCCAGTGATGGACATATCGGTTTAGGGGGATTGGATGTATTTGTAAGTGTACCAGAAGAAACAGGAGAATTTTCTATACCATATAATGTTGGGAAACCGGTAAATAGTGACGAAGATGATTTTACTTTTGTACTTAATGAAAATACTAAGATAGGGTATTTTGCAAGTAACAGAAGAGGAGGAAAAGGAAATGATGATATTTATAGTTTTAAGCAAACCGAAGATCTTATAACAGAATGTAATCAGTATGTGACAGGAGTTGTTACCGATGCAGTTTCAAAAGAGGTGTTAGCAAATGCAGAAGTGATGCTAATGGATGATAATAACCAAGAAATAGGACTTGTAGCCACAGATAATAAAGGAAGATATAAGTTTGATCTAGAATGTGAAACCTCATATATCGTTAGAGCGACAAAAACGTCTTACAGCCCAACAGAAGCAATTCTTGCTACCAATAATGCTCTTGAGTACGAGCATAATTTGGCCTTACAAATTTCTACAGGTAGTATTGATGATAAAAAAGAATATAAAAAAGGAGATGATCTTGCATTATTATTAGATTTAGAACCTATCTATTTTGATCTTGATAAGTCTTTTATTAGACCAGATGCAGAGGTAGAACTACAAAAAATAATCGCTGCGTTAAAAGAATATCCAGAACTTAAGATTGATGTAAGATCACATACAGATAGTCGAGCAGATGATAATTACAATATGTATTTAAGTGAAAGGAGAGCAAAAAGTACAGTTAAATATATACTGCAAAAAGGAGAAATAGATCCTTCTAGAGTTACAGGAAGAGGATATGGTGAAACTAATTTAATCAATAAATGTGCTAATGCGATACCATGCGAAGATCAAGAACATCAATTAAATAGACGTAGCGAGTTTATTTTAATTGATTAAATGAAATGTCTATCTGATATAAAAAAATAAGAATTCTGCTTATGATTTAAAGCACGTGTATTTTAATATGATTTTGTGTTTTAGATTATAACAGTTTGGTTATCAGTAGAAATGTGGGTTAAAAATGGAGGTGTTTTATCTTAAAACAATATCTTAGTAAGATAACTTAACATTAACCAAATATATCATGAAAACACACACAAAAATTCTCTTGGGACTGGTATGCTTTTTTTTAACGACAATAAATATGGTACTCTTGGCACAAGAGTCCGCAATCTACGCAGGAGGACCTATTTATAATAATAGAAATATTTCTATTAATGAACTGCGCAATTCTGGATATACTACTGTAATAGTTTGGACGATACACATAGAAGCTAATGGAGATTTAGGTTTTAATGGTGAATTTCCTTTAGTAAAAAATGGAGTATATGTAGGTAATCAGCAATACCCAAATTTCCCAGCAGATGTCGCTATGTTAAAAACAGTACCAACATCTGTTACTAGAGTAGAATTTGGATTAAGTGCAGCCGGTTCAGGAACTTTTGCTGCTGTACAAAACTTTTATAATTCAGAAGGGTTTGGACCAGGTACAACCTTGTATAAGAATTTTGAAGCATTAAAAACAGCAATCCCAGCAATAGATGCTTTTAATAATGATGATGAAAGTACATACCATGCGCCATCTGCCGTAGCTTTTACAAAAATGCTTGCAGGGCTAGGTTTTAAAAATGCCATTGTGCCTTATACGAATAGTAACTTCTGGAGAACGCTGGTAAATCAAGTTAATACTAGTTATCCTGGTAATATTGATAGAACATACTTACAATGTTATGCAGGTGGGGGAGGCAATAATCCATGTTCATCATCATGGGATTTTGGAATTCCGGTATATCCTGGTTTATGGGGTGGTTCTGGTCAATCGAGCACATCTACGGTAGAAAGTAGAATGAACATGTGGCAAAGTAACTGCGGCATTACAGGGGGATTTATGTGGATTTATGATGATTTTGATAATAGTTCTGCAGTTGCAGCATATGCCAATGCAATTAATACAGCAGTATCTCCTGGCAGTGTTCCTGGCATTGCAAACTCTCCAATACCTGCTAATTCTGCAACAAATGTAAATATAAATAGTACCCTAAGTTGGACTGCAGGATCAGGTACTAATACGCATAATGTTTATTTAGGAACCAATGCTACTTTGGGATCTGGAGATTTTAAAGGAAACCAATCCAATTCATCCTATAATCCAGGGAATTTAAATCCAAATACGCTTTATTATTGGAGAATAGATGAAGTAAATACACTTGGAACTACAACAGGTCCAGTATGGAGTTTTAGAACAAATACAATTAGTACTGTTGATCATACAAATCCTGTAGGAAGAGGTGTGATCACAGCTAGAGCAGAAATTAATAATGCAGAAAGTGCAACTAAAGCTTTTGATAATCTATTTGTTAGTGGAACTCAAAATGTAGATTGGAGTAAATGGCTTGATAATGGAGGAGTTCCTAGTACAACAAACCCTAGTTGGATCCAGATTAAATTACCCGAGGAAGTAATCGTAAATGCTATTACAGTAACAAGTGCTAATGATGTTCCTGATAGAGACCCGAGGATTTTAATATACAAGGGTCAAATAATGGAAACGATTGGACAACTATTACTAGTTGGTCTGGGCAAAGCTGGGTAAATCGATTTGAAAAAAAAATGTTGAGTTTTATAAATACAAATAGTTATAGTTACTATCGTATAAATACGACTAAAAATAAGGGAAACATAAGTATGACTCAAATTAGTGAGATAGAACTTCTTGGCCCTCCTGATACTTCTAACCCTCCAACTGGTTGTGCGGTTTGTATAGATTTTAATGCTGCAGGTATTCAGTCGTATGCTAATCAAGATATTGATGGTGCTTTTTTTATAGAAGATAATGGTAGCACAGCTCATTTGGTTAATAATACATGGAAACGATCAATAAATACGTATTCGATAACAGCAAATACAGTTATAGAATTTGAGTTTAAAAGCACTGTAGAAGGAGAAATTCATGGTATCGGTTTTGATGAAAATAATGGATTGAGTAGTAATAGGATTTTTAAGGTTTATGGGACTCAAAATTGGGGTATTAGAAGTTTTGATACCTATAACCCTTCAAATAATTATAAACGATATATTATACCTGTAGGACAATCCTATACAGGAAATGCAATGAACCTTATTCTCGTTAATGATTTAGATAATGGTAGTGGTAATACAAGCTTTTTTAGAAACATAAAAATATACGAAAATACAACTGCAAAGGCAGTATTTTTTAGTTCTCAAAATAATATAGTAGACGAATTAGATGATGAGCCTGTTAAGGAGCTTGCAATATTAGATAGGGTATTTATATACCCAAATCCATTCTTGGATCAGATACATTTAAGTTTACCACTACATCACAAATTTAATAAAGCAAGTATATTTAGTATTTCAGGACAATTGATTCAAGAATATTCAATCTTCGGATCTAATTTTGTGAAATTTGATTCATTAAAGTATTTTAAAGGTTCAATTTTTCTTATAAAGCTAGAAGGGGAACAACAAACTGTTTTTAGAAAAATAGTTAAACAATAAGGCTTTAAATTAATATGTAATCAAGTCTAATAATAGTTATCATTTCTCGGTAGAATTTAATAACATTAAATTCTACCGAGAAATGATATTAGATGGTAATATACTTTTTTTGATTAAGGTTAAACTAACTCAATTTTTGCTCCCGTAATCCATGTGTGTATTTATCAATTTTAGAAACATAAATATCAGAGGCAGTTTTAAGCATTTTTTCATGAGTAGTACTTAATTCTTTTACAATTTTTGCAGGAGAACCTACAACCATAGCGTTATCAGGAATAATAGTTCCTTCTTTTACTAAAGAATTTGCTCCGATTACGCAATTATTGCCAATTTCTACATTGTCAAGAATTACAGCATTAATCCCTATAAGGGTATTATTGCCAATCGTACAACCGTGTACAACTGCTCTATGACCAATAGTTACACCATTACCTATTTTCATAATATTTCCCGGATCTGTATGTAAAACAGCACCATCTTGAATATTTGTGTTTTCTCCAATTAGTATTTGTTCATCACCGCGTATCACCGCTCCAAACCAAACGCTCGAATTGTTTTGAATTGATACTTTTCCAATTACAGTTGCATTATCGGCTATAAAGTGATGATTGCCAATTAACGTTACCTTGTCTTCATTTAGAGAGTAAACCATAGTTTTTAATTTTATTACTAGAACTTCTTTTAATGTTTACGAAGATTTATTTCTAATGTAGTAATTATTGAAGGACTATTTGGGCTTTTCATAATGAATTATATAAAAACAAAAAAGCCATACTAAAACTAGTATGGCTTTTTGTGAGCCCGATAGGATTCGAACCTATGACCGCCTCCTTAGAAGGGAGGTGCTCTATCCAGCTGAGCTACGAGCCCGTAACTCTATTGTAGTCGGGGTGGCAGGATTCGAACCTGCGACCTCCGCGTCCCAAACGCGGCGCGATAACCGGGCTACGCTACACCCCGAGAAAAAAAACAAAAATGCGGAGAGACGGGGACTCGAACCCCGGCGACACTTGCGCGTCGACAGATTAGCAATCTGCTCCATTACCACTCTGGCACCTCTCCAAAATCTTGTTAAGAACTCCGCATTAATATTTCAAATGCGGATGCAAATGTAGCTTTTATGTATCTACAATGCAACATTTTTTTAGCATTATTTTTTATTTAATTTCAAGTTTTTTTTAAAAAGTTGAAAATCAGTTTTTTCATATTTTTTTTATGGTATATAGTTTGTACTAAAATTACCTAAAGAAACTCTTTTTATATATTTGTATACTATTGACCTATTATACGATGTTATGAGTATTTATAAAAATGACACAAAAATGAATCCCAAATTTATTTTCTTACTAGCGCTTTTTCTTACAACTTCTGTTTTTGCTCAGAAACCTGTATTATTAGAAGATTTTACATTTAAAGTAGGAGAGAAGTACAAGAGAATTAAAAGTTCCAATACCTATAATATTGCTTCAGGAAATAGGATGGTTTCTATTAAGAAAGGTAGAAAAAATATGACGATCCAAAGATATAACCTTGATGATCTTAAAGAAGATATAAAAAAACGACAAGTTATAGAAGATAAAGGGAATTTTCAATCTGTAATGAAACTAGGAGAAAATGCAGTTGTTTTTTATACCATCAAAGATCGAGCTTATGGTCAAAAAATATCTCCAACGGGAATTATTGCAAAAAAACCAATACTACTAGTTAGTGATAAGGAGAATATAGATAGAGATTTTGGTTTTAAAAGTACTTATGGGTTTGATGCAGGAGGAAGGATTAATAAGTTCGCATTTAAAAAATCTCCTGATGGTAGAAAGTTATTAGTACTATTTAGAGTAGAAACAAGTGATCGTAAAGCAGATAAAATAGGAATTACTGTATTTAGTGATGGACTCAATCTTTTATGGAGAAGAAAAGTTATACTTCCGTATGCATCCGATAAGATTCAGAATGAAGACTTCATGATAGATAATAAAGGTGATTTCTATATGACTGCTTCTATTTTTAATGAATCTCTTGAAGAAAAAAATAAATTAGAGTCGACATATCATACAGAAGTATTTAAGATTACCGAAAAACAGAAGGAAATTGTTAGAAGTAAAATCGATATCCCTGGAAAATCTATTATCGATGGGGTAGTAGAAGCAGATAAAGGTGGAGTAGTAAGAGTAGCAGGACTTTATGCTAACAACGATAATAAAGCCGAAACTTCTGGAGTGTTTTCTGCACGCTTAACAGATGATGGTACAATAAGTACGCTCATAAAAAGTGATATTCCTGATGATAAGATACAAGCCCTTATAGTAAATAGAGAAGCTCGTATTAACGAAGGAACTCAAAAAGAAAATGATAAAAAAGATTTAGAAGATTTAAGAGTTAATGATGTTTTATTTAATAGTGACGGCAGTGTTACGGTATTTAGTGAGCAACGTTTTGTAGAGGCTTTTACAACTTCTAGTTCTTCTGGTTCAAGAACTACATATAAATACTACTACAGAGATATTTTTGCATTTAAAGCAACAAAAGAAGGTCAAATGTCATGGATGCATAAACTACCAAAATATCAATTAGGAACTATTGGTAAACGAAGTATGTCATATATGAATTTTGTAAATGCAGGTAAACATTATCTGTTTTTTATAGACGATTTTACAAACCTAAAACGATCTTTTGAAGAAACTCCTACGCGATATTTTGATGGAAAAAAAGAGTTTATTTATTTAACTTCTTATATTATTGATGATGCAACCGGAGAGGCAACAAAAGAGGCTATTTTAACAGGAAGTGATATAAGAAATGCAAGATTAGATGTGTTAGAGCTTACCAAAGCGCCTTTTTTACCCAATAAAGATATTATTCTTGAGGCTTTTGATGGTAAAAAAAATAACCTATTACTTAAAATTTCATTAGTAAAATAAATCCGGATTTCTTTACTTCGTGAAATAAACATTGTGAAATAGTATAGATACTATTCATTTATTCTAAAACTAACAAAATCAACTATGAAAAACATTGTAATAGCCTTATTATTGGCTTGTATTGGTACGTCGCACGCGCAAATAAATATTGGTAAAAGTAAGTCCCCTATTAATTTATATGTATCAAAACATAAGCAAGGTGTTTTTGATAAAGTTAAAAGCGCAAAAACATTATTTGTAGTTCCAAAAGTAGTGGATGCAGAAAAGTTTAAAGCACTAATTTCTGAAGTTTGGAATTTTAACGAAACTCTTTTTGTAGATCAAGATACATTCAAGGAAAATTTAGAAAAATATATCTCACAGGGTAATTCAATTATTCAATTAATTGACAATGGATATACAAAACAAAAAACGGGCGGAGTTATGGGCCCAGGAACAAGAACCGTTGGAGAGTATATCGTTTTTAAATTTATGATGACTTCAAATTACGAAAATATCAAAAAAGGAAAAAAAGGAAAATTGAAATACGACTATCTTAATGTAGCCGAAATATTCTTTACACCCAATATTAGATATCGTCAGGATATAAGTTCCAAAATGCGAATAGGAAGCATGGATAAGATTAATGCAAAATATGGAGAAGAACCAGGCTTTTATAATTTTAATATGGGCTATGTAAAAAACTATTTTCAAGAGTTAAATAGAAGACTGTCTAATTCTGAAAATTTAGTAATCGAAGATGGGATAAAAAAAGAAGACAAGATTAAAGAATTAAAAGAAAAGACATTATATGCACCTAAATGGATATTAAAGAAATATAATGCATTGGCCGCCACTTGGGGTAAAACCAGAACCGCTGAAGATATATTTGGAAAATATAATCATAAATATGAAATTATAGATAATGAAGAACTAAGCAATAAAATTATTAATGGCGAAGATTTTTATTACTTAATGCATACTCAATTTAATCAAAAAAAGATAATTTCTATTATACATAGCTTAACAGGTGAGATTATCTATCTAAAAGAAGAAGGTTCATATAATTTAACAGATTCAGATATAAAAGGATTTGCTAAAATTATCAAATAGATACATTTTTAGTAGGGTTAAGAGGTTTTTTTCAAGTTCTTCTTAACCCTGCAACTTATTTCTAAATAAACCGTTCTTAAGGCGATATAACTTTATAATTTTTTCATGCAGTATTTAATTTTTATATTTTCTATTTTGTGTATGAATTCTACTAATGATATTGTTAGTGTAGAACAAATACGTGATTCTTATAAAGTATGTGATCAATCTTCAGAACATGCAGAGCGATTTTATGAGCTAACCGAAAAAGCATTAAAAAATGATGGTGCTATTTATAAGGGTTATCATGGAGCTGCATTAGCTTTAAAGGCTGCCAATTCTTGGAATCCTTTTAATAAAATGTCTTATTTTAATAAAGGTAAAAAGATGATCGATAAATCTATTGACTTAGAACCAAAGAACATAGAGCTTAGGATGATTCGACTTAGTATTCAATCAAACGCTCCTAAAATAATAGGGTATTATAAAAATATTGAAGAGGATAAAAAGTTTATACTTGATAATGTAGCATCTATTTCTTCAATGTACTTAAAAGAATATATAGAAGGGTTTATAGCGCACTCTGATGTGTTTTCTAAGTCTTAATGATTCATTTTTTACAATGAATAACTATTTTTTTGTTATTCATATCCGTCGTAAAAAATAAATAATTTTCTCCTCCATCCTTAATTTTAAGTTTTTTTCTTATTTGAGTTACAGATTCGGGAAAGTTACGGGTAGTGATATTGGCTTTTTGAATTCCTAACTTAGCAAGTGTTTTTTTTTGATAAGGATGTATAGATTCAATTTTAAAACACCTGCCGGGGAAATCAATTTTATGGTCAGCTGTATATAGGTGCGAATGTTGATGAAGCTTTTTTAATCCAAAAGCACTAGCGATACTTAAAAAACCACCACTTTTTAAAATAGCAGCATTAGGCTCGTATAAATACGTTTCAGGATCTCCTAAAGATAATAATTGTTGTGGCTCATCTTTTAAGAGAAAAATAAACTCTTCTTCGCCCATTTTCTTTATGTTTTTTGTGATCATTGTACAATCACCATCAAAAGTGCTATCTAAAATCCAAAGTAATTCTTTGACCTCATTGTTAACGGCAATAACATGTATTTCTTTAACAAATTGTAATGACTTTAAACCACTATTTATATCTAATAATGGGGAGGTTTTAATGGCTATATTTTTGGTTTTACTAAAAAGAAACGTAAGGTTAACAGGTACATTAGGAATGCAGTCTTCAAGAAAGAAAACTTTACCTTTATGTTCATGTCTTCTTGATGGATCAATGTAAATCCAATCTACAGTATCTAATGTGGATAGTGTTTCTAATCCGTCCCCAACAGAAGATGTTATATTTATGGCTTCTAGGACAGAGAAATTGTGATGTGAAATATGACTTAATTCTGGATTTAATTCACAATGAATTACATGTTTCATTTGTTGAGAAAAAAAGTAATCATCAATACCAAAACCACCAGTAAGATCGATTAAAGTGTCACCAGAAACTAATTTACTTTTATAGTACGCAGTTTTTTCGGATGAAGTCTGCTCTAGATTTAATGTTGGAGGGTAATAAATTCCAGATTTTGAAGACCAAGTAGGTAGTTTTTCTTTGGCTTTTAAGCGACCACTGATCTGCTGTGCAAGTTCTTGAGATGTAATATCTTCAAAAGGACTTCCTTTTAAAATCAAGGCGCTTAAATCAATTGACGTATTTGATTTATCAAAAATAAATTGTTGCACTTCTTTATGTAAAACCTTTAAATTCAATCTAGAAACTTTCTTATAAATCTTTAGTAAGTTTTTTTACAATTTTATATTCTGATAGCGATTCTTTTGCAATTACTTTAATAGCAGTGTAAAAAGGTACAGCAACAATTAATCCCCCTATTCCAAACAATAAACCAAAAATTAGAATAGCAAGAAAAATTTCTAAAGGATGTGATTTTACACTTGTCCCAAAAATCAAAGGTTGATTTAAGAAATTATCAATGAGTTGTATAATCAAATACCCAATTAATATATAGCTTAATTTGGGTAGTATTATGGTAGAAAAATCAGATCCTAGGTTGCTGGTTACTGCTAAAATTAGTACCAAAACTGCTCCGAATAAAGGTCCAACATAGGGGATTAGATTAAGAATTGCAGCTATTAATGCTACGGCGATGGCATTATGAACGCCAAAAATTAATAGTAAAACAGTATATAATATGAATAAAATAGATACTTGCAGAAGAAGACCTACAAAATAACGAGATAATAAATCCTTGATCTTAGTAAATGCTCTCATAAACTTATTTTCATCTTCTTTTTTAGCAAAAACCAATAAACTATTTTCTAGTAATAAACTGTCTTTTAGTAGGAAAAACGAGATAAAAAGAACAGAGAATGTACCTATTAAAACTGCACCAAAACCGCTTAAAAAAGAATTAATAGTATCAGGAATAGCTTTTAGATCAAAAAACTGCATTAGATCTGTTTTCTTGATAAGTTCTAAAAGGCTTAATTTTTCAACATTAAAGTAATCACTTACTTCCTGATTAAACCGATCTACATCATCGCCCAGTCTATTTACATCTATTTCTCCTATTAATTGTCCTTGCTCTACAACGATAGGAACGAAAAGCATAAAAATACTGAAGAATAATCCTATAGTAATAAATAAGGTAAATACAACAGCAAGTGTATTATTAAACTTAAGTTTCCTTTTTAGAAAAGAGACTAATGGTCGTCCCATTAGAGAGATTACTGCAGCAAAGGCAATGTAGATAAGAACAGATTGTATTTTATATAAAAACCATAGTAATATTAGTATCCCTACTATGATAGCAACTGCTCTTAATATGCCATAAGCCAGTGTTTTAGAATTCATTTTTTTTCATTTATGAGTGATGAGTACTCAAATTTACAAAGTTTTATTGCTTTTTAGGGGGTAAGCATTTGTTTTGTGATTTCATAAAGTGCAATTCCTGTCGCTGTAGCCACATTCATACTACTATTATTACCATACATGTTAATATGAATACTTTGATCTGCAAGGTTTAACACATCTTCGGATACTCCAAAATTTTCTTCGCCTATTACTATTGCTATTTTTTTTGACAATTTGGCGTCTATAAGAGAGACAGGAATACTGTTTCCTGTAATTTCTAATGCTATTATAGTATACCCTTCAGCCTTTAAATTTTTTACGATAGTAATAGTTTTTTCGGCTTTATGATAAGGAACAATTTCGTGAGTAGATCTTGCTGTTCGTTGCATGCGTTTGCTAGTCACCTTTATATCGTTACCACAAAAGTAAATTTGTTCAATTCCAAAGCTATCTGCAATTCTAAATAAGCTCCCTATGTTGGCAGGTGAATTTACTTGATCACAAATTAAAGTTATTGGAAACTGTTTTTTGGTAAATATTTGATTACCATGATGTAATTGTTCACTCATGTATAAATTTAATTCTCAAAGGCATACTTAATAATATTCGCTCCCATTTTTAAGGCTTTCAAACGAACATCTTCCGGATCATTATGTACTTCTGGGTTTTCCCAACCATCACCAAGATCACTTTCAAAAGTAAAAAGTAATACAAGACGATCTTCATGTATGATACCTAATGCTTGTGGACGTTTTCCGTCATGTTCATGAATTTTAGGTAAGCCTTCAGGAAAATCATATTTCGAAGAAAAAATAGGATGTGATACTGGTATTTCTTTTAATTCTTTATCAGGAAATACTTTTACCAACTCTTTTTTAATATAAGGTTCCATCCCGTAATTATCATCAATATGCAAAAAACCACCACTAAGAAGATAATTTCTTAGATTTTCTGCATCTTGATCAGTAAAAAAAACATTCCCATGACCAGTCATATGTAAATATGGATATTGAAAAATATCTACACTTTCTGGTTTAACTGTTTTAGGCTTAGCAGTAATACGAGTATTTATGTTTTGATTACAAAATTTAATAAGGTTGGGTAATGCTGTAGGATTACTATACCAATCACCACCACCTTTATATTGTATTACAGCTATATCCTGCGCTTGCAATGTACTTGATAATAGTAGTAAAATCAATAACCCTGTAAGTTTACTCATAGAAAACGTCTAAATAATAAAATCTAAAAGTACTAAAATTATGTTGATGAAAAAGAAGCTTTTGATGATATTAATAAGCATTTGTTCTTTGTCTCTAAGTGCACAAAGTAATAATGATACTGCTGTGGTGTTAGAGTTATTTACATCTCAAGGATGTAGTAGTTGCCCTCCGGCAGATGAATTGCTCGATGAAATTAGAGAAGAATATCAGGATCAAAATGTTTTTGTTTTATCATATCATGTAGATTATTGGAACCGTTTAGGTTGGCGAGATCCTTTTAGCACAGAAGAGTTTAGTGATTATCAAAGAGATTATGGTTCACAATTTAGAAGTAGGTCTATTTACACTCCTCAATTAGTGGTTAATGGAAGTGAGCATTTTACGGGGTCAAACCGTTATAAAGCAAGCGATGCTTTAAAGAAGTATAAAAAAGCAAAAACAACAAATAGTATTAATTTAGATAATATAAAACAGAATGGCGATATACTATCTTTTGATTATAAGGTAAACGGTGCGAATTTTAATACTGTAACTTTAACTTTAGTTGTATCAGAGCGTACAACAAATATAGCTAGAGGAGAGAATCGTAATAGAAAATTGAAAAACACCAATATTGTAGCAACTCGAACAGTAAAAAGAGATGATAAAGGTATGGTTGCAATTACGATACCTAGTTGGGTACATACAAATGATAAATTATCAATTATAGGGTACACACAAGATACTTCTTTAAGAACTACAGGAGCTACAAAAGTGGATATCTAATAATATACAATATATATAAACAAAAAGCCTATTAGTTACATTGGTAATTGATAGGCTTTTTTTATGATTTTAAGTTTCTTTTAAGTAACGTTTTGCTTTACTAAAACATATACATATGATGTTTTAATTAATTACACATAAATCAAAAAATATTATGAAAAAAGTACTCTTAGGGTTATTGTTAATGTTAACTCCTTTCTTGTGTTCTTCTCAAGAAGAAATTATAGTTTCAGGCGGAACTCAAGTCGATATTCAAAATGCTATAAATAGCTTTAACACTTCAAATAATGGATATGGAACTATATCAATTAAGGGAGATGTGTTGATTCAACAGAACTTAGATGTACCATCAAAAGTTACTCTTAACTTTTATACAGGAAATAAATTAATCGTAAGTGATTCGACTTCTGTAAATATTAAAGGAAATATTATAGCTACAACGAACCAAATTTTTGAAACAAGTGAATTAGATCATAAAATAAGAATTCATAACCAGAAAGTGTATCCAGAATGGTTTGGTGAGTGTTCTTATCAAAACTCTACAGTAAATTATAATGATGATATCACTATTCAAAAAGCTATTAATTCGTTAATTGGTGGAGGCGAGTTACTACTTAAAGGAAATGAATACTTAATTACTAGTCCTATCAATATTAATACGCCATCAATAAAAATTAAAGGCAAGGGCACGTATTCTGCAGGAAGTACTGTCGCTAATGACTTAGTTGCAACTAACTCAAGTGTTTCTAGTATTTTTAATATTTCAATTTATGGAATTATTATTTCGGATATAAATTTCACTAAAGAAATCAAAACTAATAAAGGTATTAACGCAAAGGGTAAAGCTCTAAATTTTGTACGATCAGATGGGACTAAAGATATAGATGCAGCTGTAAGTAATTGTAGGTTTACTCATTTTAAGTATTGTATTTATGCAGAGGGAGCTAACTTAAAAGTTACAGATAACTTTTTTGGAGCTAGTTATATTGGAGTTTTTGTAAAGGAAGCACAGTTTGATCCGGAAAATCAAGAATTACCTAGTATAGATTTAAATTCTCAAACTAGAGGGTATATAATTGATAGAAATAGATTTCATTCAATGGGCGGATATTCAAAAGATACTTCGTTAAATGGATCCGCCTGTATTAAAATAAGACATAGTGGCTATATATATAAAAGGTCAGAAAATGGTGTTATTGGTGACTTGCCTTCTTTTGAAAAATTCAGAGGGATAGGATATTACAATCATATTAGTAATAATTATGCTGATGATTGTAAAACTTTTTTTGAAGGAAATATTGATAGAACAAAAGTAGAAGGTAATTCTATTTTTGGTTCAGGAGGTACCGCAATTAAGGGTTTTGGAGGTGTTTATGGTTCTATAAGCAATAACTTAATCGATGGTTCCTTTACTGGAAACCCAAATAGACTATATTATTTTAGTGATGCAAATAGTGATGAATTCCCTTCAGGTCATGGAATTCATATTGATTATGCCCATTTCACAACAATTCATAATAATCAAATTTTAAACAAACGTTTTCATGGTATTTATATTGAACATTCAAAAAATTCTTCTATTCAATCTAATACCATAATGAATTTTAATAGGCATAGATATATTAGCTCCGGAACTCAAGAGCAAGATAGTGCAGTTTATGATGGTATTCATATTTTAAAAATTCAGGATGATAATCCTATCACTAATGATAAATATAATATTCAAAATATTATTTCGAATAATATTATTTCGATAACACATAATAAAGTTGAAGCGCGATATGCAATTTATGCAGGAGATGGAGATGATTATAACTTTATTAAAAATAATTTTATAGTGTCAGAGCGATTGATGGGGACAGGTGGACCTATAAAAATAGAATGATTAATATTTAAAATATAGATAAGGAATATAAACTGTTTAGTATTGTATATTAGTTTAAAAACCAAGATGACAAAAAACAAAACATCGAGATTTATTTACTTTTTTTATTTAGTTCTAATAACTACAAGTTGTATAGCTCAGAACCAAAATGCAATTAAAAATCTAAAAGGATTTGAAATTTCATCAGATACCATAAGTCTTTTTCTCAAATCTAGAATGGATACCTTAAATATCCCTGGACTCTCAATTGCGATTATAAATGATAGTAAAGTGGTGTATCATCAAACGTTTGGATATGCAAATCTTGAAAAGAAAATGCCAGTTACTAATACTACTATTTTTGAAGGAGCATCAATGTCTAAATCAGTTTTTGCATCTTTTGTTATGAAATATGTCGAAGAGGGTAAATTGGATTTAGATAAACCATTATTCCAATATTTAAGTTATCCAGATATTGAGTACGATGAGAGGTATAAAAAGATTACGGCTAGAATGATATTAAGTCATAGGTCCGGTTTTCCTAATTGGAGAGAAAATGAAGAAGATAAAAAACTTAAAATTAAATTTGAACCAGGAACAGCATACGAATATTCTGGAGAGGGATATCAATATTTATCAAATGTATTGAAGCATATAGAAAAAACCGATTGGCACGGCCTAGAAATAATCTTCCAAAATAAGATTGCAAAACCTCTAGGGATGAAATACACAACTTTTATTCCAACCACTTATGTTAATGAGCATAAAGCAGAGCCTTATACTAACGAAAAAAAATTGATAGATTGGAAAAACAATTATTGGTATAAAAAAGATAAGGATAAATTCGTTTCAGCATCATCTATTCATTCTGAACCATTAGATTTTTCTAAATGGATGATTGCAACCATGAACAAGAAGCTTTTATCTGAAGAAAGCTATCAGGAATTGTTTAAACATCACTCAACAGTATCAACATTATCCTCTGGGATGAATATTTATTATACTTTAGGTTTTGTAACGGCCGATAAGCCGTATAATACAACATATTTTCATGGTGGCAGCAATGACGGTTTTACATGTTGGTATTTAATGGATATAGAAAAAAAATGGGGATATGTACTTTTTACAAATTCTGAAAATGGCGAAAAGTTGGGCAATGAAGTATGGGATTATTTCGAAAAGGAATATTAGATATGTTTTACAGATATATGATATATAATCAAACTAGAGGTTTTATTTTAAATTATTGTAGAAAAACTAAAAATGTTAAATGATTAATTTTAAAAAAACTAGGCAGAGTTTCTTAAATAAATTTTTTCTTAGATTTATATTTTTATATCTTATATTTTATATATACCCTTATGGTTTTGAGTATGTTAATGAGTTAAATACAGATGATATTTCTTTTTGGAAAGATATTACTATTTGGTTTGGAGAATTTATTCTTGGTTGGGAGTTTGATAAAGAATACCTTCTTAATGGTTTTGATTCTAAATATGACTATAGCAGGTTTTTGCTAATAACTTTACTTTCAGTATTCGGCGCTACTATTTGGGTATATACAGATTCAAAAATTGAATTTAAGTATGATTCAAAGTTAAAAACTCTCACTAGGACAATTCTTAGGTATCATGTAGGGTTAACCCTTATAATTTATGGATTGGCAAAGGTTTTTATGCTTCAGTTTGGAGAAATGGATCTGGATACACTCGAAAGAACGGTAGGAGATCATACAGGAATGGGCTTTTTATGGATTTTCATGAGCCATTCTAAGGTATATACTATGTTTACAGGTTGGGTTGAAGTAATAGGAGGAATTTTGTTGTTGTTTCGAAAATCTACTTTTCTCGGAGCATTCATTTTGTTCATAGCAATGATAAATGTAGTAATAATAGATATAGGTTATGATGTTAGAGTAAAGATGTTTGCTATTCATCTTTTATTAATGACCATTCTATTAATTAGTAATGATATTAAAAGACTGCTCAACTTTTTTGTATTTAATAAACCTGTAGACCCCATAATTGAACCGCCTTTATTTTCTAATGAAAAGATCAAGAAAATAGGTTACTTAATTAAAGGCTCTATATTGTTGTATTTTATTATTTCATGTTTTTTTACCTATTCTAATAGAATTCGTTCTCAAAAGAGAAATAAATATTCTTATATGACTGGTTTTCATAATGTAGAAGTACAAAAAATTAATGGAGATACAATACCTAGTTCAATGGGACATAGATGGAAAAGCATATCATTTAATGGAAACTCAAGAAGACCTGAATCACTCAAAATAATAAGTATAAATAATAAAAAACATACCTATTCTTTTAGTGTGGATACAATTCAGAAAACTATAATGTTCAAACTTATTAAGGATACTTTAGATGATATATATAAATTTCGATATAAAGAACTGCCTAGTGAGACGTTTGTTTTTCAAGGTTCTCATAAAGGAGATTCGATTTTGATCAAAACAAAAGTTAAAACTTTAAAAGATTATCGATTAACAAAAAATGGAATCCAATGGATTACAGATGAAAAGTAATTTTATAAAATAAAGGATATATATTATTTTATAATAGCGCCAGTTTTTATTTCTAAAAAAGAAGTCATTTTGTATTTTTAGCATTGAAAGCATTTCCATGACTCGAGATTTTATTCATATCAATGACTTTATTATTCTTGTTGAAGAAGCAAGTGCAAAAACCATAGAGGTGGACTCTTGTTATTTTGAAGAACCGTTAATTGCGATTGCTTTTTATGGATCAGGTAATGTTGATCTTTCAGTAAAATATGGACAAAAAAGAAAAGAATATCAGCACACCAAAGGATTAACGCTTTCTTTTTACGCAGATGAAAAGGTTGAATTTGAACATACGATAGCTCCGGATAAAGACTTAAAATGTATAGTGGTCGCTACTGCCATACATAATCTAGATCATTTACCTAACCAAGAAGGTGAAATTTTTGGAGAACTTTTAGCAGAATTAGTAAAACCTAGGGATCACTATGTAGAAGGACCAAGTTTTTTTATGACACCAGAGATGGAACAAATTATAGATTCGATTTTTGCTAATCAATATAAGGGTAAAACGAAGATGATGTTTTTTAGGAGTCAAATTACTACGCTACTTTCTCACTTTTTTGGACAACTAGCTTTAATGCAAGAACCTAAATTAAAATCAACTCATCGAGATAAGCTTAATGAGGTACGGGATATTTTGTTGACAAACCTAGAAAACCCTCCTTCACTTACAGAACTTTCTAAACAAATTGGACTTAATACTACTAAACTTAAAAAAGAATTTAAAGAAGTTTTTGGGGTACCAGTGTTCAAATATCTTCAAAATGAACGCCTATCAAATGCTCATAAACTTATACGTGATAAAAAAGCAACCGTACAGGAAGCAGCTTGGCAAGTTGGATATGACAGCTTGAGTTCTTTTTCTAATGCTTTTGCTAAAAAGTTTGGCTATAGACCTAGTCAAATTAAATAACAAACTTTTCGAACAAATTATACTTCTTTTCGAATAAATTATTGCATCAATTTCTATAGACATTTGCTACATCAAACAATTAAAAATGTTGAATGATGACAGTACTATTAAAATTTATTGTGGCATTAAGTCTATATACAAACCTTGAATTTACAGCTGTTCAAGTGAACAATATAGAGTATGTTCCTTTGTCTTTTGTAAAAAGAAACGTAGCGGACTCAATCACAACAAAAAGCTTTCAAATACTTGACAATAAATGTAATGTTTGTCATGCTAAACGAAATCGAAGACGATTATTTACTCTCGAAAACATGAACTCATGGGCAGATGATGTCTATAAACAAGTATTTGTTAAAAAAAGAATGCCAAAAGGCAAGAAAATCAAACTTACAAGCGAAGAATATCAAAATTTACTTAACTGGATTACGTCCACTAAAAAATAAGTATATGGAACTATCTTTAAAATCTACAGTGCTCTTTTTAAGTCTTCTAGGAACAGGATTAACAGCAGGTCTATGCTTTACATGGTCGAATGCGATAACGTCAGGAATAGGGAGATTAGATAACCTTACATTTCTAGAATCATTTCAAGCTATGAATAGGGCTATTATTAATCCCAACTTCTTGATTGTGTTTTTTGGTCCAGTCATCCTACTTTTTTTAAATGTTTATTTAAGTAGAAACGAAAACCCTGCAGTCTTTTGGGTATTCTTTAGCGCTGCTATTCTCTTTTTTGTAGGGATTGGTATGGTTACAGTTTTTAAAAATGTGCCTCTTAACGAAACCTTAGATAAGACAATCTTAGAAGCAATGACCGAATTAGAATTATCTGATTTACGTAAAAGTTTTGAGAGACCTTGGAATCGTTGGCATTGGGTGAGAACACTTACTTCTTTTATCTCGTTCTCATTACTACTAATAAGACTGCTGTTTATAAAGTGAAAGTCGTAAAAGATTTTAAATCAAATAAGTATAAAATAAATATTAACATTAAAGCAAATAAAAATGAAATTAGAAAACATCTTAGTAATAGGAGGAACAGGAAAAACAGGAAGAAAAATTGTTCATCTTCTTAAAGAGAGCGGTCATAATGTAAGAGTGGGCTCCAGATCGGCCCAGCCATCTTTTGACTGGCACCAACCAGGAAATTGGTCAAAGGCCCTTTCAGGTATGGATAAAGTATATATTACATACCAACCAGATTTAGCTGTACCAGGTGCTTTAGAAGCAATTGAAGAATTGGTTAATCAAGCTAGAAAATCATCAGTAAAAAAGCTAGTGCTTTTATCAGGAAAAGGAGAGCGGGAAGCAGAATTATGCGAACAAGTAGTGATTCATTCGGGAATCGATTATACCATAGTTAGGGCAAGTTGGTTTAATCAAAATTTTAATGAGAACTTTTTATTGGATCCAGTTTTAGATGGAGTTGTAGCACTTCCTCAAGCAGAAGTCAAAATTCCATTTGTTGATACCGATGATATTGCAGAAGTAGCAGTTAAAGCAATTCTAGATGACAAACATAATGGGCAAATTTATCAATTAACTGGTCCAGAATTGTTGACCTTTAAGCAAGCTATTGCTACCATTGCAAATGCAAGTAATCGTGCAATAACTTTTGTACCTATTTCTATACAAGAATACTCTCAGGGTATGAGAGATGCAAATGTGCCAGAAGACTTTATCTGGCTGATAGAGTATTTGTTTACCGAAGTACTGGGGAATCCGAAGAATTCAGAAATAACAAATGATATAGAACAAGTGCTTAAAAGAAAACCAATCAGTTTTACCGAATATGCAGAAAAAGTTGCGGCTACAGGCGTTTGGAATGGCTTAAAAGAAACAGTATAGTTAATCATCCCTAAGAATCGTTAATACAGCTATTCTTAGGGATTTCTAAACATTGGCATTGATTATACCTTAATTTATGGCGACACTGTAACAATTTATGATTTGGTTTGTCTTTTACGGTAAACTGACAAACCAATAGATGAAAAATACACTTTTTATTTTAAGTATAATAACCTTATTTCTATCCTGCACTGAACCAAAAACGAAACCTTTTAGAATAGGGCAAAAATCAGTAACCTTTATAGATCAATCAAGAGATAGACCATTATTAACCGAAATATGGTATCCTACCTTAGATAGTGTGATCAAAAAAGAACCAAAGGAAAGTAGAAAAGCACTTTTTAAAACTATAGAAACAATACCCAATGCCACTATTTCTGACGAAAAGTTTCCACTAATCTTAGTATCGCATGGAACGGGAGGTAACAGATTTTCGCTAACATGGTTTATCGAAAGAATGGTAAAAGAAGGATATATTGTGGTCTCCCTTGACCATTATGGAAACTCTACTTTTAATAAAATACCTAGAGAATTTGTAAAATGGTGGGAACGTGCTATTGATGTTCAATTTGTTCTCACAAATGTTCTTAAAGATAATGAAATTGGTACAAAAGTGGATACATCAAGAATTGGCGGAGTAGGTTTTTCCTTAGGCGGCTATACTAATATTGCATTAGCAGGTGGGTATGTTGATAGACAAGTTAAAGGTGATGAAAATGATGTAGAAAGAGAAATGCCTGCTGAGTTTCCTAAAACAGATGAAATCATAGATTTTGATACAGATAGCCTAATCGTTTCATCATATCATACCTATAAAGATCATGTAAAAGATGATAGGATTAAAGCATTTTTTGTAATGGCGCCCGCAATTGGGTTTGGATTTCATTCTAAAGAACAAACAAATAAAATATCCGCTCCTGTTTTTATTGTAGCAGGAAAAGGTGATGCAAATACACCTGTAAAAAATAATGCAGTAAAGTATAATGACTTAATTAAAACAAGTAAAATACATTTGTTTGGTAAAGATGTAGGGCATTATGTTTTTTTAAATGAATCCACAGAATTTGGAAAACAAATAGCACCCGAAATTACAATTGATAAGCCTACAGTTAGTAGAAAAGCTATACATGAAGAGACGTTAGTGTTAGCCTTGGATTTTTTTAAGAATACGCTGTGAAACAATATCACTAGAACCTAGAGTAGATTTTACCAACCAAATAAAAAAGTTAACCGATTTTTTATTGAATTTTAATATCTAGATATATTGCTCAATTAATATGGTACCCCTATTTTAGTAGATACATTTTGTGTATGAGTATAATGGTTTATTATGAAAGCAATAACAGTAAAACAAGCAACAAAAGAAGATATTAATTGGGTGAATTCTCAATATAATACTATCAATTTTGTGAGTTCTAATTTCGAAAATGAATTTATCATTATAGCCAAAGTCGGAAATGAAAATGCAGGAATTGGTAGGTTAGTTAAAATCGACCCTACTAATATTGAACTTGGAGGAATCTATGTGTTGCCTGATTATAGAAAGTTAGGTGTTGCAGATGCTATAGTAAGAGAACTATGTAACAAAAACCCTTTTAAACAAGTTGCAATTTGGTGTTTACCTTTTGAAAATTTACATGATTTTTATGCTAAGTTTGGATTTAAGAAATTTCAGAACAAAGAAGTGCCTGATGAAATAATTAGTAAGCTTAATTGGTGCAATTCGGATAATAAATATGGAAAAAAAGTAATACTTCTATATAAAGAGGTATTATAAATTGAGTAAAAAAATCATTAGCTTCGACTATCTTGATATATAATTTGATAGTCAAGTAACAAGTTTATAGACTGGTTAAGAATTAGAATGGTGCTAACATTACAAATTATGAAATATTTTCAAAGGTTATGTTTAATCTTACCAATACTACTTGTTTTATTAACTTCTACTATTTCATGTAATAAAACGAAGACTAAAATTGAAAAACCAAATATAGTTTGGATAACCTCAGAAGACAATTCAAAACATTATCTAAAGATGTTTGATGATAATGGAGTTGCGACTCCTAATATTGAATCATTAGCAAATCATGGCATAACATATAGTAGAGCATTTTCAAATGCCCCAGTTTGTAGTGTGGCTCGTTCGGCTATAATTACAGGAAGTTATGGGCCAAGAATAGGAGCACAATATCATAGAAAACTTAAAATGGTTCCCATGCCAGATTCTTTGATGATGTTTCCAGCATATTTAAGAAATGCAGGATATTATACAACTAACAATAACAAAGAAGATTATAATATTAAAAAAGGAGATAGTGTATGGGATGATTCTTCTAAGAATGCCTCATGGAGAAACAGAAAAGTAGGGCAACCCTTTTTTCATGTCTATAATATTGGTATTACCCATGAAGGAAGTCTGCATTTTACAAAAGAAGAAATGATGTTGAATTCTACCAAAACTGGAGAGAATACATTTAAAGTACAACCAAACCATCCAAATACTAAAATTTTTAGATATACCAATGCACTTTATCGCGATAAGATGCAGGAAATGGATACTAAAGTGGGTGAGGTTGTTAAAGCACTTGAAGAGGATGGACTATTAGAGAACACATTTATATTTTATTTCGGAGATCATGGTGGAGCATTACCCGGAAGTAAAGGATATTTATATGAAACGGGACTTCATGTGCCTCTTGTTGTTCATGTACCTGAAAAATACAAACATTTAGCTGGCAATGAAAAAGGGATTGTCAATAAAGGGTTTGTTAGTTTTATTGATCTAGCGCCAACAGTATTAAACTTGGCAGGAATATATATCCCTGAAAAAATTGATGGAAGAGCTTTTTTAGGAAAGAATATTAGCGTAGATGAGGTAAATACTAGAGATGAAACCTACAGTTATGCTGATAGGTTTGATGAAAAATATGATCAAGTACGTGCAATTCGCAAAGGGAAATATAAATATATCAGAAATTATCAACCTTTTAATTATGATGGTATTTTAAATAATTATAGATATAAACAACTAGCTTTTAAAGAATGGCAGTCTTTATATGAAGAAGGTAAGTTAAATGATATACAAGCTGCTTTTTATAAAGAGCGCACCCCAGAAATGCTTTTTGATATAGAGTCCGACCCATATGAGACTAAAAATCTGATTTCACAACCAAAATATCATACTATTTCTAACGATTTACGAGAGCGTCTTGATAAATGGGTGAAAGAAATGCCAGATTTGTCATTTTTCCCAGAACATTTTTTAATTGAAAAAGCAATTGAAAACCCAGTACAATACGGAAAAGAGCACAAAAAAGAGATTCATAAGTATATAGATATTTCAAACTTATGTCTATCAAAATTTGAAAGTGTAAAACAAGAGGTGATGAATAGTCTAACCTCAAAAGACCCATGGCAACGATATTGGGGATTAATTACTTGTAGTAACTTTAAAAAAGATGCTAGCGCTCTAGAGTCCATAATAAGAACAATTGCAAGTAATGATCCAGAAAATTTAAATCGTGTACGAGCTGCAGAATATTTAGGAATAATTAATGTCGAAAATCCTTCTGCTGTTATGATAAATACACTTTATAATTCTAAAAAACCTGCCGAAGCGCTATTGATATTAAATTCAATTATAGTAATGCAATCCAAGCGATATAATTACAAGTTTGATATACAATTAAAGAATATCGAAGAAGTTGTAAGCGAAAATTCTGAAGTTAAAAGTAGATTGGAATATTTAGAAGTATTATAGTTTAAATGTAAGGTATCAGTAGTTTTGTTGAATGAAAGAGAAACTTAGAGAACATATCGAAAAAGTAGTACCTATTACTAATGATGAATTTACTTTTATTGCATCTCACTTTTCTATAAAAAAATATAAAAAAATGATTTCCTAATTCAAAAAGGAAAATCTGTATTGTATTGTTATTTTGTTATTTCTGGCCTTTTAAAGTTAGTATATGATGATAAAGGAGGGAAACAACATATTGTCTCATTTGCAATGGAAGATTGGTGGGAAAGTGATTTTTTAGCGTATTTTACCCAGACAAAAGCAAAAATGTCATTGCAATGTATCGAAGATACAGAAGTGTTTTGTATTTCGTTGAAGGATTATCAAAAGCTATCTGATGGCTTACCTAAAATGGAAAGTTTTTTTCTTAAAAAATCCAATGCTGGTCATATTGCT
Organism: Aquimarina sp. AD10; assembly: GCF_003443715.1. Classification (NCBI taxonomy): domain Bacteria; kingdom Pseudomonadati; phylum Bacteroidota; class Flavobacteriia; order Flavobacteriales; family Flavobacteriaceae; genus Aquimarina; species Aquimarina sp. AD10. The sequence goes on along the minus strand of NZ_CP031965.1, from coordinate 1,585,309 downwards.
GCACAAAATAGAATTTTATCTTTTTTAACATCTAATGCAAAAGAAAGGTATGTGCAATTACTAAAACAAAACCCCTCACTTTTTCAACGTGTTCCTAAAACCTTATTGGCTTCTTATTTGGGAGTTACAAGAGAAACACTTAGTAGATTTTCTTCTTAATTCTTTAGCTATTGATAATTGTGATATTTATCACGCATAAATTAATGCTATTGTACAAATCTTTGCAGTAAATATATAATCATAATTATGAATGGTAAACAAAAAGCATTTATAACCATGGTATTTACAACTGTGGCAGTGTTCGCACAAAATAAAGATGAAAGACATATGGAAAAAAGAATTATCAACCCTTGGAAATGGCAAAACGAAAGAAGTTATGTGCAAGCCGTAGAGGTAAAGCAAGCAGAAGGAACTCTTTATGTTTCTGGTCAGACTGCAATTGATGCAAATGGGAAATCAAGTACAGGTGATATGAAGTCTCAATTAATCATGGCAATACAAAATTTAGAAAAGGTAATACAAGAAGCAGGATATAAATGTGAAAACATAGTGAGATTGAATGTGTATACTACTTCAACAGAAGAGCTTTTTTCTTGTTTCAATAGTTTTCAAAATTGGATATCCAAACATGAAATAGAACAAGCAAGTACTCTTTTAGAAGTAAAAAGTCTTTTTGAAACTTTGAAAATAGAATTAGAGGCAACAGTTGTGAAATAATAATTAAAGAAATACTAAAATGTACTTGTAACAGGGCTGTAGCAAGGATAATTCCTTAATTTTACAGCCTTGTTTTTGACTTAAAATTAATATCTGTAAGTCATTAAATTTTAAGTTCTTCTGATTAATTGTTCTTATAACCCAACCTTAACCTTACTTATATGAAATATATACTAATTGTGATCTATATATTCACCTATTCATTAAATCTAATTGCTCAGAAAAATAACTCTCATAAAATAAGTCATGATAAAGTAATGGACTCTCTTACGAGATCAAAAAATAAAGTTACAGAAACCAAAAAAATAGCTGTATTAATATACCAAGATGCAGTATTACAAGACTTTTCTGGGCCTATTGAGGTTTTTTCTAAAGCACGAAAACTAACAAGAGGGAAATACGAAGTTTTTACAGTTGGATTGGATACAATGATGATAGGTACAGAAAATGATTTTGTTAAATTAAAACCTGATTTTACGATACAAAATATGCCTGATGTAGATTATCTAATAATTCCTGGGGCAAGTATGCCTGTTATTAATGATTTAGTTGTAAATGATACGTTTACAAATTTTATTTTAAAAATGAATGCCAAGCAAAAAACTAAAATTGTATCAATTTGCACAGGCTCTTATCTTCTGGCAAGAACAGGTGTTCTAACAAATAAAAAAGCAACTACGCATTATTTTGTAGCTGATGATTTTGCAAAGCAATATCCAAAAATCAAGTTGATTAAAAATGTGCGTTACGTTGATGAGGGAGGATTTATTACTTCATCGGGTGTTACTTCCGGAATCGATGCAACATTATACATTGTTGGTAAAGAAAATGGAGAGAAAATAAAACAAATGATTTCAAGAGCATTACAATATAAGTTTCATGAAAAAGAAGAGTGGCCAGTAGCTCCAAATGGAATGAAATATTCCAGAGTACCTACAAATTATTAAAATAACATTAGTATTTTTCTTTTTTGTAAAGTCGTATTTTTAGAATATAAAAATGATAGTTAATTTTTTTAGCAATATTTTTCAAGACCGATGCAATATCCTCAACTTTATAAACAATTTAAAAAACACATAGATTTACCTCTTGAAGCTTATCTTAATTTAGAAGAAAGGTTGATTATAAAAAAGATAAATAAAAAAGAACATTTTATTGAAGAAGGAAAAATAGCCAGATATCTTCCGTTTATCCAAAAGGGGTTACTGGTAAACTATCGAGTAGATACAGCTGCACGGACACATGTTATACAAATAGGATATACAGGCACTTGGTTAGGAGATTTATTTAGTTTTTTTAATGGCTCACCTACTCATTTTAATATTCAGGCTTTTCAAGAAACTGATCTACTTCTAATAAATCGTGAAACTTATGATTATATATCAAAAAAGTATCCTATTTACGAAAAGTATTATCGAATAGGTATTCAGAATTCATATAATCAAATGCTTAAAAGAATTTATAATATTAACAGTCAAAGTGCTCAAAAAAGGTATCATGATCTCATTGAGAGTGTGCCTACAATATTGGATGACATACCGCATTATATGATAGCTTCTTATCTAGGTATAAAACCACAATCTCTTAGTCGTATTCGGAATCAATAAGTGTTAGCTTTTTGAAGATAGAAAACATAAGTCTCATTAAATAAATTGTTTAAATGTTAAAAAAATCTTCTCATTCACGTAGGTGAATGAGAAGATTTTTTATGTGATGTAATATTGCTTAAACATTTAAAAATATACAGTATATGAAATTTAATTTATTAAGATATTATGTTTTAACCCTTGTTTTAGTGTTATTCATTATTTCATGCAATAATGACGATAATAATTCAAGAAGAGGAGAATCAAATATCTCATTAGACCAAGTAGTAAATACGTTAGGAGGTACATCTGTGATAAATAATATCACTACTATGATGTATACAGTAGAAGGTCAAACTAATGAGTATGAGGAGGAAGAACCAAACGTTTCTAATCCAATAAATACTTCAGAATATGTGCGTACCGTTTCTACCGAATTAAATACCCGAAAAGTTAGGTATGATTTTTCATCACTTGATATTAAATTTCCTTTTCCTTTTCAGGTAGATAATTCTACAACTATTATTAATAATCAAAAAGGATCTTACTCAGGAAATTCGGGTTTTGGTTCTCACTTTTTTGGTGCTACTGCTCCGCTTCCATTATTTTCTAGCCGAATAGAAGCGTATTTAAAAATCCAAAAAATGAGTAATCCGATTGAGCTTTTAAAACAGGTGATCGCAACTAACGATCTGTCTTCATCAGTTTCTTCAAATTTTACCATACCAACAGGTATTGATGGATTAAATATAACGTTGGTTATTGATCAGAATACAAGTTTACCGAAAAGTGCACAGGTAACCGAGGTGGATTTTATTAATGGAGATGTCGTGTTTGAAGTAAATTATGAAGAGTGGAAAACTGTTGGCGAAACGATGTTTCCAGGTAAATTAACTCATACTTTTAATGGTGAGGTTATAAAGGTTGAAGAACTTTCAAATATTGAAATGAACCCTACTTTTACAGAAGCTACATTTACACCAGAAAATACTGATGGAGACTATATAGATGAACAAGGTGAGTTTGGAATCTATTCTTCTTGGTGGTATGAACGATTTAATGCATTAGGATTTGTTAATAGTTTTGATCAACCTTTAAATAATGGCGCGGTTACTACACCTGCAGGTCCAAATGTAGCTGATCAAACAATTGGGCCAAATTTAAAAATAATTGGAAGAGCTGATGTAGGGTCATGGTCTGTTGCTATCAAAACTTCAACGGGAGTGGTAGTCGTTGAGCCCCCTTTAAATCCAAGGTGGACAAGAAGTATTATAAATACTATAAAAAATGATGCTTTTCCAGGTGAAAAAATTGAAGGTGTAATTGTGACTCATACGCATTTTGATCATTTTGGTGGAGTAAGAGAATTGGCACAGGAATCCGGTAAGGTTTATGTGGGAGAAGAAGGAGTAGGTCTTACAGAAAGGGTTTTAACAAACCATTCTTCTCTTCTTCCTGATGCACTGGCGATCAATCCGACAACCAATGTCGAAGTAGAAGGTATCTCGGATGTAACCACATTAGATGGTGGAGCCTTACAAATTTATTTACTTAAAACAGAATTGTTAGGCTTAAATTCTCACTCAGAGAATATAGTGGCTGTTTATGTTCCAGAAAGTGAATCTTTTATAGTTTCAGATTTATTTAATGCTGGGGGTTTTGTAGCTGTAGCAGCAGGTTTGGGAACTACTAATTTTAATGAAGAGTCTAAATCTATTATAGCAGAGCGTGCTACTTATTTGTTAGATTACATTGCAGAAAAAGAATTAGTAGTATCTAATGTAATTGCTATTCATAATGGTGTTGCGACATTGGCAGATCTCCAGTTTATGGCAAATTTATAAGTTTATGTTTGTTAATATTTCTAAAATAAATTTTATAAACAAGGGTAGTTGTATGGTCTTCTAAATTTAGTACCAAAAAGAGAGAAGTGATTTTGGATCTTTTACAATATTAAGGCCTTAGCTTACAATAGTTAAGGCTTTATTATGTAACTGTTATTGCCTGTTGATGAGATGCTGATGGTATATGAGAACATTCTATTTTCTGAGCCTTATTTAAAAATTTACAGATGTGTTTTAATATTTTTGATATATTTGTAACTAGTTACGTATTTAAATACATATTAAAATGGATTTTGATAAAATCGGAGAAATGGCTCTAGGAAGTAGGTTAAGAGCTCTTAGTACTATAGTTTCAGAAGATGCCGAACGAATTTATAATCTTTATGGTGTCGCATTAAAACCTAAATGGTTTCCTGTTTTCTATTTTTTATCTAATCAAAATACAGGAAAATCAATTACTGCAATCGCTAATGAAATTGGTCATTCGCACCCCTCTGTCATTAAAATTGTTAGAGAAATGTCTAAAGTGGGACTCGTTTTAGAACAAAAAGATACTCTGGACAAACGTAAAAACAATATTGTGTTAACTCCTAAGGGTATAGACATGTCTATACAAATACAACAACAATATAAAGATGTTGAAAATGCAGTTAAAACTACATTAAATCAAACCACACATAATATTTGGTTAGCTATCCAAGAATTTGAATACTTATTAAACGAAAAATCTCTTTTAAAGCGTGTGATTGAACAAAAGAAAATTAGAGAGTCATCAACTGTAGAAATTATAGATTACACATCAAAATATCACACTGCATTTAAAGAACTAAATGAAGAATGGATCAAAACTTTTTTTAAAATAGAAGATGCCGATAGAAAAGCATTAGATGATCCTCAAAAATATATTTTAGATAGTGGAGGTAAAATTTTAGTTGCAATTCAAGATCAAAATGTTCTAGGAGTTTGTGCTTTGATTAAAATGAAAAATAAAAAGTATGATTATGAACTTGCTAAAATGGCTGTTTCTCCTAAAGCACAGGGTAAAGGTATTGGCTATCTGTTAGGGAAATCTAGCATTGAAAAAGCAAAATCATTGGGAGCCAAAAGTATATATCTTGAAAGTAATACAATATTAAAACCTGCCATATCATTATATGAAAAACTAGGGTTTCAAAAAGTTGTAGGCATAGATACTCCATATGAAAGATGTAATATCCAGATGGAACTTCTGTTCTCATAAACCTTAGTATTACTAACAAGGTTTATAGTAAATATATTTTATAATTTTTCTAGTGGACCTAATGGATTGATTACTAGTAATTATATGTTTTGATATATTGTGTTAAGCCAAAAGAGTTTCTCTTCGAGGGTTCAGATAATATCTAATTTATCAATATTTTAGCGTTGAATTAAGATATAAATGAAAGTACTAAGAGATATTTTAAAGACAACGTTTAGTTTTAAAAAACCTCATTTGCAAAAAGCACTCGGCTTGCTGGGAATTTCTGTAATTGCAAATCATTTAACGCAAAGTGATCATTTTCCACTTAGCGATTCATATAATTTCCCTTTATATTCAATTATTACTACGATGGTAATAGGTACGGCAGTTATGTTAATTGCAGAAAGGAATTTTAAACGATATAAGAATAAGTATTTTCTAAAACAGCTAAATGTTCGTGTTTTGGGCTTATTTCTGTTATCTACTCTTGGCTACATTGTGTTGATTTACATACCGGTATATTATATTTTTGGCTGGATAATAGACGCCGATTACCAGTTTTATTATTTACTTACAGGTTTGGTAATTACTCTCATGTTAAGTTTAATTTTTATTGTTGTAATGTTTGCTCAGGATATTTATGATCTTCATAAATTAGAAACTATTGAAGGCAAACTTAGTATTACCAAAGGAGGAAAAAGAAGATTAATCACCTACAAAGAAATAGGATATTTTTTTAGTGAGGATAAAGTTGTATACGTTCTTTTAATGAACGGAGATACTTTGGCGACCGATTTTTCTTTAAATGAAATAGAAAGTAATACTAATATAAAGTTATTTTTTAGAGCCAATAGGCAAACATTTCTTCATGCACGTGCTGTAGATGAGATTGAAAAGATTGAAAATGGAAAATTATCCGTGAGTCTTAAACCAGGTACTTTTGGTAAGAACATCTCAAAAATTATAATTAGTAGGTATAAGAAACAAGAATTTATAGATTGGTTCGAGCACAAACTATAAATTCTCAAGACTATTCAGTCAAAATTTTGCTACCATTCAGATATAGGGTATTGTTTTTGGTTGATTTTATGGGAGTTTGATCGTTATTTCGTTTTTGAAATTTAAATACAAAAAAAATGAATACTATTACTTTACGAACTAAAATTATTCCTCTTCTAGCTATTATTTGTGTCTTTTTTATTTGGCTTTTGCCTTTAGGCTTTGATTATTTTGAAACTATCATAGCCGCTATAATTATTTTGATTGCAAGTGCCATAGAATTCAAAAAAGGCATGCTTAAGTCACTAGGGTTTCAAAAACATAAATTTAAGGTAATTCCACTTTTAATATACACTCCTTTAATAGCTATTGGTTTATTTATACTATACTATTTTGTTTTGATTCCAGGAGTGAGTCATTTTACAGGTGATTATATTGATTTTTCTAATTTTGATAAGCTTAGGGGAAACTTTATTGGTTCTTTGAGTGTATTACCTTTTATATGGATATCTGCCGCGTTTGGAGAAGAGATTGTTTGGAGAGGCTATTTCATGAAGCAATTCACAAAGTTTTTTGGAGATGGTAAATTAAGTCTAACGATTAATATAGTATTGTTTGGCATCTTGTTTGGTTATTTGCATGGTTATCAGGGGATAAATGGACAAATAATTACAGGAATTATAGGGTCAACATTGGCTTTAATTTTTTATAAACGTAGTTATGATTTATGGTTTAACATTGCTATACATGGATTTTTTGATACAATTGCTTTGATTGCAATTTATCAGGGTTGGATTTGAAATGATAAAAATAAATTAAGAATAAATAGCTTAAAAATTAAGCCATCAGGTACTTAAAAAAAGCGGTTATGCCAAATGGGTAAAATCATAAAGGTTATAAAAGATAGTTAATGTTATTGTTTTACCCATTTGATGTATTGTCTGTAGGTTTTTCAGAATAAATTTAGGCACACTAATTTATGAAAAACAAAGAGCAATATGTCTCACACTAGTATTAAAATATTTAAGTTCATGACCATTTTAGGTTTGTTGATTTCAATTTCTTGTCAACCAAAACCTAATTCTGAAACAATTTCAAAGAAAGAAAAAAACTGGCACCTATTACTTGCTAAAATGTCGACCGAAGAAAAGATTTCTCAGTTACAAGGTGCTTGGCTCAGAGATTTATTAGATGGAAAAAGCCTTTCATTAGATTCTTGCAGAAAAAAAATACCATATGGGATTGGGCATTTGGCACAATTCTCATCTTCAACAGATTTAAACCCCGATGAACTAAAAAAAGTAATATGGGATTTACAACAGTATTTAATACATGAGACTCCAAATGGTATACCAGCCATATTTCATGAAGAGGCAATTTCTGGATTTGCTGCAAAAGGAGCTACTACCTTACCCCAGCAGATAGGTATTGGATGCACATGGAATCCAGATCTTTTAAGAGAGAATACTGCAATGTCTGCAAAACTTATGAGAAAAGTGGGAGCTACTCAGGCACTTTCTCCTATGCTTGATATTTGTCGAAATTCACACTGGGGCCGGATCGAAGAAAGTTTTGGGGAAGAACCATATTTCATTGCAAAAATGGGACTTGCCTTTGTAAAAGGATTGCAAGGAGAAGATCTTTCTAAGGGAGTTGCGGCTACTACAAAACATTTTGCAGGTTATGCAGGAGGTACAGATAATGAAAAAGTTTTTTTTGAAGAGACTTTATTACCACATGAAGCAACGGTACGATTTGGCAATGTCCAAAGTGCGATGGCCGGTTATCATACTATTAAAGGGATTCCATGTTCTGCAAACAAAGAACTTTTGGTTGATATTTTACGTACAAAATTGGGGTTTGATGGTGTTGTAATTTCAGATTTTTGGTCAGTTAAACAAGTATATACAAAATATAAATATGCTAAAAACGATAAAGATGCTGCGATTAAAAGTATTACTGCTGGATTAGATGTTGAATTACCTTTCGGAATGAGTTTTCCATATTTAAAAGAAGCTCTTGATGAAGGATTGATCGATCAAAAGATAATAGATACTGCAGTGCAGCGAGTGTTACTTTTAAAAGAACGATTGGGTTTATTGAATAATGAAATACTACCTTTTGAAGAAAAGAAAATAGATTTTGATCCGCCAGAAAACCGCAAAAGAGCCTATGAATCAGCTTGTCAATCTATCGTCTTGCTAAAAAATAATGGTGTACTACCTATTTCTACAGATATAAAAAAAATTGCAGTTGTTGGTCCAAATGCTGCAGCAGTACAATCTTTACTTGGTGACTATTCTTATCAATCATTAGCCGCTTATTGGTGGAAATACCCTGTAGATCCTAAAAATCCAAAACTTGTAACATTACTCGATGGCCTCAAGGCTAATGTAAAAAAAGGAGTAGAAATTACATATGAAAGGGGATGTGATTGGACTAAGTCAATGAATGATGAGATAGAAAAAGTAGATAACGCTTTGGGAGATGAAAGAAGTAAAAACTTAGAATATTTAAATATAAAAGACTTACCTAAACCCGATGTATCAAGAGCTATTCAAATTTCTGTCAATAGCGATGTAATTATTGCAGCAATGGGAGAACAATTATACCTTGTAGGAGAAGGACGAGATCGCAAAGATATTCGATTGCCAGGAGAACAGGAAGATTTTGTAAAACAGTTAATAGCAACAGGTAAACCGGTAATTTTGGTTTTATTTGGTGGTCGCCCGCAAATTATTACAAATATAGAATCTGGATGTGCTGCTATTTTACAGGCATGGTTCCCAGGTGAAGAAGGGGGCAACGCATTAGCAGATATTCTTTTGGGTAAAGTAAACCCCTCTGGTAAATTAACACTAACATATCCACGCACAAATAAACAAGCGCCTATTTGGTATAGTAAAGGGTATGATCCATTAGATCAACCTATGTACCCTTTTGGATATGGATTAAGTTATACCTCATATAAGTATAAAGACCTCAAGATGCCTAAAAGTTATAGTATCGAAGAGAAGCAAATATCGATTTCCTTCGAAATAGAAAATTTAGGAGATTTTGATGGTGCAGAAATTGCACAATTGTATGTAAGTCCACCAAAAGAAATTAAGGAATTAGAACCTATTGAATTAAAAGGATTTGTAAGAGTGTTTATAGAGAAAAAGAAAAAAAAGAGAATTACAATAAAAGTCTCTCCAGAACAATTGGCCTATTATGCAAATGGCAAATGGATTATTAAACCTGGTATGTACGAGTTTAAGATAGGAGCTTCTTCAACCGATATTAGATTATCTGGAAAAGTAGAATTGAAAGGAAATAAAAAAATACTTAATCAACGAAATGTACTGTTTTCTGAAAATAGTATTGAGTAACGAATTTTATAAATTAGTAAAATAAATACATTTTAAGTTTTATAGTACTTTAGAATATTGTAAAAAATAAAAATCGTTGGCAAAATACTATGAATACCAATGAACAAGTAAATTTACGAATAGCAACAAACAAAGATCTGGAACTTGTAAAATATTGGGATCAACAACAGCATGTTATTGATTCTGACCCAGATGATGATTGGGATTGGGAATATGAACTTAATCGTTTTCCAGATTGGAGAGCACAGTTTATTGCAGAAATAAGCGGAAGGGCTATTGGATTTATTCAAATCATTGATCCAAAGAAAGAAGATTCGCAGTATTGGGGTGATGTTCCCGATAATCAAAGAGCAATAGATATTTGGATAGGAGAACAAGAAGATTTGGGTAAGGGCTATGGTACTCAGATGATGAAACTAGCGATTGATTACTGTTTTAATAATGATAATGTAAATACAATTTTAATTGATCCACTGGTATCGAATACTAAAGCGATTCGTTTTTATGAAAAAATCGGGTTTCATTATGTCGAAAATAGATTTTTTGGAAAAAGCGAATGTGTAGTATATAAGTTGGATAGAAAACATTGGTTTTCTGATTAATGATTTTATTTCATCCAATGTGTTGTATACAAAATCATAAGTATTCTAAATATAGAAATGTTACGAAATACTTAGTTACTTAAAAACATATGAAGTTAAAAAAGGCAGTATTACAAGATATTCTAACGCTACAAAAAGTTTGTAAAGAATCCTATACACAAGTTTTTGCAGATCATTGGACCGAGAACGGTTTAACGCTTTATTTAAAAAGAGAGTTTGGAGATAAGCGTTTAAGCGCAGAGTTAATAGATTCTTCTATTGCATATTACTTTATTATTGTTGAAAATGAAAATATTGGCTTTCTTAAAATTAATTACAAATCATCTAATAAATTATCAGAATTAAACAATTGCGAATTAGAAAAAATCTATGTACTTCCTAAATTTAGTGGTAAAGGTATTGGTAAAAAAGTAATGATAGAATTGATAGGCCTGATTAAGAAAAAACAGAAAAAAGTACTCTTTTTATGTGTAATAGATACAAATATTAATGCGATTAGTTTTTATAAAAAAATAGGTTTTAAATTTCATAGCAAAACACGTTTAGAAATAGCGCATTTCAAAGATGAATTAAGAGGTATGCATAGAATGAGTTTAAAACTAACATAAATAAGGTATGGTTTACTTTAGTAAAGATTACCGTAAAATTAACATAAACACTAATTGTGACTTATTACCTTGTTCGTTATGAGACAGGAAACAATACATAATAGTAAATAAGGTGTCATGAAAAAGTACATAAATAGCTTTGTTATATTGGTAGTATTTATTTTGTTAAGTAGATGTACCCCAAAGGCATCAGAAAAAACAGATATACTTTTAAATAAAGATTTAATACCAGAAGGTGTCGCATATAATACCAATTCAAAATCAATATATGTAGGTGCCATTTATAAACAAAAAATAATAGAGATACAATCAGACGGAACATATAAAGACCTGATAACGAAAGAGGTTTTTGGGGATTTAAGCCCGATAGGTATCGAATTTGTCGAGAAATCACATGACTTGTGGATTAATTTAGCATTAGCACCTATTGTAAATCAAACAAATCAAGATAGATGGGAGACAGGTTTAATGCGGTATAATGTTCGTACTAATGAAAAGGAACATTATATAGTAAAGGATAGCCTAAGGAGCTTTTTTAATGATTTGACTGTATTACCAAATGACGATGTAATTATTACAGAAACTGCAAATGCCCGATTGTTTAAATTCGATGCTGCCAAAAAAGAATTAGAACCTTATATAGAGTTAACTAATTTTAGTTTTCCTAATGGTATTACTTTTTATCAACCGAAACAATTATTGTTCGTATCCACTAATGAAGGTATTGTAAAAATTGATATACAAACAAAAGAACAAAGCTTACTTAAAGTTGCGCCAAATATAAATGCTAAAGTTATTGATGGCTTATCATTTTATAAAAACTACTTTATAGGACATCAGAGCACAAAGATTTCTAAATTTTATGTAAACGACGAATTTACAGAGATTACCAATGTTGAGGTGTTTGATACGGGTAAAGAATTTGATTCCAGTACTACTGGAGAAATAGGAAATGATAAGTATCACTATATCGTAAATTCACAAATTAAAAGTGGAATCGAGAATAAAAAAATAAAACCATTGGATAGCTTAGAAAACGTAATAATAAGAAGCAAACCTTTATAAAATTAAACATGATCAATTAAAATAAAAAAATGTATAATATCCTTAGAAATATCTTTTACGTACCTCTTAGTATTTTGTTGTTCTTGAATAGTACAATTTGTTCAAGTCAAGATACTTTGCCTATTTGGCAAGATTTGATACCCAATTATTTGATCTCTGATGAGGTGGAAACAAGAGAGAAAGGTAACATATTCTGGATTAGAAAAGTACAAAAACCATCCTTAGAAATTTATTTGCCAAGTAAACAAAATGCTTCTGGTAGAGCAATAATGATATGTCCTGGAGGAGGGTATGGAGGACTTGCGTATGATTGGGAAGGAACAGATATTGCAAAATGGTTAAATTCTAAAGGGATAGCAGCCTTCGTACTCAAGTATAGATTACCAAAGTCTAAGTCAGTTAATGTTGGATATAAAGCTCCATTGCAAGATGCGCAAAGGGCAATGAGAATAATTCGAAGTAATGCTGAAAAATGGAATATTAATAGAGACCAAATAGGAGTTATGGGGTTCTCTGCAGGAGGACATTTAGCAGCAACTTTAGGCACTCATTATAGAAACAAAGAATATAAAAAAGTTGATGTTTTAGACACAGTAAGCGCAAAACCAAATTTTATGGTATTAGTATATCCTGTTATCTCTATGAAAGAAAATATTACACATCAAGGATCTAAGGATAATTTGTTAGGAGATTCTCCAAAACCAGAATTAGTGGACTATTTTTCTAACGAATTGTATGTAGATAAAGATACATCACCAACCTTTATAGTCCATGCTTCAGATGATAAAGCTGTTTCTGTACTTAATAGCATTTCTTTTTATACAGCCCTTATCGAAAAAAAAGTCTATACAGAAATGCATATATATCCTAAAGGAGGACATGGTTTCGGATTAGCAATCGGGAAAGGGTATTTACAAAATTGGACAACACGCTTAGATGAATGGCTGACCAGTTTGAAATAAAAATTTAGTATCGCTATCTCTTTTTAAGGAGTTACTTTAAAAACAATAAGTTGATTTAGTTGTGGGAAAAAAGTATTGAAATTATTATCCGAGATTATGACCAATGTTCGACTTCCGTCGGCTAATTTTGGTCCAAAAGTGATCCCTTCAAGATTATCAACTGTAGTATTCGTTAATTGCCCTCGAATAGTTTCAAAATTAAAGAGTAATGTTTTTGTTGCCTTAGTATATGAGCCTGTAGATAAAGCATTCATATCAATAGTATTTGTGGCGTTTGAAGCGTCTACCTTATAAATTTTAACAGTATTACCCCCATTTATATATCCAGAAGAAAAAGAGCGTTCTAATGCCAAAAATTTGTCTTTATCATATTCAAGTATTTCTACAAGACCATTTACTTCAAAAGAGGTACCTAATGCAGCCTCTTTTGCTACAGGGTCAAGTTCATAAGCAAATTGTCGTTCTGCAACTCCAGATGATTTATTGAATAATGTAATACGAACAGGAGATTCTGTATCTGTTGTTGTAGGTTCTGGGCCATCCTCTATTAGAGGTAATTCAAAAGATACCCAATATCCTTTAGTATCAAAACTTATCGAAAGACCTTCTAAAACACCATTATGTCTTGGACCCGATGAATCAGTTTCAAGTTGAGCTCTAAAGTTATCAGGAAGGGTGAAACTTTTTAATTGATTTCCTTGAGCAGATATTTCTATTAATGCGGGGTCTATAGCATTATTAATAGATCCTTCACTAGTGTAAAGAAGCGTGTTAGAGCTAGTGTCTACCCTAATACTCTCTGGATCTACTGCACCTTGTGTTAGTGGTGTACCAGTCGCATCATTAATAATATGCATTTTAGTAATATCTACCTTTGTAAAAGAAGTTTCATTATATGAAATGTCAGCTTCATAATATCTAATAGGAGGAGTAGAAGTATCACAGATAATATACCACTTTCCATTTTGATAATCAATTCCAGAAAAACCACCAATAGGAACACCTTCTATATCTTGAGTAGGTATTACAAATTCATCTATGTAAGTTAACTCACTAATAGAGTTTTCTTGATCTATAGGTTTAGTTACACTAGTAGAGTTTGTATTAGATGAACAACTTAAAAGTAACAAGAAGAAAATGATGTAGAGTGTCTTAAACATTGTAGTAATAATTGAGGGCATAAAGGTATCGATTTATAATTTAAATAGAGGTTTAAGCATTTGTTAAGTCTTTAATTTCGATAGTAAAACCTTACTTCGTTATAGGTTTTTAACCCTTGTTTATCAGTTGTTTAGCTCTTTTGTTTTTCATATATATTCTAGTACTTAGTTACATAAATCAATTTATAATTAACCATTTAATACACAAAATCATGAAAAAACTTTTATGTTGTGTTAGCTGTTGTTTGATGATAAACATCGGTTTAGCACAGTTTCAACATTCCTTTGGAACTGAACAATCTGAAATGGGTAGATCTTTAACTCAACTACAAAAGGTTGAAAAGGGGTATTTAGTAGCTGGATATACTTCAAGAAATTTCATAGGAAGTCTAGAAGCTACCTTGGTCAAAACCGATCTAAATGGTAATCAAATTTGGTCTCGGGTTTATGGGGGGCAAGATTTCGAATATTTTAATTCGGTAAGGCAATCAACAAATTTTAGCCCAAATAATCCTGCTGCTTATGTAGCCGCTGGTATCACAAGAAGCTTTGGTTTTGGTGGGGGAGATGCCCTACTCATAGGAACTAATGTTAATGGTGCTCCTGTTTTTTCTAAAGTTTATGGTCGAGATCAATATGATGCAGCGCATTGTGTACAAAATATCAAAGACGAAAATGGTAGGCCTGGCTATATTATGGTTGGAGAAACAAGAAGTTATTCTCAATCATTACCAAGAACAAATATGTACGTTGTAAGAACAGATGATCAAGGGAATCTAACAAGAGCCACCGTCATTGGAGGCAAAGGGGATCAACGTGGCTTATGGATAGAACAAACTCGTGATGGAGGATACATTATTACAGGATCTAGTACAGATTTTGATTGCGGAGGCAGTGCCACATTGGTTAACCCACCAACAGATATTTTTGTAGTAAAACTTAAGCCAGATTTAAATATAGAGTGGCAAAGAGTTATTGGGTATCCAAAAGAGTTAGATCCCATGAGACGTTATTTAAATGTGGGAACTTGTATAAAGCAAGGTCGTGACGGTAATTATGTGCTAACTGGATACACGAATAGTTTCGGTATTAATAATTCATTTGATGCTTTTCTAATGTATTTACGAAGTAATGGAGATTTTATGGGTATGAAAACGTATGGTACAGAGAGAAACGAATATGGTCGTAGTTTGCAAATAACAGCAAGTGCAACAGGAAGCCCTCTCTATACTATAGTTGGAGACCAATTTACTTCAACTAGAAAAGCATTATTGTTTCAGGCAGATGCAGGTGGTAATTTCTTATGGGGGTATAATTATGGGCGAACTGGTCAGGAAATGGGGACAGAATTAGTACGAGATGATTTTGACAAAGGTTTTGCTTTTACAGGATATACAACAACAATAGGAGCAGGAGCTACAGATATTTACCTTGTAGAAACAACAGATACAGGAAAATCTACGCCACAATGTGAGAGAGAAATTAAATTAGAAGTATTTAAACATGAGCCTTGCCTGACTAAAATTGCCGAACAGATTTTTGTAGATGAATTTAGAAAAATTGATCCAAAAGTTATTCGTATGGAGTACAAGCAAGATCGATGTGGTATTGCAATTAGTGGCAAAACAGACGATATCAAGGATATTAATGAAGAATCAGGGGTGTCGCTTTTTCCAAACCCTGCCAAAAACCTTCTTACTATAGATGTTAAAAGAACATCAAAAACAACTTATGGTGGAGTTTTTGATATTCAGGGTAAAGAAGTAATCCAAAATATCCAAATAGGCGAAACGGGAAAAACAATTGTGGCAACAGAAACCCTTGAACCTGGAGTTTATATTGTTAAACTAAAAACAGAAAATGGAGAAACTTTAGTAAAAAAATTCTTTAAAGAATAACGGTACTAATTATCACATTTTCAAAATAGCAATAATGAGCTACTATACAGTTTTGTAAAGTGGCTCATTATATTATCTATGAATTTATAAAAGCTACACTGTGAGTAGCCACCATAGCTGCTGTTTCAGTTCTTAGTCTAGTATCCCCTAAAGTAACAGGCGTATATCCAGACGTTAATGCTAATTCGATTTCTTTAGTTGAAAAATCTCCTTCTGGACCGATAAGTATAGTATAACTAGAACCTTGTTTAAGGACATCCTTTAGCGATTGTTTTTTTGTTTCTTCACAATGAGCAATGTATAATTGATCATGATTAGTAGTGCTAATAAAATTAGAAAATGATATTGCGGGATTGAGTTTAGGTAAGTAGCATTGCAAAGATTGTTTCATTGCGCTTAGTAAAATACGTTCAAAGCGCTCTTGTTTGATTACTTTTCGTTCACTATGGTCACAAATTATCGGAGTTATTTCATGAATACCTATTTCTGTAGCTTTTTCTAAAAACCATTCATATCGATCATTCATTTTGGTGGGGGCTACCACTAGATGTAATCGATATGGTTTACGAGCTTCTAGGGTATACGAATCTATTGTCGCATGGCATTGCGAGGGGTTAGAGAAAGTAATACTGGCAGTAAACAAAAGACCTTTGCCATTAGTAATATTTAATGTATCTCCTTCCTGTTTTCGAAGAACTTTAGAGATGTGTTTACTTTCTTCTCGCGAGAACTTTATGCTAGTGCTCGTTTCTGTTAAGGTATCATTATAAAATAGTTGCATTAGAATTTTATTCTAGATTTAGCTACAACGCTCATGTCTGTAAAGTCTTTTTTCAAAAACTTCAAATATCCAACAATTCCTATCATTGCGGCATTATCAGTAGTATATTCAAATTTAGGAACAAATGTTTTCCACCCAAATTTATGTTCTCCTTCTTTTAGTGCAGCTCTAATACCCGAATTAGCAGATACTCCACCACCAATGGCAATACGTTTTATGCCTGTTTGTTTTGAAGCTTTTTTCAACTTATCAACAAGAATATTAATAATTGTATGTTGTAATGAAGCACAAATATCATTAAGGTTTTCTGCTATAAAATTTGGGTTTTCTTTTAATTTCTTCTGGGTAAAATAAAGAACAGAAGTCTTTAATCCGCTAAAACTAAAATTGAGTTCTCCTACTTTAGGTTTTGGAAATAAGAAAGCTTTTGGGTTACCAAGTTTTGCATGCTTATCAATTAATGGACCTCCGGGATAAGGAAGCCCAAATATTTTAGCGCTTTTATCAAAGGCTTCTCCCACGGCATCATCCAGAGTTTCTCCAATTACTTCCATATCAAAGTAATTGTCTACTTTAACGATTTGCGTATGACCTCCACTAATGGTCATTGCCAAAAAGGGAAACTCGGGTTTATCAAATTCTTCTTCTTCAATAAAATGTGCAAGAATATGTGCTTGCATATGATTTACATCAATAAGCGGAATATCCAAAGCTAGTGCTAATGATTTAGCAAAAGAGGTTCCTACGAGTAATGAACCCATAAGCCCTGGACCTCTTGTAAAGGCAATACCATCTAACTGTTTTTTGTCAATACCTGCTTGTTTTAAAGCTTGATCAATTACAGGAACAATGTTTTGTTGGTGAGCTCTAGAAGCTAATTCGGGCACAACTCCACCATATTGTTCGTGTATTTTTTGAGAGGCTACCACATTAGATAAAACTTTTCCGTTGCATAATATGGCGGCAGAGGTATCATCACAAGAAGACTCAATACCTAAAATGTATATTTTTTGTTGATCCATTATGAGGAAAAGGGCATAGAAATTGTTAATATTGTCTACAAAGTTAAAACAATAAAACGTATCAAAAAATTAAGGAAAATATTGTTAAGGGTATTTCATGTCCTTTTTTCACTTTTTGCATTTTTAGTGATTGTATTTTCTGTACCTGCGGTGCAAACATATTTAGGAAAAAAAATCACAAATAAACTTAATAAAGATTATGGTGTTGACATCGCTATAGGAAGAATTGGATTAACATATGCAGGAGGTGTAAGACTTAAAGAAATTTTTGTCAAAGATCATCATCAAGATACGCTGCTATATGCTTCGGGAATTACAACATCTATTGGTAGTTTAACCGATATTGCGAATAACAAACCAGAACTTGGTGATGTTGCAATAGAAGATTTAATTTTTAATATGAAAATTTATAAGGATGAGAGTAGTGATAATCTTATGACTTTCATCCGTAAATTTAATAGTACCAATAAGTCATCTTCAAAAGAGAAGTTTTTACTTACTACTAAACATATTAGTATTAATGAAGGGCGATATAATTTTATAGATGAAAATCTAAGTAGTCCAGAAGTAATTAATTATAGCGCAATTAATTTAGCTGCAGATAACCTTATGGTTGATGATGCAGATGTATATTTAAATATTAATGCGTTAACATTTAAAGATAAGCGGGGATTACGTATTTCAAAGTTACAAACTTGCTTTTCTATCAAATCCGATGAAATGAATTTTCAAGAACTGAGTATAGAAACTCCAGATTCTAATGTTCAAGGAGATATTCAATTCTCATATAAACCAGGAGGGTTGTCTGATTTTGTTAATAAAGTAAAGATCAATGCTATCTTTAATAAAGCTACAGTGTCTACAAATGATCTTATTCCATTTTACAAAGAATTTGGAAAAAACCATAATTTCAAACTCAAAAACACTTCTGTTAGAGGTACACTTAATGATTTCAGGGTTTTAAATACCAATATTTCTGGGCTCGATAGATCTAGTATTAAAGGAGATATAAGAATTCGAAATGCGGTCACAAATGTTACAAATTTTGAACTAGATGGCGATTTTGATAATGTAACTACGAATTATTATGATTTAATAAATCTATTGCCAAACGTTTTAGGAAACTCTTTACCAAAACAAATACATCAGTTTGGAAGTGTTATGGCTATAGGTAATGCTATAGTTACTAGAAAAGCTGTTGATGTTGATATGAATCTTTTTTCCCAATTAGGAAAAGTAAATGCCTTTGTTTTATTAGAAAATCTAAATGATTTAACGAAAGCTACATATAACGGAAATATTATCTCTAATAACTTTAATGTTGGTCAGTTAGTTGATCGAGAATCGATAGGTAATGCAGCTTTTGATATACATGTTGACGGGAGTGGCTTTACCTTAGAAAGTCTTGATACCAAAATAGAAGGAGATATCAATAAACTGGATTTTAATGGATATACCTACACGAATTTAAAAGCAATAGGAAACCTTAAAGATCGGGTTTTTGACGGGGATATGAGCTCTCGAGACCCTAATGCGCAATTTAATTTTAAGGGCGTCGCAGATTTATCAGAAGAAGTCAATAATTATGATTTTGTAGCAAATGTTGATCATGTTGATCTCCATAGATTAAATATTTTCACAAGGGATAGTGTTTCTGTATTTAATGGAGACGTATATATGAATATTAAAGGAACGGGAGTAAATGATGCTTTTGGGACAATTTCTTTTGCAAAAACATTATATCGAAATCAAAATGCAGGATATTACTTTGAAGATTTTGATATTACTTCAGATTTTGATAAGGATAATGTAAGGACAATTAAAATTAATAGCCCAGATATTATCGAAGGAAATGTAAAGGGTGTTTTTAGATTTGAAAACGTATATGATCTATTTAGAAATTCTATAGGTAGTTTATATACTAATTTTGAAGCAACTGAGATCACTGATCATGAGTTCATGGAGTTTAATTTTAGTATTTATAATAAAATTATAGATGTGTTTTTTCCCGAAATACAATTTGCTCCTAATACTATTATTAAAGGAAAAGTAGAGAGTGATGATTCAGAATTTAAGCTTACTTTTAAGTCTCCATCGATTACTGCATATGATAACTATATGGAGAATATAGATGTGCAAGTTGATAATAAAAACCCTCTTTTTAATACATACGTGGCAATAGATAGTATTGATTCAAAGTATTATGATGCATCAGAGTTTAGTCTAATTAATGTGACTTTAAAAGATACCTTGTTTATTCACTCAGAATTTAAAGGTGGTAAAAATAATGATGATAATTTCAATCTTGAGTTCTATCATACAATTAACGAAGAGAATAACTCTGTTGTAGGTTTTAGAAAGTCTGATTTTACGTATAAAGGGTATACCTGGTATGCAAATAGAGAGAAAAGTAGAGATAAAAATAAGATCGTTTTTGATAATGATTTTAAAAACATAAGTATTCAATCTATAATGCTTGATTATAATGATGAGGCAATACGTATAGATGGAGTTACTAGAGGTAAAGATTACAAAAATCTAACAGCTACGTTTGACAATGTAGATTTAAACAAAGTGACTCCGCGTATAGATAGTTTAAATTTAAAGGGAAAGATAAATGGGGAGTTAGCAATCATTCAGGAAAATTCATTGTACTTACCCAATACCGAAATTACTATAAATGATTTAACTGTAAATGAAACATTACTAGGACAGTTACAGCTTAAGGTAGATGGTAATTCTGACTTAACAAAGTATAATATAGATACTAAACTAAGTAGTGAAGAGAAGCAAATCCTTTCTGCAGTAGGTTTAATAAATGTTTCGGATAAAAATTCATCTATAGCAGTAGATGTTGACTTAGATGAGGTGGATATTTCTGGGTTTAGTGCTTTAGGTGGTATAGTGGTTTCTAATATAAGAGGGTTTGTTTCTGGACAAGCAAAAGTATCTGGTAGTTATAAAAACCCTAATATTGATGGTGTTCTAACTTTGAATAAATCG
The DNA here is from genome assembly GCF_003443715.1 of Aquimarina sp. AD10. Classification (NCBI taxonomy): domain Bacteria; kingdom Pseudomonadati; phylum Bacteroidota; class Flavobacteriia; order Flavobacteriales; family Flavobacteriaceae; genus Aquimarina; species Aquimarina sp. AD10. The sequence goes on along the minus strand of NZ_CP031965.1, from coordinate 1,564,469 downwards.
GGTCTTACAGTTCCTTATTTAAATGTTGATCTTGATTTTGAAGAAGATTCAAAAGTCCTACTTAGTAAACAGAAATTTGATTTTGATGATGTTAATATTACAGATACAAAATACGATACAAAAGGTATCTTGTCAGGCTTTATAGCCCATCGACGTTTCTCGAAATGGGAGTTAGGACTTAAATTGCTGGCTAACGATAGGTTGTTAGTTTTAGATACAGAAGAGGATGAAGAATCCTTATATTATGGTACAGGATTTATAAGTGGTGAAGCCGAAATAAAAGGCCCTACAGACGGTTTGGTGATTGATGTTAATGCTACCACAGAAAAAGGTACTAGTTTTAAAATACCTTTAAATGAAACAGAATCTATTGGTGATAATAGCTACATACATTTTCTTAGTCAAGAGGAGAAAAGAGCCCGATTAGAAGGAAAAGAGATTGTCTTAGAAGATGTAAAAGGTTTAGAACTTAATTTTGATCTTGATGTAAATAATAACGCAGAAGTAGAAATTGTAATTGATAAAAATACAGGAAGCTCATTAAAAGGTCGAGGAGCGGGAACCTTACTGATTGAAATTAATACCAATGGAAAGTTTAAAATGTGGGGTGATTTTGTGGCATACGAAGGAACGTATAACTTTAGATACGGACCATTTGTAGAAAAACTATTTACAGTACGAGATGGAGGAACTATAAACTGGTCAGGAAGTCCAACTAGAGCCGTTTTAGACCTTAGTGCTGTATATAAAACTGAAGCAAACCCTGCAATATTGTTAGAAAGTGCTTCTATAAATCGTAAAATACCGGTAGAAGTTGTGGTAGATCTTCAAGGAGAATTAATCCAACCTAATATTAATTTTAATATAGAATTTCCTAACCTTAGTTCTGTAGCAAAAAGTGAATTAGATTACAGACTAAGTGATCAATCAACTAAAGAATTGCAGGCATTATCTTTAGTATCATCTGGGCAATTTTACAGTGGTACTTTGGATGCCAATGCCATTACAGGTGGTATTGCTGCCGAAAGAGTTTCGGGTCTTTTTAATAGTATTTTTTCTGACGAAGATGATAAATTTCAAGTAGGACTTAACTATGTACAAGGAGTTCGAACATTAGATCAGGAAAATGCAGATCAATTCGGATTAACACTTTCGACGCAAATCAATAATAAAATATTAATAAATGGACGAGTAGGAGTACCTATCGGAGGAGCAAATGATTCTGGAGTAATAGGAGATGTAGAAATAGAATATCTATTTAATGAAGATGGATCGTTAAGAGGAAAAGTCTTTAATCGTCAAAACGATATTCAATTTATCGGTGCAGGAAATCAAATCTATGAACAAGGAGTTGGCTTGTCATACTCGGTAGATTTTGATAATTTTAATGAATTATGGACTAAGATTTTTAAAACTAAAAAAGTTCAAGATTCTATTGCAAAACCAGGAGATACAATCAAAATTGAAAAACCAGATTTTATTAACTTTACAGAAAAAAATAAATAAATGTAGGTAGTGGTGAAGTAGAAAAACTACGACTATTTTACATAATAGACAATAAACAAAAATACATGGCCAGAGAAATTACAACAATCGGTGTTATGACATCCGGCGGAGATTCCCCAGGTATGAATGCTGCAATACGTGCCGTAGCGAGGGCATGTGCATATTACAATGTAAAATGTATAGGGTTTTACAGAGGTTATCAAGGAATGATAGAGGGAGACTATTGTATGATGAATGCACGTAGCGTTCGTAATATTATTAGCCAAGGAGGAACGATATTAAAATCTGCTAGGTCAAAAGATTTTAGAACTCCAGAAGGTAGAAAAAAAGCAGCAGATAACCTCAAAAAGATTGGTGTTGATGCAATGGTATTAATTGGGGGAGATGGTACATTTAGAGGTGGACAGATTTTTAGTGAAGAGTACGATATTCCAGTTATAGGAGTACCAGGAACTATAGATAATGATATTGCAGGAACAAATTTCACTATAGGATATGATACTGCTCTAAATACAGTTATCGAGGCGATAGATAAAATTAGAGATACGGCAAGTTCACATGATCGATTATTCTTTATTGAAGTAATGGGTAGAGATGCCGGATTTATTGCGTTAAACACTGGTGTCGGAGCAGGAGCAGAGGAAATCTTAATTCCTGAAGAGGATTTGGGATTAGATAGACTGTTAGAATCCTTAAAGCGTAGTAAACGTTCTGGTAAATCATCAAGTATTGTCGTGGTAAGTGAAGGAGATAAAATTGGTAAAAATGTGTATGAACTAGCTGATTATGTAACCGAAAATTTACCGGATTATGAAGTGAAAGTAACCGTATTAGGTCATATGCAAAGAGGCGGGTCTCCTTCGTGTTTTGATAGAACATTAGCTAGTAGATTATGTGTTAAAGCGGTTGAGTTATTGTTAGATGGCGAAAAAAATATAATGGTAGGAATAATTAATAACGAAATAGCAGCTACCAGTTTTGATACCGGATTAAAAGAAGATCATGGGATTAATAAAGAATTACTAAGAATATCTGATATCCTTTCGACATAAGAAGGTATTATAAATAAGAAATATAAAATTAGAAATGACAATTGCAATTATAGCACATGATGGTAAGAAAGCAGAGATGGTTCAATTTTTAAACGAGCATCAAGAAATATTACATTCAAAAAACATAAAATTAATTTCTACCGGAACTACAGGCGAAAAAGCAAAGAGAGCAGGTTTTGAGGTTGATGCGTTATTGTCAGGCCCACTTGGAGGTGATGCACAAATAGCCTCTGGAGTTGCCGAAAAAAAAGTTGATATGGTTATCTTTTTTAGAGATCCATTAGCTAAGCATCCACATGAGCCAGATATTTTTATGTTAATGCGCCTTTGCGATGTTTATAATGTGCCATTGGCAACAAATCCAGCTACAGCAGAATTATTACTTAAAGGCTTATAGTGTAACTTAAAGTAATATAACCATTACAATGATAAAGAAATTTTGAATTTAAGCATAGGACTTAATTCATAAAAACTCTTCCTAAATTTGAAAACAGCTTATTATATTTAATACTTGAATAAAACTCCCAACCACTATTTCTGATGCTGATAATTCATCATATATATTGTTTCTACCTAAATCAAACAGTATATAAGCTCCTGGGTTTAAAGCATTGCTTCCTGACTTATTGGATATTATGTAGAAAAATGAAGGACTTAAGTGAGTTGTGCTAGGGTTAAATCCTATAGAGTAGTTTAGTTTTATTGGTCTTGTTAATATGGGGGAATAATAGTTGTTTTGTGTAGTACGAACAACAAAAGGTTTATTAAAAGTATAGTTTAGAGTAGTATTGTTATTAAGATTGTTTGCCCAACTCATAAAATTACCACTTTGATACGTGCTGTTTTGTGAGTTCCCAAAAATATAGTTGGTAGATGTACTTTGCGCAATACACATAATCACACTAAAAAATGTAATAACACAAATAAGCGTAGTTTTCATAATATCTTCCTTTTTCCTAAAACAAATAAGTACAAGAATACCCCACCCTAAGATAAGAGTAATTAATAAGGTATACTTTTCTGATTTGTCAAACTAAAATTGATGTCTAAGATTTAAAATGCCATATAAGATGGTAACAATTCCTGATCAATTGACATGAATAAAAGGAAAACTAAATAAACCATCAATTATGAATAGACAAAAACAACTTGTGTTTTGCAAAGTTTGTAAAAATCAAAAATTTGATATGAAACAAGGAGTAATTTGCGGATTAACCAATACGGTAGCAGATTTTCAAGAAACTTGTGAGCATTATGAAGAGGATGTAACCCTTAAAGAAAAAGAAAAAGTTCAAGAATTAGAGAGAGCCTTAAATCATAAAGAGGCCAGTCAAGGACAAAGATTTGCTAATTTAATTATTGATTATATATTTATCATTATTTTTAGTTTCGTTGCAGGAATTTTATTGGCTTTATTCTCACCGGAAACCATGTATGCATTAGAACAAGAAAATCCCATACTAAATTATGTATTTGGATTTGTAATTGGTGTAACATATTATACGTTCTTTGAGATGACTACTAGCAGAACAATGGGTAAGATAATTACAGGGACTAAAGTTGTTGATGAGCAAGGAAATGCGCCCGAGGCGGGAACAATTTTACTAAGAAGTCTATGTCGTTATATCCCTTTTGATGCATTTTCATTTTTAGGTGAAGGTACTGGGTGGCATGATACGCTTTCTAAGACAAAGGTTGTAAATAAATGATATAACTATAAATCCTTCTAAAGTAAATCAAATATACTTTAGAAGGATAATGTCTTATATATTAAAAGAAATACTATCTATTTTACTGCGATAACAGAAATCTCAACATTAACAAACTTGGGTAAAGCAGCTACAGCAACTGTTTCTCTTGCTGGGGCAGTATCCTCGTTAAAATACCCACCATAAACTTCATTTACTTGAGCAAAGTTATTCATGTCATTTAAGAAAATTGTGGTTTTGATTACATTTTCGAAAGTCATTTCAACTTGATCAAGAATAGCTTTTAAATTCTGCATAACTTGTTCTGCTTCCGTTTTAATATCATCAAGTACTAATTCTCCTGTGTCTGGATTAATTGCAATTTGTCCAGAAGTATACAATGTATTTCCGTTTAATATAGCTTGATTATAAGGTCCAATAGGGGCTGGAGCTTTAGCAGTGGTAATTATTTTTTTCATTATGAGAAGAGATTAAAGGTGTTATTCAATTTTTAAATATCTAAATTGTAATAGAATTTATTACAACTGTCTATCTGGTTCACGTCGTTTATCCCATTTGATATCACTTAAAACATTAGATTTAATACCAATAAAGAAATTCCATGAGGTACGTTCGCTAAACGGAATCCAGTTAAAATTCATAACCCAACTTTCAAGATCTCTTTGAAATCTAAAATTAGTAAAAGTAAAACCAGGGTTTCTGAAATCATATCCCGATGATACACCAACACTCCATCTTGGAGCAAGTTCTACATCTCCAGAAAACATGACTGAATTCGATGATATTTCATTTTGCCTTGCATTATTACTGTAGTTTACATTATATGAGATCCGCAAGGTCCATGGGATTTTGTAATTATAATTTTGAACGTCCTGATTAGTGTCTTTGCTTTTATCCTTATCGTATGATCTATTCTCTCCAAAATCTGTGACACCTCCAAAAAGATTATCAGGCCTACCTTCGTTTCTAAAGTTTTGATTTTCTAAGGGGTCTTCATTTGATTTTCCTTTTTCAAAATCTTTACTTGAAAAAGAATATCCAAAGTTTGCACTAGCTCGTGTAAGTCTAAATAAACTCCCCCCATTATCGATGTTCCAAACATCAATTCTACGGTTATTATTATCTAAGGCATATGGATCTAACTGAGCATTAAAATTAATGTCTAATTTATTCTGGACAATAGGGATATTTCCTGATATTGCAATAGGACTTAGATTAAGGGTATCAGCAGCTATATTATAAGAAGTGCTAATATTTAAATTATTTAATATTGTTACTTTTTTTGCTTCAAGAGCAGTAGAATCCTTACTGCGCACTTTCATTTCTAAGTTATTACTTAAAGAAAAACCAATACTACTTGAAAATACGTTACTTGGAGCTCCAAAAAAGCCACCTTCAAATCTCGAATACACTACATCTTCAACTCCTGTTTCAATTTCTGGAGTTGTAGGGTTATCTTCAATAGGTCGTTCATAAGATGTATAAAACTGACCAAAATCAGGATTGATGCTGTAGCTTATAGATGGTCTCATGGTATGCCTAATAGCCTCTATTTTTTTACCTTTTTTAAAATTAAAAGTACCATATATAGTAGTCCCTAGACTTGTAGAAAAATTATATGTACGGTAGGAATCAAAGCCTTTTATGGTGTCTCTTTGTACGCCTCCCTGACCATTGTTAAGTTCAGGATCAAATTCTTGATCTATGGTTTCAAAGACCCAATTTTCTTGATAATTTGTTCCAGCACTAGCACTGATATATCTAAAAATTTTAAAATTTGTACTTATAGGTATAGAGTGCTGTATTCCTGCTCTAGCTTCGTCGAACATTCGAGCTGAGAATAAGTCATCATCTGTAGTAGTAATTCTGTTTTCTGCTCTAACATTATATTGTGTATTAATATTTTGAATAATCCCTTTTTTGACACCTACTTTTGGAGCAAAAGGAAAAACTCTTGATACACTGGCATTAATATTAGGTAAAGTCATATTTACAGTACCTGTATTTGTATTAGAGTTATGCGTAGCAGCTGCATTAAAATTAACCTGTGGATCTCCAGGAAAAGTTTTCGAATATGATATAGAAGAACTAATCTGGTTATTTAAGAAGTTACCCGTGTTAAGTTGATTAGTTGATTGTTGAAAAAAGTCACTACTACCAAAATTTACAGAAGCAGAAAAACGAGAATTAGGATTCGCTTTAGCATCTTGGCTATGAGTCCACTGTATGTTATAAGTAGTTCTTTGGGCAAAATCGGGAAAACCTCTTTCACTTGTAAGGTTGTTTTCGTATCTAAACCTTAAGTTTCCTCTAAATTTATATCGTTTTGCATATGCTGATTCAACGGCTAAAGTATAACTTCCATTAGTATAATAATCTCCTAAGAGTGTCAAATCTGCATAATCACTAAGTGCAAAGTAATACCCACCATTCTGTAGAAAATAGCCACGATTTCTTTCTTCACCAGGATTAGGGATAATAAAACCCGATGTTCTATCTTCTGTAAGCGGGAAATAACCAAAGGGCAAACCTAATATAGTTGGCACATCAGCAATAAACATATTTACTAATCCCGTAACAATTTTTTTCTTAGGAACAAATTTGATACGTCTAGCGTAGAAATAATACTCAGGATCTTCTATATTTTCTGAAGTTGTAAATTTTACATTTTTCATATAAACAACAGAGTCATTTTCTCTCTTTGAAACTTCATTCTTGATTTTAAAACCATTTTGCTCGGTCCTGGAATTATAGATTAAAGCCTTTTCTGTATCAAAATTAAATCGAATAGAATCCGGTTCTACTATATTTTGTGATTGTTTGAATATGGGAGTTTGTGTATAATTGCCTAAAGAATCTTTAATACCATAAGCATAAACTTCATTTTTTTCATTATCAACAACGATAAATCCAGCATTAATCTGCATATCACCATAGATGATTTCTGCCTCATTGTATAAGTACATTTTGTTTTCTCTACGACTTAAACGCATATAATCAGTTGATTTGTAATCAACTTTATCCGTTAAGAGCTGTGATTCTGCAGCTAAGCTGTCTTTTTTTGTTGTATCCTGAGCTTTTTCACTTAAGAGTTCTTCTGGGTTAATCTTAATCCCGTTTTGTTGAGTAATTATCGAATCCTTTTTGTTTATAGGGGTTATCCCCGAAATCGAATCCTTAACAGCAGGAATAGGTACCTCTGTAGTCTCGTTTGTTTCTTGTGCAGTAACTTGACAAAAACAAAAAAGTGAAAAACTTAGTGAATAAACTATCTGTCGTACCTTTGTTTGCAATGGTTTAAATCCTATTTTTGTGAAACTATGGCTTAGTTTTTGAAGTGCCAAAATTACATATATTTTTGATGCCTAGATTGTAATTGGTAAAAAAATAAAAAAATATGTTATTTAGATATTTTAAAACCCATTTAAATAGTTGGGTTATAGTATCTTTTTTATGAAGCATATAATTATTATTTTTTCATGTCTGTTATTAAATACGGGAACAAAAATGGAATGTTTCAATTTTATAGTAAATTATTTGTAGTTGATGAAACGAAATATAACATATAGTATTTTTCTGGGAGTTGTAATTTTTATAATATACGGGTTTCAGAATCCCGAAACTTTACAAGAAAAAAAGAAATTTGTAGTAGTTTTAGATGCAGGACATGGGGGACATGATTCTGGTAATAGAGGAAACGGATATGAAGAAAAAACTATTTCTTTAAATGTAGTGTTATCTGTTGGTAAGGCATTAGAAAAAGACCCTAGGTTTAAGGTTGTATATACCCGAAAAACTGATAATTTTATAGAGTTGCATGAACGAGGTAGTATTGCCAATAAGGCAGGAGCAGATCTTTTTGTTTCTGTACATTGCAATTCTCACCGTTCCCAAGCCTACGGTACAGAAACATTTGTTTTAGGGTTGCATGCAAATGATGAAAACTTTAATGTTGCTAAAAACGAAAATTCAGTTATTCTTTTAGAAGATAATTATGAAGCCAATTATGATGGTTTTGATCCTAATTCTCCAGAATCTATAATAGGGCTAACATTAATGCAAGAAGAATATTTGGACCAAAGCCTTACACTCGCCAGTTTTGTTCAAAACAGGTTTAAAAAGACATTAAGTAGAAAAAGTCGTGGAGTAAAACAAGCTGGATTTGTAGTACTACACCAAACATATATGCCTAGTGTTCTTATAGAACTTGGTTTTTTAACCAATAATAAAGAAGGTAAATTTTTAAATTCTAAGAAAGGACAGGCCGAAATGGCAAAATCTATTGTAACCTCTATAATAGATTATAAAGAAAGTCTAGATGCTATATATTATGTTCCAAAAACAGAGACTCCTAAGGTAGTAGAAACGAAGACACCTAAAATAGAAGGAGGACAGGTGTACGAAGATGTTGTTTTTAAAGTACAAATTGCTGCCGGTTCAACCGATATAGAGTTGCAACCCTTTAACTTTAACGGGCTTGATCAATTGTCAAAAATTAAGTCTGGGGACTTGTATAAATATTATTTTGGAAGTACCTCTAACTATACTCTAATACAGGAGCTTAAAGAAATTGCAACAGGAAAAGGATACGATTCTAGTTTTATAGCAGCTTTTCGGAATAATGAAGCAATTCCTTTAACAGAAGCACTAAAAGCTAATATTTCTTCTAATTAATCTAAATAAATACTAAGAATTCCTCAAAGAATAGGTAGTAGAAAAGTTTTTTTATTCTAAATTTGTGTCCTAAAACATAATATATTTTGAAATTTACTCGAGAAGTTAAAACAGGAATTTTAGCGATATGCGCTATAGCACTTTTGATTTTTGGATATAGCTTTTTAAAAGGGAAAAATCTTCTCGAAAATGATAGAACATTATATGCAGTCTATAAAAATGTCGAAGGATTAATACCATCTTCCCCCGTTACTATAAATGGCTTAGTGGTTGGTCAGGTAGTATCTATCGATTTTGCTGATACCGAAGGTAATTTGGTCGTAGAGTTTACAGTTGGTAATGATTTTTCATTTTCTAAAAATAGTGAAGCAAAAGTATATGGCGGAGGCTTAATAGGAGGAAAATCTTTAGCAATAATGCCAAAGTATGAAAAAGGACTTGAAGCAAAAGATAGGGATACGTTACCAGGCAGAGTAGAAGCTGGTTTGTTAGAATTGGTAAATGATAAGTTAGCACCTTTACAGGAAAAGTTAGAAGCCGCTATAACCGATGCAGATACATTGTTGACATCTGTTAACGGTATTCTTAATGTAGATAATAAAAATAACCTTAATACTATTTTTAAAGATTTAAGTGAGAGCGTAAAAGACTTTAAAGGAACATCAAGAAGGTTAAATAACCTTATGATAGCTAATGAAGATAAATTGAGTAATGCATTTAGAAACGCAGATGAAATTTCTACAAAATTAAATAAGGTATCAGATTCATTGTCAAATATCAATATTGGTAAAATAGGAAAGGAATTGGAAGCTGTCTTAGTTAATTTTGATAAAATTTCACAAGATTTAAAGTCAGGAAAAGGTACAGCAGGAAAATTGTTGAAGGATGATAAATTATACGATAATTTAGAAAAGACAAGTAAACAATTAGAGCTTTTGCTTCAGGACTTAAGACTAAATCCAAAACGTTACGTTCATATTTCTGTTTTTGGAAAGAAAAATGCACCATACGAAAAACCAACAGACTCAATAAATTAATTAATAGATTATGCAATACATACCTAATATCTTATTTGTAATTGCCTTAGTGGCTGGGATTGGATATTTTATAAAGAATATCCGTAAGGTTATTCGTAACATTCGCCTTGGTAAAGATGTAGATAGGTCAGATGATAAAGCAGCGCGATTTAAAAATATGGCTATGATTGCTCTAGGGCAATCTAAAATGGTAAGAAGACCAATAGCAGGTATTTTACATATCGTAGTTTACATAGGTTTTATTATTATTAATATAGAGGTACTCGAGATTATTATCGATGGTATTTTTGGTACGCATAGAATATTTTCATTCTTAGGACCTCTTTATGACTTTCTGATTGGCTCATTCGAGATTTTAGCATTTTTAGTATTTGTAGGAGTTATTTTATTTTGGACACGTCGTAATGTTATTAAACTTAAACGTTTTTGGAACCCCGAGATGAAAGGATGGCCTAAAAATGATGGTAATCTTATCTTGTATTTCGAAATGGTATTAATGACCTTATTTTTGGTTATGAATGCTGCTGATCTACAGTTACAAGAATTAGGTTCTGGGCATTATATCAGCGCAGGATCATATCCAATAAGTCAGTTTATTTCTCCGCTTTTTGAAGGAATGTCAGAAGGAAGCCTTATACTTTTAGAAAGAGGAGCCTGGTGGTTGCATATTCTTGGAATCCTAGTGTTTTTGAACTATTTATATTTCTCTAAACACTTGCATATTTTATTAGCTTTCCCGAATACATACTATGGAGATTTAAAACCCAAAGGGCAACTAGATAATCTAGAAGCAGTTACCAAAGAAGTAATGTTAATGATGGATCCTAATGCTGATCCGTTTGCAGCTCCTGCAGAAGATCAGGCAGAAGAAGGTGAACCTGAAAAGTTTGGAGCTTCAGATGTTATGGATCTTAATTGGGCACAATTACTTAATGCTTATACATGTACCGAGTGTGGGCGTTGTACTAGTGAATGTCCTGCAAATCAAACAGGAAAGAAACTTTCTCCTCGTAAAATAATGATGGATACCAGAGATCGTCTTAAAGAAGTGGGTGATAATATTGATAAGAATGGTAGTTTTGTCGATGATGGTAAACAATTATTAAACGACTATATTTCGACAGAAGAACTATGGGCATGTACAAGTTGTAACGCTTGTGTTGAGGCTTGTCCTGTAAGCATAAGTCCATTATCAATCATTATGGATATGAGACGTTATTTAGTAATGGAAGAGAGTGCAGCACCAACAGATCTAAATAATATGATGTCTAATATAGAAAATAACGGAGCTCCATGGCCATTCAACCAAATGGATAGAGTAAACTGGAGTAAAGAATAAATAATCACGTATTAATTTAAATTAACCAATTAACCATTTAAACTAAAGAGAAATAATAGTTATGAAGAAGGAAGAAGTAGAAAAATTACTACACGATAAAGTAGAGGCAGGAGAGCATATTAGCCCTGTACTTCCAGAAGGTATCAAAAATTATTTAATTGATATCGATGGTACAATTACAGAAGACGTACCGAATGAAGAACCAGAACGTATGGTTACATGTGAACCATTTCCGGATGCTTTAGTAACATTAAACAAATGGTTTGATGAAGGACATATCATATGTTTCTTTACATCGCGAACAGAAGAACATAGAGGAGTAACAGAATCTTGGTTAAATAAACATGGATTTAAGTATCACAGCCTGTTAATGGGTAAACCAAGAGGGGGGAATTATCATTGGATTGATAATCACTTAGTAAAAGCAACTCGATACACAGGTAAATTTACAGAATTGGTAGAGAGAGTGGTGACTATAGAGGTTTTTGACGACGGAAAACACGATTAAATAAGTGATTTTCCTATCCACCTTCTTTTAAATAAGGAATTAAGAAAAATAAAGTATTAAATATGAGCGAAACTATAAAAGTACCCACAATGGCAGAGTATATGGCCGAAGGTAAAAAACCCGAAGTGCTATTTTGGGTAGGTTGTGCAGGTAGTTTTGATGATAGGGCGAAAAAGATTACAAAAGCATTTGTAAAACTACTTCATAGTGCAAATGTTGATTTTGCAGTTTTAGGAACAGAAGAAAGTTGTACAGGAGATCCTGCAAAACGAGCTGGAAATGAATTTTTATTTCAAATGCAAGCAGTTACCAATATTGAGGTAATGAATGCATATGAAATTAAAAAGGTTGTAACAGCCTGCCCTCATTGTTTTAATACCTTAAAAAATGAATATCCAGTCTTAGGAGGTGATTATGATGTTATGCATCATACCCAATTTCTTAAGTCTTTATTAGATGAAGGTAGATTAACTGTAGAAGGAGGTAAATTTAAAGGGAAACGAATTACTTTTCATGATCCATGTTACCTGGGTAGAGCAAATAATGTTTATGAAGCACCAAGAGACTTACTTAAAAAATTAGAAGTTGAGTTGATTGAAATGAAACGCTGTAAACGAAATGGTTTATGTTGTGGTGCTGGAGGTGCTCAAATGTTCAAAGAACCAGAACCAGGTAATAAAGATGTAAATATTGAAAGAACAGAAGATGCTTTAGAGACAAAACCCGATATAATTGCCGCTGGTTGTCCGTTTTGTAACACTATGATGACCGATGGTGTTAAGAATAAAGAAAAAGAAGATAGTATTGATGTTATGGATGTTGCAGAGCTTATAGCTAATGCACAAGATTTATAATATATTTATCAAATAAAGTACAATTTAAGTAGAGTTAATATGTTTTTCATATTAACTCTTTTTTTAAATAGATTCTAAAGGGAAATAGTAATAGTTTTTGCTATTTTAGTAAAAAAGTAAAAAGATAGGTAATGTTGGTAGACTTCAATGAACTTCCTGAAACATCTAGAGTGTGGATTTATCAAGCAAATAGATCATTTTCTCAAGAGGAATTGGAAGAAATTAAAAATAAATTAAACGAATTTTTAGAGCAATGGACAGCACATGGTTCGGATCTTAAAGCTAGTTATGAAATTAAATATAAAAGATTCATAACAATAGGATTAGATCAAGGACTTAATCCCGCTACTGGTTGCTCAATAGATGCTTCAGTACATTTTATCCAAGATTTAGAACAACTATATAGTGTTGATTTGATGGATAAGATGAATGTTTCCTTTAAACAAGGAGAATTTGTAGCTTATAAAACGCTATCAGATTTTAAGATGATGGCCAAAAAAAGATCAGTATCCCCAAATACTATCGTTTTCAATAACCTAGTGACTAATATTGCCGAATATCGAACCAATTGGGAAGTCCCAGCAAAAGATAGTTGGCACAACCGGTTTTTAAACTAAAATTTTCGTGTGGCATAGTATTAAAAAGTATATTTCTTTTATTGTTTTATTTATCACGATTAGTGCATATTCTCAATTTCAGAACCCTCTAATTACTGAAGATGAAGATGCTCAAAGACGCTGGGTGGATAGTGTGTATAGTAAAATGACGCTTAAAGAAAAAGTTGGACAACTTTTTATGGTGGATGTGTTTTCTTCTAAACCCAAAAAGGATACAGACAAAATAAAAAAACTCATAGAAGAATATCATATCGGAGGAGTAATTTTTTCCAAAGGGGGACCTAATAGACAAGCAAAATTAAATAACGAATATCAAGAGCTTTCAAAAGTACCTTTATTAATTGGTATGGATGCAGAGTGGGGACTCGCAATGCGTTTAGATTCTACTCAGGCTTTTCCATGGAATATGACTTTGGGAGCCATACAAAATAATGATTTGATTGAAGAAACTGGCAGACAAATTGCTAGACATTGTAAACGTCTTGGAATTCATATAAATTTTGCTCCGGTAGTAGATATCAATACAAATCCTAAAAACCCAATTATAGGAAATCGTTCATTTGGCGAAAGTAAAGAAATGGTGACTCAAAAATCACTAGCCTTTATGAAAGGAATGCAGAAAGAAGGAATTATGGCAAGTGCCAAACATTTTCCTGGTCATGGTGATACAGATAGCGATTCTCATAAAACTTTACCCACGATAAATTTTAATGCTCAAAGAATAGATAGTATTGAGTTATATCCGTATAAACAACTTATTAAAGAAGGCTTATCAAGTGTAATGGTTGCACATCTTAATATTCCGAGTTTAGAATCTAGAGTTGGGTACCCTTCTTCTATTTCTAAAGGAGTAGTAACTACTTTACTTAAAGATAGCTTAAGTTTTGAAGGACTTATTTTTACAGATGCTTTAAATATGAAAGGCGCTTCTGATTTTAAAAGCCCCGGAGAAATTGATTTAGCTGCCTTTTTAGCAGGTAACGACGTACTGCTAATTTCAGAAGATGTTCCTCTGGCTTCACAAAAAATAATTTCTGCCTACTATTCAAAAATTGTAACAGAAGAACGCTTAGCTCACTCTGTTAGAAAAATATTATTAGCCAAATACAAAGTGGGGCTTCATAAGTATAAGCCCGTTGAAACTGCTTTTTTATATGAAGAATTGAATAGTGTTAAAAACAAAACACTTCATCATAGTTTGGTAGAAAACTCATTAACAGTTTTAAAGAATGATAGAGCTGTGATGCCCGTCAAAAATCTAGATTTAAAAAAAGTTGCCTACGTATCTATGGGTGATGATTCTGGAGATGCTTTTTATCAAGAGCTTAATAAGTATGCAAAAGTCGACTGGGTTAAGGCAAATCAATTAAGTGAGATGATCGATCAGTTGCGTAATTATAATTATGTGGTAATAGGTTTTCATAAATCTAATGCTTCTCCTTGGAAAGATTATAAGTTCACTGACAAAGAATTAGTCTGGTTGTATGAAATTGCAAGGCTTAACACAACAGTGTTAAATATTTTTGCGAGACCCTATGCTATGTTGGATATGTTAACTACCTTAAATTTTGAAGGGATCTTAATGGCATATCAAAACAGTGAAGTCTCTCAGGAAAAAGCAGCACAAATGCTTTTTGGAGGAATAGGGGCAAAAGGAAAGCTTCCTGTTAGTTTAGGGGAAGATTTTCCGGTAGGGACTGGAATTGAAACGAGATCATTAAACAGATTGACTTATGGCCTGCCAGAAAGTGTAGGAATGAATTCATACAAGTTAAAAAGAATAGATTCTATAGTTGATCGTACATTAAAAGAAAAAATGGCTCCAGGATTGCAATTAATCGTCGCAAGAAAAGGAAAAGTTGTTTTTAATAAAAATTATGGATATCACACCTATAATAAGCTAAGAAAAGTTAAAGGAACTGATATATATGATTTAGCATCATTAACAAAAATACTAGCCACTTTACCACTTGTTATAGAAATGAAAGATAAAGGAATCGTTTCCTTGGATACACGTGTTGGTGAAATGTTACCTTCTTTTAAAGATTCTAACAAAAAAGATATTACGATTAGGTCGATGCTTTCTCATTATGCAAAACTTAGAGCATGGATACCTTTCTATTTAAAGACTCTTGATAGTGTTACACAAAAGCCAGATAAAAAATATTATAGGACTAAATCTTCAGATGAATTTAATATAAGAGTAACAGAGAACCTTTATTTTCGTAGTGATATGCGCGATTCTTTATTTTTAAGAATAAGAGATAGTGAATTAAGAAAAAGACTACGTTATAAATACAGTGATTTACCGTATTACTTATTAAAAAAATATATTGAAAATCATTACGGAAACTCGTTAGATGCGCTCACACAACAACATTTTTACAGATCATTAGGTGCTAACAATACATCTTATTTGCCATCTAATAAATTTAAGAAAAAGAGAATTGTACCTACAGAAAATGATGGTGCCTTCAGACAAGAGATTATCCATGGCTATGTGCATGATCAAGGAGCCGCTATGTTTGGTGGAATTGGCGGACATGCTGGGCTGTTTTCTAATGCAAATGATGTTGCTAAAATTATGCAAATGTACTTAAACGGAGGTAGCTATGGAGGAAAGCAATATTTTAAAAGTCAAACTTTAGAAGAGTTTAATACATGCTATTATTGTAATAGAGATGTACGTAGGGGAGTGGGGTTTGATAAGCCACAATTAGGAGATATAGGACCTACATGTGGCTGTATTTCAAAGACAAGCTTTGGTCATAGTGGATTTACAGGTACCTTTACCTGGGCAGATCCAGAAGAAGAAATTGTTTATGTATTTCTAAGTAATCGTACTTTTCCTGATTCAGCAAATCGTAAACTGATTTCTAACGATATTCGATCAGAGATACAAAGAGTGATTTATGATGCAATAGATTATTAATCGTCCTTATAGTATAACACATTAACTTTTGAAAACTTTAAATATGAAAATTCAGGTTTCGAAAAAAGGCCCAACATTTTCACGTATAGTGGCAGGATGTATGAATTGGGGAGAATGGGGCGCTAATCTAACTGTAAGCCAAACTCAAAAACTAATAGAAGACTGCTTAAATATAGAGGTAACCACTTTTGATCATGCTGATATATATGGTCACTATACTACTGAAGAACTATTTGGGAATGCTTTAAAAAACCAAAGTGCTCTTCGGCAAAAAATGCAACTAATTACTAAATGCGGCATAAAATTAGTAACGCCAAACAGGCCTGATAATGGCATTAAATCATATGATTTAGATAAAAATTATATACTTAGATCAGTAGAGAAATCTTTAAAGAATTTAGAAACTGATTATATTGATTTATTATTGGTTCATAGGCCAAGTCCATTAATGAACCCAGAAGAGATTATATCAGCCTTTTCGAAACTAAAAGAAGATGGTAAAGTATTACATTTTGGTGTATCTAATTTTACACCTTCACAATTTGAAATGTTAAACGCTTTTATTCCCTTAGTAACAAATCAAATTAAGATTTCTCCTTTACATTTAGAGCCATTCGAAGATGGAACTTTAGACCAATGCATTACAAAACAGATAAGTCCAATGGGGTATTCTACTTTAGAAGGAGGAAAGTTCTTTGCAAAAGAACCTGATCAAAGTGTATTGAGAATTAATGGAATTGTAGCTGAATTGTCTAAAAAATACAATGCCAGCTTGGATCAGATATTAATGTCATGGATTTTAAAACATCCTTCACGTATTTTACCAATAATTGGATCAACAAAAATTAATAGAATCCAATCTGCAGTAGAGGCCTTAAAAGTTGATATTACAAATGAAGAATGGTTTATGATATGGGAAGCTTCTAAAGGTGAGGAAGTTGCGTAATTTTTAAACAAGGTTTTAAAAGTAGAAAGAGTATCTAAATCATTATACTAATAAGATTATGGGTTTTCATCATAAAAATTATGTTAAAATACTCGTAAAATAAATATTCTAATACGTCATTTTACTTATATTTATTTGGTCAGACCCCTAAACGTATATTTTTTTCTGTTAATAATTTAAATCGTAACCCTAGTAAAACTTACAAATCACAACTCCCTAACTTTATAATCCCCTAACCAAATGAATAAGTACAAACTAACGCTTTTAGGGTTAGTATTTTCCTCCTTTATTTATGTGTCGACAATACTCCTTGAGTTAGATTTATTTGATCAATTCATTACCTTCTTAAAAAGCTTTGATTATTTAGAGATAGACGAACTAATTTTTCCATTTTTAATTTTTTGCGTTTTCCTTTTTATCGATATGCGTAGAAATAGTAAAAAGGTACAGTTGGAAAATGCAAAGCTTAATATTTATAAGGCTATGCTTTGCTCAAGTCATCATATTTTAAATAATTTTATTTATCAGATGGATATTTTTAAGCTAACTGCTGAGGATACACCTGGATTTGATGCTAAAGTACTGTCCTTTTATGAAGATATCATAAGCAATGCTTCTTATCAAATAGACTCTTTAAGTAATCTAACTACTATAGACGAATTCTCTATAAGAACTTCGGTTATGAGTAATCAATAATTATTAGTATTACTTTTCGAAAAAACTAAATACAGAGCCTCCATATTTTCGCGAATGGCTAAAATGTGGAGTTTCTTCTAAAGAAGTATGTTTTGAATGTTCTATGATTAAAACTCCATCGTCTTTTAAAAGGTTTTTTTCAAATACGAGAATAGCTATTTTAGAAAATTTTTCTGTTTCAAAATCATAAGGAGGATCAGCAAATATTAAATCGGCCTTACTGCTTGATTTTTCAAGATACTTGTATACGTCACTCTTGATAGTCTCAATAGTAAAATTAAGTTCTTTAGAAACATTTTTTATATAACCCAAACATGCATAATGCCCATCTACTGCGGTTATATCTTTTGTGCCTCTTGAAGCAAATTCATAGCTAATATTACCTGTGCCTGCAAATAAATCAATTACAGATAAATTAGAAAAATTGTAATGATTATTTAAGATATTAAACAATCCCTCTTTTGCCATATCAGTTGTAGGCCTAACAGGTAATTTTTTTGGAGCATAAAGTATTTTTCCTTTATATTTTCCTGAAATGATACGCATATTAAAAAAGACTTAGTAAAACAAAGTGTTGATGGGGCTCTATAGGTCGAATGTCTGGTGATAGTTTTAAATTCAACAGATGGTTGCTAAAACTAACTTTTCTTATGTATTGATGTGCAATGTTATGGTAATCATTGTTTTTCTTTATATCACCAAGAAATACCAAATGATATTCCTCTGGGTTTAATTGTAATTGTTCTGTAGCAAACATCAAATAATATAAAAAATCCTCTTTAGTCTCGTGACTATATGTATTACTTAGAATTAACCGTCCTTTATTGATTACAAATAAATCAAAAGACTTTGAATTCATATTAGCAAAAACAGTTATATCATCACTATTTTTTTCTTGTGAGAGCAAAGCATTCGTTAAAATGGTGGTAGAATGTTTGTATGTAAAAGAACCAAAAGTTTCAAAGAAGAAATTGTGAATATTTGCATAAGGGATATAGACGGTAATAATATCATGTTGATTTAACTCATCAAATGCTATAAAATCATTATCGAAGACTTTAACAGTGTAATTTAAATATTCCTTTGCTTGATTTTCATCAAATAAAGGTTTCGGAACTAAAGTATAAAGATCATTTTGATATATAACTTCTACTGTTTCGAAGTTTTCTTTTAAATTAGAATTCGTATCAAAAGTATATTTGATTTTATTTAAAATTTGCTCGGGAGTTAATTGTATTCCAAAATTTTCTTGTTCAACAGTTAGTATTGTATGATCAATAGCGTCTCTCGTACAAAAAGAAAGTCCATTCAAGCTTACCTGAATGGACAATTTTTTAGATGTATTATCTATATTATTATTGGTCGTTTGCACCATAGGTCATTGGCCAGTTACCAGATGTTTTTACTTCAATCATTGATCCAACAGATAAAAATGCCCCATTAACACCATCAACAGAAACAACTTCTTTCTCTTGAGCAAGCAAATCTTTGTCAAGATCGTGAAGAAGTACGTCTTTTGCTACTTTAGCTTCAAAAACAGGGATTCTCAGGTCATTTTTATTAATAAAACCAGCATCTAAATCAAATTTTGCATCAACGCCCGCAATAGGAATTTTCAACATTGATTTATGACTACCAGTTTTAAACAAAGAATCTTTTACTGAAGCATACCCTAGTGTGTCAACAACAACAGTATCTTTCGGTTCGTCAATTTTCAGGATTTTATTAAATCTTATAAAACTAGAATCTCTTCTTTGTGTTAGTGTGAATTTAGCGGTATCTATAAATGTGATGAGTTTTTCTGGATTTTTTTCAAATTTTCCAGTTATAGATCTATAAGCCAATTGAGCGGTACGTATATCTCTAAGATTTTCAACGACTTTAGCATATCTTACTTCTTTTACTTTGTTGAATCTTACAGGTCCCATAACAGAATTGAATACCAAGTATCCTAAAAACCCTATAACTACCCAAAGAACTAATTGAATAACAATTTTCATTTTATGATTTAGCTTTAAACATTAGTGTATACGCAAATCTACAATTTTTTTTTAATCGTAAAAGTTTATTGCCAAAAAATCATCCCTATCTTTGATTTATTAACTTAAGTTAGATGTTTATATTTAAAATAAATCAATGAAGGAAAAAGAGTTTTATGAATTATTGAAAACAGATTTTCCTTTTGAACCCACTCTAAAACAGGACGTTGTACTTCAGAAATTATCTCATTTCATTTTAGAGGGATCCAAAGATGCTCTTTTTCTTCTTAAGGGTTATGCAGGAACAGGAAAAACAACATTAATAGGTACTTTGGTTAAGAATTTATGGAAAGCGAAGCTGAAAGCAGTATTACTTGCTCCTACAGGAAGGGCAGCTAAAGTAATTAGCAATTATTCTGGCAAGCACGCACAGACGATCCATCGAAACATTTATTATCCAAAAAAGAATCAATCCGGTGGTTTAGCTTTTCAGCTTAAACAAAATAAAAGTAGAGACACTCTTTTTATAGTTGACGAAGCATCTATGATTCCTGATACTCCTAGTGACAGTAAATTGTTCGAAAATGGCTCTTTGTTAGATGATTTGATGATGTATGTGTACTCAGGATATAATTGCAAAATCCTTTTTATAGGCGATACAGCACAATTACCACCAGTAAAACTGGAAGTCAGTCCTGCTCTTAATCCAGATAATCTATCTATGGGTTTTAATAAGGATGTGACCCAGATAGAATTAGACGAAGTTGTAAGGCAAGCCGAAAATAGTGGTATCTTAATGAATGCAACTAATTTAAGAGAGCAGCTTAATGGTGGTTTTTATGATACTTTTCAATTTAATATATCCGGATATACCGATATAATTAGATGTATCGATGGTCATGAAATTATGGATGCCTTAAATGAAGCTTACTCAGATTCTGGTCATGAAGAATCTGTGATTATACTTCGATCAAATAAAAGAGCGAATATTTATAACCAACAAATAAGATCAAGAATTCTTTTTCAAGAAGAAGAACTTTCTGCAGGAGATTATTTAATGGTTGTAAAGAATAATTATTTTTGGCTTGATAACAAAAGCGAAGCTGGATTTATTGCGAATGGTGATATCATTAAGATTCTAGAAATTTATGCCATAAAAGAACTGTATGGATTTAGGTTTGCAGAGGTCAAAATTAGCATGGTTGATTATCCAAATCAAAAATCTTTTGAAACAGTTTTACTTCTCGAGACATTAACATCTGAAACCCCATCATTATCTTATGAAGAATCAAATACTTTGTATCAAGAGGTGATGAAGGATTATGAAGATGAAACATCTAAGTATAAGAAATTTTTAAAAGTGAAAAATAATAAGTACTTTAATAGTCTACAGGTTAAGTTTTCGTATGCAATAACTTGCCATAAATCTCAAGGTGGTCAGTGGGATATCGTATTTATAGAACAGCCTTATTTGGCAGATGGTATTAATAAAGACTATTTACGCTGGCTTTATACAGCCGTAACTAGAGCCAAAAAGAAATTATATCTTATTGGATTTAAGAATGATTTTTTTATTGAAAGCTAAGTTGTTTTATTTTAACGGATTGAATTATTTGATTATATAAAATGGTAAAAAAAGAATTAAGTAGATAGTAGGGTATTTTATTATTGAAGTGTTTTATATAAAAGGCTCTTTATTCTTAGATCGATGTAAAATAAAACAAAGAAAAATTTGATAAGCTTTTCTTTGGCTGATATTTATGATTTTTTTAAGATTTATATAGATAACTAAATATAAAGCTTGGCTCGAAAATTGATTTAAAAAAGCTAATTTTGCTATTACAAAAAGCAACAAACATTGAACAAAAAAGAACTTAAGATTATCGCAATGATTCCTGCGCGATACGCTGCAACGCGGTTTCCTGGTAAGTTAATGCAAGACCTTGAAGGAACAACAGTGATCAGAAGAACTTATGAAGCTACTATTAATTCTGGATTATTTGATGCAGTATATGTAGTCACTGATAGTGATATTATTTATGAAGAAATAGTTTCTAATGGTGGAGAAGCAATTATGAGCATTAAAGAACATAGTTGTGGTAGTGACAGAATCGCTGAAGCTGTTGAAGGTTTGGATGTGGATATTGTGGTAAATGTTCAGGGAGATGAGCCATTTACTGATCGAGAAAGCCTTGAAAAAGTCTTAAATGTATTTTATGAAGATGATTCGGATAAAATCGATTTGGCAAGCCTTATGACACCTATTAGTGACTGGAATGATATTATGAATCCTAATAGTGTAAAGGTTATTGTAGATGAAAATAACTATGCATTGTATTTTTCACGATCACCAATTCCGTATCCTAGAGATAAAGAATTAAATTATACATATCATAAGCATAAAGGAGTTTATGCTTTTAGAAAACAAGCTATTTTGGATTTTTATAAGCTACCAATGAAAGAACTGGAAGCTTCTGAAAAAATAGAATGTATTAGATACCTTGAATATGGTAAGAATATAAAAATGATTGAAACTCGACACGAAGGTGTTGAAATTGATACCCCGGAAGATTTAGAAAGAGCTAAGAAAATAATTAAAAAAGAAAATGTAGTGGAAACAAACTATTTGATTACTTCCGATAAAAAACAAACTACTTTACATAAAAACTTCCCAATGGTTCCTAAAGTAGTATTTGGAAAAGGAGCTTTTGACCAAATAGGAGAAATAATTTCTCCAGTACGAAATGGTATTGCACCTTTTATCTATTTAATAGATAGTGTTTTTGAAAATAATATCTCATTTATTGAAGATAGAATTCCATTACGTTCAATGGATGAAATAATTTATGTATCAACTGAAGAAGAACCCAAAACATCTCAAGTAGATGAATTGGTGAATAGAATTAATAGTACCTATCAGTTTGCGCCAAGCGGTATTATAGGAATTGGTGGAGGTTCTATACTTGATTTGTCAAAAGCTGTAGCTATTATGTTAACCAATCCAGGAAGTGCGGCGGATTACCAAGGATGGGATTTGGTTAAGAACAAAGCTGTTTATCATGTTGGGATTCCAACTATATCTGGAACAGGAGCAGAAGTGTCTAGAACTACCGTATTAACTGGACCAGAACGAAAACTAGGTATTAATTCAGATTTTACACCATTTGATCAGGTTATTTTAGATCCAGAATTAATTAATGATGTGCCGAAAAATCAATGGTTTTATACAGGTATGGATTGTTATATTCATTGTGTAGAGTCATTAAATGGTACATATCTGAATGCTTTTAGCCAAAGTTATGGTGAGAAAGCATTGGATTTGTGTAAAGAAATTTTTCTAGAAAATAATTTAGAAAAAGAAGATGCTGATTCAAAATTAATGATGGCTTCCTGGCACGGAGGAATGAGTATAGCATATTCACAAGTGGGTGTTGCTCATGCAATGAGTTATGGATTGGCATATGTTTTAGGAACAAAACATGGTGTTGGAAATTGCATTGTATTTGATAAATTAGAAAAATATTACCCAGAAGGAGTCGCTATATTTAAAAAAATGAAAGAATATCATAATATAACATTGCCTGTTGGAGTTTGTGCTGATATCACATCAGAACAATTGGATACTATGTGCGAAGTAGCACTTAGTTTAGAACCACTATGGGAAAATGCTTTGGGTAAAGATTGGAAATCCGAAGTTAATGCAGAGGTATTAAAGAAAATTTATCGTTCTTTATAAATATATTTTCAACTTAGTATTTTATGAAACGTTTATCATCTTTTATCTATTATAAAATACTAGGTTGGAAAATTATTGGTGATTTTAATGCCGACCATATCAAGAAATGTGTTGTTATTGCAGTGCCGCATACGAGTTGGCATGACTTTTATATAGGCTTGTTAATCCGACAATTGGTCAATCTTAAAATTAGTTTTTTGGGAAAAAAAGAACTCTTTAAATGGCCTTTGGGTTGGTATTTTAAAAAAGTAGGAGGGATTCCTCTAGATAGAACACCTGGTCAAAATAAAGTTGAAGCAATAGCAGAGTTGTTTAAAAAAAGAGAAGAATTGCGTCTTACCATTGCTCCAGAAGGAACTAGGAAGAAAGTAAAAGAATGGAAAACCGGTTTTTATCATATTGCTAAAGAAGCAGAAGTGCCTATAATTATGATTACTTTTGATTTTGGAAAAAAACAAAATGTAATTTCAGAACCGTTTTATCCGACAAATAGTATTGAAAAAGATTTTGAATACATGTATAACTTTTTCAAAGGCGTAAAAGGAAAAATACCTGGATATAGTTTTAATGTGGATTAAAATTTTCGAGTTTTTTCTTCTATTATTTTATCATCCTTAGGTTTTTCTTCTACTTGACCTCCTCCAAAAATTAATTCGGTACTAGAAAATGTTGTTCCGAATGTCTTAGCAGCATAATATACTTGTGATATCGCGTTTTCAACTTGTTCATTAGATAATTCTTTTAAAGGATGTATATATACAGACCAAAGGATTTCATTTGAAATAGCATATTTAACATCTAATGCTGAATGAAAATTAGCTGTCATAGCATCTAATAAAAGATCTTTATCTAATTTTTTCGATTCGGCAATAGGCGAAATTATACGCATTCTATTATTGGTTTGATCTGTAACACATAGCATAGGAACCTCTTTATACAAAAATTTCCAGTTACCCGAAACACCATTTAAGGTATCCGCATTTTTATGAATAATTTCTTGTAATTTGTTGTTATCCATTTCTTGGGCATATGTGCTAGCTGATACAAATACGAATAAGATTATAGTTGCTAATAATTTCATAAGTGAAGGTTTTAGATATAAGTCGGAAATATAAATAAAACATAACAAAAAGGACGTATTGATCAATACGCCCTTTTTGTTATGTTTATATAAGCTATAAACTATCTACCGCTTACTACAGTAAATTGTCCATCATAGAGAACCGACATGGATTTTCCATTTTCGATACTTACATCTGTAGTAAATTCAAAATTTGTATCACTATTTGCATTAACCGTAATTTTTCCTCCAGTAACATTTACTCTTTGCCCATCAACAGTAATATAGGCATCATCAAAAAAGAAAGCAGGCTCTGTAGGATTTGGATTATAAGAGAATATGCCACTTCTAAAACGATTGTCATTTTCAATTACAGGAGAGTACAATTCTACATAAAAACTATATTCTTTCCCATCGAGAGTTCCCTTAAGTGTGAAGTCATAATTATATCCATTAAATCCATTTCCGAAATCTTCAATCAAAGCAGAAGAAATGGTAACTTTTTCACGACCATAAGTTATTTCATCAGGTAATGATGCTCCACTATCCTCATCACTATCACTAGAACAAGATTGGAAAATTAACATAGAAGTCAGAAAAAATAGGAAGGTGATTTTTTTCATAATCATTTTGGGGTTTTTATGAATTTTGCAGCGAAAATAGAAAAAAAATAAAAAAGTGAAAAATTTTATTAACTTTTTTTTAACTATTCATAAATGAAAATATTAAAACTAATGAGTAAAGTTTTAGCTCAATTCAAATAAAGGAAATTACTTGATAAGTATTTAAAATAATAATTATTAGAATAGGTTGAAAAGAATAATTTACATAAAAAAAGAGTCTGATAAGAAAATCAAACTCTTTTAGATATTAAAACGGTATATTTCATTACTCAGAAGAAGATTCTTCCATTGTATGATAAACATTCTGTACATCATCATCTTCTTCGATCTTCTCTAAAAGCTTCTCTACATCAGCTGCTTGCTCAGGGGTTAGCTTTTTTGTTACTTGAGGAATGCGTTCAAATCCAGAAGATAAAATTTCTATTTCCCGGCTCTCAAGTTCCTTTTGAATGGCCCCAAAACTCTCAAAAGGGGCATAAATTAGTATTCCATCATCGTCTTGAAATACCTCTTCTGCTCCAAAATCAATAAACTCTAATTCTAATTCTTCTGGGTCTAGACCTTCACCATTAATTCTAAAGTTACAGGTATGATCAAACATAAATTCTACTGATCCAGAGGTTCCTAAATTTCCATCGCATTTATTAAAATAAGATCTAACATTTGCTACGGTCCTGTTATTGTTATCTGTGGCAGTCTCTACCAGAATTGCAATTCCGTGAGGTGCGTATCCTTCAAAAAGTACTTCTTTGTAATCGCCCTGTTCTTTATCAGATGCTTTTTTAATTGCACGTTCGATATTGTCTTTTGGCATGTTTACAGATTTGGCGTTCTGTATTACAGCTCTTAAACGAGAATTAGAAGTTGGATCAGGCCCGCCTTCTTTTACAGCCATGACGATATCTTTACCTATTCTAGTGAACGCTTTAGCCATTGCTGACCAACGTTTCATCTTACGTGCTTTTCTAAATTCGAAAGCTCTTCCCATTGCGATAATTTTAAATTGTAAATACAAACATAAGTAGAAACCAAGTTTTTGACAAATGTTTGTTAGACTTCGATTTGTAAAATTCTAAAAATTATAGTGTACTAGATTAAAGGTAAGATTATGAATCTCCTTCAATAATCTTATCAATTGTTTTTGCAAGTACAAAATCATTTTCTGTTATTCCTCCAGCATCATGTGTAGAAAGACTAATTTGTAATTTATTATATACATTAGACCAGTCTGGATGATGTTGTTGGAGTTCTGCTTCAAAAGCAATACGAGTCATAACAGAGAAAGCATCTTTAAAGTCGTTGAACTCGAAAGTTGTATGTAGTGCATTTTCATTGTATTCCCACCCATCAACTTCTTTAAGTTTCTTCTGTATTTCTGATTCAGATAATTTTATCATTGTAATTGTTTTTTTGCTTGGATATATTTTTAAGCTAAATTCTTGTTCTTGTTGTAAATTGTTATTGAAGCCCTAACTCTGTTCTTAGCACTTCATCTTTATTACGATTCTTACCCCAATAAGCAGATTTAATTTGTTTTATTTTAGTGGCAGTGGTCGTTAATTCTTTTGCATTAGAACCATAACCGCTTTTAAAAGTTTCTGTCCAACTTTCTATTTCATAAGGAAACTTAGTTGTAAAAGTTATGCTTAAACTTCGCTTTAACTCAGGATATTCTATAGTATAAGTACTCGTTACGTCGTTTTTTTGTAATGAACATTTTGCATTAAAAGGTTTTATTTCTTTATGCCTTAACCTTGAATACTCTAAAGACGGAATTATCATTTTGTTGCCAACAGGTAAGTTACTTGGATTAATTCTAATTTTTGTCCAAAGTTCGTTTTCTAAGATAGCCTTATCTATTTTAAATTCTTGGTCAGCTTCATTTTGAAAATAAGAATGTGACATAATTTCGAATTCATCTCTGTTATTTAGTTGTGCATAAACATGACCACACCATTCTTGCATTGAGCTAGATACTTTTATAGCATGTCTATTATCTGATACAGGATAAAATGTGCTTTGCATTATCGAATATGGATAAATACCTGTGTTAAATTTTTTTGTAGCATTTAATTTTAATACCGGAATATTATTGGAACTATTTTGATCCGCCTTTACTTGTTCATTAGGTAAGAAATCTTCTGTAACAAATATGAGAACAGATGTTCCTTTTCTTATCTCGCCATATCTAGCTTGTTCTAATTGATATGATGATATTTCTGCAGTGCCATTATACCAGTATTTTTTGAAATCCTCTGAAAGTGTATTGGACTCTGTATCCGTATAAGAGGCTTCTGTTATAACTGTTTTTGAGATATTATCGGCTTTTATGTTACTACAAGCAATAATTACAAATAATCCTAAAATCCCAAATAATAATATAGACCTTTTCATAGCATTAATTTTAATATGCAAATTACAATAAACCTATAATTTATCAATATCGATTAACATTTTATAAAATTGTTTTGTTCCCAAAAATAAAATGAAATAGAATGAAATATTTTTTTTAATGAGTAAACCCTAATTTACAATAGACTATTAATCTTATAGATTAAGTAGTTAATTGATAAGGTCATGAATTTATAATGTATTGTTATTGCATAATTTGATATGTTTTACTAATAGAATTTTAAAATTATTTAATCATGAAAAACAACAGAAGAATAGAATTAGATAAAAGCTTTTTAGTTGAGTATAAATTATCTACGGCACCACCTCCAGCAAATTCCCTTTTCTGGAAAATGTGGGATGATTGTATGCAAATTGCAGATGATGCCTTAAATACTGATTTTATTCAAGGACTTGCAGATGGAACACTTGATCCAGTAACATATGGTGGATTTAATGTAAGTGATGCATATTATTGTTTTAATGGAGAACAAGATTACTTAACAGCCGCAGAAAAAGCAACCAATCCTGGTCTTCAGGCATTTTTATTAAAAAAACACAAAAGCTATCAGAAATATAATAAGACATTTCCGGATATATGGCATATCAAGGACGCTAACGGAATTGTACCTAGCAAAGCTTGTAAGGAGTATGCAGAGTATGAATCTAACGTAGTATCACAAATGGAATCAATTTATGCTTTGATAGTTATGATACCTTGCGAATATCTATGGGCATGGCTGGGAAATCAATTAACACCACCAGAAACAGGTAACCTTTATGCTCCTTGGATTACAGGAAATGATGATTTTGAAGGTGCTTATACTATGGGAAATTTTCTAAATGAATACCAAAAAAAGCATGTAATAAATGAAAGTATTGCAATCGATATTTATACAAAAGCAATGACTTATGAATACCTAAATTTTATGACCGCGACCAAAACAAAATTTAATACACAATTATTGTAAGATGCTGTATCTGGTTTTGTTAAAAAAGAGATATATAGACCTATTATAGAGATTAAAAATTTCCCAAAAAAATAAGTAACGCTATAGTACTCTAAGTGATTAATTTAATCAACAAAAATACAAAAACATTAAATGTTTTTGTTTGTGGCAATATCGATTAAGGTTTGATAAACGATATGGGTGGGTAATCCCATTACATTAAAATAACTACCCTTAATATTTGATATTCCAATAAAGCCAATCCATTCTTGTATACCATAAGCACCTGCTTTATCTAAGGGTTTATGGGTGTTGACATAATACTCGATTTCTTTTTGGTTCAATTTCTTAAAAGTAACTTCTGTGATATCATGTAAAACTCTGATCTCATTTCCCATTTTAAAACACACAGATGTGATAACCTTATGAGTATCATTAGATAATGAGGCAATCATTTCCTTTGCTTCATTTGTATCTCTTGGTTTCCCCAAAGCTTTATTGTTGTGCCAAACAATCGTATCACTAGTTATTAGGATATCTTTAGGGTTAAGATCAGTAAAAGCTTTTGATTTTAGTTCGGCTAGATAATCTGATATTTCTTCTGCTTTTAAATAATCAGGATATACTTCATTAATTTCTCTTAATTGTATTTTAAAATCTAAATCTAAATCTTTGAAAAACTGTTGTCTTCTTGGAGATCCCGAGGCAAGAATAATATTGTATTCTTTTAAAATATCTTTTAGCATAATTTATAATAATATAAATTGATAAAGTAATAGAGAAATGGCAGTTACAACAAGCAATATTTTTAGGATATTTTTTAAAAGTAAAAATTGTTTATCTGTTTGTGCAGAAAAACTTTTAATCATGAAATATAGCAAAGGAGCAACCAAGCAAAATAATATTAAAATTACAGCAGTACTATTAGAAAATAAATAGGTATAAATATAATATATAATAGCGAGTATCGGAAAAATTGTCAATACCCCAATTAATTTAGAAGTTCTGGTTTTACCTAATAATATTGGTATTGTTTTTATCTCGATATTATGATCCCGATCTATATGAATACAGTCTTTTATTAACTCTCTTAGCATAGTAATCATAAAAGCAAAGATCGAGTAGTCTAATACAATAGAAAACAGTACAGTTTGTGATTCTTTATTTTTTGGAGTTATAGCAGGTAAAAGATCAAAAACCCCAACTACCACTAGACTTAATCCCGCTAGTAAACTAATGGTAATGTTCTTAAGACCTATTATTTCTTTTAAATAAGAAGCGTATAAATAGAATACTCCCGATACAATTATAAAAAGAGCAACAAAGCCTGGTTTATTGATCAAGTTAGCTAAATAAAACCCAATACCAACTCCAATTACATTAAAAATAATAAATAATCTATTGGCACTCTTTTCTGTTATTGATCCATATAACAAGCCTTTTATTCCTAGATTTTCACGATCGTAAATTTCAATAATAATATTACCTGCAGCAGCAATAGAAATACTTGAAACAATTAATAAAGCTAAGCCAAAACTATTAAGTGTTATCGCAATACCAAAAGGCTCAAAAAGCCCATATTTAATACATACTTGTGCTAAAGCAATAATGAGTAGGTTGTCAAACTTAATAAGCTTTAGATAAGGTAACATAGTGTAAGATTATATTTAAGGTTGGTAAATGTAGTAATTAAAATTAAGTAAAGAAATGACTGTCTAACGATGATGATAAGGTTCATTTTTTAATATTGTAAAACCTCTATATAATTGTTCAACAAAAAATAAACGAACCATTTGATGAGAAAACGTCATTTTTGATAGTGATAATTTGCTATTAGCACGTTGATAGACTTCAGGACTAAATCCATAAGGTCCTCCTATTACAAAAATTAATTGTTTAATCCCACTATTCATATATTTTTGTAAGACTTCAGAAAATTGAACAGAATCATATTGTTTTCCATTTTCATCCAATACTACCAAAATATCAGAATTTTCTACTTTACTCAAAATTAAAGAACCTTCCTTTTCTTTTTGCTGAGCTTCACTAAGGTTTTTTGAGTTTTTAAGATCGGGAATTACTTCAAAAATAAATTTACCATAAAACCCTAACCTCTTGATATACTTTTGAGTAAGCTCTTCAAGTTGTTTGTCGTCAGTTTTACCTATTGCAAGTAATTTAATGGTCATGTGCTATACTAAATAATTGTATTTTTTTAAAAGTTGTTTCATTGTACTTTGAACCTCGTACTTCCGACTTCTTTTTTTTACATTAGCAAAAATAACCATTCAATATGATTAGTAAAGCCCAATTTGATAAAGAAATTGATTTGATTATATCCAATGCTATTCGAGAAGATGTTGGTGACGGAGACCATAGCTCGCTGGCATGTATTCCTGGTTCTGTGTCTGGAAAAGCAAAACTTTTGGTTAAAGATAATGGAATTTTAGCAGGAGTAGATTTTGCAAAACAGGTATTTAATTATGTCGACCCCGAAATGATAATAGACATTAAAATTCAGGATGGAGCTTCTGTGAAATTCGGAGACATCGCTTTTTATGTGTCAGGAAAATCACAATCTATCCTAAAAGCAGAACGATTAGTTTTAAATGCTATGCAAAGAATGAGTGCTATAGCTACAAAAACAAATCATTTTGTAAAACTGTTAGATGGAACAGGAACAAAGATTTTGGATACCCGAAAGACTACTCCTGGAATTCGTGCATTAGAAAAGTGGGCAGTAAAAATTGGGGGAGGAGAAAATCATCGATTTGCACTTTATGATATGATTATGCTAAAAGATAATCATATCGATTTTGCAGGCGGTATTACAAAGGCAATCGAGAAAACAAAACAGTATTTATTAGATAATAGTTTAGATCTTAAAATCATTGTAGAAGCCCGTGATCTTAATGAAATTAAAGAAATACTTAAAACCCCAGGAGTATATCGGATATTAATTGATAATTTTAATTACGAAGATACTAAAAAAGCTGTAGCGCTTATAGGTGATACCTGTTTAACAGAATCTAGTGGAGGTATTAATGAAGATACCGTTAGAAAATATGCAGAATGTGGTGTTGATTATATAAGTAGTGGAGCGTTAACTCACTCTGTATATAATTTAGATTTAAGCCTAAAAGCGATATAAGCTAAAATATATGTCAAAAGCAATTGAAGATAAGTTAAGTAAAATCCCTGTGATTAATCTTTTGGTTAAGTTAGGGAAAAAACTTGTTCTTCCTGGTTTTGAAGGATTGTCGGTATATGATTTGATTGAAATCTATGTTATCGGAATTATAAAAGGAACCTTTTCGGCAAGAGCAAGTTCTATCTCATGGAGTTTCTTTCTTTCATTATTTCCATTTTTGCTTTTTCTTTTAAATCTTATCCCTTATGTACCTATTGATAATTTTGAAAATAATTTTTTCGAGTTTATAAATGGAGCATTACCAAAACAAACATCAGGTTTTTTTTCTGGGATTTTTAATGATATAGCCTCAAATCCAAGAGGAGGGTTGTTGTCAACGGTATTTATACTTTCAATCTTATTTATGACAAACGGAATAAATGCAGTTTTTTCTGGTTTTGAGTATTCCTATCACGTCAATTTAAATAGAAATTTTGTAAGACAGTATCTTGTGGCACTTGGAGTATCTATAATCGTGGCATCCTTATTGTTAGTTACGGTAATAGGTACATTGTATTTTACATATTTAGTGAATAATTTAAATGAGATAGGAATGGTAGATGATACGTTATTTTGGCTAACAATTGGTCAATACGCGTTGTTCGTTTTTATGATATTTATTATAGTAGCGACACTATTCTATTTTGGCACTTCAGAAGGAAGAAATAATAAATTCTTTTCTCCAGGTGCTTTTATGACTACTTTTTTGATTATTATTACTACATATTTATTTGGAATTTATATAGATAATTTTTCAAATTATAATAAATTATATGGATCTATTGGAGCCGTATTAATATTAATGCTGTATATATGGCTCAATGCCAATCTATTATTGTTGGGTTTTGAGCTTAATGCCTCATTAAACCAATTAAGAAAGAATTTTGATAAGTAATTTAATTTAACACAAACAGATAATTTTAAGTATGAAAAAACTAAGCGTATTATTTTTAGCATTGGTAACGGTTATATCCGTACAAGGACAAGTAAAAATTGGAGATGCAACTTTACCAAATAATGTAACATTCAATAAAGAAAGTCTCGTCTTTAATGGAGGAGGATTAAGAGAAAAACTCTTTATCGATATTTATGCTGGAGGATTATATCTTAATAAGAAAAATAAAAGTGCGAGTGCAATTGCAGAGGCCGATGAAACCATGGCTATTAAACTACACATTTTATCAGGCCTAATGTCTACAAATAAAATGGCTAATGCATTAAGAGAAGGTTTTGAAAAATCTACAAATGGTAATTTAGCACCTTACCAAGAACGAATAGAAAAATTTATCGGTTTTATTAATAATGAAATCGAGGTTGATCAAGTATATGATATTGTGTATGAAAAAGGTAAAGGAAGTGTTATTTATAAGGACGGAGTAGAAAAAGGATACGTTACTGGTTTAGATTTTAAGGTGGCTCTTTTTAACATTTGGTTAGGAAATAAACCAGCGGATAAGGGACTTAAGAAAGAAATGCTAGGTAATTAGAAATCAATAAAATATAATTGTATTTTTGTTAAAATTAAGGTAGGCATTCGTCATAATGTTGTGCGCGCATAATATTTTTTTATATTTGTTTGCCAACAAAATGTTAAAAAAATCTAATAAGCCCCAATTAAACCTTAATTAACATGAAGAAAACTATTTTAATACTTATTACCTTTATTTCTTTTACTGCAATTGGACAAATAAGAGTTGGTAAAGCAATTTTACCATATGAGGAAAATTTTGCAGATACAGATTTAAAATTAAACGGAGCAGGAATGAGAGAAATGCTTTGGATAGATTTGTATGCTGGTGGATTATATCTACAAGGTAAAAGTAAAGATCCTAAGATGATCTTAGAATCTGATAAAACGATGGCTATAAAATTAAATATAGTTTCTGGTTTTGTAACACAAAAGAAAATGATCAAAGCAGTGCGAGATGGTTTTCACAAAGCTACCTTTGGTAATACGAAACCTCTAGATAAAAGGATTAATCAGTTTATTAAATTTTTTTCCGAACCTATAGTTAAGAATGATATTTTCGACATAGTTTATATAAAAGATGTTGGAGTAAAAGCTTTTAAAAACGGGAAAGAATTAGGTGTCATAAAAGGTCGTGATTTTAAGTATGCTTTGTTTAAAATATGGCTTGGAGATGAACCTGCAAGTGAAGGTATAAAAAAAGGGATGTTAGGTATCCAATAACGTAGTTCTATTAATATATAAGCTATCTGCAGAGCTGCAGATAGCTTTTCTAGTCTTAATTTCACTAATCAAATTATCAATTTATCATGAACATTTTCAAAACACTTTTTACACTATCACTATTGATTTCTAGTATTGCTAGTGCACAACAAGAAATTGTAGGTGAATGGAAAACTATCGATGATACTACAGGAAAACCAAAATCTATAGTAGAGATTTACAAAGAAGGAGACAAATTCTATGGTAAAATCAAAAGAATATTGAAAGAAGAAGATAGAAGTAAATTATGTATTGAATGTAATGGGGAAGAACATAATCAACCAATAGAAGGTATGGTTATAATCAATGAATTAGAAAAAGACGGGAATGAATACGAAGATGGTACTATCTTAGATCCAGAAAACGGAAAGGTGTATCGTTGTAAAATATGGGTCGATGAAGATAACCCTAAAGTATTAAATGTAAGAGGGTATATTGCCTTTTTATACAGGACTCAAAAGTGGTTAAAAGTATAGTTTTTCATAGCAGTTTTAGAGAGGAGTGAAAAATTTAACACTTTTTAACGTTAGTTTTTGGCGTTTTATAGAACTAAACGTATAATTAAACTTTAAAAAAACTAAACCATGAATAAAATAATTACCCTAATAGTTGCATTGACATTCAGTTCAATAGCATCTGCCCAAGTTAGAATTGGAGATATTGTAGTCCCTGAGAAAGTGAATTTTGATGGAGAAGAGTTAGTGTTTAATGGTGGTGGTATGAGAAAAGTGCTGTCATTTAAAACTTACGCAGGTACTTTATATACGCAACAAAAGTATAATGAAGATAAAAAAGTATTAGAATCTGATGAAACAATGGCTATTCGATTAAATATTGCTTCTAAAAAGGTTACTAATGAAAGAATGATAAAAGTATTCAGAAAAGGTTTTGATGATGCTATGTTTGGAAATACTCAAAGTCTAGATGTAAGAATCGAAGATTTTCTTAAGTTATTTGATTCTCCAATGAAGATTAATGATTTTTATGATTTAGTGTATCTAAAAGGAAAAGGAATCAAAACATATAAAAACGGAGAAGAACTAGGTTTTATTAAAGGCCGTGATTTTAAGTACGCTTTATTTAAAATATGGCTTGGAAATGAACCAGCATGCGAAATAATTAAAGGAGGAATGCTGGGAGAAACGAAATAAAAATAGATTTTTATAAAATACGAAAATAGCCTGATCAAATCATGATCAGGCTATTTTCGTATTTTATGAGAGTAGACTTTATTTATTTTATTTCTATGTTAGAATAGCGTAAATATGTAATAAAGTAACTAAAAATGACTTCTAGACATATTATTTGACTTTCTAGAGACTAAACTTGTATTTTTGTAAGCTAGAAACTGTTTAGTCTATTTTTTCTTTATACCTCGTTAATGTCATACTTTATAGATGTAATTCTTCCTATACCACTCGATAAAGAGTTTACTTATAGTATAAATAGTAGTGAAGCAGCTTTTGTAAAGCCAGGTATGAGAGTAGCAGTTCAATTTGGAAAAAGTAAAATTTATGCTGCTCTGGTTACTGTAGTGCATCAAACACCTCCTATTGTTTATGAAGCAAAAGAGATAGAACATATTTTAGACGAATCTCCTATTGTTACAAAGGATCAACTAAAGCTTTGGTCTTGGATTTCTAGTTATTATATGTGTACTAAAGGAGAAGTGATGAGAGCTGCCTTACCAAGCGCTTTCTTGCTCGAAAGTGAAACTATTGTTCTTAAAAACGAGAACAATACGGTAGATGAACTTCTTTTAAAAGATGATGAATTCTTAGTCTTTGAGGCATTACAATATCAAAGTTTACTTAGAATTCAGGAAATAATGAATATTGTAAGTAAGAAAAATGTACTTCCGGTTATAAAAAGATTACTAGAAAAGGAAGTAATTACTGTACAAGAAGAGATTTATGAGCAATATAAACCAAAGATTGTTAGATATATTAAACTTCGTCAAGAGTATAAAGAAGAAGAAGCTTTAAAATTATTACTTGATTCGCTTACTCGGGCTCCAAAGCAACGAGAAGTATTGATGCAATTATTTACTTTAGAAGCTCAAACTTCAAAACCGATTAAAGTAACTGAACTTGTTAAAAAATCAAATAGCTCCAGTGCAGTTATAAAGACTTTAATTGATAAAAATATTCTAGAAGAGTATCATGTTCAAACCGATAGAGTGCATTATGAAGCCGATATTCAGTACGAAAGTAAAAAGCTTAATGAATATCAAGATATAGCCTTTAAGGAGATAAAAGAGTCTTTTAATACAAAAGATGTTTGTTTGTTACACGGTGTTACTTCTTCCGGAAAAACAGAGATATATGTAAAACTTATAGAGGAAACTATTAAACAAGGTAGACAGGTTTTGTATTTATTGCCAGAAATAGGTTTGACAACTCAGCTTATTAGTAGGTTGCAACAATATTTTGGAGAAAAACTTACTGTGTATCATTCTAAGTATTCTGTAAACGAAAGAGTAGAGGCATGGAATAATGTCAAAGGTGCTAAATCAAAGGCTCAAATAGTTATTGGAGCCAGATCAGCTATATTTCTGCCATTTACAAACCTGGGTCTCATTATTGTTGATGAAGAGCACGAAAGTACCTTTAAACAATATGACCCTGCACCGAGATATCATGCAAGAGACACTGCTATTGTATTAGGCCATATGTTTAAGGCAAAAGTGCTATTGGGGTCTGCTACACCTTCATTAGAAACCTATTATAATGCGATAAAGAATAAATTTGGTTTAGTAAAACTGACTAGAAGGTTTGGTAATGTTCTTATGCCAGATATCAATTTAGTCGATGTAAAGACGAAATATAAGAAGAAACAAATGACAGGGCATTTTAGTGATACACTATTAGAAGGAATTCAAGATGCTTTGAGAGAAAAAGAACAGGTTATTCTTTTTCAAAATAGAAGAGGATATTCTCCTGTTGTAGAATGTAACACATGTGGGCATTCTCCACAATGTCCAAACTGTGATGTTAGTCTTACCTATCATAATCATAGAAATCAATTAAGGTGTCATTATTGTGGTTATAATATGGCAATGTTGTTGCAATGTATGGCTTGTAATAGTACAGAACTACAGACTAAAGGTTTTGGGACAGAACAGATAGAAAAAGAGCTCAAAGAACTTTTTCCTGATTATAAGATAGGTCGTATGGATCAAGATACTACCAGGGGGAAATATGGTTATGAAAAGATCATAAATAGTTTTGAACAAGGAGAAATTGATATTTTAGTTGGTACGCAAATGTTGTCAAAAGGTTTGGATTTTAGAAATGTAACTCTTGTTGGTATAATGAATGCAGACAATTTGCTTAATTTTCCAGATTTTAGAGCACATGAGCGTAGTTTTCAATTGATGCAACAAGTTGCAGGACGAGCCGGAAGAACAAAGAAAAGAGGAAAGGTTTTAATTCAAACATATAATCCGTATCATCAAATTCTTCAACAAGTATCAATAAATGACTTTCAGGGGATGTATAAAGATCAAATAGAAGAACGACATCAATACAAGTATCCTCCTTTTTTTAGAATCATAAAAATTACAGGAAAACATAAAGACTACAATAAAGTCAATAGTGCAATAGACTGGCTTGCACGTTCTCTTAGAAATTCATTTCATGAAAATGTTTTAGGACCAGAATTTCCTCCAATATCACGAATAAGAAATCAATATCATAAAAATATATTGATTAAAATACCACAAAAACAATCTTTAGCAAAAACTAAAGACATTATAAAAAAGATACATACTTCTTTTGCAACTATAAAAGAGTTTTCAGGAGTAAGAATTATTATAAATGTAGATAATTACTAGTTGTTTAGCGCTTCTATTAAAGAATGTTTTTTATGTCTACTAAGAGGTATTTTTTCGTCTGCAATTTCTATATTACGACTATTGTAGCGTTCAACTTTGTCAAGGTTAACTATATAAGACTTGTGTATTCTTAAGAATCGATCACTTGGTAATTGTGCTTCAAAAGATTTCATAGTAGCTAAAACTACAATTGGATCTCCTTCTTCCATAATAAGTTTTACGTAATCACCTAACGCCTCAACATATTTTAATTGACTAAGAAAAATTTTCCTTTTCTTTAAATTACTTTTCACGAATATATAATCATCATCCTCTACAACTGCACTTTCAGTCCCTAAACGAGACATGCTTAATGCCTTTTCTACTGCCGCGTTGAAACGATCCTTTTTTAATGGTTTTCTTAAGTAATCTACTGCATCATAATCAAAAGCTTTAAAAGCGTATTTTGTTTTTCCTGTAACAAAAATGATATGAGGTTTGTTTTCTAAATCATCTAAAAGGTCAAAACCAGTAAGTATTGGCATTTCAATATCCAGAAATAAAAGATCTACTTGAGTATCTAATAATCCATTCTTAGTCTCAATAGCATTATTCCATTCTGCCACTAATTCTAGCGAAGAATGTTCATCTATTAGTTTGACTATAGCGAGTCTTTGAAGGCGAGAGTCATCTACTACCGCACATTTTAATTGAGATTGTTCCACTTGTGTAGTGTTATATATTCTATTTACAATATTAATGAATATAAATTATTCCAACAAACAATTTGGGTTTTTTGTCGATAAAAGTTAGTGTTTCATCGAGCTAGTAGCCTTGTTTATGAATAGTGTTTTGTCTTGGTTAATCGGTATAACTCCCTATTTTACAGCTGTTTTTAAGCTTAGCTGTTACGTGTTGTCAATCAATCTATTTAACAAAATTAAGAACAAAATACTTGCATTATGTAATTAGAATTTTGTTCAAACCGATTACATATAATTTAAAATGTCCTTTAATTCCTGTTTTTTTTGTCGACTAATAGGTATCGTTTCGTTTTTGATTTCCATATATCTAGTCGTAAAGTTTTCGATTTTTTCTAGATTAACAATAAATGATCTGTGTGCTCTAAAGAATTTTTTATTAGGAAGTAATGATTCTAAATATGTCATGGTCCCTGTAATTACTAATGAATTGTTTCCTTCTAAATGAACTTTTGCAAAGTCTCCCATAGCAGAAATATATAAAATATCATTCAGATACACTTTATGCTGTTTTGTGCCACTTTTAATAAATATTGAAGGAAAATATGTATTAGGCTCTATGTTCGACTTTGAATTATAAACTTGTAAAACTTTTTCTATTGCTGTTCCAAAACGATTTGATCTTAATGGTTTTTTTAAAAAATCGATAGCGTGATAATCAAATGCTTTATGAGCATATTTTGATTTTCCAGTAACAATAACAACATGTGGTTTGTTTTCTAAGTCATCAAGAAATTTAAAACCATTTAATACAGGCATTTCTATATCAAGAAATAAAACATCTGCTTTTACGTCAAGTAAAGCATTTTTGGCTTCAATAGCATTGTTCCATACTCCAACAAGCTCTAATTGACAATATTTTTTAATTTGATTTGTAATTGCTAAACGTTGTGTAGGGGAGTCATCAACAACGGCACATTTTATTTGAGGCTTTTTCATTGTATTTGGTTTTATGATAATACAATAGTAATGACATTTTTGTTTAAAACATGACTAAAAGTGTATTTTATCGATGAATTGTGCTTTATAACGATGAATTGAATACCTTTGAAGATTTTGCAGTGCTAAAGTATAGAACTCTTTTACGTATCATTTTGAATATTACAAAAAATAACATTACTTTTGCAGCCAATTTTTAATTTAAAATAGATTTTTATGAATCATTACGAAACTGTTTTCATCTTGAATCCCGTTTTATCTGATGACCAGATAAAGGAAACAGTTAAGAAATACGAAGACATTCTTGTTTCTAACGGTGCCAAGATGATATCCAAAGAGGATTGGGGGCTTAAAAAGCTTGCTTATGCAATCCAACACAAAAAAAGTGGTTTTTATCACTTATTTGAATACCAGGTACCTGGTGAAGTAATCAACGCATTAGAAGTTGAGTACAGAAGAGATGAAAGAGTAATGCGTTACCTTACTGTACGTTTGGATAAACACGCTATTGCTTGGGCAGAGAAAAGAAGAAATAGAAACAAACAAAAAGCTTAAGATATGTCATCTATAGAACAACAAGCTAAAGGAAAAAAAGACGGAGAGATCAGATATCTTACTCCTCTTAATATAGATACTACTAAAAACAAAAAGTATTGTCGTTTCAAAAAATCTGGTATTAAATATATTGATTATAAAGATCCAGATTTCTTAATAGCATTTGTAAATGAACAAGGTAAATTGTTACCTCGTCGTCTTACAGGAACTTCATTAAAATATCAACGTAAAGTTAGTGTTGCTGTAAAAAGAGCAAGACATTTAGCTTTAATGCCATACGTTGGTGATTTATTAAAATAAAATTCGTCATAACACTATGGAACTTATATTAAAGAGAGACGTCGAGAATCTAGGATTTGCAGACGATGTAGTAGAAGTGAAAAATGGTTATGGACGTAACTATTTAATCCCACAAGGTGCTGCTGTTTTAGCTACTCCTTCTGCGAAAAAAGTATTAGCTGAGACTTTAAAACAAAGAGCTTTTAAAGAAAAGAAGGAAGTAGAAGATGCAGAAAAAGTTGCAAAAAAACTTGGTTCATTCGAGTTTAAAATTGCTGCTAAAGTAGGATCTGGAGACAAATTATTTGGATCTATTTCTAACGCAGATGTTTCTGAAGCTTTTGGTAAAGAAGGTGTTGAGTTAGAAAAGAAATTTATAACTGTACCTGGTGGAACTATCAAACGTTTAGGACAATATGAAGCGTCTGTTCGTCTTCATAGACAAGTAGTTGTTCCTGTTGCTTTTGAAGTTATTCCTCAGAAATAATTAATAAATGGTTAATAACTAGTTATCATACGGTTAATAACTGTTTTATAATATAAAAGAAAATCGCTCATTCGAGCGATTTTTTTATTTTACTTTATATACACAATTCATTATTCACATAAATTTACAAATTCAATGAAAAAAATTTTCATGGCAATTTTTGTATTGACTTGTATTATTAGTAATGCTCAAGTCACTACCTCTAATATTTCTGGTGTCGTTTATGATTTAGAAAAACAATTATTACCAGGGGCAAATATCACAGCACTTCATGAACCTACAGGAACAAGTTATGGTGGGACAACTAATTTTGACGGACGGTTCGATTTAATTAACTTAAGAGTTGGTGGACCTTATACCATTTCAATAAGCTATGTTGGGTTTAAAAAACATGTTATAAATGATGTTTTTTTGCAATTGGGACAAACTTTCAATGCAGAGATAATATTACAAGAGGATGATAATCAACTCGAAGAAGTTATTATTACATCAAATAAAAGCACAACTTTTAGTAGTGAAAGAACAGGAGCAGAAACTAGTATTGGTAGTAGAGAATTAAAATCGCTGCCCACAATTACTAGGTCAGCAGCTGATTTTTACAGATTAGAGCCTACCGCATCCAGTAATGGTTCTTTTGGAGGAAGAAATGACCAGTTTAATAATTTTAGTTTAGATGGATCTATTTTTAATAATCCATTTGGGTTAGATGCAGCAACACCAGGTGGACAAACAAATGCCCAGCCAATCTCATTAGATGCAATTGATCAAATACAAGTGGCTACAGCTCCTTATGATGTGACTCAAGCAGGATTTACAGGAGCATCGGTAAATGCTGTAACTAAAAGTGGTACGAATCGATGGAAAGGTACTGTTTATGGGTTTTATCGTAATCAGGATATGACAGGTGATAAAGTTGGAGATGATGATATAATTGTTCCAGATCTAACACAAGCGCAATATGGAGTAAGTGTAGGAGGGCCTATTATTAAGAATAAACTTTTCATCTTTGGAAATTTTGAAAAAGATGATCGTGAAGATTTAGGTTCAAATTTTTTAGCCGCTAGACCAGGATTAACAGGAGCAAATGTATCTAGAGTATCTGCTGAAGATTTAGATTTTGTATCAGAGCAATTAAGAACATTAGGATATGAAACAGGTGCATACGAAGGGTATACTCATGATACCGAGTCTACCAAGGGTCTTCTTAAATTAGATTGGAATATAAATGATAATCATAGAATGGCTATAGTGTATAATTTTTTAAATGCGTCTAGAGATTTACCAGCAAATAGAGAAGCAATAGGTAGAAGGGGACCAGACTTAACTACGTTGCAATTTAGAAACTCAGGATATCAAATCAATAATAAGATTAGTTCATTTTTAGTTGAATTAAATTCTAATTTTGGAGGAAATATATCTAATAAATTTCAGGCAGGTTATACTTCTTTTGATGACAGTCGAGATCCTTTTTCTACACCAGCACCACCAATTAATATTCAGCAAGAAGGAGTTCGATATATAGTAGCTGGGCACGAGCCTTTTTCAATTAATAATAATTTGAAACAAAAAGTATATCAGATTACAAATAACTTAAATATTGTAACGGGAAATCATACAATTACTTTAGGTGCTAGTTTCGAGAGATTTGAATTCGATAATTCTTTTAATCTTGGGGTGTATGATTTAGCAGCAAATCCTGCAGCTGGTCAAGGTCCTGTAAGTACATTTTTTGATGCTTTTCAGAGTGTGAGGATTGATCCAACTAATCCAGGTACAAGTTTTGAAGATGCTGTTAATAATGGAACTATAGCCGCTGCATTAGCAAATGCTCAAAACGTTTTTGATACTAACAATGCTTCAGGAAATTGGGCTTTGGCAGAAACAAATGTTGGTCAACTTGCCTTTTATGCTCAGGATAAATGGAAAATGAACGATAAGTTTACGCTAACTTATGGTTTAAGAATCGATCAGCCACTGTATTTTGACACCGTTGATAAGATCGCAGAAAATATTGAAAGAGGAGCAGGGGGAACGTTCCCAGATGGTAATTACCAGCCAGGAATCACGTATTTTGATCAAAACGGTAGTCCAACACAATTAAATAGTTTGGATTTACCAACAAGAAGGTTATTAGTGTCTCCTAGACTTGGTTTTAATTATGATGTTAAAGGAGATAAAACTTTTCAAATAAGAGGGGGGACAGGTATTTTTACAGGGCGTTTACCTTTTGTTTGGATAGGAAACCAGGTGGCAAATCCAAATTTCTTTTTTTATACAACTTCAGCTCCTGATTTTCAGTTTCCACAGGTATTTAGAAATAGTTTGGGAATCGATTATAGATTTAAAAATGGTATAGTAGCATCAACAGATGTAATTTATACAGAGGATATCAATGCTCAAATGGTAAGAAATTTTGGTTTAGGAACTCCTACTGGTACACTCACTGGAGCTGATAATAGGGTTATTTATCAACTTTCTGATAGAGCAGTAAATGAATTTGGAGGTCCAACAAACGCATATGTTTTTACAAATACTAATGTAGGGTATTCTTTTAATTGGTCTTTTAAACTACAAAAGAATTTTAGCAATGGTATATTTGCCAGTGTTGCCTATAATTACTTAGAAGCTGAAGATGCAAGTTCTCTAGATGCAGAAATTTCTAGTGATGCATTTGATAGAAATCCGGCTTTAGGTAATGTGAACCAGGCTGTTAGTTCAACAGCACGATATGGAGATAAACATAGAATTGTAGGGCAACTTAATAAATCCTTTAGCTATGGTAAAAATAAACAATGGAGAACCTCTGTAGGTGCTTTTTATGAATATGCACAAGGTGGAAGGTTCTCATATACATACTCTGGTGATATAAACGGAGACGGTTCGCCACTTAATGATTTGATTTATATTCCTACACAAGCCGATTTGGCAACATTTAATTTTAGTGGAACGGCCGCAGAACAACAAACACAAAGACAGGCGTATGAAGCATATATTCAGCAAGATGAATATTTAAGTGGACGTAGAGGTAGTTATGCAGAAAAGTATGCTATTTTAAGTCCTTGGAGAGGAAGATGGGATGTTAAATTTCTACAAG
Organism: Aquimarina sp. AD10; assembly: GCF_003443715.1. Classification (NCBI taxonomy): domain Bacteria; kingdom Pseudomonadati; phylum Bacteroidota; class Flavobacteriia; order Flavobacteriales; family Flavobacteriaceae; genus Aquimarina; species Aquimarina sp. AD10. Next base: position 1,520,511 of record NZ_CP031965.1, on the reverse strand, counting down.
ATTATGATATACAAGTGGGAGAACGAACCAACACGATTCAATTAAGTTTGGATATTCTAAATTTTGGAAACTTATTAAGTTCTGATTGGGGAGTAATAGAAATCCCTGTTAATGATCAACCTATTGGAGTTTCTTTTGATGCAGTAGCAGACCCAGGAAGAACAAATCCAATCTATACTTTTGACCCGTCACAAACTAAAACATTTGCAAATGATTTTAGTCTTGATTCAAGATGGCAAGCACAAGTTGGATTACGATATATATTTAATTAATTGGGCAAATTTTGTAATTGATTTAATAAAATCCATCGCTATGGTTGTAGCGATGGATTTTTTATATCTGGAAATTTAATTTTGGATTAGTCTGTAAATTAATAATGCTGTACGTTTTGTAAGCGCCTCAAAAGTTGTTAAATCTAAAGATTCTTTGGGTGTATGGGCTCCTTTACCCATGGTACCAAGCCCATCTAGACAATCTACATAATCAGCAACAAAAGAAGTGTCGGCAGCTCCTCTTTTTCCGGGATCGTAAGCTTGTACTTCTCCTTGATCAAGATCGTTACTAACAGCATTTAATATTTTTAATAATTTGAGATTTCCTGCCGTAGGTTGCATAGCGGGATAACTATCTGTAAAACTTATTTTTGCTGAAGTATGAGGTAAGTTTTTTTCGACAATGGCACTCATTTTTAATCGAGTATTTTCTTTTTGTTCTTCTGATATAAAACGTAATCCTCCTTTTACTATAACTGTTTGCGCTACAACATTGTTCTTACCAAAAGCTTCTCCTTTATTTAATTCTTTATTAAAATCAATATCAGTTCCGCCTAAAATTACCCCGGGATTAAAGGTTAAAAATTCTTCTCCTTTAACTTCTGTATAAAAAGAGTTTAAAATTCTTGAGGCTTCAAAAATTGCTCCGGCTCCAATATTTTCATTAAAAATACCTGAAGAATGGGCTCTTTTTCCTTTAACTTCAAGTTTCCATCCAGAAGACCCTCTTCGAGCAACAGTGGCATAATTAAATCCTGTTGACGTTTCAAAACCTAGCGCGATGTCATTGTTTTTTGCAGCTTCGATTAAATCTTTTCGGCTAATGTCTAATGGCTGTCCAGTACTTTCTTCGTCCCCTGTAAATGCAATAGTTATTTGAGCATTTTCTAATAAATTACTTTCGTGTAATGCCTTTAACGCATATAATACAATTACATTACCCCCTTTCATGTCGTTTACTCCAGGACCATAAGCAGTATCTCCTTCAATTTTAAATTGTTGAAAAGGACTGTCTTTTTCAAAAACAGTGTCTAGATGACCAATGAGCAATATTTTTTTTCCTTTTGTACCCTTTGTTTTAGCAAATAAATGTCCAGCACGATTTACTTTTTTAGGCATTTCTATCCATTTCGTATCCAGCCCAATATTGTCGAATTCCTTTTTAAAAACATTTCCGACTTCTTTAACACCTAAATGATTCATGGTGCCACTGTTAAGATTTACTACTTTTTCTAAAAATAATAGTGCAGATTTATGATTAGTTTCTACAGATATGATGATGTTCTTTTCAATGTTAGATAATTTTTGAGCCTGCATAGTATTTATTAGAAAAAATAAAAAGATGTATAAGATCGAAATTTTAATTGATCTAGTCATAATTAAGAAAGTATTGCGTGTAAAATATAAAGATAAGAACTTTAAAGTGCAAAGATCATTGGTTTTCAATGTAAACCTTAATAAGAACCTCTTAATTGTTTTATGAATCCTGATTTTATAGTTATTTTTGCGGTCAATTTTTTTAGAAAATGAAATACGCTAGATTAACAAAAGAACAGTTAGAAGAACTACATGTAGAGTTTATTAATTTCTTAGCTACTCAATCTATTACTGCAGATGAATGGAGTGATATTAAAGCTAATAAACCAGATGTAGCAGAAGAAGAGATTGATATTTTTAGTGATTTAGTTTGGGAAAAAGTATTAGACAATGCCCAATATCTTGAGCATTTTTCTAAAGATCAAATTCATTTGTTTGAACTTAAGGATAATGAAATGCTTCTGATTGCTATCAAAATTAATAATGAAGAGATAGATGTCACTACACAGGCAGGGTATGACTGGTTGCGTGATAATTTATTGAATGACGAAGTCGTATTTTATAATGCCTCTAAGGCATATAGTGATGATAAAAATCTTGATAAATTTACACTAATACAAAAAGGAGCTTCTATTACAAAAGGTGAATTATTCAATTATTTTGCCAAATTAGTCGAAGATTGAAAAGAATAATTAATGTTATTATTCGTACCTAAGCGATTCAATAGGATCTTGATTAGCTGCTTTTACAGCCGGATACAATCCAGAAACTACTGCAGTCAAAAATGAGGTAACCACGGCTGCTACAATAGCAAGCCAAGGAATGGTAAATTCAAAATTTGATATAGATGCAGCAAGACTACCAACTGCAATACCCAGAATTATACCTATAAGACCTCCAAATTGCCCTATGATAACAGTTTCTAAAAAAAACTGACCAGAAATAGTATGTTTTTTAGCGCCTAGTGCTTTACGAACCCCTATTTCTCGAGTACGCTCTGTTACCGATACAAGCATAATGTTCATTAATGCTATCGAGGATCCAAAAACTGTAATAATACTTATAATCCATGCTGCGTAATAGAGGTACGAAGTAATGTTTGATATTCTGTTGATAAGATCATCACTACGTTCTAAACCAAAATTGTTTTCTTCAACAGGACTAAGTCCTCTGATATTTCTAAATGTAACTATGGCTTCATCTTGGGCACCTTCTAAGAATTGTTTATCATCAACTTTAACACTGATGTTATAATTTATATTTGGTAAGGTAAATATAGACCGTGCTAGTTGTAAAGGAATTAATACCTTCAAATCTTGATTATTTCTAAAAGTCGCTCCTTTACTTTCTAGAAGTCCAATTACTTTAAATTTCACACCGCGAATGCTAATTGTCTTTCCTATCGGATTTGTGTTTTTAAATAAGTTTTTTGTAAAATCAGAACCTATTAAACAGACATGATTGTTATTCTGGATATCGAAAAACGTAAAGTTTCGGCCTTTATCAATTTCTGTACCCGTGTTTTCAAGATAATTCTCGTTAACACCAAGAACAGAAGCCTCAGGATCTGTTTTTTCATTTTCATATTTTACTTCAGCTCCTCTGGTTCCTGTAAAGGATACTGATGTTTTTGAAAACGGATATTGAAATTTGTCATTAAATGCTCTTACATTTCTATAGTTAATAATAGGATTTATTTTTTCTCTATCCCTATTATTACGAGTATTAAACTCATACCGTTGTAGGTTAAACGTATTTGCTCCCATAGAGGCAAAGTCACCTGTTATAGTTTTTTCTAATGCGCCTAAAAATGTTAAGATACCTACTAATGCAGTTATACCTATTGCTATAATTAAAATCGTAAGAATGGTTCTTAATACTTGCCCTTTTATAGAGTCCATTGCAATACGAATATTTTCTCTAAGAAGTGAAAACATAGTAGGTGTATAAAATGTGTTTTTAGTATATGACTACAAAAAGTAATTAAAGTTACTTAAAAAACTAGATTTTTTGTGTTTAGAAGAAATGACTTTGTAGTTTTTTTAGATATTTGCAGCCCTAATGGTTTTTAATTTTTATTGTTCTGATTTAAGTTTTTGATAATCAGCAGTTCAATTAAAAACCTTTAAATTAAAAAGAATACAATGGCACAAAAACCTTCAATACCAAAAGGAACTAGAGATTTTTCACCTATCGAGGTAGCAAAAAGACATTATATTATTGATACCATAAAGGAGCAGTTTCAATTGTTTGGTTTTCATCCAATAGAGACTCCGAGTTTTGAAAATAGCGATACCCTTATGGGCAAATATGGCGAAGAAGGTGATCGATTAATTTTTAAAATATTAAATAGTGGTGATTATTTAAAGAAAGTTGATGATGCATTGTACGATAGTAAGGATAGTACAAAAATGACGAGTAAAATTAGTGAAAAAGCTTTACGCTATGATCTAACCGTACCTTTTGCACGTTATGTTGTACAACATCAAAATGAAATTGACTTTCCTTTTAAGCGATATCAAATCCAGCCTGTATGGCGTGCCGATAGACCCCAAAAAGGTAGGTTTAGAGAATTTTTTCAATGTGATGCAGATGTAGTTGGAAGTAAGTCTCTATGGCAAGAAGTAGACTTTATTCAATTATATGATAGCGTTTTTTCAAAACTGAAGCTTGATGGAGTTACCATCAAGATGAATAATAGAAAAATATTATCCGGTATAGCAGAAGTTATTGGAGCCAGTGATAAACTAATAGATTTTACTGTTGCTCTTGATAAGCTTGATAAAATAGGAGAAGAAGGAGTTAAGAAAGAGATGTTGTCTAAAGGGATTTCTGAAGATGCAATAACTAAAGTACAACCACTTTTTAATTTTGAAGGAAATGCAACAGAAAAAATTAATAAATTAAAAGATTTATTAAATTCTTCTGAAGAAGGTATGCAAGGCGTAAAAGAATTAGAGTTTATCGTAAAAGCTATTCAAACAATTCCTCTACAATGCGCTACTTTGGACTTAGATGTTACTTTGGCAAGAGGCTTAAATTATTATACCGGAGCTATCTTTGAAGTTGCGGCTCCCGAAAACGTAAAAATGGGATCCATCGGTGGTGGTGGACGTTATGATGATCTTACAGGTATTTTTGGATTAAAAAATGTGAGTGGAGTAGGAGTTTCTTTTGGATTAGATAGGATTTATTTAGTACTGGAAGAATTAGATTTATTTCCTGAAACAGTGGCACCAGTAACAAAGGCGTTGTTTATTAATTTTGGTGAAGCCGAAGCATTATATTCTTTAAAAGCAATTAATAAATTAAGACAAGAAGGGATATTAGCAGAGTTATATCCAGATGCGACTAAAATGAAAAAGCAAATGAATTACGCTAATAAAAAAGGTGCGAAATACGTTATACTTGCGGGTGATTCTGAATTAAAGAATGAAACGTTTACTGTCAAGAACATGGAGTTGGGTACCCAAAACGAAATGAATTTTGATGAATTAAAAGCACTGTTGTAATAAAAAATTATTAATTTAATACTTTCAAGCTAAACCTTATCGTTATAGATAGATATTTTTAGATAGCTATTTATTATTTTAAAATTTAAATTATGAAAAAGAACATTTTTGCTACTTTTTTGTGCTTAATGTTGGTGATAGTCGTTTCATGTAAGAAAGACCCTAAATCGGATAAAGTTGACATTGTTGAAACCGCTGTAGATTCTACTGCTATTGCTGCAGAAGAAGCATTAAAAGAAAAAGCAATATCTCAAAAGAAAAAAAAATCAACAAAGAAAAAAAGTTCTAAAAAGAGCGGAACTAAAAAAAATAAGAAAAGCACCAAACTTGTTCGAATCCCTGGTACGTCTGCTAGTACAAAGAATGCCGACGTTCAAAAGTATATAAGGGATTATGAGAAGTATATGTCAAATTATAAAAAAGCTGTCGAAGCAAGTGATATGGACTCTTTTCTTAAGTTAAATTCTGCAAGTAATAGTCTTACAAAACAGTATGATTTGCTTATAAATAAGCTACCTGGTGAAGAAATAGAGAAGTTAAGTCAATATATGCAGGTAAAATCAAAACAAATGAATGCGTTATCAGCTCAGATGTAGTCCTAAAAAAATATAATATAAAAAAACCATCTTAAATCTAGATTTAAGATGGTTTTTTTATAAAGATTTATTCATAAAATCGTATAATTTGACCGTTCGTTTTTCCCTCTACACTTCTTGCATAAGCGTTAACTACTTTATTCATTGGTACAGGATTATGTCCAGGAAAGTAATCCTTGTATTTTTCATAGGCATCTTCTACCATTCCTAAAGAAACAACATTAACACGTATTCCGTTTTCTACCTCCAAAGCTACAGCTTGTACAAAACTATGGATACCTCCATTTACCATTGCAGCACTAGTAGTTTTGACAACAGGATCATCAGCCAGAATACCAGTAGAAAGGGTTATCGACCCATTTGGATTTAAATAATGTTGACCTATGCGAACAATATTGACTTGTCCCATTAGTTTACTTCTTAAACCAATATAATAATCTTCTTCGGTTAATTCATTAAAATTAGCCCATTTCGCTTCTCCTGCGATACACAGTATAGCGTCTACCTTACCAAGCTTTTCAAACATTGCCGCTATAGAGTCACTATTGGCAATATCGACATTTACATCACCGTTACTTCTTCCTGCGATAATAATTTCGTGTTTTTTTGCAAAATATGATGAGACTTTTTTACCTATGGTACCGTTTCCCCCAATGATTAGTATTTTCATATGATTTTTTAAATATTAGGTTGTTAAATAAGAGTTTTGTCAAAAAAAAAGAGAACCTAAGTTAATCATTACATCTGGATTTTATTTGGTAGAATTAGTATTATTATCAAAACAGAAATTGTGACTGGTTTTCAAAGGAATAAGTGTAGTAAAAAAAATATTTTTAAAAAAAATATCAAAATATTTTGTTAATTTACGGTTTTACCGTAAATTTGTTCCAGTCAAAATTGCAAAAGGGGATAACCCTTAACGTAAACATATAGATTTAATCGGTGCAGCCCTAACCTGCACCTTTTTTTATTTTTGATTGGTAATGAACTACCCAGATTTAATAGTACTGGATAGTTCATTTTTTTTATATTATCTGTTATATAAAAGTAAAGGAGGCAATGAGAAAGATAAGACTACTAATTAATTATAATCATTTTACGTGTCCCTACTATCTTACCATTTATTATTAATGAGTAAAAGTAAACCCCAGGATTTAGATTCTCCTTTTTAAGTGAAACTTCGTGCTGATCTTTTCTTATCGGGATAGTTAATATTTTTTGTCCTTTACTATTAGCGACCAAAAGTTCTCCACTTTTATAAGTACCAATATCAGGAATTTTAATAACTGTTTTGTCTGAAAAAGGATTAGGGCTATTAGATAATTCGGTATATGGTTTTTTAACTGAGCTTTTGATATCCTGAGTATTTTTAGCCAATAAAGGTACTAGCGACCGATTATTTCTATTCCATAACGATCCCCCAAAGCCTCCTGTTCCTGCAGTTCTTGAAAGTTGATTGATATTGTTGACTCTTAAAGTAAGGTTTCCATGATTATTAATATTTCCTTTTGGGACATCTGCCCAAGTAAGATTAATTGTATTTCCAGAACGGGATCCTATCGCAATGTTAGACCATGTTGGTATTCCTGAACTAAAATTACGTTCGCCATACCATACTACAATAGAGCCGATTTGTCTTATATAATAAAAACCATTATCATTTCCTCGCCACCTTCCAGTTAAGGTGCTGTTAGATTGAAAACCTGCAACTCTACTACCTGGTAGATTAGAAGGTCTCGTTTCTTTTGACCAGCTTGATCCACCAAAATTAGAACCAGAAAGTTTATAAATTACAGATTCGCTTACATTAGTTTCTAGTATGAGTTTTCCTCTTCCTTGAAATCGACCTTTAGGAACATCATAAAATTCACCGTGAATTTGAGTTCCGTTAACTTCTCCTATAAAAACATTGGCCCAGTTACCCGAGGGGTGTTCTCCAAACCAATATATATTTTTTCCGACCTGTCTAACATAATAATGACCATTGTCATTACCCTCAAAATAACCATTCAAGTTTGAAGCTGAGGGATTGTAAGCTATTACGTTAAATTTTGCATTTGCAGGGATTGGTTGTGTGTCCTCATTATATAATGTCCATTTACTGCCGTTATACCATGCTCCAACTTCATGAGGATTATAAGGACCACTAGTTCCCCAGTTATTGGTTACAAAAACAAAAGCTCCGGGCTTATTGTTACTTTGAGAATTATCCAAAATTGTGATATGACTGTTTCCAGCAGATGAAGCTGTGTGTACGTAGGTTCTGGAATTGTTGATAAGGATATTAAATTTTGCTCCTACAGGCATGCTTGCAAAATCTTGATTAAAGATCCTCCACTTCCCGCTAGCATAATATACACCCAAGGAATGGGGGTTATAAGTTCCTGTCCAATGCTGTGTTAATATAATTTTAGCATCTGGTCTATTATTAGTAGTTGGATGGTCAATGGTAGTAATATGGCTATTAGTGTTAGAAGAAGTGGCTGAATGCACAAAAGCTCTTCTTGGAGAATCTGGCCCTACGAGGATATTAAATTTCGTATTATTTGTCATAGCACTTCTGTCTTGGTTGAAAATTTTCCATTTACCACCAGAATAATAGACACCAATAGGAGAAGTGTGATATGGACCAGAACCATAATCATGAGTAACAAATACTTTTGCATTCGGTTTTCCGTTAGTTGTAGGATTGTCTATCGTGGTAGTGTTACCACTAATATTTGATGTGGTGGCAATGTGTTTGAATATATCAGGTTGGCTCCATCCATTATATCCAAAACATAAGATCATAAAAACTAGATAACGAGTCCAGTCTATAAATGTGTTAATTCTTGTTTTTTTTGTTTTCATAATATTGTAAGTTTTAAAAGTTAAAATAATTACCCCCTTTACTATTGTATTAAGATCTACTTGTTTTAGTAAGTGCGTTACTTAATATGTTTATGATATTTGCAGTGTTACTAAATGTTATTCAGAATTGGTTTCAAACCATATTTTTAAATGTCTAGGTTTAGGGTTTTGATTATGACAATAGCCATTGAAATCAACCAATGAATTAGGGATACGATGTTTACTCTGATTACCATTGGATTCAGATAGAGGGAATACTACTTACATAGGGTTTTAATGCAAGTATTTATTTGATTTTTTTGTTCTAAGTGATATACCTACATTTTACCTTTTTTTATGTTCGAAATGCACACAAAAAAACCGTTTTCAAATCAATGTTTGAAAACGGGGTTGATATATGATGTAGGTAATAAGTGGTTGACGTTAAGTGAATTAAATATAATAATCTAGAGGAAATAAAAACTAAATAAATTGTTAAATATTGATAGTTACTAGTAATCATTGATGATTCTATCGTAACAAAATTTACAGTAACAGTCTTTTACCTAATCGATTCTGGGGTATATAACCCTCTATTGATAACATTATAATGAATAAGACTAGTCGATAAATCAATCCACCTTTCTTTTCAAACCTAATATAAAGCCTATAATACATAGACCATATAGAAATAGACATGCTACAGATAATAAGCCATATAATATAAAAGCAGCTCTGCCACTTATCGAATCAATATAACGATATACTATTAATGGTATCTCTAGAGTGTGAAACACAAATATTCCAATACTCGCAGATATACTAATGTCAAGAATGGGTATAATCTCATCAGTCATTATGTAATCGTAAAGCAGTAATATCACTGCGATCAGAACAAATAGAATATTGTATGCATAAAGTAATCTATGAAATTCAACAAAAAAACCATCCGTCGTCACCAATTGGGTACCACAAATGCAAATAAAGAGTAGTATTAATACTCGTAAAAACCCTTTTATCCACCGGATATGTGTTTGTTGTTCTATAAAATAGATGTAGAACAAGCCACTTATAATAGTGTAAACATTATATACCCATACATTGGTCGAAAAAAATCCATTTTTTAAGTTAACTAATAAGGGGATATGTTCTATGTAATAAGGCATCAGACCAAATACATATTCAACAAAAACTGTCAACCATAAAAAATAGACTAAATAACGTATAGATCGTTTAGTAACACGACGTTTTCTGATGTAAAGCGTTCCAGCGATAGCTGCTAAAAGCTCCAAGGTAAGAATAGAAATTAAAAACCACATAATGACTTATAAAATTAGGCTAATTATGGGGTAATAATTGATAGCATTATAACGAGAAGTAAAGATAAAAAAAATAGCATCAAAAAATGATGATCAAAGCAAAGTAAATAACCTCCTTAGATTAAGACTATAAGATCAGAAATAAAGTTTAATATAGAGTTGATATGTAATTTAATAGATAAAATCAATCCGACTTTTAACTTAACAGAAGTTTAATTGAGACTTAGTATAGTTAGGTTTAAAATAAAATATTTTCACTAGGATATAACAGAGAAACTGTTATGCTTAAAACCTAATTAATTATAGTGAAAATGAAAAGAAAATACGTATTATCAAGTCTGGTATTACTTTGTGTTATTAACCTAATTCAAGGACAAAGTACTTTGAAAGTAATGACTTTTAATAAATTATTTACAACAAGTTCTAGAACAGTACTTGATGTTATTAGATCGTCTGATGCAGATATTATTGGAATTCAAGAGTCGTATGGAGCAGCACGAAGTGTGGCTAACTCTTTAGGGTTTTATTATCATACAAATAGTCAGAGTGAAGCGATTATTTCTCGTTACCCTATTATTTCTACCAATACATATGGTGTTAAAGTAAAACTACCAGAGGGATTAGAAGTTTTTGTTTTTAATGCCCATTTGACATCATATCCCTATGGGCCATATGATATACGCGATGGTCAAATTACATCAGAATTAAAAGCTATTAACTCAGCTAATAGAGCACGTTCGGCTCAAATGATAAAAATAGTGAATGAGATACAAAAAATGGTGCCTTCTGGAACTCCAGTTTTTTTTACTGGTGATTTTAATGAACCTAGTCACTTAGATTGGACACAACGTGCAGCAGATGAAGGAATTCATATGATGAAAGTAAATTGGCCAACAAGTCAACGCGCAACTAGTATTGGCCTGAAAGATTCATGGCGCATAGTTTACCCTAATGAAATATTAGATCCTGGTAATACATGGACTCCTAATAGATCAGCAAATGAGGTTTATGATCGAATCGATATTATCTATCATCGAGGAGAAAATGTTATCGCTAAAAAGGCCGTACGATATGGACCAACTGGTGATGAAGCAGAAATATTGTTAAATAATTATGCTAGTGATCATAGAGCAATGATGGTTTTCTATGAAATACCAAAACCTGATAATGGAGGGAATATAAGCTACGGTGAGAATTTGATAAAACAAAGTAGTGCAGAGCAAAGTAATCTTGATGCATGGATCCAAGTATCAGGGACCAGTAAACGTGTTCAGGGAGGGCAAAGTGGCTATCCTGATGCTAAAGATAAAGACTATTTTTTTTGGTTAGGTAATTCTGGTACGGGTGAAATCTATCAGAATATAGATGTCGAAAAATATAGAGCCACTATCGATGCAGGCAAACAATCCTTTTTATTTAATGGCTTTACTAGATCATATCGTGGTCGCGATAGAAGTCGAATTAAAGTAGCATATATAAGTGATAGTGAAATTGTATTAGATACTTATGACAGTGATTGGAGAAACACTAGTAGTAATTGGGAACAAATAAATGATGAACGAATAGCTCCCGTTGGTACTCGTAAAATAAAAGTGAGTTTATTTAGTCAGCGAAATAGCGGTACGTCTAATGATGGTTATTTTGATGACTTAACGCTAAAAACTGGAATAAATAATGATGTTCGTGTTGACAACTCAATAGATAAAACTGGTCCGATTGATACTACTGCAAGATTTTCAAATGAAAGTCTTTCCTTCAACGTTTGGCCAAACCCTACAGTGGATAATATTAATTTTTCCCGCAACGAAAATATAAGGGGAGAAGTTACAATTATAGATATGGTGAACCGAATTAAAAAAAGAGTTAACGTTAGTGCAGAAAGGAATACTAAAATCTCGATTAGAGATTTCCCAAAAGGTGGTTATATATTTCAATTTACGGATGAGTACGGAACTATTTATAGAGAATTTATCTTTATAAAATAGTGCTTTTAGCACAAAATAAAGTGTGTCATTAAATCAAAGAATCTCTATTTTACATCTATTTAATTAATATTTGTTCAAAAAAATTTGAAGAATAGTAGAATCACTAATCTTAAAATAAAAAAAGTCGAGATGTAAATCTCGACTTTTTCTTTCATATGTAGCGAGAGGGGGGCACGATCCCCCGACCTCCGGGTTATGAATCCGACGCTCTAACCAACTGAGCTACCTCGCCTTAATTCTCTTATTTTTTAAACAATAAAACCTTTTTATTCGTTCTATTATTTCAGAACTCTTTTTGAAGAATTCCTTAAGAGGGTGCAAATATAAAAACAAAATGGAATGCCGCAAACAATAATGCATAATTAATTTTTTTTTCATTGTCCTTTTAAAGTCGACAATTAATCTATATATTGGCTTACCAACAATTAATGATATGTCTGAAAAAACAAAATATGAACTTGAATTTGTGGTACAGTCTTCGCCGCAACTATTATATCAATATATATCTACTCCATCTGGCCTCTCAGAATGGTTTGCTGATAATGTAAATTCGAGAGGTGAATTATTCACGTTTATTTGGGATGATTCTGAAGAGGAAGCAAAACTTTTAAGTAAAAAAAGCGGTGAGCGTATTAAATTTAGATGGACCGAAGATGAAGATGAAGGAAACGATTACTTTTTTGAATTGCGCATACAGGTTGACGAAATAACTAAAGATGTTTCTTTAATGGTAACCGATTATTCTGAAGAAGATGAGATGAGTGAGAGTAAAATGCTGTGGGATAATATGATAAGCAACCTTAAGCAAGTATTGGGGTCAGCATAATTGCCTTTATTTTATTAACTTTTTTATTCCCCATAGAAATTCAAATTTTATGGGACTTTTTTTATGATCAATATTAATGGAAATCTTGTAAAAGATACAGACGAAAGCTTGTATAAAAATAGAGGATATGCATATGGAGATGCTGTATTTGAAACTATACGTGTAAATGCCAGTGATATTTTATTTTGGGAAGATCATTATTTTAGATTGATGGCCTCAATGCGTATATTAAGAATGCAAATACCCATGCGTTTTACTCCGGAGCTTTTAGAACAAGAAATTAAAGAATTAATAAAAGAGAGTGGTCTGGAGAAAAAGGCCGCCAGAATCAAAATTATTGTACATAGGATCTCTGGTGGTTTATATACTCCAAAATCAAATGAAGTAGAATACTCTATATCCGTATCGTCCTTAGATTCTGGTTTTTATCATATACCTGAAACTTTGTGTGAAGTGACTCTTTTTAAAGATCATTATGTAGCGGCAGATTTACTTTCTACCTTGAAAACTAATAACAAGATAACCAATATTTTGGCTGGTATATTTGCTAAAGAAAATAAGTTTGACAATTGCTTGTTGATGAATTCGAATAAAATGATTATCGAAGCTTTAAATGGAAATTTATTCTTAGTAAAAGGAAATACTATAAAAACACCGCCAATAGTTGATGGTTGTCTTAAAGGTGTACTAAGAACACAATTGTTGAGAATACTTAAAGAACTAAAAGATTATGAGGTACTAGAAGCCTCAATTTCTCCGTTTGAATTGCAAAAGGCAGATGAATTATTTGTTACCAATGTAATACAAGGAATTGTACCTATTACTAAATTTAGGAAAAAGGAGTATACTGTAGAAATAAGCAAACGATTATTGGGTATATTAAATACCAAAATAAGATTGAATACGTAAAATTAAAAGTAGTTAGTTATATGTTGGATCTTCTGGAGCATTAGACCAAAGTAAGTAGTCGCCTCCTAATTCAATCATTTTTTCTTTCCAAAAGGTGTCATATGACTTTACGAATATGTTTTTCTTGTAACTATTTTCTACAATTACCCAAGAATTGGCTTCAAGCTCTTGATTTAATTGTTCAGAATCCCATCCAGAATACCCTAGGAAAAATCGTATTTCATTAGGGGTTATTTTGTTTTCTGAAATGAGTACAGAAACAACAGAAAAATCTCCTCCCCAATAAATTCCTGAAGATATCTCTACGCTATTGGGTATGAGATCAGGAACTTTATGAATAAAATATAAATTATCCTGTTCAACAGGACCGCCATTATAAATTTTAAATTCCGATTCAATTTCAGGAACAAGATCTGCTAATCGATAATCAAGAGGTTTATTCATTATAAAACCAATAGAACCATGTTCGCTATGATCTGCAAGAAGTACTACAGAGCGATTAAAAGACACATCACCGATTATAGATGGTTCGGCAATTAATAGATGTCCTTTTGATGGTTGAAGTGATATCATATGATGGCTTTGATTATCTTAAAGCTAAATAAATATTTCTAATAATCAAAGCTGTTTGGTGTTTTTGTTGGTAATCAATAAAAAAAGCCCTTGATTATCAAGGGCTTTAAATAATATCGAAAAGAGCTGATTAATTTACTGAACTAGATAAATCAGCACCAGCTTTAAACTTAACAACGTTTTTAGCAGCAATTTTGATAGTTTTACCTGTTTGTGGGTTTCTACCTTCTCTTGCAGCTCTTTTAGAAACTGACCAAGATCCGAATCCTACTAAAGAAACACGATCACCTTTTTTAAGGCTACCTTCAACGTTTCCTAAAAAAGATTCTAAGGCTTTTTTAGCCGCTGCTTTTGTGATTCCAGCATCAGCTGCCATTGCATCGATTAATTCTGTTTTGTTCATAATTCTGTTTTTAAATTAATTGTTGGTTAAACCAATCTTTATGTTAAACGCTCTACAAATTTATACGGATTTATGATTTGTGCAAGGATTAGCCCAGTAAATACAGGGTTTTGTTGATAACTCAAGGGGATTGTTAATAAACAATAAAGTTTTTTGATGATTTTTAAATCCTAACTATACTCTAGCCTCAGGCCATTTTGGCGTCTCTGTAAAAAGTATATCCATTTAAGAGGGCATTACTTTCCATTGCTTTTTTTCCAGGGAGTTGTAATTTGGTAATAATTAGATACCCATTGTTAACTGCTACCTTGATCATAGTATCTTCGATCACAATTTTTCCCACTTCAAAATTATGAACTTCTGTTAGGGGTATTGCATTATATATTTTTATGTTTTGTGTTATACCATTATTTTGTAGTTCACACCAAGCAGCTGGATACGGACTTAAACCTCGAATAAGGTTATTAATGATATTAATATCATCATTCCAATCTATTTTTGTATTCTCACGATTTAATTTGTATGCAGTTTTAAATTTGGCCTCTTTAGGTTGTTCTTTTATAGTAAAAGTGTTTTCTTTAATTAATTCTAAAGTTTGTAATACAAGTAATGATCCTTCTGTCATTAGTTTATCATGAAGTACTCCAGCGGTATCATTATCATCAATAGCCACTTCCTTTTGTAAAATGATATGACCTGTATCTATTTTTTCATCAATAAAAAAAGTAGTCACACCTGTTTTTTGTTCTCCATTAATAACAACCCAGTTTATAGGAGCTGCTCCTCTATAATCTGGCAACAGAGATGCATGTAAGTTAAATGTGCCATATTCTGGCATATCCCAAACTATCTTTGGAAGCATTCTAAACGCTACAACTACATTAAGGTTTGGTTTAAGAGCTTCTAGTTCTTTTATAAAATCAGGATCTTTTAAATTTGTTGGTTGTAATATATTTAGATGTTTAGTTAATGCATATTCCTTAACGGCAGAAGCCTTTAATTTTCTACCTCTGCCAGCAGGCCTATCAGGTGCAGTTATAACACCAACAACATTGTATTTGTTTTCAACGATAGTTTTTAAAGTATCGACAGCAAAATCTGGGGTTCCCATGAATATGATTCGTAAATCTCTCATTTTTTTAGTAGTTGGTAATTATTGTTGTGATTTATTTTTATTATTTGATGTGCATTCATTTCACGTAAAACGTCGAGAATAATTTCTTCTGGATAAGCTAACATAGCTATCAAATCTCTTGAAGATAATTTTTTTTCTCGTAAAAGCCTTATAATATCTTCTTGTATTTTAGTTATATCGTGTTTTTTATGATTTTTTTGTTTGTTACTACAAAAACTACAGATACCACATTCTTTAGCTTCTTTTTCTCCAAAGTAATTTAGTAACTGTACACTTTTACATTGACTAATGTTTTCTGAGAATTTGAGTATTGCATTTACCTTTTTAATTTTTTCGTTATTCTGTTCGGTTAAATGATGTTTAATTCTATTAATTGTATGATCATCTTCTCTCGGAACCAAAAAGATGATTTCTGCATCATATTGCTTATAGTTAAAATCGACTAATTCAGAAGTATGAAGTTTTTGTAATAACATAATCACTTCTTTTTCATCTAAATTGACTTTGGAGGCTATAACAGGGATATTTATAGCAATTTTTTCATCAAAGATACCTCCATAAGTTCTCAAAATAGTCTTAAGCACTATTTCGTAATTTTTGTTGTTCTCTATATACGTTAATAATTGGTTCCCAGTGGTGAGTATTTGTAGACTACTTTTTTTTGTGAATCGCTGTGTGAATCGTATAACTCCACAACGGTCAAGAAACTGTAACACATTATAAGATACAAGTGTATTGATATTATACGTTTTACAGAAAGTATGGAAATCAAATTCATGAATAGACTGTTCACCTTCTCCATAAGATATTCGAAAGTAATTACTTAATTTTCTATATACGATTTTAACGGTATCAGTATCTGGTAATACTTTTATAAATTGATTGTTCAGTCTATTGTTATCTGTTTCGTTTTTTAAAAGAAACGCAAAGGCCTTTTTGCCATCTCTTCCGGCTCTTCCTGCTTCTTGAAAGTAACTTTCGATACTTTCTGGGATATTATAATGTATTACAGTGCGTACATTGGGTTTGTCAATTCCCATACCAAAAGCACTAGTTGCTACCATAACACGAATTTCTTCTTTATGCCATAGTTTGAATCTTTTTGTTTTTTCTATAGCGTCTACGCCCCCATGATAATATGAAGCACTGGACCCGCTAGAGTTTAAAAAGTCACTTAGTTCTACAGCTGTTTTTCTGTTTCTTACATAAATAATAGAAGTTCCGGGGTATTTATTTAATATCTGATTTATTTTGTATATTTTATCTTCAGCTTTAATAACCCAATACCCTAAATTAGATCTAAAAAAAGATTGTCTAAATATTTTCGTTTGAAAAAGATCGAGTTCAGAAATAATATCATCAACTACTCGAGATGTAGCAGACGCTGTTAATGCTATAACAGGAGCGGTTGGTTTTAAATCCTTAAGAATTTTTATTTTTTTATAGGATGGGCGAAAGTCGTTTCCCCATTGAGAAATACAATGCGCTTCGTCAACTGCGATAAGATTAATATTCATTTGCTTTAATCGCTCTTTAACGATGTCTTGCTGCAATCTTTCTGGAGAGAGGTATAAAAACTTATAATTTCCATAAATACAGTTGTCAAGTAAGGTATCTAGTTCAGAGTATTTGATACCACTTGGTAAGGCAATAGCTTTAATTCCTTTTGCCTGGAGGTTTGAAACCTGATCCTGCATAAGGGCAATCAATGGTGATATTACAATACAAATCCCTTCTTTAAGTAAAGCGGGTATTTGAAAGCATATAGATTTTCCTCCACCTGTTGGCAATAATGCAAAGGTGTCATTTGCTTCTAAAACAGAATTAATTATTTCTTCCTGTAAAGGTTTAAAACTGTTATGTTTCCAGTACTGCTCTAATATTTGAAGAGGTGAGTTTATCAAAATTATAAAACATTTTCTATAATGAAATCACTACGAACATCTACTTTGCCAAAAGGAACCTCAATGCAATCATATCCAAATGAGGTATACGTTTCATAAAGGTGATGATGTATTTGTAAAGCTTGATCAAAACTTTCATATCGTTCATTATCTGTTTCATGAATATCTTCCCAAGGGGGAAGCAAAAAGATAGTGTCATACTTGTGTTTTTTACAGGCTTCTACGAAACTAGGAGGATTTATTTCATTAGCATAATTCATGTATGCGAGTACATCAGGAATACCTCTATCTAAAAATATTCGTGATGAAATAAGTTCTTGAGCTTCGATAAATTGTTTAATACGTCCTTCAAGAAGTTTTTTGCTAAACAAAGTTGGATCTTCAAGAAACAGTTGTTCAACCCCTTGTTCCTGAGCTTCTAAAGTAACTTGCCGCGATATTTCATGAAGGCACTTTTCTCCAATGCTTTCTAAATGTTTTATAATAGTAGTTTTACCTGTAGATGGCCCGCCAGTAATAACAATTTTCTTGTTTGTCAAAAGAATGGTTTTAATGCAAATCTCGGAATTATAAAGGGATTTTGAAAATAGTATTAATAGAACTATAAAGGTCTGTTAAAGTTGAAATCATTAAAATGAATTTTTAGTACATTAAGTAGCAATTCATGGTTAATTGCTTTATTTAGACTAGTTAAACATAAAAAATCAAAACTCATGCCAGTTTATAATTTAAAAATAAATGGAAAAGCTCATGCCATTGAAGCCGATCAGGATACCCCTCTTTTATGGGTGCTTCGAGATCATTTAGATATGGTTGGAACTAAATTTGGCTGTGGTATCGGTCAATGTGGTGCTTGTACTGTGCATATCGATGGATCTGCTACTAGAAGTTGTTTACTTCAGGTATCGATGATAGAAGATAGCGAAATTACCACTATTGAAGGTATTTCTGAAGATGGTACGCATCCTGTACAACAAGCTTGGAAAGAAATAGATGTGCCACAATGTGGTTACTGTCAAGCTGGACAAATAATGTCTGCAACGGCATTTTTAAATGAAAAAAAGAACCCTAATAGATCAGAAATTCGAGATGCTATGAGTGGGAATATTTGCAGATGCGCTTCGTATAATAGAATAGAAAAGGCGGTAGAACTTGCAGCTAGTAAAATGAGCTAATCAATTTAAATTTCACAAAAAATGAAGAAAAGTGTTTCACCTTCTTTTAGCAGAAGGTCCTTTATAAAAACATCTACCCTTGCTGGTGGAGGAATGTTGATTGGTTTTAATCTTTTTCAAGCGTGTAAACCTGAAGTAGCACCACCTGTTGATATCGCCAAATTGAACTTTAATGATTTTAATGCATTTATAAAAATAGCCGACAATGGTATGGTTACAATTTTTTCGCCAAACCCTGAAATAGGGCAAGGAGTCAAAACTTCTATGCCAATGCTTATTGCAGAAGAACTTGATGTGTCATGGGATAAAGTGCATGTCGTACAAGGGGCTTTAGATACTAAAAATTTTACGCGTCAAGTAGCTGGTGGAAGTCAATCCATAAGACATGGATGGGAACCATTACGTCAAACCGGTGCAACTGCCAGACAAATGTTGGTGAATGCAGCTGCTGCAAGATGGGGTATAGCACCATCAGAATGTAAAACAGAAAATGGAGTAATTACCAATACTAATGGTGATACTTTAGGATATGGAGATGTTGTAAAAGAAGCCGCCGCTTTAGAAGTTCCGGAAAAAGTAGCGTTAAAAGAACCAAAAGATTTCAAAATAATAGGAAAAGATGCAAGTAATGTAGATGTAGAAAAAATTACAACAGGTCAACCTTTGTATGGATTAGATTATAAGGAAGAAGGTATGTCATATGCTGTGGTATTAAGACCTCCTGCTTTTGGTAATAAACTTGTTGATTTTGATGATACAGGTGCCAGAGCTATTAATGGTGTAAAAGATGTAATTAAATTCGGAGATAAAGTAGCTGTTTTAGCCACTAATACATGGGCAGCTATGAAAGGGAAGAAAGCACTAAAAGCCAATTGGACATCTGATGATAAACTTGAGAATACTGAAGATCATGATAAGATTTTAACAGATCTTTTAGGAGGCTCAGAGTTTAACACTATGAGAGCTGATGGTGATGTTAAAAAAGCCTTTGCAGCAGCAGATCAGATAGTAGAAAGAACATATGAATCTCCATTTTTACCACATAACTGTATGGAGCCTATGAACTTCTTTGCAGATGTGACAACAGATAAAGTTCGTTTAGTAGGACCTATTCAAACTCCAGCAGGAACGGCAAGACGAGTAGCTGAATTACTAGATAGAAAACCAGAAGAAGTTTCAGTCGACATGACAAGAATGGGAGGAGGATTTGGAAGAAGATTGTATGGGGATTTTGCTTTGGAAGCTGCAGAGATTTCTAATTTGGCAAAAAAACCTGTAAAAGTAGTGTATTCTCGAGAAGATGACATGTCTGCAGGAATTTATAGACCGGCAATTAAATATAGAATAACAGCTTCTATAAAAGATGGCGAAATTACAGGATATCATCTTAAAGAAGCATCTGTTAATTCAAATATGTATGGATTAATCCCGAATTTCTTTCCTGCAGGTGCAGTAGAAAACTACCAAGTTGATGTAGCAAATTATAATAGCAAAATTACTACGGGTGCCTGGAGAGCCCCATATACTAATTTCTTGTCATTTGCAGAACAAAGTTTCTTTGATGAAGTGGCAGAAATCTTAGAAAAAGATCGTATTCAGCTTCGTTTAGATTTATTACAAAAGGTTAAAGGAACTACAGATGAGCGTATTCAGTACTCTCCTGAACGATTAGAAAAAGTCATAAAAGTTGCTGTAGATAAATCAGGATGGGGTAATGCCAAAGAAGGGGTTTATCAAGGTTTTAGTGCATATTATTGTCATAATACGCATGTTGCCGAAGTAGCTGATGTGGTTCTAGAGAATGATATTCCTGTAGTAAAAAAGGTTACATGCGTTGTTGATTGTGGTATCGTTGTAAATCCTTTAGGAGCTAAGAACCAAATAGAAGGTGGTGTCATCGATGGTGTTGGTCATGCTATGTATGGTGATTTTTCTTTTAAAAATGGAGAGCCTCAGGATGTAAATTTTAACACATACCGATTAATAAGAATTAATGAAACTCCTGTAGTAGAAACCCACTTTATTGAGAGCGATATAGCACCAACGGGATTAGGAGAACCTACATTGCCGCCAGCAGGTGCCGCTGTTGCCAATGCTATTAAAGCAGCAAAAGGAATTCGTTTGTATAAACAACCCTTTATTAAACATATGAAAACTAAAGCCCCTCTTGGGTAGATTTGGGTATATATGACGCACGAATTTAAAGAAATTATAACATCTTATGAAAAAGCCAGACAGCAAGGAATTCTTGCTGTTATGGCTACTGTAGTTGATGTAGAAGGTTCTTCATACAGAAGACCAGGAGTAGGTATGTTAATTTTACAAAATGGGGTTGCCAAAGGAGCTGTTAGTGGAGGTTGCGTAGAGAAAGAAGTATTGCGCCAATCACAATCGGTTTTTCAATCTGGAATTCCAAAAATTATGACCTATGATGGTAAATACCGTCTTGGTTGTGAAGGTATTCTATATATACTTATAGAACCCTTTGATATTGATGAAACTGTAATTGATTCAATAAAAAAACATTTAAGTTCAAGAAAACCTTTTGAAATCACATCGTATTTTTCGAAAACGGAAACGAATAAAAGTATGGGGTCTGTGATTCAGTTTGAAGAAGAGCAGAAAATCTCTTTTTCAAGTAACTTACCACAGACAACCGCATTGCCTTGTTTTCAAAGAATAATGGAACCTTGTTTTCGTTTGATTATTATAGGGGCAGAACACGATGCGGTAGTGTTATGTCAACTAGCTTCTGTTACTGGTTGGGAAATTGAGGTTATTAGTACCCCTCAGAGCCCTAAACAACTTAAAGAATTTCCAGGGGCCAGTAAAATTCATAATTGTGGACCCGAAGATGTAAAGCTTGATCATGTTGATGATCAAACAGCAATTATTTTAATGACTCATAATTTTGCAAAAGATGTATTGTATCTACAGGCTTTAAAAGAGTATAATCCAATTTATATAGGTTTATTAGGTCCTGCTAGACGTAGAGAAAAATTAATTTCAGCATTTATAGAGTACCACCCAGAGATTTCAGAAGAGTTTTTAGATATTTTACATGGTCCAGCAGGATTAAACTTAGGGGCAGAGACTCCTCAAGAAATAGCAATTGCGATAATAGCAGAAATTCTATCGGTAATAAGAAACCAGAAACCAATACCATTACAGGACAAGAAAGGGGCTATTCATGATGATGTAAAACGAAAACATTTAAATGTCCTTTCAAATAAAACCTAAGATTGCTCACCTTATTTTGGCAGCGGGGTCTTCTAGCAGAATGGGGACTCCAAAACAATTATTACGATGGGGAAATACCACCTTAATAAGTCATGCTATCATGCAAACTCTGGAAATTGAAAATGTATCTACTTATGTCGTTTTAGGAGCAAATTATAATTTAGTTTATCAAGAAATAGCCCATTTTCAAGTCACTATATTAAAAAATTCGAATTGGAGTGCTGGTATGGGGACTACAATAAGTTTTGGTGTTAATACGATTCTTAATGAAGATGAATCTTATGATGCGATATTAATTACTTTGGTAGATCAACCGTTACTTGAAAAGGAATATTTGCATGATTTGATTTTAGAGTTTGAAAAGAATAATCATGCTATAATTGCATCAGATCTCGGAGATAGGATAGGAGTTCCTGCCATATTTTCAGGTGTTATTTTTAATGAATTAACAAATTTGAAAGAGGATTTTGGGGCTCGATATATTATAAAGAAACATATTGATAACGTTAAAAAAGTCTCGGCAATAGGCAAAGGGAACGATATTGATACGATAGAAGAATATGATACTCTGTTTAAAGACAAATTTTCTTAATTAGAAAGTAATACTTTGGCTTTTCAACTTTATTTTATAAACAAGATCGCTTATCTTTGGTGCGAAATTTGCGTTAAAGCATATATGAAAAATCAAGAAGAGTTTTATAAAAAATTAAAATTACAATTAGCAGATACGGCCTTATGGCCAACTGCATATTTATATAAGTTTATTGTCCCTACCGATGTTACAAAAATAGAGCAAATAGAAACTATATTTGATAATTTAGGAGCAGTAATTAGTACCAAACAATCACGTAATGGTAAATACACAAGTGTTTCTGTTAATGTGCGAATGAAAAACCCCGATCAGGTGATTCTTAAATATAAAGAAATAGCTGTTAAGGTTGAAGGTGTTATATCATTGTAAATAAATTTCTCCACTCAGGATAACATACTTGTTTTATTTTAGTATTTTGCGAAGCGAATGATATTGTTACGTAATCGTCGCAAATACTTCACTTAAATTTTTTTTCATGATAATTGATAATTTAGAATATAATACAGAAAGAGAAAAACTTATTATACCAGAGTATGGTCGTCATTTACAGAAAATGATAAATCATACTGTTGCTATTGAAGATAAAGAAGAGCGAAATAAAGTAGCAAAGTCAATCATAGCGGTAATGGGTAATTTACAACCTCACCTTCGTGATGTTCCAGAATTTCAACATAAGTTATGGGATCAACTATTTATTATGAGTGATTTCAAACTTGATGTTGATACTCCATTTCCGGTATTAACTAAAGAAAAACTTCAAGAACGTCCTGAACCATTAGACTACCCACAAAATTTTCCAAAATATCGTTTTTACGGAAATAATATTAAGAGAATGATAGATGTAGCGAATAGTTGGGAAGATGGAGAGTTAAAGACAGCTTTGACTTTTACTATAGCTAATCATATGAAAAAATGTTATCTTAATTGGAATAAAGATACAGTAGAGGATATGGCTATTTTTAATCACTTGTATGAACTTAGTGATGGTAAAATTAATCTAAAAGGTAGTACAGAAGATCTAATTGAAGCCTCAAACTTATTAAGAGGAAACAATAAGAAAAAACACTCTAGCAATAATTCTGGTGGTAAAAAGAACTATAGAAGTAGAGGAAAAAAACGTTACTAAATAAAAAGCACCAACTACACGATTACTAACGACTAACTTACGAACAATTACATGGGGACTTTTCAGATCGAAGGGGGACATCAGCTCAAAGGTGAGATTACGCCACAAGGAGCAAAAAATGAGGCTCTTCAAATTCTTTGTGCAGTATTATTAACTCCTGAAGAAATAACAATTTCTAATATACCTGATATTAGAGATGTTAATAAGCTTATTGGTATTCTTAAAAATTTAGGAGTAAAAATTCAAAAAGTTGATAAAGGAACATATACCTTTAAAAGTGATGCTCTTGATTTAGATTACTTAGAAAGCGAACAATTTAAGAAAGAAGGAAGTGGCCTTAGAGGATCTATTATGATTGTTGGTCCATTATTGGCAAGATTTGGTAAAGGATATATTCCACGTCCTGGAGGAGATAAAATAGGAAGAAGACGTTTAGATACACATTTTGAAGGTTTTATTAATCTAGGTGCTACGTTTAGGTATAACAAAGAAGAACGTTTTTATGGAGTAGAGGCTCCAAACGGTTTGACAGGAACATATATGTTATTAGATGAAGCTTCTGTAACTGGTACTGCGAACATTGTTATGGCTGCAGTATTAGCTAAAGGAAAAACTACCATATATAATGCCGCCTGCGAACCTTATTTGCAGCAATTATGCAAGATGCTAAACTCTATGGGCGCTAATATTAGTGGAGTAGGGTCTAATTTATTAGTAATTGAAGGAGTAAAGAGTTTAGTAGGATGTCATCATCGTGTATTACCTGATATGATTGAAATAGGTTCATGGATTGGTCTAGCAGCGATGACTAAAAGTGAGATTACAATCAAAAATGTAAGTTGGGAAAACCTTGGTGTTATTCCAAATACATTTAGGAAATTAGGGATAACTTTAGAAAAAATTGGAGATGATATTTTTATTCCTGCACATTCAAATGGATACCAAATAGAAAGTTATATCGATGGCTCATTTATGACCATAGCAGATGCACCTTGGCCAGGGTTTACTCCGGATTTATTGAGTATCGTGCTTGTGGTTGCCACACAAGCCAGAGGTGAGGTAATGGTACATCAAAAAATGTTTGAAAGTCGTTTGTTTTTTGTAGACAAACTTATTGATATGGGAGCAAAAATTATTTTGTGTGACCCACATAGAGCGACTATAATAGGTCATGATTTTAAGTCTACGTTAAAAGCTACGACAATGGTATCTCCCGATATTCGAGCAGGAATTTCATTATTAATCGCAGCATTAAGTGCTAAAGGAACATCGGTTATTCATAATATAGAACAGATTGACAGAGGGTATGAAAATATAGATGAACGATTACGTGCTATTGGTGCTAAAATTGTTAGAAAAGATTAGTGATATTTCTATAAGAGCTTATATAGTGTAAGGTATGGTAAAATAAAATGTAGATCCTTTATTTTCTTCACTTTCGACCCAGATTTTACCATTTAACATTTCTGTATAAGCTTTAGCAATAGAAAGACCTATACCCGCACCTTCTAAGGCATATCGATCTTCAATATCGGCTTGTACAAAACGATCAAAAATGGCATCTTGTCTATTTTGAGGTATACCAATACCCGTATCTTTTATGTAAAACTCTAAAAAATCATTCTTTAGATGATATCCAAAAGATATAGTTCCTTCATTAGTATATTTAATAGCATTTTTCACAAGATTTGTCAATACAGCATTAAATTTTTCTTTATCAGTTTCTACAACAGCTTTTTCTGTAGGTAATCCATTTTCTAATACTAGTGTAATCCCCTTAGTATCTGTTTCTGGTTTAAAGAAGTTATATAAATAATCTGTTTGTTCATTTATGTTTATCTGGTTAGAGAACATACTTACCTGATTAGCTTCGATTTTTGAAATATCAATAATATCCTTAATAATATTAAGCATTCGTGCACCACTTTCTTTTATAAGGTCTAAATATAGATGCTGCTCATCTCCGGTTAATTTGGGCTCTTTTAAAAGTTCTGCTAATCCCAAAACACCATTCATAGGTGTTCTTATCTCATGACTCATGTTTGCAAGAAAAGCAGATTTAAGGCGGTCACTTTCTTCTGCTTTTTCTTTTAAACGATTTAATTCTAATTCATAAAGTTTAATATTAGTAATATCGGTTAGAGTACCTACATAACCTATAATTTGTTTTTTTTCATTGTATTCGGGAATAGCCTGTCCTAATACCCAGATTACGGTCCCGTCATCTCTTAGAAAACGATATTCGGCATCCGAATCTTTTCTTTTTTCAGCATCATCATACCACCCCTTTTTTAATCGTATTCTATCTTCGGGGTGCACAGCATTAAGCCAACCATCATTTAATGCTTCCTCTTGGGTTAATCCAGAAAGGTCACACCATTTTGCATTAACAAAAGTCGTTTTTCCATCAGCTTTAGTCATAAAAACTCCAACTGGGATAAGGTTAGTTAAAGTATGATACCTGTTTTCTGTAAGTTGTACTGCTTTTTCGGCAACTTCAAACTTTTGCTTATAAGTAAGCGAATAAAAAATATCTTTAAAAGTTAAATAGTTTGTTTGATATACTTCTTTTTCAAAAAACTTTAAATAAATAGTAAATAAAACACTAAAGAAGATTGCCATAAAAACTTTAGCAACTAAACCAGAATAAAGAATAGTACCTACATCTTCAAAATACCAAAAAGAACCAGCAGAAAAAGCTACTGCATCAAAAGCCAATACCAATACCATTGTTATTAAAATTCTAAGAAATAAATGCGAGGTACGTTTGGATATGAATTCATACAGAAAAATAATTAATAAAGAATCTAGATAAAGAATACCTGTGCCGATAAATAGAACAAATACATTGGTGTAGAAGAATTCTGTTGAAATATCAAATGGATTGTAGCTATATGAGCCTTCAATATTTAATCTAAATGATAACAGTAAAAAACATAGTACAATATTGGCTATAACCAATGCATAAATAAGTTTTCTGGCTGTCATTGCATCTTCTTTAATATATATCAATAGTACAGCAAACATCGAAGCAGAAAATAAAACTGTAGATCCTGGTGAAACTAAAAAATGCTCAGAGATTTTAAAATACAAAGTACTTGCTAGAAAAACCTGTATGAACTGAAAAAGCCCAAGAGAAGTAAATAACAAACTTAAACCAAACATTCCTCTTAACCTGAATAGTGTAAGTATCATAGCCCCGGCAATTAAACCTTGTAATAAGAATATTGATATTTGATAAAAGTTTAATGTATCCATATAAATGGTGGCTATAAAGAAAATTGTGCTTACTTTTTAAAGTATAACAGAATTGTAAGTGTTTAGGTTTTTTTAAGTCGTTTAAAGCTACGAACTATTGATAAATTATAATTACGGTTAAACCGTAAATTTATCTATAATTTAGAGCGAATAATTTTTATAAAAAAACATACTAGAAGGTGAGGAGTGTTGTAGATTTATGGTTTACTTTTTGCTAATCGTCAAATATTTTGTTTTTTCGCTAAAAAGATCATATCCCTTGGAAGACTTAAAGAAAAAAATAAGATCCTTTACTAAAGTAAGTGATTCAGATATTGAATTTGGACTTCAGTTTTTCAAAATTAGAAAAATAAAAAAAGGAGAATTATTACTAAAACCTAACCAGTGTATAAATGAATTTTACTTTATGCAAAAGGGGTGTATATCCTATTATACTGTAGAAGAAGGAGTAACAAGAGTAATGGAGTTTTTTACTGAAGGCTATTTTTTTACAGATCTATATGCTTTTATTCAAGATATTCCTTCAGAATCATATCTTGAAGCTCTAGAAGATTCTATTATATACACAATTTCAAAATCAGATCAGCAAAAAGTATACGATCATTCTCATCAATTAGAACGTTTTGGAAGATTATCTATGCAGAGAACTTTTGTGATTAATTTTCAAAGAATTAATCAATTAAGAAACCTTTCTAATCAAGAAAGGTACTTACAATTGTTAGAAAAACGCCCTTCATTGTTTCAACGAGTACCACAATACCTAATAGCTTCGTACCTTGGATTGACACCAGTAGGCTTATCCAAAATTAAAAAGAGACTTAGTAAGAGTTAATAATACAAACTAATTCGTTTTTGTTTATTGTGCACAGGTAAGTTGTGTTTAACTATGTAGCTATTGTATGTCTTATTTAAAAATAGTTAATGGTATCTAAATTTCGGCATTTATTAAACTAGTTTAATGAGAATCTATTAAATATTTACGTACTTTATTGAGGTATTATTACTTAATGTTTTAAAACTTCACACAATGGCTGATAAATATATAGATATTGAAACTCTTAAGTACCTTTTGTATGATGTACATCAATTAGAAGAAGTATTGGATGCAGATCGTTTTGTTGATCATGATAAAGAGTCTTTAGAGTTGTTTATAGATGCGGTAAAGGATTTTTCTGATCGAGAATTGTTTCCTTATATAAAAGAGATGGATGACCATCCTGCCTACTATAAAGATGGTGAGATAATTGTTCATGAGCAAGTTGGGGTAATGATGAAAAAAGGTGGAGAAATGGGATTGATTTCTGGTACTTTTGATTATGATGCCGGTGGATTACAATTGCCAATGATGGCATATACTGCATCTGCTTTTATTCAAGATGCCGCAAATAATCACTTACCTGGGTATGCAGGACTTACAATAGGCTCGGCTGAGTTAATTGTACATTTTGGTAATAAGGAACTTAATGACAAATATGTTCCTAAAATGCTTTCAGGTGAATGGGGAGGAACTATGTGTTTAACAGAACCACAAGCAGGCAGTTCACTATCTGATGTGGTAACAAAAGCAATACCTACGGATAGTGAGTATTATAAAATTTCTGGACAAAAAATATTTATTTCTGGAGGTGATCATCAGTACGCAGATAACTTTGTTCATCTTGTATTAGCTAGAATAGAAGGTGCACCTGCAGGTACCAAGGGTATATCTTTATTTGTAGTTCCTAAAAAACGTTTTGACGATAAAGATGATCTTGTTCCTAATGATGTTACTACAGTTGCTGATTTTCAGAAATTAGGACAAAAAGGATATTGTACTACTCACTTGGGATTTGGTGATACAAACGATTGTCATGGCTGGTTGGTAGGAGAAGCTCATCAAGGGCTTAAATACATGTTTATGATGATGAATGGTGCTCGAATAGCTGTTGGTAGAGGTGCTGCGGCAATTGCTACTGCAGCGTATCAAGCTTCTTTACAATATGCAAAGGAACGTCCGCAAGGTAGAAAACTTACTAGTACAGGAAAGAAAAATCCAGAACAAGGACAAACCTTAATAATTAACCACCCCGATGTGCGAAGAATGTTGATGCAACAAAAAGTTGTGGCAGAAGGTTCTTTAAGTTTAGTACTATTAGCTTCAAGGTATTTTGATCTTAAAGAAACATTACAAGATAAAGTAGAAATAGAAAAATATAGTTTACTACTCGAATTAATTATTCCTATGGTGAAAACCTATCCTTCAGAGATGGGCGCAGAAGCTGTTTCAAATGGATTACAAGTGTTAGGTGGATATGGTTTTTGTACAGATTTTATTTTACAACAGTATTATAGAGACATTCGAATTTTTCCAATTTATGAAGGTACAACAGGGATACAGTCTCAAGATTTGTTAGGAAGAAAATTGCTTATGGAAAATGGTAAAGCTTTACAGCTCTTAACAGAAGAAGTGATGAAAACCATACAAGATGCATCAAAATATGATGATATACGTTCATATGCTAATAGACTTGGAGAAAAGTTGCAACTAACTCAAAAAGTTATAGGCTCCTTAGTAGCATACGCTAAGAAAGGAGATTTTGAACGTTTTCTTTCTGATGCTACACCTTTTATGGAATTCTTTAGTACAATAACGATGTCTTGGATATGGTTAGAAATTGCTGTTAATGCAAAAAAATCCATCATCTCAGGATCAAAAAATCATTCTGAAGACTTTTATGAAAGTAAAATTCATGCGATGAGGTTTTATTTCAAATATGAACTACCCAAAACTACCGGTCTTGCAGAGATTCTTTTTGATAACGAGGTGCTTACGATTGCTACTGAAAAGGAGTTTCTTGGATAATTTAAAGAATCAGTTTTCTTATTAAATTAAAATTATAACATATTTATCTATAATGAGTAGTATAAAACAATCATTCAACTTAGAAGGAAAAGTTGCTATTGTAACAGGTTCTAGTAAAGGAATAGGAAAAGCTATTGCTCAAGCTTTAGCTGAGCAAGGAGCCAAAGTAGTTATCAGTAGCAGAAATCAGGATGCAGTTGATGAAGTGGCAGAAGAATTTAAAAAAGCGGGTTGGGAAGCTATTGGTATTGCATGTCACATAGGAAAAGCTGAACAAAGAAAAAGCCTTATAGAAAAAACAATAACACTTTTTGGTGGCATAGATATTTTGGTAAATAATGCGGCAATTAACCCTATTTATGGCCCTATTGAGGATGCTGAAGAGAGCGTTTTTGATAAAATAATGGATGTTAATGTAAAAGCACCATGGATGTTATCTAATCTAGTATTGTCTTCAATGAAAGAAAGAGGAGGGGGTAGTATTATTAATATTGCGTCTGTAGAAGCTTTACACCCAGGAGCAGGATTAGGGTTGTATAGTACAAGTAAGGCTGCATTATTGATGTTAACAAAAAACCAAGCAAAAGAATGGGGACAATATGGTATAAGAGCAAATGTTGTTTGTCCCGGGTTGATAAAAACCAAGTTTAGTGCTGCGCTCTGGCAAAATGAAAAATTACTTCAAAAAATAGAAAAAACACTGCCTACTTCTAGAATGGGAATGCCCGATGAGATGGCAGGGATAGTGTGTTTATTATCTTCAGAAGCAGGTGCATATATGACTGGTGGCGTTTATAATGCCGATGGCGGATATATGATTGCAGGATAAATTATTCATTGATTAGTAAAATCTGTATGAGGTGTTAAAAGTATATAAGAAATGAATTTTGAATACTCAGAAAAAATAATAACCCTTCAAAAAAAATTAAATACCTTTTTTGAGGAACATATATTGCCCATAGAGGACCATGTAACAACATTTAATTACAGCGCAGAAAATAGATGGAAACGTTGGCCGGGAATAGAAGATCTAAAAGAAAAGGCAAAAGAAGCAGGGTTATGGAATCTTTTTTTACCTAAGAGTTATGGTGAATTGAGTCCTGGTCTTACAAATCTAGAATATGCTCCATTAGCAGAAATTATGGGGCGAGTATTATGGTCTTCAGAAGTTTTTAATTGTAATGCTCCCGATACTGGAAATATGGAGGTTTTGGCAAAATATGGATCGCCTCTACAACAAGAACAATGGTTAAAACCTTTGATGAATGGTGATATTAGATCAGCTTTTTTAATGACCGAACCTCAAGTAGCTTCGTCTGATGCAACAAATATCGAGACTTCTATAATCAGAGATGGAGACGACTATATCATTAATGGCAGAAAATGGTGGTCCTCTGGAGCAATGGATCCTCATTGTAAAATCGCTATTGTTATGGGTAAAACAGATCCAAATGCCCCAAGACACCAACAACAAAGTATGGTTTTAGTTCCTATGGATACTCCAGGGTTAAAAATAATAAGACCTTTATCAGTTTTTGGTTTTTATGACTCTCCAGAAGGGCATGCAGAAATTGTATTAGAAAATGTAAGGGTGCCTAAAGAAAACTTAATACTAGGAGAAGGAAGAGGTTTTGAAATTGCTCAAGGACGCTTAGGACCAGGACGTATTCATCATTGTATGCGCTTGATAGGCATGTCACAACGTTCTTTAGAATTGATGTCTCAAAGAGCTTCCGAACGTATCGCATTTGGAAAAACATTTAAAGATTATAGTAGTATTCGACAAGAAATAGCTCAGTCTCAGTGTGATATTGAACAAGCAAGATTGTTAACCTTGTCGGCTGCAGATAAAATGGATAAGAAAGGTAATAAAGCCTCTAAAGATTTGATAGCTATGATTAAAATTGTAGCACCTAAAATGGCATTAAATGTCATCGACAGAGCTATACAAATTCATGGTGGAAAAGGAGTAGGACCGGATACCCCATTATCACACTTTTTTGTTGCAGCACGAATGTTACGTTTGGCAGATGGACCAGACGAGGTGCATATGTATCAATTAGGAAAAAGTGTTATTAACGCTTATTCCAAAAATAAAACCTAAGTATCATTGAATTTAATAAGAAATAAAAATTAAAATAATCATTCGATAGTATCGGTTGTTATTCTAGGGCAAGAAATTATGCAAAACGTACGTAAAGGGGAAGAATTAAATGAAAAGAAATTAAAGATATTTCTTCAACGAGAAGGTTTGATTACTAGTAGTCTTAGTGATTGGCAGGTTACGCAGTTTACACACGGTTATTCTAATCTCACGTATTTGTTAGAAATAGAGGACAAAGAATATGTGCTGCGTAGACCACCTTTTGGTGCTATAAAAAGAGGGCATGATATGGGAAGAGAATTCAATGTGCAGTCTAATATATATCGGTCATTTCCTAAGGTTCCAAAAATGTATTCTTATACCGAAGACGATACTATACTGGGATGCCCATTTTATATTATGGAAAAAGTAAATGGCATAATTCTTAATGTAAAAGAAGCAAAGAAAAGGACTATAGCTTCATCAGATTTTAAAACTATAGCACATTCGTGGTTAGATACATTTGTAGAGCTGCATGCTATAGATTATAAAGCAGCTGGATTGATAGATTTAGGAAAACCAGAAGGGTATGTAGAACGACAAGTTACCAATTGGGGAAAACAATACCTCAAAGCCGCTACAGAAGATGTGTTAACTGCAAAAAAGGTTATGAGATGGTTGCAAGATAATCAACCGAAGAAATATGATTATAGTTTGGTTCATAATGATTTTAAATATGATAATATTGTCTTTAAAGATGACCAATGGAACGATGTTACTGCTGTTTTAGATTGGGAAATGGCTACTTTAGGAGACCCATTAATGGATCTAGGAACATCATTAGGATACTGGACAATGGCTACTGATCATGCGTTCGTACAACAAGGGATTCCTTCACCTACAATCATGGAAGGTAATCCGGGAAGAAGTGAAATAGTAGAACTATACCTACAAAAAAGTGGAAGAAAAGTAAATAATTTAATTTTTTATTACGCTTTTGGATTGTTTAAAATAGCGGTGATAGCACAACAGATTTATTATAGATATAGTAAGGGTTTGACAACTGACCCTCGTTTTGCAGAACTTAATAAAGCTTCAGAGTTACTTTGTAATGTAGCGTTACAAGCTATCCAGACAAAAAAAATAGATTAGAATAAGATAATAAGAATAAAATGAATTATTTAACACCAACATATTATTTTGATTATGAAACAGAAGAGATTCAAAAGTTGATCAAAGAATATGATACAACAGAATTGACAGAGAAAGAAAAGGCAATAAAAATATACCTGAAAATAAGAGATGATTGGCGATACGATGCTTATCATATTAACCTTTCTAAAAAGTGTTTTAAAGCTAGTTTTATAGCTAAAAAGTCTAAGGGCCATTGCGTAGATAAATCTATCTTATTAGTTGCTTGCTTAAGAGGATTAGGAATTCCTGCTCGAATTCACCTGGCTAAAGTCAAAAATCATATAGGTGTTGAACGATTAATTCAAAAATTCGGAACAAATGAATTAACACCGCATGGTATGGTTAACGTGTTACTGAATGATCAATGGCTTAAAATATCACCAGCATTTAATAAAGCATTATGTAGAAAGTGTAATGTTGCTCCATTAGACTTTGATGGAGAAAATGACTCTATTTTTCAAGAATATAATAATGAAGGGAATGTTTTTATGGAATATCTAGATGATTATGGTCATTTTAACGATGTTCCTTTTGATTTTATTCTGGAAAACCTAAACGTACATTACCCAGATATTGTTAAACAATTTGAAGGAAAAAAAGAGATTATACTTTAGGTAGTAAAAAAGAATAAATTAAGACTGTATATAACCAGTAGTATTGTTTAAAACAATAAAATTTTATTTAAAGAATATAAGATGGAAGTAAAAGATAAGATCGTAATTGTCACAGGTGCAGGTTCTGGAATAGGAGCAGCTACAGCAAAACATTTTGCTAAATATAATGCTACTGTTATAGTTTCTGATATAAAAAAACAGAAAGCCCAAACTGTAGTTGAAGAGATTATAAAAGAAGGAGGAAGTGCAGTTCCCATTGAAGCTAACGTAGCCAATTTTGAACATGTAGAACAACTTATCGCTAAAACGGTAGATCAGTTTGGTAGGTTAGATGTTATAGTTAACAATGCAGGAATTGGACCTAGAAATATGGCTAAAACAGGAGAATATACATTAGAGGATTGGGATAGCGTAATTGCTGTAAATCAAACCGGAGTTTTTTATTGTATGAAATTGGCATTGCAACAAATGATGAAACAAGGAGGGGGAAATATTGTGAATATTGCATCATTAGCAGGGTTAAAAGCTTCGCTTAATAATTTATCATATAGCGCTAGTAAATTTGCAGTAGTTGGTATGACCAAGTCTGCAGCTTTAGAATATGCGACGAAAAATATACGTATTAATGCTGTTTGTCCTGGATATACAGAATCTGCCCTATTAGAAAAACTATTATCAGTAAGACCAGATATGGATCAGATGCTAAAAAGTGTTATCCCAATGAAACGTTATGGACAAGCAGACGAAATAGCAGAGGCAGTGGTTTGGTTGGCATCGGATACTACTAAGTTCATCACGGGGCAAACAATAACTCTAGATGGTGGAACTTCTTTATAATTTTTTTACATATTACACACAATTAAAACAATAAAAATGAATAAACAACTCATATTAAAAAAACGTCCAATAGGCATTCCTGATACTACTACATGGCAATTAGAGTCAAATCCAATCCCAGAACCTAAAGAAGGTGAAGTATTAATTCAACAACATTATATTTCTTTAGACCCTGCAATGCGTGGTTGGATTAATGAAGGGAAATCTTATATAGAACCTGTTCAAATAAATGATGTTATGAGAGCAGGATCAGTAGGGAAAGTAATAAAAGCAAACAATCACCCAAAATTAAAAGAAGGTGATTTTGTAACTGGCTGGGGTGGTGTACAGCAATATAGTGTAACAAATGGAGATAATTGGTATCCTGTAGATCCAAAGCTAGCTCCTTTGCCAATGTATATCGGTACTTTGGGAATGCCAGGGATGACAGCCTATTTTGGGATTCTACAAGTAGGCGAAATTAAAGAAGGTGATGTTGTACTTGTTTCTGGAGCAGCCGGTGCTGTTGGTAGTATTGTAGGGCAAATAGCAAAAATAAAAGGTTGTCGAGTAATAGGCGTTGCAGGTGGAGCAAATAAATGTAAATATATTATTGATGAGTTAGGCTTTGATGGTGCAATTGATTATAAATCTGAAGATATTAATGCAGCACTAAAAAGAGAATGTCCAAAAGGTATCGATGTTTATTTTGATAATGTTGGTGGAGAAATTCTGGATGCTGCTTTGGCTAGACTCCGTATGCATGCACGTATTGTAATTTGTGGAGCTATCTCACAGTATAATAATAAAACTGCAATAAAAGGTCCATCAAATTATCTATCTCTTTTAGTAAATAGAGCCACAATGAAAGGAATGGTAGTTTTAGATTACACTAAAGATTTTGGTAAAGCAGCAATGGAGATGGGAGCTTGGATGGCTCAAGGTAAATTAAAAAGTAAAGAGGATGTTTATGATGGTATCGAAAATTTTCACGAAACATTTTTACGCTTGTTTTCTGGAGATAAAATGGGAAAATTAGTATTAAAGGTGATAGAAGATTAAATCTGCTTAAGATGGGTATTGATGACGTAATTAGGAAGTGTCTTAAAAATGTTAAACCATTTCATACTAAAGAATTATAGGATAATATATGAAAGCAATAGTTTGTAAAGAATTTGGACCACCATCTACTTTGGTTTTAGAAGAGGTAGAAAGTTCTAAACCTAAAGATGATGAGGTTGTAGTACAAGTAAAAGCTTGTGGAGTTAATTTTCCGGATACGCTAATAATCCAAGGATTATATCAGTTTAAACCTCAATTACCTTTTACGCCTGGTAGTGATATTGCTGGCATAGTAAAAGAAGTTGGAGAAAAGGTTAATCATGTTAAGCCGGGAGATGAGGTATTTGGTTTTGTAATGCATGGGGGTTATGCACAAGAGGTTGTGGTTCCTGGCAATGCATGTTTTCAAAAGCCACCAATGATGCAATTCCCTATTGCTGCTTCATTTATGATGGCATATGGGACTTCTTATCACGCTTTAAAAGATAGAGCAAAACTACAAAAAGGAGAAACATTATTGGTTTTAGGGGCTTCTGGCGGAGTTGGTTTAGCAGCCGTTGAACTAGGTAAACTTATGGGAGCCACAGTCATTGCAGCCGCATCTACAGATGATAAACTACAATTATGTAAATCTTATGGAGCAGACGAAATTATTAATTATACCAAAGAAGATTTAAAAACAAAAGTAAAAGAGCTTACCAAAGGAAAAGGAGTTGATGTAGTGTATGATCCTGTTGGTGGTAATTATGCAGAACCAGCTATTAGAAGTATGGCCTGGGAAGGGCGTTATTTGGTAGTTGGGTTTGCAGCCGGAGATATTCCTAAAATACCACTTAATCTGGCCTTGCTTAAAGGTTGTGCAATTGTAGGTGTGTTTTGGGGAAGTTTCGCCATGAAGACCCCTAAGAAAAATATGGAAAATACAATGGAATTAATGCAATGGTATGGAAAAGGAAAACTTAAACCCCATATTCATAAAATATATCCATTAGCAGATGCTTCAGTTGCTTTAGAAGATATTGCAAGTAGAAAAGTAAAAGGTAAAGCGGTTATACAATGTTCCTAAAAAAATAAACAATGAGATTAAAAGATAAAGTAGCTATTGTAACAGGAGGTTCCCGAGGAATAGGTAAAGCTGTTTCAGAATTATTTGCTCATGAAGGAGCTATTGTGATTATTTGGGATGTATTGCCAGAAGGGCAAAGTGTTGCCGATACTATTGTAAAAAAAGGTCAACGTGCAGAGTTTACTAATATTT
Source organism: Aquimarina sp. AD10 (assembly GCF_003443715.1). NCBI lineage: Bacteria > Pseudomonadati > Bacteroidota > Flavobacteriia > Flavobacteriales > Flavobacteriaceae > Aquimarina > Aquimarina sp. AD10. The sequence goes on along the minus strand of NZ_CP031965.1, from coordinate 1,483,671 downwards.
CAGTGACGGATAAAGTTGCAATAGATGCAGAAGCACAGAGAATTAATGATACGTATGGTAAAATAGATATATTGATTAATAATGCAGGTATTACAAAAGATAGAACTTTGCATAAAATGAGCGAAGAAGAATGGGATGCCGTAGTCGATGTAAATCTTAAAGGTGTTTTTCTTTGTACCCAAGTTGTTTCGCAATACATGAAGGAAAAAAGCTATGGTCGTATCGTATCTGCTGCATCAAATGTAGGTCTAAGAGGAAATTTTGGACAAACTAATTATGCAGCTACTAAAGCCGGCGTTATTGCAATGTCCAAAACGTGGACGGTAGAGTTAGGTAAATATGGTATTACAGCTAATGCACTAGCTCCGGGATTTACGCTTACCGAGATGACAGAACAGATTCCTCAAGAGCATTTGGATGGAATTAAAAATCAAATACCTCTAAAGAAAGCTGCTAAACCAATAGATATAGCATACGGTTATTTATACTTAGCGTCTGATGAAGCGTCTTTTGTTTCTGGAATTTGTTTAACAATAGACGGGGGTGTATCAAGGTAATTTTAAGGAAATAAAAATTTTATTTATATACTATGGATAAGTTAATATGTAAAAATTTTTCTGAATTTAGAGCAAACGAAGGGCAATCACTTCCTACAGGAAATTGGTTATTAGTAACTCAGAAAATGATTGATGCTTTTGCCGAAGCAACACTAGATTTTCAATGGGTTCATGTGGATCACGAAAGAATAAAGAAAGAGTCACCATTTAAAAAACCAATAGCGCATGGTTTTTTGTCAGTATCCTTACTTTCTAAAATGCTTATGGATTTAATTGTTGTCGATAGTATGACGATGGGGGTGAATTATGGGTTAAACAAAGTAAGGTTTCCAAATCCAGTATTAGTAGATAGTAAAGTGCGTTTACATAGCAGTATTGCTAAAATAGAAGAATATGGTAAAAATGGATTGAAAATCACTTGGAATTGTTCTGTTGAAATTGAAAACACAGAAAAACCAGCCTGTGTCGCAGAATTTGTTTCATTAATGTTTGAATAGTATAAAAGTCAAAATTTATTAAAATAAAAAGCCTATACATTTTAGTATAGGCTTTATGCTTTAAAAAAAATTAAATAGTATATATTAAATTACTTTTACATTTACTGCGTTTAATCCTTTTCGTCCTTCTTGTAAATCAAACTCTACTGCGTCGCCTTCGCGAATCTCGTCAATTAATCCAGAGATGTGTACAAAATGTTCTTTGTTCGAATCTTCTTCAGTGATAAATCCAAAACCTTTGGAGTCATTGAAGAATTTTACTGTTCCTTTGCTCATTGTTATAATTTAAATTAGTTAATAAAACCTAAAGATAAAACCAAATATTTAATTCAACATCATCAATAGCTTTTACTTGTTGTCTAAACACAAAATTTAAGTGTTTATTACAAGTAAATGTATAAAAAAATATTAATTAATCAATTAAAAATTAATTTATTGAGACGAATTAGATGGATATTTACTGTAATTAGATGATAAGGAAAAACGATTTTAACTCGGAAGCTTTTCCAATTCTTGATAGTAATCAAATTGTAAATCTTCATGTAAAGTTGTTATTTTCTTTTTTAATGCTGTTAGTTCTCTAAAATAAATATTTTTTAAAACAGAGTTATTGCTTATGTAAGGTCTGTAATGAATTAATGTATCACAAAAAAAGAGAAGTAATTCGACCTCTGTTTCTTTACTAGATGAATACCTAATATGTTTTTTAATATTTCTTAAAATTTTTCGGACACTCTTTTTTATATAATGATAAGATGTGGTGTTTATAAGTTTAAACTGCTCATCAATTTCTTGTTTTACGCTTTGAATGTAACCTTCTTCATCTGTTGCCTCAAATAATAAATACGTAAGCAATTCTTTATTTTCTTTTTTAAAACGTGATAAACGAAGACATAATGCCATTAATTCTTCGTGTGAACTATGTTCTAGTTCTTTTTTTAATTCTCTTACAGTAGCAGTTTTCATAAGGTGCAATGTAGTAAGAATAGCTTATTTGTTATTGTAGATTGTATTTAAAATGTATGATTTTCTCAACCCGTACTTATCATCAATAATTTCACTTTTTATATATCAGGCAAAGATGTATTGGATATTTTATGGAAGTACGAGGACCTTTTCTGGATTATTTTTAACGAAAATTGAGTTATTAACATAGTTATTAACAATTAAAGTAGGTTTTTACGTGTTAAATATTAATAGTAATGTATAAATTATCATTTATATCGTGAAAATAATACTTTTAAACAAATTATTAACAAATAATAAACATTTTATTTGTTTTATTGTTGATAAGTTGTTAATTTGCTGCAACTTAATTTTAAATCCCACAATCATGAATAATTTATACTCCATGTTCGGACTTAATTTCGCAGGCTTTGTGAATTTTATGAAACAACTACCTAAAGCATCTAGTTATGCAATTCGTAAATAATAATACCAATAGATTTTTCTTGAATAAACTCGTAGTACTTTGTTTTGGTACTATTTTCAAGAATGATTAGAATATCTTGAGTTTGTGTTTTTGCCCTTAAGCCCTTCATTTTCTATTTGAAGGGTATTTTTTTTGAAAAAAGAAACTATATGAAAGCTTAAATAGTAGGAAAGATCAAGAAATACCTTTTTACTTCAAAGTATTTATATAAAAGATATGATATTGTAGATTAATCTAGCAGCAAGTTTTGCTGTACAATTGTCAATATCATATTTGGGATTAAGTTCTACGATATCAACACTAATTAGTTTATTGGATTTACAAATGGTGTGTATAGAATCCATGGCAATATCTACCAGAAAACCAGTAGGAGAAGGAGCACTAACGCCAGGTGCTACAGAAGATGAAAAACCGTCTAGATCAATAGTCAAGTATAGGTAATCGACTGATGCTATAAATTCTTTTAGTATTGAATTGATCTTGCTTTTGTGAGCAATAGTAAATTTGGTATTTTCAATATAGTGTACTTTTAAATTATGTGCCGTTTTATATAACTCTTTATTGTTTGCAGCTTTTTGAATACCTAAACAGAGGTAATTAAAATTGCTATTTTCAGAAGCTATTTGATAGAATGGAGTACCAGAATTCCCTACATTAATTTTTTTTCTAAGATCAAAATGGGCATCAAGGTTGATAATTCCGATAGTTTTATCGGGCCATTGCTTTTTAATTCCATTATAATGCGAATATGCAAGATCATGACCACCTCCTAAAAGAATTGGAAAAATTTTATGTTTTAATAAAATAGAAATTGCTTTTGATGTTTCTTGTTGAGTTTCTTCGAGGTTTCCGGTAGTGCAAGTTAAATTACCAACATCCAAAAGTTCTACTTGATCGGTAAAATGATTTGCAAGAGGAGCTAACATTCTCCTGATCATATCAGGCCCCTCAGATGTACCTATTCTACCTTGATTCCTTCTAACTCCTTCATCACACTGGTATCCTAAGAGTGCAAATGTTTTTTCCTTTAAATTTTTTAGGTTTTCTAGATCAAGGGGTATGCATTTAATTTTTTCATGAAGGTATAATTTATTTTCAGAAACTCTGCCTGTCCATAACTCTGTATTAGGATTTTGATAGTTTTTCATTTTATAAGAATAGCACAAATTAGTTGAAAATCTGATCCAAAATAGCAGTATCGACTTCCTTGGGAATAGTTACTTTTAATTCTGGTGTACGTTGCATTTCTCTTTTAATAGCGAATAGCGCTTCTTTATTTCTTGCCCAACTTCTTCTCGCAATTCCGTTGTTTACATCATAAAATAACATTCGTTCTAATCGTGCAGAAGCTTCTTTAGAACCGTCTAGTACAAGACCAAATCCACCATTTATTACTTCTCCCCAGCCAACACCTCCACCATTATGAATAGAGACCCATGTTGCGCCTCTAAAGCTATCGCCAATCACATTGTGAATTGCCATATCAGCAGTAAATTTACTGCCATCATAAATATTACTTGTTTCGCGATAAGGAGAATCTGTGCCACTTACATCATGATGATCTCTTCCTAAAACGATAGGTTTTGAGATCAATCCCTCTTTTATAGCGTTGTTAAAAGCTAATGCGATTTTAACTCTACCTTCTGCATCTGCGTATAAAATACGCGCTTGTGAGCCTACTACAAGTTTATTTTGTTTAGCTTCTTTTATCCAGGTAATATTATCCTGCATTTGTTGCTGAATCTCTTTTGGAGCATTCATTTTAATAGATTGCATAACATCTAAAGCAATTTGATCTGTTTTATCTAGATCTTCAGCTTTTGCAGAAGTGCATACCCATCTAAACGGTCCAAACCCATAATCAAAGCACATAGGCCCTAAAATATCTTGTACATAAGACGGATATTTAAAATCTATTTTATTATTAGCCATTATTTCTGCCCCAGCTCTTGAAGCTTCTAACAAGAAAGCATTTCCGTAATCGAAAAAATAGGTACCCTTAGAAGTATGTTTATTAATTGCAGTAGCATGTCGGCGTAAGGATTTTTGAACTTCTAATTTGAATTTTTCGGGTTCATTGCTTATCATCGTATTGGCTTGTTCATAACTTAAACCAGCTGGATAATATCCTCCAGACCACGGGTTATGTAAAGAGGTTTGGTCTGATCCAATATTGATATAAATATTCTCATCATAAAATCGTTCCCAGACGTCTACAATATTTCCTTGATATGCTATAGATACGACTTCTGTTTGACGTACAGCTTTTTTTACTCTGCTTACCAAAATATTTAAATCTCTTATAATTTCATCTACCCATCCTTGTTCATAACGTTTTTGTGCAGCTTTAGGATTTACTTCTGCGCATATGGTAATACAACCAGCTATATTTCCTGCTTTTGGTTGTGCACCACTCATTCCTCCCAAACCTGATGTTAAAAATATTTTACCTGCGCACGATTCATCTTGTCGTAATGTTTTTCTAAATGCATTCATTACTGTTATGGTAGTTCCATGCACTATACCTTGCGGTCCAATATACATATAGCTTCCTGCTGTCATTTGTCCGTACTGCGTAACACCTAGTGCATTATATTTTTCCCAATCATCAGGAGAAGAGTAATTAGGGATCATCATACCATTTGTGACTACAACTCTTGGGGCATCTTTTGAAGAAGGAAATACGCCCATAGGATGCCCTGAATAGATATTTAAAGTTTGTTGTTCTGTTATTGTAGCAAGATATTGCATGGTAATACTGTACTGTGCCCAATTTTGAAAAACACCACCATTTCCTCCATAAGTAATTAGCTCATATGGATGTTGTGCAACTGCAGGATCTAAATTGTTTTGTATCATTAACATAATCCCTGCTGCTTGTACGGTATTTGAAGGGTATTCGTCTATAGGTCTGGCGTATAATGCATACGCAGGAATAAAGCGATACATATAAATGCGCCCAAATGTATTTAATTCATCTAAAAATTCTTCGGCAAGTTCTTGATGCCATTCTTCAGGAAAGTAGCGAAGCGCATTTCTAAGAGCAAGTTTTTTCTCATCTTTTGAAAGAATTTGTTTCCGTTTTGGAGCGCGACTTATATCAGGGTTTAATGCTTTTTTTGGAGGTAATTTTTTGGGGATACCCTGTAGTATTTGTTCTTTAAAAGTCATATTTTAATTTATAGTACTTGAGTAGATGTATAAAAGAGTTACAAGTTTTAGTTAACTGGTATAAATCAGGTTTCCTTGTTTCCATATTTGTGAAGGAACTAGCTTACCTTGATGATAAAAGATTTCATTATAATGATCTGTTTTGAAAAGGTTAAAATCTGCTAACATTCCAGGCATTAATCGGCCTCTGTCTTGAAGGTTGAGAGCTGCCGCTGCTCTGTAGGTTATACCTGCTAATACCTCTGTGTTTGATAACTTTTCAAAAGTACCTAAAATACATGCTTGTGTGAGCAGGTCTCCCATAGGAGCTGAACCAGGATTCCAATCACTAGCTATAGCCAACGCTCCTCCCGAATCTAAGATTTTTCTTGCAGGAGTAAAACTGCACCCCAATCCAATTGATGCACCAGGCAAAGCAATAGAAACGACATTGCTATTGGCTAACATTTTTACCTCGTTATCTGTACTAGCTTCTAAATGATCCGCACTTATGGCATTCATTTTAACTGCAATTTCACTACCTCCTGTACTAAATTGATCTGCGTGTACCGTAATATCAAACCCCATTGATTTTGCTTTTTCAAAATAGGGAAGTATACTAGAAGGGGAGAAAGCGCTTTGCTCTATAAACGCATCTATCCGATTTGTTAGTTTTTCTTCTTGAAGAATAGGAAATAAAGTAGTGCTTATGTGATCCAAATATGTTTCATGATTTCCCTCAAAATCTTTTGGTAACATATGCCCTGCAAGGCATGTAGCGATAAGATCTGCTTCAGTGTTTCTTTCAGCTTCTTTTATGGCTCTTAACATTTTTAACTCCTCAGGAACAGATAACCCATAACCACTTTTAACTTCTATGGTTGTGACCCCGTTTTTTAAATGCGTATTTGCTCTTTTTACAATGCCATACATTAACTCTTGTTGTTCTGCTTTTCTAGTTTGGGTTACTGTATCCCATATTCCGCCACCTGCTTGCGCTATTTCTAGGTATGATTTGCCAGAATTTCTCATGGCATAATCTTTTGCTCTCGAACCACAATAACAAATATGAGTATGAGCATCTATAAAACCAGGCAGACAAACATAATTTGCTTTTAATTCTATAATCTCTAAATCAAGAGCTTTGTAATTGTTTAGTAAATCCGAATACGTCTCGATATTCTTAATATTCCCATCTTCTATTAGAATTCCTGCATTTTCTAAAATATGTAAATCCTCATCTTTGAGAGCACCTTTTATTGGTAATTCTCTCATCGATATAAGTTGTGAAATTGGACCTATTAATTTGTATTTAGACATATCAATTATTGTATTTATTCCTAATCTCTTTATTAAAGAGTTCTTTTAATATACCTCAAATTCATTAGAAAATTCTGTTTCAACAGAAATATTTTTTTCTTTAGATATTTGATTTACAATGGTTATGATGGTTTTATTCTTAATGATATTAATTCCTTCTTCGATATCATGAGCAAATACTCTGTCTTTATCTGCAAAAGCTACTTTAGTTCTAATAGCTTTATGTATTTCATCTACAATAACTCCTGATTTTAAAGGTTTTCTAAATTCAAAAGCTTGAGATGCGGTTAATAATTCTATAGCTAGTATTTTCTCAAGATTCTCAATAACTTTTATGGCTTTTCGCCCACCTATTGATCCCATGCTTACATGATCTTCTTGACCTAAAGATGTGGGTATACTATCAGCACTAGAAGGAAAACATAATCCTTTATTTTCACTTGCTAAAGCTGCTGTAGTATATTGCAATATCATGTATCCGGAGTTAATACCGGTATCTTTCATTAATAGTTTAGGAACTCCAGGAGAATTACCCTCTAAGGCAAGATATATCCTTCGGTCTGAAATGTTACCAAGTTCAGAAGCAGCTAGACAAGCATAATCTATTGCCATAGCAAGGGGTTGCCCGTGAAAACTTCCTCCACTAATAGTAAGTTCTTCATTAATAATTATAGGATTATCAGTGACAGAATTAAGCTCTACTTCAAGAAGTTCTTTTAGATGTAACCACGCATTTCTTGATGCTCCATGAACTTGTGGCATGCATCTTAATGAATACGGATCCTGAACTCGATCACAATCTACATGGTCTTCCATAATTTCAGAACCTTTTAATAACGATTTGATTCTAGAAGCAACATGTATATTGCCCTTAAAAGGGCGTAAATTATGTAATTCTCTATAAAACGGTTTTACAGAGCCTTGAAGACCTTCTATCATCATTGCACCAATAATATCGGCTTGAGAGAGGCAGTTATGAAGTTTTGAGACAATTTGGACTGCATGAGCAGCAATAAACTGAGTTCCGTTAATAAGAGCTAAACCTTCTTTTGGCCCAAGATCAAGAGGTGATAGCTCTGTAGTCTTAAATAACTCTTTAGTAGTAATTATTCTTTTATGGTATACCACTTTTCCTAAACCAATTAATGGCAGGAATAAGTGCGATAAAGGAGCTAAATCTCCTGATGCACCAACCGATCCTTGACTTGGAACTATAGGAATGGCATCATTATCAATATGCCAAAGAATTCTATCTAATGTTTTTTCTGAAATACCAGAATATCCTTTAGATAACGATTGCATTTTTAAAATCATCATAAGTTTAGCGATCTCATTATCTACAGGATCACCAACACCAACACTATGACTTTTAAGAATGTTGTTTTGTAAAACTTTTGTTTCTTCTTTAGAAATTTTAGTGGTACAAAGGGGGCCAAATCCGGTATTAATCCCGTAAACAGGATGTCCTTTATCTACAATATTCTCAACAACCTTTCTGCTTTCTTTTATTTTCTCTCTTGAAATTTTTGAAATAATACCTTTTGTTTCTCCCTTAGCTATTTTAAGAGCTATCCCTGCTGTTAAATAATCTTCTCCGTATAAAAAATGATCGGCCATATTAGACATTGTTTCAGTGCGAAATTTTAAATTGATTTGTTAGCACTAAATTAATATGTATTTTTAATAATTAGAAATACTAATATTATCATTAATTAATAACCATGAGTTATCAGTTAGAATTAAGACATTTTACATATTTTTTGGCCGTTGCTGAAGAACTGCACTTTAGAAAAGCTGCAGATCGTTTATATATTTCTCAACCTGGATTAAGTAGACAAATTAAACAGATGGAAGAGATTATAGGAGCAAAACTTTTTATAAGAGATAAACGAAATGTTGACTTAACAGCATCTGGTAGATACCTTAAAAAAGAATTAGATTACATTTTTAATCATATCGATTTTACCATAAAACAAACTCGTTTGATTGATCAAGGTAGTGATGGTGAGGTACGTATAGGATTTTTGGGTTCGGCAATGCAAACTGTGATCCCTGAATTATTGGTTAAAACAAACGAAAACTTCCCTAATATACAATTTAGTTTAGAAGAGATGTCTAATTATCTTCAGGTTGAAGCTATTGAAAGAGATCAGTTAGATCTTGGCTTTGTAAGATTGGCAAGGGTTTCTAAAGAGTTGAAAATGAAAACGATATTTAAAGACACTTTTTCATTGGTACTTCCTGAGGATCATCATCTTAATATAGATAATTTTAAAAGTATTGATCAAGTATCACATGAAAATTTCATCTTATTTTCATCTCGATATAGTTCTCTTTACTATGATAAAATTATGAGTATTTGTGAGGATAAAGGGTTTACACCCAAGGTGTCTCATAAATCAGTGCATGGGCAAACCATATACAAGCTTGTCGAAAGTGGTTTAGGTGTTGCGATTGTCCCAAGTTCGTTGCAGTATGGGTTCGATTTAGGGGTTAAATTTTTAGAAATTCCTAAAATTCCGCAAAAAGCAGTATTATCAGTAATTTGGAAAGAAAATAATCGTAACCCAGCATTACAACAGCTATTAAATTTGATGAATATTTAAATGGATGTTGCTGGATTTGTACTAGTATGATTAGATTTTTTTTTATTTCTGGATAGTGTTGTTTACTTTTGGTGCTGTCATTTTATTTTTATTTCTTAGTAAATTACTATGAAATACGATTGAATGGTCGCTTTAATATAGTAATGCTCCAAATTTATAAACTATGATAAAAAAGCTGTTTTTTATTACCTTATTTGTCGGATTGATTTCTGATTCGGTAAGTGCTCAGGTAGAATCTTTTCAAATAGGTTTTAAAGTAGGGTTTAGCCTAGCCGATTTTAAAGGCGAAGAAACCGATAATTTAGACCCAAGAACAAGTGTACATGTTGGATTGGCTGCTGAAATTCCTATCAATGAAATTTTAGCAATACAACCAGAATTATTATACACTTTTCAAGGTGTTAAAACAGAAAGTGAAGAAGTTAATTTTGAAAAAGAAAGTACAAAGTTAGATTATATTTATCTTCCTGTAATGGTGAAATACTATCCTTTTTATGTAGTTCCTGGTCTTAGTTTAGAAGCAGGTCCACAAGTAGGTTTTTTAACCTCTGCCGTACTCGAACGTAGAAATAATCTTGATGGAGGAATCACTGAAACTTCGGATACAGATATTAAAGATATTACTTCAAGTATAGATGTTGGATTTAATTTGGGAGTAGGGTATCAATTAGAGATCGGAGCTTTTATTCAAGCTAGATATAATTTAGGGATTACTGATGTTTTTGATATTGAAGGATTAGAAGTTTCTCAACAACACTCCGTATTTCAGTTTTCTACTGGATTTAAGTTTTAAATTTATAAAATTCTAAAAAATAAGCTCCACTATATACATATATATAGTGGAGCTTATTTTTTAATTGTTAACTAGGCATATTGTAGAAAAACTGCTCTTCGGTTATTTTACCATTATTAACTTGATATACTGCAACTTCTTCAATTTGCATTCTACCTTGACCTTTAAAAGTACAATCCATCTTCATAGTGCAACTAAAATGATTTTCTGCAATTAACGGATCAGAAATTTCACCTCCATGAAATTCTTCTACAGAGGCATACCAATCTTCACTTTTTTTAATAACAGCCTCTTTGCCATTGGTAATAGGGTTAGGGGAACCAGGCATTTCTTTGCTAATCACGTTTTGATCGTATAACTCGTTTAAAGCTTGCATGTTTTCACCTATACGGCAAAGTTCTACCAAGCGATTTGCAACTTGTTGTGTATTCATTGGTTTCAATTTTTAGGTTATAAAATGCTTTTCGCAATTAATTTACGAAAAACTTGAATTGAATGATAAAAAAATGATACACATTTATTGTTTAAGCTACAGCATTTTTATAAGTTTTGAGACAGCGTTCTCGAGCCATTTTATGTTCAACCATAGGTTGCGGATAAGTAAGTTCATTAAAATCTGTTACCCATGTTGAAATATACTTTAATTCCTTATCAAACTTAGTGATTTGTGTAGTGGGATTAAAAATCCTGAAATACGGAGCGGCATCTACTCCAGAGCCAGCGGCCCATTGCCAATTTCCAACATTCGCAGACATATCATAATCCAATAGTTTTTCTGCAAAGTATGCCTCACCCCAGCGCCAATCTATAAGAAGGTGTTTGCACAAAAAACTGGCAACTAGCATACGTACCCTGTTATGCATATAACCAGTTTTGTTTAGCTGTCGCATCCCTGCATCAACTAATGGATAACCAGTCTCACCTTTTTTCCATTTCTCAAATTCTTCTTCATTGTTTCTCCATTCAATCCGGTCATATTTTGCTCTAAAAGATGAATTTTGTGTATGAGGAAAATGATAAAGTATTTGCATAAAAAATTCTCTCCATATTAATTCAGACCAGAATACTTCATTTTCTTCTGCTATAGCCTTTCTTACCATTGCCCTAATACTTACTGTTCCAAAGCGAAGATGTGGCCCTAATAACGAGGTGCCTTTTGTAATTGCAGGATAATCACGTGTTTTTTCATAATTCTGAATAACCTCTGGAGATGCATCGTAATTAGGTACTTTTATTGATGATTGCTCAAATCCCATTTCGGCAAGTGATACCTTAGGAGTTACGACATCTTGGATTAAATTTTTTAAATAGTTACTCGTGTCATGCGATATAATGTTATCTGATTTAAAGATTTCTTTCCATTTATTTTTATATGGGGTATATACTACATATGGAGTCCCGTCATTTTTTACAATTTCACTTTTTTCAAAGATTACCTGATCTTTAAAAGTTTGAAAGGTTATTTGATGCGTTTTGAGAAAGTGTTCAATTTCGGTATCGCGATTTTTGGCATAAGGTTCATAATCATGATTTGAATACACTTTCTGTATATCAAATTGAGAGATAAGATGTGTAAAGGCTTGTTTAGGATTTGCGTACAATTGTAGTATTGTACTATTATATTTGCTCTTTAATGTTTGATCTATCTTATTTAAACTTTCGAAAATGAATGTTACTCTAGCATCATCTTTTGGTAGATGATCCAGTATATTTTTGTCAAAAATAAAAATAGGTAAAACAGGGTATTCACCTTTTAAAGCTTCTAGTAAACCAACATTGTCATTTAACCTTAGATCTCTTCTAAACCAGAAAATAGATATTTTCTTGTTCATTATTAATTGATATTTAATGTTGACATACCACCATCTACACCCAAAACTTGTCCGGTGATCCAACTACTCTCGTCACTTAATAAAAATGTAGCAATGTTAGCAATATCTTCTGCTTGCCCCACACGTTTCATAGGATGTCTACTATTCATCAAATCTCTTTTTTTCTCATTACCTAACAATCTTTTAGCCAATGGTGTATCTGTAAGTGAAGGAGCAATGACATTTACTCTAAAATGAGGCGCATACTCTGCAGCAAGAGCTTTCGCAAAACCTTCTATGGCTCCTTTTGCGGCTGCTACGCTTGTATGAAATGGCATACCCACTTTAACAGCAACTGTACTAAAAAAGACTAAACTAGCTTGGTCAGAGTTTTTAAGTTTTGGAAGGAGTTGATGAATGATTTTTACTAAAAACATAAAGTTGATTTGCATATCATCTTCAAATGCTTTTGGTGTTAACATTTTAAATGGTTTTAGGTTAATACTTCCTGGACAATAGACAAAACCATCAATGCTCTGGGGTAATACAGAGGAATCTATTTCGTCTTTGGATACATCATAAGGAATATGTGTTACTTCAAGATTCCCGAGATTCTCTGATGTTCTTGACGCAATATATATATTATGCTCGCTATAAAGTTTTAAAGCAATTTCGAAACCAATACCATGACTTCCTCCGATAAGTAGTATGTTTTTTCTCATGTATCTTTAATAGTTATATAAATTCAATTTTTTATCTGATGAACTCTCATGATTTCCAAATAATTCAATTAGTTTTTTTTCTCGATATTCAAAGATTTCCTTAAGTTTTGGTTTTACCATAAATGGATGTACTAATTGACCTAAAATACCAAAAGGGACTTTATAATCAATAATGTCCTCCATTTCGACACCACCAGGAATTTCTTTTAAAAAGTGTTTATGGTGCCAAAGTGCGTATGGGCCAAAGCGTTGTTCATCAACAAAATAATGTTTGTCTTTAGTATGGGTAATCTCTGTAACCCATTTACTTTTTATTCCTGCGATGGGAGTAACGATATATTGTATGATTTGACCTGAATACATTTTTCGATCTGCACCAGATAAAATTTGAAACCCCATATAGTCAGGAGTAATAGTTTTTAAATTGCGAGGATCGGAAAGAAATTCCCAAGCCTCATCTAAGGATATTGGTAGGTTTTGCTTAGCTTTCAAGGTATATATCTTCATACTTTAATAAGTTTGAAGTAAAAATACATTTATTTTGTTTAACTATAACTATATAATTGTTAAACAAAAAATAATTTTTAAAATTAGAAATAGCCTTCTGCCCAAGATTTAGCTTCTTCAAGAGTGCTAAAAAAAGCAAAGGATTTATCAAACAATTTTTGTTGCTGAAGTGCAATATCACGCTCTGTTTTTTCTTCAGATACAATAGCAAGCCCTTTCATGTTTTGAGGAAGTCCTTGCTGAAAAACTTCTTTGACAACTTCATGTTGAAATTTTCTATAAGTGATCATCAAGAAATCTTGAGATTTGAAGTGTAATTTGATTTCTTCCCTTATTTTACTTGCTTTTTCTAATGTTAGAAGTACATCTTTATAAACAGTAACGACAACGAAGGTATCGTAAAACTCTAATTCATAAAATTTATCAAATTTTTCACTCATTTAAACTACCATTCATAATTCAATGGTAAATATATGTTAAAACCAATAAAATTGGAAATGAACGACTCAAAAAGAAATAAATTAAAGTTTTAATGCTAGCACTCTAATCAAATTTATAATTGTTTTGATTTAATTCTAGAATTAATCTTAAATAAGTATATCAATTGTACTTCACCCAGTATCCAATATATTTTAAATCTTAACTGTATATAAGTATCGTATTAATATGGTGGGATCTGGTTTATATCGAAACAGGATAGTATAAAATTGGGTATGAACGGCATTGTTATACCATACATAACAAGAACAAAAAAAATCGTAGCTAAACCAGTATTTTACTTGATATTAAAATCGGAAGAAAACCTGTATTTTCTATAATTTACATAAATTAACAGTAGGAAAACTACAATATCTATACATATTAATTCCATTAGATAATTTAAGATGGTTAATCATATTTAAATATAATAAATCGAAATCAATAGTATTAACAATCATCACAACAATTATCTGGTTTCACAAGTTTACAAGTTAAAACCGCCAACAAAGCTCCAATAACAGGAGCAATAAAATATAACCATTGATGTTGCCAATTGCCTGAGAGAAGAGCGGGAGCAAATGATCTCGCAGGATTCATAGATGCATTAGTAACAGGACCTGCAAACATAGCTTCTAACAATACTACGCCACCAATGGCTATACCAGCCATAGTTCCAGTTTCTTTCGAGCCTGTTGATACATTTATGATAACTACCATTAAAAAGTAAGTAAGTATCAGTTCAAGAACAAAAGCTTTTGAACTGTCTATTGATGGTATCGTACCTCCTAAAAATTCACTATCAGGAAATAGAAAAAGTAAAATACTACTAGCTGCTACAGCCCCTATACATTGGGCTAGAATGTATTTAGGAACTTCTTTCCATTCAAATTTTTTAGCATAAGCAAATGCAATAGTAACAGCCGGATTAAAGTGTGCTCCTGATATTTCTCCAAAGGCATAAATCATTGCCATAACAATTAACCCCCATGTAATTGCAATCCCCACGTGGGATACATCACCACCAGTGACTTCATTAATAGTCATTGCTCCAGTACCACAAAAGATCATACTAAAAGTCCCTATACTTTCTGAAATATATTTACGCATGTTTTTTAGAAATATGTTGACAAATATACCATTCCTTATTTTAAGGTTTTGTTAACTTTTAATGTATGTGTATTTCTTATTTTCGTTACAGAAAAATTCAAAACAAACTAAATAAAACACAATGAAAAAGATCGTCTTATTTCTTTCTGTTGCTTTAATATCGTTAGGTGTTGAGGCTCAGGTTAAAACTCCACAACCAAGTCCTAGTTCTAAAATAGAGCAGGTTGTTGGATTAACAGATATTACTGTTGAGTATTCTCGTCCTAGTATGAAAGGAAGAACTATTTTTGGAAACTTAGTTCCTTACGATAAATTATGGAGAACTGGAGCAAATAAAAATACTCAAATTACTTTTAGTGATGATGTAAAAGTAGGTGGTAAAGAGCTTAAAAAAGGTACATATGCAATTTTCACAAAACCAGGTAAAGAAAACTGGGAAGTATTGTTTTATGCAGATGCTAACAACTGGGGAACTCCTAGAGAATGGGATGAGGCTAAAGTAGCAGCTAAGTTCTCTGTTAAGTCAAACAAAATACCTTTTAAAGTTGAAACTTTTACTATTATGTTTAGTGATTTTAAAATGGATTCTGCTTTACTGAATATCTTTTGGGAAGAGACAGAGGCTTCAATAACAGTAGAAGTTCCTTCTAAAGAAAAGGCAATAGCTAGTATTGAAACTGCATTAGCTGGTCCAACTGCAAATGATTATTATCAAGCGGCTGTTTTTCATAAAGAGATAAAAGATCTTGCTAAGGCAAAAGAATATATCGATAAAGCTGTATCCCTACGTAAAGATCCTGCATTTTGGTTTCATAGACAACAATCTTTGATCTATGCGGGTACAGGAGATAAGGCTGGGGCAATAAAAGCTGCAAAAACTTCGTTATCATTAGCAGAGAAAGCAGGAAATGCTGACTATGTAAAGTTAAACAAAGACTCCCTTTCAGAGTGGGGAGCAAAATAGACACTCTTTTTCACACACAAATCATTTGAAAAAGCGTTCCGCACCTAACGGAACGCTTTTTTGTTTTTAGTCACTATCTTCTAAGAAAAAAATATCTTCTACATTCTTTTTAAACACTCTTGAAAGCTTTAGCGCTAATACTGTAGAGGGAACATATTTGTTTTTTTCCATAGCATTAATGGTTTGTCTACTAACTCCGATTTTCTTTGCTAAATCTGCCTGAGTTAAATTATATATTGCCCTTTCTACTTTAATCCTATTCTTCATGATTAGACTTTTTATAAACAACATAATTAAATCGAAGAATAAATATGATTAGTGGAGTAAACATATTGTAGATAATGGCATGAAAATACCTGATATCATAGATAAAAATCGTTGTGAATAGTAAAATGACATAATTTACTAAGATCGCCCAAACTAAGGAGTCTAGTCTGACTTTGGATATAAACTCATCTTCGATCTTTTCTTTAGAAAAACTTATCAGTAATCCACCTACAATAATAATTATAGTAATTAATTCGTCTATAATGCTATTTTCGATTATTCTAAATATTCCATTTTCATTTGGAAATATGGTTTCATAATGAAATAGTGAAACTGTTTTCGTGATTAATAGATTAGATTCATAATCATTTATAGAATGAATAATTCCTAAGGTAATTCCTGTAACAAAAAGAAGCCAACCTGGTTTTTTGAATTTGTTTGATACTAAATATTTCATCTTGTTCGATTTTTAATTGATGTTATAAATGTAAAATAAAATTTACAAAAAGTAAAGTTTATTTTACATTTTATCGAATAAAAAACTATTCGGTATATTATTTTATAGACTTTATGAATATTGTAATCCGATTTTTTCTCTTACAGTATCTAACATTTTGATCAGTTGAAGACTTTTATCAAAAGTCATTATCGTACTTTCTGTACGATTTTGAAGTAACATGTTTTGTACATGGATTGCCTCATAATTATAGCCATTAGTTGTCACAGGAAATTCAAAAGATTCGGAAACTCCATTTTTTAGAATAGTAATAGATGACGGTTTATGAAATTGTGTATTGATTTTGATTGTAGCTTTTTCAAATTCAATTATGGCTTCAGTGTTTGTGTCTTTTGAAATTGCGCTAAATAATGAAGCCGAAGTTCCGTTATTATACTCAAGTTTCATAGTACAAGTTTCGTCTACACCTGTTTTTCCGAATGTAGCATTTGCTTCAATTTTATCAGGATAACCTAAAATACTTAGTGCAGCAAACAAAGGATATATACCGACATCTAATAGACTACCACCACCCAATTTTTTATTAAATAATCTCCCATCTGGGTTAAATGTTGCTGCAAAACCAAAGTCCGCAGTAACTGTTTTAACGTTTCCAAATTCTTTAGAGCCAATTAGTTTTAATACATGGTCATAATGAGGAAGAAAATAGGTCCATAGAGCTTCCATTAAAAAAATTTGCTTTTCTTTTGCAATTGAAATCATCTCTTCAACCTGCGAAATATTCATTGCAAATGGTTTTTCACATAGCACGGCTTTATTATTATTAAGGCACATGATAGTGTTTTCATGATGAAAAACATGTGGTGTAGCTATATAAATCACATCAATTTCATTATCCTTACTTAGTTCTTCATAACTTCCGTATGCTTGAGGGGAATCATACTTTTCCCCAAAATCCTTAGCTTTTTGTAAATTTCTACTAGCTACGGCATGTAATTTGGCATTTGGTATTGATCCTAAATCTTGAGCAAAGTAGTGTGCGATATTGCCGCATCCCAAGACTCCCCATTTAATAGTTTTGTTAGTGTTCATGTTGTGGTTGGTTATTTTTAGTTGGTATTAATTTTTGTAACAGGATAGCTAAAAACATCACAATTCCACAACCTAATGCATTAAGCCATAGAAAAGGAAGCCAGTCCTGCCACCATACAAAAATGATTATCATTTGAGTAAGTAGTGCAGCTATAAATGTGGCATTACTTTTTACGAACTTTATAAAGAATGCAAGTAAAAAGATGCCAAGTACATTTCCGTAAAAAATCGATCCAATAATATTTACTAATTGAATAAGATTGTCAAATAAGTTAGCAAAACAGGCTACAAAAATTGCTAAAATACCCCAGATTAATGTGAAAAATTTAGATGCATTAACATAATGTTGTTCACTTTTTTCTTCTTTTACGTTTCGCTTATACAAGTCTATAGCCGTTGTAGATGCCAGAGCATTTAATTCTGAGGCCGTTGAGGACATAGCAGCTGATAAAATAACAGCGAGTAATAATCCTATTAAACCTTTAGGAAGATTATTTAAGATAAAATGTATAAAAACATAATCTTTATCATTCGTTTCTACGTCAGGATCGGCTTTTTTAATTAATTCTTTTGCAGATGTACGAATTTGAACCTCGAAGTCCATTAATGTTTTTAATTGACTAGTTATCTCACTTCTGCCTGTATCATTAGCGCTAATTTGCTTATTTATAAGTTTTTCTTTCTCATTTTGAATTTGTGATAGCTCGTTTTCTAGTTTTTGATATTTTTGAGTATACTCTGACTTCTTAATGGCTTCACCAGCCATTGGATTAAAATTTAAAGGAGCCGTGTTGAATTGATAAAACACAAACACCATAACACCTACCAAAAGAATAAAAAACTGCATTGGTACTTTTAATAACCCATTAAAAAGTAACCCTAGTTGACTTTCTTTAACAGATTTACCTGAAAGGTATCGTTGTACTTGACTTTGATCAGTACCGAAATAGGATAACATCAAGAATGTGCCTCCTAGTATTCCTGTCCAAACTGTATATCGATTGGTAAGGTCAAAAGAAAAATCCAATACTTTCATTTTGCCGCTTGCGCCTGCAATATCAAGTGCTTTGGAGAATGTTACTCCGTCTGGCAAATAGCTAATGATCAAGAAAAAAGCAATAAACATTCCTGCGAATATTACTGCCATTTGTTGTTTTTGGGTAACGCTTACGGCTTTTGTTCCGCCAGAAACAGTATAAATTATAACTAAGATTCCTATAACAATGTTTAAATATGTGAGATCCCATCCTAAAACTGCCGATAATATTATTGCAGGAGCAAAAATTGTTATTCCGGCGCCTAAACCACGCTGAATCAAAAATAAAATAGCAGTAAGTGTTCTTGTTTTTAGATCAAACCTGCTTTCAAGGTACTCATATGCTGTATATACTTTTAATTTGTGGTATAATGGAATAAATACCAGGCAAATGATTACCATAGCTATAGGAAGACCAAAATAAAATTGAACAAACCCCATACCGCTATGAAATGCTTGTCCTGGTGTAGAGAGAAATGTAATAGCACTAGCTTGGGTAGCCATAACAGACAGTCCTACTGTCCACCATTTTGCCTCATTACCACCACGTATATAATCTTTTACTGTAGCACTACCTTTAGTCTTCCACGCTCCATATAAAACGATAAACAAAAGGGTTCCACCTAGAACAATCCAATCTATAAGTTGCATTTGCAGAAAATGTAATATTTATTAATAAATGATTTGATAGTTAAGAATAACTATTTGTAATTAAATAGAATATAAGTATGTATGCTATATTAGCTATTAATACAGCACTATACAGTTTTTTCCAGACTAATTTTTCTTTTGGTTCTTCCATAAGAATGCTCCTTTTATTTTCCTAAAGATAGCATATTTGCAAAAAGACGAAAAGCACCGGGAACTCCAGCAGGAAATTCTCTGAAGAAGCTTAATCCAGTATATACATAATATCCTTTTCCGTACTTGGCAACTAATAGAGGTCCTTTCTTTTTAGATTCTCCTTTGTCGTTGGCTTCTAAGATTGCTGTATATTCTTTTGACCATTCATTAGGAAAGTATAAACCTCGTTCTTGAACCCATCCTGTGAAATCATTTGATGTAATTTTATTTGGAGAATTTAATACTTGATGGTCTGGAGCAGAAAAAGTAATCTCGGCATTCTCATCTGTAACACGGTCTCTAGATAATTTTAAAGGATATGGACCAAGATTATCACTTACCTTTAATCTATGGCTTGTATTGTATTGTACAATTAAATTACCGCCATTTTTTACGTATTCTAAAAGATATTGTTGTTTAAACTTAAGTGCCTCGATTGTATTATAAGCTCTTATACCTATTACGATTGCATCATATGTTTTAAGACTTTCAGGAGCTATTGTTTCAGGATCTATAGTAGTTACTTTATATCCAATTTGTTTCAAACTTTCAGGAACAACATCTCCTGCACCTTCTATATAGCCAATATTTTGACCTTTCTTTTTGATATCTAAGCGTACTACTTTGGTTTCAGAAGGTAGAATAACTGTTTGATACGGTATATGATCATAATCTATAGTGACTACTTCTTTAGCGTATGTTTTATCACCAATTTGAACCATTGGAGATATGTATCCTTCGCTTTGCTGCTCTGGAGAAGTCAACGTAAAGACTACTGTTTTTTCTTCTCCTTTTTGTGTTAGATTAATATCAATTGTTTTAGGAGATACACTCCAACCATCTGGATGAGCAAGTGAAACTTTACCTTTTAAGTTTGATTTCCCTGCTTTAATAGTAATAGGTATTTTTTTTGAAAGTCCATTTGCATAAATGATTACTTTATCCTTTATCCCTGCAGAAACAACAGGAATAATTTCAAAAGGCTTGTACACTTCTCCTTTTACAGGATCATTAGTTTTATAAACAACTTCTTTAGTAAATGGTATAATCACACCTTCAACAGCGACCGTGAATGTGGCTTTGATTTTATGATCTGTTTCGGGTTTTCCGATTAATTTGCGATCTTCAACCTTATACATTCCTAAGGTACCTTTGTTATTAAGCCAATATGGGTTTGTATATTCTAAAGAGTTAGGGATTTTTCCTTTAAACTCTAAATTTTGTCTTGTATTATTAGTTAAGTTTTTTTCAGAAGTATCATTAATATTGATAGCATCAATTTTTGTGGATTTTAAAACTATATTAGAGTTACTTCTGTTTATAGCTTCTACTTTAATTGTAACCTCACCGTCTTTAGTTATGTTGGGAGCAGTAGCAACTGCTTCTAAATATAATCCTGAGGCACTAGCTATAATAGATTTGATCTCTTTAGATTTAATGGTTTTCCAATGCTCATCTTCTAATTGTTCAATTAAATTATAAGCCTTAACTAATTGTGGTATAGAAGCTGATGGATTTCTAAAATCAAAATCTTTCTCTACTTGATATAAAATATCGCCAATAGCTTTACCACCTTTAATACGATTCCAAGAAGTATCTATTCCTTCAAAAATATTGGTTTTATCTTTTGGTAATTGTCCTTTAATAAGTTCAATGTATTCTGTTTGTTTACCGCGACTACCGGTGCTACCAAAACCTTGAGATTTATGTTGACTTCTACTTAATGATGCTATTTCGGTATTTGATAGACCAGACGAAGGATAATAAACCCCAGTATCAAATGATAATAGGTTTGTTTTGTCTGCTTTTTCAAAATTTTCTCTACTTCCGTAGAACCACCATGAGGTATTAAAAAATAAACGGGTAGGTTGCCAAGCATTCACATGTTTAAGCTGATCAGGATAAATTGTTGAATTTCCGACAAGATCAAATGCTTCTACACTAAGCATTGCCGAAGAAGTATGATGACCGTGTGTCGTACCCGGAGTCCTGTGATTAAATCTATTAATGATCACATCTGGTCTAAATTTGCGAATAGCCCAAACGACGTCGCCTAAAACTTCTTTTTTGTCCCAAATAGAAAGTGTTTCATCAGGATGTTTTGAATATCCAAAATCATTTGCTCTCGTAAACATTTGTTCACCTCCATCAGTTCTTCGAGCAGCTAATAATTCTTGTGTTCTTATTACTCCTAAAAGTTCTCTTATTTCTGGACCTATTAAATTTTGACCACCATCTCCACGAGTAAGTGATAGATAGGCTGTTCTTGCTTTGACATGGTTAGCCATATAAGAGATAAGCCTTGTATTTTCATCATCAGGATGAGCAGCAACATATAAAACAGAACCTAAAAAGTTTAATTTCTTTATAGATTGGTGAATTTCTGAAGCATTTGGTTTTTGGGGTTGTTGTGCTATTGAAACACATGGAATTAGTAGACTAAAACTGACTACAAAAAGTAATTTTCGCATAATAATGGAAGCAATTTTTTAAGTAATGTTCCAAATATATAAAGATAAAATTCTCAGAATTATGGTTTAAGGATACTTTAACAGAGACGCCCTTTGTTACCAATTCATATGCGTTGGTATATTAAGGATCTCTGGTGTAGTAGAATAAATTATTTTGGGCGCTCTACAAATTCTAATTGTTCTGTGGCAACATTGGTGGTGAAAATACCATAATTAACAACAGCTTTTCCTTTTTCAAGGGTATCTATACTTCCTATAGATTTACCATCAATCATTCGAACTCTATCACCAATTTTTAAAGTCACTTTTGGTTTGGCTTCTTTTATTTTCTCTTCCTTCTTTTTCTCTTCCTTCTTTTTTTCTCGAATAACTTTGACCTTTTTTACAACTTCTTCAACTACTTTTTTTTCTTTTGCTTTTGTTGCATTACGTTGTTTAAAAGATTGTTTTTTTCGCTTCGAATTTTCTACTTGCACAATTTTCATGAATTCATCAATCAACTCACGTTTCTTTTTATTATTGAAGTATTTTTCGCTAATATCATCAAGTTTTTGCCCCAAATAAATCATGCGTTGATTACTGTCATATAGTTCCTGATAACTTTCTAGCTTCTTTTGCATTCGATCATTAATCTTTTCCAGGCGTTCTTTCTCTTCTTCTGCTTTTTGTTCTTTTGTTTTTAATCCAGCAGTAGTTTTTTGAAGTTTTGATCTTTCTTTTTGAAGGTTGGCAATACTTTTGTCGAATCGTATCTTTCCTCGTTCTACTTTTTTCTTAGCTTTATTAATAAGACTATATGGTATTCCATTTTTTTGAGCTACCTCAAAAGTGAAAGAACTACCAGCTTCTCCTAGATACAGCTTAAAAAGGGGTTCTAGAGTTTTTGCATCAAAAAGCATATTCGCATTACTGATGTTTGGCAATTCATTAGCGAGCATTTTTAAGTTCGCATAATGCGTTGTGATAATTCCAAATGATTCACGTTCATAAAAAACTTCTAAAAAAGCTTCGGCTAATGCACCTCCCAGTTCCGGATCACTACCGGTACCAAATTCGTCTATAAGAAACAATGTTTTGTTATTACATTTTCTTAAAAAGTAATTCATGTTTTTGAGACGATAACTATAGGTACTTAAGTGATTTTCTATAGATTGGTTATCTCCAATATCGGTTAATATAGTGTCAAATAAACAGGTTCTACTATATTCATGTACAGGTATTAACATACCACTTTGTAACATTACTTGCAGTAGTCCAATGGTTTTAAGGGTAATACTTTTTCCACCTGCGTTTGGTCCAGAGATCACAATGATTCTATTGTTTTGACCTAATGTTATTGTTTGCGGATATGTTTTTTCTCCTTTTGTTTTATTTGAAAGAAATAATAATGGGTGATAGGCTTCTTTAAAAGATAGTTCTCTATCTTCAGTTATTTTAGGAAGTACAGCATCTAATTGATTCGCATATTTTGATTTGGACGAAACCAAATCAATATCACTTAAATATTCTTGATATTGTTGAAATAACTCTGTGAATGGTCTTAATTTATTAGTAAGATCTTTGAGTATTTTTACAATTTCTTCTCGTTCTTCATACTGAAGGTTACTCAATTCTCTGCTATATTGTAATGTGGCCTCTGGTTCTATATATACAATACTTCCAGTTTTTGAACTACCCATAATCGCACCTTTAACCTTGCGACGATACATTGCAGTAACAGCTAGGACTCTACGATTATCTACAACACTTTCTTTAATTTCATCTAGATATCCTAAATTATTATACCGCGTAAGGTCTTTTCCAAAACTGCCATTTAATTTTCCTTGAACGATATTGATATCTTTTCTAAGCCGAAGTAGAGTAGAAGAGGCATTATCTTTTACTTCTCCAAACTTATCTACCACCGCATCAATTAAAGAGGTAATTTCTTTTGTAAAAGGCACTGCGCTTGAACTATTATATAGAACGGGATATAGTTCATTATTTTTTCGGAAAAAAGCTAATAACTCATTAGTAGTGTTACTAATGGCAACAAGTTTTTTTAAATTAAAAGCTTCAAGAAACGTGTTTTCAATATTTAATAATTGAATTTCTTTGGTGATACTATCAAATCCATGATTAGGTATACGAACATCATTTGCAGATGAGGATTTATATTCAGAAACCTCTTGCAAAGCAATCAATACTTTTTCTTTAGAGCTATACGGCGTTATGAGTGTTGCCTTTGATTTTCCTAAATCTGTGTTGCACAGGTCAGCAATGTGATCAAGTATAGTGTCAAATTCAAGATCGTCTAATGTTTTTTTAGAAATACGAATCATACTTTTTATTTACCCTATTTTTGGGTTATCTTTCTTCAAATTTTGAACGAAACAAAAGTACACAATTGAGATAATTTTTGATATCTATATGAATGTAAATATTGAAGTTGGTTGGAAAACACAATTAAAAAGTGAATTTGAAAAACCATATTTTGAGCAGCTCGCGAACTTTATAAAAGAAGAATATTCTAAAAACACATGCTATCCTAAAGGAGCAGATATTTTTGCCGCATTTGATTATTGTAGTTTTGATGATACTAAGGTTGTTATAATTGGTCAGGATCCTTATCACGGAATAGGACAGGCTAATGGTTTATGTTTTTCTGTTAATGAGAACATTGCAATGCCACCTTCATTAATTAATATTTTTAAAGAGATAGAAACTGATTTAGGTATTCCTTTCCCTTCAAATGGAAATTTACAACGTTGGGCCAAACAAGGAGTTTTATTGTTAAATGCTACACTAACGGTACAGGCTCATCAAGCTGGATCACACCAAAAAAGAGGTTGGGAACAATTTACAGATGAAGTGATAAGAGTAATTTCTGATAAAAAAGAGAATGTAGTTTTCTTGCTTTGGGGTGGTTTTGCAAAGAAAAAAGGAATTAAAATAGACAAGACCAAACATCATGTACTAACCAGTGGTCATCCTTCTCCTTTAAGTGCAAATAGAGGATATTGGTTTGGTAACAAACATTTTAGTAAGACGAATGACTATCTTAAAAGTAAGGGTGAAACCAATATTAATTGGTAATTAAGCAGCAGTAGGTATTTCTGCATTCTTTGCTTTTTCAGCCTCTTGGTTTGAGATATGATTAATCTGTACTTTGGCTTTTGTTTTCTTCTTATTAGTATCCACAGATTGCATACTAAACTTTAAAAGAATAAAGTTAAAAGATACTAAACCAGCTAGTATTAAGAAAAATGTGATCATAAATAGGATTTGTTAGTTTAATTATTAGATGCAATTATTTTAATATGGTTGCTTATGCGTTAATAATTAGTTTACTGGGGTAGGAAGGGCAAATGTACAAAAATATTTTGTTTGTTAATATGTTTTGTCTATTTAAACATAAGAAATAACTATTTCTTAATATTTTGTGTGGTTGTTTATATAAATTTATAATGTTCATCTTAATTTATTAAAAGATTCTTTACTATAAAACACATAAACAGTAAGATACCCTACCCCTTAATCTCTATTTTTATTTAAATTGTGTAACATAATCCCTCTGAAGGCACTATTTTATCAATAATTTTTAATTCGAATAATTGTTCCTGAACCTTAGTAAGTGTCTTTGTTTGTATTTGAGATTGACTCCATTCAGTTAATTGCAACCATTTTTGAATATCTTCTAACTGTTGGTCATACCTATAAGATAATGTTCTATCTATACTTGGTATATTTTTAAAATCGGCTGTAGTTGTATTTATAATATCAAGAATTACTTGTATATCATTAGCTTTTTCTGTTAACATCTCTTCTCTAACAGCAATCACAAAACAAGGCCATGGAGTAGGGCAATCACCAACTCTTCTAAAAGTATTGTTGTCTACTAATGGTTTTGTAGTAAAATGTTCCCACATAAAATAATCAGCTTTTTCATTAGTTAACGCCTCGATTGCTCCATCAAGATTTTTAATAACTTCAAATTTAAGATTTGATGTTTCCCAACCTTGATTTTGTGCATTTACATATGACATGAGATGTGAGCCTGATCCATATCTGCTTATTGCCGCTTTGGTATTAATCAAATCATCGATACTTTGAAATTTTGATTTATAACCAACATGTATACCCCAGATTAAAGGGCTTTGAATATAAGTTTGTACAATTTTACTTGGATTACCAGCAATAATATCTTTTACGATTCCTTCTGTTAGAATAATGGCAATATCTATTTCAGAATTTCTAAGCGCCTCACACATAGCCCCAGTTCCTCCAGGAAAATCTATCCAATTTAGATCTATACCATGTTTTAAATAGCTTTCTTCTTCTATGGTAAGATGCCATGGTAGGTTAAAATGCTCAGGGACACCACCAATTTTTACAGTACTCATAATGTTATTTTGTTAATTTTTTGTGTATTTTATCGATTATTTGTGTTTTTTGGCGATAATAGTAAAATGTTTTTCTATATTTGAAATATAATTCTTTCAAAGAGAATTACATTTGAAAAGCATTAACACAAAATAAAACAATATTGCTATGAAAAAGGATTTTTTAAGAAATAAAAACACATTCGTGAAGGTTGCAAAGTTGAAAAGTAACCCGGTAGAAAATGGAATTGTTGTTTTTATTGCAGTGTTATTGCTAACCAATCTATTGATAAGCCTTAAAATATTATTTAGTTAAGGCTCTAAAATGAATTAGAACTGTTTTTAAATATTCATGATATTATTATTGTTGAGAGTTGAAAAGGGATAGAATGTATTTCTATCCTTTTTTTTATCTATGATTTTGTAGGTGAAATGATTTTCTCTAAGGTATATGTAATGAGTTTGTCAATAGTATTTTTTGGTGATGTACTAAACTCGCCAGTTGCCCTGTTAGCTAGTATTGCGTTCATTGATATTGCTTTATGTCCAAGCATTTTTGCCATACCATAAATACCGGCAGTTTCCATTTCTAGATTGGTTATTTTTTGAGTATCGAATGCAAAAGAACGTAATTTTTGATTTAACAAATTATCTTGTAACGCTAGCCTTAAAACTCTTCCTTGCGGTCCGTAGAAACCAACATTAGTAACTGTAATACCTTTTTGTACAGAATCGCTATGCATTTGGTTTAAAAGAGTGGTGCTACATTTAATTGCGTACGGAACTGATTTGTTTTTATCCCAATTTAAATGTGTTTGAAGTGCTTTGGATATTTCAGGTTTTTGAATGTGCTCGCTATCATAAAAATGCATTAGACTGTCAAAACCAATGGCTGTTTCAGATACGATAAAACTATCTAAAGGAATTTCAGGAAGTATTGTACCGGATGTTCCTATTCTAATAATATTTAGTGAAGTATGCTTTTTCTTTATTTCACGAGTATCAAAATCGATATTAACTAATGCATCTAATTCATTAAAAACAATATCGATATTATCTGTACCAATACCTGTAGAGATTACAGTTATTCTCTTTCCTCGATATATTCCTGTTTGTGTGTGAAATTCTCTTTTTTGAATTTTGAAATCTACTTGATCAAAATATTGAGTAACCTGATCAACTCGATCAGGATCACCAACAGTTATTATTGTGTGTGCTAAGTTTTCAGGCTTTAGGTGTAGATGGTAGATGCTACCATCATCATTTAAAATAAGTTCTGATTCGGCTATTGCCATATTATAGTTTTAATAAGGTGTGAGTGTCATTGTTATAAAGGAAATCATATTTTTTTACGCCTCCATAATGCCAATCTAGTATTTGAGTATTATAAAAATTTTTCTCTTGTTTTAAAGCTAGTTTGCCTCTTTCAGACAATTGTAATCTATCTTTTGTTTGATCCAAAAATTGAAAAAGCCTAGCAAGTACTCGTTTCATTTGCATATCTCCGTATCCATAATATCCTTGATACTCTAGGGTGTATCCCATAAGTTGCTTAATGTTTTTGATTTGATAGTTGTCTATCATTTCTAAAATATTATGTTCTAGTACATTCAGACCTGTTAGCATATTAGGGAAACGTTGTAGATGCGCTCTTAAACATATGGATAAGTATTCAAAAGAAGAATGCTTTTTGATCTGTCCAGCCAATTTTTGAGGTTTTGATTCACAGTATAGCGTCCATATATGTGATGCTAGTTCAAGATCATCATTAGTTAATAGGATTTTGTTTTTGTAATGATTTCTTAATTGCGCTTCGGATAAATCACAAAGCCCAAACATTTTCTTTTCATGCTCAATACGACCACTACAAACAAGATAAACAGGAGTATCGTTAATTCCTTTTCTTAATAAAAGACTGATAGCTGCTATCATATTGATGTGGCAAAACAAATCATATTCAAACCATAACACAATTTCATTATATTGAGAAAGTGTATCTATTTTTTGCAGTTGAGAAACAAACTTCTCTTGATAGTCTGAAGAGCCTATTCTATAGTATTTTTTAAGGAATTTCTCTCTTATTTTGATAGATTCTTCGGTCTCTACTTTTATTATTGTAGGGCCTTCACATAGCATTTCTCGCCAGGTAAAAAAATCTCCTTTTACTAATTTTAATTCCTTTATCCTATCCGTAAGACTATCCCCGTTGGTAATATGTAATGTTTTTGCCCCCAAAATTCAAAATGTATTTATCCGCCTACTCGTTTAACTTTAAAACCTTTTTCTTTAAGAATATCCATGATTTGATTTCTGTAATCCCCTTGAATAATTATACTATCATTTTTAAAACTTCCACCAACGCTAAGTCGAGTTTTTAGCTCTTTAGCTAATTTCTTAAAGTCTTCATCTGCACCAGTATATCCTTCTAATATAGTAATAGGTTTTCCTTTGCGTTTTTCGTATTTACAGATAATGGGATCTTCTTGCATCCAAATTTGATCCTGTAGGTCATCATTTGAAATTTCTTTTTCCTCTTTATGATCGGGGAATAGATTTTTTAATTGATCTTTTAAATCCATCTATACTATATATTATTTTTTAATTAACCCAATTTCTACTAATCGTTGATGTAAAAAGTCTCCGGCAGTAATATCATCATATTGCTTAGGGTTTTCTTCAGAAATACATTCCTCAAGGCAGTTTAATTTCATATCACTTCTTGGATGCATAAAGAAAGGAATAGAATATCTAGGTTGCCCCCATTGTTCTTTTGGTGGATTTATTACTTTGTGTATTGTTGATCTTAGCTTATTATTGGTATGACGCTCTAGCATATCACCAACGTTAATAACTAATTCATCTTCTTGCGGAATAGCATCGATCCATTCTCCATCTTTACGTTGTACTTGCAACCCTCCTGTAGAGGCACCCATTAAAAGAGTAATTAGATTGATGTCTCCATGAGCACCAGCCCGAACGGCTCCTTTTGGTTCTTCTTTTATTGGGGGGTAATGAATAGGGCGTAATATACTATTACCATTACTCGCCCAATGATCAAAATAATGTTCATCAAGACCAATATATAAAGATAAAGCTCGTAAGACGTAAATACCTGTTTTTTCAAGCATTCTATATGCTTCCATTCCAGTAGCATTAAAATCTTTTAATTCATTTACAGAAACATTAGGAGGATATTCTTCTGTTAAATTTGCATCTGCAGAAGCTTCTTGGCCAAAATGCCAAAATTCTTTAAGGTCACCTTCTTTTTTTCCTTTGGCATGTTCTTTTCCGAATGAAGTATAACCTCGTTGACCACCGAGTCCTTCTATTTCATACTTTTCTTTAGTCTCAAGAGGTAATGCAAAAAAAGCTTTAACTTCATTGTATAAGTTATCTACGAGTTGGTCACTTAAAAAATGATTTTTTAAAGCAACAAAACCAATATCTTCATAGGCTTTTCCTATTTCATTTACGAATTTCTGTTTGCGTGAAGGGTCATTAGCCAAAAAATCAGCTAAATCAACACTTGGTATATTATTCATTTGTTTATTCTTAATATTGAAGAACTAAAAATAAGTGTATTTTGTGTAAAAATACTTTATTGTCTTCAAAAAATTTAACAACAGTTGTTATCAATCAAATTAACTATTTCAGAATCTATAATCCGAAAATAATAGTAAATTTAACTAATTCGTAGAATTGTTTAGGTTAAATTAACAACTACTTAATAATAATCACATACTGCAATAAGTTCTGAAATAAAAATAATTACATTTACGTAACTAACTTTCTCTTATGGAGCATATTTCAAAAGAAAAAATACAATTAGATTTTAATAGACAAGAATATAGCAGTGATCAACTAGTATCGCTCTATCAGAAAATGCTTAAACCTAGGTTGATAGAAGAAAAAATGTTGGTATTGCTTAGACAAGGTAAAATTTCTAAATGGTTTAGCGGTATAGGGCAAGAAGCAATATCTATTGGGGTTACCTCTGCGCTAAATGAAGATGAATATGTGTTACCAATGCATCGCAATTTGGGTGTATTCACAACAAGAAATATTCCTCTTTATCGTCTTTTTGCACAATGGCAAGGTAAATTAAGTGGATTTACCAAAGGAAGAGATCGCTCGTTTCATTTTGGTACTCAGGAATATAAAACTATAGGGATGATATCTCATTTAGGACCTCAAATGGGAGTAGCTTGCGGTATTGCCTTGGGTAATTTGTTACGAGAGGATAAAAAGGTTACTGCTGTATTTACAGGAGAAGGAGGTACTAGTGAAGGTGATTTTCATGAAGCACTAAATATTGCGTCAGTATGGGGGTTGCCAGTTTTATTTTGTATTGAGAATAATGGTTATGGGTTGTCGACACCTACCAAAGAACAGTACAATTGTGAAAACCTTGCAGACCGAGGTAAAGGGTACGGTATCGAGTCACATATTATTGATGGTAATAATATTATAGAGGTCTTTGATCAAGTAAATACACTTTGCAAAAGCATGCGATTAAACCCCAGACCAATTTTGCTAGAGTTTAAGACGTTTAGAATGAGAGGTCATGAAGAAGCTAGTGGTACTAAATATGTTCCTAATGAATTGATAGCCGAATGGGCGTTAAAAGATCCGATTGAGAATTATAAGAACTACCTTTTAAATAATGATATTCTTTCAGAAAAAAATGATCAGGAATATCGTGAAAAAATAAAAAAAGAAATTGATTCAAATTGGGAACAGGCAAATAATGAAGCTACTGTTGATGTTGATTTAGATAGGGAACTGGGTGATGTTTTTAGTCCTTTTGAGTATCATAATATTCCGGCATCAAATCAGACTCATGAACTTAGATTAATTGATGCAATTTCAGATAGTCTTGGTGAGTCAATGATGCGTTTTGATAACCTCGTTATTATGGGGCAAGATATTGCAGAATATGGAGGTGTTTTTAAAATAACCGAGGGTTTTGTAAAACAATTTGGAAAACAACGTATTCGTAATACACCTATTTGTGAGTCTGGAATCGTTTCTACAGGATATGGTCTGGCTATAAATGGAAGTAAGGCTGTAATTGAAATGCAGTTTGCAGATTTTGTGTCTTCAGGATTTAATCCGATAGTTAATTTATTAGCAAAATCTAATTATAGATGGGGGCAATCCGCAGATGTAGTGATCAGAATGCCTTGTGGAGCAGGAGTAGGCGCAGGTCCGTTTCATAGTCAAACTAACGAAGCTTGGTTTACAAAAACTCCAGGACTTAAAATCGTATATCCTGCATTTCCTGTTGATGCAAAAGGGCTTCTTGCCACTGCTATAGAAGATCCTAACCCGGTATTGTTTTTTGAACACAAAGCTTTGTACAGGACTATTCGTCAAGAAGTTCCAAAGGGATATTACAATCTACCTCTGGGAAAAGCTGCTTTAGTTAAAAAAGGGGATGATATTACTATCATTAGTTATGGTGCAGGTATACATTGGGCATTAGAAATACTTGATAAACATCCACAAATCTCTGTTGATCTTTTGGATTTAAGAACATTACAACCTTTAGATGAAACTGCAATTTTTGGATCAATTAATAAAACAGGAAAAGTAATAATTTTACAAGAGGATTCTTTATTTGGTGGTATAGCTTCTGATATTTCTGCATTAATTATGGAAAATTGCTTCACCTCTTTGGATGCTCCGGTCAAGAGAGTAGGAAGTTTAGAGACACCGATCCCTTTTGATAAAAATCTAGAAGAACAGTATTTAGGAAAGCGCAGATTTGAAGAAGAATTATTGAATTTGGTCGCTTACTAATTCTAATTCTAATTTATGAAAACGTTATTGTTAATAAAAAACGCGTTTCTATTTAAAATACTGATTTATAGTATTTTGTGTTCAGTTCTTTGTTCTTGCGCACAACGTTTTGTTTATGAAACCAAACGAATTCTAATTAGGGGTAAAATCCCCTTTAACTTATGTTGTTTGTTAGTCATGGAAATCTTAATTTCGCGGCGACTATAATTTATTGTAGTCTTTGGGACTTAAAAACAGGGAGTTAAAATATAATTTATGAATGCTAAACAACTAGAACTACTTAGTTCTTCTAAAATACTTGTGACCGGTGCTGCCGGTTTTATTGGGTCTAATCTTTGTGAAGCACTTTTAGAAATTGGGAGTACTGTAGTAGGTTTTGATAATTTTGCTACTGGTCACAGAAAGAACATAGCAGATCTGCAAGGTAATTCTAGTTTTACCTTTTTAGAAGGTGATATTAGAAACTTGGATGATTGTTTAAATGCTTGTGATAATGTAGATTTTGTTTTACACCAAGCAGCATTAGGATCAGTGCCAAGATCAATTAATGACCCTATTACTTCTAATGATGTAAATGTAGGTGGATTTCTTAATATGTTAGTGGCTTCTAGAGATAAAGGAGTAAAACGTTTTATATATGCTGCTAGCTCTTCGACCTATGGTGATTCTAAGGCATTGCCTAAAGTAGAAGAAAAAATAGGAAAACCATTATCACCTTATGCCATAACGAAATATGTAAATGAGTTGTATGCAGATAATTTTAAAAAAACCTATGATCTAGATACTGTAGGACTGCGTTATTTTAATGTTTTTGGACGTAAACAAGATCCAAATGGAGCATATGCAGCCGTAATTCCAAAGTTTGTTATGCAATTTATGAAATATGAATCTCCTATGATTAATGGCGATGGATCATTTTCAAGAGATTTTACATATATTGACAATGTTGTCCAAATGAACCTAAGAGCAATAGTTTCTGATAATTCAGAGGCGTTAAACAATGTTTATAATACTGCTTTTGGAGAGCGTACTACATTAAATGAGTTAACAACATTGTTAAAAGAATATTTGTCTGAATATGATGCCGATATTGCAAATGTTGATGTAAAATTTGGACCCGAACGTAAGGGAGATGTGCCACATTCATTGGCATCTGTTGATAAAGCAAAAAATCTTCTTGGTTATGCTCCTGAATTTGATATTAAATCAGGTTTAAAAGAAGCAGTAAAATGGTATTGGGAAAACCTTAAATAATCTTTAAATTTCTTATAAAATAAATACGGTTACATGCAGGATATTAAAATTGCCATTATTGGATTAGGATATGTAGGATTACCTCTAGCAAGATTGTTTGCAACTAAATACTCAGTAGTAGGATTCGATATAAATGAAAATAGAATTAACGAATTAAATTCTGGATTAGATGCGACATTAGAAGTAGAAAACGATGTATTAAAAAAAGTTTTGAAAACTTCGGCAAATGATACTATTGGTTTGTTTTGTTCTAATAACTTAGAAGATATAAAAGATTGTAATTATTTTGTTGTTACAGTTCCTACTCCAGTAGATAAAAATAACAGGCCAGACCTTACACCATTATATAAATCTAGTGAAACTGTTGGGCAGGTTTTAAAAAAAGGAGATATTGTAATTTACGAATCTACAGTATATCCTGGGGTAACAGAAGAAGAATGTATACCTGTCCTAGAAAAAGTTAGTGGTTTGACTTTCAATAAAGATTTTTATGCAGGCTACTCTCCTGAACGAATTAATCCAGGAGATAAAAAACATACTGTAGAAAAAATTTTAAAGGTTACAGCGGGGTCAACACCAGAAATAGGAAAAAAAGTTGATGCATTATATGCTTCAGTTATTACGGCAGGTACCCATTTAGTACCTACTATAAAAGTAGCAGAAGCTGCCAAAGTAATAGAAAATTCGCAAAGAGATATCAATATAGCATTTGTTAATGAGTTAGCTAAGATTTTTAATCTAATGGATATTGACACAAATGATGTCCTTGAAGCCGCTGGGACTAAGTGGAACTTTCTTCCTTTTAAGCCTGGCCTTGTAGGAGGTCATTGTATAGGTGTAGATCCATATTATTTAGCACAACGTGCTCAAGAATTTGGGTATCATCCAGAGATAATTCTAGCAGGAAGAAGATTAAACGATAGTATGGGGCAATATGTGTCTTCAGAGGTTATTAAATTGATGGTACAGCATGATATTAGAATTAAAGAAGCTAATGTGTTGGTTTTAGGAATCACTTTTAAAGAAAATTGTCCAGATGTTAGAAATACTAGGGCAGTAGATGTTATAGAGAATCTAAAAAGTTATGGTACAAATGTAACTGTCTTTGATCCATGGGCGAATCCAGAAGAGGTAAACCATGAATATAATCTTGATACCACAACCAAATTGCCAAATAAAAAGTTCGATGCGGTTGTTTTAACGGTAGCACATAAAGAATTTTTAGATATTGACCTTCAAGAATTATTAGTGCCTAATGGTGTTTTATATGATGTAAAAGGAATTTTAGGAGAAGAGGTACACGGAAGATTATAAATAGACTCTTGTTTATTAAATGAAAAAAGTTTTATTTTTTGTAGAAAGTCTTTCTGGAGGAGGAGCTGAAAAAGTTCTTACAGATCTCGTTGCTAATTTAGATGCATCTAAATATGATATAACTGTATGTTCTTTAGTCGATATAGGAGTGTATAAGGATTACCTATCCAACATTTGTACATATAAAAGTGTTTTGGCTCCAGAAAGTAGTTATAAAACAACATTACAAAAAAAATGGTATGGTCTCAAATATAAACTTATAAGAAAACTACCTCGAAAAACTGCTTATTCCTATTGTTTTAAAGAAAAATTTGATATCGAAATAGCCTTTATAGAAGGTTTTGCTACCAAAATTATTGCTGGTTCTTCAAATTCAAAATCAAAAAAAATAGCCTGGATTCATACAGATTTGCAGGTTAATAATTGGACAGAAACACAGTATAAAAATTTACAAGAAGAAAAAAATGCCTATCTCTGTTATGATCATATTGTGAGTGTAGCAGAGAGCGTACAGAAGGCATTCTCTGAAAAATTTAATATTACAAAAAAACTAATTGTTAAATATAACCCTATAGATAGAGAGAGTATTATTGACAAGGCAAAAGAACAATTATTTGATGAAAATAATAATAAGGTAAGATTAATTACTGTAGGACGTCTCGTACCGCAGAAAGGATATGATCGCTTGTTAGAAGTGATTTTTAAATTGAAATCTGATGGTTTAGATTTTGAATTGTGGATTGTAGGGGAGGGACCAGAAAGGAAAATATTAGAAGATTATATCAAAGAATATAAGTTACAAGATATTGTAAAACTAAAAGGATTTCAAAAGAATCCATACCCATTTATTAATAATTCGGATGTATTTGTATGCTCTTCACGATCAGAAGGATTTAGTACCGTAGTAACAGAGGCATTGATTTTGGGAAAACCTGTTATTACCACAGATTGTTCTGGGATGAAAGAATTACTAGGAAATGATAATGAATATGGTATCATTACTGAAAATAATACCCAAAGTTTATATGTGGATTTAAAAAAAATACTTGAAGATGAATCATTAAGAACTCATTATGCCATAAAAAGTAAAGAAAGAAGTAAAGGTTTTAATATTAAAACTATGGTAAATAATATCGAAGAATTGTTATGAGTTCAAAAATTAAGATAGTATTTATGATTAATAGCCTTTATGGAGGTGGAGCAGAAAAAGTACTCCAAACTTTATTAGGCAAATTAGATAAAGACAAATACGATATCACATTGTATAGTGTTTTGAATAATTCTTTTGATGCATCTATTTATCCTTCAGATGTAACGTATAGAACAATTTATCAAGGGTTTACTAAGAAGAATTTTTTAAATAAACTACTTTTTAAAATTCTTAATAAGTTTATTTCGTTTTCTTATCATAATTTTTCTCCTACTTTGTTTTATAAATGGTTTGTAAAAGGAACTTATGACGTAGAAGTAGCTTTTATAGAGGGATACAGTACAAAAATAATTAGCGGATCTACCAATACTAAATCAAAAAAAATAGCTTGGGTACATATTGATTTAGAAGCCAATCATTGGACAGATATTGCTTATAAAGATTTAAAACAAGAACAAATTTGTTATAAGAAATTTGATCATATAGTAAGCGTTTCCAAAAGTGTTCAAGATGCTTTTTCAAGAAAATTTGATATTACAGATAGACTTACGGTAAGATATAATCCTGTTGATCAAAAAAAGATTATAAATAAATCCAAAGAAAAAATTTCTCTTCCAGAAAAAGAAATTTTACGATTGGTCACAGTAGGAAGACTCGAGGATCAAAAAGGATATGATCGTTTATTAAGAATCGTTAACCGATTGAATACCGAAGGGTATAAATTTGAACTTTGGATATTAGGAGAAGGAGCGCAAAGAGAGCTATTAGAAACATATATTCAAAAACATAATTTAGATAGTATTGTAACGCTTCATGGATTTCAATCAAACCCATATGCCTTTATTAAAGCTTCAGATATGTTTATTTGTTCTTCTCGTTCAGAAGGTTTTAGTACTGTGGTAACAGAAGCTCTTATTTTAGAAAAACCTATACTAGCAACCAATTGTTCAGGAATGAGTGAATTGCTAGGGGATAATGTGTATGGATTAATTACCGAAAATAATGAAGAGGCTTTGTATTCTGGATTGAAGAAAATTTTGGACGATCAATCACTTATCGAGTTTTATAAAGAGAAAAGTATAAAGCGTAGTAAAGATTTTGATATCGAAGAAACTATTCATCAAATAAAAACTTTGTGGGAATGAGTACTCAGGAGCTTCCTTTAATAAGTGTAATTGTACCGATATACAATTCAGAAAAATATCTGGATAGATGTATAGATTCTATATGCAATCAATCATATCACAACTTAGAAGTAATTTTAGTGAATGATGGTTCAAAAGATAAGAGTTTATCTATCTGTGAGAATTTCGCAAAAAAAGACTCTCGGATTCAAATCATAGATATACCTAATGGAGGTGTTTCTAATGCCAGAAACACTGGACTTAAAGCTGCAAAAGGAGAATTTATTCAATTCTTGGATAGTGATGATTTTATGACTCCCAAATATATAGAGGTACTATATAATTGCATAAAAAAGGAAGATGATGTTGACTTTGTAATCTGTGGAATAAAATCTTTAAATAATGAATTACAAGAATTAGGTTATGAAGAAGCAGGAAATCATATAATTGATTTAAAGCACCCTGATGAAGATGTGTTTTTTCAATTATTTGATAAGTTCTTGATGTTTGGACCTGTGAATAAGTTATTTAAAAGAGAGCTTTTACTTACAAATGATATACTCTTTGATATCTCACTCTCATATGGTGAAGACTTATTATTCAATTTAGAATATTTAAGGTTAATATCTAAGGTGGTTATTACAAATGAAGTATATTGGTGTTATATTCAAGATAATACTAACTCGTTATCAAGTAAAAGATTAGACGATAAATTTCAAATTGTAGAAAGATTACATGCTGAAATTTTAACTTTTTTAAAGACAAAACAAATGGATAGTCTTCGTTTTAAAGCATTACTGCATCAAAGAATGTTTGATTGTGGTTATAATGACTTTGCTGCGATCCCTCGAGATTCATCTTTAAGTTTTAGCGAAAAGAAAAGTAAATTAAAAAAATTATTAAATTCCCCCTCTTTAGTAGAAAGTTACACTTTTATTGAACCAAAAAAATATGCAAACTGGATAGTTTTTTTAATGAAACATAAATTATCCTTGCCTTATTTATTTATTACAAAATTATTATAGATAAAAAATAAAGACGATCAATTAAACAACTTATTATGAACAAGCTTATTATGTACCCACATGGAGGGAGTGGTAACCACGGATGTGAGGCTATTGTAAGATCTACCCTAAACATAATGTCAGAGGCCATGCCAAATACTTTTAAAGAGAATATATTATTCTCAAGAAGAAAGTATGAAGATGAAAGTGCAGGTCTTGATAAAGAATGTAAAATAATGGAGGAACTTGTTCCTTTAAACTCGAAATTTTCTTCGGACTATATTATCGGTACATTTAAAAGACAACTATTAGGAGATAAAGACTACTTTGATAGAGTAGCATACCGAAATGTTTTTAAAAATGCAGGCCCAAATACACTTGCATTGTCTATTGGGGGTGATAATTATTGTTACGGTTCTCCAGAGCATATTTATTTTATGAATAATCATATTCGTGAAAACGGTGCAAATACTATTTTATGGGGTTGTTCAATAGAGCCTGATGCTATGGATGAGCGAATGGTTAATGATTTAAAACAATACAAATTTGTATATGCAAGAGAGACTATTACCTATAATGCATTATTAGATAAAGGAGTAACTGGAGCAAGACTTTGCCCAGATCCAGCATTTTTGTTAGAAACTCAAAAAATGGATCTTCCAAAAGGTTTTCAAGAAGGAAATACCATAGGAATTAATTTGAGTCCTTTAATTACGAAATACGAAACTAAAGGCGGAGCTGCATTCGAAAATTACACTGAACTTGTCAATTATTTAATAAATGAAACAGATCATCAAATAGCACTTATTCCTCATGTAATGTGGGATCATAATGATGATAGAATTCCGTTAAAAAGACTGTATGATAAATTTAAAGATTCAGGTCGATTGGTTTTTGTTGCGGAAGACGATAGTTTAAACTCGATGCAACTTAAGTATGTGATTTCTAAATGTAACATTCTTATTACAGCAAGAACACATGCATCTATTGCAGCATACTCTCAATGTGTTCCTACATTAGTGGTTGGATATTCTGTTAAAGCTAGAGGTATTGCACATGATTTATTTGGAACCCAAGAAGGATATGTTTTTCCGGTACAGTCATTAAAAGAAAAGGACGATCTGATTAAACAGTTCAAATCTTTTGCTGTAAGAGAAAATGATGTTAGAGAACATTTAATTAAAATGATGCCAGAATATAAAGGTAGAGTAGTACCTGCGGCAAGAGAAATAGCAGATCTTATCAAATAATGTTATAGCTCATTTATGTTATTTAACTCTATAGATTTTTTCATTTTTTTGATAATTTCCTTTGCGTTATATTGGGGGATTTTTGTTAAAAAAATAGCATCTCAGAATATATATCTTTTGGTCATTAGCTATGTTTTTTATGGCTGGTGGGATTGGCGATTTCTGTTTCTTATAGCATTTAGTTCTTTTATAGATTATACCAGTGGATTAAAAATATCTAGAAGTACTTCTCAAAAGGAAAAAAAGAGATGGTTGGGCCTAAGTTTATTGGTCAATCTTGGTTTTTTAGGATTCTTTAAATACTTTAATTTCTTTGCAGATTCATTCTCAGAAGCATTTAACAGTATAGGATATCAATTTGATGCGTTAACTCTGGATATTATACTGCCTGTAGGTATATCTTTTTATACATTTCAGACAATGAGTTATTCGATAGATGTTTACAGAGGAAAGTTAGAGCCTTGTAAAGACCCTGTCATGTTTTTTGCGTTTGTAAGTTTTTTTCCACAATTAGTAGCTGGTCCGATTGAGAGAGCAACTAACTTACTTCCACAGTTTTATGAAAAAAGAAGATTTGACTATGATAAAGCCATTTCAGGGTTAAAACTAATTCTTTGGGGATTGTTTAAAAAAGTAGTAATCGCAGACTACTGTTCTATTGTTGTTAATAGTGTTTTTGAGAACTATCAAGATGTATCTTCTAGTGCTTTAATTTTAGGAGCTGTATGTTTTGCATTCCAGATTTATGGAGATTTTTCAGGCTACTCGGATATTGCTATTGGTACCGCTAGGTTGTTTGGGTTTGATTTAATGACCAATTTTAAAATGCCTTATTTTGCGAGAGATATTGCAGAATTCTGGAGAAAATGGCATATATCTTTATCTACATGGTTTAGAGATTATCTTTACATACCACTTGGCGGAAGTAAATTTGGAAAATGGATTACACTTCGAAATATAGCTGCTATATTTCTGGTAAGTGGCTTTTGGCATGGTGCTAACTGGACTTTCATTGTATGGGGAGCTATTCATGCAGTGCTTTATATACCATTGTTTTTGTTTAACCTAAACAGAAATAACCTTGATGACCAAACAGGGTTACTGCCCTCTTTTAAGAATATGTTTTCTATGGCGTATACGTTTGTTAGTGTTACCATAGCTTGGGTGTTTTTTAGAGCAGAAACTGTAGGTAGTGCCTTTGAGTATATAGGATATTTGTTTACAAAACCATTTGGTAAAATAGGTGTTGTGGGAGAAGCAACATACAATATGTGGTTTATCTGGATAGGACTTTTAATTGGATTAGAGTGGTTAAGTAAAAATGATCAAAATCCGTTTTTACTAATTAAAAAATATAAAGTTGCACTGCCAATACGGTATGTGATTTATATACTATTTATCATTCTGGTATTTACAAAGTATATGGAAAATCAACAAACAGAATTTATTTATTTTCAGTTTTAATATGAAGTTGTTTTTAAAAAAAATAGCAGTTTTTGCTTTATATACCGGTGTATTTATTATCGTTATATCATTAGTTAATGGCTATATCCTTAAAAAGGCTGTTAAAAAAGCAATTAATTTAAGTACTACTGAAACTTTAATTTTAGGAGATTCTCATCTAGAAGTTGCTTTAGATCCTAACAAGTTTAATAATGCTTACAATATTGCCAATTCATCAGAACCCTATAGCTTAACATATTATAAACTAAAGTATTTATTAGAAAATAAGAATAATATAAAAGACGTTTTATTAGGTTTTTCATATCATAATTTTCAAGTTGGACAAGATAGCATTACTCTAGATGCTAGTAATACTAATTATACAACTTTTGTAACACGTTATGCGCTTTTTGAAATAGATGACACTCCTTCTCAAGATTTTGAAACATCAGAGTTTTATACCTATAATTTTTTAGTTTGGAAATTAGGGTTTCCGAGCTTTAAAACGATGAAACTTAATCTTAAATATCTTCGAGGGAAAATTAGTATTCATGACCTACCTTTTGTGGGTAGCTACAAAAGGTATGGTAGAATCACGGCAAAGGAGAATGATATAATTATTAAGAATGCTTGTATGAAGTATGGAAGACAAGAAAAAAACTCTAAGGTACAAACTGCATATCTTTTTAAAATAAAAGATATGCTTTCTAAAAGAAATATTAAGCTACATCTGATAGCCTCTCCTTTAGAAACAAATTACAAGAATTGTGTTAAT
This sequence comes from Aquimarina sp. AD10, assembly GCF_003443715.1. NCBI lineage: Bacteria > Pseudomonadati > Bacteroidota > Flavobacteriia > Flavobacteriales > Flavobacteriaceae > Aquimarina > Aquimarina sp. AD10. Next base: position 1,442,082 of record NZ_CP031965.1, on the reverse strand, counting down.
ACTAAAATGCTTAACGAATTCGAAGACTTAAAAAAAGAATTAGTACAACATCAAGTTTTGGTATATGATTATACAGAATTAGCACTTGATAAAAACTATTATAAAGACCCCCATCATTTAAGTGGTATTGGATCTGATTATTTTTCGGATTTAGTATCAAAAGAAATATTTGGAAAATAGATTAAAGAATAATTAATGATTATGATATATATTATTTGTGGTTTCTTTGTGTTAATATCTCTATTGCTTATAACAATAGTAGGAGTAGATGTATTCTTGTATTATCGTAGTGTTTTTTATCGAATAAAAATAGGAAGATGGACAGATCGCTCCAATTGGCTTAAAAATATACAGGCAGTTAACCTTAAATGGTTAAAGAAAACGCCTACGGTTAAATTAACCGATAATGAGCGGTATGTTGTTAAGGATATGATCAAAGGACGTTATAGAAGCACGACGATCCAATCATGGCAAGAAGCAGGAGTATTATTTGGAGCCTTATTAACAGATAATGCAGAAGAACAAACAAAATATTTTATTGACGCTAGAATCGATAAAAATACAAGGAAATGGAAAAATATTCCACAACATGTAGATGGTGCAATATTAGCCTATGCACTCACTAAGACTACAGAAAATGCTATAGAACTTAAACCTGCTTTAGATGAAATTATTACATTAATCGAAAACTGTAAAGGTGATGACGGAACGGTTTTTTATAGAGATTTTATTCCGGACATTAGATTTGTAGATACGATAGGTTTTATTTGTCCTTTCCTTACTTTTTATGGTAAAAATTTTGATGAACCAAAGTATATTGACCTTGCCATATTACAAATCAAGTCTTATGTAGAAAAAGCACTACTTAAAAAACCTTTTTTACCAGCACATGCTTTTGAGATTAAAAAAAATATGCCCTTGGGTATTTATGGTTGGGGTAGAGGTTCTGGTTGGTTTATTATTGGGCTTATAGATACATATGCAGAATTGCCAGAAGACCATGTTGATAGAGAATATATCAAAGAATTGATTCTTAAAACTGCAGCAGATTTAATTAATTTCCAGAAACCAAATGGCAGCTTCCATTCTGTATTAAGTATTCAAACTAGACATGACTCGTCGATAACAACACTCGCTGGGCTGTTGTTTCTAACTACTTACAAGATAACAGGAGAAGAGAAATACTATAAAGCAGCGGATAATTGTGTTACAAGCCTTATGAAAGTTACCAGAAGAGATGGAGTTGTAGACTTTTGTCAAGGAGATACCAAAGGAATTGGGGTTTATGCAGAAACATTTGATCTAATGCCATTTGTACAAGGACTAGTAATTCGTTTAACAACCGAATTAGAGAATACAACAAAAAAATAGAGAAAGTTAATCAACTAATTGATATTTTATGAATACTGATTCTCGAACAATGAATTCAATCCGCAATATAGGCGCTGGCTTTGTAGGCCAGTTACTACAAGCTGTGGTTGGATTTGTGAGCAGAACAGTTTTTATAAACTACTTAGCCGTTGAGTATTTAGGAATAAATGGACTTTTTAGTAGTATACTTTCGATATTAAGTTTAACAGAGTTAGGTATAGGAACGGCTTTTGTTTACTCTTTATACAAACCTCTTGCAGAGAAAAACAAGCAGGCTATTGCAACCATAATGAGGTTGTATAAAAAGGTATACGTAAGTATTGGACTAGCGGTTTTTATTATTGGATTATGTGTCATTCCTTTTTTAAATCAAATTGTTGAAGAAAAACCTGTTACTGTTGTAGAGGATTTATCACTGCTTTATTTGTTTTTTCTATTTAATACAGCATCTACTTACTTTTTTTCGTACAAAACAGCTTTGCTTAATGCAGACCAACGTAACTATGTAGTTGCTGTTAATTATGCAGCATTTTATATAGTTCAAAATATTATACAGATTATTGTATTAGTAGTTTCCCAGAATTTTATTTATTACTTGGTTATTCAGCTTATTTTACAATTTTTAGGTAACGTTACTATATCTTTTATAGTAGATAAAATGTATCCGTTTTTAAAAGAGTTTAAAAAGGAAAAGATTGATAAAGTTATTAAATCACAAATCATCTCTAATGCAAAAGCAACATTTTTAATTAGAGTTGGTGGTGTTATGGTCAACAATACCGATAATATTATTATTAATTATTTTTCGGGATTGGTATTATTAGGATATATGTCTAATTATACAATGCTTATAGGCCTTTTGTCAACATTTATATCTCAGGTTTTTACAAATATCTCTGCAAGTATTGCACAAGTAAATGCTATAGAAAGTCAAGAAAAACAATACGAGATTTTTAATATGGTAAATCTCGCAAATTTTTGGATTTATGGTTTTTGTAGTATCTGTATAATTATCCTAATGAATGATTTTATTACACTATGGGTTGGTGAAGATTTTACGCTACCGCTATCTATAGCAGTAATGTTGGCTATTAATTTTTTTATGGTAGGAATGCAAAATGCTATTTGGACGTTTAAAACTACCTATGGGTATTTTAATGAAGGAAAGTATTTAGTGATTTTAACAGCGATCCTTAATCTAGCTTTTTCGTTTACACTGGGCCACTGGTATGGATTGTTAGGGATCTTATTGGCAACTGCTTTATCTAGATTAGTTACTAATTTTTGGTATGATCCATATATTGTATTTAAACTGGGGTTAAAAATACCCCCTATTGTATATTTAAAGAAGTTTTTAATATACATTGGCGTGATTAGTTTTGCTGGTGCACTAACATATTATCTAGCTCTTTTTTGTGACTTTTCAATTTTGATCAATTTAATAGTTAAAGCAATTCTTTGCTTACTAATTCCTAATCTTATAATCATACTATTTTATAAAAAAACTCCAGAGTTTGCAAAAGTTACGCAGACATTCATGGCATCATTTTATTCGATAACAAAGAAAATTAAGAAGAACTGATTTTGAAGACGATACTATACATAACCAATCAAATATGTGGATCAGGTGGACTAGAAAGAGTATTGTCTATCAAAGCTAGTTATTTAGCAGATCATTACGGGTATAAGGTGCATATTCTAACACTAAATCAAGGAGATGAAGCACTTTTTTACGATTTTAGTACTAAACTACAGTATCATGACATTGCTGTTGCGGGCAATCCAATCAAATATTTAAGCACATACAAGAAAAAAATTAATGCGATTGTTGAAGAGGTAAATCCAGACGTGATTTTAGTATGTGATGATGGACTGAAAGGATTCTTTTTGCCGCTTCTTATAAAAAATCCTTGCCCTAAAGTATATGAAAGACATGTGTCTAAAAATGTAGCGTTACAAAGTGAATCGGCATCTTTTATTAAAAAACTTTCGGTTAAACTAAAAAATACTTTAATGAATAGTTTAGCCAAGAGATTTGATAAATTCGTTGTATTAACTAATGGTAATATCAATGATTGGAATCTAAAAAACCTCGAAGTTATTCCTAATCCACTCTCTTTTTATCCAGAAAAGAATATTAGTAACTTGAGCAATAAAAAAGTATTAGCAGTAGGCAAGCAATGTTACCAAAAAGGATATGATCGATTGCTAAAATCATGGGAAATAGTGAATAAGATATATCCAGATTGGCAGTTAGATATCTACGGAAAAATAGAACCTTCTGAAAAATTAGAGGAATTGGCTGATTCCTTAAAAATAAGCGAAAGCGTATCGTTTTTTCCTCCTACAAAGACTATAGAAAAACAATATCAAGAGGCATCAGTTTATGTTATGCCGTCAAGATATGAAGGTTTTGGAATGGTTTTGATAGAAGCAATGGCATATGGCGTACCTTGTGTATCATTTGATTGTCCATTTGGCCCATCTGATATTATTTCAGATAATAAAAATGGAATATTAGTAGAAAATGGGGATATTAAAGGATTAGCAAAAGGCATAGAATCGTTAATAAATGATAGTGATAAAAGGAAAAAAATGGGAGAAAATGCTAGAAAAGATATAGAGAAATATCTTCCAGAGAAGATAGCGAAACAATGGGATAAATTATTTACTAATTTGATTAAGAATAAGTAAAATGAAAATAGTTTTCATTATTGATCAGGTGTATTTGCATGGTGGAATTGAAAGAGTTCTTTCTATTAAAGCAAACTATCTGGCTATGAACGAAAACAATGATGTTCATATCATTACTACAGAACAAAAAGATAAAGAATCTTGTTATTTTTTTGAAGATACAATTGCGTTTTATGATCTTAATGTAAATTATAACAGACGAAAATCATATTTTCACCCAGTCAATTTAAAAAAAGTCCCAGGTCATATAAAGAGATTAAAATCAAGGATTAAAAAAATCAATCCAGAGGTAGTTGTTGTATGTAGTCACAGTACAGATACTTATTTTATTCCGTTTATCAATAAAAAAATCCCAAAGGTTAAAGAGTTTCATTACTCAAAATCAATAGAATTAGTACATCGGGAGAATCCACGAAATTTACAAAAAAAGTACTTTTTAAAATTTGCAGACTTTGTAGAGCGTAAATACGACAAGTTAGTGGTTTTAAATAAGGATGAGGTTGGATATTATAAATCAAATAATACAACTGTTATTCCTAACCCACTAACGTTTTACCCTAAAACAATTTCGGCATTATCTAATAAAGTTGTTATTGCTGCAGGAAGAATAGCACACGTAAAAGGATATGATCTGTTGATTGATATATGGTCTATCTTTTTTCAAAAGAATAAAGATTGGCAATTGCATATTTATGGAGAAGGTGAGCCGGATTATGTGCAAATGTTAAAAAACAAAATTAAGGGTTATGGTTTGCAAGAGGTTGTGGTATTAAAAGGTTCTACCGATAAAATACAAGAAAAAATGTTAGCATCTTCTATTTTTGCAATGAGTTCCCATAATGAATGTTTTCCTCTTGTATTATTAGAAGCTCAGGCTTGTGGTTTACCTATTGTTTCTTTCGACTGCCCTAATGGTCCCCGAAATATTATTAATGAAGAGAATGGTATATTAATACCTATATATAATAATGCAGTCTTTGCAGATCAATTACAAATACTGATAGATGATGATGAACGGTTAAAAGAAATGGGGAAGAAGGCACGGGAGAATGCTGCTAAGTATAAATTAGATGAAGTAATGAATCTTTGGGAAAAGATGTTTACAGAAATAAAAACAAAATAAAAACAAAATAAAATTTAAAAAATGAGAAGATTAATTTCGAATTTATATAAGTTTTTTTTGATACCACATATTATTCTTTATAAACTAAGTAGTAATAAAGCTATTATAGATAAGGATATAAATAGGTGGAAAATGGAAAAGAACCTTAAAGGAAGTTCTGTTTCTATACTATTGACGTTATTGACTAATTCAACAGATTTTAGATCTATTTTTTATTTTAGAACAAGAGGAATTGTTGCACATATACTTAATTTATACTGTAGAAAAGAAAAGTATTTCAAAATTGACATCACCACAAAATTAGGAGGTGGGGTTTTAACAGGGCATCCATATAGTACAATTTTAAATGCAGATCACATAGGAGAAAATTTTTTCGTGAATCATTTAGTTACAGTTGGAGCTGTTAAAGGAAAAAGGCCAACTATAGGGGATAATGTGTCAATTTATACAGGAGCTATTGTAATTGGTGATATTACCATAGGAAATAATTGTGACATAGGTGCAGGATCGGTTGTAGTAAAAGATATTCCAGATAATTGTGTTGTTGTCGGAAACCCTGCCAAAATTGTTAAAAGAGACGGAAAACGAGTGTAAGACTAATTAAAATGTGATGAACTTACTTTTAGACATACAAGAAGCTATAGAAAAAAACGATACCCAGAATGCTTTTTATTTTGGTGATACTTTTTACACCTATAAAGAGTTTGCACAAGTGATTTCTAATATTCGAAAAGGCATACAAGATCATATTAGTGAGAATGATAGTACAGTAGGTTTAATAACAAATGATGATATCGAGACATATGCTTCAATTATAGCTTTGTGGTTAGAAGGTAAAGCTTATGTTCCGCTAAATCCTGAATTTCCTGAGAGTAGAAATCATACAGTTATAAAACAAGCTGAAATTAATTCGATTTTAGATTCTTCAACTGATAAAGTTTTTGACCAGTTTAAAACTATCCAATCTAATACATTAGATATTGCAGAAATTAACTTAACACCTCGTCAAATAGGACCAAATGAATTAGCGTATATATTTTTTACTTCTGGGACTACAGGAACGCCAAAAGGGGTACCTATTACCTTTGGTAATTTATCTGGATTTATAGATGCATTTTGGGACCTTGGTTATGAAATAACCAATAAAGATAGATGTCTGCAGATGTTTGAGCTAACTTTTGATTTATCTGTAATGTCGTATTTAGGTCCAATACTTAAAGGAGCGTGTATTTATACCATACCAAAAGATGAAATAAAATATAGTTACATCTTTGAATTAATGGAAGATCATGAGCTTACATTTGCACTTATGGTTCCTTCAATTTTACATTATTTACGCCCTTATTTTGATGAAATTAATTGTCCGGCGATGAAGTTTAGTCTTTTTTGCGGAGAAGCATTACCTTTGGATGTTACTCAAGAGTGGAGTCAGTGCATACCTAATGCAACTATTGCAAATGTTTATGGTCCAACAGAGTGCACGATTTTTTGTACAGATTATACCTATAAACGGGATAGTGAAAATAAAACCTATAATGGTGTTTTGACTATTGGTAAGGATATGAAGAATACAACTACAATTATTGTTGATGAAGATAATAATGAAGTAGGAATAGGGGAAAAAGGGGAGCTTTGCTTAAGTGGGGCTCAACTTACACCAGGATATTGGAAAAATGAAGAAAAAAACAAAGAAGTTTTCTTTGATAAAGAACATGAAGGGAAAAAAGTTAGGTTTTATAGAACAGGAGACCTTTGTACTGTAGATGATCAAGGGGATATTTTATATTTAGGAAGAGTTGATTTTCAAGCAAAAATTCAAGGTTTCAGAGTTGAATTGTCCGAAATAGAATTTCATGCTAAAGCAGTTTTAGATAAAAAAAACAGTGTAGCTGTTGCATTTATAAATAGTATTCATAATACTGAAATAGGATTAGTTATAGAATCAACAGCTTTTGATACAAAACAACTCATAGAGGATCTAAAAAATAGATTGCCACAATATATGATACCTACACAAATAAGGTTCATTGATAGTTTTCCATTAAATACAAATGGAAAAACAGATAGGAAAAAACTAAAGGAAATGTTTAATTAAAATTAGGATATATAAAGTAACATTACGATATCATGGAAAGTAGTATAATAAAAGAAAGAGTAAGTGATGTTCTTGTTTCTGTATTAGAACACAATAACTTCGAGATGCATGACGAACTTACGGCTAAGGATGTAGATGGGTGGGATTCTTTATCGCACATGATGATTATAACTAAGATTGAAGAGCATTTTAATATTCGTTTTAAGCTTAGAGATTTAAATAAATTAAAGAATATGGGATCTTTGATTTCTGTAATTCAAAGTAAAATATAACTGAAACAAAGTGGTTTTTAATTCTTTTGATTTTGTAATTTTTATCCTACCGGTACTTCTAGTATACTGGTTTGTCTTAAAAAAATCTAGTGTGTCTCAAAATATTCTTTTGCTGGCAGCAAGTGTGTTTTTTTATGCTTGGGCGGATTGGAGATTTTTAGCCTTGTTGGTTGTTAGTACATTGCTTAATTTTTTTCTAGGATTAAAAATACATGAAAGTGAAGAAGATCGAAAAAGAAGTGTTTTTTTATACTTAGGATTGATATTTAATGTAGGGCTTCTGTTATATTTTAAATATTTTAATTTTTTCTACGAAGGTTTTTTTGAACTCTTAAGTGCTTTCGGAAATACATCAGAATACAGTGCTCTAAGGATACTGTTACCACTAGGAATAAGCTTTTTTACATTTCAAACTTTAGGATATTTAATAGATGTATTTAATGAAGAAATAGAACCCAGTAAAAATCTTCTTGATTTTTCGATTTTTGTAACTTTTTTTCCAAAAATACTATCAGGACCAATAGAGAGAGCAGCAGCATTTATTCCGCAACTTCAAGAAAAAAGATCATTTTCATACCCAGTCTTTGTTGATGGTTTACGACAAATACTATGGGGTTTGTTTGCCAAAATAGTTATTGCAGAAAATTGTGCTACTGTTGCAAACTTAATATATAATAATTATGAGAATGAACCAGGTAGCGCATTAATATTAGGGACTTTCTTCTATGCTATCCAGTTATATGCTGATTTTTCAGGATATTCAAATATGGCTATAGGGGTCTCCAAATTATTTGGTATTCAGTTAATGCGTAATTTTTCTACTCCATTCTTTTCAACAAATATTAGTGATTTTTGGAGAAAATGGCATATTTCATTAACAACTTGGATGATGGATTATGTTTTTACGCCATTATCTTTTACCTGGAGAAGATGGCAAAAAAGAGGACTTATACTTTCAATTATTACAACTTTTGTATTAGTAGGATTTTGGCATGGAGCAAATTGGACTTTTGTAGTTTATGGTTTTTTACATGGTATCTATTTTATACCGCTAGTGTATTCAGGTAAAATGAATACATCAGAAATTGTGGCTAAAGGAAAATGGTTGCCCTCAATAAAAGAGTTACTAAAAATGTTATCATTGTTTGTGCTTATTATGCTAACCGATGTTTTTTTTAGAGCTAGTAATGTAGGTACAGCATTCGAGTACTTGAAGAAGATCTTTTCTAAAAGTTTGTTTGATTTTCCTACGTCGTTGTTAAATGGTACAGTATTATTTACAACGTTGTTAATCGCTCTCTATGTTTGTATAGAGTGGATAAATCGAGAGAAAAAACATGATTTTGAGATCAGTAAATACAATATTTACATACGATGGTTTTCTTATATCTTTATTTTTATATTGATATTGTTTTTTGGAAGAAGTGCTGAGACATTTATATATTTTCAATTTTAGTCAGATGAAATTATTAATCATAAAATTGGGTGTTTTCTTTACAATAAGTTTAGCTATTGTAACTTATGTGTTGATGAATTATGGAGGTAATGTAGATTTTTTTTATGAGAAGTTTACTACCCCAAAAACGAATTCGATGATTATAGGGGATTCTAGAAGTTTTCAAGGGATTCATCCAGAAGTTATAGATAAATATTTTGAAGGTAAAGGCTTCGATCTACCCATGCTAAATTACAGTTTTACTATAGGGCAAGCTATTATGGGACCTTTATATAATGCTAGTATTTTTGCCAAACTAAAAGATTCATCATCTAAAAATGGGATTTTTATTATTTCTATTACTCCAGAAATGCTGACTTCTCATAAAGATTATGACAATGAAAAAGGAGAGTTTAGAGAAGAAGGACAACCGCCACATAATATGAAATTTGTAGATGTTAATCCAAATTATGAATATTTAATAAAAAACTTAACTTTTTTTCATTTTAAAGGAGCATTTAAAAAGAAAACGACAGTATATAAAAATGGAAGATTAGAAGAATCTAACTTACCAGAAAATGAAGAGGTCTTCAAACTCTGGAAAAAAAATCAAATAGATTTGTTTTTAGAAGATTCTAAAGATTTAAAATTATCCAATACAAGAATTAAAGGTTTAGGAGATTTGATAACGGGCTTAAAAGAAAGAGGAAATGTATTTTTAATTCGAATGCCAATTAGCAAAGAGTTTTTAAGTAACGAGGATAAATACTATCCTAGATTTGGACATATTGTAGATTCTATTGCCGATACAAAGAAGATTGAGTATATCGATTTTAATTCTATTGGTAAAGAATATAACACTTATGATGGGCATCATATTGATAAGTTTGCAGGTAAAGAATTTACTAAAGCATTGTGTGATTTAATACTTAATTCTGTAAAATTAAAATGAGACGTTTCTATTCTATTGTATTAATAAAAAAAAGTAGCGTATGGGATCTTTAATATCACCACAAATGTATTATCCGGTGTATATTAATTTATGCCTATTTTTAGTCCTCTTTACGTTGTTGCATACAAGGGTTTTAAGTATTAATGATAACAAAAACCTTGCATTCATAAATGTATCGGGATATATATTGCTGATTTCTTTGATATTGTATATTGGTCAAAGGCCTATAAGTATGGCGTTTGGTGATATGATGAATTATATTGTCACTTTTGATGGATATCGTTATGGTGCAGAAATACCAAAAGTAAATGATTATGGTTGGCATTTGTTTATGAAGACATTAGCCACTATCGTTACTCCGCATACATTTTTTACTATTGTTTGTTTTATATACATATTTCCTATGTATAAGATATCCAAAAGTTTATTTGATAAATATTGGTATTACTCGTTTATTTTGTTCGTTGTTTCTTTTTCTTTTTGGACTTACTCTGTAAATGGTATGCGTAACGGAGCAGCTACTTCTATATTTTTATGGGGGTTATGCTATCGAAAAAATAAGGTGGTAATGGCGTTATTCTTTTTGTGGGCCACTGTATTTCATAAGACATTATATCTTCCAATTTTTGCATTTATTCTAACCTATTTTTATAATAACCCTAAGGTGCTTTTTAAAGGGTGGCTTTTTTGTATCCCGGCATCTTTAATATTAGGGGGGATTTTTATTTCTCTTTTTGCTTCTCTTGGTTTTGGAGGCGATGATAGACTTTCTGGATACCTTACCTCACAAGCAGAAGCAGGTACCTTTGCTAGTACCGGTTTTAGGTGGGACTTTTTATTTTATAGTTCCTTCCCAATATTTGCAGGTTGGTATTTTATATATAAAAAGCAATTTAAAGATCCTTTTTACTTTCAACTTTTAAATACGTACTTGATTTGTAATGGCTTTTGGGTTCTGGTAATTCGAGCTAATTATTCAAATAGGTTTGCATATCTATCGTGGTTTATGATGTCATTAGTTATAATTTACCCCTTTCTTAAGCAACGATTTTTTAAAAACCAACATTTTATAATAGGCTTGGTAATGCTAGTTTATTTTTCATTCACCTATTTCATGTACTATTTATATTGGGGATAATAACTAACTAAATAACTAAAAATGAAAACACTAACGGTTTTTACGCCAACTTATAATAGAGCTTATTGCTTACATAAATGCTATGAAAGCCTAGTTCAACAATCAAATCAGGATTTTCTTTGGTTGATTATAGATGATGGATCCGGAGATAACACAAAAGAACTTGTTGAGTCATGGATAAAAGATAACAAAATAGCTATTCAATATCATTATCAAGAAAATTTAGGAATGCATGGAGGGCATAATGCAGCATATAGACTTATAGAGACACCACTTAATGTTTGTATAGATAGTGACGATAGCATAGCAGAAGGTGCAGTTCAAAAAATATTAGATTCATGGCAGCTTATAAAAGATGAACCTAAGTTTGCAGGTTTAGTTGCGTTAGATGAAGATCAGGACGGGAAATTGATTGGGACAAAAATTCCTGAACATATTAAAGAAACAACCCTATATGATCTTTATAACACTCATGGAGTCTTGGGTGATAAAAAATTAGTATATAAAACCGAAGTGGTTAAGCAGTACCCTGCTTACCCAATTTTTAAAGGAGAACGTTTTGTGCCACTTGGATATCTTTATCAGCTAATTGATCAAGACTATAAATTGCTGCCTCTTAACGAAGTTTTATGTGTTGTAGAGTATATGACAGACGGTTCAAGTATGAATATGTTAAAACAATATAGACGTCATCCAAGAGGGTTTGCTTTTTCTAGAAAGAGTAGAATGAAATTGGCTAAGAATTTTAAAGATAAATTTAAAAATGCGATTCATTACGTTTCTAGCTCAATGTTTATCAAAAATGGCTCGTTTTTTAAAGAATCTCCAAAGAAATTTATAACATTTTTAGCCATTCCTTTTGGAATAGCATTGAATTTGTACATCAGATATAAAACAAAAGGTGAATTTTAATGGGGATGATCAGAATACTACAAGTTTTTACAGTAATGAATCGGGGAGGTGCAGAGTCCATGATCATGAACTATTATCGAAAAATAGATAGAAGTAAAATTCAATTTGATTTTTTAGTACATAGAAAAGAAAAAGCAGCATTCGATGACGAGATCGAAAGTCTTGGGGGTAAAATATACAGATTCGATCCTATAAGTCCTTTTTTTCCAAAAAAGTATTATAACGAATTGAGAGCATTTTTTAAAGTACATCCAGAATATGATATAGTACATTCTCATTTAAATACTTTTAGTAGCTTTCCTTTAAAAATCGCTAAAGAATTTGAAGTGTCCTGTCGGATTGCTCACGCCCATATTGCAATTGACAAAGTTTCTTTGGCAACACTCTTATCGTCAAAAGAAAATTTTAAAGAGACTATTAAAAAACTAGTTAAACTTCAATTGAAAAAGAAGGTTAAAAATCATGCTACACATCTTTTTTCTTGCGGAGATAAAGCAGGTAATTGGTTGTTTGATAATGCTTCATTTACGACAATGAACAATGCCATAGATACAGAAAAATTTAGGTATAATGAATCTTTAGAAAGTAAATATAAAAAAGAGTTTGATTTACAAAACGATTTGGTTTTGGGGCATGTAGGGCGTTTTGTTAGTCAAAAAAACCATGCATTTTTATTAGATGTTTTTGCTGACTTGCTGAAAGTGAAACCTGATGTTAGTTTGGTTTTAATTGGTGATGGTCCTTTAAGAGCATCAATGGAAAACATGGCAAAAAACCTTAAAATCGAACACAAAATTCATTTTTTAGGTGTTCGCACCGATATTCCCGAATTATGCCAAATGCTAGATGTATTTGTTTTTCCTTCATTTTATGAAGGACTACCTGTAACTTTGATAGAGGCACAAGCTGCTGGTTTAAAGATATTAGCTTCGAATACGATAACTAAAGAAGTACATTTAACAGATAATATCAAATTTCTGCCAATAGATGATACTACAAAACAATGGGTAGATCAAATAGTTAAAATAAAAACATTTAAAAAAGAGGACCAAGTACAAAAAATTATTGACGGTGATTATGATATCATCTCAAATACAAAAAAAATTGAAGAGTTTTATTTCCAACAAATAGCCAACTAATTATGGGAAAATTTCAAGAGAAGGTCTATAATAATTTACCATACCCTTTTAAGTTTGTATTGCTTAACATTAAAGCATTTCAGAACACAAAACAACGATATACTAAAGAATTTCATGCTTTTTTAGAAGAATATATTGCATTATGGAATGCCGATTCAGAAGTAATTAAGAATTATCAGAAAGAAAGATTAGTTGTTTTGTTATCCGAGGCGTATGAACATTCTGCTTGGTATAGCGAAAAAATGAAAGAATTAGGAATAACCTTGAAGACTATTCAGGAAAATCCACATGAAGCTCTTGCTAAAATGCCTATTCTTAAAAAATCAGAAAGAAAAACAAATGCCGATAAAATAGTAAATACAGGCAGAAATACTGATGGGGTTGGATATACTAGTGGCACATCAGGTTCACCCACAATAAATTATCTTGATTCTGAATCCATAAATCGCTCTTTTGCTTTATGGAGAAGGTTTCATAAAGCAATAGGGTTAGATACCCAAAAAGTGAGACAAGTGCGTTTTTCGGGAAGACTAATGGTACGCCCTGATGCTAAAAAACCACCTTTTTGGGTGTATAATTATTTTGAACGTCAGTTGCTAATGTCCACATATCACTTAACAGATAATAATCTGGGACATTACGTTAAAAAATTGAATTCGTTTAAACCAATATTGCTAGATGGTTACCCATCTGCAATTTATATATTAAGTAGGTATATAAATCAAAACGATCTTAAATTAAGTTTTACACCCAAAGCAATTGCCGTAACCGCAGAGACATTGTATGATTATCAAAGATTAGAAATTCAAAAGGCATTTAATTGCCATGTTTTTAATCAATATGCATCTAGTGAAGGTAGTCCGTTTATAACAGAATGTGTAGAAGGTAATTTGCATCTTAATTTAGATTCGGGTGTTTTTGAATTTATAAACACAAAAGGAGAAACAGCAAAAGCAGGAGAAGTTGCGCAATTAGTAGTTACTAGTTTTACAAACCTTAAGACACCTTTAATTAGATATAATATAGAAGATACAGTTTTGTTATCAGAAAATAATAAGAAATGTACTTGTGGTTGTGAAATGCCAATAATCGAAAAACTAACAGGACGTGAAGACGATATTCTTTGGACCGAAGAAAAAGGATATGTGGGTAGAATGGATACTGCTTATAAGGGGTTAGAAGGGATTGTAAAAAGTCAGATTATTCAAGAAAGCCCAAAAGAAATAATTGTTAATCTAATAGCCGATCAACAATTCGATGATACTATGAAAAAAAACCTTGTTCATAATTTAAAAACAAGACTTGGTGAAAATATATCATACAAGATCAATACGGTAGAAGATATTCCTCTTGGACCTAATGGTAAATTTGATGCTGTAAAAAGGAATTTTAAAATAGAATTATAGACATATTATGCTTTTTAACTCCTTTGATTTCTTCTTCTTTCTACCAATTGTTTTTATACTGTATTGGTTTGTTGCCTATAAGAGTATAAAATTTCAAAATATAATATTACTGATAGCTAGTTATGTGTTTTATGGTTGGTGGGATTGGCGATTTTTATCATTGATTGCATTAAGCACTTTAATAGATTATACAGCAGGGTTGAAGATACACGAATCTAAGGATTCCTCTACAAAAAAGAAATGGTTATGGTTAAGTATCATTTTTAATTTAGGGATGCTAGGTTTTTTTAAATACTATAATTTTTTCATTGATTCATGGATTGACCTTTGTGCGTCTTTAGGGTATGCCATAGAAAGTAGCTGGACATTACAAGTAATCTTGCCGGTTGGTATTTCGTTCTATACTTTTCAGACGTTATCATACTCGATAGATATTTATAAAGGGAAATTAAAGCCGACTAGTAATTTTATTGCATTTGCAACTTTTGTTTCATTTTTTCCTCAATTAGTTGCTGGACCTATTGAAAGAGCAACAAATCTCATACCTCAGTTCCTAACTACCAGAAAATTCACCTATAAAACTTTCTCATACGGAATCAAACTAATGATATGGGGATTTTTCTTAAAATTGGTAGTGGCAGATAGAGCAGCTATTTATGTTAATGCCGTGTATAATAACATAGATAATCACGATGGTTTAAGTTTTATTGCAGCTACGGTATTGTTTGCTTTTCAGATTTATGGAGATTTTGCCGGATATTCTTTAATTGCTATTGGGACATCTAAGCTTTTTGGGTTTGATTTAATGACCAATTTTAAACGTCCTTATTTTTCGACATCTGTAAGTGAGTTTTGGACTCGATGGCACATTTCATTATCTACATGGTTTAGGGATTACTTATATATTCCATTAGGTGGAAATAGAGTTAAAAAACCAAGATGGTTATTTAATCTGTTTATTACCTTTTTAATAAGTGGTTTATGGCATGGAGCAAACTGGACTTTTGTAGTATGGGGAGGGTTAAATGGAGTGTATCTTATTTTAGAAGTCCTATTCTTGAAAAAGAAGAGAAAAGGAATATTAAATATAGGAATCACTTTTATCCTTATTAATTTTGCCTGGATATTTTTTAGAGCTAATACTATTAATGATGCATTCTTTATTATTAAAAGAATCTGTACCGTTCCAGGTAGATTGTATATAGGAAGTGGTGATGATATCACAGCGTCTTTATATGCTACTCTTGCAATTGCTATTTTAGTTGTAATTGAAACGAAAAAAGAGTTTTTTAATACTGCTTTTTCAATTTCTAATAATAAATATGAATCGGTTCGATTATTTGGTTATGCGGTTTTAATCTATATGATATTGTATTTTGGGGTGTTTGGTAAAAGTCAATTTATTTACTTTCAATTTTAGAGTATGATCAAAAAAGAATATAAGTTATCACTGATCAAATTAGGTAAATTTCTTTTAATTTTTCTAATTGTTGATTTCGGATTGGGTATTGTTTCTAAACAATTATTTTTTAGTCAAGAAACAGGTAAATATGCAAGATCTATTCAGGCGGTTAAGAATACTAACGCACAAGTATTAATTTTTGGTAGCTCTCATGCACATCGACATTATGTTCCTGAAGTTTTTGAAAAAAACCTTAATAAAACGACCTATAATGCGGGAGCAGAAGGACAACAGTTACTGTATCATTTAGCAATGCAGCAAATGATTGTAAAGCGTGTTAAACCTGAAGTAATTATTTTAAATATTGATGAAGATTTTCTGTATTACTCAAAAGAAGCGTATGATAGACTTAGCGATTTACACCCTTATTACTCTGATTATCGCCAAGAATTAAGGCCTATTTTAGGGTTAGAGTCTAAGTTAGTTGATGTAAAGCTGTTTTTTAATGCATATCAAACTAATTCAACAATAATGCATGTTTTACGATATTTTGCTTCCCCTCAATTAGATTATCTCGGGTATAGACCTTTATTTGGAAAGATTGAAAAGCATTCGAGTATAATAAATGAAACTAATAAAGAACAAGATCTTGATGATAACTTTGTGAACGCATTATACCAATTTATTGCCACTGCTATTGATAATGATATAAAGTTAGTTTTTGTAACCTCTCCAAGATTAAATCAGGTAGATGATGTGAATAATGTTTCTTTTAATAAAATCAAAAATATTGCTAAAGAAAAAGAAATTCCTTTAATCAATTATTTTAATCATAAAGAGTTTACTAATAAACTAGAATTGTTCCATGATCCATCACACCTTAATGATACTGGTGCTAGATTATTTTCAAGAGATGTGGCACTAAAAATCGTAAAATAAATTACTTAATATCTTAGTAAAATGAAAAAGAAAAGGTCTGGTTTATACCAGACCTTTTCTTTTAATAAAATTATACCTTATTATTAGTTATTGGCAGTAGTGTTATTTGAAACTGTATTATTACTACCTTCTACATCAACCGTATCTGTTGGTCCTGCAGTAGCAACATTATCTCTGATAACACTATTATCACCTCTGAAAAATATAGTTGGTTGCGCTTCACTACCACTTTTATTATTCGTAATTGTCATATTATCAAACTTAGTAGTTCTTATGCAATTGTTGGTTCCTCTTACTTTAATAGTATTATTGTCTATTACTATTCCTGTAGCATTTCTTACATCACTACTTGAGCTTGTTTTAATTCCATTTCCTGTTCCACCAGTATCTGTATTTTCAATTGTATTATTTGATATTGTAACATTTCTAGATACCTCGCTATTTGATAATTCAATACTAAAAGGAGGACCACTTACAACGTTATTGTTGTCAAACAAAATATCTCGAGAACCGTCTATTCTAACACCATTATTAAATGAGTTTCCAGTCAATGTCATTCCTACGGTACCATTAATAAGAGCAAATTTTGTAGTTTCAAAAGTATTATCAATAAAACTAATCTTAAAATCTAGCTCATCATCATCAAAGTTTGGAAAGTCTGAAAATATAGCTCTTCCAGTCACATTTACTTTATTTGCTCTAAAAACAACATCATCAGCATAATCTTGGATAGTGAAACCAAAACTTGACTCTTTATCAGATCGGATTGTATTTTCGTATATATCAGCATTAGTAAGTGCATTTATAATCATTGCTACTTTACAATTGATAAACGTATTGTTAAAGATTTGAGTATCTCCATTTGTAGCAGCAATACCAGTTATGGCATTACTAACAGTATTACCAGAAATGATATTTCCTTTACTGGTACGTCTTCCTACAGGATCTTTAAGTCCTGCTCCAATACCACTACCATCAATTGTGTTATTTAGGATTTTTACATTAGATGCAATGTTCCATCCTATTGTTGACTGTGTAGTATTATTTTCAAAAGTCACGTTATTTCCACCAGCTGCTAATAGGGCAGCTCCCGCACCTTCTTTTTCTTCACAATTACGTATAATAACGCCATCGATTCTTTGTAATTCTGTAGGTTCTACATCGATACCTATTTTTGGTCTACTACCTATAGAAAATTCTGTATCAATACCAGCTCTGTAGATTTTACAATTTTCTATAATGATATCCGTACCGTCGGTTACAGACATATTATTTCTTCTATTTGAGTCAAAAGTACATCCTCTAATACGAATCATTCTACTTGGACTATATTCTGGATCAGTAGCAAATTTAAAACTGTTTATAGTTAATCCTGAAACTCCAGAATCACTAATGTGAACGTTCTCTACTAGTATATTAGTACCACTGGTAATGTTTACCAATGTTCCAGAACCAGTTGGAGGTCCAGTATGTGTATCTCTTTCGCCATGCAAGAAACCTCCAGAAAGTGTTACATTTTCAGCATTTTGTATCATGAACAATTTGGTAGCATAATTTTGATTAGATGGTTGAACACGCATATGTGTGTTTTCAGACATCTTAAAGTGGAAGTTAGACGGAAGTCGAACTGTATTGGTAAATACATCTTCAGTATCAAAAAATGCGTCCATTTTATTTATACTGAATGTTTCTGCTCCTAAGCTTTTTACTAAATCCACAACTTTTTGAATGTTTTTGTGGTTTTGAAAAGCAACAGGTTGTGCGACTCTACCTTCAACAATTTCCCATCGTATTGGGAAAAACTGAAAAGTTGGATCGATTAACGTTACATCACCTTCTAAGTCAAGCTTAGAACTCATTAATCGTCCATCAATTTTTCCACCACTCGAAAAATTAAGAGTACCGTTAATGATATCTCCTTTATCGAACTCAAAAGTCACATTATCAGGAAGATTAATTGTTTGATTGTTTAAATCTAGAACACAGTTAATTACATAAGTTTTACCAGAAGTAACATCTGATAAATCAAAATCACAAGGGTCTGTAGCTGTATTTCCGGGATCTTCAGGGTCTGGATCCGGATCTGGATCAGTATCAGGATCTGGATTATCACCGTCTGTTCCAGTAGTATCCGGAACAACTTCTTCAAAGCTTTCATTGCTGCAGGAAACAAAGAAAGCGATACATAAAATCACTAAATAATAAGGTAACTTTTTCATTTTTGGGGGATTATATTTTGGTTATTCATAACTAAAATAACGTAGTTTGTCGGTAATAATTGCATGCAATCGATAAAAAAATGTTAAATTTTTGTAAAGTATAAAATATTGATATTTAAAGCCTTAAAGAACTGAGGTAAAGCCGTAAAACACCTATGATTCACGAGCTTTTATTTTGATATTGTTTGCTTTTATGTCGCGACTAAAATAAAATAATTACATTAATATAAAACACAGAATCTAATATTTATATTTGCATTTAAATTTTTCAGGGATAAATTCTACATATCATAATGCATAAAATAATAAGAGTCACCACAATACCAAAATCTCTTGGTGGATTGCTTAAAGGGCAATTAAAATTCATGTCACAACATTATACCATTATTGGAGTGTCTGGTGAGGGAGAAGGTAGATTGGATAGAGTTGCAGAAGAGGAGAATGTAGAAGTAATCGCTGTCGAAATGACACGTAAGATAACACCGATACAGGATTTGAAAGCTGTTTTGGAACTGTATAAAGTTTTTAAGAAAGAAAAACCTGATATTGTTCATAGTCATACACCTAAAGCAGGTACTTTATCAATGTTTGCTGCTAGACTTGCTGGAGTCCCTAATCGTTTACATACTATTGCAGGATTACCATTGTTAGAAGCTAAAGGCTCCAAAAGAATATTGCTAGATGTTGTAGAAAAACTAACATATTGGTGCGCTACAATGATTTATCCCAATTCTTTTGGGTTAAAAGATATTATATTAGAAAATAAATATACATCTTCTAAAAAACTTAAAGTTATCGCTAATGGAAGCTCAAATGGTATAGATACCTCTCATTTTGATCCTGATTTGTACAGTAATGAAGATAAACTCGCTTTAAGAAAAGAATTAAAAATAAATACGGAGGATAAAGTAATTATTTATGTCGGTAGATTAGTTAAGGATAAAGGTATTAATGAATTAGTTTCGGCTTTTAAAAGGATATGTGAAACAAGAAATGATGTAAAATTACTTTTAGTAGGGATTTTTGAGAATGATCTAGATCCCTTATTGCCAGAGACAGAAAAAGAAATAAAGACGAACTCAAATATTATTTTTGCAGGCTGGCAAACAGATGTGCGACCATATTTTGCTATTTCAGATATTTTAGGTTTCCCAAGTTATAGAGAAGGATTTCCAAATGTTGTTATGCAAGCAGGTGCTATGGGAATTGCTAGTGTTGTAACAGATATCAATGGATGTAATGAAATTGTTTCAAATAAAGATAACGGAATAATAGTTCCTGTTAAAAATGAAGAGATATTGTTTGAAAGTTTATATAAGCTTGTAGAAAATGATAATATGAGAAATGATATTGCTTCTCGTTCTAGAGCTTCTATTACAGACAGGTATAAAAATCAATATGTTTGGGAAGAATTATTGAAAGAATATGACTCACTTATCAAGTGATCATATCTATAAACGTGTTGTATGAAATCAAAATTGAAATCATTAAAAAAAAGAGTGTCGGTTATTGTTAAAGATTCCAACCGTAAACCGTTCTTACAAATTATTCGAGAAGCAATTTTGTTTTGGATAGCAAAAAACGAATTTCCGAATTTTTACTTTGGAAAGTTTTTGTACCGTAAAGAAAATAAAAATTATAAAGATTATTTAAGTAGTAGAGAAGTCGATAAAATTACGCTTTCTAAAAACCTGCATCATTTTCAATATGCGTCTATATTAAGGAACAAGTTATCTTTTGCCATATACATGGAAAAACACAAATTACCAGTTCCTTTAATGGTTGGGTATAACTTTAAAAATAGATTTTTTAAAAAATCAGAAGAATTTATACTTCAAAATACTAGTGATTTGTATACCTACTTTAATTCAATGTTTGAAGCTACAGGGAAATTAAGTGTTTTTGTAAAAGATATTACAGAAATGGGTGGAATAGGGTCTTTTCTGATTACCAAACAAAATTTAAAAGAGGAAATTGAAAAATATGGTTCTTATATTTTAGAAAACGATTGTATTCATCAAGAGGTTGTTAATCAGCATGAATTGATAAATAAGATATATGCACAAAGTGTAAATACAATTAGATTTGATACCTATATAGATAAGAATAACAAAATTCATATCCTTTCTGCTTTTATGAGATTTGGAAGAGGAGGAAGTTTTGTAGATAATGGTAGTGTTGGTGGATTTTATTTATCGGTTGATCTCGAAAAAGGTGTTTTAAAAGGAAAAAGTCATCAATTAATGAAGCATGGGGGAGGACAACTTAAAGAACACCCAGATACAGGGGTAGTATTCGACAATTACGAAATACCTTATTTTAAAGAGTCTTGTGAATTGGTGAAAAAAGCAGTTAGTTATGTTCCGGATCGAATTATAGGTTGGGATATTGCTATTGGTAGTAATGGTCCTGTGATAATTGAAGGAAATGATAACAATTCTTTTATTACTCCTGATATTGCCTATGGTGGATATTTAAAACACCCATTGTTTAAAGAAATTATGGAAGAAGCTAAGTAACGGAAAAGCAGAAGTAAATAATGAAAGTATTTGAATTATTAAGAAATAAAGCCTTTTGGATTGTGGATGCTTTAAAAGGAGGTAAAAAGAAAAAGCACTACAATGAGATTAAATTTATCATCGAAAATCCAACCTCTCAAAAAGCGATAGATCATAAAAAACACACCCTTCAAAAGTTACTAGAGCACGCAGTATCGTCAACCGAGAATTATAAAACGCTAGATAACAACTTTACTTCAATAGAAGATTTTCCAGTAGTGAATAAAAATACTATACGAGATGATTTTGAAAATTTTGAATCTAAAAAATTTATAGATCAACCTAAATTTACTTTTAGTACTAGTGGTTCTACAGGAACGCCTTTTAAAGTGCACCAAAATGCAAATAAAAGGCTAAGAAATATGGCAGATACCATATTCTTTTCAGAACGAGCAGGGTTTAGTATAGGCAATAAACTTACTTATTTTAGATTATGGAATGCTTTTGAAAAGAAAAGTATAGTAGCCAAAATACTTCAAAATATTAATCCTATTGATGTATTTGAATTAGAAAACGATAGTGTAAAAGAAGATGTGATTAAAGAAATATCAAGAAGTAAAGCTTCAAACAGTTGGTTGGGGTATGCTTCGGCATATGAATCAATATGTAAGTATTTAGATGATCATAAATCCAAACCAATACCAAATAAACTAAAATCTGTGATTGCAATGTCAGAGAGACTTAATGATTATACTAAAGAAACCATATTAAAATATTTTGATTGTGAAGTGGTTTCAAGGTATTCTAATGTAGAAAATGGAATTCTTGCACAGCAGCCGCTAGGAAATAAAAAATATTTTGAAATTAATGAAGCCAGTTATTTTGTTGAGATTTTAGCTTTAGATTCCAATAAAAGAGTAGAAGAAGGTCAACCAGGACGAATTGTAATTACAGATTTATATAATTATTGTATTCCTATGATTAGATATGACACAGGTGATATTGGTATCAAGGATACTATAAATAATATGCCCGTCTTTACTCAGGTTAGTGGAAGAAAAATAGATGTTATCTATAATACCAAAGGCGAAATTATAACCATAAACTTGGTATTACTAGTAAATAATTACCCAGAATTAAAACAGTGTCAGCTTATCCAAAAAGCAACAGGAAAATATCATTTTAAACTAAACTTAGAAGGTGAGTTTACTAGAGAAGATGAGTTTCTTAACGAATTTAAAGTGTATTTGGGCGAAGATGCTAATATAACTCTAGAATATGTTGATGAAATTCCGTTACTTGCGTCCGGAAAAAGAAGAGTTATGGTTAACGAAATGATTAACTCTTAATTTTCTATATTGTGTATAAATTTTTTATCAAAAGAAGCCTAGATTTTTGTGTATCACTTATTGTGTTGATTTTGATCTCCCCTATATTTATATTACTTATTGTTTTTCTGGCTATTGCCAATAATGGTAAACCTTTTTTTGTGCAAAGAAGGCCAGGTAAAAATGAAAAAATTTTTAGTATTATAAAATTTAAAACAATGAATGATAGGGTAGATGATAATGGTCAATTGCTGCCAGATAAGGATAGGTTAACTAAAGTAGGATCTTTTGTAAGAAAGACTTCTTTAGATGAAATCCCCCAATTATTAAATGTTTTGAAAGGAGAAATGTCCCTTATAGGACCTAGACCTTTAATCATAGAATATCTCCCTATATATAATACAACGCAAAAAAAACGTCATGATGTTAAACCTGGTATTACAGGTTGGGCTCAAATAAATGGAAGAAATTCTATTACTTGGAAAAAGAAATTTGAGTATGACGTGTGGTATGTAGAAAATTGTAGTTTTTTATTAGATGCTAAAATTATAGGATTAACTCTAAAAAAAGTGATACAAAAAGAAGATGTAAATTTATCTGAAGAACTTACATCAGAGTATTTTAACGGTAAAAATTAGTTATATTCAAGGTAAAGATAAATGGCTAAAAATTTGGAAGTAATTGCCTTAACTAAGGAAATGTTGAGGGATGGAATTGAAAAAAATACATATTGGAAAGATGGTTTGGCACCATTACCCAAAAGTAAAGCACTTTGGTTAGTTGCTAATACCAGAATTGAAGATGATGATTATTGTGGAGTTTTAGGGTACGAAGATGAAAAAATGATTTCTTTCATTTTTATGTTCCCTGACTTTCTAAAAGCAAAAGACAAAAATCAAGATAAAGAGTATACTAAAGTGTATTGGATGATATCTTGGTGGGTACATTCATCATATAAAGATACCGTTTTTGGTACATATATTTATAATGAAGCAGTAAACTTAACAGGTAAACGAGTACTTATAAAGTCTTATGCAGAAAATGTTAATGCTTTTTATGAGAAGCAACCATTTACAGTAATAACTTCTAGATTAAGACATACTATATTTTTTAGCGTAGACGCTTCTATGCTTATAGGTAGATTTCGATTTTTAAAATCTTTTAGGTTTGTTTTAAATAAAGTAGACGCTTTCGTCGGTTCCCTTGTAAAATTTGTTAATAGATCTAAAGTAAAGAAAAAAACGGCATCTTTATCTTATGATTATGTTACTCAAATAGATGATGAAACATGGAGTTTTATAGCGCCATTATGTGTTGATGATTTGATTTATAAAACAAAAGAATATGTAAACTGGCAAATTAATAATAACCAATATACACAAGTTCCGGTTTTGGGTAAACACCCTTATACTGCACTACAAACAGGAATTAGTGATAACATACATATTCATAATCTTAAAATTAGTAAAGATGGAGAGCTAATAGGTTTCTTATCTTATATCATAAATTTTAATGAGTTTAATGCAAAATATTTTTTAGTGAAAGAAGAGCAGTATTATGATTTGTGTGTGGATGCTTTAATTCAGAATTTTAATGCTCATAAGGCAACTTTTATCTTTACAGACGACACCAAGCTATCGGATAATATAACGAAGAGATATCGTACCATTTTTACACATAAAGTTAATAAGAAGGCATTAGCACATGATAATACTGAATTAGATTTTGAAAATGCATATATGTCAAATAGAGATGGACACTTTTATTAAACACTAGTATAACTAACCACGATATGAAATTTGTAAAAGAACTACAACGATCAATAGAGAAACATTCGGATCATAATGTATTGTGCATTAATAATGTTTTTTATACCTATAATGATTTTGCTGTTGAAATCTCAAAAATTAGAGCTGCAATTGTAAGTACGGTTGAAGATGAAGAAAAGTTAATAGGTTTAGTAACTAATGATGACCTGCAAACCTATGCTGGTATATTGGCATTATGGTTAGAAGGAAAAGCGTATGTTCCTGTAAATCCGTCAACACCAATAGAACGAAATATTCAGGTTTTTGAATCAACAGAAACTAAATACGTACTAGATTCTTCTGATATTTCTATTTATACAGATCATACAGTAATACCCACAAAAACTTTAGTAGATACTAAAATAAACCTAGAAGTAAAAGACTTTTCTGGAGATCAATTAGCATACATTCTGTTTACATCAGGGACAACAG
Source organism: Aquimarina sp. AD10 (assembly GCF_003443715.1). NCBI lineage: Bacteria > Pseudomonadati > Bacteroidota > Flavobacteriia > Flavobacteriales > Flavobacteriaceae > Aquimarina > Aquimarina sp. AD10. The sequence goes on along the minus strand of NZ_CP031965.1, from coordinate 1,416,919 downwards.
GAAAACCCAAAGGAGTGCCTATTACATTTAATAATGTAGATGCATTAGTTAACGCTATTGATGCAGAACCAGAGTTTGATTTAGTTCCGTCTGATCGATGTTTGCAGATGTTTGAACTTACATTCGATTTTTCTGTAGTTACATATTTGTTTCCGTTATTAGCAGGAGCGTGTATTTATACCATACCAAAAAATACAATTAAATACTTCTATATTTTCAAACTTATTAAAGAGCAAAAGCTAACGGTGCTTACTATGGTTCCGTCTATTATTAATTATTTAAGGCCATACTTTCCCGAGATAAATGCTCCAGATGTACGTTACTGTAGTTTTGGAGGAGGAGCATTGCATAGTGATATAGCAAAAGAATGGAGTGATTGCCTACCAAATTGTAAGATATTTAATTACTATGGGCCAACAGAGTTTACGGTTTACAGTGGTTTTTATCCATATCATAAAGAAACACATCAAAAAGCCAATAATGGAATTATAGCTATAGGGGTTCCGCAAAAGGATACTTTATACCTTGTTGTGGATGATAAGAATCAAGAAGTTCCTATTGGAGTTACGGGTGAATTATGTTTGGCTGGACCACAAATTACTCCTGGGTATTGGAAAAATGAAGAGCGTAATGCCATTAGTTTTTTTAATAGAGAAGAAAATGGTGTAAAAGTACGATATTATAAGACCGGAGATTTATGTATTAAGGATGAGGATGGAGACTTCTTATACGCTGGTAGAGCCGATTTTCAAGTTAAGATTAGAGGTTATAGAGTAGAATTAGCAGAAATAGAATTTCATGCAAAAGTAAAATCGCCTAAAAAAGTTAATATGGTGGCTTTAGATATTCCTAATAACCTGGGTAATGCAGAATTAGGATTGGCTATAGAAGGAGAGTCTTTTGATACAGAAGAAATATTTAATTATATGAGAACAAAAATGCCAGATTATATGATTCCAGGGCATACTAGGTTTGTTAAAGAATTTCCACATAGTATTAATGGAAAAATTAATAGAAAAGAATTGAAAACATATTTTGATATAAACTAAAATAATAACAATGAGTAGAGAAGAAATTTTATCTAAAGTAAAAGAAGCTTTTGTATCTGTATTAGAGCATGAAAACTTTCAACTTACAGATGATACTACAGCAAATGATGTGGATGGTTGGGAGTCGATAACCCATATGATGATTATTACAGAGGTTGAGAAAGTGTTTAATATAAAATTTAAACTTATGGACTTGATGAATATGAATAATGTAGGTGACCTTTTAAATACAATAACTTCAGAGTTAGAATAATAATTTTGATTTTTTTGACTTTAAAATAATAGATTAAGAAGAAAACTAGTAATATATGTATAATCCATTTATAAAGCGTTTTTTAGATTTTTCATTATGCTTTATTGGTATTGTAATGCTTTCACCAATACTATTGTTTTTAATGATTTTTTTAACCGTAACTAATAATGGAAAACCTTTCTTTTTTCAAACTCGTCCTGGTAAAAATGAAAAAATCTTTAAGATCATGAAGTTTAAAAGTATGAATGATAAAAAGGATGAGAATGGAGAATTATTACCCTTTGAACAAAGAATTACTAGAGTCGGGAAGTTTATAAGAAAATACTCTTTGGATGAGATACCACAACTTTTTAATGTATTAAAAGGAGATATGAGTTTAATTGGTCCTAGGCCTTTGTTGATTAAGTATTTACCTTTGTATAGTGATTTTCAAAAACAAAGACATAATGTTAGACCAGGTATAACAGGTTGGGCTCAAGTAAATGGTAGAAATACCATATCATGGGATCAAAAATTTAAGTTAGATGTCTGGTATACAGAAAATGTTAGTTTTAAAACTGATGTTAAAATAATTTTATTAACCATAAAAAAGGTCTTTTTTAAGGAAGACATTAATAGCGGTGAAAATCTAAATATGCCTACTTTTACAGGCAATAATTGACCAATAAATTAAACCACTAAAACCTTAACTATAACCAGTGAAAAATGCAGTAATCATAGGGGCAGGAACACAGGGCCAAGTTTATGCTTCTTATCTAAAAGAGGCAGGAGTAAATATAATTGGCTTTATCGATGATAATCCTGATCTAGAAAATAAAGAAGTAATTGGGATCCCTGTATTGGGTAAATATAAGGACTTGTTTTTAGAAGACTTCAAAAGTAAAATTCAAGATGTATATTGTCCTATTGGGGTTAACTCTGTAAGAGCAGAGTATTTATCAACTTTAAAAAAAGAGGGGTATGGTATCCCTGGTTTTTTACACCACACAGTGTCTATTGCGCCAGATGTTACTATCGGTGAAGCAGTGTATATGCTTGCAGGTAATATAGTTATGCCACATACTACTATCGGTAATTACATTATGATTAATATGGATAGTACTATTGCACATCATGTAACGTTAGAAGATGGAGTCTTTATGTCTTCTGGAGTAAATATAGGTGCTTTGATAAATGTAAGAGAAAATGCATATATTGGAATGGGAGTCACAGCAATGACTGGAGTAAAAGAGATTGGAAAAGAAACATTAGTAGGAGCAGGTACTGTGATCATTAAAGATGTTCCAGAATATGCTACAGTAGTGGGTAATCCAGCTCGAGTAATTAAAACCAAACAACCATAGTACTCATGCAGTCTGAAACTAAAATAAAAATATCGGATATTACCTTTATAGGTTCAGGTATTTCATCGTCGTTTACTATTTTACATTTTTTAGATCTTTTAGAAAGTAATAAAGAAACAACAAAGTTAAATATCAGTATTATTGATAAGTATAAAGAATTTCATACTGGTATTCCCTATGGTGCAAGGTCTGGTTTTTCAGTTCACCTTATAACCTCTCTTAAAAACTTTTTGCCAGAACCAGAATTAAGCAAGTTTATCCTTTGGCTTAATCAAAATAAGAACTGGCTAATAGATCGCTTAAAAACTGATGGTGGATTATTATCACAAGATTGGATTTCTACTCATAAAGAAAAAATAGAAAATAACGAATGGGAAGACCTTTTTATTCCTCGTCGATTTTTTGGAGAATACATAGATCAAAAAGTAAAAAATAGACTACAAGAGTTTCAGAAAAAACAACTAATTGCTGTAGAATATATTGTTGGAGAAGTTGTTGATCTTGAAAGAATAAATGACCAATATAAACTATGCTTAAAAAATGGCGAAACTATACGATCTGAAAAGGTAGTACTATCGGTAGGTTCTTTGCCGGTTAATCATCTTTGGAAACAAGAGCAGATAATAGAAGAAGAGAGTTTACTTTTTGTAAATGAACCTTATGAGCCAGAATTAAGCGAAGTGCTGAGCAGAATAAATACTTTTCTTACGAAACAATCTAGCAAAAAGATTAACGCTCTAATTGTAGGAGCAAATGCTAGTGGTTTGGAAATGCTCTATAAATTGAACGATATAGATGATATTAAGAAAAATATAAATAAGTTTACATTTCTTTCCACTCAAGGATTATTGCCTGATGCAGTTATAGATAAAGAACGCAAAAAAGAGTATGTTCCTTTTAATTTACAATCATTAAAAGAAAAAAATGATCTCACTGCAAAAAGTATAGCAGATGCTACTTTTAAAGATTTAGATCAAGCAGAAGAAATTAATTTGGGAGCAGCGTCTACGGTAGAAATTATTTCAAAATCTTTTGGTGCTTTACTAGGTAAACTTAATCGAGAAGAACTCAAGAAATTTGCCTGTGTTTATGGAAATGAAATCGGAAGAAGACAAAGATGTGCAGGTTTTCACTACTCAAAAACTGTAGAAGAATTAAAAAACGAAAAACATTTTGATCACATTGCAGGTAGGTTTGAATCAATTTTTAAAAATGACTCAAACCTATACCAATTAGAATATTTGGATACTGCTTCGGGTCAAAAGAAAATATATGATGATGTGATACATCTTGTAATTAACTGTGTTGGAAGTACAAACCTAACGCAAAAAGATATACCACAGCTATTACAGAATATGATAGCAAAAGGCTATTGTAAACCAAATGATTCTAAAATTGGCTTTGAAGTAAATGAGTCCTTAGAATCTTTTGAAAATTTGCATATAACTGGACCATTAGTTGCAGGAAACATATTTGAAGGAAAAGCTGTTTGGCATTTAGAACATTGTGGAAGAATCATATGGTTGTCACATGTGTTGTCAAAAAAAATGAATGATTATTTCATTAACAATAATAAATTGAATAAACACCCCCTATAACAATTAAATCCTATGTCTAATCTAATACCCTAAAAGCATTGAAGCAAAACTACAAACTACACACTAAAAACCTTGAAGAAAGTTCTGATATATTAGAGTATAAGTCACTATTACGAGAACAATGGAATAATAACGTGTACTACGCTATAGAACATTTAAAGTATTTTGAAAAAGAATCAGATACTTTGAAATATTTTTTGTTAGAAAAAGACGAGAAGCCTATCGTTTTAATGCCTTTTGTCTTTAGAGAAATTAATGTTAAGGGAAAAGATTATCCGTACTATGATGTAATAAGTCCTTATGGTTATAGTGGACCTTTATTTGATGATTCTATCACCGAAGATGATCTTTCTTGTTTTTGGGAGTGTGTAGATCAATGGTATTCAGAAAATAATGTAATCTCAGAATTTGTACGGTTTAGTCTAAACGAAAATTCCGGCAGTTATTCAGGAACGCTTATTAAGTCACTTTCTAATGTTAGAGGATGTCTTTTAGAGAACTTTGAAGATCAGTGGACGGCGTTTTTACCAAAAGTGAGAAATAACTTTAGAAAAGCAGTAAATTATGATTTAACTTTTAAGGTATATCATAAAGAAGAAATTACAGAAGAAATTATAAAAATATTTAATGATATTTATGTAGAGACAATGAATCGGAACTCGGCAGATCCTATTTATTTTTTCTCCTTTGATTATTTCAAAGATTTAATACTATCTAACGTCAATAATTTTTCGATACCAATTGTTTATTATAATGATATACCAATTTCTGTAGAATTAGTTATTAATTATAATGAAACATTTTTTGCTTTTTTAGGAGGTACAAACGCAGAATATTTTAGTTATAGACCAAATGATTTTTTAAGGGTAAAAGTTATTGAATGGGCTATAGAAAATAAAATGAAATACTATGTTCTGGGAGGTGGTATGAAAGATGGTGATGGTTTGTATAAAAATAAAAAATCACTTTTCCCAAAAGACCAGGATGCTATCTTTTATACAGGTAGAAAGGTAGTTAATAAGAAGGTGTATGATGAATTATGTCTAAGTTCTAATAAAGATTATGCAAACTTAAATAAAGAAGATTTGCAATCTTATTTCTTTCCATATTATAGAATGAGTGTATGAAAATAGATCATGTAGATTATTTTTTTGAAATTTTTGAAAAGAGTTCGATTCCTAAACTTTTTTCGGGGATAGAGGGGGTAGAAGAAAGGGATACTATTGCTAATCCTAATTATGATGAAAATGAGATAAAAGGTCTCAATAAAATATATTCAGTTTTTTTTATTCCGGATTATTTAAAGCCTATTTATAGTACCGAGTTATTCAAACTAAAAAAAGTAGATCAATTTTTTAAAGGATATGCTATCTTTTTAGATGGTTTTGAAAGTGCAGACGCATATATAAAATTTAGATTCAGAAGTAATGCAAAAGGTATCCGAAGAAGAATTAAAAGACTCGAAACCTGTTTTGATATCTCCTACAAAACGTATTATGGTAACATAAAACAAGAAGAGTATGATGTTTTTATGGATTGCTTGCACGAGATGTTGGTTAGAAGATTCGAACAACGCAATGATGTAAGTCAGACTCTTACGCAATGGGATCGGTACAAAGAGATGTATTTTTCCTTGATCAATGAAAAAAAGGCATCTTTATTTGTTGTTTTAGAAAATAATGTTCCCATTGTAGTTTCGCTGAATCATCATTTTGAAAAGAGATTGTTTAGTGCTATCTCATCATATGATATTGACTATGGTAAATTTAGTTTGGGAAGTGTAGAGATATATAAAAAATTAGATTGGTGTTTAGCAAATGATCATGTTTCATATGAAATGGGGATGGGCGACCTCACTTATAAAAGAGAATGGTGTAATCATATTTATAACTTTGAACATCAGATAATCTATCCTCAAAAATCAATAATAGCTTCTTTTAAGGCTAGTTTAGAGATGATGAAAGTGAGTGTAAAAGAATTTATTTTTAAGCTAGCTTATGTTAAGTATAAAGAATACAAATCAAAACGTAAAAAAAGTGATAAAATAGAGCCTACTTTTAAAGCGTCTGCTATAGAGAATATTCAGTATAATGAAGATTATCCTAGTGTTGATTTTACAACAAAGGAATATGACTTCTTGAGAAATAATGTTTTTGATTTTTTGTATTCTAGTATTGAAAATGTAAAAGATGTAAGCGTAGTTGAAGTGCCAAAAGAAGAGAAAACATATCTGATTTTAGGTAAATCTAAGATGCAAAAAATTGCTTTTTAAGGGTGATGCCTTATTTTTTGTTAAGTCAGATTATGGGTTGTTTTTTTTCTTAATATGCTCTGTTATTAGTTTTGCAATAAGCTCTCGTCCATGATTGTTCCAGTGTCTATCATATACTAAAGTAGTATTGTGTTTAGAGCTTTCAAAAAGTTGTGCAAAATCGATATAATCGAAGTTGTGTTTTTGTAAATAAGATATAAATAAAGGACTTGTTATTCTTGAATCTAGAAGTAGGGTGTACCTCTTTTTATCGTAACCATATTTGGAAATTAAGTGCTCAAAATTTGTTAAATACTTTTTTTCCTTCTTTTGCTTAATTTTTAGTATTTCTTCTTTACTAATAGATTGTTTTGGTTGACTAGGTCGTGCTAAAGTCTTTATACGATACAATAATTCTTGAGGAGGGTCTAAAATTCCGATACTCTTGCAGTAAACTAATAATTTACTTTTCTTTAATAACTTATTTATAGGGCTTTCAAGAGATAATCTCCCGGTAGCGACTTGATATTCACCTCGAGTTAAATCGTTAGAAAACTTAATTCCTAAAATCACATTATCAATAAGGTCAAATTGTTGTTTGTATGAATGGATAAGATGTAACTGATCTGCAAAATCATATCCTGCGTACCCGTATTCATAGACTTCAATTTCAGGGATTTCTTTTTCTATTTTTTTTCCGATAGAATTGTAATAGTCTTGATGAAAACCCTCAATAAAAGAATCACCAACTAAAGCAATTTCAATACCTTCTTTAGTTGGGATAAATTCTCTGTAAGAATTAAACCCAGATTTATTAATATGATATTCAGAAAAGTTTTGTCTTCTGTTTCCGGTTACCGAAAAACCGTTTTGATTCGGAACCCATTTTTCAACTTCGTATGAATCTAGAAATCGAGTAGGGGTATCTTTTCCTAAATGAAAAACACGCACAATACCTTCTAGTACAATGATTACTAGAAAAAGGTATATAATGCTTTTGATGATTATTTTTTTCATTTAATAGTTATAGTTTTTAGAATTGGAAATAAATAAATGATCGGTCGATGCGATCGTCATAGAACAATAGCATTCCTAAAATAACTAGGGTATAAATTATAAATCGTACAATCTTCGAATTAAACTTAAAGGGAGCTCTTTCATCTCTCCTAATTCTAAATTCATATACTGTAAAAAGACCGAGTAAAATAAAATAATCTATCATACGATACCCTAAAGGGTGTTGATAGCTTTCATAATTAAAATTAGAAATTATTTGTTTAATAAAGCCAAAGGCATCTGTAATAGATTCTGATCTAAAAAACACTCTAGAAAATGTGACCAATGAAAATGTAAGTATGATCTGAGCTATTTCAGTCAATGATGGAAACCATCGATTCTCGGCAACAACAGTATTCATGTAAATTCGGTTTCTTCCCATTAAAAATACAGGGATATATAGAACAGCGTGTATTGCTCCCCATACTATAAAAGTCCAGTTTGCACCATGCCAAAATCCACTTACCAAGAAGATGATTATAATATTTCTAATGGATTTGATCTTGCCAACTCTATTTCCCCCTAAGGGTATGTATATATAATGTCTAAACCATGTAGACAGAGATACATGCCATCGTTGCCAATACTCTGCAACATTTCTTGAGAATGTAGGGAATTTAAAGTTTGACATTAATTCAATACCAAATAACTTAGAAGTTCCAATGGCAATATCAGAATATCCACTAAAATCACCATAAACCTGAAAACTAAAAAGAGATACTCCTAAAATTAATGTAGAAGCAGGATAGTCTGTATAATTAGCAAATATATCATCAACGATAGGAGCGATAGAATCTGCAATAACTACTTTTTTAAACATTCCCCAAAGAATTAGCTTTAAACCTTCAATACATTGTTTAGAATCAAATGTTCTTTTAGTTGTTATTTGTGATAATAAATTAGAAGCGCGCTCAATTGGCCCTGCCACTAACTGGGGGAAAAAACTTACAAATGTGGCAAATGATATAAAATCTTTTGTTGGTTTTAATCTCTTATAGAAGATGTCTAAAGAGTATGACATGGTTTGAAAAGTGTAAAAAGAAATACCTACAGGTAAAATAATTTGTAGCGTCCAAGAACTCTTAAGGTCATATCCAAAAACAGAAATAAAATCCACCCATGAATCAATGAAGAAATTATAATATTTAAAAAAGCCAAGTAGCCCTACATTAAAAATAACACTAAACCATAACCACGTTTTTCTCTTTTTATCCGAGTTACTGTTATATATGGCTTGACCAATAATAAAATCAACTAATGTGCTAGCAAAAATGAGAAATAAAAACCTCCAATCCCACAATCCGTAAAACAAATAACTAGCCAATAGTAAGAATGAATTTTGGATTTTAATTTTCTTAGAAAAAAGAAACCAATAGCATATAAAAACTATTGGTAAGAATATTAAAAAATCTAAAGAATTAAATACCATTTATAGATAATTGATTTGTGCTAATTTGTAAAGAGAATTTATAGACGAGTATAACTTGAAGGTATTCTATAAATTTTAAGTTATAAATTTTATATAATTAATTAGATAAATCAAAATTTATTTACTCAATTTTTATTTCTTATTGATAATCAGTCAGGAAGGGGTGATTGTTTAATCTTAAAAGGGGGAAATCCCCCTTTTAATATGAGTGATAGAACTGAGGTTTTTCCATGATAATTAGGGTATTATTGTAATGTCAATTTGACGGTTTATAATCGCATCTAATTACATGAAAATAATAGCATGTTTTTAGACCTTAGTAATCAGAAAAAATAAATTTGTAGTGTTTTTTTATGTAGTATTACTAGTAAAATTTCATTATTGGTATAATATTTTTCTTACGGGTTTAACGTATTCATACTGAGTAATTTTTGCAATTTTAGCCGTTAAACGTTTTTTTTGAGTATTCTGTCTAAAAAAGTAAGATTTAAGTTGATATTTGATTTAACTAAACTATTTTAGCTATCGGAAAATAATAGTACAGAAGTAATACAAAAATTAGGAAGTTTCTACCCCCTTCTTCCAGCGTTTTATTTAGATTGTCATGAGAAGGATTTGGTTATATATCAATAGTTGATTTATAATCAGTCCAGAATTATTGTTCATTTTTAATGGGAGAATATGAATGCAATTGATTCAAAAAGGATATGGCTTTCTTCGCCGCATATGGGTGGAACAGAGCAAGATTTCGTAAAGAAAGCCTTTGAAACAAATTGGGTAGCGCCCTTAGGGCCAAACGTAGACGGATTTGAGAAGGATATACAATCCTACTTAGGTAATGATGTCCATGTAGCGGCATTAAGTTCGGGAACAGCAGCACTACATTTAGGATTGAAACTTTTAGGAGTTTCAGAAGGAGATGAGGTTTTATGTCAGAGTATGACATTTGCCGCTTCTGCTAATCCAATCGTTTATCTTGGAGCCAAGCCGGTTTTTATAGATAGCGAAAGGGATACATGGAATATTTGCGCTGAACAACTTGAAATAGCAATTAAAGATAGAATTGCTAAAGGTAAAAAACCAAAAGCTATAGTAGCAGTACATTTATACGGGATGCCTTATAATGTAGAAGCTGTTCATAGTATCGCCTCAGAATACAGAATCCCTATACTAGAAGACAGTGCCGAAGCATTTGGAAGTACATATCACGGTGTTAAGTGTGGTACTTTTGGAGATATTGCAATCTTATCGTTTAATGGCAATAAGATAATCACTACTTCGGGAGGGGGAGCCTTAATTTCTAAAGATCCAAAACATAGGGAGAAAGCAATCTTTCTAGCAACACAAGCAAGAGACAACGCTCCGCATTATGAACATTCTGAAATAGGATATAACTATAGGATCAGTAACATTACTGCAGGTATAGGTAGAGGTCAAATGCAAGTGTTAGATAGCCATGTAGCTAATAGAAGAAGAAATTTTGATTTTTATAAAAAACACCTTGAAAATTCATCAGAAATAAAGTTTTTGGAGGAACCTCAAGGATATTTTGCCAATAGATGGCTTACTTGTATAGAAACTAGTTCATATGAACTAAGAGAGAAGATACGGTTATCATTAGCCGATGAGAACATTGAATCACGACCATTATGGAAGCCTATGCATCAACAAGCTGTGTTTGCAGATTGTGCGACTTATCTTAATGGAATTTCAGATGATTTATTTGATCGAGGACTTTGTTTGCCTAGTGGCTCAAACCTCGAAGAAGAAGATTTGTATAGAATCGTATCGGTAATTAAAAAAGTATTGAAATGATAAAGAATTTCCTTATAAATAATTCGCACAAGCATGCCTCAAAATGGTTAGTCCTAGCAATTGATGTAGCCATAATTATGTTTAATTTTTTCTTGGCATATGTGATCCGATTCGGAATTACACTAAAGTTTGATACAAGTAATCTAATGTATCAACTACCAGTTGTAGCAGGACTAGCAGCAGTAAGTTTTTTACTAGTTGGGTCTTATAAAGGGGTAGTAAGGCATACAGGTATGAGAGATGCTTATAATTTGTTTCTTTCAGTAACAGTAATTATAGCACTTACGTCATTTTTAATGGTATCTAGTAGATCTGCATTGGTGCCTGAATTGTTAAACATTCCGGTTTCAATTATTTGTATACACTATATGTTAAATATCATTACACTAACTACAAGCCGTTTGATATTTAAATACTGCTATTATTATATTAAATCAAAGATTGGAGAAACTTCTAGGATTTTAATTTATGGGGCTGGTGATTCAGGATTGATTACTTTGGCAGCTATAACTAATGATTCTAGTAGATCATTATCTGTTTTTGGGTTTGTGGATGATAACTCTAGAAAAAATGGAAAAACAATAAATGGTATAAAAGTGTATTCTTCTAAAGAACTTACACAAAGTTTTATTACCAAAAATAATATTAAGGAGATTGTAGTATCAATTCCTCATATTAGTAAAAAGAGATTATCACAAATATCTGATAATTTACTGAAATTGTCAGTTAAAGTAAAGATTATACCCGCAGTAAACGATTGGATCGATGGTAAATTAAAAGTTTCTCAGATTAAAGAGATACAAATAGAAGATTTACTAGAAAGAGCTCCTATTAATATGGAAAATCAGAATATTAAGAAAGAGCTTAATGATAAAGTAATTTTGATAACAGGAGCAGCAGGTTCGATAGGTAGTGAAATAGTGCGTCAAGCATCTTATTATAATTACAGTAATTTAATACTTGTTGATCAAGCCGAGTCTGCTTTATATGACCTACAGCAAGAATTACTAAGCAAAGGAATTACTAAATTTGTACCGATAGTTGCAGATATTAGAGATCATCAAAGAATAGAAACTATATTCCAGAAATATAGACCGAACATGGTTTTTCATGCAGCTGCTTATAAGCATGTACCTTTAATGGAGTCAAATCCTTGTGAAGCTATCAAAATCAACGTTCTTGGAACAAGAAGATTAGCTGATTTGTCGTCTGAGTATGGAGTTGATAAGTTTGTTTTTGTATCTACGGATAAGGCAGTGAATCCGACCAATGTAATGGGGGCAACTAAAAGAGTTGCAGAGATGTATATCAAGTGTCTTCATAAAACAAGTAAGACTAAGTTTATAACAACTAGATTTGGTAATGTTTTAGGATCAAATGGTTCTGTGATTCCTTTATTCAAGAAACAAATCCAAAAAGGAGGACCTTTAACAGTAACGCATAAAGATGTAACTCGTTTCTTTATGACAATTCCTGAAGCTTCACAATTAGTTATCGAAGCTGGAACCATGGGTAATGGTGGCGAGATCTTTATTTTTGATATGGGTGAATCTGTAAAGATTTTTGATTTAGCTAAAAAGATGATACGATTATCTGGTTTAAATTATCCAAATGATATCGATATTAAAATCACAGGCTTAAGACCGGGAGAGAAACTGTATGAAGAGTTATTAGCTGATACAGAAAATACATTGCCAACTTATCATAAAAAGATAATGATTAGCAGGTTTGATGACACAGATAATAACTGTGCAAATATTAAAGATAAAATAGATGATTTATGTATTATGAATTTACTTAATCATGATCATCAAATAGTAGGAAAACTTAAAGAGATTGTTCCGGAATACATATCAAACAATTCTACATTTGAGAGTATAGATAAGATGAATAACACAACAAAAGTTGTTAAAAAAGAAAAAGTACTTATTTAAACCGTAAAAGTAAAACCCCTATTATTAATTTAAATAAAGTTATACCTTTGTACGGTATTAATAATGTATACTTTTAATGTATTAGTCATATGCTATCAAGATTTTTGTTATTCTTTGTATTATTGATCTCTTTTTTTTCATGTAAAACTCCAACAGATGTAGTTTATTTTCAGAATGCTGAAAACTTAGAAAAAATAAAATCTAGTAATTCTTTTACCCCTATTTTTCAGGTAGATGATATTGTAAGCATATTTATTTCTGCAACAGATATGGATGCAGCTAGGCCTTTTAATTTAATGCAAGGAGCCTCAATAGCTACACCAACAGGAGAAGCAGGAGCAAGTGCAGGGTCGGGAGCTATACCAGAACCAACTTATCTAATTGATGAAGACGGGAATATAGATTTTCCAGTCTTAGGAACCTTGAAAATTTCGGGATTAACTCGTATAGAGCTAAAAGAAATGATTAAGGAAAAACTAAAAATTTATATCAAAGATCCTATAGTAAGCGTAAGACTTAAGAATTTTAAATTTACAGTTCTAGGAGAAGTTTCTAGTCCAGGAACATATTCTATACCTAATGAAAGAGTAACACTAATAGAAGCTCTCGGAATGGCTGGCGATATGACGATAAGAGGAAAGAGAAATAATGTCATGATCATAAGAGAGAGTGATGGAGTTAATACATATAATAGAGTAGATCTTACTTCTAAATCTATTTTTGAATCACCAGTGTACTATTTAGCTCAAAATGATGTTCTTTATGTTGAACCGAATAAAGCTAGAGTCAAAGAATCTGTGCAACGAAATAATATACTTGGTGTTGTAATAAGTGTAGTTGGCCTTGCTTTATCTATAGTTACATTTGCCACAAGATAAAAGTAATATGATCTCCAATCCCAATACACCTACTGATACTAATACATTTGAATCGTCTTCCCCTTTGGGTTTTGATTTAAGAGGAATGCTAGTACCCTATCTAAAAAAATGGTACTGGTTTGCCCTTTGTATCGCGATATTCGTAAGCTTAGCGTATATGAAAATACGCTATACAATCCCTCAATATAATGTTTCATCTACAATAATGATTGCCCAAGATGAAAGTGTAACAGGGTCTGAATTAGCTGCGTTTAAAGATTTAGGTTTACTGCAAAATGCTCAAGAAAGTAAATTAGAGAATGAGATTCAGGTATTAAAATCTAGAACATTAATCACAAATATCGTAAACGATTTAAAGCTTAATGTTCGTTATTTTTCTGAAGGAAGGATTTTAGAAGTTGAAAATTATCCGAAATCATTAATTGAGATTAATTTTCTATCTCATGACTCTATAGTACATACAAAGTCTGCTACTTTTAATGTTAGGATTAATTCGAGTACATCGTTTACTTTTTTAGATAAAGAAGGAACAAAATTAAGCGATCATTCTTTTGGTAATACTGTAACCACTAATATAGGAGATGTTGTAATAACCCCTTCGGTAGATAACTTGGATACCCATTCAGGAAAAGTTATTAAAATTGTAGTTACACCGGTTAAATTTGTTGTCGAAGCGTACAGAAATAAATTAGCGGTATTTCCTGCAAGAGGTTCATCTATAGTTGGAATATCTTTAAATGACCCTGTTCGTGAGAAGGCAAAAGATATTATTAACAATTTAGTAGATGAATATAATATAGCTACTGTAGAAAGTAAAAAACAAATTTCTGCAAGAACAGCAAATTTCATTAATGAGCGTCTAGACCTTATATCTGGGGATTTATCAGAAGTTGATGATGAAGCGGCAGGTTATAAATCAAAATTTGGTTTAACAAGTGACGTAGATGCCCAAACGCAACGTGTTGCCGATATAGATTCAAGAAATGTACAAGAAATTGCGCAATTAAGCACGCAGATTAATTTAATCGAATCAATGCGAAGGTTTGTCCTAAGTCAAGATGGGCGATATGATTTAATTCCTGCGAATCTAGGTTTTGCAGATGCTTCAATTACAAATACAGTAACACGATATAATGGACTTACACTTCAAAGAAAGCGTTTGTTAAAAACCTCTAGTGAACAGAACCCTGTGGTTGTAAACATCGATCAACAAATTGATGGATTAAGACAAGTGCTTATAGGTAGTTTAAATAGTTTAAAAAGCTCTATAGATATTAGATTAAAAAGTCTTAGAACTCAGGATCAATATTTTAGTGGTAAATTGTATAATGCACCTATAAGAGAAAAAGATTTAAGAGTAATAGAACGAGAACAAACAATCAAAGAACAACTGTATTTGTACCTCTTACAAAAAGAGAAGAAGCCGAGCTTACAAGTCATATTACAGTTTCTAGTGCTAGAGTTATCGATAGAGCTTCTACATTAAATTCATATCCAGTATCGCCAAATAAAAAAATTATTTATGCAGGAGCCTTGTTTCTTGGCTTTATACTTCCATTTATGACTATTTATTTGTCGGATCTATTAAATGTAAAAATTAGTTCTAGAGAAGATCTAGAAAAGGTGCTTTCGATGCCTATCATTGGTTCTATACCTAAAGTGAAAGCCAAAAATAAAATTATAATCTCGAAGAATGAGAGATCTGGAGAAGCAGAAGCTTTTAGAATTTTAAGAACGAATCTTGATTTTCTTATGGCAGGAACAACTAAATCTTCGGGAAGAGTTATTTTTGTGACCTCTACGATTTCTGGGGAAGGAAAAACGATGATTTCTTCAAATCTTACTAAAACATTATCTATTACAGGAAAAAAAGTAATCTATTTAGGTACAGATTTACGAGATCCCAAGTTTCATAAATTTGTAGACCTTCCTGAAGGTGTAAATACTAAAGGATTAACGAACTATATCATGGATACAGAGTTAAGTCCTGTAGATATTATATATAAAGATAAAGAAGAAAATTCATTCGATTTTATCCCATCGGGTGCCATTCCACCAAACCCTGCAGAATTATTGATGCACGATAGGGTAGGAGAAATATTTGAATATCTTAAAGAAAACTATGATTATGTAGTTGTAGATACCTCACCAGTTAGTTTGGTAGCTGATACATTATTAATAGGTCATTTTGCTGATCTATGTATATATATAGTAAGAGAAAATTATTCGGATAAAAAACTATTACAAATACCACAAAATTTTTATAAAGATAAGCGCCTTCCCAATATTGCTGTGTTACTTAATTCTGCTGGTAGTCAGGCTGGTTATAATTATGGATATGGTTATGGAAAAAAATCCTAAGCAAAGACTTTGTTTTTAGGTAATAGTTTAGATAATTTCTCTGCTACTTTTGGAATAAAACCTACTTCTAGTATTCCTAATTGATGATAATTATGAATATCTGATCCTGTAAAATCAATATAGTTTTGTTCCATTAGTTTTTTAGCAATATCCTTTACTTTATCTCCATAGTAACCAGATAGCGATAATAGATTAAGTTGAAACAAAAAACCTTGCTTTTTCAGTTCACTATATTTTTTTAGATCATTTTGATGATAAAAAGCATATCGCTCGGGATGAGCTAATATAGGAGTGTACCCTGCCAATTTGATTTCAAAAAGAATTTCTGTAAGGTTAATCGGAGGTGAAAATGTAGACATTTCAACCAAAATGTAATCGTTGTATAAAGGTAAGATATCATTGGTTTTAATGCGTTGAAAGAATAAATCATCCATCATATACTCGGCACTTGCTTCAATATGAATTGAAACTTTTAAGGGTTTAAGAATAGTTTGTAAATCTTCTAAACCATCAGAAATTGTTTGAGTAGAATTTGGCCATACATCTTGCATTACATGTGGAGTAGTAATTGCTTTTTTGATTCCTAATTTTCCGAATTGTTCTAAAATATATGCTGATTGGTATATAGTTTTCACCCCATCATCTATTCCTGGAATAAGATGCGAATGAATATCTACATAGCCGTCAGGAATAATTTCGATAAGTGGGATTTCTTTTTTTGATAAAAATGGCAATATAAGTGTTGTTTGGGGTGAATTATTTATAAAATTATAGTATTACTTGTAATAATTATGTAAAAATAGAGATTTATGTACATAAAAAAAACTGTTTAAGGATGTGGATTTCCTTAAACAGTTTCTATTTTATTGTTTTATGAGTTATTGTCGAGTGATATCTCCAGATCCTGATACTTTTTTATCTTCTATTTCAGGATTTCCTTTATACATAATATCTCCTGATCCTGTGATTCGAGCTCTAATCGATGCAGTTGCCGTTACTTGCACATCTCCAGAACCAGTAACAGAAGCAACTACTTCTTTAGATTTTAAGTTATACGCTTCAAGATCTCCTGATCCTGTAACCTTGCAATCAAAACTCGTAGATGAACCGCTTAATACTAAATCGCCACTGCCGGTAACGAAACCTTCTGTATTTTCAGCATCAATTACCAAGTTAACATCTCCAGATCCAGAAATACCAGTTTTAAAGTCTGTGGCCTTTATAACATCCTTACTGTAAATATCGCCAGATCCAGATAGGGTAACATTACTCAAGTCCTTAAAAGGTACAGTTACTTCAAGTTTTGTTCCTCTAGATGGCTTAAGCCAATATCCCTTTTTTACATAAATCTTTAATGAATTCCCTTCAACTTCTGTTATAATATAAGGGATTAGGTTACTTTCACCTTGAATAGATATATTTCCTTCGGAGCCAGAAACTAAAGACACATCTAAACTACCTTTTAGTTTAATAGCATCATATTCAGAGATATTTCTGTTTTTAGTAACCACGTTACCGTCACCTTGTACTTTTTTGTTGTTGCCCCATTGCGCATGTAAAGTTGTAATACTACACAATGCTATGCTTAAAATTATTGCTGCTCTTCTCATTTTGATTGAATTGTTAATGTTACTTTTAATTATTTTTTTCTAAGTTTAATTCCGCCGTAGCTCGATGTTATAGTTACGATATTGCCACTATTTTGTGTTCCTGTATATCCTTGATAGTCTTTTTTAGAGTCTTTTACATATTTTTTTTGCACAGTTAAACCTTCGTCAACTTTAATACCGCCATACGAAGCTTTAATAATAAAATCAAAATTACATCCATCTTCATAACCTACATCTACACTAGTGTAGTCTGTTTTTACAGTTACATTCTTTATGGATTGTTTTAAGGAGTTAATATTGATGGAACCATAGTCAGAACTAATATTAAGTTCTCTAGATACATTTCCTATTTTGGTGCTAACATAATCAGAAATCCCAACAATTTTGGATGTGTTTTCTACTCTTAAGCCACCATAGTCACAATTATAATTTAGATCTTTTACAGCTTTAAATTTTGATTGTGTGTAGTCGGCATTAAGAATTATTTTATCACTTTTTTCAATCTCAAAATCAGAATAGTCAGCATTTATTTTTCCTGATTTCATGTACTTTATAGAACTGTTATTGGTGTAATCTATATTGATGTAATTATCATCACCTAACAATTCACCTAATATAATTTGACCATAGTCACAATTTATTTTTGCATTTCCTTTGATTTTATTTAGTGTAATATTGCCATAGTCATTATTAAGATCGACAGCATTACTAACAGGCATTTTGATAGTGTAGTTGATTTTCATATTCAAATTATTGTTCCAACCACTAGACCATTTATCCCACCAGGATGAGTTGTCTTTATTAAAAGTTGTTTTGGCACTTACCATTTGCGCAGAAGAATCGAATTGAACATCAATAGATTCAAGTTTTTTGATAACTTTTTCTTCATTATTACCACTTACTTTAATCACGATTTCCATTACAATACGATTTTCATCCCATGATGTAATATCAAGGTTTCCATAATCATTACTTATTTTTAATAGTGCATCACTATTAACTGAAAATTCTTTTTTCAAAGTTTTTTCTTTATTGTACTTTCCTTTTAATCTTCCATCATTAGCTAGTACCAGAGTTGGAACGAGCATTAACAATATGATTTTATAGTATAAAGTTTTCATTTCTTGATGATTTAAATTCGTTAATGTTGTTAATTTTTTGAAGTACTTGTTCTAATAAATTAGCACGTTTCTGAAAATTTTTAATCATAGCACTGATTACGCGTTTATCATTTCCGCTATGTACTAAATCTTCTTTTAATGCTTCATAATCAGATTCAAGTTTTTCTAGTTGCTGCATAGCATCTACCACTAGTTTTTTAGTCTTTTTAGAAGAAATTTTATCGATTTCTTCTAATTGAACTTGAATTGCGGCAGTAAAAAAACTTTGAGTTTCTTCCATTTGTGGAGAAACACTAGCTAAATCAGCTTTTTCTTCAGGAGAAAATTTTAAAGACATTGTCATTATTCCTATCAATAGTGCTACAGATGCGGCTATTGATAAGGGTTTATACCAATTTCGTTTTTTTGGATGTAACTGTACAACCTTATTTTGTTGTTTCAGTTTTTCTAAAAATCGATCTCTGTGATCAACCGAAGGTTCGTGTATATCTAATTGATCCTTCATAACTTCAAATAACTTTTCTACTTTATCCTTTTTCATACAAATTGCAATTTTTGTCGTAAACTTTCCTTTGCGCGCGACACTAGCGTACGACAATTAGAATATGATATATTCATAATCTGGCAGATTTCTTCATAATCATAACCCTCTATAAGATACAATGACAGTGCTGTGCTATAACTATCTTTAAGCTCATTTAATGTGCTTACTATTGTATTTGCTTTTATAGAGGTTAATTCTTCCTCTATTACACCTACACTATTATCCTCAGTAAGTGTATATTCGATTGTTTCTAATGTTACCTCTCTATTCGTACTTTTTTTACGAGATACCGTAAGGCTAGAGTTCACAACAATTTTCTTTAACCATGCACCAAACATTTTGTCATCTTCAAGCATAGAGAGCTTAGTAAATGCTGTCAGGAATGCCTCTTGCATAACATCTTCTGCTTCTGCAGTGTTCTTAATAATTCTAAAAGCTGTATTATACATAGCTTTATAGTATCTATTATATGTTTCGAGCTGGGCATTCTGATCCTGTTTGCGACATTTAGCAATTAGCTCTTCGGTATTTAGTTTGGTTAGTGACAAAAAAAATAATTTACTTTTCATAAAGATATGTATAGATCACTTTTGTTACAGTTTTTTAATTTTTTTTTTGAAGTTTATGGCATAACAATTGAAATAGACATAGAAAATAAGCCTTAAAAACCGTATTTTTTTCTAGGTTTTATAAGGTTTTGTGGTACTTTAGATTAATTTTAAAAAAAGATGTCATTTTGTAGTAATGACAAAATGACTTTGATATATACTTATGACCAAAACTAAGTTTACGACATTAGACAATTTGTCATTTCAAGGAATAGATGAGGATGCAGAATTAATTCCTTTATTAACGCCAGAAGATGAAGAAGAAATTGATAAAGAACAATTACCAGAAATATTACCAATATTACCTTTGCGTAATACTGTATTATTTCCTGGTGTTGTAATTCCTATTACTGCGGGTAGAGATAAATCTATAAAGCTTCTGAATGATGCAAATAATGGAAATAAGACTATTGGTGTTGTTTCTCAGAAAGAAGAAGGAGTAGAGAACCCTGTGCTTAATGATATTAATAGGGTTGGTGTTGTGGCCAGAATCTTAAGAGTACTTAAGATGCCTGATGGTAATACAACAGTGATACTACAAGGAAAAAAGAGGTTTAAAATAGATGATGTTGTAGAAGAAAATCCTTATATAAAAGCTAAGGTTATAGATGTACCAGAAGCTAGACCTGCAAAAGAGAATAAAGAGTTTAGTGCAATTATCGATTCAATAAAAGATCTTGCCCTAGAAATTATAAAAGAAAGTCCTACTATACCTTCTGAAGCTTCATTTGCTATTAAAAATATAGAGAGTAATTCTTTTCTAATCAATTTTGTTTCATCAAATTTAAATCTACCTGTTGAAGAAAAACAAAAACTTTTAGAAATAAACGATCTTAAAGAAAGAGCATTGGCCACTTTGCGCCATATGAATGAAGAGTTCCAGAAATTAGAACTTAAAAATGATATTCAAAATAAGGTTCAGCATGATATGAGCCAACAGCAACGCGAATACTTTTTACATCAACAAATGAAAACTATCCAAGAAGAACTTGGAGGTGTTTCTCATGAAGATGAGTTGGAAGAGATGCGTATGCGAAGTAAGGATAAAAAATGGGACGAGAAAGTTAAAAAACATTTTGATAAAGAGCTTTCTAAAATGCAACGAATGAATCCCCAAGTTGCAGAATACTCTATACAACGTAATTATTTAGATCTATTTCTTGACTTACCTTGGAATGAATTTAGTACAGATAAATTTGATTTAAAACAAGCTATGAAGGTCTTAGATAGAGATCACTATGGCTTAGACGAAGTTAAAAAACGTATTATCGAATATTTGGCAGTCTTGAAACTTCGTAATGATATGAAGTCACCAATATTGTGTTTGTATGGACCTCCGGGAGTTGGTAAAACCTCACTAGGGAAATCAATTGCAGAGGCTTTAGGTAGAGAATATGTTAGAATCTCTTTAGGGGGGTTACGTGATGAGTCGGAAATAAGAGGACATAGAAAGACGTACATAGGGGCGATGCCTGGTAGAATCATACAAAGCCTTAAAAAAGCAGGGACAAGTAATCCAGTATTCGTTCTTGATGAGATAGATAAACTATCTATCGGAAATCAAGGTGATCCTTCTTCAGCTTTATTAGAAGTTTTAGATCCTGAACAAAACTCTGAATTTCATGATAATTTTCTGGAAATGGGATTTGATCTTTCAAAAGTTATGTTTATTGCTACTTCTAATAGTTTAGCAAGTATACAGCCTGCACTTAGAGATCGTATGGAAATTATTAATGTTACAGGGTATACTATCGAGGAAAAGGTTGAAATTGCAAAACAACATTTATTACCTAAACAACTCGAAGAGCATGGTTTAAATAAATCACATATTAAGATAGGAAAATCACAACTAGAAAAAATTGTAGAGGGATATACAAGAGAATCTGGAGTTCGTGGTTTAGAGAAACAAATCGCAAAAATGGTTCGTTATGCTGCGAAGAATATAGCGATGGAAGAGGAGTATAATGTAAAGATTAGCAATGACGATATAATCGAAGTTCTAGGTGGCCCAAAATTAGAACGAGATAAATATGAGAATAATGAAGTAGCTGGAGTAGTTACTGGTCTGGCCTGGACAAGTGTAGGTGGAGATATTTTGTTTATAGAGTCAATACTTTCTAAGGGAAAAGGTAACCTTACGATTACTGGTAACTTAGGTAAAGTAATGAAAGAATCTGCTACAATTGCCATGGAATATATTAAGGCAAATGCAGATCAATTAGGTGTTGATTCTGATATTTTTGATAAATATAACGTGCATATACATGTACCCGAAGGAGCTACACCAAAAGATGGTCCAAGTGCAGGGATAACAATGCTTACATCTTTAGTGTCTTTATTTACGCAGCGTAAAGTGAAGAAAAGTATTGCAATGACAGGAGAGATAACTCTTAGAGGTAAAGTATTACCAGTAGGAGGGATTAAAGAAAAAATCCTTGCTGCAAAAAGAGCACATATTAAAGAAATTTTATTGTGTGCAGATAATGAACGAGATATAAAAGAAATTAAACAAGAATATTTAAAAGGATTGACGTTTCATTATGTAAAAGATATGAGCGACGTTCTAAAATTAGCATTAACCACTACCAAAGTTAAGAATGCTAAAAAGTTATAAGAATAAAAAAAGCGATACAATTTGTATCGCTTTTTTTATCTAGTTACTAATATCGCTTCTTTGTAACTAGAACATTAACATATCTATGAAGATTTTTAAGTACAATATCACTACCCTTTACTACAGTTTCTAAAGGATCTTCACCAAGGTGCACTGGCAATTCTGTAGCTTGAGATAGACGTCGATCAAGCCCTCTTAATAATGATCCTCCACCAGTAAGGTAAATACCAGTATTGTAAATATCCGCAGAAATTTCAGGAGGTATTTCAGATAAAGTTTCCAGTAAAGCATTTTCGATGTGTGTAATTGACTTGTCTAAACTTTTTTCTATTTCTGTATAAGATATTTTTATCTGATTAGGTTTCCCTGTTAAAAGATCTCGACCTTCAACCTTCATCTTTTCTGGAGGTGATTCTAAAGAGTTTACAGCAGAACCAACTTGAATTTTAATTTTTTCTGCCATTGATTCTCCAATATGTAAGTTGTGATACTCTCGTATATATTGAATAATATCTTCATTAAATGTGTTTCCTGCTATTTTTACGGACTGTCCACTAATAATTTTTCCTAATGAAATTACAGCAATTTCTGTAGTTCCACCACCAATATCCACAATCATATTTCCTTTAGGTTCAAGAACATTTATACCACCCCCAATTGCCGCAGCAATAGGTTCATGTATCAGAAAAACTTTTTTGGCGTTAAGTCTTTTAGCAGATTCTTGAACAGCCCTCATTTCAACTTCAGTACTACCGCAAGGAATTGAAATAATCATATTGTAGGATGATGTGAATACCGAAACATTAAAAGAAGATAATCTTTTAATAAATGTTTTTAACATTTTATCTGTCGCATCTAAATTAGAAATTACGCCATCTTTAAATGGGTAAATAGTTTTTATATTTTTATTGATTTTTCCTCGCATCATACCTGCTTCTTTACCAACTGCAAGGATTTTTCCTGTGATTTGATGAATAGTTATGATTGAAGGATTATCAATAGCAATTTTTCCTCTATGCGTGATGAGTGTATTTGAAGTACCCAGATCTATTGCAATTTTTTCATTTAAAAAATCAAAAAAGCCCATAGTGTATTGGATTAGGGTTAATTATGTGTGATTTAGGTAAAAAAAGTAAACAATGGTTTAAAGGTAGAATAACTTCGATAAAGTGTAATTATTGTACACTTTATAGTTTTGTACTAGTATTAAGTTGTATTTTGATATTATTTTTCTGTATAGATTATATTAAATTATCAACGATACCCTATGATTATAGATAAGGTGAAAAAAGTATAAAACGAGAATTAATTAATTTTGAATTCATAAAACTTTTTTAAAAGAGACAATATTTTGTAAATACTTTGGACTACTTTTGAACCAAGACAATACCTTGTTAATACAAAACATTTTAATTTGGGCGAGAAAAAAATAATTATTGCAATAGATGGACACTCATCAACAGGGAAAAGTACAGTAGCTAAACAGTTGGCTAAAAAATTACATTATATATATGTAGATACTGGTGCTATGTATAGAGCAATTGCTTTATACGCCATGCGAAAAGGATATATAGATGAATCTCATTTTGATCAAGAGAAATTAGAAAAGGATTTACCTGAAATTGTTATAAATTTTGAAATTAACCCGGATACTGGATTGGCAGAAGCTTTACTTAATAATGAGAACATTGAGAAAGAAATTCGAACACTTAAAGTATCTAAGCACGTTAGCAAGATTGCGGCTGTTTCTGCGGTAAGAAGAAAATTAGTAGAACAGCAAAACAATATGGGAATAGACAAGGGAATTGTTATGGACGGAAGAGATATTGGTACAGTTGTTTTTCCTAATGCAGAACTTAAATTATTTATGACAGCAACCGCTAAGGATAGAGCAGAACGAAGATATATCGAACTTAAAGAAAGAGGAGAGAATGTTACGTATGAGGATGTATTAATGAATGTTGTTAATAGAGATCATATAGATAGCACAAGAAAAGACTCCCCACTTAGAAAAGCGAGTGATGCAATAAAAATAGATAACTCCAATCTTACATTACAACAACAATTTGATCAAATATTAAAACTCGCTCAAACGGCTATAGAAAATGCATGATACTTTAGTATATGTTTTGCGAGAATTTTAAAATGAACTTTTAGTTTGAATCATTGTTTATAATATAGAAAAAAACCACCAAATCTAAATTTGGTGGTTTTTCAATTCATCAAACATCAATGATAAGATGTTTAAGTCATTATTTATTATTAGTCTTTTGCAATTTTGAATACAGAAGATTTTCCTTGAGCTTCTAGTGTAACCATATAAAGCCCTTTTTCGAAAGAACTAAAATCAATAGTTTTATTAACTACAGCTCCTTGTAAAACAGTTCTTCCTAAGATATCTCTAATAGCAAAATTAACATTGTTTTTAACTGTTGCGATCTGTAATACATTAGTAACTGGGTTTGGAAATACAGACATTGTAACTTGTTCAGTTGTCACAAAGTTTTGTACTTCAGGTCCTCTAGATGTTCCTCCGATACTAAATGTAGTAGCTTCTGTTCTTCCAAATGATCCACCTGATGCTAAAGTTGTACTTCCACTAGTAAGGGTATATGAACCATTTCCAAATGAACAGCAGATACCATCTCCATAAGTATCACTTATTGTAAATGTGTATGATCCAGCATTAAGACATTCTGTAACGTTTAGAGTTGATCCATCAGGTTGTGTACCATATGTTCCACCTGAAGCAACTACTTGATTACTACTGTTTGTAATTTCCCAGCTAGTTTCTTCTGGATAGTTATCAAAAGTAATAGATAAGTTAACATCCGTACAAGAAGGAGGGTTAACTGTTCCAGTTGTTAAACTAATATCATCTATGGTGATATCACCACTCCATGATGTACTTGTAACTCCATTAAATCGAAGTTGAACTCCAGAACCAGTATATGATGCCAAATTTACACTAGCAGATTGCCACGTATTCCCTTGATTTCCTGATTTGTTCCAAACAGAAGTCCAGGTAGCGCCATTATCTTTACTAGCTTCTAGATTTAAAGTTCCAATACTATTACCAAACATGTGGTATTTAAACGTAAATGTGGCTTGTGAAGCACTATTAAGATCAAAACATGGAGAGTTTACAATAGCTCTTTTATTAGGATAACCATTTCCATTCCCAGAAGCTTCAATATATAAATAGTATGTTCCTTGACTTGCACTAGAAGGTCCAGTTCCGTTTGACGGTGTTCCGCCAGAATCAATTGTCCAGTTGATATCATCATTAGTAGCTTGTGTCCAAGCTCCTAAAGTATTTTCAAATCCTTCATTATAAGGAAAAGATGATATTCCACCAGTACATCCACCTCCTGGAGTACCAGGTAAGGTTGTTTCGGTTGCGGTAGTACTAAATCCAGATTCATTACCGGCAGCATCTTTTGCTTTAACTCTGAAAGAGTATGAAGTACCAGCAGCTAATCCTGTTGCTTGATAAGAAGTCGTTGCAACAGTACCGACAACAGTATTTCCTTGATAAACATCGTATCCTGTTACTGCAACATTATCAGTTGATGCACTCCAAGAAAGATCAATACTATTTTGAGTTGCATTTGAAGCTGTTAATCCGGCAGGAGTAGAAGGAGCCTCTGTATCACCTGTTCCACCGCCAGTAATTTCGAAGTTAGTATTAGAGATATCAAAGAAAACATTTCCTGAACCTCTTACCATAATTCTGTTTTGTGTTCCTTGAGCATTAGGTACTGTTATACTTTGCGAACCATCGTTTGTAACTGCTGTAGCTATAGCTATAGGATATGTATTACCTCCATCTGTTGATAATAAAATATCAACATTGGCAGCGTTAACCCCATTTCCAGTAGTACCAGCCACATCCCATGTTACAGTTTGTGTAGAACCAGCAGGCCAACTAACATTAGTATTAGGTATATTAACAACAAATGGACCGGCATTAGCGGTAACATTTACTCTCATGTTATCACTATTATTACCAGCACCACCAGCTTTATTATCTCTAACTGTAAGTCTAAAATTTAAAGCCCTTGTAACATTAGGAACTGCTTCCCATTGCCATGAAGTTGCTCCTGTTTTTATAGTTTCTAATCTTGGAAAATAACGTTGAGCAGATGTTGTAGGATTAAACGATCTAAAAGCCACACCAGAAGTAGCTGTTACGCTAGGATAGGTTGTTGCTGCATTGTTTTCATCAACTTGTTCCCAACAGTATGTTAATACATCACCACTATTGGCATCAGATCCCTGACCTGTTAAAACAAAAGCAGTTCCTCTTGGCACAGTATAATCTGATCCTGCATTGGCAGTTGGAATAGCATTCCCTGTATTTGTATTCGTCTGGCAACTTGTAGACTTTACATAGTTTGTGATTTGTTGAATACTTATCGAATGAAAGTAAGGATCACTATTTTGTTGTACATCAGTAGCCCCTGTAATTCCAGCGTACCCCATAATTGTAGAACCACTACCGGGTTCCATTTGTACATTTCTTCCTTCATTACCACCGTGAGTCCAAGTGTGATTACCTCCAAATTGATGACCCAATTCATGAGCTACATAATCGATATCAAAAGGATCCCCAATAGGGTTGGCCCTAGAAGTAAATGCACTTCCTTTATCTCCGTCTCTACATACACATCCAATACATCCTGCATTACCATTGTTTCCGGCTTTTGCAAATAAATGACCTACATCATAATTTGCCTCACCGATAACGCTTGTTAAGGTTGATTGCAATTGGCTGTTAAATCCTCCGTTAGAATAAGGATCAGTATTTGCATTGGTGTAAATAACATCATCAGTATTAGCAATAACGACCATAGTAACACCGAAGTCATTTTCAAATACACCATTAACACGTGTCATTGTTGTATTTATAGCCGCAATTGCATCAGCTTTCGTACCTCCATGAAACTGGGTATACTCTCCATTAGTAGATACGGCAAGTCTAAACGTTCTTAGAGTACTATCGTCTGCATTTTTAAAGTTAGATGAAGATTTTCCTGTAAAATTAGGCGTTTTTTCATCTACCATACATTTTAAACCACCAATAGATGGTTTATCAGACCTTTTGTACACGGTATATAAGCCGTCTTTTGTTAATGGCTCGATAAAAACAGCACCATCTTCCCCAGAAAGACGCATACTACTTAGTCCCTTATGCGAAAGACTAAATCTTATCGATCCAACTCCATTCATAGCCTGACCTGCATATGATTTAATGCCAGGGTATCTAGCAGCTAATTCTGGAGCCAAAACCTGAGTTTCAACGATTCGAAACGATTCCATTTGACCGTTAACATTTGGAAATTGTAAAATGGTATTTGAAATACCACTTGATTTTCCTAGAATTTGAGAACCTTTTAAGGCTTCTTTCATTGCATCTACATTAAGACTGTAAATGTTTTTACTAGGTAAGTCTTTTTGTGTAGTTATAACAGAAAGACTTTTTGGAACTGTGGTTCTCTTTGTCCAAGGATTTGAACTGGTTTGAGAGAACCCAAAGCTTATCATGAATAAGCCCACAAATAATGATAATTGTGTTTTCATAATTGAAAAATAATTTGAGTTAGCGATTGCAAATGTAAAAATATTATCAGATATTCTGTGAATTATTTAACAATTATATTGTCTATTGTTATTAGTAATACTTTTTTATAAAAAAAATAAGAAAATAAATAGGGATAATGTAATTCAAGGGGTTTCTCTTAGGAAGTAATTATGAGATCAATAATAGAGGGGATATGTAGATATTATAAACAAAAAAAGCCGCTAGAAAAAGCGACTTTTTAATGATAGTTATAGATTGTACTTATAGATTCGGAATAATTAATTCTTGATCAGGGTGAATTACATCTGGATTTTTAAGAATATTAGTATTAGCCTCAAAAATAGCTTTATACTTCATTGGGTCTCCATAGTAATGCTTAGCTATTTTACTTAGTGATTCTCCACTTTTAACAGTATGTCTGTGAAATACAGAACTGTCTGCTACATCAATATCTGCTACAATATCAGAAGGAGATTCACCACCTATTTCCTTTATTTTATCCCAAAGCTGGTTTTTTTCATATTGTGTTCCTGCCGTACCTTTTATTTTTAAGGTTCCATTATCTTCAGATACGTCACCATTTTGAATTTTTAATTTTTCGCCTAGATCTAAAACATCTTGATATTTAGCTTTAACCATAACTAAGTTGATTTTAAATTATTAATTAGTTTTACCCAAATATAACGAATAATCATGTTTTTTTTACATATTAGTAAGATTATTAAATCATCAAATATCGATGAAATACATAATTTATCTATATTCGGACAGATTTTAAAGATTTTTACATGTTTAGAAAAAGGTTCTATTACCTTATTGAATTACAATATTTAGGGTTTAGGTATCACGGATGGCAAAAACAGCCTACAGTAAATACATTACAAAGAATGGTAGAGCGAACAGTTGCTTATGTCTTAGAACATAAAGACTTTAAAGTCCTTGCATCTGGACGAACAGATGCAAAGGTTTCTGCTAATCAAGCCTATATAGAATTGTTTGTAGATCATAACCCATTAGATTTAGAAGAGTTTTATCCCTTGTTTAACCAAAATTTACCTCAGGATATTAAAAGTTTGAGGATTGAAGAAACAGATGAACATTTTAATATTATTCAATCTCCAAAAATTAAGGAATATATTTATTTGTTTTCTTTTGGAGAGAAATTTCATCCTTTTTCTGCTCCTTTTATGTATAACATTTTAGAAGATTTAGATATCGAGATAATGCAGGAGGCGACCAAATTGTTTGAAGGTAAACATAATTTTAGATCTTATTGTCACCGTCCTTCTGCGCATACTATTTTAGAAGGAGAAATCGTACTTTGTGAAATTACAAAAAATGACGTTTATACTGCTAGTTTTTTCCCAAAAGAGAGTTATCTTTTACGTGTGAAAGGAGAAGGGTTTAAAAGAAATCAAATTAGATTAATGATGGGAGTGTTATTAGATTTAGGAAAAGGAAAAGTCAATTTAGATTTCATTAAAAAAACCCTTAACCCCGAAGCCGAAGAAATTGTCTTAGAACATATCGTTCCTGGGTCGGGATTAATTTTAAACACCATAGAATTTATATAATAGTATGAGAGTAATATCTACAAATATAGCAGAACCAAAAATCATTTCATGGAGAGGTAAAGATGTACAAACTGGAATTTATAAATTCCCTGTTGATCAATCCATATATTTAGACAAAGAAGATGTAAAAGATGATCATGTAATTGATAGGAGATATCATGGAGGAGTCGACAAAGCTT
Source organism: Aquimarina sp. AD10 (assembly GCF_003443715.1). Lineage (NCBI taxonomy): Bacteria > Pseudomonadati > Bacteroidota > Flavobacteriia > Flavobacteriales > Flavobacteriaceae > Aquimarina > Aquimarina sp. AD10. The sequence goes on along the minus strand of NZ_CP031965.1, from coordinate 1,387,118 downwards.
GTTACCTATATTCAGTAGAGCATTATCCGTATTGGAAAGAAAAATACCCAGATCTTGAATGGAATTATGGAATGTTTGGAGAAAATCTTACAGTTGAGGGATTTGATGAAAGTAGTATTAAAATCGGAAATATATACAAACTTGGAGGTGCTTTGGTTCAAATTTCAAGACCAAGGCAACCTTGTTATAAATTAGGTGTTCGTTTTGAGAATCAAAAAATAATCAAAGAATTTATTGATTCATTATTTTCTGGAGTATATGTTAGAGTTCTAAAATCAGGAAAGGTTTCGACTGGAGATGAGTTTATATTGGAAGAGGAAAATAAGAATGGCGTATCGATAAAAGAATTAAATACATTATTGTTTCATTATAGTAAGGAAACGGATAGTACTTTATTAAAAACAGCAGTTAATGATCCCTTAGTGGCTGAGGGTGATAAAAAGTACTTTAAAAAGCATTTGGCCTAATTTTTTTCAAATAATTTTAAACAGAATGTTATACGTCTATTATGACTAAATTATATTGCAATAACGAAAAAATTACAGTTTTAATTCAAGATGGTGAATTAGTTAGTTATAAGGCTTATAATATTGAAATTATACATCAAAAAGGAGATCCCGGATGGGGTAATTCTGAAATTGAAATGTTTCCTATTATTGGTCCTACCAAAGAAAATGATTTTACAGTGGTTACACCAAAAGGAAAGGCGAAATTAGATCAACATGGGATCTTGCGAGCCATGAAATATATTCCTGTTATATCCGAAAAAAATAAAGCTTCTTTTTGTAAAAAATATAAAGCAAATACTAAAGTTAAAAACCCTAAATACCCGAATAAATCATCTCAAGAATGGTTAGACTGGCCATATGATTTTGAATTTATAAAGACTTTTGAACTAACAGATCATTGTTTAAAGGTTTCTTTTAAAGTAAAATCAGAAGAAGGTATGCCATTTATGTTAGGTTTTCATCCCGCATTTAAAATTAATGGCTCCAATCCTGAGTTTAAAACGAAAAATAAGAATATATCATTAAAAAATATTCTTGATGCTGGTTCTTCGGCCCTTTTGGTTGAAAAAACTAAAGAGTTAAGCCTTAAAAATAATGGTGAACTTATCATTGACATAAAAACTAGCAATTTTATACATATTATGCTCTGGACAGAAGTAAAAAATATGGTTTGTATAGAGCCTATTACTTTTTATCCTTATAGCGTAAGCGCAAATGATTTACATAAAGGTTTCGATTTTATGAGTAATGATCAGAAAAATTTTGAAGTAACGATTACTCCAAGGTTAAGTTCTTAATTAAGAGTTTATAAAAAAAACTTTTTTATTGACCTTTTACAAGTTTTAATAGTGTTTTGCCGGATATTGTGGTGTTTTGATGTTTAGAGTTTTGTTGTTCTGCATTTTTAATGAGACCGATGATACAATGATTAGCAGGGCAAGGTATATTTAGTCTTTTTGCAATTGTTACAATTGCCCCGTTAAGATGATCTATCTCTGTTAATTTACCTTGTGATAAATCCCACCACATTGATGTCCTAACTGTAGGATCAATAGCTAACATTTTTTTGGCAACTCGATTAAATATAAAATTAGGTAACCTTAAAACCAAAGGTAAATAATGTGCATGTACAGCAGTTAATTTAGGAAGTCTTATTGTTAGGGCTTTTGTGACAGAAAGCAGTTCTGTCATTAATTCGGCGATTACTATGCGATAAGCCCTTTCTTCTAACATTGATTTAACAGGGATATCAGCAAGAGCGTTAATACTGTTTCCTAAGTTTAATTGAAGTTTAGCCCATAGTAAAGCAGTCATTTCTTGAGTATAGTTAACAGGCATTATAGGAGAATCTAACTTTTTTGCCAAGTCCATTATTTTTGAATGCACAGATTTATTAGTTTCTAGAAACAAGGAACCTTCTGATCCTCTATGCAAATGACCAGGTTTTGGTTCTGCTATATTAAAAGGAATCATAACTCTAAGTACATTTGTATTAGGAAAACATTGTTTAATAATATCATCAGACCCTAAACCATTTTGACAACATAATACTATCGTATTAAAGCCTATAAAAGGTCCAATTTGTTTACTTACTTCTTTAATTGCGGTACATTTTACAGTAATCCAAAGAAAATCACAATAACTTATGTCTAAAGTGCTAGATTTTAAATCTTCTGGATCAAAAAAAGTCAATCGATCGACTGTAATTTGATGCTCTAAATAGTCTGTAAGCAAGACACCATCAATTAATTTGTCTTTAATGTATGGACGACAAATTAATGTAGTTTTGATGTTTAAAGAAGTTAAAACGCTACCTATAAAACTACCAATTAACCCTGCTCCAAAAATGACATGTGATTGCATTAGTCCATTATTAATTTAATTTTCATTCTCTAAAATAGTTAAAGCAAGTTTTATGGTGTTATAATCAATTGCTCCTTCAAAATGTTCAAAATAAGGTTTTAATCCTTCAGGTGTATTTAGTTCTTGTTTGGCATTTTTGACAGAATTAATATCTGTTTTACTGATAAACTGTTTCAAATCAATATTTTCACCCTCATTATAAAGTTTCATGATGTGAGAAAATATAGTAGACGTAGTAAGCTGTCGCTTAATAGAAATTTCCTCGATAGAGAGCCCTTCTTGATATAAACTTAATGTTTCTTTATGTGTATTTCCTTTGTTAGACTTTTTCTTCTTTTTAGTTTTTGTAGAAGAGAAATTTATAATTTCTTTAATAAATTGGTATCCATAGTTCTGCATTTTTTGTCGTCCCACACCATTAATTTGGATAAATTCTTCATCACTCATTGGTCGGTGCAATTCCATCTCTTTTAATGTAGCATCACTAAAAATTTGATATGCAGGTATTCCTGCTTCTTTTGCAAGAGTTAAGCGTAATTCACGTAATTTATCAAATAAAGAGTTTGCTTTTGTTTTAGATGAAACCTCAGTAATGATCTGTTTCGCTTTTTCGAAATCTTTAAGGTGAGCAAGACTTATTTTTTCATTTTCAAATAACACTTTTTTCGAAAGTGATGTAAGTTTTATTTTGTTATTTTGATGAAATGCAATTTCAAGATATCCTTGATTTATTAATTGTATGATATACTGCTGCCAATCCTTCCAAGGGATATCATTACCGATTTTATAACTTTTTAAATGTTGATATCCTTTATCAAATACAGTCGCATTTTGCGCCCCTCTTAAAACGTCAATTACAGTGCCTATTGGTTCTTGCTCTTTAATTCTTGTTACGGTTGACAATACTTTTTGCGCTAGTATAGTACCATCAATAAATGTTGGCGGATTTTTGCATACGTCGCAATTACCACAATCATCAACGATAAGCTCTCCAAAATAACTTAATAATATTTTACGACGACAACTTAACGATTCAGCATATTGTTTCATACGATCAAGTTTTGCAAGTTGTACATCTTTATTTCCAGACATGTCTGCAAATTTTTGTAGTTGTACCACGTCTGCATAGCTATGAAACAGTAGAGTAGAAGATGGTAAGCCATCACGACCAGCTCGACCTATTTCTTGATAGTAACCTTCGATATTCTTAGGTAGATTGTAATGAATAACCCAGCGTACATTGGATTTGTCAATTCCCATACCAAAGGCAATAGTTGCGCAAACGATTTGTAGAGAGTCATTAACAAAATTTTCTTGAACAGTTGCCCTTTTTTGGTGATCAATACCTGCATGATATGCTTGTGCATTGAATCCTTGATTTTGTAATTTTTCGGCTATTGTTTCTGTTGCTTTCCTACTTAAGCAATATATAATTCCGCTTTCATTGGGCCTTTCTTCTAGAAAATTTAAAATTTGCTCAATACGTTTATTTCCTGGCCGTACTTCAAGACTTAGGTTTTTTCTATCAAAAGATGCTAGATGTTGTGTAGCATTAGGGATATTTAATTGATTGCAAATATCTTGCCTTGTAGCTTTATCAGCAGTTGCAGTTAAGGCAATTACAGGAGTTTTAGGGAATTTATTTTTAAGGTATCCTAATTGCGTATATGCTGGTCTAAAATCATGTCCCCAAGATGATATACAATGCGCTTCATCTATTGCTATTAAACTTACTACTACTTGTGATAATACTGTATCTAAAAAACTTAAACTTTCTGGTGCGACATATAGAAGCTTTAATTGTTTGTCTAGAATTTTTTGATAAATTTCTTGTTGTTCGTTTTCGTGTTGACTACTATTGATAAAAGCCGCATTAATACCATTGGCAGATAAACCATCTACTTGATCTTTCATTAAAGCGATTAATGGAGAAATTACTAAAGTAACCCCAGGAAGTAATAGAGCCGGAAGTTGATAGCATATAGACTTACCGCCTCCGGTTGGCATGATAACTAGATTGTCTTTACTTTTAAAAATAGATGATATAATTTCTTCTTGTAATGGTCTGAAACTATCATATCCAAAATACTCTTTTAACGTTGTTAGGATTTGTTGTTGATCTGGCATAGTTGCAAAGGAACAAAAATAGCACGAAAAAATAGACCTTGATTGTTGTTTTGATAAAGGCAATAACATGGTTAAAATTACTATTGCCTTTATTTATATAATAGAATTTGTTTATGCTTCTTCTGGAGATATATATTTATATATAAATCCGGCTAAAATTGCCCCGATAATTGGAGCCACCCAAAATAACCATAACTGGCCTAAAGCCCAATCTCCGGCAAAAATAGCCTGACTTGTGCTTCTTGCAGGGTTTACAGAAGTGTTTGTAACAGGAATGCTTATGAGATGAATTAATGTTAGTCCTAAACCTATTGATAAACCGGCAAAACCCTTTGGTGCTTTAGAATGCGTAGCTCCCAAAATAACAATTAAAAACATAAAAGTCATTACTATTTCGGTAACTAATGCAGATATCATCGAGTATCCATCCGGAGAGTGCTCTCCATATCCATTTGCAGCAAATCCACCTATTTCAAAACCAGATTTTCCACTTACAATAAGATATAAAATACCTGCTCCCGCAATCCCCCCTAAAACTTGAGCTATAATATATGGAATAAGCTCTTTTTTGTCAAACCGTCCACCTATCCAAAGTCCAATAGATACAGCAGGATTAAGGTGGCACCCTGAAATATGTCCTATAGCATATGCCATAGTAAGAACAGTTAAACCAAAGGCAAGAGAAACGCCAACAAATCCAATACCTAATTCAGGATATCCGGCAGCTAACACAGCACTCCCACAGCCTCCTAATACCAGCCAAAGTGTTCCAATAAATTCTGAGATTAATTTTTTCATATTATTTAGTTTTAGTGTATTATAAATATAACCATTACTAAATAGATATAGTTATCTCAGGAAAATATTGCGTTTTTACGAATAGGTTTTTGAAGTATATCTACTAGTATTAGTAGTAAAATACAAAATACATTTTGAAATTCGAAAAGTTGTAGATTGAAAGCAATTAGTATATCAAGTTTACTCAAACAAGTCAGAACTTAAATATCTATCTCCACGATCACATATAATGGCTACGAGAACACCGCTTTTAAGAGTTTCGGCAAGCTTTAGAGCTGCAGTTACTGAACCACCACTACTCATACCTGAGAAAACACCCTCTTCTATGGCAAGTCGTTTGGCCATTTTTGTAGCTTCTTCTTGACTAACTTCAATAACTTGGTCAACTTTATCGGGATTAAAAATCTTTGGTAAATACGCTGCGGGCCATTTACGAATCCCAGGAATTTTTGACTCATCTGTGGGTTGTACTCCCACAATCTGAACATTTTTTGATTGTTCTTTTAAAAAAGTCGAAGTCCCCATGATTGTTCCGGTAGTTCCCATAGACGATACGAAATGAGTAATTTCACCTTTGGTATCTCTCCAAATTTCTGGTCCTGTAGTTTTGTAATGTGCCTTCCAATTATCATCATTTGCAAACTGGTTAAGCATTATATATCCCTCATTGTTGACTTTAGCTTCGGCATAGTCACGAGCTCCTTCAATACCTATATCTGAAGAAGTAAGTGTAACTTTGGCACCATAAGCACGCATTGTTTGTACACGTTCTTTAGTAGAATTTTCTGGCATTACTAATTCTATGTCTAGTTTAAAAATACCAGCAATCATAGCCAAGGCAATACCTGTATTACCACTTGTTGCCTCAATAAGTTTAGTGTTTTTGTCTATATCTCCTCGATCTAAGGCCGATTTGATCATATTATATGCAGCACGATCTTTTACGCTTCCTCCAGGATTATGTCCTTCTAGTTTTAGGTATAATGTTACATTAGGATTTTTTATTAAAGAGGTAGCCTTGACCAAAGGCGTGTTTCCTATAAGGTCTAAAATACTATTTGACATTATACTACTTTTTTGATCTTAATTTCTGAAGTGTTGGATATGATTGAATTTTCGGGAACCGATGAGGTAATCCATGCGTTACCACCAATTGTGCTATTTTCACCAATAATTGTACTACCTCCTAAGATAGTAGCATTAGCATAAATAGTTACATTGTCTTCTACAGTTGGGTGGCGTTTTACATTTCTTAATTTTCTATCAACATACAATCCACCAAGAGTAACACCTTGATATATTTTTACATTGTTTTTAATGATCACCGTTTCACCGATTACAATACCAGTGGCATGATCAATAAAAAAAGAATCTCCAATTTCTGCTCCCGGATTTATATCAGTTCCTGTTAAACGATGAGAATATTCGGTCATTAATCTGGGAACTAAAGGTAAACCAAATTTTAAAAGCTCATGACTTAATCTATATATTGCAATAGCATAAAATCCTGGATATGCCATATAAATTTCTTCAATAGAATTAGCAGCAGGATCACTTTTCATAAATGCTTGGGCATCTAGATTTAATTTTTCTAATATAATAGGTAGTTTTTCCAAATAAGATTGCCATAATTTACTACAAGGCTTTTCTGTTTCCCAACATGCTAAATCTATAAGTTCTTCAAAAGTTTTTTCAAGAAGATCGATATTTTTGGCTACTTCTGTATCGGTATCAAATAGGGTATAAAAAAGTAGATTTGTAAAATATTCGGTTCTCTCTTTTAGTTTTAACTTTAGGTTTGGATTCTTTTTTTGTTCTTCGATCTTAGCAACAATACGATCTCGTTCTTTTGTCATTACGTTCTATTTGAAAACTCTAGTAAATATATAGAATTAAGAATACATAAGTCTTAATTACACTTAAATCCTTACATTTTTCAGATAATTATAACATCCTACTTCTAAAATTTCGATTTATGCATAATTTTTAGTTAAACTATAATCTTGCTATGAGATTTTAGTATTTTTAGGTTCAAAGTAAACCTTATGAATAATACCGTACCTAAAAAAGCATTTGAGTTTTTAAAAAAACTAAAAAAAAATAATCATAGAGATTGGATGACCGAAAATAAAAAGGAATATCAAGCCAATGAAAAAATATTGAAAGCGTTTTATGCTACTATAGCTGATAGGTTAAATGAAAAAGATGAAATAGAGAAAACAAAGGTTTTTCGAATTAATCGTGATATACGATTTAGTAAAGATAAAACACCTTATAATGTACATCGTAGTGTAAGTTTTATGCGAGCAGGTGCGCATCGTAGAGGTAGATATTATTTAAGATTAGAACCAGGGAATTCTTTAATGGCAGGAGGTTTTTTTGGTCCAGAACCTGCTGATTTACTGCGCATAAGAAAAGAATTTGAAATGGATGATCAGGAGATAAGAGCTATTTTATCACAAAAAGATTTTAAGAAAGCTTTTGGAGGTTTTAATACTGATTATCAAGTTAAAACAGCTCCTAAGGGTTTTAACAAAGAACATCATGCAATAGATTTAATTAAGAATAAATTATTTTTTGTTCAACACAATTTTACCGATGCAGAAGTTTTTGCTCCTGACTTTATCGAAAAAGTTATCTATCATTATGAATTATTAAGACCATATTTTGATTATATGAGCGATGTACTTACTACAGATTTAAATGGAGTTTCGTTACTAGATTGATGAAAACATAAAATTCTCTTTTAACAGTAATATTTACATGTTTTTTACGACTATAGTTTAATATTTTAACCACATAAATCAACATAACAAAATGAAGAGAATAGCTATTAATGGATTTGGTAGAATAGGACGTGCAGCCCTAAAAGTAATTATGGATGATCCAGAGTTACAAGTAGTAGCAATTAATGATCTCATGTCTATCGAAAATGCTCAGTATTTATTAAAATACGATAGCGTATATGGCATATATGATAAAGAGGTGAGTATTGATAATTCTTATCTGCAAATTGGAGATGAGAAGATTTTATATTGTAACCAAAGAGATCCTGAACAATTGCCATGGAAAGAAAATAAGATTGATATTGTAATTGAAAGTACAGGGTTTTTTACAAATAGAGAAGATGCGGAAAAACATATACATGCGGGAGCTACAAATGTTGTGATTTCGGGACCAACCAAAAGCAAGGATACACCTACGGTAGTGCATGGTGTAAATACTGAAGATGGTAAAACAGCAATATTTTCTTGTGCAAGTTGTACAACTAATAATATAAGTCCCGTTGTAGAAATTTTAGGAAGAACTATCGGGGTCAAAAAAGCGATTTTAAATACGATACATGCGTATACGGCTTCACAAACTCTAGTTGATTCTCCGTCTAAAAAGAACCCTAGAATGGGTAGAGCAGGAGCAGTTAATTTAACACCAACTTCTACGGGAGCTGCAATTGCAACTACAAAGGCATTACCACAATATGAAGGTAAATTTGATGGTGTGGCAATAAGAACACCTGTTCCTGTGGGATCTGTAAGTGATGTGACATTTATCGCCGAACGAAACACTACGGCAGAAGAAATTAACACAATACTTGAAAAAGAATCAAAGACTGATCGATATCTTCATGTATTGGATGTTACTTATGAACCCATTGTATCTTCAGATATTCAACAAAACCCTTATGCTTCTACTGTAGACGCATCTATGACTAGAGTAGTTGATGGTGACCTGGTAAAAATAATGATCTGGTATGATAACGAATGGGGGTTTACCAATCAAATGATAAGACAAATTAAAGAATTATAGATAGGTGCTATATCCTTATGAGTTTATTTTAGATGCATTATTCCCAATTCAATTAAGACACCATAGAATGTTTGGAGTTGATGCCTTTTATTATGAAGAGAAAATTGTTTTCGCTTTACGTGAAAAAGATAAAAACCCTCATGATAATGGAATATGGATTGCAACTAAGTTGGAACATCATGAACAACTAAAAAAACAGATTAAGGATGTTAGAATTATAAAAGATTTTGGGCCTAAAACATGGATGTTATTACCCGCAGATTCTGATCATTTTGAAGAAGGTATGATTAAAGTCTCAGAGTTAATAAAAGAACATAGTGAACTGATAGGAAACGTTCCAAAACCAAAAAAAAAGAAGTGTAAATAAAAAAAAGGATGATTTGTTTTAAAATCATCCTTTTTTATTAAAAGATCTAAATTAGTTTAGATTTGACTTAATCCTCCGTCTACTTCTAATTCTATACCATTAATGTAAGATGCATCATCCGAAGCTAGAAAAAGAGCAGACTTAGCTACTTCTTCTGATGTTCCAAAACGACCTAATGGTACTCGTTGGGCAAAACCTTTACCCATTTCTGCAGTAGTATCTTTGGGTAACCCCATCTTGTCAAAAATGGGAGTCGTGATTGGCCCTGGAGCAATAGAATTTACTCTAATACCTCTTGTTTTTACTTCAGATGTTAATACTCTTTGATAGGCACGTAATGCACCTTTTGTTGCAGAATATATTCCAAGGCCATCAAAACCTCGTTGTGTAACTACAGAATTATTAAATAAAATTGTTCCTGCATCATTTATATACGGCAAGGCTTCCTTTATTGCTAATATTGGCCCTTTTACATTAATATTAAATATCTCATCATAATGTTTTTCGGTAATTTCATGAGTTGGAGTAGGTGCTAAGACAACACCAGCATTAAGAAACAAAATATCAATGTTGCCGTATTTATTTGTTGCTTCCTTGATTAATCTCTTGTTATCCTCTGCTATAGATACATCTGCAGTAACGGTAATAAAATCACCTTCTAATTCTGTGGCTACTTCATCTAACGCTTCCTGACGTCTGCCAGAAAGCACGACCTTGGCACCCTCTTTTAAATATAGTTTGGCTGTTGCTAATCCGATTCCACTATTTGCTCCTGTGATGATGGCTACTTTGTTGTGTAATTTTTTCATTCTATTAGGTTTATTTGTAAATTTTTATTTGAAGCAATTATTTCTGGTATTACAATTAAATAGAGTTGTTTTTATAGAACTCGCATTTGAGTCTTAAAAAATAGATTTGCAATTGATTGTGTTTACTTTGGAATTATCTATCTTAAGTAAGTGTTTTTGGAATCACAAGTTGTACTTTTTATCCAAAATAGTAGTCTTAGACTTATTCTTTCTTTGTGATCTTCGGGGTATCACCAGTATAAAAGTAAGTTTCGTTTATTTTAACGAAAAAAAATAATTTGAATAAATCTTTGGATAATTCTATTTGCGAATACCACTTGTAATTATCGTTTTCGTGTCCCATAATATACTTTCAATATGTTATATGCCAAATGGGAGGGATTTGGGAATTTGATGAAAAATTCTTAAAAATTATATAAATAATAGATTTTAATGAATGTAATATACGAATAATGTGTTTTTTATACAAAAAACTATTATGGTGAGTTTTATTGTTATTGTATAAAATAGGAATAAAGTGATGATGTGAAAAATAGTAAAAGCTGATTATTCTCATAATCAGCTTTTACTATTTCTAAAGGACTTATTTTTAAATCTGACTTAGTCCACCGTCTATTTCTAATTCTACACCATTAATGTATGAAGCATCATCTGAAGCTAAAAATAGTGCTGACTTAGCTACTTCTTCTGATGTTCCAAAACGACCTAATGGTACTTGTTGCGCGAACCCTTTTCCCATTTCTTCAACTACATCTTCGGGTAATCCCATTTTACTATAAATAGGTGTTTCAATTGGCCCTGGAGCGATTGCGTTAACTCTAATTCCTCTTGATTTCACCTCTGATGTAAGCACTCTTTGGTAGGCTCTTAATGCACCTTTGGTAGCAGAATATACTCCTAATCCATCGAACCCTTTTTGGTGCACTACAGAATTGGTAAAAAGAATAGTTCCACCATCATTAATATGTGGCAAAGCTTCTTTAGTTGCCAAAATGGGCCCTTTTACGTTGGTGTTAAATAAAGTATCATAATGTTCTTCAGATATTTCATGAGTTGGAATAGGGGGAGCGATACCGGCATTTAGAAATAACACATCAATCTTACCATATTTGGCAGTAGCTTCATCTATTAATTTTTTGTTATCAGATGCTTGGGATACGTCTGCCGTAACCGTTATGAAATCACCTTCTAATTCTTTGGCAACTTCATCTAAGGCCTCTTTACGTCTACCAGAAAGTACAACTTTAGCACCTTCTTTTAGGTATAATTTGGCTGTTGCTAATCCAATTCCACTGTTAGCTCCAGTAATTACGGCAACTTTGTCTTGTAATTTTTTCATTGTTTTTTGATATTTATAGTTTTATTTGAAACAATCATTTCAAATTAAGTTAAAAAAAAATTAATAAAGTACTTTGATAATAGTTTGTGCAAGATTTTTTAAATCATCTTGATTTTTATTTAATATCCCTGTCATTCTAAAGCCTTGTATCCCAGTAAATAAATACAATGCATATTGTGCGGGAGTTTGATTTTTATTAAATATTTTCTCCATTTGACCATTGTAAACTATGTCTTCAAGTAAAGCAAGTGTTTGTTCTTGATTTTCTTCTATAAATGCTTTTATAGTAAGATCTTGATTTGTCATTTCTGATTTAGAATTTAAAATCAAACAACCTTTTTCATCGTTATCGTTTAAAATATCGTTAATGTAAATGTCAAAAATACCATTAAGTGTATCTGATGCATTATGAGAACTAACTACCTTTTTTCCTATTTGTCGCTTATAAGTGGCGTGATAATAAGAAAGAACATCCATAAAAATACCTAATTTGCTTCCAAAAGAATTATAAATACTCGATCTATTAAGAGACGTCGCATCGACCAAATCTTGCATAGAAGTACCATTGTATCCCTTTTTATGAAATACTTCAGTTGCATTATGCAATACTTGTTGTCTGTTAAATGTTTCTACTTTTGGCATTCTTTACTGAAATGAACGTTTCAAAAATAATCAAAATATGAATAGGCAATTGTTACTAAAATCATAAATTTTTAAATTTACTAAAAGGATAGTTTCATTATAATATCGACTTGTGATTCTGTGCCTAATAAAAACTCATGTTTATTAAAGGGTAAAAAACCATTATTCTTATAAAATTTAATTGCTTTTGTATTCTTATTCCATACACCTAACCAGAGATAATCGATATTTTTAGATTTACCAATTTCGATAGATTTTTGTATTAATATATTACCAATCTTTTTTCCTTGATATTCTTTTACAACATAAATTCTTTCAATTTCCAGTGTATTTTCTGTTGTTTTTTCTGTTTGTGCATTTCCCCAATTTAATTTCAAATATCCTACCACTTGGTCATTTAATTTTGCAAAGTAAAAACAAGAGTTTGGATTTTGAAGTTCAATATTAAGCTGATCTAATTCAAAGTTTTTCTGTATATAAATTTGTATATTTTTTTCTGTATTCAGGGGTGGGCCATAGGTGTCATAGAAAGTTTGTTGCCCAATATTTTGCAATTTTGGAGCATCTTGTAATGTGACTTTTGTCAATCTTATTTTTTCTAAATTCATCTATTTATAATATACTTCTTAAAAATACAATAATATTTATGTTCAAAAAAAAGAGTGACACCGATTAAGTGTCACTCTTAGTTTTATAATGGGACTTCATTAAATTGTCCTAGTCTTTTAAAATTTTAAGGTTAAAATTACTAGTACCGTTTTGAACTTGCACAAAATACATTCCTTTAGGAAGTTGAGAAACATCTAATTGCGCATTTTTAGAAGCAGACGTTCTTTCTTTCAAGATTGTTTGTCCTCTTAAATCTATTATAGTTATCAAACTTTTTTCAGAAAGACCACTAAGATTTAAAACATTATGTACAGGGTTAGGGAACGCCTTTATAAGATTAGCATTTAATTCATCTTTAGCTCCTGTTGTTGAATTGTACGTAATTGTTAAAACCGGTTTTCCGGTAGCAGCTTCAGAAGAACTAAAGTTAGCATCAGCGCCATTAGCTTGACTAACGATTAAGGTTAAGAAGTTACCATTTTTAGTAACACCAGTTAGTGCAATGTCTTTAACGGTATCTTTAGAAAAAGGACCATTTATATTACCTAATGCAACACCTTTTCCCGGAGCATTGGCAGAAGTTAAATTCGTTTCTGTCCAATTGCTATTTGTTCCTAGGTTAACATCAATTACTCCATTACCAGAATCAGTACTTCCTGTAAGTTTTAAGCTTGCAGAAGCTATAGTACCACTAATAGCTGAAACATCAAATTTTAAGTAAGAAACACGATTTGTTCCATCTACATAAAGCACATTATTATTTATGGTAGAATTATTACTTGCTTGTATATAAGCATCGTCTACTGGGTTTAAATCTACTGTTACTGGTGTAGAAGTATTGCCTCCTGTTGTTTTTCCTGAAACGGTAGCTGTAGCACTTGGGCCATTTCCACCAGGTCCGCATAATGAACGAACAACAAAATCATATGTTGTTCCTGCAGTAAGACCATTAATCGTTACAGAAGTAGCTCCGTTGTTTCCAGAAGCAAACGATACAGCACCGGATAAAGCACCATTAAAAGTACCTTCATTAAAAGCTCTTACTTCTATTATTCTTGTATCATTAGATGTATTATCAAAAGCTATAGTAGCAGAAGTATTTGTTGTGCTAGATACTGTTAAATTAGCCGGTGGTGCACTACAATCTGCTGTTGGTGTTGTAGCATTTAATGTAAACTCAGCTCGTTCAAAATTAAATAAGAAACCTGCAGTTCCTGTATATGTCAATCTAAGTCTTTGAGTACCTTCGGTTAATTGTATTTCAGTAGTGATAGGAGTACTGTAATTGTGCCAATCGTTATTTACAGGGACAGCAACTGTACCTAGATCAGTTCCTTTAACAGAAGCTACTATATTACCTCCAACACCGTTAGAAGAAGTAAAAGCAGTAAGTGTATAGGTTCCAGTTGTGGCTACATCAATATCATACTCGGTATAATTATTATTTTTAATGAAACCTAAATTTTGACCTCCATTTGTTCCTGGAGTATTTTCGGCTTTTACATCACCACTTTTAGCATCAAAGTTTTCTACTTCAATAGTTCCTGGGATAGCAAAAGTGTTTGGAGTAGAAACAGTATTTACAGTAACACTACTTGTAGCAGTAAATCCACCATCAGTAGTAGTTGCAGTAATAGTAGCTGTTCCAGCTGCTACTCCAGTTACTATACCAGCGGCACTAACTGTTGCAATACTTGTGTTGCTAGAACTCCATGTTACATTTTTATTTGTAGCGTTTACTGGTGCTACTGTTGCAGTCAAAGTACTTGTTTGAGCAACATCAATTGTGACCGTTGCAGGAGAAACATTTACTCCTGTTACTGCAATTGTTGTGGTTCCTCCAGAAGTAGTTCCTACAACTGTTGGAGCTAAAGGACTTGTGCCTGGAGTACCTCCAGGGCATAAAGCACGAAATACAAAGTCATATGCCGTACCAGCTACTAAACCAGTCATAGTTACACTCGAACTACCTGCCGCTGCCGCTGCAAAACCAACACCTCCTGTATTAATATTTCCTGTAAATCCACCTTCAGGGAATGCTCTTAACTCAAAAGTTCTTGTATCTGTAGCTGTATTATCAAAAGATAATGTAACAGATGTATCAGTTACGCTAGACACTGCCAAACCAGTTGGAGCTGCACTACAATCTACAGTTGGAGTTGTACTATCAGTACATTTAAACTCTAATGATGTCCAACGACCTCTAGAAAAAGCAAATCCTCCTCCTTCTGGTACTTGTCCATTAGAGTTTGAATTAAATTCTACTCTAAGTACAGCTTCATTGGCTACAGTAATACCACTAAAAGTTTGGCTAGCAGGAGAATAATCTACAGTAGTAGTTGGGTTTTGGAATGTTCCGATTAATACTTCATCAATGAATACTCTATAGGTACTCTCACCATCTAATTCGGCAAGAGTGTTAATCACTACATCATAAGTTCCTGCTTCTCCACTAAAAGAAGTGGTAGCAGCAGCAAACTGATCTTTGTATTGAGAAGCATCGATTGCTAAGGCATTTCTAACGTTATCTACATATCCCGGAGCAAATCCTGGAAGTTCAAAGTTTGAAAAATCACTTACAGCACCTAGGGTTACATTAGAGCAAGAGGATCCTCCTCCTACAGTAATAGTACTTGTAGCAGTAAATCCACCATCGTCTGTAGTTGCAGTAATAATTGCACTACCAGCCGCTACACCTGTAACTACACCGCTAGTATTAACTGTAGCAATTGAAGGATTATTTGATTCCCAAGTTACCGCTCTGTTCGTTGCGTTTGAAGGGGTAAAGTTTGGTGTTAAAGCACTAGTTTGTCCTGCATTAATTGAAACTGTTGCAGGTGATACAGAAACACCAGTCACTGCTATAGGATTGGTATTACCTTCTCGTGGAGATTCTGGAGTACTATTGTTTAAAGCTATAGGACGTTTTCCGTCTTGAAACATGAATAGTCTATCGATAACATGACCTTTTGAACGCCCTGCCACTTCAATCGAATAATAACCAGGTGTATCAAAGTCGGCAAAAATAGTCAATCCATTTACACCTGCATGTTCTCCTGTACATTCATTCACAAAGGCATCTTTTTGTACCCATACTTTCATCCATTCATTTAAACTTCCGGTTTTAGCACCTCCTTTGGTTCCATAAAAATCAGTTCCGTTTACTTTTAACCAAGAGTCGTTTGCCCCGTCAAAAGTTGTTGAATTGAAACCGTACCCTGTACGCCAAATAAATTGATAAGTACCGGGAGTATTTATTTTGATATTATACTTTAATACTCCATCAGGAAGTGGGTCAACAAATTGACGATCTGGACCATCATATTGCATGTAACCATTACCTAATGGCTGATTTCCTCCAGTTGTCTTTTTTGACCAAAGTGAGTTTGTTGGGAAATCAAGTGATTCAGTTTCAATTACCAAATATCCATCATTTTCTACCCAAGCACCTGATACTACTGGTGCAGGAGTAACAGTAACAGTAGAAGTATCTGTAAAACCACCGTCTACAGTAGTAACTGTTATTGTTGCAGTACCTTCTGCTATAGCTGTCACAACTCCATTAGCATTTACTGTTGCTACTGCGGTATTATTAGAGCTCCATGTTACGTCTCTATTGGCAGCAGATGAAGGACTTACTGTAGCTGTTAAGTTTGATGTTCTTCCTACATTAATAGATACAGATGCTTGTGTTATACTTACACCAGAAACAGGATCGGTTCCATTTTGTCTTACTAAGGCTACCCAATCAGAGTTAGCCGAATTTGGAGGGTTACCAATACTTCTGTTACCACCTCCAGAAACTCGTGTTACATTACCATTTAATAATGCTCCACCACTACGTGGATTGAACCATTGCACAGAAAAATCTCCTGATTGTCCATTTAAGTTCAAGTTTGTAGAACCTCCATTTTCTAAATAGATTACATACGTTCTTCCTGCTTCTGCTAAACAATTTGCAGAACCAGATACTAGATTATCATTATTAGAGGTTTTCCAAAATTCAATATTATTATTCTGGAAAAAATCTATTACGGCATAACGTGACCAAGTAAATAATGTATTAAAACGGTTGAAGTTTTCCGTTTTAAAATCACCTTGTCCACCGCCATACCACATTACACCAGGTCCACCGGCTATCATAGTTTTCCAAAGAATACGGGTTCTAGCTTCTGTTTTAACAGCACTACTCGAAATGTTTTGTGACGTAAAAATTCCTGTTCCTCCAGGATTTTGCTCATCTGAAGCAACTACCCAAGGAGTTCCATTATTTTTAGAATTGTTAATCCAAGTTAATATTCCATCAGGTCCATTGTAAGCAGATGCATAATTACTTTTGCTAGAACTTTGAATAGAAGCTCCTGTTAATTTTGCATTTAAATTTAACCAAGTTGTATACTTGTTATGCTCATCAGGATAGGTATGAATCACACGATGATTTTGCCAAGGATCATTAGCGGCCATAAAATCAATACGTTCTATAGCACTTGCAGGGGTTCCACGATATTCTTCAGAGAAGTTCCATTCTACTGCTAAATGATGACCAAAACGAGCGATCATTTCACGGTAGTATGTTTTTATTTGATTACTATTTAAGGCATCCCAATTTTCATTTTCGGCTAATTTTAAGTGTAATAATAATCCATTGTGCTCAGCATGATTTAAAACAATTTCCCATTGTTCTAACTTAGATACATCGTAAACAAATTTAGCATTGGCAGTTGTCCATGGATATACATTTTTATCATCACCCCCAAAAAGACTCATAGAAACAGAGTTCATTCGTTGATTTTTAAGGTAATTTAAGGCGCCAATAATGTTTTTACCTTTTCCACCATCCCAAGTAGGGTCAGTGTTGTTGTAATCTGATGCATGTGGATTAAATTGGTGTTCAGGAGTAAATCCAGAGTTTATATTCCCTGCAACGTCGGCATCAAAATCGTTATAGTTTAAGAAGTTTTCAGGAGAATCTGGACCTAGCTTCAGATAATACTCTCCAGTTTCAGAAAATTGAAGATAACGACGCTCACTATCTGTACCAGTAGTTTTATACACCAAACGACCTTTTGCTCTTAAATCTGGAGCTGTTTTGTTAGATGCGACAATCCCATTAATAGCTCCTGTTAAATTATGTACCGGAGAAGGTAAATTATTAACAGATGCTATTGCAACGTTATTTCCTGTATAATAAAGTACTCTATAACTCCAGTTTCCTATTTCATTAGGTCTTAAGAATGCTCTATATACCTTACCTTGTTTAGCATTTGAGTTAGCAGCGTTACCATCTGCAGCAAAATAACCAGGTACTCTAATAGTCGTTCCGCTTGGACTGGTAAAGATAACATCCATCCTTGTGTTTCTAAATGTACCTTCAGATTCTGATAAATTACCACCGGGTAGTGTTAGAGAAACGGCCACTTTATGCCATTTTTGAAGTGTTCCGCTGACATTTACGGATTGAGCATGCCCCATATAGGACATGACCATTATCATCATTATAGCCCATAATGATGATAGGGTTTTTCTTTTTTTCATGATTTGTGTTTGTTGAGTTAAAAGTTTTAGTTAATGAGTTTTTTTTTGCTTTTGAGTTTAGTTATGCTCTAAAGCAAGCGTAAATATATACTAGTACAAAAGGAAAGGAGAACTATACTAAGTAAAAATCAATGACATATGATTTTGTATACCATTTGTACTCTATGTACCCCAAATGTACCCTAGTTTGTTTAAGAATAGAAATAGTATTAATCCCTTTTTGAAGCCTAAAATATTTGAAAAATGTATTAATATTATATTAGGTGAAGAATATGAAACACCCTGATATCATTATGAGGTTGGCTTATTTATGTTACCAAACAAAAAACCAAAAAGACTATTAGAATACTAATGGTAGTTAAAACATGAGTTATTGTTATAAGGGTATCCTAAATCGAAAATTTGGATTGCAACAAATGGTTTTAGGGGCTTGTAATTAGAACAATAAACAAGAAAAAATGATTATAATTTTGAATTTTATCGAACCTTTTAGAACTAAAATTTATGTTATGATGCCTCTTCTTTTTTAGTACAATAATTATAAGTAATGATTAGAAAAATGAGGTTAAATGATATTAATTCTCTTTTTTTTGATTGAAAGAAACTAATAAAAAAACGCCATGTATTAATACATGGCGTTTCTAAATATTTAAACTACGATTTATCTTTTAATAAATCTAATAGTCTTATTTTCAATAGTATTTTTTACAGTTAGTAAATACATACCTTTTTGAAGATGAGATATATCAAACTTCATGTTTTTTCCTGTAGTAGTTTCCTGTATTACGGTTCTTCCAGAAATATCTTTAATAGATACATTACTTTCTATATCTGCGCCTAGTACCTGTAGTTCATTTGTTGCAGGATTAGGATATATAGTTAAATTTAATTTATTAGACTCTATAGTGTTACTTTTAGAACCTACGGCATCAAATTTCCATTGGGTATAGTTACCAGAATATGTTGTTGGACGTTGTACCATAGGACTATTATTAGCATCAGTACTAGGTCTAAAGTAGTGATTCGTTTGTCTATTTTGTAAGTAAAAATATCCATTAGAAGAGTTTACTTTTTTCCATTGTGTATAGTTACCACCATAACTAGTAGGTCTTTGTTCAAGAGCAGAACCATCATTATCACCTACTGGTCTAAAGTATTTACCAGTTTCTACATTTTTTAAGTAAAAATAACCATTAGAAGTATTTACTTGTTCCCATTTTACTATGTTACTTGTAGTATTTGACGAAACTTGGATCAATGTAACTGCATCTGAATTATTCTGAGGCTGTAATTTTTTCCCCGTTTGACGGTTTACTATAAAAAATTGCTGATTTGGATTAGGATCTGGATCCGGATCTGGATTGTTTCCTGTAGTATTCATTACGTACCTAGACCAAAATTTGGCATGAGTATCTGCTTTTGTACCTATTTCAAAAATCCACCAATTTTCAACACAATCAGAATAGTCAACACCATCTGTGAAGAAGAATGACCAGTCATGAGGAAACCCATTAGGAAAATAATTGTTAAAAATACGATCAGCTTCTGTCCATAGTCTTTTGGCTACACTATTAGGGGAGTTTTTAGCTTGATCAACAAATGAATTGCTTCGATTTCGATACATAGGTGTTGACCATGGTCCATGATCTCCCCATCCGTCATTCCAACCTGCATTTCCATCATCAAGAAGAAAGTATCTTGTGTTTGCTTTTACATTTCGGAGTTTGGATTGATTTGCTTTACCTTCATTAAAACCATCATCATGTTGAACTAAAATCACATTGTTTTTAGTTGTTGTAGAACTGATGCCGTTATTAGCGTTAATTAAAGGCATTAACCAATCTGCTGTTACATCTGATTGACCTCCTTCTTGTACCCAAACTTTCCCACCATTTTTGAGGATAGGTGTTACTTTATTGGTTATGGCTGCTATGGCTGCAGACCTGTTATTATGTGCATCGGTCCAGTTGTTTCCAAAAGCCATATTGAAAAGTGAATTTGATTGAAGGTATCTTCCACCTTGATTACCATAAGCACCAGCAACGGCAAAATAATTTACATTACTTAAATCTTGGTGTGCAAGCATACTACCAAGAGCTGCTACTGCATGAATATCATCTGGATCAGGTCTAATGTCAAAACAAGCGATCAAAATATCTTTGTTTTTATTAAAACTAGGACGTTGTGCAAAGGCACTAGAAAATGTGATCAAAAAGATCATCTTCAGAAAAATAAGAGTTTTAAATTTCATGATTTGTGTTTTTAAGAGTTAATTTAATTGAGTAGTTATTACCTCGAAAGGTGTTGCAAATGTATTATTACATGAAGTGTAATTGCAATAAGATGTTATGCAAAAAGAAGAGTAGGTGCTTTATGTATACCATTTGTACTCCATGTACTCTTTGTGTATTCCTAAATTAGAGCTTTTAAAATGGATATAAATCGCTTTTCACGAATTGATATTGGCAATTTACATTGAGCGGATTGTAAATTATTTACAAATATTTATTGTAGGGTTTATTCAAGAAAAGGGGAGTAGTACCTGTAAAAAACAGGTTTGATTAGATAATCCTTTTGATTACTCTTAATTGGTGTGTATGCGTACGTTTTTCTGCATTATAAATGCCTGTATGATCTATACGATCCACACGCACTTTACCATGCGCGTGGATAATATAGTTATCTTTCATTATAATACCTACATGAATAATAGCACCTTCTTCGTTATCGAAAAATGCAAGATCTCCAGCTTCACTTTCTTCAATAAAACTTAAAGGTTCTCCTTGAGTTGCTTGTTGAGACGCATCTCTTAATAATTTATATCCATTAAGTTTGTAAACCATTTGAGTGAAACCGCTACAATCAATACCAAAATTTGTTTTACCTCCCCAAAGATAGGGAGTGTTTAAGTATAAAAACGCAGTTTCGACAATCTGATCTTTAGTCCGTTTTTCTGTAATTCTAAGCCCTTCATATTGGTGTTCTAAAAAATCCAAACTACCTAAAGATACTCCTAAAGGTACAGGCATTAATTGATTTTTTGCGCAACTAATAAACTCTACTAAATCCCCTGCCAAATCTTGATGTTGGGTATCAAAATTTTTATAATCGGTTTCAGAAATTTCCAAATACTGTTTATTATCAATCCAACCTTCGTATTTATCAAAGGCCAGACGAATTTTACTCCATTTTTTTCGTTGTTCTATTACTTTAAAATGGTCACCATATAATACTTGAGAAACCATTTCACTGGTGTCTTTTGGTTCAAAACGTAATGGGACAATACTCAGATTACAAATACCGTATTGCATGAATTTTATATAGAAAATTTAAACGAAGTTTCGCTGATATTAAATATTGATTTTAGTACAGTTAAACACGTTCTACAATCATTGCAGAAGCACCACCACCGCCATTACATATTGCAGCGGCACCTATTTTAGCATTATTTTGTTCTAGAACGTTCATTAATGTAATTAATATTCTTACACCCGAACAACCTAACGGGTGTCCTAAAGATACAGCACCACCATTTACGTTGGTATTTTTATCTGTAAGGCCTAATATTTTCATATTTGCTAAACCTACAACAGAAAATGCTTCATTAAATTCAAAGAAATCTACATCTTCTAAAGCTATATTTGCCTTATCAATAGCTTTTGGTAAAGCTTTCGCAGGTGCAGTTGTAAACCATTTAGGTTCGTGAGCAGCATCGGCATAACTTTTGATTTTTACAAGAGGTTTTAAACCTAATTCTTTAGCTTTTTCTGCACTCATTACAACTACTGCGCCTGCTCCATCATTAATAGTCGAAGCATTTGCGGCTGTAACAGTACCATCTTTGCTAAAGGCAGGACGCAAAGCTGGTATTTTTTCCATTTTCACGTTTTTGAATTCTTCATCTTCAGTTACCAGTATAGGTTCGCCTCTACGTTGAGGAACAGCAACTGGTACAACTTCATTAGCAAATTTACCTTCTGCCCAAGCTTTAGCAGACCTTTCGTATGATTGTATTGCATAAGCATCTTGATCTTCTCTGCTAAACTCATATTCATTAGCACATAAGTCGGCACATACTCCCATTGCATTATTATCATAAGCATCTACTAATCCATCTCTTTGCATGCCATCTTCAAAAGTTTGAGGTCCAAATTTATGACCTGTTCTAAGTCTAACATAATGAGGAATTAAGCTCATATTTTCCATACCACCGGCTACAATAATATCGGCATCCCCCAAGGCAATAGCTTGGGCAGCATGCATAACGGCTTTCATACCACTGGCACAGACTTTATTAACAGTAGTACAAGGCACCGTATCGCTTATTCCAGCAGCTAAAGCAGCTTGTCTGGCAGGTGCTTGACCATTCCCAGCTTGAACTACATTACCCATAAACACTTCTTGAACTAACGATGGATCAAGACTTATTTTATCTAATGCACCTTTAATTGCAGTAGCACCTAGTTGGGTTGCAGGAACAGTGGATAAACTTCCTAAAAAGCTTCCTATAGGTGTTCTTGCAGCAGAAACAATTACAACTTCTTTACTCATTATATTTTTTTTAGATATGTGTATTATTTGTTGCGAATTTAAGGATTTTTTGCAGGATAAACATAAGAAAGTGCAAAGTAGAATCCGCAAACTTTTATTTTATAGTTGTCGAGTTACTTTTCAATAAATTACGATTTTAAAAGCTATTTTTGACTTGTTATTTTGTTTGTTACTTTCTTAACGATATACATCTAACTTTGATTTAGTACTTTTGAGTAATTAATTGATTCAATTTGTGAAAAGAATTTTAGACAGCCTGTATAAAAGAAAATCAACTATCTATAAGATATTTCTTTTTATAATTACTACTGCACTAATCGTGTATCTATTCCCTAAAGGAGGAATTTTTAAGTACGAGTTTACCAAAGGGAAACCATGGCAATATGAAAACTTGTATGCTCCCTTTGATTTTGCAATAGCTAAAACAGAAGAAGAAATTGAGGATGAGAAAAAACGAATCACAGATAATATTATTCCGTATTTCGAGTATGATACAATAATTGCGAATACTGCAAAAGAGTTGTATGAAGAAATGTTTGCAAGTAACCTTCCTACGTTAAATCAAAGTAGTACACGTGATCAAGCTAAACTTTTTGGAAGAATTTTATTAAATGATATATATAGATATGGTGTTTTGCAAGAAACCTATTCTTATAGTAGTAATAGACAAATATTTTTAAATAAAGGAAACAAAGCTGAAGCTGTTACATATGGTCAAATACAAACTCCCAATGCCATAACCCGTCTTATTAATTCAAGAATTGATAAAAGTGAATATACAAAGTTTAAAAGTGGTTTTGTGGCCTTGTTTTATGATTTGGTAAAACCTAATGTTAGGTTGAATGATAAATTAACCGAAAGTACATTAGAAAATGAACTAGCCAAGGTTTTAACGACTAGAGGAGGGGTATCTCGTGATAGTAGGATTATAGCTAAAGGAGAAGTTGTCGAAGGAGATAAATTACAAATTTTAAGTTCTTTAAAGGCAGAGTATGAGTCTCAGGTTTGGAGTGACAAGAATTTTTATTGGATTGTTTTAGGGTATAGTCTTTTGGTGTCTCTGGCATTAATGATGCTATTATTGTTTATTAGAAAATACAGAACAGAGATCTATGATAATAATACTCAGGTCACTTTTATTTTTTTCAATATACTTTTTATGGTTTTGATAACCACCTTGGTGGTAAAATATAGATCTGGTTATATCTATGTCGTTCCTTTATGTATATTACCATTAGTGTTAAAAGCCTTTTTTGATTCTAGATTGGGTTTATTTACACATGTGGTTACGGTTTTGATTTTGGGATTTGTAGTTCCTAATAGTTATGAATATACGTTCTTACAAATTATTGCGGGAATAGTAACTATACTTACTATCTCTGAATCGTTTAAAAGAGCAAATTTATTTATTTCGGTAGGACAAATTACGGTAGTTTATATCCTTGCTTATATATCATTTCACATTATTCATGAAGGAAGTATAAGTAATATTGATTGGATAACTGTGGTCTTGTTTGTTATTAGTGGATTTGCGACTTTAATTGTTCATCCTCTGATTTATGCGTATGAAAAATTATTTGGATTAATATCTGATGTATCTTTATTAGAGCTTAGTGATACGAATTCAATATTATTAAAAGAATTGTCTAATAAAGCGCCTGGAACTTTCCACCATTCTCTTAATGTAGCTAATATTGCAGAAGCTGCAGCAAATGAAATTGGTGCAAATGCTATGCTTGTTAGGGTAGGAGCTCTTTATCATGATATAGGTAAAATGGCAAACCCAACTTACTTTACAGAGAATCAATCTACGTCTGGAAATGCTCATGATGTATTATCTCCTAAAGAAAGTGCTAGAATTATTATTAATCATGTAATTAGAGGTATAGAAATTGCGAAAAAATACAAATTACCAGACCGTGTGATCGATTTTATCAGAACACATCACGGTACTAGTACGGTATATTATTTTTATACAAAAGAGAAAGAAAGTAATGAAAATGTAAATATTGAAGATTTTAGGTATCCAGGACCTAAACCTTTTTCTAAAGAGACCGCTATTTTAATGATGAGCGATAGTGTAGAGGCGGCTTCAAAAAGTTTAAAAAACCCAACAAGTAGCTTAATAGATTCTTTTGTAGAAAAAATCGTAAGTAAACAAATGGATGACGATCAATTTATCAATGCAAATATCACTTTCAAAGAAATTCAACAAATTAAAAAGGTATTCAAACGTAAACTAACCAATATCTATCATTTGCGAATAGAATATCCAGAATAGCATCATATGTTATCCTATGTGATTTATAAACGTCTTTTTTTAAATCTGTTATTTTAAATATTTTTTATCCATCCAAAAGGTTCCAAAAGGGATAATTGAACATAGTAATACTATAGCAAGAGTTTTTGTGTTCCACTTTTTTTCTGGCTTAACAAGAAATGCAAACACAATATATATAAGAAATAAAAAACCGTGAGCCATACCAATTACTTTATTGGGTTCTGGAGAATCAAACATGTATTTTAAAGGCATGGTAACAAATAAAATTAGGAGGTAAGAAATACCTTCTAGGTAGCTAATTATTCTGAAACTGGTAATCATAGGCAATTATTATAAGATAAATAATTATTATTCTTTGTTAGTTATATCAAAATTTAATTCAAATACATCAAGATTGAAATAAGGAATTGCAGAGAGCAGATGATCAAAAATATCAGCCATAATATTTTCATAATTTTTCCAAACTTTATCATTGCTAAAAGCATAGATTTCTAAGGGTATACCTTGAGCAGATGGCGCTAGCTGCCTACTCATAATGGTCATTTCTTTATTGATATATGGATGATTCTCAAGGTATGATGCTACATAAATTCTAAAAACTCCCATATTCGTCAAATTTCTTCCATTTACAGGATTAGATTTATCGATATTATTATTTTGATTATATAGACTTATTTCTTGTTGTTTATTTTCAAGATACTCACCAATAAGAGTTACTTTTTTTAATCGTTCAATATCATCATTAGATAAGAAAGAAATACTTGCTGTTTTTATTAGTAAAGATCTCTTTATTCTTCTTCCTCCCGAATCCATCATACCACGCCAATTCCTGAAAGATTCAGAAGTAAGATGATAGGTTGGTATTGTGGTAATAGTTTTGTCAAAATTTTGAACTTTAACAGAAGATAAATTAATCTCGACAACATCTCCATCTGCTCCATATTTTTCCATTGTAATCCAATCACCAATTCTTACTGTATCGTTAACCGCAACTTGTATACTGGCTACAAAGCCCAAGATTGTATCTTTAAAGATTAAAAGTATTACAGCCGACATAGCACCCAATGCAGTTAGAAAAGTCCATATTGATTTTCCTGTCATCGATGAAAAAATAAATATTCCCCCTATAGTCCAAACAAATATCATAAACACTTGAACATAACTATCGATAGGTTTATCTTTAAATGAAGATAATGACTTAAGGTAATCTCTAAAGGTTCTTAGGATACTTCGTAACACCCATATGGTTAGTATAATAACCATTATGTCAAATATAATTTCCAAATATTTCTCTGCTGTTGGAAAAGAAATAAATAGCATGGGTACTATCCAAATAGTTAAAGAAAGAGGTACAATATGTGCTAAGTAATCAAACGTCTTATTTTTTACCAGAAAATCATCAAAAGTATTCCTTGATTTTGATGCATAACTTTTAAAAATAGTAAGAAAGACCCTTTTCAAGATAATATATATAAAGAAAAGAATAAAAACGAGAATTGATAATCCAATAAGGATATTTAGATATTCTGATAGGTCTTTCGAAATACCTTTGTCTATAAAAATGTTATAAAAATAACGAGTTAATTCCTTCATTTGTATTGATATCCGATGAATCCATTTTTGGGCTTTGCAAAATTAGTAGTATAACAGGTAATTAAGCAAATAAAACATCATTTTTTCTTCTTACAAAAGAGGTTTTGCTATTACTAAAATCAAATCACCCTATTTATCAAAAATAAATAGGGTGATTAGACAATCAAATATAATTTCTAATACTTACAATTTATAATTTAAAGATAAATTAATCATAGTACCTAATTGGCTAAAATGATATCCATCATACGACATTTGAGAATATCGCCCATTAAATGTAATTAAGTTGAAAGCCGTTTTTTCGGCTGCAGGATCGTTAAGTACTGCTGTTCCTGTAGGTGTAAGTGCTTCAAACTCCCATTCTGGTAATACATCTAGTATGTTATTCACATTTAATGCAATTGTTAATTTGTCTGTTGCGCTATAGTTTATTGCTAAATCGGTAACAACTTTTGTCATAAACTCAACTCCAAGATCAGAACCTCCGTCGCTATCTGCTGCATCACCTCCAACAAGACCTTCTAAGTCCTGCAAACCTTGATTTCTAAATTTTGTAGGACCAAATAGCGTATTATTTAATGAAAAACCAAATTTACCAATATCATAATTGGCTCCTAGTATTGCCTTAAATTCGGGTCTTGAAGTAAAGAATAAGGCTTCTTGAGTATCATTAACTACAGACTGACCAGCTTGTGCTACCAAAGCAGGGTTTTTAACATCCCCATCTCTTTCGTTCTCTAATGTATAATTACCAGATAGACTAAAACCAAGTTTTCCTGTTCC
This sequence comes from Aquimarina sp. AD10, assembly GCF_003443715.1. Taxonomy (NCBI): domain Bacteria; kingdom Pseudomonadati; phylum Bacteroidota; class Flavobacteriia; order Flavobacteriales; family Flavobacteriaceae; genus Aquimarina; species Aquimarina sp. AD10. The sequence goes on along the minus strand of NZ_CP031965.1, from coordinate 1,359,505 downwards.
TAATTCGATATTTTTGTAATTAGCAACTAGGTCTATACCAGAAGTTCTAGTATCAATGGCATTTACAAAGAAACTTACATCTGATAAATTATTGTCTGTTAAGACATCGTCCAAAGGTGTATTTCCGGCCGCTGTAGCTCCAATTTCTGTACTAAGAACAATTCTATCATCTACAGCAATATTATAGTAATCTATGGTGAAATTAATATTTCTATTAATCTTAGCCCCAATACCTACGGTAATATTGGTTGATTCTTCTGCATCCAGTTGTGGAATATCTAATAATCTTGCTTGCGGAGAAACATTATTAATCAATCCTCCGACTTGTATACCTTGACCAGGAACAAAACTAAATTGTGCTCTTTGTGTAAAGATTTGATGTAATGTTGGAGCTCTAAACCCTGTAGATACAGATGCTCTTAAAGTTAATTTATCTTCTAGAAATTTATAACGAGAACTTAGTTTCCAAACGAAAGCTTCTCCAAAATCACTATAGTCTTCTAATCTAATAGTTCCATTTACTAAAAAATCTTCAGTAATATCAGCAGAAATATCAAAATAACCACCAAAATTATAACGATTAAATTTTCCTGAATTTTCTGGTCTATTTCCAGCAAAAGAATCAGAACCTCCTCCATCATATGATGCCAGATCACCTTCGATAATTTCAAAAGTTTCATTTCTAAACTCTGCACCAAAACCAATACTAACTTGATCAGAAAGTAATTTTGCAATATCAATATTTCCTACGTTATGCGAAAATCTTGTTCCTCCCGGATCAAATGAGATAGGACTTCTTTCTCTATATAAATCTGCACCTCCAATGACTTCTCCAGGATCTACGATACCATCATTATTTGCATCATTCCATGTTAATGGAGACAAAACAGAGTTTCCATTATGTGTATTATTTACAGAATAGGTTTGCGTATTTCCACCAGTAGTGTAACTAAGATCATAATTCCAACCATTTTTTTTAGTTTTAAACCCTACTGTTGCGTTATAATCGTTTAGATCTCCTTCAAAAGTAGGAAGATACCCTTCATAAGATCCTCCAGGACCATTAGGGAAGAAATCTGCTAAATACGGAAAATCCTGAATATCTCTCCAATATGGAGTTCTAAAATTGGCAAAGCTATTTACCTTTTTATATACGTAAGCCGCATTCATATAGATTTCAGTGTTTTCGCTGATATCATACCCTCCATTTACTAAAAACTTGGATGCTGCTGTTTCAGGAGATCCATTAATGTTTCCTGCATCAGGACGTCTAGATAAAAAATCACGAATGTCTTCTAGTCTTTCTCCTACTCGTGTACCACCAAAATCAGAAAATTCACCTTCGGCATCTACATCACCGGGACGATTTGCTAAACTTACTTTAGAGAAATCAATAGTGTAATTAAAGAATCCTTTGTCATCTCCTATTTTAGCACCATTGTTTAAACTAATACCTATTGTTTCTCCATCTCCTTCAGAAGTGATTCCCGATCTAAAAGTTACAGAGCCTTCTTCTGGGTTATCTTTAAGAACGATATTCATAACTCCTGCAATAGCATCAGAACCATATTGGGCAGAAGCTCCATCTCTTAAGATTTCAACACGTTTAATAGCATCTGTTGGTATTGCAGAGATATCTGCGCCAGTTTCACCTCTACCAGGAGAAGTTTGTGTGTACAGTAATGCACTTAAATTTTTACGTTTACCGTTAACCAGAATTAATGTTCTACTTGGTCCCATATTTCTAATTTCATATGGGTCTAATAATGATGTAGCATCATTTACTGGTGTTTGTACGGTATTAAATGAAGGTATTTTATACTGTAATGCTTTGTCAAATGTAATTTGACCAGTAGATACTAATTCATTTGCTGGTAAAACATCAACAGGAAGAGACGATGTAGTATTACTTCTTGGTAATGCTCTGGATCCTACTAATATAATTTCTTCTAATTGCGCTCCGCTCGCCAATGTCACATCAATTACGGTTTTAGAGTTTACAGAAATTTCTTGAGTATTAAAGCCAACATAACTAAAGATTAATATGCTTTCTGCGTTACTGACATCTATGCTATATTTACCGTCAAAATCGGTTGTAGCTCCATTACTGGTTCCTTTTTCGATAATATTTACTCCAGGTAAAGGAGAACCGTCGGCATCCCTAATGACACCAGTGACTGTTTGCTGGGAAAACCCAAAACAAACGGATAATACGAATAAAATGAATGTTAGTTTTTTCATGTAAAAAGTTTTAATTTAAGATGATTGTTGCCTTAAATATATTTAAAAGGTTTTTCTTTTTAACATGATGTTTTAATTTTCTTTTAAATAACTGTAAATAAAAAATGAAATAATTAACAGAATATACTTTTTACTTTATTTTTTTCAAAAAATTGGCTTTTGGCGTACCAATCTTTTATAATTTGAATCTCATAAATAAGAAAAGCATCATATCTGGTGGATATAATGCTTTTAATAAGTTTCTTAATACATTTTTTTAAAAATTAAAATCTAACCTGGCATAATAATATGCTCCTCCAAATCCCATTTGTACTGCATCCCAATATCCTCCGGCTTCAGTTTCTCCATCATTTTGTTGGTCAGGATATTCATTAGTGATATTGTTTCCACCTATAGTTAATTTAAAAGCGTCAGAAAGTTTATAACCAAGATTTAGGTCTGCAGTAATTTTTGCGCCATAGATATCTTCGGTATCTGCAAAATCAATAAGAACAATCTCACTAAAACGGGTTAATCCAATACCCGCATTAAATTTATCTTTACTGTAATTGGCATTAAATGAGAATTTGCTTTCTGGTGCAGAAGCTAATAAAAAGGCTTTTTCTCTTTCTCCAAAAAATATGCTTTCATCTAAATCTGTATTTACACTTTTTATGTACATATTGTTTACGTTCCCTGCTAGTGTAGCAGAGAGATTTCCGAAATTGTAACTTTCTTTCCAAGATAATATGATATCAAGACCCACAGTCTCTGTATCTACTCCGTTAGCAAAGAATTGAGCCTCATTCACATTTGGTATTTGAGGCGCCGCAAAAGTACCTGTTAATACGATTCTATCTTTTACATTGATAAAGTATCCATCAATGGTTGCAGTAAACTTACCAAAAGAAGCTGTAGTACCAATAGCAGCATTAATGGCGGTTTCTTCTTGTAATGCTTCAATTCCAAAAGAAGCAGTAACTGGGCTATTATTTGCTGATAATAATGTTTCTGAAGCAGTACCACCTTGAAAATCTGTAAACCTTAAATTGTAATAAATCTGTGCTAAAGAAGGAGCTCTAAACCCTGTACTAACAGATCCACGTATATTAATATCATCTGTTGCTTTAATTCTAAATGACAGTTTACCGTTAATAGTACTACCAAAATCACTATAGTCCTCAAATCTTGCTGCCGCTCCTAAAAGAAAACTATCTGTAATATCAAATTCTGCATCTGTGTAGATAGAAATATTTGACCTAGAACGATCTACCTCATTAGCAGGGCTATAACCTGGGAACCCTTGTGAACCTCCTGGTCTGGGTGTTGTAGCTCCAGAATCTGGATCTGTAAATATTGGCTGTACTTGTGTTGCTGGGTCGATAATTGGACGACCATTTATATCGTATGTAGCATACGAACCTTCTTCACCTGCAAAAATTATAAAGTTTTCGGTTCTATATTCCGCTCCGAAAGCAATATTTAATCCTTTTAAAGTATTTGGATAATACTTAGAAAAATCTAAACTTAACGTATTTTGACTTAAACTATGACCTCCGGCATCAAAATCTGTGGGGGAGGAGGCTAGCAATGATGCATTTAATGTTCCTTGTATGAAGTAATGAAAATTATTTTTACCCCATGTATTATTAATATCTATTTTCCAATTATCACTAGTTTCGGTTCTAATCCCGGCAGATACAGAATTATCAATAATATTTGATGTTATTCTAGGAGTAAATCCATTAGGAAAAATTTCAGAAACAACACGTTCGCCTCCATTACGAGTAAAGGCAAAAGCGTCTGTGTCACGATAGTTTCTTCCTCCAAACGCGTAAAACTCTGTTTTTTTAGATATAGGAATCACTGTATTTGCGAAGAAATTAAATCCATCTATAGCAGCTTCACCAAAACCTCTTCTAAAATCAAAACCTGGACGCAATGTTTTATTTTTACTTATGTATTCTGTAGTAAAATTAATGAAACCATCTTCTCCAATTTCAGCGCCATAATTAGCTGTGATTTTTACAGATCCTCCATCAAAACTTTTATCATCTGCTAATCGATTACCATCATTATTGGTGTCCAAACGATTTCCATCTGTATTTGGAGTGCCATTGGGAAAATCACCTTTGGCATTTGTATTATATGCTCCGTAACTAATACTACCAGTTAATTTATTGACATTGTTCTTTAGTACAATGTTAATAACGCCTGCTATGGCATCAGAACCGTATTGTGCAGCAGCGCCATCCCTAAGTATTTCAATTCTTTTAATTGCTGATGCAGGAATTGCATTAAGGTCTGTTCCTGAGTTTCCTCTACCTCGTGTTCCAAATACATTTATAAGAGAAGAAGAATGTCTTCTTTTACCATTAATTAATACTAATGTTTGATCAGGTCCAAGACCACGCAGTGTTGCAGGATCTATATGGTCCGCACCATCTGATCCAGATTGTTTATTTGCATTAAACGAAGGGGCTGTATATTGTAATAATTCATTAATCTCAACTTTACCACTTTTAGTGATAATTTCTTGCATGTCGATAATATCTATAGCTACAGGGGTATCAGTGGCCGTACGTTTAGGACTTCTGGAGCCAACAACAACAATAGTGCTTAGAATTTCTCCTCCAGATAGAACAACATCTATTTTTTCTAAGGTACCAACAACAATTTCTTGTGTCTCAAAACCTACAAAACTAAATATAAGTGTAGCGTTGGCATCAACAGCAATGGTATAATTACCTTGTTCGTCTGAAGTGGTTCCTGTACTTGTTCCTTTTTCAATAATATTTACAAAAGGAAGAGGAGCTCCAGATTCATCAGTAACAGTACCAGTAACAATTTGTTGACAAAAGGATACACTAGTAAATAAACTAAATAAAATGAGTGTTAAGTTTTTCATGTGAGTATGTTTATTTTGTGGTGATTGTTACTATAAATATATCCAAAAACAAGGCTAATTTGTTTAAAATGAGACTTATTTTTTATAGAGCATAAAAAAACCAAACATTTATGTTTGGTTTAAGTTTATAGTATTTTGGATGTGAAGTTTACAACAAGATAGTTTATTTGGCTTTATAGATGGTGGTCATAATCTCGTCTGATTGCGCATCATACATCTCTAGAATAAAATTTTTGTCTGCATCAAAATGTCCAACTCCGTTATTTTTTTCTCCTAAATTTACAATGTAATAGTTATTACTAATAGGCCTAACTTTTGATACTTGGTTTCCTGTTTTGTTTAGAAAAGTCATGCGATAACCTTTTCCATCGGTTATCATGGTGTAACTAGCGATCTCTGTTGAGCTATTAGATTTCTGAACCTGTACTTCTGCATCAGAATATGTGGCAGTTTGGTTTACTTTATCTTCATCTTCGGGATTAAATTTAATCTTACTTCTTTTAGTAATAACTTCTTCTTTTTTAATCACTTTTTCTTCGCCATTAGCTCCTTTTATCCTAATGATTTTGGTTACTGTTTCTGTCGATAAATTATCTTTAGCATCGGTTTCTTCAGATTGTGCAAATCCAGTACAAGCAAAACCGAAGCATAATAGTGTAGTGAGAGTTTTTAGGGTTTTCATAATGTTTACGTATTGGGATTTAAAATTACAAAAAATACAGAAACTGCTAAAATTGATAATTTTCGTTATCTAACGGTATGGGTTTAAGTTTATACAATTATTCTATAATCTTATGAACCAGTATTTGTTTGGTACGTATTAATACTATTATCTTTGCACTCTTAAAAATTAGAGAATTTTTTAATTTTCTCGATTATATTATAATTATTATGAAAGCCGGAATTGTAGGATTACCAAATGTTGGCAAATCAACATTATTTAACTGCTTGTCTAATGCCAAAGCGCAAAGTGCTAATTTTCCTTTTTGTACCATAGAACCCAATATCGGAGTGGTAAATGTGCCTGATCCAAGATTAGAAAAATTAGAAGAGTTAGTAGATCCAGAGCGCGTAATTCCTGCTACAGTTGATATTGTAGATATTGCTGGATTAGTAAAAGGAGCTAGTAAGGGAGAGGGCTTAGGAAATCAATTTTTAGGAAACATTAGAGAAACAGATGCAATTATACATGTACTACGTTGTTTTGATAATGATAATATTGTACATGTAGATGGCTCGATAGACCCTATTAGAGATAAAGAAACTATTGATATAGAACTACAACTAAAAGATTTAGAAAGTGTAGAAAAAAAGTTAGATAAAGTCAAACGTGCTGCTAAAACAGGAAATAAAGAAGCTCAAAAAGAAGAAGCCATTTTATTGAAACTTAAAGATGGATTAGAGGCTGGTACATCTGTTAGAGCAATCGATATTTCTGAAGATGATCGTGTAAATTATGTAAAGCCATTACAATTTATTACTGATAAGCCAGTACTTTATGTATGTAATGTAGATGAAGATGCGGCTGTTGACGGAAATGACTATGTAGAGAAAGTAAAAGAAACAGTAGCGTCTGAAAATGCAGAAGTCATTGTTTTGGCTGTAGGAACCGAAGCAGATATAACAGAGTTAGATGATTATGAAGAGCGCCAGATGTTTTTACAAGATATGGGGTTAGAAGAACCCGGAGCCTCTGTTTTAATTAGAGCAGCCTATAAACTTTTAAATCAACAAACATATTTTACTGCTGGAGTAAAAGAAGTTCGAGCATGGACGGTTACTATTGGTGCAACAGCACCACAGGCAGCAGGAGTTATTCATACCGATTTTGAAAAGGGCTTTATCCGAGCAGAGGTAATAAAATATGATGATTTTGTTAAGTATGGAAGCGAAGCTAAAGCTAGAGATGCAGGAAAATTAGGAGTTGAAGGTAAAGGTTATATCGTTAATGATGGGGATGTCATGCATTTCTTATTTAATGTATAACAAAAATATTTGAATCAAAAAAACCTCTCTAAATATTTAGAGAGGTTTTTTTTTGAACATCGTAGAAATTGAATAAAACCTTTATTTTCAAAAAAGAGATACTGTTATTTTTGATTAATGAAACATACAAAACTTTCATCCTACGGGATCATATTTGCTATTATAGGAGTAGTATTATTTTCTGCTAAAGCAGTTTTGGTAAAATTGGCATATAAGTATGATATAAGTTCAGAACACCTATTATTATTTAGAATGCTGTTCTCGTTACCATTTTATATAGGAGTAGTATTAATTAAGCAACGAAAAAACAGTCAAGAAGCTAGAAAAAAAGATTATTTATGGATCTTATTTTTTGGTATAATTGGTTATTATCTTGCAAGCTATTTTGATTTTTTAGGCTTACAATATATCAAAGCAGGGCTAGAAAGAATAATACTTTTCTTGTATCCTACATTAGTAATTATTATATCAAAAGTTTTTTTAAACAAAAGGATATCGAATAGGCAATTACAAGCTATTTTGATTACTTATATTGGTGTTTTAATTACATTTTGGGGAGAACTTCAATTAGAAAATACAGGTAATTTATATTTGGGTGCAATACTTGTTTTTATGAGCGCACTTACATACGCAATTTATATAGTTGGAAGTGGTTGGTTGATCCCTAAATTTGGAGTAATTGTATTTACTTCATATGCAATGATAGTATCTTCTTTGTGTATAATATTACAATACGTTATTTTTGATAGAACAGACATATTAAGTTATCCATTAGAATTATATTTGATATGCATTGCAATGGCAATTTTTTCAACTATAATCCCTTCGTATTTAGTCTCTGCAGCAATCGCAAAACTAGGAGCATCTAATTTTTCTATAATTGCTAGTTTAGGGCCGTTTTCAACAATTATTCTGGCATATTTCTTTTTGGGAGAAAATCTTTCATTAATTCAAATTGTAGGAACTCTTGTTGTTATTTTGGGGATATATATTGTGACTAAGAGAACAGAATAGCATAGAAAATATTATAAAGCAAAGACTATCAGTACTTTTTTTAGTGATTCTTAATATTTTTTTGCTTAATTTACATACTTAAAAGTAGTATATTCTTATTTACTTGGGGGTAAATATGATGTTTTTTGGTTAATAAATAAGCTTAAATTCATAGTTTGGGAAGTTTTAGAATCATATTACTTACATATTCATTATTAGTAGCAATAGGTGGGGATACCTATGGACAGGATAAGGCGGTTAATACAGTTAACGATAGCCTGCAACACTTTATGTCTGAATCTAAAAAGTTTCGTGCTGCTTTCAAAATACGAAAATCCCTAGATTACGCTATTAAAACAATAGATCTTGCACACCAATTAAATAACGATAATTATAAATATAGAGGTCATTATATGATGGCCAGTAATTATCAAGTTGTGCATGATTTTAAAAACATGGAGTTTCATGGAAATGAGGCTCTGAAATATGCTAGAAAGACAAAAGACACTATTGCTATAGTGTATAGTCTTAATGTATTGGGAGGTGTGTATTCTGATGGTTATGAAGACTTAGCTAAAAGTATTAAGTACTTTAATGAGTCACTTGCAATAGCCGAAAAGCTAAAGGATCAAAGTAAAAAAATGGCACCAATATTAAATATAGGATGGGCGTATGTTGATCAAAAAAAGTATGATCTTGCGTTCCCTTATTTAAATCAAGCTCAGAATATTATTGAAAACCATCCTGGTGAAGTAAGCATTATAGCCATTAATGATATAAAGTATTTATTTGGGAAATATTATGCTCATAAGAATAATTATGAAAAGGCAAATAAGTTATTTGATGAGGTAATTCAATTAGCCGAAGAAAAAGAAATCTACTCTATTTTATCAAATACATATAAAGCTAAATCAGATACTTTTGAAAAAATGGGGCATAAGGACTCTGCTTTTTATACCGTAAAAAAACACTTGTATTATAGAGATCATTTACTTGATGAAGAAAAGCTAAGACAAATAGAAACGGCTAAAGTAAATTATAGTTTAAATGAATTCAAGAGAGAAATAGAAAATTCTAAAAAAGAAGAAGAATATTTGGCTAAAATAGAAAGAGGTAATTTAATTATTATCATTTCATCTATTAGTCTCGTTTTATTGGTAGGAAGTGTGTTTTTCTTTTATCTGGGATATAGATCAAAACAAAAGTTAAATGTTACACTACAACAAAAGAATAAAGAACTAGTTGAGGCAAAACTTGAAGCCGAAAAACTTACTAATGTAAAGTCTCAATTTATTTCTACAGTGAGCCATGAGCTTAGAACCCCTTTATATGGTGTAGTAGGTATTACTACTTTATTGTTAGAGGATAATGATATCTTGGCAAAGCATAAAAAATTACTAAATTCTTTAAAATTTTCAGGAGATTATTTACTTGATTTAATAAATAAAGTATTAAAAATAAGTAAGATAGAGTCAAATAAAGAAGAACTGGCAAAAACACCGACAAATTTAGCATTACTGTCACAAAATCTTTTACATTCATTCGAATATCAAGCAAAAAATAAAAACAATAAACTTGTTCTGGATATTCAAAAAGAATTGCCAGAAGTGGTAAATATAGATTCATTAAAGTTATCAGAGATATTAATAAATTTGATAGGTAACTCTTCTAAATTTACAGAGAATGGTACGATATGGTTAAGAGTCAAAGTAAAATCAATTGAAAAAGATACCACTATAATTAGATACGAAGTTGAGGATAGTGGAGTTGGGATTCCAGATGATAAAAAAGAGTTTGTTTTTGAGAAATTTTCTCAAGTCGGACGAGAAGTTAACAAATCCGAAGGTACTGGTTTGGGGTTGTCTATTGTGAAGAATCTATTGGATATTATGGGCAGTCAAATTCATTTAGATAGTAAAGAGGGAAGAGGTACGAAGTTCTATTTTGATTTAGAACTAGAAGTCATAGACGAAAACGACGACAATCAATTAGATATAGATAATACTAATACTGCCCAATCTTATCGCAGAATTTTAGTTGCAGAGGATAATAAGATCAATCAAATAGTGACTAAAAATCTATTAAATTTAATTGGTTATGATTGTATTATTGTAGAAAACGGGTTCAATGCTTTACAAATGGTCAAAAAAGAGGATTTTGACTTGATCCTTATGGATCTTAATATGCCTTACCTTAATGGTATAGAAGCTACAAAACGTATTAGGGAGTTTGATCAAGAAACGCCCATAATAGCTCTTACAGCTTCAGAATTGAGCGAAGTAAAAGGAGAGTGTTTGGCCATTGGAATGAATGATATCATTAACAAACCTCTAAACAAAAATGACTTAAGAAATATAATTACTAAAAACCTTCAATATTAAAATTTAAGAAACTTCCTGAATAAAACTTTTGGTTTTTGCGATTACTAATTTAGCGTTTTCTTTATGTGGTGTATGCCCAATATTAGGAAGTATTAAAGATGTAGATTCACCTTTAGTATTTGTAGTAATAGATGTTACTTGATCTAAAGTGCCATATTCATCTTTTTCTCCTTGAATTATTAACGATGGGCATTGTATCTGACTTAAATATGACTCTATATTCCAGGATTGAAACTTATCAGATAACCATGTTTGCGTCCACATTCTAAAAACGGCATCAGTTTTATTTCCGTGATATCGTATAAGCTTTTCTTTAAGATTGGTATTTGTATAAGCCTCTACTGCTTTTTTGATACCGGTAATAGTTTCTTTTTCTACAAATACATGAGCTCCTTCTGTGATAATACCTTTTATTCTCTTTGGAAACAATGCAGCAGCAAGTATAGCAATACTACCTCCATCACTGTGTCCAAATAGCAAAACATCTGTTAGTCCTAGTTGATCCAATAATTTCTCTAATAGTTCAGCCTCATTTTTTAAATAATGGGTACTTCTTTCATGAATAGTAAAAGGAGATGACTCACCATACCCCTGACGATCATATGCAAGCACGTTTAATCCTGTTTCTAAGCCTAATTTTTCGGGAAAATCCTTCCAAAGTTTAATACAACCAAGAGAATCATGTAAAAAGATGATTGTAGATTTGTTAGGATCTAATAATTCAGGGTCTTTAGACAGGCGTATCGTATGTTTGTTAATTATAACATCCAAATTTGTGTGATTTCATTAAAAAGTCCTAAAAATAAGCTAAAGTCAATACAAATTGTATATTTTGCATGTCGAAAATTGTAACGCTAGTGTCTTTTTTACGTCTAGCACTAATAAATACTTTAATTTGATTAAATGAAAAAAATTGTAACCAAAATTTCAATTGGTTTATTGATGGTAGGATGTGGAGTGAAGAATCCTTCGAATGACATTGCAACAAACCTTCCTATTGCCACGACAATAGATTTAACAAAAGTTGTAGAAGATAAGGTTCCTGTTAGTATAAATCCCGGACGTTTTGTTCAAGACTCGGTAAAATACTTTCTGCCTAAGGTAGTACAAGGAACATATTCTGTAAGTGATTTCGGGAAATATGTAGATGACTTTAAAGCTTATGATTATGAAGGGAATGAGCTTAAAACCGAAAAATTAGATGAAAATTCATGGTTAATTGCGAATGCAAAACAATTAGATAAACTAGAATATAAAGTAAATGATACTTATGATATAGAAAATATCACTATTGGTGCTCCTTTTTCTCCTTCTGGAACAAATATAGATCCAAAAAACTATGTGTTGAACCTACATGGATTTATTGGTTATTTTGATATTTTAAAAAACAATCAGTATGGATTAAAAGTTAAGGCTCCTACAGCGTTACAAAGAACATCTGCCTTACAAAAGGTAGGTTCTGAGACAAGTGAGGATGGTCAAAATACAACAGATTCGTATTTTGCTAGCAGGTATTTTGAAATTACCGATAACCCAATGATGTACGGAGAGCTTGATGTAGAAGAGTTTAATGTAGGTGATATTAAGATAGTGTTAAGTGTATATTCTCCTAATAAAGTTCATACTGCGGCAAAAATAAAAGAAACTGTCTTTAAGATGATGAAAGGACAGAAAGCATATTTAGGAGATGTGAATAGCACTCCAAGATATGATATATATTTATATTTAGCTGAAGGCGTAGAAAATTCTCCTACAGGTTTTGGAGCATTAGAACATCACACATCTACTGTGGTTGTATTACCAGAACAAATGGAAGACGAAGCTTTAGCCTCTGCAATGATTGATGTAGTTTCTCATGAGTTTTTTCATATTGTAACCCCTCTTAGTGTACATTCTGAAGATGTACATTATTTTGATTATAATGATCCTACTTTTTCTAAACACTTATGGATGTACGAAGGTGTGACAGAGTATTTTGCATCATTATTTCAGGTAAATCAAGGATTGGTTGAAGAAGAAGATTTTTTTAGTAAAATGATGGGTAAGATTCAAAATGCAAATGCATATGATGATAATATGAGTTTTACTGAAATGAGTGAAAATATATTAGAACAACCTTATGCTCCAAATTATGCTAATGTATATGAGAAAGGAGCGTTAATAGGAATGTGTATTGATATACTAATGCGCGAGGCTAGTGATGGAAATAGAGGGATTTTATCTTTAATGAAAGAATTATCTTCAAAATACGGAAAAAACAAACCTTTTGAAGATGATAAAATAATAGAAGAAATTATAGCAATGAGTTATCCTTCTGTAGGTAAATTTTTGAAAACTCATGTTGAAGGAAATACACCTATTAACTATGATGAGTTTTTTAACAAGGTTGGTCTGGCAATGAAAGCAGAAAAAATAGAAACGAACTATATTCAAAATTCGGGCGAATTAATATTTGCAGGAAATCAAGCTACTGGATCTATCTTTTTTACAGAGGCTGTTGAGGATAATAGCTTTTGGGCAGATAACGGAGTTAAAGCTAATGACGATATTATAGAGATTAATGGCACTAAATTGTCTATTAAAAACGTAAATCAGGTTTTAGGAGCAACCTTTCAATGGAAAGAAGGAGATGATCTAGAAGTTAAATTGAATAGAGCCGGTGAAGAGGTAGTAATTAAAACTAAAATTACTAAATCGTATACTAAAGGTAAGAAACTTGTGGTATTAGAGAACCCTTCTAAAGAGCAAGAAGATCTTAAACAAGTGTGGTTAAAAAATTAATCTCAAAAAAATATAGTACATAAAAAAGGCTTCTAAACAGAAGCCTTTTTTATGTACTACATCTAAAGTCAAAGACTAGATGAATCATATATCTGAACTTTTTTCCATAGGTTTTTGTTTTCTCCAATAAATTTTAAATGAATAGGGTCTTCTTGGTATAAGTCATGTTCTTTAATAGACTCAAATGTTACCACAATACAGTAAGTGTAAGAAGTGTCAATAACAGGCCTTTTAGTTGTCTTAGCGGGTGTTCCTAAATGACTTGATGTAATGTGTTCGCACTCGTTCAACAATCTAGAAACACCTTGTTCAAATGTTTTTCTTTCCTTATCGTTGTCTGGGTTGTTCAACCAGAAAAATACTGTATGAACTAATTTTCCTTTTATCATTTTTGTGTGATCTTGTTTTTTTTGATTTTGAGCAACACTATAAAAACTTATAAATAAGCATATCAATATTGCGAACTTAAACTTCATATTGCGATTATGTTTTTAGAGTTAATAAATACTTTTTAAATTACTTTTAATACTACTCTATAACGAGCTTTACCAGTTTTAAGATGTTCTATGGCATCATTTACCTTTTCTAATGGGAACTCTTGTGTAATAGGATAGATGTTATGTCTTATGCAAAAATCGAGCATTTTTCTTGTTAAAGCAGGACTCCCCAAAGGACTTCCTGAGACTGATTTTTCGCCTCCAATTAAACTAAATGCAGGAACTCCAATAGGTTCTAAAACAGCTCCTACAGTATGTAAAGTTCCTTTTGGAGCTAAAGTTTTAAGATAACCAGGCCAATCTAAAGTTACATTAGTAGTATTTAATATAAAATCTAAAGTTTCTTTAATTTTTTCCATTTCAAGGGTATCTCGAGAGTTAATTACCGAATGAGCTCCCATAGCAATTATTTCATCTTTTTTAGATGGGTTTGAACTAAATGCTGTGACTTCGCATCCCCAATATTTTAAGAATTTTATAGCCATATGACCAAGCCCTCCAATGCCAATAACTCCGACTTTATCTGTAGGTTTAACATTAGCCATTAGAATTGGATTAAAAACCGTGATTCCACCACATAATAATGGACCAGCTTTGCTTAGATCAATTCCTTTTGGTAGCGCAGTAGCCCAAGACCAATGACAACGTACTTTATCAGCAAATCCACCATGACGGCCAACTATAGTTTCTTCTTTTGTAGCGCATAGATTATGACTACCATTCATGCATTGGTCACAATACATACATGATTCAGAAAACCATCCTAAACCTACAAGATCTCCAACAGAAATATGCTTTACTTGAGCTCCAATAGCGGTAACTTCACCAACAATTTCATGACCGGGAACAAAAGGAAACTGTGTAATCCCCCAATCATTATTAAGCATACTAAGGTCAGAGTGACAAATGCCACAATAATGTACCTTAATATCAACTTCTTCAAGGCCTATTTTAGATAAATCATATTGAAAAGGCTCTAGTTTACCTCCAACTTCTTTTGCTGCAAATGCATGTACAGGATCCATACTATTTTTGTACTTTGGGTGTTAATTATTTGATTAGTTGAAATTACAAAATTTCAAATTCTGAAATTGCATAATACCAATTTTAAATTATAAAGAAAATTTAGTAACCCGAGTAATTCGTTTGTTGTTCTTAAGCTTACCCAATTTTATATAATTATTTTCTTATTTCTTAGTGTTATCATCCTTTTAATTGTGATTGAGAATTAGTGCATACATGATTGGTCAATTCCTTGTATACCAAATAGTCAACAAAATTCGTTATGGATTTGTTAATTACTTTGTAGAGAGGCTGTTTTAATTTAGATAGTGAAATCTTATATTAGCAAGCATTCTACCCTAAAATTTATGAGTAAGGAAACTAAATATACCGAAGATAATATACGATCCCTCGATTGGAAAGAGCATATCCGTATGCGACCGGGGATGTATATTGGTAAGCTAGGCGATGGATCATCTGCCGACGATGGGATTTATATTCTTGTAAAAGAAGTATTAGATAATTCGATCGATGAATATGTGATGGGAGCTGGTAAGACTATTGAGATATCTATTCAAGGAGATAAAGTGATTGTGAGAGATTACGGTCGTGGAATTCCTTTGGGTAAAGTTGTTGATGTAGTTTCTAAAATGAATACTGGAGGTAAATATGATTCCAGAGCATTTAAAAAATCAGTAGGACTTAATGGGGTAGGTACAAAGGCGGTAAATGCTTTGTCTACATTTTTTAGAGTAGAATCTACCCGAGATGGCAAGTCTGCTTCTGCAGAGTTCGAAAAAGGTAACCTTACCAATCAAGAAACGTTAGATGAGACTTCCCGTAGAAGAGGTACTAAAGTATCTTTTGTGCCAGATAATACTATTTTTAAACATTTCAAGTATCGTACAGAGTATGTAGCTAAAATGCTTAAGAACTATGTATATCTTAATCCTGGACTGACGATCATATTTAACGGAGAAAAATATTTTTCAGAGCATGGATTAAGAGATTTACTTTCTGATAATATTAATGTTGAAGATAGATTATATGATATCATACATTTAAAAGGTGATGATATTGAAATCGCTATTACGCACAGTAAAACACAATATAGTGAAGAATACCATTCTTTTGTAAATGGTCAACACACAACGCAAGGAGGAACACATCAAGCAGCATTTCGAGAAGCTATCGTAAAGACTATAAGAGAATATTACGGTAAAAATTATGAAGCTAGTGATATTCGTAAATCTATTGTGTCTGCTATTAGTATAAAGGTTATGGAACCTGTATTTGAAAGTCAGACCAAAACTAAATTGGGGTCTACAGATATGGGAGGAGATTTGCCTACTGTAAGAACCTATATTAATGATTTTGTAAAACAATATCTGGATAACTTCTTACATAAAAACCCAAATACAACAGAAAGTTTACAACGCAAAATATTACAAGCAGAACGAGAACGTAAAGATTTATCTGGTATTCGTAAACTTGCTCGCGAACGTGCAAAGAAAGCCAGTTTGCACAATAAAAAACTTAGAGATTGTCGTATTCATCTTACCGATAGTAAAAAAGATCGTAATCTAGAAAGTACTTTGTTTATAACAGAGGGAGATTCTGCAAGTGGGTCAATAACCAAGTCCAGAGATGTAAATACACAAGCTGTATTTAGTTTACGTGGGAAACCACTGAATAGCTATAATATGAGTAAAAAAATTGTGTATGAAAATGAAGAATTTAATCTTTTACAAGCAGCATTGAATATTGAAGAATCAATGGAAGATCTAAGGTATAACAATATTGTTATCGCAACAGATGCCGATGTCGATGGGATGCATATTAGATTGTTATTAATCACTTTTTTTCTTCAGTTTTTCCCTGAGTTAATAAAAGAAGGACATTTATTTATATTACAAACTCCGTTGTTTAGAGTTCGAAATAAAAAACAAACAATCTATTGCTATTCAGAACAGGAAAGAAGAGACGCCATACAAAAACTATCAGGGAAACCAGAAATTACTCGATTTAAAGGATTAGGAGAGATATCTCCTGATGAATTTGTGCATTTTATTGGTGATGATATTCGTCTTGATCCTGTAATGTTGGATAAAGAAAAGACGATCGAGGAATTATTATCTTTTTATATGGGGAAAAATACTCCACAACGACAAGAGTTTATCATAGACAACCTTAAGGTTGAATTAGACACTATAGAAGAAGAAGGGGTATAAGTAGCGTTATAAGAATGGAAAAAATTACAGTTAAAGTACACAAGAAAGAAAAGTTTTATTACAATCTAATGATTGTATTTACCATACTTTTATGTATTCCCGGTCTTTTGTTTTTGCCGTATCTTTTACTTGTAGGGATTTTTATACTAATAAGTACTGGCCTTTTTATAGGATATATAAAAGGAAGTGCTGTACGAGTGAGTAAAGATCAATTTTCTGATTTATATGATATTGTTACTGATCAATGTCAAAAATTAGCAATAAAAAAAGTTCCTGAAATTTATATTGTAGAATCTGGAGGGTTATTAAATGCTATGGCTACAAAATTTGTTGGAGCTAATTATCTGATTATCTACAGCGATTTGTACGAAGTGATATTGGATGGTAGAAAGGATATCGTAGAATTTATTATTGCTCATGAACTGTGCCATGTAAAACGAAATCATGTATATAAAAAGATGTACGTTTTTCCTTCATTACTAGTCCCGTTTTTGGCTCAAGCGTATTCTAGAGCTTGTGAATATACGTGTGATAGTGTTGGATATACAATTAGTCCAAGAGGTGCTGTAGATGGTATTAAACTTTTAGCTTCAGGAAAACGTTTGTATAATAAAATGGATACGAAAGCATATACAAAACAAATAGAAATTACAGATAGTTTTTGGGTTTGGCTTTCAGAAAAATTGTCTACTCACCCTCATTTATCAAAAAGAATAACACCAGAAATGTTGCGTGTTAATTTTAATTCTTTTCGATACTCAGATAATAAAAGAACTAAAATAGACACTGCAAAACCTGAAATTCAACAAATAAATGAAACTACTTCTGAAGTGCAAGAAGTGAAAACTGAAAATAAAAGTAAAGGTGATGATCACCAACGATTTATGCCTAAATTTTAATGTAAATTAGAGTAATATTACATGTCAGAAGAAAACGAAAACGAAGAATTACATCACGAATCATCTCAAGAAGATCACCAACCGCAAGAAGTGATTACCAAAGTCACAGGAATGTATAAAGACTGGTTTCTGGATTATGCATCTTATGTAATCTTAGAGAGAGCGGTACCTGCAATCGAAGATGGCTTGAAGCCTGTACAACGGCGTATTCTTCATTCTATGAAAGATTTAGATGATGGTAGATACAATAAAGTAGCTAATATTGTTGGACATACAATGCAATATCACCCTCATGGTGATGCCAGTATTGCTGATGCAATGGTACAAGTTGGACAAAAAGAATTGTTAATCGATATGCAAGGAAACTGGGGTAATATCCTTACTGGGGATAGAGCTGCAGCATCAAGATATATCGAAGCTAGGTTGTCAAAATTTGCTTTAGATGTAGTTTATAACCCTAAAGTTACCGATTGGCAACTGTCTTATGATGGAAGAAAGAAAGAACCTATTAATTTACCAGTAAAATTCCCACTACTATTGGCTCAAGGTGCAGAAGGGATAGCAGTAGGATTAAGTACTAAGATTCTTCCTCATAATTTTATAGAGCTTATAGATGCTTCTATAAAACATTTACAAGGAAAACGCTTTACTATTTTACCTGATTTCCCTACATCTGGTATTGCAGATTTTACAAATTATAATGATGGTAATCGCGGTGGGAAAGTAAGAGTACGTGCAAAAATTTCGCAAGTTGACAAAAATACGTTGGTAATTAATGAAATTCCGTTTTCTACGACAACTACGTCATTGATAGATTCGGTTCTTAAAGCAAATGATAAAGGGAAAATAAAAATTAAGAAGATAGAGGACAATACGGCTGCAAATGTCGAAATATTAATTCATCTACCTTCGGGAATTTCACCTGATAAAACAATAGATGCTCTGTATGCATTTACCAATTGTGAGATATCTATTTCGCCATTAGGATGTGTGATAGAAGATAACAAGCCTGATTTTATAGGTGTTTCTGAAATGTTACGTCGTTCTACCGATAATACGTTAGCTTTATTAAAAAAGGAACTAGAGATTCAATTAGATGAATTACAAGAACAATGGCATTTTGCATCTTTAGAAAGAATATTTATAGAAAACCGTATCTATCGTGATATAGAAGAAGTAGATACTTGGGAAGGAGTTATCGAGGCTATTGATAAAGGTTTACAACCACACATCAAACATTTAAAGCGTGCAGTCACAGAAGAGGATATTGTTCGTTTGACCGAGATTAGAATTAAGCGTATTTCTAAGTTTGATATAGATAAAGCACAACAAAAAATCGAAGCTTTAGAGGATGATATCGCTCAAGTAAAACATCATTTAGAGCATCTTGTGGAGTTTGCTATAGATTATTTTAAACGTTTGAAAACGACCTATGGAAAAGGTAAAGAACGTAAAACTGAGATTAGAATTTTTGATGATATTGAAGCTACCAAAGTAGTTATTCGTAACACAAAATTGTATGTAAATCGAGAAGAAGGTTTTGTAGGAACTTCTCTAAGAAGAGATGAATATGTGACCGACTGTTCGGATATTGATGATATCATATGTTTTACTAGAGAAGGTAAATTAATGATTACTAAGGTAGATGCAAAAACATTTATTGGTAAAGATATTATTCATGTAGCTGTGTTTAAGAAAAAAGATAAGCGTACTATTTATAATCTGATTTATCAAGATGGTAAAGGAGGAGCATCTTATGTAAAACGATTTGCAGTAACTAGTGTCACTCGAGATAAAGAATATGATTTAGCTCAAGGAAAAAAAGGCTCTAAAATTTCGTATTTCTCTGCTAATCCAAACGGAGAAGCCGAAGTTGTTTCAATATTCTTACGTCAAGCAGGTAGTATTAAAAAACTGAAATTTGACCTTGACTTTTCTGATCTACTTATAAAAGGTAGAGGCGTTAAAGGGAATATAGTTACAAAGTATAATATTAAAAGAATCGAATTAAAAGAACAAGGAGTCTCTACATTAAAACCTCGTAAGATATGGTTTGATGACTCTGTACAACGCCTCAATGTAGATGGAAGAGGTGATCTTTTAGGAGAGTTTAGAGGCGAGGATCGTTTATTAGTAATCACGCAAAATGGTATTGCAAAAACATTGATACCAGAAATGACACTTCATTTCAGTTCTGATATGATTGTCCTAGAAAAATGGAAGCCTAAAAAACCTATTTCTGCAATTTATTGGGATGGGGAGAAGGAACGCTATTATGTCAAGCGATTTTTGATGGAGAATCCAGAAAAAGAAGAAGTGTTTATTACAGAACATCCAAAATCATTTTTGGAAGTGGTATCAACAGATTATAAACCTATAGCCGAATTGGTATTTACAAAAATTAGAGGTAAGGATCAAAGACCTAACGAAGAATTGAATTTTGAGGATTTTATTGCTATAAAAGGGGTAAAGGCGCAAGGTAATCAATTAACAACACACAAAGTGAAACAGGTTAATTTATTAGATTCATTGCCTTATGAAGAACCAGAAGAACTGCCTGCAGAAGAAATCGAAGTTGTAGAAGAAGAAAATGTTTCTTCAGAAGAAAAAAACGATGCCACCTCTGACGAGTCAGAAAAAGACAAAGGAGAGCAAGGAAGTCTGTTCTAGATAATATTTATAGATTTAAAAAAGCCTGATTACACTTAAGTAATCAGGCTTTTTAATGAATTTTTAAAATAGTATTTTACGATTTTTTCACATATTTGGTTAAAATAACAATGTTCTGGCCACTCACACGGCCTTCAATATGTTCTGGATTATCATGAACTAATGAGATATTTCTAACTGCAGTACCACGCTTTGCTGTAAAATTGGCTCCTTTAACGTTTAAATCTTTAATAAGTACCACACTATCACCGGCTTGTAAAACAGCACCGTTTGCATCTATATGTTTAATAGTGTCATTATCATCATCCCCGTCACCAGTTGCTTTTGCCCATGCTAAAGTGTCGTCATCAAGGTACATCATGTCAAGTAGATCTTGTGGCCAACTTTCTGCGCGTAGTCTATTTAGCATTCTCCAAGCCATTACCTGTACTGCAGGAACTTCACTCCACATACTATCATTAAGACAACGCCAATGATTAGGATCTACTTTATCAGCATCTTCAATTTGTTCTATACATGTTTGAGAAATAAGGATATGCGCATCCAAACCAGTACCTGGAGATTTGGGCACTTCATAAATTTTCAAATTTTCAGTTACTCCTGATAATTCACACACAGATCCGCTTCTTTTTTGTAGTTCTCTTTCTAGGTTCATTTAATATTGGTTAATTGTATAGTTTTATACTTTAGAATATATACACATTAGTTTAAAATGCGAATTTCCAATAAAAAATATATTTCTAAAAAAAAATCTTAGTATTCCGTTAGAAATACTAAGATTTTAAATATGAAATTATAGATTTAATTTTGTGGTTCAGATTTTGCTTTTGCAGCAGTGCTAATGCTGGTATTACTTCCTCTTACTAATGTGTACGGTTTATCTCCGTACTTTAGGACTAACTTACTAGGTGATAGTTCTATTATATCGACTTCGATTCTATCGCTATCACTATTGTTTTTAGTTAATTTTGGTAATTTAGAAGAAGTTCTTTCTTTATATTCCAGCACGAGAGTTTTGTCTTTAATACTCCAAGTACCTAAACTTGAATTTTCAGATTTAATTCTGCTGAAAGTTCCATCACTTTTAAAATTGAATTGAGCACCATGAAGCAATTGATTACTCTTAGTATTTTTCATGTCTTCTTTCCAATTTCCTACTAGGGTCGAGGCGTCTTGAGCACTTAAGGATAACGTAAAAAAAGCTATCAATAAGCTTAAGGTTAAGGTTCTTTTCATTTTAGATTTGTTTTGGATAAAGATAATAATTTAATACAATCTTTATTATTTGGGGTTTAATTTAAAATTCTAAATTACTAATTATTATCAATTTGTATATGATCAGATGTATAAATATCTCCTTTATCACTAATAATTATACATTCTATCTGTGCCAATTGATTTATTCTATTCATACCAACTTCTTTTCCCATTACAAATATTGATGTAGCTAGGGCATCGGCTAATTCTGCTTTTGGAGCAAAAACTGTCACACTTATAATACCACTAGAAGGGTACCCCGTTCGAGGGTCTATAATGTGTGAATATCTTTTAGTATTAAAAGATACAAATTTTTCATAATTACCAGAAGTGACTACGGCACCGTTTACAATGGGTAGCAGCGCAAAAGCCTTTGTTTTATTTAGAGGATTGGTGATTGCGACTTTCCAATCGTTACCATCAGGTTGTTTTCCCCAAGTATTCATATCACCAGAGGCGTTAATAATACCAGCGCTTACTTTGTTTTGAATGAGTAATGCCTTTGCTTTATCAGCGGCATATCCTTTGCCGATTGCTCCAAAACCAATTTTCATTCCTTTTTTATTCAAGAAAACAGTAGAGTTTTCTTTATCCAAAACAACATGTCGATATCCAACTTTAGCTACCGAAGCTTTAATTTTTTCTTCTGTAGGCATTTTAGTCATACTGCCATCAAACTTCCAAATTTTATCCATAGATGCATATGTAATATCAAAAGCTCCGTCGGTAAGTTTAGATATACCTATAGATCGGTTAATAAGATCAAATAACTCTTGATCCACTTTTACAGGTCGAATACCTGCATTTTTATTGATTAATGAGGTTTGAGAACTTTGATCCCAGGAAGAAATAAGTTTTTCTATTCTCGAAATCTCTGCTACTGCTATATCTATATATTGATTAGCCTGTATAGTATCTTGAGCTACTACAGTAATATCAAAACGGCTTCCCATAAGTAGAAGAGTACGTTTGTGTGTTTGCTGTGCAGACCCTAATACATGCAAAAAAATGAATATAACAATACTTGTATAAGCTCTCAATAATTAACTTTTAAAAGATTCTAATAATTTAATGTATGCTGAAGGTGTTGTTTTTTTATATCCTGTTTCGCCAAGTACAGTCCCATTTTTATCCATAACCACTACAAAAGGAAAAAAACCATTCTTGTTATATTTTTCGGCCAATTTATTATTTTGCTCTTGCAGCTCTGGAACCAATTGATTTTTCTTTTTTCTTGGAAAATCTGCTTGTACCATAATAAAATGATCTTTTGAATAGGATTTAAACTCTTCAGAATTAAAAATTTCTCGATCTAATTTTATACACGGAACACACCAATCAGAGCCTTGAAAAACAAGTATAATATTTCGGTTTTGTTCAGCAGCATTAATTTTAGCTTTTTCAAAATTAGTAGTCCATTCTTGTGCCTGAAGGGTAGTGCTTGTAAAAGTAAATAACAAGGCTATGATTAAAAATCTATACATTATGCTTGATGTTTTAAATGATCATAATTATATAAATAGACTGTTTTTTTTATACAATCTTACATAATTTAAAGTATAAAGATAAAAATCTTTGTACTCTATAAGTACAATATTTATACCAAATAGAGTAGAAGGCCTACTTGAAATTTAGAGTATCGTAGGTTGTGTTCCTGTAACAATAATACCGTGTTCAGTTAATGTGTTTACTTTATTTGGATTGTTTGTGAGCATTTTAATTGATTTTACTCCGATTTCTTTTAGAATATCAGCAGCACTTCTAAAATCTCTATTGTCTTTTTTAAAGCCAACGGCTTCATAGGCCTCTGCTTGAGGAACTCCTTGTTTTTTATAGATTGCACTTTTTAACAAAGCATAATGCCCATTTCCTTTACCCTCTTGGTCTAACCAAATAACGATTCCTTTGCCTTCTTTTTGTATAAGTTGTTGAGAGATTTCCATTTGCTCTCTACAATCACATTCGATACTATTAAAATGATGTCCAAATATGCAAGAGGAATGTACACGACATAAAATGTCATTTTCATCTTTTACATCACCCATCACGAGGGCAAAAGATTCCTTTTGCCCATCGTAAAACATCATTTCATGATATTCTCCAAATTTTGTTTTTAAATTTCCTTCTGCAATTTTTACGATCATGATATGTTTTTTAATCGGCTTATTTTTTTGAATTTAGTATTTTTTCTATTTCTGTGAGTCTGTTGGATAAAGATTTTAATTCTTTATTTTCTTCTTCAAGTTTTTTGATTTTCTTTTCTTGTTGAATGGTGTATAAGGTTAGCTCTTCTATTTTTTGTAATAATTTACTATCCATTTCCCCAAGAAAGATACCATCTTTTGCTACTTGTTTAGCACTAGGAATATCTTTAAGATGTCCTTTTTCTTTAATATGATTTTCTACATCTAATAAAGAGGGGAGTTTATAGTCATCATAAAACACAAAATCAGACCAACCGGTTTCTACCTTTATTTCTTTAGCTCTTATTTTACCATTTACGGCTAGTTTCCATGAACCAGGGTTTATTGTTCCTATGCCAATATAGCCTCCATTAATAATTGATAAAGTTTCTATGTTACCACCATCTATAAAGGATAATCTATCTGTATTTGTTGTTTTATGATATTGTAAAGAAAAACTATTAGAAGTAGAACCATTACCTGAGTAAAAACTTAAAGAAGATTTACCTTGTGTATTTTCATTTAATTTTCCAATATTAATTTGTGGAGAAGTAGATTTTAAAATTGAAAACACTTCTTTGTTACCACCATCTAAAAATGATAATTTGTCATTAGTAGTATCCTTGTTATATTGAACAGTAAATCCATTAGCTACGGTCCCATTTCCTGCAAAAAAACTTAGAGAAGATTTCCCTCCATTATTTGTATTTAATTTCCCAATAGCTAAGGTTGGATTGACCGAACTATGAAGCTGTAGTAAATGTTCAGGATTTGTTGTTCCTATCCCGACACTACCGTTCTCAGTAAAAACAATTCTATCCGTTATTCCTCCTGGTTGAAACCTTATTTTGCCTACTGAAGATCTAAGTATTAATCCATTTAGCAATTGACTATCAGTACCTAATACACCAGAATTAGACCAACTATTTACTTGATTATAATTTGAAGATGTAGATAACAAATAAACAGAATTTCCAGATGTTCCATTTCCAATAGAAATACCTCTTCTTGCAGATGTTCCATTATTTTTATTGGTAATTTCTAGTATAGTATTGCCGTTTAGATTTTTTTCTATATCCAAAATAGCACTAGGGTCATTTGTTCCAATTCCAACATTTCCAGTAGTTCCCAAAACATTTGGGTTTAGAATTATATGATTTTGAGAAGATAATAATAGGTTAGTAATTAATGAGTTAGTATTTGATCTAGTCGCTTGAATTTCAAAATTTCCATCGATATTCGTTTTAAACCTGGCAAGAGAATGGGTACCTTGAATTCTTAATTTAGAATCGGGATTATTATAACCAATTCCAACATTGCCATTTGGTAATTCTGTTATTTGTGCGCTCCCTAAAAAACTTAATGTTGCGCTAATTAGTGTTAAAATGGTCTTTTTCATTTTTATAATTTAGAATCTTTTCTGTTAATACTATACTAGTATATGTTTTAGGTACAGAAAATGTTACTTTAGGAAGTAACATTTTTATTTAAAAAAAACAGAAAGCTACTTATAAAAGTAACTTTCTGTTTTATGTTCTATTTTATGTGTTGAGCTTTAATTTTTTTGTCCACTAAGCTTTCCTTTTTTACGCAGTTTAAAGTTTAAAAACTCAATAAATAAAGAAAAAGCTATGGTAAAGTAAAGGTACCCCTTAGGTATTGTACCTGCTTCACTATCAAATATTTGTAAATGCGCAAGATGTGCAGCTTCAGCGATTAACATAAACCCAATTAAGATCAAAAAAGATAACCCTAAAATTTGTACAGAAGGATGTTTATTCACAAAACGACCTACCGGTGTTGCAAACAACATCATAATTAATACAGAGACTACAACTGCAATAATCATTAATATTAAAGCATCATTTGGATTTTCACTAAGACCGTTGGTCATACCAACAGCAGTAAGTATAGAATCAAAAGAAAAAACAACATTAATTAATGTAATTTGCACGATAGCATTTGAGAGCGTAGAAGAGCTCTTAGCTGCTATTTCTTTTTCTTCCTCACCTTTTTCATCTACTTTTTCATGAATTTCATGTACGCTTTTGTACAAGAGGAAAATACCTCCTCCAAATAAGATTAGGGCTTGTCCGCTGATACCAGCCTCAATCCATGGCAAATTGATATGCCAAAACGGAGCTTCCATAGCAACAAGTAATGATATACCAAAAAGTAAAACAATACGCATCACCATGGCTAATAATAGTCCTATGTTAGTAGCTTTTTTTTGTTGATTTTGAGGTAACTTGCTGGATGCTATCGAAATAAATATGATATTATCGATACCCAAAACGATTTCTAGAAAAGTTAATGTTAGCAGAGCTACCCAGGCATCTGCTGATGCGAAAATTTCAAACATTATTTTATTTTTTTTGCGGTTCCACGTTGTTTATTTTTGGCTACTCCTACAAGTCCGTATTCAAAAGTGTAGGTTTGATCATCGGTTGATAAGATTTTCATATGTATCGCCTTTTCTTCAGCCATATTTTTTGGATGTATTTTTTTTACGATATATTCACATGGATTAATCCACCGAATACTTGAGGTATCACTTTTACCTTGAAAATAGTCTATTTCTAGAGTATCATTGCGCACAAAAGTGGTTTTGACTAATTCTCCGTTAAGATAAGTTTCGAATTCAAATGTCCCCGTTTTAAAATCGGTGCAATTACGTTCTTGTTGATAACAACTTGTAAAAAGTAAGCTTAGGAGCCCTATAAAAGCAATTTGCTTCATATGATAATTTAACTAGAGAACGAAAATAAATTTATTTCCAGAGAGTATAAAGCCAGATAAGAAAAAGTTGTTAAGTTTTTTTCATTTGGTAAGAACTAAAAGTTCCATCGACATAAAAAATGACAATGCGATCTATCGTAGTATCTCCTACTGAAGTCTTAGGAATTTGTTCTATGTGAGATTCGGTTATTGATATTTCCTTTTCTGGAACATCTGATTGTGAAAATAAATCTTGATCAGATGTATCTAACAGAGTAGAGGTTTTTGGTTGTATAGGGGATTCTATAATCGGTTCTTTTTGTTCAATAATAGATTCTTCTGATTTTGGAAACGCACCTTTTCCATAAAGCAACCATTGTAAATCTACATCAGTATATGCTTCAGTTATTTTCATAACAAAATCTAAGCTTGGTTTGTTTCTTCCTGATAAAATATGTGAAATAGAGGATCTACCAACACCCATATAATCTGCAAAAGAAGAAGCTGATACAGCATAGTGATCCATTATTTTTTGGATTCTTTTTCCAAAGTCTGTAGTGTTTACCATTGTAAACTATTGTTTAATTAAAACTTGAATACAAATGTAAACAATTTATGTAAAACAATAGGTTTACAAATGTAAATCAAGAAGGTTTTAATGTAAATTATAACTTAAAATAACTATATATAACTAATTGATTTATAACATATTGAATATTAATTAGATAATTCAATAAACATCTTGATATTTATTTAGATACATTTGGAAATTCGGGTTTATAAGCTGTTTACAATTAGAAACAAAACCCATAAATCAGAATGTTTACAAATGTAAATATAGCGTAGTTACATTTGTAAATTATAGTTAGTGTTACATTTGTAACTTATTCTTTTATTGTTATGAATACTGGATAAACAATACTAATTTTGTTGTTTGACTACATACATTATGAAGATAAGTACATTACAGAATTTGTTTAATAAACATAAAGAATCATCTTTATTTGGGCGTTATATTAACCTACATCATATTACTCCTTTACTAGATAAATTATCAACTAAAACAAGCGTAAAACAAATAGGGACTTCAGAAAATAATGCTCCTATTCATCTTATAACATTAGGTACTGGATCCAAGAAACTTTTGTTTTGGTCACAGATGCATGGAAATGAAAGTACAACTACAAAAGCTGTTTTTGATCTTTTAAATGTTCTTACAGATACATCAAACGAATTTGCTACATCAGTATTAAAAGAATGTACTCTATATATTGTTCCTATATTAAGTCCAGATGGTGCAATGGCATATACCAGACTTAATTATAATAATGTTGACTTAAATAGAGATGCTCAGACAAAAACACAAAAGGAAAGTATTGTTTTGCATGAACTCATAACTACTATTAAGCCTGATTTCGCTTTTAACCTTCATGGTCAACGTACTATTTTTAGTGCAGGAGAAACTAATTTACCTGCAACAGTATCATTTTTATCCCCTGCAGGCGATAAAGAGCGTTCAATAACGTTAAGTAGAAAAATAGCGATGCAAGTGATAGCCAAAATGAATACGGTGTTACAAGAGTGTATACCTGATCAAGTAGGACGATATGATGATGGTTTTAATATTAATTGTGTTGGAGATACATTAGAGTCTATAGGAATACCAACTATTTTATTTGAGGCTGGGCATTATCCCAACGATTATGACCGAGAAGAGACTAGAGCATACATTTTCTATGCTTTAATGATTTCTTTACATTGCATTACTTATGATCATATAACAGGAGACCAGTATAAAGCATATTTTTTGATTCCTGAGAATGGAAAATGCTTCTATGACGTTATTATAAGAGACGTTATTTTAAAAGACAAGAATGTAGATATAGCGGTACAGTATACTGAGAAATTATCTGAAAATAATGTGAAATTCGTACCAAA
Organism: Aquimarina sp. AD10; assembly: GCF_003443715.1. NCBI lineage: Bacteria > Pseudomonadati > Bacteroidota > Flavobacteriia > Flavobacteriales > Flavobacteriaceae > Aquimarina > Aquimarina sp. AD10. The sequence continues at coordinate 1,330,841 of NZ_CP031965.1, read as the reverse complement.
GATTGTTAAAATTGAAAACTTACGAAAATTTTACGGACACAGAGAAATTAAGGGTGAAAAGAGAACAATACGTAACGAAAACCTTAGAGTAGAGATAGTTCCAGAGATTGACTTGTTAAAATTTTACTTAGATTCTGAATTATTCTCAATAGAATCGATAAAAAGATGAAATAAAATGTATGAAAACTTTATTTTTCTGTTATTTTTGCAATGTAAATAATCGGGAAAAATAATATGAATTACTATGGCAAAATTTAAATTAGACGAAGTAGATCACCAAATTTTGGATATGTTGATTGAAAATACGCGTACTCCTTTTACGGATATTGCAAAGAAATTATTGATTTCTGCAGGTACCGTGCATGTACGAGTTAAAAAAATGGAAGAAGCAGGAATTATTGAAGGCTCTTCATTAACATTGGATTACAGAAAATTAGGATATTCATTTATAGCTTATGTAGGTATATATCTACAAAATACTTCGCAAACTAAGTTTGTGTTACAAAGAATTAATGAAATACCTTATGTAACTGTTGCTCATATTACTACTGGAAAATTTAATATTTTCTGTAAAGTAAGAGCAAAAGATACTAATCATGCAAAAGAAATTATTTTTATGTTAGATGATATCGATGGAGTATATCGTACAGAAACTATGATTTCTTTAGAAGAAAGTATTAATGATAAAAAACGCTTAATGCATTCTATTTTTCAGGATATGTAAAGGGTATCTATTGATATAATATAAACCCTTTAAGAAAGTTTCTTAGAGGGTTTTTTTAAGTTTAAGAAATACAAACAAAGAATTGATAGCTATATTATTTCTTGTAATATGTATTTAAATATAACCACAAACCACAATTACCACCACAAAAATGGCTAGAATTCCAAAAATAGAACGTTTTAATGAAAATGTTCTGGCAAAGTATCAGATCTATAATAGTATATTCATGACTTTGCCGTTTGACACTATTACAAATACAGGTGTACTTTTGCCACTATTTAGCGAAGTATGTGAAAAAGGCTATGATGCCCACAAAAATCCAACAGAGATTGTAGAAAACTTTTTTAACCTGTATCAGGACAATCCTTCTGAGAAAGAAAAACATGATTTATTGTTTAGGTTTATACAATACATCGAGCGTCAAGTAGTATTGTTTGATGCTATAGAAGATGCCGCTTTTCCAGTTGTAAATAATATGGATGGTAGAGGGACATTAAGAAGTATAAAAGAAGAAGCACAAGCAAAGGGACAATTAGAAGAACTTAAAGAATATCTTCGACGATTTAAAATTCGTCCCACATTAACGGCGCATCCCACACAATTTTATCCAGGAACTGTTCTTGGGATTATTCATGATTTAGATAAAGCAATTCGAGGTAATGATTCTGCAAGAATTAAAAAATTATTGGCTCAATTAGGTAAAACCGCATTCTTTAAAAAGGAAAAACCAACACCATATGATGAAGCTGTAAGTTTGATTTGGTATTTAGAAAATGTATTTTATCACTCTGCAGGTACTATTTACAATTATATTCAACAAAATATCTTTGAAGGTGAGGATATGGAGAATGATTTGATCAATTTAGGGTTTTGGCCAGGAGGAGATCGTGATGGAAATCCATTTGTAACCACAGAAACTACTCTTAAAGTTGCAAAAAGATTACGTAAAACTGTTTTGATCAACTATTACAGGGATATTAGAAATCTTAAGAGAAGGATTACTTTCGGAAACCTTCAAGAAAAAATAGGAGTCTTAGAGACGGCATTATATGACAACTTTTACTACGCAAAAACAGCAGAACCATTATCAATTGAAACGTTAATGAATGGCTTATTAGAGGTAAAAGAAGAATTGATTGCAGAACACCAATCTTTGTTTTTAGAAGAATTGCAAAATTTGATTAATAAGGTAAAAATCTTTGGTTTTCATTTTGCTACTCTTGATATACGTCAAGACTCAAGAATTCATCATAAAGTATTGACCGATGTAGTTAGAAAGAGTATTGCTTTAGGATTAAATATTTTTCCTGAAAATTATGAGTCTTTATCCGATCAAGAACAAATTGAAATATTATCAAAAGCAAACGGTAAATTAGACCCTTCGGTTTTTGAAGAAGATATTACTAGAGCTACATTAGAATCTATTTATGCGATAAAAACTATTCAGGAAAAGAATGGTGAACGTGCTGCAAACCGTTATATTATTAGTAATAACGGAAATGAGCTTAACGTTATGGAAACTTTTGCTCTAATTAGACTTTGTGATTGGGAGTTACCTACTGTAGATGTTATTCCGCTTTTTGAAACTGTACCTGATTTACAAGTAGCGCATCAAGTAATGGAATCACTGTATAGTAGTCCTGTCTACATGGCACATCTTAAGCGTCGTGGGATGAAACAAACCATTATGCTTGGATTCTCTGACGGAACTAAAGATGGTGGATATTTAATGGCAAATTGGGGGATTTTTAAAGCTAAAGAAGCACTAACAGAGGTTTCTAGAAAATATGATGTAAAAGTTGTGTTCTTTGATGGTAGAGGAGGACCACCGGCAAGAGGAGGAGGAAATACAAATCAATTCTATGCCTCTCTTGGCCCAACAGTAGAAGATGAAGAAATTCAATTAACAGTACAAGGGCAAACTATTAGTTCAAATTTTGGAACTTTAGATTCCTGTCAGTATAACTTAGAACAGTTGCTGGGAGCTGGTGTAGAAAACGAATTGACTAATAATGAGGGTAATTTGTTTTCTGCAGAGAATAAGGAAACAATGCAGAACTTGGCAGATACAAGTTACCAAGCTTATGTAGACTTTAAAAATCACCCAAAGTTTCTACCGTATTTAGAACATATGAGTACTTTAAAATACTATGGTAAAGCGAATATCGGAAGTAGACCTTCAAAAAGAAGTAAAAGTGCAACTCTAGATTTTGGAGATCTACGTGCAATACCTTTTGTGGGTAGTTGGAGTCAGTTAAAACAAAATGTTCCTGGATTTTATGGAGTAGGAACAGCTCTAAAGGTATATGAAGATAAAGGCGAATTTGATAAAGTAATATCACTTTACAAAGGTTCTCCGTTTTTTAGAACTTTAGTTGGTAATAGTATGATGAGTCTTACAAAATCATTCTTTGAGTTAACCGCTTATATGAAAGAAGATGAGCAATATGGAGCATTTTGGGATATTATTCATGATGAATACCTTTTGACAAAACGATTGTTGTTTAAGTTGACTGGTTATTCTGAGCTAATGCAAAATGAACCGGCAGGAAAAGCGTCGATTGATATTAGAGAAAATATTGTTTTGCCATTACTTACGATACAGCAATATGCGCTCAAGAAAATTCAAGAAATCCAAAGAGGAGGAAATGTAGACGTTGATGAATTGGAGGTTTATGAGAAAATGGTAACACGCTCATTATTCGGAAATATAAATGCAAGTCGTAATTCTGCATAAAGAAGAGAATTATAAAGTACTGTTAAGAGTATAATGTAATGAGGTAGGAATTGTTAAATTCCTACCTCATTTTTAATTACAATAACTTTTATTATAGTTTGTCTTATGTTATCTCAAGTAAAAGAAGGAGAATACAATCCGTATTATGGTACTTACATATCAAAAGCATCACATGCTGATATTGTAGAAGGCCTGCAAAGTGGTAAAAAAGAATTTACAGATTTTGTTAATGCTATTCCCTTAGAAAAATGGTCATATGCTTATGCAGATGACAAATGGTCAGTTGCAGAAGTGTTGCAACATTTAATTGATACCGAACGTATTTTCTCGTATCGTGCACTGCGTTTTGCTAGAAATGACAAAACACCAATTGTTGGATTTGATCAGGATAACTATGTACCGTATTCAAATGCTAACAATTATAGTAAAGAAGATATACTATCTGATTTTGAAGCTATGCGTAATAGTTCTATTGCTTTATTTAGAAGTTTTACAGACGAAATGTTAGGAATGATCGGAGAAGCTAGTGGTAGTCCAATGAGTGCAAGAGCAGCAGGTTATATTCTTTTAGGTCATCAAGTACATCATTTTGAGGTTATTGAAGAGCGATATTTGTAAAAAAAAAATAATCAAATTGTACCTCTAAGCTTTGTAGCTTAGAGGTGCAATATAATTAAATTGGAAAATGAAGGAACAAGTAGCTAAAAAATATCTTTCTTTTTTAGAAAAAGGCGAGATAGACAGGGTAGTTGATTTATTTACAGACGATGGTCTTGTAATATCACCATTGTATGGTACTAGGCCTGCAAAAGATTTTTATAAAGCTTTAGCTGCAGATACTACTGAATCTATATTAACATTTGATGGATTATTTTTTGAGAAACAATCAAATAGAATTTCTTTACTTTTTGATTATGATTGGAAATTAAAGACTGGTGAAAATGTACAATTTAAGGTTGTGGATATTATTGAGCTAAATTCAGAAAATAAGATAGAGAAACTTACGATAATATACGACACAGTCCATAGTAGAGATGTTCTTAAAGAATTGCGTAAAGTTCAATAAATTATAACAATTACATACGATAATGAATTTGACACTAACAAGTGTACTTTTACTTTTTGGGATTTTTCAAAGTGTAGTAATGATTCTTCTTATACTTATAACAAGAAATAGGAAGCAAATTCAAAATAAGTTATTGATTTCGATTTTAGGAGTATTAGGATTGTCAATTTTGCCTACATTTTTAGGTAATTCAGGAATAATTCAAAATAATCCTAACCTGATGTTTTTACCTGTACGTCTTTCTATTTTTATATTTCCTCTTTTGTTTTTGTATGTTAAATCGGTTTTTGTTTCAGATTTTAAAATAGGTATACCAGACCTAAAACATCTTGTTTTTCCTTTCGCATTTTGGATTTATAGTATCATATTATGGATTAATACTATTAATCATTCTTTAGAAGCAAAGGGCACTGTGGCTTTAACTTTTTATTATTTTCAAATTAAATATGTGCATGATGTTTCCTTGTTGTTAATGCTTTTAATCTATACTTGGTTTGCCTATCAATTAATAAATAAAGCTAAGAACTATAGGCTTTCTAAGAACCAGTTGCAGTTTTATAAATGGTTAAAGTATTTATTCTTTTTCTTAATGGCGGGTGCTATTTTAGATCTTGTTTCCATTGTAATAGGAGAAGTTTATGGTTATTGGAAAGGAAGCCCTTTGGATGAATTATTGGGAATTTCATTTACTATTCTTATTAAAATATATTACTCTATAATAGTGTATGTTATATCAGTAATTGGGTATGCCTCTTATTCAAAATTTATAGTAAGTAATTACCCTGTAATTGATAATGCGATTTCTAATAAAATTATAGAAGCGATGGAGGTTAAGAAAATGTTTCTTAATCCGGATCTCTCTTTGCGTATTTTGGCAGAAGATTTAGATACGACTACGGGAGTTGTATCTAAGATCATTAATACTGATTTTAAAGTGTCTTTTAACGATTTTGTTAATAAATATCGAATAGAAGAAGTGAAAAATAAATTAGATACTGACTCTAGCGGTCAGTTTACTTTATTGGCTCTAGCACAAGATTCTGGTTTTAAATCTAAAACAACTTTTTATCGCGCTTTTCAAAAATTCACTTCGCACACACCTAAATCTTACCTTAAAACATTGAATTCTCAAAAATAAAGTTCCAAATTATATTTTGGAACATATTTCATCCTAATTCTTTTTAATTCTGTTTAATATCAAAATAGCTTTGCTTGCTCACCAATAATATAGTTATGATAAGTTTAGTAATGAGTTTTAAAAAAAGAATGAGTTTTCTAGTAGTTCTATTAATTGCATCATCTGCAGTATATAGCAAATCAGAAAAAATAGATATTCCAGATTTTTATTTAGAAAAAGCTATCCGAGAATTTCAAGATAAACCTACTGGGGATATCACTAAAGATGATCTTGAATCTTTAACACGATTTGTAGCTATCGGAAAAGGAATAGTAAACCTTAAAGGATTAGAATATGCTAAAAACCTGAAAACATTGTATCTAGATAACAACAAAATAGAAGACTTAGAGCCTTTGCAAGAGCTTAAAAGTCTTAAAAAACTTAGCTTAAATGGAAATCTAGTGTCTGATGTAAAATCACTCTCAAATCTGGTTAATTTAGAGAATTTGTCAATGGATAGAAATCAAATATATGACTTAAGAAAACTAGATAAGCTTGTGCATTTAAAGGGAATTACATTTAATTTTAATAAAATAAGCAATATATCTGTTGTAGAAAATTGGAAAGAGCTAACGCATTTTAATATGGCATTTAATATGTTAGAAGATTTATCTCCATTATCTGAATTAGTAGATTTACATGGAATCTGGATCCCGAATAATAAAGTGAAAGATATAAGCGTATTGGCAAAATTATCAAAGCTAGAAATACTTATTCTTGGAAACAATTATATTTCAGATATCGAGGTTATTAGTCTATTAGCTAATGTTGTACAATTAAATTTGGAAGATAATGAGATCAAAAATTTTTCTCCTTTATCAAAATTGAAAAATATTGGAGTTTTAACTCTTAAAAACTGCAGTATAATTGATTTATCTTTTATAAAAAATATGGATAGTATAGAATGGCTGGATCTTAGAGATAATAGTTTGAAAGATATTTCTGCTTTAGTTGATTTAGTAAAGATGAAAAAACTATTGATTTCTAGAAATCAAATAAAATCTTTACTTCCTGTAGCAAATATGTCGGATTTAAGATGGTTGGCATTAGAAGGAAATCATATAAACAATTTATGGCCTTTATATCACCTTACAAATCTTACAGATGTAATGCTATTTAATAATCCGTTAAAAGCGAAAAAGAATAAAATAGTAATTTCTAAAATGAAATCAGAAGGGAAAAATGTAGAAGATTTAGCTTATGAGATAAATTCAATATTTCAGACAGAGCCTAGTAGGGTTTTAAAAGATTAATTATAAAATATTAAAAATGATAATCTAATATATCAAAGGACATTAACTAGTGTTTTTGGATCTAATTCATGTCCACCAGAATGAGTCCTAAATTCAATTTGTGGTATGATTTGTTTTACACGTTCTTTCTCGGCATTTACCTTTTCTATTTCGAAATAAGGATCTTTTTCTCCTAGAATATGTGTTACCTTGGTATCTGTTGACATAAATGTGAAATCGTCTTTGGACAATTCTTTAGGAAAACCACCAGAAATCATTACAATAGCGTGGCAGTTCTTTTTCCTACTAGCTATCCAACGACTCGCAATACTAACACCTTGCGAATATCCTAAAATAACAAACCTTGTAGTGTTTGGTATGTTTTCGGCAGCTACAACAGCATCAATATAATTAAGTACGTTCTGGGTTTCTGTTTTTGTATTTTCTTTGGTAAGCCAACTAGCGCCAACACGTCGGTAATCTTCTCCTTTGTAATATTTCGAAGGAGCTTGAGGTGCAATGATATAATTCTCTTCTTTGTCTAAACTCTCAAACAAACGAATAAAATATCGACTTAGATATCCAATACCATGAAATACCAACCATACATTTTTTGTTTTAGAAGTTAATTCGTTTAACGTATCATAGGTGTTAATAGATTGATATGTTGCTTCTTTTTGCATAATTAGTATTGTGATTTTATAACTGAAACCATTCGTTTATAAGAGGCCACAAGATATCTTGATTTTTTATTCTAAAAAAATCAAAATGACCAATAGTTTTTAAATTATAATCCGAAGGCGTAATGTGTTTTCTTGTGATGTTAGCATTGTTATATACCCGTTTGCCTAAAATATCAACTGATTTTTTTGGCGCAAAAAGATCATCTTCAATGCTTATCAATAACATTGGAGCTTTGATGTCTTCATAATATGTAGTGTTGTTTCCTTTGGTAAAATGCAGCATAGAATCAGGATGCAGTAAGAATGTAGCCCAGTCTTTTGCTGTTTTTGTAGTTAGTGGACTTCCTAGCCCAAACCAATTAGAGGGATAGTATCCTAAAAGGGTTGTCGTGATTGGTACGAATAACCTAAAATTTAGATGAATAAGTAATTTCATCTTTAAAGAAAAATGCTTGTAATACCCAAATTGAGAGGCTATTGTTAAGTATTTGTCATAATATTGATGGGCATCACTAAAACCAATACTGTTCCCACCATAACTATGCCCAATCATGTATTGTTGATTATTTGGGAATTTTTCTTTTGCATATTTCGAGATGGTTTTAAAATCTAAAGCCCAAGAAAAATAACCATGATCTTTTAGGTATTTAATATTTTGTGATCGTGAATAACCAATACTGCGATAATCAAATGTAAATACATTACATCCCTTGTTAGCTAAATATTTAGCCATATTGAAATAAAATTTTTGGGGAACAGCAACAGCAGGGGCGAATACTACAGTTTTTTGATTCGGAGTTTGAGGTTTAAATTCATGAACTACAATTGGATAATTGTCAAAAGAGTTGATAGTATGTGTTGTCATCAATTATTTGTTTAGTATTAATTTTTCCATTCTGGAAATAGCATTCTTTAAATATTTTTGGTCATCATACACTTGCACTAATAAAATACCACCTTCAATATCTTGAACAATTTGTTCTGCAAGTACTAAAGAGTCTTTTGAAGAATGGTGATGTTCTAGCAATACCTGTATTCCTGAAATGAAATCTTGAAAGAAAAGACGTATTTCGGTTTTATAAATTGGATCAAGATGGATAGTCTCTAATGCAGTATTTGCCATAATACAACCTCCATCCGATATGCTAAATACTTTATACAGTAATTGTTTTAGTTTAAGAAGTTTTTGATCTAGACTTAACTCATCATTCTTGATAATTCGAGAGAAATTGTAATTAAAGTAACTGTACACTGTATCTAATACTTCTTTTATTAGTGTTTCTTTATTATTGAAGTAATAATAAAAATGAGATTTTTGAATGTTACATGCTTTAGCCAATGCACTTAAACTACTATTGTGTACACCTCTAACTCTTAGCACCGGTATGACTTTTTGCAATAACTCTTCTTTAGATGTTTTTATAGATGGCATTTTATTGAACGTTCGTTAAAATAATAAATAAATATAGTTAGAATATTTTAGTGCCTTTGTTTATTTTTACTTAAAATTTTATGTCACTATGAAATTAACACAAGAAGAAGTGTTGGAACAATGCGCAAAAATGTGTAAAAATACTCTTATGGAAACACTAGAGATTTCTTTTTGCGAAGTAGGTAAGGACTACTTAATAGCAAAAATGCCAGTTACACCTCGAGTGCATCAACCAGATGGAGTGTTACATGGCGGAGCGATGGTGGCTTTGGCAGAAAGTGTTGGTAGTGCTGCAACTCAGATGTTTCTGAATAGTAAAGAGTTTAGTATTCGGGGAATAGAAATTTCTGCTAATCATGTTAAGAGTATTAGAAGTGGATATGTATTTGCTCGCGCAGAGGTAGTTCATCAAGGAAGAACGACTCAATTATGGGATATTAAAATTAGAGACGAAGAAGAAAATCTAATATCTATTGTAAAATTAACTACTATAGCACTTCCAAAAAGAAAATAGTATGAACATAAAGGATGTTTTTACTAAAATCAATAAACAATACCAAGACAAATTACCTTTTGTAGTTTATCGTAAACCGGGTGAAGATATATTAAAATGTCTTTTACAAAAGAATGATGTATTACATCAAATGGATTCTTATGATACTTCTGGTTTTGTTTTTGCACCATTTGATAACAAATCAAAATCAATTCTTATTCCTGTTAAAAATAGTGAACATTACCAGTGCGCCTTAGCTAAATTAGTTGCGCCTGAGAATATTGATAGTTTTCGAGAAAATAGAACAGTTAATGATCTTTCTAAACAAGAGCACATTAAATTAGTAAATAAGGGTATTCAAGAAATTAAATCCGGTATTTTAAAAAAAGTAGTACTATCACGTAAAGAAGAAGTTGATTTTACTAATAATAATTTGTTAGATGTATTTTCTGAACTGTTGAATAAATATCCTAATGCCTTTGTGTATTGTTGGTATCATCCTAAAGTAGGGCTTTGGTTAGGAGCTACTCCAGAAACACTGGTTGAAACTAAAGAAGGGAGCTTTCACACAATGGCTTTAGCTGGAACACAACCATATATAGATACGGTAGATGTACAATGGGGGGATAAAGAGAAAGAAGAGCAAGCAATGGTTACTGATTTTGTACTAAAACAACTTTCATCAGTGATAAAGAATATTTCATCTTCTGAAAGATATACCCATAAGGCTGGTACATTATTACATTTGCGAACAGATATTCAAGGCGGTATAAGTGATGAAATGATACCACAATTTCATAATGTTATCAATGTGTTACACCCAACACCAGCTGTTTGTGGATTGCCTAAAGATAATGCCAAGTCTTTTATCTTACAAGAAGAAGGTTATGATAGAAAGTATTATACAGGCTTTTTAGGAGAGGTTAGTTTTGCCTCAAACGAGGAGATGCAATCAAATTTATATGTTAATCTTAGATGTATGTCTATTTCGGAAAATAAAGCAAGTATTTATGTAGGAGGAGGAATTACAAAAGACTCTATTCCAGAATTAGAATGGGAAGAAACCGTAAGAAAAACCGAAACAATGAAAAATGTTTTGTTGTAAATTACTACAAAAACGCTAGTGTAAATTAGTATGATATTGTAATTTAGCTTTTCGAATGAAAACACGCTTATATTCAAAAATCCCTTTAGCACAAACCATTGTTTCTTTATGTGAGGCTAAAGATATATATCATATTGTTATTTCACCGGGATCAAGAAATGCTCCATTAACTATAGGTTTTAGCGAGCATCCTGAAATGAAATGCTATAGTATAGTTGATGAACGTTGTGCAGCTTTTTTTGCATTAGGAATCGCGCAACAGATAAAAAAACCGGTAGCATTAGTTTGTACATCTGGTAGTGCTTTGTTAAATTATTATCCTGCGATCTCTGAAGCATTTTATAGTGATATCCCTTTAGTGGTGCTAAGTGCAGATAGACCGATAGAACGCATTGATATAGGGGATGGTCAGACCATACGACAAAAAAATGTATTCGAAAATCATATTTTGTATTCTGCAAATCTTTACTCAGAGATCGTAACAGAGAAAAAAATTGATGATATTAAAGTCCAGCAAAAGCAACATGAAGCGCAAAAGCATAACGAGAGAGAGATTAACCTCGCTTTAAATAAGGCAATTGAGCAAAAGGGACCTGTTCATATTAATGTACCTTTTTATGAACCTTTGTATGATAAAATAACCAAACCTTCTGTGTTTCCTAAAAATATACCGGTTGAATATCCAGAACATCATATTGCAAAAAATGTTCATTTAGAAATGGTAAATTTATGGAACACATCAAAACGTAAAATGATCCTTATAGGGGTTAACTCGCCAGAGGTAGTAGACCTAGAATGGATAGAGTTATTAGCAAAAGATCCTTCTGTTTTGGTTTTAACAGAAACTACATCAAATATTTATCATTCTAGTCATATTAATTGTATTGACCAATTAATAACATCTTTATCGGCAGAAGAGTTTGAAGAACTCCAACCTGATGTTCTATTAACAATAGGAGGAATGGTGGTCTCTAAACGTATTAAAGCTTTTTTAAGAAAATACCAACCACAATCACATTGGCATGTAGATGATAAAAAGGCGTTTGATACATATTTTTGTTTAACAGAGCATATAAAACTAAAACCTAATTCTTTTTTTAAAGATTTTTTACCCGATACATTACCCATAAAAAGTACTTATAAATCAAAATGGATTTCTATTCGAGATCAAAGAAGAGATAAGCATAAAATATATCTTAACGATATTGTGTTTAGTGATCTTAAAGTTTTTGAAACACTATTCAGTGAAATTCCAGAAAATCAAATAATACAATTGAGTAATAGCTCAACTGTTCGTTATGCCCAGTTATTTTCATTAAAACCGTCATTTAAAGTATTCTGCAATAGAGGGACTAGTGGTATCGATGGCAGTACATCAACAGCTATAGGAGCATCATTAATATCTGGGGCAACTACTTTAATTTCTGGGGATTTAAGTTTCTTTTATGATAGTAATGCTTTATGGAATAATTACATCCCTTCTAACTTTAAAATTATTATAATAAATAATCAGGGAGGGGGCATTTTTAGAATACTACCTGGGAAAGAAGAAAATACAAATTTTAGTACATATTTTGAAACGACTCATAATCTTACAGCGATACATTTATGTAAAATGTATGGTTTTAAATATCATAGCGCAAGCGATCATGAAGAGGTTAGAGAAAAGATGCAATTGCTGTATCAAAATAATAATGTACCTCAATTATTAGAGATTTTTACGCCTAGAAAAGAAAACGACAGTACTTTAATCGATTATTTTAAGCATTTCATCTAATAAGCAATGTTGGATATACTTTATTAGTTATTTATTCATTTATATTTCATCTATCTTTGGATAAACAAGTAATAATTAACTAATAACCTAAAACATAATCACCTTATGAGTAAGAGAGATGAACTAATCACTAAGTACGCTGCTGACATCAAAGATAAAATAGGTCAGACACCTGATATGGATCTATTAACTAAAGTTACAATAGGATGCGGACCATCAATTTATAATGCTGATGCAGCTACAGTATCTGGTAGTGATCCAAAAGAATTGGAAACAGTAAAGAAAAATTTTCTTATTAAAAAGTTAGGTCTTGCAGACGGAGCTAAGTTAGACGAGGCTATTGCTTCAGTTATCGATGCTTATGGTAAATCTAACCGTAATAAGTACAGAGCTGTTGTTTATTATCTTTTGACAAAACATTTCAAAAAAGAATCTGTATACAAATAGGGGATATAAGTGCCCTAGATTGTAGCAATTTATTGTGAAAAAGAAACCTCGGTAGTTTTATACTACCGAGGTTTCTTTTTACTCCATCAATTTTTAGGATAAATTAAAAACATGAGTCTTATCTGTATTCATAATTTTAAAAAAGTATCTTTGCACAAAAATTTAAGAAATGCTAAAACTTGGCGTATATAATACTTTAGAAGTAGTAAGAGAAAGAGATCAAGGAATTTATCTCTGTGATGAAGAAGGAGATGAAGTTTTATTGCCTAATAAATATGTTCCTGAAGAATTTAAAATTCGAGATGAAATTAAGGTATTTGTATATTTAGATAGTTCTGAACGTATTGTAGCTACTACACTAGAACCCTATGCAACAGTAAAATCTTTTGCTTATTTAAAATGTACTAGTGTTGCTGAAATTGGGGCGTTTTTAGATTGGGGTTTAGAAAAAGATCTTTTTGTGCCCTTTAAAGAGCAGGCATCAAAGATGCGAAAAGGTAGTTGGTACCTTGTGTATGTTTATTTAGATCAAGAAACAAATAGGTTGCTTGCTTCTAGTAAAACAAATAAATTTCTTGATAATTCTTTAGTATTATTATCACCTTTTGACGAGGTAGACCTAATAGCATCTCATCCTTCTCCTCAAGGGTGGAATATGATTGTAAACCAAAAATACCTTGGGTTAGTCTATAGCGACGAGATTTTCCAAAAAATAAGTGTGGGAGATCAGTTAAAAGGATTTGTAAAAAAGGTTCGTCCCGATGGAAAAATAGATATTACCCTTCAAAGACACGGATTTAGAGGTATTGAGCCTAATGCTCAGCAAATTTTAAAAGAATTAGAGTCAAGTGGCGGTTTTATAGATTTAAATGATAAATCAGACCCTAAAGATATTGAAGCTGTTTTTCAATTGAGTAAAAAGAGTTTTAAAAAAGCAATTGGTACACTATATAAAGCTAGAAAAATCTCAATAGAAAAAGATGGAATACGATTGTTAGAATAAGCAATAAAAGGAACTGAAATTTGTTTAAGTAGTTGACTATAAATTCATAAATGATTTATTTTTTTAAATTTATATTCTCAAACTAAATAATTTCAACAACTTAACCTTTTATTTCTAATGGTCTTACTATGCAAAAAAATTGCAGATTCTAAGTGGTTCCAAAACTTTATAATTGTTGTTATTTTACTTGCCGGAGTTTTGGTAGGCATACAGACTTATGGAGAAAAAGTCGCGCACTGGACAACTATTATTGATAAACTTGATTGGATAATTTTAATCATTTTTACTGTTGAAGTTCTAATAAAAATTACAGCGGAAGGAAGTCAACCTCAAAATTATTTTAAAGATCCCTGGAATTTATTTGATTTTTTTATAGTTGTTGCCTGCTATATTGGGCCATTTTTAGGAGATAATGCAGAGTTTCTTCCTGTACTCAGGCTAATTCGAATTCTTAGAGTTTTTAAATTAATTACTGCACTTTCAGAATTACAGTTAATCGTTGGTGCACTATTAAGAAGTATACCATCTATGGCTTATATCAGTTTATTGCTAGGTATGTTGTTTTACATATATGGTGCTATGGCTGTATTCTTATTTGGAGAAAATGACCCAATTCATTTTGAAAACTTGCAGAGAAGTATACTGTCTCTTTTTAGGGTGATTACTTTAGAAGATTGGACAGATATCATGTATATCAATATGTATGGGTGTGATTCATATGGATATGATGGTAACGAAGCATTATGTGTCAATCCCAAAAGCTCTCCGATTTTGGCGTCCATGTTTTTTGTATCTTTTGTTTTAATAGGGACTATGGTGGTTCTTAATCTTTTTATTGGAGTGATAGTGAACGGAATGGATGAAACTAAAACAGAGATAGAAATGAAAGCTAAAGTAAAGCGTAAGAATGAAGAGAATGGCACGAATCTCGAAAATGAAATGAAACTATTAATAGATAAGGTTGATTCTATAAAAGAAGAACTAGGAGTATTAACACATCTCTACGATGAAGAAAAATCAAATTCAAGTTTAAAAGAAAATGCCAAATATTATAGTAACGGTGAGTCTTAAAAGAAAATTAATATGCCAAACCAGTAATAGGGCAGAAAGCTCCGCTATATAGGGAAGCATCTTTATAAGCAATATTTTTTATACCGCTAGAATTGGTGTTAGAATTACCGTAACCATTTCCTGATATACTAAATGATGTTCTTTTTGTTTGAGGTTGTGGTATTGCTACATTGTATTTAGCATTAACAAACTTATTTTCTGGTAAATACATTGTTGTAACCTTGTTCTTTTTTCTGAGATATTGCTCACGCAGGTCAATACTTAGATCTACCTTTTGTAGTTGGTACTTGCTGGTTTCAGGAGTGTTTTCTGTTATAAAAGACAAAGGAGCACCTAGTTTCTCTAACTGAATATCTTCTATTTCTATAATAATAGATTTACTCTTTGTTTCTTGTCCATAAGAAATACAGCAAAAACACCCTATTAGTACAACTAAAAAACCTCTCATAATTATAAATATTCTATCAATATATAAAATTATATCAAAAACTATGCTAAATCTTCTTTGTAAACCTAAAAAAACACAAAATTTTATGATTTTCTTAGATTTGCCTTGTGATTGATGTGGTGTGGTAAGCTATATTGTAGTATTTTTGATAGTGAAAAAATAATAGTATAATGAGTTCAATAGATTGGAAAACGGTAAAAGAGTATAAAGATATAACCTATAAAAAAGCAAATGGTGTAGCACGGATTGCATTTAATAGACCAAATGTTAGAAATGCTTTTAGACCTAATACAACAAGTGAATTGTATGATGCTTTTTATGATGTTCAGGAAGATACGTCAATAGGTGTTGTTTTATTGTCTGCAGAAGGGCCATCTACAAAAGATGGAGTATATAGTTTTTGTAGTGGAGGAGACCAAAAGGCGAGAGGGCATCAGGGGTATGTTGGAGATGATGGAAGACATAGATTGAATATTTTAGAAGTACAAAGACTTATAAGGTTTATGCCTAAAGTTGTGATCGCAGTAGTACCTGGATGGGCAGTAGGAGGAGGACATAGTTTACATGTTGTCTGTGATCTTACTCTAGCTAGTAAAGAACATGCAATTTTTAAGCAGACAGATGCAGATGTAACTAGCTTTGACGGTGGGTATGGGTCAGCATATTTAGCAAAAATGGTAGGACAGAAAAAGGCTCGTGAAATATTTTTCTTAGGAAGAAATTATTCAGCTCAAGAAGCATATGAAATGGGAATGGTTAATGCTGTAATTCCTCATAAAGACCTAGAAAGTACAGCCTATGAGTGGGGCCAAGAAATATTAGAAAAATCTCCTACTTCTATAAAAATGTTGAAATTTGCAATGAATCTTACCGATGATGGTATGGTTGGGCAACAAGTGTTTGCGGGAGAAGCAACGAGACTAGCCTATATGACCGATGAAGCAAAAGAAGGAAGAGATGCTTTTTTAGAAAAAAGAAAACCTAATTTTAAGGATATAAAGTGGCAGCCTTAATTGTAAATAGCTTTTAATTACTTTTTGTTAAAAGTATAACTGTTTATAAAATGGATAAAAAAGAAGAAGAACTGTTGTCAATGCATTATCAGATTGAAAAAACTGATATTAAGCAGCAAAAATTTGAAGATCGTCTTAAGTCTATTTCAGAAGATTTAAAGAAGAGTAAGCGTATTAGAAATATGTATTTCGTGCTTATAATCGGGCTAATTTTGCTTATGATTGCTGGTAGTTTTTATTTGATTCAAAATAATATGATTTTTCCTTCAGATGCACCATCTGTTGAAAACTCTAATGAAATGAAGAAGCTTCTTATGATTAATGATTCATTACAACAAGAAGTACAAAAACTAAAAGAAGGAATCTCTGAAGAAATGAATAGTACTAAGGATTCTTCAGAAGCATATATGTATGATAGCTCAGGTTCGCGAATTGTAGTAGCTAATGATAGTATTGGATCAGATAAGGATTCTCTAAATAAATCAAAGCGTAAATTTAAAAGGCAATACGGTTATGTTAAAAAGGCTTTTAAAAGTAACGATGCCATTTTTGTTGAAGTAGACTTTATAGAGTTTTATAAAGGAAGATTAGCTGTGAAAAAAGCAAAAGAATACGGAGAAGCTGAGTATGATATTGATAAAAAGGGAGATACATTGTATTTTTTGTATAATAATTATTATATTCATAACAAGAATTCATCATCAAGAATTCTGGAACTGGACGATAAAGTGAGAGTGAAGATTGATAAAATTAATCAAATATCTAATGGATTTCCATTAAAAGCTTTTCAAAAGATTATTTTAGACCAACCTGTTTTAATCTTAGAAACTAATAATGATATTGTGTATAAAATATCTCAACAAAAACTCCTTTAAGCGTTGTATGATTTATAATCTTTAGTGTAACATAAAACTTCATAAATTTCCCCCAGCCATGAAAGTTCTTAAAGATGAGGATTTACTATCATTACATTATCAGATAGAAAAGTCCGAGATAAAACAAAAAAAATTGGAAGATCTTCTTGAAATAGAAGCAGAAAAGTTAAGGAGAACAAGAAAATCAAATAGACTATTTGGATCCTTTTCTGTTGTTTTCTTGTTATTAGCAGTATTCTTAATAGCAAATGCCTTTTATTCTAATAAATCTACTTCTAAAAAATCACAAGCTAATAGTAAGTATGCCCAAGAAATTTTAGCATTGCAAAATGAGTTAAATATTGCAAAAAATGAATTGGAGATCCTTAAAAAGGAAAAAGCTACGAGTAAAGAAATACAAGACTTATATCTTTATAGAAGTTTAATAAGCAGAGACACGGTATTTTCTGTTCAAATTAAAGCTGCTAACAATAAGAAAATATCTTCAATTTCTCAGAAATTTACCAATACCTTGGTGTATAGTGATGCATCTTTGTACAAACTGAGTTTAGGTATTTTTGAAACGTTAGCGGAAGCGCAAGATTTCAGAAAAACACTGATTCAGTCTGGAATATTAGATAAACGAATCTTCGTTATATCTTATAAAGATGGTAAACGTATTCGAATAGAGGATTACCGGTAAATTATCTTAGTTTTGGATAATTTTCTGGATTAGCCTCATGCATTATATCATATATTTTTTCGAAAATGTCTTCTACAGATGGTTTACTAAAATAATCTCCATCGGTACCAAATGCAGGCCTATGTGGCTGTGCACTTAATGTTTGAGGTTTGCTATCTAGATATTGATATATATTTTGCTCATCGATTAGTTTGTGTAAAATATAACCAGTAGCACCACCAGGTACATCTTCGTCAATAACCAAAATTCTATTTGTTTTGGCAACACTCTTTACGATATCATGATTAAGATCGAAAGGGAGTAAAGATTGAACATCTATAATTTCGGCATTAATTCCAACCGCTAATAACTCTTTTGAAGCCTGTTCTACTAACCTTAATGTAGATCCATAAGAAACTAAAGTAATATCGGTACCTTCTTTTATTGTTTCAACGATACCAATTGGAGTTCTTGTTTCTGGCAAATTAGCAGGCATTTTTTCTTTAAGACGATATCCATTAAGACATTCTACAACTATTGCTGGTTCATCGCTGTCTAATAGTGTATTGTAAAAACCTGCTGCTTTAGTCATATTTCGAGGTACAAGTAAATGAATACCTCTTAATAAATGGATAAGTCCTCCCATTTGCGATCCAGAATGCCATATTCCTTCTAATCGATGTCCTCTCGTTCTAACAATTAGAGGAGCTTTTTGCTTTGCAAAAGTTCTGTATCTTAATGTTGCAAGATCATCACTTAGTCCCTGTATACAGTATAAAATATAGTCTAAGTATTGTATTTCTGCAATGGGTCTAAGTCCTCTCATGGCCATACCAATTCCTTGACCTATTATTGTAGCCTCACGAATACCAGTGTCAGAAATTCTAATTTCTCCAAATTTTTCTTGTAACCCTTCTAGACCTTGGTTTACATCTCCGATTTTACCACTATCTTCTCCAAAAATTAGTGTTTCAGGAACTCTATCAAATATATTGTCAAAATTATCACGAATGATGATTCTTCCGTCGACTAATTCAGAGTTTTCGTTATACTCTGGTTTAACCTCGTTAATATTTATCACTTTAGAATCATAATCGTTATATAAATGATCGCTATATTTTCCTTGCGTAGTTTTTATATAACTATTTATCCAATTTTGTAAATTGGTTTTTTCTATAAAATTCTCTTTAGTGATGTAACGAAGTGTTTTTCTTGTAGCTTCTAATATATCTTTTCTAATAGGCTCTTCTTTTGATTCAAGAACACTTATTAGTGGGGATATGAAATTTTTATTTTTACTTATTCCTTCAACAGCTTTAAGAAGAGTAATGGCTTCTGTTTGCTCATTTTTAATTTCAGAAAGATATGCGTTCCATGCTGTGTTTTTGCCTTTACGCACGGCTTTTTTAGCCTCTTTTTCAATATCTAGAAGCTCTTCTGTAGTAGCAATATTGTGATCGATGATCCACTCTTTGAATTTCTTATTGCAATCATGCTCTCTTTCCCAATTTAAACGTTCTTCACTTTTGTATCTTTCATGAGATCCAGAAGTAGAATGCCCTTGAGGTTGAGTTAGTTCTTTAACGTGTATAATTACAGGAATATGTTTTTCACGAGCTAACTCTTCAGCGGTTTCATAGGCATCCATTAATGCAGCATAGTCCCATCCGTTAACTTTTATAATTTCATATCCTTCATGATTTTCATCACGTCTAAAGCCTTCAAGGATTAAAGAAATATTTTCTTTTGTAGTCTGGTGTTTAGCATGTACAGAAATACCGTATTCATCATCCCAAATACTTATAACCATAGGTACTTGTAGTACGCCACCTGCATTTACAGTTTCCCAAAATAATCCTTCACTGGTACTTGCGTTACCTATTGTTCCCCAAGCTACTTCATTTCCATTTACAGAAAAATCAGAAAAATCAGAGACACTTTTTTCGTTTCTAAAAACTTTAGATGCTTGTGCAAGACCAAGTAATCGTGGCATTTGCCCAGCAGTGGGGGAGATGTCAGAACTTGAGTTTTTTTGTTGCGTAAGATTTTTCCAGCTGCCATCTTCATTTAGACTATGCGTTGCAAAATGCCCTCCCATTTGTCTACCTGCAGCAAAAGGCTCTTTGTTTATATCGGTATGTGCATAGAGACCAGCAAAAAATTGCTCAATTGTATATTGATCAATGGCCATCATAAAAGTTTGATCACGATAATACCCTGATCTAAAATCTCCATTGCGAAATACTCTAGCCATTGCTAATTGTGGTAATTCTTTACCGCCACCGAATATTCCGAATTTTGATTTTCCAGTTAGTACTTCTCTTCGGCCTAATAAGCTACATTCTCTACTTATAGTTGCAATTTTGTAATCTTTAAGTATTTGATTTCTATATTCTTCAAATGAGATATTAGATGAGCTTACTATTTCTGGTTGCATACGAACGAAGTTTAGGTTTGCAAATTTAGTCAAAATACAGACCAATTGCAAGTGCTAAACTCTTAAATGTTTTGAGTATAATACATCAAAATTGGATTTTTATTGATAAATCATCGTTTTTGAGTAATATTTTAAGTATTGATTAACAAATGCTCAAAATTTTCACATTTGCAATTTTTAGTACCATGATCTAGTAAAAAGTCCAATAAGCGTTTCGGGACTTAACGTAATAATAAATCTTATCTGTTCGTCATAATTTGGTTGTGCAATTTCCCATCCTTTGTTTGATACCACTGGAAAAAGAGTTCAAAAAAATCAGCAACTAAACTTAATCTTACTCCGGCATCATAAACATATTTGGCAGATTCTCCTCTGTTCTTAACAATACCGGCATCTCCATATGCATATATCCAATTCCAGATATTCGTATTGGCATTAAATGTAGTAATCCATTGATTTGCGAACGGGGAATCCAGTCTTGACTTAAATCCACCTTCTGCTAAAATAATTTGCTGACTTGTAAATCCTGTATCTTCACTTCTTCCTAGATAGTTATAATCAAACAAGTAATCTGTAGGGCGGTCTAGCGCAAAGCTGAAAAAGTCACCATCTTTTTCTGTATCATTAAAAACAAACGCTCCTGCAAACAATCGTAAGTTTAACTGTCTATTGTTTAAGAATAATTTTCTATAGTTTATTGTTGTAGAAAGTTTACTGAAATTTTTTGAAACTTGATAATCTAAACTGTATCCTAAAAAATCAGTAAGATTGAAATCTGAATAGCCGTATCTGGCATTAAAAACATTATAATCTGGAGTTACAACGGGATTTATTTCATCTCTCTCTCTAAAAACATTTACATTTCTTATTGTTAATCGTTGATTTTCATTAGACCTTAAATCTTTTGGTCTAAAATTGAAGCTTACAGAGGTAGAAAACCTTCTAAATAATAAATCGGGAGCATAGCTAAACATACTTCCATTTACACCATAACGAATCTGATATAGTCCATGTTCTGCTATTTGATTTCTAAAAAAGAAAGCAGCCGAGCCTAGTATTTTTTGTGACCTAAATCCATAAGCAGGTGATATATTGTATTCAAAGTTACGTCTTATCAATGTACTATTGTAGAATTTTGAAGCTATAGTAAACCCATCATATACATTAAATTCAAACTCAGGAATAAAAAATATTTGGCTATACCTAGGGTCTTCAACATCTTCTAATAATCTAAACTGGATAGGTTTATTGAGTATCCATTTTAAATTTTTATAATTATTTCTTCTATTAATCTCGGGAACATTTTGCTCATAATCCAATACTAGTTTGGTTATGTTATCATTAGGTATCATGACTTTTTTAGTTCCTACGATATCCGTAACCCATGTTTTGGATACAACATCTTTTTTTCTTAATCCATATAAAGAGATAGGCATACTATTCTCTTTTTTGTTCTTTATGGTAACTTCTAAAGAGTCTTTTTTTCTTTTTACAGATTTGATTTTAAAATCCAGTTTTTTGTTTGTGTTTACAAAATCTTTAAAAAACCATTCTACGTCTTTTTGCGCTATAGATTGAAGTATGTCTTTAAATTTTTCAGAACTCGTATGTTTAAGTACATTTTTGGAATAAAACTCTTTTATAGTCTCATCTAAAACATTATCATTTTCGAGATAATCTTCTAGATATTTAAATCCTACACCAGCTTTGTATGCATTAGCAATATTTTTGTTGAACTTTACTAAGCTATCTTGTGGAGTCGACAGGGGTTGATCCAAAAATAATCTAGCCATATTTTTATAGGCTAAAAAATATTGATCATTAAAATCTAAATCTGCTATATGAAACCAGCGTATACCAATAACCTTGCTTAGTTTACCGATTATTTTCATATCGGGATAAAACTGTTCAGTATACGAGATCATTAGATAAATATGTAAAGCATCTTTTATCCATGTATCATGCCTGGGATTTACCAATAATGTTTTATCCAAATACGTTTCTGTAATGGCTTTGAGTTGTTTAATTTCATATTGAAAGCCATCGGGAAATGGTCTTAAAAAATCAGGTAATTGGTTTAAGCCATAAACAGGATTATTTTTATAATCACTTTCAGAAATAACAATCTTATTATATGGATAAGGCCCTAGTTTTTTCTTTAAGAAATCTAAAATCCTTTCTGTAGCCACAGATTTCATTTTTGGCATTAGATTGTTATCGTCTATATTGCTAATGAATATAAAATCTCCCGCAGGAAAACTATAAAAACTGGGCTGTTTCCCTATATGTAAATTTATTTCTCCTCGATTCTCGCCACTAAGTGTTATAATTTTTAAATTTTGGTCTTCTTCTTCAGGTAAATTTCTAGCTATTTCTTTCTGAGTTAATTCGCTTACCACATGGTATTCTTCAGGAACTGTAAAAACGATTTCGTAATCACTTAGTTCCATGTAAAGATCATCTAGATTTTTATGACTATAGATATTCCATTTTGTGTCATATACGGCAGGAACAATGTACCAATACTTTAAATCAAAATTACCGTTGTCATGATACCCATATCGAGTAAATTTACTACTTGGAATTTTTATCTGATACTTTAAAATAAATGTTTGACTCTCTCCAGGAAGTAAAGGTTTAGTACATATTACTTTGATAATATCGGCTATCCCTTCGTGTCGACTCCATTGTAAGGCGTTAGTTGCGTTATCGCTAATTTTTTGAATGATTGTGCTACCTCGTTCATGATCTTTTGCAAAGTAAAATCGTTTCAAAAAATCTTCAGAAAATCGTTTTCCTAAGGGGGTTGTTTTACCTGCAAAACTATTTGCCCAGTCATGAAAAAACACTTCTTTTAATACATGCTCAGAAGTATTGGTAAATACAACTTCTTGCTCAATTGATACTATCTTTTTTTCGGTATCAAGACTTGCATCAATTTTAATACTATGTTGACTATGAGCAACAAAGCATATAA
The DNA here is from genome assembly GCF_003443715.1 of Aquimarina sp. AD10. Taxonomy (NCBI): domain Bacteria; kingdom Pseudomonadati; phylum Bacteroidota; class Flavobacteriia; order Flavobacteriales; family Flavobacteriaceae; genus Aquimarina; species Aquimarina sp. AD10. Next base: position 1,307,483 of record NZ_CP031965.1, on the reverse strand, counting down.
AAAATGCAATTACGGAATAATATATTTTAGCGAGATTCACTCTTTTTATATATTAGAAAAATTGATTAATAATAGATAAGAAGAAGCTTTCGCTAAGCTATCATACGAATTGGTTGATACTGAAATTGAGTTAGTTTTAAGCATTTTATTTTGTGTGAATTTGATAATTGTCTAAAGTTCAAAGATATTACTTAGAAATTTGGACTTAAATTATACTCACCATAGAACTTATCTAGAATAGTAAGTACTTCTTCGGGCGTATCTACGACATGAATAAGATCAAGATCACCAGGGCTAATATTTCCAAATTTATTTAGTAATGTACTTTTTACCCAATCAATAAGTCCACCCCAAAACTCTGTGCTTACAAGAATTATAGGAAATTTTGCTATTTTTTTGGTTTGTATTAATGTCATCGCTTCAAATAATTCATCTAAGGTTCCAAAACCTCCAGGCATTACTACAAATCCTTGTGAGTATTTTACAAACATTACCTTACGTACAAAGAAGTAATCAAAATCAAGACTTTTATCACTGTCTATATATGGATTGTCATGTTGTTCAAAAGGTAAGTCTATGTTTAACCCTACAGAGGTTCCGCCTCCTAAATGGGCTCCTTTATTTCCGGCTTCCATAATACCAGGTCCACCACCAGTAATGACACCATAGCCATTGTCTACAATATTTTTAGCTACATCTACTGCTAACTGATAGTATTTGTCATCAGTTTTTGTACGAGCGGATCCAAAAATAGATACACAAGGTCCTATTTTACTCATTTTCTCAAATCCATTAACAAATTCCCCCATGATCTTGAAGATAGCCCAAGAGTCATTAGTTTTTATTTCATTCCAGCCCTTATGATGTTGTTGTTCCATAAAATTTATTCTTTTAATTTAAAATGCCAAGTTCTTTCTTTAAGAACTTCGCGGTATAACTTTTCTTTTCTTTTATAATTTCTTCTGGTGTACCTTTTGCAATGACTTGACCACCATTTTTACCGCCTTCATATCCAATATCAATAACGTAATCAGCCATTTTAACTACATCAAGATTATGTTCGATAATTAATACTGTATTTCCTTTATCAACTAATTTATTCAAAACTTCCATTAATACTCTAATATCTTCAAAATGAAGCCCTGTTGTTGGTTCATCTAAAATATAAAATGTATTTCCGGTATCTCTTTTGGATAGTTCTGTAGCCAATTTAATACGTTGCGCTTCACCACCTGATAGTGTTGTTGATTGTTGTCCTAGTGTAATATAGCCTAAACCAACATTTTGGATAGTTTTTAGTTTTCGGTAAATTTTAGGAATAGGTTCAAAGAAGTTGCATGCTTCATTTATAGTCATTTCTAATACATCAGAAATTGATTTTCCTTTATATCTTATCTCTAATGTTTCTCTATTAAATCGTTTACCTTGACAGGTTTCACACTCTACGTATACATCAGGTAAAAAATTCATTTCTATTACACGCAATCCGCCACCTTTACAGGTCTCACATCTACCTCCTTGAACATTAAAACTAAATCGCCCAGGCTTATACCCACGGATCATGGCTTCAGGAGTTTTAGCAAATAGACTTCTGATTTCTGAAAAAACACCTGTATAAGTAGCAGGATTTGATCTTGGAGTACGACCAATAGGGGATTGATTTACATCAATAACTTTATCAGAATGTTCTAACCCTTTTATACTTTTATAAGGCATTGGTTTTTTGACACCGTTAAAGTAGTACGCATTAAGAATGGGGTATAATGTTTCATTAATTAAAGTTGATTTACCACTACCTGATACTCCAGTAACAGCGATCATTTTTCCTAAAGGAATAGTAATAGAAACATTTTTTAGGTTATTTCCTGTAGCTCCTTTTAAAGAAATAGTTTTACCATTTCCTTTTCTTCTTTTAGTAGGAACTTCTATTTGTCTTTTTCCGCTTAAATAGTCGGCAGTTAGGGTATCGTGTTTTTTTAAATCTAAGGGATCTCCTTCACTAATAATTTCTCCACCGTGTTTTCCTGCATGTGGTCCAATGTCTATAACATGATCTGCACGTTCTATCATGTCTTTATCATGCTCTACCACAATAACAGAATTACCAATATCTCTTAATTGAATAAGAGAATTGATAAGTTTTTCATTATCTCTTTGGTGTAATCCAATACTAGGTTCATCTAATATATAAAGTACACCTACCAATTGAGAACCAATTTGCGTTGCAAGTCGTATACGCTGTGCCTCACCACCAGATAGAGATTTACTACTTCGATTCAAAGATAAATAGGTAAGACCTACATCAATCAAAAACTGTAATCTCGCATTAATCTCTTTTAAAATTTCACCAGAAATTTTCTTTTGCTTTTCACTTAATTTAACAGGTAGTTCTTTAAACCAATCTGTTAACTCACTTATATCCATCGAAGCTAACTCGGCAATATTTTTTTCATTAACTTTAAAATACAGAGATTCTTTGCGCAGTCTTGATCCATTACATTCAGGACATTGAATATTATCCATAAATTCCTTAGCCCATCTTCTTAAAGAAGTAGAATCATTGGTATTGTATGTATTTTCTATAAAAGTTGCAATACCTTCGAAATCAATTTTATATTCTCTTTTAACTCCTAAAGTCTTGCTATCAACACTAAATTTTTCTTTTCCACCATGAAGAATAATCTCCATAGCTTCCTTAGGAATTTTTTTAATAGGGTCACTAAGTTTAAAGTCAAAGCGTTGACCAATGAGTTCTAATTGTTTAAAAATCCAATTATTTTTTTGAGGTCCTTGCGGCGCTAAACCACCACTTTTAATAGATTTTGAATCATCAGGAATAATTTTATTGATATTTACTTCATAAAGATTACCTATACCATTACATTTTGGACATGCCCCTTTTGGAGAATTAAATGAAAAATTATTAGGTTCTGGGTTAGGATAAGAAATCCCACTTGAAGGACACATTAAGTTTCTACTAAAAAAGCGCGCTTCCTGAGATTCTTGTTCAATAATCATAAGAACGTCATCACCATGGTACATAGCCGTATTAATGGTCTCCATTAAACGCTTAGAATTCTCTTGATCTTCAGAAACTTTGAGTCTGTCTATAACAATCTCGATATCATGAGTTTTGTAGCGATCAAGTTTCATTCCTTTAGTAATATCTTTTATCTCGCCATCGGTACGAACTTTAACAAATCCTTGTTTTGCAATTTGCTCAAAAAGCTCACGATAATGTCCTTTTCTAGATCGTACAATAGGCGCAAGGATATTGATTTTTTTTCCACTAAAATCTTTTAGAATCAGATCTTTAATTTGATCATCGCTATAACTCACCATTTTTTCTCCTGTGTTATAGCTGTAGGCATCACTTCCTCTTGCAAAGAGCAGCCTTAAAAAATCATATATTTCTGTGATTGTTCCCACAGTACTTCTCGGACTTTTACTGGTAGTTTTTTGTTCGATAGCGATTACTGGAGATAGCCCATCTATTTTATCTACATCAGGTCTTTCTAAACCTCCTAGAAATTGACGTGCATAGGCAGAAAAAGTCTCAATATATCTTCTTTGTCCTTCTGCATAAATCGTATCAAATGCAAGAGAAGATTTACCAGATCCCGATAAGCCTGTAATAACTACTAATTTTTCTCGGGGTATAGTTACATCTATGTTTTTTAAGTTGTGAACTCGTGCTCCTAAAACCTCAATATTTTCTTTTGATACTACCATAAAATTTTAACCAAGATTGCAAATGTAGGTATTTGATAGCGTTTTGTAAAATGAGTACCCTTTCCGTTTTAGTATTTAAAGAATATTTTTTGAAATAAAAATGTATTTTCTGAAGTTATTCAAGTTTACATGACTTTTTTATTGATAAATTATCGTCGTTTTATAACGATTGTTTAAGTATATAATGGTAAAACCTCTTTGTTTATAAGGCTTATGCTTAGTAGTAATTTTCTTTCGGAAAATGTTATGTAAGTTTTTTGTAGGTGTTTTTTTTGTTTTTTTTTTAACAATTTGTGAACCATAGTTAGTAGCCTTTTTGCATTTCAGAATAATTAAATAAGACTTTTTTTTTAAGATCATGAGTATAGAAGGTTCTTATTTTTGATTTTGAATACTGTTTTTTGGCTTATATTTTTATTAAAATCGCTAAGAAATCTACTCTTCTGCCAACTTTAGATTTGTTCACAAAGGTTGTCTATGTTGTGTTTAAAAGTTTGTAAATTAAGGTTATACAAACTCATTGAAGTATTTAGATTTTGATAACATATTTGGCCTACATGCATCAAGATTCTTCATCTTCAAAATTAAAACTTCTAACGATGAAAAACATTTTAACAATTGTGTTTGCCCTAATAACGGCAATTGGTTTTGCACAGAAGCAACCCCACAATCCTAGTGAGAGAATACAGCAAGAAAAAACTAATGGTACTGTATTTGAAAACGTAGATCTTTTTACGACAGTTAATAAACAAAAGTCAAAAACTAAAATCCCATCAGAATTAAAAGACTATACTCTTTTTTCTTTTGATAAAGGAAAGGAGGCCGCTTTTAAATCTAAAGCTCCTGTTGCGATGACTCTTACTATTCCTGGCCAAAAGAAAGCAATGTCATTAGAACTTGTAAAAACAAAAATAACTACAGATGATTATCAAATTATTGAAATGCCCTCTGGTAAAATTGTAACACCAGATAATAATGTACTACATTATAGAGGTATTGTAAAAGGAGTACCTAATTCTGTTGTTGCTATAAGTTTTTTAAGCGCAGAAATATCTGGTATTATTAGTATTGGTGAAAAACCAAGCAATTTAGTGATTGGTAAACTTAAAAATAGTAACGAACAGATCATTTATGAAGATAAGGACATAAGACACCTTAATGATTTTGTTTGTAGGATAGAAGATAATCCTGAAAAGAGCGAGCAACTTCAAGATAATACCCAAGGTAAAGCAGCAGTAAAATGCCCTAAAATATTCTTCGATATTGCAAATGATATTGTTCGTGATAAAGGAGGTGCACAGGGGGCTTCAGATTTTATTGAAGCTATTTTTAATCAGGTTTCAGTATTGTATGCAAATGATGATATTAGTATTCGTCTTTCTGGAGTAAAAGCTTGGACCAGTGCAGCCCCATTTGATGGGTTAACTAATTATCGAAATTATAGAAATCGAAATAGTTTTAATGGTGATTTAGGACATTTTGTAACCTATAACTTTTCTGGAGGTGTTGCCTGGGTCAATGCGTTATGTGGTTCTTACAAATATGCAGTTTCGGGTATTAGAAAATCTTTTAGTAACGTACCTACATACTCATGGTCTGTAGAGGTAGTTGCTCACGAATTGGGACATAATTTAGGATCTCCACATACCCAAGCTTGTAAGTGGAATAATAATAATACCGCTATCGATGGCTGTTATGGAACAGAAGGCGGTTGTGCAAGACCCGGATTACCATCTGGCGGAGGTACTATTATGAGTTATTGTCACCTTACTAATGTTGGTATTAATTTTAATAAAGGCTTTGGTCCACAGCCAAAAGCTTTGATTCAAAGAACTATAAATTCAAAAAGCTGTGTGCAAACTTGTGATGGTGGTCCGGGTAATGATGGATCAGTAACTTTTCAAGGTAATAATAATAGATATATTTCTTCAGAAAATGGAAGTAATCCAATGACATGTAATAGGACGGTTGTAGGTTCTTTTGAAAAATTTACTGTTGTCGACGCGGGTGGAGGACAAGTGGCATTAAAAGGAAATAATGGAAGGTATGTTTCATCTGAAAATGGAGGGGCTCCTATGACATGTAATCGAACCAGAATAGGTTCTTGGGAGAAATTCACTATAGTAGATGCAGGTGGAGGTAAAAAAGCTCTAAAAGGAAATAATGGAAAGTATGTTTCTTCTGAGAATGGCGGTGCTCCAATAACCTGTAATCGAACAAGGATAGGTTCTTGGGAGAAATTTACAATAAATGGATTAAGAAATAATACCGCTATACCTCAGGTAGCTGGTTTGCAGAATGAAATAGGAATGTTTCCTAATCCTGTAAAAAACCTATTAACTATTACGATGGGGACATTTGCAGATGAAATGTCAAAAGTGTTGGTTAAAGATATTAACGGTAGAACTTTACAGTCAACAGCTGTAAGTAATGAAGCTAAAGTAAATGGAGTTCAAGTACTTGATCTTAGTAATATGGTTACAGGAGTTTATTTTGTTCAGATTACAAATTCTAATAGAATAATTACTCAAAAAGTTTTTATAGAATAATATTCGAGTATATATAAAATTAGGCTACTAGGGTGAAGTAAATAACTTCACCCTTTTTATATAGTATTAATTTTCTAATTATTACGAATCTTACTACTTTAGATTAAAAATTATAATTATGATTTTAGGGATAGGCTCCAGAATAAAACATCCTGAATTTGGATTGGGCGTAGTAACCAATGTAACTTCAAAAATGTATTGGGTAACTTTTATAGATAATGGATTAGAAACTGTAAATGTAGACGATGAATTTGAAATCATTGATGGAGTAGAAGATGAAGTCGATACGGTTAGCTTCTATGAAGTAGAAAAAGTAGTAAAAGATCTTTTAAAGCGATATAGTGATATTTCAGAAATTGTACCTATCGCAGATAAGTGGAAGGGGGGTAAGCTAATAATGCAACCTGGAGATCAGAATTTAACTTCTAAAGAGTTACCTATTGATAAATTTTTTCATAAAATTGTGATGGTTAGGGATAGAATTCGAGTGATGGAACAGAAGATTAATAGCTCTAACCTTGATCAACAAGACAAAATAGACTTGCAACAATACATCACGAGAATTTATGGTAGTTTGACTACATTTAATGTGCTTTTTAAGAATAAATCTCAACACTTTGTTGGGGATAGCTCTAAAAATAAATGAGTAAATACCCTCTTGTTAAAAAAATAGGATTAATTCTAGGACCTCTGTTGTTTTTGGTATTGATCAACTTACCTTTTATATTCATCTCAGAAGTAGCAGATAAGGTTATATCTGTTGCTGTTTGGATGATAGTTTGGTGGATAACAGAAGCTGTTTCTATATCTGTAACAGCATTAATACCATTAATCTTATTCCCTCTAGTAGGAGTTTTAGACTTAAAAACCGTATCTCAGAGTTATGGTAGCCCTATTGTATTTTTGTTTTTTGGAGGTTTTGTAATGGCCTTGGCCTTAGAAAAAGTAAACCTTCATAAAAGAATAGCATTAACCATTATAAAAATTACCGGAACAAGCCCTGATCGGGTTATTCTTGGTTTTATGATAGCTACTGCTTTTATGAGTATGTGGATTAGCAATACAGCATGTACAGTAGTGATGCTGCCTATTGCTTTATCAGTGATACAGTTATTAATTGATGATAAAGATGGGTTTACAAAAAATGATAAAAATTTTGCATTAAGCATAATGTTGGGAATTGCTTTTTCTGCCAATGTTGGTGGAGTGGCAACCATTATAGGTACACCACCTAATTCTGTGTTGGTTGGATTTCTTGAAAACGAATATCAAATAGAAATATCTTTTTTAAATTGGATGTTACTTGCTTTTCCTTTTTCGGTGACGATGATTACTATTATTTATTTTGTGATGGTAAAATGGATTTATCCTAATCATATTAAAAGTTTTAATGCTTCACAAAATGTAATCAACGAAGAGTTAAAAAAATTAGGCAAGATTTCAAAACAAGAACGTCGAGTACTTGTTATTTTTAGTGTAGTAATTGCACTTTGGATATCTAGAACGACAATTAATGGTTTTTTTCCTGATTTAAAGCTTTCTGATACAGGAATAAGTATGATGGGAGCTTTTGCTTTGTTTGTAATTCCTTTTAGATTAAGTAAAGGGGAGTTTTCTTTAGAATGGAAAGATACTCAAAAATTGCCATGGGGAATTTTAATCTTATTTGGTGGAGGTTTAGCTCTAGCAAGCGGATTGTCACATGCAGGTTTAATAGAGTTAGTAGCAAATACTATAGCAGAAAATAAAGGATTAAGTTTAGTAGTAGTCACGGCATTATTAATTGTTTTTATGCTTTTTATGACCGAATTAATGAGCAATGTGGCTTTGGTAGCCATATTTGTTCCCGTTGTTGCAGGTATTGCACTAGGTTTAAATGTACCAATGCTTCATATGTTAATTCCTGTTACTATGGCTGCTAGTTGTGCATTTATGCTTCCTATGGCTACACCACCCAATGCAATAGTTTTTGCAAGTGGTTATGTTAAAGTATCAGAAATGGTTAAAGTTGGCTTTATTTTGAATGTGATCTCGGTGTTATTGTTGATTTTGTTGTTTAAATTTTATGTATCACTATTTTTCTAATACTATGTGAAACTTAATCGTTCCAGGCTCTAAGATTACTAATAGGAATTCCAAAGCCTAGTAATTTATGTTGTTGCGATAAGTAAGTACCACTTTCTGTTTTTTTCCAGTCACTCCAAGTAGCTTCTATTCCTCCTATAGGTAGTATAGAAACCCACATTTGGTAGCTAGTAGGGATATAATTTTGATCAACTTTCCAAAGATATGAATCTCCAGGGGTTGTTCCTCCAGAGCTATAGTTTATAAGTAAGCCTTGGCTATTATCATCTAACTTTACTAATTTTCTGGTAACACCAGTATCAAATAGTTTAAAAGGAGCAACTACCCAAAAAGAATCATTGTTAAAATAGGCTAGAGCTGTAGAAAGAATTTTTTTTCTTTCTTTTTCGTTTACATTTTTATTTTCTAAATAACTTTTTTGTGGTTTATTAAGATTAAGATGTACAGTATGGTCATCCCACTTAACTTGAACAGTTTGTTGTTGCTTATTCCAGAGGTAATGATGCTTGTTTCTAAATGTCCACTGTAGGTAATCAGTATCTTGATACGCTTGATAGTGCAGTGCTTCTTGTATTTTTAAAGCAAATTGATCTGCTTTACTACCTGTTTCACCTTCAGGCATCTTTTCATTCAAAGAAAAATAAAGTGAAGCAACTACAATAATAATCAAAGTTAGTATGCCCAACACTAATATTTTGAACAGCTTAAAGAATTTCTTTTTCAAGAGGTTGCGAATTTAAGTTCGTATGGTAAACTAAATGTAGTGAAATTGTATTAAAGAGATTTGTAATATTCAAAAGACTTTAAAATCAAATCATCATCAACAGTGCAGTTATATTTTGCAGCACCTATAGAAGTTAATAATACAAACAAAATGGTTCCTTTTTCATTTTTTTTATCATGAATCAAAAGATTCATAATTTCTTGGTAATCCTTAGATTCTATATCAATTTTTGGAAATGTAGCAAGAATAACATCGCTAATATGTTGTAAATCTTCTTCTGTTAATGATAGTAACTGGGATGAAATATAGGCTTCCATAATCATACCAATTGCAATGGCCTCACCATGCAATAAAACAGGTTTATCTGGATGCGTTAGGTAAAAAGATTCTATAGCGTGCCCAAGAGTATGACCAAAATTAAGGTATTTCCTAATATTTTGTTCTGTAGGGTCTTCAGTAACAATTTTATTTTTAATCACTACAGAATCATATATCATTTGATCTAATTCTTCAATATCTAATTGAGAGAGATCACTAATTTTGTTCCAATATTCACGATCTTGAATTAAACCATGTTTCAACATTTCTGCAAAACCACTACACATTTGATTTACGGGGAGCGTACCTAAATATTCTGTATCTATTAATACCATTTCAGATTCACTAATTACCCCAACCATGTTTTTAAGATTGCCAAGATCAACACCAGTTTTACCTCCAACAGATGCATCTACCATGGCCAATAGAGTAGTTGGTATATTGATATAGTTAATACCTCTTTTGTATGTACAGGCTATAAAACCTCCAAGATCAGTAACTACACCTCCTCCAAGGTTAATTAGAAGACTCTTACGATCAAAACCTAATTCAGAAAGAGCATTCCAAATACCACTACAAGTTTCAATATTTTTATGAATTTCGCCAGGTTCAATTTCAATAACCTCTATATCATATTCTTTTTCGATTGTACTCATTAGTAATGACAAACAATATTCGTGAGTATTGCTATCAACGAGAATGGCTATTTTAGAGTGGTTAGCTTTTTCTAAGTAAGCGTTTAGGGCAGTATAACATTCCTGACCAAAATATACTATTGATTCTTTAGAAACTATGGGCTTCATGTGTAGTTAAATTATGAGAGCGAAATTAAGTAGAATTTAGATTAAAATAAACTCGCAAGTTCTATATTTGCAGATATCATAAAATAAACACAAAGTATTCTTGTAAATCGATCATATTTATAGGAATGCTAGTATAAAACTGATGATAATCTAAATTATTTTTTTGATGAGTCACAATAACTTGTTTGAGAATACACAAAAAGCTTTTTCGTTAAAAAGCGATTCAGAATTAGAAAGAGCATATTTTTTGTTTAAAATGATTTCTAATGAACCATTAGTAAGAATCGGTACTGCAGTAACAAATTTTGCTATTAAAGCTCATTTGCCAGTACAAGGATTGATACGCGCAACTGTATTTGATCATTTCTGTGGAGGAGTTAGTGAAGAAGATTGCTTACCTGTAGTAGATAAAATGTTCGAAAAACGAGTATGTTCGGTTTTAGATTATTCTGTTGAAGGAAAAGAAGACGAGTCTCAATTTGATGCAGTTCTTCTAAAAACAATAGAATTGATTGAATTTGCAGATCATAAAGACGCGATGCCTTTTAGTGTATTTAAACCAACAGGTTTGGGACGATTTTCGGTTTTCGAAAAGAAAACAAAAGGTGAAGCTTTAACTAAAGAAGAAGAAGAACAATGGAAACGTATAGAAAAGCGCTTTGAACTAGTCTGTCAAAAAGCATTTGATTGTGATGTTGCATTATTGATTGATGGAGAAGAAAGTTGGATGCAAGACGCTGCTGATGATTTAGTTGCTAAAATGATGCGTAAGTATAATACAGAAAAAGCTATTATTTATAATACATTGCAATTATACAGACATGATCGTTTAGAGTATTTGAAGAGTTTGCATGAAGAAGCAAGAGTATATGGTTTTAAAATAGGAGTAAAGATAGTGCGAGGTGCCTATATGGAAAAAGAAAATGAACGTGCAGAAGAAAAAGGATATCCTACACCAATTTGTGCAAGTAAAGAACACACCGACGAAAACTTTAATACTACTATGAAATACATTCTTGAAAATATAGAAGATATTTCAGTTTTTATAGGTACACATAATGAGCATAGTAGTTATTTAGCCATGCAATTGATGGATGATCTGTCTATCGCTAAAGATGATTTTAGAGTTTGGTTTGGCCAGCTATATGGCATGAGTGATCATATTAGTTTTAATCAAGCATCAGAAGGCTATAATGTAGCAAAATATTTACCCTTTGGACCGGTACGAGATGTAATGCCTTATTTGATACGAAGAGCAGAAGAAAATACTTCTGTAGCCGGACAAACAAGTCGTGAGTTAAATCTTTTATCACAAGAAAAAAAACGTAGAAAACTATAAAATCCTTGCATAGACTTTATGAACTTAAATCAAGTAACAGTGCCATCCTTAGATATAGAAAAATCTATTTCTTTTTATGAAAAACTAGGGTTGCGTTTAATCGTAAAAGCGTTGCCTCACTATGCTAGGTTTGAATGTGTAGAAGGAGACGCAACTTTTTCTATTCATTTGGTAGAAACACTTTCTGAAGGAGAGGGAGCATATATCTATTTTGAAACATCTAAATTAGATGATGAGGTAAAACGACTTACTCAAGATGGAGTAGTATTTGATCAATTGCCAAAAGATCAAACTTGGCTTTGGCGTGAAGCGAGACTAAAAGACCCTGATGGAAATCAAGTAATCCTTTATTTTGCAGGAGACAACAGAAAAAACCCACCGTGGAGGATTGGTAATTAGTTAGTCATGTTTCTGATTATAAAAATACAATACACTACTTTTAAATTTTGGTAGAAACAATCAATAAGAAATATGAGTAATTCAATACTTGATCAAACTTTTGACAGTCAAAATTTTTCTGGTAAAAAATTAGAGTCAAAAGAATATGACAATTGTACTTTTATAAATTGTAATTTTTCTGACACTGATATTTCTGTTGTTACTTTTTTAGAATGTGAATTTAATAACTGCAATTTTGGATCTATATTGATGAAAGTAACCTCATTTCAAGAGGTTCTGTTTTCTGGTTGTAAAATGCTTGGCTTAGATTTTAGTGGATGTAATACATTTATGTTTTCGGTAGTGTTTGATCATTGTAATCTTGATTATGCATCTTTTTTTGGATTCGAAATGAAGAATACTATGTTTAAAAGCTGTAGTTTAAAAGAAGTTGATTTTACGAATGCTAATATTAAAGGAGCTGTATTTGATCAGTGTGATATGACAAAGACCGTTTTTGATAATACCAATGCTGAAAAAACAGATTTTAGAACAGCCAAAAACTATAGTATTGATCCGGATAATAACATTTTAAAGAAAGCTAAATTTAGTAAGTTTGGTCTCTTAGGATTACTGAGTAAGTATGATTTGGATATAGAATAAGAAGGTAAACATTATGATGTTAAGGTTTCATAAAAAGTATTTCATTTTAACCATTTTAGTGTTTTTGATAGAAATCATCATTGCAATGTATATTGATGATGCTATAATAAGACCATATTTTGGAGATACTTTGGTTGTATTCCTTTTATATTATGGGGTTAAAACTTTTTTCAATTTACCAGTACTAAAGACAGCTTTGTTTGTTCTTTTATTCTGTTATTTTGTCGAAATAATGCAATATTTTAAGGTCATCTATTTTTTAGGTCTACAAGAATCAAAACTAGCTAGAATTGTTATCGGAAGCTCCTTTTCTTGGATGGATATACTGGCATATACATTAGGCTTTCTATTGATCGTATGGCTAGAAAACACTTCGTCTTTTCGTAAGTTTTTGGATGTAAAAAATGATTAGTATGCTTTAAAAATATCTAGTAAATCATTATTATTTGCTACTATTATAAACTTTCCTTTCTCATTTTTTATAGACAGCATGTGTCGTGTGTCTTTATTGGTGAAAAAACCGGACTTTTGATTAGAAATAGGACTAAATAGTTCTGTACCATTACCTTTTAAAAAAGAACCAATCCCTGCATCGGCTCTTGTAGTCTCTACTTCTGATTGATAGTTATTACCCGCCACTAACAGATCTTTTATTTGATCTCCATCAAAATCTTCAAATAAAATACTATTGATTGGCGATTGTTGTGCGTCGATAGGTAGTGGAGAAAATTCAAATGCTCCATTGCCGTTGTTTTTAAATATTCCCGAACGAAATTCTATAGCTTGATAATGTAATGCAGAGGTAATACCTTTACCTAAAATTCCACCAAGGTCTTTGTTTGCAAATTCATTATATGTCGTTATTTTTTTTGCTAAATGTGGTATTTGTTGGGCGGTACAAACTTTCCCTCTAACAGGCACTTGTTTTTCATTATAATATTTGGCCAGTATGATATCTTCTTTCCCGTTAAAATCAAAATCACGTGTATAAACATGAAAAGGTTTTTCTTTAGAAGCATGAAATTTATAATTTAACCCTAGGTTACCAGCTATAATATCTTGATCTCCATCATTATCAATGTCAGCAACTACTATTTTGTTCCACCAACCTGTTGTTGAGGATAGTGTTTCATAATGATCACTTTTTAATAATTTGTTGTCTTTATTGATAAAAACCTCGATACCCATCCATTCTCCAGTTACCACTAAATCAGTGGTTTCATCATTATTAATATCTACCCAAACGGCATCGGTTACCATACCTATATCTTGTAGGCCAGGCGCTAGAGCTGGTGTTTGGATAATAAATTTTCCATTATCATTTATTAATAAATAGCTAGAAGGAGCATAAGGGTATTTACTGGGGATAACACGTCCGCCAACAAATAAATCAATATCACCATCATTATCATAATCATTAGGAACAACAACTGATCCTGCAGTTATCATTTCTGGTAACTGATTTTTTGATTTTGAAAATTGCCCGGCACCATTGTTTAGATACAATCTGTCTTGCAATAGTTTTGGAGTATTGTTAAATTCATAACTTCCGCTAACGACATATAAGTCTTGATCTCCGTCATTATCTACATCAAAAAAGCAGGCCCCAACATCTTCACGCTGTTTATCTTTTTTAAAATCTAAATTTGAATAAGCTTTAAAATCGCCAGATTTATTCCCTAATAGTAATTGTGCAACGTATCCATGCGCACCACCGATAAAAATGTCGTCGTAGCCATCATTATTCACATCTGATTTTGCTATTGCAGGTCCAGTTTGAGAGAGTTTATGAGGTAGTAGTATCTGTAGGTCATAATCGTTAAAGGCAGTTTCAATATGACCAAATCTTGAAGTTGTTTTTTTGAAAATTGTTTTTGTTGTTGTTTTTTCTGTAAATGTATCTTGAAGTGAGGTATCACTAGCATATTTTGCCGTTATTAATTTGTTACTTGAAACCTTTTGTAACAGATGTTGTTTTCCGTCTGGCCATGTGATTTCAATCTTTGAGATTGTATCTTGTTTTTTAAATCCAAAATGTAAAACATTACTAACAGATGACAGAAAACCTCTTGTATTTATTAATTGACGAGATTGTATTGTATTATTTGTAAAGTATACTTTAACTTTTGTTCCTATACCAAAGTTGTTTTTTTTTGGTCCCTCTAGTCTAACTTTTACAAAATTTCCTTTTTGTAATTCGATAGCATTATTTTTAAGAATATTGGCTTTATCATTTATATTATTTACAACTATATCTAAGTCACCATCATTATCTAAATCGGCATAAACGGCACCATTAGAAAATGTAGCTGTAGTATCTACCCATGTTGATGATGTATTTTGAAATGTTTTATTACCCTTGTTTTTATAGAAGTAATTGGTAAGTTTTTGTTGAGGTAGCATTTTTGCAAAACTGAAGAAGTCTTCTTGAGTTGGTTTTCTACCATTTTTTCTTAATATCTGGAGTATTTCGTTGTTTTTATCTCTATCTATAACATCTCTGTAAACTCCATTAGTGATGTATATATCTTTATAACCGTCTAAATCAAAATCGGCGGCTAATAGGGACCAACTCCAATCAGTATTTGCTATGCCAGACATATGGGCAATCTCGCTAAATGAGTTATTACCATTATTAAGTTGGAGCATATTGTGCATGTATTGTTGATGATATCCATTGGCAACCATTTTATCAAATTTTTCAATAGAAGTCATTGCCATTGTGGTTTTTGATCGAATATAGTCTTCTGGATTCATATCTAATGTCATTAAATCTGGTAATCCATCGTTATTAATATCGGCAATATCACTACCCATGCTATTAAAGGACATATGCTTGAATAATTTATCCCTAGATTCTGTAAACGTCCCATCTCCATTATTAATATATGCTAAATCTGGTACATTAAAATCATTGCATACATAGATATCTAATAATCCATCATTAGTAAGATCACCAACTTGAGGATTAAGACCAAATCCTATATCATATACTAGTCCTGATTTTTCAGAAACGTCGGTAAAATGTCCTGTTCCATCATTGTTATAAAGTCTATCACTTCCTTTAAGCTGTAATGTTTTTGGATCGTTTTCAACAGCTTTTAGATCGACAACTTTTGATCTACTTGTAATATCAGGGGTATTAGAGATATATACATCAAGATCATTATCATTGTCATAGTCAAAAAAAGTAGCTTGTATTGTACGGTTTTTATCTGCCAGACCAAGAGCTTCAGCTTTTTCTGTAAACGTAAGGTCACCATTATTTATATAAAGCATATTGGCAAATTTATTATCCTCTTCTTGCCAACCACCCCGAGAAATATAAATATCAACAAAGCCATCATTATTAACATCTGCTACGGCAACTCCAGAATCGAAACCTTTTCTTTTTTGTATACCAGCCTTTTTTGTAATATCCTTAAAGCGAAAATCACCTTGATTTAGATATAATTTATTGTCATGAGTGTTAGAAATAAAAAATAAATCCATTAATCCGTCATTATTAAAATCTGCCGCCGCAACACCTCCACCAATGTAGGTATACATGTATTGGTAATAATTAGATTCTAATGTTTCTATTAATTTATTTTCGAAATCAATACCTGATATAGTAGACGTTATTGCTGTAAAGAGTTTTTTTGTTTCTGTTTTATGTTTAGAAATGGCAGAATTGTTTGGTTCCGAACAAGCAAGAAAGAGCGTAGTAGTTATAAATACTAGACCGATACTTTTTATATTTCTTAATAATGATTTTATTTCAAAAGTTTTCATGCTTTGTTGTTATCTAGAATCGTATTTAATTGTTGAATATAAAGTACACAACGATAAAGTTACGTAAGACTCTACCGTTGTGTTTAAAAATAACTAATTCAAAATTATTGTATTTCTTTTTGTTTAATTGTTTATACTTGGGTTAAGATCTATTTCTCGTTGCGGAATAGGAGTAAAGTAATTATCTGTACCAAGTGATCCTTTTATTGGATTTGGTTCGGGTAACAATTCACCACTGTTATTTAATGAGGTTTGTGGTGCTCGATCCGAGAGTGCCTGTTCAACTCGTTCCATTCGCACTAAATCATTCCAGCGTAAATATTCACCAGCAAACTCCCATTTTCTTTCGGTAAATGCTAATTCTGCAAGGTCTCCTGTAGTTACATCTACCGATGGATCTGGAATATTAAAAGGAAGCCCTTCAGATCTTCGCCTAATCATATTTAAAGCTTCCCATGATTCTGGAGTAATGTTTCCTGATCGGGCAGAAGCTTCAGCATAGATTAAAAGAACTTCGGCATAGCGTATAAAGAAGTCATTTCTATCAGTTTGAAAATCTGATAATGGGATATCGTCAATAGGACCTACAATTTTCTTAAAAACCGGTGTTGGTTGATCGCTAAAGTTCTTCCAATCAAGTTCGGTTCTGTATGTGGCTTCTTTTCTTGCACCTTCTGGGAAGTCTTCAAAAAATCTAATTTCTGCAAAGGTTTCTTGCCATCCTTGAAGATCTGACGGATTACCTAACTTTCCGAATTTACGATTAGGTTGACCACAACTTCGACAATAAGGAATGGTCCAAACCGCTTCGTCATTAAATCGATGTTCTAAAGTCCATAAATCTTCTAAATCTTCAAGTAGCGTAAAATTATGCGCCGCACTATTGTCAATTACTTGTTTTGCACTAGAAGCTGCATCAGTATATTTGGCATTATCCTTAACCGGGAATCCTGCCCAATCTAGATATAATCTTGCTAGTAATGCTCTTGCAGAACCACTGTTTGGTCTGGGAGCTCCAGCATTTACTCCTGGGTATATATCGGGTAATCCACTTTCGGCTCTTAAAAGATCTGACTCAATTTGTTCATAAACATCAATCTGTTCTGCTAATCCTAATTGTTGATCTGGGTCTGGAATAATAGGTAAAGGTATTCTTCCATGAATTCTGGCTAAATGAAAGAACATTACACCTCTTAGAAAATACACTTCGGCAATGAGTCGATTTTGAGTTTCTATTTCACTTGGTTCGGTAAGAACTAAGCCTTCATTATTTGCCAAAACAGTATTTGCTGCACGAATAGTACTGTAAATTGCTTCCCAGTTATTTCGTACTCTTGAATTGGCTTGAGAAACTAATCGTTGATCAAATTCTCTAAATTCTGCCTTATTACTTCCAATATGTGTAGTAATATCATCTCCGGCCCAAGCTGGAGCATAAAAAGTTGTCATCCAAGAAGCATCATTTAACTTTGCGTGTACCCCAGTAACTCCAAGTTCTAATTCTTGAATTTTGGAGTATGCACCTGGAGCTAATTGTGCAATTGTTGGGTCTTCATCTAAATCCGCACAGCTGTAAAAAACAGATGCTATTATCAGAAAAGATAATATGGATCTTATATTATATCGGTTTCTGTTATATGTTGTTTTCATAAAATTTGTTTTTTGTATTAAAATCCTACTTTTACTCCAAAAATGAATGACCTTGGATTGGGATAAGCTCCGGCATTTATACCAGCTGCGACATCTACACTTTTATTCCCTGCATTATCATCTGCGGGTACAGATGTAAGCTCAGGGTCATAACCAGTATAATCTGTGATTAAAAATAAATTTTGCCCAGTCACGTATAATTTCACATTAGCATTTATGTGTTTTATGTCTTTAAGGGTATATCCCAAAGTAAGATTGCTAAGTCTAATAAAATCACCTTTTTCTACATAACGAGTGGATCCAGCTTCGTTTGGACCTCCTGCGGGTATATCAGTTTCATTTTGTGGAGTCCATTGGTTTAATTGTTCAGGAGCCAAAAAACTTCTTTGATTTCCAGTGTTACCTACAATAACACCTTGTACAGCATTAAGAATATCAAAGTTATGTACCCCTTGAAAGAATACATTTAAATCCCAATTTTTATAAGTAATCGTATTATTAAATCCCCATGTTAAGGTTGGAGTACCATTACCAATAGCTCCAAATAAAATTTCACCATTTTCATCTCTAAGGTATTTAGCATCTCCAGGTATTCTTCCAAAAGTAGCTGCTTCTGCAGCTTCAGAGGTTTTCCAAGTACCTAAAAATGTAGTTCCATTAAATTGACCAAGTGGTTGGCCTACTTGGATAATATTCCAAATTCGGCCTTGTCCATCGATACTACCAAAGGTTCCTTGGATTTCATCACGTCCACCTAAGTCAGTTACTTCATTTTTACTATGTGACAGATTAAAATTAGAATTCCAATTAAAATTATCCGTATTGACTACATCTGCTGCAATAGCAATATCGATTCCTTTATTTTCAACTTCTCCTATGTTTTTTGAAATTGTTACATTACCACCATTAGAAGGGATAATCGGATCATCTAAAAGTAGGTCTGTGGTGTTTTTTTGGTATGCATCAATTGAGAAATTGATTCTTCCTTTTAGAAATGTAAGATCAACACCTACATTTGTTTGTGTGGTAGTTTCCCATTTTAGGTCTGGATTACCAAAACTATCAGGTGTTACGCCTGGTGTAGCATCTGATCCATTAAAAGAGAAGTTTGCATTTTGTACATTGGGAAAAGTGGTGTATGGGTCTATATTTTCATTACCTACTTGACCCCAGCCAGCTCTCAATTTTAGATTACTAAAAATAGTACTGTTTTCTATAAATGGCATATTATCGAATGAATATGCTAAAGCCACTGAAGGGAAATACCCTCTTCTGTTATCTGATCTAAACACAGAAGATTCATCCATACGAACCGTACCTGTTACAAATAGAGCGTCGTTGTATATGTATTCACTACGTGCCATTAAAGATTGAATACTTCTTTCTGAAAAATTGTTAAAAACGGTTTGACTAGAACTAGGAGCGGTTTCTGCAAAATAAAATCCACCTGGTACAAAAAGACGAGCAGCAGTATAGCCATTAAAACGATTTTGAATTCCTGAAAATTCATAAACTCCGGTCGCTTTTAAATTATGCTTACCAAATTCTTTCTGCCATGAAAGGATATTACTGATTTGATGTGTAGTGTTTTTGTTATTACCAAAAGTAGCAGTTGGTGGATCAGCTCTAAATGTTCTGTAACTTTCACTAGATCCGTTAAAAGTAGTAACCCCAGCAATTAATGTATAGGTTAGATTTTCTAATATATTGTAACTAAGGTTTATATTGGCATCAATACGATCACTTATATTTTCAACATTTGCCAGTGTTAAGTTGGCAACAGGGTTATAGTTTAAAGAAGCCAAACTACGGTTGGATAGGTTGTTGTAATTTCCGTTTTCGTCAAAAATAGGAGTAGTGGGGTCCCATGACAACGCATTTAGTACCACACTTCCTTGAAATCGCCCAAATTGGTTTAAATCATTTATGGTTGTGGTTCGACTACCAAAAATATTAAAGCCAATTTTAAATTTATCTGAGATATTTGCATTTAGATTTGATCGCAACGAATATCGTTCATAATTTGTATTAATAACCACACCTTCTTGATTAACGTAGTTACCCGATATAAAATATCCAACTTTTCCTTCAGATCCATTCGCAGATAGTTGAAGATTTTGACTTATAGCTGTTTGAAAAATTTCGTCTTGATAGTTGGTTCCTCCATTAGCTTCGAAACCGGCAATTTCTGCATCGGTAAATATTGCTGTTCCACCACCTCGGATTCTTCTGCTGTTTTCTATCCTCGAAAAATCAGCGGCTCCTAAAGTTGGAAGTAATTCTGGAACTGCAGAGATCGTTGTAAAGAAGTCTATATCAATTTTTGCGACTCCTTTACCTTTTTTAGTACTTATCAAAACAACACCATTAGACCCTCTAGATCCATATACAGCAGTTGCAGAAGCATCTTTTAAGACATCTATAGAAGCAATGTCGTTAGGGTTTAAAGTACTTAAATCACCGCCTATAAAACCATCTATTACAATTAGTGGATCATTACTACGGTTAATAGAATTTGCACCTCGAATCCTTACTTTAATAGCAGAACCAGGAGCTCCATTAGCTTTAGCAACTGTAACACCTGCGGCTCTACCTTGTAAAGCCTCTTCTAAACGGGCTAAAGGTTGATCTTCAAAGGATTTTGCAGATACTTGTGTAACAGCACCGGTTAGATCACTTTTTCTTGCAGTACCATAACCAATAACAACAACATCATCTAAGGATTGCACATCTGCAATTAATTTAATGTTGATGTTTGTTGTATTGCCAATTGTTATTTTTTGAGTTATAAACCCCAAATATGATATTATAAGTTGATCTCCGGTATCGGCAGAAATGCTAAAATTTCCATCAAAATCAGTAATTTGTCCTGTCGATGTTCCTTCAACTAAAATATTTACCCCAGGAATTCCTACATCGTCTTCGCCTACAACTTTACCTGTTATTGTTTGTTGTGCATGTGCATCGGATATACCTATTATTAGTGTGAGTAAACAGGTAATGAGACACTTTTTTAATAATTTACTAGACTGTTCTTTCATGATTATAATTTGAATTTGAAAAAATTAATAAAGTATTCCATTCCTTCACTAAAAATTCGTTTTCGAGTAATCACGACACTGTATGTCAATTAATGCTTAAATGTTTTTTAACAAAAGCATTTACCAAAGAACAACTAACAAGTGTTGTCAAGTTAGTATTACTAAATAGAACCTATTATTACTTAGTTTGTATAAATTTTATACCCAAAATTTTAGAAAAGTAAAAGTTTTAAGAAATTTGCTAATCGTTTGAAGATTTTTTAACAACTAACATATTTTGAGTATACTAATGGTCTTTATTGTTGCTATTCATTTGTGTGTTTTTCTTTAATAAGATGTTCATTGGTTAATACTGTAAATATTTACAATGCACTCTTCCTTAAGTGTGTCATATGGTTTGAAACTTATAACAAATGATTTTGAATTATAAAAATGAATTAAAAAAACACTTTTGATACAATAATTATCTTGGCAATATCCTGCTAAAACTAACAATTTATAGATTTCATGATTTTAGAAAGTCTATGAATTACTTCATGAATTTCTTCTTCATTTAAAGATGCAAAACCAAACCTTATTCCATTATGACCAGAGTTATCATTATCGTAGCGTTTCCATTCAGCATTAAACTCAAGGTTTAAGAGTTGGGCTTTTGAAATTACGGTATCCCAATTGTATTTTTTATTTAGTAAGACCCAAACAGCCATGCCGCCTTTGGGGATTTGAAAGTCGAAATAATTCCCTAATTTTTCTTTTAAAAGAGCACAAAATAAGTCTCTACGTGTTTTATAGATTTTTAATGCCTTTTTACTATGTCTTTGAATGTCACCAGAAATAATCATACGTGCCATAGTTTGTTCTAAAATCATATCTCCTTGTCGATCTATTATACGCCTTAATCTAGCTGCTTCATCGATAAAATCCTTTGGTGCGATCATATATCCGATACGCATAGCTGGAGCTATTATTTTGGTAAAACCTCCGATATAAATTACATTTCCGTAGTTGTCATTACTGGCCAGAGGTAGAATGGGGGAGTTGCTATAATGAAAATCATAATCATAGTCGTCTTCAATAATTGCAAAATTGTACTTTTTTGCAAGTTGTAATAAGTGCATCCTTCTTTTTGCAGATAATGTAACTGTCGTAGGGTGGTGGTGATGTGAAGTTACATAAATTGCTTTTATTTTTTTCCTTTCACAAATATTTTCAATTACATTCGTATCTAATCCATTTTCATCAACTGGTACACGTTCTATAATGCCACCAGCTTCAGTAAATGTGTTATCAGATGTCATATAATTTGTTGTTCCTACTATAATCCTATTTGTAGTATCATTAAGAAGAAGTTGACCTGCTAAATACATTCCCATTTGGGTTCCTCTAGTAATTAATATGTTATTTAGAGAAATGTTTAAACCACGTGTTTCATTTAAGTAGTTAACAAGAGTTTTCCTAAGTTCAAGATTGCCATATATAGAGTCATACCCTAAGAGCTTTGTGTAGTATGCTCTTTTAGTAATATTGCGATAGGTTTTAGCAATTTCTTCTATTGGGGCTAATCTATTGTCGGGTACTCCATCGTCTATTCTTAATTCTAATGAATCAATTTTCTGTTCTTTACGAATTAAATGAGGACGATGTATAAAAGAGAAATTACTTTTAGTTTTAGAGTTGGTTTGTAAGCTGTTTTTGCCAAAAGATTGTTGTTTTATTACAGGTAAAGAGCTTTTAATATAGGTGCCTTTTGCAGGTAGAGTTTCTACCCATCCTTGGGCAATTAATTCATCATACGCAGCTATTATTGTTTTACGATGAACATTAAGATCTTCAGAAAGTTTTCTTGAACTTGGTAATTTGGCAGAAGGGGGGAGTTGACCTGATTTGATAAATCCGATAATTTGATCACAAATTTGTAAATACAGATTGCGATTATTTTTACGCTCTAAAGTGATATTATTTTTAAATGGAAACAAAACTGGACTATTATATATTTACAAACTGGATTATTACAACACACCATAAAACTAATATTTTTGAACAAGAAATAAAACAAGTTTTATTTAAGATGTATTGCTTTAGTATTATTTCGAGATTTAGTTTCTTCTCTTTTAAAGAGAAGAAACTATTTGTAAAGAAACATTAATATATAAATAATTATGGCAGAATATTCAATTTCAGAATTAAACAAAGTAAAGCGAGGTCCAAAAAGAGCTAATTATGATATAGATACAATTAATTCGATTTTAGATGATTCTTTTCTATGTCATGTAGGCTATGTTTATAAAGGTCAAGCCATCGTAATCCCCACGGCTTATGCAAGAAAAGGTGATGTTATTTATATTCATGGATCGCTAAAGAATAGAATGATGCTTAGTTTGTTAGATGCTGGTGTAGCAAGTGTTTCTGTGACACATTTAGATGGTTTAGTATTAGCGCGTTCTGCTTTTCATCACTCAGCTAATTACAGATCTGTTTCTATTTTTGGTAGTGTTAGAAAAATTGATGATTCTGATGAAAAAATGGAAGCCTTGGCCTATATTTTGAATCATATGGTTCCTGGACATTGGGACAATGTTAGACACCCAAATACTAAGGAGTTTAATGCAACCTTGGTTTTAGAAATAAAAATAAATACTGCATCAGCCAAAATTAGAGCAGAAGGAGTAAATGATGAACAAGAAGATCATGATTTGCCTATATGGGCAGGAGTGGTACCTATAAAACAAGTCGCATATGACGCTATTTCTGATACGAATTTACCTCTTGATGTTAAAGTACCAGAAGCTGTAAAGCTTTATGTAAGTAAAAATAAATCCATTTGATATGTTAGAAATAAGACCAGTTTGCGAAAATTGTAAAAAGGATTTGCCAAACACTAGCTCGGAGGCTATGATTTGTTCTTTTGAATGCACGTTTTGTAAAGATTGTGTTGATACCATTTTACATAATGTTTGTCCAAATTGTGGTGGAGGGTTTGAGAAGAGACCTACACGTCCAGTTAATTGTTTAACAGGTAACTGTACAGAAAAGTACCCTGTGTCTACTAAAATAGTGTATAAACCTATTGTTAAAGATAAGTTTAAACAGGTATTAGATTTTTTTATCGATATTGCACCTAGAAAAAGGTAATTTATGATTGAAATTAGGCGGGCAACAATAGACGATACTGAGCAAATTTCTCTTTTAGGGAGGGAAACCTTTATAGAGTCTTATGGGGGTTTTTTTAAAGAAAAGACTAATCTTGATAGTTATGTAAATGTTTCTTTTTCTACCGAAAAAATAAAAAACAGTTTAGCAAAACAAGAAAACGTATATTGGTTAGTATATGATAAAATAGGAGCTAAAGCTATTGGGTATGCTAAACTAAAATTGGACTCGCCTTCAGAATTTATTAAAGATCAAAACACATGTAAACTACATCGCATTTATTTGCTAAAAGGGTATGAAGGTCAGGGTATTGGTAGTAAACTTCATGAATGTATTATACAGACGGTAACAGAAAAAAAGTATACTAATTTGTGGTTGTCTAATCTAAAAATTAAAAAAGAAGCGGTAATGTTTTATAAAGGCAAAGGTTACGATATGGTAGGAGAGCATAATTTTACTATTGGCGAGGAAACCTTTGAGTTTTGGGCTATGCGTAAAAAACTGTAGTAATTACTCTGAGATTTGTATAGTGTTAATTCGAGCAATAGAATCGCAGTTTTCAATTAGCATTGATATTATTTTCTCTTTAACAAGGCCTTCTATAAAATAAGTCCTACAAGAATCCAGTTTCGTATTACTTTTTGAAAAATCGACATCTCCTTCAAGTAAAAGATAAGATATATCTGCTGTATCAATTTGGTTTGTTTGAATACTATTTTGAACCATTTTCGAAAAGACTCTCTCTTTTATCCTGATATTTTTTAAAACTCTTGATGATGGGCCATAGTCACATGATGCTTTTTTGCCTCCTAAAAAGAAAAATAACAGTATAAGTCCAATTCCAAATCCACCTAAGTAGTAAAATAAACGATGAGCTAATTTCATATGTTAAAAAATATGAGCCCAAAAGTAAGTAAAGTTTATTGAATAAATGATAAGGATTTTATAGAGTTATCCGGTTTTTTAAAGAATTAATAAATTAATATCTCTGTAAGATAAATCAAACCAATCTGCAATGGGTTTACTGGTTAAAATACCGTGATAAAAATATAATCCATTTTTTAAACCTCGATCAAATCTTACAGCATTTTCTATACCTCCTTCGTCACCAATTTGTAATAGGTAAGGAGTAAAAATATTACTTATGGATAATGAAGATGTTCTGGCGTATCGCGATGGAATGTTGGGTACACAGTAATGTAAAACACCATGTTTAATAAATGTAGGGTGATCATGAGATGTAACTTCACTGGTTTCAAAACATCCGCCCATATCAATACTTACATCAATTGCAACTGCACCTGCTTTCATACATTCTACCATGTTTTCTGTGATGATAACGGGAGCTCGATTTTTTCCTCTTACCGCTCCAATAACCACATCACATCTGCGTAATGCTTTTAGTAGATTTTTAGGTTGAATTGTAGAGGTAAATAAAGGTCTTCCTACATTAGTCTGGATACATCGCAATTTGGTAATAGAATTATCAAATACTTTTACATTAGCGCCTAACCCTATTGCAGAACGAGCAGCAAACTCACCAACTGTGCCGGCTCCTAAAATAACCACTTCTACGGGGGGTACACCACTAATATTACCCATCATTAGTCCTGATCCTTGAGATGTGGTAGCGCTACTCATTAACTCTGATGCAATTAGTACCGCAGCGGTCCCTGCAATCTCACTTAATGCTCTTACGGCAGGGTAGGCACCATCTGCATCTCGGATAAATTCAAAACCTAAGGCAGTAATTCTTTTTTTAGCTAAGGCTTGAAAATATTCTTTAGATTGTGTTTTTAACTGTAAAGCCGATATCAAAACTGTTTGCGGATTTACATGTTCAAGTTCTTCCAGAGACGGCGGTTCTACTTTTAATATAATAGGACACCCAAATACTTTAGTTCTATCATTAGTGATTTCTGCTCCAGCTTCACTATAATCTCTATCTGTAAAACTAGCTCCAATGCCTGCATTGGTTTCTAATAAAACTCTATGACCATGAGCGGTTAATGCTGCAACTGCATCTGGAGTAAGGCATACCCTCTTTTCTTGATAACTTGTCTCTTTTGGGATTCCGATAAACAATTTTCCTTTTTTAGGCGCAACTTCAATCATTTCCTCCTGTGGTAGAAGTTGTTCTTTGGTAAAAGGAGATTTGGATGTACTCATTTGTGTGAAATTCTGTATCTCAAATTACGAATAAAAAAGCCAACAAAACAAATAGTATTAAATTTTTAAAAACCAAGTTTTACTTTAACTATTTAATAAAAGTATTCTTTTGTCATTATTCGAAAGGTTGATTTTTACTATAGAAACGTCTTTTGGAAGTATGTTTGACACTTTTTCTGGCCACTCTATAAAAACCCAATTATTACTATCTAGATATTCTTCAAAACCAATATGATATGCTTCTTCTTCATCTTCAATTCTATAAAAATCAAAATGATAAATAGGCCCTGTTTCGGTATCATATTCATTTACTAAAGAATATGTGGGGCTAGAAATGATATCCTGAACCCCAAGTTGTTTACATATTTCTTTAATCAATGTTGTTTTTCCCATTCCCATATCAGCATCAAACAAAACAATTTTTGTACTTACATTGGTTAATATTTGTTTAGCTACAATAGGAAGATCTTCAAGAGTATATTCTATGGTCATTTTTTAAGTGTACTTCAAGAAAGTGAAATACTATCTTGGATTTAAAACTACAAATGGAATAATTATTTCTTCTAAAGAAACGCCACCATGCTGGTAGGTATTTCTATAATAACTAACATAATGATTATAGTTATTTGGATAGGCAAAGAAATAATCTCCTTTGGCAAAAATAAAAGAACTGCTCATATTTATTGACGGAAGATGTACAGTTTTTGGATTTGTAGCCTCTAAAACTTCCTTTTTTTCATAGGTCAAGCTCTTTCCTGTTTTATATCTAAGATTTAAACTTGTGTTTTTATCGCCAATGACTTTAGAAGGGTTTTTTACATTTATAGTTCCGTGATCAGTAGTAATAATTAATTTAAAGCCCATTTGTTGTGCCTGCTGTATCATTTCTAATAATGGGGAGTTTTTGAACCAGCTCTGGGTAAGAGATCGATATGATTTATCATTAGAAGCTAATTCTTTAATAACTTCCATTTCGGTTTTACTATGAGAAAGCATATCCACAAAATTATAAACTACTACCGTAAGATCATTGTCTTTTAATCCTTTAAAATTTGCAGCTAGTGTTTTACCAGACCTTTCATTAGTGATCTTGTAATACTCGTGTTTGATATTCATGCCCAAACGTTTAATTTGTGCAGTCAAAAAGTCATTTTCATGCATGTTTTTACCACCTTCATCAGTATCATCTAACCACAAATCAGGATGTCTTTTTTTCATCTCTGATGGCATTAAACCTGAAAAAATTGCATTTCTAGCATATTGAGTTGCTGTAGGTAAAATACTGTAATATGATTCTTCTCTTTCTTTTTTGTAGTAGTTGTTAACAGTGGGTTCAAAAGCTTTCCATTGGTCATATCTTAGATTATCAATAACAACTAGTAATGTAGGTTGATCCTTGCTAATCTCGGGCATTATTTTTTCCTTAAATAATGTATGAGACATTACAGGAGGATGATTTTTGCCATCAAACCAATCTGGATAGTTTTTGTCTATAAATTTACAGAATTGTGAGTTTGCTTCTGTTTTTTGAGATTCTAAAATTTCAAACATTCCCGTATCTTCGATATCTTCTAATTGCATTTCCCAATACAATAATCTCTGATAAAATTCTGACCACTCTTCAAAAGAATTCACCATGGCCATATCCATAGCAATTTTTCTAAATTCTTGTTGATAGTTTGATGTGGTCTTTTCAGAAACCAAACGAGAGTTATCTAAGTTTTTCTTTAAACTTAGTAATATTTGATTTGGATTTACGGGTTTGATAAGATAATCTGCTATTTTACTACCAATAGCTTCTTCCATGATGTATTCTTCTTCACTTTTAGTGATCATGACAACAGGAATACTATCTTTCTTTTCCTTAATTTCAGATAAAGTCTCTAGTCCAGAGAGACCAGGCATATTTTCATCTAAAAAAATAATATCAAAATTGTGGTCATCTATAATTTCTATAGCTTCAGTTCCACTTTGACATTTGGTAACTTCGTAGTTTTTTTTCTCTAAAAATAATATATGTGGTTTAAGTAAATCAATTTCGTCATCTACCCAAAGGATCTTTATTTTACTCATTAATTCTAATTTTAATTATCTGAAAATTCAATGTATAACTTATCTCTATGTTTTTATATTGCCAGCCGACTTAAATTTGGTTCGAAATGTTCTATATGAGCTGCATATATGTATATTTGCTTTTGTAAAAGTAAAGTAAACTTGAAAAAAAGAAATAAGCTAAAAATATTAAACGACCCAATTTACGGTTTTATTACCATACCTAATGAACTTATTTTTGATCTTATAGAACATAAATATTTTCAAAGATTAAGACGCATCTCTCAAATGGGATTATCGTATTTAGTCTACCCTGGGGCACATCATACACGTTTTCATCATGCTTTAGGTTGTATGCACTTAATGCAGAAAGCAGTGAGAGTTCTTCGTTTTAAGGGGGTTAACATTTCTGAAGAAGAAGAAGAAGCATTATATGTAGCAATTTTATTGCATGATATAGGACATGGTCCTTTTTCACATGCAATGGAACATAGCATAGTAAACGAAGTTAATCACGAATCAATTTCTCTGATGTTTATGGAGAAAATTAATGAAGAATTTAACGGTAGTTTAACGCTTGCTATTCAAATTTTTAAAGGAGAATACGATCGTAACTTTTTGCATCAGTTAATTTCTGGACAATTGGATATGGATCGATTAGATTATTTAAAAAGAGATAGTTTTTATACAGGAGTATCCGAAGGTAATATTAATAGTGAACGATTAATCACTATGATTACTGTTGTAAATGATGAATTGGTTATTGAAGAAAAAGGAATTTATTCTGTTGAGAAATTTTTATTAGCCAGAAGATTGATGTATTGGCAAGTTTACTTACATAAGACAAGTTTGGTAGCCGAGAATTTATTGATAAGAGTTTTGCAAAGAGCAAAAGAACTTGTTAATAGTGGAGTAAAACTGCCGGCTAGCAAGGCGTTATCGTTTTTTTTAGAAAACAGAATTACATTTGATAATTTTACACCAGAAGTACTAGAATTGTTTTCAAGGTTAGACGACTACGATGTAGTTTCTGCAATGAAAGAATGGGTGTATTCTGATGATTTTGTGTTAAAAACATTATCAGCAATGATTATAGAGAGAGATTTGTTGAAAATAAAAATCAAGAAAAAGCCTTTTAAAACGGAAAGTAAACAAAAACAGATTGAAAAAATAAAAGACGAATATCAAATTTCTGATGAAGATGCACGTTATTTTGTTTTTGAGGGAACAATTTCGAATCAAGCTTATCATCAAAATAAACAGAATATAAATATTCTTTTTAAATCAAGAAAGATTGTTGATATCGTCGAAGCGACAGATGAGTATAATCTTGAGGCTTTGTCAAAACCTGTTAAGAAATATTTTATGTGCTCTCCAAAGTACAAACATTAACACATTTTTTATACTTTTGCTAGAATGATTTTTACAGCCACACAAATTGCGGGTATTTTAAACGGTGAAATTGAAGGTGATGAGACCGTTGAAGTATCTAAGCTAGCTAAAATAGAGGAAGGAACTAAAGGGTCACTTACTTTTTTGTCCAATCCTAAATATACTCAGTACATATATTCAACAGATGCTTCAATTACTATTGTAGATAAATCCTTTGAAGCTGAATCAGGTATTAAGACCACATTAATTAGAGTTGAAGATGCCTACAAAGCTTTCTCTCAATTATTAGAGTACTATAATATGGTTAAAATGAATAAAAGCGGGATAGAACAACCTAGCTTTATTTCAGAAACGGCTTCTTATGGTGATAATATATATTTTGGAGCTTTTTCTTATTTAGGAGAAAATGTAAAGATTGGTCAAAATGCTAAAATTTATCCTAATGTATATATTGGTGATAATGTTACAATAGGAGATGATGTTGTCGTTTTTTCAGGAGCAAAAATATATTCAGAAACTGTAATAGGAAAAGGTTGCGTCGTACATAGTGGTGCAATAGTTGGAGCAGATGGGTTTGGATTTACACCTAATGAAAAAGGAGAATATAGTAAAGTTCCGCAGACAGGTAATGTTATTATAGAAGACTATGTAGATGTTGGTGCAGGAACCACAATAGATAGAGCTACATTAGGTTCTACTATCATACGTAAAGGCGTTAAATTAGATAACCAGATACAAATAGCTCATAATGTTGAAATAGGAGAACACACTGCTATTGCAGCACAAACCGGTATTGCTGGATCTACTAAGATTGGTAAGTATTGCCTAATTGGAGGTCAAGTAGGTATCGCTGGACATTTAACTATAGGCAATAAAGTAAGAATACAAGCACAATCAGGTATTGGAAGAAATATTAAAGATGGTGAAGCTATTCAAGGATCTCCTGCTTTAGGATATTCGGATTACAATAAATCATATGTACATTTTAAAAATCTACCTAAAATAGTAGATAGAGTATACAAACTAGAGAAAAAGATAAGTAATAATGAGTGATGTTGTTGTAAGCAAACAAAGAACCATTAAAAAGGAAGTAACCCTTACTGGAGTAGGATTACATACAGGAAAAGAAGTAACGTTAACTTTTAAACCTGCACCCGAAAATCATGGATATGCATTTTGCAGAGTTGATTTAGAAGGAAATCCTATCATTGAAGCAGATGCTAATTATGTGGTAAATACACAAAGAGGCACAAATCTTGAAAAGAATGGGGTTAGTATCCAAACATCTGAGCATGTTCTGGCTGCCTGTGTTGGTTTAGAAATTGATAACCTTTTAATAGAGCTAGATGCATCAGAGCCGCCTATTATGGATGGTTCTAGTAAGTTTTTTATCGAGGCCTTAGAAAAAGCAGATATAATCGAGCAAGATGCAGAAAGAGAAGAGTATGTCGTAAAAGATGTAATATCATATACAGATGAAGAGTCTGGAAGTGAAATTATTGTAATGCCTTCAGAAGAATATCAGGTAACTACAATGGTTGATTTTGGGACTAAAGTTTTAGGAACCCAAAATGCATCTTTAAAAAGACTTTCTGATTTTAAAACAGAAATAGCCGATGCAAGAACATTTAGCTTTTTACACGAATTAGAAATGCTTTTAGAGCATGGATTAATAAAAGGAGGCGATTTAAATAATGCCATTGTTTATGTTGATAAAGAGTTAAGTCCAAATACCATGGAAAAACTTAAAGTTGCTTTCGGAAAAGATTCTATAGCAATTAAACCAAATGGTATTTTAGATAACCTTACTTTACATTATCCTAATGAAGCTGCACGACATAAGTTATTAGATGTTATAGGTGATTTAGCACTTATCGGAACTAGGATTAAAGGTAAAATAATAGCAAATAAACCAGGTCATTTTGTAAATACCCAATTTGCCAAGAAACTTTCAAAAATAATAAAGATTGAAAAAAGGAATAAAGTTCCGCAGTTTGATCTTTCTAAGCCTCCGTTAATGGATATTAATAAGATAATGGATATGTTACCGCATAGATCACCATTCTTATTAATAGATAGGATTTTAGAGATGTCAGATAAACATGTGGTTGGTTTAAAGAATGTAACCATGAACGAACCCTTTTTTGTAGGACATTTTCCTGGAGCACCCGTTATGCCAGGAGTATTGCAAGTAGAGGCAATGGCACAAACAGGGGGTATATTAGCTTTAAGTACAGTACCTGATCCAGAAAATTATCTTACCTATTTCATGAAGATAGATAAGGTAAAATTTAAACAACAGGTATTACCTGGTGATACTTTGATTTTTAAATTAGAATTAATAACACCAATTCGAAGAGGTATATGTCATATGCAAGCATTTGCCTATGCTAATGGTAAATTAGTCACCGAGGCAGAACTCATGGCACAAATTGTCAAATCAAAATAAATTAATAAAATATAAACATAACCAATGAATCAACCTTTAGCATATGTTCATCCGGGAGCAAAAATTGCAAAAAATGTTGTCATAGAACCCTTTACAACAATTCATAATAATGTAGTAATAGGAGAGGGTACATGGATAGGCTCTAATGTAACGATTATGGAAGGTGCCCGTATTGGGAAAAACTGTAGTATTTTTCCGGGAGCTGTTATTTCTGCAACACCTCAGGATAAGAAATTTAATGACGAAGATACGATAACAGAAATAGGAGACAATACAACTATTCGTGAATGTGTCACTATAAATAGAGGTACAGCCGATAGAATGAAAACCAAAATTGGTAAAAACTGTTGGATCATGGCTTATTGCCATATTGCACATGATTGTATTGTTGGGGATAATTGTATATTTTCAAATAATAGTACGTTAGCAGGACATATTAATGTAGGTGATTATGTAGTGCTTGCAGGTATGGCAGCAGTACAACAATTTTGTAGTATAGGAAATCACGCTTTTGTCACAGGTGGGTCATTGGTTCGTAAGGACGTTCCTCCATATGTAAAAGCAGCTCGTGAACCATTATCATATGTAGGAATTAATTCTATTGGTTTACGAAGAAGAGGATTTACAACAGAAAAAATTAGAGAAGTACAGAACATATATAGAATTTTGTATCAACAAAATTATAATAACACTCAAGCAGTAGCTATTATCGAAGCAGAAATGGAAGCTACACCTGAGCGAGATGAAGTTTTAGAATTTATTAAAAATTCTCAAAGAGGAATTATGAAAGGCTATTTTTCAAATTAAGAGAATAAGTCGATAAGTAATAATAACAGCAAAATAAAGAAATAGAATAATGGCAAGTACAAGTGATATCAGAAATGGATTGTGTATTAAATACAACCACGACATTTATAAAATTATTGAGTTTTTACATGTGAAACCAGGAAAAGGACCTGCTTTTGTTAGAACTAAACTTAAAAGTGTTACTACAGGAAAAGTGGTTGATAATACATTTTCTGCAGGGCACAAGATTGAAGATGTTAGAGTTGAAACACATAAATTTCAATATTTGTATGCCGAAGGAGATACATATCACTTCATGAATACTGAAGATTATAATCAAATTACTTTAGAAAAGTCTTCTTTAGATGCTCCAGGATTATTAAAAGAAGGAGAAGTAGTTACTGTGATAATCAATTCTGAAGATCAAATGCCATTATCTGTAGAAATGCCAGCAAGCGTAATTCTTGAAGTAACAGCAACAGAACCTGGTGTAAAAGGAAATACGGCAACAAATGCAACAAAACCCGCTACAGTAGAAACAGGAGCAGAAGTAATGGTACCTCTATTTATAAATGAAGGGGATAAAATTAAAGTTGAAACAGAAAAAGGTACTTACAAAGAACGTATTAAAGAATAATTAATATAGACTATTAAAATAGAATAACTCTAAAAACCAAAGGCAAAACCTTTGGTTTTATTGTTTTATAAATATAAGTTTGTGCAAAACATAAAAAATTAACGTATTAATCCTAAAGATTAATATTTTCAATTAACCAAATGAGATTTCCGCAAAAACATACATTACAGCAAATAGCGACTATAATTTCTAGCGAATACATCGGGGATCCTGATTTTCCTGTACTAGGAATGAATGAGATTCACGTAGTTACTCCTGGAGATATTGTATTTGTTGATCACCCTAAATATTACGATAAGGCTCTACAATGTGCTGCTACAATCGTGTTGATTAATAAAAAAGTAGAGTGTCCAGAAGGGAAAGCTTTGTTGATTTCTGATGACCCTTTTAGAGATTTTAATTTATTAACTAATTATTTCAAACCTTTTGAAAAATCAAATAGTCTAATTTCAAGTTCGGCTAAAATTGGAAAAAATACAATTATACAACCAGGAAGCTTTATAGGTAATAATGTTACTATTGGTGATAATTGCCTTATTCATGCTAATGTTAGTATATATGACAATACAAGTATCGGAAATAATGTAACAATCCACTCAGGAACGGTTCTGGGTGCAGATGCATTTTATTATAAAAATAGACCCGAAGGTTTTGATAAGTTGCTTTCTGGAGGAAGAGTTGTTATAGAAAACAATGTCGATTTAGGAGCGTCATGTACTATTGATAAAGGGGTTACAGGAGATACTACAATTAAAGAAGGAACGAAGATTGATAATCAAGTGCATATCGGGCATGATACTGTAGTTGGTAAAAAATGTTTAATAGCATCACAAGTTGGTGTTGCTGGATGTGTGGTTATTGAGGATGAAGTTACTATTTGGGGACAAGTAGGTATCACTAGTGATGTAACTATAGGAAAGAAAGCTATTATTTCGGCCCAATCGGGTGTAAGTAAATCTTTACCAGGAAATAAAAGTTACTTTGGAACACCAGCAGATGATTTTAGGAAAAAATACAAGGAAATTGCAGCAATAAGGCAAGTTCCTGATCTAATAGAAAAATTAAAAGAGAATGGGTAAAACAGGAAAGGATATAGTAAAGTCTTTTTATGAAGCTGATCTAATACACGACGCTGAAGCTTTTTCGAAGTATTTACATCCTGATATAGAGCTATATTGGAATAGTAGCTTTGGGTTCAGCAAGAAAAATTTTGAAGATATTAAAAAGATGTTTACCGACATGGCTGTGTCGTTTGAGACGTTTAGATGTGAGATTAGTCATCTTATTGCAGAAGAAAACCAAGTTTCAATTCGATATACATACTTTGCAAAAACTATAGAAAACCCTGATAAAGAGGATGCTATTGCTCATTTTATTGCTATTTGGGAACTTAAGGAAGGTAAACTTTATAAAGGGTACCAAATTAGTCAACAAGGTGATAATACCCCAGAAAGTATGAAGTCATTTATTTCTCAATAATAAATAATATTAAAAGAAATTTTTTTTGATTTTCATTTTAACGATAGTATACAAAAGCTTACTTTTGAAACTCTAAAAGAAATTAAAAAAATAATAACGCAATGAGTGTTTTAGTAAATAAAGATTCAAAAATTATTGTTCAAGGATTTACAGGTAGTGAAGGTACATTTCATGCTACGCAAATGATTGAATATGGTACTAATATTGTTGGTGGAGTTACTCCTGGTAAAGGAGGACAAGTACATCTTGATAAACCTGTTTTCAATACGGTAGAAGATGCTGTTAAAGAAGTAGGTGCTGATACTACAATAATTTTTGTGCCACCTGCGTTCGCTGCAGACGCTATAATGGAAGCAGCAGATGCTGGTATTAAAGTTATTATTACAATTACAGAAGGTATTCCTGTGGCTGATATGATCAAGGCCTCAGATTATATAAAGAGTAAAGAATGTAGACTTATTGGACCTAACTGTCCGGGAGTAATTACACCTGGAGAAGCAAAAGTTGGTATTATGCCAGGTTTTGTATTCAAGAAAGGTAGAGTTGGTATTGTTTCTAAATCAGGAACATTAACATATGAAGCGGCGGATCAGGTTGTAAAACAAGGTTTAGGAATTACTACTGCAATTGGAATCGGAGGAGATCCTATCATTGGTACTACAACAAAAGAAGCAGTTGAGCTTTTAGTAAATGACCCTGAAACAGAATGTGTTGTTATGATTGGTGAAATTGGTGGACAGCTTGAAGCCGATGCTGCAAAATGGATAAAAGAAAGCGGTACTACTAAGCCAATAGTTGGGTTTATAGCAGGTGAAACTGCACCAGCAGGACGTACAATGGGACATGCAGGAGCAATAGTAGGCGGTAGCGAAGATACTGCTGCAGCTAAAAAAGCTATTATGAGAGAATGTGGTATTCATGTTGTTGATTCTCCAGCAGAAATAGGAAAAAAAGTAGCAGAAGTTATTGGATAATAGCTTTAACAAGATATCAGAACCTCTAAGTTACGTACTTAGGGGTTTTTTTTTGAAAAAAAACAAATGTTAAAAATTTATTAAAAATTAAAATAATTCTACTCTTTCCCAGATTAATATTACTTCTTTACACTGTGAAAAAATAAAATAAATTTAGTTGGATATATGAAATTATTAAACACCTTTTTATTGTTGTCATTGACAATGCTACTAAGTAATTGTAAAGATTCATCATCAAAAACAAATGAATCTAAAGAAATTGCTGTAGAACAACATACAGACGCAGCAGGATTTACGTATGAGACGGTTACAAATGACCCTACAGGATTACGTTTATATACTTTAAATAATGGATTGAAAGTATATTTAGGTCAAAATGAAGAAGAACCTAAAATTCAAACATTAATTGCTGTGCGAGCTGGTTCGACTTATGACCCTGCAGATAATACAGGTTTAGCTCATTATTTAGAGCATATGGTTTTTAAAGGTACTGATGAGATAGGAACTCAGGATTTTGAAAAGGAAAAAGTGTTCTTAAAACAAATTTCTGATTTATACGAAGAACATAAAAAAGAAACCGATCCAGAGAAGAAAAAAGAGATTTATAAAAAAATTGATGAAGTTTCTCAAGAAGCATCAAAGGTATCTATTGCCAATGAATATGACAAAATGTTAACATCCTTAGGTGCAGAAGGAACAAATGCATTTACATCTAATGAGCAAACGGTTTATGTAAATAAAATACCAACAAACGAATTAGACAAATGGTTAACGGTAGAAAGTGAACGATTTAGTCAGTTGGTTCTACGTTTGTTTCATACAGAGTTAGAGGCAGTTTATGAAGAATTTAATAGAGGCCAAGATAGTGATGGTCGTAAGCAATACTTTGCAGTACTAGAAGGGTTATTTCCTAATCACCCATATGGTACTCAATCTACTATTGGTAAATCAGAACATTTAAAGAATCCTTCTATGGAAGCGATTCATGCATATTTTGACAAGTATTATGTGCCAAACAATATGGCAGTTATTTTAGTAGGGGATATTGATTTTGATACTACAATCAAAAAGGTTAATGATGCTTTTGGAGGGTATGAAAAAAAGGAAGTCGAGCATCCAACATTTAAGGCAGAGGCTCCAATAACTTCTCCGATTAAAAAAGAAGTTTACGGACCAACAGCAGAGTCTATTTATGTAGCGTTTAGAACAGAAGGAAAAGGATCTGAACAAGAGATCATGATAACTTTAATTGATTATATGTTAGCCAATGCGCAAGCAGGTTTGATAGATTTAAATCTTAACCAAAAACAATTGGTACAAAATGCTTCATCATTTACAAATTTTGATAATGATTATGGGTTTCATATTTTATACGGATCGCCAAAAGCAGATCAGACTTTAGATGAAGTTAAAGAACTTTTATTAGCACAAGTAGAGAAGATAAAAAAAGGAGAGTTTGAAGATTGGTTAATAGAAGCCGTGATTAATGATCTTAGATTATCGCAAATTCAACAATATGAAAATGCTTCTTCTACCGCTTACTCATATCTAAATGCTTTTATAGGTTTTCAAGACTGGAAAAGTCGTTTAGAAATGTTAGACAAAATGAAAGGAATTACAAAGCAACAAGTAGTTGATTTGGCAAATAAGGTTTATGCTAATAATTACGTAGAAGTACATAAGATTAAGGGCGAAGATAAAAATATAGTAAAAGTAGATAAGCCAGGTATCACGCCAATAGAATTGAATAGAGGAAAAGAGTCCGCTTTTCTAAAAGAATTGAATAAGGTAGAACCTGTAGCTTTAACACCGCAGTTTATTGATTATAAAACGGCAATTAAGGAAAGTAAGACAAGTAACGGTCTAGAGGTTTCTTATATAGAAAACCCAAACAATGATATTTTTAGTCTTAATATTATTTTTGATATGGGACGAGATCATGATCGTAAAGTATCTTTAGCAGCAGGATATTTAGATTATCTAGGAACAGATAAGTATACACCTGAACAATTAAAGCAAGAGTTTTATAAAATAGGAATTAGCTATAATGTAAATGCATCTGCTGATAAAACTTATGTTGGTATTTCTGGATTAAAAGAAAATCTTGACGCAGGTTTAACTTTATTAGAGCATCTTTGGAATAACGCTGTTCCAAATCAAGAAACATATGATAAATATGTAGATAAAATCTTAAAAGGAAGACAGGATAGTAAAACTCAAAAAGGAAATATACTGTGGTCTGGACTTATGAGTTATGGACAATATGGAGAAAATTCAAGATTGCGTAATATTTATTCTATCTCTGAATTAAAAGATATGAATCCAGAGGATTTAGTAAGTAAAATAAAAGAATTACGTAATTTTAAACAACGTATATTCTATTATGGTAAAGATTTAGATGGAGCAATAGCATCATTAGATAAACATCATGTTGTTGATGGATCATTACAAGATTACCCTGAAAAGACAACCTATATTCAAAAGGAAACTGGAGGTAATGTGTATTTTGTAGATTATGATATGGTTCAAAGTGAAATGTTGTTGTTAGCCAAAGGTGCAGAATTTGATCCTAAAAAAATGGCTGCTTCTAGATTGTTTAATACTTATTTTGGTGGAGGATTATCATCGATAGTTTTTCAAGAAATTCGAGAATCAAAATCATTGGCATATTCTGCTTTTTCATCATATGCACAAGCTTCAGAGAAAGGAAAATCAGATGTCGTATATGCATATATTGGTACACAAGCAAATAAGATGCCTCAGGCTGTAGATGCAATGATGGAGTTAATGACAAACATGCCAGAAGCAGAAGAGCAATTTAATCAAGCTAAAACAGCTACTTTGAAGAAGATTGCAGCTCAGCGAATAACAAAATCAAGTATTTTTTGGACCTATGAAAGCCTTAAGAAAAGAGGAATCGATAATGATAATAGAGAAGAAATATATAATACAATTAAAAACATGACGCTAGACGATCTTAAACTATTCTTTAATAAGAACATTAAGGGAGAGAATTATAATGTTCTAGTTATTGGTAATAAAAAAGATATAGATTTTAAATCGTTGTCTAAGTTAGGAGAAGTTAAAGAGATGGATATAGATTATCTTTTTAACTATGAAAAAGAAAGTAAAGATGTTAAGCTTTAAAATTTTATTTTTAGAAAAATTTTGTAATAAACCCTGTGAGAAATCACAGGGTTTATTGTTGGTCACCAGTTTGTAATTCTTATATTTGATCTAATCATTAAATAACACAAAAATAATTAAGGCGAATGAATCTTTTACAAGGAAAAACGGCTATTATCACAGGTGCCACAAGAGGTATAGGAAAGGGTATAGCAGAAGTTTTTGCACAAAACGGGGCCAATGTTGCTTTTACATATAGTTCTTCAGTAGAAGCTGCAGAAAAATTAGAAAAAGAATTAAATGATTTAGGTATCAAGGCAAAAGGTTATCAAAGTAATGCAGCTAATTATGATCAGGCACAGGAGCTAGCTAAAGATGTATTAGAAACTTTTGGAAGTATTGATATTTTGGTAAATAATGCTGGTATTACAAAGGATAATCTTTTAATGCGCATGGGCGAAGAAGATTTTGACAAAGTAATAGAGGTAAACCTTAAGAGTATTTTTAATATGACTAAAGCAGTACAGAGAACTATGCTTAAGCAACGCAAAGGAAGTATTATTAATATGAGCTCTGTTGTCGGTATTAAAGGTAATGCTGGGCAAGCTAACTATGCGGCCTCTAAAGCTGGTATTATCGGTTTTTCTAAATCTGTTGCTCTTGAACTTGGATCGAGAAATATAAGAAGTAATGTTGTTGCACCAGGTTTTATCGAAACCGAAATGACTGCAAAACTAGATGAAAAAGTTGTTGAAGGATGGAGAAATGCAATCCCACTAAAAAGAGGAGGTTCTCCAGAAGATATAGCAAATGCTTGTTTATTTTTAGCTAGTGATTTAAGTGCATATATAACAGGGCAAGTAATTCCTGTTGATGGCGGAATGCTTACTTGATTTTAAGAATGCAAACACAAACTATTTTATTGATTATAGCAGCTTTTATCATAGCAATGGTAATAGCCTTGTTTCAATATTGGTATAAAGCAAAGAATAGACAAAAGAAGAATCTATTCTTTGCTTTTTTACGTTTTTTAAGTGTTTTCTCTCTATTAGTATTATTGATTAATCCAACTTTTAAAAAAAACACATATTATACAGAAAAACCAACATTAGTTGTTGCTATAGATAACTCAGCATCTATCAAACATCTTAAGCAAGAACAAGAAGTTAGTCAACTTGTTCAACAATTAGAAGAACATAAAGATCTCAACAACAGATTTAATATTAGATATTATACATTTTCTTCTGCATTAAATGATAGTCTGAATTTTTCTTTCTTAGAAAAGCAAACTAATATTTCAAAAACATTAGAAGACTTAAATCAGATTTATAAAAACACTATTGCCCCTACATTATTATTAACAGATGGTAATCAAACCTATGGCAAAGATTATCAGTATACTAGTAAAAAGTATAAGCAGGCAGTATACCCAATTGTAATTGGTGATACAACAACGGTCGTAGACACTAAAATCCAACAATTAAATGTAAATCGGTACGCATATTTAAAAAATAAGTTTCCGGTAGAAGTTATTCTTACATATTCAGGCAATCAAGAAGTAAAGAGTAAATTCGAAATTAAATCAGGAAATGGTGTCTTGTATAGTCAAGATATTTCATTTTCTGAAGAAAATAATTCTACAATAATAAACTTTAGCTTACCAGCTAATAATGCAGGTGTACAAAAATATACGGCGCAACTGATTCCTTTGGCCAATGAAAAAAATAGAATCAATAACCGTAAAGTTTTTGCAGTAGAAGTTATTGATCAAAAAACCAATGTGTTGATAGTGAGTGATATTTCACATCCAGATCTGGGCGCATTTAAAAAAAGTATTGAAAGTAATGAAAGGCGTGATTTAACTATCAAAAGACCTTCAGAAATACAGGCTTTAGAAGATTATCAATTAGTTGTTTTATATCAGCCTAACGCTAGATTTAAAAATTTGTATGATAAATTAAAAGCTTCGAAAAAGAATTATTTTACAATAACTGGGGCTAAAACGGATTGGGGATTTATTAATAGAATACAGAATAAATATAGACAAGAAATTACTGGACAAAGCGAGTATTACATTCCAAAATTTAATAGTAATTATGGATCATTTTTGTTTGATGATATAGGTTTTCAAAATTATCCTCCGCTTGTTGGTGCTTTCGGAGAAATAAAGGTTAATGTAAATTTTGACACATTATTGTTTAGAACAATTAGTAATATAGAAACCCAAGAACCTTTATTAATTACGATAGAAGAAAACGGAGTGCGTGAAGGGGTATTGTTTGGAGAAGGTATATGGCGTTGGCGTGCACAAAATTATCTAGATACTCAGGGATTTGAAAGTTTTGATGATTTTTTTGGGAAAATTGTACAATATTTAGCATCCAGTAAGAGAAAAAGTAGATTAAATACAACTTCAGAATCTTTTTATTATGGTAATGCAAATATTAAGATTAAGGCAGAATACTTCACCAAGAACTATGAATTCGACAGAAGAGGTAATTTACGTATTACTATTAAGAATACAGATTCAGAAGCTACACAAACAATACCAATGATTCTTAAAAACAACTCATATGAAGTTGATTTGAGTAATTTATCTACTGGTAATTACGAATATACAGTGACGGCTATTGGTGAAAATATAGCAAGATCAGGAAGTTTTGCAGTACTAGAGTATAATGTAGAACAACAATTTCTTAATGCTGATGTAACAAAACTTAAGCAAGTTGCTACTAATACAAATGGAAAGATAAGTTATTTAGATCAGCAAGATGATTTAATGAATAGTTTGATACAAGATCAGCGGTACCAAGTGATTCAGAAAAGCAAAGAAAATGTAGTATCTTTAATAGATTGGAAATATCTTCTAGCAATAGTTATTTTGTTACTTGCGATAGAATGGTTTGCAAGAAAATATAACGGACTTATTTAAAATTAAACTCAAAATTATTATGGAAAGATTACCAAAAATAGGATTACCTATTCTTATTATTATTGTATTGTTAATTGTCTTTATTTCAAAAGCTTCGGTTAATATAGGTTATGGAGAAGCAGGAGTCTTATTTAAAACCTTTGGCGGAGGTGTAGTAACGGATGAACCTGCCCTAGGAGAGGGGTTTCATATCATAGCACCGTGGAATAAGGTTTATGTATACAATAC
Source organism: Aquimarina sp. AD10 (assembly GCF_003443715.1). Lineage (NCBI taxonomy): Bacteria > Pseudomonadati > Bacteroidota > Flavobacteriia > Flavobacteriales > Flavobacteriaceae > Aquimarina > Aquimarina sp. AD10. The sequence goes on along the minus strand of NZ_CP031965.1, from coordinate 1,265,053 downwards.
TAAACAACAAGAAGTTTTCGAAAAGAAAATGCAGGTATTATCATCTAATGGATTAGAAATATCTTTAGATGTATCTGTTTTATACCAACCTAAAATGGAAAAATTAGGTTTACTACATCAAACTAAAGGTGAAGACTACCTTAATATCGTTATTGTTCCTGAAATTCGTGCGGTAGCTAGAAGTGTAGTAGGAAGATATACACCAGAACAATTATATTCTACGAAAAGAGATGCCATACAAAATGAAATTTTTGAAGAAACAAAAAAGAAAGTAGATGGTCAATATGTTCAATTAAACGCTGTTTTAGTAAGAGATGTAACCTTACCAATAGCTATAAAAGAAGCGATAGAACGTAAATTAAAACAAGAACAAGAATCCTTAGAGTATGAATTCAGAATTGAAAAAGCTAAAAAAGAAGCAGAAAGACAAAGAATTGATGCAGAAGGTAAAGCTGCTGCAAATACAATTTTAAGTGCTTCGCTAACGGATAAAATTCTTAAAGAAAAAGGAATTGAAGCTACATTAGAGCTGTCTAAATCTCCTAATGCAAAAGTTATTGTTGTTGGATCTGGAAAAGATGGGATGCCTCTAATTTTAGGAAATCAATAAAATTTACACACAATTTTAGTACAAAACTGCTTATTTAATTAAATAAGCAGTTTTTTTATTTAAATCCTTATTTTTAGAGGGTTTTTGGAAATATTAATTTGATAGTTGAAATGTTAAAATTTAAGTATTAATGTGTTAAAAATAGGTTAAACACCATAAAAATACTACTTTTAAACCTCAAACTCAACTTTAATAATATGACTAAAAAATTAGTTGGCTCATGTATAGTGGGCTTAAGCTTGGTTACTTTATCTCTATTAGTATTACCTCCCCGGAATAAAAATGATGAAAAACAAAGTAGCAATCAAGAAGACATTGTTAGCTTAAGAAAGCAACATTCAGAACATTTAGCTAATAGTCCATTTAAAGAGACTATTAAACTTACTAAAAAAGAAAGAAAAGCTAAAGGACTCCCTCCTAAACAATATTTCGAACAAATGTGGGAGTTAACAATTAATCCACAAACTGGTAAAACATCACCAGAAAATATTCAAAACCTTCAAAAAGAATTGAAATCAAAAAGAGGAAACGCTAAAAGCGCTCCCGGTGATTCTCAAAGTAACCCTTGGATAGAAAGAGGGCCAAATGATATTGGTGGTCGTACTAGAGCCATCCTTTTTGATCCTAACGACAGCAGTAATAGACGAGTGTATGCTGGTGGAGTTAGTGGTGGTTTATGGGTTAATAATAATATTACTTCTTCTACTTCTCAATGGAGTAGAGTACAAAATGTCCCAGGTAATTTATCTGTTACTTCTCTTACCGTGGATCCTCGAAATTCAAATATTTGGTACATGGGAACCGGAGAGCAGTATACTGCAGGTGATGTAGTAGGTAATGGGGTTTATCGTTCTGTAGATGGTGGTAGTAGCTGGCAAGCACTTACCATTCCTGCTGCAGGTGGCGGAAACATTAATTTTAACGCTAATAACCTTTTTATTTCAGGTATTTTTTATGTTAATGACATCGTAGCTTGGAATAATACAGCTCAAAATCGTACAGAATTATTCGTTGGAGTAGGAGCACACTCATATGGTGATGCAGCCGGACCAGCAAACTGGTTAGGTTTTCAAACTGCAGGATTGTATCGCTCAATTGATGGTGGAAGTACTTGGAACAGAATTGAATCTACAAACATGAGATTTGATTTTAGAGGTACAGACTATTCATATATTCCAAATGATTTTGAAATTGGAGCAGATAATACATTATGGATGGGTACTATAACAACTCCGGGAATTGGAGGAGATGGTGGTGGACGAGTATTTAGCTCAACTAACGGTGCAACATGGACTCAGGTTACCGTTTTAGCAGATGCAAATAGAGTTGAATTAGAAACTTCTACTACTGATGCAAATAAAATTTATGCACTGACTCAAGGGGTTTCAGATCCTATACATATCTATAGAACAACCAATAAATTTGGAAACGTGACAGCGACAGCATTACCAAATGATGCAGATGCAGGAATTCCTGATAATGATTTTACAAGAGGACAAGCGTTTTATGATTTAATGATAGAGGCAGATCCTAATAATGATGATATAGTATATGTAGGTGGTATTGATCTTTTTAGATCTACAAATAGTGGTAATTCTTGGTCTCAAATCTCGAAATGGTCAAACAATTCAGGTTTAGCTAGTTTACCAGTTTCTTTGGTTCATGCCGATCAACATGCAATGACTTTTAGACCCGGAAATTCTAATCAGGCAATTTTTGGAAATGATGGTGGTATATTTTATGCCTCTAGTTTATCTACAGCATCAAGTTCAAATGTTTTTGGTGCTAGAAATAACAACTATAATGTAACTCAATATGTTAAAGCCGGAATAGGACCTAACGGTACTGGTGATGTTGTAGGTATTTTCTCTGCTGGAGCACAGGATAACGGATCACAGGCATTTAGAAACGCTTCCGCAGGAATTAATGGTTCTGAAGAACTTTCTGATGGTGACGGTTTCTATACTTTTGTAGATAAAGATGGTGAGTATATGACGGCTACCTTTACAAATAACAATATTTATAGATTTAATCTACCATGGGATGGTAGAGGCAGACGTCAAGGTGGAGCAACCACATTGTTAAGAGAAAATTCTGGAGATTTTGTGAATCAGATGGGATATGATAGTGATCGTGACTATTTATTGTCAAATGCTACGGTACGTAATGCAGATAACACAAGTACTTTTGCTATTAAAACAATCGATGTTGCAAATAATCGTAATGCAAATATTACTAATACGTTATTAACAAGTAAACCAACTGCATTTATTGCTTCTCCATTTGCAAACGCGACATGGTACGTTGGAACCGCAACAGGAGGTCTTTTAAGACTTACAGGAGTAGGAGTAGGTTCGGCAAATTGGACAGAAATTACAACACCATTTGTAGGTTCAGTTTCTTCTGTTAGACTAGGAGCTACTGCAAATGATATCATGGTAACAATACATAATTATGGTGTAACCAGTGTTTGGCTTACTTCTAATGGGGGTACAAGCTGGACTAGTAAAGAAGGAGATTTACCAGATATCCCTGTAAGAGATATTTTACAAAATCCATTAGATAGAACAGAGGTTATATTAGCCACTCAATTAGGAGTATGGGTTACTAAAAACTTTGATGCAACTAATCCTAACTGGAGTCAAGCATATAATGGAATGAGTGATGCAAGCGTAACATCATTTGATTATTGGGCTGTTAATGGAGATGATAATAATAATAAAATTATAGCTTCTACATATGGTCGTGGAGTGTTTACAGGTTCATTTACTTCTAATTCTGTTGCTGATACGCAGGCTCCATCTGCACCAACAAATTTAACAGCGTCAAATACTACGCAAACAACAGTAGATTTAAGTTGGTCGGCTTCAACCGATAATGTTGGAGTATCTGGATATGAAGTACTACAAGATGGTGCAGTGCTTGGTTCTGTTACAGGAACAAATACAACAGTATCTGGACTAACGGCTAATACTTCATATACTTTTAGAGTAAGAGCAACAGATGCAGCAGGTAATACTTCTGGAAACAGTAATAGTGTTGCTGTTACAACAGCAAGCGCTGGCGGAGGGGGAACCTCTGGATGTACAGCAGGAGTATCTTCTTTTCCTTATAATGAAGGATTTGAAAGCGGATTAGGAGGTTGGACTCAAGGATCGGGGGATGATTTTGATTGGATTCGTCAATCTGGAGGTACCCCATCAAATAGTACAGGGCCATCATCTGCAGATCAAGGTAGTTTTTATGTATATGTAGAAACATCAAACCCTAATAATCCAAGTAAGACTACAATCTTAAATTCACCATGTTTTAACTTAGCAGGTGAAACAGCTGCTAGCTTTACATTTAGATATCAAATGACAGGAAATGCTGTTGGAGAATTAAAATTAGACGCAAGTAGTAATAATGGTGCTTCATGGACTCAAGTATGGAGTAGATCTGGAGATCAAGGTGCACCATGGAACAGTGCAAGTGTTGATTTAACAAGTTATGTAGGTGATTCAGTACAACTACGTTTCGTAGGAACTTCAGGAAGTTCTTGGCAAGGTGATATGGCTGTAGATACAATAGCTCTTTCAACAGGAGGAACTAGTACTCCTACAGATATTTGTGAAGGCGTAGCGCCATATAATGGTACTGGTCAAGGATATGTAGCTGGAGATAGAGTTACTTTTCGAGGAGACTTATATGAAAGAACAGCAACAGGTTGGGTGAATCTTGGTGCTTGTGGAACAACAACTACATCTAATGTTACAACTGCTGGTTTAAATGAAATTCAAAATTTATCATTTAACTTCATAGTGTATCCTAATCCTGCAACAGGAAATACATTATATTTTACAGCTCAGACGTCATCTACTATAACTTATAAGATAATGAATATGGTAGGGCAAGTTGTAGGAAATGGAACTTCAAATGATGGAAGCATTAACATACAGGATTTATCGAGAGGTACATACTTTATGGAAATGACAACAGATAATTTTGAAAAAAGCGTAAAAGCGTTTGTGAGAAATTAATATAACAGTCTTATTTATATTAAAATAAAAAAAACCGGACATTTGTCCGGTTTTTTTATACTCCAAATGTATCCAATGGCTTACTCCTTCATCAGTTTTTTTGCTTGATCTTTCCAGTTATCCCGTTCTATACGTCCAGGGAAAAATTGAATAAGTTCAGTAACAGTATCAATATCTTTTTTTGTGAATTTACTTATCTGTTCAAAAGTATAAATACCGATACCATTTAGTTTATTTTCAATAAAAGGACCAACACCACTTATTAGTTTTAAATCATCTTTTTGAGAGGCATCAGCTTTTCCAAAACTCGTAAAATCAAGTTCTGGTTTTTTGTCGCTACTTGGTTTTTGAGAACTTACAGGGATTCCGCCATGATCTCTAGTTTTTATTGCTTTTATGTCATTGTTTGAAGCACTAGTTTCTGGTGTGGTTGGATTTGAAAATGTTGTTTTTGCATGCGCATTGCTTACATTTTTTAACTTAGTATTCTCTTTTTTACAATCATCAAGCTCTTTTCTATACTTATCCTTTAGTGCCCATCTTGATAAAAACCAACCTAGTAAAAAGGCTAGGATCAACAATATCAATAGACACCACCAGTTTGCTTCGTTTAAAAATTCTAACATAGTTGTATTTTATTTAGTTTACTATTATTTCTATTCTTCTATTTTTTGCTTTGTTTTCATCACTATCATTTGGTGCAATGGGATCAGATTCTCCTTTTGATGAAGCTTTAATCTTATTCTCTTCAACACCTTGAGCAATAAGATATTTCTTTACATTATTTACTCTTTCTTGTCCATACCATAAATTTGCTTCATTACTACCAACATTATCTGTATGTCCGATAATTTGAATATTCTTATTAGGATATTTATTTAAGTAATTTTTAAGTTCTAAAGCATAATTTACCAGCGTAGCATCGGGTTTGAAAGTTTTTTGACCAAATCCAGAATATAGAGTTCTATTTGCTACACTTTTTTCAACAACTGCAAGACGTGATTCATCCAACGTTCCAAAATTTAAAAGAATACCTCCATTGTAAATACCATCATTATTATAGGTATAATCTTCAGATTTAGTCTTAACAACAATGCGATCTTGGTTTATTCCGGCTTTTACCAGAACATTTTTGATATACGTTGCTCTTGAAATCCCGAGTCCTGATTCATTTTTATTTTCTATGGAATTCTCTAATCCTGTAATGACTAGCTCCTGATCTTGATGCTCTCCTAGATAAAAGGCTACTTGATCAATAAAACCTCCTAAGTTGCTTGGGATAAAAACATTGCCATTAGTGTTGTTAATTTGAAGATTTTCTGGGTATGTAAATATATCCTGATCATCACTACCTTTAGCAAAAAGCCCAATAGCTTTGTTAGCTGCCGCAATACTGTCTTCATATGCTTTTTTAGCAATAGCCTCAGCTTCGGCATTTTTTTGCTTGTTAACTGTAGTGCTTTTTCCAGTATCTTTTATACACCAATTACAAGAATAATACCACCATATTCCTAACCACGCAAATAGTATAAAAATAAGCAGTGAGATAAAGTTTTTCATATGTTAATGATTAGTGTTAGTCTTTTAAAGTTATAAAAATGTTTATAATCAACCTATTATGAACTTTAAATTCTAAAAATAAATAACAGAAAAAAGATTAATTGCAAAAAATTAAGCTGAAATACGTTTTTAAAAAAAATATTTTTTATAAATTCGCAGAGTATTTAAAAATTCAATGAAAAACTTATTTCTACATCATCATCACCATTATATTTTCGCTCAGGCGTGGTAGGTATGATATGTATATAATTTATATAATAATATTAATAACCCGTTTGAGCAACTCAAGCGGGTTTTTTTATGTTATTATCCCGTTTTAAATTGATCAAACTCAACAACAAAAAAGAGAATGTCAAAAATTAAAATTGCTATTCAAAAAAGTGGAAGACTTAATGAGGATTCTGTAAAAATTCTTAAAGATTGTGGTATTTCTATTGATAATGGAAAAGATCAATTAAAAGCAGAGACTCGTAATTTTCCTATGGAAGTTATGTTTTTACGAAATGGCGATATTCCTCAATACTTAAGGGATGGAGTAGTAGATATAGCTATTATAGGAGAAAATGTACTTATTGAAAAAGGAAAAGATATAGCTATTGCAGAGCGACTTAATTTTTCTAAGTGTAAGGTTTCACTTGCTGTTCCAAAAGATTTTGAATATAATTCAATTAAAGATTTGGATGGAAAAAGGATTGCTACCTCATATCCAAATACAGTGAACGAATATTTAGAAACAAAAGGAATTTCGGCCGAGTTACACCAAATATCAGGATCAGTTGAAATTGCACCCAATATAGGTTTGGCAGATGCAATTTGTGATATCGTATCTAGTGGTAGTACTTTATTTAAGAATAATCTTAAAGAAGTAGAAGTCATGCTTACTTCTGAAGCCGTATTGGCAATATCTCCTAAAATTTCGAAAGAAAATAGAAAACTTCTTGAAAAATTACAATTTAGAATAAAATCAGTTTTAAAAGCTAGAAACTCTAAATATGTATTACTTAATGCGCCTAATGATAAGATAGAAAATATTGTAAAAATATTACCTGGAATGAGAAGCCCAACCGTATTACCATTAGCAGAAAAAGGATGGAGTTCTATTCATACTGTAGTAGAAAAAAATAAATTCTGGGATATTCTTGATGAATTAAAAGAAGAAGGTGCAGAGGGAATTTTAGTTTGCCCAATAGAAAAAATGGTACTGTAAATGTAGAATATATGTATACCATAAAGATTATTCCAAAAGACGCCATAAAAAGTATTTTGCCATTATTAAGAAAACTTAATCCCAATATAGATGAGGATACATTAAAAAATAGACTTGATCAAATGTTAATTCAGGGATATGAATGTGTTGGAGTATATGATGATAAAGTATTGATAGGGATTTCAGGGATGTGGTTTTTAACTAAATATTACGTAGGTAAACATGTAGAACCTGATAATGTTTTTATTTTACCCGAATATCAAGGAAAAGGAATAGGTAAACTTTTAATCAATTGGATTTTTGAATATGCCAAATCTAAAGGGTGCGTAGCTTCGGAGTTAAATTGTTATATAGATAATAAAGCGGGGCATAAATTTTGGAAAAATCATGGGTATGATATTATAGCATATCATTTTCAAAAAGAATTATAGTTTAAAGATAAAACAAGCTGTTATTCTCTGATTATTAAGAGGTATTAACAGTATAGAATAGGATATGAAAAAGATATACAATCCAGATAAAACTACTTGGTTAGAAGTGCTTAAAAGACCAACGCAAACTGTCGCCGATATAGAAAATACCGTACTCAATGTTTTTGACAAGGTTAAATCTGAAGGTGATATTGCAATTAATGAGTTTACTCAAAAGTTTGATGGCGTATTATTAGACGAAATTTTAGTATCAGTTGAGGAAATAGAAGAGGCAAAAAATATAATTTCTGAAGAATTAAAAGAAGCAATTGGCCTTGCAAAATCTAATATTGAAACTTTTCATGCAGCCCAAAAAACAAGTAAAATTTCAGTCGAAACTGTTGATGGAGTTTCCTGTTGGCAGGAAAAAAGACCTATTCAAAAAGTAGGACTATATATTCCAGGAGGAACTGCACCTCTATTTTCTACGATTTTAATGTTAGCTATACCTGCAAATTTAGCGGGATGTCAAGAAATCGTATTATGTTCTCCACCTAACAAAGAAGGTAAGATTAACCTCGCTATTTTATATACCGCAAATCTTTGTGGTGTAACAAAAATATGTAAAGTTGGAGGTATTCAAGCTGTAGCTGGAATGACTTTTGGTACAAAATCGATCCCTCAAGTATATAAAATATTTGGACCAGGTAATCAGTTCGTAACAGTTGCAAAGCAGTTAGCAACAAAGTTTGGTGTTGCTATAGATATGCCCGCAGGACCTAGTGAACTACTAGTCGTTGCAGACGATAATGCAAATGCCGCTTTTGTAGCTTCAGATTTATTAAGTCAAGCTGAACACGGTAAAGATAGTCAAGTGATTATGGTAACAACATCTAAAAAAATGATAGACGGTGTTGAGCAAGAAATTGAAAAACAACTAGAAATATTACCAAGAAAAGATATTGCTAGAATAGCAATAGAAAATTCAAAATTAATATATGTAGAGAATGATGAGTTGGCCCTTGATCTTATTAATGAATACGGTCCTGAACATTTTATTGTTTGTGTAAAAAACGAAGATTTTTATATAAATAACATTGCAAATGCAGGATCAGTTTTTATAGGGGATTATACACCAGAAAGTGCTGGAGACTATGCGTCTGGGACAAATCATACACTACCAACAAATGGATATGCAAAGCAGTATAGTGGAGTAAATTTGGATAGTTTTATGAAATCTATGACCTTTCAGAAAATATCGGCAAAAGGAATTCAAAATATAGGAACAGCCATCGAACTAATGGCAGAAGCAGAAGGATTACAAGCACATAAAAATGCGGTTACCTTACGATTAGAGAGTTTAAAAAAAGGATAGTATTCTAATTGTATTAGATACATAAGCTTAAATAAGAATGAATAAAGTAGATTTTAATATAGACCAAATAATACGTGAAAATGTAAAAGGTTTAAAACCATACTCTTCGGCTAGGGATGAGTACGTTAGCGATGGATCTGATATGATTTTTTTGGATGCAAATGAAAATCCATTCGAGAATGGGGTAAATCGTTACCCTGATCCTCAACAAAGAAGTCTAAAAGCTGTATTAGCAGAACAAAAAAAAGTGTCGGTTAAAAATATTTTGCTAGGAAATGGAAGTGATGAAGTATTAGATCTTTTATTTAGAGCATTTTGCGAACCAAAAAAAGATAATATTATTACACTGCCTCCTACCTACGGAATGTATAAAGTATTGGCAAATATTAATAATATTGAAGAACAAGAAGTACTTCTTTCGGATAACTTTGAACCTAATGTTGAAGAAATTCTTAATAGAGTTACGGTAAATACCAAGATTATTTTCCTGTGTTCTCCCAACAATCCTACGGGAAACTCCTTTCCTGAAAATACGATAATAGAAATATTAGAAAGTTTTAAGGGATTAGTAGTAATAGATGAAGCGTATATCGATTTTTCGGATAAAGAATCTTGGATTGTTAAGATAAAATCATATCCAAACCTTATTGTTACGCAAACACTTTCTAAAGCTTATGGATTGGCAGGGATACGACTAGGAGTTTGTTATAGCTCAGAAGATGTTATTGCCGTTTTGAATAAAATAAAGCCTCCTTATAATGTAAATGAGTTAACACAACAAAGAGCTTTGGAGCGTGTTCTAAATCAAGAGCAAGTGCAACAAGAAGTGTCAGAAATATTAGAGCAAAGAACTTATCTTGAGAAAACGTTGTCTGCATTATCTTTTGTGATAAAAGTATATAAGAGTGATGCTAATTTTATTTTAGTCAAAGTCGATGATGCTAATAAACGATATGATCAATTACTAGAAGAAGGTATTGTAGTAAGAAATAGAAGTACACAACCTTTATGTGAGAATACATTGCGTTTTACTGTGGGTACAGTTGAAGAGAATAAGAGATTAATAAAAATAATAACAAACATATAATTACATTTTGGTAAAATCCCGAATGTATAATGGATTATTAAAAATGAAAAAGAAAGTATTATTCATTGATCGTGATGGAACTATGATCAAGGAAACCGTAGACGAGCAGATTGATGCATTTGAAAAAATGATATTCTATCCCAAAGCTTTTACTTATTTAGGTAAAATCGCCCAAGAATTAGATTATGAATTAGTAATGATTACAAATCAAGATGGTTTAGGAACCGATGTTTTTCCGGAAGATACATTTTGGCCTGTTCATAATTTTATAATGAAGTCTTTTGAAAACGAAGGTGTTGTTTTTGATAAAGTGTTTTTGGATAGAACATTCCCACATGAAAATGCAGATACAAGAAAACCAGGAACGGGTTTGCTTACAGCATACTTTTCTGAAGAATATGATTTAGAGAATTCTTTTGTGATAGGAGATCGATTAACCGATATGGAGTTGGCAAAAAATTTAGGTGCCAAAGGGATTTTTATAAACGATAATACAAACCTCGGAACAGGAGAAATTACAGTAAAACGAGATGAGTTAGATAAATATATCGCTTTAGAAAACAATGATTGGCAGAAAATTTACGAGTTTCTAAAATTAAAAGACCGAGTAGCCGAAATTTCTAGAAAAACAAATGAGACTGATATTTATATCAAACTTAATTTAGATGGTACAGGTAAAAGTAATATTAGTACAGGTCTTGATTTTTTTGATCATATGTTAGATCAAATTTCTAGACATGGGCAAATGGATTTAGAGATCAAAGTAAAAGGAGATCTAGAAGTAGATGAACACCATACTATTGAAGATACAGCTATCGCCCTTGGAGAGGTTTTTAGTACAGCGTTGGATAACAAATTAGGGATAGAGCGTTATGGTTTTTGTTTACCTATGGATGACTGCTTGGCCCAAGTAGCTATCGATTTTGGAGGACGAAATTGGTTAGTTTGGGAAGCGGAATTTACAAGAGAAATGATCGGTAAAATGCCAACAGAAATGTTTTTTCACTTCTTTAAGTCATTTACAGATGGAGCAAAAGCTAATCTTAATGTAAAGGCAGAAGGTACTAATGAGCATCATAAAATTGAAGCTATTTTTAAAGCCTTTGCTAAAGCGATTAAAGTGGCTGTAAAGCGGGATGCTGATAAAATGATTTTACCAAGTACGAAGGGAATGTTATAGTACATTAATTTAAGTTTTTGATAAACTTTAATTTTTGTTACTAAAATTGAGTAAAAAATAGTAGAGCGCTAAGACGCAATAAGTATAATAAAATGAAGATTGTAATTATAAATTACGGAGCAGGAAACATTCAGTCAATCAAGTTTGCAATTCAAAGATTGGGGTATGAGGCAATTTTAAGTAATGATCCTAAAGAAATAGAATCTGCAGATAAGGTTATATTTCCGGGAGTGGGAGAAGCAAGTAGCGCAATGAAAAAATTAAAAGATTCAGGATTGGATGCACTAGTTCCAAAATTAAAACAGCCAGTTTTGGGAATATGTTTGGGGATGCAATTAATGTGTAATCATACAGAAGAAGGTGATACTAGAGGCTTAGGAATCTTTGATGTTGATGTTTTACGATTTGATACTACGGTTAAGGTTCCACAAATAGGATGGAATCAGATAACATCACTCACCTCACCTTTGTTTAAAGGAATTAATGAAAAAGAATATATCTATTTGGTACATAGTTATTATGCTCCATTAACAAAAGATACTGTTGCCAAAACTGATTATGGGATAGCGTATAGTACTGCTTTTCATAAAGATAATTTTTATGGGACACAGTTTCACCCAGAAAAAAGTAGCGTAGTTGGTGAAAAAATATTAAAAAACTTTTTAGAGTTATGAGAATAATACCCGCAATTGATATTATAGACGGAAAATGTGTAAGACTCTCTAAAGGAGATTATAACACCAAAAAAATATATAATGAAAACCCGTTAGAAATAGCAAAAGAATTTGAAGCACATGGGATTACATATCTTCATTTAGTAGATCTTGATGGTGCTAAATCTAAGCATATAGTAAATCATAAAATTTTAGACCAAATAGCATCAAAAACTGCTCTAAAAATTGATTTTGGAGGAGGACTTAAGACAGATGATGATCTTAGAATTGCTTTTGAAAGTGGAGCATCTCAGATTACTGGCGGAAGTATAGCAGTTAAGGACCCTGATGTTTTTAAAGCATGGATACAAAAGTTTGGGCCAGATAAAATTATTTTAGGAGCAGACGCACATCATGAAAAGATTGCCGTAAGTGGTTGGCAAGAAGAAAGTGACAAAGAATTAATCCCATTTATTCAAGAATATCAGAAAGAAGGAGTGTCGTATGTGATTTGTACAGATATTAGTAAAGATGGAATGTTACAAGGCCCTTCATTTGATCTATATGCAAGGATACTAAAAGAAACCAAAGATTTAAAATTGATAGCCTCAGGAGGTATTTCTACCTTTGATGAATTACCTAAATTGGAAGATCTAGGGTGTGAAGGAACAATTATAGGCAAAGCTATTTACGAGAATAGAATTAGCCTAAAACAATTAGAAGATTATATTCTATCTAAGGCGTAATCATGAGCGAATTGGTAAACAAAGAATTTAAAGAACAAATTATATATCGTTTAAACGAAAGTACAAGAATGATATCACTTTGTTTTGATCAATTACCAGAAGAAGATATCTGGAAACGTCCAAATACTAATTCTAATAGTATAGGGCACCTAATAGTTCATTTATGCGGAAACATAACTCAATATGTTATTGCCTCTTTAGGAGGTTTAGAAGATAATAGAGAGCGGGATAAGGAATTCACCGAAGAGAAAACACATTCAAAGAAGCAACTTTTAGAAAAGTTAAAGTCTACTTTATATAGAGCAAAAGAAATTATTCAGAATATTTCAGAAGAAGAGCTATTAAGAAAAAGAGAAGTGCAAGGGTTTACATTTTCTGGTATAGGTATCTTAATACATGTCACAGAGCATTATTCATACCATACCGGGCAAATTGCATTTTGGATAAAGCAATTAAAGGACAAAAAAAGTTTAGGGTTTTACGATGGAATAGACCTAAGTATTAAAAATAAAAAAAGCTAATGCTAACAAAAAGAATAATACCGTGTTTAGATATCAAAAATGGTCGTACGGTAAAAGGAGTGAACTTTGTTGATTTACGAGATGCTGGTGACCCGGTAGAGCTAGCAGATATATATTCAAAAGCAGGAGCAGATGAGCTAGTGTTTCTAGATATTTCTGCAACCGAAGAAAGACGTAAAACATTGGCGAATCTTGTGCTTCGAGTGGCAGAAAAAGTTAATATCCCCTTTACCGTTGGAGGTGGGATTTCGTCTGTAGAAGATGTTGATATTTTATTACAAAATGGAGCGGATAAAGTGTCAGTAAATTCTTCGGCAGTTAAAAACCCTCAGTTAATTAATGATTTAGCTGCAAAATTTGGTAGTCAATGTATAACAGTTGCCATTGATGCTAAACAAATAGATGGCGAATGGATTGTACATTTAGTAGGAGGTAAGGTTCCAACACAACTCAATTTATTTGATTGGGCAAAAGAAGTAGAACAACGTGGGGCAGGAGAAATTCTTTTTACTTCTATGGATAACGATGGTACAAAAGATGGTTTTGCCAATAGAGCACTAGCTAGATTATCATCAGAACTCAATATTCCTATAATAGCTTCTGGTGGAGCAGGAAATAGTAAACATTTTGTAGATACCTTTGTACAAGGAAAAGCAGATGCAGCATTGGCAGCAAGTGTTTTTCATTTTAAAGAAATTGAAATTCAAGACTTAAAAAAAGAGTTACAAGATAAAAATATTCCAGTACGATTATAATACCCTTTAAACCGTAGAGTATTGTACATGTATGTTAAGTGAGGAATGATACAGTACTTAAGTAATATGATAAATAAAAAATAGATGAAAATAGATTTCAATAAAAATAATGATGGACTAGTGCCTGCAATTATTCAAGATGCATCAACAAAAAATGTGCTAATGCTAGGATATATGAATGAAGAGGCATATAATAAGACAATTACAACCAAAAAGGTGACTTTTTATAGCAGGTCAAAAAAAAGATTATGGACAAAAGGGGAAGAAAGTGGTAACATATTGAACCTTGTCGACATTAAGAATGACTGCGATGATGATACGCTATTGATTTTTGTAAATCCAGAAGGTCCAACTTGTCATACAGGAACAGATACATGTTGGAATGAAGATAATAATCAATCTTTTGGCTTTTTGTCTGAATTAGAGGATGTTATAGAAGATAGAAAAGAGAATCAAGAAGATTCGAAATCTTATGTAGCTTCTTTGTTTCGAAAAGGAATTAATAAAGTAGCACAAAAGGTAGGTGAAGAAGCAGTAGAGGTAGTAATTGAAGCAAAAGATGATAATGAAGAACTTTTTTTGAATGAAAGCGCAGATTTATTATTTCACTATTTAATATTATTACAAGCAAAAGGATATAAACTTAATGATATTGTTAATGTTTTAAAATCTAGAGCTTAAGTAGTTATTTTATTAGTGTATTGGAGAATGTAATTGAGTAATTTTTTTAGTATAACTAAACCATCATATATTGAAAACAAAGTGTAAACGACTAGGGATTTTGGGGAATTCTTTAGTCATTGTATGCATAGCATTTTTGCTGTCTTACAATCAAATATACTCGCAATGTAATCTAGGGTTGATTACCATAGAACAATGCGATATGGAAAATGTTGATTTTAATACCGATGGTGCACCAGACGGTATTATAAATTTATATACAGAAACAGGTACTACTACGTCAGACGGGATCTGGATGATAGATCCTAAATTTGATACAGCGTTTGATGCTACCACGGGTAATCTATCTATGTGGGATTTAAAAAATTCTACAGTAATGGGTACCGAAAATGATTATTTTTTCGAATTAAAAAATGCTACCTGTGGTGATGAACCATTTAGAACAGCAAGGTTAATTCTTGGACCATATTCTGGAGTAGCATTACCCTCATCAGGCCCACCATTAGATGTAAATGGACAGGGATGTGATGGAGATATCTTTGGTTTTGATCTGTTTACTGTGTTTGCTTTAAATAGTGAGATACCTTCACCACATCTTAATGGTGTATGGAGCTATAATGGTACAAGTCCTAATTTTGTTGGAGTTGTGGGGTCTAGATTATTTGTAGAGATACCAAACGATCCTGTAGATTTAGTGGATCAAGAAGTTTTTGAACTTACATATACAGTTTCAGGTACTTTAGGTTGTTCTGGAACAGAACAAACAACAGTTAGAATAGCAATGGTAAGGCAAGTAGAATCTGGTATTTCGGAACCTACGGAAATATGCGAGGATGATATTTTGGCTGGAGTTTATGATGTAGAGATTGATTTGAGAGATGATCAATACTTAAGAGAAGAAGATGAAGAGGGGATATGGCTTACTGATTTAGATCCAACAGGAGAAATAGAGAATGAAATAGACTCAAGAATCAACCTTAGAACGATATATAATGATTTGATTGATAGTGGTAATAACTTAAGGTTTGGTTGTGAAACGTATGATTTTGTATATTCTGTAGAAGATCGATCTGCAGTTTGTATGGATCAAACCACTACTGTAAGCTTTACAATTTATGAACAGCTTAGACCGTTTAGTCAACCAAATCCTACACCAAGAGTATGCAGAAATGCTGCAGGGACATTAAACTTATTTGATCAGTTAGACTTTACAACAACTGGTACTACTAATTTTGTTTATGATGATAGTTTTTATGTAAACTGGCGTTTAGTATCAGGACCTTCGAATTTGGGACTTATACCACAACCGGATAGGTTAGAAGATTTTAACCCTAGTATTGATTATTATTTGGGAACTATAAACCTATCATTTGCTCCTGCAGGGATTTATACTTTTGAATACGGTGTCACACCAGATATAAATTGCCCTTCGCCAAATCAGATTTGCGATCCATATGCACCACCAGGAGATCCAACATTTTCTCAAAATCCGTGTGATGTCCTTACAGCTAGAGTTACTATAGAAATTTTGCCTTTCGATTATACAGGAGAAGATACATCTGACATCAATTTATGTTCATCACTGGGATCGGTAGACCTTAGAAGCTTATTAGAAACAAATGGAATAGATCCTATCGTTGATACAGGAGTTTGGACCAATTCTGTAGGTGATGTGATTGATAATAATTTTGTTTTTCCAACGATAACGACTTCTCAAGACTTTAGCTTTACGTATACAACAACTACAAGCGAAGGATGTATAGAGAGTTCTAAATTAGATTTTACAATTGACAAATTACCAGATGCAGGAGAGGGTAGCGATGCAGCAGTATGCTCTGATGAGTTAACGATTACTCTTTTTGATCTGCTTGAAGGAGAACCTGATACAACAGGTATTTGGACAGGACCTTTTGGGTATATTTCAACCGATCATTTAGGTGTTTTTGATGCTAGTGATGATATGTTACCTATTTTAGGACCTGGAATATATACATATACAGTTCCTGCAAATACAGGGTGTCCGGATGCAGATGAAGCCACAGTAAATATTACTTTAGTTACACCCGAAGAAATAGGTACGGATCGAAGCGAAACTTTTTGTAAACTAGATGGCCGTGTTAATTTGTTTTCGCTTCTGGATAGAGATACAACGCGTACGGGAACGTTTGAAGATACAGATAATACTGAAGCTCTTAGTGCTGATGGTGTTTTAGAGTTTGAAACCTTAACTAACGGGATTTATAATTTTAGATATGTAGTTACTAATACATTACCTTGTGACCAATCATCACTAATTGTTTCTGTTCAAATTGTGGATTTACCAATTCCAGTAGTTCCAGATCCAGAGTTTTGTATTCTAGATGCTAAACGATTAGACGACGTAGAGGTAGATGTACTTAACTTTAATTGGTATGATACATTAGAAAGTGAAATTCCTATTGTAGACAATCCTATATTGTTGGACAATCAAGTATATTATATTGCTAATGTTGATGCAGATAATTGTGAGTCAGAACGTCTTAGAGTCACTATTACTATTTTAAATACAGGAGAGCGATCATCTACAGGAGAGTTATGCACCCTTGATTTTCAAGATGGGGTATCACCAAATGGCGATAACCAAAACGATACCTTTGATTTAAGAATTGATGAAGTGTATAATCTACCCGAAGCATTTCCTGATTTTGATTTAAAGATATTCAATAGATACGGTAGCCTAGTTTATGAAGGTCGACGAGATACACAAGAGTTTAGAGGAGAGAGTAATACTTCCGTACGATTAGGAGATGACCTTCCGTCAGGAACATACTTCTATATTTTTACACCAAATTTTGAAAATAACTTACCAATACAAGGTAGTATATACCTAAGCAGATAACCGATGAAAATAAAATTAATTTTTATAATAACAATAGTTTTCTGCTCGGCAATTTATGGACAGCAGGAACCTCAGTATTCTCAATACATGTATAATATGAGTACTGTTAATCCAGCATATGCATCAGGACAAAGAGGATTGATTTCTACCGGACTTTTGTATCGCAGACAATGGACAGGGATAGAAGGAGGACCACAAACCGCAAATGTTTTTGGAAATATACCATTAAGCGAAAAAATCGAATTAAGTGTAAATTATGTAAATGATAGGATAGGAGATGCAATTCCTGTAAATAATGATTATGTAAATATGGATTTTGCATATATTACAAGAATATCCGATCGTATAAAATTATCTTATGGATTAAAAGCTGGTATCAATAGTTTTAAAATTGATCCTTCAAGATCTGACGTAGCAGATGATCCTGCTTTTTCTGATAATTCGGCGACAACTCAGTTAAATATAGGAGCAGGATTGTATTTGTTCACGAGCAATTTTTATGCAGGGGTATCCTCACCAAATTTATTACCTAGCGATGTCGATATAGATGGTATAGGAGTTGCAGAGACCAAAACCCACATTTATGGAGTCGCGGGATATGTATTTGATTTTGTAAGTGAAGTAAAATTAAAACCTTCATTCGTTGTAAAACAAGTGATAGACTCTCCCTTGACTTTTGATCTTTCTCTTAACTCATTGATTTATGATAAATTTGAGTTAGGCGTTTCTTATCGCTATACAGATGCTTTTATCGCACTAGCAGGGTTTAATATTACGCAAAATCTAAAAATAGGATATTCTTATGACTTTAGTGTTAGTGATTTAAGTGGGTATAATAATGGAAGTCATGAAGTTGTATTGTTATACAACTTCGACCTTTTAAAATTTGGTAATAAACATACTTCTCCAAGATTTTTCTAGATGAATAAGATACAGATAATATTAACAGTAATACTTTTACTTACACAAATTACCTTTGCTCAGAACAAAAGCAGAGCAGATCGCTTTTTTGAACAAGGAGATTATATAAATGCCGCTCTACAGTATGAAGAAGAGTTAAATAAAGAAGGATATACCAAGCATATTTTAGAAAACATAACGTCTTCATATTATAACACTTTTCAGTTTAGAGAAGCATATCGATATCTTAAGTATTTGACTTCGGGTAAATTTTATGAGCGTGATAAATCATATGATAATCAATATAATTTTATGATGTATCAAGTGCTATCGGCTTTGGGGCAATACGAAAAGTCCTTAAATTTTTTAGAAAAATACAAATCGTTCAATTCTGAAGAAGAATTTGATAGCACGACTGCTATCACTACAATAGAAGACTTTAAATTGAAAGATGATGATTATACAATAAAACCAGTTAGCTTTAATTCTAAAGCTTCAGAGTTTGGTGCGATAAGAAAAGATAGTCTAGTTTATTTTACGACAGACAGATATCCACATAGTTTATTAGATAAAAAATATAAATGGACACATAGACCTTTTTTAGATATTTATAAAGTTGTAGTGGATAAAGACAATAATCCAATATCTGAAATTGAAGAAATTTCAAAAGAAATAAACTCTAAGCTTCATGAAGGTAATTTTTGTTTTACAAATGATGGTAAAACCATTTATCTTTCAAAAAGTAATTCTGAAAAAGGAAAAAAGAAATTTGATAGTATTAATACAAATGCGATATACTTATATAAATCGATAAATGTTGATGGAGAATGGGGTGAACCAGAAAAATTACCCTTTAACGATGTACATTTTTCTATAGAACATCCATCTTTAAATGCAGACGGTACTAAGCTTTATTTTTCATCAAATATGCCGGGAGGCTATGGTGATTTTGACTTGTACTATGTAGATGTCGATCTTGATGGAACATATAGTAAACCAATTAATCTTGGAGAAGAAATAAATACAGAAAATAGAGAACAGTTTCCCTATGTAAGTAATGAAGGTAATTTGTTCTTTTCTTCAAATGGTCATTTAGGACTGGGTATGATGGATATTTTTGTATCAGAATTAAAAGAAGGAAGATTAACTAGACCTTTAAACTTAGGAGCACCTATAAATTCTAGTTTTGATGATTTTTCATTGACCTACTATAATGAAACTGATGGATTTTTTGCATCTAACCGTAAAGATGTAGGAGATGATATCTATACTTTTTCACAAATTGGAGAAATCTTTCCAAGAGAATATAAAGTTAGGTTTGAAGTAAGAGATTATGGATCTGATCAATACATAAAAGATTCAGACGTTGTGCTTTATGACGATTACAACAAAATTGTTTATGAAAGTCAATTAGACAGTATTGCAGGTTTTGATATTAGAGTTTTTCCTGGGAGATATAACTTTAAAGCATCAGCAACAAGGTATAGAACAAAAACTAAACCTATTAGTATAAAAGAAAAAGATGAGGCTACGTATGTGATTTATCTAGATAGAAAGAAAATAAAACAAGACGAAAGTACTGTCACAAATGAAAATAATACAACAGTAAAAGATAGTACATCTTTTAAAGAAAAAATAAATGTAACAGATATTCGAACAGAAACGAATAGTACTAGAAATAAAGAAGAAATTTCAAAAACCAGACTGAGAGAAATGCTTCTTGCTGATAAAGATGGACCGCCTGTAATCGAGAAAAATGGAAAATTATATTTTAAAATGCCTCCCATACATTTTGATTATGATAAATGGAATATCAGATCAGATTCTAAAAAAGTCTTAGATAAACTGGCGAGTAAGCTAGAGAAGTATAAGACGGTTTATATTAAAATTATTTCACATACAGATAGTAGGGGTACTGATTCTTATAATCAAGTTTTGTCAGAAAAAAGGGCAGAGTCAACTCGAAACTATTTAGCTCTAGAAGGATATGTTAATGCTCGTAGAATGCAATTTATTGGATTTGGAGAATCTCAACCTATTATAGACTGTGACGATAAAATCTGCACCGAAGAAGAACATCAAACTAACAGAAGAAGTGAGTTTGAGATTATTCAATATTAAATTATTGATAAAAGTATTGAAGGTTTGCTAAAAAAATAATTTTGCCTTTTTGTATTTTAAATACAATATTATGAGTACAAAAAGGCAAAACCTTTATATTGATTACTATTTCGGCGCTCTTTCTATTTTAGCTCCCAAGTTCTTACCCAATCATAAGAAGTTGTTCTTTGTTCTTCAGTTCCTGTCATACCTCCATCAGCAGGAACAGAATTCCAATCATAGGTCTCGACCACCATTCTTAAATACATTGGTAAATCAAAATTTGCTTTGGGAGTAGCGGTATATACTTTTTCGCCATCCAGATAAAATTCTATTTCGGTAGGACTTTTCCACCAAGCACCATAGATATGATAATCAGCCCAGGCTTTTCCACCTAATTCTGTATTGCCTCCAACAGATCCAGTTGGCGTATCTGTACAATCTGCTTGTCTGCTGTGTGTATTGGAGTGTATAGTTTCATCAAACTTAAGAGCCCAATCGGCAGTTGCTGTTACTTGGCCTACACATTCCTGAATATCTAACTCTGTAACTCTTCTATCACAACCAGTACCTTCATTTTTATGATTAATTAACCAAAAGGTAGAAGACATAAAAGTTTTGTTAGCTTTCATTTTACATTCGAAATAATATCCAACTTGTGCGGCTACTTTTGAACCAATATAAGAGCCTGCATGTGTAAATGTATTGCCATTTACTACCTCTGGAGTATCTAATTTATAAGCGGTTAGTTTAAGGTTATTATCGGTTTCTGTTACCGTGTTTTGTTTAAAAATTCCTGGAGCTCTACCAATCCACCTTTTTGGGTCTGTGTTTAACCATTTAGTTTCATCAAAAGTACCATCATTAAACTCATCAGATAAGTTTTCTACCTTACTCCACGACTTACCAGAAGGAGCTGGGTCTTCCCCTGTAAAATATGGAGCATTATTAGATGGGGGTTGGTTTCTTGTTATGATAACTTCAAAACTACAAGATGTAGTATTACCAGCAACATCTTTTACCTCATAGGTATTTGTGGTAGTCCCAACAGGGAACATTGCTCCAGAAGCTAACCCCGCTGTTTGTGTAGTTATTGCTCCTGGTTTGTTATCTGTACCTACAGGGGCGGTATAGGTTACTTCTTTACCATTTGAAGAGGCATCTACAGTTTCATTAATATTTGAAATACATTCTATAGTAGGATTTATGGTATCTACAGCTTCTTCTGTTTCTGGGTTATTGTCATTACTACAACTAGTTGCTGATGTGTTTAGAGTGATCAGTAATAAAAGCAGTAATTTTATTGAAGGTTTCTTTTTCATCTGGGTGTTTTGTGTAAAATTACAAAGCATAAGGTTTGTTTTTAAGAACATATGTTTTTTAACGGATGACATATGTTCTTTATTGCGCTATTTAAGTAGATACAATATCATAAATACATTGGCTAATTGCTTATAATTTCCTTGTTTGCTAATAATTTAAATAGATCAATTTATCTTGGTTTATGGTTTTCAATACAAACGTTGTAAATTTTGAAAAGAAAGAGCACAAGGTTTATGTCAATTTTAATAATTTAAATACGCTTGTAGGGCATATGAAAATATCTTGTCAATCTTTGTTTTCTAGTGAATTAAATCGTAATTTTGCACTCCTTTTTAACGAGTAAGAGAATTTGAAAAGGATTAAAAATAATTTAATTTAACGCTTCTGTATCATTTCGTTTTGATTCTCAATAAGATACAGGATACAAATTTTATCTTCAATGTCTGAAGAAACAAAAAACACTGAGGTTAAAGAAGTGGAAGCTACAAAAGCAGCTCCTGCCGTATCTCCTCAACAAGAAAATCCAGAGCAATTCTTAAAAGATTTTAACTGGCACAATTACGAAGAAGGAATTGATCCTATCGAAGATTCTAAATTAGAAGAATTCGAAAAGTTAGTTGCAGAAAACTTTGTAGATACTCTAAATGATGAAGTAGTAATGGGAACAGTAATTAATATTACTGATCGTGATGCTATCATCGACATCAACGCAAAGAGTGAAGGTGTTATTTCATTAAACGAATTTCGTTACAACCCTGATCTAAAAGTAAGTGATAAGGTAGAAGTATTGATTGATGTGCGTGAAGATGCTACAGGTCAATTAATCTTATCTCACCGTAAAGCTCGTGTAATCAAAGCATGGGATAGAGTAAATGGTGCGCATGATACAGGTGAAATCGTAAATGGTTTCGTAAAATGTAGAACAAAAGGAGGTATGATCGTAGATGTATTTGGTATAGAAGCTTTCTTGCCAGGTTCTCAAATCGATGTTAAACCTATCCGTGATTATGATGCATATGTAGGAAAAACAATGGAATTTAAAGTTGTAAAAATCAACCACGAATTCAAAAACGTTGTAGTTTCTCACAAAGCGCTTATCGAAGCAGATATCGAAGAGCAGAAAAAAGAAATTATTGGTCAAT
This sequence comes from Aquimarina sp. AD10, assembly GCF_003443715.1. Lineage (NCBI taxonomy): Bacteria > Pseudomonadati > Bacteroidota > Flavobacteriia > Flavobacteriales > Flavobacteriaceae > Aquimarina > Aquimarina sp. AD10. The sequence continues at coordinate 1,241,906 of NZ_CP031965.1, read as the reverse complement.
TAGAAAAAGGTCAAGTATTAGAAGGTACTGTTAAGAATGTTACTTCTTATGGTGTATTCGTTGATCTTGGAGGAGTTGATGGACTTGTTCATATTACAGATCTTTCTTGGTCAAGAATTAATCATCCAAATGAGATTGTTGAGCTTGATCAGAAATTGAATGTTGTAATCTTAGACTTTGATGAAGCTAAGACACGTATTCAATTAGGTCTTAAACAATTAAAACCTCACCCATGGGAAGCGCTTAATAACGAGCTTAAAGTAGGTGACAAAGTTAAAGGTAAAGTAGTTGTAATCGCAGATTACGGTGCATTTATTGAAGTAGAAGAAGGTGTTGAAGGATTGATTCACGTTTCTGAAATGTCTTGGTCTACGCATTTACGTTCTGCACAGGATTTCGTAAAAGTTGGTGATGAGGTAGAAGCAGTAATCCTTACTTTAGATAGAGAAGAGCGTAAAATGTCTCTAGGTATTAAGCAATTAACTCCAGATCCTTGGACAGATATTACAACTAAATATCCTGTAGGTTCTAAACACAGTGGTATCGTACGTAACTTTACAAACTTTGGTGTATTCGTAGAATTAGAAGAAGGTATTGATGGATTAATTTATATCTCTGACCTTTCTTGGACTAAGAAAATTAAACACCCGTCTGACTTTACTAATGTTGGTGATACCTTAGATGTTGTTGTTCTTGAGCTTGATGTAGAAGGACGTAAACTTAGTCTTGGTCATAAGCAAACAGAAGATAACCCTTGGGATAAGTATGAAGCTGAATTCGGTTTAGGTACTAAACATACAGCAACAATTGCTGAGATCGTTGATAAAGGTGCTACTATCGAATTTAACGAAGATATCGTTGCTTTTGTACCTTCTCGTCATCTTGAAAAAGAGGATGGAAGCAAACTTAAGAAAGGTGATGAAGCAGAATTCCAAATCATTGAATTTAGTAAAGAATTCAAAAGAGTGGTTGCTTCTCATACAGCTATGTTCAAAGAAGAAGAAGCTAAGATTGTAAAACAAGCTGCGAAGAAAGCTGCAACTAGTTCTGCAGAGAAAACAACGCTTGGTGATATTGATGCATTAGCAGATCTTAAAGCTAAAATGGAAAAAGGAGAGTAGATTTTAATTTCCTTTTTGATAATAAGTAAAGGCCGCTCTATATGAGCGGTCTTTTTTTTGCTGTATAAATTTCTAGTAATGAGAGATAACATTCGAATTAGTTTAAAATGTATATAATTATTTCCAGTAATTTCAGATCATAAATGGTATAATTACAAATTTTCATTACTTTTGTACACCAAATGTCTATTTGGAGATTATGAGTCAAAAATTACTACTTAGTGCAAAAGAAATAGATATTATTCTGCACCGTTTGGCTTGTCAATTAATAGAAAGTCATACCCATTTTAAGGATACAGTACTTATAGGTATCCAACCAAGAGGGATTTTTTTAGCGAATAGAATTAAAGAGATCTTAGTAGATGATTATCAAATTAAAGATGTGAAATTAGGATATCTTGATATTACATTTTATAGAGATGATTTTAGACGTGGAGAAAAAATTTTAGAAGCTAATAAAACACATATTGATTTTATTGTAGAAGATAAGCGTATTGTCTTTATCGATGATGTTTTGTATACAGGAAGAAGTATTAGAGCCGCTTTAACTGCGATGCAATCTTTTGGGAGACCGCAAGAGATAGAGCTGTTAACATTAATAGATAGAAGATTTAGTAGGCATTTGCCAATACAACCAAATTATAGAGGTCGACAGGTTGATGCAATAAATCAAGAAAAAGTAAAAGTACATTGGGACGAGAATGAAGGTGAAGATGCTGTGTATTTGATTAATAAATAAACCTGTACGGCAGTACATTGTAAACTTAAGTATAAAAATGAGCGAATTAAGTGTAAACCACTTACTAGGAATTAAGTATCTAAAAGAACAGGATATTAATCTTATTTTTGAAACAGCAGATCATTTCAAAGAAGTAATTAATAGGCCTATCAAAAAAGTTCCATCGCTTAGAGATATAACTATTGCTAACCTTTTTTTTGAAAATAGTACGAGAACAAGATTGTCTTTTGAATTAGCAGAGAAAAGACTTTCAGCAGATGTGATTAATTTTTCTGCTGCATCTTCTTCCGTTAAAAAAGGAGAAACCCTTATAGATACTGTTAACAACATTCTTTCTATGAAGGTGGATATGGTAGTAATGAGACATCCGAACCCAGGAGCAGGTGTTTTTTTGTCAAAGCATGTAAACGCAAGTATAGTTAATGCTGGTGATGGAGCACATGAACATCCCACACAAGCTTTGTTAGATTCATATTCGATACGCGAACGATTAGGAGAGGTAAAAGGAAAAAAAGTTGTAATTGTTGGAGATATCTTACACTCTAGGGTTGCACTTTCGAATATTTTTGCTCTTAAACTACAAGGAGCAGAAGTAAAAGTCTGTGGACCAAAGACTTTAATTCCAAAATATATAGAAAAACTAGGAGTTCAAGTAGAAACAAATCTGAAAAAAGCATTAAATTGGTGTGATATTGCTAATATGTTGCGAGTACAAAATGAAAGAATGGAAATTAGTTATTTTCCTTCTACTCGAGAATATACCCAACAATTTGGTGTAAATAAAGAAATATTAAATAGTTTAGATAAAGAGATTGTAATAATGCACCCAGGACCAATCAATCGTGGAGTTGAAATCACGAGTGATGTTGCTGATTCTGACCAGGCCATTATTTTGGATCAGGTACAAAATGGGGTAGCAGTGCGTATGGCCGTAATATATCTTTTAGCTTCAAAAATTAAACAATAAATCTATGATTTTTAACAAAGAAGGCGCTACAACTATCATTACACAAGAAAAAACTACTATTGTTGAATTTGTTAAAGGTGTTGAAGATAGATATGACACCCTAAAAAATGATAATATTATTATCAACTTGTTCTCATTGGATCATATATCAGTAGATGATATCAATGAATTTTTGAGAATTTCTAATCAACATAAAACATCTAAACACTCTTTTGTTATCGTCACAAATAAGATAACATATGATGATGTTCCTGGTGATATTACAATAGTACCCACATTACAAGAGGCTTATGATTTAGTTGAAATGGAAGAAATAGAAAGAGATCTCGGTTTTTAACTGTTTTTTTTGTAATTTTTAATAATACTTTACGTCATAAGTACTATGAATAGACTAGCCCCATTATTATTCATATTTCTTTCTTTGTTTTTTACTTACAATAGTGCAGCGCAAGATTGGAAATATGACTTAGAAGAAGCCAAGGATTTGGCTAAGGAAAAAGACCAAAAAATTGTTTTGTTTTTTACAGGGTCCGACTGGTGTCCTCCTTGTATTAAGTTAGAACGAAATGTTCTTTCTAGTAAAGAATTTGAAGAATTTGCCAAACAAAAATATGTATGGCTAAAAGCCGATTTTCCTCGACGTAGAAAGAATAAATCTTCTATTTCAAGTGATCAGAAAAGAAAAAATGCAGCGCTAGCAAAACAATACAATAAGCGTAAACTTTTTCCTGCAATTCTAATTTTAAATAAAGAAGGTATGGTTTTAGGAGCTACCGGGTATAGAAATGATTTAGATGTGCACGGGTATATTTCTTTATTAACATCCTTTGATTCTTTTGGAGAATAGATTGATTTATATAATGGATTAAACTATATTGATCACAAATATATTTAAGAGTAAAAATAATTTGAAACTTACAATTTTAGGTTGCTATTCTGCAACGCCACGAACATTTACGAATCCTAGTGCTCAAGTTTTAGAAATCAATAACCATATTTTTCTAATTGATTGTGGAGAAGGTACACAAGTAGAGTTAAGACGAAATAAAATTAAATTTGCAAGAATAAAACATGTTTTTATTTCGCATTTGCATGGAGACCATTTTTTTGGTCTAGTAGGATTAGTTTCTACATTTAGAATGTTAAATAGAGATACACCGCTTCATATTTATGGTCCAAAAGGAATCAAAGAAGCTATAACACTACAACTTAAATTATCTAATTCTTGGACAGATTATCCCTTGCATTTTCATGAATTAACGAGTACAGAATCCGAAGTGGTTTTTGAAGATGAAAAAGTTATTGTTAAGACAATACCATTACAGCATAGAATATATTGTAATGGCTTTTTATTTCAGGAAAAATTAGGTGATCGAAAATTGTTAATGAGTCAAGTTGGTAAATACCAAATCGATAAAGCTTATTACAAGTCTATAAAAAAGGGGAAAGATGTCATTTTAGATGATGGGACAGTGCTGCCTAATAAGGATTTAACAGGCGATCCAAACCCAATACAAAGTTATGCATATTGCAGTGATACAAGATATAATGAAGAAAAAATTGAAATCATAAAGGATACCACAGTTTTATATCATGAATCCACTTTTTTAGAAAGCCACAAACATTTATGTGAAGTAACAGGCCATAGTTCTGCAATAGAAGCAGCGACGATAGCAAAAAAAGCTTCAGTTGGAAAATTAATTTTAGGGCATTATTCTACGCGATATGGTAATATTGAATTGTTTAAAGAAGAAGCCAAAACAGTTTTCGAAAATACCGAAGTGGCAGATGATGGTAAAGTTTTCGAATTTTAATGAATACTTTCCAACAAATAAGTAAATTGCGTTTTATTTTGTTAATATGAATAGGGATCTTACAAATTACCGAAAGTCATATGAAAAGGATTTTTTAGAAGAATCTATTCTTCCAGACTCACCTTTGACACTTTTTAATAATTGGTTTGAAGCTGCTGATAAATCAGAAGGAGTTGATGAAGCAAATGCTATGACACTAACAACTATTGCCGAAGATGGTTTTCCTAAAGCTAGAATTGTATTACTTAAACATTTTGATAAAAATGGTTTTGTTTTTTATACAAATTATAATTCTGAAAAAGGAAAGGCAATGGCTTATAATAACCATGTGTGTATATCCTTTTTTTGGCCTAATTTAGAAAGACAAGTAATCATTAAAGGTGTAGTAAGCAAAACTTCGGAAGAGGCGAGTACTACGTATTTTCATTCAAGACCTAGAGGTAGTCAATTAGGAGCTTGGACTTCTGATCAGAGTAAAGTTATTGAGTCTAGAGAGGTTTTAGAAGAAAAATTAAAAGAACTTGATCAAAAATACACAGATAAAGTAATCCCCAAGCCATCTTTTTGGGGCGGGTATTGTATTAAGCCAATATCATTCGAATTTTGGCAGGGGAGACCAAATAGATTACATGATCGTATTCTTTATTCGGTAAAAAATGCTAATATCTGGGAATCCTTTAGATTATCACCTTGATAAAAAAAGTAAGATTATACTTAAATTTTTATTTTTAAGTGCAAATTACATGATAACGAAACTAGAACGTCTATTCTTTTGATATTCGTCTTCAGAACAATCCTGTCCATCTTTACAATCATTAACAGGTCTACTTTCTCCAAAACCTCTATATGATAAGATTCTGTTCTTAGAAATGTTTTTACCAATTAAATAGTTATAAATAGATTCTGCTCGTTTTTGAGATAATGTTAAATTATAATTCTCACCACCACGACTATCAGAATGTGTTTCTATTTTAATAACCATTTCAGGATAATTCTCGGTCATAATACTCACAACTCTGTCTAATTCTTTAGATCCTTTAGCAGTAATATCCCATTTATCAAAATCAAAATAAATTTCATTCAGATTAATAAGATCATTAATAGTTTTACTAAGTTTTATATCAGAATTTAATGATGATTTTGGAGGTTTGTTGGATTTTAATATATCATTTGGTTTAATACCTCCACTGTCAGAATTATTTGATCTTTTTGTATTGTCGTAATCACCAGGTTGCACTTGTGCAACTTGACCTTCGAGCTTCTTTTTAGGTAACTCAACTAAACGGTTAGCAAAAGGACAATTGAGATTACTAACATCTATTGCTAGTTTAAATTGATAATAATCTGGTAAATCACACTTGTTAATGTGATTGTAACCTTTAGAGTATTTTATAGTTTCATTTAGTGAACCATTAAACTCTGCTGTAACAGGTTGATCTACTACTAAAATATCATCAATAGATTCAATAGACTCACAAGTAGTATCTACTATTACATTGTAACTAATATCGAATGGTTCACTATCAATTTTTACCATTTTGTTAGGTATAGATAGTGTTAGCATTCTTGAAGATTCATCAAATTTTACCTTAATTTTTTTAGAAGGTAGTACTAAGGATTTTCTTGAAAAGATAACATTTTTAGGTAAGATATCTTTAATGATAGTATTCTTAGCATTGTCATTACCATCGTTATATACGGTAAGTTTGTATGTTATTTCCTGATCAGGAGCTAGAATATCGTTAGGATGAATGAAATTGCCATTGTCTGTATATTTTGATCGTTTCAAAACATGTATAGCAGGTTCATATATATCTACACTAAAGGCTACAGCCATAACAGAATATCCATCATTGTCCGTAGAGAGTCTAAATTTAGCTTCAGTTTGATTGTTTCCAATAATACTATTTCTTATGTTTTTGATATCAAAAAGATCAGCATCATATCCTAAAGTATTCTGACTTGCTGGAACCCTTGTTTTAACATTTCTACCATTCTCAGTAATATTGGCATTAAAAAAGTTATTCATTGGATTAGTACCATCTGCAAGACTCTTATATTTATTAGTCTCATTAGACATTACCTGAAAACGATCTCCTCTAATTCCTTTGTCTCCTTCAAAAGCAATTACACCAATTCTCCCGTGAACGCTTCCGTTAGGTATTGTTTGGAAATTATCAAATGAAAATGCAACAGGTTTAGCTTTAGAATCAATATTTACAAAACCATCATAGACATAAAATCTTTTTCTTGGTTTCGTATCGTCTTCATAAATAACGACCATAGTCCAACCACCCGTTAAACCATTTCCTAGCGTTTGATCATTGTTAACAGCAGAAGTCGTAGCTGGTATATTTGCTAAAGTATATGTTCCTAGAGGGTTATCTAATTTTAAGACTTCGCTTGTAATATCTTTATAACATGAGTATTGCTTAAATAAGGCATCAGCATCATTGTAATAATCATGAATGATTTGTCCTTCTGTTATAGTTGTATATGATTTTTGACCAGGGTATTTTATTTTTACTGAGGTAATATCATGTGCTCTATTCTCATCAGCATAAGCTGCGGTCCAATACAAGCCAACATGTTTAATGGCATTACATTCGGCATCTATTACTAAATCAGCACTACTAGAATTAAATGTAGAAGGATCGTTATCTATATCAATAAACCCCATCTGGAATTGATTGTTCAAACCACCGTCGTTATAACTTTTATTAGGATTAAATATACCAGTTCCATCATCGTTACTTACTTTTCCTAATATAGTGTTTGAAACAAACTTAAAATCCCCTTTAAAAGTAAACTCTGTACGTTTCTTTAGGGGTACCTCTACTTGGCTATGCATCATTGAAGAACAAAATACGCATAACAAGATAAGTAGGTTTCTGTATTGAAATCGTCTAAGATTTCCTTTCATAATCATGTCTTTTTCCACTTCTTATTTTTTTTAACCCTAATAATATTATGATAAATTTGTGTACATAATGTTCCGGGAAAACATTTTTAATTGAGGGAAAACCGTATGTAAAGTTAGATTTTAACATTTGATTTTTTAAGAAAAAAAAGAGTTTTTCGACATAATCTCTTTTTTTTCCGATTAAAAACATATCTATATGATGTTCATTTTCATTGATTTAGCATTTTTTTAGATTACTTTAACATTTCGACATATACTTTAATTGTACACGTACACTAAGTGCTTTTTTGTATATAAAATAAATAAAATCCATATTTATATTCTAATATTTAAGAATTGTAAAATCGAATTCTTAAACTTGTAATTAATAACGTATTTATAGTAAATAATTGTAGTAAGCTCATGAAAACTTTATATATGATTAGGCATGCAAAATCTTCTTGGGAATTTGACGTGTTAGATGATAAAAGACCACTTAATCAAAGAGGCTTAAAGGATGCGGATTTGGTAGGAGAAGCCCTGAAAAAACAGGTAAAGCCAGTAGGTTTGGTGTTGTGCAGTCCAGCAGAAAGAGCACATACTACAGCAAAAATAGTTCTTAGTCATCTCGATTTGCCTAAAGAGATATTGGTTTTAGAATCTGATCTTTATGATTTTGACGGAAGACAAGTGATTGAGGTTATAAAAAATTGTAACGATACAATAGATACTTTAATGATTTTTGGACATAATCATGCATTTACATCAATAGCAAATCTTTTTGGTAGTGAAGTTATTGATAATCTACCTACTACTGGTGTTGTTTGTATTGAATTTGATACAAATAGCTGGAAAAATGTAAATGTAGGAAAAACCGTATTAATTATTACCCCAAAATCCTTAAAATAATGTCAGAAACTCGTACTAATCAATATATTAATAGAGAATTAAGTTGGTTACAATTTAATGCTAGGGTACTTCAGGAAGCTGCCGATGATACTGTTCCATTAGTAGAAAGGTTGCGGTTTATTGGTATTTTCTCGAATAATTTGGATGAATTTTTCAAAGTACGTTATGCTACTATTAAAAGGATTGATTTAGCTGGAAAAGATGGAAAAAATGTACTAAAAGGAACTACAGCTAGTAATTTACTGGAAAAAATAACAAACATTGTTATTAAACAACAAGCAGAGAGTCTCAAGACTATTAATACAATTAAAGACAAATTAGAGCAACATGATATTTTTATTATAAATGAAAATCAGGTAACACAAGATCAAGACGCATTTATTCGTAATTATTTTGTTAGTAAGGTTAGCCCGGCATTGGTTACTTATATTTTAAATGATCTTGATAAATTTCCACATCTTAAAGATAGTGTAGCCTATTTAGCGGTCAAACTTGTTTTAAAACAAAAAGTTCCTAAAGAAGGTAGAATTTCAAAAATTCTACAACAAACAGCAAAGGAACGAATTTATGCATTAATAGAAATACCAAAAAATACAGATCGTTTTGTTGTGCTTCCTAAAAAAGATGGAAAACAATACATTATTATCCTCGATGATTTAATACGATATTGTATGCATATCAATTTCAGTATTTTTGATTATGTAAGTGCATCTGCTCATATGATTAAAATTACGAGAGATGCGCAACTTGATTTTGATAATGATTTAAGTAAAAGTTTTATTCAAAAAATTTCTAGTAGTGTAAAGTCTAGAAGAGACGGAGAACCAGTGCGGTTTGTTTATGATAAGCATATAGAAAAAGATACTCTTGATTTTTTAATGAAAAAAATGGGAGTTGATAATACAGATAGTATAATTCCCGGAGGAAAATACCATAACCGTCGAGATTATATGAGCTTTCCGGATTTAGGGAATAGGGATTTAATATACCATCCTATTACTCCATTAGCTATCCCTGGATTGGCACTACAAGGTAGTCTTTTAGATAAAATCGCAAAAAAAGACTTTTTGCAATATACACCATATCATACTTTTTCGTATACAGTTAAGTTTTTAAGAGAAGCCGCCATTGATCCGAAAGTGAAGAGCATTAAAATAACAATTTATCGATTAGCCTCTATATCCCATATAGCCAGCTCACTCATCAATGCTGCAAAAAACAGCAAGAGAGTTACAGTTCAAATAGAACTGCAAGCACGTTTTGATGAAGCTGCAAATATTCGATATGCAGAAAAAATGCAGAGAGAAGGAGTTAATTTGATTTTTGGAGTTACAGGACTAAAAGTACATTGCAAAGCTTGTGTTATAGAACGAGAAGAAAAAGGTAAACTAAAAAGATATGGTTTTATAAGTACAGGAAACTTTAATGAATCTACGGCCAGAATATATACCGATTATACATTGTTTACTACAAATGAATCAATACTAAAAGAAACGAATAAGGTTTTTAAATTTTTTGAAATCAATTATAAGATAAACAGATACAAACATCTATTAGTTTCTCCACATTATACTAGATCTTCATTAATCAAATTAATTGATAAAGAAATAAAAAATGTAAATGAAGGTAAACCAGCAGGTATTAGGCTAAAATTAAATAGTTTAAGTGATTATGATATGATTGATAAGCTCTACGAAGCAAGTAGAGCGGGTGTTAAGATAGATTTGATTATACGAGGAATTTGTTGCTTGATTCCGGGAATACCTGGAATGAGTGAAAATATCAGAGCAATAAGCGTGGTAGACAAATTTCTAGAACATCCTAGGTTATTTATTTTTACGAATGCTGGTGACGTTAAGGTTTATATTTCATCAGCCGATTGGATGACAAGAAATTTAGATAGAAGAGTTGAAATTTCTTGCCCTATTTATGACAAGGATATTAAGGAAGAACTTATGGATACTTTTGACATTTGTTGGAATGACAATGTAAAAGGAAGAAGGCTTTCTAAAGATCAAGATAATGCGTACATTCGAAACGATAAGGATAAGGTTAGATCACAAATAGCCACTTATGATTATTATTTAAAAAAACTTGCAAACTAACTATTTTGTTGACTATAGAAAAATATGGAGCCATTGATATTGGTTCTAATGCCGTAAGATTATTAATTAGTAGTATCCATGAAGAAGAAGGACAGACTACAAGATTTAAAAAAACAAGCCTTGTTCGCGTACCTATACGTTTAGGTGCAGATGTTTTTAAATCAAATAAAGTATCAGAAGCAAACATTGCCAGAATGATTGATGCAATGCAAGCATACCAACTTTTAATGAAAACTCATAATGTGATAAGCTATAAAGCTTGTGCTACTTCTGCTATGCGAGAAGCAGAAAATGGGAAAGAACTGGTAGCCTTAATCAAAGAAAAGACAGGAATACAAATTGATATTATTGATGGTAAAGATGAAGCCGCAATTATTGCTATGACCGATCTTCATGAGCTTATTAATAGAAATGAAACCTATTTGTATGTTGATGTTGGAGGAGGAAGTACCGAGTTTACTTTATATCATAATGGAAAAAGTATAACATCTAGATCTTTTAAATTGGGAACTGTAAGATTGCTTAATGGATTGGTTTCAGAAAATGTTTGGAACGAAGTAGAGTCATGGATTCATGAAAATACATCAAACTATTCTCGAATATCTCTTATAGGATCTGGTGGTAATATTAATAATATCTTTAAAAACAGTGGAAAAAGTAACGGTAAACCACTTTCTTTCTTGTATTTAAGTTCTTATTATAAATTGTTGAATTCATTAACATATGAAGACAGAATTTGGCAATTAAATTTGAATCAAGATAGAGCCGATGTAATTGTTCCCGCCACTAGAATATATCTTTCTGCTATGAAATGGAGTAGAGCAAGAGAAATTTATGTTCCAAAAATAGGGTTGTCGGATGGGATTATTAAGTCTCTTTACAATGACAAACTTAATAATCGTTAAAAAATATTTCTACTTCGTAATGTCTCCTTTATTTTTTAAGTCATTAATTTGTGTTAAATTGTACTCAATAACCTATATTTTTATGCTATGAATAAAAAATTACATTGTCTTTCGATTTTATTAATTTTTGGAATTTTAACATTACAAGCTCAAAAAGAAGCCAGTTATGGAATTCGACTTGGAGCAAACCTGAGTTCTATTAGTTCTGATGATATTCCTGATTCTTTAGAAGATAGCCGTTTTGGAATAGTTGCAGGTTTTTTGGCAGAATATCCAATAACAGAAAAAATTAGTATTCAACCAGAATTTCAATTCTCTTCTTTGGGAAATGACGATGAAACATTACGTGTAGATTATTTGCAATTACCTGTATTCGTAAAATACAATTTCGGTTCTAGATTTAATATACATATTGGGCCACAAATTGGGTTAAAAATATGGGAGTGGGAAGATAATAATGGTAGTGAAGCTAATTTTAATACATTTAATTTTAGCGCTGTTGCTGGTGTAGGTGTGAACCTAACAGAAAACTTTTTCGCTGATTTACGATATGGCTTTGGATTATCAAATGTTTTTGATGATGAAGATCTTCCTATTAGTTTAGATGGAAATACAAGAAATATACAACTCTCTTTTGGGTATAAACTATAAGAACCTTTTAAGAGATTTTTTATAATTACTTATAATGCTTAAAAAAATCTTTTTTAAGCATTATATTTTTTTGCTGGTATTCAATCAATAAATTGTTTTTTAACTTATTGATTAATTTATTGGTTGTAACTCTGGTGGTTCGAATATAATTTGATATCTCATCTTGATTTAAGGGCATATCTATAATAATGTTTTCTTCATTATCAGATAAATGATCAAACTTATCTTTAAATTCTTTTAATACATCGACTAGTCTTTGTTCTGCCGAATTATTACAAAGAACTTTTATTCTTCTTTCCATTTCAGAGAACTGTTTTCCTATAATTGACAATAGATCAAACTCCGTGTGTTGATCTTTTTCTATAACTCTTTTTACACATTCAATATCAAATTCACATAATACCGTTTCCGAGTTTAAAGATTCGCAAATATAATTAGGGTGAAACTCTTCTAAAATAAGATTGGCGCCGAAAACTTGTCCAGAGGTTAATATAACAAGTATCATTTCTTCACCTTGTTCTGTGAGTCGACTAATTTTTACGATCCCATTTTCTATGAGGTAGATTTTTTTATCATAGTATTCAGAGGCTGTAATGATTTCTTTTTCACAATAATAGCTGCGTCTATATTCCTTAGATTTTATAAGAATATTAAATAATTCAAGGCTCATAGAAAACAACGATCTTACTCTTAAGTTTTTTGTAATATTTCATTTGAAATGTTAAAATAATATGATGTTAACATAAAATTTGACGTTTGATTATTAGTTACACATATTTTTTTTATGGTAATTATGTCGTTCTATTGTTTTCTTAATTAAAATAAACTAGACTTTATGTTAGAAAATTTATATCAAAAATTAGGTGCCTACTATAATTTCGAGTTTCACAAATAATTATTATTAACTCATAACTCACACAAGAAATGAAGGCAATTAGTTTAAAAAAAGTAGTACCATTACTCGTTGTTTGTGCAATAGCATGTTTGCTATTGTCATTTGTCACAAGTAATAACTCTAAAAACCCGCAAATTAGTTATAAGGACTCTGTAGTAAGCTACTATGGTAATAAGTCTATAACTGATAAAGATCTTTTAAAAGAAGCAAAATTGATTGACATTGCAGATCGTCGTTTTGAATCTAAATGGGTAAACAAAGATCCCAAAGGAATTTCTGAAGAATACACTACTACAGGAGCTGTATTTATGAAACCAGGAACCAAGCCTAGACTTGGTAGAGCAGAGATTGAGAAAGAATTTTCTTTAAGCGTAAAATCAGTTGATCGTGTAGAATTCTTTCAAGATGAACTGCAATTTTTTGGCGAAATGGATGTAGCATTTCAAAGGTGTCATATGTTGGGATACGTGAATACAAACAAATCACCAATTTTTGAAGGTTCTTATGTTATTCTTTGGAAAAAAGAAAATGGAGCCTGGTTAATTGAGTATGATATGTTTAATTCTGATAAATAGAATTCATATTTCTTTTCAAACAAGAAAACCACAGACAAATTAAATTAAAACCTATAACCCCAGAGATGTGCTTATTTATATAATGTAATAAAGCACTTCCCTTATGCACCCAAAAATGATTTGGTTGCAAATAATTATTAATAAAAATGAATAAAAATAATTCAGAGATATTATCTGCTGTACAAAAATTTGGCACACCATCTTATATTTATGATGGAGAGAAACTAGTACAAAATTATAAGAACTTAGTCAATGCTTTACCTGAATGTGTTGATGTATTTTATGCTTTAAAAGTAAACCCAAATGTATCTTTAGTAAAATTGTTAAGGTCGAATGGAGCTTGTACCGAAGTATGTTCTATAACAGAAATGGAAATTGCTCTTAAGGCTGGCTCTACACCAGAAGATATAGTATATCTAGGACCATGTAAAAAAGATTATGAACTTAAAAAAGCAATCGAACTCAATATTTTTGCTATTGTAATTGAATCTGAGATAGAATTAAAGAGAGTATCAGCATTTGCAAAAGAAATGGATGTTATAGCTAATGTAGCGATACGAATCAATCCAGACTTTTCTGCAGAAGGTTCGCCTTGGAAAATGGGAGGACGACCTACTCATTTTGGTATTGAAGAACAACATGCGATAGAAAATTTTCAGGTGTATTTAGACACACCAAATATTAATGTAAGAGGAATTCATGTATACAATGGTACAAACATTCTTGAAGCGAAATCAGTGTATGAAAACACTAAGTATATTTTAGAGTTATATGAGACTATAGTTCGAAAATATAATTGCAAATTTACGATGGTTGATGTAGGAGGAGGAATGGGAGTACCATATTTCCAAAATCAGGAAGAATTAGATACTCAAGAATTTAGAAACCTTATGGTACCTCTTTTTACAAATTTTAATAAGAAATATCCAGAAACAAGGATTATTATGGAATCTGGAAGGTTCATCATAGGAACATCAGGATGTATGGCTGTTCAGGTGAATAATATGAAGACAAATCATGGCAAAATTTTTGCCGTAACCGATGGCGGAACAAATTGTCATTCTGCCGCGGCTGGTTCAGGAAGAGTGGTCAAAAGAAATTTTCCTATGGAAAACATATCAGCACTACCTACTGCACAAGAACATAAGTACCAAGTATCTGGACCTCTTTGTAGTCCTGATGATATAATTGGTCGAAATATCCAACTTAAAGAAATTAATGTATTAGATATCTTATTAGTTAAATTATCTGGGGCGTATGGACCTACATCTTCACCAGGGCTTTTTCATAGTCATGGGTACCCTGCAGAAATATTATTATATCAAGGAGAATCCTATTTGATTAGATCAAAAGACTCTACAGACGATATCATTAATAAACAAATAATGGTTGATTTTAAAAAAAATGAATTAATCCTTAACTAATTACAAAATGGATACAAATAAAATTTTAGATATTATAAAAGAAGGATTACTAGATAGTATTCCAAATATTACAAAAGAACAAATCTTATTAGATGCGCATCTTAAAAATGATTTAGGAATAGATTCACTTTCATCAATGTTTTTTCTAACATACTTAGAAGATAATATCGTTGGTTTTGAGGTAAATGCCGATACCATAGAAGCTAGGCATTTTAATACATTACAAACCATTTTTGAGTACGTACTTTCTGAAATGAACATTAAAATCCCAGTATTAAATACATAATAACTTCTGTTTTTTATCTGTACAACAAACAGATAATGATCTTAGAAGCTTTTATTCTTCATACATATGGTCTCAATAGTTATCATCATTTTGACGATAACTATTGAGATATACATAGAGGTTAAATAATCAATTTAAAAATATTAAAAAATGATACCAAAAATGCAAAATTTCTTGGCAGAGACAGTACGTCTATACCCTAAAAGTATAGCTGTTCAAACTGCGGGAGAAACATATACATTTTCTGACATAGAACATCGATCTAATGAATTAGCAACCTATTTACAAAATTTAGAGATTAGTAGAGGAGATAGGGTAGTAGTACTATTAGGAAATACAATTGAAACAATAATATCGTTTTGGGCAATTTTAAAAGTAGGAGCAATTGTAATTCCTGTAGGAGTAGAGCTTAAATCAAATAAGATAGAATATATTTTAAAAGATTCTGGAGCAAGTGTATTAGTAACAAATAACGAGATTTCACTTAAAAATAAAAAGATATTTCTCTCATCAGGACTTAAAAAAGTTGTTGTTCCACACAAATCAAACGAACTTATAGAAGCATTGTTTGAGGATTATTATGATGTGTTAAAAACAAATGGTCAAACTTTAAGAAAATCGAACTTGATAAGTATTGACTTAGCTGCAATTATTTATACTTCTGGTTCGACGGGAGAACCTAAGGGAGTTATGTTATCACATCAAAATATGATTACGGCTACAAATTCACTAAATGCGTATTTGGGATATCAAAAAGAGGATAAAGTATTGTGTGCATTGCCTTTGTCATTTGACTATGGTCTATATCAAATGATAATGAGCATTTCTAGAGGAGCTACATTGGTACTAGAAACAGAATCAACATGGCCTATATTTCTCTTAAAGAAAATAGTAAAAGAGAAGATTACAATACTGCCAGCAGTACCAACAATGGTAATGTTATTGCATGAGCAAAACAAAAAATACCAATTAGATTTATCAAGTATTAGATTGGTTACAAATACGGGAGCAGCTCTTACAAGAAGTAATATAGAAATGATAAAAACTTCTTTTCTGAAAGCACAGATATTCTCGATGTATGGTCTTACAGAATGCAAAAGGTGTACGTACTTACCTCCAGAAGATATTGATCTAAAACCAGATAGTATTGGTATTGCAATACCAAATACTGAATTATGGTTGGTCGATGAAAACAACGATAAGATAGTTACGCCCAATACGATAGGACAGCTAGTTATACGTGGTGCAACAGTTATGCAAGGATATTGGAATAAACCCGAAAAAACCGCTGAAAAACTTAAGCAAGGAGTATATCCAAATGAAAAAGTATTGTATACTGGGGATTTTTGCTCATTTGATATTGATGGATACCTTTATTTTAAGGGTAGAATGGATCATATGATTAACTCAAAAGGTATTAAAGTAAGCCCTAAAGAAGTAGAGGATTATATCGGAAATATACCAGAAGTTAATGCAGTTGTGGTCACTGGAGTTCCACATTTAGATTATGGAGAAGCATTGTTTGCATTCGTAGTGCTAAATGAAGGACAATCTATATCAGAAAACGATATTATAACTGCATGTGCAAAGAACTTAGAAGTGTATAAGGTTCCAGAGTATGTGAATATTATCCAAACAATTCCAAAGACACCTAATGGTAAATTTAATGTTATTGCACTAAAAGACCAAGCATTAAAAACTGTTGCTACTAATAATACACAAATAGCACATACATAATCATGGAGTTAATATTTGATATAGAGGGTCTTAGACTAAAAGCTAAAACCTGGGGGGATATTAGTGGCACTCCAGTATTAGCAATTCATGGTTGGTTAGATAATGCTAACACCTTTGATAAATTGGGGCCATTACTTTCTTCTGATTTGTATTTGGTTGCCATTGATTTAGCGGGCCATGGCTTATCTGATCATAGATCTGTGAACAGCGCATATTATTTGTGGGATTACGCTCGAGATATTATTAATATAACCGAAATACTTGGATGGAAAAAGTTTACCATTCTGGCACATTCTATGGGGACAGGTATCGCTTCTATAGTTGCAGGATCGATGCCTAACCTAATAGATAAACTAATTTTTATTGACGGGTTAGGAGCTCCTTTTGTAGTAGAACAAGAGAATATTGTTTCAAACTTTAAAAGGTCTATAAAGCAGTTAAAAATGGCAAAAAAAACCAAGTTATATGGTTTTTCTTCTTCTAATGAACACCAGTTTACTACAAAAGAAGAAGCGGTACATGATAGAATGAGTACAAGTATAGGAGCAATTTCATATGAGTCGTCATCGTGCCTTACAGAACGGTCTTTATATAAGACACCTAAAGGATATCGTTGGCGTTATGATCCACGAATTGTACTGCCAGAATGTTATAGAATGACAGAGGTACAAGCACAACTGTTTATTCGAGAAATCACATGTGAAACATTAATAATTTTGGGAAATCAAGGACTCTTTTCCGATGGAATGTTCAATGAAAGACTCAATGAGTTTAAGCATCGTGAAGTACATTGGATTGATGGAGGTCATCATCTTCATTTAGAAGATAAACACAATGAAATAGTCACGTTAATCAAACAATTTTTACAAATAGAATTTTAATTATGAAAAAGTATATAATACTAATTTTAATAAGCATACTTACGCTATGTAGCTTAAATGCACAAGAAACCGAAGAAGAAAATAAAGCAACTTTTGCAACAAAAATTATCCATAATAGTGTTGCAGGGTTTTATCCAATTTTCTTTGGTAATTTTGAAACCAATAAAAACTATGATATAACATTTTATACTATTTTTTGGACAAACCCAGCTTTTGGAAACTTACAGTCAGGGAGTGATTTGTTATTAGAAACTTCAGTAGGTTTAGGGTTTAAATTCTTAAATAATTCATTATATGTAAATCCATCTTTTGGTATTACGAGTGGTAAATTTTCTTCAAATAGTACAGGAACTAAAATAGCAGAAGGTGTTGTGCCGAGTCTCTATATTAATTATCAGAAAGGATTACTAGACTTTGAAGGTTACATTGCCTATTACAAGTCAATTAGAGAAGATGATGATATCATTACCAAAGATTATTTACTGAATTGGATGGCTCCGGGAATAAATGTAAACAAGCGAATTGTTTTGGGAGCTTTTTATGAATCATTTGGAATTACACGGCAAGAAGATGCAGATCCCTTGTTAGTATATCAATGGTTAGGAGGCTCTGTTAAATTAAAATTTGATAAAGGAATTGCATTTAGAATTTCTGCAGGAGCCACTCTCAATACTGACGCAGGTACGTCAGATGAATTCTATAAGGTTTCAGCTTTTATTCCGCTATAAATTATAGTAAAACTAAAAACACCAAATTATGTACATAATTTGGTGTTTTTCTTATCCATGTATGGTTTCATTTTTACTTAACCCTTTCATGATTTCTGCTTCATAAACCAGTAGTTCTTCCCACTTTTTATCTACTTCTTGACGTTCACCATATTGTCTGGCAAAGTTTAAAAACATAGTATAATGATTGGCTTCACTAACCATTAAACTTCGGTAAAAATCGGCAAGTTCTTTATCTTCTAACTCTTCAGACAATAACTTAAAGCGCTCACAGCTTCTTGCTTCAATAAGAGCAGCATAAAGTAATCGATGCACGAGTTGCGTAGTTCTACTTCCTCCCTTCGGGAAAAAAGTAACCAATTGTAAAACATATTCATCTTTTCGATCTCGCCCAAGTATCCAACCGCGATCGATGATTTTATCATGTACCATTTTAAAATGACTAATCTCTTCTTTTACGAGCTTAGTCATTTCTTGTACCAATTCGGTGTATTCTGGAAAGCTTACAATTAGTGATATTGCTGTCGACGTTGCCTTTTGCTCACAATAGGCGTGGTCGGTTAGTATTTCTTCAATGTTCTTTTCGACGATATTCACCCATCGTGGGTCTGTAGGAAGTTTTAAACCGAGCATTTTTTACTATTTGAATTACAATGTAAAATTAACTAAAACTAATGTTAACTCTCGATATAAGTACTGTTAAATAAATGTACCCAGTTAAAATATAAAAAAGATAGTATCAATAAATTCGCTTGGTAAGTTATAGATAACTTATGCTACTAAATAAGTAAATCAATTATTATTTTCTTTTTTAGAATCGAGCTTTAATAATTTTTCTTCTCCTTTGGTAATACCAGATTTTACTTTGCTAACCCTGTTCTCGTGTTTTTTTAGTTTTTCTTCAATTTTTGTCAATTTGGCCATTTTTTCTGAGTATTCTTCTTCTGTAATTTCTCCGGCTTCCTTTTGTGATAGTAATCGGTTTTTTGTTTTTTCGATTTTATCTGTTCCTTTGCTATTTCGCTCTTCTAGAAAGGTTAACCTTTCTTTTTTGTTTTCTATTCTATTTTGAACCGCATTGACTTTTTCATTTTTGAATTCAATTCTTTTTGCTTTAATCTCTTCTCTTTTTTCTTTTGCTGATTCTTTAAAAGCACTTAATTTTTGTTTTAGATCTGGGTTTTCCTTTAGATAAGCCTTTTTTTCTTCGGGAGTCATCCCTTTCATTTTTTCTTTGTGCTCTCCTAAAATGGCATTCTTTTCTGCTTTAAGCTCTTTTTTGGCTTCTTTTATTTCAGTTTTTTTAGCTTTTATTTGTTCTTTCTTCTCCTTCATTTCGGTACGCTTGACCTTCATTTCTTTTTTCTGTTGCTTGATGGTCTCTTTACGTTGCTTGGCAACTTCTTTTGGTTTTTGTGCATGGGCAGTCCCGATAAAGCCTATCATCAACACGGCTATATATAAATACTTTAAGATTTTCATGATTTTGATTTTATAGATTGTCTAGTTCATTTAAAGCATCATCGATTTCTTTCGCTTCTTTTTCAAGGGATTCAAAATCTTTATCAATTTCTTGTTCAACAGCTTCTACTTGTTTATTTAATTCTGCTTCAGCTGCCTTTTTCTTTTCCTCTTCAGCTTTTTTATCGACGCAAGCCAAAGAAAAAAAACTTACTCCCATGAGGATTAAAAATATTTTTTTCATAATAATAGTGGTATAGGTTATTATTATTCTAAGATACTTAATTTTTGATTAAAATTTTACGTAAAGTGTTTTGTTTTAATGAGTTACGGTAGTGTTGGTAACGTTTGTGTGTTTTTACCATAACAGTCAGTTAATTTTAAATAAACGCAATTTTGGCATTTATAAGTAGTATATCTATAATAAAATAGTAAGTGAATAATGATAATATGAGAAACTGTAATTTAGATGTCTAAATCAAAATCGCTACGCAGTTTATCTATAAGAGGGTTTTTCTCTCTTAACTTTTCATACTTATCTTGTGGTGTAAAAGCATATTTCTTAGAAGCTTCTTCGTTCACTGTAATTTTTAAAGTAATGCTATAATTATTTAGTTTTTTATATAGATACTGAAGCAATCCGGATTGTGCAGCTTCCAAATCAACTTTCATAGATTGGTTTGGTAATTCTAAACAAATTTCCATTCCGTTTAATGTTGGAATATTCATGGCAAACATAGAACCAATAATACGTTCTCCTTTTTTGTCTTGCATTTTACCATATTCTGCCCATCCTTCTTGCATTTTTTCTTCAGTAAACCCTTCTTTAGGAAGGTTTGTGGGATCAATTACTTTTTCTTCTTTATTTTCTTGATGCTCTTTTTTTCTTTTGATACTGCTTAGTGACAATCCAGAAGTCTTGCGCTCACGTTGAAGGATATTAACTTTTTTTGCTATCGTCTCCGGTTTTTTGACTTCAGTATTTGTGGCTGTTATTACTTCTTGATTTGTTGACGAGGGGGCTGTCGGTGTATCAACATTACTTTCTTGAACAATATGTTGTTCTTGTATGACTTCTTTTTTCTTTTCTAATGCTTTTTCTTTTACTTCAGAAGAAATTTTGACAGCAGTTATTCCTTTTTCTTTAAAATATGAAGGAGGAATTATGTAAGGTTTGTCATTTTTTTTTTCTCCATCCGGAAGTAGGATAGAGGCAAGCTGCATAAGGCAAAGCTCAACAAGCAGTCGTTGGTTGCGACTGGTTTTATACTTTAAATCACAATCATTTGCCAATGTTATACCTTGCACCAGAAATTGATGTGATGCATTTTGAGATTGCGTTAGATACTTTGCTTTTGTTTGTTCTCCAACTTCTAAGAGTGTAACGGTAGCAGGATTTTTACAAACTAATAAATCTCTAAAGTGTGATGCTAGTCCTGCGATAAAATGATGTCCATCAAAACCTAGAGACAAAATTTCGTTAAACTCAATAAGTAATTGAGGAATGTTGTTTTGTAGTATTAGATCAGTAGTTTTGAAATAAGTTTCATAATCTAATACATTTAGGTTTTCAGTTACAGCTTGTCGCGTTAAGTTTTTTCCACTAAAGCTCACTACTCTATCAAAAATAGATAAAGCGTCTCTCATGGCACCATCAGCTTTCTGAGCAATAATTTGAAGAGCATCCTCATCTGCAGTTATTCCTTCTTGTTTGGCGACCTCGATTAAATGATTTTTAGCGTCTGTAACAGTTATTCGTTTAAAATCAAATATTTGACAGCGTGATAAGATGGTTGGTATTATTTTATGCTTCTCGGTTGTTGCTAATATAAAGATTGCATGTTTAGGCGGTTCTTCTAATGTTTTTAAAAAAGCATTAAAAGCTGCTTGTGATAGCATATGCACCTCATCAATAATATATACTTTATATTTTCCTACCTGAGGAGGAATACGTACCTGATCAATTAGACTTCTTATATCATCAACAGAATTGTTAGACGCAGCATCCAATTCAAAAATATTAAAAGCAAAATCCTCATCAGGATCTTCGTT
Organism: Aquimarina sp. AD10; assembly: GCF_003443715.1. Lineage (NCBI taxonomy): Bacteria > Pseudomonadati > Bacteroidota > Flavobacteriia > Flavobacteriales > Flavobacteriaceae > Aquimarina > Aquimarina sp. AD10. Next base: position 1,219,754 of record NZ_CP031965.1, on the reverse strand, counting down.
TCCATCTTGATTAATGGTTTTTGCCAATATTCTGGCACAAGATGTTTTTCCAACTCCACGTGGTCCAGTAAAAAGAAGCGCCTGTGCTAGGTGATTATTTTCAATAGCATTCAGCAATGTATTTGTAATAGCTTGTTGCCCCACAACATCTTTAAATGTTTGAGGTCTGTATTTACGTGCTGATACTATGAAATGCTCCATTACTGCAAAGTTAAAAATTGCAGAGAAATAATAAATTATAGTATTCGCTTTTTATATTTAGTTATTAACAGCAAAAAAATAGTTCTAAATTTAGAATTGTAATACTTTTGCAAAAAGCAGATCACCTTATCGCTTTATGTTAAATATAAAGAGGAAAGTCCGGACACCATAGCGTAGCATAGCGGGTAACTCCCGTCATCTTGATTACTCGAGATAGGACAAGTGCAGCAGAAAGTATGTACAGGTAATGCTGTAGTGAAACCAGGTAAACTCTATGCGGTGCAACGTCATGTAAACCAGCTTTAAGGGTTGCGCGCCCAACGTTGGAGGGTAGACGGTTTGAGCTAATAAGTAATTGTTAGTCTAGATAAATGATAAGGATATTCGTTTCGACGAGGAAACAGAATCCGGCTTATGATCTGCTTTTTTTATTTAGATTTTGGGATGTTGTTTGATGCGGTTTTTCATAAACTAATCATTATGAAAATGAAAATTGCTTTTATCTTTTATGTGTTTTTAATCTTTATTGTTTATTCTCAAAATACTATTCTAAAACAAAGTACTTTTTTACAACTACTTTAACAAAATGCTATACTATTTTTCTTGTACCTTGTCCCAAAAGAAAATGTAGTGAAAGAAACTCTTAAAAGTATTAATTGAGCATAAATTAAGAAATGTTTGCTAATGAGTTTCGTCTAACTAAAAGGAAAAAATCAAAGATAATACATGAAAATTGCTATAGTTTGTTATCCTACTTTTGGAGGTAGTGGAGTTGTGGCCACCGAATTAGGAATTGCCCTTGCCAAATTAAACCATGAAGTTCATTTTATAACATATAAGCAACCCGTTCGGTTAGAATTATTAAACCCTAATATTCATTTTCATGAGGTTAATGTACCTACCTATCCACTTTTTCATTATCAACCTTATGAATTAGCTTTGTCTAGTAAGTTAGTTGATACTATTAAAAAATACGAAATAGATGTTCTTCATGTGCATTATGCAATTCCGCATGCATATGCCGGATATATGGCAAAAAAAATGTTAGAAGAAGAAGGTATATATGTTCCTATGGTGACAACGCTACATGGTACAGATATCACTTTAGTAGGTAATCATCCATTTTATAAAACTGCGGTAACTTTTAGTATAAATAATAGTGACATAGTAACATCTGTTTCTCAGAATCTAAAAGATGATACTTTACGTTTGTTTGATATTACTAATGAAATTAAAGTAGTCCCCAATTTTATAGATTTAACACATCAAAAAACAAGCTTTACAGATTGTCAAAGAGATGTAATGGCTTTACCAGAAGAAAGAATCGTAACCCATATAAGTAACTTTAGAGCAGTAAAGCGTATTACAGATATTGTAGATGTATTTTATAATATACAAAAAGAAATGCCTGCTAAGTTGCTAATGGTAGGAGATGGTCCTGAGCGTAAACCTGCAGAGCAAAAATGTAAAGAATTAGGGATTAAAGACAAAGTGATCTTTTTAGGTAATAGTAATGAAATAGATAAAATATTATGTTTTTCTGATTTGTTTTTATTACCATCAGAAAGAGAGAGTTTCGGGTTAGCGGCTCTAGAAGCTATGGTAAATAAAGTACCTGTAATATCAAGTAATGCTGGTGGAATTCCTGAGGTTAATAATCATGGGGTTTCGGGGTATTTAAGTAATGTTGGAGATATACAGGACATGTCTAAAAATGCAATAAAAATCCTAAAAGATGATGTAGTATTGGAACAATTTAAACAAAGAGCGTATGCAGAAGCGCAAAAGTTTGATGTAAATGAAATCGTTCCTAAATATATTGCATTATACGAAAGCGCATTAGCAATATCTTAGGAACGATTTCTAAAATATTATGTGTTTGTATTTTGATACTTAAAATTGGTAACGAATACCTAGGGCAATATCCAAATCTAAATCATCATTAAAGTCTCCAAAACCAATTTCTGGTCGTAGATCAAGAGAAAGCAGTAATGGGATATCAAAATTATATTCTATACCAATATCTCCGGCAATGAAAAAGAAACTGTCACTACTATCATCTCCAGGAAAATCATTATCATAATCTACTATTCCAACTCCACCACCTGGACCAACGTACCAGTTAAATCCTTTATCTAGATTAAAAACCCAATGGTAAAGTCCTGTAAATTTTATAGCATTTGCAAAATCAAAATCTCTCCATCCCAAATCAAACTCTAATCTATTATTTCCACTTAGTCCTCTTTGATAGGAAACTTCAGCTCCAAATCCATCATTATCTCCAAGTCTAAGTCCTAGGGCATTTTTTGATATTTCTTGAGACTGGATTGTTGGTATTGCACCTAATAAAAAAGCCGCAATAATTAAAAAACGTTTCGTCATTGTAAATAGGTTTTTATATTCAGTTTTCGAATATAACGTCACAATTCTTCTATTCTGTAAGTAGTAATCTTAAACTTTTGTTAATTTCGATTAACTACTTCCCTTGAAGTTCCATATCTGTGCTTTCAAAAATTTTGTCAGCAGACCCCGCTATAAACCCAGTAAATAGTTCTCCGTTAAGCTGTTTATGACGAAATGCAAACTCATAATAACAAGAGGTTATTTCTTGAATTCCTTCGTTAAATTCTACCTTAATAACATCAGCTAAAATACTAGATTGCTCTAAGAATACTGTGGCGTCTCCTTTTATTTCTCCTCCAGAAGAATTCATTTTAAAACCATTTTCTTTCAGAAAATCATTAACTTCAATAAGAGTATTAAAAGTCTCTAGTTTATTTACATCTACAGTAAAATGATTCGAACAAAATCCATTAACATACATCCATGCAGCATATTCTGATTCTTGTAATAACTTCTTATATGTAGAAAAAGAAAGCTGAGACCAGACTTTGCCTTTTAAAATAAGATCTTCTTGTAAGAATATATCTTTATCTACTGTATCTAAAATAGTTTGAACTGTATTTTGTAACTGATCAGAGAATTCTTCCAGCAGTAATTGACTTATAAAAATCTTAGGAGCATTAGTATCTGTTGTATGTTCAAAATGTTGTGCATACAGTTTTTTAGCTTCAAAGTGATATTCACCTTTAGATACATAGCCCATAGCAATAAAAGGTTTGGCTAAAACATCTATTGATACTCTTGGGTCATTAAATGTACGAATAGCAATATGATCATTAACAATAGTATTACCATTTGCTTCAAATAATGATTTTACTTTTTTAGCAGACGGAGTTTTTGAAGTGTATTGTTTCCATAATTCTTCAAAAAAAATAGTAGAATTCATTTTAGTTGTGTTTTTATTTAAAACAAAATTATTAGTTTTGACTATAATTACTAAAATTAAATTGTTATTTAATTTATAAATACCCAAATTAATGTCAATTTAGTTTTATTTTTAGTTTAAAAAATAAATATTAGGATTGATACACAAAATTCTCAATACTTATGGATCACTTTGATTATATAGACCAACAGATATTATTACAAATACGCAAAGATGCAAGAAAACCGTTTTCACAAATTGCAGAAGAACTTAAAATTTCTAATTCTTTAGTACATCAAAGAATTAAAAAACTAAGGCAACGCGGAGTTATTGAGCAAGCTGAATTTGTAGTTAATGAAAAGAAAATTGGTTTTAGAACCAAATCTTATGTTGGTATTCGTCTTAGAGAAGCTAGATATGCAGAACAAGTTGTTCAAGGGTTAAATGAAATTCCTGAAATTTTAGAATGTAATTATGTATCGGGTAATTATGCAATTTTCATCCTTATTTTTGCATATGACAATCAACATTTACGAGAGATTTTATATGAGCAGGTTCATCAAATTGACGGTGTGGCAGGAACTGATAGTTTTATATGTTTTGATACTAATTTTAAAAGACCAGTGTCGTTAGATACTATGTTAAAGAAAGAGAAATATGATAGATAGCAATGCACTTAAGTCATTGAGTGATGATTTAGTAGGCGAAATTAAATTTGACAATTTATCGAAGGCATTGTACGCTACCGATGCGTCTGTTTATCGTAGAACACCCATGGCGGTGGCATTTCCTAGATCTACTAACGATATAAAAACTTTAATTGCCTTTGCCAACCAAAACAAAATAGGATTGATACCCAGAACTGCTGGGACTTCATTAGCAGGTCAATGTGTTGGAGATGGTATAGTGGTTGATGTTTCTAAGCATTTCACTAATATATTAGCTATAGATTCAGAGAAAAAAACTGTAACCGTAGAGCCTGGAGTAATACGTGATGACCTTAATAGGGCTTTAAAAGTCCACGGATTGTTTTTTGGACCAAATACTTCTACTTCTAATCGTTGTATGATAGGAGGAATGGTGGGTAATAATAGTAGTGGTACTACTTCTATTCAATATGGTGTAACTCGGGATAAGGTATTAGAAATGCACACTATATTGTCTGATGGTAATGATGTTGTTTTTTCTGAAATCACCAAAAAAGAATTTGAACAAAAAACCAAATTAGAAACTTTAGAGGGAAAAATTTACGATAAACTATATACAGAACTATCTGCAAAAGAAGTACAAGAACAGATAAAGACCAATTTTCCCAAACCAGAGATTCATCGTCGAAATACGGGGTATGCAATAGATGAGCTTATTAATTCTGAAGTTTTTTCTGAAGAAAATACAAAGTTTAATATGTGTAAACTTCTATCAGGAAGTGAAGGTACATTGGCTTTTACAACCAAAATTACGTTACAACTAGATGAATTGCCTCCTGAACGAACTCTAATGATAGCTGCTCATTTTAATAGTATTAACGATTGTCTGAAAACAGTTGAACCAGTCATGCAACATGAGTTATTTACTTGTGAAATGATGGATAAAACTATTCTTGATTGCACTAAGAATAATATTGAACAGCTAAAAAATAGATTTTTTATTGTTGATGATCCAGAAGCCATTTTAATGTTAGAATTAAAGGCAAATGATGAACATAACTTAGAGCATAAAAAAAATGCACTGTTAGATACATTAAAAGATTCAGGATTAAGCTATGCTAACGCTATTTTGAGAGGATCAGAAATTAATAAGGCACTAGAGTTACGTAAAGCTGGGTTGGGGCTTTTAGGAAATATTGTTGGCGATAAAAAGGCTGTTGCTTGTATAGAGGATACTGCGGTTGCAATACCAGATTTAGCAAATTACATTTCAGAATTTACCGATGTAATGAAAAAGCATGATCAAGAAGCCGTTTATTATGCGCATGCAGGAGCAGGCGAATTACATTTACGACCAATCTTAGATTTGAAAAAAAGCGAAGACGTGGTTTTGTTCAAGAAGATAACCGATGATGTAGCTACTTTAGTTAAAAAGTATGATGGCTCTATGAGTGGTGAACATGGGGATGGTATTGTAAGAGCCGGATACATTCCGTTTATGATTGGGGATAAGAATTATAAGATCATCGAAACAATAAAGAAAGTTTTTGATCCCAATTATATATTTAATCCAGGTAAGATTGTAGATGCCTATGCTATGGATCAAAAACTTAGATATGATATTGATAGAGAAGAACCAGAGATTAATACAATTCTAGATTTCACAGACTCGTTAGGGATTTTACGGGCTGCAGAAAAATGTAATGGCAGTGGTGATTGTCGTAAATCTGTGGAAGCTGGAGGAACAATGTGTCCAAGTTATAGAGCAACAAAAAACGAAAAAGATACAACCAGAGGAAGAGCAAACGCATTACGCGAGTTTTTAACCAATGGAAATGAAACCAATAAATTTAATAGTAAAGAGCTCAAAGAAGTATTTGATTTATGCCTAAGTTGTAAAGGTTGTTCTAGTGAATGCCCATCAAATGTTGATATTGCAACGCTCAAAGCAGAATTTGAATATCAGTACCAAAAAGAAAATGGTATTTCTCTACGAACTAAGCTCTTTGCGTACAATAATAAATTAAATCATTTGGGGAGATTAACTCCAGGGTTGACTAATTTTATTTTTAAAAACAAAGTAACTTCGGGCGTTATAAAATCATCTTTAGGTATTGCTAAAGAACGTGATTTACCATTGCTTAGTAAACAATCACTTCGCTTTTGGTGTAAAACTAATCTTAAAAAAATAACACCTAAAAACCCTATCAAAAAGGTTTATTTTTTTATTGATGAGTTTACCAATCATCTTGATGCTTCAATAGGTATTGATGCAATAGAACTACTAACCAAACTAAATTATGAAGTGAAGCTCATTAATCATGATGAAAGTGGTCGAGCTTTTATTTCTAAAGGATTATTAAGTCAAGCTAAAAAAATTGCCAACAAAAATATAAAAGCGTTTAATGGTCTTTTATCCAAGGAAACACCATTGATCGGTCTTGAACCTTCTGCAATTTTGACATTAAGAGATGAGTATCCTAGGTTAGCGGATAATATAGAGTTTGCCAAAGAGTTAAGTGATCATACATTTTTAATTGACGAATTTTTGAATACTGAAATTGCAAATAGAAATATAAATGCAGATCAATTTATAGAAGATACTATACGAATAAAATTACATGGGCATTGTCACCAAAAAGCACTATCAAATATTCAAACAACATTTGCATATCTAAATCTTCCAAAGAATTTTACAGTTACTATTATTCCATCGGGATGTTGTGGTATGGCAGGTTCTTTTGGATACGAAAAAGAACATTATGACATAAGTATGCAAATAGGGGAGCAGACCTTATTTCCGACAATTCGAAAAACGGCAAAGGATATTGTTATTGCAGCAGTGGGTACAAGTTGTAGACATCAAATAAAAGATGGTACAAAAAGAGAGGCACTACATCCTGTTAGTATTTTAAGAAAAGCTTTAAAAGAGCAGTCTTAATTATCCATGAATGGTTTCAGAGGTGCCATATCTTTGTATGAGTTCACCTTCAAACTGCAGTAAATCTTCCCATTGTTTATCGACATCTACATCTTTTCCGTATTTGCGGGCAAAACCAATAAATGTAGTGTAATGTCCAGCTTCACTAATCATAAGTTCATGATAAAACTTGGATAATTCGGGATCTTTTATTTTTTCAGAAAGAAGTTTGAATCGCTCACAACTTCTTGCTTCGATCATAGCAGAGAATAATAAGCGTCTCACCAAACCTTGAACACGGCTACCATCACCACCGCTTACCTTATATTTAAAAAGCTCATTTACATAGCTGTCCTTTCGTTCTCGACCCAGTGTATACCCTCTTTCTTTAATGATATTATGAACCATTTGAAAATGTTGTAATTCTTCTTGTGCCAAAACAATAAGATCAGTTACCAAATCTGTATGCTCAGAATTCATAGTAATTATAGTAATTGCATTTGTAGCCGCTTTTTGTTCGCACCATGCATGGTCAGTTAATATTTCTTCAATATTTGATTCTGCAATTTTTGCCCAACGAGGGTCTGTTGCTAATTTTAAACCGAGCATGTTATTAAGTTTTTTTGTATTGGTTTCAAAGATACATATTACGATTCAAAAGTAATGGGATATAACATATAGCGTTATATCCCATTTTGATATGTGGTGTAAAGAAATTGTCGAACTAAAAATTCGCTTTAATCATGTATAATGAACCTGCATCAATTTTTTGATCTGTATTTGGTAGTATCTTTTGTTCTATAATACCGTCATTATTTACGTCGGTAACAGAAAAATCGTCATCATTAATACAACCTAATGTATGTTCATCAATCAACCAAATACCCTCAAGTTTATCATGAGGATATCCTGTTTTTTCTACAAGATCTGCAACTAAAGTCTTTGTTACAGGCCTAATACCAGTGTTTCCTATTTCGGCCCAAGTAGATTCTTCTAGTGTTTTAGTATTGATAAGTAAACCAAACTCAGCATTAATATCATTTCCGGTTACATCTGTTGCATTAGAAATATTGATTTTATAAATATGCTTTTGTACTGGTCCTTCTCCAGAAAACTTGCCATCACGTTCAACTACCAAAAACTCAGAACTCGATAGCGCCACAATTTCTGAATTTGAAAGGTTGCTTTTTTCTTGTCGATATAGATATTGTTTAGTTTCACCGGTTTCTAGGTCAAAAGTTATGATACGAGTAAGATCGGTTCGTATTCGTGTAGGATTATACAGTGTAGATTGCATTATCCCAACTAGTGTTTTTTCATTTGGAGTAATAGCAAGACCTTCCATACCACGGTTTGGTCTTCTTTTTGCAAAAACAGCAGGAAGTTTTCTTCCGCCGTTTCCTTCATTTACACCAATTGGAGAAATACGCTCTAATTCAATGCCTTCTGCAGAATAGTGAACGATATGAGGTCCATACTCATCGGATACCCAAAATGTTCCGTCACGCAAGGTAACTAAACCTTCAGAATCAAGACCAAAATCATCAAAAGGTAATTGATTACCATTAATATCATAAGGAATTTCACCGGTGGCACCTTTTCCTTCAGGATTAGGAATACCAGAAATTGGGGTGCCTACCGGATCTTTTAGAAGGATTTCTTTTTTCAATATGATTTCTGCTTTTGCAGTTATAGAGAATAAACCAATTCTAGGAGTATAGCTGGATACTGGAAACTTTTTGCCATCTAAAAAGTCTGTATTTGGCCCTCTATCAGTTATCGCATAAAACTCTCCTTTATTTCTTGGATGTGCCGTAGCAGCCGAACCATAACCTCCATTTCTGATCTCAATATCATTTTCAATAGCGGATAGTATAGTAAAAGGTAATTGGTATTGTATGTTTTCTTCTAGTACCAATTGTGGAGGTACAGAAATAGGATTTCCTGTGTGATCGTCAATATATTGACAAGAAAATAGTAAGATCAGTGATATAAAGATCAGTACTTTATTTGTGATTCGCATGTTAATGGTATTTTGGTTAAATTAAGGTGTGAAGTATTTGTGTTTAGTTATGATCTTTTTAAAGGTTTTAATAGTTGATTTGTCATAAAAGAAGTTTGTAGCCCTTCCAGATCAATATTCATTTCGAATTCCTCATTTTGTTCAGCAAAAGCTTCCATTTGTTTATTCTCATAGTGTACTAATTTCCACTCTTCCTCATCATACTCTAAAGCAGTAAGGTTTTCTATCCAATCACCAGAGTTTAAATAAAGACAAGAACCATTTTTATTGGTATATTCTCTCATTTGCGGTTGATGGATGTGCCCACAAACAACATAACTGTATTTGTTTTGAACCGCTAACTCAGCCGTGACATCTTCAAAATCATTAATATATTTGACTGCTTTTTTAACGCTATTCTTGATTTTTTTTGAAAGTGAAAACTTTTCTTTACCCAGTCGTATTAAAAACCAATTGATCAATTGATTAAGCATAATAAGGAGATCATAGCCCCAACCGCCAAGTTTTGCAAGCCATTTTGCATTTTGAATTGACGCATCAAATATGTCACCATGAAAAAACCATGCTTTTTTACCATCTAATTCTATCACAAGTTTATCTACTAGTTTAAAATCTCCTATTTGAGTATCGCTAAACTTGCGTAACATCTCATCATGATTACCAGTTATATAAATAACTTCAGTTCCTTTTGATGCAAATGCGATAATTTTTTTTATAATTTTTAAATGTGATTTTGGAAAATATCGTTTTCGAAATTGCCAAATATCAATAATATCACCATTTAAAATTAATGTTTTGGGTTTAATACTATTTAGATAATTTAGAAGTTCTTTGGCTTGGCAGCCATATGTTCCCAGATGGACATCTGAAATAACAACAAGTTCTACAGTACGCTTTTTCATAGAATAGCTTATCCTACAAATTTAATATATGATGTTTTAATCCATAATTAACTTATTGTCAGGTTATTGTTACCTGTCCTTAATTATTTCTTTTATCTATTACTTTAATGTTAAAAAGAGGTTATGAATAAAAAATGATAGATATAAGATTAATAAAGAATTCTATTTCTTTAAAAAATTTAACGCATTTATTATCAGTACGTTAATTTTTTTAATGAAAAAAGTGGTAATTTCTAAAGGAAATATGATAGTGAGGTTGTTGTACTATTGAAGATTTAGTATTCTCTGCATACTTTATAATTATTTCTTCGAAATAAATAGTACCCTAATAAGTATACAATAAACAGAACTTCACCCTATTAAATAATGTTTGACAAGCACATTGTTTTTTAATTTTTAACACACTAACTCTTAAACTTACACTAACACTATGAAAAACTTAATCGCATTTTTATTTTTGTTTATGACGGCTATGTCATTTGCACAACCTCCCACACCTAAAGAAGGTTTCCGTTGGGTATTATGGGATCAATATTCTGATGAATTTAATGGTACCGAACTTGATCGTTCTAAATGGAGAGACTCTTTTAAGGGTTGGAAAGGTCGTGCTCCTGCAAAATTTGACCCTTCTACCATTTCATTAAGAAATGGAAACATGCAAATAAGAAATAAAAAGTTACCCAGACGCGATGGGCCTTATACTATTGGCGGAGGAGCTGTGCAATCACTAGAAAAAACAGCATACTTTGGTTATTATGAATGTAAATTTAAAGCGTCTCGAATATCAATGTCGACTACTTTTTGGATGTCAAATCCCAAAAAAAATATTATTGGACCTACTAAACTCAGCGGTGATTGTGCCAAAGATAAATGGAGCCAGGAGTTAGATATTTGTGAAAGCATAGGTGGTAGATTTAATGGAGGTTCTAAATTTAGAACTCAGATGAATTTTAATACTCATTATCGTTATGTGAATTGTAATGGAGATCCTGAAAAATTTTACTCTGCAGGTAATAATGCGGTAGAAGGAAATGGGCAACAAGCAAACGCTGACCTTGTCGGCAGTGAATCTTGGGAAGATTTTCATACTTATGGTTGCTATTGGAAAAATGATAAAGAAGTAGATTTTTATGTTGATGATAATTTTGCCGGTTCAGTTAATATCAGAAGAGATGTAGTAGATTCTCCTTTTACAGAACAAATGGGAATAAATATGGTGACAGAGACTTACAATTGGGCAAAACCATACCCTAATGATGCGCAATTGGCCAATAATGCTATTAATACATCTTACTATGATTGGATTCGATCTTATAGATTAATTCCAATTTTTGAACCTGAATTTCAAAATGGTTCAAATAGACCTACAAAACCTGCCATCTTTAAAGAAGATATAAAATGGGTAGGAAATCCTTCTGTAAATGTAGCAACTAAAAAAATTACTATTGTATATGAATATAAGGCTAATCTTGATCGTGACTTAGTTATCCATTTAAATGATGCTAATGGTAGAGAAGTATTTAGAAAAAAAATAAATGCTTTAGAAGGATTTGGTAAAAATAAGTATGTGGCTACAATAGATCAATCTCTTCCCGCTGGGAACTATTCGGTAGTAGCAGATATCCGTCCAATTGGAGGTTCAGATACACAAATTATTGCTAAAACTGATGGAAATGTTGTTACACCTCCTGGACCGGATGGAGATATTGTTATTGGTAACCCTACTAATACGAATGCTACTTTGGATGGTTGGAAATCTAATATGGTGATTAATGAAACGGATACATATACCAATACTACAGGAGCATCACAAACTTTAAAAATTGAAAAATTTGTATTTCATGCCGGAAGAAAAGGTGATCCTGTTACTCCTTTTGTTGTCAAAGTAAATGGTGATAACAATTTTACTGTGCTTGCAGCAGGAACAGCTCGTACTTCGAATGCATATAATACAGGAGAAAATTCATTTGCATTTACCACAGGAACTACGAAAGAAATAACACTTGCTAACGGAGAAACCATTGCATCTGGTTTTCTTGATGCTAATGCTAATGGTGCTGGTGGAAACATAGGGTCTGTTATTCCTTTTGATAGTAATGCACCAGCCGATCAGATTTGGTATTCTGGTGGTCCGGATTCAAGTAATTCTGGTAATATTTCTGAAGAAACTGCTCCAACAGGTGGTCTAAATACCATAACCACACTTACTAGAAACTATCGATTTAAAATTTTGTTATCTCTTGTAGAAGATACATCAACAGCAGATTGTAGTGTAGCCCCTTCAGGTTTAGTGGTATCTAATGTTACGAATACTACAGTAAAACTATCTTTTGATAATGCGGCTAATGATACTAGAACTTTTGAACTAAGAGCTTTTCCTAAAGGAGGGTTTAATGGGGATATCAACACTGGTGGTCTTGGTTTTGCTGCAGCACCAGCAGGTAGTACAGAAATTACAATGAGCAATTTACAAGCTAATACATCTTACGATCTAGTATTTCGAGCACTTTGTAGCGGATCATCGCCAGGTTCTACCGAATTGGTAACAATTACAGGTACAACTTCAGGAGGAACAGTAAATCCTGAAACAACTGTTTTATCTCCTGTACAAGATGCATATCTGCAAGGTGCTACTAATTATAATAGTAATATTGTAAGAATCGAAAATGGTAAAAGAGTAGGGTATCTTATGTTTGATATTTCGGGTATTAAAGGTGCTATTACAGATGCGAGATTAAAATTTACAATAGCAGGTGATGCAGGAAGTGGAAACCTAAATGTTAATTTAGGAACTTCTAATAATTGGAATGAAAATAACTTGTCTAATGCTAATAAACCTGCATTGGGAACTTTGTTAGGATCATTAAATAAATCATATAACATTGGTGCTACCGAAACTGTAACTCTTCAAGCAAATGCTATTTCAGGAAACACTATATCTCTTGTGCTTAATACTACAGGAGGAAATGATTTTGCATTAGCATCAAAAGAAAATAACGCAGCTACTGTTCCGCAATTGGTGATTACCTATCAGCCTGAAAAATTAAGTAATGACGATGCAGTTTTTAATACTAGTGCAATATTATATCCTAATCCGGTTAAGGATGTGATGAAGTTGACAGGTGTTTCTAAACTAGCACGTATATCTATATTAGATATTTCGGGTAAAATAGTTAATTTCAAAACAAAATCTGTAGATACTTCAGAGAGGATGATAGATGTTTCAAGCCTTACATCCGGAATTTATTTTGTTACTATTTTAGAAAATCAGAATAAAAATGTATTAAGATTTTCAAAAAAATAAATGATAGATTCTTTGGGATAGTAGATAAAATACTTATCACGTCCCATTTAGTCTAAATAATTTGTGTTTGTCACAACTATGTTTAAAAATAAAAAGCTTCGAAATCGTTTTTCGAAGCTTTTTTGCATATATACTATAATAGAGCATAGAAGTTATTGTCTTGATATATTGGAGTAAAAGCCATAAAATTTGCTCACAATTAAAATATGACAGAACGTTAAAAAAGAGAAAGTATAACTAAACAATTAAAAGTTTCAGTTCTATATTCTTTCTTAACAATAACTTTATGACATTGTTTTGTTTTTTACTTGTGCCTAAGTATGACTAAATTCACCTCTTAAATCTTAACAAGTTTCTTACTTAAAAGTAAAGAAACAATACTTTAATCATACTATTTTGGATACAAATTTGAAAAAAAGAAAGAGTTATAATTGGTTATACTTAGTGTTTATAGTACCATATTTAATAGCAAGTTGTTCAACTAAGACGCCTAGAAATAGTTCTGAAAAGAAAGACGTATTAGAATTAAAAATAGACAGTATTGTCGCTTCAATGTCTTTAGAAGAAAAAATAGGTCAAACAGCACAAAGGGGCAAATCTAGTAGGGTTAAAGAATTACCATCAGAGCTTAAAGAAGCAGTTAGAAAAGGTGAAATAGGATCTTTTCTTAATATCATGGATAAAAATGATGCTAAGGAATTACAACGCATTGCCGTAGAAGAAAGTCCAAGTAAGATTCCTTTGATATTTGCAAGAGATGTAATTCATGGTTTTAAGACAATTTTTCCAATACCTTTAGGGCAGGCAGCATCTTTCAATCCACAAATTGTAAAAGAAGGCTCTAGGATTGCAGCTACAGAAGCAAGCACAAGTGGAATACGTTGGACATTTGCTCCAATGTTAGATATTTCGAGAGATCCAAGATGGGGAAGAATCGCAGAATCTGCTGGAGAAGATCCCTATTTAACTAGTATAATGGCAAAAGCTTATATTAATGGTTTTCAGGGAGATGATTTATCTTCCCCAACAAGTATAGCTGCTTGTGCTAAACATTTTATAGGATATGGCGCAGCAGAAGGAGGTAGAGATTATAATACTGCTAATATCAATGAAAATTCATTACATAATACATATTTAAAGCCTTTTAAAGCAGCTGTTGACGCTGGTTCTGCTACTTTTATGACAAGCTTTAATGATCTCAATGGTGTGCCAGCTTCGGCAAATAAGTATATATTAAAAGATATATTAAGAGATAAGTGGGGGTTTGATGGTTTTGTCGTTAGTGATTGGAACTCAATTATAGAAATGGTGAATCATGGTTTTGCAAAAGATCAAAAAGAAGCAGCAAAGAAAGCAGCAAATGCAATGTTAGATATGGAGATGACAAGTACCTCTTATCAGGATCATATGAAAACACTGATCGAAGAAAAGAAGTTTTCTGAAAACGAATTAGATGTAATGGTCAAGAACATTCTTAGAATCAAATTTAGATTAGGATTATTTGACAATCCGTATTTCGATCCTAAAGATGATATATTATATAGTGCGCATCATTTATCCAAAGCAAAAGAAGCTGCTTTAGAAAGTACAGTATTATTAAAAAATAACAACAATATACTTCCGATATCAAAATCTAAAAAAATAGCTATTATTGGACCATTAGCCAATGCTCCACATGAACAATTAGGAACGTGGACTTTTGATGGAGAAAAAGAACATACCGTTACACCATTAGATGCCTTTAAGAAAGATGAATCATATAAAATCTTATATAGTGATGGATTATCATATAGTAGAGATAAATCAAATAAGAAATTTGCAGAAGCAATACAAATAGCAAGATCATCAGATGTAGTTTTGTTTTTTGCAGGAGAGGAAGCAATTTTATCAGGAGAGGCGCATAGTAGAGCTAATCTTAACTTACCAGGAGCTCAAGAAGAACTTATTAATGAGCTTCAAAAAACAGGTAAACCAATAGTTTTGGTTATAATGGCAGGAAGACCGATTACTTTAGGAAATATTTTAGACAAAGTAGATGCTGTTGTTATGGCATGGCATCCTGGTACTATGGGTGGTCCAGCTTTAAAAGATATCATAACAGGTGTAGTTACTCCATCGGGCAAATTACCAGTAACATGGCCAAAAGAAGTAGGACAGATACCCATGCATTATAATCATAAAAATACAGGGCGTCCAGTAATTCCAGAAGAATTTGTTCATATGGATTCCATTCCGATTGCAGCATGGCAAAGTTCTTTAGGTAATACATCACATTATCTTGATGCGGGCTATTTGCCTCAATATCCTTTTGGATACGGCCTAAGTTATACTAACTTTACATATTCTGATATAAATATTTCTTCAAAAACCCCAAAAATGGGTGATACAATTACTGTAAGTATAAAAGTGATAAACAATGGAGAGATAAAAGCTAAAGAAACAGTACAACTATATTTTAGAGATATGGTAGGAAGTTTAACAAGACCCATTAAAGAATTATTACGTTTTGAAAAAATAGAATTAGCGGGAGGAGAATCAAAAACAATAGATTTCCAGTTTTCTACAGAAGATTTATCATTTTATGGTCCCGACAAAAAATGGATTACAGAATCAGGAGATTTTAAAGTATGGGTCGCTAAACATGCTCATGATGAAACAAACGAAATTGAATTCACTTTAGAATAAACATATTGAGTACGGGTAAAGTATATATTGTATTTGGTGTATCAGGTTGTGGAAAATCAACTATAGGCCAACATTTAGCTAAAGATTTTGATATTCCGTTTTATGATGCAGATGATTTTCATCCGGAAAAGAATATTAAAAAAATGTCTAAAGGATTCCCTCTTAATGATGATGATAGAGACCCTTGGCTTGAAAAAATAGCAAATGAAATTAGAAATTGGCATAATTTAAAGGGGGCAGTACTAGCATGCTCTGCATTAAAGCAGAAGTATAGAGACAAGCTTCAGTCTATAAGCCCTCAATTTATAGAGTGGATTTTTCTTGATGGTAGTTATGATTTAATCTCAAATCGAATGGCAGCAAGAAAAGATCATTTTTTTAAGAAAGAAATGTTAGTGTCTCAATTTGAAGCTTTACAAAAACCACAATCAGGAATTACTGTGGATATAAATCAAAGCGTTTCAGAAATTATAATGAAAATAAAATCAAAAGTGAATAATCAAAAAACAGAACTAGGATTAATAGGTTTGGGCGTAATGGGAAAAAGTTTAGCTAAAAACTTATTATCAAAAAATTTTAGTTTATCTGTGTATAATAGGCAGGTTGCAAACAAAGAGATTGATGTTGCGCAGAATTTTGTAAAAGAAGAGTCTTCACATCACGAGGTATTGGGTTTTGATGATATGAATGAATTTGTTTCGTCTTTAACAGAACCGCGAACCATTATTATGATGGTAAATGCAGGGAAACCTATCGACATGGTAATTGATGCAATCATACCCTTTTTAAATGATGGAGATTGCCTTATAGATGGAGGCAATTCACATTATAAAGACACATTAAGAAGAGAAAAGGAATTATCAGAAAAAGGAATATGCTTTTTAGGTACTGGTATCTCTGGAGGAGAAGAAGGAGCATTAAAAGGACCGTCTATAATGCCAGGTGGGTCAAAAGAGGGATATGAGCAATCAGGAAAATTTTTAGAAGCAATAGCTGCTAAAGATAAAAATGATAAGGCATGCTGCACCTATATTGGCCCAGAAGGAGCTGGTCATTATGTAAAGATGGTGCATAATGGGATAGAATACGCAGAAATGCAATTGTTGGCTGAAACTTATCATTTATTACGATTTTTTGTAAAAAAAACACCTGATCAAATAGCTGCTATTTTTGAATCGTGGAGAAAAGATGGCTTAGATAGTTATTTGCTAGAGATTACTGAGGATATTCTTTACAAAAAAGAAGGTGATGTATTTTTAATCGATAAAATTTTAGATAAAGCTGGACAGAAAGGTACCGGTGGTTGGTCTACTATTGCTGCTCTAGATGTAGGAGTTCCGTTATCAACGATTTCAGAGTCTGTAATGGCTAGAAATCTTTCTGGCATGAAATCACAAAGAATAAAAGTTGCAGAGGCATACCAAATGACTACTACGAGTACGATAGACGATACGAATGTGTTTTTAGAAAATTTAAAAAATGCTTTTCAAGCGGCAAGTATTATTAATCACTCTATAGGATTTGATTTATTGCATCAAGCATCTCTAGAGTATAATTGGAATCTTAATTTGTCAGAGATTGCTAGAATTTGGACTAACGGTTGTATTATTCGCAGTAATTTGATGGAGAAAATTAGTATTTCGTTTTTAGGAAACAATGACACTTCAGTATTGATGTCACCTGATATTATTACAGTAATGAAAGGCGCAGTAGACGGACTTACAGATACTGTTTCAAAAGGATTTAGTGCTGGATGTTCATTACCCGTTTTATCTTCTGCTACTAATTATTTTTTAACATACACATCTTCGCAATCTTCTGCTAATATTATACAGGCACAAAGAGATTACTTTGGAGCACATACATATCAAAGGGTAGACAAACCTATAGATGAATACTTTCATACAAACTGGAAAAGCTAATATTTTATGGATTATCAATTATTAAGTGCTGTAGGAGTAGGCATCTTTGCTTTGCTCTTTATGATTTTAAAATTAAAGATCCAGGCATTTATAGCACTACTTATTGTCTGTATTCTAGTTGGAATTGTTGCTGGTTTATCACCAGAAATGATTCTGGATAGTATTAAGAACGGTATGGGAGGGACTCTTGGTTTTGTGGCTACAGTTGTAGGATTGGGAGCATTATTCGGGGGTTTACTAGAACATTCTGGTGGAGCACAGGGACTGGCAGCATATATTTTAAAATTGGCAGGAGAAAAAAATGCTTCTTGGGCAATGGTTATAACAGGTTTTATTATTGCTATTCCGGTATTCTTTGATGTAGCTTTTATCATATTAGTACCTGTGGTTTATGCCATTGCAAGAAAGACTAAAAAATCAGTTTTGTTATATGCTATACCGCTATTAGCTGGTTTGGCAATTACTCATAGTTTTATACCGCCAACTCCAGGACCAGTAGCAGTAGCTGATATTATTGGTGCAAACCTTGGATGGGTAATTATTTTAGGTTTCATAACTGGAATACCTGCTGCAATAGTTAGCGGACCATTATTTGCTAAATATATATCGAATAAAATCAATATTGCTTTACCCGAAGCAACAACAGTAAAGTCGTCAACAATAGAATCATACCCTAATCCAATTACTATAATTACAATCATAGGGTTACCTATTTTATTAATCGTTTTAAAAACAGTATTATTAGGAGATTGGTTTGAAAAAGAAATGTTTCCGCGGTCTTTAGTATATGCAATTTCATTATTAGGACACCCGTTTACAGCCTTGATCATTGCCAATCTTATAGCCTGGTATGTGCTAGGTATTAAACGAGGAACAACACGGGATGAATTATTAAAAATTTCAACAAAATCATTTCAACCAGCAGGAGCCATAATTTTACTTACTGGAGCAGGGGGAGCCTTTAAACAAATATTGGTAGATACTAAGGCAGGTGAATTATTAGCATCTTCTTTACAAGATGCCTACTTACACCCATTGTTATTCGCTTTTATTGTAGCGGCTTTGATTAGAGTTTTACAAGGATCTGCAACTACAGCTATGATTGCAGCTGCTGGTATAGCATCTCCTATAATTCTAGCAGGTGATTTTAGTGCTGCACAAATAGCACTTTTTGTAATTTCTATAGCATCTGGAGCCACAGTTTTATCACATGTAAATGATAGTGGCTTTTGGTTGGTAGGTCAATATTTAGGATTGACAGAAAAACAAACATTTCGTTCCTGGACAATAATGACCTCTTTAATTGGAATTACCGGGGTAATAATGTCTTTAATTTTATGGTATTTTTTTTAAGAATATTTTGAGACTTACATTTTAAACAAAACGGAGAACTGGTAAAAACTGAAAAAATAATAGTTTTTCTAACTGAATCTTAAATTTTTATTCAGGAAACTTTACTTTTTATATCATATTACTACCTTGTTTTTGAAGATTAAAAATTATTTTAGCGTAAAATTATTTTAATTTATTAAGTAAGGTTTAATGGCAGGAAATACATTTGGTAACTTATTTAAAGTAACCACTTTTGGAGAATCTCATGGAGTAGCTATTGGAGGTATAATTGACGGTTGCCCGTCTGGAGTAGCTTTAGATTTAGAGGCTATTCAGACTGAACTGGATCGTCGTAAACCTGGGCAGTCTGCTATTGTAACACAACGTAAAGAACCTGACACAGTAGAGTTTTATTCTGGAATTTTTGAAGGAGTTACTACAGGAACGCCTATTGGCTTCGTGATAAAAAATGCAAATCAAAAATCTAAAGATTACTCGCATATAAAAGACTCATATAGGCCTTCGCATGCAGATTATACTTATGATCAAAAATATGGAGTAAGAGATTATAGAGGAGGAGGTCGTTCTTCTGCAAGAGAAACAGCCAGTAGAGTTGTAGCAGGTGCAGTTGCCAAACAAGTGTTATCTGAAATTAGTTTTAATGCTTATGTGAGTGGTGTTGGAGCTATCAAGCTAAACAAAGCACATACAGAGTTAGATTTTTCTTTAACAGAAAGTAATATAGTACGTTGCCCTGATACAGAAAAGGCAAACGAGATGGAAACTTATATCAAACAGATCCGTAAAGAAGGAGATACTGTGGGAGGTGTAGTAAGTTGTGCTATTTCAGGAGTACCCATAGGATTAGGAGAACCTGTCTTCGATAAACTACATGCAGAATTAGGAAAAGCAATGCTTTCAATCAATGCGGTAAAAGGTTTTGAATACGGTAGTGGTTTTGAAGGGGCAGCATTAAAAGGTAGTGAACATAATGATTTGTTTAATTCTGATGGCACGACTAAAACAAATCTTTCTGGAGGAATTCAAGGTGGTATTTCTAACGGAATGGATATTTATTTTAATGTGGCTTTTAAACCAGTGGCTACGATAATGCAGGATCAAGAAACTATAGATAAGGATGGTAATATTGTAAATATGCAAGGAAAAGGTAGACACGACCCTTGTGTTGTGCCAAGAGCGGTACCCATTGTTGAAGCTATGGCTGCACTAGTACTTGTTGATTATTGGTTGATGAATCGAACGATTAAGAAATAGAAAAAGAAGAACACAAGTTAATATTTTATGGTAATCTTATATAGGTTACCGTTTTTTTGTTTTTAATTTATATCTTCGACGCTGTTTGGCTTAAATTTTAAAATATTCACATGAAAAAAATCGCATTGCATTGGCAAATCATGATCGGAATGCTATTAGGTATAGTATTTGGATTTATTATGACAACAATCTCATGGGGTAAGGGGTTTACAGGTGATTGGATAGCACCATTAGGTACTATTTTTGTAAACCTTCTTAAGCTAATAGCAGTACCTTTAATATTGGCATCTCTAATAAAAGGTATATCTGATTTAAAAGATATTTCAAAATTTAAAAAAATTGGTGGTCGAACTATTGTAATTTACATACTAACAACAGTAATTGCAATAACTATTGGTTTATTGTTAGTTAATGCTTTAAAGCCAGGTAATGGTATCACTCCAGAAACTATTGAAAAGTTAACTACTGAATATGCTGGTAATTCTAAAATTTCAGAACGTATTGCCGAGGCGGGTAGACAAAAACAAAGTGGCCCTTTACAATTTGTAGTGGATATGGTACCGCAAAACGCTATTAAAGCAATGAGCGATAATAAAATGATGTTACAAGTTATCTTTTTTGCTATTTTCCTTGGAATAAGTATGCTTTTGATAAAACCTGAACAATCAGAACCTCTTAAAAAATTCTTTGATAGCCTTAACGATGTAGTACTAAAAATGGTAGATTTGATAATGTTATCAGCACCTTATGCTGTTTTTGCATTATTGGCTAACGTGGTAGTAACTTCTGATGACCCAGATATATTATTGGCACTGTTACGATATGCAGGTGTTGTAGTATTTGGATTGTCATTGATGATTATATTTTATTGTATTCTTGTTTCTGTAATCACGAAAAAATCTCCGTTTTGGTTTTTAAAACAAATTAGTCCAGCACAATTATTAGCATTTTCGACAAGTTCTAGTGCGGCTACCCTGCCAGTAACGATGGAAAGAGTAGAAGAACATATTGGGGTTGATAAAGAAGTATCCAGTTTTGTGTTACCTGTAGGAGCGACCATAAATATGGATGGGACAAGTTTGTATCAAGCTGTAGCTTCGGTATTTATTATGCAGGTTTTATGGCCAGAAGGACTTACATTTAGTAATCAGATAACTATTGTTTTAACAGCTTTATTGGCTTCGATTGGTTCAGCAGCTGTACCTGGAGCAGGTATGGTAATGTTGGTTATTGTACTGGAAGCGATAGGTTTTCCCTCAGATAAATTACCTATTGGTCTAGCATTAATCTTTGCTGTGGATAGACCTTTGGATATGCTTCGTACTACTATTAACGTTACAGGTGATGCTACAGTATCTATGATCGTTGCAAAATCCGTTGGAAAGCTAGGAGAGCCTAAGGTTAAAGAATGGGATGATCATTATGATGCTGTAAAGTAATTAGTTTACTTTCCAATTTTTAAGTAGCTCAAAGAGTTCTGGGTATTCAGATTCCCTTTCGGGATTCCACATCATAGTAAGTTTCGCTTTTTGTTTAATATTTTTTAACTCGATACTCTTTATAGGAAACTCATGTCCGTGTAATGAAGAAATAGGCTCTAGTGTTATACCTAAGCCAGCTTCAATTAGTCTAAAACTTGTACTTGCAGAATCTGTTTCATGAACGACCTTTGGCGTAAAGCCTGCATCGACACAAATAGATTCTAAGATGTGTACGTAATTTGGACCATCAGATACAGTAGGAAATATGAACTCTTCTTTCGCAAAAACAGAAAAGTCAATGTAATTATTTTCATTAACAGGATGGTGATCAGGTAGCAAAACAACAAAGTTGTCAATGTGTAAAATTTTACTTTTTAAGTTAAATGGAACCATAGGATTTGTGGCAAAACCAATATCTAATTCATTTTGTTGTAAAGCGAGATATTGATCGCGATTATTCATTTCTTTTAATACAGCCTTTATGTCAGGAGTTTTTTTATTAATTGTTTTTAAAATTTCAGGAAGAATAGTTTGCATGATAGAATGCGTAAAGCCAATTCGTATTTCGCCAGCTTTTCCATTATGTATTTGAACACTTTGCGCGTTAATTCTGTCGAATTGAGAAAGTAGTTTTTTAATTTCTTTTATAAAATAAATGCCGGCTGTAGTATGCTCTACATTACGTTTATCTCTTTTAAAGATAACAATGCCAATTTCCTCTTCTAATTGTTTAATTTGTCTGCTTAATGCAGGTTGTACAATATTTAGCTCTTCGGCAGCACGAGTAAAGTTCAATTTCTCGGACAGTACAATTACATTTTTTAGCTGTTGAATTGTCATTAATTCATTTTTGTTATTAATTCATCAAAATTAAGTATTTTTTATTATTAATAAAGATGACTAATTTTGAGGTATCACTTAATTTTTTGGAATATGAAAGACGTAATACCTACTAAAGATGCACTAGAAAAAGCGTATGACCCTAATGATTTTAGAACACTAGGACATCAAGTGATTGATTTGCTGGCAGATCATCTAGAAAAAGTACAGAATGATAAAAATGAGCCTGTATTATCCTATAGAGATCCTGAAGATGAATTAGAGTATTGGAAACAAGATTTATCTTCAGATTCAGAGGTTAGCGACGTTTTTAAGAATATTCTAGAACATTCTATAAGCGTACATCATCCTAGATGTATTGGTCATCAAGTATCTGTCCCTGCATTGGTTTCTGGACTCGGAGGCCTTATGTCGGATTTGCTTAGTAATGGAACAGGTGTATATGAAATGGGAATGGCATCTAATGCTATTGAAAAGATAATTACTGATCTTGTTGCAAACAAAATCGGATACACTAGTGAGGCTTCTGGCTTTTTAACTTCTGGAGGTACTCTAGCCAATCTAACGGCATTATTGGCAGCTAGAAAAGCAAAATCACCTTCTGCTGTTTGGGAAGATGGTCATGTTGAAAGGTTAGCGGTTATGGTTTCAGAAGAAGCACATTACTGTGTTGATAGAGCAGCTCGTATTCTTGGTTTTGGTAATGATGGAATAATCAAAATACCCGTCGACAGTAATTTTAAGATAGATACAACTTTACTTAATCAAGCTTTTGATACTGCTACTAAAAATGGTTTTCATGTAATAGCTGTAATCGGTTCTGCTTGTTCTACCGCAACTGGATCGTATGACAACCTAGAAAATCTTGCGGATTTTGCAGAAAAAAATAATATTTGGTTTCACGTTGATGGGGCACATGGAGCCGGAGTTGTATTTTCAAAACGCTATAAACATTTGGTAAATGGCATTTCACGAGCGGATTCTGTTGTATTGGATTTTCATAAAATGTTAATGACACCGGCATTAACTACAGGTTTAATCTTTAAAAATGCAAATGATTCATATCAAACTTTTCAACAAAAGGCTCAGTATTTATGGGATTCTCAAGAAACAAGAGAATGGTATAATTCTGGTAAAAGAACTTTTGAATGTACCAAGTTCATGATGTCGATTAAAGTATATACCATATTAAAAGCTCATGGAGAGGAAATATTCGAAAACAATATTGATCGATTATACGACATGGCCAATGAGTTTGCTAAAATGATCGAGAAACGTTCATATTTTGAGTTGGCAATGCAACCACAAGCTAATATTGTGAACTTCAGATATAACCCAGAAACAAACAGTGCTATCGATTTAAATATTCTTAACGCTAAAATTAGAGAAAGCCTAATTTCTTCTGGTAAGTTTTATATTGTTCAAACACGAATAAAAGGAGACCTTTATCTAAGATGTACAATTATGAACCCATTAACAACAAAAATGGACTTTGATGCTCTTTTAGAAGAAATAGAGCACGTAGGAGCGTCAATCTAGAATCTAATAAACCACATAAATAACTTATTATTTGGTTTTTTTAACACTTTATTCACGCAACGAACACTAAAGGTATGCCATCTGTAGTTATATAATGTATCAACCAATAATTCAATAATATGAAACCTTTATTTAGTGTTTATGTGGTATTAATACTATCAATGATTAGTTGTAGTAATGATGACGATTCTAACGACGCAATTGCTTCGGGTTTAAATGGAAAATGGAATTTGGTAAATATATCTGGTGGTTTTACAGGAATAGATCATGATTTTGCCATTGGTACAATAGTATGGGATTTTAATGAAACAAATAACATGGTCACTGTTACTAATAATAACACCGATACTACCATTAGTGATATATTACCTTCAGGGACTTATTCGTATTCAATAGTTGATAAAGAAAGTATTAAAGAATTGATCGTCAATGATATTAATCGAGGTACTTTTGAAATGACCAATGATGAATTTATCATTAACGAACAATTTAGAGATGGTTTTAGAGTGGTTTTTAGACGTTAAAGGTTTATCCTCCTGCCTTTTGGATATTTGACTTGATAAGAGAATTGTTTTTCTTGTTTTGTATTTGGGATTAGATTTAATTTCCAGGTTAAAATTCCTGTTTTAGAATTGTAAGCTGCGTCTTGAGTAATCTCGTTGTTTAGTTTTATTTCTTTATTTTGAGAAACAGGAATTCTATCTTCTACAATAATTTTTATATTATTTTGCTTATTATTTTTGACACTAATATTGTAAGTGTAATTGGATATACTATTAGTGCTGATAAATGATTTACTTTTAAAATTGTTAAGTTGTTTTCTTTCTACAATAATATTTTGATCGATACCTAGAGATACGGTTAAACTATCGGCAGTCGAAGAAGGATCGATATTAGTTTTACCTGCATAATTACCTTCAAAATAAATATTTGCTTCTCCTGCTAATAGACTATGATATCCCCAATCTTTTAGTTTTGCAGTTAAAAATACATTTTCATTAAGCTCAGGAGCAACATAATACTGATAATCAACTTTTATAACAAAATTATCTATAGTTAATGTTGTGATATCTGCATTAGAAGGGATATTATACTTTTTTTTAATTTTAAACCTTGTATTTGTGATCCCTTCTTCTTTTTGTTCTACAATTTGATTGTATTCTTGTTTTTTCTTTTTTTCTCTATTAGTTTTGTAGGAATTTCTATTTGATCTTGAAGAAGTACCATATCCTGCAATAATTACTTCTTCTAATTCTGCAGTGCTTCCTTCTAGTTTTGTATGTATTAAAGAAGAATGTATCGGAATAATCTCGTTTGAAAAACCGACATAAGAAAATGAAAGTTCTCGGCCGCCTTGAATAGTAAGACTGTATCTTCCGTCAAAATCTGTTTGTGTCCCATTAGAAGTGCCTTTTTCAAGAACATTAACGCCGGGTAATGGTTGTCCATTAGAATCACTAACAATACCAGTAACATTTTTAACGGTTGGGTTGTATTTATAGGTATATCTATTTGTACTATTTCTTCTTTTATAACCACCATATGTGAAGTTTAAAAATTTAGAAGTTAAGTCCGGTTTGATATTATTAGTATTAGGATCTCCTGTAGAGAGAGTTATATTAATGTTTTCCCAATTTGTTCCTGTTTGTTGATAAACATTAGCTTTATATGCTATTTGTAAAGGTTCTTCAATACTTTTTGATTTGATGTCGTAAATAGGAAACCATCCTGCACTATCAACCGTGTATCGTATTTCTAAGGTTAAATTGGTATTTACAGGAGCATCAAGTTTTAATTTTATTTGACCTCTTTTTTGTTTATTATCATCGAGCTTTTGAATTTCATTTTGTACGTCATGTATATGATCATTGATTTTATCTTTTTTTAGAATAAGGGCATATGTTTCATTTTGTATAATTATAGATCTTTCTCTATAATATGTTGATATTTCCTGAATTTTTGATAAAGATATTGGGGTTGTATCATTGCTTAACCTTTGATTATTATCAATGATCTTTTTTTCTTGAGAAAATCCGGATAACAGATTTTCTATTTTATTCTTTTTAAATAACAAATCATCTAATTTATTTTTTAATGCTTCTAATTCTTCAGAGTCTTTTTTATGCGTTAGATAATCAATACTATAATTAGTAGAAAGAATTGTAGTATTTTTTAATCCAGATATTTGAACGCTATTTTCTTTTATATCTGGAGATAAATCGACGAATAAAATCTCATTAATTCCAGGTTTTACAGATATTGGAGCAATTCTTTTTATTTGGGCCCCTGTAAGATAAACTGTTACTTCTTTAACGGATGATTTGGTTTTTTTACCAGTGTTTGCGCATACTAGTGATGATAGTAATAGTAAAAAAAATAATGTATAAATTCTCATATCAAAATAGTTTTATATCCACGTTAAACACATAAATACTGCAATATGCATGGATGGTTAATCTTTCTAAAAATAAGTTTGTATCTAATTTGAAACAATGTCAATTGAGTGAAGTACTCTTTTCATTGAGTAAACTATTTTTACAGATTATTTACTTTAATATGTAAATACCATATTTAGAGTAGGGGATTTTCCCCCTATTCATTTTCAGTTAAACTCCCCTTATATAACATTAAGCTTATATCTACCTTTGGTATTCACTAGTATCACACACTAAAATACCAAGATTATGAAAAGGCTTTTATTACCCACAGTTCTTATTGCGTTTGCAGTAGTTTGTCTTAGTATAGTACATGTTGACAACGTAAATAAGTTAGATGCTCAATCAAAAGAGCTTAGAAAAAAACAACAAACAGAACTTAATGTACAAAATCGTATAGATGTAAATACGACATCTGATTTACCAAAAACAAAATGAAAATTTAAAAGAGATTCCGTCTTTAAAGAAATTGTATAATATAGGGAAAACTGAAAGTAAGGGATATAATGCCAAACAGCTGCTTTACAATATGTAGAGTAGCTGTTATTATTTAAAAACGTCGTCTTTACATTAAAAAGCGGTTATAAATTAAATTGATTTTTTACTACATATTCTAAATTGGGATAACGAATTCTAATTGGATGTCAACGAATTCTAAATGGACTACTATATAAACTCTTTTATAAGATTACATTTAAACCGTAAATTAATTACGGTTTGTAATACTGATTTGTTTTAATCCCAAAATAAAATAATATGAAACAGTTTTTATTACCTTTAATTCTTATATGTTTTACAATATTCTGCTTAAGTTATGTACATATGGATAATATGGATAAACTTGAAAAAAGAGCCGTTGTAGAAGAAGAGGTAAAGGATAACAATATAGCTATTTAAGAAAACAAATAGACACATTGATTATTGATCTATAAAAAGAGCTTTGAGTTCGGCAGTCGGAATCATACAGCTTTCTTTCTTACCAAACCACTTATATCTGTTTTTGGCTACGATATCATAAATCCAATCTCTAAAGAATTTTGGTAGTATTAGAAAAACAGAAAGTATAGGGTATAATCCAGACAATTCCTTGGCAATATGCAAAGCAGCAGTTGATTTATGATAGTAGGCAATCTTAGGATCAATTAATAAGATAGAATCTATTTTAGAAATATCGATATTTCTATCTGCTATCAATTTTTCACCTATTTCACTTTGTAAAGAGGCATATCTAAAGATACCCTTTTTGTCTCGCTTAATGATAAAATTTATAGCACTATTACATAAATTACAAACACCATCAAACAGGATAATTTTTTCGCCTTCGTTAATCATACTACAAAGATACAACGAATAATTTTTTAGGTTTAGGATTTAGGAATTTGTTAACCTTATGAGTTAATTTACTACTACAGAATCAATTACTTCTTGAGTAGTAATCTGTAAATTTTTAGGAAGCTTATTGTCTTTAGGTAATACCGCAAGATATCGATCACTATTAGAGTCATAGACTTGTTTGTATATAGGGTCATCTAATTGTAGTGTATCACAAATTTCTTTAATTAGATCTAAATGATAAATAAGATCTGTACTCCCCAAATGAAATACTCCTTTTTTATTGCGATTTATGATATAATGTATTTGCTGTGTAAATTTAGCAATAGAAGTTACGTTAATAATGACATTAGGAAATACTTCTATTGGAGCTTTAAGATCGTGCAAGGTTTTAAGTTCTTGCACTCTTGGAGTAGTTGCTCCGAAAATCATAGGTACTCTTGCAATTACATATTTATTGGTAGGTAATCGCATAAGGGCGTTTTCGATTTTTATCTTAAACCGGCCATAAACGCTATCACTTAATGTTTTATCATATTCATAAGATGGATAATTAC
Source organism: Aquimarina sp. AD10 (assembly GCF_003443715.1). NCBI lineage: Bacteria > Pseudomonadati > Bacteroidota > Flavobacteriia > Flavobacteriales > Flavobacteriaceae > Aquimarina > Aquimarina sp. AD10. The sequence goes on along the minus strand of NZ_CP031965.1, from coordinate 1,191,091 downwards.
TAAAAGAGTCAAATACATTTGCACTTGAAACAAATACGAGTTTGCATTTATGAACCTTTATCCAATTAATAATACGTTGATGAACATCTAATTGAGAATTAAAATTACCACGAATCGTTGAAATGATTATCGTAGGTTTCAGATTATCTAGAAGAATAGAAATATCTTCTAGTTCCATATCATACTGAAAGAATTTTTGATTTTTTTCTAGTAGTTTATTATCTGTTCTATAGGTGCCATAGGTATCAAAATAAGAATTTAACTCTTTATAGAGTGCATTTCCTATAAAACCACTAGCTCCTATGATTAGAATTTTTTTCAAAACTGTTTTATAAAAAATTAAGTTTCAAATAATAAACCTATTTGAAACTTAACATTATTATTTTTATTATAAAAATTAACCTTTATAAAAGGGTAATTTAACGATTGTTGCAGGAATTGCTTTTTTACGAACTTGAATATTAATTTTAGTACCTGGTTTTGCTAAATCAGTAGGAACGTATCCCAATCCGATTCCTTTTCCAAGAGATGGAGACATTGTTCCAGAAGTAACTATTCCTATTGCATTTCCTTGATTATCAACGATATCATAATCATGACGGGGAATACCGCGCTCGTCGAGTTCAAAACCCACTAATTTTCTATTGGCTCCTTTTTCTTTTTCTTCCGCCAATGCCTTGGCATTAATAAAATCTTTAGAAAATTTAGTAATCCAACTTAATCCAGCTTCTATAGGAGAAGTTGTATCATTAATATCGTTTCCATAAAGACAATACCCCATTTCTAATCTTAACGTATCTCGAGCTGCAAGTCCGATAGGTTTTATACCAAAATCAGCTCCCGCTTCAAATACCTTATCCCAGATTTGTTGTACTTCAGAATTCTTACAATAGATTTCAAAACCACCACTTCCTGTATATCCCGTTGCAGAAATAATTACGTGTTCAATACCCGCAAAATCAGCTATTTCGAATGTATAGAACTTCATTCCTTCAAGATCTACAGAAGTTAACGATTGCATAGCTTTAGCTGCTAGAGGCCCTTGAATTGCCAATAAAGAATAATCGTCAGAAAGATCACGCATTTCTGCATTCATAGTATTATGACTACTAATCCAATCCCAATCTTTCTTTATATTCGAAGCATTTACGACCAATAAGTACTTTTCATCCGCTATTTTATATACAATCAAGTCATCTACGATTCCTCCTTTGTCGTTTGGTAGACAACTATATTGTGCTTTTCCTTCTGTTAATTTAGACGCATCATTAGTCGATACTTTTTGTATAAGGTCTAATGCATTAGGACCTGTTATCAAAAACTCACCCATATGAGAAACGTCAAAAACTCCAACAGCCTTACGTACCGTCTCATGTTCTACAGTTACACCTTCATATGAAACAGGCATGTTAAAACCCGCAAAAGGAACCATTTTTGCGCCAAGTGAAATATGAGTTTCTGTTAAAGCTGTATTTTGCATAATTAGATGATTTAATATTGTGATTTAGTGAGGCCGAAAGTAAAAAACTTTGTGTTGGTAAACAATGGTTTTTTGTTATAATCTTAATAAAATGTCAGTTTTATAAAATCAATTTCTGCTAAAATTATCAAATTCATAATTTACATTGTTTATTTTACTATTTCACACAATTTGAAAAGTAGATATATGTATAAGTTTTGTTAATTTTATAAGGAACCTTTGTGTACATATTAATAGTAGTAGTAATGGCAGCAGGATATTCAGGAACGGCTTTATCAAAAAAATTAGGAATTAAAGAGGGGTATACTATAGCCTTATATAATCAACCCGATTATTATTTTGATCTTTTTTCAGATTTACCTGAAAATGTTATAAATACTGATGTATTAGGAAAAGAGACTGTAGATTTTGCGCATCTTTTTTGTACCACATTTATAGAACTTAGTGGTATAGTCACAAAGTACAAACCTGCCATAAAAAAGCATGGTATGTTATGGGTGAGTTGGCCAAAAGGGAGTTCAAAAATTGTAACAGACCTTAAAAGGGATATGATACGAGAATATTTAATCCACATTGGATTGGTAGATGTAAAAGTGGCTGCAATCGATGATGATTGGAGTGGTTTAAAGTTTGTATACAGAACAAAAGATAGATGATGTACAATAATATATCTTCTCTATATTTTAGCAATTCTTAGAAGATAATTAGAATTAAAACGATTTTTTTATAATAATTAAAGTTTTAATGTTAATTATTTGTTGTCATGAAGTTAAATAAAAATCATTTATATTTGGTTGTGGAATTACAATAATGATGAAGAGGGAATCACATATAACAGATGAATTTTTAATCAAAAAAATAAATGAAGGTAACGAAGAGGCCTTTAAAATTGTCTTTGAATTATACTACAGTAAATTATTGTACTTAGCCCAAAGTTATATATCAAATAGAGAAGATGCAGAAGAGATTATTCAGGATGTGTTTTTAAAAGCATGGAAAAAAAGAAAGAAAATTACTTCTAATATAAACGGATACTTATTTAAGATCACGAAAAACTCTTGTCTGGATTATTTAAGATCCAAAAAACATAAACTTAGTAGAACCAATAATATGGTTCAACTTGAGGCATTTTTAAATCATAATGCTTTGTCGGATAAAGATACATCTACAATTTTAGAAAAGGAATTGGAGCTAAGAATTCAGGAAAGTATCTCATTACTTCCAGAAAAATGCCAAGAAGTATTTGTAAAAAGTAGAATAGAAGGTCTAAAGAATAAAGAAATATCTAATGAGTTAGATATTTCTATTAAAACTGTAGAAAATCATATGTCAAAAGCTATTAGGCATATGCGATTTCATCTCAAAGAATTCTTATCATTATTTTAATATTTTAAAAAAAATTAAAAGTAACTAGGGGGTGTTACATTTTTATACGTCTTTATATATATAAGACTATATTTAATGCAAGACAAAGACCTTAAGAAATATATTAAAGGAGATGCAAGTCCTGAAGAGAAAAAATCCATCATAGAATGGATTCGAAAAGATAAAAAACATCAAAAACAATTTAATTTACTAAAAGCACAATATGTTGCTGCCACCTTAGATTCATTAAATACAACCGATGTTAATGAGTCTTATCAACGTTTTTCGTCTAAGAAAACGAAGAAGAAAACGTATTACTATACAGCTATAGTAGCATCAGTAATGATGCCATTTTTACTGCTGTATTTTTATTCATCGTTTTCTAACAATGATTTAATTGTAAACACCACAAATTATTTAAAGTTTGGTACACGAACAGTATCAACAGAACACGGTGGATTTAAGACTGTTGTTTTGCCAGATGGATCTACCATTGTTCTTAATGCAAATAGCTCTATTTCTTACCCTAAAGAGTTTACCGATAGTTTAAGAAAAGTTACATTGATAGGAGAAGCTTTTTTTGATATCAAAAGAAATATAAATATGCCCTTTATAGTCGAAGCAGAAAACCTTAAGATTAAAGTGCTAGGAACCTCTTTTAATGTGAAGTCTTATCCTAAAGACGAGAAAATAGAAACTACATTAGTTACTGGTAAAGTAGAGGTTCACAAACAAAATATTGAACAAAATCCAATAGTTTTAGAGCCTTCAGAAAGAGCTGTTTTTGATAAGAAAAAGAGTAATATTAAAGTTGATAAAGTAGATTCTAATCGTATTGTCGCTTGGCAAGATGGTAAATTGATTTTTGATAATACTCCTTTAAAACAAGTAGTACTGGATTTAAATAGAAAGTATGATGTTGAGTTTGTTATTCAATCAGATTCTCTCCTTCAGTATAAATATACAGGAGAATTTGATAACCTGAAATTAGAAGAAGTATTAGAGCTATTAAAAATATCCTCACCTATAAATTATAAATATGAAGAAAATAAAATTATGCTTGACCCAGAATAAAACTAAAGAAGAGAGTGCTGCAACACTCTCTTCTTAAAACAATTTAATTAGACTCAGAATAAGAATAATTAAAATCACACAAAATTATGAAAAAAAACTTTTCGGAAGTTTTCTTATCCAGAAAACATCTAATAAGAATTATGAAAATATATTCGTTGCTTATATGTATTACTATTTCGAAGCTATTTTCGTTTAATACATACTCACAAAATATTTCAGTTTCATTAGAAGAAGTTACCTTACAGATTGCAATCAATGAAATAGAAGAAAAAAGTGAATATCGCTTCTTTTATAATAATAACCTGATAGATATTTCAAAAAAGGTTTCATTAAAAGCAACTAATGAAAAACTGAAAAAAGTACTTGGTAAACTATTGATTAAAACTAATATAGATTTCAAAATTTATAAGAATCAAGTGGTTTTGTTTCCAAAAAACACAAAAACGTCAGAACAGGTATTAAAGAAGTTATTGAATTCTATAGATGAAAAAGAATCAAAAAAGGTATCGAACTTAAAAAAGCCTAAAAAGAAAAAAAATATAGCTGCATTACAAAATATGGTTAGTGGGGTAGTTACTGCTCAAGATAATGTGCCTTTACCAGGAGTTAATGTTGTTATCAAAGGCACTAATAATGGTACTCAAACCGATTTTGATGGTAATTACAAGTTGGAAGCTAACCAAGGAGATGTTTTAGTTTTTTCTTATATAGGACTCATTACTAAAGAAGTTATTATTGGTACAAGTACTACAATAAATATTACCTTACAAGAGGATGCATCAACTCTTGATGAAGTAGTAGTGGTAGCATATGGTGTTGCACGCAAATCAACCTATACAGGGTCAGTGACCCAAATTACGGCTACAGAAATAACAGAACGACCAGTAACAAATGTTCTTACGGCATTAGATGGCGCCGCAGCGGGAGTTCGATTAACTCCTGCAAATGGACAACCAGGTTCTAGTCCAACTATTAGAGTTAGGGGGATCGGTTCTGTAAATGCTTCAAGTGACCCTTTAATTGTAGTTGACGGAGTACAGTTTACAGGTGATTTTTCAAATTTAAACCCAAATGATATTGCAAGTTTATCCATATTAAAAGATGCTGCTTCTACTTCTTTATATGGTAGTAGAGCTGCAAATGGAGTAATTTTAATTACCACAAAAAAAGGTAAAAAAGGCAGAAAAGATACTTTTACACTCGATGTTAGCCAGGGAGTTAGCACTAGAGGTATTCAGGAATATGAAAGAGTAAGTACCAGAGAGTATTATCCATTAATGTGGGAAGCATTACGAAACAGTTTTTCTATTTCAGATAATATTCCTCTTGACGAAGCTAATCAAAGGGCTAGTGATGAAATTTTCGGAAATTTAGGAATCAACCCTTTTAATGTTCCTAATGATCAAATCGTTTTGACCGATGGTAGCCTTAATCCTGCAGCAGAATTATTATATACAGACGATTTAGACTGGCAAGATTTTTTAATAAGAACTGGGTTTAGATCCAATCTGAATTTTTCTTATAGCGGAGCTTCAGAAAAAACAGACTATTTTGCTTCTATAGGGTATTTAAAAGAAGATGGTTACCTTATTAAGACTGATTTTGAGAGAATCACAGGTCGTATAAATGTTAATAGTCAATTAAAAAAATGGTTTAAAACAGGACTTAATTTGTCTGTATCTACCACAACAGCAAATAATGCTTCAGATGGTACTAGTACTGGTAGTGTAAACCCATTTAACGTATCAAGATCTATTGCTCCTATTTATCCCGTTTTTTTGCATAATCAAACTACCGGAGCGTTTTTATTAGATTCTCAAGGAAATAGACAATACGATTTTACCAGTCCAAGAGCAGGTGCAGGAGGTAGAAATGTAATACAAGAAACATTATTGAATAGAGATGTAGATGAGATCTTTTCTTTAAATAGTAGAGTGTACGCAGAATTTAAATTTCTGCAAGATTTTACTTTTACTATAAATGCTGCACTTGATAAACGTTTCAGAGAAGGTGTAGAATTCGAAAACCCTATTGTTGGAGATGCACAAGGAGCAGGAAGGCTTACCAAGCAAACATCTATTCGTAGTGCAATAAATTATAATCAATTACTTAGATATAGTAAAGATATTGGCAAACACACTCTAGGCGTGTTATTAGGGCATGAAAGTTTTGAACAAGAAAATAATTTCTTTGAGGGACAAAGAACTGGAGTAATTGCAGAAGGAATTGATGAGCTTGTTAACTTTACGACAACGACAGATTTAAATTCTGATACAGGAAGATTAACAAGAGAAGGGTATTTTAGTAATATTACATATGACTTTAATGATAAGTATTACATCTCTGGATCTTATAGAAGAGACGCTTCTTCGCGATTTCTGAATAATAGATGGGGGGATTTCTTTTCTGTTGGGGGCTCATGGAGATTAAATCAAGAAGAGTTTATGAATTCTATAGAATGGATTAATAACCTTAAACTTAGAGCGTCTTATGGTGAAGTTGGGAATGACCGATTAGGTAGTTTTTATATAAGTCAAGCATTGTTTGGTTTAAATAATAATAACGGACCTGAAGGAGGAATACTAGCTTCAGCATCCGGAAATCCTGATTTAACTTGGGAAACAAATATACAATCTGATGTTGCAATTGAATTTGGTCTGTTTAATAATAGAGTTTTTGGAACATTAGAATATTACAATAGAGAGTCTAAAGATTTACTTTTTGAAGTTCCCTTAGAGCTTGAAAATGGTTTAGACGATAGACCCGACAATATAGGAAGTTTAGTAAATAGTGGATTAGAATTAGATTTGAATATAGGAATTATTAAAACTACTAATTTTAGCTGGGACTTAAATGTAAATGCATCTACCTTAAAAAACGAAATTACAGAATTACCGCAAGAAGAAATTATTAATGGTACAAAGAAACTATTTGTAGGCGGTGATATTTTTTCGTTTTTCCTAAGAGATTGGTATGGTGTAGATCCAGCAGATGGATCTGCTCTTTATATTTTAGATCCTGATAAAGGTGCAGTAGGGGATAGCGATGTACGAACTACCGCAGACGGTACGATTGTTACAACAAATCAGAATGACGCACTCTTTGATATTGTAGGTACTGCAACTCCTGATCTTTTTGGATCTTTTACCAATAGCTTTAAATATAAAAATTTTGAATTAGGGATTACATGTACATACCAACTAGGGGGTGAGACCTTTGATAGCGCATATCGAAGTTTATTACATTCTGGAGATTTCGGAGATTCATTTCATATAGATATTAGAGATCGTTGGCAAAACCCTGGCGACATTACTGATGTGCCTAGGTTAGATGTAGAGCAATTAAGCAATTTTGGAGCCAGTTCTGATAGATGGTTGGTTAAATCAGATTTTCTTGCTTTAAGACAAGCTAATTTGGCTTACAATTTTAATCGAACATTAACCGAACGATTAGGATTGAGTAGCGCAAGAATATATATGAGTGGAGAAAATTTATTTGTATTAAATGCTCGAAAAGGATTAGAACCTGCACAAAGGTTTGCAGGTACTACCTCAAACAGGTTTACACCTGCCAGAATTGTAACATTAGGATTTAACGCAACATTTTAAAAAGAAAACGATGAAAACGAATAACAGATTAATTCTATTAATTTTAGTGTTCACAAGTGTTTTTTTTAATTCTTGTGAAAAAGATTTTTTAGAGGAAGTACCTACTGAGGATATCGCTTCTGAAACAGCTACAGAAACTACAGAAAACTTATTTCTGGTAGTTAATGGTATTCACAGGTCACTATATATTACTTATGGTAGTAATAGAAGAGGAGGTGTCGGAGCTTTTATGATGCAGGTCGAAGCTTTAGGAGAGGATTACGTAATGACTGATCGTGGAAATAATAGATTTATTAATTTTTATAAATGGATTGATAATCGGGATGCTTCTGATTCTGATAATTTATTTCCGTATAGAGTATATTATAGAATAATTAGAAATGCTAATACTATAATTAATGGTGCAGATCAAGCAGTTGGTCCTATAGAACAAAGAAATGCAGCAGTTGGTCAAGCATTAATTTATAGAGCTTGGGCTCATTTTCAAATGGTTCAGTTATATGCTAAAAGATATGTTCCTGGGGAGACGAATTCTCAACTGGGTATTCCTATTAGTTTAACTGTAGATCAGGAACCAGCAGAACGCCCAACAGTAGAGGCTGTATATGCTCAAGTTAATAAGGATTTAGATGATGCAATTATTGCGCTTGAAGGATATACTAGACCAAATAAATCACATTTAGATAAAAGTATTGCCCAAGGTCTTAAAGCAAGAATAGCGCTTGTACAGGGTAATTATGCTACTGCAGCTCAGTTTGCAGAAATAGCAAGAGTTGGATATGCATTAATGTCTAGAGATGATTATTTTAATAACTTTTCTGATTTTACTAGTGATGAATGGATGTGGGGTAGTCATATACAAGAAGATCAAACTACATTCTTTTCTTCTTATGGGTCCCATATTTCCAGAAATTTTAGTTCTAATAACATAAGACGAAATCCTAAAGCTATCAATAGTACTTTGTATGATGCCATACCAGATACAGATATTCGGAAGTTATTATTTGATCCAACAGGAGAACATTTAAACTTACCTGCAGGTGTAACATTACCTCCAGGTGGAGTTCTTAAACCTTATACGAGTCAAAAATTTATTGCAGAAGGTACAGATGATTCTAGAATGGATGTACCCTATATGAGAGTATCAGAAATGTATCTTATCGAAGCAGAGGCTAAAGCCAGAATGGGTGATGCTTTGGCTGCTAATGTATTGTTTAATTATGCAATAGTACGAGACCCTTCTTACATGTTGTCTACGAATACTGGTACAGCATTAGTAGATGAGATTTTATTACAAAGACGATGGGAGTTATGGGGAGAAGGTTTTAGATGGTACGATTTAAAACGTATGGACTTACCTCTTAACAGAAATGGTGCTAATCATATCCCTTCATTAGCTGTTGAACTTGATATACCTGCAGGAGATGATCGTTGGCAATGGTTAATACCCCAAGATGCAATAAACGCTAATCCATTATTAAAGCAAAATGATTAGGTCGAATGATTGCAATGCATAAAAGATATCTTTTAATATAAAATATATAGAATGAAAAATATAATAATGACTATCACAAAATCAACCATGTGTATAGGTTTAGTTGTTTGTGTTTTATTATGGTCATGTGATGATAATGATGATGCATCATTTGATCCATCGATAAGAGTGAATCCTCTTACTATTACCAATATTGAGCCCAGTAGTGCTCTTGTTGGATCGACAATTACCATCAGAGGAACCAATTTTAGTACTACACCAAAAGATAATGTAGTAGCTTTTACAGGGCTTAATGGAGTCGTTAATGGAGTAGTTACTGTTTCGTCTTCTAATTCAATTACGACTACGGTGCCTAGTAGAGCAATTACAGGAGTAGTTACGGTAACAACTAATCGCGAAGAAACCTCTGGAGCAGATTTTACCGTTACCTATCCAGCACCAACAATAACAAGTGTTTCAGAAACTAGTGCAGTAGAAGGTGCTGTAATTGTTGTTATGGGAACAAATTTTAGTCCTTTAGCAAGTGAGAATAAAGTTAAAATTAATGGATCTGAAAACATTTCTGTTAGTACCGCCACAACAACATCGATTACATTTACAATTCCTTCTGGAACACCAGTAGGAACAGCTCCTATTATAGTATCTGTTCAGGGAGTAGAAGTAATAGGCCCTGATTTCACACTTCTTGAAGCTGTCACAGTAACAGTACCTATAAATGAATCCTCAGATGATGTTGAGGAGGCTTTAATTGGAGATGAAGTTGGTGAAATGTCATTAGGAAGTGGGGATCTTGAAATTGGTGAAATAGATGGGGCAGGTACCCCGGATTTTGGATTACCAAATATTGGGCTACGATTTAATGAAATAGCTATACCTAACGGTGCTGTTATATCTTCAGCTAGCATTCAGTTTACTGCCGATAATGATGGATCAGATCCAGTGGAGATGACAATTTTTGGAGAAAATATTGGTAATGCACCCACATATACAGATACTAATGGTAATCTATCTGCAAGAACATTAACAATGGCAAATGCAGTTTGGAATATTCCTGAGTGGGTAACCGAAGGAGATAAGTCCGAAGCACAAAAAACGGTGGATATATCTTCGATTATACAGGAGATTGTAAATAGGAGTGATTGGACAAGTGGAAATAGTTTGAATATTATTATGAAACCTTCAGGTGCATCACTTAATGTTACTTCTACATCTGCCGGAAGGGAAGCAGAGACTTTTGATGGTGATGCAGCACCAGAATTAATTATCACTTTCCTAAAATAGCATAAATTTGAATCAGCTATAGATCAAAATCAATCCGGTAGTTTTAATACGGTACCGGATTGATTTTTAAGAACCTTAATTACTAAACAACATTACATTGGACGTATTTAACTACGTACTCTTTTCTTTTGTAACTTTAAAGAAAATTTAATAAGTGAAATTTTATAAATTTCCTTTCCAAAAAATCTAATAATGATACATAGAGCAATCACTTTTCTATTCTTTTTTAGTGTAACACTATCTTTTGCTCAAAAAAAAGTGATCACACATGATGATTATGACTTGTGGAAAAGCATGAGTGATGTCAAAATATCTAAACAAGGCAAATTAGTCGTTTCAACTATAAAAACTTCTACAAAAATGGGAGATGGATATGTTGAGATTTACAACACAATAAGTGGAAAGAAATTTACTTTTTTTAATGGATATGAAACTTCAATATCCCACGACGAAAAATATGTAGTTTTTAAAAGAAAACCGGCTTATCAAAAGACTAGAAAAGAAAAAAAGAAAAAACTCAAAGAAGCAAATCGAACTAAGGATGCATTATTTATTTACGATGTAAAAAACAATAAGATCTATGACTCTATTCTAAATGTAAAAAAATACAAGTTACCTAAAGAATATTCAGGATGGGTAGTTATAGAAAAATATAAGAGTAAGAAAAAGGATACACTGATTAAAATAAAATCAAAGGCTTCTAAGCAAAACTATGCTTTAGTTTATACTTTAAATACAAAGAAAAAAGATACTATATATCAAATAAAAGATTTTGTGTTATCAAATAAAGGAAAACAACTTTATTATACCACTAGTAGTAAAGAACAACCTAAAAAAGATAATGTAGCACTTCCTAGAGATAACGGAATCTATAAATATAATTTGACTTCGGGAATTAGCCAAACGATAGACGAGGGCAAATACATTTATAAAAAATTAGCTACGAATGATACAGGTACTGAACTTTCTTTTATCGCAATAAAAGATTCTGTAAATATAGAATACCTTAAATACGAATTATACTATTTTAAAGATAATCAACTTAAAAAAATAGTAGACAGTTCCGTAAAACACCTCAATGACCATTGGGAGTTAAGTGGTCAACAAACACCTTTCTTTTCAGAAAGTGGTAATAGGTTATATTTTTATTCCAGACCTATGAAGCAATATAGAAAAGATACGACTCTTTTAGAAGAAGAAATTCCTCAAGTAGACGTCTGGCATTGGAAAGATAAAATGATCCAACCAGAACAAAAATCAAAATTTAAAGAGCTAAATAAAAAAGCCTTCATATCATATTTTGATATTGAAAGAAATGCTTATGTTCACTTACAAGATAAAGATACCGATGATCTCATTTTTGATAAGAAAAAAGAACAACCTTATATTTTTGGGGCCACAAGTTCTCCTTATGATGTACAACGCTCTTGGGATATTACATGGAAAGATTTTTTTGTAATTGATTCTAAAACCGGAAAGAAACGTCTTTTATTAAAAAATACTGCTTTAAAACCTTTTTTATCACCTGATTATAAATATGGATTGCATTTTGACATAAATACAGGCCATTGGTTTTCTCTTGATTTAAAAACCTTAACAAAAACCAATCTTACCAAAGAAATACCAGTAGCTTTTTATGATGAAGAAAATGATCGTCCTATGTTACCAAGGCCATATGGTTTTGGTGGTTTTGACAGCAAAGGATATGCTTTGGTTTTTGATAAATATGATATCTGGAAAATAGCGTTAAACGGAAAAGAAAAGCCAATTAATATTACTAAGAACGGAAGAAAAAATAATGTAGAATACAGAACAGAAAGATTAGATTCAGAAAATAAGAATAATGCATCTTATAGCAATAAAAAATTAGTGGTTACAAGTTTTGATAAGAGCACTAAGGCCTCAGGTGTTTTTGTTTTAGAAAAAGATAAGCTTGTAGAAAAAATAAAAGCAAGTGATTTTCTAATAAGTAGTTTTAAGAAAGCTAAGAATGCTGATGTTTTTACATATAGAAAAGAAAACTTTAAAACATATCCGGATTTACATGTTTCTAAAAATGATTTTACTACTGTTAAAAAGATAACGCAGATAAATCCACATCAAGAAAATTTCAAATGGGGTACAGCAGAACTTTTTTCTTGGAAAGCTTATGATGGAACACTATTAGAAGGAATCATTTATAAACCACAAGATTTTGATCCTTCAAAAAAATATCCTATGATCACTTATTTTTATGAAAAAAGATCGGATACCTATCATAAACATCATGCTCCACAACCCAGTGCATCAACGGTAAATGCAGCATATTTGGTAAGTAATGATTATATTATGTTCGTTCCTGATATCGTTTATAAAGAGGGAAAGCCTGGTCCAAGTGCATATAATTGTATTGTTTCTGGAGTAGAGGCAGTAGAAGAATTGGGCTATGTTGATAGCAATAATTTGGCTATTCAAGGCCAAAGTTGGGGAGGATATCAAGTGGCATATTTGATAACGGTTACTAATAAATTTAAAACAGCAATGGCCGGTGCACCTGTGAGTAATATGACCTCGGCTTACGGTGGGATTCGATGGCAATCAGGACTTAGTAGAGCTTTTCAGTATGAAAAAACACAAAGTCGTATAGGTAAGAATTTATGGGAAGGTTTTGATTTATATATAGAAAACTCACCTTTATTTGGTATCCCTAAGATTGAGACACCATTGCTTATGATGCATAATGATAAAGATGGAGCAGTACCATATTATCAAGGTATAGAAATGTTTATGGGAATGCGAAGATTACAAAAACCAGTTTGGTTATTAGTATATAATGATGAAGCTCATAATCTTAGAAAAGTGAAGAATAAAAAGGACTTGTCGATTAGAATGATGCAATTTTTTGATCATTACCTAAAGGATCAGCCTGCACCAGAATGGATGAATAAAGGGGTTCCTAGAATTCAAAAAGGTAAAGACTTTGGTTATGGACTTGATAAGGGGTAATTATTCTCCTAATACTTCTAAAAAAAAAATAATTGATTCACTCAAACACTAATAGTAAGTAAAATGCACACAAATTTATTACGATGTATCCTAGGAGTTTCTTTGCTCTTGGGTGGTTCTACTTTTGCTCAAGATGGAGTAATAGCAACGAAAGAATTCACTAAAGAAATAAAAAAACTAACAACAGACAAATCTGTGCAAATCGCTATGAATGAGATAGATATATCTGATTCAGAAACTATCAAGAATATGATAGAACTAACAGAAATTCCCGCACCACCTTTTAAAGAAACTAAAAGGGCAAAGAGGTTTGTAGAATTGTTTTCTCAAACAGGAATTGATAGTGTTTGGATAGATGCTGTTGGTAATGTATTGGCACTAAGAAAAGGAAAAAAGAGAAAAAGAACAGTAGTTCTAGATGCACATATTGATACTGTATTTCCCGAAGAAACAGATGTAACTGTAAAAATAGAAGGATCAACATACGCCGCTCCAGGTATTGGTGATAATACAAGAGGAATGGCTATGCTGATAGCTGTACTAAAAGGAATGAACAAAGCAAAAATTAGTACAGATGCGGATATTGTTTTTGTGGGTACAGTTGGAGAAGAAGGGTTAGGAGATTTAAGAGGAGTTAAGCATCTGTTTAGTAAAAAATCAAGTATTAAAATTGATTCTTGGATCTCTATTGATGGGGGAGGTCCTTCGCGTATTATTAATGGTGGATTAGGTTCTAAACGATATAAGGCTGTTTTTAAAGGAAAGGGAGGACATTCATGGGGAGCTTTTGGATTAGCAAATCCTCACCATGCTTTAGGAAAAGGGATAACACTTTTCGTAGAAGAAGCGTCAAAGTACGTAGCACAAAAAGGATCTAAAACTTCGTTTAATATTGGTCGCATCGGTGGTGGGACATCTGTAAATTCAATACCTTTTGAATCTTGGGCTGAGGTTGATATGCGTTCTTTAAGTCCAGAACGATTACTAGAAATTGATAGCATTTTTAAAGCGAGTATGAGAAAAGCAGAAGTAACTTATAATGCTTCTGGCATAAAAGATAAAGTAACATTAGAATTGGTACCAATAGGAGATCGTCCTTCAGGAACATTATCAGATAAGTTACCTTTAATACAACGTTCTATAGCTGTTGCTTCATATTTGGGGATTTCACCTAAATTAAGAACAGGATCTACCAATAGTAATATTCCCATTGCTAAGAATATACCTGCAATTACCATTAGTAGAGGAGGAAAGGGCGGAAGAGCACATGCATTAGACGAGACGTGGACGAATACTCCTGATGCTACAAAAAATATAAAAATGGCATTGTTAATTACACTTGCAGAATCTGGTATAGTAAATTAAAAATATCGATATTTAATTTGTGAATTGTGTAACGATTATATCATTTCATTATATTTTTATGATAATAAAATAAGTTTACAAAACTTTAGGGATTGTTTTGAAAAATTACTCAAAATAATCTCTATTTTTATTTTTATGGAATACGAAGTACTTAATGAAGAATTACTACACGATGGATTTCTTAAGATTAGAAAAGCTATAATTAGCCATGATCGTTTTAGTAATGACAAACCCTTAGAATGTGAACGAGAATTAGTTGATAAAGGTGATTTTGCAGCAGTTTTGATCTACGAAAGAGATACAGATCAATTACTGTTTATTAAGCAATTTCGATATCCTACTGTAAAATATGGAGATGGGTGGATTTTAGAAATTCCCGCTGGCGGAATAGAAGAAGGAGAAGATCCTGTTGAATGTGCAATTAGAGAAGTAGAAGAAGAAACAGGTTATAAAATATCATCTGACTTAAAACACATTACAACATGTTATTCTACTCCCGGAGGATCAACTGAACGTATGTTATTATATTATGCAGAGGTTTCTGAAAACGATCAAGTTACAAAAGGAGGAGGACTTCAAGACGAAGGAGAAGATATTCAACTATGTAAATATCCAACCTCAGAAATAGATCGATTACTTTGTACTGAAATTGTAGATTCTAAAACAATTATTGCTTTACAATGGTTTAAACTTAATAATTTGAAACAAAAGTAAAATGATACTATTTCAAATTTCTTAATATAAAATCTAGTTTAGTGTTGGTGTTTAAATTTTGATCAAAAGAGTCACTTATATGTAAACTTTTGTGGGCTAGTCCTAAATCTTGAAGTCTAAGAATGCTTGCTTTATCTTCAAGAGTTACTTTTCCTGTTAACAGTATATTCATATCCTGTTTAGAATAATAGTAATCATATATCTTTTTAAGTCCTGTTAAGTACAAATAATCTTTTGTAAATCCACCGCCTCTATGTACACGTAAGGTAATTTGCCATGCCGTATTACGATCTAATTTGTACTGACTGTATAAGAGATCAAATGTGTCCTTAAAATCATATCCTTTAATTAAGCTATCTGCAGCAATTACTCTATATGCCAATTCTTTCATTCGTTTAAGAGTAAGGCAACCAGACATATACTCACTAAATACCGCAAGACCTTCCTGAGTTTCTGTATTGTTTACATATCCATTCGAGAATATTTTTAATGGTTGACTTTTACCATTAAATGTAGTTACCATGTGTACTCCAATTTCATGATTTGCCAATACCATTAAATCATTACTACTAAACGTATGATTTTTTTTTAATACTAATGTTTCTGAAGCATTAAGAACCATAGCAGCAGCAGAAATATTTGTAGACTTTTTAATCTTAAAATTAAAAGTATACCGTTCACTAAATTCTCTAAAGTAAGACTCAGCATCAGATGCGGTATATTGTTCTCCAATTGTATCACCCTCTTTATCATCTTTAAAATGAAGAATAAATTTGGCATTTTCTACATCACGTTCTTTAGGAGTACCAAATACTTTTAGAGAATTATAATAAAAATTCTTACCCTCTCCGATGGTTTCAATGCATTGTATTAACCCAGAATACTCATATATAATATCTTGATACAATTTTCGAATGCTATCATCTTTTATTCGTTCTAGACGTTGATTAAATATTAATCGTTGTAATTTATAAGGGTTAAATTTAATTTTACGGTACTTAAAAGTTGGGTTCTTTCTGTATTTACAAGCAAAAAAGTTCTTTTTTTCTTGCTCTATGTTTAATGGATTTAGATAGTTAAGAAGTTCTATATTCTTAACCAATCTATTTAGATTTTGATCTATTTCAAAAAGATCACTATAGATCTCTACTACATCTTCGTACATGTTAGTGTGTTGGTTTTATAATCACTTTAATGATAAATAATACAAACTAACTCCAAAAAAGAGGAATTAGCCAATAAATTTACTATAAAATGTTTTTGCATGTTCTGGAATTTTTTGAAACAACCCTCGCTCTATAGCAGATACAACCTCAGGAAATACTACATATTCTAATTCATCACAGTATACCTTAGAAAATTCTGTTGCTAGCACTAAGGTGTTGGTAAAACATTTGGATATGTATTTTAGAAAATACCCATTACCTTTAAAAGTATCATTAACCGCAGATGTAGTCTTAATTTTATCAGAAAACCAAATTTGAGATAACATAGAGCACCATGACTTTGCGAATGAAGCATATTTGGTTTGATCAATATTGGTAGTACCAATATTGATCACGGGTACTTCACGATCCCATCTTTTCCAATTATAAGAATGTATATCATAAACAATAGCGGCACCATGTTTAGATTCTATTTTAGAAATTAGGGCATGAACTACTTTATAAAAGTTGTCATGTTTTTGAAGAGAAATACTCTTGACACTTGATGTCAAAGGTTTGCTCCATAGTTTTTTACCCCAAGCATCTTCGTAAATAGCACTTTCTGGAGCTCTATTAAGATCATATTCGAAACGCGAATCACATCCAGCAATAACTATAGGATGATTTTGAATCATTTGTTTGGTAGACGGATCTTCTTCATACCACCGTTCATATTCAGAATGTAAACAGTTACTCCATAATTCTTTACGAAATTGATGACCATCATGAACCGCTGCGCAGACGTAGTAAGTATATGCGTCTATTTTTATAGTAAAAGAGTAGTCGTTTGAAACGGCATGAAATGTTTCTTCGTTATTTATTTTTGATACAATCTGGTCTATAGATAACTTAAGCATCGTCTACTGTTTTTCTAAGTTTGGCCTTTCTGTCAAACCTACTTACACGTTGTACTACTTTGTCTTCAATAAAATCAATGACTTTTTCTTGAAGTTTAATTTTGTATTTTTTATTGATATACGTAATTCCTCCGGGGCTCATAACGTTTACTTCAACTAACATTCCATTAATAACATCTATACCAACAAAATAGAGTCCATCTTTTATTAATTTAGGACCAATTTTTCGACATAATTCTTTTTCTTGTTTTGTTAAAGAGTGTTTTACCACAGAGCCTCCTGCGGTAACATTAGATCTATGATCATCTTCTCCTGGAATACGACGCATGGCACCTATTGGTTTTCCGTTAAGAATAAGAATACGAACATCACCTTGATCCGCACCTTCTATATAGTCTTGAAGAATAACATAATTTGTAGTACCATCTTTATTATCAATATAAAAATCAAGTAAAGAACGAATACTCGTCATAGCTCTTTTTTCAATTAGAATTACTCCAGAACCACCAAAACCATTCAAAGGTTTCAAAATCATTTTATCAGAAGGTGATTCTTTAATCATTTTAATTAAATAGTCCTTGTTTTTAGTAACGTGAGTGCTTGGAATGAAGTGAGTTTCAATATCGTCAAAAGCCGCAGTATAAAGTTTGTTATTGGATCTACGGATTCCATCAATATCATTCATAATAAATACATCATCTTTAACAGAGTCCAAAAAATTAAGCATGATCATATCTAATGGGGGATTACTTCGTAAGATAATCACATCAAATCCAGCCAAGGGTAGCATTTCGTCTCTAAATGTAGTTTTCATATGAAATGACTTCATTGAAGATGAGACTTTTTCTACTCTATTAATTACTTTACAAAAAGAATAGGTAACGCTATCTCGAATAGTTAAATTGGAAGGAGTAGCAATAGCCACTCCATGACCTCGTTTAGCAAATTCATGAATCAAAGTTAAAGAAGTGTCTTTTTCAGGATTAATTTCTTCCCAAGGGTACATTAAGAAGCATACATTCATTATAAATTATTTTTAGAGAGTAAAAATTTACGTTTTTTATCAGAAAATCAAGAAAAAACTTCAAAATAAAATTATAATGAGACTATATGTTTATTTGCAAACAATGTTATTTTTTATGGTATTCATCTTTTTCCAAATAGGATGCTCAGTATCTTGTGGAGATATTTTAAAAAACACATGATGTTTTTTTTCTTCACCGCAATAATTAGTATTTACTATAAAATTGAGTTTTAGCTCTTTTTTGGTAGTAAATGCATCATAGGTTAACAACTTACCTACATAATAGTTATCTTTTACTTTTTCAAAAAATGCTTTTGATTTAGGAATTTGTATAGGTGTATTTTGATCTGATGAAGAAACCACTTGCATTAAGCCGTCAAAGTAAGTTTCTATTTCGAGTTCTAATTTTTTTGCTGATAACTTAGGATTTTCATCTACAACCCATAAAAAAGCACATGAAAAATATTCAGGGCTTCCTTTAGTTCCCCAACCCGGTGCAAAACAAACATTTTCAAAACCAGTATAATCAAGTTTTGGAGCAAATTCTATAGGGAAATCAAGAACTTCTGTTCTCCAATTTTCAGGTACAATTAGTCGATTCTTTGAAGATTTCTCATTACTACATTGACAAAATAATAATATGAATATAAAAAAGGGTATGGTTTTTGCAAATTTCATTTTTGAAGTATTATTTTAGAAATAAAAGTACTAAATTAGAATATAATAAAAATTTCCTAAATTTGACAACTGTAAACGGAATACAAAACCTACAAAATGAAGTATTATAGAACAATTTTACTAGCATTCGTTTTTATAGTTCAGTTAGCCCCAGCTCAATCTGAACAAGATCGAATAGAAGCCGAGATTATTAATGTCCAAAGAAATATTGTGGCAAAATTAACAGGACATGAACCTATTAAAGGAAAGAAAAAATTAGCGAGTAGATCGACTAAATCAGAACGAAAAGCTACAGCAGATTTTTTATTTAATGAATTAAAAGATTCTGGGTTAAAACCAGAGAGAGATTCATACAATGTGCAAGATAAAAAAGGAAATCAATTTGCCGGTACAAACATCTTTGCAAATATACCTGCTACCAATGGTAGTGATGAATATGTTATTATTTGCGCACATTATGATACTGTCGAAAATAGCCCAGGAGCAGTCCATAACGCAACAGGTGTAGCTATAGCATTTTATGTGGCAAAAAAAATTGCAGAATTAGAAAATCGTAATAAAAATTTCATGGTTGTTTTCTTTGACCATTGGAAAAGCAATATGATAGGTACGCGAATGTTTACCAAAAAGCTTCAAAAAGATGGCGTTAATATACATTCAATGCACAGAGCTGATTATATGGGATGGGATAATGATGAAGATAGAGCGATTGAATTATTAGCCTCTAATTTAAGTTTAGAATCTTTGTATCGTATAGAATCTCCAGTACCAATTTATAAAAGAACTGTTGCTACTCCAGAAAGTAGATTCTTTTCTAACTTTGGTTATGAAACAGTAACATTAACGGCAGAGCTTAAAAATGCTGATAATTCACCATTTGTTCGTCAAAGTGAAGATAAATACACTACAGTAAATTTTAAATACTTAGCATCTACAACCGATATTACCTACAAAGTAATGAAGGCTTTAGCATCGCAATAAAAATCAGGTTTACTAGTAGTATTATATATAATATATCAAAAGGAGTTCTTATCGTAATAAGAACTCCTTTAGTTTTTTATAACTATCTATAGAAATACTTTTCTTTTCTTTATCAATTACTTTTTGAATTCGTTCTGGAATTTCTATTTGAGTGGTTAAAGTTTCTTCTACAACATCTAAAAATTTTACAGGATGGGCAGTTTCCAGAAAAATACCATAATCATCTTCTCCTAAAGATTGTTTTTTTAATCCTAGATATCCTACAGCACCATGTGGATCTGCAACATAACCAGATTCATTAAATATCACTTTCATTGCTTCTTTAGTTTCTTGATCATTAAAGCTATATGCAGAAAAACTATTTTTTAATGAAGAAAAATCATTATTGAAGAGATTTTGAATACGTATAAAGTTACTAGGGTTACCAACGTCCATAGCGTTAGAAATTGTAGCTTTAGAAGGTTTAGGCTCATATGTAGAGCTTTCTAAATATCGAACAACGGTATCATTAATATTTGTTGCTGCTACAAAATGTTTTACGGGTAATCCCAATTTATTGGCAACAATTCCGGCACAAATATTACCAAAATTTCCACTCGGTACCGAAAAAGTAATGTTCTTGTTTTTGTTTTTAATCTGTTTGTATGCAAACAAGAAATAAAATAATTGTGGTAACCATCTAGCTACATTGATTGAGTTTGCCGATGTTAACTGTTTGTGATCCGTAATACTAGTATCTAGAAATGCCGATTTTACCATTTCTTGACAATCGTCAAAAACACCATCTACTTCAAGCGCTGTAATATTCTGGCCTAATGTTGTTAGTTGTTTTTCTTGTATCTCACTGACTTTACCGGTTGGATATAGGATAACTACATCAACACCTTTTACTCCTAAAAATCCATTGGCTACTGCACCTCCGGTATCACCAGATGTGGCTACTAAAACAGTAACATGGTTTTCATTGTTTTTATTAAAATATCCAAGACATCGTGCCATGAAACGGGCTCCTACATCTTTGAATGCCATAGTGGGGCCGTGAAAAAGCTCTAAAGTTCCAATATTTTCCTCAACGGATATTACAGGAAAATCAAAGCTAAGAACATCTTCTAAAATATCCCGTAGTTCTATTTCTGGGATTTCATCTCCTACAAATTGCTGAATTGCTTGATAAGCTATTTCTACATTATCTAGGTTTTCGATGTTTTCAAAAAAAGATTTTGGTAGTGGAGTAATATGTTCAGGAAAATATAATCCTCGATCAGGAGCAAGCCCTTTAATAACCGCCTCAGAAAAAGAGACATTAGGGGCTTCATTATTTAAACTATAATATTGCATTATGAATTATTCGAATTATATGTTTATACTATTGCAGAGAATTCAATTTCAACTAAAATTTCTGGCGAAATTAATTTGGATACTTCGACCATTGTCGTAGCGGGTTTTATAGCTCCAAAATACGCTCCATGTGCTTTACCAATATTTTCCCATTTAGAAATATCGGTACAGTAAATTCTAGTTCTTATGACATTAGACAGGTCGGCACCAAGATCATTAAGAGCCTTTTCGGCAATCTTTATGATTTCTATGGTTTGTTCATACTCATCTTTTCCTGAAGCTGTAGTGCCCGAAATTTCTATGGTATTGCCAATTTTGATAGCTCTGGAGTATCCAACAATACCTTCCCATGGAGAACCTGTCGCTATTTTTTTAATTTCTTTCATATTAAACTTCAATTATTTTAATACCGTCATTATTAATTTTAGATATATGAATATCAAATTTGAGACCCGTTTTACTGTAAACATTACGTATAGCGTCTGCAACAAGGGTAGCAGTTTTATCTCCTTTGCTTAATGCAAAAATAGAAGGACCAGATCCAGAAATTCCACAGCCTAAGGCTCCACTTGAAAGAGCAGCTTCTTTTACAGCAGTAAATTCGGGAATTAATATAGATCGTAAAGGTTCAATGATGACATCTTCAAGACTTCTACCTATAAGTTCATAATCTTCTGTAAATAATCCTGCAACCAAACCTCCTACATTTCCCCATTGTTGTATAGCTTGTTGTAGGGATACGTTGTGTTTGATAACAGATCTTGAATCAGAAGTTTTTACTTCGATTTGTGGATGAATAACAGTAATCATTAAATCTTTTGGTGTATTTAATTTAATAACATCTAAAGGCTTATAACTACGAACTAATGTAAATCCACCAAGTAGGGCAGGAGCAACATTATCTGCATGGGCATTTCCACTCGCGAGTTTTTCTCCTTCCATGGCAAAGGCAATTAATTCTTGTGATGAAAAAGGAGAATCTAATAAATAATTTACTGCCCAAACGGCGCCGGCGCTACTAGCGGCACTACTTCCAATACCGCTTCCTGCTTTAATTTTTTTATAGATTTCTATGGTAACACCAATTTCCTTTTTATAAGCTTTAAGTAAAGCTTCAACGGCCACACCCGCAACATTTTTGTGTGTTTCTAACGGAAGGTTAGCCCCATCTATTTTTGTGATTTTTACTTCTGGATTAGATGTTAATGAAATAACCATTTCATCTCCAACTGTATCTAAACAGCATCCAAGTACATCAAATCCACAAGATAGATTAGCTACCGTAGCAGGAGCAAATATTTTAATACTTTTATTCATTGGTATGCTATTTTTTTCCAATTCTAATGATATCTGCAAAAATACCTGAAGCAGTGACATCGGCACCTGCACCGGCACCTTTTACAATTAGTGGTTGTTTTGGATATCTATCAGTGTAAAATAAAACAATATTATCGCTTCCTTCTAGGTTGTAGAATGGGTGATCAACGGGAATATGTTGTAATCCTACTTTTGCATTACCATTTTCGTATTGGGCGACATATTTTAATCGACATTGTTTTTGCTCCGCATCTTCTAAAATTTTACCAAAATGATTTTCATATTCTTTCACAGAATTTAAAAAATCTTCAACTGTAGAGGTATCAAGACAATCTTGCGGAAGGAAAGAATCGTTCTCTATATCTTCAAGCTCCATTACTTTACCACTCTCTCTCGCTAGAATAAGAATTTTACGGGCTACATCGATACCACTAAGGTCTATTTTAGGATCAGGCTCTGTATAACCTTCTTGTTGAGCTTGTTTTACAATTTCATGGAAAGTAACCCCTTTTTTATAATTGTTAAATACAAAATTAAGACTTCCAGAAAGTACCGCTTGTATTTTATGTACATTATCTCCAGAAGCTATTAGATTATTAAGGGTATCAATTATAGGCAAACCTGCTCCCACATTCGTCTCATACAAAAATGAAGCACTAAATTTTCTAGACAAACTTTGTAGTTCTTCATAATTTGTATATTCATCGGCACAAGCAATTTTGTTGCATGTAACTACCGCCATGCTTTCTGCTAAATAATGTTTATAAATTTTAGCAATATCAGGATTGGCAGTATTATCAACAAAAATAGAATTACGCAAATTCATTTCTTGTGCTATTTTAAAAAAATGCTCAGCATTTGCAGGCTCTCCATCTACTAGAAATTTTTCCCAAGAATTAAGATCGATTCCTTTTTCATCAAAAGCCATTTTTCTTGAATTAGAGAGTCCAACAACTCTAATTTTTAATCGAAGTTTTTCTTTTAAATATTTATTTTGTTGCTCTAATTGACTTAATAACTTGCTTCCAACATTTCCTACTCCTGTAATAAAAAGGTTTAGTTGTTTTGTTTTAACTTCAAAGAAACGTTCATGTAATATGTTGAGCGCCTTTTTAATATCCTTTTCTTCAATGACTACAGATATGTTTTTTTCTGAAGCACCTTGTGCAATAGCTCTAATGTTGACATTGTTTTTTCCCAAAGTACTAAACATCTTACCGCTTAATCCTTGATGATGATACATGTTATCACCAACAAGGGCAATAATAGCTACCTCATTTTCAATTTTTACGGGATTTAGCTTCTTTTTAGAAATTTCAAATTCGAAAGTACGATCTAGAATGCTTTTAGCTTTTTCTGCATCAACAGATTCTATCGCTAAACAAATAGAATGCTCTGAAGAGGCTTGAGTAATCAGAATTACATTAATATTATCAAGAAATAAAGCTTCGAATAATCGTTTAGAAAATCCAGGAATTCCTACCATACCACTACCTTCAAGAGAAATAATAGCTATATTGTCTATATGCGTAATTCCGGTTACAGGTTTTTGTCTCTGGTCTACTTTTCTAGTTATAGCTGTACCTTTGTCTAATGGTTTAAAGGTATTTTTAATAACTATTGGAATATCTTTATCTAATACTGGATGTATTGTAGGAGGGTAAATTACTTTAGCTCCAAAATGAGATAATTCCATCGCTTCTTGATAAGAGATATGTGATACAGGTTTAGCCTGTTTCACTAATTTAGGATTAGCAGTATACATACCACTTACATCTGTCCAAATTTGTAACTGTTCAGCATCAATTGCTGCTGCCAAAATGGCTGCGGTAAAATCAGACCCACCTCTTCCTAGTGTTGTAGGCTCGCCATCTTGAGTTTTGGCTACAAAACCAGGAAAAAGACATATTCTATGTGTGTTTTCCTTATGAAAGGAGAGAATTTTAGTATTTGTTTCCTTATAATCAATAGCAATTTTAGTACTATCCGTTTTTACAATAACGTCACGAGAATCTTTAAAAGTAATATCTAATTCTTTTACTTTCGCGGCTTCGGTTATAATATATGATGAAAGCATTTCACCAAAACTGGCTATTACAGCAGCAGTTTTATCAGATAACTCACTTAATAAATACACGCCTTCACAAAGTGATTCTAAAGTATTAAGCTGTGCTTTTACTTTGCTAATTATAGCACTTTGATTAATCACCGGAATTAGAGCCTTAACTGTATCTAAATGTCTTTTCTCTATTTCTGCTAATGTATTTTTATAGTTCTCATTATTTGTAGAAGCTTCCTCACCAGCTTTTAATAACAAGTCGGTTATACCACCCATTGCAGAGACAACTACAAATAGTGCTTTTTCCCGAGATTGTTCTTTAATAATTTCTATTACATTCTCTATGGTAGTAGCATTAGCTACAGAAGAACCTCCAAATTTTAGAACGTTCATAATATATTTTTTAAGTAATAAATTAATGGATAAACTTGTCTTCGGTAGCTTATAATTCTAATAAACTACGTACTTTCTTTGGTGATATATAAATAATTAACCCCTAAGGGTAATAATAATTGTAGTACGCGTAATAGAAGTAATCCCAGACACAATAGCTGTTCCTAAAGAGATTAATATAGCCGAGATGAAAACGGTACTAAACATTAGTTTATCTTGATTTGAGATCAAATGTATAATTTTTTATTTTTAAAGAAAATTAAATCAATACAATGTATAAACTTTTGTTAATTCAATAATTTATCTCATATTTCATTATATAATTCCTAATTAAATCAAATGAAAATATTTTCTGCACAACAAATGCGAATGGCAGATGAAGCTACTATTACTTCAGAGAAGATTAGTTCTCTAGACCTAATGGAAAAAGCTGCCACACAAACTTTTAATTTAATACATCAGAAATTACAAGGATCACCTATTGTTATTCATGTTTTTTGTGGTCTTGGTAATAATGGGGGAGATGGATTAGTAATTTCTAGATTATTGGTGCAGCATGGGTATACAGTACAAACGTATATTGTTAATTTTAGCGATAATCGATCCAAGGATTTTTTGATAAACTATGATCGTCTTAAGGAAATTGTTACAACATGGCCAACACAACTTAAATCTGAAGATGATTTCCCAAAGATAAAAAATGAAGATATGGTTATAGATGCGATCTTTGGGATTGGTCTTAATAGACCTATGGTGCCTTGGGTAGTTTCTTTAATAAAACATATTAATAAAACAAGAGCTTTTAAGTTGTCTATTGATATTCCGTCTGGTCTATATTCTGACAAAGGGCCTGAAGATAAGAATGGAGTTATTTTTGCCGATGTAACGGTAGCATTTCAGTTACCAAAACTAGTTTTCTTTTTACCAGAAACAGGAATCTATTCTAATGATGTAGAAGTAATAGATATTGGCCTTGATAGAAATTTTATTATGAATACTGCCGGAATAGCAGAATTAATAACTAAAAATGAAATATTACCATTATATCGTCCCAGACATAAGTTTGGTCATAAAGGTACATATGGGCATTGTGTTTTAATCGGAGGTAGCTATGGAAAAATGGGAAGCGTTACGTTGGCTACAAAATCTGCCTTAAAAGTAGGAGCAGGTTTAGCAACAGCATATATCCCGGAATGTGGTTATGAAGTTTTACAAACGGCTGTGCCTGAAGCTATGGTTATAACAGACGATGATGATGAGTTAGCAGAAATTAATCTTGATATCACACCAGCAGCGGTTGGAATTGGAACCGGGCTTGGAACTAGCACAAAGACCGTAAAAGCTTTTGAAGAGTTTTTGAAGAATGTTACTTTTCCTCTTGTTATCGATGCAGATGGGATAAATATACTGGCGAAACATCAAGAATTTTTGGAACACCTTCCTAAACAAACAATTTTAACTCCGCATCCTAAAGAGTTAGAACGTTTGATTGGTAAATGGGACGATGATTTTGATAAATTAAGAAAGACGAAAGCGTTTTCGAAGAAATATCATTGTATAATTGTTATAAAAGGAGCCAATACAATCACTATTAATCAAGATATTATGTATGTAAATAGTACAGGTAACCCAGGTATGGCTACTGCAGGGAGCGGAGATGTACTTACAGGAATGATTACAGGATTATTATCTCAAGGATATAATCCATTACATGCTACTGTTTTTGCAGTTTATCTTCATGGAAGTTCTGGGGATTTGGCTGCCCAAAAATCTGGTTTTGAGGCAGTAATAGCAAGTGATATTCTCTCAAATATTGGAAATGCTTTTCTAGAACTATTTAGATCCCCTGATCAGAATGTTCAAAAACACTCTTAAACGTAGATTATATGTAAAAAGAATGTGGTTTTAACATACAATTTTGTCTTTGTTTTAGAGTTAATTATTGTAACCTTGATACTCTTAATTGATAACTTGAAAAAACAAAATGATGACAAAAAGAATTTTAGTAGTAGCCCTGAGTATTGTATCGCTATTGATAACCTCATGTTCTAGCGATGATGGACCGCCTACATCTAATTTGACTCTTGAACTAATCGGATTAGAACCATTAACAGGGGGAGCGTCTTATGAAGCTTGGCTTGTGGTAGACGGAGAACCGGTATCGATTAATAAATTTTCTAGTGTTGGAACTACTACAGTTTTTCCAGTAGTAACAACAACATTAGAGAGTGCAACAGAGTTTTTCTTATCGATAGAAGCACCAAATGATGCTGATCCAAAACCGTCTAAAACAAGAATTTTAACAGGTACTTTTACTGGAAGCGTTGCACAAGTAGTTTCAACGACTGTAATGGCCGATTTTTCTTCTGTTTCAGGAAAATTTGTAATGGCAACACCAACAGATAATGTATCGGATAATGATGAATTTGGAATTTGGTTTGAAGATCCAAGTGGGATTCAGGTAGCTCCAGGTTTAGACCTACCACCACTTGCCGATGGATGGAAATATGAAGGTTGGGTTGTGTTAACAAAAAATGGAACATCATTTCCTGTTTCTACTGGTACATTTAGTGATGAAACAACATTTGATGATGCTTCACCATATAGTGGCAATGGCAATGCTCCTGATTACCCAGGTGAAGATTTTATTAATAGTGCACCACAAGGGTTAACATTTCCTGAGGATGGTGATGTGAGAGGTAAAATGGTAGTAATTTCTGTAGAGCCATCTCCAGATTATGATCAAGCGACTCCCTTTTTTATAAAACCTCTTACAGGAACAGCACAGCAAAATGTTGCACCTGCAATAAACACTCTTACAGCTAACAATAATGTGCCTTTTGGTAGAGTTGTTAGATAAATAAACAATAGAATATATACAAACGGCCTCTCATATAAGAATTTTGAGAGGCCGTTTTTTTTACCTTATTTTTGTTCAAAAGAAAGTAAGAAAAACCCCTTAAATAACTTCTTTGCTTTAATTTTTTCTTTTTCTGTAATTGGATTATTGTCTAAAATTAATCCAGCTAATGAGTACTTTTCGGCTTCATATACTGTTGGGATTGTATTAATTTTATTATTATTTATGTGGACCATAAAAAGGGATTTCATAGTAGTGAATACTTTTGGTAATTGAGTGAATTCATTATACCCTGCATGGATTACCCAAGTTTTCATTTTAGACATTTCTTTAGGTAATTTTTGTAACCGATTATGATCGATATATAGAAATCTAACCTGATTAACTTTGCTAATTTCGGGCGGTAACTTATCAAGTTGATTGTGATCCAACCATAAAGAATATAAATTAGGAAGCATCCCTAGTAATTCAAAGTTTCTGGCAGTTTTTATCGTGTTAAAAGATAAATTTAAATCTTTGATGGTGGGTATAGTTTTGATGTTTTCAGGGAGCTTAGAAAGTTCGTTTCCTTTAAGGTTAAGAAATTCTATGGGCAATTCGGCAATAAGGTCAAAATTATATTCTAGATCAATTTTTGGATTGTATGCCAGTGATAATTGTTTTAGTTTTGATAACTGTTTAATAGATTCTGGTAATTTTTCGATACTTAGACTATCAAGTATTAAAATTTCAATAGTATTATATTGTGCTAATTGTTCGAATACTTGTTGTAGATCTAATTCAGGATTAGAACTTATATCGAGCATTCGAAGATCTTTTATTTTCTTAATGGATTCTGGAAGTGATTTTAGATTTTGATTACTTAAATCTAATCGATGTATTTTTGAAATATTGTTTTGTTCAATTTTAGAGAATGTTGGGCTATAAAAATTAGTATATGTAGAACAACTATTACTAAAGATTGCCAAGGTAACTATTAGAATATATGTATAACTTCTCCTACTCATTAGAAACTTCTTTTTTCAATACATTACCACTAATTTCAATGTACAATTTATTTTTTGTTTCCACTTGCCAAGGAAAACGGGGATTTAGCCCCAAACCATCATGTAAGGTATTTTGGATATAAGCTCCCGTTTTTTGACTATTTAATCCTATTTTAGAGTGTACTGATATATATTCTTCTTGGTATGTACCATATACATATACATTTCCATAAAAGAGATCTACAATAGGGGGTAAGGTGTACCAAACATTTTTGCGACCATTATCTGAATTTATAGGATTTCTTGGAGATCTACTATAATCAGGTCTGGGGGTAAATAGATCTATACCAAACCCTAACTGATAAATAGTTTCGGGTCCTTTTATTTTAGTAAATCCAAGATCTAGAGATCCTGTAACACCATAATCGGTTCCTGCTCCACTGAATAAACCAATTTTTAAGTCATTTCTAAATGCAAAATGGAAATTGTGATTTGCATTGCTGAATCTCATTAGTAAAGCACCTCTTTTAAGTCCATATGATTTTAAATTATTTGGTAATACATCTTTGCTAACCCCAAATCCTAATCCGTTAAATCCCCCTTTCCCTAAAGGGTTAAATAAAAGTGCTGTATTTGTATTAAATACAGTAGCTCCAAGTAAATTACTGTTTTTTCCAACCCCAGCTAGACCAAAGAATTCGTAGGAATAAGCAAATCCCTCTGTTTTTAAAGTATGTCTTTTTAAGAATGCATAAGAAGCTAAAGATAATCCGCTTTCTAAAGCAATATCGCCATAGCTTAAAGTTCCTAAACCAGATACCCCAACTTTAAGCCATTGATTTTGATTTCCTAATGTAATTTCAGCTTTGACTAAGACACCGCCATTAGCCTTAAACTTTTGCGCTAACAGTCGAGGGGCATTAAAAAAAATAAGAAAGATTACTATGATGCCAAATGAGTGCTTCATATTATCTTCGTGGATGGAATTCATTCATAACTTGAGTTAAATGACTACGGTCAATATGCATATATATTTCTGTAGTCGTAATACTTTCGTGACCTAACATAAGTTGTATGGCTCTTAAATCCGCACCGTTTTCTAATAGATGGGTAGCAAAAGAGTGTCTAAAGGTGTGCGGACTTACTTGTTTATGAATACCTGCTTTTTCGACTAGTCGTTTTACAATAGTAAATATCATGGCTCGTGTGAGTTGTCTGCCTCTGCGATTTAGAAATAGGGTATCTTCAAAACCTTTCTTAATGTCGATATGGTTACGTATTTCCTGAGTATAAATGGTAATAAACTTTTGTGTAGTTTCTCCAATAGGAACAAACCTTTGTTTATCTCCTTTTCCTGTAACACTTATATAACCTTCTTCAAAAAATAGATTAGATAATTTTAATTCAATAAGTTCTGTAACTCTTAATCCACAACCGTATAAAGTTTCTATAATTGCTCGGTTACGTTCACCTTCTGGTTTGCTAAGATCAATTTGCGCAATAATATGATCGATTTCTTCGACAGATAAAGTATCAGGTAATTTTCTGCCAATTTTAGGAGATTCTATTAACTCCATAGGGTTTGTTTCTCGATAATCTTCAAAAACTAAGTAATTAAAAAAACTTTTTAAACCAGAAATAATTCTTGATTGCGAACGGGCGTTTACTAATTTTGCTGTTTCAAAAATGAACTGTTGTAATATTTCCTTTTCTATTTGTAAAGGAGAAGTATCTATCTCACCAGCTTCAAGAAATCCTAGTAAACGTTTAAGATCTAGATGATAATTAATTATAGAATTTTCAGAAAGACCTCTTTCAATTCTTAAATAGTGAATATAATCTTTAATAGCATGTTCCCATTTCATCTGCTTTTCAATAGATTTTCAGAATTATTAGTACTAAGATATAAAAAGTAAGCCACCTCGATCTCTTGAGGTGGCTTTTATTACTGATTTGATACTAAGTTAAAATTTATAGACTAATCCTAGGTTAATATTGTCTAAGTTTAGGCCAATCGAAAAATTATCGCTAGACTCACCTTGATCGGGATTAGCTGTTGCATAGGATAAAGCTCCCCAAGCAGCTTCTAGTGCAAAATTGTTATTTAAAAAATAACTTACTCCTGGACGCAATGTTAGTGCGAACCCATCTGTAGTAGAATCAGTGGTGCCGTTATCAAAATTAATTGATTGATAATCAATGCCAAATTCACCAAAGATTGAAAATTTACTTGCTGGAGTAAAATAATACCTCCCAAAAGCTCCTGCAGTAATAGTATTTGTATCTGTGTCAATAGCACCGTTTTCTTGAGATATTGTTTGATACGAAATCCTAGCTCCTACGGTAATATTTTCAGAAACGAAATATCCTACTCTTGGAGATACAGAGAATGACGAAGTCTTGTCATCACCTGTAGATGAAGAATTAAAACCAAAAGAGCCTGAAATAAATACATCTCCTTTTGTAAATCCTTCTGTAGTTTCGTCCTGTGCTTGTACAGCACTAAAAGCCAATACTGCTATTGCAGTTAAAATCAGTTTTTTCATAATAATTGTTGTTTAAAGTTGGGACTAAACTATAGAATATACTTGTATAAAAAGTTAAAATACTCTCAATTTTAAGTGTTTTTAGTATTCTTTTTAGTAACAGATTAGTTTTTTTATGCTTTAGATTAAGGTTTTGACTTCTTTTAAAACTTTAAAGTATTGTATTACAATGGGTAATCAATTTGTATCTAGACTCATAACAAAAATAATATATAAAAAACATGTTTATGTCGTTAAAAAGTATAATTTTATCGATGAATTACAAACAAATAAACATTCATTTTAAATCAATCATTATGAAAAAAATTTTATTAGTAGCTGTATTAGCTTCTTTTAGTTTAGTAACTACTGCCCAAGAAGAGGGTATAAGATTTGGAGCCAAGGCAGGGGTTAACTTTGCAACAATTACAGGAGATGGTACAGATGATGTAGATGGTAAAACGGGTTTTCATTTAGGAGCTATTGTTGAAATTCCTATTTCTGAAAAATTTGCTTTTCAACCAGAAATACTCTATTCTTCTCAGGGTTCTTCTGAAGAGGATGGCGGTATTGACTCTAAGCTTAACTTGAATTATATTAATATTCCATTAATGGCGAAGTATTATATTGCTCAAGGGTTAAGTTTACAAGCAGGTCCTCAAATTGGTTTTTTAGCTTCTGCTAAGTCTAAAACAGAAGGAGACGGTGTAGAAGTGGAAATAGATGCAGATGAGTTTATTAAAGGAATAGATTTTGGACTTAACTTTGGTCTTGGGTATCAATTAGCGGCAGGAATATTTTTTGAAGGTCGTTATAATCTTGGTTTATCAGATATTAATGATATTGATGGGGTTAGTGAAGAGATTAAAAACTCTGTAATCCAATTATCTGTAGGATATAAGTTTTAATGTATTTTAGTAGTACAGATATATTAAAAAGCGTTCATTTTATCGGACGCTTTTTTTGTACACTATATTTTCTAGTATTTTAAAAAATAAAACTACTTTTGGTTAGTTATATATTATCATTATGAAAAAATACATATATCTATTTTTTGCAGTATTCATGATTGTGTTCAATGTACAGGGACAAGATGAAGATCCATTATATACTAGAGCAGGTTTTAAACTGGGACTTAATTATAGTAATCTAACTGGAGACATTGATAATGCAGATGCAAGAACACGAATTCATTTAGGAGCAGTAATAGAGTTCCCTATCTCTCAACGATTTTATATTCAAACAGAAGTATTGTATTCTGCACAAGGATTTACGATTGATGAAAATGGAGAGGAAAATAAAATTAGTCTTAATTATTTAAGTTTACCTGTATTAACAAAATTTTATTTCACACCAAAGTTTAGTTTTGAAACAGGACCGAGATTATCAACATTGGCAAGTAGTTCAAGATCTATAGGTGATGAAGATACCGAAGATGAGTTTTTTGAAGCTTTTAATGATGTTGATTTTAGTTGGATGATAGGAGCAGGGTACAAAGCAGAAAGCGGTATGTTTTTTCAATTAAACTATGGGCTAGGGCTTAGTAATGTATCTAATATAGATGGTATTAATAATACTAATTCATTGCTACAATTATCTATTGGCTATTTATTTAAAACAAAGAATAACAGAAGACAGGAACCAATATCACAATGAAAATATTAATACTAAATGGCCCAAATTTAAATATGTTGGGAAAAAGAGAGCCTGGTATATATGGAAACCAGACTTTTGAAGATTTTTTTAAAACATTACAAGCAAAATTCTCTGATATTTCATTAACCTATTTTCAATCTAACATTGAGGGAGAATTAATTACAAAAATTCAAGAAGCAGATGATGATTTTGATGGGGTAATTCTAAATGCGGGAGCGTATACGCATACGTCTATTGGTATTGGGGATGCTATTAAAGCAGTAACTACACCAGTAATTGAGGTACATATTTCTAATACATTTGGTAGAGAAGAGTTTAGACACCAATCTTATATTTCACCGAATGCACATGGTGTAATATTAGGTTTTGGTTTACAGAGTTATGAATTAGCAATTCATAGTTTTCTGAATAAATCATAGTATTTTTTCAACATAAAAATAAAATCACCCCAAAATTCTCTGAATTTTGGGGTGATTTTTTATTTAAAATACACTTATACTATTATAAATGTATTACTTCGTCATAGGCATCGGCAACAGCTTCCATAACGGCTTCACTCATCGTTGGGTGAGGGTGGATAGCTTTTAATACTTCATGGCCAGTTGTTTCTAATTTTCGACCTAGTACGGCCTCTGCAATCATATCAGTAACTCCAGCTCCGATCATATGGCATCCTAGCCATTCTCCATATTTTGCGTCAAAAATAACTTTAACAAAACCATCTTTGGTACCAGCAGCACTTGCTTTACCAGACGCTGAAAAAGGAAATTTACCTATTTTAAGCTCATATCCTGCTTCTTTAGCTTGTTTTTCTGTCATTCCTACACTTGCAATTTCTGGAGAAGCATAGGTACATCCTGGGATATTACCATAGTCTATTGCTTCAACATGCATACCAGCAATTTTTTCAACACATGTAATACCTTCTGCAGATGCAACATGAGCTAATGCTGGGCCAGGTACTACATCTCCTATAGCATAAATACCTGGAATATTGGTTTGATACCAATCATTAACAATGATTTTATCTCTATCCGTAGCAATTCCTAATTCTTCTAAACCTATGTTTTCAATATTTGTTTTGATTCCAACTGCAGAAAGAACAATATCAGCTTCAAGGATTTCTTCTCCTTTTTTGGTTTTAACAGTAGCTTTTACACCATCACCACTCACATCAACACTTTCTACTGAAGAATTAGTCATTACTTTGATACCTGCTTTCTTGAAATTTCTACCAAATTGTTTTGATACTTCTTCATCTTCAAGAGGTACTAGATTAGGTAAAAATTCTACAATAGTTACTTCTGTACCCATTGCATTATAAAAATGAGCAAACTCTACTCCAATAGCACCAGAACCAACCACAATCATCTTTTTAGGTTGTGATTTTAAGGTCATGGCTTCACGGTATCCGATAACTTTTTTACCATCTTGAGGTAAATTAGGAAGTTCTCTAGACCTCGCACCTGTTGCTATAATTATGTGTTTAGCTTCATAAACTGAAGATTTTCCGTCTGCATCTGTAACTTCTATTTTGTTACTAGCTTTTAACTTACCAAAACCTTCAATTACATCTATTTTATTTTTTTTCATTAGGAATTGAACTCCTTTGCTCATTCCATCTGCTACTCCGCGACTTCTTTGTACTACAGCATCAAAATCTTTATCAAATTTTTCTATAGTTAATCCATAATCAGATGCATGTTTTAAATATTCGAATACCTGTGCACTTTTTAACAATGCTTTTGTAGGTATGCACCCCCAATTTAAACATACGCCTCCTAAGCTTTCTTTTTCTACAATTGCAGTCTTAAAACCTAATTGCGATGCTCTAATTGCAGTTACATATCCCCCAGGACCACTTCCTAAAACGATAATATCATATGTGCTCATAAATGTCGATTTTTTTGAAGTCACGAATTTAAGGATAATTCATGAACCAAAAAAGGAATTAGATATTCCCTAACAATTAGATTTTTGGCAATAGAATAAAAAAAACGCTATCAGTTCGATAGCGTTTTTTAAACAGCATGTATATGCGTAATTAATGTTTTTAAAATTCTAAATTCAGTGCAGATTTAACAGCATTTAAATCATTTAAATCTACTTTTGAATCACTGGCAAAAGATGAAGGTACTATAACTACTCTAAAAACCTGATTATCAGTTATGTCTGAATTTAAGCTAGTTAAATCATCACTTTCAAGTACAAACTCTATACTAGCCTTATTTGTTCGTTCATCAAAGATGAAATTGAAACTGAATCTAGCAAATTCTCCTGGTGCAAAATTAAAAGTTTTAGGTAAAGGTTCCCATACATCACCTCCTTCTGCGGCAGATCTTATAGGGTCTAAAATAAAAACTAATGCAACATCAGCATCAAATACTTCTACGTTATTGGGAACAACAGCTTCATCAGCAAAATTATTAGCGGCATTAAAAGTCCGTGTGACTTCAAATGTTCTTGCAAATGTGTCATTATCAAAATCGTCATCATTATTACAAGAAGTTAATAGTAATGCAGTTAAACAAAATAGGGTGAGTATCTTTTTCATAAGTGTAAATAATTTATTAATAGTAATTTATTTTTCGTCAAAATCTATACTTACAGAGTTTACGCAATATCGTTGTCCAGTCTTTGTAGGTCCGTCATCAAAAACATGACCTAAGTGGCTTCCACAATTGGCACATAATATTTCAGTTCTTATCATACCATGTGTTGTATCCCTGATGTATTCTACAGTTCCTTCTATAGATTCATCAAAACTAGGCCAACCACAACCAGAGTCAAATTTAGAAGTACTTTCAAAAAGGGCTGTGTTACATCCCATACATTTGTATGTTCCTTCTTCTGCATGTATATTATATTTGCCTGTAAAAGGTCTTTCTGTACCTTTTTGTCTAAGCACTCTGTATTCTTCTTCTGTGAGCTGATTTTTCCATTCAGCCTCAGTTTTTTTAATTGGATAGTTACTCATTAGTTGTTTTTTTTGGAACAAATACTAAGGCATCTCCATTAATACAATGTCTCATACCTGTTGTTTCTCTTGGTCCATCATTAAATACATGACCTAAATGTCCTCCACATGTACTGCATAATAATTCTGATCTGGCATATCCTAATTTATAGTCAACATCCTTATCAACATTATTTTTTACAGCTCTATCAAAACTTGGCCATCCTGTGCCGCTATCAAATTTATGTTCACTCTGATATAAAGGGGTATTACACGCTGCACAATGAAATGTACCTGGGGCATATAGCTTATTTAAGACACTAGAAAAAGGTCTTTCTGTTCCAGCCTGTCTCAAAATATAATACTGCTCTGAGGTAAGGATTTTTTTCCATTCTGCGTTTGTTTTAGAAACAGCATAGGATTTTTCCTCTTTTTTTTCTTTTTTCTGTGCGTTACCTGTACAACTTATTACAAGAACTCCTATAAATAATAGAATAAAACGTTTCATAGTTTTTTAATTAAATTTAATAAAGTTTTTCTAATAGTCGTATTAATCCCTTGAGTATAACATTGCAATAACTATTCCAAAATAAAATTGAGGATTTGAACTAGTACTTTTTTGTCTCCTAAAATTTTGCGATGGCCTAGTTGTTCTGTAAGGATTAACTGTCCGTTCTCTAATTCTTTTATTATTTCATGAGCTGCACTGTAGTGCACATCTACATCATTTTTATCATGTATTACCAATGTTGGTATTTTTACTTCTTTTGCAGATGTAGCCCCAGAGTAATTATCCAGATTTTCACCAAATCTTTTGTCAAAATATGATTTTAACAATTGACCAACTTTATTGTTTAATTGAAGATTTTTTGCAAAGTTTTTAGTTATTGCAGTTATACTGTTTGCTGTGCCTATAATCACTAATTTTTTGATAGATAATCCATTTTTGGTTGCTCTAAGAAGAGACATTCCGCCTAATGAATGCCCTATAGCGGCTTCAAAAGGTCCGTGTGATTTTTCTAAATGATGAATAGTTTCAATAAAATGGGGCATGATAGTCCTCTTACCAGGGGATTTTCCATGTGCAGGAGCATCAAAACTAACTGTAGTATATCCTCTTTCTAATAATTGTTCTGCTATTTTTGATAGTTGGGTTCCGCTTCCTGACCAACCGTGACTAAGGAGTATTTTTTTTTCTGCAGTACCATAAGTATAAACAACAACACTCCTCCTTATTTTATCAATATATACTTTTTCTTTATGAGCTTCTGCAAACATTTTTTTTTCTCTTTCGGGCATTTTATAACCAAAAGGTGTCAAAAACAATCTTGCTGCAAATCTTGAAGCTAAAAATGGCGAGATCCAATTAAGTATTTTTCCTGTATATATTATAGATTTCGGTATAAGTAAGGCTTGAACCGGAATTAAATCTTTATCCTTTTTATTCATTTATAGTGGTTAAGATATTTTCAAAACTAAAGTAAGAGAAACTTTTACTCTAGGAATTAAGAATAATTAACATTTAAAGCCCAAAATTAAAAAAATATATTCCATCATTTGTTTTATATAACCTTGTAAAGTGTTTAATTTTGTAGCTTATTTTTATAAACCCTCGATATTGTCATCCACAGAAATAGAAAAGAAAGAACAAAAAGTTCTATATGATTACCAGAAACGGGATATTGATAAAATTTTTGGTCGTGTTGAGGAGTTTCCGAAGAACTATAATTTGTTGTATCAACTTCCAACAGGAGGAGGTAAGACAGTTATTTTTTCAGAGATTGTAAGACGCTATATAGAAACTACTAAAAAAAAGGTAATCGTTCTTACCCATCGCATAGAGCTCTGCAATCAGACTTCTAAAATGCTTACAGAGTTTCAGGTCAAGAATAAAATCATAAATAGTTCTGTTAAAGAACTTAATGACCAAGACGAGTATACGTGTTTTGTGGCTATGGTCGAAACATTGAATAATAGGCTTAATGATGATCAGTTAGAGTTGCATAATATCGGAATGGTAATTATAGATGAAGCCCATTATAATTCTTTTCGAAAACTGTTTAGATTTTTTAAAAATTGCTTTATTCTTGGTGTTACTGCAACCCCGCTTAGTTCTAATATGAAATTACCTATGAAGGATAATTATAATGAACTAATTGTTGGGGATACTATAAATTCTTTGATAAAAAGTGGTTTCTTGGCAAAACCAGTAACATTTACTTATGATGTAGGTTTGTCTTCTTTAAAAATTGGTATGAATGGTGATTATACAGTAAAATCATCTGAAGAGTTATATACTAATATGTTGATGCAGGATAAACTTTTACATGCCTATGAAGAACGATCAAAGGGTAAAAAAACACTTATTTTTAATAATGGAATAAATACATCGGTCTATGTATACGAAACGTTTAAGAAGGCTGGCTACCCCATAAGACATTTAGATAATACAAATAGTAAACAAGAACGAGAAGATATTCTTAATTGGTTTAAGCATACAAAAGATGCTATTTTAACTTCGGTAAGTATTTTGACAACAGGTTTTGATGAACCTACTGTAGAAAGTATCATACTTAACAGGGCTACAAAATCGTTAACTCTTTATTTTCAGATGATCGGAAGAGGATCTAGAATTTTACCTATTAAGAAAGAGTTTTTTATTATCGATATGGGTAATAATACGGCTAGATTTGGATTGTGGAACACAGAAGTAGATTGGCAATCAATATTTAGATCCCCAGATTTTTATTATGATAATTTGGTTGGAGATGAAGAGATTGAAAGAAATTTCAAATATGTGATGCCAGAAGATATTCGTAAAGAATTCGCAAAATCTGAAGATGTAACGTTTGATATAGAAGAAGAGTACACTAAAACCAAGAGGTTTAATTTAAGAAGCCTTACTGTTTTAGAAAAATCTATAGAACAGCATGCGGTAATGTGTGTCGAAAATAGTGAAGATGTATTTGATGCCCGTATTCTTAGTAAATTGTTAGATAGAGATATAGAATTTAGAGTTAGACGGTACTCTTATTGTATTAGTAAAAGCACTAAAAATTACCGAGATTGGTTAGAAGAAGATTATAAACGAAAATTGAGAACCAAGATTAACCATTTATTTATGGATAATTAATAGAAAATGATGCTGACTTAAATATCAATTTGACCAATGAGATAAGGTACTGCATATCCACTCATAAACACGCGGTCACCTTCTATTTTACAATCCAGTTCGCCACCTCTTTTTGATAATTGAAAAGCTTTCAATTGTGTCTTGTTAAGCTTTGCGGCCCATAAAGGAACTAAAGAGGAATGGGCAGATCCGGTTACAGGATCTTCTGGAAGAATATCTGCATTAGCATCAAAAACTCTTGAAACAAAATCTGCTTTATTTCCTTTTGAGGTAATAATAATACATAAATAGGGTAATTTTTTTAGCAGCTTTAAATTGGGTTTTTCAAGTATTACTTCTTCTTCAGAAGATAAGGTAATTATCAAATCTCTAGCAGCAAAGGCTTCTATAGGTTCAGCGCTTAATGCATTATGAATTTCTTCAGGTATAGTTACAGGTACAGGTGGTCGTGAAGGAAAATCAAGGGTAATAGACCCGTTTTCTTCTTTTTTAGCTTTTAAAACACCACTTTGGGATGAAAATAAAATCTTTTTAAGTTTTGGATTTATGTATTCAAATATAACATATGCAGATGCTAATGTGGCATGCCCACATAAATCTATTTCTGCATGCGGCATAAACCATCTTATTTCATAATATTCTTCTTTTTCTACAAAAAAACCTGTTTCAGCCAAGTTGTTTTCTATAGCTATATTTTGTAATAATTCATCATCAAGCCAATAGGGTAGGTGACATATAGCTGCAGGATTACCGCCAAAAAGTTTTTTTGTAAAAGTGTCAATTTGATATATGGGTATTTTCATAGTATAAAGAGTGGCAGAACGTTATAACTATTGTCATTTATAATTCTTGATGTAAAGTGCTTAAATATTCTTTAATTACTTTTTCGTTTCTTTTAAAATAAGTCCACTTTCCGTGCCTGGTACTAATTAATAAACCAGCTCTGTGCATACCAGATAAATAGTGGGAAATT
The DNA here is from genome assembly GCF_003443715.1 of Aquimarina sp. AD10. Classification (NCBI taxonomy): domain Bacteria; kingdom Pseudomonadati; phylum Bacteroidota; class Flavobacteriia; order Flavobacteriales; family Flavobacteriaceae; genus Aquimarina; species Aquimarina sp. AD10. The sequence continues at coordinate 1,150,783 of NZ_CP031965.1, read as the reverse complement.
GTAGGTTGAGATAATCCTGATTTTATTTGAATGTTTTGCCCACAAACCCCATCATTAAAGTGCCCTAAATCTTTGTGAGGGGGAAAATTACCTTCGGGATCCTTTAACCACTTTAATATATTGATTCTAGTAGCATTAGAGAGAGCTTTATTAATATCCAGTATTCTTTTATTTATCATATAATAAATATACATATTTAATTATGTAAATATGTTAAAAATTTAATTTTAAAAATAATTAAGATTTATTGTAACAAATTTAAAACATAAACGTCTAGTATATAAAGAGCTAAGTAAAAAATTGTAATTGATTAATACAAGACTTAGTTTTAACGATACAATAAGAGCGCCTATCTTGATACTTCTTGAGATAGGTGCTTTTAACTTTAAGATTAATCCTACTCTTTGTTTCTTATAAAATATTAAAATCATATAGCTTTAAGAGAAGAAAAATTATTACTATTCTTGCACATGATTAATATTATTCCCGATATACAAACCAAAAGAATAGCCATTAAACTAAAGCCCGTAGCAGAAAAAATGGTGAAAAGAGGGCATCCTTGGATTTTTGAAGATAGCATTGCAAAACAGAGTGCTGAGGGAAAAGCAGGAGATTTGGCTATTATTTACGATGTAAGGAAGAATAATTTTTTGGCTTGCGGATTATATGATCCCTATTCTCCTATACGTATTAAACTTATTCAATTCAAAAAGACCGCTCAAATTAATGACGAATGGTTTAAACAAAGGATTAAGGAAGCTTATAGCATAAGAATTCCTCTTTTTAAAACTGATACCAATAGTTATAGATTACTTTTTGGAGAAAATGATAATTTACCAGGTTGCATTGCGGATATATATGATACCATTTTAGTTGTTAAGTTATATTCACATATTTGGTTTCCTTACTTGAATAGTATTATTTCTAATTTAATTGAAGTTACTGGTTGTGAAACTGTCGTACTTAGATTAAGTCGTTTACTTCAATCTAAGAATCAATCTTATGGATTAAAAGATGGCTCTGTGATTTATGGTGAATTAGAAAACGAAGTGGTTGTTTTTAGAGAACACGGAATATTATTCTCTGCGAATGTTATTAAAGGTCATAAAACGGGATATTTTTTGGATCATAGGCATAATAGAAAACGAGTAGGAGAGCTTTCAAAAGATAAGCATGTATTAGATGTTTTTTCGTATGCAGGAGGTTTTTCTGTTCATGCACTTGCAGGAGGAGCTACAAGAGTTGTAAGTTTAGATATAAGCAAACAAGCTTTAGAAATGGCAAAAGAAAATGCTTTATTAAACAACCCTAAGGGAAAGCATGAGATTTTAGTAGCAGATGCATTTGAAGGGTTACAAAATCTGATTAATAGAAAAGAAAAGTTTGATATTGTAATTATTGATCCACCATCTTTCGCTAAGCGAGAGAATGAAATTATGGGTGCTAAAAACAGTTATGCTAGATTAGCAAAATTAGGATCAAAATTAGTATCTAAAAATGGCACACTTGTACTAGCATCATGTTCATCAAGAGTAACAGCAGATGATTTTTTTGAAATTTCAGAAACGAGTATGTTGGAGTTGGGGATGGCATTTGATGTGTTGGAAAAAACATTTCATGATATTGATCACCCTATTAGTTTTCTGGAGGGAGCTTATCTTAAATGTGGATATTATAAAATGAAGTGATGTATATTATCATAAAATGAAAAAAGCGAGAATTATTTAAGGGGTTCTCGCTTTTCCTGTTTATTATATTAATGTTTTCCAAAAACATGAACTTTTGCTCTTTTTCGAGATAGGTTCTTTGTGTCATAAAAGAATGTAATATCTTTAATAATTCTTTTATTTCCCTTTAAATCTATTGTTTTAGAGGTGCTTCTACGTGAAAAGTTATGTCTAAGCTGTATAATATCTTTTTTGCCATTACCATATTCAATGACCATTTTATGCATGTTAATAGCCCCGTTGGTGACTTTGATCTTTAATTTCTTAAATCCTCCTTTTTTGGCTGTTACATGTATTACATCTTTATCTAATCTATAGTTTACAGTTCTAGAACCTAAGTGATCCCATTCAATTTTGGTAAAACTAAAACTACTTGTAATAAGAAATAAAGCTAATAGAATTGAGGTAACCGATACTCGTTGTAATGTTATTGCTTTCATAGTTTTTAAATTTATTGATTTACTATTTTGACTATGAACGCGGTAAAAGGTTTAATGTAGAAACAAAAAAAAGGAAACAAATCTTGTTTCCTTTTTTTTAAAATAATTTGAAATGTGACTTCTAGTTAGAAGAAAGCATAGCAAAAAATTTGTCCATATTTGGTAATAAAACAATTCTTGTTCGTCTATTTATAGCCATATTTTCTTGTGTATCATTTTCTACAAGAGGTTTATAACTACTTCTACCAGATGCTATTAATTTAGCAGGATCTACATTATAAGAATTTTGTAATTTTCTTATAATAGACGTTGCTCTTTTAACACTAAGGTCCCAGTTGTCTTGTACTACAGCAGTACTAATAGTTCTAGGATCAGTATGTCCTTCGACCATTACTTCTAAACTTGGTTCAGAATTAATTACATCGGCTAATTTTTTTAAGATGTCGTCTGCTTTATTACTAACTCTAAAGCTTCCACTGTTAAATAACATTTTATCTGATATAGAAATCATAACAACGGTATTATCTATATTAATAGAAATATCCTCATCTTCTTTAAGGTTATCAGATAATGAACTTTTTAAATTATGAGATACCGCTAAATTCATTGAATCCTTAAGAGTTTTTGCTCCTTGCAATTTTTGAGGATCAACTTTTGATAAAGTTTCTCCCATTTTAGCTTTGGTGTTGTTAGAAATGGCAGCGATACCATCTACCATTACCATTTTTTCATTATTAGAATCTTTTAAAGAATTAATTTTAGAGTTATAATCGGCTACTCTTGCTTCAATCTTCGCAAATTTACCTTCTAGCTCTTCTTTTTCTACAGCTGTTCTTTGTAGTGTACTTTGAGTATCCTGTAGTTGCTGTTCTAGAGCTACATATTTTTTCTTAGATACACATGATGTCATTAAAATGACCCCCGACAGTGCAATAAATGCAAATGATTTTTTCATGGTTATTCAATTAATTATTATGCTCTTTTAACTATTGCATATTTTTTTTATTGCTTGTCTATCTATTAATTTTTTCACATCAATTTCTTAAAAAATGTTAATAAATTTAACTTTAATAGATATCCCACAATATAATTACGTTAGTACTGCATATAATATATTTGCTAATTTACTGTAAATCAAAAGTATAGATTTTTGGTATACTTGTGTCGAAGATTTTTTTTTAAATTAATTATTGTTTTATTGTAACAACGTATTATTTTTATGGTCATATTGTAAAAAAGAGATATCAGCCCAGATCTACTTAAATTTTTAATAATATGTTTTTGAATTGTAAGAGGCAAATATCTTTAATTGTCATTATTTTATTTTTTTTAATACCAATACAAGTTTTATTTAGTCAACAAAAAAAACTTGATGTAAAGGAATATAAAGAGTTAATTATTAACGGTTCTTTTGTATATCTTCCGATATACAAAAACAAAAAACAGTTCTTACCAAAATACGTTATTCCAAATCCTTCTAATAAGGAATTTATTGCAAAGTGGGATAATCAAAATTTTAACCCTTATCGCGGAGAAAAGATAACGTACCCGTTTCAATTAGCATTTGAGTCTACAAATTTTTCTTCTCCAGTAGATCGTAAAATGGTGGTTACCTCACGTTATGGATTAAGAAGAGGAAGACCACATCAAGGGATAGATATAGACCTGCATATCGGCGATAGTGTAAAATCTGTATTAGATGGTAAAGTACGCTATGTTGGTTATCATGGGGGACATGGAAAAACTGTTATTGTAAGACACCGTAATGGATTAGAAACTGTTTATGCACATTTATCAAAGTATCTTGTAAAAGAAAACGAAGAAGTCAAAAAAGGGCAGGCTATAGGAAAAGGAGGAATAACAGGTAACTCTAGAGGGAGTCATCTCCATTTAGAAGTAAGATATCACGGAAAAAGTGTAAATCCCGAATATTTATTTGAATTTACAAAGGAAGCTAAAATCCGATCAGATATACTTTATGTAACTCGTAAGTGGATGAATCCCAGATATCACAGATCTACTCGTAAAAGTAATGTTGTTGTTCATAAAACTATTGATGATATAACAATACAAGAAGAGCAAAAACAAAAGACGTACATCGTTAAAAAGGGAGATACACTACATAGAATAGCTAATAGACATGGGTTAGCTGTATCAGAAATTTGTAAGAAAAATTCGATAAAATATAATGCCGTTTTAAAAATAGGGCAGCAAATTATCGTGAATTAAAAAATAACTATTGATTCAGTATTGGATTTTCAAGATGTTTATTGATTATTTCTAATAAATGATTTTTGGTGTAGGGCTTAAGAATATAATCATTTAAACCTGCGTGAATAATTTGCCTGTTTAATTGAGTAATATCAACAGCTGTTAATGCTATAACAGGAGTTTTAAGATTAAATTCTCTTATTCTTTTAGTAGTACCAATTCCATTTAATTTAGGCATGTTAATATCCATAAGGATAACATCATATCGATTCTCTCTCACCAATTCTATAGCATCAAAACCATTATCGATCGTTGTACACTCAAAATGCTCTTTAGAAAGAATTTTATCGGCTACTAATAAATTTAGTTTATTGTCATCTACTATAAGAGCTTTTCGTTTGGTATTTGTATTAGCCTCATTGCTATCATTATGGTCTTCGATATTATCGTTTTTATCGTCCTGTACCTGTAAGTCTAAAACAAGAGCATATTCAGAACCTTCTTGCGCATTTTTTTGAATGATAATATCACCATTGATCACATTTACTAAGCCTTTAACTATTCTTGAGTTAATACCAGTACCTAAATAAGATTTCTTTGCACTTTCAATGTTAATAAATTCTTGGTATATAGATTTTTGATCTTCTGAAGAAATATCATCCCCATTATGTTTAACCTTAAAAGAGATATTATTACTGTTATGTTTACTTTTAATTAAATGTACAGAAAAATATACGTCTCCATTTTTTGTAAATCGTAAGGCATTACTAATAAGATTCATCAAAATTTGTGATAGAATAGAAGCATCGCCAATGACCATTGGATTAATTTCGGGATCGAAATCATAATGCAATGTATTATCACTATTATCTGTTGCGTAACTAAATGAATTTACAAGGTTTTGAGTCACTTCCTGAAGGTTAAACAAATTGTTTTGGGACTTAATACCTTCAACATCTAAATAATTTATATGAAGTACATTATTAATAAGATTTAATAAATAATCTCCAGAAAATTTCAGAGATTTTAGTTTTTTATCATCTTTAAGTTCTGGATATTCTTCGGCAATAAGATTTGTTAATCCCATAATGCCGTATAATGGAGTTCTTAATTCTTGACTAAGGACAGTAATGTAGTCTTGTTGTCTATGTATTTGTTTTTTTGTTTCCCTTTGTAAAGACTTTAACTCTCTATCCTTATTCTTTAGTGATTTTTTAAGACCATAATATTGTATCAACAAAAAGAGAATTATAGATAGAAGTATTCCTCCGATGATATAGTAAGTCATAGAACCTTTTTACGACAAAGATAATGTATATCTAATAAGTAAGTAGTGAGGATTTCCCCAAAATATTGAAATCCGAAAAAGTTTTTTTATATTATTAACAGCCATAATATAGTATATTATTTATCTTTATGGCACATTAGTTGATGTTTTTATGAGTATGAGATCACTGTTTTGTTTATGTTTTTCGATTTGTATTTGTTCATTTGTGAATGGGCAAGTAGAAACGGGTTCGTCAATTAAAATAGATAGAGAAAGTGATCTTAAAGCTAGTAAATTTGATTTATCAACTGGTTTAGAAACACCTAAATCGGATAGTAAAATTACGCTATATAGCCTTCCGAAAGAATTATCTGAATATGGAAGACCTAAGAGACCCTTTAATATGAATGGCGATGATGGTTTTTTTAAACCAAATACAGAAATTACGCCTAAGTGGTTTAAAAAAGATAAAGCTATCAAAGATGAGTTTAAAAGTGATCAGTATCTAGGAGATTTCAAAAGTTCAGGCAAATTTGTTCATCTTGTATACAGAGATCATGAGCATGTAGATGGAGATCAGGTACGCATTTTTATAAATGATGATGTGATTAGATCTAAAATTTATCTATCTAGTGCTTTTCAAGGTATTAAAATCAATTTGACCAAAGGATTTAATAAAATAGATATCCAGGCTTTAAATCAAGGAGAATCAGGTCCCAATACTGCAGAATTTCAGCTTTATGATGATCAAGGTGTCCTTATAACGGGAAATGAGTGGAATCTTACTACAGGAGTAAAAGCAACTATGATTGTTGTAAAAGAATAATTATCAAGATCACTCATACTCCTGTATTTCTTAAATAGTTTTGCAAATTATGAAATCCAAGCTTTTACTGTGGCTCTTTTTGAAAACCAGATTAAAAAGATTGCAACAAGCAACACAAGTATAGGCATTACCATTCTACTTCCTGACAGAACAATAAAATCTTGTAAAAAGAAATTGTAGGTTGTTTGCATAACTATACCGATCAAAGAAAGTATAAATAGAATTGATGCTATTTTTTTTCTTAAAAGTAATAAAATACACCCTAGAGCACCTGCAAATACAGCAATAGCAAAGGCAGCAGTTACCCACGCAGGCATGTTATTATAGAAACTTTGTTCTGCTTCTGGTAAAGAAGCTATAGCTTCATCTGTAATATATGCTTGAGCCAAATAGGCAAGAACACCCATTATATTCCAAAGTAAGGCAAGAATTGCAATAATCCAGAACCAAATAGGAGGTTTGTTGGCGATTTTCATGATAAGTTGTTATTTAATTGTTTGTCATAACAAGATACCCAGAAACCTCATAAAATACAAATCGCCTGTTTTATGAATAAAATTTCACACAATAATTAGACCTTACTACTGCAGAATTAGGAATAAGATTGTAATTAAGTTTTTAAACTAGAACCGTTAGTAGTTTTTGTACTTTCAAGTTTTTCTAAACGCTTTTTTATTAAATCTAGATCACTTGTAAGTGCTGATAAATCAATTTTTTCTAATTCTTTGTCTCGAAACATTTGTTGGCTCATGTCAAATAAATAATAAGGGTTTACATCAAAAATTTCAATGATATTTTTTAAAATATCATATCCAGGTTTTGTTCTTTTTCTGCTTCCATCTGGTTGTAAACGCCCTCCTGTAATACTATCAATAGTAGTACTGGTAACGCCAATTTTGGCAGCAAAAGAATTGTTCGACAAGTCTAATTCCTCAATTATTTCCTTAACTCTTTTATGAATATCCATTGAATCCATAATAATTATTTAACAGCAATATTCTGTAAAATGTTTTTGTATTCGGTAATATGTTGGTATATTTAAGGGGTAATTATCTACACATTAAATGTATAGAAAATAAATCAATTATAGGTTCTTCTTAGAAACAAAGAACTGAAAAGAAAGGAATTTAATTTAATTATACCTATGATACTTCAACAATATTACGAACAAAAAAAAGAAAAAATTGATAGCATTGTTAATGCCGAGAGTAATAGAGTAAGGATAGGACTTTATAGCGATAGGGTGTTTGATGAAGAAGATGAAGATGAACCAGTAATAATGTTTAAATACAATGATGTTGTTTGGAATACTTCGTCAGAGAAAGAATATAAAGCCGATGTTGATTTTAGTGTCTATATAGTTTTAAACGATAAGTTTGAAAGAGATTACATAGAAAGTTTTGAAATAGCAAGACAAGTAGATGAGGCAATTCTTCTTCACCCTAATCGATCAGAAATCATAATAAATAATGAAGCCATTGCAGACGGTGAAACAGAAATAGAACTTATTAAAAACTCGGCGTTAAAAGTCAAAGAGTGTCAATACACTGTAGAAGAGGATCATTGGAAAAAGAATAACTTTTATATCTGGAAGATTACCTATAAAACAACTCTTATCGAAAAAGAATATAAGAAAAGGTATACAATGATTTCTAATGGAGCATTTAATAGGAGAGAATTAGAGCAAAAAGAAGAGCAAGTACGCGTTAATTTAAGAAAACTTGGGTATGATCTTGATGACTATAATAATGTAGAGTATAATGGTAAACAATTACTGGTCTTAAAAAATGTGAAAGAGAAGCTTACGATTAATAAGGATAAAAAAGTAACCTTAAAAGGTTAGAACAGTTAGAAGATTTAATAATTGCTGTAAAAATTAGAATAAAATGAAAAGAAAAAATGGCTTATTAGAGAAAAGAAGAAGGTATGTGCAAAATTACGTACTTGAAAATCAGGATAAACAAATGAAGCTTATTGTTGCAGAACTTTCTGAACGATTGTTTTTATCAGAGCGCACAATATATAACATACTAAATCAGAGCCCTATTTTGGTTGAAGTTGCATAAATTACTGAAACTACTGTTTTTGTAATACGTGTTTTTCATTTTTTTTAGTTTGCTATTTTATCTTTAGGTGTTAAACACTATAAAGTATAAACTTAAATTAAATTCATACATAATGGGTAATTTATTAAATGACGTTGTTATCAACAAATTGTCTGGTGGTTTAGGCCGTAGGACTCCTGATAGGGATATGGTTTCTGGACTATTATTTGATTTATCTCCTTCAGGAACAAAGAAAAGTGAAAACCCAAATATAGAAGTAGGACGTTTATATAGATTTGCGTCATTAGAAGATGCAGAGGGTTCAGGATTTGTAAGTTCTATAGATAAAAATGGCTGTTCTGTTTATTATCAAATAGCACAGTTTTTCAGAATTAATCCTTCTGGAGATTTATTAGTAATGGGAGTTGATAATTCTGTTGCTATTGGTGATAACACTGAGGATACCTATCAGAATTTAGTTGCACAAACTGACAATTTATTAACAAAAGCAAACGGAGAAATTAGACAACTTGCTGTTTCATTTGGTAAATTAACTACAACATTTGCAGAAACTACTGGTGCTGTGGGTGTAGCAGCAACAATAACTAGAAAAGCTTTTGAAACAGATTATAGACCATTAGAAATCCTTTTAGAAGGTAAAGGTTTTGGGGAGTTAATAGTAGATGGTGGTCCTGGTGTCGCAACTGCAGAAAACTTAAGAGGACTTAATGCTCCTAACGTATCAGTAACTATTGCTATAGATCCTGAAAAAGCTAACGAAACCGGTGGTAATTTTAAAAATACGGCAGCGGTAGGTGTTTTGTTAGGAGCAGTGTCAAGAGCAAAAGTATCTGAAAATATAGCTTGGATAGAGAAATTTAATCTTACCGGAGAAGGCTTTAGATCAGTAGGTTATGTCGGAGGTTTAGATTTACCTACAGAAGGTGATCAAGGAACCTTAAATAATCTTGGATATATTTTTAGTCGTAAACATATTGGTATTCCTGGAGTTTATTTTAATGACAGTCATACATGCACTTTAGAAACAGACGATTTTGCTTTTATAGAAGCTAATCGAACAATTAATAAAGCTGCCAGAATTTCACGTACAGCACTACTTCCAAAACTTAATTCACCAGTATTGGTTGATCCAGAAACAGGTAAACTACCTCCTTCTGTAGTAAAAGGTTATGAAACTCTTTGTAGATCGGCATTAGAGCGCATGATAAGTAATGAGGAAGCTTCAGATATAGATGTTTTTGTAGATCCTAATCAGGATATCCTAGCAAATTCTCAGTTAAATATAAAGATTGCAATTGTGCCTTTAGGAACGGCACGTAAAATTGTAGTTGATCTAGGATTTAAGAACCCATTTCAAATTAACGCTGCGGCGGCATCATAAATAATAATAGTATAAAATAAGAAATATGTCACATTTACCATTAATAAACGGCCAACGACATAGTTGGTCCTCTATAGAAGTAAATCTTTTAGATCGCATCGTTACCGGGATTACGTCTATTAGTTATGACGATACAGAAATGAAAGAAAACCATTATGGTGCAGGTAATATGCCAGTACATAGAGGCAGAGGAAAGTATGAAGCTAATGCGTCGATGACATTGTATAACTACGAAGTTGAAGCAATACAAGCAGCCTTGCCAAGAGGACAACGATTAATGGACTCACCACCTTTTGATGTAAAAGTTAGTTTTTTAGATGAAAGTAATGCTATAATTACACATGTTATTCGTAATTGTGAATTTAAATCTAATAACCGAAACATGAGTCAGGGTGATACAAAAATTGAAGTATCCTTAGATCTTATCGTTTCACATATTGAGTGGAACTAGAAAGAAATTTTAGAATATAAAATATAAGAACCCCAGACGGTACTAATTGTTTTGGGGTTTGTTTTTGATATATAATCTTTATATAAGCTATGGAAAATACAGACACTACAGCTCAAGTTGCATTATTAGACGGTAATATCACCGATGCGCAATTAAAGCGTTGGAAATATCAATATAAAAAGGTGGTTAAATTATCTGTAGAAGATGATGACGGTTATACATTTTTTGCATATTTCAGAAAACCAACAATAGCTATTCGTTCGGCAGTATTGCAAGCGTCAAAAATGGATGAGTTTAAAGCACTAGAGGTATTATTTAAAAACTGTTATTTAGGTGGAGATACAGATATTGTTGATGATGATGATTTACGACTTAATATCACTACCTCATTTTCTGACTTTATAAAACCTAAACCTGTAAAAATTGAAGTACTATAAGACTTAATACGGTTAGATCTATAGCTTTTACAATGATAGACCAAATCAATGCTCTTGTATTTAACACCTTCTCTTCCAAATAATGGAAAATAAATTATATACGGTAAAAATAAAAAATACAGATAGTAATTCAAGAGCTGAATTCAGAAGGCAGTTTCATTTGATATGGGATAAATGCGATATTCAATATTATCAAAATAAAAGACAAGAAAGTCATGTAAAAAAAGAATTACAAGCAGCTGGAATAACTGCAAATAATTATCCAGATTCAACTCCTCCCAAGATAGATTTAAATTTGTTAATAGAAGAAGGAAGATATACTTCTGAAGAATCTAAACGATTAGTCTTAGAAGAAATGACTATTGTTGCAAAGGAAAGAGCAAATAAAACGTCTTTTCTGAAATTTGAATCTACAAACGCAAACAACAAACAAAATAAGAGTAATACAAGTAATTCTAAGATTCTAAATACTCCTTTATTAATACAAATCATAGGCGAGAACAAGCACCTTATCAAAATGAAATCTAAATTTCTGGATGATTTGATGGTGCTATTAGCAAGAGGTGAAACAGATGCTTATAGTGTAGTTAATAATTTTAGATATAGGAAGTTGGTAAATTTTATAAATACCAAGTATAAGGAGTATCAAACGCATAGGTATCTTTGGGATTCTTTGGGTAATACCATAGATGATGGCTATACAACGCTATCAGGAGTAGTTGTGACTAAAGAAAATCTAATTTCATTAATTTATAATAGGTATTTAGCAAACCCAAATTATATTCCTCAAGTAAATACATTTTGGGAAACACTCATAAATAAAATTCGAAATGATAAATTAAGAGTGAATTTAATTTTACTTGATCCTAATTATAAAGAACTTCGGGATTATATTGAAAATGTTAACAAAAGTATTCCTCAAGAAAAAACAAATATAGAGAAGTATCGAGCGGCACTTATATCAAAAGTTACAGAAACGTATAAAAAGGATACTTCAAAAAATGGCATTGCTAAAAAACGAATAGAAGGAAGAATAGCCAGAAATAAAAAGTTACTTAAAAGGTTAAAAGATTTTTCTGTCTCTTTGACAGAAATTATTAAAGAGTACCAAGAATTATTTTTGTTTTTAGATGTTATAGATGTTGACATAACAGTGTTTAGTGATGAAAAAGTATACCCTGATTTAAGTTGGACATTTACAGAGTTTACACTTAGTTCTTGGTATCCAAATCTTAGTTCTAAAACTATTTACTTTAGTGGTCCTACTACCAAAGTTGTTCTTAATAAAGACGGTACTGTTAAGTCATATATACTAGATGAAGTAGTCGTAACAGCACAGGTTATTCGTTTAGAGGCAAAAACTACAATTTGGGGAGGAATAAGGCATTATGTAGTTAAGCCAAAACATATATTTCAATTTTTAACCCGTAATGTGGGTGAAGTGTTATCTTTTAGAGAAGCCGTTGCCTATACAAAAGATAATCGATTGTTGCGTCAGGGCGGTTTTAATGTAGTGATCAATAATTTAAAATTTACTATTCATGGGTTTTTGTCAAAAGATCTAGATATAAAAATAGATCTTCGTAAAGAACAAATTAGACCCGTAGCTAGACGACGTACCAAAAATGGTCCATATGCCTATTATATTTACTTTTCTGATGAAGAAGGAAATACTGATAAAAATTATATTTATACAGCAGATTATGCGGCATTTGAAATGATTGTAAAGAGAATGGGACTTATTTTAGGTTCGAAATTCTTGAATACATTATCTGATATTTATATAGAAGGTATAACAGAAGCAAAAAAAGATTCTCATAAACTAAGTAGGTATTATGCCTCTTTACCAAGTAGCACGTATAAAAATGATAGTGGTCTTCGTGTTAATAAATTTAGTCAGAAAGAACTAGAGGAGGATTTAGATACTATTCTAAAACAATGGTTCATTTTAGATGCAGGATTTAGTGGGGCAAATGAAGAAGTGGCATTGATCAATATTTTGATAGCTATGGACCCTAAAGAAATGTATAACTATCTATATAAAAATACAGATGTTCTGTATAAGATATTTGATGCGGTAGATGGCAGTGAATATAAACGTTTCGTGCAGTATTTGAGTAGGGTAGTTGATGTTTTTGACGAAACGGATCTTAATAGAACAATTTGGTTTAGTAATAACTCTTATTCAGAAAGAGATATTCATGTAAAAACAAGTGATTGGAACGGACAAAACAAAATTTATTTTGATAACTATAGCCAAAATACTACTTTTTATATTAGACATGGTAAAAAAGAAGCACTCAATCTAGAAGGGTATTATTTTCATCCATTGGAACTTGTTTCTTTTAAAACAGTTGTTAATGGTATAGAAACAGAAGCATTAACAGTTCCTGCATTTTATCTTTATAATAAGGTTGATAATCAAAATTTATGGGATTGGTTTGAGATCGCTTTAGATGTAGTAAGTGTTGCTTCGATATACGGTTCTGCAAGAGTGATTTTAACTACAGCATTAAAGCAGGCAGGAAAAAAATTGACCAAAAGGCAGCTAGCCAAGCAAGCTCTTGCCTTTGCAAATATTGCTAAAGAGACGAGTAGTTTTGCAATAAGAAACGAAGACCTTAATCAATGGATGCTTGATAATGGTCATGAAAAACTATTAAAAACCTGGCGAATATTAGATACTACAGGAGACCTTATATATTTAGGAAGTAGTCTAAGAAGCCTTAAAAATATAAACCTAAAAGGGTTAGAAGGTAATGTCAAAAGAGGTTTTGATAAAGGTGTTGTACAAAACTATCAAAAGCTTAAGCAATATATGTATGAGGCAGATGAAGTTGTACAACAATTATTGCGAGAAGGTAAAGAGATTCCAGAAAACCTCAAAAATCATCTTTTAAAATTAGAAAAAGATCTTAATGGGTTTTTGGATCAAGTTATTGGAGCCAATGGTCCAGAGTTTCAATTAGCATTTGCAGAAATTGGTAGTAGTTCTCATAAAGGAAGAAGAATCAATTTCGAATCTCGCAGTCCTGGTTCTCAAATGGGTGCAGCTAAAATTGCTAAAGAAGCAGCATTAAAGAAAAAGTTTAATATTGATCATCTCACCATAAAACAACAAAAATATTTTGAGGCATTAGATGAACTTGAGATTACAGATAAAAAATTACTTGATCAACTCATAAAACACGGTAAAGACACTCCTAATGTAACCATTAAACCTAAAAAAGCTGCCGAGAATTTTAAGAAAGGAAAAGTATATAATAAAGATGCTAAACGTTGGATGACTCCTGATGAAATAAAAGTTGATAGAATTAAGAAAACAATTAATATTCTTAAAGAAAAAGGATATGACCATTTAGCTAGATTAGCAAAAAGAACAAGAAATTATCAAACTCATCATGATAAGGGGATGAGAAAATTTATTTTGGACGCGACTGATGATAAATTTAATGAGTATCTAAACATTTTTAGAGTAGACGGTAAAGCAAGTAGCCCTTTTATGCCATATTATAGGCAATTGGGAGAAGGACTTGAAAAATTAAGAAAAACAGCAAAAACTACTAAAAAAGTAAAAGCAACAGCACTTAAAGAAGTAATGAAAGGGTATGAAAGGCATCATCAAATTATGGTAAGTGTGATGCAAAAAAACAATACTTTCCAAAAAATAATGGAATGGGCATTAAGTAGAAAGCCGCCTTTGGATATTGGATTTAATGATTTTAAAAGAAATATTATTATTTTGCATAAAGAACAGCACGGTTACCATAACATACGAACTGAAGTTATGCAATCAATGATTAACGATATTGAGTTAGTGTTAAAAAAAGGAACAGAATCTATTAATTCGAAAATTTCAGAATTAGAACAGCTAACAAAAGGAAAAAATGATAAAAAATACAAACAAGCATTTAATGATTTAAAGGGGATAATTAGTGATGAAACAGATAAGATAATCAAACAGGTAATTCAAATACAGAACGGGCATTTAGATAAAATAAAATAATGGGAGAAATAAGATATACGTTTAAAAGAGCTATTACCACACCTATGGGTAGTAGTAATGAAATAACACCAAGTATAAATGCTGAAAATGTAAAAGATAAAAATAGTTTCATTCGAAGTGATGATGGTTGTTTGACAATGGCAGAAGGTAATAAAGTACTATTTGATTATTTAGTCCCTGAATATGTTGACGATTTAATGAAGGTGAGTTTTCTTTGTGATTTTCATCATTGGATTGTTGAGGAACCAGATGAAATATTTAGTTACCCAATTTCAAAACAGATGAAAATAGTATTAGACCAATTTAATCTATATCCAAATAAGTTTTATACCGCTAAAGTCCTGTTTGAAGAAAAATTTTATGATTATTTTGTTTGGCAATTATTCTTAGATGGTTTTGATAAATATGTCGATTTTGATAACAGTACATTTTGTGAGTGGAAATATTTTGAAAAGATAGGAAATGAGGTTATCATGGCTAAAAATGAGGAAGAATTAAGCGATATTTCTTTTGATAAAAACTGGAGACATTTTGGTTTTGAGAAGGCTGTAATGAAACCTGAGTTTAAAAATAATGATTGTTTTGTTATGCCGTATCCACACGGAATATTAATCAGTAAACGTTTAAAAAATGCCTTAGAAGCTGCAAAGCCAGCTTTAACAGGTTTTGAAATTACACCTTTTCCTGTTGAGTTTGAGTATTTTTAGGATATTTGCGTAAGCAAAGTTTGATAATATAATTGTAAACGGTAACGGATGAAGACTATGATTAAAAAAATTAAGGCAAGGTAATTGATATAACTACTTCAAAACATCTACTATGAAATCTGTTACAATATTATTTGTAGTATTCATGTCGTTATCTTTTACTATGGAAAAAGATAATCACCTTATAGTAAATAATACTCAAAAACTAGATACTTGCGACTTTAATGGTAAAAAACTATATGGCAAAATACAATTTGTAGAGTTTGCCAACCAAGCCGATATCAAAGTACAGATTGTAAATAGTTTTCCTGATCTTAAGGTGCAATTTGTAGAGAGTTTTCCCGATAAATGCGGCGAATGGCAGGTTGTAGAGTTTGCCAATCAAGCCGATTTAAAAGTATATATCACGGAAAGTTTTCCAGATATCAAAATACAAACTGTAGGTAGTTTCCCTGGATTGCCATAGGTTCATACTATTATTAGATGTCCGTCTGAGCCCTGAGTAAACTATGTATCTCTTGTATGTTTTTAATTTGATAAGTTAGGTTTTCTACGAACAAGTTAACGATATGTATATAAAATATGAGCATAAAGCTTAGTCCTAAAAGACTGAGCTTTTTTTATTTACAGAAAATTTACTGCAAACACAGAAAACCATGCATACTCTTTACATGGTAAAGCATTTGCGTTTCCTATTTTTAAGAAGTATTGTAACTAGTTTATTGCATAATCATGTGCTATAAAAATAGAGTTATTGTAATTTTTTGATTATGAATGATTCAGGAAATAAAAACTTAGGAGGTGGCCTAAACCTTAATGAAAACCCTAAAATACCGGATACATCTGGTATTCTTAATGCTTTAGGCGGAAATACAACAGCACCTACTATTACTATAGGCAATTTTATAGTGGGTAGTACTACAAATGCAAGCGATCAGGAATCTATAGAGGATAAATTACTTAAAGCCAGAAAAGATACGTCAATAACAGGGTAGTTCATGAAAAAAGATAGTGATCAAATATTGCTTTGGAAAAAAGAATATAAACAAATCATAAAGATACAATCTGATGATGACGAAGTAGCGTATTTTAAAACTCCTACATTATCGGTGCTGGATACGTATAACGATATGAAAGAGAATGATGTGTATAAAGCACTAGAATTCTTGTTTAATGCTTGTGTTTTAGAAAATAATGAGTATGAAGATGAGTTTTTGTTGTCAGCAGGTAAATCGTTGGTACAAAAAGTTATCACAGATAAAAGTATCTCTATCAATAGTGAAACTGGAAAAGATGAAATAAAAAAATCAGCAGCTTTAGTACGACATTATTTTAATGTAGACCCTTATGATTTAGGAGTAGATGAGTTTTATAAATTACTTTCAGAAGCATTATGGCTTCAAGATCACAAAAACAAACAACTAGAATTTGCAATTGCCAATGTATTAGTAAAAACATTTGGTAATACGATGCAATAGTAAAAAGATAGCGATAAGAAAGATATTATGGGTTTTAATATTAATTTAAAAAATGCATTAGATCAATACGATGGACTTATAGATTTTGCGGTTGATGAAGCAGCAAATCTAGGGTTTACAGAGTTTAAAGATTTTATTATAGATAAAAAAGGTGGTGAGTTTAATCTTCCTGTTTTTGCGCCATTGGTTTTTGAACCTCTGATAAAAAGAGACTTAGTACTTCCTTTTATGAGAATCGATGCAGTCACTATTTCTGTTAATAGATCAAAAAACATTCAAACTACTGCAATAGAAGGGCGCAATCATACTATAAAAGAACATATTTCTAATGGTGATTTTTCAATAAATATAGATGGACTTATTGCAGATGATGAGTTTTCAAAAGATTACCCAAAAGGGAAGCTGTTTTTATTAAAACAATTTCTTAATGCTCCGTATTCTTTGCGTATTACTCATGCAATCCTAAATAGACTTGGGGTACATGAGATTGTCATACAATCATACAGTATCCCATCCATAGAAGGGGTTAAAAATATTCAGAAATTTTCAGCTCAAGCAATATCAGATGAACCTTTAGAACTAATCATTCGGGATAATGCTTAACCTAAATTGTAAAATAAAGGTCTTTGAGACCAATGACCAATTACAACCCACAGATCGGGTGTATGAGTTCGGGTATGCTTATGATATTCAGATAGAATCATCATATGATAATTTTACAGATACAGCAGTTATAAAGATTCCTAAAAAAATAATAGTAAATCAATTAAATAGTACACTTGGGTTTGAAGTATTAAAACAGTTGCCTATTGGTCCAAAAATTCAGAGTATTTATGAATACTTAAAGCAAGATAATTATATAGAAATATTTCTTGGGTATAATGGTGATTTTAAACCGGCGTTTAGAGGGTATATAACAGAGGTAAAAGGTGATGCTCCGGTATGTATTACATGTCAGGATATGATGTATCTGCTTAAAAAAACCAAAATGGTTATTGATGGTACTTCGGATAATGAAGACCCTCAAAATAGGATTTCACAAAACCCGTCACAAACAATAATGCCCAGTCAAATCAAACCGATTTTAGAAACTAAACTTCAAGAGTTAGGAGTTGTTTATGAAGAACTTAAAATTGAAGATAATTTAAGTGCATTAATAATCGATAGGAAATCATCTGTAGCTAATTATTTAAAATGCTTAAAAGATCAATATAAAATCTATTCATTTTTTAAGTTAGAAAATGATTGTAGTAAGTTGCATGTTACTAATAATCCTGATGTTTTTAAAATTGAAGAAATACAGAATTTCACAGAGCTTTATAAAAATACCCCATCAGATGAAATACCGATACCTCAAGCATTACTTAATAAAGCAATATCAATTTTAGGAATTCGAGATGTTCTAGATTTTTTTAGTCGTGATGACGGGTTTATAGGAATAGGAAGATTTAGGTTCTTTTATAATATTATTCGTGATGAACTTAAGGTTAATCGGGAACAAGTTACTGCCATTAGAATGCGTGCAGAAAAATATTTTATAAACTCTAATACTCCAATTTTTGTTGAATTAGGGGATCCTGGAGATGGAGAATTAATAGAAACATACACGCTACATGATAATGAAAATGAACTACCTACTCAAGATGCTCTTTTTCAACAAGAAGAACAACGAGTAAAGGCAGAATTAAATACATTTCTTGGTTTTCGATTAGCTAAAGAAAAACAAACAGGGCTTACTGGTAGTTTTGAAACTTTTGGAGAACCATTTATGAGACCAACAGATAGAATAATACTTGAAGATGCAGAGGATGAAGAAAAAAATGGGGTTTTTCAGGTAAAAAAAGTAAAGAGAAGTTATGGTACTAGTGGTTACAGACAGATAATTAGCGTGGGTAGACGAGTAGAAGATTAGAAAGAATAATTTATGGCAGAAATCGCAAACATAATAAAGAAAATAGCTACTGAAGGGCAAAAAATACACACGTATCCCGCCAAAGTAATTAGAGTAAATAGAGATGAAAATGCATTACATCCAGAGGATGAAGATGCATACTCAGTAGATGTTATGAGAGCAGATGGTGCAGAGATCTCACATGTAAGATTAAAAGCATCTTTACAGGATAAGGAGCAAGGGATTATATGTATTCCTAAAGTTGGTAGTTGGGTCTTGGCATCAATTATTGAAACTACAGAAACCCGTGCCTTTATTTCTCAATATTCTGAAATAGATAAAATATTTTTACGTATACGCAATGATGATGATACCTATTTTCAGATGCAAACAGGAGGAAATGAATCGAGATTGTCGTTTAAAAGATTAGAATCTGAGGGTAACCCTATTACAAATACACCTCCGCTGTTTAAAGATATATCAAGTATAGGGTATTCATCAGATGAAGTTAAAATTGATTTTTCAGAAGGTCAAGGTTATCAAGCTGTAATACAAGATGAATCAATTGTATTTAATCATGAAGCCAAAGGTTTGAACTTTGCAATGGGAGATAAGTTTAAAGTAGAGGTAGGCGAGAATAACTTAAAAGATCAACTTAATGACTTGATAACAGAAATATCAAAAATCGTAGTAGCACAAGGAGTAAGCCCAGATGTAGGGGCGCTTGCTGATATCAACGCAAAAATTAACGAAATAATGGAATAATTATGCCTTTAAATGCAACTTTATTAGCAAATGATATAAAAACTGCTTTAAAAAACAATGTGGATATAGGAGGTAGTGCTCCAACTAGTAATAGTGATGCACAATCAAAAATTGACAGCTATATTGATGATATGGCTAGTGCAATTGCAACAGCAGTAGTAAGTCATATTAAAAATAATTTAAAAGTAACATCAAGCGGATTAGGAAATAACGGAGCTCCCGTTACATCAAACTCAACAGTAATTAGTTAGCATGAAAGATTTTAAACTTGATAATAATAGAGATTTGGTAATTAAAAATGGAGATTTTGCTATAGGCGATACAGATCAGCAGAATATCGAACTATTATTACTTAGTCATAAAGGTAGTTTTAAAGAACATCCGATTCTTGGTGTTGGTATAACAGATTATCTTAAAAGCCCTGAGATTATTTCTCGTTTACGACTAGAAAATGAGATTAGTAATCAATTAGAATACGATAATTTCTTTATTAAAGATTTGGACGTAAATAATTTAGAAAATATACATATCGATGGAAACTATTAAACCACAAGAGAATCAGAGTATTTTTGATATGGCACTCCAAGAGTATGGTAGTATCGAAGGATTATTTGATCTTCTTGATGATAATACTATTGATCAAGTAGATATGTCTTTATCGGTATATCAAGATTTGCAAATCATAAGTTCACCTACCAGAAGAGAAATTCAAGAATTTTATATCGCAAGAAATATTAAGCCGGCAACCGATGGTACCAATGCAGAATTTACATTGCTAGAAGATCCTGATAAGGATTGTGAAGGAATAGGTTGCATGATCATTGCAGATGATTTTATTGTTTGCCCTCCCGATGAAGAAGAGTTAGAATTACAAGAAATAAAAGGATTTGGGGGGATTTCGGGAGAAGGAATTAGCCTTAAACTATTGCAAAATAATATAGGTTACAGAAAAGTTGGTAGTGATGCGGTACCTAAGATAATAACTTTTTCAAGGTTTGAAGGAGATAATATAACTCCTTATAATCTCGAGTTTTCGATTTTTGTTGAAGCAAATGCTACATATGAAATCTTGGCTGCAAGCCAAAAAACTCCTATTAAAGTAGCGGTTTCTATACCCATTGATAAGACAAGAGAAAGTATTAATGTATTTAGTTCATCACAAGTTCTCAAAGCACTTTCAGAAGGAAAAAACTTTAATGTTAAATTTTTTGTAGCACTACAAGAATCTTAAAAATTACAATTCATGGCGCGTACCATTGCTGAAATACAACAAGAGATACTAGATCAAAAAGCAAAAGAACAACAATTTGATGCTTTACAGATACTCACACCAAATGAGAAACAAACCTTAGAAAGTGAACTAACGAGTACATCAAAAACTTCAATATGGAGGCTATGGGTTTATATTGTTGCTACGGCTATATGGATGCACGAAAAAATTGTAGAGCGTAATGCATTACTATCTAGACCACATACTTTATCGTGGTACAGAGAGCAGGCTTTTGATTATATAAAGGGGGCTCCATTAGTTTGGAAAGATGGTTTTTTTCAGTTTGACACCACACAAATTCCAAGTATTGAAGAAGCAAAAATTATAAAACATTGCGCAATTTCAGAACGTTTATTTAGTGATGTTTTTCCTAATGACGGAGAACAAAATGGAATTGATGCAAATCCAACACAAAACGTAGAATCTCTTATTAGAGAGTATTATTATAATCAAGTAGGAATTGTTACTATGAAAGTAGCTAAACGTGTTGATGATCTTCCAAAACCATTGAATACAGAAGAAAGAAGGGTTTTTCAGGCATATATGAACCAAATCAAAGATGCAGGAACCCAAATTCGTGTTGTATCGACAACAGGAGATAAAATTCAAATTCAATTTGAAGTATATGTAGATCCACTAGTAATGTATACAGAAGGAGAGAACAAAGGTAGACTAATTAAGGATTTATCTAGGAAACCAGTAGAAGAGACAATTAAAGCATATATAGAAACATTAGAATTTAACGGAGCTTTTGTACCTATCTTTTTAATAGATCAAGTACAGAAACAAGAAGGAGTTAGATTACCGATTTTACGTAAAATTAAGATTGCACCTTACAACAGAGACATAAATTCTGATTTTTCAGTAGATGTATATGACGATACAGATAGCGTAAAAGAAACTGCATTTTTTGTTCCAACATCGGGGTATTTTAATACAGATTTTTCAAATAATCAAAGTAATGATGATTCTGATACTATAGTTGATGAAGGAATTTATGTTTCATATTTCCCATACAACCTACAAACTGATCCAAGCTTTAATCTGTAATTATAATGCTAAGAAAATACACACAAATAGATTGGCAAAGAACATTAATTATGTTAATGCCTCCAGTATTACGGAAAAATAGACATGCCTTATGGCTCCAAGTTTTACTTAAACCATTATCAAGTGTATATGAAGATACTTTATACAAGATGCAGCATAATGGTCAAGTTATATATCTTGAAAAAGTGCTAAACGAAATTTTTAATAAAAGCAAGGAGTATAAGTACTATGAAACAACACAGGAAAAAGCTGATAATGGTCTTATTTTCTTAGAAGATGCAGATCGACCAAGAGTTCAATATTTATTTACAAATGAAGAAATTCAAAATGGAGAACCTGCAATAATCACATATACCAGAAATAATGAACCAAAAAGAGAATTTCGATATTTTTTATATCTCTCTAGTGATTTAGATTTCAGTAGTACTGAATATTTCAATTTTAGAATTAATCTACCGTCATCAATATTAGAAGCAACAAAGACATATCTTAATGAAGTAACCTCTATGGATAAAGTCAGTTATCCAATACACAAAAAGCAGTTATTGTTAGAATCTATGAGTGATAAGTTAATTTTTGAATTAGGTCACCCATTTACGAGCCATCCAGATGCTGTTAAAATACAAACACCAAGATTTCATAAAGTAGTTAATTTCTATAAGTTGGTTGCTAAGAGTTATGAAACTAGACAATATGCATATACGAATAGTGAAGAACCTTCAGTAAAAGCAAAATTATAATGAAAAGAGTCAATTTTGGACATAAAGGAGGTTTTCCTCTAGAACAAGAAACATTAATTCATTTGCAGAGAGCATTTGCCGATGATATGTTAGGAGCATTACTTGCGCAATGGGGTATCGATCCTACCAAAAACTATATAATCAAAGATGCAACAAGTGACGATGACGATGGTTGGGTTGTTACTACTATTACAAGAGAAGAGATTGATGCAGTCGACGGAAACCCTTTCCCAGTTACAAAACCAGAATTAGTACGATTAAAATATAATGGAGGAGGAAACCGAATTGCTTTTATAGATTTACGAAGTGATACAGGGAGTCTTGAATATGCAGATGGAGTTGCTAAACGTGTATATGAAGAATGGGCAGCACAATATGGAAGTACGGGCCTTGAGAGCACATCATTTATTAGGTTAAAAACAGTTATTTCACTAACTACAGATGTAACAAATATCAATACTGATATTAATTCAATAAAAGAAGATTATTTACCTCGTGATGGGTCCAAACCGATGACAGGTGATTTAAATTTGGGGGCTAACCAAATTAGTAAACTTGATACAAATGAATCTTTTAGTGCAATAGTAAGATCTGCAGATTTTAATTTAGGATATTCAGGAAGAAGAGGACAGATATATCCAGATAGACCGATTGGAAGAGCTTTAGTAGATGGTGGAGATACTTTAAATTTGAATTATGCAAAGGACTGGGAGAAAACAAAAATATTTGGTGATGTAAATTTAGCAAACCTTCAACAGAGTCAGGGAGGTTCAGACGTACCTCTTGTGGTGGATCAGGTAGGTAACCTAAGCAGAGGGGTACTCGATACAAGTGGATTTGAAAAAGGGATGATTATGATGTGGAGCGGTACAACGCCTCCTGCCGGATGGGAATTATGTAATTCAAGTAGAGTAATTAATGGTGTAACTGTTCCAGATTTAAGAGGGAGGTTTGTCGTAGGGTATAATCCATCTGATGGAGATTATAATTCGATAGGAGATGTTGGTGGAGCGAAAAATGTAACTCTTACTGTTAATCAAATGCCAAGACATAGACATGGTTCTAGTAGTAGGTTTAATAAGTTTTCTAGTATAGCTTCTGATTATAGAAACGATAGTACGCCAGGCTCTATTGATGCTGGAGCACCAACTGATGAGCTAGCGGTAGCTAGACTAGCTTCTAGTGCCATTAGAAATGAAATGACAGAAAAACAAATTGGAGGTAATGCAGCACATGAAAATAGACCTCCATACTATACACTAGCTTTTATTATTTATGTTGGTAGTGCAGGGAACAATATAACACCAACCACAAGAATACAATTTAGTGATGGTACAACAGCAATAAAAACAAGTTCTGTTGTACAAGGTGGTAATATTAGTGCTAACTTAAGAAGTGTAGCCACTGATTCTGACGGTACAATAGCACAATTTGTATGGGAACAATGTTTTGAAAATGATACAGTTAGTGAGGATTGGAGAGTAGTAAATACGGTTCCAGGTCCTACTAACATATTTTCTTCGGGCTTAGGTGATAGAGTAGGAAAACACTTTTTTAGAAATAGAGTTATTGATAATAGTGGAGCTACGAGCGAGTACTCTAACGTCCTGCAGTATACGCTTACTAGACAAGTTATTGTTCCAACATCTTCAGTAAGTATATTTCAATCTTTTGTTTCATTTACAGATTCTGGTTTAGCGGGTATTCAGTTTATTGATATTACTTCACAAGGTGGAGGATGGAGAGTAAAACAAAATTTAGGAAACGTTAATGTAAGCCCTCCTTCATCAAGTAATAGTGGTACTACTCAAGTTGCTTTAACAGTAGGCCCTACAAATCAACCAAGAATTGGGGAAGTTGTTTTTGAAACCGCAGATGGTAGAGATACGGCAGGTTTACCTTGGGAACAAATAGGTAATGGTCCGCAACAAATAGCTGCCCGTATTGATAGTAGTAGTTGTTTCGATCTAGAGTCTAAGGTAGTTATGGCTAATGGTAGAAGTAAAAAACTGGCCAATATTAAAGTGGGAGATAAGTTAAGAGGATATAATTTTCCAAATCGTATTGATGCGAATAGTGATACATATACTGAATGGTCAGGAATGCTCAAGGAAGCTAAAGTAGTAGAAGTCGAAGTAAAGGACATGTTAGTTAAGACTGTAGAAAGTTATGTTAGACTAACCATGGTAGATGGCACGATACTAAATGTTACTAAAGATCATCCATTACTAGTAAGTAAAGATGAAAAAGAAGTATCATGGATTAAACCATCCGACCTTAGAAGTGGATTGTTTTTGATTGATAAAGATGGTAAACCACAAGAAATCGATTCTAAAAAGACGATTAATAAATCACTTGAAATAGGTGTACTAGACGTAGAAAATATAGATAATTATATGATTCAAGGATTTATAGTACATAATGCAGAAATACAAAGAGATGCTATTACAGCGGCACCAATAGATGTAATCAAATAAATTAGTTTCTAATAATTATACAGTAATGATATATGAAACAACCAAAAGAAATCCTTAAAACGTATTTTGAGACAGGTGATAAACCTACAGAACAGCAGTTCTGTGATCTTATCGATAGTTATCATCATTTAGATAGCGGGACAATTGTTACTTCGGTAGTAAGTGATGCACAAGGAAATCAAAATTTAAATTTTTCTGATGGTACAGTAGTAACAATTACAAAGCCAACAGATCATATTTCTCAAAATAATAAAATAAGGATTGTTGATTTAGGTACTATTACCGCAGCAGAATTAAGTATCGAAGCCAGCTTAGTAAATGCAGTTAATAGATTAAATCCCCCATTGGTAGTGGCTGATGATGAAAATATAATTTTCGAATTTGATGTCAGACGTTTTGGAGAAGGAGATGGAGAAGGAGATGGACCAATATTTACCTAAAAAGCATTTTAGTTTATGAAAGCATATAGCTATTTTTTAAAACCAGGAAAAGGAACGTATGGTCTTGGAAATAATCAAATTAATGTAGATGATGTATATGTAAATCATCGTACTCCTGATCTTTCTTTTTTAGAAGAATTGGTTACAGATAATCAACGTTTAAGAAGGAAAGTAGAAAATTTACAACAAGCAGTATTTTATAATAGAGTTGTGATTACATATGACTTATTAGAAGATTTTTCTAATAGTGCTTCTTATAGCACTTTTCCTATGTACTATAATCAAGCTAATGGTATCGGTCGTTTACTTGTTGATACTTCAAAAATTTCAGTAGATTTCAAGAATACAACGGTATTTATTAAAGATTCAGCAGAATCTTCATCCATTACAACAAGAAATAGGAGGTTTAAAGTAACAGGTGATTCACAAGTAGCTTATGGTAATTATGTATGGTATCGATGTGATTATGTGCCAGCAAATGCATATGCTTATGATAACTTAGGATCTTTTATGCCCAATAATACTACGTGGTTCTTAGCATATCAAAGAGAAGACGTAGATGTATTACCTGTACTACCAGAATATACTATCAATATTCAATCCAACGCACTCAAACTATTAAAAGATGGTGTGGAGATTAACTCTGAAGATTTATCATTATATATAGATGATACAAACTTATCTAGACTAACAAGTGGTGTGGTAGACTCAGATACAGGAATTGCAACATTTACTAGGGATGATAACTCTACTTTTACAGTTGATTTTTCATCATTTATAAATGGAAATACTCCTGTACTAGGATTAAATGATTTAACAGATGCCCAATCCGATACTACAAACATACTTTTGGGAACAAGAGAAACACCTGATTCTATAGGAGAAACAAGAGGAGAGCGTAATGTCGTTGTAGGCAAAGGTTCAATACTTGATGGTGTTGGTAATGATAATGTTATTTTAGGTTCTCAAGCTTTTAGTGGTTTAGGAACAAATGGAAATAATGGATCAGACAATAATGTTGTAATAGGTTCTAAAACTGCAACAGATAGAGTACAAGGTGATAATAATGTAATTATCGGCGGTAATTCTGTACAAGGTGATGGTAGCGGAAGTAATAACATAGTTTTAGGAGCAAATGTTGATATAGGTGGTTTTAATATTAATAACCTTTTAAATATAGGTGATACTATACTAGGTAATCTTGTTTCTAAAATAGTAACTTTTGTAAAAATAAGATTAACAGGGCTTTCAAATGGTAGTTTTAATGATAGTGTTCTAACAATAAATTCAAATAATGAAGTCGAAAAATTAGTATTACAAAATTTTGTAAATATAAAAGTATACAGCTATAACGTTAATCCTCAATTAAATTTGGCAGCATTAATATCCCAAGAAACATCATATAACGGAGGTAATGGAATCGTAGGAGCTTTTTCAAATGCAGGAGCCAATAGATTAACAGTTGCCGGTAAATATAGTACATTTTTTCACGCGACTACAGGTACACAAAACCCAACTTCGGTACGTTATGAGTATAGGTTTAGAATTAATAATGGACTTTTTACTTCTTCAACTGCGGGAGATAATCCCGTAGATTCTGTTCTTGTAATTGCTAATGAAGATTTAACTATTAATGGAATAATTGATGAATCGACATTTATTGAAACTCAATTATTTCCAGCGGGACAGGTTTTTGGTTTTGTTAGAATCGAAAAGATAGCAGGAGTTGAAACAAAAACATCAATCAATTATGTTTTAAGAAGTATAGACAATACGCAAATATTAAATGCTTCTGATGCAAATATTTCCGTCATGGTTAGGATCATAAAAACTTATGCTGATGCTAACAATGATAATAATGATAATAATAATGTTTCATTGCGAAGAGATAATGTCACTACATTTATAGAAAGACTAAGATAACTATGAAACAACCAAAAGAAGTACTAAAGACCTATTTTGAGACAGGAGATAAACCTACAGAACAACAGTTTAGTGATTTTATAGATAGTTATCATCATGTAGATAGTGGTATTATTGTTACAAATGTAGTTGTCGATCGTCTAGGGAATCAGGTGATTTCTTTATCAAATGGCTCTTCATTTACAATTCCTAAACCATCAGATCATACCGACCAAAACAATACGATAAGAGTGGTTAATCTTGGAGTTATACGATATTCAAGGTCTAGACTTTTACCGACAGAAGAAGATGCAATTGTTGATGCTATTAATAAACTAGACCCCCCTTTGGTAGTTTTTGATAATGAACAGATTATATTCGAATTTGATTTGCAAACAATAACAGCAATAGATATTTCTGACGAAATTCTAAACGAGAATGAACCTATTATGTTGACCGATGAAGATATTCGAAGTTGAAATTTAATTTTCTGAAAAAACACTTAAAAAGAAAGCTGTATTTATGGCATTACAAAGTTATTTCTTAAAAACAGGCAAAGGAACTTACGGTTTAGGTAAGACACAAATCACAAAAAATGATATTTACCCAAATCACAAGGATAGTATATCTGAAAGTTCTGATTCTGATTGGTTAAATGTAAACGGTACAAAACCATCATCAATTAATGATGCAATATATACAAATGGTAGAGTAGGTATTGGTACTAATTTACCGTCATCGACATTAGATATTAGTGGTAATTTACGGGTGAGATCAATACCAAATGGTTCTTCTTCGGATCAAAATCTAGTAGTTGATAGTTCTGGAGGCATTAAAAAAGTCCCTCCAATCTCAAGTGGTTTGGTATTAAAACAAAGTTTAGTAGGGTATTATGAAATAAAAATCCCTTTTGGAGGAACAAATTTCTCAATTAAATTTAAAATATACACACATGCTAGTGGTATGGATGAATATCATGTTTCAGGATATTTAAATAACCCTAATGGGTGGGTGCAAACATTTGTTACAAAAACCAGTCAGAGTGGTAATAATATTCAAACCGTTACATTAACAGATAATGGGGCTGCATCAGATTTTAGGATATATGTAGGTAATGATGGAACAACTAATAGAGCATTCTCTACATTATTTGTTACCGAGGCATATAGATCTGGTATTGTTAATGCAAGTAGTGCTATAATTACTGATTTAAGTGTTTTTGATATCTCAATCCAACCGGTAATGTCTGGAGTAGTAAAGGGAACATTTTAGTGTTAAAAATATTTGAATATCAATAAATTATGGTTAGTAACAACGGTAAAACCATATTTTTAGTACGTACATACTGTGGTTTTTTTCAACATATTGTTGTTATTTAAAAAAATTTAACCTTATATTTGGTAGAACTCAACTGTTCATAACCCCTACATGTTTAGATTACCAAAGACTACCGATGGAGAAGATATAATCAAGACCTATGATCTTGAGATGGGAAAGGTCATTTTTTATAAGAACTTTCTTGTTATTGAAGTGGCTGAAGGTATATGTTTTGATTATGATAAAGCTGAAAAACTTTCTAAATTAACCAATTTGCATTTTGAAGATCGTCCTTTTGGATATATCTCGCATAGAGTTAATTCGTATTCAACAGAACCAACAGATTACCTTCGAATTAAAGAAGTATTTCCTAATCTTAAGGTGTTTACCGTTGTTATCTATAATAGATTTCAAGAAACAAGTGTAAGAATAGAAAATATGTTTTATCAAGACGGCATACTTACTTTTGAAAATCTTGAAAAGGCAAAAACATGGGTAATGAAACAATTATCTTAGGTATCATGTTACCCTTTTTTATTTAAATGTTGTTCTAAACTATTGATCTTAGTATCCCAGAATTTTTCGTAAAAGGCCAGCCAATTATTTATTTCGGCTAATGGTTTTGTATTAGCATAACAAAATCGTTCTCTACCTTTTGTGTTAATCTCCACCAAACCAGCATCTTCAAGAGTTTTTAAATGCTTTGTAATTCCTTGACGACTAATTTCAAATTGATTAGAAATCTGAGTAATAGGTAAGGCAGTAGCGGCTACTACCAGAGCATGAAAAATTTCACGTCTGGTAGGATCTGCTATTGCTTTTAATATGGTTGTTATTTTATCCTGCATGTACAGCTTGTTTTAGATATGTGATAAGACTCGAAACACAATTATTCCAACCACCATTAAAACTATCAAACATTGTAATAGCGGTTTCGCCCTTATATTGGGATATTCCAGAATGCTCTAGAGATAACTTTGTTCCAGTTTCAACTTCTTCTAAGACCCATTTAACGGTAGTTTCTACAGGATTTTCTGTAACTATCCAAGTATAAACTAACGTGTAAGGACTAGCTTCTTTAATTTCACCTTTTATCGGGGAACAATTTTCCCCATCAGAATTGAAGGTGTATTGATATCCTTTTTCGGCTCTAAAATCTGCTTTTATAAACCATGAAGATATTTCTTCTTGTTTTGTAATGGCATTCCATACACTTTCAATAGAATGATTAAATATTTGTTCTTTTCGAATTACATCTTTCATTGTTGATATATTTATGAGTTAAACATTAAATATATAGTATTTGAATATCGATATGCAACTATATGGTTGCAAATATAAGAAGAAAATCAAAAAATGCAACTTTTTAGTTGCGTAATATATTCGTTTTATAAAACAAATATAATTGAAGAGTAAAAATTCTTTAGAAAATGGGAGTAGGAGAGGTAAGAAAAAAGCCGAGTTTAAATTTGAACCCGGCTTTCATACATTTGTTTTATTAATAAGCATAACATTTTATTCTTTTATGAATCTTGTGTTCATGATTATAGATGGTGAATGTGCTATCCAAAAGTATATTTTGGTTGAGTTTTGCAACATTAAATCTCTTTTTAATATTTTTTAAAGCTTTCATGATTTTATTTTTTGATGGTTTAACTTATAACTACCTATAACGCCTTTTGGTGTTCCAGATATATCCTTTTGTTGTTGTTACTTTTGCCGTAATTTGATTGTTATCTAAAGTTCTCATAATTTCATTTTTAATATTTAATCGTATTTGAATTTTACTTATATCTTCTTTTAGAATTCCAAATAAATCCTTTTGTTGTTGCTACTTTTTTAGTTATTTGATTGTTGTTTAAAGTTCTCATAATTTCTGGTTTAAAGTTAGTTTATTGTTGTAGTAAGATTATCTGTATCTTCTTTTAGCGTTCCAGATAAATCCTTTTGTTGTTGTTGCTTTTTTAGTTATTTGATTGTTGTCTAAAGTTCTCATAAATTCTATTTTAAAGTTAGTTATTGTTGTTTTAGAATTATCTGTATCTTCTTTTAGTGTTCCAGATAAATCCTTTTGTTGTTGTTACTTTTGCAGTGATTTGATTGTTGTTTAGTGTTCTCATTATTTCTATTTATTTATGTTATTATATCTACTAGACGCCCATAAATCTATTTCGTTACAGTACTATGTATAAAAAGGTACTATTTTAACAATTATTAACATTTTAAACCATGAAAAGAGTAGATCTCTTAACATATTTAACCAATATGAATAGGATTTTAGATTCTACTATTCTTAAAAATAGATTAAATTTGTATTTCTCTTTTAACCTTATTAATTATGAAAAATATTAAGTATTACTTTGTTATTTGTTTAATAACCCTTCTAGCGTCATGTAGCTCTAGTGATGATGATTCGGGTGAAGCTAATAATGATACTATTATTGGTAAATGGCAAATCGACCAACGTTTTAATGATGGAGTGGAAGAGAGTCTTTCAGATTGCTTTAAGACGACCACTATAGAGTTTACATCAGATAATAGATTTATTTCCACTCTTATGGACATAAGTACGTCCACTAACAATTGTGAAGTAGCTTTAGTAAGAAATGCAACATGGACTAAAATAAGTGATGGGGTATATGATATAACTTTTACAGATGGCCCTTCAAGTGGAACCACAGTTCAGTATACGTATGTCTTTGAAAATAATAATAGAATGTCCAGGGATGACGAAATTTTATCTATTAAAACGTATTATACTAGATTATAGATTTTAACTTAAGTAATCTCTATAAATAGAGATTACTTAAGTTTTATAAGTTATTCATTCAATTTAAAACCCCTCTCCGATATGAATCGGACTTAAGGCTGTCATCTCATCTGTTGTATATAGTCTTGATTTAATAATAAATCGTATTCCCATAGGAATTTCAAGCGAAAAGCTTGCTCCACGACCTTTAACTACATCGACAGTTAATTGTGTATGTTTCCAATACTCAAATTGATCACTTGACATATAAAAATCACAATTGTTGATGGTTCCTAACCAAATGTCATTTTCATTGATCATAAGTTCTCCTTTTTCAAAACACATTGGGGAGGAACCATCACAGCATCCTCCACTTTGATGAAACATCAACTCTCCGTGTTCTTTTTTTAGGGTATTTATTACGGCTTTTGCGGCCTGTGTTACCTTTACTCGTTTAATCATAGGTAATGGTCCTTAAAAAAATCCAAGAGATTTTTTGTCGTATGATATCAACATATTTTTAGTTTGTCTATAATGATTAAGCATCATTTTATGATTCTCTCTACCAATTCCTGACTTTTTATATCCGCCAAACGGTGCATGTGCAGGATAATTATGATAACAATTTACCCATACACGACCTGCTTTAACAGCTCTAGATACTTGGTACGCTTGATGCATATCTCTAGTCCATACTCCAGCGCCTAATCCATAAAGAGTATCATTGGCAATTTCTATAGCTTCTGCTTCATCTTTAAATGTGGTAACACAGGCTACTGGTCCAAAAATTTCTTCTTGAAAAACACGCATTTTATTATTTCCTTTTAACAATGTTGGTTTCACGTAGTATCCATTTTCAAGCCCTTCGATATATGCTTCTTCACCGCCAGTTAGCACTTCACAACCTTCGTCTTTACCAATATTGATATAATTTAGTACTTTTTCAAACTGATCATTAGATGCTTGAGCTCCCATCATTGTTTCCGGATCAAGAGGGTGTCCTAGTTTTATAGCTTCAGTTCTTTCAATTACTCTTTGGATAAACTCATCGTATATATTTTCTTGAATTAAAATTCGAGAAGGACAAGTGCATACTTCTCCTTGGTTTAAAGCAAACATTACTGCTCCTTCTATAGCTTTGTCAAAATATTCATCATCTGCAGTCATAATACTTTCAAAGAATATATTAGGAGATTTACCACCAAGCTCTAGAGTTACTGGGGTAATGTTTTTAGAAGCGTATTGCATTATTAATTGCCCCGTAGTTGTCTCACCAGTAAATGCTACTTTATTAATTCTTGGATGCGATGCCAATGGTTTACCAGCTTCAACACCAAAACCATTTACAACATTTAATACTCCGTCAGGAAGTATTCCTTCAATCAATTCCATTAAAATCATTATACCCACAGGTGTTTGTTCTGCTGGTTTTAATACAACGCAATTTCCGGCAGCAAGAGCTGGAGCAATTTTCCATGTAGCCATTAATAAAGGGAAATTCCATGGAATAATTTGGCCAACAACTCCTAAAGGTTCTTGCATATTTAATGATACTGTATTTGAATCAAGTTCACTAACAGATCCTTCTTCTGCTCGAATAACTCCAGCAAAATATCTAAAATGATCAACCGCTAGGGGTAAATCTGCAGCTAAAGTTTCGCGTAATGCTTTTCCATTATCCCATGTTTCAGCACGAGCTAATGCATCTAGGTTTTCTTCTATAATATTTGCAATTTTTAATAAACAATTGCTTCTAAAAGTGGCTGAAGAATTATTCCATTCTGGCGCGGCTTTCCATGCAGAATCAATAGCCAAATTAATATCTTCTTTTGTAGAACGAGCAATCTTTGTAAAACTGGTTCCGTCTACTGGAGAAATATTGTCAAAATATTGTCCTTTTACGGGTAATGTCCATTTACCACCTATATAATTATCGTATTTGTCCTTAAAACTTGGTTTTTCCAATTTGCTTTTAGGAGATGCTTGTGAGATACTCATAAGAATTAGTATTAAAAGTTTGTTATGAAATGAAGTGTGTACGTTTTGTCAAAAAGTGAAATGTTGACAAGAAAAGGTCTTCCTCTAAGGTAGTGCATTTTTGTAAATTTCTTAACTAAGACCATGTTAATATTCTGCATAAATTCTCTTATTTTTATATAGATAAACGGCATTTTGATGATAGATATAGATCTTAAAAATAAAACTGTGCTTCTCACTGGAGCATCAGATGGAATAGGAAAAGAAACAGCAGATTTTTTGATGCAAATGGGAGCAAAGGTGGCTGTACACTATAATTCTAATACAACTTCTGCAGGTGCTTTGGTAGCTACCTATGTAACGACAGCGTCTAAGGCTTTTAAAGCAGACTTGTCAAATGAGCAAGAAGTTTGTGACCTATTTAATGAAGTAAAAAAATCCTTTGGTAAGATAGATGTTATTATACTAAATGCGGGCGTGTTTTTGTCTCATCCTACCAGTGAAGATACATGCGAATGGTTTTCTACCTGGAGAAGAACAATGGATGTAAATTTAAATTCTGTAGGGTTATTAACAAAATTGGGTTTAGATCATTTTCTTGAAAATGGAGAAGGTAGATTTATTTATATTGGCAGTAGGGCAGTTTTTAGAGGAGAGACAGAGGAATATTTAGCTTATGCAGCATCCAAAGGTGGGATTGTTTCTTTGGCAAGAAGTGTAGCTCGTTCTTTTGGTAAACGTAATATCAAATCTTTCATTGTTTCCCCAGGATTTACACGTACTCAAATGGCAGAACAATTTATAGCAGATCATGGTGAACAAAAGGTATTAGATGAAATCGCTCTAAATACGCTTACGACGCCCAAAGATATATCTCCGTTAATAGGTATGATGTGTAGCGGATTGATGGATCATGCTACTGGTGCGACTATTGATGTAAATGCAGGAAGCCATATACGTTGAGTATATAATCCTACATTAAACTATTTTATAATTCGATTTATATTGTGTTTATAAACACTTCCTATTGGAATATACGTTTGAGAAATCAATAGTCTATTTCCTTCAATAGTTTGAATATTAGCAATTGACACTATATATGATTTATGAATTCTTAGAAAGTATGCTTTAGGGAGAGATGTTTCGAAGTTTTTTAAGCGGTCTAATGTAACGATAACCTCATTTTCGAGATGAATCTTTACGTAACTACCATAACTCTCAAAATATAGAATTTTATCAAGTCTAATTTGATGTGTTTTTTTGTCTGATTTTATAAAGATAGTTTCCGGACTACTTTTGTTTGTAACTGTATTTTCTGAACTATCATTGTGAGATTTTTGTGCAGCATTCATAACTTTATATCGCTGAAGAGCTTTATTTGTGGATTTTACAAAACGTTCAAAACTAAATGGTTTCAATAGGTAATCTAAAACGTCTAATTCATATCCTTCTAATGCGAATTCTTGATACGCGGTAGTGATAATTATAATAGGAGGGTTATCTAGTATCCTTAAAAAATCTAATCCTTTTAATTTGGGCATATTAATATCCAGAAAAATCAGATCAATTGTATTATCATTCAAAAAACCGATAGCATCAACAGCAGTATGAAATGTTGCCACAATATTTAGAAAAGAAAGATTCTCGCTATAGTTTTTTATCACCTTATGGGCAAGTGGTTCATCATCGATAATAATACAATTCATCATAAATTTATCTTTAAGGCCGCTGTATACTGGTTATTTTTGTTTGATAGACTTAATTCATTTTGATTAGGATATAATAATGATAATCTCCTTTTAACATTATTAAGACCTAATCCGTCGTTAGATTGATGTTGAGCGGGGTCATAATTGTTTTTAACGATTAATGAAACCTCAGTTTCACTAGTGGTTAGTGTTACATCTAAAAAAGCATTCTGATCCATTTTTTCATAACCATGTTTAAACGCATTTTCTATGAATACAATTAAAATCATTGGAGCTATCTTTATAGAAGGATTAGATATCGATTTATTAAAAACGATCTTACCTCTGTTGTAATGTCTTATAGTTTGTAAAGCTATATAGTTTTCAATATACAAAACCTCTTTGGCTAGAGAAACTTTTGCAGCTTTGCAATCATAAATAGTATATCGTAGCATTTCGGACAGTTTTAAAATAACAAAGGGAGTTTCTTCTGCCTTTTCTAAAGCCAATGCATATAAGTTATTTAGGGTGTTAAAAAAGAAATGGGGTTTTATTTGATTTTTAAGCATCGATAACTCATAAGTTAAACGATCATTTTCTATTTGTTTTACTTTTGAAAGTTGCACAAACCATCTAAAAGATAAATGTAACAATGTTGATATTCCAATAATGAATACCATTACTAGTATTCCGCTTTGCAATGTAGCTTTTTCAGAAGGCTGATCGAACCAATATGTATCAATCCAAGGTTCAATATAACCAATAATGAATCCCCAAATCAGAATAACCATAATAAGGGCTAATACATAAAGAACATATTTATGTTTTATTAATAGTTTAGGAATACAGATGTAAATATTAAAATATATTGGTGGTAAAATAAACAAAATGATTCCTGTTAATGCTTGTAAAAAATATATATGAAAGGATAGTTCTTTTTCTGTACCTAAGCCACTTAAGAAATAAATTATTGAAATCATAAGTACAATAGTCAGGATAACTAAAATATGAACTATAATTTTTTTAGATATAGTGTTAATCTTTTTTTGCTTCATTGTGATATTTCTAATCTAAAATAATAAAAGCAAGTATACAAATACAATTCATTTAATGAACATGTTATTTTCATCCATAAACATAGATTTTGTCTAAATGAACATAGTTTATAATCAATATATTCTTGATTACGGATTAAAATCATAGGGTTGGTTAAATAAAGTAGGAACTAGTCTCAAACCTCTTTTTCTTCGTTTCAAAATAACAAACATTATGGAACATTTAGAACATAGAGACAGTATGATAATGAAACTAATTTATCATCCAATTTTTAGAATTATCTTGGGTATGGTTATAGTTGTATCAGCAACAGGATTAATCAAAAGTTATATAACAAAACCTTTTTTTAGTTCAATTATTCAATCAGAGACTGTAATTAAGGTATTCGTGGCATTATTAGGTACTTTGGTAATGACATTGACCTATTATTTTTTTACTAAATATTATGAAAAAAGAGAAGTAACCGAATTATCCTTTAAGTCATCCTTTCTAGAGCTATTTGGTGGATTTTGGTTAGGTTTAGGGGTAATTGCACTAGAATTCTTTCTTCTTTTTTGTATTGGCAATTACAAAATTCTAGATTTCGAAGGGTTCGATCTTTTAACAGCTCCCTTTACTTTTTTAATTGGGGCAGCAATGCTAGAAGAACTTGTTTTTAGAGGGATTTTGTATAGAATTTTAGAACAATGGAAAGGAACTACCGTCGCTCTAATTGTTTCTGGAGTACTTTTTGAACTTCCACATTTACTAAATCCCAATGTGGCCGTTATAGGATCTATTGGTGGTATTGTATTTGGATTGTTAATGGGGATAATGTTTACCTATACTAAACGAATATGGTTACCATTTTCATTTCATTTGGGATGGAATTTGGCACAACCAATCTTTGGCAGTAATCTAACGGGGCTAGATCAATTTGGTGTGTTGTTTAAGGCAGAGTTTAGTGGATCTGAAATAGTAACAGGTTCGGCTATGGGAATAGAAGATTCTATATTCTCATTAATAACTTTGATTGTTCTTTTTATCGTTTTCTATTTGAAATCAAAGAAAAAAAAGCACTTAGTATCTTATAGGAATGTAGAAGGAAAAGTTTTGGAGGATTAATACATTGGTTTTATGCGTTTTAATTGTACCTAAATTGAAATGTTCATCATTTTATATTATCTTTAGATTTAACTATTTATTACACATAAATCTAAACCTAATATTAACTCAATTTAAACCACTCTTAAAACCATGAAAAATAGTTTATTGTTAATGCTTTTGGTAACATTTACCATTAGCATTCCTCTCTTTGCACAACAAAATGATGTAGAACTTGCAAATAAGTATCTAAATTCAAAAGGGGAAGTAATTTTTTCTTTTGTAATAGATAATCACTCAGCACTTAGTACAATAACAAAAGAAGTATCTATAGTTCACTATGATGAAGATACCAAAACGGTTAAAGCAATGGCAACCCAGTCACAATTTAATACGTTTTTACAGAAAAAAATCCCTTTTAAT
This sequence comes from Aquimarina sp. AD10, assembly GCF_003443715.1. NCBI lineage: Bacteria > Pseudomonadati > Bacteroidota > Flavobacteriia > Flavobacteriales > Flavobacteriaceae > Aquimarina > Aquimarina sp. AD10. The sequence continues at coordinate 1,112,958 of NZ_CP031965.1, read as the reverse complement.
GTTACTGTAAAAGATAATGTTACTGGTGAAAGGTTAATGACGTCTGATCTAGGTAATAAAGCAGCTACATTTCCTTTAACAGCATATCCAACCTATGCAGATTATGTGACCATGATGAATGAGTTTGCTGCTAACAATCCTACTTTGTGTAAAGTAGAAAATATAGGCGCTACAACAGAAGGTGATAAAGCATTACTTTTTGTGAAACTCTCTGATAATGTAGGAAGTGATGAGCAAGAACCACGAGTTATGTATACATCTTCTATGCACGGTGATGAAATAGCAGGTTATCCTATGATGTTGGATTTGATTGATTATTTATTAACTGCATATAAAGATACAAGTCATCCTAGACATGCTGAGATAAAGACGCTTTTAGACACTAGCGAAGTCTGGATTAATCCTTTAGCCAACCCCGATGGAACGTTTAGAAATAGTGCTAATAATACATCGGTTGCAAATGCTACCCGTGGTAATGCGAATAATGTAGATCTAAATAGAAATTACCCAGATCCAGATGATGGGGCAAATCCAGATGGTAATGCGTACCAAACAGAAACATTAGCGTTTATGAATTTTGCAGCTTCAAAACATTTTGTATTGTCTGCTAATTTTCATGGCGGAATAGAGCTTATTAATTACCCATGGGATACATATGCCGGAGCACATCCAGATGAAGATTATTTTGTACATGTTTCAGAAGAATACAGAGACCTATGTCAATCAAATAGTCCTAATGGGTACTTTGATGATTTAAATAATGGTATTACCAATGGTTATGCTTGGTATGAAGTACAAGGAGGAAGGCAAGATTATCAAATCTATAATCATAAAGGAAGAGAGTTAACGGTTGAATTGTCTAATGCTAAAACACCTCCTGCTAATCAACTGGTAAATTTTTGGAATTATAACAAAGATGCACTCATTGCATTTTTAAAGCAAGTAAACTATGGCCTTACAGGAGTAGTTACAGATGCCATAAGCAATCAACCTATAGAAGCTAAGGTTACTATTGTTGGTAAAGAAGGGTATGAATCCTGGGTGCCAACAGAATTGCCAGAAGGTGATTATTATAGACCAGTAAAAGCAGGAATATATGATATTTTGTATGAAGCAGAATGTTATCAATCGGTTACCCTTACAGGAGTGACAATCTCTGATTATAGTAGTGTTGTTAAAAATGTTCAATTAACACCAATAGGAGGAGGTGCACCAACATCACTTGCAGCTTCTAATATAGAATCAACATCTGCTTTGCTTTCATGGCAAGGAACTTCAGGAGCGACATATGATGTGCGATATAGAGTAATAGGTACAGCTAGTTGGACAACTGTTGCGGCTACTACAAATACGTTAGTAGTTAGTGGGTTAGTTGCGTTAACCAATTATGAAGCGCAGGTAAGAAGTAATTGTGCAGGAGGCACAAGTTCGCCATATAGTGATTCTATTAACTTTACAACTACTCAAACCCCTGCTTGTGCGGGAATTAGTAACTTTCCTTATACCGAAAGTTTCGAATCGGGTCTAGGTGAATGGAGTAATGCCACAGATGATGATATAAACTGGACTAGAGATTCAGGAGGAACTCCTTCAACTTCAACAGGACCTACTAATGGTCAAGACGGTGCTTTTTATTTATTTACAGAAGCCTCTGGTAATGCAAGTCCAAATAAAATAGCATTGCTCAACAGTCCTTGTGTTGATTTATCCGGACTTAGTTCAGTTTCCTTAGAGTTTGGTTATCATATGTACGGTGCAAATATGGGAACTATGGAGGTGTTATTAAGTACTACGGATGGTGCTTCATATACATCGGTATGGACTAAGAGTGGAGATCTAGGCAATACCTGGAATCAAGCCATTATTGATCTTACAGCATATGCAGGATCTGTAATTAAATTACAGTTTAAAGGTACTACGGGAACAAGTTTTAGAAGTGATATGGCTATAGATAATATCAAAATATTTTCTTCAACTCCAGATACAGAAGCTCCTACTGCACCTACAAACCTTGTATCATCATCTGTAACCGCAACTGGAGTTAGTTTATCATGGAATGCGTCTACAGATAATGTGGGAGTATCTGGATATGAAATATACCAAGGAACAACTTTATTAACTACAGAAGTTAATTTGAATAGTGTTGTAACAGGATTAGCACCAAATACATCATATACTTTTTCTGTAGTTGCCAAAGATGCGGCCGGAAATAGTTCTACTGCTAGTAATACAGTTACTATAACAACATTAGACCAAACGATATCATATTGTGATAGTAAGGGGAACAATTCAAACTTTGAATATATAGATTATGTAGGTTTAGGTGGAATAACTAATACTACTGGTGCAAATTCTGGATATGCCGATTTTACTAGCCAAGTTGGTAACTTGCCATATGGAGAAAATACGATAACACTTAGTGTAGGTTTTGCCAATACGACTTATAATGAATTCTGGAATGTTTGGATAGATTATAATCAGAATGGAGTTTTTGAAAGTACAGAACTAATTGTATCTGCTTCTACTCAAAATGATGCAAATCTAGATTATAATTTTACTGTTCCTACTACTGCATTATCCGGAAACACAAGAATGAGAGTCGCTATGAAATATAATGCAGCGTCAACTCCTTGCGAAACTTTTGCATATGGAGAAGTTGAAGACTATACTCTAAATATAGGCGCTCCAGCAGTGGCAAAAAGTAACGATATAAATACCTTAAATAAGGTAATTTTATATCCAAATCCAGTAAAGGAAGGATTCTTATTTATTAGTGGATTGTCATCTAAAAATATATCTTATAAAATTATAAGTTATACAGGTCAAACTGTGATGAATCGTAACTTACTAGAAGATAGGATTGATGTAAGTGGATTAGCTTTGGGAATGTATATTTTAGAAATTAATACCGAACAAGAAAGCATAACAAAAGGATTTATTATTACTAAGTAATAGAAATCTATTTAGTAAATGAAGTTGTCCAAAAAATAATGTATCTATGTCAAACTGTGCCTGTCGAAGTTTTTAAAACTAGGATTTTCAAAATGTCTTCGACAGGCTTAGATTGATAATTCGAATTTCTTGATACTTTTTGGCCAACTTCTTTTTGATTTTAATGTATATTAAATTCTAAAATGTACTCTGTATTTTTATGAACTAAATGATCTTTATCATCAATTTTGTTATCAAACAATTGTTTTAAATTATTCCCGGCAAGATCTTCTATACGTGTATTAAAAAAGATGCGATACTTTCCTTTACTCCAAATATCTGTAGGCTTAAAAATTAATGTTTTTTCATTGTTTGTAAATTTCCAATTACCAAAAACCTCCTTATTATCAGCGTCTAAGATGATAATACTCCCCAAAACACTTCCATAATCCAAAGGTTCATTACTATGCATGATAAGATCATTAGTAGATGTTTCGGGAGATACTATTTCCCATAAATTAATATCAGGTTTTTTGCGATCATCTTCGGTAATTTGAAAAGAATGTATAAAATCGTTAGACATAGAAACACCTTGTTTGTCTTTTAGTGTTTTTAGGACGATTAATTTGTATGATTTTCCTGGCTGAAAAACGGAACCTAATTGTTGATTTGGTATTAACCCACGTTTTTGCCGACCAGGTTCTATCCACAAGGTTAAAAGTCTTCCATCGGTATTTACAAGGGCATTTTCTATGTTCAGAAAAGTGCGTGAAAGTGTATCTCCATCTTGATTTAGTATACGTATATGATTGTATACATTAGTTTCATTTATGGGATTAGCAAACTTTATATACCATTTTAATACATTTGAAGGTAACTTTTTTGAAGAAGGGTAAATATCAGTTATTGTTTGAAGTTCATAAGATTTAGGAAGATCTAAAGAAAAATGTGTAATATGATTATTGTAGATAACAGTATAATCTTGATGTAACCCCAAAGGCACAAGAGGTATAAAGCGTAATATGGTATCATTAGTTATGACCTCACCAAGTATAGCATTGGCATTCTCAGTTTCTTCGACACTAATTTGACCACGATATAAATTAAATGTATTTGATTCATTTAAATTTCGCTTAACGGTAACACTATATCTGTTAAAAGTAAAGTCAGTACCAGTTTGGCTATTTCCTATGTGTATAGAAAAGAGCCAAACTACTACAACAATAATACTTTTCTTCATAATACCTCAATATTGATCTCTTCGGCAATACTACTTGAACCACCAATTGCTACCCACTTTTAGAGCAAGATTTCCACTCGATTCTCTTTGAATCATTAAAAAACCTATATCTTTTAAAGTATCTAATTGTTGCACATTTACATATGGAAGATTTACATACGTTACACCGGCAGAAGCTCCTTTTTTAGTGACAGGAGTAGTCAGTTCTTCATTGTAAGATTCTAGATCAGTAAAATCTAATTTCATAAGAGGTCTGTTGGTATTTGCTATCAAAAGATAACGTTTGTCTTCATTTTTGACCTCTATAATGTCGACAGGAGTATTTCCATTTCCCAATTCAGCAATTGTTTTTCCCTTATTATGGGTTCCAGGTTTAATCTTATCCATTGGGAAAACCACTAATGGGGTACAAGTATACCCAGCAATAATAGCTTTACTACCTTTAACAGTTGTTGGGATAAATGTTTTAATAGGAGCATGGGTTTCATATTGGCCATGAGCTGCATGATATATTTCTAAGGATGTCTGATTTTGTTTGTTATTAAAAGGAAAATCAATAGCTCTAAAGGTTGAAGCAAATTCTTTATTGCTTAAACCTGATAAAAAGATTCTACCCGAATTATACTTCATCTCTGCGACCGCCCATTTGCGAAGTTCTCGACCTCTTTTATCTTTAGCATCAATAGCAACGGGATCGGTTAATGATAATTTACTATGTGAAATAGTCTCTAACGACATTTTTTTTAGAGTATTATTTTCGACTCTAAATAATACTGCTTTACCTGAACTATGATGAACAGAGATATAAATATTATTATTTTCTGGATTTACAGCCATATCTGTAATTTGAACTTCGTCTGTTCCTGCGCCTAGCATATCTGCGATGAGTTTATCCAGAAGATCAATTTTAACCTTACTGTTGTCGGTTTTTGGATCTTTGCTAACATCAATTGCTATTATTTGTGCAGATTTACTATCTCCAATAAACAGTATGTTTTCTGGTCCAAATGTCATTACATTTATAGATGTGATTTCAGGATTTCCAATTTCAAAATTCGCCTTTAAGGAGCTGTTTTTTTCATTTGCATTTATACAAAAGGAAAGGGTCAAAGAAAGCGCTAAAGTGACTAATGTTTTCATGATGTGTGATTTATAGAATGATCATTGGCTCTAAATGTAATTAAAAAGTAGTATGAGCACAGTTAAAAAAATGCCAATATGAGTTAGGTTTTACAAAGACTTAGTACTGGCATTATATTTGTTGAAAAATAGTAGTAGTTTTATAATTACTATCCAGAAAAGTATCAACATGATTGCATTAAAAACAAAAGAGTTTTTAGGTAAAACAACAGAACAGTTTTCTTTTGGAGAATATGATATTTCTATGGTAAACTACCTTCAACCAGTATCAGAGGATTGGCATTCTCATGAAAAATATCATCTTTCTTTGGTGTTACAAGGCGGTAATTTAGAATCACGAAAAGGTCAAGATATTCAAATTCTACCCGGTAGTATTGTACTTTATGATAAGGAAATTGTACATCGTAATAGACATACAGCATTTCCTTCAAAAAATTTAAACATAGAAATTGATGATGATTTCTTTGTAAAAAATGAGCTCTCTACTTCAGATTTTCAAAATTCGATTGTTAAAAATGCAGAAGTTCAATTTGGACTATTAAAGATATATAAAGAGTTACATATAAATGATGTTTCCTCGGCAGCATCAATACATACATCCTTACTTACGCTATTTTCTGATTATAATTCCGTTTTAAATCAAAGACCACCTTGGGTGGATAAAATTAGAGAAATACTATGCGATCGCTGGGATGAATTCATTACGCTTAATGAACTCTCTAATGAGCTTAATGTGCACCCGGTTACGATTTCAAAATACTTTTCAAAATATTTTAAGTGTTCTTTTGGTGAGTATATGCGAAGAATTAAAATAGAAAAGGCCATTTTGTATTTAAAGCATACTGATAAATCTTTAACCGAAATTACTTTTCTATGTGGTTTTTCTGATCAAAGCCATTTTTCAAAAATATTTAAACAAAACACGGGATTTAAACCTAATGAATTTAAACATTTATAGAAGTTTTTTGTGATACGCTAATTTCATCCTATTTTTTGATTGATTTTCTTTATTAATTTACAATTCAAATAAAAGTAATAGATTTCAATATCAGGATATTAGTAATCATTCATCATAATTCATGAAACAAACAGTCAATTTGAAAAGTATAATAGTAATCGCATTTCTTTTCACAACAACATTATTTTTTGCGCAGTCTAATAATGACATAGTCAAACAAGTTCAGGGTTTATTAGAAGAGAATTATATTTTCTTAGATAAAGCCAAAGAAACTAACGCACATTTAAACCAGCTTATCAAAAAAGGGTATTTTGAGAATAAAGAACCTGTAGATTTTGCCACTTCACTTACCAAAGAGTTAAGAAAAATAACGAAGGATAAACATCTTAGATTTTTCGCTCCGAATAGAGATAGAACCTCTAAAAACAAAGAGAACTCATTTACAAATTATTTATCTCGTTATAGAGCACCGATGCTAAGAGGGTTTCAATTAATGGATTCAAACATTGGTTATATTGATCTTGCTTTTTTTGGTGGAGCCGAAATACACTTGGCTAAGATAGACGTGGCTATGAAAGCTATGGAAGCTGCAGATGCAATCATTATTGATATGAGAAGAAATACGGGAGGTAGTCCGACTACAGTTAATTACTTGTCTAGTTATTTTTTTAGCGAAAAATTATTATTAAACACTATATATTCTAGAGCAAACGATCACTCAGAAGAAATGTGGGTTACAGATGTAAAAGGGGTAAAGAGACCAAAGGTTCCAGTATATATTTTAACTAGCCAATCAACTTTTTCTGGAGCCGAAGACTTTTCATATACCATGCAAAGTAGAGGTAGAGCTACGGTTATAGGTGAGATAACTGGAGGTGGAGCACACCCCACCCGCGGTTTTCCACTTGATAAAGGTTATACTATTGGTATCCCATTTGCAAGAACGATTAATCCTGTAACCAAAACGAATTGGGAAGGTGTTGGGGTGCAACCAGATATAAAAATGCCTGCAAAGAATTCTATGGAAAAAGCCAAAGAATTGGCTTTGATAAAATCTAAGGAATACAAAGATTCAATGTTTAAACCTTTAGAAAAAGCATTATTGACTTTAGAAAAAGAAAAAATCACAAAGGAAAAAGAAGATAAGATAACAAAACAATTTGAAGTATTAGTCAAAAGTAATATGCTAGATGAAGGAGGCATAAATAGTTTAGGATATGCCTATATTCAACAAAAAAAGACTACAGTCGCCTCGACTATTTTTAAAGTAAATACAATATTGTTTCCTGACTCTGCAAATACATGGGATAGTTTAGCAGAAAGCTATTTAGAATTAAATAATAAAGAAAAGGCAATTAAATATTATAATAAGGCAATTAAGATGGATCCCGAAGGTGATACTGGTAGTAATGCCAAAAGAATGTTGAAGAGTATAAAATAATTACTGTTATAGCTTTTTTTTTAAAATAAGTCGAGAGACTTATTCATTTTAAGTGTGCTTTAAAAAATAGGCCACATAGGTATACAACCTGTGTGGCCTATTTTTCTTTATAATCAATAATATCTTTTATATCCACATCCATATAATCGGCAATTTTTTGTAGTCGTTCAAAATCTTTTAACAAGTCTTTTTTCTTAACGACATAATCTCCCGCTTGCGGACTAACGCCAAGAACTTTTGAAATTCCATACACCGTTTTTGCTCCTTTACTTTTTTTAAGGAGTTTTTTTAGTTTTCTGTTAACCATAGTAAAATATGTAAAAAGGAATCAAATATACAAATAAATTTTTATTAAAAAAATATTTGATTATTCAAACATTATATGTATATTCGTGAAATACTAATTCAAATCATCGACTATGAAACTTTTATTGGCAACTTTGGCTTTATGCGCAACTTTAGGAAACGCAGCTCCTTCTTTTACAGGAGACAGTATTATTAAGGAGAAGAATGAAAAGAATGACAAAAAGAAGAAATCTGATGACAGATCATCTAAGAATAAAAACATGCATTCTGTTAAGAAATGGAGAATGACTGTTGAATACACTAATGGAAGTGTGATTTCTAAAACAATAATAGTTGCTAAGAATTCAGAATTAAGTGCTTTAGAAACAGCGTTTAAAGAAGCTGATAAGTATTTAAAAAGAAAGAATAATGTGAAAAATTACAGTATATCACCTGTTACAAATGATTATGTTCTTCTAGCGGGAGACTAAAAAGTATTATCAATACCCTGAACTAACCTATGTTATTAAGAAAGGTCATAAATCTAATTTATGACCTTTCTTTTTTTTTGATCGTAAAAAAGTAAACTTATACATGCGTTTATAATAACAGAAAGCAGAAATGGATCATCGAGATGGGGTATTTTTCTGATAGTTAATTACAGTATTTTTGTATTTATACAAACATTTAACCTTTGAAATCATAGATAGTTTAAATAGGCCTTAAAAAAAATGCTTGTTGTTATTAAGGATTGTAGAGTAGTATGCGTTAACAATCTGATTTAGAAAAGAGACATTCTACATAACTATAAAAAAAACCTCTAGTATTCTTTACTAGAGGTTTTAAATTTTTCTGTTCTATAAATTATTACATACAACTGGTTGCTGCATCTTTATTGATAGTGGTATCAGCGTCTGCTAAATCACAAATAACTTGCGGTATACTTATTAAAGATGTATTATTTGTAATATTTAGTTCTGTAAGATTTGATAAGTTAGCAATCTGCGTAGGTAAAGAAGTCAATGAATTACTATCTAAGAATAGTTTTGATAAGTTCGTTAGGTTTCCAATTCCAGTTGGTACCGTTGCAATGGTATTTCCAGACAAATACAGCTCTGTAAGATCTGTAAGCCCTAGTACTTGTGTTGGAAAAGAACTTAAGTCTGCATTGGATAGATTTAAGAACGTAAGATTACTTAAATTACCAATTTCTGTTGGTATAGGATAATTAGCTCCTATTAAACTTAATCGTGTAAGATTATCTAAGTTACCTATTTCAGATGGTAAACCTGTAAGATCAAAATTCTGACTTAAATTTAAACTAATAAGATTATTTAGATTACCAATAGTTGAAGGTATCGTAGTAATATCCGTATTAAATAAATCTAAAAATTCTAGATTGGTTAGTGTTCCTATCTGAGTTGGTATAGATTTTAAAGGGTTATTACTTAGAAGGAATTGAGTTAATGTTTGCGATAAATTACTAATTTCTGCAGGAATGGACTCTATACCGTTATTTTGCAAATACAATAAACTTAACATTGATAAATCTCCTATTTGCGAAGGAAGAACAGTAAGTCCTTTAGCAGTAAGTGTCAATGCAGTAACTCTATCATTTTCAGAATTTACGCCTTCATAGGTGCTAATGTCTAAATTATTAAAATCCCAACTTAATGTATTACCAGGATTAGCATCATATATAGCCCTTAACGTTGCATAATCTGATTCGTTTCTCGTAACAGTAACTGTATAACTTGTTGTACTATTATCCTGAGCACTAACTTCAAAGTTTACTGCAGACGAAAAATCTATTGCCGTATTTGATGATGGAGTAGAGGATGCACCGTCTGATAATTCGATTGTTGGAATAAGTGCCGTTATCGCAGCACCGAATGGCACATTTAAAGTTATAGTTTTATTACTTTCATCTATCGTACCATCTATATCTTCTTTAACAGAAGGATTCATGTCTACTGTAAATGAGAACGCTGTAATTCTTTTTTCAGAATTTTGTGCATTCGTTATTGTAACAGTATACGTTGCTTCGGTTCCGTCTTCTGCGGTTACTGTAAACGTAACTGGAGAAGCAAAATTCCTTGGCATACCACTATCTGGAGAAATCTGAGCTTTATCAGATATCGTAATACTAGGAGCTAAAGACGTTAAACTAATTCCAAATGGAACTACCAGATCAATAGTCTTATTATCTTCATTTATTGTTCCCGTAATATTTTGACTCAAGGTGGCATTGTTCGCCGTAGCTAATAAAAAGCTCGTTATCCTTTTATCACTACTTTTTAATTCTTCTCCACTAGTATCATCTCCGCCACTACTACAAGATGTAAGCAATACAGATAAAAATAATAGTATGAAAGCTGACTTAGAGAATATATCTCTTGATTCCAATTCAAGTCTCCTCATAATAAAAATTAGGTTAAGTTGAGGCAAAAATAGTTAAATTTTGTTAAAATGCAATTTTTAAGACTATCAATATTACGAAACCCCTTAATTTTTCGGTAGATATGAAATAATTAATCGTGATTTTTTGCAATATAAAAATCAAGAAAATATATGAATTGTTAATAAAAAAATATATTCTTCTACTTTTAAATGATCAAATTTTAGGTTTGATTAACATTATGTTGAATTGGAATTAGATTAAAATTGTAATGTAAGGGTGAAAACCCCTAATTTTTAAAAGTTATATACCCCAATTATTTTGGTGATTAATTTAACTATACGTATGTTAAATTTCATTTATAACTTCTCTAGCCCCTTGTTTTTATTACATCTAACAAGAAATAAAAAAAATAAGCTAAGCTTAATTAGGTCAATTTTAAAAAATTCTATTTCTATTTTCGAATAATAATAATTAAATTTAAACTCCTCTAATTGTCATAATGCCCTCATAGCTTTATTAATCTGATTACCAATAGCTTTAATGTGTAAAAACATGAAGTTGTTTAAAATATTTGTTATGACAATATTTTCTAAAAATATAGTACACAAAATACTATTAATCTGTGGTATTATTTTGTTATTTAATTCATGTTACTCTGTAAGACTTGTTAGTACCAATGGTGCGCCAATGCCATGTCAAACCGGGGTAGATGTTGAATGCCCTGAAGGATTGGGGAATTACTACAGAGATAAAAGAGTCATCGTTATTGATACGGTTATAAAAACCGGAGCGGCTGTTGATGACGCAACGATGCGAATACAAAGATTGGGGTGTGAGAGTGGAAAAATATTTTCTGTAGAGTATAAAAATACTCTGGGAGGGTCTCTTTTATATATCGCAACCTTTGGAAGCAAGCGAAAAGTAAAAATAAAATACGTCTGTATGAAACCAGAAAATTAATAAATTATGGCAAATACTACTTCTCATCACACATCACACTGGGATACACTACATAATAATGGCCCTTTTCCATTAAAGCTATTACAAAAAACAAAATTAGAAGGAAAAGCTAATATGCCTTCTGAAATTGATAGGTATAATGATGCTGCCGCTGAAATTCGTCATCTTTTACAAGATGCATTGGATAACAATGAGGGTTTTAGGGCATATGGAGCGCGTTGGTCGATGTCTAGTATAGCACATCAAAAAGATAGAATGCACTATAATGTTTTTATGAATTTAGATTTACAAATCTCTTCAAGAGATCTTCATCATCAAACGGTTTATGAACAATCTAATATATTCTTTTTTGAATGTGGTAATACTATAAAAGAAATTTCTCAGGCGCTAGGAGCGCATGGCAAATCCTTAAAAACTAGTGGTGCAAGTAATGGGCAAACCATTGCGGGTTGTATTGGTACCGGTGTTCATGGATCTGCTCTTGATGTCGGATCAGTTCAGGACTATGTTATTGGTCTTAATTTAATTTTAGGGCCTAAGCCTGAAGATATTGTATATATAGAAAGACATACCAAACCAGCTTTAAATGATGCCTTTGCACATAAAATTAAAGCAAGAGTTATTCGTAATGATGGATTGTTTAATGCGGCATTGGTAGGATTGGGCTCATTCGGATTTATACATGGCGTAACCATTGAAGCAGAAGATCAATTTTTATTAAAAAGATATGTAAGAAAAATAGATAAGAATATAGCTTTGAGACTTGCTACAACAATGGATTTTGCAAACTCAGATTTTAAAATTGATAACGAAGTTGATGCAAACGGAAGAGGAAAAAGACCATATCATTACAAAGTTTTTATTAATCCTTATACGTCAGAGGATACATATGTTATTGAGGCTATATATAAAAAAACGTACACAAATAATTATCCTGATCCTTTTACTACAATTGAAAAATCAGTTTATAAGGATCTAATACATCTTTTGATAAAAATAAGCGAACGATTTCCAAAAAAAATACCTTGGTTTATAAAACGATTACAAAAACAAATTTTACCCGATGTAGATGAAGAATCATTAGGAACACTTTATGAAACCTTTTGGGATGCACCATACCAAGGACCAGCTTTTGCATGTTCTTTTGGAGTTGATCATAAAGATTCAAAGAAAGCATTGCAATTATTAGTTGATTTAACAAACAATGAAGGTCCCATTCCTGGTATTTATGCAATGAGATTTGTCAAAAAAACAGAAGCTACACTGGGATTCACAAAATTCCCGATTACCTGTATGATAGAAATTGATGGCGTATTATGGAAAAAAAGTAATCAATTAATGAGTTTAAAAGAATTCTCGCGCAGAATGATTCAGGTATTACAACAAAATAGTATTGATTTTACAATACATTGGGGAAAAAATTCGGATTGGGGATTCCCTAATTTAGTAAAAGACATGTATGGCGCCAAAGCTGATGAATGGAAGAATTATAGAGAAAACCTGTTGTCTAAAGAGATGTTAAACGTGTTTTCTAATGATTTTTTGAAAACAATAAAGCTATATGATGCCTCAAACACCAATGTCGTAGATGAAGAACTAATTGCATCGATAACATAAAAAAGGTTAGGTGTAATTTTAATAGGAAATTAAGCGTACAGTAGTATAATAATTCATTTTATATATAACAGACTTTTAAATCCTTTTAATTATGAATCAAATCAAGTTTAGCCAAGACCAGCAAGAGTTTTTAAAAGAAATAGAGAAGAAATTATCTTCACATTTTGATCAGAATTTATCAAAAGATATTATTTCTAAGATTCCTCAATTTTGGGAATTTCTAATTGGTTGTGAAAAGTCTCTAATTGATCGTCATTTTCCTTTAGAAAAAGATAGATATGATAAAGAGTATGGATTTGCTCTGTATTTGCTTAATCATGAAATTCCTTCTTCTCTAACAAATTTATTGAAAAGGATGTATAAAATGCCAGATAGTAGTCTTGATTTTGATAAACTGATCAAAGATATAGAAGATGAAGGTTGGTTAAGTGGAGATGGAAGTTTGTATGCTATTTCTAAATATGCAGCATTGGATCCAGGGTGGTTTATTTCACTTCTGGATTATTTATGGTATAAATATTTGGATCCAAAAGGAGTTCATGATTTTAAAGAAGCGAATATTATTATACCGGCTCATTCTGAACCATTACCTACAAACATTTCTATTGCGGTTATAGGTGATTGGGGAACCGGCGTTTGGGAAGATGGGAATGAAAAGTACTGTCCTGCTCAGTTGGTAATTGATGGCCTTAAAAATTTAGAAAAGCAGCCAGATATCATTATTCACTTGGGCGATGTTTATTATGCTGGTACAGAAAATGAAGAATTAAAAAACTTTGTAAATATGTTGCCAGATGAGTATAAGAATAAGGTATTTACATTAAATAGTAACCATGAGATGTATAATGGTGCTAATGGATATTTTAATGAAGCCTTGAGCTCATCTTTTTTAACACAACAATCAGAAACTAGTTATTTTGCCATAGAGACAAATGATTGGATAATTGTTGCCTTAGATTCTGCATATTATGATGAGAGTAATTTGTACCTAAAAGGGGCGTTGACTAATTCTAAAGTACAGAATAACTCTCAAATAAAGTTTTTGACCGAAATGGCCAATAAACAAAAACAATTGATCCTAATGACCCATCACAATGGTATCACATATGATGCCAGTGAACTTAATAACCCGTTATGGGATCAGGTTATTGGCGCACTAGGAGGTGCAGCTCCAGATGTATGGTATTGGGGACATATTCATAATGGAATTGTTTATAAAGAAGATCTTGATATTACTAATAGTTATAAAACAATAGGTGGTAATCCTTCCAAACTTCGTTGTTGTGGCCATGCAGCTATACCCTTTGGTAATGCTTCTGGTTTAAATGTAGATGGAAAAGTAATAGACAATGTTTTATACTATGCGCATACCCCTATGAATGCCCCAAATCCTGATCCAACTCAAAAATTAAGAGTTTTAAACGGTTTCGCAATCCTAGAGATTAATAATAAAGAACTTTTTGAAACCTTTTATGAAGTATCAAATACTAGCAGAACACCAATAAAAAAATGGTCGTCTGTACCAGATGCAGTAAATATATAGTATGTTAAACTATTAAATTTTAAACGCCTATACTTAATATAACTAAAAAGTATAGGTGTTTTTTTAGTTATTTACGGCATCAATAAGTTTGTCCCAATCAAAAGCTTCTCCTATATCCCATTTACCTGATTTTCTAAAATTTACGTGGGATACAATACCATTAAAATTCTCAATTTCACTTTTGCCTAAAGTTTCATATCTTCTATTTGGTGGTAAAAATTCACGCGGAATATTATACGTATTGGTTAGATATTTTAATAATATTGCCAAGCTCTTATATTGATTTTGTGTGAATGTTGCAAAATATTGCTCACCTCTAAAAGGAGTATTAAGTTTAGTATAAAAACGCGTATCTTGTTTACTGCAATACACATCAGAATCTGAATATGAAGACACCAGATTTGGACCGTTTTCTCTTAAAAAACCAATATTAGAAAGCTCTATACCTATGGTTTGCTTACTCATAATAGTATTGCCTCCAACAGCACCTCTTCCTAAATGATATGACCAAAATCCAGAAGACCATAATTTTAATATGGTTCCGTCACGAGCAATTACAAAAGGAGTAGAAACATGGTTAGAAGGCATTGTAAGTTGGGCCATATCTCCTTTTAGATAACCAGCAGTAAAATGCAAGACAATTTTATTTTTAGTGACGGTCTCTTTATAATAAAAAGAATCATCATTATTTTCTCGCACGCAATCCAAATAATCCATTGTGCCTCCATCACCAGTTGCTATGGATTCGGGAGTTAATATAAATTGCTTTTCTAAAGAGTCCCTACCATTTTTTAAAAATGATTTTTCATGCGCTGGAATACTTGATGCTTTCATTTACTTTTTATTTAATGTTATATAATTACGTATCAAGAGCTACTTAAGAAAATAAGCTTTGATTTTTAATTTATTAGATGTTTACTAGGTAAAAAATCTAATCTAAATAGTAATAGTGGGGAGTTTTTTGTTCGAAAGAACACGGCTTAAAAAATTTACTAAATAAATATACTAAAAATACTAGTGCTAATATAGCGTTACCGCTGAAATTATTGTATGAAATTTTTATTAAAAAAAATGAAAAGACAGGTATTTAAACATCTTCTTTCATGATATCACTCCATGTAGAATTTTCAGAACTAATTAAAGCTTCAACACGTCCTACAAATACATTAAAGTAGTTTTTTTCATCTTTATAGTGTCCAGAGCGGGTAAGATACATGAATTTTTCATGTTTTAATGATTCAGATGTTGTACGATACTTAACCCATTTCTCATGATATTTGACTAATGCAGAAATTCCTGCAAGTATAGCAACTAACATACCAAGAGAACCAATAACATAATTTATGTAATCGGGCCCATTTTTTGAGAAACCAGAAAAGAATGGAATAAGAGAAGAAAAAACTATTACGCAACCCTGTATTGTAAAATGCAGCTTTTTATTTTTTGCACTTTTTTTGTCATACCACCGTATTTGGACTTCAACTCTTTCCTTTAAATATTCATCTTCGTGCATCTATTTTTATTTTTGTCAAAATTGAAGTTAAATTTAGTAATCTTAATTGTTATAGTATAAATTCAACATACATTTTTTAATAAAGAGTATATACTTATGTGTAATTTTTATTTAATTCGCTTAATATTAACCTTCATTGTATTTCAACCCTTAAAACCGATATGAAGAGAGACGGAGTTTTTATTAGTTATAGTAAAAAAGATGTTAAATGGTTAGACTATTTAAGAGTACATCTAAGCTTTTTAGAACGTGAGTATAAGCTTACTATTTGGGAAGATTCAAAGATAGAAGTAGGAGCAGAGTGGCGTACAGAAATAAACAAAGCTATAAGTGCTACTAAAGTTGCCATTTTAATGGTTAGTGCTAATTTTCTATCGTCAGAATTTATAAATAATGAAGAGCTGCCAGCCCTTTTGGCTGCGGCTAAAGAAGAAGGAGCTTATATTTTTCCGATCATTGTGAGCCATTGTATGTTTTCAGATATAGAAGCCATCTCTAAGTTTCAAACCATTAACCCACCCACAAAACCATTAACTGTAATGGATGAGGGACAGATTGATGCTCTTTTTGTTAAAGTCACAAGAGAAGTAAAGCGAGTTTTATCTTCGGATACCGTAACGCCACATAACCATAATATTCCAACATCTATAGATGTTTTAAAAGCATCTTTCATAAGGGTAAAGGTTATGAATATTCTTTTTAGTAAAACTGAAAATATAGATGGATTATCAATAAAAGAAATCTATACCTTGTCTAATATAGATAAACGCAAAGAAGTTATTCGTGTAATACACGAATTAGAAGCATTAGAAATATTAGATAAGAGCAAGAAAGGTAATATAACCTATTATAAACTAACATCTTTAGGGCACAATTTTATTTCTGAGCATGCACTATTATAGTTCGATTTAAATACTTGGTTGGTTTACCTTATATACTCATGTTTTACGTCCTGAGCGAGACGGAATAAAGCAAACCAACTCAAATACGAACTCAATTGGCAACCAATACTTCTTAAACTTTCTCTTACATTGTTTATAACTCTTATTGTTATTCCTCCATACGATTCGTCATCTCTGGTGATCCAATAAACAGTTTTTAGAAAAAGTTCAATCAAAGATTGATTTACTGCCAACGGACCAGTAGGGGTGCTCAGTCGTAAATGTATGTTTGGTTTGAACATGATTAAATAATTAATAAATTAATATAATAAACTTAAATTTTTTACTCCAAAATTTATGCCATAAACTGACTTTTAGATAAATAACTTTTAGTAGCAAAAAGTTATAAATAAAAAGTATTTTCAATATGCATCTCTTTCCTTGAATTTCATCAAGAATTAGCAAGTAAACATCCTAAAATTATGAGCCTTACTTAATAAAAGCTACTCATTTTTTATATTTAAATATATATGTTTTTTAGCGGGGTATTCTAATCATAGAATCTATAGATTAGAAAACTTGAAAAACATAATTTTTGAGCAATTTCCCGAGACAGGGAAACCAAACTATGTCCCTATATTGAGAATTGAACAAAAAAGTAAAGAAATGAATCGTTCATAATTCTTATAATTTGTTACAATGCAAATTTACTTTTTATTTTTCATATATACAATGAGGTAAAACCGTAAAATTGAGGGAAATATCCCCTTTTTATTCTAGTTAGAATACTGTAGATTGATCTACTTATAAAGCCTCTATAATAATCTTTATAGTAGAAATATAGTTGTGAATTAAAAGAGATGTTTGTTAAAAACATTACATTTATTTGGCTCTAAAGCATCAAGAAAATAGCATGACAGCAATTCAAAGATTAAAAAACATTTTAGAAGAAGATGGTATTCTCTCAAAAACTATTATGATCGAGCGTGACCAATTTTTAAAAAAGGAAAATACAATTAATACAAATTTATATTTTGTTTTGCAGGGTAGTTTAAGAGTCTTTTTCATGAATGAGTATGAAGAGCATATTTTATACTTCGGATACAAAAAGTCTTTGATTACTGCATTGGATTCATTTTTTTCTGCTAAGTCTTCAATATTACAAATTCAAGCCATAAAAAAAACCAGAGTAATCTATATTTCCAAAATTGATTTCATGACATATATGAGTAAGAATCCAGAAAATTTACAATTATGGCATGAGATTTTAGAAGAACTTATTCAGTTACAAATAGAAAGAGAAATAGATCTTCATATTAAATCTCCTTTAGAACGATACCAAAGAATTTTAGATAGAAGGCCTGAGTTGTTTCAAGAAATTCCGCATAAATACATTGCCTCATACCTACGTATGGCTCCAGAGACATTATCGAGAATTAAAAAATCTTGATTTCAGTCAATCTTTTTATGTTAAGGATGTCATTATTTTTGTCCTTAACATAGTATATATAAATCAAAAGAAAAAGATGCAAGACTTTAAAGTAGAATTACTAACTAAGAGTAATAGCGATTTGTTTTTTCACCTTATTGATACCAATAGAAATCGACTGGAGGATTTTTTTGCTGGCACCGTAGCACGAACTTTGACGTTAGAAGATACTAAAGAATATTGTGCAGAGATAGAAACCAAAATAAAAGAAAAAACCTACTTTCCTTATATGATTATAGATCAAAAGACTAAAATGTTTATAGGACTTATAGATGTAAAAAATATAGATTGGAGTATTCCAAAAGCAGAATTAGGGGCATTTATTGATAGTAATTTTGAAGGTAAAGGAATTGTTTTCAATTCAGTTTCAGGTTTAATCGATGAAATTGTAAAAGAACATGGGTTTAAGAAATTATTGTGTAGAATATCTAATAGAAATAGTAGAAGTATAAATGTTGCTCTAAAAAGTGGTTTCGAACTCGAAGGAACAATAAGATATGATTATAAAACTACCAAAGGAGAGATCGTTGATCTAAATTATTATGGAAAAATTTTTAAGTAACCATAATCAAATCATATTTTCGTTTTATAGAACTATCTTTGCATAAAAGATTTTATGTCAAAGAAGTTTTCCGATCTAGGAATTTCAACACTATTACAAAAAGGTTTAGCAGATTTAAACTTTACTACACCAACAGAAATACAAGAAAAAACAATTTCGGTTTTATTAAATGAGAAAAATGATTTTGTAGGACTTGCAAAAACAGGTACTGGTAAAACAGCTGCTTTTGGACTGCCGCTCTTACAACTTGTCGATATCACCAATCCTAAAATACAGGCCGTCGTTTTAGTTCCTACTAGAGAGTTGGGTCATCAGATATATGAGAATTTACTTTCCTTTTCCACACATCTTGAAGATATTTCTATAGCAAGTATTTGCGGAGGAATACCTATTAAACCACAAATAGAAAGATTAACTAATACGACACATATTGTCGTAGCAACACCAGGCCGCTTAATCGATTTAATTAAAAGACAGGTCATACAATTAGATAATACTAAATATCTGGTTCTTGATGAAGCAGATGAAATGATAAGCGTTTTAAATGATGGATTAGATGAAATAGTTAAGGTATTGCCTAAAAACCGAAGAACATTTTTGTTTACTGCAACAATGCCTGGAACAATTAAGCAAATGGTCCAAAACTATATGTCTAAGCATGTAACACAGGTAAGTGTTAATATGGAAACATTGGGGCATCAAGATATAGATCATCAATACGTTATTGTAAAACCAATAGAGAAACTACAGGTTTTAATGCATTTTCTAAACACAAAAGAAGGAGAACGTGGAATAATATTTTGCAAAACTAAAGCTGCAGTAAATAAACTGGCAAAGAATCTTGCGATACATAAATTTTCATCAGGTGCACTTCACGGAAGTTTATCTCAACCCATCCGAGACAGAATTATGGAGCAATTTAGAGAAGGACATATTAATATACTAATTGCTACAGATTTAGCTGCAAGAGGAATTGATGTTAAAGAGGTGTCTTATGTAGTAAACTATCATTTACCAGATGTTTATGATACTTATGTACATAGAAGTGGAAGAACTGCTAGGGCAGGAGCTAAGGGTATTTCTTTAACTGTGATTCAAGAAGAAGAAGAAGTTGATATTGCAGAGTTTTCTGATGTATTAGGAATTGATTTTAAAAGCTTTAAAAAAGCTGATCAACAAAGTATAGATGAAAACAATGGTCTTTTGTGGGCAAAGAGAATATTTAAGACAAAACCTAATCGCGAACTTTCTAGTGCGTATAAAGAAAAGATAAAAACAATATTTCATCACCTTACTAAAGATGAATTGATAGAGAAAATGTTGTCGAACCATTGGTCACAACAAAATACTAGTGACAAAAAGAACTAAATCAAATAATACCACCAATAGAAATGGCTAACCAAATAAAAGGGCAAGATAGTATTCTAAATAAACTGAATATTGACAATCTAAATCCAATGCAAGAAGAAGCATTAGCTACTATTAAAAACAATGAAAATACAATAATACTGTCGCCTACAGGTACTGGTAAAACTTTGGCCTTTTTATTACCAGTTATAAGTGATTTAGATCCGGATTGTCAGGACATACAGGCTTTAATTTTGGTACCTTCAAGAGAATTAGCGATTCAAATAGAACAAGTAGTACGTGAGATGGGCTCTGGGTTTAAGGTCAATGCAGTTTATGGTGGACGTTCTATGTCTAAGGATAAAGTAGAACTAAAGCATGCACCAGCAATTCTTATCGGTACTCCGGGTAGAATAGCAGATCATTTTGGACGAGAACGTTTTTCTAAAGAAAATATAAAAACCTTGGTTTTAGATGAATTTGATAAGTCTTTAGAAACCGGTTTCGAATATGAAATGAGAGGTATTATCAATGAATTGCCCAATGTTCATAAAAGAATATTGACATCAGCGACTCAAGAAATAGATATTCCTGATTTTGTAAAATTAGAACACCTAGAAGTTATCAATTATCTGGATCAAGGGGTTTCTAATTTAGAAGTAAAAACTGTAGTATCTCCTTCAAGAAATAAACTTAATACTTTAGTAGACTTACTATCTGAATTAGGAGATCAACCAGGAATTGTTTTTTGCAATTTAAAAGACACTATTAAAGTAGTAAGCGATTTTTTGTTCAAAAATAAGATCAACCATGGCTGCTTTTATGGTGGTATGGAGCAAAAAGATAGAGAGCGTTCACTTATAAAATTTAGAAATGGTACTCATCAAATAATAGTAGCAACGGATTTGGCAGCTAGGGGAATTGATATTCCAGAGATAAAGTTTATTATTCACTATCAATTACCATTAAAGGTCGAAGAATTTACACATAGAAACGGTAGAACCGCTAGAGTAAATGCAGAAGGAACAGCATATGTATTAAAAGCTCAAGATGAACGATTACCAGAATTTATTAAAAATACTGAAGAAATTAAAGTTACTAGACAATCGGTTAGAAGTCCACAATGTTGGCAGACATTATTTATCTCTGGAGGTAGAAAAGATAAAATATCTAAAGGTGATATTGCGGGATTGTTTTTTAAGCAGGGTAAAATCAATAAAGATCAATTAGGAATTATAGAATTAAAGCAAGATTGTACATTCGTCGCAGTTCCTATAGAAATCGCAGATGAGTTGGTGAAGAATTTAAATAACAGTAGGTTAAAGAAGAAAAAAGTAAGAATAGCTATTGTATAATTGGATTTGGTGAAATATGACATTTTGTTGCTTTTAGTTTTATGGCATCATATTTGACATAGTTAAAGTAATTATTAAAAATTAAATTTATAACAATGAGTAAAGGAACAGTAAAATTCTTCAATGATGCCAAAGGTTTTGGTTTTATAACAGAAGAAGGTTCAAACAAAGAGCATTTTGTGCACATTTCTGGATTAATAGATGAAGTTCGTGAAGGTGATGAAGTTGAATTTGATCTAAAGGAAGGTAAGAAAGGATTAAACGCAGTAAACGTAAAAGTTATCTAATATATACTTATTTCTTTGGTAAAGCCTATCAATATTTGATAGGCTTTTTTGTTTTCAAAACTTTGTATTATTGTATATTTGAAGTATACATGAAAGCAACTACATTCATATTGTCTATTCTTATGCTAGTGTTGGCATTGAAACCATGTTCTGATGGAGATAATGAAGAACATTTGGATGATATAGCTATAGAAAAAAATCATGATCATTCAAAAGATACAGATGATTCTTGTGCATCTATGTGTATTTGTTATTGCTGTGGAGTTACAATTACTTTTGATGCTCCGAAATATTATGACATAGAACCTTCTTCTAATATTTCTACAGAAATTAGTAATGTATATGTCTCTAAATATACATTTGCTTATCTATCCAATATATGGCAACCGCCACAAATGTTAAGCTAACGTATTTTGGCATGTGCCAAAACTTCAAATTTTAGTTTAACTAGATTAATACATACAAATGAATAAAATATTTTTGAGCATTATGCTCATGATACTGTCATGCATATCAATATATGCGCAAACGGTAGAAACTGTTAGTTTAAAAGTATACTCAGAAAACGAAAAACAACCTCTAATAGGAGCAACGGTATATATTAAAAAGATTGATAAGGGTGTAATTACTGATGCTGATGGTATAGCCAGATTCGAAGATGTTGAACACGGAACATATACTATTACAATTTCATTTTTAGGATATACAACTATACATACCAAGATAGAAGTACCAAGTACAGATGACCTTGTTTATTTTCTTAAATCAGAGGGTAATGAACTAGATGAAGTTGTTTTACAATCAACTAGAAGTACAAGAACCATTAAGAGAATACCTACCAGAATAGAATATATAGGTGGAGAAGAACTAGGAGAAAAAATTATGATGAACCCAACTAACATCTCTATGGTGTTGCGTGAAAGTACAGGAATACAAATGCAGCAAACATCCTTAAGTAGTGGTAATAGTAATATTCGTATTCAAGGCTTAGATGGTCGTTATACCCAATTACTCAGAGATGGTTTTCCCTTGTACGGAGGCTTTTCAAGTGGTTTAAGTATACTTCAAATCCCTCCGGTAGATTTAAAACAATTTGAAATTATCAAAGGAAGTTCATCTACACTTTATGGTGGAGGTGCAATTGCGGGTTTAGTAAATATAATATCTAAAACTCCAGACTATGAAGCGGACTTAGACATTATGTTAAACCAAACACAAGCACTTGGAAGTACTGCCAGTATTTTTTATAGTAAGCGCAATGAAAAATTTGGTCTTACAATGTATAGTTCCGGTAACTATCAAAAAGCATACGATCCAGAAGATGATGGTTTCAGTAATTTACCATTAACAAAATCCGTTACTGTAAATCCTAAATTATTTTACTATCCGTCTGAGAATACTACTTTTTGGTTCGGACTTAATGGTACCTATGATGATAGGACAGGAGGAGATATTGTAAGAATTGAAGATGGAAGAGACGGAATCAATCGTTATACCGAAGAAAACATTTCAAAACGTTTAAGTAGTCAAGCAGTCTATACTTCAAACATTGATGATACAAAATCAATAAATATAAAAAACAGTATTTCTTTTTTTGATAGAGATTTAACCATTCCAGATCTAAATTTTAGTGGTAAACAAATAAATACCTTTACAGAAGCTACCTACCGAACACAAAAAAGAGCCTTAGATTGGATTTTTGGTGCAAATTTATATACTGTTAATTTTAATGAAGATGATAATAGCACTTTACAAAGAGATCAAGATGATGTTACTTTAGGAGTATTTACCAATACAACTTATGATCTTTCTACAAACTGGATTATAGAAGCGGGATTAAGAACAGATTATGCTGTTGATTGGGGATTTTTTCCTTTACCAAGAGTTTCTTTACTATATAAATCAGAAACTAATTTCTCCAGTAGAATCGGTGGAGGATTAGGATATAAGATACCAGATATTTTTACAGAAGAGGCCGAATTTATTAGTTTTAATAATGTATTGGCCATTGATAAAGATGCTTTAAAAGCAGAACGCTCTTATGGAATCAATTTGGATTTTAATTATCAAGCTCAATTAACTGAAGAACTTGGTTTTTCTATAAACCAATTGTTTTATACAACAATGATAGACAATGGACTGATATTAAATACAGAAGGAACAGGTTTTTTTGCATTTGAAAATGCAGATGGCAAAATTTTAAGCAAAGGAGCAGAGACCAATATAAAATTTACATATAAAGATTTTAGATGGTTTCTTAATTATGCATTTATAGATACTAGATTAAATTATTTAGATGGTAACCCCCAAAAACCACTTACTGCTCGACATAATGCAGGTAGCGTTATTATGTATGAATCCCCAGTGTGGAGATTTGGTTTTGAAACATATTATACTGGTAAACAGATTTTATCTAATAGCGATAAGACTACAGATTTTATAACAATGGGTTTTTTAGCTATGAAAAACTTTAAATGGGGTAGCGCTTTTGCTAATTTTGAAAACTTTACAGATAGGAGGCAAAGTAGATATTCTCCTCTGGTATTACCACCTAATGATAACCCTACATTTACAGAAATTTATGCTCCAACCGATGGATTTATAGTCAGTTTAGGTGTAATATTAAAACCATTTGGTAACAAAGGTCACTAATTAAATTTTGATAAATAGTAAGTTCTTCACGATAAGGTCGTCAAACAAATGGCCTTATTGTGATTCTAAGTTTAATATAATTATCCATAATAATTATATTTGTAAAATAGGTATAAAGAATTTTTTCAAATGGTAAATAAGATCAATGCCGAAATCAATAAGGTTTATTTTATTAATAAATACACTTTAATTCATATTCTAGAGGGTACTGGAAATATTCAAGTAGATTTCAAGAATTACTATGATTGGCAGGATAAGGCAATTTACCTGGAAAAAGGACAGTATATCAAATTTATGTCTGATGATTTTGTAGTGAGATTTATTGACTTTCCTGATGAAATATTGTTTAAGTCAAAAGATGTGCGAATTTTATTTAAACACCTAATCTCATTGGGGTATATCAATTTTAACGAATGTGAAGATTGTAAAACGTTCTTAAATAATACTGTTTTTAATGATAAACTAACGAATCTAATAGATGTTTCTACAGAACAATGGTATTGGCAAAATCCCTTTCAGGCAAATAAAGAAGAATATCAAGTAATTTTTGATGTTAAGGATTTTATTGATTCAGAATTTACAAATCAAATAAATTCAAAATCTTTAGTAGATCATTTAGTAAACACCCAGTATAATGTACAGCATCTAGTAAAGAATAAGATAGGCATATCTATAAGTAAATTAATAAATAATAAGCGACTTACAGAAAGTCAAAAAGATATAGCTTTTACAGATAAAAGTATTCAAGAAATAGCCTATGAACAAGGTTATAAAGATCCTGCATATTTTAATAGAGATTTCAAAAATAGAATAGGGCAAACGCCTAAGCAATTTAGAGATAGTTTTGATTATAAAAATCGTGATACCTTTTCTCAAGATTTAGTAGAGCTTATTCAATTGTTTCACAAAGAAGAACACGCTCTAGGTTTTTATGCAAATGAGATGAATCTTAGTGTAAAGGCCTTGTCAAAAAAAGTAAAGCAAAAAATGAATGTTTCTTTAGGACAATTAATTCGGTTACAAATTATATTGTCGGCAAAAACAATGCTAGAAAAGGATGAAAGTGTAAAAAACATAGCACATACCCTTGGTTTTGAAGAGGCTAATCATTTTACATCTTTCTTTACAAATTATGTAGGTACACCACCTTCTTCCTATAAAAAAGAAAAGTACAATTTATAGAGACTTTTTTATAGCCTTAAAATATGAATTCATTATCATATTTGTAATGTATTTATTAGAATTAATAAAATAAATACAGAATAGTTAATTTGATAGTTGCTAAAGCATATTGATATGTAATTGATTGATATGCTTTAGTTTTTTACCTTAGTTTTATGAAGAAATTACTAGATGATATTTATAAATGCACAGTATGTAGTGAGCATCTGCCATTAGGGCCTAGGCCCATTGTTTCGGGAAGCAAAAAGAGTAGTATTGTAATTATCGGTCAAGCACCAGGAACGGTAGTACATAGAACAGGTGTGCCTTGGGATGATAAAAGTGGAGAAAATTTGAGGAACTGGCTCGGTATAGATACTACAACATTTTATGATGCAGACAAAGTTGGGTTGGTACCTATGGGATTTTGTTACCCAGGTAGAGGGAAATCAGGAGATTTGCCGCCAAGAAAAGAATGTGCTCCATTATGGCATGATTTACTATTAAATCAGATGAAAGAGGTAAAACTGACAATACTGGTAGGAAAATATGCTCAAGATTATTATCTCAAAGAGAAATCTAAAAGAACACTAACAGAAACCGTTAAAAATTTTGAAGAATACCTACCAGATCATTTTGTATTACCGCATCCGTCTCCAAGAAATAATATATGGCAAGCTAAAAATGAATGGTTTGGAAAGGAAGTATTACCTGTTTTAAAAGAAAAAATTAATAGCCTAAATTTATGATATACCGCATTTTTAAAGGGTAAATAGAGAGTTTTACAGGAAGAAAGATTAAAATATTTGCATTTTTAGCGTTAAAAATCTTTTAAAAAGCCTTTAAAGCCTTAATTTTACAACCCTAAAAAAGAAAAAGGATATGTCGGAGACAATTACAGAACCACAAGAGAAGAAAACAGGTAAAGAGCTTTATAGTTATCAAAAAGGCGCTATAAACAAAATTTTTAAAAGTTTTGAAGATGCTCCAGAAGATTATCACTTATTATATCAATTACCTACAGGTGGTGGTAAGACAGTTATTTTCTCTGAAATTGTTCGACAATATCTTAAGCATCATAACAAGAAAGTCCTGGTAATGACGCACCGTATAGAATTGTGTAAGCAAACTTCTAGTATGCTTACGGGATTTGGTGTAATTAATAAGGTTGTAGATAGTAAGGCAAATCTTGATGATCAAGAAGACTATAGTTGTTTTGTGGCTATGGTTGAAACTTTAAACAATAGATTAAACGAAAACAAACTGGATATATCTGATATTGGGCTAGTAATAATTGATGAGGCTCACTATAATTCTTTTACCAAGTTGTTTAAGTTTTTTGAAAAATCCTTTATTTTAGGAGTAACCGCGACCCCTTTAAGTTCTAATATGAAATTACCCATGAAGGATAATTACAATGAACTTATTACAGGAGAAACTATTGAATCTTTAATAGAAAACGAGTTTCTGGCTAGAGCAGAAGTTTTTGCATATAATATGGGATTAACTTCGTTAGAAGTTGGTTCTAATGGGGACTACACCGTAAAATCATCAGAAGATTTATATACTAATAGTGATATGCTAGGCAAGTTATTAGATGCCTACAAAAAACACTCTTTAGGAAAAAAGACGTTGATTTTTAATAATGGAATTAATACATCATTACATGTTTTTGATACATTTAGAGCAGCAGGTTTTCCTATAGCACACTTAGATAATACTGCTACTAAGAAACAAAGAAAACAAATCTTAACATGGTTTAAAGAAACTCCAGATGCCATTTTAACCTCTGTGAGTATATTAACGACAGGATTTGATGAGCCTACAGTAGATACTATAATTTTGAATAGAGCCACAAAATCGCTAACCCTTTATTATCAAATGATTGGTCGTGGTTCCCGAATTTTAAAGAACAAATCTAAATTTTCTGTTATTGATTTAGGAAATAATCTCTATCGTTTTGGACCTTGGGGAGCCGATTTGGATTGGCAAAAGATATTTAATTCGCCAAACTATTATATGGATAAACTCCTTAATGATGAGGAGATAGAGGGGAAATTTAAACATGAAATGCCGGCAGAATTAAGAGCAGAATTTGCTAATTCTGAAGAGGTATATTTTGATATTAAGGATACGTATATAGATTCTGTTAAAAAGGGAGAATCATCTAAAGTTGTATTAGAGCGTTCTATTGCGCAGCATGCAAAAATTTGTGTAGAAAATAGCGAAGATTTATATGATGCATTGGCTTTAGCCAAAATGCTGGGAGAAGACATTGATCATCGTATAAAAGAATATGCTAAGTGTATAAGTAAAAGTACCCACAATTTCTTATCATGGTTAAAAGATGATTACAGAAAAAAACTTAATGCTTACTTAAGAGAGGATTTTGACACTTTGTTTGAAGAAATTCATGGTAGACCGCCAGAAGATTAATCTAGGTTTTAAACTTCCAGGTGATGCATCTACTTTTTTTATTTCCTTGTGACATTTCAATGATTGTATGATCTGCCTTTATTTTATTTAATTGTTTTTCGATCTTGGGTAGATTTTCTTTTTTTGAAACAAGACAAGTAAAAACTCCAACTTGATTTGCAAAGCTTATACTTTGTTTTATCATACGTTTTATAAAGAGTGCTTCACCACCATTGCACCAAAGTTCGTTGGATTGGCCTCCGAAATTAAGTTGTAAATCACTGGTCCCTTTTAAATTTTGTAATTTTTTAAGGGTTCCTTTTTGTGCCTCTTCTTTTGATTTATGAAAAGGAGGATTACAAATCGTAAAATCAAAATATTCATCAGGTTTTATAATACCATCAAATATATTGGCATTACTTTCTTGAAACCTTATTTCGATTTTTTTTGATAATTCAGAATCGGTTTCTATATTTTGTCTGGCAGCCGCAATAGCAGTTTTGTTAATGTCTGATCCTACCATAGTCCAATTATATACTTTTGCAGCTAGAATAGGATAAATACAATTAGCTCCTGTGCCAATATCTAAACCTTTAATGCTTTTGGACGCATTAGTTTCTAAAAGATCATTAATATGATGAATATAATCTACTCTTCCTGGGATAGGAGGGCATAAATACCCTTTTGGTATATCCCAATTATGAACTGCATAATAATACTTTAAAATAGCTTTGTTGAGCTCAAGAACAGCTTCGGGATTAGAAAAATCTAAAGTCAAGTTCCCGAATGTATTAGTAAAAACAAATTTTTCTAAGGTATCCAAAGATTTAATTAATGCTAAAAAGTCATAAGGTGTATTGTGGATGTTTTTTGGATGCACAGCTAGAAATTTAAGTCAAAGATACTAGTTATAGATGTGATTATAATTGAATCTGAAGTATCAATGTTTTACTTTATAACTTTATAGATTATTCTTGTATTCGTGATTTTTCTTCGTTGGCATTCGTATTTTGTTTAGTGGACCTCACTTTTTTATTACCAAAAGTATAAGAATAGCTCAGTCTAAAAATTCTTGAATTTGTTGATTCTGGTGAATATTCAACATCAAATATATTATTATAGGCTTCTGTTGTTAAAGTACCTATTTTTGATTTAATTGTAATACTTTCTAAAACATCTGTAATTGAGAACTGCAGAGTGCTACCATTTTTAAATTCTTTTTTTACTCCCATATTTAATGAACCAAAGCCAAAAACTTTAGAGCTTCCGTTAAAGTGATTTGATGTATACCACCCTGATAGTTCAAAAGAAAGTTGTTTAGGGAAATTGATAGTTTGATTTCCGTTTAGATTAAAATGAATGTAATCATGTGTAAAAGGTTGAGGAGTATGCAAAATTTTAAATTCTCGTAGACCTATTGTACCGTTTAAATTTAGATTAAACCAATTATTAAATTTAAAGGGTTTATTTATTTGAAAATCAAGACTATTTTGATATTGCAGATTTTGAGGTGCGATAACTGCTAAATCGCTAATAGGATCTTCTTCTACTTGAAAACGAGCAATAGGGTTATCTTCATTTGTAAATGCAATAGAATAATTAGTAGACTTATATGTGTAACTTAAGCTTACCGTGTTTGATATTGCAGGAAGTAATTGAGGATTCCCACTAAAAACCGAAGTAGGAGAGTTGTAACTTAGATACGATGCTAAATCAGAATAATTTGGACGTGTAATGCGTTTTGTATAAACCAAATTAATATTTTGAGTATCAGATATGGTTTTTGTCAGGAAAACTGAAGGAAATAGTTTTCCGAAATTGCGATCCAGAGAAGTGTCATCAAAAGAACGTTTCCAATATTCATAACGCATACCAAATTGTGCGGTTATTGTTGTATTGATTTTGTGATTTAAAATACCATACGTTGCAGCTATTGTTTCATCAATTTGACGATTGCTAATAAATCTATCATCGATAATAAACTCATTATTTTCTAAAATTTCAATTCTGGCTTGATTTTTAGTTTTTGATAAGGATCCTTTTATACCCATTTCTAAATCAAAATTATTATTGATTGTCTTTTTAAAATCAGCTTTTAAAACTCCAATTTTAATATCGGTTTCATTGATACCACGATTTTCAGTATTATAGATATCATTGTCAGGGATAAATTCTTCTCCGTTTTCATCTAAGTATGTACTTTTTACCAGATTTGGTGTTTTGTTATTATAGCTTATATAATCTGCAGATAACCCTATGGTTGATGTTTTTTTCTTAGTCTCAAAAAATACTGAATTTGTAAAATTATTCCATTTACCTTGTCCACGCAACAAAATTTGAGCTTCTAAATACGGATCTGTTTCAAAATCGTAAAACCCCTGATTATTTGTAATTATTGTTGGGTTTGCATGGTTTACTAAGATGTTTGCTCCAAAGTATGTATTTTCATTAACAATATATTCAATACCAGCTGTGGCATTATGACTACGATTTAATTGTTCGGTTTTACTAGAGAAAGAAATAAAAGTAGTTCCTCCAAAAGTTGGATTTTCTGTAGAACCAATACCGGACCATTGACTAAAAGTATCATCATAAGAAAAAGAATACGTTGCATATGTATTAAACTTTTTGCGACCATGATGTAAAGAAAAACTAGTAGTTTGCTTAGGACCTATACCATAACCGCTAGTTGTATTAATAGTACCTCGGGTGCCTAGTGTTTCATTTTTTATAAGAACAATATTTATTATTCCTGCTGTACCATCTACATCATACCGAGCAGATGGATTTGTGAGCAATTCAATTGATTTTATGTTATCGGCATTCATACCGCTAAGCATAGTAATAAGATCTGCAGTAGGCATTCGCATTGGTTTTCCATTAATCATTATAGTCGTACCTGATTTTCCGTTCAAAGAAAAATTGTTATTTCTTTGATCTAATATCACTCCCGGAGATCGCTCTAGTACTTGTAATGCGTTACTTCCTTTGGTTAGTACACTCTGTTGTACGTTAATTATATTTCCTTCTTTAGTTTGATCAATTAATTTTTTTTTAGCAACGATAGACACTTCACTTAAACTAGTAGCTTCTTCTAAAAGTGTTATTGTGGGAAATTGTTTTATGTTTTCTATATCCGATACTGTGAATGGTTTGGATATCCATGTTTGATAGGAGAGTAGACTTACTTGTAGTACGTAAGTTCCTGGTTTAATGTCGTCAATTTTAAATTTACCATCATCATTTGTAATAGTACCTTTATATAAGGTGTTGGAGTTAGAAGCAAATAACATAGTATTTGCAAAAGGAATTGGCATTTCTGACTGATTGAGAATACGGCCTGATACTTGACCATGACTTGAAAAAGTAAATAATAAAATAATTAGCGTAAAGAAAATTTTGCACATATGAATTGTTTTGTAGGCAATTACTTTAAAAAAATATGCATCAAAAAATCAATATGCTTAGAGGTATCGTATTATTGATAACGGGTTTTAAGTAAACATTATAGGGTCTAGAGTTAATAATTTCAGTAATAAAAATAGGATATTTGGCTATTCTAACCTTTTGTCAATAAAATACAACCACTTATCAAGTTTAATCACAAAAACTATAAGAGAATGTAGTAAGATTTGTACTTTGTAGATAACAATAAAGAGCTATGTCTGATTTTATAGGAAAAACCCTAATCAAAACTATAACTAAATATAAAGGTCATCATATTGCTTTTTGGGCTATATATCATTTTGCTTGGTGGTCTATTTATACCGGAAGTATTTGGGGAGTTTTAGAAACGTTTGAACAACCTTATAGTATTGTGAAATATCTTGGATACGTTATATTTCAGGCTTTTGCAGTTTATTTTTGTTTGTACGTTCTGATACCACGTTATCTAGAAAAACGCCAATATTTGATATTTGTGGGGTTATTAACCTTAACAATAATTGTTACATCAATTTGTATAAGTACGAACTATTATATAAGTGGATGGATTGCAGGAAAATCAACATATGAACTTTTTAATATACATCCAGCTTCATTTGTTACAATTTTTAAACAAAATGCGTTTCCTTCTTCTGTGGCTGCTATGACACTAGGAATGAGTATTAAACTTGCCAAAAACTGGCAAGAATCTCAAAAACGCCAACAGATATTAGAAAAAGAGAAATTAGAAACAGAACTTAAGTTTTTAAAATCACAATTTAACCCTCATTTTTTGTTTAATACTATTAATTCAATTTTTGTATTGATAGATAAAAACACAGAAATGGCATCAGAATCATTAGTTAAATTTTCTGGTTTACTGCGGTATCAGCTATATGAATGTAATACAAGTACTATTTCTTTAGAAAAAGAACTTTCTTATATAGCAAGTTTTATGGAGCTTGAAAGTTTACGGCAAAATGAAAATTTTAATCTGGAAACGGTATTTCCTCAAACACTTGATAAAGATTTAGTAATCGCGCCTTTCATCTTAATACCATTTATTGAAAATGCTTTCAAACACCTTTCTGAAGACAAAAAACTAAAAAAATGGATTAGATTAACTATTAGCGTATTAGGTAATGAATTGATTTTTAATCTCACGAACAGCGCAAATTATGATGTTCGTGATTATCAATTAAATGAAAAAATGTATGGTGGTTTAGGATTAAAAAATGTACAACGCCGTTTAGATATTTTATATCCGGATAATTTTACATTATTAATTTCTAAAGATGAAGATGCCTACGCTGTTCAATTAAAACTAAATTTACAAGTAAAGCCTGATGTACAACTAAAAAGAATTACAGCATGATTAAATGTCTTGTAGTAGATGACGAACCCTTGGGAAGAGAGTGTATCATAAATTATATCAATCAAGTTGATTTTCTTACTTGCGTAGGAAGTTGCACAAATGCACTAGAAATTAATACGGTATTAGATCAAGAAGATGTCGATTTACTTTTTTTAGATATACAAATGCCTATTATGAATGGACTAGAATTCTTAAAAATGACATCAAAAACACCTATGACAATTCTAACTACAGCATACCCAAATTATGCGTTAGATGGATTTGATCTTGATGTTTTAGATTATTTATTAAAGCCAATTACTTTTAATCGGTTTTTTACTGCAGTGACTAAGGCTAAAAAACAACATCAACTTACAGAGAATAGTAATACTCAAAAATTAACAAAAGAAGAAGAGGATTGTTTTTTTATAAAATGTGATGGCAAATATGAAAAAATATATTTAAATGATATTTTGTTTGTAAAAGCAATGCAGAATTATGTTATTATTCAAACTAATAGAAGGAAATATGTAAGCCTTTTGTTTCTTAAGAATGTCGAAGAAAAATTAAATTCGACAGATTTTATTAGAGTTCATAAATCCTACATAGTTGCTCTTTCAAAAATAGATACTATAGAAAATCATGAAATACAAATTAAAACTTTTAAAATACCGGTAAGTCGTAATTATAAGAAAACGGTATTTCCCAAAATTTTGGGAAATAAGTTATGGAGTGGGGGAACAAATACAATATAAATAACAACAAAAAAGAGTTGCTTTAGTATCACAACTCTTTTGTATATAAA
This sequence comes from Aquimarina sp. AD10, assembly GCF_003443715.1. Lineage (NCBI taxonomy): Bacteria > Pseudomonadati > Bacteroidota > Flavobacteriia > Flavobacteriales > Flavobacteriaceae > Aquimarina > Aquimarina sp. AD10. The sequence goes on along the minus strand of NZ_CP031965.1, from coordinate 1,079,198 downwards.
TATAAAATTTGTTTGCTATTTGACTTCAGCTTTATCTGCAACAATACGTTTTTCACGATTTGCTATTTCCCAAGCAGTATAAAATACCAATCTTGTTCGGTTTTCTAATAAATCATACTGGATTTTATCCGGAGTATCGGTTGGTTTATGATAGTCAGCATGTGTTCCATTAAAATAAAATATAATTGGAATATTATTTTTGGCAAAATTATAATGATCTGAACGATAGTAAAAACGGTTAGGATCATTTTCATCATTATAAGTGTAATCCAATTCGATATTCATGTATTTCGCATTCATTTCTTCAGAAATTGTATGCAGTTCTGTACTAAGCTTATCACTTCCAATTAAATATACGTAGTTTCTATTTTCGCTTTTACGTTCTGGATCAATTCTACCGATCATATCAATATTTAGATCAGCTACAGTGTTTTCTAAAGGAAATATTGGATCAATATCTGTATAGTGACGTGATCCTAATAATCCTTTTTCTTCTCCTGTTACATTTAAAAATAAGATAGAACGTTTAGGACCATTACCATCCTTAACCGCTTTAGCAAAAGCTTCTGCAATTTCTACAACTGCAACCGTACCGGAACCATCATCATCGGCACCATTGTATACTTCTCCATCTTTAACACCTTCATGATCTAAGTGCGCAGATATAACAATAATTTCATCAGGCTTTTCTGATCCTTTAATAAATGCAGCTACATTTTCTGAAGAAATTTTATCAGAATTATTTTTATAGTTAAGACTCATATCGGTTGCAACGATACTACTCTTACCATTTGTATCAATATCATTGACTAAACTTTTGGCAAGATTAGTACCTACAACAAAAAAATATGAAGTTTCTACTTTACCTGGTAGGGACATGATTCCAGAAGCATTTCCAAAACGACTGGCAACCATATCATATACTTCTGGGTAATAAAATAAAACGGCTTTAGCTCCTTTATCTTTTGCAATATCTCTTTTGTTTGCAAACTGTTGTCTCATATTAGACCATTTAGAGGCCTCTGTAGAACCAGAAATTGCATATGTACCATCCTCGTTTTTTGGTTCTCCTGATTTTATAAGTACTACCTTATCTTTTACATCGATATCAGTATAATTAGAATACTTTGGGTCATCGATACCAAAACCTGCATAAACAATTTCTTTTGTAGTAATCTTCCCCGTTCCAGCTGTTGCCACAGAAACTAAATCTTCAACATATTTAAATTCTTTACCATTTACAGTCAAAGTTACATCTGGAGTGTTTATGATATCAAGAGGAACTTCTTGAAAGTAATTTCCATCTGCTTTTGCTGCCGGGATTCCGTATTTAATGTAATGATCTTTTAAGAAATTAATTGCTAATTTTTGTCCAGGTTTTCCTGTTTCTCTTCCTTGAAATTCATCAGAAGCATACGTATATAATGCAGTTTTTAAATCTTCTGCAGTTATTGTATTAGCATAAATTTTAGGATCATTTGCTTTTTTTGGCGTTTCTTTAGATGCCTGACTTGTTGTTTTCTTTGCAGTACCACAAGCCACAATAAATAGTGCTATTACAATACCTGAAAGTAATTTTCTCATAATAAAAAATGTGTAAATAATAAATGTGTATGGTCGTAAAAATACAAGAAAATAAATGGCTTTGTGTTAATCGATTGCAAAAAGTGTTTCTAAACGTATTTTGGAATAAATACGTTTAGAAACACTTTTTTGTAAACTATAAATAATGAATTGTATTAATGTTAAACCCTTTAATATGATGATCGTCTAGTAAAATAAATGTTTTTTCGGACTGTAAGGTTTTTAATAAATTAAGTAATAATTCTTGTGTCTTATTATTTAGTTCTTTTAATGGTTCTTCTAAAATTAGTATTGGCTTTTGAGTTAGTAAGGCTCTACAATACATAATTAATTTTTGTTGTCCTGAAGTTAAGTTACAAGCCAGTTCTCCAATTTTAGTGTCTAAATATAATCTATTCTTTTTATCTTCATGTTGTTGTAAATGTTCTAACAATAGTGTTGCTTTATTTTTATTTGCCTCTTTTCTATTGTAAACAATAGCTTCATAAACATCTCTACCGTATAATGGAAAATCCTTAGATACAATGGTAATATTTTTTCTAATGGTCTTCTCAGATAAATCATCACTATCATGATTTCCAAAAGTAATAGAGCCGCTAGAGGGGGAGATTAGTTTTAATAATAACCGTATTAATGTAGATTTTCCAGAACCTGATTTTCCTTGAATGAGTATTGTCTTATTTGGATGTATTAAAAGGTTTACATCTTTAAAAACTAGCTTTTTAGTGTTTGGATGTAAAAAATCTACATTCTTAAATATTATATTTTCATTGTGAAATTTTACATTTTTGAATGGTAGTAGGTTTTCTTTTGGTAAATTAAGAATATCGGCAAGTTTAGTAAAGGAAATATTTCCTAATTTCCATATAATGCTAACTCTTAAACTACGTCTTAACACTGGTAGTATAGAAATGATTAATAATATAAGCACTAATAGTGAAGCACCTTCAAGTGTAGAATTTTGATTTTTAGAGGAATTAAAAATATATAACATAATAATACCCAACATACCATATGTAATTGCTGGAATTAATGCTTGCAATAGAGCAACAATTCTAGCATATTGTTTGCCAACAGTATATAAGTTTTTGGATCGTTTTTGAAATCTATTTTCTTCTGGTCGGTATTTATTAAAAGCTTTTAGAGCTAAAATGCTTCGTAAGCGTGTATTCACAAAACTGAGCATTGCAGAACGTTTATTACGTCGGTCGAGTGATATAGTATACAATACCCTATTAATTTTCCAAAGTAATAGGGCTGAGATTAGAATACATCCTGCAATTATGATCCCTAAGTACAAATCAAAACACCCTATTACAACCACTACAATAATCAATAAAAATGTATCTTGTGCAAAACGTATTAATCCGTTTTTCATGTAATTCTGTATACTCTTTAAGTCACCACTATAACGCAATAAGTATTTGCCTATACCTTTATTATCATAGATAGGCATGGTAATTTGTAATTGGTTAGCAAAAAGTATTTCTCTAAGTCCTTTGGTAAAACGTTCACCTATTAAAGCAACCCCATATCTATTTAGGTATTCAAATAGTAATCGTAAAATGACGAGTGCAAAGAAAAATGCAAGGAAATCTTGAAAATTTACAGCATCCATATATGGAATAAATTTAAAAGCCTTTAAACGATGAGAAGAAAACCCGAAACTTAGCTCATAAAACTTACCAATGCTTATGGGAATCATAATAGTAAGGATATTGTAACAAAAACCAGTAATGAAAGTAATAACGATCGGTACTTTATTTTGTTTTGCAAATTTTCTAATTAGTACTTCTTTATGTATTAGCATAATTAAAATTTAAAAATGATATTTTTTTGAGATTAAGCGTTTGAAATTAATAATGATAAACAAAGTGTTTTTTCCTTTTAAAGTATTCTGAAACCTAACATAACATATTGAAACAGTTTTATAAGTCTAAGAACCTAAGCTTTTGATCTGAAGTCATTAAGGCACATTGTTTTTGTTTACCAAACCATTTATATCTGTTTTTTGCTATTATGTTGTATACAAAATCTCGTAAAGATTTAGGAACAATTAGGAACCATTTTCCTAAATACCATGGATAATTAAGGTGTTTACAGATATGTAAGATAGCATCACTCTTATGGTATATTTTCTCATCTTTAATGAGAACAATAGTTGTAATATCCTTAGAAATTTTATGATCTTTTAGTATTACTTTAGCCATTTCTGATTGTAATGAAGCGAATTTAAAATATGGATATTTTTCTTTTTTTAGTATAAACTGGATCCATGTATTACATAAGTTACATATTCCATCAAAAAATATAATGGGTTTATGGTTTTTTTCAATAATCAGGTCAGTTGTATATATGGTTGATTGTACTTTTTTGTTGGGAGTCCATAATTTTTCTATATCAAAGAATGATAAAAATAGTAGCCCAGTCATTTGATATCTAAAACTTATTCCCATAATAAAGAATATTCCCCAATGCATTGTCCATGTGAGTATTGCCCATACGATACCCCAACGTTTTTTTACTAAGGCTAATGGTGCTCCTAGTTCTAATACAAAAGTTAAAATACCCATTGCTAGAAAAAGCCAGATATGCTCAAATAAAAAATCGAATAGTGGAGCCGTTTCTGAACCGAGCATTTCTTTACGAATAGCGTCTACTGCGATTTGCGCACGCATAGCAGTTCCATTTGCCCATTCCCAAGCCATACCTCCTGAAAGTTTTGCAATTCCTGCTAATAGGTAAGAACCAACAGTGGCTGCACAAATTAATTGTATAGGCCATCCATATTGCCAATGCGCTTTTAAGCTTGGAGATTTACTTTTTTTGATTCTTTTCCAAGAGTCCCAAGATAAAGCATCGGCTGATGCTACGAACCCAAGTATGACAATGTGTAATATGAGCGCATTGCGATTATGATATATCATAGACCAAGAATTACGATAGGTAAAAAATAATAATGCGGCTATAGCAAACGCAGGCCCTGTAAACTTAAATTTCCAACCGATTATATAAAAGATGTTTAAAATAACTATGCCTATAGATATCCACCAAAAAATTTCTGATGATAATGGATAAGTCATCCATTTTAGTAAACCAATAGGGTCAAAGGAGTCTATATTTCTTGTCATTCTTTGTATCATATCAAAGCGAGAAATTAAATACCACAAACTAAATAATCCTGTGGCAATACGCAGTATAGCCAATCTAGTAGGGGATACTTTGATAAACCAATAGTTTTTAATTTTTGTTAGAAAAGTATTCATAGTCGTTGAATCTTATAGATTGCTATTTTTCTTTCGTGGACAGGTAACGTATCTTTTTTTAAAAAATAGTTTTCTAAATGATAGTATCCTTTGATTAATTCGATTCTTTCTAGTGCAGAGTAGGGATGTCCCTTCTTGTTAGAAATTCGTTCAGCTACTTTTTGTGTGAATTGATAGGCATTCTCTGATTTTGCAGCTTTTTTAATCTGTCTTCTAACTTGATTAAAACCACCCGTTCCTGCAAAAGTATATGGGATTATGTAACGTTTTTGATCCGAGTCATATCCAACAAAATGATATATAGGGTACGTAGCATTTCTTTTTTTAGAAAACATTGGATAATAAGACAAAGGAAAGCTATCTTTTGGTTTATCAGCCCAGTTTTCAATAATTGGTGATAGAACTAATACAATGGCAATTGTACTAATCCAGACGACTTGTTGTTTTGAATATTTCATAATTTATACAGCTATATTTACATTCTTGGATAGCAAATTTCTTACTAGGTCTTGTGCTATCAATTTAGGTAATGTAAGGATCGGTATAGTACATTGATCTTTTACTTCTGAGACTAACAAAGGACTTCCTGTAAATAAACCAGCAAGTGCAAACAAACGAGTATCAAAAATTGGAGATAGTAACTGGATGCCTGTGTTTACGGCTAGGCTATCACAACAAGATAATATCACATGATCAATTGTTTCTGTAAACAAAGGATGATTTAATAATGCTTGTGTTTCTTGTTGATAAAGTCCATCGGCAATTTCTATCACTACATAATCAGGGTTAGCAATAGTAACATCGGATAAAAGACCTTCATATATATCCATTATAGTATCTGTAGGACATAAATAGGTAGACGGAAAACCCAATTCTGAAAAGTCACTTACAACGTCAGCACCACAATCATACGCTAGCATTTTGTCTTTATTAAAAACAGTACCCGTAAGCTTAATATATGCTACTTGACAACCAGACGTTTTTAGTCCTCTACATAAGTACGCTGCGGTAGTTGTTTTTCCACTATCCATACTAGACCCTACAGATAAAATGGTTTTGAAGTTTCGATTTTTTTTGATGTCAAATTTTATAGCCTCTTTATGATGATATATGGTATTGATTACTCTTCCTTGACTATTCGCAGCATATCCGACTATTTTTAGTTTTGTAGGCCCTTTAAGTTCTAATTTATAATGCATTGATACAACTTTTCCTACTACACCACCTTTACCTATTAAATCATATTCTTCTAAATATGTTTCAGGTATATATCCTTCAAATTGATTACTGGCATAACGATTACCAAAGGATAACATTACTTTATCACCTTCAAAAATATGGCTATTCCGTCCTTCAAAATCTTGTATTGCATTTAAAGAACCTATACTAACAACTTCAAATATGGCAACATCACCAACACCAGGTTTATGAGTTTTTACAATTGTTTTATCAATTTGATAGCTATTTATGTTTTTACAGATGTTTGATTTTTTTATTGTTTTCATAGTATATATGTATTGGTTAAAATTATGTGTGTGCGTTAAATTCTTATGTAGAGGTTATCTACATATGTTGTCCAGTCTTATTAAAATTATTTCCAATAGCTCTGGATTTATAAGATTTTCGTTTGAAATTGAGTAGATAGGAGAAGCGGAACATGACTACAGAAAAATTACTGAATGATCTACGAACTCTGCCATTTCTAGGGTCGACTACATTAATGTCACGATATTTATTGCCAATATTAAATTCTGTTTGTTTCATATAACTTATACTGGCATTAGCTCTTTTAAAAGGTTTGAAACGTACTCCAAGAGTAATTCTATGGGCATGTAAACCGTTAGGAGATTGCTTTACTACTTTTTCACCATTATCATCTCTATATTGTAATGGTTTCCCTGAGAGATAATAATGAAATTCGTTTGTAATAAATGGTGTGAATTTTAAGGGTAATCCCCAGTTTCCTCTGTGTATTTGAAACCCATATCGCAAGCGATATTCAAATTTGCTCCTTTCAGGAAAATGCCATTCACCTCTAAGACTATTAGCGATACGTAATTTACCTAACCTAAGGTTTAATCTAAACCTTCCATTAATACGATTTCTTGCTTCTTGGTCTGGGTCAGAAGGATCTGATGATCTAATATATCCTAAACCAATACTTATTTTTCTGTTGAATCTGTATCTAATACTGGCATTATTTTGTAAAGAAGATAATTCAAAAGGCTCTTGACTAAACAGTAGTAATTGACCTACACTAAGTCTCCATTCTTTATTTAATTTGGCTTGTGCTCTGTGGCCAGTCCATAACTTAAGATTTTCTTGGGAGATGAGAATATTATTAGTTAAGAGTAGTAGTGTAATTAAGATTATATTTCTTGATTTTGTCACAATGCTATAGATTAGTTAATTTCTTTATCTTTTAACTTTATTACAGTTATAAGGAAGAAAAAGTGATAGCGTGACAAACTATGATCGACTTTTTTTTAAAAAAATAAAGAGAAGTGGGAAAGAAGAAGTTTAATTTTGTAATCTAACTTTTGTTTCCTGGTTTACGATACTTATAGAGCACAAAAGATAGTACTAACAGTAATATAGGAGCTAGTACATAAATAGTTAAATTTGTAGATTCTTTTGATTGATCTATTTCACCTAATAAGATAAAGTTTGCCCAATAGTATGGGTGTTTTTTATTGGGTTCAATGTTTGAGAGATAATCGAGTTTAGATTGATGTAATGCCAAATCATTTGGTTGTCCAGCATGTACGTTCTCTAAAAACAAAGTGGTTATAACCATTGAACTGGCTTCGGTTGCGTTCCATAAGCTTGATAAAATGTTGTGGGCTCCACTTAATAAGAAAGATTTACTCATTCCTTGAACACCCTCTCCGCTATATATTTTTCCGCTCGCAGAATGGCATGCGCTTAAAAGCACTATGTCTGCTTGCAGTCTATTTAGATATAAATTCTGGGTAGAAAGTATAAATTCATTATGATGGTCATCAAATAGGATGCAAGATCTTGCCGGGTCATTTATATCCACAAGACCATGTAAAGAAAGATGTATAATATCTGCGTCTGGACTATGTTTTAAAAAGTTGTTTAAACTAGCTTCACTATCTAGAAATACTTCACCATCAAAAATAGCAGAGCCTCTTTTAATTTCTTTTTGTGATAATGTGAGTTGCATAAGGTTTATATCTCCGAAAAATTGCTTGCGCACTCTCAGTTTTTCATTAAAAGTATGACTATACTTAGACCCAAATCCAATATATTTTTTAAGTGAAGTGCTACGCTTTTTTCGAAATAATTGTGAAATAGAATATGAATATGAGATGGCATATTCCTCGATCAGATATTCTCCAGAGTTCTTTTTAATAGTTGGCAATGCCTCAAAAGATAATTGATGTAATTGACCATCAGGAATAATACATATTCGTTTAATGTTATTGTTAATAATTTTGAGCCCTTTTTTTAGACATTTCTCAACTATCAAATTAGATAATTCTTTTGATATTTTTTTTCCGGGATCATGGCATTGCGCAATAAAATTATCTAGAGCTTTTTTAATAGTTTGATCATAGGGAATCATGATCGGGATCAATTTTTTTCGAGTAATCCAAAAACTGAAGATGGTGTTCTCTGAAAGAAAATATTCGATTACAACCATATCTTTGGGTAAGTTTCTTTGTATATCTTTTACATTGGGGGGTTTGATAAAAGCATACTTTTCTTTAAAATATGAAGGTTCTTGTTTTTCAATTTTTTTTAAAAAAGTATCTAATTCATATTGTGCTTTGGTATATGTTTTTAAAAGTGAATCTCTATTAGTACTATGCGTTTGTATGAGTCTTGTTTGTTCCATCTGCATAGATTCACGTAGGACTTTTTCTTTGTTTAATATTTCTTTTGACACATTAGATTTAAAGGCATCTGATTGATTTAACTCATATTGAAGTACAATTGCTTTGGTTTTTGAAGAGAAATAATAGGCTTCTTCCAAATAAAACTGATCTTTTGTTATTTGATGTAATTGTAGAGCGTCTTCAACAGCCTTACCATAATGTTCAAATTTTAGATTTAGAAAATCTAGTTTAGATTGTTCAAATTGAAATGAAACTAGACTACGATTAATTACCGAATCTATTTTATGTTGTGTATGTAGTGCTTTCTTAAGAAATGATAAGTTTTTGGTATCCTTGTATTTTGCTTCGAAAATTCTAATTTTTAATTCGATTAATCGAATTAAATGCCTGTCATCTAATGATTTTGATGTTTTGATAATGGGTAAATGGTTAGTATCAAAATTTGCGTATGGAAATAAGATATTAAAAGCTTTGTTTACATATAAATCTGCATTTTTTAACTGGTTTTTACGAATTAGAATATCGCTAAGGTTTTCGTAAGCTCTGGCCATCGCGTCTTGATTTTCTCCTTCTTGATAAAGTTTTTTGCGTATTAAAATAACTTCATTCATATTATTTTCGGCAAGGATGAATTTACTTTGGTCTGCCATAATCATGGCTATCAATTCTAAACCAATAGAGTAATAGAAAGCATCTGTCTTCTCATCTAGAAGGTTTAATGACTTCATAGCCATTTTGTGTGCCATTTCATATTCTTGAAGCCCTAAATATGTGCTTCCAGCATTTAGATATACCCATGCTAGATTAAGTGTTGGAATCATTTCAGGAAAATCACTTTGGATTTTTAAAGCCTGTTTAACATAACTTTTAGCTTTCTTATATTCTTTAAACTCCATACTCATAGCAATTAGATCATTAAAAACTTCGAATTCTTTTGCTTTAGAGTCTTTTTCTTCTTTATATAAATTTATAGCATTTCTAAAATATAAACTTGCCCTGAAAGAGTCATTAACACTTTGATAAAACCTTCCTATACCATGATATTTACTTGCTAATTTAAGAGTTGGATATTGTGGATCATTTTCGAATATATAAAGGGCCTTATCAATATATAATTTAGCGGCTTCCAAGTTATTTGAAAATTGATACGATATTCCAATATTATATATCGTATTCGCTTTTTCTGATGGAGGTACTTGCGAACAATCTTTCCAAACACTAAGAACTTTATTTTTAAAATAAGAAATTGCTTCTGATTCTTTATTGAGTTTATAGTATGATACACCAACTTTATGAAGAATCTTGCCTTGATAATAACAGTCTAAATCTTTGTATTCATTTTGTTTTATTAGTTGATCAATTAATATAAGATTGGCTTCATATTTTCCTTTTGAAATATTTTGATTAATAAGTTCATAGTGTTTATGAAAAAAAATTTCATCTGTATCAGAAGCCCAGGATGTAGAAATAAGAAATATAAGGTAAAAGGTAATGACGAGAGGGGATTTCAAAACCATAGTTAAGTTTTAGGAGTAAATTGACGTTGTAATTGTGAACTTTGAATTGAAATACTAAGATAGTAAAACGCTAAATAATTACGGAAATCCGTAAAAAAATACTTGTTAACCATAAAAAAAGGATACATGCTTTTAAAACATATATCCTTTTTATCAAAAATTGGATTTATTTTTTAACTATAATCTGTGTTTTTGAAGTATTTGCTATATCTATTTTTATAAAATAAATACCAGGTAGTAGTATGTTAGTATTTTTCAAACTAATTTGATTTTTACCTTTTTGCATTTTGTACTGATTTTTAGACATCAAAAGACCATTTTTATCATAGATAGAAATATGGAAAGAAGATTTAATTGAATTGATATTTAATCGTAGTTCGTTATCAAAAGGGTTTGGATATAATATAACTTCATTTGATTTGGATTCTGGTATTGTAGTAGTACCTTGTTTTTGTCTACTACAATTAGTATTAAGTTGATTGAATGCTTCATTAAAATCAATTACACCATTGGCGACTACTTTTTCAAAAAGATCAGATGAAGTTCTGGATGTGTTAATTAAGGTGCATTTAATATGATCATAATCAAAATTTATTTGATGCGTAGCGAGTATAGCAGCAAGTGCAGTAACGTTTGCTGTGGCAAACGAAGTACCAGATTGATGAACTAAGCTTGTATTTAACCCAGGTCCAGGTATGTTTTCTCCTAGGAATACTACATCGACAGCATATTGTCCATAACTACTAAATTGACTTAATTTATTTTCACAATCTGCAGAGGCTACGGATAAAATATTAGTATTAGGATAAGAAGCGGGAAATGATATAATAGTATCTGTATCGTTGTTTTCATTAGTATTGCCTGCAGCGGCGATAATCATTGCACCCATTTGCTCTGCATAATCAACTGCTTGTCTTAAAGGTTTTCCTGATGTGTTAACATTAATATTTTGATAACTAAAACTAAAATTTAGAATATGTGAACCTTCATTTACGGCATCAAGAATAGCTGGAATAAGGTTTGACACAAATCCTCTTCCAAGATGATCATGTGTTTTTCGAATATCAAATGAAATAGAAGAAGTCGATCCTTGATTGTTTAAAATGTGATGAATAATACCAGTAATATGAGTTCCATGACCATTTTCATCATCTATAACAGTATCATCTTGATTAATATAATCATAACCCGTATAATTTGTAACATTAAATGAATACCCAGGAAAATTATCATCTGTTTGTGGTAAATAACCAGTATCAAAAATAGAAATCTTTACAGGGTTATTCCCCAATGGATATTGAGGAAGTATGTCATCAAAGCAAAAGTTTTGTATATCGATAGGAGGGACTGGAACAATATGGCCAATATTAAAAGTGGCATTATCAATATCTGTTTTACCTTGCGCACTTGTTACTTGTCCATCTATGTTGGTTACATTTTCACCTTGAGCGGATATATAGGGAAATTGTATCGTGTTCCACAATCTGAGATTGATTTCTTCTCTATACCAAACTTCTTCAGAATTTAAATCTTGTTGTAGTGCTTCTAATTCATTCTGACTAATATTTGGGTTTAATTTGACAAAATATAATGATGGGTGTTTTATAATTGTTTCATCATCGTCATCATCATCATCATCATCATCATCATCGTCATCATCGTCATCATCGTCTTTAAATTGTTCTATAGAAGTAGCCTCAGGATTTATTTTATAATTAAGTTTTTGACTTGCCATTGGTAATTGAAATAGCCAAAGGAAAATTAGCATGAAAATATATTTCATAGTTTTATGTTTTAAGGATTGTTAAGGGTTTTGATTTTTTTGTATGATTGTGTTTCTAAGTATTTACTCCTTATTTAGTTGACTTAATAATTTTTGTGCTTCTTGATGATTCCAATCACTTGTATTAATTTGTTTTAATAATGAAGTCGCTTTTTCATTTTCTCTATTAAGGATATAGGCTAATGATAAATACCAATTTATTTCTTGTTTGAAACTATTATGCTTTTTAGTTTGTTCTTCAAATTTTCGAATAGCTTCTTGATATTGATCATTTAACAATAGTGCTAAGCCATGATAATAGAGATCTTCTGCAGTTAACGATTCAATTTTTTGATAATATGAATGCGATAGTTCATAATTTTTATTGTTAAAGGCTTGGATAGCTAAGATCCTGTCTTGACTTTCGTCAAATGTACCTTTCGGAGCTCCTGGATGAAGTATTTCTTGAGTTGTTAAATAGTGTTGAGCTAATTCATAAGAATTTAAACTACTAAAGTTAAAGAGTTGTAAAAGAATTACTAAACTAATGCAAGCTGCTGATGCAACTATAATTTTTATGGGGTGTAGTGTTATTAATTTCTTTTTAAGGCTAGATCTTTTTCTTGTAACCTTATACTCTTTATTTAATACATTCTTCCATTTATTTTTTAATATTTGATCGTATTCATTTTTTATAAATTCATCTAAAATTTGATCTTCTTCGTTTTTAGAAATATTTGGATCTCGAAGTTTTTTTATTTTATTTCTCATGACTTCATTGTTTTTGTTATAGCAAATTGGTCTTTAAGTTTTTGAATACATCTTTCTTTTTGCTTTCTAATTGTCGAAGGGCTTTTATTTGTCTCACTAGCTATTTCTATGAGTTTCATTTTACCATAAAAATGCCATGTTAATAATTGTTTACATGCATCTCCCAGTGATTTCCATGCATTTTTGAGATGATTTAATTCTTCAGACTCTGTTGGCGATTCATCTATTTCTTCAATTTTATACATATGATCTTCGATACTTGTATTTACTTTGTTTAAGTTTCTTAGAAACATCTGTGAAGCCATTTTAGTAAATAGAAAGCGTAGATTTCCATATTTCAATTTGCTGGCTACAAATCGCGCTCTAAATTCTATTAATGCATCCATTGTAGCATCATAAGCATCTTCATGTGATGCTTTATATTCTCTGCTCAAATATTTCATTGTTTCTTTGAATTGTTTTAAGAATACCTGTTCAAAAAATTGTGTATCATTTCTTTTTAGATCAGTTATTAATTTTTCAAACGATGCTTCACTTAGTCCAAAATTTTTGTGTTTCATTCTTGTTGGTTTAACCTACGTTGGGTATAGAATAGTATGATTAAATTTACTAAGAAAAAAACGGTTTAATTGCTGGTTTATTTATGGATATAAGGGCTGTAATCCTAAAACGTGACAAATTTTAGTTAAAAATTGTTAAGTTTTTTTCTATCGTTTTTTCAAAGTCATTCCTCGCTTAATTAATTGATTTATTTATTAACAGCTTCGAATGGAAATACCCTACTTAAGAAAAGAAAAATTATGCCACTTTATGAGATGAAATATCAAAGAAGGAGAGAAAGTGTATCGAACTACTAATAGTTATTTTAGTAGTTCGATAACTTTGATTTTATACATTTTACCGATAGGCACAATAGCATCACCAATAGAAATCCGATTTCCTTCTATACTTTTAATATGTTTTCTAGCAACAGCAAAGGATTTATGCACTTGTAAAAAATCATCATCTGATAGCAAAACCAAAATTTCTGAGATTTTTTCACGTATGGTTATTGTTTCGGCTATTGTGATAACTTTGGCATAATTACCTGCTGCCTCAATATATTGAATATCATCTACACTAATCTGAATGTATTTTTTATTCTGTCGAAGAAAAACACTTTTACTCGTAGAGTTTGTAGTATTTGTAGCAGTGACAAAGTTTTTTTCTTTTGGAGAAGTACCTATGGTCTTATTCATGGCTTTTAAGAAGCGTTCAAAACTAAAGGGCTTAAGTAAATAGTCTATAATATTAAGTTCGTATCCTTCTAAAGCAAATTCACTATATGCTGTGGTCACAATAACTTTTGGAGGGTGGGGAAGCGTTCTTAGAAAATCGAAACCTTTTAGTTTTGGCATATTAAGATCTAAAAAAATTAATTCTACTTCATTTTTACTTAAATATTCAAAAGCTTCAAGAGCATCATAGCAATTCTTCATTAATTTCATGTTAGGCAAAAGATCGCAATAACGTTTAATAATACCATGTGCTATGTGTTCATCATCTATAATTATGTATCTGATCATTTTAATTGTAACGTTAATTGTGCTTTGTATAAATTTTCAATCACAGTAAAAGATAAGGAATGTTTATGGGGATATACGAGTTCAAGTCTTCGTTTTAAGTTTTGTAATCCAATTCCTTTTTCAGAAGCAACTTCTGCGGGATCAAAGTTATTTTCTATACTAAAATCTATCTGATTTGAAGTGCTACTGATTTGAATATTGATATAAGCTTCTTTTCTTAGATTTTCAATACCATGTTTAAATGCATTTTCTAAAAGTATTATAAATAATAAAGGCATAATAACAGATGTTTTATCTTTTACATTATAATCAAAATTTACTTTTGTCTGTTTATGATAGCGCATTTTATGCAATTCTATATAGTTCTTTAGGTACTCTATTTCTTGTTCTAGTGTAACAAAATCACGTTGTCCTTCATAAATACTATAGCGCATCATGTCAGACAATTTTAGAATCAATTTTTGAGCTTTTTGTTTGTCTTCTTCAACCAATCCATATAAATTATTCAAGGTATTAAAAAAGAAATGAGGATTTACTTGACTTTTTAAATGTAACAACTCGGTTTTTTTCTTTTCATTTTTTAAGTCGATTATCGATTTAATTTGTCTAATTAACCAACTTATAAAAAACACAATAATCACAAAGAATATCATAGGAAATAGTAGGTCCATTACCAACTCATCATTTTCCAGGAGTACTAAATTACCTTCAGAAGTGGCCTTTGTCTCAAATGTATATGAGATAATAAATACTAAAACTGTGCTTATGTGGATTATTAAAGACCAGAAAGAAAATTTAGAAATACTCCATGAGCTTATGATGTTTTTTCCTTTTTTGATACTTCTATGGTACATAAATAGGAATGCAATTATTGACAATAGTGCTAAAGTGAATAATATGCTTATAAGAGCATGTGTAGGATCGGCTTCAAGAATTCCAATTAGATAGAGTATGCCCATTAAAATTGAAAGCCACTTAGTTTCCTTACCAGTAAGTTTTTCAAAGTCTTTGATATAATTTTTATAGGTTAAAAACCAAAATATCAATAAATAACCAATTAAACTAATAGCCATCATCATCATCAATGTTCCTGCAAATTTTATATTTAATTTGATTGCAAATGCTCCTGTTATTAGAAAAAACAAGAAGAGAAAAACAGTAATAAAAACGCGATTATAATTTTCTTTTAGTAAGGCCATAGTTCAATATTACTTGATAAAAATGGTACTTCCAAACAAGTTGATAAACAAACGATATCTAGGTATAAACGTTCATAAAAATGGCATGAAATCACTTACTCGTCATTAGATTGTTTTATATCCTAATTAGTAAATAGTTAATCACAATTATTTAGACAGTATTCATTATAGATATAAGTTTGATCAAAACAAAAATCAATTAAAATATGAACAGTCTGCTAATTTCTAACCTATCAAAAACATATGCCAATGGAGTCAAAGCATTAGACAAGGTATCCTTAACTATTCCGGTGGGCATGTTTGGATTATTAGGACCTAATGGTGCTGGTAAATCTACATTAATGAGAACTATCGCTACATTACAAGAACCAGATCAAGGTTTAATCACCCTTGGAGAATTAAATGTACTAACTCAAAAAAATGAAGTTCGTAAAATTTTAGGATACTTACCACAAGAATTTGGCTTGTATCCAAGGGTGTCTGCCAAAAGTTTATTAGAACATCTAGCCGTACTTAAAGGTATTTCTAACAGAAAAGAACGAAAAGAAATTGTAGAGGCACTATTGTATAAAACAAATCTTTATACAGATAGAAACAAGAATTTAGGAGGATTTTCTGGAGGTATGAAGCGACGTTTTGGTATTGCGCAAGCATTATTAGCTAATCCAAAACTGATTATTGTAGATGAACCAACAGCAGGACTTGATCCGGCAGAGCGAAATCGTTTCTATAACTTATTAAGTGAACTTGGTGAAAACACTATCGTAATTTTATCTACACATATTGTAGATGATGTCAAAGAGTTATGCCCTAACATGGCAATAATTAATAGGGGTAAGGTTCTCTTACAGGGCAGTCCGTCAAAAACTATTGCTGATATTCAAGATAAAGTATATGCTAAAACAATAGAAAAACAACAAATTAAACAGTATAAAGAGGAGTATAATGTTATTGCAGAAAAATTGTTATCTGGAAAACCTATCATACATATTTTAAGTGATACTGATCCCAAGGATGACTTTGTCCCCATAAAAGCAGAATTAAGCGACGTGTATTTCTCACAAATCTTTGCCAAAACTGAGTAATCTTATAATGGCATTCTAAACTATTTTTTTAATACCTCTTTTCTAATAAATACAAATCAGTTTTATGTGGTACGAAATATTCAAATTTGAACTTAAATATAGAGCTAAACGACCAGATACTTATATATACTTTGGTATTGTTTTCTTGTATGCAATCATTGCTGTAGATTTCCTTTTTGAAGGTAATTTGGATCCCATTCAGAGAAATGCACCTATTGTAATTGCAAGAACTATGGGTATTATCTCTGCTCTTTTTATGATGATTACTTCGATGATTATGGGGGTAGCGGCTTTAAGAGATTTTGATCATCGTATAGCGTCTTTAATTTTCATTAACCCAATTAATAAAAAGGATTATTTGTTAGGTAGATTTTTAGGCTCTTTTGTAATTTTACTCTTCATTTTTAGTGGATTACTTGGCGGTATGATCTTAGGAGATATTATGCCATGGGTAGATCAAAATACTATTTTACCATTTAATTTCTGGCATTACTTTCAACCTTTTATTTGTTTAGTAGTACCTACACTTTTTTTTGGAGGAGCTATATTTTTTGTAACCGGGGCTTTAAGTCGCAAATTAATTGTTGTCTATACCCAAGGTATCTTTTTTTTAATGATATATCTGCTTACTATTAATTTGGCTAAAGATTCAGATTATAATCTATTTACCGCATTTATTGACCCATTCACTTTTCAAAACATTAGTATAACAACTCAATTTTGGAGTGTTGCTGAGCGTAATTCATTAGTAATACCATTTGAAGGGATTTTAATGTATAATCGTTTGTTTTGGATAACTATCGGGATTATATCATTAATTATTGGGTATTATAAGTTTAAATTTACAGTGATAAGTGATAAAATTAAAAAACAACAAGCTTTGATCACTTTAGATGTTACTAAGGAGATAGTAGATCACTATAATAATGTTAGACTTCCTTCTTTAACTATGAATTCAACAGAAGGTATAAAGTTTAAAACTACACAACTACTAACACAAGCCCTATTTAACTTTAAATCTATTATTAAAGGCCTTCCTTTTTGGACAATTGTGCTTTGTGCTTTGGGGATAATTCTCTTAAGTTCTTTTGATTTAGGAACTTCTTTTGGAGTTGATAGTTATCCTACTACCTATATTGTGATTGGTGAATTGATAGAAAATACAGTACTGTTTTTTTTGCTCATCATTATATTTTATTCAGGAGAACTAGTTTGGAAGGATAGAGATAATAATATAAATGGTATATCAGATACTTTACCTATATCAGACTTTGTCAATTTATCGGCTAAGCTTATTGCACTTTTATCGGCTACGACTATATTGATATTTGTTATTATAAGCTCTGGTATTATTTTTCAAACTGCAAAAGGATATTATAATTATCAACTTGACCTTTATTTTATAGGTTTTTTTGTCGAAGTTTTCCCTTTCCTTTTTCTACTGAGTATTATATGTTTCTTAATTCAAGCTCTCTTGAACCATAAGTTTTTGGCACATATAATAGTTGTGATATTTATATTCGTTTCGACAATTTTACTCAATATTTTAGGTTACGATCATGGGTTGTATTCTTTTGGAGGTTCTGATTTAGGTGCATATTCAGATATGAATGGTTATGGCCATTTTATTGAACCTTTTATTTGGTTTAAAATATATTGGATTTCATTTTCTTTAGTACTCTTTATTTTTGCAGCACTAATTTCGATACGTGGAGCTGAAACAAATATAATATCCAGATGTAAGGTTGTTAAAATAAGATTAAGCAAACGGCTAAAAATATTAGCTATAATTTGTGTACTTGTTTTTGGCATCTCTGGAGCGTATATATTCTACAATACTAATATTTTAAATACATATTCAACTACAGCTACAGAGAATATTCACAGAGCTGAGTACGAAAAAAACTTAAAAAAATATGTATATTTAAAACAACCTAAAATTGTCGACATTAATTTAGTAATTGACTTATATCCAAGTAAAAGAAGTTTCGAGGCCAAAGGGTATTTTATATTAGTCAATACACATGATCATTTAATCAATGAAATTCATGTTCAAAAAAAACCTCAAGAACAAATAAACTTAACGTATGTAGATTTTGAAGGTGGGTATAATCTTAATACTAAATATGAAACATATGGTTATCATATTTACGAACTTCATAAACCCTTAAAGCCTGGGGATTCTATTAAAATGAAATTTAAACAAGATTATGTTAACCAAGGTTTCACAGAGAAATCTAATACGGACATTGTTTATAATGGTACTTTTTTTAATAATTTTTATTTTCCGACAATAGGGTATAATGATAACATAGAATTAGATGATGATGAGGAGCGAGAAAAACATAATCTGAAGCCAAAAATTAGAAGAGCAAAAATAAACGACTCCAGAGCGTTGCTTCAAGGTAGGTCTGGAGGTGATGGCGAAGAAATTAATTTTGAAATTATCATTGGTACCGAAAGTAATCAAATTGGTGTTGCGCCGGGATACCTGCAAAAAGAATGGATAGATGGTAATCGCAAATATTACCACTATAAAATGGATAAACCCATGTCAAATTTTTATTCGATACTTTCTGCAGAATATCAAGTCAAAAAAGATCAATGGAATTCATTAAATACAGATGCAGCGGTAGACCTTGAAATATATTATCATAAAGGTCATGAATATAATTTGAATAGAATGATGAATGGCATGAAAAAGTCATTCGATTATTTCACAAAACATTTTAGTCCATATCAATACAAACAAATGCGGATAGTAGAATCTACCAGTTACAAGAAAAGAGCACAATCATTTCCGAATATTGTTCCTTTTTCAGAAAGTATTGGATTTATAATGGATATTAACGATGAAGAAGATGTAGATATGCCTTTTTATATTACTGCTCATGAAATGGCTCACCAATGGTGGGGACATCAAATTAATCCTGCCGATGTACAAGGAAGAGGAATGCTCTCAGAAACACTAGCGCAATACGCTGCAATAATGGTACTAAAACAAGAATATCCAGAAGAAAAAGTACGGCAATTTATAGAAACTGAAAGAAAGCGTTATCTAAAAGGTAGGGCAGCAGAAAAAGGACAAGAAATGCCACTATATTTGGTAGAGTCTGGGCAAGAATATATTCATTATGGAAAGGGAGCTTTAAACATGTATGCTTTTCAAGATTATATTACAGAAGACAGCGTTAATATCGCTTTAAAACGTTTTATAAGAGATTGGGATAGTTTTGAAGGGATTAAAAAGAAGAACACAAAAAACTATCCTACTACTTTAGAATTATTAAAATATTTTAAGGAAGTAACCCCCGATAGTATGCAATATGTTATAAATGATCTCTTTGAAACTGTTACTTTATATAATAACAGAGTAAAGAAAGCCAATTTCAAGAAGGTTTCGGATAAAAAATACGCTGTAAATATAACGATCGAAGCACAAAAATATAAAGTTGATAGTTTAGGGATAAAAGTTCCGATTGGTATTAATGACTGGATAGATATAGGTATTTATACAGAAGACAGTGGCTATAAGGAAATTACATACTTACAAAAACATAAAATCACAAATAGAAATACAGTATTACAAATTTTAGTGGATAAAAAACCCGTAAGTGCAGGGATAGATCCTAAACATATACTAATAGATAAAAATGTAGATGATAATGTGATGCATTTAACCGAAAAATAATGATATATATACCCTACAATCATTTTAATTGGCTGCAGGGTATATACTAAGGTTATAATCTAAAATCCAATTCCGCCACCACACTGATTTGCTGTTACATAAATTGTAGCAAAACTACTACCATACTGGTTTGTAGTCTTAAGTGTAATCGTATAATTACCTGGTTGATTCGCAATCATTGTTATTTCATGTCCTGGAAAAACGACGGTGTCAACAAACAAATTGGGAGAATTAGACGTGAGTTCATAAGTGTCTGCTCCTGGAGATACCGGAAGTCTATATGGATCTGATTGTACAAAAACATTGGTACAAATAGTTGGGTCAGGAAATCTAGTGTATGCTCTTGGTAAACCAACCCAAACAATTGGAAATAAGTATTCTATAGCAGTTATGTCTCCAGAACTAAAATTATCTATGGTGCATGCTTGTCCACCATTCATAACAGATTGTGAATCTGTGCTTGGAGTTCCGGGAATTAGAGTTCCAAAAGACTGATTAGTGTGTGTTATACCTAAATTATGTCCCAGTTCATGTTGAACATTAGAAATTCTCATGTTTTGAGTAATAAGTCCTCCACAAAACAAATTAGAATTAAAATCTGGATTTATCCAAATTCCAACACCTGGTAGACCATTGGCTGCAGGAAATTCACCGCGTCCAAAAACATTACTAGCTAAATTAACCCCTGAATCATGCGTATCATACATAATTTGAATATGTGCATTGGCAATAGATGTAGTAACTGTTAAGTTTAAGCTTGAGTTAATAGCATTCCAGCGACCAATTGCAGAAATTGAAGCATTTCTCCAAGCAGTATTCATACCTGGATTTAAATAAACATTGATGTCGTTTATTGTTACAGAATTGGGATGTTCTCTTTGTTTTGTATTTGTATTCGAAGGAGAACGATATTTTTTGTTTTTGTAAAAAGTAATATCGCCGTCGACTAAATAACGATCTCCAAGATCTTCGATAACATTTTCTGAAAACCCCCAATTACGAATACTTTGTAATACCGAATCATTTTCTGTAGGGATTTCATTTTGTGTTACATTATCATCTTCTATTAAGTTATCTTCTGAACATCCTGTTAGGATAATGACAAAAAATAAACCTAATGCAAACAGGTTTTTAAGTGCTTGTTTCATTTTTAAGAGTATTTATATGACGCCCTACTTTGATTTAAGGAGTGTTCGGGACAAGTAATTCTCCTATACTAGTATGTTTTAATTTAAATGAGAATTTTAGTATCGATCGTTATACTAAAAAGGGGTAGGAATGATTAAAAAAGGTTTTTTAGGAACTAAAAACCCTTTCATAAGTATAAAGATATTGAATTAAGCATATAACATAGTTAAAGTAATACGAAGAAAAAGTTAAAATCATATTTTAAAATTCTAATCGTTGTTATAATAATACTGGCTTTACTAAAAAATAAGAATAAACTATGTTAGAATACTTAAGCTGAATTTATTTAAAAAATGGTTAAATTTGTTTTTTTAGAAATACCAATTTTTAAATTATGAAAAACATTCTCTTAACCCTAATCATAGTATTAACTTCTAGTTTTAGTACTATTAGTGCAAATGAAATCAAAGAAGTAGAAGTTAAATTTAATGGTCAATCAGATAAGGCTTATTATTTTACGACTACAGATACAGAAAAAGTGATGGAAATTACTTTTGTTAGTAAAAAGGCAGTCTCTAAGTATGATCTAAATAAAAAAGAATATATTGGAAAGACCTTTATAATTACTTATGAGATTGATACGATCGAAGTAGATGACAAATCATCTAAGAGTGATGTAGAAGTAAAACAGTTTAAAAAAAGACTTATCTTAATAGATATTAAAGAAAGAAAAATTTAAAAACACTTTTTATAGGTTAAGTGTCTTTTTATTAGAAATGTAACGTGTTAGATTTTCTTTCTTAACGCTTCTATAAAATCGGCTTTCATCCAATAAATATCTCCCTTTTTTCCGAAAAAGAAATAGTTGCTATCAGGTGATACATAGGGACCATAACCACGCATATCCCATCCTTTTTCCTTTTTGAAGTATGCACTAAAAGGAATGGGCATTGACCATTTGTGCTTAACTTTAAAGCTTATATGAAATTGATTTGACCAATTTAGTGGCATAAATATGATGTAGTCGTTATCTGGTGAAACAAAAAACTCAACAATTGGATTAAGTATATAGGGGAGTGGTTTAGGAGCAGTTATTTTACCATTAATAACTTTAGCAGAATATGCCACACGATCAAATCTGTCATGAAAGTAAAACGTACTATCTTTTGTTATTTGTGCAAGTCCAAACCCCTCTTTAGCGGTTACATTTGGGGATATCACTTTTAGTGTTGACCATTCGTTATTTTTTTTTTAGAAAAAACGATTTGTCCAGTGACTCCTTTTTTTGTAGGTTTTATAGGTTGTTCCATGTATAGAATATTTCCATCAGGGTTAAATATTGGATAACCTGCTATTACTTTTCTTGAAAATACTGCTGTATCTGGAGTAGACCATTTAGAATTTTCGAATTTGGAATACATGGTACGAGGTTTAAAATAATTATTATTTCCATCAGGATGTCTTCCAAAAAATGCTTCCTTACCATCAGGTGAAAAACATATTTTTTCTTCCCATCTGTCATCTAATGAAACAATTCCTTTTGCAAAAATTACAATAGAATCA
Organism: Aquimarina sp. AD10; assembly: GCF_003443715.1. Taxonomy (NCBI): domain Bacteria; kingdom Pseudomonadati; phylum Bacteroidota; class Flavobacteriia; order Flavobacteriales; family Flavobacteriaceae; genus Aquimarina; species Aquimarina sp. AD10. Next base: position 1,056,201 of record NZ_CP031965.1, on the reverse strand, counting down.
TTTGGAGGGGGTACAGCGTTAAAATAGTTTATAGTATTGTGATCTTGCCCAATACCTTGATAAAAAAGTATTATTAATGAAATTAATGTAAAGAATTTAGTTTTCATAATTGGTTACTATTTTTATATAATAGACAAATTTACAGGGGTTTGTACTGAAAAAGAGATCATATCACTTATATACTATAACAAATAGTTAAGTGCCGGTTTTGTAGGTATAGTCCTGTATACGTTAGAATTATATTAATCAAAAGTTAAACTATTATATATTGATAGTAATAGTGTTATATTTATGTTGTATAACTTTCATTGTTAAGTAGTTGTGCTGTTTATTTTAAATAGCTCGTTCACCCTAAAGAATATAACTATGCATACTAAACAATCATATTTTAAATATCGTTTATTAGTATTAATGGATTTATCAAAAGCTTCTCTTGTAGCATTAGATAATGCAATACAATTGGCAGAAGTGGTTAATGGTAATGTAGAAGTTTTTCATGTGAAGGCACCTACAGATGTAGTTAGATACGAAAATCAATATTCTGCAATCACCGAGATTCATGAAGATTATCATAATACAATGTTAAGATTACGAAATATTATTACTAATGCAGAAAAGAAAAACCATATCCAGATTAAATATCAAATGGCATATGGTAATATTAAAATAGCTATTAAAGAACATATTGATAAAGTACAACCTGATATTATTCTTTTAGGTAAAAGAAAATCCAAATTCATTGACTTTTTAAGTAACGGTATTACAAAATTTGTTTTAAAACACAGTACATCCAATATTCTTATTGCAGGAGAAAGTTATAGATTTCATTCATATTCGGATATTTCATTAGGGATATACGGTAAAACTTTGAGAAAACATGGTTTTCAAATTATAAATGATTTAAATCAGAAAGGAACAAAACCAACTCGTATTTTTAATATAGGTAATAAAAAAGAATCAGAAAATGAATTGTTGCCCAATAAAAGAAATGTTGTATCCTATGTTTTTTCTGAAGGTGCTAATACTTTAGATGCTATAGCTTCTTATGTCTCTAAAACAAATACGCAATTATTTTGTATACCAAGAAATTCTACAAATGATCGTACTTTATTAAAATTAGGTAAGGTAGAAACTCCAATAAAAGGAGTAATAAATAAATTAAACATCCCAATACTTTTTTTGAGATAATCATGAATAAGTAAAACGTAATACTGGATTATTGCTACGTTGTCAGCACCTTGTTTATAATAAGCAAGGTGTTTTTATTTGTGTTATACCTAACTTGAACATAAAACGATTTAAATTGTATTTGTTTTACCCTAAGTAATGGTCGAATTTATATGATCTGAAAAAATAATTTAAATTTTTTGTGCTTTTTTAATACTAGCAAACACTAATAGAGTATAACTGATTTTTAATGAATAAAGAAGAAACATTTATTAGATTGATAAAAAAGAATGAAGGGATCATTTATAAGATTACTAAAGTATATACCCATACTAGTAATGATCAAAAAGATCTATATCAGGAGATTGTTTATCAACTATGGAAAGGGTTCGATTCTTTTAGAGGAGATGCTAAAGTGAGTACATGGATGTATAGTATTGCTTTAAATACGGCGTTGTTATATTCAAAAAAAGAAAAGAGAAGAGGATATAATATATCTCTGGACAATGTATTTCTAAAAGAAGAGAATTATGATCCTGTACTCGAAGAACGACTGAAAATAGTGTATTCTCAAATAAAAAATTTAGGAGATATAGATAAAGGAATCATCATTTTATTTCTAGAAGGAAAAAAGTATGAAGAAATTTCAAAGATTACAGGACTAACAGTAAGTAATGTGGGTACCCGGATGGGAAGAATAAAGGAAAAGTTAAAGACAATCATCATTAAAAAATAAGCATATGGAATTGGAAGAAATGCAAGCAATATGGTCCCAAATGAGTGATCAAATTGAAAATCAAAAAAGATTAACAAACAAACTTATTATGGAAATGACGCAAGAACGATTTAAAAATAAAATAGGAATAATTTCAAAATATGAAGGTATGGGAGCATTAATATGCTTTGCAGCTGCTATTTTAATCCTATTTCAACTGTCAAAACTAGACACATGGTACCTTTTAACATCTGGTATTTTTACTATAGCTTACTTGATATTTTTACCGATTTATATTTTAAGATCTATTAATACTATGAAGCGGATAAATATTATCTCTAATACGTATAAAGAGACTCTTATAGAGTACGCAAAGAATAGAAAACAGTTTTTGTTTTCGCAACGATTAGGGATATACCTAAACTTTATCCTAATGATAGTAAGTCTTCCCGTTATTATAAAACTTTTTAAAGATGAAGATATTTTTGTTACTAATGTTGAAGTGTTGTACTGGTATATCCCTATCATGACTCTATTTTTAATTTTCTTTTCTAAGTGGGGATATGGTAAATACAAACGACTAACTGCTTCTGCAACAAAAATCCTAGAGGAGCTTCAGGAACCCAAAACTTTGAGTTAGAAAAAGAAACTCAATCACTACAAAAAATAAAGTTTAAAAAATAGCCAAAAAAGTTGGCAGGATACACTACACACTATTTTTAAAATTATAAGTATGAAAACTAGATATATAACAATCATTTTCTTATTTTTTTCATTAGTTTCATTTTCCCAGGAAATTAAAGGAATCTGGAGCGGAGGGATAAATGTAGGAGAAAATAAAACCATAAATTTCACTTTTACAATTACCAAAGAAGGACAAAGTTATAGCACGATAATAGACATTCCGACTCAAAGAATTAAAGGAATAAAAGCACAATCAACAAATTATAAAAGAGATAGTCTGGTTATTGACTTTTCTAATGTTGGAATGTTCTATAAAGGAGTTTTTAAAACCAACTACAGTGAAATCAAAGGAAGGATTACAGAAGGGCTAAATTCTTTTGTATTAAATCTAAAGCGAGATAAAATAAAAACTAATAATACATTAAATAGACCACAAGAACCTATCAAACCCTATCCATATTTAGAAGAAAATGTTTATTTCGAAAATAATAAAGATCAAATACGTTTAGCAGGTACGTTAACAAAACCATTTGGAAATAAAAAATTTCCTGTTGTAATTTTGATAAGTGGAAGTGGCCCTCAAGATAGAGATGAAACCATATCAAAGCATAAACCATTTTTGATTCTTGCCGATTACTTAACAAGAAAAGGAATAGCTGTATTACGATATGATGATCGTGGATTTGGAGAGTCAAAAGGAATACATTCAGAAGCAACAACATATGACTTTGCAACAGATGTTTTGAGCGCTGTTAAGTATCTGAAATCACGCAATGATATAGACAAAAATGCAATAGGACTTATTGGTCATAGTGAAGGCGCAATTATAGCACCTTTAGCAGCTAATAAATCAAAAGATGTAGCTTTTATCATATCGTTAGCCGGTACAGGTATTTCGGGAACAGAACTTTCTATAATGCAATCAAAAACGTTACGACCATTTCCTGTACCTGATGAAAAAATATATGAACAGGCAATTAGGCGAGCTATAGAAATAGCAAAACAGGATAAAAAAATACCTATTATCAAATTAGAATTAAAAAAACATTATCAAGAAACCATTGCGCCAATACTTAAAAACCTAAGTGTTTCCGATATAGAGATAGATAGAATATTAAATAGTCTTGTAGCCATGCGTACTACAAAATGGGTACGATATTTTTATGGGTATAATCCTGCGGTAGAATACGAAAAATTAAACATACCCGTTTTATCCTTAAATGGGAGTCTTGATACCCAGGTTCCGGCTAAAATAAATCAAGCTGGATTGCGACAAGCGTTGATAAAAGGAAAAAATAAAGATTTTAAAATTATTGAACTAGAAGGTTTAAATCATTTGTTTCAAAATGCAAAAACAGGTAATATGAATGAATACTCAGAAATAGAAGAAACATTCTCTCCTAAAGCTCTTGCTATACTATCTGATTGGATTTTGACTCATGTAGAATAGTATAATTCTAATAGAGATAGTTTTACTAAAATTGAGGGGGTATAGATATCAATAATAAATTTATACTTTATATATTTACTTCTTTTCAATTTAAATGGATCTAGAACAGCAATTACTATTTCTTTTTAGTGCGTTAGGAGCTTTTAATGGATTTTTTTTAAGTATTTATTTTGCGTTTTTCTCAAAAAAGAAACTTATATCCAATTATTTCCTTGCTGCTCTTTTACTTATGCTTAGTATACGTATTATTAAATCAGTGTTTTTTTATTTTAATCCTAATTTATCAGAAGTTTTTATACAAATAGGATTATCAGCATGCGTATTGATAGGTCCGTTTTTATATTTATATAGTAAGGCTATAGTACAGCATAATAAAATGAATGGTAGCTGGATGTTTCATGTTATTCCTGTTATTTTAATAGTTACAATACTAGGACTAGTATACCCATATTGGTCATATAAACGTCTATGGTCTGGCACAATCGTAAGGTTAATCTATTTACAATGGTTGATCTATATTGTAATAACAGGGATATGCTTAAAAGATGTTTTAAAGAAATTAGTCTCTAAGAATGTAAAAATAAAAGATCTCGAAATTTGGATGATCAGTATTTTTGTCGGAGTTACCATTATTTGGATTGGGTATAATATAGGATCATACACATCATATATCGTTGGTGCTTTTTCCTTTTCATTTGTATTTTACCTTTTAGTTTTATTTTGGGTTTTTAGACGAAAAAAGAATTTCTTGTTTTTTGAAGAACATATAAAATATGCAAATAAAAAAATTCATAATAGTGAAGCGGAATCTCTTCAAAAACGTTTAGATGATATTATTGTAGAAAAAGAACTATTTAAAAACTCAAACTTAAAACTAAATGATGTGGCAGGTCAATTAAACATTGTTCCACATTATCTTTCTCAATTTTTAAATGATAATTTAAACAAAAGTTTTTCTGTATTTATTAATGAATATAGAATCGAAGAAGCTAAACGATTGTTGTTAAATCCAAATAACAAATATACAACCGAGGCTATAGGGTATGAATGTGGATTCAATTCTAAATCTACATTCTTTACTACTTTTAAAAAGATAACGGGTGTTACACCAACAAAATTCAAAAATAACGCTAATCCCTAGTATAGACATTCGGTACTGAATTATAAATCCGAACTTCGGTTTTATAACATCAAATCTATAACTTCATTAGATATTTCAAATTGCTTTAAAATTAGTAGCACATGAGAAATATTAGTAGTGTGGTATTCATCATCTTGATATTATCAGGATGTACAATGTCTCAAAATAATACAACAAAGAAACCTAAAATTTTATTTGTAACTTCAAATCAACATACATATGGTAGTACAGATATGAATACCGCCAATCATTTTGCAGAAATAGTATTGGCTTATGATGTACTTATCAAAGCAGGTTTTCAAGTTGATTTTGTGAGCCCAAACGGAGGGGCTATTCCTATTGGCTACTTAAAAACTTCTGACAGTATCCAGAAAAAGTATATTTATGATGCTAAGTTTATGAATCTTCTTAAACATACACTTACACCAGATATGATTAATGTTTCATCATATAAAGCCGTATATTATAGTGGTGGTGGAGCGGCAATGTTTGGTGTTCCTGAAAATAAAAGAATACAAGATATTACCATGAAAATTTATGAAAACAATGGTGTTATATCAGCAGTTTGTCATGGTACTGCAGGAATAATAAATCTAAAAGACCCCAGCGGAGAATATGTCTATAAAGGAAAAAAGATAAATGGTTTTCCTGATATGTTTGAGAATAAAGACGCAAAATACTATCAAGAGTTTCCTTTTTCTATACAAGAAACTATAAATCAAAACGGTGGTAATTTTATCTATTCTAAGCATGGTTGGGATGCATATCATAAGGTTGATGATAGAATAATCACAGGACAAGATCCAACGGCTTCTATTGTTGTGGCTCAAAAAATAGTAGAAACACTCAAAAAACAAGAAAATTAATACAATTAAAACTTAAGACATGAAAAAAACAATTTTTACAGTACTACTTTTTATTTTTGGTACAATAGCAACCTATGCTCAAACTCCTGAGCATGATCAGGTAAAAGCAACAGTATCTTATTATTTAGAAGGGGGAACAAACAATGATTTTGAAACATTGAAGAAAGCTTTTCATAAAGATGCAACCATGAAATTTATTTCTAATGCAGGGTATAAAGAGGTAAATGCATTAGAGTTTTTTAAAAAGGTAATAAAGCCGGGCCCAAAACAGAATAGAAAAACAAAAGTGGTCTCTATAGATGTAGAGGGTACTTCGGCTCAGGCAAAACTAAGAATCGATTATGATACTTTTGCCTTTATTGATTTTATGAATTTGCTTAAGATCGATGGAGAGTGGAAAATAGTCAACAAAATATTTTATAGATCAAAGAAGTAATATCATCAAATTTAAATCACGAACAGTAATGAAATCAATACAAACTTTATTTATCATAATGTTAATGTATAATCTGGGGTTTAGTCAGGTATACAATGGAGATAAAAATGACATCAATATAATTTTAAAGAATGCTCAAAATTTCTCGAAGTATGTAATGGCTTCAGATTATGATATGATCGGGAAATCGTACACTAAAGACGCTAAAATATTTCCTAGCAAAAGTAAAATTATTGAAGGTACAGAATCGATTGTAAAATATTGGGAATTGCCAGAAGATGTGCAAATTAAATACCATAAGATTGAACCTAGTGAAATTACCATTGTAGACGATACAGCCTATGATTATGGATATTATGAAGGTAAAACCAAAAAAAGTAATGATAAAGAAATCTCCTGGAAGGGCAAATATGTGATTGTTTGGAAAAAAATTGGTGATGATTGGAAGATGTATTTAGATATTTGGAACGGTATTTAAATAACTACTCGTATCATATCATAAAGGATTGTACTACTTTTATATTTCAATTTTGGTAAATATAAATGCATAACAATATGAAATGGTATAACATCTTAAATATCGATGAGATTGATTCTCCCTCTATAGTATTATATGAAGACCATTTAAAGCATAACTTAAACACCATGATTACTATGGTGGATAATGATTTGTCTAAGTTAATGCCTCATATTAAAACGAATAAAATGCCAAAAGTGATTCGCCAAATGATCACTCTTGGCATTAAAAGTTTTAAAACAGCAACTATTGCCGAAGCAGAAATTGCAGCAGTTGAAGGTGCTACACATGTTTTGATAGCACATCAACTAGTAGGACCTAAAGTAATGCGTTTTATAGAGTTAATTAAAACATTTAAGAATACCCGATTTTCTACCATAGTAGATAATATTGATTCAGCTAAAAAATTACATCATGAAGCTGTAAAGCATGCAATTAATATACATATCTATATCGATATTAATAATGGTATGGATCGTTCTGGTATTGAAATAGGTATAGGTCTTGAAAATCTTATCGAGCAAATAGATAAATGCTTATCATTGAATTTTTTGGGATTTCATGTGTACGATGGACATTTAAGAACCCCTGACTTTAAACAGCGCAAAGATAGGGTAGAAGAAGGGTTTAAAAATATTACCACCTTTTTTGAAACCCTTAAACATAAATATCCCAATATAGAGATAATAAGCGGAGGGACACCTTCTTTTACTTCGCATTTAACTGAAAAAGATAGAATTTGTAGCCCAGGAACCTGCATACTTTGGGATTGGGGATATGACCAAAAACTTACAGAACAAGAGTACAAATACGCAGCTCTAGTAATTACCAGAGTTATCTCAAAACCTAAAAAGAATGTCATTACTATTGATCTTGGACATAAAGCAATAGCATCAGAAAATCCTATAGATAATAGAGTTAAGTTTTTAAACCTCTTTGATTATGAATTGATATCTCAAAGTGAAGAGCATGGTGTGCTTAGCGTGCAAAATTGGAATGACATAAAAGTTGGAGATGTTCTTTATGGAGTTCCTTATCATATTTGTCCAACCATAAATTTATATGATGAAGTCTCTGTAATTGTACACTCAAAAAAGATAGATAGTTGGGATATCACTGCTAGAAAAAGAAAAATCACAATTTAATTTAACTTCTCAAAAGCCTATAAAACAAGCAAATCTTAAGAGATCTCACAACTTTTGTAACCTTTTTTAAAGTCATCTTGTCAAATACATGTGAATTCGCAAAAATATAGTACTCACATTAAAATTTAATAAGATGAATCAATCAAAAAGAAAATCAAAATATCTATATCTTGTATTGTTTTTTACCTTTAGTATAGGTGGATGTATTGGTCAAAATATTACTTCGACTTTAAAAACTCCTAATGGCGATAATGTAAAAATCACTACACTAAATACGTATATTAAATCTGCAATGGACTCTATTGGAGTTCCAGGTCTCTCCATAGCAATTATTAATGATCATAATATTGTTTATCATAATACTTTTGGAGTAACGAGTTTAAAAACAAAAGAACAAGTAACGAAGAATACGATTTTTGAAGGAGCTTCTTTATCTAAACCACTTTTTGCGTATTTCTTAATGAAAATGGTTGAGAATGGAGATCTGGATCTTGATAAACCAATATATCCTTATCTTAAGGCTATTTTTCCTGACGGAGTAATTGCTAAAGAATCCTTTGAGGCATATCAAAAATTAACACCAAGAATCATATTATCTCATGGCACAGGGATCCCAAATTGGGTAAAAGGAAAACCTATTACAATTGCTTTTGAACCAGGTACTGATTTTTCATATTCAGGCGAGGCTTACCAACATTTAGGTGCTGCCTTTGGAACAAAAATGGGTATTGGTTGGGGAAGTAAACTAGATAGTCTATTTCTTAAAGAAGTAGCACATCCGATAGGTATGGATAGAAGTTTTTATACATGGAACGATGTTCTTGAAAAGAATGTAGCCAAAGGACACATGAAAGGTAAAGTAAATCCAGAAATTCATAGAGATAAAAAAGTTGGTCCAGGCTATAGTTTACAATCAGATGCAGAAGACTATGCTTTATTTTTAATCGAAATGATGAACCCTAAAAACATTAAAACATCTACTAGAGATGAAATGCTTAAAGAACATAATCATTTTAAAAAAGAAAGTAAACTTTTAAAAGAAACAGGACAAACAGGATGGGGTTTGGGATTTGCACAAAAACCTACTCCCAATGGATTAATGCACCTGCATACAGGTAATAATCATGATTTTCAAGCTTACAGTATGTTTATTCCAAAACAAAAATATGGGTTTGTAATGTTTGCAAACTCTGACAACTTATTTCCGTTATTACAAACCTTAGAAAAAATTATAGGCAAACACTTTTAAAAATATAGATATGAATGAATTAAATGAATTTTTTGGATTAGTATTACTTTCTGTAACAGCCATACTTGTTGTTTTTATTATAGCGCGATATACCTATTTAATAAAAAAAGCAATGATAGATAAAGGTATAAACCTAGAACAAAACAATACTAAGTATAAGTATTTGGATATTGGATGTATTGTTTTTGGTTTAGGAGTTGGTTTATTAGTATCATCGATTTTTACGATGTTCAATTTATCTGAAGATACTACAGACCTATTGGTTTGGGGAACAATTCTAATTTTTGGAGCTGCAGGATCCGTGATTACTCATTTTATAAGAAAGAAACTTGAGTAATTCTAAGAAACAATACGATTACGAGTTAATTCGTAAAATAAATGAAGGTGATACAACTGCATTTAGACAATTGGTCTATTTGTACAAAGATGTATCACTTTCTCTTGCATGTTCTATTTTGAAAGATAAAACAATAGCCGAAGATGTACTACAAGAGGTATTTATTAAAGTGTATGCTAAACTAAATACTTTTAAGTTTAAAGCATCATTTTCAACATGGTTGTATAGAATTGTTGTTAATACGAGTTATAATGAGCTAAAAAAGCAAAAACATACCGTAACAATAGATGCTATTACTATAAATTTAGATACGCAAGGAAAAGATGTAACGCTTGAGTCTGATCAAAAAATGTATATTAATCTCGCTTTAGAAAAACTACGACCTGATGAGGCTTTAGTACTTAGGCTTTTTTATCTATGTGAATCTAGTATTAAAGAGATAGAAAATATTACAGGGTTTAAGAGCTCAAAGATTAAAGTCGATTTGCATAGAGGAAGAGAGAATATACATGCTGAATTGAAAAAAATATTAGGGAATGATCTAAAAAATTTATTATGAACGAAGAAGAAAAATTAAGACAGTTGTTTAAGAAAAGTACAATTAATACATCAGATGATTTTATTAATAACTTAATGCAAACTATAGAAGATAAGCACTCTGCCAAATCACCTTCAATCTGGTGGTCGTTTAAAACTGTATTTATAGCTTGTACCGCATTGGTATTAATTCTAACGTTTATTCTTTTTAAGCTTATTCATATAGAAAATGGATTTTTAGGATCAATCAGTAATATCCCTAAAATGCCTATTTTTCTTATAATTACCACAGTATTTCTGTACTATATTAATACTTTAGTGAAGCTGAGTACTAGGAAAACTGTATTGAACAAATAACAAAATTAAAAAGTAGAAGCAGTAATAAAGATTCTTAAGGATTTATAGAAAGTCATCTTCAAAGTTTGATAGAAAATCATGGATATATTTTTTACTTCTTTGTTCCTGCTTTACAACGACATAATGTTTTCTTTTTAAACCATGTTTTCCAATACGCTTATAAATAAGGTCATCAGATAGTTTAAAAGGTTTTAGTTGCCATTTAGGTGCGCAAATAATTCCCATATTAGCATTTACCATAGATAATGAAGTTTCAGTAAAGGGAATCGCAGAAATTTTGATAGGATTGATTTGGTTTGGTTTTAAAAAATTTTCATAAACAAAAACACCTTCTAACGGGAAAGAATTTATTAATAAATGAACATTAGCAAAATGGCTGGCTTCTAAATACGGTAAAGTACTTAATGGGTTCTCTTTGTGCATTAATACAAAAATTTCATCTTTAAATATTTCTGTACTCGACAATTCTTCTGATATGGGTTTAGTAGTAACAATAGCAATATCTATCTCATTTGCTAATATTTGCGAAATAGTTTGATGTGTAGCGCCCAGGCTTAATTCTATATCAATTTCAGGATAAAGAATCCCCATTTTTTGTATAAACTTAGGAATAGAATGAAAAAATGATTGACACTCTGCACTTAATTTTATTTTTCCCTTAGATCCTGCATTTAGGTGACTTATCCTATCAAAACTTTTGTCAATAGCACTAAATAGAGTATTTGCCAAAGTATAAAGTTCTTCTCCTTCTTTTGTTAATTGCCATTTATTTCGTGAACGATAAAAAACTTTAAACTCTAATCTGTCCTCTAGCTCTCTTAATTGATGACTTAAAGCGGATTGAGTTAAAAATAGACGTTCTGAAGAGTTGGCTATATTACCTTCTTCTACAATCGTTTTTATGAGTCTAAAATATTTTAATTCCATAAATACAAAGATACAATACAATCGATTTGGCAGTAGTTGAAAAAAAATCAATTACAACTACAAAAGTACTCAATGATCAATCTGATTTATACGTGTATGCTACAATAAATTTACACTGTATAAAGTCAATAAATCAAATAGTAATAATTTGTTATAAAACCATTTAGTATGAAAAAGCAATCAAAAACAATAGGATTAATTGGTGGAATGAGCTGGGAATCATCTAAACTGTATTATGAAATAATCAATAAACGAATGAATGAGGTTTTGGGTGATTCTCATTCTGCAAAACTCATCATGGTTTCTGTAAATTTTGAAGAGATCAAAAAAATGACATTTGCGAACAATTGGGAAGGCATCGGAGTTGTAATGGCTAAAAGTGCTAAGCAACTAGAAAAAGCAGGAGCTGATAGTATACTATTGTGTACCAATTTGATTCATTTGGTTAGTGATAAAATAAAAGAAAGTGTAGCGATTCCTTTACTACATATTGCAGATGCCACTGGAGAAAAAATACAGCAGCAGAAATTGCAAAAAGTACTGCTTTTAGGAACTAAATATACGATGGAAAAAGATTTCTATACTAGTGCTTTAGAAGATAAATATGGTCTTGAAGTAATGGTTCCTGAAACTCAGGAAAGACAAACTATTCATGACATTATTTACAATGAATTAGTAAAAGGAATATTTACAGAAAAGTCTAGAAAGTATTTATGCCAAGTTATTGAAGACTCGAAGAGTAAAGGAGCAGAAGGGGCTATTTTAGGATGTACAGAAATACCGATGTTAATTGCTGATCAAGCATTAAGTATACCGACTTTTGATACCGCCAAAATCCATGCGTATAAGGCAGTAGAATGGGCAGTTTCTTTAACTTAATCACAAATATAATGATGAAAATAGTAGAACCAAAATGGCAATATTCAAGTATTTTTATTAAACTTAGAAAGGTAATATGTGCTTTTTTAAGAGAGTATATCGCTAGAATGTCTGGATTATTATATGCAGATTGTTGTGCATATGCTAACAATACAAAGGATAAAAAACGTACGTTTTATAAATAATCTATTATTCTGATGATCATAAAAAGTCTAAATACTATTGATTTTAAAATTTTGATGAATTGTTTTTTAAAAGCATTTGAAAATTACTATGTGAAAATGCCAGAAGATCATCAATACTATAGAAATCGCTGGAAGATGGCTAATGTTTGCTTTGATTTATCTTTTGGAATGTTTGATAATGATAAAATAGTTGGTTTTATTATTAATGCTATAGACAAACGAGATAAGGATTTGATAGCTTTTAATACGGGTACAGGTGTAATTCCAGAGTATAGAGGAAAAGGTATAGTGTACAAACTATATGAGCATGCTATCCCAAAGTTTAAAAAAAATGGTGTTACTAAGTGTTCTTTAGAAGTCATTAAGGATAACACAATTGCTGTAAAAGCTTATAAACGTATTGGTTTCGAGATTACTAAGAGCTACAAATGCTATAATGGAGAGTTACTTTTAAAAGATCAACTAAATGATTTTGAACTAAAACAAGTAGATGTTTCTTTTTTTGATAGGCATACAATACCACAAAAGATGTATTCTTGGGATAATCACATAGAAACATTAAAAAGAGGAGATTATGAGTATTATAGTCTTGTCATGAACGAAAATGAAATAGCTTATTTCGTAATAAATTCAGCTAATGGATATTTGGCACAATTTGATGTTTTTATAGATCAAAAGGATAATTGGATTAGGCTATTTTCTGCTATTAAACGTATGACCAATAGCATAAAAATAAATAATGTTGACGAAGCATTAGATTCTAAACTAAACTTTATCAACAGTATCGGTATACTTAATACTATTGATCAATTTGAGATGGACCTTAGAATTTAAATGAACTTGTATATCTTTAACATTACAGTATATTTGAATGAGTCACTTATTTCATAAAATTAATTGGAAGAACATATAGAAAACATACTATATTCAGAAGTTGCCAGACAACCAATCCCTTTTGAGATTCTTTCTTTTAAAGAACTTTATGACCGCTTTCAAGATCATACCGTAGACTTATTTGCTTCACATAGAATTAAATTTAATGCATTGATGATCATAACTAATGGAAGAAGTGTTCACTTTGCGGATTTTAAAGAGCATATTTTATCTCCCGGAGTATTGATACCATTGGTAAAAGATCAAGTTCATTTCTTTAAGAAAGAACTCTTAGTTGAAGGATATATCATCTCATTTGATGAATCCTTTATGACCGAAAATATAAGTGAAAAAAATCTCTTTCATTTTCTTCATTTATATCACACCTCTAATTTACTTATTGGCCAGGAGAATGTTTCTTACCTTCTTCCTTTTATCGATTTATTGTTACAAGTGCAGAAAAGCACAAATAATAATCTTAAATCGGATTTTGTTAGAACTATTTTTGTTTCATTACTTATACAGATTAAAAGGCTAACAGTATATCAACATGAGACTTTTGAAAGTAAGCGATTTAAAGACTTTATTCAATTTAAAGTATTAATAAGCAAGCATTATCAAGAAAACCATAATGCAAAGGAATACGCTATGCATATGGGGGTATCTTATAAGTATCTTAATGACATTTGCAAAGAATTAGGAAACAAAACAGCAAAAGCTTTTATCGACAATTGGTTACTGCTCGAAATAAAACGTAATCTTTCTGAGAAAAAATATACTACTCAAGAAATAGCATTTAGAATGGGTTTTCGTGAACCATCTAATTTTATTCGTTTCTTTAAAAAATTTACAGGCACTACACCAAATAGATTCGAAAAACAAATCTAAAATTATATTTGCGGTTATAGATTGACTATTTTAAAACTAAGATAGGTTACGCTTGACCCTTATTTGTGGGTTAGTTTTGCGTCATCAAAAAAAAAGAGATGACATTAAAACAACAATTGACACAAATAAGCGATACTGGTTTTGAGAAAATACCTAAAGCAATTGCACGGGTTCTATTGGATGGTATCGAAGAGATAAAATCTAGTAAACTCAAGCAAAAAGGCCTTAAAGAAGGGGATATTGTTCCAAACCTTAAGCTCTTAGATAATAATAACAATTTAAGAAGTCTTAGTGAGTTTATGCATCATGATTTTTTGATTCTAAATTTTTATCGTGGCGGTTGGTGCCCATATTGTAATTTAGAATTAAGAGCGTATCAAAATTTAAGACAAGATTTCATATCTGCTGGAGCGGATATTATAGCTATTAGCCCAGAAAAGCCTGAAATTGCATTAGATACTTCTATTAAAAACTCTATATCCTTTCCCGTTTTAAGTGACATTAATGCTACTATGATGAAGGCGATGGGAATCGCATTTACATTAAATGATGCGTTAAAAAAAGAATATGTCAACTTTGGTATTGACCTAACTACCAGACACAATAATTACAATTTCGAGCTTCCGGTACCAGCAATTTATGTAATAAACAAAGATTTTGAAATTGTATTTAGATACTTCGAAGAAAACCATATGACAAGATTAGAACCCAAAGAACTAATAGAGTTTATAAAAAATAATAGAAACAAATAAAAGAACAAAATGAACGAGAATAAACATACAATTGCAGTAAAAGAAACTATAGAAAACTTAATCAAAGCAGGAACAAGCTTTGATGTAGATCAACTAGAGGTGATTTATCATAAAGATCTTCAGGTTATTATGATCGATGAACAAGGAGAACTAATGATGGCAGATAAAAATGCATTTAAAAGCCTATTTCAAACAAAACGTGATAATAATGAAGATGCCCTAAATACTTGGGCTCAATTTAATTATATTGAAGCTAATGAAACATCTGCTCATTGTTTGATTACAAGAAAAGTTAAACTTACAGAAGAAGAACGAAAATTGGTACTTAGTATTGATCTTATTTGGCAAGATGATCGTTGGCAAGTGACACGAGAAGTGATTTTTTCGCAGGCAATTGACTAAAAATAGAATAATAAGATTTGAATTAAATATAGAATATAATGAAAACGAACAAAATAATATATTGGATTGCTACAGGGTTAATGACTCTAGTATTTTCTTTCTCTGCAGGGATGTATTTGTTTAATTATGAAAGGGCTTCTGGTTTTTTTGAAAACCTTGGGTTTCCTACATGGTTAATTTATCCTTTGGCTATTGCAAAGATTTTAGGATTAATAGCTATTCTAAGTAGAAAAGTTACGCTTTTAAAAGAATGGGCTTATGCAGGTTTCTTTTTCGATGCTGTTTTGGCATTTTTTGCTCATCAAATGATTGGAGACGGGGAGTGGATGCCTTCAATAATTGCAATCGTTACTATACTAATTTCTAGAATTTATGAACGTAAAGTTTTTGTAAACAGAGCAAAAACTAACTAGGTTTTTTATCCTCATCTATTTAAAACTTAAGTAGATGAGGATATAAATTATATTTAAACTAATAAATTAACTAATCACTCATAAGATCTTTTAGTTCAATTATTTGAACTGAATTACTTTGAGACATTAGACTTTCGAGAACTGCTATGTGACCAGCCCCCATGAGAACCATTATCCGTTGATCTTTTGGTTCGGTATATTTTTGAATTGATCCATAAATATAGATATTTCTTTTCACCCATTCTGCTGTAAGAAAAGAACCTACATTTTCATTTATACCCCCTCCTTTATTTGCACCACTTAGATACCAATCAAAATTGGATTTACGTTGTTGTTTATCATTAAGGAAATAGAGTATTTCTTGTAATGATTTCTTCTCAGAAATAAATGTATTAAATGTTTTTTCATATTGTTCGATATCTTCATTAAAAGCTGTAATAAGTTTTGTTTGCCCCGCCTTTTTCATTGTTTTTATCAAACTATCATAAGGAAACGACGTATTTCTATGGTCAACTCCGTATACTCTTTGATGTCCCAGTATTTTGGCTGTCCTAAAACCTAATTGATATATTTCATTTCGCCTTCTGTCACCCCAATTTGTTGTCTTGTACAAATTGTATAAAGAATCTAGTTTAGGTTGATAATTAATTGTTCTTTCCACGAAAATTTTATCTGGATTGAAAGCTTTTATTTTACTAACTATTAGCTCTAAATCATTTTGGTATTGTTTAGATAGTATATCTACTTCATTGGTTTGTACCACGTCTAGACCTTCACTTTGATAATTGTTCCAATGGCTTGAACCAATAAGCAATACTTGTAGCTTATCTTTATTTGATTCTTGAAGAATATCCGATTTTTCTTCGATTTTATTGGGGTGACAAGAAACTAATAGTAAAGTGATGTAGAAGAATAAGTATTTCATAATATATAGTATTGTTTACCTCAAAACTACTTGGTAAATAGACAGACTATATACTTTTAATACCAACGATATAACGTACTCTATAAAAGGTGACGTAAACAAAACGAATATTTATGTTGTGTGTCATTATGGTTTTGTCATGTATAGTAATATGTTTGTCCTTAAAACATATTCAATTCATTTTTTAAAAATAACTTAGCTATATGAAATTAAAAAAAGAATGGTTATATCATATAGCAATTGCTTTGGTGCTTTTGTTAATGGGGTATTTTGAAGATTTTGTTTTAGGAGGAAAAGAACGTTTTTTAAAAAACTTTGAACCAATATATTTAGCTTTAAATGTTACTTTTTATATATCTTCAATAGTAATCTATTTTCTTAATTTTAGAATTACTTGTCCTAAATATCTAAAAAAGGAGAGTATTCTCCAATTTGGGATAGCTCTTTTAATACTTATATTACTTTTTGCCGGAGTACGATACTTTCTTCAAGAAATTGTTTTATTTCAATTTACAGGAATGCATAATTATTATGAAGATTCTCGAAAATTAAGTTATTATGTTTTTGATAATTCATATTATGCAATATCAACTATTCTTTATAGTACATTAATATATTTGACTATTAAGTTTATCGAAGAAAAGGATCATAGTAGGGCTGAACTTGATTTATTAAAATCGCAAATAAGCCCTCACTTTTTATTTAATACATTAAATGCCTTTTATGTAGAATTGATAGAAGATAAACCTAATACAGCCAAAGATATCCACAGATTATCAGAACTCTTACGTTATGTTACCTATGAATCTCAACAAGATTTTGTTTCCTTAGAAAATGAAATTATCTTTTTAAAAGATTATATTCACTTTTTTGAGAAACGTTATGAGGATGAATTGTCGGTCAGTTTTAGTATAAAAGGGGAGGTTACAGGTCAACAAATACCTTCGCTGATTTTAATACATTTTGTAGAAAACCTTTTTAAACATGGTGTTATAAATGATAAAGAAGCTCCAGCACAAATTGAAATTAATATCACGAAAAAAAGCCTAGAATTGACCACAAAAAATAAAATGACATCTTCGGATAAGCATATGGAATCGGGAATTGGCACTAAAAATATTCAAAAAAGACTTACGACATTATTCAACGGTAATTACAGCTTGAACTATACTACGAATCATCCATATTTTAGTACATATCTTAAAATTCCTTTATGATTGAAAAAATTAAATGTATCATAGTAGATGATGAACCACCTGCAATTAGGCTTTTAGAAAAACATATAGCTAAAGTTTCCTTTTTGGAATTGATCACTACAACTACAAATTCTTTAGCTGTCTTAGAAATTTTGGAAAAGCAAAATGTAGATCTGTTGTTTCTAGACATTCAAATGCCAAATTTAACAGGCATTCAATTATCAAAAATTATAGATTCTAAAATCAAAGTAATATTTACTACAGCTTACCCCCAATTTGCTTTAGAGAGTTATGATTTAAATGCAATAGACTACTTATTAAAACCTTTTGATTTTGAACGGTTTTATAAAGCTGTGTCAAAATTGAAACCTCATACGGAGGTTAAACATAAAGAATCCTCCGCAACAAATTATGTATTTATAAAAACAGATGGTAAAAACAATCTTGAAAAAGTATATGTAGATGATATTTTATATATAGAAGGTTTAAAAAATTATGTAGCGATTCATTTAACAAATAAGCAAATAATTACATATAATACCTTAAAGCACATATATGAAACGTTACCCAATCACAAATTTATTCAAATTCACAAGTCATATGTAGTTTCTATAGCGCATATCGATAAAACAAGTTCTACTACTGTACAGATATATGGAAACGAGTTACCCTTGGGAAATACCTATAAAACTGATTTTTTTAAAAAAATTGATATGAATATATTATAGTGATAACTAGTTACAGTATTCAGATTCTATAACTAGTCATCACTTAATTGTTTAAGATTTTGATAATTTGATAGAATCTAATTTGGCTTTGGATAAGTTATAAGCTCTATCTAAATCCTTACTGTTTTTAAAGATATCTCCGTATTCACGAACTTTTTCTACATATTGCATAGCTTTTTTGAATTGCTTATTTCGGTAATAAATAAAACTTTCAAACTCTGCAAAATAGATGTCGTTTTGAGGTTTTGCTCCATATTTTTTAGCCTTTTCTATATATTCGATAGCTTTACGATAGTTTTTCTTACGATAATAAACTGCTGCCATAAACTCATATCCTTTAGGTAGGTGAGGAATAAACTCTGTACTTTTTCGATAACATTCTAAAGCTTTATCATATTCTTTATTATAATAATATGCCATACCTAATGACCATATTGCGGCAGGACTTTTTGGATATAAATCCACTACTTTCTGAAAATACTTTTGTGCTTTTTTATAATCGTCTTCAACTAATAGAGAATATTCTGCTTGTAATATATATTGTTCTGATTTCAATGTTGATTTTTTCGATAATAAATACGCTTTGGTAACCATATTTTTGTATTCTGTAGTATCAGTTACATAAAATGATTTCATCAAAATACCACTGGGATAATTGGGATCTAATTCTATTATTCTTTCTGCTTTTTTTTCGAATTCTTTTTTATCTCCATAGAAAAAGAAATTTGCTTCTAAATCATTAAAAAGTTGATGTACTTCCGGAACTTTTGAATCTACAGCTAAGGTAAACCCATGTGTATTTAAATTTTCGGGAGCATACTTTTGCACAAATTCATCTTCTAATTGACGTTCTGTTTTTTGAGATTGACAAGAAAAGAAACCCAGTAAAAGACTTAAAGTAACTAAATGTAGTATACGGCTCATATTAATATGTTTTAACTATTTTGAAAGCCAAATTATAAAGGAAACAAAAGTCATTTCTTAAAAGTAGAAAATGCATGTATAAACAATGATAGAAGGCAGAAATGTATATAAGAATACTGTTTATATACTAATATTTGCTATTTATAGTTAAGTATGCGATAAAAGTGCAAAAACTTTTGCTGCATAACTAGATCCAATAGGGATTTCGATATTATCTATTTCAATATCTTTTTGAGTATAGGCAGTAATCTTATCAATTGCTATAATATATGACCTGTGTATTCGAACAAAATGTTCTTCAGGAAGTTGGGGTTCTATTTTGCCGATATTACTTTTTACAACTATTTTTTGATGAGTTGTATGAATCTTTATATAGTCTTTTAAACTCTCTATATAGAGAACATCATTATACCATATCTTAATATGCTTCTTATTTACATTTACAAAGAAAAAGGCATCATTTGATGTCAGTTCAACCGGATTTGTAGAAAAACCAGGTGTTCGTTCGTAGTAACGGTCTACTGCTTTTATAAATCTGTCAAATGATATTGGTTTTAATAAATAATCTACAATATCCAGGTCATATCCTTCTAACGCATATTCTCTATAGGCAGTAGTAATTATAACTTTTGGCGGTGATTTAAGTGTTTTTAAAAAATCAATCCCTTTTAAAACGGGCATTTCAATATCCAAAAAAACCAAATCAACTCTCTTTTTTTTAAGAATCTCGAAAGCTTCAATAGCACTATGACAGCTTCCTACTACTTCTAGATCATTTAGCATTTCTATATGATTTTTAAGCAAACTAATTGCTGGAGATTCATCATCAATAAGTAAACATCTAACCATATTATTCTGTATTTAATTTTAATTTTAAATTAAAAAAAGTATTTGTCTCTTCTGTCTCAAACTCATGTTTATTAGTATACAACAAGTCCAGTTGCCTTTTAATGTTTGTGAGTCCAATACCGTTTTTATAATCATCTGTTTTATTACTATCTAATACAGTTGTTTTAGTATTCCAAACCTTAAATTGAATATGAGAAGCCGTTTGTAAAATAGAAATTCTAATTTCTGGTTTAGTTATGTTGCCACTAACACCATGTTTAAATGCATTTTCAACAATAGATAACAGTAAGAGGGGTGCAATTTTTTGTTGATCATTTAAAATTTCCTTTTTAAAATTTACTGTTAATCTTTTTTCATACTTAATACGTTCTAGAGCAATATAATTTTCTATTGTATTGATTTCTTCTAGTAAAGGCACAGTATCTCGTTGACTTTTATATAAGATATAATCTAAAATCTCTGATAGTTGCAATACCATATCAGGTGCTTTTGGAGATTTGGTTATTACATAAGAATATAAGTTGTTTAATGTGTTGAACAAAAAGTGAGGATTTAATTGTGCTTTTAAGTATTTAAGTTCTGTAGATATTTTTTCACTCTCTAACAGAAACATTTTTTCTTTTTCAAATTCCCTTTCCTTATTCGTTTTATAGAAATACATAATTAGCGCAGGAAAATGAAAGGATAACATATAAAATGGGAAATCTTCTAAACTAATTAAAGGATAAGGTCCATCTTCACAATATTTATCCAAATAATAATACCCTATGATACGATAGATTATAGTCAACACTATGATCATAAAAAACATAGACAAACCAAAAATTAGATATTTTTTTTGTTTTAGATAAAATGGGATTTGCCAATAATTAAAGGTATATGCAGCAATCATTAATAATGGAAGTCTAAACAAGGTAGTTTCTACAGATTGGCCAAATAATTCTGGACTCATAGAAGAGAATATATAAAATAGTAAAACCCCAATCCAAAAAAGAATATGTCCAAATGTTTTTTTATGAAAGCTCATGCATGAAATATAATAATTTTAATTTCACTTTAGTAAATAAAACACTGTACAGTGCATAAGTGTATATGGAATAAAAGAAACCGTATAAAAAACAAAAAAATGATGGTAAACGTTTTATACATATCCGGTTACTTGTGTTTCTTATATTTTTTAAGATATAAGTAGTTTTACCAATTAAGTTTATCGTGATTAACTATTCAAAAAACGAAATAACATGAGAATTAGGAATACATTGATAATTATACTTATAGCTAGCCTTACTGTAAATTGTGCTTCTGTTAATAGGTTAAAAGAAAAACCTATTGGTCTTATTAATAATGTCTCTTATATAGATACTAAGTTTAATAATCCTAATGCATCTAATGGCTTTTTAGTACAACATAATAATAAGGAATATGCCATTACAGCAAAGCATGTTCTAATGATATCTAAAACTGATAATATGAAATTCGTTGATTTTGAGGGTGAGTTAGAAGAATGGAAAATGCATCCGAAAAACGATAGTTCATCCTATGTTTTAACAGATAAGCTGTTAAATAGAAACAAAAAAGATTCACTTACATGGAGTTATATGGATACCAATTGGGATACCTATAATGATTGGTTAGTATTTTCGATCAAAAAAAACACAACAAATCATAAACCCTTAAAATTTAGAAAAAAACCGCTCAAAAAAGATGAACCTTTATACGTAGTAGGTTGGTCATATGCCGATACCATTGGGAAACAAAGATTTTATGAGTATACATTTTTAAATACTGAGGGTGATTATCATAACCTTGTTCAAGTTAAAGGGCCAGAAAGTTTAGGAGGACTAAGTGGGGCCCCGATAATTGACAAGAGGGGATATGTTGTTGGCTTAGTCACTTCTGGTGGAGAAGATGAAGAAACAAAAAATATTATGCTTCAAGCTACAAGTTTGGATAATGCTTTTCAATTTATTTCTAAATTACATTAACTTTTGGGATAACTATTAGTACCTTTCTTCGGTTGTAAAAAAGGTAGATATAATGCATACTGTTAAGTTTTTGATTTGGTTTTGTTTATTTTCAATAGTTGTTGGTGCACAAGAAGAAAATCCGGCCAAGCAATTTTGGAATACATTACAAACTCATTGTGGTAAAGCATATGAAGGAACTTTGATACTCCCTAAAGAAGATAAAGCTTTCGGTGGCAAAAAATTAGTGATGCATCTACGCGCTTGTAATGAAACAGAAATTAAAATTCCTTTTTACGTAGGAGATGATAAATCCAGAACTTGGATATTAACGTATCAAAATGATCGTATTTCTTTAAAACATGATCATAGACACGAAGATGGAAAAGAAGATAAAATCAATTTTTATGGAGGGATTTCTACCAATATAGGAAAAGCCAATGTTCAATTTTTTCCTGCAGATAGTAAGACACAATCTATGATCCCTGATGCAGCTACTAATATTTGGTGGATAACTATTAATGAGGGTGTTTTTACCTATAACCTTAGAAGATTAGGTACAGAACGTGTTTTTAAAATAGCTATGGATTTGAAGAATCCTATTACTATACCTGAGGCACCATGGGGCTGGAAAGATTAGTTTTACTAAAAAGAAAAGAGATTGCCCGTAAGGACAATCTCTTTTTTTGTATTTATTTTTTGAAACTAATTCTTAATTGATACAATTCCCAGTATAATTAGAGGCTACACCAACGTGACTACTTACCAAATTAGTAAAAGTTCCGTTTCCATTTGATCTTGCGATATAAATAACTTGGCTTCCTGGTCTTATAAAACAGATATCATCATCACCATCATTATCATAATCCATAGCGACAACTTTATCTATAGTGCTTTTCATATCAAATCCAGCTAAACCGCCATGACTGGCTACAATATTAGTAAAAGTTCCATTTCCATTAGACCTGGCTATATATACAACTTGGCTACCAGGTCTATAAAAACATAAATCATCTTTACCATCTCCATTATAATCTAGGGCAACAACTTTATCTAAACGACTTTTCATATCAAAACCAGCCAGACCGCCATGACTAGCTACGACATTAGTAAAAGTTCCATTTCCGTTTGATCTTCCGATATATACAACTTGACTACCAGGTCTGTAAAAACATAAATCATCTTTACCGTCTCCATTATAATCTAAGGCAACAACTTGATCTAAGCCACTTTTCATATCAAAACCAGCTAAACCTCCATGACTTGCAACTACATTAGTAAAAGTTCCATTTCCATTTGATCTTCCGATATATACTACCTGACTTCCGGGTCTAATAAAACATAAATCATCTTTACCATCTCCATTATAATCTAAAGAAACCACTTTATCTATGTTACTTTTCATATCAAAACCAGCTAAACCACCATGACTAGCAACAATATTAGTATAGCTTCCGTTTCCATTAGATCTAGCTATATATACGACTTGATTTCCAGGTCTGTATAAACATAGATCATCATCCTGATCACCATCATAATCTAGAGCTACAATTCGATCTTTACCACTTTTTAAGTCAAAACCAGCAATTCCTGCATTAGAATTAGAAATAAAATCAAAACCATTGCCTTGCACATCGTAAAAATTAATTCGTTGGGCTGATGGAGCATAGACTGCAAATCCTTCTTGTCCATCACCATTATGATCAACAGGTGTTATTTGATCAATAGCTCCACTTAGATTATATTGTTGTCTATTCATTGCAGTTGAAGGATACAACGCTCTTGCAGCAATAATGTCTCCATTAGAAAAAGGCTTTACAGTTGTGGTACTTGTCGAAGCGCTTGCCCACATTACAGAACTAAAATCCCCTGATGCACCTGTAGCTGTTCCAGGTATATGAGTTGTTGTAACCACATTTCGACTTAATCTAGTGTGTCCGAAACCAATAGCATGTCCGATTTCATGAACCAATACATTTGTCATTGCCTCATCTGTAGTATTTGAGGCATTAAAAGTTTGAAAGTTAATTCGTATTCTTTTACCAGCTCTACCATTTTCTGGACGTCTTGCATCTGCAATTACACTAGTAGGATTTGAAAAGCTTCCAGGATTAGCAAGTACTACATTGGTTTTAGGGATAAAAGGAGAATTTGAATTAATGAATGAGATACGAACATTTAAACATAAGTTAGCATCGTTCCAGATATTTACGGCTCTTACTAATGCTGCACGCCATTGTGGTTGAGATTGTGGTATGCCGTTATAAAATAAAATATTTGCAGCATTTCCATAATTCATACGATATGGATCAAAGTACGCCAATTGTTTTTCATTGCTTTTTTGTTCAGACATTTGCAGTTCTAAATATGCTCTGTCATAAACCATATCACCGGCTAAAATATCTTCCTTAGTAATTAAAATGTCATCGTTTTCAGAGGCTAATCCGTTTTTGAATAGATACTCTTTAATTAAAAGGTCGTTTTCATCAGCTGTAGTAGAATTTGTCGTACTTAACTCTTCTAAAGAATCATCTTTACTACATGAATTAATGATAAAGGTTATCATTAAAAGTTTGATTGTTAATTTGATAATTTTCATTTTACTTATATTTAATTGGTTGTAGATTATAAGTTGTAAAACTAAGTATCAATTAAATTTTAAAGTGAATGTTATCGTTATTAATTAAATAATATTTCTGTCTTTTCAGTTAAGCTGTTTTTATAGTTTTTTTTGGAACTCTAAAAAATTAGATAATGCACTAAAAGGTAAGTGTTTCTAACTATTTCTTGTACATATACGGTATCCGAACATATGATTTCCAAGTTGTTTTAATTTTCAGACTAGTTTAGATTCATATTAATAATAAAAACAATATAATATGTTTCAAAAATTTTCAAAATTGGGATCGGTTTTAAACAAAACAGAACAAAAAATGATAAATGGAGGGCTTCGTCCTAATTCTGACAACTTGGTATGTCATAAATCAGATAGATTTCCCCCAAATGCATGTCCTACGGGGTATTTTTATTCTACAACATGGAATGCATGTTGTCACCATGTCACAGTGGACCTATCAGACCCTATAGCGTTATAGAATTTTACATAGATCATAAAGCATATGCCACTCTTCGGAGTGGCTTTTTTGGTTTTAATACTCAAATGTTGACAGTTCAGTTGTGATTAACGACGATTCAACATAAAGTGATTTCATTTTCTGTCTATATATATCATATTTGAGTCATCAATAATCAAAAAACGAGCTAATAAATATTTCTAATATGACTCCAACACAAGTTTTTTCAATAGTAGGAATGATTGCAATGCCTATGTGGGTTTTAATGATTTTTTTACCAAAGTGGAAAGTAACACGGTTTTTAATTGATTATAAAGTGATCCCACTTTTTTTGTCAGTGATTTATGCTATTTACATTTTTCAAGCAATACTAATAGGAGGGTGGATGGATTTTGGCAGTTTAACATCTGTAATGGCTCTGTTCACAGAAGAAAACGCAGTATTGGCAGGCTGGGTGCATTATTTAGCGTTTGACCTTATCGTTGGGATGTGGATGTTAGATCAAAATAAAAAAGTAGGAATACACCAATTGCTAATGGCACCATGTCTTTTTGGAACATTCATGTTCGGCCCAGTAGGCTTTCTATTATTTATCATTCTAAAAACATTAAAACAAAAAAAACATGAATAGTATCAAAAAAGTATTCAGTATTGTAAGGCAAGAAAGCCCGATTTTATATAGTATAGTATTATTTCATTTTATTGCCGTTATTGGGTGTCTATTAGGCCTTTTAATAGATGATAGAACCTTAATGGGAATAAACGTCTGGGTCAAACCTTTAAAATTTTCTATTTCCGGAGGGATTTATATTTTAACAGTGGGGTATCTAATGACTATTTATCCCTATTCTTCACGAAAGAAAAATATAATCAATAACCTTGTCTCATGGACATTATTATTAGAAATAGGAATTATTTTATATCAAGCAGCCAGGGGGGTTAAATCTCACTACAACCAATCTACACTATTTGATGGGTTGTTATTTGCTGCAATGGGTTTATTAATTGCTGTGAATGTACTTATTATGGTATTATTTATTATAGATTCTGCCAGGTTAAAAGTTAAAATTCCTACATCAATACAAGTTGCTTTATTCATGGGATGGTCTGTAGTTCTTTTTGGAAGTTGGGTAGGAGGGCAAATGATAAGTCAGATGGCCCATAATGTTGGGGTTGCAGATGGGGGAGCGGGGTTACCATTAGTAAATTGGAGCACGATCGCTGGTGATCTTAGGATTGCTCACTTCTTTGGATTGCATGGCATACAAATAATTCCGTTATTCGCATTATGGTTATCTCGTAAATGGAAAACTAAAGATAGAAATCAGATTATGGCTGTTACTGTTTTTGGCTTATGCTATGCAGGATGGATCGCTTTTACATTCCTTCAGGCAAAACAAGGTATGCCACTTATCAAATTGTAACTAAGATATAATGATATTCAATAAGGAAAAACGCATAAAATATTTAGGTTTTGATGACTTTTGGTTTTTTGTCATAGGCGTTTTTGTACTTAGCTATATAACGGATTATCTTTTTAATAATTCTTTTTTTCGCTTTCCATTTATAGAAGCGCTTATTAACTGGAGTGTTTCCTTATTTTTTACTATTTGTGATTGGTTTATTATTAGAGCTATTATAATTCTTTTGCGAAAAAAATACCCAAATTTTGATGATGATATTAAGCGACTTATCTTATTATTTGTTGCTATTGTAAGTACCGTAATACTAGTTGATATTATAGGTAATAGTATATTATCTTCTATTTTTAGTAAAAACTATAAATCAATAAGTTCGTCGATAGTGCTATTACCTATTATCATTATTAGTACAATGACCATGGCGATATATGAGGCTATTTATTATAATATACGCCTTAAGAAATCAATTAGAGAAGAAGAACAAGCAAAACAAGTGATTGTGCAAGCGCAATTAGATACACTTAGAAATCAGGCACAGCCTCATTTCTTATTTAATACATTAAATACGTTGCGTGATATCATAGATCAAAACTCTAAAGAAGATGCTAAACAATTTGTAGATAAACTATCTGATGTGTATCGATTCATCTTAGAGTCCGGAAATGCTAATCTAACTCTGGTAAAAGATGAATTGAAGTTTGCAAAAGCCTATATTCATATACAATCCGAAAGATTTGGAGACAACCTACAACTAAACTGGAATATTTCAGATAATAAATTGGGTAAGATGATTGTACCGATGAGTCTTCAGCTCTTATTAGAAAATGCAATAAAACATAACATTATTTCTAAGGCCAAACCACTAGTTATACATGTAGAAGTAATCGATGATCACTTGGTAGTTAGTAATAAAATTCAGTCAAAATCTACTCAATTACCTTCAACAAAAGTAGGTTTAAAAAACATTGAAAAAAGGTATAAATTAATCTCTAGTATCCCTATTAAAGTTAAAAATGATGGTACTAGATTTGAGGTTTCTCTTCCATTATTAAATTCATCAGACAAAAAGAATCATTATGCTCGTATTAATAATTGAAGATGAGCCTAGAGCGGCAAATCAACTACAGAGTATTTTAAAAGCTTGTAATTTCGAATATCAACTTTTGGATATTATTGATACTGTTGAGGATACTGTATCGTGGTTTCAAAAAAATACTGCACCGGATCTAATATTTATGGATATTCAGTTGGCAGATGGGTTGAGTTTTGAAGTATTTCAAAAAATAGAGATAGAAGCACCTATTATTTTTACAACCGCCTTTGATCAGTATGCAATTCAGGCTTTTAAGGTTAATAGTGTTGATTACTTACTAAAGCCTATTAAGCAAGAAGAGTTGGCGTTGGCACTACATAAATTTAATAAGTCAAACAGTAATAATATTGTCAATCCTGATGTTTTAAAACAACTTCTTAACAGTATGAATACTACACCTAAACGAGAAGGAATTTTGGTTAAAGAGGGTAGTGGATTTATTCAACTTAAGATTTCAGATTTACTATATGTTTATTCAGAAGAAAGTATGGCTTTCGGTATTACCAAAGAAAAAAGATACATAATTGATGAGACCATTGATCAACTCTATACTTCATTAGATACAGCGCAATTTTATAAAATAAATCGTGGACAAATTATTGCTAAAACAGCAATACTGAAAATTGAACCTTATTTTAACCATAGAGTAAAACTTTCGATTTTAAACCCTCGTGATCAGGAATTTATTGTTAGTAGGCCAAAGACAAGTGAATTTAAGGTATGGATGAATACATAAATGATGTAACTATCTTAAGTAGGCTTCCTTTTAATGATCCAAATGCTTCATTATCAATTTTAGTTTGACTTTTTATACTATGCTCTTATTGTATATATCTTTAGTTGTCTTCTATAGTATTCACTTACGTTATCTTTGTAAAACAAAACACAAACAAGTTATCAAAAAATAAAATCAAAAAAGACGTATGAGTAATCAATTGACTATTATAGCTAAAATTTGGGCTAAAACAGAAAAAAGAGAACTAGTAAAGACTGAATTATTAAAATTAATAGATATTACCAAAGCAGAAAAAGGGTGTATTAACTATGATTTACATCAAGATAATGAGAATGAAAATTTGTTTTTGTTTTATGAAAATTGGGAGAGTCGTGAATTATGGCAAGAGCATATGAATAATAAACATTTAGTAGAGTATATGAAAGCTACTGATGGTGCTGTAGAGGAATTTTCACTTCACGAAATGACCGCAATAGGGTAGTTTTAAGATGGACTCTAAGTAAAATCTTTAAAAAGTAATGCAAGCAAGAGTACATTTTGTTGTGCTCTTGCCTGCATTTGATTATTAGTTAATGTAGTCCAAAGGATTTACTCTTTTTCCTTTATATTTTACTTCATAATGTAAATGCGGTCCTGTAGAAAGTCCAGTGTTTCCAACATAACCTATAATCTCTCCTTTTTTAACCGATTGTTCTTCCTTGATGTTGAATCCTTGTAAATGTGCATACCATGTTTCATGATCATCTGCATGAGAAATTATTATAAGGTTTCCCCAATCACCCTCAAGAGATGCTTTTGAAATAATACCATCTGCAGTTGCAATAACAGGAGTACCAGGAGTAGCTCTAATATCAATACCCCCATGAGCAACACCTTTATTAATTTTTGGGTGCTTTCGTTTTACTCCAAAATGCGATGTGATATTTTCTTTTGTTCCATTTTGAACAGGGAATAGAGAGGGAGGTAAAGTTTCGTCTTCTAAGATGTAACACGCATCTAAAACATTTAAAATAGTTACAAACTCAATATCATTACTATTTTTATTCGAAATATTAGGTTTGGTAAATGCAGAAATTAAAAATATGCACATGAGTAAAAGTATACTGTACTTAAGTTTTGCTAGGTTGTTGGACTTTGGTTTTGTCATCATGATTACTCTTTGTTTTAGAATGGGTTGTTTAAAATAATTATATAAATTGTTGGGTTTCTGAACTTCTAGAGTTTGCATTAATAATTGCATATAATCAGAAGTTTTTACCCCTTTTTGTAATACACCTTTATCTGCTTGAAATTCGTGTACAGATTTTAAAGACTTTCGATATAAATAGCTCAATGGGTTAAACCAAAAAAAAGCAATGTAAATTTCGGTTATTATGACGTCTATAGAATGTTTTAATTTAATATGCATCCTTTCATGTGCTAGCACATATTCATCATAAGTTTTAATTTTTTGCTTAGGAATAAATATAGAATCGAAATAAGAAAAAATATTTGCTACATCTGCTATCACTAGTTTATAACCATTTTCTTTTTTTGTATAAGACCTTCGCTTTAAAAGAAATAGATTTTTAGCCGTTAAGAAAAATCTAAGTAAATAGATAGCAACAACAATTAAATAGATCGTAATGAGTATACCTAAGTAATTAAATGAAGAGTTTATATCATTAGTTTTTACACCCTGTATATCAACAATATCTGTATTTATCATTGCTACCTGATCAAATAGAGGAACTTCGATAATCACATCTGAAAAACTAGAAGGAAATATACCGTTTGTTAATGGAATTAATAGAGAAATAGGCAACAGTAATAACAGTATAATCCTATTTAAATGATGAAAAGTTAGTTGCTTTAAAAATAACACAAACAATATATACAATACAGAAAATATAAAAGCTGTTTGTATAATATATAAGAATAAGTTAGTCATCTTTAGATTTTAATTGTTCTATCTTATCTTCTAACAACATTTTCATGTTTTCAAGTTCGGTTAGATCCAAATCTTCGTTATTAGCAAAAAATAATGCAAACTTACTTGTTGAGCCATTAAAGAAGTTCCCGATTACTTCTTTCATATGTCTTTTAAAGTAGTTATCTTTTGAAATAGTAGCATAATACTCACGTATTTTTCCGTAGGTGGTAAATTCCAAAAATTCTTTTTTAACAAGAACTCTTACCACTGTAGAGATAGTTGTATATGCAGGACGCGGCTCAGGAAATTGGTCCACAATATCTTTTAAGAAAGCCTTTTCAAGTTTCCAGACGTATTGCATTACTTGTTCTTCTGCTTTTGTTAATTCATTCATAGGTAAAATGTATGACTGTTTTTAGTTACGACTACAAATATAGTTATATAACTATAAATGTAGTCATAAACTAATGTTAATACTTACCTAAACATTTAACTATTATCAATTAGTTTTTGACTGTTTATTTAAGAAATACCCCGAAATGGGTATGTTTTTCATAGTTTGATTTATCGATTTTTGACAAATATTACTGCCCTAGAATCATTATTAGCAGATAGAAATAGACATGTAAATACAATATTAATTCGTCAGAACAATGCCTATACAAATTATGTTAATTTAAAAATCATTCTCATGAAACTGAAAAAAACAATTTCTTTAATAATTATATTACAAAAAAAAGAGTTGAGTAAATTAACTTTCTGTAGTTTACTAACACTAATATCATTTAATGGATATAATCAAGAATACGTAGATATAAGTTTTGACACAATATCTACTTCTTTTAGAAAACAAAAAACAGATCAAATCAAGTCAATCAGTTTTAGAACAGATATTAAGGAACTTAAGAATCAAGAGGATTATAAACTTATAATTCAAGTTGATAATGACGAAACAACATTATCTTCAAAAGATTATGAAATTTATTATAAACCAACTTTGGCATCTAAATTAAAAGAAAAAGAAAAAATATTTATTAAAATAAAGAAAGATACGTTGTCTGATAGAACAAGAACGATTAAACTAAACATAAGGTTGTTCAAAGGAGATTCAATAGCAAAAATACCGAATATAGGTGATTTTGAGTCTATTTTAATCAATATAAAGCCAATAAGAATTGTTAATGGTTATGAATATTTGGGATATATAGGCACTAATTTTGATTTAGTCGAAGGTATACAGGCAAAGGATCTGTTTTTTGCGGCTAATATTTTTAAAAGCCCAGAACAAACACTAAAGAAAAAAGTTGGATTTTATCTCAGCCTTTATGGTAATAGAGCATTAAGTCAAATTGACTCTTCGGGTATATTGAAAAGAGTTGTTGCTGTAGAAGCTGTTAGTGATACATCTTATCAAGTGATTAATGAAACAAGAAGCATTAGACGTACTCGCTTTTCTGATAACCTAGGAGCTTATATTAGTCCATTATGGAAAATTACCTCTAAAAAATCACCTAATAGTACCCTTAATTTATATTACTCACCATCTCTTGAGTTTATTTATAGAAGAACAAAAACAAGTATTAGTGACTTTGGATCTCCAAAATTAGATACTATACCAAAAATAGGAGATATAAATGAAGAAACAGCTCGTCCACAAAATTTACCATCACCACGAAAGGATACTTTTAATGAATATTCATTTAATTTAGGAGTGTTAGGGATTTTTTTAGCATTAGAAAATAAACAGATTAGCGTTCGTGTACATGGTTCTGTTGGTTATGCTTCAAATTATTTTATAGACTTTGAAAAGAGTAATTCAAATTCTTCAATATTGGTTCAACAAAGTGATTTATTTTTTTCCGGTAGGGCATGGATTACCGAGCCTAAGTCTGGTGTAACTTTACAAGCTGAAGTGACTAATAGTGCTTTTAATCCTAGGCCCTTCTTTGTTGCTACTCTATCAAAAGCGTTTGATTTTGAGAAAATTGGTACAATTTTCACTCCATTATCTTCAAGATAGTTAATAGTTTGAGTAAATAAGGATTAAACAATTCAAATAATTTGTTTTTTTAAAGTGTAATTACCGCTTTTAGAATTACTTATTTATTCTCATTTATAGATAGTTAGGTAATTTTTATTATATTAGTTATGCTTTTCGTACTCAAGTAAATAATCCCATTTTTTGTATTTATATTTTTTAGATTAAGTAGTTATGCTACTCGTAATCTAGTTTTTTGTTGAAAAAAAATATCTTTTTAATGGGCTATCAACTACTTGAATTAAGAAAATTTCTTTCTAGGATAGAAAGAGATATTAATACTGAAACACCTATTCCGTTTACTTGGTTAATTGGCGCTGGTTTTAGTCAAAGCGCAGGAATTCCTTTGGCTAAAGAAGTTAGTCATATTATAGTTCTTTATGAATATATAGGAGATGTTAGAGCGGATGATTTTGAGGACGAATTAATTGGATTTGGATATGATCAGAAACAATTGAAATCATATCTAGATTGGTACTACGAATTAAAAAAAACTAACAACAAAAGGTATAATGAATTAATCGATCAAGCATATTCTTGGTTAAAGACAACAGATAATTTTGAAAATATTGATAGAGAAAGTCCAAATTGCTATCAAAAACTATTTACTCATTTATTAAGGTATAAAAATGATCATCATTATTTTTTGACAAGTATTATACAACGTGTAAGGGGTATTAATGTAGCTCATATAGGATTAGCCGGTTTACTTAAAGATTACCCAAAATGGGGAGATACCGTATATACAACTAATTTTGATGATTTACTTCTGACCTCAATTCTTTCTCTAAACCATACTGCTAGAATTTTTGGAGAAGTAGAGTCTAGTGAACAACCTTCGCAGTCACCTTCTTATCCACAAATAGTCCACCTTCATGGTCGACATACTGGCTATAATTTATTGAATACTAAAGAGGAAGTTGAAAAATGGTATAATCAAGAATTAAAAAAAGCTTTCGAAAAACATATTTCTGATTCTAGCTTAATAGTTATTGGATATTCTGGATGGGATGATATGATAATGCAAACGTTAAAGGAATGGAACGATAGTAATCCAAATTTAATAAGAGGAAACTTATATTGGATTCCTTACTTAGGAGAACAAAATATAGATAAAAAAGCAATTAAGTTTCTAAATAATTGTCCTAAGTTAAAAACGTTCGTAATAGTCAATTCGGATCCAGACCTACAACTTAATGCAGACTCCTTTATTCTATCATTATGTAATTCGATAAATAAGAAAAATGGACGTTTTGCGAAGTACAGATCAGATTTATTGAATACAGCCAAAGAACAACATAAATTTATTATGTATCAATTGGTTGATTATCCCGATCACAATCCGCAAACGGCTTATGATTTAGCACTAAAAGCAGAAGAAAGAATTTCTAAAGCGGAACTTAGTAAATCTATCTCCTTATTAGAAGAAGCATATGAAATTATAATCCAACCTGATATTTCCTCTGAATTGAAAGCCAAAGTTGGTAAAAAATTAGGGCTTTCCTATTATAAGTTAGATAGACTTAAAGAATCCAAAAAACTACTTGAATTTGCATTGTCTCATTTCACACAGTTACCACAAAAAGATGAAGAAATACAATTTGATATAGCAGAAACAAAAAGAATTTTGGCTGAAATTCTAATTAGCAAAGATGAATTTAATGAAGCTTTAGAACATATTAAGAATTCTATGTTCTTATCAATAACAGCTAGTTTTGAACATACATTTTTAAAATGGAAAAGAAATCACTTATTGTGTAATCTAACGAAATGTTTTATATATCTATTAAAGGGGCGCTATGAACATGCAGAGAGTCTATTAAATCAAGTAGACAAAGAGATAGAAATAGTAATGGATGAACCTAAAATACTAGGAAAAATATGTCAAATAAAATCGTGTTATTTTTTAGTAACAGACCGAATAAGTAAAGCTAAGCATTTTCTCAATGAGTCAGATTCTCATTTTTCGAACATAGAAGATTCGGTAAATAAATTCTTAAATAATATTTATCATGCAGAGATATTTGTAAAAGAAAACAATTTAAAAAAAGTCAATGAAAAAATTAATTGTATTGTTTTACCAAACAAAGATGAAATAGCAAAGGGAATATTATTAAATAATCAAGCATATATAGAAATGCTAGAGAACAATGATAATAGATTTTTAATTGAAAAATTACTTAAAGAATCTACTAACCTATTATCGAAAAATGAAAGTAATTATAATTTGATAAATGTCTTAACAGACTGTTATGTTTTTTATAGAAACAACAATGATGATTTTAACTTTCAACATATCAAAGAACAAATAAAATTAACAAATTGTAAACCCCATCAATACTTTAAAGCTATGAAAACCATTGAAAAAAAAGAGAAATGAAAATAAACAAAATAATTCCAAGTATTTATACTCCAGAAATTCGTTCACTGTTTACAATACCACGTATATATAGATTTCGATCTTATGATGAAGCAATAAGCAAGCTTATGTTCTTTAAAAACAAATTCGAAACAAGTAATCCAAATACTATTTTTTATAATATAGAAAATGAATTGATCCTTTGGGTTAGAGATTATAATGTTGAAAATCTTAAAGAACAAGGATATTATGGTAATTATATAAAATTAGGAGTAAAAAAACTTAAATTAGGAAAATTTTATTATTACGATATTTATCATGAAAATATTGAAATCCCAATTGAAAATCATCCCCGAAAAAACCTAAGTACCGGTAAACATCCTAATTGGCATCATAGAGTTCTCAAAAGAATAACTAAAGAATTTGAGTATGAAAGTGAAAAAGATGCAGAAATTGATTTATTGAAATTGTTTAATGATCATCCCGATAGTGGTAATTTTTTTAGTTCTGGTAGATTACGAATTTTTGTATATAAGTCTGATTATAAACCAAAAAAAATTAAAAGTTTCTTATTTGATATTGAACATAAAAGTAATGGGAAATACCAAATAATCTTTCGCGAAAACAATTATAAAAAAATTAGTGCTCATAAAATATATAATTATGGGTTCAAAATAATATGAAATTAGAAGTAAACTTATTTCATTTTCATATTGTATAATGCAACAGATCAGTTATAGACGATTCTAGTAAAGGTATAATTATTTCATTAATATAATTAACATTAAGTTATAGTTACCATTTTTATAAACATCAATTTATTACTCGCAAAATTGTAAATAGTAATGTACCCTAAAAGTAGATTTGACTATGACTTTCTTAGATTTGGAAAAGTGAATAGGTTTATTTAAAACCACCTTTGTATTCGAATATAAATTTAAATACTTATGAATACAACAAAAGTGTGGTTTATTACTGGAGCGTCTAAAGGTCTGGGGTTAACAATTACCAAAAAATTACTGGAACACGGTTTTAATGTTGCAGCAACATCACGAAATAAAGAATCTTTAATTAAGGAAATTGGAACAGAAAATAAAAAATTCTTACCAATAGAGATGGATTTAACGAACAACCAAAACGTAAAAAACAGTATTAATACTGTGATTAGATATTTTGGTAAAATTGATGTTATTGTAAATAATGCTGGTTATAGTCAAATAGGAACATTAGAAGAGCTTTCAGAAGAAGAGGTTGAAAACAATTTTAAAGTAAATGTATATGGTTCACTAAACGTAATCCGGAATGCGTCAATTCATTTACGGAAACAACATTCAGGACATATTTTCAATATTGCATCAGTAGGTGGTTATACAGGTAACTTTGCAGGATTTGGTATTTATTGTTCTACAAAATTTGCGATGGCAGGGTTTACAGAAGCATTAGCTGAAGAAATAAGGCCTTTTGGAGTGCACACTACTTTAGTTTACCCAGGCTATTTTAGAACAAACTTTTTGTCTAAGGGATCTATTCAAACTCCATTTAAGCCAATTGAAGAGTACAAATTGGCTCGTGAAATGCAACAAACACATCTGAAGGAAATAAATGGAAATCAACCAAATGATCCAAAAAAGGCAGCCGAAGTACTTATTAAACTAAGTGAACAAGAAAACCCACCTGTACATTTTTTCATGGGAAAAGATGCTTATCATTATGCAAATCTTAAAATAGAGACCATTCAAAAGGCAATGAAAGCACATCAAGAATTAGGAACATCAACAGGATTTAATGATTAGGGCGTGTAGCTAATAATAAAACTTTAAAATGTAATTATTTATCTACAAGAATGGTTTTGTATAAAGAAAACGGATAGTTAAATTTCAAGTATGAAAAATATGTATCGATTTAAAACGCTTAGTGAATTTCATAGATATAGTAATCTGCCTAAACCACAACACCCATTAATTAGTTTAGTAGATTATAGTAAAGTCAATTATCCCACGAATTCTAATGAAATTAAATGGATGCAAGATTTTTACTCTATTGGCTTAAAGAGGAATGTAAATGAAAAGTTTAATTATGGGCAACAAAAATATGATTTTGATGAAGGGGTATTAGCCTTTGTTGCACCAAAACAAGTTCTTACAATTCAAATACAACAAAATATAACAGCAAATGCATCTGGGTGGTTATTACTCATCCATCCAGATTTTTTATGGAATACACAATTGGCAAAATCGATAAAAAACTATGATTACTTCGGTTATTCTGTCAATGAAGCACTTTTTCTTTCTAAAAAAGAAGAAAGTATTATTGTTGAGCTACTAAAAAATATTAAAAGGGAATATCAATCCAATATTGATAAATTCAGTGAAAATATAATTATTTCTCAAATTGAACTACTGCTTAACTACGCAGAACGTTATTACCAACGTCAGTTTATTACCAGAAAAATTACAAATCACGAAATTCTAGTAAAATTAGAAACAGCTTTGAATAGTTATTTTAGTAAAAAGAACACTCTGATTAATGGGTTTCCTACTGTTGTACAAATTGCTAATGATTTAAACCTTTCTCCTAACTATTTAAGCAATATGCTAAAAACAATTAGTGGGCAAAGTACCCAACAACATATTCATAATAAATTAATTGAAGTTGCTAAAGAAAAATTATCAACCACAGAACTTAGTGTAAGTGAAATTGCCTTTGAGTTAGGGTTTGAATATCCTGCATCATTTAGTAAATTGTTTAAAAATAAAACTACTGTTACTCCCATTGCTTTTAGAAAATCATTTAATTAAAATGACCTTTGCAATTATAAAACTACATTTTTTATTGACACATCAAATTATCAATTATAGACTATTTAATTAATAATTTACTCTGACAGAATTATCATTTCGTCAGTTTTTATGGACATTTAGATAGTACTTCGTGGTATAATCATAAAAGTTTATGTCATGTTTAAAAAATATAAAGCCTTAAAATGGATACTCATAAGTGTTACCAGTATAGTTATCTTACTTTTACTATTTGGATGGTGGTTTATGAGTCTTTTACCTCCAAAAGAGATGTATGCCAATGTATCCAAGACACAAGTTTCAGATTTGCCTTATTTATCTCAAAATGTAATATCATCACGAGGAAAAATCCTTGCTATAGTAACCAGTACAGATAAAATGGGGGATACAGATAAAAAAACGGGGTACGAATTAACCGAATTGTCCCGGGCATATTATGTTTTTGAAGCGAATGGTTTCGAAGTTGATATTGCTAGTCCACTTGGGGGAACACCACCTATAGTAATTGATGATGAAGATATGGGAGCATTTGATTTTGCATTTTTAAATGATAGTATTGCACAGTATAAAACGAAACATACTATTGCAGTAAAAAACATTGAACCAGAAGCATATGAAGCTATTTTTTTTGTAGGAGGCAAGGGAGCTATGTTTGATTTTCCTAATAATAAAGATATTCAGAAAGTAGTGCGTGAGTTATACCAGGACAATAAAGTTATAGGAGCTGTTTGTCATGGTCCTGCTGCCTTGGTAAATGTAACTTTAGATAACGGACGCCCGTTGTTAGAAAACAAAACAGTAAGTGGTTTTACTAATAAAGAAGAACTACTTTTAATTTCGGATGCTAGAGAAATTTTCCCTTTTCTTTTACAAGATGGCTTAGTTGCAAAAGGAGCACGTTTTAATGAAGGAACAATGTATTTAGAAAATATTAGTCATGACAATAATTTAGTAACAGGTCAAAACCCTTGGTCAACTTGGATATTAGCTGAAACTATGATTAAACAATTAGGCTACACCCCTAAGTATAGAGAAATTACTGCCGAAGAAAATGCAATACGTGTTTTGCAGATGTATGAAGATCATGGAGTAGATAAAGCAAAACAATTGATTGAACAAATTTGTGAGATAGATCGTAAACCATTAGCCCGGCAACTTCTTGCCATGCATAGTGTTGTTGGAGTGATGAGAGGTGATATTAGTCGTTTTTACAACCTTATAGGCTTAACTGCTTACGCAAAGAAAAAAACAAAAGATATTGCGTATTAATAATATGTGTAGTTTCTTTATAGTAGTAAAACAACAATTTATGGAGTAGTTTACTTTCTTTGTAAACTTCATATTTTTTCTATTCATAAAAACAGTCATTTGAGTTTTTTAGATATCTTATTAATTATTATTAGCAGTGCTGGATTATTACATGGAGTACTATTTGCGTTGTATCTAATGATTTTCAAAAACAAGAAGTCTTTAACCAATTTTTTGTTGGGATGGATTCTTGTATTTATGGCTTTTAGGATAGGAAAATCTGTTATGCTAAATTTTGGTGACGATTTAGAACCTATATTTATTTTTTTAGGATTAACATTTTTATTAATAATAGGACCATTTTTAAAATTTTACATTTTTGGAATGACACGTTCTAACTTTAAACTTCCAAGACATTATATTTTAGAACTTGTTCCTTTTATTTTAATTTTTATTGCTAGTCTTTTTGTTACCAGAGACTGGTATGAAAACAGTAAATTCGTAATTGTCATTTTTTCTAGTGGACTTATTTTTATATATCTACATCTGGCATTTTATATAGGTATAGCCTGGAGAGTATTACACCAAACGAAAAAACAATATTCAAAGAAATCACAAACAAAATCGCAAAAAGCTATATTAAAATGGTTACAACTTTTACTAATAGGTTTTGTATTTATCTGGATATCTTATGTGATAAACATCTTGGATGAAACAATTCCTTATATAGTAGGACCAATTGTATATTCGTTAGTAATCTATTTTTTAAGTTATAAAGCTTTAGTACTTAAATCTACGGATCTTGATGGTGATGTATTTAAAACAAATGATGATGAATTTATATTTACTGAAATTTTGAAACATGTCGAAAAAGAAAAATTATATCTTGAGTCTGATATTTCTTTGGTTAAATTAAGTAAGATAATTAGAAAAAGCCCTCAATTGACTTCATTAATTATTAATCAATATGCTAATCGAAACTTTAATGATTTCATTAATTTTTACAGAATTCAGGAGGCAAAAGTACTACTTTCAAAAGCAGAAAATAATGCATATACTATTTCATCAATTGCTTTTGACACTGGTTTTAGTAGTCTTTCTTCTTTTAATAGTGCATTTAAAAAATTTGAAGGTCTAACACCATCATCTTTTCGAAAAAATAAGATCTAATCATACGAATTTAGATTAGATTTCTCTTGTATATAAAATGGCTTACCTATATACTAAACTGGTATAATTAGTTACTATTTTGAAGGTTCAATATTCAACATGATGACTCATTTCATTATAAAACTTAAATCATTATTTAAGTTTTATAATATTTAATTTATTAAGGAAACGCATAATCATGTAAGTAACATCTATTTCATACCAATGTATCCCTCCAAAATTGGCTCTAGAACTATGTTTATGATGATTATTATGATATCCTTCACCCATCATTAAAAAGTCAAATCTAAATAGGTTTTTTGATGTGTCGGTAGTCTTAAAATTTACATATCCGTAAATATGACCAAACCAATTAATAATCACTCCATGAATTGGGGCCATTAAAAATAATATTGGCAAAAATAGCCATTGCCACCAAGCTGTTACTAAGAATACAAATATGATTGTGTAAATAACAATCCATGCAATTCGAGAACCACGAGAACTGGCAAAGCGATCAAAATTTTTCCATTGTGGGACATTTTTTGTGAATTTTTGATCAACTTCTATACGCTTATTGTTTATGTCTCCGTATATATTTTTTGTTTTCCACATCATCGCAAATAAATTATGATCATATTTAGGCGAATGAGGGTCTTTTTCGGTATCGGTATATGCATGATGCATTCTATGCATAACACCATAACCATAAGCACTTAAATAACTTGGCCCTTGACAAAGCCAGGTAAGGAAAAAAGTGATTTTTTCAGTTCTTTTAGACATAGTATACACCTGATGAGCAGCATATCTATGAAGAAAAAAAGACTGAAAAAATAATCCTGAATACCATAAAAGCAAAACTAAAAGTAATATTGCCATAACATATTTTTTTGCAAAATTACTTCTAGAATATAGATATAACAATGAATCTATGTTAACTAATTTCTTTGCGAATCCGGCTTAAGCCTTGTGGTGTAACACCTATATATGAGCTTATATATTTTAATGGGATTTCTTTGATAACCTCTGGGTGATCTTTAAATAGATTTAAATAGCGTTCTTTTGCCGTAAATTGTAGTAAAGTTTGTTCTCTTTTAGATTTTATAAGAAAAAGTCTTTCTGCTGTTAGTCTACCTATAAGATTTCCTATTTGGGTAGTTTGATATACTTTTTGTAAATCCTCGTATGTTATACTTAAAATGGTAGTATGAGTAAGTGTTTCTAATTCATAAAGAGAAGGTCTTCGACTTAAGAAAGAATCATATGCGCTTATGAATTGTTCTTTAAAAGAAAATCCAAATGTAATTTCTTTAGCAGGGTCAGCATTAGGTATATAAAAACGAACCAATCCAGATATAATAAATGAAATATAATTTTCGACTTTACCTAATTTTAAAAAAGCGGTTTTTTTAGGAATATCATGTTTAATAAGCTTAGAAGAAAAAAAATCCCAATCTTTATCAGATACGGTTGCAAATTGTTGCAAATGATTTCTTACTAATCCTAAGGTCGTTTTGGGGTCTAAGTTCATAATGCTGAAAGATACTCAATTTACAATGATTTAGTTGTAATCATTCCATTATAACCGGCTATATAAACTATATTTTTTATTCGAATTATATCTTGTACAAAATTATCAGATTTAAATATTTCTTCTACTTTGTACGATTGTAAATCGACTGTTACTACTTTGTTATCCTCTCCACAACTTATAATACTGTTTTCATAATATATAATCGATCTAATACTATCATCATGAGCTTTTATTTTATAGATGTTCTGAGTGTCTAAAGAAATTTGAATTATAGTCCCGTCATGGGATCCTACAAAAATCATATTTTTCTTAAGTATGCTTAAACAAAATAAGGGTTGTTTGTTCTTATAGATACATGTGGTTTTTTCTAGCCTTGTGTTTGTAAAATGCACTGTTCCATCTTCTCCACAAGTAAGAACAGTATCGTTATCTTTAATAGATAATCCCCAAATCCAACCTTTATGAATTTTTATAGTTTTGATTACAGACAATGCTGTATTTAATAGATATAATTTACCACTGGTTCCAGCCGCAATGATGTTTTTATCTGCGTTAATTTTAATAGTTAAAATCATTTCGTCAAGAGTCGTGCTGGCTAGTGTTTGGCCAGATATACTCCAGCGTTTTAAAGTAAAATCTCGTGAACAGGAAATAAACTCGGTGGCAGTAAGACGTACCACTTTTAAAACTGATTTTGAGTGTATTTTAAGACTCTTTTGTAATTGAAGATTGGTGTCCCATAACTTTATTGAAGTGTCTCGACCACAACTTAAAAGTTGATTTTTATTTAACTTAACTAAATTCCATATATACCCATCATGATGTGTGTTTTTAGTCTGTCTTTTAATGATAATATCGGATCTAAGTATGTATTTGTTCCCTTTGGTTACTAGTGCTCCCTTATGCCATAGTCGATGATCAAACACAATTAGTTTTCCTTTTTTTGGAACAATAGTTTTGATGGGGTTATTATCTGTTTTTAGCGTGTAGAAATCCGTGTTTCCTCCTTCGAAACCTTTATTATCATTAAGATAAAGTAAGAAAGTGAATTTGGATTCAGAAAAAGCATCGGGATAGTAAATACCATCTTGATGTTTAGAAAACAACTGATCCTTTTGATATTTACAAAACCTAAGCTTTTCATTAAGACCAATACTTTTTGTTTTTGTTTCTTTATCAAGGATATCAAGTTGCTTTAATTTATCATACAACATTTCTGATAACTCTGGGTTATCCTCTACAAGACGATCATTATTCCTGTAGTAACTGGGATAGTGGCTGATTGCTTTTTCAAAATTTAATATTCGTGGGTTTAAAATTTCATTTAACTCTTTGTCTATCAAAAAGTTTTCAATTTCAATAATTGGTAAGTTATTTATCCTTGTAGTGGTATACATATATAAGTTTTAAATTTCTAAAAATCAAAGTTCTTAGAAATGAAAAACTTTTGCATTGATGTATGATAAG
This sequence comes from Aquimarina sp. AD10, assembly GCF_003443715.1. Taxonomy (NCBI): domain Bacteria; kingdom Pseudomonadati; phylum Bacteroidota; class Flavobacteriia; order Flavobacteriales; family Flavobacteriaceae; genus Aquimarina; species Aquimarina sp. AD10. Next base: position 1,012,866 of record NZ_CP031965.1, on the reverse strand, counting down.
ATTTACTTTTTTAATGCTACTTTTCGAATACGACTTAAAGATTCAGGGGTAATTCCTAAATAAGAAGAGATATAATGATGCGGAATCATGTTAAGAAGATCAGGATATAGTTTTATGAATTTTTCGTATCTATCTGATGCACTTAGATATTGTAATGATTCTATTCTTTCAATAGCTAGAATATAATTAAACTCTGCCATCAGTCTCCCAAAAGTATTAAAAGATTGACTAATGTTGTATAGAGCAGTCCAATATGAATATTTGATCGATAGTACTTTACCCGGAACAATACATTCGATGATTTCATTGCTGGGTTGTGCTTTTAGAAGACTAACAAATGAGGCTATAAAAGGGTTTCGAGATTCATAATTAAAGTAACTTGTTATTTCCTTTCCATTATTTAATTGATATACCCTATACACTCCGGAAATCACAAATTTTAAAGAACTGCAAATCTGACCTTGTTTTATTAAAACGTCACCTTTACCGTAGTTTTCTATCACAAGTTTTGAATGAAGTTGCTCTAGATCTTCGTCTGATGGTTTTATCCATTTAGAAATAAAATCAGTTAATTTTTGATATTCTTGTGGATTGTTCATTTATAGAAAAGGATTCATATGCAACATAGCAAAATTACAAACTTCTTAATTTAATACAATTTAAAGTTGATCTTATCTAAATAAAGTGAAAATTCTACAATTTATATATCTTATATTATACCAACTGTAACACCCAATCATAAATTAATCTTTCTTGACTAAAGAAAAGAAGTGTCAAACCTATAGTATCATAAAATCCGTGTATTAATATAGCAGATATCAAATTTTCTTTGTCTTTGTAAAAAATTAAAGAAACACAAAAATGCCATAGTGTAATTCCTATGATTCCTGCTAAACCTTGATACGAATGTGATATCCCAAAATAAATTGAAACAATAATTGCAGAGAATAACCAAGCTTTATTACCATTTCCAAATAATATAGCTAATCGTTTCATATAATACCCACGAAATAAGAATTCTTCTCCAAATGCTGCAAAAATCCAGACTATAATTAAAGTGATACTATAGTTTACAATATCACCTCTAAGATCATCAAGTGACGAAATATCAATTTTACCAAAGTAAATTTCTAAGAATGCTTCTATGGTATAAAAAATAAAAACAAGGAATAAGGCAATTAGAAAACTTTTTAAAGTCATATTCTTAGTTATTCTTTTACCAAAACCAAAATCAGACCACTTAAAATTACTTCCCCATAAAATTAAAAAAGCAATACCTAATGCCGAAAAGAAAACTAAATTTCTATCAATAAAACCAAACAAAGGGGTAAGTAACATTGTAAGAACAACTATGTGTTTTTTAGATAATATGGTGAAAATTTTGTCTTTCATTTTATGAAGTATTAGTAAATATTGTTTATGTTTTTTTCTTGATACTAAAGTATTATTTAGACTATGGGGGAATAAGCTTAAGTGATGAATAGCTAGAGTATAGTTGTAGAAAATAAGTACAAAAGGATAAAATAAGTTTATCACCTGTATAGAACTTTACATACCTAAAAAAAACCAGTTGATCACTTTAAAGTGTTTAATAAATTGGCAAGATCTCAATGTTAAAAGAATTAAAATGATAAGCTTAACTTTAAGAATCAATTATTCTTTTAATGTTAAATAGATGCAAAATGTTTTATTACATACATTAAACTTGAAAAAATAGTATTATTTACAGTTCTTTTAAGATAAAGGTGTTCATAGAAAAATCTTTATTGGAAATGATTAGGTCAAAACAAAAAATATAAGATTAAAGTTTATACTTAAAAAATGAAAAATAAATTTTTAAAATATTTTAAAAGAATGATTATAAGTATAGGTGTCATTATTACCGTATTAATAGTAGTTATAGTATTGTTTATTAATTTAAGCCCAGAGTTTGGAGGAAAAGCAACAGACGAACAAAAAGCATTTTATAAAACCTCAGAAAACTATAAAGACGATAGATTTGTTAATAAACATAAAGTAAAGCTAGATATGAGTCTTCGTGATATGGGTAAAAGCTTAGTAGGGTATTTTAGTCCGCAACCTAAAACAACCCCAAAAGAAGATCTTCCGGTAAGCAAAATTGATTCTACAAATATTGCAGAATATAATGACAAGACACGTCTTATTTGGTTTGGACATTCAACATTTTTAGTACAGATAGATCATAAAAATATTTTAATAGACCCTATGTTTGGAGATGTCCCCGCTCCGCATCCTATGTTAGGTAGTAAGCGCTTTAGTAAAGAGTTACCTATAGAAATTGAAAAAATTCCAAAAATAGATGCTGTACTTATTTCTCATGATCATTATGACCACTTAGACTATGGATCCATTAAGAAATTAAAAAATAAAGTAAAAATGTTTTATACACCATTAGGTGTTGGTGTTCATTTACAGAAATGGGGAGTAGAAAAAGAAAGGATTATTGAACTAGACTGGTGGCAAGATATAAGTTTAGAAGGATTACGTTTTATTTGTACCCCTGCTCAACATTTTTCAGGTCGGGGGTTAACAGATAGAACAAAAACTTTATGGAGTTCTTGGATCATAAAATCAGATAATGAAAATATCTTTTTTAGTGGTGATAGTGGTTATGACGATCATTTTAAAGAAATTGGTGAAAAATTTGGACCTTTTGATTTTGCAATGATAGAATGTGGTCAATATAATGAACTATGGCCAGATGTGCATATGTTTCCAGAGGAAACAGCACAAGCTGGATTAGATATTAGAGCGCGTAAAATTATGCCCATTCATTGGGGAGCATTTAAACTAGCAATGCATTCTTGGACAGATCCTATAGAACGAGTTACCAAAACAGCAAAAGAATTAAATATAGATATTATTGTACCTAAAATAGGAGAATCAATTTTTTTAAAAGAAAATGATTCTATTGATACTACTGTTAATGATAAGTGGTGGCAAACCTTAGAATAATTCGAAAGATTTTTTAAAAAATGATATTATGATTTTGCTATGAATACAAAATCAAAAAAACTCCCACCATAATACCGAATAAGGGAACTAATTTTTTACGTTTATTTTTTTCTTTAAAAACGAGTCCTCCAATAACGACCGCAATAAGTATTTGGCTTCGTTTTATGGCGGATAATAACATAATTAATGCATCTGGATCTTGCAGAGCTTTAAAATAAAAATAGTCTGCTAATTGCAATAAAATACCAACTGCTACAATAGTCCAACGCCATTTAAAAGCTTTTCTTTTTTCGGTATTTGGAAACCATGTTACACATAGAATACAAAACAAAATTAGTGCGGTATACGTGCAAAACCAAAATTGTAAAGTTTGTGGATTTAATGCTAAATTTTGAATTAGAAATTTGTCATACAAACCACTAGAAGCTCCTAAAAATGTAGCACCAATAATGGCAAATATCCATTTGTTTCTCTTAAAGTTTATACCTTCTTTTTTTCCTATTTTAGAATATAGTATCACTGAAAAAATAATAAGAAAAAATCCTATCCATTGTAAAGAGTTAGGTTTTTCTTGATAAATTAAGATAGCACCAATAAAAGTAAAAAATGGGCCTGCCGAGCGTATTGGAGTAACAATAGTTATTGGTAAGTGTTTTAATGCCTGATAAGCTAAAACCCATGACGCAGCCATAATCATAGACTTAATAAAAATAAAACCATGAGTCGCCCAAGAAATCTTAGTAATATACAATCCCATTTGTTTGGTATATTCGGGAAAATAGAGTGAACCTATAAAAAAGGGGAGGAGTACTAAAAAACCTGATCCAATAGTACCCAAAAGTACAGGAAAAACCTCATTTCCTTGTACTGCATGTTTCTTACATAAATTGTGTAAACCCAAAAAAAGTGCCGCCAATAAGCCCAAATACATCCACATGGCGCGAATATAAGTTTTTACCCTATTTTATAAATGAAAAATCGCGAATAAATCTAGACTAAGACTTAGAAGGGTTTTCGGCTTTAAAGAACGGTGAAATAAGGCTTTCGAATAATGAAACTTCTTTTACAATTAACTTATAAGCAGCTGTCTCGAGATCCGAATCTAATAGTTTAAAAAAAAGAGTAGTTTTTCCATTCTGGATATTGATGGTGTCAATAATCAATACCTTAGACTCTTGTTTATCATTTCTAACCACAATAGAATCTCCACTTTTTTTTGAAATATTACTTTGATTTAGAGTTACTTTAGCAACACTGTTAGTAGTAATTATTACTTTTTGATACTCTGGAATTTTCACCCAAAATATACTAAAAACTAATAATCCAATGATAACCAGTGAGATAATCCCCCCATATTTAGATAATCCATTTCGATTTTCTAATACTAATATTTCAAATTTTCTATTAGACATTTTGTTTATTTAATTCAAGTTGATCTTTTACAAGATTAAAGTAGTATTCTTGCTTGATAACTAAGTCTTTATGTGTACCTACTTCTACTATTTTACCTTTATTCAAAACAACTATTTGATCAGCACCCTTAACTGTACTTAATCGATGCGCAATTATTACTGCCGTGCGGTTTTTAATAAATGAATTTATATTTTTCATAATAATTCTTTCATTTTCTGTGTCCAAAGCACTTGTAGCCTCATCAAAAAACATAAAATCAGGATTTTTGTACACTGCCCGTGCAATTAAAATACGTTGTTTTTGTCCCCCACTAATTCCGTTACCAGAAGCTCCAATCTTTGTTTTTAGCTTGTTTGGTAATCCTTCAATAAACTCTGTTAAGTTTGCTACTCTTATAGCATATTGTAGTTGTTTTTTATCTATTTCTTCATCACTTGTAGCGATATTTCTTTCTATTGTATCCGAGAAAATAAAACCATCCTGCATAACAGTTCCTATTTTACTTCTCCATTCTTTAGGAGACATGCTTTTCAACCCTTTGTTATCTATAAAAATATCTCCCTCTGAGGGCGTATAAAACTTAAGTAGTAGTTTTATTAATGTTGTTTTTCCGCTACCACTTGCTCCAACTATAGCGGTAGTTTTTCCCTTAGGAATGTACAAATTTAAATTATTGAGAATTTGTTGTTGAACTCCATCATACGAATATGAAAGGTTAACTAAATGAATACCGTATCGATTATCAAAGTTTTTACTTTTTAGTATCTGTGGACTATTGTCAATTTGCTCTTCTTCTCTTTGAGCATGTACTTCGCTAAGTCTATTCAAGCTAATTTTTGCATCTTGAAAGGATCTAATAAACTCTATTAATTGATTTAAAGGAGAATTCGTTTGGCCTATTATATATGTTATACTTAGCATTGCCCCCAAACTTAAATTTCCTAAAATAACTTCTTTGGCTGCAAAATAAGTAACTAGTATATTTTTAAAATGGTTAATAAAAGTATAGCCTGTTGTCTGATATTGATCTAATTTTAATATTCTAGTACTTATTTTATAAAGTTTTACTTGAAGATCTTCCCATTCATTTCGCTTATGATTTTCAAAATTATTTAATTTAATTTCTTGCATCCCATTGATCAATTCGTATACTGAGTCTTGGTTTAGAGCTTTACATTGAAATTTAATATAGTCCAATATTTTTCTTTTATTTTGAAATATCAAAATCCAGCAAATAGAAACAGAAGTTAGTATAGAAAAAGTTATAAGAATTTTTAAATCGTAAATACCTAATACAACAAGAAATACTAAAAGATTAATGAGTGAAAAAAGTGTCAGTAAACTTTGTGACGTAAGAAATTCTTCAATTCGTTCATGATCATTAATTCTCTGCGTAAAATCACCCATCATTTTAGTGTCAAAAAACTTAATAGGAAGTTTCATTAATTTCATCAAAAAATCGGAAATGATCTTGATATTTACGTGACTTCCTATATATAGGGTAATCCAATTTCTTATAATTTCTATTATCGCAGAGCCCAAAAAAAGAAATAACTGGCCAAACAAGATAATTTTTATAATATCTAAACTTTGATCTTTGACACCTCTATCAATTAATGCTTGGGTCAAAAAAGGAAAGATTAGTGTAATTAAAGATCCTCCAAAAACTCCTAATAATAATTGAGTTATTTCCCATTGATATGATTTTAAGTATGATAGAAGGAAAGATGAACTATCATTGGTATCTTTTGATACTGCTTTCTTATTATAAAACTTATCTGTAGTTTCTAGATATAAAATAACCCCTTCATTATTAGCATTACACCATTGTTTTTTGAATTCATGCTCACTTAACTTAATGATACCATGTCCAGGGTCGGCTATAATAAATTCATTTTCATTTGAAATCTTTTTCTTTCTTATTTTATAGAGAACTACAAAATGGTTTTGATTCCAATGTAAAATTGCTGGAGACTTAATCTGGAGCACGAGGTCTTCCAAACCCATCTGTAATGTAATTGATTTTAACCCAATAGCATTTGCCGATTTACTTATTCCTAGCAAACTTACCCCATCACGTGTAAGAGAAGAAAGATCTCTTAAGTATTGTAATGAATATCTCTTACCGTAATACCTAGCAATCATTTGTAAACATGCCGGACCACAATCCATTTGGTCATGTTGGGGTAAGAATTTAAAATTGCGTCGAAATAACATTGGATATGTGCTTTGAATAAAAAATAAAATGCTTTTTAATTAAAAAGGGATTTGAAAATAGACTTAATGAACGTAAATTAATCTACTTATGTACCTCTATAATTTTAAAATAGAAGCCTCCATTTGATCAAATTTTAATGTGATTTCTTTTTTATCTTCTTCACTAGGATGATCAAACTTATAGTCTAGTTTCAATTCAGAACTTTTTAACTCAATGGTAAAGCAATATTGGTTTTCTTGTATTTGGATATAGTATTCATTTATGTAGTCACTTGAGTATTCATGATATGCTCTAGCGATGATATCTACTATTCTATCCATAAATTTTGAATCGAATGTACATGAAAATGAATATGAATGATTCGTTTTTGATTTAGCATAAACAATATTTGATTTTGTAGTGTTAGCTTCGGCCAATGGTGCTGGTGGTATAATATTCTTTTCCATATTCTATTAGTTTTAAAAGTTTAAATGGTATGCTAATAATGAATTTATTATATATCATGATGCTATATTTTTTTAATTCCATTATGTGTATCAAGAAGTGTAAGGATATATATACCAATACTTTCGTCCCAATCTTTGTCTAAAATGGAAAGCGCTTTAGCTACGGTCATTTCTTCTCCTTTATTGATTTCATTAATTAGTTTTTTTATTTTATCATGATTATGAAGTACGAGCTTTGTACCTCTTACATAAATTAAAAGATTTTCTTTATCTAATGAATCAGAGTACTTGATCTCAAAAGGTTTTTCAAGGATAATACTGTCTTTTTTAGTATACTCAATCTCTTTTTCTTTCGGAAATGGCCTTGTCCAGAAACCAGAATTACTATACATAGAATATCTATAATCTTTAAATGTTTCTTGTATGAAATCTTTAAATGTTAACTGCGCAAGATCTTGAGGTATCTTAAACAACTCAATAGCTTGTTGTGCAGCACTTAAATCATCTATTTCTCTTTTATCAGGAAGCATTGTTTCTGTACATTCGTCTAAATATTGATCCACAATAACTTGTAATATTTTTTTTGCCAAATCCCTTTTCATATGGTTATTAAACCACATCGTTAAACCCATAGACAATTCGTCTGATTTACCAATATGATATTCATTTGGTGGCATGTAATAGAGATCTCCTTCTTTGAAAGGGTGAACATTTGCCAGTGGTAAGTATTGTTCTACATCTTTATTGTTAAACTTATGATCACCGGCTTTTTTTTCGTATGTTTTCTTATCCCATGTATACATTGTCTTATCACCAGGACCAAGATGAAAATGAGTAACGCTCTCTCCTGGCGCATCTGTATGTATACCTAATGGTGTCCAACCATAATTACCAATGAATATGGTAAAATTAATTCCCATTAATGGGATGCCTACTTGCGGTAATAGGGGAGATATTTTGTGTGCGATCCTTTGGGCCAACAATTTGTTTATCTTCTCACCTCTATTAATAATCATTCCAAACTTTTTGTTCTTAAAAGTTCGCTTTGTCCAATCATTAATAGTTTCCTTTTTTTTAGGAGGTGAATCATAAACCAAATCCATTTCTTTATTATATAATTGTTTACCTTCAACAAATACACGAAACCCAAATTGATCGGTTCTTAACTCACAAAGAGTTCTTAAAATATCCATGATCTCTAATCGCATAGCCGCTGTTTCTTGTCTAGAAATACAATTTGTAAAAACAGAGGTTTTACTTAGTGTTTTAGTTTTCTTTAAGAAAGTATGTTTCCACCAATCAGAATCAAACTTTTCTTGCTGTTTTGGTATGTTTTCTTTAACTAACATTATTTATTTATTTTAGCGTTATATGCAGGTACTATAGCAATTGTTTTAAGCACTCAATTTTAGTACCTGTACTATTTTAGTTGAAGAAAGAGAGAATTCTCTCTCTTTCTTCTTTACTAGCCTTAAACAGCAACTTGCTGTTGTTGTTGCTGTTGTTGTTGCTGTCCTCCTGTACGAGTAACGAACCCACCTTTTAATTTATCTTGATCCATTGGTGAAAGTACTTTAGCTCCTAAAAATTCTGCTGGACTTTTTTTAACGTTTTTCATTTTAGTAAAAATTTAAATAATTTGTTTCCTACTCTTTTTAAGGTTTTTCGGATTCCACCTCATTACTGCGCAATAATATTTTTAAGTAGATCTATTTTTTGCATTTTGACTACTTCGATTGTACTTCACATTTTTGGTCTTATTACCTTTTGAGAAGTCATATCGTATAGAAAAATTAAGAGCTCTACTAAAATTGTTTCTATTTTGTATTGTTTGAATTCTTTGTTGGGTATTTGTAAATTGATATCTCAGCCTATCAAAAGGATCGACTATCTGTAGATAAAAAGATAAGCTGTTTGTGATTTTTTTAGACAGATCTATATAGAATGCATAATTCTCGCCAGATTCGAATTGTCCGTAGGTTTCAGGACCGTTATATTGAAATGAAATTTCGGTAGTAATCTGAGATGGAAGTTTGAATGCAGTAGCTATACGGGTTTGAATTGTACCTTTAGAAGTCTCAATATTTTCTACTGCATCTTCAAAGGTGGAAATGTATTTCTTTCCGTACCAAGAAGAGCTAGCAAAAAATGTCCACCAATTGGTTAGTTTACGATTATATGATAATGAAATACCATAGATTGAAGTTTTTTCGATATTTCTCCATTGATATTGTAATTCAGTATCGGATAATTGTGTCAAGATTTCCCGTGGTTCTCCTTTAATATCATTAAAATATAATTGAAGATTTAAATTAGATGAATTATAATTTAACTCTAAAGCATTCGTATATGAAGGATTTAGATCTGGGTTTCCTACTTGTGAAGTAAAATCTGTTAGATAAAAAATAGTTGGGTTGAATAATCTATAATTAGGTCTGTTTATTCTTCTGGAAATCGAAAAACCAATACTTGATTTATCTTTTAATGGTTTGGAAATAAATAAGCTAGGAAATACATCAAAGTAATTTTTATTTAAGGTAAACTCTGTAGCTAAAATTTCACCATTTCCTTTGGTATATTCACCCCTAAATCCAATTTGTAGGTTTAGTTTAGAATCGAATATATTTTCTGCAGCAAAAGAACTGTATAGTGCAATGATTTGTTCGTCATAATCAAACTTATTCGAGAAATTTTCATCTCTTATATATATCCCATTAATTAGATTTTCAAAAATAGAGTTACTTTGACTTTTGACATATCCATATTTTGCGCCAACTTCTAAGTTTTGTTTGTTAGTGATAGGCTTTTGATAATCTATTTGAGACGAAATAATATTAAACGATGATAATGCACTTGATCTTCTAGTATTCGAATTTATAAGTGCTGTATTCGAATCAAAAAACAGGTTTAAATAATCATTGTCGCTACTGTTTTCAGAAGTATAATAATCAAAAATCGTCTTTAAATTTTGCCCTAGAGAATCAATAGTTTTGTTATAATTAATTCCAAACGCAGAAGAATTATTTTTTCCAAGATTAGCATATAATCCATTTGATTGTATTGCTTGATCATCTGTTATTATTAGGTCATTATTCTGTGATCTATTAAAGTCCTTATCAAAGATTCTGTATTGTAAGATAACTTGATCATTATCTGAAAAATCGTACTGTAAATCAAAATTAGCAAGTCTATCTATGCTTTTTGTACTGTCTATTTTTTCATATTCATAAATAGTTTTCGGGAGGGAAATAGTTTCGACTCTATTTTCGTCTGTTCTATATTCATTTTGTTGATAATACAGATAAGAGTTTAGAGATAGTTTTTTAGTTATTTTAGAGTTTAATTGCAATGAAGTTCCGTAACTTAATAATTTAGAGAAATTTAACATCGAATTTACAGATCCACTTACTCCTTTAGTATTGGACGTTTTGGTAATAATATTAATGATACCCCCTTGACCTTCGGCATCATATCTAGCAGAAGGATTAGATATGATTTCAATAGATTTTAGTTCTTTCTCGGATAATGTATTTAGATAGTTCATTAAACTTTCTCTAGACATATTCGTTTTTTTTCCATTGATTAATATAATAGCGGATACGCCTTTTAAATTGATTTCATTGCTACTTTGATCGACCCAAACATTTGGAGCATATTTTAGTATTTCTGTTAGATTCTTGCCTTTGGTGAGAATATTACTCCCAAGATTCATTAGTATTTTGTCCCCTTTTCGTATTATCAATTCTTTATTGGCGGTAACAAAGACTTCTTCTAGTTCTGTTTTATCTTCTTTAAGAATGATTATCCCTAAGTTTTGTCCTGTAGTATAAAAATTAGGAGAAACCCATGCTTTGTATCCTATGAAGCTTATAGTAATGTAAAAGGGTTTTTCTGCATTAATTAATAAGGAAAAGCGCCCTTCATCATCTGTAATTGTTCCTTTGATAAGTGCATTATTATCAACATATTGTGCCGTTACATTACTATAGGCAATAGGCTTATTTAAAGAGTTGACAACGCGACCCTTAAAATTTTGAGAAAGAATTATTTGAGTTCCTAACAAGAAAATTAAACCGATAATAAGATTTTTCATTTATTTTTTTTCTGGATACTAGTTATTTTCGAATGAATATTGATGACAATAAAAAGTGTTGATTATATGGAGCTACTTAACACTTCTATTTGTATTAAGGTTTTTATTAAAAGATGCTGAATTGATCTATTTATTTCAATAAGACACTAATATTCTATGTTTTTTAGATGACTATTTTCTTTTAAAAAATTTAAAAAGAAACGTATTATTAATAATATAAATGGTCAGCGTTTAAATCAGGTTATAGTCTTTTTTGTAGATGACAAACCTTCTTAGGGGAAGTTTAGCTTAGGTATTTATAGTATAATACTAAATGTATAAGTGCTGATGCACGCTATTTTATGTTTTAGGTTTCAAAATTTTTCGAAATATCTAATTCTGATTTATTAATCAAAATAGGTGATTTTAAATCCCTAACAGAATTCGTAATATCAGCTTTTCTGGAGATTTTTGTATCGTTATTACTATTGGTCAAAAACAATACGATTATAGATACACTTAAAGATAATGAAGGTGTACTGAAGGTTTTCATGGTTTTAGAGTTTTAATAATGATTTAGTGTTCAATTGAAACATTTTATATTATCATAAATGTTTTGTGTTTCATTTTAGATAATATCTCAATAATCACATGTTAAAACTACTTTAGAATGTGCAGGGATGAGTACCAAGTTATAATTTGGCACTAAAAAGCAAGACCCAAATTATAATTTGGTACAGTTCTATCTATTTATAAGTAAAAAACTTGTTTTGAGAAGTTGATTAACACGATTTTACCCGTAAAATCATGATGGTTAATCAATATAAATCTGTTGATTGTTTATTCAGTAATTACTTGATAGTTATTGTTTTACAAGTTTTTAAAAGTGTTAGTCTATAATACAAACCTCAATTTTTCAACTTTGAAAAATATTTTTTTTGTAAAAAATATTAAAAATGGTTAAAAAAATCTTAATGGTAGCATATACCAAATATGAGCTATACTAAATGTAGGTAAATTGAGTAATAAATTACCCTAAATATCTCTGAGTAATTGGGTTTACATAACTGCAGAGTATAAAAATAATTAGAGTAGAGTAGGAGAAGGAGATTATGTCAAAGATGCATATCTATTTAGAATATACCTTTAAACCTTTTATTATAATAAGTTTCGTTGAGAAAGTATATTATTATAAAAGCGTCTTTTTATACCATTAGCACATTGAATTCCAGACTGTATCGTACCTTCCATATAGCCAACATTAAGACCAAAATCGGTCCAATCACCTGCAAAAAAAAGGTTTTTATATCCCGTTTCATCAGATTTGATCCTAAATTGATTAGTACCGGGTCTACCTAAAACATATTGCATTGTAGGGTCATCATTGATTTGAAAAAACTGATCGTCAAATTTTTCAGACAGAGTCTCTTTGTTCGAACATAGAAGATTGTAATCAAATTCGTCATTTTTTATTGCATTTGGCCAAAACCATTCCATATTAGAGTTCATCCACTTATGCGTATGATTTTTTAGAGCAGGAATTCCATGATTTTTTACTCCTGTATTTTCTGGCCATACACCACACCAATAAGAAATTTGATGGGGTTGATGATTTTTCCAGTTTTCGATCTTTTCGAGATAAGACATAGATGTCCAGCTATATAAATAATCTTCATAAATAACTGTATTGGCATATTGTCCTTCTTGCATACCCCATTGCCCGTGATCAAAACCAAGTTCTTTATCAGTTTTATTTAGCCAAAATTGAACATTTAAAGTTGGAGTAGTTGCAATGTTATCTACCATATTTTTCCATTGCAGATTTTTAGAAATAATATCTTTGGCGATATATTTTATGGGTTGTATTGAGGTTGCTAAAATTATTAGGTCAAAATCTTTTCCTTTTTTTAGAATTTTAGAACCCACAGGTTTCCAATCTGAGAAACTTGATTCTAAATTTATATTTTCTTGTTCGATACGTTTTGCTTGTACCGGATCTATTTGGCTTAAATCGGGTTCAGAGGTCCATTGATGAATCCCTTTTTGAATAATGAAAGGATTATATTCTGAAATTTCTTTTTTTAAATCTACTTGAACATCAATTTCAATTTCCTGAATATTTTCGTTATCAGAATATGCGATTTTAGTAGCCTTATGAAAATATTCAAATTTAACTCCTCTATTTTTTAACACCAATGTTAATGGAGCTAAAAAAGTGCCTCCTGTACCGGCAGCCAGGTACCAAACAAAACATCCTTTATAATTAGATATTTTTGTTACCATTTTTACACCTATATCGGCTCCAATCTTACCTTGTTCAATAGTGCCGTTACCACCATAAACATTACCAAATGTACCATAATATATAAATCGTACAATTGAGAATTCTAATAACTCCTTCGAAGCACCGTGTTTGCATAACCATTCCCGAAAATCATAATCATTAATTGCATCCCAATTGTAAATACCTGTTTTAGAATCATAAACATCTGTGTAGATACCTTCTATACATACTAAACCAAGTTCAATCATTCTTAAGACCCTTCTCAATTTTTTGGTTTTGTTTCCACAATGTTTGGCTCCTATTTGAAAAAAGTTCTTTAATCCTCTATAAATCTTAACTAATAGGTTAATAAAAATAGATTTATTTTTCCTGTACCGATATGTGGTCAGTTTTACAATAATCAATTCTAAACTTTTGGATACTTTTCCTAAAATGCGATTTGTAATCGTATTAGATTGGTTTTCTGGATTCTTTTCTTCTCTTTCAGGCACATTAACCTTAAAAAACATTTTTTGAAGTACTTTAGAAATTACTTTCTTTTTCCCATTCTTTTTCTTTTGAAAAGGTGATCCGACTAAGGTTGCTATCAAAATACCTAATCCTTCTTTAATTAAGGTAAAAAAATCAGTTTGTATTGCAGTACCTGGAGTATAGGTATTATTAGGAAAAACCATGGTCCAATTATGCCAGGATTTATTTTTTTTATCATACTCAGTATTAAAAGTATACGGATTAGGAATAAATGCATCTCGCCAAGATTTAAATGGGGTATCAGGAGCTAAATTATTTTCTTCAATCTCTTTATAAACTTCTTTAACCATTCTAAAAGCATTGTGATACCAACCTTGAAAGATATGAACTCCAACTTCTTCTATTCTACCATTTTTTCCTAAGCCTGTAGCAGCTTTTCCTCCGCATCGCCATCCCATTTGATAAATAGTAATGTCATATTTATCTTGCCAGTTGTCTTCGTTAGTTAGTTCATAGGCACTTGTTAGTCCAGCAATACCTCCTCCTAAAATACTTATTTTCTTTTTCATTATAAGTTTATAACCGAGCTACAGACTCTTGATTTATTATTGACATCCAATACATTATAAATTCTGTTCTTTCTGTAATTCCTATTAGTTCTGCAGCAAACTGGAATAACTTTTTTTCATTCTTATCAATAACATATTTATTAACAAAAGTTCTGATATGATGCTCTAAAAAAACTTCATTAGAACTATAATTTTCTTGCGTTAACGGATAACTAATTGGGTATAATTTCTGCCTTCTTGTTATAATTTTAACTGCTGGTAATATGGGATTAGCAAGAATTTTTCCTAATTTACCAAAAGCAAATTCTTTTCCTTCAACCATTGCTTGGGCAAACAAAACTCGCATCAAAACATCCTTAATAAAGATTTTTTCATAATGTGACTCTATTTCAATTTCCTTACTAAACTGAAAACATGCATTGATTACACTTCCATTATGCGCTTGATACCAAGATTTTGAATCTGGTTTATTAAGATAATTTAACCAATTTTTAACGGACTCTGAAATCGATTTACAATTTGATTTTGTTTCAAAAAGCAATCGAGCAAATTCACTGTCATGAATTATTTGCATATTCATTTTCCTCCACCAAACACTTCCTTTTTTATGAATATCATCGACATCATTTAGAACACCTCTCTTAATTTCCCATTCAATAAAATCTATCTCTGATTGACCATAACCATATTTAGCTAGTTTAGAGAATCCATACTTTAGATAAAACTTCTTTCTTAGGTTTAATCTACCCTCTGGAGAATTTACTACGGTTGAACAGATTAAATCTATTTCTTCTTTTAAAGTTGATATAGAATTCATTAAAAAGACTTCATTGTTTTAAACGATCTGTTTTTATAGAAAAACATTAAAAGTATAGAAAATATGACAATGAAAGGAGATAAAATAGCTATTTAAATTTCGTATAAATACTTCAAAAAATATCGAATTAATAATAGTAGTAAAACAGACATCAAACCAGTTTTTTATATATTAAAAAATAGGGTAGAAGTAGATTTATTTATAAGAGAAGTCACAAAAAATATTAAAGAACTGACTAAAGTGTTTTCATATATTAAAAGTAGAGCAAATATGTTTTATTCGATAATTATAATGAATTTCGTAAAAAATTAACATTTTTTCATAAAAAAACGTATTATATGCTATTTTTTTTCGATTATTGCAAATAAAAATACTATGCATGAATAATATGTTTAAATAAATAAATTCACACTAACCCTTAAAACTTTAAAATGAAAACTCAACTAACGTTTACCAAAAAAACTTTATGGCTTTTGATTTTTACATTTGTTACTACTGTCGCCATACATGCCCAACAAGTAATAAATACAACATTGCAACATGATGGAAAAACAAGACAATATCGTCTTTACATTCCTGCTAGCTATGACGCCTCTAAACCAGCACCTCTAATTCTGAATTTTCATGGTTTTACAAATAATATTAACGTACAATATAACCAGAGCGATTTTAGACAACTTGCAGAAGACAATCAATTTATTTTTGTTACACCACAAGGTTTAGGTTTTCTTGCTGGATGGGCAATAAACAATAACTTTGGTGGCAACGAAGATGATTTAGGATTTTCAAATGCTTTAATTGATAAAATTGAAAGCGAGTTTAATATCAATCCGAAACGTATTTACGCTACTGGTTTTTCTAATGGTGGTTTTTTTAGTTATAGACTGGCTTGCGAATTAAGTCCACGAATTGCCGCCGTAGCTTCTGTAGCAGGTAGTATGACACGACGATGGATAGACCGAAATCAATGTCAACCACAGCATCCAACTGCTGTGTTGCAAATTACGGGGACTAGAGATAATACTATTTCTATAAACGGTAATGGATCTAATGAACCAATACAAGATGTTATGGAGTACTGGTCTGCGAATAACAATGGTGACGCTACACCAGAGGTTATTCAATTAGGTGGTGGATCAACACGATCTATTTGGGATAACGGCGATAATGGTGTCACAGCAGAATTTATTAGAGTCCAGGGTAAAGGACATAGCTGGAATGGAGGAAATGTAAATACTTCTGAAGAAATATGGAAATTCTTTTCTAGATTTGATATTGATGGAGAAATAGGTACAAATCCAAATCCAACGGCATGTACTACTACTATAGAATCGTTCCCGTATAACGAAAGTTTTGAAACTAATCTTGGTGCTTGGTCTAATGCGACCTCAGGAGATGATATCAATTGGACAAGAGATTCTGGTGGTACTCCTTCTAGTCAAACGGGTCCTAGTAATGGAGCTGATGGTGATTTTTATGTTTACGTAGAAGCTTCAGGAAATAATTCTGGATTTCCTAACAAAAGCGCTATCCTTAATTCGCCTTGTTTAAACTTTACTAGTTTAACTACACCAACTCTTACATTTCAGTATCATATGTTTGGTAGTGCAATCAATAGCCTGGAAGTAGAAGCCAGAACAGATAATACCGGTGCTTGGACAACTGTTTTTAGTAAAAATGGAACACAAGGTAACAACTGGATTGCTACAGATGTTGATCTTGCAGCATACGCAGGAAATGCAAGTGTACAATTACGTTTTAATGTAGTAACAGGTTCTGGTAATAGTGGATGGCAAAGTGATATAGCAATAGACGCAATAAGTATCCAAAACGGATCAGGGGGTGGACCAGATCCAGTTTGTGAGGCATTAAATTTTAACGATTTTACAATAGATCCTTTTACTCAAGATAGAGCAGGTGATTTCTCTATCGGTAACAGCGGTAATGCCTTAACACTAACAAATAATACTTGGAAATACATTTTAATGAATTATGATGTTACCGCAAATACAGTAATTGAATTTGATTTCAGTAGTACAAATCAAGGAGAAATACATGGATTAGGTTTCGAAGACAACAATTCGTTAACATCATCTCGTTATTTTAAAGTACATGGTACTCAAAATTATGGAGTAACTAACTATGATAACTATTCTTCGGGCACTACTAAATACATTATCCCTGTTGGAAACTTCTATACTGGATCTATGGACAGATTAGTATTTATTAATGATAACGATGCAGGATCTGGAAATAACTCTACATTCTCTAATGTTAGGATTTATGAAGGTACTTGTGGAGGAGCTTTAATTGCACAAATACCTAGTGATTTTGGTAAGGTAACTCCAATTTTAGGTACAGATGATGAAGAAATATCTTCTTTTGCAACATTATATCCTAATCCAACAAATGATCAATTTTCTCTTAATATAAGTTCTGAAAACACTAAAAATACGATCGTAAAGATATTTAATACTTTAGGACAAAAGGAATATGAAGCAAAATTAAAATCTGGAATAAATAATTTCTCTGCCAATAGCTTAGAACTAAGTTCTGGAATTTATATTGTAAAAATCAAATCTGAAAGAAGTGAGGAAATAGTTAAAAAACTAATCATTAACTAAAAAAGAATAAATTTATACTATAAAGATGCTTCGGTTTTGTACCTGAAGCATCTTTTATTTATGGTAAAAGAAAACAACCTTCTAAAAATTAGAAGGTTGTTTTTTTAACAGAAACATTTTAATCTGTGTATTTAATACAAGTCTGAATTATCTTCAAACAAGATTTTACTAATTCACTAATAGATTTAATGTACGACTTGATCCTGAAGGATCTAAAATTCTTACCAAATATAATCCCGTTTCAATTCCAGAAACATCTATAGTCACAGTATTTGTACTTTCTTTTACTAACTGTGATTTTATTTTCTTCCCGGTAAGGTCTGAAATAGTTATTAAATTATCCTTTAAACCTGTCTGATTTAGTATAGAAATTTTTTCAACTGCAGGGTTAGGGAACATTTTAAAAGATATTTGATCATCTTTAGCTGTTGATACTTTAGGGTCGCAAATAGGAGCTGTTTCAGTATTGCTAAAATAAATACTATATCCATCTGCAACTAACACAAAGTTTCCATTATCAATAGCTGCAAAGTAATCTCCATCCAATCCAGTTATACCTGAACCAGTTATAGAAATTCCAGGGTTCGCTTCATTAAAACTTTGAACATTTTCTGAGAAATTAATATACCATGGTGCTACATTTAAGTCAAATGAAAATTGATACAAACCATTGTTTGCTAAATCCCAGTTTACAGTAAACTTGGTAACACTTTCCATATTTGGACCACCGGTACCTAAAACATGAACATTATTGAACGAAGTGAATATTGTTTCTAAAGGTGCACTTAATGGTGTTTCAAACGCACAATCACCACTTGGAGGATTTACTACAATATCACCATCAACTACTAATGAAACTGAAGCCGTAGCAGCACCACCTTTTCCATCACTTATGGTAAGGGTTGCAGTGTATTCTCCTGCAGAATATGTATGAGTAGATATTGGTTCTCTTCCAAAAGTTCCATCACCATAATCAATATTAAATGTTAATGGATCTCCATCAGCATCAGTAGATCCTGAGGCATCAAAACTTACTTCGAATGGGTCTGTTCCCGTTAAAGCAGAAGCAATAAAAGAAGCTACAGGAGCACTATTTGTAGGAGGAGTTGTTACACCTTCACAATCAGGGGCTGTACTAGAAGTACTGAAGTAAATAGTAAAACCTTCAGTTTGCGAAACCATAACAAAGTTACCATTATCAATTGTTACAGCATAAGTGCCATCTAGACCTGCAAAACCAGTACCAGTAAGCGTAATTTCTGGATTAGCAGCATTAAAAGTATATGTTGCACTTTCTAATAAATTATTCCACCAATTTGGTATACCGTTATTCGTATTTATGGATAATTGATATAATCCATTATTAATAGCATCCCAGTTAATTGTAAAGTCAGTTACCGTGCTTAAATCAGGACCACCGCCACCTAGAACATATACGTTACTAAATGAAGCATTTATTGATGGTAACGCTGTTTGTAATGGAGTGTCAAAAGGACAAGGAATTTCTTCACAATTTGGATCTACAACTAGACTAATCGTCTCTACAGAGCCACTACTAAACTCACCATCACTTACAGTTAATGTAACAGTAGCGCTATCTAAACTAGCATAAGTATGAGAAACATTAACACCTTGAGCTGTAGTTCCATCTCCAAAATCCCATGTATATGTCAATGTATCACCATTTGGATCAGAAGAATCAGAGGCATCAAAAGTAACATCAGGACCTCCACAACGGCCATTATCAGTAATAAATTTAGCAACTGGTGGTTGATTAGGTAATGATGTAGTTCCAAAATCAACATCACTTGTAGAATAAAAAGCTTCTGGGGTAAGTGAACGTTGCCAAATACTATAGATTACATGTTTACCTGTTCTTTGTGGTAATACAACATCTATATTATCGGTTGCGGAAGCCGGCCTTGGGCCTGTACGTGTTAGAAGTTCTAAGCTATCCCAAGTAAGCGGTTGATCTGGTGTCCAATCTGCTTTTGTTATATATACATCATAATACAAAGTTTGATGTGGTGCTGTATTGGTCCAAGTAACGGTGTAAGGACCTGGAGTAACCTGTGTCGTAACCCAGTCATTTCTTACTTGATCTAATCCACCGTATTTATCAGGTCGTCCTGCACTGGCTAGATTACCGTCTGCAATAATTTCTCTATGTCTACCACCCGCATCCATTCTTGCAACTTCGTTCCAGTCATAGAATGCCTGTGTTCCCCAACCGATAATTGATGCTTCACAAGCAGGAGAATCAGGGCTTTGGGGATCTTCTTGAAAACAAATCCACACACGACTAGGTGGGTTTGTTACAGTACCATGAGTAAAAATGGATTGAATCGGAGCTAATAAAAAGGTGACGCAGACCAAAATATGAGTAAGCCATCTTTTAAATGGGATGATAATCCCAAGTTGAGTTTTGTTAGTTAGTTCGGTTTTTTTCATACTACTAAGATTAAGTTAAAAATTATGTGTGAAAATCAAATTCAATCAATACCAAGGTATTAATCATTGAGTTGGTTATTATTTTCTACAAAATTTTCTAGGGGAATAAGAGGTTCATGAATCCCTATTATAGTATAACAACTTAAAAGTACAAACTCCTTTATTAAAAAGGTAATTTTTTAACAGATAACTAAAAAAACACTTAAATTTTTAATAGAATGATCTAATTCGTTTTTCTATTTAGCTTATAATCAGGAAGAAAAAGAATTTTTCTTTACAAAAAAATGAAGAATTATATTTTGAGGGTAGTATATGCTATGACTCTTTTTTTAAAATTTCAATATGTCTCTCAATACGTTTGATTTCTTCAGGCAAAGTACCTTTATAAACACCTCGTATATGGCCGTCCTTATCTACTAATATTAAATTTTCGGTATGTATAAAACCATTTTCGTCATTCGTTTCGTTATAAATTTCGTCAGCAAAATAAGCCTCTCTTGCTAATTTGTATATCTTTTCCTTCTCACCAGTCACCAGATGCCATTTTTTGGGATTTACATCTCTTAAATCACCATATTCTTTTAAAACCTCTACTGTGTCATAACTAGGAAAAACAGTATGAGAAATTAATTTAATTTCTTCATCCTTAGAATAAATATCCTGTAGCATATGCATATTATTAGTAAGCTTTATACAAATACTTGGGCAAGTAGTAAAAAAGAAATTAGCTACATAAATATATCCCTTAAAATTAGTGTTTGTTACCTCGTTACCCAATTGATTTGTAAACTTGAAGTCCGGAATCTTGTGAAACTTTTTTAGTTCATCTTCGCTTGATAACCAGGTAGGAGTAAAGTCAGAAGTGTTATAATACGGTAATTTATCAATTTTAGTAGTTGTTTCTTGTTTGCAGGAAATAAAAAAACTTCCTAAAAAAATTATCAAAATGCTTATTTTTTTAATCAACATAGTTATCAGGTTTACAATTTATGGATCCAATTAAGCCAAAACGTTCACCATTTATGACAAGGTAATTTGCTATAATTTTACCTTTAAAATCCCACTTTTTTTGTGTGCCATCTTCCTTGCCATTGGTAAAGTTAAACTCTTTGGCTAACTGCCCATTACTATACCATTCTTGTTGCATTCCGATTTGATTTCCATTATCATCAAAATGATAAACGAACTCTAGTTGTCCATTATCCCACCATCCTTTATGAGTTCCGGATTTTTTACCGTCGGTATAAAAGCGTACTGCTGCTAACTCACCGTTGAAAAAGAACTTTTGTTCTTTACCATGCTTCTTTCCATTCAAATATGTTATTCTATTCACAATAAGTGTATCAATTTTAGAAGAAAGTGTTCCTGAATAGGGCATATCTTTATAATACATCACCCCATTAGCTAGAGCCAAATCTTTATCATTGATATTCAGATTATTTACCTCAGAATCACAAGTGTTAAGAAAAAAAAGAAAAAGTAAATATCTTATTTTTAGAATAGGATACATTAAAAGGTTGAGTTTTTTAGTCGGTTTATTAAACTAAAAATACAATTTTATATTATACCGTTTTGTAACTTTTTTATGAATCAAGGTTTTGTAATTATAATTTCTTATGTTAATTTAAATTCTATGTTTGTCAAGAAAAATTGGTGTCATTTTATGTATTCATCCTTAAATTAAGAACTAATAAAAAGAATGTTGCATTAATTTTTGGTGTAAGGAATAAAATTGGACCATTCCCAAGGGGTATAAATATCCGCTAATGCAATCTCTAATAATTCTTTATAAATACTTTCTCCGTTATCACTATTAGTCATGATCAATATTCCTTTACCAGCTTCTGGAAATAAAATTGAATAATGTTGAAATCCATCACCATGTCCGCCTTTAGTCACAGCTTTACCGTAAGGTGTATCAAAATTTAGCCAAGTTAACCCACAACTCAAGTTAATAGCATCATATTTATTGGTTGGTGTTTTAGAATTAGGACCAAAATGTGCCAAAGATCTAATTCTAATTTGAGAGCTAAACATTTCATTATAAGATTCTGTATTTAGAATTTGTTTGTTCAACACAGCCGTTAAGAATTTTGTATAATCACTTGCTGTGGTTTCAAGAGTACTGGCAGATCTGGGTTCATTATCAATATCTTTATCATAGACTTTGCCTTTTGTAGTATGACCATGAGCAAAATCATTCATAAATCTTGGTTGCCATTGGTATGATGTATTGTTCATTTCTAAAGGTTTAAAAACAAGTTCTTGAGCTAGTTCCTCAAGAGGTTTGTTTGTGAGTTTTTCTATAACCACTTGTAGATATACTAAGCCCTCGCCACTGTAGAAATATTTAGAACCTGGTTCAAAATTCACTCTTAATTTTCTGTCAGTTTCAAAAAATCTCCAGTTATTAAACCCAGCGGTATGTGCTAGACACATTCTTGCTGTTATTTTATGATATAAACTATCTGTTTTTAAATCTGAATAGTTATCATGCCAACGAGTTTGTGGCTCATATTCATAAATTTTCTTTGGTAAATACGATTCAAGGGGTATGTCTAAATCAATTATATTGTTTTCTACTAATTTCATAACAAGTAAGCCAAAGACAGCCTTGCTTAAGGAAGCACCATAGATATTAGTAGAATCTGTAAGAATAAGTTGTTTCGGGACATTTTTGTATCCAAAAGTATTTTGATAAATAGGTTTTTTATGATTAAATACTGTAACAGCCATTCCATGCACTTGTGCGTCTTTTATAAGTTGGTTTATTTTCTTAGTTAAAGAATCTTTAGAAATATAGCTTCCATCTAAACGTTCTATAGTATTGATATTTGTTTGATTACAACTAGTAAAAAATAATAGTCCAATAATTACCAAACTAGATAATATTGATGATTTATTTTTCTTTTTTTTTCTTATGAATGGAAATGACAATGGGTAAAAGCATTTTTGGGAGCTTGTCACTTTTATGATATTAATAAGCATAACTAAAATTCCAAATGGAATGACCGCAATAAAAAGGAAAAATCCCCATTTTTCAATAGTTACTAAAGCAATTAAGCTTAAAAGGTAAAGAAAAGTCATACTAATTTGAAAATTAATGATTTTCCTGCCATGCGTATCGTAAATACTGTTGTCTTCTCTTTTATGAATCCATAGAAATAGTGGAAGTAAAATATTAGAAAGGGGAATAATGAATCCTAAAAAAGGTGTGCTATGTAGTAAAACAAGCCACTTCTTTTGTATGTCTTCTTCTTTAGGGTTTTCTAAAACAATAAGATCATTAACTTCTATATCTAAAGCATTAGCTAGTAGTTTTATTGTTTGTAAATGTGGATTTACATCTCCTTTTTCTATACGTTGAATGGTCCTTACGGTGACTTGGGTACTTTCAGACAATTGTTCTTGTGTGAGTCCTTTTAATTTTCTTTGATAGATTAAATTTTTTCCGATTGAACTGGTTTTCATGTTTTTCGTTTTTTTGATACTACAAAGTTACGATCACGCCCATGTTTTTATAACGACATTTAGATGTCACCTTGATGTCATTTGTAAGTTTAATAGGCAATTTCATTAAAAATACTGCTAATTTTTGCACTCATACCAATTAGATATCAAATAATAGAAAATCTATTAATCATAATACATAATAGTTATTTCATGATTATTATTTTTACAAACTTCTTACATTTTAGTTATCAATTTTTCAGTTAAATTCATAGTTTTGCGTATATGATACGCCAAAATATTAAAGTAGCAGTAGACGCAGTAGTCTTTGGGTATAAGAACAAATCCCTTAATGTATTATTAATTAAAAGAAATATAGATCCTTTTAAAGATTCTTGGGCATTACCTGGCGGTTTGGTTTTAGAAGATGAAAGTCTAGAACATGCGGTAGAACGTGAACTGAAAGAAGAGACTAATGTAACTGTTGATTATATGGAACAGTTATATTCATTTGGACAGCCAAATAGAGATCCTAGAAATAGAGTAATTAGTATTACATATTTTGCTTTAGTAAAACCAGAACATCATGAAATTAAAGCAGATACCGACGCTAAAGATGTTGCTTGGTTTGATATCCAAAAGCTCCCTGAATTAGCATTTGATCATAAAATAATACTAGAGAAAGCAAAAGAAAGACTCCGCAATAAACTAACATATGAACCTATTGGTTTTGATCTGTTAGACGACAAATTCTTATTTTCTGATCTGGAAAAACTATATATGACAATTCTTGAGAAACAAATTGATCGTAGAAATTTCAGAAAAAAAATACTTAGCTTTAATATCCTCGAAGAATTAGACGAAAAGGTATCCGAGGGTAGAGGTAGACCAGCTAATTTATTCCAATTTAATAAAAAACAATACTTTACACATAAAAAGAAGGATTTCTTTTTGATATTAAATAGCTGATTTTAAAGCTCTAACAAACATTATCGAAGGGTTTTAATTTATTTAATGTGTTTTTTACGCAAAATATTTGGTGGTTTCATTCATGAAACATAAATTTGCGTAAAAATAACACAATAATAAAATGAGCCATAGTACTAATTTAAATACCAATACCATATTTATTAATGGCGAATTTTATCTGACAATACTTAAGAAATAAAAAAATCCAGATGAAATATTTACATTTAGATCCTTCGTTCGCACCATATGATAAATCAATAGATTTTGAATCATTTACCTTTACAGGGGGAGAACCACATATAAAAATTCTAGAACAAGGTTTAGAAGATGCAGTTACAATTACACACCGTATTAACTCATTCAATGATTTAGGCCTATTGTTAGTAGCTACAGACGCGTTACGCAGAATGGGTGTAAAGGTGATCAATGCTTTTATTCCGTATTTTCCTGCAGCAAGACAAGATAGAGTTATGGTTCCAGGAGAATCATTAAGTGTTAAAGTATATGCAGATATCATCAATACTCAAAATTACAATCAGGTAACCATTTTTGATCCACACTCTGAAGTAACTCCCGCATTACTAAACAATGTAAAAGTGATTCCGAATTATGAGTTTATAAAAGAAAGCATAAAAGAGATTAACGAAGAAGTAGTTTTGGTTTCTCCTGATGGAGGAGCTTTAAAAAAGATTTATAAAGTATCTGAGTATCTTGGTGGCATTGAGGTCATAGAATGTTCTAAAAAAAGAGATGTTAAAACTGGACGATTATCAGGTTTTAGAGTATATGAAGAAGATCTTAAAGAAAAGCACTGTTTGATTGTTGATGATATATGTGATGGGGGAGGTACTTTTCTTGGATTGGCAGAAGCCTTAAAACAAAAAAATGCAGGTACACTAAGTTTAGCTATAAGTCATGGAATCTTTAGCAATGGTTTTGAACAACTGGGAAAACAATTTGATGCCATTTACACTACAAATTCGTGTAAAGACATTGATCAAGAAGTAATAACTCAAATACCTGTACTATAATGAAGGTAATACAAGCGACAGAGAAATTGGTCATAGAAGGTAAAATCAGTGTTTTTCTTGCAGGTAGTATTGAAGGGGATACAGCTATACGATGGCAGGATAATATAATTGAAAAATTATCAGAAGAAAACGTAACCTTATTTAACCCAAGACGATCAAGTTGGGATAATAGTTGGAAACAAGAAATTAGTAATGTTCAGTTTAAAGAACAGGTAACTTGGGAACTAGAAGCATTAGAACAAGCAGATATGATCATAATGTATTTTGATCCATCGGCAAAATCTTCAATATCTTTACTAGAATTAGGATTGTTTGCCAATAGTGGAAAACTTATCGTATGCTGTCCTGATGGTTTTTGGAGAAAAGGAAATGTGGATATTGTTTGTGAACGCTATGGCGTACAACAAGTAAGTAAATTAGAACATTTAGTTCTAGAAATTAGAAAGAAACTGAAATGAAGTATTCATTACAAAATACAAAAGAACGATTTAACAAAGGAAAAAGTCTAAAATACCTTTTCTTTTGGGGACATACACCAAACAAAGATGGAAGTATTGGTAAGAGTTGTTTTAGTCAATGGTGGCCTTCTTCTTTTGAAGTTGAAAGTGTTAGTTATAAAACTACAGAACATTGGATGATGGCTGAGAAAGCTCGGTTATTTGAAGATCATAAAGTTTTGGAAGAAATAATTGTTTGTAATCATCCTATGGAAGCAAAACAATTGGGTAGAAAAGTAAAAAATTTTGATCCAGTGATTTGGGATCATCATAAATATGAAATCGTAAAAAAAGGGAACTTATATAAGTTTTCTCAACATGAAGATTTAAAAGAGTTCTTATTAAATACAAAGAAAAGAATTTTAGTAGAAGCTAGTCCTAGAGATAGAATTTTGGGGTATAGGGATGGGGCAGAGTAACGAAAACGCTCAAAATCCTAATTTATGGAGAGGAAAGAACCTTCTGGGTTTTGCCTTGATGGAAGTGAGAGATGAGTTAAAATAAGTAAAATGAAATTACAATTAAAAAAATATATAGAACAACAAAATGACTGGCCGCAAAGTGGTTATCATATAATGGCACAATATAATGAAGAGAAGATTATAGTCTATCAATCTTATCGACCAGATATTGGGAGTTTTGCAGTAAAAAATCAATATTTTGGTGGTGAATTTAGCTTAAATCGAATGACTTGGATCAAACCAAATTTTTTATGGATGATGTTTCGTAATGGGTGGGGAACAAAAGAAGGACAAGAAGTTGTACTAGCAATACACCTTAAAAGGGAAGCTTTCGAAAATTATGTGCAAAATGCGGTGTATTCTTCTTTTAAACCAGGATTATATGAATCATATAATGCTTGGCAAGAAGATATACAAAAATCTAATGTTCGATTACAATGGGATCCAGATCATGATCCTTATGGAACTAAATTGGATCGTAGAGCTATACAAATTGGTTTAAGAAATGAATTTATAAAATCTTATGCTAAGGATGATATTATCCAGATAGAGGATATTTCAGAATTTGTTAAAGAACAATATGAGTTTGTAAAATCAAATGATTTAACAGCGTTATTAATTCCTAATGAAAAGCCGTTAATTTTTCAGAATGACGACTTGAATAAATATTTAATGTTGAAATGAAAAGGATTAATTATTTAAAAGGAGATGCTACAGCGCCTCAAGCTAAAGGAGTTAAGATCGTAGTTCATATTTACAATAATTTGGGAGGTTGGGGTAAAGGTTTTGTGTTAGCAATTTCTAAAAGATGGGCCGAACCAGAGAAATCGTATAGACAATGGCATCGTAATAGAGCAAAAAATGATTTTGAATTAGGAGCAATTCAAATCGTAAAAGTTTCTGAATATATTTACGTAGGTAATATGATAGCGCAACAAGGAATGAAAACGGGTAGTAATGGTGTACCTATTAGATATGAAGCAGTTAAAACTTGCTTAGAAAAGATAGCCCTAGAAGCGGAAAAGCTAGATGCGAGTATACATATGCCAAGAATAGGATGTGGGCTCGCCGGAGGAAAATGGCAAAGAATAGAGCCAATAATTGAAGAAACTTTATTGATGGATGACTTAGATGTATATGTGTATGATTTTAATTGAATATTATGTTTGGAAGTAGAAAAAGAAAAGGAGACGTGAAACCTAATTTGGTGTATAAATATAGAGGAGGTGAATTTTCGAGAGATCTGGAATCACTTGAAAAAAATTATTTCTGGGCTTCTTCAATTGCAGAATTGAATGATCCTTGTGAAGGGATAAATAATTGGGATAAGTTTCGTATTCAGTCTAATTTAATTGGGAATTTCATTGGAACAGAGCCAAAAGAAAAACTATCAAGATTTAATAAATCTGTTGAAAAACTAATATCTACTTGTTCAAAAGCAGGTATTTATTCAGTTTCTACTACTTATGAAGATGAACTTTTATGGGCTCATTATTCAAATGCTCATAAGGGATTTTGCATAGAATATGACTTAGATATTTTATTAGAAAGTTATCAGTCTAACAGAGTATTTTCCTTTCCTATTACTTACAATAGTGAACCTCCAAATCTCTCTTTCATTGAGGTCGGAGTGGAAAGAAATAAATTGATTCAAAAAATATTAGGATTTAAGTCGAATAGATGGGTGTATGAAAATGAGTATAGAATAGTTACTGATTTATGGGGTAAATATAGCTATGATTTTAGAGCTGTAAGATCAATCTATTTTGGTTTAAGAATGGGTGAGGAACAGAAAGAAAATATTATGAATATCTTAAAGGGAAGAGGAGTGAAATATTTTCAGATGAAATTACATCCTGAGTCTTATAATTTTTTTAGAGAAGAAGTGTTAGATCCTAACGGGAGTAGATTAAGTTATTTGAAATATATACCCGAATTCATTATAGGTAAGAAACAGGTTGGTTTCAAAATTAGAGAAAAAGATTATCTGAGATTAAAAAAAAGAGGAAACATAAAAATAGAGATTGAATCAGTAATTTCACATGAAGAACTAATAAATTTTGCAACATTTATAAAGGATAACCTTTTCCAAGAAGCAGAAAGAATAAATATGTTTTATGATGTTAAAGATAAAGAGGATATAGGTATTGTTTGGGCTACTTCACATTTCAATGAGGGCGAAATAAAAGTTCATATTAATGAATCTATCTAATCAATTTTTGAATTCCATCTTTCTTGATTATAATAAAAGTTTAAAATGAAAACAAATCATAAAAATACAAGCAAATTTTTAAGCCTAATTTTAAGACATAATCCTGCCAAAATAGGATTACAATTAGATGATAATGGATGGGCCGATGTAACAGAATTACTATCAAAAAGTAAAAACCATAGCCCTAATTTAGACATTGATTTATTAAAAGAAATTGTTCAGAATAATGATAAAAAACGATTTGCCTTTAATGATGATCAATCTAAAATTAGAGCAAATCAAGGACATTCTTTAGACATTAATTTAGGCTATATACCAAAACAACCACCAGAGTTCTTATATCATGGTACTGTTTCTAAATTTATAGATGCCATCAAAGAAAAAGGAATATTAAAAATGAGTAGACATCATGTACATCTTAGCCAAGACAGAGAAACAGCGATAAAAGTAGGATCAAGAAGGGGCAAACCCATTGTTCTTACTTTAAGGTCCGGAGCAATGCATACAAATGGTGTAGAATTCTTTCAGTCAGATAATGGTGTTTGGTTAACCGATCATGTTTTACCAGAGTATATTGAGTTTAAAAATTAAAAGAATGATCAAAAAAATTGAATTACATCCTGAAATTTTTATGGTTAAAAATTTTCTTTCAAAACAAATGTGTGATCATTTTATAGTGAAAGGAGAAAGAGTTTCTTTTAAAGAAGCCAAGGTCAATATTGATGGCAAGCAAGTTATGTTTAAAGGTATTCGTAACAATAAGCGTATTCTGTTTGAAGATATAGATCTAGCGCAAAAGATCTGGCTACAAATACAACCCCACGTAAAACAGGTTTTTGATGGCTATAAAGCTATTGGAATAAATGAGATGTTTCGAATTTACAAATATGAAAATGGTGAAAGATTCAAAATGCATAGAGATGGTAAATATGAACGAAACACGAAAGAACGTAGTTTTTATTCATTTCTGATATATTTAAATGAAGATTTTGAAGGAGGGGAAACCTATTTTGAAGAAGGAATTACGATAAAGCCCCAAATTGGCGATGCTTTATTATTTCATCATCCTTTACGACATGAAGGCAAACCAATTATTTCAGGAATTAAATACGTACTGAGAACTGATATAATGTATCAATTACAATGAGAACACTGGTAATTGGGGATATACATGGGGGATATAAAGCTTTACTTCAAGTGCTAGATAGAGCCAAAATCACCTCTGGGGATACTCTGATTTTCTTAGGAGATTATGTAGATGGTTGGAGTCAATCTGCCGAAACTATAGAAAAACTAATAGAACTATCGCTATCCAATAACTGTGTTTTTATAAAAGGTAATCATGACCTTTGGTGTGGATTATGGTTAGAAAGAGGCACAACTAATCCTGTTTGGTTAGCACATGGTGGGCAAGAAACTATTCAAAGTTATATCCGTACAGGTTATGTAACCAAAGACACACACAAAAGATTTTTCAACAACTTACAGGATTATTATTTGGATAAAAATAATCGTTTGTTTGTACATGCAGGTTTTACATCTATGCATGGAGTAGGTAAAGAAGAATATGAATCTAATTATTATTGGGATCGAACACTTTGGGAAGCCGCTATGCTTGCTGCTAAGGTAAATCAAGAAACCTTGAATTCTTATCCCCCAGAAAGATTTAAACATTATTCTGAAATTTATATTGGTCATACACCCACTACAAATTATGATCAAACCACCCCAATCAAGGCATATAAACTCTGGAATATCGATACAGGAGCTGCTTTTACAGGTAAACTAACAATCCTTGATATCGATACAAAGAACTATTGGCAAAGTGATGTGCTACCCATGTTGTACCCAGAAGAAAAAGGTAGGAATTAAAGGTATTACAAGGTTAGAACTTATTTTTATGTAAAAAACACGCAAAATATAGTGTTAGTTTAAAAGAAGAATTATATATTTGCGTATAAATAACGCAATATATATTATAAATGAATCCATTACTATTAACAGACGGTTATAAATTAGGTCATAAAGAACAATACCCAGAAGGAACAACAGTCGTATATTCTAACTGGACTCCTAGAAAGAGTAGAGTAGAAGGTATAGATAATGTAGTCTTTTTTGGGTTACAATATTTTATTAAAGAGTATTTAATAAAACGGTTTAATAAAGATTTTTTTAATCAACCAAAAGACATAGTAACCCTAGAATATAAAAAATATGTAGATAACTATTTAGGTATCGATTACAACATATCACATATAGAAGCATTGCACGACTTAGGCTATTTGCCAATTCAAATTAAAGCACTACCCGAGGGAACTGAAGTACCTATTAGAGTTCCTATGTTTACCCTAGTAAATACTAAACCAGAATTCTTTTGGTTAACAAATTACTTAGAAACCTTGCTGTCAAGTGTTATCTGGCAACCCTGTACTTCCGCTACTATTGCTAAACAATACCGAAAGATATTAACTCAATTTGCTTCTCAAACAGATAAAGAAAATTCAGAATTTGTTACTTGGCAAGGTCATGACTTCTCTATGAGAGGAATGTCTGGAACCGAATCTGCAATTTTAAGCGGAATGGGGCATGCGTTATCTTTTTCTGGTAGTGATACACTTCCTGTTGCTAAAGCATTCGAAACTTTTTATAATACAGATGTTACCAAAGAACTAGTGATCGGTAGCGTAAATGCTACAGAGCATAGCGTAATGTGTGCTGGTAGTAAAGATGATGAAATAGGCACATTTAGAAGATTATTAGAAACCTACCCAACAGGTATACTATCTATAGTTTCTGACACTTGGGATTTATGGAAGGTACTTACCGAGTATTTACCAATATTAAAAGAAGAAATTCTAGAACGTGACGGTAAGTTAGTCATTAGACCTGATTCTGGAGACCCCGTAGATATCATATGCGGATGTGCACACGAAAACCCAATAGTATCAAAAGGAGTTATAGAATTATTGTGGGATGAATTTGGCGGCACTATAAATAATCAAGGATACAAAGTTCTAAATCCAAAAATTGGAGCAATTTATGGTGATAGTATAACAATAGACAGAGCTACGCAAATCTGTGAACGTCTTAAACAAAAAGGGTTCGCTTCTACAAATGTGATTTTGGGGATTGGTAGTTTTACTTACCAATATAATACTCGGGATACTTTTGGATTCGCAATGAAAGCTACTTATGTCGAAGTTAATAATGAAGGTCGCGAAATATTTAAAGACCCTATAACAGATGATGGTACTAAAAAATCTGCTAAAGGACTAATGCAATTATTCAAAATAGATGGACAAATAACCTTTAAAGATCAAGTGTCTAAAGCAGAAGAGGATTTAGGATTGTTAAAAACGGTCTTTATAGATGGTAAATTGATTGTAGACGATCATCTAACACAAATAAGAGAACGATTAAAGTGTTAGAATGTTTAGAATTAGTTTATCTATCAGGTAATACTTTCTGTCTATTACTATACTCAGGCTAGCGATTAGTTTTTAATAACATTACCAAATATCATTTCTTTAGTACAATCGTAAATATTGTCATATATGAAATCATATTATATACTAATCCTTTTTATATTTTTAGGCAGTTATTGTAATTCTCAAAACCATATAAAAAAAACGATATACGCTAAAAAGAATCTTAATGCTAAGGTTATAAAACTCATAAAAGGAAAATGGTTTAATGGTACCTTATTTCAAAATAAAACAGTTTGGCTTCAGGATGGTCTTATTCGTTTTAAAAGTCCTGATAAAAAGATTGATACCATTATAGATTTAGCTGGAAAATATGTAATTCCTCCGTTTGCAGAAGCTCATAATCACAATCTTGAAAGTGCTTATGATTTGAACAAAAGAATCGATTCGTACTTAGATAATGGTGTCTTTTATGTAAAACACCTTTCATCAATAAAAAAAAGAATTGCTCCTTTAATGCTTAATTACAATAAGCCAGAGGGAATCGATATAAGTTTAGCTCATGCGCCTTTAACCGCTAGTGGAGGTCATCCAGTTGCTTTAAGAAAAAAGTACTTGGATAAGGGCTATTTTGAAGGGTTGTTTAATACTATTGAAGATATAGAATTTCATGGTTATGTAAATATTGATAATAAAGCAGATCTAGAAAATAAATGGGATAGTATTATGTCATTTTTACCAGATTTTATCAAACTAAACCTATTGCATTCTGAAGAATATGAAAAACGAAAAAATGATCCTGCGTTTTTTGGGAGAAAAGGACTGAATCCCAAGTTAATTATCCCTATTGTTGAAAAAGCACATCATAAAGGTTTACGTGTAAGTGCACATGTCGAAACAGCTTATGATTTTCATGTAGCTGTTAACGCAGGTGTAGATGAAATTGCTCACCTTCCAGAAATAAAAAATGGAAAACCCCTTGATAAAAAAGATGTCATTATAGCCAAAGAAAAAGGTATTGTAGTAGTAACCACAGTATCATTAGTTACCAAAAGAAAAAAGAGTGCTAATTATAATGATTTGCTAAATAATATTACTGCTAACTTAAAACTTTTAAAAAATGAAGGGGTAACTTTAGCTTTAGGATCAGATATGTACAATGATAATTCATCAGGAGAATTTCAAATTTTACACCAATTAAATATCTTTAACAATCTAGAACTATTGAAGATGTGGACAGAAAATGCCACAAATACAATTTTTCCATTTCGAAAAATCGGAAAATTAAAGGAAGGATATGAAGCTAGTTTTTTAGTATTGAATAAGAATCCTATAAAGAATATTTCAAATATTCATCAAAGTATTATTACAAGAGTAAAACAGGGAGTGATTTTAAAATGATGCTCAGTCAATAATATTAAGCTTTAAATCAAAAGTATAGATGTATGGCATATGGCAAAATAATCAAGCATAGTATTTTTTGGATACTGTTTCTTCTTTTGTGGAGTATTCATGATTTCAATTACCATGCGGATATATTAGATAATATAGAAACCAATCTATTCGCATTTATTCCTTATGCTATCTTGGTTTACTTTAATCTATATTTTTTGATGCCTAGATTTCTATTAAAAAAAAGAATCATTAGTTATGTGGTTCTTTTGATAATCAGTATTATAAGTGTTACGCTGTTTTCGTCTTATTACCTGCATTTTTACTTTAAAAACATCAATGTTTATGTACCTACTTCATTATTTTTTGCAAGCCTTCCTGGGAAAATAGCTTTAATGACCGAAGTGATTTTATCCTTATGTTTATCAATGACACTTTTTTTATTAGATGAATGGTACAGAAAGGATCGTTCGATACGAGAAATAGAACAAAAGCAATTAGAAACCGAATTGAATTTGTTAAAGCATCAAATCAATCCTCACTTTTTATTTAACTCTCTAAACAGTATTTATATTATGCTCGGAAAGAATTTAGAAAGTGGAAAAACAATGTTGCTTCAATTTTCTGATATTTTGAGTCATCAATTGTATGAAAATGGCAAAAAAAGTATAGCGCTAGAACGAGAGTTTCAGAATTTAAAAAATTATATAGCTATTGAGAGAATACGGCATGAAGATCTGGTTACTGTAGAATGTATTTTACCTGATAGTGAAGAAGAATTAACAATAGCCCCTATGTTGTTATTGCCTCTTGTTGAAAATGCATTTAAACACGGACAGAGTAGTAAAGGCTATCGTATAAGTGTACAGGCCAACATCGAATTCAAAGATATACTCAATTTTAAAATCGAAAATACAGTTTCGAGTAAAAGCTTAGAAAATTCAGACAAAGAGAATAAAGGTATTGGTTTATCAAATGTTAAAAGAAGATTAGAATTAATTTATCCTAACAGACATTTAATTAACATCGTCTCTAAAAGCGATAAATTTACAGTAAATTTAAAAATACAACTCAATGAAAATGAAATGTTTAATAGTTGATGACGAGCCATTAGCAAGAAATGGTCTAGAGGATTTTATACAGCAAACTCCATTTTTGGAGCATGCTAAGTCTTTTTCTTCAGCTATTGAAGCATTAGAGTACGTAAAGCAACATATTATAGACATTTTATTTTTGGA
The DNA here is from genome assembly GCF_003443715.1 of Aquimarina sp. AD10. Taxonomy (NCBI): domain Bacteria; kingdom Pseudomonadati; phylum Bacteroidota; class Flavobacteriia; order Flavobacteriales; family Flavobacteriaceae; genus Aquimarina; species Aquimarina sp. AD10. The sequence continues at coordinate 977,850 of NZ_CP031965.1, read as the reverse complement.
TATTCAGATGCCGGATATGACTGGTATCGAGTTTATGAAAGCTCTTTCAAATCCACCACAAGTAATATTTACTACAGCGCATCGCGAATTTGCTTTAGATGGATTCGAACTAAATGCAGTTGACTTTTTATTAAAACCATTTTCATACAGTCGATTTCTAAAAGCAGTAGATAAAACAATTGCTATTGATCACAAAAAAACAGAAAAAGAAGAAATTAAAAACCACATTTTTATCAAATGTGATGGGATGATTATCAAAGTTTTGATTAATGATATCACTTTTATAGAAACCGCAAAAGATTACATAAAAATTCATACAAAAGATAGTACATATCTTACTTTAGTATCATTAAAACAGATAGAAAAAGAATTACCGAAGGAAAAATTTATACGAGTTCACCGATACTATTTGGTCGCATATAATCACATCACTAAACTAGAAGGGAATCTTATTTATTTAGGTAAAAATAAAATCAAAATAAGTAGAACCCTTAGAAGTCAAGTTTATGAAGCTATTATTGGTAATAAACTCATAGAACGATGATAATGTTATTAGATTAAAAATTAGTGTATGTGTTAGAAATAAGACAATAGTTTAATTGTTTTTTCTAACCTCTTGACCTCTTATTGGTTCATCTCGTTCTGTAAGTACATCATTTTTATAATAATTCAAAAATTGAGAGGGAAGTCCTAATCCGCCTAACCTACCAGATGTTCCTTGTAATTGATAATGTAGGTGAGGCGTATCAGAAGCACCACTATTTCCTGCTTTACCAACTTCTTGCCCTTTAACAACGGTGTCTCCTACAGAAACTATAATTGACCCTTTTTTTAAGTGAGCCAGTATTGAAGTTTCACCGTTTAAATGATCTATTATAATGTAATTACCACCAGGCTGATCCCTATTTATAGTACCCGGTTGGTTATCATCAATGTTGTTAACTACTTCTATAATTTTACCATTCCCTGGGGCATTTAACCGTTTTCCGAAACAATAATGATTTTCATTTTTTCTCCAATTTCCTGAAAAATGTATCTTTCTTATAGCACCATTACTTAATACGGTATCTACTACGATAAGAAAATCAATAGCATACCGTTCTCCTACGCCACGACTAGTAAAATGATGTGCGCCTTCTTTATGGGTTTTTCCTCCATTGACTACATACCATTCCTCATCAAACGGTAATTCTAAACTTGTAACAGTTTGATAATTTAGATAAATATCTTCATCTAGTTTTCCTTCATCTCCTATTAAAGCATCTGTACAAGATGTAATTATTAAAATGAATACAATATATATCACTAATGTTAGAAGTCTCATAATTTAAAATTTAAAGTTAATACCCAAATTAACCTGATGTTGTAATTCTCTATATGCATTAGAAATTTGAAGCCTGTCATAGTTAAAATTATAGTTCACTTTAAAATCTAAATGCTTTGAAATCCTGTATTTGTATTCGGTAGACCATAACACACTTTGGTATCGGTTTATAGTATAAAGGTTTTCTTCAAAAGTTGAAGTTCTCCACATGATAAAAGGTAATGTTAGTTTAGAGGATAATGAATGTGTATCATTTATCAGATAGGTAAATCGGCCTGCTATTCCAAGTTTTTGTTGAAAATCATATTGTTTCCAATCAAAATAAGAAGAAACATTTGTTTGGGTTTGTAAGCCTACATGAATTTTGAATTTGTCGCTTTTATGGATTTGTTTTAATGAGGAAAAATTCAATACAATTTTCGAATATTCGGGGTTAGGCTCCGCAATAATATTAGTTTCTAATGCTGAACTCAAATAATTCAACTGCACTTCAAACAGTTTTTCTCTTTTAGTGATACGGGTATATCCAAATTGATAGTTTAGTGCATTGTAATCATAGCGTCTAACAGGAGCAAATATTAGATTTTTCAAAGCCCCCGAATTATAACCTATTAAAAACTCAAGGTTATTTTTTTCAGCACTAATTTTTGTTTGAGCAAATACAGTAGTATAAGAAAGTATAAAAACTGATATTAAAAAAAACAGTTTTGTTTTCATAGAAAGTAACTTAAGTAAAAGAAAATTGTAAAAACGATAGAAAATTTATCTATAGTTTTTTAATAAAGCCTATTGTTGTTAATCGTTATTTCATCCCAAATAAATCTGTAAAGATTGGGATTATAGTATCCCCGCTAGTTGTTTGATCATGATTTCCATTTCCTTCGATAATCCTAATTTTTTTTAACTCCATAAATTCAATTTCTGCTGGTGTAAGGCGACCAACGACTTCGTCTGTTTTTCCATAAACATATGTAATTTTGGATAAGTCATTATAATCTTTAAATAGTTCTGTATATCTATACATAGTAAATCCTGCAATTATTCTGGCAGTATTTCGTTCGATAACATTTTCCTCTGGATTTAGAGAGACCACAGGATTGATTCCGTTTTCAAAAAAACCAAACCTTCCTTCACTTAGTCCTTGCCAAATGATATCATCTATATCTAATCTATTTGCCACAATTAGATATTTATCTGCTACATCTATTCCTTTTTTAGCAATAAGACCTTGAGTTACTAAACCACCAAATGAGCTTCCAAAAACATAAACCGTTCTACCATCATCTTTAAAGTATTTAATAACTTTATAAAGCATTTCTATACTTTGTGTATTCATACTGATGGCCTGATCTAACGTTATATCACTACGATTAATTAAATCTGGATTTATGGTTTGTGCTTGATGCACATTTACTGCTAAAAACCCTGTATCACCCAAAATTGAAATAATATCTTCAACATCATCTCTATGCAGCTCATCGTCTGCGCCAGCTTGCGCATTAACGATTACTATAGGTGCATCTTGATCTCCTTCGAAAACAATTAAATCTTTAATTTCTTGTGATATTCCTAAATTTGATTCTAAGCTATTAGGTTTTTCATCATCGTTAGCACAAGAACTTATAAAGATTGTTGTACATATTACTAGAATTAATTTTACTTTTTTTATCATTACCATCTTGTTTTTTTAAATTATCTCTTGAAAACATTAGCGTGTGCTTTTTATTTGTTGAGAGTAAAATCTGAAAACAAAACAATGCAAATAAATGTTTGTAAAAATAATAACTTGATAAGCGTTGCATAATCAGTGACGAACGTTCAAAAACAGTATAACATATATAAATTATGCTTTCCTTTGCTTAAAATTCTCAAAAATGAATAGACCGAATACAGTATTAATTGTTGCAAGACATCTATTGTTCTGGCTATTCAATTATTCGTTAATTGCCTTTGGGATGGAGCTTGATTGGAATGGTTTTATATCTCCTTTTGGTAGTTTAGCTTATGCCTATGCTTATGGACTTTTTTTTAATGCCGTATTATTTTATGCACAAGTCTTTTGGTTAGTCCCAAAACTATATATACAAAATAAAAAACTGAAATTTTATGTAATTTCTTTTACCATAATCATTGTAATTTCTATAATCGAGGCCTATTTTGATTCTATCCTTCAAGGTATTTACAAAATCTATATAGAAGATGCGTTTGTGGGAAGTTTTATTGGAAACACAGCAATTAATTTATTATATAGTATCGTTGGGTTCTACTACATTTTTAAATTAGAACACAAAAAATCAGAAAAAGCAAAACAGAAACTTTTAGAAGAAACCTATAAAACAGAATTAAAATACTTGAAAGCTCAATTAAATCCTCACTTTTTATTTAATGGAATTAATAGTGTTTATCATTTAATTGGTAAAAACGACGACTTGGCTAAACAAACATTGCTTCAGTTTTCGGGTTTGCTTCGCTATCAATTATATGAAAGTAATGCTCATATTTTATTGGAAAAAGAACTGGATTATGTATTAAAATATATTAAAATTGAAGAAACTCGTAAAGGCTCGGATCTTCAATTAAATTATGATATTAAATCAGAGGATTCCACATTAAAAATAGCACCCTTGCTATTGATTCCTTTTATAGAAAATGCCTTTAAACATTGTAGTAATCATATTGACAATACCACCAATACAATTAAAATAAAAATTGAGGAAAAAGGAGGGGAGCTTAATCTAAATGTTATAAATAGCTATGATCAAATCAATAAAAATAGTGCCGGAGGGATTGGGTTAATTAATGTACAAAAGCGATTATCGTTATTATATCCCAATACACATCAACTAAAAATCAATAAAGACAACACTAATCATAGTGTAGAATTATCTATTAATTTGTAATACGCTAAAATGAAACGAATTAACTGTTTAATTATTGATGATGAACCTATAGCCAGAGAGGCTATTGCCGAATATTGCAAAGAGATTTCGTTCTTAAATGTGATTGCACTATGTAAAAATGTGCTACAGGCTAATCATTATCTAGAAAATAATCAAATCGATTTACTTTTTTTGGATATTAATATGCCTATAGTATCGGGTATTGAATGGTTAAAGGGTTTAAAAAATTCTCCTACTGTAATTATGACTACTGCTTATGAAGAGTACGCCTTAGAAAGTTTTACTTATAATGTTTTGGATTATCTGGTAAAGCCCATATCATTCGAGCGATTTTTGCAGTCGGTTAATAAAATCAGTAACTATTACATTCATATACCCGAACATGAAGTATTGTTTGTAAAAAGTGATAAACAACTAAAAAAAATTCAGATAAATGATATCTTATTCGCAGAAGCAATGCAGAATTATATTAAAATAGTAACGATAACTGAAACTATAGTGACACATATGTCTTTAAAAAGTTTTAAAGATCAATTACCAGATAATGATTTTATACAAACTCATAAATCGTATATAGTATCAAAATTTAAGGTAGATACAATAATAGAAAACCAAATTATTATAAGAGCGTATAAAATTCCTATAAGTGTTCGACTAAAAAAAGTAGTTTTAAATAGTTTTTAAATTCAATTTCATAAAACAGTAAAATATCTTAAGTAAGAAAGTAATTCTTAAGTCAATAGCCTTTAGTGAATAGTTGGATTGAACTGGTTTATATCTCAATATTTCTTTGTCCGGAGTTTTCAATTATTCTACTTTGATAAAATTCAGAAAGAAAAACTGGTTAATATAGTTAAAGGTCTAAAATTGATAGATTTATATCAATAATTAATCTAAATGTTTTCAAGAATTTTGGTTTTATTGTTTTTTTAGCAACATTAGACTTATTGTTAAGTTATTTAGTATAATTAACTTCTATTACAATTGAATAATAACATATTAGATTTTGCCATTATTGCAAGTGGAATTATAGGCTATTTTACGAGTATCTCACTAATTAGTAGTTCTTTTTATAAGAATCGTGCAAACAATTATCTCTCACTATCATTATTTTTACTAACAAGTTTAACCTTGTTAGGGTGGTTTGACATCGAAAACACTGTTTTGGATTTTTTAAACAACCCTGTATTAGAGTATTTGGTTGCGGTAACTTTATTTTCTTATTTTCTAATTCAAATTCAACATAAATACCTTCAAAAAAGTTGGTACAAATGGCTTTATCTTCCTTTTATTGCTTCATTTATTATAGAAACGATAGTCTATTTAGATTCTATTTTTAATATTTATAATTCGGTCTTTAATGATCTTATATTTCATGTTATGGATAATGCATCGTTTATATACAATGTATTTTTAATATTTTGGAGTAGAAAATTGGTAAAACACTCCAATACCATTTCAGAAGATAAAAAGCGATGGCTATTAAGGCTAAACTTTTTTATAATATGCATTATTTTAAGTTGGCTTTTATCTAACATTGAATTCTACGTCTTCGATTCTGAATATACTTCAAGTTTGCTATGGATATCGCTTTCTTTTTTATCATGGTGGATATTGTACTATGGAGTGTTCAAACTACAAATAATCGTTCAGAAAGACGAAATACATAAGTACTTAGTAACTAAAAAAGCAAATAGTACTTCGACAAAAAGAAAAATAAACGAAACTACTGTTTCTAATATAATTTCAAAGTTATATGAATTAATGGATGAGGAAGAATTGTATAAAAACCCTCTTTTAAGTAGATTAGATATAGCTACTAGGTTAGGAACGAGTGAAAGAGATTTGTCACAAGTCATAAATCAGGAAACCAATAAAAATGTTATTCAGTTTGTAAACGAATATCGAATCAAAGCGGCAAAAGAACTATTGCATGATCCTGTATTCAATAAATATTCTGTCGAAGCTATCGGTATGGAATCTGGTTTTAAATCAAAGAGTGCTTTTTATAATGCCTTTAATAGTAGTTTAGGAATGTCTCCAGGGGCATATAGAAAATTTCAAAAAACCTCCTGATTATATATATCAACACTAATTCTGTCGTTTATAATAAACTGGTCTTTACAGATCTCGTTTTTCAAGTTCTTTAATAAAGAATGAAGGAAAGATATTTGTGATTTTATAAAATGACTTTGAAAAAGCCTCGGTAGTATTAAACCCAATATCATTTGCTATTGCTTTAATCGTATATTTCCTAAATTTAGGATTAATCTTTAGTTCTTCGATAGCATAATAAATTCGTAGTTCATTGATGTAATTCGTAAAACTCTTGTTTTTATATGTATTAATTACTTTTGAGAAATACTTAGAATTGGTATCCAGTTGTTTAGCTAATTTTACTACGGTTAGATTTTTTTTCAAATATCCTTTCTTAGCTTCAAATTTTTCTAATTTTAAAAGAATATCCTGCACCACATCTTCTGGGATTGTGTTATTTTTTGGTTGATCATTTTCTATTAAAATCTCTTTATTTTCTGGTGATGATGTTTTTTCAAGAAGTTCTTGAAAACGTTTTTTATACAATTTTTGTTTCTTTCGATTCCATATAAAAAGCAGGAGTAAACAGATAGATAAAATAACAAATACAGATATGGTTCTGTTTTTACTCTTTTCTAACGAATCAATAATACGCTGTTTTTCTAAAATTAAATTCGGTGTAGTATATTCTGCATTCATTTCACGCGATAGATACTTAACATCATTATCCATGATACTATCTGCGATTAATAGTCTATCTATATAAAATAATTGTTTGGAAGCGTCATTTTTATCTTTATAAAATTTAATTAAAAGTTCATAACTCTTTCTTAATCCAGGAGGAAAATACTTTTCAGAAAAGGCAAGAGAATCTACTTTTTTAAGATGTTTAATGGCTAATTCGTTATTTCCTTGTTCTAAGTAAATGTTGCCCAAATAATAGTTTGTAGTAACCACGGTACCAATCCGCTTTGTTTTACTTTTAGCTATTTTTTTCGATTTTTGTATGCTATCTAAACTAGATTTGTATTCCTTTTTTAAATAATGCGTAATGGCAGAAGCTAATAATATCCTATCATAAAGAATGCTGTCTTTACTTCTTAAGCTTAATCGCGTATTTTTTTTATTAATTACATCTGCAGCGTCAGCTCTTTTCAAATAGTTGAGAGCACTGCTGTATGCGTATAGTGACAATATGTAATCATCTTCATAGTTTTTATCTACAAGATATTTTTTTTCATAATAAACTATAACTTCTTTAAGAATTTCTATACTCTTTTCATAGGCCCCTAAGTTTTTTTGCAATAAGGAAAAGAGATATTTAATTTCGTATTTCTGATCTTCATTATTAGTGATATTTGTATACCCATTAGCCTTTCCTAATTCATCCATCACTTGCTGGTACTTGCTTTGCGAGCCATTAATATTAGCCTTAAGGATATGGGATTTAGCAGGGTAAACAAAGTCATTTTTATCTTTTGAAACAGTAATACTCGAATCTAAATAAATGGATGCTTTATCATAATCCGGAATTCTACACAGTATTCTAGCTAATAAATAGTATCCTTCTGCCTTTTTAATGGTATCGTTTTCTTTTTTTGCTTTCAAAAGGAACGCTTTTGCATAACGCTCAGCAGTTTCAATATCATTCTTAGAATCTTCAAAAATTTGAAAAAGATTTTCATAGCGTTCAGATACCAAAGAATGCGTTGATTTTTTAGAAATACTTTTTTGAGAATGAATTTGTTGGTAATTCAATATAATCAAGAAAAGAATAATGATAGTTGCAACCTTTCTCATTTTATATACCAATAGGATATTAATTTATGGATTGGAAAATGTAATATTTTCTGAAAAATAGCAATTAATTAGCATACAGATTCCACTTGTGTCCTTTATTGATAAATAATTCTTATTTAATTCAAACAAACAACTGAAATTAAACTAATTACAATGTTATTAGAATTTGTTTTGACTAAATTTTACTAGGCTTATTTCGTGGAAAACAGACAGTATTGACTTGCTTTGAATTCAAATTTCCCAATATGTTTGTTTTGAGTTTAAATAAAAGTGATTTAAAAAACTATTCTTTATGAATTTGAAAAACATCGTTAAAAGTACAATTTTCGGAATGATTATAACAGTTTTTTGTAGCTGTGAACCTGTAAATAACACTTTAAAAAATCAACTTAAATACGTTGATACTATAGATTCTTTAATGATAAAATCTTATAACAGAGATTTGTTTAATGGTAATGTACTTGTTGTTAAAAACGATACTGTTATATATCAAAAACCTTTTGGATATACAGATGCATCACAAAAAATTAAACTTAATGATACCTCTATTTTTAATATTGGTTCAATAGCCAAAGAGTTTAATGGTGTCGCAATAATGATGCTTCAAGAAAGAGGTTTGTTAACTATAAATGATACGATTTCAAAGTTTAACTTAAACTTACCGGATTGGTCTAAAAAGGTAACGATTAAACATTTATTAAACTATACAAGTGGTATTGCCAAAATAGATTTTTTAACAACAAAAAGTGATAAAATTGCTTGGGAGATACTTCGGAAAAGTGATCACCTTTTTTTTGAACCTGGAAGTGATTTCTTGTACGACAACAGTAACGTATTTTTACAAAAAAGAATTATAGAAAGTGTTACTGGTCTATCATTTGAAGACTTTGTTACAGAAAATATAATTAGACCATTAAAGTTAACTAACGTCGTTTTTGACCCAAAAACAGGGTACCCAAACAGAACATCTTGTTATGACGCCAATAAGGTTTCATGTCCAGAAATAGAGTTCATAAGTGGTTGGTTATGGACAGATATAAACAACCTAAATAAATGGATTAATGCCATGAATTCTAATATATTGATAACACAAGAATCATTTGATACTTTACTTAAAAACCCGTATGTGGATGGAAAAACAGCATCTATCGGAGAGTATTTTGAAGAATTGAAACTTCAAAGACACGATGGCACATCATATAAGTTTAAGTCTGTTTATTTAAATGATTTTAAAAACAATATAACGATCATACTACTATCTAATAACGGAAACAACGTAATACCTAAAGCTCACACAATACACAATATTTTGCTAGATAAACCTTATAAATCGGTAGGTGAGGCGATTAAAAAAGAGTGTGTTAAAAATGTGGATTTAGGTATTAAAGCGTATTATAATTTAAAAAACAGTAATACTGCAAATCAATATACATTCGATAATCCAAGAGAGTTAACTAAGCTTGGTTATGAACTGTTAGAATTTGATAGAATACAGGATGCAAGAAAAATATTTCAATTATTAATATTAGAGTTCCCTAACCATGCCAATGCATATGATAGTCTAGGAGAAACTTATTTTATAGAAAAACAATACGATATAGCTTTAAAAAATTACAAAAAAGCGGTCGAATTAGGAGGAACAAACGGTAATGCAAAAACGATGATTAAAAAGATTACTATGTTAAAAAATAAATAGATATAACTATTAAGGATTTAGTATAGTCTAATACAATTGCAGTAATAATGTTATATAGTGAAGAACATTAGAAGAATAGTTTAGATACGTTTATAGTTGAAAATATTTCAGTTATAATTTTATATATCTCAATTTCAAAACTATTTGAGACTATTAATTCATCATAACTTTGTGATTTTTACTAAAATGATTATAAATATGATCACTTTAAATATAAATCTTTAATCAAAAGTCATGAAAACTAATATGTTGTTATCGATATCGAAAGTATTCTTTTTTCTCATTACTAGTATTTCTTTTTCGCAAAACAAAGAATTAAAGGACCACATAACTTTTTATAGTTCTTTTAATGGAAAAACTTCTGCCGATATCGCTATTGGTGATGCGATGATATATACAGCTGAGAATTATAATAAATCTGATAGTGCAAAACCTGGTTTACATAACCCAGATGTTGTTTTAGCCAAAAACAAAGGTCTTACAGGTGATGCTCTTTATTTTAAAAAGGCAAATAAATCAGCCATTTTTTATAAGGCGACTAAAAATGTTCGGTATAGTAATACATCATGGAGTGGTACTGTATCATTTTGGTTACAATTAGACCCCAACAAAGACTTAGCACCGGGCTATTGCGACCCAATATGTATTACAGACGTTAGATATAACGATGCGGCCTTATGGGTAGATTTTACAGATCATGATCCAAGGCAATTTAGATTTGGTGCATTAGGAGATTTAAATGTATGGAATCCAGAAAATAAAAATGATGACACCAAGTGGAATAAACGCACTGTTACGGTAAAACAACCTCCTTTCGAAAATGAAAAATGGACTCATATAGCTATTACTTTTTCAGAAGTAAATACTACAAAATCTGTATTTAAATTATACCTTAATGGTAAATTTATAGGTGAGATAAAAGATATTAATGATCCATTTACATGGGAAGAAGAAAATGCTAAAATCATGCTTGGTTTAGGCTATATTGGTTTGATGGATGAGCTTACTGTTTTTGATAAATCTCTAGATAACAATGAGGTAAAAACCATTTTCGAATTAAAAAACGGTATAAAAACACTATTCAAGTAATATAGATAATCTTATTTTAAAAAGGTGTGATGTAAATAGCGTATCGTACCGTGAAACGTGTTGTATAAATAGGGTAGTATATACAAAAATCCATAGTTCTACATCGTCAATTTAAGAATAGAGCTTCGATTCATAAATTAAAAACCTAAATGAATGAATTAAAGAGTTTATTCTTTTGGATGTCTATTCATTCTTTTCATAAAAGAACACTTTTTTAACTTTTGCATTTTTTTATTGATATTCAAAATCTTCTGTAAGTCGGTATAAAGTCGAATAAAAAGGTGCAACTACCTTTTCAATACATAATAATACTAGTAAAATGGTCTTTACTATATACGTGAATTCCTTACTAAATTCCAGTTGTTTTCCTTAGAAAGTCAAGTTCAAAGCCCCCAGTTATCGCTTCTGATAATCAATAACTTATCAAGACTAACAACTAAATATTATTATCATGAAAAAAGTGTTATTAAAACAAATCCTCCATGTACTCGTTATCGTTTTTTCTTTTACAGCCTGCGACAAAGATGCTGATCTAATTGAAAATACTGAAAACATAAATGCCAACTATTCACATGAAAAATCCGAACCCAGTGAAATAGATCATGTTCTGGCCGAGTATACCAAAAAATATAATGGAGAATCTGTTAAGGCCAATTTTATAGGTAGAATAATAAATGAAAACAATGAACCTATAGAAGGAGCAAGAGTTACCCTAGGAGGACAAGAAAAGGAAACCGACGAAAACGGAATTGTAACCTTTTCAAACGCTCAAGTACAACAATATTTTGCGTATATACGTGCTTTTGCTGACGGATATCTCGAAGGATCTAGGGTTATGGTGCCTGATCTAGACAGAGGTAACCAAAACAATTTTACCATAAAGTTATTTAAATTTAATCAAGTAGGCCGTATACACTCAAAAAAAGGAGGTAAGGTAAGTTTTAAATCCGATAAAGGTGAAGGTGTTGTATATTTTAACTCTGGATTTACTGATGAATCGGGCAACCCATATAATGGTGAAGTTGCCGTAAGCATTAATTACCTAAATCCTCTTAATCCAGATACTGCAAACACAATGCCTGGGGATTTATATGGTATTACAAGAGATTTTGACCAAGTAGCTCTCGGTTCTTATGGTATGGTACAAGTAGAACTAAGAGGAGAATCCGGAGAGAAACTACAAATCATTGACCCTGCAAAAGTAATTCTACCTATACATCCTGATCAAATAGCTACTGCTGCAAACGAAGTACCGATGTGGTCTTTTAATGAACATGCAGGAGTATGGTACGAAGAAGCGATAGCCTATAAAGATGGAAACCGCTATGTTGCAGAAGTATCGCATTTCTCTTTCTGGAATTGTGATGCTCCTTTTCCTGTTGTCAATTTTTCAGCTACTGTTATTGATGCCATAACTTCAAATCCTCTTGCAGGATTGCGTGTTGAAATTACATATAGTGGATTTACACGATTTGCTATTACAAATGCAACAGGATTAGTAAGCGGAAAAGTACCATCAAATCAAACAATGACTATTACCATACTTGATATTTGTGGAAATGTATTATATCTAGATCCTTCTTTTGGACCATTTACTACTACAACTAATGTTACAATTCCAATAACACCAAATCCTCTTCAATCATTTAACTTATCGGGAACCGTTACCGATTGTACCGCTGCACCTGTAACTAATGGTTATGTTACACTTACACATACTTTATCAGGACAATTTATTACGGGTATTTCAGTAACTGGGGGTACGTATAGCTATGCCGGTATTGGTTGCACTTTACCATCAAATATTACCATTGCAGCGGTAGACTTATCTACTGCACAAGGTTCTACAACAACTACAACCGTAAATCCGGGTGCAAATACTCAAAACATAGTAATTTGCGGTGGCTTAGCGAGTGAGTATATACGATACCGTATAAATACAACTACAGGTCCTTATCAGTATGACTTATTACAACCTTTCGGTGCTATAAGAAATACAGGTGCGCTTGTGCAAGCATCAAATGGCACAAGTACAACATACATATATAGTAATACATTAACATTAGGTACTGGGTATCCATTTGGTACTGGACCTAACGCTATGTTTATAGAAAATCTAAGCCATGTAAATGGTTTAAATGCAAGTGCAACTATGGCTCTTGCTACGCCTATGACTTTTGACTTAATAGCCATTACACCAGGCCCTGGAGGTATCGGTCAGTATATATCTATTGATTTTTCTGGTAATTATGTAGATTATAACGGTGTTACAAATACTATTCAAGGTGAAGCTCGTATTTATAGGGATTATTAATACAATAACTTTATGAGTATGATTTCACATACGTATGAGTATACTTAAATTATCTCGAGGCTTAAAGATGGATTTGATATTCATTTTTAAGTCTCTTTTTATTAAAACTATTGCAATCTATCATTTTTCAATCTTTTTTCGTATCTAAAAAACTGATCATCATATAATTTGTTTAATGGTATTACAACATGTTTATCATTATATGATTGTAATTCTTGTATACTATTAAATCCTGCAGCAGTATATATTTTTTTGGCATGTTCAAAATATTGAGAAACAGGATATATATCTTTATGTAGTAGTATTCTAGAATCTTTTATGTTAATGTCTACTTGAGTAAAAACTACCATTACTATTTCTGGTTTATTGTGATAATCTTTACTAGCTCGATTACAAATTTTTAATACGTCTTCTTTTCCTCCAGAATGTACTATTAAAATGTAAGGTTTATCATGAAAGGAAATAGAAGAAACTTGTTTGTTTTGTAACATGATCTGTTTAATCTTTTTAGAATTATTTTTTATCCAGATCATATGTTCATCATACATTATTTCTAGTATAATTGTTTTCGAAAATTTAATTGCAGTTTTTACAGGAATAGCATCTAGATAGTTTTGCCATTTTAATACTCTGGAAACATAAACATATTCAAGTTTAGGAAACGCAGTGTAAACAGAGCTGAGTTCGCCTTTTATACCAAACGGAAAAGTATCAACATAAAAGGTTGTTATAGTATAAGATTCAATAGTATTTTTTATCGTGTTTGACCATTCAGCAACAGTTTCGTTCCATAAAATTTTAACAAACGTATACGATTTAAAGTACTTAGTAAAAGTGGATGGAGTAATAATGAGTACATCATTAACTGGAATTTCTAGAATTTTTATAAGCTTACTAATACGTGTTAAATGACCTAAGCCACCTCCATGTGCATAAAAAACATGCATTAAAAACCTTTTAAAACCAATTCATTAATTATAATCTTTTTTTGATCCTTAGAAATTTCAGAAATCATATTTATTAGTAGGCTAGGAGCGTAGTTTCCCTTTATTTCTTTTGGTTCTAATCCATTTGTAGAGGTTATTGTTTGGGTATTGGATGATGCAGTATACGTTAACCTTGCCAATTTAGTATCATTTTTCACCAATTTAGCTGTATTATCGTTTACTAGTTTGATCTCATAAGGATTCAAATTTTCTTCATTGTCACTAATTTTGATCTTAGCATCATATAATTTTATTTTCCATAAAAGTTTAGATGAAGCCGTTCTTAATTTAAAACCATCTGGCTTATATTTTATCTCATAAACTACGTTATTATTAGCATCATAAAACTTCTTTTTATCTGCCTTAGTCATTTTTGATGTGTAATTTACATCATGATTCACAGCATTTGAATTACTAGGATTTGTTGTATTTTTTTCTGTGTTTTTACAAGCAGCAGTGATTACTACTAGCAATAAAAGACTTATTATTTTCGTGTAAAATTTCATTTTTGTTCTTTTATACTTTTAAATATATCTAAATATTTTTTGCTTTCTTGATCTGGAGTAAATTCTTTTTCTAATCTACTTTTTAAAAGTTTAATTTTCAGCTCTAAATTAGTTTTAGAGCTATTTTCAAAATTAGATAAAGCCATTAATAATGAGTTTTCTGATAACACATCAAAGATAAACGCATTATCCTGATTTAATATATCAGGAATACCTCCTGCATTAGAAGCTAAAATAGGTATTTCTAATGCTGCTGCCTCGAAAATAACGTTAGGCATTCCATCATAAATTGAAGGAATTGCAATCAAATTACACAATAAGTAATTGGCTATTAGTTCTGTCTGAGATTCTGGGACTATTATAGAATAATCAATATTTTTTGAAATCAATAACATCTCTATATGTGGCTCTATTTCTCCGACTATACGCAAATGAACTGTGTTTGCAAATTGAGATTTTTGTAAACTAGAGATAAAGAAATCGATTCCTTTTTTTTGTTTTAAAAATCCGATTAATCCAATGACCGTATTTTTTTTATCTGTATTTAATGCTGTCTTGTATTTTGCTGCTAATCTAATATCTGATTGTAATATTTTCCAATCTTCTATATGAATAGAATTAGGTGTGTACCACACATTAGTATCTAGCTTCATATGTTTTATGCGGTCTACCTTTTCTTTAGTAACACAAGCTATTGCTGCTGAATTCTGAATAGCATAAAGCAGATCTTGTTTTTTATTAGAAAAAATTGCAGAATCAAAATCGTTACCTCGAAAACAAGTTACTACAGGTTTTTGCAACCAGTTTGCTATTTGTGGCATTCCTTTTAAACATAAATTACTACCAAAACTAACTAGAATATCACTTTCTAAGATTGTTGTTTTATTCTTAATAAATGCCCATAACATATTAAGTGTATGTGAGCTGTCTTCAAAAACAGGAATGGCTGTATACTCCCCATTTACCTGAGCTTCAATACTAAATGCTTTATTTTTATTTGTAAAATGATACACATGTATCGTGTGATGCCTGCGTAAATTGCCAATAATTCGATCACAACTTCTGGACATACCTCCTTTATTTGGAGGGTAATTTTCGGTAAACCAACTTATAATCATTCGTTTCAATTAACTATAAAAAAACGTATCATCCGCTCCTAACATACCCAAAGTGTCACCTGTACTTGTATCATTCAAACTTTGCATATCACCTTCTGTCCAAGTACCAGAAGCACCACCACCTCCAAAACTTCCTCCTCCAAATCCGCCATCAAAACCTGATGGTGGTGATGAAGTTTGTGATGTACTATCATAATTTACATAAGTATCATTTATATAGTTATCGTCTGCATAAACATCACGTTTTTTAGTACTAAATAGATACGTTTCCCAATAACAGTCTTCACACAGGTGTTTTGATTCAAGTGTGTGTGTATGTGCTTCGCAAATATCTTTTTTACAGTTATTACAAGTATGTGCTTTTGGATTTTTGCAATCTAAATTTAAAAACACACCAGATTTTTGTTGACAATTCATAATCGCGTGTTTAATTTATTAGTTTTTGATTTCTTTTTGGAACTAGTACTTGTTCATGAACTAGATATTTTAGCATTTTCGTATAAATTGACATACCGTGTTTATTTACACTATTTACTTCTGAAGCAATTTGACTCACTTTTTCTTTACATTTTACTTTTACTAAATTGAAGCCATTTTCATTTTTCACAGTTATATCATATGTATCTGTTGAAAAGGTATCGGAGATCGAGTAATCCGATTCTTTTAATTTTAAAATCAATTGATAAAAAAACTTGTGCTTGTGCTTTATTTTTGTTTTGACTTTACCGCTGCTTCTTCGTTTTGTAGAGGATACTCGTAATGAAATTTGATAAAGCGACACCATGCAAGAACTTCCCTCTTTAAATACAAATTGAGTAAAAAAACGCTCTAATTGATATGGTTTATATGTGGTGCCTGAACCATTTTTAAATCCTATATCTTCTGGTTTAAGTAGATTTGCGGCATCTTCAATTTGTCCGGCATTTAAACGTAAACTGATAATGTTTTTATAAATATCGCCTTTAGTATAAATTATAAATTTAGCCAACTCAGCAAATTCATCAATAGGAACAAATGCTTTAGGGGAACTACCTGCTAAAAAAGTTAATACCGCTATTGTAATAAACGTACTAATAAAACCAACTACAATTGTAGTTTCAGTGTCTGACGTAGTAGTATAAAACAAGAATATCAAAAGTACGGGGACTAATGCTAATAAATGAAATGTTTTAAATTTCCATCTTTCCTTTAACAATACATGTTTCTTAAAAAACAGCAACCAGTATTCACTTGGCCTTTTTGCTTTAAACTGTTTTGTTTTACGAAACCGCTGGCCGTCAAGCTGTAGTGCTTTTCTAATCATGTAAAAGTACCGTTTTATATATGTTCTTCATTTTATCTTCCTGATAATCCCAAAGGTATTTTTTTTCAATTTCTTTTTTTCCATTTAAACCTACTTTTTTTAATTCTTTAGGTACTTCTAGTAAGGTTCTGATCTTTCTACCTAATAATTCTGGTCTGTCAGAAGGTACTAGATATCCTGTTTTACGATCACTTATTAGTTCACGAACAACAGGAATATCAGAGGCTATAACAGGTGTAGCATATGCCATAGATTCTAAGATTTTAAGTGGGTTACAGCCCTGTATAATATTTCGATTACAGGATGAAAGTGGTGCAACAGTAAGTAGAGCGTTTTTAATTTTTGAAGCTAGTAGTTGCTTGTCTAGCTCATATAACCAATCTACCTTATGGTAAACATCGATATTTTTGGCTAAATCATGATAAATTAGTGTACGTTTCTCGGGAACCGAAGCACAGATAAGTAATCTAATATCTAAATCATCAATTTCTTTTAAGGCCTTTAGAAGTGTTTTAATGCCTTGCCATTTTTGTAACGCTCCAAAATATAAGATGTAGGGGTGAGGAGAGTCGTATTTGGTTTCTAAAATATTTGAATCATAATACTGAACCCCGTTTGGAATCACATTAATTTTTAATGACTTAATCTTAAAATGATCCTTAATAAATCGTTTGGTTACGTTTGAAGGAGTTATTATTACATCACATTTAGTAATACAATAGTCTTCAAAATTTTTAATTTTTTGTAATACCGATTCACTAATATTGGGATATCGATTTGGCAATTCTATATGCGAAAACGCATTAACCTCAAATACAGTTTTACAATTTAAATCTGTTTTTAACGCCGGAATTCCACCCCAGATATCTCTAAAATGGATAAGCTTAATTGCTTGGCAAAGCGGAATTTTTAAAATTTCTAATACACTTGCTTGAAACTTTTGAGTCCGTTCTAAAAAATTAACTACCTTTTCTTTCCACCGATACACATAAAGGTTTCTTTCTTTATCAAATTGAAAAACAGGCATGTCATCATTTCCCAAACAGATAAGTAATCCGGTTTTAAACGTGTTTTGTAAAGCTTTTAAACAATGGTTGATATGTGTTGCAGCGCCTTTTTGTGAAGGAAATAAATCAAAAGCAATATATACATACTCGGGTTTAGTAATCATATTATAATATATGCCTTAAATATAATATCTATTTGTCATCTAATTCCTTTTTTATGCATTAGAAAAGCTGAAAACACAATTAGAATTGCAAATTGACTGTGACATGAATTTAATTAATTGATTATTCATACAAATGAATCAAACTTTATGAGTGATTGTTTTTGATATTGAAAAAGAAGATATAATAAAGAGGTACTATACGAAAAGTATAGTACCTCTTTTTAGTTTAAAGTTTGGTTGATATACACTTATACTTTACAGAACGAAATAAAATCCTGTATTGGTCCGGGCTCACCATCTCCCGTTGTTAGCTTCACTTTTGCGCTTAAATGTACAGTATATGCACAAGGTAATAAGTCATTGACATCAAATAGACTAATTGGATTTGATTCTGGTAAATTAATAAGTTGAGCAGATCCATATGTTTCTGGTGCCAACATTAATGGTATGGCAGCAAATCCAAAGTTTTGACCTGGTTTTTTAGGTCCTGTTATGGATAGAGATACAGAAGACAAGTTTTCGTTTCTAGCATGATATTTTACATGTAATGCATTAGTAATTTTATTACAACCCGTAGTTGCAGAAACAATTTCATCAATATTAACCGAAACAGAAGCACGTTGATTATTTTTTATGTCTGGTGCCCAATTACCGTGTTTATTTACATTATTATATTCAACATTAAAAATCGCAATAGGCTTAGAGGTTCCAGCTATAACTTCTGTTGCTATATTATTTAATTCACGTTGTTTCATTCGAATGGCGAAATAACGATTTCTGGTATGTGGTCTTCCTGCAGAAACAGTTGCTGTACCGATATCTGATGTAGGTGATGCCATATTCAAAGATGTCAAATTGGTTAGCGAAACAGTATTAAGTTTAAGAATTGTAGTATCTTGATGTGGCTCAAAATTACTTTCTTCTGGTACGGGAATCCAATTTCCGTTAAAATTAATATCGGGAGCAATTCCATCTGTAATATATGGTGTTTTCAATACTGGATTTGATGGATCTCCGGTAAGGGTAATATGATTACCGATGGTTGTAGGAGGAATCATATCTGGTGTTACAGGAAGCCAACCTCCTGATACAGGAATATTATTAGGCGCACCAACCTCTTGGTATTCAAACATATATTCCATTTGATTACCATTTAATTTTTGAGTAATGGTACCGATAAGGTTAATAGTATTATAAAACGCGTATTCATTAAACCCTGCCCGCAATGTTTTTCCGTTTGCGGTATTAATTTCATCTTGTATTTTAATTCTTCGGGTTAACCCAATATTGGTAAATGATGCAGGAATTGGAATTTCAGTAATCACGATATCTTCTAAACAAAGCCTTACACAAAGACATGGTCCCACATTATTTCTTTTATCAGATGGTTTTTCGAACTCTATAGAACTGCCATTGTATTCTAATTTAAAATATACATCCGGTCCGCTATTAAAAGGTGGAAAAGGTGTTTCTATATTGATCAAAGGAGAAAGAAATGTTTGTTTAAAATCTTTACTGCTATAATCTATTCTAAAATGTCCGTTACTATTTGTAGTATCCGATCCCAATTCATCATCATGAATCCAATCATCATCCATTGCAATTACTTTAACCCCAGGAATTGGAATATTGTCATTTTTACAATCCAGTAATACTCCGCAAATTACCCAAGCATCAAATAATTCACGTATTCTACACCAAAAACGACTGTTAATGCAATGTTTCCAGTAAAATACAATCCCCTGTTCAGTCTGTCTCCATCTTGGTTGTAATGTAGTAAGTGTAAACTGAATAGAATCGCGGTCTTTACTTTTTTGATTATAAACACGTTTTGTTACAATATCGATCATAATAGGTCCATCATATTCAGCATATTTTCCTTTTAATTCGATTTCATAATTTCCTATTTCATCAATTTCTGCTTCAGCTAACAATAATTTAGATTTAGCTTTGATTTGTTTTTCTCCCAAAATTTGCAACGTATCTTTTGGATTTGCTGATACTTGTGTCACAACATCAATATCTAGATTCTCTACTCTGTAAAAGCGTACAATAGAACCAAATAATGGTTCTTTACAATCTTTGCATATTTCCCCCGTCAGATTTCCCTTTAGAATAAACCCCATTTTATATAATTTTTAAGATTAATTTGTTAATATTCTCAAAAATATAATCTATCAACATTTTGAAAAAGAGACCTTTAACTGTATTTTTTTTGACATACCCCCCTTTTTTTAATGGGGATTTGACGGGAATATTTTGAGTTATTGTACTACATGCGAAACGCTATATGAACAC
The DNA here is from genome assembly GCF_003443715.1 of Aquimarina sp. AD10. Lineage (NCBI taxonomy): Bacteria > Pseudomonadati > Bacteroidota > Flavobacteriia > Flavobacteriales > Flavobacteriaceae > Aquimarina > Aquimarina sp. AD10. The sequence continues at coordinate 957,308 of NZ_CP031965.1, read as the reverse complement.
CTAATTATCAATTGATGATTTAAATATGTACGCTATAAATGTTTACTCTTTAGTAGTATTTATTAAGGATACTACCGTTTAATTCCATGAAAAAACTAGTTTTGTTCTTGTAAATGAATAATCAGTTTATATTATAACTAGGGAATATTACTATAATTAATTTCACAAATATTGGATATAACAATTCTAAACTTTGCCATGATTGCAAGTGCCATTATGGGATATTTTGTAAGTATCGCTTTAATTACGACTTCTTTTTATAAAAGTCGCGCCAATAACTATCTCTCGCTATCCTTATTCCTAATTGCCACCTTAATCCTTTTAGATTTGCTTGGGGTTACCATAGATAATATCGCTTTTGAAATTTTAAACCTTTTCATGCTAGATATGCTATTTGCAGCTACATTATTCACCTATTTTATAATTCAAATTAAGCATGAGCTTCTAAATAACAATAGATATAAATGGATGTATCTTCCTTTCGTTTGTTCTGTTCTTCTTGAAATTTCTATGTTCTTACTTGATCTGTATGGTTCTATTTTTGATATTTTGATATACTACATTAAAGATTTTACATCCTTTGCATTAAATATATTTTTGATTTTTTGGGGAAGAAAATTAATAAAAAATGCTACTCGTATTTCAGACGATAAAAGACGTTGGTTGTTAAGAGTAAACCTTTTTATTATAGGTATTATTATAAATTGGATTTTTACTAGAATAGAATTTTACATATTCAATTCAGTATATACTATTTATATGTTATGGATATTACTTTCTTTATTCTTGTGGTGGGTTTTGTACTATGGAGTATTTAAACTACAAATAATAGCCCAAAAGGAAGAAATACATGAGTATTTAGTTTCAAAAAAGACATCTAGCCTCAAGATCAATAGGAAAATAAAAAGCGCGACTACTTCAAAAATCATTACTCAACTTTATCAGTTAATGGAAGAGGAGGAGTTATACAAAAATCCTCTATTAAGTAGGTTAGAACTAGCAACTCTCTTAGGAATAAGTGAAGGGGTCTTATCACAAATTGTAAATCAGGAAATCAATAAAAGCATCATCCAATTTGTAAATGAGTATCGAATTGAAGCAGCTAAAGATCTATTGCATGATCCCGTATTTAATAAATATTCTGTTGAAGCTATAGGTATGGAAGTTGGTTTTAAATCAAAGAGTGCATTCTATAGTGCTTTTAAGATGAGTTTAAAAATGTCACCTGGGGCTTTTAGAAAACTTCAAAAAACGTCCTGATTCGTATGATACTATCGTTTTAGTACTTCTTCAGCACTAAAAAGACTTTTTTATTTAATTGACAACTATACTTTTACGTTAATAAATTAAAAAATATACATTAATGAAAAGAGTATCCTCAAAAATGAAAATTTCTAATTGTTATCATTTCGTTACCAATTTAATTCTAATTGCATTTTTTTCAATCTTTATATGTTCCTGTGCTAAGGATGATGATCAGTCACCCGTAAATCCTACACCAGTAACTCCTGTTGGAATATCACAAGAAATTAAGGATTTAATTTATTTTAAAGGAAATGAAAGTGCACCTACAGTTCTAATCAATGCCCAAGCAGGCCCCGATATAGAACTCGGTACAGATTTAGTAGATAACATTTTTGAAAATTTTAATACTACCGATATTTTAACTGTAAATGTACACCAAGCACAAACACTTAACCCAACTATTTTACAAGGCAATGATATAACATTAGCTCAAGCCGTTAGTTTTAATACCGAAAGTATAGAAACACTATATCAAGTTATCAAATATTTTAAAGATCAGGGTAGAACCGTTTATGTTTTAGGAATTTCATTTGGTGCCTTTATCACACAAGAACTTATTGCCAAAAAGGGAATAGATAGTGCCGATAAATATCTAATTATTACAGGAAGATTAGATATAAATGATGTTGTTTGGCAAGGGCTTTCTGAAGGAAGATTTGGTTTTTTTGAAAATGGAGTGACTCCCATAGTAGATCCTGAACCAGGTATGGATGTGATTGAAAGAAATATTGGTAGATTGGCCGCTGGATTAGGTATGAATCGATATACGCAACTTCTCAATACTGTTAATGACTTATCCAACTTAACTTACATTTATGGAGCAACAGACCAAGCTGTAGGTAGTCTTACGGCAGAAGAAGTTGCCTTTTTAGAGTCAAAAAACGCCAACATATTAACAGGAAACGGAGGTCATGATACACCTTTTATTGGTTTTTTTAAACAGGGGCTTAGTGAGGCATTTGGAATAGAATAGTTAAGGTATTTTGAATTTTGTTTAATTAAAGTAAATATTTCGGGTGAAATTTTGTTTTTCATCCGAAATTAAAAAACCTTGTTTTCAAATTGCATGTATCAGTGCGTCTTACAATCAACAATAATCGTTTTATGATTTTGCTAAAACTTCTAATTTTTCAGAAACAATAATCTTATACGTTGCACTCACCGGTACTTTGTTATTGTCTATTAACAAATATGTTCTGGTTGCCTTTGTGACTCTATCTAAATTGGTAATATATGATTTATGTGTACGCTGAAAATTTTCAGATAATAAGGTATTTATATTAGTCAGTGTTTCAGAGATCAGGTACATTCTTGAATCTGTAAATATTTTTAAATAATTTCCAAAACTCTGAATATACAGAATTGATTGAAATGAAATATTAACAGGCATACCATCATGTTTTATTTGAAGCTCTTTAGTACCACTATTTTTTTTAGGTTGTATTATTTTTGAAGCAGAAACTTTGTTTATGGCTTTCAAAAAACGTTCAATTTTTACAGGTTTCAATAAATAATCAATAACACCATAGTTATAACTTTCTAATGCATATTCAGAATAAGCCGTAGTTAAAATAACTTTAGGCGGATTGATCATAGAACGCAAAATTTCTATGCCATTAAGTTCGGGCATTTCTATATCCAGAAAAATGAGATCAACTTCATTTTGTTGAATAAAATTGATAAACTCCAATGGATTCCCTGTACTCAATACTAATTCAAAATTATCAATTTTAGCACAATACTCTTCTAACACTTTACGTGCTAGTATTTCATCATCTATGATACCAATTTTAATCATTAACTATTTTTTAATACTGAAGCTGTTAAATCGATAGATAAATTTACGCGATATAATTTTTCCATATCATCAATTTCTAATACGTGAGAATTAGGATATAATAGATTTAAACGTCTTCTCACATTTTCAAGACCCATTCCTTCTCTTTTTGATGCAGCAACCATATTGGGTTTTGAATTAACTACACAAACATAAAGGGTGGTGTTTTTTATAGTGATAGAAATATCAATTGTACTCTGTTCATTTGTACTTTGGGCACCATGTTTCACAGCATTTTCGACAAATGGGATAAGTAGCATTGGAGCGATACTTAATTCTAATACATCTCCCTTAATTAAAAATTCAATAGTACAACGTTTACTTAATCTTTTTTCTTCAATTAACAAATAATTTTCTATAAACTCAAGCTCTTCTTTTAATAAAACAGTATCTTTTTTAGAGCTCTCTAGCTGGTATCTCATTAATTCTGATAGCTGCATTACAACATCAGAAGTTTCTGGTGATTGCTGCCTTGAAAGGGAATAAATACTATTTAAAGAGTTAAATAAAAAATGAGGGTTCACCTGCTCCTTCAAATAGTTAAGCTCCATCTCTTTTTGTAATTTTTCTTTCTCCTCATTTTTTTTTTGGATGATCATATTTCTTCTTAAGAAAAAAACAGCCATACCAGCTCCTGTTGTATAAAGAAGAAAGAAGAATATTTTAGAAGTACCAGACCAATTTTTCGTTCTTAAGTAGGAAAAAATAAGCATACTCCCGATGAGTAGTATTCCATATGCAAAATACCTTTTCTTATCTAAGAAATAAGGAATAAGAACAAAATGATTTAACCAAATGAACCCCATTATCATAACAGTATAATTAAGTCCATGTACATAAAAAGAAAAACTAGTATCAAAATTATCTCTAAAAAACAAATTACTCAATGTTTCAAGTATAAAAACCAACAAGAAAGCTCCTATATTAATGAGTATGGCGTATTTCAAAGATTTTTTAATCATAAATTCTTTTATTAAAAAATAAAGATAATACCTATAAATACAAATCTCTATAATTTCTTTACCAAAGCCTTATATCAATGACGAAATGGTTTTATCATTTAATTGTTGGCTTCATCCAATTTAAGGTATATGATATGAATTATACTATATTTTTATTCAACATTTAATTAAAGTAAAGTCTTATAACAATCAATCATTCTATAAAAAATCATTAGTATGAAAAAATGTATCTCGGTTCTTTTAACCATAATTCTATTTCATTCATGTGCAGAAAAATCAAATACTGATACCGAAATTGATATAATTAAAGAGGTAGAAACTGGTCTTACAACTCGGGTGCATATAGAGGGTGATTCTACATGGTCTATAGAAGAACGAATGAAACACTATGGCATTCCAGGCGTGAGTATTGCAATCATACATAATAGTGAAATTGCCTGGGCAAAAGGGTATGGTGTGATGGATAAGGAAAGTAAAGTTCCTGTTACAGAACAAACCCTTTTCCAGGCAGCGGCAACTAGTATGCCGGTAACTGCCTACGGTGCATTACGCCTTGTTGAACAAAATAAAGTAGGCTTAGATGAAAACATTAACAGGTACTTAAAATCCTGGAAAGTACCAGAAAATGAATTTACTAAAGGAAAGAAAGTAACCATAAAAAATCTTTTAAATCATTCTGCCGGAATATACCCTCGTGGAACCGGATCATATAATGCAAATGAAAAAATTCCAACACTTGTAGATATTTTAAACGGAACTTATCCAGCTAAAAATGAACCAATTACAACTAACAAAGAGCCTGGTGAAAGTGTTCGTTTTGCATATGCTAGCTATGTACCTATTCAACAAATGATGCTGGATGTTGAAGGAAAAACATTCCCGGAGATTATGCACGAACACGTGTTACAACCTTTAGAAATGAACAATAGTACGTTTAACCAATCGCTTACAACAGCGCAATTAACGAAGGCAGCAACTGGTTATTTAACAGATGGTTCTATGGTAAAAGGTAGAAGAAAGATTCAGCCATCAATGGCTTCTGCTGGATTATGGACAACTGCTCAGGATTACGCAAAATTTCTAACCAATGTACAGCAAACCCTAGAAGGTAAGAATACTAAAGGATTATCAAAAGATCTGACAGAATTAATGGGTACACCATATGGAGTGAGTAATACTGCTTGGTCATTTACATTGGGCTTAGGGTTTCAGCTTTTAAATAGAAAGGGAGAAATCTACTTAAGGCATCACGGATGGAATACAGGTTTCTATGCTGAAATTGTGGCTCATAGAGACAAAGGATATGGTGTGGTTGTCATGACTAACTCTACTTTTCCAGAGTTTAATGCAGAAGTGATTCGATCTGTAGCTCAAACGTATAATTGGGATGCGTATGTTCCGATATATGAAAAAATGCAAATTGAGCAAGCTTTAGTTGATGAAATTACTGGTAGATACCAATCTGATGTAGCAACTGTAGAAGTTTTTGAAAAGGACAATCTATTATTCTATAAAAATATACTTGATGTAGAAACTGAAGAACTAGTCAAAGTTTCTGATAGTAGTTTTGTTAGAAGAAATTCAAGTCGGCTTATACAATTTAAACCAAATTCTGAAAATGAAACGCTCGAGTTACTTTATGTTAATCGCGACGATGGAACAATAACTTCAACTTTTGCCAAGGTAGATACTGATAAAAAAGATCCTGTAGAATTCCTTCTTGAAGATGATTTTGAAAATGCATTTAAAGCATATAGAACTTTAATCGAACATGACCCTAATAACCCTAAAGTAACTGAAGATCACATAAATGATGTAGGGTATGATTTTTACCATGATAACAGAATGAAACTATCGCAAAACACTTTCAAATTAAATATGATGCTCTATCCAAATAGTTTCAAAGTATATGAAAGTTATGCAAAAGCCTGTGAAAAAATAGGAGAAATTGATCTTGCCATTTTAAATTACTCAAAATCACTTGAATTAAATCCTAAAAATAACGAAGTCAAGCACAGGCTTAATGAATTACAAAAAAATGAATAAATCAAATTCCTATATGTTAATCTGACCATTAAGTAATTGATAATGATAAAGATTATGAAAAGTAAAAAGGGTAGCATATTTAGAGTATAACTAAGTAGCTCTTTTAGTGAACAAGTCAATCTAGTAAGTTAGAATTATACAAATTGTAAAAACAAGTATATAAACGCAAACAATGAAAATTACTAAAATTTTATTATTTACATCTTTTATTTGGTTAAACACTGCTTTTGCTCAAAAAAATAGTGTAAATGACCCTGATTTCCCAGCTTTAGAAGATCGCTACCTTGGCCAAAAACCCCCAGGTCTGATTCCGGAGTTATTTGCTCCTGGCATTGTTTCTACAGAAGAGTATGTAGAATTTGGTGGTGATTTTACACCAGATATGAAAGAGTTTTATTTTAGTAGATACGGTGGAAAATATAAAAAGCGCACACTGTTCATTATGCAATATAAAAATCATAAATGGAGTAGTGCGTCTGTCTTATCAACCGACACAGAGAAATATAGGGACCAATTCAACCCTGGTTGGTCAGAAATGAAAAGTCTTGATCCTTTTAAAGATATCCCTATTCATGGTTTGTCAGTATCGGATAAAGGAACTTATTATATTGATGAATATACTAGAGAAGGGGATGGCGTTCTTAGATATTCTCAACTTATAAACGGTGTGCGAGAAGCTCCTAAACCAGTAGATAAAGTGATTAATACCGGAAAATGGGTTGCCCACCCCTTTATCGCTCCAGATGAATCCTATTTAATGTGGGATGTTGAGAAAGAGGGTGATTATGGTGCTGATATCTATATTAGTTTTCGACAAAAAGATGGTTCATGGGGAGCAGCAATTAATATGGGCGATACCATAAACACAGGATTGTATGACCAGAGCCCTAGAGTGACACCCGACGGTAAATACTTGTTTTTTTATAAGGGAGATGAAAAAGTTAGAGCAGATGGAAGTAAATATTTGGTTGGAAACCCTTATTGGGTAGATGCTCAGGTTATCGAGAACCTAAGACCCAAACAATAATTCTTAAAAAACTAAACAATTATTTCAAAAAATAGAGTACCAACCACGTCATAAAACCAAATGAAATAGCAAAGCAAATATTTAAACATAATTAAAACTATGATAAACAAAACAAGACTATTCCTTTTACTATTTCTAATACTGACAAATATTACTTTTACACAAGAAAATAGTATAAAAGAGTTTACCTCAAATAGAGAAGAAACTTCCTTGGTATCACCTCATATTCAAGTTGTTCCAATAAAAGATACTACAACAGAAAGAAACTATGAACTTTATATAGAATTGCCTGAAGATTATTCTGAGAACAATAATAAAACCTATCCTGTCCTATATTATACAGACGCTATGTGGCATCTCGAAATGTTATCTGGAGCAACAGAATACATGTTAGAAGATGTGATTCTAGTTGGTATTTCTTGGCAGAAAGACATAAATGAAAACCTGAAAAAAGAAATAGGAGCGCATGTGAGTCGGTTCCGAGATTACAGCTTTCGTAAATCAAATAAACCTGAAATTCAAAAAAAATACCAATTGGGACAAGCTGATAAACATTTGGATTTTATTCGCAATGATGTAATTAAGTATGTTGAGAATACCTATCGAACTGATCCGAACAGTCGTACGTATTTTGGATATTCAATGAGTGGGGAATTTGGCGCTTATATACTGTTAACTCAACCCGATACCTTTAATAATTATATTCTTGGCAGTCCATCGATCAAAAATGAAGTTCAGTATCTCACCGAACTTAATACGAAATTCGGACCTTATAAGGCATCAGATAAAAGTAGTAGCCTGAATGCCAATGTTTTTATTTCATATGGCTCATTAGAAGAAGAAATGGAACCTATCGAGGAGTTTGTTAGTCTTTTAAAAAATAGAAGAGATGATGGGTTATCCGTACTAAGAGAAGTGATTGATGGTACTCACCAAACTGCATTCCCTATGACAGTAGTTCGCAGTGTCGCTTGGTTATCATCCTTAATGAGTCATGTTTCAAGTAATAACAATGAAATCTCTTTCTGGGAAATTCCGCAGCTTAACAATGCATATATCAGTACAACACCAGAAGACAAAAAAGACGGTATTCCTATTGGTAAATTAGGTGTAGATGGCGGTAATAAAGAGATGATTCTTAAATTGTCACAGGAGATAGCAGACAACAAGCATGATCCTTTTGACAGCTTTCTTATTGCTCACAAGGGCAAGTTAATTTTTGAATCCTATTATAATAAAGGTCGTATTAATCTGCCTCATTTCCAAGCTTCGGCCACTAAAGCGTATACCTGTTTAGCGATCGGTCGCGCCATTCAATTAGGATATCTGTCTATGGAAGATCTAAACAAACCCCTTGTAAGTTTTCTCAAAGACCTGGATCCAACAAAATTTGTTAAAGGTGTAGAAAAAATCACATTACATCAGGCAATGACTATGCGTTCTGGTATCCGTATTAGTAAAAAACAGAGTGAAGAAATCGAGAAAAACCCAAATCAATTAAAAGGTCAGGGCCAAGTACAAGCTTACCTAGAGCATAGTGCGCCTATTACTGCTACATCTCAAAGTTTTAAATATCAATTTGATCCAGTATTGGCGATGCAGGTTCTTGATGCCGTTGTGCCCGGATCTGCCAAAGACTTTATTAAAAATGAACTTCTTGACAAAATGGGAATCACAAATTATGATTGGAAAACCGATATCAGTGGTCTGCCAAGATCAGGAAGTGGCACAAGTATGACATCACGAAATATGGTTAAATGGGGGATTTTGACCGCTAACAAAGGTAAATACAATGGAGAACAGCTCGTACCAGAAGCATTTATAAACAAAGCAACATATAAAATTCTCTATACGGGTGATGATGATATTTATGGAGGAGGTAAAGATGTTTCTAATCAGGGATACGGTTATTACTGGTGGAGTGCAGATTTAAAATCTGGCAAAAAAAGTTATTTCAGTAGATCTGCCCAAGGTGGTGGTGGTCAATATATCATTTTGATTGAGGAACTTGACCTTGTAATTGTAGTTACTTCTCATGAAAACGATAACAGCACCTTGCAAATAATCGCAGAACGAATTTTACCCGCTTTTATTAAGAATATCAAATAAGAAAGTAAACAATAATAAAAACGTATCGTCCTGTAATACTTAAAGGATTTTCATCGCTAGAAAACAGTTACTTTTTTAAGAAGCAGGAGACATTTAGTATATCTCCATATCATTCAGAACCTTAGGCCTGAATAGGAGTGAAGTGGGGTGTTTGTTGAGTGGCTTTAGTCTAGAAACATCTTTCCTAATTTGAATTTTGTTATATATTTATGGTGTGCCAAGAACCATTATCGAAAATATCGTAATTCATCACTATAAAGAGGAAACATTTTTCACATTTTGTAAATATACGACGATACGTTTTTTTGAAATTGTATATATTGAAAAAGGGAATGGTGCCATAAAAATAAATGGTAAAAAAGTTAGTTATTCGGCAAGCAGTATTTTCGTTTTTGTACCAGATGACATTTACATAATTCAAGCAGAAACACCAACAACAGTCACTGCTATTAAATTCCTAAAGAGTTTTTTTAGAAACTCTAGTTCTCAAAATACACTTTTACCTATTAATCATTGGTTTCGTAAAATTGAAGAAATTTTAAATAGTGAAAGCCATCAGCTTAGAGAAATGCAGTTTGAATCAGATCCTGACAGAAAACATTTAGTTTCTCTTGTAAATATGGTAGCTAACGAATATCTGAATAGACAGTCTTTTGATATCTTTATCATTGAAAATTCGTTATCAGTTATACTTCATTTAATTGCTAGAAATATTCAGTATATAAATATAGAAACGATAAAGGAAGTTAAGTCTTCAAAAATCCAGCAAATCATAAACTACATTCATTCTAATATTTACAATCCTGAGTTATTATCTACTAAAAATTTGGCAAAAGAATTTCATATCGCCAGTAATTATATCAGTGAGTACTTTAAAAAGCACACCGACGTTTCATTAAAAAAATACATTCTTCACTATAAATTGAAACTCGTTGAAACTAGATTAAAATATACCGATTCTCAAGATTCAGAAATTGCTTTAGAACTTGGTTTCACAGATTCTAGCCACCTAAATAAAACCTTTAAAACCTATAAAAATATTAGTCTTAGTGAGTTTAAAGCTAATTTAGTCTAGGGGTTCTTATTACAAACCTTTTTTTTTACTAATAACACATGGTTTTCTACCAAATAAACCCTGGGGTTCTAAGGTAAGTTTGTACTGTAATTATCACATAATAAAACAGTAGTAACTTAAAAATCCATAAATCATGGAGTATAAAAATTTTCAAACATTTACAGCCGAGCAAAAAGGCGGGATTTTAATAATTGATATCAACTTTGGACCTGTAAACGTACAAGGACAGGAGATGCTTGCAGACTTAAGCAGTCTATGTTTACGATTAGAAAGAGATAGAAGTGTTAAGGTAGTCGTTTTTCAATCTTCAAACCCTGGCTATTGGGTATGTCATTATGACACTAATTTACTTAGAGATATGTCTACCGAAGCAGTGCCAAGAAACGAAGTAGAACTATTAGACTTACAGTCAGTATTAGAGCGACTAAGCAATGTACCCCAAGCAACCATAGCTAAAATTGAAGGTTTTGCCAGAGGTGGCGGGCACGAAATGGCATTAGCCCTTGATATGCGTTTTGCCGCTAGAGGAAAAGCTAAATTCATGCAAATGGAAGTCGGTATGGGGATTTTACCTTGTGGTGGAGGTGCATCACGTATGGCTAGACAAGCAGGCCTTGGTAAAGCACTAGAGATTATTCTAGGAGCCAGAGATTGGGATGCAGATGAAGCTGAAAAATATGGTACAATTAATAAAGCACTCGATTCAGGTGAAATTGGACCCTATGTAGATGCTTTGGCAGAACGTATTTCAAAATTTCCCGCAAACTCAATTACTGCTTGTAAACGCGCAATATATGCTTCAATTGATTTGCCTATTAAGGAAGCTTTAAAAGAAGAAGCTTATCAATTATTCCAAGCGACAAGTAAAACACCAGCGATTAAACGTTTTACAATTGCTGATGAAAATGGAGCTCAATTTGATCATGAAAATCAAAAAAATTGGGAATCTATGTTAATTGATTTGCAAGAAATTAATTAGTAGTATTTTTTTCAAAACGGATGCTCTATTTAAAATTATGACATCCGTTTTTATTGTATCGTTATATGAAATTTGAAAAGATAAATAAGGCTTATAATTCCGTTTTTAAACAAAATGAACTGAGTATTGGTATAGTGGTGCCTATCGAGAACTATTCGACAAGCGCAATTCCAACCATGCAAGATCATGTACAACGTGTTAAACAGATTGAAGCTTTAGGGTTTAAAGCACTCTGGATTAGAGATATTCCGTTTCATGTTCCTACATTTGGTGATGCAGGTCAAACTTTTGATCCGTTTACTTATTTAGGATTTTTGGTAGGACAAACTACCAAAATAAGCCTAGGTGTTTCAAGTATTGCTTTACCATTACACCACCCTCTAAATATTGCAAAATCCGCAACAACAATAGACCAATTATCTAATGGAAGATTATTATTAGGAGTTGCATCTGGAGACCGATATGATGAATATCCTGCAATGGGGATCGATTATGAAAATAGAAGTGAACTGTTTCAAGAATCATTTAACTACATACGACAACTTCAGAATGATTTTCCAATTTATGAAACAAAGAACCACGGTATTTTACAAGGAAATATTGATATGTTACCAAAACCAACAGCCCATAAAATTCCGTTATTAATGACAGGAAGTAGCAGGCAAACTTTAGAGTGGAACGCTAAAAATGCAGATGGTTGGATGAATTATCCAAGAGATTTATATACCCAAAATAATACAATTAGACAATACAGAGAATTGGTGGCTGAAACGCAAGAGTACGACAAACCTTTTATGCAACCCATGTATTTAGATGTGTTAAAAGATCCTAATACCAAACCACAACCGATTCAGTTAGGGTTTAGATTAGGAATAAATTATCTAACCGATTATTTAGATAAATTACGAAGTATTGGTGTCAATCATTTAGCATTAAACTTGCGTTTTAACACGATGAATATAGAGAAAACTTTAGAGAAAATTTCTAAAGATGTATTGCCAGAATTTCATTCAAAAGATCAAACAAAACAAGATGAATAAGACGATTTTAATTACAGGAAGCACAGACGGAATCGGAAAGTTAACAGCCATAAAACTGGCTAAAGATGGATATACCATTTATGTTCACGGAAGAAATAAAGAAAAACTAAACACTGTAATTTTAGAAATTAAAGAACTCTCAAACAACGAGAAAATCGATGGCTTTGTTGCTGATTTTTCAGATTTAAATGATGTTCAAAAAATGGCAGCTCAAATCAATGATAAAATACCTAAATTAGATGTATTGATTAATAACGCCGGTATATTTAAGACTTCAACCAGTAGTTCTAAAGGATTTGATGTTAGATTAGTTGTAAATTATTTGGCACCTTATGTGTTAACCAATAGGATTCTTTCAATTATAAAAAAGTCAGAGGCACCAAGAATTATTAATTTAAGCTCTGCAGCACAATCACATGTTACTGATGCTACATTAGCCGGGTTAGCTATGCATACTGTTAGTGAAGCATATGCACAAAGTAAATTGGCATTAACGATGTGGAGTTTTGATTTAGCGAAACAGTATCATGATATTTCGGTACTAGCTGTTAACCCAGGTTCTTTGTTAAATACACGCATGGCTAATGAAGCCTATGGCCAACATTGGTCGCCGGCAACAAAAGGATCTGATATACTATACGAACTAGCTGTTTCTGAAGAATACAATGACATAACAGGGCGTTATTTTGATAACGATAAAGGCAACCCAAAAGGGGAGTTTGCAAAAGCACATCCAGATGCTTATGATGACGTTTTAATTTCAAAATTAATAGAACGTACGAAGCTATTAATCAATCAGCCATAAATCGATAAGAGGAGGGGAGTGTAATGCCCATACTTGACAATACTTTAAAAGCTCCAAAGCATATGTTTATGCTTTGGAGCTTTAAGTAGGTATACAAGTAATTACTTGGTTAAAAGAAAGTCTCGTAGATTTTTATTAAAGCTGTTTCTTTTTTCTGAATTGGTAAAAAACACATAACCCACTTTCTTTTCTTTATTAAACATATATAATGCAGTACTGCTCAAATTATCGCCTCCATGAAAGTAATTCGTACCATAATCAGATTTTTCTATAGCAATACCCAATCCATATTTACGAGCTTTTGACTTCTTAGTTGCTACAGAGCTTGACTGTATTTTTAATAGCTCTTGATGGCTTTTTTCTGACAAGATTTTAGCATTCATAAGAGCCAATAAAAAATTTGAAAATTCTTTTGCTTCTGTTTGTAAACTAGCCGATGCTTTAAAATTAGGATCTTTGGCGTTGCTGCTATATCCTTTATTTGGTTTCCCTTTTAAATGACCATCTGCACGATGATTTTCTATATAGTCGTTCCAAACAAAACTTGTATGTTTAATCGCTAGAGGTTTAAAAATGCTCGTGTTAATTAAACGTTGTAATCCATTTTTATCCACACCTTTTAGATGTGCAACAACATTAGCAAGATATTCATAGCCTTCTCCCGAATATTGAAATTTTGTTCCTGGGTCAAACTGTATGGTAAGTTTGCCATTGGGGTTATAATTTCCATTTTGATCCAAAAATCTCCAATTCGGAAATCCACTAGTATGTGATAACACCATTCTGGCAGTAATTAATTTATAACGCTCATCATAGGCAATATCTGGATATTCCATATACGTATATAATGGTGTATCCAAATCCAAAAGACCGTCATCAACCATTTTCATAACAAAAAAGCTAAATACGGTTTTAGATATAGAAGCGGCATCAAAAATTGTAGCATTGTCTACTTTTTCTAGGGTTTCGTTGTTTTTAACACCTAATGCGTTGTGATATACAATTTTATCATCATTAATAAATGCTATAGACAATCCTGGTATATCAAGTGAGTCCATTTGCTGTTTTATAAAAGCATCCATTTCAGATTTAGAAATAAGATGATCGTTAAAAGAGCGAATAACACCTTTATCCCTACGAGTTTTTGACTGATTTAGGCTCAAATCGTCTAACTGTTTATATACTAATGAATCGGTTGGTTGGTCTTTTTTTGTTATCACAGGATCTACAGCTATAGTAGGCAAAGCTGCATAAGACGGTATAGAAAATAGTGCAGCTAAAAAAATGGTACCCATAAGATGTACCAATTTTGTTTTTTGTTGATTAGACATGTTTAATGATTTTTTGATTGATTTATAAACTATAAGATAGAATTTTAGTCGTTTTGTTACACTTATGCACGTACTAATCCTGATTATTATCAAATTACAGAGTAATTTATCCTCAAAAAGTTTACAATACATACCATATTGACAGAGCTCAAAGTGATTTTGTTTATTCTTTTACAAATGAAATAGAGGTTTATGAACTTCTTTAAAATGAGGCAACAGAACGCTTATCATCTAAGAAATGTTAGGAGGGGAGTACTATGTATAGTATGGGATAGTATAGTTCTGGTCTAGATGATTTTATACTGCCAGTTCTTCTTTTTTCTCAACAGCATAAACACCCCAATCTGCAATAGATATGATTACCGGAATTAGGGTTTTTCCAAAATCGGTTAACGAATATTCTACTTTTAAAGGCGGCTTAGAGGTATATACTTTTCTTTTAACGATTCCATCTTCTTCTAACGTCTTTAGTTGTAAACTTAACGTACGTTCTGTAACTGTTGGCATCTCTTTTCTTAACTCATTATAGCGTAATGGACCTTCAATTAAATGATATAATATAACTGTTTTCCATTTTCCGCCAATAATGCCCATAGTTAGACTTGCGCAACATGGATATTCTTTTCCTTTAAATGTATACATAAGATATTGTATTGAGTGCTACAAAATTACGATACTATAATAAATAATACAACTATACTTTTTATAGCAAATTTAACATACACACAATTAATTGATATACAGTTAGTTAAATAATTCATTTATCCAAATTTTATACTATCATTTTTGATAGTTATTGTAAGAAATCAAAACTAACTATACTTTTGATAGTATAAATATTTTAAACTTATACCATTTAATAATGAACATACCAAATATTACCAGAGACGAAATTTTAAATGCATTTACTTATAGACATGCAACCAAAGAATTTGATGCTACCAAAACAGTATCAGACGAAGACATTAATTTTATCCTAAAAACAGCCAATTTATCACCAAGTTCTTTTGGTTTCGAACCTTGGCATTTTATAGTTGTTCAGGATAAAGAATTGCGCGAGTTATTAAAACCTGTTGCTTGGGGAGCCCCTTTAAAATTAGATACAGCTAGTCATTTTATATTAGGCTTAAGCATGAAAGCACCAATGGTAAAACACGATGCGGATTATATTAAACATATGATGAAAGATGTAAAACAATTTCCAGAGGATGTTATTAAAACGTATTCTAAGTTTTACAGAGAGTTTCAAGACCGTGATTTTAATTTAGATACAGACAAGAAGTTATTCGATTGGTCTTCTAAACAAACCTATATTGCTTTAGGGAATATGATGACTGCTGCTGCATTAACAGGAATTGATTCTTGTCCCATAGAAGGTTTTCATCAAGAAAAAGCAGAAGCTTTATTAAGAGAAAAGTTTGATGTAGATACAGATAAATACGGATTATCATTTATGTTGGCTTTTGGTTACCGAAAAGCAGATCCAGCATTCCCAAAATCTAGACGTGCTTTTGAAGACATCATTACCTGGAAATAAAAACATGGTATAAAAATTAGATAAAATTTAAAACTAAGTATCAAATACGCGATTTATAGCTATGAGAAATATTCTGTACAAATTATGGCAAAATGTCGATCGCTGAGAATCGCGTATTTAAAATTTTCTGGATTGTAGTGCGAAATATTAAATTCTAATGAAGTTATGAGAAGTAAAGTATTCGTTGTTTGTTTGACTTAAAATCATATTGAAAGGAAAAGGTTGTGCGGGAGTGGTTCGAAATATTCTATTTTACATAATATAAATTATAGTACAAATGTATCTATTGAAGCAAAACGACGGATACCGCGTATTTGATATAATATCAGATATAAGTATGCGCCAGCGTATTATATCGATAGATATTATGTCAAAGCCGTTTTACGGTATTTATAGTTCTTCTATGCTGCAATAATGTTCACAGCTACATCAACCCGCAGCTTTTTATAATTGATTTGTGATCAATTATAAAAACTCGTGTAAAATATCCCAGGATAATTCTATTTCATAGTAATCGTAGCTACTTGGGTCATCATAATTTCAAAAATCCATTGTTGAAACATTCTGCTCACATTTGTAGCTATAATTTGCCGTTATGTACGGAATAATTCTAAAGATTGAGAATCTTTTGAATTATTAGCGAGTCGATGTGGTTGGCTACCAATTATGGCATTTATTTTTAAACACAATTTGCCATCGCTTGGCCACACCAAAAAAGCAAAACTTTTAGTTGTATTATAAATCGCGTATTTGATAAACATACGTGAAAAAAGTTTTTACGCGATTCTCGAGACGTTGTCGCATAAGCATAAAATTACTACTCTACGAGATAATTTCTATGCACATGCTAACTGTAGAACACAAATTAAACTTTTCTAAGAGTTTGCATTATCTTTTTCCTTGATACAAAAAGAAATCGACTTTAGGAGATTCACGAACTCCAATAAAATATTAACGCGTGAGCTAAACAAAAAATCAAGGCTTCACAAAACTTTGGAAACAATGTACGGCGCAGTCGCTATATTTTAGAAAGCATTCTAACTAATAAGATCGCTTAAGAACTTTAATGAAAATGAATAGCTTTGATTAAACCTTAGTACTAAATCTCTAAAATATTGACACTCCTTTACCTATTGTTTTAACCAAATTTTTCTGAGGCCGTTAAAAAAAGGTTCTATTTTACATAATGTTAAAGCACTAACTTTTTATCAATTCTTCAAGTTTCTCTATCCATTTTTTAAATCTAGGACATTTAGCCAATATTACATCAATTCCTATTTCTTCTGCAATCAAATTACCTTCAGCGACTTTATCATACCTTTCTCCTCTATTAGAAAGAATATTAATCAAACGTTTTGATGGAGCAAATTCTGGTCTAGTATTAATATCTTCAGGATTATCAAATTCATCAACAATATCAGATAACTCATTAACAATACGATGGTTATCATACATTAATTCAAAACCACTTTTTGAAGAAAATAATAAAGCTTCAAATTCATGCTTTTGAACATATGGTAGAAATCTATGATCATTTATATCCTCTGACATTCCTAACTCTAATAATTCAATTTTATCATCTACTCCAACTCTAGTATCGAGCTGATTATAATTAGGCATTGAATTTGGTAACCTAAAGAAATCCACAAACGTCGTAACTATTATTTGATTTTCACTTTTTAAAAAATTATTAATATCATTTTTCAAGTGTTGATAATTCACTAGACCTCCTTTATGTCCTTTACTCGTTGTTATCTCTACAGCTCTAACATCATAAATACCTTTAGATACAAAATATTGTAAAAGAGTTTTATTTACAAATTCTCTTTCTGTATAACCTTCTACTACAAAATATAATCTTCTCAAGGCTGTCCTTTTATTACATTTTTACTCCACAGATCTCCTAAACTATAATCTTCCAACCAATTGGTTAGATTATTTTCGTTAACTTTAGAGAATACTGACTGATTTTCTTCTCTATCTACTGTAATTATATCATTCGGATCAAAATTATCAACAAGCGTAACTGATTGTGTAGAAATGATAACTTGAGTTTTAGCCGATGCTTTTCTAATTATGCCAGCAAGTTTTTTTATCGCAACTGGGTGTAAACCTAATTCTGGTTCATCAATAAGTATTGTTTTTGGAAGGTTTGGTTGCATTAATAATGTACATAATGCTATAAACCTAATTGTACCATCAGAAAAATGTGTAGCATTAAAATAACTATCCGGTTGATTTATTTCAATCCACTCTAGTTTAATTTGTTCAGGATTTAATCTATCAGGTTTTAACTCGAACCTTTCAAAAAAGGGAGCTATTGAGTTAATTGTCTTTTCTATTCTCTTAAAATTATTTTGATGTCTTTTTTGTAGATAATATAGAAATGCAGGTAAATTTGAACCATTTTCTTTTAATATAATGTTATCATTAATTTGACAAGAACTTCTTAATGGAGCTGATGAACTAGTATCGTGAAAATGATAAATCTTAAATGATTCAAAATAGTATCTTAAATATTTGTCTCTATAAGAACCAGAATCTTTAATATGACTCTCTTTCCTATCTGAAACATAAAAATAATCAGAAGTATCATTGTCCCAACTAGCTCGATAACCACTTCCTTCAGTTTCAATGAATAAAGAATTATCTTCAGTTGGTATTAACTTAAAATAATAACTATTACTATCACTGGAGTTCAGCGAATCTCTAAAAAACAATTTCCCATAAATAAAATCTGTTTCTTTTCTTCCAAAATGTAGTAAATTATTTGCTCCCTGTTGTAATGAATAGTTTTGCAACCTCTGTTCATAAACATTATATAGAAGCTTAAAAAAAGAAATGAAATTAGATTTTCCAACACCATTAGAACCGATAAGTATATTAATCGGGTTTAATTTGATTGTTATATCTCTAATAGACTTATAACCTTTTATTTGTATTTTATCAATCATTAAATTCTCTATGAAGGAAATTTTCAATTGCTAATTTAGATAATTACAATTAATAAATTTAATAATCTTCAACTATTCGTCCCACCATTTACTCTCATCTAACTTTAGTTTTTTTTACTAAACAAAGGATTGACATAGTTATAATAGCTAAATGGTACTCCAAAATATAAATCTTCCATATATTTTGGCAAATCATCTTGATCATCTGTTTCTTTTTCTAAATGTGCAATCATTCTACGTAAATAAGTTATTTGTTCCTCCCTCCTTTTGTCTAATTCCTTTAATTGTTTAGCTATAATCCTTTTTTTAATTTCACTATTCCTTCCCAATAAATGAAACCCATTCGTCCAACACAAACCTTGATTAATATTTTCAGTGGCAGCAGAATCATAAATTGTAGCTCTTCCAACAGACATAGAAATTAAACGTTGTTGTAGACTAAAAACAATCTGGTTTTTGCTCTTTCGTGAATACTCATTTATATCTTTTAAGTTTCTATTATTATCTATACCTAGTGAAATCAATATTTTTTGAGTTTCACTAATCTGTTTTTTTATTTCTTTTTGTATAGAACTTTTCCTGACCCTTATTTCTCCTTTATAATTTATTTGATATCCAACAAAAGATAACCAAGGAACGTTTTTTTCATTAGTGAATTTATTACCCCAAAAATATGGTTCTTTTGATTTTACTTTCCAAAATGACTTTGCAGAGTTTTTATAATTTCTAAACTCCTTGGGTTCGTGATATAATAAGTAGTTATTACGGATTCCTTTTTTATATACTTCTAAAGCTTTTTTGCATATATCTCTGTCTTTATGAGCTAAAACCATATCATCACAATACCTTACATATAATATTTCATTATTGACGTTCTTGACATCTTTATCTATCTTATTGAGTATTAAATTCGCAATAAAACAAGATATAGCATTTCCTTGAGGAACTCCTATTCTATTATCATCTATATAATTTTGACTATAATTACTTACAAGTTCTTTTTCAACCCAGCCAAACTCTCCAAGTGGAACTCCATTATTTTTGAAATAATTAGGATTACTATTCTTCGTAAGAACATCTTCATTAAAAGAATAAGAATCTAAGAATAGATTAAATAATTTAATCGCCGTGGAAGATATATTTATTCCTAGCTTATTTAACTCTTCTATAGTCTCATTAAAAACTTTTTGGAGATGCTTATGCTGGACAGTATCAAAAAACTTCTGAATGTCACATTCAGAAACCCAAAGTTTTCTATTCTTCTTCCTATATTTTAGAATTTCAATTATTGAATCATGGTGATTTGGAATGCTACCATTCTTTCTTGCTCTAAATGCATAGGAGCAATCTAAAAATATATTATCAAAATTAACAGTCAAGTATCTAGACAATAAAGAAGTTATTATTTTATCTTTTAAAGAATATTTTGCAATCGGACGATAAATATATTTACCTTTCTTATTTGACTTTGGAAGAGGGAATATTTGCGGTTTAGTTATATGATAATCATCTGATGAAATACCATTTACTTTACTTCTTATATCATCACAGAATGTAATTAAATTATTATACCAAACTTCAGGTATCTTTCCTTTAAAATTAATGAGGTACTTTTCATATTTATAAGATTTCCACAACCTCATTTCATTCCTCTCCAAACTATTATTAAATTGATTTGGATTGAGCCTCTCATATTGATTAAGTTTCTTCCAGTTTCTCCTCGTAGGAAATAGAGACTGAATACTATAGAATTCTTTGTCTTTATCAGAAATCAATATTTTATTAGTCTTTTTATGAAGACTAATATCTCTTATCATATGTTTTTTATGCCTTTTATGAGAGATACCCGCTCTATGTTTACAGAGCATTTTAATGATTGTTGAATTTGTATAATAATCTTCTAGTTCTTTCATATAAAAATAAGGCGTAGAGCGTAGAAATCAATTTGATTGAGATACATTGCTGCACATACAAATACAGCAGAAACCATAAGCATCAGGATTATTAGGTTCGTAAATTGTTTTAGTGTTTTCGGTTATAATCATAAAAATTAATGCTACTAACACCTAAAGACTTTAAAATCTTATACCTGTTCAATATAATGGAAGTAAATTCCACTCTTGCTTACGCCTTATAACCAAATATACTATATTTATATTTTAAATTTAAGCCTAAAAATGAAAGTTTCTAAATTTCAAAATATATACTCAATGACAGTGTATCAGGTAGATTTACTTGAGGAACTGGAAGATATTAGGCAAGGGAAATATAAAACTATAATTCAAAAATGTAGACTTAATACTAGTAGTAATAATTATGATGTTTATAAAAGTCTAAAAATAAAACTTCCTATTGTTACATTTTGTGGCACTTTTATAAATGGAAGAAAATTAAAAGACTTAGATGTTTATAATAATCTTATGATTTTGGATATAGATCATATAGAGACATCTGAAGTCCAATCCACAAAAAACATATTGAAAAAGGATGACTATATTTTTTCAGTTTGGTTATCACCATCTGGAGAAGGATTGAAAGCTTTAGTAAAATTAAAAAGTAGTCCAAGTGAGCATAAATCAAGTTTTGACTCTTTAAAACATTATTTTCAATCAAATTACAATATAGAACTAGACAATAGTGGTAGTGATGTAACAAGATTATGTTTTGTTTCTTGGGATGACGATTTATATTTAAATAGTGATTCGAAAATATATACTGATAAAATAGTTGAGTTAGAATCAAAAGGAAAAAATATAAATCGAGAACCAATTAATAAATCTCTTTCAAAAAGTGCTTTTGCAACAGAAGGTTTAAACAAACAAGAACACAGAAAACAAATTGGTTTGATAATTAAATATTTAAAGAGAAAAAACTTTTCCATCACTAATTCATTTGATGAATGGTTCAGAGTGGCAGTTGCTATTGCTAGTGCTTTTAGTTATGACGTTGGAGAAAAATATTATTTAAGTTTGTGCGAATTAGATAAAGAAAGACATAATGAACTTGAGAGTAAAAATTTACTTAAATATTGTTATAATAATAGAAATTTCAGTTTGCCCACCACTATATCTTTAGGAACTATTGTCTTTTACGCTAAGGAGAAAGGCTTTGTTACTAAAAAAGATAAATTTAGCATATAATCCATTCCACACACATTCCACTCCCCTCCTGCCGTCGGCTCGCATAATAAGTGTTCCATTACCTTTTTAAAAGAATTTTTCGTTAGAAAACTTTTAAAATAAACTGTAGAGGTATAAAAACTTTGCTTTTGACCAAAGCAAAGTGACATAACGCAAGTACATTATGATACAGATTGTAATTCATAATTTGCATTATATAAAATTGCTATTTAAACATTAATTTTTCTAGTTTTATTGTCAATTATTGATGTAGTTAAAAATCACTATGAAATTTCATCATTATCTTGTATTTATCTCCACACTTGCGATTTTAAGACCTTTCACTACTTTTTTACACGAAATGGGGCACGCAATACCCGCATTATTATATACTAAAGAAGGAGTGACTATCTATATTGGTTCTTATGGTGATCCAAAGAAAAGCTTACGTTTTAGATTAGGAAGATTGGAGATTTTTTTTAAATACAATCCTTTACTTTGGGAGTATGGCTTATGTGTTCGTGAGCAAATAGATATTTCAATCAATAAAGGAATTGTAATTATATTTATGGGGCCATTGACCTCTTTGATTATTGGTTCATTTTGTCTTTATATAGGTTTATTTGGAAGTAATTCTGATAGTATTACATTCATTACAATGATGATTGCTGTATCTTCTTTATTAGATTTCTATCATAATATTGTTCCAGACTCCGAGCCGATTACATTACATAGTGGTAAACAAGTTCATAATGATGGTCAACAAATAAAATTGTTACTTAAGTACCGCAACTTGCCAGAAGAATATCATAAATGCGTTGAATATTATAACAATCAGGAATTTGAAAAATCTGGAGCGCTTTTTGAAAAAATTATAAAATCAGGGATTAAACGTGACTTTGTTTATCGGTTAGCCATCTCATCATATTTGCAAATTAAAGATTATGACAAGGCTGATGTAATAAATAGAGATTTCTCAAAAAGGCATAAGAGAAAATTCTCATCTAATGATTACTTTAATTCTGGATTAATTAAATCATACAAAGGTAGTTTGGAAGAATGCATTAAAGATTACACTAAATCATTAAAATTAGACCTGAATAATATAAATTCTTTTAATAATCGAGGGTATACTTATAATCTTTTAGGAAAATATGAAATCGCAATAGAAGATTTTAATAAAGCTTTAGCACTTGATGAGAATTATGCGTATGCATTAAACAATAGAGGTTTAGCAAAGATTAAGTTAGGTGATTTACAGGCAGGGCTTATGGATATTAAAAAATCTTTAGAATTAGATGATGAAAATTCTTATTGCTATATGAATTTAGGGATATATTATTTTGATACTAAAAACTATAATAAAGCTTTGGAGAACTTCAATATAGCCTTAAAACTCGATAAAGACACGTATTTACTTACTGAACATATTGAAAAGGCGAGACAGAAATTAAGCATTTTAGGGTAGTTACCCATTTCACACACATTCCCCTACTCTCCTATCGTCTAACGGGCAATAAGTATTCTATTACCTTTTTTTAAAGAAACATTTAGTTCACAAGGTTTTTATTGTTTTAGAGGAGTTCATGAATCTCATTCTTCGATTGCGTTAGAAAACTTTTAAAATAACTAAAAAAAAACTTTGCTTTGGTTAAAAGCAAAGTTTTATAAATCAGAATATTATAATACAAATATAGTATCGTAAATTGGCGCATACGTAGTATTTTACATAATTACAGATATAACGACTTTACTATTTCAAGGCAAAATTAAGAGCAGCATATCAACTGGTTTTATTGTTTTTCTATTATTGCAGGCAATATATAATCAATCATCATTTTATCAACATTGGCATGAGATCCAGGTTTGTTATAAGCCGAAGCCGTAATGACAATAACAAAAGGAATATCTTTAAAAATAAAAATCTTATTGCCTCCATTACCCGTGCAAAAAGATACTTCATAATCTTTATCATTTACTGTATATACTCTATTCCAGAAAAGGTAACCGTAATGCATCCCTTTTATTCCACCGTAATCCTGTGATACTTGTTTGGCTAAACTTTTTTCTACCCATTCTTTAGTTAAGATTTGTTTACCATTCCAAAGTCCTTTGTTTTTATAAAGTTGTCCATATTTAGCAAAATCAATAGCTCGTAGTTCTATACCACCGCCTGTATATGCAACATTTTGAGGGGTATGAAACCATTTATACTCGGTAATGCCTAATGGGGCAAATAATTTTTTATCGCCATAAGAAACAAGTCCGTTTGGAACGGATTTATGAATAATATCTCCTAACAAATTAGAACCAGCAGTAAAGTAATTATAGTCTTTGCCTATGATTTTGTCTTTATGCATGGGTAAATCTAAAGTAAACTTCACCCAGTTATCGGTAGATTGCATTTTATCTTCGGTCCCTGGACTGTCGTTATCCCAATCATTACCAAGGAATCCTGAACTCATGGTTAAAAGTGATTTTAATGTTACAGAATCTTTCTTTGCACTATAATTTTTATATGATTTTAAATCATAAAAATCTTTTAGCAAAGTGTTTTCATCTTTTATAAATTCATCTTTAATAGCAATTCCTAGTATTGTAGAGGCAAATGATTTTCCTACTGACCTAGGGTTGTGTAAACTATCTCTTGTTGCATCGTTAAAATATTCTTCTATTAAAAGTTTACCATCTTTTATCACCACAATGCTATTAATATCTTCAAACCTACCTTCTGCTATTTTTCTATTGAGTGCTTCAATTTTATTGTTGTCAAAATTATCTTTAGCGATTTCCCAACCACTATTTGGTTGTATTTTCTGAACAGGAACTAAATTTTCATCTATATAAATTTTAGGCACTTTTACAGCGATATTTCCTTTTGCCAAAAGAGGGCCAACTTTTAATGTACCATCCTTTAAATAAGGCTTTATTGCTATACTTAACGTGTGATTTCCTTCGGTAAACGCATCTAACCCGCCATTAACTTTCATAAATCTTTGCCACATATACCAGCCCCAAAAACCGATTCGTTCTGGTGCTACTAATGGCACTACTTGTTTAAGCATCTCTGTTTTTCGAGTTTTTGGTCCTGCTCCAGTGTTTAAGTTTTCTACATAAATTAATTTTCCATCTATCAAATATGAAAACTGAAAATTCCCTTTACTTAACAATTCTTCTTCAGACAGGCTTGGTGCCAACTCTTGAAGACTTTTTATCAATGGTTTATCTAAGGTGAAAGCAATACTAAGGAAGTTGTCGTTATGTAAATCGAAGTTTTTTGAATATGCTTCAGAAGAAATTTTAGCTTTTGTAAAGTCTACTGTTGAAAAAAATAAGTTCTCAATTTCGTTTGATGATGTATTGCTCGATTTTGATTGACCACTGTTTTTACATGATAGTAATAAACATGTAATAAGGATAAATAAATAATTAGATTTCATATTCGTAATTTGGTTTCTTGTAAAGGAAATTAATTTTTATCATTAGATGTAACCATTTTCGTCATTAGATGTCCTAAACTATAGTATCAGACTATTTTTTTAGTCCGTACGTAAATAAAAATCAGATTCTAACTAAATGAAATGATAAAAAAGAGTAAACTCTTTTTTTTTATATTAAAACGCAGCAATGCTAAAATTCTAATTGCATGAATGTATCGCTATATGAGCTTTTTTTGGTATTGGTTATTGGTCAGTGTGTGTTTTTGATTTTTGCTATTCAGTATATCCCTAAAAAGCATACAGGAGCAAACAGAGCTATACAATACTTATTGGCAATTTATAGTCTCTTTTTATTCGAAAGAGCTATGGGCCATCAATTTGAAAGAGATTTTTTGAGGTTATATGGTAATATCATTAATACTTTTTATCTTTTTATTGGCCCTTTAGTTTATACCTATATTAGGCGGTTACTCTTTTATAAGAATGGAAATTATCAGTTAGCATACTATCACTATTTGCCAGCACTATTGTATTTAGGATACTGTTTTTTTCATGTTTATATTTATGATTCAATACAGGATTTAAGCCGTTATTTTAATACATTATTGTTTTTTAACGATGTCGTATTTTTCATTGTTATTTCGGCTTATTTATTCAAATCTAATAGATTACTAAATTACTATGAGAAGAATGAAGAACAAGAACTATCCTTTAATCAAACCATTATAAAGTATATAAAGATCATGCTTGTTTGCTTGTTGGTCTATATGATTTTTTGGTTGTTAGGTATTGTTGAACGCTTTGTTGTTAAATTACCAATCGATATCAGAATGATCTGGGATATATCATGCTTAATATTTGGTATACAAATTTATATAGTAGGTTTTTATAATTTAAAACACCCAGAAGTATTTAAAATTAGATTTCCTTTAAATAAGGAAAACGAATCTAAAAAAAAGAATAAACTTGATGAAAAAGAAATAATTAAGATTAAAAATCTAATTGACACTTTCTTAGAAGAAAAGAAAGGCTATTGCCGACCAGAATTGAGTTTATCAATTCTAGCAAATGAAATTAATACTACTACCAATAAATTATCGTGGGTTCTAAACAATATCTACAAAAAAACTTTTTATGAACTGGTTAACGAATATCGAGTTGAGTGTTTTTTACAAAGAATAAATGAAAATAAACATAAAGAATTTACATTAATTTCTATTGCATTTGAAGTTGGATTCAATTCCAAGTCTACCTTTTATAAAGCGTTTAAAGAGATAACAAATTTTACACCTACAGAATATATCAGAAAGGTTGAAAAATCGTAAAAACTTAAAGCGTATAATTATTCATTTTCTGTAATGGTAGTCGTATTTTCTGAATGCTGCGATACATTTCCTCTGTAGCTAATTGTTGTTCGATGGCTGCTATTAATAATTAGATCACTTTCTAAATCCGGAAAAAGTATCAACATCACTTTACAAGATTCTTCTCTGTTTTTAATATAGAAATTAATCAGATAGCGTTGTTTTTTCTCATTATACTTTACATTTAGGCGTTCTGCAATCCCGTCATACTCAAATCCGATGGTTCTGGGATTGTAACTTCCTGGTAATTGTCGTTCTCCAAAATATGGTAAAGAAATGGATACGCTATCTCCATATATTCTTAAATGATTAGGATTTCCTACCAAACTAATCGAATTAGCATTACTTCCCGGTGGTAATAATCCACTAATGGCAACAGCATTAACATTAGCATTTGCCAATGGATATGCCCAATCTGATACTATTTCAAAATTCTTTTGTGCTACCAAAGCATCTAAAGCTTTGATTTTCTCGGCATCAACAACAGTCGATGTTGTACTACCACAAGCAGTAAACAACACTCCTAGAACGATTAAAAAAAGAAATCTCATACGTATAAATTTTTCCTACTAGTTTACAATGTACAAAAATCAAAGATCACATATTTTTATTTAACTAATAATTAATCATTTAACCTTATAACCTTTAGATATTTAGAACTTAAACTTACCTTTTAGAGAAAACATATTTGGGTTTGAATAAGCACCAAAATTATCACTATTAAAAAACAATTCTTGAGTTGCTTCTAAGGAAAAATTAGAATTTACCTCGTATCCAAATCCGTATTTAAAATAAATCTCTGCAGAATATGGTTTCGGACTGTCATTTCTTGAATTTTCTATCTCTAATTCTGCGTTTTCAAATTCTTCTCCTTCCTCAGCAGATAAAAACCTAGGATCCACTAAATTTCTAGTGATCTCTATTTCTCCACCTCCTAAAACATAAAACTGTTTAGTGACATATTGCTTTGCCATAAGCGGTACTTTAAATACTTGCACAAAACCGTGCGATCTTAATTCACCTCTTAAAGTTAAAAACAAATTAGAATTCACTTTATAATCCATCGTAAATGTAGCATATTGCCCAGGGTTTAACTTATCTACATAGGATGCATCAGAAATTGATACTTTTGGATCTTTATCAACCGGATTTTCTTGTTGAGAAAATAAATTATAATTATTACAAATACTTAATAATAAAATAGTTAAAGCACTTAATTTAAAGTATCTGTTTACTCTTTTTGTTTTAGAGATATTGGTTAAAAAATATTCATTTTTCATACTATGTTAGTATTGGTTATCCTAAAGGACTTAAAAAAAGAGCATTACGTTACAACAATATACAAGATCTATAAATATTGATATGAGATAATAGTGTACTTTTGCGGGATGTTAAAAAAGAAGCTGGCTCAATTCGAATTTATTACGCTAATGGCATCCCTAATGTCTATAGTAGCTTTAGCCATAGACGCTCTATTACCAGCTCTTGATATTATAGGAATCACTATAGGCACCACAGATCCTGCAGATAATCAATTATTAATTACCATGATTTTTCTGGGATTAGGTATTGGGCCCTTATTTTTTGGCCCTATATCAGATAGTATCGGACGAAAACCTGTGGTATATATGGGTTTTGCGCTTTTTATTGTGGCTAGTTTAATTTGTGTATTTGCTACCAGTTTAGAAATGATGGTCGTAGGCAGGATTTTACAAGGTATCGGTCTTTCTGCACCCAGAACTATCAGTATTGCTATGATCAGAGATATTTATAGCGGTGATTATATGGCTAGAATTATGTCTTTTATAACCGTTGTTTTTATTTTGGTGCCCATTATCGCTCCCGCTATGGGGAAGTTTGTCTTAGATCATTACGATTGGAAAGCTATTTTTTATGTACAGCTATTGTTTAGTGTCCTGGTATCGGCTTGGTTTTGGAAACGACAAGCAGAAACCTTAGCGGTTTCAAAACGTATCGCATTTACACCTTCTATTTTTAGTAACGGCCTAAAAGAATTACTAAAACATAAAACTACTATTGGATACACCTTAATTTCTGGCTTTATCATGGGCTCTTTTATGGTTTACCTAAGTGCTTCTCAACAGATTTTTGAAGAACAATATCATTTAAAAAATGAATTTCCGTATATATTTGGACTATTAGCTATCTCGATCGGAAGTGCCATTTATTTAAACGGAACTCTAGTACTAAAGTATGGGATGGAAAAATTGATAACTACTTCCCTCCTTGCGTTTTTTGGTATTTCACTGACATACATTATATTGTTTTATAACACTCCCAATCCAAATATTATTATTTTATTAATATTCTTTGGATTACAGTTCTTTTCTATTGGGTTTTTATTCGGAAATTTACGCGCAATGACTATGGAACCTATTGGTCATATTGCTGGTATAGGAGCTGCTATAACGGGATTTGTTTCTACTATCATGGCTGTGCCAATCAGTATTTATATCGGAAAATTTGTGAGTAGCTCTACGCTTCCTTTATTTATTGGTTTTTTGGTATGTGCGGTACTTTCTATGGTAATTTTATACTACCTGAAAACTTCGGCCAAAAAAGAGGTCTTAGCGTAATCGTATCCTCGGAAAAAACCTTCCTGTTTTCTTTTGATAATAGGCGTATTGATCAAACATTAGTCTTAGACGTTTCTCTTCGTATACCGACTTAAAATGAAAAAGAATGTACAAAGCTAACATTACTAGTATTTTAAATAAACTCCCTACAAATAAACCATAACCAAACGTACTTAACAAAATCCCTGTATAGATAGGATGTCTTATATAGGCAAATATTCCGTTTTGAATTAAAGTAGCATTAGATTTTGGAGTAGGAAAAGGAGAAATACTGCTATGTAGCTGCAGCATTGCGATTATTAAGATAACCACCCCTATGCTAACAAGGCATATCCCAAAAAATGCTAAGGATACTCCTGTAGTAAAAGGTATCACATTTGGTATAAGGAGATACACAAGAAATAACACTCCTTGAACACCAACAAACATATAATCTTTTAACTTTAATTTCATAACAATACGATACATAAAAGAGGCAAAACACTTAAGATAATGCCTCTTTCACAAGTTCAGAAACAGGTATCAGACATTAAGACCTTTTAGCATTTTGTTCCAATACAAATAAGGTAACATATATTTTTTAAGCATCCATAACCTCCAATGCTCTTTTGATGAGTCATTGATCATTAATTGTTTTAACTTAGGATCTGGAATAAAGTTTTTATCATAATCAAATTCGGCCAATACCATTTTTCCATAATCTGTTACTAAAGGACAAGATGAATATCCGTTATACGATTGGTTTCCAATTTTATTGTATTTCATAAGTAAGGCAATATTATCAACCACTATAGGCACTTGTTTACGTATTGCAGCACCTGTTTTTGCTGTTGGCAACCCTGCTACGTCCCCTAATCCAAAAATATTGTCATACGTATTGTGTTGCATGGTATGATGATCTACATCTAACCATTTGGCATCATTTACCAAAGATGAATCCTGAACAAATTTTGGAGCCACTGATGGTGGTGCCAGATGCAACATATCATAATGAATACCATAGCGATTACCTTCAATAGTCATTTTTACATTCTTGTAATTATGCTGAACCGATGGGTCTAAGATTTTTCCCTCGGTTTTATCGGATATAATTACACATTTATTCTCTTCTATAGTTTTAGCCAATTCATACCAAGCTATTTTCTTATCAGCATCTATGCGCATTAATTTATGATGAAATCGTACATTTATATCCTTACGATCTACCACTTCCATTAATGTTTTTGCAATAGGTTTTACTCCAAAAATCACAGAACCCGGTGTCGCAAAAATAATATCCGTTTTAGCTTTCAATCCTTTGTTTTTGAAATGATTTTCTGCTAGATACATAATTTTCTGTGGAGCTCCCCCACACTTTATAGGTGTAGTTGGCTGTGTAAACAATGCCGTTCCTCCTTTAAAGTTTTTAACAACCTCCCAAGTGTGATTTGGATCAGTATAGTTACTGCATACTACTCCTTTATCAATAGCTTCTTTTAGTCCATCTATTAATGAAAAGTCATATACCAGTCCAGGTGCTACCACTAAATAATCATATGTAATATCGCCTTTGGATTTTGTGATCACTGTATTTACATCAGGATCAAATGATACTGCATAATCTTTAATCCATTGCACTCCTTGTGGTATTACAGATGCCATAGTTTTTGCAGTTTTATTAAAATCAAATGTTCCTGCACCCACCAATGTCCATGCGGGTTGATAATAATGTGTTTCTGCAGGTTCAATAATTGCAATATCAAGGTTCTTATCCTTTTTAAGAAGCTGTGCCGAAACCATAATGCCCGCAGTGCCTCCTCCTATTATTAATACTTGATGATGTGTAGTCATAAAAGTTGTTTTTTTAGATAAACTTTATAAAACTACTGGATTGCACCACCAATTCTTGTAACTTTTGTTACATAGTCTAAAATAATTCTTACACGTATAAACACATATTTTCAAAAGAAAAATAAGATATTTATCGAAAAGTAAATTAGACCTAAGGTCATGAAAGAAACGGTTGAAAGCTATTGAACACAATAAATAGTAAACCCATTGTGCCTTTGCTGTTTAAAAAAGCAAATACATAATGGGTTTACTATTCCTATTACAATAATATTTAATTCATAATAGCCACGTTAGACAAATTATCTAGTGCCATAGTGATTGTACTAAGTATATTTTCATTCTCGGTGATACCATGCCTTTTTACTAAATACGCGGGATCGTTATAAGATACATGAACTACATCGGCATCATCCTGCCATACTAACATTTTTTGAGGTAGGTCTAATGCTGTTGTTTGTGAATTTTGCATTAGTGGTGTACCTAGATTTGGATTTCCAAAAATGATAAGCCTTGTAGGATTCAAATCCATTCCCGCTCCCATTGCATTCATTTCATGATTTACTTCTGCAATAATTCTTAAATTTGGATTTGTATCAATTGCCATTTGTAAACTAGCATACGTATCTTCAAAAGTTTTGTTACTGGTTTTTGTAACAATACCTTCACCTTGATCTGGCATGCTATTTTGAGGAGCCATTAATTCTCCCATAGCGGCACCGGTACTTAAATTAGTGAGCGCACCCTCGATTGTTGGTAAAGTAGTTACATTATCTAATCCATGTCTTGCAGATAAATAGGCTGTATTATTAAACCCTAAATATACCTCGTTTAGGTCATTTTCATAAACCAATATTTTTTGAGGTAAATCCAAACCCGCTAATTGATTACGCTGCATTAATGGGGTTCCTAGAGCTGGATTTCCAAAAAACACTATTCTTGTTGGATTAAGTGTTAATCCTACCGATGTGGCATTCATGGTATGATTTACTTCTGCAATGATATTAATATTATTGTTTGCATCGATACTACTTTTTAAAGCGGTATACGACTCATCAAAAACTATTGAACTTTGTGTAAACGACATTCCTAAGACTTCTGGTGGATTAGTACCAGGTGACATGTCATCATCATCTTTACATGAAGTACTTATCATTAAAAAGGCTAATACTATTGTAATTGCTTTCATTGTAGTTGGGTTTTATGATTTGTGTTATGTTATTACTTTACTAACGTGAAGGATTGATGAGTACGTAAAACCCATTTACCATGGCAAATGGGTTTTGTATATTAATGCGGGTGTTTAATACCTAAGCACTCCAAAAGGGTTTAATCCTGAATCAAAATCAGATATTTTTTCAAGTTTACCATTGCGCTTTACCTTATAAAATACAACTTTTGTTGCAGTACCTCCAGAATGTGCTAAGAATAAAATAGTACCCCGTCTATTTACAGCAAGATTATGTGGAGTATTAAAATCAGTATCAATTTCAGACACTACCTTATTTCTAAAACGATCTATAACACCTATTTTATTATCTGCAATGCCCGTAGTAAATACAAAACGACGGCTATTTGCTACACCATGAGTAGATTCAAAAGGAATTTCGCCTAGTTTATTTAAATTAAATCTGCTAAATACAGTAAGTAAACTACTATTTTGAGAAGGAACATATAATTTTGTCCCAACAGGAAGTAAATGTGCATCACCCCCTACTGTTTCATGCTTAATATACTCTAGAGTTCGTGTATTATACATAACCACGTAACTAGTATCTGGACCATCTAACACTGTTACATAAGCAGCATAACCACTTGGTGAAAGTGTAACATCGTGTTGGACGGCATTTTCTGTTAAGCCTGGGATTTGTTCTGGTGTAGGTAAAGGAATATTTTTAATTACCGTATTTGATCTTAAATCAATAACAGAGGTAGTTTTAGATACTATATTATTTATCCATAATTGTCCTGCAAAATCATTGATCCACATATGAAAGGCCCCTTCTTCTATTTCAATTTCTCCTTTTTGTTCAAAAGAGGCTCCATCATAGTATACCACTTTTTTATTCGCAAAATCCCCAACATATACATTATTGTTAATGCGACTGTGAGCAAGATATGTAGGTTGAGCACCTTCGTCTGGCAAGGCAATATCTTGTACAAAATCAGTGGTTCTGGCATTAAAAACAGAAACTGTAGAAGCCCCTCTGTTGGCTACCATAAAATATTCATTGCCTGTATAGTATCCAAATTTTAAAGAAGCGTCTTCTGTATTTTGTATTTCATTTTCTGAGTTCACTATATCCGTTTCACAAGATGTGAATGCTATAGCCGTGATTCCTAATAATATGAGTATTTTTTTCATTTGTGTGTGTATTTAAGTTGGAATTCATGAGTTAATCTGCTTTGGCTTCGACCCTAAAAGGTCAAAGATTTAAAAGCTGCCTAGAAAGTTCACTTCATTGTGCATATTAGACCCTTTAACTATTGAGTTTATATATCACATTTTGACGATTATATCCAACTTAAATACAGTAAGATATATCGAAGTTTTGCTTTTAAGGCAGCTTCCCAAATTTGGTATTAAGCCTTAACCTTACAAGTATTAAGACCCACTAATGCATATAGCGGACAAAAACTGATAAAGCTGGTAAGTACAAAAATTGTAGAAAGTCCTAAAAGTACATATGCTAAAGTACCTTGAATAACACCTGTATAATATAGAACACCTACAATAGCAGCAACAAACAGCCGAATAATACGGTCTAAGCCGCCCATATTCTTTTTCATAATTTTATTTTTAATGTTTAAAAAAATCTATAATTATGATTGCTATGACGACTAGGCTAGCACAAAGAGCGCATACAATCAGTAATTTAAATCCTTTATGGATTTTCATTTCGGTATTATTAATCGATTATTTAAACAAAAATATAATGATAGCTATACAAATCATGTGACACATGTTACAACTATCTATTCTGTATAGTGATTGAAGGATACTTTATATCAACGTGTAATAGTATGATTCTATTGTCGACTATGTATGTATTTAAACCTGTTTGTAGTTTTGTGACTTTTGTTACAGGTTGCAAAATAGAATAAATGTATTTTTGTTTTATATGGAAAAGTATGTAGATGCGTTTGTTAATGCCTTTCAAGGAACTTTAGATTGGACTTTAAAATCTATACTATTTGAAGTACCCTATTATGAAAATTATTTTTGGGGACTTACTATTATTTCTTTGTTTGTATGGTTATTAGAAATGGCTTTCCCATGGCGAAAACGTCAATCTATGTTTAGACAGGATTTTTGGATGGACGGATTCTATATGTTCTTTAACTTCTTTATATTTTCTATCGCTATTAGCGGAATCTATAAATTACTTAGCGTTTTCTTTTTAGATATTGGGATTACAACCAAAAGTTTATCCCTACTCCATATTGCTAATTGGCCTATGTGGTCTCAACTACTTGTTTTCTTTATAATTTTAGACTTCGTACAGTGGTTTACACATATTTTACTGCATAAGTTTCCAATATTATGGCGTTATCATCAAGTGCATCATAGTGTTAAAGAAATGGGGTTTGCGGCACATTTGAGGTATCATTGGATGGAAAACCTATTATACAAACCTCTTAAGACTTTTGCGGTGATGATACTTGGTGGTTTTGAACCAGAACAAGCTTATATTGTACATTTTTTAGCCATTACTATCGGCCATTTTAATCATTCTAACATTAAAATTACCTGGGGTCCATTAAAATATATACTTAACAATCCAGTAATGCACTTATATCATCACGCTTATACACTGCCTGAAGGTAAGTACGGTGTAAATTTCGGAATAAGTTTAAGTTTATGGGATTACATTTTTAAAACACACTATATACCCGAAGATAGCGGCACTATTGATCTAGGGTTTGAAGGCGATGACAAGTTTCCTAAAGATTTCATTGGGCAAATGACCTACGGTTTTAAGAAAGATAAAAAGTAAGTCATATAAAAAATATGATGGCAGCACTGCTACCATCATATCTTTGTGAAACCATTAATTTGACAACTCTTTTTTGGCTAAATAAAAATCTACTTTTTCACAAGTATCATCGTTTATTCGTGCATCCATCTCTGCTAATGTTTTTGGAGGAGGAATGATTACTTTATCTCCTTTTTTCCAATCTAATGGCATCGCTACTTTATGCTTATCAGAAATTTGTAAAGCTTCTAAAGAGCGTAGTATTTCATCCATGTTTCTACCGATATTAAGCGGATAATACATAATAAGCCTAATTTTCTTTTTTGGATCGATAAAGAATACGGCTCTAACAGCAGCTGTTTCACTTTCATTTGGCTGTAGCATGCCGTATAATTTTGAAACTTTCATATCAATATCCGCAATAATCGGAAAATCAAAATATACTCCTGTATGTTCTCTTACATTGTTCACCCACCCTAAATGTGAATGAATACTATCAATACTCAAACCAACTAGTTCTGTACTTAGCTCATCAAATTCATTTTTTCTAATTGCAAAACCGCTCATTTCTGTAGTACATACAGGAGTGAAATCTGCTGGATGAGAAAACATGACAATCCATTTATCTTTTGCAAATTCAGAGAATTTAATTTTGCCTTTTGTAGTCATGGCTTCAAAATCAGGAGCCATATCTCCTATTCTAGGAATCGTGGTAATTTTTTGTTCGGTAACTTCCATAATTATATGATTTTGTAACTAAGATAAGCTCCCTAATCAATAGTATCAGCAACTTAAGTTACACAACAAAATCACTTCAAACAAAAACATTCAATCATTTGATAATCAAATGATTAATAAATTTCATCTAATACTATTAATGAAAGTTTAACAGTACAATCTGTATCACAATTTAGGTAGTATGTAGAAGCTCAATTACACCTTGTCTAAGTGTAATTAAACCGTCTTGTTCTAGTTTTTTTAGTAATCTTGAGATGACCTCTCTTGACGAACCAAGATCATAGGCTATATGCTGATGCGTAGTGTGCAACATAAAACTTCCTTTTAAACGAGCTTCTTTCTTAAGGTATTCTAGAAGTCGTTTATCTTTATTTGAGAATGTTAGTATCTCAATAACATTAATTAACTCTTCAAACTTAAAATTGAACAAATCATAAATAAACTCATTCCATTTAGGATACTTTTTAGCAATTTCTAATGCCTTATCAGCAGGTATAATGACTACTTCAGAATCTTCTTCTATAACTGCTTTAACCCTACTCGTTTCATTTCTTACTAAGGTTGTTACAGACATTACACAACTTTCTCCTGGTTTTATATAATACAGTAATACCTCGTTTCCGTTAACAGGTTCTTCTTTAAACACTTTTGCTAATCCTGAAACTACTAACGGAATTACCTTTATATACGAACCTTGTTTAAGAATTACAGTACCCGCATCAAATTTATGAATGCTACTAATGGCTATAAGCTCTTCTTTTAATTTTGGCATTTTTGCCAATTTAGGAAAATAAGTATTTAAGGCTTCTGAGATCAAAATATAGTTTTAGCTTACTAATTTAATAAATAGTTTAACATACTTATTTATCTATAATGACTTGATTACTCCAGGCTTTGTATCCTCCCTTAAAATCATAAACATACTTAAATCCCATAGCTAACAACTTTTTACTAGCACGATTGCTTCTAACACCAGAATAACAGTATAAATACACCGGTTTTTCTTTGTTTAGTTTACTAAATTGGGCATTAAAGTTATCTATATCAGCAATACTAATATTTCTGGCATCATCAATATAGCCTGCACTATACTCTTTTGAAGTTCTAATATCTATTAATTGAACATCTTTTCCAATAACAGCTTCCTTAAAAACTGTAATATCAATAATTGAAACCTTAGGAGCTTCTTGAGCATCAATTGCACATATAAATACAAGTAAAATGAAGAATGGTAAATATCTTTTTATCATTTTTTAAAAATTGTAAAAGGAAGTGCTTTTAAAAGCACTTCCTTTTTATAGTGTTATAGAAATTATATAGGTACTAAACTGTACACTTTTATTGTATAATCATTCTATTTTAATGTTGACGGACAAACATAATTTGTTACAGGAATACCCGCTTCTTTAATAGACTTAAATCCACCAGCCACATCAATTAAGTTATGGATTCCTCTGCTTTTTAGAATAGAAGCGGCGATCATACTTCGGTAGCCCCCAGCGCAATGCACATAAAAGGTTTTATCTGATGGAAACTCTGGTAAATGGTCATTTATAAAATCTAATGGCGTATTATGAGCTTTATCTATATGTTCTGATGTAAACTCACCATTTTTACGAACATCAAAAATAGGAGTTTCTTCTTTTTCGATAATTTCTTTAAAACGGGCTGCGGGAATAGACGATACACTATCATACTCTTTTGCCGCTTTTTTCCAAGCCATAAAACCACCTTCAAGATATCCTATTGTATTATCAAAACCTACTCGTGACAAACGGGTTATTGTTTCTTCTTGTCTTCCTTCTGGGGTTACCAATAATATGGGTTGTTGCACATCTCCTATCAATGCACCGACCCAAGGGGCAAAACCACCATCGATTCCTATAAAAATTGATCTTGGTATATGGCCATCAGCAAATTCTTCTTGACTACGCACATCCAGTATTAACGCATCGGTTTCATTTGCAGCTACCTCAAAAGCTTCGGGAGTAAGAGCTCTAGTTCCTCTTTTAATTACTGCATCAATATCTTCATACCCTTCTTTGTTCATTTTTACATTTAGCGGAAAATATTGTGGTGGAGGCAATAACCCATCTGTTACCTCTTTTACAAACTCTTGCTTAGTCATATTAGCCCTTAGCGCATAATTTGTTTCCTTTTGACCACCAATAGTTCCTACTGTTTCTTTACTCAGGTTTTTTCCGCATGCAGAACCCGCACCGTGAGCTGGGTATACAATAACATCATCTCCAAGAGGCATTATTTTGGTTCTTAAACTATCATATAGTGTTTCGGCCAATTGTTCTTGGGTCATATCTGCTGCTTTTTGTGCTAGATCAGGACGGCCAACATCTCCTAAAAACAAGGTGTCACCGCTAAAAACAGCATGATCTTTCCCATTATGGTCTCTTAATAAATACGACGTACTTTCCATTGTATGCCCTGGAGTGTGTAATACTTTAATTGTAAGCTCTCCAACTGTAAATTCTTGATCGTCTGTAGCAATAATAGCATCAAAAGAAGGCTCAGCATTAGGTCCATAAATTATGGGAGCACCAGTTTCTTTAGATAAAGTAACATGTCCGCTTACAAAATCAGCATGAAAATGAGTCTCAAAAATATACTTGATTTTGGCATTATCAAGTTTTGCACGATTTACATAAGGAGTAATTTCTCTTAATGGATCTATAATAGCAACTTCACCTTGACTTTCTATATAATAAGCTCCTTGTGCTAAACATCCTGTATATATTTGTTCTATTTGCATATCGTTTTCTTTTACTACTTAAATTATAGTTACAAATGTATTTTATATTAAAAAGAAGTGCAGTAACAATTGTTACACAGCACTTTTTGTTTGTTGGCTGATTTTTTCTTGAATTTTTGTTTTCTCTTCTTTCCCGTCTAATTCATCCATTGCTTCGTAGGTTCTAACAAAAAGGTTGTTTAAACCAATTTTATCAATCATACCACTACTAAATATAATATCTCTTGTAGGTCCGATTGCTCCTGCAATAATAAGTCTTATTTTTTTAGCTTTTAATTCATCTATTAATTGCATTAACATATGAGTGGCACTACTATCAATATAATTAATTGCTTCGGCATTAAGAATAATAGTTCTTAGCGATAATCCTTTGCGCAATATATGCTTCTGAAGTCGTTTTTTAAAATAATCTTTGTTACCAAAGAATAACTGCGCATCAAATCTTACAATAAGAACATCTTCTCGCTCCTTGTCATTTGTATTAAACCGATTTATATTTTTAAAGTAATTTGTTCCTTCAATTCTACCCAATACAGCCATATGAGGTTTAGATGTTCTATATATAACAACTATTAAAGAAATTAATACCCCTAGAATTATTCCTTCTTTAATTCCCACTGTTAGTGTTATTAAAAAGGTAATTAGCAATAATGCAAACTCATCTTTTCTTGATTTTAAAAGTTGCATAGGATACTTAACATCTATTAATCCAAATACTGCTACCATAATAATTGCTGCCAAAACAGCATTAGGTAAATAATAAAAGAGAGGTGTAAGAAACAGTAATGTTAAGCCAACAATTATTGCGCTTATTATTGGAGCTATACCTGTTTTAGCTCCAGCTTGCTCATTAACTGCTGTTCTTGAAAAACCACCTGTGGTTGGATAAGACTGAAATAAGGAACCTATAATATTAGAAGCGCCTAGTGCTATTAATTCTTGATTCGAATCCAATTCATAATCGGTATGCTTTTCGGCAACGGCTTTTGCTACAGAAATTGCTTCCATAAATGCAATGAGTGCTAGAGTCATTGCAATAGGTAGTAGTTCTGAAATTCTTGAAAATTCTATATTAGGAACCTGAAATTTGGGTAATCCTTGCGGAATTTCACCCATTATTTTAACTCCTATAGTACTCCAACCACTAAAATACATTAACACAATCCCTAAGACCACGACAACCAAAGCCGCAGGAAAAGTCTTCTTCACTTTTTTTATGCCTTTGATCAATACTATTGCTACCAATCCAATACATAGAGTGTACCAATTGATATCGGATATATTATCGAAAGTATTTTTGAAAACAATCTGAATTCGGTTACCCCCAGCTATATCAATTCCCAAAATATGTTTTAACTGACTTAACGCAATAATAATAGCCGCTGCCGATGTAAACCCACTAATGACAGGTTTTGATAGGAAATTTACAAGAAACCCCATTCGTAATACACCAAGAAACAACTGAATTGCTCCCATAAAAAGAGCTAAAAATATTGCCATTGAAACATACTCATCAATACCAGATAAAGATAATGCCCCTAAACCCGAAGCTACAAGTAACGAATCCATAGCAACAGGACCAACAGCAAGTTGTCTTGAAGTCCCCATTATAGCATATATAACTTGAGGAATCAATGATGCATACAATCCAAAAATAGGCGGTAAACCTGCAATCATCGCATAGGCCATACCTTGAGGAATTAGCATAATCCCAACCGTAAGTCCAGCAAAAAGATCACCAGGTAAATATTCTTTTTTATAGGTAGAAAGCCAATCAAAAATGGGGAAAAATCGTTTCAACATAGTGTATTATTCTTTCTCAAAAGTAATTCGATCAAAGGGCATCAACAGTAACATTTGTTACAAAAACTCGACACTAAATTGAAATCACCTCTATATTGTTTCTGTGTAATTTAATTTTATCTTGATTTTCTAAGTTTTTTAATAATCTTGATATCACAACGCGAGAAGTATGCAACTCATATGCTATCTCTTGATGGGTATTATGAATAACATTGTTTTTATTTACAT
Source organism: Aquimarina sp. AD10 (assembly GCF_003443715.1). Classification (NCBI taxonomy): domain Bacteria; kingdom Pseudomonadati; phylum Bacteroidota; class Flavobacteriia; order Flavobacteriales; family Flavobacteriaceae; genus Aquimarina; species Aquimarina sp. AD10. The sequence goes on along the minus strand of NZ_CP031965.1, from coordinate 916,441 downwards.
TAACCTTATCCCTTAAGTACTTTAAGAGACGCTCATCCATTTTTAAAAAAGCAATACTATCTATGGTTGACAACATCTCTAGTAAGCGCTCATGATAGCTTTGAAACACAAAACGTCTCCAACTTTTATACTTAGCAGCCCATTCTTCCATTTTTCCTATCGGAATCATAATCAATTTAGTGTCCATTTCTGCAATGGCTCGTATCTGACTTTTAGTTTCGCCAAGACAACAACTAAGGGTTACAGCACAAGTATCACCACGTTCTAAAAAGTATAACAACAATTCATCTCCGTCATTATCATTTCTAAGTATCTTAATCGCACCACTAATCAGCAATGGCATTACTTTAATATATTGGCCAATCTCCATAAGTTTAAACCCTTCTGGAACCTCTTTAAACGTTCCAACACGACTGATTTCATCAAGTAAGGCATCTTCAAAAAGGTGCCCATAGCTATCCTTAAGTTCTTTAATCATTTTGTGAATTTACAATCTTTTTGTTAGTGATTTCTTTTTCATATGTAAAGAAAAGGTTTGCCCAAATAATTTTTGATAACGCATATAACAGTGGAGATAATAACACCAAAGAACCAAAAATAGATAACAATAATATCCCTGGACCGGCTTCGGGAAATAAAATAGCTTTTAATACCCAAATACCAATAAACAAAGCAACTCCTAAACTGTAGACAACATAATAAGACCCTTGATAAAAACTAGGTTCGATAGAATACTTTACATCACATTTTGGGCAATGACTTTTAACCTTACCCATTGTTGACAAGTTATAAGGATGTCCTTCAAAAAAATCGCCTTCATGGCATCTGGGACATTTCATTCTTAAAATACTATATAGTTTAGTTCCTTTACCGATCATATCTATTATGTTATAGCAAAACTTTTGCTTGAAATTAGATATGTAAAGGTATACTTGAAACTCTCCTTGTACAGTAACAAAAGTTACATACTTAGAGATTTTAACTTAAAAAAAGCACATAAGAGATTTGTTTTGAAGTATCCAAAACAATACTAAAAAAGCTATTTATTTACAACAAAGTAACTTTATACAATACTTAGTGATTTTGATTTTCTGAATTTTCATCTTCTTCTGATGGCAGTAACTCTCCGTTACCGGCTATAGCAAACCGATCTCTTTTGGATCCATATCCAAAGTTTGATGATCTTCTATACTTATTTTGAAAATCTGCAAAAATTCTTTTTTTGGTGGGTTTTTCTTTACTCATAACTCAACATTTTAGATTAATTGGTCTTGACTATCAATCTTCCCTATTCTAAATTTATTACTTTTTTTAATTTTAGACTATCTGTTGATATGACTTTATATTTATTTTATGATCTATGTAATCCTAAATCCTACAAAGTCTAAAACAATCTGCACAAACCATATACATATTACCTTAAAAGTGTTGCAGATCAAATACATAAGATTAAAACAAAGTTAATTAGCGTTAATTAACCCGTATTAAAAGGGGTAAAATATCCTAATCCTTTGGAATGATTATTGATTATTTTTATATTGTCACTTAAACATATCCCCTTTTATGAAGTTTTCTTTTAGTTTTTTATTTTGCTTATGTAGTTTGACATTAGGATTTGGTCAGCAATTGAATCCTGAAATTACAGCACAACAAATTGAGATTAATTATTCTGACACCGATTATACCTTAATCAACGATTTTAAAGGATTAGATTTTGATGAAAAAAATGCGAAAATATCATTCGTCTTTACAGAAGAAGATACGTCTGGTACAATCAGCGGATTAGATTTCAGAATTGATTTTAACCCTAATGATGTAGATAATGCCTTTTTTAAGGGGACAGCATTGGTTGAAACGATTGATACTGATAACTTTTTACGAGATGGTCATTTAATGTGGCAGAAATTCTTTCATAAAAAAAAGTATCCTAAAATCGATTTTCAAAGCAAGCAAGTAGTAGCTTTTAATGAAAATACTTTTAAGGTTATAGGTACCTTAACTATTAAGGGAACATCAAAAGAGGTAATCATTACATTCTCTCTTGGAGATAATAAATTACTAGGCAATACGATCATTCACACTAGTGATTTTGGTGTTAACATTCATGATGAGCGTGAGAAAAATAAGCTAGAGATACAATTTCACTTCCCTTTTCTTAAATAGCAATGCCGTTTAATCATTCTTAAATTGTAATCGCAAATGCAGCATATTTACCATGATTGGTAAATGAAAAAGTATATTTCACAGTTTTAGCGTTCACTAGTAATTGGGGTATATTATTTTGATCTTTTGTAATATGTACAGAAGAAATATTATTTGAACTCATAGTTACAAATTCTGACAACTTAACTTTCAAGTCTACTTTTGTGTCAAATATTTTAGAGGTATATGGCAGCGGCATTTTTTTTGCAACACTATACACGTACTGCCCTGTTGACTCTACAATTGACTGATATTGTTCTCCTTGAATGCTAATCAGACCATTTAATGCGCACTCAAAACTTAATGGATTATACCTTGGTGAATGTGCCAAACACCTTTGATGTGCTTTATAACAGGCTTCTTTCATACTCCAGAATTTCCAAACTTGTAACTCGGGTTTACATGAATCTAAAATAAGCTGCTGTTCAGTTTCGGTAAAGATTTTTTGTAACCATCCTTTTCGTTGCCAATTACTCTGTTTCTTGGCTAACTCTAGATCTACAATATCATTACCAATCATTTTTCATTTAATTTTTCTTCTATAATTACCAAAGAAGCTTTAACTGTTAACATTTTTTCCATTGCCTCATTATCAATTTCAATATCAAACTCATCTTCTACATCGAGAATCACATCAACTAAATTTGCTGAATTGATTTCTAAATCCTGTATAAAATCAGTATCCTCTGTAAGGTTTTCGAGCCCTTCTTGATTCTGAACATAAGGAGTTATAATTGTTTTTAATTTTGAAAGTAATTCTTCTTTATTCATAGTATTAATATTCTATTTTTTATTCATAAAATAAGACGACGCAAATTAGCTATATTCTTTAAAAATAATGCACGCATTAACATCTCCAAAGCCAAAACTTGCTTTTGCCGCTATTTTTACATTAAAATCAATAGTTTGAGTAGGTACTTTATCTCTATCAATCAATGGTTTTATATCAGGATGAAGGTCTTCGCAATTAATATTTCCAAAAACAAATCCTTCTTTTAGTTGTAAAACAGTAGCCACACTTTCTATGCTACCAGATGCAGCTAAACAGTGACCTATCATACTTTTTAATGAATTTATATACGGAAAATCTATTGTACTAACTCCTAAAGCCTCACACCAATTCAAGATTTCGGAACTATCTTTTGTAGTAGCCGTTAGATGGCCATTAATGAGATCTATATCTTTTGCTTCAATATTCGAATTCTGTACAGCTTTTTTAATACAGTATTGCACCGCCTCACTATTAGGAGCAGTCATACTACCTCCATTTCGTTGTCCACCACTATTTACATGGCCACCTAAAATTTCTGCATAGATTTTTGCTCCCCTTTTTTGCGCACTTTCGAGACTTTCTACCACTAATGCCCCTGCTCCACTACCGGGAACAAAACCGCTAGCAGTTGCACTCATGGGTCTAGAAGCTTCTGTAGGATTGTCATTATATTTATATGGTAAAATACGCATAGCATCAAATCCACCCCAAACATACGGACCACTATCGCTGGTACTACCGGCAAGAATAATTTCGGCATTACCACTAGCAATTCTATCATATGCCATTAAAATAGCTTCTGTTCCTGTACTACAAGCTGAGGAATTTGTGGTTACCACATTTCCACAACCTAACATACCTCCTAAAAAGGCACTAATTCCGCTAGCCATTGTTTGTATTACTGTTGTACTTCCTAAACGCCGAACGTTACCATCATCTACTTTATAAATGGCATCTCGAAACTTATCTACTCCTAAAATCCCTGTACCAAATATTACTCCAACATCCCATAAAGGTATTTCCGAATCATTAGTAGATAGGCCAGCATCTTTCCAAGCATCTAGACCAGCAATTACTCCGTACTCCATACCAGAAGCATTCAAACCACGTTGTTGAATAGACGTAAAGTAATTATTTAAATAATCTTTATTATAATTCGGTAAACCAGCAATTTGACATGAAAACTTTAACTCTTTTAACTGTTCAATAAATCGAATACCACTTACACCATTATACATCGCATCTTTAAATTCTGAAACGGTCATTCCATTTGGAGAAACAACTCCTAAACCTGTAATTACAACTCTCCTTTTATTCATTATCTAAAGCAGAATTTATAATTGATATTATCTTTTTTAATCCTGTTTTTGCTTCTGGCATAAAAGGTAAAATTGGCCATACATGAGGCATTCCTTCTCCTCTAATCACTTCTATCTCTCCATTACTATTTCGTATTTTCTCGACGAACAATTCCTGATCAGGAGTAAGAATATCATTTGTAGCCATAAACAAATGAATACTAGGCAGCCCCTTAAACTCACCGTAAAGTGGCGATATTAATGGCGTTTTTAACGGTAATTCACCTACACACATAAGATTTGCAGATCGAACACCTTTTAAACTAAGTATAGGATCAATAAGATCAACTTTAGGAATATCTACATTAGAGACGCTAGCATCCACAACAGGCGTGATTGCGATAAGTCTATTTGGTAACGTGCTACCCTCACTAACAAGACGCTGAGCGAGTGTAAGTATAAGACTTCCACCAGCAGAATCACCCATTACTATTATTTTTGAGGGATCATATGATTTTGTAGCTTCTGTATATACTTTGAACACACTATCTGTAATATGTTCTATCTTATTTTCTGGTGCCTTAGGATAGTCTACCATCCAAGCACAAATTTTAGATTGATTAGCTATTTTGGCAAGTGCCACCCAATTCTCTCTTGTTGGTCCATAGACAAATGCTCCACCATGACAATAGATTAATAAAAAATCACTTTTTAGTTGTTTAGGCTCAAGAAATGTTACTGAACTATCGGCTATTTTTTTAGTTTTAAAACTACAACCAGATAATAGAAAACTACTTGGTTTATATACATCTTGTTTCCTTTTTTTTACATAGTTTATAGGGTCTTCTGACCATGATTTCTTCTCTCCTTTTAACTTTAGAAATAGTTTTACTAGTGAATACCCTAAACTCATTTGTTTTATTTTTTAAATGCCATTCCGGCTACTGTTCCTTTTGCTACAATAGTATCATTTGCATTATGCATCACTACATCACATTTTAGTTTATTAAATCTAAAATATATTTTATTAGCAGTTACTATTACTTTTTCTCCAGGAAAAACGGGTTTATAAAAATCTACTTGGCTATTGGTCATTGCCACCTGCCAATTTTCATCATCCCAAGAATCTTTTAACAAATAAATCCCAAGACAGGCCATACCAATTTGCGCCATACATTCTGTCAAGATAACTCCTGGAGTAACTGGATTATCTTTAAAATGACCTTTATAGAAAAACTCATCTTCTAAAAACGTATAATGTGCTTTAATGTGTTCTTCATCAATATCAATAATTTCATCAACAAACAAGAAAGGTTTCGTATACGGTAGTTTAGATACAATTTTTTTTTTAGTCATAAGTCCAAAATTAAAAAGCACACCCACTAGGCAATGGTGCAACTGTTTCTAGAGCATTAGCAAAGGTTTTTTCTAAATCTTCCTCTTTAAATCCTGTAGATACACTTCCTTTAAATACTTTATCTCCATATCCGCTAGTATTCATATGCGCTCGTATAATCACCACTTGATCTTTAGTTATTGAAACGGGACCTCCGGATCTTACAAAAGGCTGTTCATTTACATGACTATGCGCCAAAATTCTTCTGTATAGCAATGTTTCATTCTCTGTAATTACTTCCCACCAATCAGCATACTGATTACATCCTGTATCAGGGCTTTTAATCCCAACACTGAAAGAGTACGAATTTTCATTTCCACTCACAGAAACACTAACTACAGCTGCTGCAGTATTATCATTAGTTATTGGCGGGTTATTGTCTGCTATATCCATGGTATTATCCTCTTTACATGATACTATATAAAATAGTATTGGTAAGAGTAAGATGAGTATACTTTTCATTTTTTTCATTTTTTATTCTCTAAAACTATCATTACTAGACTTAGACTATCGTTAGTTCAAATGTTCACCTCCATTTACTGGAATTACACATCCATTAATCCATGCTGCTTCATCTTTACAGAATAAATATACTGTATTAGCCACATCTATAGCTGTAGTAATACGATTAAAAGGATTGCGATCAATGCTATGTGCTACAATTTGTTCATAACCAGGAATCATACGCAACGATTGTGTATCTACTGCACCAGGTTGTAAGCAATTGGCTTTAATACCATATGGAGCAAACTCTAAGGCTATACTTCTAGTAATCGCTTCTAAAGCTACTTTGGCAGCAGAAACAGCTGCATAATTTTCCCAAGCTTTTGTATTTCCTTCACTAGTAAAAGAAATAACCCTAGTATCTTTAGCAAATAAGTCTTTATCAAAAACTAATTTTACCCAATCATAAAGACTAATAGCCATAGCATCAATTGTTAAATGAAAATCATGATTTTTTAAGATGTGCTTTGAATTCACCATAGGTTTTAAATTACCTTTGGCAATGCTATGTATCAGAGTTTTTATTTTTCCGTCTTTTATTTTTTCTTTTATATCGACTATAACTTCTGCCTGTTTTTCGGGTTTTAATAAATCGGTATTATATGTTAATAATTGTACTCCGTGATCAAGAATTTCTTTAAAATCGCTTTTTATGGTATTTATTTCACTTTTTCGATTTCTATGAACAATGATAATATGCATACCATGTTTTGCCAGTTTTTTTCCTGTCGCAAGACCTAAACCACTGCTTCCACCAAGTATAAGAGCCCATTCATTTTTATCAGCAAAGTCTTTGTACATAATTTAGGTTTATATATTCTAAAATGAAATTACTATTTATCTACCATTCTAACAAAATCCGTTGTGCAGAAAATCCAGGTCCAAAACTTAGCATTAATCCGGTTTCTCCTTTTGAAGGCTTACGATCCATAAATCGTTCAAGAACGTATAGGACAGTTGCACTACTCATATTACCGTACTCCATTAATACCGCTTTAGTGTCGTCTATATTTTTACCCAAATGCCCGAATAATTCTTCAACAGTTTGTACAATTTTTTTTCCTCCTGGATGAAAAACGAGATGATCAATATCATCAATACTTCTGTTGTATTTTTTTAAGAATGGGTGAATAACATTAGGAAAATGATTGGCAATTTTACCTGGTACTTCTGGATCTAACACCATTTGTAATCCGCCATTTGTCAATTTAAAACCCATCATTGTCGTAGCTTCATAAAAATGATACATCTCATCCCCTACTATTTTAGGTCCTTCGATATCCTCTTCAGAAGATAATAATGTGCACGCTGCACCATCGCCAAAGATTGCCGCACTCACCATATTAGTCATACTAAAATCGTCTAACTGAAACGTTGCTGTAGGCGATTCTACAGCGATCACGGCTGCTCTTTTTCCTGGATTGGCTTGCAAAAAATTCTTAGCATAAATAATACCAGACACTCCAGCTGCACACCCCATCTCGGTAACAGGTAGTCTTACAATATCTTGTCTTAAATTAAGATCATTAATAATAAAAGCATCTAATGAAGGTATCATAATACCTGTACAACTTACCGTAATAATATAATCTAGAGATTTTGGGTCCCAATTTACTTTATTAAGGGCTTTTTCTAATACTGAAGTTCCTAGTTTTTTAACCTCTCGAATGTAAATATCATTTTTTTGTTCAAAAGATGTTGCACTAAACACTTCTTCAATACTCATTATGCCGTATCTCTTGTCTACTGCAGCATTTTCAAAAATTTTAAGCACTTTACGCTTAAATCGTTCTTCTTGACCATCTAACCACTGCGAAACGAAAGGTAATATTTCTTTAGTTTCCCTTACATATTTTGGTAACTGTTTAGCTACCGTAGCAATTTTTACATCCAATATTTTTTCTTTTTAATTTGTATGACCTGTTTCTACGATCCATCTGTACCTAAAAGCCCATTTCCAATCTATTCTATAATGTTTTAGTCTTAGTGCCTTGGCATAGTTTACTAATTCTTTTTTTCTAAAACCTCTTTTTATAGAGACTAAACCGTCATTTTTTGCTATATATCCTTTAATAAAAAAGAAACTAAAGAGTTTAAAAAGATAATACGCTATTGGGCTTCTTTGCAAGTCATTGATCACTATTCCTATTTTAGCAAGTTCTACAGACTTTTTCATTACTTTTTTAATCTCTTCACACTTTAGATGATGTAATGTTAATGTACAAATAATGATATCGCATGAAAGCTTTGAAGCATCAATCTCGAGAAGATCTAATGTTGAAAATTCAATTTCAGGATATGATGCACTTTTTTTTCTAGCATAAGATATGCTTTTCTCGTTCAAATCTACCCCTATCAATCGTATCCTTTTCTTTTTAGTTTTAAATGAATCTGAAATCGCCCTTAGCATTTCTCCATCTCCACATCCTAAATCCAATATAGTAAACTCTCTTTCCTGATTCTGATCATGTAGTAATTTATGAACTGCCTTTATTGTAATCGCATTCCCTCCCAGCATTTTATTCACTCTAGAGATATCTGATAAGGCGGTGTTTAGTGCTATGTCATCAATCTCAGGATCATCCATAAGTTCTTCTTCGTTACTTCTATATTTTAAGCTAGTTAACATACGACTAATGGTTCTCCGTGGGTTTGTTTAATAATTTTTGGAACAATGCCTGGAACCATATTGGCTATAGTATATGACATTTTTTGCAAGCTTGAATTTAGTAGTACCTTCTGCAGCACTCTACCCGCATACAATCGTTTTGAAAAAGCTGTATTCCACTCTTTTAGATACATCTCTTCTATGGTCGTTCTTGGCACCCGCAGCTTATTTGTATATGTATCGATTAATAATTTTGATATTATTTGTCCGCCTTGAATTGCCATCGCCATACCGTTTCCACAAAGTGGATGTATTAGCCCTGCAGCATCACCTGTCATAAACACATGATTTTCTACCGGTTTCTTTTTATCAAAATTGATTTGACTTATGGTAATAGGTTTATCAAATATGGGTTGCGCTTCATTAAAAAAGGTATTTAAATGTTTATTTTTTTTCATTACTGCGTCTTGAAAAACCTGAATATCTTTATAACGCTGAAAACTCTCATAATTAACTAAATAACAGGCATTCACTCGATTGTTTTCGACTTTTGACAAACCACAATACCCTCCTTCAAAATTATGCAAAGCAACGGTATCCACATCAAAATCGGCATTGTAATGCCCCTTTACCGCTAACCATGGTGATTTTTTGGTACTAAAACCTCTATTTAATGTTTTATCCAGAATAGAACGTTTGCCATACGCCCCAATAACGTATTTAGTTGTAAACTGTCCTTTATTTTGTGTAGATACCTGAAAAAGATCATTTTTATATTGCACATCTAGTACTTGATCATTGATCAATACTACTCCTAGTGCAGCAGCTTTTTGCCATAAAAAGTGGTCAAGACTATATCGACTAATACCAAATCCACCTAATGGTAATTTACTTTTAATTGTATTACCAGATTGTGTTGTAATGACAAACTTTGAAATAGCTACAGCTCCAATCTTTTCAGGGTTTATATCGAGGTAGTTAAAATATGGTAATACTTCGTTAGAAATATACTCCCCGCACACTTTATGTTTGGGGTAGCTATCTTTTTCGATTAAAATGACCGAAACACCTTCTTTAGCTAAATGAATAGCACTGGTTAAACCGGCTAATCCCCCACCAATAATTAGTACGTATGATTCTGTAGTCATTTAATGAAGATACATAAATTTTGGGCATAAAAAAATCCCGACTAGAACAGTCGGGATTTTTAATAAATCATTACAAAGATAACTATTGTTTAACTTCGTTTTGGGCATCTCTCTTCATTTTCTCGTTTGCTACGATACCTAATTCTACTCTTCTATTTTTTGCTCTTCCTTCTGCAGTACCATTATCGTATTTAGGAAGTGTTTCTCCGTGGGCATAAATTGTCAATCTACTTTTGCTAATACCTTGAGAAACCAAATAATCAGATACTGCATTTGCTCTTTTTTGAGATAATGTCATGTTATATGCATCATCTCCAGAACTATCTGTATGGCCTTCGACAATAATATTAGTATCTGGGTATTCTTTAAATATACCTGCTAATTTATTTAGATTTGCTTTTGATTTAGCATTGATATTAGACTTATTAGTATCAAAAAAGACACCACTATTTTCATCAAATACAACGTCGATACCCTCACCTACTCTGGTTACTTCTGCTCCTGGAATCTCTGATTCGATTTTTTGAGCTTGCTTATCCATTTTTTTACCGATCACACCACCAGCAACACCACCTACTACACCACCTAATACGGCACCTAGCGCAGAGTTTCTTTTTCCTACATTATTACCTATAATACCACCTAATACTGCTCCAGCAGCTGTACCTATTACAGCACCTTTTTGAGTATTATTTGCATTTTGAACAGCATCACAACCTGTTAAAAGGGTAACTGCCATTAAAGCCACTGTTATTTTTTTAAGATTTGTATTCATCATTTATGGATTTGAGTTATTATAGTTTATTAAAGTTCATTGTAATTACAAAAGGCTTCCCTTCTAGGCTCACTGTCATGGCCCAAGTCATAGTTGCATCATCAAGATGTTGTAGTGCCATTCTATATCCTGCATTATTATTTGTACTTTTCTTTTTTGCATTAATAGGCTTAAACATAAAACTATATTCGCCATTCGCTTCAGGTTTAGGAATAGTAAATCTAAAATTTCTTGCACCCGTAGATGTACAACTACTTTGATTTACCGCGTATGTACCTGTATTATTATTTGGAATAAATTTCCAAGTACTTCCTGTAAAACACTCTGCAGAAGCATCACCATAAAGATTTACATCAAATATACCAGAACGGTCGTATGTGATTTTATCTAATGACCATTCTCCTTTTAAAGTCTTTTTAGCTGAAATTACTGTCTTGTTGTGTGCTTGCTGAGTTGCATTACACGAAGCTAATAGTACAACTATCAGCACTGCCATAAGTTTTTTCATTGTTGTTGGTTTTATATTATAAAAATAGCTAATCTCGTTAACGTATCCAATAGTATTATATTTCAAAATGATTGTATAAAAACTGCAAAAAATACATTTATAAAATTAGATCAAGGGTAGAAAAATAAGATAAAGTGTTAATCAATACCTTTATACATAGAATAACGATGAATGTATACTGTAATTACATTTATATAATTTATTTAGTATTATTTTAAGGATTACTTCTAGGCACTCTAAATAGTAATAGTAGCCCAACTACAAAAAATAAAATAAGAAAAAGTATTGAATTACGTACACTACCAGTAAGTTGAGCTATAATTCCATATGAAAACATACCAATTACTATCCCTATTTTTTCTGAAACATCATAAAAACTAAAATAAGATGCTGTATCTTTTGCATCCTTAGGTAAAAACTTAGAATAGGTAGACCTTGACAAAGCTTGAATACCCCCCATTACTAAACCTACAATTGCGGCTGTTATATAAAACTCATTTGGAGTACTAATACTATATGCATAAATACATATAGCAACCCAAATAAAATTAATAGTGATTAGTGTTTGTATGTTTCCGAATTTTGCAGAAGCTTTTGAAGTTAAATATGCACCTAAAACTGCAACTAACTGTATTAGCAATATACTAATAATAAGACCTGTTGTAGGGTTTTGATCTCCCCAGTCCAGTTCTTCTATCCCAAAATATGTAGCTATTAGCATAATCGTTTGCACTGCCATGCTATACACAAAAAATGCACTAAGATATCTTCGTAAACGGATATTACTCTTTAAGGCGTGCCATATCATTTTAAGCTCTTTAAACCCATTAAACACAACAGCCTTGGTTAACACATCTTTCTTATTTCCTTTTGGGAGATAGTAATACGTATATTGACTAAATCCTATCCACCATATCCCGACCATAACAAACGATAATCGTGTAGGAACTCCTTCATCTTCAAAACCAAACCAATCAAATTTCAGGATCATTATTAAATTTACAATTAATAAGATAACACTTCCTATATATCCTAATGAATATCCTTTGGCACTTATCGCATCTTGTTGTTCTGGAAATGCTATATCTGGTAAATAAGAATTATAAAAAACCAAACTTGCCCAAAACCCGATTAAAGCCAAAAAGTAGCATAGTAGTCCAAACCAGAGAAAATCTAAACTAAACCAATACAATCCAATACAAGAAAGGGCTCCTAAGTAACAAAAGAATTTTAAGAAATTTTTCTTATTTCCAACATAATCAGCAATACCCGATAATAATGGACTTATTAATGATACCGTTAAAAAAGCTAAAGCAGTAACATAGCTTATTAAAGAATCATTATTGAAATCATACCCTAGAAAGCGTACTGTATCATTGATGATATCGCCATCATTATTTCTTACTATAGTCAAAGCTCCCCAGAAAATTGGAAAAACGGCCGAAGATATCGTAAGGTTATAAACTGAATTTGCCCAATCATAAAATGCCCAAGCGTTTAATAGCTTCTTATGTCCTTTAGGTAATATTTTACTCATTTAGTATGTGTGAAAATTATATAAAATAAATTGTGATTTTAAAGCATATTACTTTTCAATAAAAAAGCTGCCCTGAAATGTTAATCAGAACAGCTTCTAAAATAAGTATAATCTTTTTAAGAACGTAAACTTTACAATTATTTAAAAGTGGTTACGCCAAATTTCTTTGCTTCTGCCCTAGCTGCGGGAGCCCAAGCGGTAAGGTTATTTATTCGGGTATCACTAGAAGGGTGTGTACTCATAAACTCTGGTGGAGCTTGCCCACCACTATTTGCTTTCATACGCCTCCAAAGGTTAGCAGCTTCATCAGGGTTATAACCTGCTATTGCCATAAGTTGTAAACCGATACGATCGGCTTCAGTTTCATGACTTCTGCTAAAAGGTAACATAACTCCAAATTGACTTCCCAATCCAAAAGCTGTTCCTACTATTTGCTGTGTTTTATCATCTTTTCCACTTACCGCGACCGCCGTAGCTACGCCAGCAACTTGCTGTATTTGAGCAGCACTCATTCTTTGTTGACCATGATTTGCAAGTGCATGAGCAACTTCGTGTCCCATAACGGCAGCAATTCCTGTTTCATCCTTTGCAATTGGCAAAATTCCCGTATAGAAAACAATCTTACCACCAGGCATACACCATGCATTTACCGTTTTATCATCAACCAAGTTGTATTCCCATTTATAATCTTTGAGATACCCCTGATAACCATTTGCATTTAACCATCTTTCTGATGCTTTAGAAATTCTTTGTCCAACTCTAGTTATCATTTCTGCGTCTGAAGTACCTTTTACCACTTTATTCTCTCCCAAAAACTGATTGTACTGTTGGAAAGCCATTGGTAATATCTGAGAATTTGGAACTAAAGCCAACGTAGATTTACCTGTAAAAGGGTTTGTTGCACATGATATAAACAGTAATGCAACACATATGCTCACAATAGATTTTTTGATATTCATAATCGTAGTTAAGGATTTTTTATAATGATTGTTAAAAATAATCAAAAATCTTGTTACTTATAATCCATTGACACTTTTTGTATCCCTTTTTTTTCGATGAAATCACGTTTTGATCGTTATTCTACACATATAAGCCCTTAATTCTAATTAATTATAGGTATAATTTTTCATTTATTTGTATAACTACTACTTCACTAGGGTAAATACCCCTTTTATTTGGGGGGTTTTTATTGATCAAAAAATGATATTTTTTGTTAATTTCACATTACTATTTAAATTGATTACTAAATAAATAGCATTTTTTTAAAGAAATAAGGCATCACCCACCCCATTTTAAAGCTCTTATTTACAAAACATTACAAGATTTATTTATACACTTACTTTATAAAAAAGTAAGCCTTGTTTATTAACACATATAGAATATGCAATTATGAATCTTTACGCATTACTTATTGGGATAAATGAATACACTACTAGTCCACTACAACAATGTGTAGGTGATGTAACAAAAATTGAGTCATACTTAAACACATTGCAATCAAATTACGACAATGTTTCGATTAAAAAACTCATTAATTCAAGTGCTACTAAAGGCAATATAGTAGATTCCATTCAGATTTTACAAGCCAATGCAACGGATAATGATGTCGTGTTTTTATATTATAGTGGTCATGGGGCTCTAGAACAAAGCTCAAATAGGTTTAGTGATGCACATTCGGGAACTATAGAATGCATCGTTTGTTATGGAGATGAAGAAGAAAAAAGCGGTACATACCTATTAGCGGATAAAGAGTTACGGTATTTATTTTCAAAATTTCAAAATGATCCTAATTTAATAACTGTTTTTGATTGTTGTCATTCTGGAGATATTACCAGATCATTTACTCTTCAGAAAAACGATGATTCAAGGCAAAGAAAAATCAATAGTATATTTTCATCAAGAGATTATGACAATTTCATTTTCTCCAAAGAAATTAGTGAAGCACGTATTAAGTCTTCTAAATTGACTTCTTTAATACCGTATAAAAATGCCATTACAATTTCTGCCTGTATGGCTTCTGAATCTTCATGGGAGGATGCTAAAGGTGGAGTTTTTACGCGATACTTGTTACAATTACTTAAAGCCAGAAGTAATAAATTAAGTTATTTAGATATTACCAAATGGGCCAAAATAAGTTTAAAGGATATTACCAATAAAAAACAAACGCCTACTATAAGTGTTCAAGGTAAAGGGAAAATCGATCATTATTCTTCTTGGTTAAACCTATATCCTAAACAGAATTTGAATGAGAATGGCCAGATAACCTTTAATAATAAAAAGGGATGGTATTATAACAAAGGGCAATTATTTGGCATCAAAAAAGGTACAGAGATCACTATTAAAATTGATCAAAACAATGAGTTTACAACAAAAATCATAGAATTATCACTTGAAGATGCTCTTATAAAAGATCCATTAGAATTAGGTGTTTCATTAGATTTTAAACAATCCTATCAGGTAAACACAACCACTACTTATACTCCTTTACATCTTTATATTAATAATTTGGATAAGGATCAGAATGCAGAATCTCTTATTACTTCATTATGTAAAGAACTAGGAAATATTGAACTTAGTAGCTCTATTTCTTCTTCTTTTTTTCTTACGATTTTTAATCAAACTGTTTATATAAGCCTTCCGGGAACCCCTTACCAACCATTGGCTAAACAAATTGATTTATTGGATTCTGAAGATGATGTAACTTATAAAACATTAGAGCGTCAACTAAAATCATTATTAAAATGGAACTATTATTCCACATTAAAAAACCCAGATAGTCGTTTTGATGAAATCCCAATTAAAATAGAGATTAGAAGTGATCACCTTCAGCCTTGGATTGATGTAACAGGTACTGGTTTAGATCTTATGACAATTGAACATCAAAAAACTAGAACTGACGAATATTTTCAAAAATATCAAATCAATGTTTCTAATATTTCAAAAGAAACTATTTATGTCACAGCTTTGTTACTAAGTTCTGATTTAGGCATTTCTGCCGATCCATTAGATAATCTAACCAAAGAATTGGCACCTGGTCAATCTATAATGTTTTATGAACATCGCAGCGCTCCTTATGCCGGCTGGTCATTAGATACATACAAAGAAATTTACAACTGGAAACAAGATTGGTTGCGATATCTATTTATTGTAAATGATCAAGAGGATTTAACTACTTCGATTCCAGATATGTTACAAAATGGATTGCTTCCACCTATTACACATTTGGGCAATTTAATGGGTCATGGTGCCATTTCTGATTTTCTTCCGGAATCGCCAAAATGGGATGTATATTCTACAGATTTAAACCTTATAAACCCTTCGTATAATAGGATCAGCCAAAAATTGCTTAATGAGTTAAGCTGGTATACTGATCATGATATACTTGCGCCATTTATTAATAGTATTTATACCAAACAACAATCAAATGGTTTTATAGTAGATACAGTTTCCGATGTTCCTAATGTTTCTGAAGTTTCAGATATTAAAAGTAAAAGTTTAGAAAATTTAAAACTTAAACTCGGAAATTATCTGGATGATAAACGTAGATATCGTCGATACAAAAAATCAAAAAAACTATTTCCAAAACAACCTATAATAGTGGCAGAAGGAGATTCTTGGTTTTTATTTCCGTTTTTAGTCAAAGATACTCTGGATTATGTAATGGAGAAATATCCATTGCGCAGTATTGCCGCAGCAGGAGACGAAATACAAAATTATAGACATAGTGGTCAACTTCTCAAAGAAATTCAAAAAGAGCGCCCTAAATATGTGCTTATAAGTGGTGGAGGTAATGATATTATTGGTCCTGCAATTGTAGCTATTTTAAAAAACAAAATGCCTTCTGGTCTCGATCCCTCTTCTTATCTAAATGAGTTTTACAAGAAAAAAACACAAGATATAGAAGAAACATATAACTACTTTTTTAATAGAATACATGAATTTGATTATGTTAAACAAGTATTTGTTCATGGATATGATTACGTACGAACAGATCATAGCCAGAAAACTATTAAAAACGGTTGGGTAAATAGGTATTTAATAGAAAAAGGAGTTACAGAAATTAAAGATAGAACCAACATAATTAACTATCTTATAGATGAATTTAATGCCCTGTTAGAAAGAGTTACCAAAAAACACAAAAACGCTACATACCTTGATATGCGTACTTTAGTCAAAAAAGATGAATGGTATGATGAAATACATCCAAATGATGATGGGTTTAAAAAGGTAGGCGATAGATTTTTAGAAGCTATAAATCAACTAGAATATAAGTATCATGAGAATATGCAAAAATAATATCACCGATCAGATTAGAGATCTTTTTGACGCTAATCCTGTTAGAGTACCGGAAGCGCGTATACAGCCTCTTTGTATGCTTGAGATAAAAGATAATAAACCAAAATATTTAGGAGAATTTAAATTCTTGGTAAAAGATGGTTTTGAGCATGACATTACCATAAATACAGCTCCGGTTTCACAAGTGTCTAACGTAAAAACTAAAAAAATAGATTTCAAGATAGGGTTTGACATATTAGGAAACTTTATTAAGGCGTTTGGACTAGATCCGGCCGCTATAGGAGCGTCGGTTAAGGGGTCAGGAAAGATATCATTTTCTTTTGGCAATGTAATTCGTAAATATGTGGATACCTTAGAGTTAGGGCAAGTCTTAGTGGCAAATGATATAAAAGGTGATCCAGATAATATTTTTATAGAAGAAATTTCTAAAAACAAAGACGTTAAACTCGCCTTAATTACTGATGTTCTAACGAGTACCGACTTTTCATTATCCACTTACAAGGATAATGAAACTAGTGCCGAAATAAATATTCCGTTAATACAAGATTATTTAGGAAATGTAGAAACGGGATTAACTATAGAGAAAGTTTCTGAAAATGAAGTGAAATTTAAAGGAGAAACACCTTTAACTTATGCATTTACCTGTGTAGAAATAAATATTGATCCAGAAACTGGAAAATTCTCTAGAGGACAATGGCTTGATACTATTAGATCGGTAAATAGTAAACCCTTATCTGATGTTAAGCAAATAAAAATTCCTAAATTGATACTTGATGAAAATCAAGCGAATCCTTTACTGATAGAATTTTAACTCAGTAAACTCTTAAACCAAAACACACACAAATCATGAAAGAATATTTTGTTGGGATATTTGAAAATGATGCTCAGGCACCACTAAATTATTTAGATGATGAGCGAAAAGCAATAGATGTTCTTTTGCTTCAAAATAATGATGTCTTTAATAAAGAAATCATCCCTAACGAAGGTATCGATGGTTTTATAAGTAAATTACAATTACTAACAAATGATATGACCATCTTTCATTTTAGTGGTCACCATAATGATACCGATGGAGCTCTTAAACTTAGTGATGAAATTTTTAACGATAAAGGGCTTATTGAAATTTTAAACAATTCACCAAAATTAAAGATTGTATTTATAAATGGGTGTTCTACCCAAAAAATTGTCGAGGCCTTACACAATGTCCCAATAGTAATAGGCACTACTACTCCTGTGTATGATCATTTTGCAAAAACTTTATCTACCAGATTTTATGAATTACTCTTAAACCAAAAGGATAACTTAAAAAACAGCGATTTAATTTCAGAAATTTTTAAGCAAGCAAAAGGTTTCTTACAAGGACATTACCAAAATCCTGACGATCAAGAAAGAGGGCCAATGGCCGCAGATGAAATAGACAAGAGAGTTAACAATTATAGTTTTAAGATCAACAATGAAGCAAAAGACTTTGAACAACGTTTGACATATTATGCCGATCCCGATAGTTTTCCTGTTAGAAATCGTTTTAAATCATTAATAGACGAAATACGTAACGAAGAAAAATTAAGTGAAGATCTTTATAAATATTATCCTTACTTTTTATGTATTCATTTAGAAATTCTTTCTGACTTTGATGATATAAACAATAGTATTTACCAAAAACTAAGTAAAGAACGATATTGGGTAATACGAAGTATGTTTAAAGAATTTTTAAATTTTCTTAAATTTTCGGCTTACTCTATCATATGGTCTATCTCAAAAGAAAGTCCCGAATTTAAAGAAAAGTTAACCGATCAGTTAAAAGAAATACTTAGAGAAAACCTAGAAATTGGATGGGGGTCTTATGTGCAAGACAAAATATCCGAACACTTAGTTTATATTTATACTAATATCCCAGATGAGTATTTAGAAAATAACTCCCTTTGGAAAGAATTAAAAACATCAGTCCTACAAAATCAATCGCTATTTAAAGAAATGTCTGATTTCTTTTCTGAATATCTTGAACATAACGATAAAAGTAAACATGACTATATTAAAACAGAATTTTACCTTGAAAAATTCTTAAGAAATTTTAAATTCCTAAGATCATTGGCCATAGAATCTATATATGATGTTTTCTATAATCAGTTTAAATATGATGATCAACGTTCTTATATTATCAATAGGTCTTATTACCCGGTAAGTAATAGACCTACTGCATTAGATACAAAGAAAAGTGTTGTGCATGAAGTAAACGATAATGAAAGAGCAATAGATATTGATGTCCATTCGGTATATATATGCACCACTTTAAACAATAACGGAAAACCAAAAAGAGAATTAAATTTATCTCCTTTTTATCTCGATGTAAACTCTACATCGGTAGCCAAAGATAAAATAAAGTTATACTATCTTGATAGATATTCTGAAGCAACAGATAAACTTATTTATAGAGAAGTTATCAATGCAAAAGTATATAGAAATGATGCTTCTAAAAAAAACAAATTAGGCGAAGAAATTGAAGTACCTCTTAATGAAGACATGATATTAGGCCTATATAAAGACGGCAAAAAAGATATCATAGAGATTGAAGAAAAGAAAAAAATACGAGATCATTTTGAATATATAAAGAATTTAATTTCCTACTCATGATCTCACTAAATACCAAAAAACTTTCTCCTTTTAAGTTTCTAGATTCTTACAAGAAAAACGACATTAATAGTTATTTTGGAAGAGATAAGGAAAGTCTGGAACTTTTCGAGTTGTATAAAGACTCCTCAATCATGATCCTTCATGGACCTTCTGGTTCTGGTAAAACAAGTTTGATCTATTGTGGTCTCTTAAATAAAATTAGTGAGGGAAAAAAGGTTATAAGTATCAGAAGAGATGATAATATTATTGAGTCTATTAAGAAAAACCTCTTTAAATTTGATACTACTAACAAAGATCCTCAAAGCTGTCAACCGCAATTAATAGATGATTTTCTAACTGCCCATTATGATCTTAATAGAGTTTTAAAATCGATAGAGCATATCGAAGGAATGATGCTTGATGTAGAAGAAGAAACCGTAAGGTTAAGACAAAATAAGAAGAAGTCAGATATTGTATCAATCGATCAAACATCTGATACTACGCAAGAAGATCCTAAAGTTATATTAGAAAAATATAAAGAACGATTACGACAATTTAGTAGTGAAAGAAAAGCTTTATTAGAAAAACTTAGAGAAAAAAACACAGCAATCAACACTATTTCTAACACTATTTATGAGTATTTCATTAATCTTGGCAAGTCCGAATCTAATACCTTATTCTCGCCTTTAATTATTTTTGATCAGTTTGAAGAGTTATTTGTATATGGTTCTAAAGACGAAATCAATAAGTTTGGTTTATTCTTAAAACTAGTGTTTGATTATAAAATACCTTTTAATATAATCATTTCGTTACGCGAAGAATATTTTGGCCACATCGACCAACTACAATCGTATGTGCCACATATTTTTTATAAAAAAATACGTTTAGCTCACCCAAATGAAGAGATTGTTAAAAATATAATAGAAAAGTCTTTTGAAGAATTTAATATCAATCAATACAAAGATCATTCTGAGCAGTTTTTGTCCCAAGAAGAAAAACAAGAGCGTATAGCACTTATCCTTGATCAAATCAAAATTCAAAATAACGAAACTTATAGTTATCACCTCCCTTTTCTTCAGGTGTATTTAGATCGGTTGTATAAGGTAGATTTTGACCGTACTTTTGATAGTAATCTTACAAAAGAAACGCAAAACTATCCACCATTAGAGTTTAAGCAAGAAGAGATAAAGGAGTTCGGATCCATAGAGTATGTTTTAGAAAGTTACATTAGAGAGGTAAACGATAAAATCATAAAAAACACCAACAATAAACTTAATAATGGAGTCGAACATAAAGATAGTGTCATTAAATTTTTGAGACATTTCAAAACAAGAGATGATCTTAAAAAAAGAGTCCCAATTCGTACTACGAATAAAGATAAGTACTATGTTATTGATGATCAAAAAATATCTAATGATATACAAACAGATATTTGGGGAAATATAAATGAAGAAGAATATAAAGAAACTATTTCTGAGATTATTGAAGAATTGACCGATAAAGGCATTCTTAAGGTAAGTACCGATCAGAAAATTAGCACAGATTATGCAGAGTTAAGTCATGATATTATTGCAAAAGTGATTAGCAATATAAGAACCGAAGATGACTTTAGATCTTTGATCAAAAAAGATTTTGATTCTTCTTTTGCTATATATGAGGATACCGGAAGAAAAGAAGATTTGTTAAATCTTCAAAAGATAATGCGGATTAGGCAATACAAAGATTTTATAGTTAGTGACGAAAATGAAGACACGTTTATTTTAAAACAACAATTTTTTGACGAAAGTATAATTGAGGTAGAAAAAGAAAAACGCGAAAAAGAAAAACAAAATATAAAACTCAGAAAATATTTTAATTACTCCAGAATTATATCTGTATTAATGCTAATTTCTCTTATTATTCTTGCATATAATTATAAAGATATTCGAAATGCCAAGAATAATTGGTTTAATGAAAAGTCCAAAAGAGAAATCACAGATAAGATTAATAAATTTACAGGGTTAGCCTTTAAAGAATATAAAGTAGACAAAACAAGTTCTTTTAATTATTTTCAAAAATCAGAAGCTATATTTTTAGAAAATATCGATAGTTTAGATCCAAAGGCATTTGACCTTCTTGGAAACTTTAAAAATGACCTCTTTAAAGATTATGTAAAAGCCCCCTTCTATTTTAACAGTATTTCTCTTGGAGAAGGCCACATTATAAAAACAAAAACCCGAAGACTTAAATATAATGACTCAACATTATACGTATTTGCATTAACAGCATCTAACAAATTAATAGCCAGATCTTTGTTGTATAAAAAAAAGAATGATCGAGGTAAAGAAATTTTTAAAGAAAATAACATTATTGCCTTTGAACCCTTTATTGATGAAGAAGGTAATTTAATGACATTTATAGCTTCAAAGACATTAGCCGGAGGCGAAAACATATACCTTCAATTACTAAATATAGAAGGTAAACCTTTCATTTTGGATCCCAATGGCAGCACCAAAATTACTGTTTTCGGAAATCAATTAGGAGATATTGAACATCAAGATAATTATTCTTTTTTAATAGGTATTGATAATGAAATGTTTCAAGTTAATTTAGGCTATAGAATGAATAATGGAAATAGAAATTCTATTAAACGGCTAAAAGTCCTATCAGAAGAAATTCGTAGAATAAAAGTCTTTCCTGATGATCATAAAAATTATTTTGCATTATATGGTGACAATAAATTATACAAAAGTAATGATACTGTAGATGATATTCTTGACAGTAAAAACATTACAGACGACTTTGTTTACACCTTTAAAGTACTAAAGGATAAGTCTATATTATTAGGGTTAAACGGTAAAATCGAACGATACGGACCCGATTCTACATATCTATACAAACAAAACTTTATTGATGACAAAGTTATTAGTGCGATTGATATTGACAATAGCCAAACATTAGTAGGGAGTTATGATAAAACTGCAACCTTATGGAATGCCAACGGTCGACTTTTAAAACAACTATTTGGTCATACTGCTGCTATACGTAATGTTTCTTTTATAGATAATGATTATGTGATTACCAGTGGTGAAGATCAAACTATAAAAGTATGGAATATCGCTCCTGTGGCCCTATCTACAAATAAAGTTAAAGGAGAAATTTCTCAAATTTATTTTAAAAATGAAAATGAAATTCTCTTAGTACATGGTAAAAGAAAGGAAAGCCAAATTGCTAGACTAAAAAGTGATCTTTCTATAAATGCCGATAACATAAAAGAGAATATCTCTAGGTTTAGAAGTGATCATGAAATCATTAATGGTCTCAATATTACTAAAGATAAAATTTTAGTGTTACCAAATTCTGATACCATTAGAGGGGTTAACTCTATACGATACAATGGTGCTAATAAGAGAGTTTTAGCAATTGCTTCTGACAACAATAATATCTATATGTATGATTTTGATGAAAAGAAGACAAATGTAATCTTGGCGCATACAGACAAAGTAATAGATATTGATTTTTCAAAAAGTGGTAATTACATGGTATCTGGAAGCAAAGACAATAGAGCTATCATTTGGGAAATTAATAAAAATAATACCTTTATTCCTTTAGATACATTAACAGCGCATACAAGTGATATTGAAGATGTTGCTTTTTACAAAGATGAATTATTATTAACCGCAAGTAGTGATAATACTGTACAAATTTACAAAAAGGAAAAAGGTAAAAAACACTTTACACAAATACCGAGTCTAATTAGACACAATTATGGTGTTACTGCCGCTACCTTTTCTCCTAATGGTCGTTATATCGTTTCTGGTGACACTAAAGGGAATATCAAAAAATGGAATCTAACCAAATTTGATTCTATTGTAAACTCTAGAACATACAGCTTTACTCCCGATAAAGTCTTTGAAT
Source organism: Aquimarina sp. AD10 (assembly GCF_003443715.1). NCBI lineage: Bacteria > Pseudomonadati > Bacteroidota > Flavobacteriia > Flavobacteriales > Flavobacteriaceae > Aquimarina > Aquimarina sp. AD10. The sequence continues at coordinate 892,890 of NZ_CP031965.1, read as the reverse complement.
AATTTGTATTATGCTATAATATGCAACTCTGTAAAATCTTTTGGAACTACTATAGTTTGTTCTTTTTTATTAAACTGAATACTATCTAAAGAAACAATCACATTATCTATTTCAACTTCTTTAATCACAAAAGGAAGTCCTATAAACTCAATTTTAAAAACCTCATATTCTGTAACATATGTTCCAGTTTTATGCTGCTGAATAATAATTTCATTTTCTTTACCTGTAAAAGAGAAGTTTCTTAAACAATACCTTCCTTTTACATAATCATAGCCATCTTGTGCATCTTCAAAAACTTTTGATACTTCTTTATTACCTAATTTATAGTATACTTCTAATTTTAGTTCTTCTATTTTCTTTTCACCAACATATTGTTGTACTGGATATTTTGGAATAATTGCGCCATCTTTTACAAATAATGGTATCGTATCCAAATCGGCATCAACCCACTGCTCCATTCCTCCTTTTACATATTCTCTAGTCCAGTAATTATACCAACTTCCTCTTGGTATATACATTCTTCTTCCTTTAGCATTAGGTTCTTGTATAGGGCATACCAAAATTTGATTTCCAAAAACAAATTCATCTGCTCTATAGTGTGTCTGACAGTCTTCTTGATCAAATAAAACTAATGGTTTTAACATTGGAATACCATCTTCAGCATATTCCCAAAACATCGTATATAGATAGGGTAATAATTGATACCGTAGTGATACAAATTTTCTAGTAACATCTACTACTTCGTCTCCAAAAGTCCATGGTTCTTGATTACCATGATCTCCAGAAGAATGGGTTCGGCAAAAAGGATGAAAAACTCCCAATTGTATCCAACGAGCATACAATTCTCCTGTTGGATGCTCTGCAAAACCACCAATATCACTACCTGTAAAGGACATACCACTCATACTCATACGTTGCGCTTGGATATTTGCTATCCAAAGATGTTCCCAAGTAGCAACGTTATCTCCTGTCCAAGAGGATGTATAACGTTGTGCACCAGAATATGCGGATCTAGTAATTATAAATGGTCGTTTAGGGTACGAGAATTTTTTTACCCCCTCGTAGGTAGCTCTTGCCATTTGGGTACCGTAAATATTATGAGCTTTTCTGTGACTACAAGGATTACCATCATAATTATGTCGTACATCATCTGGAAATGTTTTTCCTGGAACTTCCATAACGGCAGGTTCGTTCATATCATTCCAAACTCCCTTCACTCCTATTTCGTCGATAATTTCTTTAAACAGATCTGCCCACCATTCTCGTACATCAGGGTTCGTAAAGTCTGGAAAAAAACACTCTCCAGGCCATACTTTTCCTCTCATGTACGGGCCATCAGCACGTTTACAGAAATAATCTTTTTCTATTGCCTCTTTGTAAACCCAATATTCATCATCAATTTTAATTCCTGGATCTATAATAACAATAGTTTTAAAACCGTCTTCTGCAAGTTCTTTAACCATACGCTTTGGATCTGGAAAATACTCTTTATTCCAGGTAAAGCATCTAAAGCCTTCCATATAATCAATATCTAAATAGATAGCATCACAAGGAATTTCTAACGCTCTGAACTTACTCGTAACTTCTTTTACTTTCTGTTCTGGATAATAACTCCATTTACATTGGTGATATCCCAATGCCCATAGTGGTGGTAGTTCGGGTTTACCGGTAAGATCTGTATATCGTGTTACAACCTCTTGCATATTTGGTCCATAAAAGAAATAGTAATTCATTTCTCCTCCTTGTGCCCAAAAACTAGTTACATTTCGCCTTTCATGACAGAAATCAAAATACGTTTTAAATGTATTATCAAAGAAAATACCATATGCTTTTTCTTCATACATCCCTATATAAAAAGGAACGCTTTTATATAATGGATCTTGGTCTTTACCAAATGCATACTGGTCTGTTGCCCAATTCTCTAATCGCTTTCCTTTTAAGTTTAAATGCGTAGGTTTATCTCCTAACCCATAGTAACATTCTCCTTGGGGAGCCGATTTACTCATTTTCACAATGTTACCACCGTATTCATAACTCTGTTCCCAATGAAAACCCCAATCGTCTTTACAAATCACATTTCCCTCTAGATCATAAATCGCTATATTAAGAGTTTGTTTATTAACAATTACTTTAATACGTGCTGTAAGAATTGAATATTCGGAGTCATGTTCTTCTACTTCAAGTTTACTATATCCTCTTGCTCCATCTTCACTGATAGCATAAGAAAAATCTTTTTCAAAGTTATAATCAGTTGCATATCTAAAACGTAATACACTACCTCTTAAAACTGTAATTTGTAAAATGACTCCGTTTTCTGTTGTAAAATTAATTTTATCTACATGTTGAGAAAATGAAGTTATTTTACCCGGAAATAGGTTTCCTTTATGCTCTAATTCTGTATTAGTGATCATATTGTTATCTTTTTCATTTAGACTTAGGTATTAAAGTTATTCATGGTCTAGTACTTATAATTTACACTAAAATCAAGAATACTTCTATTGTAAAAGAACAATATCTAAATCAATTTAAAAATCATTTTTACTACTATTTATCAAGAAAAATCAACGAAAACGTTTGAATTAAAATAAATTAACAATGAGTTAATTTTCTATTATAAAATATCTAATTTACACAATTGCAGTATTGCTTTGATTTGATCTTAAAAATTATAACTCCCAAAGAAGGAATCACGATTTTTGTTTAATTTAAATAGTCATTTCAATGTTTATTTTCTAAAATTATATTAGTAATCTTCGAAATAACACTACATCATAGTACTTTATAACATTTTGGTAAGCAATTCTGTAACTTGTTCTGGATCTTTAACCTGATACATGGCTTTGGTTTTAGCAAACCCTACTTTAATAGTGTAAGCCCATTCTGGGGCTTCTTCAAACATGTACTCATCAGTCCAATCATCACCAATTACAGTCATAAAATCATAATCCTCTTGTATTATCAAGCGACTCATAGCTCTACCTTTGTTAACATTACTACTTTTTATTTCAATGACCTTATTACCTTTTAAAACCATTAAATCATTGTTCTCAACCATACTGGTCAAGACTGTATTTAACTCTATAGTACGAATTTTAACAAGTTCTGGATCTGCCATTCTATAGTGCCATGCCAACGAATAATTTTTGGTTTCTATGAAAGTTCCAGGCGTTCTATCCACAAATGTTTCCAAAATCGGTCTGATACTTTCCATCCAGTCTGTCTTTATACGTTCCAGCATTATCCATTCATTGTTTTGATATATCCAGACCCCATGATCGGTGACTAAGTCATAATTTTTATGACCAAACCACTTTTTAAAGGTTTCTTTATCTCTTCCACTAATTAGTACTACTGTTGTATTTTCTTGTTCTTGAATTTTATCCAAAAGATTATAAAGATTAGCATCTGGTTTTGCATCTTGCGGATCGTCTTTAAAACCTACTAGAGTACCATCATAATCCAAAAGCAATAATTTTTTTTTCTTTTGATGATAATCACTCAATAATTTTTTCTCATAATCCCCAGTTAACTTTTTAGCTATAATTGCTCCTTTAAGTTGCTTTGTGGTTTCCAAAGATGCTAAAAACTCTTTTGCCCATTTCTCGACATTGTAACGCTTTAAACGTTTTTGTAAAAACTTCATACGTTTTTGTTGCTCATCTAATGGCATACACAAGGCCCCTTTTAGATTATCAGCAAAGTCTTCAAAACTGTTTGGATTGATGAGTAACGCTTCATTCATTTCTTTAGATGCACCCGCCATTTCACTTAAAATCAACACTCCATCACTTTTAGTTCTTGTAGCAACATACTCTTTGGCTACGAGATTCATTCCATCTCTTATAGGTGTAATAAGAGCCACATCTGATGATATATATAAATCTATAAGATCGTCGAAAGATAAAGCTCTATAAAAATACCAGATAGGTGTCCAACTTACGGTTGCAAATTTACCGTTAATGCGACCTACCAATTCATCGGTTTCTCTTTTTAACTTTTTATATTGTGGAACATTAGAACGTGATGGTACAGCCAACATAACCAATCTTGCCTTTTCTTTATATTCGGGAAATTTATCTAAAAAATATTCAAAAGCTTTTATTCTATTCGGAATACCTTTGGTATAATCCATTCGATCAATCGATAAAATTAGCTTTTTGTCCTCTGATGTATGTTCCTGCAGTCTTTGATAAAATTCTCGGTTTTCTTGAGGCGTACTACTATGTTCAAGAGCAGCATTGTAGAACTTGTCATAATCGATGCCCATAGGAAAAGAATCTACCATAATTAGTCTATCTTGATAACTTATTTGATTGAAATTAACCTCTAATCTTAAAATTCGCTTAACGGAACTCAAAAAATGTCGTTCATAATCGTAGGTGTGAAAACCTAATAAATCTGCGCCAATCATGCCAGTGAGAATTTCTTTACGCCAAGGAAATGTTCTGAAAATCTCATATGATGGAAAAGGAATATGTAAAAAGAAACCTATGGTAGTATTTGGTTTTTTATCCTTAATAAGTTGAGGCAACAATAATAACTGATAATCATGTACCCAAACAGTATCCCCGTCTTCAATATTTTCTAATATAACTTCTGCAAATTTTTGATTTACACGTTTGTAAGCTTCCCACTCTTGCTCTTTAAATTCTGTATATTCCATAAAATAATGAAATAATGGCCATAATGCTTTATTACTAAAGCCTTCATAGTATTCTTCAATATCTTTTACAGATAAGGGTACAGAAACACATTTCTCTTTTTGTATTTCTTGAGCAACCTCTTTAGAAAGGGCTGAATCTAGTTCTTCTTCCGGAATTCCAGACCAACCAATCCAAATTCCATTTCCTTCGGCATGAACAGACTTCATTCCGGTTGCTAAACCTCCTACACTTGGAATGATTTTTAATGAATTATTCTTTATAGATACTTGTAACGGTAAGCGATTAGAAACAATTATTGTTTTATTCATATAGATAATTTGGTTGAACGGGTATGATTTTGTTAATTTAAATAAAAATTCGTGAGTTATCCCTTAAAAAGAAAATAGTTTGATGAATAATTTAGATTATGGAATAATCGGTAATTGTAGGAGTGCTGCTTTGGTTTCTAAACAAGGTTCAATAGACTGGTGTTGTTTACCTCAATTTGATTCCCCAACAGTATTTGGTAAGCTGCTTGACAAAGAGATTGGAGGTTCTTTTGGATTTGTCGTAGATGATAGTTATACCATTAAACAAAGTTATATTGAAAACACTGTGATTTTGGTAACTACTTTTAGTAATGGTCTTGATATTTTTGAGGTTAGGGATTTTATGCCTAGATATTATAAAGAAAACGGAAGTTACCATTCTCCCCCTGAATTTATTAGATACATCAAACATGTTGCTGGAAAACCAAGCTTAAAAGTTATTTATGACCCTAAATTAGAATATGCAAAAGGGGAAACATCTACTTATATTAAAAATGATTTTGTAGTGAGTCTAACTAGTAATGAAGCTTTTGACTCCCTATTTTTATATACAGATTTTGACAAAGACGCAATTGTTAAAGGTCATGATTTGACCATAACTTCGGATCATTTTTTTCAGGTAGCCTATAATGAGAAATTATTTACTCCTAATCTAAAAAAAGCAATACTAGAATACGAGCGTACCAAGATATATTGGTTGAATTGGATGGAGCGTACACCTAGTTATAAGCGCTATAATAACTATATAGCCCGAAGTGCAATGACTTTAAAATTGTTGAGTTACGACAGATCGGGTGCAATTTTGGCAGCAGTTACTACTTCTTTACCTGAAACTATAGGAGAAGTTAGGAACTGGGATTATCGTTTTTGTTGGATTCGTGATGCTTCTATGGTAGTTAAAGTAATTTCTCAACTAGGACACAAGAATATTGCAAAACGATACCTAGAATTTATCATCAATTTGATAACAGATAAAGATGAGAAACTTCAGATTATGTATGGAATTAATGGAGAGAAGGAATTGACTGAAGAATCCTTAGATCATTTGTCTGGATATGAAAATTCTAGTCCTGTACGAATTGGAAATGCTGCATATAAACAAAAACAGAATGATATTTATGGGATTCTTATGGATGTAATTCATCAGTTATTATTAAATTTTAATAATGATATTGAAAATGGTGAAGAACTGTGGGGTATTACCAAGGGTATTGTTTGGGTTGTGAGTAAACATTGGCAAGAACCAGACAAAGGTATTTGGGAATTTAGATCTGAAGATCAGCATTTTACCTTTTCTAAAGTACTATGCTGGACTGCTGTCGACAAAGCCATTAAAGTAGCTAAAATGTTGGGCAAAACCTCAAAATTAGCTCGTTGGCAATTACTAGAAGAAGCTATACGTCAAGATATTATGGAACACGCGTGGAGCGATTCTGCACAAGCATTTACACAAGCGTATGGTGTTGATGATCTAGATGCTTCTGTATTGTTGATGGAATCTTATGGTTTTATAGATGCTAAACACCCAAAATATGTAAGTACTGTAAAAGCTATTGAACGTGAACTATCTAACGATGGTTTGTTGTATCGCTATAAAAACAAAGATGATTTTGGTTTGCCATCATCCTCTTTTACTATTTGTACCTTTTGGTTTATTAATAGTTTATATAAAATTGGCGAAGAGCAAAAAGCTATAAAACAATTTGATAAGTTGTTATCCTATAGCAATCATCTTGGTCTCTTTAGCGAGGATTTAGACTTTAAAACAAAACGTTTGTTAGGTAATTTTCCACAAGCTTATTCGCACTTGGCATTGATAGAAACTGCGATTAATCTATCAAAAATTACTGAAGAGGAAAAAATTAGAGATATTTTGTCCTAAATATCTATAGGCTGTTTTTTCAACATTTTCTTAAAGCTATTTATAATAAATTAGTCATTATTAATTTCATAATAATGACTAATTCATATATTGATCTTTACTTACTATGTTTTTAATGTAAACACCAAAGTACCTAGTGGGGGAACAATGATTTCTACAGATTTCGAACGGCCATTCCAATTCTTATTTTCTATCTTCAATTCTTTCTGGGTCGTTAAACCACTACCCTCATACTTTTTATCATCACTATTAAATATTTCCGACAGGACTCCACCATGCGGCAATCCTAAACGATAAGGAGATCTTGGTACTGGTGTAAAATTGCAAATTACAATCAATGATTCTTCTTCTTCATTTCCTTTCCGTATGTAGCTTATTACCGAATTTTCATAATCATCATAGCTTATCCATTCAAAACCTTCGTGATCAAATTGTCGTAGATATAATGCCGCGTAATTTTTATATAAAATGTTAAGGTCAATAATCAAATTTTGTACTCCTTTATGATAATCATACTGCAGTAAGTGCCAATCCAAACTGCCAAGGAAATTCCATTCATTATTTTGACCAAACTCAGCACCCATAAATAATAAATTGGTACCTGGATGTGTAAACATATAACTGTAGAGCAATCTTAAATTAGCAAAACGTTGCCATTCATCACCAGGCATTCTTGACATAATACTTCCTTTACCATGCACAACTTCATCATGTGATAATGGTAGCATAAAATTTTCGGTAAAGGCATACGTCATGCTAAAAGTAAGGTCATTTTGATGATGTCTACGATAAATAGGTTCTTTGGCTACATATTGTAATGTGTCATGCATCCATCCCATCATCCACTTCATTCCAAAACCTAAACCGCCTAAATGTACTGGTTTTGATATCATTGGAAAAGAGGTGGATTCTTCGGCAATAGTTTGCACATCCGGAAAACTGGCATATACTTCTGTATTTAATTCTTTCATAAAAGCAATAGCATCAAGATTTTCTCTTCCTCCAAATTCATTTGGTTCCCACCCTCCTTCTTCTCTGGAATAATCTAAGAAAAGCATTGAAGCCACCGCATCTACACGTAATCCATCTGCATGGTACTGCTCTAACCAGAATATTGCATTACTAATCAAAAAGCTCTTTACCTCATTGCGACCATAATTGAATATCAGACTGTTCCAATCTGGATGAAATCCTTTACGTCTATCTGGATGTTCATAAAGGTGTGAACCATCAAAAAACCCTAACCCATGAGCATCTTCAGGAAAATGAGATGGTACCCAATCTAGAATAACACCAATATTGTTTTGATGTAATGTATCCACTAATACTTTAAATTCTTCGGGATATCCAAACCGTGATGTTGGAGCAAAATACCCTGTAAGTTGATACCCCCATGAAGGATCATAAGGATACTCCATAATAGGCATTAATTCTACATGAGTAAACTGCATTTTTTTGATATATGCAACTAATTCATCTGCAAGTTCCAAATAGGAAAGCGATCGATTCTCATCTATCTTTTTTTTCCAGGAACCTAAATGCACTTCGTATACAGAAAAAGGGGCATCAATTGCATTGTGCTGCTTGCGCTTATCCATCCATTCATCATCTTTCCAATGATAGTTGTCTTCCCAAACCACCGAAGCAGTTTTTGGCGGATGCTCACAACGTCTGGCATATGGATCTGCTTTTTCTGTAACAATATCATTATGATGTGATTGGATTTTATATTTATACGTGCTTCCCTTTCCAACACTTGGAATAAAACCTTCCCAAATACCTGAACCATCCCATCGTACATTTAAATTATGTTCGCCTTGGGTCCAATAATTAAAATCTCCAATTACAGAAACGGACTTTGCCGAAGGAGCCCAAACGGCAAAATAAGTACCTTTTATTCCATTTACCGTGATAATATGAGATCCAAATTTTTGGTATAATCGATAATGCTTTCCTGCTTTGAAAAGATTAACATCAAATTCTGAAAATAAACTGTGTGCAACTACATTACTCATCCAAAGATTATTGGTTAATTGTTATTTACTAAGGAGTCATTTAACCTTTTAAAGTTATAACTTAAACCCATCTTTAATTACAGAACGACTTTTAATCACTACGATTCCATCTTTTATTACATAGGATTCTTCTTCTACGTCTTCTAAATGACTACCTCCATTGATTACTACATCATTACCAATTCTAGCATCTTTGTCAATAATCGTATTATTAATATTACATCGATCACCAACACCTGTATTTGGGATGCCTTTGCTATGATTTTCATCCAAATCACTTAGATCCTCATATGAATTACTTCCTATCATATAAGTATTCTTTACTACCGTATCTTTTCCTATTCTTGATCGAATCCCTATTACAGAATTTTCAATTTCCTTTGCATTAATAATACATCCTTCGGCGATCATCGATTTATTTAGTGTAGTTCCAGATATTTTTGCTGGTGGTAGTATTCTTGGTCTAGTGAGTACAGTACTTCTTTTATTAAATAAATCAAATTGTGGAACGTCATCAGTAAGGCTAAGATTTGCCTCGAAAAATGCAGACACATTACCAATATCTGTCCAGTATCCTTCATATTGATACGCTAACACTTTATGTTTTTCTATAGAATTTGGTATTATTTCTTTACCAAAATCGATAGTATCTGGATTCGAAAGTATATCAATTAATAATTGTTTATTAAATATATAAATCCCCATTGAAGCTAGATAATGTCGATTTTCTTTTTTCATTTCTTCTCCAACTTCAGACTCCCAACCTGGTAATTTATCTAAACTAGGTTTTTCTGTAAATGAGGATATAAAATTATTGTCATCTGTCTTTAATATGCCAAATTGTGTAGCATCTTTTGGATTTACGGGCAAGGTTGCAATCGATATATCTGCATTTTTACTCATATGTTCTTTAAGCATTTCATCAAAATCCATTTTATACAATTGGTCTCCTGATAATATTAAAGCGTATTCAAACTCATGATTTAAAAGGTGATGCATTGATTGTCTAACGGCGTCTGCGGTACCTTGAAACCAGGTTTTATTGTCTGGGGTTTGTTCTGCAGCCAATATATCAACAAAAGCATCGCTAAAATTACTAAAAACGTAGGTGTTCTTAATATGTCTATTTAGAGATGCTGAATTGAACTGTGTAAGTACAAACATTCTTTTAATATCACAATGAATACAGTTAGAAATAGGAATATCAACCAATCGATATTTTCCTGCAATAGAAACTGCAGGTTTGGATCTTTTCTCGGTCAATGGGTATAATCGGCTTCCTTGGCCTCCTCCCAAAATAATTGCTAATACTTTTTTGTTGATCATTTTAGTTGTTTATAAGGGTAATATATAAATTGGTATATTCTTGTGCTGATCGATTCCAGGAATGATCAATTTTCATGATTTGTCTTTGTAATTTCTTATACATTTTTTCGTCCTCATACAATCCAATAGCTCTTTTTATAGAATAACAAACATCCCAAACCAAGACCTGATCGTGACAGATTCCAAAACCACCTTCTCCTATATCTATAATGGTGTCTTTAAGACCACCAGTTCTTCTAACAATTGGCACCGACCCATAGCGTAAGGCATACATCTGATTGAGTCCACATGGTTCTACTCTTGATGGCATCAATAAAAAATCCGCTCCAGCATAGACTATATGTGACAATTTCTCGTCATACCCAATATGTGCATGATATCGATCTGGAAATTTTTCTTTTAAAGCCCTTAAACGATTTTCGGTCTCAGGACTACCAGAACCTAAAATAAAAATATTAACGTCTGTGGTATTTAACGATTCTTCGATAATATCTGGTAATAAATCGGCACCTTTTTCTGAAACTAATCTACCTATAAACCCAAAAAGAGGTTTATCTAAGGATAGTCCAAAACTCTCACATATCCATTTCTTATTTGCTTTTCTTCCTGAAATTACAGAACCAACACCATAGTTTTTAATAAGCATAGGATCTGTTTCTGGGTCCCAAGTAACCGTATCAATGCCATTTAAAATACCTATACACTTTTTCTTCTCATCTCTTAATAAACCTTCTAATCCATTTGCACGTTGCTGAAGTTCTTTCATGTATGTTGGAGAAACAGTAGTAACTCTCCAAGAATTTTTTATCCCTGTTGCCAGGGGATTAATTTGATTATCCCAATCTAACAGCCCAATTTTAGAGTGATCAAAATCAGGTAAATAGTTTAATCTATCATAGGGTATTTGACCCTGATACTGTGCATTATGTATCGTAAAAACAGTTGGGATATCTCTTATATAATAGTAGGCGTTAGCATGACTAATCATAAAAGGAATTAAACCTGTATGATGATCATGACAATGAATAACATCTGGGATATATTGTTTATCCTTTATCCAGTCTAAAACTGCTATTTGAAAAGCTACAAAACGCTCTATTTCGTCTTTATGACCATATACTTGTTCTCTATCCAATAACCCCGGAATGTGCACAAGATTAACAGTAAAACCTAAATCAGGGGATACAAGATTATGAATTGTATACCGATGTTCATCATTACCTACTACTATTGTGCCAGAATATACTTCTTGTAAAGTAGCATCCTTTGTAAATTGATTATCATGAAACGGTGTAATAACGAGTACATCATTTCCTAGGTCTTTTTGATATTTTGGTAAAGCACCTACTACATCGGCAAGTCCTCCAACTTTTGCTATGGGGTAACACTCAATACTTATGTGAAGAATATTCATTAAAAAGGGGGTGTACTATTATGCGATTATTATCTGAATTTTAAAATCACATAAAGCTATAAAAAAGCTCCTAGAAACAACCTCTTATTCTCCTAAAAAGAAGGGTATTTAATAATAATTTAATAAAAATATTACACAAAAAATTTGCTTTTTGCATAAATCACGAAATATTGCTAAAATTAAATAAATCACATTATGCCTTGTTAAGAGAACGTAATGCTTTCTTTATGATATATTTAGTTTCTTTTGTAGCTGATTGTTTTTCCCAATCATTGCAAATCTGTTGCACCCATTCTGGTCTGGTTTTACTAGCGTCGTTTAACCAATTTCCAACAGAGTCTCTTACATATTTAGATGAATCGGATTGAAGAGGAGTTAAAAGTGGGAGTCCTTTTTCTGGGTTTTCTTTCAAATCATCTATTTTTTTAGTCCACACGCCAATTGGTCTTATGACCTCTATAGCGTATCGTCGAATATTATCATCTTTACTTGAAACCCAAGTAAGTAAAAAATTAAGTGCTTTATCTAAATGATCAATAATAAGGTCTTTTGTAGCAAAAATTGCAACTTCTCTAACTCCAAAATGTGAATCACCAGCATATTGCTCTATTACCCTTAATCTATTTATAATTTCTGTTTCTTGCATTGCAGCCCAATATGTTGCCCAACATCTAGGCACATCAGAAATATGATTCGAAAGATACTCTAATATAGACTGATCAGTAGATAATTGCATAAACGTAAGTCCAATTATTTTGGTATTTGTATTTGCTGTAGGTTTTTTTTGTACCGAAATAGCTTCATAAAAGCTATCATACCAATGACTCTTATCTAAATCTTTTAAAATCAATTTTACTAATTTTAATTGATCAACAGCTAACCATTCGATTAGATTTGCAGTTTCTATTTTTCCTTGATTAAGATAATCAATGACCTCTTGATCAAGATTATTAAAACTACGAGCTCCTTTTCTATTTTGGATATGTTCGGGAATCATAAGTGATTTATTATTGCAAATATTGGCGTATCAAATGTAGTTAAATCATAGGGAACACCATATACTATGGATTTTACAAATTGCAACACTCTCTCCTAATTACAGAGAGAGAGTGTGTGTGTGTGTGTTAGTTTAAGTGTACCTTTATTCTTCAAATTGATTAAAGGCATCAAAATGATACATTTGGATTGATTCTGGCTTTATAATATTAAATACTGCAGCAGCATCTTGGTTTTTGGTTAGATCCTCTGCTGCTGCTTTAGCAGATTTCATATCATTCCAATATACAATATCTACATATTTACCATCTCCATTACTGGCTGTTGTTCGTTCTACAAATCCATGATACAATTTCACAATATCATTTAATGAGGCTAATGCTGTTTTCACATCCTCTTTTGAATACCCTGGATAGGCTTCAAATAATACGACTTCTACTACTTTTGGTGTTGTTTTCATTGACGAATTGTTTTGATCAGGTTTTGTGGTACAATTAAATAATAAGTTTACCATGATTATTAAAATTAACTTGTTCATGAGTATTGATTTTAACATAGCTAACTATGTTTTCATCAAAACTAAAACCTGTCTATGACAACCTTATGTCAGTAGTATTTTTTATTGAGAAGAAGATGATGAATTATACATTTCTGTCCATCTTTTATAGTAATCCTCTAATGTAAATGCTTGTGGCGGAAAAAATTCTTGAGTTTCAATAAGATTAATAATACGATCGGTTCTAAATTCGCGGTAATCTTTTCTTAATCTACAATACGCGATCATTACCCATACGTTATTAGTAAAATATGCTCCGAGTGGTTCTACTCTTCTTTTGGTAAATTGTTTAGATGCCGCAGTATATTGAATTTCTAAAACTCTAAAATCAGTTATTGCTTGCTGTATTACAGATAGGGTATTACTAGGGTTATCTTTGGTTCTAGTATAGGTAAAAATTCTTTGCTCTAGAATTTCTAGTTTTTCTTTTTGCGTAGTTTTAAGTACAGCAATAACCTTATCAATCGCTTCTTTGTATTCGTTTATTAAGGATTGATCGTTATTTGTATTAATAATTTTAGCTGCCGTTAATAAGGCGTTGGCTTCTTTCTCTGTAAACATAACCGGTGGTAAAGAATATCCATCAACAAGAAAATATCCTGTCCCCGCCTCTGCACCTATTGGTACGCCAGCATCGGTTAATGCTTGCATATCCCGATAAATAGTTCGTAAACTAACCTCAAACTTATCTGCGAGTTCTGCTGCTTGAACCACTTTTTTTGATTGTAACTTCACCAATATAGCAGTTAATCGATGTAAACGCTTCATTACTTACTCTATTTCATTTTCGTCTGGTGAGCTTTTAGTTTCATCAAGTTCACTAAGATCTGTTGCATTATTAATAAAATACTCGGTCTCTTCGTTTGTATTCTCTTTAGATTCAATACTTTCTAAATCTTCTGGTGGATTTAATTTCTTATCTCTAATCATACCTCCTGTCATAATTAGACTCGTTCCTATGATAACAAACAATAGTATTCCTGGTTCAAAACCTTCTACCATTGCTTCTGCAGGTATTGCATAAAATAATAACACTGTAATTAACCCTCTAGGTGCTATAAATACCTGTGGCGAAATATCTTTACCTAAAAAAAGACGAAGTAAACCATAACGAATAGCATAAATAGAAATTAATATTAAAAGACTAATTAAAGTCACTTTTAAACTTAACAGCGATGATAAAACAATTGTAATTCCAAAAATAACAAAGAACAGCGTACGAACAACAAAAGCTGTTTCTGCAGTAATTACATGTAACTCATGATAAATAGATTTAGCCTTTTCAAAATCCAAATATTGTCTTAGTTGTCCTTGAAAAAACAATTTCATATTTGCAATCACTAAACCAAAGATTAAAATTATGATTAAAGATGATAAATGCATTTTCTTTCCTAGGGCATAAAGTAATAACAGCACTGCTATTAATAGAAATAACTTTACCTGGCTTTTAATTTTTTGGAATATTAAAATAATAGCATAACTAGCGATCAATGAAATCACTATTGTTAGAATAAGGTTTAAAAAAAAGCCTCCTACCCCTGCATCTTCTGCAGGATTCAACCTTCCGGTTAAAAAATAAAAGAGCATAATTCCTAAAATATCTGAGAACGTACTTTCATAAATATGAAACTCCTTTTTAGCTTCTTTAAGACCTGATACACTAGGTATAATAATTGCGCTAGATAATATGGATAATGGTGTTGCATACAACCAGGCAGATTGCATACTCATGTCTTTTACTAAAGCCTTAAGAATTACCGCAGCAATAAAGGTCGATGCAACTAGCCCTATTAATGCTATTGCTAAAGACTTAAGAATTGGCATCAATTTATCACTTTTAAGCTCTAGCTCTAGTGCCGCTTCTAATACAATCATAATCAAACCAACAATACCTAATACTTCGAGCATAGGCGTAAAAAAGGTTGTCTCACCCCCAAACGCTTTAAGAATATACTGTACAACTATTCCTAATATAATTAACAACAATACAGCAGGTACATTGGTTTTTTTGGCAACACCATTAAATATAAAAGATAATATTATAGTTAATGAAATCCCAATGATTACATTATAAGAAGAAAAAATTTCCATGAGTAGGTTTAAGGTTGATTATGTTATTTGATATAGATCTTTTAACGATTGAAAAGATAGTAAATTATTTTAACCTTAAAAATATAGCTATGCGGTATTATTCAACAACCATCAAAGGGCAAACAAAAAATTAAGACTTAAAAAATAAAATAACGATATGAAAAAAAGTTAAAGAACTAACTTATAATGAACTGATTAAAACCTTACACTAAGATTAAAAAATAACACTTTTTTAACGTGTTACGGTGACTTTTATCACCAAAAAGAGATGCTGTTCTTCTATAACTTTGTTTTTATAAGATTAAAAAAAAATATTATGAAAAACTTTTACTCAAATTTTAGATTAGATCTAACAACAGTTATGAAATTTTTAAAAACTCTTCCAGCTTCGTCTGCATATGCATTACAGCGATAAAAAGTTTTACAAATGAATGACATAATTAGTGATTCCAAATTATTAATTTGGAAATTAAAAATTTAAAAAGCGAAATACTACTTAGTAATTTCGCTTTTTATTTTCTTCGAAAATCTATTAGAAATCTTTGACCACTTTCAAGTTTCATCTTCAAAATTTCACCTTAATAAATATTTAACGTAATCTCACTCAAAAAACTATACTTTTAATAGCCGTATTAAAAAACTAATAATGTCTAATCAAGGTTTAATTATAGAAGAAAGAAGTCGTGACATAGGCGACTTTTTAGTAGGTAGATTGATTCCCTTTAGAAAGAAAAGAATGGTAGGTCCCTTTATATTTATTGATCATATGGGGCCAACAACTATAAAAAAAGGGCATTACATGGATGTAGATCAGCATCCACATATTGGACTGTCTACATTAACATATATGCTTGATGGCGAACTAATGCATGAAGATAGTATTGGTACACATCAACGTATTTCTCCAGGATCTGTAAATTGGATGGTAGCCGGTAAAGGTGTTACTCATACAGAACGTACACCAAATGATCTAAGGGATGGTTCTGAATTCATCGCCCATGGGTATCAAATATGGGTAGCCTTGCCAAAAGAACTAGAAGATATAGCTCCAGAGTTTCATCATATCAATGCTTCAGATTTACCTAGTTGGAAAGATAAAGAAACTACGTTTCGTTTAATTGCGGGCACAGGTTATGGTAAAACCTCTCCTCTACCCGTTCATTCGGAATTATTTATGATTGAAATCAAATCTAAAACAGCCTACGAATTAGAAATCAAGGGTCAGTTGCGAGGTGAGATAGGCATCTGTATAGTAAAAGGCGCTATTATTGCTTGTAATGATCGTATTGAAAATGGAAACATGTTAGTATCTAAAACAGAAGATAGTTGTGCGATAACTTTAGAACCTAATACACATATTCTATTGTTTGGAGGCGTACCATTTCCTGAAGAACGCCACATCTACTGGAATTTTGTTTCAACGAGCAAAGACAAAATAGAAACAGCCAAACAACGCTGGAAAAATCACGAATTTCCGATAGTTAAAGGAGATGATACTTATGTACCTTTACCAGAAATAGGTTTTTAAACCAATTCTCTACGTAGTTCATTTAGTGAGATTGTACTGTTTATTAATCTAGTCACCACTTCTTCTCTAAACTCTTCAAGATCTTCATAATCATAATATTTTGCCCATTTATGATTTTCCAAAAGGTTTTTTATTTGTTTGATAAGCTTACGGGTAGCATCTGCAGACCGCAATACAGCTATATTATCATATGCCGGATTATCCTTATGCATATAACTTACTTTCTTTGTCTCAAAATCTACAGAAATATAGTAAGCATCGATATCCGGGTCTAAGTTTTCTCTAAAATCTGCCCAATCTGCATACCCAAGTCTTAGATCATCAATCTCTGCAGGAAAATCTGAAACTAAACGCCATTGGCATTTTGCTGCTCTTCCCCAATGGTTAGACATTCTATAGACACCATGTTTTGTATAATAATAGGTGCTCCCTGATTCACTTCGGTAATTAGGTTTTCTTTTTCTAATTTCCCATAATGGCGCACCTTTAAACACACAATATGTCTTATTAAAAAAGTTATAGCGCGTATATACCTTAACAGTTTCCTTTTCTTGATGTTCCAATGTCTTGTATTTTTTTCCCGCTGGCAAAGAAATCACAATTTATTGAAAAAGTAAAAACAAGTTTTTAACATTGTATTATGAAGAGCGTTTTTAAATCAAATATGATTCAACTTACACATAGTATTTAAATAGTCTTTTATACCTTCTCATAATTTAAAATAAACAAATATGAGGAAATTCCTATACAACCATTTAAAAGGAATCAAGCAATAATATAACAATTAATTTTGATCCTCTTTATTTACTAAGGTCAAAGCGATACGTTGCCCCAATTCTCACAAAAAGGTTTCCTGTCATTTCTGGATTAAGTTGATTACGATCATCTCCAAACTCAAATGCCGAAACACGAATAGGCAATGTATCATTTTCCTGAAAAACTTCATATGAAGCTGTTGAATATCCTCCTTGTAATCGTACCAATATGCTATTATCTAAAAAACTATGTTGTACATAAGGCCCCAGCTCTATATTTGACATTTGCGCATATAACCTTGGTGCATTATCTTGACGTTCTAAACTAAATGATCTCACAAAGGCTTGAAACCCTAAACCAATAGCTACAGCATCATTAAAACGATGATTAACATCGGCATTAATTGGTAAGCTAGCCGAAACCTCCCATTTTTTATTTTCGCTTAAATGATAAAGGCCTAAAATCGGTGTTAAAAAAGTACCAAAACCTTCACTACTGGCATATGCACCAATACGGTATTGCATGTGATCATTTTTTTGATATTTTAAAAGTGCCAATCCACCAAAAAATAGATGATCACCATCTGTATGTAAATCCTGACTAGCAATTTTAGGTAAAAACACATAAGTCCCTGTCCATTTATCACTATGTTTAATATTAAACCCTGCTTTAAGCGTTATATTTTTTAAACTTGTTGATGCTGCATTTGGTAATAAATCTAAGGTATGTTGGGTGTAATCGACTCCTGTGACAATTACTAATTTATCATTAATTTTTATAGGATAGGTTACATTTATATCTAGTAAAGACACATTAGTCTCTTCATCACTATTATCAAAAGAAGCATTAAGAATAGAGCCGTAATTAACTTTTACAAGATCTATATAATCCTGGGCTACCAATAGTTGAGAAAAAAATAAAGCAATGAAAATTGTACACAATCTGTTTATCATACAAGGTTTTATAAATTTATAGTTTGTTTTATATCAGCAAGTATACAATTATTCTTTTATACTTTACAATACTGTTTTTCTAAATATAAAACGCCCCAGCAGGATGCAAAGGGCGTCTTTTAAATAAAATCTAATTAACAACACACTATTTTATTGCGATTTGATGATTTGTTTCACCTTCTGCAGTTTGTATTTTGTATATATAAATTCCTCTAGTAAGATTATATCTGGTCGGGTCTAAAAGTATTTCTTTATTTTCTCCTTTACCTAAGAAACCATCATATATAGTACCTACGGTACTACCCTGCATATTATAGAGTACTACTTTTGCAGGACCACTCTTTTCTGAAGAAAATATCAAACGAGAAGTTTCTATCCTCTTTTGAGGATTTGGATAGCTAGAAACTTTAGCTGGGAATTGTTTATCCAGTTTTGCCAACACATTACTTTCTAGGGCATCTATATTTGACGTAAGAACATCTTTTTCTCTAAAAAATGATGGAAAAAAACTAAAAGCAAAAGCACTATTTACATCTGTAAGATCCACGCCTTCTACTTCGAATAATTCCCTAAGGCTATACGTATCCTGAGAAAAATCTACATCTACCGTACTAGGATCACCAAAAGCTGCTCCAGCTTCAATACCTACGAGGGACAAAATATTACCTCCTTCATCCATAATAGAAAACACATCATTGGTAACTGTAGTATGAAAATTACCTATATAATGCCCTATTTCGTGTGCAGTAACATTACCAACAACAAGTGATACCAAATCTTCTATTGGTACCCCATCTGCTCTAGGGATATTATTTATAGAAGCTCCTGCATTTGGATTTACATCACTTAAGACATCTAGTAATACTAAAGCTTCATCTGTAAGGCTATAGTTACCTGGATCTATAGAGTTTGCGATTCCTATGGTTCCTATTCCTGATTCTTCAATTGTACCTCCAATAATTACTCTTCCGTAAGGCACTCCCCTAGCTTCAAGAAGTTTAGGGATTCTATCTCCTAATATTGCATTACCATAATCACTTACAATTTCTACATTAAAATTAAAATTAATACCAGATGCTATTAAATCTCTTTGAAGGTTTTCTTTCACCACATCAGTAATATCAGCAGTAATTCGAGTTCTATTTAACCTATTATTTTCTATACCCCAATTTTCAAGAAAATCTCCAAAAGGAGATAAAAAACGTTCTTTATCTAACTCGGGATCACCAACAGAAACACTATCTGGCACATTAAAGAAGTCTCTTTGTTTAAAATCAGATCCTGTAAAATCTAGATAAATGATCTGTTTTTGACCTTTGTTAATTTCTAATCCAGGCCTAGCGGCAACAATTTCGGCAGCATATATACCTATATTACCATTTATAGATATTCTATATGTTCCTGTTTCTGGAGCAATGTATGAAAGTGAAGTTTCTCCATTAAGAGGTAGTGGAGACCCCTCTACTCCTCTGTTTCCGAAACCACTTGTACCGATTGCCTGTTCTCCGTTAGGAAAAAACAATCTAGCGGTTGTATTTGATCGGGCATTAACTGCGATACCAAAAACATCTCCTTTTTTGAGTTGAAAAGAATAAAAATCAGATTCTGTCTGTCCAAAATAATTTGCTTCTACTTCATAGTCTCCTTCTAAGCCAATACCTACTCCTCCACCAGAATTAAATGGTGTAACGGTAGCAGGTGTTAATTGGATCAACATATTAAAATCATATAATCCAAAGTAATATAAACCATCTTCAGGAGCTAAAAAGTTTACCGAAGTAACAGGTGTAGGACTTACATCAAAAGTAATAATCTGTCCTGCTGCATTATAAAGCACTGTAACGGGGTTTACTATAGAGCCTTCACTAGCAGATGCTTTAAATTCTATTAGATCTCCAGCCTTTAGATCAACCTCATAAAAATCTGTATCTCCTGATCCTGATCCCGCACTACCATGAGGACCATCTCCAAAGGTAGAAGTAGCAGTAACACTTTTAAACGGCCCATCAAAATCTAACGATGTAGCTACAGGAATAGCACCGTTATCTTCATCAACGGTAGTTATACTTGTTTCTAATTCAGGAATTGTTTGTGTTGTTAAGCCTCCAATTATATTTATTCTATTATTATTAGAAGTACCACTACCAAAGTTAGCTATAGCTTGGGCCGACGCTTGAGTATCATTTATACTCTGATTATCACCCTCGACCTCATTAATAACAGTCATTCTCAATTTCTTGTTAACGGTACGATCTTTAATCGCTTGAGCTTCATTATAAAAATAATTGCTCCATTCCTTATAACTTCCATTATCTCCAAAATAACTATTAAATGGGTTTACTCCTTTTGGCCAAGTTGTAGTACTTGTTGTAGTCCTTTGTTTAGAAATGGTATTCTTATTTGCGCTTTGATTATAATGTTTAATATAAGCATGTAAATCTTCGGCTGCTTTAGTCATTGTTGGATTTTGTTGTGATAACAATATGCTTGGCGAAAATGCGAAACAAACAAATGCTAGCACAAGCATTTTGACTTGTGTAATCGTTTTAATTTCCATTAGAATAGGTTTTAAAAAATTAATATATAATTGTCCTACAGGAAACTGATCCTATAGTACCCTTGTTCAAAAGTTGGCGTATTGAACGCAATATATTTTAACTACATCAATGATCTATTTAGATCATACTAAAGGCATTACATAAAACTTAATGCATCAAGAAACATACCGAAGAGATTTTTTAAATGCTAAAAAAAACATAATTCTCTAGACTTAAAATCTACAGGTTTGCCGTATTAAATATACGTAATAAAAGGTGAAATTCCCCCCTTTAAAAAGGGGCTATTTAAATAAAAAACGGGGTATATCCCTCTTCTATTAGTTTTTTAAAGAAAATAATTTTGTACAAGCATGTTCTACAGGTTTAAAAATACTTAAGAACACCAACTAAATGGCTTACACCTATTTAATAGTATATTAACTCTAAAACTAAAACAAATGGAGAAATTTAGTAATCTAGGGATTATAATACCCATAGTCATTGGGTTTCTTTTTTTGGGTTCTTATGAAAAAACCGATATCAATAAAGAAGACCATTTATTTAAAATAGAACAAAAAGAAGGTTATAAAAGTACAACAAGTACAAATGACGACCCTTTTCATATAATCGAATCGGAAATTACCAGACCTGTTGTAAAAATGCACTTTGAAAAAGACGTTCCTCAAAAAGAGGCAATGTTACAATTTGATAATGCGGTACATACATATATAACGAACAATGCCTTACAACATCAAAAAGGATTTGGTACAGAATGGGTATATCGCCTCTGGGTAAAAACAGGAACTAAGATCAATAACCAGACAACTGGGTGTAGAGGAGCTTATATTCAATTTACAACTAGTGCTGGCTCTTACAGACCTACATTTAATCAGATGGACGATGCAGTAGATAATTTAGATGGAGGTTATGATGCTTATCTATTTGTTGCTTCTTTTCCTGATAGAGCTATAAAATGGGTCGAAGTCGATAATGGTCGATTATACCTCAAGGGAACAGATGGATGGTTTGTCGAAGAATTTATTTGCCAATTATTATCCAAAGATCAAGCCATTGCTACCACTGGATCTTCTGGTTTTTGGACACATCCTAATGTATGGTTAGATAGTGATAAAAGTACCAATTGGGATAATTTTTACTGTAGTGCCAACGAATCCGGAAGATTAAATTTCTAATTAAAAAAACTATTTGAATTGAGGCTGTTTAAAAAGAATACCCATAACTAAATATCCCACTAAAATGAGTTGAGAATATTGATAGTCATTATATTATCTTTAACTCTACACCAAGTGAGATTTTTCTTTCTAAAGCAGCCTCTTTAGCTTACATAAATTATTTATCCTTTCTATAAGTCTATTTTAGGTTTAAAAATGTAACATTTTTTGTGATTCTACTTCTAATACATATGTATTTAGATAATACACTATGAAAAGAGCAGTAGTCATTGCAATTATAATATACATCATTACTTGGGGGATTGTATTTGTTGTACCTCTTCTATTCGCTTTAGGTACTGATATTTCCTTTAAAGCAGTACTTAAGAACCTTATTGAAGCCTTAGCTTATACTTCTTTCTTAATCAGCATTCATGTACTTTTCATTGTCTTGTGCGTTCTTTTTTTACTTATTCGATATTTCAAGAGACTATATTATAAAAAAGGAATACGCATTATGGGAAAAAGAGTCTTATATAGTATTGTAATTCCGATTTTTGTTATTGTTTGTCTTTACAAAATTATAGTTTATACTAACGGCTCAGAAGATTTTATTTATCAATGGGATCATAGTATCGAAAACACTAATGAACACTCTAAAAACTTATATAAAAATGACGGTAAACATAGAGGAATGAGTGTTTTTGGCTGGAAACCTGATAATACCAAAGCCATTACCTCATTGGTTAAAAATAATATAGAATGGGTAGCAGTCATACCTTTTATTTCTCAAAAAGATAACAATACCACAAAAATAAGTATGCCAGATAGTATTGGTCAATGGTCTAAAAGAGATTCAACTTTTATCAATACTATTCAACAACTACAAAACAAAGGAATTCATGTGCAATTAAAACCCCACCTTTGGGTAATCGATGGATGGCGATCAGAAATTGACTTTTCATCTGATTCGGATTGGAAAATTTGGTTTGAAAGATATCGTAAAAACATGCTACACTATGCACATATGGCAGAGAAAAGCGGCGCATCACTATTTTGTATTGGTACCGAGTTAAAATCTTCGTTAGAACGGCAACCAGGGCAATGGAAAGCTTTAGTCAAAGAAATAAAAGCAATCTATTCTGGTAAACTCACGTATGCTGCAAATTGGGATGGAGAATATGAGATCATTGACTTTTGGTCAGATCTTGATTATATAGGCATACAGGCTTATTTTCCGTTAACGCAAAAAGTAAACCCTGATTTAGCATCTATAAAAAAAGGGTGGAATACACATATCAAGACACTAGAGAATTTATCTAGAAACCATCAAAGACCTATTCTATTTACCGAAGTAGGTTATAAAAGTGAAACATCTGCCACAATAAAACCATGGGAATGGGGGTCTTATTTTAGTATACTGTACCAAAAAAAATCTGACCGTACACAACAACTAGCCTATCAAGCCTTATTTGAATCTTTGTGGAATAAAGAATGGTTCGCCGGAACATATATTTGGGAGTGGGATACTCGAACTACAAAAGAAAGCGCTCCACAAAGTCTTAATTTCTCACCTAGATTTAAACCTGCCCAAAACACTATTGCAAAATGGTACAGTAAATAATATATATCAGGACAGTTCTTTTTTAGACAAAGCATCAATAAAACCTTTATCTATCGTAATTTTCGTTGCATCAGCAAGATGACTATAAAAAACTGCCATACCGGACATTGCAATGATTTCAAGGATTTCTGATTTAGAATACCCTAAATCTTTAAGTTTTGTAAAATCTGCTTCACTACTAGATTTAGAGTCTTTTGCAAGTTTAACTGCAAAATCTATGGCTGCTTTGTCTTTAGGATTATCATCTTCTGGTAACGTATACGTATTCACTAAAGCATCTATTTGTTCAGGTACAGCCCCCATACTAGAACAAAACACATGATGCGCTGCTTCACAATAGTCACAATGTCTATATGAAGACACAGCTATCATAATCATTTCTTTGACTTTTCGGTCTAGTTCGCCACTTCCTAATATAAATTTCATTGGTGGTACAATACCCTGTAATGCCATCGGTGAGTCTCCCCATACTTGAAAAAAATGTGGAACAAAGGGAGCTCCCAGTTCTTCTTTAACAGTTTCAAAAGTCTTTTCTAATTCGGGTGTTGTAATTGGATCGTCAATAATTGAACTTATTGTTTTCATTGTATCATATTTTTAAGTTGGTGTTATCAAGTTACTAAATGATCTCGACAATGTCACTATGGATGAAAAAAAATAAAAGAAATAGATGCAATACTCAAAAGGTTTCTAGTATATGATACTAGGATAATATTTATATCTTTAATCCGTAATACTATTCTATTTTTAGAACTTAAAGTTATACTCAATCATGAATCGTAAGTTGAAACAATACCTGCAGCTTTTATGGCAATCTGTACTTTTTTGGTCTGTGGTAATGGGGTTATTTTCAATATTTAGATATTATGGTATTGAGGAAGAAGAAGGATTTCAGGTTATAACAGAGTATAGTGGTCTGCAAGGAACTTTACGAGCTTTACTAGGGTTTACTAGTATCGGTACCTTAATAGGTTTTTTGTACGCTACCATAGATTTTGTTTTTGATCGTTTTGCTTCCAATAGAATATCCCTTGTATATGATTTGATAATTAGGACTTTCTTTTACTTTATCACCACTATTGCTGTATTCACAGTTATTATGGATTTGTTTTCTAGTATTTATGACATCAATCTAAATACTGAAGCTGGTTGGTGGAGAGAAAACAAATCATTTTGGGCAACGATATTATATATTGTTTTTGTTTCTTTTATTTTTTCATTTATCAAAATTGCAACAGAGAAGTTTGGAAAAGGCGTTTTTCTTAAAATGCTTATGGGTAAATACAAGCAGCCACAAGAAGAAAAACGAATTTTTATGTTTTTGGATTTAAAAGACTCTACTACCATTGCAGAAAATCTTGGGCATTTCAAATACAGTCAATTTATACAAGATTGCTTTTATGACCTTAATGAAGTAGTTCCTAAATACGATGCCGAAATTTATCAGTATGTAGGTGATGAAGCGGTTTTAAGTTGGCCTTACAAAAAGGGACTTGCTAACAATAATTGTGTGGATTTATTTTTTGCTTTTCAACAAAAGAAACATAAGAAATCCGAGTATTATCTTGATAAGTATGGTGTTATCCCAGAGTTTAAAGCAGGATTACATGGTGGAGAATTGATGGTTACTGAAGTTGGAGTCATAAAAAAAGAAATTGCTTATCACGGAGACGTAATAAATACTTCTGCGCGTATTCAAGCCGAATGTAATACCTATAAAGTGTTACTCTTAATTTCAGAGAAACTATTACAAGATTTAAAAATAAACACTCATTTAACTTCTAAATTCTTGGGAAGTGTTTTACTTAAAGGAAAGCAAGAGAAAGTGAATATTCACACCATTAACAAGGTTCGTTAATACTTTCAAAAAGAACAAATAGCTATTAAAAATCAATGTTTTACACAATTAAAAACTCTTTTAAAAAATAAAATGTAAATAAAAAAGTAGGGGATTTTTCCGTTTGTTTGTTTTAGGTATAGAAAGCATCTGATAATCATTTGATTCGATGTCAATGTAAATCAATTAAAGCTATACTATTATGAATCGCAAGTTGAAACAATATACGCAGCTACTATCGCAATCAGTTCTTTTTTGGTCTATAGCCATGGGATTATATTCGATATTAAGATACTACGGAATAGATGAAGAAGATCATTTTACTGTTGTTACCTCATATAGTGGCACTCTAGGAATATTATATTCTTTGTTAAAATTAACTAGTATCGGTATACTAATCGGTGCTTTATATACTACTATAGACTTTATTTTCGATGCATTTGCCGCCCGAAGAATATCCCTTACCAATGATGTGGTTATTAGAACTTTATTTCATTTCATGACTACAATCTTTGTTTTTACCATGGTAACAGATGTATTCTCGGATTTCAACGACACCAATGTAAACACAGATTCTGGATGGTGGGCACAAAACAAATCATTTTGGACAGCTATTTTATATATCATAGTAGCTTCATTTGTGTTTTCTTTTATTAAGATGGCAAATGAAAAATTTGGAAAAGGTACATTTCTTAAACTATTACTAGGAAAATATAAAACTCCGCAAGAAGAAAAAAGAATATTTATGTTCTTAGATTTAAA
The DNA here is from genome assembly GCF_003443715.1 of Aquimarina sp. AD10. Classification (NCBI taxonomy): domain Bacteria; kingdom Pseudomonadati; phylum Bacteroidota; class Flavobacteriia; order Flavobacteriales; family Flavobacteriaceae; genus Aquimarina; species Aquimarina sp. AD10. The sequence goes on along the minus strand of NZ_CP031965.1, from coordinate 866,469 downwards.
AGACTCTACTGCTATTGCAGAAAACTTAGGACATTATAAATACAGTGAATTTATACAAGATTGTTTTTATGATCTTAATGCTGTAGTACCAAAATTTAATGCTGAGATTTATCAATATGTAGGTGACGAAGTTGTACTGAGCTGGCCCTATAAAAAAGGATTAGCCAATAATAATTGTATTGATTTATTTTTTGCTTTTCAACAGAAAAAACAACGTAAATCAGAGTATTATCAAAATAAATATGGTGTTATTCCAGAATTTAAAGCGGGACTACATGGAGGTAAGTTAATGGTAACAGAAGTAGGTGTGATTAAGAAAGAAATTGCATACCATGGTGATGTGATTAATACCTCTGCTCGCATACAAGGCGAATGTAACACCTACAAAGTTCCTTTTTTAATATCAGAAAAGATAATGCAGGATCTAAAGATGAGCGCACATATAACATCGCAATTTTTAGGTAGTGTTTTACTTAAAGGAAAACAAGAAAAAGTAGGTATTCATGCTATAAATCAAATAGCCTAGATTATTACAATGCATCTAAATATACCCAATACCCCTGCTCTTTTACAAATTTGGAATGTTCCTCGATCATTTGCAAACTACCATTTTCATAATACAATGCTTTAAAATGAACAGTTCCTTCTGTATCATCTGATTTTCCTAAAGTAGTTCTTACCACTTCTAACTTAACCCATTGTACTGATTTGGCCCATCGTACAATTGATTTCTTTTCTTTAGACGAAGGTCTAGTAGAAGAATGATGACTTTGCATAAGATAATCCCCATTAGCCAAAACAAAAGCGCTGTAACGCGAACGCATTAAATCCTCTGCAGTAGTTACTGATGAAATATCTTGATGTATTGTACCACAACATGAATCATACGAGAAAGACCTACCGCAATAACAATTACTCATTAGAAGCAGTTTTATCTTGTTGTTGATTCATTTTATGCACTAGTTCTTTTAAGCGAGCTGCCCTAGCCTCTTTTTCTTTTCGTAGCTTATTCTTTTTACGATTCATCAACTTAGCATGTTTGGCTTTGTTCTGCGTATTTTTTTCTTTTCCTTTTTTAGCCATATGCAAATATATCTATTAATAATGCCTAAAAGACATCAATTGAATTTTTACTTCTTTCATAGATTTTTTGGTCAACATATAATCTTGTCCCATTAAATTAATTTTGCATTGATTGTCTATCTCACAAATTGCTGATATGTGACTTGGATTGATGTAGTGTATCTTTTCATCTTTGTCTATGATTTCCATAAGTTCCATAATAAATGCTATTTTAAGGTTTGTATTTGTATACAATTAAGATAAGAAATACTCCTTAAATTTCCTATAAGAATTCATGTGTGATTATTCTTCTCCAAATACATATTTACGAATGATCTTTTGGATAGCCGGTCTTAGCACTTTACCATTTGTTGGATGTTTTCCGCCTTTAGTAAAAAACTCAATCTTACCTCCTGTTTTATCATACCAAAATAATGCTTTTCCTTCCTTAAAGAATAGTAATAAATAAAAAACACCCTCCACTACCAGAGTAGTCAAGGGTGTTTCAATGATGATGCCATCAATCACCATCATTGTCAGGGGAATTTTTATTACGCAAGTCAGCATTCAACTAACGATGCTTTTACTGCTTTAGGTATAACTAGACTGTACTTTAACGATTCTATAATTAAAGTTTCACATTCGATGGTATAATTGTTAATATAATTTATTTGCTAGCATAACAGTAAATATTAATTATAAAAGAAATTCAAGGAGATAGAATTCTTAGAATACTATAATTTGATTACTAACAGTGTAGCTTTTTTAGCATAAGCTTAATACAGTTTTTGCATATTTTGATATTCTATTAAGTAATTTTCGATAAATACTCTTAAATCCAAAAATTATGAAAAATTTTATGTTAGTTCTTTTCTTTATGACCACAATAGTAGCGACTTCACAATGTGGTGTAGGTTGTACTATATCTGGGTCTAGTACGATTCCTTCAAATACTAATCGTACCTATAGCGTTCCGTCTTCCTCGGGGTTTAGTTATTTCTGGTCTGTTACTGGTGGTTTAGCTATTGTTGGTACCAATACAGGGTCCTCAGTTACAGTAAGAGGAAATTCAAATGGAACAGTTTATATCACCAAGTTCAGAGCTGGAACTGCTCCTTGTTGTGCCTCTAGAAATATCACCGTTACTGGTACTTCGTGTGGGGTAACTCTTGGCAGTGTTACCGAACTTAATGTATTGGGACAAGATAATCTAGCATTCTTTACCGTCCCTAACCTTCAATCTGGTTGGTCCATAACGAGTAGTTCGTTTTCTGTTACTTTTCAATCTAACAACACTTCAAACTTTATTGGAACACTAAATCCTAATGGTTTTCCTCAAATCATTATTCCTGTTCCATGTAATGATCGTGTAAAAAGAGTAAGTGTAACTGTAAACGCATCTGCTGGTTCTACTTCTTGCTTAAGAACAGTAACTACTAATTTTCAACCACCTGTTTGTGGAACTGGAGGGATAGGAATCGGATTTAAAACTACATTAGAAAATGATAAATTGATCATTGATAATGCACAAAAAGAACCTATGGATGTTCTTATATATAACCTCAGCGGGATATTAGAACTTGAATATAGAGGTACGAAAAATAATATACTTGATATAGAGTCATTGGTTAATGGTATATATATCTTAAAAACTATTAATAAGAACGGGGAAACCCATAGTAAGAAAATAGTCGTAGAATAAAACTGTAAAATTAATGATGGGAGTATTTCGTACTCCCATCATTAACTTAATACAACACAAACTTATTCTAGCATCTTATCAACGCTCAATTTCTAGGGTGTTTCCTGGTATCCAATGTTTATATTCATCTTCATAATATAAGTATGTTGTACTGGCTGGTGCGGTATACGCTCCAGCAATATCTGCTTTAAGGTCTAATGCAATAGCTTTAGTTTCTTTTGCAGCAAATTCTCGCCAATACAACACTAAGTAATTTTCAAATATCTCATAATAAGCAACTTCCTTTTTTTCTAGTAATTCCTTTAGTTGCCATGGTTGCGTTGTTGTTCCTGATGGTATCCCAATAATAGCCATTGGTAACCCCACTCCAGTTGAAGATGTATTTGATACCTGTAATGTCATTCTCACATTATCTCCTACTGCATATTTCTGATCTTTAATTATGCTTTCTAGTTGCATTTTACATAAATTAGAAGTGTCTGGTAAGGTGCTTTCCCATTTTACAATCATCTCATACGGAAACGTCTGTTTGGGGTTAGAAAAATATACTTCTATCTGCTGTTCACCCTCTTTTATATAGCTATTAAGGTTCTGTATAACAACCTGTCCTTTTTCATTTATTTCTAATTTCTTAACTAATTCTTTACCGTTTATAGTGAGCTTTAGTGTCTGATCTTTATTTATAATTTCTGACTTCTGTCTTTTGGTATATTCAATTAAGGTTTTAAGCGCTATGGATGTAGATTGTGTAGTTCCAAAACGCCCATTTTTTCTTTTACTTACTAAATATTCAATTCCTTTAGTAATAAGAAGCTCATTTTTTTTATAATCTCTCATAAGTGCCAATAGCGTAAAAGCAACTGTCTCTATGTTCTTTGAATTGGCATATGATCTTGTTATTGTATTTTCTACAGGTAAATTATCAAACCCATGGGTTGCTATATTTTCTTGTAGTGCCGATAGCAGTAATGCACTATTATCTGTTTTACCTAAGTTAAAGCTAGAAAGAGCTAACAACGCCATTCTATAGGTATCATTAGTTTGTAATGCCTTGGCATAAGTCGCATCATATTCTTTACTAATAGCTGCAGTAGGTACCGCTTCAATAATTGCATACACGATATAAGCATCAGCTACTTCTTTAGGAGAACTTGCAAAGCTATCATATCCCTTTTTACTTTTTTTAAACCCTCCTTTACCATCTCTTCTACTTAACAGCCAATCTACGGTTCTATTGATCATTTTCTGATCTACCTCTGGGTAAATCTCTTTCATTTCTGTAAATTCCAGCACCCCATAAGCGGTTAATGATTCATGAGGGGGTGTATGCCCGAACCATTCAAAACCTCCTTCTTTGGTTTCAAAACTTATTAATCGCTTATATCCTTCTTGTATATAATGCATCGCCTTTTTAGAAATAGCAGGATTAGTTTTACCTGTTTCTTGAAGGTATTTAAGTACTAAAATATTTGGATATGTACTCGATGATGTTTGTTCAAAGCATCCATGAGGTTCTCTTATTAGAGATTCTACACCATTCATAACATCACCTACGATATCCGTATATATTTTAAAATTAGCTGTAACACTCCCGGGAACAACATGATTTACATCAAAAGTAAATGATTCATTTTTTGAACCTGATATTGATGTTTCTGTTGGGAAATAAGGACTTATAACCGATATATCCTTATGTACGATATCACTATACCCTTGTTCTGTAGAGACTGATGCTCTAATGGTCCCCAATTTCATTGTCTTAAATGGTCGAACTTTTACCTCTTGTACTAATACAGTTCCTGGATAAATTTTAATTTGGTTATCTACAGAGGCGATATGTTCTATTCCTTCTGGTACAATTATCCCTAAAGTTGTAGTTATAGTATCACGAGATTCATTTTTAATCGTAAAAGGTAATATGACCGTATCATTAAGTGCCATATAATTAGGTGTTTTTACATCTATAGATAAGAGTTTTTTGGTGCTATAATCCTTTTCTTTTCTTCCTACAAGTCCATTGTATCCAATCCCTTCTACTGTAATTTTAAAAGAAGTAATGGCATCAGAATTATAAAATGATAAAGATGCTTCACCCTTACTATCAGTTTGCACTACGGGATTCCAATAAATAGTTTTTCTAAAATCCGTACGTTTTTGAGGTACCAATTCACTGTCATATATCGGAACATAAAATTGACTTGGCGTATAATATGTAATTGAGTTGTTATTATATATATTATGAAAACTATAATTACTATATCTTCTTGAATTATTTAATTTCTTTTTCCAACTGTTAGAAATGTGTTTTTTGTTTTTAGATGAGACTACAACAACACCGTTAGTTCCAGGACTTCCGTAAAGCGAGGTAGCGGCAGCATCTTTTAAAACTGTAATAGACTCAATATTTGCTGTATCCATGTTCATCATAGATTCTGAAGAAACAACAACACCATCTATAACAAAAAGGGGTTGATTATTACCCGATATAGTTGCATTTCCTCGTATATGAATTTTATGTGCACTGCCATATATACCATCTGCATTTACAATACTAACACCGGCTACATTACCTTGTAAAAGTTCAATGACATTAGAATTCTCTGTAATATCATTTGATTTAATATATGAAATACAACCACCAAGTGATTTTTTACGATCGATACCATAGCCAACAATAACAATTTCTTCTAACGCTGCACTACTCTCATCTAAAGTTACAGAAGCCGTAGCTTTCTTTTTAATTGGCTTCTTTATTGGTAGTGTATTACCAACAAACGCTTTTACTCTTCTAGTATCTTTACCATTATTTGTTTGATGTCTAGAAGCATAATACCCTCTTTTTGAAGCAGTCTCAACTATACGAAGTGATTCTTTAGTATCGGTATAGGCTATTAAGGTGTAACTTCTTGATTTTCCTAGCTTACATAAATATTGTCCCTTATCATTGGTATCAAAGACTAACACCTTATTTCCTGATTCATCAAATAACAATAAATGTGCTTTTACGGGTTTTCCTGACTTGTTTAATACGACTCCCCGATGAATATCTTCTTGCTCTGGTAAAAATCTTACATTATTTTTTGTGATTACTGCTTCGGTCAAATAATTTCTCCACCCATGTGTCTGCATTACATAATCCAAAGCTTTTGTTGCTTTAGGTTCTGTTTTATTAAAATAAAAAATAGGTTTATGAATTTTTCCTTTCAATTCTGAAGACATTAATAAATACGACAATATGTTATCTTGTTTATCATCTGCAAATGAAAGTAATTTATTATCTGCTACGGCTAATGAAATGTTAGATGGAATAGGCTTACCCTTTTTATCCATTGTTTTAAGATGAACTGTAACTTTTTCTCGAGTTTCATAATTTTCTTTATCAGTACTAATCTCTATGTTTAGTTGTCTGTCTTTATTTAAAAATACTAACCGTTCTGCTATTGGGATTTTGTTTTGATTTTTAATTGAAAAGCGAGTTATACCTATGGGCATATCTTTTGTAAATATTTTTATTACTTTTTCTTCTTTTGCTATAGATCGATTTAAAAGTTTTTTTGATCCATTTGAAACTTCTAATTGTAACTCTTCGTCTATACTAGAAAATAGTCTAAGTATTGTAGATGTACTATCTGTAGTAGCCGAAAATGTTACTCCTTTTTCTTTAATTAATGGTAAAGGCAATTTCTTTTTTGAAGTAAACGGTGAGGTTATACGCGCATAATATTTGACATTTGATTGTGCTAACAATGAAAAACCACCCATACCGTCATGATAACTTTTAAATTGAGTAATTATCTCATTATTACTATCAATAATCTCTCCTGATAAATCAACTGGTTTTCCAAACTCATTTAAAGCTTTAAACGCAACTTGATTGGTAGCTCCCGCAATAATATTACCGCTTTCAGGAAAAAACTGTAAATCTATTGTATCTAATATGACAGGAACACTTCTGGATATAGATTCTGTAGTGCCGTTATAGGGCATTAAAACTGTAAATACTACATCTGCCGTAGATAAATCCATAGGTAACATAAACCTTGGTCTTGCAACTCCTTTTGCATCGGTACTAAATTTATCAGATATAATTTTCTCACCTTTTACCGCTACCTCATATCGTAACTCTTTATTAGATAACGGTTTATTTTTTAAGTCTTTGACCTTAAAATCAGCAACAACCTCAGCTCCTTTACCATAGCCTTCTTTTTCAAATTTAAGAGTAAACAGTACATTGGGTTGAACTACTTTTTGAATTGTAAGTTTCTTTGTAAAGAAAATCTCTTCCCCATAGTTTCTCATCCAATGCGTATACATTTTTAAAGTATACACCCCCCCTGCCCATTCTTCTTTGGTATCAAAGTTACCGTAAGCATAACCTTGATTAATTCTTATTTTTAACTGCTCAACCACTGTACCTTTTGGAGATATTAATTCTGCATACATGACATCGCTTAAAGTAGTTATATTATGATCTGTATCCACAACATAAGACTTAAACCAAATGGTTTCTCCTGGAAAATAGAATGAACGATCGGTATGCGTATAAATATCTTCAATCAATTTTTGTTCTTGATCATAAATAGTAAATGAAACAGAAGTAACGCTTAGTATTAGTATGACAAGAACGATGTATTTATTGTTTGTAATAGTTCTCATATGCTTATATTTTGATTTTAACTTGTAGACCAACTTCACTTGTTAGTGGCGTATTAAAAAATTGAAGTTGTTGACCTGAACTGTGATCAAAAAGACTACTGTAAGGTGAAGCGCCTCTATATTTTGTATAGGTAAATATGTTTTTGGCATAAATTCCTATATCTAAAAGTCGTATAAAGTCTCTATCAGTATCCCTTCTAAATTGATATGATAATTGAATAGATTTTAAATTAAGGTAGGTTCCTTTTACTATAGCTTCTTCTGCAACTCCTTCGAACCCATATCGCACAAACCTATTGTCCTGAATATCATTTTCTGGATTGGCAAAATCTACAGGAATAGTATTTATTTGCCCCTGTTGATCAACACCATCATATACAAATTGTGATATTTCTCTTTCTTCTGCAGATTGTTGTGAGGTTCCCAAGTAATTAAGTGCACTTTGTGTGCCATTCCATACATCTCCTCCTTTCTGAAAATCTATAAGAAAACTAAATTGTAATCTCTCCCAGTCAAATGAATTTGAAAAACCAAGACTAAAGTCTGGAGTTGGATCTCCTATAATTTGTGGAGTAGACGAAATCAAAGGAAATCCATCTTGATCTATAATAATGTTATTTTGATTATCTCTGGCATATGCGGACCCAACCAAAACTCCTGCTGGTTGCCCTTTAATCAAGTTTTTCGAGATTGTAGAAAAACCTGCAATAGGAACTCTTTCATTGTTTCCGTATATTTTAGATACTTTATTGCGATAAGTAGAAAATACAAGTTTTGGAGTATACGAAAAGTTATACTTAAAGTATATTGGAAAACTAAACGTGCTTTCAAAACCATATTGATTAATATCTGCTACATTCTTTAATTGAAATTGGTTTTCATTTATAACCGGAAATACACTTTTTTTGTGCTTATAATTATAATAATTAGCTTCTAGAGTAGCTGGCCTATTAAAAAGTTCAAATACTAAGTTAGTTCCTAAAGTAAAACTGTTTTTTTCTTCTAATTCAATATCATTACTTACAAATAAGTCATCATTTGCCATCAGGGCAAGACTTTGAATCGGTGTAATATCTAAACTATTATGACTTTGATTTGCATAATATAAAGGTGTTTGCTGAGCTTCAAAAGAAGTACTTGTATGTAGTTTTATGTCGTATAGCCAGTAACTATCTAAAAAGTTAGACAAATCTATTTCAAATTGAAAACTCGGTAAAAACCATTTATTATTTTGAATCGATGAAGTAATTGCATTGTGAGTTATAGAAGCCTTGGCTTCATACTCGGAAAAAGAATAACTCAAACTATTCGTAAACTGTACCATATTTCTGACTACGTTTTTTTCAATAATTGTCGTACTATTTGGATTATTAAAAGAAAAAGGGGTAAAACCTGTTTCTTCTTTTAAAGAGTACTTTAAAGAATTATAAGTATACTGTACTGTCGATTCTAATTCTAATTCATTTTTATTCCCATTTGAATTGAACTTAAAGTTAATCAGCGAATTAAAAGCATCACTATTAAAATCTTTTGTGCTACCATATCCATCCAAAAAACCAATAGTATCTGGTATTAAACCAAATTCTTGCGTATTTTTTGTACTGGTATAATTTGTATTAGCGTATATAGAAGTGTTGTCTGAGAGCTCCAGAGTATTTTGTAAACTGGCAACAAAATCATTAGTTCTTATTCGGTTTCTATTATTTTCTAAGAGCCAATTAGGATTATTAAAATTATTTGCACTAAACGTACGTTGTTTATTATCGGGTAGTATGGTACCTTGTTTACTATCAAAACTTGTTGGTGTAGCCCATGTATTAAGCAACAATGTGTTTAAAAATCCATTTAAATTAGGCTGATTATCAATTGTGTTAGTGTATGTAATAAAAGTGTCCCAAATTAATTTTTTAGAACTATTTTTCGCATTATTATAGTTTAATGTTACTTTTTCAAATCGACTATTTTCTCTATTAAAAATATCCCTGTTTTTTTTGCTATTAAAAAGTATTCCTATAAAATGATTTTGTGTTGAAACATTAAAAAACAAATCATTACCTGTCTTTACTACAGTTCTTAATATTTCATTATCATATGCGTTTACAATAGCTCCATCATTATTTGTATTAGGTATTAACCTTCCATTTTGATCAAAGGGATTACTTAATCCATCAAATCTTAGAGTACTTAGTCTAGGTCCGTATGAAAATGGAACCCCGCTTTCTGGTCCAAAAAATGTATTTTGATTATTAAAAGGTTGACCTTGACTAAATTCCTTTTGAAGTCTAGGTAAATTACTGTTTTGAATAAATTGCATTGCAAGAGTACTATTCCAACCCGTTTCATAAAAAATATCAGGTGTAAAATAGGTTAGTTTTACTTTTGTTTCAGGATTGTCAACTACAATACCCTTAATTCTATAATGGTTAAAGTAGTTGGGGCCATCCTTATTATACGTATAACCATCATTTCCAATATCCGGAATCATAAAACCGGTCGTCTGGTTATTCGTTATCGCTTTCCCGTAAGACTTACTTTTTATGGGTTCTACGGCTTGCTTTTTGATAATCTCTGTACTATCATTTCCACCAAACATTTTAGCAGTTACTAAAATCTCTTTTTGCCCAAAACCCACATAGCTAAATGTTAAAACGTCTCCGATAGCACATGATATATTGTAATTACCATCAAAATCTGTCTGCGTTCCCGTTGTAGTCCCTTTGATTATAATATTAACTCCTGGTAATGGTAACCCTTCTTCATCTTTAAGAGTGCCAGAGACAATTCCTTGTTGAGCATATATGCATTGAGAATTCAGTAGTATCAATATACCTATATACCTCAAGAGTAGTTGATTTTTCATAGTCGTTCCTTTTAGTGTGTTTTAAAAGTACTACGGTATCGACAATTCGAAAATAGTAAATGAGTGAAACGCACATTCTAATGAGGGAACTGATTTTTTCATGATTATTTACGCAAGATCATTTACCCTTAAATGATATAATTAAAAATACTTGTAGTTTCTAAAAGGATATTTGATGTTTTAGTTGTTTTTATAAATAGAATATGATCTCAAAGGGCTTATTTAATTGAATCTATTCTAACATAAGAAAAGGTGAAAAGAGTAAAACTCACACAAACTCAAACTATAGTGAACACAAAAACATACTTGATATTAGTCTTCCTATTGGCTATGTCAAAAGGATTATTTGCACAGACTTTAACATTAAGCTCTGATGCGCCTTCAAATACGATTTGTAGAGGAGATGTCATTCAGGTTAACTTAGATATTACCCCACCCAATGGAGCTACTGGATATAATTGGACTAATGTAACCACTGGTCAGTTTATAAAAGGTGAAAATGGTAATGCAGGTACTTTTCATCAATTTACTGGAGCCGATAGATTACTAACAAATACAACTATTAGAGTAGAAGCTTTTGGCGGTACTGGCGGTAATTTATCAGAGACTATAGATATTATTGTACAACAACCCGCTAATCCTGGTACCGAAGGAAGTCTTCTTCTTTGTAATAAAACCGGAGATGTTGATCTTTTTACTTTGTTACAAGGTGGTCCTGATACAGGAGGTACTTGGGATCCCCCTTTAGCCAATGGAGATAGAGGTACTTTTACTATTGGTACCGATGCACCTGGAGTATATAGATACCTGGTATCTGCTACTTCCCCATGTTCTGATAGTGAATCTCGTGTGGTGGTTAAAGAATGTTTTAATGATGATTTTGATAATGACGGTGTTCCCAATGCTACTGACCTTGATGATGACAATGACGGAATACTGGATGCAGATGAAAACGCTGCTTGTACACCCGCTACCTTAACAGAATCAAGCCCTGTAGTAGATATCGATTTCGGTACAGGAGATACCCCTACAACAGATCCTAATATTATAGGACATCAACATAACCCAAACTGGCCAGATGATGGTTTCTATAACGTAGCTACATCTTTATACATGTTTAACTCGGCTAATTTTGATGTATGGTTTGTAACTACAGATCAAAATCCAATACCCCATTCTGATGGAGGAGGTGATACCAATGGAAGATTTTTAGCAGTCAACATTGCATCTAACTTTGGAAATCAAGTTTTATACGAATTAAAAGATATTCCCATTTCTGCCGGAATAGAATATAACTTTAGAATTGATATGGTAGGTCTATGTGATCAAGGTTGTGCACATGTCCCTGCACTAGATCTCGAAATAATAGATCAAAATAGTGGCGCCACTATATTAACTACCACTTCTGCAGCATTAGGCGTGGCCAATGATGATATCTGGAGAACTTTACTAGACAAGATTACGGTGCCTACCAATACATTTCTAACCTTAAGAATACGAAATCAACAGCTTCAAGGTTCTAATGGTAATGATATGGGAATTGATAATATTCGTTTTGCTCCCCTAGAGTGCGATACTGATAGAGATGAAGTTCCAAATTTCCTTGACCTTGATAGTGATAATGATGGTATTTTTGATATTGTAGAAGCTGGTCGTGGAGATTTAGATGCAAATAATGACGGAATCGTAGATGGAATTATAGATACCGATGGAGACGGAATAGCAGATGTTGGTGTTGATGCAAATGGTGTACCACTTGCCGTAGCTGGTAAATTAACGCCCATAAATAGTGATACAGACACAGTACCTGATTATCTCGATATCGATTCTGATAATGATGGTATACAAGACAATATTGAAGGACAGCCTACAGCTACATATATTGCGCCTAGCGGAAATGACTTTGATAAAAACGGTGTTGATGATGCTTATGAGGGTACTGGTGCTATATCACCAGTAGATACTGATGCAGATACAATACCAGATTATTTAGACGTAAACTCTGATGATGATTGTTTAAGTGATACCATTGAAGCTCATGACCTTAACCAAGATGGTATTGCCGATATTGTTCCAGCTGGAGGCGATACAGATAATGACGGTTTAGATAATGCCTTTGATACGGTACCCCTTGATGCGACAACGGCAGTAACAAATCCTACTGATGGTGGTGAATTACCAACCGATCTACCTGATAATCATAACCCCAACACTCCCGATCCCCCAGGTAACGATGTAGATTTTAGAGAAGCATTTACAGAAATAGATGAAAAGAAAACCGCAGGTGGTTGTGCTAGCGGAATTCCTACTATTAATCTATTTGATAGTCTTGAACTGGCTGCTATACCTGGTGGTACATGGACAGGGCCAAGTGCATTGACAGGTGGAGAGTTAGGTACTTTTAGTGCAACAACCAATGTTGCGGGAGTATATACCTATACCCTACCCATCATAGGAACATGTCCTCCTAGAAAAGGAGAAGTGACCGTGTCGATAGTAAATGTTCCTGTGTCTGGAACAGACGGTACCTTAAATACCTGTATATCCGCAGCACCTACTAGTTTATTTACTAGAATTGGAGGAACACCAGATCCAGGAGGATCATGGACAGATCCTAATGGAGATCCTTTTGGAACAACAGATCAAGGTGTTTTAGATCCTTCAGTAATGGGAGCGTTATCAGGTACATATACCTATACACTGGGTGTTACGGGATGTAGTCAAAGTGTAGACGTAGAAGTTACCATTAATACGGGAGCAAATGCGGGTGATGATGATACAGTTTCTTTTTGTTCTACCGATAGTACTTCTGATCTCTTTGATAGTTTAGGAACGACCCCAGATGTGGGAGGTTCATGGACTGATCCTAACGGTAATCCTTTTGGAACAACAGATCGAGGTACTATAGATCCGTCTGACCCTACAACACTTGCTGGTGATTATACCTACACTGTATCTACAACAACCTGTCCTACGCCAGATTCAGCAATCATTACAGTTGCAATAGAAACTACTCCCAATCTTGCTTTTGATGGCACTACTTGTTCTGATGATCGCGATAGTTATTCTGTTTCTTTTATTACAAACGGAACTTGGACTATTACTATTGATCCTCCTAGTGCAGGTACGATAGATGCTGCAAATGCTAGGATTACGGATATAGCAGCAGGTACAAATTTTAGTATCACCGCTAGTAACCCAGCTAATACTACATGTGAAGATATTTTAGATATAATTGCCCCTGATTGCACTTGTCCAGATATTGCAGAACCTACAAGCCCAACAAATCAAAGAATATGTGTAGGTAGCCCTAATCCTGCATTATCTGTGACAGTGTTAACTGGACAAACCGCAAATTGGTACGCTCCTGACGGCACATTACTAGCAGAAAATACAACTACCTATACTCCTACTGAGACTGCCGTTGGAAATTATACCTACAGTGTAGAGGCTTTTGATACTACAGAAAAGTGTCCTAGCGATCGTATTAATGTATCTTTTGATATTGTAACTGCTCCTCAAGTAGAATTAGCTAATGAAAATGTAATATGCGTTACAGAAAACGGAATTCCTAGACCTGATAATGATTTTCCTTTTATAGATACCTTTTTAGACCCATCTGATTTCACATTTGTGTGGAGTTTTGAAGGAACCATAATTCCCGGACAAACATCTTCGGGAATAGAAACACTATTGCCAGGCACATATACGGTTACCTACACGGATATTGTTTCTACATGTTCTGATACAGCCAGTGTTACTATAAACGCATCTAGAGGCCCTCAAAGTCTTGAATTATCATTGTCCTCCGGTTCTTTTGCAGAGAGTAATGACATTATCGCCACTGTTGTTGGTGACGGCGCTCATGAATTTAGTTTAGACAATGGATCATTTCAATCTGATAATGTATTTAGAAATGTTGCTTTGGGACTACATCAAGTAATTGTAAGAGATGTAAACGGTTGTGGAACCCTTACTGAAGATATCTTTGTTATTGGTTTTCCAAATTTCTTTACCCCAAATAATGATGGCTTTAATGACACATGGAATGTGATAGCAGACGAGAACTTACCTGAAATGATTATTTACATATTCGATAGATACGGAAAGCTTTTAAAACAACTCGACCCAAAAGGTAGTGGATGGGATGGAATTTATAACGGAGAAGTACTACCCTCTACAGATTATTGGTTTACTGCTCAACTCGAAGATGGATCACAGACCTACCGCAGTCATTTCACATTAAAAAGATAACTGTGGCATCAATATTTTATATCAATAGTATTCACATGAAAATTAAAGACATTCTCCTTATCGGTATATTTATAGTAGTATCTATACATAGTAATTATGCCCAAGAGGGATTACCTATATACTCAGATTACCTTACAGATAACTATTATCTTATTCACCCCTCTATGGCCGGAGCATCACAGTGTTCTCAGGTACGCTTAACAGGCAGAAGAAATTGGGTTGGCGAAGAAGATACTCCTGGACTTTTTACGGCAGCATATAATGGTAGAATAAATGATCAATCTGCTATAGGGGCAACAGCATACAACGATAAAAATGGATTCTTTTCTCAAACAGGAGGTTATCTCACATATGCACATCATTTGATGTTTTCGAGAAGTGAAGTAGATTTAAATATGTTATCCTTTGGCTTAAGTGCCGGAGTAATACAGTATAGACTTGACCAAAGTAGTTTTATTCCTAACGGAGACCCACTAATATCAAATGGTTCCTTAAGTTCTGCAGAATTTAATATAGACTTTGGTATGTCATACAACCTCTATAATTTCTATACACATGTAACAATGAAAAACGTTCTAGAAAACTCTGGGATTAATTCTGATTTACAACCCGCAACTAACCTCAGAAATTTATTGGTGTCTGTAGGTTATGTTTTTGAAAGAGGAAATAAAGACTGGTCTTTTGAACCCTCTTTGCTCTATTCTTATAGAGATGGAGTGAAACAATCCTCTGTTGATTTCAATATTAAATTTTATCGCAATGTAAGTGTGGGTAAAATCTGGGGAGGTCTATCGTATAGAACGAGTCTTGATGATATTGATTTTGTAGATGGTGCTGAACTGAAAACACAAAAACTAAATTATATCACTCCTTTTGTCGGAGTTAACTATGGCAAGTATGTTTTTGCCTATACTTATTCTTATCAATCGAACCCTGTGACTTTTAATAACGGAGGCTTTCATCAAATAACTTTAGGAATTGATTTCTCTTGTAGAAAAAAACGATATGCTTGTTACTGTCCTGCTGTGAATTAGATTTGACATCTTATTTTGATAATAAATAAGTATATAATTTAGACTTTAAAAATCATACCTTAAATTTGAGTTTTTGGAACCAAATCTAAGAATAATAGTCCCGCTGTTAGTTTGATAGCTATCTTTATAAATTTTTGCAAGTGCTGAAAGATCAAAACAAACTTGTTCTTGTATTAAAGCTTCGCAAGAATCATTATCTTCAAATGATACGATTACCTCTAATTGAACAGGATCAGATTCTAAAAACAAATGTGTCGTAAGAAGTTCAAAATTTGTGGTTCCGCAACCTCCCCCATACTGTACATCCAGTTTTAAAAAATCATCTTCAATTAAGGCTTTATTGATTTTAAAATCATCTACTAAAGCCGCACTATACAAAGACTCGTTTACAATAATGTTTTTACAATCTCGGCTATTTCCATTTAGTATATTTCCATTTGATACTAAGGTATCCTTAGTGCTATCATTTCCGCAGTTTAAGAAGGAATATAAGATGAATATATAGATAGCAAGTTTTCTCATCATGTATATTTTAATACGATCAATATATTATATAGATTATATACCTTAAAAAAGGTTGCGTTAGTATTGCAAATCTTTTGTTTTTTTTGGAACCTCTTTACGACTAAAAATTAGTATTATATTTATAACGCTCACATTAAGCTATTTCAAACATTATCTTTATTAAGACAAATCAAAATACAAATGAAAATACGTCACTTATCTAACTCTATATTTACCACCCTACTACTAGTATTTTTGAGTTTTGGTTCATCAGTACTGGCACAAAGCAAAAAAAAGACACTTAAAGTATTATTTGTTGGAAATAGTTATACATATGTAGAAAACATACCGCAAATCACATCTATAATTTCGGATAGTTTACAAACAAAACTAATTACTAAGAAAAGTGTTATTGGTGGTGCGAAATTAAGAGATCACTGGCTTGGTAACAGGGGGTTAAAAACGAAAGAGATCATCAAAAAAAATAAATTTGATATTGTAGTACTTCAAGAATGGAGCTTAGGGACGATATATGAATCTGATAGCATTCGTAAATACGCCAAACTGTTTTGTGATTTAATTAAAGATAAGGGTGCTAAACCCTATTTATATCAAACCTGGGCAAGAGAAAAAGTTCCACAACATCAAGAAACCATTGCTAAAGTATATGAAGAAGTAGCTACTGCAAATGAAGCTACAATTGTTCCTGTAGGTCGCGCTTGGGAATTAGCGAAGCAATTGCGACCAACTATTAAATTGTATGATGCTGATGGCACTCACCCTTCTAGGTTAGGTGCTTTTTTATCTGCCTATACCTTTGCTACTACTATTACAGGAGAGATGCCTGGGTCACTCTCTAGAATATACAGTACAAATGATAGTCAAGGAGAATCGGTGTACTTAATGTATCTTGATAATTTAGATATTACTTTTTTTACAGAAGTGGTTAAGAAAATAACCTTACCCCGCAATTAATCGTTATTGGTATATCTTCTAATAACTGTTTAAATAAAAAAAGACTGTCTTTTAAAAAACAGCCTTTTGATTTAATACTATCTAAGAAATTATCTTCTTATAATAAACTTATTTCCTGGCCCTCCAATTTTACCCCATACATTGTTCTTAAATTGATAGATATCACCAGAACTTGGGTTTGTGGCACAAAGAACAACTCCTCCATATATTCTTTTTGCAGCTCCTCCAACTCTATTCCAATTTTGACCTACACCAGTATATTCATATACGGCATTTCTATTAGATGATAATCCATACAGTTTTCCATTTGCCCAAACCCAATCAGCACCAGGTCCACCAATTTTTGTCCAATTAGTATTCTTAAATTGATAGATATCCCCAGAATTAGGATTTGTAGCAAGTAAAAAATCACCTCCAAATATTCTGCTAGCCGGTCCTCCGACTCTATTCCAGTTTTGTCCTAATCCAGTATATTCATATACTGCGCTTTTGTTAGATGATAGTCCATACAATTTTCCGTTAGCCCAAACCCAATCGGCACCAGCTCCCCCGATTTTGGACCAATTGTTATTCTTAAATTGATAAATATCGCCGGTATTTGGGTTTGTAGCGAGTAAAAAGTCACCTCCAAATATTCTACTGGCGGGTCCACCTATTTTACGCCAATTTTGCCCTACTCCGGTATATTCATATACACCACTTTTGTTTGATGACAACCCATATAATTTCCCATTTGCCCATACCCAGTCTGCACCAGCTCCGCCAATTTTAGACCAATTATTAGGTGAATTATTGTATCTGAAAATATCTTTCTTATTAAGACTTACGCCAAATATGTTTCCCGTATTAGCTTTTATTGTATTTGATATGCTTATAGATTCCTTTGCTTTTTTAAACTCGTAAAGTTCTTGATTTTCGATAGAATCTTTTTCACAAGAGATGATTACTGTCAAAAGTATAAAGTGTAATAATGCGATTGATAATTTTTTCATGATTTCTGTTTTTTGGATTTAAAGAATTGATATTAGTTATAATTAAATGTTACTGGTTATTGTTAACAAAACAAACTCTGTTTTAAGAGTGGTTAACCTCAAACAGTATAGTTTTATATGTTTTTGAAAAATGTAATAATTGTTACACCACACCGAGAAGAGAGATGTCTTAATTACAATACCAAGTTTTTATATAGTAATAATCCATCTTTGGGTATCGTTATTTTGTGCTGTACGTGTGACTATAGAAAAGTCTTTACTAGATACGACATGAGCATCTACAAACCTACCATTATACAATTGTTGTATAGTTGATGTACCATTTATATTTGGTATAATTACCCATCGTTGTGTATCATTATTCTGAGCGGTGCGTGTTACCACAGAAAAATCATTGTTTGATGATACATGAGCATCCACATACCGCCCATTAGCTTTTTGTCGAATAGTATATACACCTCCTACTTGAGTTAGAATCCAACGTTGTGTATTATTACTCTGTGCGGTGCGTGTTACTACAGAAAAATCATGACTAGATGCTTCATGCGCATCTACAAATCTGTTACTACTTTTTTGTTTTATAGTATAGTTGTTACTACCTATATTTCTTATGACCCACCGTTGTGTATCATTATTTTGTGCAGTACGAGTGACTAAAGAAAAATCGTTAGCTGCTGATGTATGAGCATCTATAAATCGGCCGTTATATAATTGTTGTATAGTTGATGTACCATTTGTACTTGGCATAATCACCCATCGTTGCGTATCATTATTTTGAGCGGTACGGGTAACGACAGAAAAATCGTTATTTGATGATACATGAGCATCTATAAATCTACCATTACTTTTTTGCTGAATGGTATATACAGCACCTACTAATTTTAATCCCCAAAGTTGTGTGTTATTGTTTTGCGCCGTACGAGTGACTAAAGAAAAATCGTTAGCTGCTGATGTATGAGCATCAAAAAATCGATTACTACTGGCTTGTATAATTTTAAATCCACTTCTATTTCCAATAGCACTCTTTGGGTTTTGTGCCTCAAAGGTTAATGTGTATACCCCTCCATCTCCTACAAATATCATTTCTTTTTTAATACTAAAAATACTGTGTGCTAATAGTAATTCTTGATTTGTAAAACGTAGTTCTTTAGGTTTGCCCACCCTATCATCAAAATTTGGAGCACCTGTAGGTGTTCCTGTCGCCGAATTAATATCATTTATGAGTTTAGAAACTCTCTCTGCTCGACTAAAGTTAAGGCTTCCTAAGACAGATGAAGCAACAATTCCTTTAACAATTCCCCGCAAAGTCTCTGCATCTCCATCATCATTTTCCATCAATGCTACTATAAAAACAGCATCGTTTGAATTTGTAAGTTGTGCTTCCTTATTATTTAAACCCCAAAAAACTGGTGAATTAGGCAATACTTTATGGGTTTCTCCTTGATCTACATCGTTAAATGGACCATATCTAACTACTTCAAAAGCAGGAGGTGTAGTTGAATAATCTACGGCTGTTACTAAAACATAAGGTTCATCTGATCCTACCTCATTGGTTTCCTCATTACATTTGATTTTTTCTAAAGATATTTTTATCATAATATTTGATTTAGATTATTAGTACATATTTCAACTCATCTTGAGTTCTTTTATTTATTGATTAATTATTTTGCAACACTAACTATAGCATGATAGTCATTAGGCTACTATGTTAGATACTAATGGGTAATGTAAATGGGTACTGTGTATAGAATTTAAGCCATATTATTTCAGGAAAACATATGCATAGTTGATCACTATCGCTTTTGTTTCAAGGATAGAATTTTAAAATTTCAAAAGGAATATTAAAATCCCTTTTTTTATATTAATGATTTACAAAGGGAAAAACTGACCATTTACAAAAGTTAATCTACCCTTACCAACGTTACCTGTGTGATATCTATTGGGTATGGTATCACTTTGATCTGCTAACCATGTATTTGGTTTTAATTTTATGTAAGAGTAACTATTTTTATCAGTAGATTGTGTTTGATCTAATGGGCATAATGAAATATCTACAGATTCCATAAACCAGTCATCAGGATGCCTTATATCCCCATCTATCTTAAAGAAAGCACTTTTTATTTCTACCCATTCTATTTTATCTACAGATAGTACTTTAATAAAGTAATTATCTATTCCCTTTCGATGTGTGTTCTCAAGATTGATTTTGTGATGTATTGTACCTTTATTTGTGTTTAAACTTATAAATGCATTGATATTATCTCTACTCTCACCATTTGGTTTATCACCTGTACCAATGGCAATTCTATAAAACCATTCGTATATTGTTCCAGGTATTTGCAGGTCATTATTTTTTAAATAGGTGGCTATATCACTATTCCATTTATCAGCTCCATTAGTATCATTAGCATTATGATAATTGTGAATTTGGGGAGATATAAGTTCAAACTTGCTTTCATCATAATCCAAGGTATCATTTCCGAAATTAGTATTTCTGTTTTTTTTCTTCTTTGCATTTCTTATTCGTGAATATATAAATATAGAAACTAAGAGAATTAGAGTTAGTACTATCAAAGAAGATTTAAGAGATATTAAAGTTGACATAAAATTTAGAATTTAAGTTGATTTGTTTTTGCTTACTTCAAAGCTAGTATCTTGTTACTCTTTATACTACAACTAGAGTTCTAAATTGTAACAACATAGTTCTAAATCACCAATTAATTCACTAATTACTAAAGAATTAATTCGTTTTATTTTGTTTTATGTATATAATATGCTGAAGGAACAACAGCGTAACGTTCTTTAAAACATTTAGCAAAATAGGATAGATTGTTAAATCCAACCTTGTACGCAATCTGAGTTATATTATCTTCTTTTTGAGATAATAATTGTTCTGCAATTTTAAGGCGGAAATTACGAAGTAATTGCCCTGGTGATTCGTTTGTAAGTACTTTCAATTTAGAATGCAGCTGAGTTTTACTCATTCCTAAAGCCTTTTGCATTTCGGGAACACCAAAACTTGGATCCGAAAAATTAGCCTCAAATAGAGATAATACTTCTTCTAAAAATTTCTGATCTAAAGAAGTAACTGTTATTTTTTTAGGATCTATCTGCCTTGTTGTATTTCTAAAAAGATGTCTTAATTTTTGACGTTGTTTAATTAGGTTATCTACTCGGGTTTGTAATTCGTGCACATCAAAAGGTTTTGTTAAGTAATCATCAGCCCCGGTCTCAAGCCCTTCAATTTTATTATCTAATCCCGCTTTTGCAGTAAGCATAATTACAGGTATATGACTTGTATGTATCTCTGTTTTTACTTTTGCACATAATTCTATACCATCTATCCCAGGCATCATTAAGTCCGTAATAATAAGATCAGGAGGGTTAGATAATGCTTTTTGCCAACCATCTTTGCCATTTGTAGCTTGTACAATTTTATATTTCTTAATAAGTTCTTGTGTAATAAACTCATTCATATCCAAATTATCTTCTATGACAAGAATTGTAGGGATATCTCTACTATCATGTTTGTGAAATTCAAATGTCTCGATCTTAGTATCAGTAATGATCATCTCATTTGATGATGTTACATCTATTTTTGTTTTCACTTTAATTTCATGAATAGGAATAGTTACGGTAAAGCAAGACCCTTGATTAATTTCACTTGTACATAGTATAGTTCCACCCATTAAAGTAACTAGATCTTTGGATAATGATAACCCTATCCCCGATCCTTCTCTTTCTTTGGTTGTACTGCTATCTACTTGATAAAATCGATCAAATATGAAAGGTATATTCTCTTTAGCAATACCACAACCAGAATCGATTACTTCTATTCGTAAAGATGTATCTATACAATCTACTTTGCAGACAATTACCGAACTATCCTCACTAAATTTAAACGCATTGCTTAACAGGTTGTAGATAATTTTTTCGAGTTTATCTCTATCAAATAATGCCCATAAAACAGTATCAGGAATACTTATTTTAAAATAGATATTTCGCTGTTCAGCATGAGAATCAAACGATGTAGCTGCAACGCGTAAACATTTGTAAACATTACCTTCTTTAAGCTCCAGTTTCAAACTACCGGCGTCTAGTTTAGAAAGTTCTAACAATTGATTTACTAAGTTTAGTAATCGATTTGAGTTACGCTTTATCATTTTAACGCTTTCAATACTTAAGGGTGTATTAGGATCCTTTTCTAATTTTTCTATGGGTCCTTTTATAAGTGTTAAAGGTGTACGAAACTCATGAGAAATATTAGCAAAAAAATTCGATTTTAAACGATCTAATTCTTTTAATTTATCGTTACTTTTTTGTTTAAGACGATATTGACTAAAGAGTAACATAGCCAATAGTAGTATTATAATAGAAAAAGCAATAATCGCATTACGTTCACTCTTTTGTTTTGCAAGAGTGATTGTTTTTGATTTATTTTCTGAGGCCAACAAAGCAATTTCTGTAGCTTTTTGTTCATTTTGATATTTGGCTTCCATATCATTCGTAACAGAAAGTATATTTTGATTATATAAACTATCTGATATAGCAATTACTTTTAGGGCATAATTATATGCCTTTTTATGTTCTTTTTTTTGATTATATGCTTTGTGTAATAGTCTATGAACTCGTATAGAAAGTGTTGTGTATTTTGAAGCTTTGGCATTAGATAAAATCTTTTTTGCAATGTCAATACTTCTATTGTGTTCTCCTTTTTCTAAGAAAATCAAAGCCATACCATATTGCACATCAAAAAAATGGTTAGGATGGTCTACCGCAATCACTAAATCATAGGCTTTTTTAATGTTATTTTCTGCTAAATTGTATTGTTTTTTTTCGAGATAAATCATTGCAAGTTTATACCAAATTCTACTCGCACCTAATTTATCTCCTATGCTTTCTTTTATTGCCAAAGACTCCTTAAAATAAGGTAGTGCTTTATCATTTTCTAAAATAGTAGCGTATACAGTTCCTAAATTTAGCAGACAAGCCGAAATACCTGGTAAATGATTAATTTCTCTTACTAATTTAAGAGCATGTTCATAATTTTTAATTCCCTCGACATATTGTTTTTGAGTCGCATAAATGGCCGCAATGTAATTGTATATTCTCGCCTCTGTATTTTTATCGTTATTTTTTTTTGCTATCGGAAGAACTTCTAAATAAAGGGATAATGCTTCTTTATGCTTAGATTGATTTTGCTTAAGTTTACCTAAATCTATTTTCACAAAACCTATTGTACGAAGATCATCTAGTTCTGAAAATATAGATAAGGCTTCCTCTAAATACTTCTGTGATTCGACATTTAGTCCTTTATCTCTCAAGATTACACCTCTTCTATATTTTGCTTCACCTAGACCATCTTTAAATTTTAGTTTTTTAGATAGTTTTTCTGCTTCAATAGCAAAATTTAATGCGCTATTTTGATCTATTCTTTTATACTTTTCCCATAGGGTAAGATACTTGTTTACTTTTGTGGTATCTTCTTTCATAGTTGATAACGAATTAAGAAGACTATCAATTTCTGATTGGGAAAATAATATGGAATGAGATACCAAAAATATTGAGAAAAGGATTTGTTTCATAAGAAAATAGTATCAAATAATTAAGAATCCATTCTTTATTTATATCATATAAATTTAGACAAAAGGATATGTCTAAACAAGTATAGTCTAGCAGAACTAATTTAGAATTTTACTTTTTTATTGGATAACTGTATAATCATATCTATAAAAATAAAGAGGTCCTTTATTCTTTAAAATTGTAGTTACATTAAAAATCCGTATTTTAAGCAATAGAATAGTAAATCGCTTTATCATGAAATATAAAGGATCTATAGATATTAATCAACCCTTGGCAATTGTTACTGCTCTTTTTGCTGATTCTAAAAATCTTGTAAAATATCAGGATGGGTTTCAGAAAAAAGAATTGATAAAAGGAACTGAAGGACAAGATGGTGCTGTTTCTAAGTTGTACTATAAAAGTGATAAACATGAGATGGAACTAACAGAAACCATTATTGCCAATCGTTTACCCCATACTTTTGAAGCTTTCTATCACCATAAACATATGGATAATACTATGAAAACAACATTTACTGCTTTAAGTGATAAACAAACGAGGTATGAAACTGAAGTTGAATATACTCGGATTAATTGGGTAATGCCCAAACTCATTGCTATTCTATTTCCTAGTATGTATCGCAAACCAGGTGAACGGTGGATGAAAAATTTTAAGACCTTCGCAGAGCAACAATAAAACAAGGTTTCTTATGAAATAAATTCATAGACTATTGAGTTATTATAAGATAGTTTCACGTAACCAAATAGCGTATCATGAAGAAAATATTTAAAATAACTGGGATTATATTTATATCATCACTATTATTTTATTGTTCTGATAGTGACAATAGCACAAACCCCGATCCAGACCCAGACCCAGATGGTGGTGGTGAACCTGTAGAAGCAGTTACCACATTAATAAACACATTAAATGTTCCTTGGGAACTTATTTGGGGACCTGACGATTTTTTATGGCTAACAGAACGAAATGGAAAGATTAGTCGTATCGATCCCGATTCTGGAAAACAAACCGAAGTAATGGAAATTACAAGTGTCGCTCAAGTACAGGAAAGTGGTTTATTAGGAATGGTACATCATCCAGATTTTAATACTAATCCGTTTGTTTATGTAGTATATACATATGATAATGGCACAAGTGGTTTGCTAGAAAGATTAGTTCGATATCGATATGAAAACAATGCGCTTTCTAACGAGACGACATTGTTGGATAATATTCCTGCAAATTCTATTCATAATGGTTCTCGCCTACTTATCACGCCAGATGAACATTTAATCATGACCACTGGAGATGCCGGTAGTGCGAACTCTTCTCAAGACATGAGCTCCTTGGCAGGTAAGATCCTTAGATTAAACTTAGATGGTAGTATCCCAAATGATAATCCAACGCCAGGTAGTTATGTCTACAGTTATGGCCATAGAAATGCTCAGGGCCTAGTCCTTCATCCTAATGGTAGTTTGTATATATCCGAACACGGACCTAGCTCTGATGACGAAATAAACCGAATTGAAGCTGGTAAAAATTATGGTTGGCCTGATATTCGTGGAGTAATCGATACTCCCAATGAAGAAGCTTTTGCTAATACTACCACAACAGTCGAATCAATATATAACTGGACACCTACAATTGCACCGTCGGATTTGATATATTATACTAGTGATCGTATTCCTGAATGGAAAAATAAATTGGTCATGACTGTATTAAAGGAACAACAAGTTATTGCACTTACATTAAATGCCGATGGTACCGAGGTTATAAACGAAGAAACCTTTTTTGATCGTAAATACGGGCGTCTTAGAGATATCGCTATTTCTCCTTCTGGACGGGTTTTTATTGCCACAAACGGTACTTCTTATCAAGATAACAGCAATACACATAGCATTATAGAGATCAATAAAATTGAGTAAAAATTAGTTTTAATAAAAAATTAAAGCTTGTTTATGAATATAGCTTTATATAGCTCTAAGTTAAAACTTGGAGCTATTATTTTTATACACATTTGATAATGAAATCTATTAAAAAAAATACTGAAACTACATAAACTTCATACAAAATCTATATTCGGAATTCTTAAAAAATGATACCTTTATGGAAACTAGTTATGGAAATAATAGAGATTAAAAAATTTGACGAATTATTAGAGGCCTTTGAAAGTCAAAAAGCAGGGCAAAACTTTGTTTACAGGGGCGTTTCGAATACATCATACGAGCTTATTACTTCATTGGGGCGTTGTGAATCTGCTATGGGTAAACCTATAGAGCGTTTAGAAGCTCGACTAATAAAATTGTTCAAAGAATCTTCTATCCCTTATCTTGAACATAAGCCTAATAATGAGTTAGAATGGCTAGCCGTGGCACAGCACTATGGATTACCCACTCGCCTACTAGATTGGACATATAACCCACTAGTATCTACTTATTTTGCTGTAGAATCTACTCCTATTAACGATGCTGCTATTTATATACTATCTGGATGTTCAACCATCCAAATACCTGATAAAACAAATCCTTATAAGTTAGATAAAGTATTTAAATACAGACCTCCTTATATTTCTGCCAGAATTCAAAATCAAGCAGGATTGTTTACTGTTCATAACACTCCTGACACTCCTTTTGAGCATGATAAACTTAAAAAAGTCGTCATCCCTAAACAACTAAAATCTACTATTAAAAAGACATTATTTAAATATGGAATTAATCAGCGATTAATTTATCCAGGCCTAGATGGTGTTGCTAGAGACCTGAAATGGTTGGAAACTAAAATGTTTTAATTTCATCGAGAAATCCATGTCGTTTAGAGAAAAGCCTAGTAATAGATAACTTAATTAACGATATTACCTATTTATTTTCCATTAATACAAACATGATTATTAAAGTATTACAAAAAAACAGGGTTGTAACACATACTATATTTTGGATATTTTATCTTTTTATTTGGGTATTAATGGATGTCATATACGGTCTTCCGTTTAAAAGAGCATTGTTTAATTATCTTGGATGTGGTTTAGAAATTCCCTTCTACTACATACATATGTATTACCTATGGCCTAAATATATTACTACAAAACGCTATTTGTATTACTTTGCTTTTTTCCTTCCACTTGTATTGCTTAATGCTTATCTAGTACGTCTTTTAAACTACCATGTAGTTTTTCCCGTTTTTCTTGAGATTACAGATCTTCCTGAGAATTTCATGTCTTTTCCAAGGGTATTAGGTTTAGCAAGAAGTATATTGTTATGGTTTGGACCACCTACCGCAATTAAAATTTTAAGAGATTATTATCAAAATAAGGTGAATTTAGAACGAATAAAGAAAGAACAAAAAATTAGTGAGTTAAATTTCTTAAAGTCACAGATGAACCCTCATTTTCTTTTTAACACACTTAACAATCTATATTCACTAGCATTAAAGGGATCTAAAAAAACACCAGAAGCGCTACTGCAGCTTTCTAATTTATTATCTTATATGTTATATGATGGTACAGAAGATAAAATTTCTTTAGAAAAAGAAATCCATCATCTTAATGATTATATCGAATTAGAAAAACTACGTTTTGGAAACCGTCTTGATCTTACTTTGGAAATGATAGGTGATTTTAATACAGTGATGATACCACCAATGATTATTATTCCACTTGCAGAAAATGCTTTTAAACATTGTTCTCTTAATGAAAGAGGAAATATCAACATAAAAATAAGAATACAAGTAGATAAAGGCAAAATCTACATCAGTACTATAAACCCTGTAGGCAATACTATTAAGTCAGATAACAAACATGGTATTGGTGTTAAAAACTTGTCTAAAAGATTAGAAATTATCTATCCCCAAAAGCATATCTTTAAATTAGAAGAAAGAGAAAAAAAGTTTTATACTGATCTAACCATCGAGTTAAATGAATAAGATAAAGTGTATTATTGTTGATGATGAGCCATTGGCACAGGATGTGATCTCTGATTATATTGGACGATTAGACTTTTTGGCAGAAGTTGGGAGGTTTGATGATGCTTTATCTGCAATCAAATTTCTTAACAATGAATCAGTCGACCTGATATTTCTTGATATACAAATGCCTATACTGGATGGTATCAATTTTTTAAAAGCACTTTCTCACCCTCCCACTGTCATCTTTACTACTGCGCACAGGCATTATGCAGTTGATGGATTTGAGTTAAATGCTGTAGATTATCTTGTTAAACCCATTCCTTTCTACAGGTTTGTACAGGCAATAGAAAAGATAAAAGAAAGAACAAATACTACGACACAACTAATAGAAGATACAAATGCTGCTTTTTTTAAAGTTGAAAACAAAAAAATCAAAGTACATTACATAGATATTCTGTTTATAGAAAGTTTAAAAGATTATATAAAAGTAGTTTTAAAAGATAGATCCTTTGTAACCTATCAAACACTTTCAGGAGTATTAGCCTTATTACCAGATACTCATTTTGTCCAAATACATAAATCGTTCGTTATCAATTATCAATATGTAAACGCAATAGAAGGTAATATGTTAACTATTGAAGAACATTCTATACCGATCGGACGTAGCTATCGAGAAAATGCTATGAAAAAAATATATCTAACTGGAAAAAAAGGTTGGAGGTAATATGCAAATACCCTTATTTAGTCTTTAGCACCACTCCTAATTCAATTCCTTTTTGTTTTGCAAATTCTTGGATAGTGTTTAGTCCTAAATCCTGTCTTCTCTTGTTTACAGTCTCTGGATCTTTAATTGGAAAAAAGGTAGCTTTACCATCTAGACCATATTCAAACTGGCTTCCGTATAGTTGGGGCTTATCAGAATTGATTAACATTCTATCTATTAGTCTTGCATAATGTTTGGGTTGTGATTCTTTTAGAAGTACTGATTCTTTTAATAATGGCGCATATTTCTCTTTTGAAGCTACCGAACCATGTTGCAAGACTCCCCATATCGTAGTATTGGCTAGTCTACCTACTTGAGATATTCCTAACCAACCATATTTTTCGATGATGGCGACAACTTCTTTTTCTAAAACTTTATCTTGTTTTTCCACCACTTCCCAAAAATATTCAATTTCATCAGATTCTTGTCCATACCTTTTCTCAACATCTTTATACATCCTTCTAAAAATCTGATCCTTCATAAATAATGTTTCCAGTTTCATTTTTAAAGAATCTAATTTAATTTGGGGTATATCTTGGGCTTTAGTTTGGAAGGACGCGATGAATATTCCAATGATGATTAAGTAAATTATTCTTTTCATAGTACTGTTTCTACTCGTTTTTGATTGTTAATTATTAGATTTTAAACAGAATTAATAAAATCTGGGGAGCGTTTCAATTGTTATTTTTCTCATTACATCTAAGCTATTTTAGCTAGTGTTAATCTGCATACCTGCTACTATTCTTATCTTGCCATAACAGGTTAATGATTTGCCATTGCCCATTTGTTTTAGTTAAATGCAGATACTCTACCCAATTATCTGAAAAAAGTTTAACGGTAGCTATATGATCGTATATATCAAGTATTTTAATATTATTACTCGGTTTAGGCGGAAATTTAGTGCCCGATTGGTTCCAGGATTCTGCAAATGATACCATTTGATCATAACTCGTTTCGCGTATGATCTGCTTTTTATTATCCCGATCATACCCTATTGTTCTTTTAGCCAATTCTTTATGAAACACTCGTTTCATGAGTTCTGGTTTAAGTTTCTGCAAAGCAATTAGATATCCTAATGACATTTCTTTAATTGCGAGAGTATCCTCAACGCTAGCGGGACTTGCAACAGATATTTTTCTTATGTTTGGGTATTTGAACTTCTTTATTAATTTATTGTTTTCATCATATTGCAAGCGCATTGTATGATATCCAAATTCATCAAACTCTTGTTTTGCAACCGCATATCCCCAAGGATTTAGTGTTAATTCACCTTTTTTATTATGATAAGAATAAGTGATATGATTACCATTATTGTCATAAGTATCTCGGTATGATGCAACTCCAACTGAGTTTTCTCGTATTTCTAACTTTTCATTGAGATTATAATTGATTTTTGGAGAGCCATCTTTACGATATACAATACCAGTGATTCCAAATTCAAAATACGGAGAAATATCAACCAGTTTATCTTTTAAATTATAACGGTGCTCAATTACCATATTTTTAGTTTTCGTCCATTTATATTTAGTAATGTTCCAATTAGACTCCATAGGTTTATCTTCTAAATCATAAAAATCCAGGGCATATATAAATTTCTTTTTATCAAACTTATATACTTCTTTATACACCGCTCTATCGTTTGTCATTCGATTTCCGTTGATATCTAGAAAAATGCGAGTAACATCATGATCTGTATAATTAAAAACGATTTTGTGAGCTCCTATAGTCGCTAAAGGATGGTGTCTCTTGCCATGATAATTATAATTTACAATCTCTACTAATTTATTTGAATTAGCATACTTAAAGACATAGTGTGATGTTTTAGAAGCTGTTTCCTTGCTTATCTCATGAATACCTTTTAATGGAACATGAGGCGATACATGATTATATCTTAAATGTCTAAAATATTTTGTAATTGTTTCTTTTTGATTATTAGATTGCGAAAAATGCGATAACGGTAATAAAAGAAATACAAAACATATAGTAATATCGACGATGCGTTTCATATAGGTATACTTTTTTTGACTTATAATTTGATTAATAAAGATGATCTAACCAGTGTATTACATTTAATAGTAGTTGATAATTTTCGGTAGCTTTATCAGAGTTCATTCCTACTTTAATTCTATTTCTTCCTGCAATTTGAGCCGTAAACATAGCTGCTTCTCCAAATACAGCTACTCTACCTTTCCCATGTTTTAAAATAGCTCCCTGAGACAAGTTGGTAGCCGGAAATTTTGGTGTTTTACTATTAAATCTCCACATTGTATCAGTCATGAACACCTTATATTCTCTTTTCAAATTTAAAATAGAAGATGCCTTTTTAGGAATCTTGAATGCTTGACCCGTAAATGTTCTTATATGCCTAACAGTCTCCATATTGTTACGACCATTGGTTATACTATTTTTATTTAGCATCATGTTTTCTAAAGAAAAATCTAAAATTCCGTTATCATCTTTGTCTAATACAAAACCATCATAAAACTCAAAACCAAAAATATGAGCAAGATTGGCAGAAGCACCAGCAAATGGCATATGGTCGGCTATAAGAAATAAAGAACCTCCTTTATAAACCCACTCTTCTATATTCTCAATTTCATTCTTAGAAAAAGCAGTTTTTGTAGGTGTGACAAATGGAGGTCTACTATTTGGCGCCAATGCATTAGAAATAACAAGTATTTTTACTTCTTTTAGCTTTTGCTTTTCAAACTTCCCATTAAAACCAACTACTCGATAACCATCTTCGGTTAAAACTTTAGAAAAAGGAGAAAAACGATCATTTTTGGTATGAAAATTATGATGCCCCTCATCTATATACAATAAAGGACCAGAGTTATCTTGGTATGCTTTAGATAAGATCTTTGGATTATAAAGAGTATCGGTTATTTGTTGAGAAAATACAGTAGTAACAAACAATAAACTTATAAAAAACAGAAAATTTGAGTTCATAATTTAATAGATAATCAACAGATACATTAGAGCATCTAAAGTATCATAATCTAGTATCCCAAATAAATATTTTTGCTCAACAACTTCAACTATACTACATAAACAATATTT
Organism: Aquimarina sp. AD10; assembly: GCF_003443715.1. Classification (NCBI taxonomy): domain Bacteria; kingdom Pseudomonadati; phylum Bacteroidota; class Flavobacteriia; order Flavobacteriales; family Flavobacteriaceae; genus Aquimarina; species Aquimarina sp. AD10. Next base: position 835,145 of record NZ_CP031965.1, on the reverse strand, counting down.
CACTCGACATATAGTAAAAACCTGATATCATGCCTTTTATCGAGTATATCATGTTAGTGATAGAAATACCCCTACTTACCACTAGATACAAAAAAAACTTGCATATATTATGGTTTTTCCGTAATTTAGGATTCCCAATATAAAATTGACTACTTATGCAAAAAACTACTCTTGAGCGAAAATTCAACGCTCGAAAACTAGACCTGAAGTATAATGATATCTGGAACAGAGGTATCCATCTATTTACAATAGACGATAAAAACCGTGATTTTCAATATAGTATCTTTTATATAGATCTGTTATTCGCAGAGGTCATTTACAATAAACTTACCGGAGATATTATCACTATTAATAGTTTTAGTGATAAGGCAAAAATGATTTATTATATGACAGAAGATTTTAACTAGAATACTATTTACTGCGATATATAATATTAAGTATAAGTCCGGTGATAACAAGTAGAGTTCCTATCAAACTCATTATTGGATAAACATCTGAAAACCAAAATACCCCTGCTATCATAGTAAATATAACCTCTATATACTTTAGAGAAACTATTTTATTGGTAGCTTGGGATTGAAATGCTTTTGTCATAAATAATTGGCCAAAGTATCCAAAAATACCTAAGCTAAGCAGTATAACCCACTCTATCCCTATTGGTGTTTTCCAATTAAATATTGATAGTATACCTCCTACAATTACAGAAATCCACATAAAATAGTTGACGATCACTACTGGATGGTCTTTTTGTCCTATTTTGTTTATCAAAACATACACTACACCACTAAATAAAGCAGAAAATAGAATTAGAAGTAATCCATATGAATTAATATTGGGGTCAAAGCCTTTAATCATTAAAACTCCCCCGAACGCCATTAAAAAAAATAACCACTGAATAGGTTTCACTTTTTCTCTAAGAAAAAAAACAGCTAGAATTGTAGCAAAAATTGGAGAAATATATCGTAACGAAACTGCAGAACCTATTGGTAAGTAATTTACAGACATAAAAAACAAACACATAGAGGTAACTCCTGCCAGTCCTCTATAGATTAATAACTTCTTCTGATTCCCGAAAATTGAAATTTTATGGTATCTTAAATAACTCATTGTAAAAAACAAAGAACCAATTGCTCTAAAAAACACTAATTCTCCTCCTCCAAAATGAGATAAATACTTTACCAGTAAATTCATTACCGTAAAACATACGGCACTTAAGAGCATAAAGTATATCGCCTTTTTCATAAAGGCTCCAAAGATAAGCGTTTCATCAAAAACTAACGCTTTAAAACTAACTTCCTATGTATTTTTATATTTTTCTTAATTATCAATGTATTAATCTATCATAATTGATTTTTTACCTTAATTTCTTAATCATCTTCAACGAAATAGTATCATATCTAAATAGTACATTATAGATTTTATCAATATAAATAAAAACTACAAGTAAACTAATTTAAGTAATTAAAAATAAGATATTTATGTTTTTTAAAAACAACAAGTAGAATGTTTTTTTTATTCCTATTCTATAAGTATTTAGTTCATAAAACTTAAATCTAATAAACGGTGCTCTTTGGCATGATAATAGTTCTATTATAAATTATTTTAGTACATTAGTTATTTAATCCCCAATCAAACCTATGAAAAAGCTGTTTGCCCTACTACTGCTTTTTTTATCGCAATTTATATATTCGCAGGCATATTCGATACTCGATGCAGCGAACAAATCTCCTGTTTCATATGCTACTATTTCTTTTGGTAACGGAAGCGGAACCTTTGCGGATGCCGATGGCCGTTTTAAGTATTATAAAAAATGGTATCCAAAAGTAGATTCTCTTTACGTTTCTGCATTAGGGTATAAAGAGATCACTATTTCCACAAATGCGATCCCCAAGACTATACTTTTAGAGCAAAATATCGCAGAATTAAAGGAAGTATATATTACCGCCGAAAAGAAAAGAAAATACAAAACCAAGAGACTAGCCTCTACTGTACATAATGATTATTTTAGATGTTGGCTTCCTACTGTAGAATCAGAAATAGCAGTCTTTTTTCCTAAAGAATCAGAAAAATCCACTAGCATATCTTCTGTCTTTCTACCTGTTAAAGTAGAAAGTTCGAATAAGCATTCTGGAAAAGAACAGCCATTCTCTACGCTATTTAAAATGCAATTCTACGCCAATGAAAAAGGGTTTCCTGGTAAAAGGCTGGCTTATGAAGATATCATATTCAAAATAACCGAAAAAGATAAATCTAATTTTGAACTGAACGTTTCAGAATATAAAGTGTACATCCCAAAAGAAGGGATCTTTATTTCTGTACAAGTTTTGGGATACGCAGACAAAAATGGTAAACTTCAACAAACAAGGAAATATCACGAAGTAGAAACTAGAAAAGGTCTTGTAAAAGTTTCAACTACATTTAGACCTTTATTACCATTCACAAATAAATTTGATCACTATCATACTTTTACACGCAGAATTTTTTACAAAAATCGCACCTGGCAACGTTTTGACAGAAAATATAGCACAAACAACAACCTTATTAAAAGCAATAATACAAATTACGGAATGGGTCTAAAATTAAGACTATATGAAGATAAATAAATTGTTTTGCAAGATCTTATTCTAAAAATGACCTTCTTTTTTTATTGAATTGTACTGCTGCCTCATGTTTTGTTTCATGAATTGTTCTGTTTTCTGCATAATCCACAGCATCTGATATTGTTAAATAATAATAAGAAACTCCCAATCTATCAGTAAACCCTGATCTTTTAAGAAAATCTCTTACAGGGCCGATCGTACCAACCATTAACAACTGAACCCCTAACCCCTGTGTATACTGATAAATATCTTCTAAAACATGCAAACCTGTGCTATCTATATCATGCATGTTCGTATTATCTAAAATCAAAAATTTTGGTACAGGCTTTCGTTTTGTAATGTATTCTTGAATGGTATCTTTAAAAAAACTTGCATTTCCAAAATATAACTGATTATCAAAACGGATAATTAAATATTCGGTAGATTGAAGTGCATCTGGAAACCTATTAATATTTCTATAATAGGTAGTTCCGGGAATATTTACTAATTCTGCTATATGTGGTCGCGAACTATAGTACTGCAGAAATACAAATGATAGAATAACCCCTATAAATATACCATTTTCAACACCAAAGATTAAGGTCCCAAAAAAGGTAATGATCATAACGATAAAATCACGCCTTCTAAGTTCAAACAAATGTTTAGCTTCACTAAAATTTATCAATCCAAAAACAGAGACAAGTATGATTGCAGCCAATACAGCTTTAGGAATATAATAAAAAAATGATGTTAGAAACAGTAAAGAAAGTAATACTAATACTGCAGCAATAATAGAAGACACAGTAGTCTTGGCACCTGCTTCATCATTAATAGCTGTTCTACTATAACTTCCTGATGAGGGTACTGCCTGAAAAAAGGCACCGATCACTTTTGCTATTCCTAATGCAAATAATTCTTGATTTGGTCTAACCACATGATCTCTATTTTTCATTTCCATAGATTTGGCAATACCAATACTACCAACATAACCAATAAAAGTAACTGTTAATACTGCTGGAATAAGTGACATCATAGTAGCATACTCCATTTCGGGTATATTGAAAGATGGTAGACCACTAGGAACATCTTTAATTATGGATACTCCATTTTCATTTAACTTAAAAAAATAAGTCAGTAAAGTAGAGATTACCAAAACGGTAAGTGCTCCGGGAAAAGAGCGTTTCCATTTTTTTAGAGCTACAATAATTATAATGGAAGATACGCAGATCAATATCGTAATCCAGTTTACTTCTGATAAATGACGTAAACTATACCAAACTGTTTGATGTGTATACTTAAAATTAGGAATCCCAATTCCTAGGCTTTCCTCTAGCTGCGAGACAATAATTATAATTGCTGCTGCAGATATAAAGCCTGAAATCACGGGTTGAGAGATTAAGTTTACAAGAAACCCCATCCTCAAAACACTCATTATAATTTGTAGTACTCCAATCAAAAAACTTGCAAACAACGCTAATTCTACAAACTTAGCACTAAAAGGTTCTGCAAGTTGACTCACACTACTCATTACCAAAATTGCTGTAACAGCCACTGGACCAATACTTAGCTGCATAGAGGACCCAAAAAAAGCATATAAAACTAATGGTACCAAACAAGCATAAAGACCGTAAATAGGTGGCACTCCCATTAGTAAAGCATAAGCTATAGCTTGTGGAATTAGAATCACCCCAACTGTAAGGCCCGCAACAACATCTGACGAAAAAGTAGATTTAGTATACTTCTTATCAGAAAAAAATTGAAAAAACGGAATTATTTTATGTAGCGCTTTAACGTTATCAATAGTTTGATTAATACTGTAAATCTACAACAGTTGATAATTTATCCCAAAAGAATTTCGTATTCATAGAATCCTTTCTTGCTTTTATCTATTTTTGATCAGAAATCCACATTTTTAGCAATAATCTAATGAATGAAATACTACTCCTTCTTCTTTTAGCTATCATAGGTTTTATAGCTGGTGTTATTAATACTATCGCTGGTGGTGGCTCTCTCTTAACATTACCCATGCTAATTTTTATGGGGTTACCTCCTGCTGTGGCAAACGGAACAAACCGTATTGGGATTTTTATTCAATGTATTACCTCTATTGCAGGTTTCAAAAGTAAAGGTATAAAACCTACATCTTTTGGTGTTTACTTAGGGATATCTGCCTTAATTGGATCTATTATTGGAGCGCAAATCGCTGTTGATATTAAAGGAGATACATTTAATAAGATTTTAGCCATAGTAATGGTATTTATCGTTTTTTTTATGGTGTTCAAGCCTAAAGTAAAACTTAATGATGTAGTAGAAAGAATACAAGGGAAACATCTTTGGATATCTATAGTAGCCTTTTTCTTTATAGGAATTTATGGTGGTTTTATCCAAGCTGGAGTAGGTATTTTTATTTTATTAGCCCTAACCTCGATAAACTATCTAAGTCTTGTTAAATCTAACGCTGTTAAAGTACTAGTAGTTTTTATTTACACCATAGCAGCACTTGCCATTTTTGCATATAACCAACAGATTAACTATCTATACGGTATTGTCCTTGCACTAGGTAACGCTACAGGAGGATGGATCGCAAGTAGATGGGCTGTAAAAAAAGGTGATGGGCTTGTAAAAGTTTTTTTAGTTATTATGGTTGTCGCTATGGCGATCAAGCTATGGTTGGATAATTAAATTTTGTATACGAAAATGCAGATTTATAGATAGAGTTCTTTTTGGGTACCCAGTATTATTCTTATCTTATACCAATCATACAACCACAAAATCGTCTAAAAATGAAACGTAATGTTTTGATTATCATTTTGATTTGCTCTTTTTTTATAAGTTGCAAGTCTCAAAAAAATGAAGAAAAAGAAGTTATCGAAGAGACAGTATCTGATCCCCTACCTGAAAAAGTTATTGAAAAAAAGAAAAGTGATATTACCATTATCCCAATACAACATGCTACATTAATTTTAGAATGGAAAGGAAAAACCATTTATATTGATCCTACTGGTGGGGCTAAAGCTTTTGCAGGCAAAAAGACGGCAGATTTAGTTTTGATTACAGATATACATGGTGATCATATGAATATTGACACTCTAGATAGTCTAGATCTAGCAAAATCTCAAATTATAGTTCCGCAGGCCGTAGCAGAAAAACTACCCGCTAACTACACAGAGCAACTTGTTATTATCAACAATGGGGAAACCAAAGAGATAGAAGGCATTACCATAGAGGCTATACCAATGTATAATCTACGTGAAGAAGCTTTAAAATTTCACAAAAAGGGTCGCGGAAATGGGTATGTAATTACTTTAGGAAAGGAACGCTTATATTTTTCCGGAGATACGGAAGATATTCCTGAAATGCGAAAATTACAGTATATAGATAAAGCTTTTGTCTGTATGAACCTACCGTATACAATGACTGTAGAAAGAGCTGCTGATGCAGTATTAGCTTTTAAACCAAAACAAGTATATCCATACCACTATCGTGGTACCAACGGATTTAGTAGCGTTTCAAAATTTAAAGAAATCGTTTCGAAAAATGCTGATATCGAAGTAGTACAGCTAGATTGGTACCCCAAGCGTTAAAATAAAAATATAAAAAAGCCTAGTATTAACTAGGCTTTTTTATATATGAAGTAGTATACCTATTATATTAAATCTTCTTAACTCGAACAGCATTCATTCCTTTCTGTCCCTTTTCTAACTCAAAACTAACTCTATCATTTTCTTTTACTTCTTGAGTTAATCCATTTACATGCACAAAGTAACGCTCTTGAGTTTCTTCATCATTAATAAACCCATACCCTTTAGAGTCGTTAAAAAAAGCTACTTTACCTTTACGCACTGGGTCAAATTCTACTTTCTCTCTTTTTGGAACGCCGATTTCAATATTTTCAGCTTTCACCTTTTTTCTTGGGTCTGGTGGAGTATCTGTTAAATAACCATTTTCATCCACATAAGCAATCATACTATCTAACCCATTACCTTTGTTAGAATTAGCCAGGCGTTCAGCCTTCTTTTTTTGCTTTTCTTCGCGTTTTTTTAATTTCTTTTTTTCTTTTTCAATTTTACTAAATGTCTGTTGTGATTTTGCCATTCGCTATCTTTACTAGTTTATTTACTTATTCATAACTTTTGCATGTTAATACAAAAGCCGTCATTGAAATACTAAACGAATAATCAGAAAATCTAAATATCTTAGATTTACCTCAAAATCTACCTAGTCACTACAATAACTGGTAACAGTTTTCTTTCTTTAAAATCTACTGAAATCTCTACAAAGGTAAGTTTTCATTTTTAATTTAAGAAAACTCTTTCGTTAATTAACCATTTTTCCCCAAATTTAGAAATAAACTTCTAATTTCGCTTTGGTAACACTTGACCTTAAAACATCTTCAATGAATAGTAATATCCAAGAGAATGAACATGAACATTTCTTACTATACAAGCCTTATGGATACTTAAGTCAGTTTGTAAACAATGGTCAAAAACAAAATTCTAAAAAACTTTTAGGCGAGTTATACAAATTTCCAGAAGGCACAATGTCAATTGGTAGATTAGATGAAAAATCTGAAGGTTTATTGTTACTCACAACCGATGGGAAATTAAGCAACCGCATTAATAGTGGCGCTATAGAAAAAGAATACTATGCGCAAGTAGACGGAGAAATAACTCCTGAAGCAATTATAGAAATGGCTAATGGTGTTAAAATAGGTTTTGATGGTAAAAAATACAATACCAAAACATGCAAGGTTGTTAAACTTGATACGGTACCAAAATTCCCCGAAAGATCAAAAAAAATAAGAGATGATCGTCATGGACCTACGAGTTGGGTTTCTATTACATTAAAAGAAGGCAAATTTAGACAGGTTCGTAAAATGACATCAGCCGTTGGATTTCCTACATTAAGACTTGTTCGCGTTCGAGTTGGAAACATCAAATTAGATACATTGAACGTAGGAGAAGTTAAACAAGCAAATCCTACATCAATCAAATATTTCTATAATTTGAGCTCTAATAGTATTTAACTCTGATCTTTTTATCTGTTTATTAATTGTTATAGATAAGTTTATTTTGGAAAACGATCTTGTAAAAAATGACAAGTTAACATCTGCCCCACTACTTACCAATAAATTTCGCGTTGATTTATTTTCATGATCTAAATCGACATCTTCTATAATAGCATCGGCAATAAATACAGCTTTAGGATCATATAAAGATATCGGAAAACCATGCTGCTGTATTAATGTTTCAAAACTTTGATCTACTCTAGGAAGAACATCTTTTAGCTTTGTTTCAAAGGGTTTACTAGCTTCTTTAAAGTAATCTTCTATATAATTAGGGTGATCTCCTAAATCAGGAGGCATAGCAACACTAACAGTCATGCCTGAAGAAAAATACATTTTAAAATATTTTGAGCTGATGCCAGCTCCTGCTTCACCACTCATTTTTATTATTATTCGTTTAATAATCGTTGAAACTCTTCTAAATATTGTCCAATATGGTACCCATCCATTAATCCATGATTTACATAAATTGCTATAGGCAAACTTAATGTATCACCTGTTTTGGTATATTTTCCAAAAGAGATTTTTGGAACACTATCTTTATATTTAAAATGTCTAGCATGGGTTAAACCCGTAAATGTATACCAAGGTATCGAGGAATAGTGTATACTATCAACACGTTTCGCATTAGCAGTATGACGAATACCTGTGCTGTTTTTTACAGCATCGATTTCTTCTTGACCATTCTTAATAAAGCGTTCAAAATCTTCATTAAATTCGATAAAAGAAAATCCAAAGGTATGATCATCCCTTCCTATCGTTGCAGAAGCATGTACAGTATCATATATAAATACTTCATCACCCTCAATACGATACTTAAAAGCTTCTATAGCATTAACTGCCTGAAGCGACTTATGCAAATAATACAAAAAATACGGATAGCCATGATCTTTTATCTTTTGATATCCTTTTGTAAAATCTACCGTAGTATTAATTCCAAAAAAAGGCTCATCAAAATTACCAAAGAACTCGAAATGTTCTTTGCGGTTCCAGGTATTAAGATCTAGTTTTGTTTTCATTATAAATAGTCAAGTAGTTGACTTGCTTTTGTAAAACTCTTAAAATTAGGATGTCTCACCTCTTCTTCTACCATTTCATGTACCCAAGTAGTATGAAATGGAATGTGAAATGCATGTGCCCCAATATTCAAAACAGGTAAAACATCAGATTTTAATGAATTACCGACCATTAAAAACTCTTCTACATTAATATCTAAATGCTTGACTAGCTTACTATATTGTTTTTCGGTCTTATCGGAAACAATTTCGATATGATGAAAATATTTTTCTAATCCTGAGTTTATTAGTTTTCGTTCTTGATCTAACAAATCACCTTTAGTAGCCATCACCAATCTGTATTTCTTAGAAAGTACATCTAATGTAACATCTATTCCATCTATCAATTCTATAGGTTCCTGAAGCATTTGTTTACCTTTTTCGATAAGCTTCTGTATCAAGTCTACGGTAGTACTACCATTAGAAATGGTAATAGCCGCTTCTATCAATGATAATGTAAAAGGTTTAATGCCATAACCATACAAAGGAAGATTTTTCATTTCAACATCAAAAAGAAGTTTATTAGCTTCTTCTTTAGGCATAAAATCTTCTAAAAGTTCGCAAAACTCTTCTTCTGCTTTTCTAAAAAAAGTTTCATTTACCCAAAGTGTGTCATCTGCGTCAAAGGCTATGACTTTAATTTTACTTAATGGCATATATTACGATTACTAAGTAATTTATATAAAAGGGTGTCGTAGCACAATAAATTACTATGCTATGTACAAACCATTCTAATCAAAATTACTACCTAACTAGTTTCTTATATTTGATACGTTTTGGCATTAAATCACCACCTAAACGTTTCTTTTTATTTTCTTCATAATCAGAAAAACTCCCCTCAAAAAAATATACTTGAGAATCCCCTTCAAACGCCAGAATATGTGTACAAATCCTGTCTAAAAACCAACGGTCGTGAGAGATTACTACCGCACATCCGGCAAAGTTCTCTAAACCTTCTTCCAAAGCCCTTAACGTGTTAACATCTAAGTCATTAGTTGGCTCATCTAAAAGTAATACATTACCTTCTTCTTTTAAGGTCATAGCTAAATGTAAACGGTTACGTTCACCACCAGAAAGCATAGAAACTTTTTTATTCTGCTCACTACCGCTAAAATTAAAACGACTTAGATATGCTCTGGAATTAACTTGTTTTCCACCCATCATGACCAACTCTTGTTCGTCACTAAAGTTTTGCCAAATAGTTTTTTCAGTATCAATATTACTATGACTTTGATCTACGTATGCAATTTTTGCAGTATCACCAACATTAAAACTTCCTTTATCCGGTTTTTCTTCACCCATAATCATTTTAAATATTGTTGTTTTACCAGCTCCATTTGGACCGATTATTCCAACAATACCTGCCTGTGGAAGATTAAAGTTTAAATCTTCATATAACAGCTTATCTCTAAAAGCTTTACTAACACCTGTGGCTTCGATAACATTAGTACCTAACCTAGGTCCATTTGGAATATAAATCTCAAGCTTTTCATCTACCTGTTTTTGATCTTGACTAAGTAATTTATCATAATTACTTAAACGTGCTTTTTGTTTAGCCTGACGTCCTTTTGGTGCCATACGAACCCACTCTAGCTCTCTTTCTAATGTTTTTTGACGTTTAGAAGCTTGCTTTTGTTCTTGAGCCAGTTTTTTAGCCTTTTGATCTAACCATGACGAATAATTTCCTTTCCAAGGTATACCTTCTCCTCGATCTAATTCTAGTATCCAACCTGCAACGTTATCTAAAAAGTAACGATCGTGAGTAACGGCTATAACAGTACCTTTATATTGTTGCAAATGATGTTCTAACCAGTGCACAGATTCTGCATCAAGGTGGTTGGTTGGCTCATCTAATAACAATACATCTGGTTCTTTTAGTAAAAGACGACAAAGTGCTACTCTTCTTTTTTCTCCCCCAGAGAGCACACTTATTTTTTTATCAGAATCAGGAGTACGTAAGGCATCCATTGCTATTTCTAGTTTGGTGTCTAGTTCCCAAGCATTACTTGCATCAATCTGATCTTGTAAGTTTGCCTGCTTATCCATAAGCTCCTGCATTTTATCAGGATTCTCATATACCTCTGGCAAACCAAACATATCGTTGATTTTATTATATTCATCCAGTACTGCTACCGTTTCTGCAACACCCTCTTTAACAACCTCTAACACTGTTTTATCTGGGTCTAATTGGGGCTCTTGTTCTAAAAGCCCTACGGTATAACCTGGTGCAAATACAACATCTCCTTGATAGTTTTTATCAATTCCTGCTATAATTTTTAATAACGTAGATTTACCAGAACCATTAAGTCCAAGGATCCCTATTTTTGCTCCATAAAAAAAACTTAAATAGATATTCTTAAGTACTGGAGTATTTGCAGTTTTAAAAGTTTTGCTAACTCCTGACATTGAGAAGATAACCTTTTTATCATCTGACATAAGCCCTTATTTTTTTGTTATATTATAAAAATGATGTGAAACTTAGAAGAATTATACTCTTCCTTTTAAAGCATTAAAAACCCAAGCATTTGCGAAAAAACCTAATCCAACAGCTGCAAAACCCCAACCAGATACATCGCGGTATCTAAACGCTCCTAATCCGATAAGCAAGAGGCCTACCAATATCATTATAAAAGTTGCCCAAGCTAATACTGTGTTTTTATTCATTCCCATAAATTATTTTTTAGTTTAGTGTGGTTAGTTTTAAAATTAGGGGTAATTAAATGCAAATATCGTTATTTTATCATCAAAATATTATTTTTTATAAGGTTGTTAAGATTCGATTCTTGTTTACCTTCTGTATTACAATGATTTAAAATTAACTTTTAATAAAAAAAATAAGGATATTCTTAATAGAATATCCTTATTTGATCGTAAATAGTTATCTAATGTGAAATAGATTAATTTCCTACTCGAGACTCAATCACTGTTTCAATAGCATCGGGTATATTTTCTAAAAGGTCATATCCTGTTAGCGCTTCAATATCATCTACAGATGTTCTAAAATTTCTCCAATTACTAGAAATCCCTTGATCATTTGGCATATTAACAGCTATTACTCGTGTAGCGTTTGTAACTCTACTAATATCATTTGAACCATTTGGTAAAATTAAAGCTACTTTCCAAAAAGAATCTGGTACATTAATTCTACCATTTCTAGTAGTTGTTCTAAAACCTCTTGTTCCAGTTCCCCCAGTTCCTGCAACACCTGCTATAATATGAACCTCATTTCCTCTTCTTACTAAAGACCTTAAATACCTTTCAAGATCAACCCAAGGACCTGTATTATTATCTCTGGCTTGAGGAGCCATGTTTGTCATAAAAAATGTATTCTCATTTTCTTGAGCTGTAACAGTTCTATCTGCCGATGGGCATAAATGACCTCTTTGAAACCCCGAACCACGATAATCATTTTCTGTAGGACTAAAGAATGAAGACGGTAATGATGTATCTTGCTGAAAACAATTACATCTACCTCTATTTCCGATCCATGCACTATTTAAATGCCAGCTGACCCAATTAGGAGTTCCTTTACTGCTATTATATGATAAAGTATATTCTGGTCTTATTACAAAATAATTATTTGCATCTGTATTTGCATTTGAAGGATTACCAAAAGTAAGGTTGCTATTTCTACCATTACCTCCATTATCTTCACCACCATCTCCGCCGTCGCCACCATCGCCACCGTCACCACCTCCATCGGTAGTATCAGTAACTATTTCTATATTATCTATATTTATGCGGTTACGCCCACCAGAACTTTTATAAACACCATATCGAACGCTTCTTGTTTCATTTACTTCAAATGATACTGTATTTAATGTTGTAGAGTTTACGTTTACTGTTTCTCCCACAAAAGACCAATTCTCACCGTTATCATATGAAGCTACTAATCTCCAAGAAGAATTACCATCACTACCATATTTTGCATGTCTAATTCTTACTGTTTTTGCACCATTATCCATATTAAAAGACATGATCACATATCCGTTGTTTCGTAACCGAGCTGCTTTTCTACCAAATTTTCTATCTCGTGATGATGTACCTATTTTAGCACTGCTAAAACGCCAAGTACCAGAAGTCAAATCTATGTTTCGTGTAGCATATGTAAATTTTGTTCCCGATTCATAACCTTCGGTAAATCCAGAGCTTACTTTAGGAGAAAAATTATATTCATGTGGGCCTTGATTGTCATAATAATTAGTTTCTGCCTCAATAACTTCTGAGTTTAGTTCTAGTGGAACGAACTCTACAGGTGCATCGACTGACTCATAAGTTTCACAACTTATAATAAACAGTGTTGTAATTAGGAAAATGAGTTTAAAATTAATTTTAAAAAATCTCATGATTGAATTGTTAAATTAATAATTGAGTTTGTGTTTATGAAAACCTTAAAAGTATTTCAATCCGCATAATTAATATTTCAAAGATTAGTATTCGATATGTAAACTTTAATTATTGGTGCACCAAATAAAACCGAATTTCTATGAACAAAAAATAATACCATTAATGCAAATACCCGTAACCCAATGATTATCATATAAAATCACAATCATATAGTATTACGGGGTTTATTAAAAAAATACTACTTTATACAAATCGAATCTAAGGAGTATATTCTAGTATTCGTAATATGAATAGCGTATTCGTTTAGTTAAAAGATCTATTTGCTAATCTTGATTCTAAAACGGCTTCGATATCATTAGGTATGTTTTCAAATAAATCATAACCTGTTAGACTTTCAATAGCATCCACTGTGGTCGTGTATTGTCTCCAGTCACTACTTACATTCTGATCATTTGGTACGTTTATAGCAATTATTCTAGTCGAAGTAGTTACTCTATTAATATCATTTGATCCATTTCGCAATACTAGGGCAACTTTCCAAAAAGAATCAGGAACATTTATCCTACCATTACTTAAAGTTGTTCTAAACCCATTACTTCCTGTACCACCAGTGCCAGAAACACCAGATATGATATGAATTTCGTTACCGTTATTAACCAAAGTTCTTAAGTATCGTTCTAATCCAACCCATGGTCTCGTATTATTTCTTGGGGCTTGCGGAGCCATATTTGTCATAAAGAAAGTGTTTTCATTTTCTTGAGCAGTAACCGTTCTATCTGCAGACGGACAGATATGACCTCTATGAAAACCAGAACCTCTATACTCATTTTCTGTTATTCTATTAAAAGAGCTGGGTAAAGACCTATCTTGTTGAAAACAGTTACAGCGGCCTCTATTTCCTAACCAATCAGAATTTAAATGCCAACTCACCCAGTTTGGAGTTCCGTTATTGTTATTATAAGAAAGTGTGAACTCTGGTTTTGACAAGAAATAGTTGTTCGCCGAAGAGTTTGCATTTGAAGGATTTCCAAAGGCTATATTACTATTTCTACCACTACCTCCATTATTACCACCATCACCATCACCGCCACCTGTACCTTCTGTAACAATTTCTAAGTTATCAATATTAATTCTGTTACTTCCACCAGAGGTTTTGGAAATTCCATAACGTACACTACGAGTTTCATTTACCTCAAAAGAAACTGTATTTAATGTAGTTGACGCAGTATTAACCGTTGTGCCTACAAAAGACCATGAAGCTCCATTGTCATAAGACGCTATTAATCTCCAAGACGAATTACCATCATTACCATATTTTGCATGACGAACTCGAACTGTTCTCGCCCCATTATCCATATTAAAAGACATAACAACATAACCTGTATTTCTCATTCTAACAGATTTTCTACCAAATTTCCTATCTCTAGAAAGTGTTCCGATCAAAGCATCACTAAAAGTCCAATTTCCAGAAGAAGAAAGTGTTACATTTCCTGTGGCATATCTTGGTTTAGAGCCTGATTCATACCCTTCTGTAAAACCAGAAGATCTTTTACCTGAAAAATTGTGTTCATGAGGGCCTTGATTATCATAAAAATTGGTAGCTGCATCTAATTCTCCATTAATTGTTAATGGCATAGATACTATAGGTTCATAAACATCATCATCATTAGTATTACATGATGTAATTAGAAGTGTTGTAGCAATAAAAAGAATAATAAAATTGACATTTAATAGTCTCATAGTTGAATTTTTAGGTTATTGATTTGTGTAAGATTAAAATCAAAATAACCCCAAATGCCTCGTAACAATGTTAATCACTTGCCAAAAAAATGTTACTAAATAATTAATAACCAAACAATTAAATAACCATAAAATAAAATTACCGAAACATTAGTTTCACGACACTTAAATTCTTTTTGCACACTTCATATACTGTACCTTTTTTGTATTTTCGTGCAGACAATACACACAATACATACAAATGGATATAAACTTCAATAAAAACGAAGATCATAATAAGTTATTAGTATCTGATTTACGCCAAAGACTTGCTAAAGTTAAATTAGGTGGTGGCGAAAAACGAATTGAAAAACTACACGCAAAAGGTAAAATGACTGCTCGAGAAAGAGTTTCATATTTATTAGACAAAGATTCAAAGTCTATAGAAATAGGAGCTTTTGCCGGAGAAGACATGTATGAAGAACATGGTGGATGCCCTAGCGGAGGTGTAGTTGTTAAAATAGGATATGTAAGTGGAAAACAATGTATCGTTGTAGCAAATGATGCCACTGTTAAAGCAGGTGCATGGTTTCCTATTACTGGAAAGAAAAATTTAAGAGCGCAGGAGTTATCTATTGAAAACAGACTGCCGATTATTTACTTGGTTGATAGTGCTGGGGTATATCTACCTATGCAAGATGAGATATTCCCTGATAAAGAGCATTTTGGTAGAATTTTTAGAAACAATGCGGTTATGAGCAGTATGGGGATTACTCAAATATCTGCTGTAATGGGAAGTTGTGTTGCAGGAGGTGCTTATTTACCCATTATGAGTGACGAAGCACTTATCGTTGATAAAACGGGAAGTATTTTTCTTGCCGGTAGTTATCTGGTAAAAGCTGCTATTGGAGAAACTATTGATAATGAAACTCTAGGAGGAGCAACAACACATTGTGAAATTTCTGGTGTTACAGACTATAAGGCCAAAAACGACAAAGATGCATTAGACACCATCAAAAATGTTATGTCGAAAATTGGAGATTTTGATAAAGCTGGATTCAACCGTATTAAAGCTGTAAAACCAAAAGAAGATCCTCAAGAAATTTATGGTATTTTACCCAAAGCTCGAAATGAGCAGTATGACATGATGGAAATCATAAAACGATTAGTAGATGATTCTGATTTTGAAGAGTACAAAGCTGGCTATGGGCAAAGTATAATTACAGGATATGCGCGTATAGATGGCTGGGCTGTTGGTATTGTAGCTAATCAACGTAAAATTGTAAAAACTAAAAAAGGAGAAATGCAATTTGGAGGTGTGATCTATTCTGACTCTGCCGACAAAGCCACTCGTTTTATTGCAAATTGCAATCAAAAGAAAATTCCTTTAGTATTTCTACAAGATGTTACCGGGTTTATGGTAGGTAGTAAAAGTGAACATGGTGGCATTATAAAAGATGGTGCAAAAATGGTAAATGCTGTAAGTAATAGTGTTGTGCCTAAATTTACTATCGTAATCGGCAACTCCTATGGCGCTGGTAATTATGCAATGTGCGGTAAGGCTTATGATCCAAGACTTATTTATGCATGGCCAAGTGCAGAATTAGCTGTAATGGGTGGTGCTCAAGCTGCAAAAGTTTTATTACAAATCGAAACTGCTTCTCTTAAAAAGAAAGGAGAAAAACTATCAGAAGAAGATGAGAAAGCATTGTTTGATAAAATTAAAGCTAGATATGACAAACAAATTTCTCCTTATTATGCTGCAGCACGAATCTGGACAGATGGTATTATTGACCCGTTAGAAACAAGAAACGTTATTTCTATGGGTATCGAAGCTGCCAATCACTCCCCTATTGAAAAGAAGTTTAATTTAGGCGTGATACAAGCATAATCAATACTGCATGAGATTTTTTTATACTATTCTTTTTAGCCTCTTGTTAGGTAATATATTAACTATTTGCGCTCAATCTAACTCTGAAAAGATCGATATCATAGAACAGAATCTAAAAAGCTCGAAAGATTTTATGCAAAAAAATCTAGATAGCTCTTTTTTCTATGCCAATCGAGCCCAATTGCTGTCCCAAAAGATCGATAACGATACTTTGCTAGCTAAAGCCAACATACAAAAAAGTAGTGTTCTTATATTTAAAAAAGGATTTAACGAAGCTGACTCACTACTTCAAGGTAACCTAACAAAAAGATTACCATTACATATAGAGGGACAGACTTTGCACAATCTGGGCACTATACAGTATTATAAACAAGATTTTGAAAAAGCTTTGGATATATATTTGCAAGCGGCAAAAACTATGGAAAAAGTAAGTAATTCTAAGCTTCTTGTAAATACATATACAAATATTGGAACGATCAATTCAATTTTAAAGAATTTCAAAAATGCCACAACATACCTTGAAAGAGCATTACCGTTAAGTGAATTTAACGAAATTCTTCGATTGCAAATTTTAGTCAACTTAAGTAATATATACAAAGAACAAAAACTTTATAAAAAATTTAGTAGTACTATATTGGAGGCTGAGCAACTTGCTGAGAAATATAAATCTAAAAGGTCTTTGTCTGCTATTTACAATAATCTTTCTACACATTATAGTGAAGATGCTCTAAATAACCCTGAACTTGATTATGACCTATCCATTACGTATGGTAAAAAATCCGTTGCCATTAAGAAGGAATTAAATCTTATTCACTCTCTTGGATTACCTTATAATAATATAGGTCATTCGTATTTAAGAAAAGGCCAATATCAAACAGCTATTAAGTATTTAGATAGCGCTTTACCAAAGTCACAGGGTCTTTTAAAATCTTATGTATATAACAATTTAAAAGAATCATATGAAGGTATTAATAATTTTAAGAAAGCTATAATATATGCTGATTTAAAGGATCAACTTAAGGACTCTATAAACAATGCACAACAAAAAGAAAAAGTAGCAGAGTTAACAGAGAAATTTGAGTCAGAAAAGAAACAACAACAAATTGATATTCTAGACACCAAAACTGAATTACAGGCACTTACTATTTCTCAGCAAAAGTATTTATTGATAGTTTTGATTGCTTTTGGTTTATTATTTCTAATTCTAGGATATTTTGGTTTCCAAAACTATAAAACAAAACAACAGCTAAACACGGTATTACTACAACAAAAGTTAAGAAAAACCCAGTTAAATCCACATTTCTTATTTAATGCCCTACAGAGCATTCAAAATTTTATTTACAAAAATGATAAAGAAAAATCTAGTTCTTATTTAAGCAGTTATTCTAAGCTCATACGACTAGTATTAGAAAAATCGGATGATAATTTTACGAGTGTTGCAGATGATCAATTAGCAATAGAATCCTACCTCAAACTGCAGCAGTTAAATCAAAATGATTCATTTTCATATACAGTGACTGTAGAAAATACAGTAGATGAAGATTTTGACACCTTACCTACTTTAATAACACAACCATTTGTAGAAAATGCTGTTCTACATGGGTTAAAAAATGTTACTAATGGCAATATTGCTGTTAGCTACTACAAAGAGAATGCTATGTTATTTGTTTCTATAAAGGATAATGGAAAAGGATTTGAGGTTAAAAGTGAGGAATCAAAAAAACTGCACAAGTCAATGAGTATGAACATTATAAAAGAACAACTCGAAAATTTAAATAGAACCTCAAAAGGGTTTAATGGAGATATTAGTATACATCCATCTCAAAGTGGTACAAAAGTTACCTTAAGCTTTGCCTCTAAATAACATCAAAGTATCGTATTTTTAGCATATGACCGATATAAGCTGTTTTATTGTAGAAGATGACCCTCAAGCATATGAATATGCCATAAACATACTTCAACAATATGAAAACATAGACGTTCTAGGTACTTCAGACAGTATTCATAATGCTGCTGATGCTATAAAAAAGTTACAACCTGATTTTATTATACTCGATGTTTTTTTAACAGATGGCAATGCTTTTGAATTCCTTGCCTTGTTCGAAACCATATCATTTAAGATTATATTCACCACTTCTTTTGCAAAATATGCCGTAGATGCTTTTAAATTTAGTGCTTTAGACTACTTATTAAAGCCATATGATAAACAAGAAATGATTAACGCTCTTGAAAAAGTCTCTAAAGATATCCATAAAGAAAATTATCAGATTCAATTAAAAACCTTACTTCAAAACTTTTCTACTAAAGAAGGTCCTAAAAAAATTGTTCTAAAAACTACCGAAACCATACACATTGTAAATACCGAAGATATTTTATATGCAAAATCTGATAACAATTATACTACATTTCTGCTCAACAACAGAAAAGAAATATTGATTTCTAAACCTCTAAAAGCCTTTGATGAAAAGTTAACACCATATAATTTTTTCAGAGTACATCAAAGTTTTTTAATTAACTTAAGTCATGTTTCCTCGTTTAATAAACGTGATGAAGAAGTTGTCTTAAAAGAAGAATACACTATTCCTGTAGCACAAAGTCGAAGAAAAAATTTGATCGAATACATCGAAAATCATTTATAAGTTCTATCAAATTCTATTCAAAACTCTTGTATTCCTAAAAACTACTACCCAAATTCTCATTTACTCATATTTCTGTTCATTTAAGGTTTAATTTAGTTCTAAGAACTACTATTAAACAACTTATTAAAATACAACAGATAATGAACAAAATATTCTTAATCCTAATTTTCATAACGCTATTTTTTTCCTGTGGAAAGGATAAAAGCAAAGACAAAGAGCCTGGATTACTTGATGCTATTGAAGGAATCTCTGATCTTAATAAAATGGCCAAAGAAGTTGAAAATTTAGAAGAAGAAAATGACAAACTTCTGAAAGCAACACCGATATCTAACGAAAAACTGAAAGCCCTGCTACCAAAAGAATTGATTGGATTTACAAGAAAGACCTTTACAATAGGAAATCAATTTATGCCAGATGTAGCAATGGCAGAAGCAGAATATGAAAACGAAAATGGAAATATTATTTCATTATCAATTATGGATGGAGCCGGAGAAACAGGAAGTGCAATGATTACCCTGGCACGTTTAGGTTTTGCTCGTGATTTTGAAGAACAAAGTGAAAGAGGTTATAAAAAATCAACTAAAATTAATGGGTATAAAGCTATAGAGGAAGTAGAAGAAGATGACTATAGTGATGACCTAAATTCTAAAATCGATCTTTTAATTTCAAAACGTTTTATTGTCTCTCTAGAAGGACAAAGTATACCTTTAGAGCAATTAAAAAAAGCAGTAGATCAAATAAAACTAGGAGTTCTAAACGACATAAACTAATAAAAACTACCCCCTATTACACATAAATTATATTTAAAATTTGGAAATGAAAAAAGTAAAATTATTACTATCAATCTGTACTGTATTTATGATGTTTCAGTCTTGCTATGTCATGAAAAAATCAGATCAATTTTTTGGTATCGAAACTTCAACTAAAAACACCTTATATCTTATTGATATTTCAGGTAGTATGGAAGGTATAGACGAAGGATCTATAAAAGATCAGGTAATGCGAGAAGCCGGTAATAAAGCTGGTAATGTAGTAAGTAATGCTATAGGGGGCAAAATTGGCAATATACTAGGTAAACAAGTAACCAAACAAGCAACTAAATTAGGTGCAGTAAAACGAAAATTAATTCCTGCTATTAAAGGGTTACCCGATGGTAAGAAATTTACAGTTTTTGCATATAATAATGATGTTACCAAACAATCTATAGAGCTTCGAGTAGCTAGTAATATGTCCCGAACTTCTGCTAATATTTTTGTTGAAAACCTTAAAGCCGGCGGTGGAACTAATACTGCCAAAGGTTTAATCGAAGCAATATCAACACCAGGAGTACAAGAAATTGTTTTAATGAGTGATGGGTTACCTAATGGGGGGCCAGAAGCAGTTTTAGAAGAAATTCGAAAAACCAATACTAACAATGTTATTATTCATACAATTGCTTTTGGAGAAGACGCAGATCATAATTTTATGCGAACATTAGCTCAAGAAAATAATGGGACATTTATTACATCCAAAATGTAAAACAATGAATTTCAAGATCACAATCAAAACGGTAATATTCCTACTTCTATTACAATGTATTGTTTATACAGAGGTAAAAGCACAAGACTGTAATGCGGTACCTTTTATGAAAGTCGGAGCAGTTTTAGAATATACCGATTACAACAAAAAAGGAAAACTACAAGGTACCACTCGCCACGAAACTACTGCTATATCACCTTCTACAGATGGTATCGTTAATGCTGTAATCAAAGCAACAGTAGTTGATAATAAGAATAAAGACAAGTATAGTACAGATTACAATGTAAAATGTAATTATGGCCTGTTTAGTGTAGATATGTTGCGGTTTTTTGATTTTGATAAACTATCAGAACACAACAAAAATAACCTTAACATTAAGATTGATGGAGATGTACTTGAATTTCCATATCAAATGAAACCGGGAGATGATCTTGATGATGGAACAATAAATATTAAAATCAATAATGAAGACAATACCTTTACTTTGGTTACACTAAGTTTTGATGTTTTAAACAGAGAGATTGTAGGAGAAGAACAAATTACTACCCCAGCAGGAACATATAAGTGCAAAAAAGTAACTTTTGATTTTGAATCAAAGTTCGGGATTTTAAATATAAGAGGATCTGGAGTAGAATGGTATTATAATGATGTTATGGTTGTGCGATCAGAATCATATAACAAAAAAGGTAAACTAATCGGTTACCACGAACTTACAAAAGTACTATAGCAAAAAAGAAATCTTCAATTAAACAAACAAACAGTAGTAACAAATAACAAAAACGATATGATAGTATGGTCAGGAAGGGGATTCCTTTCTCTTATAATTTTAGTCATTGTCTATGTAGTGCTTTTAAATTTCATACCAAAAGAACAAGGAGATTATGCATTAGTCATTGGACTTTTTATTGCTGGAATTTTTAGTTGGATTATGGGTAAAAAATGGAATAAACCAGAAGGTAGAACTGTTATTGACAAAAGTACTGGTCAAGAAATTATTTTAAAGCCAAATCATAGTTTATTCTGGATTAAGATGGAATACTGGGGGATTATTTTTAGTGCAATAAGTATAGTACTGCTAATCAAACAATTCATTTAATCTAGGTTAGTAAAAATGAAGTCTAAATTTATAAATGTCAAGAACAAAGTATAACAACTTGTGTCCTTAATGACTATTTTTCGGTCAACAAAAAAACGATATTTAGGTATGTTCAAAATTAGTAAGGGAAACTAATCAAAATTAACATCTAAATTTCATGTAATGATTAAGAACATTTTAAACTTAGACAGTGTTACTATCCTTAAAAAAGGAGAACAAAAAGCTATTAACGCAGGATTTTTTGCCAATTGCCCTCAGTTTCAGCCTTGCTGGAGAGATAGTGATTGCGCTTGCGGTGGTTGTGGTGTAACAGTAAACAATAATGGAGAGGATCTTTATATACCTGATCTTTGTGCATTCTAAAAAAAACAACAAAAAGTAAGAATTTTAAAATCAGAGCTGACTTTACTAAAGTTAGCTCTGATTTTAATTGTATTATCGTTTGGGAACAGTTATTAGATCTGTTTGTCTTTTATTTACGTATTTAAACCCTTCTTTTCCCCAGAACCCTGCTTCTTCTAACATAATTCGAATATCTTTTTTCCATTCGGGAATAGTAACAGTTGTATTTAATTCGATAGCATACACTGTATTTTCAAACAAAGGATAGTCTCCTGTACCGGGCACACCTTCTTGTGAATCCCACATTCCTATAGTCGGACCTGATGAGTGCCCATATAAACCTAAAGGATGCGTATATATGGCAGGTTTAAGTCCTTCTGCCCTACCTTGCTCTAATGATTTAATTAATATTTCATTTCCTGTCTTACCAGTTTCGAAATTAGCAGTAAAAATATCTTGAATTCTGTTTCCATCTTTAAAAGCATTAACCAAAAATACTGGTGGTTTGTTTTCTTCATTTTTTAGAATATAAGCATGTTGCTGACAATCCGTATTTAGTCTTAAATACGTAATACCAAAATCACAGTGAATAAGATCTCCTTGCCGGATCACCTTATCCTTCGGTCTATTCGAAAAAGAAACAATATGATTTTGTAAATCTTCCCCAGTTCGTTGAATATCAACCGTAGGATGAAACCATGTTTTTAGCCCCATATCAGTTACTTTTTGTCGTAACCACCAAACTACATCATCAGTTGTAGTGGTTCCTGGTTTTATAACCGCTGTACTAAAGGCTTCAGAAATAATAGTATGAGTTATGTCTACAAGGTCTTTATAAATTTCAATTTCTTGAGACGTACGAGTTTCTATCCAAGCAATGGCTAATTTTTCTGCAGAGGTAACTTTATTTTTATAGACCTCTGGTAATTCTTGTATAAATTCTTCATAATCTGTCTTTACAACACCATCAACAATTCCAAAGTCTTTAGAAAAGTTAATACCTATTTTATTAGGGTTTCTATCTTGAATAATTTGCATTAAAGCCTTCCATTGGTTTGGTTGCTTTTCTTTATCCCAAGCCGATTCAATATTTTTACCAACATTATATCTAGCAACTGCTAATTTTTCTATTGTATTTTTAGATTTATCTCTATAAAAAACAAGAATGGTTCTCCTTCTGGCGTTTAACCATGTTGCAGGCAACATAGTTCTAAGCACCGGGTCTTCATTATACTCTCTTGATATTATGATCCACATATCAAAGTTAGTGCGATCCATTAATTGAGGTAAAAGATTATTAAATCGATCCTCTAAGACCATATCAATAACAGCCGCTCGTTCTCTTTGCGGAAGGATTTGAGCGTTAGAAATAGTCTGTATAAACATTAAAAGAATAAGTAGTCTCTTCATTTTGACAATTGTGAATCATTAATTATTAGAAGAAACTAAGGTACTACAAAAACAGATACTGCTATTAAAAACTAGTGCTTCATATTTACAACTAATTCTAGTGTTTTTATTCTTTGCACCTTACCGTTATCTGTTTCGATAAACTGTGGGAGAAAATATATGTCTTTTGGCACTTCGTATTTAGTTAGGTTTTTGAGGTTTTGAAGACCGTTTTGCAATGCTAATTTTGCAATTTTATCATAGTCACGCTCAACAATCAAAATAACTTTATCACCTAGAGCGTCATCAGGTATACTTGCGATAAAAAAACGATGACCGATAAGGAGCTGCAATTTGGTCTCTATTTGCTCAGGATAGAGTTTTATTCCACCACTATTAATGACATTATCATACCTACCTTTCCAGAGAAACCTTTTATAAGTTTCTAATTCAACAACATCATTTGTAATGATAGTTTCCTTATTTAACAATGGAGCTTTAATAACCAAACAATTTCTATCATCTACCCCCAATGTAATATTTGGTAATGCTTTAAAGTAGATACTCTTTTTTTCTCTTTTCTTAGAATTTACTCTTCTAGCTGCAATATGAGAAACTGTTTCGGTCATACCATATGTTTCAAAAATTTTGGTTTTGACCCCTTGTATTAATGTTTTTAAATGCTCTGAAATTGTTCCTCCACCAACAATAAGCTTCTTAATCAAATGAAGCCTATTAAGCGAGTTATCTAATTGTAGTGGAACCATTGCACAAAAATCATATTGCTTGTACACATTATCCAAAGGGTTTGTTCTAGGAGGTAAAATATCAATTTTCCATCCTAGCACTAATGCTCTTACCAACATCATTTTACCTGCAATGTAATTAGCCGATAGACAAAGAAGTGCAGTGGTTCCTTCTTCTACTTTAAAAAACTTACCAGTAGCTTTGGCACTATTTACCATATGGGCTTTATATACTTTAATCTTTTTAGGTTTCCCTGTAGATCCCGAAGTTTTTACAACGATATAATCTTTATCATTTAACCACTCTAACAAAAAATGTCCTACTTCTTGTTCATACACCTCTCCTGTTTTAATAAGATTTTGAGACATACGTTTAAGGCGATCAACGTCTACAGTTTTTCCGTTAATCGTAAAATCTTCATGTATTTCGGGGATAGAAAATGTATTCATGA
This sequence comes from Aquimarina sp. AD10, assembly GCF_003443715.1. Taxonomy (NCBI): domain Bacteria; kingdom Pseudomonadati; phylum Bacteroidota; class Flavobacteriia; order Flavobacteriales; family Flavobacteriaceae; genus Aquimarina; species Aquimarina sp. AD10. Next base: position 810,307 of record NZ_CP031965.1, on the reverse strand, counting down.
TTTGCATACCCAAATTTCTACCATATTACAGATAATTATGTTATCAAACTGTAAAAATTATATTATAAATATGTTACTGTTTTACAGTACCAAAAAGCTTGTCTTTCCAACCAGTCCATTTATATTTCTTTGATAAGATAAATAAAAATATAGGGAAGATAACAAATACAGGAAATAGTATCTCATATCCAGCACTTTCTGTGGGATCAGAAATATCAACCAAAATAGAATCTGTTTGAAAGGCCGTCCAGTTTGCTGTAACTAACAGTGCTGTAATCAAATTATTTGCAGCATGAAACCCTAAAGCTAATTCAAGGCCTTCATCCATAAGTGTCATTATTCCTAAAAACAAACCAGTACCAATATAATACACCATGATCATTGGACCTAGCATTTCTACTTCTGGATTACCAAGATGCATTACACCAAAGGTTACAGAAGTAACAATTAAAGCTACTGCTCTACTTTTTGTGGCTAGTCCTAAACCTTGCATCAAGTATCCTCTAAAAAGGTATTCTTCAAAACTTGTTTGTATTGGAACTAAGATTATAGCCATTACAAATAGTACCGCAAATGAAACCGGATCAAAATTTACTATAAAATCTTCGGGGCTCGCAAAATAACTAATTCCAATAGAAATAATTATAAAGGCAGCCATAAGACCAAAAACGAAAAAAAATCTTTTCCAATCTATTTTCTTTCTAGACGTCGTAAGAGATTTTATCGATTGTTGATGCACAAATTTTACCCAAAACAACAAACCACCTAAAAAAACCACAAAAGGAGCCAATAAAAGCAAGAATAACCCTTTTTTACCGATGAGATCAATCTGTTGTTCCATAGCGGCATTTGTATCCATATCTGTCATTGTAGTCACTAAATAGTTAAATGCCATAAGTGCAAAAAATCCTAATGGTATCGGAATATATTTCCACATTCCTAATTTTCCTTCTCTTCCTTGTTCTATAAACATATATGTTTCTTATTAATTTAAATATTTAACGACCCAGTCCAATGCTGGATTATAAGTTAGGGTTCCGTCTTGCACCATTAACGGGGACTCAAAATTATTAGTATACAGACCGCCTGTACCCAATCCTTGGGGCAATTTGCTTTGTAGTGTATATGTAAACTGTGCTATGGCATTTAATCCTATATTACTTTCCAGAGCACTTGTTATCCACCAACCAATACCTAAAGATTCTGCAATAGTGATCCACTCTTTAGTTCCTTTAAAACCACCAATTAAACTAGGTTTCAAAATAATATATTGTGGTCGTACGGTTCTTAATAATTTTTCTTTTTCTGCTACATCAAAAACACCAATTAATTCTTCATCTAAGGCGATAGGTAAAGGAGTTTTACTACATAAGATTTTCATAGATTGATACTGACCTTGTTTTATAGGTTGTTCGATACTATGTAAATCAAAGTCTGCTAATTGCTCCAATTTACCTAAGGCATCATTTGCAGTAAAAGCTCCATTTGCATCTACTCGCAATTCTATATCTTTTGCAGAAAATTGTTCTCTAATATGAGCTAATAAATTTAATTCTGTTTTAAAATCAATGGCACCTATTTTCATTTTGATACAATCAAATCCCTGACTCAGTTTATCTGAAATTTGTTCTTTCATATACTCCTTATCTCCCATCCAGATCAATCCATTAATAGGTATATAGTCTTGATTTTTAACAAAAAGGGATGGAAACAATAGAAATGGAGATTCACTATTTAAAGATTTAAAAGCCATTTCTACTCCAAATTGAATACTAGGAAACTCTTTTAATGCTTCCCAAAGTGTTTCTTCTCCTAGATGTATATTATCACATGTCCATTTTAACTTCTTTTCATAATCTGGTCGATCATCTATGCTAAGCGTTCTTAGTATTCCACATTCTCCTATACCTTTAGTGTCGTCATTAGAAATAACAATAAACCATGTTTCTTTAGTCTTTAAGACACCTCTAGAAGTACCACTTGGTCTTTTGAAATTAAGAATGTATTTGTGATAAGTCGCTTTCATTTACAAACTGATACTCTCTCCTATTTCTAGTAATATTAAATCTTTATTCTTTTCTGTAAATTTCAGTTTTGCCTCTTTATGATCAATTTTAATAAATCCAAATGTATCATAATGTACACCTAAAACCTTGTTACATTCAACAAAGTCACTTGCTATAATAGCATCATCAACACCCATTGTGAAATTATCTCCTAATGGTAATATCGCAAGATCAATCTTATGACTCAAAGGAATTAGTTTCATATCCATTGTTAATGCTGTATCTCCTGCTATGTAAATGGTTTTAGAATCGGCCTCAATTACAAATCCACCAGGCTGACCCCCATAAGTCCCATCAGGAAAACTACTTGTGTGTATCGCATTTACATACTTTACTTTTCCGAAATTAAAATTCCAATTACCCCCATGATTCATAGGGTGTACTTCAAACCCTTTATTTTGATAATAGGTCGCAATTTCATAATTCGAAACGATAATTACATTACTCTGTTTTGCTATTTCTTCTACATCCAAAATATGATCTTGGTGCGCATGTGTGAGCAAAATATAATCTACTTTAATACTATCTAGAGTCACTTTATCTTTGGCCAATGGATTTCCTGTAATAAATGGATCTATAAGTACCTTAGTATCTCCTATTTCTAGTAATAATGTATTGTGACCGTAAAATGTGATTTTCATTTGAGAAACTATTTAAACTTTTTTAACGCAGACTTTTTACAAATTATGTTAATCTAAATTATAAAATCTGACCCAGACTAAATAGGATCGCTAGTAAAAAAGTTGTTAAAGCCACTTTTTTTAGTTCTGGATCTAACAATTTGGTATCATTTGTATCCTTAACTTTTTTTAGATGAATACTTAACGGAATAAACGCGACTAGAAACAATAAATTAATTGGAGAACTATATTTAAGTATAGAAAAAGAAAGTATCGTAATCATTGCAACTACAATCAAACTAAAGTGATATTTTCTTGATTTGCTTACTCCTATTTTAACAACCAGAGTATTTTTATTTGATTTCTTATCACTTTCATAATCTCTCATATTATTAAGGTTTAAGACTGCAGTACTTAATAAACCAATAGTTATTGCAGGAAGGACAACAAATATATTTAGGGTTTTTGTATATAAAAAATAGCACCCTACTACACTAACCAACCCGAAGAACATAAATACAAATACATCTCCTAAACCACGATATCCATACGCTGTTTTACCCACGGTATATTTAATGGCGGCAGCTATAGCAGTAATTCCTAAAACGAAAAAAACTAATGAGTATAAAAAATGAGCAGCACCAAAAGAGACATAAATTAAAGTAATAGCAAATAAAAGTGCAATAATAGATGTTATGACAATACCCCTAAACATTTCTTTTTTGGAAATGACACCACTTTGTAATGCTCTAGTCGGTCCTACTCGATCTTCGTTATCTGTTCCTTTTACACCATCTCCGTAATCATTTGCAAAATTCGATAAAATCTGCAGTCCTAAAGTTGTTGCAATTGCAAACCAAAAGATCTTTGTATTTAAAAAATCATTATTCCCCAAAGAAGAACCTACAATAATTCCCGATATTGATAAAGGAAGGGTACGAAGTCTTGCCGCCGAAACCCAAGCTTTGATTTTAGTCATTTCAATAATTTAGTTTTCAAAGGAACAGTATTTTACTAAAAAATAAAACTAAATTGCATCTATTCTTTACTTTAACTTTATACCATAAATTTCTTTCTTTGAAACACCTTCTTTTCTAAGGCATAGGAAACCCCTTCCTAGGAAATGCTTAACATTTTAAAACTGTAATCGACTAAATTATTTTTACGAATTTCTCATATACTTATCATTCTAACTTATCCATACTTTTTATAGATTAGCATTTCAAACCACTAAATTCTTATGAAGAAATTACTAAAAACTACAGTTTTTTTACTTTTATACATAACCATTTCTTGTAAAAGTGAAATAAAAAAAGACAAAACTCCGGCAATTGATACCGGAAAAGAGGAATCCGAAACCGTAGCTATAAAAAACTCTTTTGTTTGGGAAGGCGCCAATGTGTACTTTCTTCTAACAGATAGATTTTATAATGGTGATCTCACAAATGATAGTGTCCTTGATAGAACCAAAGAAACAGGAAAACTAAGAGGGTTTGAAGGTGGAGATATAAAAGGGGTTATACAAAAGATAGAAGATGGTTATTTTAATGATTTAGGAATTAATGCATTATGGTTTAACCCTGTTGTCGAACAAATTCATGAAAGTGTTGATGAGGGTACCGGAAATACTTATGCGTTTCATGGGTACTGGGCAAAGGATTGGACCAAATTGGATCCAAACTACGGTACCTATAAAGATCTTAAAAAGTTAATAGAAGTTGCTCATAAAAATGGTATACGCGTCTTAATGGATGTTGTGTTAAATCATACAGGGCCTGTTACAGAAAAAGATCCTGTATGGCCCGAAAAATGGGTGCGTACGGCACCAAAATGCACCTATAAAGATTATACTTCTGCAGTAACCTGCACTTTAGTCGAAAACCTACCCGATGTTAAAACTGAAAGTGACGAAGAAGTCGAATTACCAGAAATGCTTATAAATAAATGGAAATCAGAAGGGCGATTAGAAATCGAACTTGCAGAATTAGATGTCTTTTTTGTGAAAACAGGTTTAAAGAGATCTCCAAAAAACTACATTATAAAATGGCTTACAGATTATATAAGAGAGTTAGGTATAGATGGATATAGGGTCGATACCGTGAAACATGTCGAAGAAGGAGCTTGGAGCGTACTTGCTGATCAAGCAAAATCAGCTTTCAAAGAATGGAAAACAAAAAACCCTGAGAAAGTTCTAGATGACAATGAGTTTTATATGATAGGAGAATTGTATGGATATGGAATAGATGGAAAAAGGTATTATGATTTTGGAGATCGTAAAGTAGATTACTTTGCTCACGGATTTAACAACTTAATAAATTTTCAATTTAAATATGATGCAGCCCAAAAAGACTATGAAGGTTTGTTCAAAAAATATAGTGATGTTTTAAACACTAATCTAGTAGGCAAAAGTATCATGAATTACATAAGTTCTCATGATGACGGATCGCCTTTTGACAAAGACAGAACCAAAACCTATGAATCAGCAACAAAGCTATTGTTAACACCTGGAATATCGCAAGTGTACTATGGTGATGAAACCGCGAGATCACTTGTTGTCGAAGGTACTATAGGTGACGCTACTCTTAGATCCAATATGAATTGGGATTCACTTACCGTAGCCAGCACTAAAAAATTATATAATCACTGGTCAAAATTAGGGATATTTAGAAAACTTCATCCCTCTATTGGCGCTGGAAAACATAAAATGATCTCTAAATCACCATATACTTTTTCAAGAAGTTATAATAAAAATGGGATTTCTGATCAAGTAATTATAGGTCTTGATCTTTCCAAAGGACAAAAAACATTAAGTATTAATGCTGTTTTTCCTGAAGGTACAGTATTAGTTGATCACTATTCTGGCGAAGAAGCTATAGTAACCAAAAATAGCGTAACAATTAATTCTGACTTTACTATTGTACTATTAGCAGCAAAGAAATAAATATTACTAACAATGTCGAATTAGTAAAACGCCAAAGTCTTAGATATTGGCGTTTTACTTGTTTTTAGATCATACATAGATAAGAGTAAGAATTATTAAATGCGTAAATTATTATTTAGACTCTTTTTAACTTTAAAATTTTTATGGGTTTCCGTAATTGATATGATTTAAGATTTCTGTAGATTTGAATTAAGTAAAAAAATGCAATACAACTGAAAAGTTTTTGCTAAGCATTTATGCGTATAAATATGAATATTAAAATTGGTGTTCATTACCTATATAACATTTTTGATGATGAATTACGACATTGATACAGACTTGTTAATTTTATACAACATGCTTGTACGCCCTTTAAAATAAGGTTTTTTTATAAATATAAATTATGAAATTCTAGAATAAGTTGTTCCTCTAAGGGAATTACGAAAGGTCCAAAGAAGAACTTACCTCCTTAGGATTAAGGAGGTAAGTGTTGGGGAAAACAAAAAAAGTAAGGGAAAAATTGTAATTGGAATACCTGTCAAAGATAAAGAGGTTTGAGGCATATGCGGTTACGGTTTTACCTCAAACTTTAGCTGGAATAGTACCATTTTACCCCTTTGACCATTGTAAATAATTGATAATCAGTTAATTATTCAAAAAACCGTAATTATGTTAAATAATTGTAAACAGAAAAAAACAACTTTGTTTAAATAAAAAATCATAATGATGGCGACATAATTCAGGAAAAAATTAAATTTGCACTGATTATTATTTAACACCACATAATTTTACTCCTTTGGAAAATAAAAAGGCAATCAAATTGATAGATAAGATCCTAGTTGATCTTGATGCAAACGGAATCAATACTGATTCATTGATAGACGATCTAAAAAAGTTAAGAGAATATGCTTTAGAAGAACAAATACCTCTAGTAGTGAAGGTACTGAGGTATACGTATGAACACATTGAAGAAAATGACTCTTTTCTTATACCAATACCAGATGACGAGCCTATAGATGAAGAAGAGGAAGGTACTACTACCGCAAAGGAAGAAACAGTCGATCCAATAGAAAGCCTTAAATACATGGTAGCGCTAACTAAAAGTGTTAAGAATAAAATGAATATTTCTGATTTAAGAGAATATAGAGATGCCCTTATGGCCTATTAAACTATATTTTTTTAGAAATATTAATTTTAATGTCCTTTACCGATTCGATTATTTAGTACCCTATCAATAGTCATTGTATATTCATTATACGCACTTAGGTTATTATGTGATCCATTAGCTATAGTGAACATTTCTTTACTTGATCCGGGAATACTTTCAAATAATAATTTTCCCGAACTGTAAGGTACTACTTTATCATTGGTACCATGATAAATGGCAATTGGGCATCTAACGTTTTGAATAAATCTATTTGACGGAATCTTATATTTTAAAAGTAGTCCGACAGGAAAATATGGAAACCAGTTTTTAGCTACATCTTTAAGATTATAATAAGGTGTTTCTAGTATTAGATTTCTAGGATGATTTTCTGAAGCTATTTTTACAGCTATTCCTGTTCCAAGTGATCGTCCATAAACAATTATATCATTTTCAGAATATTTCTCCGCGGCATAATTATAAAATAATTGAGCATCGGTGTATAATTTTTTTTCGGTAATACTACTTTTATTTTTACCATACCCTCTATAGTCCATGATAATCACATCATATTGTTTGTCTACAAAGAGTGATACAATTTCTCCCCATCTTTGTAAATTTCCTGCATTTCCGTGGAAATATAAAACAACTCCCTTAGGAGAAATACTTTTAAAATGAATTCCATTAAGAGCTACTTCATCTTTAGCAGTTAAAAAAAACTCATTAAAATTATTCTTAAATGAATAGGTATAATTTTGTGGTAACTCCTGGGGTTGAAAAAGGACTTTTTCTTGATAAAAATACAACCCTAGAAGAGCAGCTATGTATAAAAGTACTAACCAGTATACTATCTTTTTAAATCTACGCATTTAATTTTTTAGATGAATGTAATACTCCAATACTCGTTTCAGAAAGATTAAGGCGTTTCATTTTAGAATTAATAATCTCTCCTAGCATTTTATGATAGGACTCAAAATTATTTAAATTTTTATGCCCCCCTCCTATTACCGTATACAAACGAGTAAGTTTAGGTCTTATTTTAGATAATTTAATACTGGATTTAAAAGGAATTAACTTATCCTGTGTACCGTGAATAATATGAATCGGACAATTTACGTATTTAAGCCATTTATACGTGGGAATAGGATATCGCATAATTAAGGATATCGGCATAAAAGGTATATACTTTGCTGCTACTTTATTTAAACTGTAATATGGCGCATCAAGAATCAACATTTTAGGGTTATTGATAGATGCTAATTTTGCTGCAAATCCAGATCCCATAGATCGACCATATAAAATGATGTATTTCTCATTAACTTTTTCTTTGATCTTGGAATACACAAACTGAAGATCTCTCTTAATAGCCTTAAAAGAACGTCTACCAGTACTTTTACCAAAGCCTCGATAATCTAACATTATAACATCATATCCATGCCTAGTAAAATCTACTGCAAACTTGCCCCAACCTTTTATACTTTTAGAATTTCCTTTTAAGTATAAAACTACCCCTTTTGGGTTGTTTACTTTAAAATGCAAACCATTAATTATAGCCCCGTCTCTTGTTTCTAAGTTATACTCCTTTACAGTTTGATTATTATAATGAAACTGAAAATCTTTGTCTAGCTTTTCGGGTTTAAAAATAAAATATTCTTGTAAGTAATATAAAATTATGCTCGCAATAAGATATGCTACCAAAAAAATAACAACTATGTATCCCCAATTTTGCATACGCTCACTTTTTGTAAGTAACTAATTTACAAAAAATTAAAGTTAATTGTATAAAAAAAATCCTGCCAAGGCAGGATCTTAATTTATATTTTATAATTATCTAACGTCTTGCATCGTAAATTCTAAAACGAACACCTACTCTTGCATAGTAATCAAAAAACTTACTGTCTGTATCAACAAGATTGTCTACAAAATCATTCATCACTCCTACTTCAGCCATAATATCAAACATCTCACCTACCATCTGTGAAAATCCTGCTCCATAAACACCACCAATAACAATTTTTTCAAATTGTTCATCATCAAGTTCTACATCTCCTATTTCGAATTTTGCATTTACTCTAAAAGATGGTCCAACATTTACAAAAGCACGGAACCTATCTTTTCCTTGTCCAAATAAATATCTAAATTTTGGGTTTAAACCAATTTGTAGTACTTTAACATCTAAAGTTGTTTCAGGATCAACTATACGACTTGTTAACTCTGTATTTCTTTGAAGTAAATCTAGCGAAAAAACAAAACTTGTTTTAGCCCTTACTCCTGTAACATACCCATAGCCAGCATTTACATAAAAACCTGTTCCCGTACCATCTGAAACTGCAGTAGGAGAATCCAGACTAAGACTAGAAAAAGTTGGGCCTGCCGACACTTCCCAGCGATATTGAGCATAAGAAGATGTACAAAGAGCGGTTAAGAAAATAAAAAAAACTATTTTTTTCATAATATCATGTTTAGATTTGAGGTTGTATTTGTAGGACGAAAATAGTAAAATTTAAAACATGCCCATAAAAAAACCCATCATACGATAGGTTTTTTATGTTCTTCAGTACAATATTTTATTCTTTATGCATAAATGCTTGCTTCTCCAGTAAAAACTCTTCAGTTTCAACAACATCTTCATCAGGTACACAACAATCAACTGGACATACAGCAGCACACTGAGGTTCCTCATGAAATCCTTTACACTCTGTACACTTATCAGGTACAATATAATAAAGCTCATCACTTACAGGTTCTTGTGCCTCGTCTGCATTTACTCCTTTACCACCAGGAAGAACAACATCTCCCTCTAAATCTGTGCCATCAGAATATCTCCAATCATCTGCCCCCTCATAAATTGCAGTATTTGGACATTCTGGTTCACATGCACCACAGTTTATACATTCGTCTGTTATTATAATTGCCATAGCTCTTTTTTATTCTAAATTTGCAACACAAAAATAACTTGTAAACTAGTGATAAACAAATAAGAAATGTTATTAAACGATCGAATCCATGCTTTTTCTGAATTAGGGAACTTCTTAAAGCAATTTAAAACTACTGGTAATGAGAAGATTAATACCGTTTTAAAGAATGATGATTTTTTTGAAGGAATGGACAATAAAATTATGTCTGCACATCATTATAATGGTTGGTTTACAGTAGAAAACGTTCTTTTTTCAATTCAACAATGGGCTGATATCCTAACAAAGGAAAAACTTCATAATTGGGTTTCAGTGTACAATTTAGAGCATAACAATCCAAAAACTATAGCCGTAATAATGGCTGGTAACATCCCTTTGGTTGGTTTTCATGACTTTATATCAGTATTACTCTCTGGACACAAAATAATAACTAAACAATCATCAAATGATGATCAATTGCTTTCTTATTTAGCTTCATATCTAGTTGCAATAGAGCCTAGATTTGCAGAGTATATCTCTTTTACCAAAGAGAGATTAACAGATTTTAATGCAGTAATAGCGACCGGAAGTAATAATACGGCGAGATATTTTGATTACTATTTTGGTAAAGTTCCAAATATTATTCGTCAAAATCGAAATTCTGTAGCAATTCTAACAGGAAAAGAAACAGAATCACAACTTACTAGTTTAGGAGAAGATATTTTTAGATACTATGGCTTGGGATGCAGAAGTGTTTCAAAATTAATGATTCCTGAAGGGTATGATTTCGATAAATTCTTTAAAGCTTTATATCCATACAATGATATTATTAATGGTGCTAAATATGCCAATAATTACGATTATAATAAAGCTGTTTACTTAATGAGTAATTATAAGCTTCTTGAAAATGGTTTTTTAATGTTAAAAGAAGATGAAAGCTACGCTTCTCCGATAGCTACATTATTTTATGAAACATATAATTCTAAAAGTGAACTAACCGAAAAATTAGAGCTAGATAAAGATAAAATACAATGTATCGTTAGTGATAATATAATAGAGAATAGTGTGAATTTTGGAGAAACACAATGTCCAAAACTTTCAGATTATGCTGATGGCATCGATATAATTAAATTTTTGTCAAAAATTAGCTAAATAATTTATCATTTTGATAATGAAATTGTATAAGATTATTAGCACCTTTGTGATGTTTTTTTAACTCACTTTAATGGGTCAAAAAATTATATAACTGGAATATTAAATAATCATAAAAACTACTGATGAAAAAGCACAATTTTAGCGCTGGACCCTGTATTTTACCACAAGAAGTATTTAAAGAAGCTTCACAAGCTGTATTAAATTATAATGACTCCGGTCTTTCCATTATTGAAATTTCACATCGTAGTAAGGATTTTGTTGATATCATGGAAGAAGCCCGAAGTCTGGCTTTAGAGTTATTGGGCCTTGAGGGTAAGGGATACAAGGCATTATTTTTACAAGGAGGTGCGAGCACACAATTTTTGATGGCTGCTTACAACTTATTGCAAACTAAAGCAGGGTATATAAATACTGGTAGCTGGAGTGACAAAGCAATTAAAGAGGCAAAACTCTTTGGAGAAGTTGCAGAAATAGCTTCTTCTAAAGATTCTAATTTTAATTACATACCAAAAGGATACGAAATTCCAACAGATTTGGATTACTTACATTGTACAAGTAACAATACAATTTTTGGAACACAGATCAAAGAATTTCCTTCGTCTAATGCTCCTCTGGTATGTGATATGAGTAGTGATATCTTTTCACGACAATTGGATTTTTCAAAATTTAGTTTAATCTATGCAGGTGCTCAGAAAAATATGGGTCCGGCAGGAACTACCTTAGTGGTTATCAAAGAAGATATACTTGGCAAGGTTGAAAGACAAATTCCTTCTATGCTTGATTATAAAGTACATTTAGGAAAAGCAAGTATGTTTAACACCCCTCCTGTTTTTGCAGTATATACATCTATGCTCACACTTAGATGGCTTAAAAAACTAGGTGGTGTTGCGGCTATTGAAGAATTGAACGAAAAGAAAGCAAAACTTATTTATTCTGAGATAGATTTAAACCCTTTATTTAAAGGATTCGCAGCTACAGAAGATCGTTCTAATATGAATGCTACTTTTACACTAGTAAACGAAGATCTAAAAGAAACATTTGATACAATGTGTAAAGAAACTGGTATAAATGGTGTTAATGGGCATCGTAGTGTTGGTGGATATAGAGCAAGTATGTATAACGCCATGACAATGGAAAGCGTTGCCGCTCTTGTAGATATCATGGGAGATTTAGAAAGAAAAGCGTAATAATATATAAAACTCTGCTTTGTTGCAGAATTGATTTAAAATAAAAACTAATGAAAGTATTAGCAAACGACGGAGTATCTCAAAGTGGTATTGACGCATTAGAAAATAAAGGTTTTGAAGTTTTAACTACAACTGTAGCTCAAGATCAGTTAGTAAACTATATCAATGAAAATGAAATTTCTGTTTTACTGGTACGTAGTGCCACTAAAGTAAGAACAGATATTATTGATAATTGCCCTTCTTTAAAGATTATTGGTCGTGGTGGTGTAGGTATGGATAATATTGATGTTGCCTATGCTAGAGAAAAAGGATTACATGTTATCAATACACCGGCAGCTTCTTCGGGATCTGTAGCCGAATTAGTTTTCGCTCACTTGTATGGTAGTGTTCGTTTTTTACATGACGCTAATCGTAACATGCCGCTAGAAGGAGATAGTAAATTTAAAAACTTAAAGAAGGCATATGCTGGCGGTACAGAATTAAGAGGTAAAACTCTTGGTGTTATTGGTATTGGTAGAATTGGGCAGGCAACAGCAAAAATTGCAATCGGTGTTGGAATGAATGTAATCGCATACGATCCATATATCGAAGAAGTTGAGATTCCTGTTGAATTTTTTGACGGACAATCACTTACTTTCAAAATTAAAACAGTTTCTAAAGAAGAAGTTCTTAAAAAAGCAGATTTCTTTACACTTCATGTTCCTGCGCAAAAGGAATATGTAATTGGAAAACCTGAAATAGAACAAATGAAAGATGGTGCTGGGATTATAAACGCTGCTCGAGGCGGTGTAGTTGATGAAGTAGCACTTGTAGATGCCTTAGAAAAAGAGAAATTAAGTTTTGCAGGACTTGATGTATTTGAAAATGAACCTAGTCCGGCAATTAAAGTGTTAATGAATACTAAAGTATCATTAACCCCACATATTGGTGCGGCAACGGGAGAAGCCCAAGATCGTATTGGTCAAGAACTAGCAGATCAAATAATTACTATTTTACAGTAATTATAAAATATAAAAATCAAAATTACCTTTTAAGGCACTATTTTCTGTTGAAAATAGTGCCTTTGTGTATTTTAACAGCAAAATAAGTATTTCATCTTGATTTTATGAAATAATACCATTCCTTTCTTTCGATCATAGTTATAAAAGTGTAAATTTAGATGTACTAATTAAAAACAACTAACATGTCTGGAATTTTAGATCTTTTAAATAGCCCAATGGGTAAGCAGATTATTAGCGGTGTAAGTTCACAAACTGGACAATCAGCCGATAAAACAGGAAATTTATTAAGTATGGCCATGCCTGTTCTAATGGGAGCTATGCAACGTAATGCTTCAACACCAGAGGGAGCTTCTGGATTATTAAATGCAATCTCAGGTAAACACTCAGGAGGAATATTAGATAATCTTGGTGGCTTATTTGAAGGAGGCGTAGATCAAAGTGTAACCGATGATGGTGCAGGAATTCTTGGGCATATTCTAGGTGGTAAACAACCAGCAGTAGAAAATGCTTTAAGTCAAAAAGCTGGAATGGATGCAGGTTCTGTAGGTCAAATTCTTAAGGTTGCGGCCCCTATTCTTATGGGAGTTCTAGGAAAACAAGCATCCCAAAATAATGTAAGCGATTCTAACGGTCTGGCAAATATTCTTGGATCATTATCCGGTGGTGGACAAGGATCTAAACAACAATCCCTTATAGAGTCTTTTCTTGATGCTGACGGAGATGGTAGCGTACTTGATGATGTTGCTGGAATGCTATTAAGTGGTAGTGGACAGAAAAAAGGAGGACTTGGAGGTCTACTAGGAGGACTTTTTGGAAAATAATACAATCCTAAATAATGGTTAAAGCCGAGGGTAATTCTTCGGCTTTTTTGTATTTTGAAATAAATTGGAATAATGAAATACCTTATTTACGCATGTATAATTGCTTTATTTATTGCTGGTTGTGCCACAACAAAGACAAAAGATATGGATACGGCTTCAATTGATACTACTTCAGATACCTTACGAATTGCCAATGATAGCCTAGAGTACGAAATTCTTATTATTGAACCCGGTTTCACTCAATGGTTAGTCACTCAACCTCCTAGAGGTTTTTATGGAGAGCGATTTTTAGAAATTAGAAACCGTCAATATGTAATTGAATTTAATCAACGTGTTTTACAACCACAAAGGTTTAATCCAAACGTATATATGCAGCAAATAAATTACGAACAAAACATAAGTTACGGCTATGAAGTAAATTATTTACTCTTTAATTACTTTCGCTTTTTTGAACAGCGATATAGACAAAGATTTATTGCAACTAGGGGCGGTCGATTTTGATTTGACTATTTTTTAATTGTATTTTTGCTGCATGCAAAAATTTAAAGATCGCTGGGAAATACAATCAGGTTGGCAGCTACTTTTTCCGTTTCTTGGGTTAACTAGTTTGCTATTTTCAGGTTACTTGATTGGCAAGTCTATATTAAAATCATTTGGATATCTTCAAACTGATACCATATACAGTATTTCTATTATTGCGTTAACCATATTTTTTGCTTCCTTATTATTAGTTATCACCCTAAAACTTTTTAAAATACTAGAAACTAGATGGGTCGTTACATATCGCTGGGAGTTAATTGCTATTTTTATGGTATTCGCGATTACAGGTTCTACAGCCGCACGAATCTCTGACCCCATAATTTCTTTTATAGGTCTTAATAAATCTACAACAACGGGTTGGTTATATTGGCCTGTTAGAGTATTGCTGATTTTTCCAATTTACCAAGTACTTTTGCTCATTGTTGGTTGGCTCTTTGGTCAATTTAAGTTTTTCTGGAATTTTGAAAAGAAAATGTTGAGTAGAATGGGATTTGCTAGATTTCTTAAAGATTAAATCCGCTAATCAATAGTGTATGTTTATTGAAGTAGGCATATTTTTAATGATCTCATAATATTTATTTTTTATCCTGTCTTATTTCCTTTAAAAATCTATCTTTTTTATAGCTTAGTACCTGTCAGTCATATATTAATTTAAAAAAGATGGAAATTGGACAGTCTGATGTATTTGCATCTGTAGCTACTGGCATTGGTACCTTTCAAGGATTTCTAATTGCAATCAACTTATTATTTTTAAGAAAAGGGTCTAAAAAAGCCAATCTGTTTTTATTTGCGTTATTATTGGCACAAAGTCTTATTATTTTTCAGAATTTCATCGTTTTTTCTGGACTATATTATCAATTTGCACATATCACGCTTCTATTTTTTTCTTTTAATGGGCTTATTGGACCATTATTTTTTTTCTACACCTTATTTTTAATTTCACCGGATAGAGGTTTGAAGTGGTATGACTTCATTCATCTTTCGTTTTTCTTTTATTTGTTATTTTTTACAGGAAATTGGGATTATATTAATCTGCCAGCATATCAAAAAATAGAAGCCATTCCATATATCTATAGCCAAGAAAACTACATCCTCAGTTTTACAATATTGATTAGCGTTTTGTTAAAAAAGTCAATTACGCTAGCTTATGTACTCATAGCATTTAGATTAATAAATACGAAAATTAAAACACTAAAAAATAGTTTATCTGATACCAATATTAATTACTTGCGTCGTTTTAAACTTATTACATACATTTTTGGATTGTGTATAATTACGCATATGGCTCTCTTTATCATTGATTACAACTATCATATCAAAATATATAAATTAGAAATATATATCCACATATTAAATTCTCTATTCTTAATTGTAATCGCTATTATAACTATTCAACAACCAGAAAGGTTATTATTTGTACTTCAGAAAAATAAGGTAACAAAGCTTAAATTTTCTAAAAAAACAAGTACATCTTGATGAATTATTAGACCTTATGCTTAATCAAAAACCATATTTAAATCCTGAACTAAAACTTCATGATTTAGCAAGTCTAATGAATGCCCCTTCTCATACCTTATCAGATCAAATTAATAAAGAATTAGGTTTAAATTTTTATGATTTTATAAATCAATATAGAGTAAATGAATTTAAAAAAAGAGTTGTTTTACCCGAATATAAAAACTTAACCCTTATAGCAATAGCTCACGATGTAGGTTTTAATAGTAAAACTTCATTTAATCGAATTTTTAAAAAACATACATCTATAACCCCAAGTGAATTTTTGACCCAAAAACAAGTGTCAACTTCTGAAATCGGGTCTAAATTAAATTAAACTTTTATTTCATTTGTTAAGTATTAACAAATAAAATAAAAAAATGAAAGAAATCTTAAACTTAAAAGGAATTGTTCATCTTTCTAGAGATGCTAAAAAAAACATTAAAGGAGCATCAGGATTAAACGGATTATTTTGTGCTGGACCAGATAAATGTTGTGCTTATTCTAACGGATCCATCCAATATTGTTATCAAGGTACTTGCAAACCAGATGGGACTTGTACATTTTTCAAAAATTGAAAAATGACCTTTAAGATTAAAAATATTCTGTCAATTTAATTTTGGGAGAATATTTTTAATCTTTATTTCTGTCAACGCTGCAATCCTTCTTATTATTTTTTTGGTAGAACTTCATTAACACATATTTTTTTATACTTAATAGAAGTAATTATTACGGGTATAAAAGATACACGTATACTTAATTCTTAAAAAGGGTACCAACTTCTAAAATTGAGCCGCAACCCAATCAATTCTTTATTTTATTTGTTTAGAATTTTCAAAACAAATCTTCGTGCACGTTGATCATTACTTTAAAACCTAAACTTTTATAAAATGAATATTAAAATCATTATTACTTCAATATTTATCATTTTTATTTTCATAGCCTGCAATAAAAACGATGATGAAACAATTCCTTCTACGGATATAGATACTATCAAATTCTCAGAAATCACTGTAAATGATATTGCAAATAATAATAACAGTAGGGATATTGGTTTTCAGTTTCAGGTTTCGAACGGGGTATCTGACATAGAAACACTTCATATTTTATTTACAAAAGAGAATCAATCTATTACAGAAACAGAAGCCGTGCAACTAACCGATGAAGCGTTGTATGAAATAAAAATCGAAGCAATAGTAAACTTAAACATAGACGAGATATTATTAGATAGTGAAGGAACTGCTATTACAGAAGGTATCAACTATACTCCTCACCTACTTATTCGTGACAATAAACAGAATACCATATTGCATACTGGTAAAACAAGCTTTCAACTTAAAAACGAAACAGTAGTCACAACACTAAAACTAAAATCTGGAACTATTAAAGCAACCGAAGATATTGCAATTGACAAAGATTTAAATTTATACGTTAATGGAGGTAGTCTTAATACATCAACTCTTTATAAAATCGATACAAATGGAAATGCCATCGAGCTATCTAATGCTATGAATTTTCCGGTTGGTTGTACTATAGGTGATGACAATGCAGTGTATGTAACTAATTTCCAAAGTACAAACATTAACAAAATTGATGCATCCGGCAATCATTCTATCTTAATTAACAATCCAATTTTAGTAGGTGGAGGTGGTATTATAATTACAAATAATGGAGACATTTACAATACGTTTTTTGCAGTACAAAAAATATTCAAAATCAAAGAAGGATCCGTCGAAGAATTTATCTCCAGTCCATTATTAAATGGACCTGTAGGCATGACCTATGATAAAGATAGAGACAATATTTATATTGCAAATTTTAAAGACGGAAAGATATTTTTAGTTGATACTGATAATACCTTAACTGAAATTGCAAAAACACCTGCTTCTATTGGTCATATGTCATATGCGAATAACCATTTACACATTACTGGATGGCAGGAACATAAAGTGTTTAGATTAGATTTAGAAGGAAATATCATTGATACTATTGGTACTGGTGAAGAAGGTCAAAATAATGGAACTGCAACTCAAGCCACCTTTAAAAACCCAAATGGAATAGAAGCAACTCCAGATGGTAAAATTGTATATATAACAGACGCAATTGGAGCCATCAGAAAAATAATAATGAAAAGAATCTAATAAAAAAATAGATCATAAAGACTGTCGTTTATGGCAGTCTTTATTTCTTGTATAATGTAATTTTAATTTTTGAAACGACACTAAAGTCTATTTTCTAAACCTATAAAATTTTATGTATTGACAAAAAAAGCAGTAGCATTAAGAAATATTGATATCAATTATTTTATCTGCTTTTTCCTTTTTTAACACATAGGTATACAACCACATTATAGTAAAAGTGGGTACGATATCAAAACCTGGTAAAGCCTCTTCTACAAATGTAAAAACACCAGCTGCTTTACCGATATTACCTTTATACATTCTTGTCATTAGCCAGCCTGATAAAGGTGCCCAGAGTACATCTCCGAACTCGCCGATGCCTGGGATTACATAAGTTACCATACCCAGTCCATCAAACAATAAGCTAAGTGCTAATTTTTTGTATTTCTTATCTGCCATATTTTTGGTTAAATTCAATTAAGATTAATATACAATAAATAAAGCAAAGAGTATTCCAAAAAATTATGTAAGATCCGATGTAATCAATCTTAAAAATTCTGTTCTAGTTTCAATTTTCTCAAACTGACCTCTAAAACCAGAAGTTGTAGTAACAGAATTCTGTTTTTGAACCCCTCTCATCATCATACACATATGTGAAGCTTCAATCACAACAGCTACCCCTTTTGGCTTTAGGGTATTATTAATACATTCTAAAATGTCGTGTGTTAATCTTTCTTGTACTTGAAGACGTCTAGCAAACACATCTACAACTCTTGGCAGTTTACTTAACCCTACAATATGTCCATCAGGTATATAAGCGATATGGGCTTTTCCAAAAAATGGTAACATATGGTGTTCACATAATGAATACAACTCAATATCTTTAACTATTACCATGTCATCGTATCCTTCTTTAAACATAGCACTTCTTAGGATTTCTGCAGGATCCTGATGATAACCCTGAGTAAGAAATTGCATTGCTTTAGCGGCACGTTCTGGTGTTTTCACGATTCCTTCTCTTGTAGTATCTTCACCCAAGTTTTCAATAATAGATTCAAACTTGTCTTTGACATCATCGGTAACCTTTATATTGTATTCTTCAAAGTTTCTATATGGCATAGTATTTATTTCTGTATTTCTTTCTTTAGTTTGGTCTTAAATTTCTCCTGTAACTTACTAAGTTTTGGGTTTATTACAAATTGGCAATAACCTTGACTACTATTTTGATTGTAATAATTTTGATGATACTCTTCGGCTGTATAAAATGGTCCTAATTCTGTTACTTGCGTAACAATTTGACTATCAAACACATTTTGATTATTTAAGGTTTCTATAACTGTGTTTGCAGTAGTTTGTTGAATTTCATTTGTATAAAAAATAGCACTACGATATTGTGTGCCTTTATCTGCTCCTTGCTGATTTAATGTAGTCGGGTCATGTGTGGTAAAAAAAATTTCAAGTAGTTCTTTAAAAGTAATAATAGCTGGATCAAATATAAGTTTTATAGCCTCTGCATGACCTGTTCTACCTGTGGTGATTTCTCTATAGGCTGGATTT
Source organism: Aquimarina sp. AD10 (assembly GCF_003443715.1). NCBI lineage: Bacteria > Pseudomonadati > Bacteroidota > Flavobacteriia > Flavobacteriales > Flavobacteriaceae > Aquimarina > Aquimarina sp. AD10. The sequence goes on along the minus strand of NZ_CP031965.1, from coordinate 790,788 downwards.
TTAATATTCCCCCCTGTATAACCCGAAATAACTTCTTCTACTCCTTCAACACGTTGAAAAACTGCTTCAGTACACCAAAAACAACCTCCAGCCAAAACAGCTATTTCTTGACTTATTTTTCCCATAAGAATGTTAAAACAATTTTTCTGTTGAACGAAAATACATATATATTAAACACTTTTTGTTCTTTTTAACTTTTCATTAGTACCACATCTAACTCTACACCCATAGTTTTGCAGCGGATTAAAAAAGTAAGGTTTTTATTACAGCTTCATGAATATAAAATTACACCTCAAAACTAGTATTTTATTTTCACTGGTTTTCACAATATATTCTTTTGCACAAGAAAAGAAGAATATTAATGCTAAAAGAATAGATACTCCTCCAAAAATTGATGGGATATTAGATGATACTGTATGGCAATCTGTAGAATCGTCTGGTGACTTCAACATGTGGCAACCAGGTAATGAAGGAGAAATTTCTAAAGAACTGCAAACCGAGGTAAAAATGGTTTATGATGATAAAGCTATTTATTTTGCCGCCTATCTCCATGATAATGAACCGGATAAAGTATTACGCCAATTTAGTCAAAGGGATAATATATTTGTGCAAGCAGATTTCTTTAGTATTGCTATTAACACCTATAATGATGGTATTAATGAAACTCGTTTTTTTATCACGAGTGCCGGTACAATTGGTGATGCCAGAGCCGATCAATTTAATGAAGATTTTAGTTATAATGTAGTTTTTAATGCCCGAGTGTCTTTTGATGAAAAAGGCTGGTATGCAGAGTTTAAAATTCCATATAACGCCCTTCGTTTTCCTGAAGTTGACGTACAGGATTGGAGTATTAACTTTTATAGACGATTACAGCATCGTAATCAAACACATAGTTGGAACTTTATTGATAACAAAGTTGGACAGCGAACACAATATAATGGATTAGTAAAAGGAGTGCAGAATATTGATCCCCCTGTTAGGCTTACATTTTTTCCTTTTGTACAAGGTTTAGTATCAAACTTTGATGGAAAAACGGAAACTGATTTTAGTGCAGGTATGGATGTTAAATATGGACTTAGCGATAGTTTTACATTAGATGCAACACTTATTCCTGATTTTGGTCAGGCAGCGTTTGATGAAGTACGACTTAACCTTGGACCTTTTGAACAAACTTTTGGAGAAAATCGACAGTTTTTTACAGAGGGCACAGAATTATTTAATAAAGGAGATATCTTTTTCTCTAGAAGAGTTGGTAGTGGCCCTTCAACATCAATATCAGAAGATGATTTAAATACAAATGAAATAGCCGCAGATAATCCTGCAAAAGTAAATTTATTAAATGCTCTCAAAATATCAGGAAGAACTAAAGGTAATCTAGGAATTGGGGTTTTTAATGCGATAACCGAAAGAACTGAAGTAAATATTACCGACACAATTACTGGGGATATTCGTAAAGCTGTCGTAGAACCTTTGGCTAACTATAACATTTTGGTATTGGATCAACAATTTAATAAGAATTCATCAATATCACTTATAAATACAAGTGTTATCAGAAAAGGAAGTGAATTTCGTGATTCTAATGTATCTGGATTGGTTTGGAACCTTGCTAATAAAGCTAATTCTTATCGCTTAACAGGAAGGACTATTGTAAGTCAAATTAACTTACCTGAAGAAAATATAGGTGGGTTTGCTTCAGAACTCGATTTTGATCGTATAAAAGGTAAAATTAGATATGGTTTTGGACACGATCTGGCAGACAAAACATATGATATAAATGACCTTGGTGTTAACTTTAGAAATAATTTCAATAATTTTAGAGTGAATGCCTCATATCAAATTTTTGAACCTACAGGGAAGTTTAATCGTTTTAGAATTAATGTTTTTGCAAGACACGAACGATTGTTTGACCCTAGTATTCAAACTAGAAATCTGGTCGGTTTCGATTCATTTTTTGTTACTAGAGAAAGATTTGCATTCGGTGTTAGAGGGTCTTTAAATTCCAAAACTCAAGATTATTTTGAACCTAGATTAGAAGGACGATTTGTTACTTTTAATTCTAGTGCCGGTGGTAGAGCATTCGTATCTTCTGATTTTAGAAAAAAGTTTGCTTATGATATTAGTATCGGAACAAGACAGTGGTTTAATGATGGACAAAAAATATACAGAGTTGAAGTTTCACCTAGATATCGATTTTCTGATAATTTATTATTAATATGGCGATCAGAATACTTTAATAGACCAAATAATTTTGGGTATATCGATGATGATGGCACAGATGTATTTCTTGGACAACGAGATATTGTATCTCTTGAAAACTCTCTAAGTGCTAGTTATAATTTTGATTCTTATAAGGCCATTAATTTACGTTTCAGAAACTTTTGGAGTACTGCCGATTATGCCGATAATATATTCTATAGACTAAATACTGATGGAACAAGGTCGCAAATAGATTATGATATCTCAGAAGATAATCCAAATACCAATTTTAATATTTGGAATCTTGATTTAAGTTTTAACTGGAGATTTGCTCCAGGAAGTGAGGCCACCCTACTCTATCGTAATCAGATTTTTAACGATGATGAACAATCAACGTTAAATTACACTGAAAGTCTTGACAATCTGTTTAACCAGTCTATACGACATACATTATCTCTTAGAATCGTATATTTTCTGGATGTGAATAACTTAAAACGTTCTTCAAAGGGATAAGACTTGGGGATTCTATAGAGATTGATTACTTTCACTTCTTTAAGTTCAAGAACAAAATGATTAAAGCTAGTAATATTCATAAAAATTATGGAGAACTTCATGTCTTAAAGGGTGTTGATCTTCATATCAAGCAGGGAGAAATCGTATCTATTGTAGGTGCCTCTGGTGCAGGAAAAACTACGTTGCTACAGATTTTAGGAACGTTAGATCGTGCCAATGAAGCTAAAGAAAGTGACTTACAAATTAATGATTCTAATATAAACTCATTATCTGAAAAACAACTTTCGAAGTTTAGAAATGAACGACTTGGTTTTATCTTTCAGTTTCACCAATTGTTACCTGAATTTACGGCCTTAGAAAATGTTTGTATACCAGCTTTTATAAAAAAAACACCTAAGATTAAGGCAGAACAACGGGCAAAAGAGCTTTTAAATTTCTTAGGACTATCCCATAGATACGATCATAAACCAAGTGAGCTATCTGGTGGTGAACAACAACGTGTAGCGGTTGCTCGCGCTTTAATAAATAACCCAAAAGTAATATTTGCTGACGAACCTTCTGGAAATTTAGATAGTGAAGCTGCAGAAAATTTACATCAATTATTTTTTAGATTAAGAGATGAGTTTGGACAGACATTTGTGATTGTAACTCACAATAAAGAGTTAGCAGACATGGCCGATAGAAAGCTTGAGATGGTTGATGGAAAGATAATTAACTAATTTAGAGTGAAGAAACTTAATCGCAAAGAACTTAAAGAATTTCTAGATGAAAAAGCTGCTTTTTATGAGCAACCCAAATTTATAGAATCTGATCCTGTTCAGATTCCGCATTTATTTTCAATAAAAGAAGATATCGAAATTTCTGGTTTTTTAACTGCTACCATTTCTTGGGGCAATCGAAAAAGTATATTAACTAATGCTCATAAACTCATTAAACTGCTCGGTAACAGTCCTTATGACTATATCATGAATCATAAAGAAACAGACCTTGAAAACCTAGAAGGTTTTGTACATAGAACTTTTAACAGTATTGATTTGTCTTATTTCATTGTAGGATTAAAAGAGTTGTATACCAAATATGGTGATATGGAGTCCTTTTTTAATCAATTTAATACAGAAAAAGATCTTCAGAACGCTATTCATTGTTTTAAACAAGAGTTTTTCTCTCTACCCCATCAAGTACGAACAGAAAAACATGTTAGCGATCCACATAAAAATTCTGCGGCAAAACGTATTAATATGTTTCTAAGATGGATGATTCGAGATGCAAGTGCAGGTGTAGATTTAGGTATTTGGAAAACCCTAACACCTGCTCAATTATCTTGCCCGCTTGATGTACATTCTGGTAATGTCGCCCGTAAACTGGGTTTACTTAAACGAAAACAAAACGATGGAAAAGCTCTAGCAGAATTAGACAAAAATCTCAGAAAATTAGACCCAATAGACCCTGTAAAGTATGATTATGCTTTATTTGGATTAGGTGTTTTTGAAAAGTTTTAGACATTAACCTTTCTTCAAACTAATATGTTTCTGAGATACCATCAGAAAGTGTCTTTACATAGGCTACTAAAGCGTTTAATTCTTGATCTGTAAGTTTTAACTCATCAAAAGGTAATGTTTGATGTTCTAGATCAAATCCCATTCCACCACCACCTCCAAGATTATAAAATTCCATAACCTGTTCTAAAGTGGTATATACTCCATTATGCATATAAGGCGCTGTTAGTGCTGCATTTCGCACGGTTGGGGTCTTAAACATTCCTCTGTGCAGTTCTTCTTTAAATTTCCAATAAAATCCTAGATCATCATCTAATTCTTTATTATCAGCTTTATTAGGCACTCCAATAACTTCTTTTTCAGTTTCTGTAAAAAAAGGAGGAACAGTTCCATTAGTTAAGGGTACAAAATGACAAGTAGCACACAGTGCTTTACCCATAAATAAATTAAAGCCTTGTTTTTCTTCTGCTGTAAACGTATTTTCTTCTCCTCGCATGTTTTTATCAAACTTAGAGTTAAAACCATTTAATGTTGATATATACGAAGAAATTGCTTTTATCACATCTGTATTTCTATTGGATATCGTGCCATAAGCATCTTTAAACAATCGAACATAAGTGGTGTCTTGTAAAATTGCATCAGAAAATTGATGTACACCAGCATCAAACTCTTTATCATTAGTAAATACAGATGAAATCTGATCTAATATGGTTGGAGATCTGCCGTCCCAAAAGAAACTTTTTTGAAATACTGTATTTATTAAGGTCGGCGTATTTCTAACTAATTTATTTCCACTATTATCTAGATTTACTACTAGTCCGTCTGCATATGCTTTTTCGGGAATATGACAAGTAGCACAAGCCATCTCACCTTTTTTAGAAAGATTTTTATCAAAGAATAACTTTTTACCAAGTTCAATTCTTTTTTCGGAAGGGTTGCGATTTGTTGCAGGTGTAAAATAAGTAACATTAAAAGAATCTGTTTCAAAAAATGTTGGAGCATCAAAATTAAAAGGAAATGTATTTACTCCTTCCCATAGTTCGCTTTCTTTTCTTATAGAAACCCAATTACGCGTTACAGGATTCATATAATCCCTAATAAAGGTATATCTGTCAAAACTTTCAAAATCTGTATTTCTTTGAATAAATTGTATTGCTGATGCTATACTAGTTTTAAACTTTTGATCTAAATCTGGGTTTTTCTTTTTAATTAAAAAGGCAATACTTTCTTGATATACATGCTCAAGACTCTCAAGTGAAACTATCGTTTCATTAATTCCTAAATGACTAACAGGGGTATCAAAACCGGATATACCTAGACTAATAATCCTAAATAATTGTTGATGAGTTGCTACAAAAAAACGTTGTGGGTTTAATTCTCTTTTTTTAATCCCTTTTTGAAGGTTTATTAATAAACCTTTAGTAATAGTTACTTCTCTTTCAAATTCTTCCTTACTAACCTCTCCTTCGTAGATACTCTCTTCTATTTTTTGAAAACCAACAGGTTTTAAAATTTTTCCATTATCTTCTTTATATACGGGTAATGCAGGACCATTGGCTCTATGTCCAACAGCAGGATTAAGATAAGATGCATAGGGTTCTGCTTTTTTAAATGCTATCCTTGCTTGAATAAAGATTTCTTTTGCTTGATCTCCATCTACGCCATGACTTAAAAGTTCATCTAAATGTGTTATTGATTTTGTGATATTTTGCAAATAAAAATCCTGTGTTGACTTCCAATCCAGACTCGTTTTTTCAATATATTTTTCTTCTTTTTTACAAGAAAACATACATATACAAAAACTACCTATAACTAATATTAGTTTTGATATTTTAAACATTTTGGTACTACATTTTTATAAATAAAAGAATCTCCATTTAAAAAAATGGAGATCTTTTGAAGTATGACTAATTCAAAAAAAATTATCTAGGAAGCCCCTTTAAAATTACAATTTGAGACGCTTGATCATCTTCTCTTGCACTATTAGTATGACCATCTAAATTCATAAAATCTGGACTTTCCCAATAGTGAGGTTGTACTGCCAATAAGAAAGTTCCTGGAACACCAACTTTATCAGAAACATCTATTAATGATCCAAATTCTCCGCTAAATCCAGTACTATTATTAGGATCTAAATCCTGACGTACGACTAATTCTAATACAGTACTTGGGTTATTACCATTAATATCTGTTTGATAAATCTGAGCTGCATGACCTCTATCAAAAGAGTTTGGGTCTTCTTGAACATATATAAAATTCTCTGTAACACAAATGTTATCCGGGCTTTGCAATGCTGCCAAATTACCATCCATGTTATTAGTATCAGTATTTCCACTGATGATTTGAGTAAGCTTACCTGTTAATGGAGAAGCTGCGTCTAATTCTAATTTGTAAACAGTACCCCAGTCATTATAAGTTCCTCTACCTGGACCTCTACCAGTTACAGCAAAAAATACATTTCTACCATTTGCGTCACTCCCTTTTTGGTAGTCTACATCTTCTACTCTCATAAACTGAGATGCAAAAACACCTGTACAAGCAGTTTCCATCTCATCTTTTGTTAAATCTTTTCCATTAGGAATCTCTACAAATTCAACATCATAGGTACTACCAAAGTCAAGTTGTCCTTCATTATATATAGTATTTGCAGCTACGTTTTGCACTCCACCGGCTCCATCAGAAAATTGTTTCAATCTTAATACATATATTTTTCCGTTGTCTAAGTCTGCATCTCCGTTTTCAGAATAATACAAAGTAACTTGCCCTTCTGATCCACTTGAATCATCATCTCCGCCTATAATAACTGTTTTTCCTGCATATGAGTTTTGCGGAAGAGGAACTGCATTTTCCCATGAAAATTCTCCAAGAGCATCTAATCCGAAATCTGCTGTTGGTGTAGGAGTTACAATAAATGGGTCAATTCCTTTTACATCATAATTAATACTTTCTGAAGCTGATAAAAATATATCTTTAGTTCCCCCATGAATATCTTTTTCCCACATCGTTCCAGAACATTGTCTTGCAAAATCAGATACTCCAGAGTTTAATAAATAATCTCCTGATGTTGGAATTAAATTTTCATCTAGATTAATTCTTGCAACTGCATAACTATCCTCACAGTTTACTACATATACATAACCACCATTTTCATTTTTCAAAAAACCAGCTCCATCTGCAGAACCAGCTAATTGAAAACTACCATCAATTACATCCGGTGTACTTATTAATGAATATGCTTCTACAAAATTAAACTGAGGCGCTAATGCTACTAATGGTTTTGTTGCCGATTTATCAGCAAACATTGTTGGTTCAGGTTCGAAATCTTCTCCATCTACTCCATCTACTCCATCAACCCCATCTCTACCATCTACTCCATCTCTACCATCTTCTGGGTCACAAGCCATAAAAAATACCCCAATCATGGATACCATAAATATTTTAAAAATCGTTTTGTGTGAAATTTTCATTTTCTGAAATTTAATGTGTTATTACTTTTTCGTAAAAGTATCTTTCACACTCAGAAACATTGTTAATTGATAATTTTGATTACGTTATCCTAAACTTAACTTAAGGTTAAATGTTTACCTAATCGTTAATAATTAGAATGATTATGAATTACGGGTTTTACACACTCAACTGATAGTTTATCTATTAAAAGAGTAATAAAAAGTCTATTTCATACGATTCGTTTAAAATATTCGTTCTATACAAACGCAAACTCATATTTAAAATGAAATAATACAATTTATGCCTAAACCAAGGTATACCTTGGATTGCTTATTTGTATTTTTTACGGTTAACACACAAAATTAATACGTAATGTTAATTAATTGGTAATATGTAACTTATTTTTGTTAATTTTATTAAGAATTGTATTACAAAAAAACAGTTCTCTGGATTTAGAATGATATCAGCAACTATACCTATAAATGAAGAATTTAGGCTTGAAGCTTTAAGGTCTTTAAATATTCTTGATACTCCATCAGAAAAAGAATTTGATGAGATTACAAGTCTTGCTGCATTTTTGTGTGATACAGAGATTGCATTAATTTCTCTAGTAGATAGCGATCGACAATGGTTTAAATCTAAACATGGTTTAGATGTTTGCGAAACTCCCAGAGATGTTTCTTTTTGCGCGCACGCCATTCTTGATCCCGAAAATCCCTTAATAGTAGAAGATGCTCGTAAAGATGATCGTTTTAAGAACAATCCGTTGACTACGGTTGAGAAACTAGTGATCTTCTATGCAGGTATTCCTTTAGTTGATAAAAATGGTTTTGCTCTTGGTACCTTATGTGTTATTGATAGTAAACCTAAAACATTATCTAAAAAACAATTAGAATCGTTAAAATCCTTGGCTAATCAAGTAGTCATGCTTTTTGAACTAAATAAAAAGAATACTGATTTAGAAAAAGTACAATCTAAACTTAAAAAAAGAAATGATTCTTTAAGAGAATTTGCTAGAGTAATATCTCATGATTTAAAAATGCCCTTGGCAAATATCATTACAACTACAGACTTGCTAAAACTTATCCTTAATGGTAAGCTAGATGAAGAAAGTTCTGAGTATTTTGACTATATAAAAACTTCTTCGTTCTCTATGAGTAGTTACATTAGTGATGTACTTGATCATTATGAGAGTGATAGCTTATTACAAAACAAACCCGAAAAGTTCGATTTGAATGAGCTTTTACAAGAAATTGTAGATCTTTTAAGTATTAAACCAGATTTCACTATTAATTTTCCAACTGCCAATACTATAATTGAATCTAACAAATTGGTACTGAAACAAGTGTTTTTTAACCTAATCGCTAATAGTATTAAGTATAATGATAAAGAACAAATAGAAATATCTATTGACGCCAATGAAGATGAAAATTTCTATTTTTTTAGAATTACCGATAACGGAATGGGTATTCCAAATGATAAGTTAGATACTATTTTTGATTTGTTTACCACCGCTAATACTACGGATAGAAGTGGTAATAAAGGTAATGGTATAGGATTATCTACTGTTAAAAAACTTGTAGGTAAGCTTGGAGGTTCAATCAAAGTAACCTCTACAGAAAAAGTTCAAACTACCTTTGATTTCTATATTAAAAAATATAATTAATTCTTTTTTTCGATAGATCTAACACAAGCTATAGCACATTTCTCACCATCAATAGCCGCAGAAATAATACCACCAGCATACCCTGCACCTTCTCCGCACGGATACAACCCCTTTATTTGAGTATGTTCTAATGTTTGCCAATCCCGAGGAATTCGTATTGGTGAAGATGTTCTAGATTCTGGAGCATGCACCACAGCTTCATTGGTCAAATACCCTTTCATACTATCTCCAAAAGCCTTAAACCCTTCTTTTAATGTACTATGTATAAATTTAGGAAAGACCATACCCATATCTGCAGATGTTAACCCAGGTGCATACGAGGTTTCTGGAAGGTCTGAAGAAACTCTTCCTTCTACTAAATCTATTAAGCGTTGCGCAGGAACACGTTGTGTTTCTCCTCCAACACTCCATGCTTTTTGTTCTATACTTTTTTGAAAATACATTCCCGCTAGAGGTCCGTATTTAGAAAAAGGTTTAAAATCTTCTTCTCGTAACTCAACCACAATACCACTGTTAGAAGTTGGTTGATCTCTCTTTGAAGGAGACCAGCCATTGGTAACAACTTCACCAGGACTTGTAGCACAAGCAGCAATTACGCCCCCAGGGCACATACAAAAAGAATACATTCCTCTACCATCTACTTGCTTTACAATACTGTAAGGAGAAGGAGGTAAATATGGACCTCTATCTTCGCATTTATATTGTATTTGATCAATCAGTTTTTGAGAATGCTCTACTCTAACACCTAATGCAAAAGGTTTTGCCTCAATCTCTATATTTTTATGATATAAGAGTTCAAAAATATCTCTTGCAGAGTGACCAGTAGCCAATATGACCCTATTTGTGGCTATTTTGTCTCCATTTAACAATGTTACACCATGTATCTTAGAGCTTTTTATTTCAAAATCAGTAACTCGGGTCTCAAAATGTATTTCTCCTCCTTGCGCTATTATTTTTTCACGAATGGCGGCAATAATATTTGGCAATTTATTTGTTCCGATATGAGGATGCGCTTCTACTAATATTTGATCTGTAGCCCCAAAACCCACTAAAAGTTTCAGTATACGTTGTACATCACCCCTCTTTTTTGATCTTGTATATAATTTTCCATCACTGTACGTTCCCGCTCCTCCTTCTCCAAAACAATAGTTAGAATCTTCGTTTACAACATGGTCTTGATTAATAGCTTTTAAATCCCTACGTCTATTTCTAACATCCTTACCTCGTTCTATAACGATAGGTTTATAACCTAATTCGACGCACTGTAATGCAGAAAACAAACCTGCTGGACCTGCGCCTATAATCACTATTTCTGGTGCATTAGACACATCTGGGTAATCTGGTAACTCTATTGGGCGATAAATATATTCTTCTTGAACATATACATTTAGCTTCAAATTAACCTTAATATTGCGCTGTCTTGCATCAATAGAACGCTTGACAATTTTAATATGTTTAATATCATCTATTGGAATCCCATTCTTACGTGCTACATCATTTTTTAATTGTTCAGGGTTTGCTGCAATTTCTGGAGAAACTTGTATGGTAAATTCGTGTTGCATGCACTCGAGTATTTATTTCCAATTTTCGAGCGAAGATACAATATTCTTTACTTCAAAAATTCATATATTTTATTTGAAAATCAATATTATCACCTCTAACTTTCACCAATCGCATTAAGGACAAACAACCAAAATACATCGACAAAGGAACCAATTCTTTTGATGTTTAACCTTTTTTTAAGATATTACTTCCTATCTTTGAACTTAAACAAACCTTAAATTTACAATTATGAAAAAGCTATTTTTATTAGCAATTGCCGTAATCGGTTTTACTTTTAGCTCACAAGCTCAAGACATTAAATTTGGTTTCAAAGGTGGGATCAATTTAGCAACCATTAATGGAGATGATGTAGCTGATCAAATAGATGGAAGAACGGGATATCATATTGGTGCTGTACTTCAATTAAGTATTTTAGAGACATTTGCTATTCAACCAGAACTTTTATACTCTGCTCAAGGTACTGATGATACTGATATTGATTACATTAATATCCCTGTTTTAGCAAAACTTAAATTTGCGAAATTTTTTAGTGTAGAAGCAGGTCCGCAATTTGGGTTTGTCGTAAATGATGGATTTGAGGATATTCCAGGATCAGTAGAAGCTGGTGTTGAAGCGAAAAGCTTTGATTTAAGTGCTGCTATCGGTGCTGGTGTTGAATTTGGAGGATTCTTTGGTCAACTTAGATATAACTACGGTTTTACTGATGTTGTGGATGACTTTGATGGTAGAAACTCTAATTTTCAAGTATCTGTTGGATATTATATTTTCTAATAATACTATTTATATTATATAAAGAGGAAGTAAAACTTCCTCTTTTTTTATGCTTAAAAGTTAAATAACATTCGTTTTAATTCGAAAATTATAATAATAAATCAAACATATACTCGAGTATTTTTGATAGCGTAAAAATCATTATAGTAATGGTATAGTTTTGGCTACTCCAGCTATTATAACTTACAGAATCAAACAAATCTAAATTTACAATTATGAAAAGGGTATTTTTATTAACACTTGCTATAATCAGTTTTACTTTTAACTCCCAAGCCCAAGACATTAAATTCGGTTTCAAAGGCGGCATAAATTTAGCTACCATTAATGGTAATGATGTAGGTGATCAAATAGATGGAAGAACAGGGTTTCATTTGGGTACCGTACTTCAATTGAGTATACTAGAAACCTTTGTTATTCAACCTGAACTTTTGTACTCTGCACAAGGAACTGACGATATCGATCTTGATTATATCAATATTCCAGTTTTGGCAAAGCTTAAATTTGCTAAGTTTTTTAGCGTCGAAACAGGTCCTCAATTTGGTTTTATTGTTAATGATGGTTTTAAAAATGCTACTGAAGGTTTACAAGATGTATCTTTTTTAGAGGCAGAAACTTTTGATTTTGGGTTTGCCTTTGGTGGAAGTGTTGAGTATAATGACTTTTTTATGCAAGCTCGGTATAACCTTGGTTTAACAGAAATAATAAACGGTAGAGATGGAAAAAATTCTAATTTCCAAATATCCGTAGGATTCTATATATTCTAATGTTAAAGTATAAATATATAAAGAGGAAGTTATGCTTCCTCTTTATATATGATCAAAAGTTATTCTATTTTTTATTGTATTAAAATAGAGGTATCTTACCATAAATAATTTATAAAGCACTACAGATGAATACTATTTCTCAAACTGAATACCCCAGTATCTTTGATCGTGTAAAAGCTATTATAGTGGATAGTATTATTTTAATAATTTTAATGGTAATAGTAACTGATATTTTTTCTTCTTTTGAACATATCCCTGATAGTGCCCGAATTATTGCTTTTATTATTATTTTTGGATTGTATGATCCCATACTTACCAGCTTTTTTGGAGGTACCATTGGACATAAAGCCATAGGAATTCGTGTTAAGCAATTAGATAATCCAGAAAAAAACATCTTACTTCACATGGCCATTTTAAGATATCTTGTAAAAGCCTTATTGGGTTGGATTTCATTACTAACTGTATCGAGTAACGAAAAAAAACAAGCTATTCATGATTCATTTGCAGGATCAATTGTAGTATATAGCGCGAAACAAAATAGCAAACCTTAACAATTACCTACCGGATCTTCTTTTATAATTTCTAGATTTGTTTTTTGCCTTAGGTTTTCTGTTGTTATTATTTCTAGGGCCTTGTTTTACATCTCTAGCGCTCATAGTGGGTTCGAACCCTTCTACAACATTATTTTCTAATTTTTCTCCTAAAAGTTTTTCTATTCCTTTTACATAGGCCACTTCATCCTCGCTAACCAAGGATATAGCTTCACCACTAGCCCCTGCTCTACCAGTTCGACCGATCCTATGCACATAATCTTCAGGAATATTAGGTAATTCAAAATTTACAACATGTGGTAACAAAGGGATATCTAATCCTCTCGCTGCGATATCTGTAGCAACCAATACTCGTATTGTACCTTTTTTAAATCCTGATAAGGCTTTCGTTCTTGCTCCTTGACTTTTATTACCATGAATAGCGGCTGCCGAAATATTATTCTTATTCATTTTTTCAGTAAGACGATTAGCACCGTGCTTTGTTCGTGTAAAAACAAGTACCTGTTCCCAGTTTCCATCTGTAATGAATTTGATAATAAGCGTTGTTTTTTTGCTTTTATCTACTCTATATATTTTTTGTTTTACCTTTTCTGCGGTTGTATTTTCCGGAGCCGCTTCTACAGATACAGGATGATGTAATATTCCGTTTGCTAATTTTTTAATTTCTTTAGAAAATGTTGCTGAAAACAAAAGATTCTGTCTTCTTTCAGGCAACAACCCTAAAATTTTGTTGATATCTCTTTGAAACCCCATATCAAGCATACGATCAGCTTCATCGAGAACTAATACTTCTATTTTAGATAAAGAAAGTGCTTTTTGGGAGTGTAAATCTAATAATCGACCAGGAGTTGCTACTAAAAGATCCACACCATTACGCAAACCTCTTATTTGCGGTTTAGCATTGACTCCACCAAAAATCACCATTGATCGTACATCTAAAAACTCACTATAAGCTCTTACATTATCTAATATTTGAGCAGCTAATTCTCTAGTAGGTGTTAATACTAAAGCACGCACAGGTCTTTTTCTAAGCTGTTGTCCTTGTGATAACAGTTGTAAAACAGGTAATGTAAATCCTGCTGTTTTTCCTGTTCCTGTTTGGGCAGACGCCAATACATCTTTCTTTTCTAAAATTGGTGGAATAGCCTTTTCTTGAATCGGAGAAGGTGTTGTATATCCTTTTTTTTGAACAGCACGTAACAAGGGTTCGGATAAACCTAAAGTATTAAATGACATAGTATATTGTTTAAGAAACAACAATACTTAACTACTTAAATGCCATTTCTGAATGTGCCTGCAAATGTACAGTTAATTTTTAGGATACAATCGTTTATACTTAATCTAAAAGGTTATTTAAAAAAACTACTATCAAAAAACAAGTATAATTAATTCTAAGCACCAGATATAAACTCAACACAAGGGTTATTATGTGTTGTCTTTATTTTTCGTAGAATTGATTAACTTAATTAATTTTATTAAAGATGATTTTACATTATCATTTTTACTTTTCTTAAGCATTAATTCTGCTTTCCTTTTTATCCCACTATAATTTGCATTAGGATAGATTCTAATCAATTCTGAAAAGTAAATATCTATTCCTTTTCCAAGCTTTACCTTTCCTTCTTCAGAAAAAGCTTTTTCATTATTAATTTCATCTAAGTAAATTGTATAATTCTCAATAAGAGTTCCTATATTCGAATTAATAACACTTTTCACTTTTGACGAATTTGGATCATCTGATCTTTCTTTAATATCATCATTTCCCAGTTTAAAATAATCTAATTGTAAGTCCAAACCAAATTGCCAAACAGCTAACATTTCAATATCGTAAAGGTATTTATCTTTACGATCAGTCTGTTGATAAATTTGATGCATATCCTTCCACTGATTAAAGAATTCTGTGGCAATATTACTTCTGTGTTTTATGCCTAATTCTTTATCATCAAGTACTATTTTGAAATTTTGCTCATCCGTTAATTTTTGAACAATCATTCTTTTCTCTGGATTATCAAATGTTGGTTTCTTTTCATCTTTCTTATAACCAAATCTTAATTCAATAATTACATCATTATAATCATTTGTATCCCAATATCTTTTGTCTAAAGGAAATTTATGATCTTCTGTTTTACAGTTAATTAAGGTTAAGCAAAGAAATGCTAAAAAGAAGTATCTAATTATTATCATTAATTATGATTTTTGGTTTTTTATATTTGCTTAGCAAAGTTAATGAACTGTCTACTATTTTCTCATACCTTTTTTGTTCACTTAAAACATAACTGTGAAAAGTATTATAGTCATATTCTTTTTGAAAAATTCTTTCTTTTGTTTTTGCGTCTTCAATTATTTTCTTTATAACATCTTTATCAAAAGTGCTTAAATTAGATATATTCTTCTTTGCTTTTCGAGCAAACAATTCCGTTATCTTAATATGGTATTTTTCATGGTTCAAAAGCTCTTTACTATTAGTGTTTTTTTTATAAACAAATGAACGTGAAGGATAAAATAAGGATTGAACAATTACAGAATTATCATTGACTTCACTTTCAATTGAAGTAACAACATAAGCAAACCTTTCGTTACCGTATAGTGACTTTTTAAAAAATTCTAAACCCCTAAAATTTTTAAACGTTATTTCATCATATTTATCAAAAGTTAAGGGGCTTTCATAATTCAAATAGTTATTATTATTTAAAACTATTAATCCAATGAACAAAGGAATTAAAATCAAAAAACTATACTTGACAAACTTGAAAAATTTCTTCAATGGAATTTTATTTCCCTTTTTATTTTCTTTTATAACTATGATCAATTGGTAAAATACAGGTGAAAAATATATCAGGAGTAATGCTATGGCTATTAAATTTTCATTCATTTTTAGTTTTTAAGAAATATTTGCAATACTAAATATATGTACCTTTATAAACCTATTTGTTACCTTAAAACAAATTACACAGTCATGAGAATACCAAATTTGTTACTATAACAACGTTTATATTGAAGTAGTTTATATGATATCATTATATAAACTTCCTTTAAGACATTTATTTATATAATAATTTATTTCCTCTATCTCTTACTTTTTTCTTCTGGCAAAAGATCATTTTTAAATGGGCTTTTAGTAAAAGGAAAAGCTAATTGTTTAACAAATCCTTTAGGAAAGGAGGCGTCAATTAATCCAGTACCCTTGGGCCATTCCTTACCAGGTAAGTAATAGGTCCCAAAAATTTTATCAATAAAAGGAAACACAACCGCGAAATTATTTCCATAATGTTCTGGTTCTTCACAATGATGCCAATGGTGATATTGCGGAGTTGTTATTATATATTTTAAAATACCAAAATTAATACTTGTATTAGAATGAATCAGAACTGCATGAATTGCTATAAATACAATATATACATTAAATGTTAGTGTTGAAAATCCTAGTACATAAAGTGGAATATATGACATGCTTCGTGTAAAAAATATGTCTATAAAGTGAGTTCTTGAACCTGCAAGCCAATCCATATTTTGCGTTGAATGATGTATTGAATGAAATCGCCATAAATAATGATGAGAATGAAAAAATCTATGTGCCCAATATTGAAAGATATCAGTAACAAGTAAAGCCAAAAACAACTCAATTACAAAGGGTAATCCAGAAACCCATTCATGTACCTGCTCCAGGTTCATCCATCCAAAAAAAGCTACAGCAGGTTTTTTAGTTAAAACTCCAAACAATTGAATAGCCAAATGACTTATTCCAAAATAAATAAGATCAGTTCGCCATTCATCATGAAATTTGGATTGCAATTTGTTTTTTGGAAAAGCTAATTCTATAGGAACAAACAATAATGCCATAATAAACAGATCTAGAATAAGCCAATCCAAACCAATACTCCAACTTACTTTTTCAACGGCTCTTCCTTCAACAGTTAGTCCACCAACAGCTATAGCTAATACCCCTAGAATAATACCTATAACCGCATTACTCTTATTTTTATTAAGAAGGATACTCACTAAAGCAAAAAGAAAAGTCGCTATAATGGCTCCAAACATTAAATTCTCGACCATATCTGCAGTATACACTTCTCGAAACTCTGGTGTTGTTAACTGTTCTGGAAATTTGAAACATAAAATACTAGTTAAGGATAAAGAACCAAGAAAAATTGATATGGCACCACTAATTCTTCCTTCTCCTACTCGCATTCGCTTATTTTGTTTTTTCATTTCTTATTCTTTACACTACTACGTTCGTTAATTATTAAACAAATACCATTATTATTAAAAAAATAATGGAGTTACCAAGTTAATTATATTTCTGATAAATTGGTAAACATTTATATATCCACATTTTAAAATCTGTTTAATTTAAATCATTTCCATCTTCTAAATTAGTTAGTTTCTGAAACACTCATCTCTTTACTGAACTAGTTATTAGATAATTAAAAAAACTTTTTTTAGCCAAATAATTGCTCTAATCTTTGTTACGCTTTGCAATACAATTTTAACCTTGTTTAAAGCTAAATAAATTACTATATCCTTAAGCTGTCACTATCTTTAATTTCTCTATATTTACATATACTTTTTACTCTAAAACGAGTTTATTCCTCAATTTAGAGGAAATCGTTTACTAGTTGTTTATAGAATTACTTTCAATATTCTGTAACTAACTGATACACTGATCATATATATTAACTTTATAAGAATGCAATTTAAACACCCAGAATTTCTTTATGCTCTTTTTGCACTTATCATTCCTATATTAGTTCACTTATTTCAGCTACGACGTTTTCAAAAAGTTGACTTTACCAATGTGCAATTTCTTAAATCTGTTACAATTCAGACTCGTAAGAGTTCACAGATCAAGAAATGGCTAACGCTTCTAGCCAGATTGCTAGCATTAACTGGAATTATTATTGCTTTTGCTCAACCATTTTTAGCTTCGGAAAAGGTTGTTGGAAAGAAGAATGAAACTGCCATTTACCTTGATAATTCTTTTAGTATGCAGGCTAAAGGATCAAAAGGTTCTTTACTTAAACGAGCTGTTCAAGACATTCTTAGTGAGCTCCCCGAAGATGAAACTGTATCTATTTTTACGAATACAGAGACTTTCACCAATGTTACAAAAAAAGATATTCAAAATGATTTGCTTCAATTAGAATATAGCTCAAATCAAATACCATATAATGCCGCGTTTCTTAAGGCGAAACAAACTTTAGGATTGACATCAGAAACGAATAAAAGAATTATTATGATTTCTGATTTTCAACAAAAAGAAGAGCCATTTTCTTTACCAACAGATGCAAGTTCACAGACAAATCTTGTACAGTTAAAACCTGTAACAAAACAAAATATCTCTATCGACAGTCTATTTTTACAACGAAATACAGATAATGAGCTTTTTCTTAAAGTGCTTGTAAGTGATACAGATGCTAATGCTGACAATACATCAATTGCACTGTATAATGATGATAAGCTAATTGCAAAAACAGCCGTTTCAATTCCTAGAAATGGCAGTGCCACTACCGAATTTCGTTTAGATGAAGGTATAAAAATTAATGGTCGAGTTACTCTTGAAGACCCCGCTATTACATTTGATAATTCTAGGTTTTTTACGATTAATGCACCTGAAAAGATTAAGGTTGTAGCCATAAATGGGGAAAATGATAATTTTATAAAAAACATTTTTACAACCGATGAATTTGTTTTGGTTAGTAATGCAACAGAGTCTTTTAATTATAATGATATTAGCGATGCTAATCTTATTATAATTAATGAAGTGAAACAAATTCCTATATCATTAATCAATGCTATAAAACCTTTTGTTGAACAAGGAGGCACAGTATGTATTATCCCTTCTGAAGAAGGAGATTTAGTATCATATCAGCAATTTATAAATTCGTTTTCTGCTCAGAGCCTTTTAGCTCCTAAAGTTCAAGAGAAAAAAATTACAAAAATTAATTTTTCACACCCACTTTATAAAGGAGTTTTTGATAAAACTATAACAAATTTTCAATACCCAAAAGTAAATAGTTATTATCAAGCCAACGCTACAAATGTTGTATTGTCTTTTGAAGACAATAGTCCATTTTTATACAAGACCAATTCATTATACATTTTTACTGCTGCAATAAACACTAAGAACTCCAATTTTAAAAATTCTCCTTTAATTGTTCCTACGCTTTACAATATAGGGAAACAGAGTTTACAATTAAGTGATATCTCTTATACTATTGGTCGTTCAAACTCTTATGATGTGCCTATTTCTCTGGGGCAGGATGGTATTATCTCGTTGATTTCAGATCAAGAAAACAGCATCCCATTACAGCAAAGTTTTCCTACAAAGGTGCGTATTACAACAGAAGATATCCCCGCAAAATCCGGAATTTATTCTTTACAGGATAAGAATAAAATTATTCAATATGTTAGCTATAATTATGATAGTTCAGAGAGTGACTTACAATATTATTCGCTAAGCTCTAACGAGAACTATACTTTAAATAGCTCGGTAACAGAACTTTTTGATCAAATAAAAGAAGAGACTAGTATTAATGAACTTTGGAAATGGTTTGTTATTTTTGCGCTGATATTCCTGTTAATCGAAATATTATTATTAAAATTTCTAAAATGAACGTCTTACTAAAGTCTGCTACTGTAATTGATTCTACATCACCTTTCAATAATAAAACAGTAGATATTCTTATTGAAGATGGTATTATTACGGATATAGATTCTACTTTACAATCAATACCAAATATTACAGAAATAAACCTTGCAGACTTACATGTATCTCGAGGTTGGTTTGATAGCAGCGTTAGTTTCGGAGAACCTGGTTATGAAGAAAGAGAAACTATTTTACATGGTCTTGATGTTGCCGCTAAAAGTGGCTTTACAAGTATTGCATTAAACCCAAATACGTTACCCATCACAGATACTAGTGCATCTATTGGGTTTCTTACTGTAAAATCACAACAACATGCTGTAAATCTTTACCCGATTGGTGCGCTTACAGTAAAATCTGAAGGAAAAGATCTAGCAGAACTTTATGATATGCAACAAGCTGGTGCTGTTGCATTTGGTGATTACAAAAAGGCTATTGCAAATCCTAATTTATTAAAAATAGCACTACTTTATGCTCAAAATTTTAATGGGCTAGTACAATCTTTCCCTCAAGATAATAGTATAGCAGGAAAAGGAATGGTTCATGAAGAAGAACAAAGTACACTATTAGGTCTTAAAGGTATACCATCTCTTGCAGAAGAATTACAAGTAACTAGAGACTTATTTCTATTAGAGTATACCGGAGGGAAATTACACATTCCGACTATTTCTACGGCCAAATCTGTAGCCTTAATTAAAGAAGCTAAAACAAAAGGATTAGCAGTTACTTGTAGTGTTACTACTCATCATCTTAAATTAACAGATAATGAGCTTGTAAAATTTGATGCTAACTACAAAGTGCAACCACCATTAAGAACGCAAAAAGATATCACTGCTTTACATAAGGGAATACAAGAAGGAACAATTGATATGGTAACGAGTGATCACCAACCTATTGATATTGAACATAAAAAAGTAGAATTCGATAGTGCCAGCTACGGAACAATAGGCTTAGAAAGCGCTTTTGGAGTACTTAACTCTATCTTTGATATTGAAACCTGCATAAATTTACTAACCAATGGTAAAGAAATTTTTGGAATTGAAGATATCACCATTGATAAAGGTAGTACTGCAAATTTGACTTTATTTTCACCAAAAAAAGAACTGATTTTCGATCAAAAGGACATCTTATCCACATCAAAAAATAGTGCTTTTTTGGGAAAATCTTTAAAAGGTCAATCATATGGTATTATTGCAAACAAAAAAATGATCCTTAAGTAATAGTACATATGCGCTATATACAAGTAAGAATTTAGATATTAACGCAAATACATCAATCATGCAATCTGACTACGCAAAACAAGGAAAAACAGCTGCTATAGTAGCCTACATTACTATTATTGGTACTATTATAGCTTATTTTATGAATCAGGATGATAAAAATTTATTCGCTAACTTTCATATTAGACAAGCACTTGGAGTAAACATATCTTTTTACATATTAGGCGCATTGGTTACCATTTTTGATTCTATCCTTATATCCTCTGCATTCTATATTTTTATTTTAGTCTTATGGGTTTATGGCCTTATAACAGCTATAAAAGAAGAACAAAAAGAAGTGCCTATACTAGGAAAGTATTTCCAGCAATGGTTTAATTTTATTAAATAAGTTAAATTACTCTATCTGCAACTTATTTATTTTTAGGTCCGCCGACATGGCCACATCAAGCATAAATGAATCCCTATCTGTTTGGATAAGATAACGTCGTAATCCATTGTCGTCTAACATAAAGTCAAATTCTATTGGTTTTCCGAATTCTTTGATTGCAGCACCTACGATTTCTTTTAGTTTTTCCTTGGTGAGTGTTTTTTGTAAATCGGCAGAAAACATATCAAAAATCTTGTCAGTTTGATCTATTTTCATTGATTCTACAATAGTTTTCATATTTTTTTCGAAATCTTCTTGTGTTTGAGAAAAACCAAAATGGACGAGAAATAAGAAAAATAAATAAGTAATTTTTTTCATAATTAGTGGCTTAAATATTGTTTATTTGTGTATTTAAAAGTTAAGAAATAAAATCCAAAATCTAGACTTATATTTAAGAAAAAACAATACATTTTTTCATATTTAAAAGTTTAAACAATTACAAGCTTTATCAATCTAGATTTTATCAAATTTGATTGATATAAAAAGAAAAAAAATGCAAACTAAAACACTATCTCTACACCATATCATTAAGGAACCAACAATCAAAAAAGAAAAAACTCCTGTATTATTTATGTTTCATGGTTATGGAAGCGATGAAAATGATCTTTTTTCTTTTTCTCCTGAACTTCCAGAAGAGCTTTTTATTATTTCAGTACGTGCACCATATCCGATGCAACCATATGGTAATGCCTGGTATGCCATCTATTTTGATGATACCCAAGGTAAGTTTAGTGATGACAAACAAGCCATTGAATCTAGAGATAAAATAGCTGGTTTTATTGATGAAGCGGTACAGGCTTATCAATTAGACTCTCAAAATGTAACCCTGTTAGGATTTAGTCAAGGTACCATTCTTAGCTATTCTGTCGCTCTTTCTTATCCTGAAAAAATAAAAAATGTGATTGCATTAAGTGGATATTTAAATGAAGATATTTTAAAACAAGATTATGAAAAAAATGATTTCGCGAAGCTAAATATCTACTGTTCCCACGGTAGTGTTGATCAAGTAATACCTGTTGACTGGGCAAGAAAAGCTCCAATACGCTTTGCTGAACTTGGAATAACTACTAATTTAAATGAATTTCCTGTTGGTCATGGTGTAGCTCCACAAAATTTTTATCAATTTAAAGAATGGCTAAGCGCAAGAATTTAGTTTATGAACAATATTTAATATTTTTAATTTTGAACAACGAATTTTAATCTCAATTCTGCGAAGTATTAAATAATCCTTTTCTTTCTAATTTTCTTTTGTCAATTAATTCTCTGAGTCGAATGATTGGATATAGTCCATTCATATTATTTTCATCTAATTTGATGTAATTAATCCAATCTATCTCCATTTCTAGATCATATTCGCCAAGTAAATTTTTTAAAAGCTTTTTAACTGCATTTTTTCTTCCATGCTTTATCAAACCTTCTTCATAATTACGCACGTAGATATTTAAATCCAATTCTTTTGATTGATTCGAATATTTAAAAAAGACATCCTCATAACCTATTTGTATACTTATATACCCACCTTGTAGGGTATCTTTGTCAATCACCACTACGGCACGTTCTTTACTGGCATATCCTACTTTAATAGAATCGTTTAAATTTCTCTGTTCAAATGCAGTAATCTTCCAATTTTTAAGCTTCGGAGATTTTCTAATAAGTTTTATTATTTTAGGAAAAGTAGGTTTATACCCATTTGCAGAAATTAACAATTCCTTAATTCCATTCGTGTCTACCGGTCGAAAAACAGGAATCAAATACGGATCTATTTGACTAAGTTTATCAGATAACCTTTTATAATTTTTATTTCTTTCATTATAGTCTTTATATCCTGAAATATTATCAACTCTTTTAAAAGTCTGACTATAATACACATCTTGATTCTTAACAAACCAATTCCAAAAACGATCTTCAGTAGTTTGCGTCCTTAATGATCCAAAAACAAATGATAAAAAAAATAATCCCAGTATGCAGATTTTACTTTTCATAACAAATACAAATCCTACAGAAAAGATTTACATTCCTTATGTAAAGGATGTGTATTCACCATATTAATTACAGGCGGATAATCTCTCTTTTTTCTTTCTAACTTTCTTTGGTCAACTACCGTTCTTAAATGACCAATAGGATATCCCATAGCCTCATCCCCTTCTTTTAACGAAATACAATTAATAATACCTATTTCTATCGCGAAGTCATATTCACCCAATAAATCATCTAAAAGTCTTTTAATTCTATACTTATGTTCATCACCATTATAACTAGGTATAAATACATCTAAATTTAGCCGATTAGAAACTTCTGTATACGTAAATCGTATATCTTCAAAACCGAACACAATATCTAAGGGTCTACATTTAATATTTTTATTAACTAGCACAGCTTGATGTGTGGCCTGAGGATATCTAAATTTAATTAGTGATTCTATTGAGGTTCTTTGTATAAGAGCAGTAAACTTCCAATTGTTTAATGTTGGAGAATTATTTACCAATCTAGCAATTTTAGGAAAAAATTCCTCTACTCCTTGCGCTGATATAATCAACTCTTTAATTCCGTTCGTGTTTTTTACTTTTAAGATTCCCTTTATACTAGAACCAAATCGTTTAAGTCTATTAGATAACTCTTTATTCAGTTTTGTTTTCAAATCAGATCGTATTTCATCGCTATACAATTTTTCTTGGTTTTTTATAAACCAATTCCAAAACTGTTCCTCTTCGGTTTTTAAGGAAAATGAATTAAACCCAATAGAAATGAAGTCTGGTAAAATGGCAATAATTCTTTTCATAGATTAAAAATTTCACTTTCGAAATGACTAAATTTCAATTGCTACTAATTTAAAATTTAAGATAATGTACTTGTAGAACATTTTACTCATTTTATACCACTAATCGTTTTTTACAACCTAGCATATACTATTAATCTATTCTATTTTAGTATTTTACATTTTCACAAATCACCTTATCTTTTATGTATATATCAAAATTGTTTTTATACAACTTATTGTTATTTTCAGTATACCATAATTATTCAATTCTAGCGCAGGGATATGGTAAGAATACCTTTGGATATGACCTGGAACTGGTAAAAACATCAGAGAACAATAGTATCGTACTTACCAAAAACCAAGCACAAATATTAGTTAGCCCTAAGTATCAAGGGCGCGTACTAACTAGTACTTCAAAAGGCATAAAAGGAAGAAGTTATGGGTGGTTAAACGAAAATACTCTTAGATCTAATGCAATTACTACTGCTAAAAAATCATATGGCGGAGAGGATCGTTTTTGGTTAAATCCTTTAGGAAGTTCTTTTACATTATATTATGATCAAAAAGAAATTAAATCAAATAATTGGACTATCCCCAAACTCCTGGAAATCGAAGCTTTTGACTTAATTAACAAAACGGATACGACAGCAACATTTAATAAACAAGCAGTAATTAAAAATAATATAGGTACTTCGTTTATGATTAAAATAGAGCGTTATGTTTCACTATTTTCAAAATCAACAATTGAAGAACAATTAAAGATTAAAATCCCAAAATCCATTTCATATGTTGGTTTTGGTTCAAAAAATAGTATAACTAATATTGGTGAAAATTGGGATGCATCTAAAGGATTAATTGCACCTTGGGTATTAGGAATGTTTAAAGGAAATAAAAAATCTGTAGGTATTTTTCCGTATACTTCTGCTAATGATTCTACTGTAACTGTACAAAAATACTTAAGTGAATTTGGAAATGACAGAGTCTCTATTAACAATAAAGTCATTTACTTCAAAACAGATGGTTCTTATCGAAGTAAAATTGGAGTTAAATCTAAGAATGTAATTCCAATACTAGGAAATTTTGATGCAAAAAATAATGTATTAACCATAGTAACATTTTCTTTTAATCCTAAAGGAAAATTTTTAAGTAGTACAGAAAAAAATTCCCCTATCCTTTTTGGTGGGGATGTAATCAACTCTTATAATAATGATGGAAATCAAGGAGTATCCACATTTTTTGAACTAGAAACTACTGCATCGGGAAAAGCATTAAAAACAGGAGAGCAGATAATCCATATCCACAATACGTATCATTTTGAAGGCCCAATACATAAACTAAATAGTATAAGCAAAAAATTACTGCATTGTGATTTAGAAGAGGCGTTACTTTTCTTAAAATAAATAATAGGCATAGCATCCTGCATCATTAAGATACAGAATGCTATTTATTAACAAATTAACAAGGGTAATTATAGGAGCATTCAAAATTTAACCGGCCGCACTATATTCTTTTAGCATGGGTTTCAGTTTTTCTTCAAATACTTTATCATAAAACTTCTTTATATCCGCTTTTGTTTTTCTTTTAGCCGCTATGCATAAATTTGCTGTATCAATTGGTACAATACTTAATAATCCCTTATCGCATTCATCACTTCCTATTTTAGAATTAAAAAATTTAATATATGGGTTAGTACTCTGAACAACCGAGAGCTGTTTTTTAACTTTTTCAACTTCAGTGATTCGAAAAGGCACTCCAATAACATCGTTTGCTACTTCATTCATATGAAACCTACTCAGTATTCTATTTTTAGCTTGTTTTATAGGTGCTGATTTTTCTAATACAGGACTTGGATACGAGTATTTCCAATACTTACACGTTGCAGAATACACAATTGGATTCATTGTTATTCCTACCATAAAAACGTCTTTAAATAAATTTTGAAATTTAGTTTTAAGCATTGTTTTCAAAATTATTTTTTTAGGAAAATGTGCTCTTCCTCTTTCTTCTTCTATAATACCTAAACCTAAACGCACATATATATCTTTTTTACGATTTGGGTTTTTACATAGCATAAAATAAGACATGCCAATATCCTGGCCATTTTTCTTCATAATATAAGCATCCATTTTCTCATACTTTGAAAATAATTTTCTGAAATCCGGTAGAGAAACCTGATCGCTTATTGAAGCGCTAAATAAATTGTACATTCTTTTTTCGAATAGAGAGTTTTCTTTAATCTCTTTCACTTTGTGATGTTCTACTTTTGTCATTTTTAAACTTTATTTTGGGTGCGCAGTTGTCAAAATTCCTACAACCACACTACTAATCTAATAGTTTACAATGACGAAACAAGGGTCCAACGTAATTAAAAACAGGAGTTAATCATATCTTAACATTTACATGACAAAGTTACGTTTTAACCTTATTTAAAATAAGGATTTGATTATATTTACCGTAATCTAAATACTGCATAAAATTAACCATAATTTCACACTACTCAAGACAAAGTAGAATCAAAAGCGAACGTACGCTTTTTTCCTACAAATAAAATGTTAATCTATTTTTAATTAGAAACAAAACAAACCTTTAGTTCAAGAATACAATGCCTATCGGTTTATTAAAAAAATATTAATAAGATACTGTGCTAATATAGAATGATTTAAGACCTGATTCAAAACCCCATGTAGAATATTGTCGGAAAATAGCACTATAGTATACATTATCTAGCTTAAATCTTACATATATAAATTTACAATCCTCTTTCTCGCATTTTTCTATAAAATCCTTAATACCTAGACTTTTTATAATTGCAATAAAATCTTTTTTAGAAGTACCTCTACCACTAGCTCCTTTTCTTAAAAACAAACCGAGGTTTTTCCAATTTTTTGGTAGTATTGAGGCTTTGGTCATATTATTTTCGTCAGAAAAATATAAAGTATTTACTCTTTGATCATCATCTAAGCTAAGAGTGTATCTTTCATTATCCATATCAACAGACATCGTTTTACAGATATAATCGTTTTGATTGATCATTTTTTTTCTAAAACAATCTCCTTTATCCTTTATTTCTGAATAGGTAGTTTTTCCTAATTTTATTTGAAGAGGCAACTCGGTTAATGGATTTAGATTTTCTTGAGCGCATGCATTATTCAGCAATAAAAAACAACAGCAAAATAGTCTTAATATTATTTTTTTGAAGATCAAAATTCTCAAAATATCATCTATATTTATCATTTAACCCAATACCTTCTAGTATCATCGAAGTTATTTTTTTTAACCTTGTAGATCTCGTTGTTTCTCTTTTTGCATTACTTATATATTCGATGTACTCTTTTTGTTTAAATAGAGTCAATTCTTTGAAACTTTTTTCTAAATCCTTATTCGAAATTAATAAGATATTTAATTCTAAAGGCATTGCAATTACTTTAGACTTTTCTGGTAGTATCTCTTTATTATGCTTTTGATTTTGGATAGCTTCTTTAACATACTTAAGTACTACATCGCGATGTATTTCGTCTTTAGCAATAAAACGCCATTGTCGCAATCCTTTTGTCTTTCCTTCTTGAGCATTGATCAACAATTTTTCTTTATCACTTAAAAATACACCTTGATAAAACCAAATGCCTACATAAGATTTAAAAGCTGCTAAGCCTACAACGTTCTTGCCATTAACAGTATACACATGACTACCCCATTTAATAGTTTCTTTCATTTCTGTAGAAAGCATAATAGAACGTAATAATTCAAGAGCGTCCTTCCATTCAGTTTTTCTCTCAATATACTCTTCTACTGATTTATTTTTTTCCATGATTCATCTCCATATAAATTTAACCATTTACCATTATGTTAAATTTACAAAGAAATTTCTACCGTTTTAACTTCTGAAGATTTCCACGATATGATAGCTATCAACATCTTAGTATCTTTATTCCATTTAAACAAAGAATTCTCTCCAGCTATAAATAAAGCCTTTGGCTTACTTTGGATATTATGAATTTTTATTGCAATGCTGCGTTCAATAGGATTATGAGACGCTCCTTTTTCTGCAGACAGTTCAATAGTTAATTGATCTTTAGTTGACCTACTTGTAAAATTCAGTATTTCATACGCTCCTTTTTCGAAAGCATTAGGAGTCTTACCATCATCATCATACATTTTTCCTGTACTGTTTGTTATAGAAGCGTCATGATAGTAATGTAAAACTAGCTCTTTAGTCGTATACTGTTTGGTCGTTTGAATTGGTTTTATCATAGGTATAAAAGATCCACTTTTTACAAACACAGGAATATGGTCTTCTACTACTTCTACAGATCTAAAAACACCACCAGCATATTGTTTATCGGTATAAAAATCAAACCAATTACTACCCTTAGGAAAAGGCACATCCATAGATACTATATCTGATTGTACGACTGGAGTTACTAAAAAATTATCTCCCCATAAATACGAAAAACTAGTTTCTAAGAGTTCTTTATTTTCAGGTTCTTCAAAAAATAATGGTCTCATTAAAGGAATTCCTGTTTGATTATTATCAAAGGCGATCGTATAATTATATGGTAGTAAACTATACCTTAACTCTATACTTTTTTTAGCCAATGCTTTAGTGTTTTTATCATGAAAAACAGGTTCGGGTGCAATATGTTCTTGGGCATGAGGTCTAAATATAGGTTGAAATACTCCATATTGTAACCAGCGCGTATATAATAGCGGGTCGAAAACTTCTCCTCCAGCAAAACCACCAAGATCAGAATGCATATATCCCATACCTTGCATACCCATTTGCAATGCGATTTCTGTTTGCGGTTTTAGTCCTCCCCAACTTCTATTTACGTCTCCTGACCAAGGGATCATACCAAAACGTTGAGAACCAGAATATCCTGCTCTCATTAAAATAAAAGGCCTTTGTTCAGGAAAATCCTTTTGATACCCTTCTTGTACTAATCTGGCCCAATCATGACCATAAACATTATGAACTTCATCTGCTTTGCCGGTAGCATGCAGCAAATCTTTTGGATGCACCTCTGGCTCTCCTAAATCACCCCACCAACCGGCAACTCCAAAATCTTTGGTATATTTCTTATACACATTCCAAAACCATTCTTTCCCTTTAGGATCATAAATATCTATAATACCAGTATTTCCAAAATAAAAATCATACGTATAAGGATTACCAGTACTATCTTTCCCTAAAACTTTCTTTTCTACAGCTTCTTCCCATTTTTTAGAAGAACTTAGTATAAATGGTTCTGTAATTAATATTGTTTTTACTCCTTGTTCAGCAAAATCATGAATCATTTTTTTTGGTGTAGGGAACGAATCTTTAAGAAATTCAAGATTCCCCATATGTCCTTTGATATCTTTACCAAACCAGTAAATATCTAGTATCACTGCATCTAACGGAATACTATCCTGGCTAAATTTGGCAACTGTTTCTCTTGTCTCTTTCTCTGAATGATATCCAAACCTACTTGCAAAATTACCAAAAGCCCATCGTGGCGGCAATGGTTGTTTACCTGTAAGATTGGTGTATTGATCTATTAAATCTCTCCAATCATTACCTACAACTATTTGGTATGTTTTTCTTCCGCCAATAGTTTCATATTGTAAAACATTATCCCCTTTACTATCTATATCCAAATACCCTATAGGAGCATTATCAAAATGCACTGCGTACATTTTGGATGATAACACCAATGGCATTGTAAAATTCATCAATTCAGATTGTGTTTCGTATCCATAATGTGCCTTGTTGTATAGTTGTAATCGTTTCCCCCTTCTATTCATTCCCACAACTCTTGATCCTGCTCCGTAAATTACTTCGGTGTCATCAAGCATAAAATCTAATACTTCTGTAGAATCTGTTTTTTGGTATCCTCTATTTTCTGAAATTAGTTTCTTTCCTTTATACGTATACGATATAACAAAAGGATTTCTTTTAACATGAATATCAATACCATTTGACTCTATAGTTAATGTGCTATCATTTTCATGCACAATCACTTTAGTCTTCAATTGTTCTTTAACGACTGCATGAGACGTGGGGTTAAAGGTCTCTCCTAACGGAATAAAAGACGTTTCTACAATCTTATCTGAGTAATATTTAATGAGATATCTCCCAGAATCTTTAAAAATTTCGATAGAGTTATCATTAACCTTATAACCTTGATATTCTCCCTCATATTTCTCTTTACAAGAAGAACATATGATCAGCGCTATTACTGTTAATAAAACACAACAGGTATTAATCTTCTTTCTCATAAAAGTAATCTATTTAATGTTTACTGAAAAGCAATCAAATATAAGAGAATCCCTATAAAACTATAATAAAGGAAGATATAGTAGCGTGGAATTATCAAATTTTCAACAAAATGTCTTAGATAGCTTATAAATGACAAAATATCACTACAACGATTGCGTAAAAAAATGAGTCTACAATTTACTGAAATACAGGTCGATTACACAATCATAAAGCACATAACATTTAGCTAATAATTTATTTAAAAAAGCTAAACAATTGTGTCATACAATAGCCTTAATTTTAGGGTATAATTAACCTGATAAATCTTAATATATAACACATGAAACGTCATTTTTTTTCTGGTAAGATAATAGCCAGCCCTTCGCTATTCTTACTCATATGCACAGCATTTATTTTTGCACAGTTGGCCCACGCTCAAGTTTCTTCTAAAAAAGAAGAAAAATTAGATTTCAATATTCCTAAAGACACCTATTTTAATAATGCCGTACATCCAAAAGGAACTGGGAAGTCCTTTTTTAACTTTGGAGATATATTAGTAGCACGAGCTATCCTACCCGCTGCTAGTTTTTCTGAAGGACCTTCCTCAGGACAATACATAGGTTCAGGATTAATCAATCAACAACCAGTTCCTTTTTTAAACAAACAACCTATACAAGGTTTTTCTGCAATAGTAAATAATTATGATGGTACCTTTATAGCGTTATCTGACAATGGTTTTGGTAGTATTGAAAATTCATCAGATTACAACTTAAGGTTGTATCGCATTAAACCAAAATTTAAAACTTTTTTTTTAAGCGGAAATGGAACAATCGAAACCAAAGGATTTATAGAATTAAGAGATCCAAATAATTTAATACCATTTGCTATAACAAATCACTTTAGCGAGTCTAGAGTATTGACTGGTGCTGACTTTGATATAGAATCTGTCCAAAGGACTAAAAATGGTGATTATTGGATAGGTGATGAATTTGGACCATTTTTATTACATTTTGATAAAGATGGAATTTTGTTAGATCCTCCTATTCCTCTGCCAGATTACGAAAACCCAGGAAAAGAACTTAGAGCCAAACAAAACCCATTTAGCGAAGAATCAAGTGCACTTAGAATAATGAATGCCATGCGTGCTCATGCTAAAACAAACGGAAGTAAATCACCTGTAATGTCTCCTTGGTTTGTAATGCTAGATGATAATAATGAAAACACTAGTGTTAACAGTAGAGAAAACCCACCTGCAGGGCTTAAAAAAGCTTCCAGTGAACTACATAATGTTTCTTCTTTAAACAAGGCAGGACATCAGGTCGTTGTTTACACCGTAAATGATCTTGAGAATATGAACTTACTTCTTGAATTAGGTGTACAAGGTATTATATCTGATCGTCCTGATATCTTATTAGAAGCTGTTCAGAATTTTGACAAAAACAAAGACGGACAACCGGATTATATAGACGCGAATGGATTAATTGATGTTAATATATTTGATGCTCAAGGACATAGAGGCTCAAGGAATCTACGTCCAGAAAACACGTTACCAGCAATGGAAGCTGCACTGGATTTTCTGATGCCTACCCTTGAAACTGATTGCGGAATTACTCTAGACGGTGTACCTATTCTAGACCATGATCCACATATAGAAGCGTCCAAAACTCGTAAAGCAGATGGAACCACCTATGAATTTGATGACGAAGTATTAGTAAAAGATTTAACTTTTGACCAAATTCAAAAAACATTCATTGCAGATAAAATCTTAAACGGTAGACCAGCTCAGACCAATGATTTAACTTTATCTCCTGTAGCCGTTGCTTTTGCAAAACAGAACGAATTAATAGATCCTTATGTAATGCCATCATTACAACAATTGTTTGATTTTGTTTCTTTCTATATTGAATATTATAAAAATGGACCAGGTAGTACTACAAACCAAGCATCTAAACGCTGGAAAAATGCTTCGAAAGTTCGTTTTAATATCGAAACAAAAATAAACCCAAGAACAGATACAGATGATCGCGGTGACATCTTTTCTGATAGAACTGTAGATCCAGAAACCTTCACAAAAGCGATTGCAGATGTAATCGTAGCCAACAACCTTACTGATCGTGCAGATATACAAAGTTTTGACTTTAGAACGTTATTAATTGCTCATAAACAGTATCCTGAAATTAGAACAGTATGCTTGTTTGGTGATTTCCCTAAAGTTGGAGATGCTGGAGACGGAACAAATTTACAAGATCAAAATGGACAAAATACGCCTTGGTTAGCAGGGTTATACTGGCCCTACAGAAATACAAGTCAAGAAACTCCATTTCGTATAAAAAGCAGTGGTGGTTTTGAAGGTATGGCATTAAGTACAGATGGCACAAAACTTCTTCCTTTACTAGAAAAATCATTAGAAGGTTCTAGCTCAAACAGTTTACTAATTCATGAGTTTGACTTGGAAAATAAAAAATATAATGGTAATTCATTTGATTATCCATTAAATGAAAAAGCAAGTGCCATAGGTGATTTCATTATGTTTAGTAATACTAGAGGTCTAATTATCGAACGTGATGGTTCTCAAGGAGATTTAAATGGATTTAAAGCTATATATGAAATCCAATTAGATCAAAATAAAAGACAAATTGAAAAAAGACTAAATGTTGATTTATTAAAAATAAATGACAGACGTAAAATTTCTCTTCCCGGTTTAGAAGGCGATATAGGTATCGGAAAAGACTTTGCATTTCCATTTGTGACTATAGAAAGTGTCGTGGTTTTTAATCCATTTTTGATAGGAGTATTAAATGACAACAACTATCCATTTAGTGTGGGTAGACATGTTGGTACAGGATTACCCGATGATAATGAGTTTATTCTTTTGTGGCTAGACCAACCCTTAGGGAGACGTTGGAGAAATCCTAAAGGCATTAAAAATGAGACAATGGTTAATGATATAAAAGCTTATCCAAATACATTTGATGAACAGGTAACGTTTTCAAACATTAGCAAAGGCAATGATGTATCTATAACGATTTATGATATTTCTGGAGCGGTAGTTAAAAAGCTTTTGGTTCATGAAAAAAGCACAGATGCTTCAAGTTTTATCTGGAATGCTACAAACGACTTAAATCAAAAAGTTTCTCAAGGCATTTATATTGCTATTATCGAAATTGATGGAGTATTTACAAAAAAGAAACTCATTAAAAAATAAAGAAAATACTGCCTAATCAATCCTAACACATTTACAAACCAAAAAAAGCTGCTTTTACACAAAGCAGCTTTTTATTTATCTATAAATTATATTGTAATTTAATCTTTGGGATATAAAAATGACTTTTCTACCTCAAAATCAACAACTCCATCTTTTCTAACTTCATAAGAAATAAAAAGTTCACCCCAATACACACCATCTGTAAAATCGGCAATTATCCACCTATGGTTTAGTAAACGTACCTTATTAATAGCCATACTTCCTTCCATACCCGCAAAAGGTACAATAGGATTATCCTTACCAGGCTTGTTTTGACCAATAATCTGATCACTTATAGTTAATGCCAATTTACCAGGCTCATACCCTAATTCTTCAAAATAGGCTGCGGCATCTTCATTACTTTCTAAAGAAAAATAAGTCTGATCCAAAGTAACTTCTACCAAAGAATCAATAACTGTTTCTTTGGTCGTGATTTTAGCTTGTAAATTTTCAATTTTTGCGTCATAAGATTCTTTAGCCTTTTTAGCATTCATGAATTGAAAAAGTACGAATAATGCAGTAAAAATAAATAGATATAGAAAAATTTTACTTTTCATATTTTATATAGTAATTTTTAAATTGTCATAGGCCAAAAATACGTTTTTTGGCAATAATTTTTCAACTTCAGCATGAAATCCCAACATATGACTTATATGAGTGAGATAAGCTTTTTCTGGATTAATTTCTTTTATAAATTCTAATGCTTCTTCTAAATTAAAATGCGAATGATGAGGCTCTATTCTTAAAGCATTGACCACTAGTACTTTTAAATTTTTTAGTTTTTCTCTTTCCTCATCTTCTACTGTTTTTACATCTGTTAAATAAGCAAAATCTTTAAATCTAAATCCAAATACTTGCAAACGATTATGCATTGTATTAATTGGCATTACATCAAGATTGCCCAGCGAAAAGGATTGGTTATTTAGTTGGTGCTCCACAACGCTGGGCGCTCCCGGATATTTATTTTCTGATGCAAAAATATAATCAAATTTTATTCTAAGAGAATCAAGCACTCTTTTATGAGCAAATACAGGAATATCAC
The DNA here is from genome assembly GCF_003443715.1 of Aquimarina sp. AD10. Taxonomy (NCBI): domain Bacteria; kingdom Pseudomonadati; phylum Bacteroidota; class Flavobacteriia; order Flavobacteriales; family Flavobacteriaceae; genus Aquimarina; species Aquimarina sp. AD10. The sequence goes on along the minus strand of NZ_CP031965.1, from coordinate 756,249 downwards.
CTTGTCTAAAAAAAAAGGGGCGTATGTCATCTAATCCCATAATATGATCTGCATGCTCATGAGTAAAAATAATACCATCGATTTTCGATACATTATTAGAGAGCATTTGCTGTCTAAAATCTGGACCACAATCAATAACATAATTGTAATCCTCCCAGGATATTAAAACAGAAACACGAAGGCGTTTATCCCTAGGGTCATTACTTAAACAAACAGGGTGCGTACTTCCTATTATTGGAATACCTTGTGATGTTCCTGTACCAAGAAATGTTATATCCATAAGACTAAGATTATGGCAAATGTAATTATATTTTTTTGGCAATAATTATGTGAATCTCCTAATTATTATTTATTCATAATATAAACTATAGAAAATTACGCCCAAGTTTTTTTAATTATTACGGTATTACTACCTTTACGTTAAACAAAAAAAGCCCTTTTTACTATGCCTATTACGATAATGGGAGATAAAGAATTTGAATCTGTCCCTTCAATAAAGAGTAAAGCTTTACGTATAAACCTTAACCAAAACATCTACGGTACTTTTGCCGAAATTGGCGCCGGCCAAGAAACTGTTAGAAACTTTTTTAGAGCCGGTGGTGCATCAGGTACAATTGCAAAAGCAATGAGTGCCTATGACAAAGATTTTAGTGATGCCATTTATGGTATCGAAAATGATAAACGATATGTTACCGAGGCTAGATTAAAAAAAATGCTAAAACATGAAGTAGGCCTTGTTGAACAAAGAATTACTCGTGAAAAACATCCTAATAAACTTTTCTTTAGTTATGCAAACACAGTAGCCACTATTGATTTTGCAAAAAAGTATAAAGGCCATGGCTGGGTAGGAATTCGCTACCAAACAATGCCTAATGAGGGGTACAATGAAATCACACTCCATATTCGTTTCCATGAAAATGATGCCAAATTACAACAAATGACTTTGGGTATCTTAGGGGTTAACTTGATTTATGGAGCATATTACAAATATGATAATCCTAAAAAGTTATTACGATATCTTTATGATCATTTAGATAAAGATCAAATAGAAATTGATACTATCAATTTTTCTGGACCTCGATTTACCAAGGTAGATAATCGACTAATGAGCTTACAATTAGTCAAAAACGGTATGACTGAAGCGGTTATGTTTGGTCCTGATGGTAACAACATCTTACCTGCTGCTATACTATACAAAAAAAATATTCTAGCCTTAAGAGGAAGTTTTAGGCCTGTTACAAAGGTTAATATGGATATTTACAAGAAATCGCTCAACATGTTTTTGAACGAGAATAAGGTAAAAAAGGATAAGACTGTTGTGATTTTTGAAATCACTTTATCTAATCTTAGAGCAGAAGGCGAAATTGATGAAGAAGATTTCATGGCGCGAGCAAGACTATTGTGCTCTTTGGGACAAACAGTTATGATTTCAAACTTTAGAGAATATTACAAAGTAGTAGAGTATTTCTCAAATTATACCAAAGAACGAATGGCCTTAGCAATGGGGATAAATAACTTGGTTGATATATTTGATGAAAAGTATTACAGACACCTTAGCGGTGGTATACTAGAAGCATTTGGCAAGTTATTCTTTAAAGATTTAAAAGTATATCTATATCCTCTTAAAAATCATAAAACAGGCAGTCTTACTGATAGTGACAATCTAAAAGTACACCCACGTATGAAAGAATTATACAAGTTCTTTAAATACAATGGGAAACTACAAGACATTACAGATTACGATCCCACGATTATGGATATCTTTTCTAGAGAGGTATTACAGAAAATTCAAGATATGGAACCAGGATGGGAAGAGCAATTACCAGATCTTATTCCCGAAATGATTAAAGCGAATAATTTTTTCGGATATAAAACCCAAGAGATTGCTGAATAACAAAAAAAACGTCTACAAATAGTATTTGTAGGCGTTTTTAAAATTTATAATATCTGAGCAGCGTGCTCTTTGGTCTTCACCTTTAAGATTACTTTTGAAATAATTCCGTTTTCGTCTATAACAAATGTTGTTCGGTGAATACCTTTGTATTCTTCAATACTAATTCTTTTAGAACATAAAACACAAGAAAGAGGTATTGAAATAAAAACCTTAAGCGGGCTATTACCATTCTCATGTATTACATAAATATAAATTAAAAAGCTGTATAAAAATACAGCTTTTCTTATAATATTGGATACTTAAAATTATTAACAATCCTGTAGAATATGTACTGTTGGATCATTTGGATCATACCCACAATCACAGAAATTATCATTCTCACAATCTTCATAAGGACCTACAGATCCACCAGAAACTTTAGATTGAATTGTTTTGCTTAATTTTTTAACACCATTTAATTCTAAAAGGTTTCGTAACATAATCATTGATTTAAAAAATTTAATTTAACCGATCATTTACAGACATTCGGTCTATATGTCATAAATTAATGTCCTTAATACATTATTATGTTACTATAAATAATGTTAAAATAATGTTATCATGAAATAATAATGATATTAATTTTTAAGCAATGAATATAAATTTTAAATTTCGTTAATATCTGATTAGATATATTTTCAAACTACCTAAAGTATTTGAGCAGCGTGCTCTTTGGTCTTCACCTTTAAGATTACTTCTGAAATAATTCCGTTTTCATCTATAACAAATGTTGTTCGGTGAATACCATCATACTCTTTCCCCATAAATCTTTTAGGGCCCCATACACCAAAAGCTTCAATAACCGATTTATCCTCATCTGCTAATAATGGATAAGGTAATTCATATTTATTTTTAAAATTCTGCTGACGTTTTTCACTATCAGCACTTACTCCAAGAATTTCATACCCTTGATTTTGAAAAGTCTGATAATGATCCCTTAAATTACAAGCTTCTGCTGTACACCCAGGGGTACTTGCTTTAGGATAAAAGAACACTACTAATTTCTTTCCTTTATAATCATTAAGCGTTATTGTATTGCCATCCTGATCTACTGCAGAAAATTCTGGAGCCTTATCCCCTGTTTTTAATGTTGTCATTATATTAATGTATTTAAAAAGTTTTGTTTAACATTTGAAGATAAAAATAAAACAAAAATTGGAATTTGATTTTAGTTTTATCAAAAATTTAATGATTATCTCGTATTAGACTCCTTTAATAATTTAATATTTTAGCATAAATTATTTCTCATAATATGACCAAACAGGAAAAGATAGACTTTACTATCAAAACATTACAAGAGCTATATCCCCGAATACCAATTCCGCTAGACCATAAAGATCCATACACCTTGCTTATAGCCGTATTAATGAGTGCACAAAGTACCGATGTACGCGTAAATAAAATTACTCCTTTATTATTTGACAGAGCAGACAATCCATTTGCGATGGTTAGATTAACCGTTGAAGAAATTCGAGACATTATTCGTCCTGTTGGGCTAAGTCCTATGAAATCAAAAGGTATTCATGGTTTATCACAAATTTTAATAGATAAATATAATGGCGAAGTACCACAAAGTTTCGAAGCTTTAGAAGAGTTGCCAGCAGTTGGACATAAAACCGCAAGTGTAGTTATGTCTCAAGCTTTTGGTGTTCCTGCTTTTCCTGTTGATACTCATATTCATAGATTAATGTACCGTTGGGGTTTTACAAATGGAAAAAACGTTACACAAACAGAAAAAGATGCTAAAAGGCTTTTTCCAAGAGAACTTTGGAATGATTTGCATCTTCAGATTATATGGTATGGTCGTGAATATTCTCCTGCAAGAGGATGGGATTTAGAAAAAGATATTATTACCAAAACAATAGGTAGAAAGACAGTGCTAGAAGAGTATAAAAAAAATAAAAGGCCTATTAAAAAATAGGCCTTAATAAGTTTAGTTTAAAATCGTTTCAAATTTCAAGTTGTTGTATTCTACAACTTTTAACGATTTTGAATAGCTTAGAAGAAAGTCTATTGTTCTTCTATTTGGTACTAAATGATTTTCTTCTTTCTTTGAAGACTTAAAGTAAAATTTTGCCATATTAGGAATCTTAAATTTATGTGTTATTTAAGAGTATAACGGGGCTTAATATACTTTATTGTATTAAAATGTTATTAGTTTGTTAAAACTATATTATTTTTTTCTATAACCTTTCTCAGATTGATTAAAGCATATCTCATTCTTCCTAGTGCTGTATTAATACTAACACCTGTTTTATCAGAAATTTCTTTAAAACTCATGTCTTTGTACATACGCATTACCAAAACCTCTTTTTGATCTTCTGGTAACTCTTGTATTAGATTACGTAAATCCTCTTCTACCTGATCCTTAATGATTCTTCTTTCTGCATTTAAATTTCCATCACTAATAACAGAAAAAATACTGAATTCACCATTATCTTCAAACTTAGGCATACGATTTCCTTTTCTAAAGTGATCGATTACCAAATTGTGAGCAATACGCATTACCCATGGTAAAAATTTACCTTCTTCATTATACTTCCCGTTTTTTAGAGTACGAATAACTTTAATAAAAGTATCCTGAAAAATATCCTCTGATACATCTCTATCAAAAACCTTAGAATAAATAAAACTGTAAATACGTTGCTTATGTCGTTCGATTAGAACAGATAGGGCGCTTTCTTCTCCTTTAATGTAGTTGTTCACCAGAACTGCGTCTGTGAGTGTGTAATTTTTCATACTTCGACTTAATTTTAGTACAAACAAGCTTGGGGCTCGTGCTATGTTAAACTTAAAAAGTAAAAGTATGCTATAGGCAGTTTGGTTTTTTAAAATTGGTTCTTACGAGGGGCTAATATAGTAACTATCCTTGAAAAACAAACAATTTTCTGTTAATTTTTTTAACTTAACTTTCATTATCAATAGGTTACATTACTTATTTAGTAATCATTATCTTTGCGCTCATACCGCATTTTTACTATGATTCAAGATATTACAACCCTAGATCCTAAAGACAATATTATTATTAAAGGTGCCAAGCTTCATAATCTAAAAGATATGGACGCTGTAATCCCTAGAAACAAGTTAGTTGTAATTACAGGACTTTCAGGTTCTGGTAAATCAAGCTTAGCATTCGACACTTTATATGCAGAGGGACAACGTAGATATGTAGAAAGTTTATCATCATATGCAAGGCAGTTTTTAGGACGTCTTAATAAGCCGAAAGTAGATTTTATAAAAGGTATCGCTCCTGCAATTGCTATTGAGCAAAAAGTAAACTCTACCAACCCAAGATCAACCGTAGGTACGACAACAGAAATTTATGATTATCTAAAGTTACTTTTTGCCCGAATCGGAAGAACATATTCTCCAATTTCTGGCAACCAGGTTAAAAAAGATAGGGTAACCGATGTTATTGAATATGTAAAATCCTTTGAAGAAGGCGAAAAGTTACTCCTCCTAGCTCCTATTATTATAGAAAGTGGTAGAACTTTAGAGGGAAAGCTGAAAGTTTTACAGCAACAAGGTTTTGCACGTATTAAAATAAATGATGTAATATCTAGAATTGAAGAAGCCGACATCAATGAAAAAGATAATGTCGCTCTTGTTGTAGATCGAATTGTAAAAAAAGATGATGAAGATTTTTATAATCGTCTCGCTGATGCAGTAGATTCTGCTTTTTTTGAAGGTAAGGGTACTTGTTATATAGAACGTCTTTCTGATCAAGAAAAAAGGCAGTTCAGCAATAAGTTTGAGTTAGATGGGATTTCTTTTCTTGAACCTAATATACACTTATTTAGTTTTAACAACCCTTATGGGGCTTGTCCTGAATGTGAAGGGTATGGTGATGTGATTGGGATTGACGAAGATTTAGTTGTTCCGAACACAGCATTAAGCATCTATGAGAGTGCAGTTTTTCCTTGGCGTGGAGATAGTATGGGGTGGTATAAAGATCAACTAGTTAACAGCGCTTATAAATTCGACTTTCCTATCCATAAACCCTATTTCGAACTATCTGAAAGTGATAAAGAATTACTCTGGAACGGAAATGAATACTTTCAAGGAATTAATGATTTTTTTGCAGAGTTAGAAGCTAAAGCATACAAAATACAAAACAGAGTCATGTTATCTCGTTATCGAGGAAAAACAAGATGTGCAACATGTAAAGGGAAAAGACTGAGACCAGAAGCCAATAATGTAAAAATTTCTGGTGCTACTCTCACAGAATTAGTAGAAAAACCACTTAATGAATTAGCAGATTTCTTCAAAAACATTACGCTTAACGAATATGATGCTCAAATTGCTAAACGTTTATTAAAAGAAATAAATAGTAGATTAACTTTTTTACAAAATGTAGGACTGGACTATCTAACGCTTAATAGAAAATCTAATTCATTATCAGGAGGAGAATCTCAACGTATTAACTTGGCCACTTCATTGGGTAGTAGCTTAGTTGGATCTATGTATATTCTTGATGAACCAAGTATAGGATTGCATCCAAAAGATACCGAAAAACTTATCAAAGTTCTACAATCCTTGAGGGACCTGGGTAATACAGTTATTGTAGTCGAACATGATGAGGATATTATGAAAGAAGCCGATGAAATTATTGATATTGGTCCAGAAGCAGGAACCTATGGTGGTCATGTTGTTGCTACAGGAACTTTTGAAAGCATTTTAAAAGCTGATTCGTTAACTGCAAAATACCTTAACGGACAATTAGAAATCGAAATTCCTAAAACACGTAGAACGTCTAAGTATTATTTGGAAATCATAGGAGCAAGAGAGAATAACCTTAAAAATATAGATGTTAAAATTCCGTTAGGTATGTTTACTGCTATTACAGGAGTATCAGGAAGTGGTAAAAGTACCTTGGTAAAGAAAATTGTATATCCCTCTGTTTTAAAAGAACTAGGCGGATATGGAGAAAAAGCTGGACAGTTTACAGAACTAAAAGGTAATTTCAGCAATATCAAACATGTGGAATTTATAGATCAAAATCCTATAGGTAGATCATCACGTTCCAACCCGGTTACGTATATAAAGGCGTATGATGATATTCGTGCTCTTTTTGCAAATCAAAAATTATCAAGTATTCGTAATTATAAATCAAAACATTTTTCATTTAATGTAGACGGAGGAAGATGTGAAACATGTAAAGGCGAAGGTGAAGTAACTATTGAAATGCAGTTTATGGCAGATGTACATTTAGAATGTGAAACCTGTGGAGGTAAACGTTTTAAAAAAGATGTTTTAGAAGTTACTTTTCATGATAAAAATATTCATGATATTCTTACAATGACTATAGACAATGCTATAGACTTTTTTAAAGACCATAATCAAACCAAAATACAAAGAAAACTTCAACCTTTACAAGATGTTGGTTTAGGTTATGTGCAATTAGGACAGAGCTCTTCTACCCTATCTGGTGGAGAAGCACAACGTATAAAATTAGCTTCGTTTTTAGTAAAAGGAAACACAAAAGACAAAGCACTCTTTATTTTTGATGAACCTACAACTGGACTGCATTTTCATGATATTAAAAAACTTTTAAAATCATTTAATGAATTAATAGGTAAAGGACACTCTATATTAGTTATCGAACATAATCTAGATCTTGTTAAATGTGCTGATTACATTATTGATCTAGGGCCAGAAGGAGGAAAAAATGGAGGAAAAATTTTAGCACAAGGCACTCCAGAAGAACTTATTAAAATTAAAGATTCATATACTGGTAAATATTTAAAAGATAAGCTATAAAAACTTAACAGTTTTATAGCATTTATTATGTAATGTATAAGTCATGTTTTCGGCTAAGGGGCAATAAACTTAAAATCAAAAAAATGTCACTTACTCAAGAATTAAAAGCTAGAGCAGAACAATCAGCAACTAAGTACCCTGAAACTACGCATGCCATAATGAATAATGGTATAACTATTTTAAGAGAAGAAGGGCTCGTAAAAAAGGCTTTAAAGACTGGAGATAAAATACCCGAAGTTACTTTGCCAAATGCAGCTAATAAAACTATTTCATTACAAGAATTACTATTAGAAAATAAAGTGGTATTGTCTTTTTATAGAGGAGGATGGTGCCCGTATTGTAATTTAGAATTAAAAGCCCTACAACAAGCACTACCAGAATTTGAAAAGAATGGAGCAACATTAGTTGCTATTAGCCCAGAAACTCCAGATAACTCTCTAAGTACATCAGAAAAGAATAATCTTAGTTTTGAAGTTCTTTCTGATACCAATAATGCAATTGCGAAAAAATTTAACTTGGTTTTCACCTTACCTAAAGACTTAATCGAAGTATATAATGGTTTTGGTATTGATTTAAATTCGAGTAATGGAAACACAAATCAAGAACTACCACTATCTGCAACATACATTATTGACAAAGACGGAACTATACTTTATGATTTTATTAAAGAAGATTACAAAGAAAGAGCAGATCCAGAAGGAATACTTAAGTTTTTAAAAAACAAATAGTTACATAATATATTTCATAACTCAATAATTTTTGGCACACCATTTGGTTACTACTACACCAATAGCGGAAGCCGAAAAGCTAATGAGTAGGTATAGAAGTTTTAAACTTCTTTTAACCCATAAATTATTGAGTTATGAAAAAAATGGTACTTTTTTTCGCAGTGATATTCCTTACAGGAATAGCTGCACAAGCAACCGATCATAAGCATTCAGATCACCATGATAGGGTTACAAAACGCTATCAACACGGACAGCCGATCATCTTTATACAAGGTGGTATTAAATTCTTTGTATATCCAGAAGGTGGTATTGATTACAAAATTCTTAGATCAAGAACCAGTCCCTACAGAAATTGGAGTAGTCATGGCGCAATTAATACGCCAGGAGGCTACTATGGATATTCCAGATCAAACAACCGATTTGTACAGTATGATTATTATGGTAGGTTAAAGAAAGTAGGGTCAAACTACATTTCTTATGACCGATATGATAGAGTACGAAGAATTGGAAGTGTTAATATAAGATATAACCGAAGAGGTTTGTTGTATCAGGTTGGAGGATTACATATCTATTACAATAGATACAACACTATAAAGCACGTTGAAGGTAATGTTCACTATGATGGATGTGGATATTGTGGAATTAATGGTTGTACAATTACTCATGCCCCGTATTACAACCAAAACTGGAAACCAAGAAGTTTTGAAAAACCTTATAGAGATCATTATTACAAGAATAGAAAAAGAAAAAAGAGATATCACCATAATGACGATGATGATGACGACGATTATGATGATGACGATTATGATGATGACGATGATAATGATTAAGACATAAATTAGTTGTTGGTTAGTTGTTTAAATCCCGTTACCTAATCCCCTGGTAACGGGATTTTATTTTGCAATATTATAATATTCTCTTTTCAACCATATTTACGACTCAATCGCTTTTTGTGGCTCGGTAATACACTGCCTCTATACAATTCATTATAAATTGTTGTTAACGATTCTATTTGAATTAACCATTATTATATATTTATAAAATAATGGTTAATTCTAAAAGACATGAAGTCCTATAAGATAATTTTACTTCTTCTTATCCTTTTTTCTTTACAAGCAACTGCACAAAAAATGGAGTTTGAAGATTATGACCCACCTTCTACCCTAGTTGTACCTGGTACCGAAATTAAAAAAGCAAAATTTCCTTTCATTGATGTTCACAATCATCAATTTAGTATGCCTACTCAGAATCTTCAAGAAGTAGTATCCGAGATGGATAAATTGAATATGGCAGTGATGGTGAATCTTTCAGGAAGAGGACGTGGATCTGATGAACATCTTATAAAATCCTTAGAAAATGTAAAAACCAATCATCCTAATCGTTTTATTGTTTTCACAAACATCAACCTTAATGGTATAGACGAACCTGATTGGACATCAAAAACAGTGGCTCAAATCGAAAAAGATGTCGCCATGGGTGCCAATGGACTTAAGATCTACAAAAGTCAAGGTATGGATAATAAAGACAGTAAAGGAAACCGTATTAAAATTGATGATCCTAGAATTGGTCCCGTCTGGGAAAAATGTGGTGAGTTAGGTATACCGGTACTTATTCATGCAGCAGACCCTAAGCCATTTTGGGATGCCCATGACAATCAAAATGAACGTTGGTTAGAACTTAAATTACGCTCAAGGCGAAAAAGAGATGCCAATGTTACGGGATCTTGGGAAACAATTATTAGTGAACAACATAACATTTTTAAAAGACATAAAAACACTAAGTTTATTAATGCACATTTAGGGTGGTATGGAAATGATCTAGCCAAATTAGCTAAACTGATGGATGAAATACCAAATATGTATACCGAAATAGGAGCTGTTATAGCCGAATTAGGCCGCCAACCAAGAAATGCAAAAGCTTTTCTTACCAAATATCAGGATCGAGTAATGTTTGGGAAAGATTCATGGAAACCCAAAGAATACTACACTTATTTTAGAGTATTAGAATCTAGTGATGAATATTTCCCTTATTATAAAAGGTACCATGCTTTCTGGAAAATGTATGGACTTGATCTTGACGATCAGGTTTTAAAAAAATTATACTATCAAAATGCTTTAAAACTAATTCCTAATATAGATAAAAGTCTGTTTCCGAAGTAAAATCAACACGACATAAAAAATTTAAAAATTAAAACGCATGATAACATCTGGAGTAAATGTTAAAGACCTATTTTGAGAAGTTCTCACAAAGTTTCCATCAACATCTTGATCTCTTGATAATCCTTGGGAAATTATATTTTTTCTGTTATAAATATTTCTAAAAGATAAGCCTACCATACCTTTCCAATCTTTTTTCTTATTTAAATTAAAACGATATAAAGCAGATGCATCTAATCTATGATAATCTTTAAACCTATTAGCATTAATTCCTTTTGAATCTATGCTAACGCCATCTTCCTCACCTATAGTGCGAATAAGTCCTGTAAAAGGAACTCCAGAGGCGTAGTTCCACCCTAGAGCAAGTTCCAGCTTATTTAATTTTAAAGTTTGAGAAATATTAAATACATGACGTTGATCAAAATTCCCTGGAAAAGAAGTTTCTTGTATACCAGGAAACGTAACTAAAGTCTTGCTAAGTGAATAGCCTACCCAGAATCTATAATTTTTAATTCTTTTCTTTATCAAAAGATCAAAACCTATTCGTTCTTCTTTTCCCGTTTGAAAATCAACTTCATTGTCATCGTCTATTAGACCTAAAAAAAAATTATTGACTGATGTAATATCAACAAGTTTTTTATAATACGCTTCTAAATCAAAATTCCATCCTTTGTAAGTATATAAAGAACCTATAGTAAATTGCCTACTTTTAATAACAGGGAGTTCAAAATCAAAATCATCTCCTATTTTGCCAGATAGTACCCATGCATTATCTGCTACCGGTAAACTACTCACCTCGTTTAAGAGTGTACCAAAAGTTTGAAAACGGTTAAGTTGTTGATTTTTTAACTCGACTGAAGTCGTAAGTCTAAAATTTTTAAAAACTTCTTTTGAAGCAAAAATTCTTGGTTCAATAAAAAATTGATCTGTATTACTTAAATATGAATTCCTAATACCAAGATTGATATATGATTTAGAAGATGTATAGGTATACTCCGAATAAAAAGTATGGTTATTACCACTACCATTAATATCGCTTTCACTTTCGACAAGATCTACCGAAACCCCATCTTCAGAAAGAAAAAACTCCTTCAATTTATACTTTGCTTCATTATAAACAAATTGATATCCTACTCCTATAGCATGTTTTTTTGCTATAGGTATATCAAGAGAAAACTCTGCCCCTATATCTTTTACAATGTTATTTTCGGAAAAATCAAAAGTAGTATTCACACCACTAGCTGTATCCACACCACTAGCTGTATTCACATATCTAGTATCATACGAAGAAAAATATACATTAGCTTTTTGAATTACATTTGTGGAATATTTATTAACCCAATTAAAACTAGCACCTGCATTACGTATCTTAAATATATCATTTACTTCATCCAAATTTGCTCCTGAAATTGCTGTAATCCCTGTTGTATTTCTCGTATTGTTTAATCTGTTTTCTGCAAATATTGTACTAAACTTAACCTCGTTCTTGTCATCAGGTTTCCATATCAACTTAAAATTAGTATCTGAAAAAGAAAAATTATCTTCTCTCGTTTCATTTTCATCAATTACTTCTTCATTAATATCTGGAATATCACCACGAGTATTTTGAAATACTTTTCTAACTAAATTATTGTAGGTAATATTTTGATATATATCTGTAGTCGATCTTCGACCTGCTAGCATGATACCAACTTTATCTGATATAGGCACTTTAGCAAAAAGATCCCCATGAGTGAAATTAGCTCCTCCACCCACTTTAACTCGATCAAATAGATCATCATCAGACTCTATTATTACGGCACCCGATATTCGATCTCCATAACGTGCACTTGTACCTCCTCTATAGACCGTTACGTTTTTAACAATGAAAGGGTTAAACGTGGATATTTGATTAAACAAGTGGCCATTATGATACATCTTTATACCATCCCATAATACTAAATTCTGGTCTGGTGTACCTCCTCTAATATGTAAACCTGCAGGATCTTCAGATGGACTACTGATACCAGGTAAGAGTTGTAAACTCTGTAAGACATCAGGTTCTACTAATCCTGGTAAAATACGAAGTTTCTTAGTCGATACATTTATAGAGGCATCTTCATTTTTTTGAACCCCGGTAGTTAAATATTCTTGGATAACTACTTTGTCTAAGCTCTGGATTTCTGGAATTAATCGAATCGTATCACATGCACCAGATCTAAAATCAGAAACACTCATCTTTCTAGTCTTATACCCTAAATATGATATAGCAATAGAGTCCCAAGGCTTTAATTGTAGTTTAAAAATCCCTTTTTCGTTGGTGACATCTATTGTTTTATTGCTCTTTATGATATCTGCCTGTATAAGTTCAAATGTTGAAGTGTTATCGATAACCACCCCACAAACATCTATTACAGTTGGGTTTTCAACCAAGATATAACTGGATGTATCTACTTCTTGTAATAAAAATTTGGTTTGTTTTTTTATTATCGTTTTTAGTTGATCTATAGAAATTTTGTTTCTTTCTGTTTTAACATTGATCTCTTTAATCAACTCAACATCAAAAGAAAAACTAAATCCATATTGATTTTTAAATGCCTCAAATAGATTTGATATAGACTCTTCACTATTGACATCGATACTTCTGTTCTCCTGTTGTGCATAACAAGAAAATTTACCAAAAACTATTAAAAAAAAAATGAATTTAAAATCTATCACTTATTTTGTAACTCTATAGTCTTTTTATTTTTAAAGGTATAACGAATATTCATAGGTTCAAAACTAGTTTTTAAAGCTTTCTTAAGATCGTCATGACCAAAGAATCCGGTAAATAATCGATTTAAGTCTATATCCTGAGTATTTATTTTAACATTATACTGTCTTTGTAATTCTTGTATGACTTCGGATATAGGAACTTGATCAAAACTACTTGTTCCATTTAGCCAATCCGGTTTCAATCTCGTAACATCAAAAAGTAGTAACGATTCTTGTCCAATAGATTTTGTTCCTTTACCTGCGGTAAGCACAACTACACTTTTATCTTTTGTTACCTGAACTTTTCCTTCGAAACAATGTACCTCTAGCTTTTTATCTCTTGCATAGACATCAAATTCTGTACCTAAAACAGCTATATTCCCATTTTTAGTTTGTACTGTAAATTTTGACCCTTTAGCTACATCAAAAAATGCCTCTCCTTTTAGTGTAAGCACTCTATCTTCTTCAAATGTATCTTTATCATATGTAATAGCAGAATCGGCATTTAAGGTAACTATAGAATTATCCGGCAAATTGATAATTCTTGTTTGCGCCATATCAGTACTTATTTCTGAAGCATCAAAAAACATGACACGTAAACCAAATAAAACAACCACAACAGCAGCAGCACTATACAACCATGTTCTTAGTTTAATCACTTTAGGTGCACTAGGCTCTTTATAGGTCTTATTAAACTCTTTTTGGTTTTTTAAACCTTTATCAATATCAAATACGGGTCGATCAAAACGATCTACAGCTTTTACAATATCTTTATATGCAAGATAATCGTCTGAATCTTCAAACATATCTTTTTCTTCACTAGAAAGATCATCTGCCAACCATCTTCCTAAGAAATCATCTTCATTCATATCTTTTTTCATAAACTTTTCTTTAAAAATTGGTCTACTGATTTATTTTGGGGGTATATTTTTAATAAAACCATAAAATTATAAGTTAGAGGTTTTTAATTTTGTTCGTAATGACACTAATGCTAAATGCATTCTTTTTTCTACAGCTTTTACTGATATATCTAGCATTTCAGCAATTTCTCTATACGTTTTCTTTTCTATACGATTTAAAAGAAATACTTCTCGCTGTCCTTCTCTTAATTCACTAATGGCATTGTTTAACTTCTCCATAAACTCATTTTCTTCCATTTGAAATTCTGGAGATTCATTAGTGTATGTTTTTTGCTCAATAGATTGATACTTTAAAACTGTTTTTTGATGAAGTACAGCATTAATAGATGCATTTTTTGCTATTTTATACAAGAAACTTTTTGCCGCTCCAAATATAATATTTGAGCAATTCACCCATAGTTTAGCAAAACTATCCTGAACTATATCTTGTGCTTTTTCCATATCACCATATTTATAATAAAGGTAATAGCATATTTTTTCTGCATGCTCTCTATATAATTGTTCATATACCTTTTCTTCACAAACGCTGATCTCTTTTTCTGGCATTTTAAATATTTAAGTTGTGCATATTTACGTAAAAATCTAATTTCTTTTGATTAATTTACAACTATTACCAAGAATATCCTATTAAGAATTTTAATCTTGGGTTAACTATTTCATCTCTATATTTAACTTTAGAAATAGAAATTCTACTATCTATTCCTCCTGCTACTTCTATAATAAAGCCTTTTAAGCTTTGTATAAATACCCATTGATACCCAGTCATAACTAACCCTCCTGTTCCAAAAACTTCAATAGTTTTATCTATTTTCAATATGATATCTTTATATTTTAAGTAATCATAAAATTTCAAAACTCCTACACCTGCAAACCAGCCTTGAGGTGCTTTCTTCGCTTTTAAAAGGTAAAATCTAATTTCAGATTCTAACAATACATTATATTCTGACATAAAACCTCTTTCATTAGTTACCAAATTAGATTTGGTATACGCTTGTGACAAGGTAAAATTCAATGTTCTTTTTGGATGTATTACTCTTTCATAACTAAAACTTATTTCGCCTACCAATGCATTAATGGGTGAAAACTTAATGTTATTTTTTGATATAAATTCATGGTTTTCCAATTCTACAACACCTCTATTTTGTGCTTTGATCGATAAAACCATTAACATTGTAATTATACTTAGCGTAATTTTTTTCATACACTCCTATTTATTATATCACAATAAACTTTACACCCCTAAAACAAACCAATGAATAAATACCCTACCAAATTTTTAAAAAAAGCTCAAATATTTTTAAATAAGGATATTAATTCAATCCTAAAGATCATATTTAGTCAAGAGCAAAAACTCTAAAATTTTTAAAAAAAACCAACAAACAACTAATTAACAGCTATTTAAATATTCCCTACAACTCTTTTTAAGTATTATTTTTTAATGCGTAGCAATTTTGGCACGTTGCTTGATATTATACAAGTGAGTATCAAATCACAAATTGATATCCTCACTTAAAATCAAGAATTATGAAAAATTTTGTTTTACTTTTTACAGGTTTATTATTAGCAACGTTTACTGCTAATGCATCAACAACTAACGAGTCTTATACTCGGTATAACTACGGAAAATCATTTATTTTCTCTGAAGGGGGAGTTGATTTCTCTATTTATGCAGATGGCCAATTTGATTTCTATCTTAATGGACGAAGAGGAGGAATTAGTGTTGGCGTAAATACACCTGGAGTAAATATTAGTTTTAATTCTGGTTATGACTATGATGCTTATGTACAATATGATGATTATGGAGCTGTTGTGCAAGTTGAAGAAACTCCTATTTTTTATGATCATTATGGAAGGATCATACAGGCGGGTGATGTATTTATAAACTATAACAATTATGGTCGTATTTCTAGAGTTGGAGGTTTATATGTTCACTACAACCGTTATGGTAATTTTTTAAACTGTACTGGGTTTATTAATCGTTACAATAGGCATTACGTTTATAGACCTTTCCACGCTTACTTTACAGTACCTGTAGTTAGCAGATGTATCGTATATGATAGACCATACAGAAGATATTATTCTCCTTACAGATGTTCATATAGTGTGTATAGATCTAATTATTATAATGGATACTATAACAGACCGTACAGAAGTCGTGATTATTACAGACCGTACAACAGAGTAACTAGTTACCATAGAGGGTACAGAGGTAATTCTGCTAGAAATCTTAGTTATAGAAACAGAGATCATAGAGCGGCAATGTATCAAAGAAATGATCGTAACTATAGTAAGACATATAGAAGTAGATCAAATTCTTATGCATCAGGAAATGCGACTAGAAGTAGAGGAAACAATGCTTATGGAACAAGAAACTCAAGTAGATCAAATTCTTATGGATCAAGAAGCACTACAAGAAGTAGAGGTAATAATAGTACTTATGGTACGAGAAATACTACCAGAAGTAGAGCTAACAATGATAACTCAAGAAATTATACAAGAACCCGTTCTGTAACCTCTAATAATACTAGAACCAGAACAAGTTCTCCTGCAAGATCAAGAGTACAGTCTAAGCCAAGAAGTACATCATCTTCTGGATATAATAAACCAAATACAACTAGAACAAGAAGTACAACAGCTAGAAGGTCACAGAGTCCAAGCAGAAGTCAGACACAAAAAGCTAGAACTTCAAATAGAAATTACGCTGGTAATGTAACAAAACGTTCTAATAACAGTCAATATAGAAGTAGAGGAACAAGTTCTTCTAGATCAAATGCAAATAAACAAAGAAGTAATACTTCAAATAGATCAGCAAGATCTTCAAGTACAAGTAGATCTCGTACATCAAGAAGTAGAAGCTAGAAAATATATAACAACATTTAATTTTTTGGTTGGTTAGTTGGAAAATCCCCTAGAGTTGTATGCTTAAGCACCTCGGGGGATTTTCTTTATGGTTATAACCTATCTTTTAAATATGTTATTGATCAATTTATTTAAATCTGTTGACATTTTAGTAACATAGACTACGAAACCATAGGTAATCCCTATTAGAATACTTTTTAAAATTATATTTATTATAGGATGAAAATGAAATTCCCAAAAATAAAATGCAAATACAAAAGCTATAATTATAAAAGCTGTGAAAAAAGTATGATTTGAAAACGGATGCATTTTGAACTTACTTTTTACTATCAATAATTTTGCAACATTATAACAAAATACTGCAATAAAAGTGGCAATAGCAGCACCGGTTATACCAAATTGTCGAATACATACTATATTTAACACAAATGATAGTAACGCCATCCCTACCCCAATATACAATACAAGTCTATAATGATCAGAATTATATAATATGGAATTATTATTACCCAAAAAATTATCAAATAACTTAGAACTTCCTATCAATATAATTACCCAAATAAGTAATTCATAATTATCAGGAATGACATTGAATAAAGCGGTGACATTACAAATAATAAGAATAAATAGTAAGCCACTAATAATTAAAAGGTTTAGAGAGCTCTTTTTATACAATTCTCTTAGTTGATCATAAATTCGTTCATTAATTAATTTTGCCGTTAACGGATATGTTATTTGGTGCATCGCACGAGAAGGAATAATTATAACACTGGCTATATATGCACAAATACCATATTTAGCCACATTCTCTATCGCAAGAAACTGCTTTATCATAACTTTATCTAGATCTATAAGCATCGAAGCAACAGAACCAGCTATAAGTATAAGAAAAGAATACTTTAGCACCGATATATAATTGTTCGGTAAAGCAAGTTTAAAAGTAACAGAATGCAAACTCAATGCATAGTACATCATGATTAACATTCTTAAGACATATACAGTAATTAAAGCATAAATAAATTGCTCTACACTTATCACTTGATAATAGACAAAGAACAAAAGAATAAAAGTTAAAACTCTAACAAATAATTCTTTCATTAAGTTTCCAAAGACACTTTTAAGTTTTACTTTACACCATGCAAAAAACACCTCAAAATATGACATAGCGATAGCTAAAACAAAAATTGTCCATATATATGGTTTTGCAATAGCATCTTCATCACTTACAAAATCAAGAATAGTGCTATAAAACAGTATTCCCAAAAGTCCCAGAAAAATGGCTATAAAAAAAGGAAGCAACAACATTTGACTCAAAAACCTGTCTTGTTGGTCCTTATTTATATATGACGAAAAAAACTTTATCAGTGTGTTATGCACTCCAAAAGCCATTAATGGCCATATAAGGTTAGAAGCAGAAATCAGGTAGGTAATCATACCATAATACTTCTCATCCATAAAATTGGTAAACAAAAACAACGTATTTACTGCACCCACACCAAAGCCCAGACAAGTAATTATTACATTTTTTATAGATTGATTAACTACAACTCCCATTCATTAAGTAAATTATAAATGTAAAAAGTTTTAACTTGATACATTACTATTTAGATTCTTTAAGTAAATCCGCCATTACTTTTGTAAGTTCTTTGCGACTATACTTATCAATATTACGAACATTTGAGGTTAATTTACCTTGTTGAAACATTTTAAAATACGCTAAGATTTGTTTTTTAAGCTCTTCGTATTCATGATATTCAAAAAAATACCCTGAATTTGTTTCTGATATAAGCTTTTGGATATCAGCATTTTTTGGACCAAGCGCAACAATTGGTCTCTTTGAAACCATATATTCAAACAATTTACCCGGAATTATACATTGTGTCTCGGCACTATTAATCTCTATAAGTAATAACACTTGAGAACTTCTTTGTATTAAAATAGCATCTTTATGTGAAACATATCCTTTTAGAGTTACAAAATCTGATAATCCTGCTTCTTTTATAGTTAACAGCACTTCATCACTTACAGCACCAACAAGTTGTAGTTTAAACAATTCGGCAAAGGAACTATTTTCTTGTGTTAGTTCATATAACGCTTTCCATAGATTTTTAGGGTTACGTCCAGATAGTAATGAACCGATATGAGATATTGTAAAGTCTGAATCCAAAATTACTTCTGAGATAGTTTCAATATCAAATCCATTAGTAATTACATCAATCGGTTTGCTTGTGATCTCACGAAACTCTTTTGCTGTAGTATAACTAGTGACTACTATCTTGTCTGCTTGTTTTAAAACCTCTTTTTCTAGAAATTTATGTCGCTTAATTGATCTATTTGTTAATTTAAGCTTATCATGATATCCAATAGTCGTCCAAGGGTCTCTAAAATCTGCAACCCATTTAACTTTAATTTGTTTTTGCAGCGCAAGACCTATTAAGTGTACACTATGAGGGGGGCCTGTTGTTATAACTGTAGTAATATCATGTTCTAAAATGATATTTTTTAGATAGCTTACAGAAGGTTTTACCCAGAATTTTCGGGCATCAGGAATAAAAAAATTTCCACGAATATATAGTAATACTCTTTGGATAAATGACTGTTTCTTCTTAGCCGTTATAATACCCTTACTAATCGTTTTAGCTTCTTTTTTTGAAAAAAATTCTGCAAAACGATAAGGCTCAAATATTTTGTGTTTAACTATTGTAATATCTTTAGGAATATCGGTCAACAAAGAATCATCATTCATAGGATATGTTGGATTCTCAGGTACATATACAATTGGTTCTATATCAAATTCTCTAAAGTACTTAACAAATTTAAGCCAGCGTTGAACCCCTGGGCCTCCTGCCGGTGGCCAATAATATGTAATAATTAAAACCTTCAAACTATCATCTTACTTATCAACTTGTGATAAAGATAATAAACTACCAGTCTTTTTGTACTGAAAAAACAAGGCTCCTATAATAAGTATGAGAAGAATAATAGAACTCGTAAGAGTAATGGCGCTTCCTGTTTGTACTACTTTAGGTTCAAACTTAAACTCTATGTTATGTTTCCCTGCAGGTACTTTTAATCCTCTAAGCATATAATTTACAGGATATATAGTTTGTATCTCCCCATCTATATAAGCATTCCACCCATCCTTATAATAAGTTTCAGAAAAAACAAGAAAACCAGGATTAGCAGCATACACATTATATGCTAAATGGTCTGGTAAAGTTTTAGAGATAGCAGCTGTGGATACACTATCTTTTAACAGTTTATAACCTTCTAGATCTTTTTGGAAATCTTTTCGAATAACAGCAGTTTTTTTGGTATCAATAGTATTAAGTGATTCAAATTCTTCTTTATATCCATTTACAAATTGTAATTTTTCTACGAACCAAGCTGCTCCATTAGCCGATGGGTTTTGCTGCACTTCTAACTTTCGATCTTTATTTTGTTGAATCACATACTTTACATTAAGCATATTGATTACTTCCAAATTACCTTTTGCAATATGGCCAAAGTATAAATCTTCCATTTTTCTTGGTCTTACCGCAGTATATCCATTTATAGAATTAAAGAAATAATTCGTATGTGAATTATTAAAACCTCGAGCTTGATCTAAAACCCTATAATATGATTTATCTTTTAATATTTCTTTATCAACAGCTGTCGCTTGAAAATAATTTTTGTATTCTCTTTTTGAGATAAAACCTTCATCATTAACACTTCGTTTATCTACCGCAACTAAGTCTATTAAAATTAGTAACCCAACTCCTATCAATGCTATATTTTCAGAAACCTTTTTCTTTAATGTAAACCATAGCACTCCTCCAATTAAAATAATAAATAGTAGAGACCTTAAACTATCACTTTTCATAATAGTTATTCGATCTTCTTTTATCGCATCAAAAATAGTAGGTTGTTCTATTGCTAATTGCAATTCTGAAGGAGATTTAAAAGAAAATAAACTTCCTCCAAAAAGCCAAAAAATCAAACACAATCCTCCAAAAGTACCAATGGTAATTAAAAACTTCTTCTTTCGTTCTTCAAATGAAATTTTATCATTAAAAAAACTATGAATACCAAGAACTGCAGCAATAGGAATCAATAATTCTAAAATAACCTGAATACTTGAAACTGCTCTAAACTTATTATACAGTGGTACATAATCTATAAAAAAGCGTGTTAGAAACTCTAAGTTTTTACCCCAACTTAATGTTAGAGACAAAATCATTCCTGCCAAAAGCCACCACCTAAGTCTTCCTTTAATCAATAGCAATCCTAATAATGCTAAAAATACTACTGTAATCCCTAAGTAAGGAGGTGCTTCTACAAAAGGTTGTGCTCCCCAATATAAACCTGTGACGTTGGCGTAGTAATCAGCTTGTTCTCTTGGTTGCCCCATAGCTAACAATTGCTGGTAAAACGCTGACTCTTCACCTAAATCTGATGCTCGTCCTAATCCCATTAACTTGGGAACAAAAAGGTTGAGTGATTCTAGTACCCCATAACTATATTCTGTTATATACTCATAATCTAAGCCATTTTTTTCAGACGAAGTTGCGCCTGCATCAGCTAATAAGTTCTTACCACGTATACTAGTGTCTACATATTCTGAAGTTGACAATAATGTAGTTGCGTTAGTAGCTAACCCAAAAGCCACGGCAACAACTAATATACCAACAGATTTAAAGAAATGCGGAATTTCTTTTTTCTTGAAAGCATCAATAAAATAGACTATTCCCATCACTAATGTTAATAATCCAAGATAATATGTCATTTGATAATGATTGGCTTGTATCTCTAGCCCCATGGCTATAGCGGTTAACAAAAAGCCTACTATATATCGTTTTTGAAATACTAATAAAATACCTGAAAGCACCAATGGAAAATATGCAATAGCATGTGCCTTAGAATTATGCCCTACTCCTATGATAATAATTAAATAGGCTGAAAACCCAAAAGCTAATGCTCCTAAAATTGCTATTTTCCAAGGAACACGCATAACAAGCATTAAAATATAAAAACAAGTTAGGTATAAAAATAAATAATCTGCAGGTCTTGGTAGAAAACGGATCAAGCGATCTAATTTATCCATATAATCATGTGGAAATCGAGCTCCTATTTGATATGTTGGCATACCACCAAATGCAGAATTATTCCAGTATGTCTCTTCTCCGGTAGATGCCCTATGATCTTTTTGTTGTTTCGCCATACCTTCATACAGCTTAATATCATTTTGGTACAACATCTTACCACTAAGCACAGGAGTGAAATAGGCCAACGAGGCAATAATAAAACCTAAAATAACAAGAATGTGTGGTACTATTCTTTTGATGTGAGACATGATTTGTGCAAGTTTACGTATTGAAGCGCCAAATTAATCAATTTCTTCAAAATCGATATATTCTCCTACATCTTTATTAGAAGAATTTTGTTTTGGTTTCTTATCAATTGTAACTTCGCCATCTGTAGATTGACGTGGTGGTGTTTGCTGGTTAAATTGCTGTTGAAATTTCTCTCCAGCTTTCTTTGTTACATATCTAAGCAATACAGGACCAAATAAACGCGTTAGTACTTTTAGTCCATAATATATAAGAACAAGAATGAAAATTACCTTTAACACCCCTGTCACAGAAGCTTCTTGCATATTAATTTTTTTCAAAAATAAGGAACTCTATATACAATTACCCCCATTCAATCCTAAAAAAATGATAAAATCTGCTATATTTGAACCAAATATATCGAATATGAGCCCTAAATCTATTCTGCTGTTAGTCTCCTTTTTTTTATTGGGAGTATTGGCTAACGCACAATATACCGAAAAAATTAATTCAAATAGACCTGGTACTTCACAAGGGGCTTTTTCGGTTGGTAATAATGTTTTACAATTAGAAGGTGGCTTTGGCTTTGGGAAAGAAAAGCACAAAATTTTAGACACTAAAACTAATGTTTTTAACTTCGACTACTCTGTACGTTATGGCCTTCTTATAGAGCAACTTGAAATCAGGTTAAATGGTCGATATAGAGCCGATGGGGTAACGCAAACTATTGGAGCTAATCAACAAAAAATAAATAGAAGTAATTTTGAGATTAATACAATTGGTGCTAAATATCTCATTTACGATCCTTATAAGAGACCTAAAGAAAATGATTCTCTTAATTACGAGAAACTAAAAAGTTGGAAAGAACACTATAAATTTAGATGGAAAACTTTAATTCCTGCTGTATCTGCATATGCGGGAGTAAATTTTATAGCATCTGATAATCCCTTTACTTTCCCAGGTGACGCCTCAATAAGTCCTAAATTTGTAATTGCTGCACAAAATAACTGGACTACAAATTATGGTGGAGATTGGGCTTTTGTTACCAATCTTATTGTAGATAAAGTCACAACCGACAACCCTGCTTTTGGCCTTATATTAACCGCTACGCATACTATAAATGAGACTTGGGCCGGTTTTATAGAATATGAAGTTCAAAAGAGTGATTTTTATAGTGATAATATCATGAGACTTGGTGGTGCTTATTTATTTGACCAAGATTTACAATTCGATGCTAATATTGCATTTAATTTTAAAGATACTCCTTCTATTTTCACCTGTAGCTTTGGAGCATCTTATCGATTTGATTGGCACAAGAAAGATGAAATTATTGAACAACCAGGCCTTGAAGGTGGTGTAAAAGATAAGGAAGAGGATGAAGAAGAACTAGAAGGTGAAGAAGGTCTTGAAGGAGAGCTTGAAGAAGGAGAAGAAGAAAATGATAGTATTAAACCTAGAAAAACGTCATTTATCAATGATTTCGAAGATGATAGTTTTAGAGATGAAATGGAACAAGATCTTGATCAAAGACGAACAGACGAACGATTAGAACGTGAGCGTATCGAGCAAGAAAAAGTTGACAAAAAACAAGGTAAAAAATTCAAAAAAGAAGAAGCGAGACGTCTGAAACGTGAAGCTAAAGAAGCTAGAGCTGCTGAAAAAGCTGCACTAAAAGCCGAAAAAGAAAAGGCTAAAATGATTGAAGATATAGATGCCGAACTTGACAAAATGGAGGAAGACAAAGGTGTTGACCAAGAACTTGAGGATTTAGACAAACAACTCAAGGAGCTTGAAAAAATGGAAAATGACCTAAATGCCGAAGAACAAAAAGAGAAAGAAGTTAAGAAAAAAGAAGTAGAAAAAGCTGAGGAAGTCGATGTAGATGCCGAGTATGACAAGTATCAAAAAGAGCAGGAAAAGAAAAAGAAAGACGAAGAAAAACGAAGAAAGAAAGAGGATAAAAAACGTTTAAAAGAAGAGAAGAAACGAAAGAAAGAAGAAAGTAAACGTAAAGCTCAAGGCAAAAAAGACAAAAAGAAAGAGCAAGAAAGTGACGATAGTGAAATAGAGAAAGAATTAGAAAAATTCGACATATAATTATTTTGATAAGGTGTAAATTAGAAATTTCAGAAATATTTATATCAAAAACTCGATCATAGTTAACAAAATGATCTGTGTCCATTCTTAATATTTAATAAAAGGGTTATATATTTGCTATGAATTAGAGATGATATATGATTACGATTAAAGAAATTACATCTAAAGGAGATTTAACCACGTTTGTTAAGTTTCCTTTTGAATTATATAAAAATTCCCCATATTATGTTCCATCCATCATTAAAGAAGAGGTGGATGTAATGAATCCTAAAAAAAACCCTGTCTTTAGAAATGCAGAAGCGAGGTATTTTTTAGCCTATAAAGACAATAATATTGTTGGTCGTATTGCTGCTATTATCAATTGGATAGAGGTAAAAGAACAAAAGAAATCTAAAATACGTTTTGGATGGTTTGATGTAATTGACGATATCGAAGTCACCAAAGCACTCTTAAGTAAAGTTTCTGAATACGGAGCCCAGCATAATTTAGAATATATGGAAGGGCCTGTTGGGTTTTCCAACATGGATAAAGCTGGAATTCTAATTAAAGGATTTGATGAGCTTAATACAATGATCACTTGGTATAATTTTCCTTACTATGCCGAACATATGGAGCAACTTAATTTTGAACCTGCCGCTACTTGGGTAGAGTATAAAATTAAGATTCCTAAACAGACTAAAGAAAAAGTTATTAAATTTTCAAGAGTAATTAAGGAACGTTATCAACTTAAACTTCTAAAATTTAAGAAAAGTAAAGAGATTCTTAAGTATGCCGACGATATGTTTGATTTACTTAATAAAACATATAGTAGTTTACAAACTTTTGTTCCGATACAACAGTATCAAATAGACATGTATAAGAAGAAATACCTACCCTATTTGAATCCTGAATATATTACCTGTATCGTTGACAAAAACGATAAGCTTATTGCTTTTTCTATTGTAATGCCTTCATTTTCTAAGGCTCTGAAAAAAATGAACGGAAAAGTATATCCACTTAGATTTTTACACATCTTAAAAGCACAACGCAGAAATGATACTGCTGCTTTTTATCTTATCGGGATTGATCCTGAGTACCAAAACAAAGGTGTTACCGCTCTTATTTTCAAGGAAATGAACGAAGCTTTTCTTCGAAATGGAATTGAAATGGTAGAAACAAATCCAGAATTAGAAGAAAACAAGGCTATTCAGGCACTTTGGAGCGATTATGAGCACGAACAACATAAGATAAGAAGGACTTTTAGAAAAAGCTTATAATCTTTAAATTCGAACTACTCTCAACAATTATTTGTTCTTCAAAAACAAACTAGCTTAAATTCTATTGGAATAGTTGAACGCTATTTTTTTGTTATAAGTTTATCAGTATACACATATTATATAACTTATATTTAACGAAGTGCATTTAGATATGTTAGTATATTTAAAAAGTAATTATTGAGATTTAAATACCAAGAGTCTCGTAAAAGCAATAAATCTTAAAACCCATTCCAATGTTAAAAGAAATTTTAAAATTACAAGGAGTTCAAAAACTAGCAAAACGGCAACAAAAGAATATCCATGGAGGTGATGCAACATTTCCAGATAATGGATCACAAGGTCCTGTTTGCTTCGTTGGACCATTTAAATTAGATTGTTCAACAAATGCAGATGGACGGTGTACATGTATCAATGGAAAATGTGTAAAAGGTCCTAGCACACATTGCAGATAGAAAATGACCCAATAAAAAAAACCGCTAAAAATACTTAGCGGTTTTTTTCTATTTATATTTATGTGTCACTATTCTCCCATCGCAGCAGCAACAGATGCAGACATACGTTTGTACGTTCCGTTTTCTAATCGTTCACGAATCGCAGAAAAAGCAACAAGTGTTTCTTCAATATCTTCCATAGTATGTGAGGCTGTAGGGATTAGTCTTAATAAGATTAATCCTTTAGGAATAACAGGATATACTACTATAGAACAAAAAATTCTATGATTCTCTCTCAAATCTTTAACCAACGCCATTGCTTCAGGAATACTTCCTTTTAAGTAAACAGGTGTAACACAACTTTGTGTAGTTCCTAAATCAAAACCACGGTCTCTTAATCCATTCTGCAATGCATTAACATTTTCCCATAGTTTTGCTTTTAACTCAGGCATAGTTCTTAACATATCTAAACGTTTAAGAGCACCTACCACAAGTTGCATTTGCAATGATTTTGCAAACATTTGCGAACGCAAATTATATTTTAAATAATCTATAATTTCTTGATCTGCTGCTATAAAAGCTCCTGTACTTGCCATAGATTTTGCAAAAGTTGCAAAATATACATCTATGTCATCTTGAACCCCTTGCTCCTCTCCTGTTCCTGCTCCTGTAACTCCTAATGTTCCAAAACCATGAGCATCATCTACAAATAATCTAAAATTATATTTTTCTTTTAAAGCAACTATTTCTTTTAACCTACCTTGCTCTCCACGCATACCAAAAACACCTTCAGAAATTAACAAAATTCCTCCTCCAGTTTTTTCGGCCATTTTAGTGGCTCTCATCAAGTTTTTATCTATACTCTCAATATCATTATGTCTATAGGTATATCGTTGCCCTTGATGTAATCTAACTCCATCAATAATACACGCATGAGCATCTACATCATATACAATAATATCGTCTTTGCTAACCAAGGCATCTATTGTTGACACCATACCTTGGTACCCAAAATTTAATAAGTAAGAAGCTTCTTTATTTACAAATTCGGCAAGTTCATCCTGTAATTGTTCATGAAGATCGGTATGACCACTCATCATTCTTGCTCCCATAGGATATGCAGAACCGTAAGCAGCTGCAGCTTCTGCATCTACTTTACGTACTTCTTCTTTATTAGCTAATCCCAAATAGTCATTGATACTCCAGGTAATAACTTCTCTCCCTTGAAACCTCATTCTATTTGATATTGGACCTTCTAACTTAGGAAAAACAAAATATCCTTCAGCTCTATCTGCCCACTTTCCTAATGGCCCTTTGTCTTTGTAAATTTTATCAAATAAATCTCTCATTTATCAAAAAATTGTTTCTTATAAGTTT
This sequence comes from Aquimarina sp. AD10, assembly GCF_003443715.1. Lineage (NCBI taxonomy): Bacteria > Pseudomonadati > Bacteroidota > Flavobacteriia > Flavobacteriales > Flavobacteriaceae > Aquimarina > Aquimarina sp. AD10. The sequence goes on along the minus strand of NZ_CP031965.1, from coordinate 728,687 downwards.
GCGAAAATACGGAAAATTGATTTGATGGCATAATTATATTGAAATTCACTTTTACAAAGTTTAATTTTAACAAATCACAATTTTGCAAAAGTATTCTACAGTAATTATTTTATTGATTTCCTGTAATTTAGTAAATATAATTGACTCCAACAATTGGGGAAATAGCACATTACGATGATCAAACAACTATAAAAAAAGCATCCCAAAGAATTGGGATGCTTATAAATCTTATATTTTAAAGAAGTTTTACTTAATAAACTCTACTTTTTGTGCATCAATTTCATTCTTGCTATCAAAGAATCCTTGTTCGGACATCCACTCATCACTAAATACTTTACTCATATATTTAGAACCATGATCAGGTAAAATGACAATGACATTACTGTTTTCATCAAATTCTCCTTGTTCTGCGAATTGTTTGATGCCTTGTAAAGCTGCTCCACTAGTATATCCTAAAAACAGACCTTCTTTTTTTGCAAGTTCTCTTGCTGTATGTGCACTATCTTCATCACTAACCTTTTCAAATTTGTCAATAACATCAAAATCTGTAGCCGTAGGAATTAAATTTTTGCCTAGTCCTTCTATCCTATAAGGGTAGATCTCATTTTCATCAAATTCTCGTGTCTCATGATATTTTTTAATTACCGATCCGTATGCATCTACTCCTAAAACACGAATTTCACTATTTTTTTCTTTCAAAAATCTTGCTGTACCAGAAATAGTTCCTCCAGTTCCACAACAAGCTACGAAATGTGTTAGTTTTCCATTGGTTTGTTCCCAAATTTCCGGGCCTGTAGAATTATAATGCGCATCAATATTTAATTCATTAAAATATTGATTTATGTATACTGAACCTTTAATTTCTTCATGTAATCGCTTAGCCACTTGATAATAAGATCTTGAATCATCTGCCGATACATGCGCAGGACATACATAAACTTTAGCGCCCATATTCTTGAGCATTGCTATTTTATCATTTGATGATTTAGAACTTACTGCAAGAATACAATCATAACCTTTGATAACACTTACCATAGCTAAACTAAAACCAGTATTACCACTAGTAGTTTCTATTATTGTATCACCGGGTTTAAGAATTCCTTTTCTTTCAGCTTCTTCAATAATATAAAGTGCAATTCTATCTTTGGTAGAGTGCCCCGGGTTAAAAGATTCTACTTTGGCATAGTAATTACCCGGTAAGCCTTTTATAATTCTGTTTAGCTTTACTAATGGTGTATCACCGATAAGCTCCAGAACATTATTATAAGCCCTTATTTCTTCTCTCATATAGTTGTATTAAACAAGTTTGTAGAATTTAATAAGTATCCACAAAATGTTACAAAAACGGTACGAAGTTACATTATTTTTTTTAATTACTTCTTTATACCTTCTAAATCTAATAAAAACACGTATTCTTCGGCAACTTCTTTTAAAGCTTCGAATCTACCTGATGCTCCACCATGACCAGCTTCCATATTGGTATGTAATAATAATATGTTATCATCAGTTTTTAACTCTCTTAACTTTGCTACCCATTTTGCTGGCTCCCAATACTGTACTTGAGAATCATGTAAGCCTGTAGTTACAAGCATATTTGGATAGTCCTGAGCCACAACATTATCGTATGGAGAATATGATTTCATATACTCATAGTATTCTTTTTCATTTGGATTACCCCATTCATCATATTCACCTGTTGTTAAAGGAATACTATCATCCAACATTGTTGTAACTACATCTACAAATGGAACAGCGGCTACAACACCATTATACAATTCTGGAGCAATATTTACAATTGCTCCCATTAATAGACCTCCTGCAGATCCCCCCATTGCATAAAGATGATCTTTAGACGTATACCCTTCTGCAATTAAGTATTTTGAGCAATCAATAAAATCTGTAAATGTATTTTTCTTATTAAAGAGTTTTCCTTCTTCATACCAGGCTCTCCCCAAATACTCTCCTCCTCTAATATGTGCAATTGCATAAATAAAACCTCTATCTAATAGACTTAACCTAGCGGTAGAAAAATAAGGATCTATTGTCGAACCATATGAACCATAAGCATATTGCAATACGGGATTACTACCGTCTTTTACAATACCTTTTTTGTATACCAAAGACATGGGTACTTTTGTACCATCCTTGGCTGTTGCCCATACTCGATCTGATGTGTAATTATTTTTATCAAATTTTCCACCTAAAACCTCTTGTTCTTTTTTGACATCCTTCGCCTTTGTCTCCATATCAAAATCTATAACAGAATTAGGCGTTGTTAATGAATTATAAGAATACCGAAGTGTTTTTGTGTCAAAATCAGGATTGGTACTTACATATGCTGTATATGTTTCATTATCAAAAGGTAAATAGTAATCGGCCTTTTTATCCCAACGTTTCACATTAATGAGGTTTAAGCCGTTACTACGTTCACTAATCACGTAATATTCTTTAAAAATCTCGATATCTTCAAGTAGAACATCTTCTCTATGTGGTATCACATCTTTCCAATTTTCTTTTAATGTGTTCTCTTCAGAGACTTTCATTAATTTGAAGTTTTTAGCTTCGTCGGCATTTGTTAACACATAAAAATGATCATCATAGTGTGCTATGCCATATTCTAATCCTCTTTGTCTTGGTTGAAAAATTTTAAATTCTCCCATAGGATCGTCTGCTCTCAAAATTCTATATTCTGATGTAAGAGTACTTCCCGAACCGATAACAAGATATTTTTTAGACTTGGTTTTATATACAAACGTATAAAAAGTATCATCTTTTTCATTATAGATCTCTACATCTTCTGATACATTAGTACCTAAAACATGTCTATAAATCCTATCAGACCTTAGTGTTTCATCATCTTTCTTAGTATAAAACAAGGTTTTACTATCAGCAGCCCAAGTACTACCTCCTGAGGTAGTTTCTAGTGTTTCAGGATAAATTTCTCCTGTTTCCAGGTTTTTAATTCGTATTGTATACTTACGTCTACTTACTGTGTCTACGCCAAATGCAACAAGTTTATTGTCTGGACTTACACTTAAACCAACCATTCTAAAATAGTTATGCCCCTTTGCCTCTTCATTACAATCAAATATGATCTCCTCAGAAGCTTCTAACGTTTCTTTTTTTCTTGAGTAAATCGGGTAATCCTTACCCTTTTCGTATTTTGTTATATACCAATACCCATTAAGTTTATAAGGAACAGAAGAATCATCTTCTTTAATTCTACCTTTCATTTCTTCAAAAATATCCTTTTGAAAATCTTTGGTATGCCCCGTTATTATATCATTATACTCATTTTCTTGCTCTAAGTAATCAATTACTTCTGGATCTTCTCTATCATTTAACCAAAAATAATTATCAACCCTTACATCATCATGTTTTTCTAGATTTGTTGGTTTCTTATCTGCTATTGGGTGTTTCGTTTTTGTTTCCAAGGTTTTACTGGTATTATTTTTACAAGAAGTTGCAAAAGTAATTGAAAGTAAGAATATAATGTGCGAAGTTTTCATCAATTTCTGTTAATTCATTAATTAGTCATGATATTTATTCGAAATATAACTCAAAATATGGTCATTTGATACACTTATATATTATTAGTTTATTAAAATCCAAAATACTAATTTTGTTGATGTAAATTTTAAAAAACCAAAGATATGTTTGGAGATATGATGGGAATGATGGGTAAACTCAAAGAGACCCAACAAAAAGTTGAAGAAACAAAAAAACGCCTAGATACTGTATTAGTTGACGAGAGTAGTTCTGATAATTTGTTAAAAATTACACTAACCGCAAACAGAGAAGTAAAAAGTATAACTATTGCAGATGAGTTATTTAACGACAAAGAACAATTAGAAGACTACTTAATTATTACACTTAATAAAGCTATTGCTAAAGCTACTAAAGTAAATGAAACTGAACTAGCAGCTGTTGCAAAAGAAGGAATGCCAAATATTCCTGGGTTAAGTAATTTTATGGAATAGTTTTTGGTATTTTACAAGTATTCTAAATCTTAATATTCTAATATGAAGTCTATTTATTTGATTTTTTGCTTTATTAGTCTTCTAGGTTTTTCTCAGGAAAAAACAGATAGCGGATTTTGGGCTACGGATTTTGAAAAAGCCATTACCATTTCAAAAAAAGAAAAAAGACCAATTGTTTTATACTTTACAGGTAGTGATTGGTGTAAACCTTGCATGCTTCTTAAAGAAGATTTTTTTGAAAATGAAAAGTTAGATGCTTATAAATCTTCTTTTGTATTCCTAAAAATCGATATACCACGAAACGCTGATTTACTTACAGAAAATCAAAAAACAGAAAACTATAAACTCCTTGACTCATATAACCCAGGTAAAGTATTTCCTTTAGTTAATATACTAAATCATAAAGGTAAAGTTTTAGATAAAGCCTCTGGATATAGCTCTCTTAGAGATCCAAAATATTATTTTGAATTGTTAGAGAATAACAAATAAAAAAAAGCCTGATATCATCTATCAGGCTTTTTTTTATGATTGAAATGAATTATTGAATTAATCTAAATTCTGTTCTTCTGTTTGATGCATGTTGTCTCTCTGTACAAGTAACGCCATCTGCGCATCTATTTTTAAGTCTAGTTTCGCCATAACCATTAGCTACTAATCTACTAGCATTAACACCTTTAGTAATAAGATAACTTACAACAGATTGTGCTCTTCTATCAGAAAGTGCTTTGTTGTTTGATTTTGAACCTCTTGCATCTGTATGAGACGCAATTTCCATTTTAGCACCTGGATTATTTGCTAATACAGGCATTAATCTTGTATCAATAATACTTTTAGCTTGTGCAGTTAGTGTTGCGCTTCCTAGGTTCCAATTAATAGGTAACGCAGAATACTCAACAAGAGAACATTCTACTTCTTTCCATGTAGTCAAACCACCTTTTTGTGTTAATACTTCTTTAGTAACATCTTTAAATGTTGCCGGCACAATCACTTCTTCAGTGTATGCATCTTTTACCAATACAGTTTTAGTAATAGTCCCATACTCTGCAGGAATTTCTTCTTCTATTACTCTTGCTGGTTCTACTAATACTCTTTTTGTATATGTTGCAGATTGTTCTGCAATAGATGAACTGGTTGTTGTTGCATCCGAACCTAAGACCTTTACAGGTATAGTAGTAAATTCTGCTGGATAACCTTTATAACACCAATACCTACAATCATCGGGATTACTAGATGCACAATCAGGAGCAGGAGATCCTAGTTCCCATTGAGCATAAGCGGGCTTAATTTCTACACTTTCTGAACTTGGACCCAGTTTAGCAGGAATAACTTTTAAAGTAGAAGCCCCCTGTTTTTTCATAAATGTAACTGTTTCTGTTTTGTACTTAGCAGCCACCACTGTTAGTTTTTTTGATGCTTCTTTTACGATCACTTTTTCGGTAACGGTTTCATAAGTTGCCGGAAATGTTTTTAATTTCTTATACTCGGGTGTAATTTTAACTTGTACTGTCTGATTTTCATATACATCAGGTGTTGTACAACGCACATAACATTTCCCTGGTTCTGGGTTTTGCGGCAAATCTTGTTGAGCATATACGTTTGCGCCGAGAAAAATAAGAACTCCCCCTAAGATAACTTTATTCATAATTGATGGTTTAGAATGTAAATATTTAATTATTAATAGTATACAAAACTAAGAACTGACCATGCGAACATAAATAATTCACGTTCACATTATTTTAACATTTTCGACGATTTGTTCCTTTTTTCGATAAAATACCATATCAAAATGAATAGTACACATTTCAGAATTTCTGTATCTTGAATTACTAATTTATAAATTAATACTAGTCCTCTCCTTACGGAAAACCATAGTATAACTTTAATATTTTTTATTATATTGTTTTAAAACTAATCCTTAACTCATCAAATAAAGCTTTATTTAGACTGCAACTCTAATTACTATTATTTTATAAAATCTTAGACTTAACAAATACATAATAATGTATCTATCATTTAAAAGATGATTTTTTTAGAGTATTGACAACCTTTCTGATGGAATACATTTTTCTTTTTCCTTTTAATTCTATAATTTTAGCAAAAGCTAAAAATTAACTAAAACAATTAATACTATGTTTGAACTCAAAAATAAGGAAGGGTCTAGTTATCATTTCACATTAAAAGCTAAGAATGGTCAAGTCATTTTAAGTAGTGAAGTTTATAATAGTAAAGCAGCTGCAGAAAACGGTATTGAGTCTGTAAAGAAAAATGCTTCAGAAGATGGACGATATGAGCGTAAAACAGCAAAAAATGGTAAATTCTTTTTTAACCTAAAAGCCGGTAACGGTCAAGTAATAGGAAGCAGTCAAATGTATTCTTCTGAATCTGGAATGGAAAATGGAATTAATTCTGTTAGAGAAAATGCTCCAGATGCAAAAACTAAGGAAGTATAATTTTTAAGTGTTTTTATAAAAATTAGAATAAATAAAGCTGTTTATAGTTCATAAACAGCTTTATTTAGTTTAAAAGATGCCAGAAGGTTCAAGAAATACTCATGCATTTCTTGCGTATAATCTAAATGTGTTACAAATCTTAATTTTCCTTGCCCCATACCATAAAAGTATATATTCTTTGCTTCCATTTCTGATATAAAGTTTTCTTCATTACCATCAATAGTAAATATTATAATATTTGTATCTATGGGTTCGACCTGTTTTACAAAGGATAAGTTTTGAAGAACGCTTCCTATTTCCTTTGCTCTTCTATGATCTTCTTTAAGTCGATCAAAATGATGATCTAATGCATAAATTCCGGCAGCAGCTAAATACCCTACTTGCCGCATGCCTCCTCCTAAAATTTTTCTTACTCGAATGGCATTTTCCATAATTTCTGCATTACCAATTAACACAGATCCAATTGGTGCCCCTAACCCCTTGCTCAAACACACGGATATGGTATCAAAAGCTTCTCCATAGTCTACAGCACTTTCTTCTTTTGTAATCAAGGCATTCCATAATCTTGCACCGTCTAGGTGATATCCTAGATTGTGATTATTACATACCCGCTTAATGTTCCTAATTTCTTCGAAATCATAACATGCTCCTCCTCCTTTATTTGTTGTATTTTCTATACATACCAGACTTGTTAAAGGGCTATGATAGAAATCAGGAGGGTTTATTGCGGCCTCAACCTGCGATGATGTAATCATACCTCTATTACCCTCTAATAGTTTGCAAGAAACTCCGCTATTAAAAGACACTCCACCTCCTTCATAATTATATACATGCGCATATTTATCTGCAATTAATTGCTCTCCTGGTTGGGTATGTAGTTTAATTGCTGCTTGATTGGCCATACTACCTGACGGAAAAAACAACGCTTGTTCTTTTCCAAACATATTCGCGATTTTTTCCTCTAAAGCGTTTACTGTTGGATCTTCTTTATATACATCATCTCCTACGTCAGCAGTCATCATTGCTTGAAGCATTTCTGGTGTTGGTTTAGTGACTGTATCACTTCTAAGGTCTATTTTCATTTATTACTAATGTTAAAAAACATGATTTATAATTCGCTCTACACGACTTATAAAAATAATATTACTTTTATAATTAAAAAAATAAAGCAATCCAAAATCAAAGTTTCTTAAAAAACATTAACAGTTCTTCTTTAAACAACATCGAGAAGGCCAACAAATGACTACAAATAATATTATTTGGTACAGAAATAAGTAGTGGTTCTTTTTTTACTTAGTAGAAAACTAATAACACAGTATGCACTCAAAAGCATCAAATAAAATAATACTACTTTTGAGATAAGTAATAATTCTGAACAAATTTTCATTTATTTATCAAACATGCATAGAGCACTTATACATCTTTTTATTATAAAACTCATTCTTTTACCATTCACAACAAATGCTCAAAGTTTTACCGATGTTTTGCAAAATAAAAATTATGACGAACTGGAAAAACTATTTCTAAAGTATGAGGAAATTGACAGTATAAAAGCTAGAAAAATAATATCATTGTACCTTGACAAAGCAAAATTTGAACAGGATACTTTTAAAATTGCCAGAGCATACTATCATTTTTATAACGTAGCAAAAGACCATTCCAAATTAAGTTATACTGATAGTATTATCAATTTAACCAAACACAAGCAAAATAAAGATTTTCCGGCTAGGGCATACTTTAGAAAAGCTCAGTTTTTTTTATTTGAGAAAAGAAATATAAAAAAAACTCTGGAACACCTAAACAAAGCTCAAAAACTTGCTGAAAAAAATCAAAATACGCGTTTATTATATCGTATAGACTATTATTTGGGCATTGTACGAAGTGAACATTTAGGTGAAAAACAAAAAGCTGTAGAAATATTTAAAAAATGTGCTAATTTTTATAAAAGTACGCCCGAGAATAATTACCCAATTAGATACCTATATACACTTCACGCAATTGCAGAAACCTATATTGGACTAAAACAAAATGATTCAGCAACACATTACAATACAATAGGTTACCAAAGAGCATCTAAAAGTAATGATCTTAACCAATTAGAAATGAAAACCTATTTCACTTTATGTGAAGGTATTAATCAATATGAGCAAAATAGATATTTATCAGCTATTGATAGTATTACTAGGGCTTTACCTAAAATACTTGAGTTTAAAGATAAATCTAATACTATTGATAGTTATTTCTATTTAGGAAAATCCTATTATGAACTAAAGAATAATGAAAAATCTATTTATTATTTAAAAAAGACAGATTCGATACTTGAAACTCTTAAATCAATACCTCAATATAAACACATTAAGACTTATGAATATCTTAAAGAATATTTCAAAGAAACAGGAGATCTAAACAATCAAAATAAATATTTAGACAAGTTGAACTCTGTTTTGAATAATTATTTAAACGACCAAATATTTATAAGTAAAAAAATAAAAGAAGACTATGATATTCCACTTTTGTTAGAAGAAAAAGAACTACTTATAAAGAAATTGAACCAAAACAATAATGCATATATAAAAGGTATTTTCATCCTTGGCATTCTTTTGTTTCTTTGTGCAGGGTTACTGTACTATCAATACAAGAAAAAACAAAGATATCGCATACGTTTTGAAAATCTTATTTCTGAAGGTAATAAATCTTCCTCTCAAAATAAAACTATTACAGAGGCTAAAACTGTCGTTAAAAATAAAGAACTAAAAGTTCCTGAGAAGCATGTTACTTATATTTTGGAAAAACTTGTTGAATTTGAAAATGAACAAGGTTATCTTACTGTAGGACTAAGCGCTCAGTCTTTAGCTGATAATATGGAAACTAATGTTAAATATCTATCCCTAATCATCAATCATTATAAAAATAAAAGTTTTACTAGTTATTTGAATCAATTACGAATAGATTATGCTGTAAAAGAGTTACAAGAAAATACCATGTTACGCAAATTTACCATCAAAGCTATTGCAAATGAGTTTGGTTATAGCACTGCTGAAACATTTTCTAATGCTTTTTATAAACAAGTAAAAATTAAACCTTCATATTACATAAAAGAATTGAGCAAAGTTAAATAACAACGAATAGTTACATCCCTGATTATTAGTTAAAAAAGCACACGAAATTCTAGAATTTCGTGTGCTTTTTTAACTTTTTTAACGAAAAGCAAACGTTTTTAAATACATTCGTTACCGTATTATCAAATTAAAACTTAAGCACAATGAAAAGTCAAAACAGAAAAAAGAAAATAGAATTAAAAAAAATTAAAGTGTCTAAACTTACTCTTCCCTCATCAATACAAGGTGGAGGTAATCCCCTTGATACTTATGCACTAAATAAATGTGGTGGAACTGCTAGTGTATCTGAATGTACTGTTCAAGTAAAATAATCACTTATAAATCGCTTTATTTTTAACCTGAAAAATAACTATGAAAAAGAGCACAAATAAAAAATTAATCTTAAATAAAACTGAAATATCAAAACTTGAAAATTTGAATGCAATATCTGGGGGTATTAATTTTCGAAGTCTTGCAGGCTTAATTTGCGGAGGAACAGCTAGTTTTTTGGGAGAGTCTGGATGCATAAATGACATCAAATAGATCAATCAAAAAAAGAGACTGGATTCTTAATCCATAAAAAATAAATTTAAAACATCATAATCACAATGAAAAAACAACCAAATAAAAAACTAGCACTTAAAAAGATTAAAGTATCACAACTAGAAAATTTAAATACTATATCTGGGGGATATATACCTTTTCATACGATAAGAGGAATATTTTGCGGAACAGCGAGTATTACATGTGTGCATAATGAGGAATAAAATACTATGTTAATTAGCTTTAAATTTTACTAAAACAAATTGATTGTATTTACGGTCAATTATTAAACTGCTATTGAAGAGGCGCACATATTATCTTGAATAAGTTGTCCATTCTTTAACACAATTACCCTATCTGCCATAGCAATGGTATCAGGTCGATGCGCAATAATGACACGAGTAATATTTAACGTTTTTACAGTATCATTTACTACCGACTCTAATCCAACATCAAGATGTGAAGTTGCTTCATCTAAAAACAATATTTTAGGTTTTTTGTATAAGGCTCTTGCCAATAATAAACGCTGTTTTTGTCCCCCAGATAAACTACTACCCATATCCCCTATCAAAGTGTGATACCCCATGGGCATAGTTATAACATCTTGGTGTATTGCTGCCATTTGTGCACATTGTTCTATCCAAGATTGATCAAACTCTGGATCAAAAAAACATATATTATCTGCTATACTTCCTGATAATAATTGATCATTTTGCATCACGGTACCGATTAAATTTCGATATGTTCTTAAACCAACTTTTCTTATATCATATCCGTCTATAAATACATTACCAGTTTCTGGTTTCAGTAACCCTAACATCAATTTCATCATCGTTGTTTTTCCGCAACCTGAAGCGCCTACAATCGCAACTGAACTTCCTTTTTTTATGCTAAAATTAAGGTCTTTAAATAAATATGGTTCATTATCCGAGTATCGAAAACTAATATTCTCCAGACTAAGTTCGCCTTTTACATCATGTAATTGTCTGTGACTATCTATATCTTTTTCTTTATGTGTTAAAATGATGTCTCCTAAACGCTCCATATGTAATGACAACATCTTAAACTGTATAAACTTATTGACTAAGGCTGAAGCCTTTTCTGTGAATTGTCGTTTATAAGACATAAAAGCATATAACATCCCAATAGTCATTAAACTATCCATTACTAAAGAGGCAGCCAAGTAAATCACAATAATATTTTCTAAACCAAATAAGAAGCCGTTTATAAAGTTATATCCTAAATCTAACTTCCCTATTCGGATACTAGTATTCATAGCATCTGCATAATAGTTATGCCATATGGTTTGACGTTGACTTTCATTACCGAATAACTTAATACTTTGTATTCCTCGAACAGTTTCCATAAAATTAGAATTCTGTTTAGCATCTGCTACAATAGCCTCTTCTTTTAATTGCCTGTATGGGTGATATAGTGCCAGCCTTACAATAATATAAAGTATAACGGCTCCTAATACGATAAAACCCAATGTAATATTATATATAAACATCATTACCAGAAGTCCAATCGCCATGATACCATCAACAATGGTCTCTATAAGCCCTGTGGTTAATAATTGTTTTACATCTTCTAAAGATCCAAACCTCGAAATGATATCTCCTATATGTCTCTTTTCAAAATAATCCATAGGTAACTTTAATAAATGCCGTAATAGATTTGCAGCCATTTGGATATTAAGTTGTGTACCCATATATAATATTACTACACCTCGCAATGCCGTTACTGCTAAATTGACAAGTTTCATAAGACCAAACCCCAATGCTAATACGATAAGTAAATCTAGATCTCGACTTATAATAACATCGTCGACAACCAACTGCATATAAAATGGTGTTGCAATGGCAAATAGTTGTAATAATATGGATAAAACTAGGATTTGTATAAGTACTCTTTTCAAGCCTGTAATTCTAGTCCAAAAATCAGATAATCTTGCTTTTTTAGCTATTTTTTTAGGCTTAAAATCTGGTGTGGGTGTTAATTCTAAAGCTACTCCTGTAAAATGTTTAGATACTTCTTCTAATTTTAGAGTTCTTAGACCAACCGCAGGATCATGTATGGTTATTTTATTGCCTTTTACAGATTTTAGCACCACGAAATGATTCAAATCCCAATGTAGAATGCATGGTTTTTTTAATTGTGAGAGTTCTTCTAATTCTAATCGTAATGGTCTAGAGCTAAGCTGTAAACCATCTGCTAATTTTATAAGCCCTTGCAAAGTGGCTCCTTTAGATGAGATTGAATATTTTCTTCTTAAAGCATTTAGGTCTAATTTATGACCATAATAATTAGCTACCATAGCTATAGAAGCTAAACCACATTCTGCAACCTCAGTTTGTATAATTACTGGTAATCTTTTACCCCAGCCGTACTGTAATAAATGAATAGGATTCTGCATAAATTATAATTTTCCTTTTAAACTATAAATAGGTTCTAACAACCATTGTCCCAAACTGCGTTCTTCTAAAATAATATCTGCTACAACAGACATTCCTGATTGCAGAGGCATCCTTTTGCCATACGCATTTATAGCTTGCATATCTAATGCAACTTTTATTCGATATACTGGTTCTTGTGAAGCAATTGGTATTATAACTTCATTGGGTGATATAACCGCTTCTGCTATTTGAATGATTTTTCCTTTATATAAACCATATCGTTGGTATGGAAATGCATCATAACGCATTAATACTTCTTGGTTTTTCTTAATAAAACCAATCGCTCTCGATGGTAAAAACAGTTCTGCGTGCATAACTGTATTTTCTGGAATAATTGTTAGTATAGGAACTGCAGGAGAAACATTTTGTCCGATAGTGATTTGTGATGAGGTCACTCTTCCATTCACAGGAGCTTTAATGATATAAGAACGACTGTTTTTTAGTTCTATCAACCGTTCTTCTAATTGTGCATATTGATGTTGCAATTCTTGCAGACGATTGTTTTTTCGTAAAGGAGATTGCTCTAACTGCTTTTCTGTATTGGCTATTTCTGTTTTCTTTTGTATTCTAAATCTTTTTGTTGCATCTAGTGATGCTTTACTATTAAAATATGCATTCCTCTTTGAGTTTAATATATCTTCAGAAATCAACCCTTTTTTCATTAGTTTTATATATTTATCCCACTCTTCTTTTAATAATTTTAATTCTTCTTGTTGACTTTTTATTTGCCTCGTGATTTGATAATATTCACTCTTATGATTTGATAAAACGACCGATAAACGGTTACCTTCACTATCAAGTACTAATATTTCGTCATCTATGCGTTGGGTTAAATTTGTTTTCTGTGTTTCTAGCCTTATTATTAACTGTTGATTGATACTTATACTATCTTTTGAACCTCGTTCTGTAGTAACTTCTAATAAATTCTGCCCTTTAGTTACTTTAGAACCATCGATAGTATGTTTTTGATCTATGATTCCATTAAACGGAGCATATACGCGCACTACTCCTTTATCTGGCACTAAAAAACCCGCCACAGTCTCGCGGCGGGCAAACTTACCAAATACTAAAAATAAACTGACTATAGCAACCAATAACACCATAGCGAACGTAAAAATCCAAAAAGATATAGGTCTTATAAGTAAAACATCCCCTAATAATCTTTGGGTATTATTTTCTATTGCTTCTTTACGAAATAATGGTGAACTCATGACTTACTATATTTAATTTATTGCATTTGTTCTTGGGTTGGTAAACACACCAAATTACTTTTAGTAATATTACAATCTGGAGTACATGATCCATGATATCCTCCTTGTATTTTTTTTAATTGAAGTTTTGAAATTATGTTCTTCTTAAGATTTAATTTTACTATTTTTTTATTTTTCATGATTATATATTTGATTTTTTAAAACTTGGTTTCATACTGAAAGATAACTTTCAAGTAATTTGAATATTATTGTAAAAATTCTGTGCTTATTGATGCTGTTGATAATATTTTGAGTGTATTATTATGTGGTTTCAAAACCATGACCATATCTATAATATTATCTCTAAATTCTGGCCCTACTTTCTTTTTTGTGGTTTGAGAAATTCTGATAACTTGAGTGTCCTTATCTTGCTGTAATATTGTTACATCCTCAAAATTCACTTGTAATTCATAATTAGATAAAACATTTCTTAATTGGTCTTTACCCATATTAAATAGATCATTATATGGATGATGAAGATTGAATATTGTATCTAAATTTCTTTCCTCGTAGGCTAGTGATAAATCTCTAAATAAGGTATCTATGTTATTATTCATAATAGTTTTCTTTAAGATTAGAAATTAATCAGGATAACCATATAGATTACCCTGATTACTATTTAATTATTCTTCACTACATTGACTTGCGGCAATAAAACCTCCTGCAATAGCCCCAAAAAGACCTCCTACAACAGCACCTATAGCGCTTCCTACTCCTGGAGCAGGTCCAGTCCCGATTAAGCCTCCTGTCGACATTCCACTAAGGGCACCTCCTACTGCACCAGCCAAAACACCTCCAACGGTTGCTCCAGTACACCCTCCATTTACAATATCTAATTCATTACTTGTTAAACTTCTCATTTGATTATATTTTATGATTTATATAATTAATTCAATACTAATCGGCCCAAATCATTCCTGCCAAAGCTCCTATACCAAAACCTAAAGCTGCTCCTATAGCTGAACCAGCCGGTCCACCAAAAGAACCTAGTTTTGCTCCTGCTCCTGCTCCTGCTAAACCACCTCCTATTGCACCACCTATTACTGCATAGTGATTAGTACCATCTCCTGCTGAAACATATGATATTTCATTTACTGTTAAATTTCTCATTTTTATAAAATTTTAAATTGTTAAATATTAATTATTCTTCACTAATAGCACCTACTACCGCACCAATAGCAGCACCGATAACAATTCCTACTGGTCCAAATGCAGATCCAATTAATGCCCCTGTGGCTGCCCCACTTGCAGCATCCCCGCCGTTTACTTCTTGTACTTCCTCAAATTTTAAATCTCTCATTTTTGTAAAATTTAATTGTTAAACTTATTTTCTATCAAAGCGCTTTGACTTCAACAAACATAGCAGAACAACCAACTGTATTGCAACAGTTTGCATGAGGTATTCTAGAATTTCGACCGATATTCCAGAATTTCGTTTTGTTTTAATAAGAATGTATCAAGGAGATTTGATTGTGTACTCTTAGGACAATTATATTCGGTTTTGTAGTTAACCGTTTTGAATATTTACTGCTTGTTAATAAATTTAAATCAATGAATTTTGATAGATAACCGATAAAACACTAAAATAAAATTTCAAGTTCTAATTATTAAATATTAAAAGGAGTAAATCAGGTAACAAACCCTAATAAGTGGGCTTTAAAAAGTCAAAATATTAATAGACTTTTGATTATTTATCTTAAATAAAGTTTTTGAGTTTGGTATAGCAAAAAAACGTCTAAACTAGGTTTAGACGTTTTCAACTCAAACTCTCAAAAAAGTAATACCCTCACAAATCAGCTAAAAATGTGCGATCAAAAAATTATTGAGAATCACTTCACTTATTTTTATTTTTCGACATGCACGCAAACAACACAACTCATAGGTGTTTGTGAATATTGACATGCAAGTCCTTGGGTTCCATTTCCACATCCATTTGGATTAGCTGTAGGAAGATTCGGAGATGTAAATACTAAATTGCCTCCTTTAATCGTGTCTAACTTTGCTATGTCTACTTTTTTTAAACTTAATGTTTTTTTACTTTTCATTGTATTAGATTTTGTTATACATTATTTGTGATCAAAACGCTATATGATGGCAAACATAGTATCATAATCAGGTGTTCAACAAAATGTTATTTTAAGAATTCTAGAATTTCGATCGATATTCAAGAATTTCGACTAATTACTCACAAAAAAAATCGTCTAAAACTAGTTTCAAACGATTTAACCTAACTAACAGTATCCTAAACCTATTATATTGGTGGACATTTAGTAAAAAAAATGATTTTTATTTAATCTTATTGATTACACATATATCTAAACTTTCTGGATATATACATCCTTGATTAGTATTTGTTGTTGTAAGATGATCACAAATAGAATTAATTGTTGTAACTGTTGGCAGAGGTAAAGGTCCAAGATTTCCTGCTTTAATAGAATCTAGTTGTGCAATATTCATTTTTTTTAGATATAGCTTCTTTTTATTCTTCATAATATTAAATCATTAGTTAACGAATACGATTTGAATTATACAAACGTAAGTCTATGAAGAAATTAAATGCAACTAGTTATATTGAATATTCAAGAATTTCGATCGATTTTCTAGAATTCCGATGTACTTAGAAAGTAAATCACCACTTTTGAGAAAAAACCATTTTTAAACTAGCCTATTAAAAGACATTCATCCCATTTCGTATCAAAAGAAGCTAAATATGATATCATTGACAATCCTATACCTGCAATACCTTCTAATAGATCTACAGATGGTTTCCAATTATTATCTTTTTGTCCTCCTCTCCACATCATATATCCAGCATATCCTTCAGTATGGATAGCGAGCTCAAGTGACTTTTCTGCCCAGAAATCTGCGGTTTCCTTGAAAACAACTTCATTTGTTGTTTTGTACAAGTAATGATAAATATGCATGATTCCATATGCTCCATGGCATAAACCGGCATCCATAACTCCTGCTTCATCAATATCCCTTCTTTTGGTAGAATATTTTAATGCACTTAAGGCTCCATTATAAAGTTTAGTATCATTTAATTGCTTTCCCACACGTAATAAAGATAATCCTATTCCTAAGTCACCGTAACACCATGCTAGTCTAGAACCAGATTCATCAGCGTTTTCTTCGACTACCCAATTAGGAAAAGTGGCTGTTAACGTTGTATCCTTATTTTTACAGCTTAAAATATAGTGTGAGGCATTTTTTAATAATTCTTTTACATCATCGTAAAACTCACTATGTTCTGCAATTCTTGATAAAAAGTTGATATTACTGGACATACCATGAGACAAACTTAAATTGCATCCCATTGTACCTTCATCTTTTATCAACTCTGTTTCCCACCATACATTATCGTCTTTATTTAAAGATGAGTTTTTTAAGGCATTAATCAATAGGTCTAAATACTCTTTATATGCTTTTTTTGATTCTGAATTTGTTACATTTTGATATCGTTTTAAAAAGTAATAACCATATCCCATAGCACCGTGTAAAAAATCGTAATTTTCTGTTTCAATATCTGCTTTCATTGCCTGTAACAAATACGCATCAAGATCAGATGAAAGAAAGTCCTCATCTAATTCTACAAATTCTTCTTCTTTTAAAACTTCCAAGACCCAACAAGCGCCAGCAATTCCGGTACAAAAAGTAGGATAAATAACTCCCTCATTAATCAAGTCTATTGCTCTTGTAATAGTTTCGGCCCCTTTATCAGCATGACTATCATCTTCTATATACTTTGAATAATAAAATTGAAATAATGCAACTCCCGAAATACCAGACAAAACTCCTATCTCCTTATTTTCATGAGCTTTTGCATCAATAATTTCGCTTATTTGTTTTAATTTCTTTTTAAATTCAATCTCAATATTCATCTAATATTTAGTATTTAATGTAGTTTCACTACTTAAGTCGATTATTATAAGGTATTTTTTATTTAGGTAAAGATAAAAAGCTATCTACACCATTAACAAATATACTTATCTAAATTCTAGAATTTCTCAAAAACCTTTACACAACAGATTATACAAAGTATTAAGTATTACAATCCACATCTAAAACTACCTATCGGTGAACCATCAGGTATTTTTGGAGAAGATAAAACCTTAAATTGATCAGGGTGTTCTAGAAAATCATTTATTTGTTTGATATAATAATTTTTATATGATTTCATTTGTGGATCCCCTATTGACAACCCATTTAGATACTCTTTGATCTCTATAATTTTCATGTAAGATATGGCATTAACCTGAGGATACGTATTTTTATTGATATTAAGAGATATCAAATGTTTCAACATATTATTCCCTATAGTATTTTGAATTTCTTTATGATAATTATTTTTTGTTTTAGTCTTAAAAGTAAGTGTAATCAATTCATCTAGTACTTCAATAAGCCCTAATTGATTTTGGTTAAGTGCTTTTTGTTGTATTAATCTAGATGCTCTTTCTGGATGTAATAACAAAGACAAAGTCATATCACTTGCGGTGGACGCTGCACTTATGGCATCAAAACCTACTCCTGTTTTTCCTTTAAAAGATTCTCTTGTTCTATGGTATCCAAAGGCCCTAGGCGGAAATAACTTTAACTTATCTTCTGGTATAGCTAATGTTTCTGGCGTTAAGGTTTGTAGTATCTGTTTAAGTGCGTCTTTTTGTTTATTTGCAGCTACTATTTCTACAATATTTTGATCATCTCCTTTTATAGCATAGTTATAATTGAGTCCCCCTATAAGTTTAACCGCCGCTTCTGTTTGGTATCTATGAAAGAAATATAGAGGCACAAAAACGTCTTCTAAAACAGAGTAAGGTTCATTAGTCCTTATATTATCTATCGAAAAGTTACGAATTGCAGTTTCTCTAACTTTTAGTACGTTATCTAATTCTTGAGTAGCACTTTTACCATTATCCCATAAATGGGCTAATTCGTGTGCTCCTCCTTGTGGTCTTGCATCACTATCCGAAATAAAACGAAGACCAGATTGATATGCCTTATCTAAAATTTTATTTAACTCTTGTTTTTCATTAGTATTCTTTTCAAATTCTGAATAACTATATGCGACGGTAACTTTGTCCCAAGATCCGATTTTAGTATCATACGCATCTGAAATATCTATTTTACCATCTTTAAGTCTTATTGTCGGATGTGGGTAATCCATAACCGATGCTCTACCACTTGTGCTAGCGGCAAAATTATGAGCAAAACCTATTGTGTGTCCTACTTCATGAGCAGATAATTGACGAATACGTGCTAAAGCCATACCGAGCATGGAGTCGTATGCTTCATCATTATCTTTAAAAGGTTGGTTTAAAAGAGCTTGAGCTATCAAAAAATCCTGGCGTATCCTTAAACTACCTAAACTAACATGTCCCTTAAGTATTTCGCCAGTTCTTGGATCTACTACACTAGCACCATAACTCCATCCTCTTGTAGAACGATGAACCCATTGAATTACATTATATCTTAAATCCATAGGGTCCGCATCTGGTGGCAACATTTTGACCTGAAAAGCATCTTTAAAACCAATTGCTTCGTATGCTTGATTCCACCATCTTGCTCCTTCTAGCAGTGCAGTTCGAACAGGTTCGGGTGTTCCCGGGTCTAAATAATAAATAATTGGCTCTTTAGCTTCGCTTATTTCTTTTGTAGGATCTTTCTTCTCTAATCTATGTCTAATACTGTATCGTTTCATTATCGGTTCCTGAACCGGAGTTGCATAATCCATATAAGATATATAGATACTTCCGCCACGAGGATCAAATTCTCTTTTCTTGTAACCGTCATCTGGTAGCTCGACAAATGAGTGATGTTGTATAACAGTTAATAATTGAGAATTGGGCGCTACAGAACCAATAGTATTCCCTTTTGGTATTCCTTTATATGTTATTAATGCTTCAAACTCTATATTTTTAGGAAAAGCTTTAGTCCTATCCATACTTAAGGCACTTTTGGACTTATCAATACTGTATGTTCCTTCTTTTTGATTTTTTAATCTATTTATAATGCCATGAGTATCTTGTAATAAGAATGGGGTTAAATCAATAATAAATTTTCCTGATTTTTCTTCCTTGATCGGAAAACCAAATAAAACTGATTTGGCAAAAGCCTGTTCTACGCTTCTCTTTTCTAATGAATTATCTGTAATAGCTCTATACCTTTGATTGGGTTGTACTAATAATAATTTATTTCCTGCACGCTGAAATTTAACAACAACACCATCTCCTATTTGCCCTCTATCTAAACCTATATCATTCGATCCTAGACCTGTAGCCAAAGAATGTACGTACAAAAATTCAGAATCAAGATTATCAACTTCTAAATAAATTTCGTCTTTATCTTCACTGTAATAAAAATTAAAGTAGCCCTTGTTAAGAAGCAAATCTTTTTGTTTTTCTAAAAACTGAGCATTAAGTATTTGTGTAAAAATAAAGAGTAAACAAGTAATATAAATTTTCATGAAGGATGATTTATGTGATAAGGTTGATAAAAGTATGAAAGCTATAAAATAATGCCAAAAATATTTCCTTCTGAACTGTTAAATCCTATTTTTGCAAGAAATATATATAACTATGATTACTACCGAGACTTTGCTTGATCTCAGAAAGCGCCTGGTTGCGTTAAGGAGGTATCTTTGACATTGATGCCAAGCTTATTGAAATAGCGAATCAGGAAGAAAAAACTTATGCTCCTGATTTTTGGGATAATGCCCAAGAAGCCGAAAACCTTATGCGTACTCTAAATGCTGAAAAAAAATGGGTTTCGGATTACGAAAAAGCAGATTCTTTAGTTGAAGACCTTGAAGTGCTTTACGAATTTTATAAAGAAGGTGACGCTACAGAAACAGAAGTATCTGAACGCTATGAAGAAACTAAATCTTTAATCGAAGATTTAGAATTCAAAAACATGCTTAGTGATGAGGGAGATAATATGAGTGCCGTGCTTCAAATAACGGCAGGTGCTGGTGGTACCGAAAGCTGTGATTGGGCCAGTATGCTTATGCGTATGTACTTGATGTGGGCAGAAAAACAAGGATATAAAGTAAAAGAACTGAACTATCAAGGTGGTGATGTTGCCGGAATAAAAACGGTTACTTTAGAAATCGAAGGTGAATATGCCTTTGGCTGGCTTAAAGGTGAAAATGGCGTACATCGCTTGGTTAGAATTTCTCCTTTTGATAGCAATGCAAAAAGGCATACCTCTTTTGCTTCAATTTATGTGTACCCATTAGCTGACGATAGTATTGAAATCGATATCAATCCAGCAGATTATGAAATTATCACATCAAGATCTAGTGGTGCAGGGGGACAAAATGTAAATAAAGTAGAAACCAAAGTACAACTTACCCACTTCCCTACTGGTATTCAAATTTCATGTTCTGATACTCGTTCACAACAAGAAAATAGAATCAAAGCGCTACAAATGCTTAAATCACAATTATTTGAAATAGAACTTCAAAAACAAAGAGCGCAACGTGATGAGATCGAAGCTTCTAAAATGAAGATCGAGTGGGGTTCTCAGATTAGAAATTATGTGATGCATCCTTATAAACTTGTAAAAGATGTTAGAACAGCAGAAGAAACTGGAAATGTAGATGCTGTTATGGATGGAAGTATCGACAAATTTCTAAAGGCCTACTTAATGATGATGGGGCAAAAACAAGAAGATTAATTTGATATAAAAGTGTAATAATACGAATCACTATGACCACAATTTATCACAATCCAAGATGTAGTAAATCAAGAGAAACACTTGCATTACTTGAAGAACAAAAAGAAGATGTAACTATTATAAAATATTTAGATACTCCTATTACTAAAGATATTTTAATAGAACTTATAGATCTTTTAGGTATTCCTCCTATTGACTTGGTTAGAAAAAATGAAACCATATGGAAGGAAAAGTATAAAAACGAAAAATTAAGTGATGATGAAATAATTAATGCAATGCTTAACCATCCAAAACTTATTGAAAGACCTATAGTAGTTAAAGGAAATAAAGCAATTTTAGGGAGGCCACCACAACAGGTTATTACTATTCTTTAATTTTTAAAAAAAAATCTTTCTGCATTAAACCATTTATAAAATAAGTAGTCTAACATAAGCAATGTATACCCAGGTATACATTGCTTATTTTAATTGTAAAACATTTAACAGGCTATTAACCACTATCAATAAAGGCCTTTAATACTTTTGGCCGACATATATTTTATATAATGAAGAAATTTTTATTCGTTCTACCTCTTTTTGTTTTGTATACCATTCAAGCACAACAAAGAAATTTTCCTACTGGTCCCATAAATATTAAAGGCATAATTCTAGACCAGGACACTAACACTCCTTTAGAATATGCAACACTGTCTTTTTTTAACCCAAGATTACAAAAAGTAGTAACAGGTGGTATAACAGATGGTAATGGACTGTTTAATATAGAAATCGATGCTGGTGTATATGATATTTCTATCGAATATATTTCTTTTGAGACTAAAAAAATATCTAAACAAAAATTATTTAAAAACACAGATTTAGGAACAATCACACTTGCATTAGATAGAGAATCTCTTGATGATGTGGTAATAATTGCAGAAAAAACTACAGTAGAAGTTAGATTAGATAAAAAAATCTACAATGTTGGTAAGGATCTTACTGTGAGCGGAGGAACAGTAAGTGATGTACTTGATAATGTTCCTTCTGTTTCTGTAGATGTAGAGGGTAATGTAGCGCTTCGTGGCAATGATAATGTTCGAATTTTAATTAACGGTAAGCCATCTGGGTTAGTAGGACTAAATAGCACAGATGCGCTACGACAATTACCTGCCGAATCTATAGAAAGAGTTGAAGTCATTACCTCTCCTTCGGCCCGTTATGATGCTGAAGGTACAGCAGGAATTTTAAACATAATTTTACGAAGAAGTAAATTACAAGGGTTAAATGGTGCCATAACTATAAACAGCGGTTATCCCTTAAGAGCAGGTATATCAGGAAATATTAATTATAGAACAGGAGATTTTAATTTTTTCACAACTTCAGGATATAATTATAGAGAAATTCCGGGTAATTCATTGTCCGAAACACGGTTTTTAAATATTGACGATAATGGCCTAGATAACCCCGATACTTTCTTAAACGAAAAACGTGATTTTGATAGAATTCGTAAAGGACTAAACACAAATTTTGGAGTAGAATGGTATATTAATGATAGTTCCTCTTTAACCACTTCATTTTTATTTCGATCAAGTGACAATGAAAGTAACACTACAAATATTATCTCAGAACCTGACGCCAATGGTACAATTTTAAGTCAAAATATAAGATTTGACCCAGAAATTGAAGATGATGTCACAAAACAATTTTCTTTAAACTATACCAAAAATTTTAATACTAGTGGTCATAAGTTAACATTTGACTTTCAAAAAGAAAAAAGTAATGAAGAAGAAGATTCAAGAATAACACAAGACAATCAAAGTGCTATCGAACTTGTAAACACAAATGAAGATCAGGATAGAATATTATTACAAGCTGATTATGTGCTACCTCTTAAAAAGAAGTCGCAGTTTGAGTTAGGTTATCGTGGCAATTTTAATACTCTTGATACAGATTATCTTGTTCAAATTGAAGATAACGGAATTATAACTACAGATACTGATTTATCAAATACACTACTATACAAAGAATATGTAAATGCAGTTTACTCTCAATATGGTAGTAAAACCGGTAAGCTTTCATACTTGCTGGGGTTAAGAATAGAAAGTACAAGAATCACAATAGATCAGCAAACTACTAATGACTTAAGCAAAAAGAACTATACAGATGTATTTCCAACAGTTAATCTTGGATTAGAAATCTCTGAAAAACAAAGTATAACTCTTGGATACAATAGAAGAATTAGAAGACCTAGATCAAGATTTATTAATCCTTTCCCATCAAGGTCAAGTGCTACAAATTTATTTCAAGGTAATCCTGATTTAGATCCTAGTTATGCTAATACATTTGATTTAGGCTACCTGCACAAGTTTGGAAAACTAACTTTAAATAGCTCTGTATATTACAATAGATCAACTCAAGTTTTTAACTTTATTTCTGAAGATACAGGGGATACCGCTACAATAGGAGTTGATGAAAATGATGTCCCTGTTATTGTACCAGTTATACGCAGAACTCCTATTAATTTAACTAGTGCAGATCGATATGGTTTTGAATTCACCCTAATTTATAACCCTAGTAGAAAATGGAGAATAAATGGCAATTTTAATGCATTTCAAAACAATGTTAGAGGAGAAAATAATGGGGAGAGTCTAGATGCAGATAATTTTAGTTGGTTTGCGAGATTAAATAATAAAATTACTTTGCCAGCAAAAATTGATTGGCAAACTAGTATTTTTTATCGAGGTCCAAATGAGAATGCTCAAACCAAAAGCGATGGAATTTTTAGTACTACTCTTGCCTTTAGCAAAGATTTGTTTAAAGAAAAGGCCTCTGTTACTTTTAATGTAAACGATGTATTTAATTCTAGAAAACGAATGAGTACCGCAACTACATCTACGTTTATATCAGATAGTGAATTTCAATGGAGAGAGCGTAGCTTTAACCTATCGTTCACGTATAGATTCAATCAAAAGAAGAAAAAGAAGCGACCTCAACGAGATCTTAATGGACAAGATGATTTTGAAGGTTAGTATAGCTATAAAAGAGAATAAAAAAAGGGAGTCTTATTGACTCCCTTTTATATATTTTGATTTCGTTATGCCTATTTATCTTTACGCTTTGATTCTCTCCACATTTTAAAGTTTTCAATATTAGCTCCAATAATCCAATAAGGAACTACAAAAGTTAATAAAAAGATCATCAACCAAAATCCTATTGTAAGGATAGTTAAAAAAGCTAAAAAACCAAGATATTGATCAAATTCGAACATAACGATAATATAATTTTCAATTTTGACAAAGATAATAAGTCTTATGTACATGTCATAACATAAATATCATTTATTTTGAAATTGGCTTTTTCTTAAAAAATTTATATCTCAAAAATTAGCTTCTTTATTCCGAAATAGCGGTTCAAATGCTTAAATTTGCCCTTCAAAAAAAACAAATCATCACAAGTTATGCAATATAGAATAGAGAAGGATACCATGGGCGAGGTTAAAGTGCCATCAGATAAGCTATGGGGTGCACAGACAGAGCGGTCAAGAAATAATTTTAAAATAGGTGCTCCAGCATCAATGCCATTAGAAGTTGTTTATGGTTTTGCATATCTTAAAAAATCTGCAGCATATACCAATTGTGAATTAGGAGTATTACCTATAGAGAAAAGAGATCTTATTGCACAAGTATGCGATGAAATTCTAGAAGGAAAACATGACGATCAATTTCCTTTAGTAATCTGGCAAACAGGTTCGGGAACACAAAGTAACATGAACCTAAATGAAGTTATTGCAAATAGAGCACATCAATTAGCAGGTAATACTATAGGGGAAGGAGAAAAAACATTACAACCTAATGATGATGTAAATAAATCTCAATCTTCAAATGACACGTTTCCGACAGGAATGCATATTGCTGCTTACAAGAAAATTGTAGAAGTAACAATCCCTGGAGTTTTACAATTAAGAAATACGCTTGATAATAAATCTAAAGAATTTAAAGACGTTGTAAAAATTGGACGTACGCACTTTATGGATGCTACTCCCCTTACTATAGGTCAAGAATTGTCTGGATATGTATCTCAGTTAGATCATGGTATAAAAGCATTAGAAAACACATTACCTCATATGGCAGAACTTGCTCTAGGAGGAACTGCTGTAGGTACAGGACTTAACACTCCAAAAGGTTATGCTAAAAGAGTATCAGAATTTATCGCTCAGTTTACAAGTCTTCCATTTATTACTGCCGAAAATAAATTTGAAGCTTTAGCGGCACACGATGCATTTGTAGAAACTCATGGTGCATTAAAACAATTAGCGGTTTCATTAAATAAAATAGGAAATGATATTCGTATGTTAGCTTCTGGACCAAGGAGTGGTATCGGAGAATTAATTATACCAGCAAATGAACCAGGGAGTTCTATTATGCCAGGAAAAGTTAATCCTACACAATGTGAAGCATTAACAATGGTTTGTGCACAAGTTCTAGGTAACGATGTTGCAATTAATGTTGGCGGCATGCAAGGACATTTTGAATTGAATGTTTTTAAACCTGTAATGGCAGCAAATCTATTACAAAGTGCTCAATTAATTGGTGATGCATGTGTATCTTTTGATGAGCATTGTGCTAAAGGTATTGAACCTAACCAGAAAAGAATTACAGAGTTGCTAAATAATTCTTTAATGTTAGTGACTGCGTTAAATACAAAAATTGGATATTATAAAGCGGCCGAAATTGCAAATACTGCTCACAAAAACGGTACTACCTTAAAACATGAGGCAGTTGCTCTTGGATACGTTACTGAAGAAGAATTTGACCAATGGGTAAAACCAGAAGACATGGTTGGTGCATTGAAGTAAAAAATAACCTTCTTTTAAAAAATATAAAAAAAGCCTCATCAAATTTGATGAGGCTTTTTTCTTCCCTTTAATAATTAGTTTTATAATTCCCCCAAATGATAAAACTGATTACTTACTCTAATTGTTAATATTTTTATCTATGAATAGCGTGGCTTGAAGCCTTAGGTAATTCTTTAACAAATTCTAAAATAAAACGAAAATTAATGCCTAGTAAATTCATGATGTTTATGTGTAAAAATTTGTTCATATTTTGTTTTTTAATTCTGATGTAAAGATATTGTGAAGGTACAAACCTCACAAGGGGGAAAAACCCCAAACTTTAAAGATATATTTCCCCCCTAAGTAAAACTATCTATGAATTGCATGGCTACAAGCCTTAGGCAGTTCTTTAAGAAAATCTAATATAAATCTGAAGTTGACACCTAATATTTTCATAATTGTAGATTTTTTACATTGATACTCTATTTAAAAAGCAAGCTTATTAATTTATACAAAATTATGTAATGAGTCTAGATTATAAAATAAGAGGAACTACGTATATTTATTCCTAACTTATACTATAATATAAATTTTATACTCTTTTTATAATTTTAGGTAACCTCCTGACTTTATTAGTATTTACAAACAAAAACGTTAATTCGTTTAATAATTGATGATATTATTATAGTTTCTTTACTATAAATTTAATATTATTGATAAATTTATATCAATGAAATTTATTATCGGTATTGCTATTGCCTTACTTTGTGTGTCTTCTTCGGTTACTTCAAACACCTATATAGGAAAATGGAAAATTACTGGAGGTTCTATTATCGAAATTTACAAAGAAGGAGATCACTTCTACGGAAAGATTGATAAACGAGCAGAAAAACCATTATCTAATTTTAATGGTTTGGATAATAAAAACCCTAAAAAAGAACTTCAAAATCGACCTTTATTAGGAATGGTCATTTTAGATAACCTTAGTTATCAAGATGGTGTACTATCAGGAGGCACAATATACAATGCTGATAGTGGGAAAAGTTATGCTGTAAAAGTTTGGATTAATCAAGATGACACTAACTTATGTTATATAAGAGCATATAAAAGCATCCTATTCAAAACATTTAAGGCGGTTAGAGTTATAAATTAGCTTATTTTCAAACTCTTATTATTTATTAAAAAAACAAACAATGTTTATTTTTTAGGCTTATTAAATCCCGAGTTCTTATCTACCAAATATTATGTAAAAAGGCCTATAATTAAAAAACTCTTAAATTTGTAGATGCCTCTTTTCTAAAATAACATGTTCTTAATCAAATCTTTATTGTTAAAAAACATAATACAATCTAATTTTTAACCGTAAATAAACAACAACATGAAAATTTTGAAAAAAGTAATTATTGCACTTATTGGAATTATTATTATTGCACTTGTTGCAGCCATTTTTGTTTCTAAAGAGGTTGTCTATGAAAAAACAATTCGTATCAATGCACCTATTGATGTAGTATGGGAACATGTAAATAGTTTATCTGATTTAGATGCATGGAGCCCCTGGAATGAATATGATCCTAATATGAAAAAAGAATTGACTGGCACAGATGGTGCTATTGGAGCAAAAGCTAGTTGGGATAGTGACGTTGAAGAAGTTGGGAAAGGTAGCCAAACCATTGCCAAAATTGAGGTTCCTAATCTTCTTGAAACTGACCTTAAATTTTACGAACCTTATGAAAGTGAAGCCAAAGGGTATATTAAATTAAAAAAAGATAGTAATGCAACTGAAGTTACTTGGGGTTTTGAAAGTGAAATGTCTTACCCTTTTAATCTCATGAATCTTTTTACTGATATGGAGTCATTGATGGGTAAGGATTGGAATAAGGGATTAGAAAAACTGAAGAATCTATGTGAAAACTAGGATATAAAATAGGATTCAATACTAAATTTAATATAATAAAAAGCACAGTTAACAGAGTTAACTGTGCTTTCTATTTAAACCATCTATTACTCCTATTTAAACTTCAGTAAGTTCTAGTGTAGCACCTATTTCTATTTTTGATAATGCTTGTTCGAGATCCCATATTAGATCCTTAGCATTCTCTACTCCTATCGACAATCTCACTAATTGATCTGTAATATTCATCTGTTGCATCTGTCCTAGATCAACTCCTGCATGTGTCATTGTTTTAGGATGCTCTGCTAAACTTTCTGTTCCTCCTAGACTTACAGCAAGTTTCATTAGCTTTAAATTATTCAAAAAAGCAAATGCTTCTTTCTCTCCTCCTACAATATCAAAAGATACCATTGCGCCTGGCGCAGAACACTGTTTTTTGTATATTATATGTGCTTCTGTACCTTCTTCTAATAATCCTAAATAATATACATTTTCAACCTTAGAGTGATTATTAAGATAGTTAGCAACAACCTGAGCATTTTGAGTTTGTTGATCCATTCGTATTTTCAATGTTTCTAAACTCCTTAATAATAACCATGCTGTGTGTGGGCTTACCATATTACCCAAGAAAGTACGTAATGTTTTTACACGTATCATCAATTCTGCATTTCCAAGAACAGCACCAGCAATCAAATCACTATGTCCTCCAATATATTTGGTTGCAGAATACATCACCAAATCTGCACCACATTGTAATGGGTGTTGCCATAATGGCCCCATATAGGTATTATCTACTGCTACCAAAACTTTTTTCTCGTCTGTACTAAATTGTTTCGCGATTTGGCTAAAACTTTCAATATCGACTATATCATTGGTTGGATTGGCTGGAGTTTCCATAAAAATCATGGCTAATTTATCTGCTTTGCCAGAATCTTTAATCATTTGAGTAACCTCATCCATACTCTGGTCCGGCATCACTCCTATGGTATGTACTCCTATTTTATCTAAAAAATGATGTATAAAATGATCTGTACCCCCATACAAAGGGTTACTATACACTAATAGATCACCTGGTTTTAAAAACTCTAACAATACTGTACTAATTGCGGACATTCCACTTTCAAAGACTGCACAATCATCAGCTTTGTCCCAAAGACAAAGTCTATTTTCTAATATTTCAAGATTAGGGTTGTTAATTCTACTATATATAAGTCCTAATTCTTCTTTAGGAGATTTTTCTCTTAACCCATATGCTAATTCAAAAAAAGCTTTTCCTTCTTCTGCTGTTTTAAAAACAAAAGTAGATGTTTGAAATATTGGACATTTTATCGCTCCTTCAGATAATTCTGGTTTATAACCATACGTCATCATTAAACTCTCTGGATTAAAATCGTGTTCTTTCATATGTCTTTTTTGTTATAGAAGTTATTTAGAAAAAAATTGAAGTATTATATACTATCATTGATTATTTTTCACTTCATAAAAATACTTATCAAAGAATTAAAAACCACAAAAACATCTATTTTTAGAATTATTTTAGTTTAAATTTATTTTTAAAGAATATTATTCTATTTTAGTTTAAATTATTAATTTATTTTAGAAAAATAATATGGATAAGATAGATCGGTCAATTGTATATTTACTTCAGAAAGACGGAAAAATTACAATTAAAGAAATTGCAGAAAGACTTAATTTAACAACTACTCCAATTTTTGAGCGAGTTAAGAAACTAGAACGTGAAGGCTATATTAAGTCATATAAAGCCATACTTGATCGTAAAAAAATAGGCCTGCAATTGATGGTATTTTGTAATGTAACGTTAAACCTTCACCAAACAGATTATTTAAAAAAATTCGAAAAAGATATTCAACAATTTCCAGAAGTCGTAGAATGTTATCACGTTGCCGGGATGTTTGATTATTTGATTAAAATCTATGCTGAAGATATGGAGCGTTATCAAGACTTTTTATCCAATAAACTTGCTTCATTAGAAAATATTTCTAAAGTCCAAAGTTCATTTGTAATGACCGAAGTAAAAGATTCTACCTACTTACCTATTCCATAATTTATCTCCAAATCCCGTTATACTGTGGTCCCATGTATTCTCCCCAATCAATAGGAGCTCTTTTTTTTACCTTGAGTTCTGTGCGTTCTATGATTCCGTTTTTAAAAGAATATAAATTTTGCCCGTCCTTTGAATAACAACTAATGATATCTAACCAGCCATCGTTATCAATATCTGTTATCAGGGGTGTAGTCCCTAAATTAGATCCAACCTTTAATGGTCTTAAGGATACGGATGATTTATCCTTAAAATTAAGAACTTTAAGACCATTTAAATAAAATTTAGCATCAAAACCAGAGTTTGGTATTACTCCATATTCATTTGTTGCAACTAGTGCTTCATCAAAATCATTATTTATAAAATTATAGACAGTAGACGATGCATACTGAAAAACACCAATAGTATCTGCAGAAACTAACTTTCCTTCTTTTCCATCGATTAAAATATGAACAGCTTGTCTTTCTTCTGACCAGGGAGCAAAACTAAAACCACTGTAAAAATCTGGAACTTTATCATCTCCTACAAAGTAACCAATTGCTGGTACAGTATATACATGAAATTTATCATCTAAACTTACTACCCAAAGTTCTTCATTTGTTTTTCCGTTAATACAAAACGTTTTACCCTCTACCGCATTAGCTATAATATCTTTAATTCCATCTTTATTTACATCGACTAAAACAGGAGGCGCAATAAAACCTTTTTTTATTCCCTTTGCTAAAATCTGCGCTTTACTGCCACTGTTCGTTAATAAATCTCTAAGATATATTTTATATAAATTACCTCGAATTGTCTCTCCTCCAGATCCAAAAATTATTGAAATATCATTATCATTTTTAAATTTGTGTACTATTGGAGACATATATGTTTCTTTTCCGTCTGGCATATCTATACTATGCAATAGTTTTCCGGTTTTACCACTTACTATCATTAATTTACCAGAAGGTCTCACTGTATCATCATATGGCATTGCTTTTACAAATCCTCCAAATGATACAAGAATATCATGCACATTATCATTATCGACATCAGGTAAAAATTGTGGACTATAAAAATTAAGTAGTTTAGGATCATTTACTAAATCCATATCTTTTAAATTAGGCAAATACTCCCAAAAAAGTTTTCCTGTAGCTCCATTAATAGCATACAAAATTGCTGATCTACCACCTATAAATACATCATCTACTCCATCATTATTAATATCTTTTAGTATTGCCGAGCTTATTACCTGATTTCTTGCGGGTACTTTCCATAATAATTCTCCATTTCTGCCATCTAAAGCGATAACACCATGTTGAATAGAATCAAATTCTGTTCCTGCACCTCCTAAGATAATATCTTTGATACCATCATTATTAAGGTCTGTTGCTCTAGGTGAAGAAGTAAACCCAATTTCTTTTATCTCTTTTTCCCAGCTATTTGCTTCAAAATCTTTTTCTTTAGGCCAAAAAACAAAAGCCAATATTGCTACCAAACATAAAATAGCAAGTCCCAGTATATATTTCTTCATGAATAAATCTTAATCAATTAGTTCTTTTTAATGAGTTGTTTCGATATGTAATTACCTATCTGATTACCTTGTTTTACACCATTGGTTATGGCAGGCATATAATGAATACCTCCGTAGAGTCTACTTATAGCAGCTTCTTCAGCCGCAGCTTTAAAAGATACAAAAGATCGTATAGGAAGTCCGTACTCGACTTCTGTTGAATCTGTAAAAGCAGTCTGATGCCCTAACATTTCAGATAACATTGCTGCCGATGCTGCAGAAGCAACACTGTGACCACTGGTATACTCAGGAAAAGCAGGAGTTTGTAAGACTGGTCTCCAACTTTTATCAATGTATCTGTTTATATATGTTTCTGGACGAATAACTACGGTCTTATACTTATCATTCCAACAACTAATAAAACTATCGGCAAGAGTTACAGATAAAAACGTAAATACTCTAGCACGCTCTATAAAACCTAAATCTTGTTTTTTAGAAACATGAGACGCTATCAACATCCAATGCGCCCCAGGAGAAATTTTTTGTTCAAATTTCATAATATGACCGGTATGTGTAGAAGCGTTGGGATTACAATCCCAAAATTTCGCAATCTCTAATTGCTCTGTAGAAGCATTTCTTACAGCATCATAAACTTCTATAGATTCCTTATAGAATGGAGATAGCTTATCTATATCAAAATCTGTCGGTTCTCCTGATGAAAATTGTCCTGCAGAATCTATAACAAATGTTCTTAATCTATGCCAATTGGGTTCTATTGGCTCTAAAAAATCCGGTGGCGTAGGTTTCCATGTTCCTTCACCTTTATCGTTTATAATCTGTGAATGATTATTTCTACTTTTATAGCCATCATTATTTGCCCATTTTTTAATATGATCAGCAACTAAAACACCGTATTCAACAGAATTGTTTATTACTTCTTGCGAAATTCCAAAAGTTTTGATCTTTTCTAGATATACTTTCCTTTTATGGGCAACTATATCATAACTATATACCAGATCTTCTGCCACCATTGAAAATCCAATAATAGCGGCAATTTCAAAATTGTACTTTTTTTCTTTTTGCGGCTCAGGTATATCTTTTAAATGTTTTATAGTATTTGATAATGATACTAAAGAAGTATCTGTATTTGTTAGAATTTCATGAGCTGTAATATTTGGATAGGCATAAATTCTACTTGCAACCGGTGGAGAAAATATATCTTTTACCATAATATCAGTAACGATCTTGTTCCAAATATTTAATTGTTCTTTTGAATAAATTTTGAAGGCCTCATCATCATAAGCCTTAGGACTACAACCGATAGTACTAAATATCAAAATACTCAAAGAAAATATCACCAATACTCTCATATCTTTATTTTATTTTACGTGATATACCTTTTGAATCATAAATAATAACTTCGCTCATATCTGATGTAATCTCCAGTTGTCTTGCATTTTGAGAAAGATAAGAATGTCCATAATAGAATTCTTTTTTAATAGTTGTACCATTAACAAAGCTAATTTGAGCATACTGATCTAATGGTGCTAACTTAATAATTTGTCCTGGAATTTTGTCGTTTATTTCCAAAGCTTTAAACTCTCCTGAGTTACTACCTACTGTAACTATAGTTTTTGTATTCATTGTAACACTTGCAACACTTTTTTGATCTCCATCAAGAAACAAACCACTTTCTATAGGTTTAGAAACACTTAGATTACCTTTACCATCTCCTAGCATCAAAACACCAAGAGAGGCATCTAATTTACCGTGTATAGGCTCGATCGTATGAGAGTTTCCAACTAGTAATGCATCAAGATTACCATCCATATTTAGATCCTCTATCAATATACCATTAATGGGTGCTACTTGACATTGCCAAGGCAATTCTTTTATTTTAAAAGTACCATCTCCTAAATTTTCTACAAAACTTGATGTCAGGTATTTGGTATCTAAAATTAATGCATCTTTAGTTTCTTCTTCTGTTAATACATGTCGAAATGAAGCTGTAGAATATGTTACATAATCTCTAAATCTTCTTTTAAAGCCAACAATTTGATCGTTCATAGCATCTCTATTATGAAATACCATTTCTTTACGTTCTCCTTCTTTAGTGGTGTTATAATAAGTTAAAACAGGGTCTATTTTATCGTTTTTATCATAATCTCCCGCATATAATCTAAGAGGTTCGGTAGTGGTCGCTTCAAAAATAGTATTTGTTCCTAAATTACCAATTATATAATCTATATCTCCATCTTTATCAAAATCACCACCAGCAATACTATTCCACCATCCAGATGTGCCTTCTAATCCATTTTTCTCATAGTTTTCAAACTTCCCTTTATTATTTTTAAACATGCTAATCTCCATCCATTCTCCTACTAGAATTAAATCTACCCAACTATCATTATCAAAATCAGTCCAAATAGCATCAGATACCATTCCTGGAAATTGCAAAATTTCTGGTGTACTATCAACTAATACACTTTCTTTATTTTCTAAAAGATAGCTTCTAGGAGCTGTGGGATATTCGCCCATTTTTACCTTTCCTCCTACAAATAGATCGATATCTCCATCTTTATCATAATCTGCCCCTTTTACTGCTCCTCCACTGGATTCTATCTTTGGTAAATTATGAGATGTAGTAAAATTTCCATTTCCATCATTTATATATAATCTATCCTGATAATGTTTAGACTGTGCACCATACTCTGACCCACCACTTACCATATAAAGATCTAGGTCCTTATCATTATCAACATCGAATAGCAGACACCCCATATCCTCATACTCTTTATCATTTATAGGTTCTGAACGCGAAAAATCATTGTCCTGTTGTATAAAAAAAGAAGTCGTGTTTCCTATAGATCCACCCAGGATTATATCATCTTTTCCATCTCCATTTACATCTCCTATTGATTGCCCCGGACCTTCTTTAGAATACATTTTAAAAAGTAACGGTTCATTCTTAAAGTCCACATATCTATTTTCTTTATGCATATACCTAAGCCCTAAAGTATCCGTGTTATTTTTGAAAAGGTAATTATTGGCGGTTACTTTTACTTCTTTATTATCTACCTTTTTATACGTAATATCGAGAACTTTGTTTATATCAATAGTATACACCATTTGGCTCTGGTTATCTGGCCATAATATCTCGAGACTATCGACAGTTTTTAAAGCTCCTAAACCAAAATGAATAATTTCTCCCATACTAGACATATAACCTCTTACATATGAATGAAAATAGGTCTGTATTTTATTCTTTGTATGCAGTTTTAATGTAGTTCCTAGACCTTCTTTATTTTTTCCTTTATACTTTAACTTTACCTTGATATAATTGGCTTTATGAATTTTATCATTTTGTATTGAATTATTCTTATACAACAAGGCATCTTCTTTAAAATTATTTGTTACTAGTTCTAAATCACCATCATTATCAAAATCTGCAAATGCCACACCATAAGAAATGGAAGGTTTCTTTACCCCTGCTTCCTTAGAAATGTCTAACATCTCCATATTACCCAAGTTTTGATACAGGTAATTACTTTCTAATACTGGTTTTGTTGCATTTTGCGCCTTAATTTTAAGTGCTTTATATGCTTCTGACGTACCTATATTTATATGCGCATCTAATCCAAAAACATGATCTAAATCGTTAATATCTTTCGGGTAACCGTTTGTAATGTATAAATCCCGATTACCGTCATTATTATAATCTGCCCATAAAGGAGCCCAGCTCCAATCTGTCGCATAAATTCCTGACATGCAGCCAATTTCACTAAAACTCTGAGTTCCCTGAGTATTTTTACCTCTATTAATCTGCAATGTATTTCTTACAAATTGCGGAAGGTATCCAACCTTAACACGTTCTTCATAAAGATCATAGTTAATAGGCATTTGCATTCTCTTTTTTCGTTCATCTAAAGAAGGTAACATATCTAATACAGTTATATCCATTAATCCATCAGAGTTAATATCTGCGATATCCACTCCCATACCATGAAAAGTTGTGTGTCTTAAATATTCTTTGGCTTTATTTGTAAATGTCCCATCTTGATTATTAATGTACATTAAATCATTAGATAGAAAGTCATTAGCTATATAAATATCAGGCCAACCGTCATTATTTAAATCATTAATCGCTATACCTAATGAAGAACCTTCTTTTGTAATACCTGCTTCTTTTGAAACATTAGAAAAAGAACCATCTGCATTATTCTTAAATAAAAACTCTTGAGTTTTTTGTGAAGTTGTAACAGTAGTATCTAGATATATTTGGTTGCGGTAATTCATTATTTGAGAATTGACCGCTACTATAAGATCCAAATCATCATCTTTGTCATAATCAAA
Source organism: Aquimarina sp. AD10 (assembly GCF_003443715.1). Lineage (NCBI taxonomy): Bacteria > Pseudomonadati > Bacteroidota > Flavobacteriia > Flavobacteriales > Flavobacteriaceae > Aquimarina > Aquimarina sp. AD10. The sequence continues at coordinate 692,629 of NZ_CP031965.1, read as the reverse complement.
AAAGGCAGCTTGTGTTGATACATTTGTAACTCCTATACCATAAAGTGCTGCTTTTTCTTTAAAAATTGGTATTCCTTCCTTATTTAATCCTTGATGCTCGTAAAACAAATTAGGTTCTCCTTTACCTACTGTACATATATAAATATCTTTAAAACCATCTCCATTAATGTCTGCAAAGGTTGCTCCTGTTGCCCAAGAATCACTTAATAAACCGCTCTCTTTTGTTATATCCTGAAATTTAAAATTACCTAAGTTTTTATAGAGTTTTGAGGGAACTTGATTTCCGGAGAAAAAAATATCTTCTAAACCATCATTGTCAAAATCAGCAACCATAACTCCTGCCCCGCTATGATAAAAACTATTCTCCATAATATCCAATTCTTCTTCGCCAAAAACCATATTCACGAAATCAATATTAGAATCTTTAGGACCTATTAATTCGAATTGTTTATCTGTGTTGTTATTGCAAGAACTTATACTTATTAAAACCAGAAGAAAAAAGACCGCTTTTATTATTTCTTCATTATCCAACCAATTTACCCAACTGATTTTTTGTTTTTTATAGATTTCATTACTCATATACTCAACTTAAAATACCTGAATATTATTCTTTTCGTTAATAAAAGAACGATTCCCTTAAAATAAAGAGAATCGTTCTTAGGCTAAATTAATGTGTTGTTAATTTGAATAGCCTTCATTTTGAGGCAATCTTCCTCCATAATTATCAATTTCTGCCTGTGGTATAGGCATTTTTTCATTTTTACCTACCTGGAAACCGTATTGCTCTAATATGCTCTTTCTATTAGTTCTTATCAAATCATGAAACCTTAAACCTTCGAGATTTAATTCTACTCGACGCTCATGATAAATAGCATCTAATAAAACTTGCCCGCTTAACCCTGTTATATCTGGTAACAAAGCATTATTACCTTCTCTTGCTCTTTGTCTAATTCTGTTCACATATTCCATCGCTGTATTAGGGTCTGATTGATATATTGATTCTGCATACATTAAATAAATATCTGCTAACCGTAGTACCCTCCAATTATTTGATCCATCTGTTGGTACTGCTGGAATTGGATAATCCGTAAAAGGTGCATAGGCAACTTTCTTACCAAAATAAGCATTATTATCAGCATCTAAGGGGCCATATTCTTGATTTGGTACAAAAAATAAACTATGATCTAGTCTTGGATCGTCTGTTTCGAATTCATCCAATAATTCTTGCCTTGCTTGTACAAATCCCCATCCTGCATAATTGTCGTTACCTTGTCTCGGTCCAAAAGCTGTTCCTGATGCTGATCCTAAGGTTATACTACCCCATCCTTGGCCTGCTTCTGTAAATTGCACTTCAAAAATAGATCCTGGTCCATTCTCTCCCGTAGATTGCCAAATTTCTTTATAGGTTGGCGCTAAAGAATATTCACCTAAGTCAAATAATTGTTCAGAATACTGCTTAACCTGTGGTAGATCATTTTGTAAAGCATTAGCCCTAACCAAAAAACCTAAAGCTGCACCTTGTGTTGCTCTACCAATATCTGCTGCTTCATATTCTGATTTTTTAGGAAGCCTAGACAATGCTTCTAAAAGATTCTCTTCTACAAATGCCCATGTTTCCTCTTCAGTACTTCTGGGTACATCAAGATATTCGGCAGGAGTTGCCAGATTTTTTGGGTAAATAGGTACGCCTCCAAACCATTTTGCCAAATCCATATAATATACAGCTCTTAAAAAATAAGCTTCCCCAATTATTCTTGTTTTTAAAGCTTCATCCATATCAATACCTGGAACATTCTCTAACACTTTATTAGCATTTAATATTCCTTGATAAGATTGTCCCCATCTATCTGTAATTTCTCCGATAGTCGGCGTTATTGTATAGTTTTCTTTTTGAGCCAAACTTTCGTTATCAGCGGGATTTCCTCCCCCTTTCCATGCATCATCGGTACCGATGTTACCGTATCCATAATCTCCTGCAAAGGCAGCGTAACGTTGTCTTAGATTTCGATACGTAGCATTAATAGCTAAAAGTGCATCATCTTGGTTTCTAAAAAAAGCTCCCGGTGTATCCACCGCTACACCATAAGGTGTAGTATCCAAGAATTCATCAGATTTACATGCTCCTATAAGTATAAGTAGCATGCCGAGTATATAAATTCCTTTTTTCATAATTTTTTATAATGTTAAGTTAATTCCGAATAGAAGCGTTCTTGGTTGTGGGTAAACCCCTCTATCCAATCCTAAAGTACGATTATTAGGACCTGTAGCATCTTCAAAGAAAGTAGTCCCAATTTCTGGATCAAGTCCAATATCATAATTATCCCATGTTATTAAGTTTTGACCAGAAAAATAGACTCTAAGTTTGTCTACATGCAGTCGATCAATAACTTCTTTTGGGAAATTATATCCTAATTGAACTGTTTTAAGTCTTAAGTAAGATCCATCATATACATACCTATCAGACGTTCTTACATTTTTTGTATTATCTACTGTTAACCGTGGTAAAGTGTTAGAGGTGCCTGGACCTGTCCATCTTCCTAAAGCACTTCTAGTAAAGTTAGATGATAATTCAGCTTCAAAGAAATAAGGTAAGGCTGTAAAAATATCATTCCCTTCTACTCCTTGGAAAAATAAACTTAAATCAAATTGTTTATAATCAAAATCTAAATTAATACTATAGGTAAAATCTGGGTGTGGAGATCCTATTTGTACTCTATCATCACCATCAATAACATTATCACCATTTTGATCAACATATCGAATATCCCCAGGTTGATTAACTATGTTTGGATTTGTCTGATCTCCCGGGTTTGTTGGTCCCGCAGCAACTTCTGCAGCATTTTGATAAATACCATTAGTTTGTAATCCATAAAAATAGCTAATTGGAAAACCAGCTTCAGTTCTTGCAAAGTCTTCAAGAATCGCAGCTGTACCACTAGCAATAAAACCACTATCTCTATCCAAAGAAGTAACTTCATTATCGATCATATCCATATAACCGGTAGCTCGAATCCCAAAATCTCCAAAACGTTTTTTATAACTTACAGAAAACTCCCAACCTTTATTATTTATTTCTGCAATGTTAAAATTGGTAGTATCACTTAGTCCAGATGTTTGTGTTAATGGTAATATAGGGAGAATTGCTCCATCTGTATCCTTATCAAAATAATCTACGGTTATTGAAAAATCATTTAAAAAAGATATGTCAATACCAAAATTTGTACTTACAGCACGTTCCCATTTTAAAGATTGATTAGCAATTTGTCTTGCTGCAGCTCCACCAGAACGTGCACCATCAAAAACCACATCAAAACCAGAAGTCGGACCAGCTTGCAAACGCGGAAGATATCCAAAAGTACCTATATTACGATTTCCTACTTCTCCATACCCTCCTCTTAACTTTAACTGATTTATAAACGAACTATTCTCTAAAAATTTTTCATTATGCACATTCCATGCAGCTGATATTGCTGGAAACCTACCAAATCTTTCATTTTCTCCAAAAACGCTTGCTCCATCCCATCTCATAGTACCTGTAAGTAGATATCTATCGGCAAAATTGTAACTTACTCTAGAAAAATAGGATAATACAGCCAAAGGAGTTCTACTACCAGCGGCAGAAGTCGTACCACTACTAATATCAGGATCATTAATAATATCTGGTATATCTACAGTAGTGGTTGTACTTATAAACGATTCTGATTCCTGTTGTTCATGACCTATCAAGGCAGTAATATTATGCCTACCTATTTCTTTAGCATAGGTTAATACATTGGACCAAGTATACCCAGTAAATCTATCTGACCTTGTCTGTAATCGTCTTTGGTTTTGAACAACACCTCCATTTTCTGCAAATGTAGTACCTGTAGGTAAATCAAAATCATAAGCTTCACGAGTACCAAAACCTGGAGCATATGTACTCACAAAGTTAAAATCCTTTAGAAAGTCAACATTAACATAAGCATTTAAACCAAAATTCCTTCTTATATCATTGTTTGTATCAAATCGAACTTCGGCTAAAGGATGTATTGCTGTTCTATTAACGGGAGCTGTAAATCCACCATTTTGATCAAAAAACGGAAGATATGGTTCCCAAGCCCAACCATTAATTGCCGATTGACTTTCTAAAAAGGCACCAAAAGAACGTCTTGTATTTTGATCAGTAATTGAATATGTAATTCTATGACCAAACTTTATATTATCATTTACCTTATACTCATTATTAATTCTAAGGTTATGTCTATCAAAATTTGAGTCTCTTAAAGTTCCTTCTTCATTAACATATCCATAAGATACAAAGTAGTTTACTTTTTCTGTTCCTCCTGATAGTGATACTTGTTGATTCTGAAAAAAACCTGTTTGTAAGTTTAGTGTCCCCCATTCAAAAGTAGGTAACGCTGCAGCTTCGGCATTTGTAAAACGTGCCGGTTCACCAGAGTTTGTTAATCCCTCGTTTATTAAGCCCGCATATTCTTGAGAATTAAGAACATCAAGTTCTCTAATTTGATTACGTGTACCAATACTACTATTGATATTTATTTTTAGTTTCCCTACTCTTCCGGCCTTTGTGGTAACTAAAATTACACCATTTGCCCCATTAGAACCATAAATTGCTGTAGCAGAAGCATCTTTAAGTACTTCGATAGATTTAACATCTGATGGATTAATGTTGTTTAGGTCACCTGGCACGCCATCTATAATCACATAAGGTGCCGTATTGTTAATAGTACCTGTACCACGAATACGAATTAATGGTGCAGCACCTGGCTGCCCTGAATTAGCTATTACACTAACTCCGGGTGCTCTTCCTTGAAGTGCCTGAGTTGTAGAAACCACTGGAGCTCTTACAATTTCATCAGCGCTGATAGAACTAATCGCTCCAGTAAGGTCACTTTTTCTTTGTGCACCATATCCAACAACAATTACTTCTTCAAGACTTTGAGAATCTTCTTTCATTGTAATTGAAAGTGAAGTTTGAGTGCCAATGGTTACTTCTTGTGGTTCAAATCCGATATAAGAAAAAACAAGGACTGAATTTATTGGGACGTTGTTTAATACAAAATTTCCATCAAAATCAGTTTGAGTTCCACTTGTTGAATTCTTTATGAATACGTTTACTCCGGGCAAAGGTATTCCGTTATCAAAAACCTTTCCGGTAATAGTGTTTGTCTGTGCATGCACGCATATCACAGGAATAAGTAAAACCAACAATACCAGCAACCACTTGCGATATTGACGATGTTTTACGTTAATTACAGTTAATTTCATAAGTTTTAATTGATTAGTGTGTGTTATTTGTAAAATTTTAACGTAAAAGTATATCCGAGGTAGTTGTATCGACGGAACAAATCTTTTTTAGACTACAACAAATCTTTTCAAGCCTGCAACAAATGGTTTTGATCAGATGATTTAAAAATATTAGTCCATTTGCATGTAATTATTTTATTTACAAGTATTTAAACAAAATAAATGATGAGTTTTATCTCTTACATGTGTTTCGTACAAACTAATTTATCCTGTTAAACCATAAGTAATTCACAAAAGCCCACATTTAAGTTTATCAAAAGAGCTTAACAAAAAATTTAGAATTCGAGATTTATATTTGTTTTGAATATAAATCTTAGTATTAGCACTAACAAAAATCAAAAGACATAAAAATGAATTTAACAGACGCAAAAGTATTAATCACAGGAGGTAACTCTGGTATAGGAAAAGCCACTGCAAAATTACTAAAAGAAAAAGGCGCTCAAGTAGTCATTTCTGGACGTAATGAATTAACTCTTAAAACTACAGCAAATGAATTAGGAGTAGCATATATAAAAGCTGATGTTACCGATGAGAATCAAGTAAAAACAATGGTTAAAGAGGCAAAAGACAAGATGACCGGACTTAATGTACTTATCAATAATGCTGGATATGGATATATTTCAAAACTAATAGATATTGATCCCAGTAAGTTTACCGACCAATTTAAAACCAATATTTTAGGAGCAACTTTATGTGCGAAAGAATCTGCTAAACTTTTTGTTTCTCAGGCATATGGCAATATTATAAATATAGGCTCTACATCTTCATTAAAAGGTTCACCAAATGCTTCACCATACGTAGCTACTAAATTTGCTTTACGAGGTATGACCGAAAGTTGGAGAAATGAACTAAGACCTCATAATATAAGAGTGATGCAAGTAAACCCAAGTGAAGTAATGACTGGGTTTGCTAATAATCGTGTAGATGTTAACTTATCCGAAAAAAAATACACCGAAGCCGAACAGCAAACAAAACTACGTGGTGAAGAAATTGCTCACACAATTAGTAGTTTATTAGAAATGGATGATAGAGGTTTTATTACAGAAGCGACTGTTTTTGCAACAAACCCAAAAACATAGTTAAAATTAATATCTAAAAAGAAACGTGCAAAATACAGATGTAATTTAAAGAATTAACAGTAAAACCATTTGACATAAGGTTTTGGAAATATGATATAGGATTAAGAATATGAATTTCGTTCTAAACATAAACAATTCAATATATTAATAATCTAACTCTTAAAACCTAATTAACAATGAAAAATTTTAACAACATGGCAGGTAAGCTCTTCTTACTTTCCTTTATTTTATGTCTTGGTTTTATACCCACAATAAACGCTCAACTATGGCAAGGTAAAGGTAGAATTGCCATAAGTTCTGACGGAAATCAACATGATAGTGACGATTGGGGAGCAACGGCAGTAACACTAGCTATTATTGCCAATCGAGGATTACAGAATAAAGTAGTTCATTATGACTATGCAAATCACGTTTGGAATAACGACAATTTTTTGAAAATCAAATTACAGAAAGTGCATTAGGGGCAGCAGACCGTTTCGGTTTTGATAAATCAAAGTTTCATAATGGTTTTAGAAATAAAAATATAGCCATAAATAGTTTAAAAAATGCGGTTAATGCATCTTCAGCAAATAATCCTTTATTTCTAATTGCTGCAGGACCAATGGAAATTCCGTATCAAGGGATCCTTGCTGCAAATCCCAACAAAAGAAAATTTGTAACCGTTATTTCTCATTCACTATGGAATAACTTTCATGGAGATTGTGATGATGGTTTAAATTGGACAGAATGCCACCCTGGATCTCATCAAAGGAGGCATATTGAACCTCTAGGTGTAAAATGGGTTCAAATATCTGATCAAAATGAAAATAAGTTCTCCCCTGGAAGTGATGCTGCCTGGAATTTTCTTAATAACCTTAATGGCCAATATGACAGAGCTTATGAATGGACTTATTCTCGTGTAGTAGCCGTTAGAACCCCAGGAGATGCTTCTGATGCAGGTATCGCATATTATCTTTTTACTGGCGATCAAAACGGTAATACAACCAAACTTAATAATTTAATGAGAAGTGCGCCAGGCGGAGGTGACGGTGGAAATGGTGGTACCGGAGGTACCGTAACCATAAAAGCCCAAAGTATCAATAAATACATCAGTTCTGAAAATGGTAGTAGATCTATGCGTGCAAATAGAAATAGTGCTGGAACACAAGAAAGGTTCACTGTAAGATCAGAAGGAAATGGAATGGTAAGTTTTAAAGGTAGTAATGGTAAATTTGTAAGTCATGAAAATGGTAATAAAGCTATGAATTGTAATCGTAATGTAGCCCAAGGTTGGGAAAAATTCACTCTAGTGCCTCAAGGAGGTAATGTATATGCGATTAAAGGAAGTAATGGTAGATATGTTAGCCATGAGAATGGTAGTAATAATGGAATTACTTGCAATCGAACTGCTATCGGCTCATGGGAAAAATTTGTTATCAATGGACTTACTTCCAATAGAGCAAAAGAAAATGTATCTCTAAAAGAATTAAATTTTAAAAATGAAATTGTTTTATCCCCTAACCCACTAACAACAGGCAATTACAATTTACAAATTAGTTCATCTAAAAACCTAAGTTCTGCATCTGTAGAAATCATAGATGTTTTTGGAAAACTAATTTTAAGTAAGAAATTAGGAACAGTAACTAAAGGGAATATGATGGTTGCTCTAGATAAAATAAGAAACACTATGAGCTCTGGACTTTATTTAGTGAATATAAGTTTTGATGGAAACAATATCATGAAAAAAATATTTGTTGAATAGCTTAATCTTAAAGAGAAAACAGGATAGTTTATAAATTTTCCTGTTTTCTCTATTTAATTAAATACAGACCTATTATTTAAACACACTATGTACAATTTAAACAAATATATTATCTGCTTTTTTTCTATTTACTTCATAGGATGTATTAATGTGATAATTGCTCAAAATGTCTGGATAGATAAAAATGAAAATCAAGATTATGTTGCAAGGCATGAATGTTCTTTTGTACAATCTGGCAATACATTTATACTATTTGGAGGTCGAGAACAAGCCAAAAGACTTGATGTATATAATTATAAAGAAAACAAATGGACTCTAGGTGCTTCTGCTCCAATCGAGTTTAATCATTTTCAGGCTATAGAATATGATGGATTGATATGGATTGTAGGTGCTTTTAAAAGTAATAATTTCCCTAATGAAGTTCCAGCTGATCATGTTTATATGTATAACCCTGCACTAAATGCATGGTTGAAAGGTCCCGAAATTCCAAAGAATAGAAAAAGAGGTGGTGCCGGACTTGTTATGCACAATGATAAATTTTATTTAGTTGCAGGAAATACAAAAGGTCATAACGGAGGTTTTGTTTCTTGGTTTGATCAATATGATCCATTAAATAATACATGGAAACAACTTAATGATGCTCCTAGATCAAGAGATCACTTTAGCGCGGTAGTTATCAATGATAAAATTTATGCTGCAAGTGGTCGAAAATCCGGAGGTCCTGGAGGTACATTTGCTCCCCTGATTCCACAAGTTGATATTTATGATTTAAAAACGAAAAGGTGGTCTACATTAGAGAATGGTCAAAATTTACCAACTCCAAGAGCTGGAGCTAGCTGTGTTAATTTTAATAATGAACTGTTCGTAATCGGTGGTGAAGGTGAACAATCGGGTCCTGCATTTAAAAAAGTAGAAGCATACAATCCTTCAACAAACCAATGGACTACAAAAACAGATTTAAATTTTGGTAGACATGGTACACAAGCTATAGTTTCTGGGCCGGGGATATTTATTGCTGGTGGATCTCCGGTACAAGCTGGCGGAAGAATGCATAATATGGAGGTATATAATAATGATAAGCCTGTTGGAGTTGCTATAGAAGCAAGTATACTTACAGCTAGTAATAAAATTGATTTCGAACCCAACCAAACCAAAAATATTCCTATTATTTCATCTGGTGGCAATGCAGGTAATTTCATAAGTAAGATTGAAATTATAGGGGTTGATGCTTCGAGTTTTAAAATACAAAAATCTATTTCTCATCACCTAATCAAGTCTAGCACCAAACAAGATATTACCATCACTGCTAGTACTTTACAAAATAACAAGCAAGCAAATCTGGTTATTACATATGACAATCAAAAGAAATTAATCATAAAATTAGCCATCTTATAAGTAAAAGTTTAGTTCATTTTTGATTGAAGATCTATAATAGCTTCTTTATTTCTATAATGATTAATGACTACTATTAAAAATATGAATAAAAAAATCCCTGCTCCTATTACAAAAATTAAAGTTTGTATCTTATCAAAGAGCACTCCGCCTAAAATTAATCCAAAAATACTTGCAAAACTACCCATGCTATTCCCGTAACCTTGAATAGCTCCTTGCATTTGGGGGGTTCCTGTTTTTGACAATAAAGACAAAAAATTTGGCCACATTAAACCATTTCCAATAGACAATAAAGTATTTGCACAATACATTATAACAAGATCAGAAAAAGAAAGGAAATAAAAACTTATTGATAGTAATATCGAACCAATCGCTACACATGCGATATTAGATATTTTTCCAGATAAATAAGATAGTAAAGGACCTTGCACCAAAATCATTACCAAACTAGAATATGCTAAAAAAATGCCCAGTTCTACTGCAGACCACTTAAGTATTGTAAGTGCATATATTGGTAGTCCCGCATAAAAAAGACTAAAAGCTAAAAATGTAAAGAAATACACACTATATAGTAAAGGTAACGAATCTAGTTTCAGAATTTTAAACAACGAATTCGAAGTACCATCATCACTACTATCCCTATCGTTATAGCAATCTTTATGTTCAACTTGAAAAAAACGTCGAAAAGAAGTAAATTTTAATCTACCTGTATCTACTACACACGGATTACTTTCGGGTAATTTTAATATGATTACAAAAATTGCAATCAAAGAAATCAAAGCAGCTAGAATAATTGGCAATTTTTCTTCTAAAAAAGTAGAAGCTAATACACCCGCTATTGCAGGTCCTAGTACAAAACCAAGGCTTGTAGAAGCCCCCATTATTCCAAAATTTTTATCTCTATCTTTATCCGTAGAAATATCGGATAAGTATGCATTAGCGACCGAAACATTTCCCCCGGTAAACCCATCAAAAATTCTAGCAACAAACAACAAGAGCAAGGGCAATGTCATTATGTAACTTCCCGTATATTTAGAATCTGTATTCCAAATTATGGTTTCGGGAATGATAAAGGCCAATAAAAACAATAGCCAGGCAACAAAAGTACCTACTTGACTGATGATCAATACTTTTTTTCTTCCTATTTTATCTGATAGTTTCCCCAAAATAGGAGCGCCTATTAATTGAAAAAAAGGATACATCGCTCCTAAAACACCATAAACAAAACCATTACCGCCTAAATCTGTAACGATAAATATTAAAATAGGAATAACGATACTATACCCCAAAATCCCTATAAAATTGACTAATAGAATTGGAAAAATTGCTTGATTAAGAAAACTAAATCCTTTCATAATCTAAAAATAAGATGCATCACCCTAAAAGCTTGTTAAACAATTACTAATTAAAAAAAACATTCTAAGGTATGAGTCTATATAACTGAGAAAAAATTATCTCATGATCTTGACGAGAAGTTCTTTTAGAATATCACCTTGAGGTAAGTTTGATGCACCAACTCCTTTGCTTTTAACATCGGCATCTCTAAGTAAACCGACTATTTGACTTACTTTTTTCATAGGATAATTTTGTGCAGCTTCAGAATAGTCTTTTACAAAATATGGGTTTATTTTTAATGCACTAGCTACACTACGTTGCGATTTATCCGATAATCCATGGTACTGTAAAACTTGCGAAAAAAAACTGTATAATAACGAGATTGTAACAACCAAGGGGTTATCCTTAGGGTTTTGAGAGAAATACTTAATAATTCTATACGCTTTTATCTCATTACGGGAGCCGATTGCTTTTCTAAGTTCAAAATTATTGAAATCTTTACTAATACCTATATTTTCTTCTATTTGAGTTGCTGTTATTTGAGATCCAGCAGGAATAATAAGCTTCAATTTTTCTAGTTCATTATTAATTTTACTTAAATCAGTACCTAGAAACTCAACTAACATTTGAGCAGCCTTTGGTTCTATATTATATTTTGCTCCCGCTAAAACACGTCTTATCCAATCAGAGACTTGATTTTCATATAGTTTTTTACTTTCATATATAACTCCGGTTTTAGCAACCGTTTTATAAAGTTTTTTTCGCTTATCTATTTTCTTATACTTATAACACATCACAAGAACAGTAGACGGTTGTGGGTTCTCGGCATAGTCTCCTAATTTTTCTATAGTTCTGGATAAATCTTGTGCTTCTTTAACAATAACAACTTGTCTTTCTGCCATCATTGGAAAACGTTTAGCATTGGCTACAATATCATCTATAGTCACATCACGACCATACAACACCATTTGATTGAACCCTTTTTCTTCTTCTGCAAGAACATTTTTATCAATAAACTCGGCAATACGATCAATATAATAAGGTTCTTCGCCCATTAAAAAGTATATGGGCTTAATATCCCCTTTCTTTATATTACTTACAATTTGTTTTACTTCGTCCATTCAAAAAAAATCGTCAAATTTGCTCGAACCTTTATTAAGAGTTAAAATGCAAGAGTTAAACTTTCCAGCATATAAGTTCAGGTTCAAAAGTAGCGAAAATAAAGTTTCTATTTTTGACCGAATTCGTAAAAAATTTATCATTCTTACACCAGAAGAATGGGTAAGACAACATACAGTTCAATATCTAATTGAAGAAAAAAAATATCCAGAAAGCCTGATCAATGTAGAAAAACTTGTTAAAGTAAACGATTTAAATAAACGTTATGATATTATTATCTATAAGCCAAACGGTGATATACATCTTATTGTAGAATGTAAATCCCATAAAGTAAAGATCACTCAAGAAGTATTTGATCAAATTGCTCGTTACAATTTAGCTTTGAATGCAGAATATTTAATGATCACTAATGGAATGGATCATTATTATTGTCAAATGAATTATAAAGAAAAACAATACTCCTTTTTAAAAGATATCCCAAGCTATAAATAAGAATAGGTCTTAATTTTGATCTTTTTCTTATCGAAACAAAGCTAAAATTTAAATAATCATTAATCTAAGATTAAAATTATCCTTTTGATTTTGTTATTTCCCAAAAGTCGAGGTCAAAAATAGATTACAAATTATTTTTAAAGTTCAACTTAAATTTCCAATTAAACTCATTACTTTGCAGCCGTGAAAATAGCAGTAGTCATACTTAATTGGAATGGAAGGTCTTTATTAGAACAGTTTTTACCTTCTATTATAAATTATTCAAACGAAGCAACTATTTATGTAGCAGATAATGCCTCTACAGACGACTCTATTCATTTTCTTGAGAAGACATTTCCAGATGTAAATATCGTCAAAAATGATACTAATGGTGGTTATGCCAAAGGGTATAATGAAGCACTTGCAAAAATTGATGCTGATATTTACTGTTTACTTAATAGTGATGTAGAAGTTACTAAAGATTGGCTAATACCTATAATACAAACTTTTAAAGATTCTGATAAAATAGCAGTAATCCAACCAAAAATCTTAGATTATAAAAAGAAAACACATTTCGAATATGCAGGTGCAGGAGGCGGTTTTATAGATAAATTTGGATATCCGTATTGTAGAGGTCGAATTTTTGATACTCTTGAAGAGGACAATGGGCAGTTTGATGATACTACTTCAATTTTCTGGGCTAGCGGAGCTTGTTTATTTATAAGAAAAGAAGTTTTTGAAGAAGTAGGCAAACTCGATGAAGACTTTTTTGCACATCAAGAAGAAATAGATCTATGTTGGCGTATCCATAACTATGGATATAAAATAGTCTATGTTGGCACTTCGACAATCTATCATTTAGGCGGTGCAACTTTAGATACAATGAATCCGCAAAAAACTTTTCTAAATTTTAGAAATAATTTATATCTACTCATCAAAAATGTACCAGGAAATATAATTTGGTTTATATTGTTTAGCAGATTAATTCTTGATGGGTTGGCTGGGGTTAAATTTTTACTTTCGGGGAAATTATCTCACTTATTTTCAATTCTAAAGGCACATTTAAGCTTTTACGCTAATTTTATTTACTTTATAAAAAAACGAAAAAAACTTTCAAAGTCGGGGAAATATTATACCATTTTTTCCGTTGTATGGCAGTATTTTATTTTGAAACATAAACATTTTAAACAATTATAGGGTTATATAATAAATTAATGTTAACGGATTAGTATTACGTCACATTTTTAATAATTTTGAGTTATATAACCATTACAAGACTAAAAACAAATTTTCTAATGAAAAAAGCAATGATTATTGGAGCCTCTATGGCAGTATTATTATCTTCATGTGTTTCACAGAAGAAATTTTCTGAACTAGAAGCCAAAAACAAGAAAACAGAAGACCTACTAAATACAGCTACAGTTAAGTTAAACAGCTGCCTTGAAGAAAAAGCAAGCTCATCGTCACAATTAAAAGTTTTACAAGACCAAGTATCTAATCTTAAAAATCAGAATTCTGCTTTGTTAAACAATGTTGGTAATTTAGCAACACTTTCAACTAAAGAAGCAGAAAACTTAGAGAAGTCTCTTGAAAGTATTAAAGAAAAAGATCTTCAGATCAAGACAATGCAAGATGCACTTACCAAAAAAGATTCTGTAACCTTAGCATTGGTTACAAGTCTAAAAGGTGCATTAGGAAACTTGGCTGATGAAGATATAGAGGTTAATGTAGAAAAAGGTGTAGTTTATGTATCTATTTCTGATAAACTTCTATTTAAAAGTGGAAGCTATAATGTATCTACCAGAGCACGTGAAGTGTTAGGTAAAGTGGCTAAAGTAGTTAATGACAAACCAGATATCGAATTCTTGGTAGAAGGTCATACTGATAGTAAACCGTATAAGAGTAACAAGGCTATTCTTGACAACTGGGATCTAAGTGTAAAACGTGCAACAGCAGTTGTTCGAGTTTTACAAAAAGACTTTAAAGTAGATCCTAAGCGTATGACTGCTGCGGGACGTAGTTACTATGTACCAGTTGCAGACAATGGTTCTGAAGCAAATAGAGCAAAGAACAGACGTACAAGAATTGTTGTACTACCTAAACTTGACCAATTTTATAACATGATTGAAGATGGTATGAAAAAAGCATCTCAAGGACAAGGAGGAAACTAGAAAAACATAGAGATTCTCTATATAAAAAGGCCATCATTTCTGATGGCCTTTTTTTATGCCTATATAATATAAAAGATCCTTAAGCCATTAATATACATCCTAAATTAATAGACTCTGTACTTCTCTAAAGAAACTTTATTAATAGTAGTTAATAACATGAGTTTGACTTAAGTAAAGTTGATATCATAGTTATGCCAATTCATATACTTACAAACTATGTAATGAGTTATAAACAGTATTTCTCATTAAGACATAAGATCGTTGCGACACAAGCCGATCACTAACTTTAATTTATATATCATACTATAGGATTTGACAAAAAAAAGGCAATACTCACGTATCGCCTTTTTCTTTGTGGTTGTGGTAATAATTACATATTAACCTCTTTTGTAAAGCTTCTATCGCCTAGATCAAAAGAGATTATATATCTTCCCGAAGGTACTTCAGAAAACTTATACAGTCTTTCAAAAATTAAGTTTTCTTCTTCAACTTTTTCTGTTAATAAGGTTTCTCCATTCTCATCTGAAATCGAAATACTTAGAGGTGACTTCTTAGATCTAGTAAGCATAACTTTTACCAAAGAATTTTGTACAAGAACTTTAGGCTTAAAAATAGTTATCGAAGAATCTTCGATTAATGCTATTCCTTTAGAGTTCTTTAATACTGGAGTTACTTTAACATCAAATTCTGTTTCTGTTTCTACAAAATAAATACCATCTGCTACAGAATTAAAATTGAAATACTTTCTATATGATGGCATTGCTTTCAAAGTGGCATTAAACAGAATAGTTCCTGTGTAATCCTTAAGATACAATTTTTGTCCTTTGCTAATGTTAGATAGTGAAACATTAATTGTAGAAGAGTTCTCTATTCTAACAGATAAAAAATCTGCTGCTTTTACAGCTGTACTAAATAAGATAACACATATTAGTAAGCTTAGGTTAATTACTCTTTTCATAACGTTCTAGTTTTAGTTGTTAATATCTTTTGTCGGTACAAATGTAATCCAGATATATCTGTAGAAACACAACAATATTTGCACATATCTATGCTATTTTAACCCAAAAACACTTATAAACACATTTTAATATCAAATTAACATATTTTTTAATTTAAATTTACATTAATTTAACGTTAGAAATGCAATATTAGTAGTCGATTAGAGTATCCTGAAAACAAGACATCATTTATGAAAATTGTAAAACCATCATTAGAAAAAATAGTTCCAGAATTTGGGAGCTCACTTTATTACGAGAGATTTTCAAAAGAAAACAAAAATAAAAATCCCATATGGCATTATCATCCTGAAATTGAAATTGTATATGTAAACGGAGGTACAGGGAAAAGACAAATAGGGAGTCATATGTCTTATTATAGAAAGGGTGCATTAATGCTTATAGGCTCTAACCTACCCCATTGCGGATTTACAGATCATACTACAGGGAACAGTAGTGAAACTATAATTCAAATGCTACCCGATTTTCTTGGTTCTACATTTTTTGATGTCCCCGAGATGAATGCCATTGGTCAACTTCTTGAGCAAGCAAAAAAAGGTATTGTATATCATGGTGATACTAAAAGAAGGATTGGAGCACAAATCGAAGCGCTAAAAGATCTAGAGTCTTTTGAAAAACTACTTGGTTTTTTAGAAGTGCTAAGAGAAATGCAAAAAACTAATGATTATACCATACTTAATGCAGAAGGTTTTATCGTAGAAACTTCATTACAAGATAATAATAGGATTAACCTGATATTTAATTTTGTACAACAGGAATTTAGCAGACCAATATCTCTAGATGAAATCGCGGATAAAGTAAGTATGAGCGTTCCGGGGTTTTGTAGGTATTTCAAAAAAATTACAGGAAAAACATTTACTCAATTTGTAAATGAATACAGATTGGTACATGCCGCAAAGTTATTACATGAAAAACAAACCAGTATCACAGATATTTGTTATGAAAGTGGCTTTAGTAATTTCTCTCATTTTAGTAAATTATTTAAACAATTTACAGGAAAAACCCCCAGTATGTATAGGACAGAATTAAATTATGTGATTTCTTAATCACAATTACCCATTATAACACAACAAATTAAAACCTAGATAATATCTATACTCCCTTTACCTTCTCTAACGAGAACAGGTTCATGGCTAGTTAAATCTATAATAGTAGAAGGTATATTATCTCCAAAACCACCATCTATTACAATATCAACTAGTTTATCCCATTTTTCGAGAATTAACTCTGGATCGGTAGTATATTCTATAACTTCATCCTCATCATAAATTGAAGTAGAGACAATTGGATTTCCCAAACCTTCAACAATAGCTAGACATACATTATTTTCTGGTACTCTGATACCAACTGTTTTCTTTTTTTTAAAAACGGTTGGCAAATTATTATTACCTGGTAATATAAATGTATAAGGACCAGGAAGTGTTCTCTTTAATAACTTAAAAGTAGCATTGTCGATTTGTTTTACATAATCAGATAAATTACTAAGATCTTTACAGATAAATGAAAAGTTTGCCTTCGCTAACTTAATCCCTTTGATTTTAGCAATTTTTTCTAATGCTCGTGTATTTGTAATATCACAACCTAAACCATAAACCGTATCTGTAGGGTAAATAATCAATCCCCCATCTCGCAAACAATCCACTACTCGTTGTATTTCTCGAGGATTTGGATTTTCATTATATATTTTTATAAACTCTGCCATAACGAAGTTAATGCTATTCAAAGATAATTCTTCTTGTGTATATCTCTCAAAATTAAAGGTTCCTCTTACTAATAATACAAAGAAGTATACTATTACTTATACATCAGCAGCTAACCTATTACTTTTAATTTTGCAAAACGAAGCAACAATTTTTTAATCCCTCCTTTTTCAAAATTAATCTCTGCTTTTTTGTCTTGCCCTACTCCTTCAATTTTAATAATTTTTCCAATTCCGAAACGCATATGCTCTACAACACTACCAGGAATTAATTCTTGATCAAATAAATTAGTGTTATTATCTGTATTTGTTGAACCGTTAGAAACGGGACGCAATTTTCTCAACTTTCGTAGCTGTTCTTCGTTTGGTTTATGTGCTAATGGTGGCGCACCAGACACCGGTTTTTTGAGTCGCAATTTACTTTTATCTACTTCTCCAAATATATCAGCATCTATTAAAGGCTTATATCTGTAGCCTTCTACAGGTGTTAGGTATTCAAGAAATTTATCATCGATTTCTTCTATAAACCTACTTGGTTCTGCATCAACGAGTTTTCCCCATCGATATCGAGATTGTGTATATGTCAAGTAAGCTTGTTTTTCAGCCCTGGTCAATGCCACATAAAACAAACGTCTTTCTTCTTCTAACTCACTTCTTGTATTCATACTCATTCCCGAAGGAAAAAGGTCTTCTTCCATACCCACAATGTATACATATGGAAACTCTAGTCCTTTTGCTAAATGAATAGTCATTAGTGCAACCCTATCATCATCACCAGTATCTTGATCCAAATCTGTTGCTAGTGCTACATCTTCAAGAAACTCTGCTAATGATCCTTTTGAATCTACTACTTCTTTCTGCCCTTCTACAAAATCACGAATACCGTTTAATAATTCTTCAATATTTTCAATTCTAGCAATACCTTCTGGAGTACCATCTTTCTTTAACTCTTGTAATAATCCTGTTTTCTTTGCAACTATTTCAGACAAAACAAAAGCATCTGAAGTTTTATTAGTGACTTGAAAACTCTTGATCATATTCATAAAATTTTCTAGTCTGGTCTTAGTACCACTATTAATTTTAAGATTAATACGATCTAAATTTTCAATTACCTCAAATATTGACCGATCATAATGATTAGCAGCCACAATAAGTTTATCTACCGTGGTACCACCAATACCTCTAGCGGGATAATTAATTACTCTTTTTAATGCTTCCTCATCTTTAGGATTAATGATCAATCGCAAATAGCCAAGAACATCTTTTATTTCTTTACGTTGATAAAACGAGAGTCCACCATAAATCCTATATTTTATATCTCTTTTACGTAATGCATCCTCTATAGATCGTGATTGCGCATTTGTTCGATACAGTATTGCAAAATTACCATTATCTAATTGATGGTTCATTTGATTTTCAAATATAGAACTTGCGACATATCTACCCTCATCGGCATCGGTTAATAACCTATTTACTATAATTTTAGGGCCAGGATCATTTGCGGTCCATACTACTTTATCTAATTTGGTTTTATTCTTATCAATAATTGAGTTTGCAGCCTCTACGATATTTTTTGTAGATCTATAATTTTGCTCTAAACGGTATTGCTGCACATTATCATAATCCCTTTGAAAATTAAGGATATTGTTGATGTTAGCACCTCTAAAAGCATAAATACTCTGTGCATCATCACCTACTACACAGATATTCTGAAATTTATCTGACAAAGCTCTAACAATAAGATATTGAGAGTGATTTGTATCTTGGTACTCATCTACTAATATATATCTAAATCGATTTTGATATTTAGATAATACTTCAGGAAACCTGTTTAATAATTCATTAGTTTTAAGCAATAAATCATCAAAATCCATAGCTCCGGCTTTAAAACAACGATCTACATAATGCTGATAAATTTCACCCATTCTAGGGCGCTTTGCCATTGCATCTGCTTCTACCAATTCGCCATTTTGAAAATAAGCTTTTACGGTAATCAAACTGTTTTTATACGATGAAATCCTTGAATAAACCTGTTTGTATTTATAAATATCTTTGTCAAGCCCCATCTCTTTAATCACAGAGGCAACTAAACGTTGAGAATCTTGAGTATCATAGATGGTAAAATTAGAAGGGTATCCTAATTTATCTGCTTCAAACCTTAAAATTTTAGCAAATATCGAATGAAATGTTCCCATCCATAGATTTTTGGCTTCACTAGCTCCTACTATAGTAGAAATACGTTTTTTCATTTCACGCGCTGCCTTATTGGTAAAAGTCAACGATAAAATATTAAATGAATCTACTCCCTGATGCATCAAATAAGCAATTCGATAAGTTAATACACGCGTTTTTCCTGACCCTGCACCGGCAATAACAATCATAGGCCCATCTTTCTGAAGTACAGGGGCTCTTTGTGCATCATTCAACTCTGCTAAATATTCTTCCAACGTAACAATTTTAAAGATGGAAATTTAAGGAAAGAATAACGGTTATAAAAACACTCTTGGCTCTTTTTGTAAACAAATCATCGTCAATAACTTTTATAATTTTACCGTGATTACAATACCATCGTAAACAGTACTAAACTCGAACTCTTAAAAGTTAATTTAAACACAAAAACGATAGTGCAAATCCAATTATTAACAAAGATTTTTCCTACATAAAAACTAATTGTTAGTAAATTTAATAGACAAAATACATTGTTTTAAGTTAAAATGTATTATATTTAAGAAATTTTTAAAATTTACCCATTTTTACTCAACTAAATCCCAACCTTAATCTAACACACTATGGCCCCAAATGTGAATGTACAGTTTATAGAAAAAGAGCAAATTAAATTTTTGAAGTTTCCCAAAAAAGATGTCCTGGATAAAAGAAAAGATCAAATTGACCGATTTTTAGAGTTACAAAGAGCTTTATCTTTAGGCAACCTTGAACGTCAAAAAGTTAAAATAGTCTTTGTAGACGATACTGGATTTAAAAAAGTAGAAACTACAATTTGGGGAATAACTGACCGAGAAGTTATTTTAAAGCAATCTACTATCATACCTCTAGAAAGAATTATAAGCATCTCATAAGTTTTAATATAACCATGATATTTCTAAATCTTAGATATAGATAATCATCGAGTTTTTTTTAATCTATGTTTTTAGATTATGGTAACGGCGTATTTTGTTTTCAAAATACGTCTTACTTTCTTAAAATAAAGCAGATCCGAACAAAGAATTATATATTTAACAATTATACTAAATACGTGTTTAACATACTAAAATTGTTTTTTTTCAGTTGTACTACAAAAATGCATTCAATATCTACCATATTATACCCGTCTCATAATGAATAAGAAACTAGTAAACATTTTTCTACTTACTCTATTTACAATAAGTAGTTTTATAACTCATTCACAATCATCTACAAAACATCTAATCGCCCAAGATCAACAAAGTTTTATCAATGATTTAATAAGCCAAAAAAGCAACCAACCTATGGCTATTAAAATATCTAAAGATGAAACATTATTATGCTCTATTACGCTAAAAAAGCAAACCGATCAAGAATTTACAATTATAGGTAAAGTCGATAATCAAAAAACATCAATACTTTCTTTATCAAAAGTAGCTGGAAAGTTAGAAGGTAATATTGTTCTACAAGATTCTAAGAAAGCATATAAAATTTTCGTAGCATCAGATAATAAAGTATATATCGAAGAAACTGATATCCATAGTGTTCTATGTATAGATTATGAAAAAGTAAGCGGTAAGACTTCTAGTAAAAATACACCCATTACAAAAATGGCACTTGAGTTAGAGAGTCTTCCTGGAGCAACAGGTGTGGTATACTTAGATTTTGATGGTGAAGTTGTAACAGGTACTAGTTGGAAAGGTGGTGCTACAATAAATGCTAGAGCTACAAGTTTTTCTGACGAACAAATTTTAAGGATTTGGAAAATAATGGCTGAAGACTTTAGACCTTTTAATATCAATATTACAACAAGAAGAGACATTTTTGAAGCAGCCCCAAGAAATCGTAGAATGATGTGTATTTTCACTTCTACAGATGATGCAGCTCCAGGTTCTGGAGGTGTAGCTTTTTTAAGATCTTTTGGAAGAAGTAATGACAACCCTTGTTGGGTTTATAATATAAGCGGCAGTAGAGTTGCTGGAGAAACTGGTTCACATGAAGTAGGCCATACACTAGGTTTACAACATGATAGCCAAGGCAGTACAGAGTATTATGCCGGACATGGAAAATGGAGTCCAATAATGGGATGGAGTGCTAGTAGAGCTATTGGGCAATGGAGTCAAGGAGAATTTGAAAACGCTAATCAAACACAAGACGATATAGCAGTAATGGCTGATAATAACAATGGTGTTGGTTTTCGAGATGATGATCATAGTAATGTTATAAACAATGAGGTAACAGAAATTAAAGTTGACTCTGATGGAAATGTTAGTGCTAGTCAAAATTTTGGTTTTATTGGTAAAAGAGATGATAAAGATGTATTTTCCTTTATAGCAGAGGCTGGCGATGTATCTTTTGATTTTAATCCTGACCCCGATTATCCGAATTTGAATATACAAGCCAGACTTATTAATGCACTTGGCGAAGAGATTGTATCTTCTGACCCTGATGGTTTATCTGCATCTATTAATGAAACTTTAGCCGCAGGAACGTACTTTATTGAAATTGATGGTGTTGGTGAAGGAACTCCTATAAACGGATATTCGGATTACTCATCATTGGGTAATTATTTTATCTCTGGAAAATATACGCCTGGAGATAACAGACAACCTCCTGTTGCAAATTTCGAAATATCTGGAAATGACTGTTCTGATATTACTTTTAAAAGCACTACAATAAACAAAGTAAACTCATATCTATGGGATTTTGGAGATGGAACAACATCTACAGAGCAAAGCCCAACACATACTTATACCACTAATGGGTCATATACTGTATCCTTAACTGCAGTTAATGATATAGGAGAAAACAAAAATGAAAAAAAGGATTATGTAACTATAAATCTTCCTGAACAACCTGTTGCAAGTGATCAAAATATCTGTCCTGGAGAATCAGCCAATATCACAATCTCCGGAAATAGTGAATACCGATGGTATTCAGAACCAACTGGTGGTATTGTAATTGCTACAGGTGCAACATATAACACACCTGCTTTAGATGCATCACAAACGTATTATGTTTCGGGAATTATTGGAGATTGCACAACGGCTACCAGAACAGAGGTAAGCGCTATAGTTCTTGAAATACCTACTTCTCCAACTATAGCAGTCAATCAAAATCAAAGACTTGCCATAGATACAGAGTTTACCTCATACCAATGGTTTTTGGATGGAGAAGTATTAGCTGATGCTAATGGATCAACATATCTTCCTGAAGAAACAGGAACATATACATTACAGGTAGCTAATCAAGCTGGTTGTACTGCTCTTTCTGCAGAATTTGCTGTAGATCAATCTCAACTTAATTTAAGTCTTAATAGTAAAACATATACCTACTACCCTAACCCCGTTAGCGACGATAAACTTTTATTAATAGATGGTATTACTGCTAATGATTTTAATATAAGTATCGTAAATGTACTTGGCGAAGTCGTACTGCGAACCATGCCTACTCCTGAATTAGATGTTTCTGAATTATCAAAAGGATTGTATATGATACTCATTGATAATAAATATATAGGAAAATTAGTAAAACAATAGTTTAAAATACACTCACTTTGAGTTCATTACAAAGCCTATCTGCTCATAAAGCAGATAGGCTTTTTTAGTAACTAACATATCTTAAGTGGTATTTTAACTTTCCTTTAATAGATTTTTGAATATCTTTAGAAGCCAAAAAAATAGCTTTTGAAAAATATTCTTCTATTTACGTTTAGTCTTATTCTATTTCCGTTATTCATTTTTTCACAAAAAGAAGGTAAAATCATAACAGATTATGGTAAAACCTATGAAGTGAAAAAACCAGACTTTAAAACCGATAAAGAAAATGAGTTAAAAGCAGTATTTGATATTGGCCGCACCTTTAAGGATAGTTCAAAAGTAAATCCTTTATTTAACACGGCGGCGCGATATTTAAATATGCATGCAGATGCTGGCATAGCACTAGAAAAACTTAAAGTTGCATTAGTTATTCACGGTTCTGCTGCTAATGATATCCTAATTGATTCCGAGTATAAGGCTAAATACGGTATCAATAACCCAAACACGAAGCTTATTGCTGATTTATCAAAGAAAGGCGTGCAAATTATTCTTTGTGGGCAAACCGCAGCCTACCGTAAGATATTAAAAGAAAATACTTTACCAGAAGTACAATATGCATTGTCTGCAATGACTGCTTTGGTTCAATTACAGAATAAAAACTACAGACTTATTAATTTTTAATATAATGAATACACAAACGCTACTAGTACTTTTTTTAATGGCTATTTGTACAGTTCAGGCTCAAAAAATAGATCCTGAAGTAGAATCAATGGCAATAAAATTAGAATCAAAAGTTATAGAATGGAGAAGAGATTTTCATGAAAATCCTGAACTTTCTAATCGAGAATTTGAAACTGCAAAAAAGATTGCTAAACACCTTAATAGCTTAGGGCTTGAAGTAACTGAAAAGGTTGGTAAAACAGGCGTTGTAGCTATATTAAAAGGGGATAAAAAGGGAAAAACAGTCGCTTTAAGAGCAGATATTGATGCTTTACCTGTTACCGAAAGAGCAGATGTACCCTTTAAATCAAAGGTAAAAACTACTTTTTTAGATACCGAGGTTGGTGTTAGTCATGCCTGTGGGCACGATACCCATACTGCAATATTAATGGGAGTAGCTGAAATTCTTGCGAAAAACAAAAGTAAAATAAACGGTACTGTAAAGTTTATTTTCCAACCGGCAGAAGAAGGACCGCCACCCGGAGAAGAAGGTGGTGCTAAATTAATGATTAAAGAAGGAGTGTTAAAAAACCCTGATGTAGACGCAATTTTCGGACTACATATCAATTCTGGAACCGATGTAGGAAAAATCCGTTACAAACCTGGAGGAACAATGGCAGCTGTAGAACGTTTTGTCATTAATGTAAAAGGAAAACAAACTCACGGATCTGCACCTTGGACAGGAGTTGATCCAATTCTTATCTCAGCAAAAATTATTGACGGATTACAAACTATTATTAGTAGAGAATCCCCTTTAGTTAATGAAGCAGCTGTTATTACTGTTGGAAAAATTACCAGTGGAGTTCGATTTAATATTATTCCTGAAAGTGCTGAAATGATTGGTACTGTAAGAACTTTAGACCCTAAAATGAGAGCTCTTATTATTCGTAGAATGAATGAAATGGTACCTGCAATTGCCAAAGCCTACGGAGCTGAAGCAACAATCAATTTTCAAAACAATACATCCATCACTTATAATGATCCAGATTTGGTAAAACAAATGTTACCTACTATTCAAAGTATTGCAGGTAAAGAAAATGTACTTTTGTCAAAAGCAACTACTGGAGGTGAAGATTTTTCTTATTTTCAAGAAGTAGTGCCTGGCTTTTATTTCTTTTTAGGTGGTAAGTCTCCTTCAACAAAGAACGCTCCTTCACATCATACACCTGATTTTTACATTGATGAAAGTGGTTTATTATTAGGGGTTAAAGTGATGTCACAGTTAACTTTAGATTATCTCAACGCCCAATAAAATAGATTTAGTGTAACATGGAAAGTATACTTGGTTTTTTAGCTTCGATATCTTGGTGGATATGGATCATTATTGCCTTTGCTTTAATTGCTATTCGAGACGTTTTTTTTAATAAAAGACATACAATCAGTCATAATTTCCCTATTGTAGGTCATCTTAGATATCTATTAGAAAGTATCGGTCCCGAAATTAGGCAATATTTTGTGGCTAATAATAGAGAAGAACTTCCATTTAATAGAATTGAAAGAAGTTGGGTATATGCCTCTTCTAAAAACGAGAATAATTATGAAGGTTTTGGTACAGATAGAGATATTTACGAGCATCAACATATTTTTATAAAAAATTGTATGATCCCTTTTCAAATGGATAAGGATCATCCCAACAAAGATGATAAATCATTTTTACCTTGTGCAAAAGTTATGGGGCTTTACAACCAACGTAAAAAACCATATCGTCCAGGATCTGTAATAAATGTATCTGCAATGAGTTTCGGTTCCTTATCAGCACGCGCAGTAGAATCTCTTAACATAGGAATCCAAAAATCACATTCTTATCATAATACAGGAGAAGGTGGTCTTTCCCCCTATCATAGCAATGGTGGTGATGTTATTTTTCATTTTGGTACGGGTTATTTTGGTGTTCGTGGTGATGATGGTAAATTTTCAATGAAAAAAATGAAAGAATTGGTAGATAAAAACCCTTTCATTCGTGCTATTGAAATTAAATTATCGCAAGGGGCTAAACCAGGCAAAGGCGGTGTTTTGCCCGGTGCAAAAATAACTCCCGAGATTGCAGAGATTCGAGGCGTACAAGTTGGTAAAGATGTATTATCGCCATCATCTCATACTGCATTTACGAGTGTTCCTGAACTTTTACAATTTATCGAGGATATTGCTGAAGAAACGGGACTTCCGGTAGGTATCAAAGCGGCTATTGGAAAAACTGAACAATGGGAACTCTTAGCTAAGTTAATGTCTGAGTCTAACAGAGGGCCTGATTTTATCACAATAGATGGCGGTGAAGGTGGTACTGGTGCGGCTCCACCAAGTTTTGCTGATCATGTTTCCTTGCCTTGGATTTATGGATTTACAGCCATTTATAAAATATTTCAAAAATACAATCTTACCGATAGAGTTGTTTTTATAGGAAGTGGTAAACTTGGATTTCCTGCCAAAGCAGCTATGGCATTTGCTATGGGGGTAGATTGTATTAATGTCGCTCGTGAAGCTATGATGAGTATTGGCTGTATACAAGCTCAAGTGTGTCATACAAATCGCTGTCCAAGTGGAATAGCTACGCAAAGTAAATGGTTACAAAAAGGTATCGATGTTCCTCTTAAGTCAGATCGTTTAGCACAATATTTTAAAACATTTAGAAAAGAATTTATAGAAATTACACATGCATCGGGTTATGAACACCCCTGTCAATTTTCGATGCAAGACATTGACCTTAATGTAGATGATGGTGAACTTACAAAAACATTAGAAGAATCTTTTAAGTATACCAAGACTCCTGTAGCGTATAACTGTGCAACGGATTTAAAAGAATGTACGTATCTTGGTGGTTCTTATAATTCAAAATAGTCATTTAAAAAAATAATTAACACTAACAATCTATATTTTCTCATGAATATTGAAGTAATACCTTTAGTTATATCTTTGATTCCTGCAATACTAATAACCTTAGTGTCTGTGTATTTTTTCAAACTACATACCTCAAATGAAGAAAAAAGACGTAGATTTCTTTTGTATCGAGAAAACCAGAAGGAAGCATTACCTCTTAAACTTCAGGCTTACGAACGTATAGCCTTATTTTTAGAAAGAATTTCTCCAGGAAAACTATTGCAAAGAATGGAGCCTGTTGGGGATAATAAAAAGAACTATGAAGTACTCTTAATTCATGCTATTGATCAAGAATATGAGCACAATCTAACTCAACAAATCTATATATCTGACGAATGTTGGAATACAGTTAAAACAGCAAAAAATGCGATCATCTCATTAATTAGAAAAGTAACATTGGATGAAACCGTAGACTCAACTGATCGAATGAGAGAAATAATTCTAACTACTGTAATAGAAAAAGGATCTCCTAGTGAAATTGCTTTAGCTGCCGTAAAGAGTGATGTAAATGACTTGTTTAGTATATAGTAGTAGCTAAACTTAGCTAATCATAAAGCTTTTATAATAGTACTTACACTAATGTTTTAAATTACTCTAATAAGTAACAAGAAGACTACATATACAATTATATATTTTTCTTAAGAGTAACATACTACTGTTTTTAGACATTAACTATGTAAAAACAATTCATTCCCAATGAAATTAAAAATATTTATCCTTTCATTTTCTTTTATAATATTATCGAATAGTATAAATGCACAAAGCGATCTGCATATTCCTAGAGAAATTCAATCAGCTTATGAAAAACAAACTAGATCTAAAGACGGAAAACCCGGAGAAAAATATTGGCAAAATGAAGTCAATTATAAAATAGATGTTGCGGTTACTCCTTCGACTAGATTAATCGATGGAAAAGAAGTTGTTGAGTTTACTAATAACAGTCCTGATGATCTATCTGAAGTTGTAATAAGATTGTACTATGATGTCTTTAAAAAAGGCAATGCTAGGAGTATTCAAGTTAATGAAAAAGATATTGGTGAAGGTACAATTATCAAAAGTGTTATAGTTGAAGGTGTAAAGTATGAGCTCTCTGACCGCAAACAAATACGCCGTATTGGCACAAACATGAGTATCCTTTTAGCTGAGCCCTTAAAAACAGGAAAGAAAATAACATTACAATTTGAATGGCAGCAAAAAGTACCATTAACACTTAGAAGAACAGGTGCTGTAGATGAGACTTCATTTTTTATTGGATATTGGTATCCCCAAGTAGCTGTATATGATGATATTTTTGGTTGGGATAAAATAGATTATACTTTTACTACTGAGTTTTACAATAATCTATCAAGTTTTGATGTAAACATTACCGCACCAGATAATTTTCTTGTTTGGGCAACAGGTACCTTACAAAATAGTGCAGATATTCTTCCTACTAGTATTCATAAAAAGTACCTAAAAGCTCAATCTTCAAAAGATGTAATAAATATCGTTACTCCTGAAGAGCTTAAAAATTTAAAATTAAAAAGCGGAACCTGGAACTATAAGGCAAAAGAAGTTACCGACTTTGCTTTTGCAATGAGTGATCATTATTTATGGGATGCCGCTGTTGAGAAAGTAAAAGAGAACAATGTTCTTATCAACACTGCTTTTCCCGTTCAAGAAATTGAAAAATATAAAGAAGTAACTCACATTCAACAAAAAATAATTAAACACTTTACCTATGATGTTCCCGGGGTTCCATATCCGTATCCACAATTTACAACCTTTATTGGGCTTAAAAATAGAGGTAGTGGTATGGAATTTCCTATGATGGCGAACAATGGAGGTCCAGGTAAACCTCTTACAATTCATGAATTATTCCATTCATATTTCCCTATGTATGTAAGAATTAACGAAAGGCGCTTTGCATGGATGGATGAAGGTTGGGCAGATTTTATTGAAATATTGACCATGCATAAGTTTTTTAATGATAAAAAAGAAGATCATTCGTTTTATTCTAAATTTAAGCTTGGAGTACAAAGAAAAATTGGCAGCATTAGTAGTCTGCCGGCAGTTACTTCTACCGTATACACCACTGATAATTATGGTTATCAGGCCTATTCCCTTCCATCATTTACTTATGCCTTACTCTACCAGCATTTAGGTGAAAAAAAATTTCTTAAATGTTTAAAAACATATATTGAACGTTGGGCAAAAAAATCACCAACCCCATATGATTTTTTCTATACTTTTGAGAATGTTAGCGGTGAAGATCTAAGTTTCTTTTGGAATTCTTGGTATTTTAAAATGGGATATCCTGATCTAAAAATTGAATCGTTTGATGAAGGGAATCTTATTGTAAAAAGAATAGGAGAAAGACCTGTACCCATTAGTTTAAAAGTAGCTTATGATAGTATAAATAAAAAATCCCTACAAAACTACTCATCTATTTTAGGAGCAGACATTTGGAAAAACAACAATCGCACCCATACTATTAAAATTCCTAATTTTAAAAAAGTAGAATCTATAGTAATCAATTCAGATTTTCCTGATTTTAATGAGTCAGACAACTTTTATCCACCTTTATCATATCGATACAAAAAGTTAAATCTAGATACCACTATACTTGGTAGTTATAAATTGGAAAAATTTCCTATTACGCTAATTCTTACTAAAAAAGAAGGCGTTCTTATGTTTGATCTTTTAAATACCGGTATTAATTCCTTTCTTTTACCTATCGATAAGAATAGTTTTACTTCAATAGATGGCACAATGACTTTAAAAATAATAAAGGAAAAAGAAGAAAAAAACAAAATAGAACTTTACTTATCATCCTACGATATAACATTAAACGGAATTAAAAAATAAGGCAATTGTAACGATAAAAAATTAAAAACAGAACTATTAAATTGATTTTAAAAAGTCATTATAACTAGTTAATATATACCAAAGAAGAATGCTATAATAGACTGAATAACAATAGTCAAACATTTTTTACAACAAGTTTTGATTGATACTACCTGTCTAACAATTATATCAAAAAATTTGAACTTCTGAAGAAGCTATTAACAGCATATTATTTACATTGTCTTATACTTTCAATATGGTCCTAATATTATATTAAAAACAAGTATCATTCTCTTTTTTTTACTATTTTTAAAATCTGTATAATAGTTTTAACATAGCATCAAAGCCAATTCAAAAGACGCCTGTCTTTTTGGGATAAACATACCACTAGATTATTCTAAAAATGTAGTGTAAAGGGATAATTATGTTTACTCATTACTGGCTTTATCACTCAATTTATTTTTTAAAATTACAAGATTGAAGAAAATTCAATCCCTCTACATGTTCACGCAAGAAAACATATTACTCTTGAACAAGAGGACGTTAAAACTTATTAAAAATGACACAAAGCAAAAATAATAAACAAATAATATTAGATTTTTATAAAAATGTAATTGGTCTAATAGATCTTGATTATGCTGATAAAATAGTAACCGAAAATTATATTCAACATAACCCAATGGTAAAAACGGGTAAGAAAGGTTTTTTAGAAGCAATTTCTTTTTTAAAGCAACTTCCTAAACCAGAGAACCCTGTTAAACCCTTTATTAGAATACTTTCGGATAACGAATACGTTGCGGCTCACTTACAGGTCGCCATAGCCGATGAACAAAAAGTAGTATTAGATCTTTTTAGAATAGAAAATGGTCTTATTGCGGAACATTGGGATGCCATAAAAACCAAATCTGTATCTAGTGTCAACGGTAATCCAGAGGTAGAAGGAACAATAACCATCAAGAATCTGGAAAACACCTCCAGTAACAAATCTGTTATTGATCAATATTCCAAAGCTATTTTATTGAATAGGGATTTTAGTTTAATTTCAAATTATGTAAGTAAGGATATCATTCAACATCATCCTAAAATAAAAAACGGACTCCAAAGTTTAACTCAATACTACTCTAATGTTTTTATTACTAAAGTTCATAAAATCATTGGAGAAGGAAACTTTGTACTTACTCAATCTAGTGGCATAGTAGATTCTAAACCTAGCGTTATTTATGATATCTATCGATTACAGAACTTAATGATTGAGGAACATTGGTCTATAGATCAACCCATTCCTGAAAAAATGGCTCACAATAATGGCATGATATAATCCGTATATGTAAATATAAATAGCAATTTAAGTACTGTATCTAAATTGCTATTTATATTTCTAAATTAAGGACAAAAAAAGGTAATTATACCTAGGGCGTAGTAAATTTTGTTACTACCGATTTTGTTTTATTTCCAAAAGTATCATTTGTTACGACTTGAAGATAATAAGTAGTGCCTAATGATAAATTTCCGCTCGATATAGACATGTTGGTTGTATTACCTAGAGTATCTGTAGGAGGATTTGTAGTTCCTAAAAACACATCATAAGAAGCTATATCATTATCTGCATCTGTTCCAACCCACTCTATAGTTGTTGTTAATCCTGTCAATGTCTCAAGGTTTTGAGGAGATTTTATTGCAGCGGGATAAGGAGCATAATTTGCTATCCCCTCCCCCACATTATAAAATTTCCAAACTGGACTTGTACTTGTTTCTTCACTTCCTGATGCTCTAGAAGTCACTGACCATGAATACGGATTGTTTTGTAATAACCTTACTGTTCTTTTTGTTTCTGTAGCAGTTATTGTTGTGGTGTTTCCTGATTTTAAATCTGTTAAATTTATTGTATAACCTGTTGCATTTTGTCCCGCATTCCATGCGAATTCAAATTCACTTTCTGTAGCATTTACTATAGTTCCCATAATACATGTATCATCTTTTGCAGGTGCTAATAACAAAGCTTCTCCAGGTGTTACAACTTGGGGAGTTTCAGCATTATCATCAGAATTGCTACAACTTAATAGAGACACTATGCTAAATATTGAAAATATTATTTTGACTTTTTTCATTTCTATTTCTTTACAATTTTAGGGCACTAATTTTCACTTACATTATAAATAGACAAATCTATGTTTGCTGCATTTGATTCTTTAATAACCACTTCAAAACATTGTTTAAAATCGGCTAAACCATCTGCTGTAATACATACTATATATGCTCCATTTTCAAGTCCATCAAAAGAAGTACTTGTTTCAAAATTCTTTGAGTTTGAAGTACCTTCGATAGTTGCTGTATAAGCCAATTGTTCTGTAGCTTCTATATTTATTTTTCCATTTGTATTTCCATCGCAACTTTCGCCTACAGTTTGTACTTTAAAGTTTGTATTGGCAATATTGATTCTTTGACAAACTTCATTAGGTAATCCTTGACAATCATTTGTTCCTACTGTTGAGCCCAGACTCCAAACACGTACCCAATCTATTTCAAAACTTGGTAATGTCTGACTTGGTTGCGCCGCTGTGGCTTGATCTACATTATTTGGTTGAAAACCACCCGCTCCACTATTATAATCAACTACATCTATTGTATGAGGAGAGCACGATAAAATCAAACTCATATCATACGGATCGTTTGCTGCATCGATAGGTTGATCTGAGGTAAGGTACTTTACGCCATCGTAATAAAAAGACACTTCTGTAGGGCTCCAATACATACCCCAAGTATGCCATTCAAAAGCATTTCTGGTACGAACGCTTTCTATACTTGCGTCTATTTTAGTTTTACCGTTAAGTACTCTTTTTTCACTATAATGATGAGAAGTTGTAGCTTTATTTTCAAAAAACTTTTTTGCAAAACCACTATACTCCATTAGATCAAATTCTGTAGCTGTAGGACCTGGAGCGCCATTTCTAAAATTTTTACCCCAAATCCACCATGTTGGCCATATTTTACCGTTAGGATCTGCAGTAATTCTTACTCTGGCTTCATAATATCCGTATCGTTCATCCCCTATTGGTTTTCTTCTTGATTCGATCCATCCACCAACAGGTCTACCTCCGGTTGGATATGTATTGTTAATTTTTAAAGTACCATTGCTAACATCAAGAGAATTTGTACTAAACCCTTGTCTTTCATTATTTCGTACAATCCAATCGTTCGTATCAACTGCATTTCCATCAAATTCTTCAGAAAATATTTTAACCCAAGGTGTATTGGGTTCAGGTAGTGTTTGGGAGTTAGCAAGTAAAGTTGCTAGAAAAAAGGCTACAAAATGTATCCTTCGTATTATTTTCTTCATCATAAGTGTTTTTATTATGCAAGAAAACAAAGAAACCCATATTTTAAAGCAAAATATGGTTTATAAACTATAATAAATGAATAATACATCGGTAAATGTATTATCCTGCTAAATCTATATCTTTTAGTTTATTCTCTTCGGCTTGTTTTGCCTTTTGTGCAGCATATTCAAAACCTTGTCTCCACCAGTTACCCATCAACTTTTTATTAAAAATCAACGAGTTTTCTGTTAATTTAGAAGGTGTATAATACAAATTAAGTGCAACATCTTTATGTGTTGCTGCCAATTTACCTACTACGGTATCATGTCCCTCTACCTGATCTAGCATATACCCAAATAAGTTTACCATAAGAGAAAATGGATTTTTTCCCAAAACTTTATTGTGCTCCATATTTTCAGATTCTAATATGATAGCATCTACCTCTGTGGCACCTCTTCTAATCGCCTCTCTTATAGGTACCATGCATCCAAAACCACCATCTGCATATTCGCAACCATCTTTTGTGGCTAAACTCATAAAAGGGACATAATTACAGGACATCCATATCCAATCACAAAAATCTTCATAGGAGAAATCATTAATAGATTTATACTCTGTCCTATTTTTGGTAAGATTAGATACGGTAACAACAATATCTTCTACTTTTCTTCGTGCTAATCTAAATTCTGCTTCGGTAAAATTCCTTCGTATAGCACGTCTTAGATTTTTACTTTCACCAAATGTTCGTTTCTTTTTAATAAACTGCCATAAAGATGAGAAAAAGTTAATGGACACAAATTCTCTATTACCTTTTTTTCTGACTATAAATGGATTTACATTAAAAATAGTATGTTGATTTACATTGGTATAGATATCATACATCTTTCCGATATTACCTAGTGCCAATTGAGATATTAACAAACTACCCGTAGATGTACCTAAAAAGAGGTCATATTTTTTACCTTCTTCCTCCATTAAATATTGCGCTACACCACCAGCATACGCTCCTTTACTACCTCCTCCTGAAATTACTAATGCTCGCATCTATATTGGATTAGAAATATTTTTTTGTTTCGCAAATTCATAACCTTTAGCCCACCACTCTGTCATTTTATCTTTATCAAACACTAGTGAATTAGTAGTGAGTACCGTAGGTGTATAATATAAATCCATAGACACATCTTTTTCTTTAGCTTCAAATTTACCTATCTGAATATTCTGATGTTCTATTTTATCCATCATAAAATCAACCATATTTGTGATTAATGAGAAAGGGTTTTTTGTTGGCATACGATTTAGATAGTTTACTTCCGTTTCTAAAACGATTACATCCAGCTCTTTTGCTCCTCTGCGTATAGCTTCGCGAATTGGCACCATCGATCCTAAGCCTCCATCAACATAATCACATGAGTTTTTTCTTACCAAACTCATAAAAGGAGGATAATTACATGATATCCAAATCCAATCTAAAAAATCAGTATAACTACAATCTTTTAACGATTTATATTCTACTACATTAGCCGATAAATTTGTTACTGTTACTATAACTTCGGTATTTGAAGCTTTTAGTTTTTCAAAATCCTTGATAGAAATAGCATTACCTACCAAATCTCTAAGATTTTCGCTATTTCCAAAAGATTTTTTTCCTCCGATAAGATTGCGAAGTACATTGAAATGATTAATACTTATATTGGTATATCCTCTTTTCTTTTTAATGATAAACGGGCAATTTTTAAATATCGAAGATTGATTAACCGAGGTATAGAATTCTTTTATCTCACTAATCTTTGATAATGCTAGATGAGACACTAATAGGCTACCTGTAGAAGTTCCTATAAACATATCATATTTTCGCTCTAGATCTTGTATTAGGTGTTGAGCAACTCCTCCTGCAAAAGCTCCTTTGCTACCGCCTCCAGAAATTACTAATGCACGCATATTCTATTTTATGGGGTTAATTTTTTGGATAAAAAATCTTGTTGATTTTTAGGTAAATTATTCTTTAAAACTACGTATTTCTTTTTATATTTTTCATCTTTCAGTAATTTATCAAGAATTTTTCTACATGTATTTCTAAAACGCCAATTATGGTGTGTTGCTCCATCAACTAAGTTCTTTAGAGATTCGTCGGAAAAAGCTTGTAAACTTTCTAAATAGGTAAACGCATTTTCGCGTGTGCTAAAATGATACTTAGAAGAGGTATAACCAGACAGTTCAAAGTAGAATTTTTGATGATTTTCGATTTCATAGTCCTTGGTACTTAATGCCAATACCAGCCATAATATCCTTATATTTTTATCATTAAATCCTGTAATATTCTTGGTATCTTCTAAGTACTGTTTTCTGTTCTTTGGAAAACTAGACCATAAATGATATAAAGCTGGTTCTATAGTTGCATATGATTTATCCTTTAACAAAGATTCATATTGTGTTCGTAACTCTGAAGGAATATTACTAAGCACATTGGCAATAGCCTGTCGAACAAAAATATTGTTAGTCTCAAAAGCCTTATCGTACAAAGCAATAATTTCGGGAGATGTTTTTCCTCCTAATTGGTAAATCACTTCTTGTCCAATATAATCATTAACAGGAAAATCTAATGCTTTAGCTAAAGTCCCCCATTTGCCGGCTAAAGGTTGTGTTCGTTCTTGTGCCAATCCCAAATATTTTTTTATAAATGTCGATGTTGTTAATAAGTCTAAAGCTTCTTGTGAAGGAAAAGTAACACTTTCTAACCACAGTTTTTTAAATTCTCCTAAATCGGTATTACTTACCTCTTCTGCTACTGCGATAAAATTATCTGTTGTTGCATTTTTGAATTTATATTTTTCTAAAAAGTTATGAATGGTGATTTTAAAACTAGTTTCTCCTATTTTTTTTCGTAGTGCATAAATTGCCCATGCTCCTCTTTGATAAAAGGTTAGAGAACTAGCTTTTGGATCTAATAATGAAGTGGCTTTGGGTGTTTTTGATAATTGTGTAAGTTGTTCCGCACTTTCATACAGTTTATATAAAAAGTAATCTTCACCAAAAATCTCTTTCTCTGCTAAAAGTGCATAGTATGTTGCAAAACCTTCTTGTAACCAATGATGAGTACCTTCGGTTTCTGTTACCAAATCTCCAAACCATTGATGGGCTAATTCATGAGCATTAACGTTGATATAATTTCGATCTACAAATGCCGTTTCATCAACTACAAAGGCATCAGAAAAAATTGTGGCACCTGTGTTTTCCATACCTGCATATAAAAAATCTTTCACAGGTATTTGTTTATAATTTTGCCAGGGAAAAGCATATCCTATTTCTTTTTCTAAAAAGTCAAATATGCGTTTACTGTGTCTATATGTCGTTTCAAATTTATCTTTATCTTCTGGATAAAAATACATTTCTAAAGGTATTCCTTCTGCAGAGGTTTCAACGACTTTATCATATTTGCCTATGGCCAGTGCTAACAAATAACTACTCATAGGTTGCTTCATATCGTATTGCCAACTCTGAATAGAATCATTAACCGCATCATTTTTGATCAATTTTCCATTAGCAATCACTTCATAACCTTTGTGATAATTAATGGTGAGATCAAACTCTACTTTTTCATTCATATCATCAAAACTTGGCAACCAATTTGAGGTGTATTTTCCTTGACCTTGTGTCCAAATTTGATCATTATTTTGATAATCCTTAACAAAATACAGTGCTTTTTTAGGGGTAGCAGTATACTCTATCTCTACAGTATGGTTGGTTTTTTCTTTGAAATCAGACGCAATAACAATTTTCTTATCATCATAGTTTATGTTTATCTTATTTCCGTCAAGCATAACGGTCTTAATATTCATTTTTTGAGCATCTATATATACTGAGGTTGTTGATTGCAACATCGTAAAAGTATATATTACTTTCCCACTAACTTCCTTAGTATCGGGATGTACAGAAATATTTACATTTCCGGTTAAAAAGTCAACAGCATCAATTTGCTTTGTTATCCCTACACCGGGAATTAATAGTATTATTAAATATAAGATTATACGCATATCTTTTTTTAATCAAATGTTCTGCCAAAATAACGAATTTACTCTTGGAATGTGGCAATTTTTAAACATGGCTTATCATATCGTATATAAACACCTATACGGTATGGATATATTTGAGAGCTATTATTCTCATTTTTATCAATCTACATTATGCATTACTAAATAGTATTTAAGAAGTTTTTGGTTTAAAGTTTATAATAATTAGTAACGAACCAAACATGGTTTATAAATATTGGTTGAACTATTTTTGAATAAGTGCTATATTCGTTCTTATGAACCCTTCAGTTTTACAAACACCTATAGACTATCTAAAAGGCGTAGGCCCTTCTAGAGCTGACTTGTTGCGATCAGAATTAGGGATTCATACCTATCAAGATTTGGTAAACTTCTTTCCTAACCGATATCTCGATAAAACTCAATATTATAAGATTAATCAGCTACAACGCAATTCTTCTGAAGTGCAGATTATGGGTAAAATTGTCAACATTAAAACTGTTGAGCAAAAAAGAGGAAAACGTCTTGTAGCTAAATTTATGGATGATACTGGTTCTTTAGAATTAGTATGGTTTAGAGGTCATAAATGGATACGAGAAAACCTAAAACTAAATACACCTTATGTGATTTTTGGTAAACCAAAGTATTATAATGGTTTTAGCATGCCACATCCTGAAATGGAATTACTCACAGAACACGAGAAAAACCTAAGGACTGTAATGCAACCCATCTACCCGTCTACAGAGAAATTATCAAACAAGGGCATCACCAATCGGGTTATTATGAAGATGATGCAACAACTCTTTATAGAAACCAAAGTTAGGTTTTATGATACTCTTTCTTCTGAAATTCTGGAGGAACTAAAGCTAATTTCGAAAAGTGAAGCTGTTTTCAATATTCATTTTCCGAAAAGTCAGGAATTATTATCCAAAGCTCAATATAGACTTAAATTCGAAGAGTTATTTTATATTCAATTGCAACTCATTACCAAAAAACTGATTCGTAAACAAAAAATCAAGGGCTTTCCGTTTACAGAGGTAGGTGAACACTTTAATGATTTTTATAAGAACCACCTTCCTTTTGATCTTACCAATGCACAAAAAAGGGTAATTAAAGAAATTAGAAATGATATTGGGAGTAGCGCTCAAATGAATCGCTTGTTACAAGGAGATGTAGGCTCTGGGAAAACTATAGTAGGATTAATGACTATGCTATTGGCTATTGATAATGGTTTTCAGGCTTGTTTAATGGCTCCTACGGCCATTTTAGCTAATCAGCACTATATGGGAATTTTAGAGCTAACACAAGAGTTGGATATCAACGTTAAATTATTAATGGGAAGCTCTACGACTAAGCAAAGGCGAGAAATTCATAAAGAACTTGAAGAAGGTACATTACATATATTAATCGGCACACATGCTGTTCTTGAGGATAAAGTAAAATTTAAAAACTTAGGCTTAGCTATCATTGACGAACAACATAGATTTGGCGTTGCACAACGTTCAAAATTATGGCATAAAAACACCTATCCACCACATATTTTGGTGATGACGGCTACTCCTATCCCCAGAACATTGGCAATGAGTTTATATGGGGACTTAGATATTTCGGTTATTGATGAGTTACCCCCTGGTCGTAAAGCGATTAAAACGGTACATCGATATGATAGTAATCGTTTAAAAGTATTTAAGTTTATCGCAGATGAAATTAACAAAGGAAGGCAAATTTACATTGTATATCCTTTGATTCAAGAATCTGAAGCTATGGATTACAAAGATTTGATGGATGGTTATGAAAGTATAGCGCGCTCCTTCCCTATGCCTGATTATCAAATATCGATAGTACATGGCCAAATGAAGCCTAAGGATAAAGATTATGAAATGGAGCGTTTTGTAAAAGGAGAAACGCAAATCATGGTAGCTACAACAGTAATTGAGGTTGGTGTCAACGTTCCTAATGCAAGTGTCATGATTATAGAAAGTGCAGAACGTTTTGGTTTATCGCAATTACACCAATTAAGAGGACGTGTAGGACGTGGGGCTGAACAGAGTTTTTGTATACTTATGACAAGCTTTAAACTTTCGGCAGATAGTAAAACCCGATTAGAAACTATGGTACGGACTAATGATGGGTTTGATATTGCAGAAGTTGATTTAAAACTTAGGGGTCCTGGGGACATTATGGGTACGCAACAAAGTGGGGTATTAAATCTAAAAATAGCCGATATTGTTCGAGATAATGATATTCTTAAAACGGCTCGATATTATGCTATGAAAATACTAGGTGATGACCCCTCGTTAGCCTCAGAAAAAAATAAAGTGATACTGTATACCTATCAACAATTAGCAAAGCATAAGAATATTTGGAATTATATTAGTTAATGTATGCACATAACTATATTGCTATTTTATAAAAAGAAAAAGGTTGCCATAAACGGACAACCTTTCCTTTCTAAAAACCTTAAGAAAACGTCAAGAAAAGTTATGATTAAAAAAGACATTTGCATAGTATAGGTTTTCAGAGCCCCCTATTGTATATATTTTCAATTCATTTATCATAAAATACAATCAACCCTTGTCCATTTTGTCTCATTACTCCAAAAAATAATATTTTCATCATCAGATAAAACTCCTGTGGATGGTGACAACTCTTCAAAATCCACATTAATCACAAATGAATATAGGTTTAACGTTTGCCCATAAAACGGACCCGGACCGTTATGATATCTAACTTCTAAACTTCTCTTATTTTCTGTTACCAAAATAATTTGGTCAGCAAAATCCACCCATTTTCCTTCAAAAGTTTTCATTGTTCCAAGTTTGATTATCCCTACTCTATTTATTGATGGTTTTTCGGGTTACACCTTATTATTTTTAATGTATTTATTTAAAAAGTAACAAAATACCTAATACAACTTAAAATTAGACTTTGAAATGACGATAAAACATCCTGTAAAACAGGTATTCTATTGCTGTGATTTCTATTATGAAGTTACACTTAAATACCGTGCAGAGTAGAAAAAATGGAATAAGACGAGGTATTTTATTCATAAAATCAGATAAATAGGGAATCTAGATATCTTCTCATGTTATAAAACTAATTGATAATATCCATACCTAGATACTACAGAAAAGCTATTTATTTTAATGTTCGCACTTTTTTGATAATCCCTTTATAGGTTTCACTTAAAGTAACTTGATGATTATCTGATAATATAATAAGATTATCGGCAGGTATTATTTCTTCTATTTTTTGCATATTAACTACAAAGTTTCTATGTGTTCTACTAAACATATTGGCATCTAGTAAATTTAATATTTTGGTTAACGAAATTAAAATAACGAACTTTTCTTTTTTAGTAATTATATTACAATACTTCTCTTCTACTTCGATATAGATAATATCTTCAAGAAATACTTTTTTTAATCCCTTTCCTTTCTTTATGTATAAATAGGTATCGCTAATAACTGTATCCTGATCCTCACTTAAAAAGACGTTCTTTTGCGCATAAAATCGTTCTAATGCCATTTCTATAGCGTATAGTAATTCTAACTCGTTAAACGGTTTTAATAAATAACTAAAAGGTTGAGTTAATTTAGCTCTTTCGAATATCGTACGATCTGTAGCACTGGTTAAAAACACAAAGGGTTTTGAAGCATTAGGTACCGCATTAATTGTTTCTGCAAAGGCAATACCGTCGGGTATCTGGTTCAAAAAAATATCAAGAATTACAATATCAATAGTATTGCTATTGTAAAATATATTTAACGCATCTTTTAAATTTGTCGCAACACCCGCAATAGTATACCCATGGGTTTTAAGCAATGCGACTAGAGGTTCACTCTCGTTAGGGTTATCTTCTACAATAAGTACGTTTATATTATCCATTGGTTAATGCTTTAGGTAAAGATACAATCATTTTTGTCCCTTTTCCCAAAGTGCTTTCGATAGCAAACATCCCTTGATTCTTTTTGATCATGGTTTTACACAACTGCACCCCTAAACCGGTACCAATTTTATCTTCGTGCTCTTTTTTAGCCAATAAAACAGAATCTTTAAGAAGTTCTAATCTTGTCTCTTCTGTCATACCAGCACCTGTATCTTGTATCACAAGGTCACAATACATATCATGAGTATTTTGAGTATACAAGGTTATGGTACCATCTTGATCAGAAAACTTAATGGCATTATCAATTAAATTGCGAAGCACAATTTTAAAAGACTCTTGATCTGCTTGAATCATATCACTTTTTAATACGTTATTGGTAAATATGATATTTTTTTCTTTCATGAGCGGTAGGTAATTATACACTACTTGTTCTGTTATAGAAAGTAACCGCAATGAAGTGATCTCAAAATATGAATTTTTAGTTTGTGATAATGCCCAATGTAATAGATTATCTAATAAATTATATAAACTATTCACCATCGTACTGTTTTGATCAAGTAAGCTATTTACGTTATCAAGATTGTTAGGAGCCAGCTCATCAGACAACAGTCTATTACTATATTTTAAAGCTATTATTGATGAGCGTAAGTCGTGACTTAAAATTGATAAAATTTGATCTTTTGTTGCGTTTAAAGCATCAAGGTCTTCTTTTTGGGTTGTGATGATCCTAGTAGACTTTACTTTTTCTCTATAAAAATAAATAGTCGTAAGTAACAGTAATAACAATGCTATAGCCGTATACAAGAAGCCATTTCGCTCTGCTACCTTAGCTTTGTTCTCTGACTTTAGCAAGCTAACTTCTTTTTGTTTTTGTTTTATTGCAAATTCTTTTTCTATCCGCGCGACTTCCCAAATTTTACTTTGATTATTTAGTGAATCTTTCCACTTTTCGTATTCTTTTCGATATCGTAATGATTCTGAAAACTTTTTCCTGTTTTCCTCTACAACAGCCATATTAAGCGCCATATTTTGTTTTACTTTATAGTCTTTTGTAGATTTAGATAATTGATATGCTTTTTGAAAGTATGATATCGCCAGTTCATCATTATATTGTTCATAATATAAAACCCCCATATCACCATAGAAACGTGCTAATTTTAAGGTATCTTTTTTTACTTCTGGAGCTTCAATACTTTTTAATAAATACGCCTCTGATTTATCATATTGCTTCAGGTGTAAATAACAAATCCCTAAATTATGTTCTATATTCACTTTTACCTTACTGATTAACTTGTGGTCATTTGATTTCTCAATAATTTTAAAATAATCAATAGCCTTCTGAAATTCTCTTTGTTCTATAGCAATTTCTCCTAAATAAATGTTGGTTTGAATGTAAAACTCAAAGTCATAAGAAATTTTAGAAAACTCTTTTTTAGCTTCTTGAAACAATTTCTTTTTATTGAAACTATAGGCTCTAAAAAAATGACAAAAATCTTGAATTTTGGAATCTTTAACGGGTTGATTGAGTTGTTGCGCAGAGTAAACCAAGGTAGAGTCCCACTCTTTTTGTAAAAAGAATGATCGTGCCTTATAAAAATTAGTTTCCCCGATAAACGGGTCACTTTTAATTCTTATTTCCTTTTCAAAAAGGATTGGATCTTTTTTTTGTTGTGCAAATAGGTTGTTTTCTATTGTAAAACAAAAAAATAGAAGGGCTATTATAAAAGTTGGTCGCATTAGTATTCTTCATAAAGTACTACTAATACAATATACAAAAAGCAGGGAAAAATCCCTGCTTTTAACCAAAGTTTGTGAAGTAAAATAAGAATACGTTACTATTAGCTAGGTTGCACTGTTGTCACAGTACCTCTTGAGGTTACAGGATCTATATCTCTAAGAAAACTTTGTATGTTTATAATTGGTCCCGTAATAGGGTTCTGCGCTTTTAATGTAAATGGCTTACAGGAATAAAGGTTATAAATAGAAGTTGATGATTTTCCATTTGGACCATTAAGAGCTAATGATTCCGTTACAACACCTGTATTATAAATAAAATAAATAGTTATCTGAGGCACTCCTGTAGTACAAGTAGTATATTGATAAGTCATTGTGATTTCACTAGGAATGAATGAAGAAATTATGAAAAGTTTTGCTTCAACTATAATCTGGTCTTTCTTTTCAGAAAAATATGCTTTAACAACTGGAGGTATTATTTCGTTTGATGAAATATTGTTAAAAGAGATTTCTTCAGAGCAACAGATTTTAGTCAGTTGAATTGATTGATAAGTCATTAGTTGTTGTGGAGGGAACCCTTCAAGTTCTAGATTCTCAATTTTTCCGTTTGAAATAGTATTTTCCATTGTAGTATAAGGTTTAAAAGTTATTATTTAGTGCTATCGAACTACTAGTGTATAAGTACCAGTAATTCTTTTGTAAAGGAACAATGAAATAACTATCAACATCCAAAAAAATGTAATAAAGCCTAGAAATTTTGGTATAAAACTCTAAAAATAAGGTATCAAATAAAAAATCTTATAATTAGCTGCTATTTAAGCTATTTGAAAACAATGAATCAAACATAATTACCCAAAATTATATCGACTAATACATCATAAATACTTACATTATTCGTTATGAAATACACACCAAATATAGTTTCATGAAGTATTCTTTTGTTATCTGTGTTCTACTCCTACTCTATTCTACTACAATTTTTGGACAATTTTTAAATGAAAAAGATTGGTCTGCACTATCCGAATATGTAAAAGCAAAGGATAATACAAGTTTTGAATCTTTTATAAAGCAGAAGAGTTTTATAAAATCTGATGAATCCAATGAAAAATATACTTTTTATCAATGGAAAGAAACTAAAGGTATTTTTTACGGTATACGGGTTAACAACAAATCAGGTCAGGTAACGTATATGACTAATGACCAAAACTATGTTTTAAAATTACTATCACGATTTATTTCTGACTATTCACTTGTAGAATCCAAAAAAAAAGGAACACTATCCGTTACTCATGTTTTTGATTCTCAAACTAGTACAATAGCCATAAAATTAGATACCGCTACTAATTCGGGAACTCATTTACTCTTTGCGGTTGCTAAATCATAAACCAGAATGAATACTGCTTTTATTTGTCCATATACTTTTGCCAAGTTATAAGTACATATTTCTCTTTTTGATTTTCTTTTAACGACAAATACCCATATTAATAGCAAAAAAGATACACCTGACCCTTGTTATTTTTCCAATAGTGCGTGAAATATTTTGGATCAAATCCTTCTGCAATCAACTTTTCTTTTCGCACGGTTGACAAACCCGATTTATTATACGCTTTTAATATTTTTCGGTTGGTTTTTAATTGTCTATCTATACTATAATATTGTTCTTCTTCTGACTTACGCCTTTGATATTGATGTGCTGATTTACAATATACAGAACAGTATTTTTTATCTGATCTACCTATAATTATATTTCCACAAGAAAGGCACTCACTCATATTTTAATATTTATTCGCATAATATCCGAATATTATACGAATAAAATTCGATTACT
The DNA here is from genome assembly GCF_003443715.1 of Aquimarina sp. AD10. Lineage (NCBI taxonomy): Bacteria > Pseudomonadati > Bacteroidota > Flavobacteriia > Flavobacteriales > Flavobacteriaceae > Aquimarina > Aquimarina sp. AD10. The sequence continues at coordinate 648,366 of NZ_CP031965.1, read as the reverse complement.
ATTTTTAATTTATTCATTTTTACTTCTATGAGTCATCTTAAAAACATTACATTAAAACACTTACTAATTGGTAGTCAGAAAAAAATTGGCTTGCAATTTCACCCTGACAAGGTCATACAGGCATTAATTAAGGAACTTCCTGATCCAAAATGGAGTACCAAGTACGCCATGGCATATATTAGTAATACTAAAGAAAATTTGGATTTAATTTTTAATACATTCAAAGGTGTGGCTTGGGTGAACAGTAGTTTCTTTTTCAAAAACAGGATTATAAACTCAGACAACTTGCATATAGATACACAATGGTTTAGAAATAGAGCACCTTCTAGCTCCTATCGTTATTGTCCAGAATCCTATTTACAGAAACTAGAATTAAAAAGATACTCTAATAGTACTGTAAAAACATATGTTCTGGCATTTGAAGCTTTTATAAACTATTACCCAAATATTGATCTTATCAAATTAGATGAAAATGACATTAGGCTATACTTACAATATTTAATTCAGCAAGGAAAATCAAATTCATCTATAAATCAAGCTATTAATGCAATAAAGTTTTATTATGAAGTTGTTTTAGGAATGCCCAACAGGTTTTATAGTATAGAGCGACCTAGAAAAAAGGAAACACTACCAAAGGTCATAAGTAAAGAAGAAGTTTTAATGATGATACGACTCACTAATAATAGTAAGCATAGATGTATTATTGGGTTATTATATTCTTCTGGTCTGAGGCGAGGTGAATTACAAAATCTCATACTAGAAGATATTGACAGTAAACGAATGGTAGTCAAGGTGACAAATGGAAAAGGAGGTAAAAGTAGAGTTAGTTTATTATCTAAAACTATACTAAAAGATTTACGATTGTATTACCGAGAATATAAACCAACTCATTATTTATTTGAAGGTCAAAAAAGATCAAAATATTCTGGGGCAAGTATTGTAAAAGTAGTAATGCAAGCTGCTCATCGAGCTGGGATTAAAAAAACTATTACTCCGCATGTTTTAAGGCATAGTTTTGCAACTCATTTGTTAGAAAGCGGTACTGATTTAAGGTACATCCAGCGATTATTAGGACATAATTCTACTAAAACCACAGAGATCTATACTCATGTAGCTACTACGGTTTTTAACACCATTAAGAATCCTCTTGATTAAGATTGCTATAATGAAAATATGTTTACTTTTACACATACACAATTGTTACCAGTAATTCAAAAAAGTGAAATGAATAACGAAATAATTGAGAGAAAAAGTTGGTGGAAACGGAATTGGAAGTGGTTTTTGCCGCTTATGAGTTTTACTTTGATTTCTATAGTTTTATTTTTCTCTTCTGGAATGGGAGGACATATGACTGATTTTGCTCAAGCATACGCGGATACGGAACTTTATGAAAATGCACTTGAAAAAGCTCAACGGAATAAAAGAGTGACTGATCTTTTAGGTGAATTAGAACCTATAGATAATTTAGCTATTTTGGAAGGTGAAGTTCGTTATTCTGAAGATAATAAATCGGTTGATTTATCTATTCGTGTTAAAGGAAGTAAAAGAAAAGCTTCTATGGATATTTCTGCTAATAGAATAAACGGAGAATGGAAGTATATCAAAATCAATATCCGAATTAAAAAACCCATTGAGGAAAAGCAGACAATTGAAATAATTAGTCAATCGGAATAAAAAAACTGGTAACATCATATATGAAATCAGAGCAAAGTTTAGTGCTAGATCATAGGGTCATTTCCTTTTTACAGTGGCGCTAGATTTTTATAAATTAAACAAGAAATAAAAATGCGCAGATAGATCGATTGGTTCAAGCTTGTTTGCCTTGCTCCGATTCATATATTTGGCGTTGTAGCACATTGAGTAAAAAAATGACAAAAAAGAAAAAATTATTAATATGGAGCGGAGTAATTATAATAACTCTTACTCTTGCTTATTACTTTCTTTTACCTAAATTATTATTTTATAGTTTATCGACAGAACCAAGAAATCCGAAAATTGAAATAACGGAAACTCACTCAATTGGATGGTGGTCTAAACAAGAAGCTCTTAATGTGAACACTTTTGAGGTTAAAATAATTGACAGTAAACTAAATTTATTCAACAGTAAGTCCCTTATTAGTTACCGAATAAAAGGAAGTCTGGCATATAAAAAAGGTTGGAGGCCATTCATTAAAGAAATACATCTATCTGAAAGGTTTCTGCCTCAATTAAATGATTCTACGGAAAACCTTGACGCAATAATCGAAATAACTCCAATAATTGGAGCCGATGATGATGAAAGTTATAACGGAGAGAAAATAGAATTCGACATAACGAATGAGAAAAAAATGAATTCTTTCCATTGGGGAAGTAATCGAATACGATTTAAATGTCTAGAAAATATTGATGACATAATGTTATCACAAAGAAAATAAAAACGTGCCACAACAACATATATGTGATCATAGCAGCAAAGTGATCAATCGATTGGTTGTTGTATATTTATGAAGGCGCAATGCTTGCAAAATGGAAAAGTTAGCAACCAATGGGCAGAAAAGTCGAAAAGCTAGGTAACATTTTGCTCTGCTACGACACATATATTAAACGTTAGCAATAATTAGTAATGACAGACTTCAACATAGAAAAAGACAGATTATTATTGGAATTGGATTCTGAAATTATTAGTAATCCCAATAACGAAGTTTTGAAATCTTTAAATCGGATTTTAAAATCGCATAACTCTTTTTCTGAACTAAACGGAGCTTTAAGTCGAACAGTTGTTGACAGTCTTGGGTTTGAGCTCAAAATCGGAGAGAAAATAATCGAATTTGAAAATTATTTCTCTGACTTTTCTAATTCGATTGACTCCCCTGACTTAAAAAAATTAGCGAAACGTTTGATTAAGGAAAATACAAAGATTACGTTTTTCGGAAAAGCTTGGTCTCAAAACACTGCAAATTGGATTTATTTTGACAAGGTATTTGACTTAAAAAAAATGAGGAATAAAATGTCGTTTGGAGAAAACATAATTGACCATAAAAATTTGGATAATAAATCTGGATTGGAAAGCGGATTTATAGACAAAAAAACTGGAGAGGGAATAATTGGAAAAATAAAATAACTATTGCTAACACGATGTATAAAACATAGCTAAATATGTGCTTAACCAAAAGGTTTGCGTTTTATTTGCTAAGACCGCTAAGTTTTTAATTTGGCTTTTAAACTGTAACGTTAAATCAAAATATAAAAAATTGGCTCTGTGCTAAACCCAAAATGTAGTATCTTTTTACACGCTACGTTTTATACACGAACCATTGTAGCTAATTAAATCAAAGTCTATAAATGACGAAAGATGACTTTATAAAATCTGTAACTGAATTGCTAAAAGACAACAATAGAGTTTTAGCATTGGTTAGAATACCAAATTCTGGAAACAATCGGAATTATTTCTTTCTGGAAAATCCAAATCAAATAGGTGAACTTATTAATGAGAGTAATACAAGTGACTCAATAACTGTATTTAAAGCAATTAATGAATTAAATAATGGATTAGTAACTGAGGATTTTATAAAAACCATAACGGAATCTCAAGTCAAAGACAATTTTGAACCTGAATTCTTAATTGTAAATAATACTTACCGAGAATATCAAGAGAAAGGTGATTCGGAATGGAATACTGTTGAGAATGTTAACGAACTAAAAGAGGTTTTGATAGATAATATTGGTGAAACGGTAACAATAATTTCGGAACCAGACTTTTATGACGAACAAAATACATTTCATTTGTATGTTCCTGACGAATATGGAGTGAGTAAATCTGGAGCATCTTACTAAGAAAAATAAAACCCGCTACAACAACATATATGATGTCATAGCAGATAAGTGATCAATCCAAAGGTTATTGTATATTTATGAAGGCGCAATGTTTGCACAAGGCAAAAGTTAGCAACCAATTCGCAGAAAAATCGAAAAGCAAGGTAATATTTTGCACTGCTACGACACATATATTAAACGTTAGCATTCATTAGAACAAAATTAAAAATATGAGTTTAGATTTAAATGTTTATGTAAAACAAATTGATGATTCTATTATTCCTAAATGGATTGAAAGAATGAATCAATTTGATATGGAATGTGAAATACATCCTGACTTTTCATTTAATGACCATAGTGGGTTTTTACCTTTTAAAATTCGACTTAAAAACCCCAAAAATGAGGAATTGAAAGACAAGGAATTCATTTCTGGATTTGAATTTTACAAAGATGAATTTGATTTACAAAAAGAACTTGAATCTCTTCAGCCTAAAAAGTCATTCTTCCAAAAGTTGATTAATAAATCAAATGAAAAAGTGGAATACGCAAACACTGAAATTGACTCAAAGCTTGCTGATTGTAAATTAGTTCTGACATTTAATTGGGGTTCGCATAATTCTCTTGAATTAAGAATGTCTTCTCTTTCTTCTGCTATAATATCGGAATTGACAAATGGAATCTGTTCCTATCCTGCTGACGATATTTGGTATGACAATAAAACAATAGTTGAAGATGCTCATAAAGAACTTCTTGAATATGAGAACTCTCTAAAACCAACTGAATGGAGAATGCACAAATTTGAAGGTTGGAATGAATAAAAAATAACGAAATGCTAACAATGGCTATAATTAATACGGGTTTTGGTGCTTAACCCAAAAAGTTTAGTGCTTTTAAACTAAGTCCGCCAAATCTTTTGATTTGGCTTTGTAAAAGAAAAGATAAAACAAAATAAAAAGTTTTGGCTGAGTGCTTAATCGAAAGTTCACTACTTTTAATTCCCATACTAACCATAGCCGAGACGTTGGCAATAATTATGAAAAACCCGTATCTAAAGAAAATATCAATACTGACAATGATGTTGATTTCTTTCAACTCATTTGCTTGTGACTGTGATTGCGACGGAGATTGTTCGTTTAGTGTAATATCACACCGAAATGAATTAGTTGCTCTTGTAAAAGTTATTGAATATTCTGATTTTCTGGACTATGAAATTGACGGATATGATAAAAAAATGCCTTTTTCAATGACCGTTGAGATAATTAAAAAATATAAAGGAACTGAATCAAAAAAACGAATTAAAATTTGGGGAGACAATGGAATTTTATGTAGACCATATATCTCGAATTTTGAGGTCGGAAAACATTACTTAATCTCACCATTGCGAATTGAAAATGACTCTGATGTAGGAAATAAAGGAGATTATGAATTCTTTGCCTGCTGGACTGATTATCTGACCGTTGATTATGAGAACAGAATTGCTCACGGAGAATACACAAAACAGAAAAATAAAGTATCGCTAATAGAATTTGACAAAACACTAAAAAATTAATGGAAATACTTTTAATAATTCTCGTGCCACTCATTTTATGGATTTCAAGTATCTATATGCTTTCGGACTGGAACAAGTTTAAGTCATTTTTTGTAACGAATGGAATTCTAATCATAGCATATGTACTTTTTTTAATTTGTGGTAAATCTATTTGGGAACACGATGAATATGGTTTAGGCTTCCTTTTTAGATTAGCAGTTTCTTTATTGGTTCACGTTCTAATAGTATTTGTTTTTGCTATAATTAAAAATAGGCAACTGAAAAAATAACTACTGCCAACAATGTGTATAATTCATTGCTAGTTAGAGCCTACTTACGAAAGTCCTCGCGGACTTTCTATCTGTGATTTATTTGCTAACTTTATTGCTTAAACACGCAACGAAACCATACACTAGACCGTTAGACACAATATGAAAAAATTATTGAATGTACTTTTTGTGTTAACTTTTAGTTTTTGTTTTTCTCAAACATCAACTCAATTGATTGATTCTATTATTAAAGTCAATGAATTTCATACGGAGTGTACTGGTCCTGGATGTTGGAAATCAAAACAATATTTGAATTGGGAAAAATTAAAAAGTAAACTCTCAACTGATGAAATCGTAGAATTATCCAAACATCAAAACCCTGTAATTCGCACTTACGCTGCAACCGAATTGATCCAAACAAGTAAATATCCTTTGTCAAAAATTTTAAACTTTGAACTAACAAAGCCTGCTTTAATTGAAACGTTGGATGGTTGTTTAGGAGATTATGAAAGCACTTCTTCTGTAATTTATAATGAATATTGGAACAAAATCAGATTTGAAGCCTTAGAAGGTACCTCCAACAACGATTCTATAAAAAATTTGGTGATGTCGAAGAAAGTAAAAGCCGATATCGAAATGAAAAAGACCGATAGTATAATAATTTTCTCAAAAAACAAAGTTGATCCTTTACTTTATGGAAAAGCCCTTTCCAACAGAACTTATAGCAGAGGATATAATTCAAGAATATTGGAATTATTATTAAACTATAATGATTTTGTAGCTTTTAATTATCTAAACAAACATTATCCTAAAGAATACGATTTGCAATTCAGAACTTATTTTAAAACTAAATTTTTAGATGCCAAATTTGAGACTGAAAATGAAATCTATGATTTACTTGGTTTTATTGATTTTTTGGTAGAAAGTGAAGATTCTGATTTAAAAAAAATCGCAATTAATAAATTAAAAAAAGACGATTCCTGGAAAGCTGAGGAAGACTGGTTTATGAAGTCTTTAGAAAAGAATGGTATTAAATTTTAAATAAAAACACTGTGTCTAACACTATATAACAAAACATAGTTGCCCTTCGGGACAACAACGTTTGTTATATTTAACGTTGTGTACAATATTCTTGAATAAATCGAAAAGTGAATAAAGAAATTAAGATATATATCGGGTTAACCTCTTTGCTGTTGATAGATTTAATTTTTTATCTAACTTTTGAAATTTCTTTTATAGGAAATTTAATAGATCGAACTATATTATGGGTTTGGTTCATTAGTACGTTTTATATTGTTTTCAAGTACATTAGAAGAAGATGGGCTAAAATTTATGGTGGAATTTTGATTATAATGATTGGTATGAGTTTATTGCCAATGATGGTGCCTTTTCTAACTACAATTGGATTTGCAATAGTTAGTCAGGATTCAATAAAAATAGATAATGAAATCCATATTCGTGAAACTTCAAAAAGTGTAATCGCGATGCCATATATATCTGTATTAAAGGATTACTGGATATTCGAACGTGAGATAGGCAAAACTGATTTTAACTTTGAAATAAATAATGAGTTTTTTAGAATTGACGATGCGAAATCTATAAAAAGATTGCCTGAATCAAATGACCAAAAAATTATCCTGGAATTTGAATTCGAAAACGGAAAAATATTACGGGAAATATAAAAACTATACACAACACTATATATGTGATCATAGCAGCTTAGTGATCAATCGAATGGTTATTATATTTTTGGTAAGGCGCAATACTTGTAGAAAGCAAAAATTAGCAACCAATGCGCAGATAAAGTCGATGGCTCAGTAACATTTAGCTCTGCTACGACACATATATTAAACGTTAGCATTAATTTTGAAAAAAGACTTACGAAACTTAACGATATTAAATTCTAAAGGACAAATAGTCTTTTATAATCTCCAAGATTTCATTAAATCAATAATCGAAAACGATAATTGTTTTATTTGTGGAGCAAGTCCTGATTCCAAGGATTTTAATGACGAACACATTATTCCAAATTGGTTACTAAAAAAGCATAGTCTTCATAAACAATTTGTGACTTTACCTAATGGAACAAAATTTAGATATGGTCAATATGTTGTGCCTTGCTGTGTTGATTGCAATAGTGAACTAGGTGATGTTTACGAAACTCCAATTAGCAAACTTTTATCAAAGCCATATGAGCAAATGATAAAAGAAATTCAACAGGACACTGAAATAGTTAAGTTACTTTTTAAGTGGCTTTCGTTGATTTATTTAAAAACTCATTTAAAAGATAGAAATCTTTTATCAAGTCAAGACAGGAGAAAAGATCTAGGCTACATTTCTGACGATTACTACTGGGAAGATTTTCATCACATACATTGTATAGCAAGAAGTCATCATACTAAAGCGGATATTGACAAAAGAGTTTACGGAACAATGTTTATTTTACCAGCAATAGTTCACGATAGTTTAGGCGGATTTGACTACTTGGACAGTCAAACTGGAAAAACTATAATGTTACAAACTGGAGATATTTCAATAATCGCAAACTTGAATGATTCTTGTGCTGGACTAACTGCTTTTAATGAACAAATGATGAAGTTAAATGGTTCTTTGTCTGGTTTTCAATTAAGAGAAATTGTTGCTCATATGAACTTTATCAATTTAAGTCTAAAAGAGAGACCTGTTTATCGCTCATTGATTGGGTACGATGGAAAATATAAAATCGTAGCTGAAGTTCCGGATGAAGTAATATTATTAGATGAGAACGAAAGATTTACTTCGCCAGGTCAATTTCTTAGGTATTATGTTAAAGATATGATTGGAGATATTGAGAATAAGGAACAAATACTGAATGAAATTGAAAACGGAAAACGGAATTACCTCTTTGATGAAGACGGTAATTTTATCGATCATTCGACTAAAAAAACTAATGCTAACAAGGTATAAAAAACATAGGGCGTTTGTGCTAAATCGAAAGGTCTGTAAATATTTACAAAGTCCGCTAAATATAAAATTTGGCGTTTATAGTAAAAAAGATAAAAGCAAAATATTTATATTTAGCTAAGTAATAAACCGAAACGAAAGTGCTTATCACCTGCCCTACGTTTCTTATACGAGACGTTGTACCTAATTTTAGAGCCAAGTTATTATTGAAAGATTTGTACAATCTATTTGACATAAATGAACCTGAAAAAATCTGCGAATATCGTGGTGAAACTTATCGTGTAAGAGAAAATGGTTCTATTTTCAGACTACAAAGAAGAAACAAAAGGAAAAGGCCATTAGACGAAAAATGGACTTTCGGAACACCTGATAAACAATATGGTTATTGGAATTTTGCATCGGAAAAAGTTCATAGAATTGTAGCAACTGCTTATCATGGAAAACAACCATCAGAAAAACATGTTGTCGATCATATTGACACTAATAGGAAAAATAATAGACCTGACAACTTAAGGTGGATAACGAGGTTAGAAAACATTCTACTAAACCAAATAACTCTATCAAGAATAATTTTCATGTACGGAAGTGTTGACAATTTCCTTGCAGATCCATCCAATCCAACAAACGGAGAGCTTGAACAAAATTTTGAATGGATGAGAACAGTTACAAAAGAAGAATCGGACAATACCAGAAAGAATTTAGAAAAGTGGGCTAAAGAAGGTAAAATCCCAAAAGGAGGTCAATTAGGGGAATGGATATTCAAAAATCTTAATAAAAAAACTGATAATTATGTTGAGGAAAACCCACTGACTGATTCTCTAACATATAATGCAATTCAAAAAAATTGGAAAACTCAATCTGAATTTCCAAATTGTCCAACATCATTAACCGATGACTCAATTAAAGCGTATAAGGAAAAACTTGTGATAGGAAGTGTTTTTTCAAAGAATCAATATGGAGAATCTACTATTGAGAACGCAGAAACATCTAAAAACGATAAAGAATTGTTAGTTATCACAACTAGTGACAACGTAAAACAATTTGCACTAGCAAAAGTATATATTGAGAATGAAAAATTTATTCATGAAAGCCTTGGCTCATTTTTCACTTTAATCGGAGCACAAAAACAGTTTTACTTAGCACAAGGTCTTGGATGGACTGGAAAAGATTCTATAGATGATTATTGTTAAAAAAACTAGGTACAACAACGTGTATAGTTCATTGCGTCTGATTTTCCTTTCGGAAAATCCTTGCTGCTGAACAATGGGTTTGTGTTTATTTGCTAACTTAGTACTCAACGCAACGAAACCATACACAAACACGTTGTGCTGCATTTAAAATGAAACGAATACTAACATATTTAACTTGTTTTTTGATTCTGTCTTGTCAATCCAATAAGGACAACTCAGAAAAAGGAGTATTGAATATTTCCGATTCAACAAAGACAGACACTCAACAAAAGGAAAATCAACCTGACACTTTACTGAATACTGACGGCTATTTGATACTTGGAGACAAGCTAGCGAAGGTTAAAGTTGTGAATGAAAATGAAGTTGACAACTTCCCGACATTTGAAATTTTAATCGGATATCATAATGATGTGATTATCGGAGAAAATATCGACTACGATAATGTAAAGATCTATAAAAAATACCAACCCAAAACCGCATTCAAGGATTATCCAGCTGACATTTATAACGGAAAATTAGCTGACCCTGATTTTTCGACAGACCCAGATGCAAAACGATTCATAACCCAAATTAAAAATGAATGTGCCAATGGAATAAACTTCGCAGGACAATATACATTGGTGACTTGGGGTTGTGGTTCGCCTTGTCAAAGTGGAGTTGTTGTTGACAGAAAAACAGGTGAAATATTTGGTGGATATGGAACTTCACTCGGTTCAGAATATAGAAAGGACAGCAAAATGATAATTAGAAATGTTGGAGCAATTGACACTATAGCAAATTTAATTGAAGTATGTGCTTACTGTGAAGTCAATCACGAAATTTGGACAGGAACAGAATTTACAGAAGTTGAATAAAAAAGAAATAACGCAGCACAACAACACCTATACGCAATGCCCTTCGGGACACTGCGTATAGCCAAACCGTTGTGCGTCATTAAAAAAGAATTAATATGAGGTGGTTGGAAGATATTATTGATAGTACTTTTGATAAAATGGCAAAGGAAAAAATTTTAATGTCTACTCCTGACCCAGATATGTCCGAAGAAATGTTTGACCCAACTATTCCAATTGATAGTGATTGGAAGGGTTGGAAACCGATTCCTAGCGTATTGGATGATTCGGATTTAAACCGACTTGAGAAAATGATCGGAATTGAATTACCTCGCTCCTATCGACATTTTTTAAAATATAAGCATTTTTATGAATTAGATATTCCTGATTTTACAGTTAACTTTCCAACTCATTTACCAGATAAAAGCCTCAATGGATTTAAAGAATGGTTTTTTGAATATTACGAACCTAAACTTTTAATAGAAAAAGGACTTATTTATTTTGCGGGATTTGAGGATTATGGACTTTTATGCTTTGATTCAACGAAAAAACGAGAAAATAGTGAATATCCTATTGTCTTTATTGATCATGAGGATTTGACTAAAAAACACCATTATTCAAATGATTTTAAGGAATTAATGACCGCTGATAATGAAAGAGGAAATAGATTTATAGTGGAATTGAACGAATATTATAGAAAACAATAAACGATCGCACAACACTATATATGTGATCATAGCAGTTAAGTGATGAATCGAAAGGTTATTGTGTTTTTGGTAAGGCGCAATGCTTGCAGAAAGTAAAAATTAACAACCAATGCGCAGAAAAAGTCGATGGCTTGGTAACATTTTCTCCTGCTACGACACATATATTAAACGTTGTGGTTCATTGCAAAAAAAATAAGAAATAAGCAAAATTTGTGAAAGCGGATATAATAAACCAACCTTATTCTGGAGAATATGAAGAGCGAATTTATGATGTAGAAAGTCCCTGGAATTCGCAATCTTGGACATGGATAAAATTTACAGATAAAAACGGGTTTGAAAAAGTCGGACAATTTTGCGGTATGCCGAAAGAAGTGAAAGTATCTGAACCAAGAAACGAAATTATTGTTTTAACTTCTGATTATATATTCAGACTTGACACAACGGAACTGGATATAATCGAAACGGAAAGCCAAACTCAATATCAAGATATAGAAGTTTCGCCAAATGGGGATTTTATATTTCATACTTTTTACGAAATCGAAAAGATGGAAAAATCACTTAAAGAAATGAGAGAAATTGAAAGCCCTTTTAAAATGGACGATATCCGATTTAAAAAATGGGATGGAAATAAACTAGAATTCACTTGTGAAGAGTTTACAAATTGGAGTAGAAATGAAATTATGGAATTAGACACTACTAAGTGGAAAATAGAAATAAAAAAGTAACGCACCACAACACTATATATGTGATCATAGCAGCAAAGTGATGAACCGAATGGTTGTTGTATTTTTGGTAAAGTGCAATGATTGCAAAAATAAAAAGTTAGCAACCAATGCGCAGAAAAATCAAAAAGCAAGGTAACAATTTGCCCTGCTACGACACATATATCAAACGTTGTGCGTCATTAGAGCCAAGATAAATTACAATGAATAAAATTGAAGAAATATCATACTGGATTGAAAATCATTCGAGTGAGATAATTGGTAATCTTGAACAAGAAAGTATTGATGTTTATAATTTTCTAAAAACAGAGTTTGAGAATTCTGATATTTTAAAAAATCACTTATTTCAATTTGTATTTAGGAGTTTTTATCGAATAGACAATGCAGGTTTAACGCCTGAATTTAAATGTGAATATTTCAAAATATTGGAAGAAAATAGGAATGAAAAGAAATTTGATTTCAATAAGATTTTAAAAAGGCTCTACTATCTGCCAAATAGAAAGGGGCAAAATACGTTTCAATTTTCATTCTTCACAAAGTTAATTAACACTATTGATGACACTTTTCCTATATATGATAGTGAAGTAGCGAGGATGTTTAACTTGTCTCGTCCTTATCAGTCAGATTTTGACAAAAAATTGAATAAGTATAAAGAACAATTTGAAGTAATAACTAAAGGGTACGCTCAAATATTAAACTCTGGCTTAATTCCAAAAACAAATTTGTTATTTGATTTAAACTTTGAGAATCACGGATTGACAGAAGTTAAAAAACTTGATTTTATTTTTTGGTCTGCTGGAAAAATAAAAAACGCTAAGGGAAATAAAATATGATAGCAAAAACACCAACTCCACCTTATTATGCAGTAATTTTCAGTTCGACTCGGACAGAAGGAGATAATGGCTATTCAAAAATGGCTGATAAAATGGTTGATTTAGCAAAGGAACAAGATGGATTCCTTGGAGTTGAAAGTGCAAGAAATGAACTTGGAATAACTGTTTCATATTGGAGAGATTTGAATGCAATTAAAAAATGGAAGGATAACGCAGCACATTCAATAGCAAGAGAGAAGGGACGAAATGGATGGTATAGGAGTTTTAAAACAAGAATTGCAAAAGTAGAACGAGATTACGAATTTGAAAAATAATAACGAACGCACAACAAGATGTAATCGCAATGCTTTTTAGTGTTTTGAGCTAAGGGAGTTTTGTATTTGTGAGGTCGGCGTTACAAATTTTATTATTTTACAATCGAATTAATTTCAAAAAACAAAAAGTGTAACGCCTTGTGCCCTTCCGAAAGTCAGTGACTTTCTACACGCACAGACGTTTACATTTAACGTTGTAAGCCATTTGAGAAAAAAATGAGAATATTATTAATAATCCTAATCTTTACTTCAAAATTCACTTTTGCTCAATATTGGGGAGGATTAGAGATTAATGAATCAGATTTAACCAATTGGACACCAAAATTTGAAATTGAATACGCTGGGACTTATCATTTTGGAGAAAGTGAAAGCGAATCTGATTTTCACTTATTTTTCTCAGGAGATTGTATAATTGGACAAGTTCAGAATGGATATTGGGAAGAAAATACTGGAATTTGGAAAAGTAATTACATAACATTAACAAACATATCGATAGATAAAAAAGGAAAGTTTACAAGCGACCAACATTCTGGACAATTCATAAGATATAAAACAGAATCTGGCGATTTGGTAAAGGGACTTAGGATTGACAATCCTTGGACGAGTTGGATTCAGGATAGTGAATTTGAAATTGGAACTAAAACGCAACTCAAGTTTGAGAACATCTATTATGGAAAATATAATCAAGCATCTTCTAGAAAATTAAATATAGAAGAGTTAAAACAAATGAGTTCGGAAGATTTGAAATTAATGAGAAATGAAATTTTTGCTAGATATGGTTATACTTTTAAAAAAGGAGGAGAAATGGCCAAGTATTTTAGAAAGCAAGAATGGTATAGAGCTCAACACGAAAAGGTTGAACAATATTTGACCGAAATTGAACTTTATAATATCGAACTGATTAAAAAAACCGAATAAAAACGGCTTACAACACGGTGTATAAAACATAGCTAATAAGTGCTTAACCGAAAGGTTTGTGTATATTAGAAAGTCCGCCAAATTTTTAATTTGGCTTTTAAAAAGAGAAAAATTAAAAACAAAATATAAAAATTCGGCTCTGTGTTTATCCGAAAAGCTAGTATTTTTTTACACGCTACGTTTCATACACAAGTCCGTTGGCAAACATTTGCGAAATGAATGGAAACAATAAACTATTAAAGAGATTTCAGTTATGGGACTTCAAAAAAAGAAAGTAAATAATAACACCAGAATTCGTAGAGTTTCGAGTATGTTTTTAGATCATTTAATAATATCAATGTCAATAATACCTTTAGCAATTATATTGGCAATATTCTTCGATCTTATTGGACTGAGACTTAGTGAAGGAAAAGAATTTTACGCTTTCTTTCTAATGATTTTTGTTTACTTAAATAAAGATTTTTTTAATAGCAAAAGCCCGGCAAAAAGAATTTCAGGTTACCAAGTAATTAATCGAAGAACAAAAAGCCCCGCTACTGAATTACAATGTTTTGTGCGTAATTTAACAATCTTTGTTGCTTGGCCTTTGGAAGTTGTTGTGGGATTTATGAATCCCGGAAGAAGAATTGGAGATTTTATAGCAAATACTGAAGTCGTAGAATCAGAAAAAGAAAAATTAAAGTCAATATGGACTGATTTAAAAAGCACAACATTGAAATCAAATTTTATCGGAATTTTAATAATCGGTGGAATTTACTTTTATGGATTATTTCTACTATTGCGAATTATAAATTAAAGAAACGATTTGCCAACAACATATATGTGATCATAGCAGCTAAGTGATGAATCGAAAGGTTCTTGTATATTTGGTAAGGCGCAATGCTTGCAGAAAGTAAAAGTTAGCAACCAATGCTCAGATAATGTTGATGGCTTGGTAACATTTTGCTCTGCTACGACACATATATTAAACGTTATATACAATTAGAGCAATACAAATGGGAATACTTGATATATTTAAAAAAAGAAAATTGCCTCGACATTTCCGGAAAATGAATTAGAAAAAAGTCTAATGCGAGCTGCATCGGAAATATCTGCTCAAAAAGAATTTTATCAAAAATTATTATGGAATCAATTGTTTGTGTTGACTGATGGACATTCGGATTCGGAAGAAGGAATTCACACATTAGAGAAGGATACAACTGTTCAGTTTGTCACTTTTGAAGAAGGTCAGATTCCAATTTTCACTTCTACAAATAGGATTTTTGATAAAGGAATAGTAAAAGAAGAAGTTGCTTATGTGAGTTTAAAAGGTCAGGACTTATTTGGAGTAGCGAAAGGGTCAACATTTATACTAAATCCTTATTCTGACTATGGAAAAGAATTATTGCCTGAAGAAATTGAAAATCTCTTGAATGGGACAATCTATGATAAGATTGATGAACAAGAAATAGAAAATAAAAAATATCAAGAGTTTAACAATATATTTGAACGAGCAGGAAATAGGCAGAAAGGATTGATTTTTCTAGATGGATATAGAATAAAAGAACTTAATGAATCTGAAAAGTCAATACTTGAAGAGTCCATAAAAGATTTTAAAAAATGTCTTGATATAGTTCCTGACCATTGGCAAAGCATGATGTTAATGGCTAAGTCACTTCAAAGATTAGAAAGACATTCAGAAGCTCTTGAACAATTGGAAACTGCTTTAAAAATAGAGTTAGAGAACCATTCAATTGCAATGGAAGCCTCTTTAGAAGCCATGCACCTAAAAGACCTTGATAAAGCTTTACATTACTCTGAAGAATCTTTAAAAAGAAAACCAAATGACTTTGCTTTAATAGGGAATCATGCTATGAACTTATTAGTCGCCGAAAAAGACCTAGAAGCTAAAGAAACAATTGACAAAGCTATTAAAATACAGCCTAATGATTCTGTAAATAGAAATATAGAGTCGTTGATCAAGGATGTTATTTCTGGAAAGCGACAAAGACCAACGTTTGAAGACGCAATTAAATAAAAAACTGTATATAACAATTTGTATATTGCATATGCCGCCTTCGGCAGGCAAACGCAACATACAAGAGACGTTAGCCGTAATTTGACAAAACTGAAATGGAAGTATACAAAGTGAAAGATAAATATCTGATTTTTAAAGGTGATAATTCATCGGAAAAAAAGTTTAGAATGGAATTGTCAGAGAAAATCTTATCAAAATTTGGTAAACCTAGTTACGATGCGGAAAAAATTACCGAAATACTTAATTTTAGCTTAGAATACTTTATTGACAACTTTCAAAAAATATGTTTAAATGAAACTTCTGTTAGGTTTTATCAGCAAATATTAAGGTTTCACGAACAAGCTACCGAAGTAGTATATAAATTCTCAAATGAAAGTATTTCAGAAGAGATAGATTTTAAATATATAGCCATTTATAGAAGGGTTCTTAAATTTATTCTTGAAATGGGATGTGATGTCTCAATGCACAATAATGAAAAAATGGATGGCGCATTCAAGAAACGATTCGAAGAAAAACTAAATGACCTTTTGTACTTAGGTGATATGATTTTTACTTGTGTTAGCTTTTATTCTGAACAAACTATGATAGAAGATGTCGCTGATATAAGCTTTGATAAAGATAATTTATTTGTCTTCAGTCGAAGACATCACTATAACTTCATTTTTGAACATATGTCTAAAGAGTTTGGACCTCAATTATCAAAGGCGGTTGTTGATGATACAGATTTAGCTGGATTGAGTGATTTAAAAAAAGCTCTTGAGAATTGTTTCAATATAAAATATGGAAATGTTGGGCATCTTATAGCTTCAATACACGAAATGAATAAATCAAAAGGAGGAGATGTTGTCGGTGTTGGTTGGGAAACACTTCCCATTAATTTAACTCAAGCTTATGGAGTAGAAAAGCAAGTAGCAGAACAATTCTTCAGAGGCTTAACCTTAGACAGAAACAATAAAATGCCATTACTTGATTTAGCTTGCAAACCTTATAAGCTAAATAGATATATCTACAAACCTATTATAATATGGAATATAGACGGAAATGATTATGCTTTATTCGGTAAAAATGCTTGGGCAGAAACATTTATTCAGTTGGCATCTAATGCAATTCCTTGGGGAAAAGCACCAGAAACTTGGCTAAAAAACAAATGTTTCAAAAAATATGTTCATAGAAAAGAAGATGACCATGATAAATGGTTAGATGATGCGGTTGAAAAAAAAATGTCCGAAAACGATATTTACTATGATAGAAATGTAAAAGTCATTAGTCACAACTCTGGAAAAACAAGTATTGACGTGAAAGATTTAGGAGAAATAGACTTCATTATTGCTTCAAAGGAAACACAGAAATTATATATAGCGGATTGTAAACATCTTCTTGGTAGATATGACATTGCTAATCAAAGAAACGACTACAATGCTTTTACTGGTGGTAAAAAGCCATATAATGAAACTTTAAAAAGAAAGGTAAAATGGTTTAATGACAATTTATCTTTAGTAAATCAACATTTACAGATTAAATATAAAAATCCTAAAATTGACATATCAGGGTATTCTGTTGAGGGCATTTTTATTATCAATACACCTACATTTTATATGTATAATTCTGTTTACAGAATATATGATATAAATCAAATTGAAAATGTTGTTTTAGGAAAACATATAGACCCAACTTTTTCAGTTGTAATTGAGGAAGAAGACCAAACAAAACTCTTAAATATTGAATACCCATATTTTAAAAAACCCAAATACGTTAGCTTCGACCCATTTAAAGATGAAGAATAAAAAACTACGGCTAACAATGTATAAAAAACATAGGGCATTTGTGCTAAACTATAAGTTCTGTGAATATTAACAAAGTCCGCTAAATTATAAAATTTGGCATTTATAAAAGAAAAGATAAAAGCAAAATATTTATATTTAGCTAAGTAATAAATCGAAACGATAGTACTTATCACCTGCCCTACGTTTCTTATACTAAACGTTATGCACAAGCATGTGTAATCTGAAAAGCAAAATGAATAAATCGGACGGGATAATGGTCAAAGATCTGAGTGTTTTTGTAAAGGTAATTTCTGACACAAAAGTTCTCTCCTATCAGCATCGGACGGAATAAAGGTCATCGCTATTTTGTGATGGTCATCGTTTAACCTAAAGTCGCAAAGCGATCGCGGGAATTTGAAAAATATAACGCAAATAGTTACGCAAGCAATTATCGCTTTGCTTAGGTAACTTTACAAAGTAACGGCTGAATAAAAAAAGCCAGTGCATAACAAGATGTATAATTCATAGCGACGGAAATTCCTAACGGAAATTCACGCAGGTTTACTAAATTTGGGCAGTCGCGGAATATTAGTTGTTGATTGTCCCGCTACGAAATCATACATTAAACGTTACCTGCAAGCACAAAAAATGAATATACCAGAAACTTCAGAGGATTTTAAAATTGAATTTTATTCGTCAATTGATTTTTTTGACAAAATTGGAGATTTAAGAATTAGGCAATTTATGAATAGGCTTAATAAAGTTTCTGACAAAATAATAGTGGGCGGAATTATAAAAGTGTTTGAAAATAAAATGAGACCAGAAACGGAATATACTGACCAAAAATACGCTGGAAAAATATTAGAGAAATTAAAACCAAAATCTGATTTAGATTTACTTAAGGTTTTAAAATCTACAATTGAAAATTGGAATAAAAGTGTTGAGGAGTTCCCTTTTTGGATAAAAGAAAATTACGGAATCGAACAGGTTAAAAATAAATTGAACGAATATGAAACTCAAAATCTGAACGAGACAGAATCGGACAAATTGAAAACTATAAAATGGTGGCTTAAAATATAAAGTAATATAAAGCCAGCAGGTAACAAGGTATAAAAAACATAGGGCGGATTTCGATTTCCGAAAAGTCTGTGTTTATTTACGAAAGTCGCCAACTATAAAATTTGGCGTTTAGTAGGAAAAAGATAAAAGCAAAATATTTATATTTGGCTTAGTACCAAACCGAAATGTATTGCTTATCACCTGCCCTACGTTTCTTATACGAGACGTTACCTGTAATGCGGAAAATTGCGCAAACCATTGAACAGTGTTCTAAAAATGCTAATGCGCAAACAGCACATTTATTTTTTTTCCAATGCGAAAAGCCAACGCTGAAAAAAATAAAAGAGCTTTTTTTAGCCTTTGCGCTCGATCAATCTTATCGACAAAATAATGTGAACAAAAAAACGAGTAAATCCAAAATTCAAAAGTTAACTTTTATAACTTGTGAGATTGAATTGAACAAGGTATGATAAAGGAAAGAATAGACATAGAAAATATTAATGGACAGATATTTGAGATAAAAATTATAGAACCAGACGACTCTAAACCTGCGTCTTTTACTCACTACTTGCATAACCATAAAAATGGAGTTTCGAAATTTTACAAGACAGAAGCTATATCTTACGTAAAAGGAATCCTCGAAAAAGAGTACCCTTCAACTCAAATAACAACAGAAGTTGCTGAAAGTGCTCTACAGTATTTACTTTTCGATTTGAATAAAACTGCTAGATTTCCTTCACCGGAAAATCCAACTTTTAAATTTATCGACCTATTTGCAGGAATTGGTGGATTTAGAATTGGAGCACAAAACAACAACGGTAAATGTGTTTTTAGTTCAGAATGGGACAAATTCGCGCAGGAAACTTACCAGTCAAATTTTGGAGAAATTCCTTTTGGCGACATTACAAAAATTGATGCAAATTCAATTCCTAATCACGATATTTTGTTTGCAGGTTTTCCTTGTCAACCTTTCAGCTATTCTGGTAGAAATGAAGGTTTCAAGGATAAAACACGAGGAACTTTATTTTTTGATATTCTACGAATTTTAGAAACCAAAAAACCAAAAATGTTTCTTTTAGAGAACGTTAAAGGACTAAAATCACATAACAATGGTAAAACATTACAGATAATAATAGATTCATTAACAAATCTTGGCTATCATTTAAATTGGGAAGTTTTAAAAAGTACCGACTTTGGACTTCCTCAAAAAAGAGAAAGATGGTACTGCGTAGGTTCTTTAAAACCTATCAATTTTGAATTCCCTGAAAAGAAAAACGAGCAAGTAACTTTAAGAAGTATTATTGACCCAAATGAAGATTCTGACAATTTAAAACTTACAGAATTTGAACAAAAACGAATAGATTATCATTTTCAAAACGTAACTGATAACTACGAGAGAGTTGAACACGATTCTTCAAAATACGAACCAAATACAAAAAAAGGGAAGCACGGTGTTTTTTCCTTTCAAAAAAAAGATGGTTCACTTAGGTTTCACGTTGGCGATCACGCAAAAACACAAATACAAGAAGCATTTTACTGTACTTTAGATACATATTCACCTACTATCATTGCCAATAGAGTGCCTAAATTATGGGATATTGGCAGGAAATTATCTGTACTTGAAGCTCAAAGACTTCAAGGGTTTCCAGATAAGTATGATTTTCCTGTTTCAGATAACCAAGCTTACAAACAACTTGGTAACAGTGTATCTGTACCTGTAATTGAATTGATAATTGAAGAAATGACCAAGCATTTATGAAAAGAATAGACCAAAACGAGATTCTTAAATCAACATTAGAATTAAACGAAACTATAAATAATAAACTTTTTGGACTTTTAACTCTATTCGTTTCAACTAATAATATAGAAGAAATACAGACTAATACAACCTATCGAATTGACATATCAGATTTGTCTAGTCAATTGCAAGGTTTGTTCTATTTTGGAGATGATTTAAGAGAATATAATAACAAAGAGTTTTGGTATTATAGACTTTCTAAAAAATGGGAAACATCCGTTAAAGATTTATTAAGCGAACGCAAAACAAATATTCTAGATTTTGCGATTTTCTACTTCAAAAACAACAAATTTGAAAATTCACCAGATTCTCAAACTTTAGTCAAGGACGTTCTAGATAAACTAAATATATCAAAATCTGCAATTGAAATAATTTTTGATTTAAACTATGAAAATAGAATTATTAAACTATCAGAGGAAGATTATTCAAATAAAGAGCTTTTAAGCAGTTATAAACAAAATCATAATTTGACTAGTGATTATGAAACCATTTCTTTTGAAAGTAACTTTTTGGTAAAAAGCCATCCTAGTGAATTGAGCAGAGGACCATTTATCCAAACACTATACTCAGGTATGGCAATTCAAGAACTTGTATTACTTACAAAATTTGATTTAGATGAATATTATCCTAAATCTCAAAGAAATATTTCAATAGACAAAGGTCTTGCAAAAAATATAATTTTTTACGGGGCACCAGGAACAGGAAAATCTCATAAGATAAACCAACTTATAAATGATAAACTGCAAAGAACTGAAAGAGTAACTTTTCATCCAGAATATGACTACGCATCTTTCGTTGGTGGTTACAAACCAACAATGTTAGAAAATGATATAAGATATGAATTTGTTCCACAAGCTTTTACAAACATCTATGTAGAAGCTTGGAATAATTTAAATGATGATTACTACCTAGTAATTGAAGAAATAAATAGAGGTAATTGCGCTGAAATTTTTGGAGATATTTTTCAACTATTAGACAGGTCAAACAATTATGATATTACGCCATCAAAAGAGTTAAAAGAATACTTAATACAGGTTTTTTCTGACAATGACAAAACAGATGGAAGTAAATTAATTTTACCGTCAAACTTAACTATTTTGGCTACAATGAATACATCTGACCAATCACTATTTCCTATGGATAGTGCATTTAAAAGAAGATGGGATTGGGAATATATTCCAATAAATTATGAGTTTTCTGACGATAATGCTTCATCAAAATTTGAAGTGCAAATTTCTAAAACAGAAAGTTTTTCTTGGTTATCTTTTATCAAATCAGTTAATGATGTCATTAAACAAAATGATAATTTGGGTATGGACAAATGCTTAGGTAATTACTTTCTAAAACCTGAAAACGATATAATTGAAATTGACACATTTATCAACAAAGCAATATTCTATTTATGGAACGACGTATTTAAAGATGAGATAGAGGAACATAACATTTTTAAGGACAATACGTCCTATGAAGACTTCTTCCCTATTAGACCTAATGGTATTCTAAAACTTAGAGAAGTTCTTGATATTCTAAAAATCGATATTTCTAACATCCCTTCTGATAAATGAAAATTTTAATCGAAGGAGAAAAATATCCATTAACCGATTTAAAAGAAATTTTTGATGACCCAAAATTCTATCATCAAGAAGGTTTAGATGGGACAATTTTATCTGTTGGTTATTATCATTCTTTTTCACAGACGTCTAAGAAAGCACAACTTATTTATATGCTTCCTAAGGTTTTTATGAAAACTAATCAAGAAACAGTTTTTGGTATTAACAAAACTAATCTTCTAAATTTAGAAGAATCTGAAACCTTTAAACATAAAGATGAATACAATTGGATTCGACAAATTTCTGTATATTTTTACAATAGTTTGTTAGAATTTAAACGTAGAAATAAATCATCAACTATAGTGCAAAGCTCTCTTTCAACCAATTTGAGTACAAATTTAAACGAACAGGAATACTCTTACTTAGATTTACTTTTAAGCTTTGTCAACTTTTATAAAAAAAACAAAAACAATATACTTTTCAAGCATATTGAATTTAAATCTCAGCAGGCAAGAAAGCCTAATTGGGATAAAACAATTCGTAAATCTATTCCATTAATTACCAATAATAAACAACCTATTTATACAGTCTATACAAACAAAAAGAAAATAGTTAATACGGAAGAAGAACTACTAGTCTATTTCTTTTCAATTCTTAATCATTTTAATAATGACCATAATTTATATCTTAAAATTGACCAATCTTATCAATTAATAAAAGATAGTAAATTCAAACAACTACAAGAAAACGGTTTGTCAAAATTGCGTAAAATCAAGTATCGTTATTTTAATGACACCTTAAAAAAGATGTATCATCTTTGCGAAATTTATTTTTCACAAACCGATAAAAGTAGCGTAAGAAACAGAAAAGAAGAATTCATTTCGGTAAAGAATTATAATCTTGTTTTTGAAGATATGGTTGACAAACTATTTTCAGACCCAATCATCGATAAAAAAACAAAAGACGGAATTTCCCTCAAAAACCTGAAATATAATGATGATGGTAAAATAATTGACCACATATTCGACTATCAGTCTCTTTTAGATACGAGTGACATATTTTATATTGGAGATTCAAAATATTATAAGTCAGATAGTAAAGCAGGTAAAGTATCTAAATTTAAGCAATTTACATATGCTAAAAATGTCATTCAGTACAATATTGACCTGTTAAATGAAACTGGTAATTACTACACAGACAAATTAAGATATAGAGATGAATTGACAGAAGGCTATAATATTACACCTAACTTTTTTATATATGGTTATATTGATGACTACAAAAATTTTGATAGCGATGAACTAAATGAAAAAAGCGACATTGTAAAATCTTTTCATTTTGAAGAAAGACTATTTGATAGAGACACATTATTTGTTCATCAGTATAAAATAAATTTCCTCTACGTTTTAAAAGCATATACCCAATTTGGCGCACAAAGAATCGAAAAATTCAGAGAACAAACTAAAACAAGGTTTAGAGAAAATTTTATAGACTTTTTTTCTGATAAGAGTAAATCAGATTTTGAATTTTATGAATTCAAGAAAAATGATATAGAACATTTTGTAGAATCTAATTTTAGAAATATCAATGGCAAGTGTTTTCGGACAGCTGATAATAAACTGATTTTAGCTCGCCATAAAAATGACAATACAATGAATGAATTTAAAACTGATTTTAAAGAATATGTGTTCGAATAAGCCAACGCAAAAGCATACACATTTACAGTCGCGCCATCAAAGCTTCACCAAAACTATAAAAGAGTATGACTTCTGTCAACGCTAGCAAGTTTGCGAAAAAGCACTACAGGTAACAATGTATAAAAAACATAGGGCGTTTGTAATTAACCGAAAGTTCTGTGCATATTATTAAAGTCCGCTAAATATAAAATTTGGCGTTTATAGAAGAAAAGATAAAAGCAAAATATTTATATTTAGCTAAGTAATAAATCGAAACGAAAGTGCTTATCATCTGCCCTACGTTTCTTATACGAGACGTTATCGGTAATCCTAAAGAAATATTATGCAAGAAGAAAAGTTTATTAGGAATGGCTATTTCCCAAAAGAATTACCACCGCCATTCTATACTGAACAAATGGCTGATAATTTAGATGATATTAAGGCACAATGGACAACAATATTCAATCAAGAGACAACTCGAAATTCAGGAGAATCGGGAAGTGATTTCAAACTAAGAAAAGGGGATTTTATTAATAAATATAGTTCCTCAAAATGTTGGAAATTCAACATATCCAAAGGCAAATTATCAAGAAGACCTCTTGAAGTTCCAAATCCGAAACATTTTATAAAAGTGGCGGAACTCATATCTGAAAAATGGTCCGATTTCCAAACAATATTTAAAAGTTCTAAATTCAGCACAAGTTATCCAATAGAAGAAACTAATAGTAACAAAAGAGCTGTAAAAACATCTAGCAAGAATGTTTCTGATCTGCGAGAAAGAATATTAGAATCCTCAGTGAATAAATTAATTCAGGTAAAGCTGGATATTTCAAAATTCTATCCAACAATTTATACTCACATTATTCCTTGGTCTTGGATCGGAAAGGAGCAGTCAAAAAAATACTTTAAAATGACCAAAGTTGATTTTCAGGTAGAGCTTGCGGCTAATGAACCTTTGGCACTAGGATATGAATACTCCAATAAACTTGATAATGCAATTAGAGCTTGTCAAGATAAACAATCAGTAGGTATTCCTATAGGTCCTGACACTTCGCATATACTCTCTGAACTTATAGCTTGTAAAATAGATGAAGAATTTGCTGTTACATACCCCCAAAGGCAAAAGGCTGTAGATACTATGATGACTATTATATTTTTGTAAATACGAATGATGAAGCCGATATAGCTGTTAAGGGATTACAAAAAATATTGAATAAATATCAATTAGAATTAAATGATAAAAAAATAGAAATAGATCAATATCCTATTCCCTTTGAAAATGATTGGGTTACTGATTTAAATAGGTTTGAATTTAAGTCTACTAACCTCTCAAATAGTATTAAACATTACTTTAGTTTAATTTGGGAAATTGGTCAAAGAAACAAATCAAGGACTGATTGGATATTTAAATATTCTCTCAGACTATTTGAATTTGGAACAGTAATGATACCCAATAAAAGCTGGAGACTTTTTGAGAACCTTTTACTCAAAACTTCATTAATTCAACCTGCAATATTAGACATTACAACAAGAATACTAATAACTTATAAAAGTTATGTTGACTCAACATCCAAATCAAAGATAAAAGACTTGATTGAATCTGTGATATTAAATCATAGTCAAATAAATCATAATTTCGAGGTTACTTGGGCTCTTTGGCTTGCAAAATCATTTGAAATACGAATTGAAGAAAGAATAGCAAATGTTGTGATAGAAACAAAAGACCCTGCGGCAATTTTGATTTTATTATGCATTGATAAGGAACATAAACTAGTTAATGGAACACCTGATTATTCATCAATTACATCAGAACTAATCGATAATGTTTTGTTTTCTGAATATTGGATTTTGGCATATGAAGCAGTGAGAAAGAATTGGCTAACACCACCAAATCCTAATTTAATTGCTGAAAACAAGTTCTTTTCTATTTTGGATAGCCTAAATGTAGAATATTTTGATTGTTCCAGACAGCTCAAAGTTTATAAAAACATTGAACTAATTGAAGAAAATCTAGACGTATCAGGAAGTATCGTGAACAAAACAACTGAAGAACTGACAGAAGAACAAAAACAGGAATTATATAATGATGCTGAAACGATTTCAATATCAGGAATAATGTAAAATAAAACCGATAACAATTTGTATAATGCATATGCTCCCTTCGGGAAGCAAACGCACCATACAAGAGACGTTGTGCATAATGCTGGAAAATGAAAATTGATTTAAATAAAACACCACGAAAAATAAAACTTTGGATTTACGGACTTTGTGGACTGATTTTTATTGCTCTAAATTTTGGCTTTGGAGCAAAACTTCAGATTGGACTGACTGAAAACCTACAAAAGCTTACTGACTATTTTTTTGGAATTTCAACAAATATGCTTGACTATTTAGCTTTAGCAACTATTCCTTTGTTTGGAATGATCTACAATTCAACAAGAGAATACTTTAAAATAAAAGAGTTGATTACAGATATATTAACTGTTATCTTTTTCGTGATAATAGTATTTGGAATTGGACTTTTCATTATGGTTTTTTCGGCAAAACATTCAAGTCCTTTAATTCCAAACTCTCTAAAAGCAGAACCATTTGATTTATATTCAACAATATTAGTTGGAATAGGAATATTAACACCTTATCTGATTGTCAAGTTGACGAAAAAATAAAAACACTATGCATAACAAGATATATGTGATCATAGCAGCTAATAGACGAATCGAATGGTCTTTGTATTTTTGGTAAGACGTAATTGCTTGCACGAAGTAAAAGTTAGCAACCAATGCGCAGAAAATATCGATGGCTAGGTAACAATTTACCTTGCTACGACACATATATTAAACGTTATCTACAATTAATGAAACACTATATACTTTTTATATTACTCATTTTGATAAGTTCTGATTCGGAAAGAGTTATCGGAATTTTTAAAATCATAGATGACCTTAATGAAGATACTATAGAGATAAGGAAAAACGGAACCTATACTTATAAAGAAAGAGGTGATAGTTGTTGGTTATGGAATGATTTTACCGGGAAATGGAAATTAGAAGATATTACACTCACCTTATTTGAGACAAAAAGAACTTTGGATGTAACTTCCGAAATTGAACGTAATTATTTTGATAACTCTAGCGATTCCATAAGGATAAATGTAAAATCATTTAATGGAGAATCAATAGGAGGTTTTAAAATAAAATATGAAAGTCTGATTAATGGATTACCAAAATATGAAGTAAAAACAGATAACAAAGGTATAGTTAAGTTACCAAAATTTAAAATTGAATCTTTAGATAAGGAAGTAGTAGTAATTGGTATGGATTATGTTATTTATAGTGATACTATTTCTGAGCAATTCTCCATTGATGAAAAAGTTGACAATATAATTATCCGATTGAACCAATCACCGGATTCGATCAACCAGTATTATGAACATAAGTTTAAATATAAAGATAATAAGCTGACCTCTTACGAATCACCAAGATTATCTGAAAATAAAATATATAAAAAACTATAGATAACAATTTGTATAATGCATATGCTCCCTTTGGGAAGCAAACGCACCATACAAGAGACGTTGTGTATAATTATCAAGTCTAATAACTAAATGATCCGGATAGTTAATCTTCTAAAAAAGTAGGTTTACTCATTTTAAGTTTTATGTGTATGCTAACGAATTTAGTTTTGGGGATAAACTGACCAAATAATGAAAAAACTACTTTACTTATTCGTAATACTTTTAAGTTATAATCTGTCCTCTCAAGATGTATTAGATTTAGCTTTAATTGATAAAACAAAGATTGTTAACAAAGAGGGTTACAAACCTAATTTAAAAACGGACAAATGGAACATAAATAATTATCTCTATGAGTTAAATGAAAGTAAGCTGATTTTGAATGATTCGATGATCTTAATTGAACTAATTTCAAAAAGTACTACTCAAAACTTGATGGAATGGAATGTGGACGAACTAAATGAAGTTTATCTGACAAAAAAGAATCAGAAAATTATTATAAATACTGCTTTGGAAGCTATTAAACCGAAATCTAAAGAACAACAAAGAGAGCTGAAAAGAAAAATAAGACAGTATAATAATAATCCAAATAAATGGAGAGGTTGGCCATTATCAATATCTAGACCTATTTTTTCTGACGATAATAAATACAGCATTATTAGTTTTAAATTCGGTAATAATGGAGGCTACTCCAGCCTATATCAAAACTTGAATGAAGAATGGAAATTGATTGGAGTTTTTAATCGATTTGCTTATTAAAAAACTATACACAACAATTTGTATATTGCATATGCCGCCTTTGGCAGGCAAACACAACATACAAGGAACGTTGTACCTAATACCGCTAAAGAACTCAATGAAACTAAATAAAAACATTTATACACTACTAATTTTGATTGCTCTTTTATCTTGCAGTAATGAAAACTTGAATGAGGATAATAGTATTATTTGGGACAACTTATCTTCATTGAGATTTTATGACAACAGTACTTTGCCTAAAGTAAAGATCGAATCCATAAGTAATGTAGATTTAAACTCAATGGAATTTATAGAAGTTGATATCAATTCTGCAAAGAAAATTCTTAATCAATCTATGCCTACTGAGGAAAAATATGTTTGGAAAGGTGGAGGATGGTTAGTTATTGCTAAATTTAATAATGGAGAAACAAGAAGAATTAAAGTTAGTGGTTATGGAGGGTTCTTCTATGATGTAGAAGAGAAAAAGTTTTACTCATTTAGTGATGAACAACGAAATGTCTGGAAAGAATTTTATCGAAACTATACAAAAGCACTTTTCGAAAAAAGAAAAAAAAGTACATAGGTACAACACGATATATGTGATCATAGCAGCAAAGTAATAAATCGATTGGCCTGTGTATATTTGGTAAGGCGCAATGCTTGCAATAAGGAAAAGTTAACAACCAATGCGTACATAATGTCGATAGTTCGGTAACATTTTGCCATGCTACGACACATATATTAAACGTTGGCACACATAAGAGAAACTCTATGCAAAAAATAATTTCAATCCTATTCCTATTTTTTAGTATTCTAACTTACGGACAGAATGTTAACACTTTAAAACCGATTTTGGGGAATGAAAATAATTACTCAAAAACGGAATTTAAATACTGGAGAAGTGCCATTGATTCATTGGTTTTAAGTGATAACAGTAAGAATGAAATCAATTATTTTGAAATGACCAAGAGAACTAAAAAAGCGATTGATTCCCTCGAAATGGGTCACGGACCAAAGACTCAAGGGATTGGTTGTAGTTGGTATTGCGGTGGTGGACCGTACAAGATTTCGTCCTCAAGTATTTTAAAAAAGAACATAAACTATTCTGATCAAAATATTCATGACTTTGACTTGTTGACAGCTTGGGTTCCTAAATCAAAAAACGGAATAGGAGAATCTATTAGTTTTCATTTTAAAGCAAATTCCCCAAGAATAAATACGATCGAAATCTATAATGGATATGTAAAAACAAAAAAGCTCTGGAAAAACAACTCTAGAGCGAAAAAATTGAAATTAAAAATAGACAATAAGACAATTGCAATTTTGGAATTAGAGGATACGACTGCTTCCCAAAGGTTTGAAATTCAACCCATACAATCAACTATCGAAAACCAAGATTTAGTTCTGACTTTAGAGATATTAGAATCTTATGAAGGGGAAAAATACTCGGATTTGGTCATTAGTGAAATTAATTTTGATGGAATTGACGTACACTAAAAATTACGTGTGCCAACAACATATATGTGATCATAGCGACTAAGAGAAAGAGATCAATATCGAATGGTTGTTGTAGCCTTGGTAAGGCGTAATGCTTGCAGAATGGAAAAGTTAGCAACCAATGCGCAGATAAAGTCGAAAAGCAAGGTAACATTTTGCTCTGCTACGACACATATATTAAACGTTACCTACAAGCTGAAATGACGAACGCACGACAAAATATCGAAACACCATTTAACGAGGAATTCTGCACTCGACTTGAATACCGAATTTGTCACGAATTGGAAAAATCTACTGACCCAGAATTAAAAGGTTTTTGGTGTGACGGAGTTTCTTGGTTTCCGACCGACAATCAGTTGACTAAAAAACATGTGAATGACAAACGGAAAATAGAAACTAAAGCGTGGATTGGGGAAACTGGGCAAGATGTATATAAAGCGACTATCCATTTCGGTCGTAGAGCATTGAGTAAGTATGCAAAAGGAAGCGATTTGACCAATTGTATTCCTGAATTGGAATCTCAAACTGAATGGATTGAAATTGATACAGAAAGTAAAACGCTGGAAATAAAACTGAATTAAAAATAATGTTTCAAAATCATATAACAGTCAAAAACCGACATACGAAGTTCATAAAAACAGTATGTGAAACTGAAATAGTTTACGGATTAAAAAACAAAGATGGATTTGCAACATCAAGTTCTGTTCATTATGATGACGAAAATGGGGAACCCATTGGAATGATTTGCTTTTGGGCTGAAAAGGCAAGAGCAAAGTCCTGTATAAAAGACGGATGGAAAAACTATGAGCCAACTGAAATCCCATTATCTGAGTTTATGGAAAACTGGTGTGTAGGAATGGAAAATGATGGGCTTTTAATTGGAACCCAATTTGACCAAAATATGTTCGGGTTTGAAGCAGAACCTTTGGAGTTAATAATAGACCTATCGGATGAATTAAAATCAATCGGAAAGGATTTGAATTTTAGAAAGTTTAACGGAATTAAAGACTTGGAAACTCAAGTTAAAGAAGTAATGGAATGATAAAAAGCCAGCAGGTAACACTATATATGTGATCATAACGGCTAAGAGATCAATCTAATGATTGTTGTAGTTTTGGTAAGGCGCAACGCTTACAGAAGGTGAAAGTTAGCAATCAATGCGCAGAAAAATCAAAAAGCCAGGTAACAATTTGCACTGCTACGACACATATATTAAACGTTGTGGTTAATTCTGAATTAAAGTTGTGAAAAAAATCTTATCCCTATTCTTAATATCGATTTCAATAGTCAGCTGTAAATCTGACAAAGTTAACGGAGTTGTTATTGGAGACACATTATTTGCTCACCAATCTTTCTCTGAAAACCAGAAAATGAAAAAACTGATTTCCAAAGCTCTAACGAAAGATAAGAATGCAATTATTGAACTAAAAGATTTTCCAAATGGTGGAGCAGCAAGCGGATACGATTTAGGTTATGTTCTGACTCAAATAATATATCGAATTGGTGAAAAAGATTTCGCAAAAATAATTAGCGAAATACCAAAATCTGAACGAAAAGGTTTTGTCGGGTTCATTATGGTTGGACTTGAATACGGAGATAATGATTATGATGGAAAAAGAGATAATAAACGAATGGAATCAGAATTCCCAAAGCTGAATGAAATATTGAATGAATAAAAACTAACCACAACACTATATATGTGATCATAGCGGCTAAGAGATCAATCGAATAGTTGTTGTAGTTTTGGTAGAGCGCAACGCTTGCAGAAGGTGAAAGTTAGCAATCAATGCGCAGAAAAATCAAAAAGCAAGGTAACAATTTGCACGGCTACGACACATATATTAAACGTTGGCAACAATTTGACAAATGGCGAAATACATTCAAATTTCATTAATTCTATTGACATTATCTGCTTGCGGACAAAATGTGAATGAAATGAAAACACCAGAAAATGCGAATGAAATGTTTGCGAAATTCATTGCAAAGAAGAAATTTGTTGAACAACCATATCCGAATTTCTATCCTGGAATTGTAAACGAAAAAATGCGACCAATTTTCACGGAAAAAATAGACCTAGTTACAACTGATTTTAAAACTATTGCGCAATCTAAAAAACCGACTGATATAAAATATCAAGAAAAAATCGGAATAGGACTTTCAAGATTTACAGACATTTATCAGGAGTTAGATACCGAAGATAGAGAAAGAGTTTGTATGTATTTTGAGGAGTTAATGGATATTGTCGGACTGGAAAGCTCGAATGGTCAACTCAATAAATTTATGTATGGTTTTGACCCAATGGAACAGCCAAAAGAAAAAAAGTGGACTGATTCTCACGGAAACATATTTATTGAAAAAGGAACTGAAGTTTCAATTATACCAGTGAAATACGATAAAACAGGAAAAAAATATAAAGTCTTTCTTTACAATGAAACGACTAAAAATATTGGAATAATAGAAGGTTTAATTATAAAACCAAAGGAATTTAAAGTATTTAATGTTACAGACACTGATACTCTTAAATTAGAGAATGGAGTTAAGTTTATGTTTGGAGAAACTTATGGGCTAGAAGTTGAGGACAAAAAATCACAAGTAAGTGGACTTGGAGGAAAATATTTGACTGACTATGGAGTACCGAATGAAATTGATTTTGCTTTTGTTATAGTTCCAGTCGGAAAAGGAGATTAAGAATAAAAACTGTTGCCAACACGGTGTATAAAACATAACTAATAAATGCTAAACCGAAAGGTTTGTGTATATTTAGAAAGTCCGTCAAATTTTTAATTTGGCTTTTAAAATGAGAAAAATTAAAAACAAAATATAAAAATTCGGCTCTGTGTTAAACCGAAACTTAGTACATTTTTACACGCTACGTTTCATACACAAGTCCGTTACCCAACATATCAAATTGAATGAAGAAAAGAAAAATTATATTAATTCACCTGATATCATTTATAATCCTAACCCTAATTTTGTTCTTTTCTGCAGAATCATTATTGAAATTGCTAGCCCCAGGTTTTCACGATGTTGTGATGTGGTTGAACCTGATTCTTTTTGGTACAATTGGGCTTTTAATTTTGACAACTATTTCTTGTGTAGTTTTCGTAAAAAAACAAGCTAATTAATGAAAGAAAGACCTGTTTTAACTTCGGCAATCATTCTGACAATAATTATTGAACTTGTATTAATAATTTTGGTATATAATAAAGTGGGAACTGAAAGGTTACCCTATCAAATTGGACGACTTGCAGTTCAGTTAATTCTGATTTTATGGGTTATGAATAGTAAATCCAACATAGGACTTTTCCTTTTGATGGTTTATCATATTGTTACTGGACTATTAGGAATATATTCAAAAGGTTCAACAGAATTACTTGGACAAATATTAATTGGTTTTCATCTCATAATTGGATTAGTAATATATTTCCACGATTGGATTGAAAACAAAATTGGAATTAAAAACGTTGGGTAACACCATATATGTGATCATAGCAGCTAATTGATGGATCGAATGGTTCTTGTATTTTTGGTAAGACACAATGCTTGCAAAAAGTAAAAGTTAGCAACCAATGCGCAGAAAAACCGAAAAATAGGGTAACATTTTGCCCTGCTACAACACATATATTAAACGTTGTACACCAAATGAAAAACGTATTCTTTATAATATTATTTTTAATTGGACTATTAACATTTGGGCAAGAAAATAATCTGGAACAAATTGATCGAAAGGTGAATTTAATAGATTTGAACTCTGAACTGACTATAAATGAGTTCGATTGGGTTGAATTGACGGGAATTGTAACAGACGGTGGTGGAATTTTAAAAGTCTGGAAGAGTAACAACAATATTCATAAAGTCGTTCAAGAAATTGGACTTTCTTATGGACGAATTAGGACGACTATTTATTTGACTAATGAAATCCCTATAAAAGTTATCGAAACAGAAGAAAACTTTGAACAAACGGATGACGGTTTAAATTACTCAAAACTCGATCAAGTTTTTAAACAGGAATTTTTTGTTTTCAATTGGGAAATGGGAGAAGGAAAATACAAAAAGACTGGAAAAAGAGTGATGAGTGAAAGTGGTTGTTCTCACTTTGATTATGAACCAATTATAGAACGTGCTCAAAAAGCAATAACTAAATAAGACAATAAATGAAAAAGAATAATATTGTCGGAGTAATAATTAAAGTTTTAGCTATACTTTGGATACTACATTACTCTTATAAAGCATATTTATATTATTTCACAGATTTGTTATTTTTTACGATGTTACCAAACTATGTCCTCGTGATAAATGTAATTCTTGGATTCTTGATGATTTTATTTAGTCTTAAAACTATAAAAGGTAATTTCAAATTAAATAAAACTATAGTCATATCAATTTCAGCAATTGCTTTAGGTGCTATATTAGAAATTACTGCACCATTATAAAAAACGCTGTACAACACTATATATGCGATCATAGCAGCAAAGCGATGAATCAAAAGGTTGTTGTATTTTTGACAAGGCGCAATGCTTGCAGAATGGAAAAGTTAGCAACCAATGCGCAGATAAAGTCGAAAAGCAAGGTAACATTTTGCTCTGCTACGACACATATATTAAACGTTAGCATTAATGATGGAAATCAAAGCAATTTTATTAATAGTTTTTGGATCATTAGCGGTAATTGTATTGATCCGAAAATTGTTCTATACCAAAAAAATGGATCTTGATACTTATTTTGATAAAAAAAATGAGTGGTCGATTTTGATAAGTTCTGGAACAGTTAAAATATTAAGCAAATATGCTGGAGAGATTAGATTCGGCCCTGCTTATATTTATTTAAAATCGGAACCTGAAAATATATTTGAAAAGCAAATCTTTGGTGATTGGATATATAAAGCTGACAACGGAGTTTATTTACAAAAGTGGAATTCTAAACAAGATGCAAAAACTGACCTAATTTTTTACGATACTGACAAGAATCAGATTGATATAATTGAGTATGGTATTAACTCATTTTTTTGGGAGATAGAAAAAGACAAACACAACAATCTCACCTTGATATCTGACAACGGAAAACAAAAACAACGAATTAAAATAACTAATGCTAACAAGATGTATAATTAATTGCTACGGAATTTCCCAATCGGAAATTCACTCACATTAATTATGTTTAGCAATGGCGGAAAGTACTCGCGTACTTTCTCGCAACTAATCATACACAAACCGTTGTATGCCATTGAAAATAAGAAATGAGAACTGAAAAAAGTCACTTTTGGATAGGTAAATTTGAATCGGAAAAATTATATTATGATTTTGTTGGTGAAGATGACAGTAGATATGAGTTAGAGGATTATGATGACGTCCCTGTCTCTAAATTTGCCGAATCCCAAGGAGAAATATGGATTGATCACGATTTTATGGAATCTGGATTTGAAAAACCAATTAAGGATATAAAAAATCAATTCAAAAAATACTCTTATTCTTACAATTGGGGTACTGAATTTGAAAATAGATATTCCAAATTGAATGAATCTGAATATAATACTCTGATTTTTATTAACGCTGATCAGATCAAAAACCCCAGATCAATAAAAGATACAGGAATCGTTCTTAAATATCTTGGAGTGATTGAATACGAAATATAAACGCCATACAACACTATATATAGCAAATAGGGCTATTAGTATTTAACCAAAAGGTCATTGTCAATTTGCAAAGTCACCAAATCTTTTGATTTGGTGTTAAAGAGAAAAATTAAAACAAAACACAAAAGATTTGGCTTGTTGCTAGAACGAAAATAATCGCTTGTTTTCTGCCCTACCTGCCATATATTCAACGTTGTAGTGCATTTAAGAAAATGAGTGAGATAATAGAAAAATCGTCTAAAAAAGTAAAAAACCAAATTGAATTTTGGTTTTTTGGGTTTTTCGGCAAAAAAAAATCTGATTTTAATGGAACCGAATTATTTACTCTGTTCGATTTAATTCCTGAATCTGAAAAAAATGAGTTTACTGAAAAAATGAAGTTGAAAAAAAATGAAATTCCTGTTTTGATTTTAAAAATATCGGAATCTAAATTTATTATAAACTCAACTCATAAGTTTGTTCTATTGGATAACTCAAAATCTGAATTTATTGAATACTCTGAATTTGAATGGCATAACGGATTTAAAGCCTTTGTGACCAACAGAGAAGATGGAATAAGTGTTAAGCAAAATGGCCATTTCGCCGATTTTAGAATTCGAAAGACAAACGGAGAGATAATAACTCGAAAAATACCGACTGGCGAACCTGGCTTTGCTTTTTGGAACGTTACTAAAAAATGTGAATTAATTGGTCGAAAATATAAAATCACAGAATAAAAAACGACACCACAACACCATGTATAATTCATTGCTAATACTCGCCTACTTACGAAAATCCTCGCGGATTTTCTATTCGGTTTGTATTTGCTAAATTAGTTGCTGAAACACGCAACGAAACCATACATAAACACGTTGTAAGTCATTGGTAAAATTATCTATATTGATTAGAAATGGGATATGAATTAAGTATTCAGAGAGAGGAAAATCAAATAACATTGACAAAAGAAGATTGGATTGACTATATAAAATCCGATTCTGAATTTGAACAGATTGAAGAATTCTCTGCAGAGATTGATGATGGAAAATTTTTAACAGTACCGACTCCAAATGCAGGATTATGGAAAACTGAAAAAGGAGAAGTGCCCTTTACTTTTGACGAGAAATATGGTTGGATAAGTGTAAAAAATCCAGATGAAAAGATTATTAAAAAAATGATTTCCATTGCTCATGATCTTGAATCTATAGTTCTTGGAGAAGAAGGAGAAAAATATGATGAGAAGAATTTATTAGGTAAACAACCAACAAATGAATTTAAGTCAAAAGATAGAAAATGGTGGCAATTTTGGAAATCAGATAAATCAAAAGCAGATTATCCCACATCATTAGACTCAGATTTAGATAACGATTTGTTTCTTGGAGATTGTTTTTGCTCTTCAAATAGAGAATTTGGGATTGGATTAATGCTATTTGAAATACACCAAGGTCAAGGCGGTAAATACTATTCTTTTGCACCTGTGTTACTTAATGAAAAAAAAAGTGCTATGGATAGATTTATATATGGACAAATTAAGTTTCAACCGAATCTAGGCTCTAGAACTTATGGAATACCTGCGATTGGCATTATAAATGAACAAGACTTAAAGGAATTAAAAAAACACTATCATAAAGAGGGAAAATTAGATTTTAAAAAGTCTGCCCCTAAATCTACTGGCACCTCATATTTATTAGGCCTAACCGAAAAACATTTGACTGAATTTGTAGAACAACTGGAATATTATTTTACAGAAAAAGAACGAAAAACAGTATCTGTTTTGAAACTCATAAAATAGAAAAACGACTTACAACAATGTATAAAAAAACATAGGGCTTTTGGGCTTAATCGAAAGGTCAGTGTTTATTTGCTGTGTCGCCAACTATAAAATTCGACATTTACAAAAAAAAATAAAAGCAAAATATTATATTTGGCTTAGTACCAAACCGAAACGTATCGCTTATCACCTGCCCTACGTTTCTTATACGAGACGTTGTAACCAATTTGAGAAACCTAATGCGAAAGAACAAAAATCTGATTTTAGTTGCAGTTATATTAATCGGAATTTTAAGTTTCTATAGTTTTAAAAACTATGCGGAAAAAATAAAAGACGAACATTGTCTTGCTACTCAAATTTCATCTAAAATATTTGACTTTAATACGTTTAACTTAATAGTTGACTCTTCTCTGAATTTATCGGATTTTAAAGTTGTGAACCAAAATAGCGGAAAGACAATCTTTGTGGACGGAAAAAACCGAAAAGGAATTAAAAACGAATATGGACATTGCTCTTTTGAATTGTTTTGGAAAGGAAAACAAGTTTATGAATTTGGGCACTTCAAAATGAATAATTGGAATACAAATAAATATGAATTAAATATTGGAATGGAAAATAATGAACTCAAACCAAGTTTGAATATTTATGGACCTGATAGTAAAAAAGTGGATTTATATTTTAGAAAAATAATGGAATATAAAACTGGTTACAACAACGTGTATAATTAATTGCTTGGTTCATGTCTACTCGGAATTTCCTATCGGAAATTCCTCTAGTTCATGAATGTTTGCTAAATTGGTTGCTGAAACACGCAACTAATCATACACAAGACCGTTAGCAACAAGCTGATCACTCAAATGGAAATGAAGACTGAATTTAGTATTGAACCTTGCGAAAAGGAAAATATAAAAAAAATCGTCGACGGAATTAACGAATATAATTTAAGTAAAGTTCCAGCAATTGCTGACATTTGGACTCGCTTGGAATTTGTAGCCAAAGATGAAAACGGAATCGAAATTGGTGGAATATTAGCCGGACTTGGATATTGGAATGGACTTGAAATTAATATTTTGTGGGTAAAAGAAGAATACCGAAAAAAAGGAGTTGGTACACGGATTTTAAAACACGCTGAAAAAATAGCTATTAAAAAAGGAGCGAAAATTTCAATGCTTGACACGTTTGATTTTCAAGCAGAAGAATTTTACTTAAAAAACGGATATAAACCAATTGGAGAAATGAATGGTTTTCCAGAAGGACACAGACGAATATATTTCTCGAAAGAACTAACAGAATAAATAGCCAGTTGCTAACATCATATATAAAATCAGAGTAAAGTTTAGTGCTTGCTCGAAGGTCATTTCCTTTTTGCAGTGGCGCTAGATTTTTATAAATTAAACAAGAAATAAAAATGCGCAGATAAATCAATTGGTTCGGGTGTTTTGCCTTGCTCCGATTCATATATTTGGCGTTACCAACAAACTAGAAAATTGAAATACAAAATTTTAATATTAATCTTCTTTCTTTATTTGTCGAATATTTATGGGCAAGAAAATAATAAGATCTATCTTAATAGAGCCCATAATTATAGTACTACATACTCTTATCAAGTAGGAGAATTAATCCTAAAATCGGACTCAACATTTATTTCCAAAAGTTATCAGACTTCAAAAAAGAATTGGAGAAATTACAAGGATGTCAAACCTGAAATTGATAGCGGACGTATAACTCGTAAAGGAAAGTTTCACATTTTAACTGAATACAGGAACGGAAACAAAACTAACTATACTTGGACTGTTAAAATTACTGACAACAGTATAGTCTTCTTTTATCCGAATAGGAGAGGTGAATTGAGAAAAACAGTAAGATACAAACGGATCTTAATTAATAAATGAAATTAAATAAAGCATGTTGGTAACACCAAGTATGTGATCATAGCGGTTAAGTGATAACTCAAAGGTTCTTGTATATTTGCTATGGCGCAAAGATTTTATGGTAAGGAAATTATAAAACCTGCGCAGATTTGTCGATGGTAAGGTAACATTTTACATTACTACGACACATACTTATAACGTTACCCAACATTTGAAATGAATATCAGTTTTGACCTCGATAGCACGTTAATTCCAAATGGAAAAGAATTCGAAACCGAAAAAAGAAACGGAATCGCAAAACTTCTTGGAATTGAAGAAATACGGAAAGGAACGGATGAATTGATTTCTGATTTGCAACGTCAAGGACATAAAGTTCATATCTATACAACATCATTTCGGACAAAAGGAAAAATAAGACGGACTTTGAAATATTATGGAATAAAAGTTAACCGAATTGTAACCCAGACAGAAAACCAAAAAGTTCTAAAATCTCGGAATATTAACTCTTCAAAGTATCCGCCAGCATTTGATTTTGACTTACATATTGATGATTTAAAAGGTGTCGGAATTGAAAGCGAGAGATTTGATTTCAAAGTGATTATTGTAGACCCAACTGACAAAAATTGGATAGGAAAAATAAATAGTGAGATAAAACAATTGACTAATACTTGAGGTAAAATGGAAAAGAAATGGTTCAGTAAAGGAACTTACAAAAACATCAATTGTGCAAATTGTGGTAAAACTCAAAATGAAATTGCAACAATGGATCATCATTCTGGTATTTGTCATAATTGTAATATTAGTTGTATTTGGTATTATATAACAAATGAAAACGTTACTCAAATAATTCCCGAATTTGCTCCTGACTCTATTAAAAGTTTTATTGATTGGTGTCAATCTGAATTGGATGAATTAGAGATGACGGAACTAGTTATTGAACTTGAAAATATTGGAAAAAATTAAATAACTAAATAAAAACGTTGGGTAACACTATATATGTGATCATAGCAGCTAAGTGATCAATCGAATGGTTGTTGTATTTTTGGTAAGACACAATGCCTGCAAAAGGTTAAAGTTAGCAACCAATGCGTGGAAAAAACCGAAAAGCAAGGTAACATTTTGCTCTGCTACGACACATATATTAAACGTTAGCAAACATACTAAAATGAAAATAAAGCTTACCATCATAATTCTTTTTACTACACTTATTTCGTGTGCTCAAACCACTTTTGATGAAAGTTCAATTTCAAAACGAACCATTAAGGCTGTAAAAAATATTGAGGAAGTAAATCAATTAATGAGTTCAGCGGTTGGAGCTGCTGGAATGCGTCCTGAACAATGGAATAATTTTGAAGAACTGAAAAAAACTGCAACAAAAGAGGAACTAATTGAACTGACAAATCACCCAAATGGAGTTGTTAGAAGTTATTCTTTTTGGGCATTATCTCATATAAAAGATGTTGATTTATTTTCCATTGTCAAAGGGCACATAAACGATGATGAAGAAATAAGTACAATGTTTGGATGTATAATTAACAATGATAAAGTCGGAGACTTCTTCATAGATATATTGACACCAGAGTATGTTGATTTAAATTCAGAAAAAATGAATTCAACAGAATTAACAGAATTGGATAGTTTACTCATATACCAACCAAACAATTTATCCTCAAGATATTCTGCTATAAATCGAGCAAAACCAACAGAAAACCTTTATCCGAAAATTAGAGAACTGGTAATAGAAGAGAAAAACCAAAGTGCTTTGGTCACATTGGCAAAATATCAGAAAGAACAAGACATAGAAATTATTAAAAGTAATCGTTCAGAAAATGAAAAGATTGAAAGCGGATATTATCATACCTATGTTGCTATAAGTCAATTTCCAAGATCCGAATTTATTCCATTACTAGAAACCAACCTGAAAAAGACATTAGACAATACTCATTTTAGTAATGAATGGCGCGAACTATATAAAGCTATTGCTAGTTACAAAAACAAAAAAGCGGTAGAGTTGCTTAAAGTACCTTTTTCAAAAGTTGAACATCAAAACATTAAAAAATACCACATAAGATTTGTTTACGGAGCAATCCAAGAATTCCAAGACCCAATATATAATGAGCTTTATTGGAGAATTTGGGAAGAAGAAGGCAACATTTCACCAGAAATTTACAAATATCTATTTAATGAAAATCCTTCAAAAACTTACGAACTGACCAAAAAGGAAATGATAGGAAACTATCAACCACAGAAATCTGATTTTGTGCCAACCTCAAATGGAGTTGAGTTTACCGAAGGTATTTATGAAACAATGTTAAACGTTTTAACTGTAAATGACAAAGACCTTGCAAATAAAGTAATTGCAGAACAAATCTTAAATTCAAACGTTCACAATTTATCTTCATATACTTCTAAAGTAAACAAGCAGAATATTTTTATTGAACCATTGTTTGAAAGATTAGAGGACGCTTGGAATGCTCACATTTATTTAGATTTAGTCAAAACGTTAATTGAGTATGATAATAAAGAAATCAACCAGCGAATTCTAAAAACCAGAAAGCGAAATAAAAATCTGAATGAAGATTGGGGAGGAAAAGCGTTAGATAAATTGCTTGCCGAAAACGGAATTAAATAAGGTACGATTTGCTAACAATGGCTATAATTAATACGGGTTTTAGTACTTAATCAAAAGTTCAGTGTTTTTAACCAAGTCCGCCAAATCTTTTGATTTGGCTTTAGAACAAAAAAGATAAAACAAAATAAAAAGTTTTGGCTAAGTGCTTAATCGAAAGTTCACTACTTTTAATTCCCGTACTAACCATAGCCGAGACGTTATGCTACATCAAAAAAATGAAATATAAGTATCTAATATTATCCCAATTTATCTTCTTTAATTTTTTCTCTTTTTCTCAAGAAATTAAAGAGTATAAAGCAGAACAGAAAAAAGATTCGGATTTTTTTGAATACGAAGATTATGAAGCTCCTGACAAGCCTATTGGTAAACTTGTATTTCTAAAAGGTTGTAGTTGGTATTGCGGTGGTGGAGTTAGCTCATTGTCATCTTCATCCGAACTTGAAGAGAATAATGGAATTACATATTCTGCTAAAAACGCACATGATTTTGATAAAAACACTGCTTGGATTGAGGGCAAAAATGACTATGGGATTGGAGAGTTTATTGAGTACACTTTTGATTATCAAAAAACTGAAAAATACTCTGGGAATTTAGGAATTAATAGATTCTTAATTGCAAATGGTTACAAGAAGAGTTTAAAGACTTGGAAAAACAACTCTCGAGTAAAACAATTGAAAGTTTATCTCAATGACAAATTACACTCAATTATTAATCTCCTTGACTCATTTGAAATTCAAACTATAGAAATTGGGGAAACAATAATGTTTCCAAAAAATACAATAACAAAATTGAAGTTTGAAATTACTGAGGTATATGAAGGAGATAAATATGCTGATACAGCTATTAGTTTGCTAATGTTTGACGGAATTGGAGTTCATTAAAAGTAACGTAGCATAACAACACCTATGCAATAATGCAGATTTCGGGATTAATCAAAAAGCCCTCACCTATTTCGTTTGTCGCCAAAGATTTAAATTTAGTATTTTAGAAAAAATAAAAACAAAACATAAACTTTGGCTAAGTGCTCGATCGAAAACCAATGATTTTCTGCTTACGCACTACGCATAGCTAAACGTTATCTACAATTAGATCAAATGAAAATACTATCGTCCACAACATATTTATTAATAATTCTAACTATACTTAGTTGTAAACAAAACGTGACATCCGAACCTGAATCGAAATCGGAACCTAAAATTGTTCAAAAGATTAAGAAAAAAATAGAAATCCCTAGTAATGTTGACTCCGAGTTTAAGATTTTCTTTGAATTTTTCAATAAAGATTCTGCTTTTCAAATAAGTCGAATAAATTTTCCTTTAAAAATAATGGAAATGAACGGAGAGATGTCAGATGTTGAACCAAGAACAATAGAACTTCAGGATTATGAAAAAATGGATCTGACTTACGATAAATCTTTTGAAACTAGAGAATATGACAAATATACTCAAGAAGTTATATTGGACGGTTCTAAAGCGAGAATCGAACTTCGTGGAATAGACAATGGAATTCATAATGATTTTGAATTCGAAAAAGTTGACGGAAAGTGGAAAATGATTACCTGGACGGACTCATCAACATAAAAAAAATAGATAACACTATATATGTGATCATAGCAGTTAAGTGATGAATCGAGAATGGTTGTTGTATTTTTGGTTAAGCGCAATGCTGGTAAAAAGGAAAGTTAGCAACCAATGCGCAGAAAAATCGAAAAGCAAGGTAACATCTAGCCCTGCTACGACACATATATTAAACGTTATGCACAAGCATGTGTAATCTGAAAAGCAAAATGAATAATCGGACGGGATAATGGTCAAAGATCTGAGTGTTTTTGTAAAGGTAATTTCTGACACAAAAGTTCTCTCCTATCGGCATCGGGCGGAATAAAGGTCATCGCTATTTTGTGATGGTCATCGTTTAACCTAAAGTCGCAAAGCGATCGCGGGAATTTGAAAAATATAACGCAAATAGTTACGCAAGCAATCATCGCTTTGCTTAGGTAACTTTACAAAGTAACGGCTGAATAAAAAAAGCCAGTGCATAACAAGATGTATAATTCATAGCGACGGAAATTCCTAACGGAATTTCACGCAGGTTTACTAAATTTGGGCAGTTGCGGAATATTAGTTGTTGATTGTCCCGCTACGAAATCATACATTAAACGTTGTGGTTAATTAAAAATAATAATGGGATTATATGCTCCAATAGTAAAAGGTGAGATTGAAGGTCTTAAAATTGGACTAGATACGAATTTGATATTATGGGAACACACCAGAACTTTGGAATATGATAAACTTAAGGGTGAATGGCTAGTTGGGTTCGGTGTAGGATTCAATAAAGGACAAACTATAAGAAAAAAACTTACTGAAAACGTAAATGATAAAATTCTGAAGAAAAGAGTAAGTTCAATCCTATTCCTATTAGCAGAAATCCCCTACTCCGAATTTGAGACTGTTCTCTTAAATAATCTTGAAAATCTTAAAAACTGGGAATCAGAGCATCTAACCAAGGAAATTGTTTCAGAAGTAGAATCACTAATCGAACAGGATAAACTTCAACAGGCATTGACGCAAATTAAGGTGTTTTATCAAAATCAAAAAGCCTTAACAGCGTTAATGAATTACTCCCAATTACCGAATGAATTAAGCAAGTTGAGACAAAGTAAACAACGTAACGAAATTAATAATGAGGTTTACTTATTGGAAAAACAAAAAATAAAGTTTGACCTAAAAAAGTGGATCGAAATAAATAAAAACTAACCACAACACCATATATGATGTCATAGCAGCAAAGTGATCTATCGAATGGTTATTGTATTTTTGGTAAGGCGCAATGCTTGCAGAAGGTAAAAGTTAGCAACCAATGCGCAGAAAACGTCGAAAGTTAGGTAACATTTTGCTCTGCTACAACACATATATTAAACGTTGTGTGTAATGCGAAAAAAAATATGGATATAATAAATTACGAAATTAAATTAGAGAAAGTCATTAGTGATGCCATTAATTCCTCTTATCCTCATAGTTGGACAGAAGACCTGATAACGAATGAATTATTAAAATCAATAGGAGCATTTTTTAATAAACACACTTTTTCTGATAATCTGAATCGCGAGACAAAAATCAAATTTTCGGCTTATAAACTAAAAGGCAAAGCGGAAACGGAATTTGGCGACATAGCATTTCTCACTAATATTCGATTCGATAATGGATTAGAATTTAAAGGAGTTGCCAATTTTGAAGCAAAAAAAAGAATAAAAGATAGTTTTGATTATCAAAA
Organism: Aquimarina sp. AD10; assembly: GCF_003443715.1. NCBI lineage: Bacteria > Pseudomonadati > Bacteroidota > Flavobacteriia > Flavobacteriales > Flavobacteriaceae > Aquimarina > Aquimarina sp. AD10. Next base: position 603,556 of record NZ_CP031965.1, on the reverse strand, counting down.
GCAAAGTAGAAAAGACCAATATAAAACGATATGTGAAAACAAACCATATTCACAAATCTTGTTATATGATTATGAACCGATAAGTCAACACGTGAAACCAATTTATTATCTTGATGAATGGCGCAGAATGTATAGAGATGACAATAACCGACAATTAATTACTCAATGTGTTTGTTTTCCTTTATATATGGTTTCAGATGGAAAAAAAGTTAATCGGAATCATAATCGAATAGCTCATACAATGTCAGAACAATTCTGCAGAAGAATTTTTTATGGACTTGACCTTCATCTTGAGGAAGATATTAATAAGACCATTAAAGATTTTGATGCTAAAAATCATCCCAAATTTGTAGTTGATTTACAAATAACGCACGGAAATACATCGATTATGGATGATGATATGGGTAGAGGTCAATTACAAGATTTATATGAAAGACTAAAATAATACGTGGTAGCACTACACACAACATTGTATATAAAAAATAGCGCAAGTCTCTGCTAACATTAAGGCTTGAGCATTTTTGGAAAGTCACTAAATTTTTAAATTTGACGATTTCCAATAAAATAGATAAATAGTAAAATTTAAAAATTCGGCTTGTGTTTAATTCGAAAAGTTATCGCTTATTTTCAGCGCTACTTTTCATATATGGAGCCGTTGTACACAATTACGTAAATGAAAAATTATAAAATTATAATAATAGTAATTTTAAGTCTTTCCATTTTTATTGGACTTTACTTCTATTATTGCGATTTAGACAAATCGCTAAGTAAAACATCTGAAATTTTAAGACTAGGGTTCTCATTTATAACACTTATAATTGCTTTAAAAATTTATGATAGATTCGGTCTAAACAAAAAAATTGCGGAAAAAAGAACAGAAATTATCGTAGACTTATTAATAGAACTTAAAAACATCTATTTCAGAATTCATAACAAAACAAGTCAGGGTACTAGTAATGGCCCTTTTTTTCCTAAAAAAGACATAAGTAATTTTTTAACATCTTATACAAAGGAACAACTGGATTCTAAAATACTGTTCCAAATTGGAGAAAAAGATGATTATATCAAGAAAATTGAAATAATTGAAAATCATTCATTATTGCCAAAGTCAATTAGAAATAAATTAGAGTTCTTGACAAAAAAAGGAGGGCAATCTCCTACCGAAAACAAAGAACTTTATAGAGCCCGAATATACTTTTCTAAAGTTGGAGCCAAAAAATTAAATGAAGATAAATTTTGGCTAGTAGAAAATGGAAATGATTGCACTTTAAGAGAATATATTAATAAGTATAAAGATTTATTTGAAGAAATAGAAACTTGGATAGGTAAATATTCTAATCTATCGGATGAATTAAACATATAAAAACTGTGTACAACACGGTGTATAAAACATAGCTGATAATGGCAAAACCGAAAGGATTGCTCTTATTTGAAAAGACCGCCAAATTTTTAATTTGGCTTTTAAAAGAGAAAAAAATTAAAAACAAAATATAAAAATTCGGCTCTGTGTTTATCCGAAAAGTTAGTGTCTTTTTGCACGCTACGTTTCATACACAAGTCCGTTGTACACAATACGAATGAAACTCATATCTAAAATAATATTACTAGCATTTTTAACCATTTCTGGTTGTAAATCAAAACAGATTGATAAAACCGAACCAAGTCCAAAAGCACCAAAGGTTGATTTTACGGAATTCGATTTAAGAGAAAGTGATTTACCTAAACTAAAACGAGAAGTAAATGATTATGAATTTGTTTTCACACCTGAACAGTTAAAAAAATTGACCCTAATAATTCGTGAATTTGAAAAAGAAACGACTAATCAAATTGCTGTAGTTTCAATAGACTCAATTGGAAAACATACTGATTTTGACCAATTCGCAATTGACTTATCGAATTACAACGGAGTTGGACAAAAGGAAAAAGATAACGGACTGACAATTGTTTTCAGTAAAAACTTGAGAAAAATAAGAATTTCGACAGGTTATGGTACTGAAAAAATACTGACCGACGAAATCTGTAAGAAAGTAATTGACCAAACTATTATTCCTGAATTCAAAAACAGCGAATATTACAACGGAATTGAAAAAGGAATTACGGAATTAATCGCAAAATGGAAATAAAAGTACTGTGTACAACAATGTATAACCGCAATTACGGCGGATTCAACTACGTCCGAATCCACTCGGAATTGCTAATATCAGTGCTAAACCTAAAGTTAACGCATATTAACCCGTAACTGACGGTTATACGAAACCGTTAGCGGTCATTTCAGAAAACTATTCACTTTTATCTGATTCCTTAGAATTTTCAATCTTTTTTATATACTCTGTAGGAGTGACTTTTGTAATCTCTTTAAACGCTTTGTAAAAGGTAGATTTAGAATTAAATCCAACTTCATATGCTATAGAAATTAATGTAAATTCTTTATGCTTATTTTCGTTGATTCTTTGTGAAAAATCGGCAACACGATATTCATTAACCAGTTCGTAAAACTTTTTTTTATAGATGTTATTTAAAACCCATGATAACTTATTCGTTGTCGTATTAATTTCATTCGCTAAAATAGACAAACTTAATTCTGATCTACGATATCCTTTATTTTCTTCGAAGTAAGCTTTAACCAAATTTTGAATCTTATTTATTTCTTTTTTGTCAAGTTTAGTTTTCTTTTTATACTCATTTTCATTATTGGAGGGAAATCGAATTTTAAATATCTCAGGGTATTTTAGGTTATAAAAACTAACAATATAAATTTGGACACCAAAGATTAAACAGGATATGTCATGAATTAACGGCCTTTTAATCCATGTAATAAGATCGAACAATTCAAAAACACCTAGTAACCAAAAAAACATATACATTGCCAAGCAAAAGAGCATTACTTGTATGTATTCTATACTATTTGGACTAAAGGATAACTCTTTAGTTTCATTCTTCTTATAATAATTAAAAAGGCTGTAAGATTTAATCAGGTAAACGGTAATAGAGATAAAAAATGAGATTTCAATTGTTAAATATAAAGTGTCTGCGTAATTACTTAAGTTTTCTATAGAATCATAATTGTAAATATGAAAAAAACCATATATCAAATAAAATATTACTGGTAGATAATGGTAGTATGCTAAGTGGTATTTGTCATTTTCATAAAACAACAACCGACGAATATAAGTATACACCAAAGGACCAATAAAAAGATAAAAAACATTAAATAGATATCGATATTTATAGACAACATAATATCCTATTTCAGAACTAATAACCCTCTCAAGTAAGTAGAAGCTATAAATAGCTAATAAGTACTGTATAATTCTATTTGTTCCTGAATTTTTTTTCGGAATATACTGTATTGCAAAAATTAAAAAGATACACTGACCTATAATTAATATAAGGAAAAACTCATATAGAGATATATGCATTTGATTAAGATTTATTTTTGAGTTCAAATATTGTTATAATTTATTCTAACAAAAAAATAAGTTTAATACTTTATCACCCTTAAAGATTAACATTCTATTTTGCTATAATGATCTTTTCATCTAAGTATAGAGTCAAACGAAAGAACATAATCAAAAAATAGTCTGAAACTATAGTTTAGGACATTTAATGATGAAAATTCAAAACATCTTACGACCAAAAAAGTTTTCTTTACCAAAAAAACGCAAAAATATTTACAGCTCTAAATATTAAACTTTATAATCAAATTCAAAAAAACAAGTATGCTACGATTTAAACAAGTTTTAATCATATTATTAATCTTACAACCTATTTTAATTTATTCTCAAAAATCCATATCAGAGAGCGAAAAAAATATTGTGATTGAAAACATCAAAGTCTTAATCGATTCAAATTATGTTTTCAATGACAAAGTTAAGTCTATAAATAATTCATTAGATAGTTTAAATTTAACAGGGAAATATAATGATATTATAGACTACAAAAAATTCGAAAAGGTTTTAACCGATGACCTTGTAGAAGTAACCAAAGACCTTCATTTTAAAGTTCGATACCACCCCGAATATGTAAAAAATAGTCGTGAACAACTCAACCGACAGGCTGCACGCGAGAATGAAAAAAAACCTAAAAAAGAAGTAAGAATCGATTGGGACTTATGGTACGCAAAAAAAGAGAATTTTGGCTTTGAGAAAGTTGAAATACTTGGTGGAAATATCGGATATATAAAATATAACTTTTGGTACCCTTTAGAGTGGACAAAATCTACTCTTGATGCTACAATGAAATTCATCGCCAATACAGACGCATTAATAATCGATTTAACTGAAAACGGAGGCGGATATAGCCCTACTGATAGTTACTTAGGAAGTTATTTTTTTGATAAAGAATCCATATTATGGTCATCTAGCTATACTAGACCCACAGAAGAGACAGAATCCGAATACACCTTTAAAGAAGTCGGAGGAGAACGCTATCTTAATAAACTTATATTTATTTTAGTCAGTGAGGAAACTTTTTCTCTTGGAGAAAAATTCGCATATTGTATGAAACATTTTAATAAAGCAACAATCGTTGGACAAACCTCTGCTGGCGCAGCGCATGGAATTGATTATATAGAAGTAAATGATAATTTTATGATTCAACTTCCAATATCACATAATATTCATCCCATAACTCAAACAGATTGGGAAGGAACGGGTGTAATTCCCAATATAGCCACTAGCAGTAATACCGAATCTATAAAAACAACACATCTTAACGCATTAAATAAGCAAATCGAAATTTTGAAAAAACAAACAATTGTCGGGCCAATACTAAAAAGATATGAAAAAATTAAGATGGAAATAAACAACCGCTAACAATGGCTATAAGTAATTGCTTTTTCTCGCCTACTTTGGAAATTCCTGCGGAATTTTCAACTTGGTGTGTACTGGCAAAGTTAAGTGCTAATCCACGCAACTACTCATAGCCTAGACCATTATAAGTAATTTCTCAAAATATTAAGGTAACTATTTCAATATAGTAAGACACTATATAGTAAAGTCAAACTAATAAATGATTAAAAATGAAAAAAGCATCTTTAATAATAATATTATTAGGGTTCACTATTCCAATTAATGCACAATGGAATACTAACGGCAACAATTCAACAACTGGTAAAGTGACAGCTAATGACATCTTAGTCAATAACCTACATCTTGCATATGGAAATATGTCATCCAACTGGAGTCAATACAATCATTTAAAAGATAAAATGTTCATTTACACAAATAGTAGTAGTAAAGGAATGTTTTTTTCTTCGTATGGACAAGGAGCTGACATAAGATTTCAAACGGGTAATGGTTGGGATGATAGACCGTATGCTTCTTTGCTTTTATCTAATAATGGTAATATTGGAATTGGCACAATATCACCAACACAAAAACTGGAGGTTAAGGGTAATATTTTACTTAAATCCGATTCTTATGTTCATTATGCAATTGAGAGAGGAAATGGTGCAAAATCAGTATTTGGAATTATATCAAATACACACGATGGATTTATATCAAGTTCGGGCAATTTAAAATTTTTGACAAATAACAACGGAACAAATTATTTAACAAGTATGTTCATAAATAGCACTGGCAATATTGGTATAGGAACAACAAACCCTAATGGTTGGAAATTAGCTGTAAATGGTAAAATAAGAGCAAAAGAAATAAAAGTAGAAACAGGATGGTCTGACTTTGTTTTTTATGATAACTATAAACTTCCAACACTTAGTGAAGTAGAAAATCATATTAAAGAAAAAGGACATTTAAAAGGTATTCCAAGTGCAAAAGAAGTTGAAAAAAATGGAATTTTATTAGGTGAAATGGATTCTAAACTGCTTCAAAAGATAGAGGAACTTACACTTTATACTATTCAACAAGAAAAACAACTAAATAAGCAATCAAAGGAAATTTTGGAATTAAAAATACTTATGGAAAAATTACTAGAATCGAAAAAATAAAAAACTTATAACATTATATAACAAAACATAGTTGTCCTAAGGGACAACAACGTTTGTTATATTTAGCGTTGTGTGTAATTAAAAGCTACATGAAAAAAATAGTATTAATTTTTCTCTTGATAAATATTTTAACAAGCTGTGAATCGGAATCTTGTAAAATTGACTTCAAAAAAGACTCTGACTCATTTTATAAAGCAGTGAAAGATCTCAAATCTTTAAATCTGAAAATGAATAGTGAAGAGCCATATTATAGGGTCGTCAAGTCATTTAATGAATCAACAAGTCCGATTGAAACTAATCTTTTTAATCAAATTGAGTTTGTAGAATGTCATGAAGACGGAACAATCATATTTCAAGCACCAAATTGCAATAAAGAGTCTGACTTTCGTGATGTTGTACATTTTGTTGTCTATTTACCTTTAGGAAAATCTCATATTGAACGAAAAAGAAATATTGGAAAGCTTAAAAAAATAGAAGAAAAATGGTTTTCGGGAACTCACATTTCGACTTTGGCGAATTAAAAAAACTACACACAACAAGGTGTATAGTCAATAGGGCATTTAAAGGTAAATTGAAAGTTCTGTTCTTTGAGCAGGCAACGCCAAAACAAAGTTTTGACGTTTAACAAAAAAGAAAATTAAAAGTAAAAACGTTTGTTCTGGCTTGGTGGTAAACCGAAAGTGAAGTGCTTCAAACCTGCCCTACTGCCCATACACAGACCGTTGTGCGTCATTAAAAAAGAATTAATATGAGGTGGTTGGAAGATATTATTGATAGTACTTTTGATAAAATGGCAAAGGAAAAAATTTTAATGTCTACTCCTGACCCAGATATGTCCGAAGAAATGTTTGACCCAACTATTCCAATTGATAGTGATTGGAAGGGTTGGAAACCGATTCCTAGCGTATTGGATGATTCGGATTTAAACCGACTTGAGAAAATGATCGGAATTGAATTACCTCGCTCCTATCGACATTTTTTAAAATATAAGCATTTTTATGAATTAGATATTCCTGATTTTACAGTTAACTTTCCAACTCATTTACCAGATAAAAGCCTCAATGGATTTAAAGAATGGTTTTTTGAATATTACGAACCTGAACTTTTAATAGAAAAAGGACTTATTTATTTTGCGGGATTTGAGGATTATGGACTTTTATGCTTTGATTCAACGAAAAAACGAGAAAATAGTGAATATCCTATTGTCTTTATTGATCATGAGGATTTGACTAAAAAACACCATTATTCAAATGATTTTAAGGAATTAATGACCGCTGATAATGAAAGAGGAAATAGATTTATAGTGGAATTGAACGAATATTATAGAAAACAATAAACGATCGCACAACACTATATATGTGATCATAGCAGTTAAGTGATGAATCGAAAGGTTATTGCGTTTTTGGTAAGGCGCAATGCTTGCAGAAAGTAAAAATTAACAACCAATGCGCAGAAAAAGTCGATGGTTTGGTAACATTTTCTCCTGCTACGATACATATATTAAACGTTATATACAATAAATCAAATGAATAAATATTACATTATAATTCCTTTTATTTCTATTCTCTTTTCCTGTAAGCAAAGTGGAAATATTCAATCTCAATTCAATCAAATAAGTAACAATATTAAACTGACAAAAAATGAGAATCGTGCAATAGATGAAATTTTAAATTTTTATGGTGGAAATTGTGAATATACTGGTGGCTTCTTAACTTCAGATGGGAAAATCAATAAGAAATTTATTGAATTAAAAATTAGCAAGAGTGATAAATTGTATCAACTTGAGGACAAATTAGAAGTCCCCGCATCCAATATCGCATATCGATTCTATAATAATCTTAAAGATGAGAAGAAATCCTACGGTAAGATAGATGTAGCTTTTATAACCACAGACAGCTATAAAGAATCCTACTCTTTCGATATAAAAACCTTAGATTCCATACATAAAAAAGCTGTTCTAGTGAATAAAATAATAGATTCAATGAAAGTTAGTAAATATGATTTTATAGAATCACTATTAAGCAATGAACGCTATGGAAAAAGTAAAAGAAAACTGATTAATGATTTGAAAAGAATGGATAGTATTTATGGTAAAATTTCTAGCTTCAATTCTTTCGGATATGATACATATAAAACTGAAAATCAAATGAATATTATTCATATTTCAGGATTCGTAAGAAGAGGGGAGCAAAATCATGCACTAAGTCTTTATTTCGATTTCCAATCAGAAACCTCGGAAATACTTAAACTTCAAGGTGAATTATAAAAAAAGTATATAACACTATGTAAAAATGCATTAAAACGCATTTTACATTTGACGTTGTAGCCAATTTGAGAAAACTAATGAGATTTAATTTAACAGTCGTTTTTTTATTAATTATTCAATTGATTTCTTCACAAGAGAAAAAAGCTGAATTTAAAGTTCAATTAAACAATAAAGGAAAAGTTGAATTCAAATCTGACTTCAATTCGTTTGAACATAAATTTGACTTTTTCTACGAAGATGAGAATTATATAGTAAAAGATTCTTGTAGAGGCGAATTCGGTGGAACAGTTGAATTTAGAAATAAAAAGACCAACAAAGTCTACGTTTCTAAAGCTACGTGTCCATCGTCTTTAATCAAAATAGACGGAAAGTATTATCTAACGACTTCATTGGCTCATATGTCTGGATTTTCTGGAATTTATGAAATTGTTGAGCCAACAAAACTGACTGAATTAAAAGAAGACGACACTGAAAAGGATAAATTTTTTAAAAAGAAATCAGATAGTGGACTTAAAGAATTGTACAGAAATATTGGCGGAACAATACTCGTCAGCTTTCCATATAAGGATAAACTTTATTTTATAACTTCTGACAGAGACGGAACTTATCTAACTGAAAGAAAAGAATCCGAATTGATTAAAATTAAAAAGTTACTGGACTTTAAAGTTTACACTTACGAAACTGGAATTAAAATTACAGATGACAATCACTATGTCAATAATTTTCAAATTGGATATGGAAAGGAAATCGGATTTTTTGATATTAAAGATAATGTCATCAATATAAATTTATATAAATAAAAACTGGCTACAACAACATGTATAATTCATTGCTAGTTACCGCCCACTTGGAAATTCCTTCGGAATTTCCTCTGGTTCGTTTTAGTTTATTAATTTAGTTGCTGAAACACGCAACGAAATCATACACAAGACCGTTGCCAACAATACCAAAAAATGAAGAATATAATTAAAATTCTGATATTATTATCCCTGATTTCCTGTCAACAAAATGAATTGGATAAAGAAAGAATTATCGGAATTGGAAAAAAACTCACTCAAACGGAATTTACTCAAATGGATTCTAAACAAATTTCTGATATTATAATTGTAGGAAATGGATTGAGAGAAAAAATGACGGAATTACAAAAGAACACCACTGAATTTGAATTTCAAACTAAAGAAGGTGACTTTGACGAACCTTTTGGAGATAATCAAGCAGACGCAATTTTGATAATCAAAACGGACTACAAGAATATCGGAATTAGATTGCAATACGACAAAGTAAAAGACAAATATCACATTTTAGGCTGGAAAACTTTGGACAATTTCTAATTCTGAACTGAAAATAAAAAAAGTACAGTTGCCAACACTATATATGTGATCATAGCAGCTACATAATCAATCGAATGGTTGTTGTATTTTTGGTTAGACGCAATGCTTGCAGAAAGTTAAAGTTAGCAACCAATGCGCAAAAAAATCGAAAAACAAGGTAACATTTTGCTCTGCTACGACACATATATTAAACGTTGTAGCATATATGAGAAAAGCAACAATCTTCATAATATGAATAATGATTTCTAATTCAGTTATTGGACAAAATTTAAGCGGAAAATGGATTTTGAAAGACGTTGATTCTGGAAATGAAAAAAAGAGTTATCCTGGTTTTCAACTTTTGGAAATCAACGGCAACAAAGTTGACATTTATATGGATTTTTCGCTCAACGAAAAAGCATCAACATTGAAAATGGAAAATGGAGATTTATTGAACTACAACAATGAGAAAACCTCTAAGTACGAAATTGTCAATGAAAATCATATAAAATGGTTTGTCAACGGAAAGTCAAACGATAAAAATGCTGTTTTTGAGTTTGATTTTTATCGACTTAAACCGACAATCACAACTCTGAAAAAAGAAGATATTGAAAAACTGACTTTCGTCCTGACAGAAAACGGACGAGAATCGGAATTTGAATTTAACAAAGAACTTTGGGATAAAGAACGTTTAGAATTATTTAAAAGAAAAGAAGGTGAGAAAAAAATGATTGAACAAATTGATTCTACATTTTTTGTGTCAATATATTCTAATGGAAAAAGAGATGTTTCTTTCGCAATAAAGGAAGTTTCGACTAAATTATTAAAACTTTATGCAATCCCAACTGGACCAATGGAAATGATTGCGTATCGAAAATAACAAAATACATACTACAACACCATATATGTGATCATAGCAGCAAAGTGATGAATCGAATGGTTCTTGTATATTTGGTAAGGCGCAATGCTTGTAAAAAGTAAAAGTTAGCAACCAATGCGCAAAAAAAAACCGAAAAGCAAGGTAACATTTTGCTATGCTACGACACATATATTAAACGTTGTAGCCAATTAAACTGAATGCGAAAAACAGTCGAATTTATAGAAGATAGAATTAAGTGGAGAGCTTCTCAACATAATCTGCCGAATAAAACTGCATTTTTATTTGAGAACTTGACTGACGAAGTCAAAATGAAATACTTAAATCATTTTGACGAAAAAGATAGCGGAAAAATAATCTTACTATTTACGGATTCAAATAATAATTGGACAGCATTGGGAACAAAAAGAATTATTGGGTATGATGGAACAAAATTCAACTCTGTAAAATTAGATGCAATTGAAGATGTGGATTCTAAAAATCGGAAAGAATATTTCGAAAAAGCAGAAGCTGGCGAAACTAAGCTCAAAAAAATTAAAAAACGCAACGAACGCGAATTGTTAGTTATCGAATTTGACGGGAAAGAAACGATTTTTATTACGAAAAAAGGAAATGACTTATTCTCTCTCTGGAATATTATGATTATGATAACAAGATTAAATAAATAAACTGGCCACAACACCATATATGTGATCATAGCAGCAAAGTGATCAATCCAATGGTTGTTGTATTTTTGGTAAGGCGCAGTGCTTGCAGAAAGTAAAAGTAAGCATCCAATACGCAGAAAAATCGAAAAGCAGGTAACATTTTGCTCTGCTACGACACATATATTAAACGTTATAAGCAATTTCTCAAAATATAGGGGGTAACATTTCATATAAATAAGACACTTACTCTTATACATCATTCATAAACAAAATTAAAATGAAGAAAATAATATTATCACTGATGATTATAGGGAGTTCTATTGGACTTATGGCACAGAATAACAAAATTGAATCAACAGGAAATGTAGGAATAGGAACGACAAACCCAACAGCCAACTTGGAAGTTTATAGATTTGACGGACTATCTCACGCTAGAATTTTTACCAATCAACATGCTGGAATAGCAAAACTTGAAATAGCAGGTGGAGTTGCTGGATTTGGTACTGGATATTCTGGATGGAATATTTATCATTCAAGAAATCAAACAAGCAAAGACCTATACTTTAGACATGGACAAACTGGAGACCCCAATATTGTTTTTACCGATAATGGTAATTTAGGAATTGGAGTAAAAAATCCTAATGCTAACTTGGAGGTTTATAGATTTGACGGACTATCTCACGCTAGAATTTTTACCAATCAACATGCTGGAATGGCAAAACTTGAAATAGCAGGTGGAGTTGCTGGATTTGGTGCGGGATATTCTGGATGGAATATTTACCACTCGCGAAACCAAACCAATAAAGACTTATACTTTAGGCACGGACAAACTGGAGAACCAAATGTAATTTTTGCAGATAATGGAAATGTTGTCATATATGGCAAGTTAGAATCAAAAGAAGTAAAAATAAGTCTAACTCCAACGGCTGATTTCGTATTTGAAAATAATTATGATTTACCAACGCTTGAATTTATTGAAAATCACATTAAAGAGAAAAAACATTTACCAGAAATAGCTTCTGCCAGAGAAATGGAAAAAAATGGTGTAAATATTGGAGAGTTTCAAATACAATTACTTCAAAAAATAGAAGAACTGACTCTTTATACAATTTCTCAAGAGAAAAAAATCAAAATATTGGAAAAACAAACTAAGGAAATTAACGAATTAAAATCTTTGGTAAAACAATTACTAGAATCTAAAAAGTAAAGCTTATAACATTATATAACAAAACATAGTTGCTCTTCGGGACAACAAGGTTTGTTATATTTACCGTTGTAAACAATTATGAAATCGAGATTCGCAATATTAATATTTCTGATTTTACCAATTTTCGGTAACGCACAAGATTTTGAGCTGAAAAAACCAAACGTTGCGGAACTGAATGCGAAATTGAAAAAGACAAATTATACGCAAGACGTGACATACTTGTATCTAAATCGGAATTACAAGGCGGAATCTAAAAAATTAGAAGTTAAAAAGTATGACTATCCCGATTATGACATTTGTGCTTTTAAACAAAAATTTGAAAACGGAATTGTATACTCGGAAGAGCAATGTAGAGAAGCTGGTGGAATAACAACAAAACTAACTTTACCGAAAACCGACAAACAAAACCTAATTCAATGTGTTGAATTAATTTTCAAAAGTTCCCCAATGGACATAGAACACGGATGGAATTCGGATAAAACCAAATTTGGACCGACTGACAATGGAGTTGGCTGTTATTACGAAATAAAAGAAACGGAAAACAATACGAAAATTGATATGTATTGTGGATGTTAAAAACTGTTTAAAACACGATATATGTGATCATAGCAGCTAAGTGATGAACCGAATGGTTGTTGTATTTTTGGTAAGGCGCAATGTTTGCAGAATGGAAAAGTTAGCAACCAATGCTCAGAAAAATCAAAAAGCAAGGTAACATTTTGCCCTGCTAAGACACATATATTAAACGTTACCCAACATATCAAATTGAATGAAGAAAAGAAAAATTATATTAATTCACCTGATATCATTTATAATCCTAACCCTAATTTTGTTCTTTTCTGCAGAATCATTATTGAAATTGCTAGCCCCAGGTTTTCACGATGTTGTGATGTGGTTGAACCTGATTCTTTTTGGTACAATTGGGCTTTTAATTTTGACAACTATTTCTTGTGTAGTTTTCGTAAAAAAACAAGCTAATTAATGAAAGAAAGACCTGTTTTAACTTCGGCAATCATTCTGACAATAATTATTGAACTTGTATTAATAATTTTGGTATATAATAAAGTGGGAACTGAAAGGTTACCCTATCAAATTGGACGACTTGCAGTTCAGTTAATTCTGATTTTATGGGTTATGAATAGTAAATCCAACATAGGACTTTTCCTTTTGATGGTTTATCATATTGTTACTGGACTATTAGGAATATATTCAAAAGGTTCAACAGAATTACTTGGACAAATATTAATTGGTTTTCATCTCATAATTGGATTAGTAATATATTTCCACGATTGGATTGAAAACAAAATTGGAATTAAAAACGTTGGGTAACACCATATATGTGATCATAGCAGCTAATTGATGGATCGAATGGTTCTTGTATTTTTGGTAAGACACAATGCTTGCAAAAAGTAAAAGTTAGCAACCAATGCGCAGAAAAACCGAAAAATAGGGTAACATTTTGCCCTGCTACAACACATATATTAAACGTTACCTGCAATCTGAAAACAGAAATGCGAAAAATAATCGGACTAATATTATTATTGACTTTAACGAGTTGTTCTTACAACACTGATTTTTATATTTTCAATACAACTGACAAGCCAATTATTGTTACGTATGAATCTGGACCATATGGAAAAGCTTTCGTGACTGACCCTAGAATTATGGAATTTGACTCGGATTTTGATTCTCGTGAAATAAAAAAAGCCTTCGAATATAAAACTGAACGTAAAACTGATTCTGAAAATAAAATCATTACGTGTGAATTGAAAAGCGGACAAGCACTTTGGATTGGACACGATTTGAATTTTACTCTGACAAACCCAAACGAAGCTCTTATTTTAAAAGAAAACCTTGTAGAATTAAAAGTTGAGCAGAACGGAAATGAACTATTTCGGGTAGATGACAGATATGTAATTGACTTTTTTGAAACGATTAACATTCATACTGTCGGAATTAACGTGAAAAAAGCCACCAGGTAACAATAGCTATAATTAATACGGATTTTGGTGCTTAACGCTAAGTATGGGTATATTTCCGTCAAATCTTTTGATTTGGCTTTTAAAATGAAAAAATTAAAACAAAATAAAAAGTTTTGGCTAAGTGCTCAATCGAAAGTTTACTACTTTTAATTCCCGCACTAATCATAGCCGAGACGTTACCACACATTTGAAAAACCGAATTGGATAAAATGAACAGAATTCTTTTTTTAATCTTTATTTCTATTCCAATATTCAGTTTTGGACAGATTGAAAATAGATGGCAACCTGACAGTATTTATACAAACCGACAAGTAAAGAAAATATTTGTCTATATGAATTCACCAAAAGACTTATCTGAAATCATAGAATTTGACCGAACTGGAAAAAGAATACGCTCGACAAAATATAGTGCCTCGTATAATCGAAAGACACGGAAAAGAAAATGGATTGAAAAAATAAATCTGTTTGACTATAACAAAAAAAATCAACTGGTTAAAATAACAGATTCGATTGGACGGGATTCTATAATTTTTAAATATGAGAGTAGTGAAAAATTGACTTTTTCCAGAAAGAATTTGGGAAATTTTGTCTATGAAACGTCGTATAGTTATCAACCTTATGAATCTACAACCACAAGAAAAAATGATTCGATTATCGTATATCATAAGACTAAAGAATACGACAATGACTTTTATGTGAAAAGGTTTTATGGATATTATTTTGAGCCAAAACTTAAAAAAATGGTGGATACTATTAACGGAATTTCAAACACAATCTCCTATAAAGATTATAAGGATCTAGAAAAATTTAACGACGACAATACTATTACAAATTCTTTCAACGAAAAAGACCAACTTATAAAGTCCGATATCTATTCGAAATTTATGAACGACCGAATAAACCAATACCAACTAATTTATAAGTATTACGACAACGGACTTTTGAAAAGTATTCGCGGATATGTGCCAAGATATTTTGAATATGAATTCTGGGAATAAAACGTGTGGTAACAAAACCTATGCGATAATGCGGGTTTTGTGATTAATCGAAAAGTTATTGCTAATTTGGTTTGTCGCCAAAGATTTAAATTTAGTATTTTAAAAAAATATAAAAACAAAACATAAACTTTGGCTAAGTGTTAGATTGAAAATCAGTGATTTTTTGCTTCCGCACTACGCATAGCTAAACGTTACCACACATTTAAAAAATCAAATCATTCCCTAATTGAAATTATGCGTTTGCTCATTTATATTATTCCAAAACTTAAACTATAAATATATTTGAGAAAATAATCATAACGATGAAAAAGTCATTTTACATTTTGGTTTTAGTACTTCTAATCACAAATTTTTTAACTGCTCAAAATGACTGGAAAACTGAATTGAAACTGACCGAGTATAATAGTATATTACACAAACGAATTTATCGAATTCAAGTTGATAACTATCAAATTGTGGAACTAACCGAATTTAAAAGTGGAAAATTTAATGGAAGTCTTACAAATACTATATGGAAAGCGAATAGGAAACATCACATAAATAAATTAATTACTCAAAAAATTAAAATCCCGAACTTGATGGTTGAAAAATTAATATCTGATTTACTGAAAAAGGATTTTGAAAATATTCCAGACTGTAAGGATACTAAGAATTGCATTCAAGGATTAGACGGAACAACTATCTCTTTTTCCGTAATAAAAAGCGGAACTGAATGGAATTACTCATATTGGGAGCCTGAATCCGATTTTTATTATAAAGATGACATAATTCCCGAAGTTTTAAAAGTTCGAGAAATTTTAAAATCAATTAACTCTGAATTCGATCTTTGGGAAAATTTCACCAAATTTCGCGACCGATTACCAAAAGGAAAATACTTCTATGGAATGACACTAATGGAAAAAAAATGAAACGTGTGGTAACATTATATATAAAATCAGAGCAAAGTTTAGTGTTAGATCGAGAGGTCATTCCCTTTTTGTGGTGGCGCTAGATTTTTATAAATTAATCAAGAAATAAAAATGCGCAGATAGATCGATTGGTTCAAGCTTGCTTGCCTTGCTCCCATTCATATATTTGGCGTTAGACACAAGCAAAAAATATCTTTCGGAAAAAAGCTGACTAATCTCTACTAATCTTAATTTCATTATTTTACTATGAAGTTGTCACACATTAGATGTTTTAGAATCTAAGTTATAAACTACAAGATTATGAAAAATCCTTTTTTAAAAGAATACAGCGGGGGTAAGACCGATATAGAATTAGTTTCATTAGCTAAAAATGGAGATAAGCAGGCGTTAGAAAATCTCATATTAAAACATCAGCCTTTCATATATAACGTTGCTTGGAAGATGGTTAGAAATCCATCAGATGCAGAAGACCTTACTCAAGAATCACTCATTAAAGTTATTACGAAGTTAAACCAGTTTAGAGGAGAAAGCTCTTTTAGAACTTGGTCATATCGCATAGTTGCAAATCACTTTTTAGTAAGCAAACGTAAATCAAGTGAGAGCTTATTCACGAATTTTGATGCTATGGCTAAAGGACTAGACCAAACACCAGATTCAGAAATGTCTGAAACTGAAAAGAAAGAAAACAAAGCTTTTATAAAAGAGATGAACTATTCGTGTATGAATGGTATGTTATTGTGTTTAACTAGAGAACAAAGATTGGTTTACATATTGGGAGAAATGTTTAATGCAGACCATAGTATAGGTTCAGAAATATTAGAAATATCTAAAGATAATTTTCGTCAGAGATTATCAAGATCTCGAAAAGACCTTTTTAATTTTATGAATAATAAGTGCGGATTAGTCAATAAATCAAATCCGTGTAGATGTCATAAAAAAGTAAAATTTGCTCTTGATAATAAAATCATTGATAGTAAAAATTTGCTGTTTAATAGAGATGAATATGCAAGTTTTAAAGAGCGAATAAAACCTGATACTGATGAAATGATGGACATCATAGATGAAAAGTATTCAAGATTGTATAGCAACTTACCGTACAAACAAGATTTTGATAAAGAGACATTCTTACGGGATATTGTAAACAATGATCATATTAAGAATTTAATGAAACTTAACTAATATGAAAACTTTATCATCATTAATCGTATTATTAATTACTTTTTGGTTTTCTATGACAGCACAACAAACAACATTTAAAAATGAGTTCCTTAAAAAATGGTCTAACATTATAAACTATACTATTGAGGTAGCCGAAAAGATGCCTATGGATAAGTACAGTTTTAGACCGAATACTGAAATAAGAACCTTTGGAGAGCAGATAGAACACCTTGCAATGGCAATGACCTACCATTCAAAATCTGCAATAGATGTAGAACATTCAAAGTTCAAAGGAGATACAAATAGTAAAGAAGAAGTCTTGGACTATTTGAAAAGTCAATTTAATGCAGTAAAAATCGCATTAAAAAATACAGATGAATCGAAATTTGAAGAGTCTGTTTCTTTTTGGGCTGGCAGAATGACCAGAAGAAAAATCCTTAACCTCACAAACGATCACATTACGCATCACAGAGCGCAAGCAATTTTATATTTGCGATTAAATAAAATCAAAGCGCCAGACTATATTGCCTGGTAGTTTCACTTATTAATTCTTTTAAGCCTTAACAATTGTTAGGGCTTTTTTTATGCAAAGTTGTCACAGCTACATCAATTCTGAATCTAAGTAAAACATAGCAAGTTAAACAAGCGTGTTTTCATAAAGCGTGCACAAAACTATTAGAAATGGAAATAAACAAAACAATACAAATTGATGCAGCAGCTGTTAAAGTTTGGGAGGTCCTTTGGGGACAATATGGAAAGGCTTGTGATTGGGCAAGTACAGTAAATACTTCAGAAATGAGAAAAGACACTGTAAATGAGTTTGGTGGTCGTAGTTGTCATTCTTCTTTTGGAGAAGTAAGTGAGATTGTAGATAGTGTAAATGAAAAAGATATGACACTTCAATATCATTTAGATGGTATGCCTGCAATGATTAAATCTGGCGTAGCTAAATGGAAATTGAAACCTACTAGTATAAATACTACAGAGGTCACAATGAATCTAAATATGGCATTTGCTAAAATTCCAATTGCATTAATGGGATGGTTAATTAAGCCAAAGATGAAAAAAGACATTAATCAAACGATGATTGATTTAAAACATTATGTCGAAACAGGAAGACAAACAGACGTTAAGAAAAAATCTGATGCAAAATTCAACAAGAAAAAAGGCAATAAATCTGCATAATAAAAAAACAAAATCAAACAAGCTTTCGCGAAAGCTTATAAATAACAATTTTTAAAACAGATAAAATGAAAATCACAATAAAATCAATAGTCACACTAGCTATGTTTACGCTAGTAAGCACAATAATGACAGCACAAAGTATGGAGAAAAAATTCCGTACAGTTAAAGTAGAAATGAAAATAGATGCACCTGCAGAACGCGTATGGGAAGTAATGGTTTTAGATTATGGAGAAATATCAAACTTCTCACCATACATATATACGTCTGAGTACACCAACGGTTCTTTAAATGGAAAATTAGGAGCCGAGCGTAAGTGTAATTTTAATGAAAAAGGAACACAATGGTCTAAGGAGCGTATTGCAGAAATCGATAGCGAAAATATGGTAATGCGTAATTTAGTTATTGATGGAGCAAAACTTCCCCTAAACTTTGATAATTCTCAGGCTTTCTATCGTGTTAAAGATAATGGAGATGGTACATCTACTGCATCTTATGAATTTCAATTTAGAACAAAACCTGCTTTTCTTGCAATAATTGCAAAAGGTGGATTCAAAAAACAAATGTCTGGAACTCTTGTTGGACTGAAACATTATATAGAGACTAGAGAACGTGTAACTGGAGGGACAAACAAATACAAAGAAATTAAAAAGAGATATCCGAAAGCTACAATAATCAAAACTTAAATAATAAATTTTAATTAACATCTAAAAATCAAAACAATGAAAAAAGCAAAAGTCTTATTTACCTTATTAATTTCTTTAACAAGTATGTTGCAAGCGCAAACACCACTAGTAACAGAAATAGAAAGTTCTGCCGATGAGATCTGGGAACAAATTCGTAAAATGGACAATATTGATGAGTTATCATCTTTTGTATCTAAAGTGCAATGGAAAGGACCAAAAGGTGTTGGTGGTGAAAGAGTTTGTACTTCTACAGATGGAAAAGGGCACTTTAAAGAAAAAGTAACAGCTTTCGATGACAAAACTAGAACTTATTCTTATCAGGTAATAGAAGGCGTACCAGCAAAAAATATGAACAATATGATAAAAGTTGTTGATTTAGGCTACAATAAATCAATGATTGTTTGGACATCTAGTTATGACTTTATGGAAAATCCAAATATGACCAAAGAACAATTTGATGGGTTTATAACAACGGCAAGAGTGGAAATGGTTGAAAGTATAATCAAATTGGTAAAATAAAGCCAGTGCCTAACAATGTATAAAAGTGATAGCGGTTTGGTTTTAATCCAAGCCGTTTTTGCGTTTAATTAAGTATATTGTTTTCCGAAAAGTAGTTGTATACTAATCCCGCTACTACTCTTATACTAACGGTTACAGCACATTATGAAGTTGACTTCGGAATACATAAAGAATAATTATCTGATCCTGACAGTAAAGCTGTTGATTATATGTTTATTTATTTTTAGACTAATCCAAGGAAATATCGAAACTTCAATTTATTGGAATTTTGTTGCGGAAACTGGAAGCGGATTAAAAAATTATTTCAACGTTTTAAAAGAAACTTCTTTTTACAGACCAGCTATAATATTACTAATTCCATTCATTGGAATTTTTATTAACAAAAAAATTGGTTGGATATTAATACAAGCATATTTCTATTTCTTAATCTCAAATCTGATTTTTCCGACAGAAAAAAGTGATTTAACTGACAGTACACAGTTTGTAGCCCTCATTGTTGTGTTTCTAATAATTGTATTTTTCATAATCCTGATGAGTTTAAAAAAAATTAGGAATCAAGTATATGGAATTACTAAATCTAAATTGATTATTTATAACATTATTGCTTCAATTTTTGGAATGTCAATGACAATTATATTGGCTCTAATTAAAGCGGCTGAAATATAAAAGTACGTACTGTAACACTATATATGTGATCATAGCTGATTAAGACTAAATCAAATGGTTCTTGTATATTTATGATGACGCAGTGATTTTAAAGCTAAATAATGTATAAAATCTGCGCAGAAGTGTCCAAGGTCAGGTAACATTTTGTGCCGCTAAGACACATATATTAAACGTTGTGTGTAATTCGAGGAAATGACAATTATCTGAATGAGAAACCTACTAATAATATCACTAATATTTCTAATATTTGGATGTGCTAAAGAAAAAGAGCTACCTATAAATCAAAGGGTCGAGAAATTTCAAGTTTCTGAATGCAGAACAGATTGTGGGATTGATTCTATCGGAGTTCGGACAAGTAAAACCATAGATGACGGTTTAAAAGTGAAATTAGGATATATCATAAACTGTTCATGGAAAGAAGGATACTTAAAAAATATTACTGAACGGAATGATACATTGATTGTCAAGTTGGACAGACCTCATTCTGATAATGGAGAGTATCCAATGACACTTTGTGATTGTTTTATATATTTTGATTTTGTGATTAAAAATTATAATAAAAAACCAAAAGCAATTCGTGTAGTTGACTTATTTGAGGATAATAAATATTGGGATGAAAAAACTCCAATAGAAATAGTTGATGATGTTGAGGAAGAAATAATGGACGAAACTAAATAAAACATACACACAACAGTTTGTATATTGCATATGCTCCCTTCGGGAAGCAAACGCAACATACAAGAGACGTTAGGTTTAGTTAAGAGCAACTAGAGAAAATGCTGATAATTGATAAAGAAGTAAACATAAATACGGATTATCTGAATCTTTCATTTTATGGAGAAATTGAGACCATTGAATTAAATAAACTGATTCAGTTAAAAAATCTAAAGCATTTGAATATATCAAGCTCTGATTTATTTGATAAACATTTGATATTTATCGGACAGTTAGAAACACTAGAATTACTTGATTTAGATTTAACAGAAATAACTGATAATGGTCTTAGAAATTTGAATTCATTGAAGCGATTACGAGAATTAAGACTCAAGGACAACCCTCAATTGACAAATGATTGTATTGAGTTTTTATCGGATATTGAGCAATTGGAATTGATTCATATTGAGAATACCTCGATAACAAAAACAGGATTGATAAAATTGCTTACCCAAAAAGAGCCGAAATCTGTTATTTTGGGTTCTGAATTCGATAATGAAATTGATGAGTTGCTTAAAAATTACTGAGACGTATCCTAAACTTGAAATAACCTTAAAGGGAACTGGTCTGATATCAAATGGAAAACTGAACTAATAAAAAAACTAAAACCCAACAATTTGTATAATGCATATGCACCCTGCGGGATGCAAACGCACCATACAAGAAACGTTGGGCACAAGCTAAAAATCGAAATGGCGAAAAAAATTGGAATTTTAATTTTAGTGATTTTTTTATCGATAATTCTCGCTTCGGTTTACGGATTTTTGCACAACCAAATTTCCTATTCAATCTCAACTGAATATTTTACTGAATTCAAATTTGAACAATTTTGGTCAGTTAAATATACTCTTGACTTTCCTCGTATGAGTGCAGGATTAATTGGAATTGCCTCAACATGGTGGTTCGGGCTTTTACTCGGATTGATAATCGGAATTGTGGGAATGTTTCAGCAGAATTATAAAATTATGTGGAAAAGCTCAATTGGAGCAATAATACGTACTTTGGGAATCGCAATCGGAATTGGAATCGTGGGAATTGTGGTTGGTAAGTTTATAATCTCAAACTTGGATACGAATTGGAATCTACCAGCTGAATTGAATGACCGAAAAAGTTTTTTGACAGCTGGAACAATGCACAATTTCAGCTATCTTGGCGGAATAATCGGAATGATTTATGGAATAATATATCAACTGAAAATAAAAAAAGCCAGTGCCCAACACCGTGTATAGCTCATTGCGGCTGAATTCCTTAACGGAATTCATTGCAGATTTGCTACCTTAGTGTTTCATCGGAATCTTCCTTCGGAAAATTCCGCAACAAGCCATACACAAACCGTTACCACACATTACTAAAAACGAAAAAATGGGAATATTTGACATCTTCAAAAAAGAAAAATCAAACTCAAACTCTACAACTGAAAATGGAGTTTTAGGACCGACTTTTCTTGAAGGAAATGTTGAGCATATTTCTAATCCAAAGAAATTACATTCTCACGAATGGAGACGTAAACTTAAATCAAAAACTGGTGAAACATTTTTCGAAATCAAGTATTACGGACAACTTCACTCTGATTATAAAAACTTAATCGTAGAAACTGACTTTGCTCCTGCTAAAATTATTGCGATTGATACAAATGATAAAAGTGAATACTTATTATTTGACGGATGTAATCACGGATATAACGCTATGTTTTGTGACAAATATTCTGACGAGCAAATAAATAATAGAATTACCGACAAAATATACATTGACGAAGAAGGAAACAGCAAATTTGAATTGATTATATCGACTTATAACGGAATAGATTACGAAGATGAATTTAGAGACGAAGTTGACTCAAATGGAGAAATAGAATTGATAAGTGAAAAGAAAATTGATTTCGAAAAAGTAAAACGAAATGGTTTTGACACATTACAAATCTGGGCGATTAATGAAAATGAAATTAAACTTGAAATTGTTTCCGAAGAATTAGCATAAAAACGTGTGGTAACAAGGTGTATAAAAACATAGCTAGTAAGTGCTAAATCGAAAGGTTTGGATTTATTTGCTGAAACCGCCAAATTTTTAATTTGGCTTTAAATAGAAAAAGTTAAAACAAAATATAAAAATTCGGCTCTGTGTATATCCGAAAAATTAGTGTCTTTTTGTACGCTACGTTTTATACACGAATCGTTAGTCTACATATATAACATGACAGAAAGTATTGACGAATTAAAACAAACTTTAAAATCGATTATCCTTTCAGGACCTTTAAAGGAAATAAACTTCTATCAAGTTAATGACAACTTTTTTGAATTGTCAAACGAAGGTATTTGGATAATCGATGCTGGAATTGAATTGAAATTCCCTTCCGGAATTATTTCCACAGCTTGGAATTCTAAACTCGAATGCTATGTTATGGAAAACAAATCTGTCGAAACTATATACGGACAAGATAATTTGTATCAACTAGACAATAAAAACATCTCTGAATTAAAAAAATATGTTGGATTAAATGTTGTGAATTCCAGTTTTAAAAGTATGGAATTTGAGTATGTTGTCGACTACACAATGAGAATGGAAAAAGAAGAGCGTTTTGTAGAACTAATTCTTGAATTTCAGAACAAATCCAAAATCCAAATAGCATTTATACACTATACTCTGGAAGAAAATAGAAGACCAAGTAATTTTTCGTTTAGCATAATAACGGAATTACTAATCTCTACGGAAAAGATTGTGGAGATAAAAAACGTAGGCTAACACCATATATGTGATCATAGCAGCTAGGTGATAAATCGAATGGTTGTTGTATTTTTGATAAGGCGAAATGCTTGCAAAAAGTAAAAGTTAGCAACCACTGTACAGAAAAATCGAAAATAGGGTAACATTTTGCACTGCTACTACACATATATTAAACGTTGTGAGCAAGCTGAAAAAACCAAATCTGAATGTTTGATTTTCTAAGAAAGAAAAAGCAATTAACCAAAGAAGAGAAATTTTGGAATTACTTCACGAAAAATAAAAAGTCACTTGAGGAATTTATCAATTCGGACTTGTCCGACTACACAGCTTACAATAATCTGACTGACGAAATTCACGAATTTTCTGAATTACTTTTTCCGGAGATAACTCAAAACAATGACGGAAAGTATGTTTTGATTATCACACCAGATGGAAAACCAAGCGGGATTCCGCACACCGAAAAACTTTACAACTCGAAGCCTGAAATTGAGAATTGGATAGTCGAAAAATTTAGACAGCCAAAAGATGAATTAAAATTTAAATACGACGGACTTGAATATCCAAGTTCGGATATTGAAATTTTGCCTGAATTAGATGCAGAAAATGAAAAAATAAATATTCGAGTCTTTATAAGAAATATGGACTTGGATAAAGATAAATACCAAACTATGGCTTGGCTATATTTGGATAATATTCTTGGTGAATTCAATTCAATTACAAAAATCGGATATGTAGATTTTTTTCACTTGGACGAAGAAAAAACTGTGAAGGATGGAATTTCAATTTTGGAATTGAGAAAACTGATTGACAAAGAGATTTATAAAGTAAAATAAAAAGCAAGCTCACAACACGATATATGTGCTTACAGCAGCAAAGCGATGAATCAAAAGGTTGTTGTAGCCTTGGTAAGGCGTAATGCTTGCAGAATGAAAAGTTAGCAATCAGTGCGCAGAAAAATCAAAAAGCAAGGTAACAAACTGCCTTGCTACGACACATATATTAAACGTTAGACACAAGACAAGGAAAATTGAGATTAGAACAAAAACATAGAGGAGAAAAAAGAATATTTCTTATTCAAGAAAATGGATTAAAGATTTCTGAAAATAGTTCATTTGGAGATAGTAGTCGAAATATTCCCTTTGAAAACATAACTAATGAGTTTGTTGCTTTAAAATTCAATCCAATACATTATTTATTAATCTTTGTTCTTTTTGTACTAATAATATTTTCTTTTCTTGTTTTAAAGATGTACAACATAGAAAGCCTAGAGAAAATTTATGGAGCAATTTTAATATTCCTTATTGGTGGAGCTTTTGGAGTTTTTAATTTTAAAATGGCATCAACTGTTCTTAGGTGTATAGATTATGAAGGAATTGAATTTTATAAAAATGAACCTTCAAAAAAAGAAATGGAATTATTTATTAACGAATTATTCAATCGAAGAGATAAATACTTAGAAAAGAGATTTGAAAAAGTAAACCCAAATTTGAATTATGAATTTCAATATGCAATGTTTTATCATTTACACTCATTGGAAATTATTAACTCAGAAAAACTTGATAAACTGATTTCTGAACTTGATAAAGTATTTGCTGTGAATATTATAACTTTCAGTGAAAATTAAGTCCAGTGTCTAACACTATATATGTGATCATCGCAGCTAAGTGTTTAATCGAATAGTTCTTGCATTTTTGGCGAGGCGCAATGCCTGCAGAAAGTAAAAGTTAGCAACCAATGTGCAGAAAAATCAAAAAGCAAGGTAACATTTTGCCCTTCTACGACACATATATTAAACGTTATAAGCAATTTCTCAAAATTTTGAGGTAACATTTTATAGATGTATGACAATTAATATAAAGACAACTATAAAAACAAGAAAAATGAAAAAAACGACATTAGTATCCACTTTATTTCTGCTATCATTATCAATAAAATTAATTGGGCAACTCAATGTCCCAGAAAATGCTATAAGGTTTTCAGAAGCAAGAGGGTTTGATTATGACCCCACAAAAGATGCTGTATACTTTAATGACTATAATAATGGAAGGGTCATTTCTTTTGGAATAGGAGGCAATATTGAATTAAATGGAAATTTGACCACTAAAGGAAATAAGATAAGGTTTTCGGAAGCAAGGGGATTTGATTATGACCCTACAAATGATGCTTTATATTTTAACGACTATAATAATGGAAGGGTTATTTCTTTTGGAATAGGAGGCAATATTGAATTAAACGGAAATTTGACCACTAAGGGAAATAAGATAAGGTTTTCAGAGGCAAGGGGATTTGATTATGACCCTGCAGATGATGCTGTATATTTTAACGACTATAATAATGGAAGGGTTATTTCTTTTGGAATAGGAGGCAATATTGGAATGAGAGGAAAATTAACTTGTAGTGAAGTTAAAGTTCAAATAGGTGGCGGTGCCGATTTTGTATTTGCTAACGATTACAACCTCCCAACTTTAGAATATGTAGAATCTTTTATTAAAGAATATAATCATTTACCTGAGATTGCTCCTGCCAATGAGATGGAAAAGGATGGGATTTATCTTGCAAAAATGAACATCCAATTACTTCAAAAAATTGAAGAACTGACCCTATACACAATCCAACAACAAAAGGAAATAGAAGAATTAAAACTACAAAACAAAAAGTTTCTTGAATTACAATCTAGGCTTGAAAAGTTAGAATCTGAAAAATAAAAAAGCTTATAACACTATATAACAAAACATAACTGCCCTTCCGGTCAGCAACGTTTGTTACATTAAACGTTAGCTCTAATTTAAAAAATGACGTTGAAAAACAGAATAATAATCATCCTATCGATTGGAATTATAACCATTTCGAAATCTTTTGGGCAAAATAGTCCGAAACAACTTGGAATAGATTTTTTTAATGCTCTAAAGTCTAATGACTCAACTAAAATTATGAAAATCATTCCTGAGCCTGAAACCTTGATTGAATTTTCAAAGAGTATCGGAATTAAAAGAAATAAAAAAGAGATAACTGAATTCTTTACTAAATATCCAAACGAAGTAAAACAATTCATAAATCGTTTTGAAAATCTAAAAGATTACGGAATTAAGCTTGGAATTGAATTGGAATTTGCTGAATTCAAAGATATCGAGATAAATACACGTGAACAGCAAATAAGTGAAGAAGGCAAAACTATTCCAGTGACGGATTTGAATGTGATTTTTAATTATAAAACTAAATCATATCGTTTAATATTAAATTCCATTTTTGAATATAATAAGGTTTGGTTTTTAGCAGGAGATAAACCAAGGCTTGAAAAATATTAAAAAAACTACAACTAACACCATGTATAATTCATTGCTAGTACTCGCCTACTCAAGAAAATCCTCGCGGATTTTCTATTCGGTTTGTATTTGCTATTTTAATTACTGAAACACGCAATGAAATCATACACAAACACGTTGTACTTAATTATGAAAAAACTATTATTTATTATTTTATTTTTCTTTTCATGTAATAATGATAAACCCAGAATTGGTGTAATTGAAGAAAGGGATTTAACTCAAACGCAAATTGACTCTATATTAAATGAGTATAATTTTGTGTACTCAGATTTGACGTTTATAGATAGTACTAGTCAGGTACTATTGCCAATAACTACTCAAAAAAATTATGAAAAAAGATATAGTAGTTATGAATATGAAGCAGAAGATTACCCTCGGTATTGGAATATTCTATTCTTTAATAGCGATAATGATACAACCAATTTATTGATAAATTCCAAAATTCGTATCGCGGACTTTGAGTGTAACATTAAAAATTCGGGTCCAATATTAAGAAACCGTATTTTATATAAAATCGGCGACAAGGATTATAATAAAGACAAAAGACTTAATTATGAAGACCCCCTGCATTTATTTATTTCAAAAATTGACGGAAGCGAATTAGTTAGACTTTCACCATTAAATGAGAACTTAGAAAGTTATAAAATTGTTCCAAAAACGGACAAAATAATTTTTAGAACTAGTAGGGACATTGATTCAGACCTAAATTTTGATAAAGATGATGAGCTCATTTGGTATCAAATTGACTTGTCTGAAAAGAATTCTCTAAAGGAAATCGTTAATCCTGCTAATAGAAAGTTGATTGAAAAACTATATTTCGAACAATGGCTCGTGAAGGAATAACTAAGTACAACACAACCTATAAACAATACGGGTTCGGGCAAAATCTTTGGGATTTTGCTCTGGACAGGAAAAAATAAATCAAAACCAAAAGATCTCGCTATGTGCGTGGCGGAAAGCAAACTCCAGTTTGCTCCCGTACTGTTCATAGCTCAACCGTTGTACAACATAAACCAATTCTCTTAATATCAATGAAAGGAAACAGCTATGCTCCAGATGAAACAATAATTAAACTTTCAAGAACAAAACTGTTAACAGAAAATATTTTATGGAGCACCTTAATGATTGTTTGTCTTTATTCTGCTTACTTTAACCTTTATGGATTAAGATATTTAGCATTATTACTATTTTTTTTGTTTCTATATGGAGTTTATCAAAATGTAAAAAAAGCTAAAAAAGAACCTAAAATTCAGTTGAGACTATCCAACAAAGGATTGACTTTAAAAAACGAATCTTTTATTAACTGGTCTGAAATAAAAAAAATGGAGGTGATTGTTAAACCAAATTATTCATCTTCAATTCAACAGGAATATCTTGTTGTAAACACAAATAAAGACAAAACGGAATTTTATATTAACGAATTAAATATTAGCTCATTAAGATTGGAATATTTGATTAAAATTTATAGAAAAAGGTTTGATAAAAAACAAAACAATTAAAAAACGTTGCACGACATTTGCCAAAAACATAAAATGAAACCTGAAACAGCTAAAAATATTGGAATAAAAAAAGCTTTGCAGTCTGCAACAATTGGAATCTTAATCGCGCTTCTTTTTATGATCTTACTTGCTGGTGGTAGTTTTCAATGGATGTTTGACTGGAATTACTGGATAAATATATTAATCGGAATTGGAATTTTTTACGGACTTGCATACTGGTTCGGGAAAAATGCTGGGTATGAAATTTTGATTAAGAAAAAAGATTCTGATAAAGTCGGAGCAAAATACGGATTTTTGACTTTGATAATAACTGCTTTTCTTGTTGGATGGACTGGATTTGTACAAGAGGGAATGGAACCTTACGATACTTTTTGGGACTCGTTTGAGGATTATATTTTTAAACCATTCTATTGGATAACATTAATTGGCTTTTTGCCTGCAATTTTAGTCGGAATCGTATTTGGAAAGTGGATTAAAAAAAGTAAATAAAAATGTTGTATAACAATGGCTGTAAATAATTGCTTGAGTATAGTAAGTGCTAATCGGAATATTCTCCGAATATTCCTCGCTCTGTGCCTTTTTGCTAACTTAGTACTGTTAATCAACTACCCATAGCCGAACCGTTACCACACATCTAAGAAATATAACGTTTGAAAATAATAATTCTGATATTCCTCCTATTTGGTTGTTTAAATCCAAATCGAAATTTGATAGCAGTCGAAAATGACTATGAAATTGATTTGACTGAATTGGACTCTGTTCGAGAAAATCTAAATGGATTTTGGATTCCAGAAAATGACCGAAACGGACAAGAAATCCTGTGGCTAAATTTTGAATCAAATAAGAATTTAACCGACTGGGAAACTATACCCTATACTGACGAAATAAAGCAAACGGAAATATTACCTTATAAATCTTGTCCAACAATTGTTACTTTGATAAAGGTAAATAAGGAAGTTCAAATGCAATTCGTTTCATTAGATGGACAAGACACAACAAAAATTGATCAACTGACCAAAACGAAATTTAAGATTGGCGGAACTACATACTTGAGACACAAAGGTTATGAGTTCCTGAAATAATAAACGTATGGTATATATATATATGTGATCATAGCTGTTAAGTGATAAACCAAAGGTTCTAGTATATTTGCTATGGCGCAAAGGTTCTAGAGAGAAAAGTTATAAAACCAGCGCAGGTTGTCGATGGCTAGGTAACAATTTATTTTGCTACGACACATATTTATAACGTCGTAAAACATTTTGAAAATAGATAAAGCTCAATTAAAAGATTGAAACTAGTTTAAACCACTAACAAAATAGAAAAATTCCTTTATTAAACTTCGAAATCTAAAATATATTTCCAGATGAAATTGACTCACCCGATAATGGTAATTTTTATATTGGTAATCCTAATTACTGGAGGATTCTCTTTTTGGTTATATAACGCTTTACATAGCCCAATAAGCCATAATTGTGCAACGAAATACATTACAATTGAACAAGGTTCCTCATCGAATAGAATTCTCGAAGTATTAGAAAGAAATAAAATACTACAAGCTCCTCTGGCAACAAAGATATATTTGCGATTCTCTAAAATGGATGATAAGATGGAAGCGGGTGATTACAAATTTCCTTCACCCATCAGCCCTATAGATGTAATAAACCAACTAAAGCAAGGAAAAAAACGGACCAAAACGCTTACTATCCCTGAGGGCTGGACACGGTTTGAGATTGCCAAACGTATTGTAAAAGAGTTTCCAGTAGAATCGTTATTGACTGAAAAAGAAGTTCTGTCGTTGATGGACGATACCAGACTAATTCAAGAGATTGATTCTAAGGCAAAAAATCTTGAAGGCTATCTTTACCCTACAACTTATGAATTTAAATACGGTACTCACCCCAAGGATGTAATTGCTAAAATGGTTCAACAATTTAAATCAGTTTGGCAAACAGAATGGGGTGGGTTGGCACAAGAGATGGGAAGAACTAAGCGAGAAATTATTATCATTGCTAGTCTCATTGAAAATGAGTCAAAAATAGATGCCGAACGTGGTTTAGTTGCTTCCGTAATTTACAATCGCCTTGAGAGCAAGATTCCTTTGGGTATTGATGCAACAAATGTATACATTGCCAAATTACTCGGCCGTTGGGATGGCATAATTCACAAAAGTGATCTTGAAGTGAATCACCCTTACAATACTCGAAAAGTACTTGGCTTACCTCCTGGTCCAATAAGTTCCCCGAGCAAAACGGCTATTGAAGCGGCTCTAAATCCGGAACAAACGGAAAATCTTTATTACGTGCTTAATGTAGAGGCCAATGACGGGTCACACCACTTTTACCCTAGCGCTACCGAGTTTTCTAAAGGTAAAGCTGATTATCAAAAGTGGTTGGCTAACCAACGAAGAAATTGATTTAAAATAAAAAGTTTTGGCTAAGTACTTAATCGAAAGTTCCCTATTTTTAATTCCCGTACTAACTATAGTCGAGCCGTTAGCATACATATGAAAAGAACAGTCCTTTATATAATCTTTTTGTCAATAAACATTGGTTTTTGTCAATATCGACAAAAAGCCGGACAACCGTATGCCGAACCTGATTTGTTGATATGGGAGAATGATACAATTCAAATTCAAACTTTTCCTTTATACTGCCTCTCTACATTTGACCAAAAAAATCTTTTCGATAACAAAGAAGCAAAACCTGAATGTTGGGGTTGTTTAAAAAACTATATTGCCGAATGGAAAATTATAAATAGTAAACTTTATTTATCTAACATATACAGTTTCAACTTTAAAAAGGACAGTATAAAAACTGACTTAAATAAACTATTTCCTGATAAAATAAAAAACAATGTGGTTTTAGCAGATTGGTATTCAGGCAATCTTTTTGTTCCAAAAGGAGAACATATTTGGATGAGTCAAAGTCCAGGTTTCCCAATTTACGAATCAGAGTGGAAATTAATTATCGAAAAAGGACAAATTGAAAATATGGAACTTAAAAATGGCAACTATTATAAATCCATTTACACTGAGAGTCCGAAAAACTTAATTGCTTTTATTGAAAATAATTTAGACCAAAAAAGTATAAATGAATTGAAAAATAGAAAGATTTCTATTTATTTAAAAACTGGCAAGTCAAAAAATGATTTTTCTATTTCAAAAGTCAAAGGAATTACCGATAAAAGCTTAGAAAAAAAACTTGTTGAAGTTATAAATAAATTACCCAATTTTGACTATTATTATAGACATGGGGAAGAGTTAAATATCATATTTCTAATAACATTTATGGATAATCGACCTTGAAAAAACAAAATACGTATGCTAACACCGTATAAAAATAATTACTGTTTTAGGCTTAACCAAAGGTCGTTGCAGTTTTGTTACACACAAAACCTCAAAAAATGAAACTATTAATACTCATATCCTCTATATTTATTTATTGTGGTGGAATAAAAGCTCAGAATACGGATTTATATAAAAAGTATAAATACGAAGATTTTCTAAAGGTTAAAACTATTGATAGTGGATATAATTATGTAAAAACAATACACAGAAAAATAAATACTGATTACGACTATAGAAAAAATCAGGATGATGTAATTGTCAGAGTATTATTAATTAATAATGGGGATGATAAGGGAATTGAAATAATACCCATTGACGAAACCAATAATTTTCGAAAAGATATAATAAGGACTTTGATTATAGCGAACGAGAATTTGACAAAAAATGATTCTGAAAAGTATATCACTGAGTTTAATATCACTTATGATTATGAGCCTCATATGGAAAATTGGCAATGGAAAAAAGAACTGCCAAAAATTCGATTACCTCTTTATAAAACCAAAGTAAAAACTGTTACTATAAATTGTGAAGTTGATAAAAAGACTGGAGAACGATTTAGTAAACAAGAGGTAAAAGAAAAGTAAAGTGTGTAACATCATATATGAAATCAGAGTAAAGTTTAGTGTTAGCTCGAAAGGTCTTTTTCTTTTTGCAATGGCGCTAGATTTTTATAAATTAAACAAGAAACAAAAATGCGCAGATAGATCTATTGGTTTAGACATACTTGCCTTGTTCCGATTCATATACTAAATCTTTGCGGTAATTAAAACAAATTAAACTTTGAGAAATCACATAATTAAATTTTCAGTGTTAGCATTCATAATATTATTAAATGCTTGCAAAACTGAAAAACCGAAAACAAAAGAGAATGATTTTTCGACCACGGAAAGTCCTTACCTTGGTCAAAAGCCGCCTGGTTTAATACCAGAACCTTTTGCCCCTGGATTAGTTACAACTTTGAATTGGGAAATTGATGGTGTTTTTACGCCTGATCTTAAAGAGTTTTATTTCATCAGAGAAGTTGGAGAAAAAGAGGAAGATAAAAAAATGGAATTTGTTGTCTTCCAATATAAAAACAACCAATGGCAGGATTCTGTTATATCATCAAGGGTTGGACAACCTTTCATATCACCCGATGGGAAAAAAATGCACTTGGGAAGAAGGTATAAAGAGCGTACTGGTACTGGTTGGTCGGAGATAAAAAAACTCGACACCGTATTTATGAAAATCCCTATTATGAGACTTACCACGTCGGCTAAAGGAACCTATGTTTTCGATGAGATGTCTGAAGAAGGTCATCTCCGTTACTCTAGATTAATAGATGGGGAACGTGAAGAACCCAGATCATTTGGAAAAGAGATTAATACTGGAAAATCGAATGCCCATCCTTTTATTGCGCCAGATGAGTCTTATATTCTTTGGGATGGTAGACGAGATAGTGGCTATGGTAATGCTGATATCTATGTTAGTTTTCGACAAAAAGATGATTCATGGAGTAAAGCTATTAACCTCGGCGAAAATATAAACACTGAAGCTTCTGAATATGGTGCAAGTGTGACACCTGACGGAAAATATCTGTTCTTTAACAGAAATGTTGGAAAGGTTAAACCAACTGACAAGTACGAGAATACGGATATGTTCTGGGTGGATGCTCAGGTTATTGAAAGGTTAAGGCCTAAACAATAAAAAATAACTACCGCCAACAACGCGTATAAAACATAGCTAACATGCGATAAACTAATAGTTCTGCTCTTATTTGTAAAGACCACCAAATTTGAAAATTTGGCTTTTATAATAAAAAGTAAAAACAAAATATAAAAATTCGACTCTATGTTTATCCGAAAATTAAGCATCTTTTTACGCCCTAAGTTTCATACACAAGACCGTTGGTAGGTATTGAAAATGCACTCAAAATAATTACAAAATGGCTAAAAATAAAACCACCGAAACTGAAGTAGACGTCTTTGATTTTATTGAATCATATGTAGACAATGATCAAAAAAAAGCTGATAGTCGTAAATTAATCGAATTGATGAGTGAATGGTCAGGTTTTGAACCAAAAATGTGGGGGCCAACAATAATAGGTTTTGGAAGCTATCACTATAAATATGAAAGTGGTCATGAGGGTAATGCTCCTTTGTTAGGTTTCTCTCCCCGAAAAACGCAATTTTCACTCTATATCTATTCGAAAACAGAAAAAAGTGATACTCTTTTGATGGATTTAGGCAAATTCAAAATGGGTAAAGCCTGTATTTATTTTAAGAAACTAACTGACATAAATATTCCAATTTTAGAAAAACTTAGTATGGAAACGATTGCATATCTTAACGAACACCATGAATGTGCTTGTAGAAACTAACA
Organism: Aquimarina sp. AD10; assembly: GCF_003443715.1. NCBI lineage: Bacteria > Pseudomonadati > Bacteroidota > Flavobacteriia > Flavobacteriales > Flavobacteriaceae > Aquimarina > Aquimarina sp. AD10. Next base: position 569,236 of record NZ_CP031965.1, on the reverse strand, counting down.
ACGACCAGCCAACAACATGTATCGTTCATTGCTGCAGAATTTCCTAAACAGAAACTAGCACGCATTAATTATCTTAGCCAATAGCAGAAAATGACTTACGCCTTTTCTGCAACTAACCATAAACCAACCGGTGCGCGGCATTTGAAAAACCGAAAATAAAATGAATGAAACAAGACGAGAATACATTAAAAGAATAAATATCGTCTTGGATTTCATAGAGAATAATCTTGACACTAAACTATCACTTGAATATTTATCTAAGAAAGCCCATTATTCGGCTTACCATTTCCATAGAGTATTTTTGACATTAGTAAACGAAAGCTTAAACGAATACGTCAATAGGAAGCGGATTGAACGTATTGCCGCAATTTTATTGGTTAAACCAAATTCTTCTTTAAAAAACCTAGCATATAAATATGGTTTTAATAGTGATAATTCTTTTTCAAGAGCATTTAAGAAATACTACGGTATTAGTCCAACTAAATTTAAATCCGAGGGAAAAGAATTACTTAGCAAGATTGGTATAGAACCTTTTTCGTCAGAAAAATACATTTGTTCCATTGATAATATTAAACAATGGACTAAAATGAATGCGCAAATAACGATTAAAGAATTACCTGAATTAAAACTTGCAAGTATATCTAATATCGGAAACTTTGAAAAAGCAGGTAGTATGTTTCAAAAATTGATGGAATGGGGACATCAAAAAAGAGTCTTAGACACTTCAAACTTTAAAGCAATAACAATTTATCATGACAACCCGAATATTACCCAAACCTCAAAAGTGAGATTTAGCGCTTGTGTAACAATATCTGAAAATATAAATACAGATGGAGAAATTAACCAACATAATCTAAAGAAAGGGATTTATAGCATTGGGCATTTTGAAATTAAAGCAGAAGAAATTTCAAAAGCTTGGAAAAGTATGTCTATTTGGGTAATTGAAAATGGTTATAAATTTAGAGATGGAGATTATTTTGAGATGTATCATAATGACTACAAAACTCATCCTGAACAAAAATTCATAATAGACATTTGTATTCCTTTACAAAAGACTGAAAATATTAAACTTGGAGAAATCAACAATTTAGATCTATCGAAATATAAAGGCAACTTAGATTATCATCAATTGATAAGTTATATGAAAGAATTGAGGCTCTTTTTTCAAAAAGAATATGATACAATTTTTAAACTCGGAAAGATTTATCAAGGAGCCCCTAATTTTTCTTATTTTTCTTTAACGACAGATGAATTAAAAAAGCAAAAGCTTAAATTCGTTATCATTTTAAATCACAAAGAACTGTATTTTTCGATTTGTTTATCAGGTCAAAACAAAAGTATTCGAAAAAAGTATTGGAAAATTTTTAAAGGTAGCGATTGGAACAAGTACCATTTAGCAGAATCAATTGATAATAGTTTATCAATAATTGACCAAACCATACTAAAAAACCCTGATTTTAATAATAAAAGAAATTTAACTGAACGAATTGAAAAAGAATCACTGAAATTCATAAACGACATAAAAAACATCCTTGAATAAAAAACGACCACATAACAATGGGTATAATTAATACGGGTTCGTGTTTAATCCAAAGTTTAGCGTAATTGTTAAGGTCCGCCAAACTTCTTGATTTGGCTTCTAAAATGAAAAATAAAACAAAATTAAAAGGTTTGACTAAGTGTAAGTACGCAAATTACCGCTCTACTACTCCCCTACTAATCATAGTCGAAGCCATTGTAAAACATTTTAACAAAACCTATGAAGAAAATTATAAGCCTACTAATTTGCGTCCTTTTACTTGTCTCTTGCGGAAATAAACATGAAGGAGAAGAAAAACCTAGCTTACTATCTAATTTAATTAACATAACTGATAATGAAAATAATGGAATTGAAGAAATTCTGAATTTTTATGGAGGTCGTTGCGAATATTCTATAGGAGTATCAGCTTCAACAAGCGATGGAACAAAAAAATACTTCGAAATTGAAATGAGTCAAAGTGATGAGATTGAGAAAAGATTAGATAAACCAATATTACCTTCCTCAAATATAGCATACATATTCTACAAGAATCTAAAGGAAGAAAAAAAGAATTACGATGCCATCCACGTAATTCTTGTTTCTAAAAACAATGTTGAACAAGAATTTAAATACCCTGTTTCAACACTTGAAAAAGTTGAACAAAGAATATCTTTGAATGATAAAACCGTGAATTTGCTTAAAGAGAAAAAATTTGAAAATCTAAAAACCATGCTTAATAACGAATTAATTCCCTTTGATAAGAACGAGCTTGTACCACGTTTAATCAAACTTGAACCACAATTTGGAGATATTAAAGAATATCGTTTCTTCGGATTTATGATTGCTCCTTATAAAGGGAAGGATATACTTCACCTGTCAGGAGCTTTATTAAGAGAAAAGCAAAATCACGAATTTAGCATTGATGTGGATTTTAATTCAAATAGAGATGAACTATACCAGCTTCAGTACAAAAAATGATTTGAATAAAAAACGTTTTACGCCAACATATATATGATCATAGCAATCAAGTTATCAATCAAATGGTTGTTGTATTTTTCATAAGGCGCAATACTTACAAAAAGTAAAAGATAGCTATCAATGCACAAAAAAACCAAAAAAGCAAGATAACATTTTGCCCTGCTACGACACATATATTAAACGTTAGCACATATTCAGAAAGATAACATATGAAAATAAAACTTGAGCAATCAACGGAAATTTTAAACAAAATTCTAGAAAAACATATTACGTCTGAATCTAAGCCTTGGATTGAATGGGCATTTGACACTATACTAGAATTTAAAGCTCATTATGAAATACAAAATTGCTCAACAAACGAAGAAACAGACGAATTACTTGCCGAATATGGAACGAATAATTGGAATCCTGAAGAAGACCAGCAGTTTGAATTTACTTTAACTCGACAAATACAACTTGACGGAGAAGAAGAATACTATCAAATTAAACTTAAATTGACTTTTGATCCTAAAAATTTTGACGGAATTGAAAGTGTTAACTTTTGGGCGATGGATTTTGGAGATGCAACTGAATGGAAATCCGAAATTGAAAAAACGGATGGATATAAAAAAGCTCTTCAAGAGGAATTACTGAATCACGAAATCAGTATTTATGCAACTTAAAAAAACATGTGATGACAACGTATAAAAAAAACATAGGGCTTTTGAGCTTAATTGAAAGGTCTCTGTTTATTTCCAAAGTCGTCAAATATAAAATTTGGCGCTTACAAAAAATGATAAAAGCAAAATATTTATATTTGGCTTAGTACCAATCCGAAACGTATCGCTTGTCACCTGCCCTACGTTTCCTCTACGAGACATTGGCAAATCTTATAATCAACCTCTTTATTAAACCAAAAAACTGTAATCAATAAAAAATGGATATTGAAAATATATTAAATAAAATTGGACAAATTTATTCACCATTATCTAATGATTGTCAGCAAGAATTCATTGCTAAATTAAAACTTATTACTTATAGAAAAGGTGATACTGTTGTCCGAGAAGGACAATACTCTAAAAAAGCTTATTTAATTGTACAAGGTTGTGCCAGAGCTTATTATTTAAAAGACGGAAAAGACATTTCAGACTGGTTTACTTTTGAAAATCAGTTTATGGCTTCTATTGTAAGTTTTTTTAGCAGCCAACCCAGCCCACATTATGTAGAATTTGTAGAAGAATCAATTGTCATAGAGTTCTCAAAAGAAACGGTAGACTCACTTTCTAACAAATTCCACGATTTTGAACGATTTATTAGTAAAGTTGTTACAGAAACGATGTTAGGTCTTTGCGAAAGGCTACACACTATTCAATTTTCAAAAGCAGATGAAAGGTATAAGAACTTAATCGGTATTTATCCAGACATTACCCAAAGGATACCACTTACACACATTGCATCATATTTAGGAATTACACTTGAAACATTAAGCCGGATCCGCAACCCTAAAATTCGAATTTGATTTATATCAAATGATAAGTATTCCATTAAAATGACTTTTGTAAAAAGATTTAAAAATGGAAGAAAACAACAAACAACTAAAATCAATTTGGGGTGAATGGTGGGAACCTATTAGAAAATGGTTTTATCCAGCTTGGCTACTCTATGAAGTCTCAATTCGTTTTTACAATTATTCTATAGCCGTCCATCAATTTATAATGGAACAGCAAAACTATTTAGGGGAAATTATTATACAAATTTTAGCTGTATTTTTAAGTATTGTTACTTTCATCATTTGCTCCTTTTATTTGACAATCCCTACTTGTCTCACCTTATATAGATTCTTTACAAAAAACAATTTTGCAAGCAACACATTTGAACAAAAAATAAAAAAATACTTCTAACTTTTAATTATTCATCAAGCATCAAATAAACAAATAAGTATGAAAGTTATTTTAGAAAACATACCTATCAACAGTTTAATTAATACCATTTCAAAAAAGGTAGATTATTCAGACACTTATGCTACGACAAATCATTCAGATAGTTTAGATAAAATTACAAATAAGGTATTTGCCGACTTTCCAGATTGGGTTAAAACACTAATGAAACTAAGAAATGTAATTGCGAAAAAAATTGAACTAAAAACCCAAAAACCATCAGATTATAGCACAGAATTCAAAATTGGAGGTTATATAGGTTTTTTTAAGATATACAAAATAATGACTGATGAAATTAATTTGGGTGCTGATGATAAACATCTCGATTTTAGAGTTAGTATTTACAATTCTCACGACCCCACTTATAATATTAAAGTTTCTACAATAGTTCAATACAATAAAAGTTTCGGTAAAGTCTATATGGTAATCGTCAAACCGTTTCATAAATTAATTATGAAACAAATAGTCAAAAGAGCCTACACCACAAAACAAATCTAATTCTAAAAATATGAATATTTATTTAATTATTTCTGGTATTCTTTGTCTCATTCTAGGCTTGTTACATTCTATACTCGGTGAATTGTTAATTTTTAGAACGAAAAAAAAAACTAATAAATTAGTGCCAACATTAGTCACTAATGGCCTAAAAGAAAGACATCTTAGAATTATTTGGGCTACTTGGCATTTAACATCATTTTTTGGTTGGTGTATCGGTACTTTACTTATAAAAATTGCCCTTGACCAAAATTTAGTGAGTAAAGAATTATTAAAATTCATAATTGCTTCAATTTCAATTTCAATGTTTTGTTCATCTATTTTAGTTTTTACAGCAACAAAAGGCAAACACCCTGGGTGGATAATTTTATTGGGGATTAGTATTTTAACTTTTCTAGGAACTTAAAACAAACAAATGAACAAACGAATAGCATTAATAATAGGGCATCCAGACAAAGAAAGTTATAATTACGCTTTAGCAGAAGCCTATAAAAAAGGTGCAAAGACATCAGAATTTGAAATTCAAGAAATTGTTATACAAGATTTAGAATTTAATCCTAACCTTCAATATGGTTATAGGAAACGAACCGAACTTGAACCTGATTTATTAAAGGGTCAAGAAATATTGAAATGGGCAAACCATTTAGTTTGGATTTATCCAGTTTGGTGGGGTTCAGTACCTGCAATTATGAAAGGTTTTTTAGATAGAGTTCTTCTTCCTGGGTTTGCTTTTAACAAAAGGAAAAACTCAATATGGTGGGATAAACTTTTTATTGGCAAAACAGCTCGTATAATTTGCACTTTAGACCAACCTAGTTGGTATTACAAGTGGTTTTATGGAAATCCTAGTCATAAGGCAATGAAAAAATTAACAATGAACTTTGTTGGAGTAAAAAAAGTAAGAATTACAACCATAGGACCAATCAGACTATCCAAAGAAAAATTTAGAACAAAATGGTTGAAAAGAGTTCAAAAACTAGGTGAAACTGGTAGGTAATATAAAATAATTAACAGAAAATAATGAACGGAAAGATTTTAGTATTTTTTGGAATTACCCATACACTTTTAGGGATTTCACCTTTTGCTTTTGGTGAACAATTTGTAAAATTTGCAGACAATTTCTTTTTCAAAATTAGTGAGGGACTTTTTGAATTTCCATTACTGAATGGACAAATGAACTTCGAAAATTTTTAAGCGTTTTGGTTTGTCTACTATGGTCTGTTGCTCATTCCTCTTGGAATTTTAGTCAATTATGTAGAAAAAATAAGAGGACAACTACCTGAAAAATTTATTTTGACTTACTTGATTATCATAGTAATCGGAGTTTATATGATACCCGTTTCTGGAATGACATTTTTAATGTTACCACATGCAATTTATATGTTATTTCAAAAAAATCAACTAAAAAGCAGAAGCTAAAAAATAAAGAAAATATGAAACACTAGAAAACATAGTTAAAATATGAATATCTAACCTTAAAAATAACGTTTACCAACAACAACGTATATAAAAAATAGTAGGATCAACACAGATCAATTGGTTTGCATTTTTTTTTATTATTTTGCCTAGATATCGTAAAAAGTAGTAGATTATCATCTGCTACTTTTCATACACAAATTGTTGTGACTAATTATTCAAAAAATTGACAAAAAATATATATTATGTAAGCGGATTAGGAGCTGATGAAAGAGTTTTTAATTTCTTAAGAATTGATAATGTGATTGAAACGCATATCAAATGGTTAGACCCTTTAAAAAATGAGTCTTTAAGCTCTTATTCTCAAAGATTGATTCTACAAATTGATCTTTCTAAAGATGTAATACTTGTAGGAGTATCATTTGGAGGGATTGTAGCACAAGAAATATCTAAGCATATTGATATAGAAAAATTGATAATTATATCTAGTGTAAAAAGCTTCAAAGAGTATGGATTTGATCTCAAACTAGTAAGCTTTACAAAGATTTATAAAATAGTCCCTTCATTCATTCTCAAATGGTCAAATAAATTGACTGCTGATTATTTCTTTGGCGTTGAATCTAAAGACGAATCGGAACTACTAAATAGAATAATCGATAGTACTGATGAGAAATTTATGGTCTGGGCTATTAACAAAATCATGAAATGGAAAAATTCTAGAGCTTCAAAACTTGATCTAACACATATTCAAGGGGATAGTGACAGAATTTTTAATAATCGTAAATTAAGAGGTGTAATTTGGGTTAAGAATGGAGGGCATTTCATGATAGTAAATAGAGCTAAAGAAATATCTAATATTATAAACTTACAATTAGCATATTTATGGGACACAAAAAAGCATGTTTAGAATGTCATAGAGCAGAAAATCTAGGATCAGATTTAAACAACTTAACTTTTGAATTGAAATTTATTGAACCCTATTGGAGTGCGATCGAAATGGAAGAGAAAAGTATTCAAATGTTAATGAACGAACTCAAACTTGAATTACCTAAAGATCATATGTTATGTAATGATAACGCTAAACTAATTGCAAGAAAGACGAATAATGATGATATTGTATTGGAACTAGAAGATAAAAGAATTGCTGTTGTTCATCTAACTTGGAAATCGAAAAAAGAAATTGATGGTTACCCAATTACAAGAATCTACAAAGACAAAGTAGATTTTTGGAATAAAGAAATGAAACTGGATGTTCTAAATTTTAAAGAATAAAAAGCTGATAACATTATATACGAAATTAGAGCAAAGTTTAATGCTACATCAAAAGGTCATTTCCTTTTTGCAATGGCGTTAGATTTTTATGAATTAAATAAGAAATAAAAAAGCGCAGATAAATGTATTGATTCTGGATTGTTTGCCTTACTCCGATTCATGTATTTGACGTTTTATACAATATGAGAAAACTAATACTTTATATAACATTATTTGCGACTATTTCAAGCTGTACACAGAAAGGTTATGAAAAAAATATTGCTAAGGATTACTACTTAAAAAAGATTGATTTTAACGGAATTCAGTTTGTTGGAAAAAAGACGGACTCAATACTTGAAAATGGAATTTGGGAAACTATTGTACCTGATTACGTTTTCGCTTATGGGAGTAATGAAAATATGATAATCGTAAAAACTCATCCAAATTATTACACTAACCAATGGAATGTAGACACAACAAAAACTGACTTTTATGTTATTGACTTAAATAAAGATGAAAAAAATATTTATGGTCCCCTCTTAGAATATCAATTTGAAGAAAAAATGTTTGATCTGAATGGAGATACCATTGAATTTAATCATTTTTTTTCCGAAATAAAAAAATAGAACAGTGTACAATACTATATATGTGATCATAAATAGCTAAATGATCAATCAAATGGTAAGTGTATTTTTGATAAGACACAATGATTGCAAAAGTAAAATTAGCAACCAATGCACAGAAAAACCGAAAAGCAAGGTAATATTTTGCCCTGCTACGACACATATATTAAATGTTATCACATATCAGAGAAGTATAAAGTTTGAAAATAATTTTTAAAATATTAATTCTAACATCCAAATGAATAGGATAATTTGCATTTGTTCCGAATGCAAAAGTGATTTCGTTACTGATAACCCTAAAATGAAAGTGTTATCCCACAAATGCGCTTATTAACTATATGATTATCAAAATTGTATGTACGGATTTAAAAATAACAAGTACCCAAAAATATTATTGGAATTGAAAAATACTAGAATATTTAAAAAACAAACTACAATAAATGGATAAAAGAGCATTTAAAACATTAACTGATTTTTTAGAAAAGATACCAAGTATTCAAAAGCCAATTTCTTTTGGAGACACCGACGGATATTGGTGGTTAAAATTCTCTCTTGATACCAATCATAAACTAGCTTGGAATGTTGTGCAAGAATTAGGTTTTGTAATTAACTATATCTCAATCGATGAAAGATTACCTACTGTATTTTATCCTGTCTCTCCTCCTCCATATATGAATGGAGGACCAACTGATTTTTTATCATGGGTAATTGAAACTAAAAATACCGATTTTAAACCCGGTACTTTAATGAAATGGTTAGAAGGTAGATTACCAAACCCGGTTAATGATGTAGAGCAATGGAATGAAGAATAAAACACTACATCAATATGTAAACACAATGCTTTTAAGTACTTTGAACATAGGAAGTTTTGTATTTCTGATGTCAGAGTTATAATTTTTATTATTTTAACAGTAAAAATTTAGAACCAAAAAAAGTGTAACACCTTGTTTATTTTTGAAAGTGACTGACTTTCTGTACCTACAGATGTTTACATTTAATGTTGGTACTCATCAATTCAAATTCAAGTAAAAATGAAAGTTACATCCGAAAAAAATGAAAAGGTTGCCAATATGATATTTGGATCAATTTACCCCCTTTACCTAAACAGATTGGAAAAAAATGGTAGAACAAAAGAAGAACTCAACCAAATAATTAAATGGTTTACAGGTTTTGATCAAGATTCTTTACAAGCTCTTATAGATGAAAAAGCAACTTTTAGAACTTTTTTTGAAAAAGCTGAAATACATCCAAACGCGCACCTGATTAAAGGGGTCGTTTGTGGTTATCGAATTGAAGAGATAGAGGATGAATTTGAATTGTATAGACAATGTAGACGTATGGAAAAGCTAATTGATGAATTGGCAAGAGGTCGTAAAATGGATAAAATTTTACGTAAAGAAAAGAAGTGAAAATTGGTATTAACAAGCTATAAAATCTATGGCTACCCTGCGAAATTTTAAGCATCATATACTAACCCTTGTTACCAATAAGACAAAAAAATATGATTGAGTTAAGTTTATCTGAAGAAAAATTTAATATTAATGGTGTTGCTTTGAGTTTTCCAATAGAAATTGAATTTTTAAGCAAATTACTTTCTGTTACCAAAAGAACAAAAAAAGGAAAAAATAACACAATCTACACTTGGGATGATTTAGGAATCCTTGCTTATTCAAAAAATGGTAAAGTTGCAGAAAGTTTACTACTTGAATTAAAAAAAGAGGATTTTGATTTTAGTCCTAAACAGATTTTCAAAGGAAAATTTTATTTTGATAATGAAGAACTCATTAGTTATTATAAAAATAATAAAGACAAAAGAATTAAGCTTTTTGACGGAGACTCATCTGGTGCACTAGTTCTTAATAATATTAGTGTCTGGTTTGACTCTATTGATAACAACATTGTAGCCATTGAAATAGCTACTTTTAAAGGTTCGACAATTAAAGAAATACCTCGGGATAAGTATCTGATTAAAGAATTAAATGAAGAAACGATTGAATTTTCAGATTTTGGTTTTAAATTATCTATTATTCAGGAATTGATGTATAACAAAGAACTTCTTCAACCAAAATTTGACTTATTTGAATTTGTTATAGGGTATACCAAGAGAGAGATTGATCTTGAAAAGGAAGGTTACGAACCAATACCAGAGGTAACAAATTACTTTAAAAAACTTCCTATACCAAAAAAATTAGCAAGTGAAGTAACCGAAATATATCAAGATGGAGGAAACGATATTTATATGCAACTTTTGAGGTTTGCCGAGGGTTGGGAAGATTACTGGGACATAGAGAAAACTGAAGATACTAAGCATTTTCCGAACTTAAAAAAAGTGGTGTTATGTTATGCTAAAAAAAACGTATTTGAAGAATTTAATAATAAAGGAATTAAAGCTGAATGGTTGTAAAACTGGTTACAACACTGTATCAAAACCTAGTATGAACTAAAATCCATCGAAAAGACTAGGCTTATTTGTTATATCGACCAATACAAAATTTGGTATTTTAATGATTGACGATAAACACAAAATAGTGTATTTAGCGAATTAGTAAGCCGAAACTAAAGTGCTTATCACCTACCCTATATTTTTATATTAAATAATGTATACAATTAGAAGAAATTGACAATAGATTTTACGAATATTGAATATCTCAGGGCAGGAAATGATCGTCAGCAAAGAGCTTATACAGAACTGATGAAGTTATCACTTTTTGAAAACCTCCAAGACTATAATCCCATATTAACAGGAACCATTCCCATTGGGATAGATCTTCCTAAAAGTGACTTAGATATCATTTGCGAAAGCTCAGATCATATTGGGTTTACTAAGACTCTTAAATCGTTATATTCTAATAAGGACAGTTTCGAAATACAAACGGGTAATTTCAATGAGCTAAAATCAACTATTGCTATATTTCAATCGGGTAAATTTAAAATTGAAATTTTTGGACAGGATTGCCCAACTGAAAATCAAGATGCATATAAACATATGATAATCGAGCATAAAATTCTGAACTCAGAAGATGATAGATTTAGAGCAGAAATAATACGGCTGAAACAAGAAGGACTAAAGACAGAGCCTGCTTTTGCAAAATTATTGGGCTTGACTGGAAATCCTTATAAAGAACTGTTGAAATTTGAAATATAAACACTAAAGGAAATAAAAAATTTGCTACATCATATACCGTAGAGTATATTTGTAGTATGATAAGGTCTGAAAAAACGAGACAATTAATAATTAAAAAAACAGCTTCTATATTCAATAAAAAAGGATATACCGGAACTTATTTATCTGATTTAACGAATGCTACTGGATTAACAAAAGGTAGTATCTATGGAAATTTTAAAGATAAAAACGAAGTTGCTCTTGAAGCTTTTAGATATAACTATAAATTCCAAACAGAACAAGTACTATCTAAAATTGAAAAAGAAAATAACTCTGATAATAAATTACTTGCTTTTTTAAATCATTATAAAACAGAATTTAAGCCCATTTTTAATAATGGGGGTTGCGCTATATTAAATACGGCAGTAGATGCTGATAACGGTAATGATTTACTTAACAAAGAAGTAATAAAAACTATTCATAATTGGCATCAAAAAATCAACTTAATTCTAGCTGATGGTGTTAAAAACAATGAACTTAAAAATATAGATATCGAAACATTTTCGTACAGAATGATTTCCTTAATTGAGGGAAGCATTTTATTGGCAAAGACATTAAATAAACCCGAAATTTTAATAAATAATATAGACTTTTTAATAGAAGAAATACATCAAATAAAATTAGATTAAAAAAATTTAAATACACATATACCGTACGGTATATACAAATAATGTAATTATGAAAAGAGTTGTAATAACAGGATTAGGGGCAATAACACCAATTGGAAAAAATGTAACCCACTATTGGAAAAATCTTTTAAATGGAATATCAGGAGCCAATAAGATAACACGCTTTGATTCCACTAATTTTAAAACTCAATTTGCGTGTGAAATAAAAGAATATGATGTTTTAGACTATTTCGGTAGAAAGGAAGCCAGAAAACTGGATAGATATAGCCAATATGGATTAATATCAACAGAAGAAGCTATTAAAGATGCTAAATTAGAATTCTCTACATTAAACACTAATAGAATAGGAGTTATTTTTTCAAGTGGAATTGGTGGTTTTGAAACTTTCGAAAACGAAGTTATTGAATACACAAAAAATGATTTCAACCCAAGATTTAATCCTTTTTTCATACCAAAAATAATAGCTAACGGTCTTTCTGGTATGATTTCTATTAAGTATGGACTTAGAGGCGTAAATTATACTCCTGTAACGGCTTGTGCTTCTTCAACACAAAGTATCATTCAAGCCTTTAACTATATAAGATTAGAAAAAGCTGACATAATAATTACCGGGGGTTCAGAAGCTCCAATAACCCAAGCTTCAATCGGTGGTTTTAATGCTATGAAAGCAATGTCTACAAATAACACCAACTATATTACTGCTTCAAAACCATTCGATACCAATAGAGATGGTTTTGTTGTTGGTGAAGGTGCTGGTACTTTAATTATAGAAAGTTTAGATTCGGCTTTAAAAAGAAATGCAAATATTTATGCAGAAATTATTGGAGGTGGAGAAACATCTGATGCTTATCATATAACTGGAACACACCCCGAGGGATTAGGTGCATATCTTGCTATGGAAAATGGAATAAAAGAAGCGAAAATTACTCCTAAAGATATCGACTATATTAATGCACACGCTACTTCTACAGGATTAGGAGATTTATCTGAAATAAAAGCCATTGAAAAACTCTTTCAATCCAATATTAATAACATACAAATTAGCGCTACTAAATCTATGACAGGACATTTATTGGGTGCAACAGGTGCTATCGAAGCAATAGCGACTTGTTTATCTGTAAATAAAGACTTAATACCCCCTACAATTAACACAACAAAAATAGATGAAAACATACCTAATGAATTGAATTTATCACTTGGAACAAAATCTCATAAAAAAATTAATTACGCTTTAAGTAATAGTTTTGGATTTGGAGGACATTGCTCTGCATTAATATTAAAAAAGTACGTTGGCTAACAATCCATAGAAAACATAAGACATTTATGTTTAACTCATAGTTAACTAAGTACTAATAAAGTTCAGTAAACATAAAGTTTTGGGGTTTATTAAAGAAAAGGGAAAGAGCAAAAATATTTATATTTAACAAATCTCTTAATAGTTATCCCTACGCTAGAATTAACTCAGAAAATTTTAAATCAAATCGGAACTGAATTAAATGACAAAGATTGTTTTATTAAACTTAGTCATAAACTATAAATGTAGTACAACAATATATAAGCACTCATGGTTCACAAATAGAATGGTTATCGTGTTTTTCTTAAAACGTACTACTTGCAATTGAAAAGTTAATAACCAACGTCAAAAAAAACCTTAAAACGAGCCTAAAATATAAATCTCTAAAGTACATACACTTAACGATTATGGTATGTTAAAGCAAATTAAAAATTACATTATCTTAAACATAAAAATGTCAGTGATTTCTTAAATACACGACTAAAACTTCAATATAAAATCAAAGTACAAAAAAACTAACCTCTAACAGAAAATCAAAAAAAATCATGAATCTTTATAAGGTTCTGATGATAACCAGCATCAAAAACAGCCATAAAATATAATAGAATTAATTATGAAGAATCAAGAAATAAAATTGGTAGATGGAGGCAAAAAGTCCTCAACCTTTAAGGACAGATTTGTATCAAAAATTATGAAATCTTACTTAGGCTTTGTAGATCGTATGATTATAAAAACTGTAAAGAACAAGGTGGGAGAAACAGATATTGCAAATTACAAAGAGCTATATGCTTTAGAAAAGAATTGGACTACTATACGTAAGGAATTAGATTTACTATTGGACCAATTAGATACCGTTGTTTATTATGAAGATGTAGATAAGCGATATTCTAGAGAAACTGGTGATGAAAAAACTAAAAAGAAAGACTCTTGGAAAATAGAACAATTTTATCTCTATGGTCATCGCATAAAACGTGGCTTTAAGCGCTCTCCGGCCACCGGAAAACTACTTGAAAAAATTCCAGGAATACAAACTGCATTATTTTCAATATTACAACCAAAAGCTCATATCAAGGCACATCGGGGCGAATATGCAGGCTTATTACGTTGCCATTTAGGATTAAAAGTTGATTCTCCCGAAGAATGTAAAATAAGGGTGAATGATGATTTTTTCCATTGGAAAGAGGGTGAAATATTTATTTTCGATCATACAAATGAACATGAAGCTTGGAATAATTCTGAAAGTATACGAGTAATTTTAATATTTGATTTTGTTAGAAAATTACCTTTCCCTTTGTCTTTTCTAAATAAAATTGGACTAAAAATGTTGGGGAAATCTAATCATATCGAAAATGCCAAGAAAATTTTTGAACATGGACCAAATCAAGTTTTGAAATCTGTTTAATGCAAAATATAATCATTAAGAAAAAAATTACCCACAATGAAAAAAACAATACTGATTATTAATGCACATCAAAAATATGATGGAATATCAGAAGGTAAACTGAATAAAGCGTTTGTTGATACTGCAACAGCTTATCTAAAAGAAAACAAATTTAACGTTATTCATACGCATACAGAACAACCTTACTCTATTGACGATGAACTCCAGAAACTAGTAAAAGCAGATTTTATTATTTTTCAAAGTCCAATATATTGGTTTGGTGTACCATGGATAACAAAAAAATACTTTGATGAAGTATGGTCTGCAGGATACACTACCGTGACATGCTCTGGAGACGGACGAACTCGTGAAGATCCAAGTCGCCGCTATGGAACAGGTGGATTGATGAACGATAAATCTTATATGTTATCTCTGACATATGCATCACCTAAAATAGAATTTGACGATACTAATGGGTTTTATGACGGTAAAAGTATAGATGATGCTAATATTGGTACACATAAAATTTTTCAATTTTGCGGGCTTCAAATGTTACAGACATATGCTATATATAACGTTCACAAAGAAGAGAATCTAAACTTAGAAAAAGAATTAGAAATATTTCGAAAAACCTTGAAAGCAAATTTTTTATCAAACTAGAACTTATTTTCTTACGAATTACTCTTAAAACAAAATTTTCAAAATTTACACACAAAAAATGAAAGAATTAGAATTAAATCAAATTGATGATTTAAAAAATATTTTAACCAATTATGATAATATAATCTTTGATATTGGAGATGTTATTTTAAACTGGAATTCTAAAAATGAGACTCACGATTTAAGACAAATTATTAAGCACCCTATTTGGAAAGATTATGAAAAAGGTATCTTAAAAAAAGAAAATGCATTTACACTTTTAAGTAGTGAAATAAACATCCCATATATCACGCTCGAAAGACTTGTTAACAAAGGTATGAAAAGTGTTACGGTCAATCAACCAATGGTAAGACTGTTAAAAGAACTTAAGCAATTAAACAAGAAATTAATTTGTCTTACAAATATGGATAAAAATTCTTTTTTTTATCTATTCTCTGAGTTTGATTTTTGGCAGTACTTTGAATTTGTTTATGTCTCGTCACTTTTATCTATGAGCAAACCAAACATTAGGGTTTTTCAATATGTAATTGACAATGCTCATCTAGATCCAAATAAAACCATTTTTTTAGATGATAAAACATCCAACCTCGAAATAGCAAGAAAATTAGGAATACATACTTTTAATGTAAAAAATTACGCTTATCAATTAAATAAAGTCAATATTTCAACCGATTTGTCAACGAGTTCTGAACTATTAAATTTATTAGAAAGAAAGAAAAAAGGAAATGCTTATCTACATGGGCATTTACTACAATCTCCATTTTGTAAAAGTTACATTTCAAAAGATATAGAGTTAACACAAGGAAAAGAATTCTCTAAAGAAATTTTTTCGACAATAGTTATTCTACATACGAATTCTTCATTACCCAAAGAAATTGTTGAAGCTATGACGCATGAAATTAATGCACATAACCAGAATAATTTTCGTTGGTGTTTTTATAAAGAAGAAGCGAGACCAGAAAATTTTCCAGATGATTTAGACACAACATCAATGATTCTATCGTTTCTATTGAAAAACCAGAAAGTAACAAAGAAAATGATATTGCCAGTAGTACATGAAATGCTTTCTAATCGTAACGAAGAGGGAATTATACAAGTGTATTTTGATAAAAATAGACCTAGGATAGATGCAGCGGTTGCTGTTAATGTATTATATCTTATGTATCAAATTGGTTATGCTAATGAAGAAGATTTAAAAGCTACAAAAAATTATATTTATGATTTTTTAATACATCAAGAATATTTAAAAGGAACGAGATATTACCCCTCTCCAGATGTCTTTCTTTTTTTTCTGTCCCGGTTAGTATCAGATTTCCCTGATCAATTTAAAAGTTTGACTAGTGAATTAAAAAGTAATTTAATTTCTCGTATTGATACTACTGTGCATCCACTTGATCGTGCACTGCGAGTTATTTCTTTAAAGAAGTTCGGAATTATAAATCGATTAGATTTTATAAAACTCTTAGAAACTCAATTACACGATGGAGGATGGCCTATGAATGGGCTTTTTATCGCGGCTAAATCTAAAGAATACTTCGGGAGTAGAGAGTTAACGTCCTCATTTGCGATGGAAGCAATAGAAACAATGTTATAAAAGAGAATGATCAAAAAAATATATTACTAATATATGCCATAAAGTACATGAAATAATTTACTTCATGTGATATCTAAGTAAAAGTAGTTTGCAATACAATATTAAATCATTTTTCATCTAAATAAAGTATATTGTAATCAGAAAAATAGTTGCCATAATTATATAAAGTTCTTAGCCAATATAAAATGGAGAAACGAAAATTAATCTCATCTGGAATAAAAACTAAAAAATATTTTTGGTCATGGTTTGTTTTATTTTTCTTTTATATTTTTTCTAAAGTCGCAAATTTTAACGATTTCTGGTTCTTCTTAGGATTGACACTATCAATGTTTTTTTTTGTATTCTGTTTAATCTTGAAAAAAGTAGAATACACTAGTGACTTTGTATATTTTAACGGTAAAAAAACAAAATTTAGTGATATTAAAAATTTAAAAGTTTTCGAATTTAACAGAAATACGTATTACCTATTCATAACCAAATCTGACAGTTTGTTTTCTAAATACAACTTTACTCAATTAGGATTAGGTAAAAAGGTTAATTTTTTCGCTCTAATGAAAATGTTATATTCTAAAACTTTAGAAGCTGAACTACCACTTGCTGAGTTTTTTGGATTATTGAAAGAAAAATCTGAAATAAAAAAAGTACAATTATTTGAGGAATAAATAACTTTCTCATACTTTATAGGTAGTTATAACTCATTTAGCAACAGATCAACTATTCTTCATTTTTCTAAAAGCGCAATGCTTGTCCAGAGAAGAGTTAGCGATTACTGTAAAAAACGAGGTAACATTTTCCACTGCTCTGTCATAAATGCATTAAACATACTAAAAATAAAAAAAACGATATTGCTTATACAAGCTATTAAACTTTTGATGTTAAAAACTAAATAAAGACATAAACGAAAAACAACTTGCTATAACCCCAAAAATAATTACTTGTTTTCTCCCCTACTTGCCCTATATTTAATGTTTAATGACATATACATAGTGTATGCAATGAAACATGATAAAATCAATAAGTTCAAAAAGTATGAATATTAAAAAAACAGTTGCCTTAACTGTATATTTAATGCTATGTAATTATTTAATAGCACAGGTAAATATTTTTTCATCCAATCAAGAATATCAGTGGAAAACGGAAACACTAGAATGGAGTAATACCAAAAAACAGATAGAAGCTGATATAATTGTAAACGAAGAAAATACGTACCAAACGATAGATGGATGGGGAGGCTGTTTTAATGAACGCGGTTGGAAAGCCTTACAATATTTAACAGGTGAAAAGCAAAAAGAGATAATGACCAAGCTTTTTTCAGATAATGGCTGTGCATTTTCATATTGCAGAATGCCCATTGGAGCAAGTGATTATGCCTTAGATTACTATTCTTTAAATGATACACATGGTGATTATAAAATGAATCATTTCTCGATTGACAGAGATCGTAAATACTTATTTCCATATATTAAAGCTGCCATAGAAATTAATCCTGAACTTAAAGTCTGGGGATCTCCATGGACTCCTCCTGCTTGGATGAAAGAGAATAATAGCTATAACAAAGGCTTAATTAAAATGGATCCCCAGACCCTAGAAGCTTATGCATTGTATTTTCAGAAGTACGTTGAAGCCTATAGAAATGAAGGAGTTAATATTGTAGCAGTGCATCCTCAAAATGAACCATTACACTTACCAGCTTTCCCGTCATGTGGATGGAGTGGGCAAAACTTAAAGACATTTATAAAAGATTACTTGGGGCCCCGTTTTAAGAAACATGTGCCAAATTGCGAAATTTGGTTAGGAACCATAAATGGTAATAAAGAAACAGATGAGTTTTCAGAATATATACAACCAATTTTTGGTGATCCTGAAGTGGCAAAATACATAACAGGAGCAGGATTTCAGTGGGATGGTGATTCTGCCGTTGAACGTACTAATAAAGAATTTCCTAATAAGAAAATAATGCAAACCGAAACCAAATGCGGTTGGGGAACAAACGATTGGAAATACGCTTTTGAAACCTATAATCAAATGGTTTGGTATCTTGAAAGAAATGCATCCTATTATTTACAATGGAATATGGTACTAAATGAAACCGGTATGAGCTCTTGGGGGTGGAAACAAAATACGATGATTACTGTTGATACTTTTAATAAAACATATCAAATACATCCTCAATATTGGGCAGTAAGGCATTTTACTCAGTTTGTTAAGCCCCAAGCTAAAAGGGTTTCATGCAAAACTAAAGATGGTATTCAGTCCTTAGCTTTTAAAAATCCGAATGGAAATATTGTTTTAATACTTTCAAATCAAAGCAATAAAGAACAAAACGTAACAATACAAGTTAAAAAGAAGAATGTAAATTTAAAACTTCTTTCTGGTACAATTTACTCAGCTTTAATAAAATAGCATTTCAAAAAACTAAGTATGCCATATTCAGAGCATTAGTTATAATGATAAAAAAAATGAAATTCATATCAATTATCTTATTAGTAATTTTTCTTTTTTCTTGTAAACAAGACAAAAAATCCGAAGCCGAGATTCAAACGGAAACAGCAGCACAGGCAGAATCTGAAAACAAAACTGACAAATCAGTTTACGAAATGTGGAACAACTATGTAGAAGCAAATCCTAATTTTAAAGATGAAAAAATTCCTGAAGCTGATTTTTTTCATAATAATAGAGAAGATGCTATGCGACTAGCAGAATTAACATTAAATGGAAAAAAGAAAGCTTTTTCCGGATTGCTTAGTTTATATAAACAGTATAGTGTTGATGTACCAAAAGTCGGAACAAAACAAATTGTAACCGATTTTGACGGAAAAGCAAAAGCGATAATAGAAAATATAAGCGTAGATACAATTCCTTTCAATAAAATTTCTGAAGATTATGCCGAATTAGATATGGGAACGAATATCGAATCGCTTAAAAAATGGAAAAAGGCACACTGGGATTTTTTTGAAAGCTTTTTAAAGGAAAACGGAAGTAAACCAACCGATGATATGCTAATTGTTTGCGTAAGATTTGAAACAATATGGCCGCAAAAAAACACTAATAACCACTAGGACAATAAACAAGTTGGTAAGTACTACATTCAAAAATAGAGTATGTTCATCAAGTCCACCATTTTTTTTTGTTTTGTAATTAAAAAAGAAAATAATTTCCAACACAACGTCTAACGTATTAGAACTGCATTTTCGATTAGAATTTATTGCAATTTTACTACCTTAGTGACTCATCAAAATCTTTCTTTAGAAAATTCTGAAACAAACAAGACAAAAACCTATCGGTAGTAATTAAAACTTTAGAATATGGAAATGCAAAAAATTAGTGCCCTTGTTACAATTATTATGATTTCTATCAATTCTTTTTGTCAACAAGGGATAAGTTTACCTAGCAAATTGGAAAACAATCAAATAAAAGCTATAAATCGTTCGATATCATTATTCGGTGATCAACAAGATGCTGTAGAAATGAATGCAAAGAACGGAAGTGGAATTGGGATAATTAAAGATGTAGAATTTGAGAAAGGAATTATCGAAATAGAATTTTTAGGTGAAAATAATCCAGGTAAAAGCTTTATCGGAATAGCTTTTAATATTCAAGATGATAAAACTTATGAAGCAATATATTTCAGGCCCTTCAACTTTGTTGCAAAAGAGCAAATAAGAAAAGAACATATGGTTCAATACATTTATCACCCTGAATTTACTTGGAAAAAACTTAGAAAAGAGAAAACCGGAGAATTTGAGAATGAAATTAAAATGCCACCAAACCCTGATGATTGGTTCAAAGCTATAATTCATATAGACGAAAAAAAAGTTAAAGTTTTTATCAATGATGTGCCTCAACCTATTTTGATCGTTGATAGATTAACTTCAACAATATCAAAGAAAATAGGAATTTGGACAGGTTTCGGTTCCTCTGGAAGATTCAGAAACTTGACTTTAAAAGAATAATTAACCACCAAAAACATAGCTAATAAACAACTACAATACTATATCATCATAACAGATAAATGATTACGTATAGATTTTTACATATTTACGTAAGGTTATAAAAAGACTGTCATGAAAAATTACATACTGCCCTAGATTTATAAATAATTTAGTGACATTCTACTCTGCTATTATAAACATATGTAACGTTATGCTTACTGTCAAAAATAAATCGATTAAAGAGGAATTAGGGATACTATTTATTCATGGTGCAGGATTGGGAAAATATATTTGGAATGACCTTGTAGCCAACTTAAATTATTCATCGATTTCAATCGAATTTCCCAATAGAAATTCAAAGGACAGAACAAATTCTTTTTTGAGTTTAGAAGATTATGTTTCAAAAGCAATTTCTGATATTGAAAATTATGAAAAACAGAAAATTATTATTATTACTCACTCTATTGGAGGAATTATTGGATTGAGAATTGCAGAACATCTAAAAGACAAGGCCATTGGCTTTATTGCTATTGGTTCGGCAATCCCAAAAAATGGAAAATCATTCGTTTCCTGTCTTCCATTTCCTCAAAAAATAATAATTCCATTACTAATGAGATTGGCTGGTACTAAACCTCCAAAATCAGCAATTGAAAAAGGATTATGTAATGATTTAACACAAGATCAAACAAAAAAAATCATACAGAAATTCACTGCTGAATCAAGAAATCTATACACTCAAAATTCTAATACCAAAATTCCTAGTATAAAGAAGTTATATATAAAACTAACCAACGATAAAGAACTTTCTATATCAGTCCAAAAAAGAATGGCAAAAAACCTGAATTGCGAAAATATTGTAGCACTTGAAAGTGGTCATTTACCAATGTTAAGCGTTCCCAAAAAACTAACTGAAATTTTAAACGAATTTATTGATAAATGTCTCACTCAAGATTGAAAACCCCAAGAAGAACGATGCTTCTAAAAAACTAAATTTGGTTATCTTTTTTAGTCCCCTCCTACCTTTAAAACAATAACATCCAAAAAAAAACCTCATTATGATAAAGACTCTCTTTTTATATAAAACCATTGTAATACCATATATCCAATCATAACGGTTCTAGGTATAGATAGATTTAATTAAATCTGTTCAAAAAAGAAAATTAGCAGCCAAAATGCAGAAAAATAGAATAGTTTAGTAACATTTTGCTTTCCTCCTACACCAATATATTAAACGTTTAAGGAAATTAAGCAAAACTACACACCAATGCGTAAAATTATAATTCTATCATTTTTTTTGATAATTGGATTTATATCCTGCAAAACTTCTGAAAATAAAGTTGATAAACTTGAGATTGCAAAACGATATTATAAGGCTCTTGACAATTCTGATGGTACCGCTATGAAAATTTTACTGACTGATAGTCTTATGACCAAAGAGATGGATTATGATTACGAACAGACATTTTCGCAAAATGAATACATTAATAAATGGTTGAAATGGGATTCAGTATTTGATCCTACATACAAAATCCTTGAAATTAAACAAGAAAACGAGGTTGTTGTTGCAAAAGTTTCAAAAATAGATAAAAGAATACGTTTTCTTCATGAAGGCCCAACCGTTTGGAGTGCAGTAATCCGATTTAATGTTGATAAAATAAGTAGTATCGAAAGGAAGAACGTGACTTTTAATGAAAATACTTGGGGGGAAAACAGAACTAAATTATTAACCTGGATAGAAAAAAATCACCCTGAATTAAACGGTTTTTTATATGACCAAACAAAGAGTGGCGGAATAAAGTACTTAAAAGCCATTGAACTCTTTAAAAACAAAAAATAACGAATCACAAAATCATCTAAAAACAAGGCTATTTTTATACCTTTAATAAAGTTATGTCTATTTGTGAAATCATCAAATTTTCAATTTAACACTTAGAAAAAAACTAGTTATAACCTTAGATATCAACAACAAGTATAATTGATTTAAAAATGACTAAACAATATGAAACTGAGTTTATAAAAATCATCGAAAATGATATCTGGATGATGGATATTTTGAGTGTTGTTAGAGATTTACAATTAAAGGATTGTTGGATTGGAGCAGGTTTTGTTAGAAATAAGATTTGGGACGAAAAGCACAAAATAAATAGAACAAAACTTAATGACATTGATGTAATATACTTTGACACATCGAATTCGACCAAAGCGTTTGATATAAAAATTGAAAATAAATTAAAAAGTGCTAACTCAAATCTAAATTGGTCTGTTAAAAATCAATCAAGAATGCATCTAAGAAATAGACACAAGCCTTATGCTAATTGTAATGAAGCTATTTCTTTTTGGCCGGAAACGGCAACTGCAATAGCGGTAAGACTAAATTTTAAAAACCAAATCGAATATATAGCACCTTATGGATTAGAAGATTTGTTTAGTCTTTTAGTACGACCAACACCAAAATTTGATTTAACTATGTATACGTCCAGAATTGAAAAGAAAAGATGGAAAGAGAAATGGACCAAATTAAAAATAGTGATAAACTAAACGATATATAAGTCTGCGTGTATTAAACTGAAAATGATATCTTATTTTTTATACAACTTGCAAAATATTAATCATTCTACTTTTATCATAGATTTTGATAAATATACTTTAGCACAGCTAAATGAAATTCCAGATGGATTTAGTAATAACCTTATTTGATATATTGGATATAAAACGTTTCGGTAAAATAAAGTAAATATAAAATAAAACTATGGCAACATCTTGTGCACCTGCTCCTATCAACAAAAAAGAATATATTTCTGATATCGGAAAAGTATTAGTCAAAGAACATGGAAAAAAACAATTTTACGAACCCGAAGAAGTAAAAAAAGCTCATAGAAAAAGTAAATGGTACGATGGACTTGATTTTTCTTGCTGGGCAATGAGCACTTATTCTTCTCATTCTGATTTTGACAGATATCATCAAGAAACAGGAGAAATTTGTGATTATACTCAAATGAAAACAGAAATGCTAAACGGATTATCTGTTTCTCCAAATAGTGATTGGATGGATATCCCTGATTTGGATATTGATACTTCTTGGTTAGACTTTGGAGATGTTTTTGATGGAGTACTTGATGGGATTGGGGATGTCATTAGTGGGATACTTGATGGATTATCATAAAACTGCCTCTAATACTATATATAGTTTTTTCAATGAAAAAAGTTGGATGTCAACTACAATAAAAACAAGATTATAGCTTTCCTTTTTTTTAAAAAATTCCTTTTTTAACAACACATCTTTACCAAGTATCATACTACGCAATGCACAACCACCAAATAAGTAAGTATAATGAAAAAGCCTAGTTAAATCAATTTCTTAACAATTATCAAGAGAACATAGTATAAATCGTAGGAAATTTGTAAAAACAAAAATCTTACTACTATGAACATTTTACAAATAGCATTAATTGGCAACGGAATATTTTCTATGTCGACTGGATTCTTCTTATTGTTTTTTAGAAATAGAGTCGCTCGATGGTTTGGACAAGAAAAATCACTGGTATTCTTAATAATAGGACTGGGATTGCTATACTTTTCTTTTTCAATTTTTATGCAATTAAAAAACCTAAAGCTTGATGAGTTATTATATATTATCATTCAAGACTTCGTTTGGGTCCTAGCAAGTACTTTGATACTCTTCATTAAACCTTTCAACATATCACCTATTGGGCATAAAATTATTGGTATTGTAGCATTTGTTGTGTGTGTTTTTGGAGTAGGACAATCTATCGGACTTGCGCAAACAGATAGTATTAAAAACCAAAATATTAAGCAATTAACTTTTGAAAGAATAATAAATACTTCAAAACAAAATACTTGGAAAGCAATATCAAATGTTTCTAATTATCATAAAGTTGCTCCAAATATAGATAGTGTTGAAATTATTTCTGGTCATGGAAAAGGTATGGTACGAAGTTGTTCTCATAAAACAGACAGTTGGACAGAAGTAGCAACTTTATGGGAAGAAGGAGAACAATACTCTTTTCAAGTAAATACAGATGCAGAGGATTATCCATATCCATTAAAATACTTAAAAGGCAATTGGAAAGTAAAAGAATATTCTAAAAGTAAGACTAAAATAACTATGACCTTTAATTTTACATATAAAAAGAAAATTTATAACCTTTTAATTCATCCGTTTATGAAAAAGAAGTTCAATAAAATTTGCGAAGAATTATTAGATAACTGGCAAAAAGAATTAGAGAATAAATAACTACTGTCAACTTTATATATAAAAAATAGTAGCAAAACATCAAACCTAAAATATGGCTCTATTCTATTATCTTTGTTTTATCCTCTTTACCAGAAGTAAAATGATCTGATATTATTAGAATCTGGTAACTAATTAAAACAATAAGTTAAGTTACTCTAATCAAAATATGGATCTAGGGTAACCAGTATTAGAAAATGAAATAACTAACCATAAATAGTACGTTTAAAATAATAACCGACATTTGGTCATTACAATTCTTAAATTAAAAGTTAGCAACATATTAGAATGACACACCCTTTACGAAAACATATTGAAGAAGTAATTAGCCTTACCGATGAAGAGTTTAATTTTGTAATAGGCCATTTTGAGCACATCAAAAAACGTAAACATCAATATATTGTTCAAGAAGGAGAAATAGTTAATAAAGAATACTGGATCATAAAAGGTTGTTTAAAAAGCTACTTTGTTGATACTACCGGTAAAGAACATATACTTCAATTCGGAATGGAAAATTGGTGGATTACAGATTATGAATCTTTCGTAAAACAAACCAAATCCAAAACTTCTATCGATTGTATAGAAGATAGTGAATTACTCTTTATATCCTATGAAAATAGAGATAAACTAACTGCTCAAATGCACAAAATGGAGCGGTTTTGGGCCAAAAAGAGTAAAATTGGTAGAATTTCACTTCAAAATAGGATTTTATCATTATTAAAAAATTCGACAAAAGAAAGATATGACCTACTTCTAGAACAATATCCAAAACTTTTTCAACGCGTTCCTAAAAAAATGATTGCAGCTTATTTAGGTGTTTCTAGAGAAACACTTAGCAGATTAAATTCTTAATTACTTTCTTTTATCACACAATGTGATCTATATCACTTCAAAGAAGTGACATCCCTCCTTTCCAAAATATTAAGTTCTCGACACCTTTGTATGACAATTAATTTAATATATAAGTTATGCCATACATTAATATCAAAGTTACCGATGAACGTGTAACACAAGAACAAAAATATCAATTAATACAGGGAGCAACTCAACTGGTAGTTGATATACTCAACAAAGATCCTAAAACTACTCATGTAATTATTGACGAAATACCTATTGAAAATTGGGGAGTTGATGGAAAACAATATTTAGGAACGAAAAAATAAAGAAAATGAAAAACAAAACGGTAATCATTACGGGCGCATCTACAGGAATTGGGAAAGAAATTGCAAAATACTTTATAGCTCATAAAAGTAATGTTGTAATGAACTCGTCAAATGAAGAAAATTTAAGAAAAGCTTACAATGAATTGGGTTCTCCTTCTAATACGATTTACTTAGCTGGAGATATTAGTAAACAAGAAACAAGTAAAAAACTTGTAGCCTTAGCTTTAAAGAAGTTTAAGTCTATAGATGTTCTTATTAATAATGCAGGAATATTTTCTCCAAAACCATTTTTAGATGTTGAAGAAAAAGATTTAGATCTTTATTTTAATGTAAATCTAAAAGGAACATACTTTGCTACTCAAGCAGTTATTCCTAAAATGGTAGAACAACAAAACGGTTCAATAATAAATATAGGAACTGTTTTAGTAGATCATGCCATTGATGGGTTTCCTGCAACTGCACCACTTACAAGTAAAGGAGCAATTCATGCTTTAACAAGGCAATTAGCTGCAGAATTTGGTAAACAAAATATTAAGGTGAATACAATTGCTCCAGGAATTATAAGAAGTCCGTTACAAAGTAAAATAGGGATTAAAGATGCAGATAGTTTAGCTGGATTACACTTATTAAACAGAATTGGAGAAACAAATGAAATTGCAGAAGCCGCATATTATTTAGCAACATCAAATTTTATAACAGGAGAAACAATTAATGTAGCCGGTGGACACACTGTAGGTCATGCTATCTAAAAAAAAAGTAATTATGTATACAGATCATATAAGAGATATTGAAAACTTGATTAACAGGTATTTTGAAGGGATTTTTAATGGTGATACAATCAAACTTGAAACTTGTTTTCATACAAACGTATATATCTACGGAGATCTTAAAGGAATGGGATATTTAAAAAGTGTAAATGAATATCTTGAAGGTGTTAAAAACAGAAAAAGTCCTAAAGATTTAAACGAGAGGTTAAAAATGAAAATTATAGGAATTGATATTATGGGAAAAATTGCCATGGCAAAACTACATCTTCCTATGCTTGGTTATAATTATTATGATTATTTATCCCTTGCTAGAATTGATAATCAATGGAAAATCGTTAACAAGATATTTACTCATGTAGAATAACTAAGACGGTTTCAAAAACACACATAAGTTGTAACGGTTTGGATGCTTATCCAAACCGTTTTTATTTTTAGATGAAGTATCATATTTTCATGAAAGAGAAATATTAGTAGTATCAATACACAAAACCTATTCTTGTATATTTGTTATAACACAAAGGTTTTAGACTAAAAAATCATAAAATCAATAGGTTGTTGATAGCTAGGTAATAAATTATGCAGCTTTGATATATACCTATATTAAAAATTATTTAATTTAAGAAATAACCAATAATGGATGATGGAATAGCAATTGAATTTTTAGACCATGTAGCTATTCGTGTAAAGGATTTAAAAATTTCCTCAGAATGGTATCAAAAAGTTTTAGGTTTAAAGAAATACCAGCTCCCTGAATGGGGAGAATTTCCGATCTTTCTACTTTCAGGAAAAACAGGAATAGCATTGTTTCCTGCCAACTTAAATGATGCTAAACTTGATTTTAATTCTAGAAATATAAAAATTGATCATTTTGCTTTTAATGTGACTAATGAAAATTTTGAAAAAGCAAAAAAACGATATACAGCGCTAAATCTAGATTTTAATATTCAAGATCATTATTATTTCCATTCAATCTATACAAAAGACCCAGATGGACATATTGTAGAATTAACCACAATAGTTGTAGAAGAAGATGGATTTTATTTAAAATAAAACATAATTAATAATATATACCGTTTAAGGTAACCACAAGTAAACAAGAGATATTGTATACTACCAATTCAAATAAGCTAACATGTTGAATAACCGACATCATTAATTACTAAATGTTATGATAAAAAATTTAGTACTCTTATTAATCTTTTCTTTAGCTAGTAAAAATTACGCTGAAACCAGAACGATTCATGTTTTTGTAGCATTATGTGATAATACATTTCAAGGAATTGTTCCAGTACCCGAAAAAATTGGAAATGGAAAAGATCCTGCATTAAATTTATATTGGGGAGCCGGATACGGTGTAAAATCATTTTTCAAAATAAAGACAAAAGATTGGGTTTTAGTAAAACAATTGAAATCATCAAATCCTATTATCCTAGATAGATTACTATTTAAGCATTCTACAAAAAACGTTTATTTATTAGCTGATGCTTATGATGGTGAAAAGATAAAAACTTGTGTTGAAGATTTTCTAAAAGCCTCAAACTCGCAAAATGGATTTACAATAAAAGAAAATAATTTAACACTTAATTTTGGAGGAGACTCTGATTTGATCTCCTACGTTGGGCATGATGGGTTAATGGATTTTGAAGTTGATATCGATTACAATGAAACCTATAAAAAGAAAAGAGATGTCATCATATTAGCATGTTTTAGTAGAAACTATTTCACAACTGAAATTAGAAAAGCAAATGCTAATCCTATTTTATGGACAACACATTTAATGGCTCCAGAAGCATACACATTAAAAGCGGCAATTGATGGATGGATCAATAATGAAAATGGTAAACAGATAGACGAAAGAGCTGCACAAGCATATAATAAATATCAAAAATGTGGAATAAAAGGAGCTCGAAACTTATTTACAACGGGATATAAAAACTAATTATACCTCTTAAACATTAGGCATAGTTTTTTCTAGTATTTTTTTACCGCTTATCTTAATGTATAACTTATAAACAATCCATGTGCCGACAACCATTTCCAACCAACTTAAAGGAAGTGTAATTAGTAGTATATTCCAATCAGACAATCCCATATTTGCCGTCGCTATCCAAAAAATAACAAATACAGCAGACCATAGAATTGTGCTAGAAATTAAAACAGACTTTAGATTAAAGCCAAAAGAATTGGCATATAACCAAAAAAATAGTACTAAAAGGGCTGTCAAAAGGGTATCCCAAAAACCCCAAATAGTAAAAATAACCCAATCCATTTCTGCTATACCTTCTTTATATTCGAAAAACTGTTTAACTCGTGGCATTACTAAAACAAAATAGCGAAAAACCTCGGATATATTAATCCATACACTTGTTATTAAAACAATTAAGACAAATTGTTTTGGTCTAAATATACTAGTAGTCATTCTAATCAATATTAAGGGTTTTCTTTATTTCTTTTAAAATAGCTTGAGGAGCAGGAAAA
This sequence comes from Aquimarina sp. AD10, assembly GCF_003443715.1. Taxonomy (NCBI): domain Bacteria; kingdom Pseudomonadati; phylum Bacteroidota; class Flavobacteriia; order Flavobacteriales; family Flavobacteriaceae; genus Aquimarina; species Aquimarina sp. AD10. The sequence goes on along the minus strand of NZ_CP031965.1, from coordinate 539,725 downwards.
CTAGGAGTTGACCTGTAAATTGCAATCGAGTTTTCTAAATCACTAATCTGATGGACTAAATCAATACTTCTATTTGAGAATTTTGCAAACCGTAATTTTTTTGGATTAACAATTTTCTGATCAATTAAAAAATCAATCTTTCTAGTACATCGACAAGGATTTTTAGGGTTAGCAAGTCCACATTTCTTGTTTAAAAAACTTCTAATTTTTTTCCTAGATCTAGAAAGTATCTGTCTATAGTTTTCTGCTGTTATCTTTAAAATTTTAGCACCTTCGACACCATTAAACTCAAGAATATCTGTGAGTATATACACTATCCTATCCAGATCATTAAGACATAAAAGTAACCCTTGTGTACAGCTTACCTTCACCTCTTCCTCTAAAAGTGAAAGCTCGCCTTCATTTTTGGAATATCTTACCTCATTAGATTGTCCCAAATCAATTAAGTCTGCATAATCCTCAAAAGGCATTGCAAATTCTTTAGATCGTTTCCCTTTTTGTGTTAGTAAATAATTAGTTGCAACACTATACACCCACGACTTAAATTGACTTTTATTATTAAACGTACTTAAATGAGTAATAACTTTAATCAATATTTCCTGTGTTGCATCTTTTGCATCTTCTGGAAACAATAGCATTTTAAGAGAAAGGTTAAAGACCAAATCCTTGATTTCAATTATAACCAGTTCAAGAGCCTTTCTATCGCCTAAATTTGCTTTTTCTACGAGTATATTCAGTTTATCTTTCATAACTTCTATAAATTAGACAATTCTCATTGACCCAGTGTGACAATTAAAGTAAAAAAGTTATACCTAATACTTTAAATATAGAATGTGCCATCCATTTTTCATATTTTGGTAGGAATAACACATAGCAGTTAAAAATAAAGAGTAAGAAAGGCTTTTAAAAGAAGAAAAATCTCTTAACCTGAAGACAATGAACACTTTATTAAAATATATTATAGAAGAACTAAAAAATATCCAAAATGGTAAAATATGGATAGGAAGTTCTTATACCAGTAAATTAAATTCAATCGATAATAGTCTGGTCTTTAAAAGACCTATTAAAGATATGCATAGCATAGCCGAGATCATTTCTCATCTTACTTTGTGGAGAAATGAAGCACTATTAAAATCAAAACTGGTACTGGTAGTAAAACAGACGATTGTGAAGAAAACTGGTTAACAAATTCTAAGTTACAAGAGAAAGGTTGGGATACAATAAAAACTGAGTATGACAATACATTAACTGAATTAATTACATTATTGAAAGAAAAAGATGATTCATTTTTGAAAAAAGAATATTATGACACTGATTTTAAAGGTAATTATGAATATTCATTCTTATTAAACGGAATGCTTCATCATGATATTTATCATTTAGGACAATTAGGGCTAATTATAAAATATTTAAAACAATAAGTCATAGCTTATAATAATTACATTTCAGTAAAAGCATAATTTATCTGCTCTATATCTACTCTATTTCATCTTAGATAGACTAAACATCAAGAACAAGTTTGTAACCAACGCCACGTACATTTACTATTTTTACTTTTGAATCAAATTCTAGTTTCTTACGCAATTTAGAAATAAAAACATCCAAGGTTCTACCAACATAGCCGCCTTCGTCTTCCCATACCATTTTTAAAATAACTTCTCGTCTTACAGTTGTATTAACAGCGTTATAAAGCAAAATAAGTAAATCTGCTTCTTTATTGGTTAGCTCTATTATCTGATCTTTAATTAAAAGTTCTGTATTTCTCTTATCAAAATGGTAATCACCCAAAGAAACTATATTTGAATCGACACCTCGTTTCAATTTTTTCTTCTTCAGAAAATAAAAGATACTTGTTAAAAGGAAGATTATTATAATCGAAATACTATAATATATCGTGTTAGTATCTGTATTTGATTCATTTGAGAAATTCGAAACGTTGTTAAATGCTGTTTCATTCTTTGCTCTTTTCTTAGTAAACACAAATATTAGGTTGTAACAAGATTTAGGTTGAGTTCTTGTTTTGCATGGTATGATGTCTGCTTGTTCTCGAAAATTCATTTTAAAACTATAAACAAGCTCTTTAGTTTTGCACTGCTCTACTTCAACAATATAATGATTGGCAAGCTCTGTTTCTTTAACAACATGATCAACAGTTTCAACCAATTTTTCTGGAGTAAATTCAAACTCAGATTCAAATTGAATTTTGTATCGATTGTTTTCTTTTATAATTGGTAACACTCTAGAAATACTATCTCCTACACTAAGCAAAACCTTATGCCCTATCATGCGTAAGGATACCTCTATATGACTATCATCCTGAATATCTTGAGCAACACTTCTGGAAATAGGTAATACTAACAATATAAAAAACAACGGAACTATTTTAAGACACCTTGAGTTCATTTTACAAAACTATTCGAATCTGAGACAATTAATAACGTTTTACGCAAAATTTACATTATTTTACATTTCATTTAGCGATTAGCACCACATTTCAGAATAGATTTGATAACACCTAAATAATACAAATCAAGTATGAAAAAAAACACTCTTATTTTCGCGATAGCACTTATAACCATTTCTATGTTAATCTTTGGTTTTAACAACCGAAATGTTTCTGTAAACACCCCCATAACAAAAACTACCAGTAAACCTCTCGTTCCAGAAGGGCAAATTACCGACAACTATAATTTTAATTTTTTTCCAGATTTTTTATATCATGTAGACACAAGATTTCAGGCTATTAAAAAAGACAAAATCAATAATGCCATATCTATACATGATTTCATTACTCTAGAAGATATAAAATCTATTACATCCTACAAATCTGTGAGTGTTATTATTCTAAAGGATAATAAGCAAACAGATATTAGAGAGACAGGAACTAGTGATCTTTTAACTAATGCTCAGATTAAACTTTTGCAATCGGCCGGTTACTCAACCAACATTTTGATTAGGGCAGATTATCAAAAAAAGTATACTAGTACAGGTGGTATATATGACAGTTATGCTACTCCCCATTTTACCGTTGCACCAGAAAAACCTGCCACATATGGTAATGATGAGAATGCACTCATACAGTACCTCAAAGAAAATAGCAGATTAGAAGTAAGTATTATAAGGCAAAACAAGGTACAAGCAGGTAAATTATTTTTTACGGTAACCAAAAACGGAGTGATTTCAAATGTAAAACTTGGAACTTCATCTGGTCATCCATCTGTTGATCAAAAGATGATGGAGTTAATCTATAAAGCTCCAGAAAAGTGGAAACCTGCTGAAAATACGAAAGGAGAAAAAGTTGATCAAGAACTTGTATTTTTCTTTGGAACAATGGGTTGCTAAATCTATACTTTATCATATCTTAAAAGTGCTTACTTAGCCCATCTCTATAAAGCTTGGGCTTTTTTAATATATTTATAATATCATAAGAATTTATCATTTCGAAATCGCTACTTTTTATAAACAAACTGTTAAATCACCTAATCTTTACATACTCATCATAAATCACAATGAAATTAAATAGTTATTTAAGCAATCGTCTTAAGGAAGTTTTTACCGAAGGAAAATGGGTTACGGGAACTAATTTCAAAAAAGAAATCTTTGATTTAGAATGGGATGATGCTCTAAAAAAAGTAGATAGTTTAAATACTATTGCAGATATAACATTTCATATTCACTATTATATTTCGGGAGTGATACAAGTATTTGAAGGGGGTACTCTTGATATCAAAGATAAATTTAGTTTTGACGCTCCTCCTATTAAAAACCAGCAAGATTGGCGAAATTTGGTAGATAAGTTTTGTTCTGATTCAGAAAAATTTATAAATCTAGTCCAAACCATGCCAGAAGAAAAGTTATTGAGCAACTTTGTTGACCAAAAATATGGGAGTTATCTAAGAAATATTGATGCTATGATAGAACATACGTATTATCATCTAGGGCAAGTAATTCTTATCAAAAAACACCTTAAAAAAGACATTTAGTCGTCAAACTATTTAAAAAACACCTCAAACATTTATTCTCTAACATAGGTTTTAAAACCCAAAATCATTATTACTATTCAATCGTTTGGTAACAAATTCTTCTGTGAAGACACAAACAAATAATTCTACATTGAAATTAATTAAAAGATTTGTGGTTAAAAAAAGAATACGAATTAAATAGTTAAAGAATAAAAATGAACAAAATTCTTAAAGTCCAGGCGATATTATTTTTAGTATTCATTTCTGGCATTCAGGGTCAAAATTACTTTGAAGGTCAAATTGAATACAAAATTGATTATGAACCTATAAATCCAAACATTCCAAAAAATTATTTATCTACAGAACTTGGAGATACTTTTACTGCTTTTGTTAAAGAAGATAGATATGCCATGATTTATCATGGAAAAGGAGAACTAGGTTGGATGAAGATAATAGTGCGTTTAGATCAAGGATATTCGTACACTGAGTATGAAAAAAAAGATACAATCACAAAAACCAAATTTGGACTTGAAAAAGAAAAACTACTTGAATTTAATCACAATTTAGATGATCAAAAAAAAGTACTCGGTGAGCTGTGTGAATCAATTACAATTAACTATCAACCATTAGGTTCTGAAGCTTTTTTTGAAACATTTAGGGGTAAGTACTATTTCAATCCAAAATACAAATTAAATCCAAAGTTATACGAAAGCTACACAGATGGATTTTGGCACTTGTTTGTAAAAGAATCTAATTCGATAAGCATCAGAAACGAAACAGAATTCTTTCCTCTTTTTAAAACTATTCAAGAAGCTATATCTATTAATGAAAAAGAAATACCTCTCAAAATGTTTGAACCCAATAGTTCAAAAGTAATAATTGAGAAAAAATAAGATGTTATCAAAGTAAAGTGCGATATACTAATAATCATTATACTTACGCTATAATATAAATTGAATGGGCAAAGAATACTCGATATTTAGAAAATACTCTACCCTAGATCAAGCTAAACAAATTGAATCACTTTTATCTAAAGAAGGTATAGAATCAATTATTGCAGACAATGCTCCTACAATAGATTCAACATTCGGAGCTAGTCCTTTAAATAATGAAATAGAAATAAGGATTAAACAAATAGATTTTGAAAAAGCTGAGAAAATACTCGAAAAGCAAGCTCAAAATCTTATTACCGAAGTAGCTAATGATTATTATCTTTTTGAATTTACTAATGAGGAACTTTATGAAATACTTTTGAAGTCAGATGAATGGAGTGAATTTGATTATACTCTATCCCAACAAATACTAAGAGATCGCGGAAAATCAATAAATACAGAGTTACTAAACTCTTTAAAAACCGAACGTTTAAAACAATTATCTAAACCTGAAGAAAACCAAAAATCTTGGATATTTGCGGGTTACTTTTTCTCGATTATCGGCGGAATGCTAGGGCTAATTATTGGATATTTTTTATGGACTTCCAAAAAAACACTTCCTAATGGTCAAAAAGTATATTCTTACTCTGAAAAAGATAGAAAGCAAGGAAAATACATATTTTATATAGGGTTAGTAGTCTTTCCAACTTCATTTTTAATAAGATTAGCTATGCAACTATAAAAAATTTGCAATTAATTCAACATTCAAAGTTAGCCCCTAGAACAAATAAAGCACAGAAATAGGTTTTAAAAGAATTTAAAAAACTCGATACAATGTTGTTACTATAACTCCTTTATTATCATTTAAAACAATTGATAATAATTGTTTTTCTTCTTCTACTTTGAAATTAAATGGTGATGCTAATAAGTTAATTCCACTTTGCTTTTTTAATCTAATTCCTTGTCCTGAAATTATTTCTTTATTGGGTACAAACTCTCCTACGGGTAAATGTTCGGTTAAAATAACATACTTAAAATCAACTAATTTATCTAGTATTTTTTGTACTTCAGTATTCGACAAATGTTGCAATACTTGTCTTAATAAAGCGCAGTCTCCAGATGGTAGATCATCGATTGCTATATCCAAACAATAAAATTCTAGATTTTCATCTTTAAACTTTGTTTTATTAAATTCTATCAAATCATTTACAATATCTACCGCAACGTATTTTTTAGTATGTTTTACTAATTCTTTTCCTACATTAAAGTCTCCACATCCTAAATCACACACTACAATTGGGTTTCTAAATGATGTTAAAAATGATGTTAAAACATCGATATACGGATTAATAATCTCTGGATTATGTGATCCTACTCCCGAATAAAAATCCGTTGTATTGTCCCCCCACAATTTCATTTCATAAATTTGTTCCATAGCATCTTTTGTAGGCCAAGGTCTTTTTATTTTTTTAGAGCTATTTTTTTTCTTCGTCATAGACATTCTATTTCAAGTCATACTGCCAAAACAAACCTACAAATTATATGATGTAATATATAGTTTAAAATTTATACTCTATTAAATAAAAATGTTTTATGGGCAAAAGTTCAACTATTGTTTTAATCAAAGTTTTTTGTTTAAAAGTGCAAGCAATTTCACTAAGATTTATGGTGAAATAAAAACTAAACTATTATATTGCTTAGTCTCGGGGATGTTGAGACTGACTCGTATAACATGAATTATTATCACAAATAACCCAGCATTTATATATCATAAACTGTATAGAAGCAATCTAGAATTCTTTGATACATTAGAAAAAAGTTCGTAAAACTGATAACCAAAAATAAATGCAATAATTAAAACTTTATAATGTCTTTAAAAACAGTAATTACGTATTTGATATTAATAGTTTCTTTTGGAGTTTTTGGACAATCGGCGCCAAAAGACTTTAAAAATCCTATTTTACCCGGTTTTTATCCTGACCCCTCTATTTGTCGTGTTGATGACACCTATTATATGGTAAACTCTAGTTTTGAATGGTACCCTGGGTTGCCTATTCACAGAAGTAAGGATTTAGTAAACTGGGAAAAAATTGGTCATGGATTACATCGACCTGATCAAATTGTGTATAAAGACGGTTTAAAAAACTCAAATGGTATATTCGCTCCCACGATACGTTACCATAAAGGAACATTTTACATCATTACGACCATGGTTGGTCAAAAAGGTAATTTTATTATATCGTCGAAAGATCCTTCGGGTCCCTGGAGTGATCCCGTTTGGATCAAAGATGCCCCTGGTATTGATCCTTCTCTTTTTTGGGATGATGATGATCGTTGTTATTACACTGGTGCTGGAATCATAGATAAATCTGGTGGTGAATGGCCTGGTAAAAACGGTGTTTGGATGCAAGAAATAAACCCCGATACCGGAGTATTAATTGGATCAAAAAAACAACTTACTTATGGTCATGCTTCAAACGCACGTTGGGCCGAAGGACCACATTTATATAAAATCAAGGGCGAGTATTTATTATTAATCGGCGAAGGCGGAACCGGAGAATATCACTCTGTTACGGTTTTTAACAGTAAGAGTCTTTGGGGACCTTATATACCAAATCATGCTAATCCAATTATGACGCATCGTCATCTGGGAAAAACACACTTAATTGGTCAAACAGGACACGCAGATCTGGTGCAAACTCAAAAGGAAGATTGGTGGAGTGTGTTGTTAGCCAAAAGACAAAACGAAGGGTTTATTACTTTAGCTCGTGAAACCTTTTTGGCAAAAGTAGATATGACTGTTCAAGAAAGTGGTATTACTCCTATATATAATCCCGGTATTGGTTTATTACAAGAGCAACAAGAACGACCTAACTTGCCATGGACTCCCATTCCTGCTATCAAAGAACGTGATGATTTTAATGATAAAGATCTTGATTTAGAATGGAATTTTTTACGAACACCTCGTTCTAACTGGTATACCCAAAGTAATGGTCAAATGAATATTCAATTGCGCCCAGAAGAAATTACTCAATTAGTAAATCCTTCTCTGATTGCTAAACGTACTCGTAATTTTAATTATCAAGTTCATACAAAACTTGCTTTTACTGCTAAAAATAAAAATGAAAAAGCTGGTTTAGTTGTTTACCGTCGTCATGGCAATCACTATCAGTTATTAAAAAGTAAAAAAGAAATTGTATTAATCAAAACCTTACAAAAAAACAATAAAGGTAAGTTTACTCCTCAGATTATTGCTACAGTTCCCTTTCAAGATAAAGAAGTGATATTTGGTCTAAAAGTTGATGGTTTAAAAATTCAATTCTTGTATGGCGAGCATGAAGATGCTTTAAAATCAATTGGAGATGCTCAGGATTATACTATTGTTTCTGATGACGTCGCACAAAAATTTAATGGCGTTTATGTTGGAATGTATGCTACGTCGTCTGGTCTAGAGAGTAAAAATGTAGCCAAATTTGATTGGTTTTTTATGAAAGGTAAAGATTAACAACTAATAAAAAGGGTATTATGATGATAAAAAAACTAGCAACTTCTGTAATTTTCATTTTATTCTTTTGTACAATTTGCCATAGCCAAATCAAATATCAATATTCTGAACCTAAAGACTTAAACGACGAATGGAAAACAGAAAATCTAAAATCACAACATATAGATACCACAAGAATCTATAAAATGTTTACTCAGTTGCATAACAATAAACACAAATTGCATAGTGTTTTGTTAGTTAAAAATAATCAAATCATTATTGAAGAATATTTTAATGGTCACGTTGTAGATAAGCCTCATGATCTGCGTTCTACGACCAAAAGTATTCGATCAATTTTACTTGGAATTGCTATAGATAAAGGGTTCATTGATAGTATTGATGATCCAATTTCCAAATATCTTAAAAATAAAATTCCGAATAAGAACCTTGACGATCGAAAAGAAAAAATCACAATCAAACATCTAGTAACTATGTCTACTGGACTTGATTGTAATGATTGGGATAAAAAATCGAAAGGACAAGAAGATAAGGTTTACAAAAAAAAGGATTGGATCCAGTATACCTTAGATCTTCCGATGATTAATGAACCTGGAACTGTTTCTAATTATTGTTCTATGGGAGTAGTTATACTGGCTGAAATAATAAGCCAAGCTTCGGGCATGTCTATCGACAATTTTTCAGAAAAATATTTATTTAGTCCTTTGGGGATTTCAAATATAAGTTGGGGACATACTTCTGATAAAGATGTTATTGCATCGGGTAAAAGGTTGTATATGACCTCTAGAGACATGGCCAAAATTGGACGACTAATACTACACAACGGAATCTTTAATGAAACACAAATTGTTTCTAAAAAATGGATAGAGGAGTCCACCTCTCCTAAAACAAAAATAACGGGAATCGATTATTGTTATTTATGGTGGAATATTCCTTTTAAAATAAATGGCAAAGTGATAAATTCCAAAATAGCAACTGGAAATGGGGGACAATATATTATGGTTTTTCCAAAACTAGATATGGTTGCCGTATTTACCGGCGGAGCCTATAATTCTCAAGAAGACAAACTACCTTTTGCAATCTTAAATGATGTTTTCCTTCCTACATTTGTGAATTAAAAAAAGAATATACCTATATAATCATGTCAAAAGAATTTAGGATGAATTGTAAAGATTATACGCATTAACAGAAGGGTCTTAACTTCAATTATTTAATCACCAAAGTAAATTTATAATGTTCATGATACTACTATCGCTTCTGATGATATATGGTTATTGTAACATTTTATATCACCAAGAGACATATTAAAGAAAAGATTTTTAATTAAAAGGCTCAAAAAACAATTCGATTATGGGGAAAAAAATTACCTATACTGTATTGATTGCAGGTATAATTTTACTAATTATCAATGTATCTAGATTAAATACTGCTAGTATGGAAATAATCGATTTTACAGGGATTATATCCAATGTATTATTAATTTTTTCTATGGTACTTACTAGTATAGATTTAAATAGAAAAAAATAAGTTAAAAGATATTTTTATATACTTTTCATATTACATATAAACCAATTCTTTTGATAATTTTAAGTTTTATTTTCATTTACTATTAAATAATAGTGCTTCAACCATTAAAAACGATAAAGTCATGACTAACACAAGTATACTGTGGAAATAATTAACTTACCATATAATTTAACTACTAATGAGGCTTCTACATTTCAAATTTTTGATTATCAAACATCAAAGGAATGTTTCAACCAAATGGTATCCTTAAAACAGAACACCTTCAGTTTTTTAATTGAAGGAAGTAAACAAGTGCATTCTAATACTAAAACCATTTCTATTAGAAAATCACATTTTTTATTAATGAAAACCGGTCATTGCCTAATGACAGAAAAACTTCCTAATACCTCGGATAATTATCGTAGTATATTATTCTTCTTTTCTGACAAAGCACTTTTAGACTTCATTAAAAAGTATAACCTCCAGAACTATAAAAATCAAAATCAAGAATCTATATATTCTTTTGAATATGATAATTTCTTGCAAACTTTTGTAAATGGATTGATCGATATTAATCGGCTTAAACCTGAGCTTCAAACAAAATTATTAGAACTAAAATTTGAAGAATTAATGATCTATCTAAAAGAAATCAAAGGAGTTGATTTTATATTCTCGTTAATTTCAAGTTTTAATGATAGGTCTCAACATTTTATTGATACAGTTGAAACTAATAAATTAAACAAGCTTACAGTTAAAGAACTATCTTTTTTATCAAATATGAGTGTATCTACTTTCAAAAGAGAATTTGAAAAAACCTTTAATAGCACTCCAAGTAAATGGTTTCAAGATAAAAGACTCGAACATTCTGCTTTTTTATTAAAAAACAAATCTAAAAGGCCTTCAGATATATTTGAAGAAGTGGGTTATGAAAACTTATCTAATTTTATTCAAGCATTTAAAACTAAGTTTGGCGTAACCCCAAAACAGTATCAATTAAATTGAACGTTTAGCAATACTTTTTGAGCTAAATCAAACATAACTTACGCCTAAGTATCTCATAATTTTGTATTCACATTTAAATACTTATAATTATGAAAAAAATAAATTTAATCTTAGGAGTGTTCTTGACGATAACTAGTATCGCTAATGCTCAAAATACCTTTACATTATCTAGCAATGATCTAGGAGGTTCTGCTACTATTAATGAAGAATTTAATGGTTTTGGATGCACTGGTAATAATCAATCTCCTCAATTATCATGGAATAACGCTCCTAAAGGAACTAAAAGTTTCGCAGTTACCATGTATGACCCAGATGCTCCTACAGGAAGTGGATGGTGGCATTGGGTTGTTTTTGACATACCATCAACAACAACCTCCCTTAAATCAGATTCAGGAGATGTTTCTCTTAATTTAATGCCCAAAGAAGCTATTCAAAGTATTACTGATTATGGTGCTCATGGATACGGAGGTCCTTGTCCCCCAGAAGGACATGGCCTACATCAATACATCATTACCGTACATGCTTTAAAAACAGAAAAACTTGGACTTACTAAAGAAACTAACCCAGCGGTTGTTGGCTATTATCTTTGGAATAACACTTTGGCAAAAGCTAGTATTGTAACGTACTACAAAAGAGATAAAAAATAGATCTCATGTCATTTTATAAACAAATTAAAAAGCGTAGGCACTAAGTGTTTACGCTTTTTAATTTGTTTATCTTTCGAAAATTCAAATAGATCTTAAGAAGAACTATTAATTTTAAGGTTTACAAGAAAAGAAAACAACAATAAGTAGTAATAAAATCAGCATAAATATTATAAGTTAACTTAATCAAGGTAACATTTTATTCTCTTATGACACATATATAATAAATCACGTTTTATGGAAATAGGAACCAAGCCAAATAGAGTAAGTTGGAAGTATAAATTTGGATCAATGATCATAACTGGATTGTTGTATAGTGCAATTCTATTTGCATTCGATTATTTTTCAAACGATAAACTTTATAGTACATATAGTCTAATTTTTCAGGGAGTATTTTTTGGAATAGCTACGGGATTAGGTTTTCCTCTTATTACCGAGAAATTTGGAGGAAAATTTACCTCTAAACTTGGTGGAAACGTTACTCCAGTATTATCCGATACAGAAGAAATTGAAATTAGTGGTCCAGCAAATTTATTTCGTGGAATAGAGGCCACTGGAGGAAAGTTATTCTTAACGAATAAAAATGTGATCTTTAAATCGCATACTATGAATATTCAAAAAGGACAAACCAATATTCAGTATGATAACATTAAAGAGATACTACTAAGAAAAACCGCTAAACTTATTGATAACGGAATTCGAATTACAACAAAAGATGGTAAAAATTTTGATTTTGTAGTAAATGAAAGGGAGCAATGGATGCAAAATTTGAATAAAAGAATCAAAACAGACTTATAGAACTTACTTACACAAATAATCTATTATTTAAATTACCATTTGTTAGCTGCTATACTTTCCATATATTTAAAACATTAATGTCATTGACAAAGTATATGGATTTACAAAAAAACAAAGAAAATGCGATTGCTTTTTATAAAATCGCTTATGAGGGTAACCCAAGAAAGGCCATTGATTTATATGTTGGTGATCAATACATACAACATAACCCTGATGTAGCAGATGGACTCGAGGGGTTTATTACCTACTTTGAAAGGATGCAACGTGAATATCCAAGTAAGTCAATCGAATTTGTAAGATGTATTGCAGAAGGAAATTTAGTAGCGCTACATACACATCAAACCTGGCCAGGAAATGATCAATATATAACTATGGATTTTTTTAGATTTAATAACGATGGCAAAATTTGTGAACACTGGGATTCGATACAACAAATTCCAGAAAATTCTGCAAACCCTAATACCATGTATTAGTATACTTATAGTATATCATTAAAACATTAATTCACAAAATAAATTGCTTTTCTTAAACTAAATGGATAAATATTCTTTACTAGGTTTTATTACCCTAATTATAGTATTTGTAGGCTTACTCTTATCTATTTTTCTTTTAACCGTAAAGACACAAAACAAAATAGCCAATAGACTTTTAGCGCTATACTTTATTGTATTCTCAATTCATATTAGTGTTTTCTTCTATACTTCATATATTGAATTACCTCTCGTTATCGAAATGTTGCGAGATCAGATTATCTCATTATCCAGTCCCCTACTATTTTTGTATTTAGTAGCCAATATTTATTCCGATTTTAAACTTCGATATATTCATTTATATCATCTACTCCCCTTTCTTATAGAAATCATACTATTTATTCCTAATTTTTATGGAGTAAATCATGAAGAAAGAGTAATTTTTACAGAAAATTATAATTCACAAATCATCGTTAAAATCTCTGTAGTTGTGGGATCTGTAATAAGTTTATTCTATTTGATCTTAATGTTTTCAGAACTAAAAAAATATAGACACCTGCTCGTCGAAAATTATTCCAGTACTACTTCTTTCAACTATAATTGGTTATATCAATTGACGATAGTGATCTCATCTATTTTTGTTTTTTCTCAATTTAAACAACTCTACAAATTCACAGGTACCGATATTGAGACACTTAATATTCTAAGAATAGTTCTAATCATACTTTTATTAGGTTTTTTAACTTGGATTATGCTAAAAAGCATGTATCAACCAGAATTATTTAAAGGAATAGATTCAGGTCACAAACTGGTTAAAACGTTAGTTAAAAAAGACAATTCTAAAACAGTTTCTGAATCATCTCAACAAGAATCAATTGAAGCTAACATTCAAAGACTTAATAAATTCATGGAAGAAGAAGAACCATTTCTTGATTCTTCACTTACCATTCAAAAATTAGCCCATCAATTTCAAATGCCCTCACGAGAACTCTCTATTCTTATAAACCATCATTTAAATCAACATTTTTTTGATTTTATAACTTCATTTCGCATCAAAAAAGCTATCCTTTTATTAAAGAATCCAATGAATAAAAAGCTAACAATTTTGGAAATTCTATATGATGTTGGTTTTAACTCAAAATCCCCTTTTAATAAAGCATTTAAAAAACATACGGGATTAACCCCTACAGAATACCGCGCAAAACTTTCATAACAAGCACTTTATAAAAAAGTAATACGCTTATAAAAAAAAGTAGTACTCTTTTTCTGATTAAAAAAGAGTACTACTTTTTTTAGTTGTACGTCTTATTGCTGCCATATTTTCATTTTTGCTTTGAATCCAAACAATATAAAAATGAAGAATCTTATTTTACTAGCGTTTACTACCGTAATACTTAACGCATCTCTTTTTGCAAGACAACATTTATCAGAAAATACAATCCAAAAAGTAGATTCATTATTAAGTGAATATCCTATTAGTAATGGTCCGGGAATTTCTGTTGCTGTTATTAAAGATGGTAAAGCTATTTTTAAAAGGCACAAAGGATATGCAAATTTAGAGCATCGAATTCTGATAACAGATTCTACAAAATTTGTAATCGGTTCTATCGCTAAACAATTTACTGCATTTGCTATTTTACTATTAGAAAATGAAGGCCTACTTTCAATTGACAACAGCATAACAAACTATTTACCAGAACTTAATCATTTACCACATAAAGTAACAATAAAACAACTCATGAACCATACTAGTGGCTTTAGGGATAATACTAACCTGAATAATTTAAAAGGTAGAACCGATGAAGATTTGATTAGTCAAGAAGAAGTGGTAGCACTTTTACTTAGACAAAAAAGTTTAAACTTTACTCCTGGTTCAAGGTTTCAATATTGCAATTCGGGCTACATATTACTGGCCGAGATTGTAAAACGGGTTTCCGGGATAAGCTTTTCTCAATTTACTCAAGAAAAAATATTCAAGCCACTTAAAATGCATCAAAGCGTGTTTTTAGATGATCCAACTCTTATGGTAACCAATAAAGCCGACTCCTATATTAAACAAAAAGATGGCTTTCACTACATTCCTCTTAATCGTTCTGTAGTAGGATCAACAGGCCTTTATACTACAATACATGATTTAGGTCTCTGGGCCAACAATTTTGAAAACCAGACAATTGGAAATAAAACTATTTTTCAAAAGATGAAAACAAAGAGCTCTTTAAATACTGGAGAAATCATACCTTATGCCCTTGGTCAAGAGTTAAAAAATCACAAAGGATTGGATGTTATTTTTCACGGTGGTGGAGATGCAGGTTTTAGATCTTATTTACTACGAGTGCCTTCACATAAATTAACTGTAGCTATTTCAGGAAATTTCGAGTCCTTTAATCCACTAAACATCTCATATGGATTAGTTGATATATTTCTTTCTAAGAATATACAAAAGAAAAAGAAAAAAGAGGTTCCTGTTTATAAAACTAAAGATTTAAAAAAGTTTGAAGGCGATTATAAAATCTTTAATGGATTTTATATAACGATAGAAGCCAAAAGTGATACCTTATACTTTAAAAACTACGGATCAGAAGAAAAATTAAAACTACCTACTATAGGAGAAAATGAGTTTCTTTTTCCGTATATCCATCATAGCAAATTTAGATTTACCAAAGATGGGCTTGTATGGCATTTGTCTGATTTCTATTATCCAGGGAAAAAGGTGTTTTTAAATCCTCCAAAATATGAAGAAATAAATATATCAGAATATACAGGAGTTTATAGAAGTGCTGAAGTCGAGACTTCATATACTTTGATAACCGAAGATAATCAAATTAAAATGACACATAATTATAACCCAGATCTATTATTAGAGCCTATTAGTAAAGATGTTTTTAGAACAAATCAAGCATATATGGGGAAATAGAATTTACAAGAAACGAAGCCGGAAAAATTAATGGATGCAAAGTTTCTGCACAAAAAGCCTATAATATTTTTCTTAATAAAATTGAATAACAATTCAAATTAAATCTCATACGCAAGATACTCTATCTTGCGTTTTTTATATTTTTATATTCCTAAAAAGAGTATTAAATACTTATTTATAAACTAAATTTAGAATGACTTTTTTTAAGATCTCGATAGCTCCGTCAAAACTCTTTCTAATAGATAGCTTAGGTGCATTAGTAACTGCAACCTTATTAGGGCTAGTACTTTCTAGGTTTGAAACCTTTTTTGGCATACCCAAACAGGTGCTATATATCTTATCCTCTATCGCTCTACTATTTTCTTTTTATTCATTTTTCTGTTATTTGTTTCTTATAAAAAACTGGAAACCTTTCTTGAAAATAATTACTTTGGCAAACATCATATATTGTTGTAGTACTATTGTCGTATTAATCTATTTTGCTCAGCAACTTACGCCTGCAAGCATTGCTTATTTTGTTACTGAACTTTTTATTATAGGAATTTTAATACATGTTGAAATAAGAACAGTTTTAAGCAACTAAGCAAAAGATATTTTAAAATTAAAAATTACTCTTTCATAAAGTAATACCTATCCATTATTCATTCTGAGATGAAATATAACAATACAAATTAACCTTAGTTTGTACTTCACTAAAATTTTAATAAATGAAAGATATAGAAATCATATTAGAAAATAAGCCTGGTATCCTAGGACTTATGGGGGAAACATTGGGAAAACATAATATAAGCCTAGAAGGTGGTGGTGTTTTTCAAAATGGTAATGTAGCTATTGCTCATTTTTTGGTAGAAGAAGCAGAGAAAGCAAAAACCGTTTTAAAGGACATAGGTATAACAGTAGTTAAAATTAATAATGTTATAATCCAAAAGCTTAGACAAGATGTACCAGGACAATTGGGTGAGTTTTGCAAGCAATTGGCCAATGATAATATAAACATAGTAGTACAATACAGCGATCACTCGAATCAGTTGATTATTGTGCCAGACAACTATATTAAAGCGCAAAAAATATCCAAAAAATGGACAGAAACTTGGTGGAACTAACTTCTAAAACAGACATCTAGATTATGAAAAAAGAACATCAGTATCAAGCAACAATAAAATGGACTGGAAATAAAGGATCTGGGACATCGAACTATAAAGAATTTGAAAGAAGCCACACAATATCTGTTGCTCATAAAACAGATATTTTTGCTTCATCAGATCCTGCTTTTAGAGGTGACAAAACTAAACACAACCCTGAAGATCTATTGCTTGCTTCACTATCTTCATGTCATATGTTATGGTATCTACATTTATGCGCTGAAGGTGGAGTAATTGTAGTTGACTATATCGATAATGTTACAGGTACTATGACAGAGAAAACCAATGGTAGTGGACAATTTACAGAGGTAATTCTAAATCCTATTATTACGCTTACTAATCATTCAATGATTCAAAAAGGTAAAGAGCTACATAATAAGGCAAACAAATTCTGTTTTATAGCTAATTCTGTGAACTTTATTGTAAAACATAAACCTACATTCTTGGTTAAAACATTGTAAATTAGCTCTTATCAAAAAAATACAATGAATAGCAGTTTTTAATTAAATTCTGAAAGCTGCTATTTCTTTAGAATCACCTTAACGCATGGATTTAATCAATATAAAAAGAGTTTCTTATACTTGAATTTAAAAATGAGTGAATTATTACTCGTATTACGAACAGTTTAAACAAAACCCAGAAACAACTCCATTAAAATTTGTCGAAACATAACCGTTAGGGAGTTTAAAATCGATTTCATTGTTTAGACATTCGACTGTTCCACATTTTTCGCATCTAAAATGCAAATGATTATGATTATGATTTTTATCAAGACAGTTTAGGCATAATGCAAAGTATTGTTTTCCGTCATCACCTATTATCTGATGTACTACGCCATCTTCACTAAATTGATTTAAGATGCGGTATATCGTAGCTCTATCTGCTTTAGTAGAAAGTTCTGACTGAATCATTTCATGATTTAAAGCAGTGCCAGATTCTTTTAAAACAGATAGAACAGCTTCTTTTGATTTTGTTTTTCTTCTTTTCATGAAATAGTAGCTCTATGTTATTAAAAAAATAAAATTACGCATAACTTTGGTAAGCAAAAAAATATTATTTCCAATTTATTCACATTAAAAACAATGAAAAAAGAAAAACCCTTGGTTAATTTTGAATATATCTTACAAAAATTTCCCGGTAAAGGTGGATGGACATATGTTGAAATCCCTGAAGTTTTTCAAAATAAAAATAATCCTTTTGGGTGGGTCAAAGTAAAAGGTAGCATAGATGATTTTGAATTAAATCAATATAAATTAATGCCAATGGGAAATGGAAAGCTGTTTTTGCCTGTTAAAGCTGAAATACGAAAGAAAATAAAAAAAGAAAAAGGCGATTACGTCAAGGTTATACTCTATACTGATGATTCTTCCTTAAAAATTCCTCAAGAAATAATAGAATGTTTTAAGAACGAACCCAAAATAACATACACAACTTTTCTCTCATTTACAGAAGGTCAAAAAAAATCTTATCTAGATTGGATATATCAAGCTAAAAGTGATGAAACTAAGGCTAATCGGATTCTAACGATGATGGATAGATTACAAAAAGGACTTAGATTACATGATAAAAACGCAACAGATTAAGTAACTAAACAATGTCATTTTTAATCATTAAAGATTAAAAAGTTTAGAAAACAATTGCGTAACCGAATAGTTACACTTATATTTGTAACCGTTCAGTTACATAAATAAAAATGAGAAGAGATGTATTTCAGGCAATAGCCGACCCTTTACGAAGAGATATCATAAGCTTATTGGCTAAACAACCTATGACCGTTAATGCTGTGGCTAAAAAATTTGAAGTTAGCAGACCTGCCGTTTCTAAACATTTAAAAATTCTTAAAGAATGTGGAATAATCACAATCAATCAAGACGGACGAGAACGCTTTTGTCAAATTGAACCAAAAAATCTTATCCCTGCATTTTTATGGATAGAACAGTACAAAACTTTGTGGGAAGAAAAACTTGACTCTTTTGAAAACTACTTACTAGAATTACAAACAAAAAATAAAAACAATGACCAAAATGGATGACACGAACAATCGCACTTTAACTTTAAAAAGAACATTTAATGCTCCTATACAATTAGTTTGGGAAGCTTGGACACAGCCAGAACACATAGCTAACTGGTGGGGGCCCAAAGGAATGAAAACCAAGGTGATCGAGCACAATTTTAATGTTGGAGGCACATGGAAATACACTATGGAAATGCCTGATGGAAATGAATTTATTGCCGAAGGAGAATACTTAGAAATCATAGAATTAGCAAAAATTTGTTCTTCTGCTAATTTTAGACCGATGACAGAAGGCGTAGAAATACAAGCAATTTTTGAAGCCTCAGGAGACAAAACAAATTTCACATTTAATGTTGTACATCCTACGGCAGAGTATTGTCAACAACAAGAAAAAATGGGCTTCATGAATGGCTGGGGATCAGTCTTTGATAGACTTCACGAATACATGCAAGAAGTCGCACTATAAACAAGAATAAACATAACACAACAAAAGAGAGTAGGAACTTATACCCTACTCTTTTCTTTTTTAATTAATTCTTCTGTTTTCTAATCCAAAAATATTCAAAATTTAAAAACCATAAAATTTATACTTAAAAAGAAGTGTCAATGTTGATTGATTATCATTATCTTAGAGAAAATATATCATCGTCAATTACCCCCTCTCATCTAGAATTGTTCTAAATGTGTTTTTGTTTAACAAATGCGTATGAATGCTATGCATCCAAAGGGTAAAATATTTTTAAGTTATGTTTCTTACTATAAGTTATGTGAGTAGTGCATCAGAAAAATTAACAATCGAAGATATAGAAATGTTAATGATCGATACCAAAGTAAATAATAATAGAAACAATATAAGAGGTATATTAGTTTATATAGATCGAAACTTCTTTCAGATTATAGAGGGTGAATATCATAAGACCATGTCTCTTTTTCAAAGGATACAAAGGGATAATAGACACTATAATATTTTAAAGATTTTGGAAACAAAATCTTTGCATAGAAAATACAAAAGGTTTAATAGTAATTATATTACTTCCTGCAGCGAAGAGGCTTCTAACTCACTTTTAAAATTTCTTGAAATTAGCAATGAAGATATTCCTGATTTAAGATTACATGATTTAATTGTAGATCAGTCTAAAGCATTACTAAGTATGTCTTAGTTTCTAGTATGATATAAAATATCTAAAAACAAATCTATCCCGAATAATTTCATTAATTTCCAGAGATCAAATTAATTTATTTATTTAAGGTGAGAATATACATATTAATATTTCTTGTTGTATTTCTTCAATTTTCTGGATTTACACAACATAAAAAATATACTTCAATTCCCGAGGCTTTACAAAACCCCGAATTAGTTACATGGTTAGATATCAATTGTAAGGAAGTAACATCATTTTCTAAGCATGCACAAAAACTACAGAATGTAACTTCATTTTATTTAACTACATGCAACTTAGAACAAGTCCCTTCAGAAATCAAACACCTAAAAAAATTAGCTTTACTAAATTTACAAGGAAATAATTTAGATACACTACCAGACAATTTTTCTGTATTGGATAAAATAACCGTATTAAACCTTAGAAATAACTCATTTCGGGAAATACCAATCTGGTTAGCTAATTTACCACAACTAAGAGAAATTGATTTAGCCAATAATATAGACTTAGATATATCTCAAGCCTCTCATGTGTTTTCAAAAATCAAAAATCTTGATTTTCTATATTTAAACGGAAATAACCTTACAAAATTACCTCAACATTTTACTGATAATCAAAATCTTAAAGAACTTCATTTAAGTAATAACCCAAAACTAGATTTACAACAAACTTTTCAAGTGCTTTCTGAAATTTCGTCTTTAAAAATCCTTGTTCTATCCAAAAATCAATTGCATAAATTGCCAAAGAGCCTAAATTCTCTTAAACAAATTGAAGGCCTGGTTCTAGATCAAAATCCAAATCTTATCATCTCAACATTAGCAGAACAATTGATGCATACCCCCAATATAAAAGTCGTATTGCTTAGAAATAATGATTTGACCAATCTGCCTGAAGATTTAAGCGGATTTTATTCATTAAAGGTATTAGAATTAAGTAGTAATAATTTTAATGCCAAAGAAAAATTACGAATTCAACAAGGACTTCCAAATACTAAAGTCATTTTTTAGATTTTAATAACTGGTTATCAAATCTTTATTTGATTTACCAATAATTTTTAATACGTTTAATACCAAATAAAATGCAAATCGATGTGGGAAGAAAAATTAAAGATTTACGATAGCTTAGTCTCGAAATGTACAAGATTCGAAAGAAAAGGAAAAACTATGCCTTATACATCTGCAAATGGATACATGTTTTCATTGTTTAATAAGGCAGGAGAGATTGGAATACGATTCTCAAAGGATGTTCAAGAAAAATATATTCAAGAACTTAAAACAACTTATTACACCTCTTATGGAGCTACAATGAAAGGATATATCTTAATTCCTGATCATATGTTAAGCGATTTAGATAATGTATCTAACTATTTAAATGAGAGTTATGATTATGTTATGAGTTTAGAACCGAAATAAGACTATACAGGCAATATAAAATTTTTAATAAATCTAATAATTCCATTCTTTGCTGGCCCTTTAACATCTGCATCAATTAAAATCAAATCATCATCTTTCTTCTTAAGATAGATTCCACTCATAAAAACATCTACCAAGTTTAATTCTGATTCTACATTAAATCTAGTATTCTTTTGCCAGGCTAAAATTCGGCTAGTGGCTATACTAGTATTGGCTTCTGTCTGACCTGTGGTAATAGGTTCTCCTTTTGTAAGTAATATCAGTTTACCAGGACCTTTAGCTGTAGTAAAAATCACGCGGCCAAATAACAACGATGTTAATCTAAGACTAACTACTGCAGCGATTTTAATTCCGTCACTCATCCCAACAAAATTTTTAAAATGAAAAACAACTTCCTCTCCTTCCTTAATTTCCCATTCAACAAATTCATGACTACCCATTGCTTTAAAATGAACTTCTTCTGGCTTAGAGTTCATAACCACTTTATTCATAGCATAGTTCCTAGTAAAAACACGAGCTAAAATAGCGGATCTCCATTGAGGAAGGGAAAATTTTGGAGCTCTTCCTCCTGGTTCAAAAGATCGCGATATATAATAGTCCTTTTTTGTATTTTTAGGATCTATAGAAAATTGATTTCCTAACCTATTTAAAATACCCTTAGAGGTATTTGAACTCGAAGATAGTAATGTAACATAGTTTTCATCATCAGACGAAAACGCGACACGTGAAAACACATACAAGAAACTTTTCAATATTAAAAAAGCAAAGGCAATATCTAATAGTAAGTTTATAAATGTAATCATATCAAAAGAAGACTGAATAGTAAATTTTAATCTACTTATCACAGTATCTACTTGATTCTTTAAAGTTTCATTTATCTGCGCAGTAGACGCTTGTACTTCTTCTTGAGTTCCATTTACTGATTTTTCTACTTGACCTATTAAACTAGTAAGCATCTCACTTCTTTGAGTATGATATGATTCATTTACGCTTCTTTTTGCGCTATTTTTTGCCTGACAAGGAAAATTTAATTTCCCCCAAAACCCGCAATCTTCTTCTTTAAAAACTGGTGCCATTTCGGGTAAAGTCGGTTTAAATATCCCTTTATAGATTTGCGATACTTCTTGAGGTAGCTTATCGGTTTTATTTGCAACCACTTTGGTCATTTGTAATGTCCCATTTTGTATCGATTCTTGCATACAGATTACCTCTGCCTCAAGAGAAAATTTTAAATCTTTCTCAAACTGATCCCTTTTATACTTTCGCTCATCATTAGTAGTTTCTATAAAAGTGTTATCATAAATCTTATCGATCGAAGCCTTATTCATTTTACTATTGAGTATAGCTCCCGGAATAATAAAAATTAACAAGGGTGACCAGTATAGAAAAGATTTTAATACGAGATTTCCTGTTCTAGTTAGACCAGTTTCTTTAAAAACTACAATATTTTGTATAATAGCCAAATACAAAAATCGAACTAACACAGTATATGTAAAAAACAAAATAAGATGTTGAATATCTAAAACTGACCAAATTAAAATCAAGATTAAAATAAAAGGCAAAGAACGTAGTCTACCTTTTACAATAAAATAAAGAAAAGCAATTTTATAGCATAAAAAATGTAAAATTCCAATAAGAGCTTCATATTTCTCTAATGCAACCTCATCAGCATTTGCTATTAAATGTACATATGCTGCAAAAAATACTGGTAATAAGCCTAATATGCGGTAGTAATTCTTTCCGCCCATCACTAAAATTAATCCAATAGGAATAAGGTATAATGGGATTGCATACAATAGTTTAAACTCTTCATGCACTTGAAAACTTGTTATTGAAAAGCCAAACACTGCAAAAAGAGAATAATCTTCTACGGCCGGAAGTATTCCGATCAATACAATAAACAGAAAAAGAATAGTAGGCCCCTCTTTTTTAAGGCGCAGTTTTGATAGCGTAAAATTAGACATCCCCGTGAATTTGTGTTAGTAATTCCTCTACAAGATAAGTAATTACATTTTAAACATTACGAATTACACAAGTCTATCATACCCCAAAAAAATAGCCCTGTCTATACAGGGCTATTTTATAATTATAAAAAGGAGTCTCTTATTTGATCACTATTTTTTCTGAAATACTACGGTTACCGTCTGATATTTTTACAAAATAAAGACCGGATACTAATCCGTCTAGCGATATCCTATTTTGAGTTACTACTCCTGATTTTATTACTTTACCTTGCGTATCTGTTAACGTAAAATTGGTTGTACGATCATCTCTTACCCTAAGTTGGATAAATTGTGTAGCAGGATTAGGATATACTTTTGCAGAAAACACTTTCTCCTCATTTCCTAATCTGCCATCGATTTGTATTTCTGTTGTAGTTTTAGCTGTAGATGTGCCAATATTAACTGTATAATCTTCTACTTCACCATAACCAAAGGTTTCGCATGGTGTTGCTGGTCCATTCCATTTCATAGAAACTCTCATTCTAGTTGTTCCTGATTGCGCACTTGATGGTATATCAAAAGAATATGATAGATTACCAGAATTCGAAGTAGCACCAGTGACTACTTTTTCTGATGTTTCAAATGTTCCATTTTTATTGTAGTCAATCCAAACGCCCCAATGTTCGGTATAAGAAGCGCTAACAAATCCAACGCTTAATACAATAGTGTTTGAGCCATAAGAAAGGTTACCAACTTGTGATGTAAAATCACCATATCCACCATTAGCAGAAGTTACATTAGAGATACCTCCTATACCTACAAAATCTATAAACTCATAATTGACTGTATTTCCTTTCGAGGAGCAATAAGAAACAACAACATCCAAAGTAGTTACATTTAAAACATTGCTATTTGCAGAAGAATTTCCTGCCGCGTCTACTGCAGCTACTACAAAACCATATGTAGTTCCAGCGCTTAGTCCCGTAACGGTATAACTTGTATTTGTTACGGTGGTCAATAATGATCCATTTCTATATACATTGTATGCGGTAACTCCTACATTATCAGTAGCTGCATTCCATGATAGTATTGTACTTGTCTGAGTTATACTAGAGGCATTTAAATTACTAGGTACCGAAGGTGATTCTGTATCAGTTTGAGTATTTCCTCCATTAAAACTGTGCTTTCCCAAATCATCAAATGTATTTTGAGGAAAAGTATCCCATTCTGATGTTGTATATGTAGTATTTGGAGAAGATACATTTTCTTTTCTTCTAAGCGTTCTATCCTTAGCAAAGTTTGACGACCCACCATTAAATGTACCTACAATATCAATTAATACATCATTTTTAAACAATCCTACAGGGTCATTACCGTTAAAAGTCATTACAGATGATCCAGAACTTATATCCGCTATATTTTGTATAGTATTTGTAGCAGAACTATTAGCTATTAGAAATACATCATTATTTGAAATTGTTCCCGATAATGCAAGTCCTGGTGACCATGCTCCTGAACCATTTGTTTGTCTTTTAATTGAATATCCTGATAGATTTATAGATGCTCCTGTATAATTAGCTATTTCTAAAGCCTTATTATTTGAAGATCCTTCGACATATTCAGAAAAAAACAATGCAGTTGCTGCACCACCTCCAGAGGTATTATCCTGTGTTGTAACATTTAAATTTGAGCTTAAAGCCGAAATGTTTCCTGCTGCATCTTTAGCTCTTACAGAAAATGCATATGTAGTGTTTGCTGTCAAACCCATGATAGCAAAACTGGTTGCATTAGTAGTATTTAATAATGTTCCATTTCTATATATATCATACCCAGTTACTGCTACATTATCAGTAGATGGGTTCCATGAAAGGTTGGTTGAAGTATCTGTTGTATTACTAGCTATTAAATTTGAAGGTATACTTGGTGCTGTTGTATCTGTTCCTCCACCTGTATTTCCAAATCGATCCTCAGCCTGAGGTCCTCCCCATATTTGGGTTGCAAAAGCAGGGTTATCAATAAACGGATTTCTATTACCTTGTATTCCTTCAAGGATAGGATTACGTTGCAATTCTAATTGAGAAACCGGATCCTCTGCATTCCATTCTAAAAACAACTGAAGCATATTAGCATCACTAGTAGCAGCTGCTCCTACGCCAACATTTGTTGGTAAGCAACGATTATCATAATGAATGTACATGTACATCATCATACGAGCTATATCACCTTTCCATTCATCTCCAGGATACCAATGTCCTTGAGCAGTAGTTCCTGAATTTCCAGAGCCGTCAGCAAATTTTCTATTTCCTCTATTAGAATTTCGTTGTACATCTGCCGGACGCAAATGATGCGCATCAGAACCTGGACCACTTGAACCTAAGTTAGGATTACCTAATGATCTCGGATAGGTATGTTCTCTATTCCAATCTGTAGAGCCACCACCATTATTATCTACTCCTCGAGTTCTATCGGTTGTTAAGTTTCCGTCGGTATCATCATATCCATAAACAAGAATTACCTTAGAGGGATCGTTTGGATCTAAATCTGCTTGTTTTAATGCATCCCAAACTCCTGGTGTATAACTAATAAAGGTTGTATGTGTATTGATAACTTTATTACTGAGTTCGTTTTTTAAGGCATCACCAGAGAGCGTAAGATTTACATCATTATAATATGCGGGAATCTGACTATATCCAATTACAGATATAAGTAATGCCAATAAGGTAAATTTTTTCATTGTGTTGTGAGTTAGTAATCTTATAATTTAAAATATGGATTCGAAACTAAAATTATTTCTATAAACATACTAGCCTAAAATGTTATCAAATAGTTACTTGGTATGTTGATAATCAGTTTTTTAAGAGTTAAAAAAGACTTAACATTATGATTATCAATAAAATACCTATAAAAAAATATGTTAACAAGTTATTTCTTACAATTTTATCAAATTTAGATTTCAAAATACACCTCTTCAAAAGGAATTCTAAACTGCGGAGCATAGATTCCTTTCTCATCTCGTACTCCACAACCGATAACCATATTTATTTCTGCTCCTATTGGTAGATCTAAAATCTTTTTAATCAATATGGTATCAGAACCTTCCATTGGGCAGGTATCATAATTTATTGCTGCCATGCCGATCATAAAATTCTGCGCTGCTAATCCAGCACTTTTATGTGCCACTATTCGCATATCACTCTGGCGCACCTGTCTGTATATTGGTTTAAATAACCCCAAGCACCAAAATATAATGTACTTTAACCATCCTAATATTCCTAAAAAATCAAAATATATAGTCGGAATTAACTTTTGATAGTAATTTATCGCAAATTTCTCTCTTTTAGTATATTGTTCAACTGGTTTGTTTCCAAACAATTGTTTTAAAAATTCAATGTTTGAGACTCTTCTTTTTCGCCATAAGTCTTTTCTAACAACAACTACCACCAATTGTTTTGCTGTTTTAACAGCATTCTGTCCTAGACATGCTTTAGTCATTTTCTTTAGTACCTCTGAATTTGTAATATGATAAAATTCCCATAATTGCATATTACTACTGGTTGCAGACAGTGTGGCATTTTTTATGCAATCCTTTACTTTTTCCGAATCTATTTCTTTATCATGCTTAAACACACGAACAGATCTTCTATACGCTATAGCTTCTGTTACTGTTTTTTCTTTCATAGTATCAATTAATTACCACTAAAGTATTAATTATTATTTATCCTAAAAGTCCTTATAAAAATCCTTGAATACCATACAAATTATGTGGTTTTTAGTCAACTGATTTCCAATAATTTAAACTAAATTTAAGGGCTAACTAAAAGAGTCTCACAAATGAATAAAATATTAAAGCTGCAAGGTGTTAAAAAGCTTTCTAGAGAAAATCAAAGCCTTATAAAAGGAGCTTCTTACAGGGGTACATGTTGCCCAAGCGGTAGAGGTTGTATCATAGCTGGGTACTGCGAACCAGGAAGGTGTTATGGCTATGGCAGATGTATATTTTATTAAACTTTAAATTTAAACACCAACATAAATATAGTAAACACACCACAAAATCTTAAAACTTATAAAAACCACTATCTAAATAAAAAACCACAGCGATAATTTATTTGGGTTAGAAAATTATAAGAATTAAGAACTAACATCAACAAGGCATCTATCAAAAGATGCCTTGCTTGTTTTCATGCTAATTTTACTAACTATAAATATTTACGTAATGAAAAAAATCTTAAAATTAACAGGAGTACAAGAATTAAGTAAAACACAGCAAAAACAAATCAAAGGAAGAATGGGGCACATTTCATGTTGTCACCCTAATCCAAGAGGTGGAGGCAGAGATTGCCGTATCAGCCTTCCTGGAGGAGCTAGCTTTTGTGAACCCGGACGTTGCAGACAATATGGTGGAGGTTGTATTTTTTATTAAAAAAACACAAAAGAAAGGAACTTTAAACTCCCCTACTTTTATCCTTTACTAATTCTATATAATTAGTATAATTTCAAGACGGAGCTAATTTTGAAAAACTCTAAAAAACGTAGAAATAACAGTACTTTATCTCTTATTATTAGTTCTTTAAATTTATAAATCTAAAGAACAGAGCCTTGCAAACCAGAGGATATTCTGATAAATTTAAAGGTACTGTATGTTCAACGAAGCTATATGCAGTCTATATGTCTAACTCTTAAAATTTATCACTAAAATGAAAAAAATCTTAAATCTTTCTGGTGTTCAAAAGTTATCTAAACTTGAACAAGAAAAAATTAAAGGAAAAGGTTTTAATAGACCTTATTGCAAAGGAACAAATATGTGCTGTGTTCGACTTCCGAATGGGCAAGAATGGTGTGACTTTGGATATTGCAATAACGGGCGATGTACCTGGGCATAATCCCTAAAATGATATTCCTGATTTTTCTAAAATTTTATACTAATTCTTAGATTGACAATACATTTTTGAGATTCTAATATTAATTTTTAATACACATACAATGAAAAAAATCTTAGCATTAAAAGGAGTAGAAGTACTTTCTAAAAAACAAAAACAACAAATCAAAGGAGCTATTGGAATAGGATGCTGTCCTTCAGGAAGAGGATGCCTTATTAGCTTTCCAGGAGGAAGTTTTTGCGAGCCAGGCCGTTGTCTTCCATATGGAGGATGTATTTTCTATTAAGAACGATACATATAAAATGTTCAAAAGCGGGTACTGCCCGCTTTTGCTTTACACAATAAAATATAATCGAAAATATTGTATACGCTTACTCCATCTAAATCTTAGTATAATTATCTCATTGTTCTTCCATTATTTAGATAATAAAGATACTCCTGCTAAATACACAAACAACACAAATCAATTAAATATCAACACATTACTACATTTAGGCGAATCATAAATTCATGGTTCGCCTAATTTATATGCTTTTTTTAAGAAAGTAATTCCCAAGATTGTCGAGCAATTTCTAACTCTTCATTAGTAGGAATAACCAATATATTTACTTTTGAAGTAGATGAACTTATATCTCGTACTTCTTTAGATCTGATTACATTTTTTTTATCGTCTAATTTAATTCCAAAAAAGTCTAAATCTTCACAAACCAATCTTCGCATTACATCAGAATTTTCACCTATACCTGCTGTGAATACGATTGCATCCAATCCGTTCATTACAGTTGCATATGCGCCTATAAATTTCTTAATGCGATATGCATTCATCTTTAACGCTAGTATACATTCTGGATTTCCTTTTTCAGCTTCAGTCTGTATATCTCTAAGATCGCTATACCCTGTTAGTCCAAGCATACCACTTTCCTTTTGCAATAAAGTATTAACTTCATCTAAGGTATATCCTAAAGTATTCACCATATAAAAAATTATTGCCGGATCAATATCTCCAGACCTTGTACCCATTATTAATCCATTCATTGGTGCAAATCCCAAGGTATGATCAATACTTTTTCCGTTTTTAACGGCAGTCATACTACAACCATTGCCAAGATGAATCGTAATAATAGTAGAGTTTTCCTTTTTTAAATGTGCTATTGCTTTTTGAGATACATACTTATGACTGGTCCCATGAAATCCATATAGTCTAATATTATCTTCTTCTAATAAGCTATTCGGAATAGCATACTTATACGCTTCAACAGGAATTGTTTGATGAAAAGCGGTATCAAATACGGCTACTTGTTTAGCGTCCGAAAAAATATCTTCTGCTACTAAAATACCTTGAAGATTAGCAGGGTTATGTAAAGGTGCTAATGCCGAGAGTTTCTCTATTTTGTCTTTTACTTCATTGGTAATTTCGACAGTCTTAGAAAAGGTACTTCCTCCATGAACCACTCTATGTCCGACCACTTGAATTTCTGAAGATGATTGGATTACCCCTACTTTAGAATCCATTAGATATTTAGAAATAAGCTGTAGTCCTTGCTTATGGTTTTTTATTTCATCAACCTTTTCTATTGTACTACCTTTGGCTTTATAACTTATTTTTGCATTATCTAAACCAATACGTTCTACCAGTCCCGAACAAATAACATAAGCTTCGGGCATTTTGAACAATTGAAATTTTATAGATGAACTTCCTGAATTTAATACTAGTATTTGCATAGATTTACTTTAGAATCACAAAATCATGATCCAGCTTATTATTTTTAATCACATTTACAACCCTTGCGCCTGTATTGCGGTAATGATTACTGTATTATAAACATCATCAACAGTACAACCTCGGCTTAAATCATTAACAGGCTTATTTAAACCTTGTAACATCGGCCCTATTGCCAATGCACCAGTTTCTCTTTGAACTGCTTTATAGGTATTATTTCCCGTATTAAGATCCGGAAATATCAAAACACTTGCTTGGCCCGCCACATCAGAATCTGGTAGTTTGCTTTGCCCTACTCTCATATCAACAGCAGCATCATATTGTATAGGACCTTCAATTTTAAGATCGGGATGTTTTTCTTTAACAATTTCTGTTGCTGACCTAACAATTTCTACATCTTCACCTTTACCCGATGTGCCAGATGAATATGATAACATGGCTACCTTTGGTTCTATACCAAAAGCGGCTGCAGATTGCGCAGAGGAAATAGCTATTTCGGCTAATTCTAATGCATTAGGATTAGGGTTTATAGCACAATCTCCAAATACGGATACTCTATCCTCTAAACACATAAAAAACACCGATGAGACTACTTTTACTCCAGGTTTCGTTTTTATAAACTGTAATGCTGGTCGAATGGTATGTTGAGTTGTATGTACAGCACCCGAT
The DNA here is from genome assembly GCF_003443715.1 of Aquimarina sp. AD10. Classification (NCBI taxonomy): domain Bacteria; kingdom Pseudomonadati; phylum Bacteroidota; class Flavobacteriia; order Flavobacteriales; family Flavobacteriaceae; genus Aquimarina; species Aquimarina sp. AD10. The sequence continues at coordinate 509,118 of NZ_CP031965.1, read as the reverse complement.
ACCATTCCATCGGCATGCCCTTTATAGATCATCATTGTTCCAAAATAGGATACATCTGCCATCATATCTTTGGCCATATCCAAGTTTACATTTTTATGTTTTCTTAGCTCATAAAATGTCTGTACATAATCATCATAATGAACAGATGTGGTTGGATTTATAATCGCCACTTTTTCAAAATCTATCGAAATATCAAGTTTCGTTGCTTTATTTTTAATCTTTCGTTCATCTCCTATCAAAGTAATTTTAACAACTTCTGAAGCTAACAACCTAGAAACAGCACGTAAGATTCTTTCATCTGAACCTTCAGGAAGAACAATATGTTTTTTATGTTGTAATGCCCTTTTTAAAAGGTTGTATTGAAACATTTTTGGTGTTAATCCTTCTGAAGTAAAAGTAATTAGCTTATCGGATAATCGGTCTTCATTTACATATCTTTCGAAGGTACTAATTGAAGTATCTATCTTTTGAACATTATCAAGGTAAATCTTGGACTTAATGGATCCTATTTGGTTCGTAATTGAAAATGTTCCGCTTGGGACAGATATAATAGGAAACGAAATTGAGACTCCTTCTATTAGTTTCAAAATAGATTTTTCTGGAATAATACCTCCGGTAAGAATAATTCCTGAAATTTTTGGATAATTATCAGAAATATTAGCCTGTAAAACTCCTAAAATAATATCGGCACGATCTCCAGGTGTAATGACTAAACTATTATCTTTTAAATGAGTAAGATAGTTTCGTAATTGCATAGCTCCTACTCCAAAACTCCCTGCTTGGTTATTCAAGAATTCTTTTCCGAAGAGTACATTTCCATCAAGTTTGTGCACTATTTCCTTAATCGTAGGATTACTTAGCATGTCTATTTTTGGAATAACAATACTATCTACATTTTCGCCAAAATGTTCTTTAAAATCTGCTTTTAATTCTAATTCACATCCAGGAGTTACTTTATTAGCTACAAGGGCTAAAACCTCTACATCTTTTCCATGAAATGTATCAAAGGCTAGTTTTAAGTTTCCTAATAATTCATCATTTTTTTTGTCAGCTCCACTAGCCACAATGACCGCAGGAATACCTAAATTCTTAGCTATGACTACATTAATATCGAACTCTATAATACTACCCTCGTCAGAAAAATCGGTACCTTCTACTAATATAAAATCAAATTTTTCTTCAAGATTTTTATACTTTCGAATAATTCCATCAATAATTTCTCCGGATTTACCTTGATTGTATTTCTGCAGAACTTCACTTCTGGTAAAAGCAAATGCATTTTTGAAATTAATATCTAATTCAAAATGGGATATAACGGTATTAATATGATTATCTACTTCTCCCTGGGCAGGGTCATCAATAATAGGTCTAAAATATCCTACTTTAGCAATTTTACCAAGTAGCATACGCATCATCCCTAAAACAACAATTGATTTACCACTATTGGGTTCAATAGTAGCAATAAAAACAGCTTTACTCATGTACATAAATTTGGTGTATACAAAGATACAGTAATGTACTAATGTAACATAAAATCGTAAGCTGTTAAAACTACTTTCTACAATACTATTATGATATTAATAATTTTGCATTCTTTTACATAAAAAAAGACCCTGAATTAACCCCATCATTTTATGATATCATACAAATTTTAACGATTTAATTAGTTCTTATAAATCTGTATTACTTAGATGTAATTCTTTTAAATAGAAATTCTTATCTCAAAAATTAATACCTAACTCCAGTTCGACACCAAAATTCTTACTATATACTTTAGAGGTTTGTATTTGTTGAAAAAGACCTGCTCCTAATACTACTCCAAAATTCTGCCATGGAATTATTTTTATACCTTGTGATGACCTTATTCCTACAAGGAAATTATGCTGTCTTTTATCGTTCTCATCTTTAGTCATTTCTAGTCCTACGGGTATATTTAAACCAAGGTTAACATATACTCCTTTTCCTATTTTAAGATATCCATCAAAACCTCCTCCAAGTGTAAATGCGTCTACAGATGTATATCTTTTACTTTGTAGTGATTCTGGTTTTATTTTATATTGATCATAAGATATAACAAAGGGTATCAGGAAATCCTTGGCATTATCGGCAAAACCTATATAACTGATTTTCCATCCATCCATATGTTTACTATATCGCTTTTTAAAAGTTAGTATGTTATACCAATTGCCTAATTCACTTTGTCTTACTTCTGGTTCGGTGTAAAAAACATCGCTTGCATTTGTTTGTTTATATGAAAGATTGGTTTTAGACTTGATATTCTTTGTGTACCTATTCATAAAACTTAAAACACAATATTCTAATGCAGCTCTAACTCTTTTTTCATGAGTTTCAAATATTTTTGACTCATTAGCTATGTCAAAGACCTCGTCTTCGTAATGACGTACATTAAAAAGTTTCTGTAAATTATTATTCTTTTTTTCATAAAAAACCAAGTTAACATGAACCCTTGTAAGTATATTTTTTACACTAATTTGAGATTGTTGTATATCTAAATTTTGAATTTCGATATACACCGGTTTTGCATTTTTGGAAGGTAACAAAGACGCCTTCGTAAAATTTAGAACCGCTGTAGATGCATCAGGAGATAATTTAAAAGGAATCTTTTCTCCTAATCTAGTAATACTATGTCCTAAATATTTTTCTTTTCTCGTATCAAAAACTTTTTTGATATATATCAATGAGTCTTCTGTTTGAAATGGAACAGTTTTTAAAACAATTTCTTTCTGAGCAAAAATTATCGAATACACCAAAAATATCGAAATACAACAGGTAAATTTTATCATAAACCTGATTTATAAAATAGAAGTATAATGAACCTCAAATGCTCTAATTTCATCAATATCAAAACGTAACACTAACGTCCTGGATGTCAAAGAAATGATATAGGCTTTTACCTTCTCTTTTTTTTGATCATTCATCATTATATAGCCTCCATTAGTATTAAACATCCAGACGCCGTACTCTTTCTTTCCTTCTGATAAAGATGTATACGTCATATCATCCTTAAAAAAGATATAGTCATTTTTCTCCTTTTTTGAGGGTGAATATTCCTTATTTTTAATCTTGTAGACATATAAGTGCCAATTTTTTAAAAGATCTTTTTTATCTATTTTTTGTGCATTGCCATAGTGAATTGAAAAAATAAATACTAACGTGGTTAAAATTGTCCTGATCATCTTATGATTACTATTTAAATTTTATTTTTAAATCTTAATCAAAAATAATATCTCTGGATACTACCATGTTTGTCCAATTAAGACAAAGTATACACCTATTTAATAGATAATGTAAAAATTAAAGTACTGAAGTATATCTAAAATTAAATACAAAGACCGTCTAATATGATTTAGACGGTCTTTACATTTAGTAGTATATATAATCTCCTAATTTATATCTTCTCCTTTTTTAAGTTTTTCTAAGGCTCCACTTAATCTTGGTTTAAAACGTTCTGGCGCTTTAGTCATAGCAACATTTATTGATTTAATTGCATTTTTATAATCTCCATTTGCAGAATATGCTCTTGCCAAACCAAAATTTGAAGGCCAAGCTCCATTATTATTTTTAACATTATTTTTTAGAATAGCTAAGGCTTTTTCTTTTTGCCCTTGTCCGATAAGTCCTGTTCCTAATTGAAATACTTGAGAAGCACTACCTAATTTAGCTGCCTTATCTACAAGCGGTAATGCTTTATCAGTCTTACCTTGTTTCATCAAAATCTGAGACTTAAGAGATAGGTTAGCAAAAGTTTCTTTACTAAAAAAACTACCACTAATTGATGTATTAACCCACTCTAATGCTTGATCTAAATCACCTGCATTAAATGCATACCCTGCTGCATTATCCCAAGTTGCTTGTGTAAACCCTTTAGTATTTCTAAGATCATCTTTAATCCCCTTCATTACAAGGTTTTTTACATCTACTTCTATTTTAAAAGGGATCTCCTTTTTTTCCCATCGTAATGCGGCTACAGTGCTGTTTGCTTCAAAAGAAGGAAATAGATAAGTCAATGTCTCAGTATGTCCAGTTTCTTTCGTTTTTACATCTACTCGTAAAACATCTTCTTTTTCATCATAAAAATAGCTACCCCAAGAACTTGTGTTTGCCGAAAAGATAATCGTTGCATTTCCATCTTCCTTCAATGCAATATGTAAACCGTATTCTCCTGCTTTAAGATCTTTACCTTCTACTTTTACATCATGCGAAAATTCTATAATAGTATTCATATTAGCACCCGCTCTCCAAGGAGCAGATTTCGAAGTCCCAAAACCTAGATCATTAAAACCATATGGTACTAATTTACCCCATATTTCACGTTCTTTAACACTTGGTCTACCGTAGTCTATGGTAATATCAGTTATTCCCACTCGTTGAGAAACTGTTGCGCGTTGACTTGCTTCTGGTGTTTGTAGTTGAGCACTGGATTGAGTTGCAAACAACAGCATGGCCGCAGCTATGCAGGTTGTAAACAGATTGAATTTTTTCATTACTGACTTTTTTTTGAGTTACGTATTATTACTTGTAGAAATCTGACTAATTCCTAACTCGAACAATGTAGCAGCTATTCATCAATCCTCATGTTAGCGTAGTGTTAAACTCAAAAGAAAAGTAATAATAGATTGTTAAACTCTGGTTTATTATGAAATTAAAGACATTTAATTATTGAATTTTCAACAATATCATATATTACAATGTTTATTAATATAATTTTTAGTCGAATAGAATTATATACAAGACTTGTAATATACCTTCACCCATGCTGTTATGTCATTGGTCGAAAAAAAAATTACATAACAATTAATAGTTTGAAATTGAGATCATAAGATATGTTGATCAAATCTTACTTCTTACAAATAAGTCTAGAAACAATTTATAATTGAAAAAACACAAAATCAATTATTCCAGATTTCCTAGATAATTACAGACTCAAAAAAATAATATCATGCAATTAAAACCTTTATTATCCACCAGTGTTTTTTATGTACTACTTATTATAAGTATATCATCTAAAGTTCATTCTCAAGTAATAGCAGATGCTCCACCATTTGTTTTAACTATAGAACAACTTAAAAATTGGACTTCTGATGGTCCCACTGCAGATGCAAATAACATTTCTGAAACGCCTTTGGCTACCCGTTTTACTTTAAACAGCACACAATTAAATCCCACATTAAGCAATGATATGCAGATCATGTATGCTCCAGATGGGATGAATGGTTTAGCCAATTACACTAAAGAACAGTCGAAATTTAACTTATACAATTTTAAGCACTGGAGCTATATCGATAAGCTTATTTGGTTTGGCGGAACTGCAGATCAGACTATACAAATACCATCTGCTCCATGGACAAATACAGCTCATAAAAACGGAGTTAAAGTTTATGGTAATGTCTTTTTTGCTCCTAATGTATTTGGAGGAAATACTTCTACAGTTACTAATTTTCTTGAAAAAGATAGTAATGGCAAGTTTATTACTGCGCAAAAATTAAAAGAAATGTCTACTTATTATAAATTCGATGGTTGGTTTATTAATATGGAAACGAATACTACTCCGGTTAACGGATTACTTATGCGTGAATTTGTAGAAGAACTTAAGCATATCTTACCATCTAATCAAGAAGTAATTTGGTATGATGCAATGTTAACGAATGGTCAAGTACGATGGCAAAATGAACTAAACAATAACAATAGTACTTTTTTACAAGATGGTAATTCAAGAATATCAGATGGAATGTTTATTAATTTTTTCTGGTTTGGAAGTAATCGTCCTAACAATTCTAAAACAACAGCCAATACTATAGGTAGAAGTTCTTTTGATGTCTTCACTGGAGTTGATCTTTGGCCTACGCGTAATCAAAGTGCTTTTGAATCAGGTGGGAATCGTTGGATGGAAGCACTACATACTGATAATTCTCCAATTACATCAATAGCACTTTTTGCTACAAACGCCGTTTTTCAAAATGATAGGTATAGTAATTTTAGAAACATTGATACGGATATCGAAAGAGATCGCTTTTATAATGCTGAAAAACATCTTTTTGGAGGGGAAGATCTTAATCCTGAAATCATAGATGACACTGCTTTTAAAGGTTTAAGCAATTGGATCCCTGCTTCTTCGTCTATCACAGCACTACCTTTTAAGACAAGTTTTAACACTGGTCATGGTAGAGTTTTTTCTAAAAATGGAGCACAAAATACAAGAAATTGGCATGATATTGCCAAACAGGATATATTACCTACATGGCAATTTGCAATTCAAGGTAACAGTAATCTTACAACATCTTTTGATTTTTCTACAGCATATAATGGGGGTAATTCATTAAAAATCGAAGGTGTTTTAAAAGGTACAGGACTTACAAATTTAAAATTGTATAAGACAAAACTTCCTGTGACATCAGATACAAAAATTGATATTACTTATTCTTTAGGTAAAAAATCCAAAACGAATATGAATCTAATTGTTACATTTACCGATGACCCCACAAATCTAATAACATTTAATATTGGAAAAAGTAGAAGCAACGGATGGAATATCAAAACTATTAACTTAAAGAAATACGCTGGAAAAGAATTGGCTCTTATAGGATTTCAATTTTCTTCTGATAATGATGTAGATGACTATAAAATCAATATCGGAGAATTACAAGTTTTTAATGGCCCCGCAGGTGATTTAAATCCTCCTATTTCCAATTTTAATGCTAACGCTACTTCCATAAAATTGGGAGAATCCATTACATTTCTGAGTAATTCATCTACAGGAGCATTTTATAAAATATGGCAATTTTCGGGAGGATCTCCAAGCAGAAGTACTTTAGAAAACCCAACGGTAACATATAATAAAATAGGAAGTTATACTGTGAAATTAATTACTGTTAACCATAGAGGATTTGATATTGAAAAGAAAATAGACTACGTAACAGTTGATAATGATCCTATTACCGATTTTACTGTTAATACATCAACTATACAAGTAGGAGAATCTGTTGATTTTCTTAACACATCTACTAATGATAATTCTTGGTCTTGGTCTTTTCCAGGAGGATCACCTTCTACTAGTACTCAAGAAAACCCTACAGTGATTTACAATACCGTTGGAGCGTTTGATGTTTCTCTTACTACAACCAATCAAGATGGATCAAATACGCTTACCAAACCTTTTTTAATCGCTGTTTCTGATAATAATGCTATTGATCATACAGACCCTGTAGGAACTGGTGTAATAACTGCTAGAGCAGAGATAAATGAAGCTGAGTCTAAAGAAAAAGCTTTTGATAACCTATCTGGGCCTTCTAATTTTACTAAGTGGCTTGATAATGGCGGAACTCCCAGCCAAAATGACCCAAGTTGGATACAAATTCAACTACCTGAAGCAAAAATTGTTAATACCCTTACGCTTACTAGTCCAAATGATGCGCCAGATAGAGATCCAGAAAATTTTAGACTATTAGGGTCAAATAATGGTATTGATTTTACATTATTACAAAATTGGGATGAGCAATTTTTCATTATTCCATTTGAAAAAAAAGTTCTACCCTTTTCAAACACTAAAGCTTATTCATATTATAGACTTGAAACCACAAAAAACAGAGATGATGTTTCGCTCACTCAAATTGCCGAAATAGAATTAAGAGGCCCAAATCAAGAGGCTTTAAATACGAATAGCATTCTTGAAAATTCAGAAATAAAACTCTATCCCGTACCTGCAAAAAACACTATTACACTAGAGGGAGAATTTCCTGAAAATTCGGTTATGCATATAATCAATACAACCGAAAAGAAGATATTAAGATCTAAACCTATAATTTCAAAAACAACGACTATAGATCTTTCTGAAATTTCTTATGGGGTTTATATAATTTCAATCACAAATAAAGAAAAAAAATTAGTCACGCGTACCATCACAATTAATTGAACTTAAAATTTCATAAAAAAGTCATAGTAAAGCAGTACTGCTTTACTATGACTTTTTTAAAGTATTCTTTTGATTACTCTGATAATAGTTGATCTATAAAACTCTCAAATTCTTTCTTAAAATCTAAGTACTTATCTCCTGTAGCCGGGCCATTAAAACCTGTATGAATTTTACGTACCTGACCTTTTTTATCTATAAATATAGATGTAGGATACGATAAAACGTGATTAAGCATTGGTAATTTTTCTTGTGCTTTCTTTTTATCTGAAGTACCATATTGCGCTAATAAAACAGGATATTCTACTTTTAATTTACTTTGTAACCTTTTTATGGATGTAAAAGCTTTTTCTTGTGTCTTAGCATATTCAAAAGCAAGTGCAATAAAGGCTACGTCTTTATCTTTATTACGATTGTAATACTCTACATAATATTTAGTCTCATCCATACAATTAGGACACCAAGTTCCCATAACTTGAACAATAACAACTTTATCTTTAAATCGATCATCGTTTAGCGAAACTATATTACCATTAACATCGGGAAAACTAAATGCAAGACTATCATAACCCTCATTAAGAAATGTTAATGAATCTGCAGATGGTAATTCATAAGAAGCATTCTTTTTTGAAGTAAAAGGTTCTTTCCAGTGGTTACCTGAATAAAAGTGTCCATTTAATGTGCTATCTGTTACCTTAGCGGTAAACAAAAAAGCATGTGCTCCATCAAAAGCTGATAATTCTAGTATATCATTATTAAGAACCCCTTCAAGGTATCTATAATCTCCTGTTGTTGTTCTAAAAGTTCCTGTAACTATATTTCCATTTTGCTTAAATATTCCTTTAGCAATATATCGATCTTCATCAGAGTCTTTACTAAATATAGTTTCCCAATTACCTGTGATATCATATGATGGTTTAGCATTAACTTTAAAACGATCTTGTACTCCATAAGCAGCTTTAAAAGGAACAATCCTATTTAAACTCTCTTTAATAAAACTACCAGAAATTGTTATTGAATCTATAAATTTAGCTGCAACATACCCCTCAAACACAGGGAAATTGATTCTAATAGAATCTTTATCTATAGATATATCCTCTACATCAATAATTTCTTCTGCATTAAAAATTTTCAATGTTTGATCTTCCATAACCTCAAATAAAAATGGAAGTTTTTTGTTATCCTGAAGCTCAAGTTCTGCTCTCCAAGGACCGCTTTTAAAATTTATACGTTCCTGTGTTTGTTCTTTTTTACAGGATGAAATTATCAGTACCAGTAAGATGCTTAAAATAATTTGTTGTTTCATAGGTAATTATAAAAAATGCCTAGAAAGAGAATTCTATCTAGACATTAGTATGTATTTATTAATTATGTATTAATTGTCTGTTTTGGTTTTTTTCTTTCCTTCAACTTTCCCTTCTCTCAAACCTTGTGTCTTTTTTTTCTTCCTTCTTTTATTTTTCTCTATAACATCATCAATTCTAGCCTGACGTTGTCTTTTTGCTTCCTTTTTATCATTCATTGTTTTGGCTTTAGGATTTACTAAAACCTCTGCAGAACCTCTTCTTCTTGAGGCATTATTATTAACTTTACTTTTATTGTTTTTTTTATTGTTCTTCTTATTCTTTTTTACAACATGTGTACTTTTATTAGCATTTTGTTTGCTTTGAGCTATCAATGTATTACTTCCAAAAAGAAAAACAATTAATGTTACCAAAAGTATTTTAACTATTTTCATAACTTTTATATTTAGGGCAAAATATTACTTAAGTAATCCAAAAATAAGCAATTATACCCTCAATTGCCCTTTTCAGTATCTTAATTTTTCTGAACACACCTATAAAATCTAATCAAATCTCATAATTATTCTTTCATCAAAAATGTTATTTATATGTAATATAAGGTACATTTCTTGTTTGTAACCTTTGTTCAATATAGTATCTTTACCAACTGAATTTAGAAATAGTATCAATGAAAATTTCATATAACTGGCTAAAGCAATTCATCAACTTAGATTGGGAAACTGAAAAAGCAGGTGAGTTACTTACAGATTTAGGGCTTGAAGTAGAGGGAATAGAAACTTATCAAAGTGTAAAAGGTGGTTTAACTGGTGTTGTTATAGGCCAAGTATTAAACTGCGACAAACATCCAAATGCCGACAAATTAAAAATCACAAAAGTAGATTTGGGTACTGGAGATCCTGTACAAATAGTTTGTGGAGCTCCTAATGTTGCCGCTGGTCAAAAAGTACCTGTAGCTACCATAGGAACGAAGCTTTATGATGAGGATGGAAAAGAATGGACAATAAAAAAAGGTAAGATACGAGGAGAAGAAAGTCATGGAATGATATGTGCCGAAGATGAACTTGGCCTTGGAAAGAGTCATGATGGTATCATGGTTTTAGATCCAAATATTGTAGTAGGTACTAAAGCTTCTGAAGTATTCGATATAGAAAATGATCAGGTTTTTGAAATTGGATTAACGCCTAATCGTGCTGATGCTATGAGTCATTGGGGTACTGCCCGTGATCTAAAGGCTGGATTATTGCAAAAAGATATTAATCTAGAACTTATTACTCCTTCTGTAAGTAATTTTAGAGTAGAAAATAGATTAAATAAAATAGATGTAGAAGTTATAAATGCAGATCTTGCTCCCAGGTATTGTGGTGTATCTATCTCTGATATCAAAATAGATGATTCCCCGGCTTGGTTACAACATAGACTTAAGGCTATAGGTATTACACCAAAGAATAATGTAGTAGATGTTACTAATTATGTTTTGCATGAATTAGGCCAGCCGTTACATGCTTTTGACGCACATTATATTGAAGGCAACAAAATAGAAGTCAAAACATTAGAAAAAGGAACCAAATTTACAACACTCGACGAGGTAGAACGAGAATTACATCATGAAGATTTAATGATTTGTGATGCTGTTAAACCACTTTGTATAGCCGGTGTTTTTGGAGGTATTAATTCTGGTGTTTCTGAGTCTACTACCTCTATCTTTTTAGAGAGTGCTTATTTTAATCCTGTAAGTGTGCGAAAAACAGCCAAACGACATGGATTAAACACCGACGCTTCTTTTAGATTTGAGCGCGGTATCGATCCTAACATTACAGAATATGCATTAAAAAGAGCTGCATTACTTATTCAAGAACTTGCTGGAGGAATTATTTCTAGTGAAATAACTGATTTGTACCCTAAAAAGTTTGAAGATTATCAAGTTCTTTTGTCCTATGATAATGCAACTAAATTAATTGGTGAAGAGATTCCACAAGAAACTATTAAAAGTATTTTATCTTCATTAGATATCAAAGTCAATAATGTTACAGAAAGTGGATTAGGATTAACTATTCCTGCATATAGAAACGATGTACAAAGAGAAGCAGATGTAATTGAAGAAATTCTTAGAGTATATGGTTACAATAATATTGGTTTTAAAGAAAAATTAAATGCGTCTATTTCTAACATTGACAAATTTGCAGATCACAATGTTCAAAATACCATATCTAATCAATTAGTAGGACAAGGGTTTCATGAGATGATGGCCAATTCCTTAACTAGTGCTGATTATATCCAGTTAAGTGATCAATTAAAGTCTGAAAATAATGTAGAAATGTTGAATCCTCTTAGTAATGATTTGGCAGTATTGCGTCAATCGCTATTATTTTCAGGATTAGAAGCTATAACCTATAACAGCAACAGAAAACGTTCTGACCTAAAGTTGTTTGAGTTTGGTAAAACGTATCACAATTACGAGGATAAAACTGTAGAAAACAAGCATTTAAGTATTCTAACTACTGGGAACAGAAATCAAGAAAGTTGGAAAATCAGTCAAGAAGCTAGTGATTTCTTTTATTTAAAAGGAATAGTAATTGCTGTTTTAGAACGTCTTGGATTAACAAAATTAAAATCATCGCCTGTTAAAACCGATGTTTTTTCTGAAGGTATTTCTTTAAGTATTGGCAAAGCTAAGCTTGTTGACTTTGGAATTGTAAAAAAATCTATTTTAAAGCATTTTGCAATTTCTCAAGAAGTATTGTACGCAGATTTTAACTGGGACAATGTTTTACAATATGCTAAACATAACAAAATTAAGTTTAAAGACATTCCGAAGTTTCCAGAAGTTCGTCGAGATTTTGCTCTTTTATTAGATGATAGTATTAAGTTTGAAGAAATTTATACTATCGCAAAACAATCAGAAAAGCAACTTTTAAAAGAAGTGAGTTTGTTTGATGTATACCAAGGTAAAAACTTACCTAAAGGGAAAAAGTCTTATGCTGTTAGTTTCACATTACAAGATGATAACAAGACACTTACCGACAAACAGATTGACAAAATTATGAATAAATTACAGCATAATTTTGAAAGTAAACTAGGGGCCGAGTTAAGATAAATATTCTAGTTGTTTTAGTTTTTATAAAATAGTATTTTAGTTTTTTTTAACAGTTATCTTGGATTGTTGTAAATTAGCAACTTATAATTTTTTAAGATTACTTTATTAAATCTAATTTATTATCTAAATCTAAAACACCTTTATGAAAAAAATTTATCTCTTATTTGTCCTCGCATTTCTTAATCTTGCATACGGGTATACTCAAGAAAAACTTTGGGAAGTAAACCTAAAAGAAACGTTATACGAAGTAGGTTGGATTATGCAATCTAATGACGGTTTGATCATAGCCTCTGGGGCTAAAGGTTTATTGGCTATGGATAACACTTCTGGTGTAATCAAGTGGCATAATGAAGAACTTAAGGGTATTGATAAAAACTCATTTCTTACTATAGATGGATTACCCCTGTTTTACATAGAATACACTCCTCTTGCTGGAAAAACTAGAGGAATGATTATTAATTCTAGTACAGGAGATGTTGTATACGATACCAAAGATGACGGTTATAGAATCAAAAATTTCACTCTCTTACCTGATAATGGAATCATTCTTTTCGAATTAACTAAGGATAGCGAACGTTATTTAATGAGTTTCAGTCTTAAAACTTGGAAAAAATTATGGGTAACCCCACTTGGTGAAAGTAGCGGTTTTATCAAAAGTCTAGTATCTGGTAAAAGTTTTATCGATCACGGACCATATTTTACCAAAGAAAATAATCTAATTTTAGGAATAAAAAATGAAATTTTTGCCATTAACGGTTCAAATGGCGGAGTAATGTGGGATCACGAAACTGACAAAAAAATTAAAGCTCTAGTATACTCTGCAAACAATAATAGTTTGTATTTGGGTATTAAAAAATCAAAAAAGCTAACTGTACTTAATCCAACCGATGGAACAGATATCACTCCTGGTAAACTAAAATTAAGAGGGACATTAATCGATGTGCGTCCTGACGAAGCAAATAATCTAATTCTGGTAGAAACAGAAGGTTTTAATATTATTGATCCTAGTACAAATGAATTTAAATGGAAGAAAAGCTTCAAGATAGAATACTTAGACGAAGTAATTCCTCACGAAAAAGGTTTAATTGCTATAGGTAAAGACGAGAAAGACGGTACTATATCTTTAGTCGATGGAGAAGGAAAGAAAATATGGTCTAGTAAAGTAAAAGGATATGCATACTACGTTACTCCTACCGATAAAGGTGTAATGTACGTATCTACAGAACGATCAAACATTTTAGACTATGAAAAAGGAAAAGATGTATGGGACAGAGATGTGAAATTTAAGTCTATACCTGCAGTAACATATGATGAAAAGGAAAGCAAGGTTATTTTATTTGAAAACAAAAAAGGGTATAAATTTGATTTGGCATCGGGAAAAATAGACCTTTTTGCTGAAGACATTGTTTTAGAAAACGTTAAAAGAAAAACTCCTTTACTAGCAGAGTATGTAAAAGATGCTGGATACCTTTTATATACAGGACAGCATATTTCTTTATTATCTCCTTCTGGTGAAGTTAAACACACTAAATATTATGAGCCGGCATCCAGTCTTAAAGGTTTAATAGGACTTGCTGAAGTTGGACTAGCTGTTGCAGGTGTAGATTTAGATATTAGTGGTGCACTAGAAAATATTGATCAATTATCTGCATTATCTAATGGAGTTGTACAAAGATCTCAGGATCAAACCGACGGAACAACCACAGAAAGTATGGTAGCAGGACTATATGTTGGAGATGGGCAAAATATGACTCCTGTTTTTGAAATCACAAAACAAAGATATTCTAACTCTAAAAATGTTAAAAATCACAAATTTATAGTTACAAAAATTAAAAGTGATACCGCTCCTACTAAACATTCAATCTATATGATTAACAAAACATCGGGAGCTATTGATAAACAAATTGATTTGTTAGACAAAACTCCTAATTATTTAATAGATGAAATTGATAATGTTATTTTTATTAATGAAAAAAATCATTTGATTTCTTCTTATAAGTTTTAGTAGATAAAATATATTTTATGAAAGAGGCTATTTAAATAGCCTCTTTTTTATTTTAACAAGACTTTTACCCCTCTTTAAACAAGTTATTTTGATGTTATGTTATAAATCACTTAAAACATAAATAACATTAAAACAGAATAGTATAAGCTTTAACGCAGACAGAACTGCTACACTCTCCATTCACCTAGAATTGAAGTTTCTAATCATAGCGATTAATTCTCATTGTATTTGATTGTAATGCGCTAAGAAATTACGATAACATTCATCAGACAGCCTAAAAAAGTAATATACTTCATCAAAAGGAATGAACTAACAAATTAATATTTACATCTCATATTATTCCATAAAAAAAACCAGAATCAAATGATTCTGGTTTTTATTCTTTTGCTTTTATCTAGAAACTTAGTTGCCTCCTTCTAAAGCTTTAAGTTTGCTTTTCATTTCGTCTGCTTTTGGATCATCTAATTGATAGAAAATCTGCATAAGCGTACGAACTGCCTCTACATTATCAGGCTTTGTCTTTAAAGCTCCTTCTAAATAAGGTACTGCTTTTCTGTATAAGTCTTGCTTCTGTTTCTTAAGCTCATCAAACTTTTTATAATCTGCATTTGAAGTTCCTAAGTTGTTCATTTCCTCATTAAGAGCAACTTCACCATTTAAAATAATAGAAGCTATATTAATTTGAGCCGCATTAAAATCAGGTCTTAATTCTAATGCTTTTTCATAATATTTTAATGCTTGATCGTTATCTCCTAGACGAGATGCACTAACACCTAAATTATAAAGTAAATCTGGGTTTTCAGGATCGTTAGCCACAATCTTTTCCATTATTTCTTTATACTTAGCTATATTACCTAATTTATAAAACACATCAGCTTCTGCTTGTAGTAAAGCTGAATCATTAGGATTATCTTTTTTAGCATCTTCGATAGCTTTCATAGCCTCTTCATCTTTACCTTGACTAATATAAATCAAAGCAATGTTCTTTGCTACTTCACCTCTTTTAGAATCAGTCAAACGATCTTCTGGTTTAATATAAGTTCCAGATTTTACACTAAGGTCTCTTGTTTGCTTATCACCAAAAGCTTCTGCAACTCCTGATTCCTTGTTTGTAGCGTAGTATTCTGTAGTTACACCGTTAAAACCAATAGTTTTTAACTCTTCATAATACTTAAGAGCAGTATCATAGTCTTTACCATTGACAGCATTACCTGCTGCATAGTACAAATACGTAGTATCTTGTTTATTCGTGCTATACCCTAAGTATAGTTTCTCAGACGCACTTTTAAAGTCTTTAGCATTTTGATCTTTAATTGCGCTTTCTACTAAAGCTTGACGCAATGTTAGAATTTTCTTATCAGCTTCTGCAGTGTATTTAGAGTTACCAGATTTTTTTTCAATTTCGATAACTTTATTATATGCATTTGCTGCTCCTTCTATTTTCTCTAAAGAATCAGAATTAGAAGCGGACATTACTTGTCCTTTTAAGAAATAATACTGTGCTTTCATCTTTTCATCAGCTGCTTCCAGTTGTCCTTCTGCTGCCTTAAGCGCATCACTTGCTACTTCTACATTTCCTGATTTAAGGGCTTTAGCCGCTGCTTTTAAAGCTTGTTTTTGAGAAAATCCAATAGCACTAATCGTTAGAAATAATACTACGAAAAATTTAGTCTTCATTACTTGTGTTTTTAAAATGGGATATATTTATTCTTTTTCTTCACTATCAATATTCGTGCCATCTGATGTAGTGTCAGTATCTAAAGTAGTAGAAGCTGTTTCATCTACACCTTCTTCTTCCTCTAAATCGTCTTCATCCTGCATCACTTTTGCAACTGCCGCGATAGAATCTTTACCTTTTAAATTAATCAAACGTACACCTTGAGTTGCACGCCCCATAACTCGTAAATCTTCTACAGATAAGCGAATTGCTATTCCGGATTTATTGATAATCATTAAATCATCTAAATCAGTTACATTCTTAATCGCCACTAAGTTACCAGTTTTTTTCGTAACTGAAATAGTTTTAACACCTTTACCGCCTCGATTAGTAATTCTGTAATCTTCTAACTTAGAACGTTTTCCGAATCCGTTTTCTGAAACCACTAAGATATTACTCTCCATATCATTAACGGCAACCATTCCTACTACTTCGTCTTTTTCATCTGCTAAACGAATACCTCGAACTCCAGATGCTCCTCTACCCATTGGTCTAGTTTTCTCTTCTTCGAAACGAATTGCTTTACCTGATTTAACAGCTAACATTACCTGACTTTTACCATCAGTTAACTTTGCTTCTAGTAACTCATCGTTATCTTTGATCGTAATTGCATTAATACCATTAGTCCTAGGTCTAGAATACTGTTCTAATGATGTCTTTTTGACTTGACCTTTTTTGGTTGCCATTATGACATAATGAGAATTAATGTATTCTTCGTCTTTAAGATCCTGAGTACAAATAAATGCTTTTACTTTATCATCACTTTCAATATTGATCAAATTTTGTATTGCTCTTCCTTTTGAAGTTTTACTACCTTCAGGAATTTCATATACTCTCATCCAGAAACATTTTCCTTTCTGAGTAAAAAACAACATGTATTGATGATTTGTTCCTACAAACAGATTCTCTAAGAAATCTTCATTACGTGTTGTACTTCCCTTTTGACCTACTCCTCCTCTATTTTGTTTTTTATACTCATTAAGAGAAGTTCTTTTTATATAACCCGCATGAGAAATTGTAATTACAACTTTTTCATCTGGGATCATATCTTCTATACTAAGATCTCCACCTGCATATTCTATTTGAGATCGTCTATCATCACCATACTTATCCTTTACTTCGATAAGCTCTTCTTTGATGATATTCATTCTACGCTCTTTCTTCGCTAAAATATCTTTAAGATCCTCGATAGTTTTCATCAATTCTTCATACTCTGCACGAAGCTTGTCTTGCTCAAGACCAGTCAATTGACGCAAACGCATCTCAACAATAGCTTTTGCTTGTATTTCAGAAAGCTTAAAACGTTTTATAAGTTTTTCTCGAGCTTCCTCTGCATTAGCAGACGCCCTGATCAATGCAATTACTTCGTCTATATTATCAGAAGCAATAATTAATCCTTCTAATATATGAGCTCTTTCTTCTGCCTTTCTAAGTTCATACTTTGTACGACGAACAACAACATCATGTCTATGCTCTACAAAATAATGAATCATCTCTTTTACATTAAGCAACTGCGGTCTTCCATTAACAAGTGCAATGTTATTAACACTAAAAGAAGATTGTAATGCAGTATACTTATACAAAAGATTAAGAACGATATTTGGTATAGCATCTCTTTTTAAGATATATACAATACGCATACCTTTTCTATCCGATTCATCACGAATAGAAGAAATACCGTCAATCTTCTTATCATTAACAAGATCGGCAGTTTTCTTAATCATATCTGCCTTATTGACTTGATATGGGATTTCACTTACGATAATACACTCTCTACCATTTACTTCTTCGAAAGTGGCTTTACCTCGCATGACAACCCTACCTCTACCTGTTTTAAAGGCTTCACGAACACCGTCATAACCATAAATGATACCACCGGTAGGGAAATCTGGTGCTTTTATATGAGTAATTAACTCATCAATTTCAATATCATTATTATCTATATATGCTATAGTACCGTCAACTACTTCACTTAAGTTGTGTGGCGGCATATTTGTCGCCATACCAACCGCAATACCAGAAGCTCCATTAATCAACAATCCCGGAATTCTGGTAGGCAACACCGTAGGTTCTTGTAAGGTATCATCAAAATTAAAGGTATGATCTACAGTATCCTTTTCGATATCTGCTAACATATCCTCTGATATTTTTCGCATTCTGGCTTCTGTATAACGCATTGCTGCTGGACTATCCCCATCTACAGAACCAAAGTTACCTTGACCATCAACAAGCATGTAACGCAAACTCCATTCCTGAGCCATACGCACCATAGTATCGTATACAGAGGTATCACCATGTGGGTGATACTTCCCTAAAACTTCCCCAACGATTCTTGCCGATTTTTTATGGGCACTACTAGCTCTAACACCTAGTTCGTGCATCCCATACAAAACACGTCTATGCACAGGCTTAAGACCATCCCTAACATCAGGAAGTGCACGAGACACAATTACAGACATTGAATAATCAATGTATGCCGATTTCATCTCATCTTCTATATTGATAGGTATAAGTTTTTCTCCTTCTGTCATAAAAAACTTTTTTCTAAAATTGAATTAATAAACGGGCTAATTTAAGTAAATTAAGACGTTTTTAACAACCAATTACCTATGTAATATACGTAATTTATTAACAAAAGGAATACTGCATATAGTTAATAAGTCTAGTTCTATAGGTTTTGATTATTAAAGCATTTTTTGTCTATTTACCGATAATTGGACAAACCCACTATCAAATAGCTCGTATTTCAGTAGTATTTTTTACTGAATAACATAATAATAACATGACAAAATATTACTTTACTGTCAGATATTTGTTAATGATCGACTAAAAGGAATAGTTTTTGTCATAGTAATCCTAAAAATTACTATTTTAGTTATAAAGAAAAGAAAGAGATTAATCTTATGGATGATAATTTTTCACCTAGAGTTAAAGATGTTATTGCCTACAGCAAAGAAGAAGCACTAAGATTAGGGCATGATTTTATTGGTACAGAACATTTAATGCTAGGTTTGTTGAGAGATGGAAGTGGAAAAGCAATTAGTATTCTGGATGCATTGGATATAGATTTAACTAACTTGAGAAGAAAAGTAGAGATCTTAAGCCCCGCAAATCCTGATATTGCAATAGCTTCAAATGAAAAAAAGAATTTACACTTAACAAGACAAGCAGAAAGAGCTTTAAAAACAACTTTTTTAGAGGCAAAACTTTTTCAGAGCTCATCGATTAATACAGCGCATCTTCTTTTATGTATATTAAGAAATGAAAACGACCCAACTACAAAACTTTTAAATCGTTTAAAAGTAGATTATGATAACGTTAAAGACCAATTTAAGTATATGATTGCTAACGACGAAGAATACATAGACAACCCAAAAGCAGAATCTTTCTCAGAAGACGATGATGATTTAACTGGAGATTCTTCCAAAGAAAATCCTTTTAACTCTCCATCTGGAGCCAAAGCCGGAAAAAAATCTAAAACTCCCGTTTTAGATAATTTTGGTCGCGATTTGACTGCCATGGCGGAAGAAGGTAAATTAGATCCTGTTGTTGGAAGATCAAAAGAAATTGAACGTGTTTCTCAAATATTAAGTAGACGTAAAAAAAACAACCCACTTTTAATCGGGGAACCTGGAGTTGGTAAATCTGCTATTGCAGAAGGACTAGCACTAAGAATAGTACAACGAAAAGTTTCTAGAATCCTATTTGACAAAAGAGTAGTGACACTGGATTTAGCCAGCTTAGTTGCAGGAACTAAATATCGTGGACAGTTTGAAGAACGGATGAAGGCTGTAATGAATGAGTTAGAGAAAAATGATGATATCATCCTTTTTATTGACGAAATTCATACAATAGTTGGTGCCGGTGGCGCAACAGGAAGTCTTGATGCTTCAAATATGTTTAAACCTGCTCTGGCAAGAGGAGAAATACAATGTATAGGTGCCACTACCCTAGATGAATACAGACAATATATAGAAAAGGATGGTGCCCTTGAAAGACGTTTTCAAAAGGTAATTGTTGAACCTACTAACATAGAAGAAACTATAGAAATCCTTAATAATATTAAAGAAAAATATGAGGATCATCATAATGTTAGCTATACTAAAGAAGCAATTGAGGCTTGTGTAAAACTAACTAATAGATATATGACAGATAGGTTCTTACCAGATAAAGCAATAGATGCTTTAGATGAAGCAGGCTCTAGAGTTCATATTACAAATATTGATGTTCCTAAAAAAGTACTCGATCTCGAGAAGAAACTTGAAGAAGTTCGAGAACTTAAAAATAGTGTAGTCAAGAAACAAAAATATGAAGAGGCAGCTAAGTTAAGGGATGATGAGAAAAATCTTGAAAAAGAATTAGGAACTGCTCAAGAACAATGGGAGAAAGAATCTAAACTTCATAAAGAAACCGTTGACGAAGAAAACGTAGCTGATGTTGTATCTATGATGACAGGAATACCTGTAAATCGTATCGCGCAAACAGAAAGCAATAAATTAGCAGAGCTACCAGAACTGATCATGGGTAAAGTAATTGGTCAGGAAGAAGCCGTTAAAAAAGTGGTTAAAGCTATCCAACGTAATCGTGCTGGACTTAAAGACCCTAATAAACCTATTGGTTCTTTCATTTTCTTAGGACAAACGGGAGTCGGAAAAACACAATTAGCTAAAGTGCTTGCAAGAGAACTTTTTGACAGTGAAGATGCTCTTATACGTATTGACATGAGTGAATACATGGAAAAGTTTGCTGTTTCTAGATTAATTGGAGCACCTCCGGGATATGTTGGATACGAAGAAGGCGGACAACTTACAGAAAAAGTAAGAAGAAAGCCCTATGCAGTTGTCTTATTAGATGAAATCGAAAAAGCACATCCAGATGTTTTTAACATGATGCTACAAGTATTAGATGATGGATATTTAACTGACAGCCTTGGACGTAAGATTGATTTCAGGAATGCAATTATTATCATGACCTCTAATATTGGAGCCAGAAAACTAAAAGACTTTGGTCAAGGTGTTGGTTTTGGAACATCTGCAAAGAAAACTCAAGCCGAAGATTACGCTAAAGGCGTGATAGAGAATGCTTTGAAAAAAGCTTTTGCACCAGAGTTCTTAAATCGAGTTGACGATGTTGTAGTTTTTAACGCTTTAGAAAGAGAAGATATTCATAAAATTATCGATATCGAACTTGATAAATTATATGGCAGAATCAAAGGACTAGGTTATACATTATCTTTAAGCGAAAAAGCAAAAGATTATATTACCGAAAAAGGGTTTGATAGACAATACGGAGCAAGACCTCTTAAAAGAGCTATTCAGAAATATATCGAAGATGCACTCGCCGAAGAGATCATCAATGCACAACTACAAGAGGGTGATAGTATTTTTATGGATATGGACGAAAGCTCAGGAGAGTTGACTATCAACATAAAAAAAGCAGAAAAATCTACAGAATCTTAGATTCTATAGAATTACCAAAATATAAAAAGGCTACTACCAATTTGATAGTAGCCTTTTTAAGTATTAACATAAGTTAACAATATATTTGTAAATTAGAGGCTTTTATGTAATGCTAGTACAAATAATGATTGCCACATACGATTTAGATTTTTGCCACATACAAATATACAACGACTACCTAGTTGTTACTATGAACGAAGGGATTACTGTTGTTCCTGAACATCAAAACATAATGCCTGGACTAGTAGAGCAGCATTTTAAAAACAAACCTTTTGTTTATATATCCAATAGAATCCACTCCTATTCTGTAAATCCTACTACTCATTTAAAATCTTCAAAAATCGAAAATTTGATCGGCATAGCTGTAGTATCTGATAATACTCTACAAAAAAATCAAACTAAAATTGAAAAAGCTTTTTTTAGTAAAGCTTTTGAGTATTTCACCACTATGAAAGAAGCTTTACAATGGAAAGATAGCATGATTAAGAACCATTCTCACTAGTCAATATCGATTATCTCTTAAAAACATAGCTTGGTATATTTACGATTCTCAACAATTATTCGTATATTAATAATCTTTCTCTTAATTCACATATACAATGATTACATCGTATAATTTGGAGTTTTGTGATATTGATGTATACGAAGATTATACTGTTGCCAGAATACATGAAGGAATGATTACTACCCCAGAAAACTTAAAAGTATTCTTAAAACTTATTGACATACATTATAAAAACAAGCCTTTTGTTTACATATCACATAGAATCCATTCGTTTTCTATAAATCCTGCTATACATGCAGAGTCTTCCAAAATACCTAATCTTATTGGTATAGCTGTGGTATCTGAAGATCCATTACAAAAGATACAAACCCAAGTTGAAAAAGTCTTTTTCAAAAAAGAGTTTAAACATTTTACCACAATACAAGAAGCATTGGTATGGAAAGATGAAATTATAAAAAAAGTAGCAGATTAAATTTTTGACTTAAAACTAAAAGAGTGATGAAATACATTCACCACTCTTTCTAAATATTTTTTTCTATTAAAAAATGCTATTCTAAGGCTTATTTTGCAATATTCACAGCCCTTGTTTCTCTAATTACGGTAACTTTTACTTGTCCAGGATATGTCATATCTGTCTGCACCTTTTGAGAAATCTCAAAAGAAAGGCTCGACGCTCTTTCGTCATTTACTTTCTCACTCTCTACAATAACACGTAATTCTCGTCCCGCTTGAATTGCATATGCTTTTTTGACACCATCAAATGCAAAAGCAATTTCTTCTAAATCTTTAAGTCTCTGTATATAAGAATCTAACACCTGTCTTCTAGCTCCTGGTCTTGCTCCGCTTATTGCATCACAAACTTGAATAATTGGAGAAATTAAAGATGTCATTTCTACTTCATCATGGTGAGCACCTATTGCATTACAAACTTCAGGTTTTTCACCATATTTCTCTGCCCATTGCATCCCAAGAATAGCATGCGGCACTTCTGTTTCTGTATCAGGAACCTTACCAATATCATGCAATAAACCAGCTCTTTTAGCCATCTTTGGATTTAACCCTAATTCTGCGGCCATTACACCACAAAGTTTTGCCACTTCCCTAGAGTGTTGTAGTAAATTTTGTCCGTAAGATGATCTATATTTCATTCGACCAATAGTCTTAATCAACTCTGGATGTAATCCGTGTATCCCTAAATCTATAACGGTACGTTTACCTACTTCGATTATCTCTTCATCTATCTGCTTTCTAGTCTTTCTTACAACCTCTTCTATTCGGGCAGGATGTATTCTTCCATCGGTAACTAATTTATGTAAAGAAAGTCTAGCAACTTCTCTTCTAACAGAATCAAAACATGATAGAATTATTGCTTCAGGCGTATCATCTACTATGATTTCAACTCCCGTAGCAGCTTCTATAGCTCGTATATTCCTACCTTCCCGACCAATAATACGTCCTTTTACATCATCACTTTCAATATTAAATACCGAAACGCAATTTTCTATCGCTTCCTCGGTACCGATTCTTTGAATAGTGTTAATTATAATCTTTTTAGCTTCTTGCTGCGCGGTCAATTTTGCTTCTTCTATTGTATCTTGAATAAGAGACATTGCATCTGTTTTTGCTTGACCCTTTAGAGATTCTACTAATTGTTCTTTAGCTTCCTCTGCTGATAAGCCAGAAATGACCTCTAATTGTTGTACTTGGCTTTTATGAAGTTTCTTTAGCTCTGTTTGCTTTTTCTCAAGATAATCATTGCGCTTATCATAATTTTTTATCTTCTCTTCTAACTCACTATTTAGTTTTTTACCTTTTGATAATTCGTTAGAAACTTGAGATTCCTTGTCTCTCGTTCTCTTTTCTGCATCAGCAATTTTTTTATCTCTTGATAAAATTACTTTTTCATGCTCAGATTTTAATTCGATAAACTTTTCTTTAGCTTGTAGTATCTTATCTTTTTTGATGGTCTCCCCTTCGCTTTTTGCTTCTCTTAAAATACTTTCTGAACTCTTCTTTGCTGTTTTAATAATTTCTGATGCTCTGTTGCGCTCCATTACCTTAGCAATAACAAAACCTATTGCTAAACCGGCTATTGAAGCTATAATCAAAAATATAATATTATCCATAATTTGTGTTAGTATTTATATATAAAAAAGCCTGCATTAGTAAAGGTTTTGTATAAACTCTGTAAAAACAGGTTTAGGGCTAACAAGCTGCTCAAGAATCCGCTCAAGGCGGCGCGCTTTTACAACTTAAACTCACCCTTTTTAATTAATTCTTGTTGAGTTTATCAAAATAACAACTAGTGCAGGCAGTAACCTTATTTAATTTAATGAACGTTATGATAAATGTTCATGTAACAAATCGCTTAATGCGTTTAATCTATTTGCAACATTATCTTTATCATCATCTTTATCTATAACTTTTTGTTCGACTTGTGCTGCAAATTGCAATGCACACATGGCTAATACGTCTTGTTTATCTCTTACCGCATAGCTCTGCTCAAACTGTTTTATCATGGCTTCTATCTTTTTAGCCGCTTTACGTAAACCCTCTTCCTGATCAGGATTAATGGTTAATGGATATACACGATCCGCAATTGATAGTTTAATTTTAAGCTTATCTGCCATAGTATACTTATTCAGAGAGCTGTGCTATACACATATCAATCTCTCTTATTAAAGCGTTTATCTTGAGCTTGGTCTCCCTTTTATATTTATCACTGCCCAGCATTGCGTTTGCATTTTTAAGTGAGCTAAATTTTTCTTCCCACTGCTGTAACTGATCTACTTGAAGTGATGATTCTGATTCTAATTCCTGAATTTTAAGCTTTAAATCTGCATTCTGTTGCTTCATTAATTCATACTTATGCAGCAGCTTACTTATCCTATTCTCAAGAGAATCAACAATTTCAATTAAATCACTCATTAATATGTTTTACACAATACACGTTACACAAAGTTAACATACCAATTGAAAAAACCCAATAGTTTTTAAACTAATTTTGATAGCGTGTTTTATTCGTTACTATTTGAAGATATTTCTTCTACTTTAGCCAATGAAGAGGCTATAATTTGATGCATATCATAGTATCTATACTCGGCTAATCTACCTCCTAAAATCACATTTTTTAAAGTTTGAGATTCTGCTTTATATTTTTTAAACAGTTTTTGGTTTTCATCGTTATTTATTGGGTAATAGGCCTCTTTACTTCTATCCCAAGCTTCAGGATATTCTCTAGTAATAATCGTTTTATCTTGAGTTCCAAATTCGAAATGCTTATGCTCTATAATACGTGTAAAATCATAAGAAGCATCATTATAGTTCACTACTGCATTACCTTGAAAATTATCAATTCCTAATAATTCATTTTCAAAACGTAGTGATCGGTATTCTAATTGTCCGTATTTATAGTCAAAAAATTCATCTATTTTACCTGTATACACAATGGTATCGGCTAGTAACTCTAGTTGTTCTCTATCTTCAAAAAAATCAATATTCGTTTTGGTATCTATTCCTTTTAATAATCCATTAATAATAACGTTATACCCTCCTATTGGTATACCTTGATATTTATCATTAAAGTAATTATTATTAAACGTAAAACGTACTGGTAAGCGTTTAATTATAAAAGCAGGCAGTTCTTTTGCCTTTTTACCCCATTGTTTTTCTGTATATTCTTTTATAAAAGTCTCATAAATATCCTTACCTGCCAAAGAAAGCGCTTGTTCTTCTAAATTTTTTGGAGATTTGGTTCCGTATTTTGCTATTTGTTTATTTATAATATCTCGGGCTTCTTCTGGTGTTTTTGTACCCCATAATTGATAAAATGTATTCATATTAAAAGGTAAATTATAGAGTTTACCTTTTGATAAAGACAATGGGGAATTTATATAATTATTAAACTCAGCAAATTGATTTACATAATCCCAAATTCTTTTGTCGTTTGTATGAAAAATATGTGCTCCATATTTATGCACATTAATCCCTTCTTGTTCTTCACAATATACATTACCTCCTAAGTGATTTCTCTTATCGATAACTAAGCACTTTTTATTTCGCTTTGTCATTTCATGAGCAAAAACGCTTCCAAACAAACCAGCCCCAACAATAAGGTAATCATACTTTTTATTAGCCACTCTTACTATTTTAAGTTATTTTCAAACGTATTTTAAGGTACTTCATAGATCATCTCTTATTTCATCATTCACCTTCTAGATTAAATAATGGTCAAAGCTAATACTTTATAATGATTTACCTAAATCAAATTGTAATTGCCATAATTATCTTAACAATAAATGTTCTCAAAAAATAAAATGTATGTATCTTTCCTACCAGAAATGTGACTATAATTATGATAGGGTATTATATCTCAAGAAATTACAAATCTCTTTTTAACGCAGCCGGAAAAGCAAAAACCGATTGTGAATTTGTTTTACAAGAAATGGGCTTTAAAAACCTGGGGTTTAAGCAATCATCTATTCCTAATTCTGCAATGGGAACGATTAAAAATTTCTTCGGAATTACCATGGCATTATTTCGGTTGCCATTTAAAAGTGTTTTATGTACGCAATACCCTTTGAACAAATTCAGAAAATATGTTTTATTTATCGCTCATTTAAAGCGATGCAAAATTATCACCATTGTCCATGATGTAAGATACCTAAAAGGCAGAACTGGCAGTGCCGATAAGGAATTAAAAAAAATCATCACTTCTGATGCAATTATTGTTCATAATCCTGCGATGAAAGATTGGTTTGTTTCCCAAAATGTGCAAATACCGATAATTGTTCTAGGTATATTTGACTATACTTTAACTAAAGGATTACCTGCACAAAATAACAATAACACAGGTCAACAACCATATGAAATAGTATATGCCGGTGGTTTTGGAGATGGTAAAAATTCTTATATTTTTGACCTTGACACTCTTGCCAAGAATAACTTTAAAATGAAACTTTATGGCTTAGGTTTTGATCACAATAAGCTTAAAGTAAATAAAGAAGAATCAATATTATCTTATGAAGGTGCTTTTCCATCAGATGTAGTTGCGTATCATATTGAAGGATCATTCGGATTAGTATGGGACGGCAACTCTACAGAAGAATGTAGTGGGCAATATGGACAATATTTAAAATTTAACAACCCGCACAAAACTTCACTCTACATCTTATGTGGACTTCCGGTTATCGTATGGGAGAAAGCAGCAATTGGCAAATTTATAATGGAAAATAAATTAGGATTAACCATTTCTAATTTAAAAGATTTAAGTGAGAAATTAGAGAACTTATCTCCTGAAGAATATCAAACCATGAAAAATAACGTAAATCAAGTAAGATCTAAAATAATATCAGGAGGTTATTTAAATAATGCAGTTAATGAAGCTTTACAGAGCATCTAACTTCAAAAAAAATAAGTAGATTTATACTTTGTGTATAAAAAATCATCCACACAACCGTCTATGCGTGCAATTACACTTTTATTTATATCTAGTTTGACTTTTTGTTATGGACAAAAAGATGTCACTAAAGATTATTTCATGAACCCCCTTGATATACCTATGGTTGTATCTGGTACATTTGGTGAGTTACGATCTAACCATTTTCATTCTGGATTAGATATGAAAACCAATGGCGAAGAGGGTTTGAATGTTTATGCAGCAGCAGATGGAAGAATCAGTAGAATAAAAATTTCTCATGGGGGATATGGTAAAGCTCTCTATGTTGTGCACCCCAACGGCTATACTACCGTATATGCTCATTTAAAAAAATTCGCTCCAGAAATTGAAGATTTTGTAAAAGAAAAACAGTATGCCAAAGAATCCTATGAGATAGAACTTTTTCCTAAATCCAATTCTTTGTTACTTAAAAAAGGAGACATTATAGCATATAGTGGAAATACCGGAGGTAGTTCTGGGCCTCATCTTCATTTTGAAATCAGAGATACAAGGTCCCGCCCTATGAACCCAATGAATTTTGGAATCGAAGTAAAGGATACTAGAAAACCAATTGTAAAAGGTCTTTGGGCATATACTCTAGATAAAAACGCACATGTAAATGGGCATCAAAAAACATTTCAACTTAAATTGTCACCCAATGAAAATGGAACTTTTATAGCTGAAAATATAGAAGCGCTAGGTAAAATTGGATTTGGCGTTTCAACAATAGACAAACAAGATCTCGCCAACAACAATAATGGTGTATATCAGATTACCACAGAAATTAATGGACAAGAAAATCTAAAACTAGAAATGAATCGTTTTTCTTTTTCAGAAACTCGATATGCTAATAGACTAATAGATTACTCGTACTACAAAAAGAACCGCACTAGAATTAGTAAATTGTTTGTTGAAAAAAACAACCCTTTAACGGTCTATAAAACCAAATCAAATAATGGTTTTCTAAATATAGAAGATAGTCTTTCTTATAATTATAAAATTCATATTAAAGATTTTAAAAATAATACCACTACGATCGAAGTTCCTATACTAGGTAAACACTCCTCTTCTATTATAAAAAAAGAAAAAAATATAACACCAAATCTTGCAACTACTTCAGAGAATTATACATTTAATTCAGGTATTGTTGACCTACTCATACCGAAAGGAAGTTTATATGATGATACATATTTGGATTTGTCTGTCACAGGAGAAATTGCGCACATACATAACGACCAAACTCCGCTTCACAAAAATATGACTTTAGTTTTTGATGTTTCACATTATAAAGAAGAGGATAAAAAAAAGTTGTATATCGGTCGTATGTATAATAATGACAAAATTTCATATTCAAGGACTTCAAAAAAAGGAAGTCGATTCTCTACTCGAACTCGTACATTCGGGAAATATTCTTTATTTACAGATACGCAAAAACCAACAATTGTTCCGATAAATGTTTCAAGTAAAAAATGGATTTCTAAAGCAACACATTTAAAAGTAAAAATCAATGATTCAGAATCTGGTATTAAAAGTTATAGAGGTACTCTTAATGGGAAGTTTATCCTTATGGAGTATGATTACAAAACAGGAATGTTAATTTATGACTTTAACGATGATATTATTTCAGATTCAGAAAATAATTTTAAACTTGTTGTGTTAGATAATCTAGATAATAGAGCAACATTCGAAACGACATTCTATAGAAAACCTTAAATACTCTTAATTCTTGAAAAATCAATTTTTCCTTTTTCTGATCCCATTACTCTTTGCGAGCATTTATTCAACAGCACAAACGGCCACACTAAAAGGGGTTGTTTTAGATGAAAATAATACACCTATAGCAGGAGCAAACATATCTTATGATAACTCTGGTACACAATCCGACAAAAATGGTGTTTATGAATTAACTATACCTGCAAATCAAGAGATTCAAGTAAATATTTCACATATAAGCTTAAAAAACCTTCGATTCATCATCAAACTTGATGAAAATCAAGAATATGAACTTAATCCGGTTTTAAAAACAAGTATAGAACAAATAAGTGAAGTCGTTATATCCGGTAGGGAAAGAAAAACGGTACAAGGAATCACTATTTTAGACCCAGAAACTATACGAGCTACACCTTCTGCAAATGCAGGTGTCGAGGGTTTACTTAAAAGTTTACCTGGGGTAAGTTCTAATAATGAATTAAGTACTCAATATGTGGTAAGAGGTGGTAATTTTGATGAAAATCTTGTTTATGTTAACGAAATTGAAGTATACAGGCCTTTTCTAATTAGATCTGGACAACAAGAAGGACTAAGCTTTGTTAATACTGATCTGGTTCGTAATGTTGATTTTTCTGCAGGAGGGTTTCAATCTAAATATGGAGATAAACTATCATCTGTGCTTGACATTACGTACAAAAGACCTACAAAACTAGGAGCTACAGCAGATTTAAGCTTGTTAGGAGCAAGTGTATCTGCCGGAGGTATATCTAAAAGTAAAAAGTTAGCAGCTATTATCGGTTTAAGATATAGAGACAATAGTTTATTGGTAAACTCCCGAAATACTGAAGTTAATTTTAAACCTAGTTTTGCGGATATTCAGACATATATATCTTACAATGTTACAGATAAATTTGAATTAGGTTTTTTAGGAAATTTGGCTTTAAACACATACGACTACGAACCATTAACTGAACAGGTAAATTTTGGTACCTTACAATTTGTACAAGCATTAACGGTTTCATATCAAGGTCAAGAAAATGATAAGTACGAAACTTATTTTGGAGCACTTAAAGGAACGTATAGACCTAACGAAAATCTAACCTTAAAGTTTATAGCATCTGCTTATCAAACCCAAGAGCAAGAGCATTTTGATATTTTTGCAAATTATGCACTAGGAACAGTAAACACGGATATTGGAAGTGAAAATGTAGGAGAAATCGAATTTAGTGAAGGAGTAGGTTCACAATTAACGCATGCTCGTAATGATTTGGATGCTGTAATTGTAAATGCAGAACATAAAGGAACTTATATTCAGGATCAACATCAGTTTGATTGGGGTATCAAATATACTTCTGAAGATATTAGAGATCGTTTAGAGGAATTCGAGATTATCGACTCTGCTGGTTTCTCATTGCGACCTATTATTCTAGATATTCGAAATGATGAACCTCGTACTCCTTTTGCCTCTCCTATTGTACCTTTCGAGAGTGTAAGAGCTATTAATAATGCCAAAATTGATCGAATTTCAGGATATGCACAATACAACCTACGTTCTTCTATTAACGATCATGAGATTTGGACAAATATAGGAGTTCGAGCACACAACTGGAATATTTCGGGACCTACTGTAGAGAGTAGTGATTCTCAAATAGTATTTAGCCCGCGTGCACAATTTGCCATAAAACCAAATTGGAAACAAAATATGATTTTTAGACTGTCAGGAGGATGGTATCATCAACCGCCATTTTACAGAGAGCTACGAAATCAATTTGGAGTTGTAGTTCCCGAAGTCAAAGCACAGCAATCTATCCACGCAGTACTTGGCCATGATTATAGTTTTAAACTTTGGAAACGCCCTTTCGTTCTGTCATCAGAAGGGTATTATAAAAAACTAACAGATGTAAACCCATATACTATCGAAAATGTTAGAATACGGTATCGTGCTAATAATAATGCTGAAGCATTTGCCTATGGCTTAGATTTACGTCTGAATGGTGAATTTGTTCCAGGAACTGAAAGCTGGGTAAGTATTGGTTATTTAAAAACCGAAGAAAATATAGATAATCGAGGTTACATCCCAAGACCAACAGATCAGCGTTTAAAAGTTGGTGTCCTTTTTCAGGACTACGTTCCTACTATACCAAGCCTAAAAATGTATTTAAACATGGTATATCAAACAGGGTTACCTAGTGGTTCGCCCGGTTTTGCAGATCCATATGATTTTGCAGATCAATCAAGACTAAGAGATTATCGAAGAGCTGATTTAGGAATTTCATATATTGTAGTAGATAGTGACAAACGATTATCCCAAGGAAGTTTCTTTAACAATTTT
The DNA here is from genome assembly GCF_003443715.1 of Aquimarina sp. AD10. NCBI lineage: Bacteria > Pseudomonadati > Bacteroidota > Flavobacteriia > Flavobacteriales > Flavobacteriaceae > Aquimarina > Aquimarina sp. AD10. The sequence continues at coordinate 477,628 of NZ_CP031965.1, read as the reverse complement.
AAAGAATTAAGCCTTGGTTTTGTAATTTATAACCTATTTGATTCTCAAAATGCTATAACAAATACATTTGTGCGTGATGCATCTAGTCAGCAGCAATTTGCTGTTCCTAATTTTTTAACTCCTCGCGTATTCAATGTACGTCTAGGAATGAAATTTTAATATTTCTATTCATTCATAAATTTCTTTAATACATCAACAACATAATCTATTTCATCTTTGGTGTTGTATTTTGAAAAAGAAAAACGAACAGATGGTTTTTCTAAATCCTCAGGAGATAAAATCTCGGTTAACACATGCGACCCTTTACTACTGCCACTTTGGCAAGCACTACCTTTAGAACAAGCAATTCCATTAATATCTAAATGAAATAATAATATCCCTGCTTTTTCTTGAGAAACTGGTAAACAAACATTAATTAAAGTATACGTACTGTAATCATGATCACAACAACTAGCATTAAATTTAACTCCAGGAATATCTTTTTTTAATACATCTATGAAATATTTTTTTAAGTCTAATACATAAGCCTTTTCTTCGTCTAGGTTTTCGTAGGCCAGACGCAGCGCTTCATCCATTCCTGCAATATTATGAACACTTTCTGTACCCGCGCGATACCCTCTCTCCTGTTCTCCTCCAAAAATCAAAGGTTTTAATCCAGAATTTTTTCTAATATATGCGAAACCAACCCCTTTTGGACCATGAAATTTATGTGCACTTACTGCTGTAAAATCTACATTTAGTTCATTTAGTTTTACTTCTAAATGCCCAATAGATTGTACCATATCACTATGAAAAAGGGCATCATGTGTTTTACACAAATCACCTACTCTATCAATATCTAATAAAGTACCAACTTCATTATTAACGTGCATAAGACTAACTAAAGCCTTTTCTTGAGAACTATTTAATAACGTTTCTAAATGAGTATAGTCAATAGCACCTTTTTCTGTAATATTTACATAACTTACCTCTACTCCTGTAAAAGACTCTATTTCCTGTACAGTATGTAAAACTGCATGATGTTCTATTTTAGAAGTAATAATGTGTTTTACTCCTAAATCACGAACAGCACTATGTAGTACCAAATTATCCGCTTCTGTACCTCCTGAAGTAAAAATAATCTCTGATGCCCTAACACCTAAATAATTAGCGATATTTTTACGAGCTTGTTCGATATGATTCTTGGCAGAACGACCAAAACCATGAGTCGAAGAAGGGTTTCCAAAATCTTCTTCCAAAACTGATACCATTTTGGTAATAACCTCTGGTCTTACCTTTGTTGTTGCGGCACTATCAAAATAAACTTTTTGCATAAAAATCAAATAATTAGAAGCTTAATAAGAAAAATAAAAGGTATTCATAACAACGAATTGAATCTATTACAATATTCGTAATTTTTATGGTTACAAAAATAGTTAATTGAAATTATTTTAGAGCACATACGTTATAATCTTTCAATTACTTTATTTTTGTCAAATAATGTTAAAAAATACATTGATAAAAACATTTTATATTTTCTTTCGTCTTTAGAATGAAAGTATGTAATGTCTAGTCTAATAATTCATAAATTTTGAACGTGTGAAAAAGTTGTTTTTTCTTATTTTTTCTTTAGTATCTATAGTCTCATGTGATGACGGAGACATTATTGTCACCAGTTTTGAGTTTGACGATGTGGCTCTTCAAGTTTGTAGCGGAGCAGAAGAAAACGAATTTGTGTTTTTTAAAATTAATCCTACAAATAATGAAGCAATATCCTTTAATTTTATAGGAGCATATCAAGAAAATGTTGTTTCGGAAATGCCTATAAATATAGACTTAGCTACAGGAGAATCTAATGGTTTAATTTACAGAAAATTTAATGTTACCGTTACAAGTGATTACTATTGTGCAAATATACCTTCTAGCTCAATAAGAGTAACAGATGAGCTTATCGCTACTTCTGGAAATGCAGCAATCACAACTGAAATTGTCGCTGAAGATGATCAAGATGGTGTAGATCCTATAGAAGAATCAGGTGGAATTGATCCCACTGCAGATATCGATGGTAATGGAATACCAAATTACCAAGACAGTAAAAATAATGGAAGTGGCACTGCTCCCTCTTGTCCAGATGTAAATGATGATGGCATTTGTGATACCCTAGAAAAAATATTTGATGCCGACGGAGATGGCTTACCTAACTTTAAAGATCAAGATGACGACAATGACAATGTACTAACTAGTGCCGAATTAGGAAATTTAACCGCAAATAATAATGTATTTCAGGATACGGATGGTGATATGATTCCAGATTATTTAGATGATGATGATGATGCTGATGGTATTCCAACTATTAATGAAGATCTAACCGTTAATGCAGATGGCTCTATAGGAAATAATAATCCCAGAGATGACGATAGTGACGAAGATGGTATTGATAATTATCTTGATGCTGATTCTACAGAAAGAAATGATACAGCTACTCCCAGTCTAGCTAACAGCACAGTAAGAACTACATTTAGAACCATAATCAGAATTACGAATATGATGTTTGATGGTAATGAACAAAATTTCGAAAACGATATTTTTGGAACAAGAGATGTTGAAGTAACTAGGAACCTATTAGAATAATAATCATAAAAACATGAAAAAATCATTTTACCTCTTTAGTTTAATTTTAATGATTATTGGTTGTAGTGAAGGTGACATAATTGAAAACAACATTAATTTTACTGCTCCATTACAAAACTGTTCTAATGGCGATAACTTTGTGATTTTTAAAATAGATAGTGCGATTAATCAGGCAATATCATTAAGTTTTACTAGTACTACTTTTGAACTCAATACAGTTCCTGCGGATATCACTGTACCCTTAACAATTCAATTAAACACCACAACCAACTTATTAATCTCAAGACAATTTGACACTGCAATTAATGCTACATATTTTTGCGCAAGTATACCACCTGCTAATGTTAACGTGACTCAAGAACTAATAAGTAATAACGGAACCTTATCTATAAACTACACTATAGCATCAGAAACGGATACTGAAATTGTTTATGATAGAAATTTTATGTTTTCTAGTGTTACTTTTGAAGGTGAAGATATAGAACTACGACAAGAAGTTTTCAATTTAGGAACTGATCAATTTACAATTCCAAAACCATAATACAAACGCACTATCTTGGATTTTGAATAATATAGATTTCCATCGCACCTAGACCGTATTTTTTATAATCCGCATCAGAAACTCTAACATTGTCGTATCTCCCAAATAAGTACTTTAATTCTTCTTTAAGCACCCCTTGACCAACTCCGTGAATAAAAATCACTTTAGGTATTCTTTTATGGATTGCAAAATCAAGCTGTCTCTTTGCGGTATCTAGTTGCAAAATAATCATATCATGATTTGCCATACCTTTAGTAGATTTTACTAGTTTATGAATATGTAAATCCACTTCCATAGCCGGTACACTTCTCTCTTTTGGTCGTTGAATTGGTCGTTTTGGTTTTTTCTTAAAGACATCTTTTTCCTGAAGGTTCTTATGTATTTCATCATAAGAAGGAATAACCATTTCTCCTGATTGAACCTTTACAACCTCTTTAATATGAAATGTCATATCAAAACCATCCTCAGTTTCAATAACCACCTCACTGTCTTTAATATTTAAAACCCTGCCAGTTATGGGTTCATCTAATACAGACACCATGTCTCCAATAGTAATCATACTTATTCTTCTTCAAAATATTCATCTTGAACGTGTTTGGTCTTAGAATTCACCTTAGAATTAACCATAAACACCCCCAACATTAATGCAATTACTCCTACAATTTGTATATAATAGTTCTTTGTACTTGTAGCTATTTCTGAGAGTAAAGCTATTGCTCCAATCGCAATTAGGACTACACTTATTATTTTTTTCATTTTTGAATAATTGATTTTGCAAAAGTATCAAATATTAGAATTTCTAGGTGAAAAACAGCAGAAATAACTTAATTATGTATATTGCACAAACGAAACAGAAAATTTTTGCCTTTGGAAAAGTATATGCTCCCTTGCTTAAACAAGAAACTATTTGGTGTTGATTGTTTAGGTTGTGGTATGCAAAGATCAATTTCTCTTCTATTTAAAGGAGAATTTATAGACGCATTTTACATGTATCCTGCGATATATCCTTTATTATTATCACTTATATTTATTGGTTTTAACTTTTTTGTACAATTTAAAAATGATTGGTACATTAAAGTGACCCTTATGATTTTAACTGCAGTTACTATGATTGTAAGTTATGTTGTAAAAATGAATTTAATTTTTAACTAATCAATTTAAATTATGGAAAAACAGACATTACCTAACTCTACCCTAATCTTAGTCTTTGGTATTCTATCTATTGTAGGATGTTGTTGTTATGGAATTTTAGGAATTATTTTTGCTATTATTGCTATTATTATGGCAAAAAAAGCTACTGCCCTGTATACTGAAAATCCAGAAATCTACTCTGGGTATCAAAACGTAAAAACAGGAAAAATACTAGCTATAATTGGATTAATTCTTAGTGCAATTAGTTTCATCTGGAGTATCTATGTGTTATCAACAGTAGGTTTAGATGGATATCAGCAAATGATTGAAGATTTTTCTCAAGGATATAGTAACGCACAATAGTTTGTTACACTAGTAAAAAATCCTGTCCATTTAAGACAGGATTTTTTATTTTAGAAGAAGTAGTATCATGAAAAGTTTTATTGATTTTCTTGAATCTAACTTATTATACTGCCCAACTAAACAGTTACTTGATATTAACTGTCTGGGTTGTGGTCTTCAGCGAAGTTTTATTCTCCTTCTAAAAGGAGATATTATATCATCTCTTTTAATGTACCCTGCTATATTACCCTTATTAATCATGATTGGGTATCTAATATTACATATCCTATTTAATTTTAAAAACGGGGCTAAAATATTAACCTATTTTTATATTTTAAATAGTATACTTATCATTGTAAATTATTTTATGAAACTCTACTAATATTTATGGAAATCAAGCAACAATTGCCAAATGCTACTTTAATTTTAATATTTGGAATCGCATCTATAGTAACCTGTTTTTGTTACGGGATTCTGGGGTTAATTTTTGGAATCATAGCATTAGTTCTTGCTAAAAAAGCCAAGGAAATATATCATGCAAATCCTGAATTATATACTGGATATGAAAATCTAAAAGCAGGTAGAATTTGTGCCATAGTGGGTACTATATTAAGTTCAATATACTTGCTTATTATTGCTGTGTATATCATCTTTTTAGGCGCTATGATGCCGTGGTCTGAAATTATAAATCAATAAAGATATTTTAATTACATAATATACAAAAAAAAGAAGCTCTTTTTAAGAGCTTCTTTTTTTGTATACTCTTCTCTTTTTTATATTCATAATTCTATCTCATAATTTGAGACGCTAACTTCGTAATCTTGCCATAAGAAATCAAAGTGCACAAAATGATATTCTTAAAATAATTATTAATTACGAACAAATTTTTATGGAAAATTTAGAAACAATTGGAGTACAGAAATTAGACTCTTTAGAAGTTAACAATATTAATGGTGGAGATTTTGGATTTTCAGCAGGTCTTGGTATTGCTGCAGCCATAGTTGGTTTTGTAGTAGCGTGGGATAAAGCAGTAGATGCAGTATACGATGCTGCATATGCAGCAGGCAACGGTATTGCAACAGAAATAATCAATTAATCTAAAAAAAAACAATTATGAAATTACAAAGTCTTAATCAAGAAGAACTTAACATTATTAATGGTGGAGATCTTATAGGAGCACTAAGAGAAGCTGGAAAATTACTAAAGTATGTAAGTTTAAGTCATGCCGCCCTTGTTGGTCTTGGAGAAGGTATCCTTGATGCAATAGAAGAAAATCAGCAATAAGATAATATTTGAAAAGTAAGGGAATTCTTGAATTGAGTTCCCTTACTTCTATTTAAAAACTATTCAAACTCTTTCAATGTATTTGTTATAATAGCTACACACTCTAATAATTGTTCTTTGTTCATTACTAAAGGAGGTGCAAAACGAATAATATTACCATGAGTAGGCTTTGCTAAAAGACCGTTTTCTTTAAGAGCTACACAAATATTCCAAGCAGTTTCACTCTCTTCATCATCATTTATTACAATAGCATTAAGTAATCCTTTTCCTCGTACAAGGTTCACTATTTTAGATCCTTCGATATATTTATTTAACTCAGATCTAAACAATTCTCCCAGAACAAAAGCATTTTCTGCTAACTTTTCATCTCTAACTACTTCTAAAGCAGCAATAGCAACTGCAGCTGCTACAGGATTACCACCAAAAGTACTTCCATGATTTCCTGGTTTGATAACCTTCATAATATGATCATCTGCCAATACTGCAGATACAGGATAAGCACCACCACTTAGTGCTTTACCTAATATCAGCACATCTGGTTTAACATTTGGAGTTCCCGAACAATTTTTATCAGAACAAGAACAATCACCACATGTGGCTAATAATCTACCAGTACGTGCAATACCCGTTTGCACTTCATCTGCTATAAAAAGTACATTATGTTTTTTACAAAGTGCCTTTGCTTTTTCTAAATAATCATCAGATGGAACATAAACACCCGCTTCTCCTTGTATAGGTTCTACTAAGAAACCTGCAACATTAGCATTATTTTCTAAAGCAACTTCTAAAGCATTAAGATTATCATATTCTATTTTAATGAATCCCGCAGTATAGGGACCAAAGTTTTTTCTGGCAATAGGGTCATTAGAAAATGAAATAATTGTGGTCGTTCTACCATGAAAGTTATTTTCACAAACTATAATTTGTGCTTCATTTTCAGAAATACCTTTTTCTTCGTACGCCCATTTTCTACAAATTTTTAAAGCTGTTTCTACAGCTTCTGCACCAGTGTTCATTGGTAATAATTTGTCAAAACCAAAATACTCACTGGCAAATTTCTCGTATTCTCCTAGTTTGTCATTGTAAAATGCTCTTGAGGTTAAAGTCAAAGTTTGTGCTTGGCTCGTCATAGCACCAACTATTTTTGGATGACAATGCCCTTGATTCACTGCAGAATATGCACTTAAAAAATCATAATACTTTTTTCCTTCTACATCCCAAACATATACACCTTCTCCTTTGTTTAAAACAACGGGTAGTGGGTGATAGTTATGTGCCCCGTACTTGTCTTCTAATTCAATTGAATGTTGTGATGACTTTTTCTCTAAAATTGCCATTATTCACGTATTAAAATAAAACTTTACAATTCCTACTTTGATTCAATAACTCAGGAGAGAAATCATCCTAATGAAGTTAGCCGCAAAGTACTAAATATAAGTTTCTCCTTAAAATCTTATTCAGGTATTTTTCCGGACAAAGATGAGATTTGAAGTTCCAGCCTTTTAATTTCTCTCAATAGGGCATTTTTATCCATTTGCATCCAAGAAAATAATTTTATCATTATCATGAATGTAATACAAACAAATCCAGCTGCAAACCATTTAATTAACATATCCGTAGTATTTGTATTCAAAAATTGAACAATGCAATAAATAAGAGTAATAAATGCTACTATATTTACTATATTCATAACGACAATTAACCATCGATTTTTTGTTTTAAATAACCCTCCTATCATTTCTAAAAGGTTTTGCTCATCTAACTCATCATAAAATTTTGCTTCTTCGCGAGAGAGCGTTTCTTTTATTAATCGATCAATATCTTCCATTTTATTTTTCATGATTTTTACTTTTTAAAATTGACTTTAATTTTTCTCTAGCAGTAAACAAACGAGATTTAATCGTTCCTGTTGAAACGCCCATAATTTCACTTATCTGTCTTACACTATACTCTTCTGTATAAAAAAGGTTTAATACTTGCTGTTGGGTATTAGGTAGTTTATTTATAGCTTTTCGTAAAACTATAATAGCTTCTTGAGTATCATTTTCGGTAATATCATTTACCACATTATTACAATAATGTGTATAGTTTCTTAACCTTTCTTGTTCTTTGTTTTGTTTTCGTAACCAATCAATAGCTTTTCTATTTACAATCATTAATGCCCAACTCCCAAAACTATTAGGATCCTTTAACATCTCTATTTTTAAAAGAATGACACGCCAACTCTCTTGTGCAATATCTTTTGACACCTCTATATCTTTAGTATACCAATATGCCTGTTTACATAATTTTGCATGCCATCTTTTAACAAGAATTGCGAATGCTTTTTTACTTCCGGATTGGTATCGTAATACCAACAAAGAATCATATGTTTTATTGGTGTTGATCATTAGGTCCTTTATACTATAGACGTTACTATTTTAAATAGGTTCATTTTTTATATTTCTTTTGTAAGATATGTTCAATAATTAAGTGCAATACGTTTTCTATTCTTATTTTTGCGCTATGGCAAGAAAAAATCGAAGACAAATCTTTGAAAATATCGAAGTGATTGATGCAGGCGCTAAAGGTAAAAGTATAGCTAAAGCTCCTGACGGAAAAGTAATATTTATTAATAATGCAGTCCCTGGAGATGTTGTAGATATTCAAACTACAAAAAAAAGGAAATCTTTTTACGAAGGCTCAGCAACCGTATTTCATAAACAATCTGAAAAACGCGTTGCTCCTAAATGTGAACATTTTGGAACTTGTGGTGGCTGTAAGTGGCAGTTTATGGGGTATGAACATCAACTTGGTTACAAACAACAAGAAGTTATAAATAATCTTACGCGACTGGGTAAAATCGAATTACCAGAGGTTACATCGATACTAGGATCATCAGAGCAGTTTTTCTATAGAAATAAAATGGAATTCTCATTTAGTGATAGTCGTTGGCTAACCTTAGAAGAAATCCAAAGCGATACTCAAATTGAAAATCGTAATGCCCTGGGATTTCATATGCCTGGTATGTGGGATAAGATTCTAAATATCGATCAATGTCACTTACAAGCTGATCCTAGCAATGCTATTAGAAATAGTGTAAATGAATTTGCAACAAAAAACGAACTTGCATTTTATAACCCAAGAAAACAGGAAGGTCTTTTAAGAACACTAATGATAAGAAACTCTTCTATAGGAGAAATAATGGTTCTTGTACAGTTTTTTAAAGAAGATATTGAAAAACGTACGCTTTTATTAGATTATCTCGCTCAAGAATTCCCTGAAATTACATCTTTACAATACGTTGTAAACCCTAAAGGCAATGATACTATTTACGATCAAGAAGTTATTTGCTACAAAGGAAAAGATTATATCGAAGAAGAAATGGAAGGATTGCGATTTAGAATTAATGCCAAATCTTTTTACCAAACAAATTCTAAACAAGCGTACGAGTTATATAAGGTTACCCGAGATTTTGCCCAACTAACTGGTGAAGAATTAGTATATGATTTATACACTGGTACTGGGACCATTGCCCAATTTGTGGCCAAAAAAGCAAAAAAAGTAATTGGTGTAGAAGCAGTTCCTGAAGCTATAGAAAATGCAAAAGAGAACGCAAAAAATAATCATATTAGTAATGTAGAGTTTTATGTTGGTGATATGAAAAAAGTATTTACAAAAGATTTTATTACCCAACATGGACAACCAGAAGTGGTGATTACAGATCCGCCAAGAGATGGAATGCATAAAGACGTTGTTGCACAACTATTAAACATTTCGCCCAACAAAATTGTTTATGTAAGTTGTAATAGTGCAACACAGGCACGTGATTTGGCGTTATTAGATGAGACATACAAAGTTACTAAAGTGCAACCTGTAGATATGTTCCCGCAAACATATCATGTAGAAAATGTAGTACTATTAGAAAAAAGATAATGCATGAAACTATTTAAAAACCTGTTTGTTTGTGTTGGTATTATGATTATGATCAACCTTAACTATAGTTGTGAGCGAGATGATATCTGTACAGGAGATGGTACTACTCCATTTCTAATTATCAAATTTATAGATGATGATACCCAAACTGAAATCAAAACGCCTTCAGAGTTAGAGGTGAGAGCTCTTGGAGATCTTGGTGAAGGTATAGATCCTGTTTTTCCATTACCCACTTTAACAGATTCTATTTTTATTCCCTTACGAACAGACATGACCACTACAGGCTATGAATTTGTAATCAATTCTATTACAACAAATGATGGTACCACTCCCGTTCCTTCAAACTCAGATACTATTAATTTTACGTATACCACAGATGATGAATATGTAAGTAGTGCATGCGGATTTAAAGTTAATTTTAGAGATTTCGATGGAGATTTGGTTATTGAAACAGGAGGCGCCAATTGGATTAAAAATATTACAATACAAACAGAAGACGTAACAAATGAAACAGAAGCACATATACTTATTTTTCATTAATATACTTTTTACTTGTCTAATTCAAGCACAAGATGAGCCAAAAAAGATTTCTCCTAGAGATACTTTGCCTCCGTCAGAAAAGTATGGACTTAGAGTTGGTGCAGATATTGGTCGACTTATAAGAACAGCTGCTGAAGATGAGTATAAAGGTTTCGAAATTGTAGGAGACTACAGAATTTCCAAAAAGTTTTTTATTGCTGCAGAGATCGGAAACGAATCTTTATTACGAGAAGAAGATAATGTAAATGCAGAAGGTTCTGGTAGTTACATAAGAATTGGTGCTGATTATAATAGTTATAGTAATTGGTACGGGATGCAAAACAGTATATATGCAGGTTTGCGTTATGGCTTTTCAACCTTTGATCAAACACTAAACGAGTACGCTGTTTTTACAGGAACCAATTTTTTTGGTGAAAATAGAATTACGGATAGTATTTCTGAAGATGGTTTAACAGCCAGTTGGATAGAATTAGTAGTAGGTATTAAAGCAGAACTTTTTGCAAATTTGTATTTAGGAATTAATGTATCCCTAAGAAGTATGGTCAGCGAAAAAACTCCAGAAAGGTTTGACAATCTCTACATTCCTGGATTTGGAAAAACGAACGACATAAATAGTATAGGTGTAGGCTATGGGTATTCGTTAAGTTATCTAATTCCATTTTTTAAAAGGAAGAACTAACCTACTATTCGCTAAACTATTTATTTTGAAATTTTGCTTTTTTGCTACCTGCGTACATCTCATATTTTACCAAGCGAGATTCAAGTTTACCGTTAAATACTTTTATCTTTCGAGAAGGTCTTAACCCTACATGTTTAAGAGCTTCTAAATTTCCTGTTATAAACCATGCATTAGTTCCTGGGTAACTCTTTTTTAACGTATCCCCTATTTGAGAGTAAAACTCTTCTATATTAATTTCTAATCGCTCATCATATGGTGGGTTAAATATCATATGTAATGGTCCTTCTACTTCTTTATTGCTTTCAAAAAAATCTCCTTCTTTGATTTTTATAAAATCAGTAAGGTTGGCATTTTCTACATTTACATTCGCTTTTCTTACTGCAGAGTATTCCCTATCCATCCCAATAATAGAATGGTTAAATTCTCTGGTTTTATTAAGACATGCTTCTTCAATTTTCTCAAACAAATCCATATCCCAATCTAACCATTTCTCGAAAGCAAACTCTTTACGATTAAGATTCGCAGGGATATTACATGCAATCATAGCCGCTTCTATAGCCATAGTACCACTACCACACATAGGGTCCAAAAAGTCACATTGCCCATCCCATCCCGAAAGTAATAGCAACCCTGCTGCTAAAACTTCATTAATAGGTGCAATATTAGTTGCTGTTCGATATCCTCTATGATGCAATGACCCACCTGAACTATCTAAGGATACTGTGCACATGTCATTCTGAATATGAACATCTATAGCAAGATCAGGATGATCAAGTTCTATACTAGGTCTTTCTCCCGTTCTTTCTCTAAATTGATCGACAATAGCATCCTTAGTTTTTAAGGATATATAGTGCGAGTGACTAAAAATAGTTGAATTAACAGTAGCATGAATTGCAAAAGTATCATGGTTACTTAGATACTCCTCCCATTTTGTACGTTGAATAAAATTATATAAATCTTTTTCATTTCGTACTCTTCCAGAAGTTATTGGTTTTAGTATTTTAATTGCAGTTCTTAAACATAAGTTCGCTTTATACATAAACCCTGTATCACCATAAAAACTAACCATTCGGTTGCCTATCTGTACTTTTTGAGCTCCTAAATGCCTAAGTTCTCTAGCAAGGACTTCTTCAAAACCGAAAAGGGTTTTGGCTACCATTTTAAATGAATTGTTCACTATTTATTGATTCAAAGTAAAGTGGTTTACAAATTTTATAATTGGTACTGTAAAAAGTGTAAACTTCTTCTGTAATTAAACCGCAAAAATACATTAATTTTGCGCCTTATGCTAAAAGATTCAAAAATGTGGTATGCATCATGGTTTGACACACCATACTATCATATACTATATAAAGACAGAAATGACATTGAGGCTAGGAGTTTTATGGATACCCTGACCAATTATCTTAGTCTAGAACAAGGAGAAAAAATTTTAGATCTTGCTTGTGGCAAAGGTCGCCATAGTATATATCTTAATACATTGGGGTATGATGTAACTGGAGTAGACCTTTCTAAAAACAGTATTGAGTATGCTTCTCAATATACTAACAAAACTCTAAGGTTTAAGGTACATGATATGTGCAAACCTTACAGTGAAAAGTTTTCTGCTGTTTTTAACTTATTTACTAGTTTTGGGTATTTTGATAAGGAAGAAGATAATCTAAATACTATTAAAGCTATTAAATCAGATCTTAACGATCATGGCTTTGGTGTAATAGATTTTATGAATTCAGAATATGTTATTGAAAATCTGGTTCCTGAAGAGGTAAAAGAAGTCAATGGCATTAAGTTTAAAATAAAACGATTCTTAGAAGACGGTTATATTTATAAAGAAATTAGATTTAATGACAATAATGAAGATTTCTTCTTTACCGAACGTGTTAAAGCTATTACCATGTCAGACTTTGAAAATTATTTCGACCAAGCCGACGTAAACCTACTGGATGTTTTTGGTGATTATCAATTACAAAAGTTTAACAAAAAGACTTCAACTAGACTTATACTGATATTTAAGTAGTGTATAATTATATTTTATCCATAGCAGCCGTTTTCATAGGAGCATTGATTGTTTTTATTTTCAAACCCTCTAATCAGAAAAATCTAAAACTACTATTAGCTTTTAGTGGTGCTTTTCTATTAGCGATCACAATTTTTAATTTACTACCGGAAGTTTTTGAAGACAACCCCTTTGCAAAACGAACTGGAGTATGGATAATGATTGGAGTTTTGTTACAAAAAATATTAGAGTATTTCTCTAAAGGAGCCGAACATGGTCATATTCATCTAAATAAAGAAACTAATCAACTTCCTACTGTACTTTTTATTAGCTTAGGCTTACATGCATTGTTAGAGGGATTCCCTATACATCATAATGATGGTGTCTTAGCTGGAATAATCATTCATAAAATTCCAATAGCGATGATTTTATCCACTTTTTTACTAAATACAAAAATAAAAAAGTCAGTCGTTATTATTACATTGGTTATTTTTGCATTAATGACTCCTTTAGGAACATTTATTAGTGAAAACTTTGAAGCTATTCTACAATATTATAGAGAAATAAATGCTTTGGTAATAGGAATATTTTTGCATGTCTCAACTACCATACTTTTTGAAAGTAATGAAGGGCATAAATTTAATATTACCAAACTGTTAGTTATTCTAGCAGCAACAGCCACCGCATATATTATTTAATATGTTTAGCAAGGACGAATCAAAACAAATACGTCAAGAATTCTGGACAAGTTTTGGCAAGGAATATCCAAAAAAATGGGTTCTGTACAACACCAAAATCAAAGATTTATCCTTAAAATTTACATTTACAACCAAAAAAGCTCTGGTATCTATAGACGTAGAACCGTATGATGAAATTATTAAAGAGTATTACTACGATAAACTAGTAAGTCTAAAAAATATATTAATTTCAGAATATATTTCTGACATTATTTATGATCAAAACTACCAATTGGATAACGAAAAAGTTATTTCACGTGTTTATGTCGTATTAGATAATGTAAGTATTCATAACAGGAATACCTGGGAGAAAACCATGCAATTTTTATCTCAAAACATGACAAAACTTGAAGAATTCTTTATTGAATATTCAGATTACATTAAAAGCTAAACAGTTTATTGAAAATTTAATTTTCATCTCTTCTTCATTTACAGTTCGTATATATTTATAAACAATAGATTATAAGATTACAAGTTGTCTATCATTTGGTAACACTAGATTTTGCTTTCCCTAACTCAAAAGAAGCTTAAATCCTACATTATTTACGTTAAAAATCTAAATATTACGGTTATTCATCATGTTTTTTATGTATTTTATCTAATATTTAATATTTTTTGAATATATTTACGTGCCCCAAATCTGAATTAAAAAATGAATAGTCTTAAAATTAAGAAGCATCATATATGCTTTATATGGATACATCTATTTTTTTCTATCACTACAGCTCAACAATATGAAGAAATGTCATTTTCTGAATTAGAAAGTGCAATTATTCATACCGAAGAACATCTAAATTCTATTGGAAGAGCGAATAGCCTTATGATTATTGAAACAATTATAGATGTTTCAGAAAAATTCAACACTAAACAAGAATATTACCTAAAAGGAAGTTTATACAATCTACTTGGCAAAGTTTACTTTTCATCAAAAGAATATAAATTAGCACTCGAAAACTACAAAATAGCTGATCTCTTTGTAAAAGAACTTAAGGGCTTTTCAGAATTGGCTATAGATATAAACAACAATATAGCATTAGTATATTTAAATGGATTTAATAAACCAGGACGAGCTCTTAAAAGAATAAAATATATCTATGAAAACTCTGAGGATTTAAATGATTATTCTCAACATATTCTTGAGTTAAATCTTGCTAATATCTATATAAAAACCAAACACTACAGAAAGGCCTATAAGTTGTTAGAAAAGTGCAAAAAATTCTTTAGTAGTAATCAACAACATGCATCAAAATTAGCAATCACGTATACTAGTTTTGGTGAATACTATGATGGTAATAGACATTATAGTCAAGCAATTAAATATTTTGAAGTAGCTGCGTCTATTGCCGAAAAAAATCAATTGTACCGTCAAGCGATGATTATTTATCAAAAATACGAAGAACTATTAATCAAAATAGGCAGAGAAGACAAAGCCTATGTTATTCTAAAAAAATACACTAAACATCATCAAACTGCACTTGAAAATGAAAAGCTAGAGGCAAATCAATTTAAAAAACAATTAATTGTAAGTGAAGAAAAAAATACTATTGAAACCCAAAAAGCACAACAATCCAAAACCATATCAATATTTACGCTTTCATTACTTTTATTATGTTTAATATTATTTTGTTTTTTTATCTATAATCATAAAAAAACAAAAGTACTTGGAGAATCATTAGCATTAAGAAATAAAGAACTTAAAATTTCGAAAGAAAAATCTGATCGCTTAGCTGCTGTAAAAACCAAATTTATATCTACCGTTAGTCACGAACTTAGAACACCTTTATATGGAGTAATAGGTTTGTCATCTATACTAATGGAAAGAATCCACGATGAAGAAAATCACAAATTTATTAAGCTCATGAAGTTTTCTGCAGACCATCTTCTGAATCTTATTAATGATGTACTTCAAGTCACTAAAATGGAGTCTTACGAAATAAGTCTAGATAAATCAACTTACAATATAAAAAGTCTAGCAGACGACATTAAAAATTCATTTGAGTATCAAGCTGAAAAAAACGGAAATACACTACATCTAAATTTTGACTCTTCTATTCCGACAATGCTAATAGGAGATTCTGTAAGGTTATCTCAAATTTTTATTAATCTTATTAGTAATGCTAATAAATTTACTCAAAATGGAAATATTTGGTTAAACTTTAAAAACCCTGTGATTACACAAAACAAAGTAGATATCACATTTGAAATAAGGGATGATGGAAGAGGAATTCCTGCGGATAAACAAGAAATAATATTTGAAAAATTTTCCCAGGCAAGTTCCAAAGACCATACTAACGGAACCGGTCTAGGGTTAAATATTGTAAAAAAATTAGTAAACCTACATGGAGGTGAGATTAAACTAAAAAGCGAATTAGGAAAAGGATCTACATTCTATTTCACTATTCCATTTGAAATTAATCAATCCAAAGAAGAAAAAATCGAAAAAGACGTTCCGCAAACTTTCATTTCCTTAAAAAATAATGAAGATTATAATATTCTAGTGGTTGAGGATAACAAAATAAACCAAATAGTAACACAAAACATTCTGAAAACTAGAGGTTATAGTTCTGAAATTGCAGATAATGGCCTTATTGCCATTGATATGGTAAAAAACAATACTTACGATCTTATTTTAATGGATCTCAACATGCCCAAAATGGGTGGTATTGAGTCAACAAAAAAAATAAGAGAATTTAATCTTGATATACCAATCATTGCTCTGACAGCCTCGGACACTAAAGATACTATAAATCAAATACTGAATCCTGATTCTGGTTTTAGTGATTATATGAGGAAGCCTTACAAAAAGGAAGAATTTTTTATAAAAATAGAATCCCTTATAACTACCACTATTTCTAAGGCTTCTTAAAAACTGAGTACACTAGTCTTTTTTGACCTATATACTCCTTACAAATCAAGTTTGTTTGTTGATATTTAAAATATCATATTCTTAATTATATTAACTATAATTTAAGTTTTTGTTATATTATTTGTTATTTTTAAGAATAATTAATACAAACTCAACACTTATGAAATTTCTTAAAAGGGCAATATCTCTATTGCTACTAGTATTCGCTTTTACAAAATGTACAACAAATTCTGTTAGCCCTGAGGCACAGGAAATAGGTATTGAACAACAAAACGAGGATGCATTTTATGGTAAAACCACTATTGATAACTCTGTAATATCATACTCTATAATTGCAAAATCAGAACTACTATTTAATGTTTCTTTAGTTATTAATAAAAAAGAAATTCAAGCCTCTGTAAACTTTGAAGATGAAAGTATTAGTATTAATGGTTACGATAATATATTAACAGAGCAAGAAAAAGACCATACACTTTTACTAGGTAAAACAATCGCAGATTATCTTTTAGATACAAAGGAAGGAGATATATCGATGGCAGAGTATACGCTCTTAAGTTTTCTGGAATACTGGTCCAAATCACCTAAAAATTATCAATATTCAAAAAGAAAGGTTACAACTCCCTTAAACACAACCAATCTTAAAAGTAGAAATGAAGGTATTACTTGTATAAAAAAGAACTCTTATGTTAATGCCGAATATGATGACTCAAGAGGAAATCATCGTGATAGAGTAAAAGTTGGAAGTAAGCCTAGAGCGAACTATGGATGTATGGGTAGATGTGGTGGTGATTGCGGTAGATGGTGGATTCCAAGTGCATGGACCAAAGATTGTATGGATCATGACCAATGCAGTAATGTAAACAATGCAAGTGGTGGCGGTAGTGATCGTAACTGTGGTGATGAGTTTAACGAAGCTGCCGATGATTACATTTTTGGAGTTATTCGAGGATGTAGAGGGTAAAATATATAATCAAAAATCATATAAAA